>NZ_JADLQQ010000002.1 GCF_015477765.1 Nocardia transvalensis | reverse complement strand
GGTGGTCATGTCGTCGGACTGGTCGCTGGCGCCCCACGCCCTGGGCTCTGCGTGGTGAACGGATGTGACTTGCAAAGCCAGCATTTGTCACCAGCTGCGGCACCCGTACCGGTCACTCCAGCTGGAACTGGATCGTGGCAGCCTGCGCGAGGATGGGTAGGAAGCATTCCTCGGCGATGGCTTGGTGTGCTGGGTGGTCGCGGTAGGCGAGGTAGGACTGTTGGTCGGCAAAGTCTTGGACGATGGCGAAGTCGTAGTTCGGTGGGGGTGCCTGCGTGGACCACTGCGGTTGGGCGTCGATACCGGCATCGGGACCGAATTCGATGTTTTGGGTCTCGGGGATGAGCTGGGGCATCTGGGTCAGTCGCTCGCCGACGAGCTGGATCTGCTCCTGTGTGGTGTCCGGTTTCCAGGTGCACAGCATGACTTGACGAAGGCTGCTCATGTGTTCCTCCTCGGGTTGTTGATCACCGGGCGGGTCAGGCATTGAGCGGCTGTGTCCGTGGGGTTGGGCGGGGGGCCCGAGGCTGCGGATCGTGGGCTTCGAGTAACGGTGCGGCTCAGCGGGTTTCGATCTTCATGCCGCCCAAGATGCGGCTGCGGGCCAGGTTCCGGTTCGGGCGGGTCGTATTCTCCCGCTACGCTCTGCCCACCATCCGGCCGGTCAGCCACATCCTCGATGACGATGACACGATCGTCATCCACGCAGGCCCCGGCATCACCCTCACCCCCGACCGCCAGGTCGTCGCCTACCAAGCCGACACCATCGACCACCACACCCTGCGCGGTTGGTGCGTCATCATCACCGGCACCGCAGAGCAAATCACCGACCCCGACGACATCGCCCACTACCGCCGACTGCTGCGCGCCGCCTTCCCCGGACCCCGTGACCGCTTCATACGCATCCATCCGGAGATCATCACCGGCGTCGAATACCTCACCACCGCGGTAGCCACCCCACTCCGACGACACGGACCCGCGGCAACTTCCACGACCGAATAGCACCAGCGCGCCCGTGCCGTCACCAGGCATGGGCGGTCCGAGCGCTCGGCCAGTAGTGTCAGCGCAGGCGCCCGGTACAACCTGGCACCGTCGACGGCCAACGCCGCGGCATGTCGCCAGCACCGTTCAGGGAGAAACCAGGGCGGTCGAGGATCACGGTCTCGCGGCGCTGGCGAGAACTCAGACGGATGCGGCTCCGCCTTCGGAATCCCAATTGTGTTCCGCGGCTTTGCTTTCAGCGTGGTCTGATTGTGCTTGTGCGGTGATGGTGAGTAGTTCGGCGACGGTGGAAGGATTCGCGGAGTGGGTCGTGGCGTTCATGGTTGCGTCCGCGACATCCGGGGTGGTGTTCGGGGGGACGATGAGCAGCGCGATTCGGTCGCCGCTGACCCCGAGGACATCGAGGGTGCGGGCCGGTTTGAGCCGGTAACCGTCGAGTCGGACTCGGCGCCCGGCGTCGGCGAATCGCCCCGGTACTGGGGACCATTCGGTGAGGTGGTAGGTGATGCGATGGATGGGTCCCAGACGTGGCCGCAGCAGGGCCAGCAGATCGGGCAGCTCTGCGGCGAGGTCGTCGCTGTGGGGCCACCACGCGCCGTCGATGTGGCCCGGCGTCGCGGTGTCGGAGCGCAGTCGCAACCGTGCACCGGACGCGGAGGGAGGATCTCGCCGGGTGTCGGGCAGGGTCTGTTGAGTGGTCATGATGGGTGTTTCCTTTCCAGGATCTCGGGTTCAGGCCGGTCGCGGCGAATCCGATCGAGCTCGCGCCCGAATTGGTCGAGCTCGACCCGCGCGATTACTGCGCGATTACTGACTGGGCTGGGGTACGTCGACGTGGCAGCTGCCGACTGTCGGGTTCATGCCGAGGTAGTTGAGCGGTCCGGCGACAATGGTCGCCGCGATGGTTCCGGCGCTGGCGCAGGTGGTCGGCACGCTGTTGTAGTAGTGCCGCTGGGCACCGGCGATGACACCGGCAATCAGCCACACGAACACCACGATCATGACGACGCTGGTCATCCGGGAACGGCGGCTGGTGCGCATCCTCCTGCTGTCGTTGGCGTAGGTTCTCATTGCTGTCTCCGGGTAGTCGAGGGGTAGCCGAGTGTGGTGCGGTCACTCGAGCCGGTCTCGTAGGCTTGGGTTGGTGCGGATATGTCTTGAGCCGCCGGCGTTTTCGTTGAGATCTCGACTGATCGCGTTATCCTCCGGATGCGACCGGCGCAGCAGCCGTCGCGCCGCTTCGCCGAGGTCGGGTAGCCGAGTGTCGGCCGAGAGGCGGTTCAGTACCGCCATACCCGATGACGCCGATCACGATGCCAGCGATCAGGACGGTGAGGATGAGCTTGACAGCTCCATAAGCTGGAGGTGAGTGCTGAGCGAGGTTGCGGCGCAGTCGATGTCGAGCGGCTGCGCCGGTGTGCCGGTCAGTAGTAGTGGCTTCGGCCGCCGACGGCGTGGCCGGTGCGGCCCGCGATCATCAGCGCCAGGCCGATGACCAGCAGGACGATTGCGGCGGTGACCAGCAGAGGCATGCCGAGGATGAATCCGGCGACGAGCAGAACGACCCCAACAATGATCATGACGGGTTACCTGACTTCGGATTGACGTGCGATGTCACGAGGCACAGGGATGGCTGGCCGGTGCGAGCGCGGTGGTCGACGGTGGTCGCCGCGTGGGGGCTCGGCGGTCACCGACCGGCCGAGGCGCGACCGAACAGCTTGCCCAGGCCGCGTTCGCGGAAGGTGGGCCGGTGGCCGGTTCCCTGCCCGGCGACGTCGCCGGGTGCATCGGATGCCACATCGGTGGTACCGGTGTGGCTGTAATAGGTGGGGGTCTCGTGGTGGGTGGCTTTGAGTTCCCGGCGCGCGCTGCGCCCGCGGCGGGCCGACCGGCGGGCACCGGCCAGCAGCAGGCCCAAACCCGCGATGCCGATACCGCCGATGACGATGCCGTAGAGGAACAGCACGCCGGTGGAGCCGGTGACGTGGTAGCCGAAGACCGCGAAGTTGTCGGTCAATACGTGGTTGGGGCCGCTGTTGGCAAATACCCCCGCAACGCCGATGAGGACGGCGGCGATGAGGATGACGAGCCCGATGATGACGATCATGGCGATCCCTCGGATCTGTTGATACCTCCAGTACACACCGACCACCACCCAATGTCAACACTGTAGGTCTACAATAATAAACTACAGTGGTTGTCCCCGATGGAAGAGGCCACCCGCGATGCCGAACCCCTGGTCGACCGCAACAATTCGGCCCCGCCACCGACGGTTCCAGCGCCTCCACCGGGCAACCGAACAACGCCCCCACGATCGGACGTGACCCCCTCATGACCACATACCTGGACTCTCGCGACTTGCCGTTCCGCCTGCAATTCCCCGCCACCGACTCCTCGGTGGTGCCACCGCCGCCCGTGCCTGGGTCGCACACGGGAATCTTCACCGTCGCGCTCACCCACGAGTCCGGCGCGGTCGCAAACCGGTACCTGCTGGTGAATTTCGGCGCCGTGGCCTGCCTGACCGTGCACGATCAGGTCACCCTCGACGACCCCCACCAACGCCGCATCACCTGCACCGCGTCCCTCACCCAGGACGGTGACCTCGACATCGAAACCCGATCACGGTCCGCCCACACCAGCTGACCCCCGGGCCCGAAACCCAACTCTGCCACCGCGGAGCGGCTCAGCAGCAACCACCGTGACCGCCCCGCCGACCCAGATCAACGATGCCGATAGCGCGGTCGCGCACCCCATCGGCAACAACCACGAAACGGCGCCCTCGTGAGCATCTTCGATCACACCGTCGACCAGGCCGCGCCGGGAGCCACAGCCTCGGGTCCACCGCCCCCAGATACCCACCGATCGGGAACCGGTGAGACCGCGTGGATGAAGTCTCGACCACTCCGCCACATCATCGCCGGAATCGCCTGGACACTGGTATTCGCGTACCTGGTCATCGAGATCGTGACCGCGATCGCCTGGAAGACCGACTACAGCTTCCGCCACGACACCATCAGCGACCTCGGCATCACCGCATGCACCCCGAACATGTGCTCACCACTGCACCTGCTCATGAACGCGGCATTCGTCGCGCTCGGCCTGCTCACCATCATCGGCGCCATCGGATTCCGCGACTACATCCCCCACGGACGCCGCCAATGGTCGATCGTGGCACTCGCGGTCGTCATCGGCGCGAGTACCGCCGCCACCGGGGTGTTCCCCTCCAACGACGGCATCATCATCCACGGCCTAGCCGTCATGCCGGCGTTCGTATCCCGGCACATCGTGCTGATCCTGCTGGCGATCTGGCTGTGGAAACAACGCCGCCTCGCGGCGATATGGTCGGCCTTGTGCGCTTCCACCGGACTCACCGGCACAGTCCTGCTCACGATCGGCCTGCAAGTCGGCATCAGCGAACGACTCGTCTTCTACCCGCTACCGACCTGGATGGCCGTCACCGGCGCCGTCATCGTGCTCACACCCCTCCGCAACGCACTACCGCGGCGGCCCCGAACGCGCTCGGGCCAGCCGGAATTGCCGGATGTCGCCCACCGCGGCAACGGGGCGATCGCGCCCCTGCGAGCTGAGGCGTATCGACCGGTTCCTCGGAGGTCATGGGTGAGATTGCGGCATGGCTGATCAGCACCTCCGAGCGCGACAAACGGGCGACCAAGCTCGATCGCCAGCACGAGAGCGCTCGGCCTGGACAGCGGGCAATGAGGTTCGCCCGCTGGTGCACGCGACGACCCGAGGAGACAGAGATCCCGCTTTCCGATGGCACGCTCCTGAAGAGCGCGAAAGGTGTAGCGTAGAAATTGTCATCATCGTATGTCCACGGTGTAGACCTACGGAAGGGGTCAGGCAATTGACTTCCGACAAAGGCGTCATCACCATGCCCGCCGCACCGCTCGAATTCTCTTGTGCGGCATGCCCCCACACGTGGGAAGCCCACGACCGGATAGGAATCAGGTACTGCTCCGCGACCACAACGCGCGGGCTGGATCGAAAATGCGCCTGCACCTGCCCGGCCGATCACGAGAAGACCTACTACCGATAGAAAGCAAAAAAATGGCAACCACGCCCTACGAACGTCGAGTGACTCGCGTTCGCGATGTCGTGCGGAAATACTCCCAGCTCGACGACAACGCCGCAACCGAGCTCGCAGTACAGGTGCTGCACGCCCTCGATACGATCCCCGAGAAAATACGCTGACGGAGATCCCGCGGCTTCAGGCCGCCATCGATACCGGCAGATGGTGCGCCAGTTCTACGCCGCGAACCCGGGGGCGAGGAACCGGCGGCATAATGTTGCCTTGGTGGGCGCAGGGGTGGGATTTCGAAGCGTCCGATTCGACGGATACCGACTCGAACCGGCACACACTCTCGATGTCCTCGGTGTCAGCGGGGACCGAATCGCGCTGCTCGTCGTCCCACCGGACACCACCCCGGATGTCGCGCACGCAACCATGAACGCCACGGCCCGCTCCGCGAATCCTTCCACAGTCACCGAACTGCTCACGATCACCGCACGAGCACATCGCGACCACGCCGAAAGCAAAGCCGCGCAACACACGTGGGACTCCGAAGGCGGAGCCGCCGCCGGCTGACCACGCAACTGCCGCGAGACCGTGGTCCTGGACCCCCTCGGCCTCCCCCGAACACCAGCCTCCCGGGGCTGCTGTTCTGAGCTGCGCCCGACTACATCTTGGCGTATCGGGCCATAGCGAAACTGTAGAGGCCGTAGGTGATGATGCCCAGTCCGGCCACGACCAGCAGGGCCATGCCATATGGTTGCGCCCCGAGGGTTTTCAATACGCCATCGAGTCCGGCAGCCCTGTCCGGCTCGGATTGGCTCGCGGCGAGGATCACCAGCAACCCGACCGCGGCAATAGCCAGTCCCTTCGCGATGTATCCGATCGTGCCCAGCCGCCGCACGAGGTTGCTGGTGCTGCCCTCGAGGTCGTCGAGGAAGTTCCGGCTGCCCCCCTTGTACACGTGGTAGCCGCCGATCGCGATGATGATCACCCCGGCCGCGGCGAGGGCGATCGTGCCTGCGGTGGATTGCATCAACCGTGCGGAGAGCCTCGTACTCTCGTCGCCGCTGGATCTGCCGCTGCCGCGGGCGAATCCGAACGCGGAGAAGGCGAACACGAAATAGACCACCGCCAGGGAGAATGCCTTGACGCGATTGATCGCTTCGGACTTGTTGCTGTCTGCGTCAGGTTTGGACGAACTGCCCAGTGCCGCTTCGGCGAGCCGCCACAGTGCCATCAGCACGAACCCGACCACGCCCACCCATAGTGCGCCGATGCCGCCGGGCTTGCTGGCCAGTTCACTCATGGCACCGGATTGATCCGCGGTGCCGCCTGCACCACCGAGAGCGATCCGGATGGCGATGTAGCCGATGATCAAGTGGACGATGCCACTCACGACGAAACCCGCGCGGGCACATCGCTCGAAGATGCTGTTCTGGGCGAACCGACCCGCGATGGAGGACGAGTTGTCATAGGGTGCCCTGGAAGGGTAGCTGTCGGCCACGGCGCCTTCTCCATACGGGTAGTGTCGTGCGGGCATCGACGTTCCACATCGAACGAAACATCCAGCAGATACCCCGCCACGGCATATCGAAACACCAGCGCCGCTGTGGAGTATCCGGCAGCAACGACGATGCCGAACTGTCGACTGATCGAATAAAATTTCGAGTAGCGAGAAGCGATTTCAATTCACCGGACAACACACAGCCCTGCCTGGCAAAGGGGCATTCTCAGACAGAGCGGGCCTCGCTACTACACCACACAACCTTCGAAGGAGCCGACCTATGGAGGAGTCCGAGGAGAGCAGTGTCAGAACACTTTTCGACAACGAAGCCAGGCTGTCATGGGTCCTCGCGGGGCTGTCGGGTCTCATCGGAGCCGCTGCGTTCATGCACACGGCCGGCTACTTCGTCACCTTCATGACCGGTAATACCGAACGAGCAATCCTCGGAACCTTTCGCGACAAAACCGAGGTTTTCGTCCCAGCGGCACTGTTGCTGATGTCCTTCCTCTCCGGTGTTGTGGTTGCGTCCTTGTGCCGCAGGCACCTCTGGTCTCGTCACCTGCACGGACCAACCATCCTCACCACTGCCAGCCTCGTCGTCGCGTCGGTCGTTGACACAATCTTCAGCCAGGCAACGGAATCGGCCCAGGTCGACCTTCTGCCCATCCTGGTCGTCGCGTTCGGTATCGGCGCCCTGAACACCACGTTCGTGAAGGACGGCGAGGTGTCGGTGCCGTTGAGCTACGTCACCGGAACACTGGTCAAGCTGGGCCAAGGCATCGAACGCCACATCAGCGGCGGCACCTGCACCGACTGGCTCGGCTATTTCCTGCTCTACACCGCGTTCTGCCTAGGCGCGCTACTCGGCGGTGCACTCGCCACAATCGTCGCCGGCGGGACCATGCTCATCACCGCCGCCATAGTCTGCCTGGCCGTCACTATGTACACACATTTTCACCTCGACAAACACGGCCCACTCACGACCACATGACTCGAGCACACGGCAAGTCCCTTCTCGCGCGCGGGAATGAGGCACACCGGCCCATTCGACAAACCGGCGCCGAGGTGGAGTCGGTCGCGCGGCACCTCACGACTCCAGCCAGTAGGTCCTACGCACTCGACCCTCATCGGCGAAAGGAGCCATTAATGAGGCAGTTGGCGCGTGAGTGGCATTGTCCAGGTGTAGTTGGCGCGTTGAGGTCTCCGTGGGAGTGATGGGCGACCGCGGCCCGGGACGGCACCCCCGAAAGGCACTATCGTGCAATTCATTTCCGAACAGCGCTCGACGACGACATCCTCGAGCGCAAATTCACCCTCGGCGCGATCCCCGGCATCCTGTGGACACCGCATCCGCATCCACACCGGTGCCGCTGATCCTGCTCGGCCACTCCGGCGGACTGCACAAGATGTACCCCCGACTGGTGGCCCGGGCCCGGCACTCCGCGGCGGAGGGCTACGCCACGGCCACCATCGAGCTCCCCGAGATCCTCGACCGGCTCGTCCTCCCGCTGGTCGACAAGGCGGTCCCGGAATGGCGGGTCGCCCTAGACGCCCTCCTTTCGCTGCCCGAGATCGGCGGCCCGGTCGGGGTATTCAGGCGGGGTGATCTCCATCGGCACCCGGCTCGCGGTGGTCGAGCCGCGCATCACGGCCGCCGTCCTGTCGTGGGGCCGGTCACGCCAGCCACCACGAACAGCCGTTCGATCGGGCGTGGGAGTCGCTGCCGAAGCACGTCGATTCCCGCCTGGTCGGTGACATCGAGCAGTTCGGTCGTCAATCCCTCGGTCATGTCGTCCTGATCCGAGGGTCTGCGGACGGTGCCGATGACATCCCAGCCGCGGCGCAGGTGTTCTACGACCAATCCCCGACCGAGACCGCGGGAAACGCCGATGATCGCGACAGTGGCCATGCACGCTCCTTTCCTGCGGAAGTGGCTCGGGTACGGGCTGGTCAGTTGGTCCAGGCCACTGCCGTGTCGCGGGCGAAGTCGTGGTAGGAACGCATCGGCCGTCCCAGCAGCTCGCGCAGGCGCTCGTCGGTGCCGGGGGCGGCGCGCATACCGTCGGTCTGGAACCGGCGCAGCATCCGGAGCATGTCGTAGATCATCCAGCCGGGCATGACCTCGCGCACCTGCTGTCCGTAGACATCCAGGTCGTCGCCGGCGTAGGCAATCGACCGGCCCAGTACTTCGCTCCAGAGCGCGGCGATCGCTGTGCCGGTGAGGACCTCGGGTGCTACGACGTCGATTGTCTCCGGCGGCAACGCCTCACGGGCGTGTTCTCGGCGCAGCAGCGACAACGCGGCGACCTCGGCAAGATCGCGAGTGTCGGTCGCCAGCACCGCCTGGTTGCCCACCGGTGGGGCATAGATGCCCTCGTCTAGGGCGCGGCGATGCGTACCGACGATGTCGTTTTGCATGTAATAGCCCGGCCGCAAAATCGTCGCCGGCAGGCCGAACTCGGCGATCATCCGTTCCGCGGCGGCCTTCGCGGCGAAATGCGGCGGGTCGGTGAAACGATCGGCGTGGATCACCGACAGGTACACAACATTGCGCACCCCGGCCTCACGAGCGAGGCTGAGCGTGTTCACCGTGCCGGTCAGCTCGTCCGGGGCGACCGCGCTCAGCAGAAACACACCGGTCACCCCGTCAAGCGCGGTCCGCATCGCGTCAGGGTCGCTCAGCTCCCCCGCAACAGGGGTGACCCCGGCCGGAAAGGAAGCCTTCTCCGGGGACCGGGTCAACGCCCGCACCGGCACCCCCCGGACAACCAACTGCCTGACCACCTCGGACCCGACCGTACCCGTACTCCCGGTAACCAACACCGTCATGTCTCAACCTTCCTGTCAGCGCGGAACCAACCAGGCGGCACCAAACCGCCGTTCCCGAGCCTCATACCTCAACCACACTCGAGGTCAACCAGCCGTGAGCGAGCCAACAATTCGGGCGGCGTTCAGGCTGGAGCACGCGGGCGACAACGGGACAGTCTGGCCGCGCCCAGCCGGGCAGTCGACTGGCCCTCACATCGGACGTGGCGAGGAGGTTGGGCGCCGAGATCGTCTTGCCAGAACCGATGGAACATACTCCGGCCATAACCAGGGCAAGTGCGCTCTCATGCCGCATTCCGGTCGTTTGAGCGAGGCGTAGTCGTTGGCCGCCGGTCGATCTCGGGAACGTCCGCTACTGCCGAATGGCGCGCGTCGAGGGCAACGCAGTGCAGCTCTCGCTGCGGTGACGACCTCGACGTGGTACTGCCGCCCCCCACCACTTGGGCGGGCCGTCGGTGACGAGCTACGGCGAGTCCCGGAGTGACGAACAGTGGACACACTCTGCCGGACGGGTTTGGAACGGTCTGTCGGACCGATTTGGAACGCTCCGCCAATTCGGTTTTGCACCCAAGATCGTTGGGTATCAACACGTTTGGGATGCATCCAGGTCGAACTACGTCGACCCACAACGATGTCGTCGATGCAGCTCGGCGCTTCCCCTTGCGTTACCTGCCTGTCGGCAGCGAGGCCGACAACGCAATGTCATCAATCGCGTGGCCGGTACCGCGACAAACGTTGACACAGTGACGAGGACGCCGCAGCCGCATACGGCTCCGACGCGGGCCGACAGCCGTCGGGATTCCGGGAGACCGGGCTGCTGCGGGCGGGCGGATCGGCACTGAAGTTCTTTCGGCGTGAGAACGCCGGGCGGTGTCACCGGCCAAGCGGCACGGCGAGTTCGGCGCGCCGTCCAAGACGTTGCTCACGAACAGTCCAAACCACCAGACCACGCAGAAATAGCAAGAGTCCGAGCAAATGTGGACGGAGGTGACACAGTCCAGATTCGGTGTCCGGGCAAATGCCTCGATTACGCGTTCACTAGACGGAAGGAGTGGGAGTCCGATGGCTCACAGGCCAGAGAGTGACAGGCACGGGTTCGAGTACGGCGTAGATGCCGCCGTATGTAGCACCCGGAACGGGTCATGGTGGTTCTTCAAAGAAGGCCATGCGGTGGCGACAGAACCAGATGGAAAGAGTATCTGCGTGGGCCCCGATCCAATAGAATCTCAGTGGCCAACACTGGCGGGGTATCCTGCCTTCTCAAGTAATCTCGATACAGTGGCTCTTGGAGATGCTGATACTTGGTGGTTCTTCAAGGGAGGCAAGGTGTTGGGCACCAATTACGACGGGAAAGAAATTTTTCACGGACCCGGGGCTATTTTCAAGGTGGACGGCTGGCCCGCGTTGGAGAACTTGGAGTTCATGTACGGCGTGAATGCCGTCGCGCGAAGTAACCATCCCGCTTGGTGGTTCTTCCATGGAGATAAAGCGGTTTCGACAGACGTTTCAGGACGCAACACGCTCGTAGGCCCTGGAGAGATTGCAGCCCCTGATGCTTGGCCTGCGCTAAGCGGGACCGGATACGAGTACGGGGTGGATGCGGTGTGCCTCGACGCGACGGGAAACTGGTGGTTCTTCCGCGGTGACAAGGCAATCGCCACCGACGAGAGTGGCAAGAACATTGTGAAGAAGAGCGGACCGATCTCTGACGAGTGGACCGCGCTGAAGGAGGTGTGACGGCCGATTCACTAGACGTGCCAGGCCGTGCGGCTGAATATGACGTAGGCGATGACGTTGCAGGTGGGGCGGAGCCCTCGGGCTCCGCGCGAGGCACGGCTTGCACGACCCAGCCGTTACCGTCGTCGGTCGACCGGTTGACCACGCAGGCCATGCCGGTATCGGATCAGATCAACAGCCAGCAAACCAACGAGCCGCAAAAGTAGAGACGGCGCCAGGACTCAGGGATCAGGACGGCCTTCTCATCCCGCCTTGCACAACTCGAACGCAGGTAGCTATGAATGTGTCGGCTACCTGCGTTCATGCGTGCTGTAGGGCGTCTGCGCCATCGGTCGTACAAGGACAAGGCTGGCAAGTACCGGTTCCGGATGAAGGCTGGAAACGGTGAGATCATCGCGACCGGCGAAGCCCACGAAAGCAAGTCGGCCTGTCAGGCAGAAGATGCAGGTCGCTTGCCCCGCCCTGCCACAAATCTTGACTCAGGAGAGGACGTTATGCGCCGCAGTTGATCTCGCTACACAGACCGCCCACGCAGCGGCTACTTAAGACTTGAGGCAGGACCGGTTCCCGGCCAGGATCTGGTCCAGGTGCCCGGTGAGATGCTCTCGCAGCGGCTGCCCACCGTCGGTATTGGTGTGGCTCTCAAATGGCTTGCCTCTCACCGGGCATCGTGCCGGGAATGGCTGAAGAGGGTCTGCCCAGCTCGAAGTAGCGGTGCCTTCCCGCACGACACCATCGATGTCGAATCGGGAAGGAATGTGCTGGTGACGGTCATCATCGGAATGGACCCGCACAAACGCTCGGCCACGATCGAGGCCATCGACGGCACCGGGAAGGTGCTGCGCACCGGCCAGTACCGCACCGACGCCGCGAGGTATACCGAAATGCTCACCATGGCACGGCGATTGGGTGACCGCATCTGGGCGATCGAGGGCTGCAATGGTATCGGCCGTCATTTGGCTCACCGCTTGGTGCACGACGGTGAGACCGTGGTCGATGTCCCGGCGAAACTGTCGGCGCAGGTGCGGGTGTTCGCCACCGGCAACGGCCGCAAACCGACCCGGTCGACGCGCACTCGGTCGCGTTGGCGGCACTGCGATCGCCGAATCTGCGCCGGGTGCACGCCGATCCGGAACTGATCGCACTCGGCATGCTCGCCGACCGCCGTGATGAGCTCGGCCGGGCCCGCACCGATATCGTCAACCGGCTGCATCGGCTGCTGCTGGAATTGCTGCCCGGCGGTGCGAAGAAGTTCCTGTCGGCGACCCAAGCCCGGAAACTGATCGCCATCGTGAAGCCGCGGGACCCCGCCGGCAAGATCCGCCGTCGTCTCGCGGTGGAGTCGATCGAGGATCTGGAACGGATCGACCGCAAGATCAAGGCCGCGGACAAAGAGCTGCGCGAGCTGGTCGGCGCGCGCGGCCCGCTCTTGATCGAGCTGAACGGCATCGGACCGGCCGGCGCGGCGCGACTGCTGGCCGATGTCGCCGATATTCACCGGTTTTCCGATCGGGGCCGGTTCGCGTCCTGGAACGGCACCGCACCGATCGACGCGTCTTCCGGTGAGCAGAAACGACACCGGCTCTCCCGCGCCGGGAACCGGAAGATCAACCGAGTCCTGCACACCATGGCGATTGTCCAACTACGCAATCCCACCGCCGGCCGCGTCTATTACGACGGCAACAAAGCCGCGGGCAAGACATCGATGGAAGCGATGCGGGCGTTGAAACGGCGACTGTCGAACGTGGTCTACACAGCCATGCTGGCCGACCAGCGCAATCGTGAAACGGCAAGCCCGGGAGGGCAATCGGGGCGACTACTGACTCCAGCGCGACCGGCCTGACCCCGGACACCGGCCCTTCGGACAAGCCACAACCCGGACTCACCACCACCCACCATAACCCTGACCTGCACACCACGCCTTGACAACAGAGGGGAGCCATTACCGGATGTTCACGAGGTCAACTCGCGGCCAGGGCGGGGTGGTGGAGCGCCCCGACCCTTCACGCCAACACATCATGTCGATCTCGTGAAACCAGCCCGTCGAAGCGCTTCCGGCTGGCATCATCTGAGCAGTCAGACGCAAGATCGAAATCCTTCGCAGGCCAGGGTGTTACAACTGACCCGCACGTCCGCTACGTAGGGAGGCGAAGATCGATGGTGACCATTCGCAAGTACCGACGTCCTGCACTCATCACGAGTGTGTTCGGGGCGATGGGGTTGGCCGTTGTAGCAGCCGCTGGTCCCGCTCTCGCCGCCAACACAATCGACATCAGTGGCGTCGGTCCGGCCAACGTGGGGATCGACTACAGCTGCGATGCCTCGGCCGGAGTGGTCGCCATCAAAGCGATGGTGGGCGAACCTGAGGCAGACAGTCCGTCGGCTACCGGCACGGAGAAAACCGTCGAATGCGATGGCGCCCGCCATACTGCCGTAGTCGCTCTGGTCGGAGCCGGCGACGCGGATACGCCGCTGTCGGCGGGGCAGACAGTGCAGGTGCGGGTCGCGTTGGTCGATCGCCACGACACTGTCATCTCCGGGCAAGCCAAAGTGGTCACGCTGGGATAATGCCAGGCCCGCTGTGGCCGGTTCGGGCAGCACGATGTGCGGCATCCAGCCATACACTCAACTCGGCATTACCGCGCGTTGGAAGGCGCTGTCGGCCACACGATCTGGGCGATTGACTAACGCGCGACCAGCGGCATTTCAGGACGTTCGATAACGGGACAGCGACCGTAAGCGTCATGAGCCCATACCTCGGCTGGGCATAGCCAGTTTGGCAACTATCTCCTGGCAGCTCAGCTTGGTGAAACATCGACTCCCGATGAGCCGATTCGACCAGCGTGGAGTCCAATCACGCACCTGGCTACGCCGACATGCACTCTGATCACGCACCTGCTGTAGCTTTGCTCATCGGAATTCTCATGCTCACTACCCTTGTGGTGGTGACACTTCGGTGGCGGGACAAGTCCTGGCTTGTGGTGGTGCTCGGTGGTGTGGCCGCGGTGGTCATCGGCTACGTCGTGGGCCTGGAGGCGATCCTTCTGCTGTGGTGAAGACCGTTGCCCACGGAGTCGATTACCGTGCTCGCACCCGAAAATCGGCATTTCCGTACGTTGCAGAGATCGAGATGGTCTCCGCACGTTGATCTTCCGGTGGGTAGCGGCCGTCCGGGGCTGCGCGGAATGGGCCTATCGCTCACTCTACCCAGCTATTGTCAGCGCGGGGCGCGTCGGCCCGACCACGATCTCGGTGGAGGTACAGGACGTTGCTATGGGCGCACCCATTGAGCAGAACAAGGTTTCGTGTGGAAGCGTCTCGGGTACGCGCGGAAGAGGTGCCTCTTCGCAGTTTGATCGAATAGGGGAGTCGTAGCACCCCCCCGCAGAGAGCGAACATTCCGAAGGTATCGACCTCGCAGTGACCAATGGAAGGACCGATCCATAACGCAGTCATCAGAACCAAATCCGGAACAGACTGAAGCGGTCACAGATATCGATTCGGTCGACGACTTGACCGATGCGGCCGAAAGACGCCAGAACCTGGAGCAAGAGACGGATGAGACCGGAGACGGGTGAGACCAGGAGGTTCGTCGATCTCGGGGATGACTGGGCTGCGGTCGTTCAGGTCAATGTCTCGGCCAGGACGGCCAGGGCAACCATTCAGCAGGACCAGGCGCACAGCCCTGTCCTGGATGCCAGGGGCAAGACCGCCACCGGCCGGTGATCGTTTTCGAAACTCTTCGGCGAGTCCTCGACCAACGCTTCCGGACATCACCGTCGGCGTCGGCGTATGGAGGCTGACGGGGGTGAGGTCTTGCGTCGTGGTCGTTGTGGTGGAGCGTCGGGCGTGCCGTGTTGCTTCGGATAGGCGGGAGCAGTTCCGGAATTGAGCTTGGATCGGTCGTGGTCGATGCGTTGGCGCAGTTCGGCAGCGTAGTCAGCAAGGCGATTATCGCGGCCGGGGTATTGGGGGTTTGGGCGGAACTGATCGGTGTACGGCAGATCGTCTGCGATAACTTCGGTCGCGTTGGACCCTAGGAGGTCGGGCATCGTTGCGCTGGGAGCGAGGATGGTTGCCGGTGGCGTGACCGGTAGCTGGTCGCGGATCCATCGGTCGGCGCGGGCTCGGAGGACGGCGGCGGTGTCTCGGGCGTTGGCGAGGGATTCGCCCAGGTCTTGATAGTTGTTGGTGGCGATGACAGCGACCAGCTCCTCGCTGTCGAGTCCGTGGGCATCGGCCCGTGCGATGGTGTCGAGCAGTTCCTGGAAGGTCTCGGATCTGCTGACTTCGTGGAAGAAGACAACGGGGAGTGCGTGATCGAGTAGGTAGGTGGCGCGGGCGTCGGCAAGCTGCTTATAGATCTCGGTGTAGGTCGTGCGTGTGCGTCGGTCTGCGGCGGCTTGCTCGGCGCGCATGACATCGGTGGCTGACAGGTTGTCGTCGTCGCGGGCGAGGACGCGGGCGAACACTTGCTTCGGTTCGATCGGGTCGTCGGGTTGTTGGTCTCCAGTGGGGTCGACCAGGGTGTCGGTGGCGAGGTAAATGCGGTTGAGGTGACGGCCGCGGGTGAGTCCGACGTAGGCGAGGGCGCGGCCGAGGGTGTCGTCCATCAGTACGTAGGCGTGGTCGACGGTGGCGCCTTCGGCCCGGTAGATGGTTGTCGCGTAACCGAGTTCGACGTTGTCGGTGATGTAGTCGGCGGGCAGATGGACGGTGCCGCGGTGCCCGACGCCGGTGGCGGTGAGCGAGTTGTCGGTGTGGATGCGGTGGATTCGCCAGAGGTCGCCGTTGTCGACCTGGGTGCCGTTGCGGAGGCCGCCGACGATGCGTAGGGCGGGGTTGTTGAGCCGGGTGAGGATGACATCGCCTACGTATCCGGTGTGGCCATCCGAGAGCCGGATTCGGGGCCCGGTGGTGTCGATGCGGCCGGTGGCGGCGTGGGCGGCCTGGGTGGCGGCGTTGAGCGCGGATACGTTGCGTAGGGTGCTGGCGATCATCAGCGAGGAAATGCCGCGGGCGGTGTCGGTGAGGTGGGCAGCGAGGATCGCTTGCCGGAGTTCATCGCTCATGCCGTGGGTGACGCGACCGTGGTCGTGATAGAACTCCCATGCTTTGTCGAGGTCTCCGGCTCGGACCGCGAGGGTGGCAGCCGCCTCCTCTGGGTCGGAGAAGCGGACGAGCCGCCGGAGATGAGGCGCCCTGGTGTCGCGCGCAAGAGTGCGGACGATGCCGCCGGCTTCGACCGCGGACAGCTGTTCGGGATCACCGATACACCGCACGATCGCGCCGTGTTTACAAGCAACCGCCAGCACCGCATCCAGATCAGCGGTAGCAGCCATCGCTGCTTCGTCCACCAGGATCATCGCTCCCGGCGCCACACCAGTCGGTAGCCCGTGCCGGTCTTGAGTGAGCAGCTTGGCGATCGTCTTGGCCCGCACACCGAGCGCGGTGCCGAGTTCGCGTGCCGCGGCCGCGGACGGTGCGAGCGCGACGACGTCACGACCGGCTGCCTCCCATGCGGCCGACACGGCTCTCATGGCGGTGGTTTTGCCGGAACCGGCGGGGCCGATGGCGACGGAGAGCAGCATGCCGTTCGTGCAGAGATACTGCGCGATGGCGCGCTGACCGTCGTCGAGTCGCAGGCCGCGGTCACGTTCGAAGATGGCGATGGCGTGGTCGACCAGGTGAGGTGGGATGGATTCGGGGGTAGGTGTTTTCGCCGCGTCGAGGAGGCGGGTTTCGGCGTCGAGGACCCTCTGGGAGGTGTAGCGGACAGCGCCGGTGACGGTGAAGACGTTTTCGCCGTTACGGCGTGCGAGCGCCGCCGGGACGGGGTCGGGGTCAATGGTGAGCCGGATGGACAGGTGGTCGCGCACCAGCGCGGTGACCTCCTCGACGGCGGCGCGATGGGCGTCGTCGGTGGGGAAGTCGCAGACGCCGACGCGGTCTTCCACGGCGGAGCGGATGTTGGCCTCAGTCCAGGTCGCGCGGCGCCGCGCGACAGTATCGATGACCTCCAACGAAATCGGTTGCGGTTCATAGATGCTGCGCTGCTGTGCCGCATAGGCTGCCTGGATGCGGTCCAGCAGTGCGGGAGCTGGGTCGCTGCGGAGCAGCACCTCCACCGCTTGGTGGGCCCGACGGAGCTCGCCCGGGTCGTCGAACAGGCATATGTTCAGGTGCTCGCGGATTCGCGCGCCGCGTGTAGGTGGGTCGCTTGCCGCCAGACCGGTGACACCGCCGAGATCGACAGCGACGGCGACCGCAACCGCTGTGGCGTCGAAGGGTTTCGGGTCGTGCGGGTGGGTGTGGTCGTGCAGCAGATCGCGCACGAATCCGACGCCAGTGCGGCCGTCGCCGAGGAAATCGCGGGCACGGTCGGCCCACTCGGTGAGCATCGCGCGCAGCGATCGCGGAAGGGGTTTGGCGTCGCGGGTTTCCAAGGTGGCCTGCTGTGCGAGCCGGTATTGGGTGACGGTAGAGGGGTTGTGTCCGTGGGTAGCCCGGTATTGGGCGACGAGTTGTTCGGTGCGGGCGATGATGTCGGGGGTGCGGGAGAATTCGGCGATCATGTCGTCATCGACTCCGACTACCTCGAGCACTGGTTGTTTTCCGCGCCCGCGATGACGTTCTTCGAACCGGAACCCGATCCGGCGCCGGATTTTACCGACGATGGTGGCGTTGTAGCGGCACGACAGTGACACAGCGCTGGCGTACAGCGGGCGGGCGTCAAACGCGGACCATTTGCCGTCGGAGCCGAGAACCTTGCCGGAAATGACCGAGTGGGTGTGCAGATTCATATCCCCGCACCGGTTATCGAAGTGCTCGAACGCGGCGATCACGAATCCTTCGGCGTCGATCTGCTGCACACCGTTACGGCCACGGCGGGTAGCCGCACACTGAGACTCGGCCCACGCCAACACTTCCCGGACCGCCTCCCGGTGACACTGCAGGATCGCGGCGCGGACCGCCTCATCGCCCAACCCCCACAGGATCGACACTGACTTTGGCGGCGTGAACACGCAGTCGAACCCGGCAACCGCCTTGCGGCTGGCAGCCTTCTCCTGCGCCAGCTTGGCGTCGATCTCGGCACGAGACGGTGCTCGTCCCAGCGTCTCGGCCAGATACTCGCGGGCGGCATCGGTGCGCAGGATCGTGCGCTCGTCCCAGGTCGGGCGACGATGCTCAGTCTGCGTTAACTCGTCGATCCTACGGTCCAGCTGCTCGCTGATAGGCGTTGATTTCGCGGCGAACTCGGCGAAACTCCCCCCGAGCTTCGCCGCCTCCACAGCCTGTTTCGCTGATTTACCAGCCGCTATTTCCCTGGCGATGATCGCGTTCGCGTCCGGGTGCAGACCCTCACCGAACAACGCCTGCATTTGGGCTTCGGATACTTCGCCGGACAAACCCAAGACTTGGGCGCCGCGCCCCATCCACATACCGGGCGGAGTGCCGGTTTCGGTGTAGTAATCGGTCAGGTCCCGGGTACGGTCCCGCGCGCGATCACCGCTGGCTACCTGCCTGGTCAGGTACAGGTAGCCGTCTCCGGCGTGCAAGCGGTGAACCGTCATCACACCGCCGAAGATAACGCCGAAAACAAAATCCCATAAAACGGTCTCCCGGCTTGCTGCAGGCGATGCAAGAGGTGTGTCGGTGGAGAGAAGGAAACCCCATATGGGAAGTGAGACAACCGAACTCAGGCTATTGCTGAGAGCGGTCTGGAATGGGATCGTGTTATCGGAGAGGAATTTGATGAGAAACAGAAACGACCGATAGTCGTGCCGCTGCCGGGTCGTGTTCGCCGCGGTGAGGTGCGGCGGGAAGGGAGGCCCGGATGAGCGATCGGACGGTGTCAGCGCGGCGGTGGGCGCGGACGGTGGCGACGGCGATGCTCGCCGAGCAGCATCGGGCAGCGAAGGCGAACGAGGCCGACCTGCTGGAGTTTCGCAAACTCGAGAATCGGCTGGAGCGGGCGACGATGCGGCGTGACGCCGCGATTGCCGCCGCCGCGACTGCGTATGAGCGGGTGGTCGTGCAGGTGACGGTGGGACGGGCCGCAGCCTTGCGGCGATTGCTGGAGCGGGGGATGGAAGAGACCCGGCTCCAGGAGGTGACCGGATTGGGCAGCGGTGAACTTCGACGCCTGCTGCAGAATGCTGGTGGCCCGCCGGGAGAGGGCCATCGGCGCCGGCCGAGGCGGCAGCGCGCAGGACGGTCACCCGGCTCAGCCGGTCGGGGAGATACGGGCGGAGCGGGGGAGGACGCGGCGCAGTCCGGGAATCCGGAAGATCCGCAGCGCGATGGACGAGGCCCACACACCGTGCTTGGCGGCCCACGCCCAATGTCCGGCCAGCCACACCAGGATTCCGAGCAGCAGCCACCACAGGCGGTGCGGGAGCGCTTGGGCGGGGAACAGCGCGATCGACAGCAGTGAGTCGAGCGCGATCAGGAATCCGGCGATGCGGGCCACGGTCGGAAACGCCCACCAGACCACGCCGAGCAGCACCGCGGCAACGGCGGCGAGCCAGATGAAACCCATGACAGCGGACCTCCTAGGCGAGAGCCGAGAACGGTCGAGTGCTTCTATTGCAGCTCGATACCGATCGGTAGATTGTTGATTGGGCAGAACCGATGCCCCAAGCGGCCCGGGGCGGGGCCAGGCGTTCGTTGAGTGGGCACAGCGCGTGTGCTGATTCCCGATCGAGGCAATCGTCGAGAGCCACGAGGAGACGGCGATTGCGGGACCGGAGTCGAGCATTGTCGGCGATCAGAGCGGCGAGCCGGTCGTGCAACAACAGGATCAGCGTCAGCTGCGGTGAGAGCGAGACCGGCAGCGATGCTAGGACTGTGAGCAGGGGCGGCCGGGTGGCGGGCTGCTCGATGTCGGCGGGCAGTGGGGGTAGGACGATGTCGCTGCCGCTGGTCGAGGTAGCTGCGGACGGCGCGGTGTCGTCGGAGATCACGAGGATCACCTCCGAAACAGAACAAGAGCTGATGGAAGGGCCCGCTCGGCAGTTACTGCGAGCGGGCCCCGGCGGGGGTGGGGCCGCGAGTTACTCGGCCCCACCCGGTCAGAACGGGACTTTGTCGCCGCTGCGAGCTCCGGCCAGCTGTGCGTCCTCGGCGGCCGGGGCGGGGTCGCGCGGGTCGACCGCGCGGCGCTCGACCTTGGTGACCTCGGCGGTCGCGAAGCGCAGAGCGGGACCGATGTCGGCGACCAGCAGATCGGTCGACCAGCGCCGCTCGCCCTCGGCGGTTTCCCAGCTGTGCTGCTTGAGCTGGCCGTAGGCGATAACCCGCATCCCCTTGGCCAGGGTGCTGGCCACGTTCTCGGCCATGTCGTCCCAGACGTTGCAGCGCATGAACACCGCCTCGCCGTCCTTCCACTCCCCGGTGTCGCGGTCGACGAACCGCGGGTTCTGCGCGATCGTCACGGTGGTGACCCGTTTCCCGGACGGGGTCTTCCGCAACTCCGGATCGTTGGTGAGGTTGCCGATCACGGTGATGTACAGCTCTCCGGACATGACGAAACTCCTGACGGGTAGATGGAATCGACCTGGACCGACTGCGAACCCCGTGGAATCGGGCTGGGTGCCCGTGGGGTTGTCGATCTGCGGCCGTGGCCATCAGGGGTGGGCCGGGCCCGTCAGGGCCGGCGGGGGTTCTGCGCCAGGGGCGGGGATCGCCGTAGGCGACCGAGCGCAGCGAGGCTTGTCCCCGCCCGCGGGCTGGCGCAGGTTCATCGCCGGTTCACCCGGCTCCGCCTCTGATCCCCTTGGGGGCTGATCGACAACCCCACGGACACCAGCCTTCGATCGAGTCACCTGCAACCGCTCATGTCGAATCCGGGGACCTAGTCATCCCTGGGCCGAACCGGGATGGGCAACCTTCGCAAATCGCCGATGGGTAGTCGGGCGGTCAGTCGGGGATGCCCGGCGGGTCATGAGGCCTCCCAGAGTGTGCGTTGGATGGCTCCAGTGGACCGATCAAGCCGAGGCCGGGTCGGGCTACTCCAGCTGCGGCGAGCCCGGCGTTGATCGACAACGCGATATCCGGCGGCGAGTAGCGAACTGCCCGATTCGCCGTGCTGGGTGTAGGTGACGAGCCTGGTGTAACCCAGGGCTTTCGCAGCCCTCCAAGCGGCGCCGAGCAGCATGCTGCAGGCGTTGCGCGTCCCGTCGGTTGCCGTGCGGTTGACCTCGAGAGTCCTGCCGTCGTCGAGAGACCTGGCGACCGGTCGGCCGACGATGGCGACGCCGACGAGGATTCCGTCTAGGGCGACACCGATGGAGAACTTGTGTCCGGTGGGTGGCGAGTGGTGGCGGTGATGCAGTGCGACGAAGTCGCATGCGTCGGCGAAAGTTACTGGGCAGAGGCTGAGTCTGGGTGTGGTGGTCATCGATCGGAACCTCCGGTCAGGCTGCTTTAGCGCGGCCGTCAGCGCGATGAAGGCGGTCGGTGTAGAGGTGTTCGGGTGTAGGGGCCCGGCAGGTGTGAGCACTGTGCTGAGTCGTGCAAACAACTCGGTGAGGACGTCGCGGTCGCCTTCCACGGCGACGCGCTGGTCGTCGGTGAGTTCGAGGCGTTCGAGGATCTGCTCGACGCCGTTTTCACCGAGAGCAGTTGCCCGGCGCTGTGGTTCGTCGAAGGCGGCGGGGGTAGCGGGTTCCGTAAGCGAGGCCGTTGGTGACGGTGCGGTCGAGTTCGGTCTGGGTGAAGCCGTGGTGACCGACGTGGTGGGCGGCGGCTGCGGTGAGCGCGGCGCGGGCGTCTTGTTCGCTGAGTTCGCCAGCGGCAACCAATCTTCCGAGGGTGAACGCGGCGCGGAATAGGGTTCGGTTGCGTGTGTGGAATTGGGCGGCCTTGACCCGCGCGGTCTCGCGGGTGAGGATAGCCGTGAGATAGGCGTTCGGAGTGGTCGGGCTCGGGGCCGGTAGCGATGAAAAAGGCGGCGGGCGCAGCCGATCGACCAGCCAGGCCGGTAACGATGCCACGGGCGACGGATCGATGACCTGATACAGCCCGTGTGGGGTGGCCGAGCCTGCAGCAACGACATAGCCGCCGATCCCGCGGGAGTCGATGCCGACTGCGATGCGGCCGACGGTGCAACGCAGTGGCGGCTCAGTAGGAGCGCGGAAGTAGAGATGCCGACCATGGGGTGTTTTCACGGTGAAGGTTGGCGGTACCGGAGTGTGTGGCGGCGCGAGCTGAGTAAGCCGGTCGAGGGAGCCCTCGCCCGGGTGGTTGGAGTCGATGTCGATGACGTGCAGGTTGCTGGGGCCGGTGGCGATGGCGGTGTTGTAGCGGCGCCGTCCGGACCACCAGCGGCGGATGCGGTCGGGATCGGTGGTGGCGTACTGCGGCCATGTGCAGGTGGTTCCGTCAGCTGCCCGCAATTGCAGCGGGGCAGGGGTTTTGTGGCCGGGGCGTAGCGGGAAGACGAACCAGCCGTGGTCGGCGGCGGCGAGCGCGGCGTCGCGAAAGGGGTTGGTACTCATCGGGAGGTTTCTCCTTCGGGATCACGCGGCAGTCGGCCAGCGTTCGAGTTCTTCGCCGGTGATCGCTTCGACCAGCGCGGAGACGATGACTTCGGCAGCGGGTGGGGTGACGGCATTGCCGTATTGGCGCACCTGTTCGCGCTTGTTGCCGACGACGATGTAGTCGCGGCGGAACGCCATCGCTGCGCCGATCTCGTGCGGCTCGAGCATCCGGAACCGCACGTCGTTGATGTCGATCTCGGCCATGGGTTCCGGGTTGACCAGCGCGAACCGGTCTCGGGTGGGCACTGCGGGTACCGGCTGGCCAACTGGGCGCGCTTGGCCGTTGCCGTAGTAGGGCATCAACAGCGACTGCCGGACCCGCTCGGATAGTTCGCCGGTGGGGGTGACCAGGCCGTGATGGTTGCCGCTGGCGGTCACCGTGGCGAGGGCCTCGGTGGTCGGCCGGGCGTCGGACGACCCACCGCGCAGTTCGGTGATGAACGGCACGAACGCCACACCGGTTTCCGCGCGGGTGGTCTGGGTACGAAGCGGCCAGCTGGCCGGGACCGCCTCCTTGCCTTCGCGGCCTTCTATCGGCACCACCAGGGCGTGGTTGCTGCCGTCGGCGACGCTGGTCGCCAGCGGGCCGGACAGGCCGACCGTGCGAGCGCGGTCAGAGCGCAGCAGAGACAGGAATGGCGCCGGGATCGCCAGCGCGTCGTTCTCACGGGTGGTGCGGGCACTCATCGGCACCGTCACCGGGCTGGCCGCATTCCGCCAGGTGCCCCCGGGCGGGACCATGAGCGGGATCGCGTAGCGCTGCAACCCAGCGCGGATGCGGGCCATGGTCTTCTCCGCGAGTGGCCGGTCACGGTCGCCGATGCGCTGGCCGGGCAGATTCCAGTCGATCACCATGGCGGCAGGGTAGGCAGGCGGGTCGAGGATGCAATTGCGGCAGCGCACGTGCGGGCAGCGGTAGATGTACTGCTGGCGGTAGCGGCCCATATCCGTGCCATCGGCCTTGAACACCTGCATGGCCTGCACCCATTCATCGCAGGTGAGGCAGTAGGCCAAGGGCCGCAACCACTTCGACCAATCGGGGCTGCGGCCGAGCTTGTTGTCCCAGTAGGCGACATAGAGCCGGTCGCGGCTCTGCGGCGCGACCGGGGTCCGTGAGGGCTGAGCGTGCATGCTGTTCAACGCGATGACCCGGGTCTGGTAACCCAGCGCACGAATTTCGTTGAGCCAATATGACCACTTGTCCCACGCACGGACCTCGACCACGTTCTCTACGACGCCGCCCCTCACCCGGCCGCCGCGCGCGATCACGCCGCGCAGGTACGCCGGTACCTCTTCCATCAGTGCCCGCGATCGGTCGGCCTCCACGTCGCGGTCGATCTGTTCCTCGAGCAGATCGCCCTGCAGGGTGGCGTCGTAGTCGCGCTTCTTGCCGCGTGCCGAACTCCATTGGGGGCATTCGGGCGAGGCCCAGAACAGGTCGACCATCGGCCATCCGCCGACCGGCTCGTCGCGGATGTCGCCGAGGAAATGATCGGCGTCGGGGAAGTTGCGCGAATGGGACTCGATGGCCCGGTCCCAATGATTGGCACCGAAAACCAGCTCGACATACGGAACAAGGTCCAGAGCCTGCGAATCGCCACCGGCTCCGCAGAACCAAGACATGGCCTTGAGCATGTTCGTTATCTCCCTTCGTATTTCAGGAGGAAAGTGAGAGGTCTTGGGGTTCGCGTTGGGATCGCCGATTGTTGGCGTGATGGTGAGTTCGCCAGAGGAGAAGGCGACGTGCTGGCCCGATACCTTTGGGGGCCAGGTGGATTAGAACGACACCATTTGGTGGGGAATGGGCGAGTTCGGACTGAGACGCTCCAAGAAAAGGTCGCCGCGACTTCGACGGAGACAAGAAGGCGGCGCAGGGCCGAGAGGTGACTCAGCCCTGCGTCGCTATTGGAAGGTGTTGCGCCGGTTCAGGCGTCGGTGGTGATGGTCATCGGGTCGATGTCACCGGCAGCGGCCTGTTCGGTGGGAACGAGGTGATGGCCTATGTCGGCGAGGAAGTGCAGGTAGTGGCGGGTTCCACGGTCGTTGTGGATCCACGCCTCCTTGGCGATGCGGCTCTCGCAAGCCCCGCACACCAAACCCAGCAGTATCACTGCGCAGCGTCCCGGCCGTGCCTTCTCGATGGCCTGGTCCAGCTGGTCGCGCCAGCCCTCGATCCCGAGCAGCTGCAAAGCGAGCTTGGTCGCCTCGTAGTCGTCGAGCAGCCCGCGGTTGGCTGCGAGCGCCTCGAGAATGAACCGGATCGCTAGCGGCGGAACGGAACCGCGCTCGAGATAGGTCTGCACGAAGCTCCGCCGTGCGGCCGTGGCCGCGGCGAACTGCTTGTTCAGCTCCTTACGTAAATCACTGAGCCGCTTGGCTTCCCGCTCGGCCTCTTCCCGAGCTTGCCGTGCGGCATCCTCCCGCGCCTGCCGCTCGGCCCTGGCCCGCTCGGCCGCCACCCGGGCCGCCTCGGGATCCTCCGCCGGAGCTGGCTCGTCGATCGTCCCAGCGTTCGCGGGTTCCTCGACGACAGTGGCGGTGTCGTCGACGGGTTGTTCGGGCTCAGGGTCGGGCTCGGCCGCGATCTTGTAGCCGCTGGCGTCGAGTGCGGCGGCAGGCAGAAAGTAGTGCGGGGTCCATACGTCTCGCCGCTCGACGGTGTCGGCGTGCCGACGGCCGTCCGTGGCGTCCAGGTCAGGGTTGCTCTCGGTGCGCCAATCCACCGCGTTGGGATCGACGGCTTCGCCGGTTACCCTGTCGACGACAGCGTCCTCCTCGACCTCCAGGTACACCATCCAGCGCGCCGCATCCGCGTAGAGCTGCTCGGGCGTGATCGCGGCGTCGTCGCCAGTGCGCAACGCCTCGACGGGCACGAGGGCGGAATTGGCGCCGATGCTGTCGGGTTCGGCGGTCAGGATCGCGAACCCGAGCGCGGCGTAGGGGAGTGATGCCTGGAATTGCGCGCGGGTGTCGTCGCGTTCGCGTGCGATCAGATTCGCCTCGTAGGCGAAGCAATGGCGTGGGACTTTCAGCAGCCGCTCGACCGCCTCGGTGTCACCGTGGCTGTCGTAGTCGGCCAGGATCGCGGCCTGGTCGAAGTCGAGTTGGTTGTCATCGACGAGCCGGCACGCGGTGGCCGAGGCACCGGCGCGCCCGGCTTGGCGGACTTTGTCCAGATCGTTCTCTTGTACGGCCTTGGCGACCCGGGTAACCGAGAGCCCGAGCTGGAGGAGTTGGGCGATGCCGCGGGCACGGTCACCGCGGGTGAGCGGGATGCGGCGGTCGTTGAGGTTGATCTGTTCGGTGATTCGGGCGATCTTGCGCTGTTTGGCGCTGGTGTCGGGTGCGGGTTCGATCCACACCGGAACTCGATCGAGCCCGACCAGCAGTGCGATCAGGGTGCGGATCTGGCCATCGACCACCGTGATCTGACCGTCAGCCTCCCGAACGGCTTTGATGGGATTTTTGACGCCGTAGGTTTCGATGGACTCGCGTTCGGCGGGATGGTCGTCGAGGTTGAAGTTCTGCCGCACGTTCCCGTCGATCTCCAGATCGGCCGGATTGAGGAACACAGCCTGGACCTGGGAAATGTCGCTGCGCGCCGCGTCGTCTGCCGGGTTTGTGTCGGTCTGCGTGGTGTTGGTGGTGGAAGTCATGAACGGAGCTCCTTACGATTGACAAGGAACGGGTCCCGGCCAGGTAGCCTCTGGCCGGGACCCGTTCGCGAAGTGGATGGGAAAGCGGTGGGTCACACCGCGGGGGTGCTCTGATACCGGGGTAGGCGCCGCCGCCCAGAGAGCAGCTCGGTGACGAGCTGGTCGTAGGCCGTCCGCAGGTCGGCCAGCGCGGTGTCCAGTTCGTCGGCAACCCGGTCCGGTCCCGGAACCTGGCGAGTCATCGCCGCGCGGGTGACCGCGAGGGTGACGAGCCGGCTGATCACCGGTGCCAGGGTTTCGGTGTGGACTGCGGCGTCCCATCGTTCGCGGGGCAGTGGCAGCGGCAGCCGCTGGCCGATGATCCGGTCGATGGTCTCGAGCAGCTCGTCGTGAGTGAGGGCCAGCTCGTCGGCGTCATCGTCGTGACCGGTGGCGTGCGCATGGTCCTCGGCAGCCAGCCGGGCCAGCGACCGGACCGCGCCGACGATCGGGTCCTGGGTCGGGTGGTCGGCTGTCGGGTCGCAGGCCGCGACGATGTCCGCGGCCGATGGAAGGACCGCCGGTGCGGCGGCGAATCGAGTTCGACGGGAACGGACCCGCCGGACCACAGCAGGTTCGCCTGGTTGTCGATCGCGACTCCATTCGACACCGCTGCCGACCGTGACCCGCCAGGACCGGAAGCCGAAACTTACTGCGACCACAGCGGATTCACTGGTACGGGTAATCAGACCCAAAGGTGGTGTGGGGTTCATTTAGTCTCCTTCGCGCGAGCGGAGACATTGACCGGACGCAACCAGAAATGCTGGGGCTGGCCGGTGCCGGTGTCGCCGGGGCGGAACGCCCAGTACTTGCCCGCCCAGTCCGGATACTCGCCGCGCCAGCGAGCGAGGAGCTCGGGCGCGAGCGCAGCGGTCGGGCCTGCCGAGCCCAGATACTGCTGGTGCTCGTAGTCGGTGCGTGTAAGGACGTCGACCATGATCTTCAACCTCCTGATTGGATGGGAACGTGTTGCGGTGCAACACGTTCGGTGATCCCGTGGTGACGTATGCACGACGGGATGTCTGGGGTGCCGGTCAGACGAGGGTCATGGCGTGCAGGGCCAGGTCGTCGAGGGTGTCGGCGCGTGCGGGGTCGGGGATGGTTTGGCTGTAGCTGGTGACCGCGTTGGCGACACCCGCGGCGGTCAGCTGGCCACCGGCGATGAAGTGCGACAGGATCCCGGCGCGTTCGGAGTCGGTGAATCCGAGCTTCTTCGACACCACCTCGATCGTCTGCTCCGGCTGGCGGACAGGGGTTCCGGCGTGGTGTTCCAGCTCGTCGACGCGGGCGGTGAGGAACTCGGGCGACAGCCATTCGCTGACTTTGTCGCGGGTTTCGGCGGTGATGACCGACAGCTTCTTGTGGTAGGTGTCCTGCGACCAGCCGACGGCCCCGGCGTCCAGACGCTCGCCGAGATGGCGGCGAGTGTGCGCGAACAGCGGGAGGGTTAGGCCGTTGCCGCAGATCTGGATCACCAACTCGGGCTTCAACGTCAGCGCGTGGTGTCCAGTCTCGGAATTGGCGAACCGGAACCCCGCGAACACGATCGGTTCACCGCCCGGGGCATAGCCGCGGCCTTCGCGGGCCGCGATCGGGCGCCACTGGTCGAGTTGCCCGGCGACGCGGCGGCGTTCGGCCTCGAGGTCGGGGTTGGCGAACGGTGTCCGGTAGTTGGCCAGAAACCGTGGCGCCAGCGCCTTGATGCGCGGGGAGTACACCTTGCAGTGCATCGACGATTCGCTCAGGTCACAGGATCGGATTCGGGTGTCGGTGTCGGCGAGCCGGATGCCGTCCAGGACCGCGGCCAGGACATCGAGGTTGTCGATGACCCCGTACCGATCCGACAGCAACGCCCGCAGCACCCCGGGTTCACCGGGAACGCCGGAGGTGAACAGCCGCAACAGAAACGACCGCGAATCCGGTTCGGGGACGCGGTCGGGATCGACGACGCCGTGCAGCAGGCCGTTGACATTGGCGTCGTAGAGGTCGAGCCGGTCCTCCTCTCGCAGACGGCGCAGGAACCGGCCGGGAATATCGAGCTTGGCCGAGATTTGCGAATCCGCCGCCACGGTGGGCCGATAGGAGCCGTCGACGGCGGTGACACCGCGCTCATCGGCGACCGGAGCGACCCCGGCCAGTTCGATCAACCCGTCCCGGGCGCGGATCGCGGTAGCAGGGGCGACCACGTCGACCTTGGCGGCCTGCTGACGCTCGAGCAGCGCCACCATATCGGCCAACTCGGCATGACGAAGACACGTGGAAACAGACACAGCGAAATCCCTTTCGTCAGAATGGATTACAGAAAAGCGTTGGTGAGCAACGACAACGAGAACGAACCGCCGCGGGGATCGAGCGGCAGCGGGGTTCAGGGTGTGTCGGCGGGTGTGGTGAATGCGGCGATATCGGTGCCGGCCAGCCAGTTGCGCCAGGCCCCGTCGATGGAGGGCCGGGAGCCACCGGAGGCGACGAGCATTGTGAACGCGCGCGCGAAATCGATCGCGTCGCCGGAGCCGCGCCCGGCGGCGTCGCAATAGCCGCGCGCGTAGCCCAGGGCCTCCCAGCACATCCGCTCGGCCTCGGGATTGGTCCTGATCGCGTGCAGCCACTGCTCGAACGACGGTCCGGGAGTCGTGGTCATGACGTACCGCCTGGCGCTGTGGGCTCGATGTCACCGTGGTCGAGCCAGGCTCGCAATAGCGGTGGGTAGGAGCTGCGGGTGCCGGTGTGGAATTCGGCGGCGGCGATCGCGTAGGTGCGGGCGAACGCGGTGGCCTGGTCTGTATCGAACGCGGTCGGACCCCGTGCATCCTGATAGCCCCAGGCGTATCCCTCCGCGCGCAGATACGCGTGCAGAACCTCGGGATCCACGGTCAACGCCGCCCGGAAACGCTCCACATCGACCATCGCCCGGATCACAGCGTCGCCGGTCACGGCAACCTCCTCGGTGACGTTCGAGACTCGAGAGTGAACAGGGGACACCGTGGGGAATCGAAGCCGGTATCCCTGGCAGGCCAACGGCGTGCGCCGAGGACGGTGGGATCGGTGAAGTCACAGACGACGACTTCGATATCGGGTGGTCGCTGGTGCCATGCGCTGCGAAAGAAGGTGGTGTCGATGCCGTTCGAGGGCTCCAGCGTGATCCCGGTGCTCGTGGAGAAACGTTCGTATTCGTCGTCGCCGGTGCCCGTGACGATGTGGCGTTCGCCGCTATAGCGGAACGGGGCGGCGGCTTGAGGGATGAGGAACACCCCGTGCCGGGCGATCTGCGCCGCGACTGCGATAGTGTGATACTCAAACCGGAACCCGTTGTAGCCGAACGCATTCGCCGACCGAGCGATGCGACCGTACGGCGGGTTCGCGATTGCGGTGTCGAATCCGCGCATTCGCCGTGCGGGAATGTTGAGCAGGTCATCGCAGACCCACACCGCTTCCGGCAGCACCTTCATTCCCACTCGCACCAGGTCGGGATTGCGTTCCACGCAAACCAATTCCGGTGCGGGCTCACCGTTATGGCGCTGGCCGAACAGGTTTCGACACGCGAAGGCGAGATGACCGATTCCGGCGGCCAGGTCGATGATCCGAGTGCCGAACACATGCAGCGTCATCGCGCGCGCCAAGGGCAGCGGTGTGAAGAACGCCCCGTGGGAAGCGTGTTCCAGATTCGCTGATTCCTGCCAGTGTGTGAGGACGAATTGTTTCTCGTCCTCGTCCAGATCGCGTCGCAACTCGACCAGCCGCGACGCTTCACGATGGGCCGCTACAGCTCGCCTGCTCAACTTCGACATGAGATAGTCAACTCCTTTCGAAAACAGATGCGCCGCACCGGAAACGGGGGGCTCGGAAGTGGCCGCTCGATTGATGACTCATGCCTCAGGCATGAGTGCGTGAGCGCCGGTGAATCGAAATCGCTGTCGATAGAAGCGAATCCGGGCGCGATGCGTGGTTGCGGGTGGTTGGTGGGCGCGACGCGTGGACACCGGCGGCGTTCAGGGGGACTGTCGAGCCGCACGCTTTTCGCGGCTCGACAGCCCCGCCGCCGGTGTAGCGTGCGACCGCCCACCAACCACCCGCAACCCCACCAACCCCCGGCGGAACGCCAGGTTCTCGGACACGATGCCTTGGCTACATGCTGTTTCGGCGCAGGTGGACGGCTAGGTCGATATCAGCGAGGGTGGGCGCCGGGTCGTCGCGTAGGTCACACAGTGACCAGGCCACCGCCAGAACACGCGCCGCGCCACGTTCGGTTACCACGCCCCTGGTCACGAGCCGATCCAGAAGTGTGTTCACAGCGCGGTCGGTTCGCACCTTGTCCCGCACGATCTCGGGCGGCACTTTCCGCATCTCCATCGAAATCGACTGTGCCCCAACGTTTCCGCGCAGCCTGGCGGGCGCGGTTGATCCGTTGCCGCGCCTGGTCGAGAGCATCAACTGGCGTCGCGGTGGCGTGGGTATCGGTGATGGTCAACTGGAGATCGATGAATTCCGCTAGCGGACCACCACGCCGGCCTGCGCTATAGGTGCGAACCAGCTCTGGCGGGCAGAGGCATCCACCAGCGCGGGCCGCCGGTGTAGAGTGCGCTAGCCCGCCGCACCACCGGACACGGCTCGTACAGGACAGTGGTCCCGAACGTGCACCCGAAAATGCACCAGCGGAGAACTTCTCGGGCGCACAATGGTTTGGACGCCTGAGGGCGGACCAGGTTCAGGGCTGAAGGGACAGTCCTAGTTGGGATGCGGTCTCATGGCCGCGTTCGGCGAGTCGGCGGAGTTGACTCGGCGGAAAGCCAGTGCGCAGGGCGAGGTCCAGCATCGCGGCCATTTCGTGACGGCGGTTCGAACGCAGAGCGGCTTTCAACGCGATACCAGCTGCGGGACCGTCGCCCGCCATGTACGCGCTGTAGCCGAGCAGGGCGGCAGCCTCAGCACGATACGGGTCCGGCAGACTTTGGGTGAGCAAGGCCCACAAATCACGCGCTGCTCCCGCCCGGCCGGTCGTCGCCAGACCGAGCATGCAGTCACGGACCACTTTGTCGCACAAGGCAATTGCGTTGTCGGCCATTCCGTGGACAGTGGGTGCGGTACCAGAAGCCAGCGCGTCAACCTGCTCGATCAGCAGGCGGACCGCCTCACGACGACGCTCGACGAGCCCGATGTCCGAGACAGCCGATGTCGAGTACGGCGAACCGTCAACGTATTTCGCTGAGATCAGCCGGTGGACGAGGTTCGCCAACTCGTGATCCGGTTCGACGACCTTCTCGAACTCAGCCCACGAACGAAATACCCTCCGGCCGGTCATGACCCGCGCGACCATCAGCGGCGACGCCTCGGGATCGGAGACCACCCCTGTGAAGGTGGGATCGAACACGCTCCACCACGGGGAGCCCGCCGAGATCGTTGGTGTGGCCCAGACATGCGGCAACGGGATGCCCTCGGCCTCGAGAGCGTCGGAGAACGCTTCTCCGATCCGTCGCTGTACGGTGGGTTTATTTGTCGGACAGGATGGTTCGCTGTCGACCAGAATGACCAGAACGCCTTTGGCGTCATGTTGGGCACATAATCTGGCCGCCTCACGGGCAACAGTCGTGAGTCTGCCCTCGGGAATGGGGAGGGCGCGGCGTGCGGCGGTGCCGAGTCGCACCTTCTCGGGATCGCTGGCGGGCTCCAGCATGATGAGGACAACCGAATCGGCAGGATAGAACCCGAGCAGAGCTGGAACAGCAGCGAGAATCTCCCCAGGATCGTCGGCGGTGAAATCTGAGTCGAACATGCGGCAAACCCCTTCGCTGTGAACAGGAACGGAAGCTCAGCGCGAGGACGAAGCCCGCGCGGCCCGTCAACACCCCCGTTCAACTGAAAGGACAGGGGCGTCCGGCCCTGGGGCCGGTGGGCGCACTCCAGAGACACCGGCGGCGCGGGTGCGTGGTCACGCCGCACGCTTTTCCGCGGCGTGACCACGCCGCCGCCGGTGTAGAGTGCGACCGCCCACCGGCCCCAGGGGCCCGACCACCGGTCAGTTCCAGAGGTCGCCGCAAGGCAGGGGCGGCAGGTCGGGGCGCACCTCGTCGTCGATAGTCACACGCAGCTCAAGTGCACTGCGTGCGCTTGCGAGTTCCTCTGCGACATCCCGGGCCTGCTCGTCGCTGGCCTGGTAGTCCAGTTGCAGCGCCCCGGATTCGATGTGAATGTGCCGGATGGGTCTAGGGAGAGCCGAGGGGTGCATCGCGTATCACAGCCCTGGCGGGATTCGCTGGCCTGCTTCGATTTCCGCAGCCAGTCCGTCGTAGGCGGCGCACAGCTCGCACAGCTGGTGGGCTTCCGGCAGCTCCTCCGGATCCATCGCCTTGGCGGACACTGTTTCCCAGAGATCGGCCATCCGCGCCGCGATTTCACCGATCGACTGCGTATGCACCGCTACCTCCGGCACACCCTGGTCGCGCAGCGTCGATGGAGTGTTCAGTTGCCGTCGCTTGTGTCGCCGCAGCAGACGGTCCGCCACTGCGTCGTCGATGACCAGGATGAGCATCTCGATATCGGCGTGGGCTGAAACTAATTCGGCTGCAGCCTGTTTGATCTGATCTGTCGACGTGCTCGTATGGCTGAGTGCCTCGAACGCCAACCGGTACTGCCGCAGGCACTGGACCAGCTCCGCTGCCGGGTCCAAGATGTCCGTCGCCGCCACAGGAGTGCGGCCGGCAAAGGCCGCCAGGAACATCTCGCTGGACGGCAGCGGCTCGACCGGCGCCCACTCCGGCATCGGCGAATCTGAATTCGAACTGTTGGCGTCCTCAGGGCGTTCGCCCGGATCGTCACCAGGTGTAGTCGTAACCACGGCGATCACCGGGGTGGGGTTCGGACAGCTTCACTCGCCCGGTCGCCACGAGTGCCTGTGGCGCGGCGGCCCTGTGCGGGCAGTCAGTCGCGCGACAGGCGACATGGAGTTGCATCATGGTGTGGGCTTGGTCGGCGGTGAACGGCGCCCGCGGTGCCTGATGACTTGCTTGTTCAGCCATCGCGACCGTGTGATGCATGGCAAGGGTGTGCATGACGATCGGTACCTCCGGATCCGGAAACGGTCACGCGGTACCCGATACCGGGGCTTTCGCTACCCGCCCCGGCTCACCGAAGACCGATACGCCGCCGAAGGAAGCGGCGTCACTCGACATCGGGTACCAGGTCGACCGTATGGCCGAAAAAGCCCTGGTGAGCGTTGAAATTGTCAGGACCGTTCTGGATATACGAAAATCCGTATACTCTGCCGGGACAACGGTTTTCTGCTAGACAGCCCAGCTTTCCGCGTCGACAATTGGGGGCGTTGGACATGCTTATGACAACCGGCGATGTCATCCGACGGCTCAGAAGGTCGATCGGCATGACGCAAACAGAGCTGGGTGCCCTTATCAATTTTTCCCAGCCTGCGGTCTCGCTCCTGGAGCGTAATGGTCCCGCTTCCTTCGACATCCGCGTCCTGCGTCTCGTAGCAAGAGCATTTCAGGTGCCTTTGGCGATACTGGTGGTGGAGTCGGACGAGGAGGCGCAGGTGGATCGTCGTCAGTTCTTCAGAGTCGGAGCGTTAGGGGTGGGGGCGGCGGCAGCCGGTGCAGGTCATGCGGTGGCTTCGGGCATCCAGGTCGGTGTGAGCGACGTGGTCGAGATCCGAGGCAGCGTCAACGAAGTCCACGAGCTCGATCTGCTGGTCGGGGGAGATCGGCTCTGCCTCCTCGCGGCCGGACAGGTGCACCGCGCCCAGTGGCTGCTCGACAATGCCAGCTACACCGAGGAAGTCGGCAAGGCGCTCGCCTCCGCCACGGCTGAGCTCATGACGGCCGCCGGGTGGGTGCATTTCGACGCCAATGAGCGGCAGGCCGCGCGCGAGTTCTACGCTGACGCAGTTCAAACCGCCAACGAGAGCGGTGACGGGATCGCGGCGGCGCACGCTCTGATGAACGCCAGCATCATCGACCTTCCCACGATTGGGCTCGCGCCGTTCGACGGGGAGGCATATCGACCTCGTCCACAAACGGCGGTCAATCTGTCGCGGGCCGCCCAGTCCGCTGCCAGAGGACAGGGTGGTCCGAAGGTTCGTGCCCTCGCCGAGCTTCGCGAGGCGCAGGCCCAAGGCGTGATCGACTCGACTTCGATGGAGAAGGCGATCGGTCGAGCACATCGAGCCTATGAGTCCGGCCGTGGCTACGACCCCGAGTGGGTGTGGTTGCCGGAAGCGGAGTTCAACGCCTTGATGGGCATCGCCTATCTCGGTGCAGGCATGAATAAGCAGGCTGGCTCCTATCTCCAGGCTGCTCATGACACCGCAGGCGACTGGCCCCGCGAAAAAGCCGCTTGGCAGCTGTACCAAGCGCAGAACTACATCGACGCCGGCGATCCCGCCCGAGCATGCTCGCTCCTGAGCAAGAACTTCGACGCGATCCAGAGAGTCGCCTCGGCCCGCTTGCAGCGGAAGCTCGATGCCCTTGCCGCCAAGATCCGACTTTACGCGGACATCTCGGAAGTGAAGGAATTCCTGGAGAAGCAAGCTGAATAGGTCGGCTGAATGGTCGGCTAGGCAGTGCTGTCTTTCAAAACATCTCGAAACTGAGTTCGCCGCTCTGTTCCGCCATGCCCCGGGTGCTGGGTATTCCGCGACCGGCACTCCTGTGGCCGATAGGTGCGGCCTCAGGTTTGGTGGGGCGGGGGGCTGTTAGGTGGTGACGGATGCGAGCGCGACGGTGTAGCCTTTCGGGTCACGCGATCGTTCGCCGGGGTGGGTGGCGAACCAACATTCAATGTCGGCGGCGACGCCAGCACGGATCTCGGCGCGGTGCGGGTTTTCGGGTGCGATTCCGCAGAACGAGAACAGGGACTCGGCGAACGCGATCAACGGCTGCGGATGGTCGAAGCTGAGGGCGTTGTCGAAGGTTTCGATGCAGGTGTTGCCGAAGGCGTCGCGCATCATGTCGGGCAGGGTTTCGCTGTTGACGGCGTTGTTGATCATGCCGGTAGCGGGCGGTACGCCGTGGTTGCGGGCGTGTGTGGTGACGAGTTCGTATGTGCGGTGGCAGGTCCGGGCGTGGTTGACGACGACGGCGACGGTGCCGCCCTGTCGGGTGATGCGGCGGAACTCCGACAGCGCAGCGGCGGGATCCGGTACGTGGTAGAGCATGTGCCGGGCGGTGCAGACGTCGAATTCGTTGTCGCCGAACGGTAATTGCTGAGCGTCGCCGTGAACGCCCTGGACACCGGGAATGGATTCGGCCGCGGCCACCATCGTCTCCGAGGAGTCGACGCCGACTAGTCGCCCGGTGTGCCCGGCCAAGGCAAGTCGGGCGAGGAATCGCCCATCGCCGCTGCCGATGTCTGCCAGATCCTCACTACCAGCTAGCGCGAGTGCATCAAGAACGGCGGTGCTCGGGTCGTCGGGTCGTTCGGAGAACCGTTCGTGGGTAGTGATGCGGATCTGCAGCGGGGTGAGCGTGGCGTATTCGGTAACCAGGGATGGTTCGGTGGCCATCGCGTTCCTCTTTCCGGTGTCGGTCAGTGCAGGGTGCGGTGGAATTCCCATGCGTCGCTGACGATGTCGTGGATGTTGGGTTTGGTTGGTGTCCAGCCGAGTTCGTTGTGTGCCTTTGCTGACGACGCGTACAGCACTGCGGGGTCACCGGGTCGGCGTGGCGCGATCTCGACCCCGAGGGAGCAGCCGGTGACGTCTCGGACGGCTTGTATCACTTGCAGGTTCGAGAACCCGATTCCGTTGCCGAGGTTGTAGATGCGATGTTCGTTCGGGGTTATGGCGCCGAGGGCGAGCAGGTGGGCGTGGGCCAGGTCGGTGATGTGGATGTAATCGCGGATACAGGTGCCGTCACTGGTGTCGTAGTCGTCCCCGAACAGCTGGAGCTTATCTCGGCGACCGAGTGCGGCATCGAGGGCCAAGGGGATGAGGTGGGTTTCGGGATCATGGCGTTCCCCGATCATGGCGCCGTCGTCACAGCGGTGGGCGCCTGCGACATTGAAGTACCGCAAGCTGATCGCACCGAGTTGTCCGGCGCGGCAGTAGGATTCGATAGCGCGGTCGATCGCAAGTTTGGTATCGCCGTAAGTGTTGACCGGTGCGGTGGGGGCGGTCTCCATGAGTGGCAGTTCGGTCGGTTCGCCGTAGACGGCAGCGGTGGAGGAGAACACCAGCCGTTCGACACTGGCGGTGCGCATCGCGTCGAGCAGAGCCAGCGAGGCGCGAGTGTTGTTGTCCCAGTGCCATTCCGGGTGGTTCATGGATTCGCCGGCGGCGATAAGTCCGGCGAAGTGGAGCACGGCATCGAAGCCGGCGCCGGGGGTGAGGATGTCGGCGATGTCGTGGACGCGGCAGCGGACGAAGACCGCCCCGACGGGGACCTGGTGGTCGTCGTTGCGGGAGAGGTCGTCGGCGATGACGACTTGGTGCCCGGCGTTGATCAGCATGTGCGCGACGGTCGCGCCGACATAGCCTGCGCCCCCGGTGACCAGCAGTTTCATACAGCCTGCACTTTCATTGCGAGGAGATGGTCGTGGATTTCCTGTTTGTGCTGCTGGAAATAGGTCTCCGGGGTCGACGGCACCCGCGTACCGGTCCAGCCCGTGATCCGTTCCCAGGTTTGCCGCTTCACCGTAGTCAACGCCCGGAAGTCCGCGGTGTTGTTCCACACTGCCGTCATCGGGCGTACGAGTTCGTGCACGGTCTCGTGGTGGTGCGCGACGATCCGGCCGCTGCTCGTTGCTGAGTAGCGCGTGCCGGTGACTGCGTCCACGCGGACGTGGCCGAAGTGCTGATCGAATTCGGTCAGCGCCTGGTGCAGGTAGGTCCAGAACCGGCCGGGATGCAGCGGCGGTCGTGTCGGATTCGCTCGCCATGCCAGTTCGGTGCGCATCTGTTCGGCCACGTGTGGCGGCATGCGGTCGAAGTCGTGGTTCGCATAGGCGCCGTTGAGCATGGCGGTGGCGCGCAGGATCTTCATGCACAACCGGTTGACGGTGAGGTGGAACTGCATCGAGCCGATCCCGGCCTGCCATTGGTCGTGTACGGCGTACCAGAAATACGCCTGTGTGTAGAACAGCAGGATCTCGTAGGCGTCGCGGGCGTCCAGTTCGACCGGGTCGTGCCCAGGCAAGCCGTGGTCGTTCAGGGACAACCCCAGGTTCTTGAAGTCGTAGCCGAGCGAGGTCTGAAGGGCCTTGTAGTCGCGCAGCGACAGCGTCATCAGTTCAACCGTCGGGAACGACTTTCCGGCGAGGTTCATGAACTCGACCTCCGGTAGCGCCGGGAGGGCCGTGTATACGTACAGGAAGTCGACATCACTGAGCAGCTGATGTCCGCCGTTGCGGGGAATGTAGGTCGGTTCACCACGTGCGAACGACCCGCCGACGATCAGCCAGTGGTGAACTGGAACGCTCTGTCCGAGCGCGAGCAGATCCTCGGCGGTGGCGTACGCGGCCTCAGCTAGGCCGGGTGCGGGAGGAAGGCGACGGATGATCTGCTGAGCCAGCTTCGGGGCATCCATGATCAGTCTCCCGCCACCCGAGGCATCGGCAGTGGTGTGGCTTCCGCGACCCGTGGTTGTTCCTCGTGCTCTTTCTTGGCGACGATGTGCGGGCAGTACTTTCCGCAGATCGTGCAGGGCGCGCCCGTTTTCAGGCCGTGCTGGATGAACACCTGATTCGCCAGATCTCGATACAGCGCGTGTCCGGCCTGGATCTCCCAGTTGTTCGCGCGGCGGGCCACGCTGATCGCGCGCTGCCGTGTTACCTCGGCGTGGTTGTCGCGTGCGACTTCGAGGGCGGTGATTGCGACGCGGGCCATACGGACCGAGGTGGCGGTGTCGGGTGCGGTCGGCATGGCGTAGTGCTCGTTGTGGGTGATGGACGCGAACATATCCCCTCCACATGTCCCCGCGGCGGCGATGCCCAAGGTGTTCACGGTGTCGTCGAGGGTGACGCCGTTATCGATCACCATCGGCCCGGCCAGCCACAGCGGAGCACCGCCGAGCGCTTTCTTGTAGGTCGGGATCAATTCGGGGATGCGGTGCAACGGCATGTGGCCGCCGGTCTCGCAGAGCACCTGCACGCCTTCTGCGAGGATTTCCTTACGCAGCGCGGCCAGCAGCTGAATCTCCTGCCATTTCAGCTCGTCACCGGCGTCGGCGGCGCAGCCGGGGCGGAAGATGTCGCCGAGGTCGAGCACCACCTCGCGTCGGCGGCAGATCTCGATGATGCCGTCGAGGTATTCGATCAGCGGGTTCTCGGCGTTGTGCATCTTCATGTACCGGGCAACCAGACCACCACCCCGGGACGTTGTCGGCATGACACGCGGCGATTTCTCCATCTGCTCAGCGAGCGCAGGGGTCATCCCCATGTGCACCAGGACAAAATCCACGCCGGTTGCGAGGCCCATCTCGAAGCGCTCCAGAAACTCGGTGCGGCTCAACCGTCTTCGCGGATCGGTGAACAGGTCATAGGTCAGACAGGCGCCGAGGGGGATGCCCATCACCTCCTTGAGGTCGGCGCGAAGTGCAACGCCTTCAGGGTTGGTGGTCAGATCCATCACCGCGTCTGGTCGCGCAGCCAGGATGACGCTCATCGTTCCCACGATCGCCTCACGGTCAATGTCTCGAGGCCCGAGTCCTACCAACGCAGCGATCTTGCGGCGGGTACCCGGCCCAACCAACAACGGAGCAAAGCCGGGCATCGAACGACTTGCGCTGCTACACAGGAACACCAAGCGCCCGTCTCGTACGGCTTCCGCTGCCATCTCAGGGTCCAAGTCCTCGTCCACGCACACTGCGAGGAACTGTGGCACTCTGGTCAAATCGGTCATTGTCGAACCTTTCAATCACACTGCAAAACAACAGATTTCGGTCAAAGACGGGTTATTCCGGTGATTCAGTCCTGGGCGTCCTCGGGCCGGTCGGCGTGGTGCGACGAAACCCACTTCTCGGCTTGGGTCTTCGCCTCATCGACGTCGACTGCGGATGCTTCTCGCCGTAGTCGGCCGTCGAGGTAGCCGATTCGCCACGCGACGGTGGTCGCCGTCGTGGCCTTGACGCGCATCCGGTACTCGCCGAAGTCCTTTGTCAGCCACCATTCATCGGGACCGCCGGCCAGGCTCCAACCGTCGACCGCGTGCTCCGGCCGAATCGGCCCAAACGGCACGTTCGTGGTCATGAATGGACTACTTCCGCGCCCCGCGGTGCGCCATGCGCGCCAGCCTTCCGCGCGCTTGTCCCGCCACACCTCGTCCGCAGTTCGGCCACGGTCACCGGCCGTCCGCCAACCCGATGCATGGCTGTCCTGTGCAAGCCACTAAGGAACCGATACCCAGCCAGGGCGAGGGTCGAAGAAGCGACGAACGCGATCGTCGCCGCAGGGGTGCTCATGCGTGCTCCCGTTCCCATACGAATTGACCACGCTCCCAAACGGTTCCGCTGGCGGTGTCGACCACTCTGCAGAAGGTGAGAACGGCGTTTGCCCGGCCATCGAAGTGCTGCAGTCGCGGGACGAGGACCGCGTCCGCGCCGAGCTTCCGAACCAGGTTCAGGAGGTCGACTATGTGATCTTTCGTTCGCGACGACCCAGCGGCGAGTGTCCGGGCCAGATCGAACCCGTTATTGCGGGCGTACTCCCGTATCTGGCGCTCATCGTTGCCCTGGTCGGTTCCGGAGAGTTCCTTATCCACAAATCCGATTGCCTTCATGTGCCTGCACTCCGCGTCGGTAGAACGGCTCGAGGGCACCCGCCGCCGGAGCTCTGGCATCAACCCGGCAGCGGGGCATATTCACAGCGTCGCCGAGCTGAGCTACTCAACCCAGACACAAACCTCGTACGGAGGTCGTACGCTTCCCGTACGGACCGTTGGATGCGCGGGCAAGGGGCGGCGATGATCGTCATCACCTGGACAGGGAGAGAAGTCCGGGCGCTACGAGACATCGCCCTGCGGATGACGCAGGACGAATTCGCCGAAGAAGTTGGATACCGGACTGCAACAGTCCAGAAGTGGGAGTACCGAGCGACCGACGAGCGACCGGTGCGCGGCCGGTCGGCCGAAGTGCTGGACACTGTGTACGCACGGCTGAACTCTGTACAGCGAGAGCGGTTCTGGTCTGCGCTCGCCGGTGCGAGACCGCCCCTAGGAGGGCATCCTGTCCTCGAAGGGCCATCATCCACCGCTGCGATACGTGACAGGCTCGACTCACCAGGGCTCGGGTCGTGCACGTGGGAAGTCGAAGACGATGTGAAGCGACGTGAACTCGGGAAGCTGACTGCCACCGGCATAGCTGCACTTCTCGCCTCTGGCGGCTATGGCCGTGTAGGCATGGGCGACGTTCGAGATCTGCTGGACGGCGTGGACGCCCTCGAGCAGGAAGACCAGCGGGTAGGCGGGGCAAAGGTCATAGATTTCGCGGTGGAGGAACTGGCACGCGCGAAACGCGCGCTCGACATGTGCGTGTACGACTCGGCAACCGGTGACGCTTTCATGAGCGCCGTGGGGCTACTAGCAGCGCAAACTGGTTGGCTGGCTTACGATGCCGACCGGCACGACCTCACACGACGCTGCTACGACGAGGCAATGGCGCTGGGAACGCAAGCCGACGACAACGATCTCCTCGCCCATACCTGCATGAATGCAGCGAACCAGTCCATCGCACTGAGCCGAGCAGGCGAAGGTAGTCCGTATCGCGCTCTCAAGTTGGTCAATCGCGCCCGTGATCTCATGCGCGGCCGGCCTCCCGGCCGCATCCACGCCCTGATCGCGGTGCGCGAAGCCCAAGTGCACGCCGTGCTGGGCGACCGGGCGGCGTTCGGACGTGCAATTGCGACCGCCTGGCGAGAGATCGACCACGCAGCCCAGTACGAGCCGATCAACGAATGCCCGCAGTGGCTGCGGTTCGTGACCCATTCGGAGATAGCCGCGCTCGAGGCGCGCGGCTACGGCGATCTCGGCTTGCTGACCAGATCCTTGGATCTGTACGAGGCCGCAGCGGCGAATCAGGGTGTCGGTACCCGCAACGCGACAAATCTCAGGGCCTGGACAGCCGCAACAAGAGCGCAGATCGGCGACCTTAGTGGCGCACTGACCGAGGCGCAATCCGTGCTCGGCGATCTCGCGAAGCTGTCCTCCATCCGTACGCTCCGCGTGCTGGATCCGGTTCGCCGCGCCGCCGACCAACTGTCTCCGGGTGAGGAATTCTGCGAAAAGTTCGACATCCTCGAGCACAAGGCGATCACGGCATGACTGATGCTCTCGCGGGTCTTGAATTCGAGCATCACACCACACAATCAGCACGGGAACTGCGCGAAGTTGTAGAGGACATCTACCGCCGCTCCTACGTGGACGCCATCGCATCCGGCGACCCCTTCGACTCGCCCGCGGAGTTCATGAACCGATTCGACGCCTACACCCGCGGCTACAACGGGTTCGAACTCGTGATCGCACGCGCTGATGGCAAGCCAGTCGGGCAAACATGGGGATGGCCACTGCCACCGGATGGCCGCTGGTGGGAAGCGTTGAAGTTGGATGACCCAGACGCAGACCGGGAGGCATTCACAGTCGAGGACGGGGTGCGCACGTTCGCACTGAGCGAGATCATGGTTTGCGCCGATTACGCTGGGCACGGCGTGGCGCGAGCTTTGCACGATGAGCTACTGATCCGCCGACCCGAGAAGCGGGCGACATTGCTCGTCGAGCCGGATAACGAGAGAGCGTATCGCCGCTACCGCAGCTGGGGCTGGCGAAAAGTCGGCACAATGAAGCCTCATTGGCCGGACGCGCCGCGCTTCGATGTGTTGATCCGTGAGTTGGAACGGGACGCAGCTTGATCGCGTGGCGGGAACTGCGATCTAACATCAGCGTAGCGCTCCCGGTGGTGAGTGGCGACAGCGGGCCACCCGGCCCTCAACCGCATCAGCCTCCGGGTGGAGCCCCGCGGTGGCTGAGTCCAATCCCGGCGAACCGCTGGCTGTGGAGGATGTTCGGTCCGTTGTGACCGATGCCGGCTACCAACCAGCACATCTGCTGCCTGCGCCTGCACGTCTCGATGACAGTCAAGCACTGCACCATCAACCCCTACGCGCGTCAGTAGGCGAGTAGCGGGACGGCTATTGCGCGGCCGAGACAGAGGCTCGGTCTCAGTGGATCGGACCCGTGCTGTTCGGCGATAAGGCTGAGTATTGCCCGCGTTGGAATACGGGTTTGCCAGCGCAATTCCTCAGGGTTCCAGGGCGGCGAGGCGTTCGCGGGTTGTGTGGGGGTCGATGCCGAGGTGGGTGAAGAGTTCTACGGCCGGGTCTGGGGGAGTCAGGGTGAGTAGGGAGCGGAGCAGATGATTCGGTGCGAGACGCCGGGTCTTCAGGCTGGTCGCACCTACCGCGTCGCGGAGGACGGCTCGGGCATTCGAGGTGGAGTTGTTGCGGCTCAGGGGGAGTGGTTTGTAGGGGCGGGGGCCGGGCAGTTCGAGTGCCTGTACGTCCAGTCCGATCGTGGCCAGGGCGGTGCGGTCGAGGTCGTCGAGCGCGGAATGGGCGTCGTCGAGCGTGACATTGAGTGCGCGCGCCGCCGCGGATTCGGGGTCGTGCAAGAGGCCGAGGAGCAGGTGGTCGGTGCCGAGCCGTCGCGCGCCACGCCGACCGGCCTCGTCGAGGGCTGCCGTGAGTACGGCTGCGAATGGGTTCGACTTGGTGATCCGATCCCACATGGTGGTCTCACTTTCCGTATTTCGTGTGTGCGGATTGGCGGGTCACGCCGAGCGCATCGCCGATCTGCTCCCATGTCCACCCTTGCGCACGGGCATGCGCCACGGCGGCTGCCTCCACCTGCTCGGCCAACCGGTGCAACGCGCTCACCGCGCGGAATCCGACGGTGGGATCGGTCGAACGCACATGCCGCGAGAGTTCTTCCATCTCCACCATGTCAGTTTTACTTGACAGAGCCGGTTTGTCAAATGAAACTGACAGACGGGGGAGCGGCGCTCGAATCACAATGCGAGGGAACAGGAGTGATCTCATGACCACCGAGGTGATCGTGGTCGGTGCCGGACCTACAGGTTTGATGCTCGCGTGTTGCGTGGCGTTGCCGATCGGACAGGGTCGCGCCGGTGGCGCCGGCCGTGTCGTCGTCGCTCAGGATGGGGTTCCAGCGCTCCGCGTACAGGTCGACCGCGGTGACCTGGTGTCCGGAGCGCCGCAGGTGCTCCACGCCGTGCCGATACAGCGAGTGGCTCAGCGAGTCGGGGTCGGGGTGGGCGAAGATCCAGAGGATTGATCCGGAGGAAGTCACAGGGATACTTTCGTTCCTAGTCCCGGATGTGCCAAGTACTGACATTCGAGGCGCATAGTGACCGAAAGGTAAGCGAAGAGGTAGGAGCCCCAATGCGGAAGCCGGTACAGACGGCGTTGGCCGTATGTCCCGTAGAGGTAGCCGTCGCGGTGCTCGGTGGCGCATGGAAGCTGACGATTATCAAGAACCTGCTCGACGGCCGCCGCCGATTCGGCGAACTCGGCCGCTTGGTCGGCCCCGTCAACCCGCGCGTGCTGACCCGCCAGTTACGCGAACTCGAGGCCGACGGCCTCATCACCCGCACGGTCTACCCGGAGGTGCCGCCGCGGGTCGAATATTCGCTGACCGAACTGGGGGAGTCGCTCGCGCCCGCTGTGGCGTGGTTGAACCGATGGGGAGCCGCTTATGCGTCAGCGGAAGTCCGCGGATCGGGGGAGAGCGGGGAGTCGGTGTAATTCGGCGCGGACCGCGGCACCGTCGAATTCGCCCGACAGCCGCAGGGCATCGGGGGCGTTCTGCGTGACGGTGAGTGTGGCTCCGGCGGCGAGGAGGAGTGCCGAGCCGTGGTCGATCCTCAGGTCGCGTTCGAGCAGTTCGGTGCCGCGGCGCAGGACCAGGCGCGTAGAGGCGGGGCGATCGTCGATGGCCAGGTGCGTCCACAGCGGGCCGGGCCCGTCGAAAACGGTGACGGCCCATACGCCGTCCCAGGAAGACAGGCGACGGGTGTTGTCGTGGTAGCTGTTCATGGCGGTGGCGCCGATGGCCACGGTCACCAGCACCGCGCAGACCAGGTGGCTTGCCGATCCGAGGAGTCGGATCCGGCGATCGGTCACCAGTTCTACGGGGCGGCGACGCGGTGAGTCGGTCTCGCGAATGAGTACCTCTGCCAACCGTTTCCACCAGGGTGCCGACACGACGAGCGCCATCACCAACATCAGCAGCGGCACCAGCACCACCGGCACGCCGTAGGAGATGTTGAGAACACTGACCTGAACCACTGCCGCCATCGACACCAGCGCACCGAGCAGTACGGTCCGGCGGAAGATCAGCAGTATCCCGCCGAGCACCTCGACAGCGCTCGAGATGATCGTGTAGGCCGTCGAGGCGGCCATGAACTTCCACAGCATGCCCGCGCTCGTCGATTCGCCGACCGTGACCAGCATCCGTCCCGGCAAGGTGAACGTGACGAACTGCGCCGGAACAACCTTCACCATGCCGAACCCGATCATCAGCAGCGACAGGGTGACCCGCACGGTGAGATGTGACCAGGCGGCGAGGACGCGAGGGGAGGGCGTTCCCATGTCGTCCCCAACGAGCCGTGGCGCCTGCGGGTTCCGATCGCCGCACCAGCTCTACTGATAACCCTGCGTATTCGCTTTCGTCGTATTCGCCCGGCGGGGTAATGCCGGACGGCACGAGCGGCGATCTGTTCGATTGGATCGTCGGTATGACGGATAAGCCAGCGACGACCGACGCTACGACCACCGCGACAATTGCCGCCGAGTTCGTGGCGCGTTTCGGGGCCTTCTGGGCGAGTCCGGACCCGACTGCGCTCGGCGGACTGCTCCATCCGGACGCTCACCTCATACAACCGCTTCGCCCCGAGATGCACAGCTCGGCCGCCGATGCCGAGGAGCTCGAACGGCTGCTCCGGTTGTGTCCTGATCTGGCCGGTCACCTGCTCTGGTGGGCGCAAGTGCATGACGGTGTCGTCATCGAGCACACGCTGTATCGAGCACACGCTGTCCGGAACCATCGCCGGTAAACGATTCGATCTGCGTGTGCTGGACCGGATTACCCTGCGTGATGGGAAAGTAGTCGAGCGAATCGCCTACTTTGATCCCAGTCCGCTGATATTGGCGATCGCTACCCGTCCGACCGTCTGGTTGCCCTATCTGAGGATGAAACTCGGCAAAGGGGGAGCCCGTCACAACAGGGAGTAGGATGCCGGTTACTTAACATAATGTAGATTATCGGCGTAACAAAGGTGCTGGCCAATGATGGTAATGATCTTGTGCTGCATCGGTTTTCGGTAATCCTTCGGCGGCGGCGCGGTCCCTCTTCGGGTCTGCTGTGCCCCTCGGTCTTGTTATGGGCTGTCAGGTGCAAGGCTCGGTGATTGTTGAGGGTTGGCAAAATCCTTGCGCTGGATGATTTCTGGTGATTCTGGGTTCTGCAGGAAATTTTCCGATTCGCTGGGTTGGGGCTCGTTCCGGGATGGTTCGCTACTCCCGGTCCCCCATGCCCCGGTTCATTCGATCAATACGTCACTGTGACGAAATGAGGTGGGGTCCGCAATCAGCCGCGGACTTCGACTTGCGACAGGTCGGTGACCGTGATGTCGGCGCCGTGGGCGCGGAGGCGGGTGGCGTGGTCGCCGCCTAGGCGGTCGACGCCGATGATGAGGACGAAGTGGCCGCGGTGGGCGGCGGCGACGCCCGCTTCGGCGTCTTCGACGACGACCGTGCGGGCGGGTGTGGCGTTCAGGCGGCGGGCGGTCTCGCGGAGCATGGCCGGATCGGGTTTACCCGGCAGGTGGAGTTTTTCGGCGACCAGGCCGTCGACGCGGACGGTGAACAGGTCGGCGACTCCGGCGGCGGTGAGGACCTGGGCGGCGTTGCGGCTGGCGGAGAAGACCGCGGTGGCGATGCCGCAGCGGTGGAGCCGATGCACCAGGGTGACCGTCGTGTCGAAGGCGGGCACGCCGAAGCGGGTGATGCGCTGCAGGAACAGGTGGTCCTTGCGGTTGCCCAGTCCGCAGACCGTGGGTGTGCCGGCAGGGTCGGTGGGGTCGCCGTAGGGCAGCGAAATGCCGCGGGAGGCAAGGAAATCGGCGACGCCGTCGTAGCGGGGTTTGCCGTCGACGTAGCGGGCGTAGTCGGCGGGGGTGAACGGGGTCGGCCTCTCCCCCGGCCTCGGGTCGCGACTGGTGAGGAAGGCGTCGAACAGTTCGGTCCAGGCGGCGGCGTGTATCGAGGCGCTGTCGGTGACGACCCCGTCCATGTCGAAGATCACCGCGTCGTGGTGGCGGGCGTCGATCACTGGCCTGTCCTGCACACCATCCAGCGTGATCCCGAATCGACGGCGCGGCAAGGCCGTTGGTCATCCGGTGGGCACGAGCATCACCGGTACGTCGGCGTCGCGGACGGTGCGGCGCACGGTTTGGGCGCGGCCGGGTTCCAGGCGTTGGGACCAGCCGAGGATGATCAGGTCGGCGCGGTCGGCGGCGACGTCGCACACGTGCTCGCCGGGGGCGCCGGTGCGCAGGGTCAGCGCGGGTGCGGGGCCCGGGAAGTGGGGGGCGCAATAGCGGGCGAGGAATTCTTGTTCCCAGACTGCGCGGTGGTGGGCGGCCTGGTCCCAGTAGGCGGGTGCGGTGTCGGTGTGGAAGACGTGCAGGACGACCAGTTCGGTTCCGGCGGCGCGGAACAGGCGCACGGTTTCGGCGACGGCGTTGGCGGATTCGTCGGTGCCGTCGAGGGGTACGAGGATGCGTTTGACCGTGACGGAGGGCCGGGCGTGGGCGGGGACCAGCACGATCGGTTTGTCGGAGTGTTGCACGATGCGCCAGCCGCGGCCGTCGAGTCCGACCACGCCGAGGGTGATATCGGGGTCGGACAGGGCGTGCAGGAAGCTGTCGTCGTCGAGGTCGGGTGGCCCGGCGCGGACCTGGCCGTCGATGATGTCGGCGATGGCCTGTGCGGCGGCCATCGCGGGCTCGGTGGGACGGACCAGGATGTGGTTCATCGGGTTTCCTTGTGGGTTGTGTGCCAGGACCTTCGGTGTGCGATCCGGGTGGGTGCGGTGTCTGCGGCGGCGACGGTGAGGGGTCCGTCGGTGTGGACGGTGAGTCCGCGGTCGGTGATGTCGAGGCGGACGCGGCGGCCCAGGCAGTGGAAGGCGACGCCGAGGCGTGGCCAGCGGGCGGGCAGGTGTGGCCGGATGGTGAGGATGCCGTCGCGGACGCGGATTCCGGCGAATCCGGTGAGTACGGCCTGCCAGACGCCGCCGAGGGTGGCCAGGTGCAGGCCGCCGGCGGTGGTGGCGGTGTGGTCGTCGAGGTCCATGCGCAGTGCCGGTTGCAGCATGGTGAGGGCGTGGTCGGGGCGTCCCGCGCGGGCGAGCAGGGTGGCCATGATCGCTGGGGACAGCGAGGATCCGTGGGTGGTGCGGGGGCCGTAGTAGTCGAGGTTGATCGGGAGGGTTCCGGGGGCGAGTTCCTCGGGGATGAGGTGGTGTGCCATGAGGACGTCGGGTTGTTTGATCAGTTGGGATCCGGCGACGCGGGCCTGGCCGAGCAGGACGTCGGCGGCGACGGGTGGGCGGCGGGTGACGGTGTCGGCGGTGAGGGGTTCCAGGTCGAAGTAGCCGGTGAATTGTTCGTAGCGGCCGTCGGGGTGCAGTCCGTCGACGATGCGGTCGGCGAGGGTGCGCCAGGTGGCGAATTCGCCCTCCTCTCCCCTGTCCCGGGGGGTGAGGGCGGCGGCGCGGCGCAGGTTCCAGCGGGCCATGAGGTTGGTGTAGGCGTTGTCGTCGACCAGTTCGTGGTATTCGTCGGGGCCGATGACGCCGTCGAGGTGGGCGTGGCCGTGTTCGTCGACGCGCAGGCGTGAGGCCCAGTAGCGGGCGGTGTCGGTGAGCAGGTCGCGGCCGGGACCGTCGAGGTAGTCGGTGGTTCCGGTCCATTCGGCGTAATGGTGTGCGGCCCAGGCGATGTCGGCGGTGATGTGTTCTTCGCGGGTGCCGGTGAGGATGGGGACGGGGGTGCCGCCGAGGAATCCGCTGCGGGGGTGACGTCGGTGCCGTCGGCGGCGGATTCCCAGGGGAAGCGGGCGCCGCGGTGGCCTTCGGCGGCGGCGCGGGCGCGGGCGGCGGGTAGGCGGTTGTGGCGGTAGGTGAGCATGGCTGCGGCGGCGGCGGGGTCGAGGCTGACCATGGCGGGCAGGACGAACACGTCGGCGTCCCAGAACACGTGGCCGCGGTAGCCGGTGCCGGAGATGCCGCGGGCGCCGACGGCGGATTCGCCGTGGGTGTCGGCGTTGCACCACAGTTGGAACAGGGCGAAGCGGATGGCGACTTCGGTGTCGGGGTCGTCGGGGAGGTCGATGCCGGTGTCGGTCCAGCGGCGGGCCCAGGTGGCGCGGTGGGCGGTCAGGAGGGCGTCGAGTCCGTGGCCGGCGGCGTGGCGCAGGGTGCGGACGGCGTGGCCGGTGCCGGTGCGTGCGGCGGTGTCGACGGCGAAGGCGGCGACGCGGTCCAGGCAGGGGCCGGATTGGTGTTGGGTGGCGGCGGCGGCGATGGCGCCGATGGTGGAGTCGACGCGCACGCAGTGGGTGTCGCCGGTGCCGATGGACAGGACTTGGTCGTGGTCGACGTGGATGCCGGGTTCGGCGGTGGGTGCGCGCAGGGGTGGTCCGGGGTGGAGTCGGGCGGTGTGGGCGCGCACGCGCATGGCGGCCACGCCGGGGCGGTGGGCGCAGGCGAAGCGCAAGCTGTGGAAGCCGGTGTCGCCGTGGGTTTCTCGGCGGTGCAGGGTGCCGGTGTAGAGGTCGAGGATTTGTTCGGTGGCGCGGGGTGGGGGTTGGATGTCCAGGCGGGTCCAGATGGGGCCTTGGAGTAGGTGTTGTTCGGGTCCGGTGCCCGCGTACACCCCGGCCGCGAGCACTGCTGCTGAGGGGTCGCTGTCGTCTTCGGGGATGCCGCGGGTGGCGAATCCGCCGGAGCCGACGGTGAATACGGCCGCGTCGGAGACCGGGTGCCGGGTGGGGGTTTGGCGGATGGTCCAGCGTGGGTCGAAGTCTCTGTCGTCGGGTGCAGCTGCCGCATCGGCTCTGATGGCGTCGCCGTTCATGGTGTGGGTCCGTTTCCCGTGGGCCGGTTGGGTGTCCCCCCACCTTCGACGATGCGCCGTCGGCGGCCGCTGCGCCAGGGCCGGGGGTCGATCGTTTCGGTTTCGGTGATCGGATTGTGTTCTCGGACAGGTGTTCCCGCGGAGTACCCTAATTCGCATACCCGGGCCGACAGCGGTGACGGCCGACGGCGGTGACGGCCGATGATCCATCTGTACTGATTCGGGCCGCTCGGACGGGGAATAGTAAAAGTGGGCTCGAGCAAGCGTGAGGAGACCCGCTGATGAGCATGGGGTTCGTGCTGCTGTTGGTGTGCGTGGCCGCCACGATCGCGTTGTGGTGGGCCTTGGCGGTGTGCCTGCATCTGCGGGTCCGCCCGACGGCGTGGCGTGGTTCGGGTCGACGTGGTTCGGGTCGACATCGCCCTCGTGGTGATCATGTTCGTGCGGCGAGTGTTCCGTCGGCGGAGGAGCCGGCGCTGGTGCTCGATGCGCAGATGACGTTGGAGTGGGCCGATCCGGCGCAGGTGTGGCCGGCGTTGAATGCGGAGAATGCGTTGCTGGCGGCGCGGATGGCGGGGCAGATCACGCCGGTCGAATATCGTGCGCGGGTGGCCGATCTGGCGCGCCGCTGTGAACCGCATTCGGCTGCCGATAGTGAATAGTGGTGCGGCGCAGGGTGTTCGGGGCGCAGTGGCCGCCGCTCGGCGGGATGGGGTGTGATGGGGGTCAGCGCCAGGGGCGGGGGTGGGTGCTGGGGGCGGCGCCGACGGGTGCGGGGCGGTCGCGTTCGAGGCGGCGCTGGCCGGTGGGGACGCCCCAGTCGGTGCGCACGGCCAGTTCCAGGGCTTGGCGGGTTTTCATTTGGACGTAGGCCAGTAGGCAGCGCAGGGGTTCGCGTTCGGTGGGGTGCAGGGTTTCGATGTGGTGTTCGAGTCGGCCCAGGTCGTCGCGGACGCAGGACAGGGCGTAGACCGAGCCGCCGCGGCGCACGGCTGCCAGTATCGACGCGAGGGAGTTTTCGATTTCGGTGCGGCGGCCGCCCAGCCAGCCGGTGGGGTCGTCGACGGCGGTGCGCGTGGAGGCGTCGACGTAGTCATAGAGGTGGCGGATGCCCTGCTCGTAGAGGTCGGTGGGGTCGAGGGCGGCGGCCTGGTCGTGTAGGGCGAGTACCGCGCGGCGCACTTCGGCGACGTTGTCGGGGGCGGGATTTTCCCGCAGTGTGTCGAGGAACGAAAGTAGTTGCCGTTCCAGCCTGTTCATGACCGCCTCCGATCGCAGCGAGTCGACGGGCATGTTACGCCCGTCCCTCCCTGTTCAATGTGACGTGTTATTCCCGGAATAGGAAGGGTTTTGGGACACTGTTGTGGTGCCCTTGGGCGCTGTGGCAGTAAAAAGGCAGTCCCGCCGGTGGTGCGGGCCCGTTTTTTCTTCGGGGACAGGCCGGTTGGTTCCTCATACGGGTTGCAGGTCGACATCGGGTGGTGGGCGGAGGCGGCGCAGGGTGCCGTCGAAGGCGGTGGCGTAGAGCGCCCAGCGGTCGCCGTCGGGGGCGATGCGCACCGAACTCGGTCCGGTCCATCCGCTCGGCAAGCCCGATGCGGCGAGGCAGGTGGCGCCGGTGGCGGGGTCGAGGCGGTAGATCACGCCTTCGAGGTGGGCGGCGACGTAGAGGTCACCGGTGCGGGACATGGTCAGGTCGTCGACCCCGGCGAGCGGGTTGGCGATGGTGGCGACCACCTGCCACCGGTTCGGGGTGTCGAGGGGGATGCGGATGATCTGTCCGGTGAACAGGTCGTCGGTGTAGACGGCGCGGTGGTCGGGGCTCAGGGTGAGGCCTTCCGAACGCGGGACCGTCGACCAGTGGGGTTGGACGGTGCCGGTGTCGTGGTGGTAGCGGGTCACTCCGGGCGACGCGACGCCGATGTCGGTGCCGACCCAGCTGGTGAGCAGGTCACCGTTGGGCAGGCGCAGCAGTCCGTTGGGGGAGGCGGCCTGCGCCACGGTGCTGCGCTCGCCGGTGGTGGTGTCCCACTGCTGGATGCTGTCGCCGGAGGCGAACAGCAGCGTCGGCCCGCTCCGTTGCAGGCCGCGGGGAACGGTGAGGTCGGTGAGCACGGTGCGCAGTTGCCCGGCGGCGTCGAGGTGGTGGATGCGGGAGTCTCCGGACAGGTAGAACCCGCCCTGTCCGTCCGGTTCGAGGTTCTCCAGCTGGTCGTCGATGGTCGCCACGGTGTCGATCTGCCAGCCGCCGCACCGGGTGGGTGCCGTGTGCGCTGATCCTGCCGCGGCACCGGTGGCGGCCGCGATCGCCACGGCGGCGGCCGTCGCGCGAATTTTCCTGCCCCGCATGCTCATTCCCCCAACCTACGGTGTGGGGCGTTCGGTGGGCGTAACGTTCGGCGGCGCAGGGCGATTCGGCTGACGATGGCCTTTGTTGAGCAGGGGGTTGCATGGCGACCGACGCGGGTGATCACCTGGGACGCCGGCGGTGGTGGGGCCGGGTCCGGTGGCGGCGGCCGCTGCTGGGTGCGGTGGCGGCGCTGGCGCTGCTGATCGGGGGTGTGCTGGCGCTGTGGCGGCAGCAGGAGGTGGGGCCCGATTATGCGCCGGTGGTGCCGTTGCCGGTGATCATCGAGATGACCACTCCGGCGGGGCCTGTTCCGTGCCCGCTCGAGCGTGTGACTGCCGCGGCGGGTGTGGTCAGTGGGCGGTGAAGCTGCCGTGGAAGCCTGGGAACAGGGGTCCGTGCAGGCGGGCGATGGCGAGGGGGTCGCGTTCGATGTCGGTGGCGTCGAGGATGATCAGGGCGGTGCGGTGTTCGGCGGCCAGGTAGGTGACGGCCAGGATCCATCCGTCGTCTTCGGCGGCGGTGGCGGTGCGCGGCACGAACACCGGTTCGCCGGGGAATTCGCCGTGCGGGAAGGGGTGGCGGCGTTCGCGGCCGGTGTGGTGGTCGAGTTTGACGAGGGCGCCGTCTGTGTCGGGATGGTAGGCGGCGAAGTAGCTGAAGCGGTGTGCCCGCCCGGTGCGGCGGTCGTCGTGCATGGGGAATTCCACCGATTCGGACTCGCCGATGTCCTCGCGCAGGACACGGCCGGTGCCGGTGACGCGCAGCCGGGTGGCCCGCCCGACCGCGGGTAGCCCGTCGCGGAAGGTTTTCAGGGCGGTGGTCAGGAAGTCGAACGAGTCGTGGCGCACCACATCGACTACCACGTCGGTGCCGTCTTCGTAGGCGTTGTCGACGTGGACGTAGATGAACGGTTCGCATTCGATGACACGGTGTCTGCCGCCGTCGCGGGGGACGAGCACGATGCGCATGCCGCGTTCGGGCCGGTAGTCGGCGGCGTCGCCGAGGGTGCCCCGGCCCAGCATGGCCAGGCCCGCGCGGATCGGGTCGACGGTGATCGGTGCCAGTGCGAACACCAGATAGTGTTCGGTGATGGCGAAATCGTGTTGCACGATGACGTCGTCCAGGGTGACCAGTCCGATGGTGTGCAGGCGGCCCGCCGGATCGACGCGGTAGCAGCGCAGGCCGACCGGGATCTTGTGTCCCAGGGCCAGATCCAGGCCGAAGTTGAACAGGTCGCCGGTCATCGGGTCGATTTTGGGGTGGGGTGAGAACCGGGTCAGTCGCGGGAGGGTGCCGTCGAAATCGCAGGGGCCGATCGTGTGCAGGTCGTGGGGGTCGATCTGCCAGGGGCGGCCGACGTCGCTGAGGGCGAGCAGCCGCTGTGCGTGGGCCACGGCGTGGGTGTTGGCGTTGTCGGCGGGCAGTCGGCCGATATTGGCGCCGATACCGGACGCCGGACTGTACAGGCCGCGCACGCGGGCGCCGCTGTTGCGGTGTTCGGCATGGTATTTCGGGGTGCGTACGTAGCGGGACCGGTAGCGTACCGTGCCGGCGTCGATGGTGAATTTCGAGACCAGTCCGTCGCCGTCGAAGGGGTGGTTGGCGCGGAATCCCCCGGCTTCCCACCGGGCCGGGCCGTTGCGGTACAGGGTGCCGCGCAATTGTTGGGGGATGGTGCCCGAGACGTCGAGCACGACCTCCTCGGGGGTTTCGGCGGCGGGTTCGAATGCGCGGGTGAGGGGGTTTCGGGCATCGGTGACCGAAGGCATCAGTGTTCCTCCACTGTGAGCACCAACGCTGCGGGACTTGCGTGCTGCGACCCATCCGGCAGAGATGGTGAGATGTTTTCCTTCAAAGTCTCTCAGTGCTGGGTGTGAGTGTCAACGCAGTGGCCGGGTCAGCCGTGGTAGCGGCGGTAGACGCGGGCCGCGCCCGGGTGCAGGGGAATGTTGTTGGTGCTGATCAGGGAGCGGGCGTCGAGGAATTGGGTACCGGCCGCGGCGTCGGGCACGAGATCGTCAGCGCGGGTGAGCAGCAGATCGGTCAGTGCGTCGGCGGTGTCGGCGGGCAGTGCAGGGGTGGTGACCAGGAGGTTGGCGACGCCGATGGTGGGGACGGCGGGCGAGTGGGGGTAGGTGTCGGCGGGGATGACGACGCGGTCGTAGAGGTAGCCGAAGCGGTCGCGCATCGGCTGGGCCAGCCCGCCCAGATCGATCAGCCGCAGCGTGCGCGGCACGTCCAGTACGCCGGTGGGAACCCCGCCCGCCCACAGCAGCGCGTCGGCGCTGCCGTCGGCGATGGCGGCCACCGCGTCGCGTAACGCCAGATGCGTGACCGCCACGTCGATCCCGGGATCCAGACCGGCGGCCCGCAGCAGCCGCTCCCCGGTGTGGGTGGCGCCCGACCCCGGTGCGCCCACGCTGATTCGGGCGCCCCGCAGTCCGGCCACCGTGGTGATCGGCCCGTCCGCCCGCACCGCCATCTGCAGATAGTTCTCGTACACGCGCCCGATCGCCGTCAGCTGGCCGCCGACCAGGGCCACCGAATCGGCCAGCGCCAGCGCCGCATCGGCGTGTCCGCGCGCCAGCAGCTCCAGATTCGCCAGCGAGCCTCCGGTCGTCACCGGTTCGATCCGCACCGTGCCCGCCTCGGCAGCAGCGGCGGCCAGCAGTTGAGTGAACGCGTGATAGAAACCGCCCACCTCCCCCGCGGCCAGCCGCACGGTCGGCACTCCCCCACGCCCACACCCCGCCAGTGCGGCCGCCCCGAAAACTGCTACACCAGCAAGGAACTCGCGCCGGGTCACACCAGCACTTCGACCATGACCGTCAGCCGGCCCGGGTGCCTCCCCGAGCATGCCTGCAGCGCCGACGCCGTCCCTGGGGAGGGAGTTGCGGTGGTTCATTGCGGGACCCCCGCGGGCAGTTCGATCACGACGGCGAGGCCGTGGGGGTGGACCGGTTGCACGGTCAGGGTGCCTTGGCGGGCGGTGGTCAGGGCTGCGGCGATCGGCAGGCCCAGCCCGGAGCCGGTGGTGGCGGCGGTGGAGCCGCGGAAGAAGCGGGTGGTGAGTTTGTCGATTTCGGTGTCGGGGACGCCGACGCCGTTGTCGGAGACGGTGAGGGTGACGCGGTCGGGGGTGCGGTCGAGGTGCAGGCGGGTGTGGGCGCCGTCACCGGCGTAGCGGCAGGAATTGCTCAGCGCCACATCCAGGATCTGGGCCAGCACCGCGGCCGGGACGGCGACGTCGAGACGCTCGGCGGCGGTGGCGAGTTCGAGGGTGAGCCCGGCGTGTTCGAAGGCGGTGTGCCAGGCGTCGACGCGGTCCTCGGCCACGCGCACGGCGTCGCAGCCGGTGTCGCTCTCGGCGTCGGCGGGATCGAAGTCGCTGGTGGCTTCGGCGACAGCCAGGCTCAGCAGCCCGTCCAGCAGTCCGGTGAGCCGTTCGACCTCCGCGACCGCGCCGCGGAAGGTGGCCGCGGCCGGCGGCGGGATCGCCGGTTGCAGCGAGTCGAGGCGAATCGTCAACGCCGCCAGCGGGTTGCGCATGGCGTGGGCGGTGTCGGCGACCAGCTGGCGTTGCGCGGCAGCGGAGTCGAGCACCGCCAGTGCCATCGCGTCGAAGGATTCGGCGACCGCCCGGATCTCCGGTGGGCCGCCGTAGCGGCGGGTCATGGTGGCGTGTTCGATTGTTTCGTCGCGGGGTTTGGGCAGGGTGGCGGTCAATTCGGCGACCGCGCCGGACAATTGGGCCAGCGGGCGCAGCACCCAGCGGCTCAATGCCAGCGCCAGCACGGTGAACAACGCCATCGCCGCCAGCGCCCCGGCGGCCACGATGCCCCAGGTGCGCAGGATGTCGGTGCGGGCGCGGGCGGTGGCGGCCTCGATCACCACGGCCCCGTTGACCTGCACGCCGGTGCCGATGGGGCGGGCGATGAGCACCGTGTCCGGGCCCCACGGCAGCAACTGGGTCACCGGCGCGGCGCGCTGGTTGCGGCGCGCGTCGGCCAGCGCCTGCTGCACCACCGGATCCTGGGGGTCGGCGCCGGCCCCGGCCAGCGGGGTGCCGCGGGCGTCCACGATCAGCACGTCGTCGCCGTAGAGTTCGTGGTAGCGGCCGACTTCCACGGCCAGGGCGTGCGCGTCGCCGGTGGTGGCGGCGGTCGCGGCGATGGTGGCGAACCAGTCGGCGTCGGCGGTGCGGCCCAGCACCAGCTGCTGGGTGCGGCTGGTGGCCGCGATCGAGCACAGCGGGGCGGCGAACGACAGCACCGCGAGGGTGGCAAACACGGTCAGCACCGCCAGCAGCCGTCGCCTCATTCGCCCCAGCGGTAGCCGTAGCCACGGATCGTGGTGATCAGGCCCGGTCGCGCCAGTTTCTGGCGCAGCCCGGCCATGTGCACGTCCAGGCTGCGCGAGACGGCCACGAACGCGTCACCCCAGATGCGGTCCATCAGCTGCTGGCGGCTCACCGCGGCGCCGGGCCGTTCCACCAGCGCCTGCACCAGTTCGAATTCCTTGGCGGTCAAGGCGATCGGGCGCCCGGCGACCTGCACGCGGCGCGCGGCCAGATCCACCCGCACATCCCCGGTTTCCACGATCCGCGGCGCGGGCTGGGTGGCGGCGGCCGCGCGGCGGGTGACGTTCTCGAGCCGCGCCACCAGTTCGGCGATCCGGGGTGGTTTGACGACGTAATCGTCGGCGCCGCCGCGTAATCCGCGCACGATCGAGCGTTCGTCGCTGCGGGCGGTGAGGATCACCACCGGCACCGGGCTGACCTCCCGCAACTGGCGCAGGATCTGCAGGCCGTCGGCGTCGGGCAACCCGAGATCCAGGATCACCGCGTCATAGCCGCGGTGGGCGATGAGCAGATCCGCGCCGCGGCGCATGCGGTGGGCGTGGTGGCCGCGCACCGACAACGCCTCCACCAACGCATCTCCCACCCCGTCGTCGTCCTCCACCACTGCCAAGCGCACCGCAACTATCTCCACTCATCGTGCTGTCGTCCGGAACCGGATGCTATCGCCCCGCCGCGGCGGTCGAGCCAAAACGCCCGTGGGCCGCGGTGCTCGGCCCGCACCGGGCGGCGCTCGGTGCGGGTACCAGGCGCCGCCCGGGGGCGGCTACTTCGCCGGGACGACCGGTTGCTCGCCGGTGACGGGGACCTCGGTGCCGCGCAGCGAGGCGCCCGCGGTTTCTCGCAGGAACGCCCACGCCACCAGGCCGACCAGGCAGGCGCCGACGGTGTAGAAGGCGGGGAACAGGATCCAGATGCTGTCGGGATCGCCGCCGCTGAAACGATCGATGACGGCCTGGTTGACCAGCGGCGCGGTGCCGCCGAAGGCGGCGGTGGACACGTTGTAGGCCAACGCGAATCCGGCGTAGCGCACGTGGGTGGGGAAGATCGCGGGGAAGGTCGCCGAAATGGTCGACAGCTGCGGCACATACAGCAGGCCCAGCACCACGAATCCGAGGATGGCCCAGCCGGTTCCCTGACCCATCAGCATGTACATCGGCACCGCCAGCACCCCCAGCCCGATCAGCGACACCAGCCACATGGGCCGCCGCCCCACCCGGTCCGAGATCGCTCCCGACAGCGGCAGCATCACCATGATCGCCAGCTGCCCGGCCAGCATCATCGCGGTGGTCTGGGATTCGCCCAGGCCGATGGTTTTGTTCAGGTAGGTGGGCTGATAGGCCAGCAGCGTGTAGTTGACCACGTTCAACGCGACCACCAGCCCGCCCAGGGTGAGCAGTTCGCGGCGGTAGTCGCGGATCAGGATGAGCAGCCCGCCGCGCGGCTGTTCGGCCTGGGACTCGGCGACCTCGGTGAACACCGGCGATTCGGACAGCCGGGTGCGCAGGTACCAGCCGATCAGTCCCAGCGGGACCGCCAGCAGGAACGGGATGCGCCACCCCCAGCTGTGCATGGCGTCTTCGGACAGCACCAGCTGACAGGCCAGCACCACCGCCGAGCCGCCGACGAATCCGCCGACGGTGCCGAATTCCAGGAAGCTGCCCAGGAATCCGCGGCGGCGTTCGTCGGCGGATTCGGCGATATAGGTGGCGGCGCCGCCGTATTCGCCGCCGGTGGAGAAGCCCTGCACCACGCGCAGCGCGATCAGCAGGATCGGGGCCAGCACCCCGACCGAGGTGTGGGTGGGGAGCAGGCCGATCAGGCCGGTGGCCGAGGCCATCAGCAGGATGGTGGTGGCCAGCACGGCTTTGCGGCCGACGCGGTCGCCGATCGGTCCCCACACCATGCCGCCGAGCGGGCGCAGCAGAAACGAGATCGCGAAACCGAGCAGGGTGCCCAGGGTGCCGAGGCTGCCGGGGAAGAAGGCGTCGGTGAGATATCCGGCGGTCGCGGCGTAGACCCCGTAGTCGAACCATTCGGTGGCGTTGCCCATGGCGGCGGCAGCGACCGAACGCCTCTGCGGTATCGGTTGCTCGTGGTCTTCCACGCGCGCTCCTCTCACCTTCATAGTGTTGTTGCGGTCGGCCGGTTCTCACGTGAGACCGACACGGAATTGCCGTGTACCCGAGCGGTACACCGGGCAAACAAGACGGGTGCGGCGCCGGGGTGGGTGGCGTGCGGGGCGACGTGCACCGATACCCTCGACTGTGATCGCTGACACAGTGTGGCCGGTGGGGCTGGGGGGAACTGGTGTGGCGGTCTCATCCGGAAATATCGGACAGGCGGCCGGGGTGGGTTGGCACGGGTCGTTCGCCGGGCTGCTCGCCTGCGGCGCGTACATTGACCCCGACGATGCCGCACGTCCGGGCCGCCCGGACGCGAAGCCCCGAAGGGGGATCCGTGAGCAGGACTGTCGAACGGCGCCGCGGCGGTGTTGCGGCATGGCTGCAGGGCGCCGACGACAGCCGCTACTCCCGCCATCCCGGCCCGATGGTGCGCGCGGCCGACACCCATCGGCAGCGGTCGTGGTGGCAGGTGATGTGCCTGACCGGTGTCGACTATTTCTCCACCCTGGGCTATCAGCCGGGGATCGCGGCGCTGGCCGTGGGGGTGCTCTCCCCGCTGGCCACCCTGGTGCTGGTGACGTTGACGCTGGTGGGGGCGCTGCCGGTGTATCGGCGGGTGGCCGCGGAATCTCCGCACGGCGGCGGGTCGCTGGCGATGTTCGCCGAGATCCTGCCGCGCTGGACCGGCAAGCTGTTCATCCTGGTGCTGCTCGGGTTCGCGGCCACCGATTTCGTGATCACGATGACGCTGTCGGCCGCCGACGGCGCCGCCCACATCGTGGAGAACCCGTATGTGCCCGATCCGCTGCGCGGACATGCGCTGGCGATCACGCTGGTGCTGCTGGCGTTGCTGGCGGCGGTGTTCCTCAAGGGGTTCGCCGAGGCGATCGGGGTGGCGGTCGTGGTGGTCGGCACCTATCTGGCGGTGAACCTGGTGGTGGAGGTGGTGGGGCTGTATCAGGTGTGCACCGCGCGGGATCTGGTGCTCGACTGGACCCACGCCATGACCGCCCAGCACGGCAGTATCGCGGCGATGGTGGGGATTTCGCTGCTGGTGTTTCCGAAACTGGCGCTGGGGCTGTCGGGATTCGAAACCGGGGTGGCGGTGATGCCGCACATCGCAGGCGCCCCCGGCGAATCGGAGGACCGTCCGCGCACCCGCATCGTGGGCACCCGCAAGCTGCTGACCACCGCGGCGCTGATCATGAGCGGCTTTCTGATCGTGTCCAGCGTCATCACCGTCGTGCTCATCCCCGAACAGGAGTTCCGCCCCGGCGGGTCGGCCGACGGGCGGGCGCTGGCATATCTGGCGCACACCTATCTCGGCAACGGGTTCGGCACCGTCTACGACCTGTCCACGATCGCGATCCTGTGGTTCGCCGGGGCCTCGGCGATGGCGGGGCTGCTGAATCTGGTGCCGCGGTATCTGCCGCGCTACGGGATGGCGCCGGAATGGGCGCGCGCCACCCGGCCGCTGGTGCTGGTGTTCGCGGTCATCGCGTTCGTCATCACCTGGTATTTCGACGCCGATGTCGATGCGCAGGGCGGCGCCTACGCCACCGGGGTGCTGGTGTTGATCACCTCCGCGGCGGTGGCGGTCACCTTGTCGGCGGCGCGTCGGCACCAGCGCCGCACCATGATCGGGTTCGCGATGGTGAGTGCGGTGTTCGTCTACACCACCCTCGCCAACGTCGTCGAACGCCCCGAGGGGGTGCAGCTGGCGTCGCTGTTCGTCCTCACCATCATCGTGGTGTCGTTGCTGTCGCGGGCCCGGCGCGCCTTCGAGTTGCGGGCGATCGAGGTCGATTTCGACGACAAGGCGGCGTGGCTGATCGATAAGGTCGCCGCCGGCGGCTCGGTCCGCGTCGTCACCCACGATCGTGAGGCCGGCGAACACCGCCGCCCCGACGACTATCGGGAGAAAGAAGCCGAGCAGCGGCAGGAAAGCCACCTGCCCGCCCAGGATCCGATCCTGTTTCTGGAAGTGATCGTCACCGACGCCTCGGAGTTCTCCACCGACCTGCACGTCACCGGTGTCGAGCTGGACTGCTACAAGATCCTGGCGGTGCAGGCGGCGGCGGTGCCCAATTCGATCGCGGCGATCCTGCTGGCCATCCGCGACCGCACCGGGCTCAACCCGCACGTGTATTTCGAATGGACCGAAGGCAATCCGATCGTGAACCTGCTGAAGTTCCTGTTCGTCGGTGAGGGTGAGGTGGCGCCGGTGACGCGGGAGATCCTGCGCCGCGCCGTGCCCGACCCGCATCAGCGCCCGCACGTGCACGTCGACAACTGACCCCGCGCGCCCCCGGCCCCAGGAGTGCGGGTGCCGGTGCCGGGGTACCTCGGTGATATGAGCGACTACTACGAGCCCGGTCGCGACCGGCCGTACCTGCCGCAACCCGACCCTCGATACGTGCCGCCGCAGGCCGGGCCGCCGCGCATCCGGGTGGGGCGGCTGTGGGCCGGTGGCGCGGGTACCGCGATCGTGATGGCGCTGCTGATCGTGGTCGCGATCCTGTTGGTGCGCGGCGTATTCGGCATCCCGGTGCTGGCGCCCGAACGCGAAGGCGCCTACGGCACCGCCAACACCACCACCTACGCGCTGGGTGCGGCCGCGCTCACCCTGCTGGCCACCGGCCTCTTGCATCTGCTGCTGGCGCTGCTGCCCAGCCCGCTGACCTTCTTCCGCTGGATCACCGCCCTGCTGACAGCCGCGGCGGTGATTCTGCCGTTCACCGTCACCGCCGACACCAGCGCCCAGATCGCCACCGCCGCCATCAATCTGGTGGCGGGGGTGTGCTTGATCACGGTGCTCGCTTCGGTGGCGGCCGGTTCGGTGCGCTATCAGTAGCGGTGGGCGAGAAGGGGTCTCAGCGGGCGGGCCAGCCGTGGGACTTCAATAGGGTTGCGGCGTCGGCGGATTGGCGGACACCGGCCGCGTAGGCGGGGGCCAGGGCGGCGGGGTTGAAGACGTCGGCGCCGATGGCGGCGATGGCTTCGGTGTCCGGGACCAGCGACACCGTGGTGGCCTCGCCCAGCTCGCTGTCGGCGGGCAGGTGAGAGAACATGTGCGCCAGCGGTTCCACGATGACGATCACCTCCGCGCCCGCGGCCAGGTCGGCGTTGATCGGGGAGCCGATGCCGCCGTCGATGTAGTGGCGGCCCTGAATCGGGATCGGCGGGAACACGCCGGGCACCGAGGTGCTCGACGCCAGCGCCTGCGCCAGCGACGCCGCCCCGTCACGGGTCCATCCCTGCCGGGCCCCGGTGGTGATGTCGACGGCGGTGACCACCAGATCCCGCGGCGGCCACTGCGAGGTCCCGATCAGCGCGGCCATGCGCGCGACATGGTCGCCGGGGTCGCCCGCCTCGGCCGCCAGCGCCAACTCCCCCACCTTGCGCCGCGCCTGCGCCAGATCCAGCGCCGGCTCCCGCAGCGGAGCGAACATCTGCGCGAACGACACCCGCGGCGACACCGCCGGCGCCCGATCCGAGGCCGGTCGCAGTAGCCGCCCGAGATCCCCGTCCCCGGCCAGCACCGCCGCCACCACGGCCCCGGCGGAGGTGCCGACGAACCGGTCGGCCACCCGCAGATCCACCCCGGCCGCATCCAGTCCGCTCACCAGCCCCGCCAACCACGACAACCCGACCGCCCCACCCCCGCCCAGCACCAACGCGGTCCGAAAACGTTTGGGCGACACCGCAGCACACATAGCCCTCACCCTACCGATCCCGCCACCGCGCCCGGATGCCGCCCGAAATCCCGGGCCCACCACCCCTGTCGCGTGCCGGCCCGGGCCGACGTCGCTACTCTCACACACCGATCGAAGCGCGCCGCGAACGGGACCGTACGGGCTATGACGGTGCCGATGGTGCCCGGTGAGGCGGTGGCGGCGCTGCTCGCACGCGGCGGCACACGACCCTTGCCTCGGCTGGGCGCGAGCCGAGGACCGGTGTGCGGGTGCGGTATCAGCGGCCCTTCCAGATCGGGGGGCGTTTCTGTGCGAAGGCCAGCATGCCTTCGGCGGCGTCCTGGGAGGACAGCGCTGTCGCGGCCAGTTCGCCCTGGCGGGTGAAGGCTTCGGCGGTCGACCAGTCCGGGGATCGGTCGATGATGCGTTTGCTGGCGAGGATGCTCAACGGGGCGTTGGCCGCGATGCGGGCGGCCAGTTCCAGGGCGGCGTCGAGGGCGTGGCCGGGTGCGACGACCTGGTTGACCAGACCCAGTTCGGCGGCGCGGGTGGCGGTGATCGGGTCGCCGGTCAGCGCCAGCTCCATCGCGACGGCGCGCGGCAGCCGCTGCGCCAGCCGCAGCACACCGCCGCCGACGGCGACCAGCCCGCGTTTGACCTCCGGGATCCCGAAGGTCGAATCCTGGGCGGCGACCACCAGATCCGCCGACAGCGCCAGCTCGCATCCCCCGGCCAGCGCCGGGCCCTCCACCGCCGCGATCAACGGTTTGCCCGGCGGTTTCGCGGCGATGCCCAGCGGGCCGCGGCCCTCGGTGATCGGCACCTCCCCGCGCGCGGCGGCCTTCAAATCCATTCCGGCACTGAAATATCCGCCCGCGCCGGTGAGGATCGCCACCTGCGCGGCCGGATCGGCGTCGAAGGCGTCCAACGCGCGTTCGATGCCTACCGCCGCGGCCAGGTTCAGGGCGTTGCGCACCTGCGGCCGGTTCACGGTGATGATCGTGACCGGTCCGCGCCGCTGCACCAGCACCGGCGGTGGCGGCGGTGCGGGCAGGGCGACCGGTTCGCTGCCCTCGAGGCGGATCGCGGTGCCGGTGACGGTGACCGGCAGGCCCAGCAGATCGCGTTCCAGGCAGGCGGTGAGGGTGCCGGAATCGGTGCTGCGCAGCAGGATTCGGTCACCGGCCGGGGCGATCAGGCTCAGCACCGCTGCCTCGGGCCGTCCGTCGCGGGTGTAGGGGACGGTGTAGGCCTCCACCACCGCGGGTCCGTCGTAGCTGCTGCGCGCCGGGCGGGCGGGCGGATGCTCGATGATCGGGGTCAGATGCCGGTACGGGTGCTGCGGCGGGACAGTGGAATACACGCCCAGGGCGTGTTTGGTGACATACCAGCCCAGTGAGGTGGCCAGCCCGTAGCTGCCCGGGTCGGCCCGTAGCCGTTGCACCAGGCTCGCCACCGCGTGCCCGCCGTAGTTGTTGCCCGGCCCGCCGCCGAAGGTGAGCCCGCCGGTCACCGACAGCGGCCGCGCCGGATCGTCGAGGGGCAAACCCAGTTCGTGGGCCGCGATCTGCACCGCCACCGGGAAACACGCATACAGGTCCACATGCGTCAGGTCTTCGGCGCCGATGCCGGTGTGCGCGAGCGCGGCCGCGCCCAGGGTGCGGATCGCCGGGGACGCGGCCAGTTCGGCGCGTTCGCTGGTGAACCATTCGTCGTGCCCGGAGGCTCCGGCGTGGATGAACACCCACCGGTCCTGGGCGATCCCTGCCGCGTCGGCGGCCGCGGCGCTGCACAGCACGAGGCCGCTGGCCATGTCCACGGCCAGATTCGCGCATTCGAGTTTGGTGTAGGGGGTCGACACCATCCGGTTGTCCGGTGTGGCCGTCGCGATCTCGTCGGCATCGAATTGCTGGGGTTGCCAGGCGTATTCGTTGGTGGCCGCGACCGCCGAGAGCCGCGACCACAGTGCGGCGACCGCTTTGGCGTGCTCGTCGATGCCGCGGTGCAGCCGGTGCCGGTTCGCCGACTCCAGCAGCGCATACATGTTGATCGGCGCGATCAGCCCGGCGGCGGTCTCGGCGGCGTTGTTGGCCGGTTTGTCGATGCCCACGGTGCGTGTCGGTGCGGTCTGCGGGGGCTGCTCGGGCCATGCCGGGGTGCGGCCGTCGCGTTGGGCGGCGGCCTGGGTGGCGCCCGCCTCGGCGCCGGTCACCAGTACCACCTCGTAGTCTCCGGCCGCGATCGCCGCGGCGGCCTCGTTGATCACCAGTTGGCCGCCGTCGCCGCCGAACGGGCTCGACTGCACCGTGTCCACGGTGCCCGCGCCCACGCGTTCGGCGACCGCGGCCCCCAGGTCGCGGTACTGCCACGACGTGCACGCCACCGCGAACACCGCCTCGGCGTGGCGCAGCAGCGATCGGCCGGGCCCGGCGTCGTCGGCGGCGCGCCGCAGTGCCCGCGCGGCGAGTTCGGCGGGGTCGGCGGCCGGGTCGGGGGTGCGCTGCACGATCTGCCCCACCCCGACCAGCACCGGGGTGCGGGGGTCGAGGTCGCGTCCGGTGCCGTGGTGGCGCACCGGGGTGCGTGCGGTGCGGGTGCGGATCGGCCCGGCCGCCGCGATCGCGCCGGGCAGCCGTGCCAGCGACTCGCGCATCGCCTCGCCCAGGCTGCGCGCCACCGAACCACCCAGCGGGCCTTCGATGGGCGGGCCCGACACTCCGGCGTCGAAGCTGACGGTGGTGTGGGATCCGGTGCCCGACACCGTGATCCAATACCCCAGCCGCACCTGCTGCGGTGCCTGCCCGCGCAGGGCGAATCCGGTGGCGCCGACCTCGGTCACCGTCCAGTCGATGTCCACCGGCAGGCCCATGACCTGCGCCTGCTGGGTGAAGCTCGCGCCGGTCCGCACCGGGCCGGGTGGGGTGCCGCGGAAACCGGTGTGCACGGTGAACCATTCTCCGAGCCGGTCCAGATCGCACAGATACGCCCACACCGTCTCGCGCGGCTGGTCCACCGGCTGGCTGGCGTGCGCGGTCTTGGTGTAGTCGCGCAACCCGGCGGGCAGCACGCGGTCGGCGGTCTGGGCGGCGTGCGGCAGGTGTGGTCCGGTGTCGCCCAGCAGCCCGGCCACCAGGTCCCGCGCGAGGCGCGGATCCTTGCCCACCGCCTGCAGCAGGGTGCTACCGGCGCGAATCTGTTTGCCTATCGCGCGAATCCGATCACCACCGGGCACAGGCGACACGGCCCACCTCCTCCACGAGTATGAGACCATTAGATGGCCAATAGTCTCGCCCGTCAAGGGCGGGGCGTCGTCCGAGGAGGTGAGCCGATGACCCGACCGGGTGCGCCGTTGCCGAACCTGCTGCACCGCGCCGCCGGACGCGCCTTCGACGGTGCGCAGCCCGCCGACGCCACCGACGCCCGCATCCTCGACGCCGCGGTGGTCGTGCTCGCCCGGCGCGGCACCCGCGCGGCCACCATGGCCGAGGTCGCCGCCGCGGCCGGAGTCGGGCGCGCCACCGTGTTCCGCCGCTTCGCCGGCAAGGACGAGCTGTTCGAACGCGCGCTGACCCGCGAGATCACCGCCCTGCTCGACACCCTCGCCGCGGCCCTGCGCAGCATCGACGACCCCGCCGAACAGGTCGCCACCGGATTCGCGATCTGCCTGGGCCTGCACCGTCACCCGCTGCTGCGCGAGGCCGACCCCGCCCACCGCAGCGAACTGTTCGACGCTCTCACCCACGGCGACCCGTCCCCGATCGCCTTGGCGCACACCGGTGTCCGCGCCCACATCGCCCACGCCCAGTCCACCGGCCGGCTTCCCCCCGGCGACCCCGACGCCCAAGCCGACGCCCTGGTCCACGTCACCCTCGGCTACCTGCTGGCCCCCAGCCTCGCCGTCGACCTCACCGACCCCACCGCCCTGTCCCACCTCGCCCGAGTCGCCATCGCCCCCATCCTCACCGGCGTCCCCACCGGCGACTGATCCGCCCGGCGGGCGGAGGTCAGAGGCGGATGCCCAGGAGGGCGTCGATCGCCTCGGTGATCAGGGTGGGGGCCGAGGGGTCCGGGCCGCCGTAGTCGAGGGCCTGCTGGGCCCAGTTGTCGAGGGCGGCAAGGGCTTTGGGGGTGTCGAGGTCGTCGGCCAGGTGCTGGCGCAGTCGGGCCAGGGTGTCCTCGGCGGCCGGGCCCGACGCCAGGGCCGTGGCCCGGCGCCAGCGCGACAGCCGCGCGAGGGCCTGCTCGAGGACGGTGTCCGACCACTCCCGATCCCGGCGGTAGTGCCCGGCGAACAGGCCCAGCCGGATCGCGGCCGGATCCACCTGGGCCGCACGCAGTTTCGACACGAACACCAGATTGCCGCGCGATTTGGACATCTTCTCCCCGTCCAGCGCGATCAACCCGGCATGCACGTAGTGGCGGGCGAAGCGGCGGTGCGCCACCACCGCCTCGGCGTGCGCGGCCGAATATTCGTGATGCGGGTAGATCAGATCGCTGCCGCCGCCCTGAATGTCGAATTCGGGCCCGATGCGGTTCAACGCGATCGCCGCGCACTCGATGTGCCAGCCCGGCCGACCCGCCCCGAACGGCGCCGGCCACGACGGCTCACCCGGGCGCGCCGCACGCCACAGCAGCGCATCGATCGGATCCCGCTTGCCCGGCCGGTCCGGATCACCGCCGCGCTCGGCGAACAACTGCTCCATCGTGGACCGGTCGTAGCCCGATTCGTAGCCGAACTGCTCGGTGGCGTCGTGGCGGAAGTAGATGTCGGGGAACTGCGCGTCGTCGACCACATACGCCGCGCCCGAGGCCAGCAGCTTGTCCACCAATTCCACGACCTCGCCGACCGATTCGATCGCGCCCACGTAGTCGCGCGGCGGCAGCACCCGCAGCGCGGCCATATCCTCGCGATACAGCGCGATCTCGCGTGACCCCAGCTCCCGCCAGTCCACCCCGTCGCGGCTGGCGCGTTCGAACAGCGGATCGTCGACGTCGGTGACGTTCTGCACGTAATGCACCCGATGCCCGCCGTCGCGCAGCACCCGATTGACCAGATCGAAGGTCAGATAGGTGGCGGCATGCCCGAGATGGGTGGCGTCGTAGGGGGTGATGCCGCACACGTACATGGTGGCGGTGGCGCCCGCGGCCACCGGACGCACCTGCCGGTCGGCGGTGTCGAACAACCGCAACGGCGGTCCGGATCCGGGGAGGGTCGGGACGGCGATTTCGGACCAGGACTGCATGATTCGAGGGTAAAGGTGTGATCGAGCCACACCCGCGCCGCCCCCGCTCACCGGTGGTTTACGACACGTTCTCCCACCGGGTGCCACCTGCATCGACGCAGCGCATGGGCAAAGTCAACAGTTGCAATCTCACAGCGCGCAATAGGCGGGTGTGCGGTCAGAACGCCGGCCACGGGATCGGGCGCGCGGTCACCGGCAGCGGCATCACCGGGTCGTCGAGCAGCCGCCGCCCCCGCCGGCCCAGCGCCTCGATCTCCGCGTCGGTCAGATGGTCGGCCAGCGCGTCGCCGACCTCGCCGGGCAGCGCCTTGACCAAGGCGGCGATATCGCCGAGCAGATGGTCGGCCACCGGTTCGCCCGCCCACCCCCACAGCACGGTGCGCAGCTTCGGTTCGGCGTGCAGGCAGATCCCGTGATCGACCCCGTACACGCCGCCGTCGACGCCCTCGAGGGCATGCCCGCCCTTGCGGTCGGCGTTGTTGAGCAGCACATCCAGCACCGCCATGCGCTGCAGGCGCGGATCGTCGGCATGCACCAGCGACACCTCCGCACCGTTGCCGTCCAGCGCGCGCAGCACCTCCCGGAACCCGTCGGGCACCGCGCCCGCGGGCACCAGATCCACCAGGTCGAGCCGGTCACCGCGCACGCTGTGGTGGTCGGCCGATTCCACCCACCGCTGCACCATGCCCGGCCCCAGCGGGCCCTCGCGCAGGATGGTTTCCGGAATCACCGCCCAGCCCAGCGCCTGCGAGATCAGATACGAGGCCACCTCACGCCCGGCCAGGGTGCCGTCGGGAAAATCCCACAGCGGCCGTTCCCCGCGGATCGGTTTGTACACCACGCGCACCCCGGTCTCGGCGGCCGGTTCGCGCACCCGGCCGTCGGTGTCGATCTCGCAGACCAGGGTGAGGTTGCTGGCGGTGCTCACGCGGCCGATGATCGACAGCTCACCGGTGTAGAACCCGTCGGGGGTGTCGTCGCCGGTCGCGGTCACCGGGTCAGTCCTCGAGCCCGGCCGCGCCGAAGATGTCGCCGCGCTTGTAGCCGTTGGTGCGCACACACATGTGCCCCTTGGGTGAGAGCGGTTCCCCGCACAGCGGGCACGGCGGGCGCCCGGCCGCGATCACCCGCGCCGACCGCAGCGCGAACTCCCGCGCCTGCGAGGGGGTCAGGAACACGCGCACCGCGTCGGGGCCCTCCTCGGTGTCGTCGAGCACCACCGACTCGTCGACCTCGGTTTCGGTGATCGCCAGCAGTTCCACCACCACCGCGCCGGCGTCGGCGTCCCAGCCCAGACCCATTGTGCCGACCCGGAATTCGGCGTCGATGGGGGTCTGCAGCGGTCCGGTGTCGTTGACCTCGGCCGGCTGCGGGGGCACCTCGGCCCCGAACCGGCGCGCCACCTCGTCCAGTAGCAGACCCATCCGGTCGGCCAGCACCTTCACCTGCTGCTTTTCCAGCAGCACGCTCACCACCCGCGGCTCCTGCACAGCCTGCAGATAGAAGGCGCGATCGCCTGGTTCACCGACGGTTCCGGCGACGAAACGATCGGGGGTGCGAAAAACATGGATTGCTCGGGCCATCTGCACCTCCTGAAACCGACTGCACTATTCACTACCCGAATCGGGGTGTTGCGCATTCCCATTATCCGTATCCGCGGCCGCACCCACCTCGCCGCCGGGCACGGGGCCCGCCCGCTGCTCCGATCGTTGCTCAATAGTTGCCGCCAGGGCGGACAGATCGGCCCCGGTGTCGTTTACCCGCCAGACATACGGGGCGGTCGGGGTGTACCGGACCACGCTGATCGAGGCCGGTTCCACCACGATGCGCTGGAAACCGTCCAGATGGATACCGAATGCGTCGGCCAGTATCGACTTGATCACATCGCCGTGTGTGCACGCCACCCACAGCACATCGCGGCCGTGTTGCTGGGCAAAGCGGGCGTCGTGGGCGCGGATGGCGGCCACGGCCCGGTGCTGCACCTGCGCCAGGCCCTCCCCGGCGGGGAACACCGCACCCGAGGCGTGGCGCTGCACCACCTTCCACAGCGGCTCGGCGACCAGCTCCGACAGCGGGCGACCGGTCCAGTCGCCGTAGTCGACCTCGATCAGCGCCTGGTCGGGTTCGGGGCCCAGGCCCAGCTTGTCGGCCAGCGGGGCGATGGTGCAGGCGCAGCGCTGCAGGGGGGAATGCACGATGTGCTCGATCGGCAACGCGCCCAACCGCTGTGCCAGTGCCTGGGCCTGCTCGCGCCCGCGGTCGGTGAGATCGACCCCCGGACTGCGGCCGGCCAGGGTGTGGGCGGTGTTGGAGGCCGACACCCCGTGCCGCAGCAGGATCACCGTCATGCCCCCAGCGTAGGCGATCATGGCCCCCGCGCCACCGCCTCGCTACCGCACCCCCACCGCCGCGCGCTCGGCTGGTCCCGATCACCCCGCCCCGCACCGCATTTGCCGGGACACGCCCGAGGCCTCGGCGCCGCCGCGGCCGATGTGCCCTGCCCCGCACCGCTTTCTCCGCTGCGGCAACCGACCGGTCCGGCGGTTCGGCGGGGCTTGGCCGGTTCCGAAGCAGTTGGGGCCCTAGGCTCTTTACCTGTGACGGAAGTGTGGGCACGGTGATGGAACAACGAGCGGTCGGGCGCAGCGGCCTACGGGTGTCGCGGATAGGGCTGGCCACCCACACCTGGGGTAAGGAAACCGACGCCGAGGCCGCGGCGGTGCAGTTGGTGGCGTTCGTGGAGGCCGGGGGCACCCTGGTCGACACCTCGCCCGCCTATCACGGCGGGGCCGCCCAGCGCATCCTCGGCGGGCTGATCGACGAACTGGTGCCCCGCGACGACCTGGTGCTCAGCGGCTGCGCCGGGCTGGTGCCGGTGCCCGCGGTCACCGACCCGGCCGGGACCCCGGCCACCGACATCCACTGGACCGTGGACGCGTCGCGGCGCACCCTGATGCGCCAACTCGACCGCACCCTGGCCGAATTGGGCACCGACTACCTCGACATCTGGAGTGTGGCGGCCTGGGATCCGCACACCCCGCTCGCCGAGATCGCCGCCACCCTCGAGCATGCGGTGCGCTCGGGCCGGGTCCGCTACGCCGGGGTGCGCGGGCTCAACGCCTGGCAGCTGGCCACCTTGGCCTCGGCCGCGCCCGTGACCGCCGCGCAAACCCCCTATTCGCTGCTGGCGCGCGGCGCCGAACGCGATATCGTGCCCGCCGCCGCCCACCACGGGGTCGGCCTGATCGCAACCACCGCCCTGGCCGGTGGCATCCTCACCGGCAAATACCGCGACGGCGTGCCCGCCGACTCGCGTGGCGCCGACGAGGCCACCGCCGCCGAGATCCGCGCCCGCCTCGACGACCACGCCACCCGCGTCGTCGACGCCCTCGTCACCGCCGCCGACGGCCTGGGCACCTCCCCGCTGGCAGTGGCGCTGGCCTGGATCCGCGACCGCCCCAGCGTAGCCAGCCTGATCGTCGGCGCCCGCGACATGGGTCAGCTCACCGGCGTGCTGGCCGCCGAAACCCTCGAACTGCCCCGCGCCATCGCCGCCGCCCTCGACGACGTCAGCCGCGTGTGACGCACAGCCGCACCCGACACGCCGGAGGGCGGCGGAACACGCTGCGCCGCAAGGGGTTTGTGTCGCCATGACGGCGTAGGGTGTGCCTACCTCCAGCCGAGGGGCGGTGGATCTTGTGGTCCGGACATCGCGCCCAGGAGGGAGGTGGTGGGAATGGCGAAACATCGCCGGGATGAGAAAACCCCGGTCAACTACGGCACCCTGTGCAGTGCCGCCGTAGTCGCCGGGGTCATCTTCTACGTGGTCCGCCGAGTGTGGCGGGCTAGGTAGACCACCAAGGCGGGGCGTCGGCCACTATCCGGCGTCCCGCCGCTCGGCATCACTTGCGTGACAAGCCAACTGTACCCGCGAGGCGCGGGTCACGTCGATCACCGGTCGTGTCGGGAGTTTTGGCTGGTATGCGCGTGCGGGTGTGGTGTTCGCGACGACCGGGCGGGTCGGCGACACCGGTCGTGCGGCACCTCTTAGGCTTGCCTGCATGAGCTGTGTCGACCCTGTCCGATCGAACCGCGTTCCCCGCACTCGGTCGGCGGTCCGAGTTCTTGTCGCGGTGCTGGGGTTGACGCTGGTCGCGGGCGTGACCGCGTGCGGGCCCTCCGGCGACACCGGCGGTTCCGGGCAGCGCGGGCCCGCCACCGCGACGCTCACCGACCTGAATCCGGTGCCGATCGGGCCCGAACCCACCCCGGTGCTGCCGGTGACCGTGCACTCGTTCGACGGCTCCGACGTGACCGTCACCGACACCAGCCGCATCATCGCCGTCGACCGCTACGGCACCCTCGCCCAGACGGTGTGGGCGCTGGGCCTGGGGGCGAAGCTGGTCGGACGCTCCTCCTCGGCGGCGTTCCCGGCCGTGCAGCACGTCACCAACGTTGCCGGCGGCAACGGCAGCATCAGCGTGGAAGCCGTTGCCGCGCAACGGCCCACCCTGTTCCTCACCGACACCGTCAGCGCCACCCCCGCGATGCGTGACCAGCTGCGGGCGCTGGGCATCCCCGTCGTCTACTTCGACCCGCAGCGCACCATGGACGGGGTGGTCCCGCAGATCGAGGCCGTCGCCGCCGCGCTCGGCGTCGCAGACCAGGGCCGCAAACTGGCCCAGCGCACCCGCGAGGAGATCGCCGCCGCCTCCGCCGCGGTGCCCAAGCAGAATCCGCCGCTGAAGATCGCCTTCGTGTATCTGCGCTCCACCGCCATCACCTTCATCGGCGGACCCGGCTCGGGTGCGGACTCGCTGATCACCGCCCTGGGCGGTGTCGACGCCGGCACCGCGGCCGGACTGCACGAACCGTTCGTCCCCATCACCAGCGAAGCCATGATCAGCGCCGCCCCCGACGCCTTCCTGGTGATGACCGACGGCCTGCAATCCGTCGGCGGCACCGACGGCCTGGCCAAGATCCCCGGCGTCGCCCAGACCCCCGCGGGCCGCAACAAGCGCGTCGTCGACATGTCCGATGCGGTCCTGCTCAGCTTCGGCCCCAACACCGGCCGCGTCCTGACCGCCCTCACCAAGGCCTTCTACGGCCAGCCCGCATGACCGACCCCACCCGCGCCACCAGCACCCCCCACCCACCCGCGGACACCCCCGATCCGCCCGCCCCGGACGCCGCGAAACCCGCAGCCCCCGAGGATGGTTCGCCGACTACCAGCGACTCGCACGCGCATCCGGCCTCGCGTAACGCGGGAGCCGTTGCGCGCGAGGGCGATTCGTCGGAGCACCTCGATGCGGCAGCAGCGGCGGACGCCACACACGCCATCGATCCTCTCGGGACGAGCGGCCGAACGACGCCGGGTGTGGCCCGCCCGCAGTCGAACTCGGTACCGGAGACGGCAGCGGCGGGTGTTCCGCGGGTGGGTGACGGACCCGGCCCGGACGGTCGGCGCGAGGCGGTCCTGGCGCGCCGGCGGTGGTCGCGGGTGGCGGTTGTGGTCGCGGTGTCGGTGGTGGTGTTGGTGGGGTTGGCGGTGTATTCGGCGGCGGTGGGGCAGGTGCCGACGACGCCGCTCGAGGTGGCCGGCAGTGTGTTTCACAGGATCGGGCTCGATTGGGGGCCGATGCCGCACCACCCCGCCGGGGATGTGACGTTGTGGCAGGTGCGGTTTCCGCGGGTGGTGCTGGCCATGCTGGTGGGGGCCGCACTGGCCACCGCGGGCGCATTGCTGCAGGGGGTGTTCGCCAATCCGCTGGCCGAACCCGGTGTGATCGGGGTGTCTGCGGGGGCGGCCGTGGGTGCGGGGGCGGTCATCGTGATGGGCGGTGCGTTCGCGGCGGTGTGGTCGGTGGCCGGGGGCGCGTTCGTGGCGGGGCTGGGCACCACGCTGCTGGTGTATGTGCTGTCGCGGTCGGGCGGCCGCACCGAGACGGTGACGCTGGTGCTGACCGGTGTCGCGGTCAACGCCTTCGCCGGTGGGGTGCTGTCGTATCTGCTGTTCGTCGCCTCACCGGCGGCGCGCGATCAGATCGTGTTCTGGCAGCTGGGCAGCCTCAACGGCGCCACCTGGCAGGCGGTGGGCGTGGTGGCGCCGCTGACCGCGCTGGGTGTGGCCGCGGCGGTGCTGCTGGCGTGGCGGCTGGATCTGCTGGCCCTCGGCGATTCGGCGGCCCGGCATCTGGGTGTGGACGTGGAACGATTGCGGCGCAATGTGATTCTGGTGGTCGCGGTGCTGACCACCGCCGGGGTCGCCTTCACCGGTGTCATCCTGTTCGTGGGGCTGATCGTGCCGCACGTGGTGCGCATGCTGGTCGGCCCCGCCCACCGGGTGCTCATCCCGCTGTCGGCGATCGTCGGGGCCATCGTGCTGTTGGCCGCCGACGTCGGCGCCCGCACCCTGGTCGCCAACGCCGACCTCCCCCTGGGCATGCTCACCTCCCTCGTCGGCGGCCCCTTCTTCTTCTGGCTCCTGCGTCGCACCCGCGCCCGCTCGGGAGGCTGGGCATGAACCCCACCACTCCGGCTGACGCCGAACCCCTCGCACACTCGCCGCGCCCCGCATATCGTCCGTCCGTTCCTGCAGCCCGGAGCGTGGCGTGGCGCCCATGTTTCCGCCCGTCCGCCGAAAGGCATGCGGGCGGTGCCCGCTCGACGGGGTATCAGTGTCCCGGTGCGGCCACAGGGTTGCGGTACGTCGAAGCGGCAGTTCGGCGCGGTGGTCCCGCACTGGCGACAGTGCCGGGCCGGACGCGAATGCCGTGGGTCGGAGGTGGGTGGTGAGCAGTCTGAGGCGGGGATTGACGCGGGTGTTCGCGCGCGATCACGGGATTCCGCAGCGGCCGCGGGCCGGGGCGGTGACGTTGCGGGCGCGCGGTGTCGGTGTCGATCGCGGCAGTGCGCGGCGCGTGCTCGACGGGGTCGATATCGACGTGGTGGCCGGGCAGATTCTGGCGCTGGTCGGGCCCAACGGTGCGGGCAAGTCCACGCTGCTGGCCGCGCTGGCGGGAGAACTCGAACTCGCCGCCGGCACCGTGGAACTCGACGGGCGCTCGATCGAGCAGTGGGCGCCGGTGGATATGGCGCGGCGGCGGGCGGTGCTGCCGCAGAACCATGTGGTCGGGTTTCCCTTCACCGCCCGCGAGGTCGTCACCATGGGCCGCGCCCCCTGGGCCCGCACCGAGCGCCAGGACCACGACGAGGCCGCCGTCGCCGCGGCCATGGCCGCCACCGACGTGGAACACCTTGCGGCCCGGCCGTTTCCGGTGCTGTCGGGAGGTGAGCGTGCCCGCGTCGCGCTCGCGCGCGTGCTGGCCCAGGACACTCCGACGCTGCTGCTGGACGAACCGACCGCCGCCCTGGACCTCGGCCACCAGGAACAGGTGCTGGCCCTGACCCGCCGCCGCGCCGCCGAGGGGGCCGCGGTCGTGGTGGTCCTGCACGACCTCGGTGTGGCCGCCGCCTACGCCGACCGCATCGCGGTCCTGCAATCCGGGCGCCTGGTCGCCGCGGGCCCACCGCGGCAGGTCCTCACCACCGAGCTGCTGACCCGCGTCTACCAGCACCCCGTGGAGGTCCTCGACCACCCCGTCACCGGCGCCCAACTGGTCCTGCCGGTGCGCGGCTGAGCACGCGCCGGACGACTCGGCGTCGGGTCGACGGGGACGGCCGATGCGGCAGGTGCCCTACTCGTCGTCCTCGTCCGGACGGGCGTGGTCGGGTTTACCGGGCGTCGGGTCACGGTTCAGGTCGATCAGGGGATGCACCCCGGCCCCCTCGGGCGCCGCATGCTTGCCCTGGCCGGTCGTCTGCTGAGGTTCTCCGGGATTCGTCACGGCCCTTAGGTTAACGGGGCTTGGCACCGTCGCCGCCGAACCACGCCCGGGCACACCAGCTCCGGCCGCTCGCCCGCCGCGCCCGCCGACCCGTCGCCAGCCGTTCCGATCGTCCTGCGCGGCAACATCATTCGCCGCTTCGGTCGACCCGCAGACCGCACGGCGCCGCCGGTGGTCACGAACCGACTGTTCGACACATCACATTCGCTGCCCGACCCGCATCCGCATCGCGATACCGACCTGCGTCGCGTGCCGGGGCGACCGATCCCTCCCGAAGCCGCACTGCCACGGCCGAAACCGCGCGGCCGACACCGGTCGCGGATCCGCGGATCTGCCGAATCACCGTGGCGCGGACTATGTTCGGCACATGACCCACCCGCTGTTGTTCCTGCTGGCCGCCGCCACCCTGATCGCGATTCCGGGCCCCAATCACCTCTACATCACCGCCCGCAGCATCGCCGAGGGCCGCCGCGCGGGTGTCGCATCGGCGCTGGGCGTGGAGACCGCCACCCTGGTGCATGTCGTCGCCGCGGCCGCGGGCCTGTCGGCGCTGATCGCGGCCTCGGCCACCGCCTTCGGGGTGCTGCGCTACCTGGGTGCGGCGTATCTGCTGTATCTGGCCTACCGCACCCTGCGCGGCGGCGACGGCGACGACGGGCCGGTGCGCTCGCCGCGCCCGCTGCGGCGGGTGTATGTGGACGGGGTGCTGATCAACCTGTTCAACCCGAAGGTGGTGCTGTTCTTCCTGGCGTTCCTGCCGCAGTTCGTCGACCAGCAGGCGGGCCGGGTGCCGCTGCAGATCGCGGTCATGGGCGCGGTGACCGCCCTGATCGGTGTCGTCTCCGACCTGGGGTATGTGCTGGCGGCCGGGACCGTCGGCGGCTGGCTGCGGGCCCGCCCGGTGTTTCGCCGCCGCCAGCGCTACGCCACCGGCCTGATCTATCTGACGCTCGGCGCGATCGCCGCCTTCGCCGCCCCCGAACCCCGCCGCGCCGGCTGATCACGCCACACCAGTTTCAGCACCGCCGGGGTGAGCAGCATGCGAATCACGGTGGCGTCCAGCACCAGTGCGGCGATCATGCCGTAGGCGATGTATTTCATCAACACCAGATCCGAGAATCCGAACGCGCCGGTGACCACGATGAGAATCGCCGCCGCCGAGGTGATGACGCCGCCGGTGTGGGCGATGCCGTAGCGGATCGCCTCGGCCGGTGCCGCCCCGCCCGCGCGGGCCTCGGCCATGCGGGACTGCAGAAACACCTCGTAGTCGGTGGACAGCCCGAACAGCACCGTCACGATCAGCACCAGCACCGCGAACATCAACGGCTGCGGGGTGAAATGAAACAGTCCCGCCCCGTGTCCCTGCACGAAGATCCAGGTCAGGATGCCCAGCGTGGCGCCCAGTGACAGCGTGCTCATCACCACCGCCTTCACCGCCAGCACCAGCGACCGAAACGCCGCATACATCAACGCGATCGCCGCGGTCACCAGGATCGCCGCCAGCAGCGGCAGCCCTGCGATGAGCCCGTGGATGGCGTCCCGCTCCAGCGCCGGAACCCCCGCCACCATCACCTGCACCCCGTCCGGTTCGGGGATCGCCCGCAGCGCCGCGATCGCGTCGTCGGCACGGCGTTTGTCCACCAGCCCCGTGGAGAGCACGTTGATGCCGTCGGTGGTCGGCGCAGCCGCCTCGAACGGCCCGGTCAGCCCGGGGGCGAAATTGGCCTGGAACCGGATGTCGGACAACTGCTGGGCATTCGCGCCCACCACCACCAGTTTCAGCGGTTCGGTGCGGAAGGACGGGAACAGCTCGTCGAAGCGTTCCTGCGCCACCCGCGCCGGATTGTCGGCGGCCAGGTACCGTTCGCTCAATCCGCCGAATTCGATGTGGCGGAACGGAATCAGCAACGCCAGCAGCCCCAGCACCACCGGCACGATCACCCGCGCGGGCCGGCGCATCGCGAAGATCGCCAGCTTGGAGAAGAATCCGCGGTCGATCTGCTCGGCGGTGCGGATACTGGCGAAGCGGTGCCAGCCCCACAGATCGATGCGCCGCCCCACGATCGACAACGCCGCCGGCAGCGCGGTCACCGACAGCAGCGCCGCCAGCAGCACCGAACTGATCCCGCCGTAGGGTACCGACCGCAGCACCCCGTTGGGGTAGATGAACAACGCCCCCAGGCTGACAGCGATGATCGCCGCCGAGAACAACACCGTGCGTCCCGCGGTGGCGACCGTGCGTGCGGTCGCCTCTTCCACGCTGACCCCGCCCGCCAGCTCCTCCCGGAACCGGGTCACCGCGAACAACCCGTAGTCGATGGCCAGCCCGAGGCTCACCAAGGTCACCACCGCGCTGGCGAACACGTTGACCTCGATGTGGTCGCTGAGCAGCCGCATGATGCCCTGGCTGCCCAGGATCGTCATGCCGCCGATCAGCACCGGCAACAGCGCCCCCACCACCCCGCCGAACACGAAATACAGCAGCACCGCCACGATCGGCAACGCGATCAGCTCGGCGCGGTGGATATCGTGCTGCATGCCGATATTGATGCCCTCCACCACCGGCTGCAGCCCCGCCAATTGCACGGTGGTGCCGCCCGGTCCGCGTCCCGGCGCCCCCGCGCCCAGCTCGTCCTTGATCGCCAGATAGTTGTTCACCGTCTCGGTGTCGGCGCCGCGCAACCCGATGCTGGCGAAGGCGTGGGTGCGCGAGGCGTCGGCGAACTGGCCCATCATCGGGCCGTCGAAATAGCTGTCGACCTTCTGGATCCGGTCGGGGTAGCGGGCGCGCAGCCGCGCCAGCGCCGCGGTCACCGCCGCACGCACCGGCGGGTCGTCGACGGTGGTGCCGGGCGCGGCGGTGTAGAGGACGATGACGTCGGCGTCGCGGTCGCGTCCGAAGGTGGCGTCGGCCAGTTTCGAGGCCACCACCGATTCGCTGTGCTCGTCGAACCAGCCGCCCTGGGTCAGCCGCGATCCCAGATCGCGCCCGTAGAGACCCGAACAGGCCACGACCACAAGGAACACCAGAAACACCAGGTAGCGGTGGCGGTGGACGAACCGGCCCCACCGCAGGGTCTGCGACTGCATCATGGGCAGGCTAGCCGCAGGCCGCGGTCTTGTAGTCGGCCGAGCGCAGGATGCCGCACAGATCGGTGCGCGAAATCTTCCACCTGCCCTCGACGTCGACGAAATGCACGATCGTGGTGCGCACGTTGGTGCCGGTGCCGTCCTTGTCCAGGCGCATGGTCGCGGTCAGCGTGCCGTCGTGGTTGTCGAACACCGGATCGACCACCCCGTAGACCGCGCGCGGATTGTCCTGCATCGCCTTGTACATGTCGGGGATGGCGTCTTTGAACGCCTCGCCGTCCTCGATCAGCGCGGTGCGCTCGCTGTCGGGCAGCGACGGATCCAGGGCGCGTTTGATCTGCGCATCCAGTTGTGCGGCGCTCGGAATGGGCGGGCGCGCGGCGCGACTGGATGCGGCGGCCTGCGAGGAGGAGCTCAGCGCGGCATAGGCCGACGAGCGCGCCGCGGCCACCGAATCCTCGTCGGGCCCACCGGCGCAGCCCGCCGCCACCGCCGCGAGCGTCGCGGACACCAGCGCGAGGCACGCTCGATGTCGTGCTGCCGTGCGGGTCCACCGTCGCAATGCCATCTACATCCTCGGAGCGTGTCGAAGTTACCGGTAGTTCTCCTACAGTCTGTCACGGCCGGCCAAGATCACCCAGCATCGCCACGACACGCGCGGAAACCGTTGCTGCCCAGCGGTTTTGCTCACATTCCGTCGATGACCGCGCCCAGGCGCCCGAGCAGGGCCCGCACGGTGGTGGGGCCGCGGTCGATGGCGGGGATGGGGGCGGCGGCGGGGATGAGGTCGCGCACCAGGGCGGTGATGCTGCGTTCGTCGTCGAGGTCGATATCGGTGACGCGGGCCTCGGCGACGGCGACCACGTCGTCGGGGCCGGGCACCGCGGTGTCGGTGTCGGAGCGGTAGATCTCGAGGGTGAGCGTCGCGCGCACGGTGCGGAAGGCATAGGGGTGACCGTCATCGGTGGTGCCGAATCCGTGCGCGAACGGACCGACGGTAATGTCTTCGACGACGAATCCAGACGTATGGTCTGTTTTCAACCGGGTCTCCCTGAATCGGCTGCGGTTCACTTCCCACGGTAACCCTCGGGACCGACACCTGAGCGCCGCGATCGGTGCCACGTCCGGGGATCGGATGGATTCTTCCGCGCCGGAACCACCCCGGTGAGCGGGCCACTTCCGCGACCATGGTCAGATGAAGAGGTACGCATGAGTGGCGGGTGAGAAGGAGTTCCAGGCATGCGCGGTCCCGACGGGAACCGGCGAAGGCGCCGGCGATGGCCGTCTGCGCTGCTCGCGGCGGGGGTGGCGATCCCGGTCCTGACCGGCTGCTCGGAGAGCGGCGGTGACGACCCGCGCCCGGCCGCCGCGCCCGCGAGCGCCGCCGTCGCCCCCGACACCGCCCGCCCGCCCGCGGGCACCGTCACCGCCGCCGGTTCCATCGCCGCGGTGCTGAGCGAACCGGCCAGCGGCCGGATCGCGCTGCTGGACCCCGACGGCCTGACCGTGCGCATCCTCGACCCGGGCGCCCCCGGCACCGCTGGGCGCGACGGTGATTCGGCGCTGCCCGCGCGCACCCTGACCCTGCCCGCCCGCGCCCACGGCTGGGCGGCGGGCGCGCCCGGCGAGCTGCTGATCGCGGCCGACCGGCAGCTGCTGCACCTGGACCTGGTCACCGCCGCGGTCTCATCGACCCCGGTCGACGGCGAGGTGCGCGCGGTGGCCCGCCGCGGCGACGGCAGCCTGGCCGCGGCCCTGGCCGACGGGCGCGCGCTGATCCTCGACGCCGACGGCCGGGTCCGTGACACCGTGACCGGGCTCAGCGGCAGCGACGCCGTGGCCGCCGCCGGTGACGCGGTCGCCGTGCTCGATCGCGACCAGACCTCCCTGACCCAGCTCGCCCTCGATCGCGACCGCCCCGGGCTGGCGCTGCGCGCGGGCCAGGGCGCGACCAACCTCGTCGCCGACCACTTCGGCCGCCTGCTCGTCACCGATACCGCCGGCGGTGCGCTGCTGGTCTACACCGCCGATCCGCTCGTGCTGCGCCAGCGCTTCCCGGTAGGCTCGTCACCCTACGCACTCGCCTACGATCAGCGATCCGACACCGTGTGGGTGACGCTGACCGGCAGCAACGAAGTCGTCGGCTACGACCTGTCGAGAGGTATACCGGAGGAAGTGGGACGCTTCGCGACGGTACGACAGCCGAATTCGGTGACGATCGATGACCGCACCGGCGAGATGTTCGTGGGGTCCGCGACCGGTGCCGGTCTGCAGCGGATCGGCGCGGACCAGAGGAAGAGAGGGCAGTGATGACTCAGGCCTCGGCGCACCGTTCGCAACGCCGGCCCGCGCTCCCGGCCAGCTGGGAGGAGACCAGCGAGGAGGGAGAATACGAATACGTGCCGCTACGGCTGCCCCCCGACGTCAACCGGGTGACAGCCTCCATGCGGCTGGCGATCCAGGCCGAATTCGGCGGCTGGGAACTGTCGCGGGTGCGCGCCTACACCGACGGCAGCCGCCGGGTGTTGCTGCGGCGGCGCAAGACCGGGCTGCCCACCCCCGGACCGGGGATGTGAGCGGGCGCATGTATCGGCTCCTGCTGCGGGTGATGTTCCTCCTGCCGCCCGAACGCATCCACCACCTCGTCTTCACCACCCTGCGGCTGGCCGCCGCCATCGCGCCGCTGCGCTGGCTGCTGAGCAAACTCACCGCCGCCGACGATCCGATCCTGCGCACCACCGCCTTCGGTGTCGAATTCCCCGCACCGCTGGGGCTGGCCGCCGGATTCGACAAGGACGCCGCGGGCGTGAACACCTGGGGGCCTTTGGGTTTCGGTTTCGCCGAGATCGGCACCGTGACCGCGCAGGCGCAGCCGGGCAACCCGGCGCCGCGGCTGTTCCGGCTGCCCGCCGACCACGCGCTGATCAACCGGATGGGATTCAACAACCACGGTGCCGCCCGCGCGGCCGACCGGTTGCGCACCCGCCGTCCCGGCGGCGTGCCGATCGGCGCCAACATCGGCAAAACCAAGATCGTTCCCGCCGAGCAGGCCGCCGCCGACTACGCCACCAGCGCCCGATTACTCGGGCCGCTGGCCGATTTCGTCGTCGTCAACGTCAGCTCCCCCAACACCCCGGGCCTGCGGGACCTGCAGGCGGTGCAATCGCTGCGGCCGCTGCTGCGCGCGGTGCTCGACAGCGTTGCCGACATAGCGACGGGCCCGGAGGAGGCAGCGGAGCGCAACCACGCAGGGCCCCGCGGCGACCGCCACCGAACACAGCTGCCGGTGCTGGTGAAGATCGCCCCCGACCTGTCCGACGACGATATCGACGCCGTGGCCGACCTGGCCGTGGAACTCGGGCTGGCGGGCATCGTGGCCACCAACACCACCATCCGCCGCGACGGCCTGGCCACCCCCGCCGACCAGGTCGCGGCCATGGGCGCGGGCGGGCTGTCGGGCCCGCCGGTGGCCGACCGGTCGCTCGAGGTGCTGCGCCGGCTCTACGCCCGCGTCGGCGACCGGCTGGTGCTGATCTCGGTCGGCGGCATCGAAACCGCCGACCAGGCCTTCGAACGCATCCTCGCCGGCGCCACCCTGCTGCAGGGCTACACCGGTTTCATCTACGGCGGCCTGCTGTGGACCCGCCGCATCCACCGCGGCCTGGCCGCCCGCCTGCGCGCCGCGGGCTACACCACCATCGCCGACGCCGTCGGCGCCTCCCACAAGGCCCGCACCTGACACCAGCACTCCCGCTCGGCAGCGCGTGCCATCGTGCACACGCTGCCGAGCCGGATGGCGCGGCGCGGGCCCGCCCGCTCACAGGTCGGTGATGCGGCGGATCGGGCCCGACAACACCGGATCGTCGTCGCAGGGCGGGTCCTCGGGCTCGCCGTCGTCGCCGCGTAGCCGGTCGAGCATGCGCCGCGCCAGCCGCACCACCGCGTCCTCGTAGCCGATGCCGAGCATCGCCGCACGCGAGACCACCAGCAGCCGCGCCGCCTCGTCGTGCACGCGCGCGGGATCGCTGAGCAACTCGTCGAGCTCCATGCCCGCCCACGCCTGCGCGCGGGTCAGCGCCTGCTCGGGCAGCCAGCTCAGCCGCCACACCGCCGTCCCGGCGTAGGCCACCCGGAAGGCGTGCTCGGGCGTCAGGTCGCTGGTCATCCGCCAGTCGGTCGCCTCGATGGTCACGACGGTCTCCTCTCGCGTGCGGTCCCCGGCGACCGATGCCCGGCGCCCGAGCCGCTACCCGCTCTATCGGCGCGGATTGCCAAATGGTTGCGAACTTTCCGATCGCAGGCCATGACCTGGCCCGCCTCATCACCGAGGCGTTTGCGACCGCACCCTCGCCGACTCCGGTGGCGCGCGACGATCGTTCCCGTCATCCCAACCTCCCCGATGCCCCGGCGCACGGTCCGCCGACGGCAGTGCGGCACTCGCCACCCCGGCCGAAACGAGCGCCGAAATGGACTGGTAATAGCCGAAATCCATGGTCGATAAACCGGCGCGCCCGAGATCCGGCGCCCCCGTCCGTGCCCCGATTCCCCGCCCGCTGCGTAAGACGCATCACATTCGTCCCGATCGGTCGATACCATGGGTGAGCCGCGTCACTCGGCAGATCTATCGGGAACAAGGGATATGACAGACATCGGTTACACACATCCGTCCGGCGCCACGGTGCACACCGCGACGCAGGCCTTCCAGCAAACCTTGACGCTGCGCCCGCATCAGGTTGCCCTGCGCACCGTGGGCGGCACCCAGCAGATCACCTGGGCCGAATACGATCGCAGAGTGCGCGCCATCGCCGCCGGCCTGGCGAAACTCGGTGTGCGCCACGGCGATACGGTCGGCATCATGTTGACCAACCGGCCGGAGTTCAACCTGGTCGACACCGCGGCCCTGCATCTGGGCGCCACGCCGTTCTCGGTGTACAACACCAGCTCGCCCGAGCAGATCGCGCACGTGTTCGGCAATGCGGGCAACAAGATAGTGATCACCGAGCAGGCGTTCTTGGGCGCGGTGCAGGGCGCAGGGGTGGCGCTCGACCACACCGTCGTCGTGGACGGCCCGGCCGCCGACACGGTGTCGTTGGCCGAGGTGGAAGCAAACCCGGCCGACGGCTTCGACTTCGACGCGGCCTGGCGAGCCGTGCAACCCGACGACCTGGCCACGCTGATCTACACCTCCGGCACCACCGGGCCCGCCAAGGGTGTGGAGATCACCCACGCCAACGTGGTCGCCCAGATCAAGTGCCTGACCAGCGGCGCGCTGCACGATGTCGGGATCGATGACCGCGCGGTGTCGTATCTGCCCGCCGCGCACGTCGCCGACCGCATCTCCGCGCACTGCATGAATCTGTTCACCGGGATCACCCTCACCTGCGTGCCCGACCCGCGCGAGATCGCCGCCGCCCTGCCCGACGCGCGGCCCACCACCTTCTTCGGGGTGCCGCGGGTGTGGCAGAAGATCAAGTCCGGCATCGACGCCAAACTGGCCACCGAGGCCAGCCCGGTGAAGAAGGCGCTGGCCACCTGGGCGATCGGGGTCGGGGTGCGGGCGGCACAGGCCCGGCTGCGCGGCAGCGGCGGCGGGCCGCTGCTCGAGGTGCAGCACAAACTGGCCGATGCGCTGGTGCTGTCGAAACTGCGCGCCGCCCTGGGCCTGGACGAGTTGCGGATCGCCTCCTCCGGCGCGGCCGCGATCCCCCCGGAAACCCTGGAATACATCCTCGGCCTGGGCTTCACCGTCTCCGAGGTGTGGGGCATGTCCGAAATCACCGGCGTGGGCACCTACACCGAACTCGACAAGCCCCGCCCCGGCTCGGTCGGGCGCGTGGTCGAGGGATGCGAGATCCGCCTGGACACCGACGGCGAACTGCTCATCCGCGGCCCCATCGTGAGCCGCGGCTACCGCGGCATGCCCGACAAGACCGCCGAGGCCCTCGACGCCGAGGGCTGGCTGCACACCGGCGACGTCGCCACCATCGACGGCGACGGCTACGTGACGATCGTGGACCGCAAGAAGGAACTGATCATCAACGAGGCCGGCAAGAACATCTCCCCCACCAATATCGAGAACGCGGTCAAGGCCGTGTCCTCGCTGGTCGGGCAGGTGGTGGCCATCGGCGACGCCAAGCCCTACATCACCGCGCTCATCGTGCTCGACCCCGACACCGCCGCCGTGCGCGCCAAGGCGCTGGGCACCCCCGACGCCGATATCGCCGCCCTGTCCACCCGCCCGGAGATCGTCGACGAGGTCCGCGCCGCCATCGAATCCGGCAACACCAAACTGTCGCGCGTCGAGCAGATCAAACGCTTCCGCATCCTGCCCCAGGCGTGGGAGCCCGGCGGCGAGGAGATCACCCCCACCCTCAAACTCAAGCGCAACCCCATCGCCGCCAAATACGCCGCCGAAATCGCCGAGCTCTACGCCGACCCGCTACCCGACGGCGTGATCAGCCTGAAATAGCCCCGGCCGACAGCACGCCGGGATCGACGGAAGACCCGATCCCGGCGTGCCCAATAGTGTGTTCCCGGCCTGGTTTTCGGCCGGGACCTACTTCTGCTCGTAGGTCGCCACGATGACCGCGCGGGCGATGGCGTGGGAGAACAGGTTGAACCCCAGGAACGCCGGGGTGGCGTCGGCGCCGATGCCCAGCGATTCCACATCCACCGCGTGCACGGCGATGAAGTAGCGGTGGTAGCCGTGGCCCGGCGGCGGGGCCGCGCCGACGAATCCGGCGAAACCGCCGTCGTTGCGCAGCGTGAGCGCACCCGCGGGCAGGCTGCCGCCGTCGCTGCCCGCACCGCTGGGCAGCGACGTGGTCGCGGCCGGGATATCGGCCACGGCCCAATGCCAGAACCCCGAGGCCGTCGGCGCATCCGGGTCGTAGACGGTGACCACGAAACTCTTGGTCTCGGCCGGGAATCCCGACCACGACAGCTGCGGCGAGATGTCCTTGCCGCCGGCGCCGAACTTCCCGCTGGCCTGATCGTTGCCGAAGGGGCGGCCGTCGGTGACATCGGAGGAGGTGAGGGTGAAGCGCGGCAGCTGCGGCAGCGCCGCGTACGGATTGTAGGAGTAGTCGGGCACGAGAAGAGCCGTCCTTTCGAATCGTCAGCTGTGCAGTAGGAAATGCTCCATGACCCTGGTGCCGAATTCCAGTGCGTCGACCGGAACCCGTTCGTCCACACCGTGGAACAGCGCCGAGAAGTCCAATTCCGGTGGCAGCCGCAGCGGTGCGAAACCGAAGCAGCGAATCCCCAAGCGGGCGAACGCCTTCGCGTCCGTACCACCGGACAGCATGTAGGGCACCGTACGCCCGTCCGGGTCGTGGGCCGTGATCGCGTCGTTCATCGCGTCGACCAGATGCCCGTCGAACGTCGTTTCATACGAGTCGAGGTTGGTGATCCACTCCCGCTCCACATCCGGGCCGATGAGCTCGTCCACCTCGCGTTCGAACGCGGCCTGGCGCCCGGGCACCACCCGGCAGTCCACCACCGCCTCGGCGGTCTGCGGAATCACGTTGGCCTTGTACCCGGCCTGCAGCATGGTCGGATTGGCGGTGTCGCGCAGGGTGGCGCCGATGATGCGCGAGATGGTGCCCAGCTTGGCCAGCTGGCCCTCGATATCGGGTCCGGTCGGGTCGAAGTCGATCCCGGTCTCCTCGCCGACCGCGGCCAGGAATTCGGCCACCGAATCCGAGATCACCAGCGGGAAGGTGTGTTTGCCCAGCCGCGCCACCGCCTCGGCGAGGATGGTGACCGCATTGTCCTCGTGCACGAACGAGCCGTGCCCGGCACGCGCCTTGGCGCGCAAGCGCATCCACGACAGCCCCTTCTCCGCGGTCTCCACCAGATACAGCCGCCGCTCGGTGCCGTCGCGGCGCGGCACGGTCAGCGAGAAACCCCCGACCTCCCCCACCGCCTCGGTGATCCCCTCGAACAGGTCGGGGCGGTTGTCCACCAGCCAGTGCGACCCCCAGCGGCCGCCGTTCTCCTCATCGGCCAGGAACGCGAACACCAGATCGCGCGGCGGCACCGTGCCCTCGATCTTGAACTGGCGGGCCACGGCCAGCATCATGCCGACCATATCCTTCATATCGATCGCGCCGCGGCCCCACACGTACCCGTCGCGCACCGCGCCGGAGAACGGGTGCACGCTCCAGTCGGCGGCCTCGGCGGGCACCACGTCCAGATGTCCGTGGATCATCAGCGCGCCGCGGCTGGGATCGGCGCCGGGCAGGCGCGCGAAGACGTTGCCGCGCCCGGGCGCGCCGGATTCGACGTATTCGGTGGTGTATCCGGCCTGGTGCAACTGGTCGGCGACCCATTGCGCGCATTCGCGTTCGCCCTTGGTGGTGGCCAGCTCGCCGGTGTTGGAGGTGTCGAAGCGGATCAGCGTGCTGACCAGCTCCACCACCTCCGACACCGCGCGCGACCCTGTTGCTTCCGTTTCTCGACCAGTTGCTGACACGTTCCCCTTCCTACCATTGCCGCACGGGTGTGCCATGTCTTGCCCGCAGCCTGCGCGCAATCACCGGCGGCCGGTCCTCAGCCGCCCACCACGATCTTGTCCGCGCCGATGCGGGCGATCCGTTCGCGGCCCCACGCGCCCAACGGTTCCAGCGCGCGATTGAGCCGGGTGCCGAGCTCGGTCAGCGAATACTCCACCCGCGGCGGCACCTCCCGGTAGACCACGCGCTCCACGATGCCGTCCTCCTCGAGCTCGCGCAGCTGCTGGATCAGCATCTTCTCCGACACCCCGGGCAGATTGCGGCGCAGCTGGCCGAACCGGCGCACTCGTGAGTTCTCGAGCTCCCACAGGATCAGCGCCTTCCACTTGCCGCCGATCACGTCCATCGCCGCATCGATGCCGCAGAAATATGGTCCGGATCTCTTCGCGCCCATCGTCGCCCTCGCTACCTGTTCACACACCTGACGGTAAGTACCTCACCGAATAGTAGGTACTTGTCGGGATGTCCGGTACGGGGGACGCTGGGTCCCGGCGCCGCAGACCGATTCGAAAACCCAAGGAGTTCAACCGCTATGGCCGATCCTCAGCACACCCCCGTCACCGTTCTCGGCCTCGGCGCCATGGGCCGCGCATTGGCCGCCGCGCTGGTGAAGGGTGGTCACCGCACGACGGTGTGGAACCGCACCCCCGGCCGCGACACCGACCTGGTCGCCGCGGGCGCCATCGGCGCACCCACCCTCGCCCGGGCGCTGTCGGGCACCGGCCCGGTGATCGCCTGCCTGCTCGGGCATCCCTCCGTGCACGAGGCCCTCGACCCCGTCGCCGAACGACTGCGCGGGCGGGCGTTGATCAACCTCACCTCCACCAGCCCCGCCGAGGCCCGCGAGCTGGCCGAGTGGGCCGCCCGCCACGGCATCGACTACCTCGACGGCGGCATCATGGCCATCCCCGACATGATCGGGCAGCCCGGTTCGTCGATCCTCTACAGCGGCAGCGAGGCGGTGTTCGCCGAGCATCGTGAGGTGTTCGAATTGTTCGGCACCGCAGAGTATTTCGGCACCGACGCGGGCCTGGCCGCGCAGTACGACTTCGCGCTGCTGGCCGGGATGTACATCATGTTCGCCGGATTCCAGCACGGCGCGGCGCTGATGCGCACCGCCGGGGTGAGCGCCCAGGACTTCGCCGCCCGGGCGGTGCCGTGGCTGCAGGCGATGGCCACCGGGCTGCCCGCGCACGCGGCGATGATCGACGGCGGCGACTACACCACCGAGGTGCAGAGCCTGGATTTCAACAAATCCGCCGTCGATGCCATCGTGCGCGCCAGCCGCGACGCGGGTGTCCCGCTGACCGTGCTGGCCCCGGTCAAGGCCCTCATCGACGCCCAGGTCGCCGACGGCCACGGCGCCCAGGCGTTCGTGCGGATCTTCGAAGGCCTGCGCGCCTGACCGGTCTGTCGCGGCGGTCAGGGGCGCCCGGCGTGGGGGATGTCGACCTCGGTGGTGAGCACGCGGCCGGTGTGGGCGGTGAACATCTCCCCCATCCGGTCCTCCCCCAGCCAGTCGGCGACCATGAGGAACAACGTGGTTCCCGCGGCGCCGCCGAGCATGCACGCGAAACAGGCGCCGTCGACCTCGAAGCGGTCCAGGACCTCCCCGCCCTCGCGCACCCGCTGCACGAACGGCGTGTTCTCCGAGACGCCGGAGGTCCAGATCGCGCCGGAGGCGTCCAGGCAGATCCCGTCACCTCCCAGCTGCGCCCACACCCGGCGCCCGCTCAGCTCGCCGTCGGGCCCGATATCGAAGGCGGTCAACCGATTCGCCCAGCTCTCGGCGACGATCAGGGTGGCGTTGTCGGGGGTGACGACCATCCCGTTGGGGAACCAGATGTCCTCGGCGACAAGGCGAACCGCCCCCGCCGGGGTCACCAGCGCGATGGTGCCCGGCCGGAACTGCTGCTCTCCGAAGGCGAACCCGATCAGCCCCACATAGGTGTTGCCGCGCCCGTCGACGACCAGGTCGTTGGGGCCCGACCCCACCTCGCTCAGCGGGGCGTGCGTGCGGTAGGAGCCGTCGGATTCCAGCCGCAGCAGATCGTGCTCGCCGGTCACCAGCATGGTCCCGTCGGGCAGCCAGTCCAAGCAGTACCCGGCGAATTTCGGGCCGCGCGCCACCACCTCGGTCTTGCCGTCGGGGTCGGCGGCGACGATCTCCTGCGCGAGCCCCCAGTTGGCGAACCACAGCCGGTCGGCGTGCCAGCGCGGGGACTCGCCGACGACGAGGTCGCTGATCAGGGTGCGGGGGCGGGTGGACATGGGCTCTCCTTCGGTGTGGCGTGCACCGAGTACACGCATCGAGAATGCCGAATCCGACACCCGGCCGCGCGGGATTCCCGATTTCCGGCCCGGCGTGACACGCATACCAGCGGTTTCAGGTGGTAGTTCCTGGGCGAGGGGCGCAGCGGGCCGTCGGCTCTAGGTCGCGCCCCGGATTCACCGTCCGGAGCAGTCACGACACAGGAGGTTCATCATGGCCCACACCATTGCTCGCACCGGCGCGTGGCGCCGGCTGTCGTTCACCGCGGCCCTGGCCGCGGCCCTGGCCGGCGGCGGCAGCGCGCTGGCCTCGGCCGAGCAACCGCTCGACCAGCAGCAAACCCTCGACGCCGCGCGCGCGGCCCTGATGGGCGCGACGGTGGAGTCGGTCGAACTCGACACCTCCGAGGGCTCCCCCAAGTGGGAGATCGATCTGCGCACCCGCGACGGCGCCGGCTACGAGGCCCACGTGGACGCGGCGACCGGCACCGTGCTGTCGATCGAGCAGGACAACGACTGACCGTCGTCTCACACCGTGACCGACAGGTCCCCGCCCGCCCGCTCGGCTCGCCGGTGCTCACTGAAGCCCGGCGGGCCGAACCGGTAACCGGCAGCGAGATCGCCGCCGCCCTGGGCGTGGGCGAGGAGACGGCCCACCAGCACGGGCCGGTGTCGCGGCGCTGATGCGGTATCAGAGGTTCTGGTAGTCCTGCACCCAGTGAAATCCCGTGCCCTGCAACGGGAGTGTGGCCGGGTCGATGCGGTCCAGCGCGATGTCCACCCGGTGCCCGTCGATCACGCCCTGCAGGTGCAGCCGGTCGGGGCCGGGCTGGGTGAAGCCGAGCCGGGCCATGCCCAGCCGGTGCGGTGCCGTCCCCGCCGCGGTGGGCAGCGCGAAGATGTCCAGGCGATGTTTGGCGGTGTCGACCTGCGCCATCGCCGTCACCATGGTGTCGTCCATCCGCTGATAGGTGAGCCTGCCCGGCGTCTCGAATACCACACGCCGCCAGCGGGTTCGATCGGTCGTCAGCGGCGGCACCTCCTGGCCGTCACGCGCGAACTGTGACACCGTCCAGATCCCGTACAGCGGCGGCCGGTCTCGCCCGCCACCGACCTGGGTCCAGGTATTCCAGCCGTGGTGCACCAGGGCGCTGAGCACCCACACGCCCACCACTACCTGTGCGGCCGTGCCGATTCGGCGCCCGCGCGCGGTCGTGAACGGGTGCGGCAGCGCGATCGGGCCCGGCGTGCGTTCGAGCACCAGCACCTCGAGCAGCCGTCCGGCCTGCGGGGCCAGCAGCACCAGGCAGATCAGCAGCAGATGGCCGGACAGAATCTTCACCGGCACATCGAAGGTCATGTTCAACACGAACACCTGCCCCAGGCTGACCAGGCTCAGCAACAGGCCCAGTACCGCCGTGCGGGGAATCAGCAGCAGGATCCCGGCCGTGAGTTCGGCACAGCCGAGCAGGATTTCATACGGCCGCGACGCCCCGACCTGATTCCACAGCACGCCCATCGGGGTGAAACTGCCGTAGGGCTGCAGCAGCGTGGTCAGCGACGGTGCGGGCATCTGCGTCGGAATCGCCTTGACCACACCGTAATACAGCATCTGCCCGGCCAGGCACAGCCGCAGCAGCAGCCAGAACCAGCCGGCCAGGCGGCGGTAGTCGCCGCGGCGGCGGTCCAGCACCGACCACACCAGCGTCGCGGCCAGCGACACCACCAGCACACAGCACACCAGCACCCAGTGGAATCGTTGATCACCGCTGACCGAATCGGTGTGCAGCACCGCCTCGGTGCCGAATACTGTGCGACCCACCCACTGCACCAGCGGCGAGAGCGGACGCACCAGCCACAGGCTGGCCTCGGCGGGCAGCAGCGAGCGCACCCACCCGGTGAAGGTGAAGGTGATCTGCGGGTCCAGCAGGCAGAACAGCCCGAAATACAGCACACAGAACCGAAACCCGACGCGTGTGACGGCATTCCACCGTGGCCGCGGCGTCGGGTCGATCTGCTCGGTGCGCGGATCTACCTGCGCCACAGCGACACCCATCACATCCCTCTCCAGGATCAACCAGCACAGCAAGGCTGCGTGGTCGCCCGACACACGCAGCCGCAGCGAAGATTTCCGTCCGCACGCGGGTGTCTCAAGACCGGGGTTCCGGTGCCCCCGACGCTGTGGTGGTCAGGCCGGTGGGCGCGGCGGGAAGTATTCGAGGGCCTCGGTGAGAGGTTTGCGGCGCAGATCGGGGACCTCACAGTCCGGTGCCGGATAGCCGATCGGGAACAGGATGTAGGGTCGTTCGGTGGCGGGACGTTCGAGGATCTCGGTGAGAAATCCCATCGGATTGGGGGTGTGGGTCAAGGTCGCCAACCCCATCGTGTGCAAGGCGGTGATGAACAACCCGCAGGCGATGCCGACGCTTTCGTTGACGTAGTAGTTCTTGCGCAGCGACCCGTCCGCGCGCGGTGTGCTCTTTTCCGCGAACACCACCACCACCCACGGCACCACCTCCAGATACGACTTGTCGGAGGTGGTTTCCAACGGCGCCAACGCTTCTCGCCACGGCTCGGGCAGCCGCCCGCCCTCGTAGTTGATCCGCTCCTCGTGCTCGGCCGCCTCCCGGATCCGATGCTTGATGTCGGCATCGGCCACCGCCACGAACTTCCACGGCTGATGATGTGCCCCCGAGGGCGCGGTATTGGCGGCGGCCACCGCGATCTCGATCATCTCCCGCGGCACCGGATCCGGGGCGAAGAACCGCACGCTGCGCCGGGAGTCGACCAACGCGTAGAACTGCCTGCCCCGTGCGATCGCCTCGGCCCGATCCAGACGGGTCGGTCGATACGGCACGAACGGGTGCGAATGGGCCCGCGGTGACGGCGTGTGCTCGGTGATCTGATCGGTCATGGCAGTCAGGGTAGCCAGCCGCCGCGGCGATCGAGGCGATGATCGGGGGCGTCAACGGCGCTGAACCCGTTGGCGTTTGAGGTGGCCGGGGTGAGGCATTACCGCAGCAATACGACAGGCTCGGCGAGGAGGTTCAGGTGTCGGGTGCAGTGTGGGCTGTGGTGATCGTGCTGGTGGTGATCGCGGTGATCGGTGTGGCCGCGGTGGCGATGCGGCCGAGTCTGCGAAGGCGGCGGCTGCGCAGCAAATTCGGGCCCGAGTACGACCGCATCATGCAGCAGAGCGAGGACCGCCGCGACGCCGAACAGGAATTGGCCCAGCGCGAACGCCGCCACGACGAGCTGAATCTGCGTGCGCTCACCGAGGAGCAGAAACACCGCTATCAGATGGAGTGGGCGCGGATGCAGGAACAGTTCGTCGACGATCCGCCGCGGGCGCTGGGCTCGGCCGACCGGCTGGTGACCGCGATCATGGCCGACCGCGGCTACCCCACCGAAAGCTACGACCAGCAGATCGCCGACCTGTCGGTGGAACACGCCCAACCGCTCAGCGGCTACCGCGTCGCCCACGATATCGCCGTGCGCGCCGCCGAGGGCAGCGCCTCCACCGAGGACATGCGCACCGCCATCGTGCACTACCGCGAACTGTTCCACGACCTGCTCGACGGCTCCACCTCGCCCAGAACCACCCACTACCAGTGAGAGACCGATGACCACCGACCACAACCCCGATCCCCCAGGCCCCGTTGCCGATTCGGAGCCGACCTACGGCGGCGCCTCCCGCACCGGCGAGCACACCCAGCAACCCACCAACCCGTCGCAACGCACCTCCCCGCCCACTCCCGACGAGGACGTCGCCCCCGACCCGGTGCGCCCCGCACAGGCCGAGTCGGTCCTCGGCGCCCCGGGCCGCGACGCCGACGCCGCGCGCACCCCCGACACCAGGTCGGCGCCGAGCCATGTGGGTGCCACCTCGGTCTCCGAGTCCACACAGGACCCGCATACTGCGCCCACGACCGACACCGAGACAGGCGCGGGCCATCCGGGCGCCGCATCGGTCCCCGTGCCCGCACCCGGCCAGGATCCCGGCACGGCACACAGCTTCGACACCGAGGCGTCCCTGCACGCCGGCGGCGTCGCCGAGGACGACGCGCCCCTGCTGGATCCGGGCGAGCTCGAGCGCCTGCGCATCCGGTGGCGCGAGGCCCAGGCCATGTTCGTCGACAACCCCCGCGAGGCCGTCGCGCGCGCCGACGAACTGGTCACCGCCACCCTCGACCAGCTGGCCGACAGCTACGCCGACCGCCGCAAGGCCCTGCAGAACCGGTGGTCGGCCGACGAGTGCGACACCGAAACCCGCCGCCGAGCCCTGCGTACCTACCGCACATTCTTCGACCACCTGCTGGGCCCGGCGCGCTGAGCCCCGCACTCAGCCGCACCCCTTCTCGCGCTTGGCACCCTGTGTAGCGGGTGCGAAGGGCAACACGGGGTGCGGCTGCTCCTGGCACTGCCAGGGTGGGTCGCCTGCGGGACCGCCCGCCTTGTGCCCGCCGCACCCGTTGTGGCTTCCTGCACCCCGTATGACCGGCCGTAGCGGGTGCGAAGAATAAGAAAGGGTGCGGTTGGTGGTGGGCTTCGGGCGACCGGTCGGTGGGCGGATAGAATTCGGGGTTCAGGGTATGCACGTCCGTCGGCCGAGGAGTGGCGGGCATGGAATGGTTGAGCGGACCCGAATACTGGCTGGCCAGGCAGATACTGGAACGCGGCATCGCGGCGCTTTATCTGATCGCTTTCCTCACGGCCGCGCGGCAATTCCGGGCGTTGATCGGTGCGCACGGCATGCTGCCGGTGCCGCGATTTCTGGCCGCGCGCTCGTTCGCCGAGGCGCCGAGCATCTTTCATCTGCACTATTCGGATCGGTTCTTCGCCGTCGTGTCCTGGTGCGGTGCGGCATTGTCGGCGGCGCTGGTCGCCGGGGCTGCCGACCGGATGCCGCTGTGGGCGGCGATGCTGGCGTGGGCGCTGCTGTGGGTGGGATATCTGTCGATCGTCAACGTCGGGCAGCGGTGGTATTCCTTCGGCTGGGAATCGCTGCTGCTGGAAGCCGGATTTCTCGCCATATTCCTCGGCAACGACAGCATCGCGCCACCGCTGTTGATCCTGTGGCTGGTGCGCTGGCTGGTGTTCCGGGTGGAATTCGGCGCCGGACTGATCAAACTGCGCGGCGACCCGTGCTGGCGGGATCTGACCTGCCTGTACTACCACCACGAAACCCAGCCGATGCCGGGACCGTTGAGCTGGTTTTTCCACCATCTGCCCAAACCGCTGCATCGCATCGAGGTGGCCGCCAATCATGTTGCCCAACTCGCCGTCCCGTTCGGGCTGTTCGCGCCGCAACCGATCGCGAGCATCGCCGCGGCGATCCTGATCGTCACCCAACTGTGGCTGGTGCTGTCGGGCAATTTCGCCTGGCTCAACTGGATCACCATCGTGCTGGCCGCCGGTGCGATCGACCAGTCCTCGGCCGCGGCGGTGCTGCCGGTGCCCGACCCGCCCGCCCTGGCGGCGCCGCCGGCCTGGTTCGCGGGCACGGTCATCGCGGTCACGGCGCTGGTGGTGGCGCTGAGCTACTGGCCGGTGCGCAACCTGGCCTCGGCGCAGCAGCGCATGAACAGCTCCTTCAACCCCTACCACCTGGTCAACACCTACGGCGCCTTCGGCACCGTCGGGCGCACCCGCTACGAGGTGATCATCGAAGGCACCGACGACACGCAGCTCACCGAGCAGACGGTGTGGAAGGAATACGAATTCAAAGGCAAACCCGGCGCCCTGCACCGGCTACCACGCCAATGGGCGCCCTACCATCTGCGCCTGGACTGGCTGATGTGGTTCGCCGCCATCTCCCCGCAGTACGCGCGGACCTGGCTGGGCCCGTTTCTGCTGCGGCTGCTGCAGAACGACAAGGACACCCTGCGCCTGCTGCGCCACAACCCGTTCCCCGACGCCCCGCCGCACTACCTGCGCGCCCAGCTCTACCGCTACCGCTTCACCACCGCCCAGGAACTGCGGCGCACCCACGCCTGGTGGCACCGCACCCTCGTCGGCGACTACGTCCCGCCCCTGGCCCTGGGAAAAGCGGGCACGGAAATCGGGTGATCACCGCGGGCGCAGACATCGGGTGATCAGCGCGGGCACGGAGATCGGGTGATCATCGCTGAAAGATGCTGTCGCGCAGCGCCGGTGGCAGCCCGGCCACCAGTTGGGTCACATACCGCTGCACCTGCCCGACCCGCAGCTCCGGCGGCAGCGTCTGCCACACGTGGCGGATCAGCGCGCACGCCTGCTCCAGCTCACCCTGCCGCTGCAGCAGCGCCGCCAGATCCAGATCCAGCAGCGAGCGTCCCACGTGGTCCTTGTCGGCCATCGGCAACTCCAGCACCCGCCCGCGCATCTCCTCGGCCGTGCGCCGATCCCCCAGCGCCATCAACGCATGCGACTGATGCCAGCGCAGGATGTATTCCGAGGTGCCCAGGTTGTCGTCGGTGGTGGCCGTGGCCGGCAGCACCGCGAACAACCGCTCGGCCGCGGTGAGCGCGCCCACCGCCTCGCGCCGATGCCCGATGCGGGCCTGAATGTCGGCCTCGGCCAGCAATCCGAACACGCACGCCGACCGCGCCCCGGCGGTCTGGGCCGAATGCGCGGCGGCCAGCCCCTGATCCAGCGCATGCCGGTAACACTCGTGCCCGTGCGCCCAATGCCCGCGCAGCCACGCCTCCACCGCGGTGTCACCGGCCTGCCGGGCGGCGCGGCGCGCCTTGGAAAACCACATGAACGTGTCGTGGATATCGGCGACATCGTTGAGCCGGAATGCGATCAGGCCCGCGAGAATGGCCTCCACCCGCAACAGCCGCTGATGCAATTCGTCGGAATGGTCGGCCAGCATCACATGCTGAATCTGGGCCAGATCGCGCATGCGCGCCGGAATGTATTCCGAGGGCGGCTGCACATACACCAGATATCCGCACAATTCGACGCTTTCCTCCAGCGCCCGCACGGTCTTCCAGATGTCACCCGTGCGCGGGCCCGCGGGCAGGAGCCGAAAGCCGTTGTGCGCGACGGCGTTCGGTGGGCAATCCTCGGCGGTGTAGTCATGGCCGAAGCCCAGCCGGTCCGGCCGGGTCCGATACAGTCGGCACAATGCGTCGAGGAATTGGTAGGACGGCATGTCCAGACCGGTCTCCCAACGAGACACGCTCTGATGCGACAGGCCCTGGCACGACGATCCGGCGTCGACGATCAGCTGTTGTAACCGCTGGGCGACCTCGACGAGGGTGAAACCGTGCGCAATGCGATGAGCTCGAAGTAATGAAGCTCCGCAGTGCGCGCGGATCGCTTGCACCGCCTCCCATGTCGTCCCCCCGGAGGCCTCGATATCGCGCACGATCCGGCGCGCGCATGCGATGCTGTGTGGGCTGTTCACAACATCTCCAAGTGGCGTCGTCGTTCCGGCCGGTTCCCGACCGGAATTTCGCTGGTCGGACGAGCATGGGGCTCTGCGTCGTCCGTGTTTCACACTAGTCCCGGATCGCCTGGTTGCGTTCGCAATCCGAGCGGTTCTGCGCGCGCCGCGTGCAAGATTGCATCCGGTGTGGCTCGCGCGGCCGTGCCGGTTCCAGGCTGAGGGACATGAGAAGAATCGTCCTCGCCGGCAGAGCTCCGGCACATGAACAATATCAACAGCGTTGCGGCCATGGGCCGTTCGCGATTCATCTGGTGCAGGTGATGTCCACCGTGGCCACCGTGATCACCGGCTTCGCGGCGTTCATCGCATGCGCATCGGCGATGAACATCCTGACCGTCTCGGTGCTGGCGGCCGCGTGCGTGTTCGCGGGATGGCTGGCGCGCGAGCGGCATACCCGCCACCGCGAGCATCGCGAGGATCGCAGTGTGGTCGTCGATGAGGGGCGGCTGCGGCGGATCCTGGCGCGCAGGTATCCCTTCTAGTACTGGATCGCGGTCGGTGACCACGGCGAATCGCGGCTGAAAACCCATATAGTTCATACCGGTTGGAATTTCCCAGCCGGTAACTGGCGACTGTGGGTACGCTGGCGGTATCAACAGCACGGCAATCGTACGTGGGAGCAAGATCACCGACCTGCGAGGTGTCGCGGCTCTGGTGCTACTGACCGCGTCGTTTGCCATGTTGACGGTGTTCACTCGTTATCTCGATCATGGCTTCACCATCGCCCAGCAGGTGTATCTGCGCACCGCGGTGGCGTTTGTGCTCGCGGTGATCCTGTTCGGTCGCCGCATCCGCTGGCGCGTCGTCGCGCATGCCGGGGCGCGCGAGTGGGGTGTCATCGTGGTGCGCACCGTGCTGCTGTATGTGATCGGCACGGTGCTGTTCGCGAAGGCGGCGACGATGACCTCGGTCGCCAACGTCTCGTTCATCGCCGCACTGCCTTTGGCCTCGGCGCTGGGGTTGCTGCTGTGCCGGGTACGCGCCACCGTCGCCCGCGTCGGGTTCGTGACCGGGTCGGCGCTCGGAGTCGCCATCCTGTCCGGGTTCCGGCCCGGTCCCGGCGGTTCGTGGCTGGACTGGAACGAGGGGGATCTGCTCGCGCTGGTGGCGATGGTGGCCATGGCGTGGAGCTATCTGGGCCGCGAATGGCATTGCGGCACTTTGAACAATCAGGAGATCAGCGCGCTGACCCTCGGTGTCGGCACGGTGGGCACGGTACTGATCTCCCTGGCGCAGGGCCAGGGGCTGCCGCAACTGGCCACGCCCATCGCGCCGGTGCTGCTGTGGGGTGCGGTCGCGGTGGCCGGGGCGCTCAGCGTCGCGAACGTCTTTCTCATCAACTACGGGTTCGAGCGCGTCGACCCGGTGCTCGCGGGCAACCTGCTCACCGTCGAATGCGTGTGGGGACTGCTGTTCGGGCTGGCGTTCTTTCAGCAGGTGCCGACGGTCAACGGCATCGTCGGTGGCGCGCTGATCGTCGCGTGCGCGATCGGGCTCAATGCCGCGGAGAAACGGACCCCCGCCGAGAAACGCACCCGCCCCGCCGAACGCCGCCGCCGCGACGAACACGCCGGTGCCGAAAAGATCACGGCCGCGACCGAACCGAGATCAACCGCTGCCGCGCGCCGCCAACGGCTCACCCCCATCGAGGGGTCCTCGGTGTCGATACCGCACGAATCGCGCGACAAGGACGACCGCGCGATCGCCTGATCCGGCGCACCGGCACCCCGCTCGTTGTGAGCGAGGTCATCTTCCCGCAACCCCACCGCTACTACTAGGGTGTGTAGTAGAGAGATCCGTCTCGGATCGGCCGGTGACGGTTCAGGCCTGCACAGGAGCTTGCTGAATGACCGATCACCCGGCCTCCCCGGCTGCCACGTCGACCCGCGGGAGGGGTGGCGCCGCGGCGTGCGCGGCCCTCGCCGGGGCGCTGCTCGTGGTGGCGGTCACCGCCGCGCTCGGCCACCAGCCCTACGACCAGCAGGGTCTGCCCTATCCCGGATTCGCGGCCGCGCTCACCTATGCCCTGCTGCGGTTGATCGCCGCGCTGGCCGGAGCCTTCACCGTCGGCCCCCTTATGTATGCGCTGTTCTGCACCGTGCCCACCGCCCAGGGCCGCATCGACGTCGACGGATACACCGGGGTACGCATCGCCGAACGGGCGGCGCTGGTGTGGCTGGCGGCCGCGCTGGCGCTGATCCCGGTGTCGGCGGCCGATTCGGCGGGCATGTCGGTGACCCGGGCGCTGCGGGTGGGGGCGGTCGGCCCGCTGATCGGTGCCGCGGAGAAACCCAAGACCTGGATCGTGGTGACGCTGGCGGTGCTGATCGTGGCGGTGCTGGTGCGCGTGGCGTTGTCGTGGAACAGCCTGTTCGGGCTGGCCGCGGTCGGTGCGGTCGCGATCGTCGCGCCCGCGGTCACCGGCAACGCCGGCGAGGGCCCCAACCACGACTACGCCACCGGCGCGGTGATCCCGTTCGTGCTGGCCCTCGCGCCGCTGGCCGGGCTCAGCTGGTGCGTGGCCGCACACTGTCGGCGCACCACCGATCCGGTCGCGCTCGCCACGGTGCTGCGCCGCTACCGGATCATCGTCGCGCTGGCGGTGGCGGTGCTGATTCCCACCGTGGCCATCCTCGTCGCGATCCTCACACCGCCCTCGACCTTCGGCGGCGTGTACGGCTGGCTCGGCGCCGGTGCGGCGCTGGTGCTGGCCGGGCACGCGGTGCTGGCGTGGGCGCTCGGCCGCATACCCGCGCGGACGCGGCGCGGGCTGCTGGTGGGGGCGGTGGCGAGCGAAATCGTCTGGCTGGCACTGTCGGTGGCGATGGCGGTGCAGCCGGCACCGGCGTTCGCGCGCCGCACCTTCACCGCCCAGCAGGTGTTCCTCGGCTTCGATCTGCCGCAGCCGCCGGACGTGTGGCGGTTGGTGACGCTGTGGCGCTTCGATGTGGTGCTCGGGTCGGCCGCGATCGCCGCGGCGTTGCTGTATGCGGCCGGGGTGCTGCGGTTGCGCCGCCGCGGCGACGACTGGTCGCGGTGGCGGACCCTGTCGTGGCTGGCCGGGTGCCTGGCGCTGCTGCTGGTGACCTCGTCGGGGGTCGGCGCCTACAGCTATGGCATGTTCAGCGCGCATATGGGCGTCCACATGGCGTTGAACATGTTCATTCCGGTGCTGCTGGTGCTGGGCGGCCCGGTGACCCTGCTGCTGCGGGCGGTCTCCCCCGCCGGTCGCGGCCGCCCGCCCGGGCCGCGGGAATGGGCGCAGTCGCTGATGCATTCACGGTTCACCCGCATTCTCAGCAATCCCATTGTGGCGCTGGCCGTTTTCGTGATCTCGCTCTACGGGCTGTATTTCACCCCGCTGTTCGATCAACTGATCCGCTTCCACTGGGGCCACCTGCTGATGAACGTGCACTTCCTCATCACCGGCTACCTGTATTACTGGGCGATCATCGGCATCGACCCGGGCCCGCGGCGCCTGCCGCATCTGGGCCGGCTCGGAATGCTGTTCGCGATCATGCCCTTCCACGCCTTCTTCGGCGTCGCGGTCATGTCGATGGAAACCCTCGTCGGCGGCGACTACTACCCGCAGCTGCAACTGGGCTGGATGCACGATCTGTTCTCCGACCAGAAGGTCGGCGGCAGCCTCGCCTGGATCTCCGGGGAAATCCCGGTCCTGCTGGTGGTCGGCGCCCTGCTGTCGCAGTGGGCCCGCCAGGACCGCCGCGTCGCTGCCCGCAGCGACCGTCACCAGGACACCTACCCCGACGACGACGAACTGACCGCCTACAACGCCATGCTCGCCGAACTGGGCCGCAGCCGCCGCTGACGGATCAGGCCTCGAGGAGCCGCCAGGTGGTGAGGGCCAGCCTGGCCCGGATCAGGCCGGCGGGCTCGGTGAGGTCGAGGCCCAAGGTTTTTCCGAGATGGTCCAAGCGGCGGGCGACGCTGCTGTGGTGCAGGTGGAGGATCTCGGCGGCGCGGCGCAGGGAGCCGGTGGTGCAGTAGGCGTCCAGAGTGTCGAGATCCTCTGGGTCGGCGGCGATTCGGGCGATCCCGCCGACATCGGCGTTGTCGCGCGCCGCGTCTCGGGGCACGTGGGCCAGCAGCGCCAACGCACCCAGGTTGTCGTAGTGGACGATCGGCTGGTGCGCGGTGGTGAAGCGCAGGGCCGTGCGGGCCTGGCGCCAGGAACGGCCGGGGTTGTCGGCGGCGCCGATACCTGCGTGGACACCGGCCGGAAATCGGTCCGCGTCCACGGTGGTCGCCAGGATGACGCCCACATCGGCGACCGGTGCCGCTTTCACCGGACGGTTCGGGCAGATCAGCGCGCCGATCCGGTCCAGCGCCGGCTGCGAGCGGACCGCGACGACGCGCACCGGCAGATCGGCGGCGAAACCCAGCAGCCGCAGCGCCCGCTCCCTGGCCGCGTCGTCGCCCTCGGCGCTGATCACCAGTTCCACCAGGGCCGGGTCGGCCATCGTGGTGCGGGCCGGGCCGTAGCGCTCCACGACCGCCGCGACGGCGATGGCGAGCCGATCCAGCAGCACGTCGTCCAGCGAGCGCACCGGACCGGTCCGCTCCAGCCACACCGTGCCGATCTCCTCGTCGTCGAGGGTGATCGGCGCCGTGGTGGACGCGGCACTCGGCGCCGCGGAGGCCTGCTCGCCGTCGGGTGCGCGACGAATCGCCTGCCCGTTGCCGTGCAGCCGAATCCCGGCCACACACTCGGCCAGCCCCGCCGAAGCGCGAGCCAGCGCCGCAAGATCCACCCGCCGCCGCATCAACGTGTCATAGAACATCACAACCCGAAGTGCCCCTTCGGCTTCCGAATCCAACTGCGACAGCCGCAGGACCAATGCCTCCACGCCAGAAGAATATGCGGCGCTGGTCGCCTATCCCCGGAACTCGCGCAGGCGCAAGCTGTTCCACACCACGAAGAACGACGAGAACGCCATCGCCGCGCCCGCGATGAGGGGGTTGAGCAGGCCCGCGACCGCGATCGGGATGGCGGCGACGTTGTAGCCGAAGGCCCAGACCATGTTGCCGCGGATGGTGCGCAGGGTGGCGTGGGCGAGGTCGACGGCGTCGGGGACCGCGGCCAGGTCGTCGCGGACCAGGATGATGTCGGCGGCGCCGATGGCCACGTCGGTGCCGCGGCCGATGGCCAGGCCGAGGTCCGCGGCGACCAGGGCGGGGCCGTCGTTGATGCCGTCGCCGACCATGGCCACGCGGTGGCCCTGGCTCTGCAGCTGCCGCACGAGGTCGACCTTGCCTTCGGGCAGCACCTCCGCGATCACCTCGTCGATGCCGACCTCGTCGGCGATGGTCTGCGCGGCGCGGGCATTGTCGCCGGTCAGCAGCAGGATGCGCAGGCCCAGCCGGTGCAGGCGCGCCACCGCGTCGGCGGCGCTGGGACGCACGGTGTCGGCGACGGCGAACACCGCGACCGCCCGCCCGTCCACGCAGAACAACACCGCGGTGCGGCCGTGGCGTTGTTCGCGCGCCAGCGCCCGGCGCAGCTCCTCGGGCACCTCGACGCGTTCGGACTCGATCAGCACCGACCGCCCGATCAGCGCCGCATGCCCGTCGACGGTGCCGCGGGCCCCGAGCCCGGGCAGCGCCGCGAAATCGGTCACCGCGGGCAACTCGGCCCCGTCGCGGCGGGCGTAACCGGTGATCGCGGCCGCGACGGCATGTTCGGAACCGGACTCCAAACCCCCTGCCAGCCGCACGATCTCGGCCTCGTCCACGCCGGGGGCCGGATGCACGCCCACCACCGTCATGCTGCCCTCGGTGAGGGTTCCGGTCTTGTCGAACACCACCGTGTCGATGCTGCGGCTGGTTTCGAGCGCCTGCTGTCCCTTGATGAAGATGCCCAACTGCGCGCCCCGCCCCGCGGCCACCATCAACGCCGCCGGTGTCGCCAGCCCGAGCGCACACGGGCACGCGATCACCAGCACCGCCAGCGCCGCACCCACCGCCTTGTCCAGTCCCGCACCGGAGAACAGCCAGCCGCCCAGCGTCACCGCGGCGATGCCGAGCACCACCGGCACGAACACCCCGGCGATGCGGTCGGCCAGCCGCTGCAGCGACGCCTTACCGGCCTGCGCCTCCTCCACCAGCCGGATCATCGCCGCCAGCCGGGTGTCGGCGCCCACCGCGCCCGCCTCCACGATCAGCCGCCCGGTCAGCGAGATCGTGCCACCGGTCACGGCCATACCCGGCCCGACCTCCACCGGCACCGACTCCCCGGTCATGGCGCTGGCATCGACACTGGAATGCCCCTCGGTCACCAGGCCATCGGTGGCGATGGTCTCCCCGGGCCGCACCAGAAACCGCCGCCCCTCGGTGAGTTCCTCGACGGGAACGGTGATTTCGCGTCCGTCGCTCGAGAACACCGTGACATCCTTGGCGCCCAGTGCGGCCAGCGCCCGCAGCGCACCACCGGCGCGCCGGCGCGCCTTGGCCTCGAAATAGCGGCCCGCCAGCACGAAAACCGTGACACCACCGGCCACTTCGAGATAGATCGAATCCGCGCCCAGGATCGCCGACCACACTCCGTGCCCCTCGCGCGTCGGCGCGGGCCGGGCGAACAGGCTGATCACCGACCACACCGTGGCCGCGGTGATCCCGATGGACACCAGCGTTTCCATGCTGGTCGCGCCCGTGCGCAGCCCCGCCAGGGCCTTACGGTGCAGCGGCGCCGCCGACCACACCACGATCGGCAACGCCAGCGCCAGCAGAATCGCCTGCCAGCCCGGGATTCTCGTGCTCGGCACGGTGGCGAACATGATCGACAGATCCGCCAGCGGGAAAAACAGCAGCAGCGCCACCACCAGCCGCCGGAACAGATCCGCGGCGAGGCGATCCTCGGGCCCGGTGTCGACGACCGTGGCCGACCCCCGCAACGGGGACGCCCCGAATCCGGCCGCGATCACCGTCTCGCACAACCGCTCCGGATCGGTGTCCGGCGGCGCGTCGACGGTGGCGACGCCGGTGGCGAAGTTCACGCTCGCGGTCACCCCGTCGAGACGGTTGAGTTTGCGTTCCACCCGCGACGAGCAGGCCGCGCAGCTCATGCCGGTCACCGCCAGGCGCACCCGCACCCGGTCGTCGGTGGAATTGTCCAGTGTGGCAACAGATTCAGTCATGGCTCTCGCGTAGGTCAGGCGGCCGGATCCTGCGTGGACCGCAGATGGTCGGTGCGTCGGCCCGTGCGCGCACCCGGCGGCACCACCAGCGGGCCCGGGGCGGCGGTGACCTCGGGCGGCTCCCCGGTGCCGCGGCGATGGATCAGCAGCAGCACCACCAGCCCGGCCAGCAGCACCACATGCGATCCCGCGCGGGTCACGGTCATCTCACCGACGATCAGATCGTGGATCACGAAGGCCGTGACCACCGCGGCGAAGCTGCCGAACACCGCGATCAGTCCGCTCACCGCCCGCACCGACAGCGCGCCCCACACCATGCCGACCCCGAGCGCGAAACTCCAGGCCGTACTCTCGTTGAACAGATGGCTGCCGATCTGGTGCCCGGCGTGCACGCCGACACCGCTGCCGGTCAGCTGCGCCACCCCCAGCGCGCACTGCACCGCCCCGATCCCGGCCAGCAGCATGCGCAGCGTCGACAGCGACGGGCCCGGCCGGCGCGGGGTGACGCCGACGAACTCCGCCCGCGCCATGATCGCCTCGGTCAGGTCCGGGGTGGCAGGCGCGGCCCGCATGCGCAGCGTCCGGGTCGCGGTGATCGCCGCGCCGTACCAGTCGCTGCAGGCACAGCACTCCTCGAGATGCCGGTCCACCTGCGCCGACGGGACCGGCTCGGGTTCGTTGTCGATCCGGGCCGACAGCGCCTCCCGGCAGACATCGCAGTTCACGGTGGAGGAGTCGGATGCTCGGCGGGCGAAGTTCCCGGGCGCGGCTGTGGGATGAAACACTTCCCCTCCGATAACGGCGCTCCGCGGCGGGTTGGCTAGGGTGTCCGGCATGGCAGCGGAGTCCAGCGACGATCACATCACTGCGCTCGCCCTGGCCGCGGGACGCGGGGACCAGCGCGCGCTGGAACAGTTCATCCGGTCCACCCAATCGGATGTGTGGCGGTTCATCGCCCACCGCGCCAGCCCCGCCCGCGCCGACGATCTCACCCAGGAAACGTATCTGCGGGCGCTGGGCAGCCTGCGCCGCTTCGAGGCCCGCGCCTCCGCGCGGGCGTGGCTGCTGTCGATCGCCCGCTACGTCTGCGCCGACGAGGTCCGCGCGGCCATGGCCCGCCCCCGCGTCGCCGCCGACGCCGACTGGGAGGCCGCCGCCGACCGCCGCCGCGCCGGAAGTGGCACCGCCGCCATCGAATTCGCCGAACTACGGATCATGCTGGCCGCCCTGCCCGACGACCGCCGCGAGGCCCTGGTCCTCACCCAGCTGCTGGGCCTGTCCTACGAGGAGGCCGCCGAGGTCTGCGGTTGCCCCGTCGGCACCATCCGCTCCCGCGTCGCCCGCGCCCGCGAAGACCTCATCGGCGAGGTGCGCGCGGGCGAAGCCGCGGGAAGCTGACACCGCGCCGAGGGCTGGTACGCGTTTCGCCTTCCCCGATTGAGCGTGGCGCGCGGCCGAACGCCGCACCGGCTCGACGAGCCGGTGCGGCGTTCGGGTCGATCAACTAGGGATGGATATCAGGGCGCGGTTGCCGGAACCGGCATCCTGGTGGCCCGGACGGCGTTGCGGACCTGGTCGCAATCCGCAGGGGTGAGGCCGCCCACGTTGTTGCGCACGTTCGCGTCGCACGCGGCCGACAGGGTGGTGCCCAACCGGGCGTAGCCGGAGTTGGACGTCAGCATCGTCTGCGTGGTCCAGTACACCGCCGCGGCCTTGTCGATGCCGATCGGGGAGACGGTCACGCCGTTGTGGGTGCCGCCGTCGACCATGAGATAGGCGGCCTTGTTGTTCACACCGCTGTTGATGTGGACACCGCCGTTGTCCCCGGTCCCGGTGTACCAGTACTGGCCCCGGTAGGTGTCGGGATCCTGATGGGCGTTCGGATTCTGCATATTGCGGATCACACCCAAGGCACTGCAGGCGCCGAGCTTCCACCGGTTGGCCGGTGTGTTGCACGCGTTGGCAGTGTCTTTCAGGAAGACGAACTCGCCGAAGACATCCGACATGGACTCGTTGATCGCACCGGGCTCGTTGCGGTAGACCAGCCCGCTGGTGTGCTGTGTCACGCCGTGGGTGAACTCATGTCCGACAATGTCTTCGGTGGCCACACCCGCGCCGAAGGCCGCGTAACTGCCGGTCCAGAAGGCGTTGCGGTAGGGGCACTGGCCGGGAGCGCACAGCCGGACGGTGGCGCGCAGCGCTTTGCCGTGGCCATCGTTGGCGGTGGTGCCGATGAGCCCGGTCAGGTCCTTGAGCTGGGTGTAGGTGGCGTAGAACCTGTCGGTGTTACCCATGTAGTCGTAGGCCTGATCGACATCCTGGACACCGACAGGCGGGCGGCCCTCCCAGCGGGTGGGTCGGACGCTGGTGCCACAGCCGGCCTGGTTGGGGTTGATCTGCCGGTTCGCGTTGTCGCACACGACACGGTTGAGATGCTTGGTCTCACTCCAGCTGTCGAGCACCTTGCCGGTGCTGTTGGCATCGACGAACACGGTCCAATGACCGGGGTCGCCGTCCTTGCCGTCGCCCTTGATTTCGACCTTGAATGCCGGGACCGCCACGCTCTGCTCGGCGCCCTTGGCGGTCAGCTTCGGGTCGTACCAGTAGGCCTTGGTCTCGGTGACCGCCAGCTGCTCGGCGGGCGCCTTGCTCTCCTCGGCGATCGCCTTGAGCGCGGTGGCCCCCACCTCGGCGGGCGGGGTCGTCGTCTTGTACTTGCCTTCCGACTTCTGGGTCAGCGAACCGGTCGCCGCCAGCAGCGAGCCGTCGCCGGCCAGCGACTGCGCCACCGAGGCGCCGAAGACCGGTACCGAGTCGATCTCCTGGCGCAGCCGCACCGTGGACCCCTCACCGACCTCGAAGGTCGAGTCCACGACGAGCACGCCGACCGAGTCGGCCGGAGTGAAGACCTTCTTGACGCCTTCGGCATGCGCCTGCGCGGCAGCCGGGGCCTCCGACGGCACTCCCGGCGGAGCCGGAAGCGGCTGCTCGGGCACGGCCAGCAGAACCTCGCCCTGAGGATCCTTCAGCACTTCCTTCGGCGCGGCCGACAGATCCGAGCTGCCCGGTTGCGGTGGCGGAGTCGGTGGATCACCGTATACTCCGGTACTGGTCGCGAAAACCATTGAGACGAAGGCGATTACCGTGAGGGCGGACCGTGCCGTCCTTCTGTGTGTGGCGTTCATACTTCTGAAGGGAAGCATACCCAGGTCCTTGGTTACATCGGTGTACCATTCCTGTTCTGCCACAAGATCTTTCAAATCCTACAGCGCTGTCTGAAGGGAAATATCGCTCATTGAATTGCGGCGCCGCCGAAATGCAGTGAGTGAGAAGAAAAAAGGCCGGCAACCGAGCCGGAAATGGACAAAGGAACCAGATTCGGGAGGCGTCCGGGCCGATTGGTTCAACCCTGCTGGACATCGGCAAGATCGACCCGAAAGTCGGGCAATCAGGATCAAAACCCCTAGGACTCAGCCGATTCCGAAGCGCCCGACCCGACGGCCTCAGCCCACGGCGAGCGTCACCGTGGTGGACCGGGTTCGGGCCGGAAGCTTGGTGGTGTCGATCATGAGGATCTCGCCGGTGTCCTGGGTGCCGGTGGGAAGGGTTTTGGCCTTCAGGGCGAACGGCGGGTGCTCGCCGGTGCTGCCGTCCAAGCCGAAATCGCTGTCGTTGGCGATGTAGAGGGTCTTGCCCGCGTCGGGGGTGGCGACACCCTCGATCTTGTCGTGGCCGAAGAAGGTGCCGTCGGGGGCGAGGCCGTCGAGCAGCCCGGCCAGATCCAGATTCGACCGTTTGCTCACCGGCGTGATCCCCGCGCGCTGCAGGGCGGCGATCCCGTCGGCGGTGGGCACCGCGCCGAGAAAGGCCTCCAGCGGCTTCCCGTCGATCAGCAGGCCGAGCGCCGGATCATAGTGTGCGCCGGGCACAGTCGAGTGCGGGCCGACGTCGGTGGCGCCGGACAGGTCGATCGTCCACAGCTTCTTGTTCGCGGCGGGGGCGAGCTTTCCGTCCCGTTCGTCCACGACGAAGCTGGTGTTGCCGGTCGCGGTGATCTCGGAGACGCCGAGTTTGCTCTTGGGGTCCTCGAGCGGATACACGAACTCCCGCACCGCCTCGGTGGCGAGATCGACGGTGACGATGCGCGTCATCGGCACCTCCCGCGCCGAACCCGCACCGGGCGCCTGCAGACCGCTCTGCATCACCCCGACCAGCGACCGGCCGTCCGGGGTGACGGTGAGGCCCTCCATGCCCTGATTCGGGGTGCGCAGCGACAGCTCCTCGGGCAGGCCGTGTCCCGGCGACAGTCGCTCGATCTCGGTGCCGGTGGCGTCGAAGTGGACCAGCGACGGGCCGTATTCGTCGCTGACCCAGAAGGTTCCGTCCGTCAGCGCGACCAGGCCTTCGGAATCCAGGCCGTGGTCGGTGGGCGGGAGCAGACCGCCGTCGAGGCCGCGCATCGTCTCCCCCGTCGAGGCCGAGGAATCGACCAGGCCATTGAACGGGATGCCCGCGGGGTTCTTCAGCTCCAGGGTCGATTTCAGCACGGCCCGACTGCCGGTGAGTGCGAATCGACCGATCGTGGGCGTGAAATACGGTGTCGGGACGAGCTTTTCGTTCTTGTTCGGGCCATCGGCATTCGGGCCGCGGTCGGTGAGCCCGTAGAATTCGCCGGGCGAACCGGGAACCGGGGCGATGGCCGAGCCGAACCCGCTGCCCTGCACCGTGATTCCGCCGAATCGCCCGAGCGCGGGGATATCGGTGGTGTAGAGCCGCACGGCGTCGGTGGTGGTGACGGTGAGGGCGTCGTCGCCGATGTAGCCGGGCTGCGGGGTGTAGACGACCGCACCGTCGCTGCGGCGTTCGATGCGACCGTGCTGCGGGTTCGCGACCCCCACCACCGCGCTGCCGCCGGCACGGGCGAGCAGATCATCCGGCGCGAGGACCAGTGGCTGACCGGCCGGGGTGCGGAACTGCGCCTCGCTCGCACCCGGCGAACAGGCGGCGGCCGCACACATCACGGCTGCGAGGACGGCGATTCGACGACGATGATCTGTCACGACCGCTGTCTATCGCGCCCAGGCGACACCCGGTCGACCGGAACGTGAACAGCAGGAGCCGGATTGGCCCGTGCTAAATCGTTTGAGGCGTGCTGCGGTGTCCCGCTAACGTCACCCCGCATGACCTCGAACGTGAATGCCGAGGACTGGCTTGCGCTGAACCGGGCCAACTGGGACGAGCGGGCGCCCATCCACGCGGCCGGGCAGTTCTACGATCTGCCCGCCTTCATCGACGGTGCCGAACAGCTGCGCGATTTCGAGCTCGCCGAAGTCGGTGAGGTGCGCGGCAAGCGGCTGGTGCACCTGCAGTGTCATCTCGGCACCGACACCCTGGCGTGGGCTCGCCACGGCGCCACCGTGACCGGTCTGGACTTCTCTCCCGCGGCGGTGGACAGAGCGGCCGAATTGGCCACGCGCATCGGCGTCCGCGACGCGCGGTTCGTCGCGGCCAATGTCTACGACGCGCCCGAAGCCCTCGGCGGGCAGACCTACGACATCGTCTACACCGGCGTCGGGGCACTGTGCTGGCTGCCCGACATCACCCGCTGGGCGCAGATCGCGGCCTCGCTGGTCGCCCCCGGCGGGTTCGTGTACCTGGCGGAGTTCCATCCCTTCGGCGACACCCTCAGCGACGACGACGGCCGCACGGTCGCCTACGACTACTTCGACACCCGGCCGCAGGTCTGGGACGAGGCGGGCACCTACGCCGACCTCGACGCACCGACCACCGCCAACGTCACCGTGCAGTGGCAGCACGGCCTCGGCGACACGATCACCGCCCTGACCGCGGCCGGGCTGCGACTCGAGTTCCTGCACGAACACGACTTCACGCTGTTCCCCCGCTTCCGCACCCTCACCGAAACCGACGGCATCTACCGCCTGCCCTCGGGCCAGCCGCGCGTGCCGCTGATGTACTCGCTGAAAGCCACGAAACCCGCCTGACCGCACGGCCCGGGTCAGCGGGATCGTCAGCCGAACGGCAGGGTGTGCAGTGCGCGGTCGGGAGTGTCGAGGGCGGCGGTGAGCAGCCGTTGGAACCCGGCGGCGTGGAGGTCGAGGTCGGCGACGGTGAACAGCGCGGGATTGCCGCCGACAACCAGATCCGTGACGCCGTCGGCGCGGTCGTAGAAATAGAAGCCGACGTCCTCCTCGACACCCGCGGTGACGTTGTGCACCGTGGCCGGTGTCCCGGCGAACCGCAGGCCGAAATCGAAGGGCATGACATTGGCCAAGGGGCCGTAGGCGCGGTCCTCGTCGAAGCACGGACCCAACTCGCGCCACAGGTCGACACAGCGGTAGCGCAGGTGCGCAGCGCTGTCTCGCAGGAACTGCCCCACCTGCTCGGCGGCGGTGGAAAAGGTGGTGTGCGAGTCGAATTCGGCCCAATAGTAGGCGACGTTGATCACCGTGCACGGCACCCGCACCGCCGGTGTCCCGGCGCGCGCGAGAACCGGCAGGCACAACCGCACCTGCGACTCCCCGGTGACGCGGTGCACGTAGGCGGCCACGGCGGCGATGAGCGCCGGGGCCGACCCACCGCGACGACCACGCAGCCGGGCAGGCAGGGCGGGGTCGAGTTCGGTTGCGGTGCGAGCCATCCGGCCCGTCATCGGCGCGGTGCGGGCACCCACGATCGGCGGCGTCGGCCGGTCACGGTGATAGCGCAGCCAGTAGTCGCGGGCCGCGGCGTAGCCGGGAGCGGCTCGTTCGGTCAGTTCGTGATCCACGACCGCGGCCAGCGAATCGAACCGTGGCGCCGCAGGTTCGCGGCCCTCGACCGCGGCGGTGTACACCTCGGCGGCCCGGCGGGCGACCAGCGCCAGCCCGTATCCGTCGAGCAGGATGTGGTGCACGCGGTGATACCAGCGCACATGGTCGGGCCCCAGCCGCAGGATCGCGTGGGTGAACAGCACATCCTTGTCCAGGCTCACCGCGGTGTCCAGATCGGCCGACATCCACTCCCGGGCCGCCGCCACCGGATCGTCGTGGTCGGACAGGTCCACGATCTGCACGTCCCAGTCCGGGGTCTCCGGCGCCAGGCGCAGCCCGTCGGGGGTCGGGTGGAAGCGCAGATTCAGCACCTCGGTCTCGGCCACGACCCGCCGGATCGCCCGGGCCAGAGCGGGTTCGGAGATCGGGCCGTGCAGCTCGGCGTACTCGGCGACGTTGAACATGGCGGTGACCGGGTCGGGACCGTCCTGCTGGTAGTGCCAGAACTCCTCCTGCGCGGCGGTCGGCCGCTGCTCAGCGCTCGGCATCGAGACGTTCCCACCAGGCCCGCACCGTGGTGCGCTCGATCAGATCCATGAACCCGACCTGTGCGCCCGCGGCCCGCCAGCGTTCCACCAATGCCAGCACCCGCACCGAATCCAGGCCCGCGGCAAGCAGATCCGCGTCGGGATCCAGCTCCTCCGGTCGCAGATACAGCTCGTCCGCGACCGCGGCGCGCACGTCCTCGAAGGTCAACTCGGCCACCCGGCCCTCCTTTCAGCCGATGCGGCGAACACCGCTCGGCCACAACGGCTCACGCAATTCGCGCCGCAGAATCTTGCCGCTCGGATTGCGCGGGATCCGGTCGACGAACTCGAATCGGGCCGGGATCTTGTACCCGGCCAGCCGACCGGTGCAGTGCACGAACAGCTCGCGCGCGCTGACACTCTGCTCGGGCCGCACCGCGACGAAGGCGTGCACCCGCTCACCGAACCGGTCGTCGGGTGCGCCCACCACCGCCACGTCGGCGACCGCGGGATGCCCGGCTATCGCATTCTCCACCTCGGCCGGATAGATGTTCTCCCCCGCCACGATGATCATGTCCTGCAACCGGTCACACAGGAACAGATACCCCTCGTCGTCGAGGTAACCGGCGTCGCCGGTGCGGATCCAGCCGTCGACCAGGGTGGCCGCGGTGGCGTCGGGACGCCGCCAGTACTCGAGCATGTGGCCGGGTGTGCGCAACCAGACCTCCCCCACCCGCCCCGGCGGCAACGGGTCACCGCGCTCGTCGGTGACCCGCACCGCGAAACCGGGATAGGCCCGCCCGGCGGCCTGCAGCCGCGGACTGCCCGGATAGTGCTCACCCGGCGGCAGGCACACCGCGGTATTGCCGGTCTCGGTGAGCCCGTAGATCTGCGCGAATTCACACCCCATCGCCGACATCGCCGCTGCCAGTAGGCTTTCGGAGATCGGCGATCCGCCGTATACCAGTTTGCGCACCGTGGCGAAGGCGTCGCGGTCGGCGCCCGGTTCGGCCAGCATGAGCCGCAGCATCGCCGGAACCACACACACCGTGGTGATGCCGCGCTCGCGGATCAGCCGCACCGCCGTGGTCGCATCGAAACGCGGCATCGCGACCATCGTGGCTCCGGCGGCCAAACCCTGTGCCGCCCACCAGATTCCACCCACATGGAAACCCGGGATCCCGATGAGTCCGATATCGCCGGGCCGCCAATCGATCCACCGCTGCCCCGCCGCGGCCAGTGCCCGCCGCACGGCGAAGAAGCTGCGGTGCGCCAGCACCACCCCTTTGGGCAGGCCCGTGGTTCCGCTGGTGTAGAGCTGGATCAGCGGTGTCTCCGCATCGACTGCCACCTCGGGGGCCTCGGCGGGATGCTGCCGGTACCAGGCTGCGAATTCGCCGGTGCCCACGCTCAGCACACCCGGCAGCTCTCCCAGCCGCTCCCGCAGTTCCGCATCGGCGATCAGCACCGCCGCGCCGGAATCGGCGAGGATGTGCTCGATCTCGGCGGGGGTCAGGCGAAAGTTGATGGGCACCAGCACCGTTGCGCTCTTGGCGCAGCCGAGGAAGGTCGCGTAGTAGTCGACCGACTCCACCCCGAGGAACGCCACCCGCGCCCCGGGCCGCAGCCCGGCCGCATGTAAGGCCCGGGCAATGCGCTCGGCGGCCCGGTCGAGCTCACCGTAGGTCAGGGCGCGGTCGCCGCAGACGACGGCCGGGCGGTCGGGGGCGTGGCCGCGGGCCAGCGTGGCGACGGTGTCCGGTGCGCTCATCGGCCCGCTCCGGTGTCCACGACCACCAGCGGGATAGCGCCGTGACAGCTGCCGCCGCGCTCGTCACCGAACCGGAAGCGGGTGGCCAGCTTGATCCGCGAGCCGCCTTCGGCCGTATAGGTGTCGATGGCGTCGATGCGGAACTCCCCGGTGAACGCGGCCGCCCCGATGGGCCGCTCGAACTCGGTGTGCACCTCGGCGATCAGGATGTCGGGCAGATAGCGGCGGCGGAAATCGGCGACGGTCCAGTCACCGAAGGCCGGGTGCAGGCCGTGGCGCACGATGGTCGCCACCGTCTGATACATCAGCTGGTTGAAGCAGATGATCACCTCGACCGCATTGAGATGGCCGGTGTCATCGATGTAGCAGGGTTCGGCGATGGCGAAATGCCCGGTGCCGACGATGGTTTCGCCGGCGGCGGTGACCGATGCCGAACGCAGGTAGCGGCAGTGCGGTTTGTAGCACTGCTGTACATCGGCCAGGAAATCCGGTTCGACCTCGAAAACGGTAGGGGCCATGGTCATATCAGTGATCCGCAGGGTCGTAGACGGTGACCCGCCAGGACACGGCGGGCTCGGTGGAGTCGCTGTGCACCGCGCGATGCACCAGGCTCAGGTTGTCCCAGATCAGCAGATCACCGACCTCGAACCGCTGCAGGTGCACCGCCGGATGATCGGGGGTGTCGCCGAGTTGCCCGGTGGCGGCGAGCAATTCGGTCAACAGCTCCCGCCGCTCACGGCCCTGCGCGTCGACGACGGTGTCGGTGAACCCTTCGCTCACATGCACCACGCGCTCACCGGTATGCGGATGAGTCAGCACCGTGGGCCGGTGCACCGGCGGTGTGCGGGAGTCGATCTCGGCGAGGATCTCCCCGATCGGCCGATACACGTCGGTCGGGCGGATCTTGAAACAGCGCCGCACCGTGTGCACCGCGGTGGTGTCCTCGGCCGCGGCCCGCAACTGCGGATCCAGGCGCGAATAGGCGGCGGCCAGATCGATGAACAGGGTGCCGCGGTTGGTCGAGGGCACCGCCCGCGGGTAGGTGAGGGTCAGATCGAACGGGCGCGGCATGAACTGATAGTCCGAATGCCAGAACCGCCCGGTGCGGGGCACGCCGATCTGGCGCCCGTCCTGTTCGGCGGTCGCCGAGACGAACACCTCGGGCACCTCCGGGTGGTGATACACCGGCTCGTAATAGGCCTCCGGCGTGCCCAGCGAGCGCCCGAGCGCCAGAAAGCTCGCCGCGTCGTGGTGCTGATCCTTGAGCACCACGATCTTGTGGCGGTACACCGTCTTCTTCAGCAGCTGCACGTCCTCGCCGGATCTCGGATCGAAATCCTCCACGATGACACCCAGACCGGGCTGCGGGCTCGTCCTCACAATCGCTTCCTTCGTGCACGGGGGATGGCGCTCTCGCCGAGGAAGGCAGATTCTGCGCCGGTATCGAATCGGTCGGACGGCGACCGCCGCCGGTTCCCGGCGCCGGGCGAACTGTGAGATGGCCGACAGCCGGGAACCGTGACGGCCGGGCGGCCGACGTCTGTGTACGTGTCACTCGTCCCAACCCTGCGCCGGCGAGCCGCGGCGGCGGTGCTCGCCATCGTCGCGGTGGCGGCGATCGCCGGATGCGGCCGGCCCGCCGCACCGTCCGATTCCGCCGCACCCGCGACCGCCGCGCCGACGGGGTATCCGCTCACTATCGAAAACTGTGGGCACACCCTGCGATTCGACCGGCCGCCGCAGCGGGTGGTGCTGCTCAACGGTGCCTCGGTGGCCGAGGCGGAAAGTTTCGTCACCCTCGGCCTCGCCGACCGCATCGTGGCGAGCAGCCAGTCCTACGGGGTGTCCGATCAGCCCGGGATGGCCGAATCGGTGGCCGCGCTACCCAGCGCCGGGCTGCGCCGCGACGACAGCGGCGAATTCTCCCGCGAACAGATTCTGGCGCTGCATCCGGACCTGGTGATCTCGACCTGGGCGGGCGGCTTCGCCGACCGGACCGGCCCGATCAGCCGAGAAGCCTTGGCGGCCGCGGGAATTCCCGCCTTCGTCACCCCGTCCAACTGTGCGCTCGGTGACCCGGCCGCCGCCGAACCCGCCCAGCAGGCGCTGGCGAAACAGTCGGTCGAATCCTCCTTCGAGCTGCTGCTGACCCTCGGGCGCATCTTCGACGTCCAGCAGAAGGCCGCCGACTACGTCAACGCCCAGCGGGCCCGCATCGCCGCCGTCGACCACCGCGGCGGCGGCACCCGGCCGAACGTGCTGCTGGTCTATCCGGGCATGTCGGCGATGAACAACAACGGGCTGCCCGCGGTGTTCGGCGGCGGCATCTACGACGACATCATCGACCGGGCGGGTGGGCGAAACCCGTTCGCGGGCAAGAGCCCCGGGCAACTCGCCGAACTGAACGCGGAGGCGTTGGCGTCGGCGCCGGTGGATCTGGTGGTGATCGGGCGCTTTCGGCCCGACGAGGATGCCGCGCGGATGGCCGCGGATCTGTTCCGCCGCTTCCCGGGCTGGGCGGCCGCGCGCACCGGGTGCTACATCAGCCTGTCCGACAGCCCGTATCTGGGGCCGTTGAACGCCATCGCTGTCGAGAAGATCGCCGATGCCCTCCGCAGTGGCCGCTGACACCGCCACCGCGCCCCGCTCGTCGGCCGTGGGCCGGGTGCTGTTGCCGATCGGGCTGGCCGTCGCGCTGGCGGCGGCGATGGTGGTGGCGATCGGTGTCGGAACCGTCGCGGTGTCACCGGTCACCGTGGTGCGGGTGGTCACCACCCATGTACTCGGCGGCGGCGCGCTCGCCGATCCGGTCGCCGATCAGATCGTCTGGCAGTTCCGGGCCCCGCGGATCGTGCTCGCGGCCCTGGTCGGCGCCGCGCTCGGGCTGGCCGGTGCCTGCCTGCAGACCCTGGTCCGCAATCAGCTCGCCGATCCGTACCTGTTCGGCGTCACCTCCGGTGCCTCCCTGGGCGCGGTGCTGGCCATGACCGGCAGCGTGTGGCTGGCGGGCACGTTCGGGGTGACCGGCTGTGCGTTCGCGGGGGCGATGGCGAGCCTGGTACTGGTGTTCGCGCTCGCGCAGCGCGGGGGTCGGTTGCGCGGTTCGGATCTGGTGCTGGCCGCGATCGCGGTCTCCTATCTCGGCACCGCGGTCACCAGCTACCTCCAATTGCGTGCCCGCCCTGCGGAATTGCGGGGTGTGATGTTCTGGCTGCTCGGTTCGCTGTCCTCGGCGACCTGGAACCAGCTGGCCGCCCCGGCGCTCGCGCTGGCGGTGGCCGTGGTGGTGCTGCCGGTGCGGGCGCGAGCGATGAACGCCCTGACCCTCGGCGACGACACCGCCGCCGGACTCGGGGTGCATCCGAATCGGTTGCGGCTGTTGCTGTTGGGGGTGTCGGCGCTGTTGACCGCCGCGGCGGTCGCGGTCGCCGGGGGGATCGGGTTCGTCGGGTTGATCGTGCCCAATGCCGCGCGGCTGCTGGTCGGGCCGGACCACCGCCGCAGCCTGCCGGTGGTGGTGCTGGGCGGTGCGCTGTTCCTGGTGCTGGTCGACCTGGCCAGCCGAACGGTGGACCGCCCCAACGAGATTCCGATCGGCATCATCACCGCGGCCCTGGGCGCCCCCGCATTCCTGATCCTGCTGCGGCGGCGGCGAGGAGCGATGCCGTGAGGATCGTCGTCGACGGCGTCGCGGTGACGTTGAGCGGGAATCCGGTGCTGACCGGCGTGGACCTGACCATCGAGCCCGGCTCGTTCACCGGATTGGCCGGGCCCAACGGGTCGGGCAAGAGCACCCTGCTGCGGTGTCTGTACCGGGCGGTGCGGCCCTCGGCGGGAGTGGTGCGCATCGGTCCGGACGAGGTGTGGCGCACCAGCGTTCGCCAGGCCGGGCGGCGCACCGCGGTGGTGGCCCAGGACCACGGCCTCGACCACGGTTTCTCGGTGCTGGAAACCGTTGCCATGGGCCGGATTCCGCATCAGGACCGGTTCGGGCGCGAACGCGAGCACGATCGCGCGGTCGTGCGCGAGGCGCTCGACCGGGTGGGACTGGCCTGGGCCGCCGACCGCACCTTCGCCTCGCTGTCCGGCGGGGAACGCCAGCGCGTGCTGCTGGCGCGGGCCCTCGCTCAGCAGACCCCGGTCCTGCTGCTGGACGAGCTGACCAACCATCTCGACCCCGGCGCCCAACTCGAATTGCTGGCCCTGGTCAAACACTTGGGCCTGACCACCGTCGCCGCCCTGCACGACCTCGATCACGCCCTGGCCCACTGCGACCACCTGATCCTGCTGCACGACGGCCGCGTCGTCGCCACCGGCGCACCGGAGCGAGTCCTCACCCCCGCCCACATGTCCACGGTCTTCGGCATGCGCAGCACCATCGTGCCCCACCCTCTCACCGGCCGCCCCCACCTGGTCACCGCCCTGCCCGACGACGACGGCGTGCCCGCGTCCTAGCGGTCGACCGGCATCGGTGCGCCGTCGGTGATCCGGACGAGTTCGTCGGCGGTGGTGGGGAATACGGTGTGCGGAGTGCCCGCGGCCGCCCACACCTGCGGATAGTCGGCCAGGGCCGTGTCGACGATCGTGGGCAGCGCCCGCGGGTGGCCGAGCGGGGCCACGCCGCCGATCGGCTGTCCGGTGGCCGCCCGCACTTCATCCGCGGTGGCCCGCCGCAACTCGCGATAGCCCCGGCGAGCGGCCAGGGCGGTGGTGTCGACCCGGTGGCGGCCGCTGGTCATGACCAGCACCGGTGCACCGTCGGCGATGAACACGAGACTGTTGGCGATGGCTCCGATCTCGCAGCCCAGCGCGGCGGCCGCCTCGGCCGCCGTCCGTGTCGACTCCGACAGCTTCCGCACCCGGCCCGAAACATGTGCCGATTCCAGCGCGGCCGCCACCTGTCGGCTGCGCTCGGGCAGGCGCTTGTCGTCTGTCACGGTCATCGAAACCCCTCTCACCGGTGTTCTGTATACGGAACGTTCTGTTTATGGAACAATAGGTGCGGTCGAGGCATCGACGCAAACGAATTCGAGGTCGAGGAGAAGTGGTGTGGAACTGACGGCCCAGGTCGGCGCGCGGCTCCGTGCGCTGCGCGAGGCTCGGGGGATGTCGTTGTCCGAACTGGCCCGCACCTCCGAAATCGGCAAGGGCACGCTCTCCGAACTCGAAAGCGGTAGGCGCAACCCGACTCTGGAAACGCTCTACGCCCTCACCACCGCATTGCACGTGCCGCTGAGCACGGTACTGACCGCCGCGGCGGCACATCCGGGTATCTCGGGACAGGCCGTGGACGCGGTTCTGCTCGACCGGTTCGACGGCAGCGACGCGGTCACCGAGACCTACCGCATCCGCATCCGGGCCGGAGCCCGCCAGGAATCCACCGCCCACGCCCCCGGCACCGTCGAATACGTGCTCGTCCTCAGCGGCACAGCCCGATTCGGCAACCTCACCGCCCCCCGGCTGCTCGGCCCGGGAATGCACGCCCGCTGCCCCGCCGACATCCCCCACCTCTACGAGGCCGTCTCGACCGACGTCGATGCCCTGCTGTCGGTGCGCTACCCGGCCTGAATCGAGTGGTGAGCATCGCTGGCCGACGATGGCGTTCGACGATCAGGGGTGGGTGTGTGGTGGCGAGTCGTGCAGGGCCGCAACGAGATCGCCGACCTGCTGGGGCGGGGGTGAGTATCCCGGAAAATACACGCAGACTCGATCGGCCACGGCGCCGAAGCGCTGGTGAATCTGGACAGCGCACTGTTCGGGCGTGCCGCGCACGGCGATCGTCGACAGCAGTGTGTCGTCGATCAGGTCGGTCATCCGGTCTACGGCACCGCGTTTGGACAGTTCGTTGAGCCGGGGCTGCAGGTCGGGACGGCCCTCGGTGTCCAGCACGCGCGCGTAGGCCGGGGTGGAGCCGTAGAAGGCGAGCAGGCGGCGCACCCCGGCGTCGGCCTGTGCGCGTTCGGCGGGGGTGCGAGCGATCGCGGCTATCACCTCGGGGATGACGGCGAACTCGGCGAGGTCGCGGCGGCTGCGCTCCAGTCCCCGCCCGACCGCCGGCATCGTGTGCTCGCGGAAGTGGCGGGCGGTGTTGAACGGCAGCACCAGCAGTCCGTCGGCGACCTCGGCGGCGGTGCGGATCATGAGCGGGCCCAGCCCGCCCATCAGCACCGGCGGAATGCCCGCCGGATTGGGGCCGGGGTTGAAGGTGGGAGGCATGAGAGTGTGGCGGGTGAACTCGCCCCGGAAGTTCAACGGGGCACCGGTCTGCCACGCCGACAGAATGGCCTTGACCGCCGACACGAACTCCCCCATCCGGGCCGCGGGCCGTGACCAGGTTGCCCCGTAACGGTTTTCGATATGCGGCCGGATCTGCGAACCGAGCCCGAGCCGGAACCGGCCCCCGCTGAGCAACTGCAGATCGTAGGCGGTGTGGGCGACATGCATCGGACTGCGCGGAAACGCGATCGCCACATTGGTCATGATGTCGAGCGGCACCGCGGGCGCCACAGCGGCCAACGACACGAACACATCGTGCGGCCCCTCGAAGGTGAACACCCCGTCCACCCCCAGCCCGGCCAACTCCCGCGCCCGCCCGATCACCTCATCCGGCCGCCCGTCCAACTGAATATCGACCCGCATCCCACACCCATCCTTCACGTCCCCCGCTACGAAACCATCCTTCCCCGGCACTGAGCTGCCGCCGGTTCCACCCACCGGGACCGGGCACCGGTCAGGTCCCGGCGAGGGGTGTGGTGTGACCGTCGAACAGTGGTGGGAGGGGGCGAGTGTGGACGAGGTGGAGGCGCTGGGTGGCACGGGTGAGCGCGACGTAGAGGTCGGCAGGGTTGCGGGAGAGGATGGCCTGGGGTTCGACCACGACGACGACGTACAGCAGATAGGCGACCCGGTGCAGCGCCACCGCCGTCTTCCCCGTGCCGGGCCCGCCCTCGATCACCACGATGCCGGTATGCGGCAGCCGGATGATCTCGTCCTGCTCGGCACGGATGGTGGCGACGATATCGCGCATCGTCTGCTCGCGCGGTGCGTCCAGCGCCGCCAACAATGCCGCATCGGCGTCACCACCGTCCCCGGCCGACGACAAATCCAGGACATCGTCGTGAAATCCGGTGACCACCCGGCCGCGGTTGCGGAAATGCCGTCGCCGCACCACTCCCTCGGGGCGGGCGGGTGTCGCGGTATAGAACGGCCGCGCGGCGGGCGCACGCCAATCCAGCAGCAACGGCTCGAAATCGTCGTCCTCGTCGAACAATCCGATCCGGCCGATATACTCCGGCCGCTCACCGGTTCGATCCAACCGCCCGAAACACAACCCGTGCTCCGCGGCGCGATACCCGTCGACCCTGGTCGTCAGGGTGTGAACCGACACCTCGCGCTGCCACCGCTGCTCCGGACCGACCGCGTCACGCTTCGAGACTCGCTGCGCGGGCACCGAAAAGCCGGAGGCACCGGAAGGCCCGGCGGCGAAAACCGGTGGCGGCCCGGAGCCGGCCGTTGCTACGGTTGCCGCCGCGCGACCCCGCGCACCGACATTGCCTGTGGGAAGGATGATTTATGACCCGGAACGCGCCGAGCGCGCCTCACCGCGTGGACCCCCAACACCTCCACGCCCCGACCGACGACCGTCGCTGACCCACCGAGGCCCGCTCGGCCTGCTCCTGCTGCCTGCACGACGCTCTCGGCAAAGGAGTAAACCGGGTGTCCGACAACACCTCTCACAACCCCGGCCCCGCACTGCGGACCGCCACCTTCACCTGCATGCGCTGCGGGCTCACCGTGAGCACGCTCGCACCGGACGGCAACCGGCGCAACCACTGCCCCAGTTGCCTGCACTCGCGCCACACCGTCGACCACGTCGACGGCGGACCGTCCGACTGCCAGGCCCGCATGGCACCGCTGTCGATCGCCGTGCTCCGCACCGGCGATTGGGCCCTGGTCCACCGCTGCACCCGCTGCCGCGAACTGGCGCTGCACCCGGCCTGCGGCGACGACAACCAGCTGATCCTCATGCGGCTGGCGGTCCGCCCACTGGCCGAACCACCCTTCCCGCTCGAAGTGTTCGGCGACCTGTAGGGGGCGGGCTGTGCCACGAAGAAACCACGCGGCCACCGACCGCACGCAGCGCGGCAAGACCGTCCTGCACGCCCGCGGCGGCCCCGGCGACACCTTCCGGTGCGTGGGCTGTCGGCTCGACGTGCCCACCAGCGCCCCGGGCACCGCGCACCGCAACCACTGCCCGCACTGCCTGACCAGCCGTCACGTCGACCGCCACACCCCAGGCGACCGCGCCGAATCCTGCCGCGGCCGCATGCAGGCGCTCAGCCTGACCGCACGCGACGACGGTGAATGGTTGCTGGTGCACCAATGCCTGGCCTGCGGGGCACTGAAACTGAACCGCATCGCCGGCGACGACAACGCTCTCGCGCTCATGCGAATAGCGTTGCGCCCCTTGGCCGATTCCCGCATCGGCCACCGCGCCCTGCTGGCGCTGTGAAACTCCCGGTGCCGACCGCACCGCGCACGGTCGGCACCGGGAACCACCACCGGCGCGGCCGCCGGGAAGCCGAGATCCTGCTCGCACCACCTATGGTGGTTTGCATCAGCCGCTACCGGATAGGACACCCACCATGATCAAGGTGTTCCTGGTCGACGACCACGAGATCGTCCGGCGAGGCCTGGCCGATCTGCTCGAGGGCGACCCGGACCTGACCGTCGTCGGCGAGGCCGGTGACGTGGCCCAGGCCCTGGCCCGCATACCGGCCCTGCGCCCCGACGTCGCGGTTCTCGATGTCCGCCTGCCCGACGGCAACGGCATCGAACTGTGCCGCGACCTGCTGACCTCACTCGACGACCTGCGTTGCCTGATCCTGACCTCCTTCACCGACGAACAGGCCATGCTCGACGCCATCCTCGCCGGCGCCAGCGGGTACGTCGTCAAGGACATCAAGGGCATGGAACTGGCCCAGGCCATCAAGGCCGTCGGCTCCGGCCGCTCGCTGCTGGACAACCGCGCCGCGGCCGCGCTGATGGACCGGCTGCGCCGCAGCACCGCACCCGACGGCCCGCTGGCCGGACTGAGCGAGCAGGAACGCAAACTGCTCGATCTGCTCGGCGAGGGCCTGACCAACCGGCAGATCGCCGAACGCATGTTCCTGGCGGAGAAGACCGTCAAGAACTATGTCTCACGGCTGCTGGCCAAACTCGGCATGGAACGCCGCACCCAGGCCGCGATCTACGCCTCCAAACTGCGCTCCGGACAACCACCGTCGCCCTGACCACCCGCGCGGCCTCGATACAATGCAGCTGGTATGGACCCGCACTCCCGAGAGATCAGGACCGCCGCGACCACCGATGACTCGGGGGTGGGCTCCTATTCGGTGCGCGACACCCTGGGGCAGCTGCGCCTGCGGGAGCTGCTCACCGAGGTCAAGGACCGCGTCGAGCAGATCATCGACGCCCGCGACCGGATGGACGGACTCGTCGAGGCGATGCTGACCATCACCGCGGGCCTGGACCTGGGCCGAACGTTGAGCACCATCGTGCACACCGCGATCACCCTCGTCGACGCCGAGTACGGCGCGTTGGGCGTGCGCGGGCACGACAGCCAGCTCAGCCAGTTCATCTACGAGGGCATCGACGATCCGACGCGGCGGCTGATCGGCGACCTGCCGCAGGGCCGCGGCGTGCTCGGACTGCTGTTCAGCCAGCCCAAGCCGATCCGGTTGGACAACCTCGCCGACCATCCGGCCTCGGTCGGATTCCCGCCCAACCATCCGCCGATGCGCAGCTTCCTCGGTGTGCCGGTGCGGGTGCGCGACGACATCTTCGGCAATCTGTACCTGACCGAGAAGCGCGGCGGGCAGCCGTTCACCGACGACGACGAGCTGATCGTGCAGGCCCTCGCCGCGGCCGCCGGTATCGCCGTCGACAACGCCCGCCTCTACGACTCCGCCCGCAAGCGGCAGGCCTGGATCGCGGCCACCCGCGACCTGACCACCGAATTCCTCGCCGGCACCGACTCCGAGGAGGTGCTGGCACACCTGGTCGACCAGGCCCGGCAGCTGACCCACTCCGAACAGGTGTTGCTGGCCGTCACCGGCGACACCGACCTGCCGCCCGACCAGGTCGCCGAGCTGCGCATCAGTCACAGCTCCGGAGCATCCGGCGAGATCGGCCGCAGCCTGGCACCGGCGGGCACCACCCTCGGCCGGGCATTCACCGCCCGCACCCCGCTGCGCATCGACGACGCCCGCGACACCGATCTGGCCGATCTGTTCCCCGGCGCCGGGCCCGTCCTGGTCCTGCCGCTGCACACCCCCGGCTCGGCCTTCGGCGTGCTGATCACCGTGCGCCCCGGCGACGCCGCGCCCTACGACGACGAAATCCTGGAATTGGCCGCGGCATTCACCGACCAGGCCGCCCTGGCCCGCCAGCTCGCCGAGACCCAGCAGCGGATGCGCGAACTCGACGTGCTCGCCGACCGTGACCGCATCGCCCGCGATCTGCACGACCACGTCATCCAACGGCTGTTCGCGATCGGCCTGGCCCTGCAGGGCACCGTGCCGCGCACCCACAAGCCGGACGTGAAGGCCCGCCTGAACGACGCCATCAACGAATTGCAGGACGTGGTGCAGGAGATCCGCACCTCGATCTTCGACCTGCACGGCGGCCACGCGCCCAGCACCCGGCTGCGGCAGCGCATCGATCAGGTCATCCGGCAGCAAGTCGGCGACCACCCCATCCGCACCTCCCTGCGGGCGACCGGGCCGCTGTCGGTGGTCGACCCCGAACTGGCCGACCACGCCGAAGCCGTTGTGCGCGAGGCGGTCAGCAATGCCGTGCGGCATTCCGGCGCCGACACCGTCGAAGTCGAGCTCGCGGTCGCCGACGACCTCACGGTGACGGTCACCGACGACGGGTGCGGCATCCCCGACTCGATCACCCCCAGCGGCCTGGTCAACCTGCGCCGACGCGCCGAATCCGCCGGGGGTAGCTGCACGGTGACCGCCGGTGAGCCTGGCGGCGGCCACCGGCGCGGCACCCGCCTGTTCTGGTCGGTGCCGCTGCGCTGACCGCGTCCTGGCGCTCGTTTGCACCGTCCGGTCCCGGGTAGCCGCTCAGCATGAGCACCGTGACCGCTTCGACCGAGGTACAGGTACCGATCCGCACCGCCTACAACCAGTGGACCCAGTTCGAGTCGTTTCCGCGATTCATGGAGGGCGTCGAGCGCGTCGAACAGCTCGACGACACCCATACGCACTGGAAGATCAAGGTCGGCCCCGTGGAGCGGGAGTTCGACGCCACCATCACCGAACAACATCCCGACGAGCGGGTGGCGTGGCGCTCCGACAGCGGGCCCGAACACGCCGGCGTGGTGACCTTTCACCGCATCGACGACGACACCACCCGCGTCATCACCCAGATGGACGTCGATCCGGAGGGCTTCGTCGAGAATGTCGGCGACAAGCTCGGCCTGCTCGACCGGCGGGTGAAGGGCGACCTCGAACGATTCAAGAAGTTCATCGAGGAACAGCCCCGTGAAACCGGCGCCTGGCGCGGTGACGTTCCGCGCCCCGGTAGCTGATCGGAAAGGAGAACCGACGAGATGAGTGCCACCGACAAGGCCAAGAACAAGATCGACGATCTGACCGGTCGGGCCAAGGAGAAGTACGGCGAGGCCACCGACGATCCGGACAAGCAGAACGAGGGCAAGGCCGATCAGGTCAAATCCGACCTGAAGGATGCGGGCGAGAAGGTCAAGGACGCCTTCCGTCGCTGATATCGGCCCCGACGGTGAAGGGGACCGCCGCCCGGCGGTCCCCTTTCTCGTGCGTTCATCCGATCATCGAGTCGTCAACCAGAGGTTGACGGGATGGATGCGTCCCGGCTAGCGTCGGCGCATGACCACGAACCCGCCGGAGCACACACCGTTTTCCGGACAGGAGTCGCATCGGCTCCGAGCCGTGGCCGAATCCTTCGGTGTCGATGCCGGCCGCTACGACCGGTCGCGGCCCAGCTATCCGAAAGCCCTGGTGGACAGGATTGTTGCCGGGGCGCCGGGCCGGGAGATCCTCGATGTCGGGATCGGTACGGGGATCGTGGCCCGGCAGTTGCGGGCGGCGGGGTGCAGTGTGCTCGGTGTCGAACCGGATGTGCGGATGGCCGAATTCGCCCGCCGGGACGGAATACCGGTGGAGGTGAGCACATTCGAGACCTGGGATCCGCGCGGGCGCCGGTTCGATGCGGTGGTGTCGGGCCAGGCGTGGCACTGGGTCGATCCGGTCGTGGGCGCGGCCCGGGCGGGCCGGGCGCTGCGGCCCGGCGGCGCACTGGCGGTGTTCTGGAACGTGAGCCGACCACCGGACGATCTGAACGAGGCATTCCTCGAGGTCTACCGTCGCGTCATCCCGGACTCCCCCATGGCGCAACTGTCCGCCTCCGCCGTCGGTATCGGGGCGTATTCGATCATGTGCGACAAGGCATCCGACGGAATCCGGCGGTCCGGCACGTTCGATGAGCCGCAGCTGTGGACCGCCGAGTGGGACCGGGCCTACACCCGCGACGAGTGGCTCGAATTCTCGGCCACCACCGGCGCCACCACTCGGCTTCCGAAAGACGTTCTGGACAGGGTGCTTTCGGGTCTGGGCGCGGCGATCGACGCGGCCGGTGGCAGCCTGCTCTGTCGTTACACCACCGTCGCGGTCATGGCGACGTCTCGGTGATCGTCATTCGCGGACCCGGCGCAGGCGGCGCAGCAGCACCGGGTGCGTGAGGGCCCACAGCACCACGCCGATGGCGAGCATGATCCCAGCGATCGCATATTGCATGGGGCTGCGGCCGGTGAACGGGGTGACCAGGAAGGCGCAGCACAGCGCGCCGACGACCGGAAGGAAGGTCGGGGTACGGAAATGCTTGTGCGGCACTGGGTCTCGGCGCAGGACCAGGACGGCGACATTGACGACGGTGAAGACCGCCAGCAGCAGCAGCGAGGTGGTGCCGCCCAGTTCGGGCACCTCGCCGACGAAGGTGATCAGGCCGATGGCCAACGCGGTGGTGAAGGTGATCGCGACCCAGGGGGTGCGGCGAGTGGGTTGAACCCGCCCGAGGACCCGCGGGATCACCCCTTGCCGGGCCATGCCGTAGAGCAGGCGGCTGGCCATCATCATGTTGATCAGCGCCGAGTTGGCGACCGCGAACAGGGTGATGAAGGCGAAGATTCGAGTCGGAAAGCCCGGCGCCCCGATCTCGACCACCTTCAGCAGCGGTGTGTCGCCCTCGCCCAGTTCCTTCAACGGCACCAGCGCGACGGCGGTGATCGACACCAGCACGTAGATCAACCCGGTGATGCAGAGCCCGGCGAGCAGGACCTTCGGGAAGATCCGGCTCGGGTCCTTGCACTCCTCGGCCATATTCACCGAATCCTCGAAACCGACCATCGAATAGAAGGCCAGCGTGGTGGCGACGATGACCCCGCCCAGCGCGGTCCGGTCGCCGGTGGTGAACTCGGTGACGCGGCCGAAGTCGCCGTCACCGACGCCCAGTGCCCACAAACCGATTCCGACGACGATCAGCAGGCCGCTCAGCTCCACACAGGTGAGGACCACATTCGCCCACACGCTCTCGCTGACCCCGCGCAGATTGATCACCGCGGCGGTCACGATGAACGCCAAGGCCACGAGGGTGATGCCGACACCTGCGCTGAGGCGCAGATGGAATGCCTCGGCGAAATTGGCGGCGAAGGCCCGCGCCGCGGTCGAGGCCGAGGTGAGCCCGGAACTCATCACCGCGAAAGCGACCATGAACGTGAAGAATTGGATGCCGAACGCCTTGTGCGTATACAACGCGGCTCCGGCGGCATGCGGATATTTGGTGACCAGCTCCAGATAGCTCAGCCCCGTCACGAGCGCGACCAGGAACGCCACCACGAACGGCACCCACACCGCCCCACCGACATACCCGGCGACCCTTCCGGTGAGGGCATAGATCCCCGTCCCCAGAATGTCGCCGACGATGAACAACAACAGCAGTCCCGGGCCCATCACCCGCTGCAGTGACGGCTCCGCTGTCCGATCGCTCTCCGCCGCGGTCTCGACCACGCCGACTCCTCTCCCCGGGGCGCGGCTACTCCCCCGCGCGAGCCCTATATGTACCCGTCCTCCAGGACTGTAGCCACCCTCACCGCCGCCGGCGCGTTGTTCGCGCCTCGCGCTGATCGATAACCTGTGCCTGCCGACCGATGAAGCACGCCGCATCGCGCAACCGGTCCACGTCGACCGTGACTACCCCCGACATTGCGAACCCCCTGCGAATGTGCCCCATGCCCTCGAGACCAGCGGCACCGCCTGCCAGTTCGAGGGAAACCTTTGCATTCCAAGCAATCCCGCACTGTAGTGGCCTGCACGGAACATCCACAGACCCTAGAAGGAAGGGCGCTCGCGCAGGTCGCGGGTCGTTCGGGTCAGCGCGTCGGTGGTGTCGGTGACGAAGCCGAGAAGCGCTGTCAGGTCGTGGTCGTGGTAGTCGGCGAGTTGCTCGGCGATCGCCCGGCCCAGATCTGCGAACAGCGGTGTCACGCGCTGGACGACGGTGTCGGTGAGAGCGATGAGGACGCGGCGCCGATCCGCCGGGTCGCGGTCGCGGCGCACGTAACCGGCCTTCTCGAGCCTGTCGACCATGGCCGTCACGGCCCCGCCGCGGGTGATGCCGATGCGACGCGCGAGCTGACCGGGAGTCTGCGGGCCGTCCATACTGAGCAGGTTCAGACAGCTCAGGTCGGTGACGGTGAGGCCGAGCCGGCTCGCCACGGCCGAATGGAACAGCACCGTCCGGGTCGCCTGCTCGCGCAGCGCGAGCTGAAGCGAGTTCAGGGTTTCGTTCCGGGCCTTCCCCGATGTCATCGCTGGTCGATCCTTCCTAATCTCTCTGCAATAGAGAAGCTCTCGAGTAGAGAGTAATGGCAGGGTCGAGGAGGCCGAACATGATGACAACCACACGCGCGATTGCACTTTGGGTGCTGGTGATATTCGTCGGGATCCAGTTCGGGGCGGGCTGGTACGAGAAGCTGGGCGTCATCCCGATGTGGGCCGACGTTCCTCCCGAGCAGGCGCTGACCGCGATGGAGCAATCCGGTTTCCGGCGGGCGGGCCGGGCGTTCTGGCCGTTCGTTTCTCCCGTCGTCGCACTGCTCTCCCTGATCAATCTCTACCTGGCGTGGCGAACCCCGGTCCCGTTCCGCCGTTGGTGGCTGGCCGCCGCCGCGATCATGGCCTGCTACTCGGCATCGACCTACGGCTACTTCGCCACTCGCATGCTCCTGTTCCAATCCCACGGCGCCGACTGGTCCCCCGCACGAGTGGACTCGTTCATCGACACCTGGACCACTCTGAACTACCCCCGCATGATCCTCGGCGCAATCGGCTGGGTGTGCGCCCTGCGTGCGCTGTCCCTGTCGGGCAACCCGACCCGGGCGGCGGCGGTCGAGAGCGGAGGCGGACGAACCCGGCATCCCGAATTCTAGGGATATTGCAGACCGCCGGGTCGGTCTAGCGTCGAGGCGCACAGGGGTTGGGGTGCTCGGACTTTTCACGAATTGCCCGCGGGCACGCCCGCGCGCGGGTGCGAAACAGCCAGCACGATCGGAGGGCACGGGGTGGGGAGTGACCTGGTCACCACACTGCGGAGAAGGAATGCGCGACGCTCGGGAGCCGACGCGTCCGGGGGTTGCTCGATACAACTGAACATCTTGGGCCCGGTCGTGGTCACCGACGGTGACCGCGATCTGGGCGTGGGAAGGCCCCTCGAACGGGCCGCGCTGGTGCGGCTCGCGCTCGCGCGCGGAATGCCGGTGCCGGATACGCGACTGGCCGCCGATCTGTGGGGTGAGCAGCAGCTCAACCGCCCGGTGGAGCGGCTGCGCGTGCTGATGTCGCGGCTGCGGGCGGCAGTGGGGAGTTGCGGTCACGTCGTGCTGCGCTCCCCGGCGGGATACCGGACCAGCGTCACGATCGCCGATCTGGCCGCGGCGCAGGCCGCCGCGGATCTGATGCATGCCGCGCAGCGCGCCGGAGACCACGAGGCCGTGCGCGCGGCGGCCGATGCGGCCTTGCGGCTGTGGCGCGGTCCGGCGCTGGCCGATCTCACCGCGGCGCCGTTCGCCCGGGCCGAGGCGGCTCGCCTGGAGGAATGGCGGCTGGGGTTGGTCGTGGCCGGGGCCGATGCCGCGCTCCGCCTCGGCGCCGCCGCCGAAATACGCACGCAGCTGGCCGCTTCGGCGGCCGAACACCCTCTGCACGAGCCACTGGTGCGGCTGTACGTGCTGGCGCTGTATCAGACCGGAAGCCACGTCGAGGCGCTGGATCGGCTGCGCCGGCTGCGGCGGACCCTGTCGGAGGATCTCGGCGTGGATCCCGCGCCCGAGACGGCCGATCTGGAACTGCGGATACTGCGCCACGATCCGACGCTGCGCCCGTCCGGGGCGTCGGCGGCCGCACCGCAGCGCTCGGCGCGCTCCGGTCCCGTGCTGATTCTCGACGACGCCGCCGAGGTGACCGAGGAGGTCCGGGCGGTCCTCGACGCACTGGTGAGCCGGATGCCGGACCTGACGGTGCTGGTGACCTCGCAACGACTCCGTGCCGATGACAACAAGTCGGCGTGAAATGCGCTCGAGACGCCGGTGAGACGCACCGGCTGAAGACTGGCTCCCATCGAGAGGAGTTCGCATGGTTGACAGCCTTTTTGCCGATGTGTCCTATTACCAGGCGCCGGTCGACGACTCGTATCCGTATCGGATATTGAGCTTCCGTTCGAATGACGGCACCTTTGCCGACCCCAACTTCTGGCACAACTACGCCTGGGCCTCCCGGGCCGCCGATGCCGGGGTGCTGGCGTGCTTCATCGTCTACTTCTATTGGCGGCCCAATTGGCTCGACACCGTGAACACCCACCGGGACATGATTTCTCGGGCCGGTGGTCCGCACCCTCGGATGATCTCCATGATCGACGTCGAATCGGGCGGCAATCCCGGTGGTGATCAGTCCGACGGAATCAACCGCGCCTATTGGAATCTCGCGGATTGGCTCGGCGATCGGCGCAGGGTCATCGGCTATGCCAACACCGGCGATCTGTTCGGCATGTGGGGTGAGCGCCCCGACGGCCTGCGCCTGATCGGCGCGGGCTACGGGCGAAATCCCCACCTGCCCGGCCAGATCGCCCACCAATACACCGACGGCAACGGTTACGGCGGCGGCCTGCCCGAGGGCTGTCCGCCCTTCGGCAACTGCGACATGAACGCCGCGAACGGCCTGTCGCCCGAGGAATTCGCCGCGCAGTGCGGCATCGGAATCGAGGAGGAATTCATGACCGCGTTGAACGAGCACGAACAGCGTGAACTGCTGGAGAAGACCCGCGACATCTGGATTCAGCTGCGCGGCCCGGACGGCGCCGGCTGGCCGCAACTGGGTCAGAACGAGCAGGGCCAGAATCTGACGCCGGTGGATGCGCTCGCGGTGGTCGAACAGGCCGTGCGGCAGAAGAACATTCAGCAGAGCAAGCAGTGACGCGCCCATGAGCCAGTCGGTCGACACGCTGCTGCTCCGCCTCGCCGACCGGGCCGGGGTCCACGACCTCGTATTCCCGGCCGGGGACCCCGGACGCACGCGGATTCGGACGCTGATCGCGGCGATGTATCAGCTGCCGTTCGCCGTGCTGCGCGATGTCACGGCGGTCGACGTGGTGGCCACCGCCTGCGCGCGGCCGCTGTATCCGGTGGTCCGCCGCGCCGGGAACTGGACCCAGACCATGCCGGGGCATGTCCGCACCGATGTCGACATCGTCGGCAGCGACGGCGCCGACCCGCAGTGGATCGACATCGTGGCCGACGCGTCGGCCACCGTGGTCCTCGAGATCGATCCGGGTGAGCTGGAGTCGTTCGGTATCGGGGATCTCGGTGCGTTCGCCACCCTCGACGAATTCCGGGCGAAGTTCCACTATCTCGATCTCGACGCGTTCATGCGCGAACACGGGCTGAGCACGGTCGAGGAGCTGCGGGGCGCGTTTCACTATCTGCTCGCCGAGGTGAAACTCAAACCGGCGCCTCCCTTCGATCCCGCCGACCCGGCCGCCACCCGCCGGCTGGGTCTGCGGATCGCGATCCTGATCCGCGACGCCGTCGATATCACCGGCGCGCTGCGGGACGTGCGGCAGATTCTGGCCGCGCAGGGGCCGGTCGTCGACGAACACCGCGACCGGGATTTCGCCGAAATCACCGCGCAGCTGGCGCCTGTCGTGGTGTTCCCGGCCGGGAGCGAGGCGGGCACCGGATTCACCCGCGAGCAGATCACCGCCTTCTTCGCCACCCAGCAGATACTCGCCGTTTTCCTCTGAACATCCAAGGAGCAGAAATGACCAGTCGCCGAGCGCGAACCGACGATCCGGACAACGACCCCGTCGAGCAGCCGCCGACCGATCCGGAAACACCGATCACCATGTCGCACGAGGAAATCGAGGAATATCGCGCGAAATTGCGTGCCAAGTACCACGAGCCGTGACGATGCGGCGCCACCGAATCAGCTCACTCCCAGCTAGGAGAACACCCTCATGGCACTTCGATATGTACGTGTCTTTCCTTCGTTCGACTATTACCCGCCCGCGGTGCGCCCGACCGGGAATCTGGTCGTGATCGGGGCCGCCACGGCCAGTAGCGTCAACGTCCCCGTCCAGGTCACCTCTCCGGACGAGGCGCGGGCGAAATTCAGCGCGCCGAACGCCGCCGCGTCGCCCCTGACCACCTCGCTGATCACCGCGATGCGGCAGAGCCCGACCGCGACTCAGTTCTGGGGCATCCGCCAGGACACCGACATCACCAAATCCCTTGTCGCCGCGGAGGCTTTGAACGTTCAGTTCGTGGTCTTGGCCGCCACGCCGCTGACCGCCGACAGCGGCAGGGCCGGTGGCGCCATCGCCGCCCTGCGCGACCACGTGGTCACCGTCTCCGACCGCGTGGACGGCAAGGAACGGATGGGTGTGGCGATGCTGTCCAAGGACGTCGCCGATGCCGCGCTCGTGACCGGCGTGCTGGCCCACGACCGCATGGTCTATGTCGCCCATCGCAGCGACGACGACGCGGCCGCCGCGGTGGCCGGCACCATCGCGGGCTATCCGCCCTACACCTCGATGGTGCTCAAACAGGTGGCGATCGTCAGTCCCCCGTTCACCAGCGCCCAGATCGACACCCTCAACGGCAGTGAGGACGAGAGCAATCCGGTGCCGCCCGGCATCGCCGGTAACGGCGTGATCTGGCTGACCTCCCCGACGCTCATTCCGGGCGGCGGTGTCTACCTCGGCGAAGGCTATACCGGCAACTCCAGAGGCCTGAAGTTCATCGACGTCCAGCGCACCATCGACGACGTCACCTTCCGGCTCAAGGCCCGCATGATCGGTGCGATCGGCAATCTGCGGATCAGCCGATCCGGGTTGCGCGCGTTGGTCGTTCAGATGGAGGCGGTGCTCAACCCACTGGTCGAGGCCGGTGTGCTGGAGGGATTCACCGTCACCGTTCCGGTGCTCAATCTGCTCGACGCGGATCCGGCCACGCTCACCCCGGCGCAGGTGCAGGCGGTCCGGGACGCCCACAGCAGGCGGATCGCGCAGGTCCTGGTCGGCGTCGAGTACGCCGGCGCCATGCACCGCATCAACATCAACCTGAAATTCAACTAGCGGCAGCTCCGCGAATGGCGAGGACACCAACATGCCCACCTGGAACACCCGACTCGAAGTGCGCCTCGGCAGCACCGTCGTCAGCCCGATCTCCCAGTTCACGCCCACCTTCAATGTGCCCCACACCGTGGTGCACAGCGTGGAGGCCGACAACCTCGGCTATGTCCGGCAACCGCAGACCTTCACCTTCACCATGACGGTGCAGGCGTTCGCCTCGGTGGTCGCCGAACTCACCCAGCTCGCGGTGACCGGCAAGGAATTCGAGATCGCCGTCGCCGAGAAGACCGGCACCGATTGGTCTTTCAAGGCGCTGAAGTTCGGCCGCTGCATCATCACCTCGGCCAACCCGAGCAACGTCGTCATCGACGGCGTTCCGCAGGCCACGTTCACCTGCATGTGCCTGCAGCCCGGAATCGAGTGAACGATGAACGACGAATTCGACCCGTCCGCCGACGGAACAGAGCCGGGCGATGAGCCGGTCTACCACTTTCCCGTGGAGGTGGAGGTCGTCGGCGAACTGGGTGAACAACACCTGCGGCAGGTCGCGAAATACGTCTTCGACCAATTGCACACGACGTTGCGCAGCCGCGGCTGACCGCGTCCAGGTCGGTGAAAAGGAAAGGAGGACACCATGTCAACGCAGACACGACCCGAGAACCCCCTGCCGATGGCCGCCAGGGGCGCGGGCACAACCGCCATACCCGTGAAGGTGCGGGTGGTCGGTACTCCTTCCGCCACCGACCTGGACCGGTTGACTCGATCGGTGGCGCGTGCGGTCGGCAATCGGCTGCGCGCCTCGAAAACCGCCACGGATGCACGGAAAGCAGCGCGCGCCAAGGCCGAAGCCGCCGATCCTGCGTCCGGCGCGCCGGATCAGGACATTCGACAGCGGCTCGCGCGAGTCGACCGCGAGCTGGCCACCGGCATCGGCGTCCGATCCCCCGCCGCGATCGCTGAGCTGCAGGCCGAGCGGCAGCATCTGCTCGACGCTCTCGCCGCCGCTCTCGCCGAGCGACTGGCCGAGAACAAGAAACAGCAGACGATCGGCATCGGCGTCCGTTCCCCCGAGGCGTTCGCGCGCCTGGAAGAGGACGAGCGCCGCATCGCCGGTGAATTGGCCGCGGCACAACTGCTGGCCCAACAGGCGGCCGGAACCTTGCCCCCGCCGGAGAATCTTCCGATCGACTGGTTCGCCGGTCACCAGGCCCGCGGGTTGAGCGGAGAAAGGCTGGTCGGCGAGCGGTACTACCCCGGGGCGACCCCGCTGCCGCGCAACTATCCCGCCGCCGATTTCCTCGAGGGCGGCACGCGCACTCCGCTGACCGGCACGGTCCGTGTCGGAGCGCGGCGATTGCCGTTGTCCCCCGGCAGCATTCGCGTGGAGGGCGGCACCCTGATCCAGGTCAAGACCGTCGACAACGGTCCCGGCCGCTTCGGCGAACCCGGGGATCTGCGCGCCGAGCTGAGCACGGGGCTGCGCAAGCTGGTCGAAGCCGACCAGGGGACCGCTCGCAGCGAAACCCGTGGCGGCGAGGCATTCCGCGTCGAGCACAGCGGCACCGCCGACCGAAAAATCCTGCACGTCGAAATGCAATACGAACCGACCGCCGCGCAGGCCGCCGAACTGGAGCAGGTTCGCGCGGCCGGCGAACTGAACAACATCGAGGTCGTGGTCAACTCGCCCAAACGGCCCTCGGCGGCGCTACCGGGCGCCACCGGACTGGCTCTCGGCGCGGCAGGCGTCCTCGGACGCGAATTCAGGCGTGCGGATCAGCAGCGGCAGCAGGGCTACGCGCCGGTCGGTGCGGCCGCCTACGCCGAGGAACCCTGGTATGTCCAGCTGGGCAGCTTCTTTCGCCTGGACTGGTTCGAGTCCGGCGTGCGGGAGCCGGGCCCGGCCGATATTCCGGTGTGGCGCACCGAAGTTCGCCGCAAGGCGGACGCCAAGAGGCCCGGCGAATCGCTGGATTTCCTCTGGCAGGCCCCCGACCGCTCGAGCCCCATCCCACGCACCCTGAGCATTCCCGTGACCTATCGCAAAGGGCCCGACGGCCACTGGTCCGTCGAGTCGGTGGACGACGCGCCGAAGGGTTTCACCCCACCCGATCTCAACCTCGTGCTCGACCCGGCCGTCGGCGACAGCACCGTCGAGTCGATGCTGTCGCACGGAGGGGCCTGATGACCGGAACGGAAGCTACCGCGGCCCCGGCGATTTCGGTGCAATACACCGGAACCGCGGCATCGGAGAACCCGCGCGGCGTGGAAGAGGCGATCCGGCGCGGCATCGCGCAGGCCGTGCGAGAACACCACGACACGGTGGACCCGAAGCCCCTCCCTCGTCGCGAGCGCACCGATGTGCATGCGGCGGAACGGGAATTCCATGTCCTCGGCGACCTCCTGCGCATCGGGCAGACCCCGTCGAGCCCGGTGCTCGGCTTCGGGCGGGATATCCCGCAGTGGGTGCGGGCGGGCGGGAACCTCGAGGTCGAGGCCGACGACCCGGTACGCGCCGTGGAATGGGGCACCTATCTTTTCGGTGCGCGCGGCTTCGCGGTACTGACCTCCGCGCAGCGGCCCGGACGGCTGCTCGTGCGTCCGCTCGCGACACCCCTGCGCGCCGCGGACTTCGGCGGCTTCGCCCCCGCCGTCAGTCGTGAACCGGGCGGCGAGGGCACCGTGACGTCGGCTCCGGCCACCGGGGCCACCTTCCTCACCGATGCGAGCCTGCAGCCACTGACGATCACCACAGCCGAAGGGATACGGCTCTACCGCACATACCGTGCCCAGTCGCCCACCGACTGGTCCGGACAGAACATCGACCGCCGACTGGCCGATCCCACTGACCCGGGCAGGCTGCGCGCCTCGGACGTCGGGGAGGTGGTGCACGCACTCACGCTGGAACATTCCGACGACCTCGCCGTCGCGCACGTTCTCGCCACGCTGGATCGTTCGCTCTTCGCGGCGATGAGCCTCGAGGACCGCCGGCGCTATCTGCTGGCTCTGATGCGCCTGTCGGAGAAGGCGATCAGCGGCGTGGATTCCGACCAGCTCGGCGCCGCCCTGGTCGACCTGATCGCCTCCTGCCGCTCGACGGCCGAACTGGATGCCCTGCTCGCGCCGCTGGCCACCGACGGCTCGCTGCTGCGGCTGTTCGCCCGATTCGACAAGCCGACGTTTCGCCTGCTGCACGCCGTCGGTGCACATGTGCCGCTCACCCCGCTGGAACCGGGTCAGCTGATGGACATCGTCGTCTACCAACTCCGACACCCGCTGTCGACCCTGGACGTCGTCGAGTTCGTGGGCACCGCCTACGACTGGTTGCGCGCCACCGTGAGCAGCCTGGCCGACCTGCCGCTGCTGCCGGTCGAACTCGGCGGCAGCCTGCCCGAGCTCTACGAGCTCTACATGGTGCTGTGCCGGGCGCTCGGCACCGTGCCCGTGCCGATCCCCGGCGTAGTGACCGTGACCGGCCCGCCCGATCCGGAAGCGCTGGCGCAGCTGCGGACATTGCTGGCGAGCGCGGGCACGGCCGGACGGCAAGCGCTGCAGGGCCTGCAGCACATCGAGGAGCTCGCGGGCGCGGCCGGTGCGGTCGGGAGCGCCCTGTTGCGCCGAGTCGCGCAGGTGATACTGCTGGAGATCCTGGCCGCATACCTCACCGCTCCCCGGCAGGCGGCGGCCGCGGCACAGCGAATTTCCGCCCAGGCCAGGCTGTTCGAGGCGCTGGCGGCGGCGCTGCGGCTGCAGGATGCGGGTGAAGTGGGTCGGCTCATGCGGCTGCTGCCGGAGTCCGCCGCCGAGGACGTCCTGCGCCTGCTGCGGCAAGCACCTCCCCGCGCCCGCACCCTCGCGCGGTTCCTCGCCGCGAACGAGCAGGCGGGCGAGTCCGGTGAGCGACTGCTGGCCGCCCTGCGGATCGCCCGCACGGTGCAGGAAACCCTCGGCCCGGCAACCGAATTGGCCGAGGATGTGGTCGCCGGGACGCGGCGAGTCCTCGAACTGGTGCGCTCGCGACCGAATTGGTCCGGCTCGGCCGTGCGTGCGGTGTTGGCCAGGACCTCCGATGCCGAGCTGGCCGATCTGCTGCGGGTCGCGGGCCGTCTCACCGCTGACCAGGTGGGCGCTCTCGGACCTGCCGAATTCGCCGGGGCGGCCGGGGCGCAGGGTGCCCTGCGGTTCGTCACCGAGGCGGGCGGGCATGCGTTGGCACCGACGGTGCGGCTGTTCGGTTCCCACGCCACCCGGTACAAGCATTTCCTCGCCCAGGTCGCAGCGGCGAAGCGACGCCTGGGGCCGCAGCAGTACTACGAACTGCTCGAACGGCTCGCGGCCGGGGACCGGGCGGGATTCGACGACGCCGAATGGTTGTCGGAGGTCGCCGGTGAGCTGGAAAAGAAGCTGCGGCCGGGCGCCCGTCCGCTCATCCCCGCCAGCGCGCTCGGCGACATCGCGGCCATCTCGAGCAGAGCGAAATTCCGCCGCGCCGTGACGGCGATCCTGCGCGAGAACCCCGGCCATCCGCTGCGGTTCCTGCTGAACGACAAGGGTGTGCTGCGGTCGGACATGGGCGATTTCGCGCATTGGCTCGAGCACCCCGACATCACCGAGGCCGGTCATCTGGCGAGCGGGAAATCGCTCGGTGCGACCGGCGCGGATCGGTTCGTGGTGATGTCCCGATACCGGAACCGGTTGGCCGCCAGCGTCATCGAACACCCCGCCAAGGGCGGATACATGGTCAACGAGTTCGCGCTCGATATCGAGGGGATCCCGGTCGACCCACAGACCGCGCTGGACTGGGTGGCCAAGGGCCATCTCGATCCGGCCGTGGTCGACCGTGCCCCCTTCGTGCGATACCAGCCCGAGTGAAAGGAGCCGGACACGTGACGGCACAACCAGTACTGATCGGCCCCGTCCCGCTGCTGTACGTGCAGAGCATCTCGATGACCGAGGGGTATCGGATCCAGCGCATCGCCGACAGCAAGTTCTCCCAGGCCCTCGCGCCCACCCGCAAGGCCATCGCCGTGGAGGCCATGCTGCTCGGACCCGACCGCCTGGTGCTGAAGAAGGCGCTCGAGGTGCTGGCGCTCAATTCCCGGCTGCTGGTCGCCGCGACCGCGAAAACCCTGGCGCTGACCGGAATTCCGGTGGTGTGCGGGTTCACCATCAGCCTGGATATGCAGATCACCGATCTGCGATTCACCCAGAGCGTGCAGAAACGCGACGCCCTCGACGTCTCGATCAGCCTCGAACACGTGCCGCGCAGCACGCCCACGGCGCTGGCGGGCGAGATCGCCGATCTGGCACTGGCCGCGGGCACCGCGGTGTTCGCAGGCCCCGCCGCCCCGTCCGCGGTACCCGTCGTCCCCTCGGTCCCGCTGTGAACCACCGAACCGCTTGCGAGGCAACGCCTATGACCACCGCCCTGCGCTACCCCTACCTGACACTGCCGATCGACGCCGACCGGGGATTCCCGCAAGCCGTGCGGATCTCACTGGGCGAACGCATCTATGCACTCTCGGCCCACGTCAACGTGACCGACGAGCAGCTGCTGCGCCACGACCGGCCGCTGCCGCTGCCGTCGCCGGGGGCATTCCTGGTGCTCGAGGTGTCCACCGACGAGTCCGACGGCACCCGGATCCTGTTCCGCCGCAAGGTGGTTCCGCATCTGCAGTACCACGCCCACGAGCTGGCGCTGGTCTTCACCGAACTGTCCGTGCACCCGCTGAACCTCAATGGTTCCGGTGCGCACGGCTCGTCCGTGGTGGGAGGGGTGGCGCTGCGATGGGCTTCGTGATCTGGTATCAGCTCGCATTCCGCACCGGCGTCGACGGTGCGCCGTTCCTGCGGGTGAGCAACGACGTGCTGGCCGGTGGTCTGCTCATGGATGCGGCCGTCACCACCGAGGCCACCCTGGGACCGCACCCGTCGACCTTCGAGATCACGCTGTGGGATCTGCCGGTGGACGACGCCAAGGACCTCGCCGAACGCGCCCGCCGCCAGGCCGGATCGGCACAGCCGATCCTGGTCGAGATCCGACTGGGCTACTTCGATCAGCCCGCGACCCAGCGCAACCCGGTGCTGCTCGGCGCGATCACCGAAACCCACAACGACGTCGCGGCCGACGGCAGCCTGCTGACCCGCGTCAAAGGGTTCGAACGGGCGGGGTATCTGCTGCGGCGACAGGACTATCGGTATCACAAGCCGGGCGCATCCAGCTTCGAGGAGATCCTGCAGGACCTGCAGCAGAAGACGACGGTGCCCATCTCCCACCAGGGCGTCGAGGGCGAAGACACCGATCTCACCATCGCCGCGGGCACGGCGCTCAGCGCGCTCGGGGAGCTGGCGAGACGTGCGCATGTGCCGCTGGCCGTGCGTGCCGGTGCCGCCGTCCTCGGCACCGTCGATGCCGCGATCACAGCCCGTTTCCGCGCCGAGCACAACATCGTCGCCAAGCGCCGCTGGGACAGCGTCGCCGCGGATCCGCAGGCCCCGCCGGGCACCACGACCCGCTATCGGCTGACCGTACTCGGCGATCCCACCCTGCAGATAGGCGCGAGAGTCGAGCTGGAGGACAGCGACTCCCGCGATCTGCGTACCGAATCGGTCCGGCACCTGTTCAGCCTGCACGACGGCTACACCTGCGAGGTGACGCTGCTCGACACCGCCGCGGCGAACCGGCCGCGCGCGGTGGACGGCGTGCACGCCGTCGCCGACGACATGGTGTCGATGACCCGCTCGCTGCTCGCCGACCGCCCTGCCGTCGACATCGGTGACATCGCCTCCTACAACGCGACCGGCGCGGGCGACAACGGCGGGCACCGAGCGACCGTGAACTACGGGCAGCGCCGCACCGGGTCCAGCGTCGACGATCCGGTGGACGACACGGTCGTCCTGCACGACAAGCCGATGGCCTCGGTCTTCGCCTGGGACCGAACGGGATTGATGGTTCCGGTGTATCCGGGCATGCGCGCGGTGCTGCTGCACAACGGGGGCGAGGTCAACGATGCGCTCACGACGGGATTCCTGTGGTCGCGCCAGGCGAATCAGCAACCGCCCGAGAACGAGTCGGGCGACTACTGGCTGTGCCTGCCTACCGAGGTGGCCGATGCGCGCCCGGTCGGCAAGGGCGTCAACGACCTCACCGACGCCGGCGGGCATCGGGTGATCCAGGCGGTCGGACTGGGCATCGAGATCGGCACGGACATCCTGCCCGAGGTCGGCAAGCGTCCCCGGCCGCCGACGGGCCAGGCGCTGACCATCACACACGCCCAGGCAACGACGATCACCATCGCCGAGGACGGGTCGGTGGCCGTGACCACCGACGGCAAGGATGTCACCCTCGGCAACGGCCAGGCGTCGATCACCCTGCGCGGCGGCGAAATCACCCTGAGCGCCGACACCATCAAGCTCGCGGCGTCGTCGGTGGAGGTGGGGTGATGGCGACGGTGCTGGTGACCGGCGCGCAACTCCAGTGCGGGCACGGGCCGATCACGGTGAACTCCAGTGCGGTGCTGAGGGTCGGGGGCCATCCGGTGCTGCGCGAATCGGACTTTGCCCAGGCCGATTTCAAGGCGTGCGCCGCGTCGACTCCGCCGGGCAAGTGCACGAAGTTCGGGCCGTTCACCGCGGGTCTGTCGACGGTGCTGCAGGTCGGCGGAGAACGCGTCGTCCTTGCCACGGCCGACGCGGCGATCACACCCGGCGGAAAGCTGCTCGTCACACAGCCGGGCCAAACCGTACTCGACGCGAAGTGAGACCAGGCCATGACCATAACCAGCACCGGAATCCGTTTCACCGCAGGCGATCTCGTTGTCGAGAACGGGCGCATCGCGCTCGTGACCGGGATACCCGCCCTGGCCCAGGACCTGCAACTGCGGCTGCTGACGCCGCTCGGCGAGGACCGCTACGACACCCGGTACGGACTGGACTACCGATCCGTGTTCACCACGCCGGTGAGCGCGCGCGAGATGCGGGACCTGCTGCGCCTCAACATCGTTCGAACCCTCGGCACCGACCCGCGCGTGCAGGAGATCCGTGACATCGAGATCACCGATCCGCGCCTCGATGCCCACCACCGGGTGTGGCAGGTCGTGGTGTCGATCATCACCAGCGACGGCGTACCGGCCACGCTGACGACCACCGTAGGAGCACCGGCATGACGCAATACGGCGTGACCGAGGACGGATTCGTCCTGAAGGGTTTCACCGAAATCCTGCAATCCGCGCGACAGCGGGCCATCGCCGCCTTCGGCCCGGACACCGATCTGGCCGACACCAGCGTGCTGACGAAGCTGCTGCAGGTGACCTCCGACGAGGACGCCATGCTGTGGCAGCGGCTCGAGGACCTCTACTACAGCCAATTCGCCTCCACCGCCTCCGGATCCGACCTGGACCTGCTCGGCCAGGACATCGGGCTCGAACGCAACTACCTGTTCGCCGAGGGCGAGGTCCGGGTGACCATCCAGGGCGCGCTGCCCGGCCGCAGCTACCTGCTGCCCGAGGGCACGGTGCTGCTGGATGAGCAACAGCCGCCGAACACCTTCCACCTCACCGCCCCGGTGACCCTCACCGCGCAGGCGCCGACGGTGACCGCGCGCGCCCGCGCCTTCGAGGCCGGGCCGCGGTCGAATATCGAGCCACAGACGCTGATCCTCGATCCGGACTACCTGCGCACCCAGCTGCACTTCCCCGACTCGGTGACCTTCGAGGCCAACAACCCCGGGCGATTCACCGGCGGTGAACTTTTCGAGAACGACACCGCGTATCGTGCACGGCAGCTGGGCTTCCCCCGCGACATGTGGACCCTGCAAGCCGTGCGCGCGGCAGTGCTGCGCGTGCGCGGGGTCCTGGATGTGCTGCTGTCGGACACGCTCGGCGGTGTCGACGTCACCCAGAGCATCTTCCACCGGTTCAAGTTCGGCGAACGCACCTTCAGCGGCGAGCGGAAATTCGGCGAACCCTATTTCTTCGACGTCGTGGTCGCGCACGAATTCGCCCGGCCCTGGCGCACGACCGGCGCGGTCACCGGCATCTACGAGCAGGTGCGCGCCGAGGTCGACCGGGTGCGCCCGGTCGGCATCCACCCCAACATCATCGAGGCCAACCACATCGAGATCGGTTTGCGCGCAACGGTCGTCATCGATCCGGGACAGGATGCGAACTCGCTGCGGGCGGCACTGCTGGACCGCCTCTCGCGCAGTATCTCCACCCTGCGGCTCGGCGGCGACGTGCTGTATTCGCAGGTGATGTGCGCGCTGGTGGATCAGCCCGGCGTCCTGGATGTGCAAGATCTGCGGCTGCGCCGCTTTCCGCCGCTGCTGGGGCGAATCACCTTCGGCGCGGAGCTGTTCCAAGCCGACCCGATCGAAGTGGGGGTCGGTGAGAATCTCACCCTCGGACCGACCGAGATCGCGCAGTTCCGGCAGGACAGCGGCCTGATCGACGTGCGGGTGGTGGCCCGATGAGCACCTATCCCACGGCGTTCGACCGCATGGCCGGCGCGCTCACCAGCCCGTTCGCCGCCGGGGCCGACCGGCTGCGGCTGTCGGTGCGCCGCGGCGAGGTCCTGTCGCGGGGCACCTTCGAGCCCTACGACCTCGGCGAGCACCGCGCCCGATTCGGCACCGATCCCCGTCCGCGCTTCCTCGTCACCGCCCTGGTCGAGATCCCGCCCGACATCAGCCTGCGCATCGGATACCACCTGCCGGGAACACAGACGCGCACCCTCACCTTTCCCATTCCCGAAGGGACCGTAGCGGGTACGTCGTTGCTGATCCCGCTGGGACCCGACGCCGCCGAGGCCGTTTTGGACACCGTCACCGTCGATCGCCCGCCGGGCAGGCCCGGACTCGATGTCGTGCGCAGCTTCCGGTTCACCGTCCTGCTGGGTGATCTCGCCGCGCTGCTGTGGGTGCTGGGTGGAGAGCGGGATGAGCTCACCGCTCACGCGAATCGGGTGCGCGGCGAACGCTCGGTCGCCCGCGCGAGCGGGTTGTCGCTGGACCTGATCGGCTCGGATCTGGGTATCCCGCGATTCCCGCCGCTGCCCTACGGCTTCGCCGACGACACGATCGCGCTCTACCACCTCGAGGATGCCGACCCGAGGGTGATCGCCGACGAGATGACGCTGTACACCAAGCTCGGTCACCCCGGTGCGGGAACCAATGTGGCTGTGCGCGTGGACGGTCGGTTCGGATTCGGCGTGGGGTTCGTGGCCGATCGCGCCGAGATCGCGGTCCCCGACCACCCGGATTTCGCACTCCCCGAGGGCCAGGGATTCACCGCCGAATGCTTCGTCCGCCCCGCACCCGGCAAGTGGACGGGCGCGGTCGTCTCCAAGCACGCCGACCCCGCCGATCTCGCCGAGCCGGGCTGGGGAGTGCACATCGGCCGGTTCCACGGACTCGACCGCAACGTGAAACTGGTGCTGTCCGACGGCGCGGGCGCAGCGCCCGCGGTCGAACTGTATGCCGACATCTCGTTGGCCACCGACCGGTTCCAGCACGTCGCGGCCGTCGTCGACGGCGATTTCGCGGTGGCCCGACTGTATGTCGACGGCACGCTCGTGGCTACCGGACCGGCCGAACTAGGCGCCATGACCAACACGGCCCCGCTGCGCATCGGATTCGGTATCGGCGGCACCACCGCCGACGGCACCGAGCTCGGCTTCTACGGCACAATCGACGAGGTCCGCATCTCCGGCGTCGCGCGTCCTTCGTTCGCGCCGGTGCTCGGCGAGGACGACGGCAGCTACCGGCAGCGGCTGGCCCTGTTCCGCCGCTGGAACCTGCCCACACCGCCGAATATCGAGCGCGCGCTCAACGCCATCGTCGGCCCGATCGACAACGTCGAGAACCCGATCACCGTGTCCGATGCCTTCGTCCGGTCGCCGGTCGGTTCGCACACCGTCACGATTCGGCCGGTCGAGTTGCGTCCCGGCGAATCGATCGATGCGTGCGGACGCCGCCGGAGCACCGAAGCCGAGGTGTGCGGCACCGTCGCCGACGACCTGTTCGATCCGGGTTGGCTGGTCACCTATCCCGCCGGTGGCCCCCCGCTGTTTCCCGCGGCGGACCGGCGAATGCGACTGCCCACCCTGCGGCGCCTGCGCAAGCTCGTCGAACTGATGGGCTCGAGGCTGGCCGCCGGTTTGACCGTGTCCGGCGGATTCGACCCTGCCGCACGGGATCTGCGCGCCACCGGCCGGGCATTGATCGTCCGCCATGCGAGCGCACCCGGCCGTGTCGCCGCGCTCGCGCACCGGGCCGGTTTCGACTGGGTGCACTACCGGTCGGGCGAGATCTACCTGTCGGTCGCCGACACCGGGGTGTGCGAGATCGTCGGCTACAGCAGCTGGTTCGGCAAGGACCTCGCGGTCGACAACGCGCCGGTCGAGTTGTCGATCAACCCCGATCCGGCACAGGACAGCATCGTGCGGTGGACATTGCTGCAGGCCGGACCCGGTCGGGCGGCATTCGACGGCTCGCCGAGCGAGCATCGGATCAGGCTGCGTGCCCTGCATCCCGGCGAGGTCACCGTGCAACTGGAGGTGCGCCGGTCGGGTAAGAGCTTCACGTCTACCCGGCGATTCACCATTGCGCCGCAAGGTATTCCGGCCGGGACGTCGATCGGCACGGACGGCACCATCGGGGTGAGCGAAGACGTCGCGGGCACCGCCGACGATGGCGCCTATGTGCCGGATTATCTGGTCACCGTCACCGATCCGCTGCTGCGGATCGATACACCCGGTTCGAACCGGATGCAGGCGAATGTCGCGGTCCTGCTGGGCCGGTTGCTCATCAACTCCTACCGCGCGACCTATCCTCGGCCACCGCAGATCCGCCTGGTTTCCGGATGGCAGCCCAACGGAACCGGATTGGATCGGGTCGGGCGCGCACTCACCCTGGCCCCCGCCGTCGCGGACCTGTCGCTGTCGACGCTGGCGCTGGCCGCCTACGGCGCCGGATTCGACTATGTCGTCAACACCGGCACGGTGGTGCGAGTCGCGCAGCGGGCGGGCGACCATATAGCCATCACCGGGCCGGCCGAGGCGGGCGAGGGAGGCGTTGTCCCGATCGCGGTGCCCCACCACGACAGCCCGATCGACGCGGTCCTGGCGGGCACGGTGCTCTGCACGGCCAACAGCGGCAGCTCGACGGTGGTGTTCTCCGACAGCACCGACGGCACACTGCTCGCGACCGCGACGGTTGGGCCCGCACCGATCGGCATCGCGGTGAGCCCGGACCGCCGCACGGTCTACACGGCCAGCGCCACCGACCGGACCATCAGCGCCGTCACCGTCGGCATCAGCCCGGTGGTCACCACCCTGCCCGCGCTGCCCGCAGCCCCGATCGCCCTGGCATGCCATCCCACCAAACCGCTGCTGGTGCTGTTGCTGCCCACCCAGGTCGTCACCGTCGACGCCACCACGGGTGCCGTGGTGACCCGATGGACGATCCCCAACGGCAGCACCGGGAAACTGTTGGCGCTCAACCCCACCGGAGCGACTGCGTGGGTCGCCTGCACGGACAAGACACTACGCGCGGTGGATCTCGCCACCGGCACGTTTGCCGCCGCGCCCACCCTGCCCGGGACCCCGACCGCGCTCGCGGTGAGCAGCACCAGCGTCTACGCCGCCACCGCCGCCGAGGCGCGGCTGTGGGTGCTCGACGCGGCCCAGCGCACCGTGACCGGAACCTTCGACGACATCGACCTCGCCGTGATGCGGATCCGGGTCGACGAGACGGCCGGCGTCGTCTACCTGGGTGCCTGGTATTCGAAATTCGTCCAGCGCCGGACCCTCTCGGGAGCGGTGCTCGGTCCGGACAGTTACGTCACCGTGCCCGGGATACCGGTCGCCGTCGTGCCCGCCGGAGCGGTGGTGCTCACGGTCCTGCTCGGCGAGATCGGGCGCGATCAGAGCGACGCGGTCGCCGTGCTGCGCACCGATCGGTGGCGCGAGGTCGACGCGCTGTGGCCACTGGCACCGGCGGGCGGGCGGACCCTGTCCTGGTCGGTGGCCCCCTACGACGAGGCCGCGGCCCATCTGGACGGCTCCACCGGCGAACTGGCCGAGCTCACCGCCGAGCGGGCCGGCGTCGTCCAGGTTCGGGTGCGTGCCCGCGCGGAGGGCAATCCGCCCTACACCGTGCGGATCGGCCTGGCACCGATCCTGCTCGAGGGTGAGCAGCAGGGCCGCCCGGTCGTGATCCGCCGCGCACAGTACGAGCGAATCATGAACGTCCTCAACGAATTACACCCGATCGGTGTCGAATTCGACACCAGCGTGATTCGCGATCACGTGCTCGAGCTGAAACGAGACACCGGTCAGCTCGACGTGTTCCCCGCCTACACCTACCCCAGCTACCGCCTGCGTGGGCGCCAGCTCGCGCGCCCCAACCGGAAGGACTGAGCCATGGGCCTTTTCACCCGCACCTTCAACCACAAGAACTGGGTCGACTCCGTCGACCGGGTCACCGCCGGCGGTGACAACGGTTTCAATGTGCGCTTCCAGGCGCTGCAGGTCGACCTCGACGCCATTGCCGCGGCGCTGAATGCTGTTGCGTCGGGGGTGCCCAAGGAGCGGACGATCAACTTGGCACCGCAGTTGACCCAATCCGGGAACGATGGATGGGATCACAAGCTGGGCTACGCCCAGAAACGCAGCGGCGCAGGCGGCGCCAGCGGGCTCATGACCGCCCCACTGCCGAATACCGGTCAGATCAGAAAGTTTCGCGTGATCGGATCCAACACCGGGCAAGGCACCCTGCAGATGGAACTGTTCCGGCAGAACCTGGACGGCTCCAGTCGTGATGCGGTGGCACAGATCTTCGGAGTGCACACCGAACCGGGCGGCGTATTCGACCTGTCAGCGGGACCCGCCGCCGGCACCGAGGTGCTGGATCCGGCCTTCACCTATTTCATCTCCGCCCGGCTGAGCAGTGCCGCCGGAACCGACATCGTGCAGATCAACGGCTTCCAGATCGTCTGTGTGACCGGCTGATTCCGTCGGCGCGCACCTAGAGAAAGAGGGACAGAAAATGGCAGATGTCAATCGCACCGACGGCAGATTGGTCATCCCGTACGTTGCGGGCGATCAGGGAACCGGGCGACCGCTGGGCACCGGGATCGACTTCTGGTCCAGCCCGAACATCCGGTTGGTACGAAACGAGGAAACCGCGGACTTCATGCTGCCCGAGACCTGGGATGACCAGAAGCGACAGTGGGACGGCAGCGTCGACGTCAGCGACCCGACCATCTTCACCAATCCCTACTACCTCATGGTCAGGGTATGGAACCGCGGTGATTACGTGGCCGAGCCGAAGGGTGATGCTCTGCCGGTGCGTGGCCTGCGTCTGGAGGGCTGGGTGGCGAACTATTCGGTGGGTGGGGTGGGTCCCGACAGCGCCATCGCGAGACGCACGGATCCGGGCGGAGTACTGAACTATGGAAATCCCACCTTCGAGGGCTCCAACAGGGCAGTTGTCCAGCAGGGCGGCTGGATCGTGGTGCAAAGCGACGATTTCTGGGTGCCGCATGCCGACGATATCTCGCAGTACAACAACGGACACGTCTGCCTCGGGGCCAACGTGTACTCCGAGGGTGGTGGTGTGATCGGCGGCGGAGGCGGGGTGATCCATCTGGTGGATACGGCAGCCACCTATCCGAAAGACGGCAAACCGCTGAGCGATCGGCCTGCCGCCATCTACATCTCGCCGACCGTCGACACCCACCACGGGCAGCGCAACCTGATGATCACCAATCGCAACCCGGGCCAGACGCTGGTCCGCAAGGTGCTGCTCGAGGTCCCCGCGACCGACCGCTGCCCGTTGGAGGCGGAGGTGGCGCTGCGGCCGGTGCGACTGGAACCGGGCTCGGAGGAGACCGTGCGTTTCGCGGCCGCGCTCGGCCTGTCCGAGTGCCACTGCCCGACCGATCCGCTCGACAATGTCAGCATCGACGACAATGGCGACCCCAGCCACGAGGTGGGCGTGTGCCTGCAGCCCGGCGAACAGGTGTGGCTGACCATCACGGTCGAACCGATCGAGGGCGAAAAGCCCGGCGATATGGTCGCATTCGACATCGTCACCGTCGATGAGAACACCGAGAAGGTGTACGGCGCCGCGCGCATGGTCGTCGCCGTGACCTCCCCGGAGCACTGACAGCACAATCCGGGATAGGCGCCCTCCGGCGATCCGGAGGGCGCCAAGCTCCCTATGTCATCGCCTATCACCTTGCCCGAGTGGCCAATTCGCCCACTCGTCGGACTCCGGAGTCCGCATCTCGGGCAGCAGGGTGAGCCCCGCCAGCGGGCCCGGGTACAGGTATTCGTCGGCCGGACGCTTCTTTCCGTTGAGCCAGGCGTCGAAGAACCCGGTCAGATCCTTGGTGGTGCGGGACTGGACGAACTGGCGGAACTCCGGGATCGAGGCGTTGCCGTTCTTGTGACCCTGCACGAAATCGCGGATGGCGGTGAAGAATGCCTCATCGCCGATGTTGCGGCGCAGGGCATGCAGGAACAGCGGGCCCCGGGAGTAGACGGTGGTGAACTCGTTGCCCCGGCCGGGGTCGTACAGCGGTGTCGCCCACACGTTGCGCTGGTCGGCGCGGGCGAGCGCCCGGTAATAGATGCGATCGGCGTTCTGGTTGCCGATCCGCTCGGGCCACAGGAAGTCGGCGGTGTAGCTGGCGAAGCATTCGTTGAGGCAGATGTCCTTCCACTGCTTGATCGACATCGAATCGCCCCACCACTGATGGGCGTTCTCGTGGATCACCGTGTTCAGATCCGTCCACGGCGCATAGATCGGGCGCGTCTGGATCTCGAGCGAGAACGGCAGGTCGGTGGTGACATAGATGCCACCGCCGGACTCGAACGGATACGGGCCGTACAGCTTTTCGGCGAAGTCGAGGATCTGCGGGAGCCGCTTCTCGAGGGACTTCTTCTGTTCGGCGTCCGGCGCGAAGTAGCTCTCCAAAGGTGTTCCGTTGGGCCGCTTCTGGCTCAGTTGGGTGAACTTGTCGATGGCGACCGTGGTCAGATAGCCGATGATCGGGCTCTTCGTCTCCCAGGTCACGGTGTGCTTACCGGATCCGGCGGGCTGGTCGGAGGTTTGGATCCCGTTGGACACCACACCCCAGCCCGTGGGCACGGTCGCGCGCAGGGTGAAGGTGACCTTGTCCAGCGGTGTGTCGTTGAGCGGGTACCACGTCGATGCCGAATGCGGTTCGCCCAGGGCGAAGGCTCCCCCGCTCGTCGAATAGGTCCACCCGTTACCCTTGGTGTCGGCTGCGATGCCGTTGTATTCGACGATCGCCGTGAAGGGTTGTCCGAGCGGCAGTGGCGCCGCCGGGGTCACGACGAGCTCGTGCTCACCGGCCTTCTGGAAGCGGGCGGGTTGACCGTTGACGGAGACCGATTGCACCGGAGGACCGGCGAAGTCGAGATTGAACGACGAGAGATTCTGGGTGGCGTTCGCCGTGACGGTGGTCTTCCCCGACAGGCGGTGGCTCGGCGGGTCGTAGTCGATGGCGACGTCGTAGTTGAGGGCGTCGTAGCCGCCGTTGCCGTCCTTCGGATAGTACGGATCACCGAGCCCGTCGGAGCCGGGCGAGGGCGGTGCGATGGAGCCGGAGGACGAACCGTTGTCCGGGCCGGGTGGCGGCTCTTCGTCCGCGACGGCCGCCGGTGTCGCCGCCAGGGACGCCGCAAGAGCCAAAGCGGGCAGCATCATTCGACGCCGCCGCGACCTCGCTGCAGCATTGGAAGGGATACTCGGAGAATTTCTTCGAGAGATACGCATGGGACACAGCCCCCTTGGTTGGATATTCGAGCGCGAGCGCAATCGTGCACGGCACGTCATCTCCCAGCCGTCTCCGGAACCGCCTGCGCTACAAGCCAACTCGGCGACGAACGCACCGTGGCCCCTATAACGATCCCACCAGCCGCACAGCGGTGGGCGAGAACCGTGGTGAACAAATTTCCACGCGGAAGAGAACACCGGGCGCAGTCGCGAGAAGCATTGTGCAGCTGGGAAATCCGATCGCATGGGCGCGCCATACCCCTATCGGGGCCGCCGGGCAATAGGTTGTCACCATGACCGTTCTCGACTCCCCGATTCCGCGATTCCACCTGGCCATGCCGGTCGACGATCTGGACGCCGCCCGTCATTTCTACGGCGAGGTGCTCGGCTTGACCCAGGGACGCAGCGCGGACACCTGGGTGGACTGGAATCTGCACGGCCACCAATTCGTCACCCATCTGGCGCCGGAACGGCCGCAGCGGATCCACAACCCCGTCGACGGCCATGACGTCCCGGTTCCGCACTTCGGCCTGATCCTGACGATCCCGCGGTTCCATGAGCTCGCCGAGCGGCTGCGGGCCGCGGGCACGCGGTTCGTGATCGAGCCGTATGTGCGGTTCGAGGGGCAGGCCGGTGAGCAGTGGACGATGTTCCTGCTCGATCCCGCGGGTAACGCGCTGGAATTCAAGGCATTCGCCGACGACTCCCAGGTTTTCGCCACCTGAGGTCGCCGACGGCGTGAGCAAGACGACAAGCAGTTGACTGGACGGTCGGTTTAGAAGGGCTCATGCTGGGACGATGCGCCTCGCTCGCGTCGTCACGGTGGCCCTCGCCGTACTGCTCGGTGCTGCATTCACCGTGTCGCCCGCGAGCGCTCAACCGAACCGGCCGCACTACCCGGTCTCGTACCGCTTGGCCGATGCGGTGGCCGCCGAACTGCAGCACCCCGGCGCCGCGCCGATCGGCGCCAACGACTGGACCTGCACGCCCGGGCCCCGCCACCCGAATCCCGTGGTGCTGGTGCACGGCGGGCCCGAGACCCCACAGCTGGATTGGCAGGCGCTGGCCCCGCTGCTGGCCAACAACGACTACTGCGTGTTCGCGCTCAACTACGGCACGCTCGCGGGTCTGCCCGCCCCCCTGCACGCTGTCGGTGGGCTGACCCCGATCGAGCAGAGCGCGCACGAGCTGGGGACCTTCGTGGACCGGGTGCTGACCGCGACCGGTGCCCGCGAGGCCGATATCGTCGACCATTCGGAGGGGAATCTGGTGGCCGGGTATTACGTCAAGTTCCTCGGCGGCGCGGACAAGGTCTCTCGTCTCGTCTCGCTCGGACCCGGGTGGGCGGGCACCAACTCCCTCGGGATCGCGGCCGGGGTGACGCGGCTGGCCGCGGAACTGGGGCTGACGCCGACGCTGAACGCCCTCGTCGACCCGATCTGCGCCGCCTGCCTGCAGATCCAGCACGGATCACAGTTCCTCGGCACCCTGACCGACGGTGGCGCGGCCGTTCCCGGTGTCGCCTATACGAACATCATGACCCGCCACGACGAGGTCGTACTCCCCTACACCAGCGGATACCTGCAGGCACCGAACGCCGTCAACCTCCTGGTCCAGGACTACTGCCCCGGCGACCTGTCCGACCACATCCTGCTGACCTACGACCCCGTCGCCGCCCAGCTCGTCCTCGACGCGCTGGACCCGGACGACGCCGTGCGCCCGAGCTGCACCACCACTCCGGCGAACAGCTGACGGGCGCAACGGGTTTCGCTCGTCGCTTCAGCAGCGGGTCAGTGCGTTGTTCACCATCTCCAAGTGGTGGGTGATGATGGGCTCGGCGTCGCGAGCCAGCATCTTCACCTGTTCGGAGCTGCCCGCGGCGATCTGCTGCCGACCGGCCGCCAACGCCTCGGAGTGGAAGCGCTGCTGCATCTGCAGCCAGGACCTGTCGAAATCGCGTCCGGTCTTCATCCCGGTGCTGAGCAGCTGCTGGATCTGGTCCGGATTGGGCGTCAACGGCGGCACCACACCGTTCATCACCGCGACGGCACCGCCCATCGCGTCGAGCCGGGCATGGTCCACCACGAGCATCTGGCCGATCTGCCGGACGTCTTGGCACACCCCCTGCGGGGACAGCGCCGCGCGCGTACCCGACAACATCTCCGACAGGTGACCCTGATGGGAGACGACCAGATACGTCCGATCCTGGTTCGACAGAGCCGCGGGCTCCGCCGACGCCGAACTACCTATCGCAGTCGTCAGCGCAATCGCCGCCGCTGCCGCGAGCGCACCACGTTGTAAGGACCGCATATCCCTCTCCTTGCCGTCTCGCCGCGAACCCCGTTTGCGCACTACCCCGGCGCGACGGCATCATGCGCGAAACGCCGGGGCATCGAAAGTTTTTCCAGCAGAGTTCATTTGGTTGTGCGGTCGACCGATAGAACGGTTCGAAAATTGGTCGACGCCACGAATCAGGGCTGAGTGGGCGGGGCCTTGCGATCGATCGCGGCCGTCATCTGGTCCAGTCCGATCAGGTTGAACTGGCGGCCCAGTGAGCGCATCAGCGAGTTCTGGGTGGGACGGTATACGCCGCGCTTGTGGTAGACCGCGCCCTCGTAGGTGTCGACCACACCGCCGTCCGGGGACTGTTTGCCCAGATACTTGTACCACTTGGCCTGGTTTTGTCGCATCTGTGCGGCGGTGTAGGTCGACGCGTTGACCTCGCGCGGCTCACGCCCGGTGTAGCGGTCGTTGGGGTAGTCGTATTCGTCGGCCAGGCCTGCGACGGAGTGCCCGAGTTCGTGCAGCACGATCTGTCCGGCCTGGGCGTTGCCGCCGGACGATGTCGCGACCCGCCCGCCCGCGCCGCCGTACTTCGTGGTGTTGGCCAGCGCGACGACCTGGTCGGCCTCGGGGGCGAGCCCGGCGTACTGGATCGCCTTGGTCTCGTTGACACACAACAGGCGCTCGGTGCCGCCACACCAGAACGTCATGTCCAGGGCGGTGTCCCGATACGTGCCGCGCGGATCGTTGTCGACACCGGACTCCCGCGACACCACGTTGACCGCCCAGACATTGAAGGAGTTCTTCTTCGATTTGAACGGTTCGATCTGGACGATCTCGTTCCACCGGTTGATCGCATGCTCCTTGTAGGTGCCCAGCTGACCCTGGGTGTAGCCGTCACCGACGAAGACGAGATCGAATCGCTTGTCGGAGGGCCCGGTTTGCTGGATCGGTATGACGTCGGCCTGCACGGCCGAGCGCGGTGCCGGGGGTTGATCGGGGACGGGTATGACAACGCGGCTGATGGTGCCGTCGGGCGAGAACACTTCCCGCTCTTCGGTCGGGGCGGCCGATCCGGTGGCCGCGGACAGTCCGGCGATGGTGGCTGTGCCGAGAACGATGGTGAACAGGCGTCGTGACAAAGACATGGCGAAGCTCCAGGGGTGGTGGTGGTTCGCGAATTCGTACCGGACGGCGGTGCAGAGGCGCCGGGAATGCCATGCCGACGAAAGCCGTTGCTGGCCAGGGCATTCCCTATGCGGTACGCGCCATCATCGTAGTCGACGCAGCCTCCGTCCGTCAGGGGTAGGGGGTGCCTACTTCGGTGAGTCCCCTTCTCGTATAGGGGTTTTCGAACGGTGTTGGTGGCGGAAGCGGTTTGTCCATCGGGGTGAACTCATCGCGTTCCCTCGATCCGGACCATCCGGTCCCCCGCCCCTCTAGCATGAAGTACGAGGCAATTCCCTTGAGCCCGTGGGGGTTTCGAAGCTCGCCCGGAGCTGCCTCGCGATGAGGGGTGACAAAGGAGGGAATCATGACATCCACTCGACTACACCAGCGGCGTCATCGGCGTCGTACCCGCGGGATCGTGCTGTCCGCCTCGGCCGTGGCGCTGCTGCTGTCCGGTGCGCCCGCGCTGGCGGACCCGCCGGGAGAGCCGGTCATCGCCGACGGGGAGGCCCAGCCGGCGTTCGATCCGGCCGCCTCGGTCCGGGAGGACCTGTGGGTGCGCGCCCCGGTGGACAGCGACGGCGACGGCAAGGACGACGAGGTGCACGTCCAGGTCGTCCGACCGGCACAGGCCACCGGCAAGCTCCCGGTGGTGTACCAGGCGAGTCCGTACTTCGCCGGGGGAAACGACGTGGCCAACCACAATGTGGACGTCGAACTCTATGTGCCCGGTGGTCCCGAGGCGCGGCTCGCACCGGCACCCGGGCCGATGCGCAATCGGGTGGCCGAGGAACTCGGGGCGGCCGGAATCACCCTCGCCGACGGCCGGATCACCTGGCAGTACGAGGAATTCTTCCTGGCCCGCGGCTACGCCGTGATGTACGGCGAATCGCTGGGAACCGGGAAGTCCACCGGCTGCCCGACCACGGGCGCGGACAACGAGACCGTCGGCGCACGGGCCCCGATCGACTGGCTCAACGGCCGGGCCAAGGCGCGTGACGCGCAGGGCAAACCGGTCGTAGCCCGTTGGGCCAGTGGCAAGGTCGGCATGATGGGCGTGTCCTACAACGGCACCCTGCCCAATGCGGTCGCCGCCACCGGAGTGCCGGGCCTGGAGGCCATCGTGCCCATCGCCGCCATCAGCAACTGGTACGACTACTATCGGGGCGACGGCGCTGTGGTCGCCCCCGGCGGTTACCAGGGTGAGGACGCCGACGTACTCGCCGAATACGTCTACACCCGCGCCGACCGGCAGATCTGCAAGCCGGTCATCGAGCGGCTCGAGCGGGACCAGGACCGGGTCACCGGCGATTACAGCCCATTCTGGGACGCGCGCAACTACCTGAATCACATCGACAAGGTGCGTGCCGCCGTGCTGGCCGTGCACGGGCTCAACGACTTCAACGTCAAGACCGAGCACGTCGCCCAGTGGTACAGCGCGCTCGCCGAAGCCGGTGTGCCGCACAAGATCTGGCTGCATCAATCCGGTCACGTCGACCCCCTCGGCCTGCGCAGGCAGGAATGGCTGCGCACGGTGAACCGCTGGTTCGGCAAGTATCTGCTGGGTAAGGACAACGGAATCGACAAAGAGCCCAAGGCCACCATCCAGCGGGAGGACAAGTCCTGGGTCGACGAGGCGGACTGGCCCGCCCCCGGCACCTCTCCCGCGGCCGCGGTATTCCAGCCCGGCGGACGCAACATCGGCGGCCTCGCTCCCACCGGCGCCGGTCGTGTCAGTGAGTCCCTCGACGACGATGCCACCAAGCTCGCCGCCGACCTCGTCGCCGCGCCCAGCTCGCCGAACCGGCTGGCCTACTTCGCCAAGCCCGCCAAAACGTCCCTCCGGATGAGCGGCACCGTCGGCGTCACCTTCCGGATGTCGTTCCAGCGCCCGGCCGCCAATATCACTGCGCTGCTGGTGGATCGGGCACCCGACGGCAGCTCCCGGATCGTGACCAGGGGCTGGGTGGACCCGCAGAACCGCAACGACATCGGCAAGACAACCCCGATCACCCCGGGCGAGGAGTACGAGATCAAGCTGGCCATGCAGCCGCACGACTATGTGCTGCCGCAGGGACATCGGCTGGGCGTGGTGGTGTTGTCCAGTGACAACGAATTCACCTTGCGCCCCAGGCCGGGACCCGGCTTCGCGGTGAACCTCGCCGACACCCGGGTCACCTTCCCGGTGGTCGGCGGCCAAGCCGCCCTCGACGCCGCGATCGGCTAGCGGCCCGCTCTCAACGCATGAAGTGAACGGCCCGGAACACTCGTTCCGGGCCGTTCGCCAGCGTTGACAGTTCCAGTCGGCCTGGCCGGGGCCTAACCTTGCCCGGTCGCATTCACTGATTGGAGATGCGCGGGGTCGGGCAGCTTGGTCTTGCCGTAGAGGCGCTGAGCGTTTCGGCCGAGGATATTGTTGCGGGCGGTCTCCGACAGTCCGTCGATGGTCATGATCCGGGCCGGGGGATCGAAATCCCAGTGCGGCCAATCCGAGGAATACAGCAGGGTGTTCTCGGCGTCCATCATCTTCAGGGTCTGAGCCAGTGCCTCGGGGTGGGAGACCTCGAGGGGCTGGGAGGTGTAGTACATCTGCCGCATGTATTCGCTGGGGCGTTTGGTCAGCAGCGGTGCATCGGAAATGCGCAGCAGGAACTCGTGATCCAGGCGCTGCATCATGAACGGAATCCACGCCAGGCCGCTCTCGATCCAGATCACCTTCAGCCTCGGAAACCGTTCCGGCATACCGTTGAACAACCAGTTGCTGAGATGGGTCATATTGCAGGTGACGAACGACATCGCATGGACGGCGGTGAACCGGTTCATGACCTTCGTCCACGAGTCGCCCCAGTTCGGGCCGGCGTGGAATCCGAGTGGCATACCGAGTTTTTCGAGTTCGGCGTAGACGCGCATGTACTGGTTGTCGTGGACGCTGAAGAATCGCTGGCTGGTGATCAGGAACCCGAGCACATTCGGGTTGTCGTGGTAGAGGCGGATCGTCTCCAGCGCGGCGTCGGGATCGGTGATCGGCAGCGACAGCATGGATTTGATGCGCGGATCCCGGCCGAGCACGGTCGCGACGAACCATTTGTTGTAGGCCATGATCAGCGCCGTGGCGATGCGTTCGTTGGGGTGCAGCCCCAGGTCGAGCATCGTCTGGGGAAACACCACCTGATAGTCCAGCCCGAGTGCCTCGATCGCGCGTTCGGTGACGGTGAATGCGTGCTCGGCCCCGCCGGGCACCGGTTCGTTGCGTTCGGCCGAATGCGGGATACGCCCGCCGATCTCTTGGAAGCGCAGGCCCGGCGAATGCCCGGTCAGCGCGTACTGGCCGCCGTTGGACACCGATTCGGCGATACCTTTGCCGTAGTCGCGCAGCACGTCGTCGTCGATATTGTCGAGCACGTCGGACCATTCCAGGGATTCCTCGTGGTGGGAATCGACGTCGACGATCAGGCGGTGGTGCAGGCCGAAAGTGTCGACATCGCGTGCGGCGTTGGCGAGGATGGCACGGGTGTCGGAATGAACGTTGAACTCCTGGACCGGATTGATCCGCACGCGCGGACGCTCGGGAGCCGTTGTCATGACAGTCCTTTCGTGCGGTCGACGTGGGACATCCACAGCGCCAGGTCGAAGGTGTTGAGGTTCTGCGCCCGCATCAGCGCCGAAATCAGCATCACCGCGTCGGTCGCCGACATCGGACCGGGATCGACGTCCACCGGACGCCCGGCGGCCGCGCAGGCGGCGGTGTACAGGCGGGCGGTGTCGGCGACCAGCCCCGACAGCGCCGTGGACGTCAGATCCGTCGGTTCGCCCTCGCGCAGCCGCTCCACGCACTCGCGCAGCCGGGCGGTCACCTCGAGCAGTTCGGTGCTGGAGATCTCCGCTTCGGAAGCGGTTGCCGGACTAGACGACGACATAGATCTCACCGCCTCGTTCCTCGACATCGACCGGATTCAGCCGGAGATCGGGCGCCGCGGCGTGCACGCCGGTGGTGATGACGTATTCGGCGCCGTGCCACGGGCAGACGATGTGCATTTCCGAACGGTCGTAGACCATCCCGTGCGCCCGCTTGTCCGCATCGAGGTTCTCGCGCACCTTCGGCAGAATCCTGCCCTGACAGACCGGCCCGCCTTGATGAGCACACGTGTTGTCGTAGGCGTAGAGCCGGCCCTGCACGCGGAAGATGCCGATCGTGCGATCCCCCACGTCGACCACCAGCCTGCCCAGTTCAGGGATGTCTTCGGTCCTGCCGACCACAATTGCGGTCCCACCGAGAGCAGTCACTGTTTGCTCCTTATTGTCGGATAATGCATCAAGATGCGCCGTGGTGGACATGTCCCGCGGATTTGTTGATTTCAGACTATTAGCTGAGGGGTCCTTTGCGTGGTTACTCTGGTGACAGGCTATGGACAAAAACGGACAACGGCGCATCCCTGATGTCTCGTTCCGGCCGGTGCTCGGCACGCCCGCCGGTATCGAGGTCTGCGATTTCGCCGAACTGCCGATCCGGGCGCGCAATCACGGGGTGAACCCGTTCGAGCCGGCCCGGCTGACCTTCCACACCTTGATCACCGTGCGATCGGGCCGATTGCGGCACATCGTCGACGTCGTCGACCACACTCTCGGCCCCGACGACTGGCTGTGGGTGCGCCCCGGCCAGGTCCACCAGTTCACCCCCGACCTGTACCGGGCCGACGGTCTGATCCTGTACTTCTCCGCCAGTTACCTGGACACCGCGACCGTGGCCGCTGCGCTGGCCGACGAACCGATCCATCAGCGCCCGGTGCGCCCGGCCTCGTCGGACCGCCTCGCGCTGCACGCGACATCGGACCTGCTGCGCGCCGAATACCAGCGCAAGACCGCGCTGCCGGACGCCGTGCGCGTCGAGCTGGCACGCCACCTACTGACCACGATCGTGCTGCGCCTGGCGCACCTGCAGGACGTCGACCACCCGGTTCGAGCAGGTGGGGATGCCTTCCACCGCTTCCGTCGAGCGGTGGAACAGAACTACATGCACACACATCGCGTCGCCGACTATGCCCGCGAATTGGGCTACAGCACCCGTACCCTCACCCGCGCGGCCCTGGCCGCCACCGGCCACGGCGCCAAAACCTACATCGACGACCGCGTCCTGCTCGAGGCCAAGAGACTGCTCGTGCACACCGACCTGCCGGCCGCGGCCATCGGCGCCCGCGTCGGCCTCCCCGACCCGACCGCGTTCAACCGATTCTTCCGCCAGCGCACCGGAACGACACCGGCCGCATTCCGAACCGGCGCATAACCGTTTGACGCGCATCGGCTTTCGCGAGCTAGGTTCGTGCCATGCGAGCGTCCGCCTACCCACCGGAGAAGCCCCGACCGGGAGACCGTGTCGCCATCGTGTCGCCGTCCAGCGGCTTGCCCGCGCTCTTCCCGCTGCCCTATGAACTCGGCCTGCGCAGGCTGCGTGAGGATTTCGGTCTCGAGCCGGTGGAGTACCCGACGACCCGCCGGATGGGCTGCACTCCCGCCGAGCGCGCCGCCGATATCCACGCCGCCTTCGCCGACCCGTCGATCGCCGCGGTGATCGCCAGCATCGGCGGGGACGACCAGATCGCCGTGCTCCCCCATCTGGACCCGGAGCTGCTGTCCGCCAACCCCAAACCGTTCTTCGGATACAGCGACAAAACGAACCTGCTGGCCTACCTGGACAGCCTGGGCATCGTCGGATATCACGGTGCCACCGTGATGGCGCAATTCGGCAGACCGGGCACGATGCATCCGATGACGGCCGATTCACTGCGAGCCGCCCTGTTCACCTCCGGTGAGTACGAGTTGCGCCCCGCGCAGTCCTACGGCGACATCGATCGTGACTGGACAGATCCGGACACCTTCACCTCCGAACCCGTCATGCGGCCCTGCGAGCCCTGGGCCTGGCACAACGCCGACGGCATTGTCACCGGGCCCGGTTGGGGCGGCAACCTCGAGATCCTGTCGTGGCTGCTCATGGCCGATCGTGCGATCGGGCCCGCCGCGCAGTACGCCGGAAGCGTGCTGTTCCTGGAGACCTCCGAAGAGCTGCCCTCGGCCACCGAGGTCTACCGCATCCTGCGCAATATGGGCGAGCGCGGCCTGCTGGCCCAATTCCCCGCCGTGCTGTTCGCCAAGCCCAAAACCTGGTCCCTGAACCGCCACACCACTCCGGACGAACAGGCCGCCTACCGAAACGACCAGCGCGCCGCCGTCCTCCGAGCCCTCGCCGAGTACGCCCCCGACACCATGGCCGTCTTCGACCTCGACTTCGGCCATACCGACCCCCAACTGGTCATCCCCTACGGTGGCCGCATCCGGGTGGACGGCCCGTCCCGCAGGATCTTCGTCGCGTATTGAGCCGCAGGAATCGTTGCCGAACGGCTCCGAGGGCAGCGGTGGCGTTGCTATTGTTTCGCCCATATCGGGCACCGACGGCGGTAGGTCGACGCCGGGTGGCCGAGGGAAAGGGCAAGATGTGGCGCCGGATGACGAACGGGTAGCCGCCGTGCCGCGGGGCGGGTCGGCGGTTCCGGAGGCCAATGGCACAGTCGCACCGGGGGATTCAGCGGATGAGCCGACGATCGCGGTGCCCGGCGATGCGCGGATCGCGGCCGTGGAGGTCGACGACGAGGAGCGGCCCGCACGCCTGCTGAGCGGTTGGCCCGAGCGGGTGGTCGCGACGGCGTCGTTCGCGGTGGCGCTGCTGGCGCTGTGGCAGGTGTTCCGGCCGTTGCCGCAGGGCAGCCAGTACTACCTGGTGGTCTTCCTCGCCGGGACACTGCCGCTGGTCTTTCTCGCCTACCGATCCGGGGTGCGGTGGCTCGATCGCGCGGCGGACCGACCCGCAATCGTGGACTGGGGATTGGCGGCGCTGGCCGTGGCGGTCTGCCTGTATCCGGTGCTGCCGTGGCAGATCGGTTCGGGCGCAGGCGGATACGACGCCTTCCTGAATCGGCAGGGGCTGCTGGATCCGGTCGACGTCACCATGGGCGCGGTGCTGCTCGTGCTGGTGCTGGAGGCATGCCGGCGCACCACCGGCTGGGTGCTTCCGGTGGTGTGTTTGGTCTTTCTGGCCTACGGCTACTACGGCGGGCTGCTGCCGCAGCAGTGGAGCGTGGCGCACGCGGGCCTGGACTTCGGGCAGATCGTCGATGCGCTCTACAACTCCGGTAGCGGGTTCTACGGCACTCCACTCGATGTCGCCGCCAGCTATATCGTGCTGTTCACCCTCTACGGCGCGGTGCTCGAATTCTCCGGCGCGGCACAGTTTTTCGTCGACCTGTCGGTGTCGGTGTTCCGGCGGTCGCGCAGCGCGGCCGGGCGGACCACGGTGGCCTCGGGCTTTCTGCTCGGCACGGTCTCCGGTTCGGGCACCGCCACCGCGGTGAGCGTCGGCGCGGTGACCTGGCCGATTCTGCGGCGCGCCGGATATCCGCCCGAACAGGCGGGCGGCATGCTCGCCGCGGCGGGTGTCGGCGCGATTCTGTCGCCGCCCACGCTCGGCGTGGCCGCCTTCATCGTCGCCGAATACCTCGAGGTGTCGTATGTGACGGTGCTGGGCTGGGCGCTGATTCCGACGCTGCTCTACTACCTCGGGATCCTGCTCGCCGTGGAGATCGACGCGCGGCGCTTCGGCACGCGACCGGTCGAGATCGCCGGGCCGTCGATGTGGCGGCTGCTCGGCCGGTTCGGCTATCACTTCTCCTCGCTCATCGCGATCGTGGTGCTGTTGCTGATCGGGGTGTCGGCCACCAAGGCCGTCGTCTATGCGACCGCGTTGGCGTTCGTGCTGACCTTCTTCGACCGTCGGACCCGCGCGGCCGCGCTGTCGCCGCGCCGGCTGTTCCAGGCGCTGGGCAGCGGCGTGCGCTCGGCACTGCCGGTGGTCGCGGTGTGCACCGCCGCCGGAGTGATCACCGCGACCACCACCAAGACCGGGCTCGGCGCGCAGGTGGCGGCGCTGCTGGTGCGCGGGGCGAGCGCACTGTCGGACAACCACACCGTAATACTGGCGTGCACAGTCGTTTTCGCGGCGATCGCGCTGTCGCTGCTGGGGCTCGCGGTTCCGGTCACCGCGTCGTTCATCATCGGCTGGGCGATCATCGGCCCCGCCCTGCTCGCCCTGGACGTGCCCGCACCCGCCGCGGCGATGTTCGTCTTCTACTACTCGGTGCTCTCGGAGGTGACACCGCCGACCGCGCTGGCCGCGGTCGGCGCGGCCGCGATCACCGGCGCCCGCACGGTGCCGACGATGTGGCAGGCGCTGAAATATGCGCTGCCCGCCTTCCTGGTGCCGCTGGTGTTCGTGCTCAGCGGCCCTGGCGAGCAGTTGCTCGGCCGCGGCCCGGTCCTGGGCGTGTTGTGGACGACCGCGGTGTCCTGTGTGGCGGTGGCGGCGCTGGCCGTCGCGACCGGCGGCTGGCTGCTGGGTGTCGGCCCGATCCGACTGCCCGGCCGGGTGCTCGCGGCGGTGGGCGGGCTGGCGCTGCTGTATCTGGAACCGATGTCGCTGCTGGTGGGCTCGGCCGCGGTGGTCGCGGCCGTCGGAATCGGCCTGCTCGATCGAAGGAGAACCGCATGAGAACAGCCGCACTGGTGTGCGCCGTCGTCGTGACAGCCGGGCTGATCGCCGGTTGCGGTGGCCGCCGTGACGCGCCGAGCTCCGATGCCACCGGACCGGTGACCTGTGAGGTGAAGCAGGACACCAGGATCGGCATCGCGACCGGCAACGCCACCGGTGTCTACTTCGCGCTGGGCAACTCCTACGCCGACCAGATCTCCCAGGCCACCGGGGGCAAGGTGAAGGCGACGGCCGCGGAAACCGGTGCGTCCGTGCAGAACATCCAGCAGCTGGTCGCGGGCACCTATCAGGTGGCGTTCTCCTTGGCCGATACCGCCGCCGACGCGGTGCTCGGCAAGGAGAGCTTCGACGGCAAAAAGCAGCCGGTGCAGGCCCTTTCGCGGCTCTACCCGAACTACACGCAGGTGGTCGTGCGCAACGGAGCCAACATCGGCTCGCTCGCCGACCTGCGCGGTAAGCGCGTCTCCACCGGTTCGCCGAAGTCCGGCACCGAGGTGATCGCGCAGCGCGTGCTGCGGGCCGCCGGGCTCGACCCGGACCGCGACATCTCGGCGCAGCGTCTGGACCTCACCAAAACAGTCGACGGCATGAAGGACGGCTCGATCGACGCCATGTTCTTCTCCGGCGGCCTGCCCACCCCCGGCATCACCGACCTGTTCACCTCGGCCCGCGACCGGGTCCGCCTGCTGGACATCTCCGCCGCCCTGCCGGGCCTGCGCGATATCAGCACGGTCTATGAGCTCTCCCCCATCCCGGCCGCGACCTACGGCCAGCCCGCCGACGTGCAAACCGTCGTCGTTCCCAATGTCCTGCTGGTCCGCGACGATATCGACGCCAACCTGGCCTGCGTCCTGACCAAGGTCCTCTTCGACCGCAAAACCCAACTGGAGCAGGCGAATTCGGCCGCCAAGGGCATATCCCGCGAGACCGCGAAGAACACCGAGCCCGTCCCGCTGCACCGGGGCTCCCAGCAGGCGCTGTCGTAGGGCCCGCCCTTCGCGGGCCGCGGTCTCAGCACTCGATGACGTTGACGGCGAGGCCGCCGCGGCTGGTTTCCTTGTATTTGTCGCTCATGTCGGCACCGGTTGCGCGCATGGTCTTGATCGCCTTGTCGAGGGAGACCACGTGGACACCGTTGCCGCGCAGGGCTATTCGGGCGGCGTTGATTGCCTGGACGGCCGCCACGGCGTTGCGTTCGATGCACGGGATCTGCACCAGGCCGCCGATCGGGTCACAGGTGAGTCCGAGGTGGTGTTCGAGTCCGATCTCGGCGGCGTTCTCCACCTGTTCGGGGCTGCCGCCGAGGACCTCGGTGAGTCCCGCGGCCGCCATGGCGGATGCCGAGCCGACCTCACCCTGGCAGCCGACCTCGGCGCCGGAGATCGAACCGGTCTCCTTGAGCACCACGCCGATCGCGCCCGCGGTGAGCAGGAACCGGACGGTGCCCGCGTCGTCGGCGCCGGGAACGAACCGGCGGTAGTAGTGCAGGACGGCGGGAACGATGCCGGCGGCACCGTTGGTGGGGGCGGTGACGACCCGGCCGCCGGCGGCGTTCTCCTCGTTGACCGCCATCGCGTACAGGCTGACCCAATCCATGGCGGCCAGCGGATCGCCCGCCTTTTCCGCAATCAGCTTGTCGTACAGGGTTTTCGCGCGACGAGGCACGAACAGCCCGCCGGGCAGGACGCCGTCGCGTTCGCAGCCGCGGCGCACGCAGTCGGCCATCACCTGCCAGATCCGCAGTAGTCCCGCATCGATCTCGGCATCGGTGCGCCGCACGCGCTCGTTGGCACGCATGACCGCACTCACCGGGAGATCGTGGGCGCGGCACCGGGCGAGCAGGTCGTCGGCGGTACGGAACGGATGCGGGACGGCGGGCTCGGTGGTCGACACCGGTGCCGACACGGCGGACTCGTCATGCACGAAGCCGCCGCCCACGGAGTAGTAAACACGTTCCGACAGTGGGGTATTCGTGCCGTCGACGGCCCGGAACCGCATGCCGTTGGGATGGCCGGGCAGCGACTCGCGCAGGTGCAGGACGAGGTCGGTCTCGTCGAAGTCGATCTCGGGTCCGCCCGGCAACCGCAGGCGGCGCTGTGACCGTACGGCGTCGACGATCCCCGGCGCGGCATCGGTGTCGACGGTCTCCGGGCGCTCGCCACACAGCCCGAGGATCACCGCGTGGTCACTGCCGTGCCCGCGCCCGGTCGCGCCCAGCGATCCGTACAGCTCGGCGCGGACCCGTGTCGTGCGGTCCAGATGTCCTTCGGCGGCAAGGGATTCGACGAACATCAATGCCGCGCGCATCGGCCCGACGGTGTGCGAGCTCGACGGCCCGACGCCGATGCTGAACATGTCGAACACGCTCAGGGTCATGGTCGTTCCTCAGGCGGTCAGCGCGGCATAGGCCGAGGCGTCCAGCAGTTCGCCGACCTCCTCGACCCGGACGCGGAACAGCCAGCCCTTGCCGTAGGGGTCGGTATTCACGATCTCGGGACCCTCCACGACGGCGTCGTTCACCTCGACGACCTCGCCCGACACCGGTGAGTACAGATCGCTGACGGACTTGGTGGATTCGATCTCACCGCACGTCTCGCCACGAACGACGCGGTCGCCGACGGCGGGCAGCTGGACGAACACGATGTCACCGAGCGAGGACGCGGCGTATTCGGTCACGCCGATGGTGGCGACATCATCGGCGGTGTCGAGCCACTCGTGCTCTTCGGTGTAACGCAGATGCTCGGGAAAGCTCATGGCGGACAGGCCTTTCAGGAACGGGAGTAGAAGGGAAGGGAGGTGACCTCGACCGGCTCGCGGCGGCCACGGATGTCGACGGTCAATGCGGTGCCCGCCTCGGCGTACTTGGTGGCCACCATCGCCATCGCAATCGGCTTTGCGAGCGTGGGCGACAGTGCGCCACTGGTGACGACACCGACCTCGTTGTCACCGTCGAACACGGAATAGCCGTGCCGCCCCGCGCGGCGGCCATCACCGGCCAATCCGACCAGAATCCGATCGCTCCCGGCCTGCCGCCGAGCGGCCAGCGCCTCGCGACCGACGAACCTGCCCGGCTTGTCGAACTTCACGACCCGGCCCAGACCGACCTCGAACGGTGTGATGCCCACGTGGAGTTCGTTGCCGTACAACGGCATTCCGGCCTCGAGCCGCAGCGTGTCCCGGCAGGCCAGACCGGCCGGTTGCAGGCCGTGGGGACGGCCCGCGTCGACGAGGGCCCGCCAGACGTCGGCGGAGCGTTGCGGCGGGCAGTACACCTCGAAACCGTCCTCGCCGGTGTACCCGGTCCGGGCCAGCAGCACGTCGACCCCGGCCAGGCGGGTGGCGGTACTCGCGTAATACTTCAGCGCCGCGAGATCGGCGTCGGTCACGGCACCGACGATGGCGGCCGAGCGCGGCCCCTGCACCGCGATCAACGCGAACTCCGCGGAGCGGTCGGTCACCTCGGCGACGAACCCGTGGGCGCGGTCGCGCAGCAGCACGTAGATCACATGGGCATTGGCGGCATTGGCCACTACCAGGAAACGGTCCGGGGCGAGCCGGTACACCACCAGGTCGTCGAGCACACCACCGTTGTCGTGGCACAGCATCGTGTAGCGGGCGCGGCCGACCGGCACCGCGGACAGGTGACCGACCAGCGCGAAGTCCAGCATGCGGGCGGCTTCCGGCCCGGACACCTCGATCTCGCCCATATGGGACAGATCGAAGATCCCGGCGGCCTCCCGCACCGCCCGATGCTCGGCGAGTTCGCTGCTGTAGCGCACCGGCATGCGCCACCCGCCGAAGTCGATGAACGAGGCGCCCGATGCGGAGTGCACGGCATCCAGCGGCGACAGCGTGCTCACCGGCGACCCCCTTCGACGAGGAGGCGGGCGGGCACAACGTCGAAAACGACAGTCATGGGAAGTCCTCGGGTCGACCGGGCTGTCGCCCGGTTACGGAACTCCCCCTCTGTCATGGGACCTGAGAGCTTCACCGCCGAGGGGCGGTTTGCACCGTGGGTGAGGCGCTCGGTACGCCTGCTTTCCAGAGTGGCCTGATCGAAGCGGTACCTGGACCTGAGAGATTCCGGGGAGGTTGCTCCTTCGGCGCCCCGTCACCGGGGACTCTCCCGCTCCAATTCGTCGCGGCCCGATATGTGATTGTGTCGCACAGCATAGGCGACGATCGCCCTACCGGCACATCGGGTGCTGCCGCGGTGTGCGAGCGGCTGTCAATGATCGGTCTCGATCGTGTAGCGGAAGTTGCGGCGGGTGATGGTTACCGCTGCGTTCGGACGGGTTGTCGGCGGTCCGGGTCGGTCGGCCGGGACGGCGTGGATGGTCCAGTGGGACGGGTCGACCGGGTGCGTGTGGCTGATTGCTGCGTGTAGTTCTGCGCCTACGTCAGGGTTTCCGTAGGTCTGCAGGTGGTCGCCGGTGATGAGGGCCAGGCCGTGGCGGTCGGGGTCGAACAGGCCGTAGGAGATATCGGGCGGGTCGGTGAGCGAGAAGATTTGGATGGCCCGGTGGTCCCGGAGTGCGACGGTGGCGTACCAGTGTGCGGGCAGCGTGGGTGCCGCCGTGCTCGCCGGGGCGGCGGACAGGAGGGCCTGCAGGGTGCCGAGGCGGTCGTCGGACAGCGACTCGCCGATCGCGAACCGGGTATCGGAGACCATGCGGTAGCTGTCCGGTCCGGCGTGGTCGCCGCGCAGCCGCAGGAATGCGCAGTGGAGGGCGGACCGGCCCGTGAGCACCCCGCCCTCGTTGTGGAATGCGACCGACAGTTCGACACCGGGGCGCAGCCACAGCGGTACCACCACGATGCCGCCCTCGCGCAGTTGCGCGAGCCAGTGCGGCGACAGGTCGTACACGCCGACCGTGGCGATGATCCGGTCGAAGGGGGCCGCGTCGGGAACACCGGCCCACCCGTCCACGGTGTGCACCGTGACCGATCCGGCCGAGCGGCGCAGTCGCTCGCGAGCGGCCGCGGCCAGCTCCGGATCGATCTCCACGGAGTGCACCTGCCCGCTCGGGCCGACCAGGTGTTGCAGCAGGGCGGCGTTGTAACCACTGGCGGTACCGATCTCGAGAACCTTGTCGCCGGACCGGACGGACAGCTGCTCGAGCATCTGCGCGACCACGGACGGCTGGCTGGCGGTGCTGGTCGGGAAGCCGTCCTCGACGGCCAAGGTCACCGGCGCATCGGTGTAGGCCTGCTCGATCGAGATGCCTTCGGGCAGAAAGTCTTCGCGCGGCACCGTGGACATGGCCGCGCGCACGCGATCGGACAACCCCGGCATCGCCGCCGCTAGTTCGGTCACCATGCGCGCCCGGGCGGTTTCGGCCACCGATGCCTGTCGAGCCATACTCCCTCGCCTCCCTGTCGTCACCCGCGTCTCGCACCCAGTCGGTTCGCTGAACGTTATCTGCTGTGTCGCAACATTTTTCGATCATTGTCACAATGATCCCATCACAGTACGATAAGGCTGCCGACCCAAGCGGGCCCTGGTAGGGCCGCCGATTGTATTCGGGTTCTGCATGTTCGGGGGTTCGTGGTCACCGGTCGGTTCGTTCGCCAGGTGAAGGGAGGGTTGCGAACATGGTCAAGTGGGAGAAGCCGCAGGTGCGGGAGCTTCCGGTGGCCGAGCTGGAGAGCATGGCCGAACTGGATGTCGCCTTTGCGGTCATCACGGTCTGCACGGACTTCGTCTGAACCGTGCGATAGGCGGGTCCCGGCCGGCCATGGACCGCCGGGGCCCTGTCTTCTGTGTTGCCTTCTGTTGTCCGTCGACGGTCGGGGGATCTGTTGAATGCGTCTGTGGCCGGGAGTTCACCACGGCAGGTGGTGCGTTCGCCGTACGTCACGGTGTGTTGGTCGAACTCCGGCATGATCGCCACGGCCGGCACCAGCGGCCGGCGCTATCGGCTGACCGACCCGGCGTGGCAGGTCCTCACCGCCGCCGACGTGCCCGCCACCGTCGACAAATTGGCGGAGGTGAGCGGGGCGAGCCCGGACGTGGTGCTCGGCCTGGTCGCTGCGGAGCTGCTGATAGAACCGCGCAGGCTGTCGGCCGGAGCCTGGTGGGATCCCCATGAACTCGTGATTCAGCGGATGCGCGCCACGGGACACAAACGCCCGGTGCTGCATCCGGAGGATATGCCTTCGCCGCGTAAACCCTTGGGCGGCGAGGTCGTGGCCCTGCCGGATGGCGATCTCGATCTGCCCGCGGATCCCGCGTTCTTCACCGAGGTGCTGTCGCGCCGCCGGACCTGCCGCCGATTCGCCGATCGGCCCCTCGATCTACCGACTCTGGGTCGATTCCTGCGGGCAACGTCCGAGGTCCAGCACAGTGCCGAGGCCTATGGCAGCGGCGTCAGCTGGCGGCCGGTTCCCTCGGGCGGTGGCCGCCATCCCCTGGAGATCTATCTGTGGCCGGTGCAGATGCCCGATCTGGCACCGGCGATCTACCGCTTCGATCCATTCGCCTCGGTGCTGTGCCGACACGGCGACCTGGACGAGTGGTTCGCGCGGATGCCGGAACAACTGCGCGAGCAAACCGAACTGCTCGAGGGTGATCCGGCGGTGGTACTGCTGGTCACCGCGGTCTTCGGGCGCACCATGTGGAAGTACGAGAACAACGGCCTGAGCATCGTCTACCAGGATCTCGGCGCGCTCTATCAGACGTGGTATCTGGTCGCCACGGCGCTCGGTCTGGGCGGATGCGTTCTCAACGGCGGCAACGAACTGGTCAATGCGCGGATGCTCGGACTGGATCCGCTGATCGAGGGCCATGTCGGCGGCTTCCTGCTCGGTTGGCCACGCGACGAGCGGTATCGAGATCCGCTGAGCGAGCTTCTCGGCACGAGGGAGTGAGCGGTGCCGTCCTGGGAGCGCCGCTACGGCCGCTACGCGCTGCGCCGGCTGGCAGGTCCGCGTACCCGGGCCGTCGGCGGGCGAGAGGTCGAGCAGGCATTGCGCAGGCAGTGGGATGAGGCCGCCGTAGCGGCTCACCGCGACGCCCTGCTGGGAAACGTGCTGGCAGCGGCCGGCGCGACCGCGTATTACCCGGCGGCCGTGGGTGATGCCGCCGTGGGTGCGATCACGAATGTGGACGAACTTGCCCGCCTGCCCGTACTGCCCCGTGCCGAACTGCGCTCGCGGACAGCCGCTCTCGCCAATACCGCGCTGTCTCCCGAGGAGGTGGACGTCACCTTCACCTCCGGCACCCAGGGCGCGGCCAGTCATGTCCTGCGCAGCCGGTCGTCCCTGCGTCACCGAGCGATCTGCGAACGCCGCTGGTATCGCGGGCTCGGACTCCCCTGGGTCTTCGACATCACCTGCGCCACACCGTGGCCGGGTTCCGGACGCGACAATGCCGTCGTCCGTGACTCCCGGGTCGGATACCGCGAAGAGGGTGTGGATACCGTCCTCGAGCGGTTGGGCCGCAACAGAATCGGCAGTGAGCTGCTCCTGGTGGGACCGGATATGGTGCCCGCCTTGGCCGCACGAGTCACCCGCTGGGACGGTGTCGTCGCGGTCGCCTCCTCGTTCGAGGTGCTGCGGCCCGAGCACGCTCGCGGTTGGCGGCCGGAATTCCCTCCCCTGGTCCAGATGTACTGTGCCGCGGAAATTTCCGTGCCACTGGCATTCTCGTTCCCGGAATGCACCGGCATGCACGTCAATGCGGACTACCTGCACCTGGAGGTGGTCGACGACGACGGGAGACCCCAGGATTACGGCCGGGCCGGGCGGCTGGCGGTGACGGATCTGGTCGATACGGCAATGCCGTTGCTGCGCTATCTGATCGGCGATGCGGCGATTCTGCGGCCACCGTCGGACTGCGGATGCGGGCGGGTGCTGCCGCTGGTGGAGGTGCTCGGCCGCCTCCCCGACGGCGACCGGATGATCGCACAGGTTCCGGTGCACCGCCTGCTCACCGCCGCCTCCGCGGTCACCGAGCACGGCTTCGTCCTCGAACATCGCGACGAGGAGACCGCGGTGATGCATGTGGATCGCCGCGATGACGCCGAGCGCGTGGCCGCGGCGCTGCGAACCGAAAATGCCGCACTCGAAGTCGATATCCGTCCCCTGGCGGGACCGCTCACCGATCTGGCATGCCCGCAGGGGCGTGTCCTGTCGGTCGCGGCACGCCACCCCTACCGCGAGGGCGCCACCGCGACCATGCCGCACCGCATTCGCGCGGTGCATGCGGTGCCCGGCCCGACGAGTGCCGGGCCGTCCTCATCCCGCAGCCTTGCCCGTCGACTGCTGCGTGAACGGTATCGTGCCGCCGGAACCACCACGGAGATCTCGATCCTCGACGCATCGCGCAGCATGTCTCCGCTGTTCGGCACGGCGACCCGCGTGCGGATCGCCTGGGGTACACCGGATCCGGCCGCCGCGGTGGGCAGCATCGCGCTGGTGGAACTTCCGCAGGACATTCTCGCCGCCCACCGCATCGCTGCCTGGCGCACCGGCGAGGACGGTACGGAAATCCTGCAGTGCGCCGACAACTACGACCGGAACAACCCGTACTCCGCATTCTGGGTACCACTGGATTCGGTGCTCGGCACCGTGATCGCGGCCAGGACAACCCGGCGCGCAAAGACCACCACCGTGCATCTGATCGGCCCGGTGGCCCGGCGATCGGGCCGCATCGTCGCCGCGGCCGACCGCTGGGTCGTCGCGGCACAGCGACGGCGCCTGCCACTGGCGGTGGTTCTCGCGGCCGTGCTCACCCAGCGAATCGCCTTCCGTATCACGAACGTAGTGCTGCGCCTGGTCGGTGCGCCGTCTCATCGACTCGAAAGGGGAACCCGACAATCATGACAGCCAGTCACATCCGGTACCGGCCCGCCCCGACGGTCACCGCCCAGGATCTCGGCGATCGCATCCTGCTCACTCCGCTGGGCGGCGCCTATCTCGTGCTGGAAGGCACCGCCGCGACGCTGTGGCGGCTGCTGGACCAACCGCGTTCGGTGGACGAACTCGCCGACGAATGCGCCCGCCGATACGACGGCGTTCCCGAGCAGATTCGCATCGATATCGCCGACACGATGAACGAGTGGAGCGAGCGCGGGCTCGTGCGCACCGCCGGTTCGGCGCCCGAAACAGCCGAGAAGACAGCAGGTTCGAAGTGAACGCCGCACCGGCAACGCCCGCACCCCGGTCCGGCACCGCCGAGACCGAACCCCGGGTGTTGCGGTTGCGTGCCTTCGGAAGTCCGGACCAGCTCGCCGGAATCGAGCCCGCGCTGACCGCCGCCTTCGCGCGCTGGGCTCCGATCTGGCAGTCACCGGCCACGGTCGACATCCGCTACTTTCGCCCCCGGCCCGAACTGCACGGGCACGTCCTGATTCTCGGTGAATGCGAGACCGACTCCGCGCCCGTGGCGGTCGCCGGATGCGACCTCGATCCCGAGGCGGCGGCGAACTCGTGTGTCGGCGAGCTGGTGGAGCGGCAGTGCAGCCGGGCATGGGCCAACCCCGGTTCCCGACAGGCGAAGTCGGCCGATTTCGAGGACGGATCCGCCTTCGCGATCACGGATTACCTCGGCACACCGGTCTTCCCGGATCGCTGGCCCTATCCTCGGTACACCGCCGATCGGCTCCTGACGTGGACCCGGGGCCGTCGCTATCCGGATGGTGACACGATATGGGTGCCCGAAGCGCTGGTGGGCTTGCGCCCCTCCCCCGCGGCCGAACGGCTCACCGAGGTCACCACCGTCGGGCTCGCGTCCGGCGCAACCGCCCGGCAGGCGGCTGCGCACGGTCTGTACGAACTGCTGGAGCGGGCCACCGTCATGGGCTACTGGCAGACCGGTACGCCGATGGAACTGCTCACCGGCTGGGCACTGGCAGACCACGCCGAATTCCTGGCCGAAGAGCGGGCTCTGGGGTGGCACACCCAGCTGCTGCAGGCCCGCAGTCCCGTCGGAACGGGAGTCGTGGTCGCGCTGTCCCGGCACCTCGAAATGCCTGCCTTCGGAGTGGGTTTGAGCGCACATCCGCTCCCGGCCGAGCGGATCGGGCATGCGCTCGCCGAGATGGTGCAGATCCGGTTGCTGGCCAGCCTGCACCGTGGCCGGTCCACCGACACCCTCGACAGCTTCGAAGACCACGTCATCTACTACTGCCACCCGGACCGGTTCTCTCTGCTCGACACGCTGGTCGGCCCGCCGACCGACGAGGTGATCGATCGGCGCGGAGAAAACGATATGCAGGTGGTAGCGCGACTGGTCGACGCCGGATCCCAGGTGGCCGCCGTCGAATTGGCCGGTGCGGGAGGTGAGGGACCGGCCGTGGCGCGCGTGCTGGCAACCCGCCTGCCGCATATGGAGGTTCGCGAAGCGTGCGCGCGGCTGCCGTTGCCCGGTCAGGCCACGATCGGTAGGCCGGGCCCGTATCGCCCGCACCCCTACCCGTGATCGTCTCGCCCGGAGTTCGGCTGGCCCGCTGCCGGTGGGCAATCCTCCGACCGCCACACCCGCACGCACCGCCCATCCGGTCCTCGTCCTGGCCACCACCACCGACCCCATCACCCCGTACCCCGCAGCCGTGCGGGCGCAGCAACTGCTGCTCGGCAGCACACTGCTCACCCGCGACGGTGTCGGGCACGGGGTGTACGGCCGCGACCCGGCGATCACCACCGCCGCCGATCGCTATCTGCTCGCGGCCTGACTTATAGAGCGCCGTAGAGACCGCCCGCGTCGATGGTCACTGTGGTGCCCGAAATGTAGGCGGCGCGGTCGGACAGCAGGAACTCCACCGTGTCGGCGACCTCGGCGGGCGTACCGATGCGGGCCGCAGGGTTTTTCGCGCGCAGGTGTTCCAGTAGTTGGTCGTGCAGTCCGGCGAGCATATCGGTGTCGATGACGCCGGGGCAGACGGCGTTGACACGGATCCCGTGCCGGGCGTATTCGACGGCCAGGGCTCTGGTCATGCCGACGACGGCATGTTTGGCGGCGGTGTAGGACACCGACAGGCTGTCGGCGGCGCGCAGCCCGGCCACGGACGAGCAGTTCACCACCGCGCCACCGTGGTCCACCATCAGGCGTAGTTCGTGGCGCAGGCAGCGGGCCAGGGCGGTGACGTTGACCGCGAGAACGGCGTCGAATTGCGCGGGATCGGCGTCGTGGAAGTGGGTGCCGCGCAGAATCGTGTCGGTGCCGATCACCCCCGCGCAGTTGAACGCGCCCACCAGGCGTCCACGCGTGGCCACAGCGGCGAAGAACTGCTCGACCTCGTCGGGACGGGTGACGTCGGCGGCCACGAAATCGACCGTGTCACCGAGCTTCTCGGCCAGCGCGGCACCGGCCTCCCGGTCGCGACCGCAGAAGACGACGCGGCGGGCGGGATCGGCGGCGAGCACCTCGACGGTGGCGGCCCCGATGCCCCGGGTCGCACCCACCACGGCGAAGACCGGGTCGGCAGGGGCTGATGTCGTCATCGGATCGGTACCTATCGTGCGGCGGTGACGGTGAGGCTGCGAACGAGCCGGTCGGCGATCTCGCCCAGCGCGTCGGGGTCGTGAACGGCCGTGACGGTGGTGCGCAATCCGCCCCCGGGCCGCCCGGTCCAATTCCCCGACAGCGGGAGGGCAAAGATTCCGGCATCGAGGGCGGCGTGGAACCAGCGTGCGGTGTCGTCCGCCCCGGGCAGATACAGCGGAACGATCGAGCTCTGCGAGGATCCGATGTCGAATCCGGCCGCTTGCAACGCCTCGGCCCAGATCGTGCGGTTGGTGTGCAGACGCGCGGTGAGCGCGGGGCCGTCGTCGAGCACGAGGCCGACGGCGTCGGCGGCCAGATGCGCCGCCAGTGGTGAGAGGGCCGTGGAGAACGTGGCGCCGCGATGTCGTCGCAGGCGCGTGGCGAACTCGCCGGAGCAGGCGACGAACCCGCCGCCCGCCGCCAGCGCCTTACCCAGGGACCCTATGCGAACATCCACACACCCCGGCAACTCGTAATGCGCTTCGATGCCGCGGCCGTCGCCGAGCTGACCGATCGAGGAGGCCTCGTCGAGAATCAGGAGGGCATCGTGCTCGCGGGCGCAGGTGGCCAGTCCCGGAAGATCGACAATGTCGCCGCCGACGCTGAAGATCGCCTCGCTCACGATGACCCGCCGCCCACCGGTCCGCGTGCGCCGCAACGCCGCGTCGAGGTCGTCGGAGTCGTTGTGCCGGAAGGGATGCAGGGTGGCCTCGGACATCAGACAGCCGTCGCGCACCGAGCGATGGCATCGTTCGTCGACGAACAGCTGGTCCCCGGGCCCGGCGAGGGCCGGGATCGCGGAGATATTGGCCAGGTAGGCGGAGCTGTAGAGGATGACCGTGTCACGATCGAGCAGCGCGCGCAGATTTCCGGCCAGGCGTTCGTGGGTGAGGGTGTACCCGTTGACCTCGGGCGAGCCGTGCGACCCCAGCGACGGCGTCGTCCGGACGAACTCCACCAGCCCGGCACGGATGCGGGGGTCGCTCGACAGGCCGAGGTAGCTGTTGGAACACAGATGATCCAGTCGCCGCCCCGCCGCCTCGATGGCCGTCTCGGTGACCCGGGTGATGGGCCCGAGCAGTTTTCGCACATCGAGGGGTTCGGCCGCACCGTTGCCGGTGGTCGCGGCGGGCCGGGTCCGGGGAGCGGCCCCGTCGAGTCCGGTCAGCAGTTCGGTAGCACTGAGCGCGGTGGTGGCGTCGGCCCGGGCGGAGGCGGGCAGGCGGCCGAGCAGGGCGGCGAACCGCAACGAATCCACGCCCAGGTCGGCCAGCGGGACGGACAGATCCGGGTCGTCGACGCCGGTGAGGCGGCGCAGATAGTCGTGCACCACTCCCGCCGAGCCGTGTGATGCGGTGGGCGCGGGCGCATCCGGATCCTCGAGATATCTGCCGAGCGCGTCGGTGTCGATCTTCCGGTTGTGAGTCATCGGCAGGCCGGGGATCGTGATCACCCGGTGCGGCAGCATATAGGACGGGAGCCGTTCGGCCAGTGCGGCGCGAAAAGCGTTGGGCTCGAATCGGATCGTCGGCGACTCCGGTACGAGGAAGACCGCGAGCGCGGGCGCGTCGTCGAGGTCGAAGCTGATGGCGGCGGCGTCGCGCACCGCGGGCATGGCCAGGCATCGGGCCGTGAGGTCGTGCAGCTCCACCCGGTAGCCGTTGATCTTCACCTGGCTGTCGGCGCGTCCGGCGTAGTGGACGCCGTAGCGGATCGTTCGGTAGCCGAGGTCCCCGGTCAGATAGGTCGGCGTATCGTCCGCGGGCGGTGTTCCGGCGGGCAGGCCGGTGCGGAATCGGGCCTCGGTCAGGGCCGGGTCGCCGATGTAGCCGAGCGCGATCTGGGGCGAGCGCACCGCGATCTGACCGGTCTGCCACGGCACGCAGACCCGGCCTGCCGCGGTGAGCACCAGGACGTCGACATCGGCCATCCCGTGCCCCACCGGCACGATTGCGGGCAGCTCGGAGTCCTGGCGATCGACTTCGAAAAAGGCTACGGCCCTTTGTGTTTCGGTCGCGCCGTACAGATTCACGATGCGGGCGCGCGGAGCAAGGGCCACGAGTGTCTCGACGTGCTCACGCGTGAGAGTGGAGCCGACCAGAAACACCATCCGCAGCTGCGTCAGGGTTCGGGCGGCGATGGCGAGCAGAGTGATCGCCGACGGATTGACGCACACCACCTGCACCCCGGATTCGTCGAGCCACTGCCCGAACGCCGCCGACACCATCTCCTCGGCGGGTGGGACGACGATGGTGGCGCCGAGGTAGAGCGGGGTGATGATGTCGCGTTGCAGCGGATCGTGTCCCAGCGCCGAACACATGCCGAAACGGGCGTCCCGCAGCGGTCCCAGATGGCGATCCATCCAGTCGAAGAAGTAGGTCAGCGAGCTGTAGCGGCCACGCACGGCCTTCGGTGTGCCCGAGGTGCCGGAGGTGAAGGTGACCACCGCGCACTCGTCCGGGCCGAGCCGCTCCTGGTCGTACCGTTCATCCTCGGTGCCGGTGGGCGCGGCGGGCAGGTCACGCCAGGCGTCGGGCAACTCGAGACCGGCCATGTCGACAACCGCCGCGGCGTTCGCGGCCTCGGCGCACACACGCAGATAGGCCGGCGGGGCCGCGGGGTTGGCAATGGCTAGGGCGACACCGAGTTTCATCGCGGCCACCACGATCGCGACCAGCTGCTCGTCGCGGCGCGGGACCAGCAGCAGCACATCCCCGCGTCGCAGGCCGCGGTCGCTCAGATCGGCGGCGATCGCATTCGCCGTGGCGTTCAGCTCGGCATAAGTGATGGTGCGCGTGGCGGTTTCGATGGCGACCCGATCAGGGTGGGCACGCGCGACGGCGACGAACCGCGTCACGAACTGTTGCGGCTGTCCCTCGATCGGCGCGAGATGCCCGGCGCCGGTGCAGAGGTCGGCGGCCAGCGTGGCGGCGATCTGCTGGATGGGCAGGCCGTCGGTGGCCCAGGCCGACGGTGACCACAGTCGTGCGATGCTGGTGAGGACATCGTGCTCATCGATGCCGAGCCGGTCGGCCGTGCTCAGCGTCAGTGTGCCGGTGGCCGGATCGAATCCGAGAGCCGTCGCCGGTCGCAGTCGGTCGATCAACTCGTCGGTGGCACCACCGATCGAGATGAGGTGTCCGCCGACTGTCGGTGCCGCCGGAGATTCGGAAGCCGCGAGGTGGAGCCGGTGCAGATCGGCCGGGGTGTGGGTGTCGGGGTCCACCGCGGACACATCGACCCGGAACGGCCGCGTATCCGGCCCGGCGGCGATCACGATATCGGTGCGGATGGTGAAGACGCGGTCGAGGAGGACATGCACCGCCAGCGCCACCACGACCGGATCGCCGGGCCCGCCATCCACGTCGAGCGCGATCACGCCGGTCCGATAACCCGCCGCGACGATGCCGCTGTTCGATTGTCTCAATTGTTCCTCACAGCAAGCGATTCGAGTACCTGTCGGGGCGCGCTCGAACCTCATGCTCCACTTCCGATCTTCGACCGGACAGCCCACACTTCTCGGGTCCCCCGATCGGGTAAGACCCTTGGACCGCTTCGTGTTTCGATCAGGCCCGATCGGTGGAATCCGTCCGGCCAGGCTCTCCGGCAAGTGTCGCGCTCAGGGTCTCGATCCACCAGTCGAGCATGCGATCGCGCGCGGCCGCGTCCAGTCCGGCGCTCCTGCGGAATTCACCGCCGAACAACGGCTCCATCGCGACGGCCTGGTGCAATGCGGCCACCGTCAGCTGGATCGCCTCGCGCGAGGGCGGTGTCCGTCCGGTGGCCGCGCAGTGTTGCCGCGCCTGGGCGTGCAGCCGGTCCACCACCTCATCGAGCATTCCGCTGCCGGTATCCCGCCAGCCGGACCGGTGCAGCGCGAGCGCGAGTTCGGCGTAACCGTCGGCGTACACCGCAGACAGCGTGCGCACCAGCTCAGCCGGGTCGATCGGGCCGTCGGTCCACGCGCCCAGCACGGTGTGAAGTTCGGCCTTCAGGGTGGACCCGCCGAAGCGCAGCAGCGCCTCGAGCAGTTGGTCACGCGTGCCGAAGTGGTGATTGACCGCGGCGTCGGATACCCCGATCGCGGCGGCGACGGCACGCACCTGCACGGCGGCCGGACCGCCCGCGGCGAGCAGTTTGCTCGCCGCCTCGAGGATCATCCGCTTGGCGTCATCGGGTTTGCGCCGCACACGAGTGGACATTCGCCGAGTTTACCTTGACCAGTCAAGGTAAACTCCCCTACCTTGGAGGATCGAGGTAAGGGAGGCGGCGCCGTGCACGCACAATCCACGATTCCGGCGATGACCGAGCTCGCGGCGACGCTGGGCGTCGCGATCGACGATCCGACGCCGCCCCGCGAGTTCCACTACTCCCGTGCGGGCTGCCGGTTGCACGGATTGGACTGGGGCGGAACAGGATCCCCCGTACTTCTGCTGCACGGCGGCAAATTGACCGCGCACACATGGGATTTCGTCTGCCTCGGCCTGCGCGGCGATGCCCGGCTGGTCGCCCTGGATCTGCGTGGTCACGGCGACAGCGACTGGTCCGACGACTACCGCATCGACACCATGGCGGCCGACGTCGTCGCGGCGGCCGAGCACCTCGGCTTCGATCGGGTCCGGATGGTCGGCATGTCGCTCGGCGGCGTGGTCGCGGCCCAGGTCGCCGAGTCGCGTCCCGACCTGGTGGAGGGGCTGGCGCTCATCGATGTCGCACCCGGCTCGGACTTCGACAGCACCGCGCGAATGCGGAAGTTCATTCTCGGGCTCGGTCCGGTGCGGGAACTCGAGACGGTCGTGGAGGCCGCGATGCGGGTCAATCCCCGCGCCAACCGCGCGGTCGTCGGCTACCGCATGAGCACACTGTTTCGCCGTGCGCCCGAGGGCAATTGGGTGCCGAAGGCCGATCCGGGCCCACCCGACTTCCCGGCGATTCTCGCGGCCGTCGATCGCCTGCCCGAGCGGCTGGCCGGGGTGCCGGTGCTGTTGGTGCGCGGCGAACGCAGCAAGGTGCTCTCCCAGGCCACCGCCGAACGCTTGGTCGAGCGCATCCCGCGCGGCGAACTCGCGGTGGTACCGGATGCGGGACACAATGTGCAGGAGGACAATCCGGCCGCGCTGATCACCGCATTGCGTACCTTCCTCATTTCGTGAGGCTTTTATTTCCGGGAGAGATATTTGCAGGGTGGCCAAAGCCGTGGCAGAGCGTATAAGATTTGCTAGGTCCTCCATTGGTTCGATGGGCTGTGGCGTGGAGGCACAATGACGGATGAGGCATGCGACCTAGGAGTCGCAAGGACGCCCGCGCATCGCAGAAATCGGGAGATAGCATCCCGACAGCAACGGTCCGGTCGTGAGGAATCGCGTCGCGGGCAGGTGCTGACGACCAAGATAAGCCTGGAAATGCCGACCGGTCTGTCTTTCGAGGACTGGGAGCGGGCCGGACGCCAACTCAGCGGGATTGTCAATTCTTCGTCGTGGTGGCTCGGCGACTGGCTCGTATACGGCAAGCAGCACTACACCGACCGATATCAGCGTGGAATTCGCTCTGCCGGATTGCAATATCAGACGCTCCGCAACTATGCGTGGGTCTCCCGGCGGTTCGAGTTCCATCGGCGGCGGGCGTCACTGAGTTTCCAGCATCACGCCGATGTCGCCTCCCTTCCGGTCGACGAGCAGGAATTGTGGCTCGATCGTGCAGAGCGGATGCGATGGACCACCAAGCAACTCCGCGAGGCGATCGGCGCCGCGCGCGAGCAGCAACGCGAAGGTCGGCGGTTCGAGCCGAAGCGGCGGCTCTCGGTGCCCGACAGTCATATCCGGTCGTGGCACAGGGCAGCGCAGCAGACGGGATTCGACCTCGAGCAGTGGGTGCTGGTGACGCTCGACAACGCGGCGAAGCAGATCCTGGCAGAACGAGAGGAGGAATAGGCTCGCGCGACGACTACGGTTCGGCCGTCGCCGGAGTCGAACCCGTGCTCAGCCGACCCACCTCTTCGACGAGTCGCTCGGTCAGCCGCACCGGCACCGAATGCTGCTGTGCCATACGCAGCAACGCGCCGCCGATCGCATCCAACTCCAGCGGGCGTCCGGCCTCGGCATCGCGCTGCATCGACGATTTGGCCTCCGCCGGGAATCCGTCGTAGAAGCGCAGGGCGGCATCGATGTCGGCGGGTACGCCACAGGCGCGGCTCACTTCGGCGATCTCGGTGAGGAGGGCGAGCAGCTCCGCGCGGTGCCTGGTGCGGATATCGCCGACGGGACACCGATAGCGCGTGGTCGTCAGGGCGAACGGGGCAAGGAAGAACAATTTGCCCCAGAGCATGGCGGTTTCGTCATCTCGTACCTGGGCGCGCACTCCCGCGCCGTCGAGCACCGCCGCCAGCGCGTCGAGCCGTTCCCGGGGCGCGGTGGAACTGGCGAGGTCGATCTCGGCGAACGGACTGCCGTGCACGATGGATCCGGGCGCCGTCCGGGTCGACTCGACCCTGATCACGCCGGGCGCGACGCGATCCGGCCGGTACCGCTCACGCAGGACGGCCGGATGCTCGATTCCGTTGAGCAGCGGCACGATCAGGCCGTCCCCCAGCGCGGCGGCTGGGACGCGGTCGAGTGCCGTGCCCAGGGCGTGCTGTTTGACGGTGACCAGGCACGCATCGACCGGTTCTCGCAATTCGGTATCCGCCTCGACCTGCACGGCGAAATCCCCGAACGTCCCGCTGCGCACGCGCACCCCGTGTTCCCGCAGCGCCTGCGCCGTATCCGGGCCGCCCAGGAAGATCACTCGGTGCCCGGCCCGCGCCAGCAGTGCACCCACCAGTCCCCCGACACCGCCGGGACCGAGTACCGCCACACGCGACGGTTGCATCGTGCTCATTCCAGTCCTCCCGTTCCTAGGTGCCCGGAGAAAGCCAGACATCCTCGACGTTCAAGTCCTCGATCCGGTACTTGCCGAGCGCGCTGACGAGAAGCCGCAGCTCCAGATTCAGACATGCCAGCAGGTTGGTCAGCCCCTGATCGGCGTCCTCGTCGGCGGCGACCAGCGCCGCCCTGCCCAGCCCGACGGCAGAGGCGCCCAGTGCCAAGCACTTTACGACTCGGGCCCCCTCCCAGCACCGTCCCGAGACCAGCAGGCTGTGGCCGTGCCGTTCGCGATCGGCCACGCGGCGCAGGCATTCGGCCAGCGGCAGGCCGACGTGGTCGAGAAATGCCCGCGGGGCCCAGCCCGCGCCGCCCTCGGCCCCGTCGACGGTGACCGCATCGGCGCCGGCGGCCCACGCGACCTCGGCCGCGTCGGCCACGTCCCGGGCCGGTGGCAGCTTCACCCAGATGCGGCAGCGCGGATAGTTGTTGCGCATCAGCCGAATCTGCTGGCGCAGAATCTCGTTGGTGAATGTGCCGGGGGTGGCCGAGCGCAGCACCGGGGCGGCGGGACCGTCGTAGATGTCGACGATGTCGTACTGCGCCGACAGGTCGGCGGCTCGTTCCCGGGGTATGAGTGTCATGCCGCCGAGGCCTGGCTTCGCGCCCTGTCCCACTTTCAGCTCGAAGCCCAGACGACCGGTGACCAGCAGCGGCTCGCTCGCCGGGTCGCTGTACACCAAGTTCCAGACCTCGGCGTCGGCGTCCTCGGTACTCTGCTGGACGATCACGCCCCCGACGTCCTCGGGCGCATTCTTGGTGTATTCGGTGAGCCGCCGCAGCAGTGAGCTCGGCCGTTCCTGCTCCATTCGGCCGTATCCGGAGACGGGCACGATGTTTTCGCCGATCACCATCGGCACGCCCGCCGCGCCGGCCTGCCGGGCCACCACATCCCCGAGATCGCCGTCGGCCACCGCGGTGGATCCGAACGCGGACACATACACCGGCAGGGTCGAACGCAGACCACCGATGGTGGTGGTCGGATCGACATCTCCCGCGAGTGGCTCCCGGCCCAGATCGAACATCTTCTCCTCGCGCAACGGCACGAACACCGGTGGTACCAGCCGAGCACGGTCGATCGCGTCCGGCGCGTGAGGGTTCGGCGCCACCGCGTCGTACCCCTGTCCGAACAGTGTCCAGCTGTAGCGTTCGTACTCGGGAAATGCCGACCCCGCCGCCGCTCGCGCCCGCGCCCGCACTTCCCGTTCCGGGAATCCGGGTGCCGTCAGAAAGCTCATGGACGCCGCTCCCCCGGCAGCTTCGGATACGCGGTGACCTGCCAGACCGCGTCCGAACCGCACAGGAAGCGGGTGAACCGTTCGACTCCGAGGCCGAAGCCCGCACTCGATGGCAGACCCTCGCGGGCCACCGTGAGATACCACTCGTATTTGGCTGGGTTCTCACCGGTTTCGCGTATCCGAGTCAGCAATGTGCGATAGTCCGACTCCCGCTCGCTGCCGCTCATCATCTCGCCGAACCCGCCCGGGAAGATCAGGTCGAAGTTGTGCAGCACGCCGGGCTGGTCGGGATTCTCCTTGTCGTAGAAGCCGCGAGAGCCCTTCGGGTAGTCGCAGATGAAGAAGGGGCGGGTGGCGGCCTCGGAGAGCAGTTCTTCGCCCTCCCACTCGATCTCGGTGTGTTCGCGCTGGTCATATCCCAGCTTGCGGACCTCCGTCACCGCGGTGGAGTGACGCATGCGGTCGTACGGGCCGGAGAGAACCTGCTTCAGCTGCTCCGGATCGCGGTTCAGGATCTGCAGCTCGTGCAGCGCGCTGCTCAGCACGTATTCCACCGCGTACTTCGTCAGGCGCTCGGCCACATCCATGGCGTCCGCGCGGGTTCCGCCCGCGATCTCCACGTCGAGCTGGTGGAATTCGGCCAGGTGCCGATGGGTCACCGCGGTCTCCAGTGGCTCCAGGCGCACATTGGGGGCCACGTGGAAGATCTTGTCGAAGGCCAGTAACGACGCCTGCTTGTAGAGGATTCCGCTGGTCATCAGCTTGTACCGATGACCGTAGTAGTCGATGTCGACCTGCTTTGCGCCCCGTGCCCCCGGATCGGTCACCGGACCGATGATCGGCGGCAGGAGCTCGGTGAATCCCTCCGCGGTGAGGAATTCCCGTGCGGCGGCCAGGAATCGCCCCTGCACGGCCAGGGCCGCAATCGTTCGTTCCGACGTGAGATGCGCACGCGGCGGTGGGAGCGCAGATCCGGTCGATTCAGTCGATCCAGCAGTCAAGTCCGGTCCGTTTCGAATAGTAGTAACGACAGTATCGGGTACCGAGTATTCGAGTTATCCTCCCCCTCAGGTTATCGAGAAATGAGCGAACCTTCGTCGTACCCCGGACCCCGTGACGCCATCATGTTATAGCGCTGCCGTCACCGGTCCCCACCGCGGCCAAATTGTCTCGTGCCCGAACGGAAGTATCCAACCCCCCGATCGGGGGATGGACGCTTCCGTACTCGGCCGCGACCGTCCATCCCCCAACCGGGGGGTTCCACCGCGGGTAACTATCGGTGTACCTTTCATCGCAGGGTCGGGGGCCAGAGACGGTGTTCGAATTCCGCCGAGAGCGTCGGGGGTTATTCCATATCCCTCATGCGTGAATTGCGCGCAGGTGGCATTCGATCAGCTACTACCAACATCGATGTTGATTACCTTCCCGCCTCCGTTTCGAAACCGGAAGTGAACGCCAAACACAATGAACACCGCCCGCCCGAACTTCGCTCCACTGTCCGATTCAGCAAACGCCGACTCGGGACAGTTGAGTTTCCATTGGTGTTCGCCGTTGGACAGCGGGCAGCAGAAGGCCACCGAGAAGTATCAGGTCGGCGCGCTCGACTTCGACGGGATCGTGGACTTCGCCCAGGAGGCCGACGAACTCGGCGTCCCCTCCCTGCTGATGGGGATCGCCCACTACATGCCCGACCCGCTGCCGATGATCGGCGCACTGGTCCGGGAGACCGAGCGCGTCACCTTCATCCTCGCCTACCGGCCCGGCCTGCTCTCGCCGACCCTGTTCACGCAGGTGGTGAACACGATCTCGTGGATGTCCAATGGACGGATCGCGCTGAACCTGGTGGCCGGCATCTCCCCGGCGGAGCAGGCCTACTACGGCGATTACGTGGCCCACGACGGACGCTACGCCCGCACCCAGGAATTCCTCGATATCTGCCATCGGTTCTGGCGCGGGGAGAAACCGCTGTCCTACGAAGGCGACCATTATGTGATCAAGGAGGCCGACCTCGGACTGGGTTATCTGGGCGGCGGCAGGCCGACGATCTATCTCAGCGGCGCCTCCGGCATCGCCCAGGAGACGGCCACCATGTACAGCGACTGCTGGCTGCGCTACGGCGACACACCGGAGGGCATCGCGACCGCGGCCCGGCCGGTGCTGGACAAGGGAACCCGGGTCGGCATTCGGATGCATGTGCTGGCCAGGGAGACTCGCGCGCAGGCTCTCGCGGATCTCGCCGCGATGCAAGAGAATCCGGACGAAGCGCACCGGGCGTGGGTCGAGCAGTTCGTGGCGGCCGCCGACTCCGAGGCCGTGAAGACCTCCTTCCGGCTCGCCGCGCAGGCCGACAACGACTGGCTGTCGCCGATGATCTACTCCGGCTTCGTGCCCTACCGCGGCGGGCCCGCGCTGTGCGTGGTCGGCAGCTATCAGGAGGTGGCCGACTACCTCTACAGCTACAAGGCGGCGGGCGTCAGCGAGTTCATCTTCTCCGGCTGGCCCACGCGCAGCGAGATGCGGATCTTCTACACCCATGTGCTGCCGCTCATCCGGGAACATGAACGCGGCGGACAGCCGGCATGATGCGGCAGGCGATGTCGCGGCATCGCGCACTGTTCGGCACCGGTGTACTGCTCGGGCTGATCGCCGAACAGGTTGTGCTGTTCGCGGTGCCGTTGTTGATCTTCCAGGACACCAAGGAGGTGTCGAGCCTCGGCTTCGCCTTCGCGCTGGAATGGTTGCCCGGATTGATCGCTTATCCGTTCGCCGGACTGCTCGCCGACCGCGACGGCGGCGCACGGCTGTTCAGCCGCGTCGCGGTGATGCGGGCGCTCATCCTGATCACCGTCGTCCTGGTGTGCCTTGCCCAACCCGGTTGGACCGCAGCCATATTGATGACCGGTGGCGCCTTCCTGTCGGTCTGCGTGGCGCCGATCCGGATGTCGATCGAGAAGATGGTGCCGCAGCTGGCCCAGGGCACTCAGGTCGCGACCATGCAGTCGCTGGTGCAGAACATGGAGTTGCTGGCCATGGCGCTCGGGCCCGCCCTGGCGACCGCGGCCGCGCTGCTGCTCGGCAAGCTGTGGCTGCTGCTCATCGCGGCCGCCGCCTTCGGCATCAGCGCGCTGACCTGGCTGCCGCTCCCCCGGCCGGAGCGTGGCCCCGCCGTCCGCCAGACCACCCGTGAGGTGCTCGCGGAGCTGGCGATCGGCTGGCGGCTGCTGGTGAGCATCCGCCCGGTACTGCTGCTCGGCATCCTCAACTTCACCATCAACCTGGTGGTCGCCGTGCTGCTCGCGGTGAACCCCGCGCTGATCACCGATGTCTTCGACGCGCCCGACGCCGCGTACGGGCTGCTCAATGCGGCGGTCGGTGTGACCGGCCTGCTCAATCTGCTCCTGATTCCGCTGGTGTTGCGGCGCTTCGGCATCGGGCTCATCGGGGTGACCGGCTTCTGCCTGATGTGCGTGGCGTTCATGGCGGCCGCCGCCGCCCCGTCCTACCCGATCTATGCCCCGGCGTTCGTCCTGGTGCTCGCGGGCGTCGCGCTCTACAACGTCTACAACCGCACCCAGCGGTTGAAGGTGATTCCCGGCGAGCACCTCGGCAAGGTCATGGGGCCGTTCTATCTGCTCAACCTGATTTCCTATCCGATCGCGGGACTGATGATCGGTGGTCTGAGTACCACCATCGGCCCCCAGCGGCTGGCGCTGTGGATGGGCTGCCTGCTCTGCCTGTTCGGCGCGGTATTCCTGCCGTTGACAATGGCCAGCTTTCGCAAGGCACTGTCGGCTCGCGAAAACGCAACAGTTGAGGTCGTGGCATGAATATGAGCTTCAGGTGCGTGCTGAGCACCGTCGAATCCGATGCGCACCTGTGGAATCTGGTGTACCTGCAGAAGCTGCTCGAGGAGCAGGGCGCGTGGGTGCGCAACCTCGGCACCTGCACTCCGATCGACGACGTGGCGGCCGCCGTCCGGCAGGACCGGCCCGAGCTGCTCGTCGTATCGAGCGTCAACGGACACGGTTTCCACGGCGGGCAGGTGCTGCTGTCCACGCTGCGCGAACGCGGACTCGAGATCCCCTGCGTCATCGGCGGCAAGCTGACCACTGCGGTCTCCGACGACGACCGGGTCCGCCGCGAACTGCTCGAGCTGGGCTATACCGACGTCTTCACCGGTGAGGACGCCATCGACCGCTTCCGCGGCTTCCTGCGTTTCGGTATGGCGCAGGGCTTTTCGGCCTGGCGCGCGGATCCGGCGCCGATCGCTCCGTGGGACAGCCAGAACGTCACACCGGAGGTGATCTGATGCATATCGTCGTCGTCAACCGCTGGCCGCGGTACTTCGACGGGAACCGCTGGGACAACGAGCTCACCCGCTACGAGGAGTTCATCGATCACGACGCCAACCGGGTGAGCTACGTGGTGGACGGTCCGGGCGCGGAGGGTGTGCTGGCGGATCCGGCGAAGATCGCCTGTCGGGTGCGGGTCGAGGATGTCAACGACCCGGTCGAGCTCGAGGCGGCCGTCCGCGAGATCGTCGCGCGCGCCGGACCGGTGGACGAGCTGATCGCCCTGTCGGAGTTCACGCTGGAGATCGCGGCCCGGGTGCGCGAGGCCGTCGGAATTCCCGGCCCGACCGTCGCCGAGGTCGCGGTCTACCGGGACAAGGTGCGGATGAAGCAACTGCTGGCCGAGGCGGGCGTGCGGGTGCCCCGCTTCGCCGCCTGCACCGGCGCCGAGCAGGTGCGAGCCTTCGCGGCATCGTGCGGATATCCGCTGATCCTGAAACCGGTCGGCTCCGCGGCCAGTATCGGGGTGCTGAAGGTGCACACGGCGGCGGAGCTGGAGGCCGCGCTGGCCGAGGTCGACCTGAACGGTTACGAGATCGAGGAATTCGTCGCCGGGGACATCTATCACATCGACGGATTCGTGGACGACGACTCCCACGTCGTCTTCCAGGCGGTCTCCCGCTACATCAACGACTGCCTGTCCTTCGCGCACGGCACCCCGCTCGGCTCGGTGCTGCTGGGGCGTTCGCCGCTGCGCACACGGCTCGAGGAGTTCTCGCGGGAGGTCGTCGCGACGCTGCGGTTGCGCCGCCTGCCGTTCCACCTCGAGGTCTTCGTGACACCGGGCGGCGAGACGGTCTTCCTGGAGATCGGTGGCCGGGTGGGCGGCGCGGATGTCCCGCATCTGCTCAACAAGGCCTTCGGGGTCAACCTCTACGAGTTGTGGCTGCGGGCACTGTCGGGCGGTCCCGTCGCGGTGCCGACGAAAACCGTTGACACCTCGGGGGGTTGGCTGATCATGCCGAAATCCGCCGAACACGCCGAGCGGGTGGTGCGGGTGACCTCCATGCGCGAACAGGTGCCGATCGTCTGGCGGGAGTTGCTGCCCGCACCGGGCGAGGTGCTGCCCCCGGGGGTCATCTACGACGCGCTGCATCACGGGCGCTTCATCCTGCTGCACGACGACGAGCACGTCGTCGAGGCGGGAATCCGGAAGATCATGGAGAACTTCGAGTGCGAGGCGGAAGCGTTGTGAGCGGGCACGACGATCGGGCGCGCTACGACCGGCTGATCGGATTCTTCACCGACGCCGAGCGGCACGGGGTGGCGGCGGTCGGCGACAAGCTGATCGAGGCCGCCGGTGGCCTCGACCGGATCTCCGGCTACCGGGTCCTCGTCGCCTACGGCGGCGGTAAGGACAGCACCTATGTGGTGGCGTTCGTCCGCGCGGTGCAGCTGCATCTGCAGCTCACCCACGGCCGCACCTTCCTCATGCGGGTGGCGAATATGCGCCACGCCGGTGTGCCCCGGGCGGTGATGGAGAACATCGATCGGGTGTATTCGGCGCTGGGGCTGCTCGAGGACGAGCGGGCCGAACTGCTCACCGTCGATCACACCGAAATCCGCCGCTTCCGTGTCGATCTGCCGCTGCCGGACCAGCTGGTGGCGATCAACCGGTTGGACGTGCTGATGAACGGGCACCGGGCGGCCGGCGACGGACGCCCCACCTTCTGCAACAGCTGCAACCTCGCCGTGGCCGATTTCTACGGCCGCGCCGCCTGGTGGCGCGGCGGTGTCGACGCCATCATGACCGGTGATTCCCGGCGCGAACAAGCGCTCTACGCCGCGTGGATTCTGCGCCTGGCCAAGGGAATCGGCATCGATGTGCAGCGCCGCGGCATGACCTTCCAGGATCTGCTGACCGCGCTGCGCGGCATCGGCGACGCCTACTTCCGGGAACTGTTCGGTGCCGACGGTGCGCACGAGCTGGCCCAGCGCGAGGTGGCCGTCGGCGACCGGTCGGTGCAGCCCACCTTCGTCTCCATCTACGACCTGGTCAGCTATCGGGTGCACGACCACTGGGACCTGGTGGTGGATTTCCTCGGCTTCCGCTTCGACGACCTGGCCTTCAGTTTCACCGAATCCGACTGTGCCAACCCGACTTTGATGGCGCACCTGCGGGGTCTGCGGGCCGAGTACGTGGAGGGGCGCACCTATGCGGCGGGTATCGGCGAATATCTGCAGTTCGCCGAGACGATGATGCGCAAGAAGGAGATGCCCGACGAACTCATCCGGCTCGCCCTCGATCGCTACCGGTCGCCGGAGCGGATCGCCGAACGGCGCAGGCTGGCAAGCGAATTCGCCGAGCAGGCCTTCGGGCTGCCGGAGCGGGCGCTGGTTGCCATGGTCTTCTCGCCGTTCACCGATCGGGGTGCGCGGCTGGCGGACTACATGAAACGCTGCCATCCCGAGCGCATCGACGAGATCCCGGCACTGCACGCCGCGCTGCGCGGCGAACCGGGCAGCGACGAGGCTGCCGCCTGGCTGGAAGACATTGCGGGGCTGACCATCACCCATCTGCGGACGCTCTACGGCAGCTCGCTGGTGGACTTCGCGGCCGACGACACGGTCATGGCCCGGGTGCGCGCGGGCGATCCGCACAAATCTCAGGTGGACACCGTCGATGCGCGATCGGGCCGCCCGACCGTCGAACTGATCTCGGGTCGATGAAGTGAGCGGTTACCTCGACCGTTTCGTGGCGGACCGGGCCCGCGAGGGACGGCTGGTCGTCCAGCCGCGCATGGGGTTCGGCAGCCCGCAGGCCATGCGGAATGGTCTCGCCCGGGTTGCCGCCCTGGACCTTCCGGTGATCGGCACGCTGACGCTCGACAGCTACACCCGCGTCGGCGATTACGTCACTCCGCTGGAAAGTCTCGCCGCCGGAGAGGAATTGAACGGATATCCGCTCATCTCGCATCCGGTCGAGGACACCAGGGCACTGCTCACCGGACTGTACGGGCCGCAATTTCCGGTCCAGGTGCGTCACGGGACCGCACTGCCGTTGCGGGTCTTCCAGAAGCTGATCGAGGTCGGCCTGGATGCCACCGAGGGCGGCCCGGTCTCCTACTGCCTGCCCTACAGCAGAGTGCCTCTGCGCCGAGCGGTTTCGGACTGGGCCGACAGCTGCCGACTACTGGCCGACGAAACCGAGTCCGGCCATGTGGAGAGCTTCGGCGGCTGCCTGCTCGGTCAGCTCTGCCCGCCGTCGCTGTTGGTCGCGATGACGGTGCTGGAGGGCTGCTTCTTCCGTCAGCACGGGCTGCGGCACATGTCGCTCAGCTATGCGCAGGGGACGCTGGCCGAGCAGGACCGCGGTGCGCTGCGGGCACTGCGGTCCCTGGCCGCCGCATACCTGGGCGATGTGACCTGGCACGTGGTGCTCTACACCTATATGGGCCTTTTCCCGAAGACGCCGGACGGCGCGACCCGGCTCATTCGCGACAGCGCCCGCCTGGCCCGCGATTCGGGCTGCGAACGGCTGATCGTGAAAACCGTGTCGGAGGCCTGGCAGATTCCGTCGGTCGCCGAAAACGTTGCGGCGCTTCGCCTTGCGGCGCAGGAGGCGGCCGGGCCGCCCGATCCGCCGGGGCCTGCCGAGGACGGCTATTTCGACGAGGTCCTCCACGAGGCACGGATTCTCATAGACACCGTGCTCGATCTCGACCCCGATATCGGAGCGGGGCTGATCGAGGCGTTCGAGACCGGGCTGCTCGACATCCCGTACTGCCTGCACAGCGACAACCTGGGCGCGACAACCTGCGTCATCGACGACGCGGGTGCGTTGCGGTGGGGGTCACCCGGGCGGCTTCCGCTGCCCGGGTGCTCCGGGCGCGAGGACCACGACAGGCTCGCCTCCGACCGGCTCTACGCGATGCTCGGCCACGTCGCGAACCGGTACGACAGCCGACTGGTCCCCTGATCGACCGATGGGATACACGATGACCGAAGATCACTCCGACCTGCCCACGGTGGTGCTGGTGGACGCGCTGTCCACGGGAGCGCTGCTGGCGCGCCGGGCACAGCACCGATATCGGGTGGTCCACGTCCGGTCGCGTTCGGAACTGCCCGCCACCTTCTCCGCGAGCCTGCCGACCGAGCTGTTCGCGGAGGATCTCACCTACCCGGACCGCGCCGACGACGTGCTGCGCCGGCTGGGCGAGCTGGAGCCGGTCGCGGTCATCGCGGCCAGCGAGTTCGGGGTCGAGGCCGCCGACGAGATCGCCGCCAAACTGGGCCTGCGCGGTAATGATCCGGCGCTTTCACACGCCCGGCGCGACAAGTTCCACATGATGGAGGCGGTGGCGGGCGCGGGGCTGCGCACGGTCAGGCAGCGACGCGGCAGTACGGCGGAGGCGCTGCTGCAGTGGCGCCGCGAGGCGGGCATCGGGCGCACGGTGATCAAACCGCTGGACAGTGCGGGATCCGACGACGTGTTCATCAGCTCGACGGAGGCCGAGATCCGCGCCGCGGTTCGGGCGATCATCGGTAAGACGAATCTGATGCTGCGGACCAACGAGGCGGCGCTGGCCCAGGAGTATCTGGTCGGCGACGAGTACATCGTCAATTCGGTGAGCAGGGACGGCAGGCACTGGTTCACCGATGCGTGGATCAGCCGCAAGGTGACGGTGCGTGACCGCAGGATCTACGACTACGAGGACCTGCTGTCGCCGGATGAGCCGCGCTTCACCGAGATTCGCCGATACGTCACGGGCGTGCTGGACGCGCTCGGCATCGCGAACGGGCCCGCGCACACCGAACTGATCTACACGGCGGACGGCCCGGTGCTGCTGGAGACCGGAGCCCGGCTGTCGGGCCTGGCCAACCCGCAGGCACTCGATCGCGGCACCGGCGTGAACCAGGTGGACCTCACCATGGATTGCTTCCTCGGCGACGGTCGCGCCCTCGCGGCCCAGCCCCCGGTCTATGCGCGGCGCCAGCCGGAACGGTGCGTCAATCTGATCGCCCACCGCCGTACACCGCTACCCGCCCACACGCTTCGGCTTGCGCTACAACAACTTCCAGCTTTCGAAAGCGTACGCTTCCGCATCGCCGACCAGGCAATGACCACCCCGACGGTCGACCTCAACTCCTCCCCGGGCGTCGTGTTCCTGGTGCACGAGGACGCCGCCGAGATCGAGCGCTCGTACCGGTCGCTGCGTCGTCTGGAGCATCAGCTGTTGTAGCAACGAGGGGGAAGGGCCTCAGATGATTTCTCGCCCATCGCAACCGGTTTCAGCCCGCTCCGTGGCGCCGCCCGCGGCAGGAGCGGACGGTCGACCGTCACCGCTGGATGTACTGATATACGAGTATCCCGGGCTGACGGCCGGTGCCGTTCTGCACCTGCGCGGGACCCCGCCGCGGCTCGATGACCTTCGTTCCCACGTGGCAGGGCGGCTGGATGCCGTGCCCGCGCTGTCGACGGTGATGGAAGGGCAAGGGCTGCACGCCCGTTGGGCCGCGCGGCCGCCGCGGCTCGAGCACCATGTTCACGAGCGGCAGGTATCCGCCGACGAGACGGTGCAGGCGGTGATGCGGGAGCTCAGCCGGGCACCCTTCCCCTCCGGAGGCCCGCGATGGGATCTCACCATCCTGCACGGATACGTGTCCGGCAGGTACGCGATCGTATACCGGGCCCAGCACGGGCTCCAGGACGGCGGTGCGCTGGCATACACATTGGAGACCCTCTTCAGCGGCCGTGCCATCGAGCATGCGCAATCGTCCGGCGTGGCCAGGGTGCTGCTCGACCCGCCCTCCCCGACCCTGCGGCAGACGGCGGCGGTCGCCTCACTGCTGGCTCGTTCCAATGCGAAGACCGACCTGTGGCCCCACCCCGAATACGGCTACTCCCAGGAGCAGTCGCTGCACTGGGCCGACGTTCCCACGGCCGTCCTACGTGAGGCGGCTCGTCGGCATGGCGGCACAACCAATGACGCCTACGTCGCATGCGTTGCCCGCACCTTCAACCACTGGTTGGCCGCGCATGCGGCGCACGCCTCGGGCGCGGTTCTGCCGTTGAACGTGGCCGTCAATTTCCGTCCGCCCGCCGATGCCGCCGTCCCCGGCAACAGGTCGGTCGCTCTGCGCGTCATGCTGCCCGGCCATGCCGCGCCCAGGGCGGGCTCCCTCGGGGCGGCCATCCGAGCCACCGCCCCGCTGAAGTCTGCGGCGCACCGCGAGGCCGTGCGCCGGTTGATCCAACGTATCCCGCGGGGGCTGGTGCACCGGTCGATGCGGCCGTTTCTCGCCCCGGAACGAGGGGCAATCTTCTGCTCGCACGTGACCTTTCGCAATCCCCTGCACTGGCGGGAGGATCCGGTCGAGACCATCGAGCCGCTGGTCCTGCTGCCCTTGGGGGCACCGGCCGCAGCGGTGCTCTACAACTACCAGGAGCGTTCTTCGGTCCTGTTCGTCAGCGACGCTGCACTGCCGGAAATGGATATTCTGCACCACACCTGGCAGGAGCAGGCGCATCAGCTGGGCGACTCGTAGGTAGGGGCGGCTACATCTGGCGCCCCGTGATCAGGTCCGCGAGAGAGGTCAGGGCGCGGAATCCGTCCGCGGTCAGGTCCGCCGTGGTCAGGCAGTCGATGGCGGCCGACCTTTGACGGTCCGCTTCCTCCTGCGCCCAGCGGCGGCCCCCGGCCTCCTCGATGAGGTAGGCGGCCTCGCGGATCTCGTTGTCGCTCAAGGGGTCTGTGCGGCGGTAGAGCGCGGCCAGACGGTTGGCGGGGGCGGTTCCGGTGGACAGTGCGGCCGCCACCGGCAGGGACTTCTTGTGGCGCCGCAGATCTGCGCCCACGGGCTTGCCGGTGGCCGAGGTGTCGCCCCAGATGCCCAGGAGGTCGTCGACCAGTTGGAAGGCGATACCGATGCGGTGGCCGAACTCGCGCAGGCAGCGCACCTGCCGGTCGTCCGCATCCGCCGCGAGCGCGCCGAGCGCGCAGGACCCGGCGAGCAGCGCCGCGGTCTTCCCGGCCGCCATGCGCAGGCACTCGTCGAGGCTCACGTCGGTGCGCGTCTCGAAGGACAGGTCCGCGCTTTGCCCCGCGACCAATTCGAGAAGGGCCCCGCACAACTCGCGCACGGCGTCGAGGCACAGCTCCGGTGAGCGTTCCGCGATGACGTCCAGGGCGATCACCAGCAGCGCGTCCCCCGACAGCACCGCCTGGGCGTCGCCGAAGACCGACCACACCGTGCGGCGGCCCCTGCGCAGCACGTCGCCGTCCATGAGATCGTCGTGCACCACCGAGAAGTTGTGGATGAGCTCCACCGCCGCGGCGGGCGCCACGGCCTGCTCGGGCCGTGCCCCCAGAGCCTGCGCGGACGCGAGGACCAGAGCCGAGCGCACGCCCTTGCCCCAGTCGCCGTCGGCGGGCAGGCCCGCCTCGTCCGACCAGCCGAAGTGGTATGCGACCACCGAACGCACCGGTTCGGCGAGCCGGTCCACGGCCCTGCGCAGCTCCGGCTCCGTCAACTTTCGGGAACGCTCGAGCAGTTGCCAGGCATCGGCGGCGTGGCTCGCGGGCCCCAGGAAATCCGTCGCGGTCACGGCTCGACCGCCATCAGTGCGGGCTCCAGATACTCCTCGGGCAGCACCCCATCGGCAACCGCCCGGTATCGCTTGCTGCGGCTCGACCAGTCGAGGTTGCCGCGCATCCAGGTGCGCATGCCCGCGAGATACGGGTCGAGCACGCCTGCGTGCTCGGGGAATGTGGCCAGAAGTTCACGCTCCAGGTCCAGGAACAGCCGCGTCTGCGCCGAGATCGCCGCGCACACGCGCTCGAGCGCCTCGTCGGTGCCGAGCCCTCGGTGGTGCTCCACGACGAGGACGAGGTTGTGGACCTCGCCCAGGGAGCGCTCCTTCTCCAGCGAGTACACGTCGTTCGTCCAGCACACGACGTTGCAGGCCGCGTCGAGCGCGGCGGCGAACTGCGGACTGGCATAGACGTTTTCGGGTACGTCGATGCGTTCTACGATGTCGATGAGGTCCATGCAGACGTAGATGGCGCCGGTGTGGCGGCGCTTCTCGATGTAGGTCTCCTCGTCCGGGACGATGCCCTCGATCCTGTTGCGCGCCTCCCAGGTCGCGGCCGTGGTGAGGCACTCGTCCAGGTGCCGGATGTAGCGGCGGCGCCAGGCGGGCGTGGCATCGGCCGCGGTGCGCTGCCACAGGTCGGCGAGCGAGGACACGGCCACCGGGGCGTCCGGGTCGGCCGCGGCGGCCGCCCCGAAGTCGGGGCTCTCGAGGACCGAGCGCATCCGGGACACCACCGTCCCCACGTGCTCGGGGCTGCGCCCCACCTTCCCGTCGTCCAGCTGGTCGTCGACGAGGAACAGCCAGGCAAACCAGTCCGACATCAGGTCCAGGTGCGCGGCGTCGGCCGTGGGATATACGACGGCCGCGAACCAGCCGAAGTCCGCCTTCTCGAAACGCTTCCTCGCGGCTTCGCGGTGCACGAGCCCGATCCGGCGCGTCCACTCGTCGAGATGCGCGCGCGTCTGCTCGGCGTGCGGATTGATGCGAAAGGGAAAGGGGGCGAAGATCTCCGGCACAGGTGTCTCCTTCATCCGCGGTGTGCGAGTCGCAGATGCACCCCGCCCTTGGGGTGCAGGGTGATCAGGGCCTCCGGATACACCTCGGGGGCGCCGGCGGGCTGCAGGAGACGGTGGCGGCGCGCCACCGTGGCCAGCACCAGGGTCAGTTCGGTCAGCGCGAAGTGCTTGCCGATGCAGACGCGGTGCCCACTGCCGAAGGGCACGTAGACGTGCTTGGGCCGCTTGGCCACCTCCTCGGGCGTGAACCGGCCGGGGTCGAAACGCTCCGGGTCGTCCCAGAACTCGGGGTGCCGGTGCAGGAAGTAGCTGTTGATGAGAACATTCGTGCCGGCGGGCATCCGATAGCCGTCGATCTCGTCCTCGTCGCGCGCCCGCCGCATGAATTGGTATGCCGGGGAGTAGATCCGCAGCGTTTCCTCCACGATCATGCGCGTGTACTTCAGCTTCGGCAGATCCTCGAAGGTCGGCACCCGGTCGCCGAGCACCCGGTCGACCTCGGCGTGCAGGCGCTGTTCGACCTCGGGATGGCGGGCAAGGAGATAGAACGTCCACGACAGGGTGTTGGTGGTCGTCTCGTAGGCGCCCACGCAGATGTTGAGGACCTCGTGGTGCAGCTGCTCGAGGTCCATCCCTTTGCCGTCCTCCTCGTCCACGGTGTGCAGCAGGAGGGTCAGCAGATCGGTCTCCTCGCCCACGGCGACGTCGTCGCGCAGGCGCTTCTCGATGAACCCCGAGACGAAGGCGTCCATGTCCTCGATGGCGCGCCGCAGCCGCCGATGGCTCGGCGTCGGCACACTCAGCGGCGGGAACGGAAAACGGAAGAACGCACCGAGGATGCCGTTGGCCACCTGGAAGGCCCGCTCGAAGGCCTGCGCGGACGCGCCGACGTCCGCGCTGAACAGCGATCTGTTGACGATACGCAGCGCCAGCTGCCCTATTTCGTCGGTGATGTCGAGCGGGCTGTCGGTGTCGGTGCGCCGCTCCCAGCGGTCGAGCATCTGCACGGTCTCGTCGGTCATGTTGCGGGCGAACGCGCTGACCGTGCGCGGCGTGAAATGCGGTGCCATCATGCGCCGTTGGCGCCGCCACAGCTCCATGTCGGCATTGGCGATCAGGCCCTGGCGCAGCACGGGCCGCACCACCTTGAACAGGACCGCGTCCTTGTCGTACTGCTCGCCCTTGTCGACCAGGATGTGCCGGATGTAGTCCGGATGGTTGACCAGAACCATTGGAATGCCGAGCGGCCGGAACCGGAAGATGTCCCCGTGCCGCTCGAGTCCCTTGCCGAGGAAGGTGATCTGGTCGCGTTTGAAGGCGAGGGTTCCGCCGATGCCGTCGCGCCAGGTGACGGTGGGGATCTCTTTCGGCCCGGAAAAACGGTTGTGCAATGTCAGCGACATTCGAGACCTCTTTCGGAATGCGTCAGCGGCGCTGCAGCAGCAGCTGGATTCCGCCCTTGGGATGCAGCGTCAGCAGGGGCTCGAATCCGACGGGCGGAAGTTCCGCGGGCCGCGTGACGTGAAAGGTCTGGGCGAGCATGGTCGTGATGATGTGGAGTTCGGCCAGCGCGAAGTGTTTGCCGATGCAGTGGCGCGGCCCGCTGCTGAACGGCAGGTACACATTGCGGGGGCGCTTGGCGATCTCCTCGGGTGTGAACCGTTCCGGATCGAATCGGTAGGGATCGGGCCAGAATTCGGGATGCCGGTGGAAGGTGAATAGATTCAGATAGATGTTGGTGCCCTTGGGAATTCGGTAATCGCCGATGACATCTTCCTCGACGGCGCGCCGCATGGTCTGCCAGCCGGGCGTGAAAAGCCGCAGCGTCTCGTCGATCACCATGCGCGTGTACGGGAGCTTCGGCAAATCCTCGAAGGTGGGCACCCGTCCGCCGAGGACGCCGTCGACCTCGTCGTGCACGCGCGCCTGCATATCCGGATTCACGGCGAGCTGGTGGAAGATCCAGGCGATGGTGTTGCTGGTCGTCTCGTACCCGCCGATGATCGTGGAGAGGACCTCGTTGGCCAGCTGGCGGTGGGTGAGACCGGTTCCGGTCTCCTCGTCCACCGCGTTCAGCAGCAGTGTGAACAGATCCGGATCGTCGCTCTGCTTCGCCATGCGCTCGTCGATCAGGTACTCGATATAGGCATCCATGTCCGCGAGCAGCACGCGCAGCCGGTTCCGCATGGGCGACTTCCACGACAGCGGCGGGAACGGAAAGCGGAAGAATTTCCCGACGATGGCGTTCACCTCGAGGAAATCCCGCTCGAACTGCCGCCCCCGGTCGTCCGCATCGACGCCGAACAGGGTGCGCAGGACGATGCGCAGGGCGAGATTGGCGACGTCGGTGGTGACTTCGACGAGCGTGCCCTCGCGGGCGTTCGTCTCCCACTGCCGCAGCAAGACGCTCGTCAGATCACTGATGTTGTGGGTGAATCTGGAAACGCTCGAGCGGGTGAAGGACGGCGACATGATCTTGCGGTGCACTCGCCACGACTCCCCTCCCGTGTTCGCGAGGAGTCCGTCCCGCATCACCGTACGGGCCGCGTCGTAGAGGAAGTTGCCCTTGTCGTAGTTCTGATGATTGTCGACCAGGACGCGCTGGAGATAGTCCGGGTGATTCACCATCACCGCGGGCAGCCCGCCGAGGCGCATGCGGAAAATGTCGCCGTGATCGTTCACGGAACGGACGAGAAAACTGATCTGGTCGTGCCGCATTTTTCTGAGCCCGGTGAGATTCTCCCCCAGGCTGAGCCGCGGAACAGGCCTCGGAGCGCTCTTTCCTTCGGATGATTCGGGCCGTGCACGCGCGCTGGTCACTCGAGATCCTTTCCGACAAGACACCTCCAGTCGAGAAAAGAGTGGAGTGTGGGACGCCCGTTCCGAAAGCCCCCGCTTCCGCGGTCTGGCATTCCTGCACAGCAGTAGGAGTCGAAGTCGGCTGTCCCGTCGACGGGACAGCCGACGCTATGGCAGCTCTGCCGCGGCTCGGCGCGAGATCCGGGTCAGGTGCGCCAGTTCCGGGCTGCGCGGTTCACGCCGCAGGCACAGGTAGGTGGTGCGCGGCGCCAGGCCCCGCAGCGGAACGTACCGAATTCCTTGGCGGGCATAGGTGTACGGCGCGGCCGACCCGGCGATGTTGACGCCGAGCCCGGCCCCGCACAGGTCGAGGACCTCATCGAGAGTGGCGGCCGCGGGCAGCACCCTGGGTTCGTCACCGCCGGGCCGGATCCCGGCCAGCCAGTGCTCGGAATCCTGCACGTCCTCGGCGGTGACGAACGTTTCCCCGGCCAGATCGTCGAGCGACAGCTCCGGTCGCGACGCCAGCGGATGGGCCTCGCTCATCACCACCACGACGTCCTCGCTCCACAGCGGGATCGCCTCCGCCCAGGCCGGTGGCCGCCGAGGCTCGGCGATGAACAGGCAGTCCACCGTTCCCTCCGACAGCGCCGGATAGCCCTGTCCGAACGGCAGATAACGCACCCGCCACCGCACCTGCGGCCGTTGCAGCGTCAAGGCCGTGAACAGGTCACGAAACTGCGGCGAGGACACGGTGAGTCCCAGCCGGACCGTGACCGGCGGCAGCGCGGACGCCCACTCGTTCACCGCATCCGCCGCCGCGACCAGACGCAACGCCAACGGCCGCAGTGCTCGACCCGCCTCGGTGAGCTCGACCAGTCGTGAGGTGCGGTGGAACAACCGGCGATCCACCCGCCGCTCCAGCGTGGCGACGAGTTCGCTCAGCGACGAGGGGCTCACGTGCAGACGATGTGCGGCGCGGGTGAAGTTCAGCTCCTCGGCCACGGCGAGAAAGCTTCGCGCCTGCTGCACCGTGATGTCCATCGCCGGAGCAATCTACCCGGCGTCCACCGCTGAATACTCACAGGCCCGGGGCGACCGTGCGCCGCGGTGGCGGGCCGACCATCATCAGATCCAACTCGTCGAGGGCATGAGCCAGCCTGGCCTCCATGGCCGAGGGATCGATCAGGCCCTCGGTGTAGACGTGATCATCGGTCGGTTCGCCTGTCACCTCGAAGAACGGCTCGAACACATCGGAGGACAGTATGCCGAGCATTCCGGTGTTGTGTGCGCCGAAAGCGAAGCTGTGCACGGTCCCGGCCGGGGCGTGCACGAAATCGCCTGGGGTCAAGAGCATCTCGTGGCCGTTCACCCACAACCACACCCGTCCCGCCGTGCAGAAGAAGTTCTCGGTGTGCAGCCGGTGGAAGTGCCGGGGTATGTAGGGCCGCCGCCCGCCGGTGGTCGCGACGGCGAAGTAGTGACCGCCGGTGGTGCAACCGCGTGCGGTGAAGACGTTCAGCGCATCCGGCCATGCGAGCCGCTCGCCCGTGCCGCCCCGCAGAAAATATCCGGACTGCTCGGGCGGCAGCGTCTCGTCCCATCGGTCGTCGATCTCGGTGAAATCCTCGGTGACCGCGACACCGATCGGGGTGCCACCCGCCGCGACCCTTCCGGCGCGATAGATGTGGCGCGCCACCGGTCGCTGCGTGGCCACCAACTCGTCGAGGGCCCCGCCCGGTGCCGACCACAACAGCATCGCCGCCCCGTGCGCCTCGAACCGGTACGCCACCGCCACACCCGGCGGGACGTGCACCGAATCGCCGGACACCAACAACCTGCTCCGGCCGGGTAACCAGAACCGCACCGCACCATCGGTGACGTGATACGACCGCTGCCTGTCCAGCGTATGAAACGGCGCCGAGGCGCCCCGCGGTCCCCGGATCGTCGCGGCGTCGAACAGGTCTCCGGTATCGCAGGAACGGGCGATGACCGTCCACAACTGCCCGAAGGTCTCGATTCGCAGACCCTCCCCACCGGCCAGGTAGTACGGGACGGACTCGCCGGGCAGGGCGTCGACGACGGGCGCGAGCCGATGAATGGGCTCCAGATCGGGGATGGTCACGCGCGATCCCCCGTGAGCGCGAAACTGCGAGAAAAGAACTCGGCGACGGTGCTCGGACCGAACATGGTGGTCACCGGCTCACCGTCACCGAACCGCGTGGCCGGTGCGGAGCCGTCCCGGGCCAGGCGACCGTCGTCCATTCCGGCCGGAACGTCGTGCCTGCCGGGCGGATTCAAGAATCCGTGGCCATAGTCGTCGATGACGTACAGCTCCGAACGCGCTCCGGCCGAGACGAGCGCCTCGTGCAGTCGAAGACTGTGTTCGACGGGAACCATCGCGTCGGCCCGGCCGTGCACGATCTGAAAATCCGGCAATTGCGTTGCGCGCACGGCGGTTTCGGCCAATATCGACAGCGGACTGGCGGCACGGGCACGATCCGGGTGGCGGGCCGGATCGCCGCCGAGCAACCGCCATTCCGGCGGCCACCCCTCCCCTGCGGCGGCCTGCGGGACCACCCCGGGGATCAGCGAGGCGGGACCGTATGCATCGGCCACCGCACGCACGCAGGCATCACCCGCCGCCCGCTCCCCGGGCAGTCGGTCGATGCCTCCCGTCAGTCCCGCGAGTGCGGCGAGGTGCCCGCCGGCCGACGCGCCCCAGACGCCGATGCGCCGCGGATCCAGGCCGCACGCACCCGCCTCACGGCGCAGAAACCGGATCGCGGCCCGCACATCGTGCAACTGGGCCGGAAATAGGGCGGTACCGCTGAGCCGGTACTCGATGGCGGCCACGGCAATACCGCGTTCCAGCAGAACCGTCGGGTCGGGACGGAGAAAGCGATCCCCGGTGAACCAACCGCCCCCGTGCACCCAGACCACTACTGGACACGATGCCGCGGCGGCGCCGTCCGGTGGTCGATGCAGATCGAGAACGAGCGGCCCATCCGATGATTCGGAGTATGTCGATGTGAGCACCCGACGAGTATCCGAGCGGTCGCGGCCCGCGGACCAGCGGGAATTCCCGAACGATCATTCGGACGATCCGAACCTCAGGCTCCCGCCGGATGGTCGTGATTCCCCTGGTCCTGGTCTTGGTAGAGGATCTCCAGCTGCGCCATCATGCCGAGGGCGGAGTGTTCGATCAGGTGGCAGTGGTAGGGGTAGATGCCCGAGTAGGGGAAATCGAACCTCACCAGGATCCGGACGGTATCGCCGAGCATGACGGGGACCGTGTCCTTGAGCCCGGCCTGTCCCGGGTTGGGTGGGACACCGTTGACGTCGAGCACGCGGAAATCGACCAGATGGAGGTGGAAGTTGTGCGGAACGGGATCGCCGGCGGCCGTGATGCGCCAGATCTCCGAGGAGCCCCACACAATGGCGGCGTCAACCCGTTCGGGATCGTACGAGCGGCCGTTGATCAGGTGGAGACCTTCATCATGGTTCATGAACAGCTGGAAGTCGCGGGTTACCGTCGAGGTGCCCATCGGCGGGAGTGTGGCGAGAGTGTCGGGCACCTTGCTCGGGTCGGGCGCAGTGCATACGACGTCGAATCGCATGATCTGCCGGGTGGTTTCGGTCGGGAGGAACGTGTTCTCCAAGATCACCGACGAGCCGATGGGCTCCTGCGAGAAGTCCACGACGACCTCGGCGCGCTCGCCCGGCGACAGCGGAAGATCGGTCGTCCGGAACGGGGCGGGCAGCAGGCCGCGGTCGGTGGCGATCTGAGTGAACTGGGCGCCGTTGGACAGCCGAAAAGACATGGGCCGCAGGTTCGAGCCATTGAGAATGCGGAATCTGTACTTGCGGGCCGCCACTCGGAAGTAGGGCTGTGGCTTACCGTTCACCAAGATGGTCGGGCGTGTGGTGAAGTCGTTCTTGTAGATGAGGACGCCGTCCTTGTTGATCCCGACATCACGGATGACGAGAGGAACGTCGAACTCGTTGTCGGGCAAGCCGAGTGAGCGCTCATGGTCATCGCTGATGAGGTACATGCCCGCCATCCCGCGGTAGACGTGCTCGGCCTCCATATGGTGTGCGTGGTCGTGATACCAGAGGGACGCCGCGACCTGCTTGTTGCCGTAGATGTAGTCGCGCGAGTCGCCCGGATCGATGGTGTCCATGGGGGTGCCGTCGCTGGCAGGGTCGACGACCGCGCCATGCAGATGGATCGAGATCGGATGATGCACGCTGTTGGTCTGGGTGACCACCGTCTCGCGGTTCGATCGGGTGCGGATGGTCGGTCCGGGGAACTCGCCGTTGAAGGCCATGACCGAGGTCTTCTTGCCGGGCAGGATCTCGACGTCGGAGTGGCTGACCTCCATGCAGTAGTAGTCGGTCGTCTCCGTGGACCGGACCGGTGTGAGCACATTCGGGATCGGCATCTCCACCTGGAACGGGGGCGGAGTCACCGGCACGTCATCAGCGGTCGGTTCGACGACCGTGACGACCGCGGGTTCTTCGGCGGCGCTTCCTGTCGGTGCCTCGGGTCGGATGGACATGCTGTCGGGCTCTCCCTGTTTCTCGTGGCTTCCGCCGGTTTTCCGGCGCGAACAGACCGGATCCCGACCAGACAACACCCACCGACTCGAGCATCACTCGGGTCTCGGTCGACCGGCACTCGCACGAGGTCGGCGAACACCCGCCGTCAACGACCGGCGGGAGCGGCGGCCGGATCCAGCGCGGTCTCGGCGTAGGTGGCGGCGGCCGTGTCGAACGACAGCGCGATGTGGGTCGACGCGGAGTTGACATCGCGCCACGATCGTTGCAGCGGGTTGGCCGTCGTCTGCGCGTTCGTGCCGGCAGAGATGAACAGCCGGTTCACCGCCGCGGTGAGGAACTCGACCGCCAGCGCCGTGTCGCGACAATTCTGTGCCGTGTCGGCGGTCGTCGTCGCACTCCCTCGATCCGCGAGCTGCGAGGCACGATGCAGCAGCAGCTCCGCGGCGTCGATCTCCCCACTGCACCGCGCGAGCGTCAATTCGTAGCGGGACCGATTCGGGGCCGGTCCGACCGGCTTCTCGGCGTAGTTGCGGATTTTCGCGCCGACGTATGCGGACCAGTGGCTCAGCGCTCCCTGCGCCGAGCCGAGCATCGGTGTCACGAACGAAAGCCCATTGGCGGCCAGCAGTGGAACGTTGTGGCACGGTTCGCTCGAGCCGAGGGCCCTGCCCGCGAACAGGTCCGACCGTTTGAACGCCATGCTCACCGGCACGGCGACATCGTCGACGGTGACGGTGTTGCTTCCGGTTGCCGCCATGCCGACGCTGAACCAGGAGTCCTCGACCTGGAGACAAGCGCGCGGCACAGCGAACACGAGCGGCTCGGGACCCGAACTCGAGACCGTGTTTCCGCACAGCAGAGCCCAATCCGAGAAATCGACCCCCGAGATGTACGGCCAAGTACCGGACAACCGCCAACCGTCACCGACCCATTCGGCCTTCCCCGCCGGGATCAGCGAGCCGACGACGATCGCGTCGGGTCCGTCGGCCCAAATCCGCTGATAGCCCTCTACGGGCAGAAAACCGGCCATACGCGAGAGGTTGGCGAACAGGGAGGCACACCACGCGCTGGAGGCACAGCCCCGCCCGACGATCGAGACGGCCTCCGTCAACTCGACGAAGGTGCCGCCCGTGCCGCCGCACGCCCGAGGAACGAAGTGGCGAGCGAATCCGGCGTCGACGATCGCGGAGACGACGTCCGCGTCGAGTCGCCTGTTCCGTTCGGCCGCCGCCGAGTGCTCGAAGGCCAACGCCCCTACCTCATGGGACGCGCCGACCAAGTCGAGGCTGCGCGAAGCATGTTGAGCCAACACCATTTTCGTCATCGATACGAGCTCCCTGCCGGATATGCCTCACACGGAATTCGGAGGATCATGTCGGTCACCGTGCCCCGCACCGATCGGGTGTGCCTCGACTACCGCTGGAGCGGCCGACTGCGTCGAGTAGGCGGGCCTGGCGGATGATTCCAGGGTCCACGATGTTGCCGGTGCGGATGTCGGTCGCGAAGGCGGACAGGCTGTTTGCGCACTGGTCGTCGGGCTCGAGGGCGACGGTGCGCGAGCCGTGCCGATCGTTGATCACGACAGTCGGCGGATAGTCGGCGGGGGGTGTGAAGGCGCGGTCGACAGTGATGCGGCCCGTGGTGCCGAACAGCTCGTACCGGGACGCGTATGTGTGGTCGAGACCGTAGGTGAGGTGGACGTCGACGCCGTCGTCGGCGCGCAGCAGAGCTTCACCTTCGATATCGACGCCGACAGTTTCGTCGATCACTTCGGCGGCGGCGATGACGGACAGGTCGCCCAGGAAGAACGATGCCGCCCGCATCGGATAGACGCCGGTGTCGAAGCGTGCGCCGCCTCCCAGCGTGGCGTCGTAGCGAAAGTCGGTGGTCGGTCGGCGCGGGATGGTGAAGGCCGCCGTCATGGCCCGCAGGTCCCCGATCTCGCCGGCGACGATGAAGGATCGCACTCTCTGGTGCTGTGAGTGGTGCAGAAACATGAAATTTTCCCGCAGCACCAGGTCGGCCCGCACGGCGGCGTCGACGGCGGCGATGCTGGAGTCGAGCGAGGTGGTCAGCGGCTTCTCGGCGAGAACATGTTTGCCGGCGTCCAGAGCGCGCATGATCCATGGTGCGTGCAGGCCCGAGGGCAGTGGTATGTAGACCGCGTCGATGCTCTCGTCGGCGATCAACTTGTCGTAGTCGGGCATCGGACGGCAGCCGTATCGTTCGGCTACCTCTCGTGCGACTCGAGGCCGCCGGCTGGCGACCGCGGCGATGTCGATGTGCGGCAAGGTCGTTGCCGCGGGGATGATCTTGCGCAGCGCGATGTCGGCGCAGCCGAGAATTCCGAGCCGGACGGGGTCGGTCATCGACCGACCGCTGCGTAGGAGTGGTCGCCGACGAACAGTCGAAACGGCGCGGGTCCGGAGACGCCGCTGATGTCGGCGTGCCGGCCGATGATCGAGTTGTGCAGACCGGACACCTGGTTGATGCTGGCGGCATCGAGGACGATCGTGTTGCGGATGCTGGATCCTTCGATGAGGCAGTCTCGGCCGATGGCTGATCCGGGGCCGATCGTGCTGTCGGAGATGACGCTTCCGGCCGCGATGGCGAGGGGGCCGGCGAGGACGGATCGGGTGACCTTGGCGCCGGCCTCGATGACCACCGAGCCGTGCACGACCGTGTCGGCGTCGATTTCGCCTGCAATCGAGGTGTCGAGGCGTTCGAGCATGACCCGATTGCATTCGAGCAGATCTTCCGGTTTGCCGGTGTCTTTCCAGTAGCCGGCGTATTCCTGGGCGACGACCAACCGGCCCGCCGAGGACATGTGCTGGATTGCGTCGGTGATCTCGAGTTCGCCACGAGCGCTGGGTGTTATCTCGCGCACCGCATCGTGAACGGCCGCGCTGAAGAAGTAGACGCCGATGATGGCGAGGTTGCTCCTCGGATCGGCCGGTTTCTCGACCAGCCGCAGCACCCGGCCGTCGGGTTCGACCTCCGCCACACCGTAGGAGCGGGGGTCATCGACTGCGGCAACCATGATGTGCGCATCCGGTTTTCGCGCTCGGAACGCTGCCGCGGCGTCGGCGATGCCGTCACCGAGGATGTTGTCGCCGAGGTACATCACGAAGTCGTCGTCGCCGAGAAAGTCGCGCGCGATCGACACACAGTGCGCAAGGCCGAGGGGTTTGCTCTGCTCGATGTAGGTGATGTGCGCGTTCGGGTGATCGCGTGCCTCGATGACCGGTGCGATCTGATCGAGGCGATCACCGACGATGATGCCGATCTCCGACACACCGATTCGGCTGACGGCCTCGATGCAGTGTTCGAGGACCGGCTTGTTCGCGACTGGCAAGAGTTGTTTGGGATTGGAATGGGTGAACGGTCGTAACCGTGTGCCCGTTCCCCCTGAGAGGATCAGCGCCTTCATGCGATGGAGCGTGGGGCGCTGTTCTCGAGGCGTGGTCGGCACCGACTAGAGCGCGACTGCCATGCACGACCACCCTACCGCGCATCTAGTGAGGGTCGAGCGATGGTCCGCACGGTGTATCGGGTGACGATCGCGAGCAGGACAGCCCTGTGGCAAGCCGGTACCGGCATTCATCATGATGACACCGCGTTGCGCATGTGGGTCTCGGCCACGACGACAGCAGGCATCGACGACCTCGAGCGCTTCCACGACTGGTTCGGACAGCGCTACCGGATGCATTCCTACTCGGTCGAGCGGGTGCCGTTGGAGACGCTCGCAGGCTGGCATTTCGCCGACGACACAGGTGATCTCGTGCACGACTCGGGCCGGTTCTTCAGTATTGCGGGTCTGCGGGTGTCCACCGATTTCGGCCGGGTCGGGTCGTGGCGACAGCCGGTGATCATTCAGCCGGAGATCGGGGTTCTCGGGATCCTGGTCAAGCAGTTCGACGGGGTGCTGCACTGTCTGATGCAGGCCAAGATGGAGCCCGGCAACATCAACACCCTGCAACTGTCACCGACAGTGCAGGCGACACGGAGCAACTATTCGGGCGTACACCGGGGGCGCCGGGTGCCGTACCTGGAGTACTTCTCCGGCGAGCGCCCCGGCCGAGTCGTGGCGGACGTCCTGCACTCGGAGCAGGCGGCGTGGTTCCTCCACAAACGCAACAGGAACATGATCGTCGAGACCACCGATGATGTGCCGCTGCTCGACGGCTTCTGCTGGTTGACACTCGGCCAGCTCGGCCGGCTCCTGCGCATCGACAACCTGGTCAACATGGATGCGCGCACGGTCCTGTCGACGGTGCCCTTGCCTTCGCACTCGCCGGCCCACGGTGCACTACATCCGATGAACGTGGTCCTCAGCCGCCTGACCTCCGTGCGCGCCCGATATGAGCTGGTGCAGCAGCGTCTGCCCCTGAAGGACGTGCTCGGGGACGAATGGCAACGATACGACGGGGCGATCCGCCGTCCCGACGGAAAGCACTTCGAGATCATCGGTGTCGATGTGCGAGCCGATCAACGGGAAGTCTCGCAGTGGTCGCAACCGCTGCTGGCGCCGCTGCGTGGACTCGCGGGCCTGATCGTCAGGCGGATCGACGGAGTGCTGCACGCCCTGATGCACATCCGGATCGAGGCAGGCGAACTGAACGTCGCCGAGTTCGCGCCCACCGTGCAGTGCACGCCGGAGCACTACCGTGACGCGCCTGCCGAGCAGTTGCCGCTGTACTACGACGCGGTCGTCGATGCCGATCCGGACCGTGTTCGCTTCGACGCTCTGCTCTCCGAGGAAGGCGGTCGGTTCTTTCACTCGGTCACGCGAAACATCATCGTCGAGGCCGACGCCGACTTCCCGGTCGAGGTGCCGGCCGAATACTGCTGGATCGCTGTGCATCAGGCTCAGACGCTGCTTCAGCACAGCAACTACATCAACGTCCAGGGACGCACACTGCTCGCCTGCCTGAATCTCGCGATTCACCCATGAGGGGCGACAAATCCGTGCGGCTGATTCAAGTCGCGTTCGAGAGCGGGTCGACCTCTCGCTTCTAGCGTCTTCGCCATGAAGATCCTGTTTATTTCCGGCGGTAGCCGAGGTGCGGTTTTCCCGTTGATTCCATTGGCGACAGCGGCGCGGAACGTGGGCCATGAGGTGTTCGTCTGTGTCACCGACAACACAGTGCCGACAGTCGCGAGTGCGGGCCTGCCGGGTATAGGCGTGACTGCCGGAACGATGCCGCAGTTCATGTATTCCGACCGTGACGGAGAACCGCTGATCGAACCCGCCGATCCGGACGAATGGAACCTGTTCAATGGCCGGGGAATGGGCCGGTTGGCCGCGGCGAGCCTGCCTGCTCTGGAAGAGGTTGTGAACCAATGGAAGCCGGACCTCATCGTCGGCGGTTCGTTGTCCTATGCCGCCCCGATCATCGCTGCCCAGTTCGGCATTCCGTTCGTCCGGCACGCACTCAACATGGGTGAACCGGCGAACATCGACATCGGCGCTGCCGACGAACTCGAACACGAGCTTGCCGAGCGGGGACTGTCCGCGATTCCCGGCGAGGACCTGTTCATCGACATCTGCCCGCCCAGTGTCCGCCCCAAGGACGCGTTGCCGTCGCAATCGATGCGATACATCCCTTACAACACGCACAAAGCTCTCGAACCGTGGATGTATGCGCACGGCGAGAAACCACGGGTGATGGTGTCGGCCGGCAGTCGTGTCACGCCCGACTACGAACTGGGTGCGCTCTCGGACCTGGTGCAGAAAGTGGCTCCGCTGGATCTGGAAATGATCATCGCGGTGCCCGACGAGGTTGCTTCGGCACTGGAGCCGCTGCCGCCGGGCGTCCGGGCCGGTTGGGTGCCTGTCGACGTCTTGATGCGGTCGAGCGATCTTCTCGTGCATCGTGCCGGCGGCAACACCATGTTGACGGCCATGACGGTCGGTATTCCGCAGCTCGTTGTTCCCGCGATGCCGAAGCAGGTGGACATGACGATCACGCTGGTGGAATACGGCGCCGCGAAAATGCTCATCGATGGAAAAAACGACACCCCCGAGAACATCGTGGATTCGTGTCGCGAGTTGTTGGAGAAGCCGAGTTACACCGAGCGTTCCAAAGATATTGCGCGGGAGATCGCCTCGCTGCCTGCCCCGCACGACGTCGTCGGCGTCATCGAGAAATTGGTGCAGCGATGACCGCCACGAATTCCGGGACGGACACCCGGACACGCAGGGTCCTTTTCAGCGACACCTTCAGTGACGGATTGTCGGTGGCGGGGCCCGGCGCGCGTTGGCAGCTGCAGGCGGTCGGTTCGCTACCGGAGGGCGACGGAGTTGTCCACCGCACGGAAGACGGCGTCGTCATCGACTCGATCGGGGTCGAACCCGTTACGGGCGAACCATGTTTCAGCGTTCAACCCGACGCTCGCGACGAGCACATCAAGTGGCGGGCAATCCCGGCAGCGACGAGTTCGGCGGGAGTTCCCGGATTCGATGTCGGCCGCCGCGACGCGCTGTCCGTGACCGCGGACATGACTGCTCGCATCTTCGGAGTCGACCGGCATCCGTTCGGTCGGGCAGTCGCCGATCCGGACAACGATCTGAGACTCGCAGCGGCCGCGTTGATTGCCGCAGACCTGGTCACCGGCATGATCTTCAACCTGTCTCTGACGAATCGAGGCCTGTTCGCGCTCTACGAGCGGCTACCGGGAACCGGGCCCGCCTCGGGCAGATACTCCTTCAGTTCGTCCACCAAGATCGGCGAACGAACACCCGAGCGGGTTCACCGGCTGGGCATCAGCTACGACCGCGCGTCGGGGACGGTCGATTGGCTGGTCGACGGGGCGGTCGCACTCCGCGTCGATCGCCTCGGCTATCGAAATCCCGCCTTGGACATCGTGATCGACCGTGGCGGCATCGAGACCCCGGCAGACCCCGCGCAGCTGCTCGTCGGCGTGTGTTCGTACACGCTGCTCGATGCGAGCGGCCCTGCCGGGCCCTTGGTCACCGGCGCCGAACCGTACCCCCCGACATGGGGGCAGGGGGTCCGGATCGGGCTGCGCAGGTTCGAGGTGGTCCTCGGCGCCGGCGCCTGACCGCGCCGGCGCTCACCCGTCCGCCCAGCCGGGGGCGTGACGGGTCGTCCAATCGGCGGCCGGTGCCGAACCAGCGGGGCGGCACCAGCTCGGGCGCACAGGCGGCTCGGCGGATCTCGCCGCGGATCTTGCCGCGGCGAGATTCTGTGTGCGCGCGAACGCGGCGAGCACGGCGACGAGCACAGCCAAGGTCTCATCGTCCGGATTGCCTCGAAGAACGCGGATATCGGGCGGCTGGTCGGATCTCACTGCGGCGGATTTCCGTGTTTGCGATTGGGCAGAGCCGCATGCTTGGCGCGCAACATGGCCAGTGCGGCCGCAAGCCGGCTGCGTGTGTCGGCGGGATCGATGACGTCGTCGACGAGGCCGCGCTCTGCGGCGTAGTACGGGTGCATCAACTCGCGGCGATAGTTTTCCATGTGCGCGTGCCTGGCTTGGACCGGGTTGAGTGCGGCGGCGATCTCGCGGCGGAACACGACGTTCACCGCACCTTCCGCGCCCATCACGGCGATCTCGTTCGAGGGCCACGCCAAGGACAGATCTGCCCCGATCGACCTGGAGTCCATCACGATGTATGCGCCACCGTAGGCCTTGCGCAGGATCACCTGGATGCGGGGCACCGTTGCGTTGCAGTACGCGTACAACAGCTTCGCGCCGTGTCTAATGATGCCGCCGTGTTCCTGGGTGACGCCGGGCAGAAATCCGGGCACGTCGACGAGTGTGACGATCGGGATGTTGAAGGCATCACAGGTGGTGACGAAGTGCGCCGCCTTCTCGGAGGCGGCGATATCGAGCGCACCGGCGAGCACCGAGGGTTGGTTGGCGACGATACCGACGACGTGGCCGCCGATTCGGGCGAAGACGCAGACGACGTTTCCGGCCCACCGGTCGTGCACCTCGAAATAGTCTGCGTCATCGACGATTTCGCCGATGACGTCCCGCATGTCGTACGGGCGGTTGCCGTTGACGGGAACGAGATCCAGCAGCTCCTCGGACCGCCTGGAGACGGGGTCGTCGGTGGGTTCGTAGGGCGGCAGCTCGCGATTGTTGGCGGGCAGTAGCGACAAGAGGTGGCGGACGTCGGCGAGGCAGCTTTGTTCGTCGTCGTAGGTGAACGCGGCCACGCCGGTGAGTGCGCCGTGGGCGTCTGCTCCGCCGAGTTCGTCGTGGGTGACGGCTTCGCCGGTCACGGCTTGGACGACGTCGGGGCCGGTGATGAACATCTGGGATATGTCTCGAACCATGAAGACGAAGTCCGTGAGTGCCGGCGAGTAGGCCGCGCCTCCGGCGCATGGCCCCAGAATGACGCTGATTTGCGGGATCACGCCGGAGTTGCGCACATTGCGGGTGAAGATGCCGCCGTACCCGGCGAGTGCGGTCACGCCTTCTTGGATCCGAGCTCCGGCGCCGTCGCACAAACCGACGATCGGGGCGCCCGCGGCTTCGGCGAGGTCCATCAGCTTGTGGATCTTCTCGGCGTGAGCTTCACCGAGCGCACCGCCGAAGATGCGGAAGTCGTGCGCGTAGGCGAACACGGTCCGGCCGTGTACCGTCCCCCATCCGATGATGACACCGTCGGTATGTGGGCGGCGGGATTCGAGGCCGAAGCCGGTGGCGCGATGCCTGCGCAATGCCTCGACCTCGGTGAAGGTGCCGTCGTCGAACAGCAGATCGAGTCGCTCCCGCGCGGTGAGTTTCCCCCGTGCTCGTTGCGCCGCCGTCGCTTTCGGGCTGGGACCGTCGGCGACCTGCCGCCGAAGCTCCCGCAGTTGCCGTGTTCGCTCCCGCAGGTGAAGATCGCACGGATCGATGGGCAGCGCGGTGACGTGCCCGTTCACCTCCCACTCTGCAATGCTCATCGATAGAGTCCTCCGCTCATGAAGTTTCGCCGGTTCGATTCGGTAGCTTCGTCGCATCCGCTCTCGCTGGGCTCGAAGGTCTCTTGACGCGTGGTCGTGACAGGCTTCCGCGACGGCAATCAAGGCCGCTACGAGCGGTGTTCGACCGATTCCGGTTAACGTCCACCCGGTGGAAAGGAGCACCAGAATGGGCGGTCGGCGCGAATGACTATCACACCAGCGAGCTTTCGAGCATTGTTCGGTTCATTCCCTACCGCGGTCGCCGTCGTCACGGCGGCCGGGGAGAACGGAGCGCCGAAGGGTTTGACGTGCACTGCCATTGCGGCGGTTTCCGCCGATCCGCCTCACCTGTTGGTATGCATCGACGAACTGTCGTCGACTCGGTGTGCGTTGGAGCGCTCGGGCGGATTCGCGGTCAATTTCCTCGCCGAGGGAGGTGAGCAGATCTCGGACCGCTTCGCCGGACGAGGCGATCGCAAGTTCGACGGCCTGAAGTGGTCACCGTCCGGCGTTGCCTTCGGAGCACCGGTGCTCGAAGATTACGTGCTCGGTACGGCGGAGTGCGTCGTCGTTCGCCAGATTCGTTCCGGTGATCACCACGTGTTCATCGGTCGGCTGGAGGCCGCGCACGTTCATCGGCGCCGGCCCCTGTTGCATCATCGCCGCGTCTACTCCGTGTGGGACCAACTAGCCGAATTACCCTCGCACAGTTAGCGTCACGGCGGCGCTCACGCATGGCACAGGGGTAGCCCGCCGTGGTGTTCGATCATTTCGGCGAACAGCTTTCCGATGTCGAGATAGTCACCGGGGGCCGCACCGGCGTGCTCGGCGTAGGCGCGGTGGAGATTGGGCACCAGCCGCTCCGGATCGATCAAGTCCGAGAACTCGCCGAGGTCGATCGTTCGCGCTGCCTCCAACGGGGTGATTCCCGATTCGATGGCGTCGCTTGCTATGTGCTGCAGCCACCGCATGTAGCGTTCGGTTTCATCGAACACTTCGGGCCCGCGGACCGCGCCGTGGCCGGTGACGACCGTTTCCGCGCCCAACGTGCGGAGCATGGCGACAGTGTCGAGCGTTCCCGACACCGAGCCCATGAGGCAGAACGGCGTCACCCCGGAGAGGACGACATCGCCGGTGAACAGGACGCGCTGGTCGGCGAGCCAGACGACGGTGTCGTCGGTGGTGTGTGCCGGTCCGACATGAATGATCTCCGCGGTGAGTTCGCCGAGGTGCAGTGTCATCCGATCGCGGTAGGTGAGCTGCGGTGGTGTCAAAGTCAGTGCTCCCCACGACACATCGGGCCACAGCTGGGTGAGATGCAGTCCCGCCGTCAGCATTTCGAGGCGGGTCTGCTCGTGGCCGATGATCACCGCTTCGGGAAACAGCTGATTGCCGAAGGTGTGATCGCCATGGAAGTGAGTGTTCAGCACGATTCGGGGACTCGTCGGTGCGAGTCGGGCGGCGGCCTGCCGGAGCCGGGCGGCGCGTGCTTGTGTTGCGGCAGTGTCGATGAGGGCGACTTCGCCCTCGGAGACGAGGATGCCGGCATTGTTGAGGCACCACCCTCCATCGGGTTGGACGTAGGCGAATACGCCGTCGGCGACCTCGGTGAGGGTGGGTTCGAAATCAAATGAAGTCATAATCCGACCTGACGAGATGTCGGGTCCGTTGCCAGTACTCCAGGGCGGAGAAGGGCCAATTCTGGCTGCTTCTCCCCTTCGCATTGACGAACCAGCTCGGAACTTTCGCATACATCCATGCGCGCTGCTCGCTCGCCGCGTCGACCCACTGGTTGTAACCGTCGTGAACGTCTCGCCTGACCTCGATGGCGTGCTTTCCCGCCGAGAGGAGCGTGCGGATCGCGTCCATCATGTAGGTGACCGCGCACTCGGAGAAGTAGACGATGCTGCCGCCCTGGCCGACCAGGTTCGTGTTCGGTCCGTACAGGCAGAACATATTGGGAAAGTCGGGCACGGTCATCCCCAGGTAGGCACGGGCGTCGCCGTCCCAGCGGTCGTGCAGGTCGACACCTCGACGCCCGGTCACGGTCATCGGGGCGAGGAAACTCGAGGCCTGGAAACCCGTTGCGTAGACCAGGACGTCGAGTGGGTGCTCCGCGCCGTCGCTGGTCGACACTCCGCGCGGCGTGATCTCGGTGATGCCCGAGGTGATCAGGTGGACATTGCGGCGCTTCAACGCCGCGAACCAGGAGCCGTCATCGCGGAACACCCGTTTGGCGCCGACCGGATACCGGGGAATGACGACGTCCAAGAGCTCCGGCGCATCGACGAGTTGTTCGCGCATCGCCGCGGTCAGGGCCGCACGAAATTCGTCGTTGAGCGCGGATATGGCGGTCTCGTTCGGCGGGTAGTCCGGGTCGACGCTCCATGGCGCTCCCTGCAGGCCTGGTACGAACAGGCTGAACCGATACCACGCCGAGTAGTACGGCACGTGTTCGAACAGCCAGGGCATGGCCTGCGGGACGGGGTCACGGTAGTGCGGCGTGGGCCGCAACCACGGTGGGGTGCGTTGGAACACCGTGAGTTCCTGTGCCGTCCCGGCGATTTCGGGAACGATCTGAAATGCGCTCGCCCCCGTCCCGATGATTCCGACTCGCTTGCCGGACAGGTCGACGCCGCGGTCCCAGCGTGCCGAGTGAAATGCGTTGCCTGCGAAGCTGTCCCGTCCGGGGATGGCCGGCAGGGACGGCCTGTTCAGCTGGCCTACGGCACTGACGAGGATGGTTGCCCGCACCGTATCCTCGCCCGCTGCCGAGCGGGTGCGGATCTGCCATGTGCTGTCCCGGTCGTGCCAGCGGGCCGCGACGACCTCGGTGCCGAACCGGATGTGTTGCCGCAGACCGAACTCGATGCTGAACCGGCGGAGGTAGTCGAGCACCTCGGGCTGCGTCGAGAAGTGGTGCGGCCAGTCGTTGCGGGCCGCGAACGAGTAGGCGTAGAGGTGGCTGGGTACGTCGACCCGGCACCCGGGGTAGGTATTCTCCCACCAGGTTCCGCCCACCTCGAGGTTCTTCTCGTAGATTGTGAACGGTATCCGTGCCTGGGCGAGTCGATGCGCAGCGACAAGCCCGCTGAAGCCTGCCCCGATGATGGCCACGGTGATATCGGCATCCGGTGCGAGGTCGTCGAGCGTCCACTCGGGTTGCGCCGGATCTGCGCCGGGCAGACCGATCTGGTCCGCGATCATTCCCAGCAGTGGGGTCGTGTCGGTTCCCATCGCCCAGGTGGTGATCGACTTCAGTAGCTCTGCGTCCGGGGGGTGGGGTGGATGAGATCCGTTGTCGCGGAACACGGTGAGGGCAGTCAGGCAATCTCGTCGTGCTTGTTCCAGCTGTGCGGCAGGCAATCCGCCGTGCGGGTTGGTCAGCCACCCGTTCGCGACGTAGCTGTCCCGCAGTATCGAGGTGTCGCCGTTCAGGTGGGCGCAGGTCATCAGCAGTGACGGCAGGTCGGCGGCAGCGACATGGTCGCGAATGGTTTCGTCATCGGCAGTGAGGGGTTTTATCGGGGGGTTGAGCCGCATGTCATCTCTCGATTCGCTGCCGCCGGTCGGGGTCCGGGTCACCGCTCAGTAATTGCCGAGACCGCCACAAACGTTCAACGCTTGCGCGGTGACGGCACCGGCCTCGGGTCCGATGAGGTACTCGACCATCGCCGCCACCTCATCCGACGCAACGTAGCGACCGATCGGAACCCTCGCGGTGATCCGCTCGAAGGCCTCCTGTTCGCTGACACCCCAGATGCCCGCGTAATGCTCGCGGACACGCCCGGCCATCGGAGTCTCGACGAACCCCGGGCACACCGCGTTGACGGTGATGCCGGATTTGGCGAGCTCGAGACCGAGGGTCTTGGAGAATCCCACGACCCCGTGCTTGGAGGCCGAGTAGGGCGCCGCGTGCACGACGCCCTGCTTGCCGCCGGTCGAAGCGATATTCACGATGCGCCCGGTCTCCTTGTCGAGCATGCCGCCCACCGTCAACACGGCCTTGGTCATGAGGAACACGCCGTTGAGGTTCGTGTTGATGACGTCGAACCAGAGTTCGTCGCTGATCTGGGCGGTCACGCCGCCGCCGCTTCGGCCGGCGTTGTTCACCAGAACGTCGACGGGCCCGTACCGGTCCACCGCCGATTCGACGAACGCGGTGATCTGTTCGGGGATCCCGACGTCGCACACGGCGCCGTCGGCCTCGAATCCTTTTTCTTGCAATGCTTTCACCGTCGCCGCCACGGCATCGCCGCTGCGTGCGCAGAGGTAGACGCGCAGTCCCTTGCGGGCGAGTCTGGTCGCGATGGACAAGCCCATCCCGCTGGTCGCTCCGGTTACGACAGCGACTCGGTTCTCGTCGGTCGGCATCCGTGTTTCCTTTCCACAGGGGTTGTCGGTCCACCGTCGCCGACGCTCCTCGCGGCGCGCTCGAGGCCAGGTCGGACCGCCGGGGTGCGCCGCCCGGAGTCGAGCGTTGTTCGAGCGGTGCGCAACTACCTCGGAGAACTCTCATCGGCGCTCCGTGTCCGGAGACCATGCCTACGGCCGGGAGGTCAACCGCGATGACAACCAACATCTCTCTCGTCTCCACCGAGCTCTACAGCGAGGTGCAGCAGTTCTACGGTCGGCAGGTGCGCCTGCTCGACGGGCGTGATTTCGAGGGATATGCCGCGACATTCACCGTGGACGGAGAGTTCGAGCATTCTCCCGGTCGTCCGCCGGCCCGCACGAGAGCGGGCATCACCACCGAACTGCGTGATTTCCACCGCAAGTTCGACGACGACCCGGTGGTGCGTCGGCACTGGTTCAGCATGCTGACTCTCGACCCTGCCGAGGACGGCACGATCGAGGCGACGTTCTACGCGTTGGTGGTGACGACCCGCGCTACCGGCAAGCCGGACATCTCACCGAGCTGCGTCGTCTACGACACCCTGGTCCGCGGGGAGACCGGCGAGTTGCTGCTTCGCTCGCGGCGGGTCGTGCAGGACCGGGAATTGCTCGGGTGAGGGACTGACAACCGCCCACGCGCGTGCTCATATCAATGGCCAACTGATGTTTCAGTTGGCCATTGTCGGTTGCGCCGAAGAATTCCCGATCACTGCGTCCAGGCGGAAGTCGTTCATCCTCCGACTCCGTCTCGAGTTACGCACAAGCCGCGGCTCGCACACTCGGTCACACCTTGTCCATAGGAGGAAGCACGTCGTGATCCAGAACATTCTGCACAGCCGACCCGAAGGCGGCCGGTCCGTCACGCGGCCCATCAGCGGGGTCGCTCGATGAGCCGGCGCGCGGTCATCACCGGAATCGGGGTGCGCGCCCCAGGCGGTTCCGGCACGGACCGGTTCTGGGACCTACTGACCACGGGACGCACTGCGACACGGCGGATTTCGCTGTTCGATCCGTCACCGTTCCGCTCCCAGGTCGCCGGTGAGGTGGAATTCGATGCGGCTGCGGAAGGACTGTCGCCGCGCGAAATCCGGCGAATGGACCGAGCCACTCAGTTCGCGGTCGTGTGCGCGCGTGACGCGGTAGCAGACAGCGGCCTCGAGATAGCCGCCACCGATCCACACCGGCTCGGCATCACGCTGGGCAGTGCCGTCGCGGCGGCGACGAGCCTCGAGACGGAGTATCTGGTGATGTCGGACTCCGGCAATCAGTGGCTGGTCGACCAGGACTATCTCTCACCGCACATGTTCGACTATCTCAGCCCGGGTGTGATGCCGGCGGAGGTCGCGTGGGCCGTCGGTGCGGAGGGACCGGTGACCATGGTCTCCGACGGATGCACGTCCGGTCTCGATGCCGTCGGATACGCAGTCCAGCTCATCCGGGAGAACACCGTCGACGTCGTCGTCACCGGCGCTGCGGACACTCCGATCACCCCGATCGTCGTGGCCTGCTTCGATGCGATCAAGGCGACGACGCCACGAAATGACACTCCGGAGTGTGCATCTCGGCCGTTCGACGCGTCCCGCAGCGGCTTCGTGCTGGCCGAGGGGGCGGCGATGTTCGTGGTGGAGGAATACGAACACGCCCGCCGCCGTGGCGCGCACATCTACGCAGAAGTCGGCGGTTACGCCGCGCGCAGCAACGCGTACCACATGACCGGTCTGAAGAAGGACGGTCGCGAGCTGGCGGAGGCGATCCGCGTCGCCCTCTCCGAGGCTCGCGTCGACGGGACCGACGTCGACTACGTCAACGCACACGGATCGGGAACCAAGCAGAACGACCGCCACGAGACCGCGGCGTTCAAGCGAAGCCTCGGCGCGCATGCGCACTCGGTCCCGATCAGCTCCATCAAATCGATGGTCGGGCATTCACTGGGGGCCATCGGGTCGATCGAGATCGCCGCATGCGCGTTGGCGATCGAACACGGCGTCGTCCCGCCGACCGCCAATCTGCACGAGCGGGACCCGGAATGCGATCTGGACTATGTGCCACTCGTTGCGCGAGAGCGGCATCTTGACACCGTGCTCACGGTGGGGAGCGGGTTCGGTGGCTTCCAAAGCGCAATGGTGCTGCAGCGGATGGAAGGGGTGGCGGCATGAGCTCGCCTACCGTAGTGACCGGCGCCTCGATCGTGGCGGCGAGCGGTCTGGGCCTGGCGGAGCACTGGAAGTCGCTCCTGGCCGGCGAAATAGGCTTCACCGAACTGACTCGCTTCGACGTGTCGCGGTATCCGGCGAAGTTGGCAGGACAGGTCCGCGAGCTCGATCCGGCCGAACATCTGCACAGCAGGCTGTTGCCGCAGACCGATGTCTCCACGCAACTGGCCCTGATCACCACGGACTGGGCGTTGGCCGATGCGGGGATCGACGTGGCCGGATTCGACGACTACAGCATGGGCGTTGCCACGGCGAATGCGTTGGGCGGCTTCGAGTTCACCCACCGCGAGTTCCAGAAGTTGTGGAGCAGGGGGCCCGAGTACGTCAGTGTCTACGAGTCCTTCGCGTGGTTCTACGCGGTGAACACCGGCCAGATCTCGATCCGCAACGGAATGCGCGGTCCCAGCATGGCACTGGTCGGCGAACAAGCCGGTGGGCTGGATGCCATCGGGCACGCGCGACGCACGATACGATCGGGCACCACCCTGATGACGGCCGGTGGCGTCGATTCCGCTCTCGATCCGTGGGGTTGGTCGGCACAACACTCCGGCGGGCGTTTGAGCACCACGTCCGATCCGCAGCGCGCCTACCTGCCGTTCGACGAGGCCGCGTCCGGATATATACCGGGCGAGGGCGGCGCGATCCTGATCATGGAGGAGCTCGGTGCCGCCCGGGAACGCGGCGTCCGCCAGGTGCTCGGCGAAATCGCCGGGTACGCAGCCACTTTCGATCCACCTCCGGGATCGCAGCGGGAACCGGGCCTGCGCCGGGCGATCGAGACGGCACTAGCCGACGCCGGTGTGACGCCCGCGCAGGTCGACGTGGTCTTCGCCGACGCCGCAGGCGTTCCCGAGCTGGACCGCATCGAAGCCGACGCGATCAGCGCAGTGTTCGGGCCGTGGGGTGTACCGGTGACCGCTCCGAAAGCGATGTTCGGCAGGCTCTACGCCGGCGGCGGGCCGGTCGACGTCGTCACCGCGCTGCTCGCGATCCGCGACGGCGTAGTGCCGCACAGCGGCAACACCACGACCGTCCCCGACTCCTACCAACTCGACCTGGTCGTCGGGCAACCCCGCGACGTGCGGGTGCGAACTGCCCTCGTGCTTGCGCGCGGCCGTTGGGGATTCAACTCGGCGATCGTCGTCACGGCGATCGCTCCCTGACACAGGGCCTCGCACACCGAAGCCGAGAACCGAGAACAGTAATCAGATCAAAGACCTAGGGACACTGCAATGACGAAAATAACCATGGCCGACATCGAGCGCATTCTGGTTGCCTGCGCGGGCTCCGAGGAAGACATCGATACGAGCGTCGGCTTCGCCGAACGTTCGTTCGAGGAAATGGGATACGACTCGTTGGCGCTGATGGAAAGTGCGGCCGTCATCAAACAGGAGTACGGGATCACCATCCCCGACGAGGACCTCGTCGACGTGGAGACCCCGAAAGCACTGCTGGAACTGGTCGAGGCAGCCGCCGCCGCGAGGACGCTGTGATGGCCACTTCCCGCGAGCATTCGACCGCCCACACCCTGACCATCGCTGCCCCGCCTGCCGTCGTGTACGGGCTGGTGGCAGACGTGTCCCGCTGGCCTGCGTTGTTCGGACCGGCCGTGTACGTGCGCCAGATCGAACTCACCGAGCGTTCACAGCATTTCGAGATATGGGCGATCGTCAACGGCGACATAGCCCACTGGGAGTCTCGACGTTCGTTGGATCCGTCGCGTTTGCGAATCGAGTTCGCACAGGTGCGCAGCCAGCACCCGGTCGAAGCCATGCGGGGGGAATGGATCTGCCGTGAACTGGCACCCGGTCGTACGGAGGTGACGCTCGGGCACACCTTCACGGCAGCCGACGACAGGCAGAGCACCGTGGAATCGATCCGTCGCGCACTGAATTCGAACAGTAGCCGCGAACTTGCGGCACTCGCGGCCGCCGCCGACCACGGCTACCACGTCTCCGATGTCGTGTTCAGCTTCTCCGACTCCGTCGATATCGACGGTTCGCAGGTTGGCGCGGCGTACGAATTCATCGACCGCGCAGAGCTGTGGCCGTCCCATCTGCCCCATGTGGCGTCTGCCGACTGTGCCGAGATGTCGCCCGGTGTCCAACGGCTGACGATGGACAGTCGCACGGACGACGGCACCGTCCACACGACGGAATCCCTCCGAATCTGCCGACCGGGCGAATGGATCGCATACAAGCAACTGCGCACACCCGCTCTGCTGCGAGGCCACAGCGGAGTATGGACGTTCCGCCACGCGGAGCACGGTCCCGGGCGGATCACGGCCAGGCACACGGTGGTCCTCGATCCCCATGCAGCGGTGATGACGTTCGGATCGGGTGGCGTCGGTGACGCGAAGAAGTATGTCCGGGAGCAGCTGCGTCGCAACAGCAGCATCACCATGACCCATGCCGTCGAGTACGCGAGAAAGGTCACCGTCCGCCCATGAACGCCGTTCTGATCACGGGCGCAGCGGGATTCATCGGATCACACTTCGTCCGCCACTGGGTTGCCGCGCATCCGGACGACACGGTCGTCGCACTCGACGCGCTGACCTACGCCGGGACCGAGACGAACCTCGAATCGGTTCGGGACCGAATCACATTCGTCGCGGGTGACATCGGTGACGCCACTCTCGTCATGCGGCTGTTGGAGCAGTACGCCATCGGCACGGTGGTCAATTTCGCCGCCGAGTCGCACAACAGTCTCGCGATCCTCGACCCCGGCCGATTCTTCCGCACCAACGTCCTCGGTACCCAGCAGTTATTGGAGGCGTGCCGAGTCGTCGGTGTCGGCCGGTTCCACCACGTGTCCACGTGCGAGGTCTACGGCGATCTCGCCCTGGATGCAACAGAGGCGTTCACCGAGACGAGCCCCTATCTGCCGCGGACACCGTACAACGCGTCCAAAGCCGGCGCCGATCATGCCGTCCGCGCCTACCACGAGACGTTTCAGCTGCCCGTCACCATCACCAACTGCGCCAACAACTATGGATCGCATCAGTTCCCGGAGAAACTGATTCCGCTGTTCACCACGCGAGCGATCGACAACGGGCCGCTGCCGATCTACGCCTCCCGGCACAACCGCCGTGAGTGGATCCACGTCCACGACCATTGCACGGCGATCGCCATGGTGCTGGCCGAGGGCACCGTCGGACAGACTTATCACGTCGGGACGGGAGAGGAGGCCAGCGTCGAGCAGATCGCCGATTTGATCCTCGACGAACTCGGCCGACCGTCGTCGTTGAAGACGACCGTTCCCGACCGGCCCGGACACGACCGCCGATACCTGCTGGACTCCACCAAGATTCGTCAGCAGTTGGGGTGGCAACCCGAGATCGGCTTCCGCGACGGCATCCGCGACACCGTCCGGTGGTATGCCGACAACAGGTCGTGGTGGCAGCCGCTGCTCACCCGCAGCCCGGTCGTCGAGGAGGCATGGACAGGCGGTGTCAGGGCAACGCTGCCCTGACACCGCGTTCCTATGCCGACCGGCAATCGAGGCCGGCCGGCATCGTGCTCGCAACGACCTGGTTGCTCGTGATGATCTGGTGACGCAGACGCTGCAATTCGGGCGCAGGCTCGACACCGAGTTCCTCCCGCAGGACGGCCGTCAAATTCTGATAGGCCGCCAGCGATTCCGCGCGTCGCCCGGCCGCGAACAATCCCTGGATGAGCTCGCGATGAAACCACTCGTTCAAAGGGTAGGCGGCGACCAGACTCCGTAATTCAGGAATGAGTTCACGCGCGCGGCCCCGGGCCTTCTCGGCTTCGATCCTGAGTTCCAAAGCCATTATCTTGAGCTCGTCGAGATAGGTGATATGCCCGCGCAGGACATCGCCCGGTGTAATGTTGGCCAACGCTGGACCGCGCCAAAGATCGAGCGCCTGCGTCAGTCTCCTGGATGCTTCCTCGGGACGATTCTTCAGCAACAGCGAGCGAGCGTCGGCGACGAGTCCTTCGAAGACTTTCGCATCGATATCCTCAGTCTTCACGCGGAGCGCGTAGCCGGGTGGTTGAGTTACCAGTAGCTCGTTTTCGGAGTCGGCCATTCCCTTCTGCTCGAACATCTTACGGGCATGGTAGATGTAGGTCTGCAGCGTCGTCATCGCGCTGCGGGGTGGATCATCACCCCACAGTTCTCGGATGATCAGGTCGACGCTTGTCACCTCATCACGAATGAGCAACAGTCCGAGCACCTGGCATATCTTCGCGGCGGTCGGACGGAATGGCACCCCGCTGCCGTCGAGAATCTCGACCGACCCAAGAAGTTTGTATTTCACGTGCCCCCCGCAGGTCTCAGATAATTCAGTGTTCACATCGTCCGAAACGCTACATTTCGAACGAAACTACGCTAGAATTGATTTGGTACAGACGACTTCTACATCGTCAATTCATAGTTTACAATGGCAGGTTCCGTAAGTCGAGCACTCAACCTGTGAGTTTACTTAATTGTCGAGAACTTGGTACAATAATAAACTTGGTACAATTATAAAAAAGCGGGCTGCCCCGATAATTCGGGGCGTCTATTGCGGAATATTTTCCTCGCAACCCGCGAGCAAGGCAGGTTGGCGAAACCTTTATCCGACCGTTCGGCTCGAAACGCTGTACCACTGGAGTGACAGGGAGGCGCCTTGACCGAAGAGCCGATTCGAGGCCGCACTGTAATCGTCGAAAAATGACTGCGGGTTCGGCGCGCCGGTACTCGGCCTGAAGTAGTGGTTGGGTGCGCTGGACAGCCGCACCAGACCGGAGTCCATGCGAGCGCCCGGTTGCGCACCGTCCAGAATCGTGAAAAGCCCTATGCCGCAGCTCAATTGGCGTGGCTTGACGATGGTCGGTTCGCCTCCGTTGTCGAGCATGAGGTTGTCCCGGGTCGGCAGGAGTTCGCCGATCCTATCGACGCGAAAGACCTCCCGCCCGTCGAGAATCCATCGCACCGTGTGCTGAGCGGGTGTGTAGGCGATCCGGAAGTCATGGGGGGCACCGGGTTTCGTGTCGCCGACCGGTATCGCGTAGGTGAAGGCCGCGTAGTTTCCCAGTCTGGGGCGCGAGTCGGGCACCCGCTCGTAGAAGGCGTACACCCGCTTGTTGGTGACGAAGAAGTCGAAGATCATCGACGTTTCCGGATCGAGGACGGGCATCCCCACCGAGGCCAACCGCAGATCGTCGTCGGGGTCGGCAACGTGCGCCCCGAACGGATGGGCGGCGGTACCGAAGGTCCGGCCGGACAACTTCTTGGTCTCGCAGGCCAGCTCCTCGCCGTCGACCGCGTCGAAGCCCTGGTAACCACTGGTCGCGGTGTGGTTCATGAAGGCAAGCCATTTGACATGGTCGAGGCTGCCGGGTAGCCCTTGTCCGTTCGGCGGTTCCTGCGGGACGGTGAGGCTGAAGGCGGGCTCGCCGGTCCGTGGATTCTTCGCGCTCGGCGCGACCTGCAGATGGTTCGGCCGCGTTGTTGCCACGCCGTCGGAGGCCGACCAGGAGCCGGCGCTCGGAACGGCCCACTTCGCGTCGGGCCCGGTTGTGGTGAACCCGTTCCTGAAGTCGTCCCACACGTGTGGTGGTGAACCGCTGGCCCGTGCCGACATCTGCAGCGCAAAGACCATGGTGCTCGCGATCGCGAGGATCGCGACGCGGAGAGTGTCTTTCATCATCGAAGCTCTCCAATCGTGGTCCGCATTGCCCTGCGTAGCGATTCCGTCTGGTCGTTCAGCATTCGTCGGGTGATGGCGGCATCGGTGATCGACAGTGATCCGTGGAATGTCCCCGGATAGTGGTGTAGCTCGGTAGGCACACCCGCTTGGATGAGCCGGTGTGCGTAGATGAGGCCTTCGTCTCGGAGCGGGTCGAATTCGCAGACGCTCACGAAGGCGGGAGGCAGATTCGAGAGGTCGTCGGCTCGTGCGGGCGCGGCGTAGGGCGAAACGTCGCCGTCGAGCGAGGGGCCGAGATAGTAGTGCCAGCTCAGCTGCGCAGTCGACCTGTCCCATTTGGGTGTGTCGACGAATTGTCGAGCCGAGACAGTGTCGAGTCCGTCGTCGAGCTGCGGATAGACGAGGGACTGGAAGCCGATCGGCGGACCGCCCCGATCGCGAGCGAGCAGAGTCAGCGCCGCCGCCAGACCGCCGCCGGCGCTTTCGCCGGCTACTCCTATCCGATTCGGATCGACGCCCAAGTCGGGTGCGTATTCGCGGACCCACAGCAGCGCGGCGTAGCAGTCCAGCAGAGCTGCCGGAAATCGGTGCTCGGGCGCCAACCGGTAGTCGACGTTGACCACCACGGCATCGAGCTCACAACTGAGCCGGAGCGCGGTGGCGTGCACTGTGTCGAGGTTTCCGGTGACATATCCACCCCAGTGCAGATAGAGCAGCGCGGCAGCGCGATTCCCCTGGGTGGTGACCGGCCGGTATACGCGGACGACAGTGTCGGGTTGGCCGACTGTCCCGGCCACCCGATGTGTCCCGACGTGTACGCCGGACGTGTCCGCCGGCTGACTTGCCGAGATGTGGGCGAGTATCGCCCTGGTGGTCGGCAGGTCGTGGTAGTCCAAGGCGGGGATCGTCGGGACCCACGGCGCCAGCTCGGCATCGAACGCATATGTCACGGCCGCCCCCTGTTCCCTGTCGATTCGATTCTCAGAACGTGACTACGACTTTGCCGAAGTGCGAGTTCCCGACGAAGTCCGTGACCGCTCGAACGGCGTCAACGAACCCGTAGGTGGAGTCGATCGTGGCCACGAGTTCGCCCGAGGCCGCCCGTCGGACCAGGTCGTCGAGTTGGTCTGCGCCGTGCTCGACCCCGACATGTTCGGCGGCAACGCCGCGAGCGAGCTCGCCCGGATGCGCATTCGTCGACACCAGCCTGCCGCCGTCCTTCACTGCCGCCGCGCTCGCGGCGACCGCGTCGCCGCGGGATACGAGATCGATGACTACGTCGACACCGGCGGGAACGAGTTCGCGTGTCCGCTCCAGGACATCCGCGCTCGTGTGATCGATGACCTCGTCGGCGCCGAGACGTCGAAGGCCGGCGGCCCTGTGCGGCGTTCCGGTCGCAATCACGTGAGCGCCTGCGGATTTCGCGAGTTGGACAGCGAACGAGCCGACGCCACCGGTCGCTCCGACGATCAGGACCGTGGACGTCGGCCCGAGACGGCTCGCCGAAACCGCCGCTGCCGCAGTCATTCCGGCCACCGGGATCGCCGCGCCGGATGCCGGGTCCAGGTCGGCGGGCCGATGGACGAGGCCCGGACCCACGGTCGCGGGTACGTACTGTGCGAGCGAACCGCCGGATCCGAAGGTGAATGCAACGATCGGGTCACCGGGGCGGAATTCGGTGACGCCCTCTCCGACGGACTCGACGGTGCCGGCCGCATCGAGTCCCGGAACGAACGGGTGCGCGACCGGCATCGCATCGCGGACCAGGCCGGTGATCAGGACGATATCCAACGGATTGATCGCCGCTGCCTCGACCTTCACGAGAACCTCCCCAGGGCCCGGCACCGGAGTCTCGATGTCACCGATGGTCAACGCATCCACCGGTCCGTACGACAGTGCCATCAGTGCTTTCATCGCACGTTGTGCCTCTCTGGTCGATTCGGCGGCCGATTCGAGGTCGGTCGATGTTGGCGGGTCCAGACGAGTCGTCGGCGCTGAAGGTTTCCCTCGATGACTGCTTCGCCGTGGAGCGTCAGCATCTCGCCCGAGTCGTCGCGAGATGCGTCCCGCACGAGTTCCCTGCCGACCTGGAACGGGTGAGCGCTGACCCAGACCTGGTGAAAGACCCGACTACCGTCCAACCGCCACGTGCCGGCGTAACCCATGAAGGTCTCCTGGCCGACACCGCCGTCGACGTGTCCGGCGAGCGGCGTGCGCGCCATGGACACGGACATGAATCCCGACGGTTCGTAGATCAGAAGTCCCGTCGGCGCGGGTCCGAGCGGACCCACCCGTTCGACGTCGCCGTCATCGAGCTCGACGTACGACAGCAGGCGCCAGCACCCGATCAGATCACTTGCCTGCACGGGTTCCCCCGATCGGCCGCCCGTCCGGAGCCGACCCGCCGAAGGCCGCTGTAACCGCACACAGTACGAGTCATCACGTTTCCATCCGTGTGATAGGTGATTCTCGAGCCACCCAAGCGGGACAACCACAGTCTCCCGCCCACTCCAGCCCCGGCTACCGGAGTGAACCCCAACCCCCACTATGCACCGCGCCCCGCGGATTCACACGCCCCGATTTCCACCGACACTTCCCCACCCTGGCTTCGTGATCTTGTGAACCCACGGCGCAGTGAAGAAAGATTGTGTCCGGAGGGGGACTTGAACCCCCACGCCCTTAGTCGGGCACTAGCACCTCAAGCTAGCGCGTCTGCCATTCCGCCACCCGGACCGGATGTGCTCGAAAAGGTTAGCCGATGATGGGGCCGGAAGTGAAATCGGTTGCCCAAGGGGTGGTTTCGGCCACACCGGCCGGTTGCCGCCTATCATGTCGGGGGCGCATGCCCACCGGATCAACCGGCGACGGGTACGGGGCTGTGGTCCTTCGCCGCGAACCAGGTGTTGTAGAACATCAGGCCCATCGTCGCGAGCGCGGCCAGGATCGTGAACCCGAACGGGATCGGGTGGGCTGCCATGGTGGGGGCGAGGAAGCGGATGCTCAGCAGGATCGCGATGAACAGGGCGATGCCGGTGGCCACGAGTCGGATCCGGGCGCGGTCCCAGCCGCGGTCCGGGTCGCGTAGTGCGGATTCGACGGTCAGGCACAGGATGGCGCCGACGACCAGGTCGATGCCGTAGTGGGCGCCGAGCCCGAGGGTGGCGATGAGGGTGCAGACCAGCCAGAACGCGCCGCCCCACCGCAGCCACAGCGGTCCGCGACGGGAATGGATGAACAGCGACAACGCCCAGGCGGTGTGCAGGGACGGCATGCAGTTGCGCGGGGTGATCGCATCGAAGGGCAGCGGTTCGAGCACCGACGGCGCCGCCGGAACGATGCTGGGCCACACGTCGGCGATCTCGAAACCCTGTCCCTGCGAACCGTACGCGAGCACCGGCCCGACCACGGGAAAGACCACATACCAGATAGGTCCGACCAGACCCAGCGTCAAGAACGTTCGCACCAGCGAATGCCGCGGCCATGCCCCGGTGGTCACGCCGCGCAGCTGCCAGCACGCGACGACGATGGCCGCGACCGGGAGCTCGAAGTACACCCAGCGCACCACGCCCAGCGCCACCGGCCCCGCCGCGTCGAGCGCCTGCCCGGCCAGCCACGAGGGGTTGCCGAGCGCATGATCGGCCAACTGCACATACGGATCGAGAACCGTCGGGCACGCCCACGCGGTGATATCCAGCCAGATCTCCCCCACCTTCGTGGCGAAGATCAGCAGCGCCCCGAAGGCGATGGTGCGCAAGGCCGTTCGACGGCGCTGCCCGTCCCATCGCACGACCGCGATCACCACCAGGGCGGTGAGCACAATGGTCGGGCCGTTACCGACGGTGAACGGCCGCCCCTCCATCGCCCGGGCGGCCACGAAGATCAGGTCGAGGGCGACGGCCGCGGCCAGCGCGCCGACCCGGGCGCGCGTGGTGATCCCGACCAATGCCAGCAAGAATCCGGCCCACGGCGTCGTCGCCGACTTGGGAGTCCCGGCATAATCGCGAAACAAACTGGTCAGCGGCCCTAGCGCCGAGATGTGCGCGGCCATGAGCTCCCCGCCCACCAACACCGACACCGCCGCCGCGACACCGCTCCACACGACCCATGGATGCCGACGCCCTCGATCCTCCTCGACACCCACCGATCCGGTCGTCGAGGCCGAGCCCCCGTGTACGTCGTCCACAAGCACCCGGACATCGTAAACAGGGGTTGAACACCAACCGTACGGACGGTAAGCGGAAGAAAGCTCAGGTCGCCGCCCGCGCCGTCAGGAAGGCCATCGCTCCCCTGGTCGCCACCTGGAGATCACGCACCGCCGGTCGGATCTGTTCGATCAGTTCCGTGGTGGTGCGTGGCGCGGTGGCAGCCTCGCCGCTGCGGTGCAGGGCGGCGAGCATGCGTCGGGCGCGGGCCGTTTCGGCGACCAACGAGGTCGCGTACAGGCTGCCGCGGGGAGCGAGTTGCCCGGACAGCCGCCGCAGCGCGTCGGCCGGATCGCTCAGCAGGTGTAGCACCCCGTAGCAGGCGATGGTTTCGAAGACATGCGGCCGGAGTCCGGCTCGGTCCAGGGCGAACAGGTCGGCCTGGAGGAACACGGCGTGCCGGGTCCCGATTCGTGCCGCGGCCCGCCGCAGCATGGCCAGCGACCGGTCGACGAGGACGAGCGGACGGCCGGTACGACGGTAGGCGGCGGCGGTGAACACGGCCGTGCCGCAGCCGGCGTCGAGCAGCGGGCCATCGCCCGAACCAACTGCGGCCGTGGCGAAGTCGGTGTACTCCCGCGACGACGCGCCCCACACGGCTCGGTTGTAGATCGGGTTGCCGATGATCGCGTCGTAGAGCCCGGCGAACCGGTCCGTGCGGGAGGCCGGGCCGGAATCCGGCTCGAGCGCCGAGAAGATCCCGTCGCCCAGCTCCCGGATGTCGTGGCCTGGATCGAACAGTTCGGCGAAATCCATCATTGCATCCAGCCCCCGGCCGGGATCGTTGTCGACGGTCTCACCCGACGATCGGCAGGGCGCTCTCGTCGGCCAGGCGGGACAGGGCCTGCTGCATGAGGCCGGTGACGTGGTCGTAGGCTCGGTCGACATCGAGGTCGGGGCCGAAGGTTTCGTGGAGATCGATCGGCTCGAGGAATTCGATGGTGACCTTGGTGGGTAGCGGGATGTGGCCCGCGAGGTCGCTGATGTTGACGCCCCACGGCACGGCCAGCGAGATCGGGAACACCTTCAAGCGCAGCATCCGGTCCAGCCGCAGCATCCGGGCCAGCCGGTCGCCGCGGGTGAGGATCAGATGATTCTGGTGCGCACCGTAATTGACCATCGGCACGATGGGCACGTTCTCCTGCCATGCGAGCCGGAGAAAGCCGGTGCGGTGGGCCATATCGATGCGGTCGCCCTCCCAGGCGGGGCGATGGACCTCCCAGTCACCGCCGGGATAGACCAGCACCACGGCCCCGCTGCGCAGGGCGGCGCGGGCGTTGTCCGGGTTCGCCGCCATCGTGCCCCACTTGCCCAGGACCGGGCCGAGCAGCGGGAACAGCATCACCAGGTTGTGGGCGAGCTGATAGAACGGGCGGTCGACGCCGAAATGGCGGGTGAAGGCGAGGGTGGTCACGACGACCTCGGGAGAGGTGTTGCCGCCGGAATGGTTGCCCACCACCAGCACCGGGCCGTGCCGCGGGATCCGGTCCAGGCCGCGCACCTCCGGGCGGAAGTACAGGCGCGCCAGCTGCCACGTGGGTTCGAGCATGCGGGAGATGAACGCGGGATCGCGTTCGCTCATATCCGCCTCGGGCACGTGCTGCGCCACCTGTCGTCTGACCCAGTCGACCACCGCGTCGACCGGTGCGGTGGGTAGGGGGAACAACTTCATCGGACAACTTCCACGTTCGGCGAATCCTGCCCCCGGTCATACCCGGCTCGCCGGCCACTACACCTCGCCGTTCACCGCGTTTGCGCCGTTACGGTCAACCGGACTGTGCCGGAACGGTTTCCGGTCGATCGGCTCTATCCAGGCGAGACAGCGCGACGGCCGAGACCGCGCCGATGACCATCAGCCCGACCCAGACCGCCCAGTCGGCATCGGCCGCACGCGCCGCCCCGACCACCGCGCCGGTGGCGAGATTTCCGACCAGAATTCCCACTCCGACCACGGTGTTGTAGAACCCGTAATGGGTGGCGACCAGCCTGCCTCCGGCCAGGGCCACGACGGTGTCCATCTCGAACGGAAACACCGCCGCGGTCCCGACCGCGAGCACGGCCGCGGAAATCAGCAGCGCCGCAACGGCGATGGCCGACCCGAACCGCTGCGGTTCCGGGACCAGCGCCACCGGCAGGAACGACACCGCGAGCAGCCCCATGCCGACGACGAGACTGCGTCCGCTCCCCCACCGGCCGCGCAACCATGCCGTGATCCGCAACTGACCCGCGACGGCGACCACGCCCGAGATTACGAATACGGCGGAGGTCACCGCCTGCGCCCGCGCACCCGCGACGTACTCGGCCTGCAGCGGCAGTGCCAGATACACCTGGAACGACAGCACATACGAGCCGATCATCGCCGCCGCGAAGGCGACGAATCGGCGGTTGGACACCACCGTGCGCCAGTCCTGCAGCACCGAGGTCTGCTCGGTCGCCGCCACCGATCGCCGCGGCGGCAACGCGAACAGTTGCGCCACCGTCAGAGCGGCGAAAACCACCGCCGCCACGGCGGCGCTCACGCGAAAGTCGAACGCCGTCAGGGCCAATCCGACCAGCGGTCCGGCCAGGATCCCCGCCTGATAGAAGATGTTGAACACCGCGAACGCCTCCACCCGGCGCTCCCCCGCGTCGGCGGCCAGGTACGCCCGCACCGCAGGGTTGAACAGGGCGCCCGCGAAACCGGTTGCCGCCGAGGCGAACAGCAATCCTGGCAGCGATGTCGCGAAGATCAGCAACCCGAAACCCGCTGTGCGCAGCAGACATCCGGCCACGATCAGCGGCTTGTACCCGAGGCGGTCGGCCAGGGTGCCGCCGACCAGGAACATGCCCTGCTGGGAGAAGTTGCGCACCCCCAGCACCAGTCCGACCGCCCACGCCGCCAGTCCCAGGGGGCCGGAGAGGTATCCGGCCAGGTACGGCATCAGCATGTAGAAGCCGAGGTTGATGCCGAACTGATTGATCATCAGCAGCCGGGCGGCCGGGTCGAAGCTGCGGAACTTCGTCAGCGCGGTCACGACAGCAGCTCCGCGGCCAGGTCCCGCCGGTGGGGATCGACAACCGTGGTGCAGCGGGTCCACGAGGTCACCTCGCGCTCACCGGGATGGGTGAGGAGGTCGGGTTCGACGGGCGGGTCGGCATCCAGCAGGCCGTGTTCGCGGCAGTAGGCGTCGTTGTAGATCGTGTCGAAGTAGCGGTGCGGCCCATCGGGAAAGATCGTCGCGATCCGGACATCCGGCTCGTGCACCCGCGCGGCCCAGCCCGCGACGAGCGCGGCCGCGCCGACACTCCAGCCGCCGGAGGCATAGTGGGTGGCGGCCAGGGTGCGGCACGCCCACACCGCCTCCGACGGTGCGACCCAATGGATTTCGTCGAAGGCGCCGTAGTCGACGTTGCGGGGGTGGATGCTGGATCCCAGACCGCGCATCAAACGCGGGCCCGCGGGCTGGCCGAAGATCGTAGAGGCCACGGTGTCGACGCCGATCAGCTTCATCTCGGGACTGAACTGCCGCAGCACCCGCGCCACCCCGGCGGAATGACCGCCGGTGCCCACCGCGCACACCAGCACATCCACTCGGCCGAGCTGCCCGGCCAACTCGAGTGCCAGCGATTCGTATCCGGCGACGTTGTCGGGGTTGTTGTACTGATCGGGGCACCACGCGCCGGGTTCCCGGTCCAGCAGCTCGGCGACGCGGTCGCGGCGGGCCTGCTGCCAGCCGCCCGTCGGATGTGGTTCGCCGACCAGATCCACCTCGACGCCGTAGGCCGCGAGCATCCGCGCGACGATCGGTTCCAGGCCCGGATCGGTGACCACCGTGACCGGGTGACCGGTGACCAGCCCGGCCAGGGCGAGGCCCAGACCGAGTGTGCCACTGGATGATTCGATGATCCGCGCACCGGGTGCGAGATCTCCGCGCTGCTCGGCGCAGCGCACCATGTGCAGGGCCGGGCGATCCTTCATCCCGCCGGGATTGAATCCTTCCAGCTTCGCCCAGAACCCTCGCCCCCGCGGGGCGATCGGGGCGCCGATCCACAGGACCGGGGTATTGCCGACCAGTGCGTGCGGCCGTCGCGCGGCGACGGGCGCGGCGACCAGTGCGGCCGGGATCTCGGCCGGGCCGTCTAGCACAAGCTTGTTCATGACTGTCGCTTCCTGTATCGAATCCGCCGTGCGGCGGAGCGGACGTGAGCAGGGCAGCGCACACCGGCCGATGGGACGAACAACACCATCGGCCTGCCGCTGACCTGTCAGCGCCGAGCGATACAGATTCGCGTGAGAATGTCGCGGCCCCCCACCGCGGGAACGGCTCCGGCCGGCGGCCCCCGCACCCCACCGGCCGCGGCGATCACCATCGCTGCGCCACCGAGTGCCACGGCCAGCAGGAAAGAGATCAGTTGCAGCACACCGAGTTTGCCGCCTCCGGGCAGGACGGCCTGCAGGCAGTGCGCGGCATGCGAGGGGCAGTGCCCGATGACATGGTCGACCTCGGCATGTGCGGCACCGTGCCCAGCGACGGCGGCCGCCGAGGGGGCCTGGGCGGCGGCCGGATGCGTGTCGTCGTGCCCGACGAAGCCACAGTGGAGGACGGCCAGGATCATCGTCGCCGCTGCCGACAGGGCCAGCAGTGAGCCGCCGCGCCACAACCGACCGATGACCGTCATCGCTGGCCCGACCCTCCGATCCCCGTGGTTTCGTGCGGTTCGACGTACTCCTCGACTCCGTAGCATACCCCCAGGGGGTGTTTATGCAAGCCGGATGTTTGCCTGCAATAGGGGTTTCCGCGCTACGACCGGGTCGCAGCGGTGTCGACCGGCCCCGCATCCTCCTGCTGCTTCTTCTCGCTGATCATGGTGAGGATCAGCAGCAGGACCGCGGCGACGCCGCCGCCGATGAGGATGGTGAAGCCACCGTTCCAGCCGAGATGGTCCACCGTGTAGCCGATGACGGCGCTGGCTGCGACCGAGCCGCCGAGGTAGCCGAACAGGCCGGTGAAACCCGCCGCCGAACCGGCAGCCTTCTTCGACACCAGCTCCAGGGCGTGCAGGCCGATGAGCATGACCGGGCCGTAGATGAGGAAGCCGATGACGATCATGCAGGCCATGCTGACCCCGGGCATATCGGCCGGGGCGATCCAGAACATCATGGTCGCCGCGGTGACCAGGCCCATGAACAATACGCCGGTGGCGCCGCGGTTGCCGCGAAACACCTTGTCCGACATCCATCCTGCGAGCAGGGTTCCGGGAATGCCCGCGTATTCGTAGAGGAAGTAGGCCCACGACGACTTGTCGAGGGTGAAGTGTTTGACCTCTTTGAGGTAGGTCGGAGACCAGTCCAGGACGCCGTAGCGCAGCAGGTAGATGAACACGTTCGCGAAGGCGATGTACCAGAGCAGCTTGTTCGGCAGGATGTAGCGGGTGAAGATCTCCTTGGTGGTGAGCTCCACCTCGTCGGAGGCCGAGTAGTCCTTCGGGTAGTCGTTCTTGTACTCCTCGATCGGCGGCAGGCCCACCGACTGTGGGGTGTCGCGCATGAGGATGTAGGCGATGGCCGCGACGATGATCGCCATGAACGCGGGCATGTAGAACGCCGACCGCCAGTCGTGGAACCAGGCCATCCCCAGCAGGAACAGCAGCGGCGGCAGGCCACCGCCGACATTGTGGGCGGTATTCCACACCGACACGATGCGGCCGCGCTCGCTCTGCGACCACCAGTGCACCATGGTGCGCCCGGCGGGCGGCCAGCCCATGCCCTGGAACCAGCCACAGACGAACAGCAGCACGAACATGACGAGCACGCTGGAGGTCGTCCACTCCATGAAGCCCATGAGGATCATGACCGATGCCGACAGCACCAGGCCCAGCGGCAGGAACACGCGCGGGTTGGCGCGGTCCGAGACCAGGCCCATGACGAACTTGGAGACGCCGTACGCGAGCGAGATCGCCGAAAGCACAAGGCCCATCTGGCCTTTGGAGAAGTCGCCGTGCTCCCCGTCGGTGAGGTACGGGATCGCGAGGGCGAAGTTCTTGCGGACGAGATAGTAGGCCGCGTAGCCGAAGAAGATGCCGATGAAGATCTGCCACCGCAACCGCTTGTACAGCGGATCGATCTGGTTCTCGGGCAACCGCTCCCGGTGGGGTGCGGGCGCGAGGATGCTCAGCATTCCGGCCTCCAGGCACTCACGACTGTCGGCATGCGGGATTACCGCATGCCGAGCCCTCGTCACTGCCAGGTGAGGGCCAACGCGGCACGTTAGCTGCGGTTTGTCTCAATGGGCAAATTCCGGCGTCGACGGTAGCAGGACCGTCGCCGCCGGAATCCGTCCGAGGACCTAACCTCGCGAACCGGTGCCCGCGAGGTCAGGGTTGCCGAGGAGTCTGCGCATCTCGATGAACATCTGTGCCGCGCCGCCGAGAGACCAGCCACCGTCGACGGGTATGAGTGCTCCGGTGACGTAACTCGCCATCGGCGAACTCAACCAGAGGCAGCAATCGGCGATCTCCTGGCTGGTCCCGTACCGGGCCAGCGGCACCGACTCGGTGACGAGCTGCTCGATCTCCGGAGTCGGAGCCAGCCGCGCCATCCCCTCCGTGCCGGTGATCGGACCGGGAATGATCGCATTCACCCGGACACCGGCCGCGCCCCACTCGACCGCGCACGCTCGGGTCAGCATGTCGACCCCGGCCTTCGCCGAGCATGCGTGCACCTGCATCGGCATGGGAATGGAGGATTGCGGTGCGGAGATGGTGATCACCGACGCGCCGGGTTTGCGGAGGTGCTCGTACCCCGCGCGCAGCACGTTGAACGTGCCGACGAGATCGATGCCGATGACGGCGTTGAACGCGTTCGACGAGATGGCGGTGACCGGCGCGGGGAAATTGCCCGCCGCACCGGACACGAGCACGTCCAGTTCACCGAATTCGTTCCGCGCCGACGTCAACGCCCCGGCAACGGCGTCGTATTCACGCACGTCGGCGGCGAATCCCAGCACCGAGCCACCGTGCTCGCGCAGGGCGGCGACGGCCGCATCGACCTTCTCCTGACTACGGGACAGCACGGCGACGTCGGCTCCCGCCTTCGCGTAGGCGTGTGCGATGCCGAGATTGATACCGCTCGTACCGCCCGCGACGAAAACACTGCGATCCGAGTAGTCGAACGGCTGACTCATGGTCATCGGGTTCCTCTGCCTCGTCGGTGGACCGGCGGCTACGGAGTCGGCACCGGCAGCACTTGCAGCGTGCACGTCGCCGTCGCCACCAGCTTGTCGGACTCGTTGCGTGCTTCCGCGGCGAGGAAAATGGCCGCGCGTCCGGCTTTGCGAACCACGGCGTGCAACCTCAGCCGTTCTCCGGGAAATACCGGGCGCATGTACTGGGTCGTCATCTCCAAACTCGTCGTCGGACCGCGCGCGGTCAGGTAACTGAGCGCCCCGAAGAGGTCATCGACCATCGCCGAGAGGAATCCGCCCTGCAGCAGGCCCACGGCGTTCGCGTACTGCTGCGGCACCGTCACCGTCGCTGTCAACGATTTGGCAGGGACATACTCTTCGAACTGCATGTCCAAAGTCTTCGTCGACGGCGGAGGAAGCTGGAGGTTGGCTCCGGGTGGGATCGGAAAGCTGCGCAGCAGCCCGAATGTGTGCTCCAGGACCTGTTCGTGCCCGTGAATTGCGTCATCGCTCATGAGTGGCTTCCTCCATCACCGCGGCTGCGTTGCGCCGCTGTCAGAAATGTTTTCCAGCATCGTGTCGAATCCGGGGCACGTCGACTTCGAAAGTCTCAGTGTCGCTGTCGTTTCCAGTGAGGAGCGTACCCGAGCGAGGCTTCCGTGCGACCGTATTCGGTGCCGTTACCGGACGGTGACCGCGCCCGGCTCCGGCTGGGGAAGGTCATACCCCTTGGCGAGTTCCTGCTCGAACGCCCCCGCCCACGATTCCAAGCGGTCGACATTGCGCCGCATATCGCGAAAGCACTGATCGGCGGTCTTGTCGGTGAGCAGATCCAGGTGCAGCTCGGCGAGTAACGGTGCCTTGCTGTACTCGAGGAACAGGTACTTCTCCGGCTGAGCGGCCTGCGCGGCGCACGTCCGCAGACTCTCCTGCATACGCAACTGAATGCCACGGAACCTCGTCGCAATGGGATGGAACTCCGCGGCCGCGTCCTCGTTGGCGAGTAGGCGGCGAAACAGCAGCTGCGAAGGCAGCGCCCAGTAGAACGACGTATCCCACAGGACCTTGGTGAACATGGCCGGCGCACTACCGAAGATGGGATAGTTGTCGAGGTAGACCGGCAGCCAGTTCGGCCAGAGATCCTCGAGCAGCAGCCGGTTGTAGGTGTCGGCGACCTCGGCGGTCAGCTTGCCCTTGCGGTCGAGTTCGACCAGGCGCGTGGTGATGGTGTTGGTGTAGGCGATGTAATCGGTCCCCGGACTGTAGAAGGCGTCCAGGAAGACCGCCGCCTCACCGACGCAGGCCCATCGATGGTGCGAAAAGGCTTGCTTGGACGCGTAACTGGCGTTGCGCACCGTCAAGAAGTCGAGCGGTTCGGCCTTCTCGATGAACGACGCGAGTGTCGGCTCGTGCTCGGCGAGCCAATTGCGCGCCTTCGTTTCCGTCGAGTACGTGGTGAAACGGTGGACATTCTCGTCGGTGACGATGCCGATGCTCGTATTCCCCGACGACAGCGGGATCATCCACACCCAATACCCGGGGCCCATCAGGTGATTGGTGGAAAACCACCGGCGCTCTTGCGTTTTCGGCGTCCACGTCGGGCTGGTGGCCCCCGCCATCTTCTCGACGTCGTATTCACCGCGGAAGCGCCACCACGCCGCATTGATCTTGTGCGGACTCGGGGCCCCCAGGCCGAGCTTGCGCTGTATCAGCCGCTGCCGGCCGGACGCGTCGACGACGAAGCGCGCCCGGACCGAGCGTTCGGAACCCTCCTCCCCCACCTCGAAGTGGACGACGTGATCATCCCCGTCCGAGGACAGCTCGATATCGAGCACCCTGGCTCGCTCGACGAGATCGACGCCGAGCTCGCGGGCGCCCAGGCGCAGATCCCGTTCGAGGATGCCGCGGTCGATCTGATACGACGGCACCCGCGGGAACCGCCGCGCACCGAGTTCGGGCCGCGCCTCGAACGGTCCCTGCGGGTCGCCGAAGAACAGGCGCAGCCCGAGCTTGTGCAGGTGCCGCTTGTTGAAGTAGCCGGTGAGACCGAGCTGCTCGGTGAGGTAATGCGCACCGCCTTCGACCGTCGCCTCGCCGACCTTGTGGGCGCCGTCGGCGATATCGCTCGCGGTCCGTTCCAGTACCAGCACCGTGAGGTCGGGCATGGCACGCCGGAGCTGCCGCGCCAACGTCAGTCCGGCCAGGCCGCCGCCGCACACGACGACTTCGTAACGGTCGATCGGTTTCATTGTTCCTCTCCGTTCGAGTTACTCGGCGCGCGTCACAGCTTGGTGAACATCGGGTAGGCGTTCTCGGCGGACAGCTCCTGGGCGATGGTCCGCATCACCTGCGCGCTTGCGTTCTGGATGAACAGGTGACCGCCGGGAACGGTCGTGAGCGAGAACCGGCCGACCGTCAGCTGCTCCCAGCCTTGGAGCTGATCCACCGTGAACAACGGATCCTCCGAACCGTGCAGGACCGTGATGGGGGCACGCAACGCGACACCATCGTCGAAGCGATACATCCCGAGCATCTTCAGATCCGCCCGGACCGCCGGCATCAGCGACTTCACCGCCGATTCGTCATCGAAGTGCTGGGAGAACAGACCGTTGTCCCGCAACACTTCGAGCACCCTGCTATCCGGTTCGCGGTCCATGTCGAGGAGGTTGTCGATGTTCTTCAGGCTCCGCACGTAACGTTCGACCAGCGGGGGTGCAGGCCATCCCCCGATGACGAGTTTCATCGGCACCTCGGCGAACTGCTGCTCGAGGTATTTGGTGAGCTCGTAGGCGAGCAGTCCGCCCATGCTGTGCCCGTAGACCACGAACGACCTGTCGAGATAGGGCAGCATGGCATCGGCCAGCTCCGCGACGAACTCCGGCATCGAGTCGATCGGAACCTCATCGATGCGGTTCTCGCGGCCCGGGTATTGAATTCCCACCACGTCGACGTTGTCGGGCAGGTGGTTGGGCCACGGGGTGAAGACCGATGCGCCGCCGCCGAGGAAGGGCAGCGCGAACACGCGCAGCGTCGCCGTATCGGATCGGCCCGTGATCGAGCGGATCCAGCGTTCCGGGCCGCCCGCGTCCACCCCGGCCGCGGGCATCGCGCCGGACGCGGTGTCGAAGACGTGGGCGAGGACCTCGGTGGCGAGCTCGACCAGGGTGGGTCCGCGCATGAGACCCATTGTCGGGAAGTCGATATCGAGCTGCTTGGCCAGCACGTTGCGGATCTGGCCGGCCATGAGCGAGTCCATGCCGAGGTCGGTCAGTGCAACGTCATGGGCCAGGCGATCGACCGGCATGTCGAAGATCCGCGCGATCTGCTCGGACAGTGCCGCGACCAGTCGCGATTCTCGCTCGTCCTCCGGAAGCTCGAGGAGCTCGGCACGCAGGCTCTCGGTACCGAACGTGGCAGCGGAGCCCGAGGTGCCGTCCACGGCGAGATGCGCCAGCCGTAGCGAGCTGCGGAACGACGGCATCACCTGGCTCATCGTCACGAAGTCCACTCCGAATACGCTGGCGCGGTCGACGCCTTGGGCCAGACACCGCCCGACGAAACCGAGCGCTTTGTCCGGTGCGATCGCCTTCCAGCCCATCCGAGCGAGCGTGTCGAGTTTGTTGCGCACAATGAACCCGACCTCCCCGATGGCACCCCAGTTGATCGTCAGGGCAGGCAGTCCGAGCTCGCGGCGATGCACGGCCAGCGCTTCCAGGAATCCGTTCGCCGCCGTGTAGTTGGCCTGACCGGGCGTGCCGATGTACCAGCTCATCGACGAGTACATGACGAAGGCGTCCAGGTCGAGCTCACGCGTGTGGTTGTGCAGGTGCCATGCGCCGTCGACCTTCGGCCGCACGGCGCGCAGGAACTGCTCCTCCGTCATCTGTGTCAGCGCCACGTCGTCGAGCACCATCGCGCAATGGAAGACGCCCCGCAGCGGCGGCAGCTCCGCCATCCGCTCGAGCAGCCCCACGACCTCGGCCTCGCTCGACACATCGGCACGTTCGAGCACCACAGTGGCGCCGGCCTCCCGCATCGCCGCGATCATCGACTCGTTCTCGGCATCGACCTGCGCCCGACGCCCGGCCAGCACCACGGTGCCGGCGCCCTTGTCGGCCAGCCACTGCGCGGTCCGCAGACCGAAGCCCGTGTACCCGCCCGTGACCAGGTAGGTGCCCTCGGCTTCGAACGACGCGTCACCGGTCGCGGTCGGATAGACCAAAACCTCTGTGTCCGAATCGAACTCGACGACGACCTTGCCGATCTGTTTGGCACCCGCCATATACCGGAACGCCGAGGCCACGTCCGCGGCACCGAAATCGGTGTGCGGCAACGGCGGCAGCGTGCCCTTCGCCACGTGTTCGAGAACTTCCGTCATGGCCTCGCGGCACAGCGCCGGATCTTCGAGCAGCATGCGGTCGATATCGACCGCGGCGTAGATCAGATTGTTGCCGAACGGCTTCAGGCCCAGCTTGTAGTCCTCGTAGATGTCCTTCTTGCCGATCTCCACGAACCGTCCGCGCGGGCGAAGCAGCTCGAGGCTCTTCGGAATCGTCTCGCCCTGAAGGGAATTCAGCACGATATCGATACCGTCGTAGCGCTGCCGGATCTCGTCGGCGAACGCCAGCGACCGGGAATCGAAGACCGCTTCCACACCCAGGGAGCGCAGGTAGTCCCGCTTCTCCTGGCTGCCTGCGGTGGCGAGGACTGTCGCGCCGAGCCGGTGCGCGATGTGGACCGCGGCAAGTCCGACACCACCGGCGGCCGCGTGCACCAGCACCCGCTCGCCCGTACGCAACCGGCCCACCTCGACCAGCCCATACCAGGCGGTCAAATACGCCATCGGCAGCGTCGCCGCCTCGACTGCCGACAGGTTCGACGGCATCTTGTGGACGTGCCGGGCGTCGGTGATCACCCGGGAGCCGAAACATCCACGGGCGAAGGCGATCACGTGATCACCCGGGGCAAGCCCGTCGACCTCGGGCCCGACCTCGGTGACGACGCCGGCGCACTCCACGCCGAGGTTCTTCTCGTAGAACCCGCCGAAGGTCGCACCCTCCGACAGCACCCCGAGCGTCAGCATGATGTCGCGGAAGTTCAGACCGGTCGCCGACGGCCGGATGGCGACATCGCTCGGGCCGAGGGCGGGCAGGGCCTGCTCCTCGTACCGAAGCTCGTCGATACCGGGCTCGGTGGGGACGGTCAGCGCGAACGGGGTGTCGTCCGACACCCGGACAGGTGTCGCGACAGACGCCTCGAACTCGGCGAGCGAGACGTGCTCGAGACGGTCGATGAACCGCGTGTCGCCCCGGAACGCAACTTCCTCGTCTGCGGTCTGCACATGCAGCAGTTCATCGAAGAGCTGAGACGCCCGCTGCCCGGCATCCGGCGTCGCGGGGTCGAGGTCGATGATCTTCGCCGGCAGACTGATCTGCTCGTTCAACAGCACCCGGAGAATCCCCCAGCTCGGAAGCTGTGCGGGCGCGGCGCGCTCGGTCCGATCGATGATCTGCGCCCCGGATGTCGCCACCCAGAACCGCGGAGCCTTGGACCATTCCAACCGCTGAACCGCCTGCGCCAGCGCGATCACGCTGTAGGCGCCATGGAGTTCCACCGCGGGCAACAGCTCGGTGGTGAGATCGCGCCCGGCGAAATCCAGATTCCACAGATGCAGCACGCCCGCCACGGCTCCGGCCTGTTCGCGTACGTGCTCCAAGACGCGCTCGAGGTCCGTGCTGCTCGTCGGGTGCACCCGGAACGTCCGCGCGTCGACCTGCTCGAAGGCCTCGCCACGTGTGACCAGGGCACTGCCGGCGGCAGCCTCCCCGAGCAGCTCCAGGTAGCTTTCGGCGACGCCGTCCGCATCCGCCAGGACGACCCAGGCCCCCTGCTCGACGCGCGGCTGATAGGGCTCGAGGTCCAACGCCTGGCCGCGCGCCAGAACCACCGAGTTGCCGGACTGTTCCGAAGTGGCTCTCTCGGAGAAGACCTGGACGTGCTCGAAGCCCGCGGTGGGCAGGAACTCGCGCCATGCCGCGTCGGACAACAGCGGATAGCTCGGCCGCAGGTCGTGGTCGGCGAACTTCCACCACCCTTCGGTCATACCGAAGGTCAGGTCGACCCAGTGCGGCGACACCGCCCCCTCGACGATCAGGAGCAGCCCCTGCGACGTCATCAGACGTTTGACGTTGTCGAGGGTGTCCCGCAGACTCGCGGTGGCGTGCAGGACATTCGACGCCACGACGATGTCGAAGTAGTGCGGATCGAAGCCCTGCGCCTCGATGTCGGACTCGATGTCGAGGATTCGATAGTCCATGAAATCGTGCTCGGCGAACCGCTCGCGCGCCTTGGCCAGGAACAGCTCGGAGAGATCCGAGTACACGTATTCCGAACGGTCGGCAGGCAGCTCGGTGAGAACATGGCGAGTCGTGCCGCCCGTGCCCGCACCGATCTCGAGCACGCGCACCGGGCGGTCGCTCGGTAGAGCCCGCAGCGCCTCCGCGACGATTCGGCGGACGATGCGATTGGTCTTCTCGAACGAGAACGAGGTCCCGTAGAGATCGGCGACCGATTCGAACTCGTCCTCCGGGAAGATGAGCTCGACCGGATTGACATCGTCGCGAAGAACCGCGGCCAGTTCCTTTCCGCAGCGCTCCAGCACCGCGAACTCGCTCTCGCATTCGGCGAACTGCCTGCGCAGCCGGGCGAGATCCGAGGCGGTATCGACACGCTCGGGCGCGGTCAGCACCTCCCAGGTGCCGGCGTCGTCGTCGACGATCCCGTGCAGCGCAAGCAGTTCCAGCAGGCGGCCGAGGTAGCGCCGGTGCTTGTCGTGAACTCCCATCTCGGCCGCGGCCTCGTCGAGCGTGAAGCGCCGGCCCTTCGACAGGTCCATGCCCAGCTGGTGGAAGCCCTCGGTCACGTACTCGAGGCACAGCCGATTCATCTCCACTTCGGTTACCGCGTGGTAGTGGCTGTTGACCGACCATTCCCGCAGCTCGTCGACCAAGGGATCGACGGCTGTGTGCAAGTCCTGTTCCGACGGCAGGAAATCGGCCGGGATGCGCGTCTTCGTGTGTAGGGGTGCCGGGTGCCAATGGAAGTCGTAGAACGACTGCAGGAGGTCGTCGTCCGAATCGGTGTTTCGGGTGATGGACTTGAGCCTCAGGCCTTCGAACTTGGCCACGACCGTTCCGTCGTCGGCGAGGATGAAGAAATCGCCCTCGCGATAATTCGGGTCCCCGTGCAGGCGTGCGCGCCCGTAGCAGTACACGGTACTGCTCGGCCTCCGGTAAAAGCTGAACCGTGTGACCTCGACCGGAAGGAAGAGCGTTTTGGCCGCGCCGCTCGGATCATCACTCACCAGGACGTCGTCGTACACCATGGCGAGCGAGGTGATGCACGAGTCGAGCAGTCCGGGATGGATGGCATGGCGCGGCGCATCGTCCGCGGAGGGCGCGGGCGTCTCGAGCCGAGCCAGAGATCGGCCAGGGGCGTGCGTAAACTCGACGGCCGCCTTGAATGTCGGGCCCAAGGACAGGCCGTTGTGTCGGAGTTCGGCGTAGAACTCCGCAGGATCGACCTCGGAGGTGCACGCGGCCTGGAGTTCCGCGAGCGATGTGGGGAGTTCGACGGTGGGAGCACCGCGGCGCAGCGTCCCGAACGAGTGCAGACTCCAGTCCTTGTCGCCGTCCTGACGGCTGTACACAGAGAAGTGCAGCGCCTCGGTCAGCACCACCTGCACCACCGGAGCCGGGCGGTCGTCGAAAACGAAAAGGGCTCGACGGAACTCGACATCCTCGAGCGAGTACGCGCCCGCACCGAACGCGTCTTCCGCACAGCCGATCACCATGTCCAGGTGTCCCGCCGCCGGAAAGACAATGGGCCCTTGGACACGGTGATCGTCGAGCCACGGGTACCGGACCGGGTCGAGTCGCAGTTCCCACACGTGTTTACCCGGCTCGTCGGCGACTGCGATGCGGCTCTCGTCCCCGACGAGCGGATGCCGCAGCGACGGGAACCGGTGGCCGCGTGACCGTGCCGATTCCAGCCAGTAGGTTTCGCGCTGCCACGGATAGAAGGGCACCGGCACGCGTTCGGAGATCCCGTCGAACACGGTGTCCCAATCCGGGTCGAACCCTGCCACATACAGCGAAGCCAGCGAGTTCAACAGGGTGATGCAGTCGCCTTGCTTACGATGCAGTGATCCGACGACAACCCCCTTGGCCTGCCGTTTTCCGAGCAGTTCCCCGATGGCGGTCGCGTGGATCGGGTGGGGCCCCAACTCGACGAACGCCAGATGCTGGTCCTCGATGAGGCGATCGATGGTGGGCGCGAAGCGCACCGGCTCGCGCACGTTTCGCCACCAGTATTCGGCGTCGAGCCCGCCGGTGGGCACGACGTCCGCGGTGACGGTCGAATACATCGGCACCGCAGCCTCACCCGAGGTGAGTCCGGACAGCGAGGACAGCAGCTCGTCGTGCAGCGGATCCATATGGTGGCTGTGGAAGGCCACACTGACCTGCAGCATGCGGCAGAAGATCTTGTCCTCGCTCAGTGCGCTCTCGATCTCCTCGAGTGCATCGGGATCCCCCGCGAGGGCAACCGATTCCGGACCGTTGAGCGCCGCGACCGCCACCCGCCCGCGGTATTCGGCGATCCGGGGTTCCACCTCATCCAGCGGCAGGCCGACCGCGAGCATCTTCCCCTTGCCGGAAGCCTTCTGCTGCACCCGGCTCCGATGGAAGATGACCCGCACCGCATCCTCGAACGACAGCGCTCCCGATACACAGGCGGCGGCAACCTCACCGATGCTGTGGCCGACGACGGCCGCGGGGACTATGCCCCAGCTCTGCCACAACGCCGCCAATCCGAGCTGCAGGGCGAACACCGCGGGCTGGGCGATGAAGGTCTCGCCGATCCGGCTGTCGGCCTCGTCGCGGCGCAGCTCCTCGATCACGCTCCAGTCGGCATGCTTGCGAAGCTCGGCATCGACACGCTCGACGGTCTGCCGGAACACCGGACTCCGATCGAGCAGCTCACGCGCCATGCCCCACCACTGCGGGCCTTGACCCGAGAAAACGAAGGCCACGCGGGCGGCAGCGGGTGTTTTCACACCACTGCGCACCGCCTCGGGCGACGAGCCACCCGCCACGTCGCGCAGGGCGGTGCACAGTTCATCGGCGGACGAGCAGACCATGGCAAGGCGATGGTCGTAATGGGATCGCGTCCGTGCCTGCGTGGAGGCGATGGCGGGCAGCGCCGCCGCTGCGGTGGGCTCGTCGAGGAAGTCGGCGTATACGTCGGCGTACGCGCGTAGCGCGTCCTTCGACTTCGCGCTGAGACCGAACAGCACCGGTTCGTGCGCCGTGGATTCGGTTACCCTGTCCCGGTTCGCTTTCGGCGCGTCCTCCGGAGGGGCCTCCAGGATCACGTGGGCATTGGATCCGCCGAATCCGAACGAATTCACACCCGCCAGGCGAGGCCGACCCTCGGGCCACGGTTGACGGGCCGTAGCCAGCCGCAGTCCCAACTCGTCGAACGGGATCGCCGGGTTCGGCTCCTCCGCGTGAATGTTCGCGGGGATCTCACCCTTGTTGACGACCAGGCACGCCTTGATCATTCCGGCGATTCCGGCCGCCGGCTCGAGGTGGCCCAAATTCGACTTCACCGCGCCGACGATGCACGGTCCGTGCCCGTTCCGTCCGGCCGACAGCGCCTTTCCGAGCGCCCGCGCCTCGATCGGGTCACCGACCGGCGTTCCCGTTCCATGCGCTTCGACATAACCGATGTCGGCCGGAGCAATTCCCGCGTCGCGACAGGCATCCACAATCATCTGCGCCTGAGATTCCTCGCCCGGCACGGAGATGCCATTCGTGCGACCATCCGAATTCGTCGCGCTACCGCGGATCACCGCGTAGATGCGGTCACCGTCGGCGATGGCCGCCGACAGCGACTTCAGGATGACCGTGCCCGAGCCCTCGCTGCGGACGTAACCATCGGCCGATCGGCTGAACGACTTGGATCGGCCGTCGGGCGACAGAAATGTCCCCTGGCTGAACGCAATCGTGGTCTCGGGCAAGATATTCGCACCCACGCCACCCGCGATCGCCATCGTCGCCTCGCCGGAGCGAATACTGCGGCACGCCAGGTGAATTGCGACCAGGGAGGACGAGCATGCCGTGTCCACGATCATGCTGGGACCGCGAAGGTCGAGCAAATACGAGACGCGGTTGGCCACAATACAGTTCGTGATACCGGCCATCGTGTGGCCACCGAGTAGATAACGGTTCTCGGGATTGAGCTGAATGATCCCGTAGTCGTGGCCGGAGACTCCGGCGTAGACGGCGGTCCTGGTACCGGCGAGGCGTTCGGGAACAATTCCGGCGTCCTGCAGCGCTTCCCAGGTCGTCTCGAGAAAGAGGCGCTGCTGCGGATCTATCCTGGCGGCCTCGGTCGGCGTGATGCCGAAGAAGTGTGCATCGAATGACGCGACGTCGTCGAGGTATCCGCCCGATCGCGTGCGCAGATGCCCGGGCCGATTCGCGTCGCGATCGTAAAAGGCCTCGGCCGTCCACCGTTCCGCCGGGACGTCTCGAATGGCATCCCGCTCCTCGAGCAGGAGCTGCCAAAAGTCGTCGACATTGTCGATTTGTCCCGGGAACCGGCAACCGATCCCCACTACGGCAATGCCCTCGTGCGCGGTCGGCACGTCCTCGATCGTGGACCTTTGAATAGAACTCATCGCATGACCTTCGTTTGTTATCCACACATCAATGCGCCAAAAATGCGGCCAATTTGTCGCCACCGGCGCACGGAGTCGACCGCAACACGTCGTAGAAGTCGTAGAAATCGGTGCACCCGCGAGAAGCGTCCATCCATCCCGGGAGGGAAGCCGTCTGTGGCCACATAGTGATGTCCACTTCATGTCTGGTGCCAGGACCTGTGCTCGCGGACGAGCGTAACGAGCCAGGGATGCTCATGTCAACGCATCGATGTGCACCACTGTGCGTCGGCACTCGACTCATGCCCACAGTTCCGGGGTCGTTGCGCCACCGTGAAACACGGTGTGACGACGGAATAGTGCACGGCGGGTAGCTCTGCACAGCCAAGTGGTATCGTGCTCGCCATGGGCGTCGAAGAGACCGTGAAGCCTCATAGCGGGGAATCGGACGGACAGCGGTTCGGCCGACAGCTGAAGGCGTTCCGGCAGCGCAATCTTCCCGATGAGCTGATAACCCACCAGCGCATCCACGACCTGGGTGGTCCTACCCGGAATGTCCAGTCCCGGATCGAGAGCGGACAGGTCGACACCATCAGCGCTACCACCGAGGCCAAATACAACCGGGCACTCGAGGCGCTGGGACTGCCGCCCGGGAGCGCGACCGCCGCGCTGTATCACGGCGGCACGCTCGGATCGCCCGCCGTCGAGCACTCCACCGCGGCGGCAGGGCACGACGACGTCGAGAGCGGAGTGAGCGCGTTGCAGAACCTGGCTCGCAAGCACAGGTCTGTGGTGGATCTCGTGACCGAGTTCGACCGGCTCGGCATCGAATTGAAGCGGGCACGCAGCCACACGGAGGGCTATCAGCTGATCTTTCCCAAGACGGCGATCGACCAGTTGCTGCAGGCACTGCAACATGTCGCTGAACCTACACACACGAGGCGCGAATCCGGACCGGAAAATACCGGCCCCGACGAGAGGCGCACCGAATGAGCGCACCCGTTCGATGACGAGAGTCCCTGCGCGGCAAGGGATTCAGTGAACGTATAGCTCGGGCTCGAGCGGCCGCTAGGTCGGTCGGCCGTGACTACTGGGGGCACGACCGAGCCCGGTCGACCTGCTAGCCTCGAGGACTATTGGGATCCGATTTGCAAGGTGTGAGGGGGGAATAGTGATTGAACCCCGATTTGCATCCACCCGCGTCTCCGCGCTCGGGCGGAAACTCATCCGAGGTCAGATTTCTACGCGTTCCCGGCTGCATTCACTTGTCGACCGTCTCGAGCTCCCGGTGGACTGGACGGTCGAGGAGTTCATCTCGTCGGTCGAGCAGACACGCGGGCGCCCCATCGTGAGATTGCTGCTCCCGCCGAGCGCCCCGGTGGGGTTGTGCGGGCTGTGGCTGGCGTGCAGGGACTGCGACGTGGTCCTTCTTCGGCAGTCGTCCGATCCCGCAATAGAACTGCACGTGGCTCTGCACGAGGTCAGTCATATGCTGCTCGGCCACGGGCGGGACACGTCCATCCCCGCTGTGGCATGGACGGGACTGACCAGTGGGTTGGCGCTGGACCACGAGATCGACCCCTCCGCCGTCCGCGCCGCCCGTGGGCTGTCGAGCTACGCCTCGAGCGAAGAGTACGAAGCCGAGCTGTTGGCAACGCTGATCGGATTCCGCGCCCGAAGCGTCGGACCCCGTCGCGACCCGATATTGAAAGAGCTGTAGTGCATGTGGCCGTACGACCACCTGCCGACCTGGGCCACGATGCCGGCGACGGTGTTCATCATTGGCATTGCGATCATTCGGCCCGCCCTGACGCCGCGCACCTCCATTTTCGGCAGCCTGATCAACACCGCGCTGGGATTGGATGCAGTAGCAGCCATCCTGCGTGAGCCGGTCATCGCCCTCCAGGTGGCCCGAGTCGTACCCGGCGGCCTACCCACGGTGTTCGATACCTGGCACTGGCTGACCGTGACGGCCTGGGCGTGCGGACTCGGGATGGTGATATTCCACGAGTACGGCCGGGTGCATTTCCGGATCCGGTTCAAGATCGTGATCGCACTGTCGGTGGCCGTGGGCGTCGTGTTCTTGGCGCTGAGCAGTCCGGCGCGGGCGCACGGGATGGCGTCCATCGCGGACTACGGGGGTTGGCGGTACGGCGTCTACATCGGGTTGTATTCGACTCTGCCGGTAGTGGTTTCGTGCTACTTGGTCGTACTGAAACATCGGGCTACGGGTTGGCGGACGACCACGCTGTGGGAGCGGATCATGGTGGCCGCCGTGGTGTGTTTCGGCGTTGCCCACTTCCTACCCGTGTGCTTGCTCGTTGTGTCCGCCGCCTTGGCCGCGGCGGGGGTCGGCAGCGAATTGACCCACCGCATCTACGACTTCGTCTCCGATGGGCTCGCCTCGGGCGAGCCCGGACTGTTCGTCTTCACCGCGCTGGTTGTGGTGTTGGCCCGGTCCGCCGCCCAGGCCGTCGCGCAGCTGCTGCGATTGGATCGCGACTCGCGCACTGCACGCCGGCTGTATCCGCTGTGGCGGGATCTGACCGCCGCCGCACCGCAGGTCGTATTCCGGCCGAAGTGGGCCGACGATTGGAACGCTTCATCGCAGGAGCGCCTGTACCGCCGACGGATCGAAATCCATGATGCGGCACAGATCGTCGCCCGATATGTGCTTCCCCTTCCGGCCGTCGTCGACGAATTGATCGAGACCGCCGTCCCCGACATCGACCAAGAAGACATGCGAATGGTCGCCGAGCTGGTCATGGCGGCCGAGCGGCTCGCCGGCAACGGTGGCGAACCGGCGGACGAGCCGACCGTATGCAGGGCGGACGTACCCGATCAACAGATACTGCTTCGTTTGTGGCAGCCCGCGAAGCGGCTGCTCCTCTCGGCCGACCTCGCGGCGGAAACACCTACTGCCGCATAGTCGTTTCGCATCAGGCGTGTGAGGCAGGACCTTTCGTCGCGTAGGTCGGTGATGGTGCGGGAGTGCGGATCTCGGCGCGCATGTGCAGGCGTCGTGGGTGCAGTGTCACGGCAAGGGCGGGTCTCATATCGTTGCCGGGGAGCGCACGCAGGCGCCAGCGTGCGGCGATGGTGGCCAGCGCGATCGCGGCCTCGTCGAGGGCCAGCAGGTCACCGATGCACTTGCGGGGGCCGCCCCCGAAGGGGATCAGTGCGCTCTGCGGTGGCGGCGTGGTGGTGTCCCAGCGGTCGGGGTCGAATCGGTCGGGTTCGGCATAGACGTCGGGAGCGTGGCCGACGAGGTAGCTGCTGTAGGCGACGACGGTGCCCTTCGGTAAGCGGTAGCCGCCCAGCTCGGTGTCCTCGGTGACGTGCCGGGTGAGCAGCCACGCGGGTCCGCGTAGTCGCAGTGTCTCGGTGATGAAGTGGCCGGTCAGCGGCAGGTGGGGCAGATCGTCGTAGGTGGCCGCGCGCCCGGCCAGCACACCGTCGACCTCGGCGTGCAGGCGCCGGGTGATGTCGGGGTGCCGGTCCAGCTCGTACAGCGCCCAGGTGAGCGCATCGGCGGTGGTGTGGGTGCCCGCATTGAGGAACGTGACCATTTGATCGCAGACCTCGGTGTCGGACAGACCTTTTCCGTCGGTGTCGCGGGCATCGAGCAGGGCGGAGAGCAGATCTCCGTGGTCCACGTCCTCGGCGCGGCGGGCGGCGACGATATCGCCCAGGGTGCTGCGCATCCGCGCGATGGACCGCTGATAGGCGCGGTTGCCCGGGGTGGGCAACCGGGTCAGTAGCTGCGGGACCATGCTGCGGCGGAGGACCCCGGCGAATATGGCGTCGATATCCTGGATCGTCTGTGCCGCCGTGGATTCGGGCACCGCTCCGGAGAATACGACCGTCGCGGTCGCGTTCGCGGCGAACTTTCTCGTCTCCATGAGGATGTCGAGATCCTGCCCCGGTTGCCAGGCGCTGGTGATGGCATCGATCTGCGCCGAGATCGACTCCGCATAGGCGGGCAGCCGGCTCTTGTGGAAGGCCGGTTGCAGCATGCGGCGCTGCCGTCTGTGCCGGCTGTGTGGGCACGTGACAAGCCCGTCGCCGAGCGCACGCACACCTTGTTCGAACAGCGTTCCGCCGGCCTTGTCGAAGATTCGGTCGTGGCGCAGGACATGCTGCACCAGCTCCCTGTCGCAGACCAGGATCGTATCGAGCGGTCCCAGCTCGATACGGACCAGCTCACCCTGCGCGGGGAGCGAGGACAGAAACCCGAGCGGATCGCGCACCAGCGGCAGTAGATGCCCCACCAGCGGCAGCCGCCCCCGGGCCACGGGGATCGAAGCTTTGGATTTCACCGCACACCTGCCAGATCGGAGGACGAAGCAAACCCCCCGGGCGGGGACGAGCTCGCCCCAGCAATAAGATTGTTCAATCGTACAGAACCGCAATGGATTTGGGACCCCCGATTTCAGGTGGCGATACGCGCTCACCGCTTGCGGCATGTGACCGGAAGTTTCACTTCGAACTAGGTGTGATCGCATGCTCGGGAATAGAAAAACCCTCCGATTCGAATCGGAGGGTTACTGTAACTCGCGGATACATACAGTGTCCGGAGGGGGACTTGAACCCCCACGCCCTTAATCGGGCACTAGCACCTCAAGCTAGCGCGTCTGCCATTCCGCCACCCGGACCGGTGGTGCTCAGCAAGGTTATCGGATCCGTCCGCGAGGTCCAAATCACGGGTCTCCGTGCTGCTCTACGGGCGTGTTCGTTGCTGAGCGCCGCCAGGTGAGCTCAGTTCTTCAGGGCCTCGAGCAGCGCGGCCCGCTGCCGGGAACCCAGGCCGCCGATGCGGCGGTCGGCAGGGATGTCGGCCTCGTCCATCAGCTTGGCCGCCTTCACCGGGCCGATACCCGGCAGCGCCTTGATGACGGCGGCGACCTTCGTCTTCTTGACCAGGTCCTCCTTGTCGGCGCGCTTGAGCACCTCGGCCATGCTGACCTTGCCCTTGCGGACCTGCTCGATCAGTTCCGACCGGGCCTTGCGGACCGCGGCCGCCTTGGCCAGCGCTGCTGAGCGTTGCTCGGCGGTCATGGTGGGAAGTGCCATGTCTACAACCTTTCACTCGTTCGCTGGAACCTCAACGGCACGATTGAACATCACCGAAGCCGTGCGCGTGGTCCGACACACCGCGAAGAAAATCGAGGTCGCGACCGCAGGAGGGGCGTGAGGCGACAGGTATGCGGGCGATTTGCCCGAGTTGCCGACCCGCGGCCGCCGGCGGAGCATGATGATCTTGCCGGTCCGACCGGTTGCCCACCGGCGGCGAAGTCGCGACAGTGGGTGCCGGTGCCGTGCCGCTGTGCGGGACCGGTCCGATGACATGGTGAAGGAGAGGTTCGTGCGCTTCGGCATTTTCATTCCGCAGGGTTGGCGGCTGGATCTGGTCGGAATCGACCCCGCGCAGCAGTGGGGGGTGATGCGGGATCTGGCGCAGCGCGCCGATGCGAACGACGCGTGGGAATCGCTGTGGGTGTACGACCATTTCCACACCGTGCCGGTGCCGACCGAGGAGGCCACCCACGAGGCGTGGACCCTGATGGCGGGATTCGCGGCCGTCACCTCGCGCGTCCGGCTCGGCCAGATGTGTACCGCCATGGGCTACCGCAATCCCGCCTATCTGGCGAAGGTGGCCGCGACCACCGATCACATCTCCGGCGGCCGGGTCGAGATGGGCATCGGCGGCGGCTGGTACGAGCACGAGTGGCGCGCCTACGGGTACGGTTTCCCGTCGGCGGGCGAACGGCTGGGGCGGCTCGACGAGGGCGTGCAGATCTTCAAACAGGCCTGGTCCACCGGCTCGGCCACCCTCGACGGCAAGCGCTATCAGGTCGACGGAGCCATCGTGCGGCCACTTCCGTTGCAGGAGGGCGGAATTCCGCTGTGGATCGCGGGTGGCGGCGAACAGAAGACGCTGCGCATCGCGGCCCGGTACGCCGACTACACCAACTTCAGCGGCGACCCCGAGGGATTCGCCCGCAAATCGGAGATCCTGCGCGGCCACTGCGCCGACGTCGGCACCGATTTCGACGCCATCGTCCGCTCGGCCAACTACAACGCGCTGACCGCACCCACCGAGGCCGAGGTCGAAGACCGCCTGGCCGCCCTCGAGGCCCGCCTGACTCCCGTCATCGGCGCCGACAAGGCCAAGACCTGGGTCGACGACATGTTCCGTACCAGCCTGGCCGTCGGCACCCCCGAACAGATCGTCGAAAACCTCAGCCGCGTCCGCACCCTCGGCCTGGCCTACGCCATCTTCAACTTCCCCGAATCCGCCTACGACCTCTCGGGAGTGGAGCTGTTCGAACGCGAGATCCTCCCCGCCCTCCGCTGACCCCGCGCCTCCGGCGCGGGGAACGAAAGGGGGCCCCGCCCGGGAACAAAGGGGGCCCCGCCCGGGAACGAAAGGGGCCCGCCCGGGAACGAAAGGGGCCTGCCCGGGAACGAAAGGGGCCCGCCCGGGGAACGAAAGAGGGCCCGCGCAGGAAGACGGGGCCCCGCACGGGGACAAACCGTGGCCCCGGCCGGGTTCCCTCGCTGGCGCTTCCTGACACCTGTGCGGGCGCGTCCTCATCCCCGGCGTGGGCGCCATCTTGTTCCCCGCGCCGAAGGCGCGGGGCCGTTGTCGGGTGGAAGAATCGGCGGGGATTGGTGCGAGGAGGCTGATGCGGATGCGTAGGAAGCTGATCTGGGTCGTGGTCGCGGCGTTGGTTGCGGTCGGGTGCGGTCGGTCCGCCGATTCTGCCGAGCGGGCGGTGCCGCCGAAGAAACCCGGGGAGCTGGTCGCGCAGAAGCCGCTCGATATTCGGGATGCGGGGCTGTCGGCTTCCGCCGCCTCGGCGACCTACATGCGCTACATCTCCACCGCCCCGGACAAATCGACCGTCGAGGTGTCCGGGGCGGTGTATCTGCCTAGAGGGCAGGCGCCGGAAAAGGGTTGGCCGGTGGTGGCTTTCGCGCACGGGACGTCCGGGGTGGCGCAGCAGTGTGCGCCGACGAACTCGCCCGATCTGTTCGGCAGCGCCGACACCGTCGCCGAGTTACTCGATCAGCGCACCGCCGTGGTGATGACCAATTATCAGGGACTGGACGGACCGGGTGCGTCACCGTATCTGGACGGCCCGGCGTTGGGGTTCGATGTGCTCGACTCGGTCCGCGCAGCGCGCGGCCTGGGCCTGCCGCTGTCGGATCGGACCGTGCTCTACGGCGTCTCGCAGGGCGGTCGGGCCGCGCAATCGGCCGCGGAGACCGCCGCCTCCTACGCGCCCGAGCTGAATATCGTCGGCAACGTCCTCGTCAATCCCGCCCTGCGGGTCGAGGTGGCCTCCGACATTCAGGCGGGCACCCTCAGCCGCGATCAGTATCTGATCCTGCCCTACGTGCTCGCCGGGCTCCGCTACCACCACCCGGACTACACCGACGACCGCATTCTGCACGGCGATCTGCTCGCCGCGGCGCCGCGCCTGGCGTCGACCTGCACGGGCCAGATGACCCGGGCCGATACCGCCCTCGGCGCCTCGGCGAAACCCGATGAGGTTCGCTTCGTCGACGACGCGGCCCGGCGCACCTTCACCGACTACGTGACCCGAACCAACCTGCCGCAGTCACCGACCCGCATCCCGACCCTTGTCCTGCGCGCCGACCGAGACGTGCTCGTGAACACCGCCTGGTCCACCGCCGCCGTAGCCGATATGTGCAGACTGGGAATTCCGGTGCAGGACAACATCCTTCCGGGCGACCACGGCGGATTTACCGAGGGCGGTGACCGGTGGAAGCCGTGGATCGCCGACCGCTTCGCGGGCAACCCACCCCCACCGGCAACCTGCGGCTGATCACCAGAACGTCGGCGTGAGCCCCCACGCCTCGAACTCTTCCTCGACATAGCCGCGCAACGCCTGCCGGGTCGGGAAGCGGTCCGGATCCCCGGCGGTCACCGCGAGGGTGACGGTCTCCCCATCGCTGGACCACGACATGTTCAGCCCCACCTCGGTGGTGCGGAAGAATTCGGTATCCGCGGACCGGATCACCGGCCGCATCAGCACCCCGCTCGCCCGCGTACCGGCCAGTTCCGCCACCGACTGCGCGGTCTCACCGAGATTGGTGCACAGGCAGATCGGAGCCTTGGAGGTCCGGACGAATCGGCGCGCCAGAACGTCCGGGATCACCATCTGCAGCGGTTGCAGATGCTGCAGCGCCGGAGTGGTCGCCGGATCGCCATAGGAGGAAATGGCCTGCTTGGTCGCCGCCCGGATGTGCGCCAGGTCGGCCAGCTCGCCCTTGCGGTAAGGCACGCTGATCGGAACACCGGTGGTCGCGTTACCGCGCGGATCGTCCGGCTGCCGAAGCGACCGCGGGATGTCCACGCGCACCTGCTGGCCGTCCTCGACCCGCCCACATCGGCCGAGGATGCCGACGGCGGTGCCGAGCATCAGCCCGTTCGCCGTGCCCGCATGGGCGGCGGCCACCGAATTCCATTGCGCCAGTGGAACCGTCACGACCAACTTGGCGGGATCGTAGGTCTCGGGCAGCGCTAGTCGCGGTTCGGTCGGCCGCGGCAGCCGGGCGGGTTCGGTCACGTGCCGTGCCCGATACGCCTTGCCGATCCCGGAGACGATCGCGCGCAGCTGACCGGCGGCGTCGGCAAGATGCCCGCGCCACCGTCCGCTGACCGGTGTGTCACCCACGAGCCGCCCGGAACTGTCGGCGAGGCTGGCCGGCAGTCCCTGTGCAATCCGGGAGAGCGCGTCCTGGACCGCGAAGATCACCGCACCGCCGTCGGCACCGACATGGGAGGTGACCAGTGACAGCAGCGTTCCTCCCTGACACGGCGCCGCAGCCAGCTGCCACAGCCGTCCGCTGGCCGGATCGAGGGCCACCTCGGTCTTGTCCTGGAACCACGTCAGCAACTCCTCCGGCGGCACCGGGTCGTCCTGCCAGTCCAGCGGATTCGCCGCGGTCGCGGGCGCCCACCACGGCCGCGCCAGCGGCACCCGGGTGGTCACGACGCGGCGGGCGAGGAAGCCCTGGGTCAACTGGGCGTGGAACGCCTCGACCGCGGCCCGGTCCAGGGGTTGGTCGAACCGCCAGGCCAGCTGGTTGACCAGCACCGACCCGAACAGCCGATGCACCTTCCAGAACAGATCATCGTCGGCGGTGAGCCGATTGAAAGCCATTGCCCTACTTACCTTTCCAAAGACTTCAGCGTGGCCGCAGGGCCCGCACGGTCACCGGTGCGAACACCAGCAGCACCACCAGCGCACCCACCACCGACCAGACCGCATCGGAACCGAAGCGGCCGTCGTCGGCCAGGGTGCGCACCGCCGACACCAGATGCGACACCGGATTGACGTCGGAGACATGCCGCAGCCAGTTCGGCATGGCGGCGGTCGGCACCAGCGCATTGGAGGCGAAGGTGAACAGCATCAGGATCAACGCCGACATCCCCTGCACCGCAGTGGGTTTGGACATGGTCACGCCGACGGCGGCGAAGATCCAGCTCAGCGCCGCGGTCACGAAGACCACCAGCACCGCGCTCGCGATCAGCCCCAGCGGATGCGCGGGTCGATACCCCATCACGAAGCCGACGATCACCACGGTCGTCGCCGCGATCGCATACCGGGTGACCCCGGCGGTCAGCGCGCCGACGATCGGGGCCACCCTGGCCACCGGCATCGACGCGAACCGATCCTGCACACCGGAGCGGATGTCCTCGCACAACTGCACACCGGTGGCCACCGAGGCGGTCAGCACGATCTGCACCAGCACCCCGGGAATGAGGGTGGGCAGATAGGCGTGCACGCTCCCGGCGATGGCGGTGCCGAAGATATTGCCGAACAACACCGGCCCGACGATCGGCAGCAGCGCCGCATCGTAGAGCAGCTGCGGGCTGCGCCGGAAGGTCAACAGCCCCCGCAGCGCCATGACCAGCGACTGATGCACTGCCGCGCGCACCCCGATGCGGGTGACGCGGGGGCGCCGATCGATGCGCTGCGCGCGCGGCGGTTCGAGGGTCGAATCGACGGTCAGCGTCGCCATCACGCCACCCCCTGCTGATCGATACGGCCGGTGAGGGCCAGAAACACCTCGTTCAGATCGGGCCGGTCCACCCCGAACCCGCGCAGCGCCACCCCGGCCCGCCGCAATTCGACGAGAATCTTGGTGGCCCGGTCGACGTCGTGCAGCGGCACCGACAGCGAGCCGCCCTCGGGTGCCACGCGGGCCGTTCCGCCGGAGAGGCGTTCGGCGATCGACACCGCCGTCGGCAGTCGGGCCGGATCGGCCAGTTCCAGCCGCAGCACCTCCTCGCCGACCGAGGCCTTCAATTCGTCGGCGCTGCCCTCGGCGACGATGGTGCCGTGGTCGACGACCGCGATGCGGTCGGCCAGCACGTCGGCCTCCTCGAGGTACTGGGTGGTGAGCAGGATCGTCACGCCACCGGCGACCAGCGAGCGGACCGTCTGCCACATCTGCATGCGGGTGTGCGGGTCCAGGCCCGTGGTGGGTTCGTCGAGAAAGATCAACGGCGGCAACGTGATCAGGGTCGCGGCCAGATCCAGGCGGCGGCGCATGCCACCGGACAGCGCACCCGCCGGGCGCTGCGCGGCGGCGGTCAGTTCGAACTGTTCCAGCAATTCCTCGGCGCGGCGGACGGCCGCGCGCCGTGACAGGCCCAGGAGACGCCCGAAGATCCGCAAATTCTCCTCGGCGGAAAGGTTTTCGTCGACCGACGCGTACTGCCCGGTCAGCCCGATCATCGAGCGCACCGCCGTGGCGTCGCGCACCACATCCCAGCCGAAGATGCGGGCGCTGCCGCGAGAGGGCCGCAGCAGTGTGGCCAGCATGCGCACGGTGGTGGTCTTGCCCGCCCCGTTGGGACCCAGCAGGGCGAACACCGACCCGCTCGGCACCTGCAGATCGATGCCGTCGACGGCGGTGAAGGCGCCGAACGATTTACCCAATCCGCTTGCCTCGATGGCCATCTCGGTGGTCACGAGAACCTCCTCTCGGCGGGGATGCGCACCACGGGACGCACCGCGTTCGCGAGGGCCTCGACGGCGTCGGCGGCACGCTGCACCCCGTCGTGGCGGAATTCACCGGCGAAGGCGGCGGTGCGCTCGGCGACCGCTTCGCTCACGGCCAGATCGAGCAGCCGTTCCAAGCGCGCCGCGGTCAACCGCGAAAACGCCACGCTCGCACCGAATCCCAGGCTGTGCAGCCGCTGTCCCCAGTACGGCTGGTCGGCCACGAACGAACACACCACCGACGGCACACCGGCCCGCAGCGCCGCGGCGGTGGTGCCCGCGCCGCCGTGATGGATCGCGACCGCGCAGCGCGGCAGCACCGTCGCATGATCGACGGTGCGCACGACGGCCAGCTCGTCGGTGAAACTCGGATCGATCGCATTCGAGCCGGTGACGAACAGCAGGCGGCGGCCGAGCCGGCGGCAGGCCGCGCTCAGCAGTTCGATGGTGGCGCCGACATCCCCGACCGGCATCGACCCGAATCCGGCGTAGACCGGGGCCGTACCCGCGGCCAGCCAATCCGAGAGCCGCGCGTCGATCTGCGTGGTGATCGGCGGCGGGACGAGGAATCCGACGAACGGCCGATCCGGCCCCCATTCGCCGCGCAGCCCGTCGAACAGGCGCTCGTCGTAGGCCTGGATCGCGATCTGCCCCGGCGGGCCGAAACCGCCTGCCCGCCTGCGCAACTGGTCCACATCCGGCGAAACCGCCCAGGCCCGGGCGCGGCCGAGCGCGCGCCAGCCGAGCCGGTTCACCGCGCCGGGCAGGCGCGGTGCGGGCACGATCGGCACCGACCGGCTGGGCCGGATGGGGAAATAGTGCACCGCGGCGAACGGTGCCCCGGCGAGGGCGGCCACGCCGCGGGCCACCTCCTCGTTGGCCATCGCGCCGACCACCACATCGGTTCCGGCGGCGAGCGGCGCCAGATCCTCGGCGGCCTCGCCGAAGCCCTGCCGATTGACCCGCCGCAGCTCCCGCATCCGGGCCACCGGCCCACCGCGACCGCGCCGGTCCAGCTGTGCACGCAGCAGCGCGTCGGTGTCGAGGCCGAACGGTGCGGCGGTGACGCCGCAGTCGGCGGCGAAGCCGACCAGGTTCGGCGACACGGCCAGGGTCACGTCGTGTCCGCGCCGGTTCAGTTCGCGGGCCAGCAGCACGCCGGGTTGGGCGTCACCGCGGCTACCGCCGAAGGCCAGCAAGGCCTTCATACGCCCACCCCGCGGGCCAGAACGCGGCCGGGGCGATAGTTTCCGGTGGTGGCGATCTCGGTGAGGGTGTCGCGCAGCCGGTCCGCGTAGTCCGACAACCGGTCCCAGGCGACCGGGACGTCGGGGGCGCCGATGCTCACGAAATACTCGGAGTCGTTGCGTCCCAACCAGATCGACAGCGTGGAGGTGGTGCCGTCCGCGGTGAAGATGCGGGTATCGGCCCCGGGTGCGCGACCGGCCGCCCCGCGCAGATCCAGCAGCGTCACGAAACTCGGCTCCCGCGTGATCAATTCGCCGCCGCGACCGGATTGCAGCAGCCGCGCGATCGCGGCGTGAGCGGGCAACCGCGACATCAGCCGGGCCCGGTCCAGGGCGGCACGGGCCTGCGGCACCGTGCGGCCGAAATCCGGTGCGGACGGCAGTGCGAACGACACCGGCACGAAGTTGCAGAACCAGCCCTGGGCGGTGGCGAACCGGGCGCCGAACCGCGTCGAGAGCACATTCAGCGTCCAGTAGCCGTCACGGCCGGTCAGCTCGTAATCGGTGAGGGCCAGAACGCTGAACAGCGCCGCCGACAGGCTTGTCCCGGCATCCTTCAGCACCGCATCGAACGCCCGGGCCAGATCGCCGTCGAGCAGGGTCCGGCTGCGGATGCGGCGACGGTGCCGCTCCCCCGGTTCGATGCCCAGATCCAGGACCGACACCGGCAGCCGGAAGTCGGTCTCGGCCAGCGCCCGTTCCCAGTGCGGATACAGCGTCTCGGCGAGGGCGTCGGTGGAGCGGGCGTGTTCGTCGGCGGCGTAGTCGGCGCTCGATCCGCTGCACGTGGGCACTTGTGCGTCGCGGTCGACGACCGCGGCCTGGTAGCGCTCGGTGAGTTCGAGCGCCGCCAGCGCCTGCGACATACCGTCGCTGAAGGCGTGATCGGCCGCGAAAACCACCTGGAAGCCGTCCTCGCCGGGGACGGCGGCGAACGCCGCCGCGGGCCATTCGAACGGCGAGATGGCGGTGTGGAGATACTGCGCCAGCACGTCGGTCCACTGCTCGCCCTGGGCGTCGCCGGGCAACTCGACAGCCTCGAAGGCGATCGCGTCGGGATCGACCACATGCCGGACGAAGCCGTCGTCGGTGGGTTCGAACCACGTGCGCAGACCGTCGTGGGCGCCCACGAACTCGGTGACCGCCGATACCAGGGCGGTGCGGTCCAGACTCCCCGAAATTCGGGTCGTCACACCGAGATACGGAGCGTCGGCGGGCTTGTCGACGGCCGCGCGCAGATGATCCAGCTGCAGCAGCGCCGGCGGGACCGGGGAGGCGGCCGCGGTGCGGGCCGAAGCCCGCGCCGCGGCCGTGGGCCGGATCACGATCGGCCGGACGGTTGCCCGCAGCGTCTCGTCCAGTCCTCCGGTGCGCATCACGCCGCTCCTTGACCTGCCACCGTCAGCTCCGGGGCGGCCGCCAGGGCCTCGCCGCACTCCCGCAGAATCGCGGTGAACTCATCGATGAAACGCTGCACGACCGCCGTGGAATACGCGGCCGGGAAGCGGGCGGAGATATTGAGGCCCTCCGCGGCGCGGACCACCCAGAAATACACCTCGTCGGCGGAATAGGAATCCGCCCGCAGCGCCCGCCCGCGCAGCCCGGTGATGATCTCGTTCTCGGGGAGGCGGCGGATATCCACGTACGACACCGCGAACCGCGGCCGGTCGCGCACCTGCAGCAGATCGAAGATGCGCTCGGCCGGGGCCATGGTCGCCGCCTTCGAGCGACGCAGCGCGCCATCGGTCGAGGCCAGCACGTCCGGGAAGGCGGCGTCGGCGGTCACCGGGATCGCCAGCGGCACGATGTTGACGAACCAGCCCATCGACTCGGCCCAGCGCTTGTCCGGGCGGGTCGCCACCGGCATGATCGTGCGGAATTCCGGCCCGCCCGACAACCGGCCCGACGCCAGTGCCAGGGCGGCGAAAACCGCTGTGGTGGACCGGTGGCCGAGGGCCGCGGCGGCGGCCTCGGCGGCCCGGGCTTCCTCGTCGGTGAGCAGCCAGCGCGACAGGCTGGTCTGCGGCTGCGCCGGGTTGTCGTCGACGGCGGCGACCGGCGGCTGGAAACGCGGGAACATCCCGTCGGAGGCGGTCAGGAATTCCCGCCACACCTCGGTGGCCGCGCATTCGGGGGTCAGCGCGGCCGCCGCCTGCCGCTCCACGACGGCGAACTCGGCGGGGCTGGCGAAGGTGTCGGACGGGGGCAGGCTGGTGCCGTCCAGCAGTGCGCGGTACAGGGCGCGCAGCTCGGTGACGATCAGCACCTGGCTGTAGGCGTCCATCACCGAGTGGTCGGCGCCGACCAGCACGGTGAAATTGCCGGTGTCGCGATGCTCGACCGTGGCGATCAGGCAGTGCGGCCACACCAGCGGCGACAGCTGCGACTCCATGGTCTCGCGCAGAAAGTCGTTGAGCTCGGCGGGTTCGGTGACACCGGAGATGCGCTCGTGGACGATGTCCACGTTCAGCGCGTCGAGGGTGAGGCGGGCCGGGTCGGTGTCGGCGGTCGCGGCGGGGGCGACCGTGGTGCGCAGTCCCTCGTGGCGGGCGTGCCACACCCAGACCAGGTCACGGACGGCGCGGGCGTCGTAGGGGGCGTCCATTTCGAAGATCGTCCCGATCCAGCGGCCGCGGCCGGGTAGCGGATCGGTGGCGTCGAAATCGCGATGGTATTTCGCGTGGACGCTGGTGAGGGGGCGATGGTCGGGTTTCCATTCCGTGCCGGGGGCGCGGGTCGCGCTCCACAGCGTCAGGATTCCAGGCCGGATGTCGAAATGCGAAAGGATTGTGTATTCCATTTTCCCTCATCAAACTTCCACATGCCTGCGCAGCGCGGTGACGCGAACACGCAAGAATTGTGCGCTTGAAATATGTGTCGGGGGTTTGCGAGTCGGCGCTGACCGGCGTTACGCATCCGGACGACGGGCTGGTCGGGTCAACCTCTACACCGGTGTGCGTGTGGCTTCACTGTACGACAGCGCATCACAGGGTGAAAAGCGTGTGCCGCGTCACACTAATTCCATACAGAAGTACATACAGAGCTGTCTGTCGTAAATGTAAAGGGAATGTGAACGCCACTTTTCCGACACTCGCGGGTCAAGGATATCGCTCGAGCGAATAATAATCCCCGAGCCGCAGGGTTGAGGCTACAACTCACATTTGTGTTGTAGCCTCAACCGCGCTGGTAGGAAGTGTGCACCCTGTCGAAACTACCCGAGATTCGAGCCAGTTTCAGGGGTGGCGGGGGGAATGACAATTTTATTCAAGGGTGATTTGCCCGAATTCTTCCGAGTGGCCCCGACCGAACCAGTGCGTCAGGGCCGTTACGAGACCCGCGGTGTTCCCCGTATCCGCCGCCCACGCAACCATGCCGTCGGGCCGAATCAGTAGTGCCGACAAATCGCGGGTCTGGGCGGGTTTGGCGGTCAGCACGCGGACCCGATCGGACCAGGGCGCGGCCGACTCGCGCAGGGCGGCGGAGTCGGCGAGGTCCAGGAGCAGGGCCCGGCCGTCGAGGCAGTGCTCCCCCAGCCGGGTGCCGTCGGACAGTTCGATATCCGGCGCGGCCGCACCGGCCAGCGGGTGATCGCCGCCGAGGTCGTAGCGGTGCAGCACGCCGGAGATCTTCTTGAACACCGCGGTGGCGCCCTCGCGGGTGGCCAGCAGTTCCGCGGTGACGCGGCGCATGGCCCGGCTGCGGGCGTCCGGTCGCATGATCGCCACCTGGGCACGGGTCCATTCCAAGACCCAGGCGCCGATCGGATGCCGTTCGGCGGTATAGGTATCCAGCAAGCCGGGCGGTGCCCAGCCCGCGACGACCGCGGCCAGTTTCCAGCCCAGGTTCACCGCATCGCCCATGCCCAGGTTCAACCCCTGCCCGCCGAACGGCGAGTGCACGTGGGCGGAGTCGCCCGCCAGCAGCACCCGGCCCTTGCGATAGTCGGTGACCTGCCGGGTGTTGTCGGTGAACCGGGTGGCCGAATGCACGGCGGTGATCTCCACCGGGACACCGGACACCTTGCGCAGACTGGTCTGCAGTTCGGCCGCGGTGATCGGGGCCGTCCGGTCGGCGGGTGGGCCGTCGACCTCCACGGTGAGGATGCGGCCGGGCATCGGGCCGTAGGCATAGATGCCGGTATCGGTGGTGTTCCAGCCCATACGCAGCTGTTCCGCGCCCGACATCTCCACCAGCGCCTGACGCCCGGTGATCAGCGGGTCCACCCCCGGGAAGTCGAAACCTGCCAGTTTGCGCACCGTGCTGCGGCCGCCGTCGCACCCGACCAGCCAACCGGCGCGAACGATGGTGTCGCCCAACCAGATCGTGACGCAGTCGGCGTCGTCGGTGAATCCGGTGAGTTCGACACCGCGGCGCACGCGCACCCCCAGCTCCGCCGCCCGCGCGGCCAGGATCGCCTCGATTTCCTGCTGGATCACGAAGGTGGCGTTCTCGATCGGGCCGACCTCGGCGAAGGCGGGATCGGTGTAGTCGATCAACTCGGCGTTCAACCAGATACCGGCGAAATGTCCGCCCACGACACGTCCGCTGCCCAGCGCCGGCGCGTTCTGGGCGCCCGGTCGATAGGCGGCGAACTGGGACAGCCGGGCCAGGTGGAATTTCTCGAGTTCCGGCAGCAGGCCGCGCCGATAGAATGCCATCGCCGTCGGCACATTGATCGCACCGGCCTTCATCGTCGGATCGGGCTCGCTCAGCCGCTCCACCACCAGCACATCCACCCCTGCCAGCCGCAGCTCGCACGCCAACATCAGGCCCACTGGCCCGGCCCCGGCCACCACCACATCGAATGTCTCGGTCATGAATTCGACTGTCGGCCCGTCCGATTGCACCGCCCTTGCAGCCGCCTTGCATCGCCATGGCACGGCAGGCGCGAAGGCAGCGGCCGCAAAGGCGCATTGCACGCAAACCGGTCGTTCGAATTATCCGGTGGGAGTTTGCTGCTCGAAATTCCTGGCAAACACCCGATGGTTCAGCGATTTTTCAGCGCCGCGAGTACTAGCGTATGGCCGAATCCACCTCGACAGCTCCGGCGAAAGGCGGACACGATGACCGGGCCGTACCCGTACGTCGAGCAGGACGAGTCGCAACGGCCGCTGGCCGAGCGGTATGTCAGCGCCGACCCGGTCGATTGGTGCGGCACCGCGGTGTACCCGATGTACTGCGAGCCCCTGGGACCGGATCCGACCGTGGTCGCCCTGTGGTTGCGAGCGGCCGCGCCGCCGGAGGGTTTGCTGGGACTGGGTGTCGGGCTGTCGGTGCTGGGCGGGCATGTCGCCCTGCAGGGCCGCAGGCTCCGCGGCGTGGACGTCTGGACCGATGCCATGGCCGACGGCATCGAGCTCGAAGTGTGCGCGGCCGGTCCGGACGCCTCGTTCACCCTCACTCCGGTCTGGATGGATATGCGGGGCACGACCGAATCGTGGACGGGCAACTACGGGGTGGTCATCGAGCGCACGCCCGAGGGTAAGCCGCTGCTGCGCTGCAGCACCGGGGTCGGGCCGCCGGATTTCGGTGAACTGGTGGTGGAGATGACCGTCACCGCCGCCCCCACCGATCAAAGTCGTTATCGCGGTGCGCTCTACGAGCTGGGCGTGGCGATGCACGGCCGCGGCGATCTGGAGCAGGCGTGCGCCCTGTGGCGCCAGGCCGCCGATTTCGGGCATGCCGGCGCCGCCTACGACCTGGGTGTCGTCCGTTTCCGCTGCGGCGAACTCCGCGAGGCCGAACGGTGGTGGCGCGCCGCGGCCGACCACGGTGATGTGCGCGCGATGGCCGGATTGGCCGAGGTGCTCGACCGGCAGGGCAATCCGAGCGAGGCGCGGGTGTGGCGGGCCTGCGCCAATGGCACGGCTCACTCGTGATCAGGAACTGCCCAGCGACGGCCAGGCACCCAGCAGCAACCGGCCGCCCACGATGAGCGCCGCCAGCGACGCCGCGCCGAACAGCAACACCCACAGCAGTCCCGGCAACCGGGTGAGATAGGCCAGCTGATCGGCATCGGAGCCGTCACCGCGCATATGCACGCGCTGCAACTCTGCCACCGCGCGCAAGCCGCCGAACAGCAGAAACCACGCCACCGCGTAGCCGAAGACACCCTGCTGCACGACGGTGCCGAACCAGGACACCCCGAACACCACCGCGCCGGTGCAGATCACCGCCAGCCAGCCGAACAGATTGCGCACCACCAGCAACAACACCACCAGCCCGGCCACCACCAGCCAGAGCATCAGCGTCAACCGCCCCGCCCCCAGCAGCGCCGCGCAGCCGAGCCCCAACGCCGACGGCGCCGGATATCCGGCCATGGTCGTCAGAATCATGCCGAACCCGTGGGGCTTCCCGCGCGACAGCGTCACTCCCGAGGTGTCCGAATGCAATCGGATGCCACTGAGGCTGCGCCCGGTCAGCACCGCCACCACCGCATGGCCGATCTCGTGCGCGATCGTCACCACGGTCCGCAACCACCGCCACACCGGCGGATACATCACCAGCACCGCAGCCACCGCCGCGGTCGCGATCACCACCCAGGCCGGCGGCTGCGGCGACACCAGCCGCAACTTGTCCGCCACCGACGACATCGACTCCGCCCACTGCGACACATCCACGGCCGTAGGTTATCCGGGTGCGCCGCGGCTGTGCTCGTCGATCTCGGTAGTCAGCGGGCGAGAGCCTCGGCGGTGGGCTGGTCGCGGAAGTTCTCGATGTACCAATTCGGGTAGGCAGGGGACGGGGGCATGGCGGCGTCGAGGTCGGCGACGTCCTCCGGGGTCAGGCGGACATCGGCGGCGCCCAGATTGTCGTCGAGCTGGCCGAGTTTGGTCGCGCCGAGCAGGACACTGGTGACGGACGGTTTCGCCAGCAGCCACGCCAACCCCACCTGCGCCACGGAGGCATCGTGCTTGTCCGCGATGACCCGCATGCGGTCGACCAGGCCGAAGGCCAGTTCCTTGTCGAACGGCAGGATGTCGAAACCGGCCAGGCGGTTGTCCGGATCCGACAGCGTTTCGCGGGTGTATTTACCGGTCAGGAAGCCGCTCGCGAGCGGGCTCCACACCGTCAGGCCGAGATCGTATCGGCTCATCATGGGGATCAGGTCGCGTTCCACATCCCGACCGACGAGCGAATAGTTCATCTGGCCGTGGGTGAACTGCGCCCAGCCGTTGGCACGCTGGATCTCCATGGCCGCGGCCACTTTCCAGGCCGACCAATTCGAGAACCCGAGGTAGCGGGCCCGGCCGGAGCGCACCACTTCGTCGAGCGCGGCGAGGGTCTCCTCCAACGGCGTGAACGGGTCTTCTCGATGCGCGATGTACACGTCCACCCAGTCGGTGCCGAGCCGCCGCAGACTCTGATCGATCGACCAGAGGATGTGGCGGCGCGAGAGCCCCGACCGGGTGAGCGGCGTGCCGGTGCGGAAGCCGACCTTCGTCGCGATCACCACATCGTCGCGATGGGGCCGCAGGGCCTGCCCGAGCAGCGTTTCGGACTCGCCGTCGGCGTACCCGTCGGCGGTGTCGAAGAAGTTCACCCCCGCCTCGAGCGCCCGCCCGACGAGCGACCGCGCCAGCTCGGCGCCGACTTTGTACACCGCCCCGATGTCCCGATTTCCCGCGGTGAAGGTCATGGCGCCGAACGCGAGCCGGGAGACGATCAGGCCCGTGCCGCCGAGTGTCGTGTACTGCATGGCGCAACTCTAGCCGGGCGGGGAGTCCGAATTCCTCAGGCCGCCTTGTACTTACGCAGGTACTGCCCCGTCAGCGAGGTCGGATGGTCCATCAGTTGGCCGGGAGTGCCGGTGAAGACGATCTCGCCGCCGTTCTTGCCGCCGTCCGGACCCAGGTCGATCACCCAGTCGGCGTGGCCGACCACGTCGAGGTTGTGTTCGATCACCACCACCGTATTGCCGCGGTCGACCAGCGAATCCAGCAGCGCCAGCAGCGTATCCACATCGGACATGTGCAGGCCGGTGGTGGGTTCGTCGAGCACATACACCGATCCGGTGCGCTGCAATTGTGTGGCCAGCTTGATGCGCTGGCGCTCACCGCCGGACAGGGTGCTCATCGCCTGGCCCAGCGTCAGATACGGCAGGCCGACCTCGATCATCGTCTGCAACTTGGCATTCAATGCCTTTTCGGGGAAGAACTCGACCGCCTGTTCGGCGGGCATTTCGAGCACGTCGGCAATCGACTTGCCGCGCAACCGGTGCGAGAGCACCTGGTCGGAGAATCGGCGGCCGTCACACGCCGCGCAGTGCGTCGTCACCGGATCCATGTAGGCGACCTCGGTGATGATCACCCCGCGGCCCTCGCAGACCGGACAGGCGCCCGCGGAATTGAAACTGAACAATCCCGCCGGTTGTCCGGTGGCCTTCGCGAACAGCTTGCGAATCGTATCCATCAGCCCCAGATAGGTGGCGGGCGTCGACCGGGACGAGGCGGCGATCGCGGATTGATCGACGAAGATGGCCTCGGGATGCCGCGGCACGAATTCATCGCGGATCAAGCTCGACTTACCGGATCCGGCGACACCGGTGACGGCCGTCAGAACTCCGACCGGAATCGACACGGTGACGTTCTTCAGGTTGTGCGCGGTGGCGTTGTCGAGCACGATCTCGCCCGTGGCCTCCCGGAAACGGTCCTTCACCCCGAACGGCCTGCGCAGCCCCTGACCGGTGGGTGTGTCGGCCCGCCGCAAATCGTCGAAGCTGCCGGTGAACACGATCTCGCCCCCGTGCACACCCGCCCGCGGCCCGACATCGACCACGTAATCGGCGATCTGAATGACATCGGGATCGTGCTCGACGACCAGTACCGTATTGCCCTTGTCCCGCAGGGCGATCAGCATCCGATTGAGCCGCCCCACATCCCGCGGGTGCAGCCCCACGCTCGGCTCGTCGAAGATATAGGTCATCCCCACCAGCGTCGAGGCCAGATGCGTGATCATCTTCAACCGCTGGCCCTCACCGCCGGACAGCGTCGAGGTGGCCCGGTCCAGGCTGAGATACCCCAGTCCGATATCGGCGACCCGCTGCAATGCCACCCGGGTGGCCTCGGCCAGTCCCCGGGCCGCCGGATCGTCGATCTCTTCGACCACCGGGATCAGATCGGTGACCTCGATCCGCGTCCAGTCGGCGATATTGCGCCCGTTGATGCGCGTGGCCAGCGATTCCTGCTTGAGCCGTGCACCGTCGCAGGCCGGGCACACCCCCTCGGTGAGGAAGCGCTGAATCTGCTCGCGGGTCTTCTCCGACAGCCCACTGGTATCGCGTTTGACGCGGGAACGGGTGAACTTGTCCACCAGGCCTTCGTAATTGGCCTTCCAGGTGCCCTTGGCGAAACTGAGTTCCACTTTGCCGCCGGTGCCGTGCAGCAGATCGTGCCATTCGGCATCGGTGTAGTCGGCCAGCTTCTTGTCCGGATCGAATCGCCCCGAGTTGGCATACATCTGCCAATCCCCGCTGCCGATGTTGTAACCGGGCAGCAGGATCGCGCCTTCGTTCAGCGATTTCGAGCGGTCGACGAGCTTGTCCGGGTCCACCAGCACCGTCACGCCCAGGCCGTCGCATTCCGGACACATCCCCTGCGGCGTGTTGAACGAATAGTCGTACACCAGGCCCGTCGACGGGGACCCGAAGCGGGCGAACAGGGCCCGGATCATGGAGTAGATATCGGTCATCGTGCCGACCGTCGAGCGCGGGCCGCCGCCCACTGGATGCTGGTCGATGATCACCGGGGCGGCGAGATTGTCGATGGCCTCGGCATGCGGGCGCTCGTAGCGGGGCAGGAAGTTGACCACGAACGCCGGCAGGGTCGCGTACAGCTGGCGCTGCGACTCCACGGCGATGGTGTCGAACACGATCGAGGACTTGCCGGATCCGGACACCCCGGTGAACACCGTGATTTTGTTCTTGGGGATGTCGACGGAGATGTTGCGCAGATTGTGCTCGCGGGCACCGCGCACCCGAATGGTATCGGCCAAGGAGTCAGGCATACCGATCACCATGCCAGAGCACACCGACGAAATGTCCGTACGCGAGTGATGCAGATCACAGCAATGCATGATGGCTATCGCCCTGTGCTGTCTGTGCTCCCCTACCCTCTCGACCCTCTAGGCTGGTCTGCACGACCGCCGGGACCGGCCCGGCCGCGATCGACGAGGAGTAGCTCCGATGAGGTCCCTGCGATGGCCCGCCGCAACCACCGCCGGATTGGCTGTCGCCGCAACGCTTCTCGGTGGCTGCACCGATGTCCAACGCGCCCTGAACAAGGGCGGGGACACGCCGTGCAGCGAATACGTCAAGCAGGACCAGGACACCAAGCGCATGACGATCACCAAATTCGTCAAGCAGCAGACGAACGACGAACACGAACCCGCGGGCACGGCCGTCGACGCGACCATGGTGTCGGTGGACTTCCTGTGTGGCAATCAGCGCAACGCCGATACCCCGATCAAGAATGCCGACGTGGCGGGAATCTTCTTCAACAAGTAACCGCGGCGCGCTTCTTCATTGCCCGGCCGCGGTTCACTCCTGCGGCTTCGGCTCCGCGAGATCCGGGTCGGAGGCTTCCGGGGTGACTTCGGTGCTGTGATCGATGGTTTGCCGGTGCTGCGGTTCCGCGTCGGACCGCTCGGCGTTGCCGGGACAGTCCGGTTCGTCCGTCGACTCCCCTGCGCGCACCGCGGCGGGCTCGACGATCGGGCCGAGCGCGAGCACCGTACTACCTGCGCCCACCACCGCGGCCGCGAGTAGTAGTCCCGCCAGATTTCGGCGTGCGAGAGTCAAGGCAATCTCCTTCGGTCGTTGGTTCTTCCGATCGAAACGATTTCTTTTCGCGTTTTCGCGTCAAAAGTCCACGTTTATCGACAGAACTGACGAGGACGTGCCTCGAAAACCGCGGGGCGTGCGCGGGATTTCATTCAGGGGGACTGCGCAGTAGGTTACTCGATCGCCCCGCTCGGGGCCGCGACGAATTTCCCCGGCGTGTCGTCGGGACCCGGCGCGCGGGTCGATCAGCGCAGCAGCTCGATGACCGGCGCGAACTTGTCGAGCTCGGGTTCGTGCACGGTGATGTAGGTGATTCCGTACTTCTCGCGCCGCTCACGCAGCTGTGCGGCCATCTGTTCGGGGCTGCCGACGAGCACCGTCGGAAATTCCGCCAGCGGCTCGCGGTCACCCTCGGGCAGATGTTTCGCAAACCGTTGCTCGAGTTCGGGGACTTCGTCCGGCGTGGTCAGCGCCTGCACGAGAATATTGAATTCCACCTCCCCGGCGCGGTTTCCGAGCAGCCCGCGCACGTAATCGATGCGCCCGGCGAACGCATGCGGCCCGACGAGTGTGAGATGGCCGCTGGTTCCGGTCACTGCGCCGGTGAACCCGATCACCTGCGCGTGTTCGGCCGCCACCCGCAGTAGCCGTTCACCCCATCCCGCGATAAGCAGCGGCGGACCATCGGGCTGCGCCGGACGCGGCCGATACTCCGGATCGGCGAACAGTCGCCGCAGCGTCGCGGCCGCCTCAGCGACATGCTCCACGCGGCGCCCGGCGCTCGGGAACGGGATGCCCGCGGTCTCGAATTCGGACTGCACGTACCCGGCTCCCAGGCCCAGTTCCACCCGGCCGTCGCTCAACTGGTCGACGGTGGCCACGTCGCGTGCCAGTAGTACTGGGTTGTAGAACGGCACGTTCAGCACGAAGGAATTCAGCCGCACCCGCTCGGTCGCCTCGGCGGCCAGCAGCATCGCGGGCAGCGGCGACGGGACTCCGAGATGGTCGGGGACGCCGATCACATCGTAGCCGAGACCCTCTGCCCTGCGGCACTTTTCGATCCACGCGGCCCGGGAATCGCACGTCGCCATATTCACACCGAACCGGAAGGGAGCACTCATGGCTCCTGTCTATCAGCCCGCACGCGCAGGGGATATGCCCGTTCGCCGGGCGCGAACAACGGTGGTGGCGGCAATCGGCCCCGCGGTCGCGGCCGTTGGGCAATGATGGGAGGGCGCAGGGACTTCCCGGACGACGAGGTTGTTTGCGATGCCACAGATCCGCACCCTGTCCCAGCGACGGGCTGCGCTGGAACAGGAATGGGCCCGCTGGGCGGCCACGCGTGCCGCCGTGCCGGGAGATACCCTGCTGCGCAGCGAGGTGGTGCAGTCCTGGCAGCGGTCGCTGCCCACCGTCGATCCGGCCTGTGTCGCAGCCCCGGCCGACGACGCCGAAATTCCGGCCCGCTGGGCGCATTCCCCGCTGCGGGGGCCGGTGATCGAGCTCGCCGACGAATTGCGCAGCATCACCGACGATTCCGGATTCGTCGCCGCGGTCACCGACGAACAGGGCACCATCCTCTGGTCGTGCGGCGGCCGAGTGATGCGCCGCCGCGCCGAGGCGGTCAACTTCGCCCCGGGCGGGCGCTGGGACGAAACCCATATGGGCACCAACGCATTGTCGCTGGCATTGCGGACCGGCGAACCCAGCACGGTGTTCTCGGCCGAACATCTCGTCGCCGCGCTGCACAGCTGGGTCTGCTACTGCGCACCCATCCATGCCCCCGACGGACGGCGACTGGGCGTGCTGGATCTGTCGACCACCTGGGATCGCTCGCATCCACTGGCCATGTCCACGGTGCGGGCGCTGGTGTCGGCGATCGAATCGCGGCTGCCCGCAGGCCTTCCGGCCGCCGGACCGGAGTTGCGGCTGGAATGTCTGGGCGGTGCGTCTCTCACCCGGAGCGGGTGCCCGATTCGATTGCGGCCCCGGCAACTGGAGATTCTCACCCTGCTCGCGCTCGAACCCGACGGCTACTCCCCCCAACGGCTGCAGGCCGCGGTCTACGGTGACCGTCCGGTGTCGGCGGCCACCCTCAAGGCCGACGTCTCGCATCTGCGCAGCGCCACCGGCGGAGAGATCGCCAGCCGACGTTATCTGCTGACCCGGCCCGTATCCTGCGATGCGGTTGATCTGCTGTCCGCCATCGCCGCCGGAGATGTTGCGACCGCACTGCGGCTGTATCGGGGGCCGCTGCTGCCGGAGTCGGACACGCCGGGCATCGTGGAGTGGCGCGAATACCTGGCCGTGGGACTGCGCACCCTGGTGTTGAACAGCCGATCCCCCAGTCACCTGGTCGAATTCGGTGCGCGCTGCCCGGACGATGCCGCCATCCACGAGCGTGCCCTGCGCCTGCTACCACCGGGTGATCCGCGGCGCGCGCTGGTTGCCGCGCGGCTGCACACCGCATTGCGCGAATAGGGACGCACGGGCTCGGAACCGCACCAACCTCTCGCCAACCTGCCCGGTCCATAGTGACGGCCGTCACGAAGGATCGAACATGGAGCGAGCACCATGATCTACGCCAAACCCGGCACCGACGGCAGTATCGTCGAATTCGCCCGGCGCTACGACAATTTCATCGGCGGCGAGTGGCGGGCTCCCGTCGAGGGCCGGTATTTCGAGAACCCATCCCCCGTCGATGGCGAAACCTTTTGCGAGGTAGCCCGTTCCACCGCCGCCGACATCGACCTGGCACTCGACGCCGCGCACGCCGCCGCCGAGGCATGGGGCGTCACCTCGGTCACCGAGCGAGCCAATCTCCTCAACAAGATCGCCGATCGGATCGAGGCCAATCTGGAACGCCTGGCCGTCGCCGAGACCTGGGAGAACGGTAAACCCGTCCGCGAGACCCTGGCCGCCGATATTCCACTGGCCATCGACCATTTCCGCTACTTCGCGGGCGCGATTCGCGCACAGGAGGGCCGGATCTCCGAGATCGACGCCGATACCATCGCCTATCACTTCCACGAGCCGCTGGGTGTGGTCGGACAGATCATCCCGTGGAACTTCCCGATTCTGATGGCCGCCTGGAAGTTGGCACCCGCGCTGGCGGCGGGGAACTGCGCGGTCATCAAACCGGCCGAGCAGACCCCGGCGTCGCTGCTGCTGGTGATGGAGTTGATCGCGGATCTGCTGCCGCCCGGTGTTGTGAACGTGGTCAACGGATTCGGCGTCGAGGCGGGTAAACCCCTCGCCTCGAGCTCGCGGGTGGCCAAGGTGGCGTTCACCGGAGAGACCACCACCGGGCGACTGATCATGCAGTACGCCAGCGAGAACATCATTCCGGTCACGCTGGAGCTGGGTGGTAAGAGCCCCAATATCTTCCTGCCCGATGTCACGGCCGCCGACGACGAATTCCTCGACAAGGCGGTGGAGGGCTTCGTGATGTTCGCTCTGAACCAGGGCGAGGTGTGCACGTGCCCGTCGCGGGCATTGGTGCACTCCGCGATCTACGACGATTTCCTCGCCCGCTGTATCGAGCGCACCCGCAATATCACCGGCGGTAACCCGCTCGACGAGGCCACCATGATCGGCGCGCAGGCCAGCAACGATCAATACGAGAAGATCATGTCCTATATCGATATCGGCCGTAAAGAAGGGGCGAAGATTCTCACCGGCGGCGGTATGCGCAAGGTCGAGGAATTCCCCAACGGCTTCTACATCGAGCCGACGATCTTCGAGGGACGCAACGATATGCGGATCTTCCAGGAGGAGATCTTCGGGCCGGTGGTGTCGGTGACCCGCTTCGAGACCGTGGACGAGGCGCTGACCATTGCCAACGACACCCTCTACGGACTCGGCGCGGGTGTGTGGACCCGCGATATGAATACCGCCTATCGGATGGGCCGCGCCATCAAGGCGGGACGGGTGTGGACCAACTGCTACCACGCCTACCCTGCGCATGCGGCGTTCGGCGGCTACAAGAAGTCCGGCATCGGGCGCGAGAACCACGCCATGATGCTCGATCACTACCAGCAGACCAAGAATCTGCTGGTCAGCTATTCGGCACAGAAACTCGGATTCTTCTGATGGCGGTCTCGCGCATCGACATCACCGAGGCCGCGGCCCGGCTGCTCGGCCAATTGGTCGAGCGGCACGGGCCGGTGATGTTCCATCAGTCCGGCGGATGCTGTGACGGGAGTTCGCCCATGTGCTATCCGCAGGGTGAATTCCGGGTCGGGGCGGCCGATGTCCTGCTCGGACATCTGAAGGGCGATATCCCGTTCTGGATGAGTGCCGACCAGTTCGAGTACTGGCGCCACACCCACCTGACCGTGGATGTGGTGCCCGGCCGCGGCAGCGGTTTCTCCTTGGAAGCGCCGGAGGGGGTGCGTTTCCTCATTCGCTCTCGGTTGTTCACCGATGAGGAGGTGAAAGCGTTGGCGGCACAGCCGATTCGCACCGGAGCCGATATGGGCGGGTCTAGTGTCGGACCATGACCGCCAAACGGATTCGCCTGGCATCCGTTGCCGCCTCGGCGCTGGCACTGGCGGCCTGCGCCGAGCGCGGCACGTCTGCGACGGAAACGGCCACGACCGCACCTTCGCAGACCAGCACTCCCCCGACGCACGAGATTCGGGTCACCAGTAGCGCTTTCAGCGACGGATCGACCATTCCGACCGAATACACCTGCACCGGAACGAACGAGCCGCCGCCGCTGCTCTGGACGACACCGCCGGAAACGGCTCGGATGGCCTTGATCGTCGATGACCCGGACGCGCCGAACGGTCCGTTCACCCACTGGGTCGTCATCGACATTCCCGCCACCACCACCTCGGTCGAGCAAGGGCAGACACCCGCGCCCGGCACCGTCCTGCGCAACAGCGCCGGTCGAACCGACTACGTGGCCCCCTGCCCGCCGCCCGGAACGGGCGTACACCACTACCGCTTCACCATGTACGCCCTGCCGAACAGGCTCTCACTGTCCCCGGACACCCCGCCCGACCGCGCGCGGGCCGCGATCGAACAGGCCGCCATCGCCGAGGGCCGACTGGTCGGTACCTACTCCCGCTGATGCTCTTGTACCGTCGGAGTGGGCCCGGCCCTGGTTGCCGTGCCGGAGCAATGTGGAGGTGCGGCAGTGGGCGATAAGGGGACTTTCGGGCGGCGCGTCCGAGGGACGGTGGCGGGGGTAGCGGTGGCGCTGGCCGTCGCGGTGGCCGCGGGTCCGGCGGCAGCCGACGGGGTGCCCGCTGCTCCGGCTGGACTCGAATTCTATTCGCCCCCAGCCGAACTCGTCGCGGGAGCACACGGGTCGGTGATCTGGATGCGTCCGCTGACCGGCGAACCGGGAGTCCCCGGGGCACGGAACTATCTGGTGCTGTACCGATCGGTGGATGCGCAGGGGCACTCGGTCGCGGTCTCGGGCACTCTCGCGGTGCCGCCTGGACAGGCTCCGGAGGGCGGTTGGCCGCTGATCTCCTGGGCGCACGGCACCACCGGCGTCGCCGATATCTGCGCACCCTCGCGCGACAGCGGCCCCGACTACCCCGCCCACGACTACACCGCGCTGGTGCGCAGCGTGCAGGCCCGGTGGGTGGCCGCCGGATATGCGGTGGCGCAGACCGATTATCAGGGGCTGGGCACCGCGGGCGGGCACGGCTATCTCATCGGCGAGGCCGAGCAGCGCGCGGTCGCCGATATGGCCCTCGCCGCGCGCGAGGTCGACCCCCAGATCGGCACGCGCTGGGTCGCGATGGGGCACTCGCAGGGTGGGCAGGCGGCGATCTTCACCGACGCGCGAGCCCAGCAGTGGGCGCCGCAGCTGCAGTTGCTGGGTTCGGTGGCCTTGGCGCCCGCCTCCCATATCGGTCTCACCGTCCATGCCGCGGCGGTGGCCACCCGCCTCGGCGCTGCCGAGGCGCTCGATTCCATCGCCACCGCCACCGGCACCAGCGAGCGGCTCGGCTCGATCGCCACCGGCGGCGCGTCCTTCCTCCCGCTGTTGATCCGCGGCGCCCAGACCGCCGCCGACATCGACCCCGGCGCGTTCTTGACGCCGAAAGCCCTGGGCCTGCTCCCCCAGGCCGACGATCGCTGCATCGGCCAGCTGCGCGCCCGCGATTCCTGGGGTGGGTTGCGGCCCGACGAGGTTTTCGCCCGTGACGCCGACGCCAAGGCCCTGACCAGGGTTCTCGATGAAAACGAGCCCAGCGGCCTGACCTTCACCGCGCCGCTGCTGGTCCTGCAGGGCCGCAGCGACACGATCGTGTCCCCGCTCGCGACCGACGCCATGGTCGCCCAGCAGCGCCTCACCGGCCAGCCTGTCGAGTACCGCACCTACCGGGGCGCCGACCACCGCGAAGTCCTGGAGGATTCCTACAACGACGCCCTCACCTGGGTCGACGCTCGCTTCGCCCGCTGACCGCTCTCCGCCCGCATTCCTGCTACCCCGCTCCCCGCCTGCATCGCCGTTGACCCGGCCCGGCCTGCACTACCGCTGACCCGGTTCCCGCCCGCTTGCCGCTGACCCGCTCTGTGGTCAGCGGCCGGGTAGGAAGCGGATCACGCGGGCGATCGTCATCAGGAACGGCTGCCACTTGTCCTGCGGAATGCCCCAGGGCGCATCGAGATTCAGGAAGCGGGTGACGACGACCGTCTGCGGTTCGGTGAACTTCAGCAGGCCGTCGGGGCCGTGGCGGCGGCCCACTCCGGAAATGCCCATACCGCCCATCGGGGCGCCCGTGGTGCCCCACGCGGGTGCGTAGCCCTCGTCGACGCAGACCGTGCCGGCGTGCAGGCGTTCGGCGATGCGCTCGCCCTCGGCCTTGGTGGCCGCCCAGACGCTGGCATTGAGACCGTATTCGGTGTCGTTGGCGCGGACGATGGCCTCCTCCACGTCGGCCACGGGATAGATCGACACGAGCGGGCCGAAGGTTTCGTTGCGACCGCACTCCATCTCGTCGGTGACCTCGGCCAGGACGGTCGGTTCGAAGAACAGCGGCCCGATATCGGGGCGGGCGTTGCCGCCGACCAGCACCTTGGCACCCTTGGAGGTCGCGTCGGCAACATGTTTGGTGACGGTCTCGAGCTGCGCCTCGGAGATCAGGCTGCCGATGTCGGCCGAATAGTCGTAGGCGGCACCGAGTTTCGCGCCCTTGACCGCCGCCACGAATTTCTCGGTGAACGCCGCGGCGACCGCCCGTTCGACATAGAGCCGCTCGATCGAGATGCACAGCTGCCCGGCATTCGAGAAACAGGCACGCACGGCGGCCTTCGCGGCCTTGTCCAGATCGGCGCCACGGGTCACGATCATCGGATTCTTGCCGCCCAGTTCGGCGGAAAAACCGATCAGCCGCCGGCCGCACTGCTGGGCCAGCGTCCGCCCGGTGGCCGAGGAGCCGGTGAACATCAGATAGTCGCAGGCATCCACGATGGCCGTGCCGACCACTCCGCCGGGACCGGGTACCACCTGCAGCAGGTCCCGCGGCAGTCCCGCCCGCCGGAACAGTTCCACATTCGCCAGCGACGAGTACGGCGTCTGGCTGTCGGGCTTCACGATCACCGCATTACCGGCCAGCAGCGCCGGAATGGAATCGCCGACCGACAGCAGCATCGGATAGTTCCACGGCGCGATCACCCCGACCACGCCCTTGGGCTGAGCGCGCACGGCGGCCCGGTTCAAAATCGGAAACGCGCCCGCCACCTTGTGCGAGGCCAGCAACTCGGGCGTGACGCGGGCGAAATAGCGGGCGGCGAAGATCAGGCCCATGATCTCTTCCTGGGCCGCCCAGCGCGCCTTGCCGGTCTCCGCCTGGATGACATCCATCAGGAATTCGCGATTGTCCACCACCAAGGCCCGGTAGCGCTCGAAGACCTCGGCCCGCTCCTTGGGCGAACGCGCCGCCCATTCCTGCTGAGCGACACGGGCTTTCGCGAAGGCTGCGCTCACATCGGCGACCGTGCCGACCGGGACCTCCCCCAGCGGACGCCCGGTGAACACCTCGCTGATCGTCCGGCTCGCATGCTCCTGGGCGGTGTCGACCGCCGCGAACCCCCGCAGACGCTCGAACACTGCGGCTTCCGGCACCGGCATCGTCGCCTCCTACTTGTGAGTAACCGTGCGATACACATAATCTACGCCTATCACCGGTTGGGGCAATGCCGTGCCGACTAGACCCTGCATCCACGGCGCCAGGGCGCCGTGGATGCAGGGAATGAAGGAGCGACCCACCGGGACGCAGGGAATGAAGGAGCGACCCGCCGGTACGCAGGGAATGAAGGGCCGACCCATCGAGGTGTAGGGAATGAGGGGCCGATCCACAGGGGGACGGGGATGGAGGTTGGGGGCCGCTTCCTTCGGGCTACCTCCCGCCGGGTGCGTGCTTGCTTTGGTTCCCTGTATCCCGGCGCCCCAGCGCCGGGATACAGGGCGTCGGTAATGCCGGAAATCCGAGAAATAGCCGGTGTGCCGCGCCTGCCAACTTCACCACAGGGAAAGGCGGTGGCCGACAAGGTCGGTAGTCGATCGGCCTGGAAGCGGCCAGCGGCGACATAGGGTTACGAAACAACGTGACCCGGAACGTGGTTGATGCATAACTGCAGGACAGGTGTCAAATCCGGTCTCGCTCAACGAGACCGAGTGGCAAACCGTACCGTCAGCAGATATTTTGTGCCGATGCTGAGAGCGAGGCTAGGTATTAGGGCCCGAATTCTCGCGATCGCACTCGTCCCGAGCTTGGCCCTGCTCGTGATCGGTGTGGGCGCGGCGGGTTACTTGGTACGGGAAGGACAGCATGCCAGGGACTGGGCGGCCATCCTGGAAGGCGCCAACAAACACACCCGCGAACTGATCGCGTCGGTGGAGCAGGAACGCCTGCTCTCGCTGTGGCAGCTGTCCGGCGCACCCGATCCCGTGGGACTGGGCGCGGCGCGGCAGCGGCTCGACAACGCGCTTCGCGATATGGCCAGTATCGAGGGCCAGATCCTCGAGACCGACGCCGACAAGATGGGGCCCGACCTCGGCGGTTTCGACACGCTGAGGAAGCAGCTGCCCCAGTTGCGCGGTGCCGTCGACGCCGGGCTGATTCCGGTCCCGGACACCTACGGCGCCTACACCAAGATCCTCACCGGCGTCGAACTGGGCACCGAGATCACCGCCAAGGACGCCCCCGACGCGGCCGTCGCCACCGAACTGGCGCACTCGCTGCGCGTGCTGCGCGCCATGGACGCCAACTCCCGCGTCGCCGCGCTCACCGCGGCCGCGGTCAACGGCTCGGGCCTGCCCGCGCCGATGCAGGCCGAATATCGCAACCTGGTCGGCTACTACCGCACCGAATTGCCGCTGCTGGCCACCGATCTCGGCGGCGACCAGGGCGAGCGCGTCAAGACGGTGGTCGACTCCCCGGCCTGGCAGCAGCTGGCGACCATGGAGGACTACATCATCCATCCGCCCGGCCCGAGCAAGGCCGGCGCCGAACCCTCGCTGCCGATCAGCATTCCGGAATGGCGGGCCGCCGCCGACCAGGTGAACCGGCAGATGCTCGAGGTGTGGCAGGTCCAGAACGACCACGCCAACCACGTCGCCGTTGTCGACGGTGACCGCACCGCCACTCGCGCCCTGTGGGCCGGTATCGGCATCCTGGCCCTGGCCGTGGTGGCGTTCCTCGGCTCGCTGTGGCTGGCCAACCGGCTCATCGGCCGCCTCAAGCGGCTGCGCACCGAAACCCTGGCGCTGGCCGAGGTCCGGCTGCCGGAGACGATGCGCAAGCTGTCCGAGGGCGAGGATGTCGACCCCGAAACCGAAGCGGCACATCTGGATTTCGGCCACGACGAGATCGGCTCGGTGGCCAAGGCGTTCAACCAGGCCCATACCGCCGCCGTGGCGGCCGCGGTCACCGAGTCCCGCACCCGCGAGGGTGTGCGCGCGGTATTCCTCAATATCGCCCACCGCAGCCAGATGGTGGTGCACCGCCAGCTCGAGGTCCTCGACGACGCCGAACAGAAGCAGGAAGATCCGGCGCTGCTGGAGATCTTCTTCAAGCTCGATCACCTGGCCACCCGCGAGCGCCGCAACGCCGAGAACCTGATCATTCTCGGCGGCGGTCAGCCGGGCCGGCAGTGGCGGCGGCCGGTGCCGCTGGTGGAGCTGGTGCGCAGCGCCATCGGTGAGACCCTCGACTACGCCCGGGTCCGTACCGCGCGGATGCCGCAGGTGTTCGTCGTCGGCGCCGTCGTGGCCGACCTCATCCACCTGCTCGCCGAACTGGTCGACAACGCCACCACCTTCTCCCCGCCGCAATCGCGGGTGGAGGTCACCGGCACCATCGTCGGCAAGGGCGTCGTGGTGGAGATCAGCGACCAGGGCATGGGCATGCCCACCGCCGAACTCGAACGCGCCAACGAAATGCTGCGCAATCCACCGGATTTCGGCGTCGCCACGCTGTCGGAGGATTCGCGCATGGGCCTGTTCGTGGTCGCCCAGCTGGGCGTGCGGCACGGCATCTCGGTGCGGCTGGCCGAATCCGATTACGGCGGCGTGCGCGCCATCGTGCTGATTCCGACCGCGCTCATCACCACCGATGTGTCGATGGCCGACCATCTGCCGGAGCGGGTGTCCGCGCGGCGCCCCGAACCGCCGAGCAGCGGTCAGATTCCGGTGGTCCCGGCCGTCGAAACATCGCCCGCCCCAACGGCTCTGGCCACGCTGCCGCCGCCGGAACCGGAACGCGAGGAGCCGCAGCCGCGCCACCGCGCCCCGGAGCGCACGGCATACCCGGACCCGCTGTCCCGCCCGTCCTATGCGGACCCGCAGGCCCAGCCGTCCCACCTCGATCCGCAGGCTCGGCCGTCGCACTCCGATTCGCAGGCCCGGTCGGCTCATCCCGATTCGCAGGCTCGGCCGTCGCACTCCGATTCGCAGGCCCGGTCGGCTCATCCCGATTCGCAGGCCCGGTCGGCTCACCCCGATTCGCAGGCCCGGTCGTTCTATACCGGGCAGGACTCCCGCCCGCCGCTGCCGAAGCGGCGCCGGCAGGCCAGTCTGGCCCCGGAACTGGCGGAGCAGCCGAATACCGAAGCTGCGCCGCAGCGGCCACGTTCGGCCGAACAAGCGCGAGATCTGATGTCCGCCATAGAGAATGGCACCCGGCAAGGGCGCCGGGCCACTCCCGAGCCCCGCAACGCCACTACTCCGGATGAACAGGAAGGCGAAGGTGACCTCTTCCAACGCAGGTGATCTCAACTGGCTGCTCGACGATCTCGTCGACCGCTTGGCGGGCGTGCGCTACGCGGTGGTGCACTCGACCGACGGGCTGCTGCTGGGCAGGTCCACCACCATGACCCGTGAGGACGCCGAACACTTCGGCGCCATGTCGGCCACGCTGTACGGACTGGCGCGCAGCGCCGGCAGCCGCTTCGACGGCGGCGGCGTGCGGCAGGCCGTGATCGAACTGGATCGCGCCGTGCTGTTCGTCACAGCCGCCGGTGACAATGCGTGTATCGCATTGCAGGCCAACGAGAACGCAAACCTCGGTATGGTTGCCTACGAAATGAATCTGACGGTGCAGCGGGTGGGCAGCTATCTGTCGACCGATCCGCGGCACGGTCTAGCAGCGCACGTGGAGCACCGATTGTCATGACGCGTTTCGGTCAACCGTGGTTCGACGATCAGGCGGGTCCGCTGGTCCGCCCGTACGCCGTGACGGGGGGCCGCACGATGGGTGCGGGACACGACCTGGACATGCTCACCCTTGTGGTGACCTCCCACCCGGCTCCGGTGCTGCGGCGCGTGGAGCCGGAGTACGCGGAAATCGTTCACCTGTGCCGGGTTCCGCAATCGGTGGCCGAGGTGTCGGCCACCCTGAAACTGCCCCTCGCTGTGACGAAGATCCTCGTGGGTGATTTGATCAGTGAGGGGCACCTGATCTTCCGGGCGCCCATCCGAACCGATGCCGGCCCCGGCGACCTGACCCTGTTGCGAGCAGTGCTCGACGGAATCCGAAAGCTGTAGAACACCCGTGAGCGATACGACGTCAGCGGCCGCACTGGCCGCCTCGGTCAAGATTCTCATTGCCGGCGGCTTCGGCGTCGGCAAGACCACGATGGTGTCCTCGATCAGTGAGATCGCGCCGCTGCGCACCGAGGAGCTGATCACCGAACTGTCCACCGGGATCGATGATCTGTCGGGTGTGGAGGGGAAGACGACCACCACGGTGGCGTTGGATTTCGGCCGGATCACCATCGATGAGAACCTGGTGCTGTACCTGTTCGGCACGCCCGGACAGGACCGGTTCTGGTTCCTGTGGGACGAGCTCGCGCGCGGTGCCCTGGGTGCGGTGGTCATCGCCGATACGCGGCGACTGGAGAACTCCTTCGCCGCCATCGACTTCTTCGAGCGCCGCGGACTGTCGTTCGCGGTGGCGGTGAACTGTTTCGACGGCGCACCGGTCTACACCACCGACGAGGTCCGCGAGGCCTTGGATCTCGACCCGCACGCCCCGGTGGTGCTGTGCGATGCCCGCGACCGCTCGTCCTGCAAGACGGTGCTGATGACTTTGGTGGAGCACCTGATCATGCGAGCGACGTCGTCGGTGGCCTGAGAGGCAGCGCCACACAACGCAATTCGGCGCGCAGTGCAAGATTGCACTGCGCGCCGTCGTCTTACCGGGCCCGCCCCCCTACGGCCCTGAAGGTCCCGGCATGCCGCCCTTGTTTCCCTGAAGGTCCCGGCATGCTTTTCGCCGGGACCTTCAGGGTTACAGGTTCTCCAGGTCGATCTCCGCGAACGACCCGACCCAACGATGCGGGGGGCGAGGGGAATTAGGCTCGCCCGGGCGGGTGACGCCGATGGCCGACCAGCCCGCCGCGACGGCGGCGTCGAGCTCGTCGGGATGGTCGGACAGGAACAGGATCTGCTCGGCGGGCACGCCGATGGCACCGGCGATCTTCTCGTAGGAGGCGCGTTCGCGTTTGCTGCCCGCGTTGTTGAGATCGAACCAGTCGCCGATGAGCGACGCCAGCTCGCCGTCGCGGGCGTGGGCGAACCAATCCTGCTGATTGCGCACTGAACCCGACGAGTACACATACAGCGCAAGACCGGCGCCGTGCCAGGCCCGCAGCGCGGGCGGCGCATCCGGGAAGAACTGCCCGTGCAGGGCACCGCTGCGGAATCCCTCGGCGCAGATGAGGCCCTGGGCGGTCTTCAGCGGCTGAGCCTTCACATCCGAATTCAGCCATCCGCGCAGGATCTCGACCACCTCCGCCTCGTCGGCATCGGGCCGACCGGCCAGTTCGCGGGTGCCAGTGATCACCGCATCGGCCGCACCCCCGCGATTGTCGGCCAGCCACTGCGGCAGCCGCTCCCGGGTGTAGCCGTACAAATCCTCCCGCACCGAACTGGTCGGGCTGGTGGTGCCCTCGATATCGACGACGATCGCGCTGATACTCATGCGGCCGTCAGCAGCTCATCGAGGGTCGGGAAGCGTTCGCCGATGGTGTTGCCGGTGAAGTCGCCGATCCACCCGTCCTCTTCCTCGAAGAAGCGGATCGCGATGAAATCGGGCCGCGAACCCATATCGAACCAGTGCAGGGTGCCCGCGGGCACCGACACCAGATCGCCGCCCTCGCAGACCACCGCCAGCACCTCACCGTTCAGGTGCAGGTAGAAGCAGCCCCGGCCACCGGCGAAGAACCGGACCTCGTCCTCGGCGTGGCGATGCTCGCTCAGGAACTTCTCCCGCGCGCCCTTGGCCTTGGCGGGCCATTCCGGATCGTCGTCGTCGGGGTGGATGCGCGCGACGTCGATGTGCCGGTAACGGCCGTCGGCGTTCAATTCGCCGATGCGGTCGGCGTATTCGGCGAGGATGTCGTCGGTGGCCGCGCCCGGATCCGACGGGGTCTGCCAGCGGTCGAAGACGATGCCCCGCCGATTCAGTTCGGCGCCGATCACGGCGGGATCGGAGGTACGCAGCCGCACCTCACCGGCGTCGGTGTCGGCCATGATTTGCAGCAGGGTCATTTCGGTTCCTCCTCGGAACTGCGGTGGTCGGTTCCGATCTCACGGCGGCCGGTGAGCGTCACCAGCTCGCACATCGCCTCCAGGCACTCCGCCCGGTCGCGAGCCTGTGCGAGGCTGCTCCCCCAGGCGGTGACCCCGTGTCCGGCGATGAACAACACCGGCGGCGCATCCGGATGCTCGATCAGGTAGCGCTCGATGTCGGCACCGATGCGTGGAACGTCAGCGTGATTCGAAAAGACCGGGATGTCAATGGTTTCCGTCGCCCCGAGCCCCTTGATGAGCTCGTAGCCGGTGAACCGCAGCGTCTCGGGCGCACCGATGGACTGCGCGGTCGCGTGCGGGGGGTGGATGTGCACCACGGCCTCGGCGCCCGTCGCCCGGTAGACGGCGGTGTGAATGGTGGTCTCCGCCGACGGCCGCCGCGCGCCCGAGAGGGGCTGCGAATCGGCGATATTCACCGTCACCATGTCGTCCGCGGTGAGTTCGCCCTTGGACAGCCCACTGCCGGTGACGACTGCGTTCTTCCCCGCCCGCACCGAGATGTTGCCCGCCGTCCCGGGCATCCACCCGCGCGCATACAGCCCCCGCGCGATCTCGGCGATCTGCTGTTTCTGCGCGGTGTGCTCGTCCTCGCGCGGGGCGAAGAGCTGATCGGCGAGGAACTTTCGCGTCTTCTCCGCCGCGGTCTCCAGGTACCGATCGGCACGCTCCGCAAACGTGCGCACGATGTCCTCGCCCGTATGCGTATCGCCGTCGGGGCCGCCGGACACCGCATGCGGCGGCGCGACGACGCCGTTTTCGGTGACGACCGCGGTGACCAGTTCCGGCGGGGTGACGTCGAAGGCCGGGTTGAACACCGCGGTCCCCTCCGGTGCGGTAGCGACTCCGCCGACGTGGGTGATCTCCGCGGCCGCCCGCTCCTCGACGACGATTTCGCCGCCGGTCGCGGTGTTCGGATCGCGGGTGGATTCCGGCGCCACGACGATGAACGGGATGCCGTGGTGATGGGCCGCGAGCGCCAGGCCGTAGGTGCCGATCTTGTTGGCGACCGAACCGTCGGCGGTGATGCGGTCCGCGCCGACGATCACGCAGTCGACCTGCCCGGTCGACATCGCCCACGCGGCCGCCGAGTCGATCGTCAACCGGTGCGGTATCTCGGTCTCGGCCAGTTCCCACGCGGTCAGGCGGGCGCCCTGCAGCAGCGGGCGGGTCTCGTCCACCAGGACATTCTCGACGGCACCGCGTCCGTGCAGCACCCGCAGCGCGCCGAGCGCGGTGCCGAAGGCGGTGGTGGCCAGCCGCCCGGTATTGCAGTGGGTCAGAATGCGCAGCGGCCGGTCCGGGCACAGCCGCTGGATCAGATCCGCCGCATGGGTGGCCGCCGCGCGATTGACGCGGCCGTCCTCGGCCAGCATCGCCAGGGCCTCGTCCAGCACGGCCTGCGGGCCGCCGGGCAGCTGGGCCAGCGCCCGCTGCACACCCCAGGCCAGATTCACCGCGGTCGGGCGCGCCGAGGCGATCCGGGCCGCCTCGCTTTCGACCTTCGCCGTGTCGCCGGGATGGGCGAATGCGGCCAGCACGACCCCGAATGCCCCGGAGACGCCGATCGCGGGCGCCCCGCGAATGGCCAGGGTCTTGATCGCCTCGATGACCTCATCGACCGTCGTGATCCGCAGCTCCCGCACGTCACGCGGTAGCGCGCGCTGATCGATGGTGACCAACGCCCCATCCACCCACGCGATCGAACTCTCACTCATCAGTACAACCTTCACCTCGACCACCTACCGTCCCAAACTACCCAACTCCGGGCCACCGCCCCTCACCAGGTTTCTCCTCGCCAGGATCGGTATCGCGCAGGATCGCGACCGACCGGTCCGGACCGACCGGTCCGACCTTCTACGCGGGACCGTCGCGCGAAATCGATGTTGCGCACATCGAGCTCAATTCCCTTGTGCGCCTGCACATCTCATGTGCCCGCAGCTGCTACAACGATGTGGGTAGCCTAGCTAACGTCTAGAACTTCCTGCACTCACTGCTGAAATGCGTTCTGTGCCGGGCGAAAAACGTAGTGGCTTATCCACAGTTATCGCTTCATCCACAGGGGTAAGCGTGAACAGCCTCAATTCCACATACTTGGGACAAAGGTGGGGACTACGAGAATCAGGCCCGGCCGAGGGCGAGGGTGACGTTGTGCCCGCCGAATCCGAAGGAATTGCTGAGGGCGTACGAGATCGACTGGGGCCGCGGCTTGTTGTGCACGATGTCCAGGTCGACCTGCGGATCGGGATTCTCGAAATTCAATGTGGGGGGAACGATCCCGGCGCGGATCGTGCAGAGGGTGAGGATCGCCTCCAGCGCGCCGACCGCGCCGATCGAATGCCCCAGCGCGCCCTTGGGTGCGTACACCGAGGCATGGCTCGCCACCGCCGCAATGGCATTCGCCTCCGAGGCGTCGCCGACCGGCGTCGAGGTGGCATGGGCATTGACGTGATCGATGTCGGCCCCGGTGAGCCCCGCGGATTCGATCGCCTTGCGCATGGCCCGCGCCGCGCCCGCACCCTCCGGTTCGGTGCCGGTGATGTGGTAGCCGTCGGAGGTGATGCCCGCGCCCAGCACGCGGCCGTGGATCTTCGCGCCGCGTGCGCGGGCGAATTCCTCCGATTCGAGGACCAGCATGGCACCGGCCTCGCCGAAGACGAACCCGTCCCGGTCGCGATCGAAGGGCCTCGAGGCGCGAGCCGGCTCGTCGTTGCGGGTGCTCATCGCCCGCATCATCGCGAAGCTGGCGATCGGCACCGCCTCGATATAGCCCTCCACGCCACCGGCGATCACGACATCCGCCTCACCGGTGGCTATCAATCGCCACGCATGCGCAATGGCCTCCGCGCCCGACGAACATGCGGAGGTGGGTGCGTAAACCCCCGCCTTCGCCCCGAATTCGAGACCCACTCGGGCGGCCGAACCGTTCGGCATCACCATCGGCACGGTCAGCGGCGGCACCTTGCGGTAGCCGCCCGCGCGCATGGCGTCCACCGCGGTGACGAACGCATCGCCGCCGCCCAGGCCGGTACCGACCGCGACACCGAGCCGTTCGCCGTCGACCTCGGGTGCGCCCGCCGCCTCCCACACCTGGCGGCCCAACACCAGCGCCATCTGCTGCACATAGGAGTGACGGCGCTGTTCGATACGGGTCAGCTGGGCGCCCGGATGCTCCTTCAACTTGCCACCGATGCGGACCGGCAAGTCGTATTCGGTCACGAAATCGTCGTCCAGCGCGCCGATCCCACTCTCGCCGTCGAGCAGCCCGGCCCAGGTGGCGTCGAGGTCCGCGGCGAGGGATGTGGTCGCGGTCATTCCGGTGACGACGACACCGCGCGTCGAGGCGGCAGGCGAAAGTGAAGCAGTTGTTACACCCATGGCGACATGGATACCTGTAGCGACCGCTACAGTCAACTCGTGCCCCGACCTCTCGACCAGGCCCGCCGCGCCGAACTGCTCGCCGGAGTCATCGCCTATATCGGCGAATACGGACTCACCGAACTGTCGCTACGCCCGCTCGCCGCCTACCTGGGCACCAGTTCGCGCATGCTGATCCACTACTTCGGCACCAAGGAGCAGATGTTGATCGCCGCGCTCGAGACCCAGCGCCCCGATATCGCGTCCCTGTTCGCCGACGTGCCCGACATCGACACGCTGCGACGGCGCTTGATCGAATCGTTCTGCGTGAACACCACCACCGATTGGGTGGCCAGCACCCGCGTGCTGCTGCAGGTGCTGGGCGTGGCCTCCGTGCCGGACAGCCCGTTCGCCGCCTACGCCAACGATGCGGTGCACGGGCTCGTCGACGCCCTGACCCAGGTGTTGCGACGGCTCGACCCGCAGCTGCCGGATCCCGAATCGACGGCGACGTTGCTGATCTCCGGCATTCGGGGGCTGCTGCAGGACCGCCTCGTCACCGGTGACAACACCCGCGTGTCCAAGGCGGCCCGCCTGCTGATCAACAGCGTTCTCGCGCCGTCGATTCGCTAGCTGCCGTCGGTGACTCGGCGGACGGCCAGCAGCCGACCGGTCACGCCGTCCACGCCCAGATCCTGCAGGCAGCCGACGAAACGTCGTTCGGTGTGCTCACCGAGCGCCGGTTCCAGGGTGACGGTCCAGGCGCCGTCGTGTTCGGCGGGCCCGTCGACCACACGCACGTGGTTCACGATGCTGCGGCACTGCTTCCAGACGGTCACGGCGGGGTCCTCGGCGGGGGATCCGTGCCGGGCCTGGGCGTCGAAGGTGATGATTGATCGGGTCCCGGCGTCGCCGCGGTCGGTGTGGAACTGCATCGCACCCGCCAGGGCGGTGACCCCGACGGCGCCGCCGACGGCGAGGGCGGCCAGCACCGGCACGGTCTGCCATTTCATCGTCGTCTACCTCACCAGCGGGCCGCGCAGCAGCCGGGTACCGTCGTCGACGGGTTCGAGAAATCCGTTGGGCGGCAATGTCAACCGGTCCAAACGGCGCACGATGCTGCGCGTGGTGGCGGATTTGCCCGTCAACCGGGCCAGCCGTTCGATCACCCAGGCGATACCGGTGAGCAGCACCCCGCCCGCGAGCAGGACCGGGACGAAAACGTTCATCCGGTCGGGCCGTGCCAGCCAGGCGAAGCCGACCCGCGGCGGCGGTGCGGCCTCGCGCACGATGCGGGCGGTGCCTCGGCGCTCCGCGACCGCGGGACGGGCGGTGCGTGCCTCGAGGGCGCGCAGGCGATTGGTCAGCAGGATCGCCACGAGCGCGACCTCGGCGGCCAGGAACAGCGTCGCCGACATGATGGCGCGGTTCCATTCCCACCGGTACAGGTAGACGAAAACATAAGCGCCGGTGGCGATGACGGTACCGATCGCCACGATCAGGCCGAGCTTGCGCATCACCGCACCTCCACCGATTCCGTGACGATCCGCACCGCGCCGGAACGGCCGTCGAGTTCGACCTGCGCGCCATCGGGCAGGCGCCTGGTGGCATCCGGATATCCGACGACCACCGGAATGCCGTGTTCGCGGGCGAGGATCGCCAGATGGCTGAGCGGGCTTCCGGTTTCGGCGATCAGCCCGGCCAGGTGGGGCACCACGGCGGCCAACCGTGGGTCGAGATGCCGGACCACGAGCACGGATCCGGCGGGTGGCCGGTCGCCCATGTGCACCACACCCCGTCCGGCACCACCGCCCGCGCCGACACCGTGGGTGGCCGACTTCGCTTCCCGGACAACCGGAACCGGCACTCCCCCGGCGAGCCGGAATTCGGTGGGCACGGCCACAGGGGTGACGGCTCGGCGGTCGGCGAGGTCGCGGGGTGCCGTGCGTCGGGTGACGAGGTCGGCCAGCTCGTCGAAACGCAGCAGTGCGATGTCCTCGGCGGTGTCGAGCGGTCCGGTGCAGGCCATGCGGTTCCCCAGTTCGGCCGCCGCGCGGGCGGACAGTTCCTGGATCCAGCGGGCGCGCAGCCGCAGCGCCTCCCGCGCCACCGCGAGCGCACCGAATTCGCCACGGGGAACACCGGATTCGACAGGCAGATGCGGCAGCTGCGGTGTCGCGCCGATGCGCGGCGGAGTCAGGGCCAGGACGACCGGATACTGCTCGGTGATGTGCTCGTCCGCCATCCCCGTGGCGCGGGCCTCGGCCACGGCCGCCAAGGCCATGGCAGCACCGGTCGGGGCCGGACGGGTGTCGCGTTCGAGCATTCCGGCCAGGGCCTCGTAGCCGTGCACCGCGGTCAGCGCGGTTCGGGTGTGCCGCAACAGATCCAGCAGTGTGGCGTTGTCGAGGTCGCTCGGGTGGGGTACCTCGGCCAGGTCGTGGTCGATCTGCTCGCAGGTGCGCTGGGCGAGATCCGGCAGCGCCGCAGCCAGCCTGCCGACGCGCACCGCGGCGCCGAGCCGGCGGGCGCCGGGGCGCGGATCGAGCCAGTGCAGCAGCCCGGTGCGGGGGCGGATCACGCCGAGCAGTTCGAGGTCGGCGACCGCGACGCCGTTGACCGCGGTCGCCACCGGGGAGCTCCGTAGCCGCCGCGAGGCAGCGGTGCCGGTCAGATCCAGGGCCACCCGCAATCCCTCGGCCAGCGGCGTGAGCCAGAGATCCTGCTCGAGCGGACGCAGCGGATCGGGGAAGGTCTCGGCCAGCGGGCCGGGACCCAGAATCGGTCCCGCGCCGGTGCCCGGGAATGCGGTGATGGGCCGGGCCTGCAGCAGCACCGGGCGTCCGCCCGCGTCGATGGCCCATTCGATGTCCAGGGGTCCCCCGAAGACCGATTCGGCCCGGGCCGCAAGCCGAATCAGCATGCGCCGATACGAGGCCGGGAGTTCCGGGCCGTCGGAGGTGAGCACCTCGCGTACCCGTCCGCGGCGGCTGAGCGAAACGGTCCACCCGGCGTCGCTGCCGTCGACCACCTCGCTGGGGCCGCCGCGCACGGCGGTCAGCACCATGCGGTCGCGTCGCCCGCTCAGCGGGTCGCCGGTGAACAGCACGCCGCCCCAGCGGGCCGCCAGGAACGGCTGGACCAGGACCGCCATCGGCGCCGGAGTGCCGTCGTCGGCGGCGACCACGGCGGCGGAGGCCCGCACCTGATCGATGGCGGCGGCGAACGCGGCCCGATCCCGAACTCCGAGAACGGAAGTGAACATGCCCGCCATGGATTTCGCGGAGCCGTCCTCGATGACCGAGGACGATCGCACCACCAGCGGCCGCCGTCCGCCGACGGACAGTCGTCGCCATTCGAGGTCGGGCGGGCCCTGTTCGCGCCAGGCGGTGGTCAGGACGAATCCGTCGAGGACCGGCAGGCCACGGGCGGCCGCGCGGGCGAGTGCCGCGGCCTTGGCGCCGGTGAGTCGGGGATGCTGGGCTCGCGGATCGCGGAGGGAGACGATCTCGGGCTGCTGTGTGGTGGTGACGGTCATCGCGTACTGCCTTCGGGTGGAAACGTCGTTGTTTCGTCCGGACGGGCGGGCTAAGAGGAGGTCTTCGCTCCGCTTACCGTTTTACAGTGTTCACCCGGGCGTTCACCGCTGTCAAGAATGACCGTTCGTTTTTTATGACTGCCCGGTCACACAGTCGCGGTACGAGAACTCGTTTCAGTATGGTTCTCGCATGGGTTTCGTGATCGACCAGAGCGTGGAGATCGGCGCGTCCGCCGACGCAGTGTGGAAGGTGCTCACCGACTTCGAGCGGTACGGAGAGTGGAATCCGTTCTGCGTCGGGTGCAAGAGCACCCTCGAGGTGGGATCGCCGATCGATATGAAGGTGCGCCTGGGCTCGGGTGAACGGGCACAGCGCGAGTGGATCCTCTCGCACACCCCCGGCGTCGGATTCAGCTACGGCATGAAGCCCGTTCCGCTGGGCGCCCTCCGCAGCTTGCGCTCGCACACCCTCACCCCGCTCGACGCCGACCGGTGCCGCTACACCTCGCACTTCGAGCTCGACGGGTGGCTGCGCCCGCTGGTGACCACCACTCTCGGCTCCGCCTTGCGCACCGGCTTCACGTCCATGACCGCTGCGGTCAAGGAACGCGCAGAACAACTGTCCTGACGACCTCAGGCCTCGAAGGGAATGATGTTCCCGGCGGCGTCGCGGGTTCCGGCTTCGGCCTCGATGGCGGAGGCGAGTTCGGTGACCGACGACCAGCGCAGCGGCGGGTTGCCGTCGAGATTGCCGATGGTGTACCAGATATCGGTGCCGCGGTAGCGCACCAGGCCGGTGCCCGACTCGTCGACGGCGACATCGAGGTCGCCGGACACCGTCCCTTCCTCCTGGGTCATGACGGCGGCCTTGGTGTCGATCGCGACGATGTCGATTATGCGAACCCTCCTCGGCGGGTGCAGTCGTCGACTGCGGTGCGCAGCGCGGACTGCTCGGCGGGATCCACGGTCAACCCGTATTTTATCTTGACCTTGATGTAGTGGGCGACGTAGGCACACCGGAAATTCCCCGGCGGAAGATAGCCCGACGGATCCTGATCGCCCTTGGACCGGTTGGCCGACGGATCGGAGGCGACGAGGTTGGCGGCGTCGTTGGCGATATCGCGGCGGGTGTTCTCGTCGAGGGAGCCCGCGCCCGAGCGCCAGGCCTCCGCCAGCGGGACGATATGCTCGGCGTCCACGCTCTTCGGATCGGTGATGAACTTGTAGGGCGCGAGTTTGCCTGTCTTGCGGTCGAGTACGCCGTACTGATCGCGCCAGCCGCCGTCCTTGCCGACCGTCAGCTCACAGGTCTTGGGGTCCAGACGCACCGGGCCCACGGCATCGCGCAGCAGCATGACCTCGCGGGTGGTGCACCGGCCGTATTGCGCGAAATCCGGGCCGAAGCCGTGTTCGGGCTTGTTGTGGTCCCAGTGCGGGAATTGCTCCCGGCTGTAGCCGGTCATCGGGGCCTCCGGCGCGACAACCAGTTTCGCCAGATCGTCGGCCACCTCTCGCCCCGATGCCGCCGGGACCGATGTCGCCGCCGGTCCCCCGCCGGTCCCGCTGTGTTCGGATCGCAGGACGGACACCGCGACGCCGACGACGACCGCCAGCAGGAGGGTCGTGACGGCCACGGGCAGGATTACTCTGCGGCCGCGCTGCGACCACTCGCCATATGCACTTCTCATCTCGGGCAACCACACTGGCAACCGGTGCTGGCAAACGGCAAGCGACACAAGGCGTTCAGTTGCCGGAGTCACACCGTGGACTGACGGGTATCTGACACTGTATCCAATATCACCGGTAAATCCGGTGTGTCGGGGTTGTGTTCACTCCGATGCGGTGTCTCGATCACCCAGCGGTAGCAACGGAAGATGGGTCGTCAGGCAGAACGGATGCCCCGCCGGATCGAGCAGCACCCGCCAGCGGTCCGGGTCCGGTTGTACCTCGGCCCGGCGCGCCCCCAGCCGAAGGGCCTCCTGCTCACCGAGATCGAGGTCGGCCACCACCAGATCGAGATGCATGTGGTTCGGAGTCGCCCCACCAGGCCACGTCGGCGGCCGGTAATCGGCCACCCGAACCGCGGCCAGCACACCCCTCGCACTGTGCACCACCGCGACAGTCTCTGCCCGATAGACGATTTCACCCCCGAGCAGCTCAGCCCAGAACGCAGCAAGCCCCGATTCATCGGCACAATCGAGCGTGATCAACCCCAACTGAGCAATACCCACCGCCAGATCCTACGGTGCGCCAAGACATCCGGGGACCGATCACCCGACTCCCGCACTGCCTCCTGCGCATCCGCCCGGTCACGTCCTCGGCTGCGGCACAAGGACCGTCCGACCACCGTCCCAGATGCTCGCCCCCGCCAACATCATCACCCTGTGCCCGCGCCGACGCCGATCTTCATTCCCTGTGCCCGCGCCCCCAGGGCGCGGGCACAGGGTCATCACCCATTGTTCAGCTTGTTCAACCGTTCGCAGGCTTCCAGATACTCCTCGATCAACCTCTGCATGACGTCGGCGGTGCGGTCGACCTTCTTCATCATGCCGACGACCTGGCCGACGGGGTTGAAGTTGACCTCCTTGGCGGCCTCGGGGTAGCGGTGGCCGCGTTTGACGCCGTCGAGGGCGACCATCATCTGCAGCGGCATGGGCAGCGGGTCGGGGGTGTCGCCGCGCTCCCAGGCGTCGGTCCAGTCGTTGCGCAGCATGCGGCAGGGCTTACCCGTCCACGAGCGCGAGCGCACGGTGTCGTGGCTGGAGGCGTCGATATAGGTCTGCATCTGGGCCGGAGGCACATTCGCCTCCTCGACGGTGAGCCAGATCGACCCGGTCCAGGCCCCCGCCGCCCCCATCGCCATGGCCGCGGCGATCTGGCGGCCGCTGCCGATACCTCCGGCGGCCAGCACCGGCAGATCGCCGACGGCGTCGATCACCTGCGGCCACAACACGAGCGAGGAGATCTCACCGCAGTGCCCGCCGCCCTCTGTCCCTTGGCAGACAACGAAATCCAGCCCGGCGCGCTTGTGGTTGAGGGCATGCTTGACCGATCCGCACAGCGCCCCGATCAACCGCCCGGAGTCCTGCACCTGTTTGATCACGTCGTCGGGCGGGGTGCCCAGCGCATTGGCGACCAGCTTCGCCTTGGGATGCCGCAGAATCACCTCCACCTGTGGGGCGGCGGTGGTGGCGGTCCAGCCCAGCAGCTGATTGTGGTGTTCACCCTCGGGCAGGTGCGGCACACCGTGGTCGGCCAGGATCTTCTCGGCGAATTCCCGGTGGCCCTGCGGAACCAGTTTGGCCAGTTCGGCTTCCAGCTCCTGCGGGCTCAGGCCGTCCAGCCCCTTGCCCTCGTACTTGGACGGAATGACCAGATCCACGCCGTAGACCCCGTGCACGTGCTCGTCCAGCCAGGCCAGCTCGACCTCCAGCTGCTCGGCGGTGAATCCGACAGCGCCGAGCACCCCGAGTCCGCCGGCATTGCTCACCGCGGCAGCAACGTCGCGGCAGTGGGTGAAGGCGAAGATGGGAACGTCGATACCCAGTCGTTCGCAGATCTCGGTACGCATGGCGTGGTGATCTCCTCATATCTTCCGGCGCTGGAAAGCTTCGCTCACCAACACTAGAACACGTTTCACATCAGAGCCAGGGGTTCACTGATCGGGGGCGGCGAATCGTCATGACAACGCGTTCTAATTAACCCGCGGGGATAACTACTCGCGCTCGAGCGGCGATACATGGTCACAGTGCAGCCGTACCGGCCCGTCGCCGCGTCGGCTGCACACCCTCTCGACCGGAGTACTGCCATGCCCGCCGCCAGCTTCCGAATCGCCTCCTACAACGTCGAGAACCTCTTCTCCCGACCCCGCGCGATGAACGCCCCTGCCGATGTCGCCGCCGCCGTTCTCGACGCACATGCCCGGATCAACGAGCTGATCGAGCGCGAAACCTACAGTGCCGCAGACAAAACCGAGATCCTTCGACTGTTGAAGACCTTGCGTCTGCTGCGCGACGACGGCGACCCGGCGCGCAAGAACACCTTCGCCGTCATGCGGAAGATCCGCGGCCAACTTCTGAAACGCCCGCGCGGCGGTGGGGAGGACGACATCGTCGTCGTCGCCGAGGGCCGCGACGACTTCGTCGGCTTCGTCGACCTGATCAAAGATCCCATTCCCGCGCTCGCGGTCACCCACACGGCCCGCGTCCTCGCCGAAGTCGGCGCCGACATCGTCGGTGTCGTCGAAGCCGAAGATCGGCTCACCCTGAGCCGCTTCAGCGACAGTTTCCTCCGCGACGGCGGAGACGAGCCGCGGTATCCGCACGTCATGCTGATCGACGGCAACGACACCCGCGGCATCGACGTCGGCATCCTGGCCACCGACGAGTACCCGATCCAGGACATCCGCTCCCACATCGACGACGGCCCGTTGGGTAATCGGATCTTCAGCCGCGACTGCCCCGAATACCGGTTCCTGTTTCCCTCCGGCAGCGGGTTGGCGGGCCAGTCGTTCGTGGTGATGGTCAACCACCTGAAAAGCAAGTTCGGCGGTAACCAATCCGCCAGCAACAGGCGCCGGCGCCGTCAGGCCGAGGAGGTCGCCAAGATCTATCGGCGGCTCCGCGACAGCGGCACCGAGCACGTGATCGTGCTGGGCGATTTCAACGACACCCCCGACAGCGATCCCCTCGAGCCGTTGCTCGACGGAACCGATCTCACCGATATCGCCCACGTCGCCGACTTCGACGACGGCGATCCGGACGAGGAACGGCCCGGCACCTTCGGCAACGGCACCAAGAGCAACAAGATCGACTACCTGCTGCTCTCTCCCGCCCTGTTCGCCCGGACCACCCGCGCCGGAATCTTCCGCAAGGGTGTCTGGGGCGGTGTCAACGGCACCCTGTTCCCCCACTTCGACACCATGACGAGCAAGGTGCACGCCGCGTCCGATCACGCCGCGATCTACGCCGATATCGACATCGCCTAGGTAGAGCCGAGGCAACAACGTTCCTGCCAATGCCGAAACAGGCCGGTGCGCAGGAGCATGTCTCGCAGGATGACCGTGCCCGATTACGAGGGTCAGAGGCAGCAGACGGGGCCAGGTGCGGTCGATGTCGGTGCGGAGCAGGCCCGCCTCGTCGAAGCGGGTCCACTGATCGGTGCTGAGGGCGACCAGGCCGTCGAAGACGGTCACTGTGACGGGTGTCGACTTCGGGATCACGGCGGGCTATCTGCTCCGGAACGTCGAAGACCTGACCGCGGTGCTTCGCGACCAGCACCGGGTTCTCGAGCCCGGACCGGTCCTCCTACACCTATCTCGAATCCAGCACCCTCGCCTTCGCGTCACCCCGGCATGTCGCCGATGTGCTGCGCGGAATCGGTTTTCGGAACATCGGGTGGAGCAAGAAATTCTTCGGCACGAACGTCATCCTGTGGGCCACCAAGCCGAGATGATCAAGATCCTCGGCGGTCGGGTTGATCGCCGAGGCGTGCGTGCAGCCGTTCCCGAACCTGGTCCGGAGTGTAGGCGCGGCGTTTGCGTTCGGCCCGCACGATGATCACACCGGTCGCCGCGACACCCGCGACCCCCGCCAGACCCAATATCTTCGACCAGCGCATGCGCCTAGGCTAGTCGCCGTGCCACGCGAATCGCCTTCGAGTATCGGCTTCGACGAAGCGGTGGAGCTCACGCGAACGGGAGATCTGTGGTTGTTCCGCGGCCACTCCCCCGCCGACCGCGCGATCAGAGGATTGACCAACAGTCCGGTCAACCACGTCGGCATGGCATTGGTCATCGATGACCTGCCGCCACTGATGTGGCATGCCGAACTCGGCCGGACGCTGCCCGATATCTGGTCGGGCAACCATCATCGGGGAGCCCAGCTCCACGATTTGCGGGCTGCGGTCCTCCGATGGACCCAGGAGTACGGCCAGCAGGCGTGGATGCGTCAGTTGGACCGACCGGTGACCCACGAGATGGAGGATGCGGCGCTGCGTGTAGTGGCACGTCTGGACGGCATGCCCTTCCCGTCCACCAGCGCCCTGGCGGGCCGATGGCTGCTGGGCCGGATGCCACGACCGAAGCGGTCGAACAAGCGCGACTCCGACAACGCCGGTCTGGAGAACGCATACTGCGCAGAAGTCGTCGCCCTGACGTATCAGGGCATGGGGCTACTCCCCGCCAAACGCCCGAATTGGTATGACCCAGGCCGCTTCTGGAGCGGAGACAACCTGCGACTGGCGGAGGGCTACCACCTCGGCGGGGAGATCACGGTGAACGTTCCCGGCAGCACGGCCTGATCGCCCGTCATCGAGAACTCACCCCGAGGCTTGCTTGTGGTGCCGCCCCGACGACCCCTAGGAGAGAGAGGGCGGCGCTTCGCCGAGATCCCACCGCTGCCCCACCCAGGACTCGTAACTCATATGCAGGGCAACGACAGCCGCTGTCACGGTCGCGTCCCACGCCGCAGGGCCGAGTCGGTAGCTGGCGGGGGTGCCAGACCTGATGAAGTACTGCCCTCTGCACCCTCCGGCACCCTAGATCAGCATCTACGCTCACCGCATATTGTGCGTTCGACAGGCCACAGGACATCCGCGACTGCATTCGTCATTCGACAAGTCGGAGCGGCTGAGGTCCCCCCAAGGGGTCCTCAGCCGCTCGTATTCTGTGTATCGACATGGCCACCTGTCGGGATTCGAGTTCTCGCGGCGACTTTCAGGAACTCGTGGCTCCGGTCAGGGGGGACGGTACGGCAGGTGACCAGGCGGGCAGGCCGGTGATGGTTTCACCGAGCACCAGTGTGTGGATCTCCTCGGTGCCCTCGTAGGTGAACACGGCTTCGAGGTTGTTCATATGCCGGATCACCGGGTAGTCGAGAGTGATTCCGTTGGCGGCCAGGATCGTGCGGGCTTGGCGGGCTACCTCGAGCGCGGTGCGGACGTTGGCGAGCTTGCCGAACGACACCATCGGCTGCGTGACCTTGCCCTGGTCCTTGAGTCGCCCGATCTGCATGGCCACCAGCGCGGCCTGCCCGAGGGCGATCTCCATCCGCGCCAATTTCTGCTGGGTCATCTGGAATCCGCCGATCGGGAGGCCGAACTGCCGGCGGGACTTCGCGTAGTCCACCGCGGTCTCGTAGCAGGTCCGCGCGGCGCCGGTCACTCCGAACAGGATCCCGTACTGGGCTTCCAGCGTGCAGGCCAGCAGGCTCTCGATGCCGGTCGTCCCGGGCAGGATCGCCTCGGCCGGCAGGCGCACGTTGTCCAGGACGATCTCGCAGGTGACCGCGGCGCGCAGCCCCCACTTGTGCTTGATGACGCTGGTGTTGAACCCGGGCGTGCCTCCCGGCACCAAAAAGCCGCGGACGCCGTTGTCGGTCTGGGCCCAGATCACGGCGACATCGGCGAGGGCGGCGTTGCCGATCCATTTCTTGTGACCGTTGAGGATCCAGTCCGAGCCGTCGCGGCGCGCGTAGGTCTGCATGGCAGCGACCTCCGAGCCGCCGCGCGGTTCGGTACTGCCGAAGCACCCGAGGGCCTCACCGGCGGCCATGCGTGCCAGCCATTCGGTTTTCTGGTCCTCGGTGCCGAACTTGTAGATGGAGCTCATCGCCAGCGATCCCTGCACCGACAGCAGCGTGCGCAGACCGGAATCGGCGGCCTCCAGCTCGCGGCAGGCCACACCGTAGGCCACCGCGCTCGAGCCCGGCAGGCCGTAGCCCTTCAGTTGCATCCCGAACAGGCCCAGTTTGCCCAGCTCCGGCGCTAGCTCCCGAATCGGAAGGGTGTCTTCTTCGAACCAGCCGGACACTCGGGGCTGGATGTTCTTGTCGACGTAGTCGCGCACGGTGTCACGAATAGTGCGCTCCTCGTCGGTGAGCTGATCGTCGATGTGCAGAATGTCCATCGGACTTCCCTTCTCGTCGGAACCCGGACCTCTTCGGACGGTCGATCGTGTCTGCCGTTTACCGGAACCCGGTGCCTGGAATTCGGCCTGCACCGCGCGGGAATGATTCCACCGAAGGCGGAGTGAAGCCGTCGTTGATCTTAATGCGGCGGACGATCTCCGAAGATAGAAACGGACGCGATGCCCGTCGGACGTGTTCCGGAAAATTGAGTTGTCGGCACGGAGTAAGCGCCATCCCGGTCCTGGGGTTGTCGTGTTGTTCCCTCGGTAATCAAGGTAAGCGTCGGGGGTGAACAACGGAATGACCGTTCGATCTCTGATCGGTGTTCATCGGCGCGATAAGACAACCCGGTCCGGGCGTCGATTACCATCCTGGATATGGAGATCCGTCATCTGCGGTACTTCCTCGCGGTCGCGCGGGAATTGAATTTCACCAAGGCGGCGGACGTGTTGCGGATGTCGCTGCCGCCGCTGAGCCAGCGCATCAAGGCGCTCGAACGGGAACTCGGGGCACCGTTGTTCGACCGCTCGACCCATCACACCCGGCTGACCTCGGCCGGCGAGGCGCTGTTGCCGGTCGCGGCCCGGTTGGTGGCGGAATTCGACGAGCTCCCGGCGTTGGTTCGGCGGCGCGCGGTGTCCATGGAGGTTCGGGTCGCCATTCCCGATTCGTTGAACCCATATCACCGCACGCAGATCGCCGCGACCAACCGCGATCTCGCCGGTGAATACCGCATCGCGGTGCGGCAGAAGCCGTCGCTGGCCATGGAAGCCGAACTGCTCGACAAACGGATCGATATCGCGTTCTCGCGTGTTCCTGCCGCCGACGTCACGCTCGGTACCACGCTGCTTTACACCGAGGCGCTGGTGGTTGTACTCGACGCGACGCATTTTCCCGGCCGGGAGTCGCTGCAGGTCAAGGATTTGCAGGGTTTCACCTATCTCCTCGGCCCGAAGCATTGGGAACTGTCCGCGCGCACGCGCCAGAGCGTCGCCGACCGGGGCATCCTCACCGACCCCGACCTCCGCTTCTCCGACAGTGGCGGCATGCTCTTGCTGCTGGCCAACGAAAAACGATTCGCCGCCCTGGCCCCGGCCTCGGATTTCCTCCGCAATGTAGATCCCAACGCGTTTGCGATCCTGCCTGTCACCGATATCGACATGACCATGAGCACCTACCTGATCCGCCGCACCTCGGACACCCGAACGAGCCCGGTCGTGGACGCTTACCTGAGCCATTCCCCGCCACCCTCGACCGCGACACCTGCCGCGGACTGAAAACTACTCGTCTGATTCGCGGGCCGGCGAGACTCATTCCTTGCTCGCAAGGTTGCTCACCGTGAAGTCACGGACCAGGAGGAAGAACGGCATGGCCGATGCGATACCTACCGCGGTGAGCGCGAACGAGACCGCCCACCAGCGCAGGATGCCGAGCCGCCGGGCCTCGGCGAAGGCCCACGCGTGGAAGCCGATACACACAAAGGCGAGGTCGACCATGGCGAAACGGCCGGGCGCTGTCTTCCAAATGTCGCCGACGAAGAAGTCGAGCGCCGACTTCGGTCCGTTGCGCCACACGTAGGGCAGGGCAATCGATCTCTGCGTGATGAATGCGGCGATGAGTGTCGCGAAGAGGGTCGGGCGGAGCCAGGGCTGGTCGCCGGTGCGGTAGGACATGGCTACTCCTTATGGCGAGATGCGATGTTCGCTCTGAGATTCACGGCCCGGCGCCTATCTGAAGGATAGTTAATATCCAGGAGATGGCAACCTTTCCGCAGTAATCCCCTTGTGGCGTGGTCATCGCTGTCGCGGACCGAGCGACCGTATGCGAACATATGTTCGTGTCTCGACTCGTTTCTGCTGCACCGCGGGGTCTGCTCCCGGCCGGGCGGGCCGAGGCATCGATCCTGCATGCGGATCTGGATTCGTTCTATGCCTCCGTCGAGCAGCGCGATGATCCCGCCTTGCGGGGGAAGCCGGTGATCGTGGGCGGGGGTGTGGTGCTGGCCGCCAGTTACGAGGCCAAGGCGTATGGGGTGCGCACGCCGATGAATGCGCGTCAGGCGCTGCGGCTGTGCCCGCATGCGATCGTGGTGCCGCCCCGGATGAATGCGTATGCGCAGGCCAGTAGGGCGGTCTTCGAGATCTTTCGCCACACCACTCCGGAGGTGGAGGGGATCTCGATCGATGAGGCGTTCCTCGATGTCGGTGGGCTGCGGCGTATCTCGGGTGAACCGGCCCATATCGCTGCCGGGCTGCGGGCCGAGGTGCGCACGCGGGTGGGGTTGCCGATCTCGGTCGGGGTGGCGCGGACCAAATTCCTGGCGAAGGTGGCCAGCGCGGTCGCCAAACCCGATGGTCTGCTGGTGGTTTCGCCGGATCAGGAGCTGGATTTCCTGCATCCGCTGCCGGTCGAGAGGCTGTGGGGCGTGGGCGAGGTGACCGCCCGGACGCTGCACGACCACGGCATCATGCGGATCGGGCAGCTGGCCGAGCTCGGCGAGCAGAACTTGTCGCCGATAGTCGGCCGGGCCGCGGCCCGCCATCTGTACGCCTTGTCGTGGGCGCGGGATCCGCGCCGCGTCGACACCGGTCGTCGACGACGCTCGATCGGCGCACAGCGTGCGCTCGGTCGACGGCCGCGGTCCGCGGACGAGATCGAGGCCTATCTGCACGGTCTGGCCGACCGGCTGGGCCACCGGCTGCGCGCCGCCCACCGTATGTGCCGAACGGTGGTGCTGCGCTTGCGTTTCGACGACTTCGCCCGCGCCACCCGCTCCCACACCCTGCCCGAGGCCACCGACCACGGCCCGGTCATCCTGCGCATCGCCCGCACCCTGCTGGCCTCGGCCATGCCGACGATCCACGCCCGCGGCCTCACCCTCATCGGCCTGTCCCTGACCAACCTCGAGGATGCCGACCCCCGGCAGCTGACCCTCCCCTTCGAGCCGCGCCCGAATTCCACGCTCGATGCGACCCTCGACGAACTCCGCGACCGCTTCGGCGCGGGCACCGTCACGCGGGCGGCGCTGCTGGGCCGCGGTGAAGGACTGTCGGTTCCGCTCCTACCCGACTAAACAGGTTCACTCTCGCGGAAGCATGCCGCGGGCCACCAGATCGTCGAACAGATACTGGTCGACCGGCGGCACCCGATCACGATCTGCGTAGCCGAACCAGGCGATATCGTCGATCTCGCTACTCGCAGTAATGGTGCCGATGTAGTCGGCGGTATAGCAGCTCATCCGGACAATGCCGTCCGCCCCAGGCAATTCGGCCTCGTACGTCCCCACGTGCGCCACCGTATTCGTAACCAGCGCGACGGCCAGCTCCTCATCGATCTCCCGCACCAACGTCTGCAGATCGCTCTCCCCACCTTCCCGCTTGCCCCCGGGAATGTAGAAAACGTCCTTCCCACGCGGCCGCGCACACAAAATCCGACCATCCTCGATCAGCACCCAGGCCACGGTATCGACGAGCCGCTGAGTAGGTTCGATCCGCATCCGCGGCAGCCTACCGCCCCGAATCGACGCCCCACCTTCACACCCTGCCGACAGCATTTCACCGACGAGCGAAACCAGGAGCATGCTCCGGCCTGATACCGACACCGCCGACGTATGCGGACAGTCCGGCCAGGATCGGGAACCGATCGAGCAGGCGCAGCGGTGCGGGCGCACGCCTCAGTGTTCCGTCGAGCGCGGGTCGCACAACGGCGGCGTGCTCGCCGCGCTGGCCACGCTGGACGAGGGCCGTCGGCAGCCATCGGCGGCGTTGCACCCGAGCGAGATCGGCGGTCGTGAGCCCGCCGCGCCGCAGTGGGTCGACCAGGAGACGGGCGGCGGCGACGGCGTCCTGCACGGCCAGGTTCACGCCGACGCCGCCCACCGGCGACATGGTGTGGGCGGCATCGCCCAGACACAGCAGCCCGGGGACGAACCAGCGCGGCAGTCGCCCCATGGTGACCTCGAGCAGTTTGACGTCGTCCCAGCCGCGGATGGCGGCGAGCAGATCGGCATCCCAGCCGAACAGTTCGGCCAATTGCGTTCGCAGCCAGTCGATCCCCTTGGCACGCAGGCGGGCGTCGGATCCTTTCGGGATCAGGAAAGAGGTCTGATAGTAGTCGCCGCGGTCCATGGTCACCGCCGCGCGGCCCGCCTCGAAACGGGCGAATACGGTGCGGTCGTGCCGGTCGTCGGCACGTGACGGGATGCGGATCCACCACACATCCATCGGCACGGCGAACGGTCGCTGCCGCAGTCCGGCCGCCGCACGGGCAGCCGAATCACGTCCGTCGCAGGCGAGTACGAGATCGGCGGAGACGGTCTCGGTAGTGCCGTCCACGGTTCGGTACTCGACACCGGTGACGCGGCCGGATTCGCTGATGAGCCCGGTGAATTCGGCGCCCAGCCGTAGGGTGAAGGCCGGTTCGGCGGCGGCCGCGTCGGCCAGCAGGTCCAGGAAGTCCCACTGCGGCACCATGGCGATATGGCGATGCGGACCGCGCAACCGGGTGAAATCTGCTGCCAGCACGGTCTTCTCGCCGATCTGCATGTGCATACGCTCGAGCTTTCGCTGCGGTAGCGCGGCGAACCGGCGCCCCAACCCCAGCTCATCGAGCAGGCGCAGCGTGGAGGGGTGCACCGTGTCGCCACGGAAGTCGCGCAGGAAGTCCTTGTGCTTCTCGAGAACGGTCACCCGGACCCCGGCCCGGGCCAACAACAGCCCGGCCATCATGCCCGCCGGTCCCCCACCGACCACACAGCACCGTGCGTATTCCATTGCACTCCAACCGCTCCCATGATTACTACAATGAATAGTAGAACGGCAGGATCGGCTGGACAAGCACACCTTGTGCTACACAGGTTTCGTTGTCTCGTGGTGGAAGGGTGTGCCGTGCCGGAAAGTTCGCAGCGTTCGGCGGTCGGTGAGCTCATTGCGCGACGCGGCGCCGAGGGTAGTCTGCCCGGGCGGCGGACCGACGGGGCGCGGCTGGCTTTGGTGATCGAGGGCGGCTCATCCCGGGGGGGCGTACTCGCACGGCATGGTGATGGCCCTCGAGGAGTTGGGGCTGCTGGCCTGTTTCGACGCGGTCTATGGTTCGTCGGCGGGGGCGCTCAACGGCGCCTGGTTGTTGTGCGGGCGTGCCAATCACTGTCCCGAGCCGACCACCCCACCGTTCTCCAAATCCGCCCACCCGCAGGCGCCCCCGCCATCGGCCGCGTAGCGCGCGACTCCACCATCCTCCTCCGCGCCCTCGACCTCGGCCGCGCCGCGACCATCACCGCCCTGGCGGCCTACCTGCCCCAACCTCAACCGCAGTGAGACCGCACGGTCGTAACTTCCATATGGCATTGTCGATGGCAATCGAGTAGCATTCAGCTATTGATCTTGTAACGACCTCGTTGCGTTCAGTAAACCCTCAGGATCACCTCAGTTAATAAAAGATGCACGATCGTGCATATGTTGCTAGCCTGTCGCTGTGACTCCGAAGCCTCTCGACTCCCCCGAGCCGTTCTGGGATCTGGAGACCCGGCTGTCGTCGGTGCTGCTGATGCTGGCCGGATTCATCGGGGCCGCCGCCTACACGCATTCGGCCGGATATTTCGTGACCTTCATGACCGGCAATACCGAACGCGCTGTGCTCGGCAACTTCCTCGGTGACTACACCCTCGCCGCCGGCGCCGCCGGACTGATCGTCTCGTTCCTCGCAGGTGTGATCATCGCCTCGATCTGCCGACGGCACTGCTGGCGCAACCATCCCCACGGCGCCACCTTGATCACCACCGGCGCACTCATCGCCGCCGCGGTGGCCGATGTCGTGCTGCACTGGCACGACCGGAACCTGGGCCTCACCCCGATCCTGTTCGTCGCCTTCGGCATGGGCGCGCTGAACACCTCGTTCGTCAAGAACGGCGAGGTGTCCATCCCGGTCACCTACGTCACCGGAACTCTGGTCAAACTCGCCCAGGGCATCGAACGCCACGTGGCCGGCGGCACCCACCGCGAGTGGATCGGTTATGCCGTGCAGTGGAGCTCGTTCGTGCTCGGCGCCGTCCTCGGCGGCCTGGTCAGCCTGATCGTCGACGGCCGCGACATGCTCTTCGCGGCCGTGGCCGTGTCCACCATCGTCGCCGCCTACACCTGGCGCGCCGACCCCCGCTGGGTGCGCGGGTCCGATCGCCGGCCCGAGCGCCAGTCCGAGCGAATCTGAACTATCTGCGCCGCTGCGGCCGCTTGTCCATCAACCGCAGGATGAGCGGGGTGAAGATCAGCTGCATCGCCAGCTCCATCTTCCCGCCCGGCACCACGATGCTGTTGGGCCGCGACATGAACGAATCGTGCAGCATCGACAGCAGATACGGGAAGTCGATCACCTTCGGATCGGCGAACCGGATCACCACGAAGCTCTCGTCCGCGGTCGGAATCGTGCGCGCTATGAACGGATTCGAGGTGTCCACCGTCGGAACCCGTTGGAAATTCACATAGGTGCGGGAGAACTGCGGGCAGATGTACTTCACGTAGTCGGGCATGCGCCGCAGAATCGTGTCGATGACGGCCTCACTGGAGTAGCCGCGTTCGGTCTTGTCCCGGATGACCTTCTGGATCCACTCGAGATTGATGATCGGCACCACGCCCACCAGCAGGTCGGCATAGCACCCGACATCGACCGCCTCGGTGACCGCTGCCCCGTGCAGCCCCTCGTAGAACAGCAGATCGCTGCCCGGCGGCAACTCCTCCCAGGGGGTGAAGGTACCCGGCTGCTGCCCATAGGGTTTGGCCTCGATCTCGTCGTGCAGATACCGGCGCACCATTCCTACACCGGTCTCGCCGTAGTCGCGGAACAGCGTCTCGAGCTCGTCGAGCAGATTCGCCTCCGGCCCGAAGTGGGAGAAGTGCAGATTGCGGGTCTGCTCGGCCTCGGCCATCGCCAGCTTCATCTGCTCGCGGTCGTATCGATGGAACGAATCCCCTTCCACGATGACTGCATTGATCCCCTCGCGGCGGAAGATCTCCTGAAAGGTCCGGGTGACACTCGTCGTTCCGGCACCGGAGGATCCGGTGATCGCGACCACGGGATGTCTGAGCGACATGGCACCTCCACTCGGCTGTGGGTGAAACTCAGTGGCGCGCAGGGCGGAACAGCGACCGCGTGCCGAACAGCGAGGCGTCGAAGCTCGGTCCTTCATCGGGTTCGCGGTGATACCGCTCGATCCGCTCGACCTCGTTGCGGGAACCGAAGATCAGCGGCACGCGCTGATGCAGTTCGCTCGGCTGTCCCTCGAGGACGCGCTCGTGCCCGGTCGTCGCGGCTCCCCCGGCCTGCTCGACGACGAAGGCGATCGGGTTGGCTCCGTACAGCAGCGACACCCGCCCCGGCCGCGCGGGATAGCGGGTGTCGTAGGGGTACAGATACACTCCGCCGCGGGTCAGGATGTGGAAGACATCGGCGACCAGCGACGCCACCCAGCGCATGTTGAAGTCGCGGCCGCGCGGGCCGTCCACGCCCTCCAGGCACTCGTGCACATACCGGCGCACGGGCCGCTCCCAGAACCGCTCGTTGGCGGCGTTGATGGCGAAGCCCGACGTGTCCTCGGGTATCCGCATGCGCGGGTGGGTCAGGACGAACGCGCCGGTCTCGCGGTCGAGGGTGAATCCGTCGACGCCGCTGCCGGTGGTGAGCACCAGCATGGTGGCCGGGCCGTAGAGGGTGAATCCGGCGCACACCTGCCGTATTCCCGGCTGCAGGAAGTCCTCGGCGCCGGGTTCGCGATCGTCCTCCGGAGCGCGCAGCACGCTGAAAATCGTTCCGACGGGCAGATTCACGTCGATATTCGACGATCCGTCCAGCGGATCGAACGCCAGCAGATACTTCCCGCGCCGGTAGTCGGCGGGCACGGGATGGAAGCCGTCCATCTGCTCGGACAGCAACGCCGCCAGTAGACCGGTCCACTGGGTTTCGGCGACCATGATGTCGTTGGCGATGGCGTCCATCCGGCGGTGCACGGTCGGCGGCAGGCTTTCGGCAGGCTGCGCACCCAGGGACCCGACGATCCGGCCCCGGGTGACCTGGTTGGAAATGATCTTCGTCGCGGTGGCGAGCACATTCAGCAGCGCGGAGAATTCACCGGAGGAGCCGGGATGGCGGTGCTCCTGCTCGATGGTGTACCGGGTGAGCGTCTTCAGTCCCTCGGGCATGGTCCCTCCGGGGTGAAAACGCTACTGCCGTAGATATCTTCGGCCGTCAACGTCATCAGGTCGCTCTTGCTCAAGGGGCGGTGCAGTTCCACCAGCCGCTTGGCCTGCCGCAGGCGGCACCGGTCGAGGGCGTTGCGGACGCTGCGTGCGTTGGCGAAGCGCGGACGGGCCATGCGCAGTTCCAGGTACCGCGCGAATGCGGCGGTGGCGTCGGCATCGAAGCGGAAGTCCTGCCTGTCGATCATCAGCCGGGCGATCGCCATCAGTTCCTCGTGGGTGTAGTCGGGGAACTCGATGTGATGGGCCACCCGCGACGACAATCCGGGATTGGCGGAGAAGAAGCTCTCCATCCGATCCGGGTATCCGGCGAAGATCACCACCAGGCTGGTCCGCTCGGTCTCCATCTCCTGCAACAGGATTTCGATGACCTCCTGCCCGTAGTCGCGTTCGTTCTCCGGCCGGAACAGGTAGTAGGCCTCGTCGATGAACAGCACTCCCCCGGCGGCCTTGGCCAGGGCCTCCTTGGTCTTGGGCGCGGTGTGCCCGATGAACTGGCCCACCAGATCGTCCCGGGTGACCGTGTGCACCTTGGGTTTACGGATATAGCCGAGCGCGTGCAGCATCTCCGCCATCCGCAACGCCACGGTGGTCTTGCCGGTGCCGGGCCCACCGGTGAAGCTCATGTGCATGGTCGGGCGCGGCGACTCCAGCCCGAAGCGCTGGCGGGCCCGTTCGATCAGCAGCAGGGCCGCGATCTCCCGCACCCGCCTCTTCACATTGGCCAGGCCCACCAGCTCGGCGTCGAGCCGGGCCAGCGTGTCCTCGACATCCTTACCGGCCACATCCGTCGACAGATCCAACAGCGTGTCGTCGGCGAGGATCCGCTCGCCCGGATCGGCCTCGTCCCGGTCCGGCGGCTCCTGTGTGCCAGGCGGCCGTACCTCTTGTGTCCCTGGGCGATACATCCGGAATCCGGAAGGCCGCCCAGGATCACTCGGTGCGGTTGGATGTCCCACGATCACTCCCGCCCGAAAGCCGTTCAGCCGCCGTAGCGTTCGCCGGCACAGGCATCGGTGGCGTAGGCGTGGAAGCCGTACCGCTGGCGCCGATCGTCGGATTCGGTGCGCGTCAGCCGGAATCCCGGCTCGTCGGCCGGACGCTGCACGAGAAAACTCAGTGCGGTCGTCTGCCGCCCGTAACTCGAGTCGTAGGCGTTGACGCGAATGTAATGGTGCGGGAACGTCGCCCGGCAGGCGTTGATCTCGGCGAGCACGCCCTCGGGTTCGTCGAGATCGAACAGCGGCAGTCCCCACATGTCCCAATACACATTGCGCGGATGCGGATCGTCGGTGTACTCGACGGACACCGGCCAGTTGTTGAGCAGGGCGTAGCGGACCTGTGCGGCGATCTCGGTGTCGGTGAGCTCGGGCAGATGTGAGAAGGTGCCCTGGCGCAGATACATTGCGGCTCCTCGGGTTTCAGGGTGTCACCGTGGGCACGGCGTCGGGGGCGTCGGTGGAGGTGTATTCGAAGGTGACATCGCCCCAGGTGGCCAGCGCCACCTCCAGGGGCTGGCAGTACCCGGCCGCCTTGCGCAGCACGTCCGGCCCTTCCTTCAGCAGGTCGCGGCCCTCGTTGCGGGCCTTGACCACCGCCTCGAGCGCCACCCGATTGGCCTGCGCGCCCGCGGCGATCCCCATCGGGTGCCCGATGGTCCCGCCGCCGAACTGCAGCACCACATCGTCGCCGAACAGGTCCAGCAGCTGGTGCATCTGCCCGGCGTGGATGCCGCCCGAGGCCACCGGCATCACTCCCGGCAGGCTCGTCCAGTCCTGATCGAAGAAGATCCCGTTGCGCGGATTGGCGGGAATGTGGTTGTCGCGCAACGTGTCGTAGAAGCCCTTCACCGTGTGTGGGTCGCCCTCGAGCTTGCCGATGACCGTCCCGGCGTGCAGGTGATCGACGCCGATGAGCCTGCACCACTTGGCCAGCACCCGGAAGCTCACCCCGTGGGTCTTCTGCCGGGTGAAGGTGGAGTGCCCGGCCCGGTGCAGATGCAGGAGCATGCCGTTGCGCCGCGCCCACTTCGACATCGACTGCATGGCGGTGTAGCCGACGGTGAGGTCCATCATGATGATCACGCTGCCGAGCGACTTGGCGAACTCCGCGCGTTCGTACATATCCTCCATCGTCGCCGCGGTGACATTGAGATAATGTCCCTTCAGCTCGCCGGTTTCGGCGATCGCCTTGTTCACGCCCTCCATGGCAAACAGGTAGCGATCGCGCCAGCGCATGAATGGCTGAGAGTTGATGTTCTCGTCGTCCTTGGTGAAATCGAGGCCGCCCTTGCAGGCCTCGTACACCACCCGCCCGTAGTTGCGCGCGGACAGCCCGAGTTTGGGCTTCACCGTCGCGCCCAGCAGCGGCCGCCCGTACTTGTTGAGATATTCCCGCTCCATCACGGTTCCGTGCGGCGGCCCCTGAAAGGTCTTCACGTAGGCCACCGGAATGCGCATGTCCTCGAGCCGCAATGCCTGTAGCGGTTTGAAACCGAACACATTGCCGATCACCGAGGAAGTCAGATTCGTGATCGAGCCCTCCTCGAAGAGATCGAGATCGTAGGCGACATAGGCGAAGTACTCCCCCGGCCGGGCCGGTACCTCGTCCACGCGATAGCACTTGCCGCGGTACCGGTCGTGCGCGGTGAGCCGGTCGGTCCACACCACTGTCCAAGTGGCGGTGGAGGATTCGCCCGCGACGGCCGCGGCCGCCTCGATGGGATCCACACCCGGCTGCGGTGTCACCCGGAACACCGCGAGGACGTCGGAGTCCTTGGGTTCGTAATCGGCGTCGTAGTATCCCATCGACGCATAGGACTGCACACCGGGATCCCACCGGTTCCGGGTATCGTCGGCCATCATTCCTCCCGTTCGCGGTTGGGGTGGGCATCCAGAATGCGGGCGGGTGTGCCGACAAACAATTCGATTGTTTCTCGTCTCGCTCAACCGAAACGTTGGGTTTGCTACCGTCTGAAGATGGGCACGGTGAGTGCGGTACGAATGGAAACATTCCTCGCGGTCGCCCGCCACGGCAGCATCCGCCGCGCCGCCGCCCAGTTGCACATCACCGAGGCCGCCGCCTCCGCCGCCGTCGCGCACATCGAAAAGCAGTTGGGCGCAAAGCTGATCGCAAAATCCGGCCGGGGCATCACCCTCACCGAGGCGGGACGCGTCTATGCCGAATACTGCCGCAGCATCCTGGGTCTGATGAAGGAGGCACAGGCCGCGGTGCGTCGCGCCGAGACCGGTCGGCTTCGTATAGGGGTGGTGGCTACCGCCGGGGAGTACGTACTGCTGCGGCTGCTGGCGTCGTTTCGGGATCGTTATCCCGAGATCGAAGTGGGGTTGTCGATCCATCCGCGCGATCTGTTGTTCATCGAATTGCAGCATCACGAAACAGATCTCGTTATCGCCGGACGCCCGCCCCGCGACACCGGCCTGGTGGTGCGAGCCCGCCGCCCCAGCCGGTTGGTGGTGGTCGGCTCGCCCGGGCGCTGCCAGGACCCGCGCACGGCGACCTGGTTGCTACGCGGACAGGGCTCCGGCACCTTGGAAACCACGCTGGCGCTGCTGGATCGGCTGCAGATCCGTCCGCCGACACTGACGCTGGGCACCCACGGGGCGGTGCTGGCCGCGGCCCGGGAAGGGTTGGGCGTCACCCTGATTCACAGCGATGCCATCGAAACCGACGTGGCCGAAGGGCAGTTGGAGGTGCTGCCCGTCGAGGGCACCCCTCTGGACCGGCCGTGGCATGCGGTGACCACCCGCACTCCCACGCCCGCGGCGCGGCTGTTCCTCGCCCATATCGTGGATTGCGGACAAGTCGGGGCCCACGCTTTTCACGTCTGTCCGGGTACGGCGGAAAACAGGTAAACTCAGCAGTCGGTAAACTTACAGCAAATAGCCATTCGTCGCGAATTACGCTGCGCGACAACGGCAATCCTGTTAGAGTCCCGCCCACACGTAAGGGAGGCAATGGCGTGTTCGTGGGGCGCACCGATCTCATCGCGCTGGGGGATCTGCTGACCGAGGCACCCCGTCGGGACGGCACACCGCGTCCTCGGCCGGTCCTGGTGCTGGAGGGCTGCGGCGGTTCCGGCCGCACCGCGATGCTGCAGGAGTACGGGCGGCGCTGGGATGGACGCACCCACTCGGCACTGGTGTCGCCCCTGGACTACGAGCCCGAGGAACCCGATGACGAGGCGGACCGCGATCCGGTGCGGCCGCTGGTCGCGGCCGTGAGTCTGCGGTTGGGGCAACGGATTCCGGGATATCGCCTCATCCTCGCCCGCACCCTGGTCGCCCACATCGCCCTGAAGTCCGAGTTCCGCAAGCTCGCCCCCGACGACCAGATCGAGCTGCTGCACACCGAACTCGACAAGTATTGCGACCCTCGGCGCCTGCGCGCCTTGGTCGACGATCTGGGCCAGCGGTTGGGCGAACTGGCTGCCGGGCTGCAACTGCCGTTCGGCTGGATCTTCGCGACGCGGGCGCTGAATTGGCTGGGTGCGCTGCTGGCCGTCGTGGTGCGCGCCCGGCTGCGGCGGCGGTTCCGGCAGGCGGTGGCCTGGTTCGGGCACCGTGATCTCCGCTTCGCCCGGGATCCGGAGCGGGAGCTGATCAACCTCAGCATCCGTGCCCGCCGCCGCGACCCGGAGATCGAGCGGGGTGTGGACGATGTGCTCACCGGGGCGCTGCTGGCGGATCTGCGCGAGAGCGTGGCGCGCAGATCCGAACGCACACCGAACATCCTGATCCTGCTCGACGACGGCGACGTGCCGGCGGCGACGGCCTTCACTACCTCGTTTCTGCGGGTACGCCAACTGATCCGGGACGACAATGGCCCTACCGCCGATCCGGTCACCCTGGTGACGACCACGTCCGGATTCCTCACCACCACTCTCGACCGGACGCCCCGCGCCGAATGGTCGGATCCCGCGGTGCACGAGCATCCCGAACGGATCGCCGAGCCGTGGATCAGGGCCGTGCTGCCGGGATTGACCGGCAGCGAGGTCAAACTGCTGGCCGAACACACCGAAGCCTTTCCGGCCGAGGCCACCGCCATTGCGGTAACCCGGCTCACGCGCGGCCACCCGGCAGGCACCGAACACTGTCTGCGCGCCATAGGGCGTTATCCGGAGCTACGCAAGAACATCAATGCCCTGCTGCGCAGCCCGGAGCCCGAATCCACCTACTCGGTCGAGGAATTCCTGCTGCGGGTGTTCGCCCGCAGCCTCACCCCACAGCGGCGGCTGCATCCCGAACTGGTCGAGGCCCTGGTCACCGTGTCGGCGGCCCGGAGTCTGTCGGAGGCACGGCTTTTGGCGCCGATGCTGCCGGATGTCTTCAGTCCGGACGCACCCGTGTTGACCTCCGAATCGCTGTGGACCGGGACGAGCGCGGAGACTCGTCGCATGCACCCGCTGGCGCGCTATCTGGGGCTGCGGGCGCTGGCCGCGCGAACCGACGCGAAGGCCGGGTGGATGGAGGTGTGCGGCAGGCTGCGCGCCGCCGCCGACGCCAAGGACGAGGCGACACAGCTGCACTACCGCCGACTGCGCCGAGAGTATGCCGCGGTCGTGGACAGTTTGACCAGGAAACTGCCGGAGATGCCGTCGGAAAGCTGGCTGCGGCTCTACGACGAGATCGTCTCCACCCTGGACCCCGTGCAGCCCAGCGTCAGGCAGATCTGCCGCGGGTACGCGCCCGACTCCGTCGAAAACCATATCGCGGTGCTGATCGCGGCGGTTCCGGTCTTCGAACTCGACCCCTGTGTCACCGATCCGAACCGGCGTGATCCGGACGAACCCGAGCAGGATCCGCGTAAGCACCTGTGCCTGCTCATCGGGCACAGCTACCTGTTCCTGGCCGGACACGCCCTCACCCGGGATCTGTTCCTGGTGCGCGCCAATCACTATTTCGCCCTCGCACAACGATACCGGTAGAAAGGACCGCGCCGATGAGCCTGCGACGATGGGTGCGCCGCATCGTGCCCGACCCGAACCGGCCGTTTCCGCACCCGTGGACCGACTGGGTGCCGCTGGGGCTGGTCGTGGTGCTGGTGGCGGTGCTCGCCGTGGGTGTCGCCGAACGGAAGACCATTCACCACTGGGTGACCTGCAACGACGGCTGGCGTCCGAGCACCGCCGCGTGGCAGGCGGGCGCGCGGTGCGTGGGATTGAGCGAGGGGCCCTACGCCTTCGGGATCGACGAGTTCACCCCGGTGATGCGGGTCATCGATCAGCAGAATCGCTCCGCGAGTGAATCCTGTCAGGGCACGCCGGTCACGGTCGGAGTGCTGCTGACGATGACCGACCGGTTCGCCGGTTCTCGCGCCGTTCCCGAACTCGAGGGGATGGCCGTCGGGCAGCGCCTGGCCAACGGCACCGGATGCCTGCATCCGGTGCGGCTGGTGGTGGGCCAGCTGGGCGATTACGGCGGCAACGGCGATCCCGTGGCGGTGGCCCGTTCCATGGCCGAACGCGACGACGTGGTGGCGGTGGCCGGGGTCGGACTCAGCGCCGAGGACACCGTTGCGGTCATCAATACCCTTGACGCACACAAGGTTCCGATGGTGTCGGACATCGTGACGGCGGAAGGATTCGATCGGACCGGTTCCCGCGACGACCACCCGGATTTCCGCAGCTGCGATCCGGACAACACATACAGCGCCGGGGTGGGGCGAGATTACTACTACCGCGTCGGGTTCCGGGTCTTCAGCCAGATCCGCCGGATCGGTCAGGTGGTGACCGCGCGGCCGGATTTCGTGATGGTGCCGACCGGCGGTTCGGACCCCTACACGTGTACCGCGCTGCCACTGATGCAACGCCAGTACGGGGAGAACCTGCCCGAGGTGAAATTCGATGCGGCAGAGGCTAGTACGGTCATCCAGACCGCCCGTCGGGTGTGTGCCGCGGCCGAGGATGTCACCGTCGCCTACCTGGCCCGCGGTCGCGACCTCGGTCGTTTCCTCTACAGCCTGGACGAGGCGATCGGTAACGGCCAGTGCGCGGCGACGACGATTACGGTGGTCAGCACCTCCGACGGTGACCGGCTGCGGATCGCCGAATCCGATCCCCTGCTCGAGGACCTGCGCGTCAAGGCGCTCAGCTCCCCCAGCTTCACGTCCGGTCGGGTGCGGCTGCTCACGAGCCTGGTCTCCGGCGCCGAACGCAGCGGCGCCGGTGCGTCCCAATTCGACACCTACCGACAGGCTTTCGCCGCCGCGGGCTTCGACCCCCGGCACGCGTACGACGGCTGGGCGATCAATGCCTTCGATTCGGTCACCACGATCACCACGGCCCTGCACAGCATGCCGCAGGGCAAATCGGTGGCCCGCGCCGACATCAACACCGTGATCAGCGGCTTCACCTCACCCGACCAGGCGGTGGTCGGCGCAGGCGGCCCGATCACCTTCGACAACAGCGGCAACCGTACCGGGCCGGACCCCGCCGTCGTCCGCCTGTGCCCACTGCGCCCCAACCCCACCGACCGCGCCGACGATGTCACCGCCATGACCATCCGCCCGGGCGACCCCTTCCCCGACTGCCCGAAGTGACCTCTCGCGTCAGTGCTGAGGCGGCCGGTGCGATGCCCGAAGGTGGTCGGCCAAGGAGATGAAGACGAAGTAGTTGGGGATGTCGCTGACCTTTCTCGCTATCACCGGAAGAAACCGGCCGGCGACCTCGACCCCAAACCTTCCCCGAGCGGCATCCGCCTTGCTCACATCCCGCCAGGGGACCGCATCGTTGCCTGATCCGATTTCGTGCGCGGTCATCCAGATGTCGCCGAATTGGAGACGGGAGCCCGCCGTGAGAGCGGCATGCGCACGCGGGAGCTGGGCTCGGGTGACCGCCGTCTGGATGGCCTCACCCCATGCCGGAGCGTTCACGAACAGCTTGTGGGTCAGTTTCATCGGCTGCCCGCTCAGGTCGGTAACCGTGTACTCGTATGAGGTGCCGGTGGCGATACCGTTGCGGTAGTGGCGAATCAGGTTCTGGAGTACCTCAGTCGAGTCGAAACGGACCACGCGCACCTGCCCCTGCAGCGTGACGGTCAACCCGGCCTCGTACAAGTCCAGCCGCATATCACGACGCCGTACGGCCATGATGCGCGCTCGAACGAAACCGCCGACCATGAAGACGAAGAACAGAGCGGGAAATGCCGCGTAGTCGAGGTTGCCAGCCGCGAACCCCCAGCAGGCCAATGCGAACCAGAGGACGAGGAAGAAGTTTTGCGTAGTCCCCCACCGCGGAACGGCCCCCGGATAGCACGCCTGGTGTCGGCCGAGACCGGCCTGTGCCGCCGCGGCCCCGATGGCGGCCGAGGTCGGCGAACCCTGCTGGGACTCCCCCACGTGCGTCACTCCGTACTCCCGTCTCCTCGCACCAAGATCGGGGATGAACCCTATCCGAACCGGATGCGAGAGAACCATTTTGCGCACAAAGCGGACAAACGTAACCCGAGTCCCCGGTGTCGCAGCGGCGCGACCTTACCGCAGCTGCGGAATGACCTCGGCGGCAATGTGTTCCATGTGGTCGGCCTCGTCGTGGAGCGGGGTGAACAGGATCAATTCCGCACCCGCGTCGGCGACGTCCTGGATGCCGCGGATGCAGTCGGTGGTGGTGCCTGCGACGGCGACGGAGGCCAAAGTTGGGGTGCCGTAGAGATTTTCGAGGGCGGTGGATATGCGTTCGCGGGCGCGGTCGGGGTTTCCGTCGTCGATGGCGATGTAGACGCGTTTGGCGATGGCGAATGTGGTGGGGTCGCGGTGAGCGGATGCCAGTTCGGTGCGCAGGGTGCGGACCTGGTCGGCGAAGGCGGCGGTGGTGCTCGCACCGGCGCCGAAGAAGCCGTCGGCCAGGCGGGCCGCGCGGCGCAGGGCCTTGGGGTGGGCCCCGCCGAACCAGATCGGGGGGCCGGGCTTCTGGAATGCGCCGGGCTTCAACTTGGCGTCCTTCAGCTGCCAGAAGCGGCCCTCGAACGTCACGCTCGGCTGCGACCACAGCGCCCGCATGATCTCCAGCCCCTCGGTGAACCGCGAGATCAGGCCCTCGGGATCCACGCCGAAGGCGGCGAACGGGCGATCGCGGCCCCCGCTGCCGACACCCACCTCCAGGCGCCCGCGGGAGAGCTGGTCGAGGGAGGCCAGCGAGTGCGCCAGGTGCACCGGATTGTGCAGCGGCGTCACGAACACCGAACAGCCCAGCCGCAATCGCTCGGTCACCGCGGCGGCATAGGTCATCGTCTCGATCGCACCCAGATGTGAGAACTCCTTCACGGCCAGCACCTGCTCCTGCGTCCAGCCGCTATCGAAGCCCAGCTCCTCGATGCGGCGCACATGGGCGCGGAACCCCTCCGGGTCGAACTCGCCGTCGGCATAGAACTGCGGAATCGAGATCGCGAAGCGCATGCCGCAGACAACATGCGCCTCGCGCTCCGCATTCCCGATCGGGGCAGGCCGAAGGCCGGCACAGGGACTGAGACTTCGTGACCAGCGATCGAGGGTGTTCGCGAACGTTCCCGAATTGTTCCGAACACATCCGAACGTCACCGGGCATTGCCCTGATCCACAGGCTTGCACGAATCTCGAAAACACGCTGGGCAGGAAAACCGGCCGACGAAGGAGAGAGAAATGAAGATGAGAATCGCTGTGGCAGCCGGAGTGTTATCGCTATTCGCGGTACTGGCCCCCGCCGCGCAGGCGGCCCCCGAACCAGCCCCCGGGGAGCCGGCCCCCAGCGCGGAGGTGACCCCCGGCCAGGACGTAGACGCAGGAGCAAGCGCACCCGACTCGTCGTGCCCCTCGACCTATTTCTGTTTCTGGCCCTACAACAACTACCAAGGACCTCGCGGAAAGGTGGCAGGCGACAACCCGGACTTCAGGGCATTCCGTCAGTCGGCATGTAGTTCCGGAACCTGGGACAACTGCATTCAGTCGATCAAGAACAGCGGTCGTCAATGCACGGTGTACATGTACAGCGGGTACAGGTACACGGGCATCAGGCACAGTTTGGGCAGAGGCGACGGTGTGCCCAACATCAGCAGGTGGGTGAGCGACGGCTTCGCGAACAACATCAGCTCCAACAAGTGGTGCAATCCGTAGTCGGATTCGCGGTCCGGGTAGTCGGCGGGTCGGTTTTCCCGCCGGCTACCCGGCTATCGGAGGTGATACTGATGCCATCGACGCGTTCGAAATTTGCGCGGTTCTTACCACTCATTTTCTTGGTCGCGGGGCTGTCTGCGTGCGGTGTCACCCCGCCGCCGGACCCGTTGCCCCCGCCACCACCGTTCTCGGGCACCCTCGGTTCCTCAGCGGTCGATCTGGTCACCTTCTCCGGAACCTGGTCGACCACACAGCGAATTCTGGATTCCGCCATCGAACGCTTGAACCAACGCTGCCTTGCCGCACAGGGATTCGATTACCCGATCGGGCCGACGCCACCACCGCCACCGGCCGATGACGACGCTATCATCGACCTTCCCGGCCGCAGATCCCACGGCTACGGCCTCGCCGAGGCCCCGATTTCCGGCGACGATCAGCCGCCGCCGGCCGCGGACGCCTACGTGGACACCCTGTCGCCCGAGCAGCAAAACCGATTCCGCACCGCCCTTTTCGGACCGCCCGACAGTGAACGCACGATCGACCTCCCCGATGGCAGCCAGGTCACGATCCCGGAGCAAGGATGTCAGGCCGACAGCCGAACCCAACTCGCCGGCGACATCACGCGCTGGGCACACCTCACCTACATCCCCGAATATTTCTACAACCGAATGGCCACCCAACTCCGCACCACACCCGGCTACGGCGCCGCGCTCACCACCTGGCAGATATGTATGGCGACCCGGGGCTACCGATATCAGACACCGGAGCAAGCCTGGCAAGCCCTGAAGTCCGAAATCACCACAGCGACAGAAGAGTTCCGGCAGCGAGAAATTGCGACAGCGATTGCCGATGGCGAGTGCGCGTCCCACGCACGCCTCCCCTCCGCCGCGCTGGCCGCACGGCGAGAACTGGTCACGACCATGCCCGAGGCCGACCGCAAGACGCTGCACGACCTGGCCCATTACCGCGACGCCGTCGTCGAAAGGGCCGAATCGGTCCGATAGAGCTATGGGGGCGGGACCAGGTTGATCAAGAATTCCTGGTCCCGGTCGCCCGAACAGCGGCCTTGCACGATCTCCGTGCCGTCGGCGGTGTCGTGGTCCCGCAGTGCCAGGCACTGGGCAGTGGCGGTCGGGCGGATGCGGAAGTGTGCCGCTGCCGGTGGGCCGACGGGATCGATCCGGAATCGCTGGGTGGGATTGTCGTCGGCGCAGTCATCGCGGGGTTCGAGAAGGTCTCGACCGGGCCCGTCGAGCAGGACTGTGAGACAGCCGATGCCGTATTCCGGGTGATGCCACTGGATCTGCACTGTCTGCTCGCCGAGGGGCTCGAGATACACGCGTGGCAGCACTGCCTGCGTACAGGGGCGCTGCACCGCGATGGCGGTCGGGTAGCGCTGCGTGCGGTCCCGGCCTTCGGTGAGGCACAGCTCCGGGGTGCGGGCGGGGCGAATTCGAGCCCAACTGCCCACGGCGAGAATCGGCAGTCCCGCCACCGGTTCCGCGCCGGCGACGGCCGGGCGGTGGGCATGGGGCGGCAGGGCCTGCACACCCAACGTTCCGGCGACGCCGAGGGCCACGGCCGCGATCAGGCTGACGGGGTGGCACCACTGCGGTGAGCGCCGTTCTCGACGAACTTCCGGCGTCTCGAGGGTTGGTTCTTCCGCCTCGTGCGTAGCGCTCTGCGATCCACCGCCCAGGGCGATACGCCGCCGGGCAGCAAGCCACAGCGCCACCTGGTCGTCGTCGAGTCCGCAGGCACGGGTGAACACGGTGACGAACGGCTCCCGGGGTAGCGTGACACGCCCCAGTGTGGTCGCAATCGTGCTCGGCGGCAGCGTATTTCCGCTCGCCTCGGCCTTCCCCGCCAGCTGCCGGTACGTCAGCCCGGACCACGTCCGCAACGCGCGCAGCGCCGCGATGTACTCCGCGGGAGAATCGGCCCGATCCGGCTGAGGCCCGTCCGCCGACGAGGCGACCGGACCGCTCTCCTCCCCGCGCTGCATGGCGTCCAGCATGTCCGAAATTTCCAGGTGGGGGTGTCCGATTGGTCGGGAGCTGTCCGCACAACGGGCCCGGCGATAGGGGTTCCGGGAGGTGCGGCAGCTGTGACGCAAACCTCCATTCCTTTAGTTAGCGTCAGGCAACTATATTGGGTAGAGGCCTGTCCGCTTGCTTTGCTCAGGGAGACGCTCTTGCCTTCGGAACCTTCCCCCGGCGACCTCGACGTCGGCGATGTCCAGACGATTCGCCGCCGACTGCGCGTCGACCGCGACCACCCCCGCTACAAGTGGGTGGCCCTGTCGAACACCACGCTCGGCATGTTGATGGTCACCATCAACTCCTCGATCGTGATCATCTCGCTGCCGGCGATCTTTCGCGGCATCGACCTGAACCCGCTCTCCCCCGGCAATGTCAGCTACCTGCTGTGGCTGCTGATGGGATTCCTGCTCACCTCCGCGGTGCTGGTGGTGCTGTTCGGCCGCCTCGGTGACATGTACGGGCGGGTGCGCATCTACAACCTCGGCTTCGTGGTCTTCACGCTGTCGGCGATCGCGCTGTCGCTGGACCCGCTCTCACACGGCGGCGGCGCGCTGTGGCTGATCGTCTGGCGCGTGGTCCAGGGTGTCGGCGGCGCGATGCTCATGGCCAACTCCGCGGCCATCCTCACCGACGCCTTCCCCGCCAATCAGCGCGGTGTGGCGCTGGGCATCAATCAGGTTGCGGCCGTGGCCGGTTCGTTCCTCGGCCTGCTCGTCGGCGGTCTGCTCGCCGAATGGGACTGGAAGGCCGTCTTCTGGGTGAGCGTGCCGTTCGGCATCCTCGGCACCGTGTGGTCCTACCGGTCGCTGCGCGACTTCGGCACCCGCAGCCCCGGTTCGCTCGACCTGCCCGGCACCATCACCTTCGCCCTCGGCCTGACCGCGCTGCTCACCGGGATCACCTACGGCATTCAGCCGCACGGGGATTCGAAGACCGGCTGGACCAATCCGTGGGTGCTGGCCGCCGTCATCGGCGGCATCGTGCTGCTGGCGGCCTTCTGCTACCTCGAGACCAAGGTGCGCCAGCCGATGTTCCACATGTCGCTGCTGCGCAATCGGGCGTTCGGGCTGGGCAACCTCGCCGGTCTGATGGCCTCGGTCGGTCGGGGCGGCATGCAGTTCATGCTGATCATCTGGCTGCAGGGCATCTGGCTGCCGCTGCACGGCTACGACTTCGAATCGACCCCGCTGTGGGCCGGTATCTACATGCTGCCGCTGACCGTGGGATTCCTTGTGGCCGGACCCATTTCGGGATGGTTGAGCGACCGCTACGGCCCCCGCCCGTTCGCCACCGGTGGCCTGGCGCTGGCCGCGGTCACCTTCGTCCTGCTGGTCGTGCTGCCCGTCGATTTCAACTACTGGCTGTTCGCGCTGATCATTCTGCTCAACGGCCTGGGCACCGGCATCTTCACCTCGCCCAACACCGCCGAGATCATGTCCGCGGTGCCGGCCTCGCAGCGCGGTGTCGCCTCGGGTATGCGCGCCACCCTGATGAACGGCGGGATGGCGCTGTCGATCGGCCTGTTCTTCTCGCTGATGATCGTCGGGCTGTCGGGCACCCTGCCGGGCGCGATGAACTCCGGACTGCGCGAACAGGGGGTGTCGGCCGAGGTGGCCGGGCAGATCGCCGATATGCCGCCGGTGGGCAGCCTGTTCGCCACCTTCCTCGGCTACAACCCGTTCCAGGAGTTGCTCGGACCCCGCGGCACCCTCGACGAGCCGGGCGTGCACGCCGACGTGCTCACCGGGCAGGAGTTCTTCCCGCACCTGATCTCCGGGCCGTTCCACTCCGGTCTGGTGGTGGTGTTCCTCGCCGCGGCGGCCATGATGCTGATCGGTGCCGTCGCCTCCTGGTACGCGGGCGGAAAATACGTGGTCGACGAGGCCGAGGAACTGGCCGAGGCCGACCGTGAAGGCATACTGGCTGAAACCGATTCGACTCGCGTAGGAGCCACCACCACATGATCCCGCAGGAGCGCACGCGCAGCGCCGACGAACTCGCCGAGGCCGCCGACCTGTACCTGGCGCTCGGCCGAATCATCCGGTTGCTGCGCCGCTCCGGCGATCTCGGGTCGCTCAGCCCCGGCTCGGCGTCGGCCCTGGCCACCGTGGTCCGCTCCGGTCCCATGCGACTGGGCGACCTGGCCGCCGTCGAGCGGGTCACCGCGCCCACCATGTCGCGCATCGTCACCGGGTTGGAGAAGAGCGGCTATCTCGAACGCACCGCCGACCCGGTCGACGGGCGCGCGCAATTGCTGGTCGCCAGCGAATCCGCCCGCGACCTGGTCAACGGTCTCACCTCCGAGCGCATCCAACGCTTCGCCGCCGCCCTGGATCACATCGACCCGGACGAGCGGCGCGCCCTCTCCCGCGCCCTCACCCGGCTGGTCGACCTGCTCGACGAGTAAGTGGCCGGTTACCTCCAGGAGGTGGTTCCCCTTCTCCGGCAGGCACCCCTGTAGCCGGTCGGGTCAACCCCTACTCCCTTGGATGCATGGAGTTTTCGCGCCATCATGGTGGCTATGGAGCCTCGGGCGGAGTTCTCGAATATCTATCCGGAAGTCACAACCCCTAGGTCGGTTTTCGCGCAGAGGCTCACGGCACTGTTCGAGGTGGCGGGAAATCCGACCATGACCGTGGTTTCACGGGCCGCTGAAGACCGGATGAAGGCCGCACGCGGACACAGGCCCCGGTACCGCGCGACGGTGCAGCGGATCAGCGATTGGCGGAGGGGATATAGCGTGCCCGCGCGATTCGACACGCTGCTACCCGTCCTGATGACGCTGATCCAATTGACCAAGAGATCCGGCGCACCAGTAGCGCCTGAGCTGGTCGATCTGCAGGAGTGGCAGCGTGTATGGCGGTTGGCAGATCCACGGCGTTCCAGTGCAAACCATCGGGGCGCGGCCACGATGGCTCGGAAGATGATCATCCCGGACGTCGACCGCAACAACGGAACCGCGACCGAGAGGCAGTTCCGCGTCGGCACTCTGGGCCCATGTACGGCAGAGCTCATGGGTCTGGCCCTCGAAACGTTCAGCCGGGACCACCCGGGTACCGAGGTGCGACTGGTTCCAGGTGACTTTACCGATCCCACAGCGGGTTTGTTGCACGATCGAGTCGACGTGGCCCTCTGCTGGGCGCCATTCAGCATGGCTGGACTGGACGCCACCATCGTGTTCGAGGACCAGTGCTACGTTGTCGTGCCTGCCGACGACCCACTCGCGACCGCCCCGCAAGTCACCATGGCCGACCTGTCGCAGAAGATCGGTGTCCGAGTCTATGCGTGCGCCGACCCGTACTGGCAGAACTTTTGGCATGTCGGAAAAGACGGACCAGAAGTGCGATCGATGGGAGAACTGCTCTATGCGGTGCGGTGGGGCGAAGCGATCTCCCTGGTCCCGGCCACCCTGGCCGACCGGAACCGCATCGAGGGTGTCACGTATCGGACGATCACCGACAGCCCTCCCTGCCGGAGCGTGCTGGCGTGGCGGCGCTCCAACGCCTCACCGCTCATACCCACTTTCGTTTCGGTCTTGAGGCAGTGGGCCAACACACTGACAGCGGTTTCGGTGTCCGGCGACTGAACGACAACGATATCGATGCCTCAGCGCATCCGAGGCAGTCAACGAATGTGGAACCGCCGCAGCATGATCCACTAGACGCGCGTCATATTCCAGAACCGTCATGGGAAGTGCCGCTGCGTGTTAGGGTGCCCCTTGAGCCGAGCCGCCGAGTCTGATATACGGAATCTACTACCGCTGAACACATCTGGGTTGCTCACAGCGTCGTGAGTCGGAGGCTCGAGTACCGAATCGCTGGTCCCAGTGCGGCTTTCGGGCTCGGCACTGTTCCGGAGGAGATTCGTGATGATGACTGTCCACTCGCAAGCCGTCCCGGTACCGCCGCGCGAGGATGACGAACTCGCCGACGATGCCGTCGTCTGGCCCGACCCCAGCCCCCTGTCGTCGTGGTGGCAGCAGATCATGCAGACCCCGGCCGAGCGCCCGGTCCCCCCGGTGATTTGACTTGGAGTGCGCTCCAGGTCGTAGCGTCTGATTCGTGAGCACGGCTCACCACTCACTATCAGCGCCACCAAGGAGGACCCTTTCCATGATCGCGACCAGAAAACTCGGCGAGCTGACCGTCGGCGCACAGGGACTGGGCTGTATGGGCATGAGCGATGCCTACGGCGTGCGCGACAACGACGAGGAGCCGATCGCCACCATCCGCCGGGCGTTGGATCTGGGCGTCACCCTGCTGGACACAGCCAACGTCTACGGTGCGGGCGCCAACGAGGAACTGGTCGGCCGCGCCATTCGCGATCGTCGCGACGAGGTGGTGCTGGCCACCAAGTTCGGCATCGTGTGGGGCGAGAACGGCACGATGGGCACCCGCGGCGACGCCGCCTACGTGAAACAGTGCTGCGACGAGTCGCTGGCCCGGCTCGGTGTGGACCACATCGACCTCTACTACCAGCACCGGGTGGATCCCGAGGTCCCCATCGAGGAGACCTGGGGTGCGCTGTCGGAGCTGGTTACCGCGGGTAAGGTGCGCTACCTCGGCATCTCCGAGGCGGCCGCCGCGACCATCCGCCGGGCCCACGCGGTGCACCCGGTGACCGCGCTGCAGAGCGAATGGTCGCTGTGGACCCGCGATATCGAGGCCGAGGTGGCCCCCACCTGCCGCGAATTGGGCATCGGGATCGTGCCGTTCTCGCCGCTCGGCCGGGGCTTCCTGACCGGCGCGATCACCTCCACCGCCGACCTGCCCGCCGATGATATGCGCCGGCGCCTGCCGCGCTTCGCCGACGGCAACTTCGACCGCAACCTGGCTATCGTCGACGAACTGCGCAAGCTGGCCGAGGAAAAGGGCGTCACCGCAGGGCAATTGGCGCTGGCGTGGGTGCACAGCCGCGGCGAGGACGTGGTACCGATCCCGGGCACCAAGCGCCGCACCTACCTCGAGCAGAACGTGGCCGCCGCCGAGATCACCCTGACCTCAGAGGATCTGGCCCGCATCGAGGCCGCCGCCCCCGCCGACGCGATTGCCGGTGAGCGGTACCCGGAGGAACTGGCCGGTCGCGTCAACAAGTGAGACGCCGGAGCCGCCCTATCCCGGCGCCACCGTCAGGGAGACCGGCGTGCTCGCCGTGACCGAGGTGCCGGGTTCGGGCGACTGGTCGGTCACCTTCCACGGGATCAGGAAGCTCTTCGGGTCGTGCATGACATCGTGGCCGTCGGTGGCGGTCACGGCCACGATGTCGAAGCACAGGGCCGAGCCCACCACCACCTGAGCCAGTCGCTGGCCGCGCAGATCCGGCAGGGCTTGCGGCCACTGCTGCGTGGCGCACTTGCGCGAGGCCATCTGAACCGAAGTGGTCGCGGCCGCAACCGAACTCGTGGGCTCGGCGGTGGTGGAACCCGGTGCGTCGGACGGCGACGGTGCCGCGGTCGTCGGTGAACTCTTCGGGGCGGCAACCGTACTGTGCGGCACCGGCGTCGAGGTTGCCGCCGCCTCGTGCGTCCCGCCGGAGCTCCCGCACGCGGAGGCGGCGAGCGACACGGCAAGGACGACGACGGCGGTCATGGTCGGCGAGCGCATGATCGAATATTCCCATCCGACCGAGCCGGACGCGGATGCGGGTGGAGGAATCTCACAGCGGACACCGGCACCACCCCACCCCAGGATTCCGGTACAGCCGGGGCCCGACATTTTTCGAAGAATTGGGTGGGAATCCGGTAGATGTGCAATACATTTTGCCCACTGCCCGGAAATTCCGTTCGGTTCCGGACTTTGGGGCCGGTCGCCTCTGCTACGCAACCGGACCCGCCGGGCCCGGTTGCGCACTCCGTGGTCGGCGGTCGTCCGCATCGGCATGACGGCTGATAACGGGCGGTGAGGTCCGGGGAACCCGAGCACATCCCGGACCCCACCCGATCAGCGGTGCCATCGACCGCAAGCCAGTGGAATCGAACGATCGCCCGACGAAATTGTGCGCCAGAATATTCCGGCCGGGAGCAGTTTTCGGTGTTACAAGCTGATGAAAATCCGGTATAGATCAGTTCGAATCCAGTTCGGCAAGGGCGGTTTCCAGGCGGGCCAGGGCCGAGCGAATGCGGGACTTCACCGTCGAGACCTGCACGCCCAGGTGGGCCGCCACCTGGGGATAGGTGAGCCCGCGATAGTAGGCCAGCACCACCGATTCGCGCTGCAGCGGGGTCAACAGCGTCAGGCCGCTGCGCACGCAGCGTAGGTCGTAGCGCCGCAGCGTCTCCTCCACCACCGAATCCACCGGCGGGCGGTAGTCTCTGACGCCCCAGGCATGGTTGTGCTCGGAACTGGCGCGCTCGTGGCGCACCCGGTCCACCGCCTGCCGATGCGCCAAGGTACGCAACCAGGTCGCCGCCGAGCCGCGGCGTTCGTCGAATCCGGCGGCGCTGCGCCATACCTGCAGATACACGTCCTGGCAGGTCTCCTCCGCATATCCGGGATCGCGCACGACCGCCAGCACGCGGCGGAACACCAGGCCGCGGGTGCGGCGGTACAGCTGCGCGAACGCCTCGCGGTCACCGCGTCCGACGCGGCGCACCAACTCCGCATCAGGATCGGCAATTCCGGTGCCGGGCCCGGTGGTGGTGCATCGGCGCCGGGCGGCACGAACGGGAACGAGTACGGCCACGATTGCCCCCAGGCATGAGACGACGTCGGGGAACCAGCTGTCGAGTTCAGGGACGTATGCCGGTACGAGATCCTGTCCGGGGGCAAGGGTTTCAGGATCCGATGCAAGTTTACCGGGCTGCCCACTGCCGCAGCCGTTGTTCGTGCATCTTCACAAACGACCCGGACTCACAGGCGCAGGCCCAGTTCCACGATCGCGCGGGCCACCTCGTGCACGTTGACTCGCCGGCGGCGGGCATGTCCGCGAATCAGTTCGAAGGCCGCCTCGGGGGTGATCCGCCGCGCCCCGGCGATCACACCTTTGGCCTGTTCGACCACGATTCGCGAGGTCAGCGCGTGTTGCAGCTGATCGGTCAGGCGCTGTTGGCGGCGCAACTTGTCGGCGGTGAGCAGATGGCCCGCGGCCATACCGGCCAGCAGCGCGCCGACGGACAACTCCACGGCGGTCCATTCCCGCGGGGCGGGGGCGAACAATCCCAGGGCACCCACCTGTGTCTGGCCCAGTTGCATCGGAATCTCGGCCACCGCCGAGACGCCGTGGCGCACCGCGGCGTCGGTGTATTCGGGCCACTCGTTCCAGTGCCGGCGCACGTCGGCCACGGCGACCGATTCCCCGCTCCGCAGCGCCTCCATGCCCGGGCCGCGGGCGCAGTCCCGCTGTGCCGCTTCGACTTCCCGTAGTACGTCGGGGGTTGCGCCCGCCACCTCGCACTGTCCGTCCTCGACCAGCGTCACCGCGGCCCCGGTCAGCTCCAGCACCTCGGTGGCGGTGCCCATCAGCTGTAGCAGCACTCCGGCCGTGCCGTACGCGTCGGGGAGAAGGACCAGTCGCGCCACCGCCGACACCAACTGCTCGCTGTCAGCCATCCGTCGAATTCACCCCCGTCCGGGCGGGCTCGAGGTCCGCCGCGTCGATCGGGTACCGCAATCAGCCGAACCAATCGATGGTATGACCGGCGCTCCGGTTCATGAAACACCCCGGTTCCGAGGAAGTTTCAGAACAGTTGCGGTGTCAACGGTGGTCGACAGAGCGGCGGGCGGGGTGCCACTATGGAATATCGAGGTCCCGCAGCACCGCGCCCGGCGACGTGGCCGGTGGGCCTCGCGTTCGCGTGACTCCCTTTCGAGTCCAGCCCGGGAGGCGCTATGGGGCCTGCGCCCGACGACGAGCATCCGCTGCTGGCGGCGCTGGCCGCCGCCGTCGAATTGCTCACCCGCGATGTGGATGTCGTCGAGCTGTCCCAGCAACTGGTCGACGCCTGCCCCGGAGTGACCGGCGGGGCCGACGCCGGGCTGTTCCTCGCCGACCATCGGCGCGATCTGCAGCTGTTGGCCTCCACCAGCGAAGAACCCGACCTGTTGGAACTGTTACAGGTCGAGGCCCTGGACGGCCCCGGCCGCCACACCTACCGCACCGGCCTACCGACGACCGTCCCGGATCTGCGCGCCACCAACCACCGCTGGCCCGAATTCTGCCAACGCGCACTGGATTTCGGCTACCGCTCGGCCATGGCGCTGCCATTGCGCTGCCGCGACCGCAGCATCGGTGCCCTCACCATCCTGGCCGCCGCCCCGGACGCCCTCGACGGCGCCGATCTGCGCGCGGGCCAACTGCTCGCCGACCTGGCCGGTATCGGCATCATTCAGCAGATCATGCTCCCGCATCTGGAAGCCCTCCCCGCGCGCCTCCCGGTCGCCCTGCACGCCCGCATCGTCATCGAACAAGCCAAGGGCGTCCTGGCCGAACGCGGCGGCCTCGACATGGCCGAGGCCTTCCGCCGCCTCCGCATGCACGCCCAGAAGACCGGCCGCCACCTCGCCGAACTGGCCGCCGCCGTGGTCGACGGCACCGCGGACACCGACCAGATCCTCGCGTGACCTCAGTCGGTGTCGAAGCGGATGCGGCGGGTGACTACGGATTCGGCGGTTTCGGCGAGGGAGGTGCCGTGGCCGAAGGCGTAGGCGCGCAGGGCGGCGTAGGCGTCGGGGACGGGGATGTTCAGCTGGGCGACGACCATCCCGGCGGCCTGGTGGATGGCGCGGCTGGACAGCGGCTGTTCCAGCCAGAGGTCGGCCGGGACCGTCTGGGCCGGGCCGGGGTTGCCGGAGCGGGCCAGGACCAGCTGTGCGGTGATCAGGTCGGCGATGTGCAGAGCGGCCGAGGTGGTGGCGGGGTCCAGCGGCCCGGGCCGCTCGCGGTACAGGTCCAACGCCCCGTACCGGATCGCGCCCAGTTGCAACGGCATTGCGATCATCGAGCCGGAGATCCTTGCCGCGGCCAGCGCTTCGGTGAAGCCCGGCCACCGCTCGCGGTTGTGCGTCAGATCGGGCACCGGCACCGGTAACCCGGTGGCGACCGCATCCACTGCGGGCCCCTCCCCGACGGTGGCCTGCACGGCCTCCACGCCCGCCGCGACCTCGTCGCTGGTGCACCACGGCTGCACCCCGGCCTCGTACTCATCGATGACGATCGCGGCCCGATGCACCGGCAGTACCCGCACGCATGCCCGGCACGCGCCCGCGACACCTCCCCCGCCGGCCTGCAAGGCCGCCAGGAACTGTTCGGTCAATGTCTCGAACCGTGTCACCCCTGTGTCCCTACGAACTGCCCGCACCGTCGATCGCCCGAATGCTCGCTCTCGGAAAAACGATCTACGAAACCCTTTGCGGGAGTACGTATCAGCGACTCCAACCTTGCCACATCCCGGCGCCGTGCGCGACCGTGCGGCAGGAGTCGTCAGATGACCGGTCCGACCCGGCTCATCCGTGCAAGTACTGCACCAGGTGTTCGCGTTCGGTCTGCAGTTCCGATATCGCGCTCTTGACCACGTCACCGATGCTGACGATGCCCACCATCCGGCCGTCGGACACCACCGGCAGATGGCGGATGCGGTGTTCGGTCATCGTGGCACGCAGGCTCGCCACCCGAGCATCGGGTGTGCAGGTGTGCACCACCGCGGTCATGATGTCCGAGACCGGCCGCTCCAGCAGATCCGCCCCGAACTTGTGCAGCCGCCGCACGATGTCGCGTTCGGACACGATGCCGTCGATGCCGACACCGTCGGCCGAGACCACCACCGCGCCGACATTGTGCTCGGCCAGCACCGCCAACAGCTCACGCACGCTCGCCTCCGGCCCGATCGTGACCACGTCGGACCCTTTCTTGCGCAAAATCTCCGAGATTCGCATTGTGCCGCCTACCCGTCGTAGCCCGTCGATGGTTACCAGGATCTCGCGTTTTTGCCATTGTGACCAGCAATGATTCCTGCGGGGACGATCAAAGCGGCGGTGAAGTCACCCGCCGACGCGGACAGCGGAGTATGCGAACCTGCCACGGCGGCGGCCGTCGCGGACGTAGCATGCGCAACGTGGCCGATGCGAACCGTCCCGCCGTGGTGCGGGTTCTCGTGTACAGCAGCGATTCCGACACCCGCCGCCAGGTGATGCTGGCCCTGGGCAAACACCCGCACCCGGAGCTGCCGCCGTTCGAATATCTCGAGGTGGCCACCGCCCCGGTCGTCGTCGAACAGCTCGACGCGGGCGGTATCGACCTGGCCATCCTCGACGGCGAGGCCGCGCCCACCGGCGGCCTGGGGTTGGCCAAACAGGTGAAGGACGAGGTAGCCGCTCCCCCGCCGATCGTCGTGCTCACCGGACGCGCGGACGACGCCTGGCTGGCGAACTGGTCGCGCGCCGAGGCGTCGGTCTCGCATCCCATCGATCCGTTCGAGCTGACCGAGGCGGTCACCACCGCGCTGCGCAGCCGCAGCGCCGCTTAGCCTTTCGGTCCGGCGGCGGCCGGGGCGCGGCCGACGGCTGCCACGATCGTCGCCGCCACCGCCAGGACGACACCCAGCCAGAGCGGTGCCCGCACCCCCACCGCGTCCACGGCGCGGCCGCCGACGAGCGCACCCAGCGCGATCGCACCGTTGAACACCCCGACCAGGATCGCAGAGGCGGCCTCCCGGTCGTCCGGCGCCGCGGCCAGCGTCCAGTTCTGCGTGCTCACCGAGACGCCGCCATAGGACACACCCCAGGTCAGCAGCAGTATCACGGCCGCAACCAGCGCCCCGCCGAGACCCGCGAGCAGCGCCACGGAGGCTGCGAGCCCGATGCCGATGAGCACCACCGCGCGTCGGGGCGCGCGGGCGGCGACGCCGCCGAATCCGAAAGTGCCTGCCACACCGGCAACTCCGTAGCAGAGCAGGAAGGTGCCGACGGTGGCGGCCCCGGCCCCGGAAACCTGTTCGAGGAACGGCCGAATGTAGGTGTATGCGGCGAAATGCCCACTGACCAGCAATGCCACCACGATCATGCCGGTGCGCAGGGCGGGTTTGCTCAGCAGCGCGGGCAGTTCCCGGATCGACACCGCCCGCTCGGCGGGCAGCGGCGGAAGCAAGACCGCGAGCAGAATGGCGACCAGGACCGCGAGACCGGCCGCCGCACCGAAGGCGGCCCGCCATCCCAGGGCCGAGCCCAGGTAGGTCCCCGCCGGAACACCCAGCACCGACGCGACCGCGACACCGCTGAAGATCACCGCGGTCGCCTTGCCGACCGCGTGCGGCGCAACCAGCCGCACCCCGAGACTCCCCGAAATCGCCCAGACACCACCCATACCGAGACCGATCAGTACGCGACCGACCACCAGCACGGCGAACGCGGGCGCCACGGCCGAGAGCACATTGCCGACCGCGAGCACGGTCAGCAGCCCGCACAGCAACATCCGGCGGTCCAGGCGGCCCAGCACCGACATCAGCAGCGGCGCGGTCATCGCCACCAGTCCGGTGATGGTCAGCGCGAGTCCGGCCAGACCCTCGGACACCCGCAGCGCCGACCCGATCGGCGTGAGCAGGCCCACCGGCAGCATCTCCGAGGTCACTACCGTGAACGTGCCCAGGGCCACCACCGCCACCGCGGGCCACCCACCGCCCGAAAGCCCCGGCCGCACAGGGGTTTCGACGGCGATTGCGTCAACTTTCGTCATGCCTTCAGCCAACCGGTGGCCACCCGCGGGAACAACGGCGAAGTGTTCATCCTTCTATGAGTGGGACTTATCGACCGAGGAAGGGATCGTGGGCGCGATGGAGCTGCGCGAACTGGAGGCGTTCCTCGCCGTTGCCGAAGAGTTGCATTTCGGCCGCGCGGGCGCCCGGCTGTATGTCTCGCAGAGCCGGATCTCGCAACTGCTGCGCACCCTCGAGCATCGCATCGGCGCCCGGTTGGTCGAGCGCACCAGTCGCAAGGTGCGACTGACACCGCTCGGTCAGGAGCTCTACCCGGAGCTGAAGGCGGCCTATCAACAGCTGCGCGCGGCGGTGGACACCGCCTGCGCCACCGCCCGCGGTCGGCGCGGGGTGCTGCGCATCGGGTTCCAGGGCAGTGCCGATGAAGGGATCCTCAACGCCGTCACCACCTTTCACGATGAGCACCCCGACGTGACCGTCGAGCTGGTCGAGATCCCCTATGCCGACCCGTTCGGCCCGGTGCGCCGGCAGGAGACCGATGCGGCCCTGGTGCTGTTGCCGGTGCACGAGGACGATCTGGTGGTCGGTCAGCTGCTGCCGCCGCGCCCGCAGGTGCTGGCGGTGCCCTCCGGTCACCGCTTCACCCGCCGTGACGCCATCGCCGCCACCGAGCTCGCCGAGTGCCCGCTGATCGCAATCGCCTGCACCGCACCGGATTACTGGCGCCACGCGCAGATTCCGCGGCAGACGCCCGACGGGCGCGCCATTCCGGCGGGGCCGCCCGTGCGGACCATGCAGGAGGCGATCGCCGCGGTGGCCGCCGGGCGCGGGTGTCTGCTGCTGTGCTGCACCACCGCCGAGTACCACCGCCGACCGGACGTCACCTTCGTTCCGGTCCACGGCGTGCCCGATTCCCGGCTCGCGCTGGTCTGGGCGCGAGATCACGAGAGCATGCGGGTCCACGATTTCGCCCGGATCCTCGCCGAGACATCGAAGGTGGTCCCGGCAACCGTCATGTGACGGAAGATCGCGATTACGCCGATTCGGTCATAAATCGCAGTACTGAATTCGATCAAAAGCCGCTACCAATCGCCTGGCATTCAGAACGAACAGTTGTAGGCTGTGCCGTAGCTCACACGAGTGCGGGCGATGATATGAGTGCGCCCCCGTCAGGTCCCTCCCCATCGCCCGCACTCTCGGCGAGCGGGCCTGGGGCGAGACTGGCCCGGCAGACGACGATGTCAGCCCCGCCTCGGCAGCTGCCGTCCACGTCCAGGCTCGAGGAGGGGTAGTGCAGTTGTGAATACCGAGGTGCCGACTCTTGTTCTCGGCGCGGTCGCTGCGGCGTTCGCGCTGATGTCGCTCGCGTTGACGGCGCTCATCGGCCCGAAACGCTACAACCGGGCCAAACTCGAGGCCTACGAATGTGGTATCGAACCGACCCCGCATGCCGTGGCCGGTGGTCCGGGAAATGCTGCCGGACAACGCTTTCCGGTGAAGTATTACCTCACCGCGATGCTGTTCATCATCTTCGACATCGAGATCGTGTTCCTCTACCCGTGGGCGGTTCACTTCGACGCGCTCGGCGTGTTCGGACTCGTCGCGATGGCGCTGTTCATTTTCAACGTCTCGGTGGCCTATGCCTACGAGTGGAGGCGCGGCGGACTGAGCTGGGACTGAGAACACGCCACCGCCATCGGGCGCACCGCCATCGTCGTCCGGCGCACCGCCATCGTCTTCCCGGCCGCAGGCCGGGAACGCATACGGAAGTGAGAAATGGGTCTCGAGGAGAAGTTGCCCAGCGGGTTCCTGCTGACCACGGTCGAACAGCTCGCCGGGTATATGCGTAAGGGTTCACTGTGGCCGGCCACCTTCGGATTGGCCTGCTGCGCAATCGAAATGATGGCCACCGGGGCCGGACGGTTCGATCTGGCCCGCTTCGGGATGGAGACGTTCCGCGCCTCGCCGCGGCAGGCGGATCTGATGATCGTCGCCGGGCGGGTGAGCCAGAAGATGGCACCGGTGCTACGCCAGGTCTACGACCAGATGCCCGAGCCGAAATGGGTGCTCGCCATGGGCGTGTGCGCCTCCTCCGGCGGCATGTTCAACAACTACGCCATCGTGCAGGGCGTGGATCATGTGGTGCCCGTGGACATCTACCTGCCCGGCTGTCCGCCGCGGCCGGAGATGCTGCTGCACGCGATCCTGAAACTGCACGAGAAGATCCAGGAAATGCCGCTCGGCGTGAACCGGGAAGAGGCCGTCCGTGCTGCCGAGCAGGCCGCCCTCGCCGCCACGCCGACGATTCGGATGACGGGACTGCTGCGATGACATTCGACTCCCCGCACAGCACCGAGGGCCCGCCGGAGGCCGCGGACGAGACCCGCGTCGACACCGGCCACGACGAGGCGCAATTGGCCGAAGAGGACCAGCGGGCGCAGCCCGGCGACGAGGTCATCGGGGTGCGCCGAGGTATGTTCGGCGTGACCGGAACCGGCGACACCTCCGGCTACGGCGGTCTGGTCCGCACGGTCAGCCTGCCCGGCAGTACGCCCCCACCCTACGGTGGTTACTTCGACGACATCGTCGCCCGGCTCCGAGAGGTGCTGCTGGACAATGCGTTCGGCGAGGCGATCGAGAAGATCGTGGTGTTCCGCGGTGAACTCACCCTGCACGTGGCGCGCGAGCGGCTGCCGATGGTCGCCCGCGCCCTGCGCGACGACGAGGCCCTGCGGTTCGAACTCTGCCTGGGCGTGAGCGGGGTGCACTATCCCGACGATTCCGGCCGGGAACTACATGCGGTCTACCACCTCTGCTCCATCACCCACGGCCGGCGGCTGCGGCTGGAGGCGGCGGCGCCCGATGCCGACCCGCATATCCCCTCGCTGTATTCGGTGTATCCGACCACGGATTGGCACGAGCGGGAAACCTACGACTTCTTCGGCATTCGGTTCGACGGTCATCCCGCGCTCACCCGCATCCTGATGCCCGACGACTGGCGCGGGCATCCGCAGCGCAAGGACTACCCGCTCGGCGGAATCCCGGTCGAATACAAGGGCGCGCGCATCCCGCCGCCCGACCAGCGGAGGGCATACAGCTGATGACGCAAGAGACAGAAACGGCGGTTACCGTCGTCGGGCAGGACTGGGAGGACGTGCGGGAGGCGCTCAGCGGCGCGGCCGAGGAACGCATCGTCGTCAATATGGGCCCGCAGCATCCGTCCACCCACGGCGTGCTGCGCCTGATCCTCGAGATCGAGGGCGAGACCGTCACCGAGGCCCGCTGCGGAATCGGCTACCTGCACACCGGGATCGAGAAGAATCTCGAATTCCGCAACTGGGTGCAGGGCGTCACCTTCGTCACCCGGATGGACTACCTGTCGCCGTTCTACAACGAGGCGGCCTACTGCCTGGGTGTGGAGAAGCTGCTCGACATCACCGACGATATTCCCGAGCGCGCCAACGTGATTCGGGTGATGCTCATGGAGCTCAACCGGATCTCCTCGCATATGGTGTGCCTGGCCACCGGCGGCATGGAGCTGGGCGCGATCACGCCGATGCTGTTCGGTTTCCGCGAGCGCGAACTCGTGCTGGACGTCTTCGAGCACATCACCGGCCTGCGCATGAACCACGCCTATATCCGGCCCGGCGGGGTCTCGCAGGATCTGCCCGACGACGGCGTCGCCAAGGTGCGCGAGCTGCTCGAGCTCATGCCCAAGCGGCTGCGCGATATGGAGAACCTGCTCAACGAGAACCCGATCTTCAAGGCCCGCACCCGCGGCATCGGCTATCTCGACCTGGCCGGGTGCATGGCCCTCGGTATCACCGGCCCGACCCTGCGCGCCACCGGCCTGCCGCACGATCTGCGCAAGGCGCAACCGTACTGCGGCTACGAGAGCTACGAATTCGACGTGATGACCGATATCGGCTGTGATGCCTACGGCCGCTATCTGATCCGCATCAAGGAGATGCACGAATCGCTGAAGATCGTCGAGCAGTGCCTGGACCGACTGCGGCCCGGCCCGGTGATGATCGACGACAAGAAGATCGCCTGGCCCGCCGACCTGCAGGTCGGTCCGGACGGATTGGGCAACTCCCCCAAGCACATCGGCAAGATCATGGGCACGTCCATGGAGGCGCTGATCCATCACTTCAAGCTGGTCACCGAGGGGATGCGGGTGCCGGCCGGGCAGGTGTACTCGGCGGTGGAGTCGCCGCGCGGCGAGTTGGGGGTACATATGGTCAGCGACGGCGGCACCCGCCCCTATCGGGTGCACTATCGCGACCCCTCGTTCACGAATCTGCAGGCGGTGGCGGCGATCTGCGAGGGCGGCATGGTCGCCGACGTGATCGCCGCGGTCGCCAGCATCGACCCGGTGATGGGTGGTGTCGACCGATGACGGAAATCCTGGTGAAGCTGTCCGAGCGCCCGATCCCCTATCCGCAGCAGGTACGCGACAAGCTCCAGCTGGAAGCGAAGGAGATCATCGAGCGCTATCCGCATCCGCGCTCGGCGCTGCTGCCGCTGCTGCATTTGGTGCAGGCGGTGGAGGGTTACGTGTCCCGCACCGGAATCGGCTTCTGCGCCGAACAATTGGGGCTCACCGACGCGGAGGTCGCCGCGGTGGCGACCTTCTACTCGATGTATCGCCGCACCCCGACCGGCGACTACCACGTCGGGGTGTGCACGAACACGCTGTGCGCGGTGATGGGTGGCGATCAGATCCTCGCCACCCTGAAGGAGCATCTGGGTATCGGGCACGGCGAGACCACCGGCGACGGCGCCATCACGCTCGAACACATCGAATGCAATGCCGCCTGCGACTATGCGCCGGTGCTGACGGTGAACTGGGAGTTCTTCGACAACCAGACGCCGGAATCGGCTCGCGCCCTGGTGGATTCGCTGCGTCGCGGCGAGCAGGTCACCGGCAGCCGCAGCGGAGTACCGCTGTGCACGTTCCGCGAGACCGCGCGCATCCTGGCGGGATTCCCCGACGAACGTCCCGGCGCGAACGACGGTGAGCCGGGCGAGGCAACCTTGGCGGGGCTGCGCATCGCGCGCAGTACTGCGGTGCCCGAACAGCCTTTGCGCCCTGGACTCGCCGAAAAGCGTGGCGAGTCCAGGGATGTGGGACGCGGCGAGCCTCGAGACGTGGGACCTGGCGAGTCCAAGGGGCGTGGCGAGGGAGGTGCGCAGTGACTCTCGCACCCGTTCTCACGCGGTACTGGGACGAGCCGCAGTCCTGGACGTTGGAAACCTATTTGCGCCACGACGGTTACCGGGCGCTGCCCCAGGCGCTGCGCACCGATCCGGACGAGGTGATCGCCACCGTCAAGGACGCGGGGCTGCGCGGTCGCGGCGGGGCGGGATTCCCGACCGGTATGAAGTGGGGGTTCATCCCGCAGGGCGATGGTAAGCCGCATTACCTGGTGGTCAATGCCGACGAGTCGGAGCCGGGCACCTGCAAGGACATTCCGCTCATGCTGGCCACCCCGCACGTGCTCATCGAGGGCAGCATCATCGCGGCCTACGCCATCCGCGCCTCGCACGCGTTCATCTACGTGCGCGGCGAGGTGCTGCCGGTGCTGCGGCGGCTGCAGACCGCGGTCGCCGAGGCGTATGCCGCGGGCTATCTGGGCCGCAACATTCTCGGCTCCGGCTACGACCTCGAGCTGATCGTGCACGCCGGGGCGGGCGCCTACATCTGCGGTGAGGAGACCGCCCTGCTGGATTCGCTGGAGGGCCGCCGCGGTCAGCCCCGGCTGCGGCCGCCGTTCCCGGCCGTCGCGGGCCTCTACGCCTGTCCGACCGTGGTCAACAACGTGGAATCCATTGCCAGCGTGCCCGCGATCATCGCCAACGGCATCGACTGGTTCCGGTCGATGGGTTCGGAGAAATCGCCCGGCTTCACGCTGTATTCGCTGTCGGGTCACGTCACCCGGCCCGGCCAGTACGAGGCGCCGCTGGGCATCACCCTGCGCGAACTGCTCGGCTATGCGGGCGGTGTGCGCAAGGGCCACGCGCTGAAGTTCTGGACCCCGGGCGGTTCGTCCACGCCGATTCTGTCCGACGAACATCTCGATGTGCCGCTGGACTACGAGAATGTGGCCGCGGCCGGCTCCATGTTGGGCACCAAGGCATTACAGATCTTCGACGACACCACCTGCGTCGTGCGGGCCGTGCTGCGCTGGACCGAGTTCTACGCCCACGAATCCTGCGGTAAGTGCACGCCCTGCCGCGAAGGCACCTACTGGATGGTGCAGCTGCTGGAGCGGCTGGAGACCGGGCAGGGCAGCGCGGACGATATGGACAAGTTGCTCGATATCGCCGACAACATCAACGGCAAATCGTTCTGCGCCCTGGGCGACGGCGCGGCCAGCCCGATCTTCTCCTCGCTGAAGTATTTCCGCGACGAATACGAGGAGCATCTGCGCCTGGGCGGCTGCCCGTTCGATCCCGCCCGGTCCACCGCGTGGGCCGGCGCATCCGACTCCGTGCAAGGGAGCGTGCGATGACGAGGACCGTCAGCACCAACAGCAGCGACGTGGTCCCCCAGGATCTGGTGAGCGTCACCATCGACGGCACCACCGTCAGCGTGCCCGCGGGCACGCTGCTGATCCGGGCCGCGGAACTGATCGGCATCCAGATCCCCCGCTTCTGCGACCACCCGCTGCTCGACCCGGTCGGCGCCTGCCGCCAGTGCCTGGTCGAGGTGGAGGGTCAGCGCAAACCCGTCGCCTCCTGCACCATGGCCGTCACCGACGGCATGGTCGTGCACACGCAGCTGACCTCCCCGGCCGCCGCCAAGGCGCAGGAGGGCGTGATGGAGCTGCTGCTGATCAACCACCCGCTGGACTGCCCGGTGTGCGACAAGGGCGGCGAATGCCCCCTGCAGAACCAGGCCATGTCCAGCGGGCGCGCCGAATCGCGGTTCGAGGGTGTCAAACGCACCTACCCCAAACCGATTCCGCTGTCCTCGGCGGTGCTGCTCGACCGGGAACGCTGCGTGCTGTGCGCGCGCTGCACCCGCTTCTCCTATCAGGTCGCCGGTGACCCGTTCATCGAGCTGATGGAACGCGGTGCGCTCGAGCAGGTCGGCATCGCCGAGGGCGAGCCGCTGGAGTCCTACTTCTCCGGCAACACCGTGCAGATCTGCCCGGTCGGCGCGCTCACCGGCACCACCTACCGATTCCGGGCCCGCCCGTTCGACCTGGTCTCGAGTCCGGCGGTGTGCGAACACTGCGCCTCGGGCTGCGCGCAGCGCACCGATCATCGGCGCGGAAAGGTCATGCGCCGCCTGGCCGGTGACGATCCGCAGGTCAACGAGGAATGGAACTGCGACAAGGGCCGGTGGGCGTTCACCTACGCCACCGAACGCGACCGGCTCACTACTCCGCTGGTCCGCGGCTGGGACGGCACACTGGCACCGGCGTCCTGGTCGGAGGCGCTCGCCCGCGCCGCCGAGGGGCTCGCCGCCGCCCGCGGCAATGCCGGGGTCCTGGTGGGCGGTCGCGTCACCCTCGAAGATGCCTACGCCTACGCCAAGTTCGCCCGAATGGCCCTGGGCACCAACGACGTCGACTTCCGGGCCCGCCCGCATTCGGCCGAGGAGGCCGAATTCCTCGCCGCCCGGGTGGCCGGACAGGGCATCACGGTCGACTACGCCGCGCTCGAGGCGGCGCCGGTGGTGCTGCTGGCCGGATTCGAGCCCGAAGAGGAATCCCCGATCGTCTATCTGCGGCTGCGCAAAGCGGCCCGGAAAAACGGCATGGCGGTGTACTCGCTGGCCGCCTACGCCAGCCGCGGCCTGGAACGGATGTCGGGCCGCCTGCTGCCGACGGTTCCCGGCGAGGAGGCCCACGTGCTCGACGGCCTGCTGAGCGACGGCGCGCCGCAGATCGCCGAACTGGCCCGGCGGCTGCGCGAACCCGGCGCCGTCATCATGGTCGGCGAGCGGCTGGCCGGAGTTCCCGGCGCCCTGTCGGCGGCGGTGCGGTTGGCCGATACGACGGGGGCTGCCCTGGCCTGGGTGCCGCGGCGCGCCGGAGAGCGCGGTGCGCTCGAAGCCGGTGCGCTGCCCGGCCTGCTGCCCGGTGGCCGCCCCGTCGCGGACCCACGTGCGCGCCAACAGGTTCGGACCGTGTGGGACGTCGACGATCTACCCGCGTCCGCGGGCCGGGACACCGCAGGCATCCTGGCGGCCGCTTCGACGCTGGGCGCATTGGTCGTCGGCGGTGTCGAGGTCGCCGATCTGCCCGATTCCCGAGCCGCGCTGGCCGCCATCGACGCCGCACGGTTCGTGGTGAGCCTGGAATTGCGCGCCAGCGAGATCACCGACCGCGCCGACGTGGTGCTGCCGGTCGCCTCGGCCATGGAAAAGGCCGGAACCTTCCTCACCTGGGAAGGCCGTAGTCGCCCCTTCGAAGCCGCGCTGCGCGATGCCACTGTGCGCCGTGAGGCGGCGCCGCTGGCCGACCACCGGGTGCTGCATGCCATCGCCGACGAGATGGGCATCCGGCTCGGCCTGCCCGATATCGCCAGGGCCCGAACCGAACTCGCCGAGCTCGGCGCCTGGGACGGCCCACCCGGCACCGCACCCGCCCATCCGGCCCAGCCGATCCCGCAGCCAGCTCCCGGGACCGCGATCCTGGCCGGGTGGCGGATGCTGCTCGATCGCGGGCGGCTGCAGGACGGCGAACCGAATCTGGCCGCCACCGCGCGGCCCCCCGTGGTGCGGATGTCCCGCGACACCGCCGCCGAAATCGGCGCCACAACCGGAGATCCGGTGCGGGTGAGCACCGACCACGGCTCGGTCACCCTGCCCCTGGTGGTCACCGAGATGCCCGCCCGCGTCGTGTGGCTGCCGCTGAATTCCGCCGGGTCGGTGGTGTACGACCAGCTCGCCACCACCCCCGGCCACCTCGTGCGTATCCGACGGGAGGACCACCGTGAGTGATTTGAGCCTGTTCGGCCACGACCCGTGGTGGCTGGTCGTCCTGAAATCGGTGCTGATCTTCATCTTCCTGCTGCTCATCCCGATGCTGGGTGTGCTCATCGAGCGCAAGGTCGTGGCGTGGATGCAGATGCGGGTCGGGCCGAACCGGGTCGGGCCGCGCGGAACCCTGCAGTCCATCGCGGACGGGGTGAAGATGCTCCTCAAGGAGGACATTGTCCCGACCATCGTGGACAAGCCGATTTACATTCTGGCGCCGGTGATTTCGCTGATCCCGGCGGTCATGGCGTTCGCGGTGATCCCGTTCGGGCCGGAGGTGTCGATCTTCGGTGTCCACACCCCGCTGCAGCTGACCGATATGCCGGTCGGGGTGCTCTACATCCTGGCCATGGCCTCGGTCGGGGTGTACGGCATCGTGCTCGCCGGATGGGCGTCCGGGTCGACCTATCCGCTGCTGGGCGGCCTGCGCTCGACGGCGCAGGTGATCTCCTACGAGATCGCCATGGCCGCCTGCTTCGCCGCGGTATTCCTGCTCACCGGCACCATGTCCACCTCCGGCATCGTCGACGCGCAGTGGGGCACCTGGAATGTGTGGCTGCTGCTGCCGTCGTTCCTGATCTACGCGGTGTCGATGGTCGGCGAGACCAACCGGGCGCCGTTCGATCTGCCCGAGGCCGAGGGCGAGCTGGTGGGCGGCTTCCACACCGAGTACTCCTCGCTGAAGTTCGCCATGTTCATGATGGCCGAGTACATCAATATGGGCACCGTGTCGGCGCTGGCCACCACGCTGTTCTTCGGTGGCTGGCATGCGCCGTTCCCGCTGAATCTGTGGGACGGCGCCAACTCCGGGTGGTGGCCGGTGCTGTGGTTCACCGCGAAGGTGTGGATCTTCCTGTTCGTCTTCATCTGGCTGCGCGGCACCCTGCCCCGCCTGCGCTACGACCAGTTCATGAATCTCGGCTGGAAGCTGCTGATCCCGGTGTCGCTGCTGTGGGTGATGGTGGTGGCGACGCTGAAGGTGCTGCAGGACAACGGCTATGAGGTGCAGACCGCCGGGCTGGTGATCGGCGGAATCGTGGTGTCGCTGCTGCTGATCGGCGCGGTGTTGCGCGCCGGACTGCGCGTCAATGACCGCGCCGCCGAACCCGTTGCGGCCCAGGACTTCTCCGGATTCCCGGTGCCGCCCCTGCCCGAGCAGCCAGTGAAACCGACGGCCAAGCCGGGCCTGTTGGCGCCGCTGGCCGGATTCGCCGTCACCTTCCTCACCATGTTCAAGGAGAAGAACACCGAGTTCTATCCGGAGCAGAAGGTGCCGACCGCGCCCCGCTATCACGGCCGCCACCAGCTCAATCGGCATCCCGACGGGCTGGAGAAATGTATCGGCTGCGAACTGTGCGCGTGGGCCTGTCCCGCCGACGCCATCTACGTCGAAGGCGCCGACAACACCGAGACCGAGCGCTACTCCCCCGGCGAACGGTACGGGCAGATCTATCAGATCAACTACCTGCGCTGCATCGGCTGCGGCCTGTGCGTGGAGGCCTGCCCGACCCGGGCGCTGACGATGACCAACGACTACGAGATGGCCGACGACAACCGCGCCGACCTGATCTACGACAAGGGCAACCTGCTCGCGCCGATGCAGCCAGGGATGGTCGCGCCACCGCATGCGATGTATCCCGGTGCCAGCGACGAGGACTACTACCTCGGCACCGTGCCCGCGGCGCCCGGGACCGAGCAGGACACCGGTTTGCGCCGTGACAGCGAGGCCGGACAAGCGGCGGCGGACGCGGCCGGGCTGAAACCGGCGGCGGTCGGTGCGGAAGGAGAGCCGAAATGAATCCTCTTCTCGCCGAGACGATGATGCGCACCTCCACGGGAGAGTCCGTGCTGTTCTGGGTGCTGGCTGTGGTCTCGGTCGCCGGGGCGCTGGGCATGGTGTGTGCCCGCAAGGCCGTGCATTCCGCGCTGTGCCTGGCCGCCACCATGATCGTGCTGTCGGTGTTCTACATCGCCGAGGACGCGCTGTTCCTGGGCGTGGTGCAGATCGTCGTCTACACCGGTGCGGTCATGATGCTGTTCCTGTTCGTGCTCATGCTCGTCGGCGTCGACTCCGCGGAATCGCTGCGGGAGACCATCCGCGGCCATCGGGTGGCAGTGCTCGTCGTCGGTATCGGATTCGGGCTGCTGCTCATCGCGGCGATCGCCCGCGGCATGCGCGATGCGCCGGCCCTGACGGGATCGGGGTTCGGGGGCTACACGATCGATGCGCTGGCCGAGTTGCTCTTCATCCGCTACGTGTGGGCCTTCGAGCTGACCGGCGCACTGCTGATCGTCGCCACGATCGGCGCGATGGTGCTGGCCCACCGCGAACGCTTCGGGCCGCACTCCGATCAGAAGGAGATGTCCAAGCGCCGGATTCGGGAAGGGCGGGCCACACCGCTGCCCACGCCCGGCGTCTACGCGCGGCACAACGCCGTGGACGTTCCGGCGCGGCTGCCCGACGGCTCGTTCGCCGAACTGTCGGTGTCCACGATCCTGCGGCACCGGCGCAACCGGGCCCACACCGAGGCCGCGGCGATCGGAGTCGGCACGAACGGCAACGGCCATCCCACCGAACCTTCCGGCGAAGGCCGGAACCCCACGCAAGGCTGAGAGAAAGGCTCTGCGGTGAATCCGGACAACTACCTGTATCTGTCCGCGCTGCTGTTCACCATCGGCGCGGCCGGTGTGCTGGTGCGGCGCAACGCGATCGTGGTGTTCATGTGCATCGAGCTGATGCTCAACGCGGTGAATCTGGCATTCGTCACCTTCGCCCGCGTGCACGCCAACCTCGACGGACAGGTCTTCGCGTTCTTCACGATGGTCGTCGCCGCCGCCGAAGTCGTGGTTGGCCTGGCCATCATCATGACCATCTTCCGTGCCCGCCGCTCGACCTCGGTCGACGACGCCAACCTGCTGAAGTACTGACGTGGGTACCGCGGACATGCTCTGGTTGCTGCCGGTCCTGCCGTTGGCCGGTGCGGTGGTGTTGTTGCTGCTGGGCCGGGTGAGCGACCGGTGGGGGCACTGGCTGGGCTGCCTGATGGCGGTCGCGTCGTTCGGTGTGGCGGTGTGGGCGTTCACCGACATGCTGGGCCGCGCGGAGGCCGATCGGGCCGTGCACCACAGCTTCTTCAGCTGGGTGCCGGTGGCCGGTCTGCAGGCCGACTTCGCGTTGCAGCTCGATCAGCTGTCGATGTGTTTCGCCCTGTTGATCACCGGTGTCGGCTCGCTGATCCACATCTATTCGGTCGGCTATATGAGCCACGATCCGGGGCGGCGGCGCTTCTTCGCCTACCTCAACCTGTTCCTGGCCGCCATGCTGGTGCTGGTGCTGGCCGACAACTACCTGGTGCTGTATCTGGGCTGGGAGGGTGTCGGTCTCGCCTCCTATCTGCTGATCGGGTTCTGGCACGAGAAGCCCTCCGCCGCAACGGCGGCGAAGAAGGCGTTCGTGGTGAACCGGGTCGGCGACATGGGGTTGGCGATCGCGCTGTTCGTCATGTTCGCCACCTTCGGCTCGGTCGACTTCGGGCAGGTGTTCGCGGGGGCCCCGGACACCAGCGAGGCCACTCTCACCGTGCTCGGCCTGCTGCTGTTGCTGGGCGCCTGCGGTAAATCCGCGCAGGTGCCGCTGCAGTCCTGGCTCGGGGACGCGATGGAGGGCCCGACCCCGGTGTCGGCGCTCATCCACGCCGCCACCATGGTGACCGCGGGCGTGTACCTGATCGCCCGCTCCGGCCCGATCTTCGATCTCGCACCGGCTGCGCGGACCGGGGTGGTGATCGTCGGCGCGGTGACGCTGCTGTTCGGTGCGATCGTCGGCTGCGCCAAGGACGACATCAAGAAGGCACTGGCCGCCTCGACCATGAGCCAGATCGGATACATGGTGTTGGCGGCGGGGCTGGGCCCGGCCGGATATGCGGTGGCGATCATGCATCTGCTCACCCACGGCTTCTTCAAGGCCGGGCTGTTCCTCGGCGCGGGCTCGGTGATGCACGCGATGAACGACGAAACCGATATGCGCCGCTACGGCGGACTGCGCGTCCTGATGCCGATCACCTTCGCCACCTTCGGTCTCGGCTATCTCGCCATAATCGGGGTGCCGCCGTTCGCGGGCTTCTTCTCCAAGGACCGCATCATCGAGACGGCGTTCGGGCACGGCGGGGCAATGGGATTCACCCTCGGTATGGCCGCGCTGCTGGGTGCCGGGATCACCGCGTTCTACATGACCCGGGTCATGCTGCTGACGTTCTTCGGTGAACGCCGCTGGCATGCCGATGCCCACCCGCACGAAGCGCCCGCGATCATGACCGGGCCGATGATCCTGCTGGCGGTCGGTTCGGTGTTCTCCGGCGGAATGTTCGTCTTCGGCTCCTCGCTGCAGAACTGGCTCGAGCCGGTGGTCGGCACCGGGCACCACGCCGAGGGAGCCCCGTCGGCGCTGGTGGTCTCGCTGGCCACGCTGGCGGTCGTCGCGATCGGTGTCGCGATCGCCTACCGCCAGTACCAGATGCAGCACGTGTCCGAGGTCGCTCCCGTCGCGGTGACCCCGCTGACCGTGGCCGCGCGCCGGGACCTGTACGGGGACGCGCTCAACGAGGCGGTGTTCATGCGGCCCGGTGCGCATCTGACCCGGTCGCTGGTCTTCGTCGACAACCGCGGCATCGACGGCATCGTCAACACCACGGCCGCGTTCATCGGCGGTCTGTCGGCCCGAATCCGGCGGGTACAAACCGGATTCGTCCGCTCGTACGCCCTGTCCATGTTCACCGGCGCGGCCCTGGTGGTCGCCGCCCTGCTCGCGGTGAGGCTGATGTGAACCAGTTTCCTTGGCTGACAACGCTGTGGGTGCTGCCCCTGGCCGGTGCCGCGCTGGTGCTGGTGCTACCGGCGGCCCAGCGCGTCCTGGCGCGTTCGCTCGGCCTGGCGGTGGCGGTGGCCACCCTGGCGGTCGGGATCGTCGTCGCGGTGCGGTTCGAGCCGGGCGGCGCCCAGTTCCAGTTCGTCGAATCGCACCGGTGGATACCGGCTTTCGGGGCCGGATACACCCTCGGCGTGGACGGCATCGCCTTGGTGCTGGTGCTACTCACCGCGGCGCTGGTGCCACTGCTGATCGTCGCCGGATGGCGCGACGAACGCGAGGTCGGCACCGGGCGGCGGGTCGCGCACATCTATGTGGCGCTGACGCTGATCGTGGAATCGATGGTCCTGATCTCGTTCACCTCGCTGGACATTCTGCTGTTCTACGTGTTCTTCGAGGTGATGCTGATCCCGATGTACTTCCTCATCGGCGGATTCGGGCCGCGCACCGACGATGCGGCGCATCGACAGCAGCGGTCGCGGGCCGCGGTGAAGTTCCTGCTGTACAACCTGTTCGGCGGGCTGATCATGTTGGCGGCCGTCATCGGGCTGTATGTGCTCACCGCACGCGAGAATCTGGGTGAATCCGGAGGCGGGACCTTCGACTTCCGCGCGGTGATGGCCGCGGCCAACTCCGGACAGTTGGGCGCCGGTCCGGCGGTGTTGAATGCGTTGTTCCTCGGCTTCATGTTCGCCTTCGCCGTGAAGGCACCGCTGTGGCCGCTGCACACCTGGCTGCCCGGGGCCGCGGTCTCGGCGACCCCCGCGAGCGCGGTGCTGATGATGGCGGTGGTCGACAAGGTCGGCACCTTCGGCATGCTGCGCTACTGCCTGCTGCTGTTCCCGTCGGCCTCGGATACCTATGCGCCGCTGATCAGTGTGCTGGCGGTGATCGGAATTCTGTACGGCGCACTGCTGGCCATCGGGCAGACCGATGTGATGCGGCTGATCGCCTACACCTCGATCTCGCATTTCGGGTTCATCATTCTGGGCATCTTCGCCATGACCAACCAGGGCGGGGCGGGTGCCACCCTCTACATGATCAACCACGGCATCTCCACCGCGGCGCTGTTCCTCATCGCCGGATTCCTGGTGTCGCGCAGGGGAACTCGGGTCATCGCCGAATTCGGCGGGGTGCAGAAGGTGGCGCCGGTGCTGGCGGGCACCTTCCTCATCGCGGGCCTGGCCACGCTGTCGCTGCCGGGGCTGGCGCCGTTCGTCAGCGAATTCCTGGTGCTGGCGGGCACCTTCACCCGCTATCCGGTGGCGGCGATCGCCGCGAGCGGCGCGCTGGTGCTGGCCGCTGTGTATGTGCTGTGGCTGTATCAGCGGATGATGACCGGTCCCGTCAAGAAGGGCAACGAGCGGCTCTACGACCTGCTGCCGCGGGAGCTGGTCGTGGTGGCGCCGCTGCTGGCGGCGCTGCTGTTCCTCGGCGCCTACCCGAAGCCGGTGCTCGACCGCATCAATCCGGCGGTGGCGAGCACCCTGAGCACCATCGGTAAACACGATCCCGCACCCACGGTGCAGCCGGAGGCGGCCACCGGCACGAGCGGAGGTACGCACAAGTGAGTCAGCTTCTCGCCGCAACGATTCCGGCTCCGTCGATCGAGTATCAGGAGCTGTCCCCGATGCTCATCGTGTTCGGCGCCGCGGTAGCGGGTGTTCTGGTGGAGGCCTTCGCGCCGCGTCCGTGGCGGTTCTACCTGCAGCTGGTGCTCGGCTTCGCCGGACTGGGCGTGGCCCTGGGCGCGGTGATCGGCCTGGCCGGAACCCACACCACGGCCGTGGTCGACGCGGTCGCCGTGGACAATGTGACCCTGTTCCTGCAGGGCACCATTCTGGTGGTCTCGACCCTCGCGCTGCTGCTGATGGCCGAACGCGGGCTCGAACCGCAGCTGAGCCTGCCGCGGCGCGAGGGACCGGGCACGTGGAGCCGGGCGGCCGCCGCCGGTGCCGTCGCCGTGGACGCCTTCACCCCGCAGGCCGCGGCGGTGCCTGGCAGTACCGACGAAATCGCCGCCACCCGAGCGGGAGTCACCACCACCGAGGTGTTCCCGCTGGCCATGTTCGTCGTCGGCGGGCTGCTGCTGTTCCCCGCCTCCAACGACCTGCTGGTCATGTTCGTGGCGCTGGAGGTGTTGTCGCTGCCGCTGTATCTGATGTGCGGGCTGGCGCGGCGGCGAAGGCTGCTGTCGCAGGAGTCGGCGCTGAAATACTTTCTGCTGGGCGCGTTTTCCTCGGCGTTCTTCCTCTACGGGATGGCGCTGCTGTACGGCTACGCCGGGACCGTGCGCTTTTCGGGCATCGCCGAGGCGTTGAGCCGCGACACCGGTTCCAAGACGCTGGCCGTGCTGGGACTGGCGATGCTCGCGGTGGGAATGCTGTTCAAGATCGGTGCGGTGCCGTTCCAGTCCTGGGTTCCCGATGTGTACCAGGGCGCGCCGACGCCGGTGACCGCATTCATGGCCGCGGGTACCAAGATCGCGGCAGTCGGTGCATTGTTGCGCATCCTGCAGGTCGGCGTGCCGGGCCTGCGCGACGACTGGCGACCGATCCTGGGCGCCATCGCGATCGCCACCATGGTGGTGGGTGCGGTCATGGCGGTCACCCAGACCGATGTGAAGCGCATGCTGGCCTATTCCTCGGTGGCGCATGCCGGTTTCATCCTCACCGCGCTCGTGGCCGCCAACGACGACGGCGTCTCGTCGGTGCTGTTCTATCTGGCCGCCTACGGCATCGGCACGATCGGCGCCTTTGCCGTGGTAACTCTGGTTCGCGATCAACTCGGCGACGAGGCCACCACCCTGTCGTCCTGGGCAGGCCTGGGCCGCCGCGCCCCCTGGCTGGCGACGGTATTCGCGCTGTTCCTGCTGTCGTTGGCCGGCATCCCCCTCACCAGCGGCTTCATCAGCAAGTTCGCGGTCTTCACCGCAGCGAGCTCCGGCGGCGCCAGCTCCTTGGTCATCGTCGGCGTAATCTCCAGCGCCATCGCCGCATTCTTCTACATCCGAGTCATCGTGCTGATGTTCTTCACCGACCCGCCCCAGGACGCTCCCCAGGTCGTCACCCCTATGGTCACCACCACGGTGATCGCCATGACCGCCGCCGCCACCGTGGTCCTCGGCATCGTCCCGCAACCGCTGCTGGACGCGGCAGACAAGGCCACGACCTTCGTGCGCTGATTACTTGGTTACAGCTCGTGCCCGGATGCATCGAATGCATCCGGGCACAGTGCTTTCGGTTGCAGGCGCGATTGAGCGCCTCGGCCCCATCGTCCGATGCCAAACTGGATGTGTGTCCGTGATACTCGCAGCTGCTGCGATCGTGGTCTCGCTCATCACCGTTGCGTACCAGGTGCGAAGCAATCGCAAGCAGGCGCGGGACACGCACCGGGCCGAACTGGTCGCCTCGGCGTTCTTCGACCTGCTCGGCGGATGGGCACTCAACCGGCGTGCCCAGATAGAACCCGTGGATCAGGAGTTGCTCCGTACCAGCGCGGCGCAGTTCTACACCGCGGCATTCAGGCTCAGCGCTCTGGTCGAGGGTGAAACCCTGCAGGCGTTGGAACGTTTCATGCGTGGTGGGCTGGGAGACAAGGACGAGCGGGACGACTCGATGCAGGCACTGTGGCAGCTGCACAACACGGTCACCGAATTTCTCGGCTACCGATCACCGTCCCACCGTGACGAGCTTGTGAGAATGTTCTGGCTCAGTGGCCGCAACGTACCGAGAATTCTCTCGGCTCGATCGAGCCGACATCGTTCACCAAACTCCTGGAGCCCGAACCGGACACATGAACAGAGATGGCTCCCGAGCCCTGGGTGATCGTCGGGCGGAATCGAGCTCGAGAGCCTCTCATCGGTCGAATTCGTCCCAGGGTCAACGGTTGCTGGGGGTTTCGGTTTCGATGGTCAGCTCCGGGTGGTCGAAGCAGAAATGGTCCTTGATTCTGACCGAGTCTTGCAGCGGCTCCGGGAAGGACCAGGCCACGTCCTCGATGAGGCGGGCGTCGAGGCGTAGCGACCAGTACGAGCCGTGGCCCTTGTAGGGGCAGACATATTCGGTGGCGCTGAGACTGAGTAGCTCGCGACGGACGTCCTCGGGCGGCAGATAGAGCCGGTCGGGGCGGCCCAACTCCGACAGGAGCATCGGAGACTTGCTCTCGGCCACGAGCTGTCCGTCCAGCAGCACCCTGATGTGACGGGACGAGGCGCGGACGTCCACTCGGTGGAACGGGTCGCGCAGATGCTTGTGCACCTGCTCGTCCTCGTCGTACCAGGCATCCATCGCCTCCCACTGCAACGCCACCAGACCGCGCAACCAGGCGGCCTCGGCCAGTGGATTCTCATACGCCCAGACAGCGTTGTCCGCGACCCGATCTCCCACCCGGATCGACCAGTACGACGCATCGCCCTTGAACGGGCAGTGCGTGCTGTGGTTGGTTCGTTCCAGCAGATCCGAGCGCACATCCTCGACCGGGGCATACAACACCGGATTCAGGCCCGTCTCGTGTAACAGCGTGCCCCGCACGGTGTCCAGCACGACCTCGTCCGCCAACCGAGCGCGCACCCGCCGAGTGAACTCGTGCATGTACAACCGATGCGGCGGACCCTCGATCCGATAATTCACCCGCCCACCGGAATCCCCCGACAGCGGCCCCGGAGGCTTCGTCAACGACATCGTCCCTCCTTACCCCGGAACACCCGGCACGGCCGACCCGCCGGGTGAGTTTCATCCGGAAGCTACCCGCACCACTCGAGACGAAACCCGCGCATCCGGGCACCATGCTGTCATTCGTGATGAGCCAGCGTTTTTGAGGTCGCGACAGCCATCGACCTCGACCCTACGATGGACACGGACGCGGCCCGCTTTGTGCAGAGGGAGGGCTCGATGTCGTTCGGTGACGTTCTCGCGCACAAGGTGGCCGAGATCCAGGTAAAGGCGCTGGAGCACTTCGAGAAATGGGTGCTGACCAGTCGCATCGATAATGACAAGTTGTTCGACCTCGACCAGGACGGCACTCGGGTGGTGCCGAGGCTCGGCACAGGCCACACGATCACCGAGCAGGATGTGTTGCAGAGGCAGGACTTTCTCGATGAGCTCTGGGTGTTGTTGGACAGGCTGGAGTCGAATTTCAGCCGCTACTACAATGTCGACGTTCAAGAGTTGCTGCACATCGAACTGGACCTGTGCCAGCAGGAAACCACCGGTCTGGACGCCGACAACCGGTGGCCGGCAAGTCTCGGCCCGGTCCCTGGCAGCGCGTCGGCGGACGGCACAGTGGTCGGAGCGCTCGGCCGAGCACTGGATCCGTGGTTGGCGGGTATCAGCAATCCTCCCGAAGCCGTGGTCGAACCCGTGTGGGAGGGCGAAGCCGCCGAAGCATTCAACGACGGCTACCTGTATCCACTCGTGAGATCTGTCGGGCTGTTGGCATACTGCGGCGTGTACTTGGCGAATGTTGTGCAGATCTTCGTCAATGTCGTGAAGGACACCCAGCGGAAGTTGCTCGACATTGCCAACGCCACCTCGGCCGCACTGGACGATGAGGAGTGGGATCGGGCCAGTATCTCCGACGTGGCGTTGGCCGGGAACCTTTTCAGTTTTGCTCTGCCGCCGCCGGTCGACAAGTGGATCGGCGGGATATCCACCGCGCTCGACTTGTGGGCGCGTAGCCATGAAACCCCCGAGCGTGAGCCGCGTTTCCACATATCGTCGAGCAGCTGGACCGACGTGATCCTTCGGGCGAGCTGCGACCATCTCGATACCGTGGAATCGGACCTGGAAGACCTGGACCGCGATCTCGGTGAGCGGCTCCTCGAGGACGAGCAGTTGTTCCAAGACGCCAAGTTTCGACCCGAGGACGGTGCCCGCCCGGCGACCCCGACCAGGTTGATCGCGCACCTGGAAACCATCTACGGCTGGGGGCAGGTGCACATGGTCAGCGCCGCCAATCACTGTCAATGGGCTACCAGGACCGTAGAAGACTGCTACATCCCTGTGCAGACCCAGGTGCTGCCGGGATCTCGCAGAGAATACGGCTATCTGGCAGACATGATGATCACCGCGCTGCGGCGAGCCGAGGAACATCTCCGCTTCGCCGGGCAGGCGCTGGTCGATGCCTGCAACACCTATGCGGCGGCAGAAGAGGCTTCCCAGGCCGCTTTCGAACGGTTCAAAGAAGGACTGCCACCGGCCGAGAACGTTCCATACCGCGACCCCGACCTCTACCCGCCGATCACGTCCCCACACCCCAGCCTCTAGTGGATGGGCACCCGACCGGCGGGCCCAGATCGAACCCGTGGATCAGGAGTCGCTCCGGACCAGCACGGCCCAGCTCAGTCCGAGTACCAGCAGGAGCAGGAGCGCGTTCGAGCTGTACTTCGTCAACGCCGACACGCCCGCGGGGTTCGGTGCGAAAAACCCTGTGAGGGTTCGTCCGACCAGGGCGCCGCACGCGAGCGTCGCGATGTCGTGGTCGTTCCAGTCGCGGTGGCGTGGGAGCCGGTGGAGGGCGCCTGCCGCTGCGGCGAGAACGGCCACCGCGGCGCCAACCCCGAACCACGTGGGCGGGGTGAAGTCGTAGATCAGCATCCCGGTGATCCCGAGCGACAGCACCAGCCATTTCGGGACCGGCTGTGTCATGCCTGGATTCGCGACGGGGCGCCCGAAAGGAGTTGCGGCGAGCACGATCACTATCGCGATGATCGCAAGGACGACTGCCGTCTGCGTGGTGGTCGGTGCGGCCGTGCCACGAGCTTGGGAGTGCACCAGGATCATCGTCGACAAGCACAATGCCGCCACCACGACGATGCCGACCCGACCCAGCAACGGGCGATTCCGGTGCCGGGGCGCCAGGCCGTTCAGCAGTGCCAAGGGGGCGCCGACGCTCATCAGCACATGCCCGCTGACCCATGCGATGGACGGAAAGACGCTGATGCCCAGAGGCTCGACAAGCGTCGGCAGCCGCAGCTCGTTCCAGTAGTCCACATCGTCGCGGTTGGCTTCGAACAGCGACAGATCCACCAATCCTGGCATCGCGACGCCGAAGGCTGCCGACAGCAGCAGTATCCCCCGCCACCCGCGTCCGGTCCGCACCGCCAGTTCGCGCACCAGCAGCGCCGCGCCACCGTAGAGCGGACCGAAAAACAGCAGCGCCGCAAGCATTTCGAGGATGTTGATCCCGAGATACGACTGGAGATACTCCGCGCACACCGGCGCACCGAAGAACACGCCCGACAGGGCCACGGCGCGATCCCGTAACGGCAGCGCAGGGAGCATGCCGCCAGGTTAATAGGGTGCGAACTCACGACCGGTGCGACGAGCGCCACCGGGTCGTGACGTGCGTAGCCATGTCGAGGCCGCCTGGAACGCCTACCGCAACGCCGAGTGAGCGGCGTCAGGCGGTGACCTCGCGCAGGCGGGCGGCGAATTTCGCCGGTTCGGCGATGAATCCGACATGGTCGCCGGGGAACAGGGTGGGCTCGATTCCCAGCGCACCTCCCAGTGCCCGCGACGTGCGGTCGCAGAACTGGCCCGCCGATTCGTCGCCGATGCCGATGACCAGCCGGTCCGAGACGCGCCGCAGCGCCGCGAGATCGGGCACCCAGCCCGCGGTGCCCTCCAATTCGTGCAGATAGAAATAGCGCTCGCTGTCGGCCTCCGCGGCGCTGCGCTCACCGGTGAACATCTGCTCGAACAGCTCCTCCGGCATGGCCATCTCGGTCATGGCAATGAACTTGCGAATCGCGCCCAGCCGGTCACCGGCCCGATAGGTCGCGCTCAGGTCGGCACGCAGGGCACGCTGCTGTTCGCGTTCGTCGAGCAGTTCGGCCAGCGGCGGCTCGTGCGCGATCGCGGTCCGCACCAGCTCCGGATCCGCCTGCAGCAACGCCAGCGTCGTGATCGCGCCCCCGGAGGAACCGAATACCGTCGCGGGCCCGGCATCCAGGTGGCGGATCAGCCGGGCCAGATCGTCGGCACGCAGCTCCGGCGTCGAATCGGTGTCCGGATCGTCGAGCACACTGCCGAAGTGGCCGCGCGGATCGGTGGTGAGCACGGTGTGGTCGGCCGCCAGCAGATCGGCCAGCGGTGCGAACGGTTCGCTGTGCATCGGTGAGCCGACCAGGGCCACCAGCGGGCCACTGCCACGGACCTCGTAGAACAGGCGCACACCCGGTGCCGCGAGCGTGCCGGTGGTGACGGTCATGAATCCTCCAGGGGTCAACTCGAATCGGTCATTTGATCAGACCACCCGAGCCCGAAAAAATCATCGGCCACCACCGTCTCGCCTCAGCGCAGCTCACCCACCACCGTCCCGCCTCAGCGCAGTTTCGCGAAGAACGCGCGCAGATCCTCGATCAGCAGATCCGGTGCCTCCATCGAGGCGAAGTGCCCGCCGCGATCGAATTCCGACCAGTGCACGACGGTGTTCTGCTTCTCGGCGATCCCTCGCACCGTCCCGCTACCGGGAAATACCGCCACCCCGGTCGGCACGCCGGAATTGGCCAGATCGGCACCCCAGGACTGGGACTCCTTGTACAGCAGCATGGAGGAGCCGACGGTGCCGGTGAACCAGAGGATGCTGATCGCGGTCAGCAACGCGTCCTTGTCCATCGCGTCCTCGGGCAGTTCCTTGGCCGGATTCATATAGGTGTGCACGACATCCACCACCCAGGCCAGCAGCCCGGCGGGCGAATCGGTGACCGCCGGTGCGAGGGTCTGCGGGCGGGTGGAGTGGATGCCCGCATAGCCGGAGGTGTCGCTGCTGCTCCAATCCTGCAGCGCCGCCAGCTTTTCCCGGTCGCTCTCGCTGTAGCCGGTGCCGTCGTCGTCCCAGGACGGGATGGTGATCGGGTCGTTGAGATGCACGCCGATCACGTGCTCGGTGTCGATGCGGCCCATTTCCGGGGCGACGAACGAGCCCGCGTCACCGCCCGCCGCGCCGTAGCGGTCGTAACCGAGCCGGGCCATCAGCTGTGCGAGTCGCGCGGCGGACCGTTCGGTCGCGGCCTCGCCGGGTGCGGTGGTGGGTCCGGAGAAACCGAAGCCGGGCAGGGTCGGGATCACCAGATGGAAGGCGTCATCGGCGTCGCCGCCGTGGGCGACCGGATCGGTGAGCGGGCCGATCATGGCGCTGAAGTCCGCGAACGGCCAGCCGTGTACCAGCACCAGCGGCCGCGCCTGCGGTTCGGCGGACCGGATGTGCGCGAAATGCAGTCGCTGCCCGTCCACTTCGGTCATGAACTGCGGGTATGCATTCAATGCACGTTCGTGGCGGCGCCAGTCGTAGCCGGTGCGCCAGTAGTCGGCCAGACCGCGCAGATAACCGGTCGGGATGCCGTAACTCCAGCCCACGTCCGGCAATTCGGCGGGCCAGCGGGTGGCGGCCAGCCGTGCCGCCAGATCGTCGAGGTCGTGCTGCGGGATGTCGATGCGGAAGGGCTCGAAATTGCTCATGCCTCGACGGTAGGACCCCCTTAGGCCAGATTGTGTCCTAAGCGGCTGGCATTCTGGATACCATGTTGGAATCCTCCGCCCGGCTGTTGCGCCTGCTGTCGCTGCTGCAGACCCCGCGCGAGTGGTCCGGCGCCGAACTGGCCGACCGGCTCGGCGTCAGTGCCCGCACCGTGCGCCGCGATATCGAAAGGCTGCGGGAGCTGGGCTATCCGGTGCACGCGATGCAGGGCACTGCCGGATATCGGCTGGCCGCCGGGGCGACGCTGCCGCCGCTGCTGCTCGACGACGAGGAGGCGCTCGCGGTCGCCGTCGGCCTGCGCACGGTGACCGGAGGCACGGTCAGCGGTATCGAGGAGGCGTCGCTGCGGGCGCTGGCCAAGCTCGAACAGGTGCTGCCGTCGCGATTGCGGCATCGCCTCACCGCGTTGCAGCGCGCGATGGTGCGAGTGGGCGGTACCGCGCCGCGCGTGGACCCCGATGTCCTCATTGCCATCGCCGACTCCTGCCACCGCCGTGAGAGGCTGCGCTTCGACTACACCGATCACCGTGGGCACGTCTCGATTCGCGACACCGAACCGTTCGCGGCGGTCAATTTCAGCCGGCACTGGTATCTGGTCGCCTGGGACGTCGATCGCGGCGACTGGCGATCCTTCCGCGTCGATCGCCTGCGCCCGCGCAGACCGACCGGTCCGCGGTTCACACCGCGCGAACTGCCCGGCGGCGATGTCGTCGCCTATCTGTCGAACCGGTTGTCCAGCGAGGCATGGTCGTGGCGCGCGACCGTGGTACTACACCGGTCCGCCGCCGAACTGGCGGAGCGGATCTGGCCCGGGATGGGTGTGCTGGAGGCCGTCGACGACGCCAGTTGCCTGCTGCACCTGGGCGCGGATTCGCCGTGGGCGCTGGTGTGGATGATCACCTCCATCGACACCGATTTCACCGTCACCGAGCCGCCCGAACTGGTCGAAGCCGTGCGCACGCTCGGGACGCGCTGTGCCGCCGCAGTTGCTTCATAAGCAATTGCATTGCGGTCGAACGCATTCCGATGGCCGCTTTCGACTGCGCTCACTCGCCGGTTGCTGGTATAACCGAAGCGCTCATCCGAGTGGGGTTCGGCTCTTACGATTGATCCGTCAACGCATCCAGCGGACAGGGGATGGTTCCAATGACCGACAGCACCACGCAGGTGGACCAGTCGAAACCGAGCATCGCCCGCGTCTACGACTATCTGCTCGGCGGCAAGGACAATTACGCCGTCGATCGGGAAATCGGCGACTTCTTCATCAAGGACCTACCCGGTTCGGTGGCTATCGCATTCGCCAACCGCCAGGCCCTGATCCGCGCCGTCGGCGATATCGCCCGCGACGGGATCCGCCAATTCATCGATATGGGCAGTGGCCTGCCGACCGCCGACAATGTGCATCAGGTCGCGCAGCGGCTCGTCCCGGACGCGCACGTCGTGTATGTCGACAACGATCCGATCGTGCTGGCCCACGGCCGGGCCCTGCTGGCAACCGATGACAACACCACCGTGATCCAGGCGGATCTGCGCAGCCCGGAGGGGATCTACGACAACCCCGAGTTGCAGCGCCTCATCGATTTCGACGAACCGATCGGACTGGTGTTCAGTGCGATCCTGCACCACCTCAACGAGGACGAGCGCCCGCGGGATCTGGTGCGCTGGTGGGTGGACCGGGTGCCGCCGGGCAGCGAGGTCTACATCTCGCACTTCCGGTCCGGACACAACGAGGAGACCCGGGCCGCCGAGCAGAAGCTGCAGGCCAGCTTCGGGCGCGGGCGCTGGCGCACCGAGGAGGAGATCCTGGCGCTGTTCGGTGACCTGGAAATCCTCGAGCCGGGCCTCGAATTGTGCTCACTGTGGCGTCCGGCGCCCGAACCCCACGACGTCAAGAAGATCGGCGTGGACAAGCGCGACCTGACCGTCTGGGAGCAGCTGATCTGCTGCGCTTTGGCCCGCAAACCGTAGCGTCGATGCCGGAGACGGCTGGCTCATTTTCAGATCGCCACCGTCCGAACTGGCCGTGCATCCCGCGGGCGGACCCGACAGCGGCCGGATCGAGCTGTATCTGATGTGCGACGACCTGCACGCCACGATCGACGAGTTGAAGGCCAAGGGCGTGCAGGTCACCGGCGACATCACCGAGGCGGGGTGGGGTCTGCTCACGACCCTGGTCGTGCCGGGTGCCGGTGAGATCGGGCTGTATCAGCCGCGCCACCGAACCGCCTACGACTTGGACTGATCCACGTCGCGGCACGCGCTGCCGATTTGCTCCTAATGCTATTAGGTGTAACCTAATAGCATTAGGAAAAGGAGGCAGCGATGAGATCCGATACCCTGCGCGTGCCGGGCGCGAACTTGTACTACGAGGTTCGAGGCACGGGCCCGCTGGTGCTGATGATTCCCGGCGGCGGCAGCGATGCCGCCAACGCCGACGGCCTGGCCGAGGTGCTGCGGCAGCATTTCACCGTGGTCGCCTACGACGTCCGCGGATATTCCCGCAGCCGCCTCGACGGTGGTCGTCCCGAACCCCAGCACGTCGCGGTGCAGAGCGAGGACGCGCTGCGGCTCATCGACCATCTGTCCGACGAACCGGCTTTCGTGGTCGGCGGTAGCAACGGCGCCATCGTGGGACTGGATCTCCTGGCCCGCCACTCCGATCGGGTGCGGCTGCTGATCGCCCACGAGCCCCCGTGTTTCGGTCTCCTGCCCGACGCAGCCGAGCATCGAGCCATGACCGAGGAGGTCGCCACGCTGGTCCGCACGCAGGGTGTGGAGGCGGCCGGGGCCCGATTCATGCGTGCCATCGGCGGAGCCATGGGCGCGACACCGGCGGCCTCGGAGTTATCCCCGCGCGCCGCCGAGATGTGGACCCGCCTGGCCGCCAACGCACCGATCATGATGGAGTACGAGCTGCGCGAATTCACCTCGTACACCCCCGACTTCGACGTCTTGAAGCGGGTATCGGACCGGTTGATCATCGCGGCCGGGCGCAACTCCCGCGGTCATCTCCCCTACCGCCCCGCCGCCGAGATCGCCGCCCGCCTGGACCTGCCGGTCACCGAATTCCCCGGCGGCCACAACGGCTCCCGCACCCACGCCGAGGAATTCGCCCAGCAACTCCTCGGACTCCTGACAACACAGCTCGCGTGAAGGTGCCCCGGCGGCCTGCGGCCGCACGATTCATCGTTCTCTGATGATCTCGCCGGCGGCGCGGACGAGAACGGCGTTGTCGCCGACCGGGTTTCCGTCAGGATCGTGTAGGACATCCTCCAACCCGATGCGCGTGTCGAGTCCGGCGGCTACGGCTACGCGCAGGACCGGCCACGCGCCGCCGTTCTCGCCGTGCAGCAGGATCGGTGCGGGGACATCGGGCCCGAGTTCGGTGAGTAGCGCGGCGGCCGTGGCCGGGGCCGTGGTGGGGTCGGTGTCCATCACCTCGGCCAGGACGCGCAGCACCCTCGAGGCCAGCGGCGAACTCCGGAAGCGTTGGGCCGCATCCGTTCCGGAGAAGATACCGGCCTCGATGTCGACGCCCCTCTCCAACAGCGCGGCTGCCACCAGTTCGGCGCCGGGCTCGTGCCAGTTCACCGATGCGTGATCGGGCAGCGCCGTCCAGGAGTACACCAGCTCCGCGCGGCGACGTGGGTCCGGCTCGGTCCATGCCCCCGTGGTCACTCCGACCGGGATGCCGGGCACCGCCGCGCGCACCCGGGTCACGACCTCCGCCACGACCGCGGGTTCGAGAGTGTCGCGCCCGCCCGAGCTCTTGGGGTGCAGGTGAATATCCTGCGCTCCGGCCTCGATCGCCGCCCGCGCCGACGTCGCGAGTTCGTTCGCCGATATCGGTAACCCCGCACAGTCGGCGCGACTTCGGGGACCGTTCGGACAGACCTGCAGCATCCCGAAATCGTAGTATCCGCCCGCACCCTTGACACCTCCTCCGAGGGCGGCGTAGCTTCGGATTTGACACGTTGTCCAATTTCGTCAAAAGGTCAAGAGCCGATGGTTGTCGATGAACGGGAACGCGCCGAGGCGATCCTGGATGCGGCCGCAGAGCTGGTGCTGCGGCTGGGCTACAACAAGCTGACGATGGGCGACGTCGCCGATGCCGTCGCCCTGCACCGGGGTCTGGTGTATCTGCAGTTCAAGTCCAAGGACGAACTGATCGAGGCCGTGGTGCGGCGGGAACTGGACCGCTACGCCGAGCTGTGGACCGAACAGCTGCAGGCGGATCCGCGCGGCGGCAGCGTGGCCAGCATCTACCGGGCGATGGCGCGGGCCTTGCAGCGGCTGCCCCTGGCGGCGGCCATCGTCGCCCGCGACGAAGCGATCCTCGGCAAATACCTGCACAAGCCGGGCACCTACCTGACCCGCATCAAACACGTTGGCACCGAACAGTTCCTGCAAACGATGCAGGAGGCGGGTGCGGTCCGCCCCGAGATCGACGCCCGCGCGGTCGCCTTCATCCTCGACGCTCTCACTCCCGCGCTACGGCGCACCTTCCCCACTCAGCGCGATCGGTCCGATGAGGCGGATCTGCCCACCACCGAGGCTGTGGTCGACGCCCTGGCCGAACTGCTCGAGCTGGGCCTGAGCCCGGTCGACGGTGCCGACCTCGCGGCCGGAAAGGCTTTGCTGCTGGCCGGACTGGCCGAGGTCCGCGCCGCCTTCTCCGCCTGATCCGACCGGCGACAGAAACGAGAACCTGATGAAACGCACTGCATCCCGGCATGATTCGTATGCGCTACCGTTGGCCGATGCGGCGGCCACGCTGGCGGTCGCGGGCGGCAAGGGCAGTTCGCTCGCCCGCCTGGCCGCCGCCGATCTGCCCGTACCTCCCGGATTTCACGTGACGACGTCCGCCTATCGACGCTTCGTCGCCGATGACGGCCTGCACGAGCGGATCCTCGCCGCTGCCCGGCAGGCCGAGCCCGACCGTCCCGAGACCTGGGACTCGGTCGCCGAGGCCATCGCGGACCTGATTGCGGCACAACCGATTCCGCAGGATGTCGCGGAGGCGGTCGAGGAGTCCTATCAACAGCTGGGGGATGTGGCCGTCGCCGTGCGCTCTTCGGCCACCGCCGAGGATCTACCGGACAATTCGTTCGCCGGCCAGCAGGAGAGCTACCTCAATATTCGTGGGGCCGAGGCGGTTCTGCAGGCGGTGAAGCGCTGCTGGGCGTCGCTGTGGACCGCGCGCGCCATCGGCTACCGCGCCCGCCACCGCATCGCCGCCGACGAGATCGCGCTGGCGGTGGTGGTGCAGCAGCTCGTGCCCGCCGAGGCGGCCGGTATCGCCTTCACCGCCGACCCGGTGACCGGCGCCCGCGACCGGGTGCTGATCAATGCGGCCTGGGGGCTGGGCGAGGCGGTCGTGGGCGGCCAGGTCACCCCCGACACCATCGTGGTGGCCAAGGACGAGGGCGCGATCGTGCGCCAGGACATCGCCGACAAGCGAACCATGACCGTGCGCACCCCCGACGGCACTCGCGAACAGGACGTGCCCGACGATCGGCGGCGCGAGCCCGCCCTGAGCGCCGGCGCTGCCCTCGAACTCGCCCGTCTCGCACTGCGTATCGAGCAGCTCTACGAGCGGCCGATGGATATCGAGTGGGCGCTGCACGACGGGCAGGTGTTCATCGTGCAGGCCCGCCCGGTCACCGCGCTGCCCGATGCCGCTCCCCCGGTGCCCGAGCTGTCGTGGGAGCTGCCCGACCCGCATGGCAAGTACGTGCGCGGCAGCGTCATGGAGTTGCTGCCCGATCCGCTGTCGCCGCTGTTCGCCACGCTCGGCATCCCGGCGTGGGAGCGCGCCACCCTCGAGCACTATCGCGAGATCGGGCTGCCCTACTTCGACGATCCGCTGGCGGTCATCAACGGGTACGGCTATTACAACGTGAACTACACGCCTGCGCTGCTGGCCCGGATGCTGGTCGCATCACCACCGTTCGTCGTGCGGACGCTGCCGCAGTCGTTCCGCACCGCGCCCGTGCGCTGGCGCGCGGCCCGGGAAAGCTACCGCAGGACGGCCTCGCACTGGCAGGCCGTCGACGTCACCGACACACCGGCCCAGCGGCTGCTGGGCGGCGTGCGGCACCTCGTCGACGAGGCCGCCGAGTACTACCTGACCATCCAGAGCGGTGTGCTGCCCGCCGCCTACACCAGCGAGTCCCTGTTCACCAAGGCCTACAACACCCTTCGCCACGGCGACGATCCGCCCGCGACGGTGTTCCTGCTGGGTTTCGACAGCAAACCGATCCGCGCCGAACAGTCGCTCTACGATCTCGCGCGCTGGGTGCGCACCCAGCCGGGCTTGGCCGAACGCCTCACCGCCCTGTCGGGCGAGGAGCGAGAGCACCTGCTGGATGTCCGCGACAGCAACACCGGATGGACGGAGTTCCAGCGGCGGCTGCGCGAGCATCTGGCCGCCTTCGGGGATATGGTTTACGACCTCGACTTCGCCAAACCTCTCCCCGGGGAAAACCCGGCGGCGCTGCTGCAGACCCTGAATTTCTTCCTCACCGACGACGCCCCCGATCCACGTGTGCGCCAACAGAATGCGGCCAAGGCGCGGGAGAAGGCGGTGCGGGTCCTCGAGCGGAAACGGCCGGGTGTGCGACGGGCGGCGGCGCTACGGCTGCTGTCCTGGGCGCAGGCCGCGGCACCGCGGCGCGAGGATGCCCTCGCCGATGTGGGTGCGGGCTGGCCCGCGGTGCGGCGGATGCTGGGCGAGATCGGGCGGCGACTGGTGAGTGCCGGGGCGATCGAGTCCTCCGATGACGTGTATTGGTTGCGGCTGCCCGAACTCGAGTCGGCGGCCCAGGCGCTGGATACCGGTGCGACACCGGGTGATTCGCACAGCGTCGTCGCCGAGCGGCGCGCTCTCTGGCAGGCACAGCGGGCCATGCCGGTGCCCCACGTGCTCCCGGTGAAGGGCGGCAACAAGATTCTGGGCATCGAATTCGCCCGCAGCGCCGAGCGTGACGCGGACGAGGCGATCACCGGCACTCCGGGAAGCCCCGGTAAGGCCACCGGCTCTGCGCGAATCATTCACGACCCCAGCGAATTCGACACCATGCGGCCGGGTGACGTCCTGATCGCGAAGATGACCACCCCGGCGTGGACACCGTTGTTCGCGCTCGCCTCGGCCGTGGTCACCGATGTCGGCGGCGCGCTCAGCCACAGCTCGATCGTTGCCCGCGAGTACCACATTCCCGCGGTCCTCGGCACCGGCGACGCGACGGCGCGGATCCAGACCGGCCAGCACGTCACCGTCGACGGCGACACCGGGGCCGTCACCGTGCTTGATCATTCCGGGAGCCTCCGATGAAACCCCTTGTCGACGACCTCATTCCGCTGTCGGCCGATGCACCCTCGCCGCTGCGCGATCCCGCACCCTACGGTCAGGTCACGGTGATCCCGGAGATCGGGCAGCACCGCGATCTGCGGGTGCTGCGCAACGTGACCCAACCCGCACTCAGCGTCCACCGCCCCGACCCGTTCCGGGCGACGGGCACCGCGATGATCGTGTGCCCGGGCGGCAGTTATATGACCCTCGTCGACGCCACCGAGCTCACCGATCGGCTTGTCGACCGAGGCATCACGGTCTTCGTACTGCGCTACCGGCTGCTGCCCACCCCCGTGCTCGACGAGGACTTCGTGGGGAAGTGGGCGGCACTGCACACCATGGACGAGATCAAGGCCCACGCCCCTGTCGCCGCCCCGGACGCGCGGCGGGCCGTGCGGGTGGTCCGAGAACGTGCCGACGAGTTCGGGATCGACCCGCATCGCATCGGGATCCTGGGCTTCTCCGGCGGTGGGCAACTCGCCCTCGCCGCCGCCACCGGTTACGACAGCGCCTCCCGGCCCGACTTCGCCGCTCCCGTCTACCCGCCCGTGTGGTTGGACTATCGGGTTCCCGCCGACGCTCCCCCGCTGTTCTTGTGCTTCGCCGCCGACGACGAGGGTGAGAATCTCGTCGCCGACAACCTTGCGCTGCACCGCAGTTGGCTGGCCGCGGGGCGGCCGGTGGAAATGCACGTCTACGAGCGTGGCCGCCACGGATTCGCGGAGGCCGAGCCGGACCTGCCCTGCCGCACGTGGCTGGATCGGCTGCTCGACTGGATGCGCTCACACGGTTTCTGATTCCGGCGCCTGGACTACCGAGGACGGCAGCGGATGATCCTGTTCCAGGCCGGGCAGGGCGTCGATGCTCGCCGCATTGTCTCCGGCGATGCGGCGAGCGAAGTCGTCGTCGGATTTCCGGGCGTGCGACTTGTCCAACACCGGGCGCTCGTCGACGAGTTCCATATACGGGACGCTGTAACCGCAGGAGTCGGCGATCCGCTCGACATCCACGACGATCACCGCCCGCACACCCGGGTGTTCGGTCCCGAAATGGTTTCGCAGTCCGGCGAATTCCGCATCGTCGGGGCGCACCACGCGACCGGTGCCCTGCAGGCGCAGAATTTTCGAATTACGGGTGAACGAGCAGAACATAATGGTGATGCGACCATTCTCCCGCAGGTGCGAAATCGTCTCGACACCGCTGCCGAACAGGTCGAGATAGGCGACCGTGTGATCGTCGAGGACGGCGAAGGTATCCCGATAACCCTTCGGCGACACGTTGACACGCCCGCCGTGTGAGGGTGCGGTCGCCACGAAGAACATCGGCTGCTCCCCGATGAATCTGCGCAGCGTATCGTCGATGTGCGGGTGGACCTTACCCATGGCGGCGCTCCTTCCGGTCGAGCTTCCCCGATCACACTAGTGCGCCGCCACACTCGATCTCTTGTCGGATTCTTCACGTTTGACGACGCGATCCGATCGGTACGGCTATCGTCGGCCACATCCCATTGACAGTCGAACAATGCGCTTCCGACACTGATGGAGGCATTCGCTGAAATAGGTAGAACCCGGGCTACCGAGGCAACGCCGACACCAGGACCGCGAGATCGGCCTGGGCGTCGGCGGCCTCGATGGCCGACAACAATGGTGCGCTATCGATCTCGTGCCAGACCGGGAGTTCGGCGAGAATACGCAACCGCTCGTCGGGTGTGGCCGCGGCCAGGGGAACGAATTCGGCCCACAGGTCGTGACTCGCGGCCGCACGGACCACGCCGGTGAGCGCTTCCTCGGTCCAGACATCGAGTGCCGCGAATTTCTCCAGCCGGTCCCCCGACATCGCCGCGGCGACCGGAATCAGTTCGGCCCAGGCGTTCTCGCGATGCGCGGCTTCGACGAGCGCGGTCATCACCTGCGGGCCCATGTCGGCGGTGGTGTCGGCGATGCGGGTGAGGGTCGGGGCGCGCAGGAACTGCAGGATGGTGAGGGTCTCCACGAAGCGGTCGGTGTCCACGGCGGCTTGGACGAGGCTGCGCAGCCGGTCGGGCGGCAACGCACCCAGGATGGTGTCGAATCGTCCGGCGACGTCGGCGACCTCGGCGTTGAAGCCGATCAGCAGCAGATCCTCGCCCGATTCGATATGCGGCAGGACCTCGAAGATCAGCTCGTCGGACGCGGCGGCGACGAACCGGGCCAGCGTCACATAGTCCTTGCGGCGCAACAGCTCCAGCATGGTCGGGATCATGGTCTCGGTCGGGAGCCCGTGCAGGATGGGTCCGGCCGCATCGGGGTCGACATACGGTGTCGCGTCGGCGAGGAACTGCGTCGGCACGTGGCCGATGAGCCCGACAGCCCGCTCGGGGGGCACCTCGGTGGCGACCATGCCCACGAACATCGGCCCGTAGAAGCGCATCGCGATGCGCACCGCCAAGGGACCGGGCACCAGCGCGCTCACCCGGGCCAGCCGCTGGAACATCGGCCGGTGCGGTGCGTCGAGTCGGCGGTGGACGTCCTTGCGGAAGGTGCGGATCGCCTCGGGCGCAGCATCTTCCAGAAACCTCAACTCGCCGGGCTCCACCAGCAGTTCCCGCGCCAATTTGATCACTTCGGCGCGCGCCTCGAGATTCGTCATCGTCGGATCCCCCCTACGAGAACAGGATGCGCCGCACCATCGGGCGCACCAGGCCCGGGACCATGGTCAGCCCCTTGTCTATCGCTCGGCTCAGTTCGCGTTCGCGGGTGTCGCGCGCATTCTCGAAGGCTTCGCACAGGAACGCATAGTGGCGGTCGTCGAGCGCGCCGAGCGCGTCCACGGCTTCTCGCCGCACCCCGGTGACCTCGCACAGCCGTGCCGCCTCGGAACTCCCCATGCGGGCAGGCTAGCCGGATTCGCGCGTCGCCGGGCCGATTCGGTGTGATCACGACGTATGCTGCAGCGGATATGTGCGCACCCCGCATCGTCCGTATGGCCCACGACAGTGCCGTCCACGCGGCACGGCTGTCGCGGCGTGGCCTGTTCGGTGCGCTCGGTGTGGTCGCCGCGGCGGTTCCGGTGGCGGCACCGGCGTCCGCGCGCAGCGGATCGGTGGTGGATCTGACCCATACCCTGAGCCCGGAGTTGCCGGTGTGGCCGGGCAATCCGCCGTTCGCGACGATTCCGGTGGGCTGGCACGCGGTCGGCGGATTCAATCGTCAGGCGCTGGCGCTCTGGGAGCACACCGGCACCCATGTGGACGCGCCGATCCACCGTGATCCCGGCGGCATCAGCGTGGACAAGCTGCCCGCGCAGGATCTGGTCGCCCCGCTGATCGTGCTCGATATCAGCGCCCGCGCCGCCTCCGACGCCGACACGATGGTGACCGTGGCCGATATCGACGCCTTCGAGGCCCGGCACGGCCGCATCCCCGAACGGGCCTTCGTGGCGATGTATTCGGGATGGGAGCGGCGGCTGGCCGCCCCGGCCGCATTCCTCAACCTCGACGCGGGTGGCACTCCGCACGCTCCCGGGTTCGCCGCGGATGCCGCGAAATTCCTTGTGACACAGCGCAATATCGTCGGTGCCGGAGTGGACACCCTGAGCCTGGACCATTCGTCGAGCCGCGACTTCGGTGCGCACACAGCATTTCTCGGCGCGGGCCGCTACGGCGTGGAGATGCTGGCCAACCTCGCGGCGGTGCCTGCGACCGGAGCCACCGTCGTGGTCGGCGCACCCAAACACTCCGGTGGCACCGGCGGCCCCTGCCGAGTGCTGGCGCTGACCTGAGTCCGGCGCCTCACGGTAGTTCGATCGACAACCGGTGACGGAATACATCATTCGGGTCCCAAGCCGCCTTCACCTGCTGCAGGCGGGGATATCCGGAGCCGTAATAGAAAGCATGCCACGGCACGGCGGAGGCGTTCCATGACGGGTCGGCGAGGTCGGGGTCGGGGTAATTGATGTAGCTGCCGCTGTTGCGATCGTCGGGCACCGGCACCCCGCCGGTGTCGGCGTAGATCTCGCGGTACATCCGTCGCGCCCAGCCGATGAAGTGGTCGTCGTCGGTGGGCAGCCGCCATGCGGCGTGGATGAGCATCTTCATGAACGAATCCCGTGCGGGCATGGCGGTGGCCCCGGGGGCGATCGCGTTGATGGCACCGCCGAACGGCAGGAACTCCAGCTGGGATTCGCCGATGACGCTCGGATCGACCATGTGCCGGTAGCAGATTCGCAGTTGCTCGCGCGTGTACGGCCGGCGCAGATAGGCCGCCTTGATCTTGACGCGCGGCGGTGTCGGCGCCTTCGCGTAGTAGGCCTGGTCGACGGTGTCGGCGTAGGACGCCCGGGTGGGTGGCTCGATCAGCGCTCCGGGCACCACGCCGTCGGTCACGGCGGCGATGAAGGAGTCCAGGCGCGCTTGTGCATCCGGCGGGTCGGCGTCGAGCAGGATCAGCATCTCCGCGAACCCGGTACCGGTGGGCCGGATGTTCAGCGGCGCATACAGTCCCGCGTACGGGTTGCCGGGATCGCGGTGGCGGGAGAAGAAGTCGAGGTAGTTGCCGAGGAAGCGGACGAACGACTCCTCGGTGGTGACGGGCAGGAACAGCCGCGCGGTGAGCATGGTGGCGGGCGGTCGGGGCAGGGCTCGGGCCGGATCGGCGCCATCGGAATCCGGTGAGCGCAACAGGAATCGGGTCACCACACCGAAGTTCCCGCCACCGCCGCCGGTGTGCGCCCACCACAGATCCCGATGCGGCCCGTCTGCGGTGGCGACAACCACCGACGTGTCGCCGCGGGCGTCCACGGTGACCATCTCGACCCCGTACAGATGGTCGGCCACCAGACCGTGCCGCCGCGACAGCGGGCCGTATCCCCCGCCGCTGATGTGCCCGCCCGCGCCGACGCCTTTACAGATTCCGGCGGGCACGGTCACGCCCCAGCGCCCCAGCGCTGTGTAGACGGCACCGAGTTCGGCTCCGGCGCCGACGGAGAACGCGCGATACTGCTCGTCCCAGCGGACGTCGTTCATCCGCCCCAGATCCACGATCACCTGTGCGCTGTCGACGAAATCATCGAAGCAGTGCCCGCCCGACCGCACCGCGATCCGCAGCCTGTCACGCACCGACCGCGCGACCGCCTCCCCCACCTCCTCGGCACCGCCGGGCACGTGCACCCGTCGCGGCTGCGCCACGAACCGCCGGTTGTACCCGCGCAACGTCAGCATCGAATAGTCCGACTCCCCCGGATTCACCACCCGTGCATCGGCCTGCGCGACCGGACTTCCCCCCGACGCCGCCGCAGCACCCAGCGCCGCTGCGGCGATGAACCCTCGACGTGTCAGCGACATCGACATCCCTCTGAAACGGCGGCTGCGTTGAAGATCGACACAGGGACAGTAACCGCAATTCATCCCACCCCGTGGCATCGGTCACGCCGGGCGTGGCTTCGCGCCGGGCCGATCCGACCACCGATGGAGATGGTGACGCACCATCGTCCGATTACCGAAGCTCCCCGCCGGACGCTCGGGTCGCGTCGGGCATCGTGAATTCCTCGCTATCGGACGCGGTGATGACCGGCGCGCTGCGGGGCGGCCGAAATCCCACGGTGCCCGAACCCGCATGCGCCGGGCGGGCGACCGGCACCCGGACCAGGTGCTGTTCCAGCAGATCCGCACCGCGGGTGACCCCACCGGCCGCGGCGAATCCGGCCGCCACACGAGCCGCGCCGGGACGGCAGGCCATGGCCGCCTCCACACCGGCGTGCAGCCGCTGCGGTGTCAGTTTGTTCTTCGACACCCATACACCGGCCTCGTTGCCGACCACGCGGCGCGCCACCTCGTACTGGTCGCGCCCGAACGGGACCACGCACACCGGAACACCGGCCGCCAAGGCCTTCTGCGTAATGCCCATCCCGCCGTGCGAGACCACGACCGCGGCCCGGTCCAGCAGCAGATGGTGCGGGAGGAACCGTTCGACGCGTGCATTCGGTGGCACCCGGAAGGTCGACGGATCGATCGCCCCCGAGGTGACGACCGTGTAGAGCTTGCTGCGGACGAGCGCATCCATGGCGACCTGGGCCAGCATGCCGTCGTTGTGGAATTCGTTCGAGCATGTGACGAGCGCGAGCGGCCGATCGATCGCGTCCAGCCAGTCCGGTCGCGGTGCCGTCGGCGCCCAGAGGCCCGGGCCGATCTGCCGTATCGAGTCCGGCCAGTCCCGGCGCACGTCATCGAACGGCGGCGCGGTGAAATTGAGCTGGAGTGGCGGCTGCCGGAAGTAGTCGACGGTGTGGCGGAGCGGAGAGAGCCCGTACCAGACCCGCATCCGATTCAACTCCGGCAGGACCTCATCCCAGTAGTGGTCGATCACGCACTGCAGTGCGCTGTCGCGGAGCCGGCCGAGCGGACCCCGGATGGGAACGAGTCCGGGACCGTAGGGCGGCACGCCGCGCGACGGGAGCGGCAACAACATCGGCGCCCACGACGCCCACGGCAGGCCGCTGGCGGCGGCATAGATCTGCGCGCCCGGGGCGGACACGTCGATGAGCAGGGCGTCCGGGTCCTCCGCCGCAATTGCCGCCTGCAGGGCCTCGACCTCGTCGGTCATCCGTCCGACGAGTGTCCGCACGGCCGCCCGCAGACGTGTGACCCGACCCCTCGCATCCCAATCGTCGAGCTCGGCCTCCGCCAGCGCGGGCGGGAGGGGTCGCACGGCGATACCGGGCGGCAGGCTGCCCTCGGCACCCGGCAGGGTCACCGCCGTGATCTGGTGCCCACGCGCCGCCAACTCGGCCAGGACGGGGGTAATCGGATAAAGGTGCCCTTCGGCGGGAGAGGTGAATGCCAGAATCTTCGCCATACCTCAGGCTAACTTGTAGCAAACAAAATGGAGGGGATTGGCGGCGATATGTTACGGCCATGAGATCCCATTTCGAAGATATAGGGCTCTCAATTCAAATAACTGGCAAATTGCTAGTTGCCGGATCCGGCAAAGGCATCGGCTGAGCCCTCAGCAGTTCCGCAGCACCGTCGAGAGGGCATCCTTCTCGGTTCGCTGGAGGGTGAGATGCCACGCCGACTTCACCGCGACCCACATCTGCGCATAGGTACACCGATAGGCGAGGTTGGGCGGAAGCCATTGCGACGGGTCCTGATCGCCCTTCTGCCGATTGGACGACGCGGTAACCGCGATCAGCTGCGGACCGGCCAGATCGTTGGCGAACTTCTCACGCTGGGCGGTGCCCCATTCGCGCGCACCCGACCGCCATGCCTCGGCAAGCGGGACAACATGATCGATGTCGACGCCGGAGGGATCGGTCACCGTCTTGTTGTCGTAGGGAGAGTGCCAGGTGCCGGTGGTGGGGCGGCATTGCGCATCGACCTTCACGCCGGTGCCGTCGCGTTGCAGCACGGTTTCGCGGGTGTCGCAGTCACCGGATGTCGTGCTCCAGTGAGGGAATTTCTCCCTCGAGTAGCCGCTCATCGTGCCTTCTCCGGAGACCGTGAGGGCCTGCAACATGCCGCGTGCGGCCTCGGCGGTCGGAATCCCCGGCGGCTCGCCTCGCGCCGCCCCGGGCAACATCAGGGCTGCCACGACAGAGGCAGACACCACCACAGCACGGCCAGCGGTCCGGAACCGTTGCATACACGCTCCATCGGCTCGAGCAGTCGGACGCCAAAGTTAAACGCCGACAACGAAAACCAGATGGACGTACGGTAACGTCCTGCGAACAAGCCGGAAACCCCTACCGCACCGGCGGTCCCGGTACCTTCGCTCGTCCGGAGTAATCGGCTATTGCGCAAGCGTTTTCACCGTATCGCCGAGTTCGGCACGGTCTGCTCGGTCGCGCGCCTATTGTGTACGTGACCGAGCAGACAGCCGGGCTGGCGAGGGCGGAGGGTGCCGTGCCGGATGAGGACAGCAAGCGTGCAGCGTTTCGAGCGTTGGTGGATCGCGTTTTGAGCGGTGGGGGCAAGACATCTCGGGAGCAGCGAGCGCATGCCTTCGACAACGCCGGTCTGCCCCCTCCCCTGGATACGCTGATCGACAAGGTTGCCACCCGGCCGACGCAGGTCACCGACGCGGACTTCGCGGCGGCCAAGGCATCGGGCTTCAGCGAGGACCAGATCTTCGAGCTGGTGGTATGCGCAGCGGTCGGCGAGTCCGCCCGGCTGTACGACGCGGGACTGGCGGCCCTGGCCGAGGCAACCGCCGGCACGGAGGACGTGTAATGCGACTCGAGATCCTCAACCGCGGCTACAGCCCCGGGACCAAGTTGCTGTTCGCGCTCATTCGGATGTTCTCCGGGCAGCCGGTCCCGGACGCCGCCAAGCTGGTCTTCTACCGCCCCGGCTTCTACGGCACTCGGGCGAAGAGGTTCACCCACGAGGCGATGCGCGGTCCTTCCGCCTGGTCGGTGGCCGACCGAGAACTGATGGCGGCCTTCGTGTCGAAGGTGAACGAGTGCGCGTTCTGCATCGGTGCACACACTGCCGCCGCGGGCCAGGCTTACCAGGACAGCACGAAAGTACAAGCGGTGCTGGCCGACCTGGAATCGGCACCCATCGAGGACGGGCTGCGAGCAACGCTACGGCTGCTCGGCAAGCTGACCCGCGAGGGAAAGGTGGGCGCCGAGGACATGCGGGACGTGCTGTCGGCAGGCGTCTCACGCCAGCAGATCGAGGACGCACTGGCCGTGTGCACCGCGTTCAACACGACCGACCGTCTCGCCGACGTATTCGGCTTCGAGCTGCTGAGCCCGGAGAGCTTCGAGGCAGGAGCCAAGTACCTGCTCAAACGGGGTTACCGATAGCAGCCTGTTCGGTCACTGGTACCCCTGGTCGACTTGAGTGTGTATACGTATACTTGTGTGCGCCTTGATCTTCAGTGGGGAGTTAGGGGGGCGAAATGGCGACGCCAGCGCGCGCACAAGCGCTCACCATTACGACCGACGATGGGATCCCCATCGCCGGAACGCTCGTGCTGCCAGAAGGCGAAGGGCCACATCCGGCCGTCATGCTGCTCTGCCCCGGCCGGACCGACCGCGACGGCAACCGCGGTGCGGCCCGGATCGCGCTCGGCCAGGCGCTTGCCTCGGCTCTCGCGGCGCGAGGGATCGCCAGCTACCGGTACGATCGCCGCGGCGCCGGGCAGACCCCGGGCACCTGGCACGCCGGTTTCTTCCAGCATCGCCACGATGCGGCCGTGGTACTGCAAACGCTCTCCGGGCGGCCCGAATTCGGCCCTGTCGGCGTCGTCGGCTACAGCGAAGGCGCCCTGCACGCGGCCTGGCTCGCGGCTCACGCCGGTGCCGCGGTCGCAGTCCTGCTCGGTTGTGCGGCGCAGACGGGCGAGGGTGCCTTCTCGTATTGGGCAGCCGGTCTGACTCCCGACGAAATCCCTTGGCCGGTGCGCATTGCGCTCCGGCTGTTCCATCGAACCCCCCCGCGAGCAGATCGAGCGCCTGTTCGCCCAGCACAAGGCTCACCCGAACCGGCGGATCTACGGGATACGGCCCTCGGGCTGGCTGCGCGAGTACCTGGCCTACGACCCGAAACCCGACCTCGCCGCGATTCGTTCGCCCGTTCTCGCCATCACCGGCGACAAGGACCGCCAGATCGATCCGGCCGACCTCGACACCATCGCACGGATCGTCCCGGGCCCGACCGAAATCTGCCGGATGCCCGATCTCACCCACCTTCTACGCCGGGAGCCAGGCCCCGCGACCCTGCGTACCTACCGTGCGCAATACAGCCGCCCGGTGGATGCCGAATTGATCGACCACATCGCAACCTGGGCCGCCACCCATCTATCCAGCGCGCCACCGCCCATCGAACGGGTGCGTCAGTGACGGTGGAGGATCTAGGGGCGGCGGCGCGAGATTGCTACTCCCACAAGGCAAATTGTGCCGCCGATGAGTGCCCAGGCTGTCGGTATCTCGCCGAGCAGCAGCCAGGACAGTAGGACCGAGACCGCGGGCACGGCGTAGCTCGAGGTGGTGAGGCGGCCTGCGTCGGTGCGGCGTAGCGCATAGGACCAGGCGGTGAAACCTATTGCGGTGGGGAACACTCCGAGATAGACCCCCTCGGCGATGATGCGCGCCGGAGCGGCCGAGAGTTCGCTGATCAGCTGGGGCGTCCACGGCAGCAGGACGACTGTGGCAATGACGCAGCCGAGCCAAATGGCGGTGAGGGCATCGACGTGGCGCAGCGCGGCCTTCTGGATAAGCACACCGGCGGCGTACAGCACGGCGGCCAGCAGGCACAGGGCCACTCCGATGCCGTCACGATGTCCGGTGGCGCCCAACGCAATTGCGGCGACACCGGCCAGCGACACCAGCACCCCGACGAGCAATGCGGGTGGCAGTGCCTCGCGCAGCAGGGCCGCGGCCCCGATGGCGACCAGCAGCGGAGCAAGATTGACCAGCAGCGCGGCCGTGCCGGCGTCCACGTGCCGCTCGGCAGCGTTCAGCGCGACGGTGTAGCCGGCCAGCCACAGCACGGCATAGCCGATGATCAACAGCCACGGCACGCGAGACCGCGGTACTCGGCTCCCTCCGCGATGTCTGAGACCGACCAGGATCGTCAGCGTCACGGCTGCCACCGCGAGCCGCAACAGTGCCATCGGCGCCGCCGACAGTGCCGGTCCTATATCGCGAATCGCAACGAACGCCGAGGCCCACAGCACGACCGCGACCACAACCGCTGCGACAGAAGGAAGGTCGACGCTCGGTGTCGTCGAACGGGCGAGTTCTGCAGGACGAGATTCGGTGACCACCCGACCATCCTGAGCATCCGGAAGGAACAGAACAAGCGAACGATCAAGCACATTCGTTAAGCACTGCTGTACAGTTTCGGCATGCTCGATGTCACCCGGCTCCGACTGCTTCGGACAGTCATCGCGACCGGATCGATCCGAGCGAGCGCCTCGGCACTCGGCTACACCCCTTCGGCGGCAAGCCAACAGCTGGCGGCCCTGCAGCGCGAGACCGGCCTGCAGCTGGTCGAGCGGGTCGGCCGAGGCATCGCCCCCACCGCCGCCGGACACGCCCTCGCCGCCGCATCCGAGGCGCTGTTCGAGGAGCTCGCCCGCCTCGACGGGGTCGTCGACGACCTGCGCGCGGGCCGGGTCGGCAGCCTGTCCCTCGGCTATATCTCATCGGTGGGCGCGCTGTGGCTGCCGCCGATCGTCGACGCGCTGCGCACCGAATTTCCCGATCTGCGACTGGAATTGCGGACCATCGAAGTCGGCGAGGGACGCCACGATATCGAGATCTTCACCGAGGAACCCGCCGCGAGCCGATCGCCGACCGTATCGGTGCACCGGCTCGCCGCCGACCCTTATGTCGTCGCGGTCCGCGCCGACGATCCGATCGCCCGGCGCACCGAGATCCCCCTCGCCGCCCTCGGCGACCGGGCCTGGATCGACAACGAGCACCACGACGGGTCGTGCCGGCAGATCACCCTCGATGCCTGCACCCGGGCAGGCATCGTCCCGCGCTTCCAGGTCCAGGCACCGGACTATCACACCGCACTCTCGCTCGTCGCCACGGGCATCGGAATCACGGTTTTACCCCGGATCGCCGCCGCGCACCTGCCCGCCGGTCTGGTCGCGGTCGCACTGACCGACCCGACCCCCGTCCGGCATATCGGCATCGCCATCCGAAATTCCATGGCGCAGAACCCCGCCGCCCGCCGCGCCGCCGAATTGTTCGCCACCGTCGCCCGCGCGCGGACTCAGCCGACGGCAGCGCCGAACCACTCGGGCAATCGGCCGAGCAGCTCCTGCTGATCTTCACCGACCCACGCCACGTAGCCGTCCGGCCGCAACAGCAGGGTCGTTCTGGTTAGGAACCACACCAATAACGCGTGCGCGCAGCCGATTTGGAAGCGCCCATCGTGCGGACAAAGCCCGCTCACATATCCGGCGGTAATCTAGGGCCGGTTGCCAGGTCCGCGATCAGACAGTTGTAGGCATCGCTGATACGCGCGATCCAGAACGCGTCCTGATGCCGGTTGCTGTCGAGGTAGTTCAGCCACAGCTCGGCCATCCTGGAGATGACCATCCCGACGGTTTCGGCGTGCCATACACCCGAGACGCGTCGACGTCCCTGGAGGATTCGTGCCACTGTTCGATCGATCGTCGCCGCAAGAGCCGTAAGCTCGCCCTCGGTGGCCACCAAATCTCGGACCGCAGCCCGAAATTGGTTGCCGGACACCAGATCCGGCTGGCGCATCAGCTGGATTGCCGCACTCCGTTTGCGATGCAGCGGAATCATCGCGGACGAAGCGCCCGTCAGGTCCGCAGACGCCGACACCGCGGTATCTCCCCGAAAAGCGCGCTGCAACTGCTCGGCATTCGGAAACAGCAGCCGTTCATCGAGCATGCGAATCCATCCTCACCGCGGCTTGGTCGTGGAGGGAACGACGCAGCCGGCCTCGACCAGCGCTTGGAGCGCTGCGGCCTTGCACGGGCATCTCGCTGCCCGGCAGGCGACATGCAGTTGCATGACACGATGCGCCTGTTCGATCGCGAACGGGCGCGGTGGCGCCTGGTGAGCTTCCTCTCGCCCGCGATACCAGGGCCGGGTGGGCAGCCACTCGCTCAGCAGTTCCAGTTTGGTCGGCGCAGGGTGGTGTGGTGTACGACAGCCATGCCTCGACCCTAGGGCGATCTCAGGTGCTGCGCCCCGGTTGCGACCGCAGCAGCCCGTGCACGCCCACCTGCTCCCCCACGGTGGGACGGCCGATGTGGGCCGCGGTGCGAATGTCGAGCAGGCCCAACAGAATCAGGCACACACCCACCAGCACCGACAGTGCGGCGATGGTTTCGATCGGCCACACGATGACCACCAGTCCGATGATCAGCGTGAGCAGACCGACGACCTCGAGACGGCTGGTGCCGGGGAGATCGTCCGACCACACCGCGACGATGGCCTGCACGATGCCGTGGATCGCCCAGCCCATCCCGACCCACAGCGCCAGCAGCGGCACCCAGTCCCCGCTCTGCATGCACCACAGTGCCAGCAGCACGGTCAGCATCGCGGTGACGACTTCGAGGATTCGCAGCCCGCGCCGGATCGGGGCGCGGAAGGCGACCAGCAGCTGCCACAGCGCCGTCAGCAACAGGCACAGGCCGAACAACAACCCGCTGACCCGCACCGATTTATCCGGCCAGGCCGTGATGACCACGCCGAGCACCACCGAGGCGCAGCCGATCGCGAACGCCGCCTGCCACGCGTCACCGGCGAACATGTCGGTGCGCCCGGCAACACGAAGTGTGGGCATAGCACAATGATATGACCCAAACGGTCGATTGCTGAGCATTTGCGGACAAATGATGCCAAATCGGGCGCCGCAGCGGGTACTGACTCCGATCGATGCCCGAATAGGGGTTGTTCTCAGGGTTGTGCCGGATGTGCTGTGCGCGTTGGCCTTTCTAGTGTCGACGAATGCGCCTGACACCGTTGCTGCTCGGCTCGGCGGTCCTGGTGCTGGCCGGATGTTCCGGCAGCACCACGGCACCCCCTTCCACGCCGCCACCTACCGATCGGGTCCAGGCCGTCCGCGGTGACCTCGACGGGCTGATCCGCGCCGGTGGTGTGGGCGCGGTCGCCACGCTTACCGATCACGGCCGCACGGTGACCCTGAGTGCGGGCACCGCCGATACCGCCGGCGCCCCGATCCCCACCGATGTGCCACAGCACGTGCGGGTCGGCAGCATCACCAAGACATTCACCGCCGCGATGGTGCTGCAACTCGTCGCGGAGGGAAAGATCGCTCTGGACGAGCCGGTCGAGACCTACCTGCCCGGCGTGCTCGCCGGAGACGGGGTGGACGGCCGCGCGATCACCGTGCGTCAGGTCCTGCAGCATCGCAGCGGACTGCCGGAGCTGACCGAGGTTCCGGAGATCGATGAGTACCGGGCCGCGCAGACAGGGCGGACATTCACGCCCGAGGAAGAGATTGCTGCAGCATTGCGCCTTCCCGCGAAATTCGCACCCGGAACGCGGTTCGAATACACCAACACCAATTACATCGTCGCGGGAATGCTGGTCGAACGGGTCACCGGTCGCCCGTATGCCGAACAGTTGCGCGAGCGCATACTCGCGCCCTTGGGACTGCCGGACACGATAATGCCGGGGCCGGGCGAGCTCGGGATACGCGAGCCGTACCTGCACGGGTACGCCGCCATCGACGGCGTGCGTACCGACGTCTCGCGCGTCGAGCCGTCGGTTCCGTGGGCCGCCGGGGCGCTGGTGTCGACCGGCGCGGATCTGAACCGCTTCTATGCGGCGCTGGTGGACGGGAAAGTCGTAGCACCCGAACAGCTTCGGCAGATGCTCACCGGCGTGCCCATCGATGACGCCGCAACGCTGTCCTACGGGCTGGGTGTCGGCTACGCCCAATTGCCCTGCGGTGCCCGCTATGTCGGCCACAACGGCGGCATCTACGGATATCTCACGTTTTCCGGCGCCACGGCCGAGGGGCGCGCGGTGACCGTCTCGGTGACCGGACTGCCCGAAAGTGCGGCCACCTCCGGCGGAATCGACTCGATGGCAATGCTCGCGCACGCCTTGTGCCAGTAACGGCGCGGGGCTGGCGCGCGGCCGGAGGTTCGCCTATCGTATTAGAACGTACGCTCACTATCGCTGGCCGCAGCGGCGCGGCCCGTGGGAGGTTCGACATGGCGACCGCCAGCTATCCACCAGGTCCCCGGCTGCCCAGGCTCGTTCAGACGCTGTTGTTCGCGCGACGACGACAGCAGTTCGAGGCGAGAGTCCGCCGCCGCTACGGCGATACGTTCACGCTGCGGCTGGTGCCACCGTTCGCCGGCCATCTGGTGGTGTTCTCCCGGCCCGAGCACATTCGCGAGATCTTCGCCGCCGATCCGGCGGATCTGCACGCCGGGGAGGGCAATGGGCTGTTCGGCCCGATCGTGGGTGACCGTTCGGTGCTGGTGACCGACGAGGCCGAACACGCCCGCGCGCGGCGGCTGCTGATGCCGGCGTTCACCGGCTCGGCGCTGCACGGCTATCGCGAACTGGTGGCGGCGATCGCCAAGGACCACATCGACGAGTGGGTGTCGCAGTCGACGCTGCCGGCTCTGGCGCGGATGAACGATCTCACGTTGGACGTGATCATGCAGGTCGTGTTGGGGGTGACCGAGGAGCGCCGCCGCGCCGAGCTGGCGCCGCGGTTGCGCCGCGTCATTCAACTCGACCCGATCGTGTTCTACGGCTTGGCGATACCGCAGCTGCGCCGTATCGGGCCGTGGAAGCGCTTCTATGCCGCCGTCGCCGAGCTGGACCGGATGCTGTATGCCGAGATCGCGCACCGGCGTGCCCAGGCGCACCGGGATCCGCGCGCCGATGTGCTCTCGCGGCTGCTGGCGGTCGGCAGCGGCGAGAATCCGGCCGATGCGCCGCTGTCGGACGAGGAGTTGCGCGATCAGCTGGTCACCCTGCTGCTGGCCGGTCACGAAACCACTTCCTCCGCGCTGGCCTGGGCGTTCCACGAACTGGCCGCCGCCCCCGAGGTGCAGCGGCGGGCCCGCCACGCCGCCTGCGAGGGCGACGACAAATATCTGGAGGCGGTGCTGAAGGAGGCGATGCGCCGCCGCACCGTGATCAGCGCGGCCATACGCCGGGTGAACCGCGATATGACCCTGGGCGGGTGGGAACTTCCGGAGGGCACCTACGTCATCACGTCGATCGTGCTGGCGCACCAGGATCCGGCACACCACCCCGATTCCGACACCTTCCGCCCGGAGCGTTTCCTCGACGGGAGCGTCGCCGCCAACACCTGGCTGCCGTTCGGCGGCGGGGTGCGCCGCTGCATCGGCGCCGGATTCGCCCTCATGGAGGGCACCGCCGTGCTGCGCGAGGCCCTGTCGCGCTACACCCTGTCCCTGCCGCCCGGCGCCGCACCCGAGCGCGGCCGCCTGCGCAACATCACCACCGTCCCCGCGGACGGTGCCCGAGTCCTGGTGGTCCCCAATGGTTCCCGGCGCTGATCCGGCTCGGCTCTTGGGCCTGCCCCGAATTCGGCCTAACGTAAACGGCACGCGCGCGATTCGTAGTGCCGCACCGACGCGGTCTCGGGAGGACCACCATGGGTAAAGCCACCTATCCACCCGGCCCTCGATTGCCGAGGCTGATCCAGACGATCGCGTTTTCGCAGCGGCGTCACCAATTCATGACCGCCATGGGCCGCCGCTACGGCGATGTGTTCACCCTGCGATTCACTCCGCCGTTCTCCGAGCAGATGGTGGTGTTCTCCCGGCCCGAGCACATTCGCGAGATCTTCGCCGCCGATCCGGCGGATCTGCACGCGGGAGAAGGCAATCGGGCGCTGGGTGCGCTCATGGGCGAACATTCGGTGCTGCTGACCGACGAAGCCGAACACGCCCGCGCGCGGCGACTGCTCATGCCGGCGTTCACCGGCTCGGCGCTACACGGGTACCGCGAACTGGTGGCGGCGATCGCCAAGGCGCACATCGACCAGTGGTCGCCCGGTTCGACCGTGCCCGCACTGGCCCGGATGAACGATCTCACCCTGGACGTGATCATGCAGGTCGTCTTCGGGGTGACCGAGGAGCACCGCCGCGCCGAGCTGGCCCCGCTACTGCGCCGCACCATCCAGCTGGACCCGATCGTCTTCATCGGTCTGTCCTGGTCGTGGCTGCACGGGATGGGTCCGTGGAAACGCTTCTACGACGACAAGTCCCGGCTCGACGAGCTGCTGTTCGCCGAGATCGCCCGCCGCCGCGCGCATCCGGATCTGGATCAGCGCGCCGATGTGCTGTCGCGGCTGCTGGCGGTCGGGTCCGGGGAGAATCCGAACGACGCCCCGCTGTCGGATGAGGAGTTGCGCGATCAGCTGGTCACCCTGCTGCTGGCCGGGCACGAAACCACCGCCTCGGCGCTGGCGTGGGCGTTCCGCGAACTGGCGGCGGCACCCGAGGTGCAGGAGCGGGCTCGCCGTGCCGCATGCGAGGGCGACGACAAATATGTGGAGGCGGTGCTCAAGGAGGCGATGCGCCGCCGCACCGTCATCGGCGGCACCATGCGGCGGCTGACCCGCGATCTGACCCTGTGCGGCTGGGATCTGCCGGCGGGCACGGTGGTGTCCACCTCGATCGTGCTGGCCCATCGCAATCCGGATCGCCACCCGGATCCGGATCGTTTCCGCCCGGAGCGCTTCCTCGACGGCAGCGTCGCCACCAACACCTGGTTCCCGTTCGGCGGCGGGGTGCGCCGCTGCATCGGCGCGAGCCTGGCCCTCATGGAGGGCACCGTCGTGCTGCGCGAGGCCCTGTCCCGCTACACGATGTCCCTGCCGCCGGGGGTGCGCGATACCCATGGCCGCATGCGCAACATCACCCACGTTCCCGCCGACGACGCGCGAGTGGTGGTCGCCGCCAACGAGATTCGGCCCTGACCAGGGGTCAGTGCAGATACGAGGCGCCGTTGACGTCGAGGACGGCGCCGGAGCTCCAGACGGCCTCGGCCGAGGCGAGATAGCGGACGGCGGCGGCGATTTCGGCCGGCTCGGCGACGCGGCCGAAGGGGCTCTGCGAGCGGACTTCGTCGGTGAGACGGTCGGCGACACGTTCGGTGGCGACGAAGCCGGGGGCGACCGAGGCGACCGCAATACCGTAGGGCGCCAATGACACCGCCAGCGACTGGCCCATCGCCTGCGCCGCGGCCTTGGTCGCGCCGTAGGCGGGATGGTCGGGCTCGCCGCGGAAGGCGCCGCGCGAGCCGACGTTCACGATGCGCCCCGGCACGCCGCGCTCGATCATGTGCCGCGCCGCGCAGTAGGAGACGTGTGCGGTACCGAGCAGATTGACATCGACGGTTTGGCGCCAAACCTGCTGCCACTGTTCGTAATCGGTCGACGGCAGCGGATGCGGCAGATTGACCGCGGCATTGTTGACCAGCACATGCACGGTGTCCAACGCCTCCACGGCCTGCGCCACGACCGCGGCCGCCCCGTCCGGGGTCGCGACATCCCCGCCGACCAGCACATGCCCGGCCCCCGCCAGCCCCGCCAGCGTCTTCTCCGCCTCCTCTCGCCGCGAGGAGTAGTGCACCGCAACCCGATCCCCGTTCTCGGCGAACGCACTTGCGATCGCCCGCCCGATCCCCCGCGACGCACCCGTCACCAACACACCCCGACTCATATCTCGATCACCATGCACTGCAGCCTACGGCCGGGCATCGGGGCGCCTGTTCCCCAGTCCATATGGTTGCCTCGATCGACACCACCGGCCCCTTCGCGGGAACGCTGGGCCCCGGCGCTACCGTGGGTCGGGTGAACTGGACCATTGCGGGGACCTTGTCGGTCGAGCGAGCCGTGGACCGGCCGGAGCTGGTGGCCGAGCCGGTGGCGAAGGCACTGCAGGAGATTCCGGATCGGGAACGGATCGGCGTGGCGGCGATCGATCCCGAACTGGCCGATACCGCCGCGTTCTGTGCGGCATACGGAGTGCCGACCGCCGCGTCGGCGAACTGTGTCGTGGTGACGGGCAAGCGCGGCGGTGAGGCTCGGCTGGCGGCATGTCTGGTGCTGGCCACGACGCGGGCCGATGTGAACGGGACCGTGCGCCGCCGTCTCGATGTGCGCAAGGCGTCGTTCGCGCCGATGGACCAGGCCGTCGAGCTCACCGGCATGGCCTACGGGGGCATCACGCCGGTGGGTCTGCCCGGCGACTGGCCGTTGCTGATCGATGCGGCGGTGGCCGCCGCGCCGGAACTGGTGATCGGCAGCGGGATTCGCGGTAGCAAACTGTTGATCTCCGGCTCGGTGCTGGCGGGACTGCCCGGTGCCGAAGTGATCGACGGTCTGGGCCGCTAGGTCGATCGGGCCGGATCGCGCCGCCACCGCGGCCTGGCCCGATACGTCGCCGCCCGCAACACCCACTCCACCGGGCCGTAGGCGTGGGTGCGCAGCCAGCGGTCGCTGACCCACAGTTGCGCCGCGAAGGTCACCAGTGCGATCACGACGATGAGGGGCGGTGCGAGGTCATCGGCGAGCCCGAGCCCGTACCCGGTGTAGACGAGCATGAACACCACCGATTGGCCGATGTAGTTGCTGGCCGCCATGCGACCGGCCGGGGCGAGCCGCCCGACCGCGCCCGCCCATCGCGACCAGGTGAGCCGCACGATGACCGCCATATAGGCGAAGGTCATCCATGGGTTGGCCAGCTCCTGCATCCCGAACCAGAATCCCGGCATGTCGAGATATCCGGCACTGTCGGCGAAGGTGACCGCCGAAACCGGCACTCCCACACCGAATCCCACCCACATCAGCCGCGGCGCCCAGCGGCGCAGCCAGGCGCCGTCGGCCAGCACGCGGCGCTTACCCGCGGCCATGCCGACGAGGAACATCGCCAGGCTCGGCACGCCCTGCCCGATCCAGATGAACAGCATCCACATCGGGGCCCCGCTCACCTGCGTGTGGAAGGTGTCGGCGAAGCCGCCGGTATATCCGTCGTACAGGCGACGCAGATCGAAGATCTGCCCGAGACTTTCCACCCCGTCGTTACCCGGCGGCAGAAAACTCAGCAGCGCGAACACGCCGTACAGCACGGCGCCGACGATCAGTGCGGTGCGCGGTCGCAGCTTGCGCAGCAGGATCAGGATCAGGCACATCCCCGCGTACAGGGTGAGGATGTCACCGAACCACAGCAGCATCACATGCGCCAGCCCGATCAGAAACAGCGCACCACAGCGCCGCAGCAACCGAGCCCGCGGCGACACCCCGGCCCGCTCGGCCGCCGCGATCTGCAGGGTGAACGAATAGCCGAACAAGAACGCGAACAACAGATAGAACCGACCGAGGAACAGCCCATCCACCAGGGCAGTGGTGACCTGGTCCAGCGGCCCGTCGAAGTACGGCCCCGAACCGTGGTCCGGCGCACCGAGAGTCACCAACGTCGTCATCACGATCACGTTGGTCACGAGAATCCCGAACAGCGCGAACCCGCGCAGAATATCGACCTCGGTGATGCGCCGCCCGGTCACGGCGGCCGAGGACACAGACCCGGACATATCAGCACATTAGGCCCCATTCCGCCCCCGCCGCGTCCACCACTCGGCCCATCCCGACTCCACTCACCTACCTCTTCCGCACGAACGCCTCACCCCACAACGCGACCTCCGCCGTATTGACACCCCCGATCGCCCGACCGCGCATCGGGCTGATAGCGTGCGGAAGACCGTGACATCACGCGAGGAGGTGAGACCCATGAACGTTGTAACCAAGTGGGTGCTCCCACTCGTGTTCACGGTCGGGCGATCGACATAGGGGTCGCCGGGAGCGCCTGAGCGAGAAGGCAATCCCGGAAGGCAACAACCTATGCATTTCACCTCGCAGACATCGTCGAACGGTGTCGTCGAACGCACCTTCACCCTGGACGACGTCACCGGCGTGCTGTGGTCACCGGCATCCGGCTCCGACGGTGCTCCCCTGGTCCTGATGGGTCACGGTGGCGGCCTACACAAGAAGGCACGCGGACTCGTGGCTCGCGCCCACCGCTGCGTGACCACCGATGGCTTCACCGTCGCCGCCATCGACGCGCCCGGACACGGCGACCGGCCGCGGAACTCACAGGACCAACACTGGGTCGCCGACCTCTTACAGGCTCGGGCAGCACGCCAGCCGCTCGGCCCGATCATTACCGACTACAACACCTCGCTGGCCGAGCGTGCCGTGCCGGAATGGCGGGCGACCATCGACGCCTTGCAGGCGTTGCCCGAAATCGGCACCGAAGCACCGATCGGCTACAGCGGCATGACGTTGGCCAGCGCGATCGGGCTGCCGCTGACCGCGATCGAACCCCGGATCACCACCGCGATCTTCGGTGGCGTCTTCGTCTACGACGCCCTGACCGAGGCGGCGAAACGGATCACCATTCCGATCGAATTCCTGCTCCCGTGGGACGACGAGGAAATCGACCGCCGCACCGGCCTCGCGTTGTTCGACGCCTTCGCCTCGAAAGAAAAGGTGCTGCACGCCTTCCCGGGCGGGCATCACGAGGTCCCGGCATACATGGGCGACAGCTCGGGCGGACTCTTCGCCCGCCATCTCCGCCGGGCTGTCGGCGCACCGGCCTGACGGATCAGCGGGGCGGTCGGAGCACCCTCATCGCGGCTTTCACGATCGGTTCCGGCACACGGTCTTTCAACAGCAATGCCGCGGCCGCGGCCCTGGTTCGCACCTCGGTGCCGCGGCCGAACATCTTGTTCAGCGGGCCGCCCGACGGTTCGAGATCGATGTGCAGCGGCGGCTTGCCTTCGGCCGCTCCCAGCGCACTGGAGATCACGATGCGCTGGATTTCGCTGGTGCCTTCGAAGATGGTGTACAACTTGGCATCTCGGTACCACTTCTCCACCGGATGGTCGGTGATGTAGCCCCATCCACCCATCGTCTGTATCGCGCGTTCGGTGGCCCGCACCGCCACCTCGCTGGCCGCCAGCTTCGCCATCGACCCCTCGCCGCGCTCGAAGGGCACGCCGTTGGCCGCCATCCAGGACGCCCGCCACGTCAGCAGCCGCGCGGCGTCGATCTGCGTGGCCAGGTCGGCGATCGGGAAGGCGATGCCCTGATGGTCGATGATCGGCGCGCCGAAGGCCTCGCGCCGGTTGGCGTAGGCGGTCATATATTCCAATGCCGCCCTGGCTATTCCGAGCGCCTGCGCGGCGACCAGCGGGCGAGTCTGCTCGAAAGTACCCAGCGTGGCCGAACCGGAGCGTTCACCGTCCTGGGCTGCCTCGCGCGCCTTGGCCAGCTTGTGCTCGAGCCGGTCGACTCCCCCGAGCAGATTGTCCGCAGGCACGCGCACACCGTCGAACTTCAACTCGGCGGTGTGCGATGCCCGGCACCCCAGCTTGTCGAGCTTTCGCACCAATTCCAATCCCGGGGTGCCGCCCGGCACCACGAACAGCGCCTGGCCGCGGTGTCCGAGTTGCTCATCCACCACCGCGTTCACGACGTGTACGTGGGCGATGCCGCCGTTACCGATCCACATCTTGTGGCCGTCGATAATCCAGTCGTCGCCGTCGCGCACGGCGCGCGTGCGCAGGTGGCGCACGTCGCTGCCACCTTCGGGTTCGGATATCGCGAGCGCCGCGAGCTTCAAATCCCCGGGGGTGCCGAAACATTCGGGCGCCCACCGCAGCATCTGCTCGGGTGTCGCGGCTCGGCCGATCGCCGACAGGGCCAGGGCGGGCATCACGATCGCCAACCCGATACCGGCACAGCCCCAGAACAGCTCTTCCATGAATATCGGAAGCGATAACCCGGTCGGGTCGCCGATGAGGTCGCGATAGAACAGCGGGCTGTAGAACCCCCGCGCGGCGGCCTCTTCGAGCACCGGCCACGGAAACTCCTGGGCCTGGTCGTAATGGGAGGCCACGGGCCTCATGCAGTCCTGCGCGAATTCGTGCGCACGCTGGGCCAGATCGTGCTGCGCTGCCGTGGGAGTCAAGTCGAACGTCACGACTTCTCGATACCCGGCCAGAGACCGTCGACACGCCGGTTGCGCATACCGCCTGTTCGCCGGGCGCCCCGGACCGCCGGATCATGCGGCGCAACGGTCTTCATCAGCGGAGTCGACAACCGGGGAGAAGGCTCCGTCGCGGACGAGGGCCGTGGCCGCTTCGACGTCGGGGGTCAGGTACCGGTCGTCGGTGAGCGGCTCGATCCCCCGGCGAGATTCGCGGGCAGGCCGTAACTCCACTCCGGGTCCATCAGTCTGCCGGACAACCCCTCCGACAGCACGGCGAGGTTGGTGAGTTGGGCGTTGAGCTTGTCCATATGTTCGCCGAGATGCGTTGCGGCCCAGTTGCCGCCGATGACGAACTCGTAGCCGCCGGAATCGCGGGGGAAGATCAGGGGATTGGAGGTGGAGGCGTTCGCTTCGCTGACCGCCGCGTCCCGGGCGTCGGCAAGCGTCTTCCACAGTCCGCTCAGCACATGCGGTGTGGACCGCACCGAGGTGGCGTCCTGCACACGCGGACCGTGATAGCCGAGCCGGGTGCGACCGTCCTCGGTCATCCACTGGGTGCCGCAATGGAGGGCTCGGATCTGCTCGGCCGTGTCTACCTGTTCTGCGATACCGCGCTCCTGATGGGTCCGTTCGTCGAACGCGCCCTGCTCGGCCCGCGTCGCCTCGAGAAACAGGGTGAAACCGGCGGTGAAGGCGTCCAGATCGCGCTCGGCCCGGTCGAGCGCGTCGACGAAGCGGGCCGTCAGCGCGCTGCCGCCGCTGATGAGAGGTAACGCCTCCCCCGATTCGAGGACGAACTGCTCGGGCAGGCCCGCAACCCCGTCGCCGCCGCGACCTGTTTGCCGCGGAAGAACACCGGATTGCCCTCCCCGATCATGCTCGATCCGGCCGCGGCCATCGGCTGCAGGTCGCCGGTGCCGAGCGAGCCGATCTCCGGCATCACCGGCAGCACCCCGGCGTCGACCATCGACAGCATGCGGTCCACCACGTCCGGGCGTACTCCCATCGCACCGCGGGCCATCGCGTTGGCGCGCAGGACCAGCGCCAGCCGCGCCACCCGCGGCGGCATGGCCGGTCCGACGCCTGCGGCATGAGAGCGCAGCACTCGCCGCTGGAACTCCTGCTGCTCCTCGACGGTGAGCGGTCGATCCTTGAGCGGGCCGAGGGCCTGATTCCAGCCGTACACTCGTTGGCCCGCGGCCACGGTGTCCAGCGCGCCCTGCCTGGTGACCGTCATCGTCTGCCGCGCCTGGTCGGACAGTCGCACGTCGATCGAGTCGTCGTGCAGGACACGCAGCATCGTCGGCCAGTCGAGGTGGTCGCCGTCCACCATGATCACCGCGGTGGGTGCGGTCGGCGTATTTCGATCTTTGGCCACAGGCGACTTCCGGATTCCTCCGCGACCGCCCGCTGCCGCAATACACTTCGAGACGACCCGAGAGAAATCCGCAACGGGACGGAAGAGACTGATGACAGTCGGCACGAATGATGTCGCAGGATTCTACGACGGAACCGACAAGTTCAGCCTGGCAGGCAGGATCGAGGACCTGTGGGGTGCCAATCTGCACTACGGCTACTGGGACAACGACACCGACGAGGACGGCCCCAGCGAGGCCGCCACGGATCGGCTCACCGACCTCATGATCTCGGGCCTGGACCCGCAGCCCGGTCAGCGCATTCTCGACATCGGTTGCGGCAACGGCAATCCGACGCTGCGCCTGGCACGCGCGAGGGATGTGTCCGTCGTCGGTATCACCGTCAGCCGGGTGCAGGTCGAGCTGGCACAGGCTCGGGTCGCCGAGCTCGGTCTGGCCGAGCGCGCCGAATTCCGGTTGGCCGACGCGATGAAGATGCCGTTCCCCGACTCCTCGTTCGATGCCGCCTGGGCGCTGGAGTCGATGCTGCACATGCCCGACCGCGGACAGGTGCTGGCCGAGGCCGCGCGAGTGCTACGCCCCGGCGCACCGCTGGCGATCGCCGATGTCGTCGAGCGCGGGCCCGTCAGCCCCGAGGGAAAAGCCGTGCTCGACCACATGCGCGCCACCTACAAGATCCACTCGCTCGGCACCGCCGACGAATATCGTGAGCAGTTGGCGGCGAACGATTTCGTCGACGTCGAGATCACCGACATCACCGACAAGGTCAGTCGCACGGGACTAGTGATGGCCACCGTCGTGGAAAAGAAGCGTGCCGAATTCCTCAGGCATGCCACCGAGCAGGAGATCGACGCGTTCACCGGTTTCATGCGCCGCTCGGCAGCGACGCGAGAGATCGGCTATCTGTTCATCACCGCCACTCGCCGTTGACGGTCGCCGGGTCGTGCCGTTCCACGACGGCGTCGTCGATCCGATAGCGAATCCCCCGCTCCCGCAACGCATCCAGGAATTCCGCCGGGTCCACCACCTCCGCCGCGGCGAGCGGGCCGGACGCGGTGAAGTCGTCCTCGACCGTGCGGCCCGCGATGCGTGCCGCGATCGGGCCGGTGCTGTCGAAGATGCCCGGACCCGACAACGCGGCGGTGCGGTGCATACCGCCGCCCGACAGCCGGGCGACGATATGAAAGTGCGTGGGATCGTTGGCGATTCGGGTGCGCACTCCTCCACCGGCGGCCACCGCGACCCGTTCGAAGGCCCCGGACAGCGGCGACCGCAGGCCCCAGGCGAACACTCGCGACAGTTGCGGTGCGAACCGTTCGGCGAAGGCCGGAACGACCGTCGAGGCCGTCATCGCGGGCCGGATGCGCCGGACCGGCACGTGCCGGGGAATCGTGAGCACCTCCGGCAGCGGATAGGCGACGACGCGGCGGCGGCCGATCGGTGCCGGGAAGTCCATCGATCGGGTCGGTGGCTGCCCGCGCAGTTCGACCAGGCCGTCGTCGAACGCCATCACCGGCAGCGCGAGTCCGCGCAGCCGCGCCTCGAGGGCCGCGCCGCTGGGCACCCAATCGGTGATGTGATAGGCGAGGTCGAGATCGTCGACCCGCTCGAATCCCGTGGCCGCCAACGACACCAGCAGATCCGCCAGTGCCGCGTAGAAGGCGGCAGACGGCACCAAGGCCACATCGGCTGCCGCGGCGGCGGATCCGTAGGTGTCGAACAATGCTCGGATGGCCTGCTGCTCGCCGCTGATGTCGACGTAGTGGCATCCTCCCGCGATCGCCGCGGCGGCCACCGGGGCACAGGTACGGGCGAACGGTCCCGCGGCGTTGACCAGGGTGCCCACCCGCGATGCCAAGGCCGCCAAGCCGTGGCTGTCGTCCAGTTCCACCACATGATGGTCGACGCCGCCGAGTTCGGCCGACAGCTGCCGCAGCGCCGACGGCGAACGGCCCGTGAGCAGTACGTCGTGTCCCATTGCGATGAGCTCTTTCGCGATCGAACGTCCGGAATAGCCGGTCGCGCCGTAGATCGCGATGGTCTTTCGATGATCGGCCACCGGCCACCCTCCTTCGCTCGCGCCTCGCGACCGCCCGACCGGGTCGCGGCACTGCGATCAGCCTGGCAAGCGGGCAGGGTGTCGCGCTTTCAGAAACGTGCGGTGCGGATCGGGCGCGAAAAGTTCTCCACCGCAAGCCACTTCTTTCCGTCATTACTCGCGGGGCCGTTATCGGAGGGCGGTGCGGGGTAGTCCGAGTAGCGGTGCAGCGTTGCGCCGACCCGATGCGTCAACGTCAAAGGACGAGATTCCCATGAGCACACGCGAGATCACTACCCTGCTGGGGCAGCTGCGTGCCGTCCGCGATCTGACCAATACCGAAATCCAGATCGCGGAAACCCGTATCGCACAGGCCCGGACGGAGGCGGTGCGCCGCGAACTGTCCGAGAACGCCGACAACGCCCGCGCCCGCGCCGAGGCCATCGAGGCCGCCATCCGTGAACTCGGCGGCGTCCCGGCGCTGATCGGCCCCTTCCTCGGGCGGGTCACCGCCGTGGTCAAGGCGATGGTCGAACAGGCCCAGCCGTTCGACGAAGCGCTGCTCGGCGACCTCGCGCTCGAACACCAGCTGCTCGACCGCGCCCGCTACATCAAGGCCCTCGCGACCACCGCCCAGCGACCCGACGTCGTGGCCCTGGCGGAGCGGTTGATCACCGCGCACGAGGCGACCGTGGACTGGCTGACCACCGTCCTGGTCGAGGAGGCCCTCGGCGGACCGGCCGCCCTGCGCCGCACGCCACTTCAGGCGGCCACGGGGACCGCGGTGAGGGCGATCAACGTCCCGGTCACCTGGTCCGCCCGCGGGCTCGACCGGGCGCTGGACACCTTCCGCTCCACCCGGCCCGCGCTCGGCGAACTGCTCGAGCGGGGCGCGCACGTGGGCGATGTCGCGGTCAAGACTCTCACCGCCTCCCGCGACGCCGCCCTCGAGACCGCCGAGCGGGTCACCCGCCGCGAAGGCGCCGAGGCGGCCGCCGACGCCTTACATTCGGTGCGCACGGCCACCGGCGTCCTCGAGCGCCATGAGCTGCCCATCCGTGACTACGACGACCTGAACGTCAGCCAGGCCGTCGCCGCGATCAAGGACCTGAACAAGCCCGACGACGTCCGCGCGATCCTCGCCTACGAGGAAGCGAACAAGAACCGCCACGGTGTCGTCTCGGCCGCCCAGGCCCGGCTCGCGGCGATCGCCCAGGAAGTCACCGGCCGTCACTGAGCTCGTTCGATGCCCACCGGTGGCCTCCCACCGGTGGGCACGGACCCAGCCGCCCCCGGATACAGCCCGGCCAGGCGAGCGGTCGGCGCGGGATGCGTAGCCGGGCGTTCGCTCCTACTATGAGGGTCTGCCTACGGGAGGAGAGCCTGTGTCGGGCGGTGGAATTGCGGCGCGAGTGCGCGACCGGTTGCCGTTTCTGCGTTGGTCGGTCCTCCGCATGGCCGCCGGTATGCGCACGGTCGAGCGGACCGGTCAGGTGGGCGACGGCCGCGAGGCCGCATTGCGCGACCACGTGCTCGCCCACGCGACCGCCGGTGATCCCGGCAGCGTCCTCGCCGCCATCGACGATTTTGCCCGCAACCACAGCATCCTGATGAATGTCGGCGACGAGAAGGGTGAGATCCTCGACGCCGCGATCGGCCGGACCCAGCCGAAACTGCTGCTCGAGCTCGGCGCCTACTGCGGATACAGCGCGGTCCGCACCGGCCGTGTGATGCCGCCGGGAGCGCGGTTGGTCTCGGTGGAAGCCAATCCCGCCAATGCGGATATCGCCCGCGCCGTCATCGCCCACGCGGGCCTGGCCGACCGGGTCGCCGTCGTGGTCGGCAAGATCGGCGACGGCGGCCGAACCGTCCGCACCCTCACCGACGAGCACGGCTTCACCCCGGGCTCTGTCGATTTCCTCTTCATCGACCACCTCAAGTCCGCCTACCTCACCGACTTGCGCACGATCCTCGATGCCGGCTGGCTACACCCCGGCTCGGTCGTCGTCGCCGACAATGTCAAAGTGCCGGGCGCCCCGGACTACCTCCGCTACATGCGCGACAGTGAAGGCAAGACCTGGCGCACCATCGAACATTCGACCCATCTCGAATATCAGTCCCTGGTGAAGGACTTGGTCCTCGAGTCGGAATACCTGGGCTGATCGCCCTCACTCCCCCGCCGGGATTCGGCCAGTAGCTCGTCGAGCAGGCGTTCGGCGCGTTCGGCGCGGGCCAGGGTTTGAGCGCGGGCGTCGTCGACGGCAGCTAGGCGTTCGGCGGCTTCCTGGCGCGATTTTTCCAGCGTTGCGGTGAATTCGGCGCGCAGGGCGGTGAGGTCGGCGGCGGCGGTGCGGCGGGCCTCGGTGACGTCGGCGCGGGCGGCGGTCAGGTCGGTGCGCATTCGGTCGAGTTCGGCTCGGGTGTCGGCCAGCGCCTGCGCGCGTTCGGCGACGGCGGCCTCGGCGCGGTCGATGGCGCGTTCGGCATCGGCGGCGCGCTGCACGGCCAGGTCGCGTTCGGCGGCGGCAGCGGTGATCTGCTGGGCGGCTTCGCGTTTGGCGCGCTCGATGTCGGCGGCGGCCTTCTGGCGGGCCAGGGCGATCTCCTCGCCGGCCTGTTCGCGGGCGCGCTCGATGTCCTCGGCGGTCTCGCGGCGGATCGTGCGGATTTCGGCCTCGGCCTCGGAGCGGGCGGCGAATACGTCGTCGGCGGCCTGTTTGGTGACCCGTTCGACCTCGGCGAGGGCGTCGTCGCGGGCGGCCAGCGCCTCGGCGATGCGGGCCTCGGCGGCTTCGGCGGCAGCGGCGGCGTCCTCGGCCGCGGATTCGGCGGCCGCCCGCGCCTCCTCGGCCTCGCGGCGGGCCTGTTCGGCGGCGACCGTGGCCATCTCGGCCTCGGCGATGCGTCGCGCCGCATCCGCCTGCACCGCTTGAACCTGCGCCTCGGCGACGGACGGATCGGCCAGGGTGGACAGTTCGCTCACCGCCGCGGTGAGGGTGGTGCCCAGCTGTTCGGCCAGGGTGCGGAACTGTCCGAGCAGCTCATCGGCCCGCAACCGTGCCGTCGTCACCGGACCCTGTTGCGTCACAGTGACGTTGGCGGCCGGGGTCTCCTCCTCCTGTTGCCGTCGTTGACGCTCCCGCCAGGCCCGCCATCGGGTGTGGTCGGGGTGGTCGCAGTACTCCGAGGGGCGGCCCGGTCCGCCGCCGCGCGTGATGAGTCGCGAGCAGCCGGGATAGTTGCAGACGTTCGACACGACCAAAATCGTAGCGTTTGTTTCGTCAAATCAAACGGAACGACACGAAACGAAATGCCAGGCGGCGCAAACCTTCTGACCTCCGATAAGTGAACCTTATCGGAGGTCAGCGCGAGGTTCCCCTCGCTCAATTCTCTGATTTTCTTTCGTTTCGTTTCGTTGAGACATACGAAACGAATCTGCGACGAAAGCTGGTGAAAACTGGGCTCGCTGGTACGCCAGTACCAGTTTCGATCTCGCGAGAGATGGCGCATTCTCATCAGCGTGACTATCGAGCCCGAGATCCACACGGCCGCCGGAGTCGTGCGCGGCAGCTGGGAGAGCGGCGTCGCGGTGTTCCGAGGCATCCCCTACGCCCAGCCGCCGTTCGGCGCACGACGCTTCGCGGCCCCCGCCCCGGCACAGCCGTGGGACGGCGTCCGCGCCGCGCAGGAGTTCGGTCCGCCCGTTCCCCAGGCGGACTGCGCGATTCCCGGTGACTGCCTGACCCTCAACGTCTGGTCACCCGACCTCGGCGGCGCCGGGCTGCCGGTGATGGTGTGGATCCACGGCGGCGCGTACCTCGAGGGCACCTCCCGTAACCCGCACTACGACGGCGCGACACTCGCCGCGTGCGGTGTCGTGATGGTCAGCATCAACTATCGCGTCGGTGTGGAAGGCTTCGCCCATGTCGCCGGGGCTCCGGACAACCGTGGCATTCTCGACCAGATCGCCGCGTTGCGCTGGGTACAGGACAATGTCGCCGCGTTCGGCGGCGATCCGGGCGCTGTCACCGTATTCGGCCAGTCCGCCGGTGCGGGTTGCGTTGCGGCGCTGCTGACTATGCCGATGGCCGCGGGTCTGTTTCGTCGTGCGATCGCCCAGAGCGTGCCGGGCACCTACTTCTCGCCCGGGCTCGCCGCGGCGGTCTCGGCAACGATCGCCGCGGAACTCGGTGTGCAATCCACCGCCCATGAGCTGGCCGATATCCCGCCCGGCGCGCTGATCGACGCAATGGACGCAATCGTGCAGAAGATGCCGGGATTCGTGGACTCATGGGGACCCATGGCGCTGACCCCGACACCGTTCTCCCCCATCGTCGACGGTGACGTCCTCCCCCACGCGCCGTGGCGCGCACTCGCCGACGGCGCCGCGCGGGACATCGACCTGCTCGTGGGGCACACCCGTGACGAATACCGGATGTTCAACGACCGGCTCGGCAGCGAGGTGACCGATGAGGAGCTGACCGCCACGCTCGATCATCTCGCGCCTGCGGCCGACAGCAGCGGTGGTTACCGCGCCGTCTACCCCGAGGCCACGCCGGGACAGTTGTATGAACTCGTCAACTCCGACTGGCTGTTCCGAATGCCCAGCCTGCATCTCGCCCACGCCCAGCGCGCCGGAGGCGGGCGGGCCTGGACCTACGAACTCTGCTGGAGCTACAACCGGGAGGAAGGCTCCTCGCATTGCCTCGACTTCCTGCTCGTGTTCGGCACCCTCGGCGCCGAGGAGGTACGCAGCCATCCCGCGGCCCGCCCGCACGCCGCAGACGAACTCATCCGCGTCGCCCACCATATGCGCACCGACTGGCTGAACTTCGCGACCACCGGCGACCCCGGCTGGGCGCCCTACGATCCGGACACCCGACCCACCCGTGTCTACACCGCCGAGCCGACCACCCAGCCCTACCCCGAGGAACTCTCGCGCCGCATCTGGTCCACCCACCATTTCGACACCCTGGACCTACTTCATAGGCGTTGAACGGGATTGCGGCGAACCGCCCGCCGCGCGCCGTCCGGAACCGAACGCGCGGTATCGATTACTCTTTGACGGCTGCGCGTCCGGTGACTGCGCGCAGACACGTGCCCGCCGACGATGGGAATCCCGTGGATTTGTGGAGTTACCTCCGAGGACGGGGAGAAGTCCTGGCGTTCCTCACCTATCAGCATGCCTCGCTGGCGTTTCAGACGGTCCTGGTCGGGACCGTCGTCGCCGTCCTCATCGCCGTGGCGGTCTATCGGCTGCCGCTGTTGTCGGCACTGTCGCTGACCTCGAGCCGGGTCGCGCTGACGATACCCTCGTTGGCGCTGCTGGCACTGCTGCTGGTGCCGTTCGGACTGGGCGTGGTGCCGTCGTTCCTCATGCTGGCGTTCTTCGCGGCGCTGCCGGTGATCGGCAACGCGATCGTGGGTCTGCGGTCGGTGCCGGCCTCGGTCGTCGAATCCGCACGCGGCATCGGCTTTTCGCGATGGCGCATTCTGCTGACCGTCGAATTGCCGATCGCCTGGCCGGTGATACTCACCGGCATCCGAGTCTCGACCCAGATGATCGTCGGCGTCGCCGCCATCGTCGCCTATGTCCTCGGACCGGGCCTCGGTTCGCTCATCTTCAACGGCCTGTCCCGTCTCGGTGGCGCGAACTCCCTCGAGATGGCCTTGACCGGCACCATCCTCATCGTCATCGTCGCGTTGGTGTTCGACGCGCTGCTCGTGCTCCTCGGACGCCTCACGATCGCAAAAGGACTCTCATGACCGGCGAACGGACCGTGACCGGCGCGTCCATCCACTTGGACTCGGTCGTCAAACGCTACAAGGGCCAGGAGAAACCGGCGGTCGAACGCCTCGACCTCGAGATCGAGGCCGGCGATATCGTGGCGTTCGTCGGCCCGTCCGGTTGCGGCAAGACGACCACCCTCAAGATGATCAACCGGCTGATCGAACCGAGCGAGGGCCGAATCTTCATCGGCGGTCGCGACGTCACCAGGGAAGATCCCGACAAGCTGCGGCAGTCGATCGGATACGTCATCCAGTCCGGCGGCCTGTTCCCGCACTGGACGGTGGCCAAGAATGTCGGCGCCATCCCGCGGGTGCTCGGCTGGGACCGCAAGCGCATCGCCGAGCGCACCGATTACCTGCTCGATCTGGTCGGTCTGGACCCGGGCACCTTCGCCGACCGGCTGCCCAAGGATATGTCCGGCGGTCAACAGCAGCGCGTCGGCGTCGCGCGTGCGCTTGCGGCGGACCCGCCGGTTCTGCTCATGGACGAGCCGTTCGGCGCGGTCGATCCGATCACCCGGGTTCGGCTGCAGGACAGCCTGATCGGGATCCAGCACGAACTCGGCAAGACGATCGTGATCGTCACCCATGATTTCGAGGAGGCCACCAAGCTCGGCGACAAGGTGCTCATCCTGTCCGAGGGCGGTCACGTCGAGCAGTACGCGCGCCCGGAGGAAATCCTCACCGACCCGGCCACGCCGTTCGTGGAGGAGTTCGTCGGATCCGGCGCGAAGCTGGCGTATCTGACCGTGCAGCGGGTGCGCGACATCGACTGCGACGAGGTGGTCACCGCCCGCATCGGCGAACCGGCGCAGGCGGTGATCGACCGCGCGAAGGCCGCCGGGCACAGCTGGATCGTCGTCGTGGATGCGGCCGGGCGGCCGCGGTCGTGGCCCACGCTCGAGGAGGTGGCAACCAAACCGGAGATCTCCGACTATCTCGATCGGCGCCTGCCCGTCGTCGCGCGGTCCTCGACCCTCAACGACGCGCTCGACGCGATGCTCGCCGCCAGCCAGGGCGCCGCACTCGTCACCGACGGCCGCGGCGCGGTGGTCGGCTCGCTCAGCATCGACTCGGTGACCGACACGATCCGCACCAAACTCGCCGACGTGCGCGCCGAGGAGCGGGACCTCTCCTACGAAACCTACGTCGACGGCACCGATCCGGCGCCGACCCCGGTGGTCGCCGCCGACGACGAACCCGGATCGGCCGGGCACTCATGAGCCGCCTGCGCCGCATTCCGATCGACGTGTGGTTCGAACCGATCATCATTCTCGTCATCGGAATCGGATACGCCCTGTGGTATCGGTCCACGACGTTCACCGCGACCGAGCAGGCGTCCCTCGGCTGGGCCAACCTGCAGAGCACGATCCTCGCCCACATCAAGCTGACCGTGGTGGCCACGCTGATCGTGGTCGTCGTCGCGATTCCGCTGGGTATCGCGCTGACCCGCCCCGCGTTGAAGCGGCTCGAGCCGGTGGCCGTCAACATCGCCAATATCGGCCAGGCCGCGCCCGCGGTCGGTCTGCTCGTCCTGTTCACCTTCTGGCTGGGCACCGGATTCCGCACGGCGGTCGTCGGTCTGGTCGTCTACGCGATCCTGCCGATCCTGCAGAACACGATCATCGGGCTGCGGCAGGTGGATCAGCGCACGATCGAGGCGTCGCGCGGCATCGGCTTCTCGGGTGCGCGCACGCTGTTCCAGGTCGAGTTGCCGCTCGCGGTGCCGGTGATCCTCAACGGTGTGCGCACCGCACTGGTCATTCTGGTCGGTACCGCGACGCTGAGCACGTTCATCGGCGCGACCAGCCTCGGCACGCTGATCACGACCGGTGTCACCCTGTTCCTGCCCAAGCTGCTCATCTCCGGCGCCATCCTCGTCGGGCTGCTGGCGTTGACGATCGACTGGCTCGGCAGACTCGTCGAACTGGCCGCGACCCCGCGAGGTGTCTCATGAGATCGCCACGAGCCCGGCTGCTGTGCGCACTCGTCGCGACGATGTCGATGCTCGCCGGGTGCGGGCTGGTGAGTTCGTCGGGAACGTTCCACGACGCGCATCTGCCCGACGGTGAGCGGCCGCTCGACGGCGCGAAGCTGGTCGTCACATCGAAGAGCTTCACCGAGGGCGTGCTGCTGGGCAAGATCACCGCGACCTACCTGGCCGCGGCGGGCGCGAAGGTCACCGACCTGACCGGGGCGCCGGGTTCGGCCTCGTCTCGGCAGGCGCAGCTCAACGGCGACGCCGATGTGCTCTGGGAGTACACGGGCACCGGGTGGGTCAACTACCACAACGAGACCGAGACGATCGCGGACCCGCACGAACTCTGGCAGCGTGTGCATGACATCGAGAAGCGCGACCACAACCTGGAGTGGCTTCCACCGGCAAATTTCAACGACACCTACGCATTCGGCGCCGCGGCGCCGACCGCCGAACGCCTGCAGGTGAAGTCGTTGTCCGACGTGGCCGCGCTCCCCGTCGCCGATCGGACGTTCTGCGTCGACGACGAATTCTTCAGCCGCTCCGACGGTTTCATCCCCATGCTGCAGAAGTACGGGATCGCCTACAACGATCCCAACGGTGTTCCGGCCGGCAACGTCACACGGATGGACGCCGGGGTCGTCTACACCGCGACGGCACGAAGCGCGCCGTGTAACTTCGGCATGATCTACACCACCGACGGCCGGGTCAAGAACCTGAAGCTCGTCGTGCTCGACGATGACAAGAAGTTCTTCCTGCCCTATAGCGGCACGGCCGTGGTGCGCGGCGCGATCATCGACCGCTACCCGCAGCTGCGCCCCCTGATCGGGACGATCTCCGAACACCTCACCAACGACCTGATGCAGGAGCTCAACGGTCGCGTCGACATCGATGGCGAGGATCCCGCCGATGTCGCCTACGACTGGCTGAAGAGCGAAAAGCTGGTCGAGTAAACGGCATTCGATCCGGACGCCACGTCCAGGAGATCCAGCAGGCCTACACCGTCATGGTCGCCACTTTCCCGTGGCGATGTCGACCGCGATTCGGCCCAGGTCGAGTTCGACCGGGCCGTGGGTCTGCAGGCCGTGTTTCATGAGTCGAGTGACCCGCTCGGCGACCTCTGGGTGCGCAGTCCACTCCTGGAAGATCCTGCTCTCCTCGGCCAGTCCGGCACTGTCGGGCAAGGTGATTCGGTCGACCATGGCCTTGGCAGCCGTGATCGCGTGCGGCGGGAACGAGGCGATTCTGCGGGCGAGTCGATCGACGAACTCGTCGAGTTCGGCGTCCGGCACTGCGCGGTTGATCCAGCCGTAGCGTTCGGCCAGCGGAGCGGGAAAGTCGTCGCCGCTCAGGATCGCCTCCAGGGCGCGTCCGCGACCGAGCAGACCCGGCAGCCGCTGAGTGCCGTTTCCGCCGGGCAGCAGACCGACCGTGATCTCCGGTTGGCCCAGGATGGCCCGTTCGGTCGAGGCGAACCGCATGTCGCAGGCCAGGGCCAGTTCGCTGCCCGCGCCGCGGGCCCGCCCGGCGATCTTGGCGATCGTCACCTTCGGCAACGCCGCCAAGCGCGGCATCAGCTCGACAGCCGGGGGCATATCGGAGGGCATGGCCGCGCCGACGGCCGTCATATCCCAGTGCGCGAGAAAGAAATCCGAGGCGGCGGACTCGAACACGATCACCCGCACCCTGTCGTCCGAGTCGACCTGGTCCAGCAGGTGGCCCAGGTCGATGTAGAGCTGCGGGGTCACCAGGTTGATCGGCGGATTGTCGAATGTCGCCCACGCGACACCGTCGGACACTCGAACTCTTATGGTCTGCAGGTCGTACATCGCCGTCAACCTCCCGTTCTCGGGCGTGGACCCAATACAGCTATCTTCGCAATAGTTGCTATCTGCAGAATAGCACCTAGGGCGGGCTAGGGCTATCTCTCCCCCCCCGGCATGACTGCGCCCGGGAGGGCGATCGACCTGCGCAGCCACTAGACGGCGGGTTCGGTCCAGATGTCGGGTGGGACGGCGCCGATGCTGCGGCCGTCGGCGTCGAGGAGGTGGCCGTGGAGTTTGTGGTGGCGCAGGGTGAGGACGCGCTCGGTGATTCGCAGGCCGGGATGTGCTCGGGTGAGGTGGGTTTCGAAGTCGAGGACGTCGTGGAGGTTGGTCGTGTTGGCCTGCAGGATGAGGTTGTGGTCGGCGCTGAGCGCAGCGCAGTTGCGGGTTTGACGGTGCTGGGCCAGTGCGCGGCCGATGTCGAGCAGGTCGCTGGTGGGTGCGGTGGCCCAGAAGGTGACCGCGACCGGCCAGCCGCCCAGAGGCCGTGCGAACTCGCAGCGGAACCGGAGCATTCCGGTCCGGGTGGCGGTGTCGATGCGTCGTTTGATGGTTTGGGCGCTGACTCCGACGGCGTCGGCGATTGTTTGGTGCGAGGCGCGGCCGTCCCGCGCCAGGTGTGCGAGGACGGCCTGGTCGAGCGGAGTGACGGGATGTGAGCGGGGTGCGGAGACCGAGGTTGACGACCGGGCGAGCCGGGTGCGCTGATCGGGGTCGAGGACGTCGATGCGCCAGCGGCCGCCCTCGGTGAACATGTGGGTGACGATGCGGGCGCGCACGGCGGTCACGTGCGGGACGGCGGGCAGGACATCGAGGGTGTAGCGCGCCATCATGTCCAGGTCGGCGGTCGCCACGGTACCCAGCAGCAGGTGCGCGTCGGTGGTGCGTTCGATCGACACCATGTGCGGATGGGCGCTCAACCGGTCGGCCACCCCACCCGTGGTTCCCGCGGCGCAGCCGATTTCGATGAATGAGTAACAGACCTGGTGGTAGGCCCGCGGGCCGGGCGAGATGGTGACCCAGGCTCGTCCGCTCGTACGGAGTCGGTCCCAGCGCCGGGCTGCGGTGACCGGGTCGATGCCGAGAACGTGACTCAGTTCGGTCCATGAGGCACGCGGCCGCAGCTGCAGGGCGTGGATGAGCTGGAGTTCGGCCTCGGTCAACGGTGTGGCGGAATCCTGCATTCGACACCGTCCTCGCCATCGAATACTGCACATTCGCCGACGAATGTCTTTCCGCATGCACTCTAACTCGGGAGGTTACGCAGCGATCGACCCACGCCGAGCGAAGGAGACCGATGGCATTCGGCGATTATCAGAACGAGATCTACTTCGCAGGTCTGATCGGGGAACAGCCCGCGTTGCCGATGAACTACGCCGGGTGGAAGGCGCGGGCGCAGCAGGCGCTGTCTCCGTCGCTGCTGTCCTATGTCGCCGGCGGTGCGGGCAGCGAGCGTACCCAGCGCGCCAACGTCACCGCGTTCGAGCGATGGGGACTGGTGCCGCGGATGTTCGTCGGCGCGACCGAGCGCGACATGTCGATCGAATTGTTCGGTATGAGGCTGCCCTCGCCGGTTTTTCTGGCACCGATCGGTGTTATCGGGCTGTGCACGCAGGACGGTCACGGCGATCTGGCCACCGCGCGTGCCGCCGCCCGTACCGACGTCCCGATGATCGCCTCCACCTTGACCGTGGACCCCATGGAGCAGGTCGCTGCCGAATTCGGCGACACCCCAGGGTTTTTCCAGCTCTACACTCCGACCGACCGGGACTTGGCCGCCAGCTTGGTGCAGCGCGCCGAACAAGCCGGCTTCAAAGGCATCGTCGTCACTCTCGATACTTGGATCACCGGATGGCGGCCCCGCGACCTGAGCGCCAGCAACTTTCCTCAGCTGCGCGGGCACTGCCTGGCCAACTACACCAGCGACCCGGTGTTCCGCGCGAGCCTGGACCGCGGGCCCGAACAAGATCCCCGCGCCGCCGTGCTGCGCTGGGCCCAGATCTTCGGTAACCCACTCACGTGGAGTGATCTGCCCTGGCTGCGGTCGCTCACCAAACTGCCGCTGATCGTGAAGGGTATCTGTCATCCCGAGGACGTCCGCCGCGCCAAAGACCATGGCGTCGACGGCATCTACTGCTCCAATCACGGCGGCCGCCAAGCCGACGGCGGATTCCCCGCCCTCGATGCTCTGCCCGACGTGGTCGCCGCCGCGGATGGTCTTCCGGTGCTGTTCGATTCCGGCATCCGCAGCGGCTCCGACATCATCAAAGCCCTCGCTCTCGGCGCGACCGCGGTCGGTATCGGCCGCCCCTACGCCTACGGCGCGGCACTGGCCGGCACCGACGGCATCGTCCACGTGCTGCGCTGCCTGCTCGCCGAGGCGGACCTGATCATGGCGGTCAACGGATATCCCACGCTGGCCGATCTCACCCCCGACGCATTGCGACCTGTCCGGTGACTATTGCCGCGACCGCGTCCTGACCGACAAGGTGGCCGGGCGGGACCGATAATCGGCAGTGGCGGTCAACGTGTGGTGATCTCGTCTCGGCCGTCGGCCAGGAGCCGCGCCAGGTCGTCGGGTACCGGCATGCGGGTCATGAGTCCGACCGAGCTGCGACCGGTGTTGCCGACGGGTGAGCGGCCCAGCGCGGACCCCGGACCCGCGACCACGAGACGGACGACCTGTCCGATGGCTTCACGACGGTCGTGGCAGCGGATCGCGAGACGGAACATGTGCCAGTGGGCGCGGGTGTGCGGCCACGCCCAGGCCTGGGACAGGATGTGGGCGCGTTCCAGCGCGCGCCATCGGTCGTCGAGATCGGTGGCGGTGCGGGCGTGGTCGAGCTCGGCCTCGAATGCGGCGCGGACGGTGGGTGGCATCGGTGTCATGGGTCCTCCCGGGATCGATCGAACTGATTGCCCTTCGATCTCACCCCGGCCGTCGGTGGTCCGGCTTGAACGAACCGGCTACGGATCCGGGAGGGTTCCGATCCATCGAATGCCTGCGAAATCCGAAGGCGCACGGCCGAACATGCCGCGGCACGCCCGACTCAGATGCGCCGAATCGGCAAAACCGGCATCGTGGGCGGCGTCGGTGAGCGACCCGCCCGAAGCCAGTCGCTCGATGGCGCGCTGCATGCGCAGCCATCGCACATACGGACGCAGCGGTATCCCCACCTCGTCGGTGAACAGGTGCCCCAGCCGGCTTTCCGACAGATTCACCTCCCGCGCCAGGTCCCGCAGCCGCACACGGCCTTCGTCCAACCGCCCCGGAAGCAGATTCAACACCTCCACCACCGCCGGGTGGCGAGCCGGGCACGCGCGGGAATCGTTCACCCGCCGTAGAAGTCCCGCAACCCCGTGGCCCCCCAACGCCGCACCCGCCCGAGCCCAACCGCTGACCGTGCCGGGCGGGTCGACCATTTCACCGAGCTCGGCCCCGACCAGCGATTCAGGTTCGAAATGAGCCAGCACCCCCTCATGTGCACCGCGGACCACCGCGTGCGGGACATTCGGCGGAATCACCGCGACCCGACAGACCACCCGTTCCCCGGCTCGGTCGGCCAATTCGATCCCCTCGTCCGCAGCGATGACCTGGAAGCTGTGATGCGCATGCAGCCCCGCAACACCGAGAACTCCAGTCAGCACCAGCAACCCCGGCCGCAACACCGCAGTCCCCGACCACTCACGCCCGGCCACCACACCCTCACTGCCCCGAATGCCCTGCCCGATTCGGACATGACCATGGTGCCACTGGCGCACGTGCGTAAGCAGTCGCAAGACGAGTTGTGTCCAAGACCATGAAATGAAGCAGGAGTGGCTCAGGGAGTCCACATCTGCGTGGACTCCCTCGGACTCGGCCCGGCTTGAACGGGCTGCCACCCTCTCCGCGTGGGCGCATTCATCCGGAGCCAGTGCGCCTTGGGCGAGGACGCTGAGAACGGTAATCCCCATCCCCTCGACGGGCAAGCTTGTTTCGCATGGCTGCGGACATTCGCGAGATCGACTGGCAGCCAACGGCTGTGCTCGCCAACCCTCACCAACTTCTACGGGCAGTTCGAATCGCCTGTCGCGATTGGTCACATCGGTCCGGTGTCGGGGCTCATGGATGTGTGCGCGTGACGCACATGCCTATGAGGAGGACAGGATGCAGTTCACGGTTCTGGTTGGCTGCCGGTGGTCACACTGGGCTAGCGGAAGTACGGATAGTCCTGCACCCAGTGGAATCCGCGGCTGCGCAAGGTGAAGCTGTTCGGATCCATCCGTTCCAGGGTGATCGCAACCGGGCGGTCATGCAGTTTCCCGCGTAATAACAGCCGGTCCGGGGTGGGGCGCTCGGGAGACAGCGTCGCGAATGGTGGCTGGTGCCCGGCCTTTTCGCCGGTCGTGTCCGTCATCGTGGTGAGTTCCAGCTGTCCGTTGGGGAGGAAGTCGGCGCGCGCCGGGACCAGTTCACCGTTCATGCGTTGGTAGGTTGCTTGCTCTGGGTCGTCGAAAACAAGCCGCTGCCAACGATTCTCGTCGGTCGTCAGCGGCGGCACCGGTTGCCCGTCGAGGGTGAAGTCCCGCACCTCCCAGATTCCGTACAGTTCGGACTTGGGGCTGCCGGGGCCGTACTGATCTTGCCAGACCACCCAGCGGTCATAGCCGCTACCGAACGCGACCCAGATGCCGATGGCCACCGTAATCCACAGCGCGATGCGGTTCTTCCGGTCGTCGGTGAACAGCGAGGGTTGCGTCAGTGGCTCGCACGCGCGTTGCAGCACGAACACATTGGCCAGTCGCCGCAGGTACGGGGCCAGCAGGACCAGGCTGATCAGCAGCAGGTGCAAGGCGTGCAGCTTCACCGGTATATCGAAAGTCATGTTCATCAGGAGGACTTGAGCCATGCTCGCCAGACTCACTGCGGCGCCCAGCACCGCGGTCCGGGGCACGAACAGCAGCAGCCCGGCCACGACTTCCACCGCGCCCAGAGCCATCTCATACGGATAGGAGCTGCCGACCTGCAGCCACAGCACCGAGGCCGGGCTCAGATCGCCATACGGCTGCAACAGCTGTGCCAGCGTGGGTCCGGGCATCTGGGTGGGGATCAGCTTGGCGAACCCGAACGACAGCATCTGCCCGCCCAGACACAGCCGCAGCAACAGCGTGAACCAAGCCAGCAGGCGGGGGTAGGAGCTACGACGGTCGATGGCCGTCCACACCGCGGTGGCCACCACGGCGACTACCAGGATGCAGAACACCAGCACCCAGACGGCCGTCTGGTCTCCGGATCCGGAGTCCTGGTGCAGCACCGCGTCGACCCCGAAGAACGTTCTCCCCACCCAACCGGTGACGGGGTCCGTCAGGGACACGATCCACGGCCCGCTGCCGTATCTGCGAATCCAGCGGCCGAGCACGCCCAGCAGCGGGAACGGGATGAAAGGGAGGAGCAGGCAGAACAGGCCGAAATAGATGACGCAGCATCGGAACGCGATCCGCGTCAGCGGATGCCACCCGGCCCGTGTGGTGACGGTTCCGGCGGCGAGCGTGCCGGTCACTGCTGCATCCTCGGGTCCTGGGTGGGGTCGGCATACCGGGGCGGGCAGCCGTAATCGCTGGCTTCGGGCCGCAGTTCGTAGTGCCAGGGTTCGTTGTTGTAGATCTGGCACAGCCCGTACTCGGCGCCGTGCTTGGACAGCCACGCCGCGGCCCTGGAGGGCCCGATGTCGACCGCGGCTCCCGACACGTGAACAGACGTGTCGGGAGTGGCAACCCATCGGGCAGCCTCGGTTTTCGAGCCGTACTTCGAGACCGCCTCACGCAGTAGTTGTTCCTGGTACTCGGGGGAACGCCAGCCACTGTTGACGACGAACTCGACCCCATAGTCGGCAGCGTCCGTGGCAGCTCGGCGCAGGGCGCCGAGCAGATCGGGGTCGAGGTTGGCCACGGCCGGAATTTCGTCATCGAAGACCGTCACGCCGTCAGGGACGGCGCCGTCGGCGACGGTGACCCTGGACCGTGTCTCGCGGTCGGGCGCACCAGGTGGGCCATGGCGGTCGCCGTGCGGAGCGTCGAAGGGCCATGCGGCCGAGGAGGATAGGGACGCCAGCGAGTGGTAGACGAGGACACCGATAAGCGGCACGCTGACGACCGCAAGGGCTGCGAGGATGGTCGATCGGATACGGCGAGCCGTTGTTCGTGCTGGTTCGCTGTGGTTCATGCCCTCAGTGAAGGCAGCGGGGTGTTGCCAGCACGTATCCGGTTTTCGATATGCCCACGATATCCCCCGGCTGGGAGAATCGAGAGTCGATGCGTGTGTTGATCGTCGAGGACGAACCCTATCTGGCAGAAGCGATCCGCGATGGCCTGCGCCTGGAGGCGATCGCCGCCGACATCGCCGGTGACGGCGACACCGCTCTGGAACTGCTGAGCGTCAACGCCTACGACATCGCCGTTCTCGACCGCGACATCCCGGGTCCCTCCGGCGACGAGATCGCCCAACGCATCGTCGCCTCCGGCAGCGGCATGCCGATCCTGATGCTCACCGCCGCCGACCATCTCGACGACAAGGCGACCGGGTTCGGGCTCGGCGCCGACGACTACCTCACCAAACCCTTCGCACTGCGAGAACTCGTACTCAGGCTCAGAGCACTCGACCGCAGGCGCGCCCACAGCAGGCCACCCGTGCGCGAGATCGCGGGCCTGCGTCTGGATCCGTTCCGCCGCGAGGTCTACCGCGACGGCCGCTACGTCGCGCTGACTCGGAAGCAATTCGCGGTGCTCGAAGTCCTCGTCGCCGCCGAAGGCGGTGTCGTCAGCGCCGAGGAACTACTGGAACGGGCGTGGGATGAGAACGCCGACCCGTTCACCAACGCCGTGCGCATCACGGTCTCGGCCCTACGCAAACGCCTCGGCGAACCCTGGATCATCGCGACCGTGGCCGGCGTCGGGTACCGCATCGACACTGCACCCGGCGCCGGGCGTGAGGGAGCGTCTCGTGGATAGGCCGCCCGGGTTGAGCGTTCGCCTCAAACTCACCCTCAGCTACGCCGGCTTTCTCATGCTCGCAGGTGCCTTGCTGCTCGCGGTCGTGTGGGTGTTCCTGCTGCGCCAGGTGCCCGACCGTGGGATCAGGCCCAGGGCCCCCGGTAGCGGACCCAACCGCTCGGAACTTCTGAGCGCCTTCGGCCCGAAGGCAGCCTGGGCGCTGGGTTTCCTGCTGGTGTTCGGTCTCGTGGGAGGATGGATTCTCGCCGGGCGCATGCTCGCCCCGCTGATCCGCATCACGAACGCCACACGCATGGCCGCGAACGGGTCGCTGTCCCACCGAATCCAGTTGGAAGGCCGCAAAGACGAGTTCCGCGAACTCGCCGACGCCTTCGACACCATGCTCGCGCGACTCGAAGCACACAACGCCGAACAGCAGAGATTCGCAGCCAACGCCTCCCACGAACTGCGCACCCCACTGGCGATCACGCAGACACTTCTCGACGTGGCCCGCAATGATCCGAACCGCGACACCGGCGAATTGATCGCCCTCCTCCACACCGTCAATACCCGAGCGATCAACCTCACCGAAGCATTGCTCCTGCTCAGCCGCGCCGACCGACGGTCCTTCACCCGAGAACCCGTCGACCTGTCCCTCACAGCGGAAGAAGCCACCGAAACGCTCCTCCCCCTCGCGGAAAAACGCTGCCTCACCATCGAGACCTCCGGCGACATGGCGCCCACCTTCGGCTCACACGCGCTCCTGCAGCAGATGACGACCAACCTCGTGCACAACGCCATCGTCCACAATCTTCCGGAACAGGGGACCGTGTGGGTGACGACCAGCGTTCACCCCGAGACTGTGGTGCTCTGTGTCGAGAACACCGGCGAAAAGCTCACCCCCCATGTGGTTTCCACGCTTGTCGAGCCGTTTCAGCGTGGCACCGAACGCATCCGCAGTGATCATGCAGGTGTCGGCCTCGGCCTGGCCATCGTCAAGAGCATCGCCCAGGCACACGAGGGAATCCTCACCCTCATCCCCCGCCCCGCCGGCGGGCTCTGCGTCACGGTGCAACTACCCCGCGCGCTCACAAGAGGCGGGCCCGAGTGGCGGTGGTAATCAGCGGTATAGCCCCAGCGGCCCCGGACCGCGCGGGCTTGCTCGGCAGAACGGCACGCGTAGCCGTCGGGCTCGTGCCGCCTCATAGCCGCGATCGCAGCACGGCGATCTCGGGCCACGGGTCGAAGCCGTGCTCGATCAGCCAGCGGATCGCCCGCAGGCTTCGCAACGACCACCACGCGCGGATCACGTCCAGGTCGACGTCGGTGCCGTAGCCGGCGACTACGTCGCGGAGGTGCTCCGCGTGTCCGAGCGTCAAGGTGGCGAGGTCGAACAGGGCATCGCCCGGGGCCGCCTCGGACCAGTCGATCACGCCGGTGATCTCGTCACCGTCGACGAACACGTGGGTGACCTGCAGGTCACCGTGCGTGAACACCGGCGTCCAGGGCCGGAGCGCAGCTTCGGCAATCCGGCGGTTGCGCGTGACCACGTCGGCAGGAAGGACGCCATTGGTGACGAGCCACTCGCATTCGCCGTCGAGGTGCGAGGCGACCTCGTCGGGGCTGCGACCGGGCCATGGTGGCGGCGGCGCGTCGTGCAGCATCCGGGCGGCACCCGCCGCGGCCCACGCCGCCGGCGACGCGATCGACGGCTCGCCGAGGCGGCCGAGTGCCGTCCCGGGGAGGGCGGCGAGCGCGAGCACGGGCGGCTCCCGCCACAGGACCTCCGGAGTCGGGATCGGCGCCATGGCCATCGCCTCGACCTCGACGTCGGTGCGCGTCTGATCCGCGTCGATCTTCAGGAACACGTCGCCGACGCGCAGGGTCGCGCAGTCGTGATGGGCGACGACGACCTCGACCTACTCCATGTCGGCCATTATCGCGCGGGGATGACCACCGACGTCGCGCAGAAACGACGGGTTATATATGCACGCTCTATGGAAGGATGCAGATCGCGGGCAAGAAGATGGTCTGGGTCGGGCTCGCCGGAGAAACCGAATCCGTTTTTCGCAGCTACGGTATGTCCACCGCGGTGAGCAACATTCTTTCTGTCGGCATATCGCAATTTGCCGGCCCGGGCAGAGGAATACGAACTCCCGAACCGATCCCCGGGACCGCGCGGACACGCATTGTTTACCTCTCTCGGTGTTACCGGCGCTCCGGCATCGATCGGCGGCATGGGAGGCTATCATTGAGTAACTCCATCTCCGGAGCAGGGTCGACCCGCTGGCTCGACGGACACGGGAGTGCGGATGACCACGGTACGAGACGCCTCCTACGAGGTTCTGCGGTCGCAGGGGGTCACCACGTTCTTCGGCAATCCGGGATCCAACGAATTGCCGTTCCTGCAGGGATTTCCCGACGACTTCCGCTATATCCTCGCCCTGCAGGAGGGTGCCGGTCTGGCCATGGCCGACGGCTACGCCCAAGCCGCCCGGAAGCCGGTGCTGGTCAGCCTGCACGCGGCGGCGGGTGTCGGGCAGGCGATGGGCAATCTAGTGAACTCCTGGCAAGCGGGAACGCCACTGGTGCTGCTCAGCGGTCAGCAGTACCGCCCGCTGATCACCTTGCAGGGCATGCTCACCAACCACGACGCGACGACCCTGCCGCGACCGTTGGTCAAATGGAGCTTCGAAGCACCGTCCCCGCAAGCGGTGCCGGCCGCGCTGACGCGAGCGATCGCCTGCGCGACGACCACGCCGACCGGACCGGTGTATCTGTCGGTGCCGCTGTCGGATTGGGACGAACCCGCCGACACCGACAACCTGCCCTACCTGCTGGGCCGCCGGGTGGCCGGTCGGCCCGTCGCTGAGCCCGAAGCACTGCAGGAGCTGGCGCGGCGACTGGATGCGGCCGAGAATCCGGTGCTGGTGCTCGGGCCCGACGTGGACGCCTACGGCGGCTGGAACGCCGCGGTCGCCCTCGCCGAAAAGGCCGGTCTACCCGTCCAATTCGGCACCTACGAATACCCGCGGATCTCGTTTCCCACCCAGCACCCCTGCTACCGAGGCACTCTCGGCGCAATGGTGGGCCAGGTCCGAGAACAGCTGGCGCCCTACGACTTCGTCGCCTGGATCGGCGGCGCGGTCCTGCCCTACCACGCCTGGCAACCAGGCCGATACCTGCGCGAGGGAACCGAACTGGTCCTGGTGACCGCCGATCCCGACCAGGCCGCACGATCACCGCTCGGCGCGGCCATCGTCGGCGATCCCGCCGAGGCGCTGGCCCGGCTCACCGGTCTGGTGACCGTCACCAGGCCGCTGCCGGAGCCGAGGAAACAGCCTGCGCCAGTCGACCTTTCGGCAGCGGGCACCGGCACGGTCACCGAAGCCCAGTTCCTGCGGGTCCTCGCCGAGCACCACCCCGACGACACCGCCTGGGTCTTCGAATGCCCGTCACTGGGCGCGTGGTGGGACATCCTGCCCATCACCCGGCCCAACAGCTTCTTCTGCGCCGCGGCCAGCGCCCTGGGCTACGGATTGCCCGCCGCGGTGGGAGTCGCGCTCGCCCAACCGGACCGGCCCGTCATCGCCATGATCGGCGACGGCTCGGCCAACTACAGCATCACCGGCCTGTGGAGCGCTGCCCGACACCACCTCGACATCACCTACCTGATCCTGCACAACGGCGCCTACCGAGTCCTCGAGGACTACGGAACCTGGCTCGGCGCCGACAAACTCCCGGGACTCGACCTGCCCGGCATCGACTTCGTCGACATCGCCACCGGCTACGGCATCCCGGCCCGCACCGTCACCACCCCCAGCGAGCTCGCCGACGCGCTGAAACAGGCCTTCGGCACACCCGGCCCGCACCTGATCCAGGTCCGCACCACCAACGAACCCAGCGGCGTATTCCGCTGATCCGGAGCGCCTCACAACCGGGTTCGAGGAGAACCGCATGGATAGCCGAGGACGCGAAGGACGAGAGTTCCCCATGCAATAGCCAGGAGTGGGGCGGGCGGGATTCGAACCCGCTCAGCACGAGGCACTCGGTTTACAGCCGAGCCCGACTCTCCTGCGTCGACGCCGCCCCGAATGCTCGACGGCGCAACGCAGTTCAGCGCGATCGGTCGAGCGGTCGAGCGGTCGAGCACAGCAATATCGCGCGAGCCGCACGTCCGACCTCCCTTTTTCTGCGCGGTGTCCGCAGGTCACCCTGCCGAAGCCTGGTTATGGGTTCAACTCATTTTTCGACGTCCTCCGACACCGAGCGGGCGGCCTCGGCGGCGGCTGCAGTGACGGCGGGGAGAGTCGACGGTATCTGGGACATGAATACTGGCGAGATGACGAACCGTTGGGTCGGAGTGACGATCGACTGCGTCGACGTGAAACGGATGGCGAAGTTCTGGAGTGCGCTGCTGGACCGACCGGAGGGACCTTCCGAACCTGGCTGGGTCTATCTCGGTTGTCCCGGAGATCGGCAGCCTCGTCTCGTCTTTCAACCCGTAACCGACCCCAAGCAGGGCAAGGTCCGCCTGCACCTCGACGTCGCGGTGGACGATATCGACCAGGGCGTCGCCCAGGTCATCGCCCTCGGCGGCCGGTACACCGGCGAACGGCACGATCACGACGGAGGCACGGTCGTCGTGATGGCCGATCCCGAAGGGCACGAATTCTGTCTGGTCGAGTATCACTGATCCCCCGGATGCCGCAGGCTATCCTGCTGCGGATCGCGCCGGAATCGCCATTTGCCGTGGGTAATTGGTGGTCCGCTATTGTGCGCCGGCCGACCTCGGCTGCCTGGGCGATGGGTGATTTGCACTGCGCCGCGGGGTAATACGCTGTACGGTTCGTCGGATGTGACAGGGGACTTCTCGGAAGTGTGCTTCCGCGAGCCTGAAAGGACTCGGATCTGATGTCGACCGACACCGACCGTTACTCCGATGAACCGGGCGAGAGCGCCGAGGATTCTGCCGGGACGTCGCCGAACAGGCGTGGGCTCGATCGGCTCGTCTTCGGCGTCACAGCGATCGGCTCTTTGGCTTTCGTGGCGTGGGGCATCGTCGACCACGCCGGCCTCGGCTCTGCCTCCGCCCAGGCACAGTCGTGGGTGATCACCAATACCGGCTGGCTGTTCGTGCTGATCGCTTCGGCTTTCGTCGTGTATGTGATCTGGTTGGCGGCAAGCCGATACGGCAAGATCCCGCTCGGCGCCGATGACGAGAAGCCGGAATTCCGCACCGCGTCGTGGATCGCGATGATGTTCAGTGCCGGAATGGGGATCGGCCTGATGTTCTGGGGCGTCGCGGAACCGTTGTCGCACTACATGAGCCCGCCGCCCGGGTCCGCCGCGCCCCAGAGTTCCGAGGCCGCCGAAGTCGCCATGGCGACGACGTTGTTTCATTGGACTCTGCACCCGTGGGCGATCTATGCCGTGGTCGGCTTGGCCATCGCGTACGGCACGTTCCGCAAGGGACGTTCCCAGCTGATCTCGTCGATGTTCCGGCCGATACTCGGACGGCATTCCGAGGGCATCGGCGGACGTGCGATCGACATGATGGCGATCTTCGCCACGCTGTTCGGGTCGGCGGCGTCGCTCGGCTTGGGCGCCCTGCAGATCGGCGCGGGCATGGAGTTCAACGGGTGGGTCGACTCGATCGGCAAGGTCGGCCTCGTCGCCATTATCACCGGCCTGACCATCGCGTTCATCGTGTCGGCCGTCTCCGGAATCGACCGCGGTATCCAGTGGCTGTCGAACATCAACATGGTCCTCGCCCTGCTCGTGGCGGCTTTCGTCTTCGTCGCCGGGCCAACCCTGTTGATGCTCAACCTCCTGCCGGCCTCGCTGGGGGATTACGTCGCCATGTTGCCCGAGATGGCCTCGCGCACGGGTGCGAGAGGCGGCGACGAGATGCAGGCATGGCTGTCGAGTTGGACGGTCTTCTACTGGGCCTGGTGGATCTCGTGGACGCCGTTTGTCGGAATGTTCATCGCCCGGATCAGTCGCGGGCGCACGATCCGTCAGTTCGTCACCGGTGTCCTGCTGGTTCCGAGCATCGTCAGCCTGGTGTGGTTCGTGATCTTCGGTGGAGCCGGAATCTTCCAGCAGGGCCGGACCGGTGACCTGACCGAGGCGAACGGGTCCGTCAACTCGAACTTCGCGCTGTTCCACCTGCTCGATCACTATCCGATCGCCTCGGTGACCGCCGTCCTGGTGATGATCCTCGTCGGCATCTTCTTCGTCTCCGGTGCCGACGCCGCCTCCATCGTGATGGGGACCCTGTCGGAGCGGGGCAGTCTCGAACCGTCGAAGGCGATCGTCATCTTCTGGGGCGCGGCGACCGGCGCCGTCGCCGCCATCATGCTCGTCATCGCCGACCCGGGTGATCTCGGCGGTGCGTTGACCGGGTTGCAGGCCCTGACGACGGTGGTGTCGCTGCCTTTCGTGCTGGTGATGGGTTTACTGTGCGTGTCGCTGTACAGGGACGTGCGTTCGGACCCGATCATCCTGCGTGAAGAACGCGGCGCAGAACTCGTCCACGACGCGGTAGTGCAGGGCGAGGAGCGACACGACTGCGATTTCGAGCTCGTCACGGAGCCGGTAGGCGACTCCCCCGCGACCACCGCCGACCAGACCGTCGAACTGATCCGAGGCGAGGTCACCCCCCGACGAGAAACAACCGACAGCGATCAGATAACCGCACTCGAACCATGATTCGCGACGATGTGCACGCAACCGCTCAGCTAGCCGTGTTCCACCACGCTTTCATTCCCTGCGGCCGAGCAGCAGGGCCGCGCCCAACCACAGTGCGCCCGGGTTGAGGCGGTTCGGATTCCGAGACGGTTCGGACAACATTCACTCCGGAGTTGCTGCAGTTGGGCCTACTACTATCTTTTGGATAGTAGATCTATTTTTATCGAAGGAGGTTCTTTTTCGGCCAGGGAGGGTGGTACCGCCGTTACCAGGAAGAACCCTCCCTTACCGGCGGTCGCGCGCCGCAGCAGACTGGTGTCCGACACCGCGGAACACGAACGCAGGAGGATATACGATGCCTCTCACACTGGACACCTACCGGCTGCTGGGTCGCTCCGGGCTGCGGGTCTCGCCGCTGGCGCTGGGCGCGATGACCTTCGGCGCGGACTGGGGCTGGGGCGCCGACTCCGGCGACGCCCGCAAACTGTTCGACATCTACGTCGAGCGAGGCGGCAACCTCATAGACACCGCCAGCATGTACACCAACGGCCACTCCGAGCAGCTGCTGGGCGAATTCACCCGCGACAATCGAGAGAGCCTGGTGCTGGCCACGAAATACACCAGCGTGCGGCGGCCGGGCGACCCGAATTCCGGTGGCAACCACCGCAAGAGCATGGTCGCCTCGGTGGAATCGAGTCTGCGGCGGCTGAATACCGATTACATCGATCTGCTGTATCTGCATGCGTGGGACTTTCTGACGCCGGTCGAGGAGGTTCTGCGCGGTATGGACGATCTGGTTCGTCAAGGCAAGGTGCTGTATCTGGGTATCTCCGACACTCCGGCTTGGCAGGTCTCGCGCATGCAGTCGATCGCCGACCTGCGTGGGTGGTCACCGCTGGTGGCGTTGCAGATCGAATACAACCTGATCGAACGCACCGCCGAGCGCGATCTGATTCCGATGGCGCGGGAGATGGGGCTGGGCGTCGTGCCCTGGTCACCGCTGGCCGGCGGGGTGCTCACCGGCAAATACAGCCGCGCCGACCTGACCGCACAGGAGGAGGCAACCGCCTCGCCTGTGGGCACCCGCAAGGAACTCGCCCGCGCCGGCGGTGTGCTCTCCGAACGTGGCCTGGCGATCGCGGATGTGGTGAAAGGGGTTGCGGCAGAGCTGGGTAAGACGCCCTCGCAGGTCGCTCTCGCCTGGACGCTGCAGAATCCCGGTGTGACGGCGCCGATCATGGGTGCCCGGACTCCGGCGCAGTTGGAGGACAACCTCGGCGCTTTGGACGTCGAATTCGATGCCGCTCATCTGGCCCGCCTGGGCGAGGCCAGCGCGATCGATCTCGGCTTCCCTCATGAGTTCCTGGCTCGCAACCGCAGTGCCGACTTCCGCGGCATGACGGTCGAACCACGACGTTGAGCCCCACCGATACTCGAAACCGGGCCTTCGCCTCGGAGGTGTGTTATGGAGCTCTTCGAAGTCATGCGCACGACGGCGGCGGTACGTGAATTCACCGCCGACCCATTACCCGATGGCGTGGTGGAGCGGATTCTCGACGCCGCGCGGTTCGCGCCGACCGGCGGCAACAGGCAGGGTGTCAGAGTCGTGGTGGTTCGCGACCGGGCGACCCGGGAAAGGCTGGCCGAGCTCACGATTCCGGGCGCACAGCGTGCCATCGCGCAATTGTGCAACGGCGAGAGTCCATGGAACCCATTGCGCCCCTGCGGTGTGCCGCGCGAACAGATGCAGGAGATCCAGGTGCCACCCGAGGACGTGGCATTGTATCTTCGAGCGCCGCTGGTGTTGGTGGTGTGCCTGGACCTCAACGCCGTTGCGGCCACCGACCAGGATCTCGACCGGGTCGGCGTGATCAGCGGCGCCTCGGTGTACCCCTTCGTCTGGAATATCCTGCTGAGCGCGCGCAACGAAGGCTACGGAGGCACCATCACGACGCTGGTGGTGGCCGAGGAGCCGCGGGTCAAACAACTTCTGGGGGTGCCGGAGTCGTTCGCGATCGCCGCGGTGCTGCCGCTGGGCAAGCCGGTCCGCCAACTCACGAAATTGAAGCGCAACAGCGTCGCCGAGATCGCCACCCGTGAGCGGTTCGACGGCGAGCCCTTCACACCAGCAGACGGTGCCGAAGCGTGACGATGGCTCCCGATCCGTGAGCTGCCGCGCGGCACCGACGGACATATGTCCGGAAGGCGGCTACTTAGGGGGTGTCGGGTCCGATTCTGCGGGGCTTGGCCATGCGCCGAATGCCGACGGCCGGGGCAGCGTCACCCGCTCGTTTGCGCCATGCGCCGAGATCGATGACACTGCCGCCATGCTCGGCGCCGCCCGGCTCCTCGTCGGGAACGTGTTGCCACGCCGGACCGAGGTCGACCGGCCATGCCCCCGTCTCACACTGCAGCTCTGATCGCAGCACGGGCCTGGTCGGCGCAGGATCGAAAACCGAGCCCCCCTCCGAGCGCCACGTTTTACGGCGACGCTCACCGGCATCCTCGGTCATACGCCGCGGGCGATGCGGCAACCGGATCAGCTTCGACGCGCCGTCACCCGCCTCGGAACGACCGGTCTCGTCCGCCCGCACACCGTCCGGCGTCCTGCGCAACCGTTCCACCGCATCGAACCTGTCTCCACCGGGCCCCGGCACGTCGCTCACACCCGTATTCTGCCTCACGACAGCCACAGTCCGTTCCTGCCCTGCCCCACTGACCACCGGAGCCGGGCCCGCAATAGCGCAAAGCGGTGCTGCTCCACTGGTTTTCGAGCGCCTCACCGTGGGCATGCCAAGCCTCGATGAATCCGTTGCTGGGCTGCCGTCAATGGCGGTATGGATATTGGCTCACCCGAGCGCCACCCTGCGGGCTGGTGGGACGGGGGCCTGGATCCATGTGCGTTGGTTCGGCGTAACAGCGCGGTGAGACGGTTCGACATCGCGAAGATCGTTGGGAGCGTGCACGGACAGGTTGGGTGTCTTGGGGAAGTGCGGGCGCAGAAGGTCGTTTCTATTCTCGTTGCTGGATCTCCTCTGTGGTGATGCGGGCGAGGGTGCGTATTCCCGTCCGGCTCATGGGCGGGTTGGTGGTGGTGTAGTACCAGGCCATGCCCATTGCCTGTTGGAAGGCCCATGCTCGGCCGCGGGCCCATTCCAGGTCGTCGCATTCGAGGTGGTCGCGTAACACCCGTCGCGGGGCGGTGTCGAGCAGATGCCACGCGCTCACCAGGTCCAAGGCGGGATCGGCCGGGCCCAGTCCACCCACATCGATCACGCCGGTGAGATGCCCATCCGACACCAACACGTTGGCGGGGATCAGGTCGCCGTGGTTCATCAGGTCACGGGTCTCACCGCGCGGCAGTTCCCGCATGGCATTCCACATCCGGCGCAGCGGTGCGACGTCCAGCAGTCCCTCGCTGCGCTGAAAGCACGTCTGCATCCAGGCGTCGTGGGACCGCAGCTCGCCGCCTCGGCCATCGCCGCTGAAGGTTCGGCCATGGGTGTCGATCGCCCGGACGGCGCCGATGAACTCGGCCAGGTCATGCGCGAACGCGAGGGATCTGCCGGGGTCCTCGTCTGTGGCCACCGTCCCGGGCAGCCACGTCTGCACCGACCACGGGAGCGGGTAGCCTGCCCCCGGCTCTCCCAGTGCGATCGGCTCAGGTGTGCGGAAGCGGGTGCGGCCGGCCAGCTCTCGCGCCGCTGCCGCCTCGGCCCGCAGACTTCGCCGCACTGCCTCGACATCCCCGGCTTGCAGCGGGAATCGAGCCACGAACCGGTCCCCGATCCGAAAGATGGCGTTGACCGTCCCCGCACCGGTGACGCTTCGGATCGGCAGATCTCGCCATTCGGGGAACTGCTCATCCACCAATTCCCGCACGGTCTCCGGCGATACGGTCAGCTGTCCGGCATGCATCGTCACAGCCGCAGCGTTGCGCAATCCGATCTTCGCCCACAAGCGATTTCCTGTCGCCCGCACCGCGTCAGGACTGGAGTCGTGCCAGCCTATCTCAGCCTCCGACAGCCACCTCGCGCACATATCAGGGGGCGCGTCAGGCCGGTGTCAGGTCGGTATCAGCCCGGCCGGCGACGGTATTCGGGTGAGCAGCACTGTGATTGCGGTTTCCGGGACGCGGAATGCGTTCGGGGACAACACGAACGAGGGCTTCTCCAGAAGGTTCGGATCTCCAGAAAAGGATTGCAGCATGGTGGGCACGACGAGCGGAACAGCCGGGCAGGGACACGACTCCCGGAGCGGTGGTGGCGGTGTCGAAGACGGCTGGGGAAAGGTCGCCGACGCGTTCCGCGCGAACTTCGAGGCAAACCCCGGCGAGGTGGGCGCGGCGTGCTGCGTCTACGTGGGCGGCCGTCGTGTGGTCGACCTGTGGGACGGCCTCGCCGATCGCGAGGCGAACCGGCCGTGGGGCGATGACACCATCGTCCAGGTTGCCTCGACGACGAAAGGCGCCACCGCGATTTGCGCCCACCTGCTGGCGCAGCGCGGCGAGCTGGATTTGGACGCCCCGGTGGTCCAGTACTGGCCGGAGTTCGGCGCCCACGGCAAGGACCGAATCCCGGTGCGCTGGTTGCTGTCCCACCAGGCCGGTCTGCCGGTCGTCGACGGACCGCTGACCTTCGAGCAGGTGTGCGCCTGGGATCCGGTCATCGGTGCCCTCGAGGCGCAGAAGCCGCTGTGGGAGCCCGGCACCGAGCACGTCTACCACAGCGTGACGTTCGGGTTTCTGGTCGGGGAACTCGTGCGGCGGATCTCCGGCAAATCACTCGGCACGTTCTTCGCCGACGAGGTGGCCGCCCCTCTCGGACTGAGCGCCTGGATCGGGCTGCCCGAGGAACACGAGCGACGGGTGGCCCGGCTCGAGTACGCCGCTCCGTTCACCCTCGAGGAGCTGACCGCCGGGATGATCGAGTCCACCGGGCTCGATGCGGCTACGGTCACCGCATGGATCACCGCCGTGTGGGGTCCGGACTCGGTCCAAGCCCGCGCCGGTGAGCTCGGTGGCGCCTTGGACCACACGACCGAATACCACACGTCGCGTGCCTGGCGCGCGGCAGAGTTCCCGTCCGGGAACATGCACGCCGACGCCCGATCGCTGGCCCGGATGTATGCCGCCACGGTCAGCGATGTCGACGGCGTGCGGCTGCTGAGTCCGGCGACGGTCGAACGGGCGACGGCCGTCCAGACCGACAGGACGCGGATGCACGGGCTGCCACCGGAGCTGAACATCCCGGCCGACCGCTCCTTCTACATGTCGCTCGGGTTCTGGCGAGCCTGCCCACCGGTGCCGATGGCGGGACCCGCGTCGTTCGGCCACCCGGGTTCCGGCGGATCGATCGCCTTCGCCGACCCCGAGGCCGGTGTCGGCTTCGGCTACGTCACGAATCTGTGGAACTTCCGGCCCGACGACCCGCGGGCGTCCAACCTGGCCAAGGCCGTCCGCGCCTGCCTCGGATGAACCGGCCACCAGGGCGGCTGCGTGCGATGAGTTCCCAGGACCTCGCCGGTCTATAGATGTATCCCGAGACTTGGAGGAGCATCATGACGATCGAGACGATCAACCTGGATATTTACGGGAACGAACCGCTGCCGTGGGCACGGGCCCGACAGGCCCTCGAGAATTTCGCCGCCGGGCCCGGGGTCTCGGTTTTCCTCAGTACCTGTCGGCCCGACGGCCGCCCCCACACGGCCGGGGTCGGCGCGGTGTGGCTGGACGAGGGCGTCTATATGGTCAGTGGACCGTCCACTCGCAAGTCGCGCAATCTCGCCGCCAATCCGTCCTGCACGGTTGCCTTCGCCTTGGAGGGCCTGGATCTCGTCCTCGAGGGGACGGCCGCGATCGTGACCGACGCGGAGATCTTGGAACGCATTGCGGCCCGCTACCGCGAGCTCGGTTGGCCCGCCGAGGTTCACGGTGACGCCTTCACCGCCCCCTACAGTGCGCCGAGTGCGGGTCCGCCGCCGTGGCATCTCTACTTCATCACGCCGCACGCCGCCGTGGGTGTTGCCACTGCCGAACCCCATGGCGCCACCCGCTGGCGGCTCGCCTGAGAACTCCCCTGCGCCACCTGGTGATTCGACCCGGCAGGCGTCTCGGGTATTCACTCCATGCCGAGATGCCTTGTGCACCACAGACACTCCCGCATGCGGATGCACGATGATGCGATGCGCCTCACATCCGGCTATTGATTGCTATCGGCCGGGGTGCTAAAACTTGTGGCACAAAGCGCAACATCCGTTGCGTATTATGCAATGCAAGTTCGGGAGTTTTCATGCCGCGCAGTGGATCCCGGCTCGGCGGGGGCACGCGAGGTGCGCTCGCGGTCGCGGCCGTGCTGTTCATGCTCGTGGGATGTGCTCCGGTGCAGTCGGATCCGGCGGGGCCCGGTGGCGATGAGCGGACCGGGACCGTGCGGGTCTGGTTGTTCGACGAGGCGAATCGCGGGCCCAAAGAGGCGGTGGTGGGTGAGGCGATCGCGGAGTTCACCGCGGCGCACCCGGGCACCGAGGTGGATGTGCAGTGGATTCCGGTGGCCGGGCGGGCGGACAGATTCGCCGGGGCCTTCAACGATCCGGCCAGTGCGCCCGATGTGGCCGAGTTCGGGAATACCGATCTCGCCGGGTACGCCGTCACCGGTGCGTTCGCCGATCTCGGTGCCGACCTCGCGGCGTGGCCCGAGGGCGCCGATCTCATCCCGTCGGTGCTCGACACCGCGAAATCCGGCGGCAAGATCTACGGGCTGCCCTGGTTCACCGGCGTGCGCGCGCTCTACTACCGCACCGACATCTTCGCCGAGCTGGGTCTGCGGCCACCGGCCACTCTCGCCGAACTGGCCGACACCGCCCGCCGCATCCGCGCGGCCCGACCCGATCTGTACGGGATCTCCGTCGGCGGCAAATACACCTACGCCATGCTGCCGTTCCTGTGGGCCTACGGCGGTGAGCTGGCCGAATACGACGGAACCATGTGGAACGCCACGGTGAACTCGCCCGCGGCGACCGAGGGGATCACCCGATACACCGACCTGATCCGCGACGACATCTGCCCGCCCGCGCAATGCGCCGGACTCACCGGCACCCAGAGTGTGCAGGCCTTTGCCGGAGGGAAGGCGGCCATGACCATCGGTGGCGACTTCAACCGCAAGGCCGTCGACCAAGGTGCGGTGCAGGGCAAATACGCGGTCGTGCCGCTACCCGGCACCCAATCCGGTTCCGTCGCACCGGCTTTCGCCGGAGGCAACCTGCTCGGAGTGTTCCGCGCCAGCAACAAGCGCGGGCTCGGCCGCGATTTCATCGAATTGCTCGGCGGCGCAAAGTATCAGGAGAAGATGTACCGGGCGATGGGCAACCTGCCGACCCTGGCGGGTGTGCAGCAGAAGCTGGCCGCAGATGACCCGTTCCTCGCGCCGTTCGTCGACACCATCGGGACGGGAACCAAATTCGTTCCCATCACCCCGGCGTGGTCGAAGATCGACAGCCAGAACATCCTGCCGACCGCGGTGCAGCAGATCGCCACCGGAGCCAAGGACCCCGCAGCCGCGCTGACGGCCGCGGCCGCGGCGATGAACAAGGCATTCAGGTAGGGGCACATGGCATTACGAGAACTTCCGGTCCGCACCCAGGTACCGCCGGCACCGCCCCGGCCACGCCGACCGCGCCGCGACACGCTCGCCGCCTGGTGTTACCTGGCCCCGGCCGGGATTCTGCTGGCCGCCGTCCTGGCGTATCCGATCTACCAGATCGTGCTGATCTCATTCTTCGACTACGGCCAGGCACAGGCCGCGGGCACGGCTCCGCTGCAATTCGTCGGGTTCGGCAACTATCGAGAACTGCTGTCGGACAGCCAGTTCTGGCGGGTGCTCGCCAACACGTTCGGCTTCGGCGCGGCCTGTGTGGCCGGTTCGCTGGCGGTCGGCACCGCACTGGCCGTGCTGGCGACCCGGGTCCGCGCGGTGCCGCGGATGCTGTTGTTCCTCGCGGCGCTCGGCGCGTGGGCGACCCCCGCGGTGGCGGGTTCCTATGTGTGGCTGTTTCTGTTCGACACCGATTTCGGGGTGGTCAACGAGGCGCTGTCGGGTCTCGGATTCACCTCGATGCAGGGCCATTCGTGGACCTTCGGCACCCTCAGCGCCTTCGGGCTGGTGGCGGGCGAGGTGATCTGGTGCTCGTTCCCGTTCGTGATGGTGACGATGTACGCGGGCATCCGGGCCATCCCGCGGGAGGTGCTCGAGGCCGCCGCATTGGACGGCGCCTCGACCGTGCGCACGGCCGGCTCGGTGATCCTGCCGATGCTGCGGCCGCTGCTGCTGATCGCGACGGTCCAGTCGATCATCTGGGATTTCAAGGTGTTCACCCAGATCTATGTCATGACCAACGGGGGTGGTGTGGCCGGAAACAATCTGGTGCTCAACGTCTACGCCTACCAGAAGGCTTTCGCCGGACAGGAATACGGCCTGGGCTCGGCGATCGGGGTCCTCATGACGTTGCTGTTGTTGTCGATCACCGGGCTCTACGTCCGGTCGCAGCGCCGGAGCACACCATGGGCATGACACTCGCGCGCCGCAGGACGGTGCGGCTGGCCACCGATGCGGCCGCGATCGCGATCGCGGGGCTGGTCGCCTTCCCGCTGTACTGGATGGTGCTCTCGGCGGTCAAACCCGCGGGTGAGATCCAGTCCGCGGATCCGAAACCGTGGACGCTGTCGCCCAGTTGGGACAGCTTCGGCCGGGTGTTGTCGATGAACGGGTTCGGCCGGTTTTTCCTCAACAGCTTGCTGGTTGCGGTTGTGGTGGTGGCGTTTTCGCTGCTGCTGTCGTTTCTGTCGGCGGTGGCGCTGTCGCGGTTCCGGTTTCGCGGGCGCACGGTGCTGCTGGTGATGATCCTGGTGGCGCAGATGATCCCCGTCGAGGCGTTGACGATTCCGCTGTTTTTCTTGATGCGCGAGATCGGCGGCACCGTCCCGGTGTTCGGGCTCAACGAATTGGGTTCGATCATGCTGGTGGATCTGGCGTTCAGCCTGCCGCTGGCGATCTGGCTGCTGCGCGGGTTCGTGGCCGCGGTGCCGGTCGAACTCGAGGAGGCCGCCCGCATGGACGGGGCGAGTCGGCTGCGGTTCACCTGGCAGATCCTGTTCCCGCTCGTGCTGCCGGGGCTGGTGTCGGTGAGCGTGCTCGCGTTCATCCACGCCTGGAACGACTTCCTGTTCGCCAAGACGTTCATCATCTCCCACACCGAGAATCAGACGCTGCCGCAGGCGATTCTGGTGTATTTCAAACCGGAGGACACCGACTGGGGTGCGGTCATGGCGTCGTCGACCTTGATGACGATTCCGGCGCTGGTGCTGTTCGTGCTGGTGCAGCGGAAGCTGGTGTCCGGGTTGGACGGGGCGATGAAGGGCTGACATGCCGGGTTTCGACACATTGCTGCCCCGGCCGGTCGCTGCGACGGCGCGCCCCGGTGTGTGCCCCTGGCCCGTCCACCCGCAGGTGCGGGTGGACCCGGACCTGCCGCCCGAGGGATACCGGTTGGAGATCCGTCCGAGCGGTGTCACACTGTCCGTCGCCGACGAGGCCGGTCGCGCCCACGGCTACCAGACATTGCGACAACTGGCCGGGCCCACTGCTTTTCGGGCCGCGAGCGTCGACCGCCGTCCGCCCACCGTGCCGTGCGGGGTGGTCGAGGACTATCCGCGCTACCGCTGGCGGGGATGTCTGCTCGATACGGCACGCAATTTCCGCACCAAGGCCGAGGTGCTGCGGTTCGTGGATCTGCTGGCGGTGCACAAGCTCAATGTGCTGCACCTGCATCTGACCGACGATCAGGGCTGGCGCATCGAGGTGCCGGAATTCCCGCGGCTGACCGAGATCGGTTCGTGGCGAAGGGCGTCGATGGTCGGCCGCCACGACGGTCCCGAACGCGACGGACGCCCGCACGGCGGTTTCTACACCACCGACGATCTGCGCGAGATCGTCGCCTATGCGGGTGAGCGGTCGATCACGGTGGTGCCCGAGATCGATGTGCCGGGCCATGTGCGCGCCGCGATCGCCGCCTATCCCGAATTGGGACCGGTTTCCGAGGAGCCGTGGGAGGTGTGGACGTCGTGGGGTGTGAGCACCGCGCTGGTGAATCCGACCGCCTATGCAATGGAGTTTTTCCGCCGGGTCTTCGACCATGTGCTGAGCGTGTTCCCGTCGCCGGTCATCGGGATCGGTGGTGACGAGGTTCCCGGTGTGACCGCCGCCCACGGCCGGTTCGTGGCAGAGCTGGCCGCCTATCTCACCACCCGCGGTCGCCGCGCCCTGGGCTGGGACGAGGTGCTCGATATCGGCGCGCTGCCGGCGATGGTCATCGGCGCCTGGCGCGACGAGGCCGCCGCCGCACGCGCCGTCGCCGCCGGCCACGAGGTCGTGCTGTGCCCGGAATCCCATGTGTATCTGGATCATCGGCAGTCCGATCACCCCGACGAGCCGATTCCGGTGGGTTACCTGCGCACCCTCGAGGACGTCTACCGCTACGAGCCCGCCTGCGACGGCCCGCGGGTCCTCGGCATCCAGGCCCAGGTGTGGAGCGAGCACCTGGATTCAGTGCGACGGGTCGACTACGCCACATTCCCCCGGCTGTGCGCGATCGCCGAGATCGCCTGGAGCCCCGCGCCGCACGATTTCGGCGAATTCCTCCCCCGCCTGCGCGATCACCATCTCCCCCGTCTCGACGCCCTCGGTGTCGAGTACCGCCCGCTCGACGGCCCCCGCCCCTGGCAAACCCGCCCGGACGTCCCGCCCACCGCCCACCGTCCGCGCGCGGCCTCCTTCGAAGCCGCGAACGGTCACCGGCAGGGGTGATCGACCGCGGCCACGGCGGTCACGGCTGGGTGCGCGAGGCGAGCGGAGCGTCCGCGGCCGGTTTGTCGAGGCGCCAGCGGGTATCGATCAGCAGACCGAGCGCTCCCACTGCGATACAGGCTGCGGTGACGGTGACCAGTGCGGGGTCGGTTCGGCCGGTGAGCGCGTCGCCGAGTGTAACGAAAGCGATCGTGGTGGGCAGCATGCCGATGGCCGTGGCGATCAGGTAGGGGGCGAGGCGGATCGAGGAGAGGGCGGCGCAGTAGTTGATCAGCGCGAACGGGACCGGGCCGATCAGCCGCAGCGATCCGATGGCGAGCCAGCCGCGGCGGGCCAGGCGGCGATCGACTGCCGAGGCCGCCGGGTGGGTCAGCCGCGCGGCGATGGCGTCGCGGCCGATCGCACGCACGAGCAGGAACGCCAGTGCCGCGCTGACCGTGGTGGCGCCGATCGCGACCGCGATGCCGGTGACGGGCCCGAACAGCAGTCCGGCGCCGAGGGTGAACGGAACCCGCGGCAGCGCGATGGTCGCCAGCGCGTGGGTCGCGAAGAACATCAGCGGCAACCACGGACCGGCCGCCTGCGCCCAGTCACGAATCTGTGTGGGGTCCGGGTGCGGGGCGAACAACGCGATCACCACGAAGGCCGCGAGCAGCGCCGGCGCGGCGATGAGCCTCGGATCCCGCAGACGCGCAATCCGGCGGCCGATCACGCCCGCACCGGCGGGGCGAGAAGTCGGCATGACGGGTGCCTTCAGCGCGTCACAGGACGGGGTGCGGGTTGGAACAATTCGACGACGTTGCCCGAGGGATCGTGCAGCAGGACCTGTTGTCCCCCAGGGCCGCTGACGATGTCGTTGCGGAAGCCGACACCGGCATCGCGCAACCGCGCCACCTCGGCGGCGATGTCGTCGACGATGAGCTGGATGCGATTCCAGCCGCCGGGTACCGGGGTGGCGCCGTCGGGCATCGGTCGTGCCGCGGAACTGGCGGGCCCGGCCAGCAGCAGTTGCAGCGGGCCACGGACGACCGCGGCGAAGGCGGGCGCGGCATCGAAGTCGACGGTGAATCCGAGATGGGTGGTGTAGAAGTCGACCGCCGCGCGCACATCGTCGATGAGGTAGCGGACGCGGGCGAGTTCGGTGGGTGCGGTCGTCGTCATGGCGGATCTTTCTGAGTGTTGTTATGGAGGCAGGAATCCGAGACGGGTATCGATTTCCTTGGCGACACGCCGGAATTCCGGATAGGTCGCACGATCGGTGTCCGCGGCGGCGGACGGATTGGGCAGGCTCCAGTGCGTGCGGACGGCCGAGCCGTGGTCGCGGGGGACCTCGCGGATCTTGTCGCACAACGTGATCACGTAATCGAAGCGCTGCCCTGCAATGGCATCGAGCGACCGCGGTTGCCGGGGCTCGAGGTCGATGCCGTAGTCCTCACGCAGCACCCGCACCGTATTCGGATGCATCCGCGGCGCGGGGTGGCTGCCCGCGCTCGCGACGCGGACGTCGTCGATGCGGCGGCGCAGCATCGCCTCGGCCATCGGGGAACGCGCGCTGTTGCCGGTGCACAGAAACAGCACCGAGCTGCCTTTCGGCCACCGGCGGCCGGTCGGCGCCAGCGCGGGATGCAGGGCGGCGGCGGCCTCACCGAATGCGGTTGCGCACCGGGCCAAGTCGAGGCGGTAGTAGGTGTCGCGGCCGTCGAAGCTGCTGCGCCGCGCCGCGACCAGACCGGCGGTGCGTAACAGCCGCAGATGGTAGGACACCAGGTTCTGCGGCTCGTCGACGGCGTCGACCAGCTCCCGCACTCGGCGATCGCCGGCGGCGAGTTCGGTCATCAGCGCCCAGCGCAGCGGGTGGCCCGCCATGCGCATCAGCAGCGGAACCGGCACTCGATCCATCCTCACCCTCCCCACAATACATCAAACCGATTTGATGCATTCTGAATTCTTCGGTGCCGCACGGCAGTTGCGGAGTGCGATGCGACGCACTCAGCCTCGGTGCGTGCGGCCGATCGTGTCCGACGAGGTATTGAGCAGCGAGTGGGAACCCGCGCGCCCACCAGCACCGCGACGTGTCGACGTTCGCGGGGATGACACCGGGCGCGATCGCCCGCCGCTGATCGGCGGCGGGCGAAGTCGTCAGAGACCGCGGGCGAAGTCGGCCAGCAGGGCCGGTACCGCGGAGTCGAAGCCCGCGACGTCGAGCATCCCGGCGTCGGCCGGGTCGGCGATGGTGAAGTCGGTGGCGGTCATGGCGACCACGCTCAGCTTCGCCTCCGGGTTGATCTCGCGGCGGTACTGCTGCAGCGCCTGATGCGGGTGCACCGAGCCCGCCCACGTCTCGTTGTCGGTGTAGACGGCGAAGACGTCGACGTCCAGCTTGCGCTGCAGCGCGTACAGCATCGGCAGGGCGCAGTCGGTGCCGCCGAAGGGCAGGTTGCTCACCGCACCGATGGCATCCGCGAGGCGCTGGCGCGGGCCGATCGACAGCGGGGTCAGCGCGGCGGCCGGGTGCCGGTGGCAGCCGCCGCCGCCCGAGGTGAATCCGACGATCTCGCACGAGGATTCGGTCGAGGCGGTGACCAACGCCAGGGCGGCACTGGCCTCCCGCGCCGTCAACGGCAGCCCCGAAATGGGCACGGTCATCGACCCGGACACATCCAGCGCCAGCAGATACCGCTTGCCGGTCGGCTCGACCGCCCCGAACGCCGCGTAGAACGCCGCGTCGAGGGCGTCGACGATCGGGCGCGACGGCTCCCACGCGCTGTCCCCGCGGGCCGCCCGCCCGGCCGCATAGGTGCGCAGCGCGACGAGCAGGTTCACCGGGTGCACGCGCGCGGTGCGCAGCCGGTCGGCGTCGGCCAGCTGTGCGGCGACGGCCGCGGTGCGCGCGGCCAGCGGCGACAGCAACCCCAGCCGGGTCAGGCGCGGCAACTGTCGCAGCAGCGCCGTCTGGGGAATACCGTTGTCCAGCAACGCCTCCCACGTCGCGGCCTGGTCGAGCGCGGCGTCGGGCAGCATTTCCCACGACAGCCGGTACTCGCGCACCAGCTGCGGGATCTCACCGGCCGCGGCGGCCTGGGCACGCTGGAAGCCCTCCACCAGGCGCAGGCCGTCCAGCGAGCCGCCGCGACCACATACCCAGTCGTACAGGCGACGGCGGGTGTCGTCGGCGGTGTAGCCCGGGGTGTGCGACAGCCGCAGCAGGTCGCGGTGCGACCAGCCCTCGCGCTGGCGGTACTTGACCAGCTGGTAGGACAGGTCCTCGATCGACTTGTCGGTGTACCACCGGCCGACCGCGCGCCGCAGGCCACGACCCCAGCCACGGAACTGCTCGATGTAGCGGGCGAACAGAAACAGCTGCGTGCCCGTGCGCGCGACGAGGGGCAGCGCGTCCAACGCGCTGCGGCGCCCGTCCTGGTCACCGACGGACGCGGCGGCGGCGAGTGCGAACAGTGCCGGGTTCTGCCGCGGCGCCCGGCCCGCGGTGGAGATCGCGACCACCTCGTCGACGAGTTCGGCGGTGTGGTTGCGCGCGAAATCCAGGACGACCTGAGCGTTGTCCTTCGTAAGATCGCGCGCCCCAACGTAATACGTTCCGCCGTCGGTGCCGAGCACGAGGAATCGGCGCAGGCGCTGCTGCGGCGTCACCTCGAAGGTGAAGCCGCCGGCGGTGTTGCGGACCTGCCGCGGATCGGCCTGCGCCGACTGCGCGGTCGCGCGAAGATTGATTCCCGCCAGTGCGTCCATATCGTCATCCCCTGCCCGAAACATTCGACGAGAACGGACGGGCGTGGCGTGCCGACCGGATTCCGGCGCGACGCATCGCACCGGACCCCCGCGAGGTGGAACCCCGAAGGACCGGTAACCGATCGGCTCCGGCCCGTCCTTTCCCGTCGGCAACCGGGGGTGGGCGGTCGTGTCGCTTCGACCGAATCAAAGTGCTCTGCCGATTGAGCTACGGAAGCGTGCTCCCGGCGGGACTCGAACCCGCAACCCCTCCATCCGAAGTGGTAACCGACCGAATCCGGCCCGCCCACACCACCGTTTGCCTGACCCGATCGACTGTAACGGGCCTATGCACCTGTGCGCCAATCAATTTCGACTCCCGCGGCAGCTATCGAGCAGCTTCTCCGCCAAGGCGTGGCAGCGTGCCGCCAGTTCCGGCGGGTCGAGTACCTCGAACCGGTGCCCCAGCAGGAGCACGTGCACGATCACCGCATCGAGATTGTCGGCGCCGCTGAGTATTTCGCACTGTTCGCTGCCCCGCGCTCGTACGACGGCCGCCGACGCCGGGACCTGCGTGCGCACCGTATCGGCCGCCGCGTGCACGAGGAAGCGGGCCTGATACGGGTAGACCCGGCTCGCCACGCCCTCCTGCACATAGCTCGCCGCATCGGGTGCCGGGCGCGGGCGGAAGCGCCAGGTCCGCGCGAACACCTCGGTCATCCGGTCCACGCGGAAGCTGCGCCAGTCGTCGCGATCGAGGTCGTAGGCGAGCAGATACCAGCGCCGTTCGGAAGCGACCAGGCGATAGGGCTCGACCCGCCGCCGTCGCCGCCGGTCTGCGGACGGGTAGTCGAAGCCGGCCTCGACCTCGTCGCGGCAGGCGCGCGCCAGCGTCATGAGCGCCTCCGGATCGACCGGTTCGCGGCTCCCGGCGAAGGACTCCACCGAGCCCGACAGCGCGCGCACCTCGTGCCGCAACCGGGTGGGCAGCACCCGGTCCAGCTTGGCCAATGCGCGCAGTGCGGCGTCACCGGCGACCGCGCCACCGGCACCGACGAGCAGCGAGACCGCGGTGGCGATCGCCTCCTCGTCGTCGAGCAGCAGCGGCGGCAGATCCGGTCCCGGGCCGAGCTGGTAGCCGCCGCCGACACCCTGGGAGGCGTGCACCTGGTAGCCGAGCGTGCGCAGCCGCTCGACATCGCGGCGGACCGTGCGTGGCGTGACCCCGAGCCGGTCGGCGAGTTCGGGGCCGGTCCACACCCGGCGCTGCTGTAACAGTCCGAGCAGGGTGAGCACCCGCTCGGTCGTATCCCGCTCGTCCACGTCCGCATCACCGTCCCCGCCCGACAATAGCGGACCGGTACTGTCCGCTAAGGATGTCAGTCTGATCGCATGGATGCGGACGAATTCGACTGGAACAACACGCTGCGCCAGCAGTGGGAGTTCCATTGGAAGAATCAGCTCGGGGCCCGGCTCGAGGGCCTCACCGACGACGAGTACTTCTGGTCGCCGGTGCCCGACGCGTGGAGCGTGCGGCCACGCGGCAGTTCGACGGCGCCGGTGCAGGCCGGTGCCGGGGAGTTCACGATCGATTACGCGTTCCCCGTGCCGGATCCCGCGCCGTTCACCACGATCGCCTGGCGCCTGGGTCATGTCATCGTCGGCGTGCTCGCCGCGCGCAGCGCGGCACACTTCGGCACACCGGCGGCATCGTACGAGAGCTGGGACTACGCCGGAACCGCGGACGCTGCCCTCGATCAGCTCGAGACCCAGCTCGATGTCTGGCTGGCCGGGGTGCGCGGCCTGGGCGAGGCGGGGTTGCGGGTGCCGGTCGGGGACAAGGAGCCCTATCCCGAGTTGGCGATGGCCGATCTGGTGCTACACATCCACCGGGAGCTGATCCACCACCTGTCGGAGGTCTGCCTGTTGCGAGACCTCTACCTGCACACCACGAACGGAGTAACCCCATGAGCCGCCACGTCCAGATCACCTTCGACGCGCACGACCCGCGGGCGCTGTCGACCTTCTGGCGCGAGGCCCTCGGCTACGTCCACCCCGGCCCGCCCGGGGTGGACCTGCCCGAGGGCGCCGACCCGCTCGCCGCATGGGACGAATTCCTCGCGCGGATCGGGGTGCCCGAGCACGAGCGCACTACGCGATCGGCCATCGAGGATCCGGACGGGCGCGGCCCGCGGCTGTTCTTCCAGCAGGTACCGGAGGACAAGGTCGCCAAGAACCGCGTCCACCTCGACGTCCGTGCGGCGCCCGGGCTGCAGGGCGAGCAACGAATGGCGGCGCTGGAGGCCGAGTGCGCCCGCCTCGTCGCCCTGGGAGCGACACGCGTGCACCGAGAAGAGCCCGCTCCCCCGCTGGGCGCCGGACACATCGTGATGACCGATCCCGAGGGCAACGAGTTCTGCCTCGACTGACCGGCGCTCCGATAAACGGGTTGATCCTATTGCTATTAGGTTTTACCTTAACAGCGGTAGGAAAGGAGGCGGCGGGTCGCCCCGCGTCGGGCTGTCGACGGGCGAGTCGTCTCTGCCGCACGTTCACGGAAGGAACGACAACCCAGCCATGAAGCCCGTTACCGAGCGTGAGATCAGGTCATCGTTCGTCAACTGCTCCAAAGGAGACGCCAAACGACTACACCTCCCGCAGAACCTGGGCGACCAGCCCTGGGACTATCTGGATTTCCTGGGCTGGGCCGACCCATCACTGCCGGGACGCTGCTATCTCGTTGTCCCCCGGCATGATCGGCTCGTCGGAGTGGCCCTGCGCTATCAGAACGGCGGGACCGGCCGCGCGCAGATGTGCACCATCTGCCTGACCACCCACACCGGTCACGGCGTATCGCTCATGACCGCTCACAAGGCCGGCGAATCGGGCCGTCTGGGCAACTCGATCGGCACCTACATGTGCACCGATCTGGCCTGTTCACTCTACGCGCGCAACAAGAAACGGCCCGCCCTCGGAGCCCGCTACCGCGAGGACCTCACCAGCGAACAGAAGGCCGACAGAGTACTCACCAACATCAACGCCTTTCTCGCCCGGCTCGGCGGATGACCGTGCCGGGCGGGGCCAGAATGGGTCCATGATCGATTACGGCAGTCTTCCGACGCAGCCGCTTCCGGTCCTGTCGGATCGGCCCCGGCCGACGAGCAGGCTCGCGGACGATCCGCCCGCACCCGAAAGCAGCCTCGCGCGGGCCGGCGGGCACGTCGCGATCGCCAGCATGGTGAGCCGTGCGACCGGGTTCGCGCGCACGATCGTCATCGCCGCGGTGCTCGGCACCGCCGCGGTCGGCGATGCCTATACCGGTGCGAACGCGCTGCCGACCATGGTCTACGAACTGGTACTGGGCAGCGTGTTCGCCAGTGTCGCAGTGCCGTTGCTGACGCGGGCCCGCCGGTACGGGCGCACCCGCTCGCGCGAGTTCACCCAGCGGGTGCTGGTGGCGGCGGTGCTCGGCCTGGGTGCGGTCACCGCGGCCGCCGTGCTGTGTGCGCCACTGATCGCGCGGCTTTTCGTCGCCGGCCCGGACCAGCGGCAGCTGACCACCGTGTTCGCGTATCTGCTGCTGCCGCAGATCTTCTTCTACGGGGTGGCGGTCGTGGCGACGGCCGTGCTCAATGTCCGCGACAGTTTCGCCGCGGCGGCGTGGGCTCCGGTGGTCAACAACGTGATCGTGTTGCTGACGTGCGCCGTTTTCGTGCTGGTGCCCGGCCCTGTCACGCTCACGCCCGCCTCGATGACGCCCGCGCAGATCCTCACCCTCGCGGTGGGCACCACCGCGGGCATCGTCGGGCAGGCGACGTGGGTGTTGCTGGCGTTGCGCCGCACCGGTTTCCGGTGGAGTTGGCGGGCGCGTCCGGTCCCCTACACGTGGCGCCCGGTGCGTGCCGGACTGCCCGTGCTCGGCTGGATACTCGGCTACGCCGCGATCAGCCAGGTCGGTGTGGCGGTGACGATGCGGGTGGCATTCGATCACGGCGGTGTGCTCATCGCCAACTGCGCGGATCTATTGTTCCAGGTCCCCTACGGGATCTTGGCGGTGTCGATGCTGACGGTGCTGATGCCACGGATCTCCCGCTCGGCCGCGCTCGGCGACCGGGCCGCCGTGATCGCCGATCTCGGGCGCGGCGCCCGCTATCTCACGGTGGCGTTGATTCCGGTGAGTATGGCGATGGCGCTGCTCGGGCCGGTCCTGGCGGCGGTCGTGTTCACCGGGCGCGTGGACGCGGAGGCGGCGCATCTGATCGGCGCGGCCGTCGCGGCGTCGGCCTTCGGGCTGGCACCGTTCGGGCTGGTGATGTTGCAGCTGCGGGTGTTCTACGCCCACAACGACACCCGCACACCGACGCTGATCAACCTGGCCATGGTCGCGACGAAGGTGACCGTCGTCGCGGTCTCGGCCGGGCTGCTTCCCGACCATGCGGTCGTGGTGATGCTCAGCGTGGCGAGTTCGGCCTGCTATGTGGTCGGGGCGATAGCGGGCCATCTGCTGCTGCGCCGCCGTCACGGGCTGCTCGGATTCTCCGCGGTCGCCGTGACATTCACCCGCGCGGTGTGGGCCAGCGCTGTCGCCGGCTGGTCGTGCGTGGCGGTCATGACACTGACCTACCACGCGCTGGCCGGATCGGCGATCGCGCAGATGCTCACGCTCGCGGCCGGGACAGCGGTCGGCGCCGTCGTTTTCGTCCTCGCCGCCAAGGCGATCGGCATCCCCGAAGTCGGCCGGGCCCGAGCGCTCCTCCCGTGCTGAGCGGAGGCCACCGATCTCGGCACGCGGTCCCGTGCCCTCAGCCGGTGCGCCGACTCGTCACCACAGCGGCAACGGTGGCCAGGGCGAGGCAGCAGGTCATGATGGCCGCCATGGGGGCGGGGCTGTGGGTTCCGAACAGGCCGACCAAGGGTGACGCTGTTGCGCCGAACAGGAATTGGCCGCCGCCGAGCAGTGCGGAGGTGGCGCCGGGCGCGGCGCGGCCGCGTTGCTGGGCAATGGTGACCACGGCGGGGAAGAACAGGCCGAAGGCGGTGATCGACAGCAGCAGGCACAACCAGGTGACGGGCATGGGGCTGCCGAAGGTGACCGAGACGAGCAGCAGCACGGCCGGACCCGTCAGCGCCAGCGCCGACGAAGCGACGAGAAGCGTTGGCGCCGACCACTGTTTCGCCAGGCGCCCGTAGACGAGGCTGCCCGACATATTGCCGATGGCGTTGACGCCGTAGACGAGGCTCGCGGCCGCGGGGGTGAGGTGGTGGATGTCCTGGAAGACGAAGGTGGTGCCCGCGATGTAGGCGAAAACCGCTGCGCCGCCGAACGACAGCGCCAGCGCGGGGCTCAGCACCTCGGGCCGGGTCGCCAGCCGGGCGATGGCGTACAGTCCGGCGGTGACGCCTCCGGCCGGACGTGCCTGTGCGGGATGGGATTCCGGGATCCAGCGCCACACCCCCAGCACCAGCAACAGCCCGAGGGCGGCGAGCACGGCGAAGACCGCACGCCACGAGAACACCAGCAGCAGCGCGCCACCCGCCATCGGCGCGAGGATCGGGGCGGCGGCGGTGATCGCGCCGAGGCGGGAATACATTGCGGCGAGGTCGTGGTCGTCGAACAGGTCGGTGACCACGGCGCGGGCCACGACGATTCCCGCCGCGCCGCTGACGCCCTGCCCCACGCGGGCGGCATCGAGGACCTCGACCGTGGGCGCCAGCGCGCACACCGCGGACAGCGCGGCGAACGCGACGGTGCCCGCCAACAGGACCGGACGCCGACCGGCCACGTCGCTGAGCGGGCCCAGAACCAGTTGGCCGACAATGATTCCCGCCAGGAAGCCGGTCAGTGACAGTTGCGCACCGGCGGCGTCGGTGCCCAGTGAGGTGGCCATATCCGGCAGTCCCGGCACATACATGTCGGTGGCCAGCGGCGCCGCGCCGCTGAGCCCGGCGAGGATCACCAGCAGCCGAATCCGTGTGCCTACCGGTATTGGTGTGGTGAGGGTGGGCTGCCCCGTCATAGCGCGGGAGCCGCGCCGTCGGTGCGGGGCGGCGCCGGTGGGGGTCTGTGCGTTCCGGCGGCGGTGGTATCGGCGTGGGCCAGTTCGCGCAGCAGTCCGGCGGCGATGCCGAGCACGCCGCGTTCGGCGTCGGTGAGTGTGTGGCGCAGCGCGGCGGCCAGCCAGGTATTGCCGTCGTGCACGTGCCGGCGCAACGCTTCTCGGCCCGGCTCGGTGATGGTGATGTCTTGGCGGCGGGCGTCGGTGTCGCTGCGGGAGCGGCGGATGCGGCCGTGCTCGTCGAGTTCGTTGAGCACGCGGGTGAGCGACTGCACCTGCAATCCCTCGATGGCGGCCAGTTCCGAGGCCGTCAGCGGGCCGCTGTGTGCGAGGTTCGCCAGCACCGAGGCGGCCAGGCGGGTGAGTGTGCGGCCGCTGCCGGGTTGTTCGGCGCGCAGTCGCGACGACAGCCGCGACACTCCCCACCGCAGCGATTCGGCCAACAGCAGATCGTCTGTCGTGTATGCGTCCCCATCATCCATGACTCCAAGCTAAAGCTTGGCATATTACCCGTCAACGCCACGTTCATGCCTGACTGATATTAAGGCGATGTTCAGTATTCGAGATTCGGTGTCTACCCCCAGGTCAGTGGGTCGAGGTCCAGGTAGAACCGGCGCCGCTCGTCGTCGAGGTCGATGCCGTAGATCCGCGCGAAGAGGTCGTCGGCCGCGCGGGCACGCTCGTCGTCGGACCAGGTTTCGCGGGCGTTGGCCAGCAGTAGCGCGATGTCGGCGTACGGGTCTGCGGTGCCGAGCCGTCCGAGGTCGATGAATCCTGCGACGGTTGCGGTGTCGGGGTCGAGGATGATGTTGGGCAGGCACGGATCACCGTGGCAGACAACGGTTTCGGTGGCCTCCTGGGCGAGTCTGGCCGGTAGTTGCGGGAGGAGGCGGGCCAGCAGGGTGTCCGGCGGGGTGTTGCGGTATTCGTCGGGCAGGAAGTCCGGGTTGACCGCGCCGCGGGCGACGACGTCGCGGGCGAGGGCGATCATGCCGGTCAGGTGGCGGGTGAACGGGCAGGTGTCGGCGGGCAGGTCGTGCACTCGGCGCAGGGCGTCGGCGACCGCGGGCCAGGCCCGTTCGAGCACGTCCGCGGGTACCGTATCGGCGGGCACTCCGCTCACGGCGCTGGTGATCAGGCGGGCACCGGCATCGTTCACCGACCAGTCCAGCACCTGCGGGACCGCGATGCCGTGCGCGCCCACCCACGCGAGCCTGTCGCGTTCCTGCTCGAGCTCGGTGATCCGCTCGACCGCAACGAGTTTCGCGTAGCGCGACCCGTCCTCGGCGAGCAGGACCAGGGCGCCGGACTCGCCGGTGGTCACGGGCTTCCAGGTGCCGTCGGCGAAGGCGGTGAGCAGAGCAGCGTGCATACCGGACACGAGCCGACGCTACTCGGTCGCCCGGCCCTCCTCGTTCACTCCCGGTGCCGACAGCGTGTGCGCTCGTTCAGTTTCGGTAAAGCTGGATATGGCTGTCGGAGGCGGTGGCCGAGCCGAAAGTGATTCTGCCTGTGCGCTTTTGACTGCACAACAGGCGGCTATCGGCGATCGTGCCAAGCGTTGGCTCGGCGGAGGCGTTCGGCTGCCTGCGCACGCACGGCGTCGCAGCACACCGGGGGGTCGCCGTGCAGGGCCTCCCAACGGGCGTTGTGGGCGGCCGGCCACAGGCTGGCCGCCCACGCGATCTCCTGCTCCTCCGCGGTGAATCGGCGGCCCCGCAGATCCTGATAAGCCGCCAGGAACGCTGCGGAGCTGTCGATCGGGGCCAGGGTCGGCGGGGAGGCGCTGGCGAACGTCCCGCACGCCGCGCCCGCCAGTGCCGCCTCCGGCTGCCACGCCAGGCTGTCCCAGTCGTGCACGGCCCACACGTGCCCGTCGAGCCAGCGCAGGTTCTGCGCCTCGAAGTCGGCGTGGCCCAGCACGCACGGCAGGTCGGCGGCCAGCAGCCGCCTGCGGGCCCGCTCGGCCGTCTCGACGATGTCGGCGGGCACACCGCTCTGGTCTCGTTCGTCGAGAAACCCGATCGCCGGCCACACTCCGGCATCGGTGTGGTCCCAACGCACCCAGCGCGGATTCGGCAACGGCGGCGCGACGGTCACGCCGACCAATGCGGCCATCAGCCGCGCGAAAACCGCCGCGTACCGCACGGCGACATCCGGCGAGTCGCCGCGTAACAACTCACCGCCGGGCAGGTACCGCTCGGCATGCACCGCCAGCGCACCGACACCGACCGCAGCCGTGAGCGGCCGGGCACACGGAAACCCGCGCTCGGCCAACACCGCCTGCGCGGTGAGACACGACGCGACCCGGCCGTCGTCCTCCCGCGCCTTCACCACGACGTCCTGCCCACCGGCCAACCGCAGCCCGAACACCGCCGAAATCGACCGCCGCTCGAACAGCACGCCGACCGGCTCGTCCCCCAATTGGTCCACGCACCAGGCCGGTAACCAGTCCGGCAGCTCGCCCCTCGACATGGTGAAACTGTGCCATGCAAGCCGCCGGCGATCCGGTCGATTCGGCGTCGGGGGTGGCCGGTCAAGCGTGCCGGGCATCCCTGTCCGGTGTCCGGTCGGCCGCGAGGTCGGGGCCGGTGGCCCGGCGGGATCGCTTGCCGCGGGCGATCTCGGTGGCCAGCGCGTCCATCGGCTGGGCGAACTGCTGCAGCGGGTCGGTCAGGCGGGTCAGCCACGTTCGGGCCGCGTGCAAGCCCTCGGGGTCGAGGCTGTAGATCCGGCGTGTGCCCTCGGCGCGCACGGTCACCAGCCCGGCGTCGCGCAGCACCTTGAGATGTTGGGAGACGCCGGGCTGGGAGATCCGGGTATGGCGTTGCACGGCGGTGACGATCGTGCTGGCCGGTTGTTCCCCGGTCGCAATCAGTTGGAGGATGTAGCGGCGGACCGGGTCACCGAGCGCCTCGAAGATCCTGTCCGGTGCCGGGATTGTCAAGAGGCCGGGCCGTTTTCGGGTTCGGTCGTGTAGAAACCGATCGTCAGTTCGGCCGCCTCGCGAGCGGCCGCCGGGTCGTCGCCGTTGCCGATCGCCGCGTCGGCCCAGCCGAGGGCGGCCGCCCGGACGAAAGCCTTCCCCTCGGGGGTGGTCGGAAACGCCAGCCCTTCGGCCGGGTCCACCGCTTGCCCGCTCGCCACGTGCAGTCCCAGAGCCATCAGAGCCAGGTCCCACCCGACGCCGACGCCACCGGGTCCATACGGCCACGGCACCTCGGGGTCGAGCTTTGCCTCGTGCACCAGCTCCAGTTGGGTGCCGTCCCCGTCGGGTGTCAGGACGACCTCCAGCCACGACACTTGCGGCCCCATCTCCCAGGTGACGGTGAACCGTTCGGGCGCCTCGCACCGCTCGACAACACCACCGGCATTGCCCTCCAGCTGGTAGCGGCCCCCGACCTGCAGGTCGCCGCTGATGGGCAGGAACCAGCGCGGGATCCGCTCGATATCGGTCAACGCATCCCACAGATCGGCCCGGTCGGTGGGATAGGTGCGTCGAGCGACCGCGACCGCCGTCGGCACCCCATCGCGCGATCCACTGCGAACTTCCCGAGTCACGAGCCCGGCCACCTCGACCGGGTCGATGAGTATGGCCATCGATCCTCCTTGAATAAGTTGTTACTTATATTCAAGCACGCGGTCGACGACCGCACAACAGCCGCCGCGGGGTTCAGTTCGCTGTCCAGGGGCGCAGTTTGTCCGGGTTTCGGATTGCCCAGATGTGGGTGATCCGGGCGTCGGCGATGTCGAAGGCATAGACCGACACGATGGTGCCCGCGATCTGGGCCACCAGGCCGGGCTGCCCGTTCACAGTGCGCTCGAGCAGGGTCACCTCGGGCGCTCGGGCGGCGATGTCGAGCCAGGCGCGGGCGATCTGCTCGCCGCCGGTGATCGGGCGGCGGAAGGCAGGAGCCAGGCCGCCGCTGTCGGCGGTCGCGGTCGCTTCCGGATCGAGCAGGCCGATCAGCGCAGCGATATCTCGTGTCTCCCAGGCCCGTTTGAAGTCCCTGACCACCTCGGCGCGCCGGGTGCTCGACGGGCCCTGCGCGGTGCGGATGCGGCGGCGGGCCGAGGAGGCGAGCTGGCGGCAGGCCGCGGGGGTGCGCCCGACGATGTCGGCGACCTCGGCGAAGGGGTAGCGGAAGACGTCGTGCAGGACGAACGCCACCCGCTCGGCCGGGGTCAGCGAATCCAGCACGACCAGAAACGCCATACTGATCGACTCGTCGAGGGTGACCCGGTCGGCGGGATCGGCGGGGGCGGGACCGGCGAGCCATTCGGCACGGTCGGGCACCGGCTCCGGAATCCATTCGCCCACATAGCGTTCCCGCCTGGCGCGCGCCGAGCCGAGCAGATCCAGGCAGATGCGCCCGGCGACCGTCGTCAGCCACGCACCCGGTGCCACTACCTCCTGCCGCTGCCGCTCGGACAGCGCATACCAGCGGGTGTAGGTCTCCTGCACCACATCCTCGGCTTCGGCCAGCGAGCCGAGCAGCCGGTAGGCGAGATTGATCAGCTGCCGGCGTTCGCCGATCACCGGGTGCAGGTGCGGATCGGTCATGGTGTCGGTTCCTTCGGTCGATGCGGCCCTCACCGACATCGACGACACAGCGACCCGAATTGTGAGACGGCCTGACATTCCGGCCGGCTGCGTCGTCGGAAGGTCGTGACACATTCACCCGACCCAGGAGTTCCGGCCATGACCAGAATCGGCATCATCCTCGGCAGTACCCGGCCCAACCGCAACGGACCGCAGGTCGCGCAGTGGGTTCTGGACACGGCAGCGCGGCGCGGCGACGCCGAGTTCGCACTGATCGACCTGCGCGAGCACCCGCTGCCGCATTTCGACGAGCCGATGGCGCCGATGCTCGGTCCCTCCGTCCATGCGCACACCCGCGCCTGGGCCGAACGGATCGCCCCGTTCGACGGATTCGTGATGGTGACCCCCGAATACAACCACTCGGCACCGGGAGTGCTGAAGAACGCCATCGACCACCTGTTCGCGCCGTGGACCGACAAGGCGGTGGGATTCGTCTCCTACGGCGCGCACGGCGGGGTCCGCGCGGTGGAGCATCTGCGGGTGATCTGCAGCGCCCTGCGCATGGCCGTGGTGAGCCACCAGGTCGCGATCTCGGTGCTGACCGACTTCGCGAACTACACCACCTTCACACCGCGCGAGCACCACACCACAGCCCTGAACACGCTGCTGGATCAGGTCGTCTCGTGGAGCGCCGCGCTCGCGCCGCTGAGGCAGGCCGGCGCCGACACCACTCTCGTCAATTCCTGAGGAGCCGATCATGGTGACACCGAACGACTTTCGCTCACTGGCCGACCGTATCGAGATCCAAACGCTGTGCGCCCAATTCACCGACGCGGTGATGATGCACGACTTCGACCGCCTGGCAGCACTGTTCACCGACGACGGGGTGCTGCGCATCCCCGACGCCGGTATCGAACTGGCCGGGCGCGCCCAATTCGAGCCCGGCATGCGGCGCATGCAAGACGCCTGGGACTACTTCGTCCAGCACACCCATCCCGGCGCGATCGACATCGACGGCGACACCGCCTCCGGCCGCGCCCACATCTGCGAATTCGGCCGATTGCGCAGCGGCAGCTCGCATTCGAACTACGCGATCTACCACGACCGCTACCGGCGAACGGCCGAAGGCTGGAAGTTCACCGAACGGGTCTACGAGATCCGATACCTCGACAACTCACCGCTACCGGGCTCACCGCCCGGACAGAGCGGCGTGGGCGTGGACGTTTCCGCCGCGGAATTGCACGGATGATCGTGCGCTGCCCGCGGGACCGCCGCACTGACAGGAGGTCCCGCGGGCAGCATCGCGTCGCGACACTGGTGGTCCGAACATGCGCTTACGGCATGGTCGCCATCCTTGCGAGAGTCCGCTCGTGTCAACGGGTCTGCGCGGTCGGTGGCCGTGCGGGTGGCAGGTGAGAGACGATCGGGGGTTTAGCGGGTTCTGCCGGTGCTACTGCGATTGCTGTGGGAGAGCCCCTGCGCTGTGCAGGCGTGCCGAGCACCGAGGGCGCGCAGGCGACCGGCACTGAAAGGACGATGACGCGATGGCTGTGCTCGCCGCGATCGGATTCGGGGTAGCGGCGACGGTCATGGTTCCTGCCGCGACCCTGACCGCCGACTACGGCCCGGATTACCCGAGCCCGGGCAGTGGTCTTCCGCCGGGATGTGTCGTGTTGTGTGGTCCGGAGTTCGCACCTGCCGCGCCTGTTTCACCGGTGCGTCCGGGCCCCGACTATCCAAGTCCCGGAAGCGGTTTGCCGCCGGGGTGTGTCGTGTTGTGTGGTCCGGAGTTCGCACCTGCCGCGCCTGTTTCACCGGTGCGTCCGGGCCCCGACTATCCAAGTCCCGGAAGCGGTTTGCCGCCGGGGTGCGTGGTGTTGTGTGGTCCGGAGTTCGCGCCTGCGGCGCCTGCTTCGCCGGTGCGTCCGGGACCGGATTACCCGAGCCCCGGGGGAGGATTGCCGCCGGGATGCGTCATGCTGTGTGAGTCCGCGCCTGCCGCCGTGGCCCCGGTGCCGCGCACCTACGGCCCGGCCTACCCGAATCCCGGGAGCGGGTTGCCGCCGGGGTGTGTGCTGTTGTGCGAATCGCCCGCTGCTCCGCCCGCGCGCGTCGGGGGCGGTCCGGACTATCCCAGCCCTGGTAGCGGGCTTCCGCCGGGCTGCATCATGTTCTGCGACAACACCGCCGCGCCGCCGCCGCGCGACGACGGCGTGCCCGAATATCCGGACCCCAGCGGCGGTTGAGCACGCCGCGACGCCTGACCCGTTGCGTCGCAGCGACATTCACCGCACCCCACCCAGCGAACCGATCCGAGCCGCCCACCCGTACACTACCGGGCGGTGAGTGGCGTCACTGTTTGTCCATACCGATGCAGAAAGTAGCTCGATGCACAGCAGTGTTCGGATCGAACGCGACTCCCTGGGCGAGTTGGAGGTGCCCGCCGACGCCTATTACGGCATCCATACCGCGCGCGCGGTCATGAATTTCGCCGTCACCGGCTCCACGATCGGCGAATTCCCGGCGCTGATCGCCGCGCTGGCGGCGGTCAAGGAGGCCGCCTGCCGCGCCAACCGGGAGCTGGGGCGCCTCGACGAGCGCCGCGCCGACGCCATCATCGCCGCCTGCACCGATATCCGCCACGGCACCCTCGACGCGCACTTCCCGGTCGATCCGGTCCAGGGCGGGGCGGGCACGTCGACGAATATGAACGCCAACGAGGTCATCGCCAACCGGGCGCTGGAAATCCTCGGCTTCGACCGCGGCTGCTACCGGGAACTGGATCCGCTGGCGCACGTCAACCTCGGCCAGTCCACCAACGACGTGTACCCGACCGCGGTCAAATTGGCTCTGGTGACCCACCTGCGGGCGTTGATCGCGGGCATGCGGCGCCTCGCCGACGCCTTCGACCGCAAGGCCATCGAATTCGCCGATGTGGTGAAGATGGGCCGCACCCAGCTGCAGGACGCGGTGCCGATGACCCTCGGCCAGGAGTTCTCCACCTATGCGGTGATGCTGCGCGAGGACTGCGATCGGCTCACCGAGACCACCGGGCTGCTGCTGGAATGCAATCTCGGCGGCACCGCCATCGGCACCGGCATCAACGGCCACCCCCGCTATTCGGCGCTGGCGTGCGGATACCTGCGCCGCATCACCGGCGAGGCGGTCACCCCGGCCAGCAACCTCATCGAGGCGACCCAGGACTGCGGGGTGTTCGTGCAGGTGTCGGGGGTGCTCAAGCGGGTGGCGGTCAAATTGTCCAAGACCTGCAACGATCTGCGGCTGATCTCCTCGGGCCCGAGCACCGGCCTGGGCGAGATCAATCTGCCGCCGGTGCAGGCGGGTTCGTCGATCATGCCCGGCAAGGTCAACCCGGTGATCCCGGAGCTGGTGAACCAGATCGCGTTCGAGGTGATCGGCAACGATCTGACCGTGACGATGGCCGCCGAGGCGGGCCAGCTGCAGCTCAACGCCTTCGAACCGATCATCGCCTACAGCCTGCTGCGCACCACGACCCATCTCACCGTCGCCTGCGACACCCTGGCTACCCGCTGCGTCGACGGCATCACCGCCAACCGCGAACGCCTCGAACAGGGCGTGCGCGGCTCGGTCGGCATCGTCACCGCCCTGTCGCCCTATATCGGTTACGCCGCCAGCGCCCGCATCGCCAAACACGCGCTGGCGACCGGGGAATCGGTCGGCGACATCGCCGTCGCGGAGGGCCTGCTCACCCGCGACCGCGTCGAGGAACTGCTGTCCCCGCAACGCCTCGCGGGCCTGCTGATCCCCGACCGCACCGACACCGCCCTGCCCGAGACCTCCCCCGCCTGAGGGTTCGGGCGGCTGCCTGCGGGGAGGCTCCCTGTTATCCCTGGTCCCGGCCAAAAGCGTGCCGGAACCAGGGATAACAGGGACGGTGAACCGAACCGCGATCACGAGGAGCGGTGAACCGGACCACGGTGACGGGGAACGGTGAACCGAACCGCGATCACGAGGAGGGAGAGCCGGACCAGGATGACAGGAAACGGGGACCAACGTGCCAGGGCGCTCGTCGCGGGCGGCACGGGCAGGGCCCTCGGGTGCGAAACCGGTTGGGGAGGAACGTTTTCGTGGAGCACGGCCGCGTCGACGGGGGCGGCGGGACGGTCGCGGTAATCTGACCGGCGATGAGCACAGCAGCCGACGAAGTGCCGGGCGAGGTCGCCGTGCCGGAGGTGGTGCAGACGCAGTTGCGGCGCGGGGTGCGCAGTGTGCTGGTGGATGCGGCGGCGTTGCGGCTGGTGCGGGAGCGCTTCGACGACGATCAGGCCGGTGCGCTGCGGCGGTATCTGGAGGCGTCGCAGTCGCCGAATACGGTGCGCGCCTACCGCTCCGATTGGGTGGGATGGTCGGCGTGGTGCGCGGCCGAGGGCCGCCAGGCGTTGCCCGCCGACCCGCTGGATGTGGCGGTGTATCTGGCCGCGGCGGCCGACGCCCGTAAACCCGCGGGTGGATGGGCATTCGGGGCGGCCACACTGGAACGCAAGAGCGCGGCAATCGCCGCGGTGCACGCGGCCAACGGCCTGCCCTCGCCGACGCGCACCGATGTGGTGCGCCTGACGTTGCGCGGTATCCGCCGCACCCGCCGCACCCAGCCGCAGCGCAAACGCCCGGTGCTGCTGCACACGCTCGAACAGCTGCTGGCGGGCCTGCCGGAACCCGGCTGGCCCAGCGAACCGGCGCGCCGCCGCGACGCGCTGGTGCTGTTGGTCGGATTCGCGGGGGCATTGCGCCGCAGCGAGATCGCGGGCCTGCGCCTGGGCGATGCCCGCGTGGACATAGACCACGCCAGCGGGGAACCGGTGCTGCTGGTGCAGCTGCCCGCCACCAAAACCGACCCGACCGGCGCGGCGGCTCAGCGGGTGGCACTGCCGCGCGGCAGCCGCCCGCCCACCTGCCCGGTGTGCGCATACGCCGACTGGATCCGGTTGCGCCAGGCACACATTCGGCACGCCACCGCGGGCCTGCGCGCCTGGCTGGACGACACCGGCCCCACCGACCCGCACATCCACCGCTGCCACGGGTTCACCGGCACCTCCGGCCTCGACCCGGATCTGCCGCTGTTCCCGACCATTTCCCGCCACGGCAGCGTCGCGGCGACCGCCATGTCCGGTCGCGCGGTCGCCGAACTGGTCAAACGCTATGCCGCGCGGGCGGGCCTGGACCCCGACCTGTTCTCCGGCCATTCCCTGCGCGCCGGTTTCGCCACCCAGGCCGCCCTCGGCGGCGCCAGCGACCGCGAGATCATGCGCCAGGGCCGCTGGTCGAACCCCCGCACCGTGCACGGCTACATCCGCACCGCAAATCCCTTGGAGGACAACGCCGTCACCAAACTGGGACTGTAATGCACCCGATGCACGGTTGCATAAGGTGCCGGGTTGCGGACCGGGCAGAAAGAAGGAAACCGAATGTCTGTCTACGTCGTCGTCGATGCGCTCGCCCTCGACCAGGAGCGCGTCCTGGAGTACCGCCGTCTAGCCGAATCCACCATCGACCAATACGGCGGCCGCTATCACATCCAGGGCGCGACACCGCAACCGGCGGAAGGACAGTGGCCCGAGGGCCGGGTCATGACCGTGATCGAGTTCCCGGACATGGCACAAGCCCAGCAGTGGTACCACTCCCCCGAATACCAGGCGGCCAAACAGGCACGCGAGGGCGCCATCGACGTTCGTCTGCTGTTCGTCGAGGGCGGCCGCGCCGCCCCGCTCGCCGACGCGTCGGACTAGGTCCGGTCAGCGGAACGGGGGCTCGTTGAACGTGCGCAGCTTGCGGGAATGCAGGCTGTCACCTTCGGCGCGCAGCAGTTCCACGGCACGGATCCCGATCTGCAGATGTTCGGACACGGTGCCTTCGTAGAAGCGGTTGGCCTGGCCGGGCAGTTTGATCTCGCCGTGCAGCGGCTTGTCCGACACGCACAGCAGGGTGCCGTAGGGGACGCGGAAGCGGTAGCCCTGCGCGGCGATGGTGGCGCTTTCCATGTCGACGGCAACCGCGCGGCTGAGGTTGAACCGCAGCGCCGACGCCGAATACCGCAGCTCCCAGTTGCGGTCGTCGGTGGTGACGACGGTGCCGGTGCGCAACCGCTGCTTGACGTCCTCGCCGGGCATGCCGCTGACCAGTTTGGTGGCGTCGTAGAGGGTGCGCTGCACCTCGGCGATGCTGGGGATCGGGATATCGGGCGGCAGCACATCGTCGAGGACGTGATCATCGCGCAGGTAGGCGTGGGCGAGCACATAGTCGCCGATGGCCTGGCTCTCCCGCAGCCCGCCGCAGTGGCCGATCATCAGCCACGCGTGCGGGCGCAGCACCGCCAGGTGATCGCAGATGTTCTTCGCATTCGCCGGACCCACCCCGATATTGACCAGGGTGATGCCGGGCCCGGTCGACGACATCAAATGCCAGGCGGGCATCTGATGCTTCTTCCACGCCAGATCCGACACCATCTGCTCACGGTCACGGGTCTCGGCGGTGATCAGCGCCCCGCCCGCACACGACAGCCCGTCGTAACCGCTGTCGGGATCGGCGATGCGCTCCACCGCCCAGCGCACGAATTCGTCCACGTAGCGGGTGTAGTTGGTGAACATCACGAACGGCTGGAAATGCTCGACCGGGGTGCCGGTGTAGTGACGCAGCCGCGCCAGGGAGAAATCGGTGCGCAGCCCGTCGAAGTGGCTCAGCGGCAGCGGACCGGCCGTGTCGATCAGCCCGTCGGCGATCTCGTCACCGATATCGGCCAGCTCGGTGGTCGGGAAGAACTTCGCCAAATCCGCGCTCATCGACCGGTCCAGCCCCAGTTCCGCGCCGTCGATCACATACGGGAACGGAATCTCCTGCTGCGACGGCCCGACCTCGATGCGGATGTCGTAGTCGTGCTCGATCACCGCCAGCTGTTCGGCGAGATAGTCCCGGAACAACGACGGGCGGGTGATGGTGGTGCGGTAGGTGCCCGGCCTGGTCAGCCGCCCCCACGCGCGCGAGCGGTTCTTCGGCTGCGCATTGCCGTCCCAGCTGATCCGCAGCTCCGGATAGACGAACGCCCCCGACTCCCGGGTGAACCGGTCGGGCACCACCCCGCGCTCCACGAAATCGGCCACCGCCGCCCGCAGCGCCGCGACAGCCTGCTCGTAGCGGCTATCCAGTTCGTTCAGCGCCTCGACCGCGGTCAAATGGGTGGCGGTGCCCCGTTCCGGCATGCTGTCCTCTCCGATCTCCAAGGTCATCTCTGGCGTCCATGGTAGGAACGTCACGGTGGACACGACGTTGAGCCCCGCGCAGGATGCCCGCCTGCGCGAGAGCATCGGCTGACCACGCTGGGGATCAGCGTCGCGAGCCTGCGGCCGGGCCGCGTCGTGCTCGAGCTGCCGTTCCGCGCGGACCTGTGCCAGCAGAACGGTTTCGTCCACGCCGGGGCCCTCACCACCCTCGCCGACTCCGCCTGCGGGTACGCCGCCATGTCGCTGCAGCCACCCGAACGCGACATCCTCACCGTCGAGTTCAAGGTCAACCTCATGAGTCCCGCTGTGGGGCAGCGCTTTCGAGCCACGGCCACGGTCGTGCGGGCGGGGCGCACCCTGACCGTCTGCGCCGCGGAGGTCCACTGCGACGACGACTCGCGCCCCATCGCGGTGATGCAGGCGACCCTGATGGCGGTGCCCGCCGCCTGATCGGACCCGCCCGATCAGCCCCGCTCTACGGTTGCCGGCGGGTGCAGGACGGTCAGCTCGGGCACGTCTCCGGTGTAGCGCTCGATCTGCACCAGCGCCAGCTGACCGGTGCTGCCCTGGCTCAGCGTCGACGACGGCCGGTCGGCGGTGAGCACATTCGGGTTGCCGTGACGGCAGAACGTGGGGTCGGCGGGGTCGGGGTCGTACCAGGCGCCGGTGGACAGCTGGGCGACGCCGGGCCGCACGGCCTCGTCGACGGCCAATCCGGCCAGGCAGCTGCCGCGGTCGTTGAACAGGCGCACGATGTCGCCGTCGCGCAGCCCGCGCGCCGACGCCTCCTGCGGATGCAGCCGGACCGGTTCGCGGCCACCGATTTTCACCGACCTGCTGTGGTCGCCGACATCGAGCTGGCTGTGCAGTTTGGTGCGCGGCTGGTTGGCGACCAGCTGCAGCGGGAACCGGGCCGCGGCGGGACTGCCCAGCCATTCCTGCGGTTCCAGCCACACCGGATGGCCCGGGCAGTCGGCGTAGCCGTAAGTGTCGATGGTGGCCGAGAAGATCTCGATCCGCCCGGTGGGGGTGCTCAGCGGGTGCGCCTCCGGGTCGGCGCGGAAGTCGGCGAACATCACCTGCGGGGTGTCGACCACCGGCAGCTCGACCCCGTCACCGGCCCAGAATTCGTCGAAGCCGGGCACGTCGGGGCCCTGCTCGCCCAGCTTGTCGCGCCACTGCTCGTACAGGTGGCGCAGCCACTGCTCGGCGGTGCGGCCCTCGGTGAATTCCTTTCCCACACCGAGTCGTTCGGACAGTTCGGCGAAGATGGCGTAGTCGTCGCGGGCCTGGCCGTGCGGGCGGGTGAGCGCGGGCATCGGGAAGAACATGCGGTCGTTCTCCCCCGCACCGAAATCGTCGCGCTCGATGGTCATCGTCGAGGGCAGCACGATATCGGCGTGGCGGGCCGTCGCGGTCCAGAACGCGTCGTGCACGACGATGGTGTCGGGGCGGTCGAACGCGCGCCGCAGCCGGGCCAGATCCTGATGGTGATGAAACGGGTTGCCTCCGGCCCAGTAGATCAGCCGGATGTCGGGGTAGGTCAGCCGCTGCCCGTTGTAGTCGTATTCGGTGCCCGGGTGCAGCAGCATATCGGCGATGCGGGCGACCGGGATGAAGGTGTCCACACCGTTGCGGCCCTGCGGGAAATACGGCACCCGCAGCTGCCGGGTCGGTTCGCCCACGCTCACGGTGGACCCGTAGCCGTGGCCGAAACCGCCTCCGGGCAGACCGATCTGGCCGAGCATCGCCGCCAGCACCACCCCCAGCCACAGCGGCTGCTCACCGTGCTCGGCGCGCTGCAACGACCAGCTGACGGTGAGGAAGGTCCGCGAGGCCGCCATCTCGCGCGCCAGCGCGCGAATGCGCTCGGCCGCGATCCCGGTGCGGGCCTCGGCCCACGCCGGATCCTTCACCACCCCGTCGGTCTCGCCGCGCAGGTAACGGGCGAAACGGTCGAAACCGACGGTGTAGCGGTCCAGGAATGCGGTGTCGGCCAGGCCCTCGGCGTCGAGCACCTGGGCCAGTGCCAGCATCAGCGCCGCATCGCTGCCCGGGCGCGGCGCGAGCCATTCGGCCTGCGCCTCGGGCGGGGTGTCGTCGCGCAGCGGACTCACCGACACGAACCGGCAGCCCCGCGCCCGCGCCGCGGCCAGCCAGCCGCGCACGTGGTGGCGCGACACCCCGCCCGGGGTGACGGCCGCATTCTTCGGTGAGAGCCCGCCGAAGGCCACCAGCAGCTCGGTGTGCTCGGCCAGTACCGACTTGGCGGTGAAATTGCCCAGCATCCAATACACATCGCCGAGGATGTAGGGCAGCAACACCGTCGAGGTGCCGAGACTGTAGCTGTTGACGTGGCGGACATAGCCGCCCAGGCAGTTGAGGAACCGATGCACCTGACTCTGGGCGTGATGGAAACGCCCGGCGCTGGCCCAGCCGTAGGAGCCGCCGTACACCGATTCGGCACCGTGCTCGTCGTAGACGCGGCGCAACTCCCCCGACAGCAGATCCAGCGCCGTCTCCCACGACACCGGCGCGAACGCATCCTCGCCGCGACCCGGCGCACCCGGACCGTGGTCGAGCCAGCCCTTGCGCACATGCGGCAGCCCGATGCGCGACGAATGATGTTGCGCGGAGGCGACATTGTCGATCAGCGGCATCGGCTCGGGATCGCCGCGCCAGGGCCGCACCTCGGTGAGCCGGTGGCCGTCGCTGACAGCCTCGAACGCTCCCCAGTGCGTCAGATGCGTCGTCATGATCTCACCCTAGCCCCGCCCACCGACAAGATCGGCGGCCCCGAAGGACCTGTGACCAAGATCCGACGCAGCGGGCCACTGCCCGGGTACGGTGACCCGCAGGCGCCCGCGTCGCCGATATCGTTGTCCCACACCGCACACTCGATGACCGCACACTCGATGCCGAGGAGTTCGATGCGCCCGCTCAGCCGCCGTCAGGCCCTCGCTCTCGCCGCCGGTGCCGCGGCCACGCTCGCGCTGCCCCCGCTCGCCGGGGCACGGCCACCGGCCCCGGCGACCGTGCCGCCGCTGGGCCCGCAGTTCCTGTGGGGTGTGGCCAGCGCCGGATTCCAGTGCGAAGGCCATGCGCCCGACAGCAATTGGAGCCGCTACGTGGCGGCGAACTCCTCCTACGACCGCTACGGCGACGCGGTCGATTTCTACCGCCGCTACGGCGACGATATCGCCCTGGCCGCGAACCTGGGGGTGAGCGTCTACCGCATCAGCGTCGAATGGGCGCGCGTACAGCCGCGGCCGGGAGTGTGGGACGAGGCCGGATTCGCCTTCTACGACGCGGTTCTCGATGCCATGGCCGCCGCCGGCCTGCGCCCGATGCTGACCTTGGACCACTGGGTCTATCCCGGATGGGCGGCCGAACGCGGCGGCTGGGCGCATCCGGACATGCTCGGCGACTGGCTGGCCAACGCCCGCACGGTGGTCGACCGCTACGCCGCCGGCAACCCGCTGTGGGTCACCTTCAACGAGCCCGTCTTCTACATGGTGAACGAGACCGCCAACGGCGGGCTGTCCCCCGCGGCCGTACCGGTCATGCAGGACCGGTTGATTCGCGCGCACAACGCGATCTACGACCACATCCACCGGGTGCAGCCGCGCGCGCTGGTCACCAGCAACCTCGCCTATGTCGCGGGCACCGCCGAACCGGTGGTCAACGGCCCCATGGTCACCGCGATCGCCGACCGGCTGGACTATGTGGGCATCGACTACTACTACGGTTTCACCCCGCAGACGCTGCTGCAGGTCTCCCCCGCAGATCTGCGCGCGCTGTGGAAGATGCCGCTGCAGCCCGAAGGCCTCTACTATGCGCTGCAACACTATTCGCGCCGCCTGCCGGGTAAGCCGCTGTACGTCGTGGAGAACGGCATGCCCACCCGCAACGGAGAGCCCCGCGCCGACGGCTACACCCGCGCCGACGATCTGCGCGACAGCATCTATTGGATCCAGCGCGCGGCCGCCGACGGCCTGCCGGTGATGGGCTACAACTATTGGAGCATCACCGACAACTACGAATGGGGAAGCTACACACCCCGTTTCGGCCTCTACACCGTCGACGTGACGACCGACCCCGCCTCGACCCGCCGCCCCACCGACGCCGTCGCCGCCTACACCGCCATCACGCGCGCAGGCGGCGTCCCCGCCGACTACCGCCCCACCCGCGCCCCCGCGGCCTGCTCGCTGGTCGACGCCCCCGACAGCTGCGCCGACCCGGTCACCGTCCCTGCCTGATCACCACCCGGCCCGTTCGGGCATACAGTGGGGGCGGCGTCGGAACGGCGGTAGCCGGTGGAAGGGGATACGGTGTCGATCCCGTTGCGGGACACCAGCGGTCGCGCGCTCGACCATGTGATGTTCGGGCTGGGATGGAGTCCAATCGAGCGGCGGCGCCGGTTCGGTCGCCGCACCACCGAGGTCGATCTGAATGCGGCCGCGGTGCTGTGTCGCGGGCGGGAGCCGGTCGAGGTGGTCTACCACGAGCAACTCGGCTCCGCCGACGGCGCGGTGCGCCTGCACGGGGACAATCTCACCGGCGAGGGCGGCGGTGACGACGAGGCGATCACGGTCGACCTGACCCGCCTGTCGGACTCGATCACCACGGTGGTCTTCCTCGTCACCAGCTACACCGGCCGGCCACTGAACCGGGTTCCCGCTGCCTGCCGCCTGGTCGACGGCAGTTCCGGCGCGGAACTGCACCGCCTCGCGCTGAGCGCGTGTCCGCACACCGGAATGGTGGTGGCCGCCCTGATCCGCACCGCGGACGGATGGCAGTTCCATCCGATTGCTGCCTCGGTGCCCGCCCGCCATCCGGTCGACGCCCTCCCCACCCTGCCGTCGCATTTGCCCTGATCAAAGTGAAGTCCCCCACACTACTGTCGCGTTCTGCACGGAATTCGGCCTAAATACCACTGTTTGCCAGAGATTTGCTGTCGCAGGATTTCTGCACTGTCCGTATCGTCGGACGCACGACCCGAGGAGACCGTGATGACCGACGCGACCGCCACGACCCCACCCGATGCGGCAGCCATCGAGGAACTGTTCGCACGACTGTCGACCCGCGACATCGAGGGCCTGGTCGCCCTGTTCACCCACAACGCCGCCGTGGCCATGCCGTTCCAGCCGCCCGGCTTCCCCGCGGCCATGATCGGGCGCGACCAGATCCGCGACGGGCTGGCCGTTCTCGAGATCTACGAATCCGCCCCGTTCGATATGCGGGTGGTGGGCCTGCAGCGGCTGCGATTTCCCGGCGAATGGCTGGTCCACATCGAGGGCCACCTCGTCGTGCGCGCCACCGGCCGCCCCTACCGCAACCGGTACATGGCCAATTTCCGGTTCGAGAACGGCAAGATCAGCCAGCTCACCGTCTACCACAACCCGCTGGTCCAGCTCGCGGCCTACGACCTGGCACACACCCAGGCCGTCGACGACACCGCCTGGGAACGCGCGGCCGTCGAACGCTACTACGGCCTGCTGTTCTGTCAGGACCACGACTCGCTGCTGGAGATGGTCGCCGAAGATGTGGAGGTCTACACCCCCTGGCAGCTGCCGGGCCTGCCCGAACACGTCCGCGGCCGCGACCAGCTGCACGATCTGGTGCTCAGCCGCATCGCCGCGCTGTGGAGCCCGGGCGGCCTGGCCGACCTCAGGATCCGCCCGCTCAACACCCCGCACACCTGGATCGTCGATGCCCAGGGCGATTTCACCGCCCAGCACAGCCTGCGCACCTACCGCGCCTATCTGCGCGGCGAAATCCGTTTCCACCAAGGCAAAATCGCGCAGATCACCCAGTTCTACAATCCGCTGGACCAGATCATCGCCCTGGGCGCGGACATTCCCGGCATCAACGCCCCGGGCCACGGCATCGACCTGGCGTCGTGAACGCCGCGGCGCCGCTGTCGCGATCCGGCCGAATCCCGACGTTCCTGACGCTGTCGATCCGGTAGGTCGCTGACAGATCATGGGGTGATCGACGACGGCCGTCCTTGTACCGGTACGCGAGGAAGGAGCGCGAGATGACTCTGGCCATGTCCGCGCCCAACGGCGATCGCGGCGCCGCGGCGCCGCTGCGCGCGCAGCGAGCCGCGATCGAGGACCTGTTCGCCCGGCTCTCGGCCCGCGACCGCGACGGCGTGCTCGCCCTGTTCACCACCGAGGCCGTGGTGGCGATGCCGTTTCAACCGCCGGGGTTCCCGACGATCATGCTCGGCCGCGACCAGATCCGCGACGCGCTGGCGATGCTCGACATCTACGAATCCGCGCCCTTCACGATGCGGGTGACCGGCGCCGGCCACCGCGACGACCGCGGCGAATGGATGGTGCAGGTCGAGGGCCATCTGGTCGTGCGGGCCACCGGGCGGCCCTACCGCAATCGCTACACCGTCACCGTCAAATTCGGGCACGGCCTCATCAGCCAGCTCACCGCCTACCACGACCCGCTGGTCCAGCGGGCGGCCTACGAGATGGCACTGGCCGACGACTCCGGCGACGCGGCGTGGGAACGCGCCGCCATCGAACGCTGGCTGGGCCTGTTGTTCGCCCAGGACTTCGGATCGGCGCTGGACATGCTCGCCGAGGACGTGACCGTCGATGTGCCCTGGCACATTCCCGGCCTGCCCGGGCACACCGTCGGGCGTGCGGAGGTGTGCCGGCGGTTGGGCATCTGGTCGGAGCTGTGGCTGCCCGGCCTGCTGCACACGGTCACCGCGCGCCGCCTGGCCGCCCCGCACACGTGGCTGACCGAGGTCGAAGGTGAGCTCGTCGCCCGCGACAGTCAGCGGGTGCTGCACTCGGCCAGCGTCGGCGAGATCGGTTTCCGGCGCGGCAAGATCGACCGGATTCGCCAGTACCCCAACCTGCTCGCCGAGGTCATCGCCCTGGGTGCGGACATCCCCGGCATCAATGTCCCCGGCACCGGGGTCGGTCCGCGCCGCTGAATCCGGCTGGGGCCGAGTGCGGAATAGCTCACGTCGACTGGAGGTTGAGGTTCGCGTGCGGCACGATCGGACCGCGGTCCGTTTGCCAGCGTCGCTGGACCGGCCGTGCACGATCGACCGACAGATGAGGACAGTATGACCACCGCACCCACCACCGCCACGACGGCGACCACGACTGCGCCCACCACCCTCGACACCCGCGCCACCGACGCCGGACTGCTCGTTCTGCGACTCGGGTTCGGCCTGCTGCTCGCGGTGCACGGCACCCAGAAGCTGTTCGGCTGGTTCGGCGGCTTCGGCTGGAGCGCCACCGCCCAGGCCTTCGACGGCATGGGTTACAACCCGGGCAAGTTCTTCGGCACCCTCGCCGGACTCTCCGAGATCGGCGGCGGGCTGCTGCTGGCCGCGGGCCTGCTCACCCCGCTGGGTGCGGCCATCGCGCTGGGCACGATGCTCAACGCGTTCACCGCGACCTGGTCGGGCGGCTTCGCCCAGTGGGAGATGTCGGTGCTGTTCGCCCTCCCCGCGGCGGCTCTTGCCTTCACCGGGCCCGGCCGCTACTCCCTCGACCACAATCGCCCCTGGCAGCGCCACGGCCTGACCTGGGCCGGTGCGGCCATCGCGCTGGCGGTGATCGCCGGGCTGATCACCCTGGCGGCCAAGTGGGCGCTGTGAACCAGCCCATACCGCTTGTGTGACACCAGGATTGATCGTCGCGGCGCTCCCGCCCGGGGGCGCCGCGTCGTTTTTGTCCGAATCTGGTTGGTACCGAACGGAATCGACTAGCCTCGCCGGAGTGGTACTGGCATATTTCGGCGAACCGACCGGCCAGGGCCCGACCCAGATCACCGAACTGGCCCTGGCCGTGGTCCTGTCCTCGGCCATCGGGCTGGAACGCGAGATCCGGCAGAAGAGCGCGGGCCTGCGCACCCACACCCTGGTCGGTGTCGCCTCCGCATTGATCATGCTCGTGTCCAAATACGGGTTCACCGACACCCTCGGCGGCCACGTGGTGCTCGACCCGTCGCGCGTCGCGGCCCAGATCGTGTCCGGGATCGGATTCATCGGCGGCGGCTTGATCTTCGTGCGGCGCGACGCCGTACGCGGGCTCACCACCGCCGCCACCATCTGGCTGACCGCCGCGGTCGGTATGGCCGCCGGAGCGGGACTGTGGCTGCTGGCGGTGCTGGTGACCGCGGCGCATTTCCTGGTCGTGTTCGCCTTCACCCCGCTGGCCGCGCGCCTGCCCCGCTCCAAATACGCACCGTCGCGGCTGCGGCTGTGCTACCTCGACGGCCGCGGCGTGCTGCGCCGAGCGCTCGCCACCTGCACCGAACGCAACTTCGCAGTCGATGAACTCGCGGTCGAGGGCCCCGACCCCGACCACCCCGCCCGCACGGTCCGGGTGCGGCTGTCGGTCCACGGCGCAGGCTCGCTGAGCGAGCTGACCGCCTCCCTCGCCGACATCGACGGCATCCTGGCGGTCTCCACCGACGAAACCAGCGTCTCCGGACCGTAATTCGCTCAGGACGAGCGCAACTCTCGTGGTTGGGCGCCGGGGTTTCTACCGTTCGAAGCCACGCACTACTCACCGACCCGGACGCTCGGGTCTCGCCGAGGAGCCTTCGCACCGATGACCGACTCCGCCCTGCCCACCGATCCCGCCGCCGATTGGAGCTTCGACACCAAACAGATTCACGCCGGGCAGATTCCCGACGGCACCACCAACGCGCGCGCGTTGCCGATCTATCAGACCACCTCCTACACCTTCCGCGACACCACCCACGCCGCCGCGCTGTTCGGGCTCAGCGAACCGGGCAACATCTACACCCGCATCGCCAACCCCACTCAGGACGCGGTCGAACAGCGCATCGCCGCCCTCGAAGGCGGTGTGGCCGCGCTGCTGCTGGCCTCGGGACAGGCCGCGCAGACCTTCGCGCTGCTCAACATCGCCGCGGCCGGTGACCACATCGTGTCCAGCCCGCGCCTGTACGGCGGCACCTACAATCTGTTCCACTACACGCTGCCCAAGCTGGGCATCGAGGTCGGCTTCGTCGACGACCCCGACGATCTCGAGCAGTGGCGCGCCGCGGTCCGCCCCACCACCAAGGCGTTCTACGCGGAAACGGTGTCCAACCCGCAGAACCACATCCTCGACATCCCCGGTGTCGCCGAGGTGGCCCACGCCGCCGGCGTGCCGCTGATCGTCGACAACACCGTCGCCACCCCGTACCTGATCCAGCCGCTGGCCCACGGCGCCGACATCGTGGTGCATTCGGCGACGAAATACCTGGGCGGGCACGGCGCGGCCATCGCCGGGGTCCTGGTCGACGGCGGCACCTTCGACTGGACCGTGCGCGACGCCGACGGCACGCCGCGCTTCCCCGGTTTCACCGAACCCGACCCCAGCTATCACGGCGTGGTATTCGCCGAGTTGGGCGCGCCCGCTTTTGCAGTCAAGGCACGAGTGCAGTTGCTGCGCGATCTGGGTTCGGCCATCGCGCCGTTCAATGCGTGGCTGATCAGCCAGGGCCTCGAGACGCTGAGCCTGCGCGTGGAGCGCCATGTCGCCAATGCGCAGGCGGTCGCGCAGTTCCTCACCGAGCAGCCGGGCGTGGAACGGATCCACTATGCGGGCCTGCCCAGCTCACCCTGGTACGAGCGCGGAAAGCAGCTGGCACCCAAGGGTGTCGGCGCGGTCATCGGCTTCGAGCTGGCCGGTGGGGTGGATGCGGGTAAACGGTTCGTGGAGGCGCTGACCCTGCACAGCCACGTGGCCAATATCGGCGATGTGCGCTCGCTGGTGATCCATCCGGCCTCGACCACCCACTCCCAGCTGACCCCCGACGAGCAGCTCGCCGCCGGTGTGACGCCCGGCCTGGTGCGCCTGGCGGTCGGCATCGAGGGCATCGACGACATCCTCGCCGACCTGCGCGCCGGATTCGCCGCCGCCGCGGACTGATCCCCCGGGCCCCTGCCGCACCACCTGCGCACGGTCGGCAACGATCTGGCGAATCTCATACTTCTCGGGTACATGCAGCGGTCATGGACGTCGGAATGAAACACGTTTCAATCGGCGTGGCAATCGCGGACTTTGGCGAATTTCCCGCTACATTTCGACATGCGTGTCCGCAGAGTACTTCCCCTCCGAGAAAGGAAACCTCCGTGCGTAGACACCTACCGGCGGCCGTCGGCGCGCTGGCGATGCTGCTCTGGGCACCCGCCACCGCCCTGGCGGCACCGGCTGCCCCAGCCGGCGAGGCCATGCCCCAACCCGACCTGTGCACCAGGAGCATCCCCCTGGGGAATGTGGAGGTCGTGCAGAAGCGGGCGCTCCCGGCGGGCGAACGCTGCGCGGACTACGAGACCTCCGCCTACAGTCCGCAGGCGCAACAGGAATACCTCGACTGGTGGAACCGGATCGTGGACCCGGATTCGCAGCAGAGTTCGGACTCCCAGGACGAATCCGACTCGCAGCAAGGCGCCAATTCCCAGCAGGGGTCCGGGCAGCAGAGCCAGGGCTCGAACGGTCAGGACCAATCGGCTACGCAGGCACAGTGATCGCCGCGGCCGGCGGCGGCACCGATACCGCCGCCGGCCGCCACCTTCTCGCATGATCGGCCTTCCCGCACACCACAATTCGACGATGTGTCATTGTTCGCCGAAATGTGGGAATGCGGAGAACAGCACCCGGGACAGACCCGGCGATGTTGCTGATGAAGGGATTCGATCGTGCTCACCACCGCCTATACCTCCGGTTCACCGAACTGGCTGGACCTCGGCAGCCCCGATACCGATGCCGCAGCGCGGTTCTACCGCGCCGTGTTCGGATGGGAATGCCGTTCCGCCGGACAGGATTCGAGGGGATACGGCTTGTTCCGCAAGGACGGCAAGACGGTGGCCGCGCTCGGTCCCCTCACCGAACAGGGCGCCGATCCGGCATGGACGATCTACTTCCGCACCGACGACGCCGACGCCACCGCCCGAGCCGTCCAGAACGCGGGCGGCACGGTGCGCGCCGCACCATTCGACGTCATGAAGGCGGGCCGCATCGCCTGCCTCACCGATCCCGAAGGCGGGCAGTTCTCGGTGTGGCAGCCCGGCGAGGTCGCCGGACTCGATCTCGTCGGGCTGCCGGGCGCGCTGTGCTGGCTCGAACTCGCCAGCCACGACGCCGGAGACTTCGCCTTCTACAGCACCGTCTTCGACTGGCACGCCGAGGCGATGGAAGTCCCCGGCACCACCTACACCGTGCTGTCCCCCGCCGACGGCGACCCCAAGCAGGACTCCTTCGGCCACGTCACGATCCTGCAGGGCGGCCACCGGCCCTGCTGGCTGCCCTACTTCTGGGTCGAAGAGGTCGACGGTGTCGTCGACGCGATCTGCGCACACGGCGGCTCGGTCACCAAACCCGCCACCGACGCCTCCTACCTCGGCCGCATGGCCGTGGTCGCCGATCCTTCCGGCGCCCCGTTCGCCGTCACCACGCCCAAACCTGCCCCCTGAATGTCGATGCCCTGTCGTACCGTCTACCCATGAGCGAGTCGACCGGCGCTCCGATTCGGATCGTTCCCGCCACCCGGGACCGCTTCGACGACGTGGCAACGATGCTCGCCCCCAAACGCCCCGGCGCCGACGCCTGCTGGTGCCTGTCCTATCGGCTGCCGTCGAAGGAAAACAACGCCCTCACCGGGCCCGCCCGCCGCGACCGAATGCACGAGCTCTGCGCGCACGAACCGTCACCGGGACTGCTCGCCTACGACGGCGACCAGGTCGTCGGCTGGACCGGCGTCGCACCCCGCGACACCCTGGCCTTCTTCGCCCACTCCACTCGCATCCCGCACGTCGACGACCTGCCCGTCTGGACGGTTTGGTGCTTCAAGGTCCGCCCCGGCCACCGCGGCCGCGGCATCACCACCGCCCTACTGCACGGCGCCGTCGACTACGCCCGCTCCCACGGCGCCCCCGCGATCGAGGGCTACCCCGCCGACAACCGCGGCCGCAAGGTCGACACCACCCTGGCCTTCGTCGGCACGGTGTCGCTGTTCGAACGCGCGGGCTTCACCCGCGCCGCCGCCACCACCGCGACCTCCGCGGGCTTCCCCCGAGTCCTCATGCGCCTGGCGCTACGCTGAACCAGTCAGGCGACCATGGTTTCGATGTCGCGGCCGATACCCGGCAGCGGCGCGAGGTTACCGATCGACGCATACCAGTCCCACAGTTCCAGGGCGTGGTAGAGCCGGTACAAACCCAGGCGAGCACGCCACCCGTCGGGCAGGTCGCCGTAGCCCTCGACGAGCGCACCGAATTCGGCGGAGTTGCCGTGCAGCGCATAGTAATCGGCCTTGGCCAGATCCATCAGCGGATCGGCGGCGATCGCGTTCTCGACGTCGATCAATCCGGTCAGCGTCCAGCCCTCGTCGCCGCGGGCGACGAGCATATTCCCCTCATACACGTCGTTGTGGCACAGCACCGGCGCCCCGCACTGCGCGAACACCTCGGCACGGTCGGCGACGTAGTGCGAGACCTTGTCGTGCAGGCCGCCCGCACCGCCGAACTCGAGGAATTCGGCGAGCTTCTTGTCGAACTGGCGGCACATGTAGGCGCTGTTGCTCGGCATCGGATCCAGAATCCGATCGGTGAGATAGCCGAAGGCGCTCTGCCCGATCGCGTGGATCGCGCCGAGCAGACCACCCAGTTGCCGGTAGATCGCGTGCCGGTCGGCCGCGCCCAGGAACCTCACCTCCGACAGCGGCCTCCCCGGCAGCAGCGTCATCACCAACTGCGCGGTGTCCGCGTCGGCATGCAGAATCGACGGCACCGAGGCCACGCCGTGACTTTCGAGCAGCCGGTAGACGAACACCTCCTTGGCCAGCTTCCACCGCCATCGCTCGCTGTAGATCTTCACGATCACCGCGGGAACCGGTGCGCGGCACCGCACTTCGTAGACCGCACTCAACTCGCCGCCCGTGCGCGGCAGCACCGATTCGACCGACGCCCCGCTCCACACGCGACGCACGATCGCTTCGGCGGCCCGAGGTTCGAGAACTCCCTCCACGCGGCGACCGTAGGCAGTGCAGGCGCGTCGGTCCAGCGATTTTCACCCGCCCGACCGATGTCAGGACACAGCCGGTGCCAGCGCGATCTTGCCGTTGCGGCCAGGGGTTTCGGTGGCGATTGCCGCGTCAGCGGCCGACTCCAGCGGATAGGTTGCTTCCAGCGGCAACTCCAGGTCTCCGCGGGTAGCCAGCTCGAGCAGTTCGCCGAACAGGCGGCGGCGATTGTCGGCGCCGATCTCGTCGCGGCGCCGCGACGCCCAAAAGCCTTTCACCACAGCCTGTTTGAAAATCATGGGCCCGGGGTCGAGGTTCATCGGCTGCCCGGACAGGGCACCGAAGGAGATCAGTTCCCCGCGCTCACCCAGCAGCGACAGCAGGTCGTTCGCGGCCCGGCCGCTCACCTGGTCGACCGCGCGCACGATCGGCGCGCCGCCGGTCGCCTCCCGCGCCCGCTCGCGCCAGCCGTCGGTCTCGGTGTCGAGGACAGGGGTGAACCCCAACTCGTGCAACGCCTTCGACGCCGACGCGCTACGCACCAGATTCAGTACCTGCACGCCGCGCGCGCGGGCGAGCACATTCATCAACCGGCCCACCGCACCGTTGGCCGCATTGACGACGATCCACTGACCGGATTCGACCTGCATGTCCTCCAGCAGCACCAACGCACTGAACGGCATCGACAGCAGCTGACTCGCGGTCTCGTCGGAGATGCTGTCGGGCACCGGCACCACCTGGGCGGCCTCGGCGAGGAAGTACTCCGCCCACACACCCTGCGCACCCGCAACGGCCACGCGCTGACCGACTTTCACCCCCGCGACATCCGGGCCCACCGCGTCGATCCGCCCGACCGCCTCGGTCCCGGGAATCGCGGGCAGCTCGGGCTTGTAGCCGTAGACGCCGCGTACCACCGCCAGATCGTGATTGTGGATCGGGGACAGCATCGTCGCGACCCGCACCTCACCCGGACCGGGTTCGGGCACCGGCCGCTCCGCCGAGCTCAGCACATCCTTCGGCTCACCGAAGCTTTCGATCACCACCGCACGCATGGTCGCTCAGTCCTCCGCCACGATCACGTGGACATCGATATTGCCGCGGGTCGCATTCGAGTACGGGCACACCTGATGCGCCCGGTCGGCCAGCTCCTGCGCCTGCTCGCGGGACAGATGCGGCAGCGACACCTCGAGGGTGACCTCCAGCTGGAATCCACCGGAATCGTTCGGGCCGATGCCGACCTTCGCGCCGACCGCCGAATCGGCGACATCGGCCTCGGCCTGCTTGGCGACCAGCCGCAGCGCCGAATGGAAACACGCCGCATACCCGGCCGCGAACAGCTGCTCGGGATTCGTGCCCGCTCCGGAGCCGCCCATCTCCCGCGGAACCGCCAGCGTCACATCGACCTTGCCGTCGGTGGTCCGGGCGTGCCCGTTGCGTCCGTCGCCGGTGGCCAGGGCCTCGGCCGTGTAGAGCACTTTCATGTCGACTCTCCTATCGGATGTGGGATGTCAGGGATGCGGTCATGCGCTGCAAGGTCTCCCGCAATGCCACCAGTTCCTCCAGCTGCATACCGGTGGCCTCGAGCATCTCGGCCGGAATGGCGCAGGCCTGCTCGCGCAGTGCGCGACCGCGCTCGGTCAAACGGATCTCGACGCGGCGCTCATCGGCCGCCGAGCGGTGACGCTCGACCAGCCCGGCAGCCTCGAGCCGCTTCAACAGCGGCGACAAGGTCCCGGAATCCAGCGCCAGCGCCGCGGACAGCTCACCGACGTTGCGTTCGTCCTGCTCCCACAGCACCAGCATCACCAGATACTGCGGGTAGGTCAGCCCCAACGCCTCGAGCTTCGGCCGGTACACCGCCGTGATAGCGCGCAGCGCCGCATACAGCGGAAAGCACACCTGCTGGTTCAACGACAGAGCATCGGTCACGTCCAATAACCTAGCCCACAATTAAGTTGTGTACAACCTAATGGCCTATGACGGCCGCCACCTGCCTCCCTTACCAGACAGGTAATCGCCTCCGGCGAGCCGACGACGCACCCTCGAACCATGACCTCGAACGACTCGACCCACGCCGATCCACTCTCCACGACGCTGCGCGGGCTCGCCCTCGGGCGCATCGTCCTCGGAACGGCCGCCCTCGCCGCCCCGCACCGGCTCGGCCGCGCCTTCGGCTTCCGGCTCGCACCCGAATCCGTCTACCTCACAAGAATTTTCGGAGCCCGCGCCATCGCACTGGGCCTGGGCTACCTCACCGCCCCCATCGCCGACCGCCGCCGCTGGCAACGCGTGGCGTTGCTGGTCGACTTCATCGATACCGTGCACGGCACCGGTCACCTGGCCCGCGGTGACGTCCCCCGCTCCGCCGCCGCCACGATGGTCGCCATGACCGGCACCTACATGGCCCTCGGCGCCACCCGCTTCGCCCTCGACATCCGCTGACGCCCGCCCGCGCACGTGTCCGAGCACTCTGGGTAGGCCTTCGAGAAGGGAGATCAGCATTCCGCTCGCCGCGGGACGGGTCGTCGGCGGAAGTTCGACCACCGACAACGTCATGGCGCTGCGCGGACATCCCGCCGACTACGACCACTGGGCCGCCCTGGGAAACCCGGGCTGGAGCTTCGGGTTCGACGATCAGCGGGCGGTCGTCAATTCCTCGGTGATGGTGTCGACGAAGTCCGGCAGATCGTTCGGGTTGCGGGACGTGATCAGAGTCCAGCCGTTTTCATCGGAGCGGACGGCTGGGCGATCCACCCATTCACCACCCGCATTGACGATGTCGGTGCGCACCGAATGGTAGGACGTGAGCGTCTTGCCCGGCAGTACGCCCGCCTCGACCAGCACCCACGGCCCATGGCAGATCGCGGCGATCGGCTTACCCGAATCGATGAACTCCCGCACCAGATCCGTCGCACCGTCGGCCACCCGCAGCTTGTCGGCATTGACGGTACCGCCGGGGACGACCAGCACATCGAAGTCCTCCGCGTGCACCCCGTCGAGGCCCGCGTCGGGCTCCTCGGTGCTGTCGGGCTGCACGTCGCTTCGAAAGGTCTGCACCTGCTCGGCTTTCGCCGCCGCGTGCGTCACCTCGGCACCCCGCTCGCGCAACCGGTCGCGCGGCACCACCAATTCGTCGTGCTCGACCCCCGTGTTCGAGGTGACGATCAGAACCCGCTTACCCTGCAATTCCGCAGCCATGACTCCTCCTTTCCTCGGCCGTCTCGGGTGCACTACCCGCCCCCGACATGCCGAAACGAACCCGCCCGGCCGCCGTTTCCGCCGTCGCTGCCCGGGTATCCGGACCGCAACGAGCCCGGGAAGGAGTCGCGATGAGCGCTGCCGAATTCGTGCCCGACGGGGCGGACCTGGCCACCTTGGGGAAAGCCGCCGACGAATGCCGCGGCTGCGACCTCTACCGGAACGCGACCCAGACGGTCTTCGGGGAAGGACCGCAAGACGCCCACGTCGTCATGGTCGGAGAACAGCCGGGCGACCGCGAGGACATCCTCGGGCATCCGTTCGTCGGACCGGCCGGTCGACTACTGGACAAGGCACTCACCGAGGTCGGCATCGATCGGAGCACGGTCTACATGACCAACGCGGTGAAACACTTCAAGTTCACCGAGCGCGGCAAGCGACGTATCCATCAGCAACCGGCACGCGGGGAAATCACCGCCTGCGCGCCCTGGCTGCAGGCCGAGCTCGCCGTCATCCGGCCCCAATTGGTGGTGTGCCTGGGTGCGGTCGCCGCGCAGGCCGTGCTCGGCCCGTCGTTCCGGGTGAGCCGCCAACGCGGGCAGTTGATCTCACTCCCCGATTTCCACGCGATCGCGACCGTCCATCCCTCCGCGGTCCTGCGGGCCCCCGACCGCGACGAGGCCTACCGAGACTTCGTCGCCGACCTCCGCGAGGCGCACACGGCCATGGCTCTCCATTAGAGCAAACAGCTAGCGAACCGGTTATTCGAGGGGTGCCGCCATTGCCGCCCCCAGCAGCGCCGTCGCCAATCCCACCACCAGTGCGACGACTGCCATGAGAGCGGCTTTGCGACGTCCCCCACGCATCCCCCGACCCACCCGCACCCACCACACGACCGTCAACAGAGTTGCAACCAGATGGAACCAAAGGAGATACGGCAACAGCGCCACCGACGGTTCGGACCCGGGCGGCGGCTCCGGTTCCGGGTCCGGCAACTGTGCCAGGACCACGTCCTGTAGAGCGGTCAACAACATCTCGGGCACAACCTTCCTTCGCCCGTACCGGTCCCGCCACCTCGACCGTCACTGGGTGGAGTTCCACCATAGGGGCACCGGCAAACATTCAGCATTCAGTTGATCGAACTGTTTCTGCTACCGGCTCGGTCTAGGCGTTTTTTGCGACTGTTGGGTTGTTTTCGAATCGGGTTTGTCTGACATGATGGTGATACATAGTTAGATTCGCATATCGCAGTAATGACGTTAAAAGTCGAGAGAGAGAGAGGTCGTGTCGTGCAGCTTCGATCCCACCGGGCTACCGAGACCGTCGCCGGAGGCCTTCCCGCACAGCCCACGTGCCGGATCTCCCTTATCCCCCGCACCGCCTCGAAGTCTCCAGCCGCAGAACACTATCCACCGCTCCCCCACTGTCGAGAGCAGCGACCTTCCTGCACGTTGTGGGTCCGTGTACGGTGTCGGATATGGCGCTGATCGAGATCGACGAGCTGCCCGCGCAGACCGCGGAGGTGTTGCGACGCCGTGCTCGTGCGGCCCGTCTGCCGACCGAAGCCTATGTACGCCGGCAGTTGATCGAGCTGGCCGGTCGGCGCGTGGCCATCGATGCGGTGGTGGAGTTTCTCGAGACCGAGCGGCCGAATTATCCGGGCGCGGAGATCGATGCCGACGCCATGGCGCTGATTCACACCTACGACCTGCCCGCCGACGCCTGGAGTGTGTTCGGCCGTCGCGCCGCGGCAGCGGGCGTGCCGATCGGTGAATACGTGCGCCGGGAGTTGGTGGCGATGGCCCGCCGCAGCACGATCGACGAGGCGATGCTCGAGTTCCGCGAGGCCCAGGAACGCGATCCGAGCCTGAACATCGACATGGACGCCCTTCGCGCCTCGCTGCGCTACGTCCGCGGCGAATGAGCAGCGCCGGTCCGGCAGGAGGTGAACTCCCACCGGACCGGCTGGAAACCGTCCCGATCATCAAAACCGTCAAACGCGCGGGCGCCCCGTTGTTCTGCGGCTTCTCGCCGGTCGACCGCCCGGTCCTCATCCCGAGAGTGGTTCTCGGGATGTAGGTCCGGCGGTCCTATTACCTCTCGGGCATGACGAGGGCAGCGACGCACGGGCGATGTTCGGGCCCCGGCCCTGCGTACAGACTGACCTGGACGGTCGGAACAGGGAGGGCGGGGACGATGGTGCAACCCAAGGAACGGCACGAACAGGTGCGCAGCGATCTGCGCGGGGTGACCGCTGCGGCCGACGACGAGGCTCGCAGGGTGTCCGGGCGACCCGTTCGGACACCGTGGTGGTTCGAGTTGGCGCCCGTCTTCCTCGTCGCCGGGGTTGCGGGGGTCGTGTTGCTCGTCGGCAGTCGGCACTACGGGTACTTCTTCGACGAGGCGTATTTCGTGGTGGCCGGGCGGGATCATCCGGCGTGGGGGTATTTCGATCAGCCGCCGATGGTGCCGATGCTGGCGAGAGTGATGTCGATGGTGGCACCGGATTCGCTGGTTGCTTTGCGGCTGCCGGTGACTCTGGCGGCCGTCGGGGGGATCATCGTGACCGGACTCATCGCGCGTGAGTTGGGCGGCGGGCGTGGGGCACAGGCGATGGCGGCGCTCGGCTACGCCATGTCGGCCGCGGTAGTTCTGTGCCATTGGCTGGCGACCTACTCGCTGGATCCGCTGTTCTGGACCGTCATCGTCTGGCTGGTGGTGCGGTGGGTGCGCCTCCATGCTCGAGGCGCCGCAGATGACCGATTGCTGCTGGCCGCGGGCCTGGTGACCGCGCTGTCGTTGCAGACCAAGTTCCTGGTGCCTGCGCTGTGGGTCGCCTTGGCCGTCGGCGTGCTGATATTCGGTCCGCGGCGGATGCTCACGCGCCCGATGCTGTGGGCCGGGCTCGCGGTGGCCGCCCTGGCGACCGTGCCGACGCTGATGTGGCAGGCCCGCAACGGATGGCCGTACACCCGGATGTCGGATGTGGTCGCGGCGGAATCACCGGGCGTGGGAAAGTTCCTGCTGGACAGCGCAACCAGCGCCGGAATCGCATTCGGCCTGCCGCTGCTGCTCATCGGGATGGTCGCGCTGTTCGTGGACAAGAGGTTCCGCGACTATCGGTTCGCGACGGCCGCCTCGGTTATCGTTGTCGTGGCGTTCCTCTTGTCGTCGGGACGGTCGAATTACGTTGTGGGCCTGTACGCCCTGCCTATGGCGGCGGGCGCAGTGGTGGTCTGTTCACTGCGGTGGCGAGCCGTGGTTCGGCCGCTCGCCGCCGTGGCGGCGGTAGCCGGGGTGGCGTTGTGGATCACCGCGGTACCGGTCTATCCGCGCTCCTGGGCCGAGCGGATCCCGGATATCCCGATGGTGTTGACGGCCAAGGATTTCGCCGCGGCCGACACCATGATGGCCGACCTGTCCGCGGTCGTGACCGACGCCTATCACCAGCTGCCGCCCGAAGCCCGCGGCCGCACGGCCATCGTCGCCGAAAGCTATCCGTTCGCTGCCGCCGTCGACATCGACCGCGCCCATACCGGTCTCCCCCGCGCCTACAGCGCCCACCGCGGCTACTACTACTTCGGCCACCCCGACGACGACGCCGTCGACATCCTCTACCTCGGCTCCCCCACCCCACTGCTGGCGGCCTCCTTCACCGAAGCCCGCCCCGCCATCCCCGACCTCGCCACCCTCTATACCGGGCGCAAACTTTCGTGGGACGAACTGTGGCCGCAGCTGCGAGCGCAGTAGGCCCCGAAGGCCGCAGGTGTCAATAGGTATATCGCGACGGCTCCGCTGCCCGGTGTCCGATCATGCCCATCGCACCCAGCACGACGGTTCTTCCGGATCGGCCAACCCCTAGTCAAGGCATGTGAACTCGTCGTAACCATCGGTGAGGCATTCGCATACCTTCGTAGTCGGTTCACGGCAGTCGGTAGCGTCGTAGCCGTGGATGTGCTCGCCGAGATGCTCCAGGGAATCCGTGCGCAGGGATCGCTCCTGTGGCGGGCCGACCGGCAGGCACCGTGGTCGTGGCTGGCCGATCGCGAAGCGCCGCTGACGCTCTACGCGGTCCTGCACGGCCATGCCCGGCTCTCCCGCGACGGCGACGCCGACGAGCTGGGCGCCGGAGACATCGCCCTGGTGCGCGGGCCCGGACCACATGACGGGTGCACTGCGTTGCGGGCACCCGCACCCGGGCACGGGCCCCGCGCGGTCGTCATCGCCGGAACCTACGGCAGCGTCGACGTCGCCGGACGCCGGCTCCTCGACTCGCTGCCCGAATACGTCTGTGTCACCGCCGAATCCGGCGCCTCCCCCGCCGCGCTGGCGTTGCTGGACGAGGAGATCGACCAGATCGGCCCCGGACGTCAGATGGTCCGCGATCGGCTGCTCGATCTGCTGCTGGCCCATACGCTGCGCGCCTGGCTGGCGGGAGCGGAGCCGGATTCGCCGGGATGGCGTGCGGCCCTGCGGGATCCGATCGTCGCGCGCATTCTCTACGCCATCCATTCCAGCCCCGGGCACGCGTGGTCGGCCGAATCGCTGGCAGCCCACGCCGCCGTCTCGCGGGCCACTCTGTACCGTCGGTTCACCGCGCTGTTCGGCGAATCCCCCATGACCTACCTCACCGGCCGCCGCATGACCCTCGCCGCCGACCTGCTCGCCCACGGCGAACCGGTCGCCACCGTCGCCCGAAAAGTCGGCTATACCAACCCCTTCGCCTTCAGCACCGCCTTCCGCCGCCACCACGGCCACCCGCCCCGCACCCTCCATCCCCACGAGTGACGCGCCTACTTACGACGGACGCACCCGTAGGCTCCGGGCAATCGTTTCCGGACTGATTTGCGCAGTACCGCCGTACTCTGACTTGCAGAACTCTAATGCCTAGATGCGCATATTAACGTATCGGTCTATAAAATGTCCTGACAGACGGGTGCGATCGGGCCCGCCGCGTCCAGGAAGGCCACGCTTGGCTCCCTGGACGCGGCGGGCTCCTATTGAACTGACCCCCTGGGCTTTTCAGAAGCTGCGGACCGTGGGATCCTCGCCCCACGGCGCCCACGACTCGAGGTCGGTGCGGTTCGGGACGCCGTTGGCCACGAAGGCGGCCACGGCACCGGCGAAGGCGCGGGACAGGGCCTGATCGCTGTCGCCCACCGCGCCTAGCATCGGGGAGTTCGGGAATGCGTCGAATGTGCCGAAGAGGAACGGCAATTCGGCGCAGTGGGTGGCGCCGAGGCCATACGGATCGGGCTGCGGCGCACGGGTGAACCGGTAGACGTAGGGCGAACCGCCTTGGGCGGCAAGTTCGTCCGCGATCCGGCGAATGCCCGATTCGAAATACAGATCGGTCGACACGGCCGCGAGCACCTGGGCCGGTGTGGCCTCGGGCATCCGGGTCGCGGCCCGTTCGTACCGGCGCTGCCCCTCTCCCCCGCTGCGGGTGTTCAGGATGGCAACAGCCGCTTCGCGATCGAGTGTCTGGATGATCGGGTTGAGGGCAAGGAACGCCGACGTCTCGTCGACCGTGGAGCCCAGCAGCACATCCTTGCCGCCCAGCGCACCGGCCGCCACCGCATCGTCCCACGCCACCGGGTATCCCGCGCCGCCCAGCACCGGATACATCGGGGGCTCCAGCACGCCCGGCCGACCCGTATCAACGGCCAGCCGCGCGTACGCCGCCAACAGTCGAGTCACGGGCAGTTCACGGAGCCGGGCCAGCGGATCGGCATCCGAAACTCCGAGAATGTCCAGGTATTTCGCGGCCACCTGCGCGGCCTGCTCCGGATCGTGCGGCCGCAGGCCCCACGGCCCCGACTGCCCGATCACGCGCCGCACCAGGCCGCCGGTGGCGGGATCGGTGGCCAGCGCCATGGCCGAGTAGGCACCCGCCGACTGACCGCCGACGGTGATCGAATTCGGATCTCCGCCGAAAGCGGCAATATTGTCGGCCACCCACCGCAGCGCCGCCGCCTGATCCTGTGATCCCGGATTGTCGATGCCGGGCAGGTGGAGATAGCCCAGGGGGCCGAGCCGATAGTTGGCGGTGACGACCACGATGCCGCCGAGCGCCGCCAAGCGGGCACCGTCGTACCAGTCCCATCCACCGCTGCCGCTGGTGAAGCCGCCGCCGTGGAACCACAGCAGCACCGGCCGCGGCGCGTCCGAATCACGTGGCGGCATCCAGACATTCAGGGTGAGGCAGCCGTCCTCGTGCCAGTTGCCGATCCGGGTGCCCATGACCGCCTCCAGGCGGGACGGCCACTGCGGCACGGCAGGCCCGGACCGGACCGCGTCGAGAACTCCGGACCAGCCCGGATGTGGCTGTGGCGCGGCGAACCTCGACTCCCCCACCGGCGAGTCGGCGAACGGGATCCCCCGGAAGGCCGCCACCCCGCTCGCCTCGACGATCCCCCGTACCTTGCCCGCACTCGTATCCACCGTCGTCATGGCGTCCACGGTAGTCACGCCGCGCCTGCCTCCCAGAAGGCCAGCAGATCGTCACAGACCTTGTGCGGTCGTTCCTCGTTGGGCAGGTGACCCACGCCCGGATAGACCACGGTGCGCGCGCCCAACTCCGCGGCGAAACGGTCGTGGACCGCCGGGGCCCACAGATCACCGCTGTCGCCGTAACCGACCAGGATCGGCACGCCCGTGTCGCGCACCCGGGCGGGTGCTACCGGCCACTGTTCCATCGTGCGCAGAATGCCGAGCAGATTCGCCTTCTTCGTCGCCAGGATGCGCCGATGCAGGAACTGCGTTTTCGCCTCGTCGACACCGGAGGCGACGAGCAGCGGACTCAGCTGCTGCCACACCGCCTCCTGGCCGCCGGCCTCGATGAACCGAGCCACCTGCGCGGGTGGCGGAAAGTTGATGTCCTGCAGCGACGACGGCCCCGAGGCCAGCAACGTCAGACTGCGGAACCGTTGCGGCTCCTGTACGACGGCAGTGCGCGCTACATATCCGCCGAACGAATGGCCCACCACATGGACCGGCGCCCCGAGGGTCTCGGTGATGCCGATCAGGTCGGCCGAGAAGTCGTCGATGCCGTACCCGGCCGGATCGGCGGGGCCGTCGGATTCGAACTGGCCGCGCTGATCGTATGCCACACACCGGAATCCGGCCGTCGCGAGGATCGGCAGCATGGCCGCGAAATCCTCCTTGGAGCCGGTGAAGCCCGGAACCAATACCGCCGTGCCGCGAACGGACACCCCGGATGTCGGCGCACAGTCCCAGGCGGCCAGCGTGCCCGCACCCCCTTGCAGCGGGAACGGAACGATCTCGGCGGTGTGCTCGGCTGCCCGGCTCATCGGTTGTCCTCTCTCCCACTACCCGCACGGCGGCGGGCGGCACCCCGATACTAACCGAGTGCTCGGTCGGTTAGGTGACCTCTGCGTGATAGGCTCCGGCTATGCCGAGCCCAGGGCGCCCGCGCGGCGACGCGCGCAAGGAGCGGATTCTCGATGTCGCGTTGAAGACCTTCGCCGACAACGGTTTCCGCGGTGCGTCCATTGCCGAGATCGCCGAGCGCTGCGGGCTCTCGCAGCCCGGCCTGCTGCACCACTTCCCCACCAAGGCCGCACTGCTGACGGCAGTCCTCGAACATCGCGACCGCCTCGATTCCGATCACATGGCATTGGACGAGGAACTGCGCGGTGCGGACGCGCTGCGCCGGTTGACCCGCCTGGTCGAGCACAACATGCACGTTCCGGGGCTGGTCCAATTGTTCACCGTGGTCACCAGCGAGGCGGTCGCCGCCGATCATCCCGCCCACGAATGGGCGGTACAGCGGTATCGCACACTGGAGACCTGGCTCGGCCGTGCGCTGGCCGACGGCATCGCCGACGGCACGGTGCGCGGCGACGTCGACGCGTCCGCCGTTGCCCGCCAGGTGTTCGCGATGATGGACGGCCTGCAGCTGCAGTGGCTGCTCGATCCCGAGAACGTCGACATGACAGGGCTTTTCCGCGCCTACATCGAGGACCTGATCGGGCGGATCTCGTCCCGGCCGAAAGCACGCCGGGATGGCGTGAGCTGACAGCGCCGGGCGATGGCCGATCAGCATTTGCCGGGTAATTGGTGATGTAGTCCACAGCCGGATGGCCGCGTCTATCACGCGGAAATCACGTGGGGGCGCGCGGGTTCGGCGAAGGGGTGGCAGCCCGGGGAAGTTCACCCGAGCTGAAAACACTTTAGTGGGGCTAAAAAGCCGAGGTTCCAAGTGGAATTTTCCTGCGCAGACGGCTATATGTTACCCGTGATCAGAGACCTGAGGTCGGTAACGGGCAGTCGCCGGGGGTCTCGAGAATCTATATGAGGGAATCGGCATGTTAACGGTCAGCAAACGTTCGAATTCCCCAGACCCGAAGAGACACTTGTGGGTATTGGGGCTACTCGCGCCGGCAAGCGCATTGCTGCCGTCGCAGTTGGTATTACGCACCGGGGCTCCGGTGTTCTGGTGGATCGGCCCGATCATCATCTTCATCGTGATCCCGGTTTTGGACTGGGTGGTGGGCGAGGACGGGAACAATCCTCGCGACGAGGACTACGAGACGCTCTCCAACGACCGGTACTACCGGTGGTGCACCTTCCTGTTCCTGCCGGTTCAGCTGATCGGCCTGCTCATCGCCTGTGCCATGTGGGCCGGTGACGAGCTGAGCATCGTCGACAAGCTGGGGCTGGCGGCGACCCTCGGGTTCGTCAGCGGCATCGGCATCAACGCCGCCCACGAACTGGGGCACCGGGTCGAACGCGCCGAACAGTGGCTGGCGAAAATCGCGCTGGCGCAATCGGGTTACGGGCACTTCTTCGTCGAGCACAACAAGGGGCATCACGCGCGGGTGGCCACGCCGGAGGATCCGGCCAGCGCCCGCTTCGGCGAGACGCTCTACGAGTTCCTGCCCCGCAGCGTCTTCGGCGGCCTGCGGTCGGCGATCGAATTGGAGCGAAACCGGTTGCGGCGCAAGGGCCATGGCTGGTGGAGCGTGCACAACCACATCCTGCAGGCGTGGGCCATGACGGTGGTGCTGTTCGGCGCGCTGCTGGCGGGCTTCGGCTGGCGCATCCTGCCGTATCTGATCCTGCAGGCCGTGCTGGGGGCGGCGCTGCTGGAGACGGTCAACTACATCGAGCATTACGGCCTGTTGCGCCAGCGCCGGCCCAACGGCCGCTGGGCCCGCTGCTCGCCGCGCGACAGCTGGAACAGCGACCGGCTGGTGACGAATATCTTCCTGTTCCACCTGCAGCGGCACAGCGACCACCACGCCAATCCGGGGCGCCGATACCAAACACTGCGCAGCTCACAGGAGTCGCCGCAGCTGCCGGCGGGTTACGCCACCATGATCCTGTTCGCGGTGATCCCCCCGCTGTGGCGGCGGGTGATGGATCCGCGCCTGCTCGCGCACTACGACGGCGACATCACGCGCGCCAATATCCATCCGCGCAAGCGCGACAAGGTGTTGGCCACCCACGGCCACGAGCCGGAAGTGCAGGCGGCCGCGTGAGATCCGCGATCCATTTCCGGGCAAATTGCAAGAAGTTTTCACCTTTTGTCCCTCGAACACGACGCGGCAACGCCGCCGCCTCGCTTTTCAGCACACACCGATTGCGGCACGGCAATAAGTGGCACTGGCGGCATCCCGCTCGTGTCCGCGGAACACAGGAGTGACCATGACGGCATTACGAGCCGGACACACGGTACGCGGCGCGGTGCGGCGCCTGGCGATCCGGGTCGGCGTGGTGGCGGTGGCCATCGCGGCCGGATTCGCCACGGCCACACCGGCCCAGGCGGCGCCCATCTACCCCGCCGCCGATCCCGACCCCTTCTACGCGGCTCCCGCCGATATCGGCAACTATCACCCGGGCGATGTGGTGCGCAGCCGCCAGGTCCCCGCCAACGGTTTTCCGGGAGCCACGGCGTGGCAGCTGCTGTACCGGTCGTCGAACTCCGCGGGCGCGCCGATCGCCGCGGTGACCACGGTGCTGGTGCCGCCGGGCGGTGGTAACAACCGGCCGCTGGTGTCGTATCAGCCGTTCATCAATGCGCTGGGCCTGCAATGCGCGCCCTCGCACGGACTGTTCACCGGTGAGGTGAAGGAGGCGCCGGCGCTGAACCTGCTGCTGGCGCGCGGCTGGGCGGTGTCGGTGCCGGACCATCTCGGCCCGACCAGTGCCTACGGGGCGGCTCGCCTCGGCGGGCGGCTGGTGCTCGACAGTGTGCGGGCCATCAAGCGATTCGCGCCGATCGGGCTCGGCGACAGCCCGGTCGGACTGGCCGGATACTCCGGCGGCGGCATGGCGACCGGGTTCGCCGCCGCACTCGCCCCGGAGTACGCGCCCGAGCTGCCGATCGTGGGTGTGACGATGGGCGGGGTGCCGGAGAACATCGGCAAGCTCGCCCTCGACGTCTCCGGGCAGCCCAATGTGCTGTTCGGCCTGGGCTTCGCCGGTGCGGTCGGGCTCGAACGCGAGTATCCGGACGAGATGGCGCTGGACCGGTGGCTGAATCCGGCCGGGCTGGACCTGCGTAACCGGATCGCCAACGCCTGCACCGAGGAGATCATCGCCGACGCCGCCAACAAGAAGTTCACCGACTACTTCAACGGCGGTGTCGACGACGTCAACGCCACCCAGATCCACATCCTGCACGCGAACAGCCTGGAAACCTTCGCGGGAGTGCCGAAGGCGCCGCTGTATCAGTGGCACGGCGACGCCGACGTGGTGAATCCGCAGCTGGCCGTGGAGGTTGCGCGGCGGTACTGCCAGTCCGGCACGCCCGTGCAGTTCGAGATGATCCACGGTGCCGACCACGGCACCGGGATGCTCAACGCGCCGCGCGCGGTGGACTATCTGGCGGATCGGTTCGCGGGCAAGCCGATTCCGAACAACTGCTGACGGGATCCCGGCCAAGACCATGCCGGGAATGACGGGGCGGGAAGGGCTTCCGCATCGGCTCAGGCGAAAGGAGGCCGGTGCGGAGGGTCAGGTTCGCGCGTGCCGCCAGTGGCGTCGGTGCGCGCGGACCGTTGTGTGGCGGATTCTCAACCGCCCGATAGGGTTCGCGATTCGCCCGACCGGCCGTGACTCACTAGTGTCGGATCCGGTTGCCGGTCAACGCCGTCGACCGGATCGCACACGAGGAGTACACAGTGGGTTCGTTGTTCGCGGTGTTCCTGCCGCTCGCGTTGGCCCTGGTGATGTTCGGTCTCGGCCTGACGCTGACAGCGGCCGACTTCGCGCGCGTGCTGCGCTACCCGAAGGCGGTGGTGGTGGCGCTGGTCTGCCAGATGGTGGTGCTCCCGCTGATCTGCCTGGGACTGATCCATCTGTTCGGGCTCGAGGGTGCCGTGGCCGCGGGCATGTTGCTGCTGGCGGCGACGCCGGGCGGTCCGTCGGCGAATCTGTTCAGCCACGTGGCGGGCGGCAACGTCGCATTGAACATCACCCTCACCGCGGTCAACTCGGTACTGACCGTGTTCACGCTGCCGCTGCTGGTCGGGCTGTCGTACACGCTGTACCTCGACGGTGACGCCGGTATCGGCCTGCGGCCGGACAAGTTCGCGCAGGTGTTCGCGATCATGCTGGTGCCCGTGGCGCTGGGCATGTGGGTGCATCGGCGGTTCCCGGACTGGTCGCACCGGATGCGCGGCGGGGTGAAGGTGGCCTCGATCGTGGTGCTCGTGCTGGTCGTGCTCGCGGCCGTCGCGCGGGACTTCGACACCCTCACCGAGAATATCGGCGCGCTGTCGGCGGTGTGCCTGCTGCTGGCGTCCATCGGACTGGCCATCGGTTACTTCGTGCCGCGCCTGTTGCGCATCCAGACCGATCAGGCCATCGCCGCCGCCATGGAGATCGGCATCCACAACGGCGCCCTGGCGATCGCCGTGGCGACCTCGGTCCTGCACAACTCGGCGATGGCGGTGCCGCCCGCGGTGTACGGCGTCCTGATGAACCTCCCGGCCGCGGTGGTCGCCTACCTGTTCGCGCGGCGAACTCGCTCGGCGCAGGCGCAGACCGCCGCCGTCTAGTCCGGCGGCCCGCGCGACACACCGTCGACTGCCACGGATTTCAGCAAGTGGGTAGCTACTGTTGCTGGAATGCGACAGTCCACGCGCCCACGCCTGTTGGCCGCCTGCGCGGCGGTGGCCCTTGTACTGGTCACGGGACCGACGGCGGCTGCCTTCCCGCTACAGCCGGTCGCGGGTGTGCCGTCCTTCGACGACGGCTTCCTCTGGGGCGTCTCGTCCTCGGGATTCCAGTCCGAAGGGCGTGCGCCCGACAGCAATTGGACCCGCTATATCGCCAGCGGCGCGGTCGAGCCGTATCACGATTCGGTGCGGTTCCTCGACCACTACACCGCCGATATCGACCGCGCCGCGCGGCTGGGTGCGAAGGTCTTCCGGATCAGCCTCGAGTGGGCGCGACTGCAGCCCAAACCCGACGGCTGGGACGGGCCGACCTTCGCCGTCTACGACGCGGTCGTCAACGCCATCAAGGCCGCGGGCATGACGCCGATGCTCACCCTCGACCACTGGGTGTATCCGGGGTGGGCGGCCGAGCGCGGCGGCTGGCGCAATCCGGGTATGGTCGAGGACTGGCTGGTCAACGCCCGGAAGGTGGTGGAGCACTTCGCCTCCCGCGATCCGATCTGGGTGACGATCAACGAGCCGGCCGCCTACCTGGGCGCCGAGATGCGCATCGGCGCGCTGAGCCCGAGCGAGTGGCCCGCCGCCATGGACCGGCTCGCCCAGGCCCACAACGCGATCTACGACACCATTCACGAGGTCCAGCCCGGCGCCCAGGTCACCAGCAATATCGGCTTCGTCCCGGGCCCTGGCGCCGAGGTGGCCGCGAACCAGCCGTATGTGGACAAGGTGCGCGACAAACTCGACTTCGTCGGCGTCGACTACTACTTCGGCCCCGACCCGACCACGCTGCTTCCCGGCAGCAGTGCCGCGGGTGCACCGGGCATGTGGAATCTGCCCCTGCAAACCGAGGGCATCTATTACGCGCTGCGTCACTATGCCCGGCAGTTCCCCGGCAAACCGCTGTACGTGGTCGAGAACGGGATGCCCACCGAGGACGGCAAGCCCCGCCCCGACGGCTACACTCGCGCCGACCATCTGCGCGACACCATCTACTGGCTGCAGCGCGCCAAGGCCGACGGCATGAACGTCATCGGCTACAACTACTGGAGCATCACCGACAACTACGAGTGGGGTTCCTACACACCGCGTTTCGGCCTCTACACCGTCGATGTCGCTCGCGGGGATCAGGAACTGGTGCGGCGCCCCACCGATGCCGTCGAGGTCTACGCCAGCCTCGCCCGCTCCGGTGGCGTACCCGCGAACTATCGGCCCACTCGGCCGCCGGTGCTCTGCTCCCAGGTGGACCCGCCCGACAGCTGTACCCAACCGGTCGGCCTCCCCTTCTCCTTCCCGTAGCGAGGCCGCCGTACACGCGGTCAGGCGCCGATATAGGCCGCCAGATGCTGGCCGGTCAGGGTGGAGCGGGCGGCCACGAGGTCGGCGGGTGTGCCCTCGAAGACGATCCGGCCGCCGTCGTGCCCGGCGCCGGGACCGAGGTCGATGATCCAGTCGGCATGGGCCATCACGGCTTGGTGGTGCTCGATCACGATGACCGACTTGCCGGAGTCGACGAGCCGGTCGAGCAGGCCGAGCAGTTGTCGGACGTCGGCGAGGTGCAGGCCCGTGGTCGGCTCGTCGAGAACGTAGACGCCGCCCTTGTCGGCCAGATGGGTGGCCAGCTTCAGCCGCTGCCGCTCGCCGCCGGACAGCGTGGTGAGCGGCTGCCCGATAGTGAGATAGCCGAGCCCGACGTCGGCGAGCCGGCCGAGGATGGCGTGCGCGGCCGGCGTGCGCGCCTCTCCGGACCCGAAGAACTTCTCGGCCTCGGTCACCGGCATCGCGAGCACCTCGCTGATGTCCTTGCCGCCGAGTCGATACTCCAGCACCGATGGCTGGAACCGCTTTCCCTCACATTCTTCGCAGGGGGTCTCGACGTCGGGCATGATCCTCAGGTCGACGTAGATGACCCCGGCGCCGTTGCAGGTGGGGCAGGCACCTTCGGAGTTGGCGCTGAACAGAGCCGGTTTCACGCCGTTGGCCTTCGCGAACGCCTTGCGGATCGGCTCGAGCAGCCCGGTGTAGGTGGCCGGGTTGCTGCGTCGCGAGCCGCGGATGGGTGTCTGGTCGACCGACACGACACCCTCCGGTGCGGGGATGGAACCGTGGATCAGCGAGCTCTTGCCGGAACCGGCGACGCCGGTGACCACGCAGAGCACCCCGAGCGGGACGTCCACGTCGACATTCTGGAGGTTGTTCGCCGTCGCGCCGCGAATCTTCAACGCACCCTTGGGTTTGCGCACCGCGTCCTTCAGCGCGGCCCGGTCGTCGAAGTGGCGGCCGGTGACGGTGCCACTGGCCCGCAGGCCGTCGACGGTGCCCTCGTAGCAGACGGTGCCGCCCGCCGTCCCGGCACCGGGGCCGAGATCGACGACGTGGTCGGCGATCACGATCGTCTCCGGCTTGTGCTCCACGACGAGCACCGTGTTGCCCTTGTCCCGCAACCGCAGCAGCAGGCCGTTCATCCGCTGGATATCGTGCGGGTGCATTCCGATGGTCGGCTCGTCGAAGACGTAGGTGACGTCGGTCAGCGACGAGCCGAGGTGGCGGATCATCTTGATCCGCTGCGCCTCGCCGCCCGACAGCGTGCCCGACGACCGGTCGAGCGAGAGGTAGCCCAACCCGATCTCCACGAACGAGTCGAGCGTGTACGTCAGCTTGGCGAGCAGCGGCGCCACCGATGGCTCGTCGAGACCGCGAATCCATTCGGCCAGGTCGCTGATCTGCATCGCGCAGGCGTCGGCGATGCTGACCTTCTCGATCTTCGACGACCGCGCGAGCTCGCTGAGCCGGGTGCCGTCGCACTCGGGGCAGATGGTGAACGTGATCGCCCGGTCCACGAACGCCCGGATGTGCGGCTGCATCGCCTCCCGGTCCTTGGACAGCATCGATTTCTGGATTCGCGGGATCAACCCCTCGTACCAGACGTTGACACCCTCGACCTTGATCCTGGTCTGCTCTTTGTAGAGCAGATCGTTCATCTCGCGCTTGGTGTATTTGCGGATCGGCTTGTCCGGGTCGAGGAAGCCCGACTTCCGGAAGATGGTGCCGTACCAGCTGTCCCCGGTGTAGTTGGGGATCAGCAGCGCCCCCTCGTTGAGCGACTTGCTGTCGTCGTACAGGGCGGTCAGGTCGAAATCGGAAACCGAGCCGCGGCCCTCGCAGCGCGGGCACTGGCCGCCGGTGATCGAGAAGCTACGGCGTTCCCGCACCTGCTTGCCGCCCTTCTCCACCGTCACCGCACCCGCTCCGCTGATCGAGGCGACGTTGAAGGAGAACGCCTGGGGGGAGCCGATGTGCGGCTTCCCGAGTCGGCTGAACAGGATGCGCAGCATCGCGTTGGCGTCGGTGGCGGTGCCGACCGTGGAGCGGGGGTCCGATCCCATCCGCTGCTGGTCCACGATGATCGCGGTCGTCAGCCCGTCGAGGACATCGACCTCCGGGCGCGCCAGGGTCGGCATGAAGCCCTGGACGAAGGCGCTGTAGGTCTCGTTGATCATCCGCTGTGACTCCGCGGCGATCGTGTCGAACACCAGCGAGCTCTTGCCCGAACCGGACACGCCGGTGAACACCGTCACTCGGCGCTTGGGGATCTCGATGCTGACGTCCTTCAGATTGTTCTCGCGCGCGCCGTGCACGCGGATCATGTCGTGGCTGTCGGCAGCGTGCAGTGCGGGCAACTGCGGGTCGGCCTTCGTGGTCGTGCTCATCGTTTCTCCCACTGCGCGAAGCTCGTGATGTCCATGGCGGTCACGCTAGGCGCGGCGCGGGGACCTGCGCTTCTCGATTCCTGATCGGTCTGGTCACCTGTTTCGCCACGCACGACGGCATCCCGGCGGTCGCACTCGCCGCCTCGCGCCGATAGACGCTGGGCGGCACACCGACCAATTCGGTGAAACGCGTGCTGAAGGTGCCCAGCGACGAGCAGCCGACCGCGAAACAGACCTCGGTGACACTGAGATCGCCGCGACGCAGCAACGCCATCGCACGCTCGATGCGCCGGGTCATCAGATACGAGTAGGGCGACTCTCCGTAGGCGAGCCGGAACTGGCGGCTGAGGTGCCCGGCCGACATGTGCGCGTCGCGGGCGAGGGCCTCGACGTCCAGCGGCTGCGCGTACTCCCGGTCGATCCGGTCGCGCACGCGGCGCAGCCGCGCCAGATCGCGCAGCTGCTGCTCGGTTCCGGATCCGCTGGTCACCTACGGAATCGTGCCACATTCTGTGGCATTCGATGCAGAGATCACCGCTTCACATCGCGCGGGGCCTTGTCGGGGCGCAGCCCGCGCCAGGACGGGTGCCGGAGTCGGCCGTCTCCGGTCCATTCGGTGAAGGAGACCTCGCCGACCAGTTCGGGTTCGACCCACACCGCGTCCCTGACATCGGCCTCGACGGTGGGGGTGCGGCGTTGCAGCGGTTGCAGTCTCGCCTTCAGGTCGGCGAGCATCGCCCGGGTGAATCCGGTGCCGACGTTGCCGATGTAGACCAGCTTTCCGGAATCGTCGTGGACGGCCATGAGCAGTGAGCCGATATGGCCCGCGCGGCGGCCGGTCCCGGGCCGCCAACCGACGATGACGATCTCCTGGTCGTTGACGTTCTTGACCTTGGTCCACAGCGGGCTGCGGCGTCCCGGCAGGTAGGGGCTGTCGAGGCGTTTGCAGATGATGCCTTCGAGCCCGAGCCGCGCGGACTGGGCGAGCACGTCGGCACCGGAGCCGTTCAGTCGCGGCGGCACCTGCCAGTGCGGCCCTTGGAGACCGAGCCGCTCGAGTAGTTGCCGCCGTTGCTCGTAGGGCAGGTCGATCAGGGAGCGGTCGCCGATGTGGAGTAGGTCGAAGATCATGTAGGTGGCCGGCACCGAGCCGGCCAGGGAGCGGATCGTCGCCGCATTGCGCTGGTGCATCCGCGGTTGCAGCGCCTTGAACGAGGTCCTGCCGTCGGCGGAGAAGGCGACGATTTCGCCGTCGACGACGAACCGGGGCCGTGCGGGAGCGAGGTCGGCGAGTTCGGGCCAGGCCGCGGTGATGGTGTTGCCATTTCGAGAGACCAGGCGCAGATCGCGGTCGATGTAGCCGATGGCCCGGATCCCGTCGAACTTCACCTCGTAGGCCCAGCGGTCGGTATCACCGGGGAGGCCACCGGCCACCGCCAGCATTGCCGCGTACTGCGGCAGTTTCGTCACACCCGCCTCGTCGCCATCGTCGGTCCCTCGGGTAGCTGAAGCGTTGCCGACAATCAGCTAGATAGTACCGACTGGTCTGACGATTCGAGTCGAAGGAGAATGCCCGGCGGCGTCAGGTCGTCCGGGGGGATTCGGCGTTGGCGGCGGCGGGGTTGCCCGAGCCCTCGGCCACGGCCGCGGCGAGTTCGGAGTCGGAGATGAGGGGTTCGTCGGGGTCGGGCGCGGGCTTGGGGTCGAAGCGCAGCCGGTCCCGGTACGGGGTGGACTTACCGCGGTGGGCGTCGAGGAATTCCTTGGTGTAGTAGTCGCGGGCCTGGTCCGGGCTGCGCGCGCCGGTCACGATGTCGTGCATCAGGTTCAGGGCCAGCAGATCGGCCTGTTCGTCCTGGCAGCGCGCCGAGACCTCGCCGGTCGTGCGTTCCACCACGACACTGCCGTTGAACTGGGCCAGCGCGGAATACATCGGGAACGGCACCGGGTAGTCGAGGACGCACTGCACCGAGTCGGTGTGCGGGGCCGGAAAATTGTGCCGCCAGACCTCGCGGGAGGCCACGATGCGCTTCCACGGGCCGACCCGGTGCCAGACCAGCGCCTGCTCGGTCGCCTCGTGCGGTTCGCCGTAGGTGCCGAGCACCCGGCGCGCCGCCTCCCGCGCCTGCTGCGGCCACTGCTCGATGATCGTCGCTGCTGCGGTCATGATCCGTCCTCGGTGTCGCGGATGCGCCCTGCAGGTGGTCTACCGACTCCGTACCCGGCAAATCACCCACCAAACGAGGGGCCGCACCGGCTCACACCCGGCGCATCACCGAGACCACCTTGCCCAGCACCACGGCCCGGTCCCCGTCGATGACCTCATAGGCGGGGTTGCGTGGCTCGAGGTACACGTGACCGCCCCGGCGACGGTAGACCTTGACGGTGGCCTCGTCGTCGATCATGGCGGCCACGATGTCCCCGGAGTGCGCCTCGTGCTGTTGGCGGACCACGACGATATCGCCGTCGCAGATGGCGGCGTCGATCATCGAGTCACCGCGTACCCGCAGCGCGAAAACCGTTCCGCGGCCGACGATCTGACGTGACACGGTGAGCAGGTCGTCGGTGTGTTCCTCGGCGAGAATCGGTGTGCCCGCGGCGATATCGCCGACGACCGGAACCGTCACCGAATCCTCGTCCCGCTGCCGCGGCGCGGCCGACCGCAGGAACAGCCGCACATCGATCGGCCTCGTGACGCTTCCGCTGCGCCGCAGAAAACCCCTGTCCTCCAGTGCCTTCAGATGTTTCGACACCGACGACGTGGACCGCAGCCCGACCGCCTCGCCGAGTTCGCGCGTGCTGGGCGGATATCCGTGGCGCACCACCCAGTCGCGGATGGTGGCGAGGATGCGCTGCTGTCGCGGCGGCAGGGTCGAGGTGTCGAGATGCTCGAACGCGTCGTCGTATCCGGTCACCGGGGCATCCTACGGCGGGATACCCGCCGAACCGTTCATCCGGCTCAGTTCACGCAGGGAATGTCGGAACCGATGCTCGTGGTGACCGGTTTGCCCGAGTCGGGCATGCCGTCGGCGGCGGCCGAGACCGCCGGGCTCGACGACGACCCGGTCGACGAGCCCGCCACCGGGGAGTCGGTCGGTGTGGACGACGAAGTGCCCGTGGACGATTCGTCCGGCATGGTGAAATCGCTGCCGATGACGACCTTCACGTGGCCGGCCTCGACGTTCTTCGACGGCGCCGTGGGCAGCCCGCCGAGCATGTCGGCGACCTGAGTGGCATCGGCGTCGGTGCTGCTGGCGGGATAGTAGACGACCGAACTCGAGCCGTCGCCGTACGCCGCGTTCGCGGCATCGCCCTGGTGGAAACCCTTGGCGCTCAGGAAATTGGACACCTTGGCAGCCATACCGGTGGCCGCGCCCGCATTGCGGACATCCACGGTGCTCGCGGGCGCGGTCTTCGGGGTGGTCGGCTGCGGCGCCTGCACACCGAAGGCGCTGCGCACGATCTTCTTGATCGCGACCGGATCGACGACGTTCACATCCTGGCCGTCGACATTGTCGTAGGCCTTCACCGGCAGGGTCTGGAATTCGATCGGAACCGAGCCCGCCTTACCCATCGTCTGGGCGAACTCGAGCAGGTTCCAGCCCTGCGACAGCACGATGTCGTCCTGCGCGGCATTGATCAGCTGCTGCAGCTTGCCGATATTGGTGAGCGTGCCGGACTCCTTGAGCTGCTTGGCCACCGAGGTGAGGAACGCCTGCTGCCGATGCGTGCGATCGAGGTCGCCGTTCTCCAGGCCGTGGCGCTGACGCACGAACGACAGCGCATTGGCCGCGTCCAGATGCTGGCGGCCCGCCGGGAACACCGCACCCGAGTAGTACTCGTCGTTGACCGCGTGGTTGAGGCACACGTCCACGCCGCCGAGGATGTTGGCCAGATCGTAGAAACCGACCAGCGAGACCTCGGCGAACCGGTTGATCGGCACGCCGGTGAGCTGTTTCACCGTCTGCACGATGGATTCGCGGCCCGCCTCGCGGCCTTTGCGCTCCAGCTCCACCTTGTCCTTGACACCCTGATTCTCGAGCTTCTGCTCGACCGACGCCTTCTTCAGCCCGTAGGCCTCCTTGATCTTGGCGTGGTCGTAGCCGGGGATGCCGGTGACCGCGACGTAGTCGTCGCGCGGGATGGAGAAGGCGGTGATCTTCTTCAGATCCTTCGGAATGTGCACCAGGATCAGGGAATTGGCGTTGTAGCCGCCCTCGCTGCCGTCACCGGCGTGCAGCTGATCGAGGATGTCCTTGGGGAGATCGTTGCCGTTCTGGTCTTTTCGGGTGTCCAGGCCGATCAGCAGGATGTTCATATCGCCGTCGAGGGCCGCGGCGTCGGCCTCGCTGATCACGTTGGACCGGGTGAAACCCTGGTCGACGCTCTTCTCGGTGTAGTAGGCGAATCCGGTGCCCGTGACCACGACCACCGCCGTGGCCGCGGCCGCGAGCCGCCCCAGCACGCGGACGGCGCGGACCTGTTTGGTGGGTCGCTTGGTGGCGGCGCGGCGCGTGCGGCGGTTGGGCCGAGCCGGTACGTACCGGTCGGTGGGTTGATTGGCGAGATCGGCCGCCGTCGCCCGCGGGCGGCGGGGCGTGGCGCCGGTATCCGTTCCCTCGGAACGGGTTCGGCTCGACGGGCCCTTCGATGCGACGGCGGGCGCGCCCCGACCGGGACTTCCTGTCGCCTCACGGGCCGCGGACGATGACCGCCGCTCGGCACGACCGCCGGCCGAGGAGCGACGTTCGGTACGGCCGCCGTCCCGGGCGGGCGCGGGTCGACCATCGCGCGGCTCGGCGGCATCGGCACGCTCCACGCGCGCGCGGCGGCCGGTGGGGCTCGCCTCCAGGCGGGCGGCCCGCTCGGCAGGGGTGGGCGCCGGACCGGACCGATCCGCGACGGCCGGTTCCTCGGCCCGCGCATGCCGGCCATGGCGACCACCGGGGCGGGTGTCCGCGACGACCGGGATCGGTTCGGTTTGATCGTTCATCTCGCCGTTAAGTCTCACATCACCGTGCTGAGGGAAAACTGAGAGTCGGACCTCGTCAGGTTGTGTCATCCTGCACGATGGTTGCGACGAATGCACATCCGACGCGCGGACTACCGCGCCGGTGCGGCGCGCAGGCCCAGCATCGCGCCCAGGTTGTCGAGGTGGCGTTCGAATACTTCGCTCCGGTCCCCGAAGGTGTCCTTGCCGTACATGTCGAACACCTCGAAACTCACCGCGCCGAACAACCCGGCCCATACCGAGATAGCCCGCGCGAGCAGCCAATCGGGCAGGTCGACGCCGAATTCCTGGAGGATGCGGCCGAAGTCGCCCGACAGCGACGGCGAGACCGGCGGCGGCGGATCGGGCACCGGGAGAAGCTCTGCCCGGTAGGCGCTTTCGATCACCCGCAGCAGGGCCCCGATGACCCGGGTGCCGGGCGCGACGGTTTCCTGTGCGGGGGCGTGATATCCGGGGACGGGCGTGCCGAACAGCAGCCCGTAGCGGGCCGGTTCGGCCAATGCCCACTCGCGCACCGCCCGGCCCAGCACGCGCAGCCGCTGCGCCGGATCGTCCGGGGCGGCGTCGAGTGCGGCGTCGACCGCATCGGCCAGTTCGGTGTACCCGTCGACGACGAGCAGGGTCAGCAGCTCGTCGCGGCTGCGGACGTACCGGTACACCGCCGAGGAGACCACGCCCAAATCGCGGGCCACCGCCCGCAGCGACAGCGCCGCCGCGCCGTGGACGGCCAGATGTTCGCGGCCGATGCGGACGATATCCGCCATCGTGCGAGCACGGGCCCGGGCGCGGGGGGTGGTGTCGGCCATGCCCCCACCCTGCCACAGGGAGAGCGCCGGCCGCACAGGTGATCGTCGCTCTTGTGCAGAACCGGTCGATAGCGCAGGTCGCCAAGATGCATGACAGATCACAGTTGTGCCGTGACGTGACACGCGTTACGGTTACCGGCCAGTAGTGGTGCGGAACAAATTCCGGGCCGGGTGAATGTGGTGGGGTGACAAAATGTTTCGACGTCGTCGTCGGCTCGTGCGGTCGTTCGTCACTGTGGCAGTGGCGATTCTGAGCGTCGGAATGATTGCCACCCCGATCACCCAGGCCGAATCCGGCGCCGATCTCGGCGCGCAGTGGACCGCGCTGCACGACGGGCCGCCGCGCTATCCGGGCGTCCATATCGATTGGGACGTACCGATCACGATGAGCGACGGCACGGTGTTGAAAGCCAACGTCTATCGCCCGGCGGATGCGTCGGGTCCGGTGACCGAGCCGCTGCCGGTGATCGTGAACCTCACGCCCTATACGAAACTCGTATCCAATGTGGCCGATTCGATGCTGTCGGTGCCGGTGCTCGGCGATGCGCTGATGAACTTCTTCGCGGGATTCGATCTGTCCGGGCTGGGACTGGGCGGGGTCACCGATCTGACCAAGGCCCTTCCCGGCGGTCTCGCGCGCACATTCACCGTGGACCGCAAGCTGATTCAGAGCGGCTACGTCCAAGTGGTCGTGGATGTGCGCGGCACCGGATTCTCGCAGGGTGTCTGGCAGGTGCTCGGCGACCGTGAGCAGCAGGACGGGGCCGAGGTGGTGGAATGGGCCGCGCACCAGCCGTATTCCGACGGCACGGTCGGAATGTCGGGAGTGTCGTATTCGGCGATCAACCAATTGCACACCGCCGAGCGGCATCCCGACGGGTTGAAGGCGATCTTCCCCGTCGTGCCGGGTAGCGATCTGCTGCACGATATCGTCGCCACCGGTGGCGGCGTGGGAATCGGATTCCTGCCGATGTGGCTGGCCGCCGTCGACGGCAGCAAGCTGGTGCCGGATGTGCAATCGCTGCTGACCGGCCGGTTCGACATGCGCTGGCTGGCCGATCGGATCGCCGATCCCTTCACCTTCTTCGACTATCTGTTCGCCGCGCTGACGGTACCGAGTATCGACACCATTCCCGCGCATCTGAAGTCGCTGATCCAGGAGGACAGCCCGATCCGGCAGGCCTGGATCGGGCATCCGGAGCGGATCGATGTGCCCACCTTCATCTACGGCGGCTGGCATGACATCTTCGCCTACGACCAGACCAAGATCTTCAATACGATTCCGCTGCCCGACAGCGAAAAGAAGATCGTCATGGGCAACACCTTCCACGTCTCGTCCGCGTCCGGACTGGGTGCGCCCGGCGCGCCGCCGCGACTGGACGTGCTGCAGCGGGCCTGGTTCGACAAGTGGCTCAAGGGGATCGATAACGGCGTCGATTCCGCTGCGCCGGTGACGACGTTCCAGCAGGGCGGCGGCTGGAGCACCTCGACGGATTACCCGCGGGCCGGAACCGAGTACCGGCGACTGTATTTGGATGCCACGTCATCGGGAACCGCGCCGTTCTCCGCCCATGACGGCAGCCTGTCGTCCGCGCCCGGCGGTCCGGCCCGGGTGACCGTGGCGCCCGGATTGGCCACCCTCTGCTCACCGGATACGGCCACCGGCACCGGCGGGATCGTCGCATTCCTCGATGTGTGCACCAAGGATTCGCGGGTCGGGGAGACCAGTGCGCTCACCTTCACCAGCCCACCGGTGAGCGCGCCCACCCAGGTGTCCGGGCCGATCGCGGTGCATCTGAATACGGTGCTCGACGCCACCGACGGGTTCTGGGCGGTGACACTGAACGACGTCGCACCCGACGGACGGTCCACCCAATGGACCTACGGCCAGATGACGGCCTCGTTGCGCGCGGTCGACGAGGACAAGGCCACCCGCTCCCCCAACGGCGACTACACCGACCCGTATCCGATCTTGACCCTCGATTCGCGGCAGCCCGTGGTGCCCGGCCAGCCGACGACCGTCGATATCGGCCTCAACCCCACCGACGGCGTGCTGCAGCCGGGTCATCGCCTGCGCGTCGATGTCTACGCGCTGAACTTCCCCCGCAGCCTGCCGCTGCGCCCGCTGCTCAACGAGAGCGGGCTGCGACCCCAGCACCTGGAGTTGGATCCGAGCCGGCCGAGCTGGGTGAATGTGCCGATGGCCGGGGAACCGGGCTGGTAGCGGTAGGGGGTACCGGGCGACACAGGTACCGTACCGGGTAGTAACGTTACCGGGGTCACAGGTGACCCGAGCAAGGAGCTGCGTATGGCCCAGCGCGATATGGATTTCGACGTGCTCATCGTGGGTTCCGGGTTCGGGGGTAGCGTCACCGCGCTGCGGCTCGTCGAGAAGGGGTACCGGGTCGGGGTGCTGGAGGCGGGGCGGCGCTTCGCCGACGACGAGCTGCCCTCCACCAGCTGGGATCTGCGCAAGTTCCTGTGGGCGCCGAAGCTGGGGTGCTACGGCATCCAGCGCATTCACCTGCTGCGCGATGTGCTCATCCTCGGCGGTGCGGGAGTGGGCGGCGGGTCGCTCAACTACGCCAACACGCTCTATGTCCCGCCGGAGCCGTTCTTCCGCGACGCGCAGTGGCGCGATATCACCGACTGGCGTGCGGAACTGACGCCCTACTACGAGCAGGCCACGAAGATGCTCGGGGTGGTGCGCAATCCGCACATGACCCCCGCCGACGAGGTGTTCAAGCAGGTCGCCGACGACATGGGCGTGGGTGACACTTTTGTGCAGACTCCGGTGGGCGTGTTCTTCGGCGAACCCGGAAAGACCGTGGCCGACCCGTACTTCGGCGGCGTCGGCCCCGATCGCACCGGTTGTCTGGAATGCGGCGAGTGCATGACGGGTTGCCGGCACGGGGCGAAGAACACCCTGGTCAAGAATTACCTGTATCTGGCGGAGAAGGCCGGGGCGCAGGTGATTCCGCTGACCACCGTGACCGCGGTGCGGCCGCTGGCCGACGGCGGCTGGCAGGTCGACACCCAGCGGACCGGCGCATGGCTGCGCAAGGCGCCGCGCTCCTATACCGCCGGGCACGTCGTGCTGGCCGCCGGTACCCGGGGCACGCAGAAGCTGCTGTTCGCCATGCGCGACAAGGGGATTCTGCCCGATCTGTCGCCGCGGCTGGGCGAGCTGACGCGAACCAACTCCGAATCCATCGTCGGCGCCGCCACCCGGAAGGTGAACCCGCAGCGCGATTTCACCACTGGGGTGGCCATCACCTCCTCCATTCATCCCACCGCCGACACCCACATCGAGCCGGTCCGCTACGGCAAGGGGTCCAATGCGATGGGACTGCTGCAGACGTTGATGGTCGACGGCGGCGGGCGGATTCCGCGGTGGCTGCGGTTCGTGCTCGAGGTGCTGCGCCATCCGGTGAAGCTGCTGTCGATGCTCACGGTGAAGAACTGGAGCGAACGGACCATCATCTGCCTGGTGATGCAGCATCTGGACAACTCCATCACCACCTACACCAAGCGCGGGCTGTTCGGGCGCAAGCTCACCTCCAAACAGGGTCACGGCGAACCGAATCCCACCTGGATCCCGGCCGGCAACGAGGTGACCCGGCGGGTGGCCGACAAGATCGGCGGCATCGCGGGCGGCAGCTGGGGCGAGGTGTTCAACATCCCGCTCACCGCGCATTTCCTCGGCGGCGCGGCGATCGGCGCCGACCCCGACCACGGCGTGATCGACCCCTACCACCGCGTCTACGGCTATCCGACACTCAGTGTGGTCGACGGTTCCGCGGTCTCGGCCAACCTCGGCGTCAACCCCTCGCTCACCATCACCGCACAGGCCGAACGAGCCGCCGCCCTGTGGCCCAACAAGGGCGAAACCGACACCCGCCCGCCCCAGTCCGCGGGCTACCGGCGCATCTCCCCCATCCCCCCGAACCACCCGATCGTCCCCGCCTCCGCCCCCGCCGCCCTGGTCCTCCCCATCGTCGAGATCACCCGCGACACCGCCTGAGAGCTACCCACCCGCACCCTTTATTCGCAAACGCACCCTGTGCAGGGCCTGCACGGGGTGCGCCTGCCAACACGGGGTGCGGCTGCACGCACCGGGGTGCGGGTCAGCGAGCCGCTATGTGGGCGAAGCCCATGGGGGACGTGGGGGGTGGGGTGGAGGTGACGGGGGCGCGGAACTCCTGTAGGGCCGTGAGGACGTCGACGTGGCGGGCGGCGTAGCAGCGGACCTGTGGGAGGGCGTGGGCGACCTCGCTGCGTTCGAGGGGTTCGGCGTCGAGGTAGCCGACGGCGTCGAGGTCGACGTGCAGTTGCCGAGCGATGCGCTCGATAGCGGAGGATTTGCGGCCCCAGCCGATCTCGATGGCGGCAAATGCCGCGTGCAGTCCGTGCCTGTGCAGTTTCTCGGTGGTCCACGCCCATTCACCGCGGCTGGCGACCGCGTGCACGACGCCGCGGCGGGCCAGCGTGCGCAGCGCCCGCAACGCGTCCGGCCGTAGCACCCCGCTCGTCGAATCGCAGACGACGCCGTCCCACAGCGTGTTGTCCACTTCCCAGACAAGACATTTCACAGCCGGTGATGTCATCCAAGCCCCTACGGTCGACTTTTCCACCATCTCGATATCTCGGGCCGCTCCTGCGAGAGGACATAGTAGGGTCCAAGCGCGCCGAACGCTACAGGAACTGCGTGACCGGCTGCACCGCCTCGACCGGATGCCCGGCGTGGATGGGCGCGCCCACCGCGGCCAGCCGCCAATGCGCATCGTCGCGATACACCTTGGCCACCACCATGCCGGTATTGGGGCCGCCGGCGCGCAGATTGCCACGAGCCAGCTCGGCATTGCTGGTGCCGTCGATCAGACGCCAATAGGCGTTGCGGACTCGTTCGAAGGTGTGCCCGGCATACGAGGTGACCACGAACACCACCGAACTCACCTGCTGCGGCAGCCGGGCCAGGTCGACGGTGATGACCTCGTCGTCGCCCTTGCCCTCACCGGTGACGTTGTCGCCGGAGTGCCGCACCGCCCCGTTGCGCGAGGAAAGTTGTTGGTAGAAGGCCACATCCACCAGGTTCTGGCCGACGAACAACAGTGCCGACGCGTCGAGGTCGATCTCCAGTTCGCGCATCCCCCGCGGGCCGTTCACGCGCAATCGATCCCAGCCCAGTCCCATCTTCACCAGCGACAGTTCGCCCTTGCGGATCTCGTGCAGCGAGATCTCCTGGCCCGGGTCCAGCACCGCGGGACCGCGATAGCCGGGCTGACCGTCGGGCGGGCCGACCTGCACGCCGTGCGCCTTGACCAGCGCCTCGAAACCCGCCGGATAGCCGTGACCGAGCACCCGCACCTGCCAGTCGCCCGCGACCCGATCCAGATCGAAGGCGATGACGGTGGATTCGGCGCCCAACCCGTCGATCACGTACTCGTACAACAGGTTTCCGGCCTTGTCCTCGATCCGCAGCTGCGGTGGCGAATAGTCGCCGAAGTGGGCCTGCCGATCGTCGAGGGTCACCATCACTCGCACATGGTCGATCCCGGGCGGTAGCGCCCGCAGTTCCACCGCGAGCGCGGCCTGCCCCGAGATCAGCCGTACGCCCGTGCCGGCGGGCTTGTTGTAGAAGATGAGGTCGCCCTCCCCACGCACCCGACCGGCCGCGTCGAGCAGCAGCGCCGACACGTCGACCGGTTCGCTGTGGCGTACGGACACGACGACATCGTCGACGGTCAGTCGATTCACCTGTCCCCTGGTCAGCTGAGCAGCCACCCGTCCTACTCTACGTGGCCGCGTGCGGCATTTCGGGCAAGACAGGCGTGGCTGGGGATTCCGGCCACCGGGTAGCGTGGCGGAGACGAGAAGCGACGACAGAAGGGGATTTTCGGTGCGGGTGGGCGTCCTGCGGATCGGCGCGGCGGCGCTGCTGACAGTGGTGATGGTGAGCGGATGCGCGCTGACCGACGATTCGGCGCCGGTGGCCCTGAGTTCGGGACCCGCGACACACACCGCGACCACCACCACACCCCCCGCGCCGCCGATCGCCCCGGCACCGCCTGCCGGGACCGTCGCCACGCCGACGGTCGACCAGTTCGCCGACAGCCCGTTGATCGAGCACACCGAATGGACCGACGATCCCGACGGCAGGCGGCTGCGCGTATTTCCCACCGCGGCCGGGCGTCTGGACACCTTCCCCACCGCCGTGGACCGGGCCTGGGGTGAGGTGGTGACCTCGGCTCCCGACGCCGACACGCCCGGGATGTACGACCAGTTCAAATGCCATTGGGACTGGGCGCGGCCGGTCAAGCCGGACAAGCCCAGCTGGAACCTGGAGCCGTGGCGGCCCGCGGTCGGCTACGAGGCGACCGTGCAGGCGCTGTGCAATCCGGGTGGTCCGGATCCCGCCGGGAACTGAGGTCAGAGGCGCCGCAGCACCCCGTCCAAACCGCTGCGGACATACTCGGGGTCGGCGGTGTCGAGGCCGAAAGTGACTTCGTGCCAAGGCCCCAGGCGGTACCACACCCCCGACCGGGCGCGCTGCGCCGCGGTCACGCCGTAGGTCTCGGCCAGCGCCCGCGCGAACTCGTCCGGCGTATCGTGCAGCGCCCAGGCCAGATCCACCGCCGGGTCGCCGAGATGGCTGTCGCCGAAGTCGATCACACCGGTGAGACCGTCCGCGTCGGCCAGCACGTGCTCGGGCCCCAGATCGCCGTGGACCACGGTGTCGGCGGGGAGATCTGCGGCCGCGTCGAGCAACGCCAGGGCGGCGGGCCGCAACCGGCCGGGCACCATCGGTACGACCTGCGCGCGGAATCGCTCGAACGTCGCGGCGCGGTCGGCGACGACCGGCGCCGCCGACGGCAGACCACGCCGCTGCGCCTCGTCGGCCGGGCACGCGTGCAGCGCACGCAGGAACGCAGCGAGCGCACGGCCGTGCGCGGCAGTGGGTTCGGCCACCGGATCACCAGGGACGAGGCGATGGCGAATCACCAGCGGCTCGTCGGTGACCACCTCCGGAATCGGCACCGCCAGCGGCAGCCGCGGCGCCAGCCACGGCAACAGCCGGGTTTCGCGCCGCAGCTGATCGGTCACCTCGGGGCGGCGCGGACGCCGGAGTATCCAGCCGTCGTCCAGCGTCGTCACACTGTCCCAGCCCTGGGTGATCTCCACGGAGGCGACCGTAAGCGACGGCAGGCCGCGGCCGCCACCGGATTTACGGTGACTCCGGGGCCGCCTCAGAGCGTGCCGAGATCCGCCGACAGCCAGCGCTCGGGACGCAGCGCCACCACGACCTGGGGGCCCAGCGATTCGGCGAACTGCAGATAGGTCGCGACCTTCTCCTCGGGCAGATACCGCCGCACCATGTGCACGTGCTGCTCGTCGGTGGCAGGGGTGATGCGGGTGACCGGACCCTCCACCGACACGTAGCGCACCGACGGCTCCTGCCGCTCGGCCATCACGGAGAACCGGCCCGCGGCCTTGATCAGCTCCGCCTTCTTCGACTCCGCCCCGGTCAGCATCCACAATTCGCCGCCGGGTTCGTAGTCGTACCAGATCGGCACCGTCACCGGTCCCCGTCCGGGCCCGGCGGTCACCGACAGGGCACCGATATGCGGTTCGGCCAGAAACAGTTCGCGCTCTTGCGGAGTCAACGGCATGCCCACACCGTACCGGGCCAAACCCGTTGCCTGCGAGAACCTTCGAATGCGTCTGCAGAAGTGCGTATCGTGGTGAGGGTCGGAGCGTACGAGCCGAAGGGAGCGTCGCGTTGCGGTCACCTGCGTCTTGGCCCGTCCCTGTTCGCGCGGCGGCCGACCGGCCCCTCGGCTTCCAGGTGCTGTTCCCCGCTCTCGCCGACGCGGCGGAGGTGTATCTGGACAGTGCCTCCACCACCCAGAAACCGCTCCCGGTGATCGAGGCGATCCAGCGCTATCACAGTACGCGCACCGCCAATGCCGGGCGCGGCACCTATTCCTGGGCCACCGGCCTCGAGCGATCCATCGAGACGGTCCGCGAGCGCACCGCCACTTTCCTCGGCGCCGCCGCCGAGGAGGTGGTGTTCACCCCCGGCGCCACCGCGGGCCTGAACGCGGTGGCGCTCGCCTGGGGTCTGGCCGCACTCGATGACGGCGACGAAATCCTCTACAGCCCCCGCGACCACGCCTCCAATGTGTATCCGTGGCTGCAGTTGCAGGCGACCCTGGCTCGCTTCGGCCGCCACATCCGGCTGATCCCCTATCGTGTCACCGCCCTCGGCGAGGCCGATACCGCCGATATCCTGGCCAAGATCGGGCCGCGCACGCGGCTGATCACCGTCAGCCACCTGCATCACGTCTTCGGCGGACTCACCACCCTCGAAGAGCTGCGGGGCCGGGTGGATCCGCGGATTCTGCTCTGCTTCGACTGCAGCCAGAGCGGCGGGCATCTGCCGGTGGACGTCGCCGCGCTGGGCGCGGACTTCGCGGTGTTATCGGCGCACAAGATGTTCGGCGCGCCGGGCACCGGCGTCCTGTACTGCCGTCGCCGCGTCCACGAGCAGCTGACAACCTTCCTGCCCGGCGGCAATTCCGGTGCGGCGGTGACCGATTCGGTCCTTCGCCCGACCGGTATGCCCCGCCAGCTGGAAGGGGGCACCCACAATATTCCCGGCATCCTCGCCCTCGGCGCGGCCCTCGAGGTGCTCGACACGATCGGCGTGGACGTCATCGCCGAACACAACCGGGTCTTGACCCGCCACCTCGTCGACGGCCTGCGCTCGGTGCCGGGCCTGGAATTCCTGCCCGGTCCCGCCTACGCCCCGTGCGAGACCGGTTACGGCATCGTGTCGTTCACCCTCGACGGCATCGGCTCCACCGACCTGGGCTTCGTACTGGCCGAACTCGGCTTCCTGGTCCGCACCGGCGCCCACTGCATTCCGGCCGACGGCGCCGACCCCGATGCGGATTCGGTGCGGGTGAGTACGCACATCTACACCACCGGCGACGACATCGATCGGTTCGTCCGATGTGTCGCCACGATCGCCTCGGAGGTCCGATGACCACTGCGCCCCCTCGCTACGACCGGCGTGCGGCCTCGCGGGTCCTGGCCGGACTCGCCCGTCCCGGACTGTTCGCCGAACTGCCGCAGCCACCGCGTACCCATCTCGAATTCACCTGTGCCGCACTGCGTCCCGAGCCGGGCAGCCACCTGAATCTGTCCCAGCGGCTGTACATGGAGCGGTTCATGCGCCCGTGCCGCCCCGACCAGGTCACCAGCGCCACCCACCGCATCGCCTGGACCGACACCGACGGCATTCCCAATACCGGGCATTTCCACGCCGGTGGGCTCGGCCCGCTCGTCCCGATCGCCATGCGCGAAACCGTACTCGCCCTGTGGCATGCGCTCGAGGCGAATACCGCACTGGCCGAACGGGTCTCGGACCTGAGCGCGCGCGACCGGGCGGTGCTGGCGGGCACCACCACCGATCACGAACCGATCGACATCTTCCGGGTCGGCATCGAGGCGTGCGGGCGGGCGCTGGCCCAGCATGCACTGCTCGCCCGCTGGACGCCGTATCGCAATCCGGCCGAATTCGCCTGCGGTATGCGCGATTCCGGCATCTTCGCCGCCGTGGCCACCCGCTGGTACTGGGAGTTGCAGGCCTCCAGCTACCGCCGCGGAATGATCCCGGTGACCTTCGCCACCCAGCCCGACGGTACCGTCCGCTACACCGCCGACACGGTGGCGATCCTGCGGGCCATGAAGGACAGCACCATCGCCGACGCGCACACCGTGATGCGCCGCGCCACCATCACCGAGGGGCTGTCGGTCGAGGCGGCAATCCTCAAGTACCACGACGAACTCGACCTGATCTCGCGCCAGTACGCGCTGCTGCCGCCCGGCACCCGCCCCGCCTGCCTGGCCGCCATGCCGCATCACGTCGACGGCGGGCACTACAGCATCCTGCCGGTGGTCGTGGACCGGTTCGTCGACACCTTCACCGCCATCGCAGCCCGGCTGACCGTCACCGAGGTCCCCGGCGATACCGACACCGGCACCGGCGAGTTGGGGGCCGAGGATCGGGTGTTCTACGTCCCGGACATGAACTGCAAACACTGCGTGCGCACCATCACGGGCGTGCTGGAATCCATGCAGATCCGGGTGCACGACATCGATCTGATCAGCAAGCGGGTGGTCGCCGAATTCCGCAGTCCGCGCAACCGGCACCGCGCCTTCGAGGCATTGCGCGACGGCGGCTACAACCCGGTGTCGGCCGCGCCGGTGACCACCCCGCCCGAAACGCCCCAACCCACGGAATCCGCGGTATGACGGCCGCACCCCCCGCGCTCCCGGCGAAGATCCATCCGCTGGTACGCGCCTTCCTCGACACCCCTGGTGCGGCCCAAGACGCGCTGGTCCGGTTCGGCTCCCCCGCACATCTGCTGTTCCCCCAGGTGTATGCGGAGAATCTGTCGAGCATGCGCGCGGTGCTGGACCGGCACCTGTCGCGGTATCGAATCTGCTACGCGCACAAGGTGAATCGCTCACGAGCATTCCTGCGCACCGCCGAGCACGCCGGGATCGCGATCGATGTGGCCTCGCCCCAGGAGTTGGCCGCCGCGGTCGACGCCGGATTCGGCCCTCTGCGCATCGAGGTCACCGGGCCCAAGGGTGAGTCGTTCCTGCGCGATCTCGTCGGCACCGAGGTCACCGTCAATGTCGACAACCTGTGGGAGTTGCGGCGCATCGCCGAGCTGGCCGGCGAGCGAGCGAGGGTGCCGGTCCTGCTGCGCATATCGGGTTTCGAGACGAGCGCGATCAGCCGCTTCGGGATCGCGCTGGCCGACGCCGAGCAGGCACTGTCCGTGGCGGCGGCGCATCGCGACCGAATAACATTGCGCGGCTTCGCCTTCCATATCGACTCCGGCGATCCGGGTGAGCGGGTGCGTGCGGCGCAGGAGTGCCTGGCGTTGATCGAACGTGCCTACGGGTACGGGCTGGCGCCGACGGTGCTCGATATCGGTGGCGGCTTTCGCCAGGTGTTCACCGCCGACGCCGACCGGTTCGACGGCTATGTCGCCGCACTGCGGGCGGCGCTGCTGGGGCGCGGCGAGCCGATGGCCTGGGGCGGCAACACCTTCGGTTTCCACCTCGACGACACCGGCGTGCGCGGCACCCCTGTCTTCCACAAATACGCCAATACCGTGCCCGCCACCCGGATGCTGGAGGATCTGCTCACCGCTCCCCTGGATGCGCACGGCGGCCGCACGATCGCGCAGGTGGCGGGGGAAAATCTGTTCGAGCTGTGGCTGGAGCCGGGTAAGGCGCTGGTCGATCACGCGGGGATCACCGTGGCGCGGGTGGAATTCGTCAAACAGGCCGCCGACGGCAGCGTGCTGGTCAACGTCGATCTCAGCCGCGACACCGTCACCCCGGCCGATCAAGAGGTGATGGTGGACCCGCTGATCCTGCCCGGTGTCGCCGATCGGGAGGCGGCGCGACCGGGGGGTCCGGTCGGGGTGTTCTTCGCCGGACGGCTGTGCCTGGAACGCGATCTCATCACCAACCACAAGGTCTGGTTGGCACAGCGGCCCCGGCCGGGTGATCTGGTCGTGTTCCCCAATACCGCCGCCTATCACATGGATCTGTCGGCAGCGGCCGCATCGATGCATCCGCTGCCACCGAAATTGGCCGTGACGCATCGGGCCGAGGGGTTCCGGGTGTGCCGCGATGCCGAGTACGAACCGGCCCTGGTCACCGGGATGCCGTGATGCGCTACGACCACATCACCGAACTCATCGGCAATACGCCGCTGCTGCGACTGGATCCGGCCGTGCACGGGCTGGGCAACGTCGAGCTGTACGCCAAACTCGAGTTCTACAATCCGTTCGGCTCGGTGAAGGATCGCGTGGCGTGGGGCATGATCCGCGACGAGATCGGCGACATCACCGCGCGGGAGCAGACGCTGATCGAGGCCTCGAGCGGCAATACCGCCAAGGCGCTGCGGATACTGGGCGCGATGCGCGGTGTGGGTCTGCGCGCGGTCACCAACCGGATCAAGGTGGCCGAGGTGCGTGAGCTGCTGCAGTTGTTCGGCACCGAGATCGAGGAGCTGCCCGGGCTGTCGGAATGTCCCGATCCGACCACCCCCAACGACGTGTACGCGGTGATCGAGTCGACGATGGCCAAACGGCCCGGCACGTACCATCATCCGTCGCAGTACACCAATGAGAAGAATATCGAGGCGCACTACCACGGCACCGGGCGCGAGATCCACGAGGATCTGGCGCGCGACGGAATCGACCGGATCGACTATCTGATAGGCGGATTGGGCACCACCGGATCGACCCGCGGGGCGGCCACCTATCTCCGCAAACACCATCCCGAACTGCGGACCGTCGCGGTGGTGTCCGAGCGGTCGGATTTCATTCCAGGGATCCGGTCGGAGACCGAGATGTGGGAGGTGGGTCTGTTCCAGCCCGACTTCTACGACACGATCATGACGATGGAGGCCGGTCGCGCGGTGGACGCCACCCTCGAATTGGCCACCGGATACGGCGTTCTGTCCGGGCCCACCAGCGGCGCCACCTATGCCGCCGCGCTGGAGTTGCTGAGTTCGCAGGACCGGACGACCGTCACCACCGACGGACCGGTGGTGGCGGTGATCATCGTCTGCGACCGGATCGAGCCCTACCTGTCCTATATCAAGAAGCGACGACCGGAACTGTTCGGGCACACCGCCACCCGCACGGCACCGCCGACCGCTGAGGAACTGGCCACGGTACCGTCGCTGTCCCCGGACGCGCTGGAGGAACTCGACGCCACCGCGCGCCCCACCGTCGTCGACACGCGCGGCGCGATGGCGTACCGGATCGGGCACGTCCCCGGCGCGATCAACATCCGCGACGACCAACTCGACGACATGTTGGCCCAGGGCGTGCCGTTCTCCCGCACGCGCCCACTGGTTTTCGTCTGCCCGGTCGGCGAGGTATCGCAGCGCTTCGCCGCGCTCGCCCGCCGCGCAGGCTACGACGCCGCCAGCCTCGCAGGCGGCATCGTCGCCTGGCGCGACGCAGGCAAACCCTTGGAATCCGCGCCTCGGGCCGCAAGCGGGCCGGAGTGAGGAGGTGTGGTCAGCGGCGGCGGCTCGAGGTGGTGTGGCCGTTGGTGCGGATGGTGTGGCGGGCGAAGGCGAGCATGGTCAGACCGGCGTCGCGGACGAGCAGATCCAGGTCCGACAGGATGGTGTCGATGGATTCTCGGGTCGTGCGTTGGTCGGCGGGATCGGCATCGGCGCGCTCGAGCGCCGCACGCACGGTGTGTAGTCGGAGTCCCACATCGAACAGATGCCGAACCAGGCGGTCGGTGGTTTCCGCGATTTCGGCGGTCTCACCGATGGTTTCGCGGATCGGATCGAACGATGGGCGGAGTCGATCAATGTTCTTGTGGCCGGACAACGCTGATTCGGCCATCGTGTCCCTTTCGCACGTGGGCGGGGTGAAAATGTGAGCCGCTCTGCTGGACCCGAGAACAGCTTCCTATTTTACGCGCGACTCAGCTGAGCTGCCGCAGCGCGCGCCGTACCGGCGGAGAGGGTACGGAAAATTCTGGGCCGCAGCGCAATCCACCCTTACGTCAGCGAGCGCGGCGGACCGGCCCGGGGTGCCGGATATGTTCGGTCATGGCCTCGGCAATCGGTGCGGGTGGCGGCGAGGCGGGCGTGGCGACGGTGCGGGCATCGTGGGAGATCCGCATCAGCAGCGCGATGATGACGTAATTGGCCAGCAGCGACGAACCGCCGTAGGACATGAACGGCGTCGTCAGGCCGGTCAGCGGAATCAGTTTGGTGACACCGCCCACCACCACGAACAACTGCCAGCCCATCGAGAACGCCAATCCGCCGCCGAGCAGCTTCCCGAACGCGTCTCTGGTGGCCAGCGCGGCGGTGAACCCGCGCACGGTGATCACGGTGAACAGCAGCAGGATCGCGGTCAGCCCGAACAGGCCCAGCTCTTCGCCGATGGTCGCGATGATGAAGTCGGTCTTGGCGAACGGCACCTCCTGCGGCCGGCCACCGCCCAGCCCGGCACCCCACAGCCCGCCGGTGCCCAGGCCGAACAGGCCCTGCGCGATCTGATAGCCGTTGGTGTAGTAGGTGGCGAACGGGTCCTGCCACACGTGCACCCGCACCCGCACGTGCGCGAACAGGTTGTAGGCGATGATCGCGCCGACGGCGAACATGGCGATCCCGATCAGCAGCCAGGAGGCCCGCCGCGTGGCGATGTACACCATCGCGAGCACGGTCCCGAACACCAGCAGCGAGAATCCGAGGTTCTTCTCGTACACCAGCACCAGCACCGACACGAACGTGACCAGCAGCAGCGGACCCAGATCCCGCAGCCGCGGAATGGTGAAGCCCAGCACCCGCTTGCCGGCGGTGCCGAACAGATCCTTGTTGGCCACCAGGAAGGCCGCGACGAAGATCAGCAGCAGCACCTTGGCGAATTCGCCCGGCTGAATCGAGAAGCCGTGGAACATGATCCAGCTCTTACCGCCGTTGACCTCACTGAACCGCGAGGGCAGCACCGCCGGGACGAGCAGCAGCACCAGGCCCGCCAGGCCGCAGGTGTAGGCGTAGCGGGCGGGCTGGCCGTGATTGCGCACCACCGCCAGCAGCACCGCGAACAGCGCGATTCCCGCTGCGGTCCAGATCAATTGGTGTGCCGCGTCCGAGGACGGGACGGGTTTGCCCGCCGCCACGGCCGCCGATGCCTCGGCGCGATCGAGCCGATCGATGAGCACCAGTCCCATGCCGTTCAGCAGGATCACACACGGCAGGAGCACCGGGTCGGCCTTGGGCGCCAGCATCCGCACCGCCAGATGCGCCAGCAGCGACAGGCCCGCGAACACCGCCAGCGACCACTGCAGCGACCCACCGCTCTCGCCGCCGGTGGCCGCCGCCATACCCAACCCTGCGACCGCGACCAGAGCGACCGCCGCCACGCACAGCACCAGTTCGGTGCGGCGTGGCTTGGGCAGACCGATCGGGCCGGAGGAGGTGCCGATCGGCCCGGACGAGGTCGAGTCCCGAAACGCGCTCACGGCAACCAGTATGCGTGTCCCGGAACGTCACCACCCGAATCGGGCAGGTCGGCCCCTGTGGGCCGGGTGGCTCAGCGCTGGTCGAGAGCGCGGATGAGCAGGTCTTTCATCTCGGCGACATTCTCCTCGAGGGAGCGCAGGCGGGAGTTGGTGTCGTCGATTCGGACCTCGAAACCGTTCAGCCGCCCGCCGAGCCGCTCCTCGAACCGGTCCATCTTCGCGTCCAAGACATCGAACCGTTCTCGGGTTTGCTCACTCAACGCGTTGACGGCGGCCAGCACCGCTTTGTAATCCGCGCGATCGGCTTCCAGCGCGGCGACGCGGGCTTCGAGTTCGGCGAGGGTGGCGGGCATTTCGCGATCTTATCGGGCTCGGCCGCACGCCCGCATCATCGATCGCACAGCCGCACCCCTTATTGCCGAAATGATCGCTTCCCGCGCCGATTGCGCTGGTCGAGCCGCCTGCTGGCAGGATGATCAAGGTGCATATCGCAGTCGGTCTGGTGGCCCTGGTCGCCGCCGCAGTCGGCCTGGCCGCGCTGGCCCGGCGCCTCGGCGTGGCGGAACCACTGTTGCTGACCGTGGCCGGGATCGCGGCCTCCTACCTGCCGTTCGTGCCCAGGATCGACGTCGATCCGGAAATCATCATGCTGGGGTTGCTGCCGCCGCTGCTCTACACCGCGGCGATCAACACCTCGTTGGTGGAGTTCCGCCCCAAGAAGGTGTCGATCGCGCTGCTGTCGGTGGGGCTGGTCCTGGTCACCACGTTCGCGGTGGCGCTGGTGGTGTGGCAATTGCTGGGCGTGCCGTTCGCGGCCGCCGTGGCGATCGGCGCGGTGGTCTCACCGCCGGATGCGGTGGCGGCCACCTCGATCGCGCGGCGGGTCGGCATGCCGCGGCGCATCGTCACCCTGCTCGAGGGCGAGGCCCTGTTCAACGACGCGACGGCGCTGGTGGCGCTGCGCACCGCGATCGCCGCCTCGGCCGGGGCGTTCAGCATCTGGCACGCCGGCCGCGACTTCCTGATCGCCTCCGTCGGCGGCGCGGCCATCGGTATCGTCGTCGCCGCGCTGCTGGCGCTGCTACGGCTGCGCATCACCGATCCGGTGCTCGACACCAGCCTGTCGTTCCTGGCCCCGTTCGCCGCGTATCTCCCCGCCGAGGCCGCCCACACCTCCGGAGTGATCGCGGTGGTCGTGTGCGGGCTCATCCTGGGACAGGGCGCGCCGGTGTGGCAGAGCGCCGCCTCGCGCATCGCCGAGCGCACCAACTGGCGCACCATCCAATTCATCCTGGAGAACGCGGTTTTCCTGCTGATGGGCCTCCAGGTGCGCCGCATCCTGGAGGACGCCTGGTCCAGCGGCCTGGACCACACCGTCATCCTGCTCACCTGCGCCGCGGTGCTGGCCACGGTGATCGTGGTGCGTCCGATCTGGGTGTATCCGGCCATCTATTTCGCCTGGTTCGTCGAGAGCCGCCCACGGGGAAAGCCGAAACCGGCCTGGACGGGTCCGGCGGTGGTGTCCTGGGCGGGGATGCGCGGCGTGGTCACCCTGGCCGGGGCCCTGCTGTTGCCATCGGACACACCGCAATTGGCGACACTGAAACTGCTGGCCCTGGTTGTGGTCGGCGGAACCTTACTGCTGCAAGGCTTCTCGCTGCCCTGGTTGATCCGATGGCTGCGCCTGCGCGGACCCAGCCGGGCCGAGGACGCGCTGCAGGAGGCGAATCTGCTGCAACAGGCCTCCGCCGCGGGATTGGCGGTGCTGGAGGCCGAAACCGCCCCGGAAACGCCGCCGGAGGTCGTGACCATGCTGCGGGAACGGGTCGCGCGCCGGGCCAATGCCGCCTGGGAGCAGCTCGGCCGGGCCGAATCGGTGCGGATCACCCCCAGCGGCGAATACCGACGGCTGCGCCTGGCGATGCTGCGCGCCGAGCGCGAAACGGTCTTACAGGCCCGCGATTCCGGAGCCGTCGATCACGAGGTGCTCGAGCACGTGATGGCCATGCTCGATATCGAGGAATCCACCATCGATCGGGTGGCCGAGGCCGACGACGAGCCGCAGGGCGCGCTGCTGGCACCGGCGACGGCCGGCTGTGACCATCTGCGGGACGCGCCGCACACCACCATGCCCGTGGTGGCCGAGGCCTGCGCCGAATGCCTGGCCGAGGGCCTGACCTGGGTGCACCTGCGCATGTGCCTGACCTGCGGGAACGTGGCCTGCTGCGATTCCTCGCCCGGCAATCACGCCACCGGCCACTACAGACGAACCGGCCACCCGGTCATGCGCAGCGTGGAGCCCGGCGAGACGTGGCGCTGGTGCTACGTCGACGAAATCCTCGGCTGAGCGCGGTCATTCGGTCGATTCGCCGGACTGCGCCGGACGGCTCAGCCGCACGACTCCCGCGTCGAGATCGAGGTCCAGGCGCGGGCGGTGAGTCTGACCGTCACCGTCCTCGCTGTCCTCGTTCATCAATTTCTTACCTGGGAACAGTTCACCCATGACACCCATCCCCCCACGATAACCCCACGGCCGCACCCTGCCCGGCGACCGCGGGCACTACCCTTGGCGCGTGCACACAGGTCAGGACTCCGACGGCGCCGAACCCCGGATCTGGGGCGGAACCACGCTCACCGAGCGTCGCGAGGCGCGGCGGGCCGCGCTGCTCGAGGCCGCCCTCGATCTGATCGGCGAGGCGGGGGCGGGCGCGGTGACGATGCGTGCGGTGTGCCGCAAGGCGGGCCTGACCGATCGCTACTTCTACGAGAGCTTCACCAGCCGCGACCATCTGCTGGACGTGCTGTATCGGCAGGTGGCCGACGAATTCCTGGAACCGATGACCGCCTTCGCCGCCGCCGGCGATCCCTCCCGGGACCGGGAGCTGGCGCGGGTGCTGGTGGACAAGGTGCTCGAGGACCCTCGCAAGTCGCGACTGTTTCTGGTCGAGCCCTACTCGAGCACCGGTCTGGGCCAGACCACGATCGCCGTGATGCCCGCTTTCACCCGGCTCATCCAGGATCACCTGTTCACCGAGATCACCGATCCGGTGCGGCGGCGGCTGGCCGCGGTGACCATGGCCTCGGGCAATGCGGGGATGTTCTCGGCCTGGCTGAACGGTTCGCTCAAGGTCACCCGCGAACAGGTGGTCGATCACCTGGTCGCGGTCACCACCGCTTACCGGGCCATGTACCGCGACGACTGATAATTCTGTCCGGAAACATTTTGAGGTTGCCCTCACAATGGGTTGCGGATGCGCTGAAACAGCGGTTTACTCGCACTCGCTCGATGCCCGGCAGTCCGCGAAGGAGGTGGTCGTGATGCCTGATGACAGTCCTCGATATCGATTCGCCAACTGTTCACTGGACGACCCCTGCGCGCGCCCCGGTTTTCTCACCGCTATCCGGTAGCCTGCGCGGCGCGGGTCGCCGCCAATTCCGGAAGGGTGCCATGACGACGGTAGAGATGCTGGTACGGCTCGCGGCCGGTGTCGGCTGCGGCGTGGTGATCGGCCTCGAACGGCAGTACCGCGCCCGGATGGCCGGGCTGCGCACGAACACGCTGGTCGCCACCGGTGCGACGCTGTTCGTCCTGCTGTCCGCGCACGGTTTCCACGGCGCCGTCGCCGACCCGACTCGCGTTGCGGCGCAGATCGTTTCGGGCATCGGCTTCCTCGGCGCCGGAGTGATCATGCGCGAGGGTTTCACGGTGCGCGGCCTCAACACCGCGGCCACGCTGTGGTGTTCGGCCGCGGTGGGTGCGCTGGCGGGCGCCGGAATGTACAGCACGGCGGCGGCGGGCACGGTGGCCATCGTGATGGTCAACACCGCCCTGCGCTGGGCCGGTCGGACCGTCGACCGCCGCCCCGAATCCGGCCAGGAGCAGACCGCCGCCTATCTGTTCACCGCGGTCACCGACGACGCCCACGTCGCGCACGTGCGCGCCCTGCTCGTGCAGGCGCTGACCCGCACCGACTTCCGGCTGGTCTCGGTCTCGAGCCGCAATGCCGACACCGAGGGCCAGGTGGAGGTCTGTGCCGAACTCGCCGGCGACCAACGCGACGACCGGCAGATGGAGTCCGCGGTCAGCCGCCTCAGCCTCGAACCCTCGGTGACCAGCGTGGGCTGGAACATCCCGAACAGCGCCGGAACGGAGCACTGATGACGACCCTGCGCTCCTACCCGACCCGCGGCGCCCTCGATCGGCCGCGTTCCCGCGCCGCCGATGTGGTCGTGTTCGCCGGTGCCGCCGTACTGATCTGGGTGATCGTGCGCGTCTCCGGCGGGCTGACCGTGCCGTTCGACGAGCACGAGACGGTCACCGAGGTGTCCACCGATGCCGCCGATCTGCCCTACTATGCGGCGCGGTCGCTGCTGCGCATGTTCCTGGCACTGGGGCTGTCGATCGTGTTCACCTTCGCCTACGCCACCGCCGCCGCCCGGCTCCGGCGCGCCCGCACGGTGCTGCTGCCGTTTCTCGACATTCTGCAGTCGGTGCCGATCCTGGGCTTCCTGTCGGTGACGGTGACCGCGTTCATCGCGCTGGCCCCCGGCTCGCTGCTGGGGCTGGAGTTCGCGTCGATCTTCGCGATCTTCACCTCGCAGGCGTGGAATATGACCTTCGCCTTCTATCACAGCCTGGTGTCGCAGCCGCGGGAGATCGACGAGGCCGCCCGCAACCTGAGATTGTCCCGCTGGCAACGGTTTTGGCGGGTCGATGTGCCCAGCGGCATGGTGCCGCTGGTGTGGAACGCGATGATGAGTTTCGGCGGCGGGTGGTTCTTCCTGGTCGCCTCCGAGGCGATCAGCGTCAACAACCGCAACTATGTGCTGCCCGGCATCGGCTCCTATGTCGCCACGGCCACCGATCAGGGCGCGACCGGCAAGGTGCTCATCGCCATCGGCGTGATGATCGTGATGGTGATCGCGGTCAATGTGCTGTTCTGGCGGCCGCTGACCGCCTTCGCCGAGCGCTTCCGCGTCGAGGACTCCGAACCCGCGCAGGCACCGCGCAGCGTCACCCTCGATCTGCTGCGCCGCTCGCATATTCCCGATCTGCTCGGAAAAGTGTTCGGGCCGTTGGTATTTCCGCTCGATCGGGCCATGCGGGTGTTCGGGCTGGCCGAACATCCGCTGCATGTCCAGGCCGGGCGGCGGCGGGCCGGGGACATCGTCTTCGGGGCGGCCGTCACCGCCGTGATCGTCTGGGGCAGCTACCGCGTGGTGACCTACATCCACCGCACCGTCGGCTTCGGCGAGGTGGCGCACGCCTTCGGGCTGGGCGGGCTCACCCTCGTCCGGGTGCTGGTCCTGCTGGTCGTGTGCAGCCTCGTCTGGGTGCCGGTCGGGGTGTGGATCGGGTTGAACCCCAAGGTGTCCCGCTTCGCCCAGCCGGTGGTGCAGGTGCTGGCCAGCTTCCCGGCGAATTTCCTGTTCCCCCTGGTCACCGCGGTGCTGGTGGCGACCGGAGCGAGCCTGAACTGGGCCGGAACGCTGCTGATGGCGCTGGGCGCCCAGTGGTACATCCTGTTCAACGTGATCGCGGGCGCCAGCGCGGTGCCCAACGATCTGCGCGAGGCCGCGGCGAATCTGCGGCTGCCGCGCGGGCTCTGGTGGCGGCGGCTGATCCTGCCCGCCATCTTCCCCAGCTATGTGACAGGCGCGATCACCGCCGCCGGCGGCGCCTGGAATGCGGCCATCGTCTCCGAGGTGGTCGGCTACAACGGCACCACCCTGACCGCGGACGGTCTGGGCGCCTACATCTCCGAGGCCACCACCGCCGGTGACTGGCCGCGCATCCTGGTCGGCGTCGTGGTGATGAGCATCTACGTCGTCGGCATCAACCGCCTGTTCTGGCGTCGCCTCTACGCCCTGGCCGAACGCCGGTACTCGTTGTGACAGGAGAGTTTTCATGACCGCCACCACCACGACGACCGGTGAGGTCCTGCTGCAGGTCGACGGCGTCGGCATGTCGTTCACGGGTGCGGCCGGTGACACGCTGCAGGTGCTCGACCACATCGATCTGGACCTGCACGACGGCGAATTCGTGGCGCTGCTGGGGCGTTCGGGCTCGGGCAAGTCGACGCTGTTGCGCACCATCGCGGGACTGATCGCCCCGACCGCCGGGCAGGTGCGCTACCGGGGGCGGCGGCTGGAGGGTGCCAATCCCGGTGCGGCACTGGTGTTCCAGTCCTTCGCGCTGATGCCGTGGCTGACCGTGCAGGACAATGTGGAGCTGGGCCTGGCCGCGCGCGGCGTGCCCCCGGCCGAGCGGCGCCGGCGCGCGCTGGAGGCGATCGACCTCATCGGTCTGGACGGTTTCGAGACCGCCTACCCCAAGGAGCTGTCCGGCGGTATGCGCCAGCGCGTGGGGTTCGCCCGCGCTCTGGTGCTGGAACCGGATCTACTGCTGATGGACGAGCCGTTCTCGGCCCTGGACGTGCTCACCGCGGAGAATCTGCGCACCGAGCTGGTGAACCTGTGGGACACCGACGATTTCCCCACCAAATGCGTCTGCATCGTCACCCACAACATCGAGGAGGCCGTGCAGCTGGCCGACCGGGTGGTGGTGCTGGGCGCCAACCCGGGCCGCATCATCGCCGATATTCCGGTGACCATGCCCCGTCCCCGCGACCGTCGCGCTCCCGGTTTCGAACTGCTCGTCGACGAGATCTACGGGCTGCTCACCGGCCGCGACACCGAACGGGTCGTGCCCGAACCGGATAAGGCGACCCCGACGGCCACGCCGCTGCCGGATGCGTCGGTCGGCGGACTGGCCGGCCTGGTCGAACTCGTCTACGCCTCCGGTGGCCGCGCCGATCTGCCCGAGATCGCCGACGAGCTCAACTTCGAGATCGACGATCTGCTGCCGCTGGTCGATGCCGCCGCGCTGCTCGGATTCATCACCGTCGAATCCGGCGATGTGGCCCTGACCGAGATCGGCACCCGCTTCACCACCGCCGATATCCAGGAGAGCAAGAAGATCTTCGCCGAGCAGGCCCGCCACCGCGCGCCGCTGGTGCGCACGATCTGCAAGGGTTTGGCGGGCAGCGCCGACGGCCGCCTGCGCTCGAGCTTCTTCCTGGACCTGCTGCGCCGCGGTTTCGGCCCCGACGACGCCCGCCGCCAACTCGACATCGCCATCGACTGGGGCCGCTACGCCGAGCTCTACGATTACGACGCCGACGACGACCAGATCACCGCCGACCCCGCGGCCGAGGAATTCGCGGGCGTACGCGACAGCTGGAACTAGGCGCGCTCTTGCGCCGCGCGCAGGCGCGCCTCCAGGCCCTCGAGGACACACAGCAGCCCGAAGTCGAAGGCCATGGCGCGGCCGGCCTCCTGATCCATGGGCGCCATCTGCTGGAAGTCAGCCGACATCTCCGGATAGTCGGCTGCCTGCTGCCGGACCGCCTGCTGCAGGGCTTCGACGTCGAAGCGTTCGAGGTGACCGCTCTCCGCGTACGCGATTTCCGGAACCACTTGGCCGAGAACGAAACTGACCACCGTGCCACTGGCGAGATAGACGTCCACACCGTGGAAATCGGCGGCGAGGAAGGTGCGGCGCAGGCGCTCGTTGAGCCGAAACATACTGGGGCCCAGGCTCGGCATGCGTCCGATCAACTCCACCATCCACGGATGGGAGCGCATGGTGTTGCGCAGATTGTAGGCCAGAGCGCTGGCGACCTCGCGCCACGGGACGGTATCGGGATCCGGTAGCTCGACCTTGCCCCACATCTCGTCGAGGGCCAGTTCCAGCAGTTCGTCCTTGTTGGCTACATACCAGTACAGGCTCGTCGCGCCCGCGCCGAGCTTCGCGCCGAGTTTGCGCATGCTCAGCGCCTGCAAACCCTCCGCGTCGAGCAACTCGATCGCCGCCGCGACGATCTGCTCCCGCCCCAGCCCCGAGGTCTTGGGCCGGCGCGGCGGACGGGTCCACACCGACGAGAACTGCTTGGTCACGGCTGCCACCTTAATTCACTCGCACACTGTTCTAGTTTATCGTACGGTGTCCTAGTGACCTCGAACGCTGTACGACAAACGTCCGACACGGCACCGCGCGACCCCCGCCGATGGTGGGTGCTCGCCGTCCTGTGCCTGTCGCTACTGGTGCTCATGATCGATGGCACCGTGCTCAACATCGCCATCCCGCCACTCATCGAACAGCTGCGCGCCACGCCGTCGGATGTGCAGTGGATCCTCGACTCCTACGTTCTGGTGTTCGCCGGGCTCCTCCTGACCGCGGGCAGCCTGTCGGACAGGTTCGGCCGCCGCCGCATGCTGATCATCGGCCTGGCCCTGTTCGGGGCGGCATCACTCGTCGCGGTGCTGTCGACCGAACCGTGGCAGCTGATCGTCGCTCGCGCCGCCATGGGAGTCGGCGGGTCGCTGCTGATGCCATCGACATTGTCGATCCTGATGACCACCTTCGCCGAGGACGAGCGACGCAAGGCGCTCGCCGGGTGGTCGACGGTATCCATGGTCGGCATCGTGCTCGGCCCCACCCTGGGCGGCGTACTGCTGCAACACTTCTGGTGGGGTTCGGTATTTCTGCTGAACATCCCGGTCGCGGTGATCGCGATCATCGCGGCACTCACGCTGATGCCCGAGACCTACGGCGATCAGCGACCGGTGGACCCGGTCGGCGTGGTGCTCTCGATCGTGGCACTCGCCTCGACCGTGTACGTGATCATCGAGCGCGAGTGGAACATCCCGGTGATCGCGCTGGCAGTGGTCGCGGGGGCCGCGTTCATCTACTGGGAATACCGCTCCCCCCATCCGATGCTGCCGATCCGGGTGTTCCGCAACCGTGATTTCACCGGCCCGTGCCTGACGCTGCTGCTGATGATGTTCGGCATGGGCGCGGTGATGCTGATGCTGACCCAGTACCTGCAGTTCGTGCTCGGCTACGGACCGATGAAGGCCGGATTGGCGCTGCTGCCGTTCGCCGTGGCCTCCGCGGTGTTCAACGGTCTGGGCGCGACGCTCGGAAAGACGTTGAGCAACAAGGCACTCATCGTGACGGGCCTGGTGGTGATGGGCGCGGCGTTCGTGGTGCTCGCCAACGCCGACAGCTACCTGTGGGTCCTGATCAGCATGCTGGTCATGGGCATCGGCGGCGGCCTGGCCGGCCCGGCGGCCTACGCTTCGATCATGAGCGCGATCCCGCTCGAACACGCCGGTGTGGGCTCGGCCATGAACGACACCTTGCAACAGGTGGGCCAGGCGATCAGCATCGCCGTCCTGGGTAGCGTTCTGGCCGGCGAGTTCACCTCGCATATGCCCGACGATCTCCCGGCTGCCGCCCGCGATTCCATCGGTGCCGCCTTCCAACTCGGTTACTCCGACGCCGCCAAGTCCGCCTTCACCGCCGCCATGTCCTACGGCTCCTGGATCAGCTGCGGTTTCGCCCTCGCGGCTGCCCTGCTCGGGCTACTCCTCATCCGCACCCGCACCCCGAAACCAGCTCCCGTGCCGTAGACCTGCCCACGCACGTGCCTCGGCATCGTGCGAGTCGGCCCTGCCCCACTGCTCGCTCCGGACCGAGGGGTGGATGCGAGCAGCGGGGCGGGGGCTGGTGGGTGAGCCGAGTTTTGGCCGGTGAGAGGGTATTTCGGGAGGGGGTGGGGTGAAGGAAAGGCGAGTTGTGGGCCATGGGCCGGGGTTTCAGACTCGGGGGTATGGACCATCTCAGGTACGTGGAATATGTTCCCCCTCAGTATCGTTCGGTGGCGGCGCGGGAGCCGATCGTCACATGGTGGGCGTGGCGGGGGCGGCGGGTGCATGTTGCCCGCGCTGTCGTTCCCGGGGCTCGGGTGCGGGTTCTGATGATTCATGGGGCGGGCGGGCATGCCGGATTGTTGTGGCCCTACGCGGCCTCGGCCGCGCACGAGGAGGTCGAGGCGACCGTGGTGGATCTCCCGCTCTACGGCGATACCGTCGAACCGCGGCCGCGGGGCGTGCGGTACCGCGATTGGATCGATCTGCTGTGCGAATTCGTCAGGGCCGAAACCGAATCCGATGATCGGCCGCTCGTCCTGTTCGGTGCGAGCATGGGCGGGATGCTCGCCTACGAGGCGGCGGCCCGCACCGGAGCGGTCGCGCATGTCGTGGCGACGTGCCTGCTCGATCCCGCGGACCCGCGGGCGCGGGAGGCGGCGGCCCGCTGGTCGATCACCGGCAGGATCCCACCCGCCCTTCTCGGTGCCCTCGCCCCGGTCCTGGGTGGTGTGCGAATCCCGGTCCGCTGGATAGCGGATCTGCAGAATATGAGCCTCGATCCGCGAGTGTCGCGGTTGTGTGCGGCCGATCCCAAAGGCGGCGGCGTGAGTGTTCCGCTCGGCTGGCTCGCCGACTTCCTGACGTTCCGGCACGCCGCGCCGGAGGACTTCCGCGCGGCACCCGTGACCTTGCTCCATCCAGCCACCGATCGCTGGACACCACCGGAGCTGAGTATGCGATTCCTCGACAGGATCGCCGCGCCCACCCGCTCGGTGTTGCTGGAGGGCTGTGGTCACTTCCCCATCGAGGAGCCGGGCGTGACCCAACTCGCCACCGCGCTCCGTGAGGTAGTGGACGCGGTGGCGAAACCCGTTGGCTGACGGCCGCTATCAAGCATCGGGGGCGAGCCGCAGCGCCAGCGTCACGAGCTGGTCGGTGGTGAGGCCATGGCGCGGTGATACACGATGCACCTGAGCGTCGAGGGCGTGCACGAGCGTTCGTGCGGTCAGCTCGGTGTTCTCGCCGCCGCGGCCGCATCGATCGAGGTGGTAGGCGACCTCGTCGACGAGATGGTCCTCGAATGCCTGCACCGCGTTCAACACCTCCGGCGATCGCGGTACGGCTCGGTGCATCAGAGCATGCAGGGCGGGCCGATCTCGATGCAGGTCCACGACGACGTCCAGGATCGTGTACATCGTCTCCTCGAACGGCGGCCGGGTGGTGCGCAGCGCCGCGAATACCTCGCCGAGCCGGGTGCCGCCCTCGGCGAGGTGGCGTTCGGCCAGGACCCGCAGCAGCGCATGCTTGTTCGGGAAGTATTGGTACAGCGTCCCGATCGAGACCCCCGCCCGGTCGGCGATGCGGTTGGTCGTGGCCGCGAGACCCTCGCGGGAGAACATCTGCGCGGCGGCCTCGACAAGCGTGTCCATCATCTCCCGGGATCGCTGCTGGCGCGGGGCCTTTCGCGGCGTATCGACCATGTCGGGTCAGTAGGCGATGAAGAGGATCTCGTCGCGGCTGTAGTCGTGGTCGGGGTGCTTGTCGGCGAGGTGGGCCTGGGTCTTCTCGACGAGGTCGTCTTCGTCGACGCCGGTGATGTATTCGCCGCAGGGGCAGTTGAGCCTGGTCTTCATATCGCCTCTTCTCGTCGTCGGTACGGCAACAGTTGCCATCATGCCCCGGCGCAGAATTCCTTGCACCCCAACGCCTCAGGGCCGCGGCGGGCAGGTCAGTGGCCCAGCAGGACCGGGGTGTCGGCATCCTCCGGGGTGGGCGGTTTCACCCGTGGGAGGAAGGCCGCGGGGATCAGCGTCGCGACGATGAGGACGATCGCGACGATGTAGGTGTGGGCGAAGGCCGATGCGGCCTGGGAGAAACCGATATCCAGTCCGCCGGGCGGCAGTTGGGCGGCGATCTCGGGACGAGTGTGGGAGCCGATCGCGGCGCCCGCCAGCGGCTTGTCGTCCAGCAGATTCGTCAGCACCACCGACATGGTCGCGGAGCCGACCGAGGCGGAGGCCTGATTGATGATGTTCATCAGGGTCGATCCGCGCGCCACCTGCTCACGGGTGAGGGTCTGGACGGCGGCGGTCATGGTCGGCATCATGGTGCAGCCCATGCCCAGGCCGGTCACGAACAGCGCCCCGCCGATCAGCCAGTACGAGGTGTCGGCGTGCAGCTGGGTGAAGAACACCATGCCGATGGCGATGATCGAAATACCGGTCAGCACGATCTTGCCGGCACCGATCTTGTCGGCCAGGCGACCGGCGATCGGCATCGTCAGCATGGCACCCAGACCCTGCGGGGCGAGCAGCAATCCGGCACCGAGCGCCGTCTCCCCGCGCACCTGCTGCAGGTAGGTCGGCAGCAGCAGACCCGACCCGAAGAACGCCACCGCGAACAGCAACATCGTCAGCACCGCGAAGGTCAGCGACCGATTGCGGAACAGATGCAGATCGATCAGCGGATGATCGGCGCGCAGCGCGTGGACGACGAAGGCTGCCATCAGCACCAGTCCGATCGCGGCCGGGAGCAGCACCTTGGTCGCGGCCACCGTGTGCTCCTCCGGAATCGAGGACACACCGTAGAGGAACAGCGCCAGCCCCGGCGAGGCCAGCAGCATGCCCAGGAAGTCGAAGTTCTGCGACGGCTCCGGACGATCCGCCGGGAACATCACGAAGGCCAGCACCAGCGCGATCACCCCGATCGGCACGTTGATCAGGAAGATCCACTCCCAGCGGAACCCGATCAGCCAGCCGCCGAGGATCGGCCCGAGGATCGGGCCCAGCAGCATCGGCACGCCGAGCACCGCCATCACCCGGCCCACCCGCTGCGGACCGGCCGCATGCGTCATGATTGTCATGCCCAGCGGCATCAGCATGCCGCCGCCGATGCCCTGGATCACGCGAAAGGCGATGAGCGTCTCGATATTCCAGGCCGTGGCGCACAGCGCCGAGCCGAGCACGAAGAACGTCAGCGCCGCCATGTAGAGCCGTTTGGTGCCGAATCGGTCGGCGGCCCAACCGGTCACGGGGATGACCGTGGCCAGGGCCAGCGTGTACCCGGTCATCGACCAGGCCGCGATCGCATAGCTGACGTCGAACTCGTCCTGGAACTTCGGCAGGGCATTGATCACGACGGTGATGTCGAGAATCGACATGATCGCGCCGAGCACGACCACACCGGCGACCTTGAGCACCCCGGCATCGAGTTTGTCCGAGGCCGGGCCCGAAGAGGGAGACGGGATATCCGGAGGGGATGTCACCGTTTCAGCCTGCCAAAGGTCCGGCCGAATCACCACCACCACTTTTCAGGGATTGTTCTCGCCCTGTTAATGGTCACCAGAGCCGATCACGGGAAGCCGCTCGGCACGAGACGGTCCGAAAGATTCTGCGCGGCCGGTCTTTCGACTTACACTTCAATGACCTGCTGGATCTAGGGGGGAACGCGCGTGGCACTTCCGAATGCGCGCAAGCTCGCGGCCGTCTGCGCCGCACTCGCCTTCACACTCGGTGCTTGCGGCCTGGTTCCCGGGCGGCAACCGGCGGATTTCTATCCGGCGGAATTGGCCCGCTACTACACCCAACAGGTGCGGTGGGGTTCGTGCGACGACATGATCCCGCCCGGCGAGAGCGTCAGCGCCGTGACGAGGTGCGCCCGGATCGACGTTCCGCTGGATTACGACCTCCCCAACGGCCGGATGATACAACTCGCGCTGTCGCACAAACCGGCCACCGGCGAGCGCATCGGATCGGTGCTGTTCAACCCGGGCGGCCCCGGCGAGCCGGGGTTGACCACGGTCGAGCAGGCCGACAGCCCCGCACTCGCCGAACGTTTCGACCGGGTCGGATTCGATCCGCGCGGCGTCGGCGCCTCGACGCCCCGCATCTCCTGCGGCGAACCCGGCGACGGCATCATCGAGATCGGCCCCGACGACGATCTGTCCGCCGCGAGGGAGCACTATCGCCGGATGCGCGCCGAGCGGTGCGCACAGATCAGCGGCACCGACCTGCTCGCCCACGTAGGCACCCGCGAAACCGTGCGCGATATGGACATCATTCGTGCCGTACTGGGCGAGCGCACACTCACCTACGTCGGTTATTCCTACGGCACCCGGCTCGGCTGGGCCTATGCCGAACGCTATCCTCACCGGGTCCGCGCCCTCGTCCTCGACGGGGCCGTACTCCCGGACGAGGACGCCTATACCCGACAGTTGCGCCAGGCCAAGGGATTTCAGGATGCGTTCGATTCACTTGCCGCCGAGTGCGCGCGCCGCACCGACTGCCCCCTCGGCCAGGATCCGGCACAGGCCGTCGCACGGTACCGGGAGCTGGTCCTGCCGCTCATCGACCATCCCCTGACCTCGCCGCGCACCGGCCGAACGCTCTACTACGACGACACGATCGAACGCACCGACCATGCGTTGTACTCACCGACGCGATGGGATCCGCTGATCGGTGCGCTCGAGGCGCTGCGGACGGGCGACCCGGACCCGATGCTCGAGTTGCCCCTCGGGAACGGCAGTGCTCCCGATCCCGCCGCCCCCACCGACGACGCCCTCGTGGCGATCACCTGCGTGGACTATCCGCCCCTCACCGACCGCGCCCGCAACGACCGGCTCGACGCCGAAATACGCGCTGCCGTACCGTATGCCGACGACGGGCGCTCCACGGGCCGTGCGCCCCTGAGCACGTGCGCGTTCTGGCCCGTGCCGCCGACCAGCGCCCCGCATCGGCTGGCAATCGAGGATCTGCCGACCGTCGTGGTGGTGTCCACCACCCACGACCCCGCCACGCCGCATGAAGCCGGTGTCGAACTGGCCGCACAGCTGCGCGCGAAACTCATTACCTACGAGGGCACCCGGCACACCATCACGCTGCACGGCATCTCCCCCTGCGTCGACGACCAGGTGCTCGCCTACCTGACGGATCTGACCCTGCCCAGCCGCGACCGGCCGTGCTGAGATCGGTGAGTACGCTGGGGCTTCACCCGCTTCACCATTGTCCGGCAAGGAGTTCGACGCGATGACCGATCCGGTGCAGGGTTTGACCGGTACGCTCACATCGCCGATCCGAGGCGCAGGCATGCTCGGGGAGGTCCTGGTCGCGATCCGAGGGGGAACCGAAATCTACATCGCTCGATCCACCGAGCCGCTGGACGCGGGCACCACCGTGCTCATCGTCGGCGTGCATCCGGGCCGGATCGTGGATGTGGTTGCGTGGATACCGCTCGACTTGGGGCCGGGTGGGGATATGACGAAATAACAAGGGAGACAACTGTGCTGGGGTACCACGTGCCCGACCCCGATGAGGCCATGCTGGTCAGCGGTGGCCGCACCAAGGACAATGCGCCGTTTCGGGTGGTGATCGGACACGGCGCCTTCGTGATTCCGCTGTTCCGCAAGGTCCGCTATCTGTCGCTGGCCATGTTCGAGGCCGAAATCAGCGAGCGGTGCGTCACGAAACAGGGCATTCAGCTGGATGTGCGCGCGGTGATCGCGTTCAAGGTCGCCAACGACACCCAGTCGATCGTCAATGCGGCGCAACGGTTTCTGTCCGAACAGGAGCAGGAGATGTCTGTCCTGACCGGACGGATTTTCTCCGGACATCTGCGCTCGATCGTGGGCTCGATGACGGTGGAGGAGATCATCCGCGAGCGCCAGCGGCTCGCCGACGAGGTGCTGATGGCCTCGAAGGTGGAGATGAGCAATATCGGGCTGTGGGTGGATTCGTTCCAGATCCAATCCATCGACGACGGCGATCTCGGCTACATCACCGCCTTGGCCGCACCACACAATGCCGCCGTGCACCGCGATGCGCAGATCGCTCAATCGCATGCAGCGCAGGAGGCCGCGAAGGCCGAACAGGAATCGCTACGCAGGCAAGCCGAATATCAGCGCGAGACGGCTATTCTGCGCGCCCAGTATCAGCGCGATATCGATAAGGCCAATGCCGAAGCCGCGCAGGCCGGTCCGCTCGCCCAGGCGCATGCGCTGCAGGAGGTACTGACCGCCCAGGCCGAACAGGCGCGCAAAGAGGCCGAGCTGCGCGAACAGCAGCTGCAGGCCGAAGTGGTCAAACCGGCCCTGGCCGACGCCGAACGGGTGCGCATCCTGGCTCAGGCCGAGGCCGACCGCACCCGCATCCAGGCCGAGGCCGCCGCCTCCCACAACCGCATCGCCCTGGATCAGCTGCTGATCGAACAGCTACCGGAAATCGTCGCCCAGGCTGCGAAGGGGCTGGCCGATGCGAATCTCACCGTTCTCAACGGCCCCGACGGAGTAAGTGAGCTGGTCAACGGCATGGTGGGTCAGGGTCTGACGGTGTTCAATTCGCTGCAGAAGGCACTTTCGCCCAACAACGAACACAACCCGAGCACGCTCGATAGAGTGCAGGAATAGGGACGGCGACGAGGAGCGGGTGTAGGTGTCCATCGGGAAATTGGTGTCCTTCGATAGTTCTCGGGGGTTCGGCTTCATCCGCCCGGAAGACGGTGGCCCCGACGTATTCGTCCATGTGAACGACATCGGATTGGACGAGGACGAACTGCGGCAGGGGCGGGTGTTCGAATTCGAGGTGACCGAGGGTGACCGCGGCCCCAAGGCGGTGAATCTGACGGCCGTCGGCGGTCAGCCCGCGCCGGCGCGGCATCGCAATCGCAACTCCGGTCAGCTCACCCCCGCCGAACACAAGCGGCTGATCACCGAACTGCTGCTCGACGCGAGTCCGGCGCTGACCGCCGGGGAAATTCTCACCATCCGCGAGCGGCTGACGGCCTTCGCCGAGCAACACGGATGGCTCGAGCCTTAAGGGTCTGTAGCCGGGCATACGATCTTGGTGAAAGGGCGGGCGATGATTTTTCCTCGCCCGTACCGTCCACATGGGTGAGAACTCGAGGAGGATCGTGTGGACCTGCCCGTCATGCCGCCCGTGAAACCGATGCTGGCGAAATCGGCATCGGAGCTGCCGCGTGATCCGGATCTGTATTACGAACCCAAGTGGGACGGTTTCCGCTGCATCGTCTTCCGCGACGGTGCCGAGGTGGAGCTGGGTTCGCGCAACGACCGGCCGCTGACCCGCTACTTCCCGGAGCTGGTGGAGTTGCTGGCCGGTGCGTTGCCGGATAAATGCGTGGTCGACGGCGAGATCGTGGTCGTGACCGAGCACGGCCTGGACTTCGACACGCTGCAGCAACGTCTGCATCCGGCTGCGTCGCGGGTGAACAAGCTGGCCGTGGAGACCCCGGCCAGTTTCGTCGCCTTCGACCTGCTGGCCCTGGGCGACCAGGACCTGACCGAGCTGCCGTTCGCCGAGCGGCGGCGCATCCTCGAGACGATCGTCGACAATTCCGTGCAGCGCCTGCATCTGACCCCGCTCACCTCCGATCCGGCCACGGCGCAGGACTGGTTCACCCGGTTCGAGGGCGCGGGCTTCGACGGGGTCATGGTGAAGGCCAGGGACCTGCCGTATCTGCAGGACAAGCGGGTGATGGTCAAGGTCAAACACGAGCGCACCGCCGACTGTGTGGTGGCCGGGTTCCGCTGGCACAAGGACGGACAGGGCGTGGGCTCGCTGCTGCTGGGGCTCTACGACGACGAGGGCAATCTCCATCACGTCGGGGTGGCCAGCAGTTTCACCGCCGCCCGCCGCAAGGAACTGGTCGACGAACTCGCCCCGCTGCGGGACAACGCCCTGGACAACCACCCGTGGCGGCAGTGGGCCGACGCCGCGGCACAGGCCAGGGCCGAGGGCAAGATGCCCGGCGGGATCAGCCGCTGGACCGGCGGTAAGGATCTGTCGTGGGAGGCGCTGCGACCGGAGCTGGTCGCCGAGGTCCGCTACGAACACGTCATGGCCGGGCGGCTGCGCCACGGCGGGCGACTGGTCCGCTTCCGGGACGACCGCACGCCCGAATCGTGCACCTACGCTCAGCTCGACGAGGTCGCCCCGGCGGAGCTGGCCGACATCTTCGCCGAGGCCAAACAGGGGGCGAAGTGAGTAAATCCATCGACGTCGAGGCCGACGGCCGGTCGGTAGCGATCAGCAATCCGGACAAGATCTACTTCTCCAAGCGCGGGGAAACCAAACTCGATCTGGTCCGCTACTACCAGGCCGTGGCCGAGCCGCTGCTGCGCGCCATCGGCAACCGGCCGCTCATGCTGGAACGCTATCCGGACGGCGCGGGCGGCAAATCCTGGTTCCAGAAACGGGTTCCGGCCTCCGCGCCGGACTGGTTGCAGACCACGCAGGTGACCACGCCGAACGGCACCACCGGTGATGCCCTGGTCGCCGCGGACCTCGCCCACATTCTGTGGGCGGTCAACCTGGGCTGCTTGGGTTTTCACGTCTGGCCGACCCGCGTCGACTATCCGGAACTCACCGGCGCGGCACCGGTGTACGACGCGGACGGCAATCTGCTGCCACCCACCGGTGTCACCGACGAACTGCGCGTGGACCTCGACCCCTCCCCCGGAATCGGCTTCGACGACCTGCGCAAGGCCGCAGTCCTTACCCGCGACCTGTGCCACGAACTCGGAATCGACTCGCGGATCAAGACATCCGGCTCCCGCGGCCTGCACATCTACGTGCTGCTCGAACCCCGCTGGGACGGCTACCAGGTGCGCGCCGCCGCCGTGGCCCTGGCCCGGGAGCTGGAACGCCGCCACCCGGACCTGATCACCGCCCACTGGTGGAAAGAGGAACGCGGACAACGCGTTTTCCTCGACTACAACCAGAACGCCCCGCACAAGACGGTGTTCGGCGCCTGGTCGGTGCGGCCCAAGGTCAACGCCCAGGTCTCCACCCCCCTCGCCTGGGAGGACCTGGACACCGTCGTTCCCGACGAGCTCACCCTCGCCACCGTCCCCGCCCGCGTCGCCGACCTGGGTGACCCCTGGGCCGACCGCGGCCCGCAGTCGATCGAACCGCTGCTCGAGATGTCACAGCGGGATATGGAGTCCGGGTTGATGGACGCGCCGTGGCCGCCGGTATATCCGAAGATGCCCAACGAACCACCGCGCGTACAACCCAGCCGCGCCCGTAAGGAGTAGCGAACTATCCTGCGCGGCCGGTGAATTCGTCCATGGAGTGGTATACGCCCACGGCATTGAGGTAGAAGTCGCGCACCTTCAGCGGCAGCAGCCCGGAGATGGCGCGGTTGAGCCGCGAGGTCCACGGCATCACCACCAGGGCCGAGCCCTTCTTCATCTCGTTCCACGCGGTGTCGACGGCGTGGTCCTGCTCGATGATCGGGGTGAACAGGAAACCCTTGGCGCCGGCGAACATTCCGGTGTTGATGTAGGTCGGGCAGAAGGTGGTGACCTTGACGTGCTCGTTGCCGGACTGCTCGAGCTCGAGGCGCACCGAATCCGACCAGCCCAGCGCGGCCCACTTGGAGGCGGCGTAGACGCTCATCCGCGGATTGGAGACCAGACCCGCCGAGGAGGAGATGTTCAGCACCCGCGCCGGTGTCCCGCGCCGCACCATGGCGGGCAGGAATTCGAGCGTGATGTACATGGGCGCAAGGGAATTGATCGCCATCGTCTTCTCGATGTCACCGCGGTCGGGGGTCTCCCAGAAGTACCCGTTGCCCCGCACGATCCCGGCGTTGTTGACCAGGATGTCGATATCGCCGACCTCGGCGCGCACGGCTGTGCCCGCGTCGGTGATGGCCCGGCGGTCCGAGACATCGACGACGTACTGGTGAATCCGGGCCGCGCCCAGCTTCGACAGTTCGGCGGCGGTCTCCTTCAGCGCGTTGTCGTTGATATCCCACAGCACCACATCGGTCGCCCTCTCCCGCACCGCGCGTTCGGCGAACGACTTGCCCAAACCCATGGCGGCACCGGTGATCAGCACCTTGCGACCGGCTACCGTTTCCATACCCGTCCCTTTCCCGTTGTGCGACATCATTTTTGCCGCAGCGCCTTCATCGCACCGAAATACAGTGTCAACGTCTTGGCCCACAGGGCCTCCGACATACCCGGCAGCGGCGCGATCGGCACCGCCCGCTGCACGGCGATGGTCTGGGTGTCGACGTATTTCGACAGGCCCTCCGGGCCGTGGCGGCGGCCTCCTCCGGAGATGCCCAGGCCGCCGGACGGCGCGGCCACACTGCCCCATGCGGCGATGAAGCCCTCGTTCACATTGACCGATCCGGCATGGATGCGCGCGGCGATCTCGCGGGCGCGGACCGTATCCCGGCTCCACACACTGGCATTGAGGCCGTAGGCGGTGTCGTTGGCCTGCGCGACGGCCTCGTCGTCGCTGTCCACGCGATAGACCGACACCACCGGGCCGAAGGTCTCCTCCCGGTGGACGGTCATCCCGGGCCGCACGCCCTCGAGGATGGTCGGCTCGTAGAAGTAGGGCCCGAGGTCGGGCCGGGCACGACCACCGGCCAGCACGGTCGCACCCTTGGCGACCGCGTCGTCCACATGGGCGGCGACGGTGTCGATCTGGCGCGGAAAGGTCAGCGACCCCATCTCGTAGGAATAGTCCAGCGCCGACCCCAGCCGCAGTTTCTTCGTCCGGGAGACGAATTCGCCGACGAACCGGTCGTACACCGTGTCGTGCACGTAGATTCGCTCGATCGACTCGCACAGCTGCCCGGCCGAGGCGAAGCACGCCCGCACCGCGATGCGTGCCGCCGCATCGACATCGGCGTCCGCCAGCACCAGCAGCGGGTTCTTACCGCCCAATTCGAGGGAGTAGCCGATCAGCCGCTCCCCCGCCTGCCGGGCGATGGTGCGGCCGGTGGCGCTCGAACCGGTGTAGTCGACGTAGTCGGCGCGGCCGATCACCTCGCCACCGATCACCGATCCGCGCCCGAGCACCGCCTGCCACAGCCCCTTCGGCAGACCCGCACGTTCGGCGGCATCGATCGCCCACAGCGCGGTCAGAGCCGTCTGATTGTCCGGCCGCGCCACCACCGCATTCCCGGCGATCAGCGCGGGCAGCGCGTCGGAGGCGGCCAGGGCCAGCGGATAGTTCCACGGCGAGATGACCGCGACGACGCCCTTCGGCCGGTGGCGCACCTCGACCCGAGTCAGAACCGGCAGCACTCCGCGCGGGCGGCGCGGGGCGAGCAGCCGCTCGGCCACGGCCGCGTAGTAGCGGGCGTTGACCGCGACGTCACCCACCTCGTCGAAGGCGTGGACGCGGGACTTGCCGGTCTCGGTCTGCACGATATCGAGGATGGTGTCCTGTTCGGCCAGCACCAGATCGTGGAAGCGCCGCAGAATCGCGGCGCGCTCGCGGATCGGCACATCCGCCCACTCGCGCTGGGCGCGGCGCGCGGTGTCGAAGGCCCGGTCGATATCGGCGGGCGAGGACTGCGGCAGATCGGCGATCTTGCGGCCCGTCGCCGGGGCGAAGACCTCGACCGAGCCGGCGCCGCCCGCGGTGGCATGCGCCAGCAGAGTCTGTACCAGCGGGGAAGGCAATGCGTCGGCGGCGGCCAGTTGCGGGGCGGTCGTCATAGTCGGCCCTCTCGTCCGGGGAACGCGTCCACCATTTTATTGAACACCAGTGTTAGGTTAACACTGATGTTAGATTAATATCCGTCCCGCGCGTTCTGTCAAGCGCTGTCCCACCGATCAGGGAGGACCCACATATGCCGGGCGATGCGGTGGTCGCATCTCACAACGGCGGTGGCCGCCGCGGCCGCCCGCCGCAGACGCAGGAGCAGGCCGACGAGGTCCGTGCGCGCATCGTGCTGGCCACCGCGGCGGTTTTCACCGAGCACGGATCGCGCGGGCTCAGCGTCGCGCGCATCATCGAGCGCGCCGGAATCTCGCGGCCGACCTTCTACCGGTATTTCGGCAATGCCGAGCAACCGCTGCACGCGCTGCTGACCACGTCCAACGAGGGGCTGGTCGGGGGTATCCGGGCCGCACTGGACCGGTCCGACGAGCCGGTGCAACTGGGCATCGGGATCATCGACGCCTATCTGGATTGGGCGCGCGGGCACGGGGCGATGCTGCGGCCGTTGTTCGCCGAACTGCACGATCCGGCCTCGCCGGTGTCGGCCTACCGGGAGGACGCCTTCGACGATATTCGCGCCCTGGTACGGGACAAGTTCGCCGAGTTGGGGCGACCGTCGCCGACGCCGTTGGATCTGGACACCGCCCTGCAGGTCTGCGAATTCGTGGGCTACCGGGTGTCGGCGGCCGCCGCGCCGGGCACGGAGCCGGATCCGCGGGAGGTGGCCGAGGCGCGGTCGACCATGATCCGCAGCGTACTGGTCACCCTCGGCCGTCGCGAGGATGTCGAGTTGGCGTTGACGATTCCCGGAATCTTCGATAGCGCAGGCTGATTCGCGACATCGAGCCGACTAGTTGGCGGCCCGCGCGGGCTGGCGGTCGGCGGCCGGGGTGAAGCGCAGGGCACGGTCGGCGATACGGCCGTAGCGGAGGAGGGCCAGATCGCGCAGGTAATTCATGTGCGGCTGCCACGGCTTGCGATCGCCGGCGGCCGGGAACCGGTCCGCGGCACGCAGTATGTATCCCGGGTTGAACCTGGGCACGAACGGCTGGGTGCCCACCGACGAATCGCGCACCGGTGTCACCGCACCGTAGCCGTGGGCGTCCATGTGCCGCAGCAGCCGCACTACGTACTCGCACACCAGATCCGCCTTCAGCGTCCAGGAGGCGTTGGCGTAGCCGATGATATAGGCGAAGTTCGGCACGTCTGAGAGCATCATCGCCTTGTAGGCCATGGTTTTCGGCACGTCCACCGGCGCCCCGTCGACCACGAGGTCCATGCCGCCGAAGATGAGCAGATCCAAACCCGTTGCGGTGACGATGATATCGGCATCCAGCTCGGCTCCCGACTCCAGGCGCACGCCGGTTTCGGTGAAGGTGTCGATGCCGCCGGTGACCATCTCCAGCTCGCCGTTGCGAATGGCTCGGAACAGATCCCCGTTGGGCGCCAGGCACATGCGCTGATCCCAGGGGTTGTAGCGAGGATTGAAGTGGGTGTCGATGTCGTAGCCCTCCGGCAGCCAGCGTTCCTGCAGGCCGCGGATCCAGGCCCGAACGCGATGCGGATAGCGTTGGCTCAGTTGGTAGATGGCGGTGCCGCGGATGATGTTCTTGGCGCGCGTCAGGGCGTAGGCGGCGCGGGCGGGCAGCAGTTGGCGCACCCGGTCGGCGAAATGATCGCGAGCGGGCAAGGACAGGATGTAGGACGGTGAACGCTGTAGCAGGGTCACGTGTGCGCCCAGATCGGCCAGTGCGGGTCCGAGCGTCACCGCGGTGGAGCCGGAGCCGATGATCACCACGCGCTTCCCGGCGACCTCGAGATCCTCCGGCCAGTGCTGCGGGTGCACGATCGTGCCGGTGAACCGGTCCCGGCCGGGGAACTCGGGCGTGTAGCCCTGGTCGTATCGGTAGTAGCCGGAACAGCAGAACAGGAAGTTCGCGGTGAGCGTGACGGTCTCATCGGTATCGGTGCGCCGGGCCGTGACGGTCCAGCGCTGGTCCTCCGACGACCATTCGGCCCGTTCTACGCGATGCCCGAACCGGATGTGCCGATCGATCCCGTCCTCGGCCGCGGTGTCGCGCACGTACCGCAGGATCGACTCACCATCGGCGATGGACTTGTCTCCCAGCCACGGCCGGAACCGATAACCCAGGGTGAACATATCCGAATCGGATCGAATGCCCGGATACCGGAACAGATCCCACGTACCCCCGATGGCGTCGCGGGCCTCCAGGATCGCGTACCTCCGATGCGGGAACGCCCGCTGCAGATGATGCGCGGCCCCGATCCCCGACAGCCCGGCCCCGACGATCAGCACATCGACGTGCTCCATCCCGCTCGCCATGCCGTCCAGCCTAGCCACACCCGCGGCCGGATACCGCGTCAGGCGCGCAGGCCGCTGGCGCGCAGGACGCGGCGGGCGACGGCGGCGCGGATGGCGTCCTCGGTGCCGATGATGCGGACGTGGTGGCGGGCTCGGGTGATGGCGGTGTAGAGCAGTTCGCGGGTGAGCAGGGTGGATTCCGGTCCGGGGAGCACGATGGAGACGGTGGCGTACTGGCTGCCCTGGCTGCGGTGGATGGTCATCGCGTAGACCGTGGTGACCCCCGGGAACTGGGTGGGGTGGACGAGGTAGGGTTCGCTGCCGCGCTGCAGGGCCGCCCGCAGGGTGCCGTCGGGGGCGCGCACGATCACGCCGGTGTCGCCGTTGTAGATGCGGGCCTCGTGATCGTTGGCGGTGACCAGCAGCGGCTGGCCCGGGAACCAATGGCCCGCACCGGCGTCCGAGCCGATCCCGGCCGCGGCCACCCATCCGGCGGCCAGCCGGTCCCAGCGTTCGACGCCGAACTGGCCCTGGCGGTGCGCGCAGAGCAGGCGATGCGATTCCATGGCCGTGAGGGCCGCGGCGGCGTCGCCGCGTTCGGCCGCGTCTGTCGATTCGCGGGCCGCGCGCACGACATCGGCCCGCACCGTGGCCACCTCCTCCGGCTCGCACAGCGTCAGTTCGTCACCGCCGCCGGCCAGCAGCGCGAGGGCGGCATCGGCATCACCCGCGCGCACCGCCACCGCCAGCTCGGCGATGCACCCACCGAACCGCCGACCCCTGGTGAGCCGAATGATGCCGCCCCGCAGCCGCTCTCGCTCCCGCGAGGTCAGCGCATCGGGATGACCGGCAACCGACTCGCCGTCGAGAATGCGGTCGAGCAGCGGATTGGGTAGGGCCACTACGGGTCCGGCGACCAGATCGGCGAGGACGGCGCCGGCGTCGACGGAGGCGAGCTGGTCCGGATCGCCGACCAGCACCAGGCGGGTGTCGGGGCGCACGGCGGGCAGCAGGCGGCTCATCATGGTCAGCGAGACCATCGAGGTTTCGTCGACGACGATGATGTCGTAGGGCAGGCGGTTGAATTCGTGGTGGCGGAAACGGGTGGCGCCGCCACGCTGCCAGCCCAGCAGTCGATGCAGGGTGGCGGCGGTCAGCTCGGGCAGATCCAGATCGACCGCCTGTTCGCGCACCGATTCCTGCAGCCGGGCGGCCGCCTTTCCGGTGGGGGCGGCCAGCGCGATCCGCAGCGCGGGCGCGCCCGGAATCTCGCGCTGCATCGCCACCAGCAGCGCGATGATGCGGGCGATGGTGTGGGTCTTGCCGGTGCCCGGTCCTCCGGCGACCACGGTGGTCCAGTGGGTGGCGGCCAGCGCCGCCGCGACCCGCTGCCGGTCCGGCGGCTCACCGGGCCGATGCGAATCCGGGAACAAGCGGTCCAGGTGGCGACGGACGCTGTCGGGGTCGACCATCGGGTGAGTGGCGGCCCGCTCGGTCAGCACCTCGCGGATGGTCTGCTCCTGCCGGTAGTACCGGTCCAGATACAGCAGCGGGCTCGCACCCTCCGGCTCGATCAGCCGCAGCGGCCGCAGCGGACCCGCGTCGCTGCCCTGCACCAGCGGGCTGACCCGCAGCGCCGCCAGCACCGCCTCCACCTCGGGCCACGGCAGCGTGGCCGGATCGATCGCCTCCGGATCGTCGGCATCGAACCCTTCCCCGTCCACACCGATGTCGTGCATGCGCTCGAGTTCCAGGCACACCGACCCCGACCGCACCGCACGCACCGCCAACGCCGCGGCAAACAGCACGTCCTCGGCGTCCTCCCGCCCCAACCGCCCCAGTCGCACCGCCACATGCACATCGGCGGCCGAGAGAATCCCCGCCGCATTGAAGGTCCGCAGCAGCCCGGTTGCCCGCTGCGCCAGCTGGATTGCGGTCACCGGACCTCCTGCCCGGCCAAGCGCTCGTCACGGCCCCACGGCAGCGCCCCATGCGGTTCTGCGGCAGACAGAATTCCCGACGCACTGGTGCGCAACTGCCCGGTTGCCCTCCGCGCCAACTGAATTGTGCTCATCGGTCCTCCTGCCCGGCCAGCAGTTGCGACAGGTCCTCGATCAGGGCGACCGGCGGGTTCCAGTCGAAAACGCCGCAGCCGGGCGGGGTTTCGGGGCCGATCATGCCGCGCACGAACAGGTAGCGGATGCCGCCGAGGTGGTGGGACGGTTCGTAGTCCGGCAGGCGCCAGCGCAGGTAGCGGTGCAGGGCAACCGAATACAGGATCGCCTGCAGTGGATAGTGTGAGCGCATCATCTCCGCGGCCATCCGGTCGCGGGTGTAGTGGGCGACGGTGAGATCGCCGGTGCCGAGCCGGTTGGTCTTGTAGTCCACGACGACGAAGCGCGGGCCGCGGATGCGCAGCACCGCGTCGATACTGCCGGTCAGGTAGCCGCGCAGCGGGGTGTCGTCGAGGGTTTCGAGCTGGTCGGCGTACTCGGCGAACGGGTCGTCGACCGGCAGGTGGGCCCGCAGCAGCCCGGCGATGCGGCGCACGGTCACGCGCTCCGCGACGGGCGTGTCGCCACCGGCCAGCGGCAGTTCGAAGTCGAGTTCGTTGAGGCGGTCCCGGCTGGAGATATCGGCCAGGCAGCCGATGCCCATCGGGGTGCGCAAGACCGCCAGCAGGGCGGCGGCCAGCACGTCCGGGTCGATATCGGCCAGCAGTTCCTCGATCGCCCGGGTACAGCGGGCGCGGACCTCGGCGGCCAGATCCGCGGCGTCGGTATCCACCCGTTCCAGCACGCCGTGCACCAGGGTGCCGAATTCCGCGCCGTAGGGCAGCTCGTTCATCAACGACGGTGCCGCACCGTCGAATTCGCTCTGGTCGACCAGCACCGCGGCGGGGGCCGCCGGTTCGTCCGAACTGCCCGGCGCCTCGTCGGGTTCGTGGGTGTGCACGTCGTGAGCGGCGGCGGTGAGCGCGGAATAGGAGGTGCGCCGCCAGTCGTGATCCACGCTGCGCTCGAACCGCGCGGCGGCCAGCGCTCCGATCGCGGATTCGGTGCGCTCCCACCGCGGCCGCACCTTCGGAATCGTTGTGACCGGTTCCACCGCGACAACGCCGGGGGCAGCGGCGGCCCAGGCCGAAAGCTGTTCCAGGACAACGCCGTCCACCGGCACCTCGCTGCGGGCGGGAACCTCCGCGCTGCCGGGCATACGGCCCAGGATCATCCGATGCAGCGGCGCGAACGTGGTGCCGTAGGCGGGCGCCCACCAGGCCACCACCTGACTCTGGGCGCGGGTCAGTGCCACATACAGCAGCCGCAGCTCCTCCCCCGCTTCCTCCGCCTCGCTGCGGCGTTTGCGTTCGGCGTAGCCCGGCGCCTCCGGGCCGCCGACATCCAGGACGCGGTCGGGGCCGTCGTGGAACAGCAGCGTCGCCGGGTTCGGGTTCTTGGCGCTGTCCCAGGCGAACGGCAGATACACCACCGGGAATTCCAGGCCCTTGCTGGCGTGCACGGTGGCGATCTGCACGGCGGCCGCGTCCCGGTCCAGGCGGCGGCTGCGGTCGGCGACCGTGCCCGAGGCCGGATCTCGGACGCGGTCGGCCAGCCAGCGGGTCAGGGCGGTCAGGCCCAGCGATTCCCGCAGCGCCACCTGGTCCAGCAGCTGCGCGATGTGCCGCAGGTCGGTGAGCTGACGTTCCCCGCCCGCCACCGCGAGCAGCCGCGGCGCCAATTGTGTTTCGGCGGAAATCTTTTCGAAGACGGCAGCGAAACCCGCGCGGGCGAACAGCCGGGCCGCCTCGCGTAGTTGGGCGCCGATCCGGCCGACCAGATCCGCACCGCCGGCGTCGATGTCGGCCGCCGACAGCCCCAGCAGCGGGGTTCCGGCCGCCAGCCGCACCCGGTCGGCGCGGTGCGGCTGCTCCAGGGCGCGCAGCAGCCACAGCCAGTCGGTGGCGCTCTGGGTGGCGAACACGCTGGCACCACCCGCGAGCACCGAGGCCACGCCCACCCGGTCCAGGGCCGCGCGCACCGGATCGATCTGGGCGCGGGTGCGTACCAGGACCGCGATATCGCCGGGGCCCAGCGGGCGTTCACTCAGCTGCACACCCGATTCCAGCAGGCGCACGATGTCGGCGGCCAGATCCTCGGCGACCCGGGACCGCTGCCGTCCGACCGCGGGGAATCCGGCTCCGTTCAGCGGGCCCGCACCGGTTCGCGGGAAACACCGCAGCCGCAAGGGGATCGGGGATTCGACCGTGCCACCCAGCCGGGTGTGCGGTCGCACGGCCGCCACCGGGTGCACGGTGATCTGCTTGTGCCCCAGGGCCGCTCCGCCCATCAGGTGTTCGAGCGCCGCCAGCAGCCCGGCGTCGCTGCGCCGGTTCGTGGTCAGTTCACGGCGGGTGTCGGCGTGCGCCACCGCATCGAGGTAGCTGAGCACCTCGGCACCGCGGAAGGCGTAGATGGCCTGTTTCGGATCGCCGACCAGGACCAGCGTGGCGTGGCCGTGGAACGAGCGCCGCAGAATGTCCCACTGCAGTGGATCGGTGTCCTGGAATTCGTCGACCAGCGCCACCCGGTAGCGTTCCCGGATGCGCCCGCAGGCGCGTTCGCCGTGGATCGGGTCGGCCAGCACCTCGTGCAGCAGGACCAGCAGATCGTCGAAATCCCGAATGGCCGAAAGCCGTTTGCGCCGTTCGGTTTCCGCTCGCACCGCGAGCGCGAAGGCCACCCGCTCGGCGGCCGGGTGATCGCCGATCTCCTCGTCGGGCACCAGCCGGGCGTGCCGATCCTGCACCGCGGCCGCGGCCAGTTGGTGTGCTTCCTTCAGCGAGAACGGCGGTCCGCTGCGCGCATATCGGGCCAGGAACAGATCGTCGGCCACGGTCGCCACCAGGTCCTCGATACCTTCGACCAGCCGCACGCCCGGATCCTGTTCCCCGGCCAGCCCCAGTTCGTCGAGCATGCGCTGACAAAAACTGTGTGTGGTGACGATGGTGCCGGAATCGAAATCCGACAGCGCCGCCACCAGCCGCGCCCGCCGCCGCCCGACCTCCGCCGAATCCGCCTGCGCCAGATGCCGAATCAGCTCGTCGTCACTGTCCCGAGCCCCCTCCAGATCGGCCAACCCGGCCACGACCGCGACGAACCGCTCCCGTGTCCGCTCCCGCAACTCCTGCGTCGCCGCCCGACTGAACGTCACCAGCAGCAGCTCCGAAATACCCACCCCCGCCTCGGCCACGAACCGCACCGCAAGCCCCACAATGGCATAGGTCTTCCCCGTCCCCGCGCTGGCCTCCAACACCGTCGTCCCCCGCGGCAACGGCCCGCGCAGCTCGAACCGCTGATCAGCGGAATCACTCCCGCCCGCGTCGACGCGGTACCCGCCACCCCGCACGGCTTCTTCCCCCGGCAGTGACGTCTCGTCGGCAGCAGTGTCCGCGGCAGGCGAAGCGGCGGTGCCGGCATCCGGTGCGCCGGTATCAGCGATATCCGCAAGTGGCAGTGGATCGGCGGGGGCTGTTTCGACGCCGGGACCGACTACAGGTTGCGTGGCGCTCGAGGACTCGGCGATATCGGTTCCTTCCCCGTGTATCGGCCGGTTGCCCGCGGTAGCGGGACCCTCTGCCGAAACCGTTTCGAGGTCGGGATCGACCACGGGCCGGGTGGTGTCCACGGCCTCGGCGATACCAGGTTCCTTCCCGGATGCTTGCGGGTTGCCCGCGGTAGCAGGACCCTCTGCCGGAGCGGTGTCGACGTCGGGATCGACCACGGGTTGGGTGGTGTCCACTGCCTCGGCGATGTCGGGTTCCTTCCCCAGTGCTGGCGGGTCGTCGGTGGTAGCGGGGTCCTCGGCTGGGGCAGGGACTTCGTTGGTGGCTGTCGATTCCCCGTGGGTGGTCTCGTCCGTCGCTGGTGTTTCGGTGTCCAGTTCCGGTAGGGCGAACAGGTCGGGGGTTTCGGATGGGGGTGGGGTGCTGTGGCGGACGGAAGGGTCGGTGGAGCGGCGGCGGGGGCGTGGGTTGTGGGTGGGGGGCCCGAGGTCTGTGAGGGAGAACAGTTCGTCGGTCATGGCTGGCCCTGGGACTCGTTGGCGAGCAGCGGGTTCCACAGGCGGCGGGACAGGGCGCCGAAACGGGTGGTTTCGCCGGTGGGGTCGGGGGTGGGCAGCGGGGTCTCCAGGTGTTCCAGGCGGGGGGCCGGGCCCCAGACGTAGCGCAGGTAGCGGTCGGTGTGGTCGCCGAAGGCCTTGGGGCCGTTCGGGCCGCCCAGGAATTCCTGATCGGCGGCCAGGCGGGCGTCGTCGAGACTCGCGCCCCGGCAACGACGTTCGGCGTAGACGGCCGAGGCGGTCGGTGCGATGGGCAGGGGTTCGGCCAGGCCCGCATCCCTCAGATCGGCCAGATCGCGCAGGATCGACTGGGCGGCGGCGCCGTTCGGGGCGGTCAGGGTGGAACGCCAGGCGGGGCGGCCGAAGCGGCCGCGGCCGATGGTGACGGCGCGCCAGCCCTGATGCCGCTCGGTGGCGGCCAAGGCCAGCAGCCGCACCCAGGCGGCGATGCGATGTTTGGGGGCGAGCCGGGAGAAGGTGGTGCGCACCAGGGCGTCGTCGTGCACATCGGCAACCGTACCGCTCAACAGCCGACCGTCACCGAGATCAACGGCGATATCGATTGTCCGCGAGGGTAGTTCGTGGATCGGCAGCGCCACCCGCACCAGCCTGTCGACCGTGTCCTCCACCTCGTTCAGCACGGCCGCGCCCAGACCGAACGGTGGCAGCGTGCCGCGGCGCCACTCGGCCGCCCGCAGCGCAGCGGGCTCGGCGCCGTTCAGCCGGGCCGCCAGCATGCGTTCGCCCATATTCCATTTCGTCAGCCCGTCCAGTTCGATCGGCAGCCGCTCGTCGATCTCCTCCTCTTCCTCGGGGACCCGGATTCCCAGCCGCTGCCACAGAAAGGCCCGCACCGGATGCTCGGCGAACGAAACCAGTTCGGCCAGTTCGACATCGGTGCACACGGCGGCGGGCAGCGGCCCGGGCAGGAACGACGGGCGCTCCTGGACGGGCCGGGCGGCGGCGCGAGCCCCGGCCAGCGCGACGGTGTCGAAGCTGAACGGACGCGCCGCCTCGAAGTTGCGACTGTCGAAGGCCTGCAACGGATGCCGCGTCACCACCCCCTCCAGCGAGCCCACCAGGGCGCGCAGCGCATCGAGCAATTCGGCCAGCGGGATCGCGGGCGGGCGGTGCGCACCGGTCACCGGATCGGCGCCGGTGTGCAGCACCACCAGCTTCTCCCGCGCGGCCAGCAGCGCATCCAGCAGCATCTGGCGGTCCTCGCTGCGCGGATCACGTTCTCCGACAAGCGGTTCACGTGCCAGCGCATCGTCGCCGTCCACCCCGCCCGCGCGCGGGAGCACCTCGTCGTCGAGTCCCAGCAGCACCACCACCCGGTGCGGCACCGACCGCAGCGGCGTCAGCGTGCACACGGTGAGCTCGCCGGTGCGGAAGTTGGCCCGGGCCGCCCGTCCCGCGAGCCGCGCCTGCAGCAGCGCCGCGATATCGGGCAGCCGCAGCGGGACGTCTCCGGCGTGGTCGAGCGCCGCCGACAATTCTCGCCGCGCCTCCACCGCCTGCCACGACTGCGCGTAGGTGGTATCGGTGAGCAGATCCAGGATGCGGCCGAGCACCTGCGCCCACTCCCGGGCGGGCCGGGCCGATCCCGACGGTTCGGCGGGCGTGGGTCCTCGCAGATCGCGGACACAGACGGCGAGCCGATCGGTGAATTCGGCGAAGCGGCCCGCCAGGTCCACATCGGCGGAGTCCACGTCCTCGAGCGGTAACGCCAGATCCAGCCAGTCCTCGGAGGATTCCCCGGCCGCCACACCGAGAAGGATCCGGTCGACGGCGGCGTTGAGCGTGTTCTGCGCGAAATCACCGAGCCCGTACGCCTGCCGCTGCCGCAGCCCGATTCCCCAGCGGGCCCCGGTCTCGGCGGCCCACTCGCGCAACCGCTCGATGTCGTCGTCGTCGAATCCGCAGCGCAGCCGCACCGGTTCGGCGGTGGCCAGGTCCAGCACCTGCGTGATCGTCACCCGCCCGTCGGCCAGGCCGAGCACGTCCTCGAGCACCGTCAGCACCGGATTGGTCGCCCCGGGTGATCGATCGGCCAGCCGCACGCGCAGCCCGTGCGCCGGATGCGTCGGCCCGTCGGCCTGCCACTGCCCGAACGCCGCCCGCACCAGCGGCCCGTAGGTTTCCACGTCGGGACACAGCACGACCACGTCGCGCGGCTCCAGCGTCGGATCGGCGGCAAAGATCCCCAGCAGGACGTCGCGCAACACCTCCACCTGCCGCGCCGGGCCATGACACGAGTGCACCTGCACGCTGCCATCGGCCAGCCCCGGATCGGGTTCCGGCGGCCACGCGTCCCCGGCAATCCCGGCCTGCAATTCGGAAAGCAATGTGCGCGAGGAGGATCCATTCCCGTCGGCATGATAGGTATCGATCACCGGCCCCAAAGCCCGCAACCGCTGCTGCAACTCCCGCGCATCCCGCCCCAACGCCGCCAGCAAGGGGTGCGCGGTGCACAGCACACTGCGATCATCCACCCGCCGCACGACAGCCCCCGGCCCGGACTGCGCCCGAGCAGGGGAATCGAGAGACTGCGCCCGAGCAGGGGAATCTAGAGACTGCGGCCGGGCAGGAGGGTCGACAGGGTGCGGCCGGGCTGCGGGCGCACGAGAGGTCACGTCGGCGAGGGGAGCCGAAGGGGCTGCCTCGGGGACGGGATGAGCAGCCGTCGGGTGGGTGTTGAGCGTGGTCCAGAGGGTTGGGCTGGGGTGGGGGAGCCAGAGGTGGACGTCGCGGTGGGGGCTCAGGGCCGAGAGGACGGCCAGTTGGTCGGTGGTGGGGCGGGTGAGGCCGAACAGCGAAATGCGTTGGGGGAGGTCGACGCTGGTGGGGTCGGTGCGCAGGCGGGTGCAGGCGGGGGCGAGGCGTTCGGCGGGGCTGGGGGTGGCGAGTTCGGTGCGCAGGCGGCGCCACAGGTGGGGCTGCCAGTACAGGTCGGCGGGGAGGTCGTTGCCGCAGCCGTCGGTGTCGGCGCCCGCGGCCCAGTCGGTGATCAGGGTCGGGCGCTGGGTTGCGTAGCCGTCGAACAGGGCCGCGATCCGGGCGGCGGTGGCGTAGCGCCGGCCCGTGCGGTGGGTGCGGCCGGACGGGTCGCCGGCGCCCAGATGTCGGGCCAGCACCGCGCACCACGGCTCGCCGATCGAGGCGTCGATCACGCGCAGCACCGACCACACGAGGCGTTCGGGTGCCCACGGATCGTCCTCCGCGGGCACCCCGGTGGCATCGGCGAGCACGGTCGCGGCCAGCGCCGAAGGTGTCGGGAAGGTGATGTTCGCCGACACTCCGTCACCGGCGACGGCCCCCAGCGCACCGGCCAGCCGCTGGTTCAGCCAGCGTTCGATCCCATTGGCGGGCACGGCCACCACCTCGGCGGCGAACGGATCGTCCAGCGGCTTCGCCAGTAGCGCCGCGAGCGCGTCGGCGAGTGTATCCGCCCGCTCGGCTCGGTGGATGTGCAGCGCCATCGGCCGCCTCTCTGCGCTCGCTCTCGTGCCGTCCCTGATCCGCCCGCCGGATGCCCCGTGGTTGCCTGTCGTCGGCCGATCCTACAAACTCGCCGACCGTATCCCGCGTCACGACTCGGACATCGCCGCACATACCCTGCGGTCCGAGACCGGCAACCACCCCGCGCGAGGCGTCAACCACACTATTCATGGTCAGATTTGGGAGATCACCAAATTTCTAGCAACACAACCGAATCCACTCCCCCCGGCGCGCCGGAAATCTTGGCCGCAATTCGCCCCCGCGTGTCACCCCGGCTGCCGCCGTGCAATGTGCCACAGTGCTCGGCGGGGAGGGACGGGAGAAGCAGTATCGAAAGGCTGGTTCGGTTCATGACAGCGACGGTGAGTCCCCTCGTGCCCAGATCCGGGTTCACGGTCCGCCGAGTCGGTGACCGGTGGGAGCTGGTCAACTCCCGCCACTACGGTCGCACCGTCGTCCTACACTCCTGGCCCCGAGATCGCCACGCCGAGGCGTTCGAGCACTGCTATCGGCTCAACGGCCGCAGCGTCGAGGAACTGCAGGCCGCCTTCCATTGACCGAGCATGTCCGAAAACCGCTGCGCCGCAAGGACGCACGCAGCGGACGGCGGCCTCCGTGATAGGCGCTACGAGGTCGCATCCTTTGCTATTGTGTTCCACCGTGCGTTATCCCCGCAGCGCCGCGCGCGCCACTCGTCCGACCCGCATGGCCGCTGGGGCCTGCGTGGTCGCCGCCGCCCTGATCGCAGGCGCCCCCGCCCTGCAGCCCGCCCCGGCCACCGCGTTGCCGATCCGCGTCCAAGGCTGCATCGGCGGCTTCGACTGCGAGATGAGCAGCCGCATCGCCGCCGTCGACGCCTATCTGGCGGGCCGGCCCGGCGTCACCGGCTACGTCGTGCGTGACCGGGTCACCGGCGGGGTGTACAGCAACGATCAGGCCGAAACCCAGTTCTGGACCGCCTCCACCATCAAGCTGGCCATCGCCGAGGATCTGCTCAACCGCGCCCGGGTCGGCGCGATCGTGCTGACGCCGGAGGACCGCAGGCTGATGGAGTCGATGCTGGCCACCTCCAACGACAACGCCGCCGACGTGCTGTGGACCAAATACGCCGGGTTCGACCGCATGGCCTTCAACAACGCCTTCCGAGCCAACGGCATGAACACCCTCACCCCGCACCCGCCCGCCAACGGCCGCGCCTTCCCTGACTGGGGTTTCCAGCAGTGCACCCCGGCCGACCTGGACCGGCTGATGAACAACGTGCTCGACCACATGCACCCCGACGACCGCGCCTACCTGCTGGACCGCATGCGCAATGTGGACACCAACCAGCATTGGGGCGTGTGGGGTGCGGGCCCGGCCATGCATCCGGGCCTGAAGAACGGCTGGTCCGACGAGCAGGGCGGCTGGGTGGTCAACTCGGTGGGCTTCGCCGGGCCGGGCGAGCGCTACACCCTTGCGATCATGAACGACCTCGGCGATCAGGGCGGCTACACCGACGGCGAGGAGACCACCACCCACGTCGCCCAGTTGCTGTTCTCGGGCCGGGGATAAATCACCTGCGCCGCAGGAGCATCGGTGCGCCGTCGCGCGGGAACGGGATCGTGGTGAATCCCCACGGCAGGAGATAGTCGTCGGGGATTCGCCATTCGTAGTCGCGCACCATTGCGGCGATGATCACCTTCACCTCGAGCACTCCGAAGTGCATGCCGATGCATTTGTGCGCGCCCGCGCCGAACGGCATCCAGGCCAGGCGATGGGAATGGTCCTCGCGGCGCGGTTCGGCGAATCGCTCCGGGTCGAAGCGCGCGGGATGCGACCACAGTTCCGGCAGTAGGTGATTGATCCCGTACGCGACGTCGATCTGCGTCCCGGCCGGAATGTAGTGACCGGCGATCTCGGTGTCGCGCACCGCCCGCCGCACCAGCCCCGGCACCGGCGGCACCAGCCGCAGACTCTCCTTGATCACCAGATCCAGGTCGGTCAGGGTGTCCAGATCGGCGATCGTCGGGGGCGCCCCGCCGGTGGCCTCGCGCAATGCCAGCGCCTCGGTCCGCACCCGCCGCTGCCAGTCCGGATGACGGCCCAGGTAGTAGGCGACGGCGGTCGCGGTGGTGGTCGTGGTGTCGTGCGCGGCCATGATCAGGAAGATCATGTGGTTGATCACGTCGGCGTCGGAGAACATATCGCCGTCCTCGGTGCGGGCATGGCACAGCGCGGAGAAGAAATCCGCTGCGTCCGAACGGCGTTTGGCCGGCAGCATGTGCGCGAAGTAGTTCTCGAGCACCTTCCGGCCGCGCAGACCCGCCCGCCACGCACCGCCGGGCACCGGATAGCGCACCACCGCCAGCCCGGCATGCGTGCAGTCCAGGAAGGCCGCGCCGAGGCGCTGCCGCTGCGCACCGGCCTCGATTCCCATGAAGGTTTCCGCGGCGATCTCGAGGGTCAGATCCTTGACCGTCGGATACAGCCGCACCCGCCGCTCGGCGTTGGGAACCCAGCGATCGATGGCCGCATCCACCACCGGCGCGAGCTGCGCCAGATGCGTTTCCAGCCGCTCGCGCGTGAATGCCTGCTGCATGATCCGCCGATGGAACATGTGCTCGGAGAACTCGAGCAGCAGCAGTCCGCGGCGGAAGAACGGGCCGATGAAATAGTCCCAGCCCTGCCCGAAGTCGTTCCGGCGCTTGCCCACTACCTCCTCGATGGCCTGCGGCCCGGCCACGACGACGTGGTCCACACCGAGCGAGCGGTGGTAGCTGACCGGCCCGTAGCGGTGATACCGAGCCAGCATTTCGGCCGGTCCCCAGCGCAGGTACTGCAGCGAGCGGCCCAGATACGGCAGCCCGCAGTCGCCTCGGACCGCCCGATGCCCGCTGCCGGGCCGCGGCGTGGCCAGGGTCTGATCGCGGGCCGGAAGCAGACGCAGGATCCGGTCGATCGGATGCCGGTCCGGGATCTCCAGGAATGCGCGATTTTCCCGCTCGAGCCGGTCGACCATGACCACACCTTCCCTAAAAAGTACACCTTGTACATTACCGGTAGAGTGATGCCTGTGACAAGGGACACAGCTCGCCCGCGCGGCCGTCCGCCCGGCCCGTCGCGCGATCCGGCGGTGCGCCGCACCGAAATCCTCGATGCCGCCGAGCGCGTGGTCGCCCGCACCGGCACACCGATCACGATCGCCGAGGTCGCCGCCGAGGCGGGTTATGCGCGCACCGCCGTCTACGCGGTCTTCCCCGATCTGCCCGCGCTGGTCGACGCCCTGGCCGAACGCCATATGGAAGGGATCATCGCCGCGTCCGATGCGATCCTGGCCCAGCCGCTTCCCGGATATCAGCTGCTGCGTGCGCTGGTCCGGCTGATGTGCGATTTCGTCGACGCCGATCCGAATCTGCACCACCTGCTCATGCAGCGGCTGCAGTCCGACGACGGCCACCACCGCCCGTTCTTCACCCGCGCCGCCGACTGGGCGGCGGAGGTCATCGACGCCCTGCTGCGCGCGGTGGGCGCCGACCCCGCCCCGGCGCGGGTGTGGGCGACCGCGATCGTCGGTGCCATCCTCATGTCGGCCGAGGACTGGGGGCGCGATCCGGACCGCGACCGCGCCGAATTCGTCGATCGGCTGATGGCGTTCCTGTGGCCGCCGCTGCAGGGTGCCGGGGCCGACCGATTCGTCGGCCCGCTACCACTGCCCGAGGACGCGCCGACAACCGGAGGTCATCGTGACTGAAATCGGGTAGCCGTCTACCGTTGAACCTGTTGTCGATCGAATGGGGCGAGGAGCGAAGATGGCCACACAGATTGTCGAGAACCGGCGCCACCGGGTGGTGGTGATCGGGTCCGGCTTCGGCGGCTTGTTCGCATGCAAGCACCTGCGAAAGGCCGATGTCGACGTCGTGCTGATTTCCAAGACCTCCACCCACCTGTTCCAGCCGCTGCTCTACCAGGTGGCCACGGGCATCCTGTCCACCGGCGAGATCGCGCCCGCCACCCGCATCGTGCTGCGCAAGCACCGCAACACCCAGGTCATCCTCGGCGAGGTGCACGATATCGATCTGGTCAATCGCACGGTCACCTCTCGGCTGCTCAACGAGGACACCGTCACCTCCTTCGACAGCCTGATCGTGGCCACCGGCGCCCAGCAGTCCTATTTCGGCAACGACCAGTTCGCCACCTACGCGCCGGGGATGAAGACCATCGATGACGCACTCGAGCTGCGTGCGCGCATCCTCGGCTCGTTCGAGGAGGCCGAACTCGCCAAGACGCAGGAGGAGCGCGACCGGTTCATGACCTTCGTGGTCGTGGGCGCGGGGCCCACCGGTGTCGAATTGGCCGGGCAGATCGCCGAACTCGCCGACCGCACCCTGGTCGGCTGCTTCCGCAATATCGATCCGCGCGACGCCCGGGTCGTCCTGTTGGAGGGTGCGGGTGCGGTCCTCGCGCCGATGGGGCCCAAGCTGGGCGGTGTCGCGCAGCGCCGACTGGAGAAGATGGGCGTGGAGATTCAGCTCAACGCCATGGTGACCGATGTCGACGCGCGCGGGGTGACGGTCAAGGACAAGGACGGCAGCCTGCGGCGCATCGAGGCGGCGTGCAAGGTCTGGTCGGCGGGTGTGCAGGCCAGCGAGCTGGGCAAGCTGCTGGCCGAGCAGTCCAAGGGCACCGAGGTCGACCGGGCCGGGCGCGTGATCGTCGAACCGGATCTCACCATCAAGGGCCATCCGAACGTCTTCGTCGTCGGCGACCTGATGTCGGTACCCGGCGTGCCCGGCCAGGCGCAGGGCGCGATTCAGGGCGCCACCTACGCCGCCAAGCAGATCAAGGCCGAGGTGGCCGAGAAGCAGACACCCGAGCAGCGCAAGCCCTTCAAGTACTTCAACAAGGGCAGCATGGCCACGGTGTCGCGATTCTCCGCGGTGTGCCAGATCGGCAAGCTGGAGTTCGGCGGCTTCATCGCCTGGCTCATCTGGCTGGTCCTGCACCTGTACTACCTGATCGGCTACCGCAGCCGGGTGATCACGGTGTTCCAGTGGTTCGTCGCATTCCTCGGCCGCAACCGGGGCCAGATGGCCGCCACCGAACAGTGGGTGTTCGCGCGCCTGGCGCTCGAGGCGATGAACGGAAACGAGGGCGACGCCCGCGAGGTCCGAGGCGAGCTGGGCGAATCCGGCGAGGCCACGAGCACATCCGCGGCGAACCAGACGCCCAGTCCGTCCGCGGGTCGCCGGGCCATCTGACCCCCCAAAAGCAGGCCGGGACGACGAGGCGAAACCTTGGAGGCAGCAACCGGAGAGTGATCGGCAGTTCACCGAGGCCGGAATCGCGATCAGCGGTTCCGGCCTTTATCTTTGTCCCGCTTGGTGATTCGCCCGAATTTCAGCTAATCATGCGCAACGCCACCTCTTTCGATGGCGAGAAATTTCCACCCATCCAGGTGCGCCGCGGGTCCGAATGTGAGGCGTCGACAACTCCGGAAGAAAGGTCATCTATGGCCGCAGGTAAGCACAGAGCCCCGAATCCGCACCGCCAACGCGTCGGCAACGTCGTGGCGGCGAGTGCGGTCCCGTTGGTGCTGGCGATCGTCGGCAGCGGCACGGCCGATGCCACCCCTGCCGAGCCGAACGTGGCGGCGCAGGGTGAGGCGCCCCAGTGGCCGGCCGTCGAGGCGCCGAACGTCCAGCCCTACGAGGGCCTGAACATTCCCGACAACACCTACAGCTCGATGCAGTCGGCCCGGGCCATGCCGGACCGCAGCTACCTCGCTCCCGTCGGCGTGCTGCACCCACCGGCGCCGGTCCCACCGGTGCCGCCGATCGCGCCGCCGCCGAACAAGTTCCGCTTCGGCGACGTACAGGTGGATGTGCCCCCGGGGATGGACCGCGAACAGGCCATCGTCATCAACGACCAGTCCGCCCAGGCCGAGGCGAATCTGGCGACGTTCCTGGACTCGATCGGGATGGAGCGCAGCCGCTCCGATCGCATTGCCGGGCAGACCGTCGGCACCGCCGCCATGGGCGCGGTCGCCGGTGCGGCCATGGCGTCGCCGTTCGCGCTCACCGGCGGTTTGCTGGGCGGCGTGATCGGCCTGGCCATCGGGCTGCCGTTCGTGCCGGTGGGCGTCATCGCCGGGCCCGCGCTGGGCGCGGCCATGGGCGCGGGTGTGATCACCGTGCCCGCCGCCGCGGTGGGTGCGGCCGCCGGTGCCGTGGTCGGCGCGGTCGGCTCTCTCAACGCGCCCCCGCGCGTGGTCGGTGACTGAAGCACACGGTTCCTCCTGCCGGGGCGGAACGGCCGACGATGTCCGCTTCCGCCCCGATCGTGTGTTCCGACTACTTCGTGACCGAATGGACAGCGACGCGCGCCACAGTTTCCTTACTCCGCGAAATACCTCCATGCCATCCTTGTTTTGAATAGCTGAGAACTTGCTCTCCTTCTGAGCAGATGACGCGAGATTCGCCTACATGGAAGGCGGTATTTCAGATGAAGCTGATCGGTAAGGCGACAGTCCTGGTGACGGCCGCGCTGGTGGTGTCGAGTTTCGCAGCTATCGCGCGGGGCGAGACCGTCGATACCGGGCGCCCCGGATTTGCCGACTATCAGGGTTATCCGGTGTCATATTTCGAATACGGGCCCGGGCCCGAGCAAGCGCCGACCGTGATGGTGACCGGCGGCTGGCCGGGTAATTCCAGTGGGATGATCCCGTTTGCCGAGCAGTTGGCCGCCGACGGCTTCCACGTCGTGCGCTGGGATATGCACGGGGCGGGTAAGACCAGCCGCGACCGGCGGCCCGGCGCCTACTCGATGGAGGGCCTCGCCGGTGAATTCGGTGCGGTCATGGACAAGACGGCCGGTGGTCATCATGTCCACATCTTCGGCGACGGGTGGGGCCCGTTCATCGGCAGTCAATACAACACGGAAGTCCCGGGCCGGATCGCGTCGATATCCTCGATCGGATTCCCGTCGGCCGACCTGGCCGGCAATGCGCTGCGCCGCGTGCCGCAGGAGAAGCCGGAGATGACCGGGCAGTGGGCGCTGCAACTCGCGGCGCTGAGCTATCTGGTCGGAATCGAGATTCCGCTGCTGCCGGATGCCGCGGTACGCACCGGAATTCCGGTCCAGGTGCTGATGGCCATGGCCAAGGTCATGGCCCCCGACCTGCCGGGTGGAAGCGGGCCACAAGATCCCGAGGAGGACGCCGACGGCCTGGAGCGATACCGCCAGGCCATGTGGCCCCACCTCACCCAACCCCGCTACGACTACATCGACATCCCACGGCTGCAGGTCTTCTACGCCACCGACGACTTCCTCGAGACCCCGGTCCTGATCGAGGGCCTGGAAACCCGCACCCCCCACCTCGACCTGCGCTACCTGCCGGGCAACCACTACTCGGTCTTCTCCGGCGACAACGCCCGCCAAATCCTCACGGCCACCGAGGAAACCATCCGCGCCACCGACTGACCCCGGCGGACCACCCACCGCTCCTGTGGGGACAGCCCACCCCGTCCCCGGAGGACCACCCGCTGCTTCCCGGCGGACCACCCACTACCTCCCCGGCCGAACACCCACTACCTCCCCGGCCGGACCACCCACCACTTCCCCGGCCGAACACCCACTACCTCCCCGGCCGGACCACACACCACTTCCCCGGCCGGACCACACACCACTTCCCCGGCCGGACCACACACCACTTCCCCGGCGGCGAAGCCGCCGGGGATCGATGGTCAGGCTGGGACCAGCACGGAGGCGGTGCGGGTGTACAGGGTGCCGCCCGCGGCCAAGGGCAGTAACGCCGCATCGAGGCCGCGGGTCTCCGCTGGGCGGTCGTCGGGATAGCGGAGTTCGCTTTCCAAGGCGCGCGGGGCCGACAAGGTGTCGTCGGTGGTGGTGTCGGCGCCCAGGTCCAGGCGGTGGCGCAGGAGCGGGAGGTCGGCGAGGTCGGCGGTGAGGTCGCCGCTCCACCAACCGATGTCCTCGCCGGTGCGGCCGATCTGTACGCGCTCGCGCAGGCGCAGCCGGGCACCCTCGGCGAGGTGCACGGCGGTGTGTGTCTCGTGTTCCGCGCCGCCCGCCACGACCGTCGGCTCCGGGTCGAACTCCAGTTCACCACCGACGTGGAAGTTCCAGTGCGCCACGGACTTCCGGGTCAATCGTCCCGGCAGGGCGATGGTCGCCGCGACCGACCGCACCGCCAGGCGAGCGCCGGGCTCGACCACGATCGTGATGTCGAGTTCATCGCCGCCCAATGGCGTTGCGGCCGTGCCGATCAGGTGCACGATGCCGGGGCCGGTGCGCCGTGCCGCCAACCCGCCGGTGGCGTGAATGTGCGGCAGCGCACCGGCCCGCGCGTGGATGTGGAGCTCAGTGCGCAAGTGCCGCGTCGTGCTCGGCGATCAGCCGCAACTGCTCGCGCACCCAGGTCAGCACCGGTGTGGCGGCCGGATCCTCGGTGAGCGAGGTGAATACGAACGGCCGGCCCTCCCGCACGGCGGTCGAATCCCGGTCCATCACACCGAGATCCGCGCCGACCAACGGCGCCAGATCGGTCTTGTTGATCACCAGCAGGTCCGAGAACGTCACGCCCGGACCGCCCTTGCGCGGCACCTTGTCACCGCCGGCCACATCCACGACGAAGATCTGCACGTCGATCAGGCCGGAGGAGAAGGTGGCGGTGAGGTTGTCGCCGCCGGATTCCACCAGGATCAGATCCAGCGGCGGATTGGCCTCGATCAGGTCGTCGATGGCGTCGAGGTTGGCGGTGATGTCGTCGCGAATGGCGGTGTGCGGGCAGCCGCCGGTCTGCACGGCGGTGATGCGCTCATCCGGCAGCACGGCGTGGCGGCGCAGGAAGTCGGCGTCCTCGGTGGTGTAGATGTCGTTGGTCAGCACCGCCAGCGACAGTTCCTCGCGCAGCTGCCGGCACAGCGCGGCGACCAGCGCGGTCTTGCCCGATCCGACCGGGCCGCCGATACCGATCCGCAACGGCTCGCCCGGGGTGCGTTCCCGCTTGGGGCGGTCATGGCTGTGGTCGTGCGGTTCGCCGTCGATCAGATGTGGGGGCATACGTGATTCCTTTCTACGAAGCGAACAGCGGCATGTCCCGGTCGACATGCCGCTGGGCAAGCACGTCCTGCAGCGGATCGGACAGGGCCGCAAGGCCTTTCACCGCCTCGGCGGCGGTCCTGTCGCAGCTGTCGGCGAGCCGGACGGTGCACGCGGCCACGGCGGCGGGGTCCAGGGCCAGCAGGCGCTGGGCGGCCGTCGCCGCACCGGTCATGGTGGTGTAGACGACGATTCCGGCGATCTGCTCCGGTGTCGCACCGGCCACCCGGCCGACGACGCCGAAGACGGTCGACAGGTGCGGTCGGTTGCCGAGCGCGGCCCAATCGTGATGTGGCCAAACTTGTTTCGCGAGCCGCACCAGTCCCCTGCCCTGCGCGCGGGAGGCGGTGCGGGCCGCGGGCGCGGGTGTGCGCGCATCGGCCTCGGCCTCGGCGCGCCGCGGCTCCAACTCCCCCGCGCACACCGCCGCCGCGAGCGATGCCGCCACCAATCCGGAGTTCCGGATCCGTCGCCGCAAATACACTTCCACCGACCGCACGTCCCGGACCAATCCGGACGCCACGGCCTCTTCGACCCCACCGGAGTGCACGTGCCCGCCGATCGGCAGGCGCGAATCGGCCAGCGTCAACAGCATCGCCAGACTCATGACGTCACCCCGCTGACGCTCGGTGCCGCCGTGCACCTAGCGAGCTGCGTTGATGGTTCACTCGCAAGCACGCTCACGCCCGCGCCTCGCCGCGCTCAGTCATGAAGCCGCACTTCCGGGTCCTGCACTCCTCGATCCTATGCGGCGGGCCGGGTGCGGCTCGAGCCGGTGTCGGCGACGTCCGATCGGGCGGGAGGCTGGAGAACTGGAGAAAGAGAGGCGCTCAATTCCCCCACTGGAATGTATATCGCACCGGGGGTCTTGCGGCAAGGCCCGGTCGAGGTACCATAATCGCAGGTCCGAGCCGGAAAGGGTGGGGGACGGATGACCGAATACACAGCGTTGAACGTGGGCCCGGCGGGGATCGAGGGGGCCTACGAACGACTCGGCGAGGCCGACGCTCCGCCGGTGCTGCTGATCATGGGCGGCGGCGCGCAGATGATCAACTGGCCCGACGGCCTGTGCGCGGAACTGGTCGATCGCGGACTGCACGTGATCCGTTTCGACAACCGCGATGCCGGGCTGTCTACGCACTTCCCGGAGGCGCCCGTGCCCGATTTCCCCGCCGCGATGGCCGGGGACTTCTCGACCGTCTCATACACGCTGTCGGATATGGCCGCCGACACCGTGGGCCTGCTGGATGCGCTCGGACTCGACAGCGTCCACCTCGTCGGCGCCTCCCAGGGCGGGATGATCGCCCAGACGATGGCGATCGAATATCCCGAGCGAGTCCGGTCTTTGACGTCGATGATGTCCACGACCGGCAGTCCGGATGTCGGCAGAACCGATACGCGGGCCTTCGAGTCGGAAGGGTCTCCGCCCGAGGATCGGCAGGGCTATATCGACTGGTCGGTACGCATACGCCGCACCATGGGCTCCCCTGGTTTCGCCTACGACGCGGAGCTCGTGGCCGACATCGCCGCCCGCTCCGGGGACCGCGATCACGACAGGGGCGCGATGCTGCGCCAAGCCGTGGCGGTCCTGGCCTCCGGCGACCGCACCGACCTGCTGCGGAAGCTGCGGATACCGACCCTGGTCATCCACGGCACCGACGACCTGTGTTTCGACCCCAGCGGCGGCCGCGCCACCGCCCGGGCCATTCCGGGCGCCGAACTACTGCTCATCGACGGCATGGGTCACAGCCTCCCGCGCGAACTGTGGCCCACCTTCGCCGATCGAATCGCCGCCCTGGTCCGCCGCGCCGAGATCAGCGGCGGAAGCTGCGGGCCATGAAGCGGTGGGCCGGGCCGCGGGTGAGGTCGGTCCAGGCCTGGAGCGGGCCGGTCCACCACGGCGAGATCTCCAGCGGTTTGGCGACCACCGCGTGGCACACCACATCCGCGGCTTCCTCGGCGGTGAGACCCGGCATGTTGCCGAAGTCGGTGGGTGCGCTCATGCGGGTGTGCACCAGCGGCATATAGATCGAGGTGGTGGTGACGTTGTCGGCGGCGATCTCGGTGGCGACCGTGCGCAGCCACATGTCGAAGGCCGCCTTCGAGGCGCCGTAGGCCGACCAGCCCGGGGCGGGCGGCATGCGCAGGCCCCACGTGGAGAGGTTGACGATATGTCCCTCGCGGCGCTCGCGCATGCTGGGCAGCAGGGTGAGCAGCAAGCGGACCGGGCCGAGGTAGTTGACGTCGATGGTGCGGGTGTAATCGTGGAAACGGTCGTAGGACTTGTCGAGCGTGCGGCGAATCGACTTGCCCGCGTTGTTGATCAGCACATCGACATGTCCGTGAGTGCCGAGCAGCTCGCGACCCAGCCGATCGGTGGCGTCCATATCGGTCAGATCGGCGGGGTACACGTGCGCTGTGCCACCGGCGGCAGTGATCTCACCGGCCACCTGCTCGAGGTCCTCGAGCGAGCGCGCCACCAGCAGCACCTCGGCCCCGGCGGCCCCGAGTTTGCGCACCGTGGCCTTGCCGATGCCGTGCGAGGCGCCGGTCACGAGGACCACTCGCCCCGAAACCGCCTCGCGCAGCGCCTTTTCGCGCGGCCGCGCGGTGGGGTACAGCAGCCGCGTCGCCACCCGTTCGGCCAGCGGCCGCCCGTTCCGAGTGGTGTCGTTCACACCTCGACTGTATGCGCCCCCGTTGATCTTCGCGAGGGGGTGCGCGGTCAGTGCCCCGCCGCGCAGCCCTCCCGCACCGGTTCCGCCTCTGCCGCAACCTGATTGCGGGAGCGGCCCGCCACCAGCGCGATCACCGCCATCACCACCAGCAGTACCGCACCCGCGGTGGTCGCGGCGTGCATACCTGTGACGAACGAGCTGCGGGCGGCGTGGATCAGGCCGGCGTCTCCCGCGGCCCGGTCGATCGTCTCCCCGAGTGTGGACGCGTAGTCACCGCCGTGCCGGAAGATCAGGGCCGCAAGCGAACCCAGCAGCGACAGGCCGAGCGCGTTGCCCAGTTCGAAACTGGTCTCGGAGATCCCGACCGCGGACCCGGCCCGCTCCGGCGGCACCGACGCCACCGACACCTCCGAGACGACCGTGAAGACGATGCCGTATCCCAGCCCGGCAACGACCGAACCGGCCACATACCACCCGACCCCGCCGTCCACGCCGACGCCGAACAGCATCAGATTGCCGACCGCGGCCGCTCCGAGGGACACCACGAACGCGGCCCGCGCCCCCAGCCACTGCGCCACCCGCGCACCGCTCATCGAGAACACGAACACCACCACGGCCTGCGGAATGCCCAGCAGCGCCGCGCCGAGCGCGTCCCGCCCGGTCACCGACTGCAGATACACACTGGTCAGATAGCTCATCCCGGCCAGCGACATCATGCCGATCGTCGACGAGCCGACGGCCACGGAGAACAGCCCGCGCCGGAACAGCGACAGATCCAGCAGCGGCTCGGCCAGCTGCCGCTGCCGCCGCACGAACAGCACCAGCACCGCCACGCCGAACACGCCCACCGCGACGGCCTCGATATCGATCCCCTCGGCCGCAACGTGCTTCACCGCGTACACCGCGGGCAGGATGCCCGCGATCGACATGACCACGCTCACCAGATCCAGTGGCCCGCGCCCGGTCTCCCGATGCTCCGGCAGCACGAACGGCCCCAGGGCCAGCAGCACCAGCAGCACCGGAATGTTGATCAAGAACACCGTGCCCCAGAAGAACTGGTGCAGGAGCACACCCCCGAGGATCGGCCCGACCGCCGACCCACCGGCGAAGAACGCCGTCCAGATTCCGATCGCCGTGCCGCGCGTGCGCGGATCCGGGAACAGACCCGAGATCAACGCCAGGCTCGACGGCAACAGCGTCGCCCCGCCCAGGCCCATCAGCGCCCGCGCCGCGATCAGCACACCCGCACTGGGCGCGAACGCCGCCAGCACCGACGCCACGCCGAACACGCTGGCACCGACCAGCAGGATATTGCGCCGGCCGATCCGGTCGCCGAGGTTACCCATGGTGATGAGCAGCCCGGCGATCAGGAACCCATAGATGTCGAGGATCCACAGCTGCTGGGTCGCCGACGGGCTCAGCGCCTCGGTCAACGTCGGCATCGCCAGATACAGCACCGACATATCCATCGACACCAGCAGTACCGGCAGGATCAGTACCGCCAAGCCCAGCCAGGCACGCCGAGGGGCCGCGATCTCACGGGTATCGATGCCAGTCATCACCTATCCTTTTCCCAGTCGCGCGTACAACGTACGCGTCAGAGCTGGGTACAGCGTACGCACCCTGGCCCGAAAACGAAAGCGAGTTGTTTCGATGACCGAGCCGAAGCTCACCCGATCCGCCATCGTCGACACGGCGATCGCCCTGGCCGACGAGGCCGGGCTGGATGCGCTGTCGATGCGGCGCATCGCCGAGCGGATGGGGGTGGGCGCGATGTCGCTGTATCGGCACGTGCCGAACAAGGACGCGATGCTGGCGGAGATGACCGACGAGGTGGCGCGGCGCAATCCGTATCCGGATCCGCAGCCGGGCTGGACCTGGCGCGACCGGGTGCGCATCGCCGGCGAGATCGATTGGCGGCTGTATCAGCAGCATCCGTGGGTGCTGTTCACCTTCGCGGTGCCGCGCTACAACTTCGGCCCGTCGAGTCTGGCCTGTCTGGCCTGGCTGGTGGAGGGCTTCGGGGAGCTGACCGGCGATGTCCGCGAGGCCACTCGCATGTCGCTGGCGGTGTGGAGTTATATCGCCGGTATCGCCCTGCAGGAGGTCAGTGCCGCCATGCTGGCCAAGCGCGACGGCGAGCAGGAGGAATCGGCGTTCCGCGTGCTGCTGGACGGCACGCCGCGCTGGCCCACCCCGCCGGCGCTGGTGCCGCTCGAGGGCACCGGGCGCGGTGATCTGCTCGATCCCGAACAGCTCCTGTGGTCCGGGCTGGACGCGCTGTGCGACGGATTCGCCTGCGGCCGATGAATTCGCCTGCGGCGCATCGTCTGCACCGATGCACCGAGTGCATTCGCGCGCCCATCGCACGAGTGCACGGTCGGCCACGACATAGAGGAGATGAGTATGCAGACGGGCGCCCCCTGCTGGTTCGAGGTGATCGCAGCCGACAGCGCTGCCGTTGCCGGGTTCTACAGCGCGCTGTTCGGCTGGACCGCCGAGGATATGAGCTCAGAGGATGAGCACTACATCCTGCTGTCCCGGGACGGGGCGCAGGTCGCCGGGATCGGAGAGCCCACACCCGGCGGCGCACTCCAGCCCGGGTCGTGGCTGCCGTATTTCGCGGTCGCCGATGTCGGGCAGGCTGTCGCCGCCGCTGCCGCCGACGGCGCAACGGTTCTCGTCGAGCCGGCCGAGGTGCCCGGACAGCTGGAATTCGCCGTCCTCACCGATCCCGACGGCGCGACGTACGGAATCGCCCACCTGACCGGACATCCGGGGACCGAGCGCTTCGGGGCGCCGAACAACCCGGTATGGGTGGAATACACTGCCACCCGCGCACCCGCCGACGCCCTGGCCCACTACGCGAAGGTCCTCGGCTGGATCTACCGCACCGCCGCCTGGGAGACCGCGACCGACAAGCCGTACCAGGCCATCACCACCGCCGCGGGCGGCCGCGAATTCGGCGGTGCGGCGGCGGCACAACCCGGCGAGCCCGCACCGTGCTGGGCCATGACGATCCACGTCCTCGACTGCGACGCCACCGCGTCGCGCGCCGTCGAGTTGGGCGGAACGATCGTGCAGAAGCCCCAGGACTTCCCTGGCCCCTCCCGCTTGGCCGTCATCGCCGACCCCGCCGGAGCGACCGTGGCGCTCATGGCCTTCGGCGGCTGACGAGTTCGGCTCAGGCGGCCGCGGGATAGAAACTGCGGCCGTTCACCCCGCCCGAGACCGACCACACCTCGACGATCTTTCCGTCGACGAAGCGCAGGATGTCGGTTCCGCTGATGCTCACCTCACCGTCGGGCGTCGAACGACGCACGCCGTAAGGACGTGCCACGATTCCCGAACGCTCGCCGTCGACGCGGACCACCGGCACCCCCTGCGCCTCGTATCGCAGCCCCGGCCGCTCGGCGCGGAATTGCTCGATTCGCGCCGCCAGCCCCTGCGGATCGCGAATTGCATCGAAGGCATCGGCGCCCGGCTGGGCGTAGCGCAGCGTGACCTCCGGGGCGATGATCTGCTCGGCCAACGCCAGGTCACCGTTCCACAGGGCGGTCCAGCGGTCGAACAGCGCGACACCGAAATCGGTCATCCTCGTCTCCTCAATAGTATCAATGATACGGTCTCGACGAGACTAACTTATAGTCTCAGTGAGACTGTGTCAACGGAATCGAGGAGGCGCGGGTGCCGGAGCTCGGACCGCAGGATCACATCGTGCTGGGTCTGATCGCCCGGCACGGACCGCTCACGCCCTACGAATTGAAGACGAGACTGGAAGAAAGCGTCGACTACTTCTGGCCCATCCCACACGCACAGCTGTACCGGGTTCCCGTGCGACTGGCCGAACAGGGACTGCTACGGGAGGAAGCGGAGGAGACCGGTCGCAGGCGGCGGGTGTTCCATCTCACCGACGCCGGACGGAAAGCGTTGCGGCACTGGCTGTCCGACCCGGCGTGCCCGCCGCCGGAGACCCGCGATCCGGCACAGCTGAAATTGTTCTTCGCCGACCTCGGCGAGCCGGGCGATGTGGTGGCGCTGGCGCATGCGCAGGCGGCCGAACACCGCCGCTGGCTGGAGTTGTATCAGCGGTTGCAGTCCGAGATCGACCTGGACGACAGCGTCCGGGCCGAGTCCCGCGCCCGCATTCTCGAGCTCGGCATCGGGCACGAGCAGGCGTATGTGGACTTCTGGGAGGGTCTGGCGCAGCGACCGAACCGTTCCCCCGCGCGTGACGGTCAGTCGGTGACCAGGGCGTAGGCGAAGCCGTCCCAGCCCTTGCCGCCGACGGTCTGCAGGGCGGTGGCGTCGAGGCGAGGCTCGGCGGCCAGCAGTTCGAGGACCTCGCGGCTGGCCCGCACGGCGGCATCGGCGGAGTCCGCGTCGGCGATGGCGCCGTGGCGGACGACATTGTCGACGATGATCACCGAGCCCGGCCGGGTCAGTGTCAACGCCCAGCGCACGTAATTCGGGTTGTTCACCTTGTCGGCGTCGATGAACACCAGATCGAAGGGCTCCGGGTTCTCCTCGGCCAGCACCGGCAGGCTGTCCAGGGCCGCGCCGACACGGATGTCGACGCGCTCACCAACACCCTTGCGGTCCAGGTTCTCTCGCGCCACCTTCGCGTGATGAGGCTCGAACTCCAGCGTGACGACCCGCCCCTGCTCCCCGACGGCCCGCGCCAGCCAGAGCGTGCTGTACCCGCCGAGCGTGCCGATCTCGAGCACCCGCCGCGCCCGAATCGACCGCGCGATCAGAGACAGGAACTTGCCCTGCGGTGCCGAGACATCGATGGGGGGCAACCCGGCTGCCGAATTCGCCTCGAACACATCCGAATCCGCGCGTCCGACCAGCGTGTCCACGAGGTAGTCGTCGACCTTGTTCCATTCGGCATTCGTCATACCCGGCAGTCTGCCACCGAGAGGGGAGGATTTCGCCGGTCTATCTCGTCACATCCGCGAGGCTCACACGCCGTCCACGGCCAGCTTCACACCGAACCCGATGAGGATCGTCGCCGTCACCCGGTCCAGCCACCGCTTCACGGCGGCCCGGGTGAGCAGTCGCTTCGCACGCGTCGCCACCATGACCAACGCGGAGTACCACACGACCCCGATGGCGACGTGCAGCGTCACCAGCAGCGCGCCCCACACGGGCGCACCGGCGGGCAGGAACTGCGGCAGCAGACTCATCGCGAACACGCCGACCTTCGGATTGAGCAGATTGGTCAGCAGCCCCGCCCGCAATGCCGCCCAGCCGCTCGGCGCGGCGATCACCTCGGGCTCTGCCGCATCCCCGGACCGATTGCGGCGCACGCTCTTCCACAGCGCCGACCCGCCGAGCCACAGCAGATACGCCGCACCCAGAATCCGAACGACCTCGTAGGCGAACCGCGACGCGGTCAACAGCGCGGTCAACCCGAGGACGCTCGCCGTCCCCCACACCAGGCACCCGACGCTGATCCCCGCAATGGCCGCCATCCCTCGTTTACGCCCACCCAGCACCGCGTTTCGCAACACCAGCATCGTGTCCAGCCCGGGGGTCATCACAGCGAGCGAGGTGATCACGAAGAAACCGAGCAGCGCGCCAGAAGTCATCGCGTCATGACAACACACCAACCGCCGCGTCGCCAGGGGGCTTGTCAGAACAGGAAGTACCGCTGCGCCATGGGGAGTTCGGTGGCGGGGTCCTCGGCCCAGACCTCGCCGTCGATGCGGACGGTGAAGGTGTCGGGGTCGACCTCGATACGGGGCATGGCGTCGTTGAGGGGGAGGTCGGATTTGGTACGGGTGCGAACGTTGGCGACGGGGACCAGCTTTCGGTGCACGCGCAGGCGGTCCGGCAGTCCGGCTTCGATCGCCTGTTCGGAGACGAAGTGCAGGGAGGTGCCCGCGGCGACCGTCGGTGACGCACCGAACATGGGGCGCGGCAGGACCGGCTGCGGGGTGGGGATGGAGGCGTTCGCGTCGCCCATGGCCGCCCAGGCGATCGTGCCGCCCTTGAGCACGGCGTGCGGGCGAACCCCGAAGAACGCCGGTTCCCACAGCACCAGATCGGCCAGCTTGCCCACCTCGACCGAGCCGATCTCGTGGTCGAGGCCGTGGGTGATCGCCGGGCAGATGGTGTATTTCGCGACGTAGCGCTGCACCCGCCGATTGTCGGCGGCACCGTCGCCGGGCAGTGCGCCGCGGCGGCGCTTCATCACGTGCGCGGTCTGCCAGGTGCGCATCACCACCTCGCCGATGCGGCCCATCGCCTGCGCATCCGAGCCGATCATCGAGATCGCCCCCAGATCGTGCAGCAGATCCTCCGCCGCGATGGTCGAGGGCCGGATCCGGCTCTCGGCGAAGGCCAGATCCTCCGGGATGGCCGGATTCAGGTGGTGGCACACCATGAGCATGTCCAGATGCTCATCGAGGGTGTTGACGGTGTGCGGCCGGGTCGGATTGGTGGAGGAGGGCATCACATTGGGATGCGCTGCGACGGTGATGATGTCGGGTGCGTGCCCGCCCCCGGCGCCCTCGGTGTGATACGAGTGAATCGCCCGGCCCGCGATGGCGGCCAGGGTGTCCTCGACGAATCCGGCCTCGTTGAGCGTGTCCGAATGCAGCGCCACCTGCACCCCCGCCGCATCCGCGACGGTGAGGCACGCATCGATGGCAGCCGGGGTGGTGCCCCAGTCCTCGTGCAGCTTGAAACCGCCCGCGCCGCCGCGCAATTGCTCCCACAGCGCCTCGGGCCGTACGGTGTTGCCCTTGCCGAGCAGCAGGATGTTCACCGGCCAGCCGTCGGTCGCCTCCAGCATCCGGCCCAGATGCCAGGAACCCGGCGTCACGGTGGTGGCCTTACTGCCCTCGGCGGGTCCGGTACCGCCGCCGATCATGGTGGTGATGCCGCCGGTCAACGCCTCACCGAGGATCTGCGGGCAGATGAAGTGCACATGGCAGTCGATGCCGCCCGCGGTGACGATGCGGCCGTTACCGGAGATGATCTCGGTCGACGGTCCCACCACCAGATCCGGATGGACTCCGTCCATGATGTCCGGATTACCGGCCTTGCCGATGGCACAGATGCGCCCGTCGCGAATGCCGATGTCGGCCTTGATGATTCCCCAGTGGTCGACGATCACCACACCGGTGATGACGGTGTCGGGGGTGCCTTCGGCACGGGTGGCGCGGGCCTGGCCCATCGATTCGCGCAGCACCTTGCCGCCGCCGAAGACCGCCTCGTCACCGGCCAGACCCGGTCCCCCGCTGCGATCCTCGGTGATCTCGATGAGAAGGTCGGTGTCCGCCAGGCGAATTCGATCCCCGGTGGTCGGCCCGAACAGCTCGGCGTAGCGGGCACGGCTCAGTTCACTCATAGCGTTCCGTCCAGGATTCCGCGTTCGGTGGATGCCGACCGACCGGGCGGCGGTGGAATGTCCAGCGGCCCGGGAGCGGTGCGGCTGATGCCGTACACCTCGCGCGTGCCGCGCAGTGGCACCAGCGAAACCCGCTGGGGCAGACCGGGTTCGAAGCGCACGGCGGTTCCGGCGGGGATATCGAGCCGCCGGCCGTGCGCGGCCTCGCGATCGAACTCCAGCGCGGCATTGGCCTGCGGGAAGTGCACGTGGCTGCCGACCTGCACCGGGCGGTCGCCGGTGTTCACGACCTCCAGTTCGATGCGATCGGCCCCGGCGTTGATCTCGACCGGGTCTGTGGCATAAAGGAATTCGCCGGGCACGATCCCCGCCCGGCCGTCCTTTTCGCCGGAATTGTCCGCTACCATGATCTCGCCTCAGCCGATCGGGTGGTGCACGGTGACGAGTTTGGTGCCATCCGGAAAGGTCGCCTCGACCTGCACGTCCTCGATCATCTCCGGCACACCGTCCATGACGTCGGCGCGGGTGAGCACCGTGCGGCCCGATGCCATCAGCTCGGCCACGGTGCGGCCGTCGCGCGCGCCCTCGAGCACGTGGTCGGTGATGATCGCGACCGCCTCGGGGTGATTGAGCCTGAGCCCGCGGGCCTTTCGGCGCCGAGCCAGCTCGGCCGCGTAGCTGAGCATCAGTCGTTCCTGCTCATGCGGCGACAATCGCATGCGTGCTCCTCGGCGAATCGAATGTCATGTGGGCGAATATTCTGGCACGCGCCCCGGGGTCAGGCGGTGGCGGGCAGATTCTGCAGCCGCACCTGTCCTCGGGCGACCACCCGGTCCTGTTCGTCGGTGATCACCACCTGCCACAGCTGCTGCGACCGGCCCTGATGGATCGGCGTCGCGACACCGCGCAGCATGCCCTCGCGCACCGCGCGCAGGAAGTCGGTGTTGTTGTTGACGCCGACGACCTTGCCCCGGGTGCCGTACCAGACGCCGCCGCCGACACTGGCCAGGGTCTCGATCACCGTGCAGTACACCCCGCCGTTGACGATCCCGGCGGGCTGATACAGCTGCGGAGACACCGCCCACTCCCCCACGACCCGATCCGGCCGCAGCTCGGTGAATTTCAGGCCGATCAGATCGGAGAAGGTGCCTTCGCTGATTCGCGTCATGACCTCGGGAGTCACGTCCGCCAGCGAACGAATCTCGGGCTGATCATGCTGTGTCATAGGAAAACAGTTACACAAGGCAATCATCGAACGAAGCGGCGGGCCCCACTTGGAGGGTGGGGCCCGCCGCGGCACAGGATCGGGAGTCGACCGCAGCCCTCGGGACTCCGCGCGATCCGAACGCCGAGATTGAGTGTAGGGCAGGCTTACCTAACAAGGCAAGGGCGACGCACGGGCATTCCGCGATCCTGCATCGCCGCGAGCAGACCCTGCCCGCGTTCGGCACCCAGCGTCGAGGAGGTGCCCGCCAGATCGGGGACGTAAGTGGCCGCGCCGACAACGGTTTCGGTCACCAGCGGCCAGAATCGCCGGGCGCTCAACGCCGCACAGCGCGACATGCTCTGCTGCACGAGCGTCAGCGCGGCCTCGCAGCGATGGGCGAGCCACACCGACATCGCACGCTCGCACGGCAGCGCCACCACACCGGGCTCACCCGCCAGCGGGTCGCCATCGATCACCCGAATCGTGGTGTCGGACAGGCCCGCCCAGTCGATACCGCCATCGTTGTCGGTGTGCACCCACAGGTTCTCGAGGCCGGGATCCCAGGCGCGTCCCTCGGACACCAGCAGCGCTACCACCCGGCCGATCACGGCGTGAACGAGCGCTGTCGCAACGACTTCCGCGGCGATATCGGAGCTGATCATCTCGGCGGCGTGGCGGCGGTACATGAGTTCGATGCGGCCCTCGCGCATCCCGTCGGCCAGCCGCCACCAGCGCCGCCGTCCCTGCTCGGCCATGGCGGCCACGGCATACACGCGCGGATGTTCCGGCTGTAGGGCGCGCAGGCGGGCACAGGCCTGTCCGAAGGCCACCTCGGAGCGGCGTGCTGGGCAGGCGGTCATCGGTTCGGACATCGAACCTCCTCGTCGATTGGCATTGCGGGCCGAAACGGAAGATAGGTTAGGCTTACCAGACTTACCGAGCAATGGAAGAAATCACGTCAGGAGTTATTCGTCGCCGTGCCCGCTGCAGTCACCTTCAAACGGCACCGCGCGGCGGGCCTGCTGCTCCTGACCGCATTGCTGCTGGTCACGGTGGCCGCCGGACTCGCCGTGGGCGCGCGCTCGCTGCCGCTGACCGCGGTGTACGACGCCGTGGCCTGCCCGGGAGGCTGGCCGCTGAGCTGCCCGGCCGCCACGCCCGCGGACCAGATCGTGCGGGAGCTGCGACTGCCGCGCACGGCTCTGGCCGTGCTCACCGGCCTGGCCCTGGGGATGGCGGGCGCGCTGATGCAGGGCTACACCCGCAACCCGCTGGCCGACTCCGGGCTGCTCGGAATCAATGCCGGTGCGGGCTTCCTGGCGGCGCTGGGGATCCATCTGTTCGGGCTGACCCGGCTGCCGCAGCACATCGGGCCGGCCTTCGCGGGCGCGCTGATCGCGGGTGTGGTCGTCTTCGCGGCGTCGGCGGCCGGTGGCGGTAAGGCCAGTCCCCTGAGCCTGATCCTTGCGGGTGCGGCGGTGACCGCACTGCTGCAGGCGCTGACCAATGCCGTTGTGCTGCTGGACCCCGCGGCCATGGACACCTACCGCTACTGGGTGGTCGGTTCGGTCGCCGGACACGATATGACGGTGTTTCGCGAGGTCCTGCCGTTCATCGCGGTCGGTGTCGTCCTCGCGCTGGCCGCCACGCCGGGCTTGAACGCCCTGGGCCTCGGCGAGGAGGTGGCCCGCGGCCTCGGGGTGAACATCGCCCGCAATCGCGCCCTGGGCTTGGCGGCCGTCGTGCTGCTGACCGGCGCCGCCACGGCCGCGGTCGGGCCGATCGCGTTCCTGGGACTGATCGCCCCGCACCTCGCCCGCACCGTCACCGGCCCGGATCACCGCTGGCTGCTGCCCTATTCGGGCCTGCTCGGCGCCCTTGTCCTCCTACTCGCCGACATTGCGGGCAGGGTGGTCGCACTCCCGGGCGAACTCCAGACCGGCATCGTCCTGTCGGTCGTGGGCGCGCCGTATTTCATCCTGCTCATCCGGCGGCGCAAGGTTGCCGCGCTATGACCACGTCCGCCCCGCCCACTACCGGGAGATACCGTGGACGGCAGGCCGATCGACCGGTGAAGCGTAGGAAGGCGGTGTGGTCGTGAGTCTTTCGACGCAACCGGCTTCGCAGCACGAGACGGCCCGGGTACGACCCGCGGTCCGCGTGGGCCGGTTCTCGACGGTGTTGCGCATCACGATGGTGCTCACCGTCGTTGCGCTGGCCGTCGGTCTGCTCGTGCTGTTCGCCGTGGACATCTCGATCGGGGAGTACCGCATTCCGATCGGGCGGGTGCTGGATGTGCTCAGCGGCGGCGGCAGCCGGGCGCAGCGATTCATCATTCTCGATTCGCGGCTGCCGCGGGCGGTGACCGCGGTCGTCGCCGGGGCCGCGCTCGGCATCGCGGGTGCGGTCACCCAGTCGATCCTGCACAATCCGCTGGCCAGCCCGGACGTTCTCGGTATCACCTCGGGGGCCGGATTCGCCGCGGTCGCGGTGCTCGCCGGAACCGGCGGCGCCACCACGGGATTCGCCGCGGCGTTCGGAGTTCCGCTGGCCGCCCTGGCCGGTGCGCTGCTCACCGCCGCCGCCATCTACCTACTCGCCTGGGGCCGCACCCACACCGGCGATCTGGGCATCACCGGAATCCGGTTGGTGCTCATCGGCATCGGCGTGAACGCCATCCTGATGGCGGGCATCAGCTGGCTGCTCACTCGCGCCAGCCTGGCCGACGCCTCCCGCGCGCAGCTGTGGCTGACCGGCTCGCTCAACGGTGCCGATTGGACCCGGGCGGTCCCGGCCGCGATCGGGCTCGCCCTGGTGCTGGCCGTCACCGCCGCCTCGGCCCGCACGCTGGCGGCCCTGCGTTTCGGCAGCGACACCACCCGTGCCCTGGGCGTGCGCGTGCAGACCCAGCAGGCGCTGCTGCTCGGCGCGAGCGTGGCCGCCGCCGGACTCGCCACCGCCGCCGTGGGTCCGCTGTCGTTCGTGGGGCTGGCCGCACCGCAGCTCGCGCGGCGAGTGCTGCGCACACCGGGCGAACCGCTGATCGGCTCGGCTCTCACCGGCGCGCTGATCGTGGTCGGTGCGGACGTGCTCTCCCGCACGGTCTTTCCCGTCGACCTGCCCGTCGGCATCGTCACCGCCGCCCTCGGCGGACCGTTCCTGCTGTTGCTGCTCATGCGCGTGAACCGGAAGGCGACCCTCTCATGACCGCCACCCCGCATCGACTCGCCGCCGATGACCTCACCCTCGGCTACGGCAGCCGCACCGTCGTCGACGGCCTGTCGCTCACCGTCGAACCCGGGCTGATCACCACGATCATCGGCCCCAACGGCTGCGGCAAGTCGACGCTGCTGCGCGCGCTCGGCCGACTGCTGCGCCCGCAGGCGGGCCGGGTCCTCCTGGACGGCAAGGCGATCGCCACCCGCAAGACCCGCGACGTGGCCCGCATCGTCGGCATGCTGCCGCAGACTCCGATCGCACCCGAGGGCCTCACCGTCGCCGATCTGGTGGCCCGCGGCCGGCACCCGCACCAGTCCTGGCTGCGGCAGTGGTCGGCCGAGGACGAGACCGAGGTGGCCGCCGCGCTGGCGCAGACCGGCATCGCCGAGCTCGCCGACCGCACCCTCGACGAACTGTCCGGCGGCCAGCGCCAGCGCGCCTGGATCTCGATGGCCCTGGCCCAGGGCACCGACATCCTGCTGCTCGACGAGCCCACCACCTACCTCGATCTCGCCCATTCGCTCGAGGTGCTCGACCTGGTCGACCGGCTGCACGACGACCTCGGGCGCACCGTGGTCATGGTGCTGCACGATCTGAACCTGGCCATCCGCTACAGCGACCGGCTCATCGTCATGCGCTCCGGGCGTGTCCTCGCCCAGGGCTCACCCGCCGAGGTGATCGATGCCGAGCTGTTGCGGGAGGTGTTCGGCCTGCGCGCCGAGGTACACCGGGACCCGGTGTCCGGCCGACCGATGATCGTCCCGATCGGCACCCGCCACGTCCTGCCGGTGCACGTCCCCGGTGCGGAACCGGGACAGCCCGCCTGACGCGCCACGCCGGCGAGATGTTCGGGCACGGTAATACGTGCCCGACCTGGGCTATGAAAAATCCCACACAGCAACCGGCGGGTTACGACAACAAGTAGTACGCATTTGTGTCGTTGCCTCCGTAAACTTGTGGAATGGCAGGTCTTGGTGAACTCGAGAAAGCGGTTATGGACCAGTTGTGGTCGGCCGATGAACCCCAGACGGTCCGGCAGGTCCACGAGGCCCTCGCGGCGCGCCGCGAACTCGCGTACACCACGGTGATGACCGTGCTGCAGCGGCTGGCGAAAAAGAACCTAGTCGTGCAGCAGCGCGACGACCGCGCGCACCGCTACGCACCCGTGCACACCCGCGACGAACTCGTCGCGAGTCTGATGGTGGACGCCCTGCAGCAGGCCGACGAGGTCGGCAGCCGCCGGGCCGCCCTGGTGCACTTCGTCGAGGCCGTCGGGAAGGACGAGGCTGCCGCACTGCGCGAGGCACTCGCTAAGCTCGAAGATGCCGAGGCCGCGCGCAACGCGTCCGATGACGAAGGAGTCGCCCCGCCGCAGTAGTTCTGCGGTGCTCCTCCCGTCACGGACAACTGCAGAGCGCCGCGATCTCGGGCCCCTGGCCCCACAACGCAGTGAGCTGAGCATGAACGCAACCGCGCCGGTATTCGCCGGTCTCGCTTTGCTTCTCGCGGGACCGGTCCCGTCGTTGCTCGCTCGAGCCACCTGGCCGTACCGGACACCGCGCGCGGCACTGGTCCTGTGGCAGGCGGTAGCGCTGGCGGCGGTCCTGAGCGCCTTCGGATCCGGTCTGGCGATCGCGAGCCTGCTGCTGGTGCCCGGACCGGACGGCCGTCCCACCACCTCGCCCACGCGGGAGATCGACGTCCTGGGCCTGCCGCTGTGGCTGGCGTACGTGATCGTGTTCGCGCTGACCCTGCTGGTCGGTGCGCGACTGATCTATGCGGTGGTCCGGGTGGGCGTCCATACCCGGCGGCGCCGCGCCCGCCATCGCATGCTGGTGGATCTGCTCGATCAGGGCGGCGACTACCGGCATGCCGAGCGCAAGGCGGGCGATATCCGGGTGCTGGCCGCGTCCGAACCGATCGCCTACTGCCTGCCCGGGCTGCGCCGACGGGTGGTGCTGAGCCAGGGCACCTTCGCCAATCTGACCGATGCCGAGCTCACCGCGATCGTCAGCCATGAGCGCTCGCATCTGCGGGCCCGCCACGACCTGGTCCTCGAGGCGTTCACCGCGGCCCACGAGGCCTTCCCCCGGTTCGTCCGCAGCAAGTCGGCGCTGGATTCGGTGAAGCTGCTGATCGAACTGCTCGCCGACGACTCCGCGGTGAAGGTCACCGGCCCCACTCCCCTGGCCCGCGCGCTGGTGGCCTGCTCGAATTCCACGGCGCCGCAGGGGGCGATGGCCGTCGGCGGTCCGACCACCCTGATCAGGATTCAACGACTCGCCGGACCGCTCGGCGATCTGCGCATCGCGACCGCGGCCTACCTGGCGGCCGCGGCCATTCTCGTGGTGCCCACCTTGGCGGTGGCGATTCCGTGGCTGGTCGAGCTGAGCCGGTTGTTCAGTGCCTGACCCCCGATTCGCCGACCTGGGCCTGCCCGCGGTTCTGGTGCAGTCGCTGCGCCGCAACGGTCTCGAGACCCCCTTCCCGATCCAGGCGGCCGTGATCCCGGACATTCTCGCCGGGCGCGACGTCCTCGGCCGGGCCGCAACGGGTTCCGGGAAGACGCTGGCCTTCGGGCTTCCGATGCTGGTGCGGCTCACGCGAGGCGCCTCGGCCCCAAAGAAACCACGAGGTCTTGTTTTGGCGCCGACCCGGGAGCTGGCCCTGCAGATCGAGCAGGCGCTGGATGATCCGGCGCTCGCCCTCGGCCTGCGGCTGGGCACCGCGGTCGGTGGCGTCCCGATCAAACGCCAGACCGACCGCCTCGCACGCGGCGTGGATCTGCTCATCGCCACCCCCGGCCGTCTGACCGACCTGATCGACCGGGACGCCATCGCGCTCGACGCGGTGCGGGTGGTCGCGGTCGACGAGGCCGATCACATGGCCGAACTCGGCTTCCTCGAGCAGGTGACCACGCTGCTCGATCACATACCGGCCGAGGCTCAGCATCTGTTGTTCTCGGCCACTCTCGACGAGGCCGTGGACACGCTGGTGCGGCGGTATCTGCGTGAGCCGGTGCGACATTCGGTGGATACCGCGGATTCGGCGACTCCTCCTGCGGCCGTGCCCGATTCGGGACGCGAGACCATGTTGGAGCCGAATGACGCTGCCGCGCAGCCGCCTTCGCCAATGACGCACTACCTGCTGCACATCCGCAAGCCACACAAACGCAGGACCGTCTCCGAAATCGCCGCCCGCGAAGGCCGTACGCTGCTGTTCGTCCGCACCCAATACGCCGCCGACAAACTAGCCCGCCAACTCCGCGAAGCCGGCGTCGCGGCGGTCGCGCTCCATGGCGGCAAGGCCCAGAACCAACGCAGCCGCGCCTTGGCGGCCTTCACCGACGGCACCGCCCCCGTCCTGGTCGCCACCGACGTCGCCGCCCGCGGCATCCACGTCGACGCCATCTCCCTGGTCGTCCACGTCGACCCACCCACCGACCCCAAGTCCTACCTGCACCGCGCCGGCCGCACCGCCCGAGCGGGCGCCACCGGCACCGTGGTCACACTCGTCACCCCCGACGACCGCACCGACACCGAAAAACTCATGGCCGACGCAGGGGTCACCGCAATCACGTTGCCGCCCAACGAGATCGCCTCCGTTACGGGCGCCCGCCCACCCTCTGGTGCTCCCATTCCCGATCCCGCCGCTCCCCCGGTGCCGGAGACCAAGCCCGCGCGCCCCGCGGACCGCCGCCGCACGGCACCGCGCGACCACGCCCGCAATCCCCGCCGCCGCCGACACTCTGCCTGATCGAGGACACGATAGGCTGGTGGGACCGGGTAGATCATCAAGGGGGATGAGATGACCGAGCGCAAGCCCGTGGGCATGAGCTATGAATCGTGGCTGGACAAGCAGATTCGCGAAGCCACCGAGCGCGGCGATTTCGATAACCTGCCGGGTGCGGGTAAACCTTTGCCCGATGCGGGCCTGCCCTACGACGAAAACTGGTGGCTGAAGGACTATTTGCGCCGCGAGAACGTGGGGGGCGAGGGCATGCTGCCGACCTCCCTGCTGCTGCGGCGCGACCTGGAACGCTTACCGCGGACCGTCGCCCGGATGAGCGCCGAACATCAGGTGCGCGAATACGTCACCAAACTCAACGAGCGCATCACGAACTGGCTGCGATTGCCGCACGGTCCGTACGTGCAGGTCGCTCCGGTCGAGGTGGACGAGATCGTGCGGCAGTGGCGCGAGGACAGGCGACGGCCCGCCCCGGCCGCCGCCACGGAGCCGCGGACCACGCCGCCGCGGACCCGATGGTGGCAGCGGCTCACCCGCCGCCACGAGGCGCACTCGTAGCGATCGCGCGACCGGGCCGTGACCAGGCACAGCGCGAGGCACCCCGGGTTTTCCGCACACATCGGGCATTCCCCTACAATGGCCAAAGTGCAGTTTCTTCCCGGCCATACGCCGCCGTACGACCTGACCTACGACGACATCTTCCTCGTCCCCAATCGGACCGATGTCGCGTCGCGTTTCGACGTCGACCTGTCGACCAACGACGGGACCGGCACCACCATCCCGATCGTGGTCGCGAATATGACCGCCGTCGCCGGTAAGCGGATGGCCGAGACCGTCGCCCGACGCGGCGGCATCGTGGTGCTGCCGCAGGATCTGCCGATGAGCGCGGTCACCAAGACCATCTCCTACGTCAAGAGCCGCTCGCTGACCGCCGAAACCCCGGTCACCCTCGGCCCGGATCACTCGGTGTCCGAGGCGCTGGCGCTGATTCACAAGCGCGCCCACCGCGCGGTCGTGGTCGTTCAGGACGGCAAGCCGGTCGGTGTGGTCACCGAGGAGTCCTGCACGGATGTGGACCGGTTCGCGCGCCTGCACACCGTGGCCGCCACCGATTTCCTCACCGCCCCCGCCGATACCGAGCCGCGCGCGCTGTTCGAACTGCTCGACAGCCAGCACGCCGCGCTGGTCGTGCTGACCGACGCCGACGGCGCCCTCGCGGGCGTGATGACCCGCAAGGGCGCGGTCCGGGCCGGCATCTACGACCCGGCCGTCGACGCCCACGGCAAGCTGCGCGTCGCCGCCGCGGTCGGCATCAACGGCGACGTTCCCGCCAAGGCCAAGGCCCTGGTCGACGCCGGTGCCGACGTGCTGGTGATCGATACCGCGCACGGCCACCAGGTGAAGATGCTCGAGGCGCTGCGTGCCGTCGCCGATCTGAAGCTCGGTGTGCCGCTGGTCGCGGGCAACGTGGTCTCCGCCGCGGGCACCCGTGACCTCGCCGAGGCCGGTGCCGACATCGTCAAGGTCGGCGTGGGCCCGGGCGCGATGTGCACCACCCGCATGATGACCGGGGTGGGCCGCCCGCAGTTCTCCGCGGTCGCCGAATGTGCCGCCGCGGCAAAGGAACTGGGCGTGCACATCTGGGCCGACGGCGGTGTGCGCCACCCCCGCGACGTGGCGTTGGCGCTGGCCGCCGGTGCGTCGAACGTCATGATCGGCTCCTGGTTCGCCGGGACCTACGAGTCCCCCGGCGACCTGCGCCTGGACCGCGACGGCAACGCCTACAAGGAGAGCTTCGGCATGGCGTCCAAGCGCGCCGTCGCCGCCCGCACGGCCTCCGACGGCGCCTTCGACCGCGCCCGCAAGGCGTTGTTCGAGGAGGGCATCTCCTCCTCGCGCATGCGCCTGGACCCCGAGCGCCCCGGCGTGGAAGACCTCATCGACCACATCTGTTCCGGTGTGCGCAGCGCCTGCACCTACGCGGGTGCCCGCAGCCTGGCCGACCTCCACGACAAGGCCGTCCTCGGCGTCCAGTCCGCCGCGGGCTTCGCCGAGGGCCGTCCGCTCCCCTCCGGCTGGTAAGCCAGGTCACAGGCCTGAATAGGTGGGCCGGGTCGGCGTGGCTCGGTGCGGAGCGGGGGTCGGGGACCCGGTAGCATAGACGTAGCCGAGCCACGGGATCCGTGATCCCGTGGCTCGAACAACCGAGCACGTCCATCCGCTCCCACCTGCGAAAGGAATCAGTTGTCACCCGCGTCCGAGGGCGCCACACAGGAGGGGTCCTCTACCGAGCCGGGTGACATACCCGGCGCCCCCATTACCCCAGTTCCTCCCATCCGTTCGGGGTGGTGCTGACAGTGTCGGTCGTGCTCACGGTGCTCAGCCTGGTGGGCTTCGTCGCGCTCACCGCGGGCACCGCGTTGTTCGTTGCCGCGGAATTCTCCCTGACCGCGCTGGAACGCAGCACAGTCGAAGCGCATGCTCGCGAGGGAGATCTGCGCGCCCGGCAGGTCCGCCAGGCCCATCGCACGCTGTCGTTCCAGCTGTCGGGCGCTCAACTCGGCATCACCATCACCACCCTGGTCACCGGTTACATCGCCGAACCGGTGCTCGCCCGGCTGATCGAACCGCTGTGTACCGCACTGGGCGCGAGTGCCGGTGCCGCACACGGCATTTCGCTGGTGCTCGCGCTGGTGCTGGCGACCTCGCTGTCGATGACCTACGGCGAGCTGGTGCCCAAGAACATCGCCATCTCCGCGCCGCTGACCACCGCCCGCTGGACCGCCGGGCCGATGATCGCCTTCTCCGCGACGTTCAAGTGGTTGATCAGATTCCTCAACGGCAGCGCCAATGCGGTGGTGCGCGGATTCGGTATCGAACCCGCCGAGGAGCTGCGCTCGGCCCGATCGCCGGAGGAGTTGGGCTCGCTGGTGCGCACCTCCGCCAAGCGCGGCGTCCTCGATCAGCGCACCGCGCAGGTGGTGGACCGGTCCCTGGAGTTCGGCGACCGCAGCGCCGAGGAGCTCATGACCCCCCGCGTGAAGATCGAATCACTGGACCAGGACGACACCATCGCCGATCTGATCGCCGCGGCCGGGCGGACGGGCTTCTCCCGCTTCCCGGTCATCGACGGCGACCTGGACAACACCCTCGGCATCGTGCATATCAAACAGGCGTTCCTGCATCCGGTGTCGCAGCGCGGCCGGGTGAAGCTGCGCTCGATCGCCCATCCGGTGCCGATCGTCCCGGCCAGCCTCGACGGTGACACGGTGCTCGAGCGGGTGCGCGCCGACGGTATGCAGGTGGCGCTGGTCGTCGACGAATACGGTGGCACCGCAGGGCTGGTCACGATGGAGGACATCATCGAGGAGATCCTCGGCGACGTCCGCGACGAACACGACGAGGAGGAACTCGACGTCCGCCGCACCGCGGCCGGGTGGAACTGCTCGGGTCTGCTGCGCATCGACGAGGTGACCAGGGCCACCGGTTACACCGCGCCCGAAGGCGAATACGAAACCCTCGGCGGCCTGGTGCTGACCCGGCTCGGCCGGATCCCGGTGGCCGGTGACGAGGTACTGCTCCCCGATTCGGGTTCCGGACAGGAGCGTTCGATGGAACCGCACACCTCCGGCGGCTGGCTGGCCCGGGTGGAGCGGATGGACGGGCGGCGCATCGACCGCATCCTGCTGCGGCCGGTGGACGCCGACGCGCTGCGGACCTGGGAGCGCAGCCATGGGTGATCTGGTGGGACTGCTGCTGACGCTGTTGCTGCTGGGCGGCAACGCCTTCTTCGTCGGCGCCGAATTCGCGCTCATCACCGCCCGCCGCGACCGCCTGGAAGCCCTTGCGGCCCAGGGTAAACGCCGCGCCAACACGGTCATCCGCGCCGGGGAGCACCTGTCGATGATGCTGGCCGCCGCGCAGCTGGGTGTCACGATCTGCTCGCTGCTGCTGGGCCGCATCGGCGAACCCGCGGTGGCGCATCTGCTGGAGCGGCCGTTCGATCTGTTCGGGGTCCCGCAGGAGTTGCTGCATCCGCTGGCGTTCGCGCTGGCGCTTGCGGTCGTGGTGATGCTGCACATGCTGCTGGGCGAGATGATTCCGAAGAATATCGCCCTCGCCGGGCCGGAACGCGGTGCGCTGCTGCTGGTTCCGGTGCTGTTGCTGTGGTTGCGACTGGCCCGGCCGCTGATCACGCTGTACAACGTGGCGGCCAATCTGACGCTGCGGGCACTGCGGATCGAGCCGAAGGACGAACTCGATGCCACCGTGTCGACGGTGGAGCTGGCGGAGATGATCGGCGAATCCCGCTCGGAGGGACTGCTCGACGAGGAGGAGCACCGCCGGCTCACCCAGGCGCTGGGCACCACCGACCGCATCGTCGCCGATGTGATGGTGCCGCTGGCCAAGACGCGCTGCGTGCCGCTGCGCGGCGACGGCACCACCCTCGGCGATATCGAGACCGCGGTCGCCGAGACCGGATTCTCCCGCTACCCGGTCCGCACCACCGACGGGTCGCTGGTCGGCTACCTGCATGTGAAGGATGTGCTGGACAAGGTGGCCGACGATTCGGCGGGCCCGTCGACCCCGATCCCGCGCACCGATATCCGCCCGCTGCCGACCGTCAGCATGGGCACCACGCTCTACGAGGCGCTGGCCCGGCTGCGGCGCACCAACAGCCATCTCGGCCGGGTGGTCGACAGCCGCGGCAACACCGTGGGCATCGTGGCGCTCGAGGATCTGGTCGAGGAGTTCGTGGGCACGGTGCGCGACGCGACCCACCGGGTTGCGGAATGACCGAGACCACCGCCGTTGTCACGGTGCCCGAGCATGACTGGCGTGTCCGGTCGGCGGCGCATCGGGTGAGAGTGGACGAGTTGATCCGGCCGTATCTGGAGCACCGCGCGGCGGGCGCGAAACATCCGGTGATCGACTTCCTGTTCACCTATTACGGGCACAAGCCCGCGCAGCTGCGGCGCTGGCATCCCGGATACGGTGTGGCACTGGAGAATGCGACCGAGTATGCGAATGCTCGCGGCTACCACGAGGTGGATTCCGGCCGACAGCATGCCGGATCAACGGGTGCGCCCGCCTGGACCGCCGACCCCGCCTTTCTCGCCCGCCGCCACGACACCATCGAATTCATCGCGAACCTGTTGCGCGCCACGGCGGCCCGTCCCGCCCAGCTGTCGTGTTTCGGCCTGCACGAATGGGCGATGGTGTACCGCACCGACGAGGTGCGCCACCGTCAGGTCCCGCTGCGCCTCGGGCACGCCGGAACCGACCGGGTGGTGGAGTCGATGTCGCTGCGCTGCACCCACTTCGACGCCTTCCGCTTCTTCACCCCCCAGGCGGCCCCCCGCAACGCCGAACCCCTGACCCGCGACGACCAGATCCGCCGCGAACAGCCCGGCTGCCTACACGCCAACATGGACCTCTACAAATGGGCGTTCAAACTGGTCCCCCTGATCGATTCCGACCTCCTGCTCGACTGCTTCGAACTCGCCTGCACCGCCCGCGAACTCGACATGCGCGCCAGCCCCTACGACCTGTCGGAATTCGGCTACACCCCGGTCCGCATCGAAACCCCCGCAGGCCGGGCGGAATACGTTCGTGAACAAGCAGAGCTGGCGGATCGAGCCGTGGATCTGCGTGAGCGCCTTCGGGTTACGTCCGAAGCCCTCCTCGCCGCCGGGGGCGAAACGATGAACCCGCTGTCCCGGCCCTAGGGGGCCGGGACAGCGGGTAAGCAAAGGCACGGCCCTACAGCGGGTAAGCAAAGGCACGGCCCTACAGCGGGTAAGCACAGGCACGGCCCTACAGCGGGTAAGCACAGGCACAGCCCTACAGCAGGTAAGCACAGGCACAGCCCTACCACGGGCAAGCACAGGCACAGCCCTACAGCAGATGAGCAGAGGCGCGGCCCGCAACGGAACTGGAACAGGTTCTTGAAAACCGGTGTGATGAGGCGATGAATGCGTTACCGTTTCGACTTGTTGGCGTGACTTGCGGTAGTGGATACCGGGGGTTTCGCCTAGGCGGGTAGCGTTTTCGGTTCGGAAGTTGGGGGTGCCGCGATGGGGCGGTTCACGGGTTTTCGACGATCCAGGCCGTTGGTCGTGCTGGTGGCGGCGTTGTTGGGGGCGGCGGTGCTGCCGCTCGGCGGGGCGTCGGCCGATCTGCACTCCGATATCGCCAATCAGGTGCGGGAATTCCTCGATGTGGGACAGGTTTCGGTGCCGCGCGCGGATTGTGGTCCCGGCTCGGCCCCGGAACCCGGTCTGCAGGGCGATGTTCCGGCCGCCGATCGCAACAGCGGTCGCAGCACCCGCGGCTACACCTGCAATATGTCGCTGGTGGGCGGCTACGCCGGCCACGGCGGCGGAATCACCTCCACCACCTACGACCACTGCTCCTACACCGGTTCGTTCTTCCCCGGCAATCTCCTCAACCCCGCACAGGGCGTCCAGGTGCTCGACGTCTCCGATCCGGCCCATCCGGTGCTGACCGGTTCGCTCACCGAGCCCGCGATGCTGGCGGGCACCTGGGAGAGCCTGAAGGTGAACCAGGCCCGGAAACTGCTGGTGGGCACCGGCGTTCCCATCGGCACGGGGATCGGCTATCTGTCGGTGTACGACATCTCCGACTGCGCGCATCCGCGGCTGCTCAATCCGGGCCCCGGCACGAATCTGGCCATGCCGCTGCCGATCACGACCCACGAGGGCGGATTCTCCCCCGACGGCAGGACCTATTGGGCCTCCGGCATCGCCCCCGGTTTCGTCAGCGCGGTCGATCTCACCGATCCCACCAATCCCCACGTCATCTGGCAGGGTTTGACCGGGATCGAGGCGCACGGCTTCGGGATCAGCGCCGACGGCAACCGCATGTATCTGTCGGCGCTCGGCGGTTTCACCGTGCTGGACATCAGCGCCGTCCAACGGCGGGATCCGAATCCGCAGGTCCATCACATCGGCCGGGTGTTCTGGACCGACGGCTGGGCCACCCAGCACAGCATCCCGGTCACCTACGACGGCAATCCGTATCTGTTCACCGTCGACGAGGCCGGTTCCGGCGGTGTCAAACTCATCGACGTCTCCGACGACACCAACCCCGAGGTCGCGGCCAAGCTCAAACTCGAGATCAATATGCCTGTCCACCAGGACAGCCTGATCGCTTCGGCCATGGGCGGTTCGGTGTTCTCCTACGACGCCCACTACTGCGCCGCCGACCGCCCCAACGACCCGACCGCGCTGGCCTGCGGCTGGGAGTCCTCGGGCATCCGGGTATTCGATGTGCGCGATCCGTTCAGCGTGCGCGAGATCGCCTACTACAACCCGCCCGCCCGCACGGGTCAGAACATGCAGCTGTGGAATTCCCCGCACGCGCTGGGTTCGCTGATCGGGCCGCCGGTGATGGAGGGCTTCTCGGTCGCGCGGGCCATTCTCAACGGCCAGTTCGACCCTGCCCAGGCATTCTCGCAGCGCAGCCTCATGCTGGCCTTCGGCGACGTCTCCTCCGACTGGTGCTTCGCACCACCCGAGTGGCACGGCAACCAGCTGTGGACCACCTGCAGCGACAACGGATTCATGGTGCTGCAGCTCGACAACGACGTGTATTCGCCACCGCCGGACCAGCAGTCGACCGTGGGGTCGTAGTGCCGGGCCCGCCGAACCGCGCAGACCGGTGGCTGCGGCCCGCGGCCTACGCCGCCGCCACCGTCATCCTGCTCGTGCTCGGTGCCGCACTGCGCCCCCTGATTCTCCCCGACAATGCCGCCCCCGCACGGGTTCTGGACGGCACGGAGATCGGATTCGCCCAGGACATGACGGCCCATCACCAGCAGGCGATCCAGATGGTGCAGCGACTGGACCCGGGTGTGGATCCGGCGGTGCGGCAGCTGGCCCAGCAGATCGACGACACGCAACGAGTCGAGATCGGCACCATGCTCGGCTGGCTGCGGCTGGCCAATGCCGCTCCCACCTCCCGCCACCCGATGGCCTGGATGCGCGACGGACCCGATACCGCTGCCGCACATCACCATTCGCCGACCACTACGCCTGCCGCACCGGCCACCATGCCGGGTATGGCCTCGATGGCCGAACTCGACCGCCTCTCCGCCGTCCGCGGCCGCGACGCGGAAATCCTGTTCCTGCAACTGATGTACCGTCACCATCAGGGCGGACTCACCATGGCCCGGGCCGCCGATCGCGCGCTGCCCTCCGGGCCTGTGAAGGAAGCCGCGCGCGGCATGATTACCGGTCAGAGCCAGGAACTCGGCCTGATGGCGGTCATGTTGAATCAGCGTGGCGCCCAGCCGCTTCCGTAGCTCACCAGGCGACCGGCAACTGCTGCACGCCGAGAATGTTGCCGTAACGGAACTGGATTTCCTCCGCAGGGACCGCCAGGCGCAAAGTGGAGAATCGGTTCAGCAGAGCCGGAATGGCCACCCGCATCTCCACCCGGGCCAGCTGCTGACCCAGGCACTGGTGCACACCGTGACCGAACGCGATGTGCCCCGTGGCCCGCCGCCGCACGTCGAGGGTGTCCGGATCGTCGAATCGGCGCGGATCACGATTGGCCCCGTTGATCGACACCGCCACCGTCTCCCCTGCCTTGATCAGCTGCCCGCCCAGCTCCACATCTTCCAGAGCCGCCCGGGCGCTGGTGTGCACGATCGACAGATAGCGCAGTAACTCCTCCACCGCGGGTTCGGCCAGATCCGGGTCGGCGCGCAGCGCCGCCAGCTGCTCGGGATGCCGCAGCAGCGCGAAGACGCCCAGCGCGATCATGTTTCGCGTGGTCTCCAATCCGGCGCCGAGCAGGAACGTGCCGAGCCCGGCGACTTCGTCGTCGGGCATATCGCTGCGGGTGAGCTCGCTGAGCACGTCGTCGGTCGGCTCGGCGCGCTTGGCGACGGCCAGGCGGTGGATGTATTCGGCGATACGGTTCCACGCGGCGCCCATCTCCTCGAAGGACTCCGGCGCCATGATCGTCGACACCTGCCGCTGGAAGAACTCGCGATCGTCGTAGGGCACGCCCAGCAGTTCGCAGATCGTCAGCGCCGGAACAGGTTGCGCGTAGGCAGTCACCAGGTCGACCGGGGGTCCCTGCTCGGCCATGGCATCGAGATGGTCGGCGCTGATCTGCTCGATGCGCGAGGTGAGCAGGGCTATTCTGCGGACGGTGAATTTGCCTGTCAGCGTGCGCCGTAGCCGCGTGTGCTCGGGTCCGTCCACGCCACTGAGGTCTCCGGGTGGGGCCGGAGCCTGCGTCAGGTCCACATCGTGGAGTGGGTCGTGCAGCAGTTCATAGCGGACGCTGAAACGGGGGTCGGCATGGACCGCTCGGACCAGTTCGTGACTCGTGGCCAGCCAGCCCAGGTGGCCGTCCGGGAATCTCATGCGGGTGAGCGGCCGCTCGGCGCACAGCTCGGCCAGCCCCGGGGCAGGGTCGAAGGGGCGGTCCGGGTCACGCAGGATCGGCAAGGTGATTGCCTCGGTGGGAGTTTCGGTCATGCTGTTCCTCCTGGTGAATGTGCCACCACGCTAGAGACCGTTCACATCGACAGCAAGAAAGCAATTCGAAAAATCCCAGGACAACGCGGTCAAATCTGCCGACGCGTTGCAATAGCGGTGACTGGTAATGCAACTTATGAGGAAAAACGTTGCAATGAGATGCGGACGAATGCCACTCTTGGGGGGAATCGCCCGAAATGCATGTCCCCGACCGACTTTCAGGAGCAACCCATGCCGGGACGCCGACTGGCCTATCCGGAGCGCCGACAGATCACCGCGGGTCTGGCCGCGGGACTCACCTTTGCCGAAATCGCGCGTCGTCTCGAGCGTCCCACGTCCACGATCACCCGGGAGGTGATGCGCAACGGCGGACCGGCGAGCTATCGTGCCGAACCCGCGCAACGCGCGACGCAGCAGCGCGCACGGCGTCGTCCGCCGGCCTCGCAGCTGCCACCGACCGCCGCCGAGTCCCCCCGCGATTCGGAGGTCATCGATGTGCTGAGCGACAAGCTGATCATGCTGTTCGAGCGAATGGGCCTGCCCCGCATGGCATGCCGCGTCTTCGCCCGCATGTTCCTCAGCGAGGCCGACAGTTTCACCGCCGCCGAATTGGTGGCCGAGCTGCGGGTCAGCCCGGCATCGATCTCGAAGGCGGTGGGCTATCTCACCGAAGTCGCCCTGGTGCGGCGCGAACGCGACGGCCGACGCGAGCGCTACAGCATCGGACCCGACGTATGGGCCCGCACGGCCGTCGTCAGCGCCGAAATGAACAGGATTACCGGCGAAACCGCCCGGCGCGGGGCCGAACTGCTCGGCACCGACTCGCGAGCCGGAGCGCGGCTGGCGGATATGGCATGGTGTTTCGAGGCCATCTTCCACTACGACGCGCACGGCGCCGAACGATTGGTCGGCCCAGAGCAATTCGTCGCCGGTACCGGAAGCCCACTCGTTCTCCTGCCCCGAATGCGGAACCCCGCTGTCCCTCAGGCACTTTCTGGACGGCAAGAGCACGGGGACGGAGGAACGAGCGGGTGCGACCGCGGGACGGTCGGTATCGTCGGCGCCATGAGTTTGCAAGGACGAGTAGCGCTGGTCACCGGTGCGGGTCGGGGCATCGGCCGGGCGATCGCGCTCGCGCTCGCCGAGGACGGCGCCGATGTGGCGGTGAACTATCGCGCCGATGCGGACGCGGCGGCGCAGGTCGCCGCCGCGATCGCGGCGCAGGGACGCCGGGCGATCGCGGTGCAGGCGAGCGTGGATTCGATCGAGGACGACGAGCGCATGGTGGCCCGCGTGCTCGAAGAGTTCGGCCACGTCGACATCCTGGTCAACAACGCCGGGATCGCCAGCCGCGGCAGATTCGTCGCCGACACCGATCCCGCCGAATTGCAGCGGGTCGTGGCCACCCACGCGCTGGGCGCCCATCACGTGTCCCGGCTGGTGCTGCCGTCGATGCGGACTCGTCCGCGCGGTGACATCGTGATGGTGTCCAGCGTGGCCACCGCCGACTACGGGGCGGGCGGGGCCCCGTACGCGATGGGTAAGGCCGCCCTGGAGGCGTTGGCGTTCACGCTGGCGAACGAGGAGCGGCGCAACGGAATTCGGGTCAATGTGGTGGCGCCGGGGCTGGTCGACACCGAGATGGGGCGGCGGCTGGTGAAGGCCGTCGCCGACCTGGACGATATCCACCGGCTCGACGGCGCAGCGCCGTTCGGTCGCGTGTGCCGACCCGAGGATGTGGCGAATATGGTGCGCTTCCTGGTCTCCGATCGCGCCGAGTACATCAGCGGGCAGAAGGTGTACGTCGACGGCGGCGGTCTCACCCTGGGCTGAGCGCACGTCCGGGACGGTATGGTCGAAGAGGCAAGAGAAACGGGGGACGCGATGAGGCGGGCTGACACGATCACGATTCCCGGCCATGTGCACGGCTATCCGGGGGTGGCGTTCGGCGGATATGTCGCGGGCCTGCTGGCCGGTCGCGTGGGTGGGGATTCGCTGCGCGTCGACTTTCGCCGCACGGTTCCGGTGGACACGCCCGTCGTCATGGCCGAGGCGGGCACGCTGACCTCGGTCGACGGGACATTGCTGGCGCAGGCGCGCTCGGACGAGCCACCCGAGCTGCTCATCCCGAGCCCGCCGTCGTGGGCCGAGGCAGAGGCCGCGTCGGCGAAGTCGGCCGCGGCGAACCGCTGGGACACCAATTGCTACGGCTGCGGCGTCACCCGCCCGCCGGGACGCGGCCTCCGGTTGTTTCCCTGGGGAATACGCGCACGCAATCTCATTGTCGCCGCGTGGATTCCGGACCGCGAGCTGGCGGGCCACGACGGCGCGCTGGGACCGGAGAACGTCTGGGCGGCCATGGATTGCCCGGGCGCCTGGGCGGCCGTCCAAGTCGCCGGCATGCGCTCCGGGGGCGTCACCGCGGCCATGCGAGTCACCTGCCGCCAGCCGGTATACGCCGGAGAGAAGTACCTGTCCTATGCATGGCCCGTCACCGCGGATGGCCGCAAATACACTGTCGGAGTAGCACTTACAGCCCCCGACGGCACCCTCTGCGTCCTCGCCGAAATGCTGTGGATCGAACCGCGCCCCTGACCGATCCCCCTTGGTGCACCTGCCCTTCTTCGTCATCCCGGCATGCTTTTCGCCGGGATGACGAAGAGAGGGCGAACCCACGCTCAGCGCGTCACAGTGGTGGGGCCCCGGCCGAGCCGGTGGCCAGCCAGTTCCAGAACGCGGCGGCGTGGGCAAGGAGCACGTTGGCAACGTCGATCAAGGTACTACCCATCGAGATTCCTCACATCAGGCATCGGACTTGCAGCGCCCAGGGTAACGGAGCCATAACGGCGACGATGGGTTTTGACGATCGCGTCCCGCTCAGAAATTGCCGACGGCGTGCTCCAGTTTGCGTGCCACCAGTTCTCGCGCCTTCTCCCGCAGCACGGGTCGGTAACCGCTGGGATACACCGGATCCGCGGGCACGTACTGCTTGAGAACCTCCTTGGCGAGGGTGATCTTGTGGACCTCGGTGGGACCGTCGGCGATGGCCATCACCTCGGCGTAGTTCACCATGTCCACGAACGGCAGATCCTCGCTGACGCCGAGCGCACCGTGCAGATGCATGGCGCGACGGGCGATATCGTGCATCACCTTCGGCATGGCGACCTTGATGGCGGCAATGTCCTTGCGCACCTTCAGATAATCCTGTTCCTTGTCGATGCGCCACGCGGTGCGCAGGACCAGCAGCCGGAACTGTTCCATCTCGATCCAGCTGTCGGCGATGCGCTCCTGGGTCATCTGCTTACCGCCGAGCACGCCCTTGCCCATCGGGCGCGATACCGCGCGCTCGCACATCATGTCGAAGGCCTTGCGCACCATGGCGACCGTGCGCATGGCGTGATGCACGCGCCCGCCGCCCAGCCGGGTCTGGGCGACGATGAAGCCCTGCCCCTCGGCGCCCAGCAGATGGTCGGCCGGAATGCGCACATCGGTGAACCGCAGATGCGCCTCGTGCTCGCTGAAGCCGTGGACGTGGAAGTTCTTCACGATCTCGAGACCGGGGGTCTCGGCGGGCACGATGAACATCGACAGCCGCTGATGCGGCGGGGCGTCCGGGTCGGTCACCGCCATCACGATGTGGAAGGTTGCGTATTCGGCGGCGGTGTTGAACCACTTCTCGCCGTTGATGACCCAGTCCGCGCCGTCGCGCACCGCGCGGCTCCGGAAGGAGGTGGGATCCGAACCGCCGGTCGGCTCGGTCATCACATAACAGGAGCCGATCTCACCGTCGAGCAGCGGCTGCAGGTACTTCGCCTTCTGCTCCGGAGTGCCGAAGTGGGCCAGGATCTCGGCGTTCCCCGAATCGGGTGCCTGGCAGCCGAAGACCAGCGGCGCCCACATCGAGGTGCCCAGAACCTCGTTGAGCAGGGCGAGCTTCAGCTGTCCGTAGCCGGGTCCGCCGAGCTCCGGGCCGAGGTGGCAGGCCCACAGGCCCTGTTCCTTCACCTGCTCCTGCAGCGGCTCGAGCAGCGCACGTACTTGCGGGTCGGCCCGGTTGTAGGGGTTGAGCCCGATCAGATCGAGCGGCTCCACCTCCGTCCTGACGAATTCGGCGACCCAGTCCAACTTCTTCTGGTACTCCGGGTCGGTCTCGAAATCCCAAGCCATGATCAGCCTTTCGTCTGCTTTGTCATTCCGTCCAATACCGTGGTGGCGATGATGTCGGCGATCTCGTCCGGCGTATGCCCGCCCCGCGGCCGGTACCACAGCGTCACCGAATTCAACATCCCCAGAACGCCGTTGGTGACGACATGGTCGGCCGTACGCAGGACTCCTGCCGCGTATCCGGCGTCGATGACATCCTGCCAGCAGCGCTGCACCCGATCGCGCAGTTCCTGTAGGTCGGCGGCGCGGTCTCCGGTCAGTGCGGAGACGTCACGCAGTTGAATGGCGACCTCGAGCCGGTGCTCGATGATCAGCCGGATGTGGCTGCGGATCAATCTGCGCACCTTGGTGATCGGATCGTCCGCACTCGCCGCGATCTCACCGGCCTCGGCGTACATCACCGCGGTGTAGTCCCGCAGGATCTGGAACAGCAGTTCCTCCTTGGACCCGATGTGGTAGTACAGCGCACCGCGCTGCACATCCGCGCGGTCCCCGATCTCGGCGACGCCGGTGCCGTGAAACCCCTTCTCCGCGAACAGCTCCGCGGCCGCGCGCACGATGCGTTCGCGGGTCTCCCCCGCGACCGCCGCCGGTGGCCGCCCGCGCCGGCGGACGGGCGCGGTCGTCATCGCCACCCGCCGTCGAGGGCCAGGGTCGCCCCGGAACAGTAGCCCGAGGCCGCGGGATCGGCGAAATACAGGGCGGCGCCGACGATCTCGTGCGGCTCGCCGATGCGCCCGGCGGCGGTGTGCCTGCCCAGTTCGATGCGGGTCTCCTCCGGCCAGGCCGTCGAGATGTCGGTGGCGAACGGGCCGCACTGAATCGTGTTGACCCGCACCGACGGGCCGTAGGTCTGCGCCAAACCCACGGTGAGGGCATTCAATCCTGCCTTCGCCGCCGCATACGGCACCGCATAGGGTTCGGGCCGCACGGCCTCCAGCGAGGAGATGTTGATGATCGCCCCGCCGTCCCCGGCGGCCATCCGCGCCCCGATGAGCGCCGAAAGCCGGAACGGCCCTTTCAGATTCACGCCGATGACCTTGTCGAACAGCGCCTCACTCACCTGGTCCAGGCTCGGATACAGCGGTGACAGGCCCGCATTGTTGACCAGCACGTCGACCCGGCCGAATTCGCCGTAACAGGCCTCGACCAGCGCATCGCACTGCGCCCAGTCGCTGACGTTGCACGCCACCGGAACTGCGCGCCGCCCGTACTTCTCCCCCACCTGCTCGGCCAGCGCCGCGCACGCCTCGAATTTGCGGCTGGCGATCACCACGTCCGCCCCGGCGGCGGCGAAGGCCAGCACCATCTCCCGCCCCAGCCCGCGACTGCCACCGGTCACCACAACGACCTTGCCCGACAACCCCATCGGCGGACCTTCCCTCGGGCTGAAATGTTCCACTCAGTACATTAAATGTACCGAGCGATACAATCAAGGGGCACTGAGCTGCCAGAGGGGCACAACCCCCCGTTTTCTACCGCCGAGTAACATGACAGGCGTACTTTTTCCATCCGGCTATCTCGAAATGAGGCAGTAGATGACAGAGCGGATTCAGGTCGGCGGACTGCAGGTGGCGAGGGTTCTCCACGAGTTCGTCGAGAACGAGGCGCTCCCCGGCACCGGCATCGACTCCGCCGCGTTCTGGTCGGGTGCCGAGCGGGTCATCAACGACCTCGCCCCGCGCAACCGTGCCCTGCTGGCCGAGCGCGACGAGATCCAGGGCAAGCTCGATGCCTGGCACGCCGAGAACCCCGGCGCCGGGTACGACAAGGCCGCATACAAGAAGTTCCTCACCGAGATCGGCTACCTGCGCGAGGAGCCGGCCGATTTCACGATCGACACCCGCAACGTCGACGACGAGATCGCCACCACCGCGGGTCCGCAGCTGGTCGTGCCGGTGATGAACGCCCGCTTTGCGATCAATGCCGCGAATGCGCGCTGGGGTTCGCTCTACGACGCGCTCTACGGCACCGACGCCATCCCGGAGACCGGCGGCGCGGAGAAGGGCACCGGCTACAACCGGGTCCGCGGCGACAAGGTCATCGAGTGGGCGCGCAACTTCCTCGACGATGCGGTGCCGCTGATCACCGGCTCGCACGTCGGCTCTCGGGCCTACAAGATCGTCGACGGCGAGCTGGAGGTCACCCTCGAGGACGGCACCACCATCGGTTTGGCCGACGCCTCGGCGCTGGTCGGCTACCTCGGTGAGCCGCAGAACCCGACCTCGGTGCTGCTGAAGCACAATGGCCTGCACATCGACATCCAGATTGATCCGCAGTCCCCGATCGGCAAGACCGACACCGCGGGCGTCAAGGATGTGGTGCTGGAGTCGGCGGTCACCACGATCATGGACTTCGAGGATTCGGTCGCGGCGGTCGACGCCGAGGACAAGGTGCTCTGCTACCACAACTGGCTGGGCCTGATGAAGGGCGATCTGGCCGAAGAGGTCACCAAGGGCGGTAAGACCTTCACCCGCACCATGAATCCGGACCGGGTCTACAAGGCTCTCGACGGCTCGGATCTGGTGCTGCACGGCCGTTCGCTGCTGTTCGTCCGCAACGTGGGTCACCTGATGACCAGCGATGCGATTCTCGACGCCGAGGGCAACGAGGTGCCCGAGGGCATCCTGGACGGCCTGATCACCTCGCTCATCGCCAAGCATTCGCTGCGCGAGGACGTGAAGCTCACCAACTCCCGCACGGGATCGGTGTACATCGTGAAGCCGAAGATGCACGGCCCGGACGAGGTGGCGTTCACCAATGAGCTGTTCGGCCGCATCGAGGATGTGCTGGGCCTGCCCCGCAACACCCTCAAGGTCGGCATCATGGACGAGGAGCGCCGCACCACGGTGAACCTCAAGGCGTGTATCGCCGCCGCCAAGGACCGAGTGGTGTTCATCAACACCGGCTTCCTGGACCGCACCGGCGACGAGATCCACACCTCCATGGAGGCCGGGCCGATGGTCCGCAAGGCCGATATGAAGAAGCAGCAGTGGATCCTGGCCTACGAGGACTGGAACGTCGACACCGGCCTGGCGACCGGCCTGCCGCACAAGGCGCAGATCGGTAAGGGCATGTGGGCCATGCCGGATCTGATGAAGGACATGCTCGAGCAGAAGATCGGCCACCCGCGCGCGGGCGCCACCACCGCGTGGGTGCCCTCGCCGACCGCCGCCACCCTGCACGCCACGCACTACCACCTGGTGGACGTGTTCAAGCGGCAGGGTGAGATCGCCAAGGGCGGCGTGCGCGCCACCGTCGACCAGCTGCTGGAGATTCCGCTTGCGGCGCAGCCGAACTGGACGCCGGAGGAGATCCGCAACGAGCTGGACAACAACTCCCAGTCCATCCTCGGCTATGTGGTGCGCTGGATCGACCAGGGCGTCGGCTGCTCCAAGGTGCCCGACATCAACGATGTCGCGCTCATGGAAGACCGTGCGACCCTGCGCATTTCGAGCCAGCTGATGGCGAACTGGTTGCGCCACGGCATCGTCACCGCCGAGCAGGTGGTGGAAAGCCTCGAGCGCATGGCCCCCGTCGTGGACCGCCAGAACGCGGGCGATCCGAGCTACAAGCCGATGGCCCCCGACTTCAACGGCAGCGTCGCCTTCCAGGCCGCCAAGGACCTGATCCTCGAAGGCACCAAGCAGCCCAACGGCTACACCGAGCCGATCCTGCACCGCCGCCGCCGCGAGGCCAAGGCCCTGGCCGCCAAGAACTGACGGCCTGCGGCCCCGGTCGCCGACCTATTCGGCCCCGGTCGCCCACCTATTCGGCCCCGGTCGCCTCACCCTTTTCGTCCCCCGGTCGCGAAGCGGCCGGGGGATTTCTTTTCACCCACCGACACTCCGACTGTGACTCAGGTAACAAACCAATCGGTGTGGATATAAGTAGGGCATGAGTCAACCTTTCAATCTCGCGGCGCGGTTCCGGCGCATCGGCGTCGCGATCGTGTCACTCGCGCTCGGACTGGGGGTTACCGCGGCAGTGGGGCCGACAGCCCAGGCCAAGGACCTCTCATGCACGCTGGCCCCCACCAACGGACCCGTCACCCACACCATCAAAAGCCCGTTCCCCTTGGAGAACGGCGGCGTGATAGACGTGGAGCGGACCTACCTCCTCACCGTTCCACCGGGTCTGAAAAAATCGGCTCCGCTGCTGGTGCTCAATCACGGGGCAAATGCCAGTGCGGAGAACATCCAGCAGAACACCGGCTGGGATCAGTTCGCGGCCCAGCACGGGTTCATCACGGCCTACACCCAGACCCTGGTCCGGACCGACAGGCCGCTACCGGTCATCGGCGTCCCGCTGCCGCAGATCATCTATCCGGGCAATGTCTGGTTCTTCAACGAGGGCTCGTTCGACGTGGCCTACCTGAAGAACGTCGTCGCCGACATCAAGAATTCCTACTGCGTCGATGCCGGGCGCGTGTACAACTGGGGCTTCTCCGAAGGGGCGATCATGGCCCAGCGGATGGCCTGCGATGCGTCCGATGTCTTCGCGGCGGTCTCGTCGTGGCAGGGTTCGGATGCGACAGCGCCGAGTGCCAGCAGCCTCGACGCGGCACTCCGGCTCGGCCTCGGCCCCGTTCTCGGCCTGACCGAACTGACCGAATACATCTATCGAAAGCCGGTCCCGGCCTCGCCATGCAGGCCGAAACTTCCGATAGCCGTCGGCATCTATCAAGGCACCGCCGACCTGTACTCACAGGAGCCGGTCGGCCGGCAGAACGTCGAGCAGTGGAACATTCGCAATGGGTGCCCGACCGCTTCGACCAAATCGCAGACCAATGTCGGCTTCTGGTCGTTCATCAACGAGTACGGACCTTGCTCCAAGGACCCGCGAATCACCGAGGTATGGCAGTCCATGACCGGTGAACCCCACGGCTGGCCATCGGATCCGCAGAAGGCCGAGGACCTCCGCAACACTCAGTGGACCTACCTGTCCCGCTACACCCGGCCCTGACCAGGCCGCGGTCACTGCTGCCCGTGCGCTCGCTCCGGCGACCGCACGGGCAGCAGCGCGATCAGGCCGAGGCCCAGCACGAGCAGCAATCCCACAATCCCCGCGCGGTCGGCGCCGAAGGCCCAGGCGAACAGGCCGAACATGGTAGGAGCCAGGAACGACACCGCGCGGCCGGTCGTGGTGTAGAGGCCGAACAGCTGGCCCTCGCGTCCCGGCGGGGCGAGGCGGGCGAGAAAGCTGCGCGCGGCGGCCTGGGCGGGCCCGACGAAAATCGTGAGCAGCAGGCCGAACACCCAGAACATCGCGGGGCCGGAGACGATGAGCAGGGCGGTGCCGCACACCAGCATCGCGGCCAGCGAGGTGACGATGACCGCCTTGGGGCCGATCGAGTCGTCGAATCGTCCGGCGACGAGGGCTCCCAGCGCCGCAACCACATTCGCCGCAATGCCGAACAGCAGCACGTCATCGTCGTCGATTCCGTACACCCGCACGGCGAGTACCGCGCCGAAGGTGAACACCCCGGCCAAGCCATCCCGAAATACGGCGCTGGCCACCAGGAATCCGACGGTCCGCCGATCCGCGGCCCACAGCTCGCGCAGATCGCGCCACAGGACCCCGTACGACGCGAAGAATCCGGCGCGCGCCGCGCCCGGATCGGCATCGGTGCGGGGTATTTCGGGCACGACCATCAGCACCGGTAGGGCGAAGGCGGCGAACCAGACCGCCGCGAGCACCGCGACGAGCCGGATATTGAGCCCGTCCTCGGTCGGCACATCCAGCACTCCGCGCACGTCGCCGTCGCCGACGATGAATCCGACATAGCAGAGCAACAGCAGCAGAATGCCGCCGAAATATCCCAGCGCCCAACCGAATCCGGACACCCGGCCGATCGTCGCGGGAGTGGAGACTTGCCGCAGCATCGCGTTGTACGGGACGTTCGCCAATTCGAAAGCCGCCGAACCGAGTCCGAGCAGCAGCAGGCCCAGCCACAGATCGCGGTGGTCGTCGTGCACGAAGAACATCGCGGCCATCGCCAGGACGGTGAATCCGGTCAGCATCCCCAGCGAGAGTTTGCGCCGGGCGGTGGCGTCGAACCACTGGCCGCTGATCGGCGCGGTGAGCGCGACCACGAGCCCCGACAGACCCAGCGCCCAGCCGAGCCACACGCTCGCCGACGTATCGCCGGGCAGGTCGTCACCCACCTTGTCGGTGAGATACACCGAGAACACGAACGTGAGGATCACGGCATGGAATGCGGCCGAACCCCAATCCCACAATCCCCACGCCACCACGTGTCCCCGACCGGCGGCCTGCCCGATCGTGGCGCGCCCAGGAGCTTCGGTCATGCAGCGCAGCGTAGGCGAGGACGCCACGCGCCGCGCCCGAGCCGCCGATATCCCGCTCACGGTGCTGTCGCCGGAGACCTACTACCTGCTCGTCGGCAAGTCACGGCCGGGAATTCGGCCAGGCATCCTCGACCGGCCACCCGCCCGCGATCAGATGCTCCCGCACCCGCGCCAGATCCGATTCCCGCGGCATCTCGTCGGTGAGTTTGGTGATGACCACCCCGGCATCCACCCGTTCGGCCGGAATAGCGCCCTGTTCGACGAGCGCCGACGCCACCTGCCGCACCTCCTCCTGGGTCAATCGCCGCGACAGCAGCGCCAGCAGGGGCACGTAGTCCGCCTCGGGCACGCCCTGCGGATAACCGGCACGCAGCCAATCGACGATCCTGGTGAGGAGTTCGGATAGCGGCATCGATCTCCAGTTCTGTTCGCGGCGGCGGGGTTTCGAGCGTTGTCCAAGTTCTGTGTCATCGTCCCGGCTGGGCGGTTCACATGCAAACCCGGCCGCGCCCGGCCAGCGAACGGGACCGACACGCCGTAGCTACGGATATCCGCACGTCGCACCTCTGAACCCATTTCCATTATCGGTGATCCAGATAACAAACCGATCGGTGTGGCTAGATGAATAGCGTGATCATGTACGCACATCGACGAGGGCGTCGCGCCGCAGTGGCCCGGCTCTGCGCTGCCATCGCCTCGATAGCGCTCACCTTCGGCGTGGTCGGTGCGGCCGGAACCATGACCGCGCAGGCCCAGCCCGGATGCACGTTGGCTCCGACCGATGGCACCGTCACCGTCACGATCAGCAGCCCGCTCACAGGGTCGATCGCGGTGCCCACCACGCGGACCTACAACCTCTACGTTCCGCCCGGACTGTCCGGCGATGTTCCGCTGCTGATCGCCAACCACGGATTCCTGGCCAATGCCGAGAATATGGAGCGGGGATCGGGGTGGTCGGCGTACGCGCGCGAACACCATTTCATCGTCGCCTACAGCCAGACCCTGGTGGACGGCCCGCTCGTCCCGGGGCTCGCGTATCTGGGCAATGTCTGGTACGTCGAGCAGAACTCCATCGACGTGGCATACCTGAAGAACGTCGTCGCCGACATCTCGGGCAAGTACTGCATCGATCCGAAGCGGGTGTACAACACCGGCCATTCCCAAGGCTCGATCATGGCCCAGCGGATGGCCTGCGACGCGGCCGATATCTTCGCGGCGGTGGGCTCGTGGGCGGGTGCGGACCCCACCTTCCCGACCGCCTTCGGCAGCACGGTACCCACGCCCTGCACCCCGAGCCGTCCCATTGCGGTGGGCATCTTCCAAGGCCAGGACGACCCCTATTCCACCGACGAGGGGATCGGGCCGGACAACATCAGGGCCTGGACGGCGCGCAACGGCTGCCCGACAGCACCGACCAGCACGTCCACCGACCAGTTCGGAACCACGAGGGAATACGTCCCCTGCAGGGCCGGAATCACCGAGGTGTGGCGGGTGATGGTCGGCGTCGCCCACCAATGGCCGGGCGGCTCCCCCGACAACCCGCGCGCCGAGGATCTGCGCAACCACATCTGGAACTACCTCACCGCACACCCCATGCCCTGATCGGTGCTCATCCGCACCGATCAGGGCATCGACTGAGCCGGAACAAATCCCGGCCCACCCTCGTTGAAGCTACCGATACTCCGATTCGTCTGTGAATGTCACGTCGTTTCCGGGGCGAAAAAATGACCCGACAGCGGCGTAACGCTGTGTCACCATGAACGCGATGATCAGTCCGATCCCACCCGGGATCTGGCACTACGGCGAGCACCAGGAAGGAGGTGGCCGATGCATCCGATATTCACCCCGTCGATGAACGACGTTGGGAGCCAGCGACTTACGAGTCGGGGGCGGCGAATGCGGACCGCGGCGTGCGACGAGCACCGCAATTCGGAATCCGGCCGCCTCCTCGGCCGGGTCTGACCCGACCGCAACCTGTCTTCTTTCCCGTTTCACGAAACATGGTGACTCCCATGCTGTCCCGTCGTGCCGCCGACGCGGCCCTCACTCCCGACAACTGGATACACACCGCGGTGCTCGTGCTCAACGCCTCCTACGAGGTGCTCACCGAGATCGATGCGGACCGGGCGGTGGTGCTGCTCATCACCGACGCGGCCGAAACCGTCGCCGTGCGCGAGCCGCATTTCCCGATTCGGTCCAAGCATCTGGAAATAGCTCTTCCGGAAACGATTCGACTGCGGCGATACGTCTATCTCGAACACAGGGTGCTGGTGCACGACGAGAGCCGGGCGACCCTCGCGGGTGTGCTTCGCCGCGACGACCACCGCTGCGGATACTGCGCCGGCTGGGCACGCACCGTCGACCACATCCGCCCGCGCAGCCGGGGCGGGCCGAACACGTGGAGCAACCTCATCGCCGCCTGCGGGCCGTGCAATACGCGCAAGGCCGACCGCACGCCCGAGGAGGCCGGGATGCGGCTGCTGTGGGAGCCCAAGGCGCCCGACGACATGGCCGAGCGACAACGGCGGATCTGGAAGGACCTGACCGCCATCCCCTGAGAGACCCGAGAAAGGAGGGGATCCGAATGACGAACGCAGTGCAGGAGCTCACCCTGGTGGATCTGCTCCCGCTCTCGGACTCGCAGAGCTGGGAGCAGGCCGCCTGCAAGGGCGACCCGAACCACGACGCGTGGTTCCCGTACCCGTCGCAGGACTTCGCGTACGCGCGCAGCGTCTGCGCGGGCTGCCCGATCCGCCGCCAGTGCGGCGAGTTCGCCGCCAACACCGGCCAGTCCGGCGTCTGGGGCGGCCACGAGTACGACCGCGGCCGGATGATCCGGGAGTAACAGGGCGCCTGCTCGCCGTCCCGGCGGGCCCACCCCGTAGGTCCCGGCGTGCCCACCCCGTAGGTCCCGGCTTACTCACCCTCCAGGTCCCGGCGTGCTTTTGGCCGGGACCTGGACGACGCGGCAAATCCCGCGTGAACCTACACTGGAAGATCGTGGGTACACATCGCAGCGCGGCCGGGTCACGGGGCGTTAGCAAAGGTCTGGTTATATCCGTGGTGGCGGTGCTGCTGGTGGTTGCGGCGGTGGGCGGCTGGTTCTGGCTGAGTCGGCATGCCGCCAGCGAGAACCGCAGCGCGGCCGCCGAATGCGTCGAGGGGCCCGCCACCCTCGCCGTCACCGTCGATCCCGATATCGCGGCGCCCGTGCGGGCCGCCGCCGAGCGCTACAACGCCACGAAGCCGAAGGTGCGCGATCACTGCGCGAATGTCGCGGTGACCGTGCAGCCTTCGGCGGCGGTGGTGGCCGGATTCACCTCCGGCTCCTGGGGTCCCGAGCTGGGACCGCAACCGGCGCTGTGGATTGCGGATTCCTCGCGATCGATCGAGGCGATGCGCGTACCCGGATTGGTGGAGGGCACCCCGGCTCCGGTCGCGGTCAGCCCGATCGTGCTGGGGGTGCCGGATCAACTGCGCCAGGCCCTGGAGAAGGCGAAGGTCGGCTGGTCGGATCTGCCTCGGCTGCAACAGGGTTCGCTGAGCGAGATCGGCGTGGACGGCTGGGGTGGGCTGCGCCTGGCGGTGCCGACCGGCGACAACACCCTCGCCGCGGCCGCCGCCGTCGGCGCATCCCTGTCCAGCGCGGATCCGCTCACCGACGAGGCCGCCCGCTCCGGCCAGGTGGTCTCGGCGATTTCCCGGCTTGCCGCCGACGCACCGCAGGCCGGCGATACGGCCGCGGCGCTCGATGCCCTCGCGGGCGCGGGCGATCCGGCCAAGGCGCCCATTCACGCCGTGGCGGTAACCGAACAGCAATTGAAGGCCAAGGGCGGCGTGGCCGAATACCGCCCCGCCGGTTCGGCTCCGGTGGCCGACCACCCCGCGGCGATGCTGACCGGCTCGTGGGTGGACAAGACCCAGAACCTGCTCGCGGGCGTGTTCACCGACTATCTGCGCGCCCCCGATCAGCAGAAGTTGTTCGCCGACAACGGTTTCGGCCCGGCACCCGGGACCGCGGCCGCGGTGCCGAGCAAATCGGTTCTCGACCAGGTGCGTTCGGTGCTGGCCAATCCGGTGCTCGGCGTGCAGGCGACCGTGCTGATCGACACCTCCGCGGCGATGGGCACCACCGACGGTCCGCTCACCCGCCTGGGCAACACCCTCGGCGCGCTGCAGTCCACGATGGATACGATGCCCCCGGATTTCGGCCTCGGTGTCTGGACCTACTCGCGCGATCTCGACGGCACCAAGCCCTACAAGATCCTCGCCCCCACCGCGGCGCTCACCCAGCAGCACCGCACCGACGTGGTCAAGTCCCTGTCCGGCGTCACCCCCACCAGCTCCCGCACCGACCGCACCTACCCCGCCCTCGAGGCCGCCTACCGCAGCGCGGTCGACGAATACGCCGCGGGCCGAACCAATTCCGTCCTCTTGGTCACCGCGGGCCCCAACGACGACTCCGACATCACCGGCGACCAGCTCATCTCCGATATCACCGCCGCCACCGACCCCGCCCACCCCGTCCGCATCGACATCATCGTCATAGGCGGCCAAGGCACTACCAGCCTCCAAACCCTGGCCCAGAAGACCGGCGGCACCTACACCCGAGTCGCCAGCTCCGACAACCTCACCTTCGGCACCGCCATGAACAAGGCCCTCACCACACCCTGACCTGTCGGCCCCCTGTGCCACCATGCCTGCATGGGGAGGAGACCGTGGCAGCCACCACCGTGCGTGTACATCCTGGCCAGTCACCCGCACGGCGTGCTCTACATAGGCGCGACGAGCAATCTCCTCGGCCGGGTGTGGCAGCACAAGAACGACGTCGTGGAGAGCTTCACCAAGTGCTTCCGCGTCCACACCCTCGTCTGGTACCAGACTGCCGGAACGCTGGAAGCCGCCTACCTCCACGAGAAGCGCCTCAAAACATGGCGCCGCGAACGAAAGATCCACCTGATAGAGGCCACCAACCCCACGTGGGAAGACCTCTATCCGACGTTGCTGTAGGACATTCCAGCGACAGCGGATCGCCGTGGGCCGCAGTGGAATCGACGGTGCGCATGGCGTGATCTGTGGGATGTATGTCGTTGACGCCGCTCGGTGTGCTGCTGGAGGGTTGACTCGTGCAGCAGCGACGCGTCGTGTTCGTGATCTTCGACGGCTTCCAGGCCCTCGACCTCCTCGGACCACACGAGGTCTTTCAGGGGACCGGGGGCTATCAGTGCCAGGTCGTGGCGACGCGGGCGGGCGTCGTGCGCTGCGACAGCGGCCTGGTGATCGGGGCCGAATCCGGCGTGGACGCAGTCGACCCGGCCACCGTGGACACCCTGGTGATCGTCGGCGGCCCCGGCATCGACGACGCGAGGACGGATGAGCGGCTGATGGACTGGCTCACCGCCGCGGCGGGGCACGCCCGGCGGACCGCCTCGGTGTGCACCGGCGCATTTCTCCTGGCCGCGGCGGGCGTATTGGATGGACGCCGGGTCGCCACCCATTGGGCGTATGCCGACCAATTGGCGCGCGAGTACCCCGCTGTCACCGTGGATCGTGAACCGATCTTCCTCCGCGACGGCCACGTCTGGTCCTCCGCCGGCGTGACCGCCGGCATCGACCTGGCACTGGCGCTGGTCGAGGAGGACCAGGGACGCGAGACCGCCCTCACCTGCGCGCGTTACCTCGTGATGTTCCTGCGCCGGCCGGGCGGGCAGTCGCAGTTCAGCACCGCACTGTGGCGGGTGCAGCCGTCCACCGATCCGATTCGTGTCGCGGTCGCGGCGATCCACGCCGACCCGGGCGCCCGGCACAGCATCGGTGATCTCGCCGCCCGGTCGGGGCTGAGCCCGCGCCATCTGCAGCGCCGTTTCACCGCCGAACTCGGCACTCCGCCCGGCGCCTACATCGAGCAGGTCCGCGTCGAAGCGGCTCAACGCGCGCTGGCCGAGGGAGACTCGATCGACACGATCGCGCGCCGGTGTGGTTTCGGATCCGCCGAATCGCTGCGCCGCGCATTCCACCGCCGACTCGGACTCGCACCCTCCGATTACCGGGACCGGTTCCGGTCCACCTCCACCGCCGCTTCGGCGTAGTCCGCAACTCGCGATCCTGAGCGGTTCCTATCCGTCCGCGCCGCAACGAGCGACGCGCCTGTTCACCCTCGCCACAAGGAGATTCACGATGTCACCGGACCTGCCCGACACCCCGCTGGCACGAGCGGCCGGCGCGCTGATCGACAGCGAACTGGATGCGCCGCTGCGCAATCACAGCCTGCGCTCGTTCCTGTTCGCGCGTGCCCTCGCGGATTCCCAGGGCCTGCACGCCGGTGCGGACTACGACGAAGAGGTCATGTTTCTCATCTGCGCCCTACACGACATCGGCCTGGCCGACGCCGCCGACGGCGATCAGCGGTTCGAGGTCGACGGAGCCGACTACGCCGCGGAATTCCTGGAATCGCAGGGAATCACCGACGAACGCGTGGACATCGTCTGGGATGCCATCGCCGCCCACACGACCGGCCTCAGCAGTTCACCTGTCTACCGGCGGCGGCGTCCGGCCGCCATCTGGATCGCCGTGGACGGAATCGGCATCGATATCGGCGGCAGCGCGCAGATGCTCCCCGGCGGTTACGCCGACCGGGTGCACGCGGCGTACCCGCGGCTGGGCGGTATCCGCGCGTTGACCCGCCGCGTCGAGGAACAGGCCGTGGCGAATCCACGCAAGGCCCTGCCGGGATCGCTGACCGGCGAGGTCGTGCGGCTCAGTCACCCGGAACTGGTCCCCACCTGGGCAGACATCATCGCCGCGAGCGGCTGGAACGACTGAACCGACCTCTCCCCACCACGGACAGGAGTCCTCATGACCGACCACGGTGTCACTTTCATCAACGCCATCGAACTACCCGCCGAAGAAGTCGACGGCTTCATCGAGCAATGGCACGCACGGGTGGCCATCATGGCCACGGCGCCCGGTTTCCGCGACGCACGGCTACACCGCGCGCTGCTGCCGAACGCACGGTTCCAACTCGTCAACGTCGCGCACTGGGACAGCGCCGAGGCCTGCGAAGCCGCCGGCGGACACCCGACGGTCACCGCCTCCGTCGCGGAAGCCCGGAAAACAGCGAGCGCTAATCCCGCCCTCTACCGCATCGTCGCGCAAGTCGCCCGTTAGGCGCCGCTCATTTGCTGCAGCTTTTTCGTCGCGTGCTCTTTGACCCGCAGGAACTCCTCGGTCGGGCTGAAGACGAGGATTTCGGTGTCGTCATCGGAGACGGGAACATGGCCCGGTCCCACATAGAACGCGTCGCCTTGCTCGCAGATCTCCTCGTGATCGGCAAACCGGTAGCGCATCCTGCCCTTGAGGACGTATCCCCAGTGCGGACAGGGGCAGCTATCGCCCGGTAATCCCTGCATTAAGGGTGATTCGTCCACTCCCTGCCGGTAGTGGAAGAAGTCGACCGTGTAGCCCTCGATCTCCTCGTGTCGATCGACCAGCACGCCGCCGTCGTCGACCTCGGCCGCGCTCTTCTTGGATACCTTCGGCATGGCGTCCTCCTCCTGCGGTGAAGTGGCCGGAACAGGATGACCAGGATTGGATAGCCAACCTGTTGCTAACGATGCTTCTCCGTATCGCCGCGTCTGTCAACAACCAGTTGGTTACAGACGGTAAACTCGCAGCTATGCCACCCGATTCGACGGCCACCCGCACCCGTTTGCTGGATGCCGCCACCGCCGAGTTCGCCGCCCACGGCATCGCGGGCGCCCGCGTGGAGCGGATCGCGGCGGCGGCCGGTGCGAACAAGCAGCTGATCTACCGATACTTCGGTGACAAGGAGAAACTGTTCGAAACCGTGCTGCATCGGCTGCTGACCCAGACCGTGCAGGCCGTCGAGCTCGATGTCGACGATCTGCCCGGCAGCGTCGGCCGGCTGTTCGACCACAATGTGGCACACCCCGAGCACGGGCGACTGCTGCGGTGGGACCGGTTGGAGCGCTCGGCACGGGTGGCCGCGATCGTCCACACGGAAATACACCAGCGCAACGTCGCCTCCATCGAAACCGCGCAGCGGGCGGGCACAGTGGATGACAGCATCCCCGCTGTTGATCTGCTCGCATTGCTCTACGCCCTCGCCGACGCCTGGCGCGACGCCTCACCGGTACTGCACGAACTCGCTGACAAGGATCGGAATCCCGCTGCCGCCCTGGCACATCACCGCATCATCGCCGTCGAAGCCGCCCGCCGCATCCTCTCCGGCCCCACCTCCTGACAGACGGCCACCGCCCGAGCCGGCCACTCCCAGCTGTAATCCCATTCGGCCCTGGCGATCTCACAGAATGTCGACCGTTCCCGCGGTTGTCAGCGGTCGTAATGTGCGGTGACAGCGTCTTGTCCGGTGTAGTTCGGTCCAGCGTGGTCGTCAGCACCGAGATACCGGAATTCCCAGCGGGGAAGCCCCGGTCCGGTACGGGTGATCCGATGGTTCCTGGCGTCGTAGCGGAATCCATTGTGGCGTAGCGCGCTAGTCAATCGCCTACCGATCGGCGCGCCGTCGGCCCACCGTACCGAAGCGGCGTCGAAGTTGGCTACGAACTGCCCGTCCCCGGTGAGCCAGGATGCCATCCGTGTCAGCGCGGCGAGTTTGTCGCCGACGTAATGCAAGACGTGAACGGAGGTGATGAGATCCACAGGCACATCCGGGGCCCACGTCAACACCGACCCGGTGACCAGGTCGACGCCGGCGGTAGCAGGCCCGCCGAAGTAGCCCACGAGATCCAAGCCGATGATCTGGACCTGCCCGGCCAGGACTCCGGACGCTTCGAAAAGCGCACGGCCGCTACCACATCCGACATCCAGCCACCGCTGCGGTGTCGAGCGTGCCGCCAGCCAGGCCACCGGATCGAAGCCGAGTTCGCGCCGATAGGCGGCCAATCCGCGCTCGCGGTTCATTGCGGAGTTCGCCACCACTGCGGTCTGCTCCAGGCGCGCGTCGTCCAGGAACACTGTCACATCGACATCCTGCAGCAAGGCACGATGTTTCGGTACAGGCTCGGCCGAGGCGCACCTGCCGCGATGAGTTTCGGTCGGGTCGGGAGTCTGTACTGGTGACCGTTGTAGGGCGTCGTAGGACGCTGCCCGGCACGAGATACCGCGGAGGACACCATGACTACCACGCCGAACGACCCGACCACTGTGCTGCCCGGCCGCCCACCCATCGTCGACCTGGCCACCTGGCAGACCGCCCGTGACGAGCTCCTGGTCCGCGAGAAGGCCCACACCCGCGAGGGCGACGCCCTTGCCGCGGCGCGGCGCCGGCTGCCGATGGTGGAGTTCGACGGGACGGTCGAGGTCGTCGGACCCGACGGCCGGGTCCCGTTCCTGGACCTGTTCCAGGGCCGCGACGAGCTCGTGGTCTACAAGCACATGTGGTACGACGGCGCGCCGCACCAGGGGCAGTGCGAGGGCTGCACCACCACGGCCTGGCACCTGAAAGACGCCGTCTACCTCAACGCCCGCGGCGTCTCGTTCGCCATCCTGACCACGGGTCGTCGGGACGAGGTGGCCTCCTACGTCGAGTTCATGGGCTACACCCAGCCCTGGTACTCCGTGCGCGACGTGGACGGACCGGCCGGCGGCGACATGGGTTACATCACCTGCTACCTGCGCGACGGCGACCGCGTGTTCCTCACCTACTCCACGACCAGCCGTGGCAACGAGCGCGTCAACGGTTCCTTGGGCCTGCTCGACATGACACCCTACGGCCGCGGCGAGGCGTGGGAGGACAACCCCGAGGGCTGGCCCGAGGGAGGCAGCTCATGCTGGTCCTGGCGCTCGGACGCGGACGGCAACGCCACCTGGGGCCCAACCAGCCGCCCGGTCCCGCAATGGACCCGCCCCGGCGCACCCCCCGTGCAGACCCTGGGCCGCCACGGTCACCACCGCTGACGCACCAGAACCTTCCCTGTCGGATCAGGTTCGGCTGTCGAGCAGAGTGGTGACCTCGCGGGCACAGCCCCAGGACAGGGTTACTCCCAGGCCGCCGTGGCCGTAGTTGTGGACGATGGTGTGGTTGTTGATGTGGTCGAGTTCTACTCGGACGGAAGGGCGTTGGGGGCGTAGGCCGACGAGGTGGGCGAGGACGGGGGCCTCGGCCAGACGAGGATCGATGTGGGCGCATCGGGTGATGATCGCGGTGGCGGTGGTGGGGTCCGGGCGCCGATCCCATACGCCGGGTTCGGCGGTGCCGCCCAGGACGACACGGTCGCCGTGGGGGAAGAACGCCGTCCACGTCGATTCGGTGTGTTGTTCGAGGAAGAAGCCGTCTATGCCGGGGTTGGCCACGACCACGTGCTGTCCTCGTACCGGAGACAGGTCCGGGTCCGGGACGAGGAAGCGCGCGGCCGATCCGGTGCAGTTCACCACGATCGGGGCCACTGCGGTGGTCTCGGCCAGGGCGGCGACGCGACGGCGTTCGAACCGAACGCCCGCCGCAGCGCACCGCCGGGTGAGATAGGCCAGATAGCGCGGCATATCCACTATCGGCGCGGTCAGCCACCGGCCGTCGCGGTAGCCGGGAGGGAGGTCCGCCGCGGCGCAGCGCCGCACCGAGCCGAGGTGCGTCTCCGCCGTCCACTCGCTCGCGCGAGTGGCCTCCAACCCGGTCACCACTCGGACGCCGGTATCGGGATCCTCGGCGTGGGCGAGCAGTTCGGTCCGGGTGTGCGCGGCCCATGCGCCGACCTTCTCCACCGGACCGAGTGCTCCACTGCCGCGGCCCCAAATCGCCCCCGCCACAGCCGAAGTCGTCTCCGCCGGATCGCTCTCGGTCCAGACGAGGACGCTGCGACCGGACTCGGCGAGGGCGATCGCGGTGGTCAAACCGATCACGCCCGCACCGAGCACCAGAACATCCGAAACCGACGACCCATCCGTCACGGTGATCCCCTCCTCGTCATCCGGCCCAACAGGTACGGCTCAGTCGGCGTAGGCCTCCAGCGGCGGGCAGGAGCAGACCAGGTTGCGGTCGCCGTATGCGCCGTCGATGCGGCGCACGGCGGGCCAGACCTTCGGCCGCGCGGAGGTGAGACCCAAGGGGTAGACGGCGGTTTCGCGCGTGTAGGGATGCGACCACTCACCGACGAGGCTGGCGGCGGTGTGGGGAGCGCCGCGCAGCGGACTGTTCTCGACGGGCCACGTGCCCGCGGCCACCTCGTCGATCTCGGCCTTGATGGCGATCATGGCGTCGATGAAAGCATCGAGCTCTTCGAGGTTTTCGCTTTCGGTCGGCTCCACCATGAGGGTGCCCGCGACCGGGAAGCTCATGGTCGGCGCGTGGAAACCGTAGTCGGCCAGCCGCTTCGCCACATCGTCGACGGTGACGCCGGTGCGCTTGGTGATCTCGCGCAGATCCAGGATGCACTCGTGGGCGACCATGGCGTTCTCTCCGGTGTAGAGCACCGGGAAATGCGGATCCAGCCGCCGCGCAATGTAGTTGGCCGATGCGATGGCCGTCAGCGTGGCGTGGCGCAGCCCCTCGGCGCCCATCATGCGGATGTAGGCCCAGGTGATCGGCAGGATCGAGGCCGAACCGTACTTCGCCGCCGACACCGCGTGCGAGCCGGATTCCAGCGGATCGCCGGGCAGGTACTTCGCCAGATGCTCGCGCACCGCGACCGGCCCGACACCCGGACCGCCTCCGCCGTGCGGAATGCAGAACGTCTTGTGCAGGTTCAGATGCGAGACGTCACCGCCGAACCGGCCCGGACGGGCAAGTCCGACAAGCGCATTCAGATTCGCACCGTCCACGTACACCTGCCCGCCGGCATCGTGCACCAGCGCGCACAGCTCGGCGACCTCGTGCTCGTACACACCGTGGGTGGACGGATAGGTGATCATGATGCAGGCCAGCCGGTCGGCGTGGTCGGCGATCTTGGCCCGCAGGTCGTCGAGGTCGACGTCGCCGTTCTCCCGGCACTTGACCACCTCGACCCGCAGCCCCGCCATCGCCGCCGACGCCGCATTGGTGCCGTGCGCGCTGGACGGGATCAGGCACGTATCCCGGTGCGTGTCACCACGATCCAGGTGATAGCGCCGGATGGCCAGCAGTCCCGCGTACTCGCCCTGGCTGCCTGCATTGGGCTGCAGGCTCACGCGGTCGTATCCGGTGATGGCCGACAGCCACGCCTCGAGATCCTCGATCACCTGCAGCAGGCCGGGCACGTCCTCGATCGGCGCGTACGGGTGCAGGCGCGAGAAGCCCGGCCAGGTGATGGGCTCCATCTCCGCCGTCGCATTCAGCTTCATGGTGCACGACCCGAGCGGAATCATGCTGCGGTCCAAGGCGATGTCCTTGTCGGACAGCTGCCGCAGATACCGCAGCATGGCGGTCTCGGTGTGGTAGCGGGTGAAGGCGGGATGGGTCAGGTACTCCGAGGTCCGCGTCTCGATCGAAGGCAGCTTCGCCTCATCCGGAATTCCATCGGCGCCGAAGCTGTCCAGCACGATCGCCACATGGGCGTCGGTGGTCGCCTCGTCGCACGCCACCGCCACATGGTCGGAGTCGACCAGCCGCAGGTTGATCCCCCGGCCCTTCGCCTTGGCCACCACGGCCTCCGCGCCACCGGGCACATGCACCAGCACGGTGTCGAAGAACCGTTCGTGCACAACAGCTTCCCCGAGCCCGGCCGCCAGCTTCTCGGCGTGGCGATGCACCCGGCGGGCGATCGCGCGCAGACCGTCGGCACCGTGATAGCTGGCGTACATGGCGGCCACGATGGCCAGCAGCACCTGCGCGGTGCAGATGTTGGAGGTCGCCTTCTCGCGGCGGATGTGCTGCTCGCGGGTCTGCAGCGCCAGCCGGTAGGCGCGCTGGCCGTCGGCGTCGACCGACACGCCGACCAGGCGGCCGGGCAGCTGACGGGCATGGGCGGTGCGCACCGCCAGATAACCGGCGTGCGGGCCGCCGAAACCGAGCGGCACGCCGAAGCGCTGGGTGGTTCCGAAACAGACGTCGGCACCCTGCTCCCCCGGCGGCGTGATGAGCGTGGCCGCCAGCAGGTCGGCACCCGCGGCAACCAGGGCGCCCCGCTCGTGGGCGGCGGCAATCAGCTCGGTCCAGTCCACGATCCGGCCCGAGGCGCCGGGCACCTGCACCAGCACACCGAAGAAATCACCGGCGGGCAGGGCGCCGGAGCCGAGGTCGGCCTCCACGATCTCGATGCCCAGCGGCTCGGCCCGGGTGAACAGCACGGTGCGCGTCTGCGGGAACAGATCGGTGTCGATCAGCAGCCGGTTCGACTTCGAGGCCCGATTGGCGCGCTGCAGCAGCGTCATCGCCTCGGCGGCCGCGGTCGCCTCGTCCAGCATGGACGCGTTGGCGACCTCCATTCCGGTCAGATCCGACACCATGGTCTGGAAGTTGAGCAGCGCCTCGAGGCGGCCCTGGCTGATCTCGGGCTGATACGGGGTGTAGGCGGTGTACCAGGCCGGATTCTCCAGCAGATTGCGCACCAGCACCGGCGGGGTCAGCGTGTCGTAGTAGCCCAGGCCGATCATCGAGGTGGCGACGGTATTCGAATGAGCCAGCGCGGCAAGCTCGTTGAGCACCTCGTGCTCGGAGGCGGGCGCGGGCAGCGCGCACAGGCCGTTGACGGCGGAATCGTCGAGGATGCTCGCCGGGACGGCACGCTCGGCCAGATCGTCCAGTGTCGCGACGCCGACGGTGTCGAGGATCCGCTCGAGGGCGGCGGAGTCGGGTCCGATGTGGCGGTCGGCGAAGGAACGGGTCACGGCAGCTCCCTGGGGTTCGGGCGGGTCGACCGCACGCACGGCACGATCGACGACGTCGGGCCCTCCCCCTCTGTCGTGGCGCCTGAGAGATTCAGGTCCCGCACGGGCGGGATCCCTTTCCCCATGGGCGGGTGGTCCGCACTGTGTGCGGCCACCTCTTTCCAGAGGCGCCGAAAGTCCGTACGGTCCCTGGTGCCTGAGAGATTGACGGGGAGGTGCTGCTCCTTCGGCGCCCGGGCCGGAACCCGGAACTCTCCCGCACGGCGGCGACGCAATCGCCAGTCTAAGGCGTACCCGATGAACGGCGTGTTACCGACCCGACGGTTCCCGTGTCGCGCACATCACGGGCCCTCACCGTCAGACGGGCAGCCCGTCGCGGAGCCGGCGGGCCGCGATGGCTATGGCCGCCGCCTGGATCGACACCAGGCGGTCCAGCGGAACGCACTCCCCCGGCGCGTCCCGTTCCACCTCGGCACACCATCGATCGAAGATCGCACCGAATCGATTCCGCTCGGCCACCAGCTCCGGCGACGCATCGCGGCCGATCTCGTCGTCGAGAAGGCGTATCAGCATGCCACCGGCCCGCAGCCGGATGATGCTGGTCCAGACGTACTCCTCGGTGAAGATCTCGCCCCGGGTCGCCGGACGGTCGGTGACATCCCACGCAGCCTTGCCCGCCGCGATGTCCTCGAGGCCCACCCGCATGTCCCGTACCGCGCGCTCGAACGGGCTGCGTCCACTCGAACGACCGGCAATCCGCCCCAAGACCTCCTCGATCACCTCGGCGAGTTCCCGGTGCGCCGCGGCCGCCGCGCGCATGACCTCACCGATCGAGCGTTCCCCGATCGAGTCGTCGTGCACTCGCGCATCGACCCACAGCGGCAGCTCACAGACCAGCCCCGCACTGCCGTACGGTGCCGCGTAGTCCAGGCTGCCTCCCCCGCTGACCGCCGCCGTCACCGGATCATGCGCACCAGCCGCGGCCATGGCGTCCGCGAGTTGGGCGAAACTCGGGAGTTCGAACACCCCCGGGGTCAGCAATCGGGCGCCCGGCGCGTCGGGCTCGCCGCGGTGGATGGGCACGTCCGCGTCGGTGAGGCGCTCGATCAAGGCCGACCAGTAATCGGGATCCCCACCGGAGCAGTAGAAGAAGCCACCGCCGAAATCGCCATTGTGCAGCGAGGCGATCAGGGCGGGGCGGGTGCGATCGATCAGCGTCATCAGCGCCCGGGTTTCCGGCATGGGGGTCCCCACCTCGAGACCACGCCAGGTGGTCGGGAAACACCACTCCGGCTGCTCGTCCTTCGGCGGACGATAGAACGCGCGCGCGACGCCGGTCCGGGTCAGCGGTCCGGCGAACCACCCTTCGTTGAGCCGGGTGCCGTCCGGGTCGACGCAGGGCACGAAATGCCATGCGGCACCGAGGGTTCGCGTTTCGTCCTCGGCGAACCGGCCGAGGAGATGGCGGATCGTGGCCATGCCGATGGGTTCGTTCGGATGGGGATTGCCGAGCACCACGATGTGCCGCTCGCCCGATCCGATGCACACCTCGCGGATCGGGGCGCCCGCCCGGGACCGGCCGATCTCGGTGACCATCACCCGTGCCGGATGCGCCGCGGCGAGTTCGTCGACGAAGTGGTCGAGTTCATCCACCGTCGGGAACCCGTCCACTCGCCCTACCGACCCGATGATCTCGTCGATCTCGTCCACGCGGTTCATCGCCCTGCCTCATTTCAGATAATCAAATTATTCGCGTAACGAGATTATCATCAGTGGCATGCGACGCGCGCAGATTCGGGAGAGCAACCGGCAAGCCCTCATCGCGGCGGCGATCGCCGAGATCGGCGAGCGCGGCTATCAGGCCGCCAAGCTGGGCGATATCGCCGAACGTGCGGGACTGACGACCGGCGCGGTCTACTCCAACTTCGGCGGAAAGAAGGATCTGCTCGTCGCGGCGTGGAAACAACTGATCGAGCAGTTCCGCGAAACGCTGACGCCGCTGTCCGATCCGCAGCTCGACCTGACCGAGGTGCTGCGCCGCTACACCTCGACGGTGCTCGGTTCGGCGGCCGAGGGGCGTGCGCACGAACTGTTCGCCTTCGAGCTGGCGGCGATGGCTGCCGCCATCCGCGACCCGAAACTGCTGGCGCACATCGACTCGGAAGTCCCCCAAGGACTTCCGGTCCTGATCGAATTACTCACCGACCACCGCATCGGTTCGGGAGCGGGGCACCGACGAACGACGAAAGACCAGGCCGCCCGCCTGGCACCGGCCGTCGACACCCTCGTCAAGGGCTTCGCACAGCATGCGATCCTCGGTGGCACGAATGTCGACCGGGACTATGTGGTCGACTGCGTGATCGCGTTGACCGCGCTCATCGACTGACGTCGGTCAGCCGGTCTTGCGGCTCATCCGCGCCTTGCGGCGATAGGCCAGCTCGTCCTCCGGGCGGTCGCTGGCCGAGTGGGCCTCGGCGCGCTCGGCGGGAAAGTTGGCGATGGCGCCGGTCAGCTCGCGCATGGCGCCGCTGACGGCGATGCCGAACACGCCCTGTCCGCCCTGCAGTAAATCGACGACCTCTTCCGGTGAGGTGCACTCGTAGACGGTGGTGCCGTCGGAGAACAGGGTGATGCCCGCCAGATCCTCGACCCCGCGGCTGCGCAGATGGTCGACGGCGATCCGGATGTTCTGCAGCGAGATGCCCGCGTCGAGCAGGCGCTTGACGATCTTGAGAACCAAGATGTCCTTGAAGGAGTACAGCCGCTGGCTGCCCGATCCGGAGGCGCTGCGGATCGACGGGACGACCAGGCCGGTCCGGGCCCAGTAGTCGAGCTGGCGATAGGTGATCCCCGCCACCTGGCACGCACTCGGAACCCGATAACCCACCAGATCGTCGGGGACGGTGTCATCGGGGAACAGCCCTGGCTGCACCACCGCGGGGGGCCGCGCACCAGATTCTGTCTGCCGTGGTTGGTCTCCCACCTGACAACTCCCCTCACTGCTTCGCCGAAGTACAACAACGGCCTAACTATCGAGGTTACTCCCTCGATTGTCTCGGCAGCACAGCCCTGCGACCAAACTCCGTGAGCGGCGTGTTTCTCGACCTCTACGTGAGGTTGAATACCTAACTATCCGTCGCCTTGAAGTCGTCCGGCGACACCGACTCGAGGAATTCCTTGAACTTCTCGACCTCGTCCTCGCGCTCGTCGGGCATGACCAGCCCGGCCTCCTCGAGCACCGGCTCCTCGGCATAGATGGGGCAACCCACCCGCAAGGCGATGGCTACCGAGTCCGACGGCCGGGCCGAGATCCGCAGATCGTTCTCGAACACCAGGTCGGCGTAGAAGGTGCCCTCCTGCAGATCCACGATCCGGACCTCCTTGAGGGTGTGCCCGAGCTCGTGGATCAGGATCTTGATCAGGTCGTGCGTCAGCGGGCGGATGGGCGTGACACCCTCCTGCTCCAGGACGATCGCAGTCGCCTCGGCCTGCCCTATCCAGATGGGCAGGTACCGATCCCCGGACACCTCGCGGAGCAGCAGCACAGGCTGGTTCTGGGGCTGCTCGACACGGATGCCGATCACACGCATCTCACTCATGACTCCACCTCGCTGGCGCTCGCTGGCCGTATCACCGAGTCTAGGCGATGATTTCAGCCGCCGAGGGCAGCGCGCACCGACGTCTTCACCAGACTGGTATGCAGCGTCAACGACAGCGCGGCGAGCTCGCGCACCGTCTCCTCGGCCCGGGCGCGCGCGTCGGCGTCGCGCCCCTTGGCGATCGGGGCGGCAATCTGGGCGACCATCGCGGCCTCACGATCGGCGGCCAGTTTGAAGGCGCGTAGATGCCGTGCCTCCAAACCGAATTCACTGAGCGCCTTGGCGGTACGCGCCAGCGTGACCGCCTCGGCATCGAAAAACCCCGCCGCGCCAGGGGTGATCAGATTGGCGCGGATCAGTTCGGTGAGGAACTTCTCATCTATCCCGGCTTGCTCGAGCAGATCCGTTCGGGTGATACGGATTTCGTGATCGAAGCGCAGCTCGTCCGGCGAGATCTCACCGGGAACCACGCCGAGCCTCCGGGGCGGAGTGAGCCCATTGCCGGTGCGGCCGGACTCGGGCGCACGCCCCGATCCGTCCGCACCGGAGCCGTCGGCCCGGGCGCGCGCCTCGCGCACTCCGAGCGTCGCGGCACCACTGTCGATCGCCTCGAGTTGTTCCTTGATCACCTTCAGCGGCAGGTACTGGTCGCGCTGCGCGGTCAGGATGAACCGCAGCCGTTCCACGTCGGCGACCGAGAACCGGCGATAACCCGAGGGCGTGCGCTCCGGGCTGATCAGCCCCTCCGATTCGAGGAAGCGGATCTTGGAGATGGTGATGTCCGGGAAGTCCGGACGCAGCAGGTCCAGCACGGAGCCGATCGACATTCCTCCGCGGGTCCACTGCGCTGCGCCTGTCATCTCGCCCCGGCCTGCTATAGAGCGCCCGCCGCGTCGTTCTGGGCGGGTCGCGGGCCGGTCAGGAACACCAGCCGGAACTTGCCGATCTGCACCTCGTCACCGTTCTGCAGCTCCGAGGAATCCACCGGCTCGCGATTGACGTAGGTGCCGTTCAGACTGCCCACGTCCACGACCTGGAAGGTGTCGTCGTCCTGCCGGAACTCCGCGTGGCGACGGGAGACGGTGACATCGTCGAGAAAGATGTCGCTGTCGGGGTGGCGCCCCGCAGAGGTGGTGGGCTGATCCAGCAAAAACCGCGAGCCCGCATTCGGGCCACGCTTGACCACCAACAGGGCGGCCCCTGGAGGCAGGCCCTCGACCCCTTGCACCGGCTGCTCGCCGGTCTGCTCACCGGTGCGCGACGCGTCGACCTCGTTGAGGAAGTCAGCGCGGAATACCGATGTGGTCTCGGCCGCGCTCTCCCCGTAACCCGGGTCTTTGTTCTCGCTCACCCTTGCTCTCCTCCTCGAACCGATTATCCGTACAAGCATCCGAAGCCGTCACCCAACGCGACCGGCTGTCGCGCCCTTGGAGATTCCGGCACCGGCCGCCGGCACATCTGTTGGCATTGACCGTACCCTGCCAGGGCGATCCCGTGCAGGTAGAACTGTGAAGGCGGGTTCAGCCCCCGATAACTCCTTGATAACCTGCGGCATCGAGCAGTTCACCGAGTGTCGAGTCCAGCGCGGCGGCGTCGTCGACCTCCAGCTCGAACATCCAGCCCTCACCATATGGGTCGCTGTTGAGAGTCTCCGGTGCGGAATCCAGATTCTCGTTCACCGCAACGACTTTCGCGCTCAGCGGCGCATAGATATCGGAGACGCTCTTGGTGGATTCGACCTCCGCGATGCCGTCTCCGGCCGCGACCTCGGTATCGACCGCGGGCAGCTGCACAAAGACGACGTCACCGAGCTGTGACTGGGCATAGTCGGTGATGCCGACCTGCACGCGGGTCGGACCGACCCGGCGCACCCACTCGTGCTCCTCGGTGTACCGCAGATCCTCCGGAAGGTCGGTCACAGGCGCAGTCCTTTCACAGGGCTATTTCTCTCTCGCAACGTGCTCACTGTATCGGCTGCCTGCTGTTGTGCGGGACAGCCGGTATGGCGCGGGCGACGGCCAGGGCCTTCCCGAGGTACAGCACCCCGGTCCAGACGTAGACCGTCGCACCCCAGATCAACAGTGCCCAGCCGAAGGCCCGGCCGAAACCTGCCGCCGCCCAGTCCATCTGCCCAGCCAGCAGCCACGGCAGCGCCGACATCAGCGCGAAGGTGGCGGCCTTGCCGAGGTAGATCACCTCCGGCGGGGGCAGGTTGCGGCGGCGGTAGATCGGCAGGACGGCGGTCAGGACGGCGTCACGAGCGATCAAGATCACGACGACCGGCCACGGCAGGATGCCGCGCACCAGGAATCCCAGCAGGGTGGTGATCACGTAGAGCCGGTCCACGAACGGATCCAGCAACGCACCCAGCCGGGAGGACTGGTCCAGCAGGCGGGCCAGTTTGCCGTCCAGGAAGTCGGAGACGCCGCTGGCGATCAACAGCGCGAACGCCCAGCCGTCGGCCCGCTCGATCAGCAGCAACCACAGGAAGACCGGCACGCCGATCAACCGCAGCACGCTCAGCGCATTCGGCACGGTGAGGATGCGATCGGTGCGGCTGTCGGCCGGTTCGGTGGTCACAGCCTGTTGCATACCCGAATCGACCGGACACCGCCATTCGGGCACGCCGTAGCTGCCGCAGACGGCAGGATATGTTCAGCACCGGGGTGGGCGCCGTCACTCCCGGATGACACAATGAGTCAGAAATCGTTTCAGTGTTGTGCGGTGGAGGAGAGGAAGGCCATGCCCGACTTCGACTACGACGTGGTGGTGATCGGCTCCGGATTCGGCGGGAGCGTGAGCGCGCTGCGGCTGACCGAGAAGGGCTACCGGGTGGCCGTGCTCGAATCCGGCCGCCGCTGGCCCGCCGAGGCCATTCCGAAGACGAATTGGAATGTGCGCAAGTCGATTTGGGCGCCGCGACTGGGGCTGACCGGGCCGCAGCGGATCAGCGTGCTCGGCAAGTGCGCGGTGTTCTCGGCCTCCGGGGTGGGCGGGGGCTCGCTGATCTATGGCAATACTCTCTATGAGCCGCTGCCGAACTTCTATCGGGATCGGCAGTGGGCGCACATCACGGACTGGCGCAGCGAGCTGGCGCCCTATTACGACCAGGCCAAGCGCATGCTCGGAGTGGCGCCGAATCCGCGGATGACCCCGGCCGACGAGGTGATCCGATCCATCGCCGACGATATGGGTGTCGGCGACACCTTCCATCCGACCAATGTGGGCGTGTTCTTCAATGAGGACAATCCGGGTGCGGAAGTGGACGATCCCTACTTCGGCGGGGCGGGTCCGCGGCGCAGCGGCTGTATCCACTGCGCGCGCTGCTTCACCGGCTGCCCGCACAATGCCAAGAACACCACGCCGACCAACTATCTCTATCTGGCCGAACAGGCCGGGGCGAAGGTGTTCGAGCTGACCACCGCGACCAAGGTGCGGCCCATGGTCAAGGGCGGCTACGCCATCGAGACGGTTCGCTCCGATCGCTGGGTTCGCAAGCAGCGCAAGACTTTTACCGCCGAGCAGGTGGTGTTCGCAGCGGCCGCGCTGGGCACGCAGAAACTGCTGCACAAGATGCGCGACGAGCAGGTGCTGCCACATCTGTCGCCGCGGCTCGGGGAACTCACCCGCAGCAATTCCGAGGCGATTCTCAATGTGATGAGCCGGGAGCGGACCGATTTCGCCGAGGGGATCGCCATCACCTCCTCCATTCATCCCGAGCCCGATACCCATATCGAGGTGTGCCATTACGGCAAGGGGCAGAATGCGCTGTTCCCGCTGTCGGCGCCGATCGTGGACGGCGGCGCGTTCCGGTTCCTGCGGTTCCTGCTGGGCATCGTGCTGCATCCGCTGGTGTTCCTGCGCAGCCTCAATGCCCGCCGCGCCTCGGAGAAGTCGGTGATCCTGCTGGTGATGCAGTCGCTGGACAACTCGCTGACCTCGTTCCGCCGCTGGGGGCAGCTGAAGACACGGCAGGGCACCGGACAGCCCAACCCGACGTGGATTCCGCTCGCGCACGACGTCGGGCGCCGCTTCGGGCAGAAGGTCAACGGCGATGTGCACGGCCTGATCATGGAGGTGTTCAATATCCCCGCGACCGCGCACTACATCGGTGGCTGTGTGATCGGTGAGGGCCCGGAAAGCGGCGTGGTCGACCCGTATCAGCGCGTATTCGGCCACCCCGGCCTGCATATCGCCGACGGCTCGGCGGTCACCGCCAACCTGGGCGTGAACCCCTCCCTCACCATCACCGCCCAAGCCGAACGCGCCATGGCCTTCTGGCCCAACAAGGGCGAGCCCGACCCCCGCCCCGAACTCGGCCACCCCTACCGCCGAATCCACCCGGTCGCCCCGAACCACCCGACCGTCCCGGACTACGCCCCGGGCGCGCTCCGGCTACCGATCACCCCGGCCGACCCGGCAGTGCCCACCGCATGATCCTGGTCCCGGCGAAAAGCGTGCCGGGACCAGGAAATGAGGTGACAGCGGCACCCGGCAGGACCAGGAACGAGGTCACGCCGAGGCTTGGCGGGCACGCCGGGGTGGCGGATACCCGCTCGAACCGGTGCGCCCGCTTATGCTTTCGGGTAGCGAGTGTCGATGGGAAGGGCGGGTGCGCAATGCTGGTGCGGGTGCAGAACGCCGCCGGCAGCCTGGCCGAGCGGGTGCTGATCGACTGGTTGCGCACCTGGAAAGGGGCGGGGGACCCGCGCGGCGTGGCCACGGTGAACTGCAGCCTGTTCTATGCCGATCGGCTGCATCAGTTCGATGCGGTGATCTGGACGCCGAGCAGCTGCGTGGTGCTCGAGGCCGAGGCGCTGGTGGAGCGGGTGAGCGGGGAACTCGAGGTGCCGCTCAACGGTCCCTGGCGGGTGGGCAGCCAGGTGGTGACGCTCGAGGGCGGCGACCGCCGCACGCCGCTGGACAAGTCGCGCGAACACACCTTCGCCCTGCAGAGCTGGCTGGCCGAGCGTGGGCTCGGGCAGCGCGTGGTGCACGGGGCGGTACTGGTGGTGCCGCCACACGGGGTCACCCTGAAGGTCCGGCAGCTGTGGAACGACCCCAGCTTCCAGGTGTTGATCGGCGACGATCAGAAGCGACTCGCCGACTATCTGAACACCCTCGCCTCGCAGGGGCGCGCCCAGTGGACGGTCAACGACGTGGCGATGTCGTTCCGCGGGCTGGGCATCCTGCCGTATCTTCCCGCTCCGCAGGATCTGGTGCGCGAGGGTTTCGGCGGCCCGGTGGACACCACGCTCTGGTACGGCGGTCCGCAGCAGGCCCAAGCCGAGGCCTATATGGAGGAATTGGCGCAGGCCGAGCAGTCCGGCCGCGGGCCGCTGGGCGCCATCCGCATGCCGTGGTACAGCCCGTGGCAGCTGTATCCGAAACAGTCCGACGGCATCGATATGGGGCGGGCGTTCATGCGCATCACCCTCGCGCTGGGCATGCTCATCGCGTGCGCGTGGGTGCTGTGGTTCGTGCTGGCGGTGCTGCTGACCTACGCCCCTTGATCTCCCCCAGCACCGCGTAGATCGCCACGATCAGGGCGACGGCCGCCGCGCTCCCGCCCATGACATCGGTCGGATAGTGGTACCCGAGCCCGACCATGCCCACCGCGACCCCGGCCAGCACGACAACCGCGACGCTCACCTCGATCACCCGCGTCCGTGTCTCGGCGGCCACCAGCACGAAAGCCGTTGCGATGGCGACGAAATGCACGGTATGCCCACTGGGATAGGCCAGATAGTCGTGTAAATGCCGATGCCACAACGGCTTCAGTCCCCACGTGTTGACCGCGACCACGAATTCCGGTGCCACGAGCAGAAACCCGACAACCCACCACTGCCGCCGCCCGGCATACCACACCGCCCCCACCACCAACAGCGGCAACAGCACATAGCCATTACTGGGCACCACCAACGCCCGATACACCCCCGGATGCGCATCCAACGCCCCGTGCACCCACTCCCCCACCACCCGATCGAACCCCGTCGCCCCGCCATCCCCCGGAAACCCCAACGGCACCAACACCGTCACCAACACCCCGGCAACCACCGCCACCACGAACGCGACCCGCCGCCCAACCCCACCATCGACCACTCTCTCCACCCCTCGACCCTAACCACCCGGCCTACCAACCGGTGCCCCGGCGGCGCGCGCTCTTTACCGCACCCTTTGTTGCGCTTCGCACCCCCTGCAGACGGTCACAAGGGGTGCGAAGCGCAAGGAGGGGTGCGGCTGTCGTATCAGGCCGGGGACGCCGAGGGCTCGATGCCCTGGTGGACGCTGGGGTCGTCGAGCATGGTGGCGTGGAGCATGGATTCGGGGACGCCCAGGGCCTCGACGAGGACGGAGGCTCGAGGGCGGAGGCGGTCGACGAGTTCGTTGACGCCACGGCGGACGGCCTTGGCCCGGTCGACGGACATGAAGCGGTGCATGATGTACCAGGCCTGGTTCTGTTCGATGGTGGAGTAGACGAACAGATCGCAGACGGTGTCGGCGAGCTCGCGGGCCTGCGGGTCCTCGATATCGGCGATGCCCTCGATGAAGGCCTCCAGGATCAACCGTTCGATATGCGCCTCGCCGGCGATCAGGATGTGGTCCTGCGCGTTGTTGAACGCCTCGAACGGGCCGGTCTCCTCGGCCCGGGCGCGCAACCGATGCGCCGCCGTGCGAACCAGATAGTCCTCCCGGTCGGCGAACAACTGCAGCTGCACCGAGCGCCGCGACAGATCGCCGTCGTCGACACCGTCGTCGCCGCGGTCGCGCAGCCGCTGAATCAGCTGCCGCACACCGGAACTCTCGCGCACCACATCGCGCGCCATGGTGGCGGCGAACCGCACCCAGCCCATGGCGTCCAGATCGCGCACCTCATCGGAGTAGGCCGTCAGCAGTTCCTTGGCGACCAGCTGGGTGAGCACCAGATTGTCGCCCTCGAAGGTGGTGAACACATCGGTGTCGGCCTTCAACGTGACCAGACGATTCTCCGTGAGATACCCGGCGCCACCGCAACATTCGCGACACTCCTGAATCGCGCGGGTGGCGTGGCGGGTCTGGGCGACCTTCAACCCTGCGGCCCGCTTCTCGAGCGCCCGCTGCGCACTCGGGTCCAGATCCTGCCCGGTCTGCACCAGATGCATGCGGCGCACCAGGTCGTTCTGCGCGAACGACAGCGCGAACGAGCGCGCCACCAGCGGCAGCAACCGGCGCTGATGGCTGCGATAGTCCAGCAGCACCGTCTCGGTGCCGGTGTCGGGATCGGCGAACTGACGCCGCTTCTCGGCGTAGCGCAGCGCGATGCTCAACGCGACCCGCGCCCCCGCCGCGGCCGCGCCGCCGACACTGACACGCCCGCGCACCAGGGTGCCGAGGGTGGTGAAGAAGCGGCGGCTCGGGTTCTCGATCTCGGAGCTGTAGGTGCCGTCGGGCGCGACATCGGCGTAGCGGTTGAGCAGATTCTCGCGCGGGATACGCACCTGGTCGAAACTGATGCGGCCGTTGTCGACCCCGGGCAGTCCGCCCTTGAGACCGCAGTCGGAGGTGGTTACCCCCGGCAAATCGTTACCGTGGTCGTCGCGGATCGGCACCAGGAAACAGTGCACGCCCTGGCCCTCGCCGCCGGTGATCAACTGCGCGAACACCGCCGCCATCCGGGCGTGCTCGGCCGCGCCGCCGATGTAGTCCTTGCGCGCGGATTCGGTCGGGCTGTGCACCACGAATTCCTGGGTGGCCGGATCGTAGGTGGCGGTGGTCTCCAGATGGGCCACATCGGACCCGTGCCCGGACTCGGTCATCGCGAAGCACCCGAGCAGATCCAACGACAGCAGCCGCTTGACGACATCGCGGTGCCGTTCGGAGCCCAGATTCTCCACCGCTCCCCCGAACAACCCCCACTGCACGCCGCATTTCACCCACAGCGACAGATCGGCATAGGCGAGCATCTCCAGCCCCGTGACCGCGCCGCCCGGATCGCCGGTGCCGCCGTTCTCGAGCCGGAATCCCCGCTCGGCCAGCCCGAATTCGGAAACCAGCCGCATCTGCTCGAGCACCCGCGCCCGGGCGGCCTTGTAGTCCAGATACGGGTCGCCGAACAACCGGTCGTCACACAGTTGCCGACGGGCCTGCTCGCGCACCTCGCGCCAGGGGCCGTCCAGTGCCGCACGCAGATGATCCGCGGGGGAAGTGTCTCCGGTCGCCATAACCCCGACCCTAACGGCGGCACCCCCGCACGCCCTCGTGATCACCCTCACGTGTCGCGTGCGCGCCGCGGCTGACGGATCACCGAAATCGCCACTACCTTGGCGAGGTATGAGGGAGCGCAGCGAGCGAACAAGACAGACAGTAGAGCCATCGCTCGTGACGGCATCGAGCGCCGGCGAGGGCTCCGCATGAGCGATGAGGTGCAGACGCAGCCGATCCAGGTGCTGGCGCCGCCGGGCCGGGCGTCGCGGGTCCGCCAGCTGATGGGGCGATTCGTCGACCGGCTCGTCGCCGAGCGCAAGGCGACCGTCGACGCCGTCGTGGAGGCCCCGGCCCCGCTGCAGCCGATCGACCTGACCGACGATGCCCGCGTCACCCAGGTGCTGGAGCTGGCCGAGCGGGTCGGTGAGGTGGTGCTGGCGTCGGGGACCGCGGTCACCGACACCACCACCCAGGTCGAATTCATCGCCTCCACCTACGGGTTGTCGCAGTGCGATATCGACGTCACCTACAACGCGATTCGTATCTCCGCCGACCGTGGGCCGTCGCTGCCCCCGGCCAGCACCATGCGGGTGGTGAACTACCGGTCGCTGGACTTCACCCGGCTGGCCGCCGTCGACCGCCTCACGCGCCGCATCCGCCGCGAGCTGGTGCCGCCGGAGGACGCGCACGCCGCGCTGGACGCCATCACCACCGCACCCCACCCCTACAACCGGTGGGTGGCCACCTTCGGCTGGTCGCTGCTGGCCGCCGCCATCGGGATGCTGCTCGGCGGCGGGATTCTCGTGGCCGCCGTCAGTTTCATCGCCACCGCGCTCATCGACCGCACCAACCGGGCGCTCAACCGCCGCGGTCTGCCGTTCTTCTTCCAGGCCATGGCCGGCGGTGCCATCGCGACCGCGCCCGCGATCGTGCTGGCCACCTTCGCCGGACGCCTCGAGGCCAATCCGTCGTTGATCGTCGCGGCGGGAATTACGGTGCTGCTCAGTGGATTGCAGTTGGTCGGCGCGGTCGAGGACGCGATCACGGGCGCACCCATCACCGCGGCGGCGCGCATGCTCGAGTTGCTCATGATGACCGGCGGCATCATCGCCGGTGTGGCGCTGTCGCTGCGGCTGGCCGACATGCTGCACGCGGTGTCACCGCCGATCGACATGTCCTCCTCGACCAGCATCACCGACCTGCCCGTGCAGTTGGCCGCCGGTGCCGTGGCATCGCTGGCGTTCGCCCTGGCCTGCTATGCCGAACGCCGGGCGCTGGCCGCGGCCGCGCTCAGCGGTGCCGCCGCGACCGCCTGCTATCTGCTGGTACAGCATTCCGGATTCGGGCCGGTGGTGTCCTCGGGTGTGGCCGCGACGGTGGTGGGCCTGGCCGGTGGTCTGATGGCGCGGCGTTCGCTCACCCCGCCGCTGGTCGTCGCGATGGCCGGAATCACCCCGCTGCTCCCGGGTCTGAAGCTGTACCGCGGCCTGACGGCCCTGCTCAACGACCAGCAGCTGCTCGGCCTCAATCAGCTGCTGGCCGCCTTCGCCATCGGCTGCGCCCTGGCCGCCGGTGTGACCCTCGGCGAATGGATCGCCCGCTTCCTGCGCCGCCCGCGAATCCTGCAGCGATTCCAGGGAATTCGACGGCCGACGCTGGGCCCGGGACAGTGAGGGTCAGGCGGGCGACAGGCCTATGGAGCCGGCCAGCTCGGCGAGGGTGGCGTCGAACAGGGCGTCGGGGTCGCTCACGGGCATCGGGTAATTGCCGAAGACCTCGAGGGTGACGTGGCCGTACAGGCGGGCCCAGAACTGGATCATCAGATACGTGACGCCCAGATCCAGCTTTTCGACCGGGAACTTCTGTTCCGTGTCGGCAAGGGCGGCAAGCAGTTCGGCCCGGAAGCCGACCAGATCCTCGCGCAGCGCCTCCGGAATCGCCTCCGTCGGCGGGGTGACGATGTCGTAGGTGGCCAGCAGCCGGCCCGCCGCCTCCAGGAAGATGCGGCCGAACGGCTCGTCGAACTGCCGCATGGCGCTGGTGCCCGTGCCCGCCGGTGAGGCGAACACCAGGGTGAACTCGCGGGCATGGTCCAGCGCCCACCGCCGAAAACCCTTGCAGATGGCGAACAGCTGCACCACGCCGTCGTCGGGCAGCTCGGCCACCTGCGCGGCCAGCTCCTTGGCCAGATCCACGCAGATGTCGTGCCGCAGCGCCCCCACCAGATCGTCGCGGGAGGCGTAGTAGCGGTACAGCGCGGGCGCGGTGATCCCCAGTTCCCGCGCGATGGCACGCAGGGTGACCGCCTCGGGCCCCTGCTGCACCAGCAACGCCCTGGCCACCCGGCGAATATCCGCATCGTGCACCGCGGGCATCCGACCCCGACGCGCGGTTTGTGTCATAACGTGTGCGACCTGCCAGTTCTCGTATCCATCCGACCCCCCTGAGCCTAACGGCAATCACATACGATTCCGTTGCAGGCCCGGCAAGATCCCGGCGAAAAGCACGCCGGGAATAGGAGGGGGCGGCACGCCGGGACATGGGTGAGCAGCACACCGGAACGTGCGGCGGATTACTCGTAGGCGACCTGCCAGGACTTGATGCCGTTCAGCCAGCCCGAGCGCAGGCGGGCGGGTTCGGAGAGCTGGCGCAGGTTGGGCATGACATCGGCGATGGCGTTGAAGATCAGGTCCAGTTGCAGCCGGGCGAGGTTGGCGCCGACGCAGTAGTGGGTGCCGGTGCCGCCGAAACCAACGTGCGGGTTGGGATCTCGCAGGATGTTGAACTTGAACGGCTCGTCGAAATGGTCCTCGTCGAAGTTGGCCGAGGCGTAGAACAGGCCCACCCGCTGCCCCTTCTCGATCGGCTGCCCGCCGAGTTCGGTGTCCGACAGCGCGGTCCGCTGGAAGGCGATCACCGGGGTGGCCCACCGCACGATCTCGTCCGGCGCGGTGCGCGGCCGCTCGGCCTTGTACAGCTCCCACTGCTCGGGAGAGTCGACGAACGCCTTCATCCCGTGCGTGGTGGCATTGCGGGTGGTCTCGTTCCCCGCGACCGCCAAAAGGATGACGAACCAGGCGAATTCGTCGGACCCCAGCGACTCACCGTCGATATCCGCGGTGACCAGCTTGCTGACGATGTCGTCGGCCGGACACTGGCGCCGCTGTTCGGCGAGATTCCAGGAGTAGCCCATGATCTCGGCCGTGGCGACCTTGTGGCTGCCGTCGTATTCGGGATCGTTGTATCCCATCATCTGGTTCGACCACTCGAACAGCTTGCCGCGATCGGACTGCGGCACACCCAGCAGTTCGGCTATCGCCTGCAGCGGCAGCTCACACGCCACCTGCTTGACGAAATCACCGCTGCCGGACTTCTTGGCCTCGTGGACGATTCGCTCGGCCCGGTCGTGCAGCGCGGCACGCAGGCTCTCCACCGCACGCGGGGTGAAACCCCGCGAGATGATCCGGCGCAACTTGTCGTGCGCGGGCGGATCGGTGTTGACCAGCATCGCCCGCTGAATGTCGATCTCGTCGCGGGTGATCTCGCCGTTGAACCGGATCACCGCCGTATTGGCGTTGGTGGAGAACACCTCGGAGTTCTTGGAGATCTCCTTGACGTCGTCGAGCTTGCTCACCACCCAGTAGCCGCCGTCGTCGAAACCGCTCACCCCGTCCGGCTGATCCACCCACCAGACCGGCGCGGTGCGGCGGAGCTCGGCCCACTCCTCGATCGGCAGTCGGGTGGCCAGCAGGTCGGGATCGGTGAAGTCGAAGTCGTGCGAGATGGACGGAGCGGACACGGTACCTCCTTTGGAACACGTTCCACAGGAGTGAACCACATCACAGCTATTTTGTGAACACCTATTAGTAAATGTTGTTCACTCAAGCTGTCAGGCCCGTTGACGCCGGTCAGTAGGCCCCGTCCCCGCGCGTCACCGCCCCGATGGTCTTGGCGATGAGCAGCAGATCCAGCACCATCGACCAGTTCTCCACGTAGGACAGATCCAGCCGCACGGCGTCCTCGACCGACAGATCCGACCGCCCGCTGACCTGCCACAGCCCGGTCACGCCGGGCTTGACCAGCAGACGCCGCCGCATCGTGCCGTCATAGGACTCGACCTCCCGGCGCACCTGCGGGCGGGGTCCGACCACGCTCATCTCGCCACGCAGCACGTTGAAGAACTGCGGCAACTCGTCGAGGGAGTACTTACGGATCACCCGGCCCACGGCCGTGACCCGCGGGTCGTCCTTCATCTTGAAGTACAGCGGACTGCTGCCCTGGGCCTCGATCAGCGCGCCGACGTGCGCCTCGGCGTCGACGTACATACTGCGGAACTTGATCATGCGAAACGGCTTGCCGTCGCGCCCGATTCGCTCCGATAGATAGAACACCGGCCCGGGGCTGGTGGCCTTGATCGCGACGGAGATCGCAATCAGCACCGGCGCGACGGCCAGCAGCGCCGCGAGCGCGAAACAGCAGTCGAACATCGCCTTCCTCATCGAGGCGGCGCGACCGTACCGCGGCTTGCCCACGTGCAGCATCGGCATGTCGGCGACCAGCCGGTGGGTGAGGCGGGTGCCGGAGATGTCGACGAGGCCGGGTGTCACGATGAGTTCCACGCCGAGCGGATCGAGTTCCCAGGCCATGCGCCGGAAGTCGGCCGGACCCAGATTGTCGGTGGCGGTCACCGCCACGGTGTCGGCACCGCTGACCCGGACCGCATCCAGCACCGAACGATCATCTCCCACAATGGGAATGGCCCGTCCGTCCACGCACAGATCCGGTGCCGCGCCGTCGGGCGTGCAGACCCCGACCACGTGGTATCCGGAGGCGAGATCGCGGGAGAAGGCCGCCACCATGGCCGCGGCCGCCCCGCGACTGCCCACCACCAGCACGCGGGTCGAATACTCGCCTGACACACGGCGTTTGGACACCCACTGCCGCCACATCCGCCGCTGCACGATCAGACCGGCCACGCCGAGGGGCAGCGCGATCGCCAGATAGCCGCGAGCGATATCGAATCGGAAGATCAGCGATCCGATCGCGATCACACCGAACAGCTTCAGCGTCGCCGTCACCAGCCGCCGGTATTCCTCTGTGCCACTGCCGATTACGCGCGGCGACCGGGCGCCCGCGCCGGCCAGGAAGGCCGACCAGGCCACCACGATCGACGCCGAAACCACGGTGTAGCCGACCGCCAGCGGCAGCCGCGTCGCCAACGGCGGATCGACGGGCCCGCCGAAGCGGATCACCTGGGCGGCGGCGACGGCCAGCGCGACCACCGCCAGATCGCCGATCCACAGTCGCCGCACATACTCGGATTGCCAGCGTTCGCGCTCGGACCGCGGTTCACCCGCAATCCGTGCGGTGGAGCTCGCACGGAGTTCGAAACTCATGAATGAACGCACCTCCCCCGTGGGAGAACTCGGTTCCGCTCCGATCCCCGCTGACCGGTCCCCCAAGGGCTTACACCGTGACAACCGATGGGTTCGACGATGTTTCGCCGACCAGAAGGCGAATGTTACTTCCGATATCATGATCATGTCCGTCGAATGCGGGCGGCGAGGGCGTCTCCCCGAATTAGCCGGTAACAAAGCAACCGGTCCTCTTTTGCATTCCCCCCGCCACCCCTATCGCTGCCCGGCGCACCCGGCTCATCCCACCCAGCGCGGACGGGGCCGAATAATACTTCTGCCCCGAAGGATTCCCGGGTAGCTCCCCGAATACTGACGGTCGGGTAGGGAGTGAAACCGACCGAAATTCAGGGCAACCCTGGTCCGCGTTCTTGCCACGGCAACCCCGAATCGTGTTGTAACGTAAATACCGTCGACGCCGACGTGCAGGTCGTAGCGGCGCTTCCGCCGCCGACCCCGGCCCGGCGAAAGGTGGGGAATTCATCCGTGCGTTGCCGTTTGTGTGACTCCGATCGAATGGTGAGTGTCGTCGATCTGGGTGCCACTCCGCCGTGTGAGAAATTTCTTACCGCAGCGGAACTCGATCTTCCGGAACCGACCTATCCGCTACATCTGCGGATATGCGCGGAGTGTCTACTGCTGCAGCTTCCGGCGTTGATCACCCCGGCGGAGACGTTCACCGAGTACGCCTACTTCTCGTCCTATTCCGATAGCTGGGTGCAGCATGCGAAAACTTTCGTCGATCAGGCGATCATCGAGTTGTCGTTGGATTCGGACGCATTCGTGGTCGAGGTCGCCAGCAACGACGGATATCTGCTACAGCATGTCACCGCAGCCGGTATCGACTGTCTCGGCATCGAACCGTCGGTGAATGTGGGCGCGGCCGCGCGGGAGAAAGGCGTTCCGACGCTCACCGCCTTCCTCACCGAGGAGCTGGCGCACACGATCCGGCGCGACCACGGCCCGGCCGATCTGGTGATCGCCAACAACGTCTACGCCCACGTGCCCGATCTGCTCGGGTTCACCCGTGCGCTGCGGGAACTGGTCGCCGACGACGGCTGGGTCTCGATCGAGGTGCACCACGCCCTGAACCTGGTGCGGCTGGGCCAGTTCGACACCATCTACCACGAGCATTTCCAGTACTACACCGTGCTGTCGGCGCAGCACGCCCTGGCGACCGCGGGATTGCGCGTGGTCGATGTGCAGCTGCTGCCCACCCACGGCGGCTCGCTGCGATTGTGGGCGCGACCGCAGGCGGTGGCCTGTCCGCGGCCACGGGTCGGACAGGTGTTGCGGCAGGAGGCCGAGGCCGGATTGCACAGTCCGAGCGGATATTCCGGGCTGCGCCTGCGCGCGGAACGGGTGCGCCACGAGCTGTTGCGGTTCCTGCTCGACTGCCGGGCCAGCGGTCGGCGCACGGCCGGTTACGGCGCCCCGGGCAAGGGCAACACGCTGCTGAACTACTGCGGTATCCGCCCGGATCTGTTGCCCTACACCGTGGATCGCAATCCCTACAAGCACGGCCGGTTCACGCCGGGCACCCGCATCCCCATCCACGCGCCCGAACGGCTCGACGCCGACCGGCCGGATGTGGTGGTGGTGCTGCCGTGGAATCTCGAGACCGAGATCACCGCACAGCTGCGTTATCTCGGCGACTGGGGGGCGCAGCTGGTGTACCCGCTGCCCGCTCTGCATCAGGTGGATCCTTCCGAGGGGTAATTTGTGAAAGTCGTTCTGTTCTGCGGTGGTTACGGCATGCGCATGCGAGGCGGCGCCGATGATCCGGTGCCCAAGCCGATGCAGATGGTCGGTCCACGGCCGTTGATCTGGCATGTGATGCGCTATTACGCGCATTTCGGGCACACCGATTTCATCCTGTGCCTGGGCTACGGCGCGGCCCACATCAAGAACTTCTTCCTCACCTACCAGGAGTCGGTGTCCAACGACTTCGTCATCCGCGGCGGGCAGGTGGAACTGCTGGCGTCCGATATCAGCGAGTGGACGATCACCTTCGTCGACACCGGTCTGGAGTCGGCGATCGGCGAACGCCTGCGCCGGGTGCGCGGACATCTGGCGGGGGAACGGCATTTCCTGGCCAACTACGCCGACGTGCTCACCGACGCGCCGCTGGACGAGATGATCGGCAAGTGCATGGCCGCGGGCGCCGCGGCCTCCATGATGATCGTGCCGCCGCAGTCGTCGTTCCACTGCGTGGATGTCAATTCCGCGGGCGAGGTCGAGCGCATCACGCCGGTGTCGCACCTGCCGATCTGGGAGAACGGCGGCTACTTCGTGCTCACCGACGAGGTGTTCGATCTGCTGCCGCCGGGCGGGGACCTGGTGGCCGACGCGTGCGGCGCCCTCGCCGCCCAGGGCCGCCTGATCGGCTATCAGCATCTGGGGTTCTGGAAACCCGCCGACACCTTCAAGGAGCGCGCCGAACTCGACGCGGCCTATCACTCCGGGCGGCGGCCGTGGATGGTGTGGGAGCGGAGCCGGGCATGCTGAGCCTGCGCGGCGGCGGGGTACGCGAGATCGCCCTGCTCGGCGCCCACTGTGACGATCTGGCCATCGGCGCGGGCGGCACGCTGCTCACCCTCGCGGCATCCGCGGCGTTGCGGGTGCGGGCACTGGTGCTGTGCGGGGGTGGCAGCGTTCGCGCCACCGAGGAGCGTGCCGCGCTCGAATCGTTCTGCCCCGGAGCCGATCTGGAGCTGACCGTGCTGGACCTGCCCGACGGGCACGTACCCGCGCACTGGCAGTCGGCGAAGGAGGCGGTGGCGCGGTTGCGCCGCGAGAGCGATCCGGATCTGGTGTTCGCGCCGCACCGCGGCGACGCGCACCAGGATCATCGCCTGCTGGCGGAGTTGGTCCCGACCGAGTTCCGCGACCACCTGGTGCTGGGCTACGAGATCGTGAAGTGGGAGACCGACACCCCGCACCCGACGCTGTTTCATCCGCTGCGCACCGAGACCGCTCGGCGCAAGGCGGAGCTGCTGCTCAAACACTATCCGTCCCAGAAGGATCGGACCTGGTTCGACGAGGCCACCTTCCTGGGCCTGGCGCGGCTGCGCGGGGTGCAGTGCCGCGCGGACTATGCCGAGGCGTTCGTCCCCGAGAAGACCGTCGTCGATTTCGGAGGTGTGTGACCGTGCGGGTACTGCTCACCGGGCATCAGGGATATCTCGGCACGGTCATGGCGCCGGTGCTGCGGGCCGAGGGCCACGACGTGGTCGGCGTGGACATCGGCTATTTCGCCGATTGCGTGCTGGGCGACCCACCGGTGGATCCGCCCGGGCCCGCCGCCGACCTGCGCGACCTGCGCGTCGACCAGCTCGCCGGATTCGATGCGGTGATCCACCTGGCGGCGCTGTCGAACGATCCGGTCGGCGCCCTGGCGCCGCAGATCACCTACGACATCAACTATCACGCCTCGGTGCGGCTGGCCCGGATGGCGAAACAAGCCGGGGTGCGGCGGTTTCTGTACGCCTCCACCTGCTCGGTCTACGGTGCCGCGGGCGACGGCCTCGTCGGTGAGGATGCGCCGCTGCGGCCGCTGACTCCCTATGCCGAGAGCAAGGTGCGCGTCGAGGACGAGGTGGCGGCGCTGGCCGGTCCGGATTTCTGTCCGGTATTCCTGCGCAACGCCACCGCCTTCGGCTTCTCGCCGCGGTTGCGCGCCGATATCGTGCTCAACAACCTGGTCGGGTTCGCGGTGCTCACCGGCGAGGTGCGGGTACTGTCGGACGGCACGCCGTGGCGGCCGCTGGTGCACGCGGCCGATATCGCGCAGGCATTCGCGGCGTGCCTGACCGCACCGGCCGAGCGGATTTCGGGGCGCGCCTACAACATCGGCGACGAGTCCAACAATCAGACGGTCGCCCAGATCGCGCAGGCCGTCGTCGAGGCGGTGCCGGGGTCGCGGCTGGTGATCACCGGCGAGACGGGCCCCGACCCGCGCTCCTACCGGGTCGATTTCGCCAGGGCGCGTGCGGACTTGGGGTTCCGGGCGCGGTGGAGCATCGCCGCGGGTGCGGCGGAATTGGCCCGCGAATACGTCACGCGCGGGCTCACCGCCGAGGCGTTCGCCCACCGCTTCACCCGGCTGGCCCGCCTACAGGAGCTCAAACAGACCGGCGCCCTGGATGATTCGCTGCGCCGGGTCAGGATCGAGGCGTAGCGTGCAGCGCGGCCAGCAGCTCGGCCCAGCTCCCGGCCGCGCGGTCACGCACCGAGATGATCGTGACCGGCTGCGGCCAGGCGATGGCCAGCTCGGGGTCGTCGTAGGCCACCGCAATATCCTCGGCGGGATCGTGGGGGCGGTCGATGCGGTAGCACACGTCGGCGGTGTCGGTGAGCGCCTGGAAGCCGTGCAGGAAGCCCGGCGGCACGTACAGGTGCCGAAAGTCCGTGTCGTCCAACAGAAATGCCTGTTGCCGGCCGAAGGTGGGCGACTCGGGGCGGATATCGACCAGCACGTCGTGGATCGCACCGTGCGCGCAGCGCACCAGTTTCGCCTCGCCGCGCCCGGACCGGCCGTGCATACCCCGCACCACCCCGCGCACCGACCGCGACTGCGAGTCCTGCACGAAGGCCGCGGCCGCCCCCGACACCCCGAGATGGGCATCGAATATCTCGCCGTCGAAGGTGCGGGTGAACAGGCCCCGCTCATCGCGCAGCGGGCGGGGTGTCAGCACGAGCACATCGGCCAGTCCGGCCTGTTCGATACGCACCAGGACATGGTGGCATGAGTGGGCGCGCGCAGGCACCGGAACCGGAAACGGCATCCGGAGCGCGCGCCTGCCGCGCTTGTGGTCACCCCACACTCGCCCGCGTCCTCGATCTCGGGAAACTGCCTGCGGCGGACTACTTTCCGAGAATGGGCGTCGCGGTCGAGGCCGACCCGGTGCATGCCCTGGCCATGTATCTGTGCGGCCGGTGCGGGCTGGCGCAGCTGGGCGAGGACGACACCGTCGCCGACGAGCCGCGCGGGGTGGAGCCGCAGGCGCTGCGGGATCAGGCCGCCGAGGCGGTGTCCCGGGTGGCCGCCGCCGGGCTGCTGCGGGGCGCTACCGCCTGGGAATTCGGCAGTCCACACGGCGGCACCTGGCTGCCGTTGCTCACCGCGCACGGCTTCACCGAGACGCCCTCTCGGCCCGCCGATGTCGTGGTCGACAGCTTCGGCTTGATGCACGAGCCCGACCAGCGCGCCGCCGTGGCGGCACGGGCGGCGGCCGCCCGGCCCGGCGGCACGGTTCTGCTGCAATTCCATTCGCTGCGCGCCATTCTGCGGCACGAGCAGTGGAATGCGGTGCGGCACGGGCATTTCGCCTACTACTCGATGACCGCCCTGCACCGGCTGCTGGGTCGCGCAGGGCTGTATCCGGCCACGGCCTGGGAGTTCGATCTCTACGGCGGCACCGTCCTGGTCGCCGCGCTGCGGCGCCCGGTCGCACCCGACGAGCGGGTGCGGCGCATCCTCGCCGACGAGACTGGCCTCACCGACCCCACCCGGTTCGGTGCGCTGCAGAGCGCCGCCGACCGGCAGGCGAGCGACCTTCGCGCCTGGCTCGACGCCGAGGCCGCCCGCGGTCATCGGATCTACGCCTACGGTGCGGCCTCCCGCGCGGTCGCCCTGTTCGCCCGCGCCGGACTGCATCGCGGCCGTCTCGCCGCGGTCGCCGACGCCTCCCCGGCCAAGCGCGGCCGCCGCATGCCCGGCACCGACATCCCGATCATCGCACCCGCCGATCTTGTTGCCGCACACCCGGACCGGGTGCTGCTCACGCTGCCCGATCTCCTTCCGGAGGTCCGTACGGCGCTGCCGTCGCTGCGCGGCCGATGGGTGGTGCAGATCCCGCAGCCGCCCTGAAACGAATACCGAACGGGTGAGTAGTCGATACCTCGGGCCGCCTCGCCGCCCGGGAAAGGGGGAGATTCCGCGGTGGCGTCCGAGTGCGGCCATCGCAGCACTATGACTCGCCTGATGAGGAGTTGGGGAAATATGAGGGACAGGACCCGGCGCGCCGTCGCGCGCGCCGCCACCGCCGCGGCCGTCACCATCGGTGTCACGCTGGGCACCGGCACCGCCGCCGCCGATGTCGACAGCGTCAGCAGCATCGTCGACCAGCAGCAGCGCACCGTCGAAGCCATTTCGGAGGACACCCGGATCGACTTCGTGCCGCCGCTGGACGGCAATCCGCTCACCCGTGAGTGGTTCCACCACGGTAAGGCCAGCTTCAGGGTGTCCGGGCCCGGCGCGGACGACTGGCGCGGGCACATCACCATCGGCTACATGGTCGGCTATCCGGCCACGCTCAACGGCAAGATCAGATTCAAATACGACACCCCCGGACTCGGACTGGAACTCGGCAGCGAACCGAAACTCACTGTGTTCGACCTGATTCCGCGGCTCGGGGTGGAGGTGGAGGTCGGGTTCGGGCCCGGCATCCAGACGGTCGACTGCGCGGGCGGGGACGTCTCCGGCCGGGAGGGCTCCATCCGGATGTCGGGATTCCACGGCACGGTGACCGGGGTGCTCGGACCCACCACGATCCGGCCGTATGTGAAGGTGGTCAGCGCCGGCGGCGACACCGTGGTCACCTACGGTCCCCTGTCGACTCTCTGACGGGTCAGCGCAGCAGATCCGGGCGACGGCGCACCGTGGCCACCGCCCGGACCCGCGCGCGTTCGAACGCCTGCCGCACCAGGCGCAGGTCCCCGGCGAGCACGTCGGCCGTGCGTATCAGTTCGGGATATTCACGGCCGAGCCGGTGGTGGAAGCGCGCCATCTCGGTGAGCTTGGACACCGTGGAGCTGCGGCTGCACAGGTTGAACGACGAATTGCGCCACGCGGCAAGGATATTCGGCATGCCGTAGAACACGCCGAATTCGCAGACGCGGGCGAACAGGTCGACATCCATCGGAAACACCAGATCGCCGCGGAAGCCGCCCGTGCGGTCGAAGTCCGCGCGCCGGAACATCGCCGCCGCGGTAGGACCGAAATCGGCCGGGCCGCGCCGCACGATGGTGCGCATCAGCGCCTGCGCGGGCTGCGGACCCAGCAGCCCGGGCAGCCCCAGATCGGACTCCTCCACCTCTCCGGACTCGTCGATCACCTCGAATTTCGAGGAACTGCAGGCGATCTCGGTGTCGCCCATGAGTTCCAGCTGCGCCTTCAGCGCGCCCGGCAGCAGGATGTCGTCGGCGCACACGACCTTCACCAGCTCGCCGGACGACACCGCGACCGTCTTGTTCCAGTTCTCCCCGATGGGCAGCACGCGGTCGTTGTGGTGCACCCGCATTCGCGGATCGTCGACCGAGGCCGCGATGTCGGCGGTGTCGTCGGTGCTGGCGTTGTCGAGCACGGCGAGCTCGAAGTCGACGTCCTGGTCGAGGATCGAGCGCAGGGTGGTCTCGAGTGTGCGGGCGGCGTTGTAGGCCGGTACGCATATCGACAGAGTCGTCATCGGTCCCCCTGGGCGGGCACGGTGGTGGTTTCCCCCTCGACCAGCCGGAATACCCGGTCCAGGCCGGTGCGTGCGGCGTCGATCTGTGCGACGGCCCTGGCCTGCAAGGGGTCTCGCAAGGCGGGTGCCTCGGCCCACAGGTGCCGGATCGCGGCCGTGAGTGTGTGGGCGAGTTTCGGGTCGTCGAGGTCGACCACGTGCAGGCCGGTGCCGAACATCTCGGCCAGGCCGTGGAATTTGTCGTCGTAGTAGCGGGAGACGGTGATGCCGACGGCCGGGATGCCCTGCGACAGCGCGAAAACGGCCAGGTGGTAGGCGCTGGTCACCACGACTCGGCACCGTGACACCTGCCGGGCCACGTCGGCGGCGGTGGCGCCGCGGCCTGCCGCGCGGCGGGTGCGGGCCGCACCGGTCAGCAGCGGCAGCGTGCAGCGGCGGTCCTCGGAGTCGTATTCGGAGATGATCAGCGGCGCCAGGGCTGCGTCGGCCTCGGCGGCGAAGGTGCGCACGATCGTGCCGAGCGTGGTGCGGGCGGAGGCGCTGACCCGGGCGTAATCGGCGACCCGCAAACAGATTCCGAGGTCGGTGCCCAGCGTTTCCCGCCGCAGGCGGTACGCCAGCTCCACGGCGTCGTCGCCGGTCACCATGATGCGGTCGGCCGGTACGCCCAGGCCGGTGAGCAGCCTGGGACCGCGGCGGCCCTCCCGCAGGGCGATGAAGCCCACGCGGGGCAGCACCTGCGCGGCCCGTTCCAGCAGCCGCGGATCCTCGATGGGTCCGACGCCCTGGCCGATCATGGCCGTGGGGATGCCCAGCGAGCGGGCGTGCTCCAGCAGATTCAGGACGCGGTGGGCCTGGTAGCGGTCGACATCGGTCAGGTAGCCGCCGCCCTGGGCCAGCACGAGTGTGGCGTCGGCGACCGCCTCCGGCAGGGGCGGCTCCGGCAGATCGTATTCCGCGTCCCGGCCGCGTCGGCGAAGTGCGCGCAGGGCGGCTTTGGGCCCGTCCGTCGCGGCCCGCCACCGCAGCGCGACCGGGGAGGCCAGCCGGGCCGGTGCACCCGGGCGGTGCCAGCGACCGCCGTCGGCGAGGCAGACCGGTTCGGCCTGCGGCAGCAGCGCGGGCAGGATCCTGGGCTGATCGGTGAGGATGCCGACCCGGGCGGCCGGCCAGTGCTCGCGCAACCGCTGCACGGTCACCGCCATCATGGCGATATCGCCCCGATTGCGCAGCCAGTATTCGCCGTTTTCGATCAGCACCCGGATTTCGCCGCCCCGCGACGCCGCGCCGAACTTCCCCACTCTGTCGTCCTTCCGCACGTCCGGGCCCGCCCGGCTGATCGGTTCGGAGAAGCAGCACTGCCACCTGCGATTCCATCGCACCATGCCGGTCCACCGTTACGCAAGATCGCGAAAGTCCTTCCCTAGCAACATACTTCCAGTCGGTTTCCGCTCGTCACCCGGGCAGGCGGACCGGCATGAGGATGTACAGGCGGCGGTGTCCCGCACTGGCGGAGTCGGAGTCGGCGGGCCGGAGGGTCGCGGCACGGGTGGGGTCGGTCATGGCGATTTCGATTCTCGGTGAACGGGCGGCGAGGAGACCGTCGAGCAGGTAGCGGGGGTTGAAGGCGGTGGTCAGTGCGTCGCCGTCGATATCGGCGGCGAGTGCTTCGTCGGCGCGGCCGCCGCTGTCGTCGCCCGCGGCCAGCCGGATCGTCGAATCGGTGAAGGTCAGCCGGATCTGCGCCCCGCGCGCGGACAGCAGCGACACACGTTTGATCGCGTCGACGAAGGGGGCGGTCTCGAGGCGAACGACCGTGGTGGGCTGCGCGGTCAGGTAGCGCTGGTACGGGGCGTAGGGCATGTCCAGCAGGCGCAGGGTGTGGTGCTCGCCGCCGGTACGCAGGCCCAGGATCGATTGCCCTGTGCCTGCGGCGATGTCGAGGCGAGCGCCCGTCGCCGTCTTCATGGCGTCGGTGAGCGCACGGGCCGGGACGAGCAGCGAACCGTCGGTCGCATGCGCCTCGTCCGGGGTCCAGCCAAGTTCGTGGACGGCGATGCGGAAGCGGTCGGTGCAGACCAGCCGCAGGAACGTCCGGTGGAATTCGATATTCACTCCGGTCAGCATCGGAATGGTGTCGTCGCGTCCGGCCGCCACGGCCACCTGCGCTGTGGCATCGGCGAATTCGGTGCGGACGACCGATCCACACAGCGCCGGGAGCTCGGGCAGCTGCGGATAGTCCTCGGTATTCATCACCGGCAGCGTGAACCGCGCCTGGCCGCAGCGGATCTGCAGATGCGTGCCGTCGTCGGCGAGTTCGACCGGCTGGGCCGGTAGCGCCTTGGCGATCTCGGCGAGCAGCCGCCCCGACACCAGGACCGCGCCCGGCTCGTGGATCACCGCGCCGGGGACGATCGCGCGGGCGGAGACCTCGTAGTCGAATCCCGAGACCGTCACCGAATCCGCGTCGGCGGCGAGGAGCACGCCCGCCAGCGTCGGGACCGGTGGCCTGCTCGGCACGCAGGGCCCCACGGCAGATACCGCCCGCACCAATGCTTCTCGCTCCATTCGCAGCTTCATCGCCGCTCTCCCTCGCTCTCCCCCGTCCGATATTTCAGCCGGTGATACAGCGCGCTGGCCCGCGCGTGCGCGGCCTGCTTCGAGCGATATCCGAACGACTCCGCGATCGCCGACCACCCCAGCCCGCGCTCGCTCGCCGTGCTCATCAGCTCGAGTTCCATCCGATCCAACTCGGTCCGCGCAGCCACCAACAGGAGCGAACACGCCGTGAGCAACCCACTCGTGGGCGCGGCCTGATCGTCCTCGGCCAGCCGCGAAAGCACCGCCCGCACAAGCTCTCTGGGCTCATCCTCGCCCGCCTGCACCGGCTCTGTCGTCCCCGCCAGCCACTCCCGCACAACCTCACGATCGAACGCCCGCCCATCACTCACCCCTGCACCCTACACGGCCCGTCAAAAAATATTTGACGGCAGTCTCAAGGCGACGCACGGACGGCGAATCCGTTGCGACAGCACCCACTCCGGCGGCACGCCCGAAGCGCAGCCGCACCCTTTACGTGCAAACGCACCCTTTGCAGGTGCTGGAGGGGGTGCGTTTGCAGGGAAGGGGTGCGGCTGCGGGGGCTCTGCCGACCAGTAGGTGGCGGGGCTACAGGTAGCCGCCGGTGCCCGGGGGTGGGGCCGCGGGGGTGGCGTGGATGCGGGAGTGGTTGTCGCGGGATTCGATCAGTTCGGCGAGGGTCATGCCGTCGGGGCCGACGGGGGGCTTGGGGCGGGTGCCGAGTTCGCGGTCGAGCCAGGCGGTTGCCTCGGCGGGCGAGAGGGGGCCCACCTGCATCTGGGCCAGGCAGCGGCCGGGGCGGATCACCGCCGGGTGCAGGCGGGACAGATTTTCGTTGGTCGTGATCGCGACCAGGACGTCGCGGCCCTGGCCGAGCATGCCGTCGGTGAGGTTCAGCAGGCGCGAAAGGCCCTGGCCGGTGGATTCCTTGGCCGATCCGCGAATGAGTTCGTCGCAGTCCTCGAGCACCAGCAGCCGCCAGCGGCGTTTGGTTTCGTCGTAGGTGTCCACACCCATGGCGACCTCCATGAGGTAGCCGGGGTTGGCGAACAGCATCTCGGGATCGAGGACGCAGTCGACCTGGCACCAGTCGGCCCATTCGCGGGCCAGCGCCCGCAGCGCCGACGTCTTGCCGGTGCCCGGCGGGCCGTGCAGCAACAGCAGTCTGCCGCTGACGTCACCGGCTCGCACGGCCATCAGCTGCCGCATCGCCGCGCGGACGTCCGCGCCGTAGTTCCCCTCGATCTGCGCCCAGCCGGCGGCGGTGATGGTGCGCTCGTTCCGCTGGGGACCGCACGAGCTGTTGTGCCAGAAGCCCATCGATACCTGGTTGTCGTCGGATTCGGGGGGCGCCGTGGCATCGGCGGAGCACACCTCGGCGACCTCCCGGGCCAGCGCCTCGGTCACGGCGCAGATGAACAGCGCCGCCCGGCCGTTACTGCGGCGCACCACGCGCAGCGTCCAGCCGTCGCCGACGGCCAATGTGGCCCGGGTGCCGTCCTCGTCGCTGGTGCGCAGTACCCGCGCCGTGTCGGGGCACAGCGGCGCATCGGGTTTCACATGCTCGAGATCCACCTGTACCGCGTGCGGCTGCTCACCGCTGACATAGGGCGCGATTCCGAGCGCGTCGATGACGTCGCGCGCGGAATCGGCGTCGTCGATATTCATGACCCACGAGAGCGCCCCGGCCGACGCCGCCGCGGGGTCCTCGCGGCCGACCAGCCTGAGACGTTCCTGTGTTGAAGTCATTCGACGATAATCCGGATATTTCCGGCGCCGGTCCAACCATTTTCAGCGGGTCGACCGGTGCAGGATCGCCACATACTCGTGCTGCTGCCGCAGCAGCGTATCCAGCCCGGGATGCGGAGCCGGAGCGAACTTTTCGTCTCCCACGACGAGCCCGGCCAGCGTCAGGCCCGTTCCGGCAAGCAGCAGCATGAGATCGGCGGGCGTGTAGCAGCGCAGGAATTGGGTGATCTTCTGCTCGGGACGGCCGGTCTCCCACCAGGTGTCGATCGCGGTACAGGTGATCGGGTCGAAGCGGGTCCGCTCGCGCAGTTCGTGCTCGTATCCGGCGGCGGGGTCGGGCAGCAGATGTTCCTCGTCGCCGTCCCAGCTCGCCCACACGAACGGGTTGAAGACGTCGATCAGCGCCGTCCCGCCCGGCCGCAGCCACTGCGACGAAATTCGGGTGAGCAGCCGACGCTGATCGGCATCCGAGCCGACACCGAATCCGTTCCAATAGCAGACGATCTCGAACTGCCCGGGCAGATCGACCTCGTAGAAGTCGGCTTTGTGGACGGTCAGCGATTCCGGCGCCAGATCCCGGCCCAGATCCGCCGTATAGTCGGCGCGGTCGCTGATTTCGACCGCCGTCACCGAATACCCCTGTTGCGCCATGGCCACCGCGGTCGTGCCGTAACCAGACCCGAGTTCGAGGACCCGCCCCGCGCAGCCACCATGCTCCCGCAACAGCCGCACGCGACGCAGATCCCGATCGGTGACCCGCGCGTCGGCCGCACCCCACCAGGCACCGCTCTTGGAGTAGAACTCTCGCACCCAATCCATGCGCCAAGTCAACCAAGGAGATCGAACTTCGGACAGTTCTTTTCGAGTTCGAACCGGTTCGCCACGGCCGGTCAGGCGCGCGACCAGGCAGTTTCGTGTGAATTACTCGATAAACCTTTCGGTTTCCTCGTCGAACCCGCCGACTCCGGACTCTCGAAGGAAAGCTTCGCGTGCCACCTGGCCCCGAAGGCGAATGTCACAGATATGATTAGGGTCGCGGAGGAGCGTAGGATATCCCCACAACGCACTGAGAGCGCCGGTTCGTACTGTGAATTCCCAACCTGAAGGGATTTCACCGTCCACAACCGTAAATATTTCTATCGGAAACCATATCGGCCATCCGTCTTTGCTCACGACCATCACAGTCAGGCTGTTGTTCATCAGCGCCATTGCCCGGACGGGATATACAGTGCCGACCACCGCTGGGTACGTGAATTTCGGTTCAAACCCGACTCCTTCCGGAACGAGTGGACCGATACAAAGGACCTTCATGGCCCTCCTGCCTTCCATGATCAAGCGACAGGGAACCTCCGATGAACCGCAGCTACTCGGTCGGGCTGTCGACACGCCGCCTGATTCCGCAGGAGATCGACGTTCGCCTCGAGTTGCGGGATCATACCCAATTACTCGATAAATCTCTTGGTTTCCTCGTCGAATCCCTTCACACCGGACTCCCGAAGGAAAGCCTCGCGAGCTGACTTCTTCCGATTGGCGAGATCCTCATTATGATGGGGATCGCGAATGAGCGCGGGATACCCCCACAGCGCACGTACCAAACTTCCCTTCCCGTCGATTATTGTAAATTCCCATCCCGAAGGAATTTCGCCGTCCACAACAACGAAAAGTTCTATCGGAAACCATGTGGGCCATCCCCATCTACTCACGAGCATTACGTCCAAGCCACTGGTCCACAGCGCCATCGCCCTGACCGTTTTCTCATTACCCACGACCACCGGGAATATAGTGTTCGGCGTATTCCCAGAGTTCCGAAGTCTTTCTTCCGGCAGGTCGCTTCCGAATGACCCGACGCACCGAACCCTCATCAGCGCTCTCACCTCCCACTCCGATGCCAGTCCCGATTCTAGGACACAGTACACGCCACCATTCAGTTATCCCATGGTTCTAACATCGCCCTGGGATTGGAGTAGGCGAACAAGTCCCCCAAGGGGAGGAACGCTACACTACTCGTGGTCCACGTACTTGAAGTCGTCGTACACGCCAGTATCCTTGTTGTGTACGCAGTGGATAACGTATCCGCCCTCCGCATATTCCATTTTGACCCATCCTTCCTCCTCTACCCATCCGTGCTGCGTATCCGACATCTTCACGGCGGTTAATTCTTGTCCTCGATCAGGGTGTTCCTTGATCCAGTCCATCGCTGCTTGTACGTATTTGTCATCTGTCGTAGTCCGACCCGTCGAACCTTTAGATGGCGGGGCATCCGCTCCTTCGCCTGCGAATTTGGGATGGACTTTTGTTGTCGATTCGGTACTCGACTGGCCGGGTGTTGGTGTTTTGGATGGTTCCGGGTCGTCTTCGGTGATTTTGTTGATGACCCAGATCCCGCCCAGTACGGCGGCTCCGCCGACCATGAGGCCCACCCCGACCGGGCCCAAGCCCGCGCCCGCGCCCAAGGCAAGGGCAGCGGGGCTTTTGCCGGTGAGGTCCAGGGTGTTGATGGGGTCACCGTTGACGTAGTCGTAATTGTTGGCGGATCCGCCGAGGATGGGGTCGACTTGCAGGAATCGGCCCAGGATGGGCAGGTAGGTGCGGGCTCCCATCTCGAGGGCTTGTTGGCTGGCGAGGTGTTCGACGGGGACGGTGTGTTGGCCGAGGTATCCGAAGTCCATGCCGCCTTCGGCGGTGGCGGGGATGGGGATGTCGGCGAATTCGCCGGTGGCCGGGTCGATGTTCTGGCCGTAGGGGTCGTAGAGGTGGATCGTGCCGGTGCGGGTGGCGGTGGCGTCGGCGGTGAACAGGATGTCGCCGTGGATGTTGGGGTAGGACCAGTTGGTGGTGTTGTTCTGGGTGTAGTTTTTGGTGAGCACGACACCGAAGTGCCTCGGACCTCGCGAGAGCGAAGGCACCAATGACAGATCGGGCATCGATGATTGGATGACGTGGTCCCCTCCCTCTTCACCCCATCAGCGCATGATCACCGCCTGTGCTTTTAATACGCTCTGGCACAAGGGAACTCACGCTTCATTCTCAGAGTACGGGAACACTCGATCGGATCGTGACGATTCAAGCGAACAGATTCGCCCCCCTACCTGAACAACCCACAGCTCCGCGATCATCGAGACCCTGCTCGAGCACCATGTTGCTTGCGTAACAACGACACCCATGGAACAGTCTCGCTGGATGCGACGAGTGCGATCTGTGGCCACCAACGGCCGGGAGACATGAACGGATAGAGTCGCGGATTCCGAACGAACGCGTTTGCAACAGTGGACATTTGACGGCCACGAAGCTTCCGAACCCACGGGAGCTGGCGAAATCAACGACATGAGATACGGGCTGAACGTCGGCAACAGGTGTCGTGAGCGCTGTGTCGAGATCCATTCTTCCAGAGTCATTTTCAAGTTGAGAGACTCGGTTCTCGCCGCTACGGGGACCGACCGTGCTGATAGGTCCGCGCACCCTGAACTGCCGACAACGCACCGGACAATGCGCCGATGCAGGTGTTGCGCAATTGTTCTCGCGTGGGAGTTTCGTGTTCGAGCCAGTCCAGCGACAGCGAATGTACGAAGCGCAGCCAGGCCATCAGGATCGCGGCGGTGACCTCGCGTGACTCGCCGGTCAAACCGGCTGTGTCGAGCATGCGCAGGCGCAGCGAGGCGAGTTCGCCGGAGATGATCGCCTGGATGGTCGGATCGCCCGCGAGGGCCCGGTTGGCGGCGAGCACGGTGTTGCGGTTGGCGGCGAAGTAGTCGAAGTGCGCCTCGAGCCCGGCCGCGACCTGCTCCGGAAGCGGCGTGCCGGGAGCCAATTCGACCTCGGCGACCAAGTCGTCGGCCGCCCGCTGATAGATCGCCGCGAACAGGGCCCGCTTACTCGGGAAGTGCCGATACAGCAGGGCCCGCGAGATTCCGGCCCGCTCGGCGATCTCGTCCATCTGCACCTCGTCGTACGGGCGTTCGGCGAACATGCGCGTGCCGACGTCGAGCAGTTCGGCGCGGCGCTGATCGGGCGACAGTCGACGACGAGGCGGCATGCCCGAGATCTTAGTTGACGCGTGTCTACTACCGGCCGTAGGGTACGGGCACGGTAGTAGACACGCGTTTACTTAGCCGATTCCCCACGGGGAATCATCTTTCGGGAGGAAGGAGCGCTCATGCGCACCGCAGTGCGATGGATCCTGATCGTCTTCGGAATCGGCTGCAGCGTCATCGCGCTGTCGCATATCTTCATCGGCCCGCAGACCATTCCCGGCGCCAACACCCCCAACCCCAGCCTCGACGGCGATATCCGGATGATCATGGTGTTGTTCTTCGCTTACGGCGCCGCCTGCGTCTGGGCGGCCCGCGACCTGAATAAATACGCGGGCCTCATCCATTTCCTGATGCTGCTGTTCTTCGTCGGCGGCCTGGTGCGCCTGATGACGGTCGCCTACGTCGGCTGGCCGAACGCCTTCTTCCTCACCATGATCGTGTTCGAGCTGGCCCTCCCGCTCATCGTCTCGCCCCTGCTGCAACGGATTACGGGCCGCTCGGCCTCATCCGACCTCGCCGCACTCACCCGCTGATCCGTTTCCCATTCCGCGGCGACTGCCTTGCCCCCGTATGGCAGAATCGCCCATCACGGCGCACATCGTGCGAACACAGGCATCACTGAGCAGCGCAGGCAGGCCGATCGGGGGGTGGATGACGTCCTGGTCCTTCGAAGCCGAGGAGTTCGCGGCCCTGTGGTATGGGCCCGCCAACGACCGCATGCTCTACCCGCTCGACTATCTGTCGCGATTCAGCCATATCAATGAGCGCGATCGGTTCTGGGCGCGCGTGCGCCACGAGTACTCCGAGCACGGGCGGCTCGGCTGGGACGAGGCCGATCTGCTGCGCCGGGCGTTCGCGGTGCTCACCGATCCGGAGGTGTGGGCGGAAATGCACGGTGTGTGCGAGAAGGCGGGCCCGATCCGCGTCGCCGCCGCCCGCCACGATCGCCACGCCGCGCTCGCGGTGCAGTTCACCCTGCGCCCGCGCATCGAGGTGTCGATCATCGGCGCCGACAAACTGCCCGCCACCCTGACCAAACTGCTGCCCAAACGCCCGCCCGGCACCCATCGCGCCGAGAAGTTCGAGGCCGCCGACCTTTCCCCGCAGCACCAGCCCGCCATCGGCCACAGCGGCGAGACCGGTCCCCGCGAGCGATATCAGCAACTCGTGCGCCGCCCGTCCACCGGAGCCGGTGTGGTGACGGTGTTCCGTGGCCCGCGCGTCCGCGGCACCCGGCCGCCGCGCAAGGTCGGCTCGGTGCGCTGGTACGACATCGACGGCGACGGCCGCTATCTGGAGACCGGCTCGCGCACCCTCACCGTCCGCCCCGCCGACCCGAATGCCCTGCAGGCGGCCCTGTGCCGCCTGTTGGACCACGCCCTGACCGAATATCGTGAATACGTCGAGGATCTGGGCGAATTCGCGCACTGACCGTCACTGCCGGACGGGCTTGGGTTCGTGGCCCGGCAGCCAGGAGCGGCCGGGGGTGGTCCAGGCGCGGGCCTTGAGCATGCGGCGCGCCTCGCGGCGGTTGCGGCCGATCAGCCGATCGAGGTAGAGGCGCCCGCCGAGGTGGTCGGTTTCATGCTGGAGGCAGCGGGCGAAATACCCTGTGCCCGCGACGGTGAGGGGCCGACCGCCGACGTCCACGCCGGTGACCTTGGCCCAGTGGGCGCGGCCGGTGGGAAACCACTCCCCCGGCACCGACAGGCAGCCCTCCAGGTCGTCGTCCGGATGCGGCATGGTCTCCGGGATCTCGGAGGTCTCCAGAATCGGATTCACCACGCAACCACGGTGGCGCACACCGTGATCGACCAGGTCGTAGACGAAAACCGCACGCGGATCGCCGACCTGGTTGGCCGCCAGCCCGGCCCCGTCGGCCGCGGTGTTGGTGTCGAAGAGATCGTCCACGAATGCCGCCAGCGCCTCGTCGAACACCGTCACCGGGACGGCCGGGGTGGTCAGACGGGGATCGCCGGCGATGAGAATCGGTCGAACAGCCATGCCGACGAGAGTACTCAAATGAGAGTAGTCGTGTCAGACTTGGGATATGAACGAGACCCGGTTGTTCGTCCTGGCCGCCCTCGCGCGGCGCGGCCCGATGCACGGCCATCAGCTGCGCCGCGACGCCCGCCTGGACCGGGCCGATCTGTGGTCGCGGGTCAAGCCGGGCTCGCTCTACGGTGCGTTGCATCGCATGGAGGACGAGGGTTTGATCCGCCCGCTGCGCACCGAGCAGCAGGGCGCCCTGCCCGCGCGCACGGTGTACGAGATCACCGAGGAGGGCAGGCGCGAGCTGCGTGCGCTGCGCGATGAGGCCTTCACCGATGTCGACATCCGGCCCGACCCGGTCGATCTCGCGCTCGCCGTGAGCGCCGACCTGGACCGGGACCTGCTGCGCGGCTATCTGGAGGACCGCATCGCCGCCCTGCGCACCCGCGCCACCCGCATCGAACATCAACTCGACCGCCGCTGGCCCGATCAGAGCCTCGCCGACGACCTCATCGTCGACCACGCCCGCCTGCGGATCCAGGCCGAAATCGAATGGCACGAAAAAGTTCTCACCGATCTTGACAAGCTGAACGCGCCGCGCTGATCGACTCCGCAATTCCACCGGGATTGCTCTCCGTTGGCCCGTCTTCGGCGCGGCGATTCCCTTAGACTGTGGCCTGCAAAGACGTTCGCCGTCACCGCGACGATCGATCGACCCGGGGGTCGCATGGAAGAGCTGCGGGTGCATATGACCGGGTCGGAATGGTTCCGCTCGGCACCCGGCGGATTGAACCGATACTTCACCGAACTGTACTGCGCACTGCGGCGACGAGACGAGATCGCCATTACTGCAACGGCTTTCGGTGCGGCGCCGGACGGGGCGCGGTCCTGGGGGCCGACGGGCGGAAAGACGCTGCACCGGGCCCGGCGCGCATTTTTCGATCTTGCGGATATCTCGCGCAAAACCATACTGGACAGACATTTCTGCTTGTACGGTCCGCCCGCCACAGGACGGCTCGTCGTGCATTTTCACGGGCCCTGGGCGGAGGAGAGCCGAGCCGCCGGAGAAACCGACCGGACTGTGCGTGTCAAATATCTCCTGGAACGCCTGCGTTATGCCCGCGCCGATCGTTTCGTCGTCCTGTCCGACCATTTCCGGCAGTTGCTGATATCCGACTATCGGGTTGCGCCCGACCGGATAGCCGTCATCGCGCCCGGTGTCGATGTGGACCGGTTCGCGACCATCCCGTCGTCCGACGATCATCCACCGACGGTGCTGTGCGTGCGGCGGCTCGAGCGCCGGATGGGTATCGATGTGCTGATCCGCTGCTGGCCCGCCGTCCTTGACCACCTCCCCGAGGCGCGGCTGGTGATCGTCGGAACCGGTACGGCCGAGGCGTCGCTGCGCACCCTCGCCGCCGACCAGCCCTCGATCTGCTTCACCGGCCGGATCGACGACACCCGCCTCGTGCAGTGGTACAGCCGGGCCGACTGCACCGTGGTGCCGTCGCTGGCGCTGGAAGGTTTCGGCCTGATCGCACTGGAATCGCTGGCCGCGGGACGTCCGGCGATAGTCACCGCCTGCGGTGGCCTGCCCGACGCCGTGCGCGGCCTGGACCCCTCGCTCGTCGTGCCGCCGGGCGATCCGGTGGCGCTCGCGCAGCGCCTCGCCGACGCCCTCGGCGGTGCGCGACCCTCGCCCAAACAGTGTCGCGCCCATGCAGAGTCGTTCTCCTGGGATATCGCCGCCCGCCGCCACATCGCCCTCTATCGCGAAGTGGACGACTCGTGAAGGCCGTCTTCCTCACCCACACCGCGGAGCCCTCGGGAGCCGAACTCGCCACCCTGCGCCTGGTGACGGCACTGCGCCCGCACCTGGACGTCGCCGTCGTCTCCACCGCCGACGGGCCGATGGTGGCCCGCATGCGCGAGCGGGGCATCGAAACCCGGGTGCAGCGCAACGATTTCGACAGCCGCGCGATGACCATCGAGAAGGCGAGTCCGCTTCGCCTGCTCACCGGTGCGGCGGCACTGCTGCGCGTGGGCTGGGCGGTGGGCGCCACGGCACGGGAACTGGAGGCCTCGGTGCTGATCGCGCAGAGCACGAAGGCGCTGCTGGTGGGCGCCGTCGCGGCCCGGCGCGCCCGCATTCCACTGGTCTGGCAGGTGCACGACCGCATCACGGCCGACTATTTCGGGCCGGTGCTCGCGCCGGTGATCCGCATGCTGGGCTGGGTGCTGGCCCCGGCGTGCATCGCCAACAGCCGCACCACGCTGTCGTCGCTGTTCACCTGGCGCCGCGCGGCCGTCGTCGCCTACCCCGGGCTGGAACCACAGGCGCGCACCGAACCCCGTCCGAAGCAGCGCCCGCCCGCGCAGACCGTCGTGGTGATGGTGGGGCGGCTGGCTCCGTGGAAGGGGCAGGACGTGTTCCTGCGTGCGCTCGCCGACACGAAAACTCGTCCCCACCAAGTATTTCTGATCGGCGGCACCTTCTTCGACGAGCAGCCGTACCGGGCCGAACTGGAACGCCTGGCGGCCGACCTCGCCCTTCCGGTCACCTTCACCGGACACCTCGACGATCCCGAACCCCATCTCCGCCGGGCCGACATTCTCGTGCACTGCTCGGTGCTGCCGGAACCGTTCGGCCAGGTCGTCGTCGAGGGGATGCGCGCCGGTTGCGCGGTCATCGCGTCCCGTCCCGGCGGTCCGGCCGAGATCGTCGAATCCGGACACAGCGGCCTGCTGGTCGACGCCGGGAACCGGCGGCAGCTGACCGAGGCCTTGGACGGACTCATCGAAAATCCGGAATTGCGTGCGAAACTCGCCGATGCCGCCCAGCTCCGCGCGCAGCAGTTCGATATCACCGAGTCGGCCCGCACGGTAGCGGCGCTGCTGCACTCGGTGCGGCGGGAACGAGTAAGGCATGGATGATTCCGCGGGCCACCACCCGAGCGGTCACCGGCGCGCCGACGGGGCACGCGGGCGACGCGGCGGGGGTGGGCATCGGAAGGGTAAGACGGGCGTAGCCGGTGTGCTCCGCGATATCGGCTATGTCAGCTTCGGGAAATACGGCCAATACGTCATCACCGTGGTCACCCTGCCGCTGATAGCCCGCCAGCTCGGCACCCACGGGGTCGGCCTGCTGGCGATCGGCATGTCGGCGTACTTCATCGGATCGCTGGCCGTGGATCTGGGCATCACCTCGTTCCTGGCGGCCAAGGTGCACGACGCCCGCGCCGAAACCGACATCGATCGGCTGCGCGGCACCTACCTCGCCATTCGCGCCACCACCCTCTCAACCATCGGGCTGGCGTTGCTGGGCGGACTGGCGATCGGGGTGCCGCCGCCGCTGCACATGATCCTGCTCGGGCTGTTCGCGGGCGGGGTCTGGTCGATCTCCGAGGACTGGTTGCTGATCGGGCAGGGCCGGTTCGGGGCGTCGACGCTGTATCAAGGGGCGGGCCGGATCGGCTATCTCGTGCTGCTGGTGGTGCTGCTGCCCCGCTACCCCACCGCCTCGACGGCGCTGCTGTGCCTGCTGCTCTCCTCGCTGCTGACCGTCGCGCTCACCTGGTGGGATGCGTGGCGCACCTTCGGAATTCCGGGCCGCCCGCAGCACGTGCGGCGCGTGCTGCGCATCGGTGCGCCGATGCTGACCTCACGCGCGCTGGTCACCAGCTACGGGCAGGGCTCGGCGGCGGTGTACGCGGCGGTGCTCAACGCCGCCTCGCTCGGGTTGTATTCGGCTGGAGATCGTTTGGTGCGGGCCATCCAATCGCTGCTGGACCCGATCGGATTCGCCCTGCTGCCGCGGATGGCGCGCCGCAGCACCGACGAATCGTTCTGGCGCAGTTCGGTGCGCTCGCTGGCGGCGTGCGTCGCGGTGGCGGTCGTGGCGGTGCTGGCCGTGTGGGTGACCGCGCCGCTCGTGGTCCACATCATGTTCGGCAGCGCCTTCGACGGCGCGGTGCCGCTGCTGCGGGTGGAGGCCTTGATCCTGCCCGCCACGACCGTGACCTCCTTCGTCACCACCGCCGTGCTGCCCGTGCGGCAGGACACCGCGGGGGTGCTGATCGGCGCGGTGGCCGGCACCTGCGTGGCTGCGGTGGCGCTCGGGATCGCGATGCAAACACATTCGGTGTGGACACTGGTGTACGGGACGGTGTGCGCCGAAATCGCCGTCGCCCTGTGGTATCTGGTGCGCATGCGCTGGCTGGTGCTGCGCGAACGGGGTGCCCGGTCGACGCGCCCGCCCATCGCGACCGCCGCCTATGAGGGGGGACTGTCGTGAGAATTCTGTATCTCGGCGACGATTGGGTCGGCAGCAATGCCCGCTCGCTGGCCGACGGATTCCGCCAGGCCGGTCACGAGGTCGTGGTCGTCGACACCACGCCCGTGACACTGCCCGCCCGCCTCACCCCGCCCTGGGTGTACGCCAAGGTGGCCGGTCGGCGCGCACCCTGGAATGTGGCAGCCGTGCACGCCCGAATCGACGCTGTGGCCGCGGACTTCGTGCCGGATATGGTGTTCGCGTTCAAGGCCGTCCATCTGGATCAGCAGCGGCTGCTGTCGGTCCCGGCCGCGCTGCACGTGCACTACAGCCCCGACGATGTCACCAATCCGGAGAACACCACCGCCGATTACCTTGCCTGCGAATCGCAGTGGGATCTGATCGTCACCACGAAACGGCACAATGTGCCCGAGTTGCGCCACCGCGGCGCCCGGGCCGTCGCGTTCGTGCCCAGCGCCTACGATCCGGCCTGGCATCGGCCCTCGGCCCGCCGCGGCGGCGACCGGTATCTGGCCGGATTCATCGGCGCATGCCGCCCCGATCGGCGCGGCCTGCTGGTCGATCTGGCCCGCCGTTACGGGTGCGGCATAGCACTTTACGGGCCGGGCTGGCGGCGGGTCCCCCCGCTGTGGTGGACCAGAGCGGCGGTGCGGGGACCGGTCTACGGTGAGCATTTCTCGGTCGCCGTCGCCGCGATCACCGCCAATCTGGTGCTGCTCAATTCGGCCAACCGCGACACCCACACCTGCCGCAGCTTCGAAATACCCGCCGCCGGTGGGCTTTTCGTCGGCGAACGCACCGACGAACACGCCGCGCTGCTCGCCGAGGGCAGCGAATGCTTTCTGTTCTCCTCCCCCGCCGAGCTCCACGACATTCTCGACCGCTGCGCTCGCCGACCCGACGAAGCGGCGAAGGTGGCCGAGGCGGGATATCACCGCATCCTCGCCGGGAGCCACCGCTACGTCGACCGGGCCCGCGAGATCATCCATGCGATCGGGTAACGGCGCGCCCGCCACAACGGACATACGGGTGATGAAGGACACACCGTGATGGGCGTTGCGCAGCTCGAAGTCGGCCTCGTCGCAGCGGCATTGGTGATCATCGTGGTCGCCGCCGGCTGGCTGGCCGGGCCGATTCGGGTGTTTCTGATCGCGCAGGTCGCGCACTGGTCGCTGTCGTATGTGGCGCGTCCGGTGGTATTGCTGTGGGTCCGGCCGGAACCGCGCTACGGCGACAACGTGCCCGACCCGCGGCTGGCGTCGATCGGCTACGACGACGGCATCGCCGCAGTGCTGCGTCCGGTCGCATTCGGCTTGTGGCTGTATGCCGGTCTGGTGGTGGCATACGTGCTCTGGACCCGTATGCGCGCCCAGGACCTCGGCAGACGAGAGCCGCGGGCACATTTCGCGCACGATCCGGTGTTCGTCCCGACGCTGTGCGCGGTGTATGCGGTGGGCACCCTGGGCCGCTTGGCGGCCGTGGCCACCGGAAACAACGGGCGCGCCGGGGAATTGGAAAGCCCCAACCCCCTGATCAACCTCATCACGATCCTCGCCACCATCGGCGCGGTCGGGCTCATCGTCTATGTGCGCACCGACCGGCCCCGCACCACGATGCTGGTGATCGGCGCCTTGACCTTCGGTGAGCTGCTGTGGACGGCCACGGTGCAGTCCAAGACACCGATCATGGGCGCGGCCCTGGCGATCGCGGTGCGCTGCGCGATGACCGGGTGGACGAGGCTGAAAGTGGCGGGGGTGCTGGCGATCACGGTGGCGGCGATCGCGGGCTTCGGCTGGCTGCAGTCGTTCAAATCCAGCGAGACGGCCAAAGCCGAAGCGGCGGAGGCCGATTCCGTCTATCCCGCCGTGGTGCAGCCGTTTCTGAGCCTGCTACGCCGCTTCGACGGACTGGAAGCGGCCACCGACGCCTATTACGCCGGACCGCATTCCTGGCTGACCCCGGCACAGGTGATCACCCATGCCGTGCAGAGCCTGATACCCAGCCAACTGCTGGGCTCGGAGAAGCTCCGCTCGGGCACGGCCTGGGCGACCGAAGTGCGCGGGCAGTCGGTCGACATGTCCCGGGTATCGGTGTCGCTGGCCGAGGGCAATATCAACGAAGGCTATGTCCTGGGCGGCTATGCCGGTGTGGCGCTGGGTGTTTCGCTCACCTTCGCGCTGCTGCTGCTCTGGTCGCGGTGGCTGTACAGCCCGCGGGTGGCGACCGCGGTATTCGCGCTGGCGCTGATCGAGGTGCCGGTGCTGTTCGAGCGCGGCATGCTCGGCACCGTCGAGACGCTGGGCAAATACGTGCAGGCCATGGTGCTGGTCTGGATCACCTATCTGTTGATGACCGAATTTCGGCGGCACGCGACCGGGCCACCGGCGCTCGCGGTGCCGCCGATCGCCGGGAAAACGAGGGCTGGGCAATGGGTTTGACCGATCTCTGGCATCTGACCAGACGCCGCTGGCCGATCATCGTGGCCGCCGTGCTGGTCTGCCTCGCCGCCGCGTATGGATACGTGCGGACGCAACCTGTCACCTACACCGCCTCGAGCACCTGTTACGTGTCGATGGCGACCGGCACGTCGGTCAACGACTCCTATCAGGGTGGGCTGGCCGCCCAGCAGCGGGTGCGGTCGTATCTGGATCTGGTCACCAGCCAGACCGTGGCACAGCGGGTGAAGGATCAGCTCGGCTTGGCGACCTCGGCGGAGGAGTTGCGCGGCCGGATCAGCGCGGCCTCACCCCCGGCCACCACCATCCTCGTCGTCTCGGTGCGCGACGGCACCGCCGATGGGGCGCGCCGCCTGACCGACGAGGTGGTCTCGCAGTTCCGGCATATGGTGAGCCAGTTGGAGACGATCCAGGTCGACGCCGCACCCGCGGCGCGCGTCGCCGTCGTAGACAAGGCGGCCATGCCCACCGCGCCGAGTGGGCCGCAGGGGAAGCGGACCCTGGCCCTGGGGCTGCTGGGCGGGCTGATGATCGGTTTCGGGGCGGCGCTCGCCCGCGATCGCCTCGATCGGCGGTTGCGCACCTCTGCAGATGTGGCGGCGATCGTGCCGGTGCCGATACTGGGAATCGTCGACGACGGGCGACCCGGTGCCGCCGGTGAATTGCGGCGGCTACGCACCCGGCTGGGCGACCGCGCCGAGACGTCCAGTGTGCTGCTCACGTCGCTGTCGCGCCGGTCGCAGCCGGAGGTGTCGGTCGGATTGGCCCGAGCCTTCGCCGATACCGGGCATCGGGTGATACTCATCGACGCCGACACCACCGGCCACGGCAGTTCCGGCCGGGTGCCGGTGCCCACCGGCGCGGGAGTGTCGGAGCTGCTGCGCAGATCCACACCGCTCGACGACGCCGTCACACCGTGGCCCGATGCCGGAATCAGCGTACTGCCGCTGGGCGTGATGGATACCCGCACACCGGATCTGCTCGCGTCCGAACGGTTCACCGAGATCCTGTCCAAGCTGCGCAGCGATTTCGACCACATCGTGGTGGAGGCCGCGCCGGTCACCGCGGCCGCCGACGCGATCGTGCTGGCACGCCGCTGCGATGCCACGGTGGGTGTGGTGGAGCTCGGATCGACCACCTCCGTCGAGGTACGGGGTGCCCTGGCGACGTTCGGGCCCGGTGACGATCGGCTCACCGGGGTCGTGGTGTTCTCCCGGCCCGGTAGGTCGATACGAAATCTGCTGGGGCGACTGCGGAGGCGCGCATGAACGCGGCGCAAGGACCGGTCGGGCGACGGCGGCTGCTGGCGGTCACCCTGGGAGCGGCGGGCGCCGGATCGCTCATGGCCTGCTCGCCACGCCCGGCTCCGGCGATCGAATTCCGTTCCCCGCACGTCAGCGATGCCCCGTCGGCGCGCAATGTCCGCGACTTCGGCGCGGTCGGCGACGGCGAGGCCGACGATACCGCCGCCCTCGCCGCGGCGGTGGCCGTCGGTGATCGCCCGCTGGTGCTGTATGTGCCGTCGGGACACTATCGCGTCACCGCATGGCCCGAATTACCGGACTACGCCACGGTTCTCGGGGACGGGGCGGACGTCACCACCATCACCTACGACGGCGACGGGACACTGATCTCGCTGCGCCGCAAGCATCGGGTTCGCTTCGCCCGCATCGGATTCTACGTGTCGGGCGCGAAATCGACCGCCGCGCACCTCACCGAATGCTTCCGGTGCTCGTTCGAAGCGGTGGTGCTGCGCGGGAATCACCTGGCCGACAACTTTCCCCGGTTCATCGAGCAGCGCGGGGTGGTGCTGGACGGCAATACCGGCGGGACCGCGTTCATCGACTGCGATATCAACAACTTCGGATACGGTCTGGTCACCTCCTGCATCCAGAATTACGTCACCTCCAGCAAATTCACCAACAACCGCGTCGGCGTGCTGGGCACCGGCGGCGATCACAACGCCGGGCTCGCGCTGTCCAATGTGGAATTCGTCTCCGACAGCGATATGCGATCCACCGACAAGCATGTGCTGATCGACGGCGCCGCTAACGACTGGTGGTTCACCAATGTCTGGTTCGAGGGCGCCGAGACCGCGCTGTCGGTCGGCACCGACCGCGGCGGGCCCGCACAGTTCGGGATGGTCAACTGCAAGGTCGCCGCCCGCCGAATCTGCCTGCAGCTCAACCGTTGCCGCCAACCATATCTGGCGAATGTGCAATTCGATCCCGACCTGAACAATCCGCCAACCGAGGTGCAGATCGACGGCGCGGGCTGCCCCGAAGGGACGGCGATCAACCTGATATCGGGCTCCTACGACGAGGTGGATCCGCGCTCCTTCCCCGAGGGCTGGCATGTGATCGGGCGCGGGAAGGTGCACGGGGCCACCTTTGCCGGGACGACGGTTGTGCAGGCCGGTGCGCCCGATACCGACATCATGCAGGTGCAGGATCGCCAGGGTGACGTGCTGTCGGCCGTACTACCCAGTGGCGCTTGGCTTTCCGATCGACCCGAAGGCGGTATCGTGCTCAAGGATTCGGCCGGGGGCTACTGGCGGCTGTCGGTGGGTACCGACGGCAGCGTGACGACCGCACCGCTGGGTAAACAGCGGCCGCGATCATGAGCGCGGGACTCACTCGCGTCCGGCTGGGGCCCGCGCGACTGCACGGATGCGACGTCGTGATCCGGCCGCCACGGTGCACCGACCATGCCGACTGGCAGCGGCTTCGGGTGCGCGACCGCGCGCTCATCGAGCCCTTCTGGTACAGCTCGGAATCGAGCTGGGACGAGCGGCATACCGAGAAGCAGTGGCTGCGTGAGTATCTCGTCGCCACCGCCGAGGTCGCCCGCGGACGGCGGCTGTCCGGGGTGATCGAGATCGATGGCCGGTTCGCCGGGCAGTGCGAGCTCTGCTCGATCGATACCCGGTCCGGCACGGCCGAATTGAGCATATGGATCGATTCGCGGCTGGCTCGCCACGGATTCGGCGGGCTGGCCGCCGCGCTGGTACTGGACTACGGCTTTCACGCGCTGGGGCTGGAACGGGTCGTGGCGCCCATCTCGCCGGCCAATGCCGCGGCCGCGCATGCCGCCGCCGAACTGGGATTCGTGCGGGAAGCGTTGATGGTGCGCTACTTCGATGCCGGTGGCGCTCGTCGCGATCACGCGCTGTGGGCGGTCACCCGCGGCGATATCCCGGAGGGCGGTTTCGCCGAGGCCTGGATCCGGCACGTGCTCGCAAAACGGGCCTCGGCGGGGCCCGAGGTGCCCGGCGAGCGCGGTGGACATCCGGCTCGTCTCGGGCTGCCGATGACGATCGTGACGGTAGGTGTCCGGCTGCTGGGAGGGGCGATCCGGCGCCGATTCGCGCTCCTGCGCGGCGGCTGCCCGGTGCGGATTCCGGTTCCCGGGCGTTCCGACACCGTGCTGCGTAGCCGGAGACTGTCCGATGGCCCGGCCTGGCGGGAGGCACGGCTGCACAACCGTCACCGGCTCGACGGCGGCTCCCCCGGCGACTGGGAACGACAGCACAGCCGCACGGCATGGTGGCGCGAATTCGCCGGCAGCCGAGGCGGTTTGCGGTCGCCCGGCGGCCTCGTCCTGGTGTTGGAGGTCGGTGGCGCCTACGCCGGGGAGGCCCGGTTGTTCGATCTGGACATGTTCGATCGCAATGCCCGGATGTTCGTCTGGGCCGACCCCGCCCGCGCCGACATCGGTGTCCGCACGGCGGCGACGCGAGCGCTGTTGGATTACGCCTTCCACATGCTCGGTCTGTACCGGGTGGCGACGGAGATCGACGCCGCCGACACCGAATCCGCCGCGGTCGCCGCCTCCGCGGGACTGCTCGAGGAGGGAATCATGCGCAATCACGCCGGACCGTGCGGCCGCCGCGCCGACCACATTCTGTGGGCCTCCACCGTCGCCGAACCGCATCAGGGGGTGCGCGATGCGTGATTTCGCACGCAGCAACGCCGTTCAGGCCCGGCTGCACGACCTGGTGCCGGGCGGGGCGCACACCTACGCGCGCGGCGAAGACCAGTATCCGGAAGCCATGGCGCCGATCCTGGTGCGCGGCAGCGGTTGTCACGTCTGGGATTGCGACGGCAACGAGTACATCGAATACGGCATGGGGTTGCGGTCGGTCACCCTCGGCCACGGGTATCGGCCGGTGGTGGACGCCGTCACCCGCACGATCGCCGACGGGATGAACTTCTCCCGGCCCACGGCGCTGGAACTGTCCGCGGCCGAGGACTTCCTGACGCTGGTGCCGGGCGCGGACATGGTGAAGTTCGCCAAGAACGGCTCCGACACCACCACCGCGGCGGTGCGGCTGGCCCGCGCGGCGACCGGGCGCGAGACCATCGCGATCTGCGATCAGCCGTTCTTCTCCGTCGACGACTGGTTCATCGGCACCACCGAGATGAGCGCCGGAGTCGCCCGGCCCGCCGCCACCGTGCGGTTCCCGTACAACGATGTGAATGCCCTTGCCGCCGTGCTCGATTCGCATACGGTGGCGTGCGTGGTGATGGAGGCGGCCACGGCGCTGGCCGAACCCGCGCCCGGATATCTGCGGGAGGTTCGGGCGCTGTGCGATCGGTACGGCGCGCTGCTGGTGTTCGACGAAATGATCACGGGTTTCCGGTGGTCGGCCGGTGGGGCGCAGCAGGTGTACGGGGTGACGCCGGATCTGTCGTGCTGGGGTAAGGCGATGGGGAACGGGTTCCCGCTCTCGGCGCTGGCCGGTCGGCGGGAATTCATGGAGTTGGGTGGTTTGCGCACCGAGCGCGATCGGGTGTTTCTGCTGTCGACCACGCACGGCCCGGAAACCGGGTCGCTGGCGGCGTTTCGTGCGGTCGTGCGGGCGTATCGGGAGACCGATCCCATCGGCGCCATGGAGCGGGCGGGACGACGGTTGGCCGACGGGGTGAACAGGGTCGCCGCCGGATTGGGGATCGGCGACTATCTGCAGGTGATCGGGCGGCCGTCGTGTCTGATCTTCGTCACGCGCGATCCGCGGGGCCGGCCGTCGCAGCCCTATCGCACGCTGTTTCTGCAGGAGTTGCTCGAACACGGGGTGCTGGGACAGTCGTTCGTGACCTCGGCCGCCCACGGTGACGACGATATCGACCGGACCGTCGAGGCATGCCGGTGGGCCGCCGAAATCTATTGCCGCGCATTGGAGCACGGCAGTGTGGACGGTTTGCTGCGGGGGCGGCCGGTGGCCCCGGCCTTGCGGCGGTATGCCGAACCTCGCTATATCCAGCCTGCCGGAGCGTGATCGGATGGCTACCCCTCGTATCGCGGTGGTGCACGAGCGTTTCACCGAATACGGTGGCTCCGAGGCGGTGGTCGCGGAGTTTCTGAAGATCTGGCCACGGGCGCAGGTCTTCGCGCCGATCGTTTCGGACGAGTGCCTCGGGGCGGTACGAGCCGCTGCTGCACGAGATTTCGCCGAGGCCCCGGGTCGCCACGATGAGCCGCATGCGTTCCGCACGACCTGGCTGACGCGGGCCCACGCGGGAATCGGTAGGCATTCGCACGCGCCGTTACTCCCTTTCGTTCCCCGCGCGCTGCGTCGTTTGCCGTTGCACCGGGACGTCGATGCGGTGGTTGTCAGCCACCACTCGTTCGGTACGCAAGCCGCACTCGCCACCGATGCTCCCGTGATCGCCTACGTGCACAGCCCGGCCCGCTGGGGATGGGATCCGGCCTTCCGCGCCCGCGAAGCAGGCGGGCGGGCCGGACAGCTCGCCCTGGCCGCGCTCGGTCGGCTGGCGCGCCGCTGTGAGCTGCGTGCCGCACCCCGGCTCACCCACGTCATCGCCAATTCGCGAGCGGTCGCGGCCCGCATCGACGACTGGTGGGGCCTGCCCGCCACCGTGATCAACCCACCCGTGCGCATCGACCGCTTCTCCCCCGACCCCTCGATCCCGCGCGGGGACTTCTTCCTGTTCGCCGGGCGCCTGGTCCCCTACAAGCGCCCGGACCTGGCGATCCGCGCCGCCCAACGCGCGGGCTGCCGACTGGTCGTCCTGGGCGACGGCCGCTTCCGGCCTCATCTGGAAGCCCTCGCGGGCCCGGAAACAACGTTCCTCGGCGCCGCACCCGACGACGTCCTCCTGGACACCTACCGCCGCTGCCGCGCCCTGCTGATGCCCGGCATCGAAGATTTCGGCATCGTCCCGGTCGAAGCCATGGCCTGCGGCACCCCGGTCCTCGCCACCGCCTCCGGCGGCAGCCTCGACACCATCCTCCCGGGCATCACCGGCGAACTCCTCCCACCCGGCGACGACACCACGGTCATCACCGAATTCGCCCGCGCCATGCGCCACTTCACCCCTTCCTACAACCCCACCACGATCCGCCACCATGCCGAATCCTTCTCCCCCACTACCTTCCGCACCCGAATCGCCACGGTAGTAGACGAAACCCTCACCACCCATCCCTACCGCTGAAGATCCCGTCGCTCCGGCCCCCCAGGGCCGGGGCGACGGGATCCTCACCTCAGGATGGCGGCGATGGTGGAAGCGAATTCGGGGGTGAGCATGGTGGCGTGGGTGGCGGGGATCGGGTGGGTGGTCACGCTGCCGGTGGTGAACTCATGCCATTCGGTGGGACCGCCACCATCGGGGGTGGGGTCCGCGGTTGGGGTGATGTAGGTGATGGCGCCGTCGAAGATTTGGGGGCGGTAGGCGGATTCGATCGGGGTGATCGCGTATGTGTAGAGGCGGCGGACCTGGTCCAGGGTCAGCGAGACCAGTTCTGTGGGGATGGCTTTTCGCAGCTGGTCGAGGTGGGCGTCGGACAGGGCGGTGGGGTCGTCGGGGGTCGGGTCGAGGCCGAATTCGGCCAGGGCGGTGGCCAGTTCGGCGCGGAAGCGCTGTGGGTCGGTGTGGCGGGTGCTGTCCAGCATGGTGAGAGTGGCGACTTCGTGACCCTCGGACTGCAGGTGGGTGGCGATGGCGTGGGCGATCACGCCGCCGCGTGACCAGCCGAGCAGGTGGTAGGGGCCCTGTGGCTGGATCGTCCGGATGGCCGTCACCAGGCGGGTGGCCAGGGCCTCGACCGTGTCTGCCGGTGTGTCGGGTTCACTGATGACCGGTGACTGCAGGCCGTAGAGCGGGCGGTCCGGGAGGTGTTCGGCCAATGCCGTGTAGCTCCAGGCCAATCCGATCATCGGAGCGACGCAGAACAGCGGAGCGCCGCGGCCCTCGGTGCGGATCGGCAGCACCACGCCGAGACCGTCCTCGGCACGGGTTCCGGCGGCGGTCAGGGTCTCCGCGAGCGCCGCCACGGTCGGTGCGGCGAACAACCACTGCACCTGCGGCCGGATACCGCATCGCTCGCCCAGCAGGGTCACCACGCGGGTGGCGCTCAGACTGGTACCGCCCAGTTCGAAGAAGTTGTCGTCCAGGCCGATTCGCTCGATCCCGAGCACCTCGGCGAAGGCCTCCACCACCAGCCGCTGTGGTGCGGTGACCGGGGGCCGGTAGGTGGTCTGCTCGAACACCGGGGCGGGCAGTGCGCGACGATCCACCTTGCCGGAGGCATTGAGCGGCAGTTCGTCCAGCACCCCGAAGGCGCTCGGCAGCATGTAGTCCGGAAGCCGCTGGGCCAGCGCCTGCTTCGCCGCATCCGGATCGAAATCCGATGCCGTGCCGACGTAGGCGACCAAACGGTCCCCGAGCCGTGGCTCCGACGCGACGACCGCGGCCGCCTGCCGAACCTGCGGGAGCGCGACCAACGCGGCCTCGATCTCACCCAGCTCGATCCGCAGGCCGCGCAGCTTCACCTGGAAGTCGGTGCGGCCCAGGTATTCCAGCACACCATCACGATTCCACCGCACCAGATCACCGGTGCGATACATGCGCTCACCGGTTCCGGAGAACGGATCGGCGACGAACCGTTCGGCGGTCAGACCCGGCCGGTGCACATAGCCGCGAGCCACCTGCACACCGGACAGATACAACTCCCCCGCAACACCGGTCGGCACCGGCCGCAGTCGCGAATCGAGCACGTAGGCTTCGGTATTGGCCGCGGGCCGCCCAATCGGCACGCGCTCACCGACCGGGCCGACGCACCGATGCATGACCGAGCCGACGGTGACCTCGGTCGGACCGTAGTGATTGTCGACGATTCCGGGATGGCGACGGCTGCGTTCCAGCAGCGCCGGTGTCAGCTCCTCGCCGCCGACGACGAAATACCGCACGGTCGACGGCAATTCGGCCGCCTCGTCACCGAGTATCAGGGCCAGCATCGACGGCACGAAGTTCATCATCGCCACCGGATACCGCCGAGCCAGCCCCAGCAGATACTCCGGGTCCAGGTGCCCGTCCTGCCGTGCCACCACCAGATGCGCACCCACCTGCAGCGGCAGGAACAGCTCCATGACCGACACATCGAAGGTCACCGGCGTCTTCTGCAGCATCGCATCGCCGGGCCCGAGATCCGGGTACAGCGACCGCTGCCACCACAGATGATTCACCACCGCCCGATGACTCACCGCCACCCCCTTCGGCCGTCCGGTGGACCCGGAGGTGAAGATCGCATAGGCGGTATTCCCGGGCCGCAGCGGACCCCGCCGCTCGGCATCGGTAACCGTCTGCGCCGAGTAGGCAGACAGATCCAGCCGGTCCACCCGCACCTCACCGGCGGCCAGATTGCCGCTGTCGGCGATTGTGCCGGACCGTCGGGTCGGATTCCCTGCGGTCGACACCGGATTCAGGGCAGCGTCGGAGCCTGCGCTCAGGATCAGGGTGGGGCGGGCGGTGTCGAGGATGTAGTGGTTGCGGTCGACGGGGTGGTCGGGGTTGAGGGGGACGTAGGCGCCACCGGCGGCGAGGACTGCGTAGAGGGAGATCAGCAGGTCGAGAGAGCGGTGCATATTCACCGCCACCAGGGACTCCGGGCCGACGCCCTGCGCGATCAGCCAGCGGGCGAGGCGGTTCACGCGGGCGTCGAACTCGGCATAGGTGAGGGTGGTGTCGGCGAAGGTCACCGCAGGGGCATCGCAGGTGCGGCGCACTTGATCGGTGAATTGTGCGGGGAGAGTGCCGGTCTCGTCGATCGGGGCCGCAGGACCGGCGGACAGCGCCGACAGCGCGGCTCGTTCGGTCGCCGAGAGCAGTTCGATGTCGCCGACGGCCGTGTCGGGAGCGGTCACCGCGGCGGTCAGGATGCGGTGATAGCGCTCGGCGAACGATGCGGCGGTATGGCGGTCGAAAAGGTCGGTGGCATAGGTCAATTCGGCCACGATGCCCGCGGGAGCACCTTCGGCGTCGAATTGCTCGGTCAGGGTGAGTCCCAGGTCGAACTGCGAGACGCCGGTGTGCGCGGGCAGCAGGTCGAGGGACAGGCCGCCGAGATCCATCCGGGGCGCCTGCTGGTTCTGCAGCACCAGCATCATCTGGAACAGCGGGTTGCGGGACTGCGATCGAGGCGGATCCAGCACCTCCACCAGCCGTTCGAACGGGATGTCCGCGTGGTCGAAGGCGGTCAGGTCGGTCGCGGTCACCCGAGCGAGCAGCTCACGGAAGCAGACCTCGGGACGGACCTCCGTGCGCAGGACCAGAGTGTTGACGAACATGCCGACCAGATCGTCCAGTTCGGCGGCACCGCGACCCGCGATCGGCGAGCCGATGACGATATCGCCGCTCCCCGACAGTCGCGCCAGCAGCACCGCGAACGCCGCATGCACCGCCGCGAATAGTGTCGAATTCGCCTGTGCCGCCAAGGTTCCGAGGCCTCGATGCAGGTCCGCCGGGAGCACGAAGCGGTGCACGGCGCCACGCTGGGAGGCCACCGGCGGCCGCGGCCGATCCGAGGGCAGGTCGAGCTGATCCGGAATTCCGGCGAGAGCTTCGGTCCAGTACGCGAGCTGGCGGGCCGCCAGGCTGTCCGTAACATTGTCGGGACCGAGCGTATCCCGTTGCCACAGTGCGTAATCCGCGTACTGCAGCGGCAGCGGCGACCACGCCGGGGCCGCGCCTGCCGCGCGCGCGGCATAGGCGAGCGCCAGATCGCGGGCCAGCGGCCCCATCGAGAAGCCGTCGGCATTGATGTGATGGATAGCCAATACCAGCACGTGCGCGTCGGCGGCCGCACGCAGCAGCGCAGCACGCACCGGGACCTCGGCCGTGACATCGAAAGGCGCACCGACGATCTCGGCCAGCCGCGCCGGGAGTGCCTCGGGATCGACATCCTGCGGCTGCAGAGTCAGCGGCACCTCGGCGGCGGGCACGATCTCCTGATAGGGCCCCTCGGCATCGGCCGGGTAGCGGGTGCGCAAGGCCTCGTGCCGGTCCAGCACATCGGCCGCGGCGGCCGCCAGCGCCGCCACATCCAGCTGCCCGGTGAGCCGCACCGCGAGCGGGATGGTGTAGGCGGCCGACTCCGGCGCCAGCCGGTTGAGGAACCACATGCGCCGCTGCGCGAACGACAGCGGCAACCGCGGCGGGCGTGGGCGGGCCGCGAGGGCCGGGCCGGCCGACCGGACCGGAGGCGTCGACCGGTCGGCCAGCAGCGCCACGGTCGGGGCCTCGAACAGGTCGCGCACACCGAAGCCGCTCCCCAGCGCGGCATTGATCCGGGCGACGGCCCGCATGCCGATCAGCGAGTTACCGCCCAGCTCGAAGAAGTTGTCGTCGGCCCAGATGGGCTCGACACCGAGTAGAGCACCGAAGATCTCGGCGATCGTCTGCTCGGCACCCGCGGCCGGGGCCCGGAACCGCGGCGTCGCCGCCACGGCGGCCACCGGCGGCAGCGCCCGGCGATCCAATTTGCCGCTGGGGGTGAGCGGAAGCCGCTCCAGCACCACCACGTGATGCGGAACCATGTAGGCGGGCAACCTGTCCGCGAGCCGATCGGTCAGCTCGGCGGTGTCGACCGTATGCCCGGCCGCAGGCACCACGTAAGCGGCGAGGAATTCACCGACCCGCTCCTGGCGGGCCACGACCACCACGGCCCGGCCCACCGACCGATGCGCGGCCAGTGCCGCCTCGATCTCCCCGAGCTCGATGCGCAGGCCGCGCAGCTTCACCTGGAAATCGGTGCGGCCCAGGAACTCCAGCGCCCCGTCGGCCCGCATCCGCACACGGTCACCCGTGCGGTACATCCGCGTGCCCGGGGCGCCGAACGGGTCGGCGAGGAAACGTGCGGCCGTCTGCGCGCTCGCGTCCTCGTAGCCGCGGGCCAATTGCACGCCGGTCAGATACAGTTCCCCCGCGACGCCGGGTGGCACCGGGTGCAATCGCGAATCCAGCACGTGCGCACCGGTATTGCGGATGGGCCGCCCGATCGGCACCCGGTTTTCCACGGCGTCGGTGGTGCACCGGTGCACGGTGGAGGTGACGGTGGCCTCGGTGGGTCCGTAGGTGTTGTCGACGATGGCCGGATGCCGCCCGCGCACCTGCTCGAGCAGACCAGGAGGCAGCTCCTCCCCACCCAGCGAGAAATACCGCAGCCCCGCAGGGAGTTCCGCGGCGTCGTCACCGAGCAGCAGCGCCAGCATCGACGGCACGAACTCCAGCATGACCACGTCGTGTCGCCGCGCGAGCGCCAGCAGGTACTCCGGATCCAGGTGGCCGTCGTGCCGGGCGATCACCAGCCGCGCGCCGACCTGCAAGGCCAGGAACAACTCCCACACCGACGCATCGAAGGTCACCGGCGTCTTGTGCAGCACCGCCTCGCCCGCCCCGAGGTCGTATTGCTCGCGCATCCACCACATCTGATTCACCACGGCCCGATGCGTCACCACCACACCCTTGGGTCGACCGGTCGATCCGGAGGTGAACAGCACGTAGGCGGCATTCGTCTCCCGCAGCGGTGCACGACGATCCGGATCGGCGACGGGATCGGCCGAATACCTCGTCAGCTCCAGCCGGTCGATCCGCACCTGCTCGACCCGCACCCCCACCTCCAGGTCCTCCCCGGAAGTCAGCACGCACACCGGCCGAGCGGTGTCGAGAATGTAGCGAATGCGATCGGCGGGGTGGTCCGGATCGATCGGGACGTAGGCGCCACCCGCGGCGAGAACGGCGTAGATGGCGGCCACTTCGTCAGCCGAGCGGCGAATCGCGAGCGCAACCCGGGTCTCGGGGCCGACGCCGAGCGAGATCAGGTGGCGGGCAAGACGATTCACCCAGCCCGCGAATTCGGCATAGGTCCAGCGCCGATCCTCGAACACCACCGCGGCGGCGTCGGGAGTGCGGGCGAGTTGCGCGTAGAACGGGTCGAGCAGGCTGCCGGGGCTGGCCTGGGGTCCGCCGAGCGCGGCCAGTAGCGTGCGTTCGCGCCGCGACAACAGCGGGATGTCACCGACGGCGATTTTCTCGTCATGCCCGACCTGGGTGAGGATCGCGACGAACCGCCGCGCGAACGACTCCACCGTCGCGTGGTCGAAAAGGTCGGTGGCGTAATCGATCGCACCGAACACCGCGCCGCCGGGCTGTTCGGTGAGGGTGACCGACAGATCCAGCTTGGCCACGGTGAGATCCAGTCCCACCTGCTCGATCGTCAGCCCGGGCAGCTGAATTCGCGGCTGCTCGAAGTTCTGCAGCATGAGCAACACCCGGAACAGCGGAGCGTAGGCGAGGCTGTGTCCGGGGCGCACCAGCTCCACGACCCGGTCGATCCCGAGGTCGGCGTGCTCGTAGGCGGCCAGATCGGTATCGCGGACCACATCGAGGAGCTCGGAGAACGTCTGCGCGGCGGGCACCTGGGTCCGCAGCACCAGGGTGTTGCCGAACATGCCGACCAGATCGTCGAGGGCCCGTTCACCGCGGCCGGAGATCTGGGTGCCGATCGTGATGTCCTCGCTGCCCGACAGCCTGGCCAGCAGCACCGCCAGCGCCGCCTGCACGACCATGAACAGCGACGCGTTGTGGGCATCGGCGATGCGCCGCAGCCCGGCCACGGTGTCGGCATCGACCCGGAACTCCGCCGTCGCGCCGCGCCCCGACGGCACCGCCGGACGTGGCCGATCGCTCGGCAGCTCCAGCAGTTCCGGCACGCCGGCGAGCTGCCGCTGCCAGTAGCGCGCCTGCGTGGCGGCCACCGAGCCGTCGTCGGATTCGTCGCCGAGCAGATCCTGTTGCCACAGCACGTAATCCGCGTACTCGACAGCCAGCGGTGCCCAGTCCGGCACGGCCCCCGCAGCGCGCGCCTGGTAGGCGAGCACCACATCGCGGGCCAGCGGCGCCAGCGAGGTGCCGTCGCAGGCGATATGGTGTGCGACCACCGCGAGTACATGGTCCTCGTCGGCGAGCCGGAACAGGGTGGCGCGCAAGGGAAGATCGGCCCGCAGATCGAAGCCCGCCGCCGCCCCCGCCAGGAGACGTCGCTGAAGATCGTCGGCGGCAATGGGTTCGGGGACGAGCGCGGGAACCGCCTGCGTCACCGCAAGCACCTGCTGGACCGGTTGCCCGTCCACCGCCGGATACACCGTCCGCAGTGGTTCGTGCCGCTCGATCACATCGCCCAGTGCCGCGCGCAGCGCGCCCGGATCCAGCGCGCCGGTCAGCCGCAGCGCGAACGGAATGTTGTACGACGGTGACGCGGTGTCGAATTGGTTGGTCAGCCACAGCCGCTGCTGCGCCGGTGACAGCGGCATCGGCTCCGGACGGGCCCGCCGCACCAGCGCGGGACGATGCTCGGCCCGCAACTCCCCCACCGCCGCAGCCAGTTCCGTCACCGTCGTCGCCGTGAAGAACACCCGCGGCGGCACCCGCACGCCCAGCTCGGTGCCGATTCGCGCGGCAGCGCGCACCGCCAGCAGCGAATTGCCGCCCAGGGTGAAGAAATCGTCGTCGAGCCCGACCCGCTCGACACCGAGCACCTCGGCCAGCGCGGCGGCGACGATCCGCTCGGCATCGGTTGTCGGAGCGCGGTATTCGCGCATCGACAGCGGCGGCTCCGGCAGCGCGGCGCGGTCCAGTTTGCCGACCGGGGTCAGCGGAATGCGGTCGAGCACCACGACCACCGCCGGGACCATATGGACCGGCAGAGTGGCCGACACGAATTCGCGCACCTGGCGCGGATCCGGTTGCGCGCCCGGGGCGGCCACCACATAGCCGACGAGGACGGTCTCCCCCGCCGGGGTGTCGCGCCCGACGGTCACCGCGTAGTCCACCGCGGGATGCGCGGCCAGCGTCGCATCGATCTCGCCGAGCTCGATCCGGAAGCCGCGGATCTTCACCTGGAAGTCGTTGCGCCCCAAGTATTCCACGTCGCCGTCGGCGGCCACGGCGGCGATATCGCCCGACCGGTACATGCGGCTGCCCGGCGGGCCGAAGGGGTCGGCGACGAACCGTGCGGCGGTCAGCCCGGGACGCCGGTGATAACCGCGGGCCAGGCCGGGCCCGGACAGATACAGCTCGCCCGCCGTCCCGGTGGATGCCTCCGCGAGCCGATCGTCGAGCACGCGCGCGGTCATTCCACGGATGGCAGGGCCGATGGTGACAGCGGCGCCGGGTTCGAGCGGCCCGCTGATATTGGTCATGATCGTGGCCTCGGTCGGCCCGTACCCGTTGTGGAAGCGCCGCCGCCCGCCCGGGACCGGTACCGCCCAGCGGTGCACCAGCTCCGGCGGGCACGCCTCACCGCCGACCACCACCACGCCCAGCTCGTCCAGACCCGCCGGATCCACCGACGCCAGCGCGGCCGGGGTGACGAATGCGTGGGTCACCCGCTCTCGCCGCAACAATTCGGCCAACTCCGCGCCGCCGTACAGATCGGCGGGCGCGATCACCATCGTGGCGCCCGCGCCGATCGCCAGCAGCAATTCCAGGACCGAGGCGTCGAAACTCGGGGAGGCGAAGTGCAGCGTGCGCGAGGACGCGCTCACCCGGTACCGCTCGCGCTGCTCGGCGCAGAAGTCGGCCAGGCCGCCGTGGGTGACGACCACGCCTTTCGGCACACCCGTCGATCCGGAGGTGTAGATGACATAGGCCGGATGGGTGCCGAGCAGGTGCCGCACCCGGTCGGCATTGGTCACCGGGCCCGGATCGAAGTGCGCGAGCGATCCGTCGACCTCGGGATCGTCCAGGACCAGCCAGTCCTCACCCGGCAGTTGGTGCACGCTCGCGGAGATCGCGAGCCCCAGCACCGCGCCCGAATCGGCCACCAGGTGGGCCACCCGCTCCGGCGGGTAGTTCGGATCCACCGGCACGAACGCCGCACCGGCCTTGGCCACCGCCCAGACCGCCGCGACCGACCACAGCGAGCGCGCAATCCCCACGGCGACCAGGTTCTCCGGGCCAACGCCGCGCTCGATGAGCAGCCGGGCCAGCCGCGACGACCACGCATCCAACTCGGCGTAGGTCATCGACCGCCGGCCGTCGACGACCGCGACACCCGCCGGATTCGCCTCGACCGCCAGCCCCAGCAGGGTCGGCAGGGTCGGCACCGAGCTGCGGCGTCGGCGCGGCGGCCGGGCACGACGAGTTCCCGGCGGAGACGGATGTTCGCCAGAGGTCACCCGCGCCTCCCGCCGCGCAGACCCGTCGCTGCGGCGAGAATCCGGCCGCCTCCGGTCGGGCAATGGACTGCGAACATGGTCTCCTCCGCGGCTTTCGGACATGGCCGTCACTGGAGTTATCGGTGCGGCACGCCCATGGTTAACCGCCGCCGACCGGTTCTAAGCAGGCTCACACGAACGAGGTGACCATGATCACCCGCGCAGGTCGGCACGCATGCCCGGCTCGCGTACTTCGTCCCGATACGGCGGCTTCGGCACCGGCATACCCGTCTTCCCGGCACGCTTTCGGCCGGGATCGGACCGTCCGAAAGTTTGATTCCCCCGCTCGGTCCGGCCGGTATCGTCGAGACTGTAGTTAGGGTACCCATAGTTCGTGCCCGAGACCCGCGACGAGGAAGTAGACATGCCGGATACCACCACCCCGTCGGAGACCGTGCCGTTCTCCACTCAGATCCGCACCGCAACCGAGCGGCAACATGCGGACGCGGAGAACTCCACCTTCATGAGCGATATGCTCGGCGGGTCCCTGGGTGTCGCGGCGTTCTACCGCTACACCGGCCAGCTCTGGCACGTGTACCGCGCCCTCGAGGAGCACTGGGACACCCTCGCCGACGATCCGGTCGCCGCGCCGTTCGTGCGGCGCGAACTGGCCCGGCTGCCCCACCTCGAGGACGATCTCGCCCACCTCGGCGGCGACGGCTGGCGCGACGATCTCGCGCCGCTGCCGTCCACGGCCGCCTACGCCGCCCGCATCGAGGAGTGCGCGCGCACCTGGCCCGCCGGGTACGTCGCCCACCACTACACCCGCTACCTCGGCGACCTGTCCGGCGGCCAGGTCATCCGCGGCACCGCCGAAAAGCTGTGGCACCTGCCCAAGCGCGGCAGCGGTGTACGGTTCTACGTCTTCGACCAGATCCCGAATCCGGCTGCCTTCAAACGGGAATACCGCACCCTGCTCGACCGGTTGGCCGTCGACGATCTGGAACGCCAGCGGGTGCTCGGCGAGTGCCGCCGCGCCTTCGACTTCAATACCGCGATGTTCCGGGAACTGGCGGCGGAATTCCCGGTGCGGCAGCGCGGCTGATTGATTGGACAAGCGACCAGAAGGTTGCTGATCGATTACCACCTGCATCGAACGGTTACACCAAACCGCCTGTCACACAGACCAATAGGCGCTCCCACGTGGTGACACGTCCCACACCACAGGGGGCGCCTTTTTGTTGCGCGCACCAATTGTGGACGGCTAAAGTTACTCACCAGTTAGGCACGGAGTTGTTCCTACTTCGGCCCGACTTCTGTTAGGGGGCCGATTCATCCACGTCCGCATCCACCGACGCATGTCGGACGAGCAATGTTGTGCTTCTAGCCAGAAGCGTTGAGCGACAACAGGTTCGAATGCAGGAGGGGCGATGGTTTCCTACATCGTGACGGGCGGTACCGGATTTCTGGGACGGCGCGTGGTGCAGCGGCTGCTGGCACACGACCACGACGCGGTGGTCCACGTGCTGGTGCGCGAGGCCTCCGCGGCCAAACTCGCCGAGCTCGCCGCGAGCTGGAACGCCGGCGATCGGGTCTTCCCGCTGATCGGCGATCTGTCCGCGGAACACCTTGGGCTGCAGGACGATCCGCCGCAGGCCCAGCACGTGATCCACCTCGGCGCCGTCTACGACATGACCGCAGACGAGGAGACCGCCTACGCCGCCAACGTCAACGGCACCCGCGCGGTGATCGCGCTGGCCACCCGGCTCGGCGCGATGCTGCACCACGTGTCGTCGGTGGCGGTCGCCGGTGATCACAGGGGCAAGTTCTTCGAGGACGACTTCGATCTCGGACAGAATCTCACTTCTCCGTATCACCGCACGAAATTCGCGGCCGAGAAGTTGGTGCGCGAGGCGAAGGACCTGCGCTGGCGGGTGTATCGGCCGGCGATCATCGTCGGCGATTCCCGCACCGGCGAGATGGACAAGATCGACGGTCCGTACTACTTCTTCCCGGCGATCGCGCGGCTGGCGGGCCTGCCGTCCGACCTGCCGGTGCCGCTGCCGGATCTGGGTGCCACCAATATCGTTCCGGTGGACTATGTCGCCGCGGCGATGGTGGAGCTCATCCTGCGGCCGGGGCTGAACCGGCGCACCTTCCACCTGGTCAACCCGCAGCCGCAGCCGTTCAGCGAGATCTATGCGGCCATCGCGCGGGCCGCGGGCGCACCGACCGGGATCGGTCCGGTGCCGGGCAGCCACACCGCGCTGCGGGCGCTGTCGCATCTACCCGGGGCGCCGCAGGTGCGCGATTTCCTGTTGCAGCAGCTGGGAGTTCCGGCCGAGGTGGCCCCGCACGTGTCGTTCCCCTCGGAGTTCGTCTCCGATTCCACCCGGGCGCAGTTGCGCGGCAGCGGGATCATCGTGCCGCCGTTCGACAGCTACGCCGACAAGCTCTGGCAGTACTGGCGTGCGCACCTGGATCCGGATCGGGCCCGCCGCCGCGTGGGTGGCGATCCGCTGCGCGACCGGATCGTGCTCGTCACCGGTGCGTCCTCCGGGATCGGGCTGGCCACCGCGCATGCCGTCGCCCAGCGCGGCGCCACGGTGCTCATGGTGGCCCGCAACCTCGACGACCTCGAGGCCGCGGCGGCCGCCGTGCGCGCGCACAGCGGTGCGGCACAGGCGTATCAGTGCGATATCACCGACGAGAAGGCGGTCGAGCTGCTGGTGAAGCAGGTGCTCGCCGACTACGGCCACGTCGACTACGTCGTCAACAATGCGGGCCGCTCGATCCGCCGGTCGGTGCTCAACTCCACCGACCGGATGCACGATTTCGAACGGACCATGGCGGTCAACTATTTCGGGGCGGTGCGGCTGATCCTGGCACTGCTGCCGTCGATGCGGGAACGCCGGTTCGGCCACTTCGTCAACATCTCCTCCATTGCCGTGCAGACGAAGGTGCCGCGGTTCGCCGCCTATGTGGCGAGCAAGTCGGCGCTGGACACCTTCAGCGAGATCGCGGCGGTCGAGAACGCCGATGCCGGAATCACCTTCACCTCGGTGCGGATGCCGCTGGTGCGCACCCCGATGATCGCCCCGACCGACCTGTACCGCTCGATCCCGGTGCACACCCCCGAACAGGCGGCCGCGATCGTGGTACGCGCCTTGGAGGAGCGTCCCGCGCGGATCGACACGCCCATCGGCACGTTCGCCCAACTGGTCGACACGGTGATGCCGTCGGTGAAGAAGGCGATCCTGCACCAGGGATTCCGCATGCTCGGCGAATCCAAGGCAGCCCAGGCCACCTCGACCCTCTCCGAGCCCGAACCCGGCTCGGACGAACAGCCCGCCCCTCGCAGCCCTTTGCTGGCGCTGGCCCCACTCGTCCAGCCGCTGATGGGCCTTCCCACCCCCGCGGCCCGCATAGCCAACAAGATCCCCGGGCTGCACTGGTAATCTCGACCGGCACGCCGGGATGACGGAGAGGCCGAGTCCGCCCTGTCATTCCGGCGTGTTCTCGGCCGGAATCCGGCGGTGGGCGCAATGGTGCACGCGCTGCTAGATTGCGGCGGGTGAAGCGGAGGGTGCTCGTCGGCGGGGCGGTGGGCCTGGTCGTGGTTGTCGGATTGTGGGTGGGGCTGTATGTGCTGATGAATTCGCGGACCTATCAGGTGGCGGGGACGCTGGTTCATCGGGTCGATACCGCGGACAAGGTCGTGGCACTGACCTTCGACGACGGGCCGACGGAGCGGACGCCGGAGATTGTGGCGGCTCTTGCGGCGCAGCAGGTCTCGGCGACCTTCTATCTGGTGGGGCGGGATGTGGATGCGCATCCGGAGTACGGGAAGGCTCTCGTCGCCGCGGGGCATGAGATCGGCAATCACAGCTACACCCACCGGCGGCTGATCTTCGTCTCCCCGCATACGGTTCGAGACGAGGTGGAGCGCACCGACGCCGCGATCGGACGGATCGGCTACCGCGGCACGATCACCTTCCGGCCGCCCTATGGGAAGAAGTTGTTCGGGTTGCCGTCCTATCTGTCCGATCATGAACGGACGACGGTGATGTGGGATGTCGAGCCGGACTCGCAGGGCGGGGCGAGCTCCGATCGCATCGCCGCCGACACCCTCGCAAGCGTGCGGCCCGGGTCGATCATCCTGCTGCACGCCATGTACCAGCCGAACTCGCTCGCGGCGATCCCGCGCATCGTGAGCGAGCTGCGCGCGCAGGGATATCGGTTCGTCACCGTGGGCGGACTACTCGCGCACTGATCGGGAAATTCACCGGGCCGCCGTGCACGCGCCAACCGGATCTGCCAGAGTCGTTCCCTATGACCGCTCGTCATCGTGCCCTCGGGGTCTGTGCGACACTGCTGGCCCTGCTGCCGGTAGCCGGATGTGGTGGATCGGGGACCGACACCGCCTCGCCCACCACGACCACCGCCGCGGCGATTCCGCTGGTCTCCACCGACGATCTGCCCGCCCCGCAGCCCGGGGAGGTCCACCTGTTCGGCATCAACGACCTACACGGCAATCTGCAGCCGCCCGGGGGCAGCAACGGACGCGTCGGCACCTATACCGCGGGTGGGGCGGCGTACCTCAGCGCACACCTGGCGAAACTGAAGGCCGCCTACCCGGACAGCGCCGTCGTCTCGGCGGGGGACAATATCAGCGCCAGCCCGCTGATCTCGGCGCTGTTCCACGACGAGCCGACCATCACCTACCTCAACTCGATCGGGCTCGCCGCCTCCTCGGTCGGCAACCACGAATTCGACCACGGCGTCCAGGAGTTGGCGCGCCTGCAGACCGGCGGAGGCTGCGCGCCCGACGGCTGCTCGCCCGGCGAACCGTTCGCCGGGGCGAAATTCCCCTATTTGGCCGCCAACGTCACTGACGGCAACGGTCACCTGCCGCCCGCCCTGCGACCGTGGACGATGCTCGAGGTGGGCGGCCACAAGATCGGCGTCGTCGGCACCGTCACGCCCACGACCGCCAATATCGTGCTGCCCGAGGGAATCCGGGGCTACACCTTCGGCGACGAGACCGACGCCATCAACAAGTACGTGCCCGAGATGAAGGCCGCGGGCGCGGAAACCGTGGTCGCCCTGCTGCACGACGGGGGCGCCCAGCGAACCCACGGCGGGCCGGTCGATTACAACGGCTGCGCCGACATCTCCCCCGCCGCGGCCGATCTGGCGCGCCGGACCGATCCGGCGGTCCGGGTCCTGGTCACCGGCCACACCCATCAGGCCTACAACTGCACCATCGACGGCAAACTCGTCACCCAGGCGTCGTCGTTCGGCCGGATCATCACCGACATCCGCCTGCGCTTCCACGACGGCACCGTGGACGCCGAGGCCGTGAACCGAGTCGTCACCCGCGACATCACACCCGAACCTGCAGCTACCGCTCTCGTCGATTTCTTTGCCGCGCAGGCCCAACCGCTCGGCCAACGCGTCATCGGAACCGCGGCCGCGCCCCTGTCCAGGGAACCGTCACCCGCGGGTGACTCCCCGCTGGGTGATGTGATCGCCGACGCCATGCTCGCCGCCCTCGCTCCCCAGCAGGCGGTGGCGGCGTTCATGAATCCCGGTGGGGTCCGCGCGGATCTGGGCGCCGGGCCCATCACCTACGAAAAGGCCTACACCGTGCAGCCGTTCGGCAACCAGGTGGTCGGCGTCCGGCTCACCGGACAGCAAATCCTGAATCTGCTGGAGCAGCAGTGGGACAACGCGAGCACACCCGGCGTGCTGTCGGTGGCCGGGATCACCTACGCCTACGACGACAAGGCCCCCAAGGGCCACAAGGTGCTCAGCGATACCGTCCGCATCGGCGGCCAGGCACTGAATCCGGTTGCGGTGTACGTGGTGTCGACCAACAACTTCCTCGCCGCCGGCGGCGATGGGTTCAGCGTATTCACCCAGGGCAGCCCGGCGGGCGTCGGCCCGACGGACCTCGATGCCTTCGAGTCCTATCTGAAGACGCACGGTCCGATCGAGCCGCCGTCGGGCCGCATCGAGAAGCGCTGAGGTCCCGGCCGCAACCCTGCCGGGACCAGGATTACAGCGGGCCTAGAGGTGGTCGGCGGCGAAGTTGGCGGCGCCGACGAAGCTGTCACCGTAGGCGACGTGAGAGGCCGGGTTCGTGCCGCCCGCGCACACCGGATCGCCCGGCGTGCAGTAGTTTCCCGTGCGCCACAGGTAGGCGTCCGGCACGGTCCAGCCGATCAGCCGCAGCGGATCACCGAACAGCAGCACCACGGCCACCCGCGCGGCGAGATCGCCGTCCATCCGGACCGCGCCCGGAACCCCCTCGGTGGCGCCGGTGCCCAGCGCGGTGTGCACCACCGCGGCGCCCTGCGAATACCCGACCAGGACGAACCGCTGCCCCGGGCACGCCGCGGCCCGACCGGCCACGTGCGCAACGAGATCCGCGCTGCCCATCCCCATCGAGTAGGCATTCGTCAGATCGGCCGGGTAGTTCACCCGATACGCGCTCGCGCTCATCGGCAACCGGTCCCGCAGCATCGCGAAGAGGGGATCGCCCACCTCGCTGCCGAGATATCCGGGCTCCTGAGTTCCCCTGGCCACCACCACATCCACCGCGGCACATCCCTGTGCCCGTGCGGGTTGGGCCGGATACAGCACGCCCGCCAGCAGGAGCACGGAACCGAATACCCAAGCGGTACGCCACTTTTCGGGCAGCAGCACCTTTCGGTCGCCCATTGTTCTCACCTTCTCACGCCGTTGTGAGCAGGCCCGCGTGACTTTTGTCAAAGACTATTGTCCCGGCCCTCTGTGACCCACGGTACGGTCCGGGCCGATGGGCGACAACGAAGTCTGCCGGAGGGATACCCAATCGCGTCGCAACCGTATCCGCCTGAAAGTGGTTACCCCACAGCAATTCCCCGCCGTAGGACCGGCGGGTCTGTGACCGACCTCCCGCCGGTTCGACGAGCAAACTAGAACACGTTCTCATAGGCTGTAGGCATGGAACGTATGACCGGGCTGGACGCCAGCTTTCTGTACTTGGAGACCGACACTCAACTCCTGCACGTGTGCGCGCTGATCATTCTCGATCCCGTCGCCGACGGCATGGACTACGAATTCGCCGCGCTGAAGGAGGAACTCGGCCGGCGTCTGCACCTGGTGCCGTCGATGCGCCGCCACATCCACCGGGTGCCGTTCGACCTCGATCACCCGGTCTGGGTCGAGGATGCGAACTTCGACCTCGACTATCACGTGCGGCGCATCGGAATTCCCTCACCCGCGGGACGGCGTGAGCTGGCCGAATTGGTCGCCGACATCGCGGGTCGCCCCTTGGACCGCAGCCGGCCGCTGTGGCAGCTGTGGGTGGCCGAGGGACTCGAGGGCGGCAAGGTGGCGGTGATCTCGAAGTATCACCACGCGATCGTGGACGGCATCACCGGCACCAATATGATGATGCACCTGTGCGATCTGGAGCCGGGTGTGCGCTATGCCGAACCCGACGAGGACCGCCGGATCACCGAATCCGAGCCCAACGACCTGAAGCTCGCCGCGGAAGGCCTGCTCCGGTTCCCGGCCAAGCTCGGCGCGTTCGGCATGGTGCCGAAAACCCTCGGCATGCTGGGCGGTTTCGTGGAGCGGCGGCGAAGCGACAAGAAGGGCATGGCGACTCCGTTCACCGCGCCGCGCACGCCGTTCAACCGCACCATCAGCCCGCACCGCTCGGTCGCGTTCACCAAGGCGAGCCTGGCCGAGATCAAGGACATCAAGTCCGCATTCGGGGTGAAGGTGAACGACGTGGTGCTCGCCGTCGTGGCCGGTGCGCTGCGCGACTACCTGCAGGCCTGCGGTGAGCTGCCCGACACCTCGCTGTTCGCGTCGGTGCCGGTGTCGACACACGGCACCTCGCGCCACGAGCAGGGCATCAACAAGGTGTCGACGCTGTTCTGTCGGCTCTACACCGACGTGGCCGATCCGGTCGAACGGTTGCGGCTGATCGCCGAGGCCAATCGCGGCGCCAAGGCCGAGCACGACCTGATCGGCGCGGACTTCCTGCAGGACTGGGCGAAGTACGCGCCGCCGAACACCTTCCAGCTGGCCGCGCGGGTCTACTCCAATTTCCGCCTGGCCGAACGGCATCCGGTGGTGCACAACCTGGTGGTGTCCAACGTGCCCGGCCCGCAGGCACCCCTGTATTTCCTGGGTTATCGCATCGACTCGATGTATCCGTTCGGCCCGGTGTTCCACGGCGCGGGCCTCAATGTCACCGTGCTGTCCTCCGGCGGGCATCTGGACTTCGGCTTCATCGCCTGCCGTGAGCTCGTGCCCGACCTCGAGACGATGGCCGACGCCGTGCACGACGCCATCACCGAACTGCTGAAAGCGGCCCGCGACACGGACTGACCGCTACCGCCGGGCAGCCACCGCCGCACAGGCCTCGAGGAGCACAGGGACAAAGGCGTCCGCCTCGAGTACGCAGGCCGCATGCCCGGCCGAGGCCAGGAAGATCTCCGCTCCGTCGATCATCTTCGCCATCTCCAGCTGCCGGTAGACCGGTAACGCCCGATCGTGGGCCGTGATGACCACCGACACCGGCACTTTCAGGCTCGACAGCCACTCCGAGGAATCGAACCGCCCGATCTCGGCAATGGCCTGCGCCATCGCCCATCCGTTGGCGGTGCGCAATTCACCCAGCGCCCACCGGTCCATCCGGCCGGTTTCCCAGGATGCCTGCGGCAGTTCCGGTAGCCGCCGGGCCGCGAGCGCCACCCGCCGGGTCGCCAATTCCGTCATCCCCTTGGCCAGCACGCCCATCGTGCGGTGGAAGGCGCGCTCGCGCCACTTCTCCTGGAAGCGATAGGTGGTGGCGCACAGGACCAGTCCGCCGATGCGACCGGGGTGGCGGTGCGCGGCGAGCTGGGCGACGATGCCGCCCATGGAATATCCGGCCAGGATCGGTCTCTCGAGGCCGAGCAGGTCCGCGACGGCGATCACGTCGTCGGCGAGATCGTCGAGAACGAACCGCTCCGAACGGATTCCGTGGCCGTGCCACCGCTGATCGTAGAGCACCACCCGATAGTGCTCCGACAGCTCTGCCAGGGCCGGGAACCAGTTCAGCATGGCGGTGGTGACCACGCCGTGCAGCAGGACGACCGTCGGCGCCCCCGCCGGGCCCGGGATGTCCACCAGATAGGTGCGCCCGCGGCCGGGCAGCTCCACGATCGTGCCCGAGGGCACCTCGGTCAACCGCGAGATCCGTTGGCCGAGGCGACGTCCGGGCCGTCGCCGGGGCCCGGCCGGGTCCGGGGCCGGGTTCGGATTCGTCATCGAATGTCTCCCGCATGCCGTCCGCACACGGCGGAATTAGAACACGTTTCAATCGATGATGCCACAGCCCCGGACCCGGGCGGCGTCAGGACAGCGGGGCCGGCCGGTGGCGCACCTGCCAGTTGGTGTGTTTGCGGACCGCGAATTCGTACGACTCGGTCAGCATGGGCAGGACGGTGTCGAGGGTCTCGGGACCCGGGTTCACCACGCATACCCAGTACTGAGCGGCGTAGATCGGGTGGGGCATCAGCCGATCGCGGGCTGCATAGTCGTATCCGGTGTCGAAGACGCCGTGTTCGTCGCGGCCACGGGGAACGGCTCCGAACAGGGCGGTGTAGCGGTCCTTCGGCAATCCGATGTTCAGCCGATAGGTGTCCGGCTCGGACAATGCGGAGACCTGGTCGTAGTTGTCCCCTGTCACGATGGTCACGAACGGCATCTGACGCTGGGGCGGCAGATTGCCGTCGGGGTCGTAGATGAAGAAACTGTCACCGAGGTTCTCGGCCACCTCGATTCCCTCGAACCGGTCGAGAAGATAACGCTTCATCTCGTCGGCGTTCATACCAACCTTTCTCACCACTTTCGAATGAACTCGCCATTCAAGTGTCTCATTGAACTGCTGGTTGGGACTTTCTCGACGTTACGTCCATTAAATTCCCGGAAATCGGTGAAAAACCCTCAAGTGGGAGTTGTAGCTAGAGTGAGAGCATGACCGATCGTCACACAGGCGCGGAACGCCGATGGCGGGTCGTCGAGCTGGCGCGGCTCGCCGGAGTGTCCGAACAGCAGATCCGCAACTACGCCGATACGGGTGTGCTGCCCGAGGCGCCGCGCGCCGCCAACGGGTATCGGGAATTCACCGATCATCACGCCGATGCGCTGCGGACCGCGCGGGCTTTCGCGGCCGGGCACGGCTGGGGGTGCACGCGGCTGGTCCTCGGTGCCGTGCACGACGGCGATATTCCGAAGGCGCTGGCGGCCATCGATGAAAGCCATGCCGAACTCGCCCGCGAACGCGCGCTGATAGCCACCGCCGTCGCGGCATTCGCCGCCGCAGCCAACGATCCCGGACCGGCGCCACGCCGAACGGCCCGCATCGGCCGGGTCGCGGCGACGGTGGGCGTGCACGCCCCTGTGCTGCGGCTGTGGGAACAACGCGGGCTGCTGCGGCCCGGTCGGGATCCGGCCACCGGCTACCGGGTCTTCGACCCCGCCGAGCAGCGCGTCGCTCACCTGATTGCGGTGCTCCGGCGCGGCGGCTTCCCCTTTCCGGTCATCACCGCCGCGATCGAGCATCTGCGGACCACCGGCAGTATCGACAGCGCCCGCGCCGAACTGGCTCGCCGCGACCAGCAGGTGCACGCCCGCAGCCTGCAGCGGCTGCGCGGCACGGCCGCGGTGCACACCTACCTCGACACCTACTACACCACCGGGCGGCCCGTCGCCTAGGTGCAGTCGACGATGACCGTCTTGGTCGGCGCCGGGGCGGGGGATGTGGTCGCGGTGGTGAGCGGTATAGCGGACGGGGCGGGCTGACCGTAGAGGGTGAAGCCGGTCCGCCGCACCTCACCCGGGGTGACGGTGATGCCCGGAACCAGCACCTGGTGGCCTTCGGAGTCGGTCACCAGGGCGACGAACGGGCCCGGGCCCGCGCCGGAGACCGTCCAGTAGTTGTCCATGCCCCGGATCAGGGTGTGGCCCCGGCCGCCCGATTCGGGACGGATCTCCACTCGGCTCAACGGATTTCCGGTATCGGCGAACACCAGGCCGAGCCATGCGGGCGAGGAGCCGTCCTGCACCCGGTAGACGAGTTCGGGCGGCGGGACAGGGTCGTGCACCCGGCTCAGCCGGATCGACGCGACGCCGCTGTGACGATCGGCGACGCGGGTGAAGGCCGCGGTGCTCAGGTCGTATTGGTGCGGCTTGCACCCCGGGCAGCGGTCCACGACGACGGCCCGCACACTGCCGAGCGGGCCCTCGACATCGACATGGGCCCCGCAGGCGGCGCCGCCCGCGTATTCCTCGGTCGGCACGCCGACGTAGTAGCCGTCCATCGGCAGCTCCGGGAACGAGCAGGACACGTTCTGATTGAACGTGTAGTAGCGGGCCTGACCGTCGACGGGTGGGTCACGGCGTTCTCCGGCTGGGATCTGCTGTGCTGCGGTGGAATTCGGCACCAGGGTGGTCGTGGTGGGTATCGCGGTGGCCGAGACGGTCCGGCAGGTGGACGACTGCGGTCGCACCACCCACACCACGAACGCCACCACGGCCCCCAGGATCAGCGCCCCCAGCACCCACGGCCAAGCGGCACGGATGTGTTGCTGCTGTGTTACCCGATGCATGGTCCTGCCTCCGGATCACCTCACGGCGCTTTCTTCACAGCAAAGCAGCAGGGCCCGGCGGACAGGACTCGAATCGCGAACTAGGAGTGCGAAACTCGGCGTGTCCGCGGCGTGTCAGGGCACGAGGACCGCGGCACCGGCAAACTTTCCGTGGGCGAGATCCGACAGCGCCCGGTCCGCGGTGGCCAGCGAGTACGGATGCACGGTGACCTCGAGGCGGTGATCGGCGGCGAACGCCAGGAATTCGCGGGCATCGGAGCGGGTATTGGCGGTGACCGAGCGGATCTCCCGCTCCTGGAACAGGTGTCGCTGATAGTTCAGCGCCGGGATGTCGCTGAGGTGAATGCCGGCGATCGACAGCACGGCGCCGCGGTCCAGGGCCGCCAAGGCCGGGAGCACCAGATCGCCGACGGGGGCGAACAGGATTGCGGCGTCCAGTTCGACCGGCGGTGGATCGGCCGCCCCCTGCGCCGAGGCGGCGCCCAGTTCCAGGGCCAGTTCGCGGGCCTGCGGATCGCGGGTCATCACATGGACCTCGGCACCGCGGGCCAGGGCCACCTGCGCGGCCAGGTGCGCGCTGCCACCGAAACCGTAGATGCCCAGCCGCCCACCGGGCGGCACGGCCGCTCGCTGCAGCGCGCGATAGCCGATGATCCCGGCACACAGCAGCGGCGCCAGTTCGACATCGTCGTAGCCCGGCGGCAGCGGATGCGCGTAATAGGCTGGCACGGTAGCGAATTCGGCGTATCCGCCGTCGGCGTCCCATCCGGTGTAACGAGAGTTCGGGCACAGGTTCTCCGCACCGCGACGGCAGTATTTGCACCGACCGCACGTGTACCGCAGCCACGCGATACCGACCCGGTCCCCGACCGCGAATTCCGTTCCGGCGCCGCTCCCCAGCGCAACCACCTCACCGACCACCTCGTGCCCGGGCACCACCCCACGCCGATGCACCGGCAGATCCCCCTCGGCCACATGCAGGTCCGTCCGGCACACCCCACAGGCCAGCACCCGCACCAGCACCTCCCCCACCCCCGGCTCGGGCACCGGCACCTGCGCCCGATCCATCGGCCCACCCTCGATCGGCCCGGGCCGCATCACCCACCAGGCCGTCATCGTCGCACCCTCCGCCACACCCACCACCCTTCTCCGCCCACCTGCATTCGTAGAGTAACCCGAATCGAGCCCGATCCTGTGACACAAACAGCCATGTGAACCCAAGACTTGAACATCATTCGAGCTCGAGGTGGATCACAGTTTCTCATCATCGCGGTCCTGCTCGCGCTGCTGCCCGTCATCTACTGATTCGTGCGCTCCGGTCACCTTTCGGCTCCGCGGTTCGTCAGAGCATCGGAACACCGATTCGGCCGGAAGGAAAACGACATGAGCAGTATCGAGGTGCATGGCTCCGTGGCGGACGGATTCGATGCCGTCCGTGCGGAATTCGCGGCCGTGGTGGCCGAGGAGAACGGTGAAGCCGGTGCCCAGCTGGCCGCCTTCGTCACAGGACGCAAGGTGGTCGATCTGTGGGCCGGAGCGGAGGTGACCGCGCAGACGCTGACGGGTCTGCATTCGTCGACGAAGGGTGCGTCGGGTCTGGTGGTGGCGCTGCTGCTTCAGGACGGCGACCTCGACATCGACCGCGCCGTGGCCCACTACTGGCCCCAGTTCGGCGCGGCCGGCAAGGGGGACATCACGGTGCGCGACGTGCTCGTGCACCGGGCGGGGATCATCGGCGTCGACGGAGGCTTCGGCCTCGCGGAATTGGCAGACGACCGGGTCATCGCGGAACGCATTGTGGGACAACGTCCTTACTTCGCGCCCCGCACCGGACACGGATACGGCGGATTCGTCACCTATGCCATCGTGGGCGAGGTGGTGCGCCGAATCACCGGCGCCACGATCCAGGAGTTGTTCGAGGAGCGCATCCGTGCGCCGTACGAGTTGGACGTGTACCTGGGCCTGCCGGAGGAACAGGATCACCGATACCTGAGCATCCTGCCGTGGCGGGCGACCCCCGAAATGGAGGCCGCATTCGCCGCCGACTCGCCCAACCCGCACAGCCTTGCCGGTATCTCCTACAACCTCAATTACCGCGGGTTCTCCCCCGCCGATGTGATGGCCCTGCCGAACGACACGAAGGTGCGCCGCCTCGGTCAGACCTCCGGCGGTGCCGTCGGCAGCGCCACCGGTCTGGCCTCGATGTATGCCGCGGCCATTTCCGGACTCGACGGCCGTGCGCCGTTGCTGAAGCTGGACACCATCGCCCAGGTCGCCATGATCCATTCCGGCGGAAAGGATTTCGTGCGCGGCGACAACGCACCGTATGGCGTGGGCTTCGAGGCGAAGGGCCTGATGTACCCGTTCCTCGGCGTGCACGCCTTCGGCCACACCGGATCCGCGGGCTCGGACGGCTTCGCCGATCCGCACAGCGGCCTCACCTACGGCTACACCCGCCGCCGGGCCGCCTTCGCATTCAACGCTCCGGAAAACCCCCGCTTGGCCGCCGCCCTGCATCGGGCGGCCACGGAAACCGGATCCCACTGACGCGGTCACCTTTTGCCGCCGCGCTACGTCAACGAGACGTACAGGTGCGAGCGGAAACCGACCGCCCCCGACAAATCCAAGGAGAACTCACTCATGACCCTGCGTATGACGAACCCCTTCTACCTTCTGCCCAAGGCAGGGCAGGGCATTCCGGTCGCCCTGGAAAAGGCCGTTCTCGGAATCGACATTCCCCGTTCGACTTTGGCGATCGCCGCAATGCGCGCCAGCCAGATCAACGGAGGCAGCGCCTGCCTGTGGGCCGAGGTCCAGTTGGCGAAGAAGGAGGGCATCGCCGACGACAAGCTCGCCACCGTCGCCGCATGGCGCGATTCGCCGTACTTCGACGACGCAGAACGGGCCGCCCTGGCATTCGCCGAGGCCATCACGGGTATGGCGCACAGCGGCGGTGACATGGTGTCCGACGAACTCTGGGAGGAGCTGTCGCGCCATTACGACGAGCGGCAGCGCGCGGCACTGCTGCTCTGGCTCGCCGGCGGAACGATGTTCAACATCGTCAACAACGTCGTTCGCGAACCGGCCGGGCAGATCTGGGACAACGGCGTTTTGGAGAACTCATGACCAGTCTTGCGACATCGCGGCGTCGCTCGCGGCTGCTGACGGCCGCCCGGTGGGTTCCCGCCACCGTCCTGCTGGCCGAGACCGCGGTGGGTTCGTACTGGGATCTGGCGCGTGTCCGTCTCGTCCGGGAGGTCATGGATCACCTGGGATATCCGATGTACTTCGCCACCATCCTCGGCGCGGCCAAACTCGCAGCGGTCGCCGCGCTCGTCACGCCGGGACACCCCCGGACGAAGGAATGGGCCTACGCCGGACTGGTTTTCGTCTACGGCGGCGCGGCCGCATCCCATGCCGCGGTCGGCGACAAACCCGACAAGTGGGCGATGCCCTTGGTATTCGTAGCCAGCGCATTGGCTGCTCGGGAACTGCAGAAGCCCTAGCCGCCGAAAACGTCGGAAACGGGCGCCGGAAGATCAGTGGACGACCACCGGATAGTCGCCTGACGGATGCGGGGCGGCGGATGAGGGCCGCCCCGCATCTCCGGCACCAGTGACAATTGTCATCGACGCATTCACCCGAGAGGACATCCGTGAACGAGCTCGAGTTTCTGGCCGACCGGTTCGAGAACCACCGCGACCATCTGAGGGCGGTCGCGTACCGGATGCTCGGCTCGCTCACCGAGGCCGACGACGCGGTACAGGAGGCGTGGCTGCGGTTGGCGGGCACCGGCGCCGACGACATCGACAACCTCGGCGGCTGGCTGACGACGGTCGTCGGCCGAGTGTGCCTGGACATGCTGCGCTCGCGCAGGACTCGCCACGAGGAACCGCTCGAGCCGCATCACCTGCCCGACCCGGTCATCACCCGAGACAGTGAGGCGAATCCGGAACAGCAAGTGCTGCTTGCCGATTCGATCGGCATGGCGCTGCTCGTGGTGCTCGAATCGCTGAGCCCGGCACAGCGTCTGGCATTCGTCCTGCACGACATGTTCGCCCTGCCTTTCGAGCAGATCGCCCCCATCGTCGACCGCACGCCGCAGACCGCGAAAAAGCTGGCCAGCCAGGCGCGCCGGCGCATCCAGGGCGAGGTTCCCGTCCCCGACACCGACCTGCCCCGCCAGCGCCGCGTCGTCGACGCCTTCCTGGCCGCGGCGCGCGACGGCGACTTCGACGCCCTGCTGACAATTCTCGATCCCGACGTGGTGCTGCGTGCCGATGCGGGCGCCGCCCTGCCGGGCGGAATGCGGGTGCTGCGCGGCGCGGCCGATGTCGCGGGCCAAGCCGAGACCTTCCAGCGCATGGCCCTGCGCTGCACGACCCATCCCGTTCTGGTCAACGGCATCTCCGGCCTGGTCAACACCGCCGACGGGGCGCTCGTCTCGATCATGAGCTTCACCGTCGTCGACAACCGGATCGCCGAGATCGATATCCTCTCCGACCCGGACCGCCTCTCCCGCCTCGACCTCACCTCGATCATCGACTGACTATCGAGCGAGGAAATGCCAGCCGATCCAGCCCCACATCAGGATCGCGACTACGGTCGCGGCCCGCGTCCGGGTCAGGTAGGCGATCGTTTCGCCGAGCCTCGCCACGCCGTCCCTCAGGTGCGTCACGAGGAGGGTGCCTAGCGTAATCACCAGCAGCACAACGAATCCCGCGATGATGACGACTCGTTCGCTCATCGCCGCACCAGCCACCAGCCGACCCACAGCCACGCCAGCCATCCCGCGAACCGGAGCGGCCCGTCCTGCAGCCCTGGATCCAGCAGGGTCGACAGCGTGGGATGTTCCCTGTTCGAATGCAGCCGGTCCGGCTGGCGGAGATAGGCGAACGTCTCCCACATCACCAGCGCGACCAGCAGCGCCGACCAAACGCGCACACCCCGCCGCAGCCGCGGCGTCGGCACGATATCGGCCGTCGGCCGACGCAGCGCGAGTATCAGCAGCACACCGGAGGGAATCAGCACCAGTGCGGTGGCCGCGCCCGTGAACGGCCCGGTACTCGCCCCGAGCCCGGCCAGGCACAGCCACATCACGACCACCAGGGCCCGCCGCCGGGGTATGCGCACCGTTTTCGCCGAATTCACGGCCACAGTCGCAGAATACGGCGACGTGCCGTGACAGCCCAGGCTCCGGTCGGTTTCGATCTTGACGGATCGGACATCCACAGACCGTAGGCCCACGACAAGAGAAGGGTAGGAAACAGTGGCTTTCCGGGACATCATCGCCCAGCTCCGCCAGGACATCACCACCGCCGAGGACGCGGGCGACGAACAGACCGCCGCCCGGCTCCGCCAGGAGCTCGACAAGGCGTTGCGCAGCGGCGAGGAAGCAGCCGACGAGCAATAGCTCCCCTGCCTAGTAGCGCAGCAGGGCGACGCTGCAGGCGATAATCCACCCGGCCCAGCCGAGCCAGCCGATGAGACCGATGAGTGCGGTGCGACCGGTCCCCTCGGCGTTGTACGGACTGGTGGTCGAAGAGACGAAAAGCAGTGCGGCACTGAGGTATCCGAGCCACGCGTGCCACACGGGAATGAAGTCGGCGCTCGATCCGGCGATGCTGAAGCCGAGCAGCGCGATCGCCAGGAAAACCTGGTTGAACCCGAACAGCACGTTGCTCAGGCTCCACAACCCCGCCATTGAATCACGATTGCGCTCGGCGGCCGAGGCCATGCCGAACCGCAGCGCTTCGATGCACGTGAACGTGGCGTTCTGCATCAGGACTCCCCCGAAACCGACCAGCGCCCACGCCTCCGGTCCCGACCCGCCGCGCCACAGCACCGACAGCAATCCCGCGGCGAAGACGGTGGTGAACAACCATCCGGCAGGGGCGGCCACCGATGGCTTCTTCAGCGCCTCACCGACGACACCGTAGGCCTCGACACCGGCGTCGAAGTTCTTGCCCGAACCCGGAATCGGCAATCCACCACGGACGTAGACGACGTTGAGGGCGACCGCGAACAGCACGAAGCCGAACCCGCCCAGACCCGCCCAGGTAGTGAAGCTCACCGAGCCCACCTCATCTTCCTCATTTGGTTTTACGCTAACTATAATGAATATATGCACGGTAGGCTGAGGAGGCAATGATGGATTCGGGAACGGGACGGCGGCGCTACGACTCGCTGCGCCGGATGGCGCAGGCCAAGCAGACGCACGCCGAGATCGCCGACGCCGCTCGGCGGTTGTTCGTCTCCCGAGGGTGGTCGGCGACGACGGTGCGCGACGTGGCGCGGGAGGCAGGCGTGTCCGTGCCCACCGTCTACGCGGCCTACGAGAGCAAGAAGGGCTTGGTCCGAGCCCTGGTCGACGCGGCCGACCTCGCCGCCGACCCGGCCCGGATGGTCGCCGAGCTGGAAGCCACCTCCGATCCCGAGCGTCAACTCGCCGGGATGGTCGGCTACGACCGCCGATTGTTCGAGCGCGCAGGCGATCTCATCGTCCTGGTGCGCGAGGCCGGCCGCGCCGAACCCGACTTGGCCGCTGTGTACGAGCAGGGCAGGCGCGTGGCCGACCGGACGCGCGTTCAGGTGTTCTCCTCGTGGCCCGGGGGAACCCTCCGCCCGGGCCTCGAGTTGCCTACTGCCGTCGACATCTACGCCGCGCTGTGCAATATCGACGTCTACACCACTCTGACCGTCGAACGCGGCTGGTCACCGGACCGGGTCGAGCGGTGGTGGACCGAAACCCTCGCCCGTGAACTGCTCGGCTGACACCGGCCCGACCTGACGGTTACGGATGGTTGGTGCGTGCCCAGTCGATCAAGACGGAGAGGGCTGGGCCGCCGCCGTATTCGTTGTCGTTCGACGTGGTGACGGTGGACGACTGCTTCACGACCGTGTCGCCGATCGTGCTGCCGACACCGACCACGCGCGGCCAGGGTTCGCCGTCCCACCACCCCCATGCGGGGCCGCCGGACTGGCCGGGAGTGAAATCTTTGGCGTGGCCCATGACGTAACCGGTCTGCCCGGCCGTCGAATGTGACGAGGTGGTGCGCACGGCACCGTTGCCCTCGTACGCGGGCCGTTCACCGCTCGCCCGCTCCCCCGGATAACCGATCGACTGCCAGTAGGACCCGCCGTTCCAGCCGGTGTCATAGGCCCGGAAACCCGCGAAACCGGTGACGTCGCCGATGCGTTCGCTGAACACCAGCACCGCGTAATCGAACGCGGTCTGGTCGTCGGTCATGGTGCCGGGGTTCTCGACCCAGTACACGACATTCGTTGCGTAGAACGTGCCCCATGGACCGCGCCCGTCGTAGTAGGCGGGGGTGAAGTTGATCCAGCCGATGTTGCCTTGGGGATCGCGGCGCCAGTCCACGACATGGCTCGCGGTGAGCACATGGCGTGGCCCGATCACCGTTCCCGACCCCCAGCCGCCGGCCGTGGCGACTCTGCCGGTGGTTCGCCACGGGAAGGATTCGTCCTGGAACAGGTACCGGTCGTCGGCGTCGAAGATCGAGCCGCCCCGCTTGCGCGGCTTCTCTCCGGTCGGCACGTCTCGCCAGACATGCGGTGCGCGTTGCGGCCGGAAAACGGTCTCGACGCCTCCGGGGCGGTACCCGGGCAGCTCGTTCACCGGCCCGCGCTCGGCAAGGTCGGTTCTCGTCAACTGCACCGCTTCGGGACGAAGACGGTCGCGGGTGTCGGGCCAGCCCCCGACGCCGACCCGACCCACAACCCGCGTCGTGCGCTCATCGCGCTGCACGCTGACCTCATCGCCGGTCACCGCTTCGGCTTCGGCGAGAACGACTTCGATCGTCACATCCGACGGCGGATCTGCCGCGATCGACTCTCTGCGTTCCAATTCTTCATAGCTGAGCGGGTTGGTCATCTCTGGTCCTCTCCTGGATACACCCGACCCTCACCGTGAGATATTCAGTTTCCGTCCGCCCCACCCGTTCCCGCACGAGTACCGCACTACCCGATTACCAGCACGGACAGGTATGTCGACGCGGGTGCCGGTGCGACTCCGATCATCTACTCCGTTCGGAATCCAGCCGAGGGCCCCGGACCGAATTCCGACCCCCTACTCCGTCGCGAATCCCCCTGTCGGCGTGCGGATTCAGCCGTCGCACAATGCCGCTCAGCCGCATGATTGTTGTGTCGGGCTCGGGTGATAGGAGCGGGACCATGAGAGGTCGACGGGGGCGTCTGGCAGGGATCGTGCTGGGAATCGCGCTGGGCCTCACTGCGCTGGCGCCGGTCGCCGCGGCGCCGAACGACAGCACCGCGTGCGCGATCAAACCGCGCCCGGCAGGCAAAGTGCTGCAGGGCTATTGGGAGAACTGGGACAACTCGAGCGTCCACCCGGGCATGGGCTGGATTCCGATCACCGACGCCCGCATCGCCGACCACGGCTACAACGTCATCAACGCGGCGTTCCCGGTCATCGAGTCGGATGGCACCGCGCGGTGGGAGGACGGGATGAGCCCGACCGTCAAGGTCGCGACCCCGGCGGAGATGTGTCAGGCCAAGGCGGCCGGTGCGACCATCCTCATGTCCATCGGCGGCGCGGCGGCCGGCATCGACCTCAGCTCCCCTGCGGTCGCCGACCGATTCGTCGCGACCATCGTGCCGATCCTGAAGCAGTACAACTTCGACGGCATCGACATCGACCTGGAGACCGGCCTCGTCGGCAGCGGCGACATCACCAGGCTGTCGACCTCGCAGGCCAATCTGGTGCGGATCATCGACGGCGTCCTCGCGCAGATGCCCGCGGGCTTCGGCCTGACCATGGCGCCCGAAACCGCCTACGTCACCGGCGGCAGCGTCACCTACGGTTCGATCTGGGGCGCCTACCTGCCGATCATCAAGAAGTACGCGGACAACGGCCGCCTCTGGTGGCTCAACATGCAGTACTACAACGGCGAGATGTACGGCTGCTCCGGCGACTCCTACCAAGCCGGGACCGTCCGCGGTTTCATCGCGCAGACCGACTGCCTGAACAAGGGCCTGACCATCCAGGGCACCACGATCACCGTCCCCTACGACAAGCAGGCCCCCGGCCTACCGGCCCAGCCCGGCGCCGGCGGCGGCTACATGTCCCCGAATCTGGTCGCACAAGCCTGGAACAACTACGGCACCGGCTCCGGCAACGTCTTGAAGGGCCTGATGACCTGGTCCATCAACTGGGACGGTTCCCGCGGCTGGACCTTCGGCGACAACGTCGAATCACTCCAAGGCCGTTAGCCGCGAGGTGTCGCCGCCGGGCTGGTGGCGGCGTTGATACGGTCGGGGCGTGGGAGCGACGGACGCTGGATTCACCCTGCCTATCGGGCGGGTGCGAGCGATCGTCGACTTGGCGGGGCGGCGGGGGTGGGACGGCGAGGGGATGCTGGAGGAGGCGGGGATTTCGCCTGCGTTGCTGGAGCAGGGGCGGGCACGGGTGACCGTGGACCAGGCGGTGCGAATGGTGCAGCGGTTGTGGCGGACCACCGATGACGAGTTGTTCGGGTTGGGGTTGCGGCCTATGCCGCGGGGGACGTTCCGGTTGGTGTGTTTCGGGCTGCTCGGGGCGGCGACGGTGGGGGCGGCGATTCGACGGTTCATCGGGTTTCAGAAATCGCTGCCCGGTTTTCCGCCGCTGAGACTGACCGTGAGCGCGGATGAGGCGCGGGTGTCGTTCGATATCAGTGGGATTCGGCATCCGGTGGGGTTGATCATCGACACCATGCTGATGATCGCGCACCGGTTTCTGGGGTGGGCCGTGGGCGGGCGGATCCGGTTGCGTCGGGTCGAAGTGCCGTACCCGCCTTCCGGTCTCGATGATTACGGCCTGATATTCGGTGCACCCGTGGTTTTTTCGGCGCCCGAGCCCGCGCTGGTGTTCGACGCCGCCACGTTGGACATGCCGCTCGTGCGCACCGAGGAGGATCTGATCGACTTCCTCCGCGATGCGCCCTCGGGCCTGATCGGGCGGCGCGACTATGCCGTCTCCCCCGCCGCGCAGGTGCGCCACATCCTCGAACGCGGCCTGCACGGCGGCTGGCCCGGCGTCGACGATATCGCCGCCGAGCTGTCGATGAGCCCGCAGACGCTGCGCCGCAAGCTGCGCGAGGAGCGCACCTCGCTGCGGGAGATCCGCGAGCAGATCCTGCGCGACGCCGCCATCGCCAGCCTGGTGCGCGGCGAGGAAACCGTCACCGCGCTCTCGCGCCGCCTCGGCTTCTCCGAGCCCAGCGCCTTCTCCCGCGCTTTTCGCCGATGGACGGGCAGTCCGCCCGGCTCCTATCGGCAACCATGCTCGAGCGATCCGGTCAAGGAAACGAGCGGTGCGGTCATTGGACCGACTGGCCGGAGGTCGTAGCGTCGGGGGCAGGCATTCGAACAGAGGAGTTCTGCTGTGTCTTTGCATCGTTCCCCGTGGCTGGACGAGGACCTGGACGCGCTGGGCGAGCTGGCCCGCCGGTTCTTCGAGAAGCAGTGCGCGCCGAACGAGGAACGCTGGGCGCGCCAGCATCACGTGGACCGCGAGATCTGGAACAAGGCCGGTGAGGTCGGGCTGCTGTGCCTGAGCATTCCGGAGGAGTACGGCGGCGGTGGCGGCACCTTCGCCCACGAGGCGGTGGCGGCGATCGAGCAGACCCGCGCCATGGCGCCGAGCCTGGGCAATCCGGTCCACTCCACCATCGTCGCCCACTACATCAACTCCTACGGCACCGAGGAGCAGAAGCGGGCCTGGCTGCCGAAGATGGCAACCGGTGAGATCGTGGCCGCCATCGCCATGACCGAGCCCGGCACCGGCTCGGATCTGCAGAGTATCCGCACCCGGGCCACCAAGGACGGCGACGACTACGTCATCACCGGCGCCAAGACCTTCATCTCCAACGGCCTGCTGTGCGACCTGGTGATCGTGGCCGCCAAGACCGCCGAAGGCAAAGGCGCGGACAGTGTTTCGCTGATCGCGGTGGAGACCGGCCGGGAGGGCTTCCGGCGCGGGCGCAATCTGGAGAAGGTGGGCCAGCACGGGCAGGACACCTGCGAGTTGTTCTTCGACGAGGTGCGCGTCCCGCAGTCGAATCTGCTGGGCACCGCGGAGGGTCAGGGTTTCATCCAGCTGATGCAGCAGCTGCCGCAGGAACGGCTGATTCTCGCGGTCGCCGCGGCGGCGGCCATCGAGAAGACCGTCGAGATGACCATCGAGTACACCAAACAGCGCGAGGCATTCGGCAAGCCCATCTTCACCTTCCAGAACACGCAGTTCGTCCTCGCCGAATGCGACACGATCAAGAGTGTGGCGTGGGCATTTCTCGACGACTGCGTGGCCAAACATCTGCGCGGGGAACTGGACGTCCCCACCGCGGCGAAGGCGAAATGGTGGCTGACCGAACAGCAATGCCGCGTCGCCGACGAATGCCTGCAGTTGTTCGGCGGCTACGGCTACATGGCCGAATACCCCATCTCCCGAGCCTTCACCGACGCCAGGATCCAAAAGATCTACGGCGGCACCAACGAGATCATGAAACTGATCATCGGACGGAGCTTGTAGGAGCCGCCTGCGGGCTGAACGTCTCCTGCAGACGGCGCCACCGCACCCGGTTGCCGTCCAGGCCGAACCAGGCCGTGGATCGGCGCAGGGTCGTGCCCGTCGGATCCTGTTGGCGCTCTTGGTATCCGACGAGGCCGCCCTGCGCGGTGGCGGCGATGACCTCGATGTCGAAGACGTCGATCTGCAGGCCGGGTTTGGCGCCGAAGCCGTTCTCGAACAGGTTGCGCAGCTCAGCGATTCGCAGGAGTGCACCGGACGGGGGAATCATGGTGAATTCCGGGTCGAACCGGTCGAGCAGTGCGGAGATTGCGGCGTCGCGGTCGGGGGCGGCGCCGGACAATACGTCGGTGACGGCGACGTGGAAGTCGACGACCTCGTCGATGAATACCTGTGGGCTGTCCATCATTGTCCTTTCAGGATCGAACGGTCTGCGGATTCCGGCCGAGAGCGCGCCGGAACGACGAGGATGGGGCGAGCCGCAACACCAGCGGCGCGGGGAGCAGGGTCAGCACGGCGGCGGCGATGAAACTCCAGCGGAAGGCGGAATCGGAGCCGCTCGAGGTGATACCCGGAATCGCCGACAGGGTGTCGAAGACCAGCGCCACCACGGCGACGCCGACCGCGAAACTGGCCTGCCGGTTGATATTCCACAGCGCACTCGCATGTCCCAGATCGTCGGCGGATGTCTCGAGAAATGCGGCACTCTGCGCGGCACTGCTGGTCAAACTTCCACCGAGACCCATCAGAACGAACGCGCCGATCAACAATAAACGGTCGGCCGAGGACACGACGGTGAACAGCAGCGCCAATCCCACACTTTCCGCGAGCATCCCCGCGATGAACAGCAGTTTCGGCCCGACCCGGTTGAAAACGGCGCGCGTGACCACAATGGCGAGCGCCGACGCAACGGCCCAGGGAATCATCAACATTCCCGTGGCGGTCGCCGACAGTGACAGCCGCTGCTGCAGATAGATGATCAGAATGACGTTGGTGCCGGTGAAGATTCCGGGCACGAAGTGATACATCACCATCGACGTGGCCAGCATCCGCTCCTTCAGCAGGCCCAACTTCAGCAGGGGCACAGCGACATTCGACGAACGGCGCACGAACAACGCGCCGGTCACCGCCGCCACGACCAGCAGAGCCGCGCCGAGCATCCGGCCGCCGGAGTCACCGAGTTCGGAGAGCCCGACCAGCAGGGCGGCTATCGCAGCGCTGCCCAGCGCGAATCCGGCAGTGTCGAACGGGTGTCCGGTGCGGGTGTCGTCGGGGCGCAGCCACCACAGGGCGAGCAGCAGATCGAGAACGGCCAGCGGAATATTCAGCCAGAAGATCCAGCGCCACGACATGTGGTCGACCAGAATTCCGCCGAGCGTCGGCGAGGTCGCCGGAACGATCAGCGCGACACACATGATGATCGAGGCCAGCCCCGCCCGCTCGGACGCCGGATAGTGGCGATAGGTCATCGCCTGGCCGACCGGAATCAGCAGCCCGCCCGCCGCGCCCTGGACGAAGCGGACGGCGATGAGGACGCCCAGCGAACCGGCGAATCCCGCGGCCAGCGAGGCGAGCGCGAACAGCGACAACGACAGCACCATCACACGCCTGTCACCGAATCTCGCGGCGAGCCACACGCTCAACGGGATGACGACGGTGAGCCCGAGCAGATAGGCATTGCCGACCCAGGTCAATTCACGCACCCCGGCATGGAAGGTCGATCCGATGTCCGGATAGGCGATATTGGCGATGAACATGTTGAGCAGATCGATGAAAAAGCCCAGAAGGTAGACGAAGGCCACCTTGACGCGGTACTGCATGCAAATCCTTCGAGTGAATCAGGGCAGGCGACAGTGGATCCCGGCGAAAAGCACGCCGGGAATGGGAGGGCGTCACCCAGGAGGGCACGCCAGAGGCGTGGGACTTACAGTTGTTCGGCTACGTATTTCGCGAAGGCGCGCACGGCTTCCTCGTTGCGGCGGTAATAGGTCCACTTGCTGTAGCGGTACGAGGTGAGCAGCTGTGCGCGCTGCATCGACTGGAGATAGGTGGACGTCACCGATTGGGACAGGCCGAGCTTGGTCTGGATGTCCTGCACGCATACGCCGTCGCGGATGTCGAGGCCGTGCTCCCGATACCGCGTGTCGTCGAAATGCCGCTCCGGGTCCTTCAGCCATTCCATGATCTGGCAGCGCGCCGGATTCGCCAGCGCGCGGTAGATGAGGCTCGGGTCCAGTTCGTCCACGCATCTACTTTTTCAGATACGTAGATTTGAGTCAAACCGCCTCAAAATGTGGCTTGCATCACAGTCACATCCCCACTGGTCATCCGGCGACGAATCACTGACACCGGGGCGCTCCGGTGGCACGAAGCAGGGCGATGTGATCTCGTAGTCGGCAACGGTGATACGAGAGCGGAGGTCGTCATGGTGCGTTCGCGGCTGGCCGGAGCCATTGCCGCCCTGGTGGTTTCGGCGGGCTTGGTGTCCGGCGCGACGCAGGCGCAGGCAGGCCCGCAGTCCTGTGCGGCCGGAAATCCGTTGCAGCCCACCGCCGAACTGTTCGCCACCGATTACACCGACGCGATCACCGATCCCACCGACGCTCGTTTACAGAACCGGCTCGAAGCCTTCGAACTCCAGGTCGACGCCATCGCCCTGCAGAACCTCTCGCTCCCGGTCGGTTCCGCACTCGTCGACGGCGTGTTCTGGTCGGAGTCCCGTCAGCAGGCGACCTACGAGCGCTCCCGGGACTTCCACCTGGCCTGCGTCGCGGGGGCCGATCTCCACCGCATCGCCGATCAGGTGCGGACGCGGTTCCATCAGGAGTCGGTCCTCACCTTCGAACCACTGCCCGCCGACTCCCCCGCCCGCGACGCCTTTCTCGTCGAGGTACCCGGCGTCGACGTCGCCCGGTTCCACGACGCCCTGCTGTCCGATCCCACCGCCCGCACTCACCTGGGCGGCGGCTCCATCACCGAGGACAAGACCCTCATCCTGGTCGCCGAACTGGCGGACCTGCCACTCACCGAGCAGTTCGTCACCCGCCTGGGCGCCTCGTGGAATCCGGCCACGCTCCGCTACGGCGATCGCGAATTCGTCGGCTGAGCTCAGTCGGAGCTCAGTCGGCGGGCAATTCGACGCCGTTCGCGGCGGCCTTGGCCGCGACCTCGTCGGGAAAGACGTTGCGGAACAGGTACAGATCCTGCCCCAGGCGCCAGCCCGGGGCCAGGGCGACGGCATATCTCTCGAAGTAGCCGAGTTGTTTGCCCATGAGGATCAGCTGCTCGGGGCCGGAAGCCCCACGGCGCTTGCCGAATTCGACCAGGCGCGCGGCGACCTTCCCCATATCGAGCTTGGCCAGCTGGCCCGACAGCACCGGGGCCAGGGCGGTGGCGAGCTGACGGCCGATGGTGGCGTCGTCGCCGGAATCGCCCTCCACCAGATCCAATTCGCGCAGTGCGCGGGCGACGGGCCGGAAATCGCCGTCGATGGCGCTGGCGTGGAACAGCGCACGCACGAAATCACGCCACTGCGGTGTCATCTTGCCGACGATGCCGAAATCCAGCATGGCCGCGCGGCCGTCCTCGAGCAGCCACAGGTTGCCCGCGTGCACATCGCCGTGGAAAAGCCCGTGCACCACAACGCTTTCCACCCACGCCTTGACGAGTCGTCTGATCAGCAGTTCCGGGTCCGGATGCACCACACGGATGTCGTCGAAGCGGTCCAGCGGCATCCCGCGCATGCGTTCCATGCACAGCACCCGCGGCCCGCAGTAGTCCCAATACACCTCGGGCACAACGACTCCGGCGTTGTCACCGAAGGCGCGCAGGTTGGCGCGGGCGCGGGTCTGGTTGTCGGCCTCGTTGCGGAAATCCAATTCGGCGACGGTGGTCTCGTACAGGTCGCGCACCACACCCTCGGCGTTGGCGACCCGTGCGTTCTCCGACCGCTTCTCCATCCAGCGCGCCAGCCGGAACGCCGCCCGCAGATCGACGATCATGCGGCGGGCGATATCGGGCCGCTGCACCTTCACCACGGCCGGGCGGCCGTCGGCGAGCACGCAGCCGTGCACCTGTGCGACCGAAGCCGCCGACAGCGGCTCGTCGTCGAACTCGCGGAACAGTTCGGCGATCGGGCGACCCAGATCGGCCTCGACGATCGCGCGGGCGTCCACGGCCGGGAACGGCGGCACATCGTCGAGGCAGCGCAGGCAGGCGTCGGCCAGCTCGCGCGGGAACGCCCCCGGCGAGGACGCGATCAGCTGGCCGAGTTTGACGAACATCGGGCCCAGCACCTCGAAGCCGTCGACCATGCCGTCGGCCATGGCGCGCCGCCGCTTCTTACGGCCGAGTCCGCCCCACAGCACTCGGCGGGTCACCGACCCGCCGAGCACCGAGCCGATGACCGCGGTGCGCCGGAATTCGGCGAAGCCGAATTTCTCCAGCGCGGGCCGCAACGGCGTCGGCGCGGCCTGCGCGTCGGCATCCACCGCCGCGGCCGTCACCGCTCACCTGCCTGGACGCCGACGCCGATCGCCCGTCCCTCTGACCAATTAATCTGCACCGCTCCGACCGCCTTGTCCTTATCGTTCGAAACGCCAATGTCCGAAAATGCCGGTTACTCGGCATACCCGGGCGCCGCGCGTGCACGCTACCGTCCCTCGGGTATACGACGCAAAGTCTACGACTCTCGCATCGAATCACCGTGTTGGTGGCGTTCCGGCAGGTCGGATGTCGCTCAGAGCCGGCCACCCCCGCCGAACAGCCAGGGATTGAAGGTGCACACGAACTGCGGGGTCTGCGCCGGATCGAGGGTGTTGAGCACGATCGAGAGCGACCGCGGCGAGTACATGATCGACAGGTGATCGGACAGATCCTGCTCGCAGCCGTCCTGCAGGGTGATGTTGCGGACCGTCGCGCCCGGACCGGGACGCAGGAACGTCAGATCGAACGGCGTGGAGACCTGGTCGTAGCGGGTGCCGACCACGGTGTAGTCCACGCCGGGCACCGTGTCGCCGCCCGCGTTGAGCTGGTTGACGAAATCCGAGCCGACCGTCTGCTGCGCCGAGGAGCGGCCCACGAACAGCCCGGCCGGATCGACCACATCGATGCCCAGGTTGGTGATGAGCCGCCCCAGCCACGCGATACCGACCAAGGTGGTGCCGTGGTTGGTGCCCGCGAAGGTGATCTCGTGATCCACCTTGTCCGCGCCGCCGTCGAACTTCAGGTACCACCGCGACATCGGCCCGGCCTGCGAATGCGCCACGATGTTCACCTTCCGGGCCCCGGTCGCATCCAGGACCCGGTCCACGAACGCCGCCAACTGCTTCGACGAATCGCGGATATCGCCCGTGCCGTTGCGGCCGGGCAGGATCGGGCCCAAGCCGCCACCCTGGAGCAGATTGGCGACCCCGTAGTTGAAGGTGAACACGCAATAGCCCGCGTCGTGGATGGGCTGGCTCATATACGCAAAGTCGTCGTAGGCGTTCTCCCACGTGCCGTGCACCAGCACCACCGGTTCCGGATGGGCCGCGCTCGGACGGCACCCCCAGTCGTTGCTGCCCGGCGGCGCCGCGGCGGGGTGGAGCAGGCTGTAGCCCAGGGCGGCCAGCCACGCACTCTGCGCGGGACCGTAACCCACGGTGTCCGCCGCCGTGCTCCCGCCACCGGCGCTGCCGGTGTCGGCAATCGGGGTCGCGGCCGGGTTGCGCACTCCGCTCGCGATCCGGTCGACCAGCTGCTGCGTGCTCGCCGCCGGAGCGGGCGCGGCGTTCGCGCCGACGATCCCGGCGTTCGCCGCGAGCACCGCCACTCCCACGGCCACCGCGGCACTCGACAACCGGCGACGGATACCTCGTCTCATTCCATGCCTTCCTACACAACCCATACGCACCGAAACCGGAGAACGTTTCCGGTCGGAAATTTGCCGTCACATGGTAGGAAGGCGCGGTCGTCATCGCGCGATTGTTAATCACAGCTTCACGAAACGCCGGGCGCGGCTACAGGCCCCACGAGCGACGGTTCGCCGAGCGGTGGGGTACGTCACCGCCCGGCGCGCGTGAATTGTCAGAGTTTGCCGCCGCCGCCCAGCAGCCACGGGTTGAACGTGCACTCCAGGGCCGGGGTCTGTGCCGGGTCGAGCGTATTGAGAATGATCGACAGGGCCCGTGGCGAATACATGATGGTCAGGTGGTCGGAGACATCCTGTTCGCAGCCGTCCTGCAGGGTGATGTTGCGGACCGTCGCGCCGGGACCCGGGCGCAGGAACGTCAGATCGTACGGCGTGGTGACCTGGTCGTAGCGGGTGCCGACCACGGTGTAGTCCACGCCGGGCACCGTGTCGCCGCCCGCGTTGAGCTGGTTGATGAAATCCGAGCCGACCGTCTGCTGAATTCCGGAATGGCCCACGAAGATCTCGACCAGGCCGAGCACATCGATACCGAAGTTGTTGATGGCCCGGCCCAGGGCGCCGATGCCGAGCAGGGTGGTGCCGTGATTGGTTGCCCCGAAGGTGATCTCGTGATGCACCTTCTCGGCGCCGCCGTCGAATTTCAGATACCACCGCGACATCGTGCCGCCCTGGGAATGGCCGACGATGTTCACCTTCTCCGCTCCGGTGGCCGCGAGCACCCGATCCACGAACGCCGCCAACTGTTTCGACGATTCCTGGATGTAGCCGGTGCCGTGACGGCCCGGCAGGATCGAGCCGAGCCCGCCGCCCTGCAGCAGGTTTGCCCGGCCGTAATTGAAGGTGAATACGCAGTAGCCCGCGTCGTGGATGGGCCGGCTGATGAACGCGAAGTTGTCGTAGGCGTTCTCCCAGGTGCCGTGCACCAGCACCACGGGTTCGGGATGCTCGGCGGTCGGCTTGCAGTTCCAGTCGTTGGTGCCCGGCGGCGCCACGTCCGGGTTGAGCAGGCCGTAGCCGAATGCGGCCAGCCACGCGCTCTGGGCGGGACCGTGGCCCACCGTGTCGGAGGAGGTACCGCCCGCCGAGCCCGAGCTCGAACCGGAACCGCCGTAGCAGTCGCCGGACCCGTTGCCCGAGCCTGCGCCACTGCCGGAGGTGCACGCCGACCCGGTGCCGGCGCTACCGCTGTCGACGATCGGGCGGGCGGCCTTGTTCTTCAGGCCCTGGGCGATGTAATCGGCCAGTTCCCGTTCCTGCTGCTGTCTGCTCGATGCCGAATCCGGTTCGGCATTCGCGCCGATGCCCGCGAAGCTCACGGTGAGCAATGCGACCCCGGCGACAACCGCGGCGCCCAGCGGCGTGCGGCGAGTACGTCGTCTCATTCCATGCCTTCCTGCAGAACCACAGTGTTCGCAGTTTCGCTGCCGGGCAATGATTTCCGGCTCACGAAACTGCGGCCACGCTAGAACTGTGGGCGCGAGGAGGTATACGAACTCCGTTCGACTCTTCGATATCTCACGAGAAAGCCATGTCTCCGCCATGAAGGTACACAATTCAGCCGATGCCGGTCCGATTTCTATGCCGCCGACAGGAATTGCCGGTATTCATCACAATGGGCCGACTCGGTTTCGGTGAATTACCCAGAGTCGCAGACGATCACGAATCAATCACGGACATCGATCGGATCATAACCATCACATCTCCTCGTTCCGGCCGCTGTTCCCCGCGACCGCCTCGGCAATGAGCCCGCGTGATCACTCCCGCGGAAGTCCCAGGGCCGCAGAGATGGTGGTCCAGGCGGCGGGCAGTTGGGTGGCGAAATCGGGCCAGGCGTGGGTGCCCGCGGGCTCGTAGTGGACGGTGGCGGGGATGCCCAGGTGGGACAGGCGTTGGGCGAATCGGTCGGTGCACGAGCGTGCGCCGGCCTCCAGAGCGGCGCCGCCTCCGGCGACGCGCAGCGCCTCCAGGATGTCGGGAGCGGCGGCTATGGCGGTCAGGTCGGTAAGGTTCGGCAGGCCGGTGGCGGACGACAGGTGGATCGTGGTGCCGCGCAAGGCTTCCGCGCCCAGGTGGCTGTCGTGTGCGGCCCACTCCGGCGAGGTCGGTGGGCCCCACAGGTTCTCGGGATTACCGCCGCGCGAGCCCACGGTGATGCGGGTGACGGCCTGCCCGAGATCGTCTGCGGTGGAATAGCATCCGCTGATCCCGGCGACGGCCAGGTAGCGCCCCGGATGGCGCTGGGCCAGCATCATCGCCCCCTGCGCGCCCATCGAGACCCCCGCGATGGCCCGACGGCCATCGGAGCGCAGATATGCCTCCACAATCGGGGGAAGTTCGTCGATAAGGAAGGTCTCCCACCTGTTGAGGCCCAGCGTCCGGTCGTAGTGGGCCCAGTCGGTGTACATGCTGCCGACCCCGCCGCTGGTGAGCACCACATCCACCGGCTTGCCGGAAAAGAACTCCGCCGCACGCCCTTTCGTGAGCCAGGCGGAGGTGGATTCGGCCTCGACACCATCCAGCAGGTACAGCGTCGGACGCGGCGCGGCACCCGACCCGTGCAGCACGTCCACGGCGATCACCCGCCGCATCGAGGCCGAGGCCACAGACAGCCGCTCCCATCCCGGCCCCCGGCTTTCGGCGCGAGCCAGCTCGGTTCGGGTCACGGCCGGGTCGATCACCGGCGGGACCGCGGGCACGGGCGCGTCCGCACGCGCCGGCGCCGCCGTCAGCGCGGTCGCGGCCACCACGGCCGCGGCGCCGAATGCGGCGCGTGCGCTCATTGCGCCGTCACCCCCGTTCTCGGCCGGGCCGCGGCCTCCGCCCGTGCGGCTTCCCGGGCCCTCACCCGTTCGCGCTGCTCCTCGAACCGCCGGGCCTTGGTCTCGAGATCGTCCAGGTAGTCGGCCAATTCGTCGCGGGCACGCGCCCCGTCACCGGTCAGGTCGGTGCGGTCGAACACCTGCCAGGCCCGCAGCACCGGCCGCAGCACCACATCCAGATGCTGGCGCAGATCGTAGATGCCGTGTTTGGCCAGTAGCACCGCATTGCGCCGGAAGTTGGGCTGGGTCAGCCCCGGCATCTGGAATCGCGTCACCACCGAGGTGATCGCCCGCATCATCTCGTTCGGTGTGAGGTCCAGCGCGGCGCCGGACACGCTGCGGTAGAACACCATATGCAGGTTCTCGTCGGTGGCGATGCGCTGCAGCATGCGCTCGGCGACCGGCTCTGCGCAGGCGGTGCCGGTGTTGCGGTGGCTGATGCGCGTCGCCAGCTCCTGCAGCGTCACATACGCGACCCCGCGCAGAAATTGCGGACCGTCGGGGCTGGCGATGCCGGTGGTCATATGCGCCATCCGAGCCTGTTCCAGCGCAACGGGATCCACCGCACGGGTGACGACCAGATAGTCGCGCATCACGATGGAATGCCGATTCTCCTCGGCCGTCCAGCGGTTCACCCAGGTGCCCCACACCCCGTCCAGGCCGAAGCTTTCGGCGATCTCGCGATGGTAGGAGGGCAGATTGTCCTCGGTCAGCAGATTGGTCACCATCGCCACCCGCGCCACCTCCGACAGGCCCGATTGGCCGGGCTCCCAGTCGATTCCGCCGAGGGCCTCGAAATTGCGGCCGTCGTCCCAGGGCACGTAGTCGTGGGGGTTCCACGTCTTGGCCTTGCGCAGATGCTCCTCGAGGTGGCGCTCGGCGACGGGCTCCAGCTCGCGCAGGATGTCCCGATCGGTCATGGCGATTGTCACGCGTACTCCTTCGTGCGAGAGGCGGTTGCCAGGTCGTGGGCCAGCAGCGCGAGGCTGGCGCGCGAAATCCCGGCCGGATGCGCCGGATCGATGCCGGTCAGCCGTTCGATGCGCCGCAGCCGATGCGAGACGCTGTTGGGATGGATGCGCATCCGCTGGGCCGTCGCCTTACGGTCCAGGCCGCAATCCAGATACATCCGCAGCGTGTCCAGCAGGTCCGGATGCGATACCAGCGGGGCGAGAACCGCGGCCAGATGTTCGCGCGCGGGTCCGGGCCGGGTCATCTGATATTCCATGGCCACATCCGGCATTCGGTACAGTCCCGGGCCGCGGCCCAGGGCACGCACCAGCTCGAGCAGGTCGTGCGCCTGCTCGGCGAGTTCGGGGATGCGCTCGGTGGGCCCGGTGACCACCGTGGCGGTCAGCGGCACCGACGCGGCCGCCGACAACACGTCGAGGGTGTCGGCCGTCATCGTGAGCCCGCCGGTCACCGCGGGCGGATCGTCGACCGGCACCAGGACGGTGCCGCCGTCCACCGACAGCAGCGACAGCGCCCGCGAACCCAGGACGGGAGCCAGCGCACTCTGCAGTCGCCGCAGCTTGCGCCGGGCCACGCCCTCGGCGTCGAGGCGGGGGTCGCGCTCCCCCGGGTGCGGCGGAACGGCAAGGGCCACCACCTGATATGCGGCGGCGACGCTGATCCCGGTGCGCCGCGCCAGCGCGGCGCGCCCGCGACCGCTCAGCAGCGCCGTCACCAGCGTCTGCGCGGCGGTCTGATGATGCCGCGCGGCCCGCCGATGCTGATCGAGATAGGCCGAGGAGGTGGCGACCGTGACGGTCTCCAGCAGCCGCAGGACCTGCTCGATGCCGGCCAGCAGTTCCGCCGGGCCGCCGGGCTGCTCCCCCACGACCCGTTCGAATGCGCTGCGAATCGCCTCGTGGTAGGCACGCAACACGGAGTCGAGATCGATGCCTTCGCGCGCCCACTGTTCGGCCCGCCCGACCAGCTCCGCCACCCGTATCGTGGTGTGCGGCCCGGCGACGGCCTCGAGCGCCAGCGCCAGGCACTCCCGCACATCGGCGGACAGTTCCGCGGCGTGGCCGGGCCGCCGAATGCGGTCGGTGCAGAAGTGTTCGGCCAGTCTCGCTGTCACGGTCGGAGCCGCCGGTGCCGAGGATGTCATGGATCGCTCCGGAATCAGGGTCACGGTGGGCGGGTTCCCGCCGGGCGCCGGGGGTGAGGTCGCGTCCGGCGGGTGGTCCACTACCACGCACACGCACCGTGCAAGGAGGGGTTGGAGTCCGTGCCACGGTGCGGCGGTGCGCAACCGGACGGCAGGGTTGGAATTTCGGGGCGCCGCCCGGCAGTGGCTGGCACGGCGACCGAACCGGCGCCTCCTTTCCTGTTCGGGTGCGGCGCGCCGACGCCAGGGATCTCCCGGCACGTTTCTCGGCCGGAACGCGGCGCCGACCGCGCAAAAAATCCGGCGCCGCGCTGCCATCACGGTACGGCCACGGAAACGCCACACCATCGAAACGCGGGGAATCCGATGACAATTCATGAACGGGCCGGAGCGGCCCTAGGGGCGCGACACAAATTGCCGCCGACGCGCCGTGATGACAGTCGACAGCACGGGACGCGAATTTCTTGTGACGGTGCTCGGTCGATGAGCAACCACTGGTTGGATGCGATTCCGGACGGTAGCGTGCAGGACGGATCGCCGTGCGAGAGTGCACGGCCTCCGCGTCGACAGTGGAAAGGCACCATCCAGCATGACGGGCACCCGAGGAAAGCTGCAGCAGCTGCACAAACTCCTCGAACTTGCGGAAGAACCGGCGGGACAGGCCGGAATCGACAAACGCCGCAACAAAGGCATTCCCAGCGCCCGCGAACGCATACGGATGCTGCTGGATCCGGGAAGTTTCGTCGAAACCGGGGCGCTGATGCGCCAACCCGGTAGCCCCGACGCCTTCTACGGCGACGGCGTAGTCACCGGGCGCGGCGCTGTCGACGGCCGCCCGGTAGTGGTGATCGCGCACGACCAGACCGTGTACGGCGGGTCGGTCGGGGAAATGTTCGGCCGCAAGGTCGCCGCTGCCATGGAATTCGCCTATCGGAACGCCTGCCCGGTGGTGGCGATCAACGATTCCGGCGGTGCCCGCATCCAGGACGCGGTCACCTCGCTGTCCTGGTTCGCGCTGATGTGCCGGCGACAGGAGGAGCTGTCGGGTTTCGTGCCGATGGTCGCGGTGATGCTGGGCAAATGTGCGGCCGGGGCGGTGTACGGGCCGGTGAACATGGATGTGCTGGTCGCCACGGAGAACTCGTATATGTTCGTGACCGGACCGGATGTGATCAAGTCGGTGACCGGTGAGGACGTCACTGCCGAGGAGCTCGGCGGTGCGGCGGTGCAGGCGCGCAACGGCACCATCCACCATGTCGCGCCCAACGAGCAGGCGGCCTTCGAGTGGGTGCGGACCTACCTGAGCTATCTCCCGTCGAGCTGCCTCGAGCAGCCACCGATCGTGAACCCGGGTCTGGAACCCGAGCCGACGGCACACGATCTGGAGCTGGACCGGATCATCCCGGATTCGGACAAGGCCGGCTACGACATGCACGACATCGTGTTGCGCATCTTCGACGACGGCGAGTTCCACGAGATCGGCGCGGCGACCGCACAGAATCTGATCACCGGATTCACCCGCGTGGACGGGCGCAGCGTCGGTGTCGTCGCCAATCAGCCACTGGTGCTCGGCGGCGCGCTCGATGCCCAATGTTCGGACAAGGCAACGCATTTCATACGCCTCTGCGATGCGTTCGGCTTGCCGGTGGTGTTCGTGGTCGACACCCCTGGTGTGCTGCCGGGTGTGCAGGAGGAACGCAACGGGGTGATCAAGCGCGGCGGACGCTTCTTCCGGGCGGTGATCGAGGCGACCGTGCCGATCGTGACCGTGGTCGTGCGCAAGGCCTATGGCGGCGGCTATGCGGTGATGGGTTGCAAACAGCTCGGCGCGGATATCAGCCTGGCATGGCCGACCGCACGGATCGCGGTGATGGGCGCGGAGAGCATGGTCGGCGTCGTCGGCCGCCGTCAACTTGCCGCCACCCCACCCGAGCAGCGAGAGGCGGTGCGGCAGCAGATGATCGACTTCTTCAACGCCACCCTCGTCAACCCGTGGATCGCGGCCGAGCGCGGCTACATCGACGCGGTCATCGAGCCGTCGCAGACCCGCCTCGAAATCCGCAAGGCCCTGCGCCTCCTGCGCGACAAGGAGGCCGCCCGCCGCCCGAACCCGCGCAAACACAACCTGTTCCCGATGTAGCTCCCGGAATCAGCATTCGTTGGGCGCGGGTATGCCCTGGAGGCGTTGGTCGATCCAGTGAATGGCCTCGGGGTAGCCGAGGACCGCGCCGATGATGTGTTCGCCGAATACGCTGCGGTAGACCGCGGGCGCGCCCAGGGTGCACTGCTCGCGGTACAGGGCGCGGGCGCCCTCGGCGGGGATCCAGAACTCCTGTTCGCCGTTGTAGATGTAGAGCGGGACCGCCGACTTCATATCCTGCATCCGCGTGACCCGATAGATGTCGTCGGCCAGGTCGCTCTGCAGCGGATCGGGGATGTCGGCGGCGATGTCGATCGGCAGCATCAGCACACCGGGGAGCGCGAAAACCCCGACACAGGTGTCCTTGAGCGGTGAGATCGCCGCCCAGCGGGCGAGGTTGTTCATCCGGGACAGGATTTCCGGGCGCTCGCGGCCGACGCCGAACGTGGCGGCCAGGAACACCCCGGAGGCCAGGTTGGCGTTCATACTACGTCCCAGGATCTGATAGTCGGCCGGGACGCCACCGAGCGCGGCGCCGACAATGACCTGCGCCAATTCCGGTGCATAGGAATCGATCAGCGCGACCGCGCCCCGGGTGGCGATGGCGCCGCCGGAGTAGCCGTGCATGGCGAAGCGGCTGTCACCGAACTCGGCGGGCAGCAGCGCGCGGACGGCGCGAACGGCATCCAGTACCGCATGCCCCGCGACGTACGGCTCGGCGTAGGCCATGCGGGGACCCTCGTGGTCGGGAATCAGCACCGCATAGCCGCGCAGCAGCGCCAGCTGGGTGGTGGGCGGGAGGTAGTCGGTCGTGCTGGTATTGACCGTAAAACCGTGTGCCAGTGTGTAACTCGGTGTACAGGCGCGGCCGAGGGCATCGATCGGCAGGTTGTTCACGACCACCGGCCGCGCGCCCGGGCCGGGCCGGGCCGCCGCGGGGATCACCAGCGAGGCGGTCGCGAACGAGGGTGCGTCGTGGGCGTCGGTGGTGCGGAACTTCACCTGCAGCACCTGCCGCACCGGGGCCAGGAGCAGCGGCGCCGCGGTGGCCGTCACATCGCGCATCTCGATGACAGCGCCGGGAGTGTAGGTCTCCAGATTCGGTGGCCAGCGGTCGAACAGCGGATCGCCGACGTCCGAGGGCAGCACCGCGGCCTGCAGCCGCGCCACATCCGGGGTGAGGTCGGCCGCCACGACCGAGCCGGGCGGCTCCACTATCGGCGGGGGCGGAACGACCGTATCGATCCACTGCTGCAGGCCGGGCAGTCCCGGGCCGGGTGGCGGCGGGATCGACGGCAGCGCCGGAAGCCCGGGTAACAGTGGTTGCGCCTGTGCGGCAACCATTGTCGGTCCGCCGAGAAGCAGCACAACGGTGACGAGGACGCGCCAGCCCCGCATGACTCACCCCCATGGGTTCACCCTGGCCAACCGCCACATGTGCCCAGTCCCGAACGTCTGAGCCCGCCATACCAGGTGGTTCGAGGGTACGGGCAGGACTCGGCCGGTAGCTCGATTGTCGCCGTTTCGTGTGCATCGCGAGTCCGGTTCGAGACGCTCGGTACGATTGGTGCCCATGCGCATTGTCATCGCGGGCGGACACGGCAAGATCGCACTCATCCTGGCTGAACTGCTCAGTCGCCGCGGCGACGAGGTTCACAGCCTCATCCGCAATCCGGATCACGCCACCGACGTGGCCGCCGCGGGCGCCGAACCCGTGGTCCTGGATCTCGAGAACGCCGCACCGGCCGATATCGCCGCCGCGCTGGACGGTGCCGATGCCGCGGTGTTCGCCGCCGGTGCCGGACCGGGCAGCGGCGTGGATCGCAAGTACACCGTCGATCGGGACGGCTCGGTGAAACTGGCCGAGGCGGCGCAGCAGTCCGGCGTGCGGCGGTTCGTGCAGATCTCGAGTATGGGCGCGGGCCGGCCCCCGGCGCCCGACAGCGACGAGGTGTGGGCCGCTTATATAGACGCCAAGACCCAGGCCGAGGAGGATCTGCGGGCGCGCCCGCTGGACTGGACGATCCTGCGGCCCGGCCGTCTCACCGACGACCCGGGGACCGGTCTGGTCACCCTTGTCGAAGCGCCGGGCTCCTACGGCTCGGTCCCGCGCGCGGATGTCGCCGCGGTGCTGGCGGAACTGCTCACCGCACGCAACACGGTCGGGAAGACCTTGGAACTGGTCTCCGGCGACACGCCGCTGTCGAAGGCGATCACGGCAATTCGGTAGACCGCTCTGCGCGGTCAGCAGTTACTGGGGGCCGGTTCGCCTTTCACGCGGGCCTCGAGCCAGCTCAGAACCTCGGGGAGACCCAGGACCGCGGCGGTCAGGTGGTCGGGCACGGGGATGGCCTGGGACTCGACCTCGACGCCCGCGGCGCACCAGCGGTGGACGGTGTTGACGATGGCGTCGACGGGCACCAGACCGTCGATGGGCGAATGCCATTCGAAGATCGGTATGTTCGGCGCGCTGTCGGTGTACAGCTCGAGGCTGTTCTCCTCGACCACCTTGCGGGCGCGCACATCCTGGGTCATGGAGGTGGTGCGGGCGACGTCGAGGACGCCGCGGCCCGCGCCCGCGGTGAGCAGGTCGTTGGTGCAGCTGTTGGCCATGGCCTGCCGGATCGCCATGCCCTTGTCGTTGAGCTGATCCGACAGCGGGAAACGGTCGGGATATTCGCGTTCGAGCCCCAGGCCCGCGGCGAGGGCCAGCCCGAACACCGGATGCGCGCCGAAGCCCAGTCCCTCCAGCATCTTCACCATATTCATCGGCACTCCGCCCGCGGCCGCTCCGGCCAGCCTCAGCTCCGGCGCGTACTTGGGTGCCAGCGCCGCCGCCCACGCGGTCGCCATGCCGCCACCGGAGTATCCGGCCAGCACCACCGGGCTGCGCTCGACTCGCAGCTCCTTCACGCGCTGGGCGGCACGAATTCCGTCCAGCGTGATCTGGCCGCCCAATTTCGCTGCACCGTAGGCGAATTGGGGGCCGAGATGGTCGGGCATCGCGATGCTCCACCCGCGGCGCAGCACCGCGTTGTATGCCGGGGCCTCGCGCACCATCAGGTTGGGGTCGCTGGTGTAGAGCACCCGTGAGACCGCGCATTGGGTGCCCAGACCGTTGATGATCGTCTGATACGACAGCAGCGGCCCGTTGTCGGCGTGCTCCTTGGGGGTCAGCACGGTGGTGGTGGCCGCGATCGGCTTGCCCTCGGAGTTGGTGGAGCGGAACTTGATCAGCGTGATGTCGGTGTCGGGAAAGATCGCCAGCGGCGGCATCGGCCGCGTCGCCAGGACGTCGCCGGGCTGGTGATCGGCGATATCGGCGGGTGCGGCATAGAACGGGTCGGGATCCGGCGCCGGATAGATCGGCTGCGCCGGTGCGGTGCCCACGGCGGCCGCCAGCAGCAACAGGCTGCCCGCGCAGGCGCACAGCGCGCGGCGAAATGCGGTGTTCCCCATGGCCGATGAGGCTATCGGGCGGCCAACCGGCGCGGTAGTGGGTACGAAATATCCTGAGAAATCACAAGTCCGGACGAGACCACACTGTGTTGCACACCGAATTCCACGAACGATGCTGTTCAGCAGCGTGACACGACCGTACCGTCATGCTGTGCGCCCGCGGCCCGATCGTCGGCCTCGGTGCGAAGGCGAAGGAGCACGGCCATGGACATTTCCGACACCGTCCCGGAGGCGCCGACCCGGCGCATCACCGTCTACTTCGACGGTGGCGCGCCCGGCGACCAACTGATCCTCGAATATGCGGCCACCCGCGCCGAGGCATGGGAATTCGCCGCTGCCGCAGTCCATTCCGGTCTCGCCGTCACGGTCGACACCAAGGTCCGCCCCGGCCTGCGCCCCCTCCCCTGCCGCAGCCTCTGGCACTGATTCCGGCGGAGAGCGCGCCGGATGACGAGCTACGTGCGCGCCGGATGACGAGCTACGTGCGCGCCGGATGACGAGGTATGGGCGCATCGGGCGGAGGTGACCCGCCGGGCGGGGTTATCCCGGCGGGCAACCGCCACCGAGGGTTGCGTGGAGGTCGAGGCAGGTGGGAGTCAGGGTCCTGCGCCCGCATCCGCTCACCGCGGCGGACGGCGCGCGCCGGGCCGGGGTAGTGGCGGGTCGGCCGGCTCGGCGAGCGCACGATCTGCGACGACGCTGTCCGTTACGCGGCTGGTGCCGCGCCGCGTGATGCCACCCTACGGCGCGGTGGGCAGCGGATGTGACGGCCGCGGGCAGGTCTGGCCGTTCTCATAGCGATCGTCCGATGCGGTTGGGCACGACCACAATTCACGGTTCGTCCGGTGGTTCCGGAACGATATCCGGCTCCTCCGCGGCCAGGCGATCGGCCAGCGAGGGTTCATCCGCCGCCGTCTCGTACCGGTCGGTATCGTCCAAGGCGGGCGGCTCGACGCCGTCGTCCAGCGGATCGACATCCAGATCGTCGTGGTCCAGGTGCTCCCCACCCGCGGGCACGTCCTGCCATTCCAAGGGTTCCGGCGGTCCGATGTCGTAGTGGTCGCCGTAGTCGCTGCGCTCACTCATGTCGGTCCGGATTGCCGTCCGCGGCGCAGTGAAACACGCCGCGGATCCCGCCCCGGCGGTTTATCACAGCGAACTCGTGGAATCGCCGGAGCACGACGGCTCGACGGAAGGTACGGCATGCGCACACCGATCAGCGACACCTCCGACCGGCCGCTCCCGGACGGTCACGAACTGACTCCCGCCCTCGCCCAGCACCTGGCGGGCGCCCACGCCGATGTGGTGGTACTCGGCGACGCCGTGCTCGACGTGTGGATGTGGGGCCGCTCGGACCGGTTGTGCCGGGAGGCCCCGGTGCCCGTGGTCGACATCGACCGCAGCGTCGGCGCGCCGGGCGGGGCCGCGAACACCGCCGCCAATCTGGCGGCCCTGGGCGCGCGGGTGCGCCTGGTGACCGTGGTCGGCGACGATCCCGCCGCCGAACAGCTGTGCGACCAATTGCGCCGCCACGGCGTCGACGACGATCACGTGCTCTCCGCGCCCAGCCGGTCCACGGTGGTCAAGCGGCGCGTCATCGCCGGGGATCAGCTGATGATCCGTTTCGACGAGGGAGATCGGGTGGCCGTGGACGGGGGCGCCACCAGCGGCGTCCTCGACAGCCTCGCCGCCGCCCTCGACGGCGCCGACGCGCTGGTGGTGTGCGACTACGACGGCGGGCTCGCCGCCGCGGTCCGTGACCGCTTGGCCGCCAAGCGAGATCGGCTGCCGCTGCTGGTCGTCGACACCCACCGCCCGGCGGCGTGGCGCGCGGTACGCCCCGATGTGGCCACCCCGAACGCCGCCGAGGCCGCCGCCGCCCTCGAGCTGCCGCTGTGCGGCGACGGTGTCGACCGGGTGGACCTGTTCGACCGGCATCGCCAACGCCTGTTCGAGGCGACCGGCGCCGAGACGGTGGTGGTGACCCTGGATCGAGACGGCGCCCTGCTGCTGTCCGGTGATCGTCCTGCCCATCGCACCTGGGCGCAGCCGGTGCCGGAACGCCAATCCACCGGCGGCGGTGACACTTTCGTCGCCGCCTTCACCCTCGGGTTACTGGCGGGCCTGCCCGACACCTCGGCCGCGGAGTTGGCGCAGGCGGCCGCGGATGTGGTCGTACACCGGCCAGGCACCTCGGTGTGCGCGACCGGGGACCTGCGCGAGCGGCTGGCCGGAAGCAGCGGTGAGATTCTGGGCCACGCGGATCTGGCGGCAGCGGTGAACGCTCACCGTCGCGCCGGACGCCGGATCGTGTTCACCAACGGGTGTTTCGACGTCCTGCACACCGGACATATCGCCTACCTCAACGAGGCGAAGCGACTCGGCGATGTCCTGGTGGTCGCCGTCAACTCCGACCGCGGCGTGCGTGCGCTGAAAGGGCCGGACCGGCCGGTCAATTCGGAGCAGGACCGAGCGGCGGTGCTGGCGGCGCTGAGCTGTGTCGATCATGTGACGGTCTTCGACGAACCCACACCCGCCGAGCTCCTACGCCGGCTGCGCCCGGAACTGTATGTCAAAGGCGGCGACTACCGGCCCGACATGCTCAGCGAGACGGCGGTGGTGCGGGAGTACGGCGGCGATGTGCAGGTGCTCGGCTATGTGGCGCAGCGCTCCACCACGGCGTTGATCGAACGGATCCGAGCCGGAGCACAGGCGTCATGACCACGCCCGAACTGGAGGTGCTCATACCCACCCGCAACAGGCCGGTGGAATTGGCCACCACGCTGTCCGGGCTTGCGGCCCAGGACTTTCCGGATTTCGCGGTGGTCGTCAGCGACCAGTCCGACGGTGCGGCCAGCTACGATACGCCCGCGGCCCTCACCATGGCCCGCATGCTGCGCCATCGCGGGCATCGGGTGCGTTTCGGGACTCATCGCCCGCCGCTGGGCATCGCCGAACAGCGCAATCACCTGCTGTCGCAGTCCCGGGCCCGGTTCGTGCTGTTCCTCGACGACGACGTATGGCTCGAGCCCGGCACGCTGCAGCGCATGCATACGGCCATCACGGAACTGAAATGCGGTTTCGTGGGCTGCGCCGTCCAGGGGCTGTCCTACCTGGACGATCACCGCCCGCGGGAACTGGAGCCCTTCGAAATCTGGCCCGGCGCACCGGAACCCGAGCAGATCAGGCGGGAGGACAAGGCCTGGCAGCGCTGGACCCTGCACAATGCCGCCAATCCCACCCATCTGGCCGAGCAACTCGGCCTGCGCGACGGGCATTGGGTCGCCTACAAGGTCGCCTGGGTGGGCGGCTGCGTACTCTACGATCGCGAAAAGCTCAAAGCCACAGGAGGGTTCGAGTTCTGGCGCAAGTTGCCCCGCCATCACTGCGGTGAGGATGTGCTGGCGCAGTTGCGGGTCATGGCCCGTTACGGCGGCGCGGGCATATTGCCCAGCGGCGCAGTACATCTGGAGGCCCCCACCACCGTCGCCCGACGCGAGGTGGAGGCCTACGATGTGGTGCCGCCGGACTTTTGGCGCTCAGGGCAGTAGGTCGTCGACCTCGGCGAGCATATCCTCCAGGGTGACCGTGGCGACGAACGAATCGTCGTGCTCGCAGCGCGGAGCCGTTTCGTCGGTGCAGTCGGCACCGCAGACGGGACAGTGGGTGGTCCAGGAGATCAGGACGCGGTCCTGGCTGCGGCCGAGCGGTCCGGCGTTGATGACGTTGCCCATCCAGTAGACCGCGATGGTGGGGGTACCCAGCGCCGCGGCGAGATGACGGGGGCCGCTGTCGTTGCCGACCAGCAGGCAGCTGCGCGACAGCACGCCGCAGACCGTCGGGAAGTCCGCTCCGGCAAGCACTTTCAGCCGCTGCGCCTGCGACGGCGGGACCAGCCGCCCCATGTCGGTGTGCAGCTCGGCCAACAGCTCTTCGTCACCGGCGGCACCGATCACCACCACACCGAGACCGCGCCGCAGGCAGTGCGCGGCCACCTGGGCGAAACGCTCGGCGGGCCAGCGGCGGCGGGGATCGCCCGCGCCCGGATGTAGGGCGACGACGGGCTGCGGCAGATCCGCGAGGACCGGTTCGGCGGCCCGCAGATCGGCGTCGGTGGTCACCAGCGTGGGCTGCAACCGAATCGGCGGCGCACCGGCCAAGCCGACCACCTCGAGCGCCCGCAGCGTCTCGTGCTGGTAGTAGCGGAACGGCAGTGTCCGGGTCAGCGGTCCCGCGTCGGGGGTACGCGACCCCACACTCCAGTGTGGGCGCAATTGCTGCAGGAATCCGTTGGACCAGCGGCCGCCCCCGTGCAGCTGCACGCCCAGATCGATGGGAGCCTGGCAGGCCCGGCGGAAGAATTCCACCTCGGCCGCCGTGCCGTCGGACGGCCGATCGCCATTCGACGGCGGCAGTGGGATCACCTCGTGCACCGGGCCCGGACGCGTGCCCAGCAGTTGTGCGTGCAGCGGGGTGCCCAGCAGCACGATTTCCGCCTCGGGGTACGCGGCCGACAGCGCATGCATGGCCGGGACGGCGAACAGCAGATCACCGAGGCCGCCGCCGCGCAGCACGGCGATGCGGTGAACGTCGGGAAACGGTTCGGCGATCGGACCCACGCCGACCGCCGCACCGCTCACCTGAATACCGGAACTCATCTCAGCCGTCCTCACTCTCGCGACTCTCCAGCCGGAAGAAACTGCTGATGCCGCCGTCAGGGGTGCTCTGCTCGCACCGGAAGCGCAATTCGCGCTCCTCGAAGATGCGGAACCATTCCGCCCAGGACACTTCCCGCAATCCGTCCTCCCGGAAGCCGGGGAAATCGAAGCGCAACACGTCGATCTGCGCATCCTGTTCGGGACTGTCCACCACGGCCGGTCGCGCTCCGCGGTGCTCTGCCCAGGAACGGATCTCACCGTGATCGGTGGTCACCAGTGTCGACCCCGGCCGAACCTGATCGGACATCTCGGCCTCCTTTCACCGACGAGCTACCCGAGCCAGCACCGGGCAAACGATCCCGGCCAAAGCACGCCGGGGAACAAGAAGAAGACGGGCACGCCACGAACGAGGGCTAGGTGGCGGGCGGGTTGCCGGGGGGTGAAAGGGAGATATCCGGCGCGTGGGGGGTCGATTGAGGGGGATCGGGGCGGGTAAAACCCAGAATGCTTGGCCGACAGGCCGAGTAGGAAGGAACCAGGAAGGAGACAACGGTATGGTCGAGTCCTCGCACCACGCCGTGACCGACGTCCCACGGGCCCTGGAGCAGCAGGAACTGGTTGGCGGTAGGCTCGGCGGCCCGCCGGCGTTCACCGTCGACGGGTTGGTACTGCTGGCCGGGCTGTTCACCGCGATCACACCCTGGGTGGTGGACGATTTCGCCGGCGCCCCGCGGCTGGTGATCCACAATCTCGTCCTCGGCCTCGCGGTCGCCGTCATCGGTCTGGTACTGACGGCGGTGCCCACGCGCGGCTATTTCCTGAGCTGGGTGCTGGTCCCGATGGGAGTCTGGGAGATCATCACGCCCTGGGTGATCGGCCCGCGCCCGAACCCGATCCTCTGGACCAATGTGGTGATGGGCGCCGTGATCACAGTTCTCGGCGTGGCGGCCGCCGGCCTGCTGGTGTCCGCCGCCGCGAGCCTCCGCCGATCTCAGTAGGCACACCGCTGAGATCGGCCGAGCAGGGCTGACACACCGGGCGTCCCGCCAGTGGCGGGTCGCCCGGTTCTCTTGTGGCACTGGGCTTTTCGATCTACAACACCGTCGGTCGCCGCCGTACGCCGTCGCGCAGTCGGTCGACCAGCGCCAGCACCGGCGCAACGCACAGCCGGGCGAACCCGGAGCGCCGCGCGGCCGGATGCGGCCGGGTCGGTGCGACGGCCTCCGCGTCCAGCACCGCGCGCCCCAACTCCCGCTGCCGCTCGCGCGGAACGGCGAGCAGCTGGGCGTACTCCTGCTGCTCCTCCTGCGCACAGTGCACGATGGCGGCGCTGGCGAATTCGCTGAAATCCACGTCCCAGCCGGGAGCGTCGATCCCCCGCGCGCACAGCGCCGACAGGGACTTCTCCAGTTCGTCCTCCTGCAGCATCAGCAGATCGACCGCCTCGTCGGGCACGCCACAGGCGCGCGCGGCCGGATGAACCACCTGGTGTTCGGAATATTCGTGTGCGGCGAATGTCCGCACGAACTCGTCGAACTGGGCGCGCCGGTCACCGTCCGCGGCGCGTATCCGCTCCGCTAGCTGCTGGATTCGGCTGTGCCGCCCCAGCAATACGGTCACGACATCGGGGTCTGTCTCGGGATACATTCGCGCCCAGTACCTTTCGACCATCTCATCGCCGATGGGTCAGCCCGCGCGCAGCGGATCGTGTCCCATCGACATCAATCGGTGCCGCCATCCCGACCGCCCCGCCGCCGATTCCGGTTCGGCGCCACGCTCGTCGAGTACGCGCCGCACCACGGTGCGCATCACGGCGGCGTCGTGGTCGTCCAGGTCGGTGCGGCGCTTGCCGAGGATGGCCAGCACCCGCTGCCCCAGTTGGGTACCCGCCTGGTCCGGCAGAGCCTCCGTCTCCGGCCCGGCGGCGTCGGTTCGCAACCAATCGCGCAGTTCTCGTGAGGTCATGTTCACGACCTGGTGGAAGTCGTTCCACAGGTCCTCGTCGACAACGGATTCGGCCATCGTATCCTCCTCCGGTCAGCTCAGCGTTCCGCTGCTGCCCGCGTCGGTCAGTGAGCGCAGATCGTCGGGCAGCGCCTCGCGCAGGCGGTCGATGAGACCGCCGGTGGTGGCCTCGTCGAGCACTTCCAGCACGACCCGGGCCTGATAGGTGGCCGCCGACGTGGTGGTGCGCGCCCGCTCGGCGACTCGGGTCACGAACTCGGTGCGGTCGAAGCGTTCGCGGCCCGCACCCGCCTCGGCGATCCGTCTCAGGTGTTCACCGATTTCCTGGGGCAGCTGCGCGGAAAGCTTCTCCGCCAACGGTTCCGGTATCCGTTCGGCGAGCGTCTCCAAGGTGGCGCGGGTGGCGGCCTCGGCGCTACCGCGATCGGACAGCCGAGCCCGCGCCTGCACCTGTCCGATGAATTCGTCGTGTTGCATCCGGTCCTCCTTCCTGCCCGCACGGCGCGGCGGAATGCGCAAGACCGATGTAGATGAGGCATCCCGCTTCGCAGTCGGGCGTTGTCCGGCTACCCGCTGACCAGCAGCGCAAACGCCGCTTCGGCGATCCCCGCGGCGATGATTGCGGTCGCGATCCCCGGGTAACCGCAGAACGTGGTCACTACGAGTCTGCGAGAACTGGCCGACCACGAGGGCCCCTTCGTGTCGGTCTATGTCGACAGCATCCAGAACACCGAGGATGCCCAACATCAGCAGCGCCTGCGCCGCCGGGCCATACGCGGCGAGTTGACCGAAAGAGGCGCTCCCGCAGCGCTTCTCGAGGCGGTCGACGACGCGTTGACGACGGCCCCGCCGGGGCGGGCCGGACAGGCGGTGATTGCCGGGAGAGACGAAGTTCTGGTCGCCGAGGCCCTCCCCACCCCGCCGCCACAGCCGGTGGTGCGCCTGTCGCCGCTGCCGTATCTGCTGCCCCTGCTGCAGCTTCGCGAACCGACCACTCCGTATGTATTGGTGATCGCCGATCGCAGCGGCGCCGACATTCGCGGCGTGGACGCGCGGGGGCACCGGCTGGTGCAGACCGTGCGCGGGGTGGAGCATCCGCTGCACAAGGTCGGCGGCGGTGGCTGGTCGCATCGCTCCCTGCAGCAGCACGTCGAGGACACGGTGCGCCGCAATGTCGCAGCGGTCGCCGCGGAGGTGGCCCGCCTGGCCGATCGTGCCGGTGCGACGCTGGTACTCGTGGCCGGTGAGACCACGATCCGCTCCGCGGTGACCGATGCCCTCGTCCCGCGCGGGCGACGCGTCATTCAGCTCGAAAGCGGTTCGCGTGCACCAGGATCCGACCCCGAGGCGATGGAGGCACAGGTCCGGCGCATCCTGCACGAGGAGGCCGAATTGCGCCGCCGCGCGGTGGTGGAGCTGTTCACCCAGGAACGTGCCCGCGCCCGCGGGCTGGCGGCACAGGGTATTGCGGCCACCACGGCCGCGCTGCGGGAGGCCAATGCCGACACACTGCTCATCGACGCCGACACGCTCGGCGACCGCGCCGTGCGGGTGGGCACCGATCCGACCCAGGTGGTGCCGGTGGATCTGGCGCTCAACCGGACCTGGTTGCGCCGCGCCGACGAGGCGCTGCCGCTGGCCGCACTGGCCGGCCGCGGCTGCGTCGTCACCACCGGCCGCGACCACGCGCCCGCCGAGGGTGTCGGCGCGCTGCTTCGCCACGGCTAGAGGAGGTTTCGCGAGATGCAGAGGGAAAGCACCAAACACGGTCCGCGTCAGGACGATCAGCTGGCCCACGAACTGCAGGGCACGTTGCGCGGCAACCGCTCGAGCCGCGCGGAGGAGTGGCGCGACCCGGAGCCACCGGCCGATGACGACCCCGAGACCGAGATTCGCCCCGAGCTCACCCTGCCCCCGGTCCCCGGCCCCAGCCCAGGCCCGCCGGACCCGGTCCCCAATCCGGACCCGTCCCCCGACCCCAGCCCGAATCCGGTCCCGAATCCCGACCCGATCCCGAATCCGGGCCCGCCGGATCCCATCCCGAACCCCGACCCGATTCCACCCGACCCGATCCCGACCCCGTCCCCACCCGACCCCATCCCCAGCCCCGAACCCCCACGCCCAATCCCCGACCCCGGCCCGGGCCCCATGCCCAACCCGGCCCCCCAACCCCCGGACCCGAGCCGAACTCCACCCACCCCGCCCGATCCCCGAGCGTGAGAGGAACGGCCCCGGCCAAAAGCACGCCGGGGCCACCAGGGTGAGGCACCCCGGGGCCACCAGGGTGAGGCACGCCGGGGCCACCAGGGTGAGGCACGCCGGGGCCACCAGGGTGAGGCACGCCGGGGCCACCAGGGTGAGGCACGCCGGGGCCACCAGGGTGAGTAACTTTGCCGGGCCTACCGACCTGGCAGAACGCGTCCGTCGAGCGGATGTTGTTGGCTGAGAAGGTAAATCAGTCGGGAATGGGCGGGTGTCCTGGCAGAGTGCTCGACATGACTGCCTCCGGACCCAAAGCGGATCTGCACCGTTACCTGCGCTATGGCCGCGAAGCCGTGCTGTGGAAGCTCGACGGACTGTCCGAGTACGACGTGCGTCGCCCCATGACCCCGACCGGCACAAACCTGCTCGGCTTGGTCAAACACCTCGGCGCCGTGGAGTTCGGCTACTTCGGCGACACCTTCGCCCGCCCCTACGATGAACCCCTCACCCGACACGACTTCGAGGCCGATCCCACGGCCGACATGTGGGCCACCGCCGAAGAGTCGCGCGAGGACATCATCGGGTTCTACCGTCGGGCCTGGGCCCATGCCGACGCCACGATCGACAGCCTCGATCTCACCGCCGAAGGCTCGGTCCCGTGGTGGTCCGAGGATCATCGGACAGTCACCCTGCACCAAATCCTGGCGCACGTGACCGCCGAAACCCACCGGCACGCAGGCCATGCCGACATCATCCGCGAGCTCATCGACGGAGTCGCCGGCCTGCGCGCCGGCAACGACAACATGCCCACCGGCGACCCGACCTGGTGGCAGCGCTATCGAGCCGATCTGGAGAAAACCGCAGAACGGTCCGCCAGGCTCCGCTGACCGATGGCTCCCAGCCTCCTCGAATGCACGAATTTCAGCTATACCGTTGTGCGAGTGGGTAATTCGTAGCGAAACGGTCGTCTCGGTCGGTCAAGGTATGGCCCTCTGTACAAAGGGGGAGAATATGGACACCTGGCGCGACCTGGACCCTGCCGTGAGGAAGGCATTGCTGCGTGGTGAGCCCGCGACCGATCCCGAGACCGACCGGATCGCGCGGGCTCATGCGGAGAAGGCGCTGAGGCAATTTCACGTGCGGTTTCCCTGCGTGCGACAGCGAGGGACACCGGCCGAGTGATCGCCTTCATACTGAACGACGATCAGGTCTACCTGCGCCAGCTCCCGAGCTGGCAGGCCTTCCTCTCCGGCTCGAACAAGACGCTTCTCGACGGTGAGTCTGCCGCCAGATCGCTTGCGGTGCAATTAATTACGCATCAGACACCGGATTGCCTTCGCCTACCTTGCGGACTCGGGTGGTCGCCGCGGTGACGAGCTTGCCCTTGCGGTTTTCGGCGCGCAGCGGAGCCACGGGTTCGCCGTCGCGGTCGATGAGTGTCGAGTGGGGTTCGTTGTCGGTGAAGGCGTGGCGTTCTCCCCATTGGCGCAATGCCACGACGATGGTGAAGAGGTCCTGGCCGGATTCGGTGAGTTCGTAGCTGTGGCGCTTGCCGCCGGGGGTGGTGCTCGTGGTGAGCACGCCGTGGTCGACGAGCCTGCGCAGGCGGTCGGTGAGGATGTTCCGGGCGATCCCGAGACGCTGCTGGAATTCGGTGAAGGTCGCCGCGCCGTCCATGGCGTCGCGCACGATCAGCAGGCTCCACCGGTCGCCCACGAGGTCGACGGTTCGTGCGACAGGGCAGGTGGGATCGGTCCACTCGCGGCCGGAACCGAGCGTCGTCGTCATGGACATCCTCCCAATCGGTTGCAATTCGAAACCATTATGCCCTACGGTCAAATGGTTGCATTTTGCTACTGATTGGGAGGTGTGGTGGCTACAGGAGTCACGAGATCGCAGCGATTCGTCCTGGCGCTGGTGTGCGCGGTGGCCGTGTCGACGGTGTATGCGATTCAGCCGGTATTGGAGGCGGCGGGCACAGACCTGGGATTGGCGCGTGAGTCGCTGGGCGGGCTGGGTGCCGCCGGGCAGATCGGCTACTTCGCCGGTCTGATCCTGCTGGTTCCACTGGGAGACGTGCTGAATCGTCGCCGACTCATCACCGTGCATTTGATACTTACCGCGGCGGGGGCAGCGGTCGCGGCCGCCGCTCCGAACGGTGCCGTCGCGGTGACGGGACTGGCGTTCGCGGGTTTGTTCGCGGTCGTGGTTCAAGTGACCGTCGCCTATGCCGCCGCCGTCTCCGCGCCGAGCGAGCGGGGCCGCACTATCGGCGTGGTCACCTCGGGTGTGGTGATCGGTATCCTCAGCGGTCGCGTCCTCGCGGGCGTCCTGGGCGACGCGGTCGGCTGGCGTGCCGTGTACGCGCTGCTCGCCGTGCTCTGCGTGGCTCTGGCCCTCGTCGTCCGCGCGGCACTCGACCCGGACCACAGAACCCCCGGCGGACGGTACGCGCAGGTGCTGGCATCGATGGGGCGACTCGTGCGCACGGATCGCCTGTTCCTGAGCCGAGGCCTGATCGCCTTGTTCCTCTTCGCGTCCTTCGGAACCCTCTGGACCGGGCTCGCTCTCCCCCTCGGCGCCGAGCCCTTGAACTTCGGCACCACGCAGATCGGCCTGTTCGGATTGGTCGGTCTGGCCGGGGCGCTCGGCGCCGCCCGCGCGGGACGATGGGCCGACTCCGGTCACGCCCAGGCGATCACCGGTTCCGCACTGGCGTTGCTCACCGCCTCCTGGCTACTCATCGCCCGCACCGCACCAACCCTGTGGCCGCTCATCATCGGCATCATCCTGCTCGACTTCGCCGTCCAGGCAGTGCATGTCAGCAGCCAACACCTACTCACCGCGGCACACCCCCACCACGCCAGCAGCGTCATAGGCGCCTACATGGCCTTCTATTCCCTCGGCTCCGCCCTCGGCGCAATCACAACCACCTGGGCATACACCACCTGGGGCTGGCCCGCCTCCTGCTGGTTCGGCGCCCTCTACTCCTTCTCCGCCCTGGCCCTCTGGGGACTGACCCATCTCACCGGCCTCACCCGAGATTCTCATTCATTCGGGCAAGGCCAAGCCAACGATCAGCGTACGAGCTCTGCAGGGACGCACAACTCGTCCCGTGCGTAGAGTTCCGTGAGCGCGACGGTGTCGCCGTGACTGCAGATCGCGGCGATGGTATCGAGTAGTTCGTCGTAGTCGCGGCCGGTTTCGCCGTTGTAGGAGGCGGTCATGCGACCCCACTCGTCCCACGGGAGGGTCTCGACCTTGTTCAGCGCGGCAAGGTCCTTGATCGCATTGCCCCGGATCTCGGCCGGTCCCCAGTTCTCGGTTCCATAGACGCCGAAGGTCGAGGCGTCGATGCGGCCGTCCCGGAACGCGGCCCATGCCTCACCCCCGCTGAGGAATTCCCCGGCGCCGAGATCCTCGGGATGTTCCAGAACGGACTGCCCGAGGATCTCGGAGTCGATCCGCACCCACCGGCCTTCGGTGTCGTCCCAGTACTCGGTGATCCAGTGATCGAGCCCTTGGCCTGGTTGGAAGTAGGTGGCGAAACCGCACCGAACACGGGAGGCAATGCCCCGGTAGCGCAGCAGCGCGCAGCTGATCACGGCGAAATGCCGACATGTACCGATGACACGACGCGACGGCTCGCGGGCACTGTCGAGCGCGTAAGCATCCTTGCCCGATACTCGTGGGCCGTCGAGGACCAGCTTGCTATGGCTCAGTCGCGGAGGGCTTCCTCGCGGAGCCAGGTGAGGGTTTTGGCGAGGATGCGGGAGACGTGCATTTGGGAGATGCCGAGGGCCTCGGCTATCTGGGTTTGGGTTTTGGCTTCGAAGAAGCGCATGATCAGGACGTTGCGTTCGCGTTCGGGGAGTTCGGCGATGAGGGGTTTGACCGCCATGAACTCTTCGACGCGGTCGTATTTCGGTTCGGCCTCGCCGAGGACCTCGAGCAGCGACAGCGGGGTGTTCTCGCTGTCGTCGCCGGTGACGGCGTCCAGCGAGGACAGCTGATAGGAGTTGCCGGCGATCAGCGCCTGGGTGACCTCGACCAGGTCGACATCCAGCTCCTCGGCGATCTCGCGGGCCCGGGGCATGCGGCCCAGCCGCTGCGCCAGCTGGTCGACGGCGCCGCCGATGGACAGCTGGATCTCCTTGGTGCGCCGCGGAACTCGCACCGCCCAGGTGTTGTCGCGAAAATGCCGGCGCACCTCGCCCATGATCGTCGGCACCGCGAACGACAGGAACGACGATCCGCGGGTGACGTCGAACCGGTCCACCGCCTGCACCAGCCCGACCCGGGCCACCTGCAGCAGATCGTCGAAATTCTCACCGCGGCCGGAGAACTTGCGGGCGATGTGATCGGCGAGCGGCATGCACAGCCCGATCACCTTCTCCCGCACCACTTCTCGCTGCGGGTCGTCGGGCGCGAGCGCGGCCAACTCCTCGAAGACCGGCTCGATATTGTCGTAGCTGTCGCCACCGCGGTGACGGCGGCTGCGCTCATCCCCCATCGGCTTCACCTCGCGCCCGGCTGAATTCGACGACGACCGGGTATCCCTCGCACGACGCGTCGAACGGCTCGGTCTGGGCCGCGATGGTGTCGGTGATGGTCTGTAGCACGTGCCAGCCGAAACTGTTCTGATCGAGCGCGTCGGACACCGAAACCACCCCGGTGACCTGCACCGTCATCCGGCCGTCGTCGAAGTTGAAATCGCAATCGATCGACGAGCCCGGCGCCGCCTCGGCAATGAGGGCCGTGGCGATCTCGTCGAGTGCGACCCGGATATCGGTCACCTCGTCGAGCGCGAAATCCGCGATCAGCGCGACGGTTTCGGCCAGCGCGCGCAGCATCGTCAGCTGCCCCAGGTCGGCCGGCACACGAATGCCGACGGTGGAGGTCTGCGCAGGTGACCTCGAAACCCACTCGCTCATCGACACGTCCCTCTCCTCCTCCTGACCGGCTGATGCGGCCGGTGCCCGCGAGCCCCGGCCGGTACGCCGTCCATTCGATGTCACGTCCATGATCCGCCGCAACCCTGCACTGTAGGGCGGTCGCGGTCGGCCCGAGACGTTCGGGGCGAACGAGCGGCGTCGAGCGCCGGTACCGCGGTCAGGGCTGCCACCTGTCGCCTTTCTCTCCGGCGTTGTACCAATGCCGACGTACCCCGGGTCGAAAGGTCGAAACACCCCTACCTCAGTCCGCCATCGCCCGTTCGTGCACGGTCAGCAACAGATGATCGAACCGGGTGCGCATTTCCACCGACCAGCCACCGAGCGACACGAGCTCGGTGACCAGTTGCTGGGCCAGCGTGCGCAGCTTGGTGTTGGTCTCCTGCGAGCGCCAGGTGAGCACCCGGAACGCCTGGTCGGCGCTGACACCGTAGACCAGCATCAGCGCGCCTTTGGCCTGTTCGATCACCGCGCGCGCCTCGTACAGCTCGGGTAGTGCACCGCTGAGGGTTTCCTGGCGGTGCTCGGCGAGGGTGGCGGTGACATCGATGTAATACCCGGTCGTGCCGATCACGGCGTCGTCCTCGTCGACCATGTAGTCGCCGACGACGATCACGTGGTGCACCCGCCCCCCGGTGTCGATGATGCGGTGCCGGCTGCAGAACGGCTCCGCCTTCTCGATCGAGCGGGCGATGGTGCTGGCCACCTGCGCGCGATCGTCCGGATGTTTGTGCGCCAGCAGTAGGTCTGTGTTCGGCTCGACGGTGCCGGGCTCGTACCCGTGCATGGCCGCCACCTCGTCGGACCACTCCCACCGCTGGTCGGCGAACCAGAAATGAAAACCGCCTACACTCTGCGGTTTTCCGGTTCCGATCACGCGTTCCAGATCGCGTGCGTCGTCCGGGGAAAGTTCCCCACTCTGCGTCACCCCACGAGTATCCGCCGCCGGGGAAACTCCGGCGAGCGGAACGGTGGGACCGATCTCCGGTCGGTCCCACACGAACCTTTTGAGCAATTACGCCTCCAAGGCGGCCTGAACCGACGGGTAGTAACGGAACAGCGGCCGTAGCCCGGTGACCTCCAATACACGCTCGACCTCCCGCCGTCCTGCGACGACGCGCAGATCCACGCCCGCGGCGGTGGCCCTCTCCTTGAAGGCCACCAGGTCCCGGGCCGACCCGATACTCAGGAACCGGGTAGACCGGAAATCGATGACTACCGCGCGGGAACTGGCGGTCACGGCCTGACCCAGCGCCGTGTGGAACTCGTCGGCCACCGCGGCGTCCAGCTCACCCTCGACTCGCACGATCGTGCAGTGCCTCCGGAGGTCCCGTACGGGTACTACCGGTGGGCCGCCATCATCGACCGGAGCCGGTGCGTCGACCCGGCGATGCAGTACGGCAATTGCAGACATAACTAGAGCCTCCCGTTAAAGGGGGTGTCCAGTCCCTGCGCGGAGATCCGTCCGGCGAGTCCGGCGACAATCGGCGTGCTACATGACCATCGCCGGCTGCTCGGATGGTTCCGTGCGCGAACCGGGATCGGCTGTAGTCTCAACCTGGTCTACATTGTGTCACGGGACGGGCCCACTGTCATTGCTTCCACCCGAAAACGCAGCCGTAGACTCACTACCTGCGTCGACGCGGACCCTTCCGCGTCGCTCTCCACGGCCGGAAATGTCTTGCCGCACTCCGCGTTCGATACCGGGCGCTCGATATTCGCCCCACCGTCGCGACGCCATCGCTCCCCCGGTTCCCCATCGGTGGCGCCGCCTATTCGCCCATCAAGACCTTTCGTGCCGAACCGACCATCCACTCTTGCCGTCGACCTTCCCGCTACTTCGAAGCAGTAAACCGCCCGGGGTGGGGTATGCGCCGGGTATGGAGCTACTGATTCTGATCGCGATCCCGGTGGCCGTCGCCGTCGTGATCCTGCGCCGCAAACGCGCAGGCCGACGGCCCGACCAGCCGCTGGCACCAGGGAACGACGGGCAGTAGGGCGATGGCGATGGACCCCGACCCCGCCCGTATCCCCGATCTGGAATCCGGCGGCGGCGTGCGACCCGGGTCCACGCCGCCGGAGACGCCGCAGACCTCGGGTCTGTCGGCGCCGGAACCGCGCACTCGTCACCATTTCCCGCCGACCGGTGTCGGCATGATTGCCGCGGCCGCCGTCCTGGTGGTCGTGTTCGTCGTGGTGGCAGTGATATTGCTGTTGCAGTTGTGACAGGAGAGGCCATGACGAGAGCCCCCGTCGCCCTCACCCATCCGCATGTCTTCCGGGACCGCCGCGAGGCGGGAACGGTTCTGGCCGAACATCTTTCGCACTACCGTGGCCGATCCGACGTGGTCGTGCTCGGCATGGCCCGCGGCGGCGTGCCCGTGGCCTGGGAAGTGGCCGCCGCGCTCGAGGCGCCACTGGATGTGTTCGTGGTGCGCAAGCTCGGCGCGCCCGCCAATCCCGAATTCGCCGTCGGCGCCATCGCTCCGGGCGATCGGATCGTGATCGACGATGACACCGTGCGCGCATTGGGCGTCACCGCCGAACAGTTGGAGTACATCACCGGGCGCGAAAGCCGCGAACTGGCCCGGCGCGAGGCCGCCTATCGCGGCGATCGGCCGCCGCCGGATCTGCGGGGCCGCATCGTCATCCTGGTCGACGACGGCTTGGCGACCGGCGCCAGCATGCGTGCGGCGGTGGGCACCCTGCGCGATATGGCTCCCGCTCGTCTGGTGGCGGCGGTTCCGGCGGCACCGGAATCGACCTGCGTGGAGATGAACCGGCTGGTCGACGAGATGATCTGTGCGACCGCCCCCGCGCCGTTCCGTGCGGTCGGCGACTCGTACTGGGATTTCACGCAAGTCACCGATCAAGAGGTGAGCCAACTTCTCGGCACGCCCACCAGCGCTCATACCGTTCCGGCCGCACCCTCGGCGGCGCTGCGCCGGGCGGTGCATCCCGCGCCGAACGGGATCCCGACGCCCGACGCGATCGATGCGCTGGTTGGTGATGCGCGCATCGTGCTGATCGGTGAGAGCACCCACGGCACCCACGACTTCTATCAAGCCCGGGCCGCGATTACGCAGTATCTGATCGCCGCGCACGATTTCTGTGCCGTGGCGGCCGAGGCGGACTGGCCCGATGCCTATCGCGTCGACTGCTATGTGCGTGGCCGCGGCACCGATTCCTCGGCCACCGAGGCGCTCGGCGATTTCGCCCGCTTCCCGGCCTGGATGTGGCGCAACACCGTGGTGCGCGATTTCGTATCCTGGCTGCGTACGCACAACCGGACCAGGCCCGGCCGGGCCGCCGGGTTCTACGGGCTCGACCTGTACAACATGCAGCGCTCGGTGGCCGAGGTGATCGCCTATCTGGATCGGGTCGACCCCCCTGCGGCGGCACGGGCGAGAGAGCGCTACGGCTGCTTCGATCATTTCCCCACCGAGGGGCAGTCCTACGGATACGCCGCCGCCTTCGGCGCCGGAGAGCCCTGTGAGCAGCAGGTGATCGAACAGCTGATGGAGTTGCGCGCCAACGCTTTTCGCGCCGACTCCGTCCAGGCCGCCGACGGCGAGGAGGCCCGCTTCTACGCCGAGCGCAATGCCGCGACGGTCCGCGATGCTGAGGAGTACTACCGCGCGATGTTCGGCGGGCACACGCTGTCGTGGAATCTGCGCGACACCCACATGCTGGACACCCTCGCCGCCTTGGACGCGCACCTGTCGCGCCGGCGCGGGCGCCCGGCCCGGATCGTGGTGTGGGCGCACAATTCCCATGTCGGCGACGCCGATGCCACCGAGCTGTCCGCGGATGGGCAGATCACCCTCGGCGGGCTGGCGCGCCGGCAGTACGGGCGGGCGAGCAGGCTGATCGGCATGTCGACGGCAACCGGCACGGTGACCGCCGCCGACGAGTGGGGTGCTCCACCTCGGCAATTCGACGTGCGTCCCGCGTTGCCCGACAGCGTCGAGGAGGTGCTGCAGAACATCGGCATGGGTCCGATCCTGATGCGTTCGGACACCACCGATCCCGCCGCGGCCGCCGCCTGGGACGCGCCCCGGCTGGGCCGCGCCATCGGCGTGGTCTATCGGCCCGAGACCGAGCGCCCCAGCCACTACTACTATGTGCGGCCCGCCCAGTGGTTCGACGCCATGATTCACATCCCGAACACACAGGCACTCCAGCCCCTGGCCGACCCCGCGGATTCCGGTCGGAAATATTCCGGCACAACGGAAGCCGAGGCCCCGGAAACCTACCCCTCGGGACTGTAAGCACACCTTGCTCAGGTGCCCGATTCGGGGTACATGTCGGAGGTGACTGTCGATCGGACACAGACATCGTCACGGCGACGCAGCTGGGAGCAATTGCCCCCGGCCACCCGAGCCGCGGTGGAGGCGATGACCGGTCCGATCGTGCGGGCGGAGTCCGTCGTAGCCGGATTCAGTAGTCATCTCGCGGCCGTCGTCGATACCGCCGACGACCGCACTTTCGTCAAGGGTATGCGCGCCGACGATCCGGAGGTGTGGACCCAGCATCGCGAGGCCACCCTCGGCCCGTATGTCACGCCGATCGGCCCGCAGGTCCGCTGGCAGATCGCCACCGACGGCTGGGATCTGCTCGGCTTCGAATATGTCGCAGGACATTTCGCGGACTATCGGATCGAGTCGGATCTGGTGGCCACGGCCGCGGCGATGGCCGCGCTCGGACGGCTGCGCTGTCCCGCGAACCTGGAGCTCAAGGATGCCGAGAAGCGTTGGGGCACCTATCTTTCCGATCCGGCCGACCGGGAACGCCTGGCCGGTGACGCGCTGCTGCACACCGACTGGAACTACAGCAATGTGCTCATCACCGAGGCCGGGGTCGCCCGCCTGGTGGACTGGCCGTGGGCCACGCGCGGGGCGGCCTGGATCGACCCGGGCTGCTGGATCGTGTGGTTGATCCTCGCGGGCCAACGCCCCGAGGAGGCCGAGACCTGGGCCGCCCGAGTCCCCGCCTGGCACACCGCCACCGACCACGACCTGGCCCTGTTCTCCACCGCCCTCGCCGAGGAATGGACCGCCACCGCCACCCGCAACTCCAACGTCTGGACCCGCAGCCTCCGCGACGCCGCCCACCAGTGGAAAAACCACCGCCTCCACCTGTGACACGGCTGAACATCCAAGGGCACACGCCTGCTGCCGTACCCGTCGCCCGGCGTGCCCGTAATCACTGGCATCTCCGTCGTTCCCGGTCGCCGAGTCTCCCGGTTCTGGTCGCCGGTCCTGCTCCATTCCCCGCGACAGGCTTGCTTCATTCCCCGCGACAGGCTTGCTTCATTCCCCGCGACAGGCTTGCTTCATTCCCCGCGACAGGCTTGCTTCATTCCCCGCGACAGGCTTGCTTCATTCCCCGCGACAGGCTTGCTTCATTCCCCGTCGCTCCGGCCCCCAGGGCCGGAGCGACGGGGTCAGGGGCGGCGGGCGGCGGCGATGACGTCCTCGTGGCGGGCGGCGATGACGCCGTCGAGGCGGGCGGCGGTGATCTGGCGGGCGGCGTTGGCGAGGGCGGTGGTCATGGCTGTGCCGAAGGGGCCGTGGCGGTCGAAGAGGGTGGTGGTGCCGACGGCGATTCCGTTCTCGCTCAGGTGGTTGTCCGCCTCGAGGCCGATCCAGCTGTCGACGGGCAGGCGGGACAGGGCCACGGTGAGGTCGGTGTTGATGAAGCCGATGCCCGCGTCGCCCCAATTGGTCACCATGCTGGTCTGTTCCGCGGCCATCGCGACGGTCACGAACGGGGACGGCTCCTCCCCCGCGATCAGCGGAAGCGGGTGCTGCCAACAGCGTTTGCGGCTGGCGTTCTCGTGGTCGGACACGCGACGCGTCCACTCGGCGGAGGCGTCGCTGTTCCACAGCGGAGCATCCGGACGCGCCTGCGGCGGCGCCAGCTCCAGCGGCGGCGGCATCGGCTTCCGGTCCCGGGTCCAGATCGTTCCCGGCGGCTGCTGTGACGGCCGCAGGAAAATCGCCGACGCACGCGCAACGGGTGTCTCGTCCTGAATCACCACCGCGTCGGCGAGCCGGATCCGGGTGCCCTCACGCACCCGCGTGGTCGACACCGACAGCCGCCGCATCCGCGCCGGCTTGAACAGGTCCACCGTCAGCCGCACCGGCGCGAAACCGTCGCCGCCGTGCCCGTTTTCGAGCGCCCGGGCCAGCACGCCGCACAGCGCCGGGCCGACCATCTGGTCCGCCGACCACTGGCTCGCCGCGATCGACCGCGGTTCGAACGCCCCGCCGTCGGCCCCGAAGTATCCGAATTCCTCGGTCACGTTTTCCACGTCCTACCGGTCGGATCGCCGCGGCGATCGATCTTGTTCCCGCAGGCAGATATAGCACGCTGCCGAAACCAGTTTCAATCGTGTTGCTCGTCTCCGCGGCCCGCGGTGTTTCGATCGGAGAAGCACGGGCATGTCGAGCACATGAAAGTTGCCATGATCTCCGAACATGCCAGTCCCCTGGCGGCCCTCGGTGGCGCCGATGCGGGCGGCCAGAATGTGCACGTGGCAGCGCTTTCCGCGGCGCTGGCCCGGCGCGGGCACGAGATCACGGTGTACACCCGCCGCGATGACGCACACGCGCCCGACCGGGTCGACACCGCCGACGGCTACCGCGTGGTGCACGTGCCCGCCGGGCCGCCGCGGCCGTTGCCCAAAGATCGCTTACTGCCCCACATGGGCGAATTCGGCGCCTATCTGCGCGAGCACTGGACGGCGTCGCGCCCGGATGTGGCGCACGCCCACTTCTGGATGTCCGGTCTCGCCGCCGAACTGGCCGCGCGGGATCTGGAAGTGCCGGTGGTGCAGACCTTTCACGCGCTGGGGACGGTGAAGCGGCGCCATCAGGGCGCGGCCGACACCAGTCCGCCGTCGCGGATCCGCTTCGAGCGGTTGATCGCCACCCGCGCCTCCCGAATCGTGGCAACCTGCAGCGACGAAGTGTTCGAACTCACCCGGATGGGTGTGCCGCGCTATCGCACCTCGGTGGTTCCCTGCGGTGTCGACACCCAGCTGTTCACTCCGGACGGCCCGGCCGCCGAGCGCGGCCGCCTGCCGCACCGGCTGGTGTCGGTGGGCCGGATGGTGCCGCGCAAGGGCTTCGACATCGCCATCCGGGCGCTGGCCGAACTCCCCGATACCGAACTGATCATCGCCGGAGGCACGGAGGAGGAGGCCGAGGAGGCCACCCGCCTGCGCCGGATCGCCGCCGAAGCCGGTGTGGCAGACCGAGTCCGGATGCTCGGCCAGGTGCCGCGCACCGCCATGCCCGCACTGTTGCGGTCGGCCGATGCGGTGGTGTGCACGCCGTGGTACGAACCGTTCGGCATGGTTCCGCTGGAGGCCATGGCATGTCACCTGCCGGTGGTGGCGACCGCGGTCGGCGGCATGATCGACACCGTCGTGGACGGGGTGACCGGACGCCTGGTCGCCTCCTTGGACCCGCATGCCATCGCCGAGGCCCTCCGCCCGCTGCTGACCGACCACACGCTGCGGGAAGTGTGGGGCGCGGCCGGTTTCGCGCGTGCCCGCACCCGCTACACCTGGGACCGGATCGCGACGCAGACCCTCGGCGTCTACCGGCTGGCCGCCCCGATGGTCGCCGGTAAGACCGCGTCGGCAGCGCGATGAGGTGCCCGTGATGCCACCGGCGCTGCTGTTCGATCGCGACGACACCCTGATTGTGGACGTGCCCTACCTGGCCGATCCCGAACTGGTCCAGCCGGTTCCGGGTGCCGCGGCCCTGCTGGACGAGCTGCGCCACGCGGGCGTACCGGTCGGCGTGGTGAGCAATCAGTCGGGAGTGGCGTCCGGAAAGGTGACCCTGGCACAACTGGCCGCTGTCAACGCGCGCGTCGAGCAGCTACTCGGCCCCTTCGACACCTGGCAGATCTGCCCCCACGGCCCCGCCGACGGCTGCGCGTGCCGCAAACCGCGCCCGGGGCTGGTCACCGCCGCGGCCCGGCGTCTAGGCGTCGCGCCCGCCCACTGCGTGATGATCGGCGATATCGGCAGTGACGTGCAAGCCGCCCTGGCCGCCGGGGCCCGCGCGGTACTGGTACCCACCGACAAGACCCGTCCCGCCGAGATCGCGCACGCCCGCGCCGTCGCCCGGGTGGCCCCCGACCTGGCCACCGCGGTCGACCTCGCGCTGGCCGGCACCGGATCCGACGGTGGGAGAGAGGAGGATTCACGGTGACGATCCAATACGACGACATCCTCGCCGCCCGTTTCACCGCGCTCGAGCAGGCCCTGCACCACAATCGGCCCGCAATCGGGCGGTTGTGGCGCTGGGGACAGCATCTGGCCGGCGTCTACGCGCGCGGCGGGCGGCTGTTCGCCTGCGGCAACGGCGGAAGTGCCGCGGAGGCACAGCATCTCACCGCCGAGCTGACCGGGCGCTTCGAGGGTGAACGCGATCCACTGTCCGCGATTCCGCTGCATGCGGACACCTCGACGATGACCGCGGTGGTCAACGACTACGGCATCGACGAGATGTTCGCCCGCCAGGTGCGCGCCCACGCCCGCCCCGGCGATGTGCTGGTCACCCTGTCCACCAGCGGTTCCAGCCCCAACGTGGTCGCCGCCGCCAAGGCGGCCCAGGACATCGGGGCGCTCACCTGGGCCCTGACCGGCCCGGCGCCCAATCCGCTGGCGGCCCTGTGTCACGACGCCATCGCCGTCGAGGCCGACCGCGTGGCCACGGTGCAGGAAGTGCACCTGCTGCTGATCCATTCACTCTGTGCCGCACTGGAATCGGCCATGGGATCCCGGTGAGCATCCGACCCGGAGGTAGACGTATGAGTTCCCGAGGGCCGCTGGTCGTGGTCGGCGACGTCCTGCTCGATATCGATGTGCAGGGCCGCGCCGATCGGTGCAGCCCCGACGCCCCGGTCCCCGTCGTGGACGTCGCGACCCGCGAATTCCGTCCCGGCGGAGCGGGTTTGGCGGCGCTGCTGGCGACCGCCGACAGCGACGAGGTGATTCTGATCGGTGGCTTCGGGGCCGACGCCGCTGCCGAGCGATTGCGCGCACTGCTGGCCGGGCGGGTCGAATTGGCCGAACTGCGGCTGCACGGAACCACGGTGTGCAAGGAACGCATTCGCGCCGTCGGGCCCTGCGCGGGCGGACCGGGCCCGGTCGACCGGCAGCCCGAGGACCCCGGGACCGATCCGGCACAGCGCCCGGTCCCGATCACTCGCCTCGATTACGGCGACGGGCACATCGCCGACGACGAAGCGCTGCCGGGTTCCGTCCGCTCGGCCCTGCGCTCGGCCGGATCGATCCTGGTCGCCGACTACGGTCGCGGCGTGGCCGCCCACCCGCAACTGCTGGAACTGCTCGCCGAGCTCGCCGCCGACATCCCGATCGTGTGGGATCCGCATCCGCGCGGCGGCACTCCCGTGCGCGGCGCGGCCCTGGCCACCCCCAACCGCGCCGAGGCGGCGGCGTTCGTCCCGGGCTGGCCGGATTTCGGCAATCGCGCCCGAGAGCTCACCGGCCGCTGGGGCACGCGTGCGGTGGTGGTCACCCTCGGCGGTGACGGGGCGGTCTTCTACCGGCGCGGCTCCCGCGAGTTCCTGCCCATCCCGGTACCCGCCCGCCTGCGCCCCGCTCCCGGGGCCGATACCTGCGGCGCCGGTGACCGTTTCAGCGCCGCGGCCGCCGCGGCCCTCAACGACGGGCACGGCCTGGCCTACGCGGTCCGCCACGCCGTGGACAGCGCGGCCGAATTCGTCTGTGCCGGAGCAGCATCCGGTATGCGCCTGGCTCGGCGCCCGCACCCGGCCCGCCATCTACGAGCCCTGTGAATCTCCCGAATCATCCACCGGACACCCCCTTCGGCAAGAAAGGCAGCCTGGTATGACCGAAAGCACCACTCTGGGCAATATCGTGATCACCGGCGGCGCATCGGGCCTGGGCGCGGCCGTCGCCGAGGCCGTGCGCAAGGCCGGCGGCACCCCACTGGTCATCGATCGCGCCGATCCCGGCGACTTCGACTGGGAGGAAGCCGATCTCGGCGATCCCGGCACCGCCGAACGCGCCGTCGCGGCCCTGGCCGAGCGCGCGGGTGGCGAAGTGCACGGGGTGTTCACCGCCGCCGGCACCGATGCCTGCGGTCGCCTCGACGAGGTGCCGACCGCCGACTGGGAGCGCGTGATCCGGGTCAATCTGCTCGGCACGGCCGCGGTCGTCCGCGCCGCGCTGCCCCTGCTGCGGCGCACGCACGGCCGGGTGGTGACCGTCGCGTCGACCCTCGGCCTGCGCGCCCTGCCCGACGCCACCGCCTACTGCGCCTCCAAATTCGGGGTGGTCGGATTCACCCGGGCGCTGGCCGCGGAGACGGCCGGGGAAATCGGCGTCACCATGCTGGTCCCGGGCGGCATGCACACCGCCTTCTTCGACGACCGGCCCGAGCAGTACAAGCCCGGCCCCGACGCGAAACTGAACCGTCCCGAGGACGTCGCCGACGCGGTCGTCTTCGCCCTGTCCCAACCCGCGGGCTGTGAGATCCGGGAGATGGTGGTCTGCCCGTCCACCGAAACCTCATGGCCGTGACGCTGGCGCTGCGCGCGCTCGGGCTCGGCGATTTCCTCACCGCCGTCCCCGCGCTGCGCGCACTGCGCGCCGCCCACCCCGACCATCGCCTGGTGCTGGCCGCCCCCGAATGGCTGCGCCCGATCGTCGAATTGTCCGGTGCCGTCGACGATCTGCACCCCACTCCGGGACTCGGCGCCCTGCACTGGGACGGCCCGCCGCCGCGACTGGCGGTGAACCTGCACGGCCGCGGCCCGACCAGCATCGCCGACCTGCTCCGCCTGCGCCCCGAGCGCCTGATCACCTACCGCCACCGCCGCTACCCGCGGATCCCGGGGCCGGAATGGCCGTTCAACGCCCATGAGGTGGTCCGCTGGTGCCGATTGCTGGAGACGGCCGGAATCCGTACCACCCCAAGCGATTTGGCGATCGAGGCACCGCCGCAGACCCGGAACGAGGGAGCGGTGATCGTCCATCCCGGCGCCGGCACCGCCGCATGCCGCTGGCCCGCAGAGCGATTCGCCAGCGTCGCCGCGCATCTGCACCGCGGCGGCCATCGCGTCCTGGTGACCGGCAGCGGATCCGAGCGATCCCTCGCCCGGCACGTCGCCGAGTACGCAGGTCTGCCCGCGGAGGCCGTGACCGCCGGTCACTACACGCTGCGCGAGGTCGCGGCCACGGTGGCCGGTGCGGCGCTGGTCGTCTGCGGAGACACCGGAATCGGGCATCTGGCAACGGCTTTCGGCACGCCGTCGGTGCTGGTGTTCGGACCGAATCCGCCCGCCTGGTGGGGTCCGCCGCCGGACCGTCCGGCGCACCGCGTGCTCTGGGCGAGGCGGTTGGGCGACCCGTTCGCCGACACCGCCGACCCGGGTCTGCTGTTGATCACCCCCGAGCAGGTGATCGAGGCGGTGGATCGGCAACTCTCGGCGGCCGTGGCCGCCCGATCCTGAATTCGACCAACGAAATTCGACGGGGTCGAAATGCACAAAGAAGAACGGTTGCCCGGTTCACAAACCGGGCAACCGTTTCTTTCGGAATCAGAGGACGCGAGCGTTACTGGTTACCGCGCTGGTATGCGCGCTGGCGCTCCTCGTCCATCCGCGCCTCGGCGCGTTCCTTTTCGGCTTGGGCTTCCTTCTTGGCGGCCTCCTCCTTGGATTCGGCCCGGTCCTGCTGGGCCCGGCCCTCGTCACGCAGGTTCTCGTTGCCGAAGACGGTGCCGGCGGCCTCCTTGGCCTTACCCTTCACATCCTCGACAGCACCTTCGAAACCTTCGCGGGCGCCGCCCTTTTCACGCTCGGACAAGACATTCACCTCCAGAATGTCGGTATCACGGACATTCTGGACGTACCCGGGCGTAGGGTAGCGAAACGCGCTGCCCACCAGGGTGATCCATAACACCGAAATATTACTGTGATGACACACGTGGCGGTCGGCGCTCGTGCCACGGGTGCACCAGCCAGGCAATCAAGAACACCGCGGCGAATACGACCCCCGAAACCGCCGCGGCCACTCCGCCGGCCACCACATCGAAAATCAGAATCGCCACTCCGGTCAACGCGACACCGAGCAACGCCAGCCCGACCATGGCGTACAGATGCGCCATGTGCACCACCTGCGCCAGCCGATGGCGGCGAAACAGGATGCGGTGCGCCGACACCGGGCCGACCAGAAAGACCGTGGCCCCGATCGACGCGGCCACCGTGCCCAGATAAACCCACCGCATCCAATCGCTCACCACATCGGTGAACCGCGCCTGGAACGGCAGCGTCAGCAGAAATCCGGTCAGCAATTGCACACCGGTCTGCACGACACGAGTCTCCTGAATCAGCGTGATCCAATTGCGATCCAACCGCTGCGTATCGGTCTCGTGCCGGGTCTCCCAGTTCCAGATCCGGTCCTCGGCCGGCGGCTCGGCCGTCGCGCCGCTCACGAGCCCGGGGCCTTCTTCCCCTTACCGCGGGCACGGGCCCGCCGGTCGTACTTCTCGATCGCCTCCACGAGCTGGTCCTTGGTCATCTTCCAGCGCCCCGAGATCTGCAGTCGGCCCGCGATATCGAGCAAATGCCGCTTGGAGGCGTTGGCGTTCACTCCTTCCGCGGTCTCCCCCTCGGCGTCGGGTCCGCCGCTCTTGGCGCGCTCATCGGAGGGACCGCGCTTCTTCTTCGGTTCCCAATGGTCGCCGACCTTCTCGTAACTGTGCTTGAGCGCCGCATAGGCGACCCGATGCGCGCGCTGTTCGCTGCCGTACTCCTCGAGGGCCGAATCGTGGGTTTCGGCGAAGATGCGCTGCGCGTGTTCATCGGATTTGCGCAGGGTGCTGGGCAGCTCGGAGGCCTTCGGATCGCCTCGCTGAGTGGTCTTGGGCATCTGGTACCCCTTTCGTCGCGGACTGCGTGGTGATATCCGCGTACCCGCGCCGGGACCGCTCAATCAGCGTGGAGTTTTCGGCCCGCGCGGCCGGGCAACCGGACAATATGACCTCGATCTGGCTGCACAAACCCCGTCCCCCGGCCCGGCCGGCTCTCCCCCCGGGCCGACGCTTCGACGTCGTCGTGGTCGGCGGCGGTCTGACCGGGCTGGTCACCGCGCTGCTGCTGGCCGAGCAGGGTGTCCAGGTGGCGGTGGTCGAGGCCAGACGCCTCGGCGCGGTCACCACCGGCAACACCACCGGCAAGGTCAGCCTGCTGCAGGGCACCCGGGCCGGTGCGATCGCCCGCCGCCATTCACCGAAGCTGTTGCGCGCCTATACCGAGGCCAATCGTGCCGGTCAGCAGTGGCTGCTGAGCTACTGCGCCGAGCACGACATCGCGGTGCAGCGTGAAGCGGCATATACCTATGCGCAGACCGAGGCCGGTCTGAAGGCGGTGCGCGCCGAGCTCGCCGCGACCCGCAAGGCCGGGCTGGACACCTCCTTCGTCTCCGATCTCGACGTGCCCTTCCCGATCCACGGCGCGGTCCGCCTCGACGACCAGGCCCAGCTCGACGCGATCGACGTGATCGATGCGCTCGCCGCCGATCTGCAGGTCCGCGGCGTGCCGATCTTCGAGGGCACCCGCGTCCAGGGCATGCACAGCCGCGACGGCGCCGACCACGAACTGCGCACCGAACACGGCGACGTCGCCGCCCACACCGTGATCCTGGCGACCGGCACCCCGATCCTCGACCGCGGCGGATTCTTCGCCCGGGTCACCGCCCAGCGCTCGTATGCGGCGGCCTTCGAGGTGCCCGAGCCGCCCCCGCGGGGCATGTACCTCAGTGCCGACAGCCCGGTGCGCTCGGTGCGGTACGTGCCGACCGAACACGGCGATCTGCTGCTGGTCGGCGGCAGCGGTCACGGGGTCGGCCGCACCGGTGACGCCCGCGGTCACGCCGACGACGTGGTCGAGTGGACCCGTCGCTGGTTCCCGGCGGCCGAACCGGTGTATCGCTGGTCGGCGCAGGACTATCGGCCCAGCGGCGAACTGCCCTACGCCGGACCGATCCTGCCCGGTCACGACCGCATCCTGGTCGCCACCGGCTATGCCAAATGGGGGCTGGCCAACGCCGTGGCCGCCGCGCACACCCTGGTCGGCCGCATGATCGGCAAGCCCGCGCCGTGGGAGACGGCGTTCGACACCTGGAGTCCGCGGGAGCTGGCCGCACTGCCGACCGCGGTCCGCGACAACGGCGAAGTGGCACTGCGGTTTTCGAAGGGCTGGCTGTCGGCGCTGGCCGCCCCGGTCGCGCGCCGGGTCACCGGCGCCGCGGCCGCGCCACCGGCCGAGGGCAGCGGCCGCCTCGACGGTCTCGGCCCCACCCCGACCGCGGTGAGCACCGTCGACGGCCACACGCACCGGGTGTCGGCGGTGTGCCCGCACCTGGGCGGCATCGTGGCGTGGAACGCTGCGGAATGCTCGTGGGACTGCCCGTTGCACGGTTCGCGCTTCGCCCCGGACGGGCGGCTGCTCGAGGGTCCGGCCACGCGGTCGCTGTCGGCCGCCTCGCGCGATTAACACCGACCGGCCCGGGTAGGACAACACCATGTCCACGCCGATAGACCAGCTGTTGCAGACCCTCACGCGCGTGGTGAACACCCTGTTGGATGCCGAGATCCCGTTCGCGGTCGCCGGCGGTTGCGCGGTGTACGCCCGGGGCGGGCCGGCCTCCGATCATGATGTCGACATCTTCGTCAAACCCGTCGATGTCGAACGCGCCCGGCAGGCGCTGGCGGGAGCGGGTCTGCGACTGGTGGATCCGGCGGAGGACTGGCTCACCAAGGCCTACGACGGAGAGACGTTGGTGGACTTGATCTTCCGCCCCAACTATCGCCCCGTCGACGACGAAATGCTCGCGCGCGCAACGTGGATGCGGATCGGCCCGACCGCGGCGCCCGTGGTCAGCGGCACCGATCTGATGGTGGACAAGCTGATGGTGCTCGACCCGCATCGGCTGGATTTCACCACCCTGCTGCATATCGCGCGCGGGCTGCGCGAGCAGGTGGACTGGGCCCAGGTGCGTGAGGAGACCTCGATGTCGCCCTACGCCCGGGCCTTCCTCGGCCTACTCGAGGATCTCGGCATCTGCGACAAGGGAGGCATTGTGATCGACGATCCGAGCGGCGACGTCCTGCCGCAATATCTGGTGGCGAATCTGCGCCGGGCCTTCGCCGAGGACCCGCGCACCGCCGAAATGGGCGTGCAGGTGACCATTCGCGGCGATGTGGTCGTGCTCTCCGGCGAGGTGAGCAGCGCCCAGCGCCGCCGCCAACTCGAGGACGTCGTCCGCGAGCACGCTCCGAAACTGCGTGTGCACAACGATGTCCGCGTCACGACCCCGACCGCACCGGCCGATCATGAGCACCTCGGCTGACGGCGCGGAACAGGTGGTGCGCATCGCCGCGGTCGGCGATGTGCACCTGGGCGCGGAGTCGGCCGGGCTGTTGCGCCCGGCGCTGGAGGAGTTGCCCGACTGCGCCGATGTGCTGCTGCTGGCGGGCGATCTGACCCGCCACGGCACCCTCGACGAGGGCCGGGTGGTCGCCACCGAATTCGCCGATCTGGGGGTGCCGGTGATCGCTGTGCTGGGCAATCACGACCATCACAGCGACGAGCAGGACGACATCACCGCCCTGCTCCGCGATCACGGCATCCGGGTGCTTGAGGGCGATGCCACCACGGTGCCCGTGGACGGGCACACCCTCGGGGTGGCGGGCACGAAGGGTTTCGGCGGCGGCTTCGCGGGTAAGTGCGCGAGCGTGTTCGGCGAACGCGTGATGCGCGACTTCGCCTCGCACACAGTCGATCTCGCCCAATCGCTGCGGGAGGCGCTGGACAGCCTGGACACCGATATCCGGGTGGCGCTGACCCACTACTCCCCCGTCAGCGACACCCTGCACGGCGAACCGCGGGAGATCTATCCGTTCCTGGGCTCGTATCTGCTCGGCGAGGCGATCGACTGCTGCGGAGTGCAATTGGCGCTGCACGGCCACGCCCACGCCGGTTACGAGCGAGGCACCACACCGGGCGGGATCCGGGTACGCAACGTGGCCCAGCCGGTGATCCGAGCCGCCTTCGCGGTCTACGACCTCCCGGTTCCCGCGAAAACACCTGTGCGCGAACCGAATCCGACCCCTTCGAGCTGAGGTCCCGGTCACAGCATGCCGGGACCACCAGGGTTCCGGCACAAGGGTTCTGGCGTACGAATCCCTATGGTCCCGGATGCTTTCGGCCGGGACCACACGGGCGGAGGCATGCGGGGCGGGCTACTCTTGCGAGACGGCCTCGACGACGCTGCCCGACTGCGGGTTGCCGAGTTCGCGAGCCACGTCGGCCTGGGCGACGATGCCGACCAGGCGGTCGTTGTCCAGCACGGGCACTCGGCGGATCTGGTGCTGCGACATCAGCTCGCACACCTTCGAGACATCGTCGTCGGCCTGCACCATCACGGGGGTGCCCTCGGCCAGCTCGCCGGCATGCACACCGATCGGATCCCTGCGCTGGACAATCACCTTCACGACGATGTCGCGGTCGGTGAGCATGCCCTTGAGCCGGTTGTCCTCGCCGCAGATGGGCACGGCGCCGATGTTCAGTTCGGCCATCTTGCGTGCCGCGTCGAGCACGGTATCGCTGGTGCGTACGCATTCGACACCGGGAGTCATGATGTCGCGTGCGGTGGTCATGGAGTGCCTCCTCGAATCGTCCGGTGGGACCGGCCATCCGTGACGGACGGCCTGTTCAGCGCCTACCCGCGCAGCCGATCGGTACACGTTTCACACCTGGTGCGCCGGGCACCCGCCCCGTATGAGGGATTCGACCACCGATTCGCAGTCCCGCGCGCTGAACGTGCTGCTGTGGCATGTGCACGGGTCCTGGACGACCTCGTTCGTACAGGGCCCGCACAACTATCTGCTGCCCACGGATCCGGCGCTCGGGGAATGGGCGCTCGGGCGGTGCGGGCGGCCGTGGTCCGACCGCGTCGTCGAGGTGGCGCCCGCCGATCTGGCCCACACCGACGTCGACGTGGTGCTGCTGCAGCGCCCGCGCGAACTCGAGCTGGCCCGGGAATGGCTGGGCCGAGCGCCGGGGACCGAGGTGCCCGCGGTCTACGTCGAGCACAACACCCCGCGCGAGCATGCGGCGCTGACCCGGCATCCGCTGGCCGACCGCTCCGACATCCCGCTGGTGCACGTGACCAGCTTCAACCGGTTGATGTGGGACAACGGCCGCGCTCAGACCCGGGTCATCCCGCACGGAGTCATCGATCCCGGCTACCTCTACACCGGCGAGATGCCGCGCGCGGCCACCACCATCAACGAGCCGGTGCGCCGCTGGCGGATCACGGGCACCGACCTGCTCGCCGGGCTGTCCGACGCCGCACCGATCGACGTCTTCGGCATCGGCACCCCCGGACTCGAGGTCGTGGTCGGCCGCCCACCGGATCGCGTCTGCGGCGTGGGCGACCTGAATCAGGCCGCGCTACATCGCGAATTGGGACGTCGACGGGTCTTCGTGCACACCCCACGCTGGACCTCGCTGGGCATGTCGGTCATCGAGGCCATGTATCTGGGCATGCCGATCGTCGCGGTCGGCACCACCGAGGCCTCGGCCTCGATCCCCGCCGAGGCAGGCGTCGTCTCCACCGACCCCGACATCCTCACCGAGGCCGTCCGCCAGTTCGTCGCCGAACCGGTCTTCGCCGAACTGACCGGCAAATCCGCCCGCCACTGGGCCCAAGCCAATTTCGGCATCGCCCCCTTCCTCCGCCGCTGGAACCGCCTACTCACCGAAGCAACCACCACCATCCGCCAGGCCTCCGCATGACCGCCACCGGACAAACCCCGGTGCCTGGTTCCCCCACGCAGAGCACAGCCACCGGCTCCCCCATGCAGCGCGCAGCCACCGGCTCCCCCGCGCAGGACGCAGCCACCGGCTCCCCCGCGCAGGACGCAGCCACCGGTTCCCCCGCGCAGGACGCAGCCACCGGTTCCCCCGCCCGGCCGGAGGCCGGGCGGGGGCATGTGCTCGTCGCTCGGCTCGATAGTGCGGGGGATGTGTTGTTGGTGGGGCCTGCGGTGCGGGCCGTGGCTGCGCGGGCGGATACGGTGACCTTTCTGGCGGGGCCGCGGGGGCGGGCGGCGGCGGAATTGCTGCCCGGGGTGGATCGGGTGGTCGAATTTCATGCCGCCTGGGTGGATTTCACGCCGCCGCGGTCGATCGGTGAGAGCGTGGACGGGCTGCTGGCGCAGGTGCGGGACAAGGTGCCCGACGAGGCGATCATCTTCACCTCCTTTCACCAGTCGCCGTTGCCGCTGGCGCTGCTGCTGCGGCTGGCCGGGGTGGATCGGATCAGCGCGATCAGCGTCGACTACCCGGGTTCACTGCTGGACGTGCGCCATCGTGTCGACGACGACATCCCCGAACCGGAACGGGCGCTGTCACTCTCGACGGCCGCCGGATACCCACCGGTCGGTTACGAACTCGCCGTGCGACCCGAACTGCTGCCCGAGGTCGGCGAACTCACCGGCGGCCCCGGCTATATCGTCGTCCATCCGGGCGCGGCGGTCCCGGCCCGGCGAATGTCGATGGAGCGCAGCCGATCCGTGGTCGCGGCCCTGGCTCGCGCGGGTCACCGGGTCGTGGTGACCGGTGGACCGGACGAACGGGAACTCACGGCGGCGGTGGCCGATTCGCACGCCCGCGATCTGGGCGGGCGCACCGATCTGGCCGGACTGGCGGCGATCCTGCGCGAGGCCCGCGTCGTGGTTGCCCCCAACACCGGCCCGGCCCATCTGGCGGCGGCCGTCGGCACCCCGGTGGTGTCGCTGTTCGCCCCGGTCGTCCCGGCCCGCCGCTGGGCCCCCTACGGGGTGCCCGTCGTCCTGCTGGGCGACCAGCACGCGCCCTGCGCCGGATCCCGCGCCCGCACCTGCCCCATCCCCGGGCATCCGTGCCTGGACGCAATTCCGGACGCGGCTGTGGTCGAGGCGGTTTCGCGGGTACCCGGCCAGCAGCCCCGTGTTCCGATTATTTCCGAAGGAGACCGCCGATGACCGGCAACCCGAACGAACCGGCCGGTACGAGACCGACAGGCGGCAGCGAGCCCGGCTACACCCCCGACGCTCAGCGCACCACGCGCTCGCGCGCCGGCGAATCCGTCGCCGACACCCGCAACTGGCCCGGCCTGACACTGGTCGCGATCGGCGTGGTCGCGCTGGCGGCCACGCTCACCGCCGCCGGATACGGCTTCCCGGGCTGGACCCTGCTGGGCGCCATCGTGACCGTGGTCTGCCTGGCCGCCGGCGCGGTGATCATCACCGCCGAGCACCGGCGGGTCAAGGCGCGCACCGGAGACCGGCTGCGCGACCCCGAGGGCCACTGACAGCCCCGATCTCGTTGCGTCGGTGCCGGTTCCCGCGCCGCGATTGCCCCCGGTCGGCGCGGGGTACGCCGAGACATGGCACGAGACATGGCACACCGACAACGATTCCTGAGCCCCTCCTTCGCGGTGGCGCTGCTGACGGCCGCGCTGGCGGCCGCCGGATGCGAACAAGCGAAGGAGGCTGTCAATAAGGGTGGCGACACACCGTGTAGTGAGTTCATCAAACAGGACCAGGACAAGCAGCGAGTGACGGTCCGCAAATATCTGGAACAAGATTCGCAACTGACCACCACACCGGACCCCGGCACCGTCGATAATGCCATTGCCGCTATCCAACTCATGTGTAGTGCCCAGGCCAACCCCGACACGCCCATCCGGAAGGCCGACCTCACGGGTATCCTGGTACCCAAATAGCAACCCCCCAGCAGCCCAAATGCACTCTGCGACTACCGATTAGAAGTTGCAGATGTACTTGCATCTGCTCCTTGCACGGACCTAGACTCGTTCTGTCAAGGCAGTACAGGGGACTACCAGGGAGCCGCTGGGTTAACCCGAGGCCAATTTTCGCCATCGGTTAGCTCTCGGCCTGGCGTCAGGGGCGTTCGCATGAACCAGCCAATGGACCTCGGCCGGCTCGGAATTATGGACAGGAACCGGACCGAGCAACATATCTACTCGCGGGAAACCGCAACACGTTTCGTCATCGACGCGGTCGAGTCCACCGGCGCGGCCACACGTGACGATTTCGATATCGACCGTATCGTCACCACCGCGCATGCCTTGGTGAACGATTGGGATTTCCACACGATGCAACCGGAAACCTTCTGGCGCATCGCCTCCAGCTGCATCAAGCAGTAAACGCCACGCCTGTGGCGCGGCTGCCTCCAGCCCCGGCGACGGGGCGAGACGGCATGCGAAACGGCCGCCGACTTCTCGTCGGCGGCCGTTCGCTTATCAGTAACGAAACCGCGTAAAGCGAGCTCTACAGCGAGTCGGCCACTTCCTCCAGCATCTTGCGCGACCGCTCCGGCGGCTCGGCCTGCACACTGAGCCGGTCCATCACCTGACGGTAGAGCTCCAGATCCTGCTGCCGATCCAGATACAGTGCGCTGGTCAATTGCTCGAGATAGACGATATCGGGAAGTTCCGGCTCGGCGAAGCGCAGCATCGTGAACGAACTGCCCGCGGCCGCATGTCCACCCGCCGCATACGGCAGCACCTGGATGGTCACATTCGGCTTACTCGTCATCTCCACCAGATGCTCGACCTGGGCGCGCAGCACGGAGTTGCCGCCGATCGGCCGATGCAGGACGGCCTCGTCGAGCACCGCCCACAGCGTCGGCCCGCCGCGCCGCTCGAGAATCTCCTGCCGCTTGCGGCGCAACTCGACTCGCCGCGCGGTCTCGGAGTTCTCGTGGCCGAGGGCGACCACGGCCCGGGCGTACTCGTCGGTCTGCAACAGGCCCGGAACGAGCTGGCCTTCGAAGGTACGAATCGACTTCGAGGCGTGCTCGAGGCCGAGATAGGTCTCGAACCAGGGCGGCAGCAGATCGCTGTAGCGATGCCACCAGCCCGGCTGGTTGGCCTTGCGGACCAGTTCCAGGAACATCTCGCGCTGTTCCGGATCATTGACGCCGTACAGCGACAGCAGGTCGCGAATGTCGCGTTCCTTGAAACCGGTCCGCCCGAGTTCGAGGCGACTGATCTTGGCGTGCGAGCCGCGGATGTGGTCACCCGCGGCCTCACGCGTAATCCCGCATTCTTCTCGCAATTTCCGGAGCTGCCCGCCGACCGCAATCCGAAGCGCGGTCGGACCACGTTCCGCGACAAGCGATTCCACGCGGCCGATCCGGACAGGTTCTGCGATCATGAGGTCAACTCCGATGCTCGACGATCACCGGCAGTGAGGGTCACAACCGCCTCGTCGCGAACCACACCGCGCCGATTAGCAATGTTACCGCTCAGCGCGCCAAATCGTCGAACTCCCCGCTCTTCGCGCCACGCAGAAACGCGTCGATCTCCGGGCGGGTGTAGACGAGCACCGCGCCCTCGGGGTCACGCGAGTTGCGCATGGCAACCAAACCGTTGGCCAGGTCGGCCAATTCGACGCAGTTTCCGCTCGGATTGCTGAACGTGCTCTTGCGCCAGGCCAAGTCGGACGGTCGACCAGAAACCATAGCTGTCGTATCGGTCATTGCTGTCTCCTGCTCGATCGGTCCCCCCACCGCCCTCTACGGAAGGGGGTAGTGCTTGCATCTGTTCGCGCAAATGTTCTTGCAGTTGAAACCGACATCCAAACGATAGCACGCGGGTTGCGGGAGATCGATCCCTTCGCAGACATCTGCAGCCATCGGAACAGCAAGTGCCGCAAGGGCTTTAATCTTGATCTGTCATATTCTCCACAATCGTGACGAATCAGTTAATACAGGCCGACCAGTCGGTAATTTTTAACGGGGCGTGCATATCGAAGACCCCATCCCACCTGTCCGGATCAGCCGAACCTTGTACTGTCAACCACGTTCAGATCCACCACCCGTGCGCGTCTCCGGCCGCACGCCGGCGGTGCCGCCCGGGATTCTCTCAACGAGGAGCCGCGACTCATGCCATCAGGGCACAACACCGAGATCCGCACCGACATCCCGCATTCCGCACGGATCTGGAACTACTGGATGGGCGGGAAGGACAACTATGACATCGACCGTCAGGTCGGCGAGGCCAGCCTGGAGATCGACCCCGATATCGGCGCCATGGCCACCGAGAGCCGCCGCTTCCTCATCCGCGCCGTCAAACATCTGGCGGGCGAGGCCGGAATCGCGCAGTTCCTCGACATCGGCACCGGGCTGCCGACCATGCAGAACACCCACGAGGTCGCCCAGAGCATCGTGCCCGACGCCCGGATCGTGTACGTCGACAACGACCCGCTGGTGCTGACCCACGCGCGGGCGCTGCTGACCAGCACGACCGACGAAGGGGTCACCACATATATAGAGGCCGACTTCCACAACCCCGAGCAGATCGTCGAGGAGGCCCGCAACGTCCTGAACTTCACCAAGCCGATCGGGGTGATGTTCATGGGCGTGCTCGGCCATGCCCGCACCTACGAGGATCTGCGCCGCATCGTGAACACGGTGATGGCCGCCGTGCCGTCGGGCAGTTATCTGGTGTATTGGGACGGCACCACCGACAGCCCGCACTACGTGCGCATGTGCGACGAGTACGCCAAGTCCGGCGGCGTGCCGTACTACCCGCGCACCCAGGACGAACTGCGTGCCGTCTTCGAGGGACTGGAACTGCTCGACCCGGGTTTCGGGCCGATCACGCATTGGCGGCGGCCCGAGCTCGAACTGGCCCGGGTCCGTGAGATAGCGGCGTACGGCGGAGTGGCCCGCAAACCCTGATCGCTCCGCGCTCAGGGTCACGGCTATGCCGGGGCGCTCAGGGTCGTAGCCCCCGGGGGACCGTCACAAAATCTGCGGACACTTGTTGTGACTGTGCAGATGTACTTGCATCTGCACAGTCTGCAGACCTAAGCTTGTCTGGACGAAGATGGCCGGACAGCGCCGGATCGTTGGGAGCCCCGCGCCAGCGTCGCCACCGTTATTCCCCCGCGAACGGCCAGAGGCGTCCCATGAACCAACTGCTTCCGCATTCCGGTACATGCGATTCCGTAGGCGCCACCGACGAGTGCGCCCTCGAACCCCGTGATCTCACCTATCGCCGCGCCCGCGCGATTCTGCGCGCCCACGACCGGCATCTCGGATGCCGTCAATGGATCGCCGCGGCGGCCTTTCTGTCCGCCGATAACGACGACGAATAGGTGTCAAGCCCGGTAGACGCCAAATGCGCTCCCGGACAAGCGATCACGGATCGCTGACGCGTCATGCGCTGCGCCCCTCCTACCATGGAGGGTGGACGCACCACCGTCGATGCGGAGCGAGCGCAACCAATGATCCTCACAGCCGCGCACGAGTTGATCCTGACCCAAATCATGAATCCGACACCGGAGACGCCCCCGGCGGCGGACAAACTGATGAAGCTGGTGCGCTACTTCACCTGGTTCATGCTGCTGTCGGGCACCACCGCGATCATCTATGCGGGCGGCCGATTCGCGTGGGAGAAATGGAGCGGCGGTCGCCTGGAGTCACCGAAGATGGTGGCGGGCGCGATGATCGGCGGGGTCGTGGCGACCAGCGCGGGGACGATCATGAATTCGATCATCGGGCAGTGAGCAGGGGGTGCCGAAGACAGGCCCGCCGACGCCCTCCCCTCCTGCCCGAGTACTCATCTACGCACGGCCACGACGTTGCCCGTGCCCGGGTCGATCGGGGCGGGCAGGTCGCGCCCGTAGTGTGCGACCATGTCGGCGAAGCACACGAAGGTCGTTGCCCAGCCGAGGCTTTCGAGCCATTCCTGGCCGTCCGGACCGATACCGTGTTCGGCCGTCGCAGCGTCCGGACCGCCGGTGATACAGTCCAGCCCCGGCACCGCGCCGAGAGTGCGCGCAAAGCTCGGACGCGCCGTCACCGGGAACCCGAACCCGCTTCCCGGCGCGGACAATTCGGTGATGGTGACGACCGCCCGGCGGGCATCGTCCCGCGGCAGGAAATTCGTCACGTGATCCACCCATGTGGTCGGAATATCCCGCCGGAAACCGCGGTCGAGCAGGTCACTCCCCCACTCCTCGCGCAGATCGGCCGGTACCACGATCCGCTCGCAGGACGGCTCGGCATGCTGTCCGGCCAGGACGGCTTCCTTGAACTCGAACATCGGCGGGAGATCGACTTCGAACAGCCGCACCGGTGTCGGCCAGTCCAGCCGGAACGCGTGGGTGTCCAATCCCGCGCCGAGCAGCACGATCTGCTCGATTCCGGCATCGGCGGCGGCCAGCAGGTCGTCGTCCACCATGCGCACGGCCAGAGTGCGGCTGTCATACAGCGCATCGACCAAGCCCAGCATTGCTGCCCAGGTGTCGGCCGAGCCGGGCGGGGCATCCGGGCTCAGATATGCCGACTCGGCCGCGTCGACGAATGCCTGCGCGAGCGGGTCGGCGTAGAGCCGGTCGGGGCGTTCGGTTTCCCGCGCGCGGATGACGGCGACGCCGATGGCGGTCAGCGGTGGACCGGAGAGAGCCTGCGGAAGGGACGGAGTGGTCATCGCGACTCCTGCCTGCGGCCATCCATTGCTTGACGGCCGGTAAGTATTGGCGGAACGGTAGTCACGATAGGCTCGATCCTGACCGGTCGTCAAGTAAGGATTGGAGGGTCATCGTGGTAGGGCGGCGCACCGATACGCGCGACAAGATCCGTTCGGTGGCAATGGAATTGTTCTCCGCCCACGGCTACGACCAGACCTCCATCCGCCAGATCGCCGAGCGGCTCGGCATCACCAAGGCGGCCGTCTACTACCACTTCCGCTCCAAGGAGGAGATCGTCGTCAGCCTCGCCGACGATCTGCGGACGGGGGTGGACGAGATCCTCGAATGGGCGGCCACCCAGCCGCCGGGTAAGCGCACCGGCCACGAGATCCTGCGCCGCTACGGCGCAGTGCTGCACTCCACCGGGCGCGATATGACGCGGTTCATGTACGAGAACCAGGCGGCGTTTCGCCGCCTCGGCGTGGGCGCCGACCTGCGCTACCAGTTCCGGGCCGTCGCCGACGCGATGACCGCGCCCGACCATGAGCCGATGGCCGTCTTCCATGCCCGCCAAGCGGTGGCGGCGATCTCGTGGAGTGTGGGCATGATGGGCGACCTCGACCTCACCGACGACCAGTGCAACGCGGCGGCGGTGGAGATCGCACTCGGCATCTACGACCGCATCTGATCAGGGGCGTATCGCGGTCACCAGGCTCACCAGGGACGGGATGAGGTGGCTGTCCGCGGGGCCCACGGCAATTGTCTTGCGGCCCAGGGCCTCCAGGTAGTCGGGGATGGTGACGCGGGTGGCGTCCCAGCCCCGTGCGGTGAACCAGGGGGCGGTTTCGGGGCGGACCTCGTTGTAGATCAGGTGGACCCATTCGGCCTTGCCGTGTTCGTCGGCGTCGTCCCGGGTGGCGAAGTCCGCGCGCGTGGCCTCCGGCAGGGGGTCCATCTCCTCGACGGCGACGCGGCTACCGGAGGCGCTGAGTTGTGCGATGTGGTCGAACAGCTGCTCCACGGCGGCGGCCGGGAGGTAGATGACCAGTCCCTCGACCAGCCATGCGGTCGGCGCCGCGGGGTCGAAGCCGTTGTCGCGCAGCGCGGCCGGCCAGTCGTCGCGCAGGTCCACGGCGACCTCGCGGCGCCGCGCGCGGGCTTTGTCGCCGTTGTCCGACAGCGTTTCCCGCTTGAATTCCAGGACCTGCGGGCGGTCGAGTTCGTAGACCACGGTGCCGTCGGGCCACGGCAGCCGGTAGGCGCGGGAGTCCAGACCGGCGGCGAGGATGACCACCTGCCGGATACCGGTATCCGCGGCCGCGCGGAAGTAGTCGTCGAAATACTTCGTGCGGGCGGACTGGAATTCGCGGAAGGCCGCGCCGAAACCGGGGTCCAGCAACGGATGTTCGGTGACCTTGCCGTCGAGCAGATCCGCCCACTCCTGCCCCGCGGCACGCAGGAAGACCTCGGCGAACGGATCCTCGGCCACCGCATTCGGTTCGCGCCCGGCCAATGCGCGAGCCGCGGCGACGAACAAGGCCGTGGACCCGACGCCGGTGTTGATATCCCAGGAGTCTCCCTCGGTACGCATGATCGTCAACGTACCTGCCATCCGGAAGCATTGCAGCGAGGAGGACCCGGAGCGGCAGGTTCCGCCGAAATGGCCATCGCGCCCGCACGAATCCCCCATCGCGGCACCGGCCCTCGTGGATCTCCGCCGCACCGACCACGCCGGGTCTGCCCGCGCGGTCTCCCGATCCCGCAGGGCGGGCAGGTGGCCGAGGGTGATCCAGCGCAGCACCCATTCGGCCGGGCCGTAGCGGAACCGCCGCAACCACAACGCGCTCAGCACCACCTGCGCCGCGAAGACCGCCAGCGCGATGCCGACCAATCCGGCGGGTGACACCGAACCGGCCAGTCCCCAGCCGATTCCGGTGAAGATCAGCAAACCGGCCACCGATTGCGCCAGGTAGTTGGTCAGTGCGATGCGCCCGGCTGGGGCGAGCGCGGACCGCACCCACGCGGTAGCAGGGCAATGCATCACTTGCAGCAGTGTCACCGCGTAGGCGGCCGACAGTGCCGGCGCGGTGGCGATACTCACGGCCACCCCAACGGTATTCGCGTTACCGCCGCCGACTGCGTACACCAGACCACCGGCCAGTCCGATCGGGTACCCGATCCACTGCACCCGCCGCAGCACCGGCTCGTTTCCGCGCACCGCGGCCAGCAGTCGGCGTCGGCCCGCCACCATGCCCAGCAGAAACATCGCCAGTGCGGTGGGCCCTTGGACGGTGAGCGCCTGCAAAATCAGCATCGGCAACCAATCCAGATTCTCGCCGATCACACCGGTCCAGCCGTCCAGCATGGCCTGGGTCGCGTGGGCGGCGTCGGCACAGGCCTCCTGCTCCGGGGGCATGAACGTGGACCTGTCCACCAGCAGCCCGGTCGCCAGCAAGGACAGCGTGACCAGCGCGTACAGGGCGGCGGCGAGCCGCAGTGCGGTGCGATCACGAATACCTCGCAGTGCGAACAGGATCAGACCCGCCACGGCATAGGTGGTCAGTACGTCACCGCCGTACACGAATACCGTGTGCGCGGCGCCGATCGCGAACAGCCCGGCGACGCGCCGCAGCATCCGCGGTTCGAACGCCGCGTCCGCGCGGGTGGCCGCCTGCATCTGCAGCGTGAAGCTGTAGCCGAACAGGAACGAGAACAGCAGGTAGAACTTCATGTCCACCAGCAGCGACGACGTGGTTCGCACGAAATCGTCGAGGGGACCCGCGAATGCCGGGTCGGTGACCAGGTTGCCCGGATATGCCGAGGCCATGAAGGTGATGTTGACGATGAAGATACCGAGCAGCGCGAACCCGCGCAGTGCGTCGACGTCGTGGATGCGCTGCTGGGCCATGGTGTCCTCCCGATTCGCCCCGCTTTAGTATCCAACGGATACTTTCCATCGGATACTATCTCGAGGGTGCGGCCGATGCCACGATGGATTCGAACGAGGAGGTGAGCGTGAACCAACAGACCGTGCCGCCCGCGCTGATGCGGATGTGGCGGCTGACGGGTCCGGCGCGCCAGGGTCGCCCACCGGCCCTGGATATCGACCGCGTCGTCACGGCCGCGGTGGAATTGGCCGACCGCGAAGGCCTTTCGGCGGTCACCCTCGAAAAGGTCGCGCAGGCATTGGGTTTCACCAAGATGGCGCTGTACCGCCACATCGGGTCCAAGGACGAACTGCTGGAACTGATGGCCGACCAGGCCCTGGGCTTCCCGCCGAACATTCGCCCGGCATCGGGCGATTGGCGCGCCGGGCTGTCCGCGGGCGCATCGGCCCTGCGCGAGATCTACACCCGCCGGGAATGGCTGCTACAGATCCCGGCGTCGGGACCACCGCGCGGCCCCCACGCGATCGCCTGGCTCGATATGCTGCTGCGCCCCCTGCGTGACACACCAGTGGGCTCGGGCACCAAGCTGGGTCTGCTCGTCCTACTCGACGGCTATGTGCGCCAGTCCTGCCTGCTCGAACGCCAGCTTCGCACCGGCCGCGGCAGCCGCGACCAGGCCACTGTCGAATATGAATACGGCGTCACAGTGGCGCGGCTGATCGATGCCGACCGATATCCGGAAGCGGCGAAGGCCTTCGCCACCAACCCCTTTCTCCCCGCTTCGGAACCGGGCCGAGACGTGGCGTCCGAGGATTTCCGGTTCGGCCTCGACGTCGTCCTCGACGGCATCGCCGCGGCGATCACCCGCGCCGACCCGCGCTCTCACCCCAGCGGCGGCATCCCAGGCGGGGTGAACAACTCGTCGAGCGGTGTCGGACCGGTGTAGCGACGGCAGCCGCATTGCACCCACTCCCGCAGTCCCGCAGGACCTTTGCGGCTGATCTCGGTGTGGCACACCCCCTTCTGCCGATCGTGCAGCGCCAAATCGTGCCCGCACCCACAGGTGGCCGTCGGCGCTGCCGACTCGCCGCGACGAACGGGACGACGGCCGAATCGGCCGAGAGCCCAGCCGACGCCGACGAGTCCGGCGCCGACGATGAGGCTGATCGGATCGAACATGGGTCCAGTATATGTATACGTATATCCCGGTGCGCAATCGATTCGGTGGGGTCTGTCAGGGTGGGTATCGCCGAGGGTGAGGAGGTGGTCGACGTGGTCGACGATGTCGAGAAGCGATGGCACGATCCCGGGATGTTTCGGCACGTGGTCGTGTATTCGGTCTGCGTGCTCGCCGCGGCGGTCCTGGTGGCGGCGGTGGTTGTCGAATGGGCAAGTCGGCGAGAGGCATGTGCGCAGGCGGCCAGTACCTACTGTGATGCGACGTCGCGGGGGTGGATTGTCGGCGGGCCGGGGCTGGTGCTGCTGGTCGGGACGGTTGGGGCGTTCGTCGAGACCTACCGGGTGTGGAGGCGGCATCGGGCCTGGCCGATCTGGCAGGGCGCGGGCTGGTTTCTGCTCACGCTGACCTTGGCCTATCTGGCGATCGGTGCCGGAACCATCGGCACCTGAGTCACATCCCGAAATACATGGGACGACTCCGGCGTTCTGAGTGGCATGATCGACGTTCCGATGTCCGTTCTCGACCTCGCACCGGTGCAATACGGCGAGTCCGTCGGCGCCGCGTTGCACGCGACGACGGAAACGGCCCGTCGCGCCGAAGAGCTCGGCTATCACCGCTTCTGGGTGGCCGAACATCACAATATGCCGGGCATCGCCAGCTCGGCTCCCGCGGTGCTGCTCGCCCACCTCGCCGCGGCCACCTCGACCATTCACATCGGCTCGGGCGGGGTCATGCTGCCCAACCACGCGCCGCTGGTGGTGGCCGAACAGTTCGGCACCCTGCACGCCCTGCATCCCGGTCGCGTCGATCTGGGTATCGGCCGGGCGCCGGGCACCGACCAGGCCACCGCGCTGGCGTTGCGCCGCACGACCGAGGGACTGTCGGCGGAATCGTTCCCGCAGGAGCTGATGGCGCTGATCCGCTATTTCGAGGGCGACAGTGCCGACGGGATCGTCGCGGTGCCGGGCATCGGCGAGAATCCGGAGATCTGGCTGCTCGGGTCGAGCGGGTTCAGCGCGCAACTGGCGGCAATGCTCGGACTGCGGTTCGCCTTCGCCCACCACTTCAGCGCCGAGAACACCGAGGCCGCACTGGCGCTGTATCGGGAGAACTTCCGGCCCTCGCCGCGGCTCGAGCGCCCGCACGCCATGATCGCGGTCTCGGCCGTCTGCGCCGATACCGACGAGCAGGCCGATCTGCTGGCCCGCCCCAGCGAGCTGGCCTTCCTGCAGTTGCGGCTGGGCCGGCGCAGCCCGCTGCCCACCCCCGAACAGGCCGCGAATTTCCCGAGCACCGACCAGGAGCGCCAGTTCGTCGCGCAGCGTCGCAAGGATCAGCTGCTGGGCTCCCCGGCCACGGTGCGGCGGCAACTCGAAGACTTGCTGCGCCGCACCGAGGCCGACGAGATCATGCTCAACACCCGCATCTACGACCTCGACGAGCGGGTGCGTTCACTGGAGCTGATCAAGGAGAAGGTCGTGGCCTGAGTCAGACCGTCTCCTTACTGTGCACGAGGCGGTTGACCAGCGGGTATCCGGCGCACACCAGCACACCCCACACCAGTCCGACCACCAGGGCGGTGCGGCCGCCGTCGGTGAAGAACAGCAACACCACTACCAGTCCCAGGAATGCCAGTGCCAGAACAGTGGTCACGGGCGCACCGGGCAGCCGATAGTCCGCACTCGGCAGCTCTCCGCGGCGCACCTTCGCCCGGTAGAGCAGGTGGCAGACCAGAATCATCCCCCACACGAAGATGATGCCCATGGTGGAAACCGAGGTGATGTAGCTGAACGCCTTGTCCGGCGAGATCACGTTCACGATCACGCCGATCACCATCATCGCCGCCGACACCACGATGCCCACGTAGGGAACGTGGCGGCGGCTCAGTCCGCCGAGCACGGCCGGGGCCTCCTGTCGCAGCGCCAGGCTGCGCAGCATGCGCCCGGTGGAGTAGATACCGGAGTTGCACGAGGACAGCGCCGCGGTCAACAGCACGAAATTGATCAGGCCCGCCGCGCCGGGAATTCCGATCTGGGAGAACACCTCCACGAAGGGGCTGCGCCCGGCGTGGAAGCCGCGCCAGCTCACCACCGACATGATCACGATCAGCGCGCCCACATAGAACAGGCCGATGCGGAACGGCAGGGTGTTGATCGCCTTGCGCAGCGTCTGGCGCGGGTTGGCCGCCTCGCCCGCGGTCACGCCCACCAATTCCACGCCGACATAGGCGAATACGACGATCTGCAGGGCCAGCAGCGACTGGTTGAAGCCGTTCGGGAACACTCCCCCGTCGGCCCACAAATTGGTCACGGTCGGATTGGCCGCATGCCCGAAGCCGATCGTCAGCACGCCGATGCCGATCAGGATCATCGCCAGGATGGCGGTCACCTTGATCGCGGAGAACCAGAACTCGCCCTCACCGAACAGCTTCACCGAGATCAGGTTCGCCGCGAACAGCAATGCGAGCACCGCCAGCGCCGTCACCCACTCGGGAATGGCGAACCAGTACTTCACGTACTTGCCGGCCACGGTGATCTCGGCCATGCAGGTCGCCACCCAGACCGCCCAGTAGGTCCAGCCGGTCACGAATCCGGCGAAGCGGCCGAGGAATTCGTTGGCATACTCGGCGAAACTGCCCGACACCGGACGGTAGGTCAGCAGTTCGCCGAGGGCTCGCATGATCACGAAAATCGCCAGTCCGGCGGCCAGATAGCACAGGATCAGCGCGGGCCCGGCCTGTTCGATGGCGCCCCCCGCGCCGTAGAACAGGCCGGTGCCGATCGCGCCGCCGATGGCGATCATCTGGATGGTGCGGGGATTGAGACCCCGCTTGTAACCTTCTTCCTCGCCACTGCCGGCGAGGGGTAGCGCGCCAGGCGCCTCCGCTTTGCGGTCCATCGTCATGCACCGCACGCTACCGGGTGGATGTAACCGATTGTTACGAAATGGTCACTTCATATCGGGTCATGCGATTCGGGCCTGTCAGCTCAGCTGCGCCTGCCACATCCAGTGCAGCTGCTCGAGCCGGGCGGTGATGCCGATCAGCAGGTCCTGGGTCACCGGATCGGCCTTCTCGGTGGCGTCGATGCGCTGGCGCAACCGGGTGATCACCGCGGCCAGATTCGAGGTGATCGCCTCGACCACGGCGTCGTCGCGCTGCCAGTCCGCCGGAAACCCTTCCGCGCCGGACGCTTCGGCCACGGTCGCGGCGCGCCCGTCGGGGCTGACCCCGATCGAGGTGGCCCGCTCGGCCGCCGAATCGGTGAACTCGCGTGCGGCGGCGACCAGTTCGTCCAGCGCCAGGTGCACCGTGCGGAATCGGGGGCCGATCACATTCCAGTGCGCCTGCTTGGCGATCAGCGACAGATCGATCAGGTCGACGACCGTGCCGCACAGCGCATCGCCGGCGATGCGCTGCTGCTCTTGATCGAGGGCGGTGGTGATGGGTTGTGCCACGGCGGCTCTCCTTTCCTCGGTGACGAACACATCGACGTGCTACCCCCGCGGCTCGCCCTCAACCGGTTTGTGGTCCGGATCCCGTGGTACTGCGGCAACGTCCGAGCAGATACCCGGAAGGGAAAGGAGTGGCCGCCATGGTAAACCCGATTCAGGTGCAGAAATTCCTGCATGGCGTCGACTACCCGTGCGATCGCGACAGCCTGATCGATGCGGCGCGTAGCAACGGCGCGGACGACGATGTCATCAGCGAGCTTCAGCAGATCCCCGATCGCACCTACAACGGACCGAATGCGGTGAGCGAGGCCGTGGCTCGGTGACCTCGCGCACAGGGCTTGCCAGGCTAATAGTTGTAGTTTCACAATCGTTGTGTGCTTACAACTGTTGAGGGGTTGAGCGCGCGCCGGAAGACCATCGTTCTGGTGACGTGCTGTCTGAGTCTGCTGATCTCGTCCATGGACGCGACGATCGTCAACGTCGCCATACCGACGATCCGAGCGGAAATGGACGCACCGCTGTCGCGGTTGCAGTGGATCGTCGACGTCTACACCCTCACCCTGGCAAGCCTGCTCATGTTGTCGGGCGCGGCGGCCGACCGGTTCGGCCGCAAGCGCGTCTTTCGCATCGGCTTGACCACCTTCGCGCTCGGCTCGCTGCTGTGCAGCCTGGCGCCGTCGATCGAGGTGCTGATCGGGGCGCGGTTCATCCAGGCGGTGGGCGGGTCGATGCTCAATCCCGTGGCGATGTCGATCATCACCACCGTGTTCACCGGAAAGGTGGAGCGGGCCCGCGCGGTCGGCGTGTGGGGTGCGGTGGTCGGCATCTCCACCGCGCTGGGGCCGATGGTCGGCGGCGGTCTCATCGACGCGCTGGGCTGGCAGTCGGTGTTCTGGATCAACCTTCCGATCTGCGCGATTGCGCTGGTATCGACCACGCTGTTCGTTCCGGAGTCGAAGTCGGCCACCGTGCGGGGTATCGACCCGGTGGGTCAGGTGCTGGCCATCGCGGTGATGTTCACGTTCGTGTTCGGGCTCATCGAACACCGGCCGGTGATCTTCGTGGTGACCGCGGTGGCGCTGGCGGGGTTCGTGTATTACGAAGCGCGGCACCGGTCTCCGTTCGTCGATCTGCGCTTCTTCCGTAGCGTCCCGTTCGCCTCGGCGACGGTCACCGCCGTATGTGCCTTCGCCGGACTGGGTGCGTTCTTGTTCAGCGCCTCGCTGTATCTGCAAGGAGTACGGCACTTTTCGGCCGTGCACACGGGTCTGCTGTATCTGCCGTTCGCGCTGGGCGTGCTGATCTTCTCGCCGCTGTCGGGACGGATGGTGGGCCGGTACGGCACCCGTCCGTCGCTGCTGGGCGCGGGGACGCTGATGGCTGCGGCGGCCATCATGCTGACCACGTTGCGGGCCGACACTCCGCTCTGGCTGCTGGTGATCATGTTCGCCGTCTTCGGGAGCGGCTTCGGCATGGTGAATGCGCCCATCACCACGGCGGCGGTCAGCGGAATGCCGCTGGACCGAGCGGGAGCCGCGGCGGCGGTGGCCTCCACCAGCCGCCAGGTCGGGGTGAGTGTGGGTGTGGCATTGTGTGGGCTGTTGACCGGCGCGAGCCTGTGGTGGGTGCTGGCCGCACTCGCCGCGAGCATTGTCGCCTTGGGCGTGGCCGCCAACACCCGCTGGGCCGAACGGTCCCGTGACCGGGTTGCCCCCTTGCTTGAACAGAAGGTCCCCGCCCATGCCGGCTGATTCCCCCACCCCCGACGAGGTCTGGCACCTGCTGACCCATTTCGTGATGGACACCCGCGACACCTACAAGCGCGCGGTCGTGGAACGAACCGGCTTGCCCTTCAGCAGAATTCGCGTCCTCCGTCGGCTGCGCTCGGGCCCGATGACGGTCAAGCAACTGGCCCACGCCGCCACCATGGACGCCCCCGCCACCACGGTCACGGTCAACGACCTCGAGGAGCGCGGCCTGGTGGTCCGCGAGATCGACCCCACCAACCGCCGCTCGAAACTGGTCTCCATCACCGCCGCAGGCCGCAAGGTCGTCGCCGACGCCGCCTCCACCCCCGACCCCGCCCCACCCTCCTTGACCGCCCTCTCCCCCACCGAATTGACCACCCTCCAAAACATCCTGCGCAAACTCGAACATTGATTCCGGCCGAAAGCGCGCCGGAATCAAGACAGGCCGCTGCCGCGCCGGACCGCCCTGTCGAACAACGCCAACACCGAGCGGACTCGCACATACCCGAGGCGGCACCTCACATACCCCAGGCGGCACCTCACATACCCCAGGCGGCACCTCACATACCCGCCGCCCGACGGCACCTCACATACCCGCCGCCGCGGCCCCCTAGGGCCGCGGCGGCGGGTTCAAAGCCGCGCGGATCTTCTCCACCACCGCGTCGATATCTTGGGTGCCGTCCACCGTGATGCCCGGTTCGTCGGGGGTGGGGGATTCCAACGCGTCCAGCTGGGATTGCAGCATCTGGACGCGCATGAAATGGCCTGTGCGGGTGGTCAATCGGCGCTCGAGTTCGGCGCGCGGCACGTCCAGGTACACCAGGAACAGGTCGGGGGCCGCGGCGCGCAACCGATCTCGGTAGCGGCGTTTGAGGGCCGAACAGGTGACCACGCCGCCGCGGCCGCGATGGGCGGTGAGCCAGTCCGCGATCGCGTCCAGCCACGGCGCACGATCGGCGTCGTCGAGGGGGGTGCCCGCGGCCATCTTGGCCACGTTGGCGGCGGGATGGAAGTCGTCTCCCTCGGCGTATTCGACGCCCAGGGCCGCCGCCAGCCGTACCCCGATAGTGGTCTTCCCGGCACCGGACACGCCCATGACGGCAATCGGTCGCTGCAGTTCGCCCATGAATCCGACCCTAACCTTCCGCGCCCGTGTCGACGGTGGGCTCTAGGCTCGAGATCATGTCGGAGGAGATCACCCCCGAATGGGCGCCGGGCGCGTCGACGGGATTCGAACTGGGCACCGATGGACCGCGCGTGATCATGGTCGGAGTCGATGGATCCGACTCCTCATGGCGTGCCGCGGCCTATGCTGCGGGGCTCGCCCGCCGCCAGAACGCGCTGCTGACAATGGTTTACGTGCAGCCGTACATGGCGATGGCCGGGGCCTACGGCGCGGACGTGCAGGGCGTGACCGAGGAGATCGCCGACGATCTGGTGCGCGAGATCCAGGAGCACGCCGAGCGGGTCAAGGACGTCTACACCGGGCGCTGGACATTTCTCACCCGCCGCGGCGACGCCTACACCGGCCTCGCCGAGGCCGCCGACGAACTCAAGGCCGATGCGGTCGTCGTCGGCGCGTCGGAGAAGACCGGACACCGGCTGATCGGATCGGTGGCGGTACGGTTGGTGAAGGCCGGACGCTGGCCGGTGACCGTCGTTCCCTGAGGGCGACCGGTACGGCCGCGTTTGGTGTGTACAACTGCGGGAACTCGCCGAAACAGCCATCGAGGAAAGGGTTCTTGTCATGTTGATCCGCCGACTGGCCCGCCCACTGCTGGCCACCGCCTTCGTCGTCGACGGGGTGGACACGCTGATGCACCCGGAGCCGCGCGCCAAGGCCGCGGGGATGCTGGTCTCGCAGGGCGAGCAGAAACTGCCGCAGCAATTGGCCGACAAACTGCCATCCGATCCGGGCATGGTGGTCCGCATGAATGCCGCGGCCCAGGTCGGTGCCGGCGTGCTGCTGGCGCTGGGTCGCGTGCCCCGGCTGTCGGCGCTGGTGCTGGCCGCCACCGTCGTCCCGGCGACGGTGACCGAACAGGATTTCTGGAACGAGCCCGACCCGGCTCGCCGTGACGCCAAACGGGTGGCGTTCCTGAAGGATCTCGGGTTGCTGGGCGGTCTGATGATCGCCGCCGCCGACACCGAGGGCAAACCGTCGCTGGGCTGGCGGGGCCGCCGTGCCGCCCGCCGGGCCGCCGCCGCTCTGCCCTTCGGCGCCAGTTCGAGTGAGACCCTGCGAGACCGCCTGCAGGAGCAGGCAATTCGCGCGCAGGAACTCACCGAGGCCGCCCGCCACCGAGGCGCGGAGCTCGTCGAGGTGGTCCAGGACCGCGGACCGGAGTGGGCCGAGACCGCCAAACAGCGCGGCGCACACCTGGTCGAGGTGGCCCAGGACCGCGGCCCCGAACTGGCCGAGGCCATCAAACAGCGCGGCGCACACCTGGTCGAGGTGGCCCAGGACCGCGGCCCCGAACTGGCCGAGGCGGCCAAGCACCGCGGCGCACGCCTGATCGACCTCGCGCAGGAACGCGGCCCCGAACTGGCCGAGGCCGTCAAGCAGCGCGGCGCCCACTTGGTCGAGACCGCCCAGGACCGCGGCCCGGAGCTCGCCGGCACCGCCAAGCAGCGCGGGGCCCACCTGCTCGACCGCGGCAGCGACCTGGCCGAGGTGGCCGGCGATCGGGGCACCCAACTCGGCCGCCGCGCCCGGCGGCGCGCCGAGAAGCTGGCCGACCGCGCCCAGGCCCGCAGCGCCGAACTCGCCGACCTGGCCAAGGAACGCGGCAGCGAATGGACCGAAACCGCCGACCGCCGAGGCCGCCGCGCCGCCCGGCGCGCCCGTCGCCGTGGCCTGTCCGCCGCCGACCGCACCCAGATCCGCGGAGCCGAATTCGCCGACCGCGCCCAGGCACGCGCCGCCGAACTGGCCGCCCGCGCCCAGGCCCGCAGCGCCGAATTGGCCGAAACCGCAAAGGAACGCGCCGAACGCCTCCGCGGCTGAGGCCTCTCATCCGGATGCCCGCGCTCACGCCCTGGGGGCGTGAGCGCGGGCAAACAACAAACCCTCGTTGCCCTCAGAGGCCCACCCCGAACCCAACACAGCCGCACCCCTTACCCACACACGCAACCGCTGTAGGGGTGCGTCTACATGTAGGGGGTGCGCCTGCATGGGGTGGAGCTCCACGCCGGAATGACGGGAGGCGGGCGGAGCACGAGTTTTGGGGTTGGCTGAAAAGTTAGTCAGGGATACTGTCGTCGTCGCCGCGTGGGTCGAAGAGAAGGAAGCTATGGGATGCGACGACGCCTTTTCTTGCGATCGGGGTTGGTGGCGATGGGTGGTGGGGTGTTGGGGGCTTGCGGTGGGACGGGGTCGTCTCGGTCGGGGAATGCTGGTGGGGGCGCGGGCGATGACGGGCGGGCGTGGGTGATGCCTGAGGAGGGGCGGCCGCACGAGCGGACCTGGATGGCGTTCGGGGCCAGTGAACGGATCTGGGGGACGCGGCTTTTGCCGCGGGTGCGCGCGAATTTGGTGACGATTGCCTCGACCATCGCCCGGTATGAACCGGTATCGATGCTGGTGCGGCCCTCCGAGTTGGATATGGCGCGCGGGATGGTCGGGCCGGGCGTCGAGTTGGTCCCCGCCGATATCGATGACCTGTGGATGCGCGATACCGGGCCGGTGTTCGTCGAGAGCAACGGCGCCAAGGCCGGGGTGGACTTCAACTTCAACGGGTGGGGCGGTAAACAAGAGCACCGCAACGACGCTCGGGTCGCGGGATTGGTCGCCGGCCGTGCCGGAGTCGAGATCCGGCGCACCGATCTGGTTCTCGAGGGCGGCGGATTGGAAGTCGACGGCGAGGGCACCGCGATCATCACCGAGTCCTGCGTACTCAACGACAATCGCAACCGCGGCTGGGGCAAGTCCGAGGTCGAGGCCGAACTCCATCGCCTGCTCGGCATCGAGAAGGTGATCTGGTTGCCCGGCATCGCCGGTCACGACATCACCGACGGCCATACCGACTTCTACGCCCGCTTCACCGGCCCCGGTGTCGTCGTCGCCGGTCTGGACAACGACCCGGACTCCTTCGACTACGACGTCACCCGCCGCCATCTCGACATTCTGCGCTCCGCCACCGATGCCCACGGCCGCCCCCTGCAGGTCGAACCGCTCGCGGGCCCCTCCGAGATCCGCGCGCACCACACCGGCGACGACTTCGCCGCAGGCTACATCAACTTCTATGTCTGCAACGGCGCGGTGATCGCCCCCGAATTCGGCGACCCCGCACCGACGCCGCCACCGAGACCACCCTGCAGAGGCTGTTCCCCGGCCGAGAGATCGTGCAGATCGACATCGATGCCATCGCCGCCGGTGGTGGCGGCATCCACTGCACCACCCAGCAGGAACCCGCCGACTGATCGCCTCCCCCGATGCCTACCTGGAGTGAGATGCCGTGTCAGAGCGCCGAACCCAGATCCTGGAGGCAGCCGTCCATGTCATCGCCCAGGACGGGGTGCGCGGGCTGCGCATCGAAAAGCTCGCCGCCGAGGCCGGGGTGTCCACGGCCCTGATCTACTACCACTTCAAAGACCGCGCCGGGGTCCTGCACGCCGCGCTCGAGCACATCAACCGCCGCGCCGAGCGCTACACCGGGAGCGCCTTCACCACCACCGACGACCCTCGCGCTCAACTCGAACGGCTGCTGCTTCTCGAACTCCAGGACGACGAAGAGATTCGCGAAAACAGCATCGCGTGGGGCGAACTGCGCGCCAGCGCCGTCTTCAACGACGACCTCCGCGCACCCCTGCGGGACACCACCCACTCCTGGAACAGCGATGTCGAGGCCCTCGTCCGCCGGGCCCGCAGCACCACCGACATCGACCCCGCCGTCACCGCCGAACACGTCACCTCCCTCGTCGAAGGACTCAGCGAACGCTGGCACAGCGGATCGATCACTCTCGATCGGGCCCGCGAAATCCTCGCCCACGCCCTGAGGCTCGAACTGGGCGAGGCTCAGATGCGGGTCAGTTCATAAAGGCGAAACCGACGGGGATGGGCCAAGCGCTGCTCCATGGTGTAGCCGGGCCAGTACGCGACGGCGCGGTGCCAGGCGGCCTCGCGGTCGGGCCCGGTGAGGCGGCGGACGCGGACCTTGAAACGCTCGCCGTTGCTGTGGATCTCGGCGTGCTCGGCGGCATTGAGGTTGGCCGACCAGGCCGGATGATCCTTACTCCCCCAGTTGGAACCGACCAGGAGATAGGTGCCGGGGCCGTCGGGCACATAGAGCAGCGAGACCGTGCGCGGCAGGCCGCTCTTGCGACCGAGCACGGTCAGTTCTATCGAGGGCAGACCGGCCAGATCCAGAACGCCGCGCCGGCCACCGGTGATCCGGCGGACGACGCGTTCCAGGACGGCGACGGCGGGCGCGGCCCGCATCACCGACGGGCGGCGCGCAATGGCCCGGCCTACCGCGGGCAAGGGGTTCCTCGGCACCAATCCACCGTAGCGGCACGCCGTTTCGGCGCGATGGCCCGCCCGTTACCGCGCCGCTACCCCGGCGTCGCGGATGATCTCGAGCACCTCGCTGTGGGTCAGCGACGAGGTGACGGTGATCGTCTCCGATCCCGGGTCGACATCGACCCCGGTGGTCGTGTCCAACCTCCGCAGCGTGCGCTCGGCGAGATCGGCGTCGGTGGCGAATTCCGGAAGTTCGAAGGTGTAGGTGCTCATGACATCTCCCGATACGAAAACGGTTCGTCGACCGCATAGCACGTACGGCCCGCCTCAAACCAGCGGGCATGGTAACCCGGCCGATGCGGCGGGGGTTTGGTCGGTGCGGCGGCGGGCATTGCCGGTACATAACGTCCAGCAACGTTGGGAATTGGGAATGCCATGTTAGTACTCATCGGATTGCTCGCGTTGATCGCGGCGCTCGTCGTCGGCGTCGCCGCGGTGGTGGCGAATGTCGGCAACGCCCATCTGCTGTCCACCGATTTCACCGTGTTCAATCAGCATTTCACCGGCTCGCAGGGCCAACTGTTCGCCGCGGGTGCCGTCGTCGGCGCCGTCGGCATGTTCGGGCTCGCACTGCTGCTGGCCGGGGCGCTGTCCGCGTCGCGACGCCACGCCCAGGTTCGCCGCGAACTACGCCAGCAGCGCCGCGAGATGTCCGCGGCGAAAAAGGATCTCGCCTCGACGTCGCGTGATCGGCAGGCCTCGGCGCAGCAGCAGCCCGTCTGGTCGTGGAATCGCTTCCTGCGCCGCCCGAGCGGTTCGCGCCCGTCCCGGTCCGCCCAGCCGCAAGCCTGATACGGGAGCACATCATGATCATCGCCGGAATTCTGCTCATCATCGCGGGCTATCTGCTGGGCATCCCGATCCTCACCACGATCGGCATCATCCTCGCCGTCGTCGGCGCGGTGCTGATCCTGCTGGGCGCCGTGGGCCGCCCGATCGGCGGCCGCCGGCACTATTACTAGCCGGTGAGGAAATCGGTCATCGCCTTCGCGACCGCCGCGGGCTGATCGATCATCGACAGCACGTAGGCGTCGTCGATTTCGACGAGACGGCCCTCCGGGAGCAGCTGCGCCAGCCGAGGGCCGTGCTCGCGCGGCATGACCTTGCCCGCCGACGACCACAGCACCAGCGCATCGCCCGAGAATCCTTGCAGCGCTTCGGTGGCCGCGATCAGTTCTCGATCCGGCGGCAACGACAATCCGTACTTGCGCAGATCGCGGCGGATCCGCCGATCGCGCAGGCCCGGTTCGGTCCAGCCTCGCACCATCTCGTCCGGTAGCGGTGAGCGCGCCATCCATCCGAACAGCAGCGGCGTGCGCCGAAGTGCACGAATTCGCAACTGTCGCAGGGCTATTGTCGTGCCACCGGGCAGGCGTACCGCCAATACCGCCATCCTCCCGGGCAATCCGGGCGGAAAATTGTCGAACACCTCGCACGGCAAAATGATCAGCCGCGACACCCGCTCGTCGAGACCGTATGCGGTGAGAAACAGCGCCCCACCCCAGTCCGAATGCACCAGCGTGACCTCGCGCAGATCCAGTGTCGCAAGCAATTCCGCGACCAGTTCGACCTGACCGCGCAGGCTCAGATCGGCCTCGGCATGCATCGGCTCCGGATGCGCACCCAGCGGCAGCACGGGTCGGATGTAGCGAAATCCGCTGGGCAGCAAGCCCATGACCGGATCCCACACCGTGTGATCCATCAGCAATCCGTGCAGCAGCACCACCGGCGGGCCCTCGCCCTGCTCGACATAGTGCACGCGACCGGCGGTCACCTCGACGACGGGCATCGGCTTCCCTTCCGCTAGAGCGCTCACTCTAGAGCGCATGCTCTAGTGTGTAACCATGGCGGAGAACATGTCAACCAGCACCCGGGAGCGGATCGTCACCGCCGCCGCCGAGCTGATGCGCCGACAGGGCTATGGCACCACCAGCGTCAAACAGCTCACGGCGGCCGCCCACGCCCCGATCGGCTCGCTCTACCACCACTTTCCGGAGGGCAAACAGCAGATCGCCGCCGAGGCGCTACGCACCAGCGGCGCCGCCTACATCCGGCTGCTGCCGCTGCTGATGGACCCGTACGAGGATCTGCGCGAGGCGATTCCGGCCGCCTTCGACGCCGCGGCGGCCGATATCGAGCAGTCCGGCTGGATGAACATGTGTCCGGTCGGCACCGTCGCCGGTGAGATCGCCGACAGCGAGCCCGCGCTGCGCGAGGTCGCCGCCGAGGTGATCACCTCCTGGATCGAGGAGGGCACCGCCTATTTCATCCGCCGCGGCCTACGCCCCGCCCCGGCCCGCGAACTGCTGCTGGCGATGCTGAGCGCCCTGGAGGGAGCCTTCATCCTCAGCCGCACACTGCGCTCCCCCGAACCCCTGCACGCGGCAGGCCGCGCCCTGGCCGCCCATCTCGACATAGCCCGCGCCACAAGCGAAACCACCCCCGCCTGACGATCCGCCGTACCGCTCCGCCATCCCGAGAGCACCGCGGGCAGGGTCAGGCGCGGGGGGAGATCCTGATTTCGGTGGTGCTGTCGGGCGGGAAGTGGGCCTCCGAGGCCGTGAGGGTCACCTGGACTCGGCCCGGTGGGGCGAAAATGTCGGCGGAGGTGGTCGCTCCGGCTTGGAGCCAGATCGGATAGCTGTGCTGGGCGCCGGTGTCGAGATTGCGCCAGGCGATCGTCCCGGTGGTGGCGCAGCGGCCGAAGCCGTACAGGTTGACGCCGATGTGGACCTTCGCGCCGACATACGGATTTTCGGTGGGGCCGTAGACTTCCGCGACCGGGTTGAGGCTGCCCGCGCACAGCCCGCCGAACTGAGTAGCCAGGGTATAGATCGTCGGCATCGGCGCAACGACCGAGGCCGCGGCCGGTGCGGCGGTGGCCGCCAAGGGGATGACTGCCAGCGCGGCCGCCGCCGACAGTCCCGTCACCGAACGCCTGATCGTCATGAGCCTGCTCCTGTTCGAGTGGGGTCCCCGACCGAGCTTTCTCTGTACCCAAAGCATGAACCGCCCCTGCACAACCCGCAATGCCCCCAGGCTCGCCTGGCCCGAGGCGATGCAGACCGGACCCTCCGGGTCAAGACCCGCCGAAAGATATATGTTGCCCGTAACGTCCGTATTGCCGGAATCTCACAGTCGTCGTCGATAGGCTGTGAGCATGCTGTCGATCTGCGCAGTCCGGCAGGATGAGGAACCGTTCTACGCACTCAATGCGACTGTCCCCCATCCGGATTCGACCGCCGACGAACCGGTGACCGCGGCGGGTCTGGCACGCACGATGCTGGCCCTGCGCCTCGACGAACTGACACCCCTCGAACGCACCGGCGTCCGCGACGATCTCGCGATCGGCATGCCCGCGGGCACCCGCGTGGCCGGGAAGAATTACCGGTCACGCCGCAGACGAGACAGCGCAGCCCTGGTCATCCCGCCCGACGCACCGCCCTACGCGCTGGCTGTCTGCTACAGCGGACCGCTCGCCGACGGCCGCGCCGTCGGCGATCCCGCCATCCGCCTGTTCGCCCGGATCGCCGCCCAGGTCTGGTCGCTGCGCCGCCCGTAGCTGTTCACAGCCGGAACACCTTGCGCGCGTTGCCCTCCAGATACAGCTCGCGGGTCTCGGCATCCAGTCCGAGGTCGTCCAGGCCCGCGAGGGCGTGTCCCGGCATGATCATCGGGTAGTTCGTGCCGAACAGCACCTTGTGCCGCCCGCTGCCCGTCTTCAGATACGAGATCAGTTCCGGCGGAAGACGTTTGGTGGTGTAGGCCGAGGTGTCGATCACCACGTTCTCGTGTTTGCGCGCGACGGCAATCATCTCCTCGGTCCAGGGATATCCGATATGCCCGCACACGATCGTCAGTTCCGGGAAGTCGAGGGCGACCTGATCGAGGTAGGGAATCGGGCGGCCGGGCTCCGAGGGCCGCAGCGGTCCGGTGTGGCCGACCTGTGTGCAGAACGGCACCCCGAGTTCGACACATTCGGCGAACAGCGGATAGAAGCGCCGATCGGTCGGTGGGGTCTCCCACAGCCACGGCAGCACCCGCAACCCCTTGAATCCCTCGTCGCGGACCCGCCGCCGCAGCTCCCGCACCGCCGCGACCGGCTTGCGCAGATCCACCGAGGCCAAGCCCGACAACCGATCCGGGGCCTGTGCGACCCACGCCGCCACCTCGTCGTTGCCGATCAGCGATCCTTCCGGTGCGTGCCATGCGCTGATGACCGCGCGATCGACCCCCGCGGCGTCCATCGCCTCGAGGGTGAACGAGAGCGGTATGGGCTCGGTCGGGATCGTCGCGCCGCTCCATCGCCGCAGCGAGGCGAACATCTCGTGGGCGAGGAAACGGGGCGTGGGGTGCTGAGCCCAGACATCGATCGTCATGGCACACCGCTCCTTTCACTGGACCGTACGAACCGGTGCGTCCCACTCAATCACAGTCGGTCGCCGGCGAACAGCCGCGCTCAGCCCACGCCGAATTCGGGTGAGGTGCCGGTGAATCGGGTCACCGCGCCCGCGCCGTCGCGGCTGTCACCGCTGTATTCGATGCGGTAGCGGCCGGATTCGGTCCCCTCGGGAATGGTCCAGTCGATGCCGATCAAGGATGCGGCGGGCTGGCCGTCGGGCCGCGACCAGTGCAGTTCGGTGCACCAGTCGTTGTCGTCGAACACCCGCCGCCAGGTCCCGCCCTCCGTGCGCTGCACCTCGAAATAGGTGCCGCCGGTGTGGAAGTCGTTGTTCGGGTGCGCTCCGGCGAACACTACCGAAACCGTCTGTCCCGCCCGGTAATCCGCGGCGGGTGCGGTGATCACGTCCCCGAAGCGGTGTCCGGCCACGGGCACGTCCGGAGGCACCGGCGGCAACAGATTCGGTTGCGGGCCCGCGGTCCAGTCCAGCGGCGCGGGGCCGCGGCCCGGATCGATGCGCGCCGCCACCGCACGCGCCAGCCTGTCGAATTCCTGCATATATGCCGACAGCGTCCACCGGCCGTACAGCGTCTCCCCGCCCTCGTACTGCTGCGAGACGTATTCCTCGGGCGTGGCCACATATCCGCAGTAGCCGTTGGCGTAGCCCTGCATGAGCACGTTCTCGAGCGGCACGCCCAGTGCGCGGGCGACCACCCGGCGGATCCGCAGCCCCGACACCACCGTGTATTCCGCGGGCCCGCAGGCCAATACGAGCTCACCGATGCGCAGGATCTGAATCGGCACCACCAGCGGCACCCACGGGCGCGGCGGCATGATCCCGAGCGGGGCCACGATCAGCTTGGGCGCCTGCACATCTCGCATCCACTGCTCGATCGGTGCGTTCACCCCACCCAGCGCCGCCACGACCGGGTTCTGCTGCCCCTCGAACAGGAAGGGCAGCTGGGTTTTCCAGTTGTCCTCCGAACTGGCGGCCGCCGCCGAGGCGCCCATCATCGCCGGTGTCGTGCGCGCGGGCTTACCGTCGGGGGTGTAGTCGCCGTCGATGGCGGTGTCGCCCATGTTCACATAGCGCAGGGCCGTGTCGATGCCGCTGCCGCCCATCGGCCGCGCCGCCGCGAAAGCCGCACGCCCGGCCTGGTATTGACGTTCGCCGATGAGGGCGCAGTCGAGGCGATTGCTGTCGGTCGGACCGCTCGGATGCCAGGGCGTGACGTTGAGGTTCGGGGTGATATCGCCCGGGTTGGTCTGCGCGAAGGCGGCCACGAAACCGGGTTGGCCGTCCAGGTAGCGCACCCCCATCTCGTCGTGCTCCCACCGATAGCTGGCGTAGCCCTTGTTGTCGGCCGAGATCAGGGTGTTGCGATCGGTCAGCGAGGTGCCGTGGGTGGCGTACCAGGTGATGGCGCCGACATCGCGGCCGCCCTGACGCAGCCGCAGCACCGTCACCGCCGGATCGATGGCATCGGGAAATTCGGCCTTGTCTTCCGGCGGATTCAGGTCGAAGGCCACCCGGGAGCGATTGGCCGCGGCGTCGTGTAGTTCCCCGCGACCGAGCAGCAGACTGCCGGGCGCGAGCCGCTCGTGCGCGGCGACGATCGCGGCCACGATTCCGTTGACCTCGGCCTCGTGCGAATTCTGCTGAAAGCCGTAGGCGGCCAGCGAATAGGCGTATTCGCGTGCGGTGCCGCCGCAGGAGTTGTGATTGTGGGTGGCGTTGATGCTGACGTTGCGCTCGGTGTAGAGGTCACCGAAGCGTTGCGCCAACCGCTGCAGCACGGCCAGGTGCACGGACTGGAACAGGCAGGCGATGTCGACGGTCACGAACGCGACCCGGTCGCCGGTGGCGCGGTCGACGATGACGTAGGCCCGCGCCCAACATCGCATCAGCAGGCCCGTGGCGACCTGGTCCAGCTCGGAATAGCCCATCATGCCCTGACCGGCCACCGCGCCGGTGACATCGGCGATGCCGCAGCCGATCAGATAGTCCTGACCGTCGGCGGCGCGCCGCATCGGATGCGCGTGCGCGGTCTGCGCACCCACCACACCGGCCGTCAGCGCCGCCGCGCTGCCGGCCAGCATCGATCGCCGGGAGACCGTCACGAGTACTCCTTCGGTGCCGGAATGTCTGGTGCGGCGAAGCGTACTGGTCACTCGTCCAGTACGCCACCGCTGCCACTGCACGGGAGCGTAGGCGACCGAGCAGCAAAAAGCCCGCAACGGCGGCTGTCGGTATATTCGCCCGGTCAGGCGATCTCGGCGTGCAGCGGGAGGTCCGACACCGAGGTGCCGATGTGCACGGTGAAGGGGCCGGGCTCGGTGGCCCAGCCGTCGGCGGTCCAGTGTTCGAAGGCTCGGTGCGGCAGGGGAATATCCACCCGTCGCGACTGTCCGGGGCCGAGGGTGAGCGTCTCGAACGCCGCCAGCCACCGCACCGGCCGGTCGAGCGCGCTGTGCGGACGTGACAGGTACGCCTGCACCACCTGCTTGCCCGGGCGGTCGCCGGTGTTGCGGACGGTGACCGTGGCGGTGTGACCGGAGACGGCGAGGTCGCTCAGTTCCCAGCTGGTGTAGCCGAGTCCGTATCCGAAGGGGTAGGCGGGCTCGAGGCCGCCGCGCAGCCAGGCGCGGTAGCCGATGTGCACGCCCTCCTCGTAGCGCAGCGTGCCGCCTTCCGGCGTCGTGCTCAGCACCGGAACCTCGTCCATGGTCTTCGGCCAGGTGGTGGGCAGCCGACCGCCGGGCTCGCGGGCGCCGGTGAGCACGTCGGCGAGCGCGGCACCGAACTCCTGTCCGGGGAACCACGACAGCAGCACCGCGGCCACCTCGTCGCGCCACGGCATCTCCACCGGCGCACCGGAATTCACCACCACGATCGTGCGCGGATTGACCGCCGCCACCGCCGCGACCAGTTCGTCCTGCCGACCGGGCAGGCGCAGTGTGGTGCGGTCGGCGCCCTCGCTTTCGATCAGTTCGGTGGTGCCGACGACCACGACCGCCGCGTCGGCGGTGCGTGCCGCCTCGACGGCCGCGGCGAACTCCTCGTCCTCGGTGCGCCGCGGCCGAACTATGCCGAGTGTGACGCCGAGCAGTACGCCCAGTCCCGGAATCGCCTGCGGGGTGGCGACGGTGATCCGCACGTCGACCTCCTGCCCCGCCGCCAGCGTGCGGGGCACCGCTCGTTGCGGTGGGTCCATCAGCGCGTTCAGCGGATCGGCGCTCTCGGGTGCGACGGTCTCGTCGAGAACGGTTTCGCCGTCGAGTTCGACACGCACCCCGCCGATCGCCGCCGCCCCGATCCGCCATTCGCCGTCGGCATCGGCGCGCAGCCGGGCATGCAGCTGGACGGCCGACGCCCGCGCGGCCGACGCGTCGCCGAACAGGACCAGCGTGCCCGCCGTGCGGTGCTGTGTGTCGATGAGGCTCTCGCCGTCCAGATAGCGCAGGCTCAGCCCGGGTGTGCCGGTCTCGGGGTCGGTGATCAGCTCCACCGGTACCGGCGCGAGGCCGTCGGTGACCCGCACGCCGGGTGTATGAACCACCGGCACAACGGCTTTCAAACCTTCCAGCGGGGTGGTGGTGTGACCGGGAATCACGGTGGCGCTGCCGCCGCCCATGAACCGCGGCTCGGCCGCACCCGGGCCCAGCAGGGCCACCGTGGTGTCCGGGCGCAGCGGCAGCACGCCGTCGTTGCGGACCAGCACCATGGCATCGGCGGCGGCTCGGCGCACCAGCTGCTGGGCCTTCTCGTCGGTGAATTCCGGTGTGGGGCGGGGCGTTCCGTCCAACGCGCCGACGCGGACGGCGAAACGCAGGATGCGGCGGACCTTCTCGTCGATCGCCGCCTCCGGCACCGTGCCGCCTCGAACCGCCTCCGCCAGCGGCTCACCCCACAGCATGGGCGGGCCGGGCATGCACAGATCGGTCCCGCGCGCCGCGCCCTCGGTGGAACGCACCGCGGTCCAGTCCGAGACCACCACGCCGTCGAAACCCCAACTGCCCTTGAGCGGTTCGTCCAGCAGCGAATTCTCGGTCATGGTGACACCGGCGACGGAGTTGTAGGCCGCCATCACCATCCACGCCCCGGCCTGCACACTGCGTTCGAACGGATACAGATACAGTTCGCGTAGGGCGCGCTCGTCCACGCGCACATCGACGGTGAAGCGGTCGGTCTCGGAATCGTTGGCCACGTAGTGTTTCGGGCACGCGGCCACGCCGTGCTCCTGCACCGCCCGCACGTACGCGGCGGCCATCTCGGCGGTGAGCATCGGATCCTCGGAGAAGCATTCGAAATGCCTGCCGCCCAGGGGCGACCGATGCAGATTGATGGTCGGTCCCAGTACCGCGTGCACGTTCTTGCGGCGTGCCTCCGCGGCGATCAGGGCGCCGATCTCACCGAGCAGCGGCCGGTCCCAGGTGGCGGCCAGGGCCGTCCCCGAGGGCAGGCTCACCGAGGGGTCCCGCTCGTCCCAGTTCTCGCCGCGCACTCCCGACGGGCCGTCCGAGATCGGCATCGCCGCCAGCCCGATGGCCGGCTCACCGGCCATCCGGAACATCCCCGCCCCGGAGATGAGCCGCAATTTCGCCGCCAGATCCAGTTTCGCCACCCACTGCTCGATCCGGTCGTCCATCAGCACCCCGTTCGTCTCGCCTGACCTTTTGCTATTTTCCCGACCAACCACTCGGTCGGGGTGTCGCTACCGACAGTACCGACCGATCGCCGCCGAGGCGAGCTCCGTGCCGGTAATCGACGAGACCCGCCGGAATACCGAAGGGGCCCAGGCCGAGACGGCGGCAGGTGGCGAGGACAGGGGCCCGGTGGGTTCAGCGGGTGGGACGGGGTGCATCTATGCGGGTGATCAGTGTGGTGCCGTTACGGTCCGCGACCGTGACGATCTGACGGTATGTGCGGGTGGACCGGTCGGGGCGGGTCTCGGTGACCTGTACGTCGAACCGGCCGTCCGGGAGCGGGGCGACCTGGACGCAGTGCCGGGTTCCCGCGGGGACGGTGGCGATGCCGAGGTCGATCACCTGGGGTGAAGAGACCCAGGCGTCGGCGGTGGTGACCGATCGGGCCAGCCCCCCGGAGCGAGCCACGTAGTAGGCGTGCTGGAAGGCCAGGATGGCGTCGGGTCCGGAGGCGGTCGAGCCGACTCCGTTGCCGCGCACCAGTTGTGCGGTCCGCGTGGCCTCGCAGCCGGGACCGCCACCGAGGATCGGATCGGCGGCGCTCACCAGCGCCTCGGGCTGAATCCCGGCCTCCACCCGGGCCAACACGATTCCGCCGACCACGGCCGCGGTCCCGATCATCGCGAACGTCCCGACCATCATCCGGTGCCGGTGGTGCGGGCGCGGGCGGGCGTGGCGGCGGCGCGGCTGCGACGGCGGGATCATTCCCGGCCAGACCGGCACGGCCCCCGCGGTGCCGCCGATCTCGCCGGTCCGACGCGGCCCGTTGAACTTCGATTCCGACATGGCCTCGCCGCACCCCCTTTCCGATGCCTCCCGCCTCGGCTCGCCGGTGCGGTATCACCCTGGGCGATAACAACATTGCACATCGCCGTGCCGACCGGCGGTCGAATCATCGAGGAAGGGGGTCGATTTCGGACCGGGAGCCGGTTATTCCTCCACCGGATAGAAGGACTCACCGTCCTCGGGTGTGTCGTCGATCTGGCCGGCGTGCTGACGCGAGGGTGTCGCCGCGTGCCCGCGGGTGTCCGGGCGGACCGCGTCGATACCCTCGGCAGCGGTCCCGCCGTCGTCCTCGCGGGACCGGCCCGCTCCGACGTCGGGCTCCTCCTGCGCGAGCCGATCGGCCAGCGGCTGTCCTTCCCGCTGCTCCCGCGACGTCATCCCGTACCGGTCGGCGCCGGTCCAGTCGTCGGGCGGAGCGACAACCGCATCGCCGTCGTCGTTGCGCACCTCGTCGGAATCCAGGCTTTCGGTCGAACTCAACATGTCCTCGCCGGGCTCGCCTCGTCCGTTCATGTTCGAGGCGTTCCCGCGCATCTGGCGGGCAAACACGGTGTGAGATCCGGTACTCGAGGGCGACCGATTCGTACGGTTCCGGCCCGCGTGCCGTTCGGGCGCCAGGGTAACCGCGGCCGAGTTATGCTCATGCATACAATTCGAAATCGCCTGGCGGTCTGGGTTTTTGAGACAGCCCGTGCAGACGGAGAGGTCCGGGGCCTCGTGTCTCGGACCGCTGGAGGTGCCCGATGAGCCGGCCATGTCCGCACGCGGAAACCATCGTGATCGACCCGATGATCGGCGATCTGCACGGTGAGACCAGCCGATTGCGCGCGGCGGGACCGCTGGCCCGCATAGAGCTCCTGGGTGTGCCCGCGTGGACGGTGACCACCCATGCGCTCGCCCGGCAACTGCTGGTCGATCAACGGCTGGTCAAGGACATCACTGCGTGGTCGCTGTGGCAGTCCGGAGTCGTGACGCGGCAGTGGCCGCTGATCGGCATGATCGACGCCGGGCGGTCGATGTTCACCGTGGACGGCGCCGAACATCGACGGCTGCGGATCAAGACCACCCAGGCCCTGTCACCGCGCCGCCTCGACACGATGCGCCCGGTGATCGAGCGGCTCACCGCCGAACTGCTCGACGATCTGGCACGCGCCGGTCGCGGCGGTGCGATCGTGGACCTCAAATCGGTGTTCGCCTACCCGCTGCCCATGCGGGTCGTCAGCGAGCTGATGGGTGTGGACCGCGCCGATCAGCCCATGCTGCTCGAGTGGTACAAGGCGTTCTTCTCGCTGTTGACCCCGCAGGGCGAGCGGCTGCGGGTGATCGACGACCTGGACGCCTATTTCACCGAGATGGTGCGCAAGAAGACCGCCCAGCCCGGTGACGATCTCACCTCCGCCTTCATCTTCGCCGAGGACGGCGGCGATCCGCTGACCGAGGAGGAGGTGGTCGGCAATCTGAAGGCGCTCGTCGCGGCCGGGCACGAAACCACCGTCTCGCTCATCCTCACCACCGTGCGGGCCCTGCTGCGTCACCCCGACCAGTTCGAGCTGCTGCGCCGCGGCGACTACGAGTGGAAACAGGCCATCGAGGAGACCCTGCGCTGGGACGGCCCGGTGACTCACCTGCTGATGCGATTCGCGACCGAGGACATCGGCGTCGGCGACACCGTCATCGCGAAGGGCGACGGCGTTGTCATGTCCTACCGCGCGATCGGCCGCGACACCACCGTGCACGGCCCCGACGCCGACGACTACGACCTCACCCGCCCGACCGCCGCCCGCCACATCTCCTTCGGCCACGGCCCGCACATCTGTCCCGGTGCCGCGCTGTCGCGCCTGGAGACGGTGATCGCGGTCCCGGCCCTGTTCGGCCGCTTCCCCGGTCTGCGGTTGGCCGTGCCCGCCGAGGAGATCCGCAACCTGCCGGTGCTGACCCAGAACGACCTCGCGGCCTTCCCCGTTCGCCTCGGCTGATCGTTCGCTTCGGCAATCCTGCAGCGAACGCCCCGGTCAGAACCGGGTATGGATGACCTCACATTGCATGTGACCGGCATTCGCCATAACCTCGATCAGCACGCCGTATCGGATCGCCGGGGACATCCCTGGGCAAATGCTCGACTCCGTTGCCGACCCAAGGCGGAAGCTCGATGACCGACAGCCGACCGATGTTTCGAACCTGGTGGCGCGACCAGGTCGATTATCACTGGCTGGTGGAAACTCTCGACGCTCGCGGGGCGCTGGGCCGATTCAAATTCATGCTGGGCGCCGGCGGGATCGTTATGCTGGTGACCGCGTTGCTGGCCGCGATGGCACAGGGTGACGTGGACGGTCCGGTGTACGAGGTGCAGGGTTGGGTGGAGGCCGCCTTCGCCGGGGCATGGACACTGCGGTGGTGGTTGCTGCCGTGGCCGCGCGAGGCCGAGTCGATCGTGTGGATCGCCCTGTTCGATATCGACGCCACCGCCAATGTCCTGCTGGTCCACGACCGCACCATCGGAGTCCTCGGCGTCGTTCTGCTGATGGCGATGGGCGGATATGTCGCCGTCTTCCACGGACCGCGCATCCTTGCCCTGCACATCGGATGGTCGGTGCTGACGAGCGTCATACTGGCGGTCCTGATCGCCACCGGCAGACTGCCGGGCGGCGGACAGGGCGGCACCGGCCGGCAGGATTTGGCCCTGGGCATCACGATCGTTCTGGTCATGGTGGTCGTCGTCGCGGTGATCCTGCCCTTCGTCCAGTTCTGTAACTGGCTGCTGCGGGTCGACGCCCTGTCCGATCCGCTGACCGACCTGATGAACCGGCGCGGCCTCGATTCCTACCTGTCGGCACGCATCGGCCGCTGCCCGCACGGGACGATGTACGTCGCCACGATCGATCTGGACCGGTTCAAGACCGTGAACGACACCTTCGGCCACCCCTTCGGCGACGAGGTGCTGATACGCACGGCGCAGCGTCTGCGCGGTGCGGTCGATCGCGCGATTCTCGCCCGTACCGGCGGGGAGGAGTTCGTGGTGGTGGGTTACCTGCGTGAGGACGCCGCCGCCATGGGAGATCGGCTGCGCCGCGCGATCGAGACGATGCCCGATCTTCCGGTCACGATCACCGCCAGCGTGGGCGTGGCGGTCCTCGATGCGACCCACCCGGATACGCACTACTCCGATACCACCTACCGCCAGCTGCTGCGCGACTCCGACGCCGCGATGTATCGAGCGAAACGGCTGGGCGGCAACACCGTCGTGGTTGCCGCGAGCGCCGAGCCGGTCCCCGCGCCGCCCGAGCGCCGACACGAAGTAGCCACCAACTAGCTCATTCCTCTCGGCTCCCGGTCACACTTCGATAACTTCCCGAACATGCAGGCAGTGGGCCGGGACTAGGCTTCTCCGTAGCCGTTTCGTCCGCATCGAGGCCGGGGGATATCCTCGGCGTTTCATCCGTGCACGCGTAATTTGTCGACCCGACGACGGGGAGTGGAGCGCGATGGCTCAGGAATTGCTGATTGCGGCCGGGGCCGGGGTGGCCGCGGCGGTGGCCTTCGTCGTCGGGGACTGGCTGCGGCCGAACTCGTGGCGGCAGGCCGGTGACGAGTCGGCGGGTGCGCTGGCGCTCGATCTGGCCAAGACGTTCTTCACCGCCGTGGTGGCCTTCGTGTTCGTGGTCTGCTGGCAGCAGCACCAGAGCGCGCACCAGCACACCGTCACCGAGGCGAAGGGGCTGGTCGAGGTCTACCGGGCGGCCGAGGACCTGCCCGCACCGGACCGACAGCACGTTCAGGACCTGGTGCGCAGCTATACCGATCAGGTGCTCACCGAGGAGTGGCCGTCGATGGAGCAGCAGAACCGTCTGAGCGATTCGACCGGCGAGACGCTCGAGGCGCTGCGCAACGCCGTCACCTCTGTGCAGGCGACGGTTCCTGCCGCCGCCGATGCCCGATCCCGGGCGCTCGACGGCCTCGACCAGGCGACCCAGGCGCGCCACGACCGAGCCCTGGACATGGAGGGTGTGATTCCCCATTTCCTCTATGTGACCATGTGGCTCGGCGCGATCCTGGTGGTGTTGAATCCGGTGCTGACGGGGGTCCAGGTCACCCGGCGCAGCGTCGCGATGACCGCGCTGCTGGGCGTCGTAATCGGCTCGACACTGCTGGCGATCCACAATCTGGAGCGGCCGTACACCGGTGTCATCGACATCTCGAAGGATGCCTTCGTCCACGCCCGGTCCCAGTTCCAGGACAGCACCGGCCCTTCGGGCGCCGTCGGCGAATGAAGTTCTCGCGCAAGTGTTTCCGATCCTACGGTCAGCGAAAGCGGGCGACCGCAAGGCATCTCGTGGTCGCCGGTGCACTACTACCCACTGCGGTGCTGTTCGCCGGTCGGACCACCGCCGATCCGCCCGCGCCGAATCCGCCGCTGCTGGGCGATATCTCGACGGGCAGCGCGGGTACGCGGCCACCGTCGACGAATCAGCAGGCCGTGGAGATCCCACTGACGGTGCGGCCGGTGCGCCCCGCGGCACCGCCCGCCGCTCCCGCGCGGACGGCCGAGCCGGAGAAGGCTCCCGAGACCCCGGCGGTCGCGAGGGGCGCGGCCCCGGCCGCCCTCGGAGTGGACAGCGGCAGCGCCCTCGCCGCCTGCACCGGTAGCGCGATGCTCGGCGGTTCGGCGCTGCTGCTCGGCTCGGCGGCGGGGAGCGGCCTGCTCGGCCCGCTGCTCATCGCCCCGGGGTCGGGCAGCGCGGTGCTGATGGCGTCGGGGGTCTCGCTCCTGGTCGGCTCGGCGGGCTCGGTGATGATCGGCGCGGGCCCGGGCTCGAGCGCATCCGGTCTCGGCAGCGCCGCCGTCGGCAGCGCCCTCACCGGCAGCACGCTGCTGTGGTGCCTGCTGGCGGTGCCCACTCCCCCTCCCATACCCGAACTCCCCCTGGCGATTCCACCGCCCCCGCCGCTGGCCCCGGCCGCGCCGGTCCCGGTGGCGGCCCCCATCGCTCCGGCCGAACCACCAGCGGCATCCACACCCCCGGTCGTCGCCATGCCCCGCCCCCACGCCGAGGAAACGGTCTCCGGTGCCCCCACCCCCGGCTGGGACACCCTGCAACTGGTGACGGTCCTCCTCGTCACGGTCATCCTCGCCGCCCGCGGGGCCTCCGCCGTCAGCGAGAAGCGTGCCCGGCCCTGACCCGGGAAGGTCATTCGCTCAGGTAGGTCGAGCGGAGGCCGGTGAGGATCACGTGGAGGCCGTCGGTGAAGGGGGTGTCGGTGTCGGCGGCGAAGAGATCGGGGTGGGCCTGGGCGGTCAGGGGGAAACGCTGCGAGTCGATGGAGGAAGCCAGGTGGCCGGGGCGGTAGGGGTTGTCGTTGCCGTAGTCCAGGCCCATTCGGGCCTGCTCCTCGATGGTGAAGCCGATGACGTAGTGCAGGACGACGGGGAAGCCGCGGGCGGCATCGCGGAGTGAGAATCCGGCGTCCTGCAGGGTGCGCAGGATCAATTCGGTCGTGCGGTAGACCGCGGCATCGTCGGTGGCGGTTCCGGCGAACACGCGGGCGCCGTCGCGGTAGCGCAGTAGCGTCCGGCGCAGCCGGGTGGCCCAGACGATCACCCACTGCTGCCAGCTCTCCCCGCGCCGCGGCGCCTCCATTCCCTCGACGGCGTCGATGTACATCGTCGTGGCCATCGCGTCGAGCAGCTGCCGCTTGTTCTCGACATGCCAATACAGTGCCGCCGCTTGCACATTCAGCCGAGCCGCCACCTGCCGCATCGTCAACCCGTCGAGTCCGACCTCGTTCAACAGCTCCAGCGCGGCACGGGCGACCATCTCGGCGGTGATCTTCCCCGTTCCGGAATTCCTCGGTTTCGGCACGGTTGACAGCCTAACATCGTTCAGTACATGCTTAACATCGTTCAATGAACGTTGTTAAGGAGGTGGTCGGAATGGCGACCGTCATGATCGCCGGGGCCGGGCCGACGGGGTTGATGCTCGCTTGCGAACTCCGGCTGGCCGGGGTCGAGGTGCAGATCGTGGACCGGCTGACCGGGCGCAGCGGCGAATCGCGGGCCGGTGGTATCCATCCGCGGACGATGGAGGTGCTCGATCAGCGCGGGATCCTGGACCGATTCCTCGCCGCCGGGCGGCCGATGCAGGCCGGGCATTTCTCCGGAATCCGTTTGGACTTCGGCGATTTCGCCACCCGATACCCGTACACGCTGGTGGTCCTGCAGAACGTCATCGAGCGGCTCCTCGAACAGCGCGCCACCGAACTCGGTGTGTCCGTGCAGTGGTCCAGCGAGGTCATCGCCCTCGGACAGGACGACCAGACCGTCACGGTGACGCTGCGCGAACCGGCGGGCACGCGGCGGGTGCGGGTGGATTATCTGGTCGGCTGCGACGGCGGCCGCAGCGCGGTGCGCAAACTGGCGGGCATCGGATTTCCCGGCTCGGAGGCGAGCATGACCGCGCTGCTCGGCGATGTCGAGCTGGCCGACCCGCCGTCCGGGCGGGTCTTCCAGAAGTACGGCGAGCACGGCACCTATTCCGTCATGGACTTCGAGCCGGGCTGGTATCGAGTGGTGACCACCGAACACGACTACGTGGCCGACCGCGACGCCCCGGTCGATATCGAGGACCTGCGCCGGGCGCTGATCCGCATCGCCGGAACCGATTTCGGGATGCACAGCCCGCGCTGGGTCTCCCGCTTCGGCGATGCCGCCCGGCAGGCCGACCGCTATCGCAGCGGCCGCGTGCTGCTGGCGGGCGATGCGGCCCACATTCATTACCCCGCGGGCGGACAGGGTTTGAACCTCGGCGTTCAGGATGCGGTGAACCTGGGCTGGAAGCTGGCCGCGGTGGCGACCGGCCGCGCACCCGGCGCCCTGCTCGACACCTATGAATCCGAACGGCATCCGGTGGCGGCGCGAGTCCTGCACAACACCCGCGCCCAGACCGCCCTCGGCCGCCCCGACACGCACACTCTCGCACTGCGCGAGGTGTTCTCGACCCTGGTCGGCATGGACGATGTCAACCGCTACCTCGGTGGCATGATCAGCGCCCTGGACCTGCGCTACCCGCTCGGCGACGAGCATCCGATGGTGGGCCGCCGCATGCCCGATCTGGACCTGAAGACCGAAGACGGTGACACGCGGGTGGCCGAGCTGCTGCACACCGCCCGCCCGGTGCTCGTCGATCTCGACAACCGTCCCGATCTGCCGGCGAGCATCGAGGCATGGGCCGACCACGTCGATGTGGTTGCGGCCCATTGCGCGGACACGCGCGTCACCGTCCCGGGCGTCGGCCGCATCGCCGTCCCCACCGCCCTGCTGATCCGCCCCGACGGCTATGTCGCCTGGGTCGACGAGGAATCCGGCGCGGACACAACGGCTTTGCGCGCCGTGCTGGCGTCGTGGTTCGGCCCGGCCGGCCGTTGACGGGGTTACGACTCGATCGCCTGCACCACGAATGCCGCGGCGGTCGTCATGCTGCCGCCGATATTGAGCGTGGCGAAGCGGCGGGCACCGGGGACCTGATAATCGCCCGCCCGGTCGGTGACCTGCTTGTAGGCATCGAGAAGCATACGGACGCCGGTGGCGCCGACCGGGTGGCCGATCCCGATCAGGCCACCGCCCGGATTGATCGGCAGGCGGCCGTCGCGGGCGATCTCGCCGGATTCGATGGCCTTCCAGCTCTCGCCGGCTGCGGTGAGGCCGAGGTGGTCGATGGCCGCGTACTCCGACATCGAGAAGCAGTCGTGCACCTCCACGCCGTCCACGTCGGTGATATCGGCGAGGCGGGCCCGGTCGAGCATGTCGCGGACGACCCGGCGCAGGTGCGGGAAGACGTACGGGTCGTCGGCGCCCACCCGTAATTTCTGTTCCAGCGGCAGCCCGACGGTCCGGTGGCCCCACCCTGCGATCACGGCACGACGGTCCGGGGGTAGTGCGGTGCGGCGCTGCAGGAATCGGTCGGCGGCCAGGACGACCGCGGCCGCGCCGTCGGTCATCTGGCTGCAGTCCTGGCGGCGCAGCCGTCCCGCCACCGGTGGATTGGCGGTGTCGTCCTCGCCGAAGCTGTCCGGGCCGAACCGCCAATTCCGGGTCTGGGCAAGGGGATTGGCACGGGCATTGGCGATATTGAGTTCGCTGACCGCCCGCAGATGCGTGGAGTCCAGGCCGTAGCGGCGGTCGTACTCGTCGGCGACGGCGGCGAACATCTGGGGCCACACGAAGTCGGTATCGGTCGCCTCGTGTCCGGCCCATGCCGCGGCGCCCAGATAGCGGGCGGCCTGGGCGCCGGGCACGGTCTTCTCGAGTTCGGCGCCCAGTACCAGGGCGCAGTCGTAGCGTCCGGATTCCAGATCCGCCATCGCCGCCAGAACGGCCATACTGCCGGAGGCACAAGCGGCTTCGTGCCGCGTGGCGGGCACACCCCACAGCTGCGGCACGACCGTGGCGGGCATGCCGCCGAGCTGGGCCTGTCCGGTGAACAGCTGCCCGAAGGCGTTGCCCACGTGGACGACCTCGATATCGGCGGCATCGATGCCGGTGTCGTCCAGTGTGCGCGTGACGATCTCGCCGACGAGCGCGTCGAATCCGTATCCGGCGCGATGCCAGTTGACGGCGAAGTCGGTCTGGGCGCCACCGAGGATATGAACAGTGCCGGCGGACATGGCTATTCGCTCCCGGTGTCGAGAGTCCGGCGCAGGTGGCGCCGCAGCAGTTTGCCGACCGGATTGCGCGGCAGCGTGTCGACCAGCTCGATGCGTTCGGGCAGCTTGAACGACGCCACGTCACGGGCGCGCAGGTGCGCCACCAGATCGGCCAGAGTCACCGTGGCGCCGGGTGCGGGAACCACGAACGCACAGCAGCGTTCACCGAGGACCGGGTCCGGATAGCCGACGATGGCGATATCGGCGACGGCGGGATGGTCGATCAGCAGCGCCTCGATCTCGGCCGGTGCGATATTCATGCCGCCGCGGAGGATGATCTCCTTCACCCGGTCGACGAATCGCAGATATCGGCCGTCGGGGCCGCATAGTTCGAAAACATCTCCGCTGCACAGGAACCCGTCCTCGTCGAACGGGTCGGAGGCGGCCGTGCCCGGCAGATAGCCGCCGAAGACGGCCGGTCCGCGCAGCCGCAGCTCGCCCCGCCCGCCCTGGTCGGTCACCTGACTACCGGTGGCCGGATCGACCAATTTCACCTCCGTGCTGTCGGCCAGCCCGGTGGACCAGCGCACCCCGGGTGCCCCGTAGCGCGGCAGATGCTGAGCGCGCAGCGTCGGGTCCGGGATGTCGGCGGGCGATCCCAGCAGGCAGACGCCCTCATTGGAGCCGAAGAAGTTGACGACCTCGATCCCCAGCTCCTCCTGCCAGCGGCGCACCACCGTCGGCGGCAGTGGTGCACCGCCGGAGCCGACGCGGCGCAGCGAGGACAGATCGGCTCGGGCGCGCAGGGTTTCGTTGTCGAGCAGCATGGTCAGCAGCGCCGGCGGCATGCTGGTGTGGGTGACGCGGTGGCGGGCGATCTGAGCGAAGAACACCGGCAGGTCCAATGGTTGATGTTGAACCAGATGTCCACCGATCAGCAGCCACGGCAGCAGTGACGCGGCGAAGCCCGCCATGTTCACCAGCGGAAAGGGGTTGAGCAGCACCGAATCCGAGGTGATGTGCAGGCCATCCTGGGCACCGCGCCCGATTGCCAGCCAATCTCCGTGACAGCGTGGCACGCCCTTCGGGGCGGCCTCGGTGCCGCTGGTCCAGCACACGGTGACCCTGTCGTTCACCGTCACCGTGAGCCGGGACTCGTAGTCCGCCACGCGGTTTCGGTCTGCCGCGCCGAAATCGTCGATCGTGACGGCACCTTCGGGGATCTCGGGACCGAAGGCGAAGACCGTGCGCCGCCCGTCGGCGACCTCCAGGGCTTCGATGGCCGGCCGGCGCTCGGCCAGCATGCCGGTGGTGACGATGGCGACCGCGTCGGTGGCGGCGACGATCCCGGACAGTTCGTGACGGCGATAGGACGCAGGCATCGGTGTCGCGACCGCGCCCAGGCGCCACAGCGCGCAATAGGTGGCCACCAAGGCGATCGAATTGGGCAGCAGCACCGCCACCGGGTCACCCTGACGGATGCCGTGCGCCAGCAGGACGGCGGCGAGATCGGCAGTGTAGTCATGGAATTCGCGCCAGGTCGCGGTCCGCGGCGCAGCTCCGGTGAGGTCGGCCAGGTTGGCGGGATCGGTGATGGCGGGTGCGTGCGGCGTCGCCGCGGCCCGCTGCCGCAGCAGTTGCGGCAGGGTGTCGGAGGTCCACCAGCCGCGGTCGAGGTACTCGCGGACGGTCGATTCCGGATGGCAGGTGGGTGCGGGGCGATGGGCGCGCGGCGTGGCGGCCGGGGCTGGCGAATCGGGCATGGGTTCCCTCGGATGGTCGGGCGATGCTGCTTGGCGGAGTCAGGTGAGGCGGCGCAGCACCAATGCCGCTCCCAGCCCCAGGGCGGCCGGGATGGTGATCAGTGCGTATTCGCCGTCGCTGCGGGTCAGTGCGTCGAGTGCCTGCGTGATGAGGATGCCGCCGGTCGCGCCGAGCGGATGCCCGACCGCGACCGCGCCGCCGGACGGGTTGACGCGATCGGGGTCCAGGTCGAGTTCGCGCATCAGCAGCAGCGGTGTGACGGCGAAGGATTCGTTCACCTCCACCACATCGAGGTCGGCGACCGATATTCCGGCGCGCTGCAGCGCCGTGCGCGCGGCCGCGATCGGCGCGGTCAGCAGGGGTGAACGCACCGCGGTCTGGGCGGTGCCGACGATCTGCGCCACGGGCGCGCGGCCCAGGGTGCGGGCAGCCCGGCGGTTGCCGATGACGATCGCCGCGGCGCCGTCGGCCAGCTGCGGCGCGGTCGCCAGCGTGTGCAGTCCGTCGGCGGGGCGCGGAGAGCCGGGCAGGCGGCGGGCCACCCGCTCCCAGGTCGGATCGTCGCCGAACAGCGGCGGCAGCTCGGCGAAGGCGGCCCGGCTCGCGTCGGGCCGGGCGCCTTCGTCGGTGGCCAAGAGCACCGTCTCACCCTTGCGCGCTGGCACCATGGATTCCGAAACCGCTGCGGCGGCGGCCCTTTCGTGCGACCGGACGGCGTAGGCGTCCAGTTCGGGGCGGGTGATCCCGTGCGCGGCGGCGGTCAGGTCCGCGGACACACCGATCGTCACGAATCCGGTGCGTTCCCCGAGGTCGGCGTCCACCGCGATACCCGGCCGATCCGACAGCATGGGCACCCGCGACATCGATTCCACTCCCCCGGCCACGATCACGTCCGCATACCCGGCCGCCACCTGCGCCGCCGCGCTCTCGACCGCGTCCAGGCCCGAACAGCACAGCCGCGACACCACCCCGCCCGGAACCGAATCGGGCCACCCCGCCCACAGCTCCGCGGCCCGCGCGATATCCCCGCCGTGCTCCCCGGTCACGGTACCGACCCCGACGATGATGTCGTCCACCGATTCCGGTGGGCACGAGCGGTTTTCGAGGGCGGTCAGCAATTGCCCGAACAACTCGTACGGCGGCACCTCCGCCAATGTCCCCCCGCCCCTGCGCGCTCGGGCCCGCGGCAGCCGCACAGCATCGTAGATGTAGGCCTCGGCCATGGTTACCCTCCCCCTCGATGCCCACCCGCCTCCACAACCCTGCCACGCAGGCCCCGCGCGATGGCGGCATTCGCGCCGTCATGGTCGAGTTCCGCAAGGGCGCAGAGGGTCTGGTGGCCGCCGGGGTCGGCGGGCGTGGTGGCGGGGACGATGACGATCTCGTCGGCGCCTGCCGCGCGATAGTCGGCGAGGCGGCGGTCCAGGGCGGCCGAATCGCCGAAAATGCCTACGGCGGCGGGGAGTTCGTCCGGGGTGGCGGCGAACAGATCCCGCGGGTGGGTGCCATTGTGGGCCTGCTCCACCAGATCGCCGAAGCCCGCCTCGGTGAACATGGTGTCGTAGCCGGGGGCGCGCAGGTAGGCGACCACGCCGCGGCGGACGGTCGCGAGTTGGTCGGGGGTCGGGTCGGCGGCGGCGGTGACCCAGACCGAGAGGGACGGGCGGGTGCGACCGGCGTGCTGTCGGAGCAGCTCGGCGCACCGCGAGACCTGCTGGGGCGTCACGAGATTCAGCACCACCCGGTCGGCAACCCGGGCCGCCGCCGCCAGCGCGCGGGATCCGAATGCGGCGACGGTGATTTCCGAATGGGGCGGTGTCAGACGGAGCCGATAGCCGTGGCTACGTTCGACCGCGCCGTCGAAGTCGACCTTGGACCCGCCCAGCATGGCCCGCACGATGCGCGCCGATTCCTCCAGATGTGTTGCGGTGCGCCGTCGTTCGCGTCCGTGCCACTGCTGCACCACCACCGTGCTCGAGCTGCCGAGCGCGACGTCCACCGTCCTCCCGGTCAGCGCGGCGACGCTGGCCGCGCCCATCGCGATAGTGGCGGGGGTACGCACATCGACCGCCAACGGCCCCACGCACAGCGGAATTCGACCGGGCGCCTGCCCGATGGCGGTGGCCAGTGCGAAGGCGTCGAAGGTCGCCATCTCCCCCACCCACAGGCGGTCGTAACCGAACTTGTCGGCGGCCTCGGCGATCCGCAGCGCATCCAGCGGATCCCGGTCCTGCCAGTAGGGCAGGCTCACGCTCAGCCGAGGGCCGGTCGGTGTCGTCACTGTCACCCCACCGGCTGTGCGGCCGCGCGCATGCGCTCGCCGCTGACCCACGTGGCATGGAAACCCAACGGCACCCGGACCGGAACGCCGAGGCGGCAGACCGGCCCCGCGGCGAGATCGGCGGCGTCGTAGATCCAGACCTCCGCCAGCCCGGTATGGCTGTTGTAGGCGAACATGGTCAGCCACGCATCGTCCTCGGCCGCCGCGTTCGGGCGTGGGACCACGGTCACTTCGCTGCCGAAGATCCCGTCGCCGAACGGCTGGGTCTGCGCCGCCCCGGTGCGCACGTCGTACTTGACGACCGCGTCGAACAGCATGGTCCGGTCGACCGACAGCCGCATCTGATACGACCAGCGGCTGGGCCGTCCGACGATGCCCTGATGCATGGCCGGGAATTCGGTGTTGACGTCGTCGAGTTGCTCCTCGACCGTGGCGCCGGTCCGCAGGTTGAACCGGTACCGGTACAGCGTCGCCTCCGGCCGCAGGTACGCCAGCAGCTGTGCCAGCGGATGCGCACGATCCGAGACCGGACTCGGGCGCGAGACCCGGCACACCACCATCACGATCTCGTCGCCGTCCTCCCACGAGTTGACGGTGTGGTAGATGTAGCCCGGCTTCGCCTCGAACCAGCGCGCGCCGGCGCCCTCGCCCCGGCGCGGCAGCACCGCGAACCGGCTGGGCAGTTCCCGATCGAAGAACAGTTTGAACCGCCCGGCCGCCGCGGCCCGCGGGTCGTTGTACAGCGGCAGATCCATCAGGATCGAATAGTTCTCGGTGATCGCCATATCGTGCGGCAGGCGCGGGCCGGGCAGTTCGATTCCGGTGTAGTGGGTGACGGTCCCGGACGGGTCGGCCACGCCGTAGCGCAGATAGGGTGCGTGGATGCCGTAGTCGAAGAAGACGAATTCCTCGGTCTGCTCATCGACCTTCGCATGGGCCGACACCTCCCCCGGCAGCGTGCCGCCGAAGGTGTCGACACCCCGGGTCTCGAGGCTCACCGGATCCAGCGCATACGGCTTCCCGGCGCGGTACCACAGCGCCAGCAGATTGCCGTGATGGAACACCAGATCGGTATTGGCGGAATTGCGTTCGCGGCGGTCGCCGGGCGGGTTGTCGTCCCACGGCTCGATGACCCCGCGCCACAGCGCCGTCCCCGCCGCGCGCTCGGCCTCGAACTCCCGGGTGCGCACGAAGCGATTGCGATAGGTGGCCCTGCCATCCTCGAAATGAACCGCATGCAACATGCCGTCGCCGTCGAACCAGTGATAGCGGCCCAGCGGCGCGAACTGCGGATTGGGCCCGTTGCGAACGTAGACGCCGTCCAGATCTTTCGGCAGTTCCCCGGCGAGCACCGGCAGATCCGTGGCGGTGACCTCCTCGGCACACGGCGCGTACGGACCCTCCAGATACGGATTGGTCAGGGCCTCGGCCGCCGGTGCGATGAGCTCTTCCTTCAGCGTCATGACTGTTCTCCCCAGACCCGGCGGGCAAGACACCGGCACGAACTACATTTAATGAAGTGATACGCGCCTCAGCGCAGACTGTCAAGATTCGGCCGAGGTCCATCGCGCGAGCAGGGCCGGGCTCACCGGCTCCCATCGAATGTCGGTGCGCTCGAGGCGATTATCGCAGCCGCGACAGCGCAGCGCCGGGTACAGCGGGCCGCCGCAGTCGCGGTGCCGAATGCGCAGGCCGGAGTCGGGGCCGCCGGGATGGGCGCGATCGGCCCAGGCCAGCAGGAAGGCGAACACCGCGAACAGCGCCCGGCCGCGCGGGGTCAGCCGATAGTCGCGGCCGCCGTCACCGGCGCGGCGCAGGATGCCCGCCGCGCACAGCCGCGACAGCCGCTCGGTGAGCGTGGTCGGCGAAATGCCCAGTGCCGCACGGAATTCGCCGAAGCGGCGCACGCCCGCCAAGGCCAGGCCGGTGACCACCGCGCTCCAGCGGTCCCCGATCGCCTCCATGATCTCGTCGAAGCGGGCGTCGCCGCGGGCCGGGTCGACCGGCCGCCCCGAGCGGCGCCGCCCGGAGGTGAGGTGCCACAGCGCATCCGGCGCCAATTCGACGTCGGTGTCGTGAGTGGTCACGACGCGCCCACAGGTGCGGCACATCAGCACCGGCGGACCCCGGTGCCCGCAGTCGCGATGCACCAGTTCCGGCAGCAGCGCCGCCTCGTCGGTCCATTCCCGCTGCCACGCCCAGACGCACACCAGGATCTCCCAGGTGGCCAGGCCGAGGTCGGTGAGGCGGTAGTCGACGCGGTCGCTGCTGCCGGATTGCGGTGTGCGCGCGAGGACTCCGGCCTCCACCAGCGCGCCCAGCCGGGCGCTGAGCACCGCCGGCGGTGCGCCGGTGCGGTCGAGCCACTGATTGAATCGGCGCACCCGGCCCACGAAGGCATGCCGCAGGATGGTCAGCGTCAGCCGGTCGCCGAGCAGGTCGAACGTGGCCGCCACGGGATTGGTCACACCGCTCACCGTAGCGACCGGCCCCGCGCATTCCTGCCTCGCCGCCATCGGCACGTGCTACTACGCTAACTGTAGTGAATTCCGGGCTATCCTCCCACACTCGGCCCGCCCCGGGCCATACCGTGGAGGTATGCGCACATTCGTACACCTGGTGCTGTTCGCCTGCGCGATCGTCATGGCCGTCGGGGCGTTCGGCCCGCTGGTCGGCCCGCTGCAGGCCCGCGACGTCCGCCTGGTCGACCTGCGGGACGGGTTACCCGCGGGTCAGTCCCTCGATCAGCTCGCCGACCGGGCCGCCCCGCTGCAGACGTCGCTGACGCTGGTCCTGCTCTGCATTGCCACGGTGGTCATGCTGGCGTCCCTGTTCGGCTCCCGCGCGCTGGGCTGGCTCGGAGTGCTGGCCGGTCTGGTCGCCCTCGCGGCGCTGGCCTGGCGGCTGGACGAACGGTTCGACAGCCAACTCCGCGACGACTGGCGCCACCTGCTCGACGGCACCTGGGGGCTGTACCTGTTCGGCGGCGGCGTCCTCGTCGCACTGCTGGCGGTGCTGGTACCCCGGGAGCGCGTGAGCCGTTAACCCGCACAGTCCACACAATTGGGGTCTGTCAGCCCCGCCGATCAGTGGGGATACTGAGCCCGTGGCCGGGGTCGAGTCGACACATCGGACGTTGCCGGAGGTCGGCGCAGAGGCGGGGACTGTCGCCGAACTCGGCATCGAACTGTCGCGGGCGCTCGGACGGGTGGTGCCGCACGACGGCTACATGCTGGTCGGGCTGGACCCGCTGTCCGGCGTCGGCTGTTTCCACAGCACGCGGCACGGTTACAGCACCGCGGCGGTGCGGCGTGAGCTGGCAGATGCGCTGGGCCGGGACGTGCACCCGTTCCGGCAGCTGGCCGAGGGCCCGCACCGGGTGCGTGTGCTCAGCGTCGGCACCCCCGGCCAACGGCACGGCGTTCACCTGCGCGAGGTCATGGTCGCCGAGGGCTTCGGCAGCGAAATGCGGATCGCCCTCACCGGGCGCGGGATGGCCTGGGGCGCCGTGGTTCTCGTGCGCGAACTGAGCCGCCGCCCGTTCTCGGCGACCGAGCAGAGCCAGGCCCAGCGGCTGGTTCCCGCGCTGGCCACCGCGCTCGAGCGGTTCGTGGGTGCCAAGGCCCTGCGGCCCGCGCGGCTGACGTTGCCGCCGGGGGTGCTCGTGGTCGACGCGAACGACCGCATCACCCTGTCGACGCCGTCGGCGCAACCGTGGCTGGCCGAGCTGGCCCGGCACTGCCCCGAGGTCGACCACGATTATCTACACGGAATCCTGTGGGACCTCACCTGTCACACTCGGCGCTGCGGCGAGGCGGTGGTCAGCCGCGTTCCCACCCCGAGCGGCTGGGTGGCGCTGCACGCCCAGCCGACGCAGCAGGACCGGACCGCGGTCGCGATCACCGTTCAGGCCGCACCGAGGTCGCTGGTGATGCCCGCGATCGCCGCCTGGTACGGCCTCACCCCGCGCGAGTACACCGTCGTCGAGCATGCCCTCGAGGGGCTGCCGGTGATGCGCATCGCGCGGCTGCTGCAACTGTCGCACTACACGGTCAACGACCACCTCAAATCCATCTACCGCAAGACCCGCGTCAACAGCCGCGACGAACTCATCGCCGGGATCACCGCCTGACGCCCGCCGCGGCGAGCACCTCCTCGAGGCTGCGGCGCGGGGTCTCCGGCAGCGGCGCGGCGCCGGTCGACACCCATCCGGTGCGCACCATCGCCTGCGGGTACGCCCCGTCGCAGATCGAGGCGCGGATCTGCTCGCGCAGGTCGGGGATGCCGAGCGGTTCGGTTTGAATGCACGTGGCCAGTCCCAGATCGGTCGCGGCGAGCAGCAGCGCACTCAGCGATTCGCCCGCGCGCAGCTGCGCACGACGGTCGTCGGCCGCGGTGCAGATCATCGACCATTGCGCGTCGTCGGAGCCGCCCGCCGGATCGAGCAGCGCGGGATTGGTGAACCAACGGCCCGGCAGTTCGTCATCGGCGCGCACGGGCGCGGTATTGCGGGCCGGGACGCCGTCGCAGTCCCCGCGCCGCCCGCTCCATGTGGCGAGTTCGACCTGATAGAGCGCGTCGTCGGCATGGCGTTCGGCGGCGATGCGGATCAGTTTCGCCAGCTGCGGCCGGGCCGATTCCGGCACATGCCGCACGGTGGCGCCGAATCGTGCGGCGTATTTGGCGGCCGCCTCGGTGTGCCTGCGCGGCAGCTGCCCATAGCTGAACCGGCGGCGATCGCTGCGCCGGTGCAGCATGGCCGCGGTCAGGCCGATATCGATACCGGTCGGGCGGTGCGGCGTCAGCCGGATCGCGGCGAGATGGTCGGGGCGGTGCGGGGTCGGCAGGTGCCGGACCTCGGCCGCCCAACCCAGCGTCGACAGCGCCACCCGCAGATGATGCAGGGCCGCGCCGCAGCTCAGCACCAGGGCGCGCTGGTCGGGGTCGGTGGCGGCGAGATGGCGTGTGGCGTCGGCATAGAGGTGGAGCGTGTCGGCGACCAGGCGCCACCGCCATGGTTGGGAATTGTGGACCGAGGGGGCCCGCTGGGCCAATCCCACTGCGGCCCTGACCGTTTCGATACCGGGACAAGCGCGGCTCATCGGCGGTGACGTCCTTTCGGAGAGGATGGATGCCCTTCCAGTGTTGTCAGAGCAACGCACCCGCGACATCGCTCCGAAAGTCACGAGTTCGTATGACACATGGCCAAGAGGACGCCGGGAACAGGAAGGTCAACTGTGGTCGGAGACCAGTCCGAGTTCGACGGCCAGCACCGCCGCCTGGGTGCGGCGGTCCAGACCGAGTTTGGCGAGCAACTGCGAGACATAGTTCTTCACCGTGCGTTCGGACAGGAACAGCCGCCCCGCGATCTCCCGATTCGTCAGCCCTTCCCCGAGCAACCGCAGCAGTTCACGCTCGCGGTCGGTGAGCTCGCCCAGCGGGCCTGCGCCGCGACCGGCATCGGCGCGCAGCTTCTCGAGCAGCACCTCCACGGCGCGCTCGTCGAGCTGTGATCGGCCCTGCGCGACGGCCCGGATGGTGTCGAGCAGGTCGCTGCCGTCGATGTCCTTCACCATGAACCCGTTGGCACCGGCCAGGACCGCGTCGAGCACCGACCGATTGTCGATGAACGAGGTCAGCATCAGGCAGTGCAGATCGGGCACCGCGTCGAGCAGTTTCCGGCACAGCTCCACGCCGCTGCCGTCGGGCAGCCGCACGTCCAGCACCGCCACATCCGGTCGCCGGGTCGGGATCACCGCCAGCGCCTCCGCACAGCTTCCCGCCTCCCCGACGGTCTCGAGGTCGGGCTCGGAGTCGATCAGGCTCCGCAACCCCATCCGGACCACCTCGTGGTCATCGACCAGGAAGACCCGAATCATGGCGACTTCGGTCCCGCCCGGGCATCCATCCGCGTCCATCCCACTGGACACGACTACCCCGGGGCATGGGCAGCAAACACCGCGGTGCGGCAACCCCCTTCACACCCGCTGGGTGAGCACGGTGTACCAAGCGGCCAACAGACATCCGCTGAGCACGAGATAGAACGGGATGGCGGCCACGACCATGAATGTCCACCCCTGCACGATGTGGGCGTTCCACAGGCAGAAGCAGGTGAAGCTCACCAGTGTCAGGCCGATACCGCCGTAGGTGATCAGGCTCTGGATCTTCAGTGGCCACCGCTGCGGCACGAAATCGGTCACCTTGCGCAGGCGCGCCCGCCCGATCGCGTCGGCCGGTATTTCGAAGGCCGCGAGCCGGGTCGCCGCGTACAGGCGGGCCTCCAGGAGCATGATCGACTTGTTCCGGGTCACGATGGCCGCCATCAGCAGGACATGAAAGGCCGCGATCATCCACAGCGGGAACGGCAGCAGCACCGCCCAGAAATCGGAGTGCTTCAATTGGTGGAACTGCCCCGCCACCACACCGAGATAGGTCACCCCACCGGCGATCACCGCCAGGGCGACGGTCATATGCACCTGCTGGTCGGCCCGTTCGGCGTCGTACAGTGTCGATACGGCGGCCACCTCGACCTTGTCGAAAGCAGGCAGTGTCGAGGTCATTGCGCCCCTTGCCCATCGGAAAATATTCAGCCATTCACCAGCAAGCGTAGGCCGCTCTCGCCGTCGTGGGCGGCCGGTGCGGGCGTCGTGATCGAACAGGATCCGAGATGTCACCGCGGGCAACCGAATCGACTCGTGCGCGCAACCAGGACCGCGCCGGACGGTTCGTGGATGTCGAGAGGTCAGTCGGGTTCGGCGAGGATGCTGAAGTGGCGGACGTTGCCGGACAGGTCGGGCAGTTCCTGAAGGGGACCCCACGCGTCCAATCCGGCGACGCTGTCGCTGTAGAAGTAGCGGTGGTCGACGTAGCTGTCCATGAAGATGCGCCATCGGCCGTCGTCCAGCCGCACCAGTGACGGGCCCTCCCGCAGGCTGCCCCAGCCCGCCCAGTCGTCGGTCCCGACGAACTGGTACGGGCCCGCGGCGGTCGGCGCCATGGCGTGTTCGATGAATTTGGTGGTCTCGTTCTTGGTGAAGGCGTGGTACAGGCCGCCGTCTCGCACGATCGTCGTGTCGATGTGGTTCGGGCCGATGCCCGCCAGCGGCGTCGGCATGCTCCACAGGGTCAGCGCGGGGTCCAGCGCCGTCATGATGTACGGCACGAAGTCGTAGCCGCTCGACAGCGACACGATGATGTTCACCTGGTCGCCGTCGACGAACCAGGCGGGCGCCCAGGCGTGGGTGACGAACGGCGACAGCGCCGACCCGCTGGCGCCCAATCCGACCGCTGCCGAACCGGTCGCGATGGCGCGGGTGAGCGGGTCCAATGCGGCGGACTGACTGGCCGGGCCGGACGCGGACCCGGTACCCGGCAGGCCGACACAGCACAGCGGCACCGGGTAGTTGAGCATGAACGTCCAGTGCACCCGGTCGGGGCTGCGGGCCAGCCCGATGGTGTTGCCGTCCCATCCGGTCGTGTAGACGATGTAGTAGAAGCCGTCGCGGTGGCGCATCAGATCGGGGTCGCGCACCAGGCCGAACGGCGGGCGATAGGCCGCCAGGCCGACGGGGTGAAAGCGCGTCGCGTCGCCGGATTCGTACACGTCGACGTCGGTTTCACTGAGATTGGTGAACGCCACCATCGTGTAGCGCGTCGACGGTCCGGCGGCCTCGGCGGAGGCCGGGGCGACCATCGCCCCTACCACCATCGACAGCACCACCAGCATCATCGGCACGCGCGCGGCTCTCGACGACGTAACCACTCGCTCATTATCACCAGCCGAATGCGCAGGCAGGACCAACACGCACCAAGCGTTATCGAGATTTCCTACCGGTGGCCGTGACCAGTGTCACCTCAGCTCCACCCAGGGGGCGAAAAGCCCTCCTGATCAGGCAATTCCAGCGACATAAGGCGGCCGTCGACGCAACAAAATCAGATGATCGGCCGCCGTGCGAACAGGAATACTGGCGCGCGGCCGATGAGTTGAGCGAACTGTTCCCGTCTGATCACGTGTGGTGCCGGGCAGCCGGAGCTCGCATCGGCCCACACGTCATCCCACGTACATTGAGCACCACGGAGGTACCGTTGTCCGCCGAAATATCCACCAGTCCGGGCAGACGGACCCCGACAGTCGTTCGCCTGCTGGTCCTCGCGACCTTCGTGGTGATCCTGAACGAGACCGTCATGATCAACGCGATTCCGCGCCTCATGACCGATCTCGATGTCACCGAGCGGGCGGCGCAATGGGTGTCGACCGCGTTCATGCTCACCATGGCCGCCGTCATTCCGGTCACCGGCTGGTTCCTGCAGCGGGTCACGACCCGCCGCGCCTACGCGATCGCGATGGGCGTCTTCCTGGCCGGCACCGCCCTGTCGGCCGTCGCACCGTCGTTCGCGGTGCTGCTGATCGGGCGGATCATCCAGGCGGGCGGCACCGCGGTGATGATGCCGCTGTTGATGACCACCCTGATGACGGTCGTGCCCGAACAGGACCGCGGCCGGGTCATGGGCAACGTCACCCTCGCCATCTCGGTGGCTCCGGCCATGGGACCGGTCCTGTCGGGCCTGGTGCTGCAGATCGCCTCGTGGCGTTGGCTGTTCGTGCTGGTGCTCCCGATCGCCGCGGCGGTGACCTGGCTGGGCCTGCGACGGCTGGACAATATCGGCGAACCGGAGACCGGCGCGATCGACTGGTCCAGCGTGGCTTTCGCGGCGCTCGGGTTCGGCGGCCTGGTGTACGGGCTCAGCCGGTTCGAGACCACCAACATCACCGCGCCCGCGCTGATCGTCGTCGCCGGACTGGCCCTGATCGGCGTGTTCGCGTGGCGTCAGCTGCGGCTGCAGCGCATCGGCGCCCCGCTGATGGATCTGCGCATCCTGCTGGCGGGCACCTACGCCAAGGGCCTGATCCTCATGTCCGTGGCATTCCTGGCGATGCTCGGCTCGATGATCCTGCTGCCGCTGTATCTGCAGAACCTGCGCGGGCTGAGCCCGCTGCAGACGGGCCTGCTGGTCATGCCCGGCGGCATGGCCATGGGTCTGCTGGGCCCGACCGTCGGCCGCCTGTTCGACCGGTTCGGCGGGCGTCCGCTGGTGATCCCCGGTGCGCTCGGCATCACGGCCGCGCTGGCCGGTTTCACCCAGATCTCGATGTCCATGCCGTACTGGCAGTTGCTGGCCCTGCACATCCTGCTGATGGTGTCGCTGGCGGCGGCCTTCACCCCGGTCTTCACCCTGGGCCTGGGCGCGCTTCCGCAGCACCTGTACTCCCACGGCAGTTCGATGCTGGGCACGCTGCAGCAGGTGGCCGCCGCCCTCGGCACCGCGCTGGTGGTGACCGTCATGTCCGCCCGCAGCACGGCCCTGGTCGCGGACGGCGCCGATCCGACCAGCGCGCACCTGGACGGCATGCGTCTGGCGTTCGGTGTCTCGGCCGCGCTGTCGCTGCTGGTGATCGCGATGGCGGTCCTGCTGCCGAACCGGTCCAGCACCTTCGAGAAGTCGGGCGAGCGCGAGCCCGCGCTGGTCCACTGATCCGGACAACCCCGAATCCCGTGCGTCGCGGCGGGATTCGGGGTTGTGAGGTCTCACTGCCCGATCGGTACGTAACGGCTGGCCTCCATATCGAGTCTCCGTCGCTCGGTCGGGCGCAGGCCGTGCGCCGTGTCCCACCGCATCAGCCGCAGTTCGTCGTTGCGCCACTGCATGCAGCTCACCGAGTCGAGATCGACGGCGAACAAGCGCCACGAGTCGCGCGGGCGCCAGCCGCTGTGCGCATGGACCGTCTCCGCGGTCGCCACCCGCTGCTGTGCGTCGGTGATCTCGTGGACGCGGCCGCGAAGCGCGATCTCGTCCTCCGGGGTATCGGGGTCGGTCACCGGCGTCTGCACCAGCACCCGGGGATCGCGGACGAGATCGCGCACCTTCTGCGTATCGGCCACCATGACCAGCATCAGCTGCGCACCGACGAGGTGCACTTCGACCGGGCTGATCCTGGGTGTCCCGTCGCGCCGGATGGTCCCGACCAAACCGAAACCCGAGCGCGCCAACCCATCACGCACTCGCCGGGCCAGCGCCGGCGCGGCCTTCTCGAATGCGGCCCACTCCATATCTCCAGCCTGCGCTGGTCTTTCCTGGAAGTCGAGGCCTCGAACGGTCAGTTCGCCACGGCCTCGATGAGGAAGTACGGTGCGGCCTCCGGGAGCGGAGTGACCGAGGTGACCGACAGGCCCGCGCGGCGGCACACGTCCTCGAAGTCCTTGCGCGTGCGCTCTCTACCACCCAGGTTCACCAGCATGTTGAGGTCGCTCAGATAGGTGATTCCGTTGTCGGTGGCGTGGGCTTCGGCGGTGGTGTCGACGACTTCGGGAAGTACGGGCTCCACGATCAGCACGCGGCCGCCGGGCGGCAGCACCGCGCGGCAGTGGCTCAGGATCGTGACCACCTGTTCGTCCGCCCAGTCGTGCAGGACGCTTTTGATCAGATAGACCTGCGAGCCCTCGGGGACCGATCGGAAGAAGTCCCCGGCGACCGGTACGCAGCGTTCCGAAAGCCCGTGCCGCTCCAGCGTTTCCGGTGCCCGGGCCAGGCCCTCCGCCGTGTCGTAGACCACACCGGTGACACGCGGATGCGCGTCGAGCACGGCCGCCAGCAGTGTTCCGTCGCCGCCGCCCACGTCCGTGACCGAGGCGAACCGGCCGAAGTCGAAGGCGTGCGGCAGCACGGCGGCGGCCCCTGCGACGGCCTGGCTCATGGCCGCATTGAACTCCGCCGACAACTCGGGGTGTTCGGACAGGTAACCGAAGAAGTCCGTGCCGAAGACGGCATCGAATGCGACGTCGCCGGTGCGGATGCTGTCGTCCAGGTGCTCCCAGGCGCGGATCAGCGCGGGCTCGGTGAACATCCGCACGAACGAGGCGAGCGAGTCGGGGCGGTGCGGGTCGAGCAGTGCGCCCGCGGGGGTCACGGAGAAGGTGTCCGGTGCATGTTCGGTCAGCAGGCCGAGAGCGGTCAGGGCGCGCAGCAGCCGGGTCATCGGCTGGGGCGCGGCTGCGGCGTCGGCGGCCACCTCGGCGGCCTGGCGTTGCCGGTCGCCGATCAGCTCGACCACCCTCAATCGGATTGCCGCACGCAGGGTTTGCGCGGCCATGCTGCCGAAAGCGAGCCGAACGATCAGGCTGTAGTCGGCCTCTTCCGCCGCTCGGGCATCGGTGCTCGTCACAGGTGTGTTCCTTCCTTTGTTCATTTGGGTGTTCATCGGGCGGACGTCGCCCTACCGGCCAAGGCTCGCGGCGTGCATCCAGCGAAGGCCAGCACGTCCCGATGCAGGTGCGGCTGGTCGACGTATCCGCAGGCCAGGGCGACGTCGGCGGCGTTCTCACCGGCGCTGAGCGCTCGGGCGGCGTGGTCGAAGCGGACCAGCATCGCGGCGCGCTTGGGCGTGAGGCCGATCTGAGCAGTGAATCTGGACCACAGCCGTTTTCGGCTCCACCCGCAGGATGCGGCGAGGTCACCGATGCCGATCCGGCCGCGGTGGGCCAGGATGCTGTCCCAGGCGGCGGCCACCTCGGGCGCCATCGACGGTCCCTGCGCGGCTCGCTGCACGAGGAACTCGTCCACCAGCGTGAGGCGTTGCTGCCACGTCGTGGCGTCGGTCAGCTGCTCGCTCAGCCGTCGCTCGTCCCGCCCCCACAACTGTTCGAGATCGGTGACGGCCCCGTCCAATTCGCGCGGGGAGACTCCCAGCAGCGCATAGGCGGCCATGGGCGACAGGCGCATTTCGATGCACTCGACATACGTGCCGCGGATGCGGGAAGCGCCGGGCGACAGGGCGGCGACGAAGCTTCGCAGAGGCCGCCGCCCACCGGAGCCCTCGACCGTCAACGGGTCGTCCCCGAGCCCGATGATGACGATCACGGCAGGCTGCGGGAGCACCTGCAGATCCAGTCCGGCGGCGCCGCGGTCGCGGTACCCGGCCATCCGGACGCCGTCGACAGACCTGCCGCCGAGGAGGTGGGCGACCTCCCAGCCGTTCTCGGCATCGCGATCCGCCGGGGCGGAACCGGATTCGTAGCTGCGCATGCCTCTACCATTGCCGACTCCGGTGCCGGTGTCTTGGACAAATATTCCCGCCCGGCTACCAGCAGAGACTCTGCGGGTTGGTGAACAGTGCGCCGACCACGACGACTCCGATGCCCACCCGCGCGGTCGCAAGCACCACGGCCCGCCACGCCCGCATGGCCACCATTGTCACCTCGGCCGGCCGCCCTGGCAGGGGAGATCGGTGCGCGGCTGGGTGGCGGCGAAGGCGAGTTTGTCGGGGTTGGCGATCGAGTAGAGCGCCGTGATGTGGTCGTCGGCCACGTCCACGCAGACGACGGCGAGCAGTGCGTCGTCTCGGTAGGCCAGGGCAGCGGGTTGGCCGTTGACCGCACCGATGGTCAGGGTGATACCGGCCGCGCGGGGGTTGCTGGCCAGGGCGGCGAAGTAGCGGGTGACGTGGGGGCGGCCGCGGATCGGGCGGCGCGCCATCGCTATTCGGCCGCCGCCGTCGGCCCAGGCGACGACCTCGTCCGCGAGCAACTCCTCCAACGCCGTCACCTCGCCACGGACCGCGGCGGCGAAGAAGCGCGCGACGATCTCGGCGTGGCGGGCGGGATCGGCGCTGAATCGTTTGTGCCGCTGCCCCAGATGGGTGCGGGCCCGCCGATACAGTTGCCGCACATGGGCTTCGTCGCGGTCGAGCAACTCGGCGATGTCGCGGTAGCGGTAGTCGAATGCCTCGCGCAGGACGAACACCGCGCGCTCGGGCGGGGTGAGGCGCTCCAGCAGCGTGAGCATGGCCAGGGTGACGGTTTCGCGCTGCTCGACGGTCTCCAGCGGGCCCAGCGCGTCGTCGGCGGTGAGCACCGGAGTGGGCAGCCACGGGCCGATGTACTGCTCGCGGCTCATGCGCGCCGAGGCCAGCCGGTTCAGGCACAGATTGGTCACCACCTTGGTCAGCCATGCCTGTGGGATCTGCACCGGTTCGTCGGCGGCGGCGCGCGCATCCCACTTGAGGTAGGCGTCCTGCACCACGTCCTCGGCCTCGACGGCGTCGCCGAGCAGCCGATACGCCAGCCCGAACAGCCGGGCCCGGTGAGCTTGGAACTGCGCCAACGTCTGCGACCGCATCACCGCAGCGTGCCATGTGCGAACCGGTGACCGCATCTCAGCGCCGGACCAGCCACACCGCGCTGCGCGAGATCAGCTCCTTGAAGCGGGCCGAGGCGCGGCCGGTCAGGACGGCGCCGCGCGGGCTGTCGTCGGCGCGGGTGAACTGGGTGACCCCGTCGTGGCGGCCCAGGCTGATGTTCTGCCAGATATAGCGGATGGCAACGGGTTTCGACGGGCGGCCCCGCAGCGTTCGCGTAATCTCCTGTGCCACATAGGGTGCCATCTGCATCGCGGTCTGGCAGGACATGCGGGTCTCGGTGCCGCCCGGGGTGGGAGCCGCGGCGGCGTCGCCGACACCATAGACGTCGGGATGCGAGATCGACCGTAGCCGGTCGTCGACGATCATCCGGCCGACGGTGTCGACGGCCAGCCCGGCCTCGGCGGCCAGGGCGGGCACCCGGAAACCGGCGGCCCACACGATCAGGTCGGCGTCCGTGCGGGATCCGTCGTCGAAGAGCAGTTCGCGGGCACCGACTTTCGCGATGCGACCCTCCCGGACGGCAACGCCCAGCCGGTCCAGCGATCCGCGGAGATGCCGCCGCGCACGCGGCGACAGCCAGCCACCGACCGGCGCTGCGGTCGTCATCTCGACCCGCAACCGCGGATACGCTTCGGCGAGTTCGGTGGCCGCCTCGATTCCGGTGAGCCCGCCGCCGACCACCACGACGACCGCACCGGCGGGTAGTTCCCGCAGCCGGTCGCGCAAGCGCCGCGCGCGATCCGGTTCGGCCAGCGAATATGCGTGCTCGCGCACTCCCGGCACCGCATCCAGATCCGCCCCGCTCCCCAGTGCGTACACCAGCGTGTCGTAGCCGAGCAGGCGCGCCGGACCGTCCACACGCACCCGACGACCCGCCGGATCGAGTTCGGTCACGGTCCCCACCACCAGTTCGACACCGGAACCGTCCAGCAACCGTGCCAGCGGCCGATCGGACAGTTCCTGCCCGGCCGCCAGCTGATGCAACCGGATGCGCTCGATGAAACGGTCGCTGCGGTTGACCAGGGTCACTCGGGCATCGTGGCGGTGCAGCAGGCAGGCGGCGCGAACAGCGGTGTTGAGCCCGGCGTATCCGGCTCCCAGCACGACGATGCGATGGGTCACGTCTCACTCCTCGGGTCGGCGATGCGATCACAGAGTTGAACCGGCGTGACCCGAGATTCGTGACACTGTCTCCTATTTCAGGTACCAGCTGATCAGTCGTTCCACCAGATCCAGGTCGCACACCTCGTCCGGAACGCGAAGCACCGACTCCAGATTGCGACGATCGAACTCGATCTTTTCCAGCAGGTATTTCCCGGTGTACGTCAGGCGCGCGGCCACGGCCCTGTCGAGCACCGAAAGCCTGCCGTCGTCCCAGTCTTCCGGGCGAACGGGGCGCAGCGTCATCCCGAGCCCGTTGCCGACCAGCCTGATCGTGTCCCCCGCCGGAACACCGATCCGGTCGGTCAGGTTGACAATGCGCGGCAGCTCATCGACCTCGGCCAGCGCCAGCAGCCACTCGACACACGTATCGATGGGCACGAGGTTGAGCGTCGCCCCCTCGGCCACTTGCACTGCCGCGGCCCCTCCGGGAAACCGCCGGGCCACACGCTTCATACCCGACATGAAGTTGTAGATGCCGAAATCCGACGTGGTGTGGCCGGTCTTGGACGAGCCCACCACCTGTCCCAGCCTGAACACTGCACCGTCGACGCCGTGCTCTCGCACGAAATCGCGGAAGACCAGTTCCCCTGCGCATTTGGTCGCCTCGTATACCGTCCGGAACCGCGTGCCGTCGGTAACAGGCACCCATTTCTCCTCGGTTGGCGTATCCGATACGCCACCGACATAGGCCGTGCTGATCAGAAAGAACCTCGACCCCGGTCGGCTGTGCCGGACGAACAACCGCAGCGCCCGTTCGGTTCCTCTGGTGTTCACGTCCTCGAGCAAGCCCGGCCGGTTGGGCGACAGATCGACCGCGGCGGCGAAATGCCAGAAGTCGCAGGGTTCCGAGAAGAGCGTGGCAGCGACGAAATCGTCGATCCCCAAACACTCCTGGGTCAGTTCGCAGTCGAACGTCTCGAGGTCCGTGACCGTCGGTGGTATCTGCCCGTCGTTCAGCGTCGCCGACCCGATCGCCTCGAAGACTCGCGTCCGCGCCCCTCGGGCGAGCGCTCTCACGCGGATCCCCCGTCTGAGCATCTCGCAGATCGTATTGCTGGCGACGTACCCGTTCGCACCGTCTACGACGGCGACTCTCGACGAATCCATCACGCGCTCCACAGGGTCCCGTGGAAGCGGCGGTCTATGGTGCCGACCAACTGTCGAAGAGCGATGCCGGGATTCCCCGAGGCCTCGACACAGACGTCGACGACCGTCGCGCACATGGCCGACGCCAGTTCATCGTTCCACAACCGCCGTGCCGCATTGAATGTCATGGCCATCGCCTCCTGCGTTCCCTTGATCGTGAGCATGCCGTCGATCGGAAGCACATTTCCCATCGATGTCCTGTGGAGGGCGTACTCCGCGGCGACGCAATCGGGGCCGAAAAGTGCCTCACCGACCGGGACCTTCGGGACATTCAGCATCTGCACGGGGAAAAGGGCGCTGTTCGGGTCGATGAGCGCGACCGACAGCTCCGGGCAGATCTCGAGTACCTCGATGAAGGGATACCACTGGAAACGGTAGGCCATCAGGCAGTTCTGCTTGAAGGAGGCGACGAGATCCGCGAACGACATCTCCGGCGACCAATGGAACTTGATCACAAAGGGATTGAAGAGCATGGCCACCGACTCGTGGAACCGCGGATCCCTGCGGCCATGGGTGAACGTCGGCAGGAGGTATGCGTCGCAGCCACCGAGATGTCCCACGGTGAGTCCATAGGCCGCGGCGATCACCATGAACGGAGTCGCACGGAGCCTGCCCGCCAAGGTTCGCACCGCCGCGCTTTCCGAGGGCTTCAATCCACGATCACCCCGGCACGTGATCGCCCGGTCCTGCCACTGTCCCGCGTTCTTCCCGGCTATCTGCAAAACCTCGAGGGAACCCACGTAGTCCGGCCAGAAAGCGCGCGCCGCGCACGCCTCCGGGGACTCCAGCGCGGCCAGTTCCTCGCGCACGAGCTGCCCGTAGTGCACCTCGGGTGGCGCGGGGTCCGGTTCGAGACCGGCGGCCGAGCGGTAGAACCGCCCGATATCGCGTTTCAGCACCTCCAGCGACCACGCGTCGGCCACGCTGTGGTGGACCGTCACCTGCAGCAGGCGCCGCTCGTCCGATTCGTTCTCGAGCAGCAGCACCCGCACCAACGGCGGACGCGTCAGGTCGAAGGGCGCGTTGTTGTACTCGACCAGCACCTCTTCGATACCCGGCTCGGCCCATGAACTCCCCGGCGATGCCGGTGGCACACGCTCCACTGTCGTCTCGGGTTCGGTGTCGGAACCGATGACCTGCTCGGCCATTCCGCGGCCGCGGACCACGGCGGTGCGCAGCGCCTCATGCCGTTCGACGCTGCGGGCGACGGCCCCGAACAGCCGGTTCCGGTCGAGCGGCCCGTCGACGGTGAGCCGGAAGGAGATATTGAACGCCTCCGCCGCCCCGCCGGGGCGGATCGATTCCAGGAAGTCCAGCAGATGCTGCCCCGGGGTCAACGGCAGCACGGTCCGGCCCGTCTCCGCGGCGTCCGGCAGGCTCACCATCACGGGCCTTCGCGCAGGAAGTACTGTGCCGCAACCGCATACGTCAGCGCATAGCGTTTCAGGTCGCGCACCGCCACGTACTCGTCGGCCATGTGCGCGATCCACTTTCCCCCGGGTCCGTATACGACGCTCGGGACATTTCCGCGACAGGTCAGGATGGTGCCGTCGGTGGTGCCGGGCACCGCGCCGAGGCGGGGTGGGACACCGTTGACAGTCTCGTGGGCTCTGATCAACGCGGTGACCAGTGGTGTGTCCGTACCTGTTTCGACCCAGGGACGGTCGTCGATCACGGTGACGGTCGATTCGATCCCACAGCCGCGGGCGGCGGTGTCCACGCATTCGCCGACCCGTTTCAGCAGCGTCTCGTGATCCACTCCGGGGACGGTGCGAATATCCAGGAACAGCGAGCTCGTCCCGGAAATCGTGTTCATCTGGTCCGGGGTTCCCGCCTGCGCCACCGTGGGAGTGATGGAGGGGGCACCGAGCGGCGGCCGGGCACCCACCTCCCCCACCAGCTTGCTTTCGAGTTCTTCCAGGCCGAGGACCGCACGGGCCATGGCGGGTAGCGTGTTCCGGCCCTGCCACGGCATGGCGCCGTGGCTCATCACTCCGGTGAAATCGGCCCTCAGCCGCATAGCGCCCTTCGACGTCGGGCACACCTCGTCGCCTTCGGGTTCGCAGCAGATCACCCCGTCGACATCGCGGACGAACCCTTGGGACACCGCCGCCTTGGCCCCCGTCATCATCCCCTCTTCGTCGGCCAGCAGCAGGAGGCGGATACGGCCGGGAAAAGGACCCGACAGTTGCAATGCCCGCGTCCCGTAAAGCATTGCGGCGACACCCGATTTCATGTCGGCGGCGCCGCGTCCGTAGAGCTTCCCGTCGTGGATCTCGCCGCCGTAGGGGTCGACGGTCCACTGGTCGGGATCGCCCTCGGTCACCACGTCCATATGGCCTTCGAAGGCCAGGGTCGGTCCCGCTCCGCCGCCTCCGGCCAGGGTCACCACGATGTTGGGGCGGCCATCGGAGTCGAAGAACTCTGCGTCCCAACCCCATTCCCTGACCTTGGTGAGCAGGAAGGCGGCAACGGCGCGCTCACCTCTGCCCTCCTGCTGCAGGGAGTGGGTCCGCACGAGGTTCTGCGTGAACTCGATGAGTTCCTGCTCGTCGATCACGGCGTCCAGTGAAGCGATATCCACGTTTCCCCCCGGGGGTCAGCGTCCAACAATGCTACGACGCCCACTGCGCCGTTCCGCCCTGATCCACGACATCGCCTGCCGCAGCCCGACGACCTCGCCCGCCTCGGCGACGAAGGTCGTCCCGAAGCTGCCGCCGTCGTCGATCGGCCCGAGCGCCTTCACCTTTCGCCGCACCTCGGCAGCCTCCTGCGGTCCTGCGCCGCCGTCGTCGAGCCACTGCTGCAGCGGCCGGTAGCTGGTGGTCCTGTGGCATTCGACCACCTCCAAGGAGTTGTCGCGCAGGAGCTCCACGATCCGGCTCTCCGACAACGTCGATGCGTGCCCCGGGTCCCGGACTCGCTGTATCTCCTCGACCCGGCTGTGTGCGTCACCGGAGAGGCCCGTGACGTTGTCCGCGACGATGAGGTGACCGCCGGGCCGTACCACCCGCGCCATTTCGGCTACGGCGATATCAGGGCGCTGGATGTGGTGCAGCGCCCGCGTGCACATGACGAGATCGAATGCGCCTGCCGCGAAAGGCAACTCCTCGACGAGGGCGACGACCAGCCGCACCGCGCTCCCACCGCCGCCCGCGCGCGCCTGACGGAGCATCTCCACCGACGAGTCGACGCCGACGATCGTCGTGCGCGGACCCGCCTGCGCCGCCACGGCCGCCGCGGCGGCGGTTCCGGTGGCCACGTCGAGGACATGCTCCACGTTCAACGGGCGGATCATCCGGGCCAGCAGTTCCGCGTCGAGGCGCCTGCCCTGCCCCTCGGCGTAGGACTGCGCAATTGTCGCGAATCTCAACCGGTTTCGTGAAACCTGCTCGCGGTAGCCATGGTCATCCGTCACACCTGGGTGCCCTGCGAGTTCGTGAGACTCCATGAAACCGGCCTCCGGAAGTTCGTGCACGACTGGGAAGTTCGTGCACGACTGATGGGACAACAAGCCCTGATACTAACCGAGCCTAGGGTACCGTTAGGATCTCGTTCTTTCGATGAAGGCAGGTGGTCGATGGATGCCACCGATGTGCGCGTCGGCACCGTGCTGCTGGACTCGCCTCGCACGATGGCCGGAGTGCGGGCCGCCGAGGTCGTCGCCGAGGTCGTGGCCGCCGCGGCGGGCACGGCGGCCCCGCGCGTGCTCTTGGTAGCCGGTGGTGGCTTCGCTTTCCGTAGCTGGTCCGAACCCCTACTGGCCGCGCTGGGAGCGTTTCGGCTCCACATCGTGGTCCGATCGGGCCTGCCGACCCCCGAGTCCGTGGCTGTGCTGGCTCGCCAGGTGCGGGCTCATCGAGCCGACGTGGTCGTCACGGTGGGCGGCGGCAGCGTCATGGATGTCGGTAAGGCCGCCGCGGCGCTGTCGGTCGATCCCCATCCCACGCCCGAACTGGTGGTGCGGACGTGCGAGGAAGGGGCCCGCGCCGAGGCCGCTCCGCCGGTCATCGCCGTGCCCACGACCCCCGGAACCGGTGCTGAGGCAACACCATTCGCCACGATCTGGCACAAGGATCGGGGCCGTAAACTGTCCTTCCGGGGATCCGCCCTGCGGCCGATGACGGCGATTCTGGACCCGGATCTGCTGGTCGGACTTCCCGAATCCCAGCTCCTCAGTTGCCTTCTGGACACCCTCGCGCAGGGCTTGGAAGGCGCGTGGTCGATCCGGGCCGACGAGCAGTCCGAATGGCTGGGAACGACGGCGTGGACCCTGTTGGCCGAGCTGCTGGACCGGCCGCATCACGGCTTGGGATCAGCGCAGCGCCGTGCCGCTCTGCTCGCCGGGCACCTGGCCGGACGGGCGATCGCCATTGCGGGAACCACTGTGTGCCATGCGATGTCGTATCCCCTGACCCTGCGCCACGGGCTGAGCCACGGGCATGCCTGCGGGCTCACGCTGGCGCCGGTGCTCAGGTACAACGCACTCGTCGGCGACGACTGCACCGACCCGCGCGGGGCCCTGCGGGTCCGCGACGCTATCGCGCGTGTGGTGCAGGCCGCAGGCGTGGACGGCGTCGAGGCGCTGGCTCGAAAGATCGAGGCGCTCGCGATGTCGCCCGCACTGCCCTCGCCCCCCGACATTCGCCACGACGCGCCGCGGATCGCCACGGAAGCACTCGCTTACGACCGCGCGGGCAACAACCCCCGCCGAGTGGATGCGCAGGCCCTGACACGCCTGTTGGCCGGGATCGCGGAGACCGATTATGCGCGTTGACAACTACAAGGTCGTCCACTGGCTCAACGTCAGGAAGATGACCACCGGGCAGATAGCAGCGGCCGTCGGCCTGGACCACGAACAACTCACGAAGTTGTTGGCTCCGAGCGACGACGAGTGGCCCGACGACATCGCCGACGCGGTGGCGCTGGCATTGCAGGTCACGCCCGAGCAGCTGGTCTCCAGCGGCCGCTGCGATCTGACCGTGCTGGTCCGCACCGCCGAGGACCTGCGCGACACCCGGCGGCCCATTCAGCGCGACGGCATTCATTTCTACAACTACTACACCATGGCGGCACCGCCGGGCGCGGTCGCGCCGGTCATACTCGATATCCTGTGCCCCGCCGACCGAGTACCCGCGCTGAACAACGGGCATCTCGAGCCCGCCATCACCATCAATCTCGGCCCCGGTGATATTCACGGGCGATGGGGCGCGGAGCTCGGCGATGCCACCTGGCAGGTGATCGAAACCAACTCCGGTGAGGACGAGTGGATCGTCGGCGACTCCTATGTCGAGCCGTCCTATTGTCCGCACAGCTACTCGCTGGCCGGTACCGACCCGGCCCGAATCGTGTCCTACACCGGTCGATCCGCGCTCGCGGGACTCCTGGAAGACATCAACGACTGGTCGGATCCCGCGGCGAGCGCAATGCTCGGATGGCTCGGCGAAAGCTCGACCCCACAGAAGGTGGCCAACCTGCTGCTGGCACGCCGCGGGCACACCATCGCCTCGGCCGCAACAAGTCTGGGCGTGAGCGACTTCGATCTCGTCGCCGCCATCGACGAGGGCTCGGTCGAGCTGTTGCGTGAGCTGGGAACGAGGCTCGGGTTCGACTACCGACTGCTGATGCGGCCCGCGACCAGGCACGACCCCGTGGGCAAGACCTTCAAGAACATCGAACAGTGTCGCCGGGAGATACGGACCTTCCAGGGCTACCAGGTCACATCGATGGCCTCCGCACCCCACCTACCCGATCTCACCGGACTGTTCATGCGCGTAACCGGTGACACCGGCGGAATCCTGTCCGAACCGGCCGAAACCCACTATCTCGTCACCGCTGGATCACCCACTCTGCACTGGGCCCGCGCCGACGGGCGGGAGGGACGGACCGAGCTGGGCGTCGACGCGTCGGCCTGGGTGGCACCGTTCGTGACACATCGGTGGTCCGGCGAGGGTGCGTTGATCAAGCTGGGTTCCGGACGACATCTCGGCTACCTCGACCTGTACGAGCTCACCAACACCTATGCCGCGGCGGCCACCGTGCGGCGTGGCCGCAGAGACGGCCGCGGCTGGGGTTACGACTCGTGAGCACCGCCTCGCGTCACCATCGGAGGGAAGATTGCGCGTCGTCTACACCGATCCCGCCTGGGCCCTGAACGACCGAGGGCAGCCGGATCCCGCCCGCGCCGATATCGAGCGTGCGGCATTCGGCAGCGACATCGACCTGCGCCTGGGGTTGTTCGACGGCCGATACCTGGTGCAGGGTCCGGCTTTTCACGATCATGTGCGCGGTGCCGACGCCCTGGTGATCTATCGTTGTCAGGTCACCCCCGACCTCCTCGAGGCGGTCGGGCCGACCTGCCGGGTCATCGCCCGCAGCGGTGTCGGCATCGATAATCTCAACGCCCCGCTGCTGGCCGAAGCGGGCATCGTCTCCTTCAATGTGCCCGACTATTGCGTCGACGAAGTCAGCACCCACACCCTGGCCCTGTTGCTGGCGTCGGAACGCAAGGTCTGCACCCAGGACCGCCTCGTCAAGGACCGCCGGTGGAATATCCACGCCGGTGGGGTGCCACGGCGGACGGCGGCAGGTACCGCCGGAATCATCGGGTTCGGCCGCATCGGCCGGGCGACCGCCCGGAAACTGCAGGCGTTCTACCGGAGAATCATCGCCTACGACCCTTATGTGTCGGCCGACCTCATGGCCGGATACGGCGTCACGGCCGCTACGGATCTGGCCGAATTGTTCGCCACCGCAGACGCGGTCGTCATCCACGCGGCGCTGACCGACGAGACCGACCGGCTCGTCGATGCCGCCGCACTGGCCGATGTGCGGCCGGGTGCCCTCCTCGTCAACACCGCCAGGGGTCGGCTGGTCGACACGGCCGCCGTACTCGAAGCGCTCGAGGCGGGCCGGCTCGGCGGTTTCGCCTCGGACGTGTTCACGCCCGAGGACCCCAACGACGATCCGACGGCCCGGAAGCTGCTGACCCGCGACGACGTGGTGGTGTCGGCCCACCGCGCCTTTCTCTCGGTCGAATCCGAGCGCAGTTGCCGACGACGGATCGCCGAGGGAGTCGCCGGTGTCCTGGCCGGCGGTCCCCCACCCGCCGAAGGCAGAGTGACCTGATGCGTAGAGAGGCAGTGCGCGTGAGAGAGAACCTCCCTGTCCGAACAGGATCAGCGGCCGACAGTGCCGCCGGTACGCGGTTGCGCAGGCTTCTCGCCGAACCCGAGCCGGCCTACCTCATGGGGGCGCACGACGGCCTGAGCGCCCGCATCGCGGCCGACGCCGGATTCCCCGGCATCTGGGCGTCGGGCCTGTGCATGTCGACCGTCCTGGGAGCTCGTGACAACGACGAGGTGTCCTGGGGGGAACTGCTGGATCTCGCCGCCAGGGTGGTCGGGGGCAGCGGCCTGCCCGTCCTCGTCGATGCCGATACCGGCTACGGCAGTTTCAACACCGCACGGCGATTCGCCGCGCGGGCCGAGCAGATCGGCGCGGCGGGAATCTGCCTGGAGGACAAGGTCTTCCCCAAGATGAACTCCTACTTCGGAGACCGCCACCCCTTGGCACCGATCGGGGAGTTGTGCGCGAAAATCGCGGCCTGCAGGGACAAGGTCGACGCCGAGTTCGTGATCGTGGCACGGGTCGAGGCGCTGATCGCCGGTGCCGGGATGGCCGAGGCGCTCCGTCGCGCCGAGGCGTATCGGCAAGCCGGTGCCGACGCCATCTTCATCCATTCGCGTCGGCACACCATCGATGAGATCGCCGAGTTCACCGATCAGTGGGGTACCCGGCTGCCGTTGGTGATCGCGCCCACCACCTACCACTCGGTCCCCACCGAGAAGTTCGCCGAACTCGGTATCGCCGCGGTGATCTGGGCCAACCACGCCATGCGGGCCTCGGTGGCCGCCATGCGGCAGGCCTGCCGGTCGCTGCGCCGCGACGGCGCGGCCGCCGTGGAGCCGACCATCGCCTCCCTGCAGGAATTGTTCGACCTCATGGGCTATCAGGACCTGGAAACCGATGAGGCGCACTACACCTCGCTGGCACAGAAGTGGGAGGATTCGTGATCGACGCCGACGATCTGCTCGGCGGGCTCGTCGCCCGCGGCGTGGTCGACGTCGTCGGCGTGCCGTGCTCCTACCTGACCCCACTGATCAACAGGGCGGCGTCCGGCTCGGCCGCGCGCTATCTCCCGGTGACCCACGAGGGCGAGGCGGTCGCGATCGCCGCGGGCTGCTGGCTGGCCGGTGCCACAGCATGTGTCATCGGACAGAATTCGGGCCTCGGCAATATGGTCAACCCGCTCACCTCGCTCACCCACCCCAGCCGCATCCCCGTTCCTCTGATCATCAGCCGCCGCGGGGAACCGGGATTCCCGGACGAGCCGCAACACGAGCTGATGGGGGCGATAACGCCCGAACTGCTGGACCTCCTGCGAGTCGGGTATGCGGTGATACCCGCCGAGACCGCCGAACTCGCCGAATGCCTGGATACCGGCTGGGCCGAAATGGACCGCGAGCAACAGCCTTTCGCCTTCGTTCTTCGAAACGGCACGCTGGCTCCCCAGCGGCTCGAGGAGCCGCCACCGTCTCCCCCGGTCGTTCCCACGGTCACGCGGTCCGGCAAGAACCGGGATGCGCCGACCCGGCTGGGGGCGCTGGAGTGCCTGCTCGGATCCCTCGCCGATGCGGCTGCGGTGGTGTCCACCACGGGGAAGACCAGCCGTGAGCTATACGTGATATCCGATCGGCCGCAGCACTTCTACGTGGTCGGTGCGATGGGATCGGCCAGCGCCGTGGGGCTCGGGGTCGCACGGCACACCCACCGCCCTGTCGTCGTGATCGACGGCGACGGCGCGGCACTCATGCGGCTGGGCACGCTGGCAACCGTCGGTGCCCACGCCGGACCCAACCTGGTCCATGTCCTGCTGGACAACAGGGTCCACGACTCCACGGGAGGCCAGCAGAGCCTGGCAGCGCAGGTCGACTTCCCTGCCTTGGCGAGTGCCTGCGGATATGCCCGCGTGTACGACTGTGCCGATCTCGGCGACTTCACCGACGCCCTGAAAGCCGCGCAGATCGAGCCCGGGCCGACGTTCGTCTACCTGACGATCCGGCCGGGCTCGACCGCCGGGTTGGGCCGACCCACGGTTCATCCGTCGGAGGTGGCACGGCGGTTCCAGGCTTTCGTGACAGGACCCGATCATGTTTCGTGACGGCGCATTACACCCCTCCTCCGAGCAACTCGCGGTGCGCAACCCCTGGACCGGGGAGACCGTCGGCCTGGTGGCGCGCGACACCGTCCCTCACGTGGACGAGGCGGTAAGGGGAGTCCGAGCCTCCTGGCGACCGCTGCGACCGGACCGGCGGGCAGCGATCCTGCACAGGGCCGCGGCCCTGATCCGAGAACGATCCGGGGATCTGGCCGACCTGATCTCGCGGGAATCCGGCGTCTGCATCGGCGAGACCCTGCGGGAGACCGAACGCGCCGCGACCAACCTCGTCGTCGCCGCGACCGAGGCCGAGCGGCTGCGCGGCGAAAGCATCCCGGTGCCGGGCCAGGATCGGCTGGCGCTCACCAACTTCGAGCCGATCGGGGTCGTGGCGGCGATCACGCCGTTCAACCGGCCGCTCAACCAGGTCGTCGTGAAGGTGGCGCCCGCCGTGGCCGCTGGCTGTGCGGTCGTGCTGAAACCCTCGGAGAAGACTCCCCTCACCGCCCTGGCCTTCGCCGACATCATGCTCGAGGCCGGGCTCCCGCCCGAGCATCTGGTCGTCACGACGGGCGAGCCCGCAGTGATCGGCCCGGCGCTCGCCGGTCACCCGGACATCGACATGATCACCTTCACCGGCTCGGTGAGCACGGGACGGAGAGTGGCCGCAGCGGCCGCAGGCAAGAAGGTGTTGCTGGAGTTGGGTGGAAACGATCCCCTCATCGTGCTGCCCGATGCCGACCTGGGACTTGCGGTGCAGTTGGCGGCCCAGGGCGCCTTCGCCACTGCCGGGCAGTCCTGCCGGGGAATCAAGCGCGTGATCGCCGTGGGCGCGGTGGCCGACGACCTGGTCGCCGGGCTGGTCGAGCAGACCCGCCGCAAGCGGGCGGGCGATCCACTCGATCCGGCAACCGAGGTCGGCCCGCTCATCAGCGAGGAGGCGGCAGTCACGGTGGAGCGGCGCATCGCCGACGCGGTCGCCTCCGGCGCGAAACTTCTGCACGGCGGGGATCGGCGCGGTCCGCTCGTCACGCCCGCCGTCCTCGATCATGTGCCACCCGATGCCGAGTTGGTGATCGAGGAGACGTTCGGTCCGGTGGCACCGGTGATCCGGGTGCCGGACATGGCGGAGGCGATCAGGGTCGCCAACGGGACCCGGTACGGGTTGCAGGCCGGAGTGGTCACCTCCGACGTGGCCGAATTCTCCGCCATCGCTGCGGCCCTGCGGGTCGGTGCCGTCAATCTCAACGCGGGACCGCATTTCGACTCGCCGCACATCCCGTTCGGCGGCGTCAAGTCCAGCGGCATCGGCCGCGAGGGCATCCCCTATTCGATTCGGGAGATGAGCACCATCAAGACGGTCACGCTGCCGTACCCGCTGCACAGAGAAAGTTAGGACGTAGTGATGACTGCGGAGCCGGACGCCAATTCCGTTGCTGCCGACTATCGGGCGCTGTTTCGGCTGGACGGGAAACGTGCCCTCGTGATCGGCGCGGGCAGCGGCATCGGCCGCGAATCGGCGCTCGCCCTCGCGGCACTCGGCGCGGAGGTGGTGTGCGCGGATATCGACGCCGCGAAGGCGGAGGAGACCGCACAGCGAGCCGGGGCGCCCGCCGTTGCCCTGCAGGTGGATGCGCGCGATGCCGAGGCCGTCGATGCGGCCGCCCATGCGCTGCCCGAGCTGGACGTGCTCGTCTTCACGACCGGGAGGAATGTCCGCAAGCGCGTATTCGACTACGCCATAGAGGAATTCGACGCCGTTCTCGACCTGAACCTGCGCGCGGCCTTCCACATCATTCGCGCATTCGGCAAGGGAATGGTCGCCCGGGGCGCCGGTTCCATCGTGGGCCTGTCGTCGATCCGGGCGGTCACCGTGGAACCCGGGCAGGCCGTGTACGCGGCATCGAAGGCGGCCCTGGTGCAGCTGATCCGCGGAGCCGCTGCGGAATTCGGTCCTTCCGGAGTGCGGGTGAACGCGGTCGCACCCGGGGTCGTCCGGACTCCGCTGACCGACTCGATCTTCACGGTGCCGGAGTGGCGGGCCGCCTACGCGTCCAAGAGCGCACTGGGCCGGTGGGCCGAGCCGAGCGAAATCGCCGGGGCCGTCGCCTTTTTGGCGGCCGACGCCTCCAGCTTCGTCACCGGGACGATGCTGAGCGTCGACGGCGGATGGACCGCCGTCGACGGGCGCTACGACCCTCCATGCTGACACACGTCCTCGACGAAGGTTCCCATATCGGGCGCCTCGAAGAGCATGGTCATAGGAAGCCCGGCACCGAACTCCGCCCGTAGTGCGGACATCAGCTGGTCGGCGAGCAGCGAGTCACCGCCGAGTTCGTAGAAGTTCGCGGCCGATTCGGTGTAGCCGGTGCCGCACACCCGCCCGACCACGGCCCAAACCCGTTCCTGCACAGCCAGTCTCCTAGTCCCATCTCCGCAGCTTGCCGGCGGCGGTCCGGTGCACATCGTCCACGATCTCGATCACTCGAGGCGTCTGGGCTCTCGTCAGCTCGGCGCGGCAGCTGCGCCACAGCTCGGCCAGGATCTGCGCTTCGTCTCCGCGGTGCAGGCTGACCTCGGCGTGCACGACCTGCCCGAGCCGGGGATCGGGCATGGGGCGGATACGGATATCGCGCACGGCAGCGTGGCGTTCCAGGACCCTCTCGATGTCCCGGGGAAAGACCTTGACACCGCCCACGTTGATGGCGTCGTCCTTGCGCCCCACCAGGGTCACGTAGCCGTCGGCATCCATGTATGCGAGATCACCGACGCTGTAATGCCCGTCGGCCTCCGCCAACTTCGGTCCCGAGCCGATATACAGCGGCTGCCGGGCATTCTCGTCGGTCATGAACAGCTCGCCCGTGCTCCCGGCGGCGACCTCCTCGCCGAAATCGTCCAAGATCCGCACCGAACAGTGGGCCGGACGTCCGACCGACCCGGGATGGCGGAGCCACTCGTCGCCGCGGATGCTGAGGACGCCGATGCGTTCGACGCTGCCGTATTCCTCGTACACCCTGGTCGGCTCGACCAGCTCCAGCCACCGGCGTTTCACCGCGTCCGGGCATCCGGCTGCGGTGTGCACGACCAGTCGCAGCGAGGAGAACCAGCGGCTGTCCATGCCGCACGCTTGGAGGAGGGTGCCCATCTGCGCGGGCACGGTCCGGAGGACCTCCACCTGCTCGGACCTCAGCAACTCCAGGAACAGCTTCGGAGAGGCGTTGCCCGGGATGACGATGCGGTGGCCCAGTGCGAGTCCGTGATAGAGCGCTCCGAAACCCGCGTGGTAGAGCGGGAGTCCGACGATCTGGGTCTGGCCGTAGGTCATCCCCCGCTCGCGTTCCAGGCCGCTGAGCGGTCCGGACGTGTCGTATGCCCACGGCCGGTTCCTGACGACGAGTTTGGGGACGCCGGTCGTTCCTCCCGACAGCGACACCGACCTGGGCATTGCGTCCGCCAGCAGCTCGGCCAGCCCCGGAACCGGATCCTCCCGCCGGTGACAGGACACCAGGCCCCGGTCGGCTCCTTCGACAACCCAGCCCCGTGGATATCGGTCCACGACATCCGATTTCGCCGCCTCCGACCATCGGTGGTCCACCGGGACGACGACGGCGCCCGCCTCCCACAGCGCCAGCGTCGCCACGACGTGGCCGATGCCCGGCGGCAGTGCGACCGCGGCGACATCGCCCGCGCGCAGGCCGCCCTGCCGGTATGCCTCGGCCCGCGCATGCGCCCGGGTCACGAGGTCGTTCCAGGTGATCTCGTCGCTCGTGGCGGCGGTGAAGCCGCGAACCTTCACCGCGCAGTCCCGCGGCCGGTCCGCCGCCGTCTTCGCGACGAGCTCACAGATCGAGACTCTGCCTGCCATAGGGGATTCTCTTCCGCTCATCCCTTGCCGAGGACGTATTCATCGGCAATGGACAGGGTTTCGTCCAACAGGGCCAGTCCCTCCTGCAGCTCCGCCTCATCGATGATCAGCGGCGGGCACACCAGGACGATGTTCCAGTGGGTGAGCAGATACAGGCCCTTGCCGAATGCCTCGGCCGTCACCCTCCGCATCGGCTCGGCGGCCGCGGCGTCGGGGTTGAACGGGACGAGGGGCTCCTTGCTCTCGCGGTCGGTGACCAGTTCGATCCCCCAAAAACATCCGCTTCCTCGGATATCCCCGATCGACGGATGCCGTTCGGCCAACTCGCGCAGCCCCGCCCCGATCAGAGCACCCAGTTGGTTCGAGCGTTCGACCAGCCGCTCCTTCCGATAGACGCCCAGCGCGGCCACGGCCGCCGCGCAGGCCACGGGATGGGCACTGTGGGTCAACCCGTACGGGAACATCGAATCCTGCAGCCATGGGGAAAGCCGGTCGCTCACGGCGACCGCCGCCAGCGGCAGATAACCGGCGGTCAAACCCTTTGCGCAGGTGATGATGTCGGGCACGACGCCCCACCGGTCGCAGGCGAACCAGGCTCCGGTGCGTCCGAACCCGGTCATCACCTCATCGAGGATCAGCAGAATCCCGTGTTCGGTGCACACCTCGCGGATCGCCTGCAGATATCCGTCGGGCGGGACGATCACGCCGTTGATGCCGGTGACGGGCTCGATGATCACCGCCGCCACGTTCTCGGCGCCCTCGTACCGGAGCAGTTCCCGCAGATGGGGTGCGCCCGAGCACACCGGGCAGGGCGTGGGATGCCCGGCCGGGCAGCGGTAGGTGTAAGGGTCCAGCATGCGGACGACGCCCGGCATCCCAGGCTCCCCGACCCACCGGCGCGGCTCACCTGTCAGCGTGAGGGCACCTGTCGTGCTGCCGTGGTACGACCGGTAGCGCGCGATGACCTTGTTCCGGCCGGTGTATGCCCGCGCCAACCGGATCGCGGCCTCGTTCGCCTCGGTTCCGCTGCAGGCGAAGAAGAACGAGTTGAGGTCGCCCGGAGTGACCTCGGCCAGCCGATTCGCCAACTCCTCGACGATCTCGACATCCCACGGGCGGCCGATCGTCGCCATCGTGGCCACCTGCTGCTGCACTGCCTCCTGGATCTCCGTGCGGCTGTGCCCCAGATTGGCGTTGACGAGTTGGGAGCCGAAGTCGAGATAGGACCGCCCCGCGGCGTCGAAGAACCGGCAACCCTTACCGCCGACCATTCGCGGTGGCGATTGCACACCCTGTTTCGACCATGACTGTATGACCCGTCCTCGTGCTGACGTCGACTCTCCCATGGGTTGAGACACCTCCCGATTACTGTGGCACTGCGGCGATTCCGCCCTCAGCGAATGGCGACGCGACGCCGGCTTCCGGGGTCGAAGGCGACTGTCGCGATGATCGACAAAATGCAGGCCCAGCCGATGAGCACGGCGAGATTGGGCACGATGCTCGCCATCCCTCCGTGCTGGGTGAGAACACTGCGCATGCCGTCCACCGCCCAGTACTGAGGGGTCAGCGGGGCGAGCGGGCGGTTCCACTCCGGCATCAGCCCGACCGGTACGACGGCACCGCCGACGGCGCCCATGCCGAGCACCACCAGCTGGCACAGATTCTGCATGGCCGAGACGTTGCGCGTGACCGAGATCAGGACCAGCCCCAGGGCGATGGCGGTCCAGGCGATGGTCAGGATGAGGATGGCCAAGGCGAGCGGCGATCCGTTGATCGTTCCACCGAACAGCACCCGCCCGGTGACGATCAACAGCGCCATCTGCGCCGACGAGAGAACGAAGTAGGGGATCGCGAGCTGGATGGCCATCGTTCCCCGGGACAGGCCGCTGGTTCTCACCAGACTCCATGCCCCCGAGGCGTGTTCGCGGTAGTGGGATGTGCCCATGAACATCATGACGTAGAAGCCGAACATGATCGTGAAGCCGGGGACCGTCTGATTCGCTCCCGCGCCCTCGGTGATTCGGGAGAAGGCGTCGCTGAGCAGGGCCTGCATCAGCAGCGGTGCGGCGAAGAGGAAGACGAACAGGGTGGGATCCTGGCGCCAGGTCGCCAACTCCTTTCGGATGAAGGCCCAGGTGATCGTCATCGCGCCTCCGATCCGATCCGCTGCAGCTCGATGGCCTGCAGGAAGGCGTTCTCCAGGGAGACCGGAACCGATCGCACATCCTTGATGGGCAGGCGGCTCTCGTCGAGCACCCGGACGAGGGCGGGAAGTATCTCCGCTCGGTGCGTCCCCACCCGAATCCGCCTGCCGTGCACCGTTATTGCGGCCCCGGGCAGCACGTCGTGCAGCAGGGTCGCCACGGCCTCCGCGTTGTCGCTGACGATCTCGCAGAACGGGCTGCCGTATTCGGCCACAAAGCTTTTCACGTCGGCCGTGACAAGGAGCATCCCCGCCTCGAGCACACCGATTCGATCGCAGAGGGTTTCGGCCTCCTCCAGATGGTGTGTCGTGTAGAGGATTGTCGAGCCGTCGCCGCGCAGTTCCCTGAGCAGGTTGTGGATGGCGTGGCGGGAATCGATGTCGACGCCGGTGCTCGGTTCGTCCAGAACCATCAGCGGTGGCGAATGCACGATGCCCATGCCGATCGACAGTCGGCGGCGCTCACCGCCCGACAGCTGCGCCCCGCCCCTGTCCGCTATCCGGCCGAGGCCGAGCCGCTCCATCACCTCCGCGGCCCTGCGCTGCGCACTCCGAGACGACATCCCCCGCACGATCGCGGCGAAGCGCAGGTTCTGCCACACCGTCATCGCCAGGTACACCGTATTGTCCTGCGGGACATACCCGATGCGCCGACGCACCCACCGGCCGCGCCTGCGTACGTCGGCGCCGAACACCTGCACCCGGCCCGCGGTCGGCTCGACGAGTCCGCAGATGATGTCCAGAGCCGTGGACTTGCCCGCGCCGTTGCGGCCCAACAGTCCGAAGATCTCCCCCCGTCCGATTGTCAGGCCCACGTCGTCCAGGGCAAGGACCGATCCGTAGGTCTTCCGTAAGCCCTCCACGAGGACGACCGGCTCGCCGGAGGCTACGTCCATGACGAGGCCCGATGATGCACCACGATCGAGCGGACCCGGTCCCGATAGTGGACCGCCCTCCCGTAACGCAGAGTCATCACGACCGCCCCCACCCCGCTGGGAATGTCGTAGACGAAGGAGGTCGCGGCGCGCCCCAGCCACCCCACGGTGTGCGCGTGGGGATCCAATGCCGCCCAAGCCGGATCGCTGCTCGGCACATGGAGCCCGTAGGAGAAGCCGTAACCCTTGCCCGGAATGTAGTCGGGGCCGCTTCCTGCCAGCCGTCCGATCCGATCGACGAACAGTTCCCGCGTGATCGGGCCCAGGGCCGGGATGGCCAGCCGGCCGTCACGGTCGGGAACGATGGCGCACAGCAGTCTGGCGAAGTCGGCGGCGGTCGAATAACCACCCGACCCGGCCGACAACCAGGGCGGCCTTTGCTGGTGTGTCACAAGGCCGTGTGGTGTTCCGGGGACGTCCGACAGCCGTCGCGCGACGCGGTCCAGGTCCGATCCGGCAACGCTGAAGCCGGTGTCGCGCAATCCGAGTGGGCCGCAGACCCGCCGCTCGACGATCTCGTCCAGTGGCCGGTTGTCTGCCAGTTCGAGAATGCGCCCGAGGACGTCCATCGCCATGCCGTATTCCCACACGGTGCCCGGATCGGCGGCCAGGGGCTGTCTCGCCAGTGTCCGCACGACATCGTCCAGGGTGTGTGGCTCGGCCCGGTGGTCGAATTTCCGCAGCTTCGCTTTCTCGTAATAGGGCTTGATGTTCTCCGATGTGTGGGCTCCGCCGCCGATGCCCGCGGTCTGCCGCATCAGGTCCTCGATCACGAGCGGCCGCCTCGGCGGGCGCAGCGCACCGGACGCGTGGACGCGGAGGTCGCCGAAGCACGGCAGCCATTCGGCGACCGGGTCCGCCATTCGGATTCGGCCTTCTGCCACCATCGTCAACGCTGCCAGCGCGGTGAAGACCTTCGTCATGGAGTAGATGCGGAAGATGGCGTCGTCCCGCATCGGCTGCGCGCTGTCCGGGTCCAGGTAGCCGACGGCCTGCAGGTCGAGCAGTGACCCGTCGGCCGTCACCGCGATCACTGCTCCCGGTAGCCGGTGCGCGTCCACCTCGGCGGATACGGCCTCCAGCAGCTCCGTCATCAAGTCCATCGTTTGCCTTCCGCACCCCGACCCCCCACGTGCATCCCCTACTTCGGCGCCAGGTCGAGGGCGCCGCGGCCTAAACCTCCATGTTGTCGATCAGGCGCGTACTCCCGACCCGGATCGCCGCCACGAGCCGGTTGCCGCAGGTGGCCTCGCCGACCGGCTCGAGGGTTTCGCTGTCGACCAGTTCCAGATAGTCGACCCGGTCCACGCCCGCCTCGGTCAGTGCCCGGCGGCCCTCGGCGAGTACGGCGGCGACGGCCCCGGATTCGGCCCGCAGTCTCGTAATGAGCTGCGACAGGATGCGGAACAGCGAGGCGGCGGTCTGCCGCTCGGCACCGGCGAGGTAGGCATTTCTGGACGAGAGGGCCAGGCCGTCGGGCTCCCGCACGGTGGGCACCGCACGGACCTCGATCGGCAACCCGAGGTCACGGACGACGGCCTTCATCACCACCAACTGCTGAAAATCCTTCTCCCCCAGGTAGACCGCGGTCGGCGCGAGCAGAATCAGGACCCTCGTCATCTCGGTGGTGACTCCGGCGAAGTGGGTGGGCCGGCTCTTCCCGCACAGCACGCCCGACAGGTGCGGAACCGCGACGATCAGCCCGAAACCGGGCGGGAACAGCTCCTCCGCCGTGGGCAACCACGCGATGTCCGCCTCCGCTTTCTCGCAGAGCGCCAGGTCCCGGTCCTCGTCGCGGGGGTATGTTTCGAAGTCCTCGTCCGGCCCGAATTGCAACGGGTTGACGAAGATCGAGGCCACCACCACGTCGTCGCGCTTCCTGGCCTCGCGGACGAGCGCAAGGTGTCCCTCGTGCAGGGCGCCCATGGTGGGCACGTAGCCGATGCTCTTGCCCTGATCGCGCGGTTCCGCCAGGACTTTCCGCAGTTCCGCCGTAGTTCTGACAACGATCATCGCGTTGATTCCCTCAGCGGTACGACTGGCGGTAGCCGCCTCCACGAAAGTGTGACGACCCCCACGCTCGATTCACAACGGGGATCCTAACAGGAATCCCGACCCGCATTCGGCGAATCCGGCCTACTGCGAACGGTTTTCGTGAGTCCGGCGAATCAAGCCAGCCCGGCGCGCAAGGCGGTGACGCGGTCGACGGCCTCGGTGAATGCCCGGGGGTCGAGTCGGCCGCTGGTGTAGGCGTCGGCCAACGCGGTCCTGGCGTCCTCGCCCTGGGCGGTGTCGCGTGCCGAGCACAGGATCAGGTCCATCCCGGCCGAGGCCGCCGCCACCGCACGCTCACCGGTGGTCCCGAACGAGTTCAGCGCCCCGGCCTCCAGGGCATCGGTGATCGTCACGCCGCGGAAACCGTTGCGGCCGCGCAATTCCCGGTCGACGATCGTGGGCGACAGTCCGGCGGGGCGGTCGGCGTCGAGGGCGGGATAGACGGCCCAGGACATCATCACCAGCTTCACCCCGGCGACCCTGGCCGCGGGATAGGGGAGCTCGTCGACCGAGCGCAGCGTGGACAGGCTCACCGGGAGGGTGACGGGGCCGAGGTCGGTGTTCTGCCCGGCGGGCGCCTTGCCCAGGCCGGGGAAGTGCTTGGCGGTGGCGGCGACGCCGGTGGCCTGCTGAGCGGCGAGGAACGCCGACCCGAGCGCGGCGACGACGTAGGGGTTGTCGCTGAAGGAGCGTTGCGGGGCGTCGATGAAGTTGCCCGGCGTGTCGTACACGTCCAGCACCGGGGCGAGATTGACGTTCATCCCCACACCGCGCAGATTGTTCCCGGCACCGGTCCCCGCGTCGAGGGCAGCGCCCACTGGATTTGCGGACTGGCCGATCTGTTTCGCCGAGGGCACCGGGTCGCCGGGCAGCCGTCGCACCAGGCCGCCCTCCTGGTCGGTCATCAACAGCAGCGGCACCGAGATCGGGCTTTCGGCCTGAGCCTGCCGCAGCTGGGCGACCACCCCGGCGATCTGCTCCCTACTGGATATGTTCTCCCCGAAGAAGATCACCCCGGCGGCGCGGCCCGCGCGGATGTCGTCGAACAGGGACTGCGGCGGTGTCAGGCCCGGATAGGAGTAGATCACCCGCTGCCCGGCCAATTGCTGCGGCGTCGGACCCGCCGGCTGCGCCTCGGCCCGGACGGCCGAGGCCCCCATCGAGACCGCGAACATCATCAGGAACGCCAGAGCGGCCGCCGGGAAGCCTCGCGGGCGACGACGTCTGATCGAGATGATCGGCTGTGGCATAACGGAACTCCCTATCCACCCGGGTAAGTCGATGATCGCTCACCCGGCGTGGGTCAGGTGCCGGTTTGCGGAGTGATTCGCATGGCCGGGCTCTCCAAAGTGATCGGACTCGCCCCGACGGCGCCCAGCTCAGGATCCAGTTTGGTCATCACCACGATCCGCCACCCATCGCCGCTGTCGGCGACGAGATTCTCGTAGGGGATTTTCTCCAGCGTGTTGCCCTCGGCGTCCTGCCGTTCCCAGGTGGCGGCGATGACCGCCGATCGAGCGTTCAGGACCCGGATCGTGCGTCCGCATTCGATGGCGTGGACCTGCTCGGGCGGGTGCAGTCCGTCGAACATGCTGTCGTACATGCCCACCACGTCCGCCGCGTCCCGCAGGGTCACCGCGCCACTGCTGGACAGCGACAACAGCGGCACGGCGAAAAAGTCGAACAGTCTCGGGAGCGCACCGGAAAGAATGTCCGGGAGGGCGCCGAGATAACTCTCGTACCAGCGGCTGATGTCCTCGATGAGATCGGCTGTAGACGAGGTGTTCACTAGCTGCCTCCGATCATGGTGTCGGTGATCGCGAGCTCGAGCTTGCCATCCATCAAGCTACCGGAGTCCCGGTCACCGCTATTGCACGACCGCCCGGGCGACGGTCTGTGCCTCACGCAGGGCCATGCTGGCCGGGCCGGGCCGGGCCGTCGGTCGGCGATGCGGCGACGGCAGCCTCCTGGGTCATGGCGGTCAGCTTGTGTCGCCACTGTGTGGCCTGTTCCGGAAAACAACGCGCCAGTAGGTCGATCATGATTGCCGGGGCGGTGGACGCGCCGGGTGAGGCGCCGAGCAGTCCCGCGATTGTGCCGTCCGCGCCGGTGACCAGTTCGGTGCCGAAGGTCAGGACGCCGACCTTGTGAGGGTCCGGTTTGACCAGCTGCGCTCGCTGGCCTGCCTGGATCGGGTACCAGTCCGCGGGGTCGGCGTCGGGGTAGAAGCGTTGCAGCTGAGCGAATTTGCGGCGACGCGTAGACAGCAGTTGGCCGACGAGGTAGCGGACCAGAGCCAGATTTTGGCCGGCGACGGCGAGCAATACAACGATGTTGGACAAACGGATTGTGGTGAACAGGTCGATGAGCCGCCCGTGTTTGAGCAGGCGTGTACTGAACGTGGCATAGGGACCGAACAGCAGCGATTCACGGCCGTCGACAATGCGTTTGTCCAAATGCGGCACCGACATCGGCGGAGCGCCGAGCGACGCCTGACTGTAGACCTTCGCGTCGTGGCGGCGGGCGACGTCGGGATTGTCGGTGCGCAGGAACTGCGCGCCGAACGGAAACACGGCGTAACCGCGGACCTCGGGAACGCCCGCCTTCTGCAGCAGCTTCAATGCGTAGCCACCCGCGCCGACGAATACGAACCTGGCTCGAACCGTGAAGCGCCGCTTGGCATTACGATCACGAACCGTCAGACTCCAGATCCCGTCCGGAGCGCGGCGCAGCCCTGTCACCTCGTGCCTTACCAGGACCTGCGCGCCGCGGTCGGTCATGACGGTCGTGAGCGCGCGGGTCAGGGCGCCGAAATCGACATCGGTGCCCGCCCGGTACCGGGTGGCGGCCATCGGTTCGGTGCGGTCGCGACCGGCCATCGTCAGCGGTGCCCACTCGGCGATGGTGTCGGGGTCTTCGGTGTACTGCATTGCGGAGAACAGCGGCAGCGAACGCAACGTCTCGTAGCGCCGCCGGAGGTAGGCGACGTCGCGGTCGCCGAATACGAGGGTCATATGGGGTGTGGGGTTGACGAACGAGGCCGGATCGGTGAGGTCGCCGTCGTCGGCCAGTGCGGCCCAGAACTGCCGGGACAAGTGGAACAGACCCCCGATCTGTGCGGCCTTCGCCGGGTCGCCGGGATCGGGCATGTAGTTCAGCTCGCACAACCCCGCGTGGCCGGTCCCGGCGTTGTTCCAGGCGTCCGAGCTCTCGCCCGCGATCTCACCGAGCCGCTCGAACATGACCATCGACCAGTCGGGTTGCACCGTGGCGAGCATCGCGCCCAGCGTCGCGGACATGATGCCGCCCCCGATCAGCGCGACGTCGAGAACGTCTTTCGGGGCAACCGGTTTCGGGTCGACGGCGTGTGTGGTGTCCATGGTGTTACCTCCCCTGTGCGGTGATGATGGCATCGTCACGCGCCGGGACTCATCCGTCTACAAGCAAGAGCGAGCCATTACCATCCAAATATGGATGAATCAGTGTCGGCCCAGGTCGAGGCGCTCGTACCGTTGCTGGCGGCCTTCGACGCGGCGGCCGGTGAGGGGCACATCACACGCGCCGCACAGCGGTTGGGAGTTCCGCAGTCATCGCTGAGCCGGCGGTTGAAGACCGTCGAGAAGACCCTCGGCGTGCAGTTGTTCCAGCCGTCCGGCCGGGGCATCGTCCTTACCGCGGCCGGACGCGAACTGTTCGAACGCACCCGAGAGCTCGTCCGCGGCCTCGACGACGCGGTCACCGTGGTGCGCGGCAATGCCGATCCCGACGGCGGGCTCGTCCGCTTCGGATTCCCGCTCACCCTCGGACCGGTCAGCATCCCCTCGCTGCTGGCCGACTTTCACCTCGGCGCCCCACGCATCCGGCTCCACCTGGTGCAGGCCCACGGCGAAGCCCTCGCCGACCTGGTCCGGCACGGACATCTCGATCTCGCCGTCATGATCCCCTCCCCCACGGACCTACCGGCAATCGTGCTGGGACACCAGCGCATCCACCTCTACGTCTCGCATCACCACCGACTCGCCGGGAAGGACACGGTCGAACCCGCCGATCTCACCGGCGAGACCTTCGTCGCGAACCCACCGAGCTACCACCTGCGGCGGCTACTCGATTCCTGGTGTGACACCGCGGGATTCACCCCGAACGTCGCCTTCGAGATCACCGAATTCGAGACCCTGCGCGCCCTCGTCGCCCGCAATCTCGGCGTCGCCCTGCTCCCCGAACCCGAAACACCCCACCCCGACCTGCATCGCATCACCCTTACCAACCCACCCGAGCGCAGCATCGGCCTGGCCTCGGGAAACCACCGCCCGACCCCGGCGGTCGCACGCCTGCACGACTACGTCGCCGCCCGGGCAATGGCCCATCTCGACAGGGCGGGCTAGCCGACGGGCTCGCGCCGGACTCGCCGGATCGCGCTGCGCCACAAGGCTTGTGGCAGGGCCTGAGCGGTACGGGCGAGCAGGCCCGCGTCCCACAGACCCGACGCCAGGCGTGCCTGGTCGGCGAGGGAGGCGGCGCGCACCGACGCCGGAGCCTTGCTGGGATGTCCGGCGTCGAACGGGGGCTGGGGGTCGTATTCGATGCTCAGCTGGATGGTCTGGGCACGGTCGGCGCCGAACATCTCGCCGACCAGCCACAGGGCCAGATCGATCCCCGCCGACACCCCGGCCGCGGTGGCGATCCGGTCGCCGTGCACGATCCGTTGTCCCCGTTGCGGTGTCGCCCCCAAGGCGCCCAGCGCCGGTTGCGCCGCCCAGTGCGTGGTCGCCGGTCGACCGTCGAGAAGCCCGGCCGCGGCGAGAATCAGCGATCCGGTGCACACCGAGGTGGTCCACAGGGAGGTCCGGTGGACGCGCCGCAACCAGTCCAGCACCCGCTCGTCACCGACCGTGGTGAATGCGCCCGCACCACCCGGCACCACCACGACCTGGGGGGCGGGCGTCTCCTCCAGCGAATGAGTGGCCCCCAGAACGAGCACATTGCTGTCGGTGACGACCGGTCCCGGTTCGTGCCAGACGAAACGCAGATCCACACCCGGGGCAAGCCGCAGCACCTCGTAGGGCCCGATGGCGTCGAGGGCGGTCATTGCCGGATAAGTCAGGACAGCGATCTGCATGGGGCCTCGCAGGGTTGTTGAGACGATTGCACGGTGATCATCTCACGTTGCCCTCTGGGGCGAGTACGGCGTTGAGTAGCTGTCCCAGCCGTTCCCCGGCGAGGCGGAGCCGACTTTCGGCTACCGGCAGGAATTGGCGGGTGTAGTCGTCCCCGATCACCGACGAGGGGGGATAGAAGCCGGGAGTCTCGACGATCCGGCAGCTGTCCTGCGCCCATCGGATGGGATCGGTATCCGGTTGCGCAGGAGGCAGATCGGGCGCCGGGAGCGCGAGCAGCCGCCGCACCTCCTCGTCGTCGCTCGCGTGGCGGGTGTCGAGCAGGCGGCGGTCCCACACCGCGTGCAGGTTGGTGTCCTCGCCGAGATAGTTGACCTTGAATTCGTTTCCGCCGCGGTCGTGGGCGTACCCGGCGTGCAGCGGCTGATGGATGTCACCGACGAAGTGGACGACGAACTTCAGGGCCTGGCGCCGGTCGGCATCCGACCGAGTTCTATCGGCCAGCGTCGCGGTCTGCGTCCGCAATGCCTCGATGACGTTGTCGCCGTTGTTGCCGTTCACCGCGGGGTCGTAGGTGCAGCCGTTCTCGCCGATATTGACGTAATGCCACGGCGCCGAGCGTTTCCCGAGCTCGGTATCGGTCCTTCGCAGGTCGTCGGCCCAATTGGCGACCCCGGCGAGGGTGGGGTCGGGCTCGCCGGCCAGCAGGCGGGCGACCTCGTCCCGCGCCGCAGGATGCAGCCGCAGTTCGGCGATGGCGCCGGTCGCATTGTGGCCCTGCTCGCCCCAGGCATGGGCAGTGGGCGGAACCGCCAGCAGAGTCGCGGCAAGTGCGCAGGCACCCAGTACCGCTGCTTTACCTCGCATCGAGAAGACTCCTCCCGAGTCGCAGCCGAGTTGTGTTGATTTTCTCGCTCGATCGAGTCTCAGCGGTAATTCTGGTCGGTTAAACCAACACCAAGCGAAATCTTCGCACGCAGATGGGCGGTCTGTCGTAACGGAGATGTCGTAACAGGGGATGTAACATGCATCACACTCCTGTTATTCGCACTGTCCAGCAAACCTAGGGGGCGGGTAAGGAGTCACGTACTCGTGAACCTGATGTCCATCACCGCGAGGGTCGCTCGCGCGTCGATCGCCGCGGCCGTGACCGTCCTGCTGCTGGCTGGCGCACCGGCCGCAAACTCCCAGAATTCCAGCGGAAACTGGACGATGTGGCAGTTCGATCTCACCGGCTCCCGGTACAATCCGCACGAGACCGCCATCACCCCGGCCACGGTGGGGTCGTTACGACTGAAGTGGGCGTTCGCATTCCCCGAGACCATCGCCGCGTCCAGCCAGCCCGCGGTCGTCGACGGGACCGTCTACGTCGGCGGGCGCAACGGGACGTTCTATGCGCTGGACGCCGAGACCGGCGCGACCCGGTGGTCGTTCGAGGCCCAGAAACCCCTCGGGGGGAACGTGCCCACGTTCGGTCTGCGCGACGGGCCCGCGGTCGCGAACGGGCTGGTCTACTTCGGTGACGCCGCGGCCAAGCTGTGGGCCCTCGATGCCGCGACGGGCGCCCTGCGCTGGGTCCGCCAGCTCGACGACCATCGCTACGCGATCATCACCAGCTCGCCGCTGGTGTCCGACGGCCGCGTCTATGTCGGTGTGTCCAGTCAGGAGTTGGGCATCGCCACCAGCGACCTGTACCACTGCTGCACCTTCCGAGGCAGTGTCGTGGCGCTCGATGCCGCCACCGGCGACGTGCAGTGGAAGCACTATACGATCGAGCAGCCGCAGCCGACCGGCGGCAAGCCGGAGTTCGCTCCCAGCGGTGCACCGGTCTGGTCGTCACCCACGATCGACGCGCAGACACGCACGCTGTACTACACCTCGGGCAACCCCTACACCGGATATCCCACCGGGGCGGAAGCGATCGGCGCGCTGGACATCGACACCGGAACGCCCCGGTGGATTCGCCGGATGACTCCGGGGGACCCGCCCTGGAACGGCCGCTGCGCGGTTCCGCCGCCGGGCGGCAACTGCCCCGATCCCGGCCACGATTTCGACTTCGGTTCGCAGGCGAACATCTTCAAGATCGGTGACCGCACGGTTGTCGGCGCGGGCCAGAAGAGCGGTGTCTACCACCTGCTCGACGCCGCCACCGGTGACATCGTCTGGCAGACCCGCTTGTCCACGCCGACACCGGTGCTGCCGACCTCCCCGGGCGCTGAGTCGTTGCAGGGGATCCAGTGGGGCGCAAGCTATGACGGCCAGCGCCTGTACGTCGCCACGTATCAGGCCCAGCCGGGCACCCTCTTTGCCCTGAACCCGGCCACCGGCGAGGTCCTCTGGGCCACACCGAATCCCGCCGACAGCTGCCTGATCGATCCGCCGCCGATCCCGAACCTGCCGCTGTGCCAGCTCGCCATGCCGAACGCCGTCTCCTCGACCCCCGGCCTGGTCTACGAGGGCAGCCTGGACGGCAAGATGCGGGTGTTCTCCGCCGAGACCGGCGCCATCCTGTGGGAGTACAACACGGCGCGGCCCTACAAGACGGTGAACGGAGTGCCCGGAGTCGGCGGCGGCATCAACGGCCACGGTGCGGTCATCTCGAACGGGATGCTGTTCACCAACTCCGGTTACGGCCGCCAGATCACCACGGGCATGCCGGGAAATGTCCTGCTGGCCTTCGGTCTCCCATAATCCCCTTACACGCCAACGCTGGCGAATCGTTCCAGCCCGGCCTGAATACCGGCCGTCAGCCCGGTCATCTGTTCGTCGGTGAAATACGTTCTGTCATAGACGAGATCGAGATCGAGCCTCCCGTCGGTGCTGCTGGCGAACAGAATCGGGCTCGGTTGCGGGAAGGTGGTGCCGAACCGGACCGCCCGCAGCCCGGCACCGGGCGGTAGCGGCGGCGTGTCCAGCCGTCCCAGATTGGAGATGGTCATCGACGGCAATGTTTCTGGGCCGGATCGGTCGCGCGCCTTCATGGCAAGGATCGACTTCTGTGGCAGAGCTTCGTCGATGGCCGTCCTCACCTGCGTCGTGATCTGTCGGCCCAGGTCGATGGCATCGGGCTGCTCGGTGGTGGCGACAACGGTGTGAATCGGTCCCACCGACAGCAACTGAGCGTCCGGCCGCAGGGCGGGTCGCAGTCGGGATCGGAGGTCGACCGGGAACATGAACGCGATGGGCCCGTCCACCACGTCCGACAGCGCCGTCGCGACGATTCCGCTCAGCAGGCCGTTCATCGTCAGGCCGTCCGCACGCGCCCGCTGCGTCAACGCCGTGGTGGCGCGCCGGCCCTGGGAGAGGTGGCCGACGCCGAAACGCTGCGCGGGCACCGGTCGACCGAGCGCCGGCGTGGGCAGCATCGCCGGGGCGATCTGCTCCGGCGCCCCGAAGTCCTCCTCGGTCCCGTAGCGAGCGTCGAGCCGCGCCTCGAGCGGGGACTCGAGCCCGTGACCGGGGGCCGGATTCGGCACTTGCCCCTCGGCCAAGGCGGCGTAGTAGCCCAGCAGCTTGCGCAGCAGGGTCGTGGTGAGGCGGCCGTCGGCCGCGGAATGGTCGATGGCCAGGCTCACCACGCCGTCGCCGCCGTCCCGAAACACCCCCGCACGCGCGAGCTCGTGTTCGCGGGGCACGGGAGTGTTCAGCTCGAGAGTGAACGGGTCGTCATCGATGGCCGCGTCCGTGAGCGAGGGGCCCTCTCCCGCCGCGCTCTGTAGCAGATATCCGTCACCGTCCTCGACAATCCTGCTGCCGAGCAGCGGATACTCGACGGCCAGAAGGTCGAGCGCCCGCCGCAGGGTCTCGGGATCGACGGCGCCGTCGATTCTGGCCTGGGCGACCACGGGGCCGACTCCGAGCGTGAGCAGATTGCTCTCGCCCGGAGAAAGATAGCGTTGCTCCACCGTTCGCATGTGGCACCTCCGCCGATCGTAAAATCGGAACAGATGTTCCGATTTCCAGCTAAGGACCGAATGGTCGGTTCGTCAATGTGAGGAAGGACGCAGATGACCGGACACCCCGCGCCGATGCGGGCCGACGCCCAGCGCAACCGGGTGCGAGTGCTGGAGGCGGCCGAGGAAGTGCTGGCCCGCGACGGCCGGTCGGCATCGATGCGAGCGATCGCCGAACAGGCCGGGGTAGGGCTGGGCACCTTGTACCGGCACTTCCCCAACCGGCGGGCGCTGCACGAGGCCATCGTCATCGATCGCGGGCGACGGCTCCTCGCCACCGCGGAGGCGCTGGCGACCGCGGACGATCCGGGTCCGGCGCTGTTCGGCTATCTGACACGCTTCTGCGAGACCACGGCCCAAAACAAGATGCTGACCGAGATGTTGGACGTGCCCGATGCCGGATACCCGGTCGGCACCAACGAATTCGAGGATATCAAATACGGAATCCGGGGGGCGGTCGAGACATTGCTGGCCCGCGCGCGCCGATCCGGTGCGATACGGCCGGAACTGGCGGCGCCCGAGGTCCTGTTCGTCATGAAAGGCCTATGCCTGGCCGTCGCGGACGAGGAGGACGACCCGGAGCTGCGCGCCAAGGCATTGGCGGTCGTCTTCGACGGACTGCGTGCCCGAAGCACCTAGACGGTGAATTCGGAGCCGTCTGCCAGGACCTCGACGCCGGCCTGCTGGACCAGTGCGCTCGCGGGCGAGGCGGGGTCCAGGAGAGGGTTGGTGTTGTTGAGGTGGGTGTAGATCCGGCGCAGCCTCGGGTGGCGGGCGAGGGCGGCGAGGGTGCCGCCGTGTCCGGCCACGGGGACATGGCCCATGAGGGATTGGCCCGCGTCCGAGTCTGGTGAGCGGACGGCCGTGCCCAATTCGGCGGCGCCGAAGAACGTGCCGTCCACCAGCGCGCACGTCGCCGAGGTCAGCAGCGCGTCCAGGTCTGCGGGCCAGGTGGCCAGGCAGGGGGCGTAGACCAGAGAGCCGCCGGTTGCCGGGTCCTCGATTCGGAGGGCGATAACCCAATGGTCGTTCGGCGGGGCCGCCGCCGCGTACTTCGGGGCCTTGGCGCTGATCGGGCAGGAGCCGACGCGGAGCCCACCGGCCAGCTCGATACTGCCGGGCGGGGTGATGTCCTGCCATGTCCAGGGCGCGTAACGGTCCAGCAAGCCACGCAGCGGCATGCTCGTTTCGAGCGCGTCGAGCACCGGCGCAGCGGCGTAGACGGTCGGTCCGGCGGCCCCGCGCAGGATGGTGAGCCCGAGCGTGTGGTCCAGCTCGGCGTCGGTGAGAAGGACGCCGCGCACGGGAGTGTCACGCGGACCCGGGCCCGGGCGCAGGGCCGGGGTGGTGAGCAGCTGCGCGCGAATGTCGGGTGACGCATTGAGCAGCCACCAATCGCGCGAATTACCGCTCACGGCAACACATTCCTGGCTGCGCGGGCTCAGTTCCCCACGGCGCGCTCTGTCGCACAGTGCGCAGGCGCAGTTCCATTGCGGGAAGCCACCACCGGCGGCGGTACCGAGCAGGATCACCTTCACGGCGCGGCCTGGGTCCGCATGACGAAGGCCTCGGGCTCGGATGCCCCGTTCAGAATGGCATCCACCAGCGGCCGGTGCGGGGAGAGCCCGCAGACCGGGTCGGTGGCCGCGGCGTCGCCGGTGAATTGGAATGCCTGGCAACGGCAGCCGCCGAAGTCGGTGAAGCGTTCGGGGCAGGAACGGCACGGCTCCCGCATCCAGCCGGTGCCGCGAAAAGCGTTGAACGCCTGCGAGGAATACCAGATCTCGGCCAGCGGGCGACGCAGGACGTTCTCCCTCGGCAGCGTGGCGATGGCCGACGCCGCCGGACAGGGCAGCACATCTCCATCGGGGGCTACGGTCAGTTGGATTCTGCCCCAACCGTCCATACACGGCTTCGGCCGATCGGCGAAGTAATCCGCCACCACATAGACCAACGCGGGACCGTCCGGGTACCGCTCGCGGGCACGCTGCACGGCCTCGCGCGCGGCAGTGAGCTGGGCCGCCGTCGGCAGCAGCGCGGCGCGGTTGCGCAGTCCCCACCCGTAGTACTGGGTATTGGCCAACTCGATCCGGTCCGCGCCGAGACCGATGGCCACATCGATGATTCCCTCGACCCTGTCGATATTCGCCCGGTGCAGCACGACATTCACGGTCAGCGGCAGCCCCGCGGCCGTAATGGCCTCGGCCGCACGGAGTTTCAGCGCATGGACGCGGGCACCCGCGATCAGGTCGGCGGCCTGCGGATCGGCGTCCTGCAGGGAGAGCTGGACATGATCGACTCCGCACTCCCCCAGCCGCCGGGCCCGCTCGGCGGTGAGCCCGACACCACTGGTGACCAGGTTGACGTAGGCGCCCAGATCCCGCGCGTGCTCGACCAGATCGGGCAGGTCCCGACGGGCCAGCGGCTCACCGCCGGAGAAGTGCATCTGCACCACCCCGAGTTCGCGCGCCTGCGTGAGCACCTCGAGCCATTGCTCACGGGTCAGCTCGCCGGACCGGGAGACCAACTCCAGCGGATTGGAGCAATAGGGGCAGTGCAGCGGACAGCGGTGGGTCAGTTCGAGCAGTGCCCCGAGCGGGGCCTCAACGGCCGGGTCAACCATCCAGGGCCACCACTCGACGCTGCGCGAGCCGGTCCAGCAGATCGGCCACGTCCTCGGCGCGAACGCCGTCGTACCGTTCACCGAGCCGCTCCACGATGCGATCGACGCTCGACGCTCCGTCACAGAGCGCGAGCACCGCGGCCGCGGTGTCGTTGAGGACGACCACACCCTCGGGCAGCAGGGCCAGCTCGCCGCGGGCCGGATCGTGGGTCAGCCGAACCCCTGGTCGCAGCCGCGGCACCGTCGAGTCGGTCATGTGCGGCCTCTTCCGGCCCCCGTGTAGTAGTCGAGGGCGTCGAGCACGGCGCGCAGCACATCGCATTTGAAGGCGAGCGCCGCGACGCAGGCGTCCTGCTGCGCGCGGGAGTTGGCGTGCCGGACCACCAGATCCAGCAGTGCGCGGCCCTCGTCCTCCACCACGTCGAGGCGCGCGGTGAAGTAGGCGAAGCCCTCCTCGGCGATCCATGGGTAGTGCTCGCGCATCCGGCTCAGCCGATAGGCCAGCAGTCCCGGTGAGAAGAGCTCGGTGAGACCGGATGCCACCGCCAGCAGCCATGGCCGGCGCCGCGCGAAGTCCAGGTAGGCGTCGACCGCGAAACGCACGCCGGGCAGGACGAGCCGCTCCGAGATCACCTCGTCCCGCTCGAGCCCGACCGCCTCGGCCAGGCGCAGCCACTTCTCCGCGCCGCCCGAGCCGGTCTCCGTTCCGTCGTGGTAGACGATCCGAGGCAGCCAGTGGCGCCGCACCTCCGGCAGCGGGCAGTTGGCAATGATCGCGGCGTCCTTCTGCGGCAGGCACCGCTGGTAGTACCAGCGGTTGGCCGCCCACAGCCGCAGCTCCTCCTTGTCCAACCGGCCTTCGTGCAGGCGCCGATGGAACGGATGCCGGTCCCAATACAGGGGCTCGAGCGCGTAGAGCGCCTCTCGGAATTCGGCTGCCCCCAAGAGGGAGTCGGTATCGAAGGAAACGACCATCGCCGTATCAGTTGCGGCCGGCGTAGGCGGTGACCTCCATGGCGGTGTCGACGAAGACGAAATCGGGACGGCGCCAGGTCTTCTTGCCTTCCTGGACAGTCGTGCGGTTCTCGCTGGTGTTCTGCATACGAATGCCTCCGATCGCGGAAAGAATACGTACTGAAAACAGGAAACGCGCTGGCCAGGAGCGTATCACGGGGTCACTGCGGAAATGCCCCCAACGGACGCGCCGACGGTATCCTTTTTCGAACCCCCTACGATGCTGCCGCCGCTGCGGAATTCGACGATCTCGCGTCGGGATCGCCCGGGCATGTCCGGCATCACCGGCTCAGAATGCGTAGCGGTGGTATTGGGCCATCATCCGGAGCGACGGAACCAGCGACATCAGTTTTCCCATCAGCCGGAAGCCACCGGATACGCCCTGGTGGAATGACTCGGAGTCGAATACCGACAGCGCGGCGAGCTGCCGAATCCGGGGCAACGCGGAGACGATGTCATCGGGTCCGTTGATCGCCCAGTGCAGCGTCGAACCGGAACGGCGGACGACGGTGTTGATCTTCTGCGATCGGATCCCGAATGCGTTGAATGCGTCGAATTGCAGTTCACCGGAGGGGAAGTGGCCGACCACCGCGCGGAGCAGAGCGATGCCGTCGGCCTCGGTGAGGTACATGGTGAGACCCTCGGCGATGAGCAGCACAGGGCGCTCGGCGGGTATCGCCCGCAGCCACGCCGGGTCCGTCACGGAGGTAGCGACGCGGTGATGGTGCTCACGGCTCGGATAAAGCTGTTCGTGCAGCTCGATCACCTCGGGGTAGTCGACGTCGTACCACTCGATCCCCGGTCCCGGATCCAGCCGGAACACCCTGCTGTCCAGCCCGCAACCGATATGCAACACCGTGGCATGGTCGTGCCTGGCGAGGAACTCCCGCGCCCACTTGTCGAAGTGGACCGTCCGCATCGTCACGCTGGAACGGTTACGTGCCGTGATACCGGTTCTCCCCCAGTCGTAGTCGATGCGCCGCACCGCATCCCTGGCCCAGGTGTCCCCCAACAGGGGCGCGTCCGCGTTCGCATCCAGCGCCTTGGCATACAACGTCGCAAGCATCGTCTGCGGCGGCCCGCTGAGCTCGACGCGAATCTTCCCGGCCGAGGGCATCTCGCCATCCATTGAACGCATGTTCAATATGTTAAACGCTCGTTCAATCCACGGTCAACACCATTGCCACCCAGGAGGTTTGCCGTTCCGCCGGATGACTAGGCGGGCGCTTCGGCTGCTGTAGTGAGGCAGTGCAGGATTCGCGCCCAGCCTTCGTTGTAGCCCCGTGGGTAGCCGCCGAGATGGGAACAGGCCGCCGCGAGCTGGGCTTCGGTGAGGTGCTCCCAGCCGCGGTGTTCGACGGTGACTCGGGTCAGCGTGGGGGCCAGCTCGGTGAAGGACAGCTCGACCTCGGTGGCGGGGCGGGTCATGGTCCAGGTCATCGTGAATCGGCGTGGCGGGTCCCAGAGGAGGAGGTGGCCCCAGTCGACTTCCGTTCCGTCGGACCATGTTTCGTAGACCCTGCCGCCCTCGAACTGTTCGAAGGTCACTTCTCGCACCTGCTCGTGTCCCGCGGAGAACGGGACCAGGGGCCACCAGGTGGCGATGGTGCGAACGAAGGTGTGGAACGTGTGGACGCGATCGCTGCGGACCAGCGTCTCTTGGCGGACGGGAGGACGACGCAGGCCTACGACGTGGTCGGTGGTCATGCGTCACGCCCCAGATAGCGCAGCAGCCGGGTCTGTGGGTCGGCGTCGGCGGGGGTCGGCAATGCGGTCGCGAAGAACGCCGGGTTGCGCGCGGACTCGACATTGAGTTCCGCCCACCGCTGTGCGTGCTCGATCAGCTCGGGGTCGAGCGTCACGGTCAATCCCAGCGCCCGGCCCAGGTCCCAGGTGTGCGTGGTGAAGTCCATGGTCATGGCCTCCACCATGTCCGACAACACTATTGGGCCCCGGTTGCGCGTATTCATCACGGTGGTAAGGGATTCGGGAGTCAGGCTGGGCAGGCACGCCGCCCGCGCCAGCGTCCAGTCGGCCAGTGGGTCGGCGCCGAGATAGTCACGAGGACGGGGTGCGCCGGGTGCGCCGACCGTATTGTCGAATTCCTTGCCCCCGGCCCAGGTTCGGACCAGATCCATTCCCCACACGACATGCCCGACGACGTCGCGCACGGTCCAGCCGGCGCACGCGCTGGGGTTGTCCCACTCGTCGGGCCCGACCTTCTCCATCACCTTCGCGAACTCGTCCTGACTGCGGATATACAACTGCATGGCCTTCTACCCCACTGATCGTTCGTCGTTTTCGGTTGTCCCACGCTCGGTTTCGACAATCCTGCGGGCGGTGTCCAGCGAGGTCGCCCACATGTCGTCGAGGAATCTGCGCAGTCCGTCCAATCCGTCGGCACGGGCCCGGTAGAGACGGCGGGTGCCGGATCGGCGCTCGCTGATGAGACCGGCGTTCTTGAGCACGGTCAGATGCTGACTGACCGCGGTCCTGGTCACCTCGAACGCCGCGGCGATCTCCCCCGCGGCCAGCTCATCCCGAGCCACGAGCCGCAGAATGGCCCGCCGCCGCGGCTCTACCAGCGCCCGCAGCACCTCATCGGCCCGCGGATCCTCCGACACGTCCATCACATCCCCTCCCTCCCATGGTCCGTTCGCCACCGCTAACGTTAGCAACTACTGACAAATAAGGAAAGACCCAACCGCGGCCGGGTAGTGTCAGCACCACCGGTCGTTCGGGGGGCTGCAGGATCGCCCGAATCCCCGTCGGCCCCTTAGCGTCGAATGGCGTGAGAACCGAATATCGTTCTGCCAGAAGAAAACCGGCGCGAACTCTGGCGAGCGCTGCCCTCGCCACCACCGCCGTGCTCGCGGTCGGCCTCGGCTGCGCGAGCACCACCGTCGACCGCGGCCTGGCCGAGTTCTACGACCAGCACCTCGCCTGGGGATCGTGTGCCGGGTTCCGGGGCGGTGACACCCTGGGCCCCGAATTCGACTGCGCCCGAGTGCTCGTACCGATCGATTACGACAAGCCCGACGGGAGCACGGCGCAGATCGCGCTCTCGCGGCTACGCGCGCGAGGCGAGCGGATCGGTTCGGTGGTGATCAATCCCGGCGGCCCCGGTGGGCTCGGACTCGACGATGCCGGGCTCGGCAGGACAGCGCTGGGTGATCGCTTCGACGTCATCGGTTTCGACCCCCGCGGAGCGGGGGCGTCGACGCCCAAGGTCGAATGCCTCACACGGTCCGAGGCGGCCACGAGGGGCCCTGAGGACTTCCCCACCGATTGGTCACCGACGGGAGTCGAGGCGATGGAGCGCAAGAACCGCGACTACGTCGCCACATGCGTCGAGCGGTCGGGTGTCGAATTGCTCGGCCACGTCGGCGTGCGGGAGGCGGCGCGCGATCTCGACATCATCCGTGCCGTGCTCGGAGACGAGAAGTTGACCTATCTCGGCTACTCCTATGGCTCGCGGCTCGGATCCGCCTACGCCGAAGCGTTCCCGCACAAGGTCCGCGCCATGGTTTTCGACAGCGGGGAACCCATGGACGGCCCGGTGATCGACCTGGTGAAGTTCTACGCCAGCCTGCAGCAGGCCTTCGACGTCTATGCGAACGATTGCGCCCGCAGCGCCGACTGTCCGCTCGGAACGGATCCCACCGAGGCGTCGAGATCCTTGCAGAGGCTACTGAATCCGCTTATCGCACAACCGGTTCCGGCCCACGATCGGACACTGACCTACAGCGACGCCCTGAACGCGATCGTCGCCGAACTCTACAGCCCGTCCGGGTGGCCGACCATCACGAACGGACTGCGGCAGGTGCAGTCCGGGCGCGGCGACATCCTTCGCGAAGCGGCCGACGGCGTGCCCACCATCGTCGACGCCGATATGCAGACCGCCGCACTCTGCCTCGACGGCCCCAGAACCACCGACCGCGCGGCGGCAGCGGATCTGCAGCGGCGCATGTTCGCCGCCGCGCCGTTCCTCGACGACGGCCACTTCGACGGCCGGGCCCCTCTCGACAAATGCGCCTTCTGGCCCACCCCGCCCACCAGCACCCCGCACACATTCCCGACCACCGGCTTGCCGCCGCTGGTTGTCGTCGCCGCCACCGGTGACCCCGCCGCCCCCTACGACGGCAACCGCACACTCGCCCGTCAACTGGGCAGCCCCCTGGTCACCTACCGAGGCAACCAGCACGGCGTCTTCCTGGTCAGCGGCTCCCCCTGCGTGGACGTCCCGGTCCTGAAATACCTCACCGACTTGACCCCACCCCCGGACATCGACTGCCACCCGGCGACGTGACGTCCGCCGAGGTCAAGCGACCAGTTTGTGGTTGCCGGTGGGGTGCCAGTGACCGGCGCGACAGTCGTCGCTGGATTCGACCCGACGCGAGGGGGTAGTGCCGGGACAGGAGGCGGGGGCCAGAAGGCCTCTGCCATGGTGAGACGGAGGTGCGCGATGGCTGGTGCGAATCAGGCACGACCGTATGCTGCTGGATTGCCCGAGCGGGGTGGGTTTCCGGACAACTCGCGCACGACGCGCAGTCATGCCGGGGAGGGGATCGAGGACGGATACAACATTCCCGGCATCGTGTTGTGTGCCCTCGGGATCGTGGCGTTGGCCGGGACGTTGACGGCCGCGGGATACGGGTTCACCGGATGGGCGACGGTGGCGGGGATCGTGTGTGCGGCCTGCTTCGTGGTCGGGCTGGGGTGGCTGCTGGTCGAGCATCGGCGTGTCAAGGCCAAAGAGGGACTGGCACTGCACGAGCAGCGCGGGCACTGACTTCCCGAGGAGGTAAGCGATGACAGCGTTGACCGCGCTCGCCCTGGTGTGCACGTTGAAGAAGTCCCCGGACGAGTCGAGCAGCGATCTGATCGCGCGACAGGTGCTCGAGCAATTGGCCGCCCATGACGTGAAGGGCGATGTCGTGCGCGTGGTGGACTACGACGTCCATCCCGGCGTGAGCGACGACGAGGGCGACGGCGACGAGTGGCCGCAGCTGCGGGAACGCGTTCTGGACGCCGATATCCTGCTGATCTCGACCCCGACGTGGCTCGGCCACATGTCCTCGGTCGCGCAGCGGGTGCTCGAACGCCTCGATGCCGAACTGTCCAACACCGACGACGCGGGACGGCCCGCGATGACCGGCAAGGTCGGCGTCGCCGCGGTGGTCGGCAACGAGGACGGGGCGCACAAAATCGTGGCCGACCTGTTCCAGGCACTCGACGACATCGGCTTCACGATTCCGGCGCAGGGCTGTACGTATTGGAACGACCACGCCATGGGCGGCACCGATTATTGCGATCTGGACAGCGTGCCCGAGGCCGTGGCCTCCACCAATGCCACCCTCGCCCGCAACGCGGCGCACCTGGCACGGCTCCTGGGCGCCAACGCGTATCCGCCGCCGCAAAAGTAAGCTCCGCCGCGCTGGCATTGTGCTGCAATAATGTTCGCGCTTTTTGTCGCATTTCACGTGGACGAACCCGGACTGCGCTGGCAACGTGCTGGCCATGACAAATGTGGGTCGCCGGGTGGGGCGCCGTGGGCTGCGAGCCGGGCGACCGGGATCCGGTGTCCGATGGCGTAATTCACTGGCCTATGCCATGGCCGTGGTAATCGGCGCGGCCGTCGCACAGACCGGGGCCACCACCGCCGAGGCCGAGCCGGTGAGCGCCGCGAGCGACCGGCAGGAAAACGTGCTGGAGACCCGGGACGGAATCGTCGTCTCCTACGTCGGTTTCCAGCTCCCGCTGCCCGCGAACGCTCCCGCGCATCCGGCGGCGTGCGACCGCGTCGGATTCCTTCGATACCGTCCCGCCGACGGCCCGCAAACCGCCGCCGACGCCGACCACGTGGTGATCCAGCAGCAGGGCATGTTCGGCGGCGCGGTCAATTCCGACAGCGTGGCGTACAACACCGTGCACTCGGCGCGGGCCATGGGTCAGCGCATCGAGTTCTGGGCGATGGCGCGGCGCAGTACGTGTCTGGACGAGACGAGAGGTTTCGATTACGCCCTGCAGACCGGCAATTACCTCGACGCCGTCGACTACTACTTCAACGGTAAGCCGATCGACGGGCAGGTCTTTCCCGGCTTCAAAACCTCCGAGCAACTCGACGTGCTCGACTTCATGGGCCTCGAACGCATCGTGCGCGACCAATACGAGGTCATGCTGCACGAGCTTCCCGATCAGGCCGAGCGCCAGCGCAAGTTCGTCTGCACGGGAATCTCGCTCGGCGGGCTGGTGACCGGGCTGTTCTCCGATTGGGATTTCGACGGCCGCCCGGGTGCGGATCAGTGCGCCGCCTTCGCCGCCCAGGACACCATGGTGTCCTCGGACCCCGTTGCGATTCAGAATACCCCGCTGCTGAGCGGTATCACCGATGCCATTGTGGGACCGACGAATTCGGTGGTGCAGGCGGGTTTCCGGGCCGATGTGCTGCCGCGCATCTTCGGCGGGACGCCGATCCTCGGCACCCGCGGGTTCATGCTGCTGCGACTGGCCGGGCTTGCGGCACACCTGGATCCCGACGGGGAAAGCCAACTGCTGGCCCATCTCCCGCGCGATTTCGATGTCGAGGCGACGCTGAACTATCTGCTGACTCCCACCTGGGCGGGCTGGGCCACCAACGGTGCCGACGGATCCGGGTCGATTCGCGATTTCCGGTTCACCAACACCGCGCTGCTGGGGATGTTCATCGACAACAACTCCAACAACTTCGAGCTGTTGCAGCAGAGTGTGGGCGCGTTGTCGGGCGGTCCGGTCCAGACCAAGACGTTCCCGAACCCCGGTGAGCTGACCCAGCTTCCGTTCTTCGGCAACTTCCTGCGCATCAGCGCCGGCCCGGCGCAGCGGGTCTTCCCCACCGACCGCACCGCCCTCTACACCTGGCGCAACTACGACGACGTGCGCGGAATCCCGTTCACCTCACCGAATCACGAGGTCGCCGACATCCGCGACGCCGCCCGTCAATTGGCCACCGGGTCGCCGGGCGGTTATTGGGAAACCTACTTCCCGATGCGGCTGGTCATCGATATCGGGGCCGGGTACGGCGGTGCCCGCAGCGGTGAGATGGCGCAGCTGCGGTATCACGGGATGAGCCGGCCGAAGCCGAATTTCATTGCCTGGGCCGGTGACAGCGCCATCCAGTTCACCGTGGGCAGCTTCTTCCCGGTCCCCGCCTCGGCACATGTGGTGACGCTGCCGGGCTACAACCATGTCGACACGATCGCCGCCGCCGCGGTGCAGAACGACGGCCAGCCCGACTACAGCGGTGAGCTGTTGGCGCGGTTCATCAAAACTCTGTGAGGGTTGCCGGTCCGTTGTCACGAGGAAAGCCGATGCGCGTCACTCGCCATGTCCTGATGTCCGCAGTCCTGGCCGTCGCCGTCGCGGGCACCACCACAACGGCTCGGGCACAACCGGATTCGGCGACATGGTACGTCGATGCGGCCGCACCGGCGGGTGGAATCGGCAGTGCCGACGCACCGTTCACTACGCTCACCCAGGCCGAGGCGGCCTCGCGCGACGGCGACACGATCGTCGTGCAGCCCGCCTCCCCCGCGGTGCCGCCGCTCGACGGGGGAATCGCGCTCAAGCCCGGCCAGCGCCTCGTCGGCGGCGGTCCCGCGGTGATCGGGGCACCGGCCGGGGCGGCGCTGCCGCGGCTGACGAATACGACGGCCGGTCACGACGGCGACGCGGTCGTGCTGGCACCGGGCAGCGAGGTGCGCAATCTGGTGATCGCCGGGGCCCGGCGCGGCGGCATCTACGGCGTGGATGCCGTCGGCGCGGTCGTCAGCGGCAACGATGTGGCCGGGACGAACGGCAGCTGCGTCGACGGTTTCCATATCGGCCCGTTCACCATTCCGCCGGCGATCGCGGTGGGGGCCACCGCGCCGCCGACCCCGGCCCTGATCAGCCTCAACAACGGCTGGGCGGCGATCATGACCGACTTCTCGGCCGCCACGGGGACCGTGCGCATCGAGCACAACCTCGTGCACGACACCGCCTGCGGGGACGGTATCGACCTGCGCGCGTTCGGCACCAGCACCATCACCGCCGAGCTCGTCGGCAATGATGTGCGCAATATCAATCTGGGCTTGGCCAAACTGTCGGTGATCGCCATGGGTGTCCAAGCCACCGACAGCGCCCGGCTGACCGCGCGGCTGGACGGCAACAGCCAGACCCATATCGCCGCACCGGACACCTCGCCGCTCAATGCCGCCGCCGACAGCGAGGGGGTGTTCGTCAACCCGCTCGGGCGCGCGTATCTGGATGTGGCGATCACCGGCAACCGATTCCACAACGGCGACGGCAATTTCTCCGCCAACGGCCTGGAGTACGTGACGACCAGCGGCACCCCGGACAGCCGAGTCACCGTGCGCGACAGCAGTTTCGACACCGTGGTCGGCGACATCATCGAAAACTACAACCTCAGCACCGACGGCGCACAGCAGTCGCTGACCCTGGACAACGTGCAGGCGCACCGCTCCCGCTTCCCCGGCGCACCGCTCAGCTCCGTGGTGCCGGTCAATCTCGGAACCTGTTTGGTCACCACGAATTTCGGCCGCACCGGCCGCACCCACCTCGATGTCGCGAATTCCGCATTCGGCGACTGCAGCGCCGACGGGATCGGCCTGGTCGCCTTCACCCCCACCGGACCGGAGCCCTCGACCGCCGCCCTGACCTTCGACATCCGCGACACGACGGTCGACGGCACGGCTGCCCACGCCCTGAACATCCTCAATATCGGAGACACCGCGACCCTGCGGGGCAGCGTCGCCCGCAGCACCTTCACCGGCGCGGCGGACACCCTCGTCCACGTGAGCCACCGCGGCGGCCGGATTGCCGATGCCACAGTCGATTTCGGCGGCGGCACATTGTCCTCTCCTGGTCTCAACTGCTTCACCACCGATCGCAGACATCTCGACGTCTCCGGCATTACCGTTGCAGCACACAACAATTGGTGGGGCCGCGCAGAACCTCCCGCCGGGGGCGCTCCTGCCGTCGACACCACCGATCCCCTCCCGGCAGCGCCGCGCCCCGGCTGCTGACCGGACTGGAGACAGCGCCCCGGGAACAACCGCCCTTCGCGCATGGTCCACGCACCACCACCTTCTGCTGCACCGTCCCCGCAGCACCACTACTTCCCTGCATCCTCCCCGCAGCACCACTGGTTCCCTGCATTCTCCCCGCAGCACCACTGGTTCCCTACATCCTCCCCGCAGCACCACTGGTTCCCTACATCCTCCGCGCAGCACCACTGGTTCCCTGCATCGTCCGCGCAGCGGGCGGTGCAGGGCCCACGGGTCCCGTCCGTAGATTTGCTCGAATTCCGTTGGCAGGATGGGTTGTTCCAACGACTCGTGCGGGAGAGGGACAGATGACCATCCTGGTAACCGGAGCCACCGCCAATATCGGCCGCAAGGTTGTCGACCACTTGCTTGCCATGGGGGCCACAGATATTCGTGCGCTCACCAATAACCCGCAGAAGGCGGCGCTCCCCGCCGGGGTCGAGGTGGTCGAGGGCTACCTGCGGCAACCGGACGCGCTCCCCGCGGCGTTCGCGGGTGTGGAGCGGATGTACCTGGCACCCACGCCCGACACTGTCACCGAGGTGATCGCACTCGCCCGCGCCGCCGGTGTGCGGTATGTGGTCGATCTGTCCGGCGAACCGGAGAGCTGGTGGGGCAACGTATGCACGGCCGTCGAGGACAGCGGGCTGGCCTGGACCCACCTGTGGCCCGCCGATTTCATGGAGAACGCCCTGATCTGGTCGCACCAGATCCGCGAGACCGGCACCGTGCGAGAACTGCGGCCCGACGCCGCGACCGCACCCATCGCCATGGACGACATCGCCGCTGTCGCCGCCACCGCCTTGCTGACCGACGCTCATCTCGGCGTCGCCCACCCGCTGGCCGGACCGGAAATCCTCACCCGCATCGACCTCATCCGCCACCTCGCCCAGGCCCTCGACCGCGACATCACCTTCCTCCCCTCCTCCCGCGAGGACACCATCACCGCCTTGACTCCCACCCTGGGTGACAACGCAGCCTGGTACGTCGACAACGTCCTCACCACCCTGGATCCGCACCCCACGGACCTACCCACCACCAGCGTCCAGAACATCATCGGCCGTCCCGCCACAACCTTCGCCCGCTGGGCAGTCGACAACGCCACCCGCTTCACCACCGACTGACACCGACAGATGTTCGGCGGAAATGCGTTGCCCGGCAACGCCGATTCCTATACACAACAGAGGTGGCCGACCCGTACCCCCTTCGCCCTGTCACGGATGAGGAATTCGATTCGTGGGCCCGCATGATCGCCGACACCTACGGCGTGGATCGGTCGGATGAGGAGCTCGCCAACCAGCGTGCCGCCACGGATCTGGCGCGCACCCTTGCCGCTTTCGAGGGTGATGCCCCCGTGTCCGGGGCCTCTGTCTACGCGCGAACTCTGACGGTGCCCGGCGCCGTCGTTCCGGTAGCGGGCATCGCGTCGGTGGGTGTGGCCCCGACCCATCGCCGTCGCGGAATCCTCACCTCGATGATGCGCAGGCAACTCACCGACATCCACGAGCAGGGCTTGGAACCGATTGCGGCCCTGCGTCCTTCCGAGGCCGCGATCTACGGCCGCTACGGTTTCGGACTCGCCACCAGAGGAAACCGGCTGCGCTGCGACAAGCGCGCGATGCGGTTTCGCCCGGGCACCGGTTTCGGTGACGGAACCGTGCGGTTACTGCCTCCCGCCCAGGCGCGTCCGATGATCGAGAAGATCTACGACCAGGTCAGGACGATGTCGGTCGGTTGGCCGGATCGCGCCGAGTCGCACTGGAACATCAGGCTTTTCGACCAGCCGGCTCACGGCATGACCATGCTGCGCTACGCCGTTCATCTGGCCCCGGACAACGAGCCCACCGGTTACGCCCTGTACCGGCACGCACCGGGGCTCGACGCCTTCGGCAACGAAGTCGGATCGGTCCAGGTGGCCGAGCTCGCTGCGCACTCCCGCACAACCTATGCGGCTCTGTGGCGCTACCTGGCCGGTATCGATCTCGCCTCCTGGATCGACTACGAAGGGGCGCCCGACGAGCCACTGGCGCACCTGGTGGAGGATGCGCGCGCGGTGCACGATCGCCTGGTCGATCGGCTGTGGGTCCGACTGGTCGATGTGGGCCGGGCCTTGTCCGGACGCCGCTACTCGACTCCGCTGGATATCGTGCTCGACGTCGAGGACCACTTCTGCCCGTGGAACACCGGGCGCTATCACCTGCAGGCCGACAGCGCGTCGTCCCGTTGCGAGCGCACCCGCGCCCCCGCCGACCTGCGTCTGACATCAACCGAGCTCGGCGCGGCATACCTGGGCGGTACGACGCTGGCCGCACTCGCCCGCGCGGGGCTGGTCGAGGAGCTGCGGGCAGGCGCCCTCGCGCGAGCGAGCGTCGCCTTCCGGCACGACCGCGAACCCCACTATCCGGGCGGATGGGCGTTTCCGCTGTATTGACTCCCCGGGTCAGGCGGCGGTCGTCGCGGTCAGCACGACGTACTCGAACAGGTATTCGGCGGGGCCGCCGGGGGTGCCGAGGTTCAGGCGGTCGGCCAGGTCGAGGAGGTCGAGGTGGAGGGCGGCGGCGCGTTGGGGGCGGTCGAGGAGGGCGGCGAACGCGCCCAGGATGGGGCCGAAGGCGGTTTCGAAGAATTCGATGAATTGGCCCGGTGTCGGTGCGATGAGGCGGAAGCTGCCCGGTGTCAGGTCCAGCGCGCTGATGCGGTCGCCGAACAGCCAGAGGACGTGGTCCTTGTTGCCCCACAGACGCGGCGGCAGGCTCTCCGGCGGCGGTGGGTCGTAGTGGGCCAGGGTGGCCAGCACCTCACAGATCCAGGATCGGCGGGTCCAGCAGATCATGCCGATCGTGCCGCCCGGTTTGGTCACCCGCACCAATTCGTCGGCCACATCCTCGTGCCGGGGCGCGAAGACCGCGCCGACCGAGGAGGTGACGACGTCGAAGGAGGAATCCGGAAACGGCAGATCCTGCGCATCGGCCTCGACCCACTCCAATTCCACGCCGTGCGCCAGCGCCTCGGCCCGGCCGGCGGTGAAGTTCTCCACGGTGATATCCGAGGCCGTCACCTCCGCCCCGGCCAGCGCGGCCGCGATGGCCGCATTCCCGGTTCCGGCGGCGACGTCCAGTACCCGCATGCCCGGGCGAATACCGCACGCGGTGGCCAGTGTCGGGCCGAGATCCCACAGCGCCGTTTTGGCGAATCGGTGGTAGTCGCCGAGCGCCCACACACTGCTGATATCGAGCGAAACATGAGAAGCGGTCATCGGCATGATCCTTCGATCGAAGCGGCGAACCGTTGATAGCTATTGTGTCGCAAACTACGCAGGCAACAATGTGATCTGAACAACAGACCAGGTTAAGGCGGTTGCTTTCCGTGGTTGAATCGATTTCTTCGAGCGTCAATCTTCACTCACTGGCTCAACAGCATCTTTGACGCAAACTGGACGGAACGTGGCGTCGCCGGATCTGTAGCCGACAGTAGCGGGTGAGGAAACTGGACAGAGCGCCGACGCGGCATCAGGCCCGCCGGAGACTGCGTCGAGAGGTGCGGGAGGTTCCTATGCAAGGCCAACGGACAGCGGATACCCAGACCCTGATGATCGGCGAATTGCTGAATTCGGGACCGAACTCCACCGGGCTGGACCGATATCTCCCGATGCTGACCGAGGACGCCCGGATCGAATTGCGCTGGGCCCCCACGGGTTTTCCGAACGATATGCGCGGGCACGAGGAACTGCGGCACGCCTTCGCCCTCCTGGACGACTACGACTGGCGAATTACCGCCGTCGCCGGTGCCGAACCGCTGCTGGATTCGAATACCTGGCAACTGTTCGTCGAGGCCGAGGTGATCGTCAAATCCACCGGAACCCGCTACCGCAACAGCTATCTGCTCACGATGCGATTGCGGGACGGCAAGATCGCCCACTGCATCATCACCCGCGACCCGCTGGCCCCGCAGACGGAGATCGGCGTGCGCGGTAACGACGTGCCGCGCCGCGGCGGACAGGTTCCGATCGGCACCCTGCGCACCGATCGCACTGGCCCGCAACCGATTACCACCGACGAGGTCGATCTCCCCACGGAAGGCGTCATCGGCCTGCCCCTCTGGTAGGCCGATTCCGGTCACTCCCGGTGGTCTTCTACTGTGAAACCCGTGAGTGACAGCCTTCGGTTCGTTTCGACGGTGGAGGAACTCGACGCGCTACCCCTGATGTCGGTGATCATGGCCGCCAAGCCGTCGCGCTCGGTCTTCCAGAAGTGGCTCGACCAGCAGGACCGGACGCCGAAATGGGTCCGCACCAACGGCGATGCCCGATACACCTCGCAGGACCTGAGCATCGGCCCGTTCCCGCTCTCGGCCCCGCAGCAGTTCCGGTTCGTCGTGCTCTACGACCCCTCCGTCCACGGACATCCCAACGACTGGGAGGCCGCGCTCGGCTGACCCGGATCAGCTCGCGGCGGCGGTCTCGTGGACCGTGCGCCACCGCACCCCGTTGCGCCCCTGCGCATCCGGCAGCAACAAGGCGGTGGTCCAGCGGTCGCGGGCGCTGCCGTCGCGGCGATGGATCTCCCGGAACCGCGCGACCGTGCAGTCGTCGGTGTGGTGCAGCACATCGATGTCGACGATCTCGATCGTCAGGCCCGGCATGGAATTGCCCGCGCCCTTCAGCCCCTCGAGCAGCCGCGCCCGCGGCGCCACCACACCGTTCAACATGACCATGGAGAAGTCGGCATGCAACTGCGACCCGAACACCTCCAACCCGTCGGTGTCCGGTGCACCCAGCCACCGCGCCAGGTCGTTGTGCAGTGTGCGGATCTCCTCGACAATCGTCTCGTGATCGATGCTCACGTCCGGCAAACTACCGGAAAACCCCTGGCAGCGCCCCCGACACGCCCAGGATCGGAGGGTTAGCCGGCGGCGCGGGCGACGGCCATGAGGTGGGCGCTGGCACCGAGGAGTTCGGGGGCGGATTCGATGCGGCGGATGGCGTGCAGGACCGAGGCCTGGCGGTCGGCGTCGTCGAGTTGGTCGTCGCAGACGCCGAAACCTGCCGGTCCCTCGACGGCGAGGATCGAGATGTCGTGGAAACCCGCCGTTTTCAGTTCGTCGTGCAGTTCGTCCGGGAGATGGAAGTAGGCGTCGGTGAACCAGTCGGGCCGGGATTCGCGGTGGGGGTTGCGGTGCTGACCGGTACGGACGTCTTCCGCCGCGATCGCGGCGAAGTCCGGATCGGTGATCTCGCCGGTGACCAGGCCGCCGAGGGTCGAGGCGAATCGGGAGATCGCCGCGGCGAGCAGCACCCCACCCGGTCGCAGAACGCGATGCGCCTCGCGCAGAGCGCGCAGCCGCTCGTCGCGATCGACCAGGTGATACAGCGGCCCGAGCAGCAGCACACCGTCGGCGCTGCGATCGTGGAAGGGGAGTTCGCGCGCATCCCCCACCTGCACCGACCGCAGCGGGGCGTGCCGCTGATCCTCCGATGCCCGTGCCGCCGCCTCCACATGCGGCTCCCACACATCGATCAGATGCACCTCATATCCGGCGCGCGCCAAGGGCAGCGCGTAGGCACCGCGCGCGCCGCCGACGTCGTAGATCACCGCCGGGGGCGCGGGTAGGTAGCGGCCGATGAGCTCCTGGGTCCGCAACAACTCCAGCTTCCCCCACGTCTGAAGCCGATCGCGTTCCGGATCGTGGCGGTAGTGCGCCGCGATGGCCGCCTCGAAGTCGGTCACCCACCCATCATCCCGCGCTCCGCCCGCCCGCCGCAGCGCTATTCGCTTTCAAACACTTGATTCAATCACGTGATTGAGGCAGACTCCGAGCGGGAGAGAGGAGTCGCCGCATGGTCGCCGATACGGACGAAAGTTTGTGCGCGCCTTATGAGATCGAGTTCCCGTTCGAGCGGACCGTGGGGCCGGTGGTCGGGACGTTTCTGGCCGGGTTGCGCGACGCGCGGCTGCTGGGGGCACGGACCGAGCGAGGGACGGTGGTGTGCCCGCCCGCGGAATTCGATCCGGTGACCGGCCGCGAACTCACCGAATTGGTCGATGTGGCGCCCACGGGCAGCGTCGAATCCTGGACCTGGGTTCCGCACCGGCCGGGCGATCCGGTCGAGCGCGATTTCGCGTGGGCGCTGATCGCGATCGATGGCACCGAGGGCAGTTTCCTGCACGCCGTGGATGTCGGCGATCCCGGGCTGCTGCGCCGCGGGCTGCGGGTACGGGCTCGGTGGGCGGCCGAACGGTCCGGGCAGCTGCGCGATCTGATCTGCTTCGAACCGGAGGACACCGCCCGATGAATGCCCCACTGCCACCGCCGATCACGCTGATGCCGACGCCGCTGCGCATGGAATACACCTTCGTCGCCGGGGTCGGTCGTTCGGCATTTCTGCGCGGGCTGGCCGAGCGCCGGCTGCTGGCGCGCCGCTGCCCGTCGTGCCGGCACATGTATCTGCCGGCACCGGAGTTCTGCGCCCGCTGCCTGGTCGAACTCGAGCAACCCACCGAACTGGACGGGCGCGGCACGGTGTCGACGTTCTGCGTGGTCAGTTTCCCGTTCCCGGGACAGGAGATCGAGCCGCCGTACGTGGTCGGCCATATCCAGCCGCACGGCGCCGACACCCGGGTGATGCATCTGATCCGGGAGGTCGACCTCGCCGAGGTGCGGATCGGTATGGAGGTCGAACCGGTCTGGGCCGACGGCGATCTGGAGCCGTCGTGGATGAGCATTCGCCACTACCGGCCGGTCCGGGAGGCCGCTCATGCGTGAGATCGCCGTGGTCGCCGGGGCGCAATCGCCGTGCCTGGCCGCGAATCGTCGCGACGATATGGCGGGCATTCTGCTGCCGGTGATCCGCGAGGCACTGACCGCGGTCGAACTGGACCGGGACCGCGTGGATTTCGTATGTTCGGGCAGCCACGACTTCCACGAGGGCCGCACCTTCGCCTATATCGACTCCCTCGATGCGGTCGGTGCGTGGCCGCCGATCGCGGAATCACACGTGGAAATGGATGCCGCGTGGGCGTTCTACGAGGCGTGGACGTGGCTGCAGCTCGGGCACGGCGATATCGCCCTGGTGTACGGGATCGGCCGCGGCTCGCTGCCGCGCGATCTCGACCAGGTCGTGCCCGCGCAACTGGATCCGTACTATCTGACGCCGCTGCGCCCGCACCAGGACGCCATCGCCGGGATCCAGGCCTGCGCACTGCTGCAGGCCGGGGTGACCACCGAACGGGAGATGGCCCGCATCGTCGCCCGCAACCTGGCCGACGCGAAGACCAACCCGTACGCCCAGGTGTGTGGTGACCGTGAGATCGACGATCTGCTGGCCGCGCCTTATGTCGCCTCTCCCCTACGCCGCCACGATATTTCGCCGGTCGGTGACGCGGCCGCGGTGGTCGTGCTGGCGGCCGGAGACGTGGCGCGGTCGCTGTGCGAGGCACCGGCGTGGGTGCGCGGCATCGACCATCGCATGGACGCGCACTATCCCGGCTCCCGCGACCTCACCCGCGCACCCTCGGCGGCGCGAGCGGCCCACGCGGCCGCGCGTACGGCCGGATTCGGGCCCGCCGAGATCGAGGTGGCCGAACTGCACGTCGAATACTCCGCGCAGGAGCCGCTTCTCGTGCGGGAGCTCGGGCTCTCGCCGACGACGGCGGTCAACCCGTCGGGCGGCCCCCTGGCCGGACGGCCCACCACGGCCACCGGACTGCTGCGCATCAGCGAAGCGGCCCGGGCGATTCGGCAGGGCCGGGCCCGGCGCGCCCTCGCCCACGCCACGAACGGTCAAGCGCTGCAACAAAATCTGGTGTGCCTGCTGGAAAGGGATGCCTAATGAGTGAATCCGTGGCAGTGGTGGGTATCGGCCAGGGCAAGCAGGCCAAGCGCCGCGAGGTGACCATCGGGGCGCTGGTGCGCGAGGCGGTCGCGGCGGCCATGGCCGATGCCGAACTCGAGCTCGGTGACGTCGACGCCGTCGTGCTCTCGAAGACGCCGGACCTGTTCGACGGTGTGATGAATCCGGAACTGTATCTGGCCGACGCGCTCGGCGCCCGCGGCCTGCCGGTCACGCGCGTGTTCACCGGCGGCAGCGTCGGCGGACACGCGGCGGTCTACGGCGCACACCTGATCGAGGCGGGTCTGGCCCGGCGGGTGCTGGTGGCCGCGTATTCCAAGGAGTCCGAGGGCAATTTCACCTGGGCGCTGTCGCGCGGGCTGCCGTTCAGCGCCAAACTCGGCGCCGGGGCGGGCGGGCATTTCGCGCCCGTGATCCGCGAGTACATCCGGCGCTCGGGCGCACCCGAGCACATCGGCTGGCAGGTCGCGGTCAACCACCGGCTCAATGCCCTGCGCAACCCGTACGCGCACGTGCACATGCCCGATATCACCGTCGAGAAGGTGAAACAGTCCCGCATGCTGTGGGATCCGATCCGCTACCTCGAGTCGTGCCCGTCCTCCGACGGGGCCGCCGCCATCGTCCTGGCCGGTGCCGGAGAGGTCGGCAAGCCCGCGCGGCCACCGGCCTGGATCCACGGCATGTCGTTCCGGACCGAGACCGGGCACTTCGCCGGGCGCGACGAGGTGAATCCGCGAGCGGGGGCCGAATGCGCCGCCGACGCCTACCGGCAGGCCGGAATCGCCGATCCCGCACGGGAAATCGACCTCGCCGAGCTGTACATCCCCTACAGCTGGTACGAGCCGATGTGGATGGAGAATATCGGCCTCGCACCGCTGCACGAGGGCTGGAAGCTGGTCGACGACGGGACCACCCGCTTCGGCGGCCGCCTGCCGATCAACCCGTCCGGCGGTGTGCTGTCGGGCAATCCCACCGGCGCCACCGGCCTGGTCCGGTTCCTCGAGGCCGCCCTGCAGGTGCGCGGGCTGGCGGGCGAGCATCAGGTGCCCGGCGCCCGGCGTGCGATCGGGCACGCCATGGGCGGGGCCTCGCAGTTCCACGCGCTGTGGGTCGTCGGCAGCGACCGCCCCGATGCATGAGCGCAAGGAAGGGAAAGGCCATGGGTGCCAACGACATCCTCGACCGCAGCGGTGACGAATGCCCGCTTCTGGTGGAGCGCGAGGGGGCGGTGGCAGTCGTGACGATGAACCGCCCTGAGCGTCGCAATGCGTTGAACTTGCCGATGATCCAGCAGCTGGCCGACGCCTGGGAGCAGATCGACGCCGACGACGAGATCCGGGTGGCGATTCTGACCGGAGCGGGCGACACCTACTGTGTCGGTGGTGATCTCGGCGACGGCTGGATGACGAACGGGAGCGGGCGCGCGGACTACGACCCGGCCGTGATCGGCCGCGGCCTGCTGCTCACCCACTGCCTGCGCAAGCCGCTCATTGCGGCCGTGAACGGCGCCTGCCTGGGCGGCGGGCTGGAAATGTTGCAGCAGACCGATATTCGCATCGCCGAGGAGCAGGCCACCTTCGGACTGCCGGAGGTGCGGCGCGGGCTGATTCCCGGCGCCGGCTCGACCGTGCGGCTCAAACGCCAGATCCCCTACACCAAAGCGGTGGAGATGATCCTCACCGGCGATCCGCTCACCGCCCGCGAGGCCTACGACTTCGGCCTGATCGGACATGTCGTGCCCACCGGGCAGGCCCTGGCCCGCGCCCACGACATCGCCGACCGGGTCGTGCGCAATTCACCGCTGGCGGTGCAGCAGGCCAAGGCCGCGCTGCTCGCCAGCGGCTGGCTGCCCGACGAGCAGGCGCGGGCGATCGAGCAGCGGTTCGTGCGCACGGTGATCGCCTCGGCGGATGCGCGGGAGGGTCGAAAAGCGTTCGTGGAGAAGCGGGAACCGCGGTTCAGCGGCAGGTGACGGAACAGGAGATGGGTATGCGACGCGTTTTCGTCGCCGGGGTCGCGATGACGCCGTTCGTGAAGATCGGTTCGCGCGAGTGGACCTACCCACAGATGACCGGCGCGGCGGTGCGCGATGCGCTCGACGATGCCCGGCTCACCTACCGGGATGTCCAGCGCGCCGCGGTCGGCTATGTCTTCCAGCCCTCGGCCGCCGGGCAGCGCGTCCTCTACGACATCGGACTGACCGGTATCCCGATCGTCAACGTGAACAACAACTGCGCCACCGGGTCCACGGCGCTCATGCTCGCCCGCGAGTGGGTGGGCAGCGGGCTCGCGGAGGTGGCGCTGGCCGTGGGCTTCGAGCAGATGACCAAGGAGGCCATGGCCGGTCCGGCGACACCGCCGCCGGTCACGACGGTCGATGCCCATCTGCGGGTGATGGCCCGGCGGTACGAATTCGGCACCGCCCCGATGACCACCCAGTTCTTCGGCAATGCCGCCCTCGAACATATGCGGCGCTACGGCACCACGCTCGAACAGCTGGCGCAGGTGGCGGTCAAGAACCACCGGCACTCCACGCGAAACCCCTTGGCCCAGTACCAGAATCCGTACACTCTCGAGCAGGTGCTGGGCGACCGGCCGGTACACGGCCCGCTCACCCGCTCGCAGTGTTCGCCGATGTCCGACGGTGCCGCGGCGGCGGTGCTGGTCAGTGCGGACTTCGTGCGCGCTCACGGGCTCGAGGCACAGGCGGTGGAAATAGTGGCGCAGGAACTGGTCACCGACGACACCGCGGCCTTCGCGACAGGGTCGATGATCGATGTGGTCGGAGCGCCGATGACCCGCATCGCGGCGCGCCGCGTCCTCGACACCGCGGGCGTCACCATCGCCGACGTGGACGTGATCGAACTGCACGACTGCTTCTCGATCAACGAACTGATCACCTACGAGGCGCTGGGCCTGTGCGGCGAGGGCGAATCCGGGCCACTGGTCGACTCCGGGGCGACCACCTACGGCGGCACCTGGGTGGTCAACCCGTCGGGCGGACTCATTTCCAAGGGCCATCCCCTCGGCGCGACCGGGTTGGCGCAGGCCGCCGAGCTGTCCTGGCAGCTGCGCGGACTCGCCGGAGAGCGGCAGGTCCCGCACGCGCGCCTGGGCCTGGCCCACAACCTCGGCCTCGGCGGCGCCTGCGCCGTCACCCTCTACGCCGCCCCCGGCCAAAAGCATGCCGGGGATGAGAGGGACCAGCAATGCCGAGGATGAGAGGGACCAGCAATGCCGGGGACGAGAGGGACCAGCAATGCCGGGGCGGGGACCAGCAACGATCGGAGAACCATGCGCGAGAACACCATTGATCCCGACACCAGGATGCGGATGCCCGTTCACAATGGGCACGCCCTGCTCACCGGGTTACGCCGCCACCGCAACGACCCGGTGCTGACCCTCGGCGATACGGTGCTCACCGGCGCCGAGGTCATGGCCGCCATCAGCCGCTACATCGCCGCCTTCGCCGCGCACGGCGTCGACACCGGAACACCGGTGGCCGTGCTCGCGCTCAACCGGCCGGAGGTGCTGTTCACCATCGGCGCCGGGCAGATCCGCGGCCATCGGCGCACCGCCCTACATCCGATCGGCGGCCTCGACGACCACGCCTACGTCCTCACCGACGCGGGAATTTCCACGCTGGTACTCGATCCGGTGCCCGCCTTCGTGCAGCGCGCCCGCGACCTGGTCGACCGGGTGCCGGGGCTGACGAAAGTGCTTGTGCTCGGGCCGGTTCCGCAGGAGCTGTCCGATGTCGGCGTGGACCTGCTGGCCGAGGCGGCCCGTGTCGATCCCGAACCGCTCGAGGCCACCGAACTGCGGCCCGATGAGGTCATCTCGATCAGCTACACCGGCGGTACCACCGGAAAGCCCAAGGGCGTGGTCGGGACCGCGCTGGGCATGGCGACGATGACGCAGATCCAGCTGTCGGAGTGGGAGTGGCCCGAGCGGCCGAAATTCCTGGTGTGCACGCCGCTTTCGCATGCCGGGGCCGCGTTCTTCGTGCCGGTCGTGCTGCTCGGCGGGCACTGTGTCGTACTGCCCCGCTTCGATGCCGGGCAGGTGCTGGCCGCCATCGAGGAGCATCGGATCACCGCGACGATGCTGGTGCCGTCGATGATCTACGCGCTGCTCGACCATCCCGATATCGACCGCCGGGACCTGTCGTCGCTGCAGACGGTGTACTACGGCGCCTCGGCCATCGATCCGAATCGCTTGCGGCAGGCCATAGATCGGTTCGGCCCGATCTTCGCCCAGTATTACGGGCAGTCCGAGGCGCCGATGGCGATCAGCTATCTCGGCCGCGGCGAACACGATTCCGCTCGGCTCAGTTCCTGCGGACGGCCGTCGGCGGCGCTGCGGGTGGCGCTGCTCGGCCCGGACGGTGCCGCTGTCGCACCCGGCGAGGTCGGCGAAATCTGTGTCTCCGGACCGCTTCTCGCCGCCGGGTACCTCGGTCTGCCCGAGGTGACGGCGGAAACGTTCCACGACGGCTGGCTGCACACCGGCGATCTGGCCCGCCAGGACGAGGACGGTTACCTGTTCATCGTCGGGCGCAGCAAGGATATGGTCGTCACCGGTGGGTTCAACGTCTTCCCGCGGGAGGTCGAGGACGTCGTGTGCGAACATCCCGAGATCGTGAGCGTCGCGGTGGTGGGCGTTCCGGATCCGCGCTGGGGTGAGGCGGTGACCGCCGTCGTCGTCGTGAAACCCGATGCGGCGCAGCGCCTCGACGCCGTGACCGCCGAGATTCAGGACATGGTCAAGCAGCGCAAGGGCTCGGTGCAGGTGCCCAAGCACGTCCTTGTCGTCGACGAACTGCCGCTGACCGGGCTCGGCAAGCCCGACAAGAAGGCGGTCCGGGCCCTCGCGGTGGAGAAACTGGGACGCTGACCGTCACCGCAGCCGGAACCTGCGCAGCAGCGTCAGGGTCCGGATCGTGCGGGTGACGTAGTCCTCGTACGACTGGCCCGGCTGCGGGCCGAGCACCTGGCGTTTCAAGGTGGCGACATTGGTCGATTCGGTGAACTTCAGCAGTCCCTGATCGCCGTTGCGCACACCGATCCCGGACGCCTTGAATCCTCCCGAGGGCGCGCTCTTGCCCGCATATGCCAGGGCGGCACCGTCGTTGACATTGACGTGCCCCGCCTCGAGCCGGGCACCAACCGCCCGCGCGGCCGCCACGTCGCGGCCCCACACGCTCGCACTGAGTCCGAAGCGGGTGTCGTTGGCGCGGGCGACGGCCTCGTCGACGGTCGAGTACGGATAGAGCGCGACCACCGGGCCGAAGGTTTCCTCGGTGCACACGTCCATCTCCGCGGTGACGCCCTCGAGCACCGTCGGCTCGTAGAAGGTCGGACCCAGATCGGGGCGGGCGCGGCCCCCGGTGAGGACGCGCGCACCCCGCGAGCGCGCCTGCTCCACCTGGGCCGCGACCCGCTCGCACTGGTCCACCGAGACCAACCCGCCCATCTCCACATCGAAGTCGTAGCCGGGGCCGACCCGCAGCCGAGACACCTTCTCCACGAAGCGATCCCGGAACGCCGGATACACCGATTCGTGCACGTAGATGCGCTCCACGTGCAGGCACAGCTGGCCGGTGTTGGCGAAGACGCCGTTCGCCGCGCCCTCGACAGTGAGATCGAGATCGGCGTCGGGCAGCACGATCATCGGATTCTTCCCGCCCAGTTCCAGGCACATCTCGACCAGCCGCCCCGCCGCCTGCTGCGCCACCAGGCGCCCGGTCGGCTCGGAGCCGGTGAACATGACGAAATCGGCCCGCTCCGCCACCGCCGGGCCCACGACCGGGCCGTCGCCACAGACGATTTCGACCAGCCCGTCCGGAAGTCCGGCCTCGCGCAACAACTTCAGGCCCAGCGCGGCGCTGAGCGGGGTGTGGATATCGGGTTTGAGCACGATGCCGTTGCCCGCCATGAGCGCCGGGATCGCATCGCAGTAGGCGATGGCGAACGGGAAGTTCCAGGGCGCGATCACGCCGACGACCCCGCGGGGCTTGCGGATTTCGGTCGAGGTGCTCAGGCCCGGAATCGCGCCGGGGTGGCGGATCGGCCGCAGCAGCCGGGGTGCGCGCTTCAGATAGTGGCTGACCACCATCGGGATATCACACAGCTCCTCGAAGGCCATGCGCCGCGCCTTACCCGTCTCGACCTGGATCACGTCGGTGATCGTGCGGTAGTTCTCCAGCACCAGACGATGAAAGCGTTCGAACACGGCCAGCCGACGGCGAACCGGCCACCGCGCCCACTCGACCTGAGCCGCGCGAACACGAGCGAAAGCGGCATCCACATCGGCCCGCGACGACTGAGGCAACGCCGCAACAGGATTGCCGGTAAACACCTCGACCACCGGAACGGTCTCGGCCGGATCCCCCGCAATCAGACCCGCCAATCCACCGAAGTCGTGAACCGGGGCCAGCACTGTACTCACGGCCAGTACTCTATCAACTGATTACATCACTTGATAGAGCCTTGACAGGGGTTGCTGCGCCGGTGATTACAATGCGGCAGGTGACGAGTGCAGCGGGCGATGGGACCGAGCTTCGTGTGAGCGCGGAGGAGTTGACCATGCCGACCGAGCAGCGGCTGGTTCTGGCCGCGGAGCGGTTGTTCGCCGAGCGGGGGATCGATGCGGTGTCGCTGCGGGCCGTGATGGCTGCGGCCGGAACCAATGTCGCCTCGGTGCACTATCACTTCGGGTCCAAGGATGCGCTGATCGAGGCGATGATCCGGCAGCGCAGCGACAGCGTCGCGGCCCGGCGCGCGGCGTTGCTGGACGAGATGGAAAGCGCTGGGGCGGTGAGCGCGCGCGGGCTGGCGGAGGCGTTCGTCGTGCCGGTCTGGGAGATGGCCACCGGTGCGGGGGCGGCGTGGGTGAAATTCATCGCCGGAATCCTGGGCAGCGGTCACCCCGCATTGTCGATCGTGGCCGATGGATTCACCGAACAGGCCGTGCGTTTCACCGCCCTGCTCGAAAGCGTCTTCCCCACCCTGCCCCGCCATACCGTCCGATTCCGCCTCGCGCAGGCCATGACCCTGACCTTCCAGGTCCTCGGCGACGTCCACCACACGCAGAACCTGCTGGCCATCTCCGGCGTCCGCCTCACCCCCGACCAGGTCCTGACCGAACTCCTCGACGTGGTGACCGCCATCCTCTCCGGCCCCCCGGAGATCTGAGCGCAGCTCCTACTTCCTCATCCCGGCGAACTCCTACTTCCTCATCCCGGCGAACTCCTACTTCCTCATCCCGGCGTGTTTTCCGCCGGGACCTCGAGGCCCAGCAACCGTCCGAGGATCGCGGCCTGGTCGGCGAAATGGGTGAGGAATTCCGGGGATCGGGGGTCGGTGCCGCAGACGGACTCGACGACGTGCGGCAGGGTGGTGGGGGCCATGGCGGCGGCCATCAGCATGACCAGCAGGCAGGCGGGGTCCACCTCCGGCGGGAGGCGGCCGGATTGCTGGTGTGCGCGTATCTCTTCCACGCCCTGGGCGAGCATGCGGTCGCGCGCGGAGCCGCCGGGATCGTCGTCGGGGCCGGTGTACTGCAGGCCGCTCCACGCCATCAAGCGGACACCCTCCGGATTGTGTAGCGCCTCGAGCGCATACCGGCACAGCTGTTCGGGCAGGGGCGTGCCCGGCGGAACCAGCTCCCGCTGCCGCTGTTGCCACAGCTCCTGCATCGCTCGATACAGGCCCTCCTTGCCGTCGAAGTAGTAGGAGATCAGCTGCTGGTTCACTCCGGCGCGGGCGGCGATCGCGCTGATCCGCGCGCCCGCGTAGCCGTGTGCGCCGAATTCGGCCGTGGCGGCATCCAGGATCAGCCGGCGGGTGCGTTCGGGGTCGCGCTGCCGTTCCTGCGGCGTGGGCGACCTGCGGGGTTTCGACGGAGGCACCTCAGGATTGTATCCATACCTGGCACAATCAACTGTACATCTGAACTAATCAAACAGTTAGTTGACAAAGCTTCATGGATGTCTGACGATGAGGGGGCGCTGCACGAGGAGTGCAGGCGAGGACGAAACAAGGACAACGACATGTCGGATCGACCACGAATCCTCATTGCCGGAGCGGGTATCGGCGGGCTGGCTCTCGCGCAGGCGCTGCGCCGCGGCGGCCTGGACGTCGCCGTCTACGAACAGGACCCCACCCCGCGAATCCGCAATCAGGGCTATCGCATTCACATCGACGCGGACGGCAATGCCGCGCTGCGGGCCTGCCTCCCGGAGACGGTACTCGATCTGGTGCGCGACACCAGCGGCGTCAACGGCGATACGGTGGCCGGCTACACCCATCGGCTCGAACCGCTGACGGCCCAGGCCTTTCCGGGAATTCCGGACGACGAGATCACCAATGTGGACCGCAACACATTCCGCCGAGGCCTCCTCACCGGCCTGACCGATACCGTCCGGTTCGGACGGACGGTGTCCGACTATCGGATCACCGAATCAGGCCGCGTCCGTGTGGAATTCGCCGAGGGCGGCAGCGACGAGGGCGACCTGCTCGTCGGCGCGGACGGTGTCGGCTCGGCGGTGCGCCGACGCCTTGTCCCCGACGCCACCGTGACAGATCTCGGTGTGCGATGCCTCTACGGCCGCATGACGATCACCGACGCCACCGACGCCCTCATTTCCGAGGAGATCGACCGCGGCTTCTCCTGGGCCGTCGACGAGACCGGCTATTTCGCAGGCTTGGCTCCGGTGCGATTCCGCTCCCGCCCCGAGGGCGCCTCCGATTATCTGATGACCACGCTCGTGGCGACTCCCGAGCGTTTCGGTCTGTCCGACGCGGAACTGTCCCGGCTCGCACCCGAGCGGCTGTGGCGGATCACCGTCGAGGCCACCGCCGACTGGCATCCGGCGCTGCGGGAGCTGTTCGCGCACGCCGACCCCGACACGTTCTTCCCGATCGCCATCCGGGCCGGGCAGCGCGTGGACCCCTGGACTCCCGGCCCGGTCACCCTGCTCGGCGACGCGATCCACACCATGCCACCCACCGGGGGCGTCGGCGCCAACACCGCCCTGCGCGATGCCGCAACCCTGGCCGAGGAACTACTGTCCGCCGCCCGCAGCGGGACATCGCTGATCGACGCGGTCGCCGCCTATGAACGGGTCATGCTCCCCCGCGGCTTCGACACCGTCGACAGTTCTGTCGCCGCGGCAGGCCAGATGTTCGGCACGGCCGACCGGCAAGGGGCGATGCCATAGCTCGGATCGACCCGGCATACCCGAACGGTCACGGTGTTGTCCGGCCGCCGGCCCACCGGGGCGAGTCCCTTCGGAATCATCCGCCCCGGCCTGCTCCGCCGACGGAAGCGCCCGGTCAACCCGGCGCGCAGCTCGGCCAGAACGTTCGTCATGCGATGTCACCCCAATCCCGAACCGAACGGGACCCCGGTAACCGTTCGGCTACTTACCATGTCGCACGAACGAAGCCGCCGTTACACCCGCCCCCATTCCTGGCGTCTCCGCCCGCGGGCACGCCACGACATACGATTTTCGGTGGGCACCGGCATCCGAATCACGCGCAGTGAAAATTGCCGTCCGTGGATTTCGCGCGACACTGAACCGGGGCCGCCGTCGGGCCGTATGCCCGATGTACGCAGGGCATTCACGGGGGGCCGGGACGGGAAGTACGGGGTGGTTCGGCATGACTACGTTCGGTATGACCGCGGAAAGGATCGATCGCCTCACCCGCTACCTGTGCGGGGCCGTCGAGGAGGGCGCGGGCGTCTCCGAGTTGGGGGCGGCGATCTCGCGCGGTATCGCGCCGGGACTGGCCCACGATGCGGTGAATGTGGTGGCGTCCGGGACGACGTGCACGCGCAGTCAGTTGTCGTTCGGATTCTCCTTCAAGACCGAGCCGGGCTTCCGGCAAGCCCAGGTGCGCCACTATTTCACCGAGGACGAACCGCATCTGATCGCGGAGATGGCGGCGCGTCCGGTACCGGTCGACATCGTGGGGGCGGGCAGCGGCGGTGGCACCGTCCGGGACCGGGAACTGCTGACCATGCACGGTATCGGGAGTTCGCTGCGGCTGCTGTTGTGCGACTCCCGCGGCGCCTGGGGCGTGCTGGAATTGCTGCGCTCACAGGGCGGCCGGCCGTTCGACGACGAGGACAGCGAGCAGGCGGCGCGGCTGACTCCGGCGCTGCTGGCCGTGCTGCGGCGGTACGTGACCGCGGGGCCGCTACTCCCCGAACAGCCACCGCCGCTGCCCGGCGTGATCGTCGTCGGAGCGGACGACACGATCCGGGCGGCGACGTCGCAGGGATGGCTGGGGCACCTGAGAACCGGGGAGCCGGTACCCGGCTGGATGGCCGAGTCCGTCATGACCGGATTGGCCCGGCAGGCACGCAAGAAGGCGGTCGACCCGAACACAGCCCCCGCACTTCTGGTCGGCCCCTCCGCCACCTTCGGACGATGGATAGCCATTCACGGGCAACTGCTGTCCGGAGGCGATCCCGGCGATGTGGCCATCGTCGTCCAAGCGGCCTCCGGCGATGTGCTCCTCTCGGCGATCTGCGGCTGGTACGAGATCACCGGCCGCGAACGCCAGATCCTCGAGCATCTGCGCACCGGAGCGGCGACCAAACAGATCGCCCGCGCGCTGGGCCTGTCGATCTACACGGTCAACGACCACCTCAAGGCGATCTACCGCAAGACCCGCGCCGAAGGCCGCGACACCCTCATAGCCGCCCTGTCCTGACCGTCGCCGCCCGCCCGGCGGTCGTCACACCGGCGCGCGAACACCTCGCTGCCCGCCCCGGCGGTCGTCAGACCGGCGCGCGAACACCTCGCTGCCCGCCCCGGCGGTCGTCAGACCGGAGGCAGTGGGATCGGGCTGGGCTCGTGGACGTCCACGAGCACCACGATGTCACCGTAGGGGGCGGCGCCGCGGGCCACGCGGTGCGCGAAGCGGGCCAGCGGGACTCGCCACCGGTACTTCGTGCGCACCATCGTCTCCACGTGCACCAGCAGCGACCCTTCGAACACCAGCTGGGCGAACCCGGGCCGCTGCCGGGAGCCGACGGCCGGGCTGCCGTGCCAATCGCCGGGCTGCACGAGCACCCGGCCGTCGCGGGCCAGCTGTCCCGCCTCCGGCGACTGCGACGACACCCGGAACGCCAGCTGCCGCTCGCCGATCGGCACCACCAGCCGGGGCGCGGTCACCAGCTTGCCCGGCTCGGCGACCCGGGTCACCAGGACGGTCTTGGCCTCCCACCACAGCGATCCGGGGCCCGAGCGTCCCGGGGCGCGGCCCGGCTGTTGCTGCTGCGCGGGCGAAGGCTGATACGTCGCCTGCGGATGGCTGTTCTGCATACTCACACCCTCCGGCTTACCGCACGGGTCCGAGTGAAACCCCGTCCAACGAATCCACTTGCCCCCCAAGGATACCCGTCGCCCGAGCCGCGGGCCGGAAGGTGAGCAGGCCCACACGGCGCGCCAAAGCCGCGGTGTGGACGCAATCGCCGGTGATTCACGGGCGTCGATAGACCCCGGTGAGCCGTCCACGCGCGACGACGTGGCCGCGAATCGCTTGCAGAACACTCTTTTTCGATCCTCGACCGCCCAGTTCTGCGGGTTGCGCACTCGAACGACGCCGGTCCTCGCCGGTCGAGCGCGGCGATTGTCGCTGCGCGAACATTCCCAACCCCCCGGGTCTGCGAGCGGGACGGTCCCTATGACCAGGATCGGCCGGTAAGGCCGCGGTGGAGGCGGCAGACCGATCGGTCACAGCTTAGGTGGGGACCATGGTGACGACCAGGCTTCCCGAACACACCTTCGAGGGGCTGTGGCGTATACCCGAGTGGATTACGGGCCCGTGAGCGCGGTCTCGACCCGACCGCGGAAGTGTTGCCGGGCGGATCGTGGTAGCCACAGCGCGGCCAGCACGATCAGCGATACCGTCCATCCGGCGACCAGGGCCAGATGGACGCCCGAGGACGGGTACAGCACCCATACCACGAATCGCCCGGCGAATTGGCTGCCCAGCAGCACTGTCATGACGATGCGCGCCCAGTTGCGCCCACGCAGCAGGGGAATGATCATCGCCGCGTACAGGGGCGCGCTGATCAGGTGGTACACCGTGCCGACGTTGAAGCCGACGGGGGGAATCAGCGGCACGACGAGGTGATTGACGGCGTGGATGGCGATGCCGGCGGCGGCCACGCGCACCGAGACCGGTGATCCGGGCATGGGTGGAATACCTTTCGTGTGGAGATTCCGACCAGCCCACACGCTAAAGGGGTCACCGCCCGGTTGTATTGGACGATTGGGCCATGGCCTCCCGCAGCAGCGTGCTCGGTGATGTCCCGGCGAATCTGCGGAAGTCCCGGATCAGATGCGATTGGTCGTAATAGCCGAGCCTGTCCGCCATCCGGCCCAGATCCCGCGGACCGGCGGGCGACCGCGCCATGGCGGTCAAGGTTGCGGAGAACCGCAGCAGCGAGGCGTAGGTGCGGGCGGGCAGGCCGACGTGATCGGCGAAGCGGCGGCTGAAATGGCGGCGGCTCCAGCCGGATTCGGCGACGAGCCGGGAGACCGGCAGCGCGCCCCGGTGATCGCGCAGCCGGGCGACGGCCTCGGTCACGGCGGAATCGGCCTCTCCGAGCGGTGCTTGCCGGCGAAGATACTCGGCGACCAGGCCGAAACGCGCCTCCCAGCGCGGGGTTTCGGCCAGCCGCTCGGCCAGATCACGGGCCGATCGGCCGAGGAACTGGTCCAGGGGCAGGGCGGTGTTGCGCAGTTCGTGCAGGGGCACGCCGAGCAGGCGCCGGGCGGTCAGCGGGTCCAATTGCACTTGCACACTGCGCATCCGCCCGGAATGGGTGGCCGTCGTGCCGCGGTCGTGCATGCCCACCACGAGCGCACTGGGGTCGCGGCGCACGCCGTCGAAGATTCCGTCGAGGGCGAAGACGATCTTTATCGTGCCGCCCGGAATCTTGCGGCGACGCACCGGCTCGGGCTCGTCCACGTCGAATCCGAAGCAGCGGATGGCCGATCCGTCGAGCAGATGCGGCGGGCAGTGGACCACCTGCCGGGCCGATACCTGCAGGGCGCCGCGCAGCTCCAGCAGCCTCTCGTCGTTCACCGAGCGCACCGCCTTCCCACTACGGACATGCCGCACACAGTACCGGCGGACGGATCGGCGGTCACCGATTCCACTTCCGGATGGAACCTCTTGTGGCACACTGGCTTTCCTGCAGCCGGCGAAGGGGGTCGGGATGACCGTACAGATATCCACGCGTCGCCTGGTATCGATCGATGCGCTGCGCGGGTGCACCGTGGCGGCCATGCTGCTGGTGAACGATCCGGGCGATTGGGAGCACGTGTACCCGCCGCTGGAGCACGCCGAATGGCACGGCTGGACGCCGACCGATCTGGTGTTCCCGTTCTTCCTGTTCATCGTCGGGGTGTCGGCGGCCTTGTCGCTCCTGCCACGCCGGGAGCAGGGGGTGCCGTCGGCCGTCCTGCTGCGGACGGCGTTGTGGCGGTCGTCGCGCATCGTCGGACTGGGCCTGTTGATCAATGTGCTGGCGTGGGTGCTGATCTCCGATGCCCACCTGCGGTTTCCCGGTGTGCTGCAGCGCATCGGCGTGTGCTTCGCGGTCGTGGCGGCATTCGCGCTCTACACCAGCGCGCGGGTGCAGTGGGTGGCGATCGTCGTGATCCTGCTGGGCTATTGGGGTCTGCTGGTCCTCGGCGGCTCCCTCGACCAGTGGGTGAATATCGTCAGCCGCACCGACACCGCGGTCTTCGGACAGTTCGTCTACCTGATCGATCCGGACACCGGCCGAGGCCACGATCCCGAAGGGCTGCTCAGCACCCTGCCGTCGATCGCCACCACACTGCTCGGGCTCCGCGCGGGATGCTGGTTACGCGAGGAAAGACTGAAACCGCTGCTGATCGGCGGCATCACCGCAGCCCTGCTGGGGGCGCTGTGGTCACTGTGGTTCCCGCTCAACAAGAACCTCTGGACATCCTCCTACGCCCTGTGGTGCGCAGGCCTGGCCACACTCGCCGTCGTCACCTTCCACTGGTTGATCGACCACCACCACTTCCCCGCCCCCGGCCGCCGCTTCGGCGTCAATGCCATCGCCGCCTACGCCGGTTCGCAACTGCTGGTGGTCGTCCTCGCTCCCCTGGGCTGGCAGCAGTGGCTCTACACCCACCTGTTCTCCAGCTGGATCACCCCTCTGACCAACCCGTATGTCTCCTCCCTGGCGTGGGCGGTCGCCTTCGTCGCATTCTGGTGGCTGATCGTCTATGCCCTGGACCGCAGGCGCGTCTACCTCAAGATCTGACGGTCCGGTGCCATAGTGCAGGCCGAATCGCGATGGGAGGACATGATGTTCGCAAAGAATCATCCCAACAATGCTCCGGGTGTGCCGATGGTGTTTCCACCTGTGGTGGAGCGGTGGCAGATCAAACACATGAATCCGGCAATTCTGCGCCTGTCGTATCACCTGCCGTGGTTCGCGATCGTCAAGAACCGTGGTCGCAAATCGGGCAGGGACTACGAGACCATCGTGAACTACTATCGCAAGGGCAACACGCTGGCGATCCTCTTGGCCCACGGCAAAACGAACTGGGTCAAGAATGTGCTGGCCGCCGGTGAGGCCGACGTGCACCTGTTCCGCAAGGATGTGCACATCGTCAACCCACGGGTCCTGCCGGCGGGCACCCGCGACCCAACACTGCCGTTGATCCCCCGGCTCGCGGTACGCCGACTCGGGGTGCTCGTCGCCGATATCGTCTGACGATCACCGCGACGAATTCCGCTCGCCCGATCGCTTCCTGCGAAAATGGTTGATTGACAACGAGGACGAGCACATAGCCGACGAACGCGGCCTGCACGATAGCCGCCACGGTCTTGGGCGCGGCCGCTGTTCCCGCGACTCGCCCTGTGACATAGCCGATGGTGAAGAGGGTGCCGACAAACAACGTCGTGGCACAGACGTCGAGAAGCAGCCACTTCTTCACCGGAAATCGCGTGACACCCAGCAGGACCGGTACCGGCGCCCTCGTGACAACGGGAAATTGAAAGAAGACCATGGCCTTGCTCCGCCTGATCTTCTCGATGTCGACCTTCTCGGACAATTTCTTCACCAATCGATCGATCCACGAGGCGCGTATCACCCCGCGGCCGACCAGATATCCGGAACAGTCGCCGATCACGACTGCCGACCAGGCAACCAGTAGGACCGGCACGAGGTGAAGTTGCCCGAGTGCCACCAGGAAAGCACCGGCCAGAAGCGCGAATACACCGGGGGCGAACAGTCCGACTACGACGGTGCTCTCCAACAGGAGCAACAGGAAATGGCGCCGTATGTAGCATCGGGCACGTCCATTGGATCAACCCACCAAGGTCGTATCGAAGCCGGTGAACCTCCCAGTCCCATCGGCGCTCACACGGTAATGATTCGCCGCTCCCACCGGTGACGCCAGCGTCCGTCGTACCCGCCGACCTGCCATCGCCGAGCCTTCCGGGCGTGACGGATGCGGTGGTATCGTCACCCGTGCTGCGTCGAACGATGATGTGCCCCTGACTCTCGCGAGATCGTTCGAAGGCACACACAGATCTGGGGGCTACGACAATGCAGCGGTGGGGACGATTCGCAACCGGGCGTCCACGACTGGTTGTCGCGGTAGTGGTGGCAGCGATCCTCCTCGGCGGCGTCTGGGGTCTCGGGGTCCTCGACCGGCTCAATCTCGCGGGGTACGAGGACCCGGCCAGTCAGTCGGCACACGCGGACGAGCTCGTGAACAACGCATTCGGACGGCAGACTCCGGACATCGTTGCGATCTACACGGCCCCGGCGGGAAAGACCCTCGATGACATTCGACAGCAGGTGATGGAGCGGCTCGATGCCATAGACCGGGCGGTACTCGCCAAACCGGTGGAGTCGTACTGGAGTTCGACCGGCATTCGGCAGTTGGCCATGATCTCCGCCGACCGTCGGAAAGCGATCGCGGCACTCAGCCTGAGCGGCACGATGAGCGACCACCTGAAGCGCTACCCCGCCCTGAAGGAAGCGCTGACCGTGTCCGGGGTGGACACCGAATTCGCCGGTTTCATTCCGGTGATCGACGCATACAACGAGAGATCGAAAGACAGTGTGGTCCTCGCCGAATCGGTGGCCATACCGTTGATGCTCGCGCTGCTGGTCGTCGTCTTCGGCGGCTTCGTCGCGGCGTCGGTTCCGGTGATCGTCGGCGGGCTCGCGGTGTGGGGCGCCCTCGGCGCGCTGCGGGCGGTCGGCATGTTCACCGACGTCAGCGCGTTCGCCCTCAATATCGCGTCCATACTGGGCCTCGGTTTGGCCATCGACTACAGCCTTTTCATGGTGAGCCGGTTCCGCGAAGAACTCGGGTCCGGGCGTGCGCCGATCGAGGCGGCGCGGCGCGCGGTGCAGACGGCCGGGCGCACCATCACCTTCTCGGCCCTGCTGCTCGTCTGTGCCTTCGCGGGCACCCTGGTGTTTCCGCCATCGATGCTGCGCTCGCTCGGTTTCGGTGCCATGGCAGCGGTCGTGATCGCGGCGTTCGTGTCCGTCACCGCGTTACCGGCGGCGCTGGCGCTCCTGGGCGACCGCATCAATGCGCTGCCGGTGTGGCGCGGCGCGGCACGCCGCAGTGAGAGCTTGGCCGAGAACCGGTGGGCCAAGCTCGCGACCTGGGTGATTCGGCGCCCGATCGCGGTGACAGCGGTAATCATCGCCGTCCTGCTTGCCCTCAGTGTTCCCTTTCTCGGCATCAAGACGGGCGGGATCACCCCGAACGTCCTTCCCGCCGACGATCCGGTGCGGGTCGCCCAGGCAGAGCTGGGCAGGGATTTCCCGAACGCTGTCGAAGGCGCGACGGTCTTGATCCGGGGTGACAACCGGGCGCCACCGTCGGCGGAGGCTGTCTCGCAAGTTATGGCTGCCGTGCAGAGAACCGACGGCGTCCGCATGGTCGTCCGGCTGGCTGCGGACAAAGACCTGGTCCTGCTGCGCGCATTGCTGACCAGTCCGGATTTCTCACCGGGCTCCGTCGTGACGGTCAAAGCCCTGCACGACATTTCGGCACCGCCCGGCACGACCGTCCTCATCGGAGGAATCAACGCCTTCAGATCCGACGGCGAGGACTCGATCGCCCGCACGATCCCGCTCGCCTTGACGATCATGCTCGTCGCGACACTGGTGGTGATGGTCCTCGCGTTCCGGTCGATCGTGCTGCCGCTCAAGGCGGTTGCCATGGCGGCGATCAGCCTGACCGCCACCTTCGGAATCCTGACCTGGATCTTCGTCGACGGCCACGGCGCCGCGTTGCTCGGCGCCGAACCGGGGCCGATACCGACACCGGCACTCGTCGTGGTGGTCGCGGCAGTTTTCGGACTGGCCACCGACTACGAGGTATTCCTCATGTCCCGCATGATCGAGGCACACGACCGCGGCGCCGACACGGAAGAGGCCGTCCGCGAAGGCGTTTCGAAAACCGGACGGATAATCACCACCGCCGCGGTCCTGTTCATGATCGTGACCGGCGCCGCCGCCCTGTCGAACGTCACCCTGATCAAGGTCGCCGCCCTGGGCATGACGCTCGCAATCCTCATCGACGCCACCATCGTTCGCATGCTGCTGGTACCCGCGATCGTCAAGTTGATGGGCAGGGCCAACTGGTGGATGCCCATCCCGCGGTTGCGCGGGCACGCGAAGCCGGATGTGTCGGAAGAGGTCACCTAGGCGGTTCCTCGGCCGGTCCCGCACGCGGCCAACTCGTCCAGGAATCGGTCGATGCTGTCCGATCTGGCCCGGGGTGAGTCGAGGCGCTCGCGCACGATGGACTCGACGCGGTCGAGTACTGCGGTGGTGAGATCGTGGCCGAGTTCGTCCTGTAAGCGGCGCTGCACCTGCGCTATTCGGTCTTCGCCGAGTTTGCGTACCCGCTCGATCTCGGTGGCAGCGGCTCTCCGCATGTCGGCGACGATGTGCTCGGCGTCCTCGAGTGCTTCGCGGTGGATATGGGCGACCTCGGTGCGGGCCCTTGTGATCGCTTCGGCGAAGGCCTGTTCGGCGGCGGTCAATTGGTCCGTTGCGTGGGCACTCTCCTCCAGTTGTCGGCCGATGGTGTCCTGGGCCCGCCGCATCATTGCTTGCACAGGCGGCACCATCCATTTCACGAGCGCTGCGACGATGACGGCGAAGCCGAACAGTTGGCTCAGGAATACCGGCCAGTCCCAGGTGATGTCGTAGATGCCGTCACGTTCGTTCACTGACTCGACCTCCCATCACTCGGTCCGCCAACTCGCGTGCCAGCGGATCGATGTGGCCGCGCAGGTGGGCGGCCGCCGCGTCCGCCCGAGCCCGTAGCTCGATCGTGGCCTCGGCCACCGTCCCGTCGACGTGGTCGCGGGCCTGCTCACGCGTCGAGGTCAGGATCGACCGGCCCTCGGCCCTGGCCTGCTCGCGCAGCCGTGCCGCGTCGCCGTGAGCCTGGGCGACCGAGGAACGGTAGCGGTCCTCGGCCGCCGCGAAGAGTTCCCGCGCTCGTCGGCCATCGGCGGCGGTGCGGGCGACCCGGGCCTCCCGTTCGGCGAGCACATCGCGGATCGGCGGGACCACGAAGAGCCGAATGATCGCGAACACGATCAGGAAGATCGACAGCTCGGCGAAGAAGGTGCCGTTGGGGATCAGGAAGTTCTCTCCCGCAAGGTTTTCCGTTTCCATGGCACTACTTGCCCGGCGCCGCGAAGGCGAACAGCGCCATGAACGTCAGGTTGATGAAGTACACGGCGTCGACCAGGCTGACCGCCATCAGATAGTTGCCGCGCAGCTTGCCCTCGAGCTCCGGTTGCCGGGATACGCCGGTGATCAGCGCCGAACCCGCCATGCCGTTGCCGTAGCCCGCGCCGATCGCGCCGCCGACCATCATCAGTCCGCCCGCGAGCAGCGCCGCCGCCTGGACGATGGTCGCATGGGTCACGTCTGCCATTTTTCTTTCCTTTCCCCGTTGAACAGGAATGTGGTGGCACTCAGTGTTTTTCGTGCTCGAGCGCGGTGGCCTGGCCGAAGTAGAGGATGGTCAGCAGGGCGAAGATGAACGCCTGGATGAACCCGACGAACAGATCGAACATCTTCCACGCGGCGTTCGGGCCCCAGCTCAGCCAGGCCGGGAGCATGGCGATCACCGAGATCATCACCCCGCCCGCGAACATGTTGCCGAACAACCGCAGTGCCAGCGACAGCGGTTTCGCCAATTCTTCGATGATATTGATCAAAACCATGGGGCCCCAGCCCATATGGCCCTTCAGCACCTGCTTCACATGTCCGATCGGACCGCGCCGCGCCACGCCGGCCGCCTGGTAGCAGAGGAAGACGAACAGCGCGAGCGCATAGGTGAAGTTGACATCCGCGGCAGGCGGTTTGATCAGCTCACCGTCGCCGTACTGCACCGGCAGCACCGATAACCAGTTCGACAGCAGAACGAAGACGAACAGCGTCACCGCCAGCGGCAGGACGAAAGGCTCGAGCCGAAGTCCCACAGCGCTTTCCACCTGACCGCGCATCTGCACCGTGACGGTCTCGAAGAACAGCTGCACCCCGTTCGGCACCCCGGAGGTCAGCTTGATGCGCAGATACAGCGCGAGCCCCACCACGACAACGGCCGCGATCACGGTGGCGGCAATGGTGTCGACATGAAAGTCCATGCCGAAAAGGCGCGTCGTTTCATGGTGCCCCACTTCGACTTTCGTCACCGGGCACCTCGCCACGCCGGCACCGCCGCTCCCAGCAGCAGGACAATCTGAAAGGCCACCAGCCCGAACAAGATGCCGAACCCGTCGGGCCGCATCAGGACACACACGATCAGCGCCAGCGCGGTGATACCGAACAACCGCAACCCGGTCGCCGCCGCCAAGACCTGCTTTCCCGAGCCGATGTCACTCAGAATCCGCCCTACCGCAACCCTATTGAGCCACGCATTGAGTACCCCCAGGGCCATTCCGGCGCAAACGAATACACCCAAGACCAGCCGATCCGACATCCCGCCGACCGCGAGAACCACGATCCCCACTGCGACGGAGACGACGACCGGGCGACGGTCCACGCTGACCGACATATGCCCTCCCACAGCAATGACCTGACGATCCGTAGCACCTTTGCTACGTAAGGCCACAACTTCATTATGTAGTACTACAGTCGATAGTACAAGGGAGTAGGACTAATCGGACACGCATCGACGGGCGGGAGCGGGCGACCGTGCGCCGCGCACGGACTATCGCGGGTCCGTGCGCGGCAGGCACGATCAGCCGGGGAGATCGGTTATCGAGGCGGATTCGTTGCGGGACAAGGTGATTCCCAGGTTGGCAGCGGTGCGGTCGAGTTCGTCGTCGTCGCGGTGGTGCAATTCGACGGCGGATCCGGCGGAGAGGACCTCGACGTTGAGGCACAGGGACTGGAGTTCCTTGAGCAACACCTTGAACGACTCCGGCACGCCGGGCTCGGGAATGTTGTCGCCCTTGACGATTGCCTCGTACACCTTCACGCGGCCGATGATGTCGTCGGACTTGATGGTGAGCAGTTCCTGCAGGGTGTAGGCGGCGCCGTAGGCCTGCATGGCCCAACATTCCATCTCACCGAAGCGCTGACCACCGAACTGCGCCTTACCACCGAGCGGCTGCTGGGTGATCATCGAGTACGGACCGGTCGACCGCGCGTGGATCTTGTCGTCTACCAGGTGATGCAGCTTCAGGATGTACATGTACCCGACGGCAACGGGGTACGGGAAGGGTTCACCGGTGCGGCCGTCGAACAATGTCGCCTTACCGTCCGCCCCGACGATGGCCTCGCCGTCGCGGTTGGGCAGTGTCGACGCCAGCAGTCCGGCGAGCTCTTCCTCGCGGGCGCCGTCGAAAACCGGTGTCGCCAGATTCGTATCCGGCTCCGCCGACAACAACTCCTCGGGCAATCGCTCGGCCCAGTCCGGGCGAACACCATCGGTGAGCTGAATCTTCCAGCCCGCCTTGCCGATCCAGCCCAAATGGGTCTCCAGGATCTGGCCGATGTTCATACGACGCGGCACACCGTGGGTGTTGAGGATGATGTCGACCGGGGTGCCGTCGGGCATGAACGGCATGTCCTCCTTCGGGAGGAT
>NZ_JADLQQ010000020.1 GCF_015477765.1 Nocardia transvalensis | reverse complement strand
TGTCGCCTGTCCGACGGAAAAGTCCGCGAAGTCACCGAGTACGTAGACACCCAGCTGCTGATGACAGCAGTGATCGAACCAGCCATGTAGGAATCAGGAGGAGGCGATGTCTCTCACTCTCGACACCACTACCTCATGTGCCGACCACACGGGACGGCCGTCAACGAGATGGTGATGCGCCGCGTCAGGACGTCTCACTCTGCTTGATTGATCTTCTAAGGAGGCGGGGTTGTGCGGGCGGTGGTAATCGGTGAGGGAGGCCAGTTCGGGTTGCAGCAGCGAGATGACCCCGTTCCTGGCCCCCGCGATGTTCTAGTCGATGTTCGGGCAGCTGGTCTTAATGCTGCGGATCTGCAGCAAGCTCGGGGGAACTATCCGGCGCCTGCGGGGTGGCCTGCCGATATCCCTGGTCTCGAGATTGCCGGAGAGGTGCTTCAGGCAGGGACAGCGGCGGATGGCGTCGTGCCTGGGGATCGCGTGATGGCGTTGATCGGCGGTGGTGGTCACGCCGAGCGCGTAGTCGTCCCGGCTGATCTGCTGATCCCGGTGCCGACACAGCTGTCGTGGGCGGAGGCGGGAGGTTTTCCCGAGATATTCAGTACCGCCTGGGACGCGTTGGTGAGTCAAGCACAAGTGGGGGTTGGTGATCGTATCCTGATCACCGGTGCGGCCGGGGGTGTGGGGACAGCCATGGTGCAGATCGCGTCCGCAACGGGCGCGGATGTGGTGGCCAGTGTGCATCGCCGTGAACTGCACGAGAAGGTGAAATCTCTTGTGCCAGAACAGAGATACTTGACTGTCGTCACTCCGGACGAGGCACCTGACCATGGCCCCTTCGATGTGATCGTCGAACTCGTCGGTAGGGACGACTGCCTGCAACAGGTGTCACGGCTGCGCACGGGTGGCCGACTGCTGCTGGTAGGCGTGCACGCGGGAACCACAGCGCCATTGCCTATTTCCGGGTTGCTGCTGGCCCGCGCCAAGGTGATCGGCACGACCATCCGAGGGCGGAGCCCTACTGAAAAAGCAGTGCTGGCGCATAAAATCCGTACCAAAGTCGCCCCTCTCCTCGCCGAGCGCCGTATTCGGGTGCCAATCGAGGCGACATATCGACTCGAGGAGTACGCCGATGCCTACGGCCGCCTGGCCGCGCCGGGCAAATTCGGCAAGATTGTCTTCACGCCATAACTCGTGACCACAGTGCCCTCCTAGGTGGGGGATCGATGACGTGCCGATCGGCGTGGTTGACCTGAACCTCGATGAGTTGGTGCGTTGCCGGATCAGCGGGTTGCTTGCTTCTCCAGCTCGCCGTGCAGGACTGCTACGGTGCGGGTGGTCTCGGTCGCGCCGTGCCGCTCCGAGTGTCGAATGCACCATAATGCTGCGGTGCGGGCGTTCTGCGGGGGCGAGATCGACCGCGGCGCCGAACGTCCTGCAGCCATGACTCAATCGCCCTCCCACGCCCAACCCCCAACACGATGATGGAAGACCACCAGGCAATCACGACAGCCCGCGGCGTTCAAGCAGCACACGACGTCCTACGACTGAGCTGCACCCGCTCCTGTTGGTTGCCAGGTAGATTCTCGGGGCAAAGATCGGGGTGATTCCCGATTTCGTTGCGGTGCTAGGTTCGCCAGGCTCATTGTCGTGATCGGTTCGAGAAGAGGATCCGGATTCGTCGCGGGTGCGATCGCCCTGGCGCTGGTCGTGCCATCGGCGGCTGCATGTGCTAGCGGTGCGGGGCCGACGCGACTGCAGCAGGGGTTGGATTCGATCGTGGCCGCCGGGGCGACCGGAGCCATCGCCGAGGTTGATACCGGCGGGCACCGGGCGCGTGCGTCCAGTGGTGTCGCCGAGACAGGGTCCGCCGCACCGGTTCCGGTCGACGGGCGATTCCGGATTGGCAGCGTCACCAAGGCGTTTACCGCGGTCGTCGTGCTGCAACTAGTGGCCGAACACCGGCTCGGGCTCGACGACCCGGTCGAAAGCGTTCTCCCAGGAGTGCTGCGGTATGCCGACCGCATCACGATCCGCCAGTTGCTCGACCACACCAGTGGCGTCCCGGAATACCTCGAGACCCTCCCGTCGCCGCGTTCGGCGGCCTTCCTCGACCTGCGCTGGCGGACGTGGACCGATGCCGAACTGGTTGCCCGAGTGGCCGACAAACCGCTGCTGTTCGGGCCGGGCACGAAAGCCAGCTACTCGAACACGAACTACCTCCTGCTCGGCATGGGCATCGAACGCATCACCGGGAAGCCTTTCGCGGCAGCGATGCGCGACCGCATCGTCGGGCCGCTGCACCTCACCGACACGACCATTCCGGGCACCGACCCGAATATCAGAGGCCCACATGCCCACGGATACTTGTCGATCGCGCCGAACGGACTGGTCGACATCACCGAACTCAACCCGTCGGTCATGGGTTCTGCAGGTGAGATAATCTCCACCACGGCAGACCTGAATCGCTTCTTCGGTGCACTGCTGGACGGTCGTCTGCTACCTGCGCCGCTGCTGCAGGACATGCGCACCACCGTGCTGGGTTCGAAATACGGGCCCGGGCTGATCACGTTCGAGTTGTCGTGTGGCATCACCGCCTACGGCAAGGACGGCGACGCGCCCGGCTATTCGACCTGGTCGTTCGGCACCCCCCAGAAACGAATCACCGTCTCGCTGACCTGGGGAGCTGGCCGTCCCCACGATGCCGCGCGCACGTTGCTCGACAGAGAACTGTGTTCAACATGAACCATCGCATCCACCCCGACGATCACCCCACGGGCCGCCTGATCAATAGCCACTGACGGAGAGCTGCCCCAACTGATTCCACCTCAGCAACTGAAAGTGAAGGCGAACACGCCTGTCTCGGGTCGAGATCATGGCTGGTTCGCGTGGTCATCCCGCATATGCGTGGCGAAAATGGTGAGCAGGTCTGCGGCGCTGTCGGCCAGGAGTAGGGCGTGGTCGGTGTTCTCATCGGACATCCACCGCAAACGGAAACAACTAAGGCGACCGGATCGGGGACAACCTGGTCCGGCCCGGCCCACCCACAGGCTGACTACGGTTTGCTGAAGTACTCGATAATGCCGCTGGTCGGTCGTTAGTCGCAGCAAGATCGACTGCGCCGCAAGACGTCCGCACATGCCGATGCGGGGGCGTTCCGGATGGTGGGTTCTGCTGTGATTCGCAGCGATGGATGGCGGTGTACTCACGGCATCAGGTGACACACCAGCGATAAGGATCGCGCGAATCCGCCGATCCGGTGCATCCGCGCTTGACCTTGCCGTAACGGCAACTTCTACCGTCGAAGACAGGCCGGACGGACCGGCCGCACGGGAAGTGATGGGAAGTGCCATGAGCTGGTCGATCGCCGAGGTGGCGAGGATGTCGGGCATCACCGCCCGCACCCTGCGGCACTACGACGACATCGGTCTGCTCGAGCCCGCGCACGTGGGTGTCAACGGCTATCGCTACTACGAGGAAGAGCAACTGCTTCGCCTGCAACAGATCCTCGTGCTGCGTGAGCTCGGCCTGAGCCTGGCTGAGATCGCCGAGTCGGTCGACTCCGAGCCCGACACCCTGGCCGCCCTCAAGCGCCAGCACATCCGACTGCGCACCGAGAGCGACCGCCTGGCGCGGATGGCCGACACCGTGGCGCGCACCATCGCCGAATTGGAGGGGAAGACCGAGATGGCAGTGAAGATCAATCGCCCGGAGAACCTGTTCGAGGGCTTCGACCACTTGCAGTACGAGGACGAGGCCCGTGAGCGCTGGCCGGAGCAGTACGAGCAGTCCCAACGCCACTACGGGACGATGACCGCCGAGGACATCGAGCAATGGCAGCGGGAGGGCACGGCGTGGATGATCCGTATGGCCGAGCACCTGGCGGCGGGCACGCTGGTCGACGACCCGGCGGTCCAAGCAGAGATCCACACTCATTACGAGGGCTTGTGTCGCTTCTGGACTCCGAACCGGGAGGCGTACAAGGGCATGGGCCAGATGTTCGTCGACGACGACAGGTACAAGGCGACCTACCTGAAGATCGCCGAGGGGCTGGCCGAGTATCAACGGGACGCGATGATCGTCTACGCGGACCAGCGGCTCGCCGAGTAGAACTCGCCCCGCAGGGTAGGGATCTGTTGGGAACCGTGGTGTCCCTCCGCAGTCAGTGCGGAGGGACACTCTTGTTTGCTCGGCGATCCGGAGTCCGCGTAGCCAACGTGCGTGTGTATCGATAACGTTTCCCGAACACGGGAACCGGCGGCTGCCCATCTTCATGGACCGCCACGGAACCCCGGCAGAACCCCTCAGCCCTCCCGAGCCCTCTGGTCAGCAAGGCCGGACATCTCGCTCTAGTCAGCGAAAGTGAGCGCTCATGCCGCTGGTCGCGCGTTGGTCAATCGTCCGGATCGGTTGGCTGACAAGGCTTTCCAACGTCCCATAATGCCGAATATCGTGCGGGTTCTTTGCCCGTTCGAGTGTGTGGTTATGTCAGCCAATTCTGGCAGCCGAACACCCCATGGACAGCCGGGGGTTCTGCCGGTCCGAGCGTGATGTCAACCCGCAGCGGTGGGGGCCGGGTTGGATGGCGGCGCCGAGAGCGCGGGCGAGCAACCCGAGATCGAACGCGCGGTCACGTTCGATCTCGGTCATCCGCCACCGTCCTTCACCGCCATTCAACGCCCTATGGGCGCGCCGGTCCTCGGTAAGCCAGCTGCGCACATGCTCACCGAGTGAACTGTCGGGGGCGATCGAGACCGGCTCTCCGCGTTCTGCTGCGGCGAGTGCGTCAGCGAGGCCGGGAGTGTCGGTCAAGCCGTGCAGACTGGTGAGCCGTCGTACTTCGGTGACCGCATCGACAGGGCCGTCGTAGCCGGGTCGAACAGCCGGATCGTTGCGTGCTTCGGCGAACCAGGGCTCGATCTGTGCACTCATCAAGGGGCCGTTGAGTGCCTCGAACGTAGGCAGACGGCCGGTGAACTGTTCGATCAGCCGTAGGCAACGCCCGTAGGGGCGGTCGTGGTTGTTGTCGAAATCGCCGTCCTCGTAGAAATCGCCGTCCTCGTCGTCCTCGTTGTCTCCCATAGCGAATCCGACTTCGAGCATGTGGGAGAGCAGGCGGTCGGGATCGGCGCCGTACCGTAGGTGTGGGTAAGGGCACGTCGGATCGAACCCAGTGATCAACACGCCATCGACTGCATAGGCGAACGCAGGAGACGCGTAGTCGTGCCGCAGCACGGATAGCGCCTCGGTTCCGTGTGACAGCGCGGAGGTCAGGCTGATGCCGTTGAACCCGTCCGACTCGAATACGACGGTCCACCCACCCAGCGGTAGCGCCAACGCCATCTCGGGATATCATCGTCGAAGTTGTCCAGGTCCCCGACATCCGACCACGTGCGGGTCGCAAACGTGCCGGGCAGACCGCCCATCCGCCGCAACGCCTCCGCAGCGTCCACATCACGGATGAAGGTGAGACAGTAGGTCTCCCCCAGCGAATCTCGTCCCCCACCGTCCGCCCAAGCCAAATCATCAACAGCCACTGGATCACCTTTCATCAAGCAAGGCTGCACGTGAGTCTAACGTGCTCGCCGCGCGGCGAATTTTCTTGTGCCGCTGCGCTTCCAGGTCTGTGCCGCGGGTTTCTGTACAATCCGATACGGCTACAGCTGGTTTCGCCGGTGCTCGGCATAGATGCGCTGAGCTTCCGCGATCTTCCCCGCAGCGTTTTCGAGCTGTCGGGCGGCGGGTGCTTACAGAAGGCCGCCGCGTCGTTGACTTAGTACGACGCCGCCCGAGCAGCAGGCCAAATCCGAGGGCGAAAGAGCTGGCCTTACTTGACAATAGCGAGCGGTAATGCCGCTGGGCGCGCGTTGGTCAATCGCCCAGATTGGTTGTCCGACAGGGCCTCCCACCGCGCGCTCATGCCGAAATTGTGGGCGTCCAGGCGGCCCGCAGTCCGGGCTGGGATCCGATATCCCCAGTTGATCGGCGGCTGACGACTGCCCACCGGGACGCACTGTCAGTACAGTCCGCGCATGACCTACTACCTCGCCCACAAAGGCGGCGAACGTGAGTTCTTCGGCGTCCCTTTCCCGGCCGTCGGCGTTCGAGTCGGGTTCGACAGGGACAAGCTTTTCGCAGCCCGTGAACGATTGTCGGGCGCACCGGTCGATCGGCAGGCCGATGGGGACGAAGGACTCGTCGTTCACGAAGACCCAATGGTGGTGTCGGCGTTGCCCGATCGGCTGTGGCGCGTCGACGACCTCGAGGGCGAACTCCGGCTTCGTCCGGGCAATCGCTGGGTACGGTGCACGTCTTTGACCGTGCGCGAGGAGCTGCCCAACTGGTTGGTGATGGGCCCGAACGGCGACCTGGTAGCACAGGTGATCGACCAGGTGCGGGACCTGACCGATGAACAGGCCCGAGCCATCGCAGCCATGGCCCCGGACGAGGAGAAGTGGCTGACGCGCACCCTGTGGGATCGATGGCTGTCGAACCCCGACTCGCCGGTCGGCTGCGGTTCGCCTGTCGGCTCGGGCCTGTCCGAGGTGCACCGGGCGGTGACCGCGGCCGCACGACGGACCGGTCCACACCTGTTCGGTTGGGATCCCGAAGATGAGGCCGAGGTCATCACCGACATGGCGTGGCAACAAGCTGGCGCTGCCGCTGACGCCGCTGCTCTGGCATATGGAGCACCGCACATTCTTGACAACCAGGAAAACCATCGACTGGCGCTGCGCTGGATCACCGTGATCGGCACAGCGCCTCCCGCCTGACTCGAATCTCTCTCGCACGGCTGCGCCGCACTTCGAATCATCCGCAAATGCCGCGACCCGCGCGTTCGATGTCGGTGCCCGACGTCGTCGCCGAACGATGGATTCTCCACAGCTGGGGTGCGTGGAGCCCGCACTACGTCATATCCGCCCGTTTCCGCCGATACCCACGACATGTGTCGGGAGCCGTTTTGCGGCCGGGCGGATGCGTCGCCCAGCTGGAGCGCGTACAAGAGATCGCGGCGTGGTCGACTCTTCTCGTCGCTGCCCCGCTTTGTCGCCTCGCTGGGGGCTGACAACGGAATCCACTGCGGCGGTTCGTGTTTCCTCTGCACTTGGGACAACCCCCCAATCATGAGGTCTATCGGCCCGCACTCGATGATGGGACGATTTCAGCTGTCCGAAGCAACTCCCCGGGCCGGGTGGATTTCGGGCTCAGGCGACGCGCTTGTCCTGATGAGCGGCACGAACGTCGACATCCGGGATCGACCTCGCCACGATGCCGGCGGTTGTGCTCGCCGCCAGTCCTACGGTGAGGAATGGGAGTATTCGATGAACACACGAATCGGTCGGCCGGGCATCGGTGTCGCCGGGTTCGTTGCAGCCGCTGCTGTTGCCACGGTGTTTCTGGCACCGCAGGCCGGTGCCTGTGAGTTCAGTGGTGCCGTAAGCCTCACGGTATGCGGCGGGGTGCCAACAACTGGGCCCGACGCCTACTATGTGAACACGCCGGTTACGTTCACGGTCAACTTCCCCGATCCTCCACATCACCGGTTCGACAGGCCTGTCAATTTGTTCGCTACCTATGATCCAGACCATTACATCGATCCAATTCTTTATCCAGACCTCGCCACCATTGTCGGCTCCGTAACAACGCCTCCGGGAACCACTTCAGCCAGTATCCAGTTCACCCCCACCAAACCGGGCTACTACGACTTCCTTGTGCAAGATGGCGACGGCGTCAAATACGGGCCGATGGGGTTCACTGTGGCTGCCGCTCCCCCCACCCCGCCCGCGACCACTGCTGGTACCAACAGTGCGAAGTCGGTACCGGACTTGTGGGTCAAGTAGTCGACACCGAACCCCAGTTGGCCACCCGGATGCTGGTCCGCGCCCTGGATCCCGGGCTGCCATGCGGGTGGTTTCGGCCTAGCTCACGATCCGGCGACGCGGTCGGACTCCCAATCCGCCAATCGATTCCGGTTGCCCGGTCCCGAGCATGCCCGGATCGGGGACCGGAAAGGTAGAGCCACCGCCACGGAACTGAACTGCGCAGCAGCGGATTACCCGCACAGCTGAGGCGTTCAACAACTCCCCGCCCCAGTCCCGGGAACCGCCTCCAAACGTCCGATATTGCCGCTGCGAGGGCGTTCTGGTGAGCCGTAGCCGTTGCCTGCCAGTTGATCTCACGAACGTCCGCTATAGCCGATGTGCGGGCTTGTGGATGGTGTGGCTTGCCTTTACGGCAGAGCCGCGGAGGGGATCGGGGTACCGTTTCCCCATGCAGCTCCATCACGTGTTCTGCATGGTCGACCCGGCAGGCGACTGGGCGCGGCGCTTGTCCGAGGTAGGGCTGGTGCTGGACCAGGGCATCCGCCATCGCGGGCAGGGAACCCGAAACCGCCGGCTTTTCTTGGGGGCGCTGTATCTGGAGCTGCTGTGGGTATGCGACCCCGCCGAAGCTGCAGGCAACCCGCTGCGGCTGGACCGACGCGCTGACTGGGCCCGAACCGGCGCCAGCCCGTTCGGAGTGGGTCTGCGCGGACACCTGCCCGAGCATCTGCGCGACCGGTTCTGGTTGTACAGCGACCTCGGATTCCCTATCTGGGTCCAACGAGGCACCCCCGAACGCCCGATGGTGTTCGTCATCGACCCTCCTATGCGGCAACCCGAAAACCCTTCTCGCACTGCCTCTTCCCGGACCGGAATGATCCGATCGTTCTGCCTGCAAGCCGCCGCGGCCGCCGTCATCCCGCGCTACGACGGCCCTGCCATCACGCAAACGGTCGGGCCTGCCCGTCTGGACCTGGTCCTCGACGGCGGGCCCGATATCGACATCACCGATATCCTCGTGTTGCGAACCCACCAGCACTCGACGGCCTGCCCGTGAACACGTAGTCCACCGCATGCTTTCAGGCCGCAATGCATCCGAACGTGGCACGGTCGTCGCTGACCATCGAAGTAGGTGGTAACGACTCCAATGGCGTCGTTACTCAGCGAGACGTGCGACAGCCGCGAGATAGGTTGGACAAGTTGCCGAGACAGCGCGAGAAGGTCTGCGTGGATGTCCTGTCATGCCGCCTATCGCGCTGAGCGAAGCGACCAAGCCGAGGCGGCCAGCGGGCCAGAGCTGTTGCGGCTCAGAACATCACGGCCATCGGCACCCGGCACAACCTGGGCCGGGAGCTGTTCGGTCAGGGGCCGGCCGATACTACACCTGGGAATTCAACCCCGGCACGCATATGATCTTGGGGATTGTTTTGCAGTGCAACGAAAGAGAGGAACTCGGGTGTCCATCCCCAAGAGAAGCGCCCGGCGGCTATCGATCATGGGCGCGGTGGTATCCGGTCTCGCAGCCGTGGCGGTATCGACGACCGTCGGCGTGGGATCTGCTCAGGCGCTGCCGCCCGGTGACGCGTTCTGCTCATCGGTTCCGGTCGGCAGTCGTGTCGATATCGAATGCACGAATACCGATGTCGGCCCGGCAACCGCCGGAGTACTGGTAACGTGCAGCGACCTCCGCCTGCTGGTCAAGGAGGTACGGATTCGCCCCGAATCGACAATCCAGTTGAGCGAGGACTGCGGCCCCGGCGCACACCCGATCTCGTGGAACGCGAACGCCGAAACCGACTATCAGCGCGCCCGCGAACACGACGGCTAAATCGACTACGAACACACCTCTCGCCACGATCACAGCCGCCACTCTCTACGACCGGCGGGCGCCGTGGGGACATGCGTGGCGACCGCATTGCCCAACGCTCGTCGTCAGATCGACTTCGCCGTCAGATCGAGCGCCGGGCTTGCCGGTCAGCGCGCCCGGCCATGACGGTTCAGTATCTGCGACAGGCAGCCCGGGACCCTGCCTAGGACGGCTAACGCACTGTCATGCCGCCCATACCGCGTGAGCGAAGAGATCCACGCTTAGGCCGCCAGTCGACCAGAGCTGTTGTGGCTCAAGACATCCGATATTGCCAATGTGCGTGCATCCCGCTGGTGTCATCCCGCCCAGGCGTACGGCCGTCAGCAAGTGGACCACTACAGCGACGAGTAGTTCCGCAACGCGTCGACGACGAGTACAGCTCCGAAAACCAGGAAGAGAACGCGAACCGACATCGGACCGAAACGGCTGAGCGCCCGGACAAATGCGCGGTAGAACCGCCGCGCACGGCTCGAGCGGCGTGTGGCGGCGAGCAGCACCAGGATCGGCGGCAACAACGCGATCAGGCAGTACGCGACCACGATCAACGGCCACAGTGCCGGCCGCGGTTCTCGCACCGCGAGTATCGCCAGCGCCGCCAGGTACGGGACCGCGGTCGGTGCCTGGCCGAGGCCGACACCGACTCCGACCAGCCCGAGCAGCCACGGCCGCCGTCGTGCCTCGATCGCCCAGGGCGGTATTACCCCGGTCGCGCTCCCCGGCAAGCGAATACCGCCGAGAATCAACAGAACTGCGCCGACGATGAGTTCACCCCAGTAGCGGACGGTCGGTGTGATGTCGAAGTGGATGAGATCGGTCAGGAAGCTCAGTCCGAGCACGGTGCAGATACCGAAAGCAGTGGTGACAGCGAAGATTCCGGCGATGAAGCTCAACGCTCCCGGGACAGGCGAGCGGCGGCTCAGTCGACTGTCGACGACGACTGCGGCGGTGATTCCTATGTTCAGGACGTGAAGGGAATCCAGAAAGGCGAATCCCGTGAGTGCCAGTAGGAAGGTCAGCATGACGCCACCGACCATACGGTAGGCATCAGCCGGTACCGCCACTCCTGAAGGCCTGAACACATCGTCAGCTGCCACCGACCGCACTGCCCGGCCTCGTGCACGGTCACCCGAACGCGCGCTCATGCCGCGTTCCGGTCGTTCGGAGAGGCCACAGTCGTTGGGCGACAGACGATCTGGCGGACTGCACGCTCATGCTGAATTGCGCGTATCACCCGCCGCCGGGCCTGTGGTCGGCGATCGCGCGGGTTGATGGGCGAAGGCGCGGGCGTGCTCGGCGTGCGGCACGACGGGCCGTGCCTTCATTGCGTGGCGGGTTCGGTGATCGCGAGGGTGCCCAGCAGGACGGCTTCGACGGTGTCGGTGGACAGGGGTTTGGCAGTGACCGATTGCAAGAACAGTCCGTCCAGGACGGCGATGGTGGCAGTCAGGGCGATGGGGTCGGTGGTCCATCGGGCCAGGATGGTCCGCATCGCTTCGGTCCACGGGTGCAGGGCCGGGCGCAGTTCGGGGCGGCGCGCGGCCAGCAGGTAGAGCTCGTATTCGGTGATCAACCGTTGCCGGTCGTGGCGCAGGATGTCGTCGAGGTAGTCGACGAACGTCCGCACCGTGGGGGCCTGCCCGAGCCGGGCGGTGAGATCGGTGGTGAATCGCTGTAGGCCGGCGGTGATCACTGCCGACAGCAGATCGTCCACGGTCGGGAAGTAATAGGTCCCGGCGGTCGCGGCGACACCGGCTTCGGCGGCCACGGCCCGGTGAGTGATCGCGGCGACCCCGTCGCGCGCGGCCACCCGCAACGCCGCGTCCACCAGCTGCTTGCGGCGGTGCTGCCCGCGGGCTTTACGGCCGTCCGGCCGTGTCTGTTTCGACGCCGTCTTCTCCTCGGTGATGCCGTGTCCGTCGGTGGCCTCGCCGGTCGTGTGTGCGTCGGAGGTCACTGTTCCCTCCTCTTGCCAACTATTTGAACACTTGTCGTAGTATATCGGAGAACTAGTTGAACAAGTGTCGTAGATTCTCGGAAGGAGAGCGGCATGGGCCGATACGACCGACTGCGCATCATCGAACGCCTAACCCCCGAACGCGACTTCGAACTGATCCACCGGCTCGATGCCCAGTTCGAGTTCCCGGTCGAGATCGCGATCGGGTCGGAGCTGGCGCAGATCCACACCTTCGCCGTCCCCACCATCGGGGGCCTGCTGGGCCGCACCGGTGAATTCGAGCAGCGCCCGGACAAACGTGCCGACGACACCGCGCTGCTGCTCACGGAGGTCCTCGCGCACGGCATCGCCTCCGATCGCGGGCGCCGTGCCGTGCGGCGGATCAACCGGGCCCATGCCCCGTACTCGATCTCACAGGAGGATTTCCGCTACGTGCTGGCCACCTTCGTCGTGGTCGCGGCCCGATTCGTCGACGCCCACGGCTGGCGCCCGATGTCGCAGACCGAACGCACCGCCCTGTACCTGTACTACCGGCAACTCGGCGAGCACATGGCCATCAAGGACATTCCCGGCTCGTATGAACAGATCGCCGACTACCTCGACAGCTACGAGGCACGCTTCGTCGGTTACAGCGACGGCGGTCATCGGGTCGCCCTGGTCAACCGCGACCGCATGGCCGCAGACCTGCTGCCGCGCCTGCCGTTACGAATCTCCCGCGCCGTCGTCGACGCACTCACTCCCGACCACATCCGCCGGGCACTGGCCCTGCCCGAACCCGGCCGCGCCACCCGCGCGGCCGTTACCGCGGCCCTGCGTACCCGCGCGGCGGCGCTGCGCCGATGGCCGGGCTCGGCGCAGGGTGTCGGCCTGTTCGATTTCCCTTGGCGGCGTAGCTATCCCGACGGATACGACATCGACCACCTTGGCCCTGCCCTCCCCGCCACCGGGGACTGCCCGGTCGTTCACACCCTCGGCACCGGCGAAAGGCCGCCCCGATGACCGCCTACCTCTACCTCGGCGCCGCGATCGCCTTCGAAGTCCTGGGCACCAGCCTGATGAAAGCCACCGACGGCTTCACCCGCCTATGGCCCACCCTCGCCTGCCTGGCCGCCTATGGCCTGGCCTAGGTGGGAATGTTCAGTGGGCTCCGCTGAGGTTGAGGACGACGACGCCGACCACGATAAGGGCGATGGCGAAGATCTTTGCGGGGGTGAGGGGCTGGTGGAGGAACAGGGCGCCGATGGCGACGATAAGGGCGGTGCCGAGACCGGCCCAGATGGCGTAGGCCAGTGCCGACGTCGAGTCCGTAGCGGAGGGATCGGGACAGGGTGAGGACCCTGAATGGGTTGCCGAACGACATTTTCGAGGTGCGGGCAGGTAGCTTCGGGAGCGATCGAAGGCCAGGCGGCTTAGAGTGGCGGTGGGCTTCGACGCGCGCCGGTGCAACCCGAAATCGGGGCTGGCATCGACGGATATCGGTACTCAGCAACGCACGATAATGCCGCATTGCTCGCGGTGTGGGACGGGCCGCGCGGCACGCTGGAAGATCAACGCACAGAGATCATCTCGACTTCAGCAACGCACGGAAATGCCGAATTTCGGATGTGCTATGAGCTTCCGCAGCTCAGAGTCCGAGTACGTGGCCCACCCTGTCGGTCAGATCCTCCTCGGACACGGTGTCCACATCGATAACGGGAAGTCCGAGGCGTGTGGTCTCCTCCCGAAGATCGTTGGTGAACAACCGATCGCGCTCGAGCAGGTTTCGTGCGGCACGCTCCGGATTACTCGTCTTGCCGGGGATCTCCCAGCCGCGCCTGTCGAACGCTGCCCGGCGGAACGCGGGTGTCGGCAGCAACCACACGCCGCAGTGACGCTCGGCGAGCAGCGGGGCGACCAGATGCGGCAACAAGCGGAATCCCTCGGCGATAACCCCAGTTTCGGCGGACAAGCACAACAAGTCGTCGATGATGAAATGGAAACCTTCGCCCCGGAACCAGTGGAAGGTCTCGAGCATCGTCTCCGCCGACCGGTCCACCCAGCGTTCATCCATACTCATCGCCGCAAACCTGCTCAGCCAGGGCGAGTCGTCCGGCGTGCTGCGCGCAGCGTGGTCGCGCATCGCGTCATCGGTCGAGTACACACGCAGGCCGTACCGGGCCGCGAGATTGCGAGCGATTGTCGACTTGCCCGCACCGCTGTCCCCTCCGATCCAATAAACATATCGCAGTCGTGCGCGCAGCGCGGCAGTGCGGGGCTGGTCGTGTTCGTCGGCACCCATTCGACCAAGTTATCCGTCCACGCCAACGACAGACGCACGAAAATGCCGCTGGGCGCGCGGTCTGAAGCGGCCCTGGTCAGGTGGCAAGCAAGATCGCGACGTCAGATTTTACCGATGCCACCTCATGGCTCTTGAGGTCGCCGTCGAGATTCACCGATGAGGCCACCCGCCCTGGGTGCCTGCCGATCCTCGCGGTTTCTCTCGCTGGTTCGCGACTGTCGGTGGCTCAAGGCGCACGGCGCGAGCGCACAGCAACTCTCATGTCAACCACCCACGACATCGGGATAATCACCGGGTCGGTATAAATCGAGTAATCCCGAGATCGGGATTACTCGATGACTTCGGGATGCGCGAACTCACCGCAGCCCAGGCCGACGACCTCTACGAACTGATCTCCGAACGCGCCGCCAGCGGCGGCTCGATGATCCTCACCTCGAACCGCGGCCCGGTCGACTGGTATCCACTGTTCCCGAACCCCGTTGTTGCAGAATCACTTCTGGACAGACTGATCAACACCAGCCACCAAGTATTCATGAACGGGCCATCCTACCGGCCCAACAAACGCCCCGGCACCAAGAACGAATCCAAAGCATCCCGGAAGGAGGTCGGGTAGAACATCATCTAGGACCCACCACCTGCGGCATTCCGTGAACGACTGGGTGGGGAATTGAGTGAACGCTGACATTCATCGGCGGTGGCAAGGGCCTTCGCCAGGGTCGCGGCCAAGCCCCGTCCGCACGCCTCCAACCTCCGGCGGCACGGGGAACCGATGTCTACAGCTCCGCGAGCAATGCTGTGGCAGATTCGGTCTCGGCGGCGCCGATGCGTTCGTAGAGCCGCACCGCCTCGTGCAACTCGGCCCTGGCCGTGACGCGGTCGCCAAGGCGCACTCGACATCGCGCGGATCCTTCCAGGGCCCGTGCCTGCTCGATCGAACTCCGCACGCGACGCGCCAGCCGCAAAGCCTCGTCATAGATGGCCAAGGCTTGCCGGAGATCGCCGGAGTCGGTCAATAGCGCACCGATTCGATTGAGTGACTCGAGCTCACCGGCTCGGTGGTCGATGTCTCGGCACATCGTCAATGCCCGGCGCAGCAGCTCCTCGGCACCCGGTTGGTCCCCGGTCAGATACCGCACCCAGCCAAGATTGCCGAGTGCTTCGGCCATACCGACACGGTTGCCGATCGTGTCGTAGATCGTCTGCGCCTGCTGGATGAGGTCGACCGCGGCCTCGTAGTCCCCCTCCAGGTACCGCACTCTGCCCAGATTTTGCAGGGCCGACGCCTCGCCGAATCGGTTGACGCCGATCTCCCGAAAGATCGCCAATGCCTGCTGCATCAGATCGGCGGCAGCCGGGTAGTCGCCGGTCACCAGCCGAATCCAACCCAGCATATTCAGAATGAAGGCTTCACCGGGTCGATTGCCCGTATCCTGGTACGTCGCCAGCACCTGCTGGAGCAAATCGACTGCGGCCGGATGATCGTCCGTCACGATGTGCAGCGCCGCCAGCAGTATGCCGACAACGGCTCCGTGGGATCGCTGGCCGGTTTCCCGGTGGATCGACGCTGCCCGCCGCAGTGCATCGGCTGCGGATGAATAGTCGCCGTTGTGGATGTACACCGTTGCGAGAACACTGAGGGCGAAGGCTTCCCCGGCACGGTTGCCGATGTCCTGATAAATGGTCAGCGCCTGCTGCACGAATTCGACCGCGACGGAGTCGTCGCCGGTGAGGTATCCGAGCCAACCCAGGAGGTGGCGGGCGAAAGCCTCACCCTGTCGGTCCCCGAGCATCCGGAAGGTGGCCAGCGCCCGCTCCAACACCCCTACCGCCAGGGTGTGATCGCCGGCCAGGAAGCGGGTCCACACCAGGGTGCGCAGGGCGAACGCGCGAGTTCCGTCGTCGATGTCGCCGTGGGTATCCAGTACCTGCTGCAACAGGTCGGCCGCAAGAGAGCAGTCGTCGGTGAGATAGTCCGCCGAACCCAGATCCATCGGCATGAGTGTGGTGTCGCTGACATCGCCGACGATTTCTCGGGTGTGCCGGCGACCGGCTCTGCGCCGGAGATACGGGATGGCGATCTGCCAGGGGCCGTATAGCTCCAACTCACTGGTGAGCGCCCTGGTCAGACCGAGGACGCGGGACAGTTGATTGTCGGCTGCGGCGAATTTCAAGCAGGCCAGCAGATTGGCACGCTCCGAGCGCATCCACGCGAGCGCGGAGGTCAGAGTGGAAACATCCGGTGCCGCTGCGGGCGGGGCATCGGGCGGCTTCCCCCGAGTGGCGGCACGGGCGGTGCTCAAATAGTAGTGGAAGAGCCTGTCGACGGCTCGGTTGCGGTCGTCGACGGGATCGTCTTCGGCGAGGGTGCGGGCGTACTCGCGCACTAGATCGTGTAATCGGTAGCGGCCCCGAGTGGTTTCGTCGATCAGGTGATCGGTGTAGAGAGCTTCCAACGCTCGGCGTGCCCGGGAAACTGGGATGTCGTTCAGGGCCGCAACGGCGTAGGGGTCGAGATCCGGGCCGGGATGCAGGCCCAATCGCCGGAAGAGGTACTGCTGCCGAGGCGACAAGTTCTGGTAGGAGGTAGTGAACGCGGCGCGAACGGCACGGGCGCCGACGTCGAGTTCGGCAAGCCGATTGCGCGTGCCGGCGAAGTCGGCGGCCAAATCGGCGATGGTCCAGGTAGGGTGGTGGGCCAGACGCCCGGCCAGCAAAGCGATCGCCAACGGGAGATATCCGCAGTGCCGGACGATCTCGGCGACCGCGGTGATGTCCGCACCGCTCGGATCGCGGTATGCCAGGCGACAGAACAGGTCGGCGGCGTGGGCGGGCTCCAGGGTATCCAGCGCCAGCGGCAGGGCGCCTTCGAGGGCGACGAGCCTTCGGCGGCTGGTGATCAACGTCAGGCAGGCGGGCCCGGACGGGAGCAACGGCTCGATCTGGGCGTGATCGCGGGCGTCGTCCAGTACCAGCAGAATCCGCTTGTCCGACACGCGGTCTCGCCACAGATCACGACGAGCGGCGAGGGTGCCGGGGATACGGCCGGACGCGATTCCCAGATCGGTGAGCAGCGTAGCCAGGACATCGAAGGGTTCGGCGCAGTGCTGTCCGGGCGTGTGGGCGTTGAGCTCGACGAAGAACCGGCCGTCGGGGAACTGGTTGGCCAGCAGGTGCGCGACCCGGGTAACCAGCGCGGTTTTGCCTACCCCCGGCATACCGTCGATGGTGTGGATCGACACCACCCGGTTCGGCCCGGCCGCGTCGATGATTCGACGTATGTCGTTTTCCCGGCCGACGAAGATGTCGATATCCCGTCGCAGCGCGGTCGTCACCGTCGGGGGCGCCGTGGTATCGCCTGCCGTATCGGGTTCGGTAGCGGCGGCCTTCCACAGACGCTGCCACGCCATCCGTTCCAGCAGCGCGCGCGACTGCTGGTCGGGTGCCGCACGGGCCCACGTGATCAGCGTCAGCAGCACCGGTTCGAAGGTTTCGAACCGCGACGGCACATTGCGGCCGGAGCGCCAGTCACTGATGCGCTGCATCGAGACGCGGCGGCCGCGACCCGACGCCCGCGCAGCGCTCATTCGCGCATCGGCGGCTGTCGCGACCTTCTGCAAAGTCGGATTGCCCGCAGCTTTCCACAGCTCCATCAGCTGAGCGGCAAAGAGTGCTCGTGCCGAACTGCCCCGGTCATCACCAGAGGGATCAGGATCAGCCATCAAACCCCCAGATTACTGATAATCAAACCCCAGCCTACTGGTCAGCTGTCATGGTCAGCGACTCGCTTCGCCGGACGGTCCTCGGTGAACCCGAATCGGTTGTTAGACTTAGCTTGTTCTTTATCCTCGGTTTTGAAACCGTTTGGCCTGCTTGAGGATTCGGCGGACAGGTAGACGGCCTTCGTCGATCATGTGTTCCGGCCATGGAAACACACATGAAGACGACGAAGGCCTGAGGGTGAGTGTGCCGGTTGCCGACGGGGCAGGGGAAGCGTTCGCGGAACTGTCACGCATGCGGGGCGAGTTCTTCGCGTGTCTGACTACGCGCAGCGATGAGTTGTTCGAGCTGTGCGACGCGGTGTTGTGCGCGCCGGGACCGGTGCGATCGGTGCCGGAATTGACCTTGGTTCCCGAGCATCGCCGTGGTCACGGCGCGCTCTATCACGGTGCTGACGGCGGGTTGAGCCGCGGTGAACTGGTAGGCCAACGCGGTGGAGGTGAAGTCGTGATTGAGTAGCAGCCAAACCATGTGCTTCACCGGCCCCCGGAACTGTTCGGGCACCTCGCCGAAATCGGTCGCCGTGGCGTTCGCGTGTTTGTGCAGCACCGCTGGGGTGAGCACCCAGCGGTCCTGCCCGAACCGCGACAGCAGGGAATGGTCGGTGCCGGGCCGGAGCTTGCGGTTGGCCAGCACCAGCGTGTCCGGGCCGGGCCGGCCGATCTCTGATGCGCACGCGACGGTCGTGGTTGTGATCATGCGAGATCCAGCCCTCGGGTCAGGAACCGCTCAACCAACGCCCGTGTGTCCGCGTCGACATGGGTTCGCGCGTCCGCGACGGCGGTGGGCGCATGCTGGTCGATGAGATCGGCAAGCCGGGTCACCGGCTCGGCGAAACGCTGCGCCCAGCGCATCGGCGTCATATCCGCGCGCCGCTCGACCAGAGCGTCGTGCACGAGCACCTGGACGGGCAGGTGCGTCGGCGTCGCCCGCGCGCACGGACATGACACACACAACAGAAACGAAGCACGGCAAGGCTTTCCGGCTGGCGAGTGCGGACTGTGGAGGTTGTCGACACATCCCGCGACCACGGTGTCGAGGCGCCCGGTGATCAGGTCCGACAAGGCGGAGTTGCTGATCCCGAACCGCGACGCGACGGCCTCGGGGTCACGTTGTGCTTCCAGGAGGTCGTGCTCGGACAGCACCGGGACCGGTGCGGTCCGGCGAGCGCAAGTGACCTGCTGTTCGAGCACGTCGGCGACCACCTTCTGGTACTCGGTCAAGTTGCCGCGATTTCGAGCCAGATACTCGTTGGCCAGAGTCTGCTCGGTGTGGGCGACCGGCCGCTGATGGGTTTCGAGCCAGGTCAGCCGCAGCCTGCGGCTGTCTGATACGGCGATGGTCACCGGCGGACACAGACAGCGACAGCGACGGCAGTTGGCTGGATTGCTAACTGGATGCCAGTGAAAAAAGTTGTCCGCGTGTCGCGGCCGCGACACGCCGGAGGGGTCGATCATGACCGATGACTCGAAGCTGTGTGCACCGGAATCGGTTCGAACTGGTACGGGGGCTTTCCGGGTTAGAGGTCGGTAGTCGAGTCCCCAGGGCCTGGCAGGCTCGAACCTGCTGCCCTGCTCTCCACATACTCTCCAGTGTGGCCGCCATAACTCCCCGCAACGGACCATATGGTCTGTTGGCTGATACCTGGAATCCGCTGGTACTAGCGCTATTTGCCATATGGTCGCTGCTGCGGTATGTGCCCTCGGCAGGATTCGAACCTGCGGCCTTCTGCTCCGGAGGCAGATTTGGCCGGTCTGAACAGGTGTTTTGTCGATCGCCACCGTACCGGTTCTTGTCGGTTCCGTACTCGGCTGTCCGATGGTATCCGGAGTACTTGTGACACTGTGGTGACATCGAACGGCCGCCATACCAGCGGATAGGTCGTCTGTCTGCCTCGCATCCTACTTCTCCCCACCTTCCTCATACTGGCCGCACTCAGCGGAAGACGGGCGGGTCAAGGATGCCGATAGGCACCGCGTAGCGGACACCGAAGGTGGTCCTTGACGCGATCGGCTGGAGCGAGACAATCGGGGCCATGAGGAAGGCGGGGACTCGACCCATGGTGCACCCGTAGCCGTGGCAAGAAATTGCATGCGAATCTGGTCGGGCTTCAGGAGAATCAGCGAGCATGAATGCAGATGAGAGCCGCGCGAGACTTCCCGTGGCACTCGTGTCGGCTATTGGTTCGGTTGCTGTCGCCAGTGCTGAATTAGAGGATGCGTTACGCGCGACAACCGCGGATCTGGCTGGCGTGCTCGCGACGGATGCAGCGCGACTGCTGTTCGAAGGGCAGTCGATGGACTGGCTGATTGCTAACGGGAAGACACTTGCCGCTGATGATGTCTGGTCGCCGCATCCCAGGGGCTACCGACGTGAGATTCGGGAACTGCTGAGTGAGGCAGCGCGGCTAAAAGACGAGCGGAATGTTGTGATGCACGGTCAATGGTCGGCGGACTGCTCCCGGGGCTATTGGGAGGACGACCAGTGCGAGCCTCATTCCCCACGCACTGATGAGCACCGAGGTGATGTGTACCACGTCAGCCGAAGCCGTTACCGCAAGTACGCAATGGAACAGAGATGGGCGGTAGCCGAAGTGAGCGGCCTAGCTGACCGACTGTGGGTGGTGACTACGAGACTCGACGAGCTTCGCGAGCTGAATGAACGGACCATTGGGGCACCGTGACCACAGCGGGGTGCTTGAGCTGAGGCCCGGCCGATTCCGTGATCAACCGCGGAAGGTATGCCGGTACGCCTGTCAGCGTGCCCAGCACTGTTCGGTTACGGAGAAGTGAGCCCATACGGGAGCCGAACGCGCCTGCGGCGGTGGGCACGCTGCCGACGTGCCGACGCGCCGGGGCGACGCTTCATCAGCCCCGCGCTGCGCGTCGCAGCGCGGCGGCGGCGCGCAGCGCCGCCGCAGGCGCTCTTGATCCTGTATGGCTGAATTCGGCAATAGATCGCGAAGGTGCACGGGCGTCGAGAGAATGGCTACATGACTGGCCTCGTGCTGACGACGGAACGGCGGACCGAGCTGGCGGCGCTGCTGGAGGATGAGCAGCGGTTGCGGGCGGCGTATCCGCAGGTGGCGGACTATCTGGACACGGCAGCGAGGTTGCCTGGGACTGGGAACGACAGTGCAGATGCTGCATTCGATCTGCGGTTTGTGCACTATATGACGGGCGGTGAATCGCCGACCGGGAATCCGTACTGGGACATCGTGGAGCCGTCGGTGTCGACGTTCGCGGGGCGCCGGGTGGTCGATGGTGGCAGTCCGCGAGGAAGCGCCCGGTTGGGTTATGCCGCAACGATTTTGCAAGCGGCCTATGCGTATGCGGTTCCCTCGCCGGAGACGTTGCGGTGGATTGAGCGATTCGCGGGGAGCCGAAAGGTATTGGAGCTGGGTGCGGGCCGGGGTTACTGGGCTGCTCAGCTGGCAAGGATCGGTGTCGACGTCGCGGCGTACGATTCGCAGCCACCGAACGAGGGGGACAACGTCTCGTTTCCGGGTGGAGTCGGGCAGGCGGACGTGTGGCACCGGGTCGGCGACCTCAAGGCGTTCGCTCGCGAGCCGAAGGCAGACAGTGTGTTGTTCTTGTGCTGGCCTCCCGGCTGGGGAGACTCGATGGCGTCGGAGGCACTGCGAGCGTTCGAAGAAGCCGGTGGTCGGCGGCTGGTATTCATCGGCGAACCGAAGGGCGGGAAGACCGGTGATGACGCCTTCTTCGAACGTCTGGAGGAGGTGTGGAAGGTGGAAACCACTGACGCACAACATGTTTCGTGGTGGAATCTCGGCGACATCGCACAAGCCTGGGTGCGACCCTAGCGAGACATGAAGATAGCCCGGCCGATCATAGCTCCGATGAGCGTGCGATCGGCCGGGCTTTCGCAACGCCGATTAGTTGTCGCTAGTGCCGTTGTCGGTGTCGTACTCCAGTCGCATGCGAAATACGAAAGCTTCGTAGCGATCTCGGGGATAGGAGACATCCGACACCATGATGACGCGGTCGTCGTCGGTCAAGAACCGCTGGTGAACTGCCTTCACCAGGTCGCCCGGCGGAGTACCGAGCCATTCGGCGTGCGACAGCGGGGGGATCTTGTCGGTGAGGGTCTCCTCGAGGAGGGTGGCGTCCGAGGTGCCGTGGACGTCGAGGGGCTGGTAGGTGTCCGAGATAGAGATCGGTCGGCCGCCCTCGGCAGCGAGGGTGATCACATGTGTGATCTCGGTGCCGGGTGAGATGCCGAAGATCTCGGCGAGTTCATCGGAGGCGGGGACGCGCTGGGTGTCGCGGTCGATGGTGATCTCGCTGTCCGTCTCTCGGGTGTACGTCATTTCCGGGCTCTCCATCTGACGTTCGGGGGACACACGAACGAGGTTGGGTCTGTCGGCGACGAAGGTTCCCCGGCGTTCGACCGTTCGCACTAATCCCTGGCTGAGCAGTAGCTCGACTGCCTTCCGGATGACGATTTGTGAGACGCCGTGCTGGGCGGCGAGTTCGGCGTAGCTGCGCAGCTGGGTTCCGGGGCGGAGTTCCCCGCTGCGTATCTGGCGGGCGTACTCCCCTGCGATCGACACGTAGGCCGGTTCTGGCATGGAGCTGAATCCCTTCGATCGTGTGCCGGTGTAGGTGTCAGCTCAGTATACGCAACTGCGTATACGCACAGGTCAATGCTCATTTACAGCGCTGACGCGATCCAGGTAGCAACCTGTGTATACGCAAAGGCTTGTGCGTATACACAACTGTGTATACACTGAATCCCATCGCGCCACCTTCGGTGCTCGCGACAGCCGAATTAGCGACTGACACAAGGGGTTCAAACATGGCGATCAAGAAGGGCTACCAGTTCCCAGTCGAGTTCCGAGAGGCATTCCCGCAGGGCCTCGTGCTCCAGGGCGAGATTGCCCCGGCGGTGAAGTACAACCCGAACCCGAATGCTCCTGCGGAGCAGATGTTCGACTTCGATCCCAAGACAGGGGAGGGGACAGGGCTGCCGTTGTGGACGGCATCAGTGACTGATCCGCACCAGGACAAGGCGAAGCGGAAGAGCTTCGAGCTGATCTTTGTGGCTCCGGTGCAGCCGGTCCCGGTCACTGAGGAGATCGTTCCGGGTACCGGGATGCGGATGATCGAGCTCGAGGGCCTGACAGCTGAGCCGAAGGTGATGGGTCAGGGGGAGTTCAAGTACCTGGGCTACCAGTACCGCGCGACTGGGATCAAGGGTGACAACTCCGGCCACAAGCAGCCTCCGGCCGACACGGGCCGTAAGGCGGCCTGATCATGAGTACGGGTGGAACGGCTGCCGTGAGCATGCGCCTAGCGCGGGTGTTCGCGGTGGTCACCATCGTCGGGGTGGGAGCGGCGGCGTTCGTACTCTCGTTCGCCGCCCTCCGGGATCTGGCCAAGCTGGCGCATATTCCTGCTGGCTGGGCATGGTGTCTGCCGGTGGTGATCGACGGAACCATCATCCAGGCCACCCTCGGCGTGCTGGTGCTGGCTGCTTCACGGGAACGGCGTTGGTTCGTGTGGGTGCTCGCAGCGGGGGCTGCGGTGTCGATCGCCGGGAACTCCCTGCACGCGGTCGCTGCCGGACATGACCTTCCGGCCTGGGCGTCGGCGCTGGTGGCGGCTATCGCCCCGATCTCCCTTCTAGCCGATACTCACGGCTTGGCCGTGCTTGTGCGTGCGGCACAACCGCATTCGGCCTTGGTGCCAGACCCGGGCCTGGTTACCGATGAGTTCCCTGACGAAGCACCGGATGCCGCTACTACTTCCACTATTGAGCCGAAACCGGTTGTGCCGGTCACAGTTCCGCAGAGTCGCCCGGCTGTGGTGCCAGTGCGTCCTATTCGTCCTCCGCGGCCGGTGCAGCACGAGGCGCCGTCGCTCGCGGTCTCCTGATGAGGAGCTTCTTCCGATGTCTGAGTTGATTCCCTTTGCCGTCGCCCTAGTGGGGGCCATCGGGTTCGGTGCCTGGCTACTGCCCTGGCCCAGCCGAAGGGTCGTCCGACCGGCCACGGTGGCGGAGATTGTCGCGGATGCCCCGGCGCGGTTGCGGGCGGCGGTGCATGTGTTCGCCGACCCGTTCTACACGGATCTGATGTTCGCAACTCTGGGCCTGGGAGCGCCGGAGAAGGGCTTCCCGTATGTCGAGTTCTACGACTACGACCTGCACGGTCTGACGGTCGAGATTCGGATGCTGGGTGGTCAGTCGCTGCGGGACTGGACCGACGAGAAGACCCTGGACGAGCTGGCCGCCTATATGGGGGTGGATCGGGTGACCGCGCAGCCGGCCGATCCGGGCTGGGTCCGTCTTCAGGTGCGCGTGCACGACACGCTCGCTGCCCCGGCAACGGCGCCGGAGGTGGTTCACAACGAGGTGGACCTGGAGGCGGTCCCGGTCGGCGTCCGCGAAGACGGCTGGCCCTGGCTGCTGAAAGTGCTGTATGCCCACATCCTGCTTGCCGGGGCGACCGGCTCGGGCAAGGGATCGGTGTTGTGGTCGATCATCGCCGGGATCGGGCCCGCGATCAAAGCCGGACTCGTGGATGTGTGGATGGCAGATCCCAAGGGCGGCATGGAATTCGGTCGCGGCTCGAAACTGTGGGTGCGGTTCGAATGGACCGCCGATGGCATCCTGGCGATGCTGGGCGAAGCGGTCACGATCATGGAGGAACGCGCGGCCCGGATGCGCGAGGCCGGTATCCGCAAGCTCGTCCCCAGCGCGGATGAGCCGCTGATCCTGATCATTGTTGATGAAGCCGCGGCGCTGTCCTCCTACGCCACCCGTGAGCAGCAGGAGGAGTTCCGGCGCCTGACGGGTCTGTTGCTGTCGAAGGGCCGCGCGGTCGGGGTGTCGGTGGTCGCCGCGTTGCAGGACCCGTCGAAGGAGACGATGCCCAACAGGCAGCTGTTCCCGGTCCGGATCGGGTTGCGGCTGGATGAGCCGACCCAAACCACGATGGTGCACGGCCAAGGCTCGCGCGATCGCGGTGCCCGGTGTGACCAGATCCCGGACACCACACCCGGTGTCGGCTACGTGGGTGAGGACGGCACTGCCGAGTTCGTGCGGGTGCGGGCGTTCTGGATCAGTGATGAGGACGCCGACGCCATCGTCGCCGCCTACGCCCCAGATCAACCCGACACCGCTCCTGCGGAGGACTACAGCGGCTTCGATCCCGACGATCTCGGCGACGAAGACCTCGGCAATGGGGGAGGCATGGCGGCATGAAATCCGGATTCGTAATTGAGGAACACGTGGTCATCTACTGCGACATCTGCGGAGACCACTACTGCGAGAACAATAACGAGTCGATCTGCTTCGACTCCGTCGCCCAAGCGATCGCCTACATCACCCACCGGGGTGCGGGGATCGGCTGGGCCTACGACGGTGACCGCGTCCTCTGCGACGGCTGTATGGCCACGGCGACATGCAGGGAACACGGTCATCTCTTCCCCGACACCTGGCGGACCACGGCGTGGCCGCTGGGTACGAAATCCCGTTCCCGCGCCTGTGACCGGTGCGGTATCCCCGAAATCGAGGCTCTCCCATGAACATCCGCCGTGTCCACACCTCCTCGACTCGCCACATCGACCGCGAGGACATCGACGCCGTGGTCCATATCCGGTCGCGCCGCCGCTGCCAATTCGAACGCGCCGGGATGGATCCGGCCTCGATCGCGGTGCATCTGCTCGCTGAAACGGGCGACGTGCCCGGATGGGATACCGGCCTGGACGACGACGGTGGAGAGGACTGGGCCGCATGACCACCAAGCGCGTGCAGTGGGGCGTGAAGATCGGCCGCACCATCCGTCCCCTGCCCTACGCCCGGGGAGCGGCCGACGCTGCGATCTACGCCGCAGCACTCCGGAATGCGAGCACCAAAGCGGTTGTGGTGTACCGGAATTCAGAGGAAGGCATGTGGCGCAGTTGGAACGGTGAGGACGAGCTGCCGACCCAGTTGACTCTGGACCTGCCCCGACCCGAATCCCGCCGGAAGGAGAGCCGTCATGTCGGCTGAAGCCGGAATAGATCTGGTGCGACGCACCTGGCGCCTCGACGGCCCGTACACCACCGAGTCGGTGATTTCCGCTGCGGCGGCCATTGCAGAGCTGTGGCGCTACCTGGGCCATTCCACCAGCACCGGTACTCGCAGGCTGCTGTCCGATCCCGCAGACGCACACACCTTGGTCGGGCAGCTGCTCGCGGCCGATCAGCGTGCCACCGATGTGCTTGACCGCCTGGGTAATTGGGCCATCCGTATGGGGGATGAGTCCACCCACACCGATCGGTTCGGCCACGACAATCCGGACGGTCGCCGCGACCAGGTGCAGGCCACTGCTCACCAGGCCGCTGATCTGCTGCGCTGCGCTGCGCGAGCGCATTCGTCGGCGGGTCATCACCTCGAGCAGGCAAGTGGGTGGTTGAGCCACCTGTACCGCAACGACTGAACAAGGAAGAGCTGTTATGGCATCGAGAACTAGCGAGCGGGGTAAAGACCCGTTCGATTTGATCGCCGAAGCGGTGATGGAGCTGGTGTGGCTGGCTCTCAAGGCTGCGGTGGTGCTGGTGTGGTGGGTGGTGTTGTTCCCGATGGTCTCGGTCCCGATCGGGTTCGCGGTGGCTGTGGGTGTCTGGGTGTCGTGGGTGCTGGGTGTCGTGGTGGTCGGGGTGTTCATCGCGGTGATGGTGCTGTGGCGGCTACGGAGCCCGCAGACCTTCGAGCGGTGGCTCACCTCGCGGGCGCGACGCCGGTTCCTGGCTTGGTGGCGCTATCGGAGCCGCTGGAGCAGGCGGCTGCAAGCCTGCCATCTGACCGTGATCCGTGGTGAGTCCACGTTGGTGCCGCGTCTGGTGGGTGTCGAGATCGGGGAGGCGGTGGATCGGCTGCGGGTACGGATGCTTGAAGGCCAGTGCCCGGACGACTACGCCAACCGCACCGCCCACATTGCCCACGCCTTCGGCGCTCATGACTGCCGGGCCACCGTCATCGGTCCGGGTGTGATGGAACTGGTTATGCGGCAACGGGATTCGCTCGCTGAAACGATCGCTCTGCCTCGTATCGACGGTCTTGGCCGGATGAAGGACGCTGCTTGATGAACGAAAACGCCACTGCTTCGACTGCGAAGGAGACTGCCGCACAGCGGCGCTCCCTACCCAACCTGTTCGAGATCGCCCAGGCCACCGCGGAGAAGTTCGGCGTGTGCCAGCGGCCGATCCCGATGCGGGTGGAAGACCTGAAAACTGGGACGGTCACGTACGAGGGTGCGCCGTGCAAGTCCACGATCGAATCGGTGTGCCCGGCCTGTGCCAAAGCCCATCGCGCCCTGCGGATTGCCCAATGCCGTGAGGGCTGGCACATGGCCGAAGAGTCGGTGGACTACAAGACCGACCCGACCGAGCGGCAGATCGAATTGCTCACCGCCCGTGCCGATTTGGCCGCCCGGTTCCGGGAAGCGCTCGCGGACGGGGATGAGGACCAGGCCGCCGACATCCGCGACGACGTGCTCGAGCTGGATCGCGAACTGCGGGAAACGGGTCTACGTGGTCGGCTCCCGGCCTTGGATGCAACCGGGAAGGATCGGCGGCGGCGGTCGACCAGGCGGCGCCAGGACGTGCCTAACCTGCCTCGCCGCAAGGTGGAGAAACGCACCATCGGCAAGGTGTTCGCCGGAGGGCATCAACCGAGCATGTTTGTCACGCTCACGATGCCCTCCTACGGGAGGATCAACTCCGACGGCGCCACCGACGACAAGGGGCAATCCTGCTCTGATGGTTGCCCGGTGAACCCCGGCTCCTATGACTACGTCCGGCAGGCTCGCGACATCGTGTTCTTCTCCAAGCTGGTCGACCGGTGGATTCAGAACCTGCGGCGGGCGGTCGGCTGGGATGTCCAGTACTTCGCCACCGTGGAGCCTCAACGCCGTGGTGCCCCGCATCTGCACATCCTGATCCGGGGTGCGATCTCCCGCGAGATTCTTCGGCAAGTGACCGCCGCGACCTACCACCAAGTGTGGTGGCCGCACTTCGACCCCGAGAACCGCGTCTACGGCGGCCAGCACCAGCCGGTGTGGGATTACCGCAAGACCACCTTCGTCGACCCCGACACCGGGCACGCCCTCACCTATTGGGATGACGCCCTGGACCGCCTGGACTCGGTGGACGACCTGGATCCGGCGCATGTGGTGCGGTTCGGCGAGCAGATGGACCGCAAGCACATCAAAGGCGTGATCGCCGAAAAGGCCGGCCGAACCATCGGCTACGTCACCAAGTACCTGGTCAAATCGATCAGCGAAATCGTCGAACCACGCTCGGACCGCGCGGCCGACCACTACGACCGCCTCCACGCCGAACTGCAAAAGGTGCCCTGCTCGCCCCGCTGCCCGGTCTGGCTCGAATACGGCATCGTCCCCGTAGGTGCCACCGAGAAGACAGTCCCCGGCCGCTGCAAGGGCAAAGCCCACCGCCGCGACACCCTCGGCCTGCCCGGTCGCCGCGTGCTGGTGTCACGACGCTGGAGCGGCAAGACCCTCCCGGACCACAAAGCCGACCGCGCCGAATTCGTTCGGCAACTGCTCGCCTCGGTCGGCATCCAGAAACCGGACACCTCACATCTGAAGGTGACACCGGTGGAGCCTGGCGACAAGGATCGCCCGCTTCGGGAGCACCTGATCATGGGCGCCATCTCCCGCAGGACCAGATGGCGGGCGGAATACCTCAGAGCCCAGCTGGCCGCTAAACCGCCTGACGGGCACGAAATTTCGGCAGTTCGGGAAGCGGCGTAGGAGGGATGCGGGATATGTCGCGGCTGTTGGACGAGAAGGAAGTTCGGAAGCGGATTCCAATCGGGCACAGTAAGTACTACGAACTGATCGCATCGGGTGAGCTGCGGTCGGTGAAGATCGGCCGGAGACGGTTCGTGACCGAGCAAGCCGTAGTCGACTACATCGCCAAGTTGGACGGAGCGGCGGCATGAGTCGGCAACAGTTGCCCCCGCAGATCTCCAAGATCATGGTGACGGATCGCCGGACCAAGAAGGAGGTCGTCCGGTACGAGGTGGTGGTGGATGCTGGCCGCGATCCTGAAACCGGCAAGCGGCACCAGGTCCGGCGTCGGTACAAGACCGAGAAGGAGGCTCGGGCCGCGCTGGCGAAATTCTTGGATCAGGCTGCATCCGGCAACTTCATACCGCGCAAGGATGTCACGGTCGAAGAGGTGTGCGCCGACTGGCTGGAAAGTCTGCATTGGGCACGGCGGACCACCTTGGGCGGCTACAAGTACAACTTGGCACCGCTGCGCGAGCAGTACGGAAACCTGCCGGTGCAGAAGCTGACTCGCAAGCACCTCGATAACCTGATCACTGCGTTGAAGAAGGGAGGGACGAAGACCGAGAAGGGCAACATCCGTCGCCCGTGGGCCACACGGTCGCTGAAGCGGACCGTGGAAACCACGGTGATGGTGCTCGACTACGCGAAGGAACGAAAGCTGGTGTCGGACAACGTTGCCGTTGCGATCAAGCCCAAGCGTGGTAAGGCTGCCAAGCCGAAACCGTACACACCCGAGGAAGTCTCGAAGGTGCTCAAGAGCCTCGAGGGAAACCGTGACGGCCATCTGTGGTTCCTGGCATTGAGCGGTCTACGTCGTAGCGAAATCGGCGGATTGCGTTGGAGCGATGTGGATTTCACGCGCAAGACTCTCAAGGTCAAACTCGGTCGGGCGGCGGCTGAAGGCAAGGCCGTGGAAGACGACCCGAAGACGGAAGCCGCGATTCGGACACTGCCGATGGACGACGAGATGGTGGAAGTCCTACGACGGGCGCACAGGCTCCAGGCGGCCGAGAAGCTGGCGCTCGGGGATGCCTACCAGGATGGTGATTACGTCGCTTGTAACGAGGATGGAACCCCTTACCACCCGGACACGCTGACTCATCGGTGGGCGAAGATGGTGAAGAAGGCTGGTGTCCGTCACATCCGCCTGCATGATGCACGCCACACCTGCGGTACCACGATGCATCTGCGGAAGGTGCCGATGGCCGTGATCGCGGCGTGGCTCGGGCATGCGGATGCCAGTGTGACAGCGAGGATCTACACCCATTCGCAGGACGACGCGCTGGCCGAGGCGGCGAAGACTTTGGGGCAGGTTGTGACAACTCGTGACATCCAAGCCAGCTGACCTTTGGCACGACAAAGGCCCCGACCGGTGGTGTGCTGGTCAGGGCCTTACTCGTACGTGCCCTCGGCAGGATTCGAACCTGCGGCCTTCTGCTCCGGAGGCAGACGCTCTATCCCCTGAGCTACGAGGGCGGGGTGGACCCGTTCGTCACCGTTTGCACGTCGTCCGATCGGGCTGGGAAAGCGTATCGCATTGGGTGGCGTGTGCCAAAAACCGGGGTGGACCCGGGGGTTCAGGGTGGGGGGAGGGGGGTGGCGCCGCGGGTGGTGAGCATTCGGGTCATGAGGTGCATCTCGCCCTGCTGGGTTTTGTTCATGCTGTCGGCCAGCGAGCGGACGGCGTCGGTGTCGGCGCGGGTGGCGGCGTATTCGATCATGGGCACGCCGCCCTGATGGTGGCGCAGCATCAGTTGCAGGAACAGGGTGTCCAGGGCGGGGCCGGTGGTTGTGCGAAGTTGTTCCAGTTCCTGTGGGTTTGCCATCCCCGGCATGGACGGCTGCGAGCCGGACGCCGGGTGTGCGCTGCCGTGGTGGCCACCCGCGGCGGTCATCCAGCCCATGTAGCCGTCGGAATTCACCATCGGCTCACCCCACAGCTGCAGCCAGCCCTGCATGCGCCCGGCCTGGTTCTGCTGGGTGGTGAGGATGTCGTAGGCCAGCCGCCGCACATCCGGATCGCTGCCGCCGGCCAGCTCCAGGCCCGCCATCTGCACGGCCTGGGCGTGATGCACCGACATGTCCTGACAGAACCCGGTGTCGACCGCGCTGGGCGCCGCATCGGGCCGGTCCTGCAACGGGATTCGGGCCATCAGCCCGATCGCGACGCCCGCCAGCAGCAGGCCGACGGCGGCCAGCACCAGCAGGGCCGTCCGCTGGCGGGCGGAGGTATCGGGGGTCATCGACCGACCGACTACTGCAGCCGCGGCGCGGACTGCCCCGGCGCACCACCGGGAACGCCGGGCATACCGGGCAGCCCGGGGATGCCCGGGATACCGCCGGGTATCCCGCCGCCCTCGGTCACATCCGGCGTCAAGCCCTTACCGTCCATCGGTGTCGCATCGGGGCCCGGGGGAGTGGGGTCGAACGGCGGCGGATTGTCCGCGCTGAAGGTCGGGTTGTCGCACGAGGCCCCGACCTCCGGATAGGTGTACTGATTGAGCTGCAGGGCGCTGATGAACCGGCCGATGCGCTTGTCGTCGGCGCTGTCCAGCTTCAGCTGATGGCCCCACGACTGCAGCGCGATCGGCGAATCCAGCCCCGGATAGGGCGACATCAGCATCGCGGGCTTGTTCTGCACCCGCTGCTTCAGCCGGTCCACGGCCGCGCCGTCGAGCTTGTCCGGGTTGTAGGCGATCCACACCGCACCGTGCTCGAGCGAATGCACCGCATTCTCGGTCCGGATCGGCTTGGTGTACACCACACCGGTGCAGGCCGCCCACGACTGGTCGTGCGGGCCGCCCATCGGCGGGCTCATGTCGTAGGCCACCCGCTGCGGGGCCTGCACGTGCAGACCGGCCGGGTAGTCCTTCTTCACCACCCCGGGGATCTCGGTGGACGGGTCCTTCTTTTCCGCGCTGGGTGTGAATTTCTCCGCATCGGCTTTCTCCTGATACTTCGGCACCAGGTAGACCGCCAGGGCGGCGATCAGGCCCACGATCACCACCCCGGCACCGATGACCGACCACGGAATCAGGCTCCCGACCGGCTTTTTACCGCTCGGCTTACCACCGCCGGCTTTGCGGGTCCGCGAGGATTTCGCGGCCGCACGAATAGCCTTGGCCGACTTCGCGCTGGTGTTCGGCATCGCTGATGTGCTCTCTTCGATATGTCGGACGGTCCCGCAATGCGGCAAGCTGGTGTTGCCGGCCCGGTTTGCTGGGTGCCTGCCCGTAGGTGCCCGCTGGCGGCATGCGCCCGCTCGGACCATAGGATAGAGACTCGTGACTCCAGCTGACCTTGCAGATCTCCTTCGTGCCACCGCGGCGAAGGTGCTTGTCGAACGTGGATCAGACCCTGCGATCCTGCCCGACGAGGTCAAGGTGGAGCGTCCCCGCAATCCCGAACACGGTGACTATGCCACGAATGTGGCCATGCAGGTGGGCAAGAAGGCCGGAATCAATCCGCGCGATTTGGCCGGACTGCTCGCCGAGGCGCTGTCGGCCACCGACGGCATCGAATCCGCCGAGGTCGCGGGCCCGGGCTTTCTGAACATCCGCCTCGCCGCCGCGGCGCAGGGCGCGATCCTCGAGAAGATCCGGGAGGTAGGGGCTGCCTACGGCAGTGCGACCACGCTGACCGGCACCAAGATCAACCTCGAATTCGTCTCGGCCAACCCGACCGGTCCGATCCATCTGGGCGGCACCCGCTGGGCGGCGGTCGGCGATGCGCTGGGCCGGATTCTGGCCACCCAGGGTGCCGACGTCACCCGCGAGTACTACTTCAACGACCACGGCGCGCAGATCGACCGCTTCGCCGAATCCCTGGTCGCCGCGGCCACCGGTGCCCCCACGCCCGAGAAGGGGTATGCCGGAGCCTATATCGGCGAGATCGCCGACAAGATCGTGGCCGCGCATCCGGACGCGGCGACTCTGCCCGCCGGCGAGCGGCACGAGCTGTTCCGCCGCGAGGGCGTCGAGCTGATGTTCGCGCACATCAAACAGACCCTCCACGACTTCGGCACCGAATTCGACGTCTACTTCAACGAGAGCTCGCTGTTCGCCTCGGGCGAGGTGGACCGCGCCGTCGAACAGCTCAAGGCGTCCGGGAAGCTGTACGAGAAGGACGGGGCCTGGTGGATCGCCAGCACCGAGTACGGCGACGATCAGGACCGCGTGGTGATCAAGAGCGACGGCAGCGCCGCCTACATCGCCGGTGACATCGCCTACTTCCACAACAAGCGCTCGCGCGGCTTCGATCTGTGCATCTACATGCTCGGCGCCGACCACCACGGCTACATCGGCCGGTTGAAGGCCGCCGCGGCCGCGTTCGGCGACGATCCGAACACCGTCGAGGTGCTCATCGGCCAGATGGTGAACCTGGTCCGCGACGGCGTGGCCGTGCGGATGAGCAAGCGCGCGGGCACCGTCGTCACCCTCGACGACCTGGTCGAGCTGATCGGCGTCGACGCCGCCCGGTACTCGCTGGTGCGCAGCTCGGTGAACACCAGCATGGACATCGACCTGGATCTGTGGACCAAGCAGAGCACCGAGAACCCGGTCTACTACGTGCAATACGCGCACGCGCGCACCTGCGCCGTCGGCCGCAACGCCACCGAATTCGGATTCGCCGGTGTCCCAGCGGATCTGGCGCTGCTGACCGCCGACGAGGAGGGTGAGCTGATTCGCACCCTCGGCGAGTATCCGGCGGTCGTCGCCAGCGCGGCGAGCCTGCGCGAACCGCACCGCGTCGCCCGCTACCTCGAGGAGTTGGCCGGCGCCTATCACCGCTTCCAGACCAACAAGACGCTGCGAATCCTGCCGCAGGGCGACGACCCCGTCGCACCGGTCAACGCCGCGCGGCTGGAGCTGGTCAACGCCACCCGTCAGGTGCTGGCCAACGGCCTCGGGCTGTTGGGTGTGAGCGCGCCGGAGCGGATGTGAGTAGCCCCGCCCTATCGTCGACCCGTCGCGGCGGGGCCGGTAACGCTGAGGAAGGAACCACTGTGAGCGCGCACCCGGCCGGGCCTCGTCATGCCGAAATCCCGCATGCCCCGAGTCTGCCCGAACGACCCACGGATCCGGCGCAGATGATCGATCTGCCCGCACATGTGTGGCCGCGCAACGCTTCTCGCGATGCCGACGGTGTGGTGCACCTGGCCGGTGTGCCCGTGACCGAGCTCGCCGAGCAGTACGGTACACCGCTGTTCGTGGTCGACGAGGACGACTTCCGGTCCCGCTGCCGGGATATGGTCCGCGCATTCGGCGGGAATGCCCGGGTTCACTACGCCTCCAAGGCTTTCCTGTGCGGCGAGATCGCACGCTGGGTCCGCGACGAGGGCCTGTCCCTGGATGTCTGCTCCGGCGGCGAACTCGCCGTCGCGTTGCACGCAGGCTTCCCCGCGCATCGAATCGCGTTGCACGGCAACAATAAATCGGTCGCCGAGCTGGAGGAGGCGGTCACCGCGGGCGTTGGTCACATCGTGGTCGACTCCCTGATCGAGATCGAGCGCCTGGAGGCCGTGGCCGGTCGCGCCGGTGTCGTGCAGGACGTGCTGGTGCGCGTCACCGTCGGCGTGGAAGCCCACACGCACGAATATATTTCGACGGCACACGAGGATCAGAAGTTCGGCTTCTCGATCGCCGGTGGTGATGCGCTGGAGGCGCTGGCACGGGTGTTCGAGGCGCAGAACCTGCGCCTGGTCGGCCTGCACAGCCACATCGGCTCGCAGATCTTCGAAAGCGACGGCTTCGAGATCTCCGCCCGCCGCATGCTCGGTCTGCTGCGCGACGCCATCGACAAGTTCGGCGTCGAGCGCACAGAGCAGATCCATATCCTGGACCTCGGTGGCGGCCTTGGTATTTCGTACCTGCCCCACGACGACCCGCCCGCGCTGGGCGATTTCGCCGCGAACCTGCGCCGCATCGTCGCGGAAGAGGCGGCCCGGGCCGGGCTGCCCGTGCCGACCATCGCGGTCGAGCCCGGCCGCGCCATCGCCGGACCCGGCACCGTCACCCTGTACGAGGTCGGCACCATCAAGGACGTCAGCCTCGACGGCGGCGCACGTCGCCGCTACGTCAGCGTCGACGGCGGGATGAGCGACAACATTCGGCCCGCGCTGTATCAGGCCGACTACGACTGCCGATTGGTCTCGCGCGGCAGCGATTCCGCCGCGGTGGTCGCACGCGTGGTCGGAAAGCACTGTGAGAGCGGCGATATCGTCATCCGCGACGTCTGGATGCCCGAGGACGTCGGCCCGGGCGATCTGATCGCGGTGGCGGCGACCGGCGCCTACTGCTATTCGATGTCGAGCCGCTACAACATGCTGACGCGCCCGGCCGTGGTGGCCGTGCGCGACGGGCAGGCGCGGTTGATCCTGCGCCGGGAGACGGTGGGGGACCTTTTGAACTTGGAGGTGGAAGCATGACCGAGGCCGGTAACAGAGGTGCATTCGGGTCCGATCGTCCGATCGGGGTCGCGGTCCTCGGCATGGGCAATGTCGGGACCGAGGTGGTGCGGATCCTGCGCGAGCACGCCGAGGACCTGCGCTCGCGCGTGGGCGCGCCGGTGGTGCTGTGCGGAGTCGCGGTGCGGCGCATCGACATCGACCGCGGCATCCCCGCCGAACTGCTGACCACCGACGCCGAGGGCCTGGTCCTGCGCGACGACGTGGATCTGGTGGTCGAAGTGATGGGTGGCATCGATCCGGCCCGCAAACTCATCCTGTCCGCACTCAACGCGGGTAAGTCGGTGGTCACGGCGAACAAGGCGCTGCTGGCCGACTACACCGGCGAGCTCGCCGCGGCCGCCGAACGCAGCCGCGCCGACCTGTACTTCGAGGCCGCCGTCGCCGGTGCGATCCCGGTGGTGCGCCCGCTGATCCAGTCGCTGTCCGGCGACCGGGTCAACCGCGTGGTCGGAATCGTCAACGGAACAACGAATTTCATTCTCTCGGCGATGGACGAGACCGGCGCCGACTACGAGGTGACCCTGAAGGAGGCGACCCGGCTCGGGTACGCCGAGGCCGACCCGACCGCCGACGTCGAGGGCTACGACGCCGCCGCCAAGGCCGCGATCCTGGCCTCGCTGGCCTTCCACACCCGCGTCACCGCCGCCGACGTCTACCGCGAGGGCATCTCGAAGATCACCTCCGAGGATCTGGAAACCGCTGCGGCCGTGGGTTGTACGGTCAAGCTGCTGGCCATCTGCGAGCGCGTGCCCGCCGGTCCCGGCGAGCCCGGACCGGACGAGGGCGGTAAGGAACGGATCTCGGTGCGGGTCTACCCCGCGCTGATTCCGCGCAAACATCCGCTGTCGGCGGTGGACGGCGCGTTCAACGCCGTGGTCGTGGAGGCCGAGAACGCCGGTCGGCTGATGTTCTACGGTCAGGGTGCCGGTGGCGCGCCGACCGCCTCGGCCGTCATGGGTGATCTGGTGATGGCGGCGCGCAACAAGTTCTACGGTGGCCGCGCCCCGGGTGAATCGGTTTATGCTGAGCTGCCGATCGCGCCGATCGGCGACACACCGACGCGTTACCACGTGAATTTGCAGGTCGCCGACCGCACGGGCGTGCTGCAGGCGGTGGCGGGCGAGTTCGCCAAGCACGGTGTGAGCATCTCGACGGTCCGCCAGGAGGGACACGACGAGGGCGCCCGACTGGTCGTGGTCACCCACCACGCGGCCGAGTCGGCGCTGGCCGATACCGTGGCCGCACTGGCCGAATTGGAGTCGGTCACGTCCGTGACCAGCGTCTTGAGATTGGAAGGCACCGAGGAATGAGTACGACGGGAGCGCCGGTTCATACCGCGTGGCCGGGTCTGATCGCGGCCTACCGCGATCGGCTGGCGGTGGGCGCCGACTGGGAGCCGGTCACGCTGTTCGAAGGCGGCACCCCGCTGGTGCCCGCGCACCACCTGTCCGAACTCACCGGCTGTGAGGTGTATCTCAAGGTCGAGGGCGCCAATCCGACCGGTTCCTTCAAGGACCGCGGCATGACCATGGCGATGACCGATGCCAGGGCCCGCGGTCAGAAGGCCGTGCTGTGCGCCTCCACCGGCAACACCTCGGCCTCGGCCGCCGCCTACGCCACCCGCGCGGGCATGCACTGCGCGGTGCTGATCCCGCAGGGCAAGATCGCCATGGGCAAGCTGGCCCAGGCGGTCATGCTGGGCGCCAAGATCATTCAGGTGCAGGGCAACTTCGACGACTGTCTCGAGCTGGCCCGCAAGGTGACCTCCGAGTTCCCGGAGGTCGGCCTGGTCAACTCGGTGAATCCGGCGCGCATCGAGGGCCAGAAGACCGCCGCCTTCGAGATCTGCGACGTGCTCGGCAGGGCACCGGACGTGCACGCGCTGCCGGTCGGTAACGCGGGGAATATCACCGCGTACTGGAAGGGTTACAGCGAGTACTACGCCGACGGTGTCACCGCGGCCCGCCCGCGCATGCTGGGCGTCCAGGCCGCCGGTGCCGCGCCCCTGGTCAACGGGGAGCCGGTGAAGAATCCGGAGACCATCGCCACCGCCATCCGCATCGGCGCACCCGCGTCGTGGAACGGTGCGGTGGCTGCCAAGGAGGAGTCCGGCGGCGCCTTCCGGGCCGCCACCGACGAGGAGATCCTCGCGGCATATCGCCTGATCGCGAGCACCGAGGGCGTCTTCGTCGAACCCGCCTCGGCCGCGAGCGTGGCCGGTCTGCTGGCCGCCCGCAAGGAGGGCTGGCTGGATGCGGGCCTGACGGTGGTGTGCACGGTGACCGGCAACGGTCTCAAGGACCCCGACACGGCGCTGTCGGGCATGCCCGAAGTCCAGGCGATCGCGGTGGATCCCGTCGCGGTGGCGCGCGAACTCGAGCTGGGCTGACGTGCACTCGCGCGAAGGGCAGCTGCGAGAGCGAGGCGCCGGTGTGACCCGGACGCTGCCCCCCGGTATCACCGTGACCGCGCGGGTGCCCGCCTCCAGTGCCAATCTGGGGCCGGGTTTCGATTCGCTGGGCATCGCCCTGGGCCTGCACGACGAGATCGTCGTGCGCACGACCGAGTCGGGCCTGACCATCCGGGTGGAGGGCGAGGGCGCCGACGACGTACCTTGGGGCCCTTCGCATCTGGTGGTGCGAGCCATCGAACGGGGGCTGGAAGCGGCGGGCGTCTGGGCCGACGGCCTGGATGTGGTGTGCCGCAACGTGATTCCGCACTCGCGGGGGCTGGGGTCCTCCGCGGCGGCGGTAGTGGGCGGACTGGCCGCGGGGCGCGGCCTGGCCGCCGAGTTCGATCCGGGGCTGGCCTGCGACAATGCCGAATTGGTGCAGCTGGCTTCGGAATTCGAGGGTCATCCCGACAACGCGGCCGCCAGCGTGCTGGGCGGGATCGTGGTGTCGTGGACCGAAACCGACCACCCGGCCGATATCGGCGCCGATGGCGTCGGGGATCACCACGCACGAACCTACCGGGCGGTGCGCTTGGATCCACACCCGACGTTGTGTGCGACGGTGCTGATCCCCGAGGATCGCTCGTCGACCGCGCACACCCGCGGCCTGCTGCCGGAGTTGGTGCCCCACGGCGACGCGGCATTCAACGCCAGCCGCGCGGCTTTGGCGGTAGTCGCCTTGACGCAGCGCCCTGACCTGCTGCTCCCCGCGACGGCGGACCGGCTGCATCAGGGGTATCGGGCCTCGGCCCTGCCGCTGACCACCGCGTGGATCACGCGGCTGCGTTCGGCCGGTATCGCCGCGACCGTGTCGGGCGCCGGGCCGACGGTGCTGGCGCTGAGCGTCGGCGAATTCCCCGCTGAGCTGCGCGAGCTTGCCGCTGCCGACGGGCTTCGCGTGGTGACTCCGGCCATCTCCGACGGTGTGCGGGTGGATTGACGGCGTGGCTGCCTTGCTGAGGTGCACGGTGGGAGCTATCCTGAGCACGTCCGTACATCGTGCGCGTCAGACGCCGGTGCTTCATCAGGGCAATCGCTCCAGCAGGCTCCTTGCTCAGGCTCGGAACTCGGGCCTCGGACATCGGGGATAGCAACTGGAATGATCTCTCCCACCTTTGTAAACCGGTGGCCGAAGCCCAGGTGGTGACGGCCGCCGGTCCGGCGGGGCAGGCGATACGGCATCCGAGCTCGGCGCAATGATCGGGCTTCGGGACGAAACCCTCGAATAAGCACACGGCAATCGAGGGAAGGAAAGGATCTCCGTGACAGATACGGACCTGCTCGCGACACCCGGGGTGGAAACCAATGCAAGTTCCTCGGGCAGCCGCGAAAGTGACTCCGGACAGATTTCGAAGATGAGCGAACACACCGACGTCGCACGATCGGGGCTGACTGGAATGTTGTTGCCGCAGTTGCGTGCGCTTGCTGGAGAGCTCGGTATCCGAGGCACATCCGGGATGCGTAAGGGCGATCTCATCGCCGCCATCAAGGAAAATCAAGCCGCCGCGGCCGGTAAGCCGACGCGCGGTCGAAACGAGTCCAAGGCCAGCGAGGCGAAAACCGCCGAGCCGAAGTCCGATGCGTCGAAGTCCGATGCGCCCAAGTCCGCGGTGAACACCGCCGAGGCGCCGTCGAAGAACGCGTCGGGCAAGGATCGCGGCCGGGCCGAGCAGCCGACGCTGGACAGCGTCGTCGACGACAAGCCCGCCGAGAAGCCGGCGGCCTCGGCCGAACCGGCCGAATCCGCTGCGCGCCCGGCTGATTCGGGTGAGGACACCGGCCGCGAGGGCGGTCAGCGCGGCCGTGGTCGGCAGCGTCGGGGCCGCGAACAGCGCGCCGCCGCCGCGACGGCCACCGCCGAGGCGAGCACCGAGACCCAGACCGGCGATTCCGCCGGTGGCGAGGCCAAGCCGGAGCAGGAGGGCGGCGAGCGCCGTCGCGATCGCAACCAGCAGAACGGCCAGAACCAGAGCGGCCAGGCCACCCAGAACGGCACCCGGGGCGACTCCGACGAGGAGTCCGGCCGGGGTCGGCGCGGTCGCCGGTTCCGGGAGCGCCGTCGCGGCCGCGACCGCGAGGGCGGCGATAACCGGGGCGGCGAGGTCGAGATCCGCGAGGACGACGTCCTACAGCCGGTGGCCGGCATCCTGGACGTGCTCGACAACTACGCGTTCGTGCGCACCTCCGGCTACCTGGCCGGGCCGAACGACGTGTACGTGTCGATGAACCTGGTCCGCAAGAACGGCCTGCGCCGCGGTGATGCCATCACCGGTGCGGTGCGCGCTCCCCGCGAGGGCGAGCAGGGCAACCAGCGGCAGAAGTTCGATCCGCTGGTTCGGCTGGACACCGTCAACGGCACCGACGTCGAATCGGCCAAGCGCCGGCCCGAATTCGGCAAGCTCACGCCGCTGTATCCGAATCAGCGCCTGCGGCTGGAAACCACGCCCAACAAGCTGACCACTCGGATCATCGACCTGATCATGCCGATCGGTAAGGGTCAGCGCGCGCTGATCGTGTCCCCGCCGAAGGCGGGTAAGACCACGATCCTGCAGGACATCGCGAACGCGATCGCGACCAACAACCCCGAGTGCTACCTGATGGTGGTGCTGGTCGACGAGCGTCCGGAAGAGGTCACCGATATGCAGCGCACCGTGCGCGGCGAGGTGATCGCCTCCACCTTCGACCGTCCGCCGAGCGACCACACCTCGGTCGCGGAGCTGGCCATCGAGCGGGCCAAGCGCCTGGTCGAGATGGGTCAGGACGTGGTCGTGCTGCTCGACTCGATCACCCGGCTGGGACGCGCGTACAACAACGCCTCGCCCGCGTCGGGCCGCATCCTGTCCGGTGGTATCGACTCGACCGCGCTGTATCCGCCCAAGCGGTTCCTCGGCGCCGCCCGCAACATCGAGAACGGCGGCTCGCTGACGATCATCGCCACCGCCATGGTGGAGACCGGTTCGACCGGTGACACGGTGATCTTCGAGGAGTTCAAGGGCACCGGCAACGCCGAGCTCAAGCTGGATCGCAAGATCGCCGAGCGCCGCGTGTTCCCGGCGGTCGACGTGGTGCCGTCCGGCACTCGCCGCGACGATCTGCTGATGTCGCCCGACGAGACCGCGGTCATCCACAAGCTGCGGCGGGTGCTGTCCGGCCTGGACTCGCACCAGGCCATCGACCTGCTGATCGACCGGTTGAAGAAGACGAAGAACAACCTCGAGTTCCTGATGACGGTCTCCAAGACCGCCCCGGGCGCACTGGAGGAGTGACCCGCTGCCGCGGCGACGACGGTGTCGCCGCCGCGGCAGCGAGATCTTTGGAGGCCTCGGCAATGAGGTCTTCGAAAACCTCGGCGACGTAATCCCCGGTGGCCCCGGCAATGTGGCTTCTGGTTGCCCCGGCAACGTCGCTTCTGGTTGCCCCGACAATGTGGCTCTTGGTTGCCCCGGCATGTTTTTGGCCGGGGCCTCTTCTTTTCGGGCTGAAGAACACGAGCCCGATCACGGCCGCGCCGATGATCAGAAATCCCAGGATCAGCGCGGCCGCGGTGGTGATTCCGCCGGTCGAGACGACCGTGGCGGTGTATTCGATCTGAGGTGCGTCGGTGGAGGGCTGGGCGGTCACCCCGGCCCGCGGTCGATCGGGCGCCAACCACCAGCCGACCGCCGCCGTGACGAACAACACGGCGAAAACGGCACCGGCCGACCATTCTGCCGCGCGCCGACTCCCCGGCAGCGTGCGGATTGTCGAAAATGTCGCCCCGGCACCTCGCGATGCCGGAGACCTGGACCTCGTCGCCCCCCGGCAGGCGTGGAGTTTCACTGGTGTCCTTTCACGTGATCGCACGGTTCTCACCTGGCAAGACTCTATGAACAACCGTGTTCACATTCCCGAGTAGTCGACTACTCGACTTCAGGGTCGCTCGAGCACTGTGCATATGCGTGCCCGGAGTTTCTTGGGGCATCGAATAGCGGTCGCATGGGGAACAAAACCGACCAGGGGCGCGTTTTGGGAGCGTGTCAGGCGTTCTGGCATACTGGATCGCTGGTGCGTCTGCTGGAAGAACGCAGAGCATCCCGCCTAGTCGGCTCCGGTTCACGCCCTCGATCTCCGACGGCGACCCGGCGGCCATATCGAAAGGACACCCATGAAGGCAGGAATCCACCCGGCATACGTGCCGACCACCGTCGTCTGCGGCTGCGGAAACACCTTCGAGACCCGCAGCACCAAGGAGTCGGGCCACATCACCGTCGAGGTCTGCTCGCAGTGCCACCCGTTCTACACGGGCAAGCAGAAGATCCTGGACACCGGCGGCCGCGTTGCCCGCTTCGAGGCCCGCTACGGCAAGCGCGGCAAGAAGGCCGACGCCAAGTAGCTGTCTCGCCGACGCCCGTCCTGCCCTGCAGGTCGGGCGTCTGCGCTTTTTTGCGCCGCCTTCGGCGTCGCGGTTCGCGGCCCTCGAAGGCTCGATCCTTCCCTCCTCCGCTCCTCCGCTTCGCTCCTCCGCTCCGTCAGTCCAGGATCGAGCCGGGCCGCGAACGCTGATGGTGGGGCAACTCGCAGAAGTATTCGTGAACGACCCTCTACAGGAGGAGCACACGCGATGGCCGACAAGACGGCCCCGTCCGCGATCGACGACATCCTGGCCGAATACTCCGGCCTGGAGACGCAGCTGGCCGATCCGGCGCTGCACAACAACCCGGGCGAGGCCCGGCGCGTCGGTAAGCGGTTCGCGGAACTCGCTCCGGTCATGGCCACGTACAACAAGCTGCGGACCGCGCGCGACGATCTGGCCGCCGCGCGGGAGCTGGCGGCCGACGACGCCGCCTTCGCGGCCGAGGTGCCGGACCTGGAACAGCAGGTGGAGGAGCTGGAGACGACCCTCACCGATCTGCTCGCCCCGCGCGACCCGCACGACGCCGACGATGTCGTGCTCGAGGTGAAGTCCGGCGAAGGCGGCGAGGAGTCCGCCCTGTTCGCCTCCGACCTGGCCCGCATGTACATCCGCTACGCCGAGCGGCGCGGCTGGAAGGTCGAGGTGCTCGACGCCAACGTCTCGGATCTGGGCGGTTACAAGGAGGCGACGATCTCCATCAAGAGCCGCGAGCCCAGCCGGGACGGGGTGTGGTCGCGGCTGAAGTTCGAGGGCGGCGTGCATCGCGTGCAGCGCGTGCCGGTGACGGAATCCCAGGGTCGTATCCATACCTCCGCCGCGGGTGTGCTCATCTATCCCGAGCCCGACGAGGTCGAGCAGGTGCAGATCGACGAATCGGATCTGCGCATCGATGTGTACCGCTCGTCGGGTAAGGGCGGCCAGGGGGTTAACACCACCGATTCGGCCGTCCGCATCACCCATCTGCCCACCGGCATCGTGGTCACCTGTCAGAACGAACGGTCCCAGCTGCAGAACAAGATTCGCGCCATGCAGGTGCTGGCGGCACGGCTGCAGGCGCTGGCCGAGGAGCAGGCCGAGGCCGAGGCGGCGGCCGGACGGGCCAACCAGATCCGCACCGTGGATCGGTCCGAGCGCATTCGCACCTACAACTTCCCGGAGAACCGGATCACCGATCATCGCATCGGTTTCAAGGCCCACAATCTGGATTCGGTGCTGGACGGTGACTTGGACGCCCTCCTCGACGCATTGGCCGAAGCAGACCGCGCGGCACGCCTGTCGGCGGAGTGATCGGTGACCCGCGTCCAGTTGCGTCCGGTCGTTCAGGAAGCCGCCGAAACGCTGGCCGCCGCCGGTGTCCACAGTCCGCGCGCCGATGCCGAACATCTGGCCGCACATGTGCTCGGTGTGGAACGGCCCAGGCTGGCGCTGATTCCGATGGTGACGCCCGAGCAGGTGGAGCAGTTCCGAAATCTGGTGGCGCGACGGGCCGAACGCATTCCGCTGCAACATTTGACCGGCACGGCGGCCATGGGGGAGATCGACCTGGCCGTCGGACCGGGCGTGTTCGTGCCGCGTCCGGAGACGGAACTGCTGTTCGCCTGGGCGCTGGCGCAACTGGAGGCGGTCGGTCACGAGCATCGACCGGTCGTGGTCGACCTGTGCACCGGGTCGGGGGCGCTGGCCCTGGCCATCGCCCATGCCCGGCCCGACGCGGAGGTGCATGCGGTCGAGGTGGATCCGATTGCGTTGAACTGGGCCGAGCGCAATGCGGCTGCGCGCGCCGCCGACGGCGATACGCCGATCGCCCTGCATGCCGGTGATGTCACCGACCCCGCCGTTCTGTCCGAATTGAACGGCCGGGTGGATGTGCTGGTCTCGAATCCGCCGTACATACCCACCACCGCGCACCTGGATCCCGAGGTGCTCGACCACGATCCGCACCGCGCCCTGTTCGGCGGCCCGGACGGCCTCGACGTGATCCGCCCCATGATCGCCACCATCGCCCGCCTGCTGCGCGCCGACGGCGTCGCCGCCGTCGAACACGACGACACCAACGGCTCCCAGGTAGCGACCCTGTTCGCCGCCCATGGTTTCACCGCGGTGGTCGAACACCCCGATCTCGCGGGAAAACCCCGCTTCGTCGCCGCCCGCCTCCCTGGCTGACGGAGAAATTACTTCCGAATCAGGGGTAATCTGGGGTTCCTGCGACTGGTCGGTATCCGGCGAGAGGCAGGGATATGCGATGAATTCGGGAGTAATTCCCGCCGTCGAATGCACAGGTCTCACGCACCGCTACGGCGAGCACACCGTCGTCGATCGGCTCGACCTGCGCATCGAGCGTGGTGAGGCCTTCGGTTTACTGGGCCCGAACGGTGCGGGCAAAACCACCACCATCCGGCTGCTGACCACGCTGATGCCGATCCAGCAGGGCGAGGTCCGGGTGCTCGGTTTCGAGGTGGGCCGCCGCAATACCGATATTCGATACAACCTCGGCTATGTGCCGCAACAGCTTTCGATCGAGGCGGCGCTGACCGGACGCCAGAATGTCACCTGGTTCGCGCGACTGTTCGACGTGCCGCGCAAGGAACGGGCCCGTCGGGTGGAGGAGGTGCTCGCCGCGATGGATCTGCTGGAGGTGGCCGACCGTCTCGCGGCGAGTTATTCCGGCGGCATGGTGCGCCGCCTGGAATTGGCGCAGGCCCTGGTCAACCGGCCTGCCCTGCTGATTCTGGACGAACCCACGGTCGGCCTGGATCCCATTGCCCGCGACGGCGTCTGGCAGCGCGTGCGCGAGCTGCGCCACCGCTTCGGCACCACGGTCCTGCTCACCACCCACTACATGGAGGAGGCCGACGCCCTGTGCGACCGAATCGCCCTGCTGCACAAGGGCGTCCTGCGCGCGGAGGGTGCTCCACACGATCTGAAGACCGCCCTCGGGCCCGGCGCGACGCTCGAGGACGTCTTCCGGCACCACGCCGGTGCGGGCCTGGCGGAGGACACGAGCACGGAGGGAGGGATCCGCGGTGTCCGAAGCACACGCAGAACCGCACAGCGCGCCGGTTGAGTTCCCGCCCCTGCGTGCCGCACCGCACGGTCTGGCCAGGCTGGTCGCCCTGGGCTCGCGCATCGTCACCTTCGCCCTGGTCGAACTGCAGAAATTGCGGCACGACCGCACCGAACTGGTCACCCGGGCCGTCCAGCCGACGCTGTGGATGGTCGTCTTCGGCACCACCTTCGCCCGCCTGCACACCGTCCCCACCGGCACTATGCCGTACCTGGATTTCCTGGCACCCGGCATCATCGCCCAATCGGGACTGTTCGTCGCCATCTTCTACGGCATCGTGCTGATCTGGGACCGCGATGCCGGAATTCTCACCAAGCTGATGGTCACCCCGACCCCGCGCGCGGCCCTGATCACCGGCAAATGCTTTGCCGCGGGCCTGCGTTCGATCGTCCAGGTGCTGATCATCGCGGTGCTGGCGTTGATCATGGGCGTGCACATGACGCTCGATCCGCTGAACCTGCTCGGTGTGCTCGTCGCCGTCGTCCTCGGGTCGGCATTCTTCGCCTGCCTGTCGATGACCATCGCCGGATTGGTGGCCAAGCGTGACCGGCTGATGGGTATCGGCCAGGCCATCACCATGCCGCTGTTCTTCGCCTCGAACGCGCTGTATCCGATCGACCTGATGCCCACCTGGCTGCGTGTCATCAGTCACGTCAACCCGCTCAGCTATGAGGTCGACGCGCTGCGCGGCCTGCTGGTCGGCGGCCCCCACCGCCTCTGGTTGGACCTGGGCGTGCTGACCCTGGCGGCGGTGCTCGGAATAGCCTGCGCCTCGGCACTTCTGGGCCGCCTGGTCCGCTGAGGGGCGCGTCCGGACACTCCGGAGACAAGTCAATGGGACCCAACCAATAGACTCACCGCCGTGAGTACCGTCTACGACTGCTCCGATCCCGACTCTCGTGCCGCCGGGCTGACCGCCGCGCGGGCCGGCCTGAAATCCGGGCGGTTGGCCGTCATCCCCACCGACACGCTCTACGGGGTGGCCGCCGACGCGTTCGATTCGTCGGCGGTGGCCGCGCTGCTCGCAGCCAAGCGCCGCGGCCGTGACATGCCGGTGCCGGTGCTGGTCGGATCGTGGAACACCATCGACGGACTCGTGTTCTCGGTGCAGCCGCAGGCCCGCGACCTGATCAGGGCGTTCTGGCCGGGTGGACTGAGTCTGGTTGTGCAGCAGGCGCCGTCGCTGGCCTGGGATCTGGGCGATGCGCGCGGCACGGTGATGCTGCGGATGCCGCTGCATCCGGTCGCGCTGGAACTGCTGCGCGAGGTGGGCCCGCTGGCGGTGTCCAGCGCCAATGTCTCCGGTCAGCCACCGGCCACGACGGTCGAGGAGGCGCGCGCCCAACTCGGCGATCTGGTGAGCGTGTATCTCGACGGCGGCACGGCCGACCACGGCGTCGCCTCCACGATCGTCGACCTCACCGCCGACACACCGCGCATTCTGCGGGAGGGTGCGGTGACGACGGCGCAGGTGGCCGAGGTCCTGGGCATGTCGCCGGCCGAGCTGACGCCCGAGACCGCGCGGTGACGGCCTGGTAGATGCTTCTCAGTCAGGGAACGGCATACAGTCAGGGTGCGGTCGTTCCGCTGCGCGAGCTGATTCTGGTACTGCTCGTGTCCGCGGTGATGGCGCTATTGTCCACCGGCGGCATTCGCGTGCTCGCCATCGCGTTCGGCGCGGTCGCGATACCGCGGGAACGGGATGTGCACGTCAAACCGATTCCGCGGATGGGCGGTGTCGGCATTTATCTCGGCGTACTCGCCGCGGTGTTGTTCGCGCACCAATTGCCCGCGCTCAGACGGGGTTTCGACTATCCCCATGACATTCCGGCGGTGGTGGTCGCGGGCACGCTGATCGTGCTGATCGGCATCCTCGACGATCGGTGGGGTCTGGATTGGCTGACGAAATTGGTCGGGCAGATCACCGCCGCGGGGGTGATGGCGGTGATGGGGCTGAGCTGGGTGGCCATCTACAACCCCTTCACCAACACCACGGTGGTGCTGGACCAGCTCACCGGCGGTGTGATCACCGTGATCATCACGGTCACGATGATCAATGCGATGAACTTCGTCGACGGCCTGGACGGTCTGGCCGCCGGTCTGGGCATGATCGCCGCGCTGGCGGTGTGTGTCTTCACCGTCGGTCTGCTCTACGAGCAGGGCGGGGCCACCGAGACCTTCCCACCCGCCATGCTCGCCGCAGCGCTCGCGGGCGGCTGTCTCGGATTTCTGCCGCACAATTTCCAACCGGCCCGCATTTTCATGGGTGATTCGGGGTCGATGCTGATCGGGTTGATGCTGGCGGCGGTTTCTACGGGTGCGTCCGGCCGAATCCCGCTGACCGGGTACGGCGCCCGCGACATCGTGGGTTTGCTGTCGCCGCTGCTGTTGGTCGGCGCGGTGATGTTCATCCCGGTGCTGGATCTCGTGATGGCGATCGTGCGCCGGGTCCGTGCGGGTGTGAGTTTCTCGACTCCGGACAAAATGCACCTGCATCACCGCCTGCTGCAGATCGGCCATTCGCAGCGTCGGGTGGTGCTGACCATCTATCTCTGGGTCGGCGTGCTGGCATTCGGTGCGGTCGGGACGTCTTTGATGAACCGCAGCCTGGTGGTGCTGCTGTTCGCGGCCGGGCTGGTTTTCGCATTGGTGGTGACGGCCGTGCCGTCGCTGCGCGAGGCCATCGGCCTGCGTGGGCGGAGGCCCCGCGGCGGCGAGGTAAGCGGCGAGTAAAGTAGCCGGACGTGAGCACCGCACCCGAGTACCATCCAGACGCCCCGCTGCGGGCGGCGCTGCGCTACGGCATCGCCGGATTGATTGCGCTGGTGGTGATTTCGGCGGTGCTCGGGTCGATCTTCGCGGGACTGCCCGGTCTGTGGGGCGCGCTGATCGGATCGGCCATCGGCGGCTTCTTCATCCTCACCACCGCGGCGCTGGTGCTGTTCAGCGCGAAATTGGAATCCGGTATTCAGGGCATGGTCATGCTCGCGAGCTGGGTCGGAAAACTGCTGGTCGTGATGGTCGTGGTGGCGGTGCTCAAACAGTTCGATTTCTACAGCGGCCCGACGCTGTTCCTGACCGTGGTCGGTGCGCTGCTGATCGTGCTGGGCGCCGAGACCTACGGACTGCTGCGGCAGCGGGTGCCGATTGTGGCCACCCCGGACGAGCGCACCGATCAAGATCATTCTAATGTTTGATCAGACCCCCTACACGGCGTCGTAGATACCTTGGTAAACTCTTTACCGTAGGCAGTCGAACCATAGGGGCGGTCACTATCACCCCAGAGGAGCGGTTATGCTTACAGCCGTGCCGGACCTGAGGGGGTTCGGCCCTGCACCGTCGACGATGTCGCCGACGTACAGACGCCACGAGCGGGTGACACCGCACAGCTGCTGACGAACTTCGAGCCGACCTCAGTCGACCACCAGATCGTCAATGTCCGATCGAACCGCGGGTGGAGCGATGACCCGCGGCCCGAACACGGGAGAGAACGCTGAGCGTCACCACTTTGGCGGGCGAGTTTCATGCGCCTTCGCTGCAAGACTTCTTCCCTCCGGCCGTGCTGTTCGAGGGGACGCCTTTCGAGCTCGACCGTTTGATGCTGATTCGCATCCTGATGTCGGCCGTGCTGTTGGCGGTCATGTTGCTCGCATTCCGCAGCCCGAAGCTCGTGCCGCGCGGCCTTCAGAACGTCGCCGAGTACGGATTGGTGTTCGTGCGCGAGCAGATCTGTGACGAGGTTCTCGGTAAAGAGACCGGTAAGAAGTATTTCCCGCTCATCGCGACGGTCTTCTTCACGGTGCTGTTCCTCAACTTCTCCAGCATCATCCCCTTCCTGAACATCTCCTCGAACGCGCGAATCGGCATGCCGCTGGTGCTGGCCGTGATCGCCTACCTCGCGTTCAACTACATCGGCATCAAGAAGTACGGCTTCTGGAAGTACATGCGCTCGTCGATCGTGGTGCCGAATGTGCCGCCCGCGATGCACGTGCTGCTGATTCCGATCGAGTTCATCTCGACGTTCATCCTGCGCCCGTTCACGCTGACCGTGCGACTCATGGCCAATATGCTCGCCGGTCATATCATGCTGGTGTTGTTCTTCAGCGCTACGCAGTTCTTCCTGTTCGACGGCGCCGCCTGGATGAAGGGCCTGTCTCCGTTCTCGCTGGCGGGTGGGTTCGCGTTCACCCTCTTCGAGATGCTGGTGATCTTCCTGCAGGCATACGTGTTCGCGCTGCTGACCGCCGTATATATCGGCCTTGCCCAGCACGCGGACTCGCACTGACCGCATAACCGCACAAGGACTGACCCGCACGCCGCCGGGGGTGCGGGCAACAGAAAGGGAAAAGAAATCTCATGAGCCTCTCCTACGTGGCCGCTGAACTCGCCCAGACCTCCGAGAAGGTGAAGGGCTACGGCGCCGTCGGTTACGGTCTGGCCGCCATCGGCCCCGGCATCGGCGTGGGCATCGTGGTCGGTAAGGCGATCGAGGGCATCGCTCGCCAGCCCGAGCTGCAGGGCACCATCCGGACCAATATGTTCCTGGGTATCGCCTTCACCGAGGCCCTGGCCCTCATCGGTCTCGTCGCCGGCTTCATCTTCTGATTGCCATGAACGGGATGTATTTGCTCGCCGCGGAGGAGTCGGATCGCAATCCGCTCATCCCCGAGTCGTACGACATCGTTTGGTCGTTGGTCTGCGTCGCGGTTATCGCGTTCGTCTTCTACAAGTACGTCGTTCCGCGGCTGCAGAAGGTGCTCGACGAGCGTTCGGACAAGATCGAGGGCGGCATCGCCAAGGCCGAGGCCGCGCAGGCCGAGGCGCAGGCGACCCTGGAGCAGTACCAGCAGCAGCTGGCCGAGGCCCGGCTCGAGGCCGCGCGCATCCGTGAGGAGGCCCGTACCCAGGGCCAGCAGATCCTCGCCCAGCTGCGTGCCGAGGCTCAGGCCGAGGCCGATCGCATCGTCGCCGCTGGTCACAGCCAGCTGGAGGCGCAGCGTCAGCAGATCGTGACCGAGCTGCGCGGCGAGCTGGGCCGGACCGCGGTCGACCTGGCCGAGAAGATTATCGGACAGTCGGTATCGGATCAGGCCAAGCAGGCCGCATCGATCGACCGATTCCTTGCAGAATTGGACGAGAAGGCCGGCATCGGGGTCGGAAGGTAGCGACACGAAAGTGGGAAGCATGTACGCAGCGAGCCGTGAGGCGAGCTCCCGGGCCCGGGAAGCTCTGTCGGCCGCTCTCACCGGGAGCGACACCGTCGCCGCCACGACGGGCTCCGAATTGTTCGCCGTTGTCGCCGTACTCGACGACCAGCGTTCGCTGCGTGTAGCGCTCGCGGATAAGTCGGTTGCGAGTTCGGCACGCGCCGAACTGGCCGAACGCGTCTTCGGCGGCAAGATCAGCGCGGCCACCCTGGCCGTGCTGACCACCGCCGTCGCCCAGAACTGGTCCCGGACCCGGGACCTGGTCGACACGCTGGAATTGCTCGGGCAGGAGGCGCTGCTGCGGGCCGCGACCGATCGCGGCCGCATCGACGCCGTCGAGGATGAGCTGTTCCGGCTCGGCCGGATCGTCGAGGACAATCCGGACCTGGAACAGGCCCTCGCCGATCGTGGCAAATCGGCGCAGGCCAAGCGCGAGCTGCTCGAACGTCTGCTCAGCGGCAAGGTGGAGGACGTCACCCTGCAGCTGGCCCAGCAGGCGGTCGGCCGCTCCGTCGGTGACGTCGGCCCCGTCTTCGACCGGCTCTCCGATCTGGCGGCGGCGCTGCGCAAGCAGATCGTCGCGCACGTGCGTGCGGCAACCGAGTTGACGCCGCAGCAGCGGGAACACCTGGCGGCCTCGCTGCAGCGCATCTACGACAAGCCGGTGACCGTGCACGTGCAGGTCGATCCGACCCTGCTGGCCGGTGTGGTCGTGCGCGTCGGCGACGACGTGATCGACGGCAGCGCCATCGGCCGGCTGCAGCGCATGCGTCAGTCCCTCGGCTGACCACCACCCCCGACATTCCTTCAGACCACAGCGAGAGCAGGAAGAACCATGGCGGAGCTGACGATCTCCCCCGATGAGATCCGTAGCGCGATCGAGAGCTACACCCAGAGCTACACCCCCGAGACCTCCATCGAGGAGGTCGGTACCGTCACCGACACCGGCGACGGCATCGCCCACGTCAGTGGCCTGCCGTCGGCGATGACCAACGAGCTGCTGGAGTTCCCGGGCGGCGTGCTGGGCGTCGCGCTGAACCTCGAGGACACCTCGATCGGTGCGGTCATCCTGGGTGAGTTCGAGAACATCGAGGAGGGCCAGGAGGTCCGCCGCACGGGTGACGTGCTCTCGGTGCCGGTCGGCGACAAGTTCCTGGGCCGCGTCATCGACCCGCTGGGCGAGCCGATCGACGGCCTGGGCGAGATCGAGGCCGAGGAGCGTCGCGTCCTCGAGCTGCAGGCCGCGAGCGTGCTGCAGCGTCAGCCGGTGCACGAGCCGATGGCGACCGGTATCACCGCCATCGACGCGCTGACCGCCATCGGCCGGGGTCAGCGCCAGCTGATCATCGGCGACCGCAAGACCGGTAAGACCGCGGTCTGCATCGACGCCATCATCAACCAGAAGGCCAACTGGGAGACCGGTGACCCGAAGAAGCAGGTCCGCTGCATCTACGTCGCCATCGGCCAGAAGGGCTCGACCATCGCGGGCGTGAAGGCCGCGCTGGAGCAGCACGGTGCGATGGAGTACACCACCATCGTCGCGGCCCCGGCCTCGGACTCCGCCGGCTTCAAGTGGCTGGCCCCCTACACCGGTTCGGCGCTGGGCCAGCACTGGATGTACCAGGGCAAGCACGTGCTGATCGTGTTCGACGACCTGTCCAAGCAGGCCGAGGCCTACCGCGCGATCTCGCTGCTGCTGCGCCGCCCGCCGGGCCGCGAGGCGTACCCCGGCGACGTCTTCTACCTGCACTCCCGTCTGCTGGAGCGCTGCGCGAAGCTGTCCGACGACATGGGCGCGGGCTCGATGACCGGTCTGCCGATCATCGAGACCAAGGCCGGTGACATCTCGGCGTTCATTCCGACCAACGTGATCTCCATCACCGACGGCCAGGTCTTCCTCGAGTCCGACCTGTTCAACAAGGGTGTGCGCCCGGCGATCAACGTCGGTACCTCCGTCTCGCGTGTCGGTGGCGCCGCGCAGACCAAGGGCATGAAGAAGGTGTCGGGCTCGCTGCGTCTGGAGCTGGCCCAGTTCCGTGAGCTGGAGGCGTTCTCCGCCTTCGCCTCCGATCTGGACGCCGCCTCGCTGGCGCAGCTCGAGCGCGGTGCCCGCTGGGTCGAGCTGCTCAAGCAGGATCAGTACTCCCCGGTCTCGGTCGAGGACCAGATCGTGTCGCTGTTCCTGGTCGACGGCGGCTACTACGACTCGGTGCCGGTCGCCGACATCCGCCGCTTCAACGCCGAACTGCTCGAGGATCTGCACCGCAGCGCCGCCGACGCGTTCAAGGCGATCGAGGGCGGCAAGGTGCTCGAGGGCGAGGCCGCCGAGCAGATCAAGGCCGCCACCGACAAGTTCAAGCACGGCTTCCTGGCTTCGGACGGCAGCCGCGTGGTGAACGAGCCCGAGGCCGGCGAGCTGGACCACGAAGAGGTCGAGTCGCTGTCGGTCACCCGCAAGCACGTCGAGAAGTGATCGGGTAATCCCATGGGACTGTCTCGAGCGAATGTGAAGGGAGTGTGAGTAGCTGATGGCAAGCCTGCGCGAATTGCGCTCCCGCATTCGTAGTGTGAGTTCGATCAAGAAGATCACCAAGGCTCAGGAGCTGATCGCGACCTCGCGAATCAGCAAGGCGCAAGCCCGCGTTGCCGCCGCGAAGCCGTACGCGGAGGAGATCACGAAGGTGCTGAGCGAGCTCGCCAGCGCCTCCTCCAATCTCAACCATCCGCTGCTGACCGAGCGCGAGAATGCCCGCCGCGCCGCGGTGCTGGTCATCACCAGCGACCGCGGTATGGCCGGCGGCTACAACGCGAACGTGCTCAGGCGCGCCGAGGAGCTCATGACGACACTGCGCTCCGAGGGCAAGGAGCCGGTGCTGTACGTGATGGGTGCGAAAGGCCTGACCTACTACACGTTCCGCAACCGCGAGGTGGCCGGTTCGTGGGTCGGGTTCTCGCAGCAGCCGCATTACACCGATGCGTCTGCGGCCTGCAACCACCTGGTGGAGGCGTTCATGGCCGGGGCCGACGGCGAGGTTCCCGCGTGGAACGGGGAAGGCACGATCGAGGGCGTCGACGAGATCCACATCGTCTACACCCGGTTCGTCTCGATGCTGTCGCAGGTCCCGGAGGTGCGCCGGTTGGCACCGATCCAGGTGAGCTATGTCGAGGAGAACTACGACCTCGGCGAGGACTTCGTGACGGATTCCCCGACCGCGGAGCTGCACCCGCTGTACGAATTCGAGCCCGACGCGGACACGTTGCTGGGCCGGCTGCTGCCGAAGTACATCAACACCCGCATCTACTCGTCGTTGCTCGAGGCCGCGGCCTCGGAGTCGGCCGCGCGCCGCACCGCGATGAAGGCGGCCACCGACAACGCCACCGACCTGGTGAACACCCTGACGCGCGAGTCGAACTCGATTCGGCAGGCGAACATCACGCAGGAAATCAGTGAAATCGTCGGCGGCGCGAACGCGCTGGCAGCAAGTTCGAGCGACTAAGCCCACCCAGGAAGAGAAGACATGACCGCAGCAACTACTGCAGAAAACAAGAGCCGGGCGGGCGCTGGTACAGGCCGCGTCGCTCGGGTCATCGGTCCCGTCGTGGACGTCGAGTTCCCGCGGGGTGCCATCCCGGAGCTGTACAACGCTCTGCACGCCGAGATCACCCTCCCGTCGGTGGCCAAGACCCTGACCCTCGAGGTCGCTCAGCACCTGGGCGACAACATCGTTCGCTGCATCTCGATGCAGCCGACCGACGGTCTGGTCCGCGGCGTACCCGTCGAGGACACCGGCAAGCCGATCTCGGTGCCGGTCGGTGACGTCACCAAGGGCCACGTCTTCAACGCCCTCGGCGACTGCCTCGACACCCCGGGCCTCGGCCGCGACGGCGAGCAGTGGGGCATCCACCGCCAGCCGCCGTCCTTCGACCAGCTCGAGGGCAAGACCGAGATCCTGGAGACGGGCATCAAGGTCATCGACCTGCTCACCCCGTACGTGAAGGGCGGCAAGATCGGTCTGTTCGGTGGCGCCGGTGTCGGCAAGACCGTTCTGATCCAGGAGATGATCACCCGCATCGCGCGTGAGTTCTCCGGCACGTCGGTGTTCGCCGGCGTCGGTGAGCGCACCCGTGAGGGCACCGACCTGCACCTGGAAATGGAAGAGATGGGCGTGCTGCAGGACACCGCCCTCGTCTTCGGCCAGATGGACGAGCCGCCGGGGACCCGTATGCGCGTGGCCCTGTCCGCGCTGACCATGGCGGAGTACTTCCGCGATGTGCAGGGTCAGGACGTGCTGCTGTTCATCGACAACATCTTCCGGTTCACCCAGGCCGGTTCCGAGGTCTCGACCCTGCTGGGCCGCATGCCCTCGGCCGTCGGTTACCAGCCGACCCTGGCCGACGAGATGGGGCAGCTGCAGGAGCGGATCACCTCGACCCGCGGCCGCTCGATCACCTCGATGCAGGCGATCTACGTGCCCGCCGACGACTACACCGACCCGGCCCCGGCGACCACCTTCGCCCACCTGGACGCGACCACCGAGCTCTCCCGCCCGATTTCGCAGAAGGGTATCTACCCGGCCGTCGACCCGCTGACCTCGACCTCGCGCATCCTCGAGGCCTCGATCGTCGGTGACCGGCACTTCGCCGTCGCCAACGAGGTGAAGCGAATCCTGCAGAAGTACAAGGAGCTGCAGGACATCATCGCCATCCTCGGCATGGACGAGCTCTCCGAGGAGGACAAGGTCACCGTCGGCCGCGCCCGTCGCCTGGAGAAGTTCCTCGGCCAGAACTTCATCGTGGCCGAGAAGTTCACCGGCCAGGTGGGTTCGGTCGTGCCGCTGGAGCAGACCATCGACGACTTCGACCGGGTCTGCAAAGGCGAATTCGACCACTACCCCGAGCAGGCGTTCAACTCCTGCGGTGGTCTCGACGACGTCGAGAAGGCCGCGAAGAAGATCGCCGGGAAGTAGTCCACCATGGCGGAAATGTCAGTTGATCTGGTCTCCATCGAGCGGAGGCTGTGGTCGGGCCAGGCGAGTTTCGTCAGCGCCCAGACCACGGAGGGGCAGATCGGTATCCTGCCCGGTCACGAGCCGGTCCTGGGCCAGCTGGCCGAGGACAGCGCGGTGACCATCGTCGACACCGACGGTGAGCGCATCGTCGCCGCGGTGCACGGTGGTTTCTTCTCGGTGACCGCGAAAACCGTGCGAATCCTCGCCGAGTCGGCGGAATTTGCCGGCGACGTGGATATCGACACCGCGCGGTCGGTGCTGGCCGATCCGAACGCCTCCGAGGACGAGCAGAACGCGGCCCGTGCCCGGGTGCGCGCGGTGGAGGCCGCGGGCGCCTGATCGCCAAGGGCGGCAACCGAATTCGCAAGCTGTGTGGCGGTTCCGGAAATTTTCCGGGACCGCCGCACGGCGTTTCCGGCTGTCGATGGTGTAATTTCGATCACGGGCAATATCTCAGCTTCACCTGATCATCGATGAGTTGACGCAGCGAGTCGCACAAGCAGTACCGCCGGGTCACCGGCCCGCATGCGAGCGTGAGCTGGACGGACGAGACCTTCGCGATCGACGGCTGTGCCGGATATGCCCAGGCCAGGACGTTCGTCACGGCCGATGTGGTCACCGATCGCGTCGAGAGCACGGTGACCGTGTGGGGGCAACCGTTCAGCATGGGATGAGTCCTGCGGAACGCATTGCGGGACCGACTGTTTGCGCGAGTGGATCCCCGGGCACTCGGCGACCGATAGGCTCGACCGTGACAGGGCGTACCTGTCGCTTCCGGGTGCGGAGGTGGTTTGTAGACTCGCCCCCACGGTGACCTTGTTCGGGGATGGCACGGCACTCGCTACCACAGGGGCAAAGGCGAAGGGACGGACCTGGATTGCGGACCGGGATGGTGCTTCTGATCATTCTGGTGCTGCTGCTCGTCGTCTTGGCGTTGGCGTCGGTCTATCGATTCGTGATGCTGCGGCGCGGTGGGACGGCGGCGATCCTGCGGGTGCTACCGGCCAAGGGCGGTCAGGGCTGGCGGCACGGGTTGATCCGCTACGACGAGGACCGGCTGGTCTTCTACAAGCTCACCAGCCTGAAGCTGGGACCGGATTCGACCATTCACCGGCGCGGCATCGAGGTGGTGGATCGGCGCGGCCCGGTCGGCGACGAGTACGACATCATGACCGACGACATCATCGTCATCGCGGTCTCCGACGGCGACGGCAGCTATGAGCTGGCGCTCGACCGCGGTGCGCTGGCCGCCTTCCTGTCCTGGGTGGAATCCAGGCCGTCCGATCGCATCCGCCGCCGCCCCACGCTCTGAGGTCGGCCCGCATACTTGTCCCATGAGTGTGCATCTGACGCGGATCTACACGCGGACCGGCGACGACGGCACCACCGGGCTGAGCGATTTCTCGCGGGTGGCCAAGACCGATGCGCGGTTGGTCGCCTATGCCGACTGCGACGAGACGAATGCCGCGATCGGTGTCGCGATCGCCGTGGGGCAGCCGGCGCCGGAGATTCTGCAGGTCCTGCGCCAGGTGCAGAACGACCTGTTCGATGCGGGTGCCGACCTGTCCACCCCCGTGGTGGCCGAACCCAAGACCCCGCCGCTGCGCATCACCCAGCCCTATATCGATCGGCTGGAGAAGTGGTGCGACGAGTTCAATGCCGAACTGGCCCCGCTGAATTCGTTCATTCTGCCCGGCGGCACCCCGCTGGCTGCCCTGCTGCACACCGCCCGCACCGTGGCGCGCCGCGCCGAACGCTCGGCGTGGGCGGCCGTCGCGGCCCACCCGGACGACACCAGCGTGCTTCCGGCAAAGTATCTGAATCGGCTGTCGGACCTGCTGTTCATCCTCGGGCGGGTGGCGAACCCGGACGGCGATGTGCTGTGGCGACCCGGTGGAGACGGCGCGATCACCGGCACCGACCATTAGGCTGAGCCCCGTGAGTGAACGGTTTCTGGTGACCGGTGGCAGTCGGCTTGCCGGCGAGGTCGCGGTGGGTGGCGCCAAGAACAGCGTCCTCAAGCTGATGGCCGCCGCCTTACTGGCGGAGGGCACGACGACGATCACGAACTGCCCCGACATCCTCGACGTGCCGCTCATGGCCGAGGTGCTGCGCGGCCTCGGCTGCGATGTCACCGTCGACGGCTCGGTGGTGGCCATCACCACCCCAGCCGAACCGAAATATCACGCGGACTTTCCGGCGGTCACCCAGTTCCGGGCCTCGGTGTGTGTGCTCGGACCGCTCATGGCCCGGTGCAAGCGGGCCGTCGTGGCGCTGCCGGGTGGTGACGCGATCGGCTCCCGTCCGCTCGATATGCACCAGGCGGGTCTGCGGTTGCTCGGCGCGACCAGCGAGATCGAGCACGGCTGCCTGGTCGCGAGGGCCGACGAGCTGCAGGGGGCCCGGATCCGGCTGGACTTCCCGTCGGTGGGCGCCACCGAGAACATCCTGATGGCGGCGGTACTGGCCGAGGGGGAGACGGTCATCGACAATGCCGCGCGGGAACCGGAGATCGTCGACCTGTGCACGATGCTGACCCGGATGGGCGCGCACATCAGCGGCGCCGGGACCTCGGTGCTCACCATCGAGGGCGTGCAGAAGCTCTCGCCGACCACCCACCGCGTGATCGGCGACCGGATCGTGGCCGCCACCTGGGGAATCGCCGCGGCCATGACGCAGGGCGACGTGCGGGTGACCGGCGTCAATCCCAAGCATCTATCCCTGGTGCTGGACAAGCTCCGCTCCGCGGGCGCGCGAATTTCCTTCGAACCGGACGGTTTTCGGGTCGTGCAGGCCGAGCGGCCGCGCGCGGTGAACTTCTCCACGCTGCCGTTCCCCGGATTTCCCACCGACCTGCAGCCGATGGCGATCGGGCTGGCCGCCATCGCCGATGGCACCTCGATGATCACCGAGAACATCTTCGAGGCGCGCTTCCGGTTCGTGGAAGAGATGATCCGGCTCGGCGCCGATGCGCGGACCGACGGTCATCATGCGGTGGTGCGGGGAATCCCGCGGCTGTCGAGTGCGCCGGTCTGGTCCTCGGATATCCGGGCGGGCGCGGGTCTGGTGCTGGCGGGTCTGGTCGCCGACGGCGTGACCGAGGTGCACGACGTGTTCCACATCGACCGGGGCTACCCGCATTTCGTGGAGAACCTGCGATCGCTGGGCGCGGAGATCGAACGGGTGGTCTGACCAGGGGATTTGACATGGAATCCACCGCCACGTAACTTATTCCAGGTCAGAGCGACACGGACACCGACCCGGAGCCGAAAGGGCCGGGACACGAGGTTGGACGAGGAGCGCCTGACGATCACACTGGCTCCACCAAGATCGCGGATTTGGATCCGCGCTCGCGGTTGAGCTAAGCTGGTAAAAAGTTGCCTCTCCGATATAGCGGGCTCACCGCCCGGTAGACGGTTTGTGCGTGTGTTCTTTGAGAACTCAATAGTGTGTCGATGAATGTCAGTGCCAAATGTTTTTGGTTTCTGTCTCTCATACCCCCGTGTGAGGGATGGACATTTTTTGTCAGCTAATTTCCGGCTGGCGTTTTAGTTAGGTTTTCGGACTCTGGTTCGAGATACTTTTGATTGCGAGTCACGAGTGATTCGCTTTCTAGAGTCTTCAACGGAGAGTTTGATCCTGGCTCAGGACGAACGCTGGCGGCGTGCTTAACACATGCAAGTCGAGCGGTAAGGCCCTTCGGGGTACACGAGCGGCGAACGGGTGAGTAACACGTGG
>NZ_JADLQQ010000019.1 GCF_015477765.1 Nocardia transvalensis | reverse complement strand
GGATGTGGGGCCGCCGGAGCCAAGGGATGTGGGGCCGCCGGAGCCAAGGGATGTGGGGCCGCCGGAGCCAAGGGATGTGGGGCCGCCGGAGCCAAGGGATGTGGGGCCGCCGGAGCCAAGGGATGTGAGGTGAGTGGCCCCATTCATTCCTGGCGGCGGCCTTGTTTATTCCCCGGCTGGAGGCCGGGGTCAGGGCTGGAGGCCGGGGTCAGGGCTGGAGGCGCTGGAGTTTCATGGCGGCGGGGTCGGTGGTGCCGGGGTCGAGGGTGACGCGGATGCGGTTGTGGAGGCGGCTGCGGCGGCCCTGCCAGAATTCGACCTGGTCGGGGCGGAGGAGGTAGCCGCCCCAGTTCGCGGGGACGGGGATCTGGTCGACGCCCTCGAAGCGGGCGGTGGCCTCGGTCAGGACGCGGTCGAGGTCGGTGCGGGAGGCGATCGGTTGCGATTGATCCGACGCCCAGGCTCCCAACTGGGAATTGCGGGGGCGTGAACGCCAATAGACCGCGGTCACCTCGGGAGCGACCTGCCGGACCGGGCCGCGCAGATTCACCTGCCGCCCGAGTGCGGGCCAGGCGAAGGTGATCGACGCAAAGGGAACCGCGGCCAATTGCCGCCCCTTGTCGGATCCGTAATTCGTGTAAAAGGTCACACCCTCGGAGGAAAGTCCTTTGCACAGTACGGTGCGCGAGGCGGGGCGCGGTCCGGTGTCGGTGAGCTCCACGGTGGCCAGCACCATCGCATTCGGTTCGGCGATACCGGCGCGGGTGGCCTGCTCGATCCAGCTGCGCAGCAACGGTTCCCAACCGTCGGCCAGCCACGATTCGTCCAGATCCGGGTCGCCGCCGTATTCGGCGCGCATGGCGGCGATATCCATGTGCGCCTGCAGCGCGGGATCGACCTCGGCTGTTTCGCCCCGCGTTTCGCTCTCGGGTGAGCCAGGTGAATTCTGCTCGTCGCGCATGGACCAGACGTTACTCCGCAGTAGGCGACCGACTAAGGTTCTAGGTGATCGGCGCGCGTCCCTGGAGCGGAAACGACGAGCACGCCCGCGACGGGCGCCCATCGAATACCGCGTGGCCGCCCACAGATCGTGCGGCCCGATTTGCAAGGAGAGTCACAACATGACTACCAGCGCTGCGGCCCCCACCGGTCCTGCCGTACCCCCCGACTTCGTCAGTGGTCTGGAAGGTGTGGTGGCTTTCACCACCGACATCGCCGAACCCGATAAGGACGGTGGTGCGCTGCGCTACCGGGGCGTCGACATCGAGGACCTGGTCGCCAACAAGGTGACCTTCGGCGATGTGTGGGCTCTGCTGGTCGACGGCGAGTTCGGACGCGGCCTGCCGCCCGCCGAACCGTTCCCGCTGCCCGTGCACACCGGCGACGTGCGGGTCGACGTGCAGGCGGGCCTCGCCATGCTCGCCCCGATCTGGGGTTACCAGCCGCTGCTGGACATCGACGACGACACCGCCCGGGAGAATCTGGCCCGCGCGTCGGTGATGGCTCTGTCCTATGTGGCGCAGTCCGCGCGCGGCATCTATCAGCCCGCCGTGCCGCAGAAGAAGATCGACGAGTGCGACACCATCACGGAGCGGTTCATGACCCGCTGGAAGGGTGATCCGGATCCGCGCCACATCGAGGCCATCGACGCCTACTGGGTCTCGGCCGCCGAACACGGCATGAACGCCTCCACCTTCACCGCCCGCGTGATCGCCTCCACCGGCGCCGACGTGGCGGCCTGCCTGTCCGGCGCGATCGGCGCCATGTCCGGTCCGCTGCACGGCGGCGCCCCGGCCCGCGTGCTGCCGATGATCGAGGAGGTCGAGCAGACCGGCGACGCCCGCGCGTTGGTCAAGGGCATCCTCGACCGCAAGGAGAAGCTGATGGGCTTCGGCCACCGGGTGTACCGGGCCGAGGACCCGCGCGCCCGGGTGCTGCGTGACACCGCCGAGCGCCTGGGTGCACCCCGTTTCGAGGTGGCCGCCGAACTGGAACGGGCCGCCCTCGCCGAGCTGCGCGAGCGCCGTCCCGACCGTGCTATCGAGACCAACGTCGAATTCTGGGCGGCGGTGATCCTGGACTTCGCCGAGGTGCCGGCGCACATGATGCCCGCCATGTTCACCTGTGGGCGCACCGCGGGCTGGTGTGCGCACATCCTGGAGCAGAAGCAGCTGGGCAAGCTGGTCCGCCCCGCCGCCATCTACACCGGCCCGCAGCCCCGTCCCGCCGCGAGCGTCGCCGGGTGGGACAACGTGGTTCGCAAGTAGGTCTCACCGATCGAATCGCCCTGCCGATCCGGCGGGGCGATTCGTCGTGTAGCGCTGGAGATTTCGGTCCTGCCCAGGCCGCGGCGCGCGGGCGCGGCGTGAACGTCGACCGACCGGTCGGCATCGCGTAACATCCGGTCCGTGGCGGATGGCGGACTGTCGAGGCGTGGATTGCTGGTCGCGGGCGCGGCACTGGCCGCGGGCTTCGCGACCACCGGATGCAGTACGGCACAGGGTAATTCGCCGGAACCGGCGACCACCACCGCCGCACCGCAGGCGACCTCGGCCGGTCCGGTGCCCGTGCGGGCGCCGGTCGGTCACACCGCCGCACCGCAGGCGGTGGCCGCGAAATACGCTGGGCACCAACCCAGTCGGTGGGGCATGGACCTGCCGGGCATCATCACCGGCGTCCCGGCCGACGGCAAGCAGATGGCGCTGACCTTCGATGCCTGCGGCGGCCCGCACAACGACGAAATCAACGACGTGCTGGTGAATTTCCTCATCGAGCAGCAGATTCCGGCGACGCTGTTCCTGAACAAGCGCTGGATCGACGCCGATCCCGCGCGCGCCGCGCGGCTGGCGGCGAATCCGCTGTTCGAGCTGGCCAATCACGGCACCCGGCACTGCCCGCTGTCGGTGAACGGGCGCGCCGCCTACGAGATCCCCGGCACCGCCTCGCCGCAACAGGCGGTCGACGAGGTGTGGGGCAACCACGAGACGCTGACGAAACTGCTGGGACACCCGCCGCGGTTCTTCCGCACCGGCACCGCCCATTACGACGATGTCGCGGTCTCGATCGTGCGCGACCTGGGCGAACAGCCCGTGGGTTTCAGCATCAACGCCGACGCGGGCGCCACCTACTCCGCGGCCCAGGTGCAGCGGGCCATGGCGCAGGCGCAGCCCGGCGCGATCTCGATCGCCCACATGCATCGCCCGCGCTCCGGCACGGCCCCCGGCATGCTGATCGCCCTGCCGAAACTGCGCGCCCAGGGCTTCGAATTCGTCAAGCTGCCCTAGGGATCCGCCAGCGAGGCGGCCCAATCCACGGCCACCGATTCGCCGCGGTCGACGGTGAAGAACGCGACCTCCAGATGCCGTCCCAGGTCGACCAATTCGATCGCGGTCAGCGGTACGGGCTGGACGACGCGTACCCGCCAGGGCTGCGGCTCGTCCCAGGCCCGCAGCTCCAGATCCAGGCGCAGCACCGGATCGTCGCGGCCGGAGTAGTCGGCGGCGATCGGGGTGGCGGCCAAAACCGTGGCATCGGCGCGGCGGCCGTCGGCGAGGATCTTCGACATGCTGACCCGGGTCGCCTCCTCCGGGCTCGGCACATACAGCACCACCCGGTCGCGGTCGCCCGGGTCGACCCGGCAGCCGACGATATCGCCGGGTTGCATCAGGTCGAGGTCGGCCTCGCTCACGCGCTGCCGCACCCTGGTCTCGTACGGGAGCTGCCCCTCGATCTGCAGGCGCACCCAGAAGCGGTGCCCGGGCTCGGTGCGGCGAGGCCGCACGCCGAGGATGGTGGCCGTGCCCGCGAGGCCGCGCAGCAGTAGCTCGCGGCGTGCGGTCGGTGAGAGCGCGCCGTGCCGCAGCGCGAATCCGTGCGATTCGAGCTGGGTCGACAGCCTGCTCAGCAGACCGGCATATGCGCCCCAACCCGAGGCCGTCGCGGCCGCCGACCCGAAGGGTGCGACGCCCGACTCGTCGTACGCGGCCATGCTCACGACGTCACCTCGCTGGCGCTCGGCGCCGCCGTGCGCAAGGCGCGCTGTGTCGATGGTTCGCTCGCAAGCTCGCTCACAGCCCCACGGTAGCCGGATGGTGACCGACGTCACGGTAATACGGTCATACGAATCACAAAGTTGCGGGTGACCCACCGCATTCGACCGCCCGGCCAGCCTCTAGTCTGGTGCCATGACCGCTGCGTTCCCGACCATCCCCGACGATCTGAAGCCCGCCGACGGACGGTTCGGCTGCGGCCCGTCGAAAGTCCGCCCCGAGCAACTGCGTTCCCTCGTCGAGGTGGGCGCGTCCGTCATGGGCACCAGCCACCGCCAGAAGCCCGTCAAGGACGTGGTGGCGCGGGTGCGCTCGGGCCTGCGCGAATTGTTCTCGCTGCCCGACGGTTACGAGGTCGTGCTCGGTAACGGCGGCACCACCGCGTTCTGGGATGCGGCGGCCTTCGGCCTGATCCGGGAGCGTTCGCTGCACCTGACCTACGGCGAATTCAGCTCGAAGTTCGCCTCGGTGGCCAAGAAGAATCCGTTCATCGGCGATCCCATCGTGATCTCCAGCGATCCGGGCACCGCGCCCGAACCGGTCGCCGATCCGGCCGCCGACGTGATCGCGTGGGCGCACAACGAAACCTCCACCGGCGTCGCGGTTCCGGTGCAGCGCCCGGCGGGTTCGGAGAATGCGCTCGTCGCCATCGACGCCACCTCGGGCGCGGGCGGTTTGCCGGTCAATGTCGCCGACGCCGATGTGTACTACTTCGCGCCGCAGAAGTGCTTCGCCTCCGACGGTGGTCTGTGGGTCGCGCTGATGAGCCCCAAGGCCCTGGAACGGGTTGCCGAAATCAAGGATTCGGGTCGCTACACCCCCGAGTTCCTGTCGCTGCCGATCGCGCTCGACAACAGCACCAAGGATCAGACCTACAACACCCCGGCACTGGCCACCCTGCTGCTGTTCGCCGATCAGATCGAATGGCTCAACGGCAACGGCGGCCTGGACTGGGCGGTCAAGCGCACCCTCGATTCCTCCTCGCGGCTGTATTCGTGGGCCGAATCGAGCGAATACGCCACCCCGTTCGTCGTCGATCCGGCGCACCGCTCGCAGGTCGTCGGCACCGTCGATTTCGCCGAGTCGGTGGACGCCGCTCAGGTGGCGAAGGTGCTGCGCGCCAACGGAATCGTCGACACCGAGCCGTACCGCAAACTGGGCCGCAACCAGCTGCGCATCGGCATGTTCCCGGCCATCGACCCCGAGGACGTCTCCCAGCTGACCCGCTGCGTCGACTGGGTCGTCGAACGCCTGGGCTGAGATCAGAACAGAGCAGATTAGCGCGCGCCGGGGTCTCGTGAGAGATTTCGGCGCGCGTGTCTTGCCACACGAATCTCAGAAGTGCACTACTGTTCCATAACGTGGGCGGTGTCGCGAGCCTGGCTGTGATCGACGCAGCGATAAGGAGGTAACGGTGCGTGAACTTCGAGTGATCGGATTGACGCCCGATTCCGCGCACATCGTGTGCATCGATACCGAAACCGGCCAGAAGTACCGGCTGCCCGCCGACGAGAAACTGCGCGCCGCCGCCCGCGGAGACCTTGCCCGATTCGGCCAGATAGAGATCGAAATGGAAGCTACGATGCGTCCTCGCGATATCCAGGCCCGTATCCGTGCGGGTGCCTCCGTGGAACAGGTGACCGAGGAATCCGGTATGCCCGCCAGCCGGGTCGAGCGGTTTGCCTACCCGGTGCTGCTGGAGCGGGCCCGCGCCGCCGAACTCGCGCAGAAGGCCCACCCGGTACGCAAGGACGGTCCGGCCGTCGAGACCCTCATCGATATCGTCTCGGCCGCCTTCGCCGAGCGCGGGCACAATATCGACATCGCCGAATGGGATGCCTGGAAGGACGAGAAGAACTACTGGGTCGCGCAATTGCAGTGGCAGGCGGGCCGTTCGGTGATCGCCGCGCACTGGCGCTACCAGCCCGACGCCCACGGCGGTTCGGTGGTGCCCCTGGACGATCCGGCGACGGATCTGATCGATCCCGATTTCGGCCGGGCCCTGCGCGGTCTGGCCACCATCCTGCCCGAGCCGGCCGCCGAGCCCGCGCCGGTCGAACCCGCCGCGCCCGCACCGCGCGAGGAGGCCGCCCCGGCCGCGGCGACCACCACCGCGGGGGAGAGCGGCGCGAGCTTCGACGAGTACTACGAGCCACGTGCCGCGGTCGGTGGCAGCGCGGTGCCCGTGGCCGCCAAGGGCACCGCGCCCGCAGCCAAGGCTCCCGCGTCCAAGAGCCCCGCGCCGTCGGCTCCGGCCACGCCGCCGCCCGCCGCCAACCCGCCTGCCGCCCCGGCGCATTCGACGCCCGCCCCGGCCCCTGCCGCGGAATCGGCCCCTGCCGCGCCCGCGGCGAGCAAAACCTCCGCGCCCGCGCAGTCGGGCACCGGCAAACCCGCGCAGAAGTCCAACCGCGCCAAGCGTGGCAAGGCACCCATGCCGTCCTGGGAGGACGTGCTCCTCGGCGTGCGCAGCTCGGGCCACTAGGTTCGCCACCGTTCTTGACACGCCCGTCCAGGATGCGAAGGGCAACGGTTTCGCGCCTTGGAGGGGTAGATTTTTGATATGCCGCCGATGCGGCGCTCGGTATCCGAGGTTTGCTCGATAGTAGCTGCACTTCCCGCGGCGGAGGGCAGCACGAGGACCGGGAGGAGCGGAAGTGCCGTCTACAGCCTCGTCCCTCTGGTACGTCGACGATCCCGACCCGGTGGCGGTGTTGCGCGCGCACCCGGATCCCGATCCGGAGGCCGCCCTGGCCCTGGCCAAGCAGCTCAATCCGGATCGCGATGTGGTCCCGGCCGCCTCGGGCACGCTGAAGGTGTGGGCGGGACCGGATCCGGGGTCGGTGTACATCGGCTGCTATCCGGGGGTGACGGTGGTGTGCACGACCCAGGCCGCGCTGGGCCGCCCGACGACACTGCCGGAACTGCTGGTGCGCCCGCTGGCCTCCGAACAGACCTATCTGATCTCCTACGACATTCCGCGCGGCTGGGGCGCGTTCGCGCATTGGGAGCGCGGCGAATTCCGGCGTGCGTTCAGCGCCACCCGCGTCAACATCCTCGAGGACGAAGGACTGCCGCTGATCTGGGAACGGCCCTTCTGGGCGGGCGAGCATCCGGTGCAACTGCAGCCCGGGGAACTGCCCGATCCGCAGATCCTGCCCTTCGATCCGCCGGATTTCGCGGACGAGGCCAACTTCGAATGGCTCGGATTCCGTTACCGCGGAGCAAGGTCCGAGGACGCGCTGAAGCCGACCGATATCGCGGTATGCGGATTCAGCCTCTACCCCAAGGGTGAGGCCCCGCCCCCGGTCACTCCGCAAAAGCCCCCGGCCCCCACCCACAACGGCCGCCGCTGGTTCGGCTGGCTGCGCGGGCGCGACCGGGTGTCGTGATTGCGGCCGAAAGCACGCCGGAAGGACGGAAGAAGCTACGCCAGCGCCGCCACCAGCAGGGCTACCCAGCCCAGCAGAATTCCCGCGGCCATCCCCGCAAGCACCCAGCGCGTCACCGGTGTGTCGCGCCAGCGCCAGGCCGTGGGGGCGGCGCCGCCGACGGCGATCAGATTCACCGCCACCGCGAGCAGCCAATGCACCTGTGCCAGTGCGGCGCCGAAGGAGAACACCCCCGCCGCGGTGAGTGCCGCGACGAAGATCGCGACCGCTACCCCCGGTGCCCACGGCGTGGGTTCCGGAGCGTGCCGGTAGGGGGTCGGCATCACGATGTGCGCACCCTTTCGTAGAAGGCCATCGCGGCGGCGGTGGCCACATTCAGCGAGTCGGTACCCGGTGTCATCGGGATCCGGGCCCGAACATCGGTGGCGCACATCGCCTCCTCGGTCAGGCCCGGTCCCTCGGCGCCGAGCAGCAGTGCCACCCGATCACCGGTCATGGCCTTCGCCAGGGTGGCGGCGGCCGGATTCGGGGTCAGGGCAATGATCTGAAATCCTTTGTCCCGCAGCAACTCCAGATCGTCCGGCCAGCGTGGCAGCCGGGCGAACGGAACGCGCAGCACATGTCCCATCGACACCCGCACCGCGCGCCGGTACAGCGGGTCGGCGCAGCGGTCGCCGAACAGCACCGCATCGGCGCCGAGCCCGGCCGCATTGCGGAAGATCGACCCGATGTTCTCGTGATCGTTCACCCCCTCGAGCACCGCGACCGTTCGTGCCGACGCCAGCACGTCGTCCACGGTGAGCTCGGGCGGTCGGCGGGCCGCGGCCAGCACCCCGCGATTGAGGTGGAATCCGACCACCTCGGCCATCACCGTCGCCGTGGTGCGGTAGTAGGGCACGTCGACATCGGCCAGGTCCGCGGCCAATTGCTCATGGCGGCGGCCGGTTCCGAACAGTGCGAACGGCGTGAACCGCGAGGCCAGCATGCGCTGCACCACGACCACGCCCTCGGCGATCACCAGACCCTTGCGGCCCGGCAGATCCGGACGGCGGTCGGCGGAGTTCAGGTCCCGAAAGTCGGCGACCCGCGGATCGGCGGGGTCGGCGATATCGATCACGTCGGCCACGGGCACCCATCCTGCCTGCGAGTGCCCGGCGATTGCGGGCCGGGTACGGTCCCTGGTTTGAAACACGGCGATATGGTGAACCCTACGTCGGCTTTATCCATCGAACGGAAGAGGACGCATGACCAAGCCGGAAGTCGAGTTCCAGGACGGCCCCGCGCCCACCACCCTGCAGATCAAGGACCTTATCGAGGGCGACGGTGCCGAAGCGGTGCCCGGCGGCACCGTCGAGGTGCACTACGTCGGCGTGGAGTACGACACCGGTGAGGAATTCGACTCCTCCTGGAACCGCGGCGAGTCCCTCACCTTCCCCCTGCGTAACCTCATCCAGGGCTGGCAGGAGGGCATCCCCGGCATGAAGGTCGGCGGCCGCCGTCAGCTCACCATCCCGCCGGAACTGGCCTACGGCCCCGCCGGTGCGGGACACCAGCTGTCCGGCAAGACCCTGGTCTTCATCATCGACCTGCTCAACGTCGGCAACTGATGGTGTGATCGCGGGTTATCTGCGCACCACGTCGACCGGGTTGCTCAGGTTCGTCGCGATCGCTGACTGCTGATTGCTGCTGCGGGCGGGCAGGGCATTCAATGCCTTGCCCGTCTGCGTTGTCAGGTTCGACACGATCTGCTGGAGTTGCGCGACGCCGCCGGTGAGCGCCTGCATGGCGGCGGTCAGCTGGCTCGCACCCTGATCGGCGATCTGCGGCACCTGCTTGGCAAGCTCCGCGCCCTGATTCAGTTGCGCGCCCGCGGCGGTCAAGCGGTTGGCCGCATCGCGCAGCAGCGTGCCCACCGGGGTATTCGGATCGGTGCTGCTGCCGGTGAGCTGGGCGAATCCGGACAGCTGAGAACTGGCCTGGCCGGAAATGCCGCGCAGCGCATCGAGTTTGCCGATGACGTCGGCCAGCCGCGGATCGCCCGCGAACGGCAGCGACCGCAGCAGCGGCAGCACCTGGTCCAGGCCGGTGGTCACGGCGGTGGCCGACTGATTCACCTGGCCGATGGTCACGCCGGTCGCATCCAGGGCGCTCGCCAGGCTGTTGGCCTGGCTCGTCGCCGCGGTGAGCGCGTCGTTGAGCTGACCTATCCCCGAGGTCAACTGGCTCGCGCCGTTCTTGGCGGTGTTCAGGAAGCCGAGCATCTGACCGGCGCCGCCACCGAACCGATCCGACGCCTGGCCGGCCATCTGCACACCCGCACCCAACATCTGGGTCGTGAACGCCACCTGCTGAACCGACCCACGCGCGGTCGTGATGGCGGCCAGCGTCTCGTCGACGCCCGCCGCGCTGATCCGCTGGGTCACCTGGTTCACCGCATCGTTGACCAGATTCGCATCGGCGTGCTTGTTGGTGGCCACGGTGACCTGCGCCCGGTGCGGCTGTGCGGTGGCCAGCGAGCCGACCGAGGAGGACAGGTCGGCGGGCAGGGTGATCACCGCCGCGTACTCGGAGGTATCGGCGTCGCTCGCCTGCACCGCCTGCCAGTCGTGGCCGCCGCCGGCCTGCAATGCCTTCACGACCTTGGCGCCGGTCGGTCCGGTGTCGTTGTTCACCAGTGCGATCCCGGTAGGCGCCGATTCTGGTCGCAACCACCAGACCAGGCCGCCACCGATCGCGCCGAGGGCGACGACGGCTACCACGAGAAGGATCCAGCGAGCACGTTTTCCGGTCACCCCACCGACTGTAGGGGCCGTCCTTGCACTACATTTGGCGTCCGTCTGAGGGTTCGGTAAGGGTCGCGGGGGCCGGTCGGTCCGGCAACGCCAGCACCAGCCGCACGCCGCCCAGCGTGCCGTCGTCGAAATAGGCGCGGCCGCCGTGCAACTGCGCCTGCTGTGCGACCAGCGCCAATCCCAGTCCCGAACCACCCTTACTGGCCTGGCTGCCGCGGAAGAAGCGTTCGAATACGGCATCGCGTTCCTCGGGCGGGATGCCGTGGCCGTTGTCGTCGACCGAGATCACGATGTATCCGTCGGGCGTGCGGTGCGCCGACACCAGCGCCTGGGTCGCCTTGCCGTGCCGTGCCGAATTGGCCAGGGCGTTGTCCACGGCCAGTCGCAGGCCGGTGGGCAGGCCGCGGGTGATCAGTTCCGGATCGGTCTCGATGCGCACGGTCAGCTGGGGGAAGTGCCGCATGGCGTCGTGCGCGGCCTGGTCGACCAGCTCCGCGACATCGGTTTCGACATGGTCGCGTTCGTTGGTGAGATCGCCCGCGGCCAGTCGTTCCAGGGCGGCCAGCGTCGCCTCCACCCGGCCCTGACTGCGCTGCAGATCGGTGAGGATCTCGTTGCGCTGATTCTCGTCCAGGTTCAGCGTGCCCAGCACCTCGAGATCGGTGCGCATCGCGGTGAGCGGGGTGCGCAGTTCGTGGGCCGAGACGGCCGCGAAGTCGCGGGCGGTCTCCAGCGCCGCCGCGGTCGTGGCCTGTGCCTTGTTCACCCGGTCCAGCAGCGAGTTCACCGCCTCGGCGAGCTGTTCGGCCTCGCGGACGCCGGAACCGTCCACCGGTGCGCGCGGCTCGCCGGTGCCGCTGTGGGCGCCGACCTGCCGGGTCAGATCGGCGATCGGGCGCACCGCGCGCCCGCCGAACACCCAGCCCAGCCCGGCCGCCGCGGCCACCGCCAGCCCGGCCGCGACCAGCACCCAGCGGCGCTGTTCGGCCGTGGTGCGATAGGCCTGTGTCAGGGGTATGCCCATCGAGACCTGGCGGCCGTCCGGCTGGTTCTCGGTGGTGGTCAGCACCCGCCAGGGGGTGCCGTCGATGGTCAGGGTGTGCGGGCCCGGATCGAGAACCGGCAGCCGCACGGTCGTGGTGGCCCGGACGGCGCCGTTGTCGTGGATAGTGACCGCGATGTCCTTCTTGGCCGGAAGGAACGCCAGCAGCACCACCGCCCATTCGGGCTGGATCATCACTACGCGCGAGACGAGGGTCAGCTCCTGATCGGCCTGCGACAGGTTGTTGCGTTCCAACGCGCGCACCGACACCCAGCTCAGCACGGCGGCGATGATGAGCGCGCCGAGGGCCGCCGCGGCCGCCACGCGGGTGCGCAGCGAATACGACCGGCGTCGCCGCCTGCCGGTGCCGGAGGTCATTTCGGTGCCCGCAGCACGAACCCGACTCCCCGGATGGTGTGCAGCAGCCGCGGCGTCCCGTCGGACTCCAGCTTGCGGCGCAGGTAGCCGACGAACACGTCGACCACATTGGTGTCGGCGGCGAAGTCGTAGCCCCAGACCAGCTCCAGCAGGCGTTCCCGGCTCAGCACCACACCGGCGTTGCGGGCCAGCGTGGACAGCAGCTCGAATTCCCGCTTGGTGAGCTCGATTTCGCGGCCGTGCAGCAGCGCCCGATAGCCCGCCACGTCGATGTCGAGCGGGCCCACCGTGATCGTGCCCGGCGCGGCCGGGGTGGCGGTGTCGGTGCGGCGGCGCAGCAGCGCCTTGATGCGGGCGACCAGCTCGGCCAGGACGAACGGCTTGACCAGATAGTCGTCGGCCCCCGATTCCAGCCCGGCGATCCGGTCGTCGACCGAGCTGCGGGCCGACAGCACGCAGATCGGCACCTCGTTACCCATCGCCCGCAGCGCCGTCACCACGCCCGCGCCGTCGAGCACCGGCATATTCATATCGAGCACGATGGCATCGGGCGACTGCTCGCTCACGCAGCGCAGCGCCTCGGCCCCGTCGCGGGCGATCAGCACCTGGAACCCGGACAGCCGCAGCCCCCGCTCGACCGACGCCAGCAAATCCTCGTCGTCGTCGACCAGCAGCACAATCGGAGTCTCCCGCTCGCTCGTCACGAGGTTCATTGTTCCCGGCTTCGCCGGGATGACGAGAGAGGCTGGCCTCACCTCGCCGTCTCGTCATCCCGCCGGGATCATGCCGGGTAGTTGTGGCACGTGTCGGCGACGGACCGGATGATCTGACGGGCCTGGGCGGCGCGCGGGTCGTTCTCGGCCTGCTGGACCTGGTCCGGGTGCTGCTGCAGGTACTGCTGGACCTGGGCGCGGCGCTGTTCGACGGGCTGGTCGAACAGCTGCTGCAACTGGGCCTTCTCGTCGGGGTTGGCGTCCAGGATCGCGGCCAGCTGCGGAGCCTGGTCGTGCAGGGCGGCATCCACCTGGCTGAAGGTGCAGGTCGAATCCAACAGCGGCGCAAGCTGTTCGGTGGGGTCGGCCGAGGCGGTGCCGGGGATCAGGAGGGCCAGGGCGGTGGCACCGGTGGCAGCGGCGAATCGGGCACGCAGAGTCATGGACGAGAGCCTTTCGGTTCGTGAGCGTCCCCGTTGCGGCGGCGGGCTGCCGCCGCAACGGGCGATTCGACGTTAGGCTCCCCGTCTGATTTCGATCTGAACCAATCGTGAGAAAACTGTGAGGGCCGTCACGTGACGTACCTCATGGGCTGCCCGGATAGTCAGCCCTGGCAGCTGTTGGCGACGTCCTGGAAGATCTGCCGCACCACCTCGCCGGTCTGCGGGTTGTCCTGTAGGAGCTGGGCGGTCTCGGGGTTGTCGTGGATGCGCTGCTCGATCTCGGCGCGGCGCTCGTTGATCCGCTGCTGTCGCTGGTCGACCGGCACGTCGAGGATCGTGGTCAGCTGGTTCATCTTCTCTTCGGGCAGCGCCCTGGCCAGGTCCGGATACTTGGCGTTCAGCGTGTCCTTGAACTGTGCGGACGAACAGGTCGTGGTGGCCAGGGGCTCCAGATAGTCGGCGACGCCGGCCGAGGCGGTTCCGGAGACGAGCAGGGCCGCCGCGGCGGCCAGTCCGCCGACGGTCAGGGTGGCACCGGTGAATCGAGCACGCAACGAGATCATCAATGGTCCCTCTCTGTTCGAAACGTCTTCGGTGTACGAACTGCTTGCCGGGGCTCGGCGCGACCAGACACTACGGCCACACGGTGATTCGTGCGGGAAGCAACACTGAGAAAGACACTGAGAAAACTATGAGGGATCTCACCCGTCGGCCCGGGCGGCGAGGATCTGATCCTCGAGCGCGACCAGCACGCCGGGATCCTCGATGGTGGCGGGCATCTCCCAGCTCTCCCCGGCCGCGATCTGACGGATGGTGCGGCGCAAGATCTTTCCCGACCGGGTCTTGGGCAGGGCCTGCACCACCACCACGTCGTGCAGGGTCGCGATGGCTCCGATCTGCTCGCGAACGCGGGTGATCAGCTCGTCGCGCAGCTGCGCATGGTCCACCTCGGCGCCGGTCTTGAGCACCACATAGGCGATCGGACGCTGCCCCTTGAGCTCGTCGGGGATACCGATGACCGCGCATTCGGCCACCGCGGCGTGCCCGGCGACCGCGGCCTCGATACCGCCCGCCGACAGCCGATGCCCGGCCATGTTGATCACGTCGTCGCTGCGCCCGAGGACATACAGGTAGCCGTCCTCGTCGAAGTAGCCGGAGTCCCCGGTCAGATAGTGGCCGGGATAGGCGGACAGATAGGACCGGGTGAATCTCTCGTCGTCGCCCCACAGTCCGGTCAGGGTGCCCGGGGGCAGGGGGAGCCCGATCACGATATTGCCCTCGGTGCCGTTCGGAACGGCATCGCCCTCGTAGTCCAGCACGCGCAGCCGATAGCCGGGCACCGGCACCGAGGCCGAGCCGGGCTTGATCGGAAGTTCCTGCAGCCCCAGCGGATCCGCGCAGATCGGCCAGCCGGTCTCGGTCTGCCACCAGTGGTCCACCACCGGGCATTCGGGGCGATCGGCCAGCAGGGTGTCGCGGGCCCACTCGTAGGTCGCGGGGTCCAGGCGTTCACCGGCGCAGAACAGGGCGCGCAGGGTCGACAGGTCGTGGCGCTTGGCGGCGGCCGCCTCCGGGTCGGCCCGGCGGATGGCGCGCAACGCGGTCGGCGCGGTGAACATGACGTGCACGCGGTGCTGGTCGACCATGCGCCAGTAGGCGCCGGCGTCCGGGGTGCCGATCGGTTTGCCCTCGTACAGCACGGTTGTCGCGCCGACCAGCAGCGGCGCGTAGACGATGTAGGAGTGCCCGACCACCCAGCCGATATCGGAGGTCGTCAGCATTACCTGGCCGGGGCCCACGTCGTAGATGTTGCGCATCGACCAGGCCAGCGCGACCGCGTGGCCGCCGTTGTCGCGGACCACGCCCTTCGGCTTCCCGGTGGTCCCCGAGGTGTAGAGGATGTACAGCGGATCGGTCGCCGCGACCGATACCGGTTCGGCCGGTTCCGCGTCGCGGACCATGTCCTCCCAGTCCAGCCACTGCGCGGCAACGGTTTCCGACGAACCGGGCAGATGGTCGGTCGGCACGGTGAAGCGGATGATGGGGAATCCGGACCGCTGCTTGACCACCACGTGCCGGGGTGCGGTGGTGCTCACCTGGTCCAATGCCTGCAACACGATCGGGGGGTACTCCAGCCGCTTGCCCGGCTCCAGGCCGCCCGAGGCGGTGATGATCAGCACCGGCTCGGCATCGTCGATGCGCGCGGCCAGCTCATGGGCGGCGAATCCGCCGAACACCACCGAGTGCACCGCGCCGATTCGGGCGCAGGCCAGCATGGCGATGACGGCCTCGGGGATCATCGGCATGTAGATGACGACCCGGTCGCCGGTCCGCACGCCCAGCCGCAGCATGGCACCCGCGAATGTCGAGACCTCGTCGAGCAATTCGGCGTAGGTGTAGACAAGTGTGGCGCCCGTCATAGCGGAGTCGTATATTAGGGCGGGTTGGTTGGCGCGTCCGCCGGTCGGACCGAGAGCACTGCTCGACTCACCCCCCGTCGAGCCCTCTTCCGGTGTGATATCGCGCACATGACGGTCCAGTGCGTTGTAGGAGGTGTTGAGGCGAGCATCCGGAAACCACCGAGCCGTCGGACGGGCACCCCCGTCGACGATCATTTCAGGCGGAACATCCCAGCTGATGGCCTCGGCAGCGGTACGCCAGAAGTCGGCGGGATCGACCAGGCTCGTCTGGTAGGTAGGCCGGTACTCCTGCTTCGCGTTCAACCGTGTGACTCCCTGCCTCGCCTCGATGCCCGCCTCGATAGATCTGCCTGATTGTGGCAGACTTCACGCGACGTCCGGGCGGACGCCGCGACCTTCGATTTTGTCTGAAACAGGCAGGTCAACGGCCGGTGGTTGCCAAGAGGTCACACAAGAAGTTATTGATCCGTTAGAATCGCATGTCACATATTTCGGCCGTCATGGACGCAATTTCTCGGCCAGCCGCAGTTCTCGGCCTGCACTGCCTGCCGAGCCGCGCGTGCGATCGCGGGGGCTCGCTGACGGCGCGCGGGCGGGGCCAGTTTGGAAAGTGAGTGGGAGATGCGTGACGCCGCAAGGTCCGGCAACAAGCGTTGGGCGCTTAGCAACTGGGACCTGCGCTGGAAGGTTACGGCGGTGCTGGCCGTGCCCCTCCTCGTTGCGGTGGTGCTCGGAGCATCCAGAATTGCGGCACAGTTCAGCGATTCGAGTGAGCTCGACGAGGCCGTCAAGCACGTCGAGGCGATTCCGGCCGTCACCCAGCTGAGTGGTGCGCAGGGTGTCGTCGCCACCGAGCAGATGATCATGCTCGGGCCGAACCAGTCGCTGGTGCAGGACGCGGACCTCACCCAGCTGCAGAACGCGATCGCCTCCGCGGAGAAGGCCGCGTCGCGACTGGACAGCGTGCCGGGTGGACGGGCCGCGATCGACCGGATGATCGCGGGGTCCAAGGCGATCCTGCAGCAGGGGGCCAAGCCGTCGGAGTCCATCCCGGATGCCATCAATCAGGAAGAGTCGATCCGCCAGAACAGCGTTCGCACGGCGGAGGCGATCACCCAGACGGTCTCCGACCCCGCCGTGGAGGCCGCCAAGCTGCGCCTGGTCGACGCGCTCAACACTCGCGCGGTGCTGGTCCAGGAGAGTGCCGCCATGGCCGAGGCGCTGCGCAATCCCAGCAATGTGAAGGACGCCATCCGCGACTTCCAGGTCGCCGCCAACACCGAGCGCCAGATGCTCGGCATCACGGCACATCGCTTCCCCGACGGGGATCCGACCATCGCCGATCTGACTCAGTTGGTGAACAACCGAATTCAGCTGGTCAACGGTCCGCAGGTGGCGGCCGGACAGCTACCTCTGCAGGATCTACGCCAGTCGGCCGTGGACAGTCTGGCCCAGTACCAGAAGATCGTCGATCAGTCCAGCTCCGACATCATCTCGCGAGTCAAGGTGATGGCCGATGACGCCCGTTTCGGCGCCATCCGTTACGCGGTGGTCGTGGTGCTCACCATCCTCGCCGCGCTCATTCTCGCGGTGATCATGGCGCGGTCGATGATCGTGCCCCTGCGCCGGCTGCGCCTGGCCGCCCTGCGCGTCGCCGAGCACGACCTCGGCCATGAGGTCGCCCGACTGCGGGACGGCGCGAGCCCGGAAGATGTACCGCTGGAACCGATGCCGGTGCACACCGAGGAGGAGATCGGTCAGCTGGCCCGCGCCGTGGACGACATCCACGGGCAGGCGCTGCGCCTGGCCGCCGACCAGGCCGCCATGCGTACGCAGGTCAACGACATGTTCGAGACTCTGGCCCGGCGCTCGAAATCGCTGGTCGACCACCAGCTGTCGCTCATCGAGGCGATGGAGTACGACGAGAAGGATCCGCGCCTGCTGGAAAACCTGTTCCGGCTGGACCATCTCGCCGCCCGCATGCGCCGAAACGGCGACAACCTGCTCATTCTGGCCGGTACCCGGCAGCGGCGCACCAAGTCCGCGCCGGTCGAGATCGCCGACGTGCTGCGCGCGGCCATCTCCGAGGTCGAGGACTACGAGCGGGTGAAGCTGGGCGCCACCCCGCGCGGCGCCATCACCGAACCGGCGGCCTCCGACCTGGCGCACCTGTTCGCCGAGCTGCTCGACAACGCTCTACGCGCCTCGCCGCCGGAGACCGACGTCAAGTTCACCTTCGCCCAGGCCCACGATCAGGGTCTGCTCATCGAGGTCGCCGACCGGGGTATCGGTATGCCGCCGGCCGAGATGGCCGAGATCAACCGGCGCCTGGAGAGCACCGCCGAGGTCGGTCCCGATACCGCGCGGCACATGGGTCTGTTCGTCGTCGGCCGGCTGGCCGAGCGGCACGGGCTGACCGTGCGCCTGCGGCCGACCTTCGACACCGCGCGCGATCCCGGCGTGACCGTGACCGCGCACGTGCCCAAGGCGCTCATCGTCGCCCCGGCCGGTGGTTCGATCACCGTGCCGCCGCAGCAGCCGACCCAGCAGATGCCGAGCCCGCAGCGGCCCGGTGCGCCGGCGTCGATGCAGATGCGGGCGGTCACCCGCACCCCGAGCGGCAACGTGATGGTCACCGTGGACCCGGGTGTGAGCGGGCCGATTCCGGCCGGCGAGCGCGGCGAGCGGGCCCCGGCGGCCAACGGCACCGAGGTCAACGGCACCGCCGCGTCCGGCGGGCTACCGCAACGCCAGCCCGGCACGGCCATCCCCGGCGGGCTGCCGCAGCGGCAGCCGGGCACCAACGGCCCGACGGTGCGTCACGGCATCGCCGGTGCGCCCGCGGATGGCGGTAAGACCGGCCTGCCGCAACGGGAGCCGGGGGCGCACGGCCCGCAGGCACCCGCGGCACAGCCCGGTTCGAGTCTGCCGCAGCGCGGCAGCGGTACGGCCCAGCCGCAACCGGGCCTGGCCGCCAATATGCTCAAGCGACAGCCCGGCGCGGGCGGGCAGCCGCCGCGTCCGTCGGGCCCGGGCGGCCTGCCGCAGCGTCAGCCCGGCGGAAACGGGTTGCCGCAGCGCGAATCGGGTGCGGGCGGCATACCGCCGCGCGAGCCGGGCGCCGGTGGCGGTCTGCCGCAGCGGGGTTCCGGCGGTGGCGGGCTCCCACCGCGTTCACCCTCCTCGACACCACAGCCGGGTGCCGGCGGGTTGCCGGAGCGGCCCGCGGCGAATCTGCCGCCGCGCGAACCGGGTTCGACCGGATTGCCGCCGCGGGAATCGGGCGGCACGGGGCTACCATCCCGCGAACCGGGCGCGAATGGCCTGCCACCACGGGATTCCGGCAGCAATGGCCTCCCGCAGCGCCAGCCCGGCAGCAACGGCCTCCCGCAGCGTGAGCCCGGCACCACGGGTCTGCCGCAGCGCGGCGCGGGCCGCAACGGCCTCCCGCAACGGGAGTCGGGCAGCGTCGGGTTGCCGCAGCGGGATTCCGGTGCCACCGGCCTGCCGCAGCGCGGCGATGCGGGTGCCACGGGACTCTCCCGTGATTCCGGTCCGACGGGCCTGCCGCAGCGTGACTCCGGTTCGACCGGGCTGCCGCAACGTGATCCCGGTTCGACCGGCCTGCCGCAGCGTGATTCGGGTGCGTCGGGTCTGCATCAGCGTGATTCCGGATCGACCGGCCTACCGCAGCGTGACTCCGGCCCGTCCGGGCTGCCGCAGCGTGATCCCGGTTCGACCGGTCTGCCGCAGCGTGATTCGGGTGCGTCGGGTCTGCATCAGCGTGGTTCCGGTTCGACGGGCTTGCCGCAGCGTGATTCGGGTGCGTCGGGTCTGCATCAGCGTGATTCCGGTTCGACGGGCTTGCCGCAGCGTGATTCGGGTGCGTCGGGTCTGCATCAGCGTGATTCCGGATCGACCGGCCTACCGCAGCGGGATTCCGGGGCGAGTGGTCTGCCTCAGCGCGAGGCGGCCTCCGCGACCGGTCTCCCGCAGCGCGAGCCCGGTACGACCGGTGGCCGCCGCCGGCGTGAGGACAGCAATGGCCTGCCGCAGCGCCAGTCCGGTTCCGGCGGCCTACCGCAGCGTCGCCCGGGCGCCGACCTACCGCCGCGCCCGGCGCCCACGCCCGGCCTGAGCCTGCCCAAGGGCGAGCGCACGACCGGCGACAAGCCCGCGGCGGACCCCGGCGAGGGCCGCGAACGCGGTCGGCACAGCTTCCGGTCCAACCCGCAGAAGACGGCCGCGTTCTTCCAGACCCGGCTGCAGCCCACGGTCGACTCCGGGTCGTCGATGGACAGCCCGATCTTCGCTGAGATGATGTCGGCGTGGCTGTCCGATCCGAACCCCGACCGGTCCCAAGTAGCCGCCTCCTTCGAATCACCCGGTGATGAAGGATGGCAGGCGGCCCGGCGGGCCGTGGAGGCCCAGCCGGAGAAGCGGACGGCGGCCGGATTGCCACAGCGCGATCCGGGCAATCGGCTCGTTCCCGGCGGCGTCGCCGGAAACGCGGACCGAGCGCCGCGCCGTGACCCCGAATCCATCAGGTCAAGTCTGAGTCGTCACCAGCAGGGCGTCCGGGATGGCCGCGCAATGAGAGCAATGAACCTAACCGGAGATAAAGGAGACCGATGAACCCCGATCTAGGTGGTACGAACCGTCAGCTGGATTGGCTGGTTTCGAACTTCGCCAACGAGGTTCCGGGCGTCGCTCATGCCGTGCTGGTTTCGGCGGACGGTCTGTTGATGGCCGCGAGCGCTCAGTTGCCCGTCGACCGTGCCGAACAGCTGTCGGCTGTGACCGCAGGCCTCGCCAGCCTTTCGGTTGGCGTGTCGAATCTGTTCGAAGGCGGCACGGTGCTGCAGTCGGTAGTCGAGATGGAACACGGCTACCTACTGCTGATGGCGGTCGGCGACGGCTCCTATCTGGCGGTCCTGACGAATACGTCCTGCGATATCGGACAGGTGGGATACGAGATGGCGTTGTTGGTCGAGCGGGTGGGCCAGACAGTTCAGGCCACACCACGCGTCACGATGGGTTCCTGATGGTGGGATGGACATAGACAACCAGCGCGTGGGGAGCGAGCCAAGCCTCGTCCGCCCGTATTCACTGACCTCCGGTCGCACGCGGCCGAAGGTGGATCTGGCGTTGGAGGCCCTCGTCGCATCGCATCCGGTCGCCCTCGAGCGGCAGTTCGAACTGACCAACATCGAGACGTCAATCGTGGAGTTGTGCAGAGAATCGCCGTCTGTCGCGGAACTGGCGGCCCGGCTGGGTATTCCAATCGGGGTGGCGCGAGTGCTCGTGGCCGACCTCATAGAGGCCGGGCATGTACGAGTTTCGGCGACTTTGAAAGACGATTCGAGCGACGATGAACGTCGCGAGCTGATCGAAAGGGTTCTCAGTGGACTCCGGCGTATTTGATTCGACGGCCCAGGTCGATACCCGCACCAGCAAGCCCACCTCGGCGAAGATCGTGGTCGCCGGTGGCTTCGGTGTGGGTAAGACGACTCTGGTCGGTGCTGTCTCGGAAATCGTTCCGCTGCGCACCGAGGCATTGGTGACCAATGCCAGCGTCGGTGTCGACAGCCTGGCAGCCGTGCCGACGAAGGCCACCACGACGGTGGCCATGGACTTCGGCAGGATCAGCCTTGCCGACGACCTGGTGCTGTATCTGTTCGGCACGCCCGGCCAGTACCGCTTCTGGTTCATGTGGGACGACCTGATCCGCGGCGCCATCGGCGCCGTGGTGCTGGTCGACACCCGCCGGCTGGAGGACAGTTTCGCCGCGGTCGACTACTTCGAGGCGCGCAGCCTGCCATTCCTGGTGGCCATCAACGAATTCGACGATGCGCCCAGGTATCCGATCGAGGACATCCGCCAAGCGCTGGCGGTTCCCGCGGACGTGCCGATCCTATCGATCGACGCCCGCCGCCGGGAGCCGGTCAAGCAGGCGCTGGTCTCGGTCACCGAGTACGCCCTACGCAAGGTCGTCCAGGGCTACTGACCGTACCCATACCGCAGCGAGTTCCGGCGCTGCGGTATATCGCCGGCCGCACCCCTTACATGGATCCACACCCCCTACGGCGGGTGCGGATCCATGAACGGGGTGCGGCTGCGCATCACCCTGCGCGCGAGGTCATGCCGTTCGGTTATGGGTGCAGGTATTGGACGAGGGCTGCGGGGCGAACGAAGGTGAAGGTGTCACTTCGTTCGGCTGGAAGGCGTAGTCATGTACTCCGCTTATGTCTTTGTCACGGTTGCGGCCATCGTGGCCAATGTCGCGATCGCCGCTGCCGACTTCGCTCGGGCCGATTTCGTGATCGCCAATTCGGGTGAAGTGGGCGTGCCGCCGTCCTGGATTCCGCCGCTGGCCGTGCTGAAGAGCGCGGGGGCGGTCGGGCTGCTGCTGGGACTGCTCGGGGCGCGCCCGATCGGCATCGCGGCGGCGGCCGGTTTGGTGCTGTTCTTTCTCGGGGCGCTGATCGCGCATGTGCGGGCTCGGGTGTTCTACAACATCGCGTTTCCGGGTGTGTACTTCGCGCTGGCTGTCGGGTCGCTCGCACTGGCGGTGGTGCAGTGATGGAGACCGCATTCGTTGTGGTCGTCGTTGTCACGGCCCTGGGCAATGTCGTTGCGGCCGTGATGGATTTCCTCCGCAGCCCCTTCGTTCTCGAGAACATGGGCAGGTACGGGGTACCGCGCTCGTGGATGGTTCCGCTGGGTGTGGCCAAGGCGGTGGGTGCGGTCGGACTTGTCGTGGGCTTGGCGTTTCCCGTGATCGCGGTCGTCTCGGCGGCATATCTGGTGCTGTATTTCGTCGGGGCCGTCGGCACGGTGGTGCGCGCCCGGTGTTATCGGCATCTGGCTTTCCCGTCCGTACCGTTGCTGCTGGCCGCGACGTCGCTGGCGCTCGGCCTCGCGACGGTGTGAATTCGAGGGGCTGGTTAGGCTCTGCGTCGTGAAGATCTCGGCGCGGGAGCTGCTCGACGGATTGCTCGATCCCGGCTCGTTTCTCAGCTGGGATCGGCCGCCGTCGATCGTCGCCGCCACCGCAGGCTATGCGGCCGACCTGCGGACCGCCGCCGCCAAGGCCGGGACCGACGAGGCCGTCCTGACCGGAGAGGGGCGATTGCGCGGGCGGCGGGTGGTCGTCGTCGCGTGTGAATTCGGGTTTCTCGCGGGGTCGATCGGGGTGGCGGCGGCCGAGCGCATCGTGTCGGCGGTGGAGCGGGCGACCGAATTGGGACTGCCGCTGCTGGCCTCGCCCGCGTCGGGCGGTACCCGGATGCAGGAGGGCACGGTGGCCTTCGTGCAGATGGTGAAGGTGGCGGGCGCGGTCGCGGCGCACAAGGCGGCCGGGAACCCCTATCTGGTCTATCTGCGCAATCCGACCATGGGCGGCGTCTTCGCCTCCTGGGGTTCGTTGGGACACATGACCTTTGCCGAACCCGGCGCGCGGATCGGATTTCTCGGGCCGCGGGTGTACGAGGCGCTGTACGGACATCCGTTCCCGGACGGTGTGCAGACGGCCGAGAATCTGTATCACAGCGGAGTGATCGACGGGGTCGTGCCGGTGCGGGTGTTCCGGCGCATCGTCCATCGCGTTCTGAATGTGGTGGATGGCGTCGGTGGCCCGGTGCCGCACCGAGACCTCGGCGCAGGAGGCGAGGTCGAGGCCGCGGCGACCGAAGCGGCCGACACCTGGCAATCGGTGCTGATGTCCCGCCGACCCGATCGGCCCGGTATTCGCGCATTGCTGCGTCGGGCCACCGATCGAGTTCCGCTCAGCGGCACCGGCCAGGGGGAGTCCGACCGTACCGTGGTGCACGCCCTGGCCCGTTTGAACGGTCAGCCGTGCGTGATCTTCGGCCACGACCGCGCCGGACAGAGCGTCGAGAACACCATGGGCCCGGCAGCTTTGCGGGAAGCCCGGCGCAGCATGCACCTGGCCGCCGAACTGCGGCTGCCGCTGGTACTGGTGATCGACACCGCCGGTGCGGCGCTGTCGCGGGAGGCCGAGGAACGCGGCCTGGCTCCCGAAATCGCCCGCTGCCTGGCCGATCTCGTCACCCTGGACACCCCGACGGTGTCGGTCCTGCTGGGGCAGGGCAGCGGTGGCGGTGCGCTGGCCCTGCTTCCGGCCGACCGGGTACTGGCCGCGACCCACAGTTGGCTCGCCCCGCTTCCACCGGAGGGCGCCAGCGCCATCGTCCACCGCGACACCGCCCATGCCCCCGAACTCGCTGCCCGACAACGAATCTCCGCCCCCGACCTGCTCACCGACGGTGTGGTCGACCGCATCGTCGGTGAATTCCCCGATGCGGCGGACGAACCCCTCGAGTTCGCCCGCCGCATGATCTCCGCCATCGCCGCCGAACTCTCCGATCTGCGCAGCCGCACCATCCCCGAACTCCGCGCCAACCGCCAGGCCCGCTACCGCCGCCTCGGCTTGCCGAGCGACAGCTGACTCCCCGTGCTGCCGGCGTGCTCTTTGCCGGAACCTCAGGGTTCGGGGTCGGGGTCCGGGCGGGTCCAGCCGAGGATCATTGCCGGGGCGCAGCCTCCGGCCAGAAGTGTGGCCAGGGTCATGAGTGAGCCCGCGTAGGCGGTGCGGAAGGCGTCGGCCTCCGGTGCCACCGTTCCGGCGATCATCAGGTACGCCACCGGGAGCATGGTCAATCCCTGGGTGATGGCCAATCCGATCGAGCGGGCGGCGTTGCGCTGCGCGATTTCCAACTCGTCCAGCACCTGCACCGGCGCGCTGTCGTGGCGCGAGGAGGCGATGCGCAGGATGGTCCACGCGGGCAGGAACACGATCATGGCGGGCAGCAGAATCAAGGGCGCCGACCGGAGGCCGAAGGCGCACAGCAGTCCGGTGACGAACATGGTGGCATTGGCCGCCGCCACCGTGACGACGAGGGCTCGCCGCCGACGCCGGGTGCGCCAGCCCGGCAATATGCCCGCCATGCGCTCCTCGTTCGCCTGCCAGCGTCGGGTCCGGTACTCCTGATATCGGTCGAGCAGACCGGTCGCTGCGTGAGTCATGGCCGTCCTTTCCTTGTCGCATCCCCTGCATCGGCCGCTCGCGCTCGCGAATAGACCTCGGCCGACAAGGGCGTGAATTCGGCGCGGGAGAACACCGCCTCGATCGGTAGCTCGAAGACCTCGCAGATCCGCATGGCCAGGTCGAGGCTCGGGTAGTGGTCGCCGCGTTCCAGGGCGCCGATGGTCTGCGGATTGACGTTCACCGCCTCGGCCAGCGCAGCCCGGGTCATGCGATGTTCGGCACGCAGGACGGCGATGCGGTTGTAGATCGGTGGGGTTTCTCCCCTTTTAACCGGACTCACACAACAAAGTGTTGTAAAAACCCAATATCCTGTCAAGTTGGGGCTAACACACGCCGACCCCTCGTTGACCGGTCGCCGAACCGCTTCTACCGTCGGAACGTGACCTTCAAAAGCGAGAGCACCGCAGCCCCCTCGGTCGTGCTGAACGACGGAAACGTGATTCCGAAGCTCGGCTTCGGCGTTTTCCAAGTGCCGGAGAACGATGCGTTCGACGCGGTAACCGCCGCGCTGGAAGTCGGCTACCGCAGCATCGACACCGCGATGATCTACGGCAACGAGGCGGAGGTAGGGCGTGCCATCCGGGAATCCGGGTTGCCGCGCGACGAGGTCTACGTCACCACCAAGCTGTGGAATTCCGATCAGGGCTACGACTCGACGCTGCGCGCCTTCGACGCCAGCATGCAGCGCCTGGACCTGGATTACCTGGACCTGTACCTCATCCACTGGCCGGTGGCCCAGGCCGACCGGTACGTCGACACCTTCCGCGCCTTCCAGGCGTTGAAGGCGCAGGGGCGCATCGGGTCGATCGGCGTCTCGAACTTCAATCGCGATCATCTGGAACGCGTGATCTCCGAGACGGGGGAGACCCCAGCGGTGAACCAGATCGAACTGCACCCGACCCTGGCACAGTCCGAACTGCGCGCCTTCCATGCCGAGCACGGCATCGCGACCGAGGCGTGGAGCCCGCTCGGTCAGGGGGCGGAGCTGAAGGACCCGACGGTCGTCGAGGTCGCGAAGGAGACCGGCCGCACCCCCGCGCAGGTGGTCATCCGCTGGCATTTGCAGCTGGGCAATGTCGTCATCCCGAAGTCGGTGACCCCGTCGCGCATTCGGGAGAACTTCGACGTGTTCTCCTTCGAGCTGTCCGCCGAGCAGATGCAGCGCATCACCGCTCTGGACAACGGCACCCGCGTCGGACCCGACCCCGCCGAGTTCACCTACGGCCTGGAGTGATCCCCAGGTAGTCCGCGAGTTCGACGGCGGCGGCGCGCCCGGCCCGATTGGCGCCGATGGTGCTGGCCGAGGGGCCGTAGCCGATCAGGTGGATGCGCGGGTCGGCGGCGACCTGGGTGGCCAGCCGGCCGGTCATGGTGATGCCGCCGCCGGGTCCGCGCAGCCGCAGCGGCGCCAGGTGATCGAGGGCGCTGCGAAAGCCCGTGGCCCACAGGATCACCTGGGCGGGTTGGAAGGTGCCGTCGGCCCAGCGCACCCCGTCCGGCTCGATCCGCTGGAACATCGGATGCCACCGCAGGGCGCCGCGGGCGCGGGCGGCGCGCACCCGGTCGTCGACCGCCAGTCCGGTCACCGACACCACCGAGCGCGGCGGCAGCCCGCGGCGCACCCGGTCCTCGACCATCGCGACGGCGCGGCGGCCCTCCTCGGGGGTGAAAGGCCCGTCCCGCCACCGCGGTTCGGTTCGCGACACCCAGGTGGTGGTGGTCACCTGTGAGATCTCGTCCAGCAGCTGCACCGCCGACACGCCCGCTCCGACGACGACCACGTGCTTGCCCGCGAATTCCGTTGCGGTGCGGTAATCGTGGGCGTGTAGCTGCCGTCCCGCGAAGATTTCGGCGCCCGGATAGTAGGGGATGAAGGGCTTCTCCCAGGTTCCCGTGGCATTGACCAGGCCGCGCACGCGCAGCGTCTCCGATCTTACCGTACCATCGAAAGATGTTGTGCCGCCGGAGCTTTCATTACCGGGCACGGTCTCCGCGTGCAGCAGACCGTCCACCTGCTCGTGCGGGCAACTCGAGGGTGTGGCGCGATCGCAGACCACGCGCACCGAGACGGGCCGGCGCACCCGCAGGTCGAAGCGTTTTTCGTAGAGGGCGAAGTAGTGCGGTACCGCGGTGGCGGCGGGTGCGCTCTCCGAACCGGGCGGCAAAGTTTCCGCAAACGACATTCCGGGCAGATCGTGCACCCGATTCACGGTGGTCAGCGTCAGCGAGGGCCAGCGGAACTGCCAGGCGCCGCCCGGCCCCGGTGCGTGATCGACAATGAGAAAGTCCTGTTCGGGCCGCAATCCGAGCCGCCGCAGATGGTAGCCGACCGACAATCCGGCCTGGCCGGCGCCGATCACCAGGATCTCGAAATCGGGGTCGGTCACCGTCGTCACCCTACGCGGGGTGCGTCGGGTGCGGAGAAGCAACCTTACGCCGCATACAGTGAAGGTAACCAACACCGCACCACTGGGGAGGCCAGATGCTGGGAGTCAGCCGCGATGGGGACGTGATCACCATCGAACTGCAGCGCCCGGAGCGCCGGAACGCCCTCAACGACGAGTTGGTGGCGCAGCTGCGCGACACCGTGACGGCCGCCGCGGCCGAGGCCAGGGTGATCGTGCTCACCGGCCAGGGCCCGATCTTCAGCGCGGGTGCCGACCTGGACGGGGTGTACTCGCAGACCTTCCTCGACGGTTTGCAGCAGATGTTGCAGACCATCGAGACCGTGCCGGTGCCGGTCATCGCCGCGATCAACGGCGGTGCGCTGGGTGCCGGTGTGCAACTGGCGCTGGCCTCGGATCTGCGGGTGATGAGCCCCGACTCCTATATCGCGATCCCGGCCGCGAAGCTCGGTCTCTCGGTCGACGGCTGGACCGTCCGTCGGTTGATCTCGCTGATCGGCGGCGGCCCGGCGCGCACCGTCCTCATGGGGGCGGAGCCGGTAACCGCTTCCGACGCTTACACTTTCGGCTTCGCGAACCGGATCGGCACACTGGCCGACGCGCAGGCGTGGGCGAAATCGATTGCCGCGCTGGCACCCTTGTCGCTGCGGCATCTGAAGTTGGTGTTCAACGACGACGGCAGTCGGCGCCAGGACACGCCGGAGCAGAAGGCGGCGCTGGCGGCGGCCTGGCTCAGCGCCGATGCGCAGGAGGCCCGTCAGGCCCGGCAGGAGAAGCGGGCGGCCAAGTTCGAGGGCCGATGATGGTGGGTACGAGCAGGCTGTTCGGTATCGCGCGCAGGTTGGCGCTGGGGGCCGCGGGTGCTGTGGGTCTGGCCTGGATCGTGCGGGCCGCGTGGGGACTTCCCTCGGCCCTGGGCGCATCGGCGCCGACGATCGCGCCCCTGGCGGCGGGTTCGGCGAGCTACCGCAACCGGCAGTTCCACAACACCGAACCCAGTACCGAGATCGTTCCCGGATCCGCTCTGTCGCTGCTGTTTTCGGCATTGACCCGGCATGGCGTGGGACGGCCGCCGGGCCAAATCCCGCTCGCCGCACCGGTGGTGCCGGAGCGGGCGGGTGAGCTGGCGGTCACCTGGTACGGCCATGCGTCGACCCTGCTGGAGGTGGACGGCTACCGGATTCTCACCGATCCCGTATGGAGCGAACGAGTTTCGCCGTCGCCGCTGGTCGGCCCGACTCGCATGCATCCGGTCCCGGTGCCCCTGACCGACTTGCCGCCGGTGGACGCGGTGGTGATTTCCCACGACCACTACGACCATCTGGATCGGCACACCGTCTGCGCGCTGGTTGAGAGCCAGGACGCGCCGTTCGTGGTGCCGATCGGCATCGGCGCGCACCTGCGCAAGTGGCGGGTGCCCGAGCGGCGCATCGTCGAATTGGATTGGGGCGCCTCGTATTGTCTGCCCGCCACCGCGCCGGGGGTGGGTGATCTGGTCATCACCTGCACCGAGGCGCGGCACTTCTCCGGGCGCGGGCTGGTGCGCAATACGACGCTGTGGGCGTCGTGGGTGATCTCCGGGCCGACGCGGCGGGCGTATTTCGGCGGCGACACCGGCTACACCAAGGCGTTCGCCGAGATCGGTGCGACCTCGGGGCCGTTCGACCTGACCCTGCTCCCGATCGGCGCCTACGACGTGCACTGGCCCGATGTCCACATGAATCCGGAGGAGGCGGTGCGCGCCCACGCCGACGTCTGTGTCGGCGAGCCCGGGCGCGGCCTGCTGGTGCCGATCCACTGGGCGACGTTCAACCTGGCCTTCCATGGCTGGTCGGAGCCGGTGCAGCGGCTGGTCGCGGCGGCCCGGGCGACCGGGACGCCGGTGGCCGTGCCGCTACCCGGTCAGCGGATCGATGTCAATGCGGTATCACCGCAGGTCTCCTGGTGGGAAGATGTGCACAGGACAGTGACGAAGACCGACGAGTAATAAGGAGTGGGGCTGATGAGTCTGCTGGACACGCTCAAGGGCTTGGTCGGCAAGGGCCGAGACGCGGCCTCGGAGAATGCGGAGAAGATCCACGGCGCGGTGGACAAGGCCGGGGGATATATCGATCAGAAGACCGGCGGCAAGTACTCCGACAAGATCGAGAAGGGCACCGGCGCGATCAAGAAGGCGGTCCCGGAGCAGCAGAGCCCCGGCGCCCAGGGCCAGCCTGCCCCGCCGCCTCCGCCTCCGCCCGCACCCGCGCCGCCCAAGGAACCTCCGGCCACCCCGGGCCAGCCGTAGGGATTGCGGCCGAGAGCAAGCCGGAACCACCGAGTGGGACGGCATGCTCTCGGCCGGAACCATCTTTGTCGGTATCGCCCTCTAGACTTCGAATATGGTGTCCCGCCGGGATTTCGGGGGTGTCGAGGTTGAGCTGAACAACCTCGACAAGGTGCTGTATCCGGCGACCGGCACCACAAAGGGCGAGGTCATCGACTATTTCACCGCCATCGCCCCGGCGCTGCTGCCGCATATCGCCGGCCGCCCGGTCACCCGCAAGCGCTGGCCCAACGGCGTCGACGAGCCGTCGTTCTTCGAGAAGAATCTCGCCTCGCACGCGCCGAAGTGGATCGGACGACATACCGTCGCACACTCCGACCGGCATGTGACCTACCCTGTCATCGACTCCCTGGCCGGTCTGGCCTGGCTCGGGCAGCAGGCGTCGCTGGAAATCCATGTGCCGCAATGGCGATTCGTGGACGGGGAGCGGGGACCGGCCACCCGGCTCGTCTTCGACCTGGATCCGGGACCCGGCATCGGGCTGGCCGAATGTGCCCAGGTGGCGCTGTGGATCCGCGACACCGTGCGCGATGTGGGTCTGGATGCCTATCCGGTGACCAGCGGCAGCAAGGGCATTCACGTCTATGTCCCGCTGGACCGGGAGCTCAGCCCCGGCGGCGCCTCCACGGTGGCCAAACAGGTGGCGACAGGTCTCGAGAAACTGCATCCGAATCTGGTGACGGCCACGATGGCCAAGGCGGCGCGCCCGGGCAAGATCTTCCTCGATTGGAGCCAGAACAACCCGGCCAAGACCACCATCGCCCCGTATTCGCTGCGCGGGCGCACCTATCCCACCGTGGCCGCGCCGCGCACCTGGGAGGAAATAGAGGACGGAAAACGGCTGCGGCACTTGACCTTCGACGAGGTTCTGCAGCGCTGGCGCGACCGGGGAGACGTGATAGCGGCGCTGGATCCGCCACTGCCGGAACAGATTTCCGATCCCTTGCGCACCTACAGGTCCATGCGAGACCCCGCGCGGACACCGGAGCCGGTGCCGTCGGAGCCGCCGTCGGACACTGCCGGAAATCGTTTCGTCATTCAGGAACATCATGCGCGGCGCCTGCATTGGGATCTGCGGTTGGAACGCGGCGGGGTGCTGGTGTCGTGGGCCGTGCCCAAGGGCCCGCCGACCTCCAGCGATGAGAACCGCCTGGCGGTGCACACCGAGGACCATCCGCTGGAATATCTCACCTTCCACGGCAAGATTCCCAAGGGCCAGTACGGCGCCGGGGAGATGACGATCTGGGATTCGGGCACCTACGAGACCGAGAAGTGGCGCGACGACGAGGTGATCGTGCGCCTGCACGGCGACCGGATCGACGGCCGGTACGCGCTGATCCAGACCAACGGCAATCAGTGGCTGATGCACCTGATGAAGCCGGACGGCGACGAGCAGAAACAGCCCGCCGCCAACGGCAAACGGGCCGAGCCGACCGAGCTGCCCCGTGGACTGACACCGATGCTCGCGACACCCGGAGACGTCTCCATTCTCGATGCCGACGAATGGGCCTTCGAGACGAAATGGGACGGATTCCGGCTGATCGCCGAGATCGAGGACGGTGCGGTCACTTTGCGCAGCCGCAAGGGACTCGTCGTCACCGGCCGCTACCCCCGGCTGGCCGCGCTGGGGCGCGAATTGGCCGGGCACAGTGCGGTTCTCGACGGCGAGGCGGTGGTCTTCGACGACCATGGTGTGGCGAATCTGGGCCTGCTGCAGGCGGGCGCCGCCAGCGCGGTATTCGTCGCCTTCGACGTGCTGTATCTGGACGGGACATCGCTGCTGCGCAAACGCTATTCCGACCGCCGACGGGTGCTCGAGGCGCTGGCCGGGCGGGCGCCGTCGCTGGTGGTGCCGCCGCGGTTGGACGGGTCCGGTGTGGACGCCCTGCGCTACAGCCAGGAGCACGGCATGGAGGGTGTGGTCGCCAAGCGTAAGGATTCGGTGTATTTGCCGGGCAAGCGCGGCCAGTCCTGGATCAAGACCCGCAATTGGCGCACCCAGCAGGTGGTGGTCGGTGGCTACCGGCGCAGCGGCGCCCGGCAGTTCGCCTCGTTGTTGGTCGGCGTCCCGCACGAGGGCAGGCTGTATTACGTGGGCCGAGTCGGCACCGGATTCAGCGACCAGGAGATGACCGAGCTGGCCACCCACTTGCACCGACTGGAACGCAAGACCAGCCCCTTCGACAACGAGCTACAACCCGACGAGCGCAAGGACGCGGTCTGGGTAACCCCGAAGCTCACCGGCACCGTGCGCTACATGAACTGGACCGAATCCGGCCGCATGTGGCATCCGGCCTGGATCCCCGCCTCCGACTGAGCATTCGCCCTCAGGGTTTCCGGGCAACCCCGACATAGCCGGAAACCGTCGCATCTGTCACGTCGGGCTCCGACGGCAGGGAGTCCGGACGCCAGCGATGTGGCCCGACCACCCCGGGCTCGATCAGATCCAGGCCTCGGAAGAAGGAGGTGAACTCCTCTCTGCCTCGAAGCTGCGCTTTTGTGCCGCTGAGTTGGTAGAGCTGCAGGGCCCGCGTCATCCGCTCCCGGTCGAAGTCGGCAGTCGAGTGCGACATGACGAGCCAGGAGCCCGGCGCGAGCGCATCGACGAGAGTGGACACGATCCGGTGCGCACCCTCGCTGTCGGGTACGAAGTGCATCACGGCGAGCATTGTCAGGGCGACCGGCCGGGACAGGTCGAGCACGTCCCGGAGCTTGGGAGCCTCCAGGATCGACTCGGGTTCGCGGACATCGGCTTGGACGAACACCGTACGGCCCTCGGCCGTTCCGGTCATCAATGCTCGCGCGTGTGTCAGCACCAGCGGGTCGTTGTCGACGTAGACGACGCGAGCGTCGGGGATACTCCGCTGGGCGATCTGGTGAAGGTTGGGCTCGGTAGGGATACCGGTGCCGATGTCGAGGAACTGCCGCACGCCGATTTCCCCGGCCAGGTATCCGACGACGCGGTGCATGAAGGCCCGGTTCGTCCGAGCCTGGATGCGCGAGGGGACCACCTTTTCGACCTGCTTCGCCGCCAGGCGATCGCACTCGTAGTTGTCCCTACCGCCGAGAAAGTAGTCGTACATGCGCGCCGAACTCGGCACGGTCCTGTCAACGGCAGACATGTCGTCTGCACCCCCCTTCCACCGAGGAATCGCACGGGGAAGATTACTCCCCTCGCGCGGCCGGGATCGGACACTTCGGCATGACGGGGTGGACACGCCGTCATGACGGGAATGGAACGGGAAGTTACGGAAGGGGCGCGAATCTTCGCATCGATGCAAAATCAGTCCCAGGTCGTTGACCTGCGAGTTTCGCAGGGTTACGGTGGGTGCCCGATGGTGGGGTGCGGTCGGTGCGGACCCACGCATGGAGTGCCTGCGCGTCGGTGTGGTTGGACGCGGGAGGCACGCGATGGGATCCGAGCATCCTTGGTTGACGTATCAGCAAAGCCGTTGCCGGGCAGTAGTTCTCGATTACCGATGGGATGGACGGGGCCGTGGTGTGTGGGTTGCGGGTGTGATGCGGGCGTGGTGGGTGCTGCTGGTCGGCGTGGTCGTCGCGGTGATGGCCGCGGCGACTCCCCTTGCGCGGGCCGATATCCCGTTCCCCGATAACGATCCGTTCTACCGGGCGCCCGCCGATCTCGCCGCGGCGCCGAACGGGGCGGTGCTGGGATCGCGCCCGATCGCGCTGTTCGATCTGCCGATTCCGGTGGCCGCGTGGCAGTTGCGTTACCGCACAACCGATTCCAGGAAGCAGCCGATATTGGCGGTGACGACGGTGATGGTGTCGCCGGTGCCGTGGGCGGGGCCGCGGCCGCTGCTGTCGTACCAGGTGGCCTACGACAGTCTGGGCACCCGCTGTGCGCCGTCGTATGCGCTGCGCGGTGGACGCGATCTCAGCGTGGTGAATACGGTTCTGGACGTTCCGTTCATGGTGGAGGGGCTGCGGCGCGGCTGGGCGATCGTGGTCAGCGATTACGAAGGGCCGCAGTCGCGATTCTTCGATGGTACGACCGCCGCACACGCGATGCTCGACGGAATCCGTGCCGTGCGCGGTTTCCCGCCCGCGGGTGTCACCGCGGCGAGTCCCGTTGGGGGATGGGGATATTCGGGTGGTGCCTTCGCGACGCTGTGGGCCGCGCAGCTGCGTCCGGAGTATGCGCCGGATGTGGTGTTCGCGGGCATCAGTTCGGGTGGCATACCGGCGGATATCCCCGCCATCGCCCAGCGCGTCGACGGTGGGCCGCAGGCGGGTCTGGCGATGCTGATCCTGCTGGCCTTGGCCCGCAACGAACCCGAGTCCGGGCTGATCGATCTGTTGAACGACCGCGGCCGTGCGGCCTTGGCCGAGAACGCCACCGCCTGCGGTTCGGACCTGGTCCCGAAATACGTGGGCGCCCGCACCGACGACTTCGCGACGGTGCCGAATATCCTGGGCAGCCCCGCTTTTCGAACCGCGGCAGGCGTGAACGAACTCGGCGGCACCGCCCCGGATACCCCGCTGTACCTGTACCACAGCACCACCGACGACGTGATCCCCGTCGGAGGTTTCACCACCCTGATCAACCGCTACTGCGCCCAGGGCGCCGCTTTGACGGCAATACATTCCCCCTTCCCCTCCCACAACGGCGCCGCCATCGGAGAAGCCCTGGGCGGCATGAACTTCCTCTCCGACCGCTTCGCAGGCATCTCACCCGCCCCGGGCTGCATCATCCGCTGAGTCCCGGCCAAAAGCACGCCGGGACATGTGGATTAGCGGCAGCCGGGACATGTGGGTTGGCGGCAGCCGGGACATGTGGGTTGGCGGCAGCCGGGACATGTGGGTTGGCGGCAGCCGGGACATGGGGATGAGCGGCAGCCGGGACATGTGGGTTGGCGGCAGCGCCGGGCATGAAGTCAGCGGCTGCACCGGGCATGAAGACGGCGGCCGTGCCCGGGCACGTGGGTTGGCGAGCGTGCCCGGGCATGTGGATCAGCGGCGTGTTGGGACGTGGGGTCAGCGGCCGGTGGGGTCCATCCACTTGGTGGTGCCGGGTGGGGCGGCCAGGGTGTTGATGAGATCGATGCCGGCGATGATGAGGGTGGGGCCGCCGACTACCAGGGTGCCGATGATGCCGCCGATCGCGGCGCCGACCACGATGGCGGCCAGGTCCAGCGGGCCGCCCGCCAGGCCGATGATGCCGCCGACCACCGCGCCGATCGCGGTGCCGATGAAGCCGCCGATGGCGGTGGCGATGCCGAACTGGCTCGCGAAAGCGTCCATGGCGCGCTGGTTTTCGGCCAGGGAGGCCACCGGTACGGCCGGTGCGGGACGGGCGGCCGCGACATTCTTGACCGCGGTCAGGTCCAGCACCCGGCCCTCGTCACGCACCTGATACGGGAGGGGATACTCCAGCCCGTCCTGACGGAACGACAGCGGGAGGGTGACCAGCGTGGCGCCGTCGGCGGCCTTGATCGCCACGGTCTGCCGGTCGTCGGCCACCTCGAAGAAGCCGCCGTCCAATGTGGTTTCGACGACCTTGCCGATCAGCTTGGTCTCATAGCGCACCTCAGGCGCGCCGGGATCTGCATGGACCGTGCCCGCCCCGAGGGCCACGGCCACAACCGCCGGAACCACGGCGGCAGTGAACTTGTGCAGATTCATTTTCCGGTATTCCCATCTTCATCAGGTCACCCAAATCGGGCAAATCGTACGCCCAGGTGCGCGCGAAGAACGCTACTCACCCCCTCCTGTCCTCACCCCAGGTCGCGCGCTCGAGTGGCAATCCGGCCAACTCTCGAACGTAACCGTACCTTCACCGGCGCCGCCGAGACCCCGAAATCGCGGGTATCACAAGATATTTCGGCCGACCGGTGGGTTTGCTCTACAGCAGGATGTCGATCGCGACAGCGCCAGCGTAGACGGCGAACACCATCGCCAACGCGATCGCATCCCGCCGCCCGGGCGCACTGGGGTGTGCGGTGAGCTGTCCGGTGCCGCCGCGCGCGGTGATCGCCTCGCCCAACTCCCCGGCGCGACGGGTGGACACCGCCATGGCCGCGGTGAGAATGTCGACGAGCGGATTGTCGGTGGCCAACTGCAGCGCGGAGTCCCTGGGTCGCAATCGGCGTGCCGCGCGCAGCACCCGCATCTCCTCCATCAACAGCGGCAGCCCACGCAGGGTCAGCGCCACCACGACCGCCCACTCGTCCACCGGCACCCGCAGCTTGCGCAGCGGCGCACCGAGTTTCGCCAGGGCCGGAGCGATCTCGCCGAGCGGCGTGGTCCAGGCGATGAGGAACGAGGTGGTCAGCAGGATCAGGCCGAGCAGGGTCATCTGTGCGTATCGGATCACGGCCGCACTGCCGCCCGGGATATTGAGCAGGGCCCCCACGCCGATCAGCGCCCAGAACCACCACGGCAGCCGCGGCAGCGTCCCGAGCGGTAGCCGCGCCGCCAGCCCGATCACCACCAGAAACGCCACCGACACGGCCAGCACCGGCCACGTGGGCTGAATCATCATCAGCACGCTGATCGCAAACGCCGCAATCATCTTCGTCCCGGCCCACAGCCGATGCACCGGACTGTCGACCGGAACCTCGCGCAGCAACACCACGCTCATCGTCCGCCTCCCGTCGCGTCCTCGGTCTGCGCCGGTGCGGATTCGGGCAGGCTCTCCACGATCCGCCCCGAGCGCAGGTGGACCGCGCGGTCGCACACGCCCGCCATATCCTCCACATCGTGGGAGATGACGATCAGGGTGAGGCCCGAATCCCGCAGCCGCGCAAGCAGTTCCACCACCTCGGCCCGGCCCTGGGGATCGAGTCCGGCCAGTGGCTCGTCGAGCACCACCACCTGCGGCCGACTGGCGACGATCGCCGCCAGCACCACGCGCTTGGCCTCGCCGCCGGACAGTTCCTCGATGGACCGCGACGCCATGGCCCGATCCAGGCCGACCGCGTCCAAGGCCCGGCCGACCGCACCCGACCCGGTGCCGTGCCCGCCCCAATCCTCGATCTCGGCACCGACCGTCTGGCGCTGCAATTGCAGGCGGGAATGCTGAAAAGCCAATTCCACCGCGCCGATTCGCTTGTGCACCGGGCGCGCGCCCGCGAAGTCGCGCAGCTCGCACCGGCCTGCGGTGGGTGTGATCAACCCTGCCATGATCCAGGCCAGCGTCGACTTACCCGAACCGTTGCCGCCCACGATCAGCAGCGCCTCGCCGCGCCGCACCGCCAGATCGACACCGTGCAGGGCCGGTGCCGCCCACGGTGTCCCACGGTTGTAGGTGTGGCGCACGTCGCGCAGCTCCAGCAGCGGCTCGCCCATCGGGCGCCGCCGCGGATCGCGCACCGGCCGCGGCCAGGCCGGCAGCCGATCCACCTGTCGCCCACCGGCCAGGTGTACCACGCGATCGGCGGCCTCGGCATCGGCCTCGTGATGGGTGACCAGGAGCACGGCCATCGGGTGGCGCCGGGGCAACTCGGCCAGCAGCGCCACCAGTTCGCGGCGGCCCTGCGGATCGATCATCGAGGTGGCCTCGTCGGCGATGAGCAGCGCGGGCCGGCGCGCGAGAGCGGCGGCCACGGCCAAGCGTTGCTGCTGGCCGCCGGACAGGGACGCGGTCTCGGCGCCACCCAGCCCGTCCAGGCCCACCTCGCGCAGCAGGGCCTCGATATCGACCTGCGCGGCCAGCTCCGGGGGCAGGCCCCAGACCACATCGTCGGCGACGAGCACACCGAGGGTCTGGCTCTCCGGCCGCTGCAGCACCAACGCCGTGCCGCCGAGCAGACCGAGTCCGGCCGAACCCGGCCGTTCCACGGTGCCATCGGTCGGCGGGCGTCCGGCCAGCACCCGGGTCAGCGTCGACTTGCCGGAACCGTTGTGACCCACCACGGCCACGAATTCCCCCACCCGCACGGTGAGATCGATTCCGGCCAGTGCGGCCGTGCGCGCCCCGGGATAGCGGAACGACACCTCGCGCAAGGTCACCGGCAGCGGGCCGACGGGCCTGTCATCGGGCGGCGCGGCCAGCAGGTCGCGCCCGGGCAGCCAGGTGAGCCGGTCCAGGACCGAGCCGAGCACGAACCACGAAAACAGCGCGGTGACAACGACTCCGAGGAATGCGCCACCGCCGATGAACGCCCACCACCAGCGCAGGATCAGGTCGGCGGCGTCGTTCACCGCCCGCCCGAGCGGTTCGAGCTGCTGTTGCCGGGCGGCCAGCTCCTGGATGCCGTGCGCGGTGTTGCGCACGTTGTCGAAGACCAACTCCCGCGTCGCGGCGAACAGCAGCAGGAAGCCGAGCGGCAGCGCCGCCCACACCACGCCCGCGACGGTCGACAGCCCCAGGACCACGGGCAGGCCGCCGCCGCGGCGTTTCACCGTGCCGATGATGCCGCCGATCGTCGCCGCACCGGCCACGGCCACCGCGGGCAGCAGCCCGGCCGCGACGAAGGTGACCAGGGACGTGGCAACGGTGGCGGTGAGGGTGGCGCGCAGCCGGTAGCGCTGCGCGAGCAGGCCGAGCGGTACGGCCGCGACGAGATTCAGTGCGGCGGCCAGCGGAATCACGTGACCGAGGGTGACCAGTCCGACGGTCACGCCGCCGAGGACCGCTCCGGTGGCGAGTTCGACGGGACGCAGCGGGCCGTGGACGATCGACGGCGCGGCGCCGGCGTCGGGTGGAGCGGTCACGGATCAAGTCTGCCAGGCCGCAACCGGTCGCGGTCCCGACCCGGGCGCATCGGCCGTGTCTGCGCGGCAGTTCATAGATCTTGTGCATAACTTGACGGTGTGGGTCATGATCACGGACATGCCGCCGCGCCGGAGAGCGCCTCGGGCCGGTATCTGAACCGGCTGGTGCTCGCGCTGTGCATCGGTGTGGCGTATCTGCTGACCGAGGTGGGTGTCGCGGCGGCGACCGGATCGCTGGCGCTGCTGTCGGATGCCGCCCACATGCTCACCGATGTGGTCGGGCTGTCGATGGCGCTGTCGGCGGTCCTGCTGGCCAAGCGGACCCGGCCCACCTATGCGCGCACCTTCGGCTACTACCGGGCCGAGGTGCTGGCGGCGCTGGCGAATGCGCTGCTGCTGTTCGCCGTGGCGGCTTATGTCCTCTACGAAGCGATTCGGCGGCTGGGCGAGCCGCCCGTCGTGCCCGGGCTGCCCGTGTTGATCGTCGGCGCGATCGGGTTGGTCGCCAACACCACCGCCTTCCTGCTGCTGCGGTCGGGAGCGCGGGAGAGCCTGAATCTGCGCGGTGCGTACCTGGAGGTGCTGTCGGATCTGGTCGGCTCGCTGGGCGTGCTGGTCTCGGCGGTGATCACGCTGCTCGCGCACTGGCCCTACGCCGATCCGATCGTGGGTGTGGCGATCGGGCTGTGGGTGCTGCCGCGCACCTGGGTGCTGGCGCGGCGCTCGCTGCGAATCCTGTTTCAGCACAGCCCCGAAGACCTCGACGTCGAACAGATCGCCGCCGCCCTGCAGGCCGTGCCGGGCGTGTCCGATGTCCACGATCTGCACGTGTGGACGCTCACCTCCGGAATGGAGGTCGCCTCGGCCCATCTGGCCACCGAAGCCGGCGGCGACGGCGACGACGTACTCCGTTCGGCCCAGCGGATCCTGCGCGACGGCTTCCGCATCGAACACGCCACCCTCCAGATAGAGTCCCCCGACTCGGCCCGCCATTGCGGCGAATTGTCCTGGTAGGCAGGGCCGTTCAGGCTACGGGGAGGAGGTCGTAGTCGTTCGGGTCGAGCTTGCGGGTGCGCAGGCGGTAGGCGGTCACGGTGCCCGGCCAGTTGTTGGTGATGCGGCCGGACGCGGTGCGGTACCAGCTCGAGCAGGCCGTCCAAGGGGTGCGGCGCAGCCGGCGCTGGATGTGCTTATCGAAATCGTTTGCGGTAGTGGGTTTTACATCAATCGCGTGGCCGGGGTGGGTGGACAGGTAGGTCAGGGCCTTGCGGGTGTAGCGGGCCTGGCATTCGATCATGTAGATGATGGAGCCGACGCCCAGGTTGGTGTTGGGGCCGTAGAGCAGAAACATATTGGGAAAGCCGGGAACCGTGATGCCCAGATAGGCGTGGGCGCCCTGGGCCCACACCTTCGCCAGCTCTAGCCCGTCTCGCCCGAATACCCGGATAGGCCAGAGGAATTCGGTGGTTTGGAAGCCGGTGGCGAAGATGAGGACATCCGCCGGGTGCACCACGCCGTCGGCGGTGCGCACACCCTCGGGCACGATCTCGGCGATGCGCGCGGTCTCGACCTCCACATTCGGCTGGGTGAGCGCCGGATAGTACTCATTGGAGAACAGCACCCGTTTGCACAGCACCGGATAGTCGGGAGTCAGCTTGGCCCGCAACACGGGATCGGGCACATCGCGGCGCAGGCTGCGGTGGCCCAGCCAGGTCACGATTCGCCGAATGGGCGGCACCGAGGCCAGTCCGAGCGAGAAGAACTCCGCGAACAGCCACACCCACAGCCGCTGGGCCAGGCGCAGCACCGGCACGTGCCGCAACAGGGCGTGATGGATGGGCCGGTACTCCCGGTCCGTGCGGCGCACCACCCAGGCGGCCGTGCGTTGGAACACGGTCAGGTGGGCGACCCGCGGTTGAATGGCCGGGACTATTTGTATTGTGCTGGCCCCGGTTCCGATCACCGCCACCCGTTTGCCGGACAGCTCGACGGAATGATCCCACTGCGCCGAATGGAACGACGGGCCGCGAAATCGTTCGCGCCCCGGGATATCCGGCAGCCGTGGGCGCGACAGCTGGCCCACCGCGGGCACCAGCACGTCCGCGGTGAACTCCGTGCCGCCGGTGGTGCGGACGGTCCAGCGGCCCGTGGTCTCGTCGAAGGCGGCCTCGGTGACCTCGCACTCGAACCGGATGCGATCGAGCAACCGGTGCTTGACGGCGAGCTCGCGCAGGTAGCGGTGGATATCGGACTGCCCGGAGTACCGGTGCGGCCAGTCCGGCTTGGGCTCGTAGGAGAACGAATACAGCGGTGAGGGCACATCGCAGGCGGCACCGGGGTAGGTGTTCTCCCGCCACACCCCGCCCAGGTCGGCGGCCCGCTCGAGGATCGTGAAATCGTCGACGCCGTGGCGCTGCAGCTCCATCGCCATGCCGAGGCCGCCGAATCCGGCGCCGATGATGATGACCGACGGCGTTGTCGTGGACATGTGGTGCTCCTCACATTCGTCCCCTGTACTCCACTGTACGGAGAGCCGCCGGACGTGATCGACATTTTCGGCCATAATCGGGGGATGGCAACGGTGCAGCAGCCGGGGGTCCGGAACTGGGATTTCCCGCGTGGGGTGGCGAGCGTGGCCCTGATGGTGGGTTATGCCGGTGACCGCGGCGTGCCGACGACCCGCATGCTGCGCGGCACCGGTCTGACCGAGCGCGCCCTGGCCGACCCGGACGCCCAGATCGATGCGCACACCGAGCTGGCGGTGATCCGCAATCTGGTGCGTGCGCTGGGGGCCGAACGTCCTGCGCTGGGTGTGGAGGTGGGCCGCCGCTACCGCATCACCACCTTCGGCATCTTCGGCTTCGCCTGCGTCTCGAGCCCCACGCTCGGCGAGGCGATCTCGTTCGCGCTGCGCTACTTGGAGTTGAGTTTCACCTTCTGTATTCCGGTGATCCGTTCGGAGCCAGGGGAATTCGTCGCTCACATCCACGACGAGCTGGTGCCGCCGGATGTGCGGCGGTTCCTGGTCGAACGCGATGTGCTGGCCATGCATCAGGTACTGACCGATCTGCTCGGGCATCGACCGGAGCTGGTGCGAGCCGAATTCGATTACCCGGAACCGGAATACGCCGAGGACATAGCGAACATCATCGGGGTGCGACCACGCTACGGGCGGCCGCAGAACCTGTTCGTACTCGATCCGGCCGTGTTGGAACAGCCGCTCCCGCAGGCCAATGGGCATACCTGGGCCATGTGCCTGGCACAGTGCCAGGATCTGGTGCACCGGCGCCGCGCCCGCACCGGCATCGCGGCCGAGGTCCGTGAGCGACTGGTGCCGCGCGGGGGAGTCGACGGATTCGCGGCACCGCCCGGAATCGACGCCGTCGCACGCGATCTCAATATGAGCACCCGGACGCTGCGCCGCCATCTGGACGCCGCGGGTACCAGCTACCGCGCCTTGCTCGACGAGGTGCGCCGGGCGCTGGCGGAGGAAATGCTCACCGCCACACCGCTTTCGGTGAGCGATGTGGCGATCCGGCTCGGATATGCCGAGGCGTCGACATTCATCTACGCGTTCAAGCGCTGGACCGGGACCACACCGTCGGCCTACCGACGCGAACGTGCACCCGGCCCGGCGGTGCGCGCGTGAATCACTTGGGCTGCACGCCGATCCAGCCGCCCATCGGCACCGAGCGGAGGATCGAGGTGAGCCGACGCCCGTCGATGGTGTGCAGGATCAGCGACGGGTCGGGGGCGTAGTCGATCGGCACCTGGCCGGGGGCGCCGACCTCCCATTCGCCGCCGATCAGCGAGGCCACGCTGGGCGCGACCACCAGCTGTCGCCCGCCGAACTGGGTGGCACCCATGGCATGCATATGCCCGGTGAGCACGCCGATGATGCGGTCGTCGTCGGCGACGATCTGCTCCAGCCGCTGGGGGTTGGCCAGCCGGATCGGATCGACGACGGTGCTGTACATCGGCAACGGCGGATGATGCATGGCGACCAGGACCACGGTGTCGGCGGGCGTGTCCCGCAGCAGGTCCGTCAGCCAGGCGTAGGTGTCGTCGGACAGTTCGCCGCCGCCCTCGCCCGGAATCGTCGAATCCAGCAGCGCGACGGTCAGCCCGTCCAGCCGCAATGCCCGGTTGATGGGCGCATAGGAGGGCGATTCGCCCAACAGCACCTCGCGCAGATTGCCCCGGTCATCGTGATTTCCGGGCAGCACCCAGAGCGGCACGTCGGCCACCAGCGCGGCCCTGGCCTCCTCGTATTCCTCGACCTTGCCGGAATCGGTGATATCCCCGGTGACCAGGATCGCGTCCGGCTTGCGAGGCAGCTCGGCCAGATAGCCCATGACCCGCTCCACCCGCTCCGTGTTGTGCGCACGCAGGTCGAAGTGGGTGTCGCTGAGCTGTGCCAACAGAATCATGGCCTTCGCTTTCTCGTGGGAACCGCGCCATTGCGCCCATACCTGCCCATAAGCGGCACAATCCAGGTTAGATCCCCACCGGCTACCACGTCTGCATGACACCCGCCACCGGGTAGAACCGGCGGGTATGGGTCGTGGCGGCCGCCATGGCGCCTCGTACCTCGGGCAGGCCGTGCAGGTCCGGATCCAGCCAGACGGCCCAGGTGTTCACCGCGGCATCGATGTCGTGAGCTCGGTCCATCGGTAGCCACCGCCAGGTGGGGAAGTGCCGTCGGGCGGACGCCTCGCTCATCATGACCGCCTGTGCGTCGACGCTGTCGGCGATGAGGGCGCTGTGTTCGGAGAAACTGCGGAGAATCCAGGTTATCTGTACTCCTGCGGCGTCGGCCGCCGCCTGTAGTTGCACTTCCTCTCTGGGGTTTTCCTGTCGGGAGTGGGCCATCACGCGCAGTCCGTCCAGGTCGTGCCAGGTGATCCGCTGCCGGTTTGCCAGCGGCGACGTCGGGGGTGCGGCACAACCGAACTGTTGGGTGAGCACCAGTTGCGAGTGCAATTCCGGCGGCTGTAGATGGATCAGGCCGATATCGATTGTTCCTTGCTGTAGCCGTCGGCGCTGTTGCTCGCTCGTCGCTTCGTGGAGTGAGAGCTCGAGGTGCGGGGCGGATTGGTCCAGCGCCGCACGGAAGGCCTTGAACCAGCGGTGCGGCAGGCCGGGCGGAATACCGAGGCGAATCAATTGTTCGGCCTCGGCGGCCGCCTGCAGTACCGCGGGAATTCGCTCGATTTGCTGGACGATCGTCACCAGCCAGCCCAGGATCTATCTGCAGCTGGGCTTGGACCGAAGTCCCAGTGTGGCTGGGCTGCACCTGGTTCCGATCGCGGTCGGCACGTTCGTTTTCTCCTCGCTCAGTGGTCGAGCCGTCGCGCGGTTCGGGGTTGTTGCCCCCTTGGCCTCGGGTGGTGTGGCGGTCGGCCTGTCGGCAGCGACGTTGCTGATCTTCGGGGCCGGCGGCCTTGCGTCGGTCGTGGTGGTCGCATCACTGTTCGGAGCCGGATTCGGGTTGGTCAACGCGCCGATCACCGCCACGGCGGTCGTCGGAATGGGTAAGGATGCCGGCGCCGCGAGTGGTGTGGTCTCGACCAGTCGCCAGCTCGGCATGAGCATCGGCGTCGCCTACGCCGGTGCCGTATCCGATGCCGCTCATCGGATCGTCTCGCCGTCGTGGATCGCGCTTGCGGTGTGCGGCGCGGTGATTCTCGCCTGTGCGGCGGCTATCGGTTACGTGTCCGCAGGTGACTGATGCTGTTCCGGCAGTGTGTGTCGGTCGTGGAAGGTGGCGAGGAGGGCGGTGGGGTCGGGGGTGAGGGGGGTGCCTGCGAGGGTCCAGAAGTCGGGGCCGGGTGGGGCCTCGAGTCGGAGGTCGGGCTCGCCGCTTCGCCAGGGAGCCTGCAGGTGTAGTTGCCAGGAGTGCAGGTAGGTGCGGGGGTGGGTGGTGGATTTGTCGAACAAGGGGTCGCCGGTGATGGGGTGGCCGATCCAGGCCAGGTGGACGCGGATCTGGTGGCGGCGGCCGGTGATCGGGCGGACGGCCAGGACCGTATGGGTGTCGGTGCGCAGCAGCGTGGTGAATTCGCTGCGGGACGGGTAGTTCTTTCCGGCCAGCAGGTCGTCGGCGGCGACCGTCCAGGTGTCGCCGGTGCGGGTGATCTTGTCGCGGGGTGCCGCGATGCGGACCCGGTTCTTACGGCCGACGCTCAGCGGCAGGTCGATGACGCCGTGGTCGGGCAGACCTGTGGAGGCGGTGATCGCCACGTAGGTCTTGTCCGCGGTGCGTTTGTTGAATTGCCGGGTGAGCTGCCCGTGAGCGGCGAGGTCCTTGGCCAGCAGCACCAGACCGGAGGTCACCTTGTCGATGCGATGCACCGGGTACAGCGTCTCCCCGTGTGCGGCGGCCAGCTCCACCAGATCGGTGTCGTGCCGCTCGCCGGTCACCGAGATTCCGGCGGGCTTGTTCAGCGCGAGGATCGCCTCGTCCTCCTCGATCCGGCACCGTTCCCGCAGCTGCGGCCACTGAATATCCACCGAACCACCCTAAAGGGCAGCTCACGCCTCTCCGTCAGGCCGTGGCGCGTTCGAGGTCCCGCAGTGCCGTATCGATATGGCCGATGAAATTCGACAGCTGCGGCACCGAGCGGCGGCACCCGACGATGCCGAAGTCGAGGTTGTCGGCGGTGCTGGTCACGGTGATGTTCATGGCCTGGCCGTCGAACGGGATGGACAGCGGGTAGTTGCGTTCCAGCCGTGCCCCCTGCACGTACACCGGCTTGCGCGGGCCCGGCACATTGGAGATCACCAGATTGAACGGAACTCGCGGCAGCGCTTGGAAACCCGGCACGAACACCAGCGGCAGCGGCGACATCAGCAGGGCCGACAGCGCTATCGCCTCCAGTCGAGGCAGCTGCGTGAACACCTCCTTGGACCGGCGCATGGATGCGCTGATGGTCTGCAGCCGCTGCAGCGGATCGGCGATATCGGTACCCAGGTTGCACAGCAGCGCGGCGACCTGATTGCCGTCGGAATCGGGTTCGGCGTTGCTGCGCAGATTCACCGGCACCATCGCGGTCAACGGCTTGTCCGGCAACGCATTTCGCTCCAGGAGATAGGCGCGCAACGCGGCCGCGGACAGGGCGAGCACGACATCGTTGACGGTCGTGCCGGTCGCACTGCGCACGGCATGGATGCGATCCAGCGGCCACGACCCGACCGCCACGCTGCGCGCCCCGCCGATGGGCACGTTGAACATCGTCGACGGTGCCGACAGCGGCAGCTCCAGCCGCCCCTCGGTCACCGCTCGCAACGCCGTCGCGGTCGCCCCGACCCCGGTGAGCAGGCGCGGCGCCGCCTTGCGCAGCTGCTCCCACACGCTTTCACCCTCCTCGGGCTCGCGCTCCGCCGGGCCGAGCGTCCACGGCACGCGGAGTCGGGTGTCGAGCGGATCCTCGGTGAGAGTGCGTTGCAGCAGCCGCAGCGCGGACACGCCGTCCATGAGGGCGTGATGGACCTTGATGTAGATCGCGAACCGACCCCCGGCCAGCCCCTCGATGAGCCGTCCCTCCCACAGCGGGCGGTGCCGGTCGAGCAGCGCCGAATGCAGGCGCCCCACCAGATCCAGCAGTTCGGCATCCCCGCCGGGTGCGGGCAATGCGCAGCGGCGCACGTGATAGCCGAGATCCATCCGGTCGGCATGAGACCAGACGACACTGGAGAAGTTGCCGAGAATCCGGCGCTGCTGCCTGCGGAAACGCGGACGCACCTCGGTCGTCGCCATCACCTCGGCATACATCGACCGAAGGAAGTCGGGGTCCGCATCCGCGGGCGGTTCGAACAGCTGCAAACCGCCGACATGCATAGGATGTTCGCGGGATTCGGCCGCAAGGAAGATAGCGTCTATCGGATTGAGAAGATCCATGGGTTCCGCCTACGGGTGAACTTCAAGCCAACTGTGCGTACGGTTTGGCGTCGTTGCCCCCGCGTCGGTGAACGTCGAATCACCTTAACACTTAATGTATTTCGATTTGTCCCGCCCCGCGACCCCTCCCACCCCCGACCCCTGGGGTTCCAGCACCTTCGCGGGATTCGGCTTCGGGACGAGGCGTCAGCGGGAGTAGACCGGTACCCCTGCGACTCTCTAACCCTGTGATTTCCCAAATACTTTCACCGGAAACGCCGACCCTGTCGTCCGGCCTGGCGGCCGGACGACAGGGAACCAAAAGACCTCCGCAATGGGAGAGTGCGGCCCGGCGGTGAGAGAGCGGGGCCCGCCAATGGGAGAGTGAGGCCCGGCGGCGGGAGAGCGAGGCCCGGTGGCGGGAGAGCGAGGCCCGGTAGCTCTTGGCCCGGCTAGAGGGCCTCACGCTTCCCTGCTGTCCGGCCGCCAGGCCGGGCAGCAGGGTTACAGAGAGGTGTCGTCGAGGTCGAGGGTGGTGCGGTCGAGGGAGTCCAGGAGGTCGAACTGGGCCGTGGTTCGGGGGAGTTCCCAGTTGTAGAAGTAGCGGGCTGCGGCTCGTTTACCCTCATAGAACGAGCCCGTGTGGCCGTGGGCGGCGACCGCTTGGGACAGCCAGATCCAGGCGAGTACTACGTGGCCGAAGGCTTCCAGATAGGCGGCGGAGTTCGCCAGCGCCAGATTCGGGTCGCCACCCTTCCAGAGGGTGGCGGTGGTGGTTGCGATGCGGCCGGTCGCTCTCGCGAGGGCGTCGGCGAAGTCGCCCAGCTCGGCGTCGGCGGTGGCGCGGGCCGCGCCGACCGTGGCGCCGATCGTCTCCATCAACAGGGCCGGGGCCGCGCCGTCGTCGGCGACTACCGCGCGGCCGAGCAGATCCAGGCTCTGAATGCCGTGCGTGCCTTCGTGGATCGGATTGAGCCGGTTGTCGCGGTAGTGCTGTTCCACGTCGTAGTCGCGGGTGTAACCGGCGCCGCCGTGCACCTGGATCGCGAGGTCGTTGGCGGCCAGGCACCACTGGCTCGGCCAGCTCTTGGCGATCGGCGTGAGTATCCGCAGCAGCAGACCTGCCCTGGCGTATTCGGATTCGCTTGCCGCACTGCGCTGTTCGTCGATCAAGGTGCCGCAGTACAGCTGCAGCGCGAGAGCACCCTCGACGTACGACTTCTGCGCGAGCAGCATCCGCCGCACATCCGGATGGCGCACGATCGGAACCTGGGGTGTGTCTTGACCTTTCGCCGTGACCGGCCGCCCCTGCGGACGGCTGCGCGCATAGTCGAGCGACTTCAGATACCCGGTGTACCCGAGCGCGGTCGCCGCCAGGCCCACCCCCAGCCGGGCCTCGTTCATCATGTGGAACATGTAGCTCAGCCCGCGGTGGGGCTCGCCGACGAGATAGCCGACCGCACCCGGCGCCCCGCCCGGTGTGAAGGCACCGTCGCCGAAAACCGGTGCGGTATTGACGGTTCCACGCCAGCCCATCTTGTGATTGATCCCGGCGAGCACGATGTCGTTGCGCTCCCCCACCGAGCCGTCCGCGCCGGGCAGGTACTTCGGCACGATGAACAGCGAAATCCCGCGGGTGCCCAGCGGCGCGCCCGGTATGCGGGCAAGCACGAGATGGACGATATTGTCCGACATCTCGTGATCGGCACCGGAGATCCACATCTTGCGCCCGAACACCCGGTAGGTGCCGTCGTCCTGCGGCACCGCCTTCGTCGTGATATCGGCCAAACTCGAGCCCGCCTGCGGTTCCGACAGTGCCATGGTGCCGAACCACCGGCCCTCCACCATCGGCCGCACGAACAGCTCGATCTGCTCCGGAGTGGCATGGGAGGCAAGCAGATTCGCATTGCCCATCGTCAGCATCGGATAGCTCGTGGTGGCTACATTGGCCGCATAGAACCACGCCATACAGGCGGTGAAGACGGTATGCGGCAGCTGCATGCCGCCCACCCGCTCGTCCATGGCCGCGCCCACCAGCCCCGCGCCACCGAAGGCGTCGAGGGCCTGCTTCACCGCGGGCAGGATGTGCACCTTCTCGCCGTCGAAGGTGGGCTCGTGCAGATCGCCGTCGCGGTTGTGCGGCGCGAAATACTTCTCGGCCAGGTCGCGGCTGAGCTCGAGCACCTGGTCGAAGGTTTCGCGGGAGTGCTCCCGATAGCGGTCGCGTTCGGTGAAGCGGGTCACGTCCAGCCACTCGTAGAGCAGGAACTCGATATCACGGGCGGACATGATGAGCGAATCCATGCTCTCACCCTCCAGGCCGATCGGCGGCGGCGCAAGCCCGATCGCGAACTCAGGCGCGGGCCGGGCTGATCAGTGGTGCGACGAACCGTTCGAGCATGGCCCGCTCCTCGTCGCCGTCCACCCCCGGAACCGTCAGCAGGGACACGATGATGCGGGTCAGCCACCGCGCCAGCTGTCTCGCATCGTCGGATCCTGCGGTGCCCGGCCCGAACACCGACCCCGCGATGGCCTCGATCACCTCGGAGGTCTGCGCGATTCCGAGGGCGATACCGGCATCGCCGGGCCGGAACCACGCGATGAGCAGCGGGTCCGCGCGCACCGCCCGCAGGCTCGCCAGCACACCGGCGACGACCCGCTCGCCCGGATCGGTGAGGGCGGCGATCTCGCCCGCCACGGCGGCGGCGACCCGGCGGGCCTCGCGATGGACGAAGGCCGCCTGCACCGCCTGCCTGCTGTCGAAGTAGCGGTACAGCGTCGCCCGCGAGCAGCCCGCGGCCTTGGCGATATCGGCCATCTGGGTGGCGGCGACCCCGCGTTCGGCGAACAGCGCGGCCGCCGCATCGAGAATGCGTTCCCCCGCCCGCAGCGAACGAGATTCGGCCCAGCTCACGCTGCCACCCGGAACGGCACATTCACCGGCCACCGCACATAATTGCCCTCGGCGTAGCGGACCCCGTCGATGTCGACGGTGAAATCGGGGCAGCGGGACAGCAGCTCCTGCAGGGCGATGGTGGCCTGCATGCGCGCCGCGGCGGCGCCGAGGCAGTGGTGGTTGCCGTTGCCGAAGGTGAGGATGTTGCGCGGAGTGCGCGTGACATCGAGTTCGGCCGCGTCCGGGCCGTATTCGCGTTCGTCCCGGTTGGCCGATGCGTACAGCAGCAGCACCCGTCGCCCGGCGGGAACGGTGACGCCCTCGATCTCCACATCGCGGGTGGTGGTCCGGGCCAGGCCCTGCACCGGGGAGGTGAGTCGCAGGAATTCGTCGACCGCGCCGGGGATCAGGCTCGGATCGTCGAGCAGCCGCCGCCGCTGGCCCGGATACAGCGTCAGCAATTGCACTGCGCCGCCGAGGTTTCCGGTGGTGGTGTCGTTCCCGCCGGTGATCATGGTGAAGGCGAAGCCGAGGATCCGCAGGAGGCCGCCGACGTCGCCGTCCGCGCCGAGGCCCGAGGCCACCAGATGCGAGATGGTGTCGTCGGTGGGCTCGAGCCGGCGGCGCTCGATCATGGTGGTGAAGTACTGCGACAGTTCACCGACGGCATCCTGGGCGTGCTGGATGCCCCCGGTGGCGGAGGCGGCGACGATGGCCTCGCTCCATTCGTCGAACTTCGGCCGATCCGCCTCGGGCACTCCGAGGTAATGCGCGACGACCATCGTGGGCAGCGGTTTGAACAGCTCGACGGAGATGTCACCGCCGCCCTCGGCGCGCATCCGCTCGAGACGGTCCGCGATGAAAGCGGTGACGGCGGGCCGGATCTCCTGCACCTGCCGCGGCGTGAAGCCCTTCGCGACGCGGCGGCGGAAGGCGGTGTGGTCGGGCGGGTCGGTCAGGACGAAGGGCCGATTCTCGCCGAGCCCGATCGCGCCGAGGTCGGTGTAGTCGACGGTCAAACCCTGTGCCGAGGAGAAGGTTTCGGGGTCACGCACGGCAGCGTACACATCGGCGTATCGGGACAGCACGTAGTAGTCCTCGTGCTCGCGCCCCTCGGGAACCACGCGATGTACCGGATCATGGTCGCGCAGTTGCGAATACATGGTCCAGGGATCGCGCCAGCTCGCACCGGACCGCAGTTCGAACCGAACCGCGTGAGACACATCGCCCACCATGTCTCGACGATAAGACACGGTCGGTCGGGTGTCTAGAACATGTTCCGCCGATGCGGTCAGCGCGTGGACAGCGTCGTCGGTTCGGTGCCCGGTGGTTCGCGATGCACTCGCATCGGCTGGGTCGGGGGCGTGTGCAGCTGTTCGGCCGCGCGTTCCAGCAGTTGGGAGACGGTCGCCTCGGTGACCGGATCGAAGCTGCGATACCACTGGCCGATGGTGTGGAACAGCGCCGGTGTCTCCAGGCAGACGACGTTGTCGGCGTCGGCCGCGAGGGCCCGGATCGGCCGGCACGATCCGACCGGCACGGCGAACACCACCCGCGCCGCGCCCCGGGCCTGCGCCAGCATGCAGGCCGCCCGGGCGGTGGCGCCGCTGGCGACACCGTCGTCGACCAGTATCACGGTGCGCCCGGCCACCGGCAGCCGCGCCTGGGTGCTCCGGAAGCGAGCGGCCCTGCGCAGCACGGCTTCTCGGGCGTCGCGCTCCAGCCGTGCCCGTTCCGGCGGTGTGATGAACGCCCGCACCACCAGATCGTCGTCGACCACCCGCACGCCGCATTCGGCGACCGCGCCGTACACCATCCGGGGACGGCCGGGTACCTCCAGCTTGCACACCACCGCCACATCCAGCGGCGCACGCAGCGCAGTGGCCACCTCATAGGCCACCGGCACGCCGCCGCACGGCAGGCCGAGCACGACCGTATCCGGGCCGCTGAACGCCCGTAGACGTTCGACGAGCCGGCGGCCGGCTTCACGGCGGTCGAGGAAAGGCATCGTTCACCAGGCACTCGTGGATGGAGGGCGAGCCGCGATTCTGGACTCGAGAAGACAGCTCGAAACTCCACGCCGCATCCGCGACGGCCGGGGCCGAATTGATCGCGAACGCCTACCCTTTCGGTCTCGGTTTCGTGCACACAGAACTCGATCGCATCCGCGTCCGTCATCGCAGCGCAAACCGAATTCCGCTCCCGTACGATCGCGTTCGAGGCTCCGGCACGCCCCCGTGGTGCGGGTGCCTCGCGGTTGGTCGAGGAGGGGGAGGGAGCGTGGGAGTTCGCGCACCGGCGGCGACCCGCGACGGGGCGGAGTGGGTGCGGCGCTTCGCCGCGACGACGCCCGGTGTGCTGGTCGCGCTCGCCGTCACGGCCGTTGCGCTGTGCCTGATCTCGGCTCTGGTCTGCGCGAACGAGTTGAGCGGCAAGACCGCTCGCCGCGATGCGGCACTGCAGCGGTCCGAACCGCTGGCCGACGCGGCGCAGCGACTGTACGTCGCGCTGTCGACCGCCGACGCCTCCGCCGCCGCCGCATTCCTGTCCGGCGGTATCGAATCGCCGCAGATGCGAGCGCAATACCAGCAGGCTCTCGCGGATGCCGCCGATGCGCTGGCCACCGCGACGGCCGGTGCCGGGGATGCGCAGACCCGCACCATCGTTGCGCGCATCGCCGCCGAGCTGCCCGCCTACACCGGCCTGGTGGAGTCGGCGCGGGCAAACAACAGGCAGGGTCTCCCCGTCGGCTCGGCGTATCTGCGCGAGGCGTCCGGGGTGATGCAGGATTCGTTGCTGCCGAACGCGGCCCGGCTGACGGCCGAGCGGCTCGCCGCCGTGCGCGACGATCAGCGGGCCATCACCCGGCCGCCCTGGTTTGCGTCGGCGTTGCTTTTTCTCGTGATCGCCGTGGCGGTCGGTGCCTCGCGGATCCTGTTGCAGCGCACCAATCGCCGGTTCAATCCGGGAGTAGTGTTCGCCGCGTCCGCCGCGGTGCTGGCCTTGCTGTGGATCCTGGTCGCGACGGTCGTCGCCCGCGGTGCGATCGACACCGGCCCGCGCGGACCGACCGCGCGTAGCGAGAATGTCGCTCAGGCACGGATTTTCGCCCAGCAGGCCCGCACGAACGAGACGCTGCAGCTGATCACCCGCGGCGACACCACCGACAGCGAGAACGACTTCAACGACAAACTCCGGCAGTTGAATACCCGGCTGGAGGCCGTGGCGCCGCCCAATTCTTCCGTGCGGCAGCAGTTCTCCCAGTGGGCCGATGGCCACCGCAGACAACTCGAGGCATACAACGCGGCGGACTATCGGGCTGCCGTGGAACAGGCGATCGGCGCCGGGCCCGACTCCTCGGCGCGGCACTTCGCCGTACTGGACGAATCGTTACGCGACGGCCTGCTCACCGCCCGCACGGACCTGCGCGAGCAGATCGATGCGGCCGGGGACAGTTGGATCGGCGCGGCCGCGGGCACACTGGTGCTGATGGTGCTCGCGGCCGCCGGGGTCGTCGCCGGGCTGTGGCCGCGACTGAAGGAGTTCCTGTGACTGTCGGGCGGGCACGGTGGGTGGTCGCGGCGATCGCGATGGTCGCATCGGTGACCGGCTGTGGTGCCGATGCGCGGGTTCCGGCGGTGTCTCCCGTGACGGCGGTGCAGCCCGTGCCCCCGAAGGCCGCCGAGATCACCGAGGCACCCGCGCCGCAGGGCGACTGCGATGCCGAGGCGAGCCTGCGCCCGGGGCCGCAACCCGGGCCCGGCGCCATGCCCGCGGGCTCGGCGATGGCCCGCATCCAGCAGAAGGGCCGGGTCACGGTCGGTGTCGATCAGAACACCTATCTGTTCGGGTTCCGCAATCCCGCCACCGGGCAGCTGGAGGGGTTCGACATCGATCTCGCGCGGGAGATCGCCCGCGATCTGCTGGGGGATTCGAACCTGATCGAACTGCGCTCGGTTTCCACCGCCGAGCGGGTGCCCGCCCTGCAGAAGAATCAGGTGGATCTGGTGGTCCGCACCTTCTCCGTCACCTGTGAGCGCCGCCGCGACGTCGACTTCTCCGCCGTGTATTACCATGCGGCCCAACGCATCCTGGCACTTCGCAACTCCGGGATCAATGACAAAGCCGACCTGCGCGGCAAACGGGTGTGTGTCACCTTCGGCGCCACCTCGGCGGCGCGCCTGTTCGCGCTGCCCGATCGACCGACCGTGCACGGGGTCACCAACTGGACCGATTGCCTGGTCCAACTGCAGCAGGGGCAGGTCGATGCGATCAGCACCGACGAGCCGATCCTCATCGGCCTGGCCGCACAGGACCGCAACCTCCACGTGGTCGGCACGCCGCTCGGCCGCGAATCGTATGCGGTCGGGGTGCCCAAGGGCGCACCGGAACTGGTGCGCTTCGTCAATGGGGTGCTGGAACGGATCCGTGCGGACGGCACCTGGCAACGCCTCTACAACACCCATCTCGCCGCGCTCGGCCCCGCCTCGGGGCCGCCGCCCCCGCGCTACAGCGAGTGAGCCGCCCATGCACGTCCTGACGGTCGTCGAGATCGACAACGAACTGGCGCTGCGTGGCCGGGAAATCGACGCGATCACCGCCACCCTGCTCGAACTGGACAAACATCCGGGCCTGACGCTGCTGCGCGGCTATCCGCCCGCGGGTGTCACCGCGGGCCGGTGGCGCCCGGTGCGGCAGTTGCTCGATCTGATGTGGGAGGACTTCGGACGATTGCAGTCCATCCTGGAGCAGGCGCGCGCGATCCGTGCGCGCCGCCAGAAACCGACCGATGCCGACCGGGCCGAACTCACCCGGCTGCTGCGCGACCGGCCGCACGAGCTGTCGCGGGTGCCGATCCCGCTGGCCGAGCGTACGCTCACCGGTCCGCAGGAGCGGGTGCTGTTCGTCGGCATCGCCGACACCCTGGACCGCATGCGCACCAGCTTTCCGCGGATCGCCGAATTCCTCGACGCGGTCGACGCGATCAACACCCGAGTCTTGTCCGGGCTGGCGCCCGTGCAGGCCCAGCTCGATCAATTCGGCGTCACCACAGCCGGATTGCGCGCCATCGCCGACGCCGTGGCCGAGCTGCTCAGCCGCTCGGCCACCGACCCGCTCGCCCTGACCCCGGCCGAGATCGACACGCGCATTGCGGATCTGACCGACCGGATCCGCCGCGAATCCGACAATCTCGCCGAACTGCATACCCTCCTCGCGGATTGGCCTACGGCCATCGCGGAAACCCGGGTCCGCCTGACCCACCTGCGTACCATCCGTGAACGGGCCGAACGGGCCCGCGCCGAGGCCGAACGGAAGATCCTCACAGCCCCGCTGCCCGTCCACCCGGACCCCGGCCCGACGCTGCGCGCCGGCCTGGAAAGCCTTGCGGCGCATCCACCCAGCGTCCCCGACACGAAGGCCGCACCCGAGGCCCGGGCACAGGCGGAACCGAGCGTGCAGCAATCCGTGTCGATGGCCGACGCCATGGCGCTGCTGGATCTCAGACTGCGCATTGCGGCGGCCATCGAGGTCGCGACGGCCGACGAACAGTTGGCGCAGGGACTGTTGGATCGGTGGACGGAGTTGCGGGGGCGGTTGGCGGCGTATCAGGCGAAGGCGGCGAGGTTGGGGGTCGGTGAGGATCAAGAGGTGCTGTCGTCCAACAGGATCGCGACGGGGCTGCTGTCGCGGCGGCCGTGTGATCTGGCGGCGGTCACCCGCGCGGTGGCCGATTATCAGCAGGCCATTGCGGAGAAGACGGGGAGGCGGGGATGAACTGCGCCGAGCCGGGTTGTGCGGGCACCATTGTCGACGGGTACTGCGACATCTGCGGCACCGCGCCCGCCCCTAGCACGGCGGGCTCATCCGCTCGCACGGCCACGACCCAGTCCGCCGCAACGGGCACGACCAGATCGGTGCGCACTCGATCCACGACCGGTCGCTCCCGCCGGGGCCGCCTCGGGGCGGGAATGGTCGAGGTGCCACGCGTGCCGCGCATGGATCCCGCATCGGCCGTCCTCGCCGATCCAGAGGTCGCGGAGCACAAGCGCTTCTGCGCGAAGTGCGACCGCCCGGTCGGGCGCCCGCGCGAGGGGAAGCCCGGTCGCACCGAGGGGTTCTGCCCGCACTGCGGCACCCGATTCTCGTTCTCGCCCAAACTCACCGCGGGCGATCTGGTCGGCGGACAGTACCGCGTGGTGGGTCCGCTGGCCCACGGCGGCCTCGGCTGGATCTACCTGGCCACCGATACCAAGGTCGACGACCGCTGGGTGGTGCTCAAGGGCCTGTTGAATGCCGCCGATGCGGAGGCGAAGGCGGCCGCGATCACCGAGCGGCGCTTCCTGGCTCAGGTCGAGCACCCGAATATCGTCAAGATCTTCAACTTCGTCGAGCACGTCGGATCCGATGGCGTCCCGGTCGACTACATCGTGATGGAGTACGTCGGGGGCGTCTCGCTCAAGCAGCTGTTGCGGCGCCGCCGCGAAGCCGACGGCTCGTATCTGCCGCCCGCCCAGGCCATCGCCTACGTGCTGGAGATGCTGCCCGCCCTGGGATATCTGCATTCGCTCGGCCTGGCCTACTGTGACTTCAAGCCCGACAATGTGATGCAGACCGACGAGCAACTGAAGTTGATCGACCTGGGCGCGGTCATGGCGATGGACGATCAGGACAGTGCCATCTACGGCACCGTCGGATATCAGGCGCCCGAAATCGCCGATACCGGGCCGACGGTCGCGAGCGAGGTGTACACGGTCGGCCGCACGCTGGCGGTGCTGATGATGAACGTGCCGCAGCGCGAGGGCCATTTCGCCGAACTGCCGGGCCCGGCCGCCGAACCGCTGCTGGCCACGCACGACTCGCTGCACCGGTTCCTGTTGCGCGCCACCGCCGCCGACCCGAAGGCGCGTTTCACGTCGATGGAGGAGATGGCCGACCAGCTGACCGGCGTGCTGCGCGAGGTGCTCGCCGCCGAGGACGACGCGCCGCGGCCGGGACTGTCGATCGCCTTCGGGCCGCCACGCGGGGTGTTCGGCGTGGACGACGACTGGACCGGCGATCCCCGCCGCGTGCTCGCCGCGCTTCCGGTCCCACTCGTCGATCCCACCGACAGCGGCGCCGCTCTACTGGCCACGACGGGCGGCACGACGGTCGCCGAACTGGAACCCGCCTTCGCGGCCGGGACCGCGGTGGTGACCGGCTCCGCCGAGTCGGTGGAGATCCCGCTGCGCCTGATCCGCGCGGCCTTGGAGGCCGGGGACGCGGGGGAGGCACAGCACCGCATCGACGAACTGTCCACGACCCTCGGCGAGGACTGGCGACTGGCCTGGTACGGCGCCCAGGCGCGATTGCTGGACGGCGAATACGGCTCCGCCGCCGCGGAATTCGAGGCCGTATACAGCGCCATGCCCGGTGAGGCCGCGCCGAAGCTCGCGGTGGCGGTGGCCGCGGAACTGGCCGCACACGACGGCCGCGGCGGCATCGACCCGGCCGTCGAGAAGGCCAGGGCGGCACGGTATTACCGCATCGTCTGGCGCACCGATCGCGCCTGGGTGAGCGCCGCCTTCGGCCTGGCTCGGCTGCGCCGGGCCGCGGGCGAGCGGGACGGCGCCGTCGCCATCCTCGACCAGGTGCAGTCGTCGTCGGCGCTCTACACCGAGGCCGGCATCGCGGCCGTGGAAACCCTGCTCGGCGAGCGGGATACGGCCGATCTCACCGAAGAGCTGCTGCGGGAGTGCGGCGGCCGGATCGAAAGGCTCACCATCGAATCGAAACATCGTGCGGCCCAGGTACGCCTGCGCGTGCTGGCGGCCGCGCTGGACTGGTTGTCGGCGGGACACACCGCCGCTCGTCGCGAGCCGCTGCTGGGCCGTGATTTCGACACCGAGGGCGTGCGTACCGGATTGGAGCGTTGTTATCGCGACCTCGCCCACGAGACCGATGACATGTGGGCCCGCTTCGAGTTGGTGGACCGCGCCAACGCGGTGCGCCCGAGGACGACGCTGTGAGCGCCGCGGCGTGCCCGGGCTGCGGAGGCGCGATCCGCGTATCGGACCGCTTCTGCGAGGGATGTGGGCGGGAGTTGGCGATCCGCCGTGCCGCCCTGCCCGAACTCGCGATCGATCCGGCCGCGCCGTGCGACGGCTGCGGCGCAACCGAATTCGATGCCGACGGCTACTGCGTGGCCTGCGGCGCGCTGCGCCGTCCGCCCGATCGCTGCAGTGCCGACCTCGGCGCGGTGCAGTTGGTCACCGATCGCGGCAAGGCGCACGCCCGCAACGAGGACGCCGTCGCCGCGGCGGTGCTCGACGACGCCGACGCCCCCGCGGTTGTGATCGCCGTCTGTGACGGGGTGTCCACCTCCGAGGATCCGCAGGCGGCCTCCGGCGCGGCGGCCCGCAGCGGCGTGGACGCCTGCCTGACCGCGCTGGCGGCCGACCGCACCGCCACCGAGGCGGTCATGAGCGGGCTGGAGGCGGCCTTCCAGGCGGTGCGCGAGGTGTCCACCGCCGACGGGCACTCTCCCTCGTGCACCTACGTCTCGGCCGTGCTGCGTTCCTGCGGTACCGGCGAATTCGAGATCACTGTCGCGAATGTCGGTGACAGCAGGGCGTATTGGCTGTGTGCCGGTGCCTGCGACCCGCCCTCCCACCGGCTCACCTCCGACGACTCGTGGGCGCAGGCGCTGGTCGACGCCGGGGCGATGGACGAGGCCGCGGCGATGCGGGATCCGCGCGCCCATGCGCTGGTGCGCTGGCTCGGCGCCGACTCCGACCACACCGCCGCCGAGACCGGAGTGCACTCGCTGCGCGTGCGCGGGCCGGGTGTGCTGCTGCTGTGCAGCGACGGGTTGTGGAACTACCTGTCCGATCCGGCCGGGCTGGCCGCCGTCGCCACCGCCGCGCCGCCGGAGCAGGCCGCCCGCGACCTCGTCGACTACGCGCTGCGCGGCGGCGGGAGCGACAACATCACCGTGGCCCTCGCGCCGGTGTATCCGATCATGCAGGAGAAGTAGGGTGAGTTCGCAAGCAAACAAGGGCATTTCGGTGGCCGTGGACCAGAATCGGTATCTGGCCGAGGGCGCGGATACCGTCGATGCGGTGGTCACCGTGGAGGCGGGCGCCGATTTCGCGGTCGCCGAGCCGCCGCCGGAACGCCTGGAGATGATCATCATCGACTGCTCTGGGTCGATGGGCGCAGGCGACCGGTTCTCCGGGGCCCGCCGCGCCACGCTGGCCGCGCTCGACGAACTGCCCGACGGGACACTGTTCGCCATCGTGCAGGGCACGTCGGAGGCGAAGGTGGTGCACCCGCGCCGCGGTCCACTGCAGCGCGCGAGCCGCCGGTCCCGCACGGCCGCCCGGCACGAGCTGGACAAGCTGCGCCCCTACGGCGGCACCGCGATGGGCACGTGGCTGGGTCTGGCGCGGCAGGTCGCGATGCAGCACCCGCAGGCGATGGCGCACGCCATTCTGCTCACCGACGGCAAGAACGAGCACGAGTCGCCGGAGCGGCTGGCGGAGGAGATCAATAGGTCCCAGGGACATTTCACCTGCGACTGCCGCGGCGTGGGGACGGATTATGTTGTCGCCGAGCTGCGCTCGATTGCCTCGGCCCTGCACGGCTCGCTGGATGTGGTGAAGGAGGGGGAGCAGCTGGCCGCCGACTTCCGGGCGATGATGCAGAGCTCGCTGGCCAAGACCATTCCGGAGCTGACGCTGCGGGTGTGGACACCGGCCGGGGCCACGGTGCGGTTCGTGAAGCAGGTGGCCCCGACCATCGAGGATCTCACCGATCGGCGCGTCGAGGTCGGTCCGCAGGTGGGGGAGTATCCGCTGGGTGCCTGGGGTGCGGAGGACCGCGACTATCACCTGCAGGTGCGGGTGGAACCGGCCGCGGCCGGGCGCGAGAAGCTGGCCGCCCGGATCAGTGTGGTCGCCGGTGCGGAGGTGGTGGGCCAGGGCTTGGTGAAGGCCGAGTGGACCACCGACACCGAGCTGTCGGCACGCATCAGCCGCCGGGTCGCCCACTACACCGGCCAGGCCGAATTGGCGCAGGTCGTGCAGGAAGGGTTGGCGGCGCGCGAACAGGGCGACCTGGATACCGCGACGGCGAAGCTCCAGCGCGCGGTGGTGCTCGCGAACGAATCCGGAAACGACAACACTGCCAAGCTGTTACGCAAGGTCGTCGAGGTGGAGGAGGGCACCGGCACGGTGCGGTTGCGGCGCACCGTCGACGCCTTCGACGAGCGGGCCCTCGACGCCCGATCGACGAAAACGGCTCGGGTGCGGAAGGATCCGTCATGATCACCTGTCCCGAGGGGCATCCGTCGGCGGCCACCGACTACTGCGACGTCTGCGGTTCCCCGATCGGGGTGGTGGCGCCGCCGATAGACGTGGCGGCGCAGTGCCCGGTGTGCGGAGCACCCATCGCGGGCCGCTTCTGCGAGGCGTGCGGCCACGATTCGGCATTGCCCGCGCCGGACGAGACCGTCCGGGTGAGCGCGGGAACCGACGGTGCCGGGGCGGTCTCGGAATCTTCTGCGGGCCAGCGGGTCTGGGTGGCCACGGTAACCGCGGATCGGGAGTTCTACGAGCGCGTCCTGGCACGCAAGGGCCCGGATGCCGACCGCGTCGAATTCCCGGCCTACTATCCGCCGCGCCGGATCACTCTGCGGGGCAACGATTTCCTGATCGGTAAGCGCAGCGTCTCCCAGGGCGTGCTGCCCGAAATCGATCTGGGCATCGCCCCCGTCGACATCGGGGTCTCCCGCTCACACGCCCGCATCCACGTCGACCCCGGTGGCCTCACCATCACCGACCTCGGCTCCACCAACGGCACCAGCCTCAACGGCAGCGACGACCTCATCCCCGCCAAGACCCCGGTCCCCCTCCACGACGGCGACCGCATCCATGTCGGCGGCTGGACCACCATCACCGTCACCGCCGAACCCGCCGATTGATCGGAGCGTGCGGTCAGTGGCGGGTGAAGCGGCTTGTGGCCCGGAGTTTTTCGACCAGATCGGCGGGAGCCTTCGACGGGGAGCCCACATCATAGGGGGGTTGCGGATCGTATTCGGTCATCAGTTGAATCGCCTTGGCGTGGTCGTCACCGGCGATCGTGCCGAGCAGGGTGAGGCCCATATCGATGCCGGAGGAGACTCCTGCCGCCGTGACATATTTTCCGTCCACGACCACGCGATCGAGTGTCGGCTCCGCGCCGAGACGGGCCAGTTCGTCCAGCGCCAGCCAGTGCGAGGTCGCGCGCCGACCCCGCAGCAGGCCTGCGGCGGCAAGCAGCAGGGAGCCGGTGCACACCGAGGTCGTCCAGGTGGTGGTGGCATCGACGGCGCGCAGCCAATCCAGCAGCCGCCGATTGTCCATCTGGGGCGTCTGCCCGGGGCCGCCGGGGACGATCACGATGTCCGGGCGGGTCACCTCGTCGAGGGTGCGGTCGGCGACCAGCGCGAGGCTGCCGTGATTGTCGTTGCGCACCGGTCCCGCCTGTTCGGCGACGAAGACGGTCTCCGCGTTGGGGAGTCGGCTCAAGACCTCGTACGGACCGACCGCATCGAGGGCGGTGAACCGGTCGTAGAGAACGATCGCGATCTGCATGACCTGCCTTTCCTTCACCCGGCATCACAGGCCGTGAAACCGGCTCGGGGTCCGCTTGCAGCATATCCAGCGGGCTCTGGGTTTGTTCTTGCGGATGAAATCCGACAGCGGCATTCATGGACCTGGACAATCAGGGTGTTGGCGCTCACATTTACACTGCCCCGACCCGGTTGTACAAGGAGAGCTCCACATGCCAGCTAGTCCAGCGATGCGCGACCTGTTCCGGCGCAAACCCATCGATCAGATCGAGGAGGAGTCCAGTGGCCTGCAGCGGGCCCTGGGCCTCGGGCAGCTGACCGCCATCGGTGTGGGTGGCATCATCGGCGCCGGAATCTTCGCCCTGGCCGGTGCGGTCGCCCACGACAAAGCCGGTCCCGCCGTGCTGATCTCGTTCCTGATCGCCGGTGTGGCCAGTGCCGCGGCCGCGCTGTCGTATGCGGAATTCGCCGGGCTGATCCCGAGGGCGGGATCGGCCTACACCTACGGCTATGCGGTGCTCGGTGAACCGGTCGGCTGGTTCATCGGATGGGATCTGCTGCTGGAGTACACCGCGATCGTGGCGGTGGTGGCCATCGGAATCTCCGGCTACATCTCGTTCCTGTTGGAGCAGTTGGACATTGCTCTGCCTCTCTGGATGCTGGGCGCGCCCGGTACCGGTGCCGGGCACAAGGTGGATCTGTTCGCGGCGCTGCTGTGTCTGCTGATCGCGTTCCTGCTCAACAGGGGTATCAAGGCCGCCGCGCGGTTCGAGACCATCGTGGTCGGCATCAAGGTCGTGGTCGTGCTGATCGTGATCGTGGCGGGCGCCTTCTACATCAAGAGCGGCAACTACTCCCCGTACTTCCCGTTCGGTTTCGGCGGCGCGGTGACGGGTGCGGCCACGGTGTTCTTCGCGGTGTTCGGCTATGACGCGATGTCGACGGCGGCGGAGGAATCGATCGACGCCAAACGGCATCTGCCCAAGGCGATCATCTACTCGCTGGTCATCTCCATGGTGCTGTACGTGCTGGTCTGCCTGGTGCTGACCGGTATGCAGAAGTACACGGAGATCAACCCGAAGAGCGGTCTGTCCTCGGCATTCGAGCATGTGGGGCTGCCGGGGCTCGGCAGTCTGATCGCGGCGGGTGCCATTGTGGGCATCCTGACGGTGATGTTCACCTTCATGCTCGGGGTCACCCGCGTCTGGTATTCGATGAGCCGCGACGGTCTGCTGCCGCGGTGGTTCGCCAAGACCCATCCGACGCGCCATGTGCCGACCCGCATCACCTGGATCGCCGGTGTCGTCTCCGCGGTGATCGCCGGTCTGCTGCCGATCGGGCAGGCGGCCGAGCTCACCAATATCGGCATCCTGCTGGCGTTCGTGGTGGTGTGCATCGCGGTGATCGTGCTGCGCTACACCAGGCCCGACCTGCCCCGCACCTTCCGCACCCCGTTCATGCCGTTCGTCCCGCTGATCGGCATCGCCTTCTCGATCTGGCTGATCACCTACTTGGACCCGATGACCTGGTTGCGCTTCGCCGCCTGGTTCGCCCTCGGCACGGTCATCTATTTCGCCTACAGCCGCCGCCACTCCCTCCTCGCCACCGGCGGCGATCCCACCTCGAAAACCACCCCGGTCAAGTGACGCCCCTGCCCGGACTTCGTCCGGGCAGGGAACCAGGTACCGCTGCGCGGCCGTCGAAGAGGACGGCCGCGCAGCTGGCTGGATGCCGCTACGTGGGCGCTGGCGTTCTTGTTCCCCGCGCGGGCGTTGGTGTTTGTTCCTCGCGTGGGCGTTGGTGTTCTTGTTCGCCGCGTGGGCGTTGGTGTTCTTGTTCGCCGCGTGGGCGTTGGTGTTCTTGTTCGCCGCGTGGGCGTTGGTGTTCTTGTTCCCCGCGTGGGCGTTGGTGTTCTTGTTCCCCGCGCGGGGTTGGTGTTCTTGTTCCTCGCGTGGGCGCTGGCGTTTTGTTCCCCGCGTGGGCGCTGGCGTTTTGTTCCCCGCGTGGGCGCTGGCGTTTTGTTCCCCGCATCCGGCGCCCCAGCGCCGGATGCGGGGTCGGCGTGCTTATGGCCGGGGCCTCACCTCATCTGCGGGAGCTCACGGCGAGGGCGGTGATCAGGAGGGCGGCGCCGCACCAGCCCTGGGTGGGGAGGTGTTCGCGGAACAGCAGGACCGACAGCAAGGTTGCGGTCAGGGGTTCCAGCAGGGCGGCGAGGGCGGCGAAAATTGGTGCGGCCGTGCGCAAGCCGTGGAAGTAGGCCGTGTAGGCCAGAGCGGTGGGAATGGCCCCGAAATAGGCCGCGGTGGCCAGGACCTCAGTATTCAGAGGCAGGCTCATGCCGAAGGCGAGGGCCGCCGGGGTGAGCAGCAGGCCGCCGGTGAACATGCCGAATGCCGTGGTGCGCAAGGGATCCAGGCCCGGTACGGGAGTGCCGGTCAGCAAGGTCATCACCGCGAATCCGGCGGCGGAGAGCAGGGCGAAGCTCACCCCGGCGACCGTCGCCCAGCCGGTTCCCGCGTCGCGGGGGGACCAGGTGAGCAAGACGAGCCCCGTCACCGCGGCGCCGATGGACAGCAGTGTCGTGCGATTCGGCATGCGGCGCTCGCGGACGGCGGCACCCATGGCGACGAAGACGGGCAGCATCCCGATGGTCGCCATCGTCGCGATGCTGACCGAAGTCCATTGCACCGCAACGAAGTAGCAAGCCTGGTAGCAACCCAGCAGGATGCCGGTCACCGCTATCCGGCGCAGTGCCACCGGATTCCGCGGCACCCCGCGCAGTCCGCCCGTGACGGCCAGCCATGCGATGGCCAGACCGCCGCCGAGCAGCAGCCGGTAGGTGGCGACGGACAGCGGATGGAGATCGGCCAGCCGGCCGAGCAGGGAACCGGCGAGACCGCCCGTTCCCCACAGGATTCCGGCGGCGATGAGGGTCAGCGCAGCGCGGTCGCGCGCGGGCGCGACGACGTCGATGGACATGAAGGAGTGCTCCTGCGTCGAAGGAATGGAAGATCGACGACGCGGGGCAGGTGCTACCGATGCTCGTACCGTGAGCCGGTACTACGAATCAGCCGAGCGGCACGCGACCCTCGGCTCGGAGACCACCCCGCTCAGGCGGCGGGGGGCGGAGTGACTTTGTAGATTCGGTGCACGCGAACACTCTAGCGGGGGCGGTCGGATCAGACGAAGAAGGCGTTCATCCCCGGCACATCCGACAGGAAGCTTTCGATCTCGGCGATCTTGCCGTCGCGCAGGCGGCACACCGTCGCCAGGTGCTCGTCGAGCACCGCATCCGCACGCCGGGCCGTGTTGTGCAGCGCCAGTGCCACGTTCTCCCGGCTGGTCAGGATGTGGCGCAGATCGAAGCGCAGCCCGTAGCCGGCGATCGTGCGGGCGCGCTGCACCACCGCGTCCGCACCGACCGCGGTGCCGGAGATGGCGTTGTCGCCCGGCAGCGTCCAGGTGGCGTCGTTGTGCAGCAGGGCCCGCAGGCCGTCCCAGTCGGCGGCGGTGAGTGTCGCGTAGAGCTGTGCGCCGATGGCGTAGGCGGAGTCGGTCACGGCGGGTCCTTCCGAGAGATCTGGCACATAAAAGCAAAGATGTTTGCGTTAGGAGACGATACGGCGCGGGCTGGTCTAACGCAAATGTTGTTGCGTTAGCATGTCGGGGTGCCTATCGAGACCCGCGCCAAGCGTCCCGGCGGACGCAGTGCGCGGGTGCGCGACGCGGTCTTCGCGGCGGCGACCGAGCTGGTGGCCGAGGTCGGCGCCGATCAGGTGACCGTTCCTGCCGTGGCGGCCCGGGCCGGAGTCACCGCCAGCACGATCTATCGCCGATGGGGAACGCTGTCGGCGCTGTTCGCCGATATCGCCGCCGATCGCATCGGACAGGCGCCCGACCCGTCGGGTGATCTGCGAGGCGATCTCGCCGACCACGCGGCGTGGACGTTGGCCGAACTGTCCCGCCCCGGAGGCATCGCATTCTTCCGCGCCGAGGTGGCCGCCGATGTGGACGACCGCCGCGCCGGACTGCGCGAATGCCTGCGGCGGGTGAGCGACCGTTTCGAGGCCGTTCTCGCCGCCGCCCGCTCCCGTGGCGATCACCCACCCTCTCTCGAGGCCGTGCTCGATCGAATCGTGGCCCCCCTCTACTTCCGCGTCGTCTTCTCGATCCCCGGCACCGACGAGCCCTACGCCCGCCGCCTGGCAGAGGAATTGCTCGACGCCCCACGCTGATTTGTCTGTGTCCAATTGGACACAGTCGCCCGTGTGAGGGAGAGTCGCGGCCGGACACGCCGGGAAATGAAACGGGTTCGAGTTACATGCGTGTAAGACTGGATCGGCACAGTAATGCGCTCCTCATTACAGGAGGATGTTCATGGCGAAATCTGTTGCACCGCTCGATCTGCCCAAACCTCTGGTGGTGACACTGGGGAATCTGAAGGGCGGCGTCGGGAAGACCACTTCCGCCTTTTTTCTCGCCGGCTACTTCGCGCAGGTGCACGAGCTGCGCGTGCTGGTGATCGACGCCGATCCGCTGAGCCAGACCGGATATTCCTGGTACCGGAGGTTGCTCAAGGGTGAGATCGAGGTGCCCTTCACGCTCATCGCGTTTCCGTCCCGGCACGTCGACGATTGCATCGCCGATAATTCCGCGGACTACGACGTGGTGATCGTGGATGCCGGAGGTGAATCGGCGGATATTTTCAAGGCCGCCATTCCCTCGACCGACGAGCTCGTGCTGTTGACGAGTGTGAGTCCATCGGAGGTGAAAAGAGTGCCGAGTACATATCGGGCCGCCGAGGAGGCGGCCGCCGACGCGGCCCGTGAAATACGGGTCCGAGTGCTGATGACGAAGGTGCCGGTCACAATGAAGAACGGCACCAATGTGTCCACCGAATACCGCACCCAACGGGCGCATCTGGAAGACGCCGGCTATGAGGTATTCGAATCCTATTTGAGTGCATGGAAGTGGTATCGGGAAGCCGCCGATGGGGAAGTCGGCGAGGGAGCCGAGAATCCACTCGTGGATCTGGGTGAATACCGCCAGGTGGGCGACGAGTTGGTCGCGCCCTACCGCGTCGCGCTGGGGGTGCCTGCCTGATGCCTCCGCAACGCAGGAAATCGATGATCGGCGGGGCGGCCGCCGCCGCCAATCCGCTGGCCGACACGGCCGAGCACACGCCACCGGTCTCGCCGCTGCGCGATGCCGAATGGCGCCGCTCGGGGGCCGCCCTGACGGTGGTGCCGTCCGAGCCCGGCCCCGCCTCGAATGTGCTGACCATGCCTTTGCCGACGGCCGGGGACGGGCCGCTGAGCGAGCGGGAGCAGGCCCAGCTGTCGGCCTGTGAATCCTCGATCGGCACCCTGCGGCTGGCCTTCTGGGCGGCCGGGCGCGCCTTGCAGATCGTCCGGGACGGGCGACTGTATCGCGACGCCTACGCGACCTTCGACGATTATGTCGAGCAGCGATGGGATATGCAGCGCTCCTACGCCCACAAGCTGATTCGCGCCTGGCCGCTGGCCGCCCGCCTGCATCCCATGGCACCGGGCATCAACGAGGGCCAGATCCGCGAGCTGCTGCCGGTGGCCGCCGAATACGGCGAGGAGGCCGCCGTCACGGTCTATGCCACGCTCGCCGCGGGTAAGGAGAAGGTCACCGCCGGAAAAATCCGCGAGGCGATTTCAGTATTACCCGATAAATTCGACCGGGACCAGGTAGTGCAGCGTTTGCAATCCTGGTTGCGTGGAGAATTCCGGGAACGTCCGGCGGAACGCCCGGTGGATTTGTTCAGCACAGTCGAATCTCGCCTGGTGGCACTGACTCGCCGGGTCGTCAAGAGCTCGAACGACGACCCGGAGGCGGTCCGAGAATTCGCTGCCAAATTGAGGGACCTGGCGACTCGAATAGAGCAGCAGATCAGCGCCTGAGTCCAGCCGGGAGAATGCCCCGCAGTGGAAAACAATCCAATGCGGGGCATTTCTTCGTGATCTGTTGGTTTTCGATTGTTTATCGCGATGTTATCATTAAATGGCGTGTTCATATTTGTAATTCAATTGTTTCGGGCGAATCATGGCTCCTCGGATCCGCTGAACCGACAGCACAGCGCGATGTTTTTCGAAACTGTTCGAGGGCCGGTCGGACCGGCCTTCGATGAAAGGATCGGAGGACCGCAGCATGGCAGGAAACAGCGAAGGTCGATATTCCCGTTACGTGCGGCAGCTGCTCTGGTGGATGATGGCGGCCGCGGTGGTCGTCCTCGGCGCGATCGGCGCCCTGTTGCTCACCACCGGGCAGGCCACCGCGCAGCCGGTGACCATTCCAGGCGTCGGAACCGTCGAAATTCCCGGCGAAGTACCGACTCCCGCTGGGATTCCGGACGAACTCATCGCCATCGTCGACGACGCCCCGGCGCCGGCCCCCGCGACGACTGTGATCGAGGCGCAGGCGATCGACGCGCAGCGACCGATCGAAACGCCGACCGCTCCGCAGTCGCCGGTCGAGGCGGCGGCCGCCGGAGTGATGTCGGCCCTGCAGTCCCTCGCCCCGGGTTTCGACTTCCGTTCACTGCCACCGATTCCCGGTCTCGCCTGGCCGGAACCCGCCGCGCCGGAGAAGACCCAGGGGGAACGCGCCGTGGAGGCCGCCGAATCCAAGCTCGGCGCCGCCTACTCCTACGGTTCGGCGGGCCCCGACTCCTTCGACTGCTCGGGCCTGGTGCAGTGGTCGTATGAGCAGGCCGGTGTGGACCTGCCGCGCACCAGCTACGAACAGCTCGACGCGGGCACCCCGGTGTCGCTGGACGAGTTGGAGCCCGGCGATCTGGTGTCGTTCTATGGGGGTCAACATTCCGCCCTCTACGCCGGGGACGGCAAGGTCATCCACGCGGCCACCAGCGGCAGCGGTGTGGTGATGTCGCCGATCTCGGAGATGCCGGTCAGTGGGGCCCGCCGCTTCTGAGGAACCGATACCGCCGCGAGTCGTATTTCGGCCACCGGCGTTCTCGTGACAACGACCTTCAACTCCACAGGGCCGCAAGGGTTTTGGCGAGTCGCAATATTGCGTGCGCAACGTCGCACCGTACTGCTGAGGGAATTCGGCATTGCTCGAATCGAGGGACTGGCCCGAACCGCCGACTACTGCGACGATCTATTCGATGCCGAAATAGCGTTGCGGCACAAGGCAGGCGAGGATACTGGTATCGAGCGGCGGGGAAGTAGAGGGGAAGCAGGTGGCCGACCAGGACCGCGCGAACTCGGAGGAGCGCCCGTTCGGGCCGATCCGACCGGAGCATGCGACCGACGGCTGGGAGCTGGCCGGCGGCCCCGCGGAGTGGTGGCTCACCAAGGACTTCGGCGAGTACCGCGGGCGAGTGAAGGCGACGAGCCGAACCACCTGCGCCTGGCGCATCGGCCGCCAGGACGGAAGTCTGGTGAGCGAGGCCTCGGCCCCGTCCGTGGCCGAGGCGAAGGCCGCGGCGGACGCCTGGGTCCAGCGCGCCAGCTACACCGGCTGATATCGCCCGCCGGGCCGCGGCGGTTCTGCAGAAACTGAACTCCATCGCCGACGGCCTCGCCGACCCGGCGTCCCCATCCCTCGTATTCCGGGTGTGCCTCACCCCTCGTATTCCGGCGTGCCTCACCTCCGTATCCGGCGTGCCCCACCCCGCATATCCCGGTGTGCCCCATCCCGCATATCCCGGCGTGCCCCCATCCCCGATTTCCCGGCGTGCCCCATCCCCGATTTCCCGGCGTGCTTTTCGCCGGGAGTACGCTACCATCGAAGTGTACGAAACAGTACCGTTCACTTGGAGGTGTCATGGCCCGTGGTCTCGAACGCGAGCAGGCCATTCTCGCGGCGACCTACGAGTTGCTCGGCGAGGTCGGGTACGGGGGGCTGACCATGGATGCGGTGGCGGCGCGGGCGCAGGCCAGCAAGGCCACCATCTATCGGCGCTGGCCCGGGAAACCGGCGCTGGTCAAGGCGGCGATGGATGCGCACGATGCCCAGTACGTCGCCGCGATTCCCGATACCGGCACGCTGCGCGGGGATCTGCTCGCGGCCCTCACCGCGCTGTGCGCTCAGGTCGACGACCGGTACGTCACCATGCTGACCGGTCTCATGCATGCCATGCGGGTGGATCCCGAGCTGGCTCGGGAGCTGAAATCCCATGTGGCCGACGAGGATCTGGGTCCGTTCCGCACCGTCGTGGACCGCGCGATCGCCCGCGGCGAACTGCCCGCCGACACCGAAATCGAACGCGCCCACCAGGTTTCCGAGGGTCAAATCATGCGCCGCATGTGTCTCGGCGAACCGGTGGACCGGGAATTCCTCGCCGATCTGGTGGACGAACTGCTTATTCCGCTGCTCACCCGCAGCTTCCCCGATAAGGACGACAGAGCATGACCCCCGACCTCCCCGTGCTGATCGCCGGTGCCGGACCGACCGGTCTGACCTTGGCCTGCGAGCTGGCCCGCCGCGGAATCTCCGTCCGCCTCGTGGACAAGGCACCCGCGCTGTTCCCCGGTTCCCGCGGAAAAGGGTTGCAGCCGCGCACCCTCGAGGTGTTCGACGACCTCGGCGTGATCGACGCGGTACTGGCATCGGGTGCGCCGTTTCCCGAGTTCCGCATGTACCGCGGCACGAGCGTGCAGTGGACTCGCACGGTTCAGCAAATGCTGGGCGTCGCTCGGCCGGACCCCGAGCAGGGCGTGCCCTACCCGGACGTGTGGCTGCTCCCGCAGTGGCGCACCGACGAGATCCTGCGCGACCGCTTCGTCGAGCTCGGCGGGCGCATCGAATTCGCCACCGAACTGGTCGATGTCGGCCAGGACGACAGGGGCGTCACCGCCACCCTGAGCCATGGCGGCACGATCGAGCGGGTCCGGGCGCGGTATCTGGTCGGCGCCGACGGCGGTCGCAGTACCGTCCGCAAGACGCTCGGGGTCGGCTTCGAGGGCGAGACCTTCGAAACCGAGCGAACCCTGATCGGCGATGTCCGTGCCGACGGGCTGACCGGCACCTACTGCCACATACTGACCACCGGAGACGTCACCGATCGATTCTCGCTCTGGTCGCTGCCGGGGACCGACTACTACCAGTTCGTCGCGACCGTCGCCGCCGACGAGGTCCCGGACCTGGAGCTCGCGGCGGTGCAGAAGCTGCTGGACGAGAGATCCGGGCGGTCCGACATCGTGCTGTCGGATCTGCGCTGGATCTCGCTGTACCGCGTCAACGTGCGAATGGTCGATCGCTTCCGCGTCGGCCGGGTATTCCTGGCGGGAGATGCCGCACACGCACATTCCTCGGCCAGCGGCCAGGGCCTCAACACCAGCGTCCAGGACGCCTACAACCTGGGCTGGAAACTGGCCGCCGTCCTCGGTGGCGCACCCGGCGAACTGCTGGACACCTATGAGGCCGAACGGTTTCCCGTGGCGGCGGAGGTGCTGGGTGTCTCGACCCGCCTGCACCACCGCAACTTTCGCGAGGCACCGGCCGAGGAACAGGAGCCCGACATCTTCCAGCTGCGGCTGAACTATCGCGGTGGACCGCTCGCCGTGGACGTCCGGGACCATCCGGGCGCCCTGCGGGCGGGCGACCGGGCACCCGATGCGCGCTGCGGCGACGTGCGACTGTTCGACCTGTTCCGCGGCCCGCACGTCACCCTGCTCGGATTCGGCACCGACCCTGCCGACCTGGCCCGCCCGTTCGGCGACCGGGTCAGGGCGTATCGGATCGACAACTCCGCCGAGGCTCGCCGCAACTACGACGTCGCCCCCGGCACGCTGGTGCTGGTCCGCCCCGACGGCTATATCGGCGCGATCGCCACCGAACCGGAGCCGCTCGCGGACTATCTGCGGCGCATTGCCTGAGGTGCTTATCGCCGAGACTTCGACCGGCCTGCCTTGCTGAGTGCCGCAAGGCTGACCGACGACCCCTCGGAGTCGTGGTCCTCGGGCAGCGCCCGGGGCCATTGCTTCCCGCCGTCGACGACCGTTGCCGCCGTGCCCGATTCGCGCCGGTCGGCGAGCCGGTCCGCCGAATAGCGCTCGTCGATCTCGGCCAAACCGACCAGCACGATCAGCATCATGGTCACCAGCGTGACGGTCACGATCAGCGGCGTGAGCAGCTGCATGGGCTCGGCGCCGCCGGGCGGGGTTCCGTGGGTGCCGTGGTGGGCTTGCATCGATGCCATTCCGGTGTAATGCATTCCGCACACCGCCAGGCCCATGATCAGCGCCGCGCCGATGGTGGCCAGGAAACCGTGCACGTGGAGCATGAACCACAGGGCCGCGGTCGCGGCGACCACCGCGATCACGATCGACAGCGTCACCAGCCCGAGCCGATATCCGATCTCGGCCTGCGAGTGCATGGCGTACATGCCCAGGTAATGCATGGCCGCCACGCCGAGCCCGGTGACGGCACCGCCCACCGGCAGCGCCAGCACCTCCCGTCGCCCGCGCACAGCGATCGAGAGCCCGATCCACACCACCAGGATCGCGATGGCCGCGCTGAGCAGGGTCTTCGGCATGTCGTAGCGGATGGTGACGCCGACGATGGAGAAACCCAGCATCGCCGTGAAGTGCATGACCCAGATGCCCGCGCCGCCGAGCGCCACGGCCGCCGCGACGAGCCAGCCCGCGGGCCAGCGCGCCGACCGGGCGTGAAAGGCGCACCGCAGGCCGAGCACCGAACCGATGACGGACATCAGGTAGGCCATGACCGGGGTCAGCCATCCGTGACTGAAGTGATCGAGTTGCAGCACGCGTACTCCGTTGGCTTCGACGTTATAAATTTGTGGCCGGACAATAGTTCACGTCGGCTTCGCGGGATATTTCCTAACGGAAGTTTTCTCTCGTTTTCAGCCGAGCAGATGTGCGGGCGTGGCGGCCGGACGCACCTTGTGCACGAAGTTTCGGCGCAATTGGTGGTATGTCTCACCCTCGCCGTGGAAGTTCTGGCGCATTTGCGCCAATTCTTCGGCGCGATAGGCGGACAGCGGTTTGGCGGCCTCGTCGGCGGCTCGCCGCCGCTTCTTGGTCACCAGCCGGTCCTGCAGTTCCGGGGCGGCGGCCAGCGCCTGGGCCTGCTGCCGCACCCACGACCGGAATTCGGCCGCGCTACCGGGCACGACCCGGTCGACCAGGCCCAGCCTTCCCGCTGCCGCGGCGCCGACCGGCAGCGCCTCCCGGGTCAGGCGGTCGGCCTCGGCGGCGCCGACCCGGCGCGGCAGGGTGTAGGTCCAATACTCGGAACCGTGCAGGCCCATCAGCCGGTAATGCGGATTCAGCACCACCGATTCGCGGCACCACACCTCGTCGGCGGCCAGTGCGAGCATCACCCCACCGGCCGCGGCATTTCCGGCCAGTGCGGAGATCACCACTTTGTCGGTGGTGGTGAGAATCGCCTCCACCAGATCGTTCATGGCATTGATGTTGTGCCAGGATTCCTCGGCCGGGTCGGCGGCTGCCTCGATCACATTGAGGTGGATGCCATTGGAGAAGAAGTCGCGGGCCGGGCCGAGCACCAAGACGTCGACCGGTCGCGCGCAGGCCTGTCGATAGGCGGCCAGCAGGCGGCGGCACTGGCCGGTGCTCATGGCGCCGCCGGCGAAGGAGAATTCCAGGTAGCCGACCTCGCCGTGCTCGCGGTAACGCAGCTCCGACCAGGTATCGCGGGCGGCGGCCTCGGCCGGGGTGATCGGCACCTCCGGCACACCGGCGAGCAATTCCGGGTCGAGCACATCGGTCGCGGGCTGTTTGAAGGTCGCCGGGCCGCCCGGTGTCCGGCGGGGCCGCAGCTGCGGCAGCCAGACGGCGCCGTCGACGGTGGCCCGGCAGATCGCGCCGTCGCGAGTCGCGATGACGGTGCCGGGGATGCCGCGCAACCGGTCCTCGTGATGGCCGCCGTGCAGGAAGAACTCCCGCCCGTACAGTTCGTCGAGGACGCCGGGCTGGGAGTCGGCGGCGCGCAGTGTGCGCAGCACGGTGGCGGTGTCGTCGGCGGTCCAGTCGATGCGGCGGAACTCCTGGGTGTGGTACGGGCGTAGCCGTCCTTGCACATCGGGGCGGCCGTAGTCGAGCGGCTCGGGGTCGAATCCGCCTGCGGCGAACCGTTCCACGGCCAGCAGCACCGCCCGGACCGCGGCATCGGCGACTTCGTTGCGGTAGAGCTCGCTCTTGCCGCAGGGAGTGACCGGGAAAGGTTCCGAGGCCCAGATCGGCCCGGCGTCCATCTCGGCGACCGCCTGCAGCACCGTCACGCCCCACTCCTGCGCGCCCTCGCTGATGGCCCAGTCCAGCGACGAGGGGCCGCGGTCGCCCTTCGGCCCGGGATGCACGATCAACACGGTGTGGGTGGACCAGATGTCCTCCGGGATCGCCGTGGTCAGCATCGGTGCCAGGATCAGCTCCGGCCGGAACTGTGCCACCCGTGCGCGCAGCAGGTCGTCTCCCAGCGCCAGCTCGACACCGACCCGGTGCCCTGAGTCACGCAGCTCGGCGTGGACCCGCTGCGTGAGACTGTTGAATGCGCTGGCGACCAGCAGAATGCGCACGTGCTTCCTCCATCATCCCGGCGTGCATCTCACCCCTCATCCCGGCGTGCATCAACCACCCCGTCTTCCCGGCGTGCATCAACCACCCCGTCTTCCCGGCGTGCATCAACCACCCCGTCTTCCCGGCGTGCTTTTTGCCGGGATCATGGAGAAGTTAGTCCCGAATCCGTTTCGACGCACCTTGTTGCGCCACATGCAACCACGTCTCGGAGTGTGAGATTCCTTCTGTGCGGCAACATCTTTCGCGGCGTGACGTTCGACACATGCGCGCCCGGAATGCCCGAGTCGTCACATCGTTGTTCTTTTGCGTGCGGCCGCGACAGAGGAACGGTCGATCGGCCGCCGCGTCGGAAACGGTGTGCGCGAACGGAAGTGGCGACGACGATGAAACGGATTGGGGCATAAAGGCTCTGGCCTGTTGACATGTCGTCGATCGCAGAGGGCGGCGACCGGCTACTCCTCGGCATCTAAGGGTCGTCTCAGGTTCGCGATCTACTATCCGACTACGTAGATGGGTCACTGTGCCGGCGGTGACCAGGGCACACGAGAGCAGAAAGGCAGTGCGGCCATGACGCAGAGTGTTCTGAACACGACGTCGGCGACCGGCGACCACGGAGTCCGTCGTTCACCCGCAGCAATCACGAGGCGGATCGGCAGGATGCGATCGTTCGTGCTGGTCCTCGCGGCCGCCGCGGCGGCGATCACGGTGTCGGCGACGACGGTGGCGGCCGAATCCGGTGCGCGCGACGGGCTTTCGCACGGCAGTGGCAATTCCTCCAGCACCCGCACGACCATCCCCGGCGCAACCGCCGCAGACCACATCGACCCCTACGGCTTCCACCACGCCGACTCGGGTCCTATGGCTCGCAACCAGCATCGCGAGAACCTGCGCGAATATCACCGTCAGCGCAACGCGGACCTGACCGACAACGCCTCCGTCCGCGGCGCCCGCTCCGACGACGGTGGCCGCACCCTGTGTCGCCCCCACGCCAACTGGTGCTGATCACAGAATTCGCCCCAGCCGCCGACCTGCTGATACCGAGGAAATGTGGCGGCGGAGTCAAATCGGTCCCAGCCGGAAGCGCCCGGGTATCGAATACCTTTCGGTGCATCTCATCCTGAGGGGTGTACCGCCCTCGGATACGGGTCGGCGCCACCGGAGCAACCGGCGGCACGACCGCGCGCGACCCCGCAGCCGCACCCCTTGCGGCTCTCCGCACTCGTTGTGGAGGCCCGTAAGGGGTGCGGAGGGTCAGTTGCGCGCGCCGATGCGCTGCCAGCGTCGGCCGCCGGTGCCGGGTTCGGCGGGACGGGTGGCGGCCCGGCTGCGGTAGACGATGTAGGGGCGCCACAGGTACCAGAGCGGATAGCTCCAGGCGTGCACCAGCCGGGTGAACGGCCAGACCGCGAGGATGGCCCAGGCGGCCGTGGCGTGGACCTGGTACACGAGCGGTGCGTGCGCGATGGCCGCGACATCGGGTGAACCGACCAGCAGACCGCGGAACCACAGCGCCACACTCTGGCGGTAGTCGTAGCCGGGGCCGAGCAGATTGACACCGACGGTCGGAATCACGCCGAGCACGACGACGATGGTGAGCAGGGCGAAGGCCACCCAGTCCAGCGGGGTGGTCGCGGCCCGCACGCGGGCGGTGGTGAGCCGGCGCACCGCCAGAATGCCCATGCCGCCGAGCAGGCCGATGATCGCGACGGTGCCCGCACCGGCGGAGAACCAGCGGTACACCGGTTCCGGAATGCCGAGGGCCCGGGTGAGCGATTCCGGGATCAGGATGCCGATCACATGTCCGGCGATGGCCGCGAAGGTCGCGTAGTGGAACATCGGGCTGCCCCAACGCAACAGCCTGCGCTCCTGCAATTGCGTCGACCGGCTGGTCCACCCGAACTGATCGTGGCGCCACCGCCAGATGTGACCGACGACGAAGGTCGCGATCGCCAGGTACGGCAGGATGACCCACCACCACAGTTGCCAGCTGCTCATCGCGCCACTCCCGTCAGGTATTCCGGCGGTGCGAACGGTTCGAGTCCCACCTCTTCCCGCGGCGGCCCGGCAAGCGCCAAGGCGCGCAGTCGTTTTCGTTCCGACGACCGCAGCGCCGGAAGGTGTGCGCGCAGCGCATCGATCAGCGGCGCGTAGGGACTGTTCATCTCGCGCAGCGCCTCGCCGAGCAGTTCGAGCCCGTCTCGGCAGTGCGACAACAGACCTTGCCCGGCCTCGGGTGCGTGCGCGGCGAATTCCAGGACCAGCGGCAGGAAGTCGGGCAGCTCGGCCTCGGGAATCGGGTAACCCGCCTGCCGATACCTGTGTTTGAGGGTCAGCAACGCCATGCCGCGGGCCCTGGTGTCGCCGTAGCGGTAGTAGGTCAGATGCAAGCTGCGCCGACGCGTGTGATCGAAGGTGCGGACATAGTTTTCGGACGCCTCGATCGAGGGCCGCTCGCGCAGCCAGGCGACGAATTCGGCCACCGGCCCGCGTTCGGCCGCTCCGAACATGGGCAGCGCGGCGGTGATCGTCTCCAATTCCGCGTACACCCGCTGGTCGGGATAGCTCAGCAGCAGAGACAGCACGGCATGGAACAGTGCGGACCGTTGCGAGCGGTTCACCGGCCTGCTCCCTCGCCGAACAGGTTCGGGGCCGGTGCCGATCCGTTCCAGCCCAGCAGGTTGAAGCGCACCTGCCCGTCGCTGTCGCGGAACTGACCGCCCTTGCCGTCGGGCTTCTCGTAGCCGACCGGGCAGTGCTGGGCGAGGTGGTCACCGCTGTGCTCGGCGTGCGCGCGGGGTATGACGTAGCGCTCGTCGTATTTGGCGATCGCCAGGATGCGGTACAGGTCCTCGATATCTTCGGCACTCAATCCGACTGCCGCAAGGGCTCTTTCATCACTGGTCTCACCGAACTGCTGGCCGCGCATGTAGTTCCGCAACACGGTCAGCGTGCGCAGCGACCGCTCCACCGGAGCCGGATCCCCAGCGGTGAACAGATTCGCCAAATAGCCGACCGGGATGCGTAATTCGTCGATGGTGGCGAACACATCATCCGGATCCTCGGAGCGGCCCGTGGCCCGCGCCGCATCGATGACCGGCGACAACGGCGGGACGTACCACACCATCGGCAACGTCCGGTACTCCGGATGCAGCGGCAGCGCCACACGGTACTTCTTGATCAGGGCATAGACCGGCGACCGTTGGGCCGCCAGCACCCAGTCACGGGTGATGCCGTCGCGCTCGGCCTGCGCGATCACCTGCGGATCGTGGGGGTCGAGCAGGACCGACAGCTGCGCCGGGTACAGCTCGGTCTCCTCGGGCACCGAGGCGGCGGCCGTCACGGCGTCGGCGTCGTAGAGGACCACGCCGAGATGACGCAACCGGCCGACACAGGTCTCCGAACAGATCGTCGGCTGCCCGTTCTCGACCCGCGGATAGCAGAACGTGCACTTCTCGGCCTTGCCGCTCTGGTGATTGAAATACACCTTCTTGTAAGGACATCCGGACACGCAGAACCGCCAGCCCCGGCAGCGGTCCTGATCGACCAGCACGATCCCGTCCTCGACGCGCTTGTACATCGCCCCGGACGGACACGACGCCACACACGACGGATTGAGGCAGTGCTCGCAGATCCGCGGCAGATAGAACATGAAGGCGTTCTCGAAATCCAGGCGCACGCGCTCGGCGATGGAATCCAGATTCGGATCGGCGGCGGCGTGATCGGCGGTACCGGCCAGGTCGTCGTCCCAGTTGGGTCCGCGCCGCGGCACCATCGGCGCCCCGGTGAGCCGGGATTTCGGCGCGGCGGTGGGGATCGCGTCCGACAGCGGCGCGCTGATCAGCTGCTCGTAGTCGTAGGTCCACGGCTCGTAGTAATCGTCCAGCGCGGGCAGATCCGGATTGTGGAAAAGGTTGAGCAGCTTCTGGATTCGTCCGCCCGCCTTCAGTTTCAGCTTGCCGCGGCGACCCAGCGTCCAGCCGCCGTGCCAGTGCTGCTGATCCTCGTACCGGTACGGGTATCCGGAACCCGGTTTGGTCTCGACATTGTTGAACCAGGCGTATTCGGTGCCCGGCCGGTTGGTCCAGGTCTGCTTACAGGTGACAGAGCAGGTGTGACAGCCCAGGCATTTGTCCAGGTTCATCACCATCGCCACCTGCGCCATGATTCTCATCGGTAGTCGACCTCCTGAGCGCGCCGCCGGATGACGGTGATCTCGTCGCGTTGCGGTCCCGTCGGACCGATGTAGTTGAAGCCGTAGGTGAATTGGGCGTATCCGCCGATCAGATGGGTCGGCTTGATCAGCACCCGGGTCAGCGAGTTGTCGTTGCCGCCGCGGCGGCCGGTGATCTCGGCGCGCGGCACGTTCACCTGGCGATCGGTGGTGTGGTACATGAACACCGTGCCCTGCGGCATGCGGTGGGAGACCACCGCCCGGCAGACGACGACGCCGTTGCGGTTGTAGGCCTCGATCCAGTCGTTGTCGGCGACACCGATAGCCGCGGCGTCGGCCGGACTCATCCAGATCACCGGCCCGCCCCGGAACAGCGTCAGCATGTGCAGGTTGTCCTGATAGGTGGAGTGGATCGACCACTTCGAATGCGGGGTCAGATAGCGCACCACCACCTCCGGGCGATCGTCGTCGCCGACGGCGGGTTTCCCGAAGTGCGCCACCATGTTCAGCGGCGGCCGGTAGGTCGGCAGCTGCTCACCGAATTCGGCCAGCCAGTCGTGATCGAGGAAGAAATGCTGGCGGCCGGTGAGGGTGTGCCACGGTTTGCGCCGCTCCACATTGATGGTGAAGGCCGAGTATCGGCGCCCGCCGGTCTCGCTGCCCGACCACTCCGGCGAGGTGATCACCACGCGCGGTTGAATCTGGGTGTCGGCGAAGGTGATTCGATCGCCGCTGCGCTCCTCGGCCAGATCGGCGAGTTCGACCCCGGTCTGCCGCTCGAGTGCATGGAAACCTGCCACGGCCAGCCGCCCGTTCGTGGTGCCGGACAGCGCCAGCACCGCCTCGCAGAACTGCTCGTCGCGGGCGATCGACGGGCGGCCCCGCGCGACGCCGTGGCGGACGGTGCCGTTCTTGCGCCGCAGGTAGTCGATCTCCTTGTCCGGCAGCCAGGTCAGGCCCTTGGTCGTCGTCCCCTGCGTGTCCAGCAGCGGGCCGACGGCGGCCATCTTCTCCGCCACGGCCCCGTAATCCCGTTCGACCACAACCAGTTTCGGCAGGGTCTTACCCGGCACCGGCTCGCATTCGCCGCGCCGCCAGTCACGGACGCGACCGCCCGCCTGCGCGAGTTCATCGGAGGTGTCGTGGGCGAGGGGCGCCGCGATGACATCGCGGCGCACGCCGAGACGGGTGGCGGCCTGTCTCGAGAATTCGGCGGCCAGCGTGTGGAAGATGTCGAAATCGGTGCGTGTCTCCCACGGCGGCGCGATGGCCGGGGTGAACGAGTGCACGAACGGATGCATATCCGTGCTGGACAGATCGTGCTTCTCGTACCAGGTCGCGGCGGGCAGGACGACATCGGAGAACAGGCACGTGCTGGTCATCCGGAAGTCGATGGCCACCGACAGATCCAGCTTGCCGACCGGCGCGGGGTCGCGCCACGTCACCTCGGCCGGACGCAGGTGCGGCGGGGTTTCGGCGGCCGTGACCGCATCGTCGGTGCCCAGCAGATGCCGCAGCAGGTATTCGTGCCCCTTCATCGAGGAGGCGAACAGGTTGGCTCGCCACACGGTGAGGATGCGGGGGAAGTTCTCCGGAGCATCCGGATCCTCGGCCGCGAATCGCAGTGCGCCGCTTTTCAACTGCTCGACAACGTAGTCCGGCACGGACACCCCCGCCCGCTCGGCCTCGTCGCACAGATCCAGCGGATTGCGGTCGAACGCCGGATGCGACGGCATCCACCCCAGCCGGGCCGCCAGGGCATTGCAGTCGGGCACGCTGCGCCCGGCCAGCTGCCCGGAGGCCAGCGGGCTGGTGAAGACATCGGCCGAAAAGCCTTCGTAGCGCCACTGATCGGTGGCCAGCCACCACAGTGGCGTCCCGGCCATATGCCGCGTCGGGCGCTGCCAATCGAAGCCGAAGGCCAGATGCGACCAGCCGGTCAGCGGCCGCACCTTCTCCTGACCCACGTAATGCGCCCAGCCGCCGCCGTTCACACCCTGGCAGCCGCACAACTGCACCAGCGCCAGGAAGGTGCGATAGATCTGATCGGAGTGGAACCAGTGATTGGTGCCTGCGCCCATGGCGATCATCGAACGGCCGCCGCTGCGTTCGGCATTGCGCGCGAATTCCCGCGCGACTCGGGTGGCCGCGGCCGCCGGTACCGACGTGATCGCCTCCTGCCAGGCCGGGGTGTAGGGAGCCTCGGCGTCGTCGTAATCGCGCGGCCAGTCACCCGGCAACTCGGGCCGGGCGACGCCGTATTGCGCCATGACCAGATCGAAAACCGTTGTCACCACCTGGTTTCCGATGCGCAGGGCGGGCACGCCGCGGCGCAGCACCTCCCCGCCCCGGTCGAAGCGCGGCAGATCGACGGGCACGGGCCGGGTTTCGGGCCGCCCGTACAGGGTCAGTGCCGGATCGATCTCGCCCAGGTGCAGGTTCCACCGGCCCGGTTCGTCGCCCCAGCGGAATCCGATCGATCCCTGCGGCACCCGCGGCTCGCCCGAAACCTCGTCCAGCACGACGGTTTTGAATTCGGCATTGGCGATGTCGTGCCCCAGGTCGGCGGCGGTGAGGAACTTGTCCGCCACGTAGGCGTCCCCGCGCTCGACCAGAGTCACCAGGAACGGCATATCGGTGTAGGTGGTGGCGTATTCGACGAAGCGCGGCACCTGCCGATCGCGGTAGAACTCGGTGAGGATCACATGCCCCATCGCCATCGCCAGCGCGCCGTCGGTGCCCGGCGCCGCGGGCAGCCAATCATCGGCGAATTTGGTGTGATCGGAGTAGTCGGGGGAGACCACGACCACCTTCTGCCCGCGATATCGCGCCTCGGTCATGAAATGCGCGTCCGGCGTCCGGGTGATCGGCAGATTCGTGCCCCACAGAATGAGATAACCCGCATTCCACCAGTCCCCGGATTCGGGAACATCGGTCTGGTCGCCGAACACCTGCGGCGAGGCGATCGGCAGATCGGAATACCAGTCGTAGAACGAGGAGAGGGTCGCGCCGATCAGCGACAGAAAGCGGGTGCCCGCGGCATACGACGCCATCGACATGGCCGGAATGGGGGAGAATCCGACAATTCGGTCCGGACCCCAGCGCGCGATGGTGTGCACATGCGCGGCGGCCATCAGCTCCATCACCTCGGACCAGCTCGCCCGCACGAATCCGCCCTTGCCGCGGATCCGTTTATAACTGCGCGCGGCCTCCGGGTCCTCCACGATGGACGCCCACGCGCGCACCGGATCGGCGTGACGGGCGCGGGCGGCGCGCCACAGTTCCAGCAGCCGCCCGCGCACATACGGGTAGCGGATGCGGGCGGGGGAGTAGGTGTACCAGGAGAACGAGGCCCCGCGCGGGCAGCCGCGCGGTTCGTACTCCGGCGCGTCGGGCCCCACCGACGGATAGTCCGTCGCCTGGGTCTCCCAGGTGATGATGCCGTCCTTGACATGCACTTTCCACGAGCACGACCCGGTGCAGTTCACCCCGTGCGTGGAGCGGATCTCCCGATCGTGGCGCCAGCGCTCGCGGTAGAACTCGTCGGCCGCCCGGCCGCCCTCGCGGTACAGCACCCGCCCGTCCTCGGACTGGATGCCCGGGAAGAAGTACTGCGCCGAGCGCATCAGCCGCTGCGCCGCGTCCCGGGCGGACGTGCCGTCGGGGCGGGTCGAGGCATCGCTGCTCATGGGTGGTATTCCTCCGTCTGGAAAAAGTGCGTAAACGCACATGGGCGAGCCAATTACTGCGGAGCTAACGTCAGTGTTGTGACTGTTGCTTGCGAATTCCCTGCGGTTCGTCCGTGTGGTCGTACGACGTCGGGGGTCGGACGAAACACGGCGGGCCGTCGATGACGACAATTGCGCAAAAAAACGGCAAATCGGATTCGGACAATTCTCGTGAATTCCCGGCCGTCGAGATTCGAATGCTCGGCCGGTTCATCGTGCGGCGCGCGGGCGTGCGGGTGGCACCGCGGGAGTTCGGCGGGCTGCAGGCGCGACGGCTGCTGCGGTTACTGGCCCTGCGGCCGGGCACGCTGCTGTCCAAAGATGCGGCCGCCGAGGCGCTGTGGCCGCAGCGGCAGCCCGCCGATCCGGCGGGCAATGTCGAGGTCCTGATCAGCCGCATCCGCAGCGCGCTCGGCGACCGGTCGCTGGTCGAAACCGGCCCGGCCGGATACATGCTGGTCATCGACGAGCGGATCTGGATCGATACCGAGGCCCTCCTGGCCGATACCGCCCGCGGCCGAGGCGCGCTGGCGACCGACCCGGCCACGGCCCTGACGGCGTTCACGCAGGCGCTGACCGTGTGGGGCGGTGAGCCGTTGACCGAGGACGCCTATGCCGACTGGGCGCAGGACCCTCGAAACCGGTTGTGCGACACCTATCTCCAGGCTCTCGAAGGTGCCGCGACCGCCGCGCTGGCCGTCGGCGACCCGGTGACCGCCGCGCAGTGGGCCCGGCTGGCCTGCGAGCGCCAGCCCCTGCGCGAGGCGTCGACCCTGCTCCTGGTGCGCGCCTTGGCGCTGGGCGGCGACCGGGCCGCCGCACTGGGCGCCTTCGACGAGTTCCGCGCCCGGTTGGCCGACGAACTCGGCGTCGATCCCTCCACCGCCGCCCTGGCACTGCGCCAGCAGGTGCTGCTCGACCAGATCACCCGTCCCGCAGAAGCGGACGCGGACCGCGCGCTGCGACAGCGCATTTCGGACCTCGAGCCCACGCGGACGGACTTACTGGCGTTGATCGCGATTGCCGGGCGGCCGGTCTCGTCGGCGCTGCTGACCTCGATCGTCGGCGGTGACCTGCGGGCCGCCCTCGATGATGTGGAGTCGCTGCGCCGAACCGGCCTGGTGAGCGCCGCGACGGATCACGCACTGGCCCACCCCCATGATTCCGGCGGATGGGTGCTCGCCGGGCCGGAGGTCGCCGGGGTGCTCGACTCGGTGCTGGATGCCGGGCGGCGGGCGCGGTTGCATCTGCTGTTGGCCGCGGAGCTGCGTCGGCGCGGCGGTGACCTCGCGGAGATCGCCGCGCATCTCGCTGCCGCCGGTGACGTGTCCCAGGCGGCCACCGCCTACGCCGCGGCGGCCGAGGACCGGCTGCGGCGGATCGCCGACGATGCGGCATTGCGCTGCGCCGAGGCCGGTCTCGCCCTGCCGGTGGGCGGTCGGCAGCGGGCGGCCCTGCTCACCGTGCGGGCCGAGGTGCGTCGGCGGCGCGGCGCGCTGGAGGCCGCGCGCACCGACCTCGAACAGGCGCTCGGCGAGACCACCGGATCCGACCGCTCGCGTGTGCTGTCCCGGCTGGCCATCCTGGAGACCCGCGCCCGCGATACGATATTGGGAAATGAGCTGGCGGAGTTGGCGATTGCCGAGGCCGGTGACGATCCGGCGGCCCGGGGCCAGGCGCTGGCCGCGGCGGCGATCATCGACCTGACCCTGCCGCGCTTCGACCGCGCACGCCGACGCTTCCGCCAGGCACGCCGGCTGCTCGAGCTCTCCGGCGATCCGCAGGGCGCCACGCGCCTGGTGTATTGGCGGTCGATGGCCAGCTTCCTGACCGGGCACATCGCCCGAGCCGAGCGGGAGCTGGACCAGCTCGTCCGCCTCCCGCTGACTCCGGATGAGCTCCTGCGGCTGTGGAATCCGCAGACGTTGCGCGGCTACACCCGCTTGTTCCTGTGCCAGCCGCGGGCGGCGCTGACCGATATCGACGCGGTGCTGTCCTGGGCGCGTGGCGTCGACCACCCCGTGGTGCAGTGTCGCTGTCTGTGGCAGCGCAGCGAGGCTCTGGCCGCGCTGGGGGAAATCGACCAGGCCCTCGACGACGCAGAATCGGCGTTGTCGATCGCGAGCGGCGTGAACCATGCCGAGGAGACGGCCGCGGCCTGGCGCGGTATCGGCGTGGCCGCGCAGGCGCACGGTGACCTCGGCCGCGCGGAATCGGCCTTCCGGCGATCGCTGGCGGCGGCGGAGTCCGTACCGCTGTTCTCCGGCTGGGCGGCGGCCCGGCTGGGAGTGGTCCTGGTGCATCAGGGTCGATTGGACGAGGCCGAGCCGATGGTGGAAACCGCTGTGCACCACAGCATCCCCCTGGTTCGCCACGAAGGGCGGTGGGCCTACGCGGAACTGTCGCACGCCCGCGCCGACAGCAGGGCATCGCAGCTCGCGCGCAGCGCACTCGATACCGCGTGTGCCGCCGGTCATCTGGCCCTCGTTCCGCGCCTGGCGGAACTCGCGCACGGCCCGGTGCGCCGACGAGTCGTCCCGTGCGCGGAATTGGCGCATTCTTCGCGAAATTAGACGTACCAGGTGGTTGCGTAACCCACCCGGTAGCGACGATCTTGGAATTGCCGATGTGGACTCTCACCGCATCGGTGAGAAGGAGATGATCGATGCGTTATCGGGCCGCCCCGGTGGAGTGCCCGGACTCCCCCTTGGCACGGACCGCCACCGGGCTCCTGGTGGCGTGCGCGCCCCCGGTCCTGGTGAACCATTGCCAGCGGGCGTATCAATTCGGGTGGGCGCTGGGGGAGGTGCACGGGTGGACGGTGGATCCAGAGCTGCTGTACATCTGCGCTGTACTGCACGATCTGGGCCTGACCGAAAGATTCGACGGCCCAGCCGGTTTCGAGCTGGAAGGTGCCGCCGCAGCGGCGGAATTCCTGCGCGAGCAGGGTTGTCCCGCCGACCGGGTCGCAATAGTCAGCGATGCCATCGCCGTGCACCTGGACGCGAATCGAGACCGCGGTCTCGTGCCGGAGATCGACCTGACGGCAATGGGCAGTGGCCTGGACACCCACGCCCTCCGCGTGGACGCTCTCGACCGCTCGTTCCTGGATGCGGTGCTGGACGCCTGGCCCCGTCTCGGATTCCGGCACTGGTTACGCGAGAAGTGTTGCGAGCAGGCCCGGCGCAAACCGGAGTCCAAGGTCGCCTGGTGGGTCCGTTCCGGCATGATGCCGGAGGACATGGGCTCTCCGCACTTCACCGAATAGGCGATACGTCCGAGTTCGCGCGAGAAGCTACCGCGTGGAAACAGTCCGTTCACGGTCTCGCCGTAGCGTGACCGCGGTGAGTGAATTGCACACGCCCGGGAGCGGTTTGACGCGGCGGCGTTTCCTGGGCGGGGCGGCGCTGGCGGTGGCATTCGCGGCGATGCCGCCGAATGTCCGGCGGGTGCTGGCCGAACCGGTGGCGCCGCAGCCGATCGAGCATGTGGTGCTGCTGATGCAGGAGAACCGCTCGTTCGACCATTACTTCGGCACCATGCCGGGCGTGCGCGGGTTCGGCGATCCGGACGCGGCGCGGCTGCCCGACGGGTCGCCGGTGTTCCGGCAGCCCGATCCGGAGAACCCGGACGGCTACACGCTGCCGTTCCACCTGGACACCTACCGCAACAGCGTGCAGAAGATCCCGTCCACCTCGCACGCCTGGGCGGTGCAGCACGAGGCGCTCAACGGCGGGAAGATGGACCGCTGGCTGCCCGCGCATCGCAAGGCCGACGGCGCCAACGGCCCCTACGTGATGGGCTACTACGAGCGCGCCGACATCCCGTTCCACTTTGCCCGGGCCGACGCGTTCACCGTGTGCGACGCCTACCACTGCTCGGTGCTCGGCCCGACCTGGCCCAACCGCATGATGTGGATGACCGGGACCATCGATCCGGACGGCCGGGGCGGCGGGCCGATCACCCGCAACACCGCACCGCCGGGCGGCTACGGCTGGACCACCTATCCCGAACGGCTGGAACAGGCCGGGGTGAGCTGGAAGGTCTACAACGAGATCGACGACTACGGCCTGAACCTGCTGGAGCAGTTCCGCCGGTTCCGCCAGGCCCCGAAGGATTCCGCATTGCACCGCAAGGGCATTGCGACCTCGCCGATCGGACAGTTCGAACGCGATGCGCGCGAGGGCAAGCTGCCCGCGGTGTCCTGGATCCTGCCGAACGCCGCCGCCTGCGAGCACCCCGACTATCGGCCCGCCGACGGAGCGAAGTTCATCGCCGACCGGATCAACGCCCTCGCCGCGAACCCGCAGCTGTGGGCCAAGACGGTGTTCATCGTCACCTACGACGAGAATGACGGCCTGTTCGACCACGTCGTGCCGCCCCTGCCGCCCGCGGGCGAACCGGGTGAATTCGTCCGCGGCGAGCCGATCGGCGGCGGCTATCGGGTGCCGACCATCATCGTGTCCCCGTGGACGGCGGGCGGCTGGGTGGCCACCGAACCCTTCGACCACACCTCCTGCCTGCGTTTTCTGGAGTGGTTCACCGGGGTGCGCGAACCCAATATCTCCGAGTGGCGCCGTCGCACCTTCGGCGACTTGACTTCGGCGCTGCGGCTGGACAAGCCCCCGGCCACCACCCCGGTGCAATTCCCGGGCGTGGATATGGAGGTCGCCCGCGCGAACGCCACCGATCGACTGCCGAAACCGGTCGTCCCGGCCAGCCCGCAGACCGAGCCCACCCAGGAGCCCGGCACCAAACCGCACCTGCCCTGATAGGTGTCAGTGCCCCCTGCGACGCCATTCGTCCAGGTGCGGGGCCTCCGCGCCGATGGTGGTCGAATCGCCGTGGCCGGTGTGGACCGTCGTCTCCGGGGGCAGCGTGAGCAGCCGCCGTGCGATCGAGTCGACGATGGTGCCGAAATCCGAATACGAGCGCCCCGTGGCTCCCGGGCCGCCCTGGAAGAGGGTGTCGCCGGTGAAGACCACACCGAGATCGGGAGCGTGGAAGCTGCAGGCGCCGGGGGCGTGCCCGGGGGTGTGCAGCACGCGCAGGGCGGTATCGGCGACCCCGATGAGCTGCCCGTCGGCCAGCTCGCCGTCCGGATCGAGGTCCGGATGGGTCAGTCGCCACAGCACGAGATCGTCGGGGTGCAGCAGGACGGGAGCGCCTGTCGCGCGGGACAATTCGGGCGCGACGCGGATGTGGTCGTCGTGGGCGTGGGTGGCCAGGATGGCGCGCACCGTGCGGCCGCCGATCAGGCCGAGGATCGCCGAGACGTCGTGCGGTGCGTCGAGGACCACGCATTCGCTGTCGTCACCGACGACCCAGACGTTGTTGTCGACGTCGAAGCTCTGGCCGTCGAGGCTGAAGGTTCCCGAGGTGACGGTGTGGTCGATGCGGGCCATCTACAGCACCACCACCGAGCGCAGTACCTCGCCGCGATGCATCTTCGCGAACGCCTGCTCCACCTCGGCGAGTGAAATCGTCTCGGTGACAAAGGCATCCAGGTCCAGCCGCCCCTGCCGGTACAGGTCGATCAGATACGGGAAGTCACGCGAGGGCAGGCAGTCGCCGTACCACGACGATTTCAGGGCACCGCCGTGGGAGAAGAAGTCCAGCAGCGGCATCTCGAGGCGCATGTCCGGAGTGGGCACTCCCACCAGGACGACGGTCCCGGCCAGATCGCGGGCGTAGAACGCCTGCTTCCAGGTCTCGGGCCGGCCGACCGCATCGATCACCACGTCGGCGCCGAATCCGTCGGTCAGCTCCTGCACTCGGGCGACCGGGTCGCCGTCGGCGGCGTTGATGGTGTGGGTGGCGCCGAATTGCTCGGCCCACTTCAGTTTTCGCTCGTCCAGGTCGATGCCGATAATGGTGGTCGCCCCGGCCAGCCGCGCGCCCGCGATGGCCGCATTGCCGACACCGCCGCAGCCGATCACGGCCACGCTGTCACCGCGGGTCACCCCGCCGGTGTTGAGGGCCGCGCCCAGACCGGCCATGACCCCGCACCCCAGCAGACCCGCGGCGGTGGGAGCGGCCGCCGGATTCACCTTGGTGCACTGCCCGGCGTGGACGAGAGTCTTCTCGGCGAAGGCGCCGATGCCGAGCGCCGGTGTCAACGGGGTGCCGTCGCTGAGCGTCATCGGTTGTGCCGCATTGAATGTGGAGAAGCAGTACCACGGCTTGCCCTTGCGGCAGGCCCGGCACGTCCCGCACACGGCCCGCCAGTTCAGAATGACGAAATCACCCGGTTCCACCTCGGTCACCCCCGCGCCGACCGTCTCCACGACGCCCGCGGCCTCGTGACCGAGCAGGAACGGGAAATTATCGTTGATCCCGCCCTCTCGGTAGTGCAGGTCGGTGTGACAGACGCCGCACGCCTGCACCCGCACCACGGCCTCGCCCGGTCCCGGATCCGGGATCACCACCTCGACAACCTCCACCGGAGCCTGCTTGGACCGTGCGACCACACCCCGAACCGTCTGCGCCATGGGACCGATCCCCTTTCCTCACCGCGGAACCAACTTTCACACAGTCGCATATGTGCACACGACAACGCCATCCTTTGCACGGATTGCCAAGGCGGGGTTACGGTTCGGGGCCGATGCCTGGTCAGTGGCCGCTGTTGTGCGCGTTCAGCATGGCCTGCAGAACCCGATCGTCGGCCGGGGGATCGAGCGGGACGTCCAGCACCGTGGTGAGCCGGGCGACGAGAAAGTAGTAGCCGGTCACGAAGACGGCCTCGACGACCTGCCGGTCGTCGTAATGACGTGACACCTCGTCGAACACATCGGCCGGTACCGTGGGCGCGGCGGCAACCGCTGCGGCAAACCGCAGCAGGGCCTGCTGCGCCACGCTGAAGGCCGGGTCGTCCCACCGTCGTGCCGCCGCCGCGGCCTGCTGGGCTTCGCTCACCCCGACCGAGCGCGAGATCGGCTCGTGCTGCGCGGTCTCATAGGGAGCCTCGTAGCAAGCCCCGCACGCCAGAATCACCAATTCCCGATCGACCGGGCTCAATGCTCCGGCGGCGAACAGCACCGACCCCACTCGGGTGAACTCGATCGCCAACTCGGGTGACCGCGACAAGGCCCGCACCAGATTGATGCTCATAGCCGGGCGGATGGCCGCGGGCACGCGCGACAGTACGTCGTCCAAACAGGAATCGTCGGGCAAGGTGATACCGGCCATTGCGTCCTCCCGTTCGATCGTCGCAACCCTCTGCACAATGTTGCGAGGGACGCTACCCGGCGATGTCGGCGTACCGAGCCGACACGCTACGGGGTGGTCGGAATCATGTCGGCCTTCCGGCGGTCGCCGCTGATAGGTGGCGATGCAGCCAATACCCCGTGCGACTGTGCGGATCGGCGGTGATCTGGTCCGGGGTGCCGGTGGCGATGATGCGGCCGCCGTCGGGGCCGCCGCCGGGGCCCATGTCGATGATGTGGTCGGCGTTGGCGATCAGGTCGAGGTCGTGGTCGATGACGACGACGGTTGCGCCCGCGTCGAGGAGGCGGTCCAGGACCCCGACGAGAGTGCGAACATCGGTGGGGTGCAAGCCGATCGACGGCTCGTCGAAGACGTAGAGGATGTCGTGCTGGTCGGTGCCCAGGGCGGTGGCCAGCCGCATGCGCTGGGCTTCGCCGCCGGACAGGGCGGCCGTGGGTTCGCCGAGGCTCAGGTAGCCGAGCCCGACCTCGTCCAGGGCGCGCAGCGGCGCGGTGATCTTCGGGTGGTCGGCGAAATGCGTGACGGCCTCGGTGACCGTCATGGCCAGCACCTGCGCGATGGTCTTGCCGCCGACCCGCACCGCGAGGGTCTCGGGGTTGTAGCGGGCGCCGTGGCAGTCCGGGCAGGAGACGGTCAGGTCGGGCAGGTATTGGATATCGAGGTTCAACTCGCCCAGCCCTAGGCAGGTCGGGCACTGCCCGGCCGCGGTGTTGTAGGAGAAATGCGTTGCGCTGAGCCCGGATTCGGCGGCATACCAGGAGCGGATCGGGTCCAAGGCGCCGCTGTAGGTGGCGGGAGTGGATCGCGAGTTGTTGCCGATCGGCGTCGCGTCGACGTGAACGGCACGCCGGATGCCCGCCTTGTCGAGCAGGCGCACATGGCCCGGTGGGGTATCGGCGGTGAGGGCGGGGACGAGGCTGTCGAGGATCAGCGAGGTCTTGCCGGACCCCGAGACCCCGGTCACCGCCGTCAGGCGGCCCACCGGAATCCGTGCCGTCACCCGATGCAGGGTGTACCACCCGTCGACCGTGAATCGCAGTGCGGGACCGCGCCATTGAACCGCCCGGCGCGTGCGGAACAGAGTCTCGGCCCGGCCGGACAGATACGGCCCGGTGACCGAACGACGGTTGCGCGCCAGCTGTGCGACGCTGCCCTGGGCGACGACGGTGCCACCGGCCTGTCCGGCGCCCGGCCCCATTTCGATCAGATGATCGGCATCGCGCAGCAGCGCGATATCGTGGTCGACCGCCACCACGGTATTGCCCGCATCGACCAGGCTGCGCAACACCGACCGCAGCCCGTCCACATTCTCCGGATGCAGCCCCACCGAGGGTTCGTCCAGGACGTAGAGCATCCCGGTCGACCTCGCCTGCAAGGTGTCGGTGAGGCCGATGCGCTGACGCTCACCGGTCGACAGGGTCGAGCCCGCGCGGTTCAGCTCGAGATAGCCGATCCCCAAGCGGCACAACGGCTCCGCCGCCGTACGCAGCTCGCCGGTCAACCGGTCCGACAGCGGTTTCAGCTGAGCCGGAAGCGAGGTGCCGACCGTCTCGGCGAAATCGTCGAGCTGATCGAGCCGATAGGCGCTCACCTGGGCGAGATCCAGATCGGCGAGCGTCGTCGCCAGCGCTTCGGGACGCAACCTGCTGCCGTGACACTGCGGGCACGGGCCGGTGCGGAAGAACCGGCTCAACCGCCGCCGCGTCACCTCGCTGGTGGTTTTCGCCAAGGCGTTTTCGATTGTGCGGCGGGCACTTTCGTAGGTCATGACCGGGCTGACGGTACGCCCCGCCTTGCTGGTGAGGTGGACCTCGCGCCGCACCGGGGGACCATCGAGCAGGATCTTGCGTTCGCGCGCAGTCAGTTTGCGCACCGGAACATCGGTCCGCACGCCCAGTTCGGCGGCCACCTCCGGCATATAACAGCGCCCGGCCAGATTCCAGGGCAGCACCGCGCCCTCGGCGACCGATCGGCTCTCGTCGAGCAGGGTGGCGGGATCGATCTCGTCCCGGATGCCGAGCCCATCGCAGGCCGGACAGCGGCCGAGGGTGTTGAACGAGAACGACTCCGCGCTCGGGTGCTCGAAATGCGCCCCGCACACAGGACAATCCAGCCACAGCCGGTCGCTGGTCGCGAGGGACGGCTCGAGACGGTGACCGTTCGGACAGACATGCGACCCGAGCCGCGAGAACATCAACCGGACGATATTGAGAACCTCGGTCATCGTGCCGACCGTGCTGCGCGGCCCCGGCACCGGCGGACGCTGCCGCAGCGCCAACGCCGGCGGCAGAAAATCCACGCGATCCACATCCGGCCGCGCCGCCTGCCCGATCCGCCGCCGCGTATAGGCCGACAACCCATCGAGATACCGCCGCGACCCCTCCCCGTACAGCACCCCCATGGCCAGCGACGATTTCCCCGACCCCGATAACCCGGTCAACATGACCAGCGACCACAGCGGCACCCGCACGTCGACGTCGCGCAGATTATGGGTGCGCGCCCCGACCACCTCGATCGCCCGGGGCAACCGCAGACCTGTCATCCAGACCCCTGTTCACCGCGTGAACCCGCCTCGACCCGCCGCTGGAAGCATGCGCCAGCCTCCTGCGAAACCAAGATCGACACGCCGGTTCCGGTGCCGGAGTCAGCGCGGTGGTTGAGCCATGTCCCGGTTCATCGTCGGGAGTTCGATGCTGATCGGCATTCGTAGTTCGGCCAGGTAGATGAGGGCCGATTGGCGGAGGAATTCGTCGAAGAGCCAGTAGATGTCCGGCGCGAGCGGGACGACGGGGAGCAGGCCCTCGCGGACGGCGATGAACGGCCCCCAGCTCAGCCGCAGCATCGGATCCCACACCGGTTCCCTGGGGATGTACAGCCCGTCGGCGATTCGGTCACCGAGCAGGAATCGGGTGAACGCACCGAGCACCGGCTTGGTGAGCAGGGCGAGATCGAGCTGGGTACCGAGCCGCAGGAGCCGATCGGCCAGTTTGATGCCCTCGGGTGTCACCGCGAGGATCGGATCGAGGACCTGCGCGGCTTGGGAATTGGCCTCGGCCCACGAGTTGGGGATGTATTCGTCGCGAACGCCGAGCATGTGCGCGGCCAGCTGCCAGGAATGCAGGAACGCCTCGGATTCGTGTGCGGGGATGGGCACCCGCCAGGCGGTCAGATGCTTCATGACGGTCGTGGGCAGGCTGTGCCAGGTGACCATGATGTCGTTCTGACTGATCGGAACATCCTCATCGGCGACCTGCGCCCAATGCGGCGATTGTGGCAGCAGGTGGCGCACCGCGGCATGCACCAGGCGGGTCTTGACGCAGGTCACGATCATCTCGCCATCGGGGGCGTAGGCGTTGTGCGTGCCGATGTCGTAGCCGAGCTTGGCGGTCTTGGAGATGCGGTCCTTCAGGTCGTGCCCGCCCTTGGAGTAGTAGACCGCGCGCGCCTCTTTGGGAATGACGGTGCTCATCATGCCGCTGGCGAGCCCGTACAGGACGCCGAGGTAGAGCCCCCGCTTCTTGTTGAACTCGACCGCGGTGGCCAACTTGCCCTGATCGGCCCAGGGCGGCAGCCGGCGCGCGTACTCCATGAAATCCCGCAGGTCCGAAGGCAGACCGGCGGGCAAGGGCTGGCCATTCCTGGTCCAGGTCCGCAGCATCTCGTTGATCCTGGGCACCTCACCGCGGTCGAGCGCCGCGGCGACCACCTCGTCGGCCTCCGGATCCCACACGGTGAGCGGATCGGCACCGTCCCCGCCGCCTGCCACCGACCCCTCCGGCGACCATGTCCACGGCTGCGCCCGCGCCGGGCTCATCGCAACCAGTGCACCTAACGCGCCCAACGCCCCGCCGGTCTTCAATGCGTTGCGCCTGCTGAGTCCGTCCATCTCTTCGCCATCCCTCAGTGAGCCCCGAGCGCCACCGTGATGGTCCGAGAACACCGCTAGCGCCCGCGGTGCGCTAATCAAGAAAGAACTGTGACTAACTTAACAGTGCCTGGGCGGTGGTGTCCGAGCTTTCCGGGAACTGATCCGACCTGCTTGGGGGACAGATGTAACCAGTCGTCTCTGCCGTACGGTCCGGCGGCGGCGTCGGTGCCTTGCTCCTCCGAATGTGGAGGAAATTTTCAGTAACATAGCGCGTGGGCGGGCGGCACCTCGGTGACGCGCCTCGGCAGCGCGACTCGGTGCGAGTGCTCGTGTGTTGGCGTGTAGGGCTGCGGAAGGCCCGGGGTTCCGATGGCGGCCAGGCGTTCCCCGGCAATTTCTGGCGCATCCTGAGCTACCGGTGGGTTCGGCAGGTGATCGAATGTCGTACCGGGGCAAGCCGTCTTGCCGGGGGTGCGCTCCGAATCACTGGGGAGATCAGCTCGTCCGCCACCGAGAGTTGGAGGTCGTTGTCGTGAACTGTTCGTCTCGTGGTGTCTCACGTCGCCGACTGTTGTTGTCCGCTGCCGCGGCGGCCGCGCTGGGCAGTGTTGTGACAGCCGGTCCGGCGGCGGCGGATTGGCCCGCGCCCCAGCAGGGTTTCAGCATTGCCAGCGTGGGGGTTTCCGGTACGTGCGTGAGCGCGGTGGGCGGCGTGGTGGGTCTGAAATCGTGCGCCCAGCCGGTCGGCGCCGACCAGACGTGGGTGGCGATCGACGGCACGTATGCATCACGGCTGCGGAACGCCGCGACCGGTCAGTGCGTGCTGTCCTGGGATTTTCAGGGCGTCGATTGCAGCGACAGCAGGCTGAGTGTGCAGAGGTGGCGGTACGTCCTTATGAAGGGGTATGCGGACAGGGGCGTGATTCACCAGCGTCAGTCCGGACGCGGCCCCCTCAGCTGCTGGCAGGCGTTCACCGGGGGTGGATCGAGCGGTGACGGCCTCGTCGGTGGTATCCGACGGAACTCCGAGTGCGACTCGATCAAGGGCGATCTGCTCCCGGCGGTCAATATGTGGACCCTGGCCCCCGTCGGCTGAGAGCCACAGGGGCGCGTTGGCATAGCTCCTCCGGCGCGCCGCTCGACCCTGGGGCACTCGCCACCCGAGTCGCCCTGCCACCGACCGCAACTGGCGAAATCACTCACCAAACGGCTGACGGAGGGAGTCGAATCTCAAATCGCGGCCAACTGGCCACTGAATGGCCAATCATTCTAAGATTCGGCCACGGCTTTCGAGACCCTACATGGCGCAGGTGTGCGGAACTTAGATCTGGTCGAACTTTCCGCTGGTGACGCCGGAGGTGAAGGTGTCCCACTCGGCGGGGGTGAAGACGAGGGCGGGACCGGTTGGATTCTTGGAGTCGCGGACGCCAACCATGCCGCCGTCGAGGTGGGCGATCTCGACGCAGGCTCGATCGGGATTGCTTCGACTGGATTTGAACCAGGCAGCCCTGGATAGGTCGATGCTCACTCGGAATACTCCCTTGCGGTTGCCAAGATCAGATTCCTGGTCTCGTTCTCACCCAACGCTATACGCCGGATTCGAGGCAGCGCATCCCGATATTGGGCAATCTCGACTTCTCTCTCCAGATACAGGCCACCTACAAGCTCCTCCACATACACCACCGGAGGCTGTTGGAGCTTGGTGGATTCGAGCTGCGGGAAGTCCATCCAGACGAAGGAGTCGGCGACCGGACCGATGGTGTTGGGGACGGCGAACGGAACCACACGGATCGACACGTTCGGCAGCTCTCCCACCTCCAGTAGGTGCAGCAGCTGGTCCGTCATGATGCTGTTATTGCCGATCCTGTATCGAAGCAGCGCCTCGGACAGTATCGCTTCGACTTCGAAGTCGGGGTCTGACAGGCGCTCTTGCCGCCGGATCATCAGTGCAATGCTCCGCTCGACCTCTTCGGGCGTCCAGGAAGGCTTCTCAGCCCATGCGATCTCTCGCCGATACTCTGTCGTTTGCAGCAGCCCTGGCATTAGGGCGAGGTTCCACATGGTCAGACGCCGAGCAGATTCCTCCAAGTGCAAGTAGCGGTTGAACTCGGGCGAGATCTCATCGGCCTGTGCACGCCACCACTTGCCCGAGGACGCCCGCTCCCGCCTGACCTCCTCGGCCAGCACCAACAGTAGGCGGCGTTCGTCATTGCTTACTTGCAACCTGTCGCAGATGGCGTTGATCATCATGTTGGTGACGTTGTGCTTCAGCCCGTCCTCGAGCCGACCGTACGTCTGCGCGGAGGTTTCTGCCGCTTTGGAAACCGCGTACTCGGAGAGCCCTGCGCGCTTCCGATACTTCTGCAACTGCTTACCAAGTGCCCTGCTCGAGACCGTTGGACCGCTCATTGCTTAGCCTCGCTATCCATTTGGGTGTCAACATGGAATAGGTCTTTTTGGAATCTGTGGCCGATCACGCCGACAGGCCGTGTGAGAACTTCCACCCCGCTCGCGCAAAGAGTATCACTGTTGACACGCCGATAACCGTGAACAAGACACCATTTGCACTCCGCCACAAGACATTTCAGGTCAACCGTTCAACAGGACCGGGGGAACTCGTGCTGCTCATGAATCCACTGCCAACGAAAAGCCAACTGCTGCACGCCTGCCGGGGTATCGATTACCAGCGCCACCCCATCCTGGCGGCTGCCCACACCCTCGCCGGGATTCACGAAAAATGTTTGGGAACACTGCAGATTGCAGATTCTGAACTGGAAGACGAACGTGCCGGGCTGATCGCCGAGATCGACCAGTGCGTCCAGCGCTCACTGCCGCCTTCACACGGCGCGGCGCGCGTCCACACCGAAACCATCGGCGCGGTCGTCGACCGCATGGCGCGATTCACCGCGATCGCGTTCGCCGCCCTGGCCGGTTGCTGCGACTGCCCCTTGGGCGACGCCTGGGAGAAGCTGGCCGAATTGGCCGTGGGATACGAGGACCTGATCGAGGAGGTCCATGCGGGCCGCCGCCGATTGCCGGGCGGCCCGTGAGCATTATCATCGGGGAGGTCGACGGGTGAGAAAGGACTCAGCTCACGGTCGAGCTTCTTCCCCGAGAACGCAATTGGAATAGATCGCACGTGGACTGCCCGGCGCTGCAGTCGCCGGACAGCCAGATACGTCGTCTCAGGTGGCCGTCACCACCTCATTGTTTCAGACAGTCGACTAGAGCCCACCGAGCAGCAGATGCAGCACGTTCCCGACAATTTCGATCAAACCGGCGACCAATCCCATGGTTCTCTCCTTCGATCTCATCCGGAGAAGGCGACTTTCCCTCTCCGGTGAAACACGTTACAGCCCACATGATTTCGGCCCGGTTACTGCCTGTGAAGATAGTGTTTCCAGTTGAAATCAACCGCCAAGCACTCCCGGCAACTTGGCAATTTGCCCAAACAGGCGAAAAAGATTGAGGCACAACTCATGATCCCGCTCGGCTCGGCGCGCATACGAATCAGCACCTGCTTGTCGATGAGCCCTGTCGCCGGATAGGCCTCGCCCCCTCTACGCGGCGGAAGGGGACAGGATCAGCAGTGAGCTCGATGCGGTGGCCAGCACCTTGCCCGCGCTGTCGCGAACATCGGCTTCGGCGAAGGCAACTCGTCGTCCCGGCTTGGTGACCCAGCCCCGGGCGTAGATCCGGCCGGTGTCGGCGTGGATGGACCGCAGGTAGTTGACCTTGATTTCGATGGAGGTGTAGCCGACGCCCGCGGGCAGCGTGGTGTGCACGGCCGAACCCGCGGCCGAATCCAGGAGGAAACAGACCAGGCCGCCGTGGACGATGCCGATCGGGTTGTAGGTCGATTCGTCCGGCAGACAAGAGAATTCGATGCGCCCCTCCGACACCTTGCCATCGCTCGTGCCGCCGAAGAGCTTGCCCATCGGGGCTTCGGGAAGCTCGCCGTTCACAATGGCGCGCAGGTACTCCAGGCCCGACATCCTCGCTCCGGCTTGTGCGGTGGCGACCGGGTCGTACCAGGTGACGGTCTTGCTGCGTGGTTCTCCCCACGATGCGGAAGCGGAAAGTGCTGTGTCGTCGGTCATTTCACTGCTCACCTTTCCGGATCGAGGACAGTCGGCAGATTGCGGTAACCCACCGCATCGAAGTGGACTTCCGGGCAGGGGTCCGGTTCTCGAGGATCGCCATCGTTTTCCTCCGCTCTGGAGGTCTCGCTACGATGCTGCGCCCGCCGCCAGCGATAGCTACTGGGTTGCCATGATTCAAGATAGGCTCTATACCTTAGATAGTCAATGAGGATTGCTCCACATTCATCCGAGGAGGTCAGCCATGGAACGCGCGGAGATCGACAAGGTTCTCGACCTGTACTTCGACTGCATGCTGAACCAGAACATGGAGGCCGCGCCGCTCGCGGACGACATCACCTTCGAGGGGCCCGCCATCCCTCTCACGTCCGGCAGGGACGCCGTGCTTCCGATCCTCGTCAAGGTCGCGGAGGTCTCGAAGGGTGCGCGGGTGCGCGAGCATGCCCGGCTGATCGATGGCGACGAGGGCTGTCTTCTGCTCGATATCGACTTCGCCGACGGCACGCATCTGGCGCTGGCCGACTATTTCCGCTTCCGTGACGGCCGGATCGTGCACGTGCAGCCGTACTTCGACATGCGTGTGATGGAGAAGCTGTGGGGCGCCGTTCCGGGAGTATCGCGCTGAAATTCGGGCGGGAGTCCTGAGCTATCATGAAGATAGTCGCTTCCAAAATGATGAGAAGAAGAGTGAGCACCATGGAGCACCGCCAGAACACCGATCCGGTGCGGGTCGCCGACGTCGACGACGAGGTGATGTACCTGTACTGCCCGTACTACACGACGGCGATGGAGATCATCGGCCGCCGCTGGGCCGCGGTGGTCCTGCGTGCCCTGCGCGCCGGGGCCACCCGCTTCAGCGACATCTCCTCGGCTGTTCCGGAGATGACCGACAAACTGCTGTCGCAGCGGCTCAAGGATCTCGAGGCCGACGGCCTGGTCGAGCGGATCGTGCACCCCACCACTCCGGTGCGCGTCGAGTACCGCCTCACCGAAAAGGGCGAGTCCCTGAGCGAGGTGCTGTTGGACATCAACCGCTGGGCGCTGACATGGATCCAACCTTCCGAGGAGCGCCTTCAGCACCTCGAGCGGATGAAGCTGTCGCGCGCCGATTCGTAATCCCCGCGCCCACCGGAATCGGATCGACACGCCGATCCCGGCCGTGTCGGCCGAGCGGCGTGGTCGTCGGATCAGCCGTCGCGGCCCGGCGCGTCCTGCGGCGTCACCGGACGGTCGGCATCGGCGCTGCTGAAGGTGGGCGGGGGGACCGGGTCGGAGGTGGGTGCGGCGGAGTCCTCGGGTTCGGTGCGGTGGCTGAACAGGCCTGGTGACGGCCGATGTTCTCGATTCATTCTTGAATTCTCCACTCATCGCATGGCAAACGGCGAATCGGCGGCTCGGCGAGGGGAGGTCGGGCGCTGGGGGCCCGCCCGAGGGATCCAGGTCAGCGGCCTACCAAGTGCGGCTGAGGGGGATGGTGACGTAGCTGGGCGCGGTGGGATCGAGCTGGATGTGCTGGGGTTTGAGGCCGCTGTCGATCAGCATGGGGAGGGCCGGCACGCCTTTGGGGAAGTTGGAGGCGTAGATGTCGACGCGGAGGCGGTGGCCCGGTTGCAGGACGGCTTCGGTGGGGTTGAAGCCGATGTCGACGGTGGTGGGTTGGCCGGGGACGACCGGTTGGCGGGTGGCGAGGTCGAGCGTGTAGTAGGGGGCGACGATGTCGCCGTCGGCGGAGCGCTCGGTTCTGCTGTCATCGATCGCTCGAAGCGAGGCGACGAGTTGGCCGGTGGTGAGCATGGTGGAGCGGCCGTCGGGGGCGACGTCGTTGACGGTGGCGGTCCAGTAGCCGTCGGTGGCGTCGAGAACGGTGTTGAGGTGCAGGTTGATCGGTCCGGAGACGAGGGTCGGTTCGGTCACCGGGGCGCTGGTGAAGGTGAGTCCGTTGAGTTCCTGTGGGCGGGCGTCGGTGGTGCAGCCCACCACGATCGAGGTGATGCCCATGGATGTTTCGGCGGTATCGCGGGAACAGATGCTCATGATGCCCGGGGCCACGGTGAGACGGGTGTTGTCCGCCGGTGGGGTGAAGGTGAGAGTGCCGTCATGGATGCTGCTGCTGGTGGTGCCGCTGGGTGCGGCGGAAAGATATACCCGTTCATGGGTCGTGTCGGGGTGGGGGAAGGCCGGGGCGATGCTCCACCCACCGCCCTGCCGCTGGCTGACGACCGGGCCGTATTCGTCGATGCCGTTGTCGATTCCCTTCAGCCACTTGTCGAACCAGGCGCGTTGCAGCACGTCCAGCCGCGGCGGGGTGCCGGGGCGGCCGAAGCCCGATCCTGGGTTGAGGTGATAGGTGTCGCCCATCAGGAGCTTTTTCTGGGCTGTCGGTAGTCGCAGGCCGTTGTACTGACGCGGCGCGGACATGTTCCAGACGTCGTGCCAGCCGCCGACGACGAAGGTCGGCACCCGGATGGAGCTCAGATCGTTGGTCCAGTCCTGGCGGAACGGGCTGGCGGATTCGAATGTCTGCCGCACACGCGGCGGCAGCTGGTCCATGGATGGGGTGGTGAGTAGTGCGATCGCGTAATCCTCGAACGCCATCGGGCTCGCCAATCGGTCGGTCAGCCATTTCATGTCGAACCGGCCCTGCAGAATGGACTGCAGATCGGGAATGAACTTGGCCACGTTCACGATCAGCGGGAGCCCCCAGACCACGGGACCGAGACCGCCACCCTGGGCCGCGTAGCCGCGCATCAGGTCGGTGCCGGCTTCGATCGGGAAGATCGCCTTCAACGCCGGAGGGTTGGCTTCGGCGGCGTGGAACTGGTTGATGGCGGAGTAGGAGACTCCGTTCATGCCGACCTTGCCGTCGTTCCACGGTTGGCGACTGATCCAGTCGATCACTTCCGCGTTGTCCTGCTGTTCGCGCGCCCCGAATACCTGCCAGATCCCTTGAGAGAAGCCGGTTCCGCGCACGTCCACGACAACCTGGGTGTAGCCGCTCCGGATGAGTTCGCGGTCGACCCCGAAGGCACGGGCGCCGCCTCCGGACAGCGCCTGGGTGATATCGGTGATGCCCTCGAGCGCGGTACCGTCGGCGTTGAGACTGCCGATCCCGTTCATCAACGGCTCCGACAGTCCGGGGATCGACTGCAGCGAGTCGATGATCATCGTTATCAGCTTCGTGTACGGGGTCATGTTGAGGATCGTCGGTGTCGGCTCCGTGACGACATGACCGGCGGCATCCATCGGCCGATAGATGTTGGCCTTCAACACTGTTCCATCACTCATGGTGATCGGTACGTCCCAGTCGATGTGCACGGCCGGATATTCGGGCGGCGCCTCGTGGGTAGCGGTCCACTGCGCACCCAGGCCGCCGCCGTCGGCGGGGAGGGCCGACGCGACGGGAGCGATCACGGTCACCGAGATCAGCGCGGCGGCGAGTAATGGGACACAGCGTGTAAGCAGGCCGATACCTGTTGTGTTGGTTGTCATCTCAGCAATCGGTTGCAAGCGTATTCGGTCGCGGGCGACCAGGTATCCAGAACCTAACGCCAAATAAACAACTCTGTCTACAGTTCGGGAAAAGAGTCCCAGACGATTCGTCCGAGCTTCATGATGTGCCCGCGTAGTTCACGGACCGCGGCGAGTTCCCCGGCCACGATCCGAGTGGTCACCATCGACAGCACCGCTCCGACGAATGCCTCGCACGCCATCCGCTGCCCGTCGGTCGACGCGCCGAGCTGGGCCGCGATCGAGTCCGCGACCGTGCGGTGCATCGTGAAACGCCGCTCCAGCAGTTCGGGGCCCGCCGCATGCGAATCGACCAGAAAGATCCGGGCCAACGCCGGTTCCTCGGCCAATGTTTCGAGGTAGGCACCGAGAGCCCGCTCAACCCGCTCCATCGGTTCCCCGCCCACCGACAACGCCGCACCGATCCGCCGGGCCACTTCCTCGGCGAGGGTGTCGTAGGCGGCGACGAAACACGCCTGTTTGTTGGCGAAATGCTCGTAGAACGTCAACCGCGATACCCGCGCCCGTTTCAGCACATCGGCGACCGTCGTTGCGGCATAACCCTTCTCGGCCACCACCTCCGCCATCGCGAGCAGCAACCGGCCCTGTTGCGAGGCGGCCACCTCCGCACGAGACAGTGCGTGCACTCCACGCGGCAGTGGTGCACGCGGCCTGGGCGATACCCGTTGATCCACGCCCCGATCGTATGCGTGGACATATAGACACCAGTGTTCATCTAGGGCTACCGTGAACATCGTGTGGCGCGGCAGGGAGGCCGTGCGGATGCGCATCCTCGAGTGCGTCAAGCGAATCGACCCGTCCTGTCGCATCATCTTGCTCGAATCGCGGACGTTGACCAGGTTCGACACAACGACCTCGAAAGGATCTCCCATGGCCGCACCGCTTTCCGCCGCTGGTGGCCCGCTACCGCCGGATGCTCGGTTCGACATCGGGCCGGCGATGTACCCGGCGGCCCGCGTGGACACCACGATCACCATCCCGATGTCCGACGGCGCGGTGCTGTGTGCCGACCTGATCCGTCCCGCGCACCACCGATCCACGCCGGTGGATGAAGCGCTGCCGGTGGTCGTCACCTTCACGCCATACAACCGGATCGGCAACCGCTACGGCGCGAAGATCGCGAGATCGGCGCAGCGCGCGGGTCGGCGGGTGGAGCCGTCGGATCGACGGCGCTTCCGCGGCCGGGATCTGGTACACACCCCCGCGGGTGGTGTCGTGGACATCTGGGCAGACAATCGGACGCTGGTGTCGCGTGGCTACGCCTCCCTGGTGGTGGATGTGCGCGGCACCGGATCCTCCACCGGCAGTTGGGATTTCTTCACTCCCCGCGACCAGCAGGACTATGTCGAGGTACTGGCATGGATCCGTGAACAGCCTTGGTGCAATGGGCATCTGGCGCTGAGCGGTCTGTCCTACGCGGGAATCGCGGCGCTGATCGCGGCGGGACAGCGACCCGAGGGACTCGACGCGGTGTTCGTGGGCGTGGCCGGCGAAGACCCGGTGCGCGAACTCGGTCTCACCGGCGGTGTGCCCACGCCGGGCATGGTGCTGTGGATGGCGGCGATCAACGCCGGGAAATGGGTGCCGTCACTGCGGGGCCTGGTCGAGAATCGCGTGCTCGGGCGCTATCTGCGCGACCGCGTGCGGGAACCGATCAGCTGGCTGAGGCTTGCCGGGCAGATCGCGTTCACCGAAGGGCACCCCGATGCCTTCCTCAACGATCAGTGGGCGGCGCGACTGTCGCAGTTGGAGAACATCACCGCGGCCACCTGGATCCTCGGGGCCTGGCACGACGTCTACAACAGCTCCAATTTCCGGATGTTCGACCGCCTCGGCGTCGAGGCGGGAGTCAAGCAGCTCCTGGTCGACGACGGCTATCACCTGAGCCTCGGTTCGGGTTTCGGTGAACCGGGTAATCCGCCGGCGGTGGACGAACTGCAGTGCGCGTGGTTCGACCACTGGCTCAAGGGCATCGACAATGGCATCGAACGCTACGGACCGATCACCATCCGCCGCCAAGGCGACGGCGCATGGGTGGCGCGCCCGCATTTTCCCGGCCCCACCGCCACCGTGCACCGGCTGCACCTCACCGCCGAATCGAGCGGTTCGGCCGCGCATGCCGCCGTGGATGCCTCGCTGCGGACCACGCCCTGCGCCGATAGTGGGCAGCTGCCACTGCCGACCGGTCGGCGCAGCCTCGCCTCCAACAACACCGCGATCATGTCCTGCGGCGTGACAACGCTGCTGGGACGCAGCTTTGCCACCGACGATCGCCGGGCCGAAGCCACCGCCGTTACCTTCACCACCGAACCGTTGCCCACCGACGTGATCCTGTCCGGTCCGCTCAACCTGCACCTGCGCGTCCAGGCCGACGCCACCGAGGCCTTCTGGTCGGTGACGATCACCGACGTCGAGCCCTCGGGTGCTTCGGTCCCGCTCACCCGCGGTGCGCTGCTGTCGTCGCTGCGCGCCATCGATGATTCGCGCAGCACCCGAATCGACGGCGAACTGGTGGCACCCGTGCATCCCTTGCGCGCCGACATGGTGCTGCCGGTCGTGCCGGGCGAACCATTCGACATCGACATCGCGATCAATCCGACCGAAGCGCTGCTGCGTGCCGGCCACCGCCTGCGGCTCACCGTCGCATCCAGCTGCTTCCCGCGGCACTACCTGACACCAGCACTGAAACGAAAGATCAAGGGGCAGAGCATCATCCTCGATCCCGCCCACCCCAGCTATCTCACCCTGCTGGCGACGGGGCTGCCGGGCCATCCGCCGTCCTGAATCTCGCGAGACACCCAAATTTATTTGGCGCCACCGAACTCGGCGAAGTAGTCCATGTTTGCAGAAAGACCGTAGGGTCTGTCCCTTATTCTGAATTGTGCTGTAGCACAATGTATTTAGTTGGCGGGACCTTCTATCTTGGAGGCAGGCGTCGAAGTCGGATCGGCGGTCGCCGATGCCGTTGGGATCTTCCGTTCGAAGGGATACGCACATGAGCCTTGTCGCCGACGCGGACTCCGATTTCGACGGGCTCCGGCCCGCCGCCGATCAGATCCCTCTACCCGACTCGCACCCGCTACGCCCCGAAGTGGACCCGTTCTACCTCCCGCCGGCGGCGCTCGACAGTTACAGCCCCGGCACCATCCTGCGATCGCGCCGGGTTCGGTTGGCACTGTTCGGGCGGATTCCGCAGAAGGTGCGGGCGTGGCAACTTCTGTACCGCACCAACGACCTCGACGGCACTCCCGAGGCCGCGGTGACGACCGTGATGCTGCCGTGGGATGCCGACTCCTCCATGACCCGCCCCTTGGTGTCCTACCAGTGCGCCATCGACGCCGTCGCGACCAAATGCCTGCCGTCCTACGCATTGCGTCACGGCGCCCGTGCCTTCGGCTCCATTCCGCAGTTCGAGATCCTCATCATCGCCAACGCCCTCTCCCGCGGCTGGGCCGTGTCTGTGCCCGACCACGTCGGAACCGCCGGACGCTTCGCAGTGCCGCGCGAACCCGGCTACCGCGTCCTCGATGGAATCCGTGCGGCACTGTCGTTCCCCCAACTGGGTCTGGACCCCACCACACGGGTCGGCCTCTGGGGTTACTCCGCGGGCGGGCTGGCCACCGCCTGGGCCGCGGAGACGGCCGCCGAATACGCTCCAGAACTCAACATCACCGCCGGATTCACCGGATCGCCCGTGGGCGATCCCACCCAAGCCGTGACCCGACTGAACCGAACGGTCTCCAGCGGTCTCGTCGCCCTGTGCCTGGCCGGGCTGCGCCGCGCCTACCCGAATCTGGACCGCGTGCGCGCCCAGCTCAGCGCCGAATTCCTCGACCTGCTCGCCTACACCGAATCGCGCGCCACCATTCAGATCGTGCTGCGCGGTGTCGGCACCAAGGTTGCCGACAACGGTACCGGTCTGACCGACCTGATGACGCACCCGGCGGTTCGCGCCGCCCTCGCCGAGGTGTGCCCCGGGAGCCGGTCACCCGATATCCCGATCCTCATCGTGCAGCCGGTCAACGACCTCATCGTCCCCGTCGACGCCATCGATGAGCACGTTGCCCGCTACCGAGCCGGAGGCACACAGGTTCGATACATCCGTGACCGACTCAGCGGCCACGTGTCGCTGGCGCTCATCGCGGCACCGATGATCGGTGACTGGTTGGCCGAGCACCTCGCCGAACCGAAACCGCAGTGCCACAACGACACTACGACAACGGTATGGTCCATGGCCCTGTCCCCACAGGGCGTGGTCGGCCACCTGCGCCAGGCCTGGCTCGCGGCCCGACTGCTCACCGGCCAGCCGATCGGGTGACCGACCTGCGGTAGCGCAGGTCGGAATTGCCGACGAGCGGAAGCTGTCAGAACTAGGGGGTCGCAGTAATCGGCCCGTAGGATGCGCCGAATCCCCATAGACTGGGACGGGTAGCCTGACGAGATGTCAACGAGCCCAAGAGATTTCGAGTTCCGATCCAGCCGGTCGGCTTTCTCGTCGATGGGTGCAACCTGGGCCGATTCGTTCGGCGCTGTCCACTGAGTTGCAGGGAGAAAACCGTGAGCGTCGATGAAGCCACCTTCTACCGGAACGTCAACTATGCAGGGGAGCCGTATTCCTACAAGCTCGGCACGCAAGAGTCACTACCCGGTGAGCTCAACGACCAGTTCCGGTCCGTTCGCACAGGAGAGCTGGTGAAGGTGACCCACGAACGGGCCGGAAACAATCGGTTCACCTTCCATCTGACAGCCACCCGGTAGCGCGATCGCTGAGATCTACCGACGTCAGCCGCGTTGCCTCCGCTGCCGTACCGCCGAGGCGGCGGGGGCAACCATGGAGTCCTGCAGAGCAGGCGTCAGCGTATTTTCTCGGGGATCGTATCGAGTGCGTGCAGCACCTGCACTGCCAGCTCGGTTGCGGCGTTGTCGTCGAGCTCCGAGTACTTCCGCACGACATCTCGAACACGAGCCACTCGACGCTCGTAGGGCGTTTTCATTGCCATCCTCTTGCCTTCTATCGGTAGTAGGTCTTCTCGTGATCGACCGGGCGGGCGCAGGCGCATTTTCGATCCAGCCCGCGCGTCGTCGTCGCGGTGCAATACCTGATTCCTATCCGATCGTGGGCTTCCCAGGTGTGAGGGCATGCCGCACAAGAGAATTCGATCGGTGCGGCAGGCAGGGGGGTGACGCATTTGTTGGAAGACAATTGCCCGACCCTTTCGTGCGTCTACATCGTGGACCTACGATGCTGACACCTTTGAGGCTACACCTTTGCGCTCCACAGGAGTGTGGCCTGATGCGGCGATGATTCCGCGGCACCGGCGGCGGCCCCGGGCCCGGCTGGCCGGCACCCCCGGAAGGCCATCGCCTTCCTTTGCTGTAGACCTACAGTGTTGACATTGGGCGATTGTCGGCGTGTACTGGAAGGACCAACAGATCCGAGGGATCGCCATGATCGTCATCATCGGGCTCGTCATCCTCATCGCCGCCGTGTTCGTCGGCGTCGCGGGAGTGTTCGCCAACGGCGGTGCGAACCACGCATTGACCGACAACTTCGCGGTGCTCGGCTACCACGTCACGGGCTCCACCGGCGTGCTGTTCCTCTACGGCATCGTCGTCGGCGGCATCGGTATCGCCGGGCTGGGCCTGCTACTGGCCGGTGCCCGCCGCACCGCCCGCCGCGGACGCGCCGCCCGCAAGGAACTCAAAACCACCACCCACCAAGGCGCCCCTACCCATTACAGCCACACCGGCACCACCGATGTCGCACCCGATGCGCCCGGCGACGTGGTCGGGCAGGGGACCGGCAGCCGGCGCGCATTCCGCGGACGCGGCCTGGGCAAGCTGTTCGGTCAAACCTCGGCCGGTCGGTGATCGGGCCGAGGTTCCCACGCGGCGATCGTCGTCGGTCACCCGACATCGACGACGCCGCAACCCGCCGTGCGTTCCCTCAACTCAGGAGTTGTCATGCTCATCATCACCGTCCTGATCGCCGGCATCGTGATCGGTGTCCTCGTCATGGTCGTGTTGAACCGCCGCTCGGCCGACACTCAGCGACTCAACCCCGGCAGCGCAGCTCGGCGGCTGCTGCGCCGATCGCATTCCGAGGAAACCGCGATGAGCCGTGACCGCGCCGAACATGCCGGCGGCTCACGACATATCCGCACTCACCCGAGCTGGCGAGACCGGCTCGAGTAACCGCAGTGCCACGTCGACATGATCGATTCAGCCGGTAATCACCGAGATCCTGGAAGGACCTACCCATCATGACCACTCAATCGACCTTGCCCGACACTGGGCGAGATCCCCCTGCCGCATTCGGTGCACGGTTACGACTGCGCGCCGACACCCCGACCCCTGGCCACATCGACGGCGCATGGTGGCCCCACAGCGACAACCTCGCCGCAGGGCTGCCCGATCTGCTCGCACTACTGCGGCTGCGACTCGGACCCATCCATCGCGTCACCTACCACCTCACCGAATGGTCACTGGCACCAAGGCGATTCGCCGACGCCGGGCGCCGAGTCCGACTCGACGGATACCGGCTCAAACCGGCCCGCACTCTCGATGTCCTCGGTGTCAGCGGAGACCGGATCGCGCTGCTCGTCGTCCCCCCGAACACCACCCCGGATGTCGCGGACGCAACCATGAACGCCACGACCCACTCCGCGAATCCTTCAACAGTCGACGAACTGCTCATCATCACCGCCCGAGCACACCGCGACCACACTGAAAGCACGGCCGCGGAACACACTTGGGACTCCGAAGGCGGAGCCGCATTCAGCTGAGCCACGCGTCGTACAGGTGCCGCACCAAGCAGTCACTGGAGTAGGTGAAAGCCGCCGCGTTCTATGGCAGCCCCGGGACGGGCTCGAAGAATCGATGCGGCGGCAGCATGGTGCCCGCGTTCGTGGCGCTGGGCGGGAACGGCAGCACGGCTTCGTCCATGTCGGTCTGCCGCCGGCAGATCCGGGAACTCGGCGGCGAGGTCATCGCTGCGCGGCCCCCGGGCGGCCGTCGACCCAGCCGGTGTGGCGAATCTCGAGCCCGCGCCGCCATCGTCGCAGGGCGGCGGCTCTGCCGGTGCGGTCGGTGCGTTCTCGTGCACCGATCATCAGTAGTTCGTCCACGGTCGATGCGTTGTCGGTGGCGGATGCCGACGCCATCGCGGCGAACGCATCATGCGCGTCGGTGTAGGGCGGGACGACCAGGAGGACCAGCCGGTGGTTTCTCGCGCCGAGCACCTCGATCGTGTTCACGGTCCCGTGCCGGTATCCGTCGAGCCGCACCGTCTGCCCGTCGACGACGAGTTCGCCAGGCATACTTGCCCATTCGCCGAGACGGTATGTCACCCGACGGATGCCGTCGAGCCGGATCGCGGAGGCCCTGAGCAGGGCAGGGAGTTCGGTTGCCAGGTTGTCGCTGTAGGGCCACCATGCTCCGTCGACGTAGCCGGTCTTCGACGCGTTGGTCTTCAACAGCAAGCGCGGTGTGCGTTCGCCGGGTGGGCCGTGCGGCCCGGTTCCTGCTGGGTTTCGCTGTTGCGTCATGGCCGACGCTCCTGCCTCGACCGCGAATCGGCCGGATTCATTCGAATCGAGCGACGATACAACCCCGAGTAGTCGTATGCGTTATGTCGCCGATATGTTGATTATAGCTGCTCACACCGCTGCGCGGAGCGCTGAGCGCAGCCCGTGACGTCCGGATGACCGTTTCGAATCTGCGGCGGCGAATGTGTTGCGGTCGTGGAATTTTCGTTCCGAGGCGGTTTCGGGGGCGTCGTCGGAGGTGGCGGTCAGGAAGCGGTCCGGCAGGGCCAGTTTGTGGATGGTGCGCATCGTTAGTAGGTATTGGTGCAGCAACG
>NZ_JADLQQ010000018.1 GCF_015477765.1 Nocardia transvalensis | reverse complement strand
GGGGCCCATCTCGCTCAGGAAAAACCCCGACGACAGGCGGGTTCCGGCGGGCTCGCCCAACGGCACCTCCCGCGCCGAGGAGATCAAGATCAGCGCCTTCGAGCGCCCGGTAGCGGTACCACTCATGGCGGTAATCCTCTTTCGGTTCGTTTCTTCAGCTCTCACGTCGGCCCGAGCAGCGCTGGTCGTCTCGATCACCGACAAGAAACTTTCCTTCAGTGTTCTCCGGATTCACATTCCGCACGTCTCTAACAAGCACGTTCCCGCTTTGAGCCTGGGGAAGGCATCAACCACCTAGAGATCACCGCAGCAGTGCGGCGGTCCTAGCGGTCCAGGGTGAAGTTCTCCTGGACAATCCGACATGTCCGTGTCATGCGGTTGTGGCCGTGGATTGTTCGGTGATTTCGAGTACGGCGCAGGTGAAGCGGAAGCCTAGGCCCGAGCCGAAAACCAGAATGGTGTCTCCGGGCCGAAGCGATTCTTCGCGGATGACGTGGTCGAGTCCGATCAGCTGATCGCAGGAACCGACGTGGCCGAGCTGACGTTGCAGTGACCATGTGGTCCGGTCGACTGGGATGCCTAATGGTTCCAGAACGAGCGCGGACAGCGGAGCGAGTCCCAAGCCGGTGACAACCATGCGGGTCAGGTCGCTAGGTTTGATGTCGGCTTCTTCCAAGGCTTGGGAGGCGGTGTCTTGCATTCCCCGTGCGAGAGTTGCCTGGTGGGGTTCGAGATTTTCCTCCATGAGGAGTAACGGCCCGCTCGACTTGCCGTCCTTGGTGATGGTAGCCAGATGTTCGAGTTCGGGAGCCGAAGTGTGCGCGGTAGAAATGAGGCGGGCAAATCCGCCATCTTTGGCCAGAACAACGGCCGCGGCGCCATCGGCAAGGAACGAGCTCAAGGCGGGATGCCATCGCCGCCAGCGTGGGGACTGGAATCGACTGGCGGCAGTGACAAGCGCGGCAGATCCCGAGGGGGCGATACGCACGTGTCCGGCGGCCACTTCGATTGCGGCGGCACCGCCGTTGCTGGCGTTCCCCAGCTCGACCGAGATCGCGTCGGGGATCGAAAGGACGCGCTGTAGATGGCATGCGGGAGTGAGATGCTCTTGCTCGTCGAAGTATGCGTAGATCAGCATGGTGACGTCGGCATTGTCGCAGTTGGCATGGCGCAGCGCCCCGGCTGCAGCGCGAGCGGCCATCTGCGGTGCTGTCAGATCCGGAGAGGCCGAGAATGATTGGTAGTCGGAGAGTTCGAGGGCGCTGGGATCGACATGTTCGTCGGCATTGTCGAGGAGGGAGGATGCGTCGACAAGGGGCGGCAAAAACCGCCCAGTGCCTCCTACATAGACATCGTTCCAAAGCATGTCTTGCTCCTAACTGTCTCTGGTTCGGTCTCGACGACGGGAGAACGGTTGAGCTTGATCTTTACCTCATCGCCACTGGACGAATACGTCTACGACCGGTTGGCCTTCTGATTGATAGCCACCCTCATCGGTCAGCGAGCAGGACCACTGCTCGAGCGTATCGGCATTTCTTATGACGAGAGCGGGAACAGTTTTCCTAGGAAAACTCTCCTCCCCGGGACTCGACGCGACAACACGCTGCCTCGAGACGACCGGCGGCTTTTGTCGGCTGCTGTTCGGGCGGTGCTGAATACCGAGCGTGGCGTGCCGACAGGGCCACCGATCCTGGCCGTCAGGCCGCTGTGGTGTTGTTTGCGGGATACCGGTAGAAGCCCTCACCGGTGGCGACGCCGAGCTTGCCCTGGTCGATGTAGTTCTCCTTCAGCCACGCCGCGAACCGCTGCTCGTCTTCGTTACCGGAAACGAGTGCGTTGTAGGCGGTGGTGAAACCGATGATGTCCAATAGTTGAAACGGGCCCATCGATGCCCGCGTGCCGATCCGCCAGGTCTTGTCGATCATCTCCGGCTCGGCGTATCCGTCCACGGCAAGGCCCAGAGCAGCGTTCATGAAGGGGATGAACATCGAGTTGAGCAAGAATCCCGCCTTTTCCTTGTGCAGCTCGATCGGCTCCATGCCGATCGCCGCGGCGAAGTCCACGACCGCCCGATACACCGCGGGATCGGTCTCGGGCGTCCCCATGACTTCGGCGGTGTTGCGCGTGCGGATCTCGTTGGCGAAGTGCAGCGCGAGGAACTTGTCCGGACGCCCGGTGAAGTCCTTCAATTCGCTCGGGAGCAAATGTCCCGTGTTCGTGGCGAAGATGGCCCGCTCCGGTGCCAGCTCGCTCAATCGCTTGAAGATGTCCTGCTTGATAGCCGAAACTTCGGGCACAGCCTCGATGACCAGATCGGCGTCGGCAACCGCGTGGGCGAGGTCACAGCTGAGCACGATGCTCGACGCCGTCTTGTCGGCGGCGCCGGGGGCCGCGCCGGTGACCTCGTCGCGGTAGATCGCCGCGAGCTCGGCGAAGCGATCGCGGGCGGCGGTGAGGGCGTCCTCGTCGATGTCGTAGGCGGTGACGTCGAACCCGTGGAACGCGGCCTGGAACGCGATCTGTGAACCCAGCACTCCGGTTCCGAGGACGGTCACCTTGCGAATCTCGAAAGCCATAGCTCTACCCTTTCTCCTTACCTCTTTTAGACGTCGAAGAATGTGCAGGCACCGGTGGTGTCGGACACCAGTCTGCTGCGGCTCGCGAGCGCCTGTAAGGGACAGTTCTTCCTGGTAACGGCGGTACCACCTTCGCCATCCGAAAAAAGGAAATAGCAGCAATCAGTAGGTCTCGACGTGTACATGGCGCGACAAGCTTCCACCGACAGTGGATTGATGCACCGGACGCCGTGGGACGCCCTTCTACGACTCACCCCCGAAGCAGTCGCCGACTACGAAGCTCTCCTGTGACCGAGCTTCTGCGGCGTTGCTGCAGTCGGCAGAACCGCGTGTCCCGCTCGGATGCGCGCTTCTCGGCATGTCCGCTTGTTGACTTGTCATGTGCCCGAGGCCATGTAGGCGGCGAGGACGTAGTTGAGGTGGCGGTCGAGGTTGGTGCGGGCACGGTCATAGCGCATGGTGGTACGCGGGTCAGCGTGGCGGGCGGCGATCTGGACATCGCGTAGATCGACCCCGGCGTCGAGCATGGTGGTGACGAAGGAGTGGCGCAGTGCCGATCCATCCGCCGTCCCCTGGAGTTCAACAGGATCGGGCCGATGTCGCGGTCGCCGATCGCACGCTCGATGCCGCGCCCGACCGCTGGCGGGAGCGGGATCAAGACGATCTTGCTGCCCTTGCCGACCACGCGCAGGACTCGGTGACCGTGTTCTTCTCCGACATCGCCGATGTCGCATCCGCAGGCTTCGAAGATCCGCAGCCCGAGCAGGCCCAGCATCACCACCAGCGCGAAGTCGAACCGATTGGCCGAGTCCCGCGCCGCCGACAGCAACGCCTCGACCTGTAGATGCGAAAGTCCTAGTGTCGGAGACTCGTTCGCCACCCTTGGCCGCCGGACGTATTCGGCCGGCGAGTGCTCGAGGACGCCGTCGATGACGGCAGGTGCGGTAGAACCCGGCGACCACCGCCATCCTCCTGGCGACCGTGGCGGGTTTGTAGCGTCGGACTTCGCGCATCCAGCCGACGTAGCGTTCGATCTGCCTGCGGATCATCGCCAGCGGCGTGAGTTGATGCTCGCTGCACCACATGAAATGCAGGCGCAGATCCGACGTGCAGTGCTTCCGGGAGGTGCCGGTGTAGCGGGCAAGGTAGGCGGCCGAGGCCAGCCGCAGCACGAGTCGTCACCAGCGAAGGCGACGTCGATATCGGGTGAGGTAGCCATCCCTCCCGATGCGCGCGAACACCCAGCGACCAGAAGACCCCGCGCGGGTCGCGGCATTATCGCGCGTCGTACTGAACCGTGGTCGGGCCGCCAATCTGGCATCCAGGTTGCGGACCCTGGCATGCTGCCAAGGGTTTGACGCAAGACCAACCGTATTGTGACGTTCGCGACGGGCCCGTCGGAGCGCAGCGAATCCTGGGGCGCGCCGCTCGTCGTTTTTCTGGTCGAAGTCGAGGGTAGGACTGGCGTTACCAGGAAAAACTCTCCCTCCCCCTGGACTCGGTACAGCAAGATCATGATTACCGGGCTGCCAGCACATAGAACTTCGGATCCATGGAGGGAAATCATGCCTGCGAAGAACCGCATCGATCATTTTACCTGGCTCGTCGAGCCGGAAAATCTGCCGCGTTACGTCAAGCAGATGAGCGAGCTGTTCGAGACAACATTCGACGAAGTTTTCAACGAGTCCGCCGGTGTCCGTGCGCTGATTTCGTGGGATGCCGGACTCGAGTTCGCGGCACCGTATGGTGACTTGCCCGCCGCGGACGCTCTTCGCGCCGTGTTGGCCGAGCGTGGCGAGGGACCGTTCGCGATCGTGGTCCGAGTTCCGTCGATCGACGCGTCGTCCGAGCGCGCCGCCGCGCTCGGTTGGCCAATCGATCGGCAATTGCTCGAGCTCGAGGCCGGTGTGTCGTCGACGACCAAGGTAACCAGCGCGCGGGAACGGGTCATCGGATCCTTCCTGAACACCTCCTTGCTCTTCGGGGAAATCGAATACGCCGACGTCGAGGACGCCACACGACCGTAGACGCCGAACACGCCCTGAGTGGGTATTCATCACAACTGGCATCAACCACCAGCAGTACTGAACTTGCGACGTCACATCCAGCAGCCGACAGAAGTGTGCGCCCACTTGAATGCACGCTCCTCGGCACTTCCGGACATCCTTCAGCGCAGGCGATCCCGCTACGACTACCGACCGACCAGCGGCATTATGGTGCGTTCGGCCGAACACACGGAATGTGCATCGCTTGTCCGGTACGGGGTCACCAGCCGGATGGGATGCGAACAGCGTGCGAGTTCGGCCCCGGCAGTGCTCAGCCGGAGCCGTTGCTACCTAGTGTGTGGTCCGTGCCGGTGTGTCCAGAGGCTTCGATGTCCGGTGTGTCAGTTGCTATCGACGGTGACCCAGGCTGGTCTGGTGCCGCCGGCCGGGCCGCGGACGGCGGCATCGGCGAGTTCGGTGATCCGGGCGGCGGGCACGGGAACTCCCGGAGACTCGAGGAACCAGCGTTGCGCCGCTTGCTGTTTCATTCCTTCGGGTGGTGCTCCGAGATAGGGGTTGTAAAGGGGCGTGTTGGGTTCGCTGCGCCGGCTGTCGGCCAGGGTGCCGATGTCGACCGCGTCGTAGCCGAGCAGGTCCAGCAGGTGCGCGGCCTCGGCCTTGGCGGCGGCTTGGTCGCTCGCGATGGGCAGGGCGCTACGGTCGGCGGCGCCGGCGGGCCGGGCGAGTGTGACCAGGCGGTGGGAGTCGATGTTGTTGAACGCCTTGACCACTCGTGAGTCGGCGAGGTGGTGTTGCACCAACGCGCTGGAGGTCAGTGCTTGGCTGTCCAGTTCGGGGATGCGGCGGTCGCGGTCGGGGTAGTAGTTCATCGTGTCGATCACCGTCCTGCCCGCCAGGGCCGCCGCGGGCAGGCTGGTGTAGGCGCCCAGGGGGATGGTGGCCACCACGATGTCGCTGTGCGCGGCCTCGACCGGGGTGGCCGCGCGGGCGTGCTCTCCCAGCTCGGCCACTTTGTCCGTTAGGCTATCGGGGCCGCGGGAATTGCTCAGGACGACGTTCATGCCCGCGTCGACGGCGAGTCGGGCCAGGGAACTGCCGATATGGCCGCTGCCGATCAGTCCCAGTGTCAGGTTCATCGCGCCTCCTCCGGCGAGTTGTGAAGTGGTGATCAACGGGTCGCAGCCGACTGCAGTATCGACTTGGGTTGCTGCTGGTTGCCGCGGATGAGGTCCGCGGCTTTCTCCCCGATCATGATGGTGGGGACCATGGGGTTGGCGCTGGTGATGGTCGGCATGATCGAGGCGTCGGCGACTCGTAGGCCGTCCAGGCCGCGCACGCGCAGATCGGGTGCTACCACCGCATCCGGGCCCACGCCCATCGCGCAGGTGCCCACCGGATGCCAGTACGTCATCGTGTTGTCGGCGAGGTAGGTGCGCAGGTCGGCTTCGCTGGTGATGTCCGGGCCGGGCAGCACCTCGCGGGCGAACCACGGTTGCAGCGGCGCGGCGGCGACGAGGTCGCGGGCGCGCTGGATGCCATGCAGCAGGCGTTGGATGTCGGAGTCGACGCCGAGGTAGTTCGGATCGATCACCGGTGGGGTGTGCGGGTCGGGGCTGGAGAGGCGGATCGAGCCGCGCGCGGTGGGCACGGTGGAGACCGGGAGCATGAAGGTGTTCCCGGGGACCGGCAGGCCCAGCTCGGCAAGCCGCGCGGTGTTGATCAGCGTCTGCATGTCCGGGCCCGGCAGCCCTGGGTCGCTGCGCCACGAGATCGACGCCTGGGGCAGGCCGCTCGCCTCGCCCTGCACGGGTATGGGTCGACGGGCCTCGCACACCACGAAGCACTGTGCGTGATCGTGCAGGTTGGCTCCGACTCCGGGTAGGTCATGGACCACGGCGACTCCGGCCTGTTCCAGCTCGACGCCGGGCCCACTCCGGACAACAGCAGCAGCCGTGGCGAGTCCACCGCTCCCGCACTGACGATCACTTCGGCATCGGCATAGGCGGTTTCCGGTCGGCCGTCACGCTCGAATTCGACACCGACACAGCGGGTGCGGTCGAACACGAGCCTGTGGGCACACGCATTGGTGACCACAGTGAGGTTGCGGCGGTGGCCGAGAAGGGGGCGTAGGTAGGCATCCGCGGTGCTCTGTCGGCGTTCGCCGGTGATCGCGAGATCGTTCCAGCCCGCCCCCTCGGGGTGGGCACCGTTGAGGTCGTCGCTGAGCCGATACCCGGTGGCGGCGGCCGCGTCGAGGAATGCCTGCGCGACCGGGTTGGGTGGCGCCGCCGGGGCAGGCAGCATGGGTCCGCTGTCGCCACGAAACCGGCGATCGCGCCCCGCCGCGGTTTCCATTCGCCGGAAATAGGGCAGCACGGACTCGAAATCCCAGCCGACACAACCGGACTCGGCCCACCGGTCGTAGTCGTTCGGATGTCCGCGCAGGTAGATCATCGCGTTGATACTGCTCGATCCCCCGAGCGTGCGCCCGCGAGGCCAGGGGACGGTGCGTCCCGCCAGGCCCGGCTGGGGGACCGTTTCATACGCGTAGTCGACCTCACTGCCGAGCAACCCACCCGGAAACGCGGACGGCCGCGCGATCGCCGGCAACGTATCGGGAGGACCGGATTCCAGCAACAGCACCCGGGCGGCGCTGTCCTGCGACAGCCGGGCCGCGAGCACACACCCGGCTGTACCGGCACCGATCACGATGTAGTCGAAACGAGTCTGCATCACAACCACCTCCAGGCGATTCATTCAGCAAACCAACAAGAACTACGGATGTGGCGTCTGCCCGCGTTACGTGCGGATCGCCGACCGATCTCATCTAGCAGGCCCGTTCGGCATTGTATGCTCATGAAAACGGCCAATTGCCACCATAGAGCATATATGGCACTCAGTGGCATTTGCGCGCCAAAGTGTTAGTTTGGGAGGCATGTCACAGCCAGATCGGTTGTCCGTCCGGGAACGCACCCGTCGCGCGCTGCGTGCCGAGCTGGTGGCCCTCGCGCAGGACTTGTTCATCACCCAGGGCTACGACGAGACCACGCTGGACGACATCACCGCTGCCGCCGGGATGTCGCGGCGGACGTTTTTCCGCTACTTCTCCTCCAAGGAAGAACTCGTGCTCAGCGAGTACGAATTGCTGGGTGACGCGCTGGTCGCGGCGCTGGCCGACCGTCCCGGCGACGAGCCGATCTGGGTGGCGCTGCGACGGATGCTCGACGTCATGGTCGACTACTTCGAAGACCCGGCCCACCACGACCGGGCCATCGCGATGGAAAAGGTCGTCCAACAAAGTCCCAGACTGACCGCCGCCAGCCTGGAACGGGTCACGCCGGTGCTGGACCGGCTCACCGACCTGGTCCGCGAACGCCTCGGCAACCACGACGATCTCGACCCGCAGCCCGCAGCACTCGTCGGCGCCGCATCCTCTTGCTACACCGCCGCGAAGACCGTATGGATCGCCTCTGAGCAAACCCGGCCGTTCGCCGACCTCCTCGATCAAGCCATGGCCGCACTCACACCGGTCTAGACCCGACTCCCGCCATCGCGAGTCCTTTGGGCGCCGCGGCTCGTGCCGACAGCGATGGCCACCATTTGCCCAGCCGCGTTGTGCGACAGCCGAAACGACACACCAAAATCGGCATTACCGTGCGTTGATCCAGCCGATCCGCCAGCATGTTCGCCAACCCACCGCTCCCGGAGCCCGCCAGAAGGTTGACGCAAGACATTGGTCTAGTGAGTCCGACTTCCTGGCAGGGTCTCCAGGTTTACAGTCCGAGGCCCATGAGTCGGGAAGGAGACGTGGTGGCACGCTCGGCGAGCTCCGAACATGGCTCGGTCGTGGCGCCTGGGGCCGGTGGGCGAGCGCACTCTACACCGGCGCCCGCGTGGTCAATGGAGTGCGCCCACCGGCCCCAGGGCCGAACGCCGCCGGTTCTTTAGTTGGCGTCGATGGGATGCGCGAGTCCTCTTGTACCACAACACTGTTCGCTTCCCGGTCGTTGAGTGAACATTCCGTTGATCTCGTGCGCTGAACATCCAATCCTGTTCCAAGCTGATGTTGCACGCCGGTCAGCGGCCGCCAGAGTTCGCCGATGAACGACGCCGGAATTCACCAGCGTAGCCACGGCATGAGACAACCTGGCTAGCGGAACACCAGATCATCCCTCCGCCTTGGCGATGCGGATAGTATGCAAGCGGTTACCAATTTCTCCCGGGTAGCGGCGTGAGGTCACGGTGGCTAGTTGCCATCCGGTGTCAGTGAACGCGCGAATGCGTGCAGTAGTGACAACTTCGCCCTCGGTGAGGGTTTCGAAGGTACGTCGCAACCGGTCACAGTCCTCGGGGTGGAACACCATCGGATCGCCCTCGCGCTCCCAGTCGATCCACGCTGGCACTTTGCTGATCCATTCGGCTATGACGGGAAGCGGGATGCTCGGAGACCAGGCGAGAAGGGCTGCGACTGGTCGATCGTCGTCGGTCGGTGGTTCCGTGGACCAGCTCTCTGGGCGGGCGTTCCGCGCGTTCGTGCCAATGGTCAGATTCAGCGCGTCGACAGGGCTGATCACCGGAGGGTGGGTATCGGTGACATCGATGGTGAGACCACGCATTCCGGTATGCTGCTCGTCGTTTCGTCCACGCCCGATGTTGTACCAGTTCATAAGGTAGCCGAGGTCGTGCAGGATAACGCTGTAGCAGGTATGCGTCGCGGTCGGATCGGCCGTCGTCGCCAGAGCCACTCCCGACACGATCGCTCGGTACACCGACGTCTCGAAGTTTATCCTCGCCGGCCTGGGTGGACCGACGCTGCAGGAAGCCAACAGCACGCCCAGGTTGGAGCAGTTCCTGGACACGGTCCGCACGAAGCACAGCGTCGGAAACGCTCAGAAGACTCGGATCGTTCTCCGCGGGATGTTCGGGTTGGCCTGCCGATTGGTCCAGGGATTCGGCAAAGTCAACCCGGTCCGTGAGACGAGTCCGATCGCCTCGGCGAAGACGGACAAGCCCCGTGCGATCGAGGCTCCGGAGATCGCCAAACTTATGCGCGACCTTCGGGAGTCCACCGTCCCCTGTCCTGAACGGGGCAAGGGGGGCCAGCCGAAGCCGTCTCGATACAAAGTCCCGACTGTCCCGGAGTGCCGCAGGTCCGCGGACCTGGTCGATCCGATCATCATGTTCGCGGCCACGGGGCTGCGGGAGTCGGAGCTACTCGGTATTCAGGAGTCCGGGGTCGACCTCGAACGCAAGGTCGTTCGGATCGACGGCAAGGTCGTCCGGATACCGGGCAAGGGGCTCAAACGAATCAGCTACGAGGACGACCCGAAGAACCGCAACCGGGAGCTCGCCATACCCGACTTCGCCATCCCGATGCTCCGGGAACGGCTGGCAGCCAAGGGGAAGACGACGGATGATGTGCTGTTCCCGTCGCTCGCGGGCACCCTGCGGGACCCCGACAACTTCAACAAGCAGTGGCGCCGGGTACGGGCTGCATTGGGGCTGGACTGGATCACAACCACCACGTTCCGTCGCTGGGTCTTCACCGAGCTGGACAACGCAGGGCTGACACCCCGCCAGGTCGCCGATCAGGGTGGTCACCTGAAGCCGTCGATGAGCCAGGACACGTACATGGCCAGGTTCAAGGCCCACCCGAGCAACGCCTCTGCGCTCAATCACGCTGTTCAACGCGCCCACAAATCGCCCTCCAAGAAAGAGCAAAGTAGAGAGTAAGTGGAGAATGACGTGGAGCCCGAGACCAGAAGAAGGCTCATCTACCTGGGGTTTCGACGATTCGAACCTGCTACGCAGAAGGCCGCAGGTTCGAATTCTGCCGAGGGCACCGAAGACAAGGTCCTGACCAGCGCATCAGCCGGTCAGGGCCTTTTTGTCGTTGGGCGGGGTGTCGGATCTGTTGCACGGCAAGTGAGGTCGTCCGGTCAGGACGGAAAGCGTTCTGCCCGAAAGGGGGGTCTGCCAGCGGGTTCGGTCCGTCCGGGGCGGCCGGGCGCTCGCTCGGCTGCCGGTGCCGCTCGTAGCGTCTAGCTCGGGCCCTCGTCGGCCCGACGCAGCAGTTCGAGGGGGGTTGTTCCGAAAGGAGGACCTTGTTGTCGGACTGATCAATGGAAGGGTACGAAGAAATGCGGATTCGCGCTTTGGCGCTCATATTGCTGGCAAGCAGCGCCATGATCTCAGGAATAGTTCAGCCGATCGCTTCGGCCCAGCCCGCGGATGCAGGGGTTGGGACGCATCGGCTGGAGGATGCTATTCGCGATGCAGGGACCGACGCCCCGGTGCGGGACACGGAGTTCAGAACGATCCTGATCGCACGGGCGGCCACGGAGTTCGCGGCCAAATCACGTCTTCGCGCGGGTGAGTCCTTCGATGTGGCGCGATCGCGCGTCGTCAAACGCAAAGACGGGTCCTTCATCGTCACGGCCCGCATCGACGGGGCGACGGTGGGGAGCTCGATCTCGCAGTTCTTCGACACCGCGGCGCGTCCGCAGTCGACGGTGCAGATGAGCCTTCATGCGGCGGACGAGAACTCGGGCACCATCGAGGTCGACGTCGACGGGGTGCGGGCGTTCGACAAGTTCGTCGAAGAACGCGACAGCACCCTGCGCAGGGTGGGGGTGAATTGGGACGGTGTGAACAAGTGCCTGTCCTCGGCCGGCGTGCCCACCTGGGTCATCAGTGCAATCAGCGCCGCCTGCGCCATCGGGTGCGCGGTCAGCGCCGGTGCCGGCTGCGTCATCTGTGCCTCGGGCGCGGCCGGTGGATGGGCAAGCGAAATCGCCTACTGCATCAAGAACTCCGAAAATTTCTAGGGCCGCAGCTTCGAATACCGCCGAATGCACAGAAAGGCCCTGATCAGTGTCTCTGATCAGGGCTCTTTTCATAGCAGGCCGCTCAGCCCCGATCAGGGTCGTTCCTCGGGGCATTGTTTCTGGATCAGGTAGATCAGGGCCTTGCCGCTCGAGTAGCGACGGTAGGCGGCGAGTTCGTCGACATAGGCGCGGGCGGATCGGTAGTCGAAACCACGGCGGGTCCAGAACGGCACGGCCTCGATCTGTTTGCGCACCGTGTCCAGGAATTTGGCCGGACGGTGCCGCTCGGAGTCGGGCGGCGACTCGGCCACCTCGATATTCGCGATGATCTCGTCGAAGGCCGCGCGCAGACGCTCGCGATCACACGCGAACTCGCTGTCGTCGGTGGAGAATTCGTCCATGGTCATGCCTCCCTCGGGTGTGCGGTCATGAGCTCACGGTGCGCGGCGGGCGGGTCCGCTCGCAATGAACGCCCTCGGTTTGCACGGTCAGCGTGATCTTTTCGGCGGCCGAACCCCCGAATCCCGTGCCAGACTGGGCCTGTGCAGCGGACACCGCATGGTGCAGCCCTCCGTGGGCGGGTGGCCCTGGTTGCCGGAGCCACCCGAGGGGCGGGGCGCGGCATCGCGGCCGGGCTCGGGGAGGCCGGGGCCACCGTGATCTGCACCGGGCGCAGCAGCGTCCGCGGGCGGGAGCGGTCGGATTACGATCGGCCGGAGACCATCGAGGAAACCGCCGAACTGGTGACCGCACTCGGCGGGGTCGGAGTGCCGATTCAGGTCGACCATCTGGGGTGCGGAGCGGCTCAAAGGTGGTCCGGCCGAATGGAATACCCCGATCTGGGAGCACGATCTCGACGCCGGATTGCGGATAGTCGGGCGACCGAGCCGTCGGAGTCGAAAGCGACCGCGGTACCGAGCACTTCGAGGCGGACGCGGTCGCCGACGGTGGGGGCGTCGATGCTGACGCGGCGGACGCGGATGGGGTCCGGGCGGCCGTCGAGGGCGATCGTGAGCATCACGTCGGGACCGCGGAACTCGGCGGCGCGGACGGTTCCGCTGCTCCGGTCGGGACCGGAAACGGCATGGGCCACAAGTTGTTCCGGACGCACCATGACGGTGACCGGACCGCTGGGCGCGGCGTCCTGCACGGGCGTGTGGCCGAGGGCGCACTCGGCCACCCCATTGGCGACAACGCCGTCCACGAGCACACAGTCGCCGAGGAATTGCGCGGTGAACAGATCGGCGGGAGCGGAGTAGACCTGCTCGGGCGAACCGACCTGGGTGAATCGGCCCGCGCGCATGACGGCGACCTGTTCGGCGAACGACAGGGCCTCCTCCTGATCGTGGGTGACCAGGATGGTGGTCATCCCGGCCGCGCGCAGCGTTTCGGCGACGGCCTGGCGGGTGGCGGCCCGCAACCCGGTATCCAGCGCGCTGAACGGCTCATCCAGCAGCATCACCCGGGGCTTGCGGGCCAGCGCCCGCGCCAGCGCGACGCGCTGCTGCTGACCACCGGACAGCTCGTGCGGTCGCCGATCGGCGTAGGACACATCCAGCGACACCATCTCCAGCAGTTCGGCCACCCGCTGCCGATGCCGCCGCGCTCCCAGGCCACCCAATCCGTACGCGATGTTCTGCCCCACCGTCAGATGGGGGAACAGTGCGCCGTCCTGCGCCACATAACCGACGTTGCGGCGGTGGGCGGGCTTGCAGAAGCGTTCGCGCGCAACGATTTCCCCGCCGATAGAAACCGACCCGGCATCGGGCGCCTCGAAGCCCGCCACCACCCGCAGCAGCGTGGTCTTCCCGCAGCCGGAGGAGCCCACGACCGCGGTCGCGGTGCCGTCGGGCACGTCCAGGTCGATACCGGCCAAGACCCGGGTAGGGCCGAAGGATTTCGACACGCCGGATACGACGAGACGGCTCACAGCCCGGCCGCCTTCCTGGACTGAGTGAACAGCAGATACGTCACCGGGATCGCCACGACGATCATGATCAGGGCATAGGGCGCGGCGGCCGCATAGTCCAATTCGCCCGACAGCGACCAGAACCGCATGGCCAGGGTGCGGGTTCCATTGGGGGCCAACAACAGCGTCGCCGTCAGCTCGGTGGCCACGGCCACGAAGACCAGGGCCGCGGCCGCCGCAGCCGCGGGTGCGGTCAACCGCAGGGTCACCCGGATGAACGTGGTGGCGCCCGATTTTCCCAGCGCCCGCGACACCTCTTCCAACCCGACCGGCACCTGCGCCAATCCGGCGCGCACGCTCACCAGCGCTCGCGGCAGGAACATCAGCGTGTATGCGGCCAGCACCATGGCCGCGGTCTGATAGAGCTCCGGTAGGTGATGGATGGTCACGGTGACCATTGCCAAGGCGATCACGATGCCGGGCAGCGAACTGGTGATGTAGTTGCAGCCCTCGATGACTCGCGCGAACCGCGATGCGGACCGCACCGCGATCCAGGCCACCGGGAAGGCACACAGGGTGGTGATCGCCGCGGCGGCAGCCGCCAAAGCCACTGTCTGCCCTAGCGATTGCGCGATATCACTCGCATCCCATACCTGCGTGCCGCCGATTCGCAGCCAGCGCAGGACAGTCCACAGCGGCACGCCGAGCGCGGCCACGATCACCGTAACCAGTACCGCGAGGACCGGAATCGCAGTGCGCCCCAACCGAACCGGAGTCACCGAGCGCGGCGCACCGCCGCCCACACGGGCGTAGCGGGCACGGCCCCGCACCGCGGCCTCCGCACCCAGCAGCACCAGACAGCACAGCACCAGGACCCCGGCCAGCATGCTGCCCGCCGCACCGGCGAAGCTCGATTGGTACTGCTCGAAAATGGCGGTGGTGAAGGTGTCGAAGCGCACCATCACGAAGGCACCGTATTCCGCGAGCAGGTGCAGGGCGATGAGCAGCGCCCCACCCAGAATTGCCAACCGCAACTGCGGCAGGACAATTCGCGCGAAGACCACCACCGGACCCGAACCCAGGGCCCGTGCCGACTCCTCCACCGCCGGATCCAGCCGGCGCAGCGTGGCCGCGGCCGGGAGATACACCAGCGGAAAATACGACATGCTGGTGATCAGCACGCCCGCCCGCAACCCGTGCAGCGTGGGGAAGACGCTGACCCAGCCGTAGCTGTTCACGAAGGCCGGGACCGCGAGCGGCGCCGCCAGCACCGGCCCCCACCAGCTCGCGCCGGGCACGTCGGTGCGCTCCACGATCCAGGCCAGCCCGACACCGAGCACCACACAGATCGGCACCGTGAACGCCACCAGGGCGGACGTGTTGCGCAGCAGTTCGCCCACCCGCGGCCGGAAGACCAGCTGGGCGGCCTCGTGCAGGCCGGTGGAGAACAGGGCGGACACGATGTAACCCAGCGGCACGAACGTCGCCGCCACCAACAGCAGCGCGACACCCGTGACCGCGCGTCCGGGTCGGCCGACCCGGGAGGCCACCGCCGTCCCGGCCGCCACGGCTACAGCAGACCCGCTTCGGTCATCAGCTGGTGGACCTTCTTCGCCTCGAGCCTGCTCGGGTCGATGTTCGGCGCCTGCAGGCTGTCCAGCGGCGGCAGCGCCGGATTGGCGGGCACGTCGGCGACGACCGGATACTCCATCGAGGTGCCGTCACGCAGTACCTGCTGCCCGGTCCTACCGGTGATGAATTGGACGAACTTCTGCGCGGGCTGCTGCTTCTTGCTCGACTTCAGCACGCCACCTCCGGAGACGGAGACGAAGGCCCCCGGATCCTGGTTCCTGAAGTAGTGCAGCGCGGTGTTGCCGCTGTTCTCCTTGGTGGCGGCCTGGTCGCGGTACCAGTAGTAGTGGTAGATCACCGCGCCGTCGAACTGGCCGTTGTTCACATTCTTCATGGCGGTGGTGTTGTTCTGCGAGGCCGGGGCGTTGTCCTTCATGCCCTTCAGCCACGCCCTGGTGGCGTCCTCGCCCTTCTGCTCGAGCAGGGCGGCGACGATGGCCTGGAAGTCGGCGCCGGACGTGCCGGCGGTCCAGCGGCCCTTCCACTGCGGCTGCTGCAGGTCCAGCAGCGAGGCTGGCAGCCGATCGGCGGGCACCTTGGCCTTGTTGTAGACGAACACCGTCGAGCGCGCGGCGACGCCGGTCCATTTACCGGTGGACGGGCGGTACTGCTCGGGCACCTGGGCCAGCGTGGCGGGGTCCAGATCGGCGAACATGTCCGCGTCTTCGACCAGCGCCATCGCCGGGGAGTTCTCGGTGAGGAAGACGTCGGCGGGCGAGGCCTTGCCCTCGGCCACCAGCTGGTTGGCCAGGTCGGTGTCGCCGCCGTTGCGCAAGGTCACCTTGATGCCGGTCTCCTTGGTGAAGGCGGTGGCCCACTCCTTGGTCAGCGACTCGTGCTGGGCGTTGTAGACGAGGATCTCGTTGCCGTCGTCGGGTGAGTTCGTGCAGGCAGTGGTGGCTGCGAGCACGGTGAGTGCCGCCAGCGCACCGGTCAGCAGTTTCCATCGGGCCGTTGTCATGGCCCTCCTTTCGAGCCGGGACATCCTCTGCCTGAGGTTTGGCTAACCAACCTACTCGGTCAGCCCGTGCCCGGTGCGCCACTCCGGTCGATCCGCCGTAAGGTGCACAGGCGGCATGGGCGGCCGGAACGTGGGAGGGTTTCATGAGTTGCTGCGGACCGAATCGGCGGCGAATGTTGAGCGTGCTGGGTCTCGCTGCCGCCGTTCCTTTTTCGGCGATGGCAGCCGCCGGTTCCGCTCGGGCACAGTCACATTCGATGATCGCGACGGATCTCGAGGTGGTCAGCCTCACCGACACCTCGGTCGTGTTCACCTGGACGACGCTGGCACCGGATGCGGCCGGGAATCTCGCGCCGGTGGAGGCGGGTACGGAAGTTCATCTGGCCCCGGCGGATTCGCCTGCCCCGGCGCAGGTGGTCTTCGCTTCCGAGACCGAGCGCACGCCGTTCCACTATGCCGAGGTGGGTGGCCTCGAACCCGGGCGCACCTACCGTTTCGAGGCGTGGTCGGACGGCGTCCGGGCCGTTCCGGCATTGAATTGGGCGACCAGAATGCCCGGATCGCCGGAATGTGTCGGCACATTCACGACCCTGACACCCCCGCCGGGCCGCCTGCTGCGCACGCTCGCCCTGGGCAACGACGTGCATTTCGGGGAGGAGGTGAGCGGACTGATCGCGGCCGGGCTGCCGCCCGGTGTGCGACAGGAGCCGGGGTTGCCGCCGTATCCGGAGCTCATGCTCGAGGCGCTGCTGGACGATCTACGCCGCCCGGACCGCGGCGCGGACCATCTGATCCTCGCCGGTGACCTGACCGCCGAGGCCACCCCTGACCAATCCGAAGGTGTGCGAAGGCATTTGGATTCCTGGGGCGCGGCGGGCCGGGACTGGTTCGCCGCCCGTGGCAATCACGATCGCCCGCACGTCGGCGCGGAGTATGCAAGCTGCCCGACCGTCGCCGACGCCGACCACCATGATTGCTGGGGCGAATCCTTCATCCCCCGAGGAGCACTGACCGAGCACCGCGTCGGCGGCCTGCGATTGCTGGGCCTGGACACCACCGAACTAGATGCCGTCGGTGGATCCATCGACCGGGACCAGTTCGACCACCTGCGACAGCTCCTGACCGCCGACCCCGACCGCCCGACCCTGGTGTTCGGCCATCACCCGATCACCTTCGATTCGGCCGTATCCAATATCGCCGGACCGACTTTCGTCTTGAACCGCACCGACGCCAACCAACTGCAGTCGCTGTACCAATCCACCCCCGGCGTCTTCCTACATCACAGCGGCCACACCCACCGCAACCGCCGCACCCGCCCCGACATCCCCCTGTCCGTGGAATTCCTGGAAGTCGCCGCCGTCAAGGAATACCCCGGCGGCTACACCCTGCTCCGCCTCTACGAGGGCGGCTACATGGCCACCTTCTACAAAACCCGAACCCCCAACTCCCGCCGCTGGAGCACCCGCACCCGAGCCGAATACTTCGGCCTCCTCCCGGAATACACCCTGGGCACCCACACCGACCGCAACCACGTTGTGCTACGCGACCTTTCGGGCCTGTCCTGATTCCGGCCAGAAGCATGCCGGAATGACAAGAGGCCACCCGCACCGACGTCACCCCGCACGGTTTGCGGCGCGGCTCGTCTTTCGAGGGTCGCTGCGTACGCGACGAAGGAGCAAGCAGCGGCCCTCGAAAGACGAGCCACCAGGGCGCCGCAAACCCGCGACGCCGAAGGCGGCGCCAACAAACACAGAGCGAGCGGCGGGATTCGAACCCGCGTGTACGGTTTTGCAGACCGCTCCCTAGCCACTCAGGCACGCCCGCTGGTGATGTCCATGGTTGCGGGGAGCGGCCGATCTGCCGAGGGTTGTCGTCAGCATGATCGGAAGGGGGACGGCTCGGATGGGGCCCGGGTCGGAAATTTCGGGTTAATACGAAATACACTCGGCGTATGGCAATACCCCGTCCGCTTCCCCTGGATCCCATCGAGGAGGCCCACCGGCAGTGGACCGCTCACGGGTGGGGGGATGTCGCGGACGGGATGGCGGCGGTCACCTCGCTGGTACGGGCGCAGCAGATCGTGATGGCGCGGGTGGACGAGGCGCTGCGGCCCTCGGGGTTGACGTTCTCCCGGTACGAATTGCTGGCGCTGCTGAGTTTCAGTAAGACGGGTGCGCTGCCGATGGCGATGGCCAGCGCCCGCCTGCAGGTTCACCCGACGAGTGTCACCAATACCGTCGACCGGCTCGAGGCAGCGCAGCTGGTCAAACGCGTTCCACATCCCAGCGATCGACGAGCAACCTTGATCGAGATCACCGACGCCGGGCGCGAACTGGTCGCCCAGGCCACCCGGGAACTGAACGAGAAGGTCTTCGCCCGGCCCGGACTCCCGCCGGATCGGCTCCAACTGCTGCTGCAGCTCCTGGCGGAGTTCCGGCGGGCGGCCGGCGACTTCGACACCGGTGACACGCCGACGCGCTGGGCCTGACCCATAACCTTTCAGCATCCGGCCAGCGACATTACCGCCGTGCTGTCTTCCCATCCCGCCACAAAAGGTTCACCATTGACCCATGGTGCTGGTCCTGGGGGTATCAGCGGGCGCTGGGGGTGCGCGCGCCATGCTGACGCACTCCGACCAGCCACATCTGCCCCCGATCGACCGCTGCACCGTCCCCCGCCGGGCCGGCGGCGGGGTCGAGGAGCCCGTTTTCCAGGCCATTCACCTGATGCGCGAGGCGGCGGCCCGCCGCGATGAATTCATCACCGGCATCGCCGTCACCTGCCGTTGCTCCCTGCACGCCGACGCCATCCGGGCCGCGGCGGGCCGCAGCCGCCTCACCATCGTCGACGAGCCGGTGGCCCAGCTGCGGTATCTGCGGTTCAGCGGCCAGCTGCCGGACGAGGGCGCGGTGGTGCTCTACGATCTGGGCTCCTCCGGACTGACCATCACCGAGGCCGACTGCACCACCGACGCCATCCTGGCCACCCGGCGCAGCACGGTGCTCGGGGGCGACGGACACGACGCACTGCTGCGCTGGCGGCTGGCTCACGGCGGGGTGAATATCGACAAGCCGACCAGCCGCGCCTACAAGGAGGCGCTGACGACCGCACCCGTCCTGACCGCGAGCGATCCCCTGACCGGGTTGCGAATGGTATTGACCCGCAGCGATTTCGACGATCTGGTGGCCGCGGGGATTCACCATTCGGTGTCGTATGTGCGACAGATGATCGAGGAGACCGGTGTCGCGCCGCAGACGCTGGCGCTACTGGGCGGCTGCACCCGCAACCCCGGTATTCGCGAAACCCTCTCGCAATTGCTGGATTTGCCGCATATCTACGATCCGGAACCGGAATTCGTCTCGGCCCGCGGCGCGGTATTGATGGCGACGCAGCTGCCCTCGGCCCGGCGGGTCCGCGGGGTGCGGTTCGGATCCGCGCCGACGCCGCGCCCGGCCGGCGCGCCCCCGGTGTCACGGCGCAAGCTGGTCGCCGCGCTGGCCGTGACGGCGTCGCTGGGCGCCACCGTGGCCGGTCTGCTGGTGGCCGACCGGAACACCACGCAACCGACCACCCACGGCGGCGACCCGGCCACGCCCATGGAAGTGGCCGGGACCCCGCCGAATCAGTTGCCGCGCAAGTGATTCGTCAACGGTTGGTGAACTCGGCCGGGCGCTTCTCGATGAAGGCGGTCATGCCTTCGGTCTGATCCTCGGTGGCGAACAGCGAATGGAATACGCGCCGCTCGAAGCGCAGGCCCTCCGACAGCGTGGTCTCGTAGGAGCGGTTCACCGCCTCCTTGGCGATCATCACCGCGGGCAACGACATTCCGGCGATGGTCTCGGCCACCTCGAGGGCGGTCGACACCAGGTCGGCGGCCGGGACCACGCGAGCCACCAGCCCGGCGCGCTCGGCCTCCTCGGCGTCCATATTGCGGCCGGTCAGGATGAGATCCATCGCCTTGGCCTTGCCGACGGCCCGGGTGAGGCGCTGTGAGCCACCCATGCCGGGAATGACGCCGAGCTTGATCTCGGGCTGTCCGAATTTGGCGGTATCGGCGGCGATGAGGATGTCGCACATCATCGCCAGCTCGCAGCCGCCACCCAGCGCGTAACCGGCGACCGCGGCGATGATCGGCTTGCGGAAGGCGCCGAGCCGATCCCAGCCGGCGAAATGGTCGGTCAGGAACATGTCCATATAGGACTTGGCCTGCATCTCCTTGATGTCGGCGCCGGCGGCGAAGGCCTTCTCCGAGCCGGTGAGCACGACCGCGCCGATGCCCTCGTCGGCCTCGAGTTCGTCCAGGGCGGCGGTGATATCGGTGAGAACCTGCGAGTTCAGCGCGTTCAGCGCCTTCGGCCGATTCAGCGTGATGAGGGCGACGCGCCCCTTACGCTCCAGCAGAATGGTCTCGAACTGGGTCACAACTCGTCCTCTCCCGATCGCTGACGGATGTCGGTCACGATAGCCGAGAAGTCCTTACCGGCCTCGGTCTGGTTGAAGCGGTTGTAGATCTCGGCGGCGAGCAGGCCGATCTTGCCGTCGACGCCGTTATCGCGCAGGGCGGTCGCCGCCAGGCCCAGGTCCTTGGTCATCAGGGCGGTGGCGAATCCGGGCCGGTAGTCGTTGTTGGCCGGGCTGGTCGGAACCGGACCCGGCACCGGACAGTAGGAGGTCAGCGCCCAGCACTGGCCGGAGGCGGTGGATACGACGTCGAAGAACTTGTCGTGGGTCAGCCCCAGCTTCTCCCCGAGCACGATCGCCTCGGACAGGCCGATCATGGAGATGCCCAGCATCATGTTGTTGCAGATCTTGGCGGCCTGGCCGACACCGGCCCCACCGCAGTGCACGATCTTGCCGCCCATCACCTCCAGCAGCGGCAGCGCGGCGGCGAAATCGTCGGCCGCACCGCCGACCATGAAGGTGAGCGTGCCCGCCGCCGCACCGGCCACGCCGCCGGAGACGGGAGCGTCCAGGGCCCGATGTCCCGCTGCGACAGCCAGTTTCGCGGCCTCCTTGGCGTCGGCGACGTCGATGGTGGAGCAGTCGACGAACAGGGTGCCGGGTTTGGCGGCGTCGAGGATCTCGCGGTAGACGTCGAGCACGATGCGGCCGTTGGGCAACATGGTGATCACGATCTCCGCCTCGGCGGCGGCCGCCGCGGCCGTGTCGAGAACCGTGGCGCCGTCGGCGCGGGCCTGCTCCTGCGCGGCGGGAACCGGGTCGAAGGCGAGCACCTCGTAGCCCGCCTTGACCAGGTTGGCGGCCATCGGCCCACCCATATGGCCGAGTCCCAGGAATCCGACCTTCGTACTCATGCGGAATGTCCTTCCGGCGCAGCGAGATTCAGTTCTGCCGCGCCCAATGGGGTGAAGTAGGCGTCGACCTGCTCGGTGGTCACCCCGGTGAGGGTGGCGGGGCGCCACTGCGGATTGCGGTCCTTGTCGACCACCTGGGCGCGAATGCCCTCGACCAGGTCGTGGCTCGACAGCGAGGCGACCGAGACGCGGTACTCCTCGTTCAGGGTCTCCTCGAGGCTCGCCAGGTCGCGAGCGTTGCGCAGCGAGCGCAGCGTGACCTTCAGGGCGACAGGCGATTTCGCCAGCACCTCGGTGGCCGCCTTGTTCGCCTCCGGCGACTCGTGGGCCTGCAGCCGCGCGACGATCTCCTCCACCGTATCGGCGCCGTAGCAGGCGTCGATCCAGTTGCGGTGTGCGGCAAGCTCCGACGCCGGTGCGGGTCGCGCGAATTTGGCGATAGCGACCTCCGGGTCGGCGGTGCGCAGCGCCTCCAGCAGGGCCGGAATCTGGTCGGAGGGCACGAAGTAGTCGGCGAACCCGGCGGCGATGGCGTCACCGGCGGTCATGCGCGCGGTGGTCAGCGCGACGTGGGTGCCGATTTCGCCGGGCGCCCGTGACAGCAGGTGGGTGCCGCCGACGTCGGGGATGAAACCGATACCCGTTTCGGGCATCCCGATCTTCGATCGCTCGGTGACGATGCGGTGGCTGCCGTGCCCGGACAGGCCGACACCGCCGCCCATCACGATGCCGTCCATGACGACGATGTAGGGCTTCGGGTAGCGGGCGATGTAGGCATTGAGAATGTATTCGTCGCGCCAGAACCGGCCCGTCGGCGAATCCGGGCCGCCCGCGGTATCTTTCGCGTCGTGATAGATGGCGACGATATCGCCGCCCGCACACAGGCCGCGCTCCCCGGCGCCGGTGACGATGACCGCACGCACCTCGTCGTCGGTCGCCCACCGCCGCAGTGCGTCCAGAATGGCCAGCGCCATCGGGTGATTCAGCGCATTGATGGCCTTGGGCCGGTTGAGCGTGATCAGACCCAGCCCGTCACGCTTATCGATGAGAACTTCGGGTTCCATCACGCTGCTCCTATCACCGAGCGGGCGACGACCACCCGCATGATCTCGTTGGTGCCCTCGAGGATCTGGTGCACGCGCAGATCCCGGACGATCTTCTCCACGCCGTACTCGGCCAGATAGCCGTAGCCGCCGTGCAATTGCAGGGCCTTGTTGGCGACCTCGAAGCCGGCGTCGGTGGTGAAGCGCTTGGCCATGGCGCACAGCTCCACCTTGTCGTCGGCATCGGCGTCCAGGGCCGCAGCGGCCCGCCACAGCAGGGTGCGGGAGGCCTCCAAAGAGGTACGCATATCGGCCAATTCGAATTGCAGCGCCTGGTTGTCGAGCAGCCGCGCGCCGAATGCCTTGCGCTGGCCCAGATAGGAGACGGTCTTGTCCAGCGCGGCCTGCGCACCTCCGAGCGAACAGGCGGCGATATTGAGCCGCCCGCCGTTGAGCCCGTTCATGGCGATGCGGAAACCGTTGCCCTCCACGCCGAGCCGATCGGCCGCCGGGACGCGGACCTCGTCGAGGATGACCTGGCGGGTCGGCTGGGCCTTCCACCCCATCTTCTTCTCGTTGGCGCCGACCGAGATTCCCGGGGCGTCGGCGGGCACGATGAAGGCGGAGATTCCCCGGGCTCCCGCGTCACCGGTGCGGGCCATGATCACGTACACGTCGGTGCTGCCCGCGCCGGAGATGAACTGCTTGACCCCGGTGAGCAGATAGTCCTCACCGTCGCGGACGGCCTTGGTGCTCAGCGCCGCCGCGTCCGAGCCCACACCGGGTTCGGTCAGGGCGTAGCTACCGAGCAGATCCATCGAGGTCAGCCCCGGTAGCCACCGGCTGCGCTGCGCATCGCTGCCGTAGCTGTCGATCATCCACGCCACCATGTTGTGGATGGAGATGTAGGCGGCGATGGCCGGGCAGCCGGTGGCCAGCTGCTCGAAGATGCGCACGGCGTCGATGCGGCGCAGTCCGGACCCGCCCACATCCTCGCGAATGTAGATGCCGCCCATGCCGAGCGAGCCCGCCTTGCGGACCACATCGACCGGAAAGTGCTGCTGCTCATCCCATTCCAGCGCATTCGGCGCCAGGAATTCGTCGGCGAACTCGCGCGCGGTTTCGGTGATCGCCTTCTCGTCGTCGTCGAGTACGAACATGGCTCAGTCCATGGTCGGGATGACGAAGTGGTTGCTCTCCTTGACGCCGGAGGGCCACCGCTGGGTCACCGTCTTGGTCTTGGTGTAGAAGCGGATCGAATCGGGGCCGTGCTGGTTGAGATCGCCGAAACCGGACCGCTTCCAGCCGCCGAAGGTGTGATAGGCGATCGGCACCGGGATCGGGACATTGATGCCGACCATGCCGACCTGCACGCGGGCGGCGAAATCGCGGGCGGTGTCGCCGTCGCGGGTGAAAATGGCTACGCCGTTGCCGAATTCGTGCTCGTTCGGCAGGCGCAGGGCCTGCTCGTAGTCGGCGGCGCGCACCACCGACAGGACGGGTCCGAAGATCTCCTCCCGGTAGATCCGCATCTCGGGGGTGACACGGTCGAAAAGCGTTGCGCCGACGAAGAATCCGTCCTCGGCGCCCTCGACCTGCAGGCCGCGTCCGTCCACCACCAGCTCGGCGCCCTCGTCGACGCCGATCTGGATGTAGTTGTTCACCCGGTCCACGCCGTCGCGGTTGACCAGCGGGCCGAAGTCCACGCCGGGGGCGTCGGAGCGGCCGACGTTCAGTTTGTCGATGCGCTCGGTCAGTTTGGCCACCAGGCGATCGGCGGTCTCCTCGCCCACGGGCACCGCCACCGAGATGGCCATGCAGCGCTCACCGGCGGAACCGTAACCGGCGCCGATCAACTGGTCGGCGACGTCGTCCAGGTCGGCGTCGGGCATGACGATGGCGTGGTTCTTCGCGCCGCCGAAACACTGTGCGCGCTTGCCGTGTGCGGTCGCGGTCTCGTAGATGTACTGCGCGATCGGGGTCGAGCCGACGAAGCCGACCGCCTTGATCCGGGGATCGGTGAGCAGCGCGTCGACGGCGACCTTGTCGCCGTTGACGACGTTGAACACGCCCGCGGGCAGGCCCGCCTGCAGGAACAGCTCGGCCAATCGCAGCGGCACGGAGGGATCGCGTTCGGAAGGCTTGAGCACCACGGCATTTCCACAGGCCAGTGCGGGACCGGCCTGCCACAACGGAATCATCGCCGGGAAGTTGAAGGGGGTGATGGCGGCAACCACGCCCAGCGGCTGCCGCATCGAGTACACGTCGATGCCGGTACCGGCCGATTCGGTGTACTCCCCCTTGAGCAGATGCGGGATGCCCGTGGCGAATTCGACCACCTCGAGACCGCGCTGAATGTCGCCCTTGGCGTCCGGGACGGTCTTGCCGTGCTCCGAGGACAGCAGCGCCGCCAGCGAATCCATCTCGTCCTGCACCAGCGTCAGGAACTTCATCAGCACGCGGGCCCGCTTCTGCGGGTTGACCGCCGCCCATTCCTGCTGTGCCGCAGCGGCATTCGCGATCGCCGCCTCGACCTCTCCGCTATTGGCCAGCGGCACCCGGGCCTGCACCGTGCCGGCGCTCGGATCGTAGACATCGCCGAAGGCGCCGGACGCCCCGGGAACGTGTTTTCCGCCGATGAAATGTGTCAGTTCGCGAACCATGCCAGTGCTGTCCTCGGTGTCGACGGTGGCGGCGTTCGAAACGCCTGATTTACGGGCATCCTATAGTTGGATGTCCAAGTAAATCTATAACGTTGCCGCAGATGTGCTCTACGCCACTTCCGTCGACCCGGCCCCCGACGCTCCTTCAACCCTGCGGCCCCTACGTCAGGGTTTCGGATCGAGCTCCACGACGGTGCCGGGGTGCGCGAGTGAGGGGACCCGCAGCGGGCCGCCCTTGGCCTGGTCGATGAGCTGGCCCTGCCAGGCGACGAAGCAGGAGGCCGCCTCGCTGTTGTACACCCGGTCGAGGATGGGGGCCAGTTGCTTGGCCAGCTCACCCTCGGCCGCGATCAGCTGACCGCGGTACGGACCGTAGTAGGGCAGGATCGCTTGCAGCACAACGGCTTCCGCCCCCTGCACCTGAGTGATGATCGGGTCGATGGCGGGCTGATTGCGGGCGATCACCGGGGCGATTTCGGCCAGTACGGGCCCCGCCAGTTGCAGGATCGGCTGGTAAACCGAGCCGAGCGCGAAGGCTTCCGACGAGAACGGTCCCGCCAGCGGAGCCAGGCCGATGAGAGAGGCGAGCCCACCCTGCTGTTTGGGCGCGGGCCAGCCCAGCGGGCATGCGGGCTGGGTATTCGCTGTGGCTGTGGCAAAGGGATTGTCCGCGAGAGGAACCGAGCCCCCGGGAGAAGAGCCGGGGCTGATCGGGGTGGAAGCACCGGGGTTGCCGGGGGTGGATGTACCGGGTGCGGCGGAAGTACCGGGGGCGCTTTGATTCAGGGGGACCGTGGCCGCCGGACCCGAGTTTCCTGGGTTGATGGGAACGGAGGAGGGGACCCCGCCCCGGCCCGCTGGGGCGGCCGGTGCCGCGGAATTGGCGGACCCTGGTGCCGTGCCGGAAGAAGAGTTGCCCGGAGCCCCCGGCGCGGTCCCTGTTCCCGTACCCCCCGAGGAGCCGTGGGCAGCCGTCGACGAAGGGTTGCCTGAGGCCAGCGGGGGTGTGCCCGCACCCGCTTCCCCCTTTCCAGCGGCACCCGCGTCTCCCCCTCCAGCGGCGCCTGTACTTGATTCCCTCGCACCGTCCGTGACGACGACAGAGGACACCTGATCGTTCTGGACCGTCAGCGCGGTGACCGCGACGGCACTGCCGACCACGGTCGCGGCGGCGACCAGTCGGATGGCACCGGCGAGTCCGGGCCTGGTCGTGCGAGGGGACATCGGACGAGCACTCCTTCGATGAGAGAACTACTTCGCTGCAGGCTTGTCGGGGGCCGCGGACGCGGGTTCGAACACGCCCTCGAGGTGCCAGACGCCGGTGAACCCGTTGAACGGGCCGCCGACGATCAGGCTGGTCCACTGCAGGGTGAATCGGCGGGTGGCCGGGTCGTAGGTGCCGGTGGCCGAAGGTCCCTGGGCGGCATCGGGTTTCGGCTGGTCGAACCACTTCTGGGCCACCCAGTCCCACACCCGCTGCACCTGTTCGGCACCGGCCACCTGCGGCCCCTGCTTCTCCGGCGGCTTCGGGGCGCCCTGATTGAATTCCTGGTCGTTCCAGGACGCCGCCCACGACGACAGGTCCGCGGTCAATGTCCCGCCGTTGTTCACCACGGTGGGCGGCGGCACCTTCCGTCCGGTCTGCGGGTCGACCGGGTTGGTGGAGATGCCGAATTCGACGGCGAAGAACTTGGTCGGCTTGGTGATCGAGGCCGCGAGCGAATTACCGTTCGCGAAACCGGGATTCGGCTCGCTCTGGAATCCACCGGTCCGCAGCCCACCCGCGGTTCCCGGCTCCAGCAGCGTCGTCGAACCACCCTGCACCGGCGAATCGCCGTTGGGCATATACGGCCCGTTGTCCGGCGTGCCACCCGGCTGCACCATCCGGAACCAGGTTCCCGAGACGGTGTCGCCGTGCGCCGAACCCGGTGTGAATCGGAGCAATCCGACCAACGGCTGCGCCGCGGCGGGCGCGGGCGCGGAGTCGTCCGACGAGGAACATCCCGTCAGCAGCAGCACCGCGGACACCAGCACGAGCGCCGATCGTCTGGTCCAGGATCGGAAGAACAGGGTCATTTCTGGGCCTTTCCCTGCTCGCGATTGCGCAGTCCCGCCGCCGCGACGGCCAGGACGATCACTCCCGGCACCAGGTAGAACCAGCCGAGACCACGAAATGCGCCGAACCCCAACGGTTTTGTGACATCGTCGAGCGCCACGACCGCATCGAAGTTGTCGACGTTGTCGTTCATGGTGCCGATCAGCGCGGCGAATCGGGACGTCATGGGCTGCCACCGAGACTCCAATGCGGTGATGCCGGTCAGATCCGCATCGGGGTGCGCCGCCCGGATCGCGCCGGTATATCGACTGTTCAGCTCGCCGTCGGCGCCCACCAGGGTGACGAAATAGCCTTGCACCTTGCGCACCTCGTCGTGGGTGAGGATGGGCCGGAAGCCATCGATGAGCGGCGGCCCCGCGGATGCTGCCGAAAACAGCCCGCCCGCAAGGGGAAACGCGATCAACGCGGCGGCCACCGCCGCCGCGACAGACCGCCACACCACCGCCCGATGACCGGCCGCCGCCCGCCGAAATCCAAAAACCCCTGCGCCGATGAGAATTACACCTGCGAAGGCCAGCACCCACGGCAGTATCCCGAACGGCGGCAGCTCGGCGAGCCGGCGATAATGACCCCGATTGGCATCGATCGAGTCGACCATCGCCGAGATATCGGCACGGATTCCCGGATAGTCACGCACGAAGGTGTCGATGCGGTCGTAGGACCCCTGCTCGAGGCCCTGCCCGCGCAGCTCGAGCACATTCGCCCGCGCACCGTCGAGCACCTGCAGATCGGTCCGGTAGCCGTCGATGCTCGGCTGCGTCGCATAGGGCGCGAAGGAGTCGATCATCGCCTCCCCTTCGACCGCCCGCGGAAACATGCCGGTGACGAGCGGTGCCAGCACCAGCACCGCCCCGATCAGCGTGATGACGGCGAAGGGCCAGCGGGGTTTGGGCGACGGCGCGGTCTCGACGGTGGAGACGAACTCCGAGTAGGCCGGGAGCCCGGACACTTGGTCGGCCACCATCACGACGGCTTTCGGCCGGCGATGGCGTCGGCCTTGAAGAACACGGCGGTCGCGACCAGCGCGAGCAGCAGCAACGCCGGAATCACCCAGACGGGAGCATGGTGCTTACGGGGCAGTTCGATCGTCCTGGTCGCGAGGGCCGGAGCGGCAGCGGTCGAGGGAGTCTCGGCGCGAACCGGGGCGATATTCGGCTGAGCGGCAGGCACACCGGGCTGGACAGGCGCTGGGGCGGGCTGGGCAGGCGCTGGGCCGGGTTGGGCCGCCGCTCCCCCGGCCTGCGCAGGCCCCGGTGGGGTCGCAGGCGCGGCCGCGACCGGCGCGGCCGCCGGAACGGTCCCGCGATACTGCCCCGCCAGATGCCACAGCCCGGTGAAGTTGTTGAACGGGCCCCCGACGATCTGACTCGTCCACTCGATCACGAAATTGCCTGCGCCATCGAGACTTCCGTGCACCGGGCTGGTCTTGCCGGGCAGTCCGCCGCCCGGTTTGGGCGAGCCCTGATTGAACACCTGGTTGTTCCAGGTGACCCCGAGACTGCTCAGATCGCCCGACAGCTGACCGCCCTCGGAGAACAGCTGCGGCAGCCCGGTGCCCTGGCCGGTCTGCGGATCGGTCGGATTGGTGGCGGTGGCGAAATCGACTCCGTAGAAACGCACCGGCGTGGTGACCCGACCGGACTGGGCATTGCCCGCGGCATCGAATGCCGCCGCGGGCTGCGGCTGGTAGCTGCCGCTGATCAGGCCGCCGTCGCTGCCCGCGGACAGCGGCGTCACCGTCTGATCGCTGCAGTGCGAATCGCTGTTCTGCAGATACGGGCCGCCAGCATCGCCGGTCGGCAGGATCATCCGGAAGAAGCTGCCGGTGACCGCCCCGTTCGCGCAGACGCCCGGGGCCAGCGCGAACAGGCCGTTCAGTGGCGCCGGATCGGCATGCGCGACCGGCGCGGCAAGCGCCGAGATACCGGCCGCGACGGCCGCGGCGGCAAGCCGATACAGGGTCCGTCTCATGGTCGCTCCTCGATTCGTGCAGGTCGGCTCCGCTTATGCGGCATTCGCATCGATCGCAGCGCCGATCGGCCGAGAAGTCGCCGGTTGTGGTCACGCTGAATCGAAGTCGCCCGGCAAATCGACGCCCTGGCGTTGTGACTCGCCTCACTCTAGAATTACTTTGACGTCCTAGTATTGGACGCTGAAGGACTCGCCGAAGGATTCCCTATGGCCGACCGCACCGCGCTGCACACGCCCGTTCATCCCGTCCGCTTCGTGACGTCCGCGGCCCTGTTCGACGGACACGATGCGGCGATCAACATCATGCGGCGGATCCTGCAGTCGCAGGGCGCCGAGGTGATTCACCTCGGGCACAACCGGTCGGTGCGCGAGGTCGTCGATGCCGTGCTCACCGAGGACGTGCAGGGCGTGGCGGTGAGCTCGTATCAGGGCGGCCACGTCGAATACTTCGAATATCTGGCCGCGGCGCTGCGCGAGGCCGGGGCGGGGCACGTGCGGATCTTCGGGGGCGGCGGCGGGGTGATCGTGGCCGAGGAGATCGCCCGGCTGGCCGAATCCGGCGTGACGATCTTCTCCCCCGAGGACGGGCAGCGGCTGGGCCTGCCCGGAATGATCAATCGGCTCATCGCGACCTGCGATGTGGACCTGTCGCGCGAACCGGCACCGGTGGAGGCCGTCCTGGCGGGCGAGCGAAAGGCGTTGGCGCGCACGATTACCTGCCTGCAGCAGGAGGCGCTGCCCGCCGCCGACCGCGAGGCGCTGGTGGCGGCCGCTGCCAACCGGCCCGTGCCGGTCCTGGGCATCACCGGCACCGGCGGCTCCGGAAAGTCCTCGCTCACCGACGAACTCGTGCGCCGGTTGCGCTCGGATCAACAGGACAAGCTGCGCGTGGCGATCCTCGCGGTGGACCCGACCCGGCGCCGCGGCGGCGGTGCGCTACTGGGCGACCGCATTCGGATGAACGCCCTCGACAGCGACCACGTCTACTTCCGGTCGCTGGCCACCCGGGGCGCACACGAACTGCCGACCGACATCGACACCATGATTCTGGCGTGCAAGGCCGCGGGGTACGACCTGGTGATTCTGGAGACCCCGGGTATCGGCCAGGGCGATGCGGCCATCATCGACCACGTCGACGTCTCGATGTATGTGATGACGCCGGAGTTCGGCGCCGCCTCCCAGCTCGAGAAGATCGACATGCTCGATTACGCCGATGTGGTGGCGATCAACAAGTTCGAGCGCCGCGGTGCCGCCGACGCCCTGCGCGATGTGTCACGCCAGCTGGTGCGCAATCGGGAGGCGTTCGGGGCATCGCCGGAGGATATGCCCGTATTCGGCACCAGCGCAGCGACATTCAACGACGACGGTGTGACCGCGCTGTATCAGCATCTGGCCGGACTGCTCGAGGAGAAGGGACTGCCGCTCGAATCCGGTGTCCTGCCGCGGGTGAACACCAAGGTTTCGACGCGGTTCGCGCAGATCATTCCGCCCGGGCGGGTGCGGTATCTGGCCGAGATCGCCGAGACCGTGCGGGACTACCACGCCGAGACCGCACGGCAAGTGCTCGCCGCCCAACGGGTGCAGCGCTTCGAGCAGGTCGCGGCGGAACTTCCCGAAGACTCGGCCGTCGCACAGTTGCTCGAACGCGCACGCACGGATCTCGGTTCCGACAACGCCGCACTGCTGGCGCAATGGCCCTCGGTCGCCGAGTCCTATCGGGGCGAGGAACAGGTGGTCCGGGTGCGGGACAAGGAAATTCACACCGCGCTGCGCCGAACCTCGTTGTCGGGCAGTTCGATTCCGCGGGTGGCCCTGCCCCGGTTCACCGATCACGGTGAGCTGCTGCGCTTCCTGCGCTCGGAGAATCTGCCGGGCAGGTTCCCGTTCACCGCGGGCGTATTTCCATTCAAGCGCGACAACGAGGACCCGGCGCGCATGTTCGCCGGGGAGGGTGATCCGTTCCGCACCAATCGGCGGTTCAAGGTGCTGTCGGAGCATTCGGAGGCCAAACGGCTGTCCACGGCCTTCGATTCGGTGACCCTCTACGGCCACGACCCGGCCGAGCGGCCCGACATCTACGGAAAGGTCGGCACCTCAGGGGTTTCCATCGCCACGCTCGACGATATGAAGGCCCTCTACGACGGGTTCGATCTGACCGCGCCGACCACGTCGGTGTCGATGACCATCAACGGTCCCGCGCCGACCATTCTGGCGTTCTTCCTCAATACCGCGATCGACCAAGCGCTGCAGCGCTTCACCGAATCCGAGGGCCGCGAGCCCACCGCCGAGGAGGCCGCCGAGATCCGGGCGAAGACCCTCGCGACCGTGCGCGGCACGGTGCAGGCCGACATCCTCAAGGAGGATCAGGGCCAGAACACCTGCATCTTCTCCACCGAATTCAGCCTGCGCATGATGTCCGACATCCAGGAATGGTTCGTGCGCAACGGCGTTCGCAACTTCTACTCGGTCTCGATCTCCGGCTATCACATCGCCGAGGCCGGGGCCAATCCGATCAGTCAGCTGGCCTTCACCCTGGCCAACGGTTTCACCTATGTGGAGGCGTATCTGGCGCGCGGCATGCATATCGACGACTTCGCGCCGAATCTGTCGTTCTTCTTCTCCAACGGCATGGATCCGGAGTATTCGGTCATCGGCCGGGTGGCCCGGCGCATCTGGGCGATTGCCATGCGCGACAAGTACGGGGCCAACGATCGCTCGCAGAAGTTGAAGTACCACATTCAGACCTCCGGGCGGTCGCTGCATGCACAGGAGATGAGCTTCAACGATATTCGCACCACCCTGCAGGCGTTGATCGCCATCTACGACAACTGCAACAGCCTGCACACCAACGCCTACGACGAGGCGGTCACCACGCCCACCGAGGATTCGGTGCGCCGCGCCCTGGCCATCCAGTTGATCATCAACAAGGAGTGGGGCCTGGCGATGAACGAGAATCCGCTGCAGGGCAGTTTCATCATCGACGAACTCACCGATCTGGTGGAGGAGGCGGTGCTGTGCGAATTCGAGCGGATCTCCGAACGCGGCGGCGTGCTCGGCGCCATGGAGACCGGCTATCAGCGCGGTCGCATCCAGGATGAGTCGATGCTGTACGAGCAGCGCAAACACGACGGCAGCCTGCCGATCATCGGCGTCAACACCTTCCGCAACCCGCACGGTGACGAACACCGGGTGCTGGAGCTGGCCCGCGCCACCGAGGACGAGAAGCAGTCGCAGCTGCGCCGGACCCGCGAATTCCAGGCCCGCCATCGCGACGAGGCCCACGCCGCCCTGGCCCGCCTGGAGGCCGCGGCCCGCTCCGACGACAACGTCTTCGACGTGCTCATGGACGCCGCCCGAGTCTGCACGCTGCAGCAGATCACCGACACCTTCTTCACCGTCGGCGGCCAGTATCGGCGCAACGTGTAGGAAAGCACCCGCCATTGTCATCCAAACGTGGTTGCACTTCGGCCCGATTGCGGGCCTAATGGGTGACAGGCGCGGCCAATGATGGCGTGCGACACCGAGTGCATGATTCTCTCGGCCGGGCCCTCGGCACGGCTTCGGGAGTTCTCATGCGGCTCAATCCCTTCAACGGTGCACGGCGGACCAAGCGGGCGGATGCGGTGGTCACCGGTGCGGGCAGCGGTATCGGGCGGGCATTCGCGGTCGAGCTCGGGCGCCGGGGCGGGCGCGTGGTGTGCGCCGACATCGATGCCGTGGGCGCCCGGGAGACCGTCGATCTCGTGGCCGCGATCGGCGGTAAAGGCTTCGACATCGTGTGCGATGTCCGCGACGCCGACCAGGTGGTCGCGCTGGCCGACACCGCCGAGGAGTGGTTCGGCAAGGTGCCCGACATCGTGATCAACAATGCCGGGATCGGGCGGGGCGGCAGGCATATCGGCGACGCGGCGCTGCCGGAGTGGCGCGCCGTGCTCGACGTGAATCTGTGGGGTGTCGTCCACGGCTGCCATGTCTTCGCGCCCCGGCTGCGCGCGGCCGGACGCGGCGCGATAGTCAACACCGCCTCCGCGGCGGCCTTCGCGGCCGGACCGCGCATGGCGGCCTACAACGTGAGCAAGGCCGGGGTGCTGGCGCTGTCGGAGACCCTGGCGGCCGAACTGTCCGGCACCGGCGTGACGGTCACGACGCTGTGCCCGACCTCGGTGAAAACCAATATCCTGCAGGATGTTTCGTTCCCCGACGAGTCTACGGCCCGCATCGGGCACACCGTGCAACGCTGGACCGGCCGCTCACCCGACGCCATCGCGCGCACCACCCTCGATGCCGTCGACCGCGGTGCACTGTATGTGGTCCCGCAAATCGAGGCCAAGGTCATCTGGCAGTCCAAGCGGCTGCTGCCCGGTACCTACACCCGCGCCGCGGGCCTGTTGGAGCGGCTGGCGCGGTAGGAGACCGAGGATCAATCATGAGCGAGCCGACGACCATCGACCACGAGGTGATCATCGTGGGCGCCGGATTCTCCGGCATCGGAGCGGCGATCAAGCTGCGGGAGGCGGGTTTCGACGATTTCCTCCTCGTCGACGATGCCGACGGCGCCGGCGGTACCTGGCACTGGAACACCTATCCCGGTATCGCCGTGGACATTCCGTCGTTCAGCTATCAGTACTCGTTCGAGCAGAGTTCGTCGTGGTCGCGCATCTATGCGCCGGGCCACGAACTGAAGGCCTACGCCGAACGCTGTGTGGACAAGTACGGGCTGCGACCGCGTATTCGGTTCCGTACCACCGTCACCGGGGCGGAGTTCGACGAGGACGCCGCGGCCTGGCGCCTGCACACCGCCGGCGGCGACGAGCTCACCGCGCGCTACGTGATCTCCGCGACCGGCGTGCTCACCCGCCCCAAACTGCCCGATATTCCCGGCGTCGAATCGTTCGCCGGGCTCACCATGCACACCGCGCGCTGGGACCACGGCCAGGACCTGCGCGGCAAGCGGGTCGCCATCATCGGCACGGGAGCCTCGGCGGTCCAGGTGATTCCGGAGATCGCGCCGGAGGTGGCGCGATTGACGGTGTTCCAGCGCACGCCGATCTGGTGCCTGCCGCGGCCGGATGCCACGCTGCCGACGCCGCTGCGCTGGGCGTTGCGGCACCTGCCCGGCGGGCAGACGGTGTCGCGGCTGGTGAGTCAGGCCTTCGTGGAACTCGCCTTCCCGCTGTCGGCGCACTACTACACCCAGCTGCCGCTGGCCAAGCTGGGCGAACGCAGCGGCCTCGCGCATCTGCGCCGCCAGGTGCACGACCCCGCGATTCGGGACAAGCTCACCCCGCGCTACGCGCTCGGTTGTAAGCGGCCCGGATTCTCCAACGACTATCTCGCCACGTTCAATCGCGACAATGTGGTGCTGGAGACCGACCCGATCGCCGAGATCACCCCGACCGGGGTTCGCACCGCCACCGGCACCGACTACGAGGTGGATGTTCTGATCCTGGCGACCGGATTCAAGGTGATGGAGTCGGGCAATATGCCGACGTTCACCCTGCGCGGGGTCGGCGGACTGGATATCGGGAAATGGTGGGAGGAAAACCGGCTGCAGGCCTACGAGGGTGTCAGCGTGCCGGGCTTCCCGAACTACTTCAGCATCATCGGCCCCTACGGGTACAACGGCTCCTCGTATTTCACGCTCATCGAGATGCAGACCGGCCACATTCTGCGGCTACTGCGCCATGCTCGCCGCAAGAAGGCCGCGCGGGTGGAGGTGACGCGCGAGGCCAACGACCGGTACTTCCGCGAGATGTTGAATCGCCGTGGCGGGCAGGTGTTCTGGCAGGACAGCTGCGTGCTGGCCAACAGCTACTACTTCGACGAGCACGGCGATGTGCCGCTGCGGCCGATGAGCACGGTCGAGGCATCGTGGCGCGCCGGGCATTTCGATCTGCGGGACTATACGTTCACGCGTGTCCCGGCTCATGCGACGAAGGCGCGGGCCAGCTGATCGGTCAGCCTCGGGCGGGCGGTGACCAGTGACGGGCCGTACCAGGTGAGGTCGCGGCCCGCCACCAGCGCCACGGGAATGCCCGGAAACGCCTCCGGACCATCGGTTTCGGTGAATACGTAGGGCTCGTCGGGTAGCACCGCCAGTTCGACACCGCGCACCAGCTCCTCCGTCGAGACCTTGGGGTAGCGCTCAGGGCGATCGGCGTGCACGAGTCGTAATCCCAGGCGGTGGGCCAGATCCCCGGTGAAGGTGTCGCGGCCGACCACCATCCACGGGTTACGCCAGATCGGAATGACGGTGGCCCGCATTGTATCCGGGGGCGGCGCCGCCCACAGGTCCTCGGCCTCGGTGAGCCACGGCGGCCTGCCGACAGCGAGAGCCACATCGAACAGTCTCTCCAGGGACACGAACGCCTCGTCCAGTGTGCGAACCCTGGTCACCCACACCGCAATTCCGGCGTCGCGCAGACGATCCACATCGATGCGCCGATTCTCCTCCTGATTGCACACCACCAGATCGGGGGCCATCTCCACGATCCGGCGGACATTCGGGTTCTTCGTACCCCGCACCCGCTCCACCGCCAACTCCCGCGGATGCGTACACCACTCGGTCGCGCCGACCAGCAGCTCCGGGCAGGTGACGGCGATCGCCTCGGTCAGCGAGGGCACCAGCGAGACCACCCGGCGCAGCGGGCGGCGCACGGGTACCGGTGCCCCCAGATCATCGGCCAGCTCGGGCATGAGTTCACCATAGGTCCCGGCCGAAAAGCGGGCCGGGGAACGAAGGGGATGGCTGCCGGGGAACGAAGGGGATGGCTGCCGGGGAACGAAGGGATGGCTACTGGCCCAAACCCCGGTACAGCTCGCGCAGGTCGCGTAGGCCTGCCTCGGCGGTGCGCTCGTCCTCGGCGGTCATGCGCAGGGCCTGGCGTAGCGGGACGGGGTCCAGGTCCTCGAGGGCGGGGCGGAAATCGGGGGTGGGGAGGGCGGGCAGGGTGGTGGTTTCGCCGTAGAGGTCGTCGGAGACCGTGGGGCCGTTGTCGCGCTCGACGCCGCCGATGAGGGTGTCGAGGTCCAGGCCGCGCAGGGTGAGCATGACCGAGGGCTGTTCGTCCAGGCGTTCGGCGATGACGTAGCAGAGCGCGGCGACGTGCTTACAGGGCCAGCCGGAGTCGGGGCAGGTGCAGGCGAAATCCAGCTCCGACGCCGTGGTGGGCAGCAACAGCGGGCCCAATTCCTTCGGCAGCGCGCCGGAGGCCAGTTGGGCGAGCATGCCGGGGGTGGCGCGCACCAGGTCGATCAGTTCGTCCAGCCGCTCGTCGCGCAGTTGCCGCATGGTGAGCACCGAGCTGAACGGCCGCGGCTGACTGCCCTGCACCTCCGCGGCGACCGCACCGGGTTCGAGGTGATAGGTGACCACCTGCCCCGAGCGGGCGTAGGAGCGGCCGCGGGCCAGGCGCCCGTCGTCGGCGACCCGCTCGACCGCCTCGATGAACGATCGCCCCCACCAGGTGCGGGCGAACGATCCGCGGCGGCTGCGCGGTTCCACGCCACCGCGCACCGGCAGCCGTTTGCCGTATTTGCTGTAGTCGTCGAACGGGCTCATTCGCCGACCGCCTCCGGTCCCAGGGCGAACAGGTCGCGCAGTTCCGCCGAACTCAGCTCGGTGATCCAGTTCTCGCCGGTGCCGATGGTCAGATTCGCCAATTCCTGTTTACCGCCCAGCATGTCGTCGATGCGTTCCTCGATGGTGTCGACGCACACCAGCTTGCGGACCTGCACGTCGCGGCGCTGCCCGATCCGGAACGCGCGGTCGGTGGCCTGGTTCTCCACCGCCGGATTCCACCAGCGATCCAGGTGCACAACGTGATTGGCGGCGGTGAGATTCAACCCCGTGCCACCGGCCTTGAGCGACAACACCATCACCGGCGGACCGTCGGGGCCCTGGAACCGTTCCACCATCGCGTCGCGCCCCTTCTTCGACACTCCGCCGTGCAGGAACGGGATCGGCCCGCCGAACCTTTCGGTCAGATACGGCACGATCAGTTCGCCGAATTCGCGGAACTGGGTGAACAGCAGGGCCTTCTCCCCATCGGCCAGCACCGACTCGAGCACATCCTCGACCAGGGCCAGCTTGCCCGATCGGTGGTGCCCGCGGCGCAGCACCGACGACCCGTCGCCGAGGAAATGCGCGGGGTGATTGCACACCTGCTTGAGTCTGGTCAGTGCGCCCAGCACCGCACCCTTGCGGGCGATGCCGTCCGACTTCTTCTTCAGCTGCGCCACCATATCGTCGACCACGGCCTGATACAGCGCCGCCTGCTCCACGGTCAGGTTGGCGCGCACCGTCATCTCGATCTTGTCCGGCAGATCGGAGATGACGGCGGGGTCGGTCTTGACCCGGCGCAGCACGAAGGGCGCGGTGATCGCGCGCAACCGGCTGATGGCGTTCTCGTCGCGCTCGCGTTCGATCGGAACCGCGAACCGGGAATGAAATTCCGAAGGCTTACCGAGCAGCTTGGGTGCCACGAAATCCAGGATGGAGCGCAGTTCCTCGAGCCGGTTCTCCACCGGAGTTCCGGTGAGGGCCAGTCGATGTCGCGCCGGAACGGTCCGCGCCGCGCGGGCCTGGCGGGTTCCGGCGTTCTTGATGTGCTGGGCCTCGTCGACGACGATTCGCTCCCACGGCTGGCGCTTGAGCTCCTCGGCGTCGCGGGCGAGCAGCGCGTAGGTCGTGATCACCAGATCCGAATCCGCTACTGCCGCATCGAGTTCCGCGCCCGAGCGACGTCCGGTGCCGTGATGGACCAGCACCCGCAGGTCGGGCACGAACCGCTCGGCCTCGCGCTGCCAGTTGCCGACGACCGACATGGGGCACACCAGCAGTGTGGGCCCCGGTGAAGAACTCGCCGGGGAGACAAGGGAACCGGCTGTTTCTCTTTCGTGGGCCAACAGGGCCAGCACCTGGATCGTCTTGCCCAGGCCCATATCGTCGGCGAGGACGGCGCCGCAGTTCAGCCGGTTCATCGTCGCCAGCCACGACAGTCCGCGCAGCTGGTAGGGGCGCAGTTCCGCCTTCAAGCCGATCGGTGGGTCGACGGGGCGGGCGGCCTCGGTCGATTCGAAAAGCTCTGCGGCCCAACCGGTTGCGGTCATCTCTTCGATGGGCACCTGCTGGATGCCCGCCGAACCGACCTCGGCGAGCAGCTGGGTGAGGGTGCCCACGTTCTCGTCGGTACGCCCGCCCAGGTAGGCCGCCGCGGCGGCCAGCATCCGATGGTCGGCCTGCACCCACTGTCCGCGCAGCCGCACCAGATCCGATTTCGCCTGAACCAGCCGCGCCATCTCGGCGGGCGTGAGCACCATATCGCCCAGGGCCAGTTCCCAGCGATAGGAGACCAGGCCGCTCATGCCGACCTCCGTCTCGGTCGCGGCCGGGCTCTGCACATGCACCCGCATACTCGGGGCGACGATCCGCCACGCCCGCGGCAGCAGCAATTGCACACCCGCGGAACGTAATTCGTGCGCACCGTGCGCGACCAGGTCCTGCACCACCGCGGTGGGCAGCAGGAAATCCATACCGTGCGGATCGCGCGGCACCTCCCGCAGAATGGGATAGGCCACCATCGCCGCGGTCACCTTCTCCCCCGCCGTGCGCACCAGCACCGGATCGCCGTGGATAGGGACAGGCTGCGGCGCTTCCCCTTCCGAGCGCAGGCACACCTCGAGTCGCCACAGCGCGTCCGCGCTGTCGGCCGCCTCCTCCGGCTCGTCCTCGGGTTCCAGCAGGCGCAGCACCAGCTCCGGTTCCCCGACGGTCAGGCTCGTCCGCCACTGCTCCAGGCTCGTCGCCACTCGGTGCGATCCGGCATCCAGGGGCGCGTCGGAGACCAATGCCGTCAGCAGGGGATGCGCCGACCGCACCGGCGGTGCGTGCAGGCGGGCGATGGGATCGGTCAATTCGGCGACCAGGTCTTCGAGCACCGCCGTGGGTCCGGCCGCCACCCGCAGCGCCGGCGGCAGCGCCGCGGCGAGTTCGGCCAGCCAGGCCCGCTGCCGCTGCCCGCCCACCAGCCGCCAGCGCACCCACCAGTCACCGTCCTCCCGACGCAGATCGGGCACGACCCGCCCGGCCCGAACCCACCGTTCGAGACCGCGCGCAACATGCCCGAGAAACCGCAGGTCGGCGGCAACAACAGCGACCGGCAACTCTTGCAGAAGCACCTGCGCAGCCATATCGGGCGCAAGCGCATGCGCAGCAACCTCGGTGGTCACCGCCCCATCCGAACCGGCCACCAATACCCGCGCCCTGTGCCGAAACCGCGCCGTCTGCACCACCGCCCCGAGCGGACCGGGCGGAACCGCCACGGAGTCACCCGGCTGGCGCCACAGCACCAGCCCCGACCCCGGCGTCCACAACCCGTGCAGCATCCCCCCCATCCAATCAGCCCCCACCGACACCCTCGTGCCACCCTGGAAACAAGTCGTTCGTCAGCGTCAACCGGTACCTGTACGACGATCGGTCGTGGCGATTCGAGGCCGGACTATCTACTGGCGTGTAGGCGCCAGTTGCGTTCGATCGAGCGCATCAGGGGTGGGTAGACCAGCAGGTATCGGAATGGCTTGATTGCGGTCATGTAAAGGCTGCCGAAAAGGCCGTTCGGCTTGACCAGTACTGCCATTTGGCCTCGGTGGGTGCCGGTCTCGTCTCGGACCCAGCCGATATGCATGATGCCGTGCATGGTCTTGTTGGCGATTTCGCACGCCCACTCGTTCTCGGTGAGATAGAGGGAGTGCATTGGCTTGCCCTGCAGGTCCGGTCCGCGGGGGCCCTCGCGAAGATCGGCCGGCAGGCGGTCGCGCAGCGACGGCACCCGGCCGCCGATACCGGTATCGTCCCGGTCCCATCCGAGCAGTGCCCCGAGCTTCCAGCGAATCGCGAAAAGTATGTGGTAGAGCCCGGAGGCGCCGGAATCGTCGCCGGAGGATATCTCCTGCACCAGTCGCGGAAAGTCGTCCGGACCGCCGGGTGTCGGCAGCGCCCAGACGTCCTCGATCTCGAAATCCCGGCTGATCTCGTGAATCCGCCATGGTTGGGAGGTGTGCGCGGTGAGCGAGAGTCGCATCGCTGTCTCCATGAGTCGTCGGCCTGCGCCGAGTCCGTTCTAGAACTATCCTTCTAAAACAAATTAGAACATACCTTCCAATTGGGTGCCGGATGATATCGACCACACCGGCGCAACGTGCGAGAGGGGTATTCAACGCAGGTCAGAGCGTTCCGGGTTGCCCATCGACCGTTCGCCGTCCGAAGTGAGGGCGCCGACCGCGACCGGGACGGGTTCCACCTACCCACATCCGCAGGTCAGAGGCTCTAACAGCGGGCCGTCAGGGCACGGCGCCAAGCACGCACGGGCTGAACAGCGCCGCACGCGGCGGAGTCTGGAACGACTCTGACCTGGACACGATCGACTTGCCTATACCCATTTGCACCGGTTTCGGAACATACTGGAATATCCGCAGGTCACGGCCGACGAACGGAGTTGGCTCGTGTATTGCAGCAATACAACCGATCGCACCCGCGCAACCAAGACGGTTTCGCGCCCGCGCACCCGGTCGGGCGTGCAACCGGCGTCGCTTCGACGACGCACTCAGGAGGGCAGTGAAGATGACTATTCTGCTCCAGGTACTCGAGCAGAGTTTCACGCCGACGACGCCGTGGGAGCGGCGAAAATTCACCTTCGTGGACGCCGCGAAAATCGTCGGCATGCGCCTGGACGGCCAGTCCGGCGTATGGCTGGATTTGCCGCGGCCGGGTGAATCGCAACGGCTGGCCCGCACCACCGACCCTCGCGATGCGATCACTTTCCTGCTCACCACATTTGCGAAGATCGCCGAGTGCGAGGATCGCGGCGGCTCCTGGCTGATCGGCCACGACGGCGCCCGTGTCGACTCCATCGCGGCCACCCGCTTCCCACCCGCGGCCGCCGAACTCCCCGCCGACGACCTGCTGGCCCGCGCCTGGCTGTAATCCCGCCCGATTCCGGTCGGAACATGCCGGAATGACGTACGGGCAGCAAAACGGCGAGAGGGACGACGCGCCCGCGATTGTCGGTGGGGGCGTGTACACCTGATCGCATGCGGTGGGGGAAACATGTAAGGGCGATGGCGGCGCTGGTCGCCGTGATGACGGTGGCGGGTTGTGCGATTCTCACCGATGACCCGCCCGCACCGGGCAGTCCCTCTCGTGCCGAGGTGGAACGGCTGCTCGACACCGTGCAGGTGGTGGACTCGCGGCCGCGGCCGGGCGGCTACGAGCGGGGGTGCCGGCCCGAACAGGGATGCGTGTTCGGGCCCGCGTGGTCCGACGACCATGACGGGCCGGGCGGCCACGACGGCTGCGACTCCCGCAACAGCGTGCTGGGTAGGCAGCTGAGCGAGGTGCGATTCCGGCCCGGCACGCACGAGTGCGTGGTGATCGCCGGAACCCTGCACGACCCCTACACCGGCAAGCGCATCGGCTTCGACAGAGCCCAGCCCCGGGCGGTGCAGATCGATCATGTCTATCCGCTGGCCGCGGCGTGGGATATGGGCGCCGCGAAATGGCCACTGCCGCAACGCATGCGCTTCGCCAACGACATCGACTTCAATCTGCTGGCCGTCGACGGGCAGGCCAACCAGGACAAGGGCGACCACACCCCCGCCGACTGGCTCCCTCCCGCCCACTCCTACCGCTGCTTCTACGCGGGCAAATACCTCTCCGTCGCAAGGGAATACGCCTTGCCGATCACCCGCGCCGACCGCGACACCCTCAGCCGCGTCGCCCGGCACTGTCCGTGACCCACCAGCCGCACCCCGTGTTGTCACCCGCACCCCGTCCAGCGCCTGCAGCGGGTGCGTTTGCCAACAGGGGGTGCGGCTGTGTCAGGCCGTCGCGACGGGGCGTTTGGGGTCGTTGGACCACTGGGACCAGGAGCCGGGGTAGAGGGCGGCCTCGATGCCGGCGACCGCCAGGGCGGCTATCTGGTGGGCGGCGGTGACGCCGGAGCCGCAGTAGACCGCGATCGGGCCGGAACCCAGCGCCGTGAAGCGCGAGCGCAGTTCCTCGGCGCTCTTGAAAGTGCCTTCGGGAGTGAGGTTTTCCGATGTGGGGGCGCTCACCGCGCCGGGGATGTGCCCGGCGCGCGGGTCCACCGGCTCCGACTCCCCGCGATAGCGTTCTCCGGCGCGCGCGTCCAGCAGCAGGCCGTCCCACGAGGCCGCGGCATCGGCGTCGATCAACGGCATCTTCCCGGGGACCAGCACGATATCGCCCTGGCGCGGATCCGGCTCGCCGCCCTTGGTCAGCTCTCCCCCGGCGCGCTCCCAGGCGGGCAGCCCGCCGTCGAGAATCCGGACGTCCGCGACACCGGCCCAGCGCAGCAACCACCAGGCGCGGGCGGCGGCCATCCCGCCGGTCGCGTCGTAGACCACGACCGGCTCCCCCGTGCGCAATCCCCAGCTCCGGGCGCATTTCTGCAGGTGAGCGGCTTCGGGAAGGGGATGGCGGCCGCGCGCCGGGGACGGCGGTGCGGCCAGTTCGGTCTCCAGATCGACGAATACGGCGCCGGGGATATGACCGTTCAGATAGTGCTGCGGCCCGTCCGGGTCGCCCAGCGCCCAGCGCACGTCCAATAGATGGACACGGGATCCATTGTCGGACAGCATTTTTCGAAGGTCATCGGCCGAGATCAGTACCGCGGTCAAGCCAGCTCCTGTCGTAGATCCGTACCCGTGACACGAACACCCTCACCCTACGACAGGCGCCACCCGAGCACCCAGCGCACCAGCAGACCCGCGACCAGGGCCCAGAATGCCGCACCGACACCGGCGACGGCCATCCCGGAGGCCGAGACCAGAAAGGTGACGCCCGCGGCGACGCGGTGCTCGGCGTGTTCGAAGGCCGCGGTGAGGGCGGCGACCAAGGTGGCAATCAGGGCAAGTCCGGCAACGGTTTCCAGCACGCCCTCCGGTGCGGCCGCCACCAGCGCCACGAAGGCGCCCGACACCAGGGCCAGCACCAGGTAGGTCCAGCCCACGGTGAATGACGCGATCCAGCGCCGCCGCGGATCCGGATGCGCGGACGGGGCGGCCGACAGCGCCGCGCTGATCGCCGCCAAGTTGATCGCATGCCCGCCCGCCGGGGCCCCGATCATGGTGCCCAGGCCGGTCGCGGTCATGGCCGCCCGCCACGGCACCCGGTACCCGAACGACCCCATGACCGCCGCGCCGGGAATGTTCTGTCCCGCCATGGTGACGATGTACAGCGGCACCGCCACCCCGATCAGCGCCTGCCAACTCCAATGCGGCGCGGTCAATTCCACCCGCGGCAGCATGGCGGCCCAGTCGAGGCTGCGATGAGTGGCCACGAGATCGACGGCCACGCCGATCGCGGCGGTTGCGAAGGCGGCCGGCACGGCCCAGCGCGAGGCGAGGCGCTGCAACACCAGCCACACCACCAGCACCGGAAGAACCACGGCCGCACTCGTCTTCACCGCGTGCATCGGCGCCAGGCACAGCGGCATCAGCACCCCGGCGAGCATCGCCTGGGCAATCTCGACCGGAATGGCGGCGATCAACCGCCCCAGCCGCTGCCAGAAACCGGTGAGCACGATCAACGCCCCGGCCACCACGAACGCGCCGACCGCCGCGGGCCAGCCGCCCGACACCATCCCGGTGCCCGCCAACAGCGCGGCGCCCGGCGTCGACCATGCGATCGACAGCGGCATCCGCAGTCGCGGGGCCAGTACCAGCATCACGACGGCCTGGGTGACACACACCGCCAGCAGTCCCGACGCCGCCTGCGCGGGTGTGGCGCCGACTGCTCGCAACCCGGTGAGCACCACGGCGAACGAACTGGTGAAGCCGACCAGCGCCGCGACGATGCCCGCCCCGATCGGCTGCCCTATCCCCACCCGCGGTTCATCGCTGACCCTTGTTTCGATCTCGACGGCACTCATCGCGCTATCGTCGCGAACGCTCCCGCCCCCGGTCACCGGCCAATCGCTCGAAACTGGACCGAATTTCGCGCCGTCAGCGCGGCCGCGGCAGGCCAATCGGACGATCGGGACGGGCCACCTCGGGCCGAACGCCGTTGGCACCGGAGAGCCGGCGCAGCAGCGGCGCGGTGCGCGGGCCGACCAACTGCCGCATCACCAGCGCCATATTGGTGCGTTCCACGCCCGGAATCTTGAGGATCTGCCCGGCAATGCGGTAGAGGTCGTCGGCGTCGCGGGCGACCACGCGGACGGTGAGGTCGGTGGGGCCGGTCATGCCGCACACCTCGGTCACCTCCGGAACCTGGGCCAGCTCGTCGACCACCGAATCGAGCTTGTGCTGATCGACCACCACCGCCACGAAGGCCGCCAGCGGATAGCCGAGTGCCCGCGGATCGACGCGCCGCTCGAAGCTCGCCAGCACCCCGCCCGCCTCCCACCGGGCCAACCGGGCCTGCACGGTATTGCGCGACAACCCCAGGCGCGTGGCCAGCTCCACCCCGGTGGCCCGGGGATTGGCGACCAGTTCCAGCAACAGACGCGCGTCCGTCGCGTCGACTACGGCACCGACCGGTTCTCCACTGGACATGTAACGCAGTATGACAGCAATCACGCCATCCACCACGAGCATTCTGCCCAGTTCCCGTGTCACCACTTGCGCAAGTCGCCCAACCGTGGATCCTGTGAGTTACAGCACATGATTGCCTCGCGATGTCCGGAGACCCCGGCACAGCGATGAACCAGGAGGCGATGGTCATGGCCGACAAAGCCACCTACCCGGTGCAGTTGGTCCAACCCGACGGCCGCCGCGTATTCGACCGCGAGCACGCGGCGTCGGTGTCCGATGTCGGACCCGACAGATTGCGGCAGTTGTACGAGGACATGGTGGTCACCCGCCGCATCGATACCGAAGCGACGGCCCTGCAACGCCAAGGACAGCTGGGCCTGTGGCCACCGCTGCTCGGTCAGGAGGCGGCACAGATCGGTTCCGCACATGCCCTGTATCCCGACGACTACGTGTTCTGCAGCTACCGCGAGGCCGGTGTCGCCTACTGCCGCGGCGTCGATCCGGGCGAGATCACCCGGCTGTGGCGCGGCGCCGCCCATTCGTGCTGGGACCCCGCCGCGATCAACATGACCAATCCGACGATCGTGGTCGGCGCCCAGGGTCTGCACGCCACCGGTTACGCCTACGCCGCCCATCTCGACGGGGCCGAGATCGCGGTGATCGCCTACTTCGGCGACGGTGCCACCAGTCAGGGCGATATCGCCGAGGCACTGGGGTTCGCGGCGTCGTGGAGTGCGCCGGTCGTGTTCTTCTGCCAGAACAACCAGTGGGCCATCAGCGAACCGGTGCGCGTCCAGAGCGCGACCCCGCTCGCGCGCCGCGCCTTCGGCTACGGCATTCCGGGCGTACAGGTGGACGGCAACGATGCGCTCGGGGTGCTGGCGGTGACCCGGCAGGCCGTGGCCCGCGCTCGCACCGGCGGCGGGCCGTCGTTCATCGAGGCGATCACCTATCGGATGGGCCCGCACACCACCGCCGACGATCCCACCCGCTACCGCGACGCCGCCGAGCTCGAGCTGTGGCAGCGCCGCGACCCGATCGCCCGGATGCGTCGGCTGCTGGAGCGGGAAGGCTTGTGGGACAGCGAGTTCGAACAACACGTGCAGGACCGGTCCGACGAGGTCGGTGGGCGGCTGCGCAGCGCCACCATCGAGATGCCCGATCCGGATCCGATGACTCTGTTCGACCACGTCTACACCACCGCGCACCCACTGATCGAGGAACAACGCCGGCAGTACGCCGCCTATCTCACTGCCGACACGGAAGGAGCCCGGTCATGATCACGACATTCGCGGCCGCCCTCAACACCGGACTGCGCCGAGCCCTGGAGGACGATCCGAAGGTCGTGCTGATGGGTGAGGACATCGGACGCCTCGGTGGCGTCTTCCGCGTCACCGATACCCTGCAGAAGGACTTCGGCAACAACCGCGTCATCGATACGCCGCTGGCCGAATCCGGCATCGTCGGAACGGCTTTCGGCATGGCCCTGCGTGGCTATCGGCCGGTGTGCGAGATTCAGTTCGACGGATTCGTCTATCCGGCCTTCGATCAGATCGTCTCGCAGGTGGCCAAGATCCACTACCGCACGCAGGGAAAGGTGTTCGCGCCCATCACCATTCGCATTCCGTTCGGCGGCGGCATCGGGTCGGTGGAGCACCACTCCGAATCACCGGAGGCGTACTTCGCGCACACCGCGGGCCTGCGGGTCGTCTCGCCGAGCAATCCGGCCGATGCGTATTCCATGATCCGCCAAGCGGTTTCGCTGGATGATCCGGTGATCTTCTTCGAGCCCAAGCGCCGCTACTGGGACAAGGACGATGTCGACTTCGCGGCCCTGGAGGCCGAGCCGTTCCCGCTCGCCCGCGCCCGGATCTGCCGCGCCGGGGACGATGCCACCGTGGTCGCCTACGGCGGCATGGTGCGCACCGCGCTCACGGCGGCGGAGATCGCGGCCGGCGAGGGGCACTCCCTCGAGGTGATCGACCTGCGCAGCCTCTCGCCGATCGACTTCGACACCATCGAGGAGTCGGTGCGCCGGACCGGCCGGCTGGTGGTGACACACGAGGCGCCGGTCTTCGCCGGTCTGGGGGCCGAGATCGCCGCCCGCATCACGGAACGGTGTTTCTACTATCTGGAGGCCCCGGTGCTGCGAGTCGGTGGCTTCGACATCCCCTATCCCCCGGCTAAGCTCGAACGGCACCACCTGCCCGACCCCGACCGCATCCTGGACGCGGTCGATCGGACGCTCGCCGCCTGACCCGCCGTTCAGACAGAGGTGCCCGTTGGAAGATCCGGTGACGACAGATCAGAATCACGTGCTGGAGTTTCGGCTGCCCGATCTCGGGGAGGGCCTGACCGAGGCCGAACTCGTCTCGTGGTCGGTGGCCGTGGGTGACACGGTAGAGCTCAACCAGACCATTGCCGAAGTGGAGACGGCCAAGGCGCAGGTGGAGTTGCCGTGCCCGTTCGCCGGGAAGATCACCGAACTCCTGGCCCAGCCCGGGGACACGATACCGGTGGGTGCGCCGCTGATCCGGGTGCAGACCTCCGCGGCGGCGGACCAGCCCGCCCAGCGCCACTCGGTGCTGGTCGGTTACGGGCCCGACGAGGAGGGCACGTCCAGGCGTGCCCGGCCCGCCATGAAAGCCGCTGCGGCGGAACCCGATTCGCCGAGGCCGGGCTACCCGCAGATGCCCGGCCGTCCCCCGGCCACCCCGGCCGCGCGCAAGCTGGCCCGGGAGCTCGGTATCGACATCAGCTTCGTCGCCGGGTCCGGCCCCGGCGGTGCGGTCACCGTCGAGGACGTGCGGCACGCGGTCCCGGTGTCACAGCCGTCCAACCGGATTCGCACCGAGGAGGATGCGGACGAGACGCAGCGGCCGACCGCACCGCCGGTGCCGCTCATGCGGCCCGACGGCGGCGTCATCCGGCCGACGCCGACCTCGCGCGAGACCCGCACGCCGGTCAGCGGGGTCCGCAAGCGCACCGCCGCCGCCATGGTGGCCAGCGCCCGGACCATCCCGCAGGCCAGCGCGTTCGTCACCACCGATTTCACCGCGTCGATGGAGTTGCTGGACCATCTGCGGGCCACCGAATCCTTCGCCGGTCTGTCGCTGACCCCCTTGGCGCTGGTGGCCAAGGCGACGCTCGCGGCCATGGCGGAATTCCCGGGCATCAACTCGTTCTGGGACGAGGACAACAAGGAGATCGTCACCCGGCACTACGTGAACATGGGCATCGCCGTGGCCACCGAGCGCGGACTGCTGGTGCCGAATATCAAGGAGGCCCAGTCGCTGAGCCTGCGTGAGCTGTGCCGGGAGATCAGCTGGCTGGCCGAGGTCGCCCGAGCCGGTACCGCCACACCCGCGGATCTGCGCGGCGGCACGTTCACCATCAGCAATGTGGGCGTATTCGGCGTCGACACCGGGGTGCCGCTGGTCAATCCCGGGGAGGCCGCGATCCTGTGCCTGGGCTCGATTCGCAAGCGGCCGTGGGTGTATCGCGACGAGCTCGCCGTGCGCTGGGTCACCGAACTGGGCCTGAGCTTCGACCACCGGATGGTCGACGGCGAACTGGCGGCCCGGTTCCTCGCCACGGTGTCCTCGCTGCTGGAGGACCCGCTGACGCTGCTGGGGAGAGTCTAGCCTAGCCCGCCCGCTCGACCACCAACCCCTCTGCGGCCCTGCGGATCACGGGCGGGATCTCGACCGATCTGCGGGTTTGGTTGTCGACGTAGACGTGCACGAAGGTGCCGGTCGCGGCCAGTTCCAGGGCATCGCCGTCCTCGCGGAAGACGGCCAGGTCGTAGGTGATACTCGAGCGGCCCAGCCGGGCGATCCGCAAGCCGACCTGCAGCTTGTCGGGAAAACTCAGCGAGCCCAGGAACTGACAGGAGGTCTGCGCGACCACCCCGATCGCGGGCAACTCGCGAATATCGGTGCCGGTGGCAGCCATCAGCCAGGCGTTCACCGCGGTGTCGAAGTACGAGTAGTAGGTCACGTTGTTGACGTGCCCGTAGTGATCGTTGTCCGACCACCGTGTCGGCACCGGCCAGAGCACCGGATAGTCCTGCTGCGTCCTCACCCGCACGACCTTAGTCAGGCACTGCGAAGCCCCGCGGTCCCGCGGTGGTCGCGGGGGCTGATGCCGTAGCGACGTTTGAAGGCGGCGCTCAGGGCGAAGGCGCTGCCGTAGCCGACGCGGCGGGCGATGGCTTCGACGGTGGCATCGGAGTCGTGGAGCAGGTCGGCGGCCAGCGCCAGGCGCCAGTCGGTGAGGAAGGTCATCGGGGGCTCGCCGACCAGGTCGGTGAAGCGGCGGGCCAGTGCGGCCCTGGACACCCCGACCTCGGCGGCCAGCGCGGCCACCGTCCAGGGGTGGCCCGGATTGTGCTGCAGCAGGCGAAGGGCCTTGCCCACCAGCGGATCGGCGTAGGCGTGGTACCAGGCGGGTGCGTCGCCGCGGGCGAACCATGCCCGCAGCGCGGCGATCAGCAGCAGGTCGAGCAGCCGGTCCAGCATCGCTCCCTGCGCCGGGCGGTCCCGGGCGCTCTCGTCTACCAGCAGATCCAGGACGGGTGAATCCAATTCGGCCCCGCGCAACACGATGATCGGCGGCAATGCCCGCAGCAACCGACGGCTTGCCGCGCCCTCCTGCTCGTAGGTGCCGGTGACGAGCAGGGTGGCCGCATCCGGATTCGGTCCCCAGCCGCGAACGCCGAGACGCCAGCGCTCACACAGTTCCTCGCCCTCGGGCGTGGTCGTGATCTGGCCCGGATTGATGAACACCTGTGGCTCTCTGGCCGGATCGTCGGCGACCGTGTAGTGATCGGGCCCGCGGATGATCGCGACATCTCCTTCGCGCAGCTGCCGTGGCGCGGCCGTACCGGTCCCGGGAAATCCCACCCGGCACAGTTCCCCGGACACCGGCGTGCCGACGCCGCTGCCCGGATCGGGCACGATCCAGCCGCCCCCGCGCACCACAGCGACCACCGTCAGCGGCGCCTCGTCGCGGATCCGCAGCGACCACGGCGGGTCCAGCAGCGATCTCATGACGAATGCGCCGCGCGCCCGCGGCCCCTCGAGCAGGCTTTCCAGCGGGTCCACCCCACGACAATCGCAGATGCCCCCATTCTTCTCAACCCTGGATTCGGGGGCCGGAACTTGTCGGTGCCCCGGAATACAATCGAAGACGAAAGCGGTTGAACCGTACAGGATTCGGAACTCGACCGGTCGCGTCGACGAGGCCGTGACCGGCGAGGAAAACGGGGAGATACCGGCGACAAGGGCCGGTAGCGTCGGATCAATGACTGCTCCGACGCTTGCTCCACCGGTCCGGATCGCACGCGCCGCGGTGTTCGCGGTGTTCGGCCTCAACGGGTTCTTGAGCGCCATGTGGGTGGTGCACATCCCGGTGGTGACCGAACGGACCGGGGTCTCGAATGCGACCCTGGGCATGCTGATCCTGCTCATGGCGGGGGGCGCCATCATCGGCATGCAGGCGGCTGGGCCGCTGGCCGACCGGTTCGGCAGCCGCGCCCTGGTCGCGGCCGCGGCGAGTTGGCTGGCGCTGGCGGTGATCGGCCCGGGATTCGCGACCGGCCCGGTAGCGCTGGCCTTTGCGCTTGTGGCCTACGGTTTCGGCAACGGAGCCGTGGATGTGTCCATGAACGCCCAGGCCGTACAGGTCGAGCGTGCATACGGCCGACCGATCATGGGGGCCTTCCACGCGCTGTTCTCCTGCGGCGGCCTGGTGGGATCGCTGGCAGGCGCGGCGGCCCTGCACAGCGGATGGGACATCCGCCTCACGTTCGTCGTGACGGCGATCGGCGGGCTGCTGACGGTGGCCGTCAGTGCACCCCGGTTTCTGTCGCACGTCAAGGCACGTTCGGAGGTGCCGGCCGCCGTGGATGCCTCGCCCCGCACGCCGCGAGCTCATGTGTCGCGCAAAGTATTCGCCTTGGCCGCCATCGCCTTCGCACTGTTGATGACCGAGGGCGTCGCCAACGATTGGAGCGCTCTGCAGCTGCGCGAACACCTCGGCGCCAGCGAGGCCACCGCCGCACTGGCCTTCGGCGCGTTCTCCACCACCATGACGATCGGCCGATTCGGCGCCGACCGGGTGAGCGGCCGATTCGGCGCCGTGGCCGTGGTGCGTTGGGGCGCATTGCTCGGTGCCGCCGGATTGACGCTGATCATCACCTCGGCATGGGTACCGCTGACCCTGCTCGGCTGGGCCCTGCTCGGCCTGGGCCTGGCCGGTGGCATCCCGCAGATCTTCAGCGCCGCAGGCAATCTCGGCACCGCGACCGCGGCCACCGATATGTCGCGGGTATTCAGCCTCGGCTATCTGGGCTTCCTGGCGGGTCCGTCGGTGATCGGCTGGCTGTCCAAGCCCACCTCACTCACCGTGGCCCTGATCTTCCCGTTGATCGCCGTCCTGCTGTGCGCCTGGTTCGCGAAGATCGTCGATACCCGCTCGTGATCAGCACGCTTCTGGTTACTTACCTGCTGCAAGTAATGCGACCGTAGAATGTCCGAATGACGCGCTCCCGGCCAACCCCTGAGATCGAGCCCGATGACGAGTACATCGTGCAGTTGGAGCGGGCGATCACCCGAATCTCCTACGTGCTGACCAGGGCCCGTCGCCACGGGCTGACCATCGCCGCGGCGGGGGTGGATGTGGATCGCGCAAATGTTCCGTTACTCCGCGTGCTGGCCGATATGGGGCGGCCGCTGCGGCTGGGCGAGCTGGCGGGCCGGCTCGGCGTCGAGGCTCCGCATGTGACCCGGATGGTGCAGCGGCTCGAGCGCACCGGCCTGGTCATGCGGGTCGCCGATCCGCAGGACCGTCGGGCGCAGCGGGTTCAGCTGACACCGGCCGGTCGTGACGTGGACGAGGCCATCCGCCTGGTCATCCGCCGCGACATACGACGGGCGCTGTCGGCGTGGCCTCAGGAGGACCTGCGACTGCTCGCGGCATTGAATCACCGCATGGTCGACGACTTCATCGAATGCCTTCCCGAACTGGAACCCATGCGCACAACGAAATAGGCCGACCGGACTATCGCCGTGACGGCTCAGCCCTCGACGGCGGGGGGCACGACAGATCCGGCCACGGTGGGCGGCGCAGGATCGCCAGTGTCGTGAAGGCGGCCGCCAGCAACCCGGTCAGCACCCCCAGCAGGGCAATACGCCCCTCGTCGACAGCCGGTTTCCACGTCACATTCTCACCGTGGACGACGAAGATACCCAGCGGCCGCGGGGCGAGTCGCCAGGCACCGCCGGGCCGTGTCACGGTGATGATCGTGGCTCCGTCGGGGGTCTCGTGCGGAGTCCCGTAGATGAGCGAGTCATCGAACCCCGCGGGAGGATCGAACCGTTCTCGAAGCGTCACTTCCGCCCCCTCTCGTGCCGCCAGCGTAATACGCCCAGCGCGTCCCCGCCGAATCTTCGGTGCCGTGTGCTATCGACTATCCAGACCGAAAACCCCGCTTCTGTTGCGCAATATGCAAAATGAGTTGCGCCCCTTGCGAAGTGGGTGTGATGTACGCCATTCTGACCGAGCGCGAGACAGGCCCATGGGCGGAAGGAGAGACTGGTGGACAACGGTCAGCTGGGACGGCGGCAATTCCTCGGGGTAGTGGGATCGGCCGCCGCGCTAGGGGTCGGCGCCGCCACCGGCATACTGCACCCTGCCCCGGCCTGGGCGGCCACCCGGACGCGGGCCTACGTGGGGTGCTACACCTCCACCGGTTCCGGCGGTCGCGGAATCGGCGTGGCCACAGTCGATTCCGAGACCGGTCGACTCGCGATCGACGAGGTCGTGGAGGTGCCCGACCCTTCCTTCCTCGCCTTCTCGCCGGATAGGAACCACCTGTACGCGGTGAACGAAGGCTCGGGCGCCGGAACGGCCACCGCGATCGATCTGCGAGCGGCTCGCCCTGCCGTCCTGAATACCGTTGCGGTACAGGGCAGTGGGCCCACCCACCTGGCCGTCGCACCGGACGGCCGCTCGGTACTGACGGCGAATTACGAATCCGGCAGTGTCACAGTGCTTTCCGTGGCCGCGGACGGCAGGCTGGGCGCCGTGACCGATGTCGTTCAGCACACCGGCACCGGTCCGGATCCGGATCGGCAGACCGGCCCGCATGCCCACCAGGTGGTATTCGACCCGTCCGGCCGCTGGGTGCTGGCGGTCGACCTGGGCGTCGACTCGGTCTATGTCTACCGGCTGGCCGAGGGCAGATTGATGCGGCAGGCACAGGTGGCGATGGCAGCCGGCAGCGGCCCGCGACACCTGGCCTTCCACCCCGACGGGCAGCGGGTGTATCTGGCCAACGAACTCGATGCCACGGTGACCGTCTGCCGCTGGCAGGCCGACCGCGGCGAACTCGTGGCGGGACAGAGGATCCCGGCCGATTCGGTCGGCGGGGGCGCACGGAACTACCCGTCCGCACCGGTGGTCTCCCGCGACGGCCGCTTCCTGTACGTGGCCAACCGCGGCCACGACAATATCGCGACCTTCGCGGTGCTCGGTGAACTCCTGGTGCCGCTGGGTACAACACCGTGCGGGGGCGCGTTCCCGCGAGATCTGCGGCTGGGCCCCGACGGCCGACGGTTGTATGCGGCCAATCAGAAGTCGAACTCACTCACCTGGCTGGACATCGATCCAGTGACCGGCCTGCCCTATGGACCGGCCGGGTCACTGGATACCCCGACGCCTACATGCGTCCTGTTCGCCTAGCCGAAACCCCTACAGCGCCTTGAGTTCCTCGGTCACCGCGCCGACCGACTTCTTGGCATCGCCGAACAGCATGGACGTGTGATCGGAATAGAACAGCGGGTTATCGATCCCGGCGAAACCGGAATTCATCGAACGCTTCAGCACGATCACCGATTTCGCCTGGTCCACATTCAGTACCGGCATACCGTAGATGGGGCTCGAGGTGTCCTCGCGGGCGGCGGGATTGGTGACATCGTTGGCGCCGATCACCAAAGCCACGTCCGTGCGGGAGAATTCGCCGTTGATCTCGTCCATTTCCTTGAGCGAGTCGTAGGGCACCTCCGCCTCGGCCAGCAGCACGTTCATATGCCCGGGCATGCGACCGGCCACCGGATGGATGGCGTACTTGACCTCCACACCCTTGGCCTCGAGCAGCGTCGCCATCTCCTTGACCGCGTGCTGCGCCTGCGCGACGGCCATACCGTAGCCGGGTACCACGATGACCTGGTTGGCGTAGGCCATCTGAATTGCGGCGTCGGCGGCCGAGGTGGCCTTGGCCTGCTTCTGCTCGCCTCCCGTGGCGGCGATCGCTCCCCCGCCACCGAAGCCGCCGGCCACGATCGCCGGAATGGACCGGTTCATCGCCTTGGCCATCAGATTGGTCAGGATGGTGCCGGACGCGCCGACGATCATGCCCGCCACGATCATGGCGGTGTTGTTCAGCGCCAGACCGGCCGCGGCGGCCGACAATCCGGTGAGCGCGTTGAGCAGCGAGATGACCACCGGCATATCGGCACCACCGATCGGCAGCACCACCATCAGGCCCAGCACGGCCGCCAGGACCAGCACCAGCACCATCCACCAGGTCGGCACGCCGTCCTTCGCGGCGCCCAGTCCGATCACCACCGCGGCGGCGACGGCGCCGACGAGCAGCAGAATGTTCAACGGCTGCTGCGCTTTTCCGATACCGATCGGGCGGCCCGGCAGAATCTCCTGCAGCTTGCCGAAGGCGATCAGCGAACCCCAGAACGACACCGATCCGATGATCGCCGCGAACAGCGAGGCGATCACGATGTGCACGCTCGGCTGCTCCGGAATCCGGGAAAACCCTTGGGTGTTCAGGAATTCCGACAGCGAGATCAACGCCACCGTGCCACCGCCGACACCGTTGAACGCGGCCACCAGCTGCGGCATCGCGGTCATCTTGGTGAACTTCGCCGGCGGAACACCCAGCGCCACACCGACGATCAGGCCCGCCGCGATGACGATCCAGTTCGAGGTGTCGCGAATGGAGATGAAGGTCGCGATCACCGCGAGCGCCATACCGGCCGCGGCGATCCAGTTGCCCCGCACCGCTGTCTTCGGGCCGGTCAGGCCCATCAGGCCGTAGATGAACAGCGAAAAGGCGATGATGTAGAGGATATTGACCAGATTGTCCACGGCTACTTACCCGCCTTCTCCGCCTGCGTGGCCGCGGCGGGCTTCTTCCCCTTGAACATTCCCAGCATTCGGTCCGTCACGACGAAACCGCCGATGACGTTGAGGGTTCCGAACACCACGGCGACGAACAGGATGATCTGCTCGGCCACCGAGGGATGCTCGTTGCGGCCCAGCACCACCAGCGCACCCAGCACCACGATGCCGTGAATGGCGTTCGTACCCGACATCAGCGGCGTGTGCAGGGTATTGGGCACCTTCGAGATAACGGCGAAACCGACGAACCCGGACAGCACCAGAATCGCGATATTCGCCAGCAGTTCGGTGTACATCAGCTATCCACCTTCTTCTCGCGGGTGACGCAGGAATCGGCCAGCACCTGATCGCCGAAGTCGGGCTCGAGGCGCCCGTCGGTCAGCATCAATTCCAGCAGGGCCGCAATATTTTTCGAGTACAGCTCGCTCGCATGCTCGGGCATGGTGGCGGGCAGGTTCAGCGGTGAGGCGATCGTGACGCCGTGCTTGACAACGGTTTTGCCCGGTTCGGTCAGCTCGCAGTTGCCGCCGGTCTCACCCGCCAGGTCGACGATGACGCTGCCGGGCTTCATCCCTTCCACCGCCGCGGCCGTCACCAGTCGCGGCGCGGGCCGCCCGGGCACCAGCGCCGTGGTGATCACCACGTCGAAGCCCTTGATCGCATCCTCGAGGGCCTGCTGCTGGGTGGCCTTCTCCTCCTCGGTGAGTTCGCGCGCGTAGCCGCCCTCCCCGGCGGCGTCGATGCCCAGATCCAGCCACTGTGCACCCACCGACCGCACCTGATCGGCCACCTCCGGCCGCACGTCGTAGCCGGTGGTGCGGGCGCCCAGCCGCTTGGCGGTGGCCAGGGCCTGCAGGCCCGCCACGCCCACGCCGAGGACCAGCACCGTCGCGGGCTTCACCGTGCCCGCCGCGGTGGTGAGCATCGGGAAGAACCGCGTCGCCTCCGAGGCCGCCAACAGCACCGCCTTGTACCCGGCTACGTTGGCCTGCGACGACAGTGCGTCCATCACCTGGGCCCGCGAGATGCGCGGAATCGCCTCCACCGCAAAGGCTTGCACCCCGGCGGCCTTCAGCTCGCCGATCTTGTTGTCGGCACTGCGCGGCGCCAGGAAGCCGATGAGGGTCTGCCCCGCCGACAGCTTCGCGATCTCGGCGTCGTTGGGCGGAGCCACCTTCACCACCACCTCCGCCGACCACGGATCACCGAGGGTGGCACCCACCTCGGTATAGGCCTCGTCGGGGATCAGCGCCCCCGATCCGGCCCCCGGCTCGACGATCACCTGCACCCCCTGACGCAGCAGGGTCGGGATGATCTTCGGCACCAACGCGACGCGGCGCTCGTCGGGGTTCGTCTCGCGAACGACCCCGACACGCGTGCCGTGGGGATCACGCTGCTCAGCGTCGTGCCGCGCGTCCGCGTCTGCGCTTTGCGTTGTCTCCACTGGTCGACTTCCTTTGACTTGTGACGGATGGCTGGCCCCCACCGTCCATGGTGGGCCGCTGTGACCGGTCCGGCGTTCGAGGAACTTACTTAGTAGTAGGTTCGGAGAGAATACCCGGTTGCCGGTGAGCGTAGCCGAGATCAACATCACAGCGCTGGGTGAAATTCCTCCGAATTGTCCCCCAACCGAAGAGATCGCCGGGCCTGTCGCCCGCCGCTCGTACGCCGTAATGTCAGCGGGGTGAGTGGCTGCCTCTTCTGCCGCATCGTTGCGGGAACCGCGCCGTCGACCAAGGTCTACGAGGACGACGAGCTGTATGCATTCCTCGACATCCGGCCCATCACCCGCGGGCACACCCTCGTCGTTCCGAAGGTCCACGCGACGGATCTGGACGATCTGGATGCCGCGCTCGGCGCCCGCATCTTCACCCTGGGCCACCGCATCGCCAAGGCCCTGCGCCGCAGCGATCTCGGTGCCGACGGCGCGAACCTGGTGCTCAACGACGGGAAGGCGGCCTTCCAGACGGTCCACCACGTGCATCTGCACGTGGTCCCGCGACAGCACGGCGACCGGTTCCTGTTCGCCAAGGGAATTCTGCTGCGCCGACCGCACGAGACCGAGGCCACGGCCGCGGCGATTCGCGCCGGCCTGGATCGGCTGGACAACGAGGAGAAGGAAACCCGCGCATGACGCTCGACCGCACCGAACTCATGACGGCCCTGTCGGCACAGTGGGAGGCGCTGGCCCGGCTGGTGACCGATCTGGAGGAAAGCCGCTGGCGCACACCGTCCCCGCTGCCGGGCTGGACGGTGTTCGACGTGATCGCCCACGTGGTCGGCACCGAATCCATGCTGCTGGGCGAGCCGATGCCGCAGGTCGACACCGACGTGCGGGCCCTGGACCACGTCCGCAACGACACCGGCGCCTTCAACGAGGCGTGGCTGATCTCGCTGCGACCGCTGACCGGGGCACAGCTGCTGGCGCGCTTCGGGGAGGTCACCGACCGCCGCCGTAAGGCGCTGGCTGCGATGGACGACACCGCCTGGCAGGCCGAGATCCGGTCGCCGATCGGCGTGGTGCCCTACGGCCGGTTCATGCGGGTGCGGCTGTTCGACTGCTGGATGCACGAACTCGATATCGCCGACGCACTCGACGTCCGGATCGACGAGGGCGGGCGGCGCGCGGAGCTGGCCGTCGACGAGATCGAACCCTTCATCGGACGCATCGTGGCCAAGCGGGGTAAGGCACCCGCCGGTTCACGCATCACCATCGACCTGACCGGGCCGGTCACCCGGTCCCTGCATGTGCAGGTCGAGGAGCGGGCCGAACTCGTTGCCACCCTGGATCGTTCGCCCGACGTGGTGGTCCGGCTCGACTCGGGTCTGTTCGCCCGGCTGTGCGGCGGCCGCACGACAGCGGATGCGCACGCCGAGCGGATCGAGGTGTCCGGCGACGAGGAATTGGGACGCCGGGTGGTTCGCAACCTGGCCTTCACCCTCTGAGCCGCGGTGCGACTGTTCCTGTCCAGCTACCGATTCGGGGCGCACTACGACCGGTTCGCCGCGCTGGTCGGCGAGCCGGGCCCGGTCGCGGTGATCCCGAACGCCTTCGACGCCTGGCCCGAGGCCTGGCAGAGCGCGGTGACCAGCGATCTGGTTCCCCTGCGCCGGTTGGGTTTCCGGCCCGATGTGCTCGATCTGCGCGACTATGTGGGTCGCACCGCCGAACTGGAGAAATCGCTGAGACGCTATCGGCTGGTGTGGGCGCGCGGCGGCAATACCTTCGTGCTACGTGCCCAATTCGCCCGCAGCGGCGCCGATCTCGTCCTGCCCGCACTGCTGGCCGAGGACGCACTGGTCTACGCGGGCTACAGCGCCGGGGCCTGTGTCCTCACTCCGGATCTGCACGGCCTGGAGGCCGCCGACGACCCGGCCGAGGTCGCCTCCGCCTGCGGCATCGAACCCCGCTGGGACGGTGTGGGATTGGTGGGGCACCGGATCGTCCCGCACGTCGACTCCCCGGCCACCGACCCCGACGGCAGTTGCACCCGCATCGCCGCGGAATACCGGGCGGCGGGCGTGCCGCACTGGGCGCTGACCGACGACGACGCCGTCATCATCGACGGCGACCGCGTCGACACGCTGCTCAGCCGCCCCGCTTGACGCCCTCCCCGTCTCACAAGTACAAGCCGGTCCCGTGCTCCGGCCGCTCACTGGCGACGGCGTGCAGGTCGCGCTCGCGCAGGACCAGGTACGCCTGGCCCTGGACCTCGACCTCGAACTGGTCCTCGGCGCTGAACAGCACCCGGTCTCCCACGCTCACGCTGCGCACATGCGATCCCGCCCCGCACACCTCGCCCCAGGTCAAGCGCTTGGCCACCTGTGCAGTGGCCGGAATGAGGATGCCGCCGCTGCTCCGCCGCTCGCCAGATTCCTGGGCCACGCGAACCATGACCCGGTCGTGCAACATCTGGATCTCTAGCTTGGCATCGGACACAACGCGGCAGTTTACTGCGCGGTGAACGCCCCTCCACCAGCGGACTCGACGACCACGTAGGTTCGTGGTGTGGACGTGAACACCCTTGCCGCCGCGCTACCCGAGGGCACGCTGGTCACCGACCCGGACATTCTCGCCGGATATCGACAGGACCGGGCACTGGATCCGGACGCCGGGACGCCACTGGCGCTGGTGCGCCCGACCACCACCGAGCAGGTCGCCACGGTGCTGCGGTGGGCGGACGAACATCGGGTTCCGGTGGTGCCGCGGGGTGCGGGCACCGGGCTGTCCGGCGGCGCCACCGCGCAGAACGGGGCGCTGCTGCTGAGCACCGAGCGGATGCGGCAGATCACGGTCGACCCGGTCACCCGCACCGCCGTGGCGCAGCCGGGACTGTTGAATGCGGAGGTCAAGCGGGCCGTCGCCGAGCACGGGCTGTGGTATCCGCCGGATCCATCGTCGTTCGAGATCTGCTCCATCGGCGGCAACGCCGCCACCAACGCCGGCGGGCTGTGCTGTGTGAAGTACGGCGTGACAACCGATTACGTTCTCGGCATGGAGGTGGTGCTGGCCGACGGCACGGTGGTGCGCCTGGGCGGCCCCCGGCTGAAGGACTCCGCGGGGCTGTCGCTGACCAAGCTGTTCGTCGGCAGCGAGGGCACCCTGGGCGTCATCACCGAGCTGACCCTGCGCCTGCTGCCCGCGCAGCCGCCGCAGAGCACCGTGGTCGCCACCTTCGCCACGCTCACCGAGGCCATCGACGCGATCCTGGCCATCACCGGACAGCTGCGGCCCTCGATGCTCGAGTTCATGGACGCGGTCGCGATCAACGCGGTGGAGGATGAGCTGCGGATGGGGCTGGACCGCACCGCGGCCGCCATGTTGGTGGCGCGCTCGGATGCGCCGGGCGAATACGCCGCACGAGAGGCCGAGGTCATGGTGGCCGCCTGCGAAAAGGCCGGTGCCGCCGAGGTTTTCAATACCGACGACCCCGAGGAGGGCGAAGCATTCAGCGCGGCACGGCGTTTCGCGATCCCCGCGGTGGAACGTAAAGGGCCGCTGCTGCTCGAGGATGTCGGGGTGCCGCTGCCGCGGCTGGGCGACCTCGTCACCGGCATCGCCGAGATCGCCCGCCGCCGGGACGTGCTGGTCTCGGTGATCGCCCACGCCGGCGACGGCAACACCCATCCGCTGATCGTGCACGACCCCGCCGACCCCGAGCAGAGCGAGCGTGCCCACCGGGCCTTCGGCGAGATCATGGAGCTGGCGATCGCCCTGGGCGGCACCATCACCGGTGAACACGGCGTCGGGCGGCTGAAGAAGCCGTGGCTACCCGATCAGGTGGGCCCGGAGGTGATGGCGCTGACGCGGCGCATCAAGGACGCGCTGGATTCACACGGCATACTCAACCCCGGAGCTGTGTTGTAGTCGGCAGAACGGAACAATGGCGGTGACGAAGGAGTTCCACCGAACATGACGACCAGGCTCGAGCACAATGTCGAGGCCACTCGGTACGAGATCTATCTCGACGACACCCTCGCCGGATACGCCGATTACAGCGAACGCGTGGTCGGCGACCGCAAGGTCCGGGATTTCCAGCACACGCTGACGTTTCCCGAATTCCGGGGCCGCGGGGTGGCCGCACAGGTGGTCGAATTCGGTTTGCGGGACGCCCGGGACGCCGGCTTCTCCGTGATTCCCACGTGCTGGTACGTGGAGAAGTTCATCGACGAACACCGCGAATACGCGGACCTGGTGGCCTAATTCCGCCGTCGCCAGACCAGGAACTGGCGGTCCCGGACGCTGCCCATCGCCTCGGCCACCTTCTCGGTGTCGAAGCCCGGCAAGTTCTGCAATCGCGCCAGGAACCGGGTGTCGGCCGCAGAATGCGGAACCACGCAACCGTTTCCCTTGGCGCCGATCAGCACGAAGAACACATCGTCGGCGAACGGCCCGTCGGGGGTGGTGATGATCCGCACCTCCGAAAGTTCCTGCCACAAGACCTCTTCGACACGCCCGTTGTCCAACGTGCGCCGGACGAACCTGTCGTTGATCTCGACTCCGGCCATGCATCAATAGTGCTCCGCTCGCGCCCGCACGGATAGTCCTCAATTCGCCCGATTGCGACTGAACGTACAGCTGTAAGAACAAAATCCGGAAAATGCGAGATCCCGGCGGAAAGCGCGCCGGGAAGACGGAGAAGGGGGCATGCCGGGGAAGACGGAGAAGGCATGCCGGGATGACAAGTGGGCGGCCCACCCTTGTCATCCCGGCACGAAGGCAAGAAGACGGACTCTGTCGTCCCGGCGAGCTTTCGGCCGGGATCCACCCCGCCGTCAGCGCAGCAGGGCGCGGGACATGACCAGGCGTTGGATCTGGTTGGTGCCCTCGTAGATCTGGGTGATCTTCGCGTCGCGCATCATGCGCTCCACCGGGAAATCGGTGGTGTAGCCGGCGCCGCCGAACAATTGCACGGCGTTGGTGGTGACCTCCATCGCCACATCGGAGGCGAAGCATTTGGCGGCGGCGGAGATGAAGCCGAGATTCTTCTCGCCGCGCTCGGCGCGGGCGGCGGAGGTGTAAACCATCAGGCGCGCGGCCTCGATCTTCATCGCCATATCGGCCAGCATGAACTGGGTGTTCTGGAAGTCGGCGATGGCCTTGCCGAACTGCTTGCGGTCCTTGGTGTAGGCGATCGCGGCGTCCAGGGCGCCCTGGGCGAGGCCGACGGCCTGCGCGCCGATGGTCGGGCGGGTGTGGTCGAGGGTCGCGAGCGCGGTCTTGAAGCCCGTGCCCTCCTCGCCGATGATCCGGTCGCCCGGAACGCGGCAGTTCTCGAAGTACAGCTCGGCGGTCGGCGAACCCTTGATGCCCAGCTTGTGCTCGAGCGGGCCGACGACGAAGCCCGGATCGTCCTTGTGCACCATGAACGCCGAGATGCCGTTGGCGCCCTTCTCGGGATCGGTCACGGCCATGACGGTGTACCAGGTGGACTGGCCGCCGTTGGTGATCCAGCACTTGGAGCCGTTGATGACCCAGTCGTCGCCGTCGCGGCGGGCGCGGGTGCGCATGCTCGCGGCGTCGGAGCCGGCCTCACGCTCGGACAGACAGTAGGAGGCCATCTTGCCGTCCACGATGTCGGCCAGCACCTTCTGCTTGAGCTCCTCGGAGCCCCTCAGGATCAGGCCCATGGTGCCGAGCTTGTTCACCGCCGGGATGAGCGACGACGATCCGCAGACCCGGGCGACCTCCTCGATCACGATGCAGGTCGCGACCGAATCGGCGCCTTGGCCGCCGTAGGCCTCGGGCACGTGCACGGCATTGAAGCCCGCGGCGTTCAGCGCGTCCAGGGCCTCCTGCGGGAAGCGGGCGTGCTCGTCGACGTCCTTGGCGTGCGGGGCGATCTCCTTCTCGGCCAGGCCGCGAATGGCCTCGCGCAGTTCGTGATGGATGTCGTCCAGCTTGAACAGGTCGAAATCGGGGTTGCCCGCCATGGGTTCACTCCTCGCGAATCTCCAGCATGTCGGCACTCAGTGCCATTCAGGGTCGAGTATACGTCGCCATATCGCGACCACATGCGCCTATGTCAGGGATTTCACCTGGCACTGGGTGTCAACTTGATCGTTGTGGCCCTCGTCACAGATTACCGAGCCGATGCGAGAGCAGCTCGGCAATTTGCCGAGGCGGCATGTCCCGCGGGAAGACCGCGACGACCATCTCCCCGGAGGCGCCCCGCCCGGGACGCGGAATCGCCGCCAGCGCCGCCCGCAGATCCGCCGCGCTCGCCTCCGATCGGCCCCGCACCATGCGCCGCAGCAGATAGTTGTGTGTGGCCGTCACCGCGGCGGTGAACTGGATCAGCGACAGGTCCGCCACCTCGGGCAGCCGCGACCGCAGATAATCGGTGAACAACCGCTCGTACCGGAAGACGGTGACGATCTCCCGATCCCGCAGGGCCGGCACCTGCCGCACCACACGGTACCGCCGCGCCGCCAATTCCCTTGTCTGCGTGAATCTTTCGAAAACCCCCAGCACGGCCTCGCACACAGTGTCCCACGGATCACCTTGCGCCCGATCGAGATACGCCTGCGCCTGCGCCAATTGCGCCTCGTGGTCGGCGAAGACGACATCCTCCTTCGACCGGAACTGCCGGAAGAAGGTACGCCGCGAAATCCCCGCCGCCTCCGCGATCTCGTCGACCGTCGTCGCCTCGTACCCCTTCTCGGCGAACAGCCGCAGGGCATGATCGACGACGCTCAGCTTGAACCGCGACGTCTCGGCTAGCCCGCCTCCCCGCGTATTCAGCGCACCAGCGGGTGCCTCGCCGGCCGCGTTGCGGGCCGGCGGTCGGGTGCCGGGTCGGCTCTTGGGCGTGCCCCCGGAGTTACCCATGTGCTCTCGAAATCACGGATTCTGTTCGCATCGGCCCTGCTCAACCTAGCAGGCGGGTGCGTAGGGCGTCGTCCTTGTCCAGAACCAGTTTCTCGAGATCGGCCTGGAATTGCTCCATGCGGGTGCGCAGGTCGGGGTCGGTGGCGGCGAGGATGCGGACGGCGAGCAGGCCCGCGTTGCGGGCGCCGCCGATGGAGACCGTGGCGACCGGGACACCGGCGGGCATCTGGACGATCGACAGCAGCGAATCCATGCCGTCGAGGTATTTCAGCGGCACCGGGACGCCGATGACCGGCAGCGGGGTCGCCGAGGCCACCATGCCCGGCAGGTGCGCGGCGCCCCCGGCACCGGCGATGATCACCTTGATACCGCGACCGGCCGCCTGGCGGGCATAGTCGAGCATGCGCTGCGGGGTGCGGTGGGCGGAGACGACGCCGACCTCGAAGCGAATCCCGAACTCCGCCAACGCCTCCGCCGCGGCCTCCATGGTGGGCCAGTCGGAGTCGCTGCCCATGATGAGCCCCACTACCGCACCAGATGTCTTGCTCTCACTCATGGGGATCCCATCCGTCGGTCCATACCGCGTGCGACATCCAATGCGCCGCGCGCTCTGCCTTCTCCCGCACCTCGGCCACGTCGTCGCCGAGAATATTGATGTGCCCGATCTTGCGCTTCGGGCGCTCCCCCTTGCCGTACAGGTGGACCCGCGCCTGCGGCATCCGGGCGAACAGGTGGTGCAGCCGCTCGTCCATCGACATCTCGGGCGCGACCTCGGCACCCAGGATGTTGGCCATCACCGTCACCGGCGCCAGCGGGCTGGTGTCGCCGAGCGGATAGTCCAGCACCGCGCGCAGATGCTGTTCGAACTGGCCGGTGACCGCGCCGTCCATCCCCCAGTGCCCGGAGTTGTGCGGGCGCATCGCCAGCTCGTTCACCAGCAGCTCACCGGCGTGGGTCTCGAACAGCTCGACCGCCATCGCACCGGTGACGCCCAGCTCCGCGGCCAGCCGCAGCGCCAGCCCCGACGCCTCGGTCGCGCGTTCCCGCGACAGGTCCGGCGCGGGCGCGATCACCACGGCGCACTGTCCGTCGCGCTGCACGGTCTCCACCACCGGCCAGACCGCGGCCTGCCCGAAGGGCGAGCGCGCCACCATCGCCGACAGCTCCCGCTTCAGATCGACCTTCTGCTCGGCCAGCAGCACCACGCCGTGCGCCAGCTGGTCGGTGACGATCCGCTCGGCCTCGGCGCGATCGCCGATCATCCACACCCCGCGGCCGTCGTATCCGCCGCGCACCGCCTTCAGCACGAACGGCCAGCCGTGCTCGTCGCCGAAGCGCACCGCGTCGGCCGCCGATTCGACCGGTGCGAACGGCGGCACCGGCACTCCCAGTTCTGCCAGTTTGCGGCGCATGGCCAACTTGTCCTGGGCGTAGATCAGGGCCTGCGGCGGCGGCTGCACGTTCACGCCCTCGGCGACCAGCGCCTCGAGGTGTTCGGTCGGCACGTGCTCGTGATCGAAGGTCAGCGCGTGCGATCCCACGGCGACCTCGCGCAATGCGGCCAGGTCGGTGTGCGAACCCAGCACCACCTCGGGCGTCACCTGTGCGGCGGGATCGTCGGGGCGTTCGGCGAGGACCCGCAGACGCTGTCCGAGCGCGACAGCGGCCTGATGCGTCATCCGTGCCAGCTGTCCGCCGCCGACCATGGCCACCGTCGGCATTGCGGACGAATCGAAGAAGCGGGAGGTCACGGCCCTATATGTTGTCATGGCCCCTCCTTCGTCGGGGACTCTGGGTAGGTAGCTCGCTGCTCATGCGGGTTGGTTGCTCGGGAAACGGCCGACGTAGACTCGGCCCGTGTCATTTGTCGACGACGTGGTCAACGTCCTGCCCAAAACACTGCGGGACCTCGCATATCGCCATCACGAACTGATCAAGTTCGCGATTGTCGGCGCGACCACTTTCGTCATCGACAGCGGCATCTTCTATCTCCTGAAATTGACGGTTCTGGAGCCCAAGCCGATCACCGCCAAGATCATTTCGGGTGTGATTGCGGTCATCGCGTCCTACATCCTCAACCGGGAATGGTCGTTCAAGGGCCGCGGCGGACGCGAGCGCCACCACGAGGCGCTGCTGTTCTTCGTCGTCAGCGGTGTCGGCGTGGTGCTCAGCAACGTGCCGCTGTGGATGTCGCGCTACGTCTTCCACCTGCAGGTGCCCGACGTTAGCCTCGCGGCGGAGAACATCGCCGACTTCTTCAGCGCCTTCATCATCGGCAACATCCTGCAGATGGTGTTCCGGTTCTGGGCCATGCGCCGCTGGGTCTTCCCGGACGAAATCGATGCGCTGGTCGAGGAATTCGAGGAATTGTACGAAGAGGAAGAACAGCTGGGCCACAGCTGAAGAGGGGTCAGCGGGGTTCTCCCGCGATGGTGGCGCTGAGGGTCGACCGACCCGGTGTCGGACTGCCCAAGAACACCGCGAACAGCGCCGGGCGGCGCCGTTGCAGTTCCAGGCGGCCGCCGTCGGCCTCGACCAGAGCCCGGGCCAGCGCCAGCCCCACACCGGTCGACCCGGCGCCGGAGAATCCGCGATCGAAGATGTGCGGGGCCAGGTCGTCGCTGACGCCCTCGCCCTCGTCGGCCACCTCCACCGCCACCAGCGGCTCACGGTCGGGGCCGCCGTACACGGTGCGGACCGAGATCGTGCAGTCGCCGCCGCCGTGCATCAGGGCATTGTCGACCAGCACCGCCACCGCCTCGCGCAACCGCGACCCGCTCACGGGCGCACGCAATGTCGGATCGCCGGACAGGATCAGCCGGCGCCCGGCCTCGCCGAACGGATGCCGCCATTCGGCGACCACCGCCCGCAGTTCGTCGACGACCGGCACCGGATCGCGGTCGGCGGCGTTCTCGTCCCGCGAGGCGCGCACCAATTCGTCGATGGCGGCGGTCAATCGGTCGACCTGGGCCATGGCCTCCTCGGCCTCGTGCACGACGGCCGGATCCGAATGTTCGGACAGTTCGTCCAGCCGCAACCGCACCGCGGTCAGGCGGCTGCGCAGCTGATGGGAGACGTCGGCCACCAGGGCGTGCTCACGCTGCAGCCGACCGGCGATCTCGACGGCCGCGGAGTCCAGCACATCGGAGACGCGGTCGAGTTCGGTGATGCCGTGCCGGGTCGGATCCAATCGGAAATCACCGGTGGCGAGCCGGGCCGCGCGGGCAGCGACATCGCGCAGCGGGTCGGCCACCCGGCGCGCCGTCACCACGGCGACGGCCGCACCGGCCGCCAGCGAGGCCAACGCCACCAGCGCGACCGCACCGACGGCGCGGCGCTGCATGGAATGCATGGGCGCCGACGGTACCTCCAGTCGCAACGAGCCGGAAGTGCCCATGGACAGCGACTCCACCACCGGATCGTCCACCTGCGACACCCCCGCGTCAACCCGTAACGCGGCGTCCTCGGGGGTCGGATAGATGATCGTCAGCCGACCGCCCGGCGGGATCAGCGGCCGCACCGACCGCAGGTCCAGGGTGCCGTGCACGAGACCGTCCTCGCGCTCCTGCGAGACGATCTCCACCGACATCCGGTCCAGCCGGACCCGCAGATCGTTGCGGGTGATGTCGGCCACCCACTGCCAGGCCGTGAACGCCAGCGGGATGCCGAGCACCACCGTGGTGAATGTCAGCGCAGCCAGCATCGACAGCAGTATTCGTCGCCGCATCGGCGCTCAGTCGGTGTTGAAGCGGAAGCCGACACCACGGACTGTGACGATGCGCCGCTCGGCCACCGGCCCCTCGTCACCGATCTTGCGCCGCAGCCAGGACATATGCATGTCGAGGGTCTTGGAGCCGCGCAGGTCGGCATCGCCCCACACCTCGCGCAATATGGTCTCGCGCGGCACCACCTGACCCGCCCGGTCGATGAGGACCTTGAGCAGCTCGTACTCCTTGTTGGCCAGATTCACCTCGTGACCGTGCACCAGGACCCGGCGCGCCTGCGGCTCCAGCCGGATGCCGCCGATCTCGACCGCCTCGTCACCGATTCCGCTGCGCCGCAGCAACGCCCGCACCCGGGCCAGCAGCTCGGCCAGCCGGAACGGCTTGCCCACGTAGTCGTCGGCACCGGCATCCAGACCGACCACGAAGTCGACCTCATCGGTGCGTGCGGTGAGCATCAGCACCGCCAGATCGGCGCCGCGCGCCCGCACCTGGCGACACACCTCCAGCCCGTCCATGCCGGGCAGCCCCAGGTCGAGGATCAGCAGATCGTGTTCGCCCTCGAGCGCACGTTGCAAGACCGCGGGGCCGAAGCTCTCCACGGTCACCGAATAGCCCTCGCGCCCCAGCGCTCGCGACAGCGGGGCGGCAATGGCCTCGTCGTCTTCGGCCAGCAGTACGGCGGTCACGATCCAAGATTACGCAGTTGTGCCAAATGTCTGTATCTTTGGCGCCGCCTCCGGCGTCGCGGGTCCTGTAAGACTGTGTTCTCCTCACGCGGCGCGGCCCTCCGCATCCCTCGCCCCGGCGCGCCAGCGCCGGGGCGAGGGTCTTGGCTAACGGCGGTCCTGTGCATCGCGGCGGGGGTCGTAAGGCTGGTTATCGAAGACTTCATGGTAAAGGAGTGCGTGGACCTTCTGAACCTGGGGGATGTCGTCGTACTCCAAGGGGTCGCCGGAGGCGGCGTCGATGATGAGGGTGCCGGTGCCGAGCATGCGGTCGAACAGGCCGTGGCGGAACTGGACGCTGGAGATGCGGTTCATCGGGATATCGATGCCGGTGTGGGTGAGCACGCCCTCGCGCACCAGCACCCGGCGGTCGGTGACGATGAAATGTGTTGAGTTCCACCGCAAGACCGGGGCCGCACAGCGCCACAGCACCAGCGCCACCCACACGGCGGCGATCGCGATCAACACCGCATTGCGGGCGGTGGCCTCCGTATGACGCCACGCCACTCCCCCGGCGAATCCGGCGAGCGCGGTCGCGACGATGAAGGTGACCGCCGGCCAGAACAACATCTTCCAATGCGGATGACGGTGTAGCAGCAACTGCTCATCCGGTGCGAGCAGCTCCTCCGGATAACCCATACGCGAACCCTACCGCCCGGGGATGCGAGAATGGCCGAAGCTTTCCTGCACCACCGAAGTCCGACCTGCTTTTCCCTGTTGATCTGACGATCTGGCGATAGCGGAGGCGTGTGTGACCAAGGAACTGACCCAGCTGCAAATCCTCACCGAACTCGAGCCGGTGGCCGAACAGAACCTGAACCGCCACCTGTCGATGGCAAAGGACTGGCATCCGCACGACTACGTACCCTGGGACAACGGCCGCAACTTCGCGGCGATGGACGGCGTGGATTGGGATCCGTCGCAATCGAAGCTGAGCGAGATCGCCAAGGTCTCGATGATCACCAACCTGCTCACCGAGGACAATCTGCCCTCCTACCACCGCGAGATCGCGGAGAACTTCTCCCAGGACGGCCCGTGGGGTACCTGGGTGGGACGCTGGACCGCCGAGGAGAATCGCCACTCCATCGTCATCCGCGACTACCTGGTGGTGACCCGCGGGGTGGATCCGGTGGCGCTGGAACAGGCCCGCATGGTCCACATGACCAACGGTGCGCGCGGGCCGGAGGGCTGGGGCGGATTCCTGGACAATGTCGCCTACGTGACCTTCCAGGAGCTGGCCACCCGCGTCAGCCACCGCAATACCGGCAAGGTGTGCAACGACCCCATCGCCGACCGCCTGCTGCAGCGCGTCGCCGCCGACGAGAACCTGCACATGATCTTCTACCGAACCATGTGCGGCGCCGGTCTGGACCTGGTGCCGGACCAGGCTATCGAGGCCATCGTGAAGGTACTCACCCACTTCACCATGCCCGGTTACGGCATGCCCAACTGGCGCCGCAACGGCGTCATGATGGCCAAACACGGCATCTACGACCTGCGCCAGCACATGGAGGAAGTGGTCGCGCCGGTGCTGAAGCACTGGAATGTCTTCGAACGCACCGACTTCGGGCCACGCGGCGAGAAGGCGCGCGAGGAACTCGCCGCCTATATGGACAAGCTGGCCAAGGACGTGGCGAAGTTCGAGGAGCAGCGCGACCGGCTGCTCGCGCGCGAGGCCGCCCGGGCCATGGCCCCCGTCTAGCCCCTCAGTACCCCGCGCGCAGGTGCGTGACGTCGCCCGCCGACAGGGGCCGACCATCGATCAGCAAACGCCCATGATCGTCCACGTCGGTGGCGACGCCGGTGAGCACCTCACCGCCGGGCAGTTCGGCGCGGACACCGGATCCCAAGGTGGCGCAGCGTTTGCGGTATTCCTCGGCCAGGCCGGTGATATCCCAGTTCGCGGTGCGCCACTCGGTGAAGTGCCGGGCGAATTCGCGCAGCAGCGCCTGCACCAGCGCGGTGCGGTCCACGTCGGCGGCACCGGCGAGGGCCAGCGAGGTGGCGTGCGGCACCGGCAGTTCGTCCTCGGTCAGGCTGACGTTGAGCCCGATGCCCACCACCACCGCGGGGGCCCCGGCTCCGGCGGCGACCTCGGCCAAAATGCCCGCCACCTTGCGGCCGTCGACGAGAACATCGTTGGGCCACTTGAGATTTGCCTGCAGCCCCGTGACGGCGCGGACCGCGTCCACGACAGCGACACCGGTCAGCAGCGGCAGCCAGCCCAGCCCCGTCGGATCGATACCCCGCAGTCGCACCAGCACCGACATGGCAATCTGCGCCCGCGGCGGGCTCGACCAAGGGCGCTCGTACCGGCCGCGGCCGCTCTCCTGCGCCTCCGCGATGAGCACGCGGCGGTCGGCGTCCGGGTCGCCCGCATGCAGGATCAGATCGGCATTGGTCGAACCGGTCGACTCCACCACATCGATGTAGGAGAAGAACGACAGATCCGGCGATTCGGCGACGCTGCGCCGCAACAGTTCGGCATCCAGTGGTGGCCTGTGCACAACCGCAGGCTACTACTGTCGCCGAAGCTGCCGCGTACGCCTCAGCCGATCAGGCAATATGCACGGTGTCCGAGGTACGCCACCATGTCGCCCTCGGTCCCGTCGCCGTCGGTCTTACGCCAGTCCTCCGGGTCGAGCACGGTCGGCTCGGGTTCCCGGTCTCGCCTGGTCCACGCCGCCGCGGCGGCTCTTTCCGCGACGGCCCTACTCCACTCCCACATGACGCGCCTCCCCTGCGCTCGATTACGGGGAGTTCCACCGTATCCCGTGGGCACGGCGGCGCGACACCTATTTTTAACGATCGGAAACACCCTGACTCGGATGGGTCGCGAAATGGTTTGTCTGCTAACCGAATCCGGAATCAGATCGGTTGCAGGCCCAGCGCACCGGCGACGAAGCGACGGACCGCGGTCTGCCCGGATTCCCATGCCGCACTGTACCCCTCGCGGGCCCATCCCGAAATCTCCGCGGTGCCATCGGGATTCGGCGTCACCACGACCTCGGCCACCATCTCCGCGGTGGTCGGCTCGCACACCGCCCACGAATAGCCGGTCTGCTCCTGCCATTCCCGGTTGCGGCGGGCGACATAACCGGGATCGGTGATACCGCCCGCGGCCAGCGCGGGCCGATCATCGATGCGATCGTCGGCGCGCAGCGCGCGCAGATACCAGCTACCGGCGTTGATCTCGACCGGTTCCATCAGCGCTCCAGCCGCCGCTGTCGGCGCTGTCGGCGTTCCCGGCGCTGCAGCCGACGCTGTTCGCGGCGCTCCCGCTCGCCCGGCTTCTCGGTGAGACCGAACACCACACCGGCCGCGGGGATCGCCAGGAACCACAGCCACGTATTGGTCGTGAAGAACAACACCACCGCGGCGATCACGACCAGCACCATCATCGGTTCCCGCCACTCGCGCTTGCCCCGGCCACCCTTCTCCGCGGGCGCGGGCGGCTGCCCGGCGGGTTCGGGCAGATCGGTGAACACCTGCGCCAGGTCACCGCGGGTCACGGCCGCCGCGATGATCGCGCTGCGTTCGTCGAATTCGGCGACCGACAGCCGCCCGGCCGCGAAGTGGTCCGACAGCCGCCGCATGGCCTGCTCGCGCTCCTCGGTGCCGATGCGGATGTCGGGTGAATCAGCAGCCATGGGACGAGCGTAGCGTCTGCGGCGTGCCCGGATTAGGGTCGGACTATGTTCCGGCTGCGAGGAGAGCGGTGATGACCCCACGCCGGTTCGGGAAGTATCGGCTCGACCGGCTGATCGGCCGGGGCGCGGTGGGCGAGGTGTGGCTGGCGTGCGACACGGCCACCGATCGCGTGGTGGCGCTGAAGATCCTGTCGATCACCGCGGCCGAGGATCCGGATTATCGGCGGCGGTTCGAGCGGGAGGCGCACATCGGCGCGAGCCTGGACAATCCGCACATCGCGCCGATCCACGCGTTCGGGGAGCAGAACGGCCGACTGTTCCTCGATATGGCCCATATTCCCGGCATCGACGTGGCGGCACGGCTGCGGGCCGGGCCGATGGGCGCACCGGAGGCGGTGGATCTGATTTCTCAGGTCGCCGAGGCGCTAGATGCCGCCCATGCGGTCGGCCTGATCCATCGCGATGTCAAACCGGCCAATATCATCGTGCACGCCAGCGGTTTCGCCTACCTCATCGATTTCGGAATCGCCCGCGCGTCGAACCAAACCACGATTACCGCAACGGGTTTCACGGTGGGCACGCTGGCGTATATGGCGCCGGAACGGTTCACGGGCCACGCGGAGGCGCGTTCGGATATCTATTCGCTCGCCTGTGTTCTCTATGAATGTCTTACGGCCCGAAGGCCTTTCGGCGACACCGACCCGGTGCAGCAGCTGCACGCGCACCTGCGGGAAGATCCCCCTCGGGCGTCTGTCGCGAATTCCGCTGTGCCCGAGGCATTGGACCGGGTCATCGCCCGTGGCATGGCCAAGAATGCCAACGAGCGCTATCCGAGCGCAGGTGAGCTGGCCGCCGCTGCCCGCGCCGCTGTCGGTATGGCACAACCGATTTCGCGTATCCCGCCACAGCTGGAACGGTCGGCGAATTCCGGCCGCGACCTACCCGCGGATCATCCCGCTCGAACGCGAGCCGTGACGGCTGCGGCAGTCCCTGCCTCGGCGCCCGGCCACACGCGGGTCCTCCCTACGCCCGGGCCGAGACCCACGCGGATGCTGACATCACCGGTACCCGCATCGGTCCTCGCCCCGGATCACGCGTCCGTGGAAAGGCAGGCGGCGCAACAACTCACGCCCCGCGGCGGCACGGCCGCGAAACTGGCGGCCGCCGTCGTCGCGGCAGTCGCGGTCTTCGCGGTGATCGCGATCGGAACAGCCCTGCTGACCCGCGGCGGCAACGGCAGTCGGGCCACACCCACAACGGAGCCGGTGGCCACCAACGCCCCCGCCGAGACCACGGCCGCCCCGCCGCCACAGACCGCCGCCACCGAGCCGCCCCAGCTGACTATTCCGGTCCCGCCCGGTTTCGGCACCCCGCCCTTCCAGATTCCGGGGATCGCCGACACCGATGGTCACGATGATTCGGACGGCCACGGGAATTCCGACGGCCACGAAAGTTCCGGCGACCAGGAAAACGTGGGCGGCCACGGCAATTCCGACCGCCACGGAGCTTCCGACGGTGACAGGGACCATGGAAATGACAAGGACCGCGGGAACAAGGACAAGTAGCCCGAGCATCGCAAGCAAAACGCAGGGCCCGCCCGCTCAGATGAGCGGGCGGGCCCTTTGAAATTCCTTCGCTTACTTGATTTCGGCGAGGACCGTGCCCTGGGTGATGGCGGCGCCGGCCTGCACGGCCAGGCCCGTCACCACACCGCCCTTGTGGGCGTTGACCGGGTTCTCCATCTTCATGGCCTCGAGCACCACGATCAGGTCCCCGGCCTCCACGGTCTGGCCTTCCTCGACGGCGACCTTGACCACGGTGCCCTGCATGGGCGCGGTGACCGCATCACCCGACGCGGCCCCGGCCGACCCGCTGCCCCGCTTGCGCGGCTTGGGCTTCTTCCGAACCACACCGGCACCGTTACCGACCGCACCCACCGGCCCTGCCGCGGCGGCGCCGACGGTGAACTGCCCCGGCAGCGACACCTCCAGACGGCGCCCACCGACCTCCACGACAACCTTCTGCCGCGGCGCCTGTTCGTCCTCCTCGATGGGCTGGCCACCGGTATAGGGCGGAATGGGGTTGTCCCACTCGTTCTCGATCCACTTGGTGTAGACGTCGAACTTGGTGCCGTCACCGACGAACGCCGGATTCTCCACGATGTGCCGATGGAACGGCAGCACCGTGGCCAAGCCCTCGATCTCGTACTCGGCCAGCGCACGCCGGGCCCGCTCCAGGGCCTGGGTGCGGTTCTCGCCGGTGATGATCAGCTTGGCCAGCATGGAATCGAACTGGCCGCCGATCACACTGCCCGCAACGACACCGGAGTCCACCCGCACACCCGGGCCCGAGGGCTCTTTGTAGACCGTGACCGGGCCGGGGGCGGGCAGGAAGTTGCGCCCCGCGTCCTCCCCGTTGATCCGGAACTCGATCGAATGCCCGCGCGGAGTCGGGTCCTCGGTGATGGTGAGTTCTTCACCATTGGCGATGCGGAACTGCCAGCGCACCAGGTCGATGCCGGAGGTCTCCTCGGTGACCGGATGCTCGACCTGCAGACGGGTGTTCACCTCGAGGAACGACACCGTCTCGCCCTGAACCAGGTACTCCACCGTGCCCGCACCGTAGTAGCCCGCTTCCTTGCAGATCCGCTTGGCGCTCTCGTGAATCTTCGCCCGCACCTCATCGGACAGGAACGGCGCGGGCGCCTCCTCCACCAGCTTCTGGAAACGACGCTGCAGCGAGCAGTCGCGGGTACCGGCCACGATCACATTGCCGTGCTGATCGGCCAGCACCTGCGCCTCGACATGGCGAGCCTTGTCCAGATACTGCTCCACAAAGCACTCACCACGCCCGAACGCCGCGGTCGCCTCCCGAGTCGCGGATTCGAACAGATGCGGAATCTCCTCGATCGTGTGCGCAACCTTCATCCCGCGCCCACCACCACCGAAAGCGGCCTTGATCGCCACCGGCACGCCGTACTGCTTCGCGAACTCGACCACCTCGGTGGCGTCCTTCACCGGATCCTTCGTACCCGCCGCCATCGGCGCCTGCGCCCGCTCGGCGATATGCCGCGCGGTCACCTTGTCACCCAGATCACGAATGGCCTGCGGCGGCGGACCGATCCAGATCAGACCCGCATCCAGCACAGCCTGCGCAAAATCACCATTCTCGGACAAAAATCCATAACCCGGATGAACCGCGTCGGCACCCGACTTCGCGGCCGCATCCAAAATCTTGTCGAACACCAGATACGACTCGGCCGAGGTCTGACCACCGAGCGCGAACGCCTCATCGGCAAGCTTCACGAACGGCGCATCCGCATCCGGCTCCGCATACACCGCCACACTGGCGATACCGGCATCCTTGGCCGCCCGGATCACACGCACGGCGATCTCGCCCCGGTTGGCTACGAGGACCTTGGTGATCTGCGCGTTGGCATGGCTGGGCACTGAGCCTCCTGTGCTATGGACAACTTTCGTCTCGAGCGAGTGTAGGCAGTCTGCCAACAAACGCCCTAGTGGGATAGGGGCTACTGAACAGTAGGCCCGAAGAGTGATACGAACAACTCGCCGGAAGTGGTTCGGGCCACACTTCAGGCGGTACTCGCCGCCGGTCGTGTGGCCTGGGGAACATTACCGGGTTCAGTGCCCTTGACGATCGGTGTGCGTACGGCGTTGCCCCATTCGGTCCACGAACCGTCGTAATTGCGCACATTGTCCAGGCCCAGCAGTGCGGTGAGAACGAACCACGTATGTGCCGAACGCTCCCCGATTCGGCAGTAGACGATCGTTTCCGGGGCCGTGCGGAAGTGCGCGTAGATCCGATCCAATTCCGCCCGGGACCGAAACCGCCCGTCCCCGCCGACCGCCGCCGTCCACGGAATGTTCACCGCTGTCGGAATATGTCCGGCACGCAGCGACTGCTCCTCCGGACGGTCGAGAATTCGGCTCATTTCGCCCGAATATTCCTCGGCGGCACGAACATCCAGCAATGCCGCGCCGTCGTGCGCCGCGACGAGTGCGCGCACCTCGTCCAGGAAAGCCCGCGACTGCCGATCGTCGCGGTCCACCACCGGATAATCGCCCAGGCCCATATCGGGCACCTCGAAAGTGGTGTCGCGCTCCTCGGAGATCCACGCGTCGCGTCCGCCGTCGAGCAGCCGCACGTCCGGATGCCCGAACAGGCCGAACACCCACAGGGTGGCCGCCGCCGTACCGTTCGCCTTGTCGCCGTAGACCACCACCGTGTCGTCGCGCTCGATACCCTTTGCTCGCATCAATTCCGCGAAACGTGCGCCGTCGACGACGTCACGGGTGTTCGGATCGGTAAGCTCAGCGCGCCAGTCGATCTTGATGGCACCCGGGACATGCCCGATGTCGTATAGCAGGATGTCCTCGTCGGACTCGACGATCTTGAGGCCCGGCGCGCCGATGTTTGCCGACAGCCACTCTGTGGTTACTAGTCGGTGAGGATAGGCGTGGGCGCCGAAGGATGGATGAGGGTCCGGGGCGACGGGCACGGTAGTTGGTCCTTCACGCGAGGTAGACGGTGGTCATCGGTTCCACACCGATCGTAGGTGGGGAGCCTTACAGCAACTGGTTTCACATCACGAATCGGGTGAAGAGCGAATAAGTCGCAGCCTCATCCGATAAAGTCTCCCGGGAGGAGGGGTGAGCTATGTCTGATTCTTGGCCACGACGGCGCCTGCTCGCGATCCTACGTGGCGCAAGCGAGCCTCTCGACGCCCAGGAACTCGCGAGAGTCACCGGGCAGCACGTCACCACCGTCCGGTTCCACCTCGACGTGCTGACTCGGGAATCGCTGGTGCGTCAGTTCCAGCAGCCGCCGCGCGGCCGCGGCCGCCCGCGCATCGGATACACCGCGGTGCAGCGATCGGTCGGCTATCAGGACCTGGCCCAGGTGCTGGCCGACCAGTTGGGCAGTGACCCGCGCCGTCGCTCGGATGCGGCCATCGCCGCCGGCCGGGCCTGGGGCGCCAAACTCGAGGCGCTCGAGCAGCCGATCTCCTCGCTGGACGAGGCCAAGGACGTCACCATGACGATGATGTCGGAACTGGGCTTCGCCCCCGAGCGCGATTCCTCCTCCGAAACCGACGAGCAGGTGCTGATCCGGCTGACCGCCTGCCCGCTGCGGGAGTTGGCACGCACCCACTCCGAAGTGGTGTGCGGCGTGCATCTGGGACTCATGCGCGAGGTGATCGACCGCAACGGCGGCCGGGACGCGGTCAACGTCCGGCTGCATCCGTTCGTGGAGCCGGAACTGTGTGTGGCCCGATTGGAGGCCCTCAAAAGCACGCTGATGCCGGATTCGGCCACGGTGCCCGACACGCCCCCCGAACCCGGCGAGCCGCGCATCCCCACCCCCTCGGGCAGCCGGATCGCTCCGCAACTGCGCAGCCCGGATCAGCCGTTACGCAGCGCCGACCCACAGTTGCGCAACGGAGACTCCCACGTCGCCAAGCAGTCGACGAAGCAGGGGTAGCCCGATCCCGATGACGCTCGACGGGTCCCCGTCGATGCGATCGACGAACCAGCCGCCCCGGCCGTCGAGTGTGAAGGCGCCCGCCACCTCCAGGGGCTCCCCCGTGGCGAGGTAGGCCTCGAGGTCCTCCGGCTCGGGCTTGGCGAAGTGGACAGTCGTGCAACTGCAGTCATCGGCGCGGTTGACGATGCGCCCCTCGCGCAGCCGCAGCACGCAGTGTCCGGTGAGGAGATCCGCGCTGCGCCCGGCCATCGCCGCCCAGCGCGCCCGCGCGACCTCCGGCGTCCGCGGCTTGCCCTGCAGCACGCCGTCGACCAGCAGCATCGAATCGCAGCCCACCAGGACACAATCGGCGGTGATCTCGGCGCCGTAGGAGATCAGCTCCGCGGCGACGGCCTCGGCCTTGGCCCGGGCGAGCGCGACCACCACGCCCTCCGGCGGCGTCCCGGCGGGCAGGGCGGCGGCCACCGCATCCTCGTCGACGTCGGAGACGCGCACCAGCGGCTCCAGCCCGGCCGAGCGCAGCACCTGCAGCCGCGCCGGCGAGGCCGAAGCGAGAACGAAGCCCGTCACGTCAGTCGCGTAGGTGTGACAGGTAGGGGAAGGCGTACGGAGAGAACGGCGACGTGCCGCGATGCATAAAGGTGGGCCGGCCCCACAGATCCGCCGGGCCCTTCGGTTCGGGTGCCGCGGCGGCGTTCGCGGCGGCCGCGAATACGCACACCAGGGCGGCGATCTCGTCGTCGGTCGGTGCACCCTTCAGGATCCGGATGACGGGTCCGGAATGCGATTCGGTATCGGCGGCCTCGGATTCCATCGCGACGAACTCGTCGACCGACAGATCCAGCTCGGCGGCGCGCAATACTTCTTCATCAGCCACAGCCGTCACAGCGCCAGCTCCTCCTGTCCATTGCCGAACCCCGGGAAGGCCCGGCATTCACGACTCCCGGGTGAGCCCGGAACCCGCAAACGGTATTCGTTGCGGCTCTCATCGGCGAGGGCCTGTTCTTACCATCTTCACTCGGATGGGGCAGATCTGCGCGGTCTGGTTGGACACCTCACACAGCAGTGTGACTCCGACACCGCACATATCGCCGAATCAGAGCGGGATGTTGCCGTGCTTCTTCGGGGGCATGCTCACCATCTTGCGTTCCAGCAGCCGCAGCGCCGACACGATCTGACCGCGGGTGTGCGACGGCGGGATGACCGCGTCGACATAGCCGCGTTCGGCCGCCACGTACGGGTTCACCAAGGTGTCCTCGTACTCGTTCTGCAGCTCCAGCCGCAGCGCATCGACGTCGGCGCCCTCGGCCGCCGCCTGCTGCAGTTGCTTGCGGTAGACGAATCCGACGGCACCCGAGGCGCCCATGACCGCGATCTGGGCGGTCGGCCACGCCAGGTTTACATCCGCGCCCATATGCTTGGAGCCCATCACGTCGTAGGCGCCGCCGTAGGCCTTGCGGGTGATAATAGTGATCTTCCCCACAGTGGCCTCGCCGTAGGCATAGAGCAGCTTGGCGCCGCGGCGGATGATGCCGTTGTACTCCTGGCCCGTACCCGGCAAGAAGCCCGGCACATCGACCAGGGTGACGATCGGGACGTTGAACGCATCGCAGGTGCGCACGAACCGGGCCGCCTTCTCCGAGGCGTCGATGTCCAGGCAGCCCGCGAACTGGGTGGGCTGGTTGGCCACGATGCCGACGCTGCGGCCGTCGATGCGGCCGAAACCGACGATGATGTTCATCGCGCGCTCGGCCTGGATCTCGAGGAATTCGTCGTCGTCGAGCAGCCGGCGAATGATCTCGTGCATGTCGTAGGGCTGGTTCGGCGAGTCCGGGATCAGGTTGTCGAGCTCGAGGTCCTCCTCGGTCAGCGACTCCTCGATGGCACCGTCGATCGGGTCGGTGGCCGGGAACCGCGGCGGCTCGGCCCGGTTGTTGCTGGGCAGATAGCTCAGCAGATCCTTCACGTAGTCCAGCGCGTCCTGCTCGCCCGAGGCGACGTAGTGCGCCGTGCCGGACTTCACCATGTGGGTGTGGGCGCCGCCCAGCTCCTCCATGGTGACCTCTTCGCCGGTGACGGTCTTGATGACGTCCGGGCCGGTGATGAACATCTTGCTGGTCTGGTCGACCATGATGACGAAGTCGGTCAGCGCCGGTGAGTACACGTGCCCACCCGCGGCCGCACCCATGATCAGCGAGATCTGCGGGATCACACCCGAGGCCTGGATGTTGCGGTGGAAGATCTCGCCGTAGAGGCCGAGGGAGACCACGCCCTCCTGGATCCGGGCGCCGGCGCCGTCGTTGATGCCGATCAGCGGGCGGCCGGTCTTGAGCGCCAGGTCCATCACCTTGACGATCTTCTCGCCGTACACCTCGCCGAGGCTGCCGCCGAACACGGTCGCGTCCTGGGAGAAGATGCACACGTCGCGGCCGTCGATGGTGCCGTAACCGGTCACCACGCCGTCGCCGAGCGGCCGGTTGTTCTCCAGGCCGAAGTTCACGCTGCGGTGCCGGGCCAGCGCGTCCAATTCCACGAACGAGCCCTCGTCCAGCAGCGCCAGGATGCGCTCGCGCGCGGTCATCTTGCCCTTGGCGTGGACCTTGTCGACCGCGGCCTCACCCATCGGGTGCTTGGCCTCTTCCAGCCGGTTGCGCAGATCGGCCAGCTTCCCTGCGGTGGTGTGAATATCGGGGGCGCCCGCCGAACCCGGCGAAGGCTGCTGCTGGACACTCGTCATGTCCCGGAGTCTAGCCAGTGGCGGAGCAGCTGAAAATTCGAGAGGGGTTACCGGCGAGTACCCTTATTGGCTACTCGCCAGTAAAAAACCGCTGGTGAAACGCGGTGAGCAGCAAGCGGTTCAGCGCATGACGCCGGTATGACCGGTGGAGTAGCGGCCCGGTTGCGGCCACACCGTCAATCCGTGCGGACCGCGGCCGACGGGTATGCGCGCCAACAGTTTCCACTCGGTTATATCGATTGCGTAAACCTCTCCGCTGTAGCGGCCGGAGACCCAGAACACCCGCCCGTCGGCGGAGATGTTGCCCATATCGGGACTGCCGCCGCCGGGGATGCGCCAGGTCCGGGCCAGCGTCCGTGCGGCGAAGTCCCAGACCGACAGGCTGCCCTCACCCCGGTTGGTGATGATCATCTGCTGGGAATCGCGGGTGATATAGAGGCCGTGCGCACCCTTACCGGTCGGGATCGTCCCGGTGACCTCGAAGGTTTTCGCGTCGATGGTGTAGACGCCGTCGGCCATCATGTCGGCGACGAAAAACGTCGTCCCGTCCGGGGAGAGCTTCACGTCCTGCGGCATGCCGCCGCGCCCGCCGGGCAGGTCCACCATCCTGATCAGTCGCGGCGTCGCGATGTCCAGAACCGCCATGCGCCCGGCGAATTCGCAACTGGCGAGGGCGAAGCGGCCGTCGGCGGTGAAGTCCATGTGATCGACCCCGGCGCAGTCGGGCACCGGGACGGCACCCACCTTCTGCCAGGTGTGCGGATCGTAGAGATCCACCGATTTGTCGGCCTCGGCGACGACCAGGGCGAATTTGCCGTCGGGGCTGAAGTACATGTTGTAGGGGTCGCGGACCGGAATCGGGTCGCCGGGCTTGCCGGTGCGCGGGTCGATGGGGAGCAGGCTGCCACCGCCCAGCGGTAGGTCGTTGGTCACATACAGCGTCTGCATGTCGTAGGACGGCACCACGTGCTGCGGCTCGCGCCCCTGGGCCGAGTAGGTGTCGACCACCGTGAAGGTGGCCTGGTCGATGACCGTCACCGTATTCGCCTCGCTATTCGGCACGTACACCAAGGGCAAATGATCGGCGACCGTGGGACTCAATTCCCGTGTGCCCGCGTAGACATCGGTGGCCGACAGCGGGGGCGGCATCCCGGGCAACAGATTCAGCGCGGCCGGGGACGGTGTGGCGGTAGCCGTGGCGATCGCCGATTTCACCGGCGGACGCTGCGCTTTTTCCGCCTCACCGCCCGACGAGCAACCAGCCAGTAGGACAAGAGCGAGGACGATTCCGAGGCGTGCGCCGCGCGCGCTCACGCGGCACACCCGGTCCGGCGTTCCGATCGGCGTGTCGACATGGGAGCGAATAGTAGGCGTCCGCAACGCAATTCAGAGCTACCGACGCGCAACGGGTAGCGCGCGTCGGCGGACACGCCGGGTTGTTCCGGACCCTATGTCGGGGATGTCCCGATATCGGGCGAGGGTGCGGGGGTCAGCTCAGCACGCGGTCGAGGGCCTCGACCGCCTCGTCCACCTCGTCGGCGGTGACCGTGAGCGGCGGTCGGAATCGGATGCCCCGCTCGCCCGTGCCGAGGATCAGCACCCGCTCGCGTTCGCGCAGTTCGGTGACGACGGCGTCGCGCAGCCGCGCCGATTCCAGCGTGACCGCGCACATCAGCCCGCGTCCGCGCGGCTCGCCGACCTCGGGATGCCGGTCTGCCAGGGCGACGAGCCGCTCCAGCAGGTAGGCACCGAGTTCGGCGGCCCGGTCGGCCAATTCCTCGCTCGCGATCACCTCGAAGATCCGCCGGGCGCGGACCATATCGGCCAGGTTGCCGCCCCAGGTGGAGTTCAGCCGGGAACTGACCGCGAAGACGTTGTCGGGCACCTCGTCGACGCGCCCGCCCGCCATCACACCGCAGACCTGCGTCTTCTTTCCGAACGCCACCACATCCGGCTGCACACCGAGCTGCTGATAGGCCCACATGCTGCCGGTCAGGGCGACACCGGTCTGCACCTCGTCGAGGATGAACAGGGCGTCGTTTTCGTGACACAGCGCCTGCATCGCCTGCAGGAACTGCGGGCGCATATGCCGGTCACCACCCTCGCCCTGAATCGGCTCGGCGATGAAACACGCTATGTCGTGCGGATTTTCGGCGAAGGCGGCGCGCGCCTGGGCCAGCGCGTGGCGCTCGGCGGCCTCGATGTCGACCCCGTCGGCCAGATAGGGCGTCTCGATGCGCGGCCAGTCGAACTTCGGGAACCGGGCGACCTTCACCGGATCGGTGTTGGTCAGCGACATGGTGTAGCCGCTGCGGCCGTGGAAGGCGCCGGTCAGATGCAGCACCTTGGTGCCCAGTTCGGCTGGGCGGCCGTGCATTTCGTTGTGCCGGCTCTTCCAGTCGAAGGCGATCTTGAGGGCGTTCTCCACCGCGAGGGCGCCCCCGTCGATGAAGAATCGGTGCGGCAGCGCCGGATCGCCGAGCACCCGTGCGAAGGTGTCGACGAAGCGGGCCATCTCGACGGTGTAGATGTCGGAGTTACTGGGTTTGTTCAGGGCCGCCGTCGCCAGTTCGGACCGGAACCCCGCGTCCTCGGCCAGCGCCGGGTGGTTCATACCCAGCGCCGAGGAGGCGAAGAATCCGAACATATCGAGGTAAGCCGTGCCGTCGCGGGCGTCGACCAGCCGCCGGCCGCGCGATCGGCGCAGGTCCAGCACTAGGTCGAAACCGTCGGCGAGGATGTTCGCTGACAGGATTTCGTGTACGCGGGAGGGGGTGACCAGCGTCGCGTCTGCAACTACCCCCGGGCGCTCCAGTTCGAGGGTCACGTCTACCAGGCTACGCAAATATTTACGACTTCGCTATGCAAACGCCGTAAAAAGTAACGAAACGGGCTCACCTGTCGTAGAATGTCTGGAGAATGATGGTGCTGCGTGTTCGGACGTTGGCGGTCGCGCGGATCTCCTGCAACAACTGCTCGAGGTGCCGCGGCGAGGCCACTCGTACCAGCAGCATGTAGCTCTCGTCACCCGCCACCGAATGGCACTCCTCGATGCCGGGAATGTGCTGGAGGAGCGCGGGGGCGTCATCGGGTTGGGACGGGTCGAGAGGAGTGATCGCGACGAATGCGGACAGCAGTTGTCCCAGCGCCTCCGGATCGACCTTGGCGGTGTAGCCGCGGATCACCCCACGCGCCTCGAGCCGCCGTACCCTCGACTGCACCGCGGACACCGACAGGTTCGCCTTTTCCGCGAGATTCGACAGCGTGGCCCGGCCGTCGGCCATCAGCTCGCGAATCAGAAGTCGATCGATATCGTCCAAAACAGGTTTCGCCGGTGCATCCGCCATCAGCGAAGGCTAACCCACCTGCCGAATGTCGTCGTCGCACATGGAGAAATGCATGACTGCCGTCACCGCCCCGCCCACCGACGAGCTACGCGCCCGCGCCGAGCATCTGCTGCGCGCGCTCGGGGCCGCGCTGCCCGAACCCGGTCCGCTACCGGCCCGCACGCCGATAACCGGCGGTGAACTGGCGAGCCTGCGGCCCAGTACGGACGCCGAGGTCGATGCCGCGATCGGCAAGGCCGCCACCGCATTTCGCGACTGGCGCACGGTGCCCGCACCGCGGCGCGCGGCGGTGGTGCGCCGATTGGGTCAGCTGCTCACCGAGCATCTGGACGAGCTCGGCGAGCTGGTGACCCTGGAGGCCGGCAAGATCGGCGCCGAGGCCCGCGGCGAAGTGCAGGAGATGATCGACATCTGCGAATTCGCGGTGGGCCTGTCGCGGCAGCTGTACGGGCTCACCATGGCCTCGGAGCGGCCGGGCCATCGGCTGATGGAGACCTGGCATCCGCTCGGCGTGGTCGGGGTGCTGTCGGCATTCAACTTCCCGGTGGCGGTCTGGTCGTGGAATACCGCGATCGCGCTGGTCTGCGGTGACACGGTGGTGTGGAAGCCGTCGGAGACGACGCCGCTGACCGCGCTGGCGTGCCATACGCTGCTGCGTCGCGCGGCCACCGAGGTCGGCGCGGATCCCGAGATCCACCAGCTGGTCCAGGGTGCCGCCGACGTCGGTGCGCAGCTGGTCGACGATGAGCGTGTGGCGCTGGTCAGCGCGACCGGATCGATCCGGATGGGGCGCACCGTGGCGCCGCGGGTGGCCGCCCGGTTCGGGCGCTGCCTGCTGGAATTGGGCGGTAACAACGCCGCGATCGTCAGCTCGTCGGCGGATCTGGAATTGGCCACGCGGGGCGTGGTTTTCGCGGCGGCGGGCACGGCGGGGCAGCGCTGTACGACGCTGCGGCGGCTGATCGCACACGCCGATATCGTCGGGCCGCTGGTGGAACGCATCGAGAAGGCGTATCGCCAACTGCGTGTGGGCAATCCGCTCGACGACGGGGTGCTGGTCGGCCCGCTGATCAACGAGCGCGCCTTCACCGCCATGCAGGAGGCGATCTCGCGTGCCGTCGCCGATGGCGGCGAACTGGTCTGCGGCGGTGAGCGAGTGGAGGTCGCCGGAGACGACTCCTACTACGTCCGCCCGGCCATCGTGCGCATGCCCGCCCAGACCGAGGTGGTGCGCGAGGAGACCTTCGCCCCCATCCTCTACGTGCTGACCTACCACGATTTCGACGCCGCCATCGACCTGCACAACGGTGTGCCGCAGGGACTGTCGTCGGCCATCTTCACCACCGACGCCCGCGAGGCCGAACGCTTCCTGGCCGCCGACGGCTCCGACTGCGGCATCGCCAACGTCAACATCGGCACCTCGGGCGCCGAGATCGGCGGCGCCTTCGGCGGCGAAAAGCAGACCGGCGGCGGCCGCGAATCGGGCTCGGACTCCTGGAAGGCCTACATGCGCCGAGCCACCAACACGGTCAACTATTCCTCGGAACTGCCCTTGGCCCAGGGGATTCAGTTCGGGTGAGGTGACCCTGTACCCAGGCGCTGGGGCGCCTGGGTACAGGGAAGCGAAGGGACCCAGGGGCGGCAACTGAAAGAGCCCAAGGGCGAGATCAAAAGCAACCCAAGGGCGAGAACCAAAGCAACCCAAGGGCGAGAACCAAAGCAGCCCAAGGGCGAGAACCAAAGCAGCCCAGGGGCGGGCCCAAGAGCGCGAACATAGCGGGCACCCAGCCAGCCGAGGGGTCCGGTCGCGCCCTTTCTTGCGCTTCGCACCCTCTACCGACAGCCGTAGAGGGTGCGAAAGCCAAGGAAGGGTGCGACCGGCTGCGGCCCACGCTCAGTTCCCGGCGTGCGTCGTCCTCAGCTCCCGGCGTGCGTCGTCCTCAGCTCCCGGCGTGCGTCGTCCTCAGTTCCCGGCGTGCGTCGTCCTCAGCTCCCGGCGTGCTTTTCGCCGGGATCCCCGGCGATGGCGCGGATTTGGGATTCGTAAGTGGCGCGGGTTTTTTCGTCGGAGGGGTGGAGGGCGCGGTCGCCGTTGAGGAGGCGGCGGAACAGGCGGACGGCCGGTTCGGGGGCGGCGGCCAGGGCGAGGTCCAGGGGGTTGAGGTAGTTCGGGACGGCGACCTCTGCGCGGCGGGTGTGGCAGGTCTTGACGATGGCCGACGCCACGTCCTGGGGGTCGACGGTCGGCAGACCGTGACCCAGTGTCAGGCCGGACGACAGGCGGGTGCGCACCGCCGAGGGCAGCACGCAGCTCACGCTCACGCCGTGGTCGGCGAACTCCAGGCGGGTCGCCGCCGAGAGTCCGACGGCGGCGAATTTACTCGCGTTGTAGACCGCCAGACCCGGCAGCGGGATCTTGCCCGCGAGCGAGGCGACGTTCACCACATGCCCGCGACGGCGCTCGATCATGCCGGGCACCACCGCGCGCATGCCATGGATCAGCCCCCACACGTTCACATCGATCGTGGTGTGCCCCACGGCCTCCGGTTCGTCCAGAAACGCACCCGCGGGCATCACCCCGGCATTGTTGACCAGAATGTCGATGCGCCCTGCATCCGCGACCACCCTGTCCCACTGATCCCGCACCCGCACATCGAGTTCGGCGGCGTGGGCACCCAGCGCAACCGCTGCCTCCTGCGCCGCCGCGATATCGACGTCGGCGATGATGACCTCGGCCCCCTTGCGCGCGAACAACTCCGCGGTCGCCTGTCCGATCCCGCGACCGGCGCCCGTGATCAGAATCCGGGCACCGGACAGCTCGATGGCCGGGTAGTCGGCCCGAAGAATGCTCATACGAAGGTTCCCTGTTCCACCGCGCGGCGCGTGCTGCGCAGACTGTGTTCGAAGACGTCCGGACGGCGGCGGCCGTCCATGAAATTGGGCCCCATTACGGCGAGATCGGCCGCGGTGGCGTCGATGCGCAACACCTTGGTCCCGGTGCTGCGCAGGTAGGCGATCTCGCTGTCGAGCCGGGCGCTCATCCGATTGCGCAGCTGCCTCTCCAGCAGATGCCCCGGACTCGTGGCCGGCAGCCGCCCGGTGGAGGCCATCGGCGCCAGCACCACCAGTTCGTCCAGCTCCAGCGAATCCAGCAGATCCACCGAGGCGGTGGATGCCGCACCGCCGTCCACATATCGGCGTCCCGCGATCGTCACCGGCGGGAACCATCCCGGGATCGCCCACGAAGCCCGCAGCGCCGCACCGAGATTCGCCGCGGGAGCCGACGGCGACCCGAACGCCACCCGCTCGCCGGTGGCATAGTCCATGGCCACCAGCCAGGTCGCCGGATGCGGCACCCACTCACGGCCCGGATTCAGTCCCTCGGCAAGCCGCTGCAGCCAACCGGCGTCACCGCCGCCGCTCGGCAGCAGGCCGCTTCCGGCCGTGAGCAACCGCTGTCCCCCGCTGACCCGCCCGGCCGCCAGCGTGCGCAGCGCTTGCCCGGGCGCGCCGAGCCGCGGCCTGGGCAGCGGCGGAAAGCGACCGGGCTCGTCGCGCAGATGCCGCAACAGAACGGGATGGGTGATGGTCCCGCGCTGCAGGGCGACCACCTCGTCGACGCCGACACCACTGCCCAGCATGGTCACCAACTCCGCACCCGCCGAAGTGCCGATCAGCGCCTGCGCTTCCCGCGGATCCCATGCCAGCACATCGCGTACCGCGGCCAGGGCGGCGACGATCCAGGCCGCCCCGAGGGTGCCGCCGCACCCGATCGCCAGGCCACGCCGCTGTGACCTCTTGCCGTTACTCATGGTTTCGCACACTATCAGCTTTCGAATACCGCCGGTATCCGAAATCTGGAGGTCCTTAGAATCGCCCTATGGCACGACTGACCCGGTCCGAGAGCCAGGCCCGCACCCGCGCGGAGTTGCTCGCCACCGCTCGCGAGCTGTTCCTGTCCGAGGGCTACGCCAAAACCAGCCTGGAGCGGGTGGCCGAGGAGGCCGGGTACTCCAAGGGCGCGGTCTACTCCAACTTCCGCACCAAATCCCAGCTGTGCCTGGAGGTGCTGTCGCTCATCCACGAGACGAAATTCGCCGAAGTGGCCGAGCTGCTGCGGGTCGACGGCACGCTCGACGAACGGCTCGCCCGCTTCCAGGACTGGGCCGAGCGCACGCTCGGCGACGTCGGCTGGACCATGCTGGAGTTCGAATTCGCCATCGTCGCCCGCGACGATCCGCAGCTGCAGGCCGCGCTGGTCTCGAATCTCGCGCTGGTCCGCGGCACGGTCGCCGCGCAACTGCAGACCCTTGCCGCCGACCTCGGGGTCGCCCTGCCGCTCCCGCCCGAGGATGCGGCCACGATGGTGCTGAGCGCGGGCCTGGGACTGGGCATCCTGCGCGCGATCGATCCGTCGCTGTCGGCCCGGTTGATCACCGAGGCGGTGCGCACGCTGGTGCTCACGACGTCACCTCGCTGACGCTCGGTGCCGCCGACTACGACCTGAAGTGCAGCGTCCACTCGCCGCGATAATGCAGGCGGGTGATGCTGACCGGCGGAATATCGATGCGCCAGAACGATTTTGCCGGGGCGTCGAGGGTGACCAGCAGCGCCGAGCGGATCACCGCGGGATGGGTGACGGCGATGGTGGGCATGCCCTGCACGGCGATATCGTCGAGCCACTCGCGGATGCGCTCGATGACATCGATCACAGCCTCACCGCCGTGGCCGCGAAACTTCGGATCGGTGAGCCAGGCGTAGAGCTCGTCCTGCGGTACCGACATCAGCTCACCGCCGCGCCACGCTCCGGCATCCAGGTCGCGCAGCCGATCGTCCTCCTCGCCGAGCAGGCCCAGCAGCGCCGCGGTCTCGACGGCGCGGCGCTCGGGGGCGGTCAGCACGCGAGCGGCGTGGAGGCGGCCGCAGGCGGCGACCGCGCGGCGTCCCGCCTCGGTGAGCGGCTCGTCCACCGGAAATCGTGCTTTGCGCATCGCTTCGGTCATACCGTGACTGACAAGGTCTAGTCGGAGGACCTTCTGCACGGATGGAAGCGTACGGCGCGACGTCGTGCGACGTATCGCGATTGCTCAGCCTTCGCCCTGTAATGAGACCCGGGCGTTTTTGTCGGTCCCCCGATGCAGACTGGTGCCATGGACCAGTTCTCCCGCCCCACTCAGGAGTGGTTCGACGGCGCGTTCGAGGAGCCGACGGCCGCTCAGCTGGGGGCGTGGCGGGCCATTTCGGCCGGTGAGCACACCCTGGTCATCGCCCCGACCGGCTCGGGTAAGACCCTCTCGGCGTTCCTGTGGGCCATCGACCGGCTGGCCACTAGGGGGCCGTCCGATGCGCCGCGCAAGACCTCGGTGCTCTACATCTCACCGCTCAAGGCGCTTGCGGTCGATGTCGAGCGCAATCTCCGGGCCCCTCTGGTGGGGGTGACGCAGACCGCCAAGCGGCTCGGGCTCCCCGCTCCGGAGATCACCGTCGGGGTGCGTTCCGGCGACACCAGCGCGACCGCCCGCCGGTCCATGCAGCGCACCCCGCCCGACATTCTCATCACCACGCCGGAATCGCTGTATCTGATGCTGACCTCGTCGGCCCGTGAGGCGCTCACCGAGGTGCAGACCGTGATCGTCGACGAGGTGCACGCCATCGCCGGCTCCAAACGCGGCGCGCACCTGGCGCTTTCGCTGGCGCGGCTGGATCTGCTCACCGAGCGCCCGGCACAGCGGATCGGGCTCTCGGCCACGGTGCGTCCGCCGGAGGAGGTCGGGCGGTTCCTGGTGGGGGCGGCGCCGATCACGATCGTGAAACCCCCGGCTCCGAAGACGTTCGACCTGTCGGTGCGGGTCCCCGTCGCGGATATGACCGAACCCGACCCCTCCGATGACCAGCCCGGCTCGATCTGGCCGCATGTCGACTCCGCGATCGTGGATCTCGTCCTGGCACACCGCTCCTCGATCGTGTTCGCGAATTCGCGCCGCCTGGCCGAACGCCTGACAGCCCGGTTGAACGAGGAGTACACGACGCGACTGGGCGATCCGGTGGAGACCGAGCACCGGCCCCCGGCTCAGCTCGGCCCCTCCACCGAGGTGACCCACGGTGCCGAACAACTGCTCGCCCGCGCCCACCACGGGTCGGTGAGCAAGGAACAGCGCGCCCTCATCGAGGACGATCTCAAGAGCGGGCGGCTGCGATGCGTGGTCGCGACCAGCAGCCTGGAACTCGGTATCGATATGGGCGCCGTCGATCTGGTGGTGCAGGTGGAGGCGCCGCCGTCGGTGGCCAGCGGCCTGCAGCGGGTCGGGCGGGCCGGACATCAGGTGGGTGAGATCTCGCGCGGCGTGATCTTCCCGAAGCACCGCACCGATGTGGTGAACTGCGCGGTGGCGTCGATGCGGATGACGGCCGGGCAGATCGAGGAGCTGAAGGTCCCCGCCCACCCGCTCGACATCCTGGCCCAGCAGACCGTCGCGGCCTGCGCGCTCGAGCCGATCGACGTCGACACCTGGTTCGATACCGTGCGCGGCACCGGCAGCTATGCGACGCTGCCGCGATCGGCCTACGAATCGGTGCTGGACCTGCTGTCCGGGCGCTACCCCTCCGACGAATTCGCCGAATTGCGGCCGCGCGTGGTGTGGGACCGTGACGCGGGCACCCTGACCGGACGCCCGGGTGCACAGCGGCTGGCCGTCACCTCCGGTGGCGCAATTCCCGATCGCGGCCTGTTCCCGGTGTTCATGGTCGGCGAGAAGGCCTCGCGCGTCGGCGAACTCGACGAGGAAATGGTCTACGAGTCGCGCGTCGGCGACGTCTTCGCCCTCGGCGCCACCAGCTGGCGCATCGAGGACATCACCCACGACCGGGTGCTGGTGTCCCCGGCGTTCGGCCTCCCCGGCCGTCTGCCGTTCTGGCACGGCGATTCTCTCGGCCGCCCGGCCGAATTGGGCGCCGCCCTGGGCGAATTCGTCCGCCACGCCGGACAGGCGGTCGAGCGTGCCCCGGCCACCCGGATCGATGCACTCGTGCGCGCGGCGGCGAAACCGGATCACGATCCCACGAGCACGCCACCCTCCGCAGCCGATTCGATCAACCGCAGTCCGGCCGCGGCCTCCTCCCGGCCGGGGAGCAGGAAACCGTCCGAAGTCGATTCGGCCGACCGCGGTCCACGAGTCGGGCCGGGCACCGCCGTCGCGAATCTGGGCGATCTCGAACAGATCTCGCATACGGCGGGACTGGACGACTTCGCGACGGCGAATCTGGTTGCGCTGCTGGCCGATCAGCAGCAGGCGACCGGGCATCTGCCGACCGATCGCACCCTGCTGGTGGAGCGGTTCCGGGACGAGTTGGGCGACTGGCGGCTGGTGCTGCATTCGCCGTACGGACTACCCGTGCATGCGCCCTGGGCGCTGGCCGTGGGTGCCCGCTTGCGCGAGCGGTTCGGGGTCGATGCCGCGCCGACCGCGTCCGACGACGGCATCGTGGTGCGGCTGCCCGACACCACCGACGATCCGCCGGGCGCCGAACTGTTCGTCTTCGAGCCCGACGAGATCGACGACGTCGTCACCGAACAGGTCGGCGGCTCGGCCCTGTTCGCCTCCCGGTTCCGGGAGTGCTCGGCGCGGGCGCTGCTGTTGCCGCGCCGCGACCCGGGACGACGGGCGCCACTGTGGCAGCAGCGGCAGCGGGCGGCCCAATTGCTCGATGTGGCACGCAAATTCCCCGACTTCCCGATCCTGCTCGAGACCGCGCGCGAATGCCTGCAGGACGTCTACGACCTTCCCGCCCTGCGTGAGCTGCTCGTCCGCATCGCCCGGCGCAAGTTGCGGCTGGTGGAGGTGGAGACGGCGGCGCCGTCGCCGTTCGCCAACGCCCTGCTGTTCGACTACATCGGCCAGTTCATGTACGAGGGCGACAGCCCGCTGGCCGAGCGGCGGGCGGCCGCGCTGTCCCTGGACTCCGGCCTGCTCGCCGAACTGCTCGGGCGGGTGGAACTGCGCGAACTGCTCGACGCCGCGGTCATCGAGCAGACCGAGCGGGAGTTGCAGCGCCTGACTCCCGAACGCCAGGCCCGCGATATGGAAGGGCTCGCCGATCTGCTCCGCCTGCTGGGCCCGCTCACACCCGCCGAGGCCGCGCTGCGCTGCACCGACGATCCCGCGCCGTGGTTCGCGGAGTTGGCCACATCCCGTCGTGCCCTGGAGGTTTCGTTCGCCGGTGAGCGCTGGTGGACGGCGGTGGAGGATGCCGCGCGGCTGCGCGATGCACTGGGCGTCCCGCTGCCGATCGGCACGCCCACCGCATTCATCGAACCCGTCGCCGATCCGCTCGGCGATCTGGTCGCCCGCTACGCGCGCACCCACGGGCCGTTCACCCTCGACGCGGTGGCCCGTCGTTTCGGCCTCGGCCCTGCCGTCGCCGCGACCGCCCTGCACCGGCTCGCCACCGAAAAACGCATGGTGGAAGGCGAATTCACCCCCGGGACGTCCGGTGCCGAATGGTGCGACAGTCAGGTGCTGCGCCGCCTGCGCAGGCGATCGCTGGCCGCGGCGCGCAAGGAGGTGGAGCCCGTCGCCACCGCGGCGTTCGCCCGCTTCCTCCCGGCCTGGCAGCACGTCGGCACACGCGAGCTGCGTGGCGTCGACGGCGTGGCCGCGGTGGTGGAACAGCTTGCGGGCGTGCCGATCCCGGCGTCGGCCTGGGAGTCGTTGATCCTGCCGTCGCGGGTCCGCGACTACGCCCCCGCGATGCTCGACGAGCTGATGGCCACCGGTGAGGTCATCTGGTCCGGGCACGGCTCCATCACCGCCAAGGACGGCTGGATCGCCCTGCATCCGGCCGACCAGGCCGGTGTCACCCTGGCCCCGCCAGACGAGATCGACTTCACCGAGACCCAGATCCAGCTGCTGCTGGCCCTGGGTGCCACGGTGATTCCGGAAAGGCCTGCGCCCGTGGGTGATTCACGGCGCAGGTCCCGCTCGAGCAGCGGACCAAGCGACCCGGGGGACGATGGCGGTGTGTCCGCACCGTGGAACCGCCAGTCGATGGCCGACGGGGCGATCGACGGGGATGGCAGCGGAGCATCGAGTGCCCCCGACCGTCTAGGCGATGCCGAGCGGGAACCTCCGCCCGGACCGGACGCCCAGGCGGGGACGGCGAGCCCGGGCGCTGTCGCACAACCTCGTACGGGAGGCATGCAGGTGGTGCCGACCTCGGGCGGGGCCTACTTCTTCCGGCAGCTCTCCGATGCCACCGGACTGCTCGACGACACAGCGGTGGCCGGCGCCCTCTGGGAACTGGTGTGGGCGGGCTATGTCGCCGGAGACACCTTCGCTCCCGTCCGGGCGATGTTGTCGGGCACGACGCGCAGCACCACCGCACACCGCACACCACGACGGACGCCCCGGGGCCGGATCTACCTGCCGCGGACGACCCTGCCCACCCGGACCGGGCCGCCGACGGTCGCGGGCCGGTGGTCGCTGCTCCCGGAACGCGTGTCCGACAACACGATTCGCGCCCATGCCACCGCCGATGTGCTACTGGAGCGCTACGGGGTCCTGACACGCGGGTCCGTCCAGAGCGAGGGCGTGCCCGGTGGGTTCGCCCTGATGTATCGGGTCCTGACCGAATTCGAGGACCGGGGGCGATGCCGGCGCGGCTATTTCGTGGACTCGCTCGGCGGCGCCCAGTTCTCCACCACCGATGTGGTGGATCGCCTCCGCTCCTTCGACACCGAGCGGTCGCCGCGCGCCGAGAGCAGGGCGCTCGCGCTGGCCGCCTGCGATCCGGCCAATCCCTACGGCGCGGCGCTGCCCTGGCCGAAGAGCGCCGCCGAGGGTGCCGGACACCGCCCGGGCCGCAAGGCGGGCGCAATCGTCGTCCTCGTCGACGGAGACCTCGCGCTCTATCTCGAACGCGGCGGCAAAACCCTGCTCACCTTCACCGAGGACCCCCAGGTCCGCGCCGACGCCGCCGCCGCACTGGCCGCCCTGGTCCACGACCGCCGAGTCGACTCCCTGGTCATCGACCGAGTCGACGGCGAATCCGTCCACGGCAACACCTTCGCCACCTTCCTCGCCGAAGCCGGCTTCGCCCCCACCCCCCGTGGCTTCCGCCTCCGGAGCAAACCATGACCCACGACCATGCCCGAAGGTGACACGGTATTTCTTGCCGCCAAGCGGCTGCGGGCTGCGCTGGACGGAAAGGTGCTGACGCGCAGCGACTTTCGGGTACCCAGATATGCGACGGTGGATTTGAGCGGGCAGACGGTCGAGAGCGTGGGCAGCTACGGCAAGCATCTGTTCGTGCGCACGGCGAGCGTCAGCGTGCACACCCACTTGAAGATGGAGGGGGTCTGGCGGGTGTACCGGCCCGGACAGCGCTGGACGAAACCGGCCTTCACCGCGCGCCTCATCCTGGCCACCGAGGATGCGGAGGCCGTCGGCTTCTCGCTCGGTCTGGTGCGGGTGCTCCGCCGCGCCGACGAGCACACCGCCATCGACCACCTCGGCCCGGATCTGCTCGGGCCGAACTGGGATCCGGCCGAGGCGGTGCGGCGGCTGCGGGAGAATCCGGATCGACCCATCGGCCTGGCACTGCTCGATCAGCGCAATCTGGCGGGCATCGGAAATATCTACCGCAGTGAAATCTGCTTCCTGCGCCGCATCCATCCGGCCACGCCGGTCGGCGCCATCGACGACCTCACCGGCCTGGTGGAGGAGGCCCATCGGGTCCTCACCGAGGCCGCCCACCACCCGCCGTGGCGGGCGCTGGCCTACGGCCGCCCGCGCCAGCCCTGCCGCCGCTGCGGGAACGGGATGGTGGCCCGTCAGCTCGGCGGCGAGGGTGTCGACAGCAGCGAGCGCAGCATCTACCTCTGCCCGCACTGCCAACCTCTGCCGATCTGATCACCACCGAACTTCTCCGCCCCGGGCGCGCGCCGCTCCAGCTTGGACGAATATCCACGGTGTAATTTGCCGCTCAATTGCTAACACCCGGTAGTTGAAACCCGACACTATCGTCGACCGACCCCGGGCACACCAATAGGAGCAGGCAGATGACGACGGTGCCGACGACCAAGTGTCGCGCCTTCGGCATAGCCCTGCAGGTGCTTATCGCGATCGCCGCACTCGTGGCCACGATCTTCTTCACTTACCTGCTGCTGCACGAACATCCGACCCAACGAATCACCCCGACCGTCCAGCCCCACCCCTTGACCACCCAACCCCTCTCCCCTAACTTACAAGTTGTAAGTTAAGTGAGGAGGGCCGTCATGGGCCAGGATCCACGCCGGTATGTCGTCATCGGAGGCGGCCTGGCCGGGCTCGCCGCCGCCGTCTGGTTGGCCGAAGCGGGCAAACAGGTCACCCTGCTGGAGCGACGCGGTCGCCTCGGTGGCCGCACCCACGCCATGCACGCCGAGGCGGTGCACGACATTCCCGACAACGGTCAGCACGTGATCGCCAGCGGCTATCACCATCTGTTCCGCTATCTCGAATCCGTCGGCACCCGAGACTGCGTCGCCTATCCGCACCGCGCGACGCTGCGCTGGCCGGACGGCCGATCGACCACCATGTCGACCACCGGCCTGGGTGCGATCCGGACCCTGTTCGGGGTGCATCCGAGCGCGAGCGTGGCGGATCGATTGCGCACATTCCGCGCCACCGTGCGGCTGGGTTGGCAGTGCCTGAATCAGCCCGAGGATCTGGCCGACCTGACCACCGAGCAGTGGTTCGAACGAGTCGGCATGCCCGCCACGGCCCGGGAAGCGCTGTGGGACTGGCTCGCCCTCGGTATCGCGGCCGAACCGGTGCAGCGGGAGTCGGCGAAGGTGTTCGCCAACGTCATGGCCACCGGGCTGCGCCTGGGGCTGAAGCACCGCATCCCCGTCACCATCGGATACCCCACGGTCGATCTGGACACCCTGTACGTCACGGGCGCACTGAAGCTGTTCGAGCGACGTGGAGTGGAGGTCCGCTACCGGGCGGTGGCGCGCAGCATCGATATCCGCGACGGCGCGGTCACCGGCGTCACGCTGGCCGACGGCAGCGTCGTCCCCGCCGATGCCGTGGTGTGCGCGGTCCCCAACTCGAATATCGGCGGCCTGCTGGACCAGTTGCCCGAGCATGCCGAAATCTACGCCGCCGCGGACAAATTGGGGTATACACCGATCGTCAGCACCAATCTGTACCTGGATCGCCCCTTGGGCACCGACCATGCCTTCGAGGCCCTCATCGGTGGCACCGGAGTGATCGACGAGGTGTTCGACCGGCAGCTCATGCACGGCCGCCACACCGACCACGCCTGGCTGTACTGCCTGACCACCAGCGGCGCCTACGAGCAGATCCATAAATCGAACGACGAGATCGTCGCCGAACAGATGGCCCTGTTGGGCCGCTATTACCCGGCGGCTCGCGAGGCGACAGTCGTTGCCGCACAGGTGGTCAAGATGCCGCGCGCCACCTTCTCCCAGGTGGTCGGCACCCACGACCTGCGGCCACCGCAGCGCACCTCGGTGCCCACGCTGGTCCTGGCCGGCGACTGGACCGCCACCGACTGGTCGGCGACGATGGAAAGCGCGGTGGAGAGCGCGGCCAAGGCGGTCGATCTGCTGCTCGAGTTACCGTCGATGCCGTGAGTTCCGAGCGCCCCGCGACCCGCCGCCGCATGACCGGCGCGGAACGGCGGGAGCAACTGCTGGACGTCACGCGCGACATCGTGGCCGCCGAGGGCTTCACGGCCGTGACCATCGACCGGGTCGCCCGGGCGGCCCAGGTCACCCGCACCGTGATCTATCAGCAATTCACCGATCTGCCCGGCCTGGTTATCGCCCTGCTCGACAGAGAATCGGCCATCGCGTTCTCGGGCATGAGCACGGTCGACCACCCCGATGCGCACGGCGACATCGACAGCGTCGGCCGGGGCATCCTGGCGTATCTGCACGCCGCCCCCACCAGCTGGCGCATCATCCTGCACCCACCCGACGGCGCCCCACCCGAACTCCGCGAACGCATCGAAATCGGCCGCGCCTACGCCCGCAGAATCGGTGCCCGTCACCTGTCCCGCCTGGCCGGTATCACCATCGATCCGGACGGCCCGACAGAACGAATCATGCTGGCAGCCATGGAAGAACTGGCCCGCCTCCACCTCGACGCCCCCGACCGCCACCCCGACGACCTGGTCCTCCGCTACCTCCACTCCCTAACCACCTGGGCCACCGAGTTCGAGCGCTCCACCCGCTGACCCACACAGCCGCACCCCTTGTCGACATCCGCACCCCCTACAGGTGCTGCACGGGGTGCGGGTGTCGATAAGGGGTGCGGCTGGGCGCTCAGCCGTCGGTGGGGACCGGCTCCAGGATTTCCGGGCGGGGTTCGGGGGCCGCCGCGCGGAGGGCGTCGGCGGAGACGTCGTCGGGTTGGGTTTGGGAGCGGACCTCGGCGTCGACTCGGGCATTGTAGGTGGCGATCTCGCGCTGGATCTCCGACTCCTCCCAGCCCAGGACCGGTGCCACCAGGCGTGCCACCTCGTCCGCGCAGTCCACGCCGCGATGGGAGAACTCGATGGAGATGCGGGTGCGCCGGGCCAGGATGTCGTCCAGGTGCAGGGCGCCCTCGGCGGCCGCGGCGTAGACCGCCTCCACTCGCAGATAGCTCGGGGCATCCGTAATCGGTTGCAGCAGATCGGGTTTGCCCGCGGCCATGTCGAGCACATCGGTGGTCATCGACCCGTAGCGATTGAGCAGGTGTTCGATCCGATAGGGGTGCACACCGTATGCCTGCGCCAGATGCGCGGTCTGGTTCAGCAAGGCGAAATACCCGTCGGCACCCACCAGCGGCACCTTCTCGGTGATCGACGGCGCCACCCGCTGGGGAATGTCCTGCGCCGCGGCATCCACCGCGTCGTAAGCCATGACCCGATAGGTGGTGTACTTGCCCCCGGCAATGGCCACCAGCCCCGGTGCGACATGGGCGACCGCGTGCTCGCGCGACAGTTTGGACGTCTCGTCGCTCTCCCCCGCCAGCAGCGGCCGCAGACCCGCATACACACCCTGGATGTCGTCATGGGTGAGCGGGGTGACCAGGACCTGATTCACCTGTTCCAGCAGGTAGTCGATGTCCGCCTTGGTCGCCGCAGGGTGAGCGAGGTCGAGGTTCCAGTCGGTGTCGGTGGTGCCGATGATCCAGTGATTGTTGCTTCGCCACGGAATCACGAACAGCACCGAGGAGGGGGTGCGCAGGATCAGGGCGGTGTCGCTGGCGATGCGATCGCGCGGCACCACGATATGCACCCCCTTGGAGGCACGCACGTGGAAGCGGCCACGCCGTTGACACAGGGCCTGGAGCTCGTCGGTCCACACGCCGGTCGCATTGATCACCACGTGGCCGCGGACCTCCGTGGTGCGGCCGTCCTCGCTGTCGCGCACCTTCACGCCCACCACCCGTTCGGCCTCCCGCAGAAAGCCCACCACCTGCGTGGAGGTACGGATCACCGCGCCGTAGTGGGCGGCGGTGCGGGCCACCGTCATGGTGTGCCGGGCGTCGTCCATCACCGAGTCGTAGTAGGTGATCCCACCGATCAGCGCATCCCGGCGCAATCCCGGCGACAGGCGCAGCGCTCCCGAACGCGTCAGATGATGCTGCCCCGGAACCGATTTCGCCCCGCCCATACCGTCGTAGAGCATCAAACCCGCAGCGGTGTACGGCCTTTCCCATACTCGGTGTTTCAGCGGGTAGAGAAAGCGCAGCGGCTTGACCAGATGCGGAGCCAGCGTGGACAGGGCCAGCTCCCGTTCGTGCAGCGCCTCGCGCACCAGGCCGAACTCCAGCTGTTCCAGATAGCGCAGACCGCCGTGGAACATCTTCGACGTGCGGCTCGAGGTGCCCGAGGCCAGGTCACGGGCCTCGACGAGGGCGACCTCCAGGCCGCGGGTGGCCGCATCCAGGGCGATGCCCGCCCCGACCACGCCGCCACCGATCACGATCACATCGAAATGATCCTTGCCCAGCCGCTCCCAGGCGGCCGCACGCTGGGTGGGGCCCAGCGCGCCGGAGGACTGCACCTGCGGTTCCGAGTTCTTCGTCATAGCTCGACTCCTCCGCGTCACCCTCGCCGTCCCGGGAGATCCCGGTCGGGCGGGTATCGACCCGCTCGTCGGTGAAAGCTCTCGTCCTGGCTGCTCGCGTCCAGGCTAGGGGAAACGCGGCGAGTCGCGGCCCGCGTGGCGCCCGTGTCGCACCGCCCCACCACCTGTTACCCCAGAGTAACCGAGATCAACACTAGTCCACCGCGCCGCCGACGGCGATCTGATGCGCGGCAGCGGGCCGGTTTAGTAACCTGCACGAATGCGACGCTTTGTGGCCGCCATCGACCAGGGCACGACCTCGAGCCGGTGCATCGTCTTCGATCACGCCGGCCGCGTCGTCGGCGTCGCCCAGCGCGAGCACGAGCAGCTGTTCCCGCAGCGCGGCTGGGTCGAGCACGACGCCGAAACCATTTGGCGCAATACCGAATCGGTGATCGGCGAGGTGCTCGAGCAGAACAACCTGAGCGCCGACTACATTGCCGCGGTCGGGATCACCAACCAGCGCGAGACGACGGTGGTGTGGGACCGCTCCACCGGCAAGCCGGTGTACAACGCCATCGTCTGGCAGGACACCCGGACCGCGGAGCTGTGCCGGAAGCTGGCCGGGTCGGAAGGCCCCAACCGCTACGCCGAGCGCACCGGACTGCCCCTGAGCACCTACTTCGCCGGACCCAAGCTGCGCTGGATTCTCGACAACGTGGACGGGGCCCGCGAGCGTGCGGAGGCCGGCGAGCTGTGCTTCGGCACCATCGACAGCTGGATCCTGTGGAACCTGACCGGCGAGCACATCACCGACGTCACCAACGCCTCGCGCACCATGCTGATGGATCTGCGGGAGCTGCAATGGGATTCGCAGATCTTGGCGGAGTTCGGCATTCCGGAGTCGGTGCTGCCGCAGATCCGCAGCTCGTCGGAGGTGTACGCGGAGGTCTCCTCGGGACCGCTGGCAGGGGTACCGGTCGCGGGCATCCTCGGCGACCAGCAGGCCGCCACCTTCGGGCAGGCGTGCCTGAAGCCGGGCGAGGCCAAGAACACCTACGGCACAGGCAATTTCATGCTGCTCAACACCGGCACCACCCCGGTGGTGAGCAAGCACGGCCTGCTCACCACCGTCTGCTACCGCATCGGCGAGCAGGACGCGGTGTACGCGCTCGAGGGCTCGATCGCGGTGACCGGCTCGCTTGTGCAGTGGCTGCGCGACAACCTCGGGATCATCTCCTCCGCCGATGAGATCGAGGAGTTGGCCCGCTCGGTCGACGACAACGGCGGCGCGTACTTCGTTCCCGCCTTCTCGGGCCTCTTCGCCCCGCGCTGGCGCCCCGACGCCCGCGGTGTGATCGCCGGGCTCACCCGCTTCGTCAACAAAGGCCACATCGCACGAGCGGTCTTGGAGGCCACCGCATTCCAGACCCGCGAGGTGGCCGACGCCATGCGCGCCGACGCCGAGTCCGAGAATCTCGGCCTGGAGCTGACCACCCTGAAAGTGGACGGCGGCATGGTCCGCAACGAACTGCTCATGCAATTCCAATCCGACATCCTCGACGTCCCGGTCGTGCGCCCGGTGGTCACCGAGACCACCGCCCTGGGCGCCGCCTACGCCGCGGGTCTCGCCGTCGAATTCTGGTCCGGCACAGACGAAATCCGCTCCAACTGGGCCGAGGACAAAACCTGGCAGCCCACCATGTCCGCCGAGGACCGCGACCTGCTGTACACCGAATGGAACAAGGCCGTCGAACGCACCTACGACTGGATGGACTGACGGCACCCTCACCGCGACGAAATCGAACGCAGAAACGACGTCACCACGCCAACGGTCAGCGTGCCGAACAAGACCGTGAGAACAACGGCGACCATGAGATGCACATTTCCGCCGTCACCGATCGCGGCGCCGACCCCGGCCGCAGCCATCAGAATCAGCCCTATGACGTAGTACGCGGTTCGCCGGTAGGACCAGCCCATGAGCAGGAAATGAACACCCACAACCAGCGCGGACCACGCCACCATCCACTCACCGGGGTAGTGGTTGTCGAGAACATAAGAGTTTCCGGCCCCCATGGCGGCAGCTTCGAACACGATGATCCAGGTGAAATTGACGCGGCTCGGTATTGACGGCTCGCCCGGATGCCGGGAGAACCACGCCAACACTGTCACGACGACCACCACTGCGGTGGCGATACATATGCCTACGAAGATCGCGCGATACCCGTGATCGAATAGCGTCGATACCGCAGTGTTCAACATGAACAACAGCAAGGCGGACACCACCGTGAAAGATATGGCCTGTGTCCGATCCTTCTCAGCCTTCACTATGGCGCCGCTCCCGCCTCGGTCGAGTGACAATAATATTCGATCGGCTGCCTCGAGTGCTCCCAGATCCATTGCACGCGAAGCGCATTAGACGCAGCAGATGCCTACGCGGTTCCCCTTTGTCGTTAGGTTCACAGTAGCCGCCAAGGGGCTGTTCGCGCTGATAGCCTACGGTAGCTGCAGTGCTGCGGTGCCGGGTCGGTGCCATGCCGATTCGGTCCGATGGGGGGAGAGATGTCGATGGCGTGTTTGCCATTCATCAAGCTTGGTGCCCTTCGTGACTCGCGCTGAACTGTGGCGTCCGCAAACCGAAAGAAAGGGTATCCGCATGCGTAAGAGCCTTCGCGTCGCCGTTGTCACAGCGGGCGCGCTCCTGACCCTCGGAGTTGGCATCGGCACGGCCAGTGCCACCTGGCCGGCGAATCCCACCCTCCCGGATGGCTCACCGAACCCCGCCGCCCCTGCAGGCACCTACTACCCGGACGGCACCTTCATTCCGTGTGGCCAGCCCGGCGGCGGCTCTTGCACCCAGCCCGGCGTCATCAGCCCGGGGTAGCTCTCTCGACCATGGGCCGAGCAGCGACCGCACCTCTGGCTCTCAGAGGTGCGGTCGAAAATCAGTGCGGCAGTGGGTTGTCCGCCAGGGCTCGTGCCAACCGGTCGACGGCCTCCCGGAGCGTCACGGCATCGGAGGTGGTGAAGCACAGGCGCATCGACTGTCGACAGTCCTCGCCGACGGCGAAGGCCGAGCCGGGCACGTAGGCGACGCCGTGATCGACGGCCCGCGGCAACAACTCGACGGTGTCGGTGCCATCGGTGAAATCGACCCACACGAACATTCCGCCCGCGGCATCGGTACTCACCACCCGGTCGCCGAGGTCGGCACGGAGCGCGCCGACCAGGGCCTCGGCCCGTTCACCGTAGATGCGGCGCACCTTGTCGACATGCTCGGTCAGCCACTGATCGTCGGCGAGTAGATCGGCGGTGATCTGTTGGGTCAGCGCCGAACCGCACAGGTCCGCGCCCTGTTTCAGCAGTTCCACGCCGCGGCACACCGTATTCGGGGCGACCATCCATCCCGTCCGCAGGGTCGGAGCCAGGATCTTCGAGGCGCTGGAGAGCCGAATCACGTTGGGCGAGTAGGACGCAACGGGTTCGGGTGAGGGCTTGTCGAACCACAGTTCGCCATAGGGATCGTCCTCGATCACCCAGAAGCCGTGTTGCTCGGCCAATTCGGCGAGCGCACGGCGGCGACTGGGGGCCATCGTCACTCCGCGGGGATTGTGAAAGTTGCTCACCGTGTGGACGACCGCTGGTCGCTCGCCGCGGGCGAGCAGGTCGGCCAGTTCGTCGACCCGCATGCCCTCGGCATCCAGCGGCACGGCGACGATTCGCGCGCCTGCGGCCCGAAATACTTGCAGCGCACCGACATACGCCGGATCCTCGACTATCACGAGCGCGCCGGGATCGAGCAGGACCTCGGCCAGCAGCGACAGCGCCTGCTGTGAGCCGTGGGTGACGAACACCTCCTCGATCGGCACCGCTCGCCCCAGCCGCGCCGATTCCCGCGTTGCCAGCACCTCGCGCAGCGGCCCCCAACCGGCGGATTCGGTGTATTGCAACCGCGTGCGGTCGGTCAGCGCCGACTCGGCCGCCAGCGCAATCCGGTCGCGCGGCATGAGCTGTTCGTCCGGCAGGCCACCGGCCAGGCCGATGATGTCGGGGCGGGCGGTCAGGTTGAGCAGGTCACGAATCGCCGAGCTCTGCAGCCCGTCGAGGCGGTGGGCCAGTGGTGGAGTGATCGGCGACATGGATACCTCCGAAAGGAATACCGGATGCGCCAACTGTCGCACACAGAACTCAGAATCTGAAACTAATTTCCCAAATTCTGAGAAACGTGCCCCGAGCGGCGGCAGCCCGTCACTCGTAGATCACCCAGATCAGTGACTTTCCGTCCCGGTTCACCACCCGGACGTCCTGCCGATGCTCGATCGGCTTACCGTCGGGCCGATGCTCGGCGAAGCTGACGATGTAGCGGTCCGGTGACATCTCCTCGATCTTGAGGCAGTACGTGGTCCCGACCGGGATCTGGGCGTCGATGGCGTGCTGGATGACCTCGGCGGGAGAGAAGTTCGCATCCGGTGCCACGAACTCGCGCGCCTTGGCTCCGCTGCGCTCGTGAAAGAACGCGTATTGGAAGCCGAGAATGGCCTTGACGCCGCTGCTGGTGTCCCCCGGGCCGTTGCCGTATGTGACATTGCCCTCTGTGCGCGCCGGACAGCTCACCGCGGCAGCCGAGGGCGTCGTGGACCCTGCCGGGACGTTGGCGGTGTCGGACCCCTTGTCCCGAGTGGCGAAGACAATCACCAGGACCACCGCGATCAGCACGACCAAGGCGGCCACACCACCGGCAATCAACCCCACATTGCGCTTGGGCTGTTCCGGTTCCACCGGTTCGGTCGGCGCGGGCCGGGATACGACCAGCTTCTTCGCCAACTCATCGTCGTCCCACAGCGAGCCGGACGAGGACCGGGGCGGAACCGAGGCGGAGGGCGGCGGAGTGGGCGGGTAGCCGTCGGAGGTCGACTGCCACCACGATTCGTCCTTTGCCGAGGGTGTGGAAGGACGCCCGGACTCCGGTGCGCGCGGAGTAGTCGGCCCGGGCATCCGCGGCGGCTCCTGCGGCGTACGGGAATCCGGCGCGCGGTACTGCGGCGGTATGGGCGGCGTCGGCGGGGCGTCGGCAGGCTGCCATCCCAGGGTCGGACGTTCCGGCGCATCGGCGGGTGCCCAGCCGATCGGACCCGAGGTACCGGCGGGCGGTGCCAAATCCTTCAGCGGCGGACCGAATTCCGTGACCGGCGGTCCGAATTCGGACATGGGTGGACCGAACGCAGAATCACCCTGATCCCGTGACTCCGGATCCGGCCGCCCGGAGTCGTCGCCACGCTTTGCGTCGTCTGCGGAGCCCATCACCCGTCCCTTCCCCATGACACACGCGTGGGGCGGTCACCGACCGCCCCACACAACCATTCGCCCTGTGTCAGTACCGGACGTCGCCACCCCACTGGGTGGTAACGCCCGCGACGTCGACCGTCTGCGGGGCGATCTCGCCCTCCGGAAGCCTACCAATTCGGGCAGCGGCATCCAGTGCGGCGGCACCACCCGGCTGCTGCCGGATCCAGCCCTCCACGGCGGCCTTCGCCGCATTGGCCTGGGTGGTGTCGATATAGGTCTCCGACTTCAGATCGTCGAAGCCCGTGGCATGCGTGTAGGAGGTGAGCTTGATCTTGTTGGCCTCCACGAACTCCACCGACATACCGGCGTCGCCCGAGCCGGTGGGGGTGCGGTAGCCGATGGTGCCGACGTAACCGTCGAGGTTGCTGAAGTGGCGGGTGTTGGCCACATAGCCGGGCAGCACCGGACCGCCGTCGATATTGGCGCCGACCTCGGTGCGCGGGCCGTCCATGGCCACGACCGGCGCGGCGGGTGCGGCCTGCAGGCTCGGCGAATTCCACCGAGGCTGTTCCTGCTGCTGGCTGCCCTGGTTTCCGGTCAGGGAGTCGGTGTTGCCCTGGCCCTGCGGCTGCTGGCGCGGCTGCGGCCGGTTCGGAGTCACCACACCCTGATCCTGTGACTGGGGCGGCTGGCCCGGACGCAGCTGCTCGGGCTGGGCGCCGTTCTGATCCGGCTGCACCGCCTGCTCGGGTGCGGCGCCCGGATTGCTCTGGCCCGGCACCGGCAGCGGCGCCACGCGCGGGGTGGTCACGCCCGGCTGGCCCGGACCGGCCATCTGCGGCGAATCCGGTTGCGGCGTAGTCACACCCGGCTGCGGCGTGGTGGTACCGGGCTGCGGTGTCGTGACACCCGGCTGCGGTGAGGTCGTGCCCGGCTGGGGTGTGGTGCCCGGCTGCTGCTGTTGCTGCTGCGGGCTCCCCGGCGCCTGGTTCTCCCCCGGGGTGCAGGGCACCGACGGGTCGGGGCAGTTGGGGTCCGGCTGCTGCTGCGGGGCGTTCTGATCCTGCGGTGCGGCGGCGTTGTCCTGGGACGGCGAGGCCGGCGTGGTCGGCACCGGAGCCTCGTTGTTGGGCGCGGCGTTCGCCGGCGCCGACAGGATGGTCGCGACCGCCGCCGCGGTGGCCAGAGGCAACGACGTGGTGGCCATCGCTCGCTGCACCCGACTCGGCTTACGATGTTTCACTGCTCGTCAATCCCTTTCCCGAGCCTGACCGTCGACTCACTGCTGAGGCGGTCGCTCTCCAGTTGTCCCTCATCAGATGCCCGGTCCGCACCCTGTCGCGGCCCGGGGGCCGTTGGCGGATTTCCGGTTCGGGAAAGACGATCCCCCCGCACACGTGACACCTATCAACCGACCATCACACGCATCTCTGCGGGAAGTGAACCACACGAACAACATTCAGGCAACACGGACTCGAGACCCGTTCGCCCCTTGCGCACTCGACTGTCAAGCCCCCGATGCGCCGGGCACCTGGTCCTATCCGTCAGCCCAGGTCGTCGTGGCGCATGAGCTGGCGGGCCGCCTCGGTGATCGAACCGGACAGCGACGGGTAGACCGAGAAGGTCTGGGCGAGATCGTTGACCGTCAGATTGTTCTGCACCGCCATCGCGATGGGCAGGATCAGCTCGGAGGCGATCGGCGCCACCACCACGCCGCCGATGACCACGCCCGTGGCGGGGCGGCAGAAGATCTTCACGAAGCCGCGGCGCAGCCCCGACATCTTCGCCCGCGGGTTGGTGTTCAGCGGCAGCATGACCGTGCGCGCGGGCACCTCACCGTTGTCGATGGCGTTCTGGCTGACGCCGACCGTGGCGATCTCCGGGCGGGTGAACACGGCCGAGGCGACCGTCTTGAGCCGGATCGGCTGCACACCCTCGCCGAGCGCGTGATACATCGCGATCCGGCCCTGCATGGCCGCCACCGAGGCCAGCGGCAGCACGCCGGTACAGTCGCCGGCCGCGTAGATGCCGGGCACCGGAGTGCGCGAGACGCGGTCCACGCGAAGATAACCCCCCTTGTCGAGCTGGATGCCGATCCGTTCCAGTCCGAGGTTCTGCGTGTTGGGCGTGGAGCCGACCGTCATCAGCACATGCGAGCCGGTGACCGCGCGACCGTCGGAGAGTTTGACGACGATGCCGTCGGCCGTGCGCTCCACCGCATCGGCGCGGGCCTGCTTGAACAGTTCCACACCGCGTTCGGTCAGGGCGTCCTCGAGCACCAGCGCGGCGTCGGCGTCCTCGCCCGGCATGATGCGGTCGCGGCTGGACACCACCTTCACCTTGACGCCCATTTCGGTATAGGCCGAGACGAATTCCGCACCGGTCACACCGGAACCGACGACCACCAGGGTTTCCGGCAGCTCCTTCAGGTCGTAGAGCTGGCGCCAGTCCAGGATGCGCTCACCGTCGGGTTCCGCACCGGGCAGCACGCGCGGGCTCGCGCCGGTGGCGATCAGCACCACATCGGCCTCGAGGACCCGTTCGCTGCCGTCGGCCAGCGTCGCGCGCACCAGGTGCGTCGCCAGTCCGGCGATCTGGTCGATCAGCTCGCCGCGGCCGTTGAGCACGGTGACTCCCGCGGCCTGCAGTTTGGAGCGGATATCGGAGGACTGTGCCTGTGCCAGCGTCTTCACGCGGGCGTTGACCTCCGACAGCCGGATCTTCGCCTGCGCCGGATGCAGGGTGACACCCAGATCGCGGGCGCGCCGCAGATCGGTGCGCACGCCGGTGGAGGCGATGAAGGTCTTGGACGGAACACAGTCCCACAGCACGCATGCGCCACCGATGCCGTCGCGATCGATCACCGTGACCGACGCGCCGTGCTGGGCCGCCACCAACGCCGCTTCGTAGCCGGCGGGGCCGCCCCCGATGATTGCAATGCGGGTCATGTGTACCTCCGCTGTAGAGCTGTGCAACCGGGATCTCCGATACCCCTTTACGTTATCGGGCCAGCTCTCGGCACGTTTGACCGCATCGCCGGTGAGCCGGAGCCGCGCGACCGACGATGAAACGACCAAGCGTCCCAGCCTCAGTTGAAACACAGACCACCCGCACTCACGCAGCCCCGCACGGTTTGCGGCGCGGCTCGGCTTTCGAGGGTCGCTGCGTACGCGACGAAGGAGCAAGCAGCGGCCCTCGAAAGCCGAGCCATCAGGGCGCCGCAAACCCGCGGCGGCGGAGCCGCCGCCATGAACACAGCAAACCCGCGACGCCGGAGGCGGCGCCATCAGGCGCGGCTGGGGGTTCTTATTCGATACTCTTGCTGAGTGCCGATATACGCCGCCTATGGGTCCAATATGGATCCCGAGCAGATGCTCAAGCGCTGTCCGCACTCACCCGTGTACGGAACCGGCTGGCTGGAGGGTTGGCGCCTGACCTTCGCCGGAGACGACATCGGGTGGGAGGGGCCGCTGGCCACGGTGGTCGAGGAGCCCGGCTCGCGAGTGTTCGTCGTGCTCTACGACGTGTCCCCCGACGACGAGGTCAATCTCGACCGGTGGGAGGGCTCGGATTTCGGCATCCACAAAAAGATCCGGCTGCGGGTCACCCCGACTCCCGGCACCGGCACCGAGCCGGTGCTGGCATGGTTGTACGTGCTCGACGCCTACGAGGGCGGGCTACCCTCGGCGCGCTATCTGGGGGTGATCGCCGATGCGGCGGAGAGGGCGGGCGCACCGGCCGACTATGTCCACGCCCTGCGGACCCGCAACAGTCGCAATGTGGGTCCGGGAACCTTTGGGTTGATGTAGCGGCCCGCCGGGAAGGCGGGCCGACCTATCAGTGGGCCTGCAGGACCAGGTTCGTCATGACGCGGACGCCGACCTGTAGGGCTCGTTCATCGATGTCGAAGGTGGGTTGGTGCAGGTCCAGTTGCGGGCCCACGCCCGACCAGACGCCCAGCCGGGCCATCGCGCCCGGGACCTCCTCCAGATACCAGGAGAAGTCCTCGCCTCCGCCGGACTGCGGGGTGTCGGCGAGGGCGTCGGGCCCGAGCTCGCGGATGGCGTTCTCGAACATCCGGGTGGCCTGTTCGTCGTTGACCACCGGCGGCACGCCGCGCTTGTAGTTCAGCTGATACCGCACGCCGGTCGGCGCGAGCAGGCCCTCGACGATCTCGCGGACCATCGGCTCCAGCAGCGACCAGGTGGCGTGATCGCCGGTGCGCACGGTGCCGGTGAGCATGCCGGTCTGCGGAATGGCATTGGGCGCCTTGCCCGCCGACACCGCACCCCACACCATCACGGTGCTGGTCCGCGGGTCGATACGGCGGCTGAGCATACCGGGCAGGCCGGTGATCACGGTGCCGATGGCATAGACCAGATCGCTGGTCAGGTGCGGGCGCGAGGTGTGGCCGCCGGGCGAATCCAGCACCAGTTCTACGGTGTCGGCCGCGGAGGTGATGGGCCCGACCCGCACGCCGACCCGGCCGACCTCGAGCCGCGGATCGCAGTGCAGCGCGAACATCCGCGACACATCCTCCATCGCACCCGCGGCCACCATATCGATCGCGCCGCCGGGCATGACCTCCTCGGCGTGCTGGAACACCAGCCGCACGCCGACCGGTAGTTCGGGCACCTCGGCCAGCGCCATCGCGGTGCCGAGCAGGATGGCGGTGTGGGCATCGTGCCCACAGGCGTGCGACACGCCCGGCACGGTGGAGGCGAACGGCAGGCCGGTGTACTCCTGCAGCGGCAGCGCGTCCATATCGGCGCGCAGGCCGATGCGCGGGCCCTCGGGGCCGATGTCACAGATGATGCCGGTGCCGGTCGGGAGCTTCTGCGGTTCGAGCCCGGCCTTGACCAGCCAGGTCTCGATGAATTCGGTCGTGGCGAATTCGGTGCGCGACAGTTCCGGGTTGGCGTGGATGTGCCGCCGCCACCCGATCAGATCCTCCGTGTGCTCGCTCAGCCACCCGTCGACGGCCTGGCGACCGGCCGATACGATGGCCGACGCCTCGGTCGTCGAAGATCTGGAGCCTCCGGAGTTCTCCGAAGCCGCCGCCTCCTCCGGGTCCGCCACACCCGCCGCGGACCCCCCGCTTGTGCTCACCGAATTTCCTCCTGTCGCTGAATGCTGCGCTCCAACAACCTGTCCCTATGAAATTGATCGCCCGCAATCTGTATCGCGGTACGCGCCAGAGCTGTAGCCCCATCTGTCACCGCCAGATCCGCTGAGGGCGTCACGCACGCCGCCGCGAATTCCGGCTGATGCGTCACCGCACCACCGGCCTCAATGCCGATAACCGGGTGGATGCCCGGAATGACGTTCGTGACGTTGCCCATATCGGTGCTACCCAACGGTCGCGACGCCTCGAGCTCCGGCGCGAGCGGCACCCGGCCCATCCCGACGATCTGCTCGCGATAGGCACACAGTAGTGCGGGATCGGGCGTGAGCTCGGTATATGTGGGCGCGAGCGTCCGGATTTCGTGGGTACACCCGGTCGCCAGTGCCCCGGCCTCGAAGCAGGCCGATGCGCGTCGCATCAGATCATCGAGGGATGCGGAGTCGCCTGCTCGTAGGTAATACAGCAGTTCCGCATGTCCGGGCACGATGTTGGGGGCCACGCCACCCGACTTGACTATACCGTGGAGTTGCTGCCCGGGTCGCAGATGTTGCCGCAGCAATCCGAGAGCAACCTGTGTGACGGTCACCGCGTCCCCGGCGTTTCGGCCCTGTTCGGGCGCCGCACTGGCATGCGCCTCGTGCCCGCGGTACACGATCGACAGGTCTGCCAGCGCCAGCGAGCGCGCGCCGATGATGTCGATCGGCCCGGGATGAACCATCATGGCCATCGCCACGCCGTCGAATGCGCCGCGCTCGAGCATCAGCACCTTGCCACCGCCGCTCTCCTCGGCCGGTGTGCCGAAAACCTTGACCGTGATTCCGCACACGTCGGCCACTCGGGCCAAGCCCAGCGCGGCCCCCACCGCCGATGCGGCGATGATGTTGTGCCCGCAGGCATGTCCAATCTCGGGCAACGCGTCGTACTCCGCGCAGATTCCCACCACCAGCTCACCGCTGCCGTATGTGGCGGTGAAGGCGGTGTCGAGATCGGCGACGGGCGTCTCGATATCGAATCCGCGCGCCGCGAGCGGGGCGAGAGTTTTTGCGACGCTGCGCTTCTCCGCGAAGGCCAGTTCGGGCTCGGCGTGGATCGCATGCGACAGCGCGATCAGCTCGTCCGCCGCGGCACCGATGGCGGTGTCGGCGGCCGCGGTCAGGGCGGAGTCCGCGGGCGTGACGAGATCCGCCCGCGCACCCGACTGCTCCCTGATCCGGTCCTCGCCGCTGCGTGGCATGGCACACAGTGTTGCACTGTGGCCGCCGCGGCGCCTATCGGGTTATCGCGGCGCGAACTTCAGGTTCTCCGGTGTGGTCTCGACCGCGAGCCCCGCCAGCGCCCGGCCGTGCAGGGCCTGCTTGATGACCGGAAGGTTCGGTTTGCGGTTTCCGGCCAGCGCCGCGGCCCGGTCGACCGCGACCGCGAGCACCTTGTCGGCGTCGGCCTTCTCGTCCACGATTCCGGCGGCGATCGCATCGTCGGCGCCGTAGCGGCGGCCGGTGGTCATGGCCTCCACCGCGACCTGATTGGTCAGCCGCTCGGTGACCAGCGCGTTCATCGCCACGGTGAACGGCATCCCCAGATGCACCTCCGGCAGGCACCAGAACCCGCGGTCGGCGCGCATCACCCGGAAGTCGTGGGAGGTGGCCAGCATCGCCCCCGCCCCGAAGGCATGGCCGTTGAGCGCGGCGACCGTGGCCATCGGGAAGGTCAGCAGGCGGCTGTACAGCGAATGGACCCGGTCCAGGTACCAGCAGTTGCGGTCGAAGTTGCCGAACAGCCAGTCGGTGTCCAGGCCGTTGCTGTAGAACTTGCCGGTCGAGACGGTGACCAGCGCCGCGGGCCCCTCGGAGCCCTCGACCTCGTCCAGCAACCCGTGGAATGCGTCGATCCAGTCGGGGTGGAAGCGGTTCTCGCTATCGGTCTGCCCCTCGTTGCCGAGGTAGACCACGAACACGTCCCCGTCACGTTCCAAATACGGCATGGCCTGAGGATATGCCTAAGTTACCGGCGAGTTGGAAGCGGTACCCGCATCAGATCCTCGGCCACGATCAGCTCGCCGTCGAAGTACTTGCTCGCCTCCGCGCGATGGCCCTCGAGTTCGCTGTAGCGTTGCGAGAAATGAGTGAGCACCAGGGTGCGCACTCCGGCGGCCGCGGCCACCCGGGCGGCCTCGGCGGCGGTCAGATGACCGAATTCGTGCGCGAGGGCGGCATCGGCGTCCAGAAAAGTCGCCTCGATGACGAGCATGTCGGCGTCCTGCGCCAATTCCTCGACGCCGGAACACATTCGGGTGTCCATCACGAAGGCGAAGCGCTGGCCGCGCCGCGGGGTCGAGACCTCGTCGACGGTGACGACGCGTCCGTCCGCCAGGCGCAGCGTGCCCTCGCGTTGCAGCCGGCCGATGTCGGGCCCCACGATGCCGAGCGCGGCGAGCCGGTCGGGCAGCATCCGGCGGCCGTCCGGTTCGACGAGCCGATAGCCGAAGGTGTCGATGCGGTGGGACAACCGCACGGCCTCGAGGGTGAACGCCGCATCCCCGAGCGTGATCGGCCCCTCGGCGGCGATCGGACGCTCGCGCAGTCCGGGGAACCACGGAACCACATCGCGCAGCCGTTCGTAGAAGACCTGACCGGATCCCGGATAGCACACGTCGACCGGATGCGGCACCTGATCCAGATTGAGCCGGGCCAGCACGCCGGGCAGACCGAGGCAGTGGTCGCCGTGGAAGTGGGTGAGGCAGATGCGCGTGAGGCCGGTCGCGGACACCCCCGCGAACTGCATCTGCCGCTGGGTGCCCTCACCCGGATCGAACAGCAGTCCCTCGCTGTCCCAGCGCAGCAGGTACCCGTTGTGGTTGCGCTGACGGGTGGGCACCTGGCTGGCCGTCCCCAGCACGACGAGTTCACGCACGGCCCCATCCTGCCCCGGATATCGTGCCGGGGCTCAGTGGCGGCGTTCGCGTCGGCCCTCGAGGAGCAGCGCGGCGGCGAGCAGGACGAGCATGACCACGGCGATGAACAGCTGCGCGTCCAATCCGAATTTGGCATGCGGCGGCCAGGCCGGATTGTGCAGGTGCAGCTCGGCGACATCCGGGATGGCGAGGTCGGCGAGCAGCGGGCCGAGCAGGGAGAAGCCGAGCACGATGGCGACCAGGATGCGAGGCGAATTCCAGTGGGCGAGCCGGGTACTCACGGCGCGGGCTCGATTCTTGTGGGTACTCATTGCCCGGCCTCGTAGTCCAGGCCCAGCGCCCCACAGATCTCGCGCAAGGCGTCCTCGTATATCGGGGTGAGATCGGTGAAGGCGAACTTCACCTGCCCGAACACCTCCATGCACAGCAGGCCGTAGAGACGGATCCAGCAGACGAGGAAGACGTGGGCGGCCTCGGGTGGCAGCTGGCCGTCGATGCTGCGGGAGTAGGCGGTCAGCTGCTCGCGCAGGCCCGGATCCAGCTCCGACAGTTCGGGTACCGGAAACGGGTTCGTTGTCCACCGAGCGGCGACCTCGTCGCGGAAGACCGCCTCGAAGCCGAGAGCGGCCTCGTGGCTGAGCGATTCGGGCGCGAGCGTGGTGCTGGGGGTGGCGAACATCCAGCCGAATTCCGCCGGATGCTCGGTCGCCCAGCCGCGCAGGGCCCGGCACATGGCGAGTAGTCGCCGCGAGGCGGTGGCCTCGGCGAATTCGTCGCGGACCGCGCGGATCTCGGTGGACAGCTCCTCGTAGAAACCGGCGGTGACGGCCTGCACGAGCAGGTCGTGGCTCGGGTAGTAGCGATAGAGCGCCGGTCCGCTCATGCCCATCTCACGGGCCACCGCGTTGACGGTGACCGCCTCGGATCCGCCCTTGATCAGCAATCGCCGGGCGGTCGCCCGGATCTCCGCCATCGTCGCCTGCCGGACCCGGTCGCGGCGGACGGTTCTCTCGTTCGTCACGATAGACACTCTAACTCGAGTTAGAGTCTCTAACTAAAGTTTCATGCAATAACGGGAGGATCGACATGTCCGGTAAGGCGATCGTCATCGGTGCGGGCATCGGCGGGCTGGCGACGGCACGCGCATTGCGGTGCAACGGATGGCAGGTGGAGGTGCACGAAAGGGCCGTCGACTTCGGCCCTTCCGGCTCGGGGCTGAGCATCGCGCCCAACGCCATGCGAGCGCTGCGGCGGCTGGGGCTCGATATCGCCGCGGTCGACCGGTGGCGGCGGCTCGATGGCCTGGAGGCCCGTCTGCACGGCGGACGCCGGGTGATGCACATCGACTCCGACGAGCTGGCGACGAGATTCGGTTTCGGGCTGTATTCGCTGTCCCGCGCCGACCTGCACGGTCTGCTGCTGGAATCGCTCGGTGAGGTGCCGGTGCACACGGATCGGCGGGCCATCGGCGTGGCGGCCGACGGCGATATCGCCACGGTCACCGTCGCCGGGCCGGGTGGGCCGTTCGTGCACTCGGCCGACTTGGTCGTGGTCGCCGACGGTGTGCACAGTCGCCTGCGCGCCGCACTGTTTCCCGACCATCCCGGTCCGTGGTATGCGGGATACGTCGCCTGGCGAGGCATCGTCCCCGCGCGCGCCGCCGAGCGGCTCGAGGTCGCCTCGATGCTCAGCGAGACCTGGGGCGACGGCCTGCGCATCGGCATCATGCCACTCGGCGACGGCCGCATCTACTGGTACGCCTTCGACACCGCCGACACCGCGCCCGAACCGAATCCGCGCACCCTCACCGCGCGCCTCGCGGGATGGCCGGAGCCGATCGCCGCGGTCGTCTCCGCCACCCCACCCCAGGCGGTGCTGGTGCACGAGGTCCACTACCTCGCCACGCCCCTACCGTCCTTCGTCCGCGGCCCCATCGCCCTCGTCGGCGACGCCGCCCACGCCGTCACCCCCGACGTCGGCCAGGGCGCCTGCCTGGCCCTCGAAGACGCAGTGGTCCTCGCCGACGCGGTCACCGCCCAGGGCGTCCTTCCCGGCCTCCACACCTACGACATCGCCCGCCGCCCCCGCACCCAACGCATCGCCCACCTGTCGGGCCGCATGGGCCGAGCCCTCCAGGGCAACACCCCCACCGCCGCCCGCGTCCGCAACCTCGCCGCCCGCCTGACCCCACCCACGGTGAACACCCGCCTGACCAACTCCCTCTACGACTGGACCCCACCCACACAGGTCGCCTAGACCCCTGCCCCGTCGCTGCGCGCCGGGGCAGGGAATGAGAGGACCCGCCCCGGGCGGTCTGAGCCGGGAGGACCCGCCCCGCGGTCCGAGCCGGGAGGACCCGCCCCACGGTCCGAGCCGGGAGGACCCGCCCCACGGTCCGAGCCGAGAGGACCCGCCCCACGGTCCGAGCCGAGAGGACCCGCCCCACGGTCCGAGCCGAGAGGACCCGCCCCACGGTCCGAGCCGAGAGGACCCGCCCCACGGTCCGAGCCG
>NZ_JADLQQ010000017.1 GCF_015477765.1 Nocardia transvalensis | reverse complement strand
CTCACCCTCATGGATCAAGCCAAGCAGGATGTGCTCGGTGCCGATGTAGTTGTGGTTGAGCATCCTGGCCTCTTCCTGAGCCAGGACAACGACGCGCCTCGCGCGGTCGGTGAACCTCTCGAACATCGCTCCCTCACTTCCTGCTCCGCTATCTATGGCCGTCCGGCGCTTCAGTCGACTGAGCGTCAGCCTGCCATGAAGCCCTGGGGTTGCATCCCCTCGCCTCCCACTCTAGTTGGCGGGGGTTACGGTCGCCGTGCGTCCACCCTATTGCGGACCGCCGACAACACGACTCATTCAGTCATAACGCAGCGGTGGCCGGGTTCGTTTCCGTCCCGATACGCCCAGAGCGAACAACCCGCCGGTCGGAGGGCGAAAATCGACCTCGACCTCGGCCGCGCCGGAATCTGCCGGTGACCTTCGCACCCGTTGGTTGCGACTCGATCCCGGCTCGGCCCCGTTACGCCCACGACGTGGGTGCTACCCCGCCCCGGCCTCGCTAACCGCCGGTGATCGGCGGAACGAGGTGACAGGGCACCGCGCGAGGGTTGCCCGGGTCGAGTGCGTTCAGGGCGAACAGCGCCGCCCGCGGGCTACCCGCGATGCCCGCATGGTCGGACAGGTCGGCCGGGCAGCCATACTGAACCAGGATATTCGTGGTTCCCGGCCCGGGCATCAGGCCGATCGAATGGGGCACGACCAGCTCGTCGTAGCGGGTGCCGATATTGGTATAGATCACGTTCGGGTCGTATACGCCGTCGGCGAACAGGGCGTTCATGAATTCCGAGTGCCCGGCCATCTGGCTGCACGGGACGCACATCCCGGCGCTCAGCAGGCCGTCGACGGCGGGTTCGGCGCCCAACTGCCGGGCGAAGGCGCGCACCGGGTCGACCATCGGGGCGAAGGTGCCCGTCCACGGGGCCGCGATGGCGACGAACCGGCCGACCTTGACGGCACCGCCCAGGCGCTTGATGTAGTAATTGCCGACGACATTTCCCTGTGAGTGCCCGATCAGGTCGACCTTGGCCGCACCCGTCGCCGCGCGCACCCGGTCGACGAAGGCCGCCACCTCGGCGGCGCTCTGCTCGATCGGCCGCATGCCGCCGATCGCCGAGAGCGGCCAGGGCAGGTCGAGGGCGCCGTAGGTCAGCGCGTAGACGCAGTACCCCTCGTTGGCCAGGAGCGGAACATAGACGCCCCAATTGGTCTGCGCCCCGCCGCCGGTGCCGTGCAGCAGCACCACCGGTGCCGGATGGGCCGCGCTCGGCCGGCACGACCAGTCGTTGGAGCCGGGCAGCGAACCGCCGGGGTTGCGCAGTTCACCGGGGATTCCGGCGAAGAAGTTGTAGACGACCGGGTATTTGGCGTGCGCCGCTCCTGCCCCCGCCCACAGTGCGGTCAATACCGCCATGATCAGCATCGATACCGGCAGCCGCCGCAGCCCGCGTCGCATGAGCCCTCCCAAAAATGGAACTCGTTCCAGAAGGCTAGCGAGAACGTGTTCCAGGAGAGCGCGAAATCACAGATCCCGATCGGAAACGATGCCGGCCTGCAGGGCCAGCCCCGCCAACCGCACGCGCTTCTGGTTCTGCGGCAGATCCTCGACGCCGAACTTGGCGAACAGGGTGCGCAGGTGGGTCTTGATCGCGTCCACGCTCAGAAACAGCTCGTCGGCGATCTGCTGATTCGACGCCGGTGTGGCGAACTCGGCATTGTTCTTGTACGGGCGGCACAACGCGATCAGGACCGCGCGCTGAGTCTCGGTCAGCGAACGCAGCGTCGGCAGCGAGGCGGTCGAGGTGCGCGTCGCATCGTCGACGACGCCGCTGAAATCGTGGAACGACAGCAGCGACGAGCCCATCCGGATCCGATCCCCCGCCGTGAGCCGCCGCCGGCCCACCAGTCGCTCACCGTTGACAAAGGTGCCGTTGCGCGACAACCCGTCGTCGACGATCGTCCAGTGCGCGCCCAGATACTCCACCGACGCGTGCAGCCGCGAGACCTCGGCATCCCAGGACAGCGTCAGGTCCGCCTGCGGGGAACGCCCGATGGTGATGCGCTGGCGATCCGGGGAGAGCACCAACTCCTGGCGATGGCCGGTGTCGTCGGTGAATCGAAGGAACGATCCATGAAATCCGGTCACAGTGCCGATCCCTCACTCATCACCGGAGCCGGTGACGTCTTTCGCACAGTTTCCATGGTGCCGCGCCGGATCACCCCGAAGCAAGATCGCATCACACGTATCCGGAAACCGGCGCTTTCACCGGTTATGCGGAAATGATATGAAAAAAGCCGCTGCCGCCCGGACGGTGCACGATGCCTCCGGGCGGCAGCGGCGAAAGGACAAACCGAGTCGTCGCTCTAGTTGTTGCGACCGACTTCCTTGTTGTACGCCTCGGTAATGTCAGCGGAGATACGGCCGCGCGCGGAGACCTTGTGCCCCTTGCGCCGAGCCCATTCCCGAATTGCGGCACTCTGCTCACGATCCATCGAGACCCGGCTCTTCGGCTGACCCGCCCCGGCACCGGCCGGCTTGCTGCGCCGGCGGCCACTGACCCGACGTGCGTTGGAAACCCACGGTTCCAACCCATCCCGCAGCTTCGCCGCATTTGCCGCGGACAAGTCGATCTCGTACGACACACCGTCGATCGCAAACTCGATGGTCTCGTCCGCGATGGACTCACCGTCGACATCGTCGATCAGGCTAACGGTGACCTTCTTTGCCATGAGATGAACGTCCTCTCGAAATCGTGCGACCCGCATACTAGGCCGATACCCGAGTCGAGAATACCTCGAATTCCGAGATTTCCAAGACGGGACTTCGGCATTCAATCCGATCGCTCAGCGAGCAACCGGACGCACAATTGGGAACAGTATCGTTTCCCGGATTCCCAGACCGGTCAACGCCATCAGCAACCGATCGATTCCCATACCGGTGCCGGTTGTCGGAGGCATACCGTGTTCCATGGCCGCGAGGAAGTCCTCGTCCAGCCGCATCGCCTCGTCGTCGCCCGCCGCCGCCAATCTGGCCTGATCGATGAAGCGCTCCCGTTGAATGACGGGGTCCACCAGTTCCGAATAGCCCGTCGCCAACTCGAACCCGCGGACGTAGAGGTCCCACTTCTCGGTCACGCCGGGCCTGGTGCGATGCTGCCGCGTCAGCGGGGAGGTCTCCACCGGGAAGTCGCGCACGAAAGTCGGCGCGTACAGCTTGTCACCGTAGCTGTGCTCCCACAGTTCCTCGACCAGTTTGCCGTGTCCGTAGCCCTTGTCCTGCGGAATTTCCAGACCCACGCGATCGGCCAACGCGAGCAATTCCGGCACCGTCGTTTCGGGGGTGACCGGTACCCCCAGCGCGTCGGACAACGAGGGGTACATCTCCACGGTGTTCCACTCGCCGCTCAGATCGTATTCGGTCCCGTCGGCCAGCGTCACCACCAGGGTGCCGAAGACCTCCGACGCCACCTCCTGGATCAATTCCCGCATCATGCGGGCGGAATCGTCGTAGGTGCCGTAGGCCTCGTAGGTTTCCAGCATCGCGAACTCGGGCGAATGGGTCGAGTCGGCGCCCTCGTTACGGAAGTTGCGGTTGATCTCGAAGACCTTCTCGATGCCGCCGACCACGCAGCGCTTGAGGAACAGCTCCGGCGCGATGCGCAGATACAGATCCATATCGAGCGCATTGGAGTGGGTGACGAACGGGCGCGCCGCCGCACCGCCGTGCAGCGTCTGCAGCATCGGCGTCTCCACCTCGAGAAAACCCCTGCGCTCCAGCGCATTTCGCAGCGCCCGCACCACCTTGATCCGGGTCCGCGCCATTTCCCGCGCCTCCGGCCGCACGATCAGATCGACGTAGCGCTGGCGGACCCGCGCCTCCTCGCTCAGCTCCTTGTGCGCCACCGGCAGCGGCCGCAGCGACTTGGCCGCCATGGACCAGGAATCGGCCATGACGCTCAATTCACCGGTCCGCGACGAGATCACCTCGCCGTGTACGAATACGAAGTCGCCGAGGTCCACATCGGCCTTCCAGGCGGCCAGCGCATCGGCGCCCACCCCGTTCAGACTGATCATTGCCTGCAGCTTGGTGCCGTCGCCCTCCTGCAGCGTCGCGAAACACAGCTTGCCGGTATTGCGCATGAATATGACGCGGCCGACAACCCCGACCTGCAGACCGGTCTGCGTGTCGGGTGCCAGGTCCGGATAGGCGGCCCGAATTTCGGCGAGCGTATGCGTGCGCGGGACCACCACCGGGTAAGGCTCGGTCCCCTGCTCGAGCAGCCGCTCCCGCTTCTCCCTGCGAATCCGCATCTGCTCGGGAAGGTCGACTTCCGCTGCGGCAGGACGGCTTTGCTCCGCAGGAACCGAGCCCGCGGAGCTACCGGAGGAAGGGGTGTTCGGGGTGCTCACAACGAACTACCCTATCGTGCGCCGAAAATCCTTTTGCGCGCCGCCCGGACAGTTACCGAGGGTAACGAATCGGCATCGTTTCGGGTACGAAACCGAGACCGCCGAACGTCCATCCGGAAATTGTGACGAAGCCGACAACCATTCCGAACTACCTGCGCCGAGCCATAATTCGTCCCGGCCGCACCCACCCCCGCAGAAGAATTACAGCGAAGCGAGCGCGACGGCCTCGCGGGTGATGTGCGGGGCACCGGCCGCCACCGACAACAGCCCGGCCGCCTTCAATGCCTGGTATCCGCCCACCAGGTCGGTGGCACGGTGCAAACCCAGCTGCTGCAGGGCGGCCGCCGCCAGGCTCGAGGTGTAACCCTCGGAGCAGACGACGATCCATTCCACATCGTGGTCGCGGGCCAGCGCCAGCCGTGCGGAACTGGTCGGATCCAGGCGCCATTCCAGGACATTTCTCTCGATCACCAGCGCGCCCGGCAGGGTGCCCTCCTTGACCCGCTGTGCCTGCGGCCGAATGTCGACCAGCAGCGCGCCTCGAGCGACGGCCTCCGGCAATTCGAACGCGTAGATCCGCCGCAACTCCGCTCGTGCGTTCTCCAGCATGCGATCGATCGTCAGGTGCGTCATTTCACATCGCCTTCCGGCTGGTCGGTGAGGACGGTCCGGGTGCGGCGCAGCGTGCCGTGGCCGGTGACCTCGTAATAGGACATGGCGGTGAGCGGTGGTGAATAAGCGTGCACGGACAGCGTCGGATTCGAGGGTCCGGCCGCACCGGCGAATTGATCGGGAGCGCGCACCACATCGTGCACCCAGCCCAGCGGGAACGACGCCTGATCGCCCGCCGAGAGCGTGCGGTTGCGCAATTCCTTTCCGTTCCAGCGGAATTCCGACAGCGCGCCGGACAGGACGGTGAGCGCACCCAGCGAACCGGCATGGTCGTGCAGTTCGGTGGACTGGTCCGGCACCCAGCTGATCAGCCAGACGTCCACCTCCTCGTCGGAGAGCAGCCTTGTGGCCCACCGATTCTCGGTGGGCCATCGACCGTTGGCCGGCAGCAGGTGGTCGTAACGACCGGCCAGCACGTCCTCGGCGCCCTCGTCGGTGAGCCGCAGCAGATCGGCCGGTCGCAGCCGCGTGGGCAGCGCCGAGGCGACCGCACGCTCGGTGATCTCGGAGGTGAGCCGAGTCGCCGCCGGACGCGGCACCACCGCGGGACGAGCGGGATAGCTGATTACAGAGGAACGCATGAGCGAGGCTCCAGGAGAAGTGGGGATGGTCGAGGGCGGATGTGCAGCCCCGACATCAGCCGAGGCGAATCAGCCTCGACAACACTCCTGGATGCTCACGCGGTAAGACACGGCCGAAAGTCTAGCAGGGGGAGCTCTCGGCACAAGCACCCTGTTGGGTACGTCACCGCCGTCTTTGCTGGTTGCGCTCGTAAACCAGGCGCAGACCGTCCAGGGCCAGGTGCGGCTCGTGGTGCTCGATGGTCTCCGATTCCGGGACGATCAGCGGGGCGGTGACGCCCGTGGCGACCACCGCGACGTCGTCACCGGCGAAGGCTTCGAATTCGTCGCGGATGCGGTCGATGATGCCGTCGACCAGTCCGGCGAAGCCGAACACCGCGCCGGACTGGATGCATTCCAGGCTGTTCTTGCCCACCACCGAGCGCGGCCGGGCCAGTTCGGCACGCCGCAGGGCGGTGCGGGCGACCAGTGCCTCGGTGGCGACCTCCACGCCCGGGGCGATGCTGCCGCCGAGGAATTCCCCCTTCGCCGACACCAGGTCCACACAGATGGCGGCCGGGCCGAAGTCGACCACGATGGCCGCCGAATCGAAGCGGTGGTAGGCGGCCAGGCAGTTGACGATCCGGTCGGCGCCGATCTCCTTCGGGTTGTCCACCAGCAGCGGGATCCCGGTGCGCACGCCGGGCTCCACCAGCACGTGCGGCACGTCCGCCCAGTAACGGGTCACCATGGTGCGCAGTTCGCGCAGCACCGGCGCCATGGTGGACAGCGCCGCCACGCCGACCACCTGATCGAGCCGGTCCCCGATCAGCCCGCGGACCTGCATCGCGAATTCGTCGGCGGTCAACAACGGATTGGTGTGCATCCGCCAGGTGTGCACCAGCTTCGCGTGCGAGCCGCTGCCGGAGAACAGCCCGATCTCGATGCTGGTATTGCGGACGTCGATGGTCAGCAGCATCCCCGACCCCCGTCGCTCACGCGAAGGTGAGCGAGCGCGGCGAGGACAGGCCCGAGCCCTCCGGCGCATGCGCCGGATCCGAGCCCAGTTCCACGGGCCGGTTGCGTTCGTCGACGAACACCACGCGGGGCTGGTACTCGCGCAGCTCCTGCTCGTCCATCATGCCGTAGGCGATCAGGATCACCAGATCGCCGGGATGCACCAGATGTGCTGCGGCACCGTTGATTCCGATGACTCCGGAGCCGCGCTCACCCGCGATGACGTAGGTCTCGAGGCGGGCGCCGTTGGTGATGTCGACGATGCAGACCTGCTCACCCTCGAGCAGATCGGCGGCGTCCATCAGGTCGGGATCCACGGTCACCGAGCCGACATAGTGCAGGTCGGCGTGCGTCACGGTGGCGCGGTGGATCTTGGACTTCATCATGGTGCGCAACATGGTCGTCGCCTTCCTTACGAGAGCGCCTGGGTGGAGGCGGCATCGGGGGTGGTGGGATGGCCGTCTATGGGCACGCCGATCACCAGGGGCATGTTGTCGATGAGCCGGGTGGTGCCGACCCGGGCGGCCACCAGCAGGCGGGCCTTGCCGCTGGGCGGGATCTCGCCGAGATCTTCGCCGCGCAGTTCCAGATAGTCGACGTCGATGTCGGGCCTGGCGTTCAGCACGTCCCACGCGGCGGCCAGAACGCCGTCGGCGCCCAGGCCCGCGGCGTGCCGGCCGGCGGTCAGCGCGGCCGACAGGGTGGTCGCCAATTCGCGCTGGGCCGGGTCGAGGTAGCGATTGCGCGAGGACAGGGCCAGGCCGTCGGGTTCGCGCACGGTGGGCATCGGGACGATCTTCACGTCGAAGTTCAAGTCCCGCACCATCTGCCGGATGAGGATCAACTGCTGGTAGTCCTTCTCCCCGAAGAACGCCTCGTGCGGGCGGGCGATCTGCAGCAGTTTGGCGACCACGGTCAGCATCCCGGCGAAATGCGTCGGCCGGCTCACGCCGTCCAATTCGGCGCCGAGCGGACCGGGGTGCACCGAGGTCCGCGGGCCGTCGGGGTACATATCGGCGGCGCTGGGGGCGAACACCAGTTCCACGCCCTCACCGCGCAGCAACTCCACGTCGGCGTCCAGCGTGCGCGGATATTTGTCGAAGTCTTCGTTCGCGGCGAACTGCAGCGGATTGACGAAGATCGAGACGATCACGACCTGGTTGGTCCGCTTGGCGCGGCGCACCAACTCCAGATGGGCCTCGTGCAGCGCGCCCATGGTCGGCACCAGTGCGACCTTGCGGCCCGCCGAACGCAGCGCATTCGATACGGCGGTCACCCTGGCGGGATCGTGCACGACGGTCAACTCCCCCGGGCGATAAGAGTCGCGCAGGGCCTGCAGGCGGTTCGGGTCGGACATCAGTTTCCTTTCTCCACCTGATCGGGGCCCTCCGTGGTCACGCTTCGCTGCCGCCTCCGGGCCTGACCGATCAGGCGGGGTCCCTCCAGCAATTCGATCAGATCCGAATCGGCACGCGCCCGCTCCGCCGTGCGCAGCGACAGTGCGCGATAGCCCGCCGCCAGGCGGGGGTCGATCTCGGCGAGTGCCTCGAGGTGGGCCGCGACCGCGGCCGCATCACCGCGCGCGACCGGGCCGGTCAGTGCCGCCTGCCCGCGCCGCAGCGCATTGTCCAGGGCCGCCGAGGCCAGCGGTGCCAGCATGCGTTCGGCCAGGCCGTTCGGCTGATCGTCGACCACCTGCTGGCCGAGCAGGCCCGGGCCGGCGAGGGCGGTGCGCAGCGCGGCCACCGCGTCCACGATCAGCGTGACGAGATGATTGCTGCCGTGCGCGAGCGCGGCGTGATACAGCGTGCGATGTTCCTCGAGTACCCGCACCGGCTCGCCGCCCATCTCGATTACCAGCGATTGTGCGATGGCGTAGCCGACCTCGTCGGCGGCGGTGATCCCGAAGCAGGCGTTGCCGAGCCGGGCGATGTCCTCGTCGTGCCCGGTGAAGGTCATGGCCGGATGAATGGCCAGCGGGCGCGCGCCGCGTTCGGTCAGCGGGGCCAGCACGCCGATGCCGTTCGCGCCGGAGGTGTGGGCCACGATCGTGCCCGGGCGCACCACGCCCGCGGTGGCCAAACCCGCGACGAGATCGGCCAATTCGCTGTCCGGCACCGCCAGGACCAGCAGTTCGCTGCGCGCGGCCACCTGTTCGGCGGGCAGGATCCGCGAATCCGGCAGCCGGGTGCGGGCGCGCTGGCGCGAGGCATCGGAGATCGCGGAGATGCCGAAGACGATATGGCCGGCGCGCTCCAGCGCCACACCTAGTGCGGAGCCCACGCGTCCCGCCGAGACGATGCCGACCGTCAGTCGTGCAGGCGCAGGGTCAGCCTCTGAGACAACCTTGCCCGAGGTCACCATTGTCCTCTCGATGTCGTTCCAGTCCCGCCGTGCGGGTACCGGACGTTACGGAGTCGAGAATAGGGCGGCCGCCGCGACGCGCACAGGGCGGGGCCGCGTGATATCCGCCACGAGCCTCAGGATCCGCCCTGCTCCGACCGCAGGTTGGCCATGATCTCGGCGACCGAGAGCTTGCGGCCCGGATAGTCCTCGTCGTCCTCGGCCCGAGCGCGGCGGCGTCGGCGGGAACCGGAGGTGCCCACGGGGATGTCGCGGCGTTCGGGGGCGGGGCGGGGCGCCGGGGCATGGCCGTTGGTTTTCTCCGGCTCGTCGTCGTCCTCGGCTTCGACGGATTCCGGCGGCACGACGGAGGTTTCGGCGGTCACCGGGTCGTCGTAGGGGCTGGCGAAGATGGGGGATTCGGGGTAATCGGGCTCGTAGACAGGAGTCAGCGGCACCGACGGGGCGCTCCAGGCGTCCCAGGTCTCGGTTTCCATCGGGTTATCGTTCGCCGCATTCGCGCTGGGCAGCTCCTGGATGCGCACGGCATCGGCGCGCAGCGCGGGGCGTTCCGACGGCAGATCGCCGTCGAACAGGCGCTGCAAACTCTCCCGCAGCACGGTGAGTTCCGAGCGCAGGGCGGCCAGCTCGGCGGCGTCGGCGCCCACCTCCTGCCGGACCCGGGCCTCCACGCTCAGCTCGTATTCGCGGCGCGCGGTGATCTCGCGTTCCAGCTGCAGCTGGTAGACGGTCTGCAGGTCGCGCGCCTTGGCTTGGTCGATCGCGGCCTCGCGGCGATACCGGGTCGCCGCCAAGGCGCCGATGACGGCGGCCCACAGCGCGGTGACCAAACCGACGCGGACCAACTGCAGACTGTTGCTGAAAATCAGAAAAACGCTGGCAATCAGACCGAGCAGAATCAAAACGCCGATCACGAATTTTCCCGCGTCATCCCGCCGTCGACGGGAAGTACTGCTACGGGAGGGTGAAACCATGTTCGCGAGGATAGCTCGCTTGACAAGTTCCGGCTGGCAGCGCAGGCGGTGATTCCGGGCGTGATATTTGCTATGAAGTTGCCGGTTCGTCGGGCGGATCACTCGGGGCGCGACAGCAATACTCCAGCCACAGCGCCGCCGCCACCAGGAGGACCCCCGCCACCAGACCGACGATCGCACCGGGTGTATCCGCGGCGGCCGCGCGCAGCGTGGAGCGCTGGGGGAACACCCAGATGAGAAAGCCGAGCCACACCCCCGCCGCCAGCGAACCCACCAGCGCCGACGCCTTGGCCAGCGCCACAGCGCGGGCGGCCGTGATGGGATGCAGCTGTTTCGGGCCGTTGCCGATGCGCTGATCACCGACCCGCGCGCGGATCACGAAGGCCAGCACCGCCTCCAGCGCGGCGACCGGATACAGCGAGGCACCCGCGATCACCGTGATCGGCGGGAAGCTCGAATACGCCCAGCGCGTCGCAATCCAGGCCACCACCGCCGCGACCAGCACATTCGCGATGAGGTCCAGCACCCGCGTCGGCTTCATGACGTTCATGACACGGCCGGCCGCAGCGTGAGGTCGGTAGGGCGCACCCCATCGAGTTCGGCCGGATCCAGGGCGGCCAGCCAGTCCCGCACGGGCCGCGACCGCCCGTCCACCTCGAGGACCGCATCGGGCTCCACCTCGAGCCACGGCACCAGCACGAAGGCGCGGTTGTGCGCCTGCGGATGCGGCAGGGTGAGGGTCGGATCGGCGCTGTGCACCACGCGCCGGCCCTCCGGCCGCTGTTCGGCGCACCAGATCACGTCCACATCGAGAGTCCGTGCACCCCAGCGCACCTCGCGCACCCGGTCCGCCGCCTGCTCGAGTTCCTGTCCCCGGCGCAACCAGTCCCGCGCCCCGGCGCCCGGATCATCGACCACCAGCACCGCATTCAGATAGTCCTGCTGCGGCACCCCACCCCAGGGTGCGGTCGAATACACCGACGACACCGCCACCAGATGCGGCCCGAACGCCTCCACGACGCTGCGCAGATGAGCCAGCCGATCCCCCAGATTGGACCCGATCGACAACACCGCGCGACTCATGCCGACTCCCCGGCGCGACGGCGAGTGGCGACCACGCGGACGTCCTCGAAGGTGTGCGGAATGGGGGCGGAGGGCTTGTGCACGGCTACCTCGACGGCGCCGATGCGGGGATCGGTCATGATGTCGTCGGCGATTTCCGAGGCCACCGTCTCGATCAGATTGCGCGGCGGGCCCGCGACGATGGCGACCGCGCGCCCGGCCAGTTCGCCGTAGTCGACGGTGGCGGACAGGTCGTCGGAGGCCGCGGCCATCGCGAAATCCAGCCACAGGGTGATGTCGACGACGAACTCCTGGCCATCGCGGCGCTCGAATTCGAAGCAGCCGTGGTGACCGTAGGCGCGCAGCCCGCGCAGCTCGATGCGATCGGTACTCACTCGGCTCCCTGTCCGTGTCGGTCGGCTCGTTCCGCGGCCGCGCGCTGCCACGCGTCGGTCACGGCGATGGCGTCCAGCGAGGCACGCACATCGTGGACGCGCACACCCCAGGCGCCGTGCAGTGCGGCCAGTGCCGAAATGGTCGCGGTCGCGGTCTCGCGGCCGTCGGGCGGGCGCGGACCCCGCTCGTCGGCCAGCAGCGCGCCCAGGAAACGCTTGCGGGAGGCGCCGATCAGAATCGGCAGGCCGCGGGCGGTCAGCTCCGGCAGTGCGCCCAGCAGCGCCCAGTTGTGCTCGGCGTTCTTGGCGAAACCCAGCCCGGGGTCCAGCACCAGCCGGTCCGGGTGCACCCCGGCCGCCATCGCCAGATCCACCTGGACCGACAGCTCGTCGAGTACCTCGGCGACGACGTCGTCGTAGTGCTCGGCCGGACCGGTGTGGCGGTAGTCCGCGGCCGCCCGCCAATGCATCAGGATCCACGGAATCTGCGCGGCCGCAACGACATTCACCATATTGGGATCGGCACGCCCACCGGACACGTCGTTGACCACCGACACACCGGCCGCGATGGCCGCCTCGGCCACGCCGGCCCGCATGGTGTCCACACTGGTCGGCACCCCGGCCGCCACCAGCTCGCGAATCACCGGCACCACCCGCGCCGCCTCGGTCTGCGGATCGATCCGGACCGCGCCCGGCCGGGTGGACTCGCCGCCCACATCGACGATGTCGGCACCGGCCTCGTACAGCTCGATCCCGTGCGCGACCGCCAGATCCGGATCCAGATAGAGGCCGCCGTCGGAAAATGAATCGCTGGTGACGTTGACGACGCCCATCACCACACAGGAGCGTCCCCCACGCGGGGTGACGAGCCGCCCGGACACCGACCGATCACTCACTTCCGCAGAATCAGATCGAGGGCCTCGGACCGCGAGGAGGCGCTGGTCTGCAGCAGACCGCGCACGGCCGAGGTGGTGGTGCTCGCGCCGGGCTTGCGGATACCGCGCATCGCCATGCACAGGTGCTCGGCCTCGATCACCACGATCGCCCCGCGCGGGTCCAGCTTGCGCATGACCGCATCGGCGATCTGGCTGGTCAGCCGCTCCTGCACCTGCGGGCGCTTGGCGTACAGATCGACCAGGCGGGCCAGTTTCGACAGACCGGTGACCCGGCCGTGCTGGCCCGGGATGTAGCCGACGTGCGCGACCCCGTGGAAGGACACCAGATGATGTTCGCAGGTCGAGTACATCGGGATGTCGCGAACCACCACCAGTTCCTGATGGCCCTCGTCGAAGGTGGTGTTCAGCACCGAATCCGGTTCGGTGTAGAGCCCGGCGAACATCTCCCGATAGGCCCGGGCGACGCGGGCCGGGGTCTCGGACAGCCCCGGGCGATCCGGATCCTCGCCGACAGCGAGTAGCAATTCCCGGACCGCCGCCTCGGCACGTTCCTGGTCGAAGGGGCGACCGGTGTCGAGCGCGACGAGGCCGTCGAGGACACGGTTATTGGCCGACACTCGGGACACCTCCAAAAAATCTGTAGCCGCGGTGCCTGGCGGTGCCGGTCGCGACCGGCACCGGCTACTTCTCGGCACCTCGACAGTCGAGCCTAATCACCGACCGGTCAGTGCCGACCGTTCGGCCCGTCCCACTCGCCGCCCTCACTCTCGCCGTTCGGCGACGAGTGACGCGGACCCTCCTGGTCGTTCGGTTGATTCCAGCCCGGGCGTCCGTAGCGCTGGCCACCGGCCGGGGCCCAGCCGCCCTGTCCCTGATTGCCGCCCTGGCCCGGCTGGGGATAACCCCCCTGCTGGCCGGACTGGGTGTCCTCCTGCGGCGGCCAACCCGGCGCCGACCAACCGGCCGGGGCGCCGTAATCGGGTCGCGAACCGTGCGTGCCCTGTCGCGGGTACCCGGGGGTGGGTGCAGCGCCGCCGTGCGGCGGATACCCACTCGGCTGCGGGTACCCGTAGGCGGGCTCCCGATACCCGCCGTCCGGATAGCCGTTGGCCGGAACGGGCTGCGCCGCAGGCTTTTTCACCGCCTCGGTGGCCGATTCGTCGGGCCACGGCTCGCCCCGCTCGGCGGCCAGCTCGCGCGGGGTCTTCACCGGCGGCCGGTCCGAGGGGACGCGCTCGCCGAAGTCGTTGAACGCCGTGATCCGCGGGCGCTTGTCGACCGTGGACAGGACCTCCTCGAGATCCTTGCGGTGCAGGGTCTCGCGCTCCAGCAGCGCGCTGGCCAGTGCATCCAGCTCGTCGCGGTAGTCGTTGAGGATCGCCCACGCCTCGGTGTGCGCGGCCTCGATGAGGTTGCGCACCTCCTCGTCGATCTCGCGGGCCACCTCGTGCGAGTAGTCCGAGCCCATGCCCATCGAGCGTCCCAGGAACGGATCGCCCTGCTCCTGGCCGTAGCGCACGGCACCCAGCCGGGCGCTCATGCCGTATTCGGTGACCATCGCGCGCGCGATCTTGGTGGCCTGGTCGATATCGGAGGAGGCGCCGGTGGTCGGCTCGTGGAACACCAGCTCCTCGGCGGCGCGGCCGCCCATCGCCATGACCAGCCGGGCGATCATCTCCGAGCGGGTCATCAGGCCCTTGTCGTCCTCGGGCACCGTCATGGCGTGGCCGCCGGTGCGGCCGCGGGCCAGGATCGTGACCTTGTAGACCGGCTCGATATCGGGCATCGCCCAGGCGGCCAGGGTGTGGCCGCCCTCGTGATAGGCGGTGATCTTCTTCTCGTGCTCGCTGATGATGCGGCTCTTGCGCCGCGGGCCGCCGATCACGCGGTCCACCGACTCCTCGAGGGCGGCGCCGGTGATGACGTTGCCGTGTTCCCGCGCGGTGAGCAGGGCGGCCTCGTTGATGACGTTGGCCAGATCCGCACCGGACATGCCGACGGTGCGCTTGGCCAGGCCGTCCAGATCGGCATCGGGTGCGATCGGCTTGCCCTGCGAATGCACGCGCAGAATCGCACGGCGACCGGCCAGGTCGGGATTACCCACCGGGATCTGACGGTCGAAGCGGCCGGGACGCAGCAGCGCCGGGTCCAGGATGTCGGGGCGGTTGGTGGCCGCGATGATGATCACACCGGTGCGGTCGCCGAAGCCGTCCATCTCGACCAGCAGCTGGTTCAGCGTCTGCTCGCGCTCGTCGTGACCGCCGCCCAGGCCCGCGCCGCGCTGGCGGCCGACCGCGTCGATCTCGTCGACGAAGATGATGCAGGGGCTGTTCTGCTTGGCCTGGTCGAACAGGTCACGCACGCGGGAGGCACCGACGCCGACGAACATCTCGACGAAATCCGAACCGGAGATCGTGAAGAACGGCACACCCGCCTCGCCCGCAACGGCGCGGGCCAGCAGCGTCTTACCGGTGCCGGGCGGGCCGTAGAGCAGTACACCCTTGGGGATCTTGGCGCCCAGTGCCTGGTAGCGGGCCGGATTCTGGAGGAAGTCCTTGATCTCGTAGAGCTCTTCGACGGCCTCGTCGGCACCGGCCACATCGGCGAAGGTGGTCTTGGGCATGTCCTTGGACAGCTGTTTGGCCTTGGACTTGCCGAAGCCCATCATGCCGCCGCGGCCACCGCCCTGCATGCGGGCCATGACGAAGATGAACAACCCGAGCAGGATCACCATCGGCAACACGAACAGCAGCACCTGGGTGAACCAGCTGTCCTGCTTGACCGTCGTGTTGTAGGGGGCCCCGGAGCTCTGAACATCCTTGAGAATCTGCGCGGAAACCTCGCTGCCGCCCGGATATTTGGCGATGATCTGGCTCTGGCCACCGGTCGCGTCGGTGCCCTTGTTCAGGGTGATGCGGAGCTGCTGCTCCTTGTCATCGATCTGAACCTGTTTGACGTTGGGCTTGTCCTGCAGCTGGGTGAGCGCCACCGAGGTATCGACGTTCTTCCAGCCGCGCGTGTCGTTGCTGAAATAGCTGACCAGATAGATCACGAGCAGGATGCCCGCGACTATGGCCAGGTTGCGAAACACTGTCTTGCGGTTCATAGAGCGTCGGCCGGCGGGCCAGTCCTTTCCGGTAATTCCGGTTCGTGCCTACGATGCGTCGGGCGTGCCGTGTCCGCTCCCGGACCGACCGGTGCGGCCGAACGGATGCGGACAAGCCACGTTACCGCGTACGGTCTACTCGATACATCGCGCAGTTCGGCAGCTGATGCAGTTCTACAACTAAACGGTCGGAGAACAGCGGTGGTTCCCGGCCTGTGCTCGAACCGACACGGAACAGGTCTGTTCTTGTCGGAGCAAGCGGTCACAATGATGACATGTAGGTCCTATTGTGAGCGACGACACAGCCCGAGTGCAGGGGGTATGGACATAGTCGAGTTACGGACACCAACGGCGATTCTGCGTCATGGCGGCGGGCGCCTCCAGGTTTTGCGGCCCGGCGCGGAGGGCGAGCGCGTGCTCGATGTCCCGGTTTCCGACCTGCTCAAGGTCCGGTTGAACCGGCGCACCGACGATGCCGTCGTCATCGAGATCTACCTGCGGTATCCCACCTCGCTGCTGACCGGCATACCGGCCGATCGCACGCCGTTGCCGGTGCTGATCGCCGAGCACGACGTGCCGGCGGCCACCGTGATCGTGGAGCGGATCAACGCCCAGATCCTGTCCACGCAGCGCATCGACATGTCCGTGCCCGATCTGACCCCGCCCGCACCCAGCTGGGAGAAGACGGGCCCGGTCCGCGCCGACGTGGACCGCGCGGTGCGCCGGATGGCGCCGCGACGCGAGACCAAATCGGCCGTGACCACGCTGCACCGCCTGGTCACCCCGGAGGAGTTCACGCTGGAGACGGCGCTGGTCACCGCCCGGCCGCCCGCGGGCCGAGGCCCCGGGCTGCTCGCGGTCACCACGCAGCGCCTGTTGTTCATCTCCGTCGGTCCGGGCAGCCGCTATGCCCACGAAATGCCCGTCGCGGCGCTGATTTCGGCTCGGGCCGACGACACCGGCGGCGAGTACGGCGTCGAGGTCACCGACGGCAACCTGGTGCTGCACTTCACCGGGAGCGACCGCGCCGACACCGACCGCGTCGTCGGGGCGCTCACCTTCGCCATCCAACGCGAATCGGCCGACGGTGCCGTCGCGCCCCCGGACCCCGGGGTGGCCCAGCTGTATTCGGAGTGGGAACTGCTGGTCGAGCGCCATTCCCTGGGCATGGTCGACGACTCCCAATTCCAGCGCTACGGCCGCGGCATCCTGCGCTCGCTACCGGATTAGGTCCCTGTCTCGTCGTCCGGGTGCAGGGAGATCCGCCGCCACGGGCTGGTGGGGCGCATCCACAGGCGCACCAGTTCCAGTCGGCGGTCCACGCCGCCGGACTTGAGCTCGGCGAGGTCCTCGCAGGCCTGCCAGTAGGTCCAGCCGGTGAGGTAGGCGTCGCCGAACTGGCGCCAGTTGCGGTAGCGCCGCTGCGCCAGCGGCAGCGCGCGCATGACGTAATCCCAGGCCACGTCGGCATCGAAGTAGCCCGCGGTGAAGGCCATCCGCGCCACGGCCACCACGCGGGCCAGATCCCACGCCTGGATGTCGGTGGGCAGCGGCTGCACCAGATGGTCGATGAGGCCGAGCTTGATCGCCTGCGACCAGATGTCGTAGTCGCGCACCAGCGCCTCGGGATTGTCCATCCCACGGAACGAGCCGACCTGCCGCAGAAATGCCCGATGCCGATCGGCGCGTTCACCGAACCTGTCGCGTTCGGGTGAGTTGATCCCCGCCATCACCAGCGGGTGCACCAGCGCGTACAGCGGCCCGTGCATGCCGTCGAGCAATTGCTCCATCGACGCCATCGCCTCGGTGCCGTCGGTGATGCCCCAGGCCCCGGTCAGCGTGTCGATGGCCAGCTCACGACGGTCGCCGAGCGGATGCTCGCGCTCGGGTCCGAGCAGCAGCGCATCGTGGAAGGCATCCCAGCGTGCCGAGTAGAAGGCGCCCAGCGACAGCGCCCGCAACTCGTCGTCCGACACCTGAGCGCCGGACCAGTGGTCGTCCTCGCGCCGGTCCAGCTCCTCGTAGGGGAAGGTGGTCAGCGTCGGCACGTCGCGGGCAGCCATATCTTCGATTGTGTCGTATAGATCGGAAGGGGGCTCATCTATCCCCGATGAGTCGCGCGTCACGTCCGCACTCGCGCGCGCCGCCCAGGGCACCAGCGGGCGCAGCAGGCGGTGCAGGACGCAACGGAGAGTTTTCACATCTGTAGATTCTTGCCCTGTCGCGAGCCGGAACCGAGCGCTAATCTCGGGCCCATGTGTAGAAACATCACCGTCCTGCGTGGGCTGGAGCCCCCTGCCACCGAGCAGGAAATATACGCGGCCGCACAGCAATACGTGCGGAAGGTCGGTGGGCTGTCGGGCCTGTCCTCCACCACCAAACCCGCCTTCGACAAGGCCGTCGCGGCGATTGCGGCGGCGACCACCACGCTGCTGGCCGAGCTACCGGATCGCCGGGTTCCCCCGTCGACCGAGCCGCCGCTGCGCCGACTGGCCAACGCGGACTGATTCGCCCCCGCTATCGCACTCCGTATACGGCGGCGCAGTCCAGCGCGATCTCGAGTCGCAGGCTGCGTTGCTCGATGGGGTGCCCGAGTAGCTCCTCGATGCGCTGGACCCGGTAGCGCACGGTGTTCTTGTGGACCCCGAGCACCTTCGCGGCCGCATCCGGGCTGCGATGACAGCGCAGATAGGCATGCAGAGTTTCCCTGAGGCGAGCGGCATTGGCGTCCGCACGAGCCAGCACGCCCAGTTCTCGTTCGATGAGCATTCGCATCGCCGCCTCGTCGGCCCCGGCCAGATAGGCCACCTCCACATCCGGATAGCGCAGCACCCGCCCGGTCTCCCCGGCGGCGCGCTCGGCCACCTGCCGGGCGGCGACCGCCTCCCGATGGCTGTCCCGGAAGCCCACGAGGCCCACCCCGGGCGCGCCGACCGCGATGCGCACCGGTGCCTCGACCGTCGTCGGCAGGCGCGCCGGGTCGCGGTCGGATTCCACTGCGATCCAGGCCCACAGTGCGCTGGCCCCCGAGGGCACGGTCAGCACACTGCGGCTGCCCAGCACCCCCGCCACCCGCGCGACGACGCGATCGAGCAGTCCGTCGAACCCGTTGTCCGCCGGTGTCGTCGCGCCCGGCATCGACTCGTCGGTCCACAGCACACAGGCCAGATGCCGGCCGGTGAGCCGATAGCCCAGCCGGGCCGAGGCCTGGTCGAGGTCGACGTCCCCGCCGGCCAGTAGTTCCCGCACGAGTTCGGTGCGCTGATTCAGCGCCGCGCGCAGGCCGCGTTCGCGCTCCTGGATGTAGGTGTCGGTCAGCTGCTCGACCGAGGTGTTCACCCATCCGATGGACCGCTCGAACAGCTGCATCAGCACCGCCCGCTCGATCTCCTGCGGCAGGTGCCGCTGATCCAGGATCTCGATCATGTAGTCGAGCACCGCCTCCTGACCCAGGTGGTAGACCCGCAACAGCAACCGCAGGTCGTGACCGCGCCGGGCGATCGTGCGGGCGAAGTCGTGCGCCTGCTGCGGCACGGGATAGTCGGTGCGGTCCTGGGTGAGCGCGCCCAGCACCACCAGGGCGTGGGCTCGGGTGCTGGCGGCGAGATCGCGGCGCATATCGCGGTCGGCCAGCTCGGGCACCCGCGCGATGAGGGCGTTGTCGAGTCGTTCGACGACCTGTTCGAGGGTCTCCGCCCGCAGGGTCTCGGCGACGAATTCGGTGATCCACTGCCGCACCATCGGCTCGCTGCCCGAGCGCGTCATCGACGAACCTCCGAATTTGTCTCCACGGCACAAAACTGGCCGGAATCGTTGACAATCACGGCCAAGAACTAGCGGCTCGATTGTGTCACGATCATAGTTCAGTGAACTGATTCACACCCGGTTCCGGGAACGCAATGCAGCGCATGTGGGAGCAGATCGTGACGAATACCGAACCGCCACCCGGCCCGCGGAAGACGGGCACCCGCAAGACCGCGGCCCGCAAGACCGCACCCCGCAAATCCACCGGCACGCGGACGGCATCGTCGACGGGCAAGGCGACCGCGGCGACCGTGACCGAGATCGAGGTCCGCAATCCCGTGACCGGCGCGGTGGTGGGCACGGTGCCGAACGAACCCGCCGACGCGGTGGCCGCCAAGGTCCGGGAATTGCGCCTCTATCAACAGGAATGGGAGGCCATCGGGCCGGACGGGCGCAAGGAATGGCTGCTGAAACTGCAGGACTGGTTGATCGATAACACCGATCGGGTGGCCGACGTGGTGCAGTCGGAATCCGGTAAGCCCCGGGTCGACGCGCTCATCGACCCCAGTTTCGCGGTGGATCTGATCGGCTACTACGCCCGGCGGGCCGGGAAATTCCTCGCCGACGAGCACCCCGCCCCGCACAGCCCGCTGGCCCGGGTCAAGCGACTGACCACGGTGTATCGGCCCTATCCGGTGGTCGGGGTGATCACGCCCTGGAATTTCCCGCTGGCCATGCCCGCCCTGGACGTCATTCCGGCGCTGGCCGCGGGCGCCGCGGTGATCCTCAAACCCTCCGAGGTGACCCCGCTGTCGGCGCTGGAGCTGGCCCGCGGCTGGGCCGAGATCGGCGCCCCGCCCGTCCTGGCGGTGGTGACCGGCGCGGGCGAAACCGGGGCGGCCGTGGTCGACAACGTCGACTACGTGCAATTCACCGGCTCCACCCGGACCGGGCGGGCCATCGCCGCCGCCTGTGCCCAGCGGTTGATCCCCTTCAGCCTGGAATTGGGCGGTAAGGATCCGGCCATCGTGCTCGCCGACGCCGATATCGACAGGGCGGCATACGGAATCGCCTTCGGCGGCCTGTTCAATTCCGGCCAGGTGTGCATCTCGGTCGAGCGCGTCTATGTCGAGGCGCCGGTGTACGACGAATTCGTCACCAAACTCACCGACCACGTGCGCGAATTGCGCCAGGGTGCCGACGGCCGCCAACCCCGCCACCACATCGGCGCGATGGCCAACGAGGCCCAGTGCGATATCGTCGCCCGCCACGTCGACGACGCCCTCGCCAAGGGCGCGCGGGCATTGACCGGCGGCAAGCCGACCGGCACCGGAACCTTCTTCGAGCCCACGGTTCTGGTCGACGTCGACCACCGGATGAGCTGTATGACCGAGGAGACCTTCGGCCCCACCCTGCCGGTGATGAAGGTTGCCGACGAGACCGAAGCCGTTGCGCTGGCGAATGATTCGGACTACGGCCTGTCGGCGTCGGTGTGGACCGGCGACAAGGTGCGCGGGGAACGCATTGCGCGGCAATTGAATGCGGGCGCGGTCAATATCAACGACGTCTTCTCGAATCTGTTCAACTTCGCCCTGCCGATGGGCGGTTGGCAGCAGTCGGGCATCGGTGCCCGCTGGGGCGGCGCGGAGGGTGTGCGCAAGTACTGCCGCAAGCAGGCACTGACCAGCCCGATGCTGCCGACGCAGCAGAAGGAACTGTTCTGGTTCCCCTACAGCACGAAGAAACTCGGCCTCGCCCTGACGGCCATGCGGGCCGCGGGGGCGCGGGGCGCGCGCCGATTCGGCGTTCTGGATGTCATCAACACCATCGGAGGTAAGGGCAAGTGACGGATTTCGGCACCATCCGCGGCAAGGTCGTGGTGATCACCGGCGGCGCCCGCGGTATCGGCCTGGCCACCGCGACCACACTGCAGAAATACGGTGCGAAGATCGCGATCGGCGATGTGGACGAGGCGGCGGTGAAGCAGTCCGGCACCGCCCGCGACTTCGACCATTACGGTCGGCTCGACGTCACCGATCAGCAGTCGTTCACCGCCTTCCTCGACGAGGTGGAGCAGCAGCTGGGACCGATCGATGTGCTGATCAACAATGCGGGCATCATGCCGACCGGCAAACTGGTCGACGAGTCCGACGCGCTGACCCGTCGCATTCTCGACATCAACGTCTACGGCGTAATTCTCGGCTCCAAGCTGGCGCTGGCACGAATGCTGCCGCGCGGGCGCGGGCACATCATCAATATCGCCTCGCTGGCCGGGGAGACCCATATTCCGGGCCTGGCCACCTACAACGCCAGCAAGCACGCGGTGCTCGGCTTCACCGATACCCTGCGCGAGGAGTACCGCGGCAGCGGGGTGTCGTTCTCGTCGGTGCTGCCGACGCTGACCAATACCGAACTCGGCTCGGGAGTGACGGCGCCGCGGCTGCTGCGCCCGGCCGAGCCGGACGAGATCGCGGAGGTCATCGCCAAACTGGTGGTCGCACCCCGCTCCAAGGTCCGCATCACCCGGGTGGCGGCGGCGATCTCGCAGGTCGTCGGGCTGCTGCCGGAGGCGGTCGGCGATGCCATCGCACGCGCGCTCGGTGCCCAGCACGCCTTCCTCGACGAGGTGGACGCGACGGCCCGCAAGGCCTACGAGGAGCGGGTGCGCTCAGGCACGAAGTGACGGCGTGACTATGGTCGGTCCATGGCGACAGCGGTTTTCGTAGGCCTCGCGACTCTCGATATCGCCTACGCGGTGGACCGATACCCCGCCGAGGACAGCAAAACCCAGGCCCACGATCAATTCCTGGGCGCGGGCGGCCCGGCGGCGAATGCCGCGATCGCCTACGCGCACCTGTCCGGTCGCACGCCCGCGCTGATCACCGCGCTCGGCGAACATCAACTGGCACAGGTGATCCACCGCGATCTGGACGAGTACGGGGTGGCGGCGGTCGATGTGACGCCGGGCGGCACGCATCGGCCGCCCGTCTCGTCGATCGTGGTGGCGACCCGGGCGGGCACCCGGACGATCGTGTCGCTGGACGGTTCGGCGATCGCGGCCTCGTTCGCGCCGGGCCTGCTCGGGCCGATCAACGATGCGCGGATCCTGCTCATCGACGGCCACTACCCGGAGCTGGCCGTCGGCTTCGCCGCCGCGGCACGCGAACGCGGAATCACCGTGGCGCTGGATGCCGGACGCTGGCGCGACGCCCACGCCGATCTGCTGCCTCTGACCGATATCGCGATCTGCTCATCGGCCTTCGCGCCCCCGGATGTCGGCACCGGCCCGGACGTCCTGTTCGAGTACCTGCATGCCCGCGGTATCCAGTGCGCGGCAATCACTCAGGGCGGCAAGCCGATTCCGTACTCGATGCCCGGCGAGCGCGGCGAGATCGCCGTCGCCGACGGTCCGGTCGTCGACACGCTCGGCGCGGGCGATATCCTGCACGGCGCCTTCTGCCACTATTATGGTGCGGGACAACCATTCCCGGTCGCAGTGCGAAGCGCGGCCGAGGTCGCCACCCGCTCCTGCCGTCATCTCGGCACCCGGGAATGGATGCGGCACTACGATCGGCCGCCCACGACGTAGCCGCGGCGCCCGTGCGCCCGCAGCACCAGATCTGCGCGGTCGCGGGTCGCGCTCACCAATTCCACATTCATCAGATCGCTCTGCGCGAGTTTGGCTTCGGCGAATTCGCGGCTCTTGCCGCCCCGGATATGGCGGCGCAGCAGGCGGCGGCGGAGATCTTCCACGGGCGCGTCCAGGTACCAGCTCTCGTCCAGATATTCGCGCACCGCCGACCAACCGGCCGTTCCGTAATCGTCGAGCAGCAGGTAGTTGCCCTCGGTGATCACGATGGTCTGGCGGTCGAACACCACCCCGCCGGGCACGGGTTCGTGCCGCCGTCGGTCATAGATCGGCCACGAGACCGGCTGTCCCGGCGGTGTTTCCCGCAGTTTCCGCAATCCGTCGAGGTAACCGCCGACATCGAAGGTGTCCGGCTCCCCCTTGCGCGCCAACGCACCCGCCACCCGTAGCTCGGCATTGGTCAGATGAAATCCGTCCATCGGCGCCACCTCGGCGGCCGGCGCCTCGGCCTGCTGGTTGATGGTGTCTCGCAGCGCACCGGCCAGCGTCGATTTCCCGGCCCCCGGCGGCCCGGCGATGCCCACCACGTACCGCTCACGGCGATCGGCCGCCCGGCCCCGCACCCGGGCCGCCAGCTTCTCCAGTGAGACCTCGGCGTCATCGCGGACCACGAACCGACCCTACCGGCGAACCCCGGCCGCGAGCACGCGGCTCGCGGCAGCATCAAGGGCGCCTCGCGGCGATCAGGGAAGACGCCCGCGACAGTCATGGGAGTAGGGCGAAAATGCTTGCCGGGGCGCCCGATCCGCCCCGATAGATCGGCCCACCGGCGAGCACCCACGCCCCGACCGGTGGCAGGGCCGCGAGATTGGCCAGGCATTCGAGGCCGATCCGGTGCTCGCGGTACAGTAGCCTGGAGACGCGGTAGCCGTCGTCGATACCGAGATCGGGTCCGAACGTATCGATACCCAGCGCACCGCGGCGACCGAGGCGTCCGGTTTCCAGCAGCCATTGCAGCGTCTCGGGCGCGAATCCGGGCTGGTGGCCCTCCGATTCCCCGATGCCGCGGAAATCCGGCGTGCCCCACAGGGCATCCCAGCCTGTCCAGGCGATGACGGCGGCGTCGGCCGGGATGCGCCCGTGCCACTGTTCCCACGCGTGCAGATCGGCGACGGTGATCGCGTAATCCCGGTCGACCGAACATTTCTCGCGGACATCGATCTTCACGGCCGGCAGGAACAGATCCTCGGGATCGAGTTCGTCGGCGGCCGGTCCGCCGGGGTCGAAGTGTCTCGGCGCACCCCAGTGGGTCCCGGTGTGCTCGCCCTGCTGGATGTAGCGCAGGTAGTAGCCGTCCCGCTCGATGGTGGCCACCGTCTCCAGGGTGAAGGCCGGATCGCCCGGATACAGCGGCGTGGTCGCCGGATCGTGCACATGCGACAGATTCACGATCCGGGTGAACGGCGCACTCATCGCCCACCCCTCGGGATCGCGCGGGTCAGTGCCCGCAGATCCGCCTCCAACAGCCGAAACAGCCAGTAGCTCAGCACGAATGCCAGAATGCCACCCACGCTGAGCATCCGCACCGGCCCGAGTACCAGCATCAGTTGGTCGGCGGGCACGAAGGTCGCACTCGCCACCGCCAGCAGCGGCACCGAGGCCGCCGCGGCCAGATAGAAATTGCTGCGCCGCGCCAACCGCCGCAGCTGCCGTCCGTCCTCGGGTCCGACCGGACCGGCCACCAGCAGCTGTGGGTACACCGACCGCACGACATACACCGTGACCAGGAAGAACGGGTAGGCCAGCGCAATGGCCGCGCACACCACCTGGGCGGTGTAGAACTGCACGAAATTGCGTGACGGCAGCGCGACCCCGCTGCGCATCAGCGCCATCGGCCACGCCATCCCGGCCACCAGCCACATCGCGAACGGCACCCACACCAGCCGATCCCCGATCGAGAGCGTCTGGGCCCGCGCCCGCGGTAGTTCCGCGAGCGGATAGCGGCGACCGCGGGCCAGCCGCAGCGCCGCGGTGAGCGGGCGGCGGCACAGCAGCAGCATCAGCACGCCCGCGAGCGGAAAGGTGATCGCATTGTTGACCAGCGCGATCGTCTGGAAGCGCCCCTGGTCGGCCGTGGACAGGTGGTCGACGATGAGGATCTGGTTGAGCCGGATGTTGTAGACGCTGGCCGCCAGATTCGGCACGCCGACGCACAGCGCGGCGATCGGCAGCAGCCAGCCGCGGGCGCGGTAGCGCAGGCTGGTCGGCGGTGGATCCACCAGATCCCGGGCCCGCGGATCCAGGCACAGGTCCAGCTGCGCGGCCAGTTCGAAGCCGGAACGCCAGCGTCGCTCCGGCTCCGGGTGCAGGCATCCCAGCAGCACGCGCCGCAAGGTGGCGGGCGTATCCGGCGGCAGCGTCCCCAGCGCCCGCGCATCGACACCGGCGCCGTGCTCGCGCAGCAGTGTCACGACCGGTTCGGGATCGTCGGGGGCGGGGTCATCGAACGGCCTTGTGGCGGTAAGCATTTCCCACAGCAGCACGCCCAGGGCGAAGATGTCCGCCCGAGCGTCCGGCAGGGGCGCGGTCGGATCGATCAACCCGGCCAGCTGCTCCGGGGCGCGGTAGGGCAGCGCATCGGGATCGACGACGGCCCGGCTCGTCACCGGCTCGCACCCGAAGTCGGCCAATTTCGGAACGCCCTCGGCGGTGAACAGCACATTGGACGGTTTGACCGCACCGTGCGAAATCCCTTGGTGGTCCGCGTAATCCAATGCCGACGCCAGCCGCCGCCCTATCCAGGCGACCGTCTCGGGCCAGGACAGCGCGGCGATCTCGGCCCGCACGCTGGAGTCGGCGGGCCGGATCTCGCCCTTGGCCTCCATGGCGGTGTCCACCGATCGCAGGAGCAGCCTACCGCCGTCCGTGCCGGTCGAACGCAGCAGCCGCAGCAGGTCGGCGCCGGTGCCGCCGGGCAGATACTGCATGTACTGCAGCCGCAGCGGCGCACCGGCGGCCTGCAACACGCGCTGGTCGAAGACCCGCACGATGTACTGGTGATCGAGCTGGGCGACCGTGTGCAGATCGTGGTCGGCGCCCGCCTCCACTCGTACCGCCACCAGTCGCTGCATCGACCGTTGCCGTGCCAGAAAGACTTTCGCGTGCGCCGTGCCGCCGAGTGCGGTGAGCAGATCGAAGTCGTCGAGTCCGGCGCCGATCTCGATCTGCGGCGGCAGCGTCGGCCGCACGGCGGCACCGGCACCCGGGTGCACCGCGTCGCCGAAGCGGCGCCGCAGCTGCGGTGCCTGGTCCGGGTACTCCGCGCAGAACTCGGCGAGCCCGGTTCCGTCGAAGCGGCGCCGCAGCAGGTATTCCTCGCACACCAGCTCCCCGAACACCGCGGTACCGAGGAGTTCGGGAAATTCCCTGCCGTACTCCGACATTCGCCTGCCGAGCCCGCGACGGCGCCAGCGGCGGCGCTGATCGACGCGGACCAGATCGGCCAGCACCGCCAGGCGCACCGCGCTGCCGTCGGGGACGTAGCGGGCCAGCGGGGGCGGCTCGAGCCGGGCCTCGCGCAGGCTGGATTCCCAGTCGGCGGCGAATCGGGCGACCGCCGCCACCGGCGGCGCATTCACGTCCGGACCCTTTTCCTCGGCGCGGCATCCGAATGACGCTGGGCGCCCACGGGATCGATCACCCGCTCCAGGGCGCGCAGATCGGCCTCGAGCGCCCGGAACAGCACATAGGCGACGACGAAGGCGATGATGCCGCCCACGCACAGCACCCGGACCTGCACGATCACCCGCGGAATATCGTCCGGCGGCAGGAATGTCACACCCGCGACGGCCAACAGCGGCACCGACGCGGCCACCGCCAGATATCTGGTGCAGCGGCGGTCCAAACGGCGCAAGTGGGCCGCGTCACCGGCGGTGATCTCCCCGTGCCGCAGAAACGTCGGGAACACGCAGCGGACCATGTAGAAGGTCACGAGGAAGAACGGATAGGCCACCGCCATCGCCCCGCACACCAGCAGCGAGGTCAAAAAGTGCAGCACCACGCGGACGGTGACCTCACCGGTCGCCAGTTGCATCGTGATCGGAAAGACGACCGCCGCCAACCCCCACAGCGAAAAGGCCACCAGGACAGCCCGATCCCCCAGCAGCAGCGCATCCGATCTCGCCCGCGCCAGCACCTGCGGCGGGTAGTCGCGGCCTTTGCGCAAGCCGCGGGGCACGACGAGTAGCGATCGCGACAGGTACACCATCACCGCGATCCCGACCGGGAAGAACACCGCGTTCACCACACCGGTCACGACCATGAAGGTCTGCTGCGCCGGGATGCTCAGCCGCTCGATGATCAGCGATCGGTTGTGCTGGATATTGAACAGTGACGCAACCACATTCGGGACTCCGATGGCCAGCAGCACGACCGGCACCAACCAGGCCCGCAGCCGCAACCGCCAGCTCGTCGGGGACGGATCCACCAGATCCCGGGCCCGCTCGTCCAGGCACAGCTCCAGCTGTTGAGCCAGTTCGCAGCCGTCGGCCCAGCGCTTGTCGCGTTCGGGCGCCAGACAGGTCAGCAGCACCCGGCACAGCGCCGCCGGGGTATCGGACGGCACCCGTTCCAGTGCGGCGGGGTCCACTCCCCGCCACCGCCGCTCCAACATCTCCTTCAGCGTCGTGGCATCGCGGTGCTCGCTGGCGGTGTTGTCGTCGAACGGCTTTGCGCCGGTGAGCAGTTCCCAGAGCACGACGCCGAGCGAATAGATGTCGGACCGGGTGTCGAGATCGTCGGGCGAGCGGTGGTAGCCCGGATGACAGGCCTCGAGCTGCTCGGGCGACATGTACGACAGCGAGCCGCCGAAATAGGACACCGGACTGGTCCCGGCGACGTTGCGGCTGAAGCTGATATTGAAATCGGCCAGTTTCGGCACCGCCTCGGCAGTGAGCAGCACATTGGCCGGTTTGACGTCGCGATGCAGCACCCCCTGCGCATCCGCGTAGGCCAGCGCCTCGGCCAGCCGCCGCCCCAGCCATGCCACGGTTTCCGGCCAGGACAGCGCCGCGATCTCGGCCCGCACACTGGAATCGGTCGGCCGGATCTCCCCCTTCTCCTCCATGGCCGCATCGACCGCGTCCAGCAGCAGCTGGCCGCTGCGCTGCGCCACCGGTGTGGCCCGCACCCAGCGCAGCACGCTCAGCAGCGTGCCGCCGGGCAGAAATTGCATGTACAGCAGGCGAAGCCGCCGGGCGCCCAGGTCGATGCCCGCATCGAGGATCGGATCGTCGAGCAGCCGCTGATCGAAGACCCGCACGATGTAGTCGTGGTCGAGCTGGGCCAGGGTCTGCGGTTCCGTGCCGCGGTCGGCCGAGATCTTCACCGCCACCAGCCGCTGCAGGGAGCGCTGGCGCGCCAGGAACACCCGCGCGAAGGCGCCGCTGCCCAATCCGGTCAGCAGATCGAAGTCATCGATGCGCTGCCCGATTCGGATGCGGTCCAAGCCGTCGGACTCGGCGTCGTCCGCGAGCCCGGCCGTGGTGCGGGTCGCCTCGCCCGCCCACGTGGCCGTGGCGGTCGGCGCAAACGTGGCCGTGGCCTCCGGATTCGCGCGCCGGGTGCTCTGGTCCTCGTCGTCGGCATTGAGCATTTCGCGCAGCTGCGCCGCCTGTGCCGGGTATTCCCGCAGGCACTCGCGCGGGTCGACACGTTCGCCGCTGTGGCGGCGGATGACGAACTCCTCGTAAACCAGACCGGCCGGAATTCTTTCGGCCGTCAACTCCGGGAATTCCGAACAGTATTCGTGCAACCTTTTGGGCCCCGCGCCCGCACTGCCCACGGCGCGCAGCCACCGGTGCCGCAGGTCGATGCGGATCAGCTCGATCAGCGCGTGCAGCCGCAGCGTGTCGGCGTCGGGGAGATAGTCGGCGATCTCAGGGGGTCGGGCAGCGGACTCCCACGCGGCGGCGAATGCGGCCACGGTGCCGAATTCGATTCCGGCCGCGGGGCGCCCGAAACCGCTGCCGGTGTCGGAACCATCGCTCATGTCGCACCTAACGAACCCGGGCCGGGGCTCGGGTCACCGTATAGAATCCGCCACACCCCGAGTCCATCATTCCCGAGCACTGTCGGAAATGATAATTTGCGCGTCGATACCGAAACACCCATTTCGAACACGACGCGACGGGGGCACGAGTATGCACAACGAGGGCACCGCGCTAGCGGACGCGACTTCGACCGCCGCCGCCGGCGCCACTCAGGAGGTAGCGGTGGGCGCTGAGGATGCGGTGGACACGCCGGCCCTGACCACCGCCACCGCCATCGCGGCGGCGGTGCGCGACGGCACGGCCCGGCCCGACGAGGTGGTCGAGGCCGCGCTCGAACGCATCCGCACCGGTAATCCGAAAGTCAATGCTTTCAGTCTGATCCGCGCCGACGCCGCCCGCGCGGAGAGCCGGGCCGTGGCCGAACGTCCCGATCTCGAGGCCCTCCCGCTGGCCGGCGTGCCGATCGCGGTGAAGAGCAATGTCGATGTGGCCGGTGAGGTGACCCGCGCGGGCTCGCGCGCCGGCGACGACCGCCCCGCCGAATCCGACCATCCGGTGGTGCGACGCCTGCGCGCGGCCGGTGCGGTGATCGTCGGCGTCACCGAGATGCCGGAGTTCGGATTGTGGGGCGCCACCGATACTCCGGAGCGAATTACCCGCTCCCCCTGGAATATTCGCTACAGCGCGGGCGGATCCTCCGGCGGTTCGGGGGCCGCCGTCGGCGCCGGGCTGGTGCCGGTGGCGCACGGCAACGACGGTCTGGGCTCGGTCCGGATCCCGGCCGCCTGCTGCGGGGTCTTCGGCATCAAACCCGGCCGCGGGGTCGTGCCCGCGGAGGTCGGCGTGGACTCCTGGGGCGGAATGACCGAGAACGGCGTGCTGGCGACGACGGTCGGCGATGCGGCACTGATGCTGTCGGTCATGGCCGACCGCCCGGCGCTGGCCGAACTGGAACCGCCGACCCAGCTGCGCATCGGTCTGGCCATCGCCTCCCCCTCACCGCTGCTGCGGGTGGACCGCCAGTGGGCGGGCGCGGCCCGTGCCGCCGCGCGGCTCGCCGAGCAGGCCGGGCATACCGTGGCACCCGCCGCGCTGCCCTATACGGGCGGTACCACCGCGGTGGCGCTGCGCTGGGTGGCCAATGCCGCCCGCGAGGCGACAGTGGTCCCGCATCCCGAGCGACTACAAAAGCGCACCCGCACACATGTGGCCCTCGGCCGTGCGGTGTTGCGCTCCGGACTGGTCCGCCCCGGGCAGGTCGACCGCATCGAGGCCCGACTGCTGGACTTCTTCGAACAACACGACGTCGTGATCACCCCGACCCTGGCCGGTCCCCCGCCGCTCGCAAAGGCCTGGCACACCCGCAGCTGGCTATCGAATGCGCTGGTCAACGTGCGATATGCACCGTTCACGCCATTGTGGAATCTGGTCGGCTGGCCCGCGGTGAGTGTGCCGATGGGTCTGCACCCGCGCACCGGCACCCCGCTGGCCGCGCAGCTGGCGGGCCCACCCGGAAGCGAGTCCACCCTGCTGCGGCTGGCCGCCCAGCTCGAGAGCGCCCAGCCGTGGCGGCGGACGTCGCCTTAGACCTGCACCTTCTCCGGGAGGCCGAAGCCACCGGCCATCACGCGGTTGGCGAAATCGAGAATCGTCGGACGATCGTCGTCGGCACGCCAGGCGACGGCCAGCTCGCACGGGGCCAGGCCGGTCACCGCGCGTGCGGTCAGACCGGGCCAGCGATACATCGGCACATTGCTCTCGGCGAGCAGGCAGACGCCGAGGCCGAGGCTGACCGCCTCGAGCCGCTCCTCGGCCGTCGCGGCCTCGCCGCCGATCTTGGGCTGCCGACCGCCGCGGCCGTCGTTGCCGAGCCAGAAGTCGCGCGCCGCACCCGCTTCCGACGGCATCGCGATGAACGGCTCGTCGATCAGGTCGGCGAAGTCGATGGTGTCGCGCTCGGCCAGCGGGTGGTTCTCCGGGAGCAGCACCCAGCGCGGTTCGGCGCGCAGCACCTGCCAGCGGTAACGCCCGACATCGGGCACGGGTAGCCACATCAGTGCCAGATCGGCCTGCCGTCCGGCCAGTCCGCTGGACGGGTCGGTCCAGGACGCCGAATGCAATGCCAGCCGATGCCCGCTGGCGCTTTCCAGATCGGCGATCAGGCCGCGGCCGATCGAACTCTGGATGCCGACGCGCAGCACCTCGCCCGCCTCCTGCAGGGCGATATTGGTGACCTCCCACAGTTCCAGAATCTTGCGGGCGCCCTCGAGCAGTTCCTTGCCCGCGACCGTGAGCGCGACGCTGCGCTGATTCCGATCGAACAGCACCACGTCGAGCTGACGTTCGAGCTGGCGGATCTGCCGGGACAGCGTGGGTTGAGCGATGTGCAGCCGCTGAGCGGCGTTGGTGAAGTGCAGTTCCTCAGCGACGGCGACGAAGTACCGCAAGTCGCGCAAATGCGGGTCCATAGCCCCTTGCTATCAGAATCGGTCTTGGAAATCCAGCCGTATCAGACCTCGGAGTTTGAATAGAGGCACCGAAACAGCCATCAGGTTTGTTAATGACAGCATATGGCCTCACCGAATCGGCCGCACACCCGGCTCCGCGAATCCCTGGCCAACCTCGGGCCCACCAGGCAGATGCGGTCATAAGATCATCTGATCAGCAGTAACGCGGACCACCGCCGCCCCCTGCGGCGTGAACGAAGCCCCCTCGAACACGACACGACCGCGTCAGCAACAACCCCCCGAAACGGACACGCCAGCAAGCGTACCCAAACAGTGAAATTCGTCACATCATCGGCGCGTCGGATATGGACACGCCGGTCGAGTTGGCATCCCCCACAGCGCTTTTCACGCGGGGGGAACTACTCCCCGCTGTACACCTTGGGGTTCAGCGTTCCGATGTAGGGCAGGTCGCGATACCGCTCGCCGTAGTCGAGGCCGTAGCCGACGACGAACTCGTTGGGAATGTCGAAACCGACGTGCGCGACCTCGACGTGGGTGCGTAGCGCATCGGGCTTGCGCAGCAGCGTCACCACCTCGAGCGAGGCGGGATTACGGCTGGACAGGTTGCGCTTGAGCCACGAGAGCGTGAGGCCGGAGTCGATGATGTCCTCGACGATCAGCACGTTGCGCCCGGCGATGTCCTTGTCCAGATCCTTGAGAATGCGCACGACACCCGATGAGGAGGTGGACGAGCCGTAGGACGAGACGGCCATGAATTCCATCTGCGTCGGGATCGGCAGCGCCTGAGCCAGATCGGTCATGAAGAAGATCGCGCCCTTGAGCACGCCCACCAGCAGCAGATCGCCTTCCGGCGCATCGGCGGGGTAGCGCTTGACGATCAGTTCGGCCAGCTCGTCGACCTTCGCCTTGATCTGTTCCTCGGTGATCAGCACCGACGCGATGTCGTCCCCGTACACGTGCGCTGGTTTCCCTTCGGTGAGGTTCTTCTCCGATCACGGCGCCCCGAGTCCGATCACCGGATCATTATCAGGCCAACGCCAGCGTCAGCCTGCCATGTTCGCGCGCGGCAACCAACCTGATCCCGGGCTTTCCGCCGCCGACCGCGACGCCGCCCTGCCCGTGCCAATTCGTGACCAGCGCATCCACCGCTCGTAAATGCTTGTCCGTCAATCCTTTTGCGCCGCCCGCCAGCAGCCAGGCGCGCAGCGCCCGCAGGCGCAGGGCCTCCGGCGCAGTGGCGAGCGTCTCGACCGACAGCGCGGTGCCATCACTCGAGTCGGACAGCAACTTTTGGGCAAGCTCATCCAGGACGGCGTTGTCGGCGCGCAGCTGCTCGGCCGTGCGCGCCAGCGCGGGCGCCACCCCGCCGCCGAGTACCTGCTCCAGCAGCGGCAGCACCTCGGTGCGCAATCGCACGCGGGTGAATTCCGGCGCGCTGTTGTGCGGATCCTCGTGCGGCCGCAGGCCGAGATCGGCGCACAGCTGCCGGGTCACCTCGCGCCGCACCCCCAGCAGGGGGCGTCCCCACGGGTCGGCGAATTCGGCCATGCCCCGAATCGAGCGCGCGCCGGAGCCGCGGGCCAGGCCCAGCAGGACCGTTTCGGCCTGATCGTCGAGGGTGTGCCCGAGCAGCACCGGCAGTCCGTCGCGGGCGTCCGCCAGGGCGGCGTAGCGGGCCCGCCGGGCCGCCGCCTCGAGTCCACCCTCGCCGGTCACCTCGACGGTCAGCACCCGCGCCGAGCGGCAGCCCAGCCCGCGAGCGGCGTCGGCGGCTTCGGCCGCCACGGCCGCCGAACCCGCCTGCAGACCGTGATCGACGATCAGGGCGTCGACGACCTCGGCCTCCGCGACCGCGGCTGCCGTCAGCGCCAGCGAATCCGCGCCACCGGAGACCGCGACCGCGACCACACCGGTGGGCGCGTGACGGCTCAGCCAATCCCGCAGCGCGCGGCGCAGTTCCAGGGCCGCGGGCGTCTCGGGCAATTGCCGCGACAGGTCCCGCGCAGGCGTCATGGTCAGCCCAGCACCCGGGCGATCCAGCGCTGCGGGTCGCCGATCTCGTCGGTGCGCGGCAGCGTTTCCGCATCCGACCACACGGTATTGAACCGGTCCATGCCGACCGTGCCGACCACCTCGTCCACGAACGCCTTGCCGCGCACGTACTGGGCCACCTTGGCGTCCACCCCGAGCAGGGCGCGCAGCAGCCGCTGCAAGGGATTCACCGGACGGTGGCGGCGCTGATCGAAGGCCTGCCGGATCTGCACCACCGAAGGGATCACCGCCGGACCGACGGCATCCATGACGTGATCGGCGTGGCCCTCGAGCAGAGTGCCCAGCATCAGCAGCCGGTCCAGCGCCTCGCGCTGGGGCGGCGGCTGCGAGGCGCGCAGCAGGCCCAGCACGCCGCGGTTGGCCGGATCGTCGGTGTCCTCGGCCCGGCCGCGGCGGCGCTCGCGCAACTCCTCGAGCAACCGCTGCAGCATTTCGTTGATCGACTCCTCGCCGACGTCGCCGAGCACCTCCACGTTGTGGCGCATGTAGTCGCCCAGCCAGGGCGCCGAGGAGAACTGCACGCGGTGGGTCACCTCGTGCAGGCACACCCAGAACCGGAAATCGCTGGGCGAGACGCCCAGTGCCCGCTCCACCGCGACGATATTGGGTGCGACCAGCAGCAGCGTGCCGTCGGGCCCGCTGAACGGGTCGTACTGGCCCAGGATCGCGGTGGACAGGAAGGCCAGCATCGCCCCGGCCTGCACCCCCGCCGGTTTACCGGCGAATCGGCCCCGCTCGCCCTCGGGTTCCCCCGTGAGCTGCGACATCGAGTCGGCCGCGGCCCGAATCCAGCCGGGCCGGTCCACGATTCGCGCCGCGGGCACCGCGCCGTCGTCGGCGAGCATGCTGACCTCGCGGACCGGGGCCTCCGCCCGCGCCGAGGCCTCCTCCAGCTCGGCGACCACCTGTTGGGCCGAGTAGCGCGTGGTGCGCGGGCCCGCGGGAACCAGTGCGGTGCCGGTGCGGGCGGCCAGATTCCAGTCCACCGCACCGGCCAGCGCCGATCGTTTGGGTTTGCGGACCAGCTGACCGGTGGCGACGTCGACCACCACCTGTTCGGGTCGTTCGGCTCGGTCTCGAGCCACCTCGTCACCGGGTCCGGTCATAGTCATCCACCCGTCATGAGCATCCACAGTTGCGCAGCGTGGCAGCGATCGCATCCAACGCCGGACGGCTCGCCTCCGGTGGGCGATCGTTCGACATCAGCGCGAAGGTCAGTACGCGACCATCGCTGTCCAGCACATACCCTGCCAACGCGCTCGATACCGACAGAGTTCCGGTTTTCGCCCGCACCCAGCCCGCGCCCGTGTGATCGCGCGCGGTGACGAACCGCCCGGCCAGCGAGCCGGTACCGCCCGCGACCGGCAGATAGTCCAGCAGCGGGGCCAGCGGTGAGCCGAGGTCTGTCGATCCACCGGTGTTGACCGCCGACGTGCTCGTGCGGCCGGTCCGGTCCGGTGCCGGGCCGGGCTGCGGCGCGGCCGCCACGGCGAGGACACGATCGAGCAGGCGCGCCGGAATGCGGTCGTCGGTGGACAATCCGCTGTTGTCGAGCAAGGTCAGGCCGGTGGTGTCGAAACCGGCGGCGTCGAGCGCGGTCTTGGTCGCCGCGGCCGCCCCGGCGAAGCTCTGCTCGGCGCCGGTCGCCGCGGCGATCTCCCGGCCGATCGTCTCGGCGAGTACGTCATCGGAGTGAACCATCATGTCCCGCAGCCGGTCCCGCAGCGGCGCCGACTGCACATGCGCGATCTCGGCGGCCCCCGCGGGTGCCTTGCCCGCGCGCACCTTGGCCGGGTCCAGGCCCAACTCCGTCGCCAGGCGCCGCCCGGCGTCCAAGGCCGGGGTAGGGGTGCGGGGGGAGTATTCGACCAGCGGATCCAACCGGCCACCGTCGATCATCACCGATTCGATCGGAGCCCAGGAGCCGCCGGCGATATCGATCGGATCCCAGCCCGCGGGCCAGGGCGGGCCCGGATACAGGGAGGTGTCCACCAGCACGGTGTCGACGGCGCGGCCGGACGCGCGGATCTGCGCCACCAGATCCGACAGCCGCGGGCCGTTCGGGTAGTAACCCTTCCCGTCGGCCTGCGCGGTCAGCGTGGGATCCCCGCCGCCGACGAGCACCACCTCGTTCGGATTCGCCCCCGCGACCACCCGCGTGGTGACGCGCTGATCCGGCGGCAGCACCAGCAGCGCGGCGGCGGCCGTCAGGACCTTCGCGGTGGAGGCCGGGATGACCGGCTTGTCCGCGGCCGTGCTCCACAGCACGGTCCCGGTGTCGGCGTCGGTCACCGAGCCGGAGAAGGCGCCCAGATCCGGGTTGGCGACCACCGGTGCCAGCTGGGCGGCCAACCGCTGCGGATCGGGTTCCGGCGCATTCGGCGGGGCCGGACGCACCTGGGGAAAGGGTTTCACCGGTGCGGGCGGCGCGGCGATCGTCAAGCCGCCGTGCCGGAATTCCTCGGTCCACGGCCGCACCGTGACCAGGACCACCGCCGCGGCGACCAGCACCACGACCAGTGCGGCACTCACCCCGATCCACATGTGGCGGCGCCGACGCACGGCCAGTCCACCGTCATTCCTACTGCTTCGACCAAGCACCTGACCGTTGTCTCCCTGATCACCCGTCCTGCCGCACCCACGCGCCCGCCGACCACACTATCCTCACCTCGCCGGCGTTCCCCCGAACGAGCTGGCGAGTCGGCAGCCCCGCACAACGAAGGAGATGACGTGGAGTTCGACGTCACCATCGAGATCCCCAAGGGTCAGCGCAACAAATACGAGGTCGACCACGAAACCGGCCGCGTGCGCCTGGACCGCTACCTCTACACCCCGATGGTCTACCCCGCCGACTACGGCTACATCGAGAACAGCCTCGGCTCCGACGGCGACCCGCTGGACTGCCTGGTCCTGCTGCCGGAGTCGGTGTTCCCCGGCGTGATCGTCGAGGCCCGGCCGGTGGGCGTTCTGCTGATGAGCGACGAGGCCGGCGGCGACGAGAAGATCGTGGCGGTGCCGGCCGGCGACAAGCGCTGGAACCACATCCAGGACGTCGCCGACATTCCGGAATTCGACCGCAAGGCCATCGAGCACTTCTTCGAGCACTACAAGGACCTGGAGCCGGGCAAGTGGGTCAAGGTCGAGGGCTGGGACGGCAAGGCCAAGGCCGAATCCCTGGTCGTGGAGGCCTTCGAGCGGCTGAAGGAGCAGGGCGGCCACTGAGCGCCCCGCGGGCGAACGCTCGGTGGGAGATCCGGATTGCGAATCTCTCACCGAGCGCTCGGGTCGGTCGACTCTGGCCGCCACCGCCGACCCCCCGAGCGACGATGGCCGCGCGGTCGGCCATCTCGGTTCCGGCCGCCCGAATGTTCCTGCACACGGCCGAATTCCGCGACTTCACGCTAGTGCGGGACGGTCGCAGTCCGCACCTCGGATCGCTGTCCCTGTCCGAAATGCGCGAATCACTCTCCGCGGAAAACCGGCGGCCGCTTCTCGAATACCGCCGCCATCGCCTCGCCGAGATCCTCCGACGGCAGGAATGCCGCATTCCACGCCGACACGTACCGCAAACCGTCGGCGATCCGCCCGGCCTTGGGCTGATCCAGCACATCCTTGACGCCCTGCACCACCAGCGGCGGATTGGCGGCGATCTCGCTCGCCAGCGCGTGCGCGGCGTCCAGCACCGCCTGCTGATCCGGATACACGTCGTTGACCAGGCCGATCTTCTCCGCCCGGGCGGCGTCGATGTCCTTGCCGGTATAGGCGAGTTCGCGCAGATGCCCCTCGCCGATGATGCCGGGCAGCCGGTGCAGCGATCCGATATCGGCCACGATCGCCACCTTCGCCTCGCGCAGGCTGAAGCGCGCATCGGCGCCGGCCAGGCGGATGTCGGCGGCGGCGATCAGATCCAGCCCGCCGCCGACGCACCAGCCGGAGACCGCGGCGATCACGGGCTTGCGGCAGTCGGCCACCGCCGTCACCGACGACTGCATGCGGCGGATCTCGTCCAGGAAGGCCGTGCGCGGGGCGGCCAGCGCCTTCTCGGCCAGCAGCGGGCCGAACATCGGGCTCATCGCCGGCAGGTCCAGCCCGTAGGAGAAGTGCGAGCCCGAGCCGGTGAGCACGATCGCGCGCACCTCGGGATCGGCGTCGAGCTCACCGAAGATCAGCGGCAGCTCGCGCCAGAAGTCCGGTCCCATGGCATTGCCGCGGCCGGGACCGGTCAGCGTCACCCGGGCGACATGATCGCTGCTCTCGACTGTAAAGGCCTTCCATTCGGTCATTCGCCCAGCGTAGCGACCCTGTCAGGGCCCCCTGCGGCCGCGTAAAACTTGTGCTAAATGTGCTGTGCGGCAGTGGTTCCCGGGCCGATACAAGACGGATCATGTAATGCGCCAGCCACACCGCCGCCACCGGTTCCGGAGGCCACCATGTTGATGCACCAGGGCCTCGGCCTGGATCGTTTCAATGCACTCCCCCGCAGCCGCGCCGTACACGCCCTGTACGAATGCTGCTGCAATGTGACGTGGGCGGAGAAGATCGCCGACGGCCGTCCCTATCCGGATCGCGAGGCCTTGTTCGCCGCCGCCGATGTCGAACTGCTGGCCCTGTCCCGGGCCGATCTGCAACGCGCCTTGGATTCGGTTGTGCATGAGCAGCTTTCGGCACGCTCGGTGCAGGAGTTGGCCCGGATCACCAGGAAACACCTGGACCGAATGCTCGGTCCGGTCGAAGGCTATCCCGAATACTGATTCGCCCAGCCGTAACCGGCACTCGCCTCTAGGCTGGTGCCATGCGCAGGTCGTTGCCTCCCGTCGCATCCCGGGTGTCGGACACGCTGATCGCGCGCGGCCATCACGGCGTGATCGTCACCCAACCCGAGCCGACGCACACCGCCGAACAGGCCGCGCAGGCGCTCGGTGTGGAGGTGGGGGCGATCACCAAATCGCTGGTGTTCCTGCTCGACGACGATCCTGTGCTGCTGCTGGTATCCGGCGCCCACCAGGTCGACCTGGAACGCACCGGCGCGCGCCTGCAGGGCAGGCTGACCCGCGCACCGGCCACTCTGGTCCGGGAGGTGACGGGGCAGCCGATCGGCGGCGTCGCCCCCGTCGGGCACCCCGCCAACCTGCCCACCTACGTGGACAACGCGCTGTCGCGACATCGGGAGCTGTGGGCCGCCGCCGGACATCCCAATACGGTGTTTCGCACGTCGTACACCGAGTTGCTGCGCATTACCGCGGGGCTGGCGATCGATGTGGATTGACCGGTGTTCGGAATACCATCGCCGTCGCCGACGTAGGTTAGGGCTGTGAGCGAGCTTGCGAGTGAACGATCAGTACAGCGCGCATCGCGCACGGCGGCCCCGAGCGCCAGCGAGGTGACGTCGTGAGCGAGCTTGCGAGTGAACCATCAGTACAGCGCGCGTCGCGCACGGCGGCCCCGAGCGCCAGCGAGGTGACGTCGTGAGCAAGCGACTACGCGTGCCCGAGGACCTCAACGGCATCACCGCCGGGCAGTACCGATCCGCCATGCGCCACTATCCATCCGGAGTGACGATCGTCACGCTGAATTCCGGCAGCGGTCCGGTGGGTTTCACCGCGACCTCGTTCGCCTCGCTGTCGTTGGAACCGCCGCTGATCTCGTTCAACATCGCCCACACCTCCTCCAGCATCGAGGCCATGCTCGCCGCCGACTCGGTGGTGGTGCACTTCCTGGGCGACCATCAACAACATCTCGCCCAACGCTTTTCCCGTGCCGCCGAGGAGCGTTTCGCCGACGAATCGCTGTGGACGACGCTCGACACCGGCGAACCGGTGCTGCACGGCACGCCGATCTGGGTGCGGGCCATGGTGCAGCAGCTCATCCCGATCGGCGATCACACCCTGGTGGTGGGCCTGGTCACGCACGTGTACGACAACACCGACGAGCAGCCGATCGCCGCCCCGCTGCTCTACTACAACGGCGGCTACCACCGCGCCACCGAACTCGACTAACTGGCCGACGCGGCCGTTCCGATCCCCAGTGCCGCAAGCACTCCCGCGCTGATCTGCTCCAGCCGATCCCGCACCGACTGCCGCCGCAGCAGTCCCGCCAACCGCGACGCGGCCATGGCCAGCAACACCATTTCCACGGCGGCGACCGTTGCTTCGATGGCACCGAGGGCGAGGGTGTTGGCGAAGGTCACCTCGGTCAGGAACTGCGGCAGCACGGCCAGATAGAACAGGCCCACCTTCGGATTGAGCAGGCACGACAGCAGGCCCGCGGTGAACGCGGATCGAACCGACACCGATTGGCGCAGCGCCGCAGCATCTTCCGGCGTACCCGCCCGCGCGGCCCGCGCCCGCGCCCGCCGCTGCTCGACGATCGTCCGAATCCCCAAGTACACCAGGTAGATCCCGCCGATCACCTTCACCACGCGATAGGCCGTCGCCGACTGCTCCAATAGCGCCGCCACCCCGGCCGCAACCACCGCCGCCCACACGATGCCCCCCACCGCCGACCCGATAGCCGCCGCCACCGCCGGCCGCCGCCCCACAATCGAATACCGCAGCACCAGAAACGAATCGGGCCCCGGCGTAATCGACAACAACACGCACAGCCCAACAAAACCGACCAGCAGGGACCAGCTCACCCCACCCATAACAGCCGACCCCACCCCCCAAATCAAGCGGTTATCCCCACCTTCTCCCCACGCACCCCCTCGCACTCTCACTGCACGCCTTCACCCGCCCGTCCCAGCACGCTCCCACCCTCCTCCACCCCGGCACACCCCCACCCACTACCCCGGCACACCCCCACCCACGACCCCGGCACGTCCTTCGCCGGGGTTGACAAGATCGCTCTCCGTCTGCCAATCTCTGGCTCAGGTCATGAGTGCCAGCGTCAAGCCCCGGCTTGCTGGCCGGCAACCCTCCTCCGCGGTGGGGTGCTCCGGGTGACGACCGGGCCGCAGCCCGACCGGGCGCGGCAAGCGCGGACTCCGTTCACCGATTTCCGGAGTCCCTGAGCCGAAGGGATTACCCGTTGACTGCCGTACTCGATCAGACCTGCGCCGCCCTCGCTCGCGTCTCCGGATGTGATTTGCGAGTTCCGTTGGTACAGGGCGGGACTCGCACCTACGCCAATTTCGACTATGCCGCCAGCGCCCCCGCACTGGCCCAGGTCACCGACCGGGTGACCGAGCTGCTGCCGTTCTACGCGAGCGTGCACCGCGGCGCCGGCTACGCCTCCCGCATCTCCACCGACTGCTACGAGAACGCCCGCGGTTCGGTGGCCCGCTTCCTGAACTGCGCCGACGATCAGGTCGTGGTCTTCACCCGCAACACCACCGACTCGCTGAACCTGCTGGCCTCCTGTGTCCCCGGCGACACCGTGGTGCTCGACATCGAACACCACGCCAACTTCCTGCCCTGGACCCGGCACGGCCGCCGCGTGGTGCCCGCCGCGGACACCGTCGCCGAGACCATCCGCCGCGTGGTCGCCGAGCTGTGCGCGAAACCTGCTGCGCTGCTTGCGGTCACCGGCGCCTCCAATGTCACCGGCGAGGTGCTGCCGCTGGAGCGCCTGGCCACCATCGCCCATCAGTGCGGCGCCCGCATCCTGGTCGACGCCGCGCAGTTGGCGCCGCATCGGCGCATCGATCTGCAGGCGAGCGGCATCGACTACCTGGCGTTCTCCGGACACAAGCTGTATGCGCCGTTCGGCGCCGGGGTGCTGGTCGGCCGCCGGGATTGGCTCGACGCCGCCGCACCGTATCTGGCCGGTGGCGGCGCGGTCACGCAGGTCAGCGCGACCGACGCCGAATGGGCGCCCGCGCCGCAGCGGCACGAGGCCGGGTCGCCGAACGTGCTCGGCGTCGCCGCCTTGGCCGCGGCCTGCGACACACTGGGCGAACTGGACGAACAGACCGTCGTCGACCATGAGCGCCGGCTGGCGCAGCGCCTGTGCGACGGCCTGAAAGCCATTGCCGGAGTACAGTTCCTGCGCATCTGGTCGGACAGCGCGGACAGCGTCGGCATCGTCGCGTTCACCCTGGACGGTTTCGAGCCGGGCCGCGTCGCCGCCTATCTGTCCGCCGAACACGGCATCGGGGTGCGCGACGGCCGATTCTGCGCGCACCCGTTGCTGGCCCACCTCGGCGTGGACGGCGCCCTGCGGGCGAGCATCGGGCTGGGCACCTCGGCCGCCGATGTGGACCGCCTGATCGAGGCCGTCGCCACGCTGGTGGCCCAGGGTCCGCGCTGGAACTACGCCTGCACGTCCGGGCAGTGGAACCCGGTTCCCGAAACGCGACCGCGGTTGACCTCCGACGCGGGCGCGGGTGCGGCACCCTGCACATTCTGATCCGGCAGGGTGCCGCGCACCCGGGGCGTCACGGCGTCAGGTAGCGCTCGGCGAGTTCTTCCACCAAGGGATGGCCATCGTCGACGGCGTCCAGGGCCTCCAGATCGTTCTGCACCGAGATCTGGCGGGGATCATCCTGTTCCGGATCGGGGGCGCCGTCCTCGTTCAGTTGCCGCAGTATCTTCTCGCGCACCCGCGCCTTCAAGGAATCAGCCATAGTGTGAGCATGCCCAGCGCGGCCGGGTTATCCCCACAACCACGCCGCGGTTTGCTCACACCGGCGCCAGCCACCCGCCCCACGGGGTGTTGCGCAGCACGGTGAACGCCGTGAGCAGCGTGAGAACGACCGCCCAGCCGGTGCGGCCGAGCGCGAGCGGGAACGGGCGAGGCGGCCGCCCGCGCCAACGGTCCAGCGCCCAGCTCGCCCACCACACGACCGCCCCCACCAGCAACGGCAGCACAAAGACATTGCTGTGCACAGCATCGAGAACCCGGCCGTCGGTGAGATTGTGAACGGCCCGCAATCCACCGCAGCCCGGACACCACCATCCGGTCAACACATAGAACGGGCACAGGCCGTAGGACCCGTACCCATGGGGATCGCGAAAATGCAGAACCGCCACCGCGGCGGCCGCCGCACCGGCGACGAGCAGGGGTTGCCCCGAAGACCGCCACCCCGATCGTGTCTGCGCCCCGACGGGCAGCACATGCGCGGTGTCCACAGTCGTCCACGGTAGCGGTCGGCCAACCCGATCCGCCAGGTCAGTCCGGCTGGGCGAAGCGCAGGCTGTTGCCGAACGGGTCGGTGATGTCGAAGCCCGGCCCGCCGGGGCCGTCCTCGGGGCTGCCCGGCCTGGCGTAGCCGTAATCCTTGCCCGCGAGTTCGGCATGCAGGCCGTGGATATCCGCGACCGCGATCCACACCACGGTGCCCGGGGTGCCGTCGCCATGGTGCTCGCTCAGGTGGAGCACGGCCTCGGAGCGAGACAGCTGTGCATACAGCGGGAGGTCCGGTTCGAACCGATGCTCCCAGTCCACAGTGAAACCTAGGTATTCACAATAGAATTCGTACGCTTTGGCGACATCGAAGATGCGCAGCACGGGAATCGGCGGGGCGAGACGAATCGAATCGGAGGCCATACCCGCCATCCTCACAGACCTTTCGTGAGTTTCACAGGTCTTTGCCGCGCGGTCCGCTCGCCGACCGGGGCGGTGAGCACACCGACGAGCATGTCGACAACCTCGCCCCACGCCGACGTATCGTCCGCAGCCACCCGGCCCGCCTCGACCGCCCGCTCGTGATCGGCCAGCAGCGCGAACAGCACGGTCGGCAATGTGCGCAACCGCCGCACCCGCAGGCGCGGCGGCAGTTCGGGGAGCGCGCGGTCGAGGCCGCGCATGATCACCCGCACAGAGGTGCGGCGGTCGTCGTCGAGATTGGCGGCGTCGGTCACCGAGGGATGGGTGCGGATCTGCTCCAAAAACCGTGCGTAGTGCCCTATTCCGTGACGGGCACCCAACTCGAACATGGGAAATACCAACGCCTCCAACAAACCGTGCACGGTGTCGGGTTCGGCGGCCCCTGCCCGCTCGGCGAGCAACTCCAACCGCCGCACCTCGAGTGTCGCCAGCCGGTGTTCCACCACGGCCGCGACCAAGCCGTCGCGAGAACCGAAGTGGTACTGGATCGCCGAGTTGTTGCGCTGACCCGCCGCGGCGGCAATGTCGCGCAGCGGGACCGCCGAACCACGCTCGGCGATCAGCCGCTCGGCCGCTTCGATGAGGCGCTCCCGGGCCGATATCGCTTCCACAGCCCGAACCATAGCCGCCCACCAGCATTTTGAGTACTACTCCTTGACAGTTAAGCACCATCTCTTAACACTGCTTGTGATGCCTGTCACGGAAGAGGGACGCCCGCAATGATTCTCGATACTTTCCGCTTGGACGGCCGCGTCGCCGTCGTCACCGGCGCGGGCCGCGGTATCGGCGCCGCGACTGCACTCGCCCTGGCCGAGGCGGGGGCCGATGTCGCCATCGCGGCCCGCACCGCCGAGCAATTGGACGAGGTGGCGGGCAAGATCAGGGCACTGGGCCGTCGGGCCGTGACCGTGCCCTGCGATCTGTCGGACCTGTCCACGGTCTCCGCATTCGCCGAAACCGCCGCCGCCGAACTCGGCCGCATCGATATCGTCGTCAACAATGTCGGCGGCACCATGCCGAACACCTTCCTGACCACGACGACGGATTTCCTCGAGGAGGCCTTCCGTTTCAACGTCTCCACCGCGCACACGCTCACCCAGGCCGCGGTTCCGCACATGCTGCAAGGGGATGGCGGCTGCGTGGTCAACATCTCCTCGATGATGGGCCGGGCGGCCGGTCGCGGCTTTCTCGCCTACGGCACCGCCAAGGCGGCCCTCGCGCACTGGACCCGCCTGGCCGCAACCGATCTCGCTCCCCGTATCCGTGTCAATGCGATCGCGGTCGGTTCCGTGCTCACCTCGGCGCTGGAAGTCGTTGCCCAGCAACCGGAAATCAAGGCCGACATGGAGGCCGCCACACCCCTGCGCCGCCTCGGACAGCCCTGGGAGATCGCGGCGGGGATCGTCTACCTGTGCTCACCCGCAGGCGGCTACGTCTCCGGCAAGGTGCTCGAAATCGACGGGGGCATCGAGAGTCCGAATCTCGACCTGGGCCTTCCGGATCTGTGAGGAGTGTGCGATGACCTATCGCGTAGTGCAGTGGAGCACCGGCAATGTCGGCCGGTGGGCGTTGCGGTCCATCATCGCCCGGCCCGATCTCGAACTCGTCGGAGTATGGGTGTCCGGCCCCGCCAAGGCCGGTAAGGACGCCGCCGAACTGGCCGGACTCGACGAACCCACCGGCATCGTCGCCACCACCGACGCACAGACGCTGCTCGCGTTGAAACCCGACTGCATCGTGCACACGGCCATGGCCGACGATCGGCTGATAGAGGCGGTCGAGGACCTGAAATCGTTTCTGCGCGCGGGCATCAATGTGGTGTCGAGCAGCCCGGTATTCCTCCAATTCCCCTATGGCACACTACCTTCGGAGGCCATCGACCCGATCGTCGAGGCCGCCGAAGCCGGGGGTGCCTCGCTGTGGGTCAACGGCATCGATCCCGGGTGGGCCAACGACTGGCTGCCGCTGCTGCTGACCAGCGGCTGCGAGCGCATCGATAGGGTCGTGTGCTCGGAGATCATGGACTACTCCACCTACGACAATCCCAAGGTGCTGTTCGACATCATGGGCTTCGGCAGCGAGCTCGAGGATCTGCCGATGCTGTTGCAGCCCGGCGTCCTCACCCTCGCCTGGGGCAGTGTGATCCGCCAATTGGCCGCCGCCCTCGATATCGAATTGGACAGCGTCACACAGAATTTCGAGCGTCTACCCGCACCCGAGACGCTGCAGGTCTGCAAACGCACCGTGGCCGCCGGAACCGCAGCCGCCCTCCGCTTCCAGGTATCCGGAATCCGGTCGGGCCGTGATGCTCTCGTGCTGGAACACATCACCAGGCTGCACCCGTCCCTGGCCCCCGACTGGCCGCAACCAGCCGGAAAGGGTTGCTACCGAGTGGAAATCGAAGGCGAGCCCGACTACCAACTCGACCTGCAGCTCTACAGCCAGGGCGACCATGCCCGCGCGGGTCTCGTCGGCACGGCAGCCCGCCTCGTCAACACCGTCCCGGCCGTGGTCGAGGCCCGCCCCGGCCTGCTGACCGCTCTCGACCTTCCCCTCACCACAGGGCGCGGCCTGGTCTCCTGAAACCGGTCCCCGCGCATGAGAGAGATCACAACCCGCGCAGGCGGATTCTAGAACGCTCCCTCCAAATCCCTCGGGTACCGTGATCACGAGGTCCACACGACAACGAAATCAGGAGAACTACTGTGGGTTCAGGTTCCGCCGCCTTCGACGCGTACATGGCCGCCTACGAGAGCGGAAATCCGATAGCTCAGGCCCTGTTTCCGGTGGTGTTCGTCATCGCCGGCCTCGGCGAACTCCTTCAGGGCCATCCCTTCTGAGAAGTGTGCGGGCCGGTGAATCGGCCCGCACGCCCCGCTCACACGGCGAGGCTGACCACCAGCGAAGCCTCACGAAGGGGGCCGAAGCCGAGCAGTCCAGAGGTCTCGGGCGGACGTTCCCAACGCCGATCGGCGCTGCGGCGGAAACCGAGGTGGCGGTTGACGACATCGACGTCGAACTGTCGGCCGTAGATGACGCTCCATTCCCGTCGGAGGCCGGCCTCCGTGCAGGCGACCAGGAAGGTGCGGACGCCCTCGGCGATGCTCGGCGCCACGCCGCCCGCCCAGGACGCCGGCGCCTGAATGTTCTCCCCGCCGGACTTCAGTTCCAGCCGATGGGTCCGCCAGTCGATCTTCAATCTCAGCTCGGCACCGATCGTCCCGCGCCGGTACAGTCCCTGCACCAGGATTACTTCTATGTAGTGCGGCTCGCGTAAGCCCTGGGAAATCTTGTCCAACGAGGACGGCTCTATTTCGGCCGCCTCCCGCAGCATTGTTCGAATCTGCAGCTCCAGCAGGCTGAAACGGGTGAACGTCTCCGTGCGTGTGATCGTCCGGGCCATCATTTCTCCAGGTAGTCGACAGACCGGATGTCAGCCTGTGCCAAATGTTTGGCCGCATTGGCCAGATCGTCTATCGACCGAACCTCGCTCGGTACCCGGATGCGCGACCCGTTCGACAGCACGGCCTTGATCCGTGGCGGTCCGATGCTGTCTATGGCGTCCATGACGCGGTTTTCGATGATCAGCGCATGCACATCTGCCCAGAACGACACCGGCCGGTCGCGGTATACCGCAACGAGTTCGGCAACCTCCCGCGGGTCGACACCGGGAAACATATACGACACGATTCTCGCCCGCATGGATCCGGTCGGCTGCCAACGAATCGTGCGCATTCGTCCGGGCCGCAGCAGTGGTCCGTACAGGATCGACGGGTTGTTTCCGGTGACCACGATCGGGACCCGCGCCGCCGGATTTCCCGCGACAGTGGTCGGGAAATCACAGAATGCCATGAGCTGTGCGTAGACGACCTGCCGGTTCACGGTGTACTGCACGAGGCTTCCCCAGTTACCCAATATCGTGTCGATATCGTGTATCACGAGAATTCCTCGACGGCCGTCCTCCGTCGTCTCACCGGCGGCCAGATACTCGCGCCGCAGCAGTTGCCCCGGAGCCCCCGCATTCTCGCTTTCGAGCTCCCCGGGGCTGAGCAGGTGCTGCCGCAGTCCCAGTTCCTCGCAGATCCGCTCCACCTGGAACGTCTTGCCCTCGCCCGGCGGCCCGAAGACTCCGAGGATCAGCGGATAGGTCGGCACATCCGAAAGCAGATTGGCCAGCAGATGTGCACGCACCGGTCGGCGGAACGATTCGTCGATATAAGCTCTCACTCGCGGCCGCCTTCCCGGTCTGTTATCCGCTTCCGCATCTCCCGCAACAACTCCGCCGATCGATCGTGGCGGGACTCGGCTGCGCGAACACGCGGCGGATGTGCGGTCGTGGCGGGTGGAACTATTTCGTACCCGACGGCTGCGGTTCGTCCGATATTCGGCTGCTCGGCAGGCGACGCCATGGCGACCTCTTTCTTCGCAATTCCCGCAAGCCGCCCCTGCAGTTCCCGCATCAGATCTTTCGACGACGCGGGATCCTTCGGATCGAAATCGAGATTCACCACGGTCTTGTGAAACCGCGGTTTGACATAGGACAGTCTCGGCGACTCGGCGATGAGCTCCTTGATGATCCCCTCGGTGACTCGCCGAAGCTCGTGCTCCTCGATCTTCACCCTTTCGCATTCCTTGGCGGTCAGCTCCGCAATCTGCTTCTCGAGCTGCGACACCTTGACCGTCGTCCGCCCCTCCTCGAACCAGGAGAAGATCACCTTTTCCGCTAGCGAAATCCCAGCCGCCGCAAGCAGCGCAACGAAATCCACCATCCGCCGAGTCCTCTCGAGATCAGCCCTACAGCGCCCATCCGTTGCCTGATAGTCGTCCGCACAGCCGAAAACGCAACACTCACCCGGCGTCGAAAATCCCCGAAAACTAGAAATACAGACCGATCGGATTATTCGCCCGCTCCTAATCGTTCACCGAGCCCGCTCGACTCCGGCCCGAAGCGGCTGTGGGCGCGCCCAGCCCCGTCAATCCCGTTGGCGAAGTAGGCAATTCAGAAACCGACAGGACAACGCATCTTGCGGCACTACGACGACAGACCATCGTCCGAAACTGTCGTCAGAGGCTCCGCTGCCCGGAAGAACTTGGAGCCACCTGGGGGAATCGAACCCCGCAGTTGTGGACGGCGTCCGCTCACCGAGTGCCGGATCGTCAGGGTCGATTCCACGAATCCCGCGTTGTACTCCGTGCCATGTCAACAGCAACTGCACCCACCACTGGCCGTCCCACTCCTCCGGGTCATTGGGATCCAGGTCGGCGCCAGCAAAGCCTCGCGGTCGATGGAGTTCTCCATAACCGCTCAGACGCTGCTTCTCTGGGGTCCTAACCGTCACGCTGGAAAGCTAGGTGTATCGACGCAGCTCAGCGGCCTCGGCGGGGCTCAATCAAATCGACACAGGTGTGGTGGAGGAACGCTAGCCATCAATCGCGATAGTCGAGATCTCCCCAGAGATTGCTGCTCGATGAGCTTCCTGTAGGCCCTGCGTACCCGCTGCTACCGGTCGGGCGGCCCAAAGGGAACCACGACGAGCCGGTATCCGCGGCCGAGGAGTCGGCTCCGTACGTGTAGGAAGCTCGCCGGCTGCGTTGGCGCCGACGAAAATCGTAATCTTCAGTCATTTGCCGGTTGTAATCCGTCAGCTGCTCGGGCGTCATCTTACTGAGCGCTTCCCGGAGGCTCCTCCAACTTTCCGCACGCAGCCGCTCGGACTCTTCGTCCAATCGTTGCTGCTCTTGTCGCTCTCGTTCGTAACGCCGGTTCCACCACATACGACATCGACTCCAAAGCTGGTGATCCTGCAGGACACCGCGCATTTTCGTGCCGCCGTGCCCGCTCACCTCTAGTGTCCCGCCGGTTATCGAACGAGTGCAACAGGCAGCCTCACGGATCGTGCGCGGCGCCCGCTGACAAGGGATACCCTCAGATTCGTGTGTGTGGACCCGCACGTGTGGACCGGGAGGTCGGCAAGACCAGAGATCTGGCCGTTGACCTGGTCAATGTGTGGAGCCGCCCGGGGGAATCGAACCCCCGACCTTTCATCACGGCCAACCCCTGGGACTTAGTTGTACCTCCGCTCGCGCAAGCTCCTGCCTGGCAGCCCGAGGGCGTTGCGGGCCTCGGGCCGTTGGATGGACAGCACGGCCGCACCGGGCATGGGGTCGCAGCGACGAACGTGGTCAGCCATTTCTCGCCCTTCGTACTGGTAGAGACCGAGTTCAGCGAAGCCTGCCGGTAGGACACCGCGTCCAGAGCCCGGCGGAACGCCGGGCTCTGGACGATCACGACGTGGCGGCCTCGACGTCGGCGTATTCGATTTCCGCGAAGAACAAGGAGGTGTTCAGGAAGGATCCGATGACCCGTTCGCGCGCGCTGGTTACCTTGGTCGTCGACGACATATCGGCCGTCAGCTCGAACGATTGCCGATCGATTGGCCAACCGAGCGCGGCGGCGCGCTCGGACGACGCGTCGATCGACGGAACTCGGACCACGATCGCGAACGGTCCCTCGCCGCGCTCGGCCAACACGGCGCGAAGAGCGTCCGCGGCAGCCAAGTCACCATACGGTGCCACGAACTCGAGTCCGGCATCCCACGAAACCATCGCACGGGCACCGGCGGACTCGTTGCGAACTTCGTCGAATGTTGTCTCGAACAGCTCGCTCATCTGCTTGACGTAACGCGACAGATTTTCCGGCTCGACGAGCCAGACAAAATGATCGATGCGGTTCTTCGCAGACATGATTTCCCTCTATAGATCCGAAGCAAATCTGTGGTGGGCCGCGGCGTGCGTGCGCCCAGCAGGTTCGGACGCGGGAACGCCGACAAATGACGCCAGGTCGTGTTCGTCGCCGGGCCCCCGGCCATTGCCCCGGCGGTACCGGCGACGAACGCTAGGAGACACGCCTCATTCGAGTTTTCCCGCGCACGAAGACGAGATCGTGGTCACGCTCGAATTCCTACAACATGGCCCATCTCGCTCAGGACGAACCCCGACGAGAGGCGGGTTCCGGCGGGTTCGCCCAACGGCACCTCCCGTGCCGAGGAGATCATGATCAGCGCCTTCGGGCGCCCGGTAGCGATATCACCCATGACTGCAATCCCCTTCCGTGTCGGCCGGAGCCGTACTCCGTGCGTCATCAACCAGTCTGTTGCCGGTGCGAAGCCAGGGGAAGGCCGAGTTCTTCCTGGTAATGCCACTACCACCTTGACTCGCGAGATGGCCGCTCCGTCCTCAGGCGGCAGCGGACTTCTCGGCCCCGATGTCATTCGCGAGCCGGATCGCGTCTCCGGTATTGCTGGCACTGCCGAGACCGAAATACTCGATGCTCGTGAAAGGGATTTCGATAAGGATGCGATGAGTACCATCGCTGGATCCTTAGTCGCGGCAATCGAATCGGTCTGGACAAATCTGCGGTCCCAGCATCCCGACGTGCCAGACGTAGTCGTCACCGTGGCCGCCGGTTCGGCAGGTCGGCGTGGCGTCCGGCTCGGCCGTTTTGGCCCGGACCGATGGTTCTCACCGCGGTTCGAACCTCCACGCTGCCGTGCCCACGCAAGCTCACCGAGAAGGAACGCGAGCGGGGTAAGCCGATCAAGTCCTATACGCCGCCCACGGCGGCGGAGTACTGCGCCGACGCCGATCTCGTGGATTGGATCACCCTGCTCGCGGGTACCGGCCTGCGGCGCAGCCAAGGTCTCGTCCTTTTGTGGTCCGACATCGACCTCGACGGCAAAACGCTGCAGACGACCGGCAAGGTCGTCCGGATCACCGGAGTAGGACTGGTTCGTCTGGAGATCGAGGACGACCCGAAGAACCGCAAAGGCCGAATAGCCTTGCCGGACTTTGTCGTTGAGATGCTCCGGTGTCGAAAAGCGGTGCTGGAAGCCCGTAAGCAGCACAACCCGCCGAGCGAGGAACCCGAATACGATCTGGTGTTCCCATCCGAGGAGTGGACACTGCGCGACCCGAACAACGTCCAGCACCAATGGCAGCGGGTGCGCGAGGCGCTGGGCATCCCCGACGACATCACCGCGCACAGCTTCCGCGGCGCGGTCGCCACCATTCTGGACGACGCCGGACTGTCTGTCGCATCACCGCGGACGTCCTCGGCCATGCAGATCCCTCGATGACCCAGCGGCAGTACATGGCACGCGGACGCGTCCACATCGCCGCTGCGGCAGCGCTCGACGAAGCCGTCGCCGGATTGACGTGGAACGAATTTGTTGGGACTTAGTTGGGTTCAGTCCCGAATCTGTGCCGGATGAGGGTCCGGGAACCGGCCCTCACCTGCGGCTTGGAGCCGCCTGGGGGAATCGAACCCCCGACCTTTTCATTACGAGTGAAGCGCTCTACCGACTGAGCTAAGGCGGCGTGCCTTGCGGCGGGTGCGAGTCTATCGTCTCGGGGGCGGATCGCGAAAATCGGTGGTCTCGCTCACCCGTTACCAGGTCAGCTGGGGGTGCGGGCGGCGATGAGGCCCGCGACCATGGCGGCGACCGCGAAGCGAGGTTTGACGTTCAGGTCCAGGGCCTCTCGGCAGTGGAGGACGGCCTCGATCGAGCGGAGCAGGCCCTCGGGGCGGACCTCGGTGGCGAGGTCGCGGATCTGGTCGGGGAGATCGGGGTGGGTGAGGGTGACGCCACCGGCCGGGTCGGGGCGCGCCGCGCCGAGACGGACCGCCAGGGCGTCGCGGTAGAGACCGGCCACATCGATGAGTGCGCGGTCCAGGGAGTCGCGGCCGGTGCGGGTGGCGCGGGATTTCTGGCGGCGTTCCAGATCCTTCAGGATGCCGGCCGAGCCGCGGGTCGCCGAGGCGGTGCCTTTGCCGGTACCGCCCGCGCCGAGGGCGGTCGCCAGTTCCTCCCGCTCCCGCTCGTCGCGGGCCGCGCTGACCTGTTTGGCCTCCTCCTCGGCGGCCTTCACCAATTCGTCGGCGGCCACATACGCCGCGGCGGGCCTGGCCGTGGCCGCGACCAGTGCCAGGGCCCGCTTGCGACGGGCGCGCGCCTCCTCGTCGGTGGCCAGGCGGCGCGCCCGCCCGACGTGCCCGCCGCTGACCGAGGCCGCCCACTCCGCGGTATCCGCGTCCAGGCCGTCGCGCTCCCGCAGGACCCGTGCGATCGCATCGGAGGACGGCGTCACCAAATGCACATGGCGGCAGCGCGATCGCAGCGTCACGGAAATATCCTCGGGATCCACCGAGGGCGCGCACAGCAGGAACACCGTTCGCTCCGGCGGTTCCTCGACCACCTTCAGCAGCACGTTCCCGGCCGCCTCGGTGAGCCGGTCGGCATCCTCGATAACCACCACCTGCCACCGGCCGGTGCTGGGCCGACGGGAGGCCACCTGCACGATCTCGCGCATCTCCTTGGTACCGATGCTCAGGCCCTCGGGAACCACCCGCCGCACATCGCCGTGCGTCCCGGCCATGGTTGTCGTGCACGCGTGACAGTGCCCGCACCCCGGCGTCACCGGATCGGTGCACTGCAGCGCGGCCGCAAAGCACAGCGCGGCCACCGACCGCCCCGATCCCGGCGGCCCGGTGAACAACCACGAATGCGTCATCGCCGACGACGCCACCCCGCCGCGCGCCGCCACCGCCGCAGCAGTCAGCTCGGACTCGACCGCATCCTGACCCACCAGCCGATCGAAGACACCCGCCACGCCGTACACCATAGCCGCCGCCCCCGACATCCCCCGCCGCTCTGCCGCCCACCCCAACAGCCAACCCGCCGAGCTATTCGACTACGCACCTTTCCCCGCGTCAACAATCGACAGAACAATGCTCCGCACAGCAAGCTTTCGAGCAGCACCACGATCCCGGCCGAAGCACGCCAGGGACACCGAGGCACTCAGGGACAGCCAACGGGGGCCGAGAGCACAGCGGGACTTTCGCGGTGCGTCAGGGGCGGACGGGCCGCCGGGAATGCCGCTGGCGTGGGGCCGGGGTCAGGAGGCGCGCTGGTACGTCGTGTTGGCGCCGTCGAGGGCCTCGCGGATGATGTCGGCGTGACCGGAGTGGTGCGAGATCTCACGGAAGATGTGCAGCAAGGTGAATCGGACCGTCCACCACTCTCGTTCGGGTGACCACGGCGCGGTCGGGGTGGGGATGAGGGTGTCGAGGCTGTCGACGGCTCGGATCAGTTGGGCCGTGTCCTCGGCGACGGTGTCCCACTCTTTCAACAGGCCCTCTACCGTCTCCTCCGGGCCCATCCGGTATTCCGAATCGAACTTGGACACGTCGAGTTTCGCGTTCTCGTCGCGCTCGACCAGCACGGTGTACCAGTGCCGTTCACAGCTGACGAGATGGTGCAGCAGCCCGCCCAGTGTCAGCTCACTCACGGTGGTGCGCTGGCGTGCCTGGTCATTGTCGATGCCGCGCAGGGTGATCCGGAACAACTCGCGCTGACCGGCGAGCATGGCTATCAGGTCCTGGCGTTCCTGCGCGATCGAAGGGGCGGTCATCGGAGTCCTTCCGCTGGCGTGTCGGGATGGCTCGAAACGCTACGGCAGCGGCCCGACAGAAAACGGACAATGTCCGATTTCCGCGCACTCCGGCCGTCGGACTCAGGTCTTCGAGGATGCCTTCTTGGTGGCCTTCTTCGCCGGGGTCTTCTCCGCGGTCTTGGCCGCCTTCTTGGCAGTCGTCTTCTTGGCCGCGGTCTTCTTGACGGCGGTCTTCTTCGCCGACTTCTTGGCCGTCCGCTTCACCGGCGCCTTGGCCCGGCGGTCGGCGAGCAGCTCGGACGCCCGGTCGTCGGTGATGGACTCCACGTCGTCGCCCTTGCGCAGACTGGCATTGGTCTCGCCGTCGGTGACGTACGGCCCGAACCGGCCGTCCTTGATCACCATCGGCTTCCCGCTGACCGGATCGGTCCCCAGTTCCCGCAGCGGCGCACTGCTCGACGCCTGACGGCCCCGCCGCTTGGGCTCGGCGTAGATCTTCAACGCCTCGTCCAGCGTCACGGTGAAGATCTGATCCTCACTCGCCAGCGACCGCGAGTCGGTTCCCTTCTTCAGATACGGCCCGTACCGGCCGTTCTGCGCGGTGATCTCCTCACCCGACGCCGGATCCACACCCACCACCCGCGGCAGCGACAGCAGTCGGAGCGCCTCGTCCAGGGTGATCGTGGCCAGATCCATCGACTTGAACAGCGACCCGGTGCGCGGCTTGGCGGCGGCCTTCTTCGACCCCTTCTTGCCGTCGCCGTTCTCGTTCGACTCGGGCAGGATCTCGGTGACGTAGGGCCCGAAACGCCCTTCCTTGGCGACAATTCGGTGCCCGGTCGCCGGATCCACACCGAGCTCACGCCCCTCCTGCGGCGTCGAGAACAGCTTCTCGGCGACCTCCGGGGTCAGTTCGTCCGGCGGGAGATCGTCGGGCAGATTGGCCCGCTGCGAGACCGGATCACCGTCCGGATCATCCGGATTGGCCACCATCCGTTCCAGATACGGCCCGAACCGTCCGACGCGGACCACCACGTCGCGACCCTGATCGTCGGTGAACAGCTTGATCGAGTTGATCTCGCGGGCGTCGATGTCGTCGAGTCGCTCGCCGACCATCTTCTTCAGCCCGCCCGAGCGCGCCACCGAACCCTCGGCGCCGTGCTCGCCGCCGAAATAGAAGCTGGACAACCAGTTTCCGCGTTGTTCGCGGCCGCCGGCGATGGCGTCGAGATCGTCCTCCATGGCCGCGGTGAAGTCGAAGTCCACCAACCGGCCGAAGTACTCCTCGAGCAGGCCGACCACCGCGAAGGCCACCCACGACGGCACCAGCGCATTGCCGCGCTTGTACACGTATCCGCGGTCCAGGATCGTCTTGATGATCGAGGCGTAGGTCGACGGGCGGCCGATCCCCAACTCCTCGAGCGCCTTGACCAGCGAGGCCTCGTTGTAGCGCGGGGGTGGATTGGTCGTGTGCCCGTCGGGGTTCAGCTCGGCGGCCGTGACGCCCTGCCCCTCGTTGAGCGCGGGCAGCCGCGATTCGGCGTCGTCGGACTGGCCGCCGCTGTCCTCGTCGACGCTCTCGACGTAGGCCTTCAGGAAGCCGGGGAAGGTGATAGTGCGGCCGGACGCCGAGAACACACACTCCTCGCCCGTACCGGCGACGCCGGTGATCCGGACGGTCAACGTGGTGCCGCGGGCGTCGGCCATCTGCGATGCGACGGTGCGCTGCCAGATCAGCTCGTAGAGCCGGAACTCGTCCTGATCCAGCCGCGAGGCCAGCTGTCCGGGCGTGGCGAAGCTGTCACCGGCCGGCCGGATCGCCTCGTGCGCCTCCTGGGCGTTCTTGACCTTGCGGGTGTACTGGCGCGGCGTCGGGTGCACGAACTGGGCGCCGTACAGCTGGGTGGCCTGGGCCCGGGCCGCCGCAATGGCCGACTCCGACAGCGTGGTCGAGTCGGTACGCATATAGGTGATGTAGCCGTTCTCGTACAGCCGCTGCGCCACCCGCATCGTGCGTTCGGAGCTGAACCGCAGCTTGCGCGCGGCCTCCTGCTGCAGCGTCGAGGTCATGAACGGCGCGTACGGCCTGCGGGTGTACGGCTTGGATTCGACCGAGCTGACCTGGAATTCGCTGGACTCCAAGGCTTCCGCGAGCCGTCGCGCGTAGCCCTCGTCCAGGACGGTGACACCGTTCGTCTTCAACTGCCCGTCGGCACCGAAGTCGCGGCCACCGGCGATGCGGGAGCCGTCGACGGTCACCAGCCGGGCCCCGAAGGTCCGCGGGTTCGCCTCGTCGCCCTCGCCACCACCGGCGTCGAACTTCGCGGCGATATCCCAGTACTCGGCCGAGCGGAACGCCATGCGCTCGCGCTCGCGCTGCACGATGATCCGGGTCGCCACCGACTGCACCCGGCCTGCCGACAGCCGCGGCATGACCTTCTTCCACAGCACGGGGCTGACCTCGTAACCGTAGAGCCGGTCCAGGATGCGCCGGGTCTCCTGGGCGTCGACCAGATCGTTGTCGAGCTCGCGCGTGTCGGCGGCGGCCGCGCGGATGGCCGGTTCGGTGATCTCGTGGAACACCATCCGGCGCACCGGCACCTTCGGCTTCAGCGTCTCGAGCAGATGCCAGGCAATGGCCTCACCCTCGCGGTCGGGGTCGGTGGCCAGGTAGAGCTCGTCGGCGTCCTTGAGCAGACTCTTGAGCTCGGAAACCTTCGCCTTCTTGTCCGGGCTGACCACGTAGATGGGCTCGAAATCGTTGTCGACGTCGACGCCCAGGCGGGCCCAGGACTGACCTTTGTATTTGGCGGGCACATCGGCCGCGCCGCGCGGTAGGTCGCGGATATGACCCACCGAGGCCTCCACCGTGTAGCCACGGCCGAGATAGGGCGCGATCTTCTTGGCCTTCGTCGGCGACTCGACGATCACGAGACGACGCAGGGGGCGGCCCTGGTCGGGCGCTGCCTGGGAGTTCGGCGCTGCACCGCGGTCTCGTGTTGCCACCGGCGAACACACCTTTCCTGTCGACCCGCGCGGCGTGTGGCACGCAGTGCGCGGCTGGGGCAAGCGGAGGAGACAGATGTCTCCCACCAGAGACGTTTATACCGTGTTGTATGGCCGCGCCTCGGGCACGGCATGTTGAAATGCCCCGGTTTGCGGTCGAGTGTACTGCCCCGGATACGGCTCGTCCCCCACCGCAGTGCGGTGAGGGACGAGCGATCGGACCTCTGTTACGCGCTCAGCTGATGGCGCGAACTCCGGTGGCCTGCGGGCCCTTGGTGCCCTGGCCAACCTCGAACTCGACCTTCTGGTTCTCCTCGAGGGTGCGGAAGCCCGTCCCCTGGATCTCGGAGTAGTGGACGAAGACGTCAGCGGAGCCGTCCTCGGGCGCGATGAAGCCGAACCCCTTCTCCGCGTTGAACCACTTCACAGTTCCCTGTGCCATTCTGTTCCTTCTCTTTCCATACCGGAACGGCGGACAAGTTAGGTTCGTCCACCGGGTCCGTTCCGACCGCTGTACTCTGTTCCCCCTGCAGGAAGCATCAAGCACACCGTTCGCAACATCGATCCTGCTGATGGTTTGGACTTTGGATCCGTTCCCTCGAACACAGAAGCTTGCGACCAGGAACCACTTAACCATGTCTCCGGGCAATTCAACAGTCGAGTTACCGACAATTTGCAAAAAAGATGATCTTGCGAATGCGCAGGTGAGGCACGCAATGGTCAAATCCGTACTTGGAGTAGGTTTGCCTTTGGATAACCGAGTGCCCATCAGGCAAACAGGCTGTGACACAGGTCGCTACTCGGTAGTGGAATGGCAGGTAGGGCTCTCGCAACACACACGTTTCACACTTTCCCTGCGTGTCGCGGTCTCGGTCCGATGAATCCGACCGACCCCTACACCCGAACTCACCCTGCTCCGGGATCGAGCTTTGGCGGATCGTTGCTGAATCGTGTCCTTTTGGGACTTCCGGACGGCAATGCCCGATTGACCCACGTCACGGACCTTCCGGCGCGCGCGGCACGGATCACGACCTGGCCGTCGTGGGTATCGCCGGATGTGATCGCAGCGTTTCGCGCGTGCGGTATAGAAGCCCCGTGGTCACATCAGACCCGCACAGCGGAGTTGGCCGCGAGTGGACAACACGTTGTCGTCTGTACGGGGACCGCATCCGGTAAATCGCTCGGCTATCAATTGCCGGTGCTCACCGCGCTGCAAGCGGACCCGCGGGCCACCGCTCTATATCTATCCCCGACCAAGGCGCTGGGTGCGGATCAGCTCCGCGCGACAGGTGCGCTCACTCATGAGGGACCGCTGCGCGACATCCATCCCGCCACCTACGACGGCGACACCCCGGCCGAGATCCGGCAATGGGTGCGGGCCAATGCGCGCTGGATCTTCACCAATCCCGACATGCTGCACCTGGGCATTCTGCGCTCACATCAGCGTTGGGCACGGGTGCTGCGGCAGTTGCGCTATGTCGTGGTCGACGAATGCCATGCCTATCGGGGAGTATTCGGCTCGCATGTGGCGATGGTGCTGCGCCGGCTGCGCCGCCTCGCCCGGCATTACGGCGCCGATCCGGTATTCGTCCTGTCCTCGGCCACCACCGCCGATCCGGCGGTGGCCGCATCCCGTCTGATCGGCGCACCCTGTGTCGCGGTGACCGAGGACGGCTCGCCCCAGGGCGCCCGGACCGTGGCCCTCTGGGAACCCGCGCTGCTGGCCGCCGTCGGTGAGAACGGTGCGCCCGTCCGGCGACCGGCGACCATGGAGGCCGCGCGCATCATGACCGACCTGGTCGCCGAGGGTGCCCGGACGCTGACGTTCGTGCGCTCGCGGCGCAGTGCGGAGCTGGTGGCCATGGAGACGCGGCGCATGCTCGCCGAGGTGGATCCGGAACTGGCCGACCGCGTTGCCGCCTATCGGGCCGGATATCTGGCCGAGGACCGGCGGGAACTGGAGGCGGGCCTGGCCGACGGATCTTTGGTGGGCGCCGCCACGACGACGGCATTGGAACTGGGCGTGGACATCGCCGGGCTCGATGCCGTGGTCATCGCGGGATTTCCGGGGACGGTCGCGTCGTTCTGGCAGCAGGCCGGGCGGGCCGGGCGCCGGGCGCAGGGATCGCTGGTGCTGCTGGTGGCGCGCGACGATCCGCTGGACAACTACCTCGTGCACCACCCGCAGGCGCTGCTGGGACGGCCGGTGGAGGCCACCATCACCGACCCCCACAACCCCTACGTGGCGGGGCCGCATCTGCTGTGCGCCGCGCTGGAACAGCCACTGACCGATGACGAGGTCCGCGAGTTCGACGCCTGGGAGCTGCTCACCGAGCTCGCCGCCGACGGCCTGGTCCGGCGGCGGGAGAACGGCAGGGGCCCGGCGCGGTGGCATGTCATCGCCTCGACCCAGCCGCACGACGCCGTCGACGTGCGCGGCGGCATCGGCACGACGGTCGCGATCGTCGACGAGGAGAGCGGCCGCCTGCTGGGCACCACGGATGCCGGGCGTGCCCCGGCCACCCTGCATCCGGGCGCGGTACATGTGCATCAGGGCGAGACCTACGTCGTGGATGAGCTGGATCTCGAGGCCGGGGTGGCATTCGTGCATGCCGAACAACCCGGCTGGACGACCAGCGCGCGGGCGGTCACCTCGATCACCGTCGACGAGGTCACCACCGAGCGCAGGCACGGCGAGGTGACGGCCGCATTGGCCCAGGTGCGGGTATCGCGCCAGGTCGTGGGCTATCTCCGCACCCTGCCCACAGGTGAGGTGCTGGACCTGGTGGAGCTCGAGCTGCCGGAGCAGACGCTGCCGACCCGGGCAGTGCTGTACACGGTCACGCCGCGGCTGCTGGCCCGCGCCGGTATCGAACCTCGGCGCGTGCCGGGCGCCCTGCATGCGGCCGAGCACGCCGCGATCGGGATGTTGCCGCTGGTCGCCAGCTGCGATCGCTGGGACATCGGCGGGGTCTCCACTGCCGAACATCCCGATACCGGCCTGCCGACGGTGTTCGTCCACGACGGTCACCCCGGCGGAGCGGGCTTCGCCGAGCGCGGTTTCGCCCGGCTGCGGACCTGGCTGGCGGCCACCCTCGCGGTCGTCGACGGCTGCGAGTGCCCCGCCGGTTGTCCTTCCTGCGTACAGTCGCCGAAGTGCGGCAACGGCAACCACCCGCTGGACAAGGCGGGGGCCGCCGCCCTGCTGCGGGCGATCCTGACCGACCTACCGCCCGACGACCCCGATGACGGCGACGAGGCCGAACCGTGACACCAAGGTCATCATGACGAGACCGGTTCGCTACCTACAGGTAGGCCCGGCGCGACCGCGAACCGGCCGCGAACGAAGGCGGCGAGGGGAGAGCCGAGTCACGCGTCCCTACCACCCGGAATGAATAAAGAGGAATGTGCTCATATTAACTGACGCTTTGCTCTCGTGATTAGCCATGACTTGCGCCGTCAATTCCAATGACACTTCATAGATCAATTGAACAATTAGTCACGGTGCATTTCCGGCCAGCGGGATTCGGCTATCTCGGCCACATCCACGGACAGATTGTGGCCCGAGTCACGCATTGTTGAACACAGACCGTCCGGTATTAATTAGTTGCCTTCGCCGTCCACGGGACCCGCGCGTGCCGCCGCTCGGACCATTCGGGAACCGAGGGGGCCGAGCGAGGCGCCCGCCTCGACGGTGATCGTCGCGTCCCAGCCCTCGACCGCACAGTCGCGCACTCGGACCCGCATGCGCTTCGCGATCTCGTCGGCCCGGGCACAGCCGGTCTCGGCGCCGGTGGCCAGGGCTCCCGCGGCGGCCAGCGCTCCCAGGTCGGCGGCGGCCTGAGCGCGATGCCTGACCGCCACGACCGCTCCGAGCTGAACGATCAGCACGGTGACCACGAGCAGTGCGGTCAAGGCCAGGCATGCGGCGACAGTGGCGGCCCCGTCGGCCGCACGCCAAGAGCGGGCGGTCATGGATCCGGTCCCGGTTCGAGTGCGGCGACCGCGTCCGCGCGCACGACCACCGAGGGCAGGAGCGGCGCTCGGGCCGTGACGACGGCAACCACCCACTCCCCCTCGGTGCGCACGGTGATATCGGCGCCACGCGGAGCCACTTTGCGTGCCGCGGTCGTTGCGTCGGCGTCGGCGCCGCGGGCGGCCAGCCGGGCGGCCTCACGGGCGGCGTCGATACAGCGGATCTGCACCGACGCCGCCAGTAGCGCACCCAGGCACAACAGCACCGTGGCGACCACGGCCGCGAGCGCGATGGCGGCCTCCACGGTCACCGCTCCGCGGTCGCCGCCGGGCCTCACACGGAGGTGTTCAGCGCCTTGTCGATGATGCTGGTCAGGGCGTTCACAATCGAATCCCCGGTCACCACCGTGTACAGGACCGCACCGAAGGCCGCCGCCGCGATGGTCCCGATGGCGTATTCGGCCGTACTCATGCCGTCGTCGGACTCGACCACCTGACCCAGCCGGTGGCGCAGCCGCAGCAGCGCCGATCGAACCGTCGTCCGCACCGCTCTCCCCTTTCTGTTGCGTCGGCGCGGCGGATCCACGCCGATCACGTTCTCTGGTCACAGCAGCCCTCCGCCGAGTAGACGACCGGACAGGCCGATGACGACCGGCACGATGCCCAGACAGAGGAAGGCGGGCAGGAAACACAGCCCGAGTGGGCCACCGATGAGAACGCCGGCCCGTTCGGCCCGGGCCGCGGAGGTGTCCTCCACGGCGGCGCGGCACTGATCGGCCAGCCCGGCGACCCCGCCCGCGAGCGCGGCCCCGGAACGCGCCGAACGGCGTATCAACCGGGCCAAGGCTCGGAGTTCCTCCGAACCGGCGTCGGCGGCGGCGCACTGCCAGGCGGCGACGGGGTCGGCCCCCAGGGCGAGCAGGTCCGCCGCGCGTCGCAAGGCGGAGCCGAGCGGCCCCGGGGCGGCGAATGCCACCGCACGCACGGCCGTCGCCACGGGTAACCCCGCCCGCAAACAGGCTGCCAGTAGATCGAACGCCGATGCCGTTGCCAGAGGGTCGGTTCCGGTGTCCTCCCGCCGCACCCGCGGATGGCGCCGCACGCCGGGAACAACCTGCAATCGACCGATCGGCCCCATACGCCCCGGCACCGTCAACAAGGCGCCCGCAAGCAGAAGCATCGCAATCTGCCACGCGCTCAACCCCAACCCTCCTCAGCCCCGCCGCACCGACGTGTCTGTGGGGTCGCGGCGGCGCGGAGAAGGGGCGTTGGGGCTGGGGAAGGTGGTCGGATGGTGGTCATATCAGTGCCTTTCGGGTGATCGAGTCGGTCCATAGGAGGCCGAGGCAGGCGAGGGCGGTGCCCAGGGGGAGTAGGACGGTGCCGATGGCGGAGGTCAGCAGTACCGAGAGCGGGGCGGCGCCCATCAGTTGGCCGAGGGTGATGCCGAGCAGGGGTAGGCCGGCCAGCACTGCCGCGCTCGCACGGGGGCCGGCCAGGGCCGCGGTCGTGCGGTCACGGAAACGCATGCGGGCCAGCAGGTCTGAGCGGGCCGCATCGAGGAGATCGGCCAGGGCCAGGCCGTGCTGTTCGGCCACCTGCCAGGCGTCGGCGATGCGGCCCAACTCGGCGGCCACGACCGAACGGGGCACTCGCAACCCTTCCGCCGCCGAACCGCCGAGCCTGCTGCGGGCGGCGCTGGCCGCGAAGGCGCGTGCCGCCACGCCGTCGGTCTCGTCGGCGGCCGCCGCGGCGGCCGCGCTCGGATGAGCCCCGACCCGCAGTTCCCCGATCACCACCTCGAGCCCACCGGCCAAGGCACGACATTCCGTGCAGCGCCGACGATCCCGCCGCAGTTGCCGCACCCGCACACCCAGAGTCCCCGCGACCAGGACAGCCGCAATCAGCACACCCACCCCGAGCACCGCGGCCCCGACGATGGCCACTCCGACCAGAACCCACCACCACCGGTCCGGCGAAACGCCACCGCCCCACCCACCACGCGCGACCAACCGCTCGAGCCTCCGGCCCGCCCCACCGCGCGGCCACATCAGCACGGCAACCGCAGCACAGGCAACGGCGGCGCTCATCCTGCCACCTCGAATATGCCTGCGGGATAGGGCGTTCCGAGAGAGCAGTCGTATCCGCTGGGACGGACAGGATGCAGATGTCGGTCTGTCGGGAGGAACGGCGCCCAGAGAGGCACCGGGCAGACGCTGTCAGGCGTGAGCATCGGCTTATCGCGCGTGGTGGGCGGACCGAGCTGAGGGTCGCCGACCGATCGGGTGTCGGTGGGAACACAAGTGGCTGAGGTCATCGGGGAAGCCGTTCGTCGAGGAGGCGGTGGAGGGTGGGGGCAGCAGGCGTGGGGGTTGCGTCGTTGCGCCATGCGGGGTCTATGTGGACCTGGCCATCGGGGGCGCGGACCACGACGCCGATCTCGTTCAGGGTGCGGGTGCCGTCGGGGCGGCGGTGGACGTGCAGGACCACCTGGACGGCCGCGGCGAGCTGACTGTGCAGGGCCGTGCGGCCCATACCGCCCAGGGCCGCAAGGGCTTCCAGGCGGGCAGGCACCTCGCGGGGTGAGTTGGCGTGGACGGTTCCGGCGCCGCCGTCGTGGCCGGTGTTCAGGGCGGTGAGCAGATCGACCACTTCCGCGCCCCGGACCTCACCGATGACTATCCGGTCCGGGCGCATGCGCAGGGCCTGGCGGACGAGGTCACGGACGGTGACCGCGCCGACGCCCTCCACATTCGGCGTGCGCGCCACCAGGCGCACCACATGGGGGTGGGGCGGAGCCAGTTCGGCCGCGTCCTCGACGCAGACGATGCGTTCGTCCGCATCGACCTTCGCGAGCAGACCGGACAGCAGTGTGGTCTTGCCCGCGCCGGTTCCGCCTACGACCAGAAAGGCCAGCCGAGCGCGAATCATGCGTTCCAGCAATCTTTTCGCGTCCGGCGGCACCGATCCGCTCCGGGCGAGTGCATCCAGGTCTTGACTGGCCGGGCGCAGCACCCGCAACGACAGGCACGTGCCGCCGTGCGCGATCGGCGCCAGCACGGCGTGCAACCGCACGCCGAATGAATCACCCACCAGCCCTTCGATTTCCGGGAGCCGACCGTCCACCCAGGGTTGTGCATCGTCGAGTCGTCGCCCGGCCGCCAATGCCAGCCGCTGCGCCAGCCGACGCACGGCCGCCTCGTCCGGAAAGGTGACCGGCGTCCGTTGCAGCCCGTACCCGCGATCGACCCAGACGGCATCCGGCCCGGTCACCAGCACGTCGGACACCCGCGGATCGTGCAGCAGCGTTTCCAACACCCCGGCACCGGTCATCTCGGTCTGCAATACCCGCAGCGCACGTAGCAGATCGGTATCCCCGAGCACCCCGCCCGCCTCGGCCCGAATCGCGGCCGCCACCCGAACCGGATCCGGCTCACCGTTTTCCGCCGCCAACCGCTCCCGGACCCGATCCAACAACTCGTCGTTCACAAAGCCACTCATCGCCCGCCCCCACGCCCGGCGGTCAACGCCCCCTGACACATCGCAGCTCCCCGTCCAAGCCCGCTCGGATACCGAAACTGCTCCGCCACAGCACAAGCCAGGGGCCGACAGTCGACTTCTGCGCTCGACCGTCCTCGCATCCAAGCTCTCCTCGGATATCCCGGTGCCCTACCGGCACCCGGCCCGTGACAGCGCCCGGCGGCACGCCCAAGCCTTCTTTCGTGCCGAACCCGTTCCGCTACAACACATGTCATCGGAATAGGGCCGCTGGTCGTGGGGCGGTTCATCGGTCTGCGTCCGAGACGACGGTGAGGATGCATTCCGCGGCCGTGCGTAGTGGGCCGCGAGGGGTGGTCAGACCGCCGCGTTCGAGGTGTGCTGCCAGGCCGGATTGGGGGCGGATCGCGGCCAGCAGGGGTAGGCCGAGAGCGTCGGCGATCTCCGAGCCGCAGAGGCCGCCGGGAGCGGGGCCTCGAACGATCAAGGCCTGGTTGGGGTTTCGGGTGCGTAGGTAGGCGGTGACGGTACGGGCGGCGGCCACCGCGCGCAGGCGGGCGGGCACCACCAGGACGACGAGGTCGGCGGCATCGAGCATCTGGTCCACGTGGGGACCACGTTGGCCGGATACGTCGCAGACCACCAGGTCGCCGGCGGAACGGCCCGCCTCCACCACGGCGCGCACGGCGGCCGGGCCGATCTCGTCGGGGACGGCGTCGGCCGTCCGTCCGCAGGCCAGCACGCTCAATCCGGGCGCCGCCGTCGGCAGCGCCCGGTGCAGTGCCTCGGCCGCGACCCGGCCGTCCTCGAGCGCCAGGTCGGGCCACCGCAGCCCGGCCACCGATTCGATGCCGAGCAGCAGGTCGAGCCCACCACCCGCCGGATCGCCGTCGACCAGCAGCGTGTCGGGACGGAATCGCCCGACGGCGGAGGTGAGGGCCGTCGCCGCGGCGAGAACCGAGGCGCCCGCGCCGCCGCCCGCGCCGACGACGGTGACCACCGCACCATCCCCGGATCGGCATCGAGGCCGGTCGGCGAATGCCTCGATCAGCAGGTCCGCTGCCGCCGGTAGGGAGACGACCCGCTCGCTGCCCACGGTGGCGGCAGCCTGCCAGTCGGGCAGGCCCGGTTCGCCCGCGGTGACCAGAACCGTGCCGGATCGCCGGGGATAGCCGGCGTCCGTGCACGCACGCGCACCGGATGTGTCGAGGATCACCACATCCGCCTCGAGCCAGGCATGACGGCCGACCGGCATCGGCCGTTCGTCGAGCTGCCGGTCGGCCGCGGCCGCGATTCGACGGACCTCGTCGCACAGCCGATGGTCGGAGACCACCACCAGGGCGGGCGATTGGGGCGCTGCAACGGAATTCATGCAGGTCAGCGTCGCCCGAATCGCCGAGCGGCAACAGGGGACGGCGGCCGAATGTGGATAACTACGGGGATGTGAGCCGGAACAGAACCCCGCGTAACAGCTACTGCCAGACGGTAAGCCGGGAAAAGTCCCGAAGATAGAGGACGGCCCCAGCCGGGGGGGGAGGAGGCTGGGGCCGTCGGGGTTCAGCCCCGGGGGGTCGGGCTGAACGCGCCTGGACCATGTCCAGGTGCCAGCAATACTACACCCACGCCCCGGCCGAAACGCAAGTCCACCGGCCGAGGAAGTTTCCGCCGTCGAACCCGGCGTCACGGCGGCAAACTCCGGTGGCGCACACCCCTATCCGGTCGGGAACCTGACCGCCTCGACGGCGGCCGAGCTCCCTATCCTGGACCGCGTGACGGCCGAGGGCGACCAGACAACCGCGGGGGATGGAACGAACCGAATGAATACCCAGACGAGGCCGCCGGGCGGGCGCATCGCCGCCTTCTTCGACCTGGACAAGACGGTCATCGCCAAGTCGAGCGCCTTCGTGTTCAGCAAACCGTTCTTCGATCAGGGCCTGCTCAACCGCCGGACCGTCCTGGAGAGCAGCTACGCCCACTTCCTGTTCCTGCTGTCGGGCGCCGACCACGACCAGATGGAACGGATGCGCGAGCACCTGACGAAAATGTGCGCCGGCTGGGATGTCAACCAGGTGAAGGCGATCGTCGCCGAGACCCTGCACGAGCTGGTGGAACCGCTGATCTACGCCGAGGCGGCCGACCTGATCGCCGACCACAAGATCCGCGGCCACGACGTGGTGATCGTCTCGGCCTCGGGCGAGGAGATGGTCGGGCCGATCGCCGCCGCGCTGGGCGCCACCCATACCGCGGCCACCCGAATGGTCGTCGAAAACGGTAGGTACACAGGCGAAGTCGAGTTCTACTGCTACGGCGAGGGCAAGGTGGAGGCGATGCGGCGCCTGGCCGCCACCGAGGGCTACGACCTGGCGCACTGCTACGCCTATTCCGATTCGATCACCGATTTGCCGATGCTGTCCGCGGTGGGTCATCCGACGGCGGTGAATCCGGATCGAGGGCTGCGCCGGGAGGCCGTCACCCGCGGATGGCCGGTGCTGACCTTCTCGAATCCGGTGTCGCTGTGGGCGCGGATTCCGGCGCCCTCGTCGACGACCGTGGCCGCGACGGCGGTGGTCGGATTGAGCGCCGTGGTGGCCGGGGCGATCAGCTATCGCCTGTTGCGCCGCCGACGCTGAGACGGTCGGCCGCGGCGGTTTCGGTCATTGCACCCAACTATCAAGGACACCACGAAACGCCGGTCGACACGCCGAGTAATTGAATGTTTCCCCAGCTCTTGATGTGGGTGGGCTCACAGAGTAACAATGGACGCAGGGAAGGACGGAAGGCCAAGATCGAGGCCGGAAGAGAAGGTCCGATCTCCCATCCCACCCTTCCCAGCACGGACGCCAGGCACCCACGCGGAGCGCGCCGCGACAAGGGCAGCAGCGTTGTGGGCCTGCGAGTACCGGGCCTGCGACGGCGATGGCCTCGCACAGGTTGCGGGGATGAACCGTCGGAGTCCGGCGAATCGCCGAGGCCGCAGAACACAACCCGAACAGCACGCTTGGTAACCGGGTGGTCCGTGCTAGCGGGCGGTGAGGTCGTTCAACGACTACGCCGCCCGCATTGATGTGTATGGGCACCTTGGTCCGGCACCTTCGGGATTCGCGGCCCGGCTCGTTTCTGGACTGACGGAGCGGGGGAGCGAAGCGGAGGAGCGGAGGAGGGAAGAAGCGAGCCTCAGGGGCCGCGAATCCGCGACGCCGGAGGCGGCGCCAATTACACAGCCGCGTCGGCGATCGAACGGGCCTCGCGCGCACCGTCTTCCAGGGCTCCGCAGCAGAGGATGACCCAGCCGCCGACGCCCTCCGGCGTCCCGGTGCCGAATCCGGCGGCGGCATCCAGATAAGCCTGCCGACGGCGCAGCCAGAACACCTCGGGCACACCCAGACTGTGGGGGTCGAGACCGCTGGACACCGCAACCAGCCGCGAGGCGGCCCGGGCCACGATGCCGTCGGCGGTGCCGAAGGGTTGCAGCGCCAACAGTTCTCCGTGCACCACGGCCGCCACGACCGGTGCCGGCGCGGTCGAGGTCAGCGCGGTCTGCGCGAGGAGATCCAGCCGTTCGGCGATACCGGGCGTGTTCCGGGGACGCCCCAGCTGTTGTTCGTCGGCCAGATCGGCGGCGGCCAGCAGGTGCAGCCGAGCGAGTGCCTGCAGCGGCGCGCGCTGCCAGACGCCGACCAGATTGCGCAGGGCATCGCCGTCCAGGGCCTGCCCGACCCGCAGCGCGCCCGTCAGGATGGGGTCCGCCTGCCGACCGTCGATGGGCAGTTCGGTGCTGCCGCCGTCGATGGCCGCCGACGACCGCGCCGCCCGCACGGCCGCCTCGGCGGCGGTGGTCGGCCAGCCCCGGCGATTGGCCTTGTGCATATGCACCTCGGCCAGCGCATCGCGGGCACGATCGGCCGCGTCACGCACACCGGGCAGGTCGACCAGGGGCTGCAGGACGTCACTCACGACCCCACACGCTACTCGAGCCACCGGTTGGGCCATGCGGGCGTGATGGGAAGCCCTGTCTTCCAGGCCCCAGGGGCCGGGAAGACAGGGAAATAGAGAGGCGACCCGGCAGCCCACACGTAGGGCGTCCCGCGTCGAGAGGGCTGAGTCGACGGGACAAGAAAGACCTGTCCTCCTGGCGGGCCGGGCAAGACAGGGAATGGAGACGTGGACGGGCCCTGCGAAGGGTTGGGCGTTGCGCAGGGCCCGGAACACGCTGGCGGGGATTGGGTCAGGCCGTCTTCAGGAGGTCTCGGCCGGGGATGGCGGCGAGGAGGCGGCGGGTGTAGTCGGATCGGGGATTGTCGAATACCTCCGTGGTGGTGGCGGCCTCGACGATTTTGCCCTGTTGCATGACCACGACGTTGTCGGCGATCTGGCGGACCACGGCCAGGTCGTGGGTGATGAACAGGTAGGACAGGCCCAGCTCGGCCTGAAGTTCGTTGAGCAGGCTCAGGATCTGGGCCTGTACGAGGACGTCCAGCGCCGAGACCGCCTCGTCGCAGACCACCACCTCGGGTGAGAGCGCCAGCGCCCGGGCGATCGCCACGCGCTGGCGCTGCCCGCCGGACAGCTCGTTGGGGTAGCGGCGCATGACCGAGGCCGGTAGCGACACCTTGTCCAGCAGATCCCGGACCGTGGCCTCGCGCTCCTTCCCGCTCCCGATGCCGTGCGTGCGCAGCGGCTCCTCGATGGTGCGGAAGATCGAGTACATGGGGTCCAGCGACCCGTAGGGATCCTGGAACACCGGCTGCACGCGCCGCCGAAACGCCAAGGCGGCCTTGCTGTCCAGCGTCGCCACCTCGCGCCCGTCGAAGGTCACCTTCCCCGACGTCGGGGCCAGCAGACCCAGCACCATCTGTGCCACAGTCGATTTCCCGGAGCCGGACTCGCCCACGATGGCCGTGGTGGTACCCCGCCGCAGCCGGAACGACACATCGTCCACGGCGACGAGGTCGGAGGACCGCCACGGCGCGTTACCGCGGATCTTGAAGACCTTGGTGAGGTTCTCCGCGATCACCACATCATCGGGGGCACTGGCGAATTCGGCGTCGGTCTCGGCCAGCTGCTCGGCCGCCTGGACGGCCTGCTCGCGCACCTCGGCCCGCTTGCGCACCGACGACAGGCGCTGTGAGGCCAGCGACGGCGCCGAGTTCACCAGCTTCTTGGTGTACAGATGCTGCGGTTCGCGCAGAATCTGCAGTGCCGGACCGGATTCCACGACCCGGCCCCGATACATCACCACCAGGTGTTCGGCCCGTTCGGCGGCCAATCCCAGATCGTGGGTGATCAGCAGCACCGCGGTGCCCAGCTCACTGGTGAGATCATCGAGGTGGTCGAGGATCTGCCGCTGCACGGTGACATCCAGCGCGGAGGTCGGCTCGTCGGCGATGAGCAGTTTGGGCCGGCACGACAACCCGATCGCGATCAGCGCGCGCTGACGCATTCCGCCGGAGAATTCGTGCGGATACTGGTTCACGCGCCGCTGCGCGTCGGACATGCCCGCCTCGTTGAGCAGTTCGACCGCCCGGTGCCGCGCCGCCGACCCCTTGGCGATTCCGTTGGCCTCCAAGGTCTCCCGGATCTGGAAGCCGACCTTCCACACCGGGTTGAGATTCGACATCGGGTCCTGCGGGACGAAGCCGATGCCCCGGCCGCGCACGGCGACGATATCGCGTTTGGATGCCTTCGCCAGATCCTTGCCGTCGAACAGGATCGAGCCGGAGGTGACCTCGCCGGAACCGGGCAGCAGATCGATGATCGCGTGCGCGGTCGTCGACTTGCCGGACCCGGATTCGCCGACGATCGCCACGGTCTGGCCCGGGTACACCGACAGGTTCACCCCGCGCACGGCGGGAATCTGCTTGCCCTCGGCGGTGAAACAGACATTGAGGTCGCGGACCTCGAGCAGTGGTTGATCCATCTCCGTCACCTCTTGCGCGCCTTGGGATCCAGCGCGTCACGCACCGCATCGCCCAGCAGAATGAAGCTGAGCACGGTGAGCGCCAACGCCGTTGCGGGATAGAACAGGATGCCGGAGGTGCGGATCTCCTTCTGATCCGCGGCGATATCGGCACCCCAGGACACGATCGTGCGGGACAGGCCGACACCGAGGTAGGACAGCGTCGCCTCGGTGACGATGAATACGCCCAGCCAGATCGTGCTGATCACGATCAGCGGACCGGCCGAATTCGGCAGTACGTGCCGGATCAGGGTGCGGAATCGCGACACACCCAATGCCTTTGCGGCCGTGACGTATTCACTGTTCTTGGCCTGGATCACCGCACCGCGGGCGATGCGCGCGGCCTGCGGCCAGCTGAACGAGGCCAGGGTGATCATGACGGTGAAGACCGTCCGCGACTCCAGCAACGACATGATCACGATCGCGGCCAGCATCAGCGGCAGGGCATAGAAGATCTCCGCGATCCGCGACACGATCGAATCCAGAAGCCCGCCGTAGTACCCGGCCAATGCCCCGGCCGTGCCGCCGATCAGGACGAACAGCACCGTCGCGCCGACACCGGTCGCGACCGACGCCCGTGCCCCGTACAGGGTGCGCGCGAAGATGTCGCAGCCCTGCTTGTCGAATCCGAACGGATGCCCGCTGCTGGGTGGATGCATGCTGAAATCGCCGCTGCAGTACCGCGGATCCAGACTGGTGAACAATCCGGGCCACGCGACCACGACCAGCACGAAGGCGATCAGCACCGCGGCGATCAGGAAGATCGGATTGCGCCGCAGCTGCCGCCAGGCGTCGCGCCACACGCTGGTCGGTGTGGCGGTTTCATCGAGCCGGTCGGTGGCCAGCACCTCCACCTCGTCCGGCGGGGCCACGTAACGCTCCTGTCCGGGCCTGATCGGCCGGACCTCGGTCTGTTGGTCAGGCATAGCGGATCCTCGGATCGAGTGCGGCGTAGAGCAGATCGACGATCAGATTCGAGATCAGGAAGACCAGGATCAAAACCGTCACGAAGGCCACGACCGTGGGCGGTTCGCCCCGGGTGATGGCCTGGTAGAGCGTCCCGCCGACGCCGGGAATGTTGAAGATGCCCTCGGTGACGATCGCGCCGCCCATCAGGCTGCCCAGATCGGCGCCGAGGAAAGTGATCACCGGGATCATCGAATTGCGCAGGATGTGGACCGTGATCACGCGGCGGCGGCCCAGCCCCTTCGCGGTGGCGGTGCGGACGTAATCCGCACTCATGTTCTCGGCCACCGAGTTTCGGGTCAGCCGCAGGACATAGGCGAACGACAGCGAACCCAGCACGATGGCCGGCATCAGCAGATCGCCGAAACCCGCCTTGCTGCCGACGGTGACCGGCGCCAGACTCCATTTGATGCCGATCACGAACTGCGCGAGGAAACCGACCACGAAGATCGGCACGGCGATGATGATCAGGCTGAACACCAGCAGCGTGGAATCGAACAGCTTGCCCTTGCGCAGTCCGGCGACCAGGCCGAACAGCACGCCGAACACACCCTCGATGACCACCGCCATGATCGCGAGCCGGAAGGTGATCGGGAACGCCCGGGCCAGTTCCTCCCGGACCGGCCGACCCGAGAAGGACGTTCCGAAATCGAAGGTGAGAATCCCCTTCAGGTACTGCAGATATTGCACGATGAACGGCTGATCCAGGTGGTAGCGGGCCCGCAGCGCGGCCTCCACCGCCGGAGTCATGGGCCGGTCACCGGCCAGCGCCCGGATCGGATCGCCGGGCAGCAGGAAAACCATTGCGTAGATGAGCAGCGTGGCTCCGAGGAAGACCGGAATCATCTGGAGCAACCGCCGCACGACATACCAAGCCATGTTTCACTCCTATGAGCTGCGGGGGCCGTGCATGCGCACGACCCCCGCGGGCGGCTACTTCTCGATGTTCTCGAAATCGAACAGGCCCGACCAGGTGACCTCGGCCTTCTTCACCTTGTCCGAGCGCCCGGCCGCGACGTTGTAGTCGAAGATCGGGATATCGGCCATGTCCTTGAACAGGACCTGCTGCGCCTCGGCGAGCCGATCGTAGGCCTGCTCGGGAGTGGGTGCGGCCTGCGCGGCGAACAGCAGCCGGTCGAATTCGGGGTTGGAGTAGTGCGTGTTGTTGGTGCCCGAGCCGGTGAGGAACAGCGCGGTCAGGAACTCGAACATCGATGGGTAGTCGCCCTGCCAGCCGTAGCGGAACGCCTTGCCGAGCTTGCCGGAGTTGATCTCGTCGCGGATGTTCTTGAACGTCGGGTACGGCACGCCGACGGCGTCGATGCCGAGGGTGTTCTTGACGCTGTTGGCGACCGCCTCGATCCACGCCTGGTGTCCGCCGTCGGAGTTGTAGGCGATCTCGTAGCGGCCCGACCACGGCGAGATGGCGTCGGCCTGCGCCCACAGCTTCTTGGCCTCGTCCGGGTTGTACTTCAGCACCTCCGACCCGGGCAGATTCTCCCGGAATCCGTCCAGGGTGAACGCGGTGAAGTCCCGCGACGGCACCCGGGTGCCCTGGAAGATGTTCTGCGCGATCTGTTCCCGGTTGATGGCCATCGAGATGGCCTTGCGGCGCAGGACGCCTTCCTCTCCGGCGAAATGCGGCACGTTCGGCTGGACGCCGATGTGCTGGCTGTAGGCGATCGGCTTGGAGATGGCGCGGTCGCCGAGATCCTGCTTGTACGAGGTCAATGCGTTATCGGGGATGACATCGAGGGCATCGAGGTTGCCGGCCAGCAGATCCGCGTAGGCGGTGTCGTAGGACTGGTACATCACGAACCGCAGTCCCTTGTTCTTGGCCGGGCGGCCGCCGTGATAGTCCGGATTCGGCTCGAGATCGATCTTGACGTTGTGGTCCCAGGACACGAACTTGTAGGGGCCGTTGCCGATCGGGTTGTTGCCGAACGCCGTCATGTCCTTGTAGGCGGAGTCGGGCAGCGGGTAGAACGGCGTGAAGCCCATCATCAGTTCGAAGTCGATCGAGGGCTGCTTCAGATCGACGGTGAAGGTGCGATCGTCGATCACCTTCAGCCCCGACAGCGTCTGCGCCTTGGGCGGATTCGCCGACACCTCGTCATAACCGGCGATCTGGGCGAACACCCAGTTCTGCAACTGGCCGTTGGTGCTGAGCGCGCCGTAGTTCCACGCGTCGACGAAGTTCTTCGCCTTCACCGTGGTGCCGTCGGTGAATTTCCAGTCCGGCTTGATGGTGATCTTGTAATGCTGGCGGTCCGTCGTCTCGATCGACTGGGCCATCTCGTTGTGGGCCTTGCCCTCGGCGTCGTAGTACTTCAGCCCCGCAAACAGGCGATCGATCACCCGGCCGCCCATATTCTCGTTCACGTTGGTGGGCACCAGCGGGTGCTGGGGCTCGCCGGCGTTCACGGTGACGATGTCGGCATCGCTGCCACCGCCCGAGGTACAGCCTGTCAGTGCGAGGCTCGTGGCCAACAGTGCTGCCGCAGCCAGCGCGGTGATCGTCTTGAATCTCAACGCAGTTCTCCCGGTTCAGGAAGGGCAGGAGGACCGACGGCACGCGCAGGGATCGGCCCGTGGGCACCGACGATCCACCTTGGGTGAAACGGACAGTAGCCACCTGCAACCGGGTTGTCAGCGGATCGGCCGGTGTTTGTTCGGCTTGTTAGCAATTCGGCAACATATCCGACCCATTGGCCCCGGTTGCGAGTGCGAATTGCGCAATCCGGCTAGATGCGTCGGCAGGGTTGACGGTTCGGTCATGGTTCGGTCCTAGGGGCTGCGTCACAGTCCGTTACTGTCGAAACGTGGCCGCGGTCACCCCCGGCCGAAGTGCATGCGAAAGAAGAGACGAGATGACCGAAACCACCGCTGATCACCTGGATGCGTATCCGCCGTCCGCGGAGTTCGCCGCCGCGGCCAATGCCGATGCGTCTCTCTACGACCGGGCCGCCGCCGACCGCGAGGCGTTCTGGGCGGAGCAGGCCGAGCGGCTGCATTGGCATCGGCCGTGGAACCGCGTGCTCGACTGGGACGACGCACCCTTCGCGCGCTGGTTCGTCGACGGCAAGCTGAATGTCGCCTACAACTGCGTGGACCGCCACGTCGTCGACGGCCACGGCGATCAGGTCGCCATCCACTGGGAGGGCGAGCCGGGCGATTCCCGCGACATCACCTATGCGCAGCTGCTGGCCGAGGTCGGCCAGGCCGCCAACTACTTCACCGAACTCGGTCTGGTGGCCGGGGACCGGGTGGCCATCTACATGCCGATGGTCCCCGAGGCCATCGTGGCAATGCTGGCGTGCGCGCGACTGGGACTGACCCACTCGGTGGTGTTCGCCGGGTTCTCCCCGACGGCACTGCGGCAGCGCGTCGACGATGCCGAGGCTCGGCTGGTCGTCACGACCGACGGGCAGTGGCGGCGCGGGAAGGCTGCGCCGCTGAAGGAGGCCGTGGACGAGGCGTTGTACGCGCACGGCGGCACGCCGTCCAGCGTCGAGCACGTCCTGGTGGTGCGCCGCACGAATATCGAGGTGCCCTGGACCGAGGGCCGCGACCTGTGGTGGCACGAGACGGTGGCGCAGGCCTCGACGGAGCACGAGGCGCAGCCCTTCGATGCCGAGCATCCGCTGTTCATCCTCTACACCTCCGGCACCACCGGGAAGCCGAAGGGAATCCTGCACACCTCGGGCGGCTACCTGACCCAGGCGTCCTACACCCACCACTACGTCTTCGACCACAAGCCGGGCCAGGACGTGTACTGGTGCACGGCCGATATCGGCTGGGTGACCGGGCACAGCTACATCGTGTACGGGCCGCTGTCGAATCGGGCCACCCAGGTGGTGTACGAGGGCACGCCGAATTCGCCCGATGAGCATCGGCATTTCCAGATCATCGAGAAGTACGGCGTCAGCATCTACTACACCGCGCCCACGCTGATCCGGACCTTTATGAAGTGGGGCCGCGAGATTCCGGACGCGCACGATCTGTCGAGCCTGCGGGTGCTGGGCTCGGTGGGCGAGCCGATCAATCCGGAGGCCTGGCGCTGGTACCGGGAGGTCATCGGCTCGAACCGGACCCCCGTCGTGGACACCTGGTGGCAGACCGAGACCGGCGCGATCATGATCTCGCCGCTGCCCGGCGTGACGGCCGCCAAACCCGGTGCCGCCATGACACCGCTGCCCGGCATCTCGGCCAAGGTGGTCGACGAGGAGGGCAATGCGGTGCAGCTCGGCGAGACCGAGGCCAACGGCTATCTGGTGCTCGATCAGCCGTGGCCGTCGATGCTGCGGGGCATCTGGGGCGACCCGCAGCGGTACAGGTCCACCTACTGGGAGCGGTACGCCGCGCAGGGCTGGTACTTCGCCGGTGACGGCGCCAAGCTCGACTCCGGCGGCGACCTGTGGGTGCTGGGCCGCGTCGACGACGTGATGAATGTGTCCGGCCACCGCATTTCCACCGCCGAGGTCGAATCGGCACTGGTGGGACACCACGGTGTCGCCGAGGCCGCGGTCGTCGGCGCCAGCGACGCCACCACCGGCCAGGGCATCGTGGCGTTCGTCATCCTGACCGGCGAGGCGAACAACACCGGCCAGGACCTGATCGACGAACTGAAGGCCGAGGTCTCGCGAGAGATCAGCCCCATCGCCCGCCCCCGCGAAATCCACATCGTCCCCGAACTCCCCAAGACCCGCTCCGGCAAGATCATGCGCCGCCTCCTCCGCGACGTCGCCGAGGGCCGCGAACTCGGCGACACCTCAACCTTGGTGGACCCCAACGTCTTCGAGGCCATCCGAGCCAAGAAAGCGAATTGGTGAGGACCCCGTCGTTCCGGCCCTAGGGGCCGGAACGACGGGAATGGGGGCGGCCCAGCCCGAACGACGGGACGGGGACAGTGCGTGCCACCGAACAAGCGGAACGGGCAAGGCCACCTTGGAGGCGGTCGGCCTCGATTCACGGCTGGCCCCTCGATCGATGGGCCCGGCCACACCATTTCCCGTCATTCCGGCCCCCTAGGGCCGGAATGACGGCATCTCCGCAGCGTTGCCGGACCAACCAGGGCGAAAACCGACTGGACGGACACGTTAAGATGGCGTTAGGAGTGCCGGGAAGTCTGGTCGGCGTGTGGTAGTGCGCGCCCGCGGATCGGCTGGGTTTGCGCATTGCGTTCGCTGTCCGCCCGGTTGAAAGGTGCTCTGTCATCGCCACTCTGCGCTCCGACGTCATTGACCCGCTGCGGTCCGAGCTGTCTCGGTTTCTTCGCACCGAGACCGTTGGTGGGGCGCTGCTGCTGATTGCGGCCGCGGTGGCGCTGCTGTGGGTGAATTCGCCGTGGGGTGACAGTTACTTCTCGCTCGCCGAGACCAGGGTGGCGATTGCGCCGCTGCATCTGGATCTGAGCGTTGCCGACTGGACCAAGGACGGGCTGCTGGCGATCTTCTTCTTCGTCGCCGGGCTCGAACTCAAGCGGGAGCTGGTGGTGGGGGAACTCGCCGACCGCAAACGGGCCGCCCTCCCGATTGTCGCCGCGATCGGTGGTGTGGTCGTCCCGGCCTTGATCGCGTGGGCCATCGGCTTCGGCCTGGACGGTATGGATCGCGGCTGGGCCATTCCGGTCGCTACCGATATCGCCTTCGCCCTGGCCGTGCTCGCCCTGACCGGCTCCCGGATCCCCACCACCGCACGGGTTTTCCTGCTCAGCCTCGCCGTCGTCGACGATCTGATCGCCATCATCCTGATCGCGGTGCTGTTCACCAGCTCGATCGCGATGGGCTGGCTGCTCGCCGCCGCGGCCTGCTTCGCTGCCTGGGCGCTGGCGCAACGACGGCGGCTGGGCAGCCCGCTGATCTACGTCCCGCTGGCGCTGACGTCCTGGTATGCCCTGCACGAGGCCGGGATTCACCCCACCCTGGCCGGGGTGCTCTGCGGCCTGCTGACCCGGGTCCGGACCGACCCGGGCGAGGACGAGGCACCGGCCACCCGGCTCGAGCATCTGTTCCAGCCGATCTCCGCGGGCGTCTGCGTTCCGCTGTTCGCGCTGTTCGCCTCCGGAGTCCCGCTGTCGGTGGCGGTCTTCGGCGAGCTGTTCACCGATCGGCTGGCGTTGGCGATCATCGTCGGCCTGCTCGCCGGTAAGACCCTCGGCATCTTCGGAACCGGCTGGCTGGCGGTGCGCCTGGGCATCGCGCAACGACCCGACGGACTCGCCTCACGCGACATGTTCGCCCTGTCGGTACTGGGCGCGATCGGCTTCACCGTTAGCCTCTTGGTGGCAGAACTTGCGTTGGCGAACGACGACGCCGCCGCCGAACTGGCGAAAGCCGCCGTGTTGATGACGTCAATGACGGCGTCGCTGCTGGGTTCGGCGCTACTGTTGCGACGGGGCCGTGCGCACCAGGCGCGGCACGACGCACGCGCAGCTGCCGGATACGAGTGAAGGCCGGGCAGCACCGGGAGATGGAGAAGGGTCGAGCAATTGAGCTTCACACAGGGCGGTAACGGGCAGGACACGGGCCGCAACCGGACCATCACCTCGATTCCGCTGTCGGAGGTCGACACCGTCGGGAACGCCAGCATCGGCGATCTGGTGCGCGATGCCGCCGAGCAGGTGTCGACCCTGGTGCGCGCGGAGGTGAAGCTCGCCAAGACCGAGGTGACGGGCGAGATCAAGAAGGGCCTGCAGGGCAGCGTCTACTTCATCGTCGCGCTGGCCATCCTGCTGTTCTCCACCTTCTTCTTTTTCTTCTTCGTGGCCGAACTGCTCGATGTGTGGCTGTACCGGTGGGCGGCATTCCTGATCGTGTTCGGGGTGATGGTCGTCGCCGTGGCGCTGTTCGCCTTCCTGGGCTATCGCAAGGTGCGCAAACTGCGGGCACCCGAGAAGACCATCGAGTCGCTCAAGGAGACCCGCACGGTTCTGCCGCATGTAGGCTCGCACGACGAGTCCTACGGTCGTCATGCCGCCGACAAGCCGAGCGCCTGAGTCGCGCACTACGCTTTTCGGCGTGTCGTCGAACCCGAGTCCGGATCCGTCCAGCGTCCGCTACGACGGACCGTGGACCCACAAGGACGTCCATGCCAACGGCATTCGCTTCCACGTGGTCGAGGCGGCCCCGGCGCACGCCGTGTTCGCCGAGACCCCACTGGTGTTGTTGCTGCACGGCTTCGGCGACTTCTGGTGGTCGTGGCGGCATCAGCTGACCGGCCTGGCCGAGTTGGGCTATCGCGCGGTCGCGGTGGATCTGCGCGGCTACGGCGACTCCGACAAACCCCCGCGCGGCTACGACGGTTGGACGCTGGCGGGCGACGTCGCCGGACTCATCCGCGCCCTCGGGCATACCGAAGCGACGCTGGTCGGACATGCCGAGGGCGGTCTGGTGTGCTGGGCGACCGCGGTGTTGCATCCGCGATTGGTGCGCTCGATCGCGCTGGTGAGCTCGCCGCATCCGGTCGCGCTCAAGCAGGCGGTCCTGCGGGACCGACGACAGCGCTCGGCCTGGCTGCCGAATTTCCTGCGCTATCAACCGCCCCGTTACGGCGAACACCTGCTGACCCGGCGCAACGGCTTCGAGGTGGAGCGGCTGCTGCGCCAGCGGGTCGGCCACGACTGGTCGCGCACCACCGACTTCGTCGATACCGCACACCGGATGCGCTCGGCCATCCGGATTTCCGGTGTCGCGCACTGCGCGCTGGAGTATCAGCGCTGGGCCTTCCGTAGTCAGTGGCGGCCCGACGGTTACCGATTCATGTCGGCCATGCGCGAACCCGTCCGCGTCCCGGTCCTGGTCCTGCACGGCGACGCCGACCGCTACATCCTCGACACCACCGTGCACCGCGCCCACCGCCTGTCGCCGGACCGCCGTATCGTGCGGGTCCCCGGCGTCGGCCATTTCGCCCACCAGGAGAGCCCGGAGTCGGTCACGGCCGAACTGGCGAAACTCCTGGCCTGATATCAGCGGTAAAAGGTGGGGCCGCAAGCGTTTTCGCCTGCGGCCCCACCGATCACTAACTCAGCACACACTCTCCGGTGGGCACCGGGCCCGACGCGTTCGCGGCGGCGACGAGATCCGGTTGAACCTCATTGAGCGACAGCACGTAACCGGTGTCCTCGTCGGTGGTCGCGGCGCCGAAGACCATGCCGAGCACCTCACCGTCGGTATCCACCAGCGGCCCACCGGAATTGCCCGCCTGCACCCGCCCGCGGATGGTGTAGACCTCGCGGGTCACGGTGCCGTTCTTGTAGATGTTGGGGCCGGTCAGATCCAGCGTCTCGCGGACGCGGGCCGCGCTGGCGGTGTACTGCCCGCCGCCGGGATAGCCGAGCACGATGGCACTCTCGCTCGACTTCGCCGGGGTCGAGGCCAGCGGGATCACCGAGGCGTTCAGGCCCGGCACATCCAGAATGGCCACGTCCTTGTTCGGATCGAACAGCACCACGGTCGCGTCCAGCGATCCCCGCGCCGTATCCACCGCCACGGTGGTGGTGCCCGCGACCACGTGGGCGTTGGTCATGATCCGCTCCGGCGCGACGACGAAGCCCGTACCCTCCAGCTGCCGTTGGCAACTCGGCGCGACACCGCGGATCCGCAACACGCTGAACTGCAGGTTCAACGCCACCGGCGACTGGAGGACGCTCGGATCCGGCGGCTCCACCGCCGCGATCGGGGCCCGGCCGAACGGGCCGATCACGTCCGGCAGGCCGGAGGTGTTGAGCAGCTTGGAGAATTCGTTGGGCACCTTGCGCAGCCAGTTCGGCGCCACCTGGTTCACATCCGACAGGACGCGAGACCCGTTGACGGCCGCGGCGATCGCCGGCTGCGACGACGAGGCCAGCGGCAGCGCCAGCAGCCAGGCCGTCACCAGTACCGCCACACACTGCAGGGCCGCGCCCACCACGCTGTCGACGCTGCGGGTGAACGGGTGGCGCATACCGCTGCGGGCCGCGCGCCCCAACACCATTCCCGCGACCTCGCCGACGATGACCAGCGCGACGATCAGCACCACGCCGACCAGCACGCGTTTACGGCCCTCGCTGACGTGGATCAGGATGTGCGGGGCGATCAGGATCCCGGCCACCGCACCGAGCACCACGCCTAGGAATGCCAGCGCCGATGCGACGGCGCCCTGCCGCCACCCGGAGGAGGCGGCGAGCAGCGCGATGATCACGACCGCGAGGTCGAGCCACGCCGAGGAACTCATAACGTCATCCCCACTGCCGCGAGCGAGGCCTGCAGATCACGCACGTCGTGGTGATCCCATTCCCGCTCCCATCCCGAAACCGCCAGCAGACCGGCGAGGACGCCGGCCGTGAAGCCCCAGACGAGCATGCCGTCCACGGCGAATGCCGGGCCCATGTAGCCCAGCGGATGTCGCACCACGAATCGGTTGGCCGGATCGATCAGGTCCGCGATCGGCACCCGCACCACCCGCGCCGCCTCGGTCTCGCTGACCACCCGGACCTCGCCGGGCGTGCGCCAGTAGGCGATCACCGGGGCCACGTCGAATCGCGAGGGCGGCACGAAGATCTTCGGTAACACCGCGATCGGCTCGACCCCGATCGGATCCAGGCCGGTCTCCTCGCGGGCCTCGCGCAGCGCGGTGTCGATCGGGCCGTCGTCGCCGGGTTCCACGCCGCCGCCCGGGAACGCCACCTGCCCGCGATGCTGACGCAGGGTCGCCGCGCGCTGGGTGAGCAGGACATCGGCATCGGCGGGCAGCCCGCCGGGCCCCTCGGGATCCGGCTGCGGCGAACCACCGAACAGCACCAGCACCGCCGCCTGCCGCGGACGCAGCGCCGCGGAGACGACCTTCTGCATCGTCTTGCGGTTGAGCACCGGATTGACGCCGGTGGGGTCGGCCGGTTCGTGTTCGGCCACCCCGCGTAGCCACTGCGGAATATCGTCGGTCACCAGTCTCGCTGCGACACCGGCCTCCTCGCGGCCTTCCCGGTCATGCACGCTGCCTCCTCCGGACCTATCGCTCACGCCGTCCTGCGCGCGGGCGCCAGGCCGCGCGCCGGTATGCACGCGACCTCCGGTCCCATCGCTCATGCTTCGATCATCGTCGCCCACACGGCCGTTCGCCGGACGAGGCACGCGGCCCGCACCGGCTTCCGGCCGACGATCAGATCGTGCACGATCATCCGGCTCGACAGGGAATCGGCCGGTGCCTTTCGTGCATCCGCCGTGGTCGGAGCGCACCCTCACGCCGTGACTCCCAGTTCGGCGGCCACTGTCGCGGCGATGTCGTCGACATCGCGGAAGGGCCGCACCACCAGTTTCGCCACCGATCCGTCGGCGCGGATGAGCACGGACACCGGCTGCACCGCGGGCGCTCGGACGGCATTGCGCACCTGCGCCGCGCCGTCCTCCACGCCCGGCAGGTGCACCTGCAGATCGGTCAGCCGCGCCAGCGCCTTCGCCTCGTCCGGATCGCTGTGCACGGTGAGCACCGTGATCGCCGCCCCCGCACGGGCCGCGAACTCCTGCAGGGCGGGCAATTCGTGTGCGCATGGCTCACACCAGTACGACCACAGATTCAGCAGCGCCGGTCGCCCGGCCAGCGCCGCCCCCAGATCGACCGGGCGGCCATCGGCCAGACACCCGAGGGTGAGCCCGGCCAGCGCCCCCTGCCCCGCAAGCGGGGCAGGGGAAGACAAGGAAGCCTGCGCGGCAGGAGCAGACGGCGCAGCCTGCGCGGCAGGGGGAGATGACGCGGCCTGCGGAGCGGCCTGGGGGTCGGCGGACGAGGCCGCTGCGGTAGCGGCCGGGGCCGGGCAAGGGGCCAAGGCTGCGGCGGCACGTTGCTCCGGGGAGACCGCCGAACTTGGCGGGGGCGCCGAACCTGTTGTAGCCGTTGGAGTTTCGTGGTCGCCGCGAGGCCAGATCGCGACGGCCAAGGCCACGATGGCGATCAGGGTCGCCAGCGCCCATCGCCAGGCAACGGGGAACGACTTCACCGGTTCACCAGTTCGAGCAGGTGCTCGGCCTCGGGTCCCTTGATGAGGGCGGCGGCGGTGGCCGGATCGGTGGGACCGGTCCCGAACGACGGGCAGTCCTTGGCCAGCAGGCACGCCCCGCAGGCCGGCTTCCGGGCATGGCACACCCGGCGGCCGTGGAAGATCACCCGATGCGAGAGCATGGTCCATTCCTTGCGCTCGATCAGCTCGCCGACGACCTGCTCGACCTTCACCGGATCCTCTTCGTCGGTCCACCCCCAGCGCCGCACCAGGCGGCCGAAGTGGGTGTCGACAGTGATTCCGGGCACATCGAAGGCATTGCCGAGGATGACGTTGGCGGTCTTGCGGCCGATGCCCGGCAGCTTCACCAACTCCTCCATCGTGTGCGGCAGCACGCCGTCGTGGCGTTCCATCAGTGCCTGTCCCAGACCGATCAGCGCGGTGGCCTTGTTGCGGTAGAAACCGGTCGGGCGGATGTACTCCTCGAGCTCGGTGCGGTCGGCCTCGGCATAGGCCTCGGCATCGGGATAGCGAGCGAACAGCGCGGGCGTGGTCTGGTTCACGCGGACGTCGGTGCACTGCGCGGAAAGGATTGTCGCGACGGCCAATTCGAGAGGTGTGGTGAAATCCAGTTCGCAGTGCGCGTCGGGGAAGGCGATGGCCAGCGCGCGATTCATCCGGCGGGCCCGGCGCACCAATCCCAGCTTGGTTTCCCCGGCGAATTTGTCCTTGGCGGAACCGCCGGAGCGACGACGGGGTGCGGGCTCGACGGCAGGGGTCTCGACCGACTCGATATCGACGGGTGATTTGTGCCCGTTCGCGGCGGCGGATCTGGGTTCACGCACGCGTCCACCTTACGGAACCCCACCGACAGGAGCGCGCCCGTGAAGACGCCCCGTGTTCCATCTGAGACCTTCTCCGTGTTTACTCACCCCTATGCAAGGACTCGCTGTGGTGCTCTTCCCGGTGGTGTTGATGCTGTTCGCGCTGTTCATGGAACGGGTCGAGAACCGGCTACGCAAACTGCTCGAACCGGAGGAAGAGGTCCAGCAGTACCTCGACCGGGCCAGCAATGCCGAGGTCAACGAATTGGCGAAGCTCGGGGTGCCGCCGCATGCGACCCGCGCGCGGCGCAGACGGGCCAGCGGCGACGAGTTGGACGTGGCCGCGGCCAGCTGATCGGCGTCCGGCAGAATCGCGGACGGCAACGGGAACCAATCAGGCATTACGAGCGTTCCACAAACCGCGCGTTACGTGGTGTCTGTCACTACGCTGCCCGTATGCCAAGTAGACTGCACTGTCGGCCGAATCGCTTCGGTCCCCGACAGAGCCAATTCCCATAAGGAGCACATTCGTGGACGAGGCCCTCGCCAGAGCAGGCATCTTCCAAGGCGTCGAGCCCACCGCGGTGGCGGCTCTCGCCAAACAGCTCGAGCCCGTGGACTTCCCTCGCGGCCACGTCATCTTCAATGAGGGCGAACCGGGCGACCGGCTGTACATCATCACGTCGGGCAAGGTGAAGATCGGCCGCCGGTCGCCTGATGGCCGGGAGAACCTGCTGACCATCATGGGCCCGTCGGACATGTTCGGTGAGCTGTCGATCTTCGATCCGGGCCCGCGCACCTCGACGGCCACCACCGTGACCGAGGTCCGCGCCGTGACCATGAACCGCGACGCTCTCAAGTCGTGGATCGACCAGCGACCGGAGATCGCTGAGCAGTTGCTGCGGGTCCTCGCCCGCCGCCTCCGCCGCACCAACAACAACCTCGCGGACCTGATTTTCACCGACGTGCCCGGCCGCGTCGCCAAGGCGCTGTTGCAGCTGGCGCAGCGGTTCGGCACCCAGGAGGCGGGCGCGCTGCGGGTCACCCACGACCTCACCCAGGAGGAGATCGCCCAGCTCGTGGGCGCCTCCCGCGAGACGGTGAACAAGGCCCTGGCCGACTTCGCCCATCGCGGCTGGCTGCGGCTCGAGGGGAAGAGCGTGCTGATCACCGACTCGGAGCGGCTGGCCCGCCGGGCCCGCTGACCACCCCGTCATCCGGCGCGGCCTCTCCCGGCGAGAGGCCGCCGGGTGGGTGTGTCAGGACGCTTGACTGCGGAGGTAGGCCAGCTGGGCCTTGACCGAGCTGCGGGCCGCGGGCCACAGGCGTTTGTCGACGTCGGCGTAGACGCGCGCCACGATCTGCAGCGGCCGGGCATCGGGGCCGAGTACGCGCAGCGCCTCCCGCACCTGGTCCAAGCGCTCCTGGCGGTGGCGAATGTAGTAACCGATCACCGGCTCGGCATCCGGGTGATCCGGGCCGTGTGCCGGGAGCAGCACCCGACCGTTCGCGACCTCCGACAGCCGATCCAGCGAGGCCAGATAGTCCCCTAGCGCGCCGTCTCGGGATTCCAGCACAGTCGTGCCGCTGCCGAGCACGGTGTCACCGGTCAAGACGGCATCGTCCAGCAGGAAACTCACCGAATCGCGGGTATGACCCGGTGTGGCGAGCACCGTGATGCGCAGGCCCGCAGCCTCGATCACCTCACCGTCGGCCAGCGGCGCGCCCGAACCGTGCAGAAACTTCGGATCGGCGGCGCGGACCGGCGTGCCGGTCAGCTTCACCAACCGATCGATCCCGCCGGTGTGATCGTGATGGTGATGCGTGATCAGGGTCAGCGCGATATTTCCCCCGGTTTCCCGCGCGATCGCCTCGCTGTGCGAGCGATCCTTGGGCCCCGGATCGATCACGACGCAGTCGGACCGACCCGGGGCACGCAGGATCCAGGTATTGGTGCCCTGCAGGGTCATCTGATTGGGATTGTTCGCCAACAGCACCGACGCCGTCGCCGTCACCGGACGCAACTGCCCGTACGCGGGATGGGTGAGGGTCATGCTCTCTCCTAACGCGCGGGCCTGCGACGAACTTCCGTGCCCTACCGAATGTGCTTACCGCACAACGGCCGCTAGCGCACCTCGGCGATGAGCTCCACCTCGACCGGGGTGTTCTTGGGCAGTTCGAAGACGCCGACCGCAGAGCGGGCGTGCACACCGGCCTGCCCGAACACCTCGCCCAGGAATTCCGAGGCGCCGTTGATCACCAGCGGCTGGTCGTTGAATCCCGGCGCCGACGCCACGAATCCGACCACCTTGACGATCCGCACCACCTCGTCGAGCCCGACCAGGTCGTGGACCGCGGCCAGGGCGTTGAGCGCACACAGCTTGGCAGCCTCCTTGGCCTGCTCCAGGCTCACCTCGGCGCCGACCTTGCCGACGGCCGACAGCTGACCGTTCACGAACGGCAGCTGTCCGGAGGTGAAGACCAGCGATCCGGAGCGCAGCGCGGGGATGTAGGCACCCGCCGGGGCGGCCACCGCAGGCAGCTCTAGTCCGAGCCGCTCCAGATTCGTCCGCCACGGAGTCGAGTCGGTCATCAGCGCTTCTCCCGCTTCAGGTAGGCGACGTGCTGTTCGCCCGTCGGACCGGGCAGCACCGTCACCAGCTCCCAGCCGTCGGCTCCCCACTGGTCCAGGATCTGCTTGGTCGCGTGCGTCAACAACGGCACGGTGGCGTACTCCCACAGGGTCACATCACTCATGGCGCTGAGTTTATGGCGCCGCCTCCGGCGTCGCGGGTTCGCGGCCCCTGAGGCTCGTTTCTTCCCTCCTCCGCTCCTCCGCTTCGCTCCCCCGCTCCGTCAGTCCAGAAACGAGCCGGGCCGCGAACGCTGCGGGTAGACCTTGTGGGAAGGCACTGTGGCCTAGCGAACAGTCGGTGCGGCCTGTGGCCATGGTTTCGCAACCGGTTATAGGCTCGCGGACGTGGGAGTACCGACTGCAGCGCCCGTTTCGGAAGAGCCGGGGTTGAAACGAGGGTGGCCGGAACGGGCGGACAGGGCTCGCCTGCATTATGTTTCCGGCAAGGGTGGGACCGGCAAATCCACCGTCGCCGCGGCTTTGGCACTCGCACTGGCGGCCGGGGGGCGGCGGGTGCTGCTGGTCGAGGTGGAGGGCAGGCAGTCGATAGCCCAGCTGTTCGATCTGCCGCCGCTGCCGCCGACCGAAACCAAGATCGCCACCGCCGACGGCGGCGGCGAGGTCATGGCGCTGGCCCTCGACATCGAGCACGCCTTCCTCGAATACCTGGACATGTTCTACAACCTCGGCTTCGCCGGGCGGGCGATGCGGCGCATGGGGGCCATCGAATTCGTCACCACGATCGCGCCGGGCCTGCGGGACGTCATCCTCACCGGCAAGATCAAGGAATGCGCTGTGCGCGTGGACAAGTCGGGTAAGCCGGCCTACGACGAGGTGGTCGTGGACGCGCCGCCGACCGGCCGCATCGCCAGCTTCCTCGACGTCACCAAGGCGATGGCCGAGGTGGCCAAGGGCGGCCCGATCGCCTCGCAGGCCGAGGGCGTCTCCAATCTGCTGCACTCCGATCAGACCATCGTTCACCTGGTGACCCTGCTCGAGGCGCTGCCGGTGCAGGAAACCGCCGACGCCGTCGCGGAATTGACCGAGTCCGACTTCCGGATCGGCACCGTGATCGTCAACCGGGCTACCCAGGGCTACCTCCCGCTGGAGCTGCGCGCCCGAGCGGCCACCGGCGACCTCGACACCGAGGCGCTGCGCGCCGGACTGAAGGCCGCCGGAATCACCCTGTCCGACGGCGATTTCGAGGGCCTGCTGCGCGAGACGGTGGAACATTCGGCCACCCTGCAGGCACAGGACGACAGTTCGGCCGCGCTGGCCAAGGTCGATATCAGCCGGCTGTACCTGCCCGCCCTGCCCGACGGCATGGATCTGGGCGGGCTGTACGAGCTGGCCGAACATCTGAGCGAGCAGGGAGTCCGCTGATGCCCGCCACACCCACGCTGCTCCCGCCGAACGTTACCCCGCTCGACGTTTCGGGCATCATCGCCGATCCGACCGCACGGGTGATCGTCTGCTGCGGCTCCGGCGGTGTCGGGAAGACCACTACGGCCGCCGCGATCGCGCTGCGCGCCGCCGAACAGGGCCGCAAGGTCGTGGTGCTGACCATCGACCCGGCGCGACGGCTGGCGCAGTCGCTGGGCGTCAGCGATCTGGGCAACGCCCCGCAGCGGGTGCAGCTCGGGCCCGAGGCCAAGGGTGAGCTGCACGCGATGATGCTGAACATGCGCCGCACCTTCGACGAGATGGTGCTCGAGCACACCAGCCCGGAGAAGGCCGAGCAGATCTTCGCCAACCCCTTCTATCAGACCGTCGCCTCATCCTTCGGGGGCACACAGGAATACATGGCGATGGAGAAGCTGGGGCAGCTGGCCGCGCGGCGGGAGTGGGACCTGATCGTGGTCGACACCCCGCCCTCGCGCAATGCGCTGGACTTCCTCGACGCGCCGAAGCGGCTCGGAAACTTCCTCAACGGCCGCATGATTCGCGTCATCATGGCACCGGGCCGGGGCGTGGGCCGGTTCGTGACGGGCGCGATGAGCCTGGCGGTGCGCGGCGTCTCGACCATCGTGGGCGGTCAGATGCTCAAGGACGCCTCGCTGTTCCTGCAGTCGCTGGAGTCGATGTTCGGCGGTTTCCAGGACCGGGCCGAGCGGACCTACGCGATGCTGTCGCGGCCGGGCACGCACTTCCTGGTGGTGGCCGCGGCGGAACCGGATGCGCTGCGCGAGGCCTCGTTCTTCGTGGACCGGCTCTCCACCGACAACATGCCGCCGGCCGGACTGGTGCTCAACCGCACCCATCCCGTGCTGTGCTCGCTGTCGCCCGAACATGCCCTGGCTGCCGCGGATCGGCTGGTTCCCAATGGTTCCGGCCCCGAGCATGCCGGAACCATTGGGGATGGGGGACGTGCCGGAACTGGGGAGGATGCGAATGCGCTTGCCGCGAATGTGCTGCGCATTCATGCGCATCGGGCGACCACTGCCAAGCGCGAACGGCATCTGCTGCATCGGTTCACCGGCGCCCACCCACGGGTCCCGATTGTCGCGGTGACCGCGCTGCCGTTCGAGGTGTCGGATCTCGACGCCCTGCGGGCGGTGGGTGATCAGCTGGCCGGGAACGGCCGCTGAGCCTGGAAACTCGGAGTGAAACGGTTCGAGCCCGCTCGCGCGGGCTCGGACCGTTCGTCTGTCGGGCTACATTGCCACCTTCTGCTGACGCTGGGCACGGAAGAAGTCGGCCCAGGACGTCACCTCCGGATGCTGTTTGAGCAGCGCCCGCCGCTGCCGTTCGGTCATGCCACCCCACACACCGAACTCCACTCGATTGTCCAGGGCGTCGGCACCGCACTCCATCAACACCGGGCAGTGTCGGCAGATAGTCGCCGCCTTGCGCTGAGCCGCGCCGCGCACGAACAGCTGATCGGGATCTACTTCCTTGCATCGGGCCTGGGACACCCAGGCGATTCTCGCTTCGGCCTGCTCCACGTCCAATCGAGCGATGGGGGTAGTCATGTGCATTTGGTGTGCCCCTTTGCAGTCCGAACACCGGGTCAACGGCGCTCCAGAATCGCGTGCAGTGCGCAGCAACCCAACCCCACTGCGTCCTGCACCACATTCCACTTTGAGTGTTAGCTCTATCACACTGGGTTCTCAATCTAGGTAAAGGTATGGCGACTGCGCAAGACCGTCCCCGGAATTTTTGGTACGACCGTCCCTGCAAATTCCAACCGGAACCGGACAGGGCGAAAGCAACCGGACGACACGCCCGGCGCGGCCGTGCGCGACGCGCCCGGGCGGCGGTTCGCGAGTCCCCCTCCGTCGCCCTGAACAGGGCGGAGACAGTCCGCCTCGACCGCACACCGCGCGGCCTCGGGACATCCAATTAGGCTTGGTCTCGTGCCGATCTCACAAACGCTCGCGAGGCTGGCCGGTGCATGCATCCTGGCGGCCGTGCTCGTGGCCGGGCTGCTGTTCCCGCTCGCCGGCGGTTTCGGGTACGTGTCCAACCGGGCCGCCGACGCCGTCGACAACGTCTCCGCGGAACTGGTGGAGGGCACCGTGCCCGCCGTGTCGACCATGGTCGACGCCTCCGGTGCGCCCTTCGCCTGGCTCTACGAGCAGCGGCGCTTCGAGGTGCCCAGCGACAAGATCTCCAACGATATGAAGCTGGCGATCGTGTCGATCGAGGACAAGCGCTTCGCCGAACACGGCGGCGTGGACTGGCAGGGCACCTTCCGGGCCTTCCTGCGCAACACCTCGAGCGGCGAAGTGCAGCAGGGTGGTTCGACCATCGACCAGCAGTACGTGAAGAACTTCCAGCTGCTGGTCGTCGCGAAGACCGACGCCGAGCGTCGGGCCGCGATCGAGACCACCCCCGCGCGCAAGCTGCGCGAGATCCGGATGGCCCTGACGCTGGAAAAAGAGCTGACCAAGGACGAGATCCTCACCCGGTATCTGAACCTGGTGCCGTTCGGCAACGGCTCCTACGGCGTGCAGGACGCCGCCCAGACCTACTTCGGGATCGACGCCAAGGATCTGTCCGTCTCACAGGCGGCGATGCTGGCCGGCATGGTGCAGTCCAGCTCCAAGCTGAACCCCTACACCAACCCCAACGGCGTGCTGGACCGCCGGAACATCGTGCTGGACACGATGATCCAGAACATCCCCAGCCGGGCCGAGGAGTTCCGCGAGGCCAAGAACCTGCCGCTGGGCGTGCTGCCGGAACCGAAGGGGCTGCCGCGCGGCTGCATTGCCGCCGCGGACCGCGGCTTCTTCTGCGACTACGCGCTGCAGTACCTGCAGAACGCCGGGATCAGTAAGGATCAGATCGACAAGGGGGGTTACCTGATCCGCACCAATCTGGATCCGGCGGTGCAGAACTCGATCAAGGCCTCGGTCGATTCGGTGACCAACCCGAAGCTCGACGACATCGCCGAGGTGATGAGCATCATCGGGACCGGCCAGGATTCGCACCCGCTGCTGGCCATGGCGTCCAGCCGCGACTACGGCCTCGACACCGCGACACATCAGACCATGCAGCCGCAGCCGTATTCGATGGTCGGTGACGGTGCGGGCTCGATCTTCAAGATCTTCACCACGGCCGCGGCGATGGAGAAGGGGCTGGGGATCAACGCCCAGCTCGACGTGCCGTCGTTCGTCGTCGCCAAGGGTATGGGTTACAGCAACACGCCGGGCTGTCCGGCGGACGCGTACTGCGTGAAGAACGTCGGCAACTACAAGTCACCGATGTCGGTGACCGAGGCGCTGGCCCAGTCGCCGAATACGGCCTTCGTCAAGCTCATCCAGGACGTCGGGGTGACCCCGACCGTCGATATGGCCGTCCGCCTCGGCATGCGCTCCTACACGCAGCCGGGCACCTCCGGGCACGGCAACCAGAGCCTGGCCGACATGGTCAAACAGCAGAACATGGGCTCGTTCACCCTCGGCCCGTTCCCGATCAACCCGCTGGAGCTGTCCAATGTGGCCGCCACGCTGGGCTCCGGCGGGAAGTGGTGCCCGCCGAATCCGATCAAGGAGGTCGTCGACCGCAACGGCAAGCCGGTGCCGCTGACCCAGCAGGCGTGCGAGCAGGTCGTGGAGCCAGGACTGGCGAACACCCTCGCCAATGCCATGAGCAAGGACGACGTCCACGGCACCGCGGCCGGATCGGCCCGGGCGGTCGGCTGGAACGCGCCGCTGTCGGCCAAGACCGGGACCACCGAATCGCACCGGTCCTCGGCATTCCTCGGCTTCACCAACTCGCTGGCCGGGGCCGCCTACATCTACGGCGACTCGCCCACGCCGGGCGAGATCTGCTCGTTCCCGCTGCGCAGCTGCGGCGACGGCAACCTGTACGGCGGTAACGAGCCGGCGCGCAGCTGGCTCGGCGGCATCAAACCGGTGCTCGACCGCTTCCCGCCGCCCGCGCTGCCGCCGCTGGACGACAAATATGTGCGGGGCGCCAACAACTCCCAGATCCCCGACGTGACCGGCATGTCGGAGAGCGAGGCGCGCTCCACCCTGATCGGCGCGGGCTTCCAGGTCACGATGGTGACGGTGCCCGGATCGGCGGCCAAGGGAACGGTCATCGGCACCACACCCAACGGCTCGGCCATCCCGGGTTCGGTGATCACGGTCCACGTGAGTGACGGGACCCAGCGCGAGGCACCTGCGCCGGGACCGCCGCCGGGTCCGCCAGGGCTGCCGAACCTTCCGGGATTGCCTCCGCCACCGCGGTTGCCGCCGATTCCGATTCCCATTCCTCGGTGAGGGTGGCCCTGTCGTCCGGCCCTGGGGGCCGGACGACAGGGAACGAGAAGCCCCGAAGCCCCGAGAGGATGGGCGCGCCCCCCGAATGCACGAGACAGGCGCCCAAGCTCACGGGGTGCAGCAGGTGGGTGCCAGCGCCCACCCGAACGGGAGAAGGCGAAGCCCGGCCGGTGGCTCACCACGGAGCCTGGTAGCTCTCGCAGGCTCGGCCCTCACCGCCCTCGGCGGGCTCGCCCCTCACTGTCCCCGGCGGGCTCGCCCCTCATTGCCCCCGGCGGGCTCGGCCCTCACTGTCCCCGGCGGGCTCGACTCTCACTGTCCCCGGCGGGCTCGCCCCTCATTGCCCCCGGCGGGCTCGGCCCTCACTGTCCCCGGCGGGCTCGGCCCTCACTGTCCCCGGCGGGCTCGGCCCTCACTGTCCCCGGCGGGCTTTTGGCCGGGGTTAGAGGCGGGACTTGACGGCGGCGGAGAGGCGGGAGCCGTCGGCTCGGCCGGCGGCGAGTTGGGTGGCGATCTTCATGACCTGGCCCATTTGCTTCATGCCGGGGCGTTCGCCGAGTTGTTCGGCGACGTTGGCGATGGCGGTGTCGGCGATGTCGGCGACCTCGGCGTCGGTCAGCGGGGTGGGCAGGTATTCGTCGATGATTTCCTCTTCGGCGCGCTCGTTGGCGGCCAGCTCACCGCGCCCGGCCTGCTCGTAGACGACGGCGGCCTCGTTGCGCTTCTTCGCCTCCTTGCTCAGCACGGCGATCACCTCGGCGTCGGTGAGTTCGCGCGCCTGCGAGCCGGCGACCTCCGCGGTCTGGACCGCGGCCAGCAGCATGCGCAGGGTGCCCGTACGCAGCGCATCCTTGTTCTTCATCGCGGCGGTGAGATCGGCACGCAGCTTGGCTTTGAGTTCCGACATGCGCCACACGGTAGCCGGTGGGAGAGCTCCCTCCCACTGCATTTGCGCCGCCCGTAGCGTGTCCCTGTGCGGAATCACACTCGGTGTTCGTCACACCGGTCGCCTATTCTGGGCGAATGCCCGTACTCTCGTCTCCCGCACTCCGACGAGCCGCGCTGGGTGCCACAGGGGCCGCGGCAGCCGGAATCGGCTATGCCTCGCTGATCGAGCGCAACGCCTTCGTCCTGCGCGAGGCGACGCTACCGGTTCTGCAGCCGGGCTCGTCGAGCCTGCGGGTGCTGCACCTCAGCGATCTGCACATGACCCCCGGGCAGCGGATGAAGCAGGCGTGGGTGCGAGAACTGGAACGGCTCGAGCCGGATCTGGTCGTCAATACCGGTGACAATCTGGCCCACCCGCGGTCGGTACCTGCCGTGGTGCAGTCGCTGTCGGGTCTGCTGTCGCGGCCGGGCCTGTTCGTCTTCGGCAGCAACGACTACTTCGCGCCGGTGCCGAAGAACCCGATGAAGTACTTCAAGAAGAACCACAAGCGGGTGCACGGCGCGCCGCTGCCCTGGCAGGATCTGCGCGCGGCCTTCACCGAACGCGGCTGGCTGGATCTGACCCATGTGCGCCGCGATGTCGAGGTCGCCAGGATCAAGATCGCCACCGCGGGCGTCGACGATCCGCACCTGCGCCGCGACCGCTACGACACCATCGCCGGCTCGCCGAACCCGTTGGCGGACCTGAGCATCGGCCTCACCCACTCCCCCGAGCCGCGGGTGCTGGACCGATTCGCGACCGACGGCTACGACCTGGTGCTGGCCGGTCACACCCACGGCGGCCAGCTGTGCCTGCCGGGCTTCGGCGCCCTGGTCACCAACTGCGGCATCGACCGCTCCCGCGTCAAGGGCGCCTCACGCTGGGGCGCACACACCCGGCTACATGTCTCCGCCGGACTGGGCACCTCACCGTGGGCCCCGTACCGGTTCTGCTGCCGACCGGAGGCTACGCTTCTCACCCTGGTGGCCGCCCCGCCGCAGCGTCCCGCCGCCGACACCGGCCACGGACACGTGGCATCGGAGGCGATCGCGCGCTAGGGTTGCGCGCCGAGCCGGAACGTCAGGCAGGGGACGAGGGTGACCAGTGGGTTCGAGGGACGACCGAACGACCCGTCGATGAACGCGCCCGGACCGCAACAGTCCGGCCGCTCGGACGAGGCGGTGCCGACCGAGCGGATACATCGCCGACCGCCGGAACCGCCACGACGGGCACCGGCGAGCGGTCCCGACGCGGACGACGCCGTGCCCACCCAGGCGATCCGGCGCACCGATCCTCCGAACGAATCCGCGCAGACGGAGATGTTCCACCGGCGACCACCCGCCCCCGGGAGGCAGGACTGGGCCGGGCAGGATGCGGCCGCGCAGTCCGAACCGACCCGGCAGCTCGACCTCGGTGGGCCCGCGAACCCCGCGCCGCCACACCGCCCCGGTCCCGGTTTGCCGCAGCGTGAACCCGGCCCTCCCGGCGGCCCCTCGGGGCCCCGGCCCGGTCCGCCGCAGGGCGGGGGGAATATGCCGAATCACGGTCCGGTGCCGGGCATTTCGCTGCCACCGCAGACCTCGAATCAGCCGGGCGGCCGCCCGAATCCCCAGGGTGGCGCCGGGCAGCAGCCCGAGCCGACGCAGTGGCTGAACCTCCCCTCGGGCGAGCCCACCCGCCAGGCGGGCGCAAGCAATCAGGCCGGCGCAGCGGGCTTTTCCCCCGATCAGCGCACCCGCCAGCCCAATCCCGGTGCAACGCAGGCATTCTCACCGCACGATGCGGGTTGGGGACGGCAGCCCGAACAACCCTGGCAGCTCGGCGTCCCGGCGACCGGACGCGAATCCACCCGGTCGGCAGCCGCACCGCCCTCCGGCCCGCCGACGACCATGATCGAGACCAAGACCCCCGACGGGCCGCCGCCCGGCCGCAACCGCAAAGCGTGGATCTTCGCCGGAGTCGGCGCCGCGGTCGTGGTGGCCGCCGTGGCCACCCTGGCGGTCGTGGCCGCGGGCCAGCGCTCCGACAAGGCCGAGGCCGGCACGCCGACACAGGCCGCGGCACCGTCCATGATCAGCGCCCTGACCAGCACCGGTAGGAATGCGCCCAGCACGAGCCGGTCGGCCCCGACGACCACAGCGGGCCGCGCGGCATCCTCGGAACCGTTGGTCCCCGGGTTTCAGACCGTCCAGGTTCCCGAGCGCGGCGCGGCCTACGACATCCCCAAGGATTGGAAGATCGAGGCGGGCACCAGCACGCTGGGCCAGTCGCCCGACCAGCTGGTGATCGCCGGGCTGGCGCAGGACGGCAAGGACTACTGCCCCAGATCCGTGCGCACCAACTCCTTCCTGACCATGTCACCGCACGCGGACCCGGCCGCCGCGGCCGCCGATATCGGCATGCGCATGGTCAAGATCGGCTGGCCGACCGCCACCGGCGCCAAACCCGCACCGGCCGAACAGGTCGTCTCCCTGGACGGTCAGCTGCACGGCAGCTTCGTCGAAACCACCGGCGGCGGCACCTCCCCGGCCCCCGGCTGCGCCAAGACCTTCGCGGTCTACACGTTCGCCTTCCCCAGCGAGAACGGCAATTTCGTGATCGCGGTCACCGGCGACACCGGCATCCCCAAGGCCGTCGACAAGGAGACCGCGAAGAAGATCGTCACCAGCATCCGCCCCCTCCCGAACCGATGACCAGCCGATTTAACGTCTGACGGACCCCTGCTGTAAGCTACGACAGGTTCGCCTCACGGGGTGTGGCGCAGCTTGGTAGCGCGCCTCGTTCGGGACGAGGAGGTCGCAGGTTCAAATCCTGTCACCCCGACTCGTGTGTGGAGACACGACACGGCTCCCAGCCTTACTCAGCTGGGAGCCGTTTTCGTTTCAGCCGCCCACCCCCAGGGCCGTGAGTAGCACCAGCACCACGGTTGCGACCGCGAAGACGCCGTGGCCGCCGACGATGGCGACCGGGAAATGCTTTTCGGCCGGTTCGGGCTGGACTGCAGTGGCTCCGACCGCGGGCGTGGTCGCGGCGGTGGCGGTTATCCGGGACCGGTAGACCGGGAGCCAGCGGATCAGCATGAAGAAGCCGAGCAGCGCCACCGGGATCAGCAGGCCGAACGCGATCCAGGCCAGGACGTCGGAGTCGACGACCAGATACACGATCCAGACGATCAGTCCGGCCGCCGCCAGCAGAAAGTGCGCGAAGAGCACCGGCGGCGGCAGGTGGGTCGAGCCGGGTTGTCGCACACCGCCTTTCGAGATCCACGTGCCGAGCAGAACGAAACCACCGCCCGCGGTCAGCAGCCAGGTAATCAATGCCGCGATACCCATATCGGTCTCCTAGGGGAGTTCAGCGCCGGAATCCGGCGGCCTGGTCGGCCTGCTCGGCCACCCGCACGCCGTAGTGGTAGGCGAGTTTGCCGCCGAGGTAGCCCGAGACCGCCAGCACCACCAGGCTCACCACCGTCAACAGCAGCGGGCCCAGTGCGACGGCGCCGTGCGGCCCCCCGCCGGAGCTACGCCACAGGAAAGCGATGGCGAAGGCGACGGTCACCGCCAGATTCAGGCTCATGTGCAGCAGCCCGGTCCGGAAAGCGGGCGTACCGGTCGGGATCCCCAGCAGATCGAGGAACCCGATCGCGGCCGCGGCCAGCGCACCCACCACGCCGATGGCGATGAGCCACAGCGCCCCTCGGGCGAGGAAGTCGGGGTCGTCCACCAGGTGCGACCCGATGTCGAACACCAGACTCGCCATCCAGGCGCCGATCGGCACGGTCACCAGGATCGGATGGAACGGATGCCCATAGGGCCCGGCCAGCATCGCGCTCACAGGGCGTTTGGCCTGCTGCAGATCGCTACTCGGCGCCATGCCGACCGGGTACCCACGACATTTCGGATATCACCTTCGTCGTTCCGCGGCGAGCGTGGGCATGTGAGGGGCACGGCCCCGGGATGTGAGAGCCACAGCCCACGGACGCGAGAGCCACAGCCCACGGACGCGAGAGCCACAGCCCACGGACGCGAGAGCCACAGCCCAGCCGGGAGGGCAGGGGGCTCATGATTCCCTGTTGTTCCGGCCCCCCAGGGCCGGAACAACAGGGGTGGTCAGCGGAGGCGGAGGCGGCGCATCAGGCGGAGGGTTAGGAGGGTGGTGCGGAGTTGTTTTTCTATGGGCATCTTGGCTCGGGCGGAGAGGACCTGGACCTTTTGGATGCCGATGTTGATGGTGTCGGTGTACTTGAGTAGGCCCGCGTCGCCGTGGCGGTTGCCGACGCCGGACTCCTTGACGCCTCCCGACGGGGTGGCCTTGGCGGAGTAGGTGGCCACGTAGCCGTCGTTGATGTTGATGTTGCCGGCCTCGAGTTGATCGGCGATCTTCTTGGCGCGCGCCCGGTTTCGGCTCCAGACGCTGGCGTTGAGGCCGTAGGTGGTGGCGTTGGCCTTGCGGATGGCCTCCTGCTCGTCGCTGAAGCGGTACACCGTTACCACCGGGCCGAAGGTCTCCAGCGTGGCGTGGACCATATCGGGCGTCACGTCGGTCAGCACGGTCGGCTCGTAGAACGCCGGGCCGAGATCGGGCCGCGGCTTACCGCCGGTGAGCACCTTCGCACCCTTCGCGACGGCATCGTCGACGTGCGAGGCCACCCGCTGCATCTGCTCCACCGAGACCAGCGAACCGAATTCGGGCGTGTAGTCGTAGGTCGCCCCCGCCTTCGAGCCCAGTTCCTCGGCATCGGCGACGAAGCGGCGGACGAATTCGTCGTAGACCCGATCGTGTACATAGATGCGCTCGATGTGCATACACGCCTGCCCGGTATTGCCGTAAACGGCGAACACCGCACTCGGAATCACCTCGTCCAGATCCGCATCATCGAGGACGATCATCGGGTTCTTGCCACCCAATTCCAGGCTGCACCCGATGAGGTGACGCCCGGCCAGCTCACCGAGGACACGACCGGTGGCGGTGGATCCGGTGAACATGACGAAATCGGAGTTCTCCACCAGGCTGGGCCCGACATCCGGGCCGGTCCCGCACACCACCTGAACGAGCCCCCGCGGCAGTCCGGCCTTGTACAGCAGCTCCACGCCGAACAGCACGCAGAGGGCAGTCTTGTTGTCCGGCTTGAGCACCACCCCGTTGCCCGCGATCAGCGCCGGCACCGAATCCGACAGCGACACCGCGAACGGGAAGTTCCACGGCGAGATGACCGCCACCACGCCCTTGGGCCGATGCTGTTCGATCGAGGTGGAGATGATCGGCATCGGGCCGCCGCGGCGCACCGGCTTCAGCACCCGCTTGGCGGTCTTGAGGTAGTGGCTGATCACCATCGGCACATCGCACGATTCCTCCGAGGCCATGCGGCGCGTCTTACCGGACCCGATCTGGATCAGATCGGCGATGGTCTCCTGCTCGGACAGGATCAGCTCATGTGCCCGCTCGAACACCGCCAGCCGACGCCGCAGCGGCCAGGAGGCCCACTCCTTCTGCGCGGCACGGGCATTCGCGGCCGCCGCGGCGACATCCTCGGGTGAGGACTGCGGCAGCTCACCCACGACCTTGCCGGTGTAGACCTCGATCATCTCGTAGGGTTCGCGCTTCTCCCCGGCCGCGCCCGCGGTCACCATCCCCGTCAGCCGGTCGATGAGCGCTGTCGTGATCCGCGGCGGCAGCGTCGCCGTGCCGCTCTGCGTGGTTGTCGCCATAAGGATCTCTCCATCCACTTGCCGCCCGTGACGGCGGTCACCATGTTTCAAACTAGAACACGTTATTGTTTGGGACAATGTCGCGGAGTAACTTCTTCGGTAAAGAGCAGGTAATCGCCCAGAGAAAGAGGGTCGGCCATGGCGACGGCAGCCACTGAAACCGGTAGCAATACAGAACCGCATGCCCTGATCGAGCGGCGCGGGGCCACGCTGATCGTCACCATGAACCGTCCCGCCGTCCGCAATGCGCTGTCCGGCGAGATGCTGGAGCTGATGGTGCAGGCGTGGGACACCGTCGACAACGATCCGGAGATCCGCTCCTGCATCCTCACCGGCGCGGGCGGCTCGTTCTGCGCGGGCGCCGACCTCAAGGCCATGACCAAGCAGGATCCGGCCGAGAATATGAGCAGCGGCGGCGGCTTCGATCCGACCTACATGCCCGGCCTGCTCAAGGGCCGTCGTTTGACCAAGCCGCTGATCGCCGCGGTCGAGGGTCCGGCCATCGCCGGGGGCACCGAGATCCTCCAGGGCACCGATATTCGCGTGGCGGGGGAGAGCGCGAAATTCGGTGTGTCCGAGGCGCGTTGGAGCCTGTTCCCGATGGGCGGCTCTGCGGTGCGGCTGCCCCGCCAGATCCCGTATACCGTCGCGGCCGACATCCTGCTCACAGGCCGTCACATCACCGCCCGCGAGGCCGAGGAGATCGGCCTGATCGGCCACGTGGTGCCCGATGGCACCGCACTGGACAAGGCCCTGGAGCTCGCGGAGCTGATCAACGCCAACGGCCCGCTGGCGGTGCAGGCGATCCTGAAGACCATGCGCGACACCGAGGGTCTGCACGAGAACGACGCTTTCAAGATCGACGCCGAGCTGGGTCTGGCGGTCTTCCGCAGCGAGGACGCCAAGGAGGGCCCACGCGCGTTCGCCGAGAAGCGCAAGCCGGAGTTCAAGGGCCGCTGAGGATCCCGGCGAAAAGAACGCCGGGACGGTGTGAGGCCACGCCGGGACGGTGTGAGGCCACGCCGGGACGGTGTGAGGCCACGCCGGGACGGTGTGAGGCCACGCAGCCCTGGTGTGAGGCCACGCCGACATGGCGGCGGCCCACACCAGGGCGGCTTGCGTCGGTCGAATCACACGTTCGGCTTCACCAGGCGGATGATCTGCTTGCGCAACAGGTTCGGCGTGAAGCGGCGCGCCAGCACCATGACGTGCGCTTGGCCGGGGAAGATGTACAGGGGCATCTTGGATTTGGCCAGCGCCTTCTCCATGGCATCGACGACCTTCTCCGGCGACATACCGCTGCGCCCGGCGAGCACCGCCGGATCGACGGCCCGGACCCCTTCCAGGAACGGGGTTTCCACGTGCGGCGGACACACGCACAGTAGCCGCACCCCACTGCCGTGCAGTTCCTGATACAGCGCGTCGACATAGCCGATGACGGCGAATTTGGAGGCCGCGTAGGCCGCCAAGCCGGGTGAGGACAGCCAGCCCGCCATCGATGCAAACAGCACGACGGTCCCCGAACCCGCATTGCGCATGGCCGGGATCACCGCCTGGCACACATTCACCGTGCCGAGGTAGTTGACCTCGATCAAGCGCCGAACTTCCGAAATGTCCTGGGTGAGCGTGCCGCCCACGCGCGCGAAGCCCGCGGCGTGCACCACATGGTCGATCTGCCCCAGATCGGCCCGCACCTTCTCCACCGTCGCCTGCACCGCGTCGGTATCGGAGACGTCGCAGACGTAGGTGCTCGTATTCGGCGAGTGACGAGCGGTCTCGGCCAGCCCGGTCTCGTTCAGATCGACCGCGGCCACGCGATACCCCGCCGCGGCCAGACGCTGAGCCACGATGCGCCCCATCCCGCTGGCGGCACCGGTCACCAGTGCAGTCTTACTCATCCAACCTCCTGAGCATCGACGATGGCGTCGGGCAGCAGGCACCGCCGACACCTCCAAAGTAGAACACGTTCTTGTTCTGGGCTCCAGGCTTTCGGGGTCGAATCCCGTTGAGCGGGATGGCCGTCGTCGCTGCTCAGCCCACCTGATGGTCCGGTTCGCGGCTCGCGGCGTACGCCTTGGCCCAGCGGTAATCGGGTTTGCCGCTGGGGGTGCGCCCGACCACCTCGGCCACCCAGATCCGGCGGGGCAGCTTGTACCCGGCCAGGTGCGTACGGACATGGCTTTCCAGGGCGTCGAAATCGACCGATCGCGCATCCTCGGCGGAGACGACGGCGGCGACCTGCTGCCCCCAGCGTTCGTGCGGCACACCGATCACAACGGCGTCGTAGATACCGTCGTGGGCCTTCACCACCGCCTCCACCTCTTCGGTGAAGACCTTCTCGCCACCGGTGTTGATCACCATATTGCCGCGGCCGAGCAGCGTGATCGCGCCGTCGGCCTCGACCCGGGCGCGATCGTCGGTCACCACCATGCGAACGCCGCCCACGGTCCGAAACAGCTTGTCCGACTTGGCCCGATCCTTGTAGTAGCCCAGCGGCACCGAACCGGTCTTGGCGATCCAGCCCTCGCCGCCGGGACCGACGGGATGCCCGTCGTCGTCCACCACCACCGCCCCGCGCCCGGTCTGCACCCGCGGTCCGCGCGCCGGATCGTCGTCCTTCTGCGCGAACCCGATTCCGCCGAAACCCGTTTCCGAGGAGCCGATGGAATCGGTGAGGATCGCTTGCGGAAACAGTTCCAGCAGTGCGTTCTTCACCGGCTGGGACAGCAGGGCGGCGCCGGAGCCGATGCTCACCAGGCTCGAGGCGTCCACGGGCGCCGCCCGGTAGGCGTCCAGGAGCGGACGGGCCATGGCATCGCCGGTGATGACGAGAATATTGGCCCGCTCCCGCGCCACCTGTTGCCACACCTGGGCGGGGTCGAATCTCGGCTCCAGCATCACCGCCTGCCCGGACCACAGCGCGGTGAAGGTCGGCATCATGGCCGCGGCATGGATCAGCGGCGGCAGCACGAACCACACCATCGGCTGTCCCTGCGCGCCGGTGCGGGACTGCTGATATTCGTCGGCGACCGGTTCGCCGGTGAAGAAGTCGATGCCGCCGCCGAGCACCCGCCACATGTCCTCCTGCCGCCACATCACCCCCTTGGGCAGGCCGGTGGTGCCGCCGGTGTACATCATGAACAGGTCATCGGCGCTACGCTCGCCGAAATCCCGTGCTGTGGAAGTGGTTTCGAATGCATGTTGGTAGGGCACCGACCGGCTCGGCAGGCCCGCCCCACCCGCATCGTCCTCGACGACGAGCGCGTATTGGATCGCCGGGGCCTGTTCGAGCACCTGATCGACCACCGGGGCGTAGCACCGGTGGTGGACCAGCGCTTCCAGATCGGCGTTGTCGAAGACGTAGCGCAGCTCCTCGGCGCCGTAGCGATAGTTGATATTGATCGGCACCGCGCGCAGTTTGAAGCAGGCGATCAGGGTTTCGATGGTCTCGATGCTGTTGTGCATCTGGAACCCGACATGGGTGCCGACCCCGATGCCGACGGCGGCCAAGTGGTGGGCGAGCTGGTTGGCGCGGCTCTCCAACTGGCGGAAGGTTTTTCGGCGCCCACCCTGGATGAGCGCCACGCGATCGGGCATGGCGTCGACGGCGTGCTCGAACAGGTCGGCGAAGTTGTTCGGCATGGCGGGTCTCTCTCGCTGGGGGTTACACGACGGTCAGCGGCAGCGGCCGGCGGTCGCCGAAGACGAAGTCGGCGCCGGTGCTGAAGCGGGTGACGGCGACCTCGGGCGCCTGCGGAAACGGCCGTTCGGCCGCGCCGATCTCGATCACCAACTCGGTGTCGTCGACGGAGCGGAGGCGGGCGTCGTAGTGCGGATCGACGCCGCGAGCCATGGCATTCACCGGGTCCAGATGGTCGGCATCGATCAGGGCGGGCCAGCCGCCGTCGGCCACGCCCGCACAGTCGCGCCCGAGCCGCAGCACCACGCTGTCGTGATGGACCGCGATATCGATGTCGATGTAGGGCAACGGATTCCAGGCCGGATGCAGGCGCAGCACTCGCGCCAGAGCCTCCGGGTCGCCGCCCAGACACAAGGCTCGGCGCAGTCGCTCGGAGGTGAGCCCGGCGATGCCGATGAACTGTTTCCGCGCGATCTCGGTCGTCCGTGGCCGGTCGGTCCGCGAGCGCACGGCGACCAGGAAGCCCAGGGTCAGCAGGTGCTGCTGCAAACAGACCTCATCGGCAAGGCGGACGAGCGCCGATTTCGAGAAGTCGGCGAACCGCAGATCGCTCAACAGCGGTCCGGCGTAGTCGGAGCAGCCCGGATCGGAGGGATCGATCGGCGCCAATTCGACTCGGGCGGCGGCCGATTCGGCGATCAAAGCCGCATTCTCGGGTTCCTCGGGCGGCCGGTGCGCCGGATCGATGATGACCGTCCACGCACACACCGGCGTGCGATCGGCCGGTCGCCGCGGCGGACGGTGGATCGGCCGCACCTGAGCATGGGGGTTGGTGGCCAACGCCGTCGCGTCGAAGGTGGGGTCCTCGATGGTGTGGCACATGGCCACCACGAAGTCCTCCCCCATCGGTTCGACATCGGCCAGTGCCCCGCAGTGATCGAGCCAGAATTCGCCGTGATCGTGATCGTCGACCCGGAACCGGAAGTCCATGAACTGTGGGGGCGCGCCGATATCGAGCTGCAGCCCCTTGAATATGGTGTCCACGCCGTCCCCGGGGATGCGCAGCGCCCGCCGCATCCTCCGGGTGTAGACCGGACTGGCCAGCTGCCACTCTTCGATGGCTATCTCCGCCATGCCGTCGCGACCGAATGCCGCGATGGAATGCGCCATACCGGACCTGTCGATGAGATGTCCGCACAGCAGCAGCTCCGGGACCAGCACCGCCAGTTCGGCCCGGGACAGCTCGGCGAATCGGCTGGACGACATGTCGCTCACCACAAGGGAACCGGGGATTCACCGATGTGGTACCACCCCTTCAGCGGTTCGCCCGACATGGACCGCTGGATACGTCGGCGCATGCCTGGCGAGAGCGCGTCGGCCGCGATCATCTCCGCGAAAAGCGCCGACACATTGCCGAAGTCGAAGAAGTCGCGCTGCCACGACCACTGGAAATTGCCGCCGTAGCGGAACCAGCTGCCGCCGATGCCCGCCGTGGAGTAGTGGCTGCCGTCGGCGCGGGTGGCGTCGCTGACCTGTCGCCAGAAACCGATCACGCTGCCGCTACGGTCATCGACGACGAATTCCTGATAGGGGTAGGTCCAGCCCTCCAACCCGGCCATCTCCTGCCCGAGGGCCAGTTCGCGGATCTCGTCCCGGCCGACGGCCATGAACTCCTGGGTGGGCCCGTAGTTCCACCCGTAGGTGGCGTCCTCGGTGTACATCTGCGCCAAAGGTCGCCAATCCCCTTGCGCCTCACAGCGTTCGTTCTCCTCCACCCACCGGCGCACCATCTCGTCCAGCTCGTCACGAGCAACCATCATCGGTCTCCGTTTTCCTCATCCACGATCGACAACGCCTGGGTCGGGCAGTACCGCACGGCCGCGCGGGCCGCGTCGAGATCCGCGCCGGGATCCGAGCGCAGGATCTGCACCTGGCCGTTCATGGGCACGGTGAACAGCTCGGGGGCCTCGTCCTGGCAGACGGCATGGCCCTGGCACAGATCGAGATCCACCACGATGCGCATCACCGGTTCCCTTCCGTCGCAGGGGTTTCGGGCTCGCGCAGCGGGGCCTCGGGCTGCACCTCGACCAGCACCAGATGCGCGCCCCGCGGCGCGGACACCACCGCCAGCACGGCGGCGGCGATATCGGAGGCCCGCAGGAAGTAGGGGTGGCGGGCGAAGCCCCAGCGCACCCAGTCCTCGAGCAGCGGCCCGATCACTTCGGGCTCGGCGCTCATTCCCATGGCCGTCTGGGTCGGGCCCGGGCGGACCACCGAGGCGCGCACGCCGGTGCCCTCCAACTCCATCCGCAACTGACGGGCCATGGCCTCCAAACCGGTCTTGGCGGCGTTGTAGGCACCCACACCGGGCCGCGGGGTGTCCGCGCAATCCGAGCCGATCACCACGAAATCCCCGCGGCGGCGCTCGATCATGCCCGGCAGGACGCGATGGGCCAGCCGCTGCGCGCCCACCAGATGCACCTGCACTTGCTGGAGGAACTTCTCCGGATCCATCTCCCAGACGTGCCCGAATTCCAGGTCACCCGCACCGGAGACCACGACCTCGGCTGTGCCTAGGGCCTTTTCGGCAGCGGCGACGAATTCCTCGACCGAACCGCCGTCGGCGACGTCGAGCCGGTAGGCGAAGGCCTCGCCCCCGTCGGCGCGGATCTTCTCCGCCAGCGATTCACAGATCTCCACCCGGCGTGCGCCGAGGGCGACGGGATGACCGGCCTCGGCCAGCGCCACCGCGGTGGCCGCGCCGATTCCCGACGAGGCTCCGGCCACGAGCGCCGGTCTCCGCGCGGGGTGCGGTGCGAACCTGGGCATTACCGATGCACCTCCACCGGCAGTTTCGCGAAACCACGGACGTTGGTGGAGTGCACCCGCACGACACCCCCGTCGTCGATGTCGTAGGCACGCACCCGAGACACGAACTCCTGCAGCGCGATTCCCGCCTCCAGCCGAGCCAGGTGGGCTCCCAGGCAGAAATGCACACCACGCCCGAAACTCAGCAGCGCGCCCTTGTCGGACCGCTCGATGTCGTAGGTGTCGGCGCGGGCGAACACCTCCTCGTCCCGGTTGGCCGAGCCGACCAACAGCAACACCTTCTCCCCGGCCTGCACGGTGCCGCCGTGGAATTCGAGGTCGACCGCCGCGGTGCGCGCCAGGATCTGGCTCGAGGTGTCGTAGCGCAGCGTCTCCTCCACCCAGTCCCCGACCAGATCGGGATCGGCGGCGACCTTCGCGTACTGCGCGGGATCGACCGCGGCCCAATACAAGGCGTTGCCGAGCAGTTTGGTGGTGGTCTCATTACCGGCGATCACCATCAGGAACAGAAAGCCCAGGATCTCCTCGTCGGTCAGCTTGTCGCCGTCGATCTCGGCGTCCAGCAGCGCGGAGGTGAGATCCTCGGTGCGGGCGCGGCGGCGCTGGGCCAGCATCTCGGCGTAGTAGCCGACCAACTGCAGCGAGGCGTCCATCGCGGCCACCGGCACATCGAGCACGCCGTCCTCGCGGTGCATCACCAGATCGGCCAGGCGCCGCAGTTCGGCGCGGTCGGCATCCGGCACGCCGATCAGTTCGGAGATGACATCCATCGGCAGCTTGCCCGCGACATCCTCGATCCAGTCGAACCGTCCCTGCCGCAGCGCCGGTTCCAGATGCTGCAGGGTCAATTCGCGGATGCGGCCGGACATTTCGGTGACCCGGCGCGGCGTGAAACCCTTGTAGACGAGCTGGCGCATGCGCAGATGCCGCGGATCGTCCATCGCCAGGAACGACATGGTCTTGTGCGCCTTCGGCCCCCAGGCGGCCGGATCCAGCGACACACCGTTGGCACTCGACAACCGCTCGTCGTCCCGGAACCCCGCGGCGACATCCGCATGCCGCGACAGCGCCCAGAACCCCAGATCCGGATTGTGATAGAGCGGCGCCTCCGCCCGCAGCCGCCGATAAACCGGGTAGGGATCCTCGTGGAACACGTAGTCGTAGGGGTCGAACGTGAGCGGTTCCAAGGAGGCCGCGGTCATCGCCACCACCCCGGTTTCGAGAACGAGTTCATTCCTCCGACAGCGGCTCGAGGCCACCGGGAAGACACGCACCTGGACATGTGTCTGGACGGTACCACCGTCGTGTCGATCCCAACAGGGAGTTGCCGAATTTCTCGGCGATATGGCCGTTCCCAGCCAGGCGGGACATTCCCACTACCCCATCCCGGCGCACCCCATCTCATGATTCCGGTCGAAAGCACGCCGGAATGGTGAGACGGGTATTTGACTGAAACAAGTTCTTGCGCAGGAAGCGGCCTCGACCGTAGAGTCCGTACACGTGTCCAGACACGATGGGAGCTACCGATGAGCAGGCTCGTCACCGCCGACGGAACACCGCTGCTGATCGGCGGCAAACTCGTGCCGGGCGGTGCCGGGGTATTCGGCACGGTGAATCCCGCGACGGAGGAAACTCTCGGCCACGCCGCCAATGCGAATGCCGACGATATGGACGCCGCCATCGCCGCGGCTCGCACCGCCTTCGACGAAACCGGCTGGTCCCACGATCATTCGTTCCGCGCGGCATGTCTGCGGCAGCTGCGCGACGCCCTGCGCGGACACCTCGAGGAACTGCGCGAGATCACCATCGCCGAGGCGGGCGCACCGCGCATGCTCACCGGCGGGCCACAGCTCGAGGGCCCGATCGGCGATCTCGGCTATTTCGCCGAGCTGGCCGAAACCTATTGCTGGGACACCGATCTGGGAACCGCCTCCCCGATGGGCATCAAGACCGCCCGCACCCTGCGCCGCGAGGCGATCGGCGTGGTCGGCGCCATCACCCCGTGGAACTTCCCCCACCAGATCAACTTCGCCAAACTGGGCCCGGCACTGGCCGCGGGTGCCACCGTGGTGCTCAAACCCGCCCCGGACACCCCGTGGTGCGCCGCGGTGGTCGGCAAGGTCATCGCCGAGGAAACCGGCATCCCCACCGGAGTGGTCAATATCGTCACCTCCGACGATCACGCACTCGGCGCTCAACTGGTCGCCGACCCGCGCGTGGACATGATCTCGTTCACCGGCTCCACCGCGACCGGCCGAACGGTGATGTCCACCGCCGCAGCGAGTGTGAAGAAGGTCTTCCTGGAACTGGGCGGCAAATCGGCGTTCATAGTCCTCGACGACGCCGACATCACCACCGCGAGCCGCTACGCCGCCTTCTCGGTATGCGTGCACGCCGGACAGGGCTGCGCGATCACCACTCGGCTGTTGGTGCCGCGCCGGCACTTCGACGAGGCCGTTCGGGCCGCCGCCAAGACCATGGGCGGTATCGCGCCGGGCGACCCCGCCGATGCCGGAACCGTCTGCGGGCCATTGATTTCCGAACGTCAGCGCGCCCGCGTCGAACGATATCTGGACATCGCCCGGTTCGAGGGCGGCACGATCGTGGTCGGCGGCGGGCGGCCGCGGGCCGTCGACCGCGGCTACTACATCGAACCGACCCTGATCACCGGTGTGCCGAATACATCGACGGTGGCCCAGGAGGAGATCTTCGGGCCGGTACTGGTCGTCATTGCGCACGACGGCGACGACGACGCGATCCGACTCGCCAACGAATCGCCCTACGGGCTCTCGGGAGCGGTCTGGGGCACCGACCCCGAACGCATCCGCCGTGTCGCCGCGGGCGTGCGCACCGGCACGCTCAGCGTCAACGGCGGCATCTGGTACGCCGCCGACGCGCCGTTCGGCGGCTACAAGCAGTCCGGCATCGGCCGCGAACTCGGCGTGGCCGGATTCGAGGAATACACCCAGACCAAGTTGATCGCGACCGCCGAATAGGCCTGCCGATAAGGAGTGTTCACCATGGCCCGCTTCACCGGACGATCCGCGATCGTCACCGGCGCCGCGCAGGGCATCGGCGCCGCCTATGCCCGGGCGCTGGCGGGCGAGGGCGCGAAGGTCGTCGTCGCCGACCTCAACGCCGACAAGGGCGAGGAGGTCGCCAAGCAGATCGCCGCGGACGGCGGCACCGCCGTCTTCCACCGGGTCGACGTGTCCGATCCCGAATCGGCGGCCGCGCTGGCCGAATTCACCGTCGCCGAATTCGGCGGCATCGATCATCTGGTGAACAACGCGGCCATCTACGGTGAGATGAAACTCGATCTGCTGCTAACGGTGCCGTGGGACTACTACAAGAAGTTCATGGGCGTGAATCTCGACGGCGCACTGAACGTGACCCGCGCGGTGTGGCCGCACATGACCAAGGGCGGCGGTTCGATCGTCAACCAATCCTCCACGGCCGCATGGCTGTACTCGGGTTTCTACGGGTTGGCGAAGGCGGGGATCAACGGCCTGACCCAGCAGCTGGCCCACGAACTCGGCGGTTCGGGCATCCGGATCAATGCCATCGCCCCCGGCCCGATCGACACCGAGGCCACCAAGACCGTCACTCCGGGCAGCATCGTCGAGGACATGGTGAAGCGGCTTCCGTTGAAGCGCATGGGAACTCCCGACGATCTGATCGGCGCCTGCCTGTATCTGCTCTCCGACGAGGCGAGCTGGGTGACGGGTCACATCCTCAATGTCGACGGCGGACAGATCTTCCGCTCATGACCGGCAGCAGCATTCCCGTCGGCTTCATCGGCCTGGGCAATATGGGCGCGCCGATGGCCGAGCGCCTGCTGTCCTGGCCGGGCGGGCTCGTCGTCTGCGATATGCGGCCGGAGGTGCTGGACCCGTTCACCGCGGCGGGCGCCCGAGCGGCGCCCACGGCCGCAGAGGTCGCCGAACACGCGACGGTGATCTCGGTGGTGGTGGTCGACGACGCTCAGGTGCGCGCGGTGGTCGGCGGGCCCGACGGCATCCTGCGCGCAGCGAAGCCGGGCACCGTAATCGCCGTGCACTCGACCATCGATGACCGGACCGCGGTCGAGCTGGCCGCCGACTGCGCCTCGGCCGGTGTGGAATTCGTCGACGCCCCGATCAGCGGCGGCGCCCCGGCCGCACAGCGCGGCAAGCTGGCGGTCATGATCGGCGGCTCGGACGCCGCCTACGACAGGGTCCGCGAACCCTTCGGCTGCTGGGCCGACCTCGTCATCCACGCCGGTGCGGTCGGCGCGGGCACCCGGATGAAGCTGGCGCGCAACCTCCTGCATTTCGTGGCGTTCACCGCCGCCGCCGAGGCCCAGCGCCTCGCCGAGGCGGCCGAACTCGATATCACCGCGCTGGGCAAGGTGGTCCGGCATTCCGATGCGATCACCGGCGGGCCCGGCGCAATCATGCTGCGCGACACCACCTCCCCGGTGCCTCCGGACGATTTCTGGTCACCGATTTTCACCCACGTGCGCGATCTGGGTGAGAAGGATCTGTCGCTGGCACTGGCGCTGGGTGCGCGCCTGGGTATCGAATTGCCCTTGGCTCGAATGGCTCTCGATCGTCTCGGCCCCGGACTCGGGGTCGGGACCGGCGATATCGCGAAGGAGCGGTCATGACCGACGATCCGAATCGGCGACAGCGCGGCCTGGCCAAGATGACCGAGGTGTACGGCTGGGAGTTCTCCGACGGGCCGGGCGCCCATTTCGCCGTCACCGCCGACCACCTGTTCGCCGACATCTGGTCCCGGCCCGGTCTCACCGTGCGGGACCGGCGGCTGCTGCTGCTCGGTGCCCTGACCGCGCAGGGGCTGTTCGACATCGCCGAGATCCAGATCGGTGCGGCGCTGCGCAATGCGGAACTGTCCGAGGAGCAGCTGCGCGAGATCGCCCTGTTTCTCTGCCATTACGTCGGCTGGCCCGCGGGCACCAAGCTCGACGGTGTGGTGGGAAAGGTTGTGGCGCAGGAGAAGAAGAGGAGCAACCCATCATGACCGAAATCGCCACCGTGCGCCCGCAGCGGGCCGGTGCGATCACCGCGTGGGATCTCGAGGCCGATGTGGTGATCGCCGGCTACGGTGTCGCCGGTGCCGCCGCGGCCATCGAGGCCGCGCGGGCCGGTGCCGATGTGCTCGTCCTCGAGCGCACCGGCGGCTGGGGCGGCGCGGCCGCGCTGTCGGGCGGCTTCATCTACCTCGGCGGTGGGACCCCGCTGCAGCGGGCGCTGGGCTTCGAGGACTCGCCGGAGAACATGGAGAAGTTCCTGCTGGCCGCGGTCGGCCCGGGCGTGGACAAGGCCAAGATCCACGACTATTGCCAGGGCAGCGTCGAACACTTCAACTGGCTCGTCGCCCAAGGTGTTCCGTTCAAAGAGGAATTCTGGGGCGAACCGGGGTGGGAGCCACCGCACGACGAGGGCCTGATGTATTCCGGCGGGGAGAACGCCGCGCCGTTCAACGAGATCGCCACGCCCGCACCGCGCGGACATCTGCCGCAGATGCAGAACAAGCGCACCGGGGAGAAGGGCGGCGGCTACATGTTGATGAAGCCGCTCACCGACACCGCCGAAAAGCTCGGTGTGCGAGCCGAATACGACATCCGCATTCAGCGCCTCGTCGTCGACGACACCGACCGCGTGGTCGGGGTGGTCGCCAAGCGTTATGGCACAGTGCTCAATATCCGAGCCCGGCGCGGTGTCGTGCTGGCCACCGGCAGTTTCGCCTATCAGCAGCAGATGATCGAGAACTACGCGCCCCGGCTGATCGGCCGCCCGGCCGCCGCCATCGAGGAGCACGACGGCATCGGCATCCGCATCGCCCAGGCCCTCGGCGCGGATCTGGCCCATATGGATGCCACCGAGGTCGCCTTCTTCGGCGATCCACAGCTGATGGCCCGCGGCATCATGGTCAACGGCCGCAGCCAGCGCTACATCCCCGAGGACACCTATCCCGGCCGGATCGGCCAGGCCACCCTCATCCAGCAGGACAATCAGGCCTTCCTGATCATCGACGAGGCCGCGCTCGAGGAGGCACTCGGCACCGAGACCTCGACCCCGTTCTTCCGTCAGCCGCCCACCTGGGCCGCCGAATCGGTCGAGGAACTGGAAAGTGAGATGGGCCTGCCCGCGGGTGCCCTGCTGACCACGGTCGAGGTCTACAACCGGCACGCCGCGCAGGGACACGACCCGCTGCTGGGCAAGAAGCCGCAGTGGGTCAGGCCGATCGGCACTCCCCTGGCCGGTTTCGACATGCGCGGGTTCACCGCCGGTTTCACCCTGGGTGGTCTGCGCACCGATCTCGAGGCCCGGGTGCTGCATGTCTCCGGGGAGCCCATCCCCGGCCTGTACGCAGCCGGGCGCTGCACCTCCGGCATCTGCGCGGGCGGCTACGTCAGCGGTTCCTCGCTCGGCGACGGCAGTTTCTATGGCCGCCGGGCAGGTCGCGCCGCCGCCGCAGCCCCGACCGTGGCCGCCGCACGGGCCGCAGCCGTGCAGCACTGAAAGGATCACGTCCCCATGCGTTTCGGCATCGTCTTGTTCACCAGCGACCGCGGCATCACGCCCGCCGCGGCCGCCCGCGCCGCCGAGGAGCGCGGCTTCGCCTCGTTCTTCGTGCCCGAGCACACCCACATCCCGGTGAAACGGGAAGCGGCGCATCCGGTGACCGGCGATGCGAGCCTGCCCGACGATCGATATATGCGCACCCTCGATCCCTGGGTCGCCTTGGGCACCGCCGCCGCGGTCACCAGCCGCATCGAATTGGCCACTGCGGTCGCACTTCCCACCGAACACGATGCGATCACCCTCGCCAAGACCATCGCGACCCTCGACCACCTCTCCGGCGGCCGCGTCACGCTGGGCGCCGGATTCGGTTGGAACACCGATGAACTCGCCGACCACGGCATCCCCGGCGGCAAACGCCGGACCGCACTGCGCGAATACCTGGAGGCCATGCGCGCTCTGTGGACGCAGGACGAGGCGAACTACGACGGGCAGTTCGTGAACTTCGGCCCGAGTTGGTCGTGGCCGAAACCGGTGCAGCCGCGGCTGCCGGTGCTCATCGGAACCGCCGGAACCGAACAGGGTTTCCGTTGGATCGCCCGCTCGGCCGACGGGTGGATCACGACCCCCTACGAGCCCGACCTGCTGCTGCAGCGACTCACGCTGCTGACCAAGGTGTGGCAGGACGCGGGGCGCGACGGCATGCCGCGCGTGGTGGCCCTCGACGGCAAACCGGAGCCGCAGCGCCTCGCCGACTGGGCGGCAGCCGGAGTATCCGACGTGCTGTACGGCCTCCCCGACAAGCCCGAGGCCGACGTCCTGGCCTACCTCGACAGACTGTCGGCCAAGCTGGAGCCCGCCGGCTTCACTTCCTGAACAGCCTGTATCCCTTCATCCTTCAATCTTCGGAGAGTGAGCCGAGAAAGTGCGTATCGCCCTGCTGTCCTACCGCAGCAAGACCCACTGTGGCGGACAGGGGGTCTACGTCCGGCACCTGAGCCGTGGACTGGCCGAACTCGGCCACGACGTCGAGGTGTTCTCCGGTCAGCCCTATCCCGAGCACCTCGACCCGCGCGTGCGGCTCGCCGAGGTGCCGAGCCTGGATCTGTATCGCGAGCCCGATCTGTTCCGCACGCCGCGGCCCGGTGAGATCCGCGATCGGATCGATCTGCTGGAGCTGGCGACGATGTGGACGGCCGGTTTCCCGGAGCCGCGCACCTTCAGCCTGCGCGCCGCACGGTTGCTGCGCGAGCGCGTCGCCGATTTCGATGTGGTGCACGACAATCAATGCCTGGGCTATGGCCTGCTCGATATCGCGGAGCGGCTGCCGCTGGTGGCGACCATTCATCACCCGATCACCCGCGACCGGGCGGTCGACCTCGCCGCGGCGCCCTGGCGGCGCAAACTGCTCGTCCGCCGCTGGTACGGATTCCTGACAATGCAAAAGGACGTAGCACGCCGGATTCCGGATCTCATCACCGTGTCCTCGTCATCGGCCGCGGATATCGCCGACGATTTCGGTGTCGCGGCCGAGCAGTTGCGCGTCGTGCCGCTGGGCGTGGACACCGAGCTGTTCCGTCCACGCGGGCTGCGCACGCCCGGAAGGATCGTCGCCGTCGCCAGCGCCGACAAGCCTCTCAAGGGCATCGGCCATCTACTCCAAGCCGTTGCGCGCCTGCGGTTTACGCACGATATCGAGCTCCGGCTCGTCGCCCGGCTGGAGCCGAACGGGCCGACGGCCAAGCTCATCGCCGAACTTGGGCTGTCCGATATCGTCACCGTCTCCAGTGGCCTGTCCGATCTCGAACTGGCCGAGCTGCTGGCCTCGGCGGAATTGGCGTGTATTCCGTCGATGTACGAAGGGTTCTCGCTCCCCGCGGTGGAGGCGCTGGCCAGCGGAACACCGCTGGTGGCCAGCCGGGCCGGTGCCCTGCCGGAGGTGGTGGGCGACTGCGCTCACCTGGTAGAACCCGGCAATGTCGACGAATTGACCCGGGCGGTCGGCGGATTGCTGAACTCATCACAGCGACGGCAGGCGCTCGGACATGCCGGGCGCGCCCGTGCACTCGCCGTGTACAGCTGGGAAGCCGTGGCGGCACAGACGGTTTCGGTTTACGACCGGGCCATCGCACGACACGCTCCCCGGACCGACGCGGGGACGCGCACAACCGAGGAGGCGAACGCATGCTGACCGTCGACTTCGACCGCCTGGGCATCCGGACCGGCACCCGCGTCATCGATGTGGGCTGCGGTCAGGGGCGGCATTCGTTCGAGGCGTATCGGCGGGGTGCGGATATCGTCGCCTTCGACCAGAGTGCCTCCGATCTGGCCGATGTGAAGGTCATGTTCGGCGCCATGGCCGAGGCCGGGGAGGTGCCGTCGTGCGCGAAGGCCGAGACGGTCCAGGGCGATGCCCTCGCCCTGCCCTACGACGACGGGGAATTCGACGTCGTCATCGCCTCGGAGATCCTCGAGCACATTCCCGACGACGAGCGGGCCATATCCGAGCTGGTGCGGGTGCTGGCGCCCGGTGGTGCGCTGGTGGTGACGGTGCCGCGCTGGCTGCCCGAGCGGATCTGCTGGCTGCTGTCGGACGAATACCACGCCAACGAGGGCGGCCATGTGCGGATCTACCGTGCCGACGAGCTGCGCTCCGAGATCACCGCCCACGCTCTGCGATTCGTGCACGGCACCCACGCCCACGCCCTGCATGCGCCCTACTGGTGGTTGAAGTGCCTGGTCGGCGTGAACGACGACGACAATCGGTTCGTCCGGGCCTACCACCGAATGCTGGTGTGGGACATGATGGCAGCGCCGCGGATCACTCGGATCGCCGAGTCGGCGCTCAACCCGGTGATCGGTAAGAGCGTCGCGCTGTATTTCACGAAACCGGCGGTGCGGCGTGCCGGCGCCTGAGCTGCCCGCGGTCCCGGGCATCGTTACTGCCGCCCAATGCCGACGGACCGCCGAATCCATTGCCGCGGCACAGGAGAGCGGCGGGGCGATCCCGTGGTTCACCGGCGGCCACACCGACCCGTGGGACCACATCGAGGGCGCAATGGCGCTCACCGCTGCCGGGCTGCTGGGCGAGGCTCGCGCCGCCTACGAGTGGTCGGCAAGGACACAGCGGCCGGATGGCTCCTGGCCCAGGCAGTTTCGGTCCGGATCGGTCGAGGACGCCGATACCGACACGAATTTCTGCGCCTATATAGCCACAGGCGTGTGGCATTACGTGCGCTGCACCGGCGACCGCGCCTTCGCCGTGGAACTCTGGCCCACCGTGCGGGCGGCGATCGACTATGTGGTGTCTCTGCAGCAGGGCAGCAATGGCGAGATCTATTGGCTGCGTGATGCTTCCGGAGTCGTGCCCGAGGCCCTGATCACCGGCTGTTCGAGTATGTTCCACAGCATCCGGTGCGCCCTGGCGCTGGCCGAATTCCTGGGAGACTCGCAGCCGGAATGGGAGGTTGCGGCGCTGCGGCTGGGCCATGCCATCCGCCATCACCCCGAAGCGTTCGCGGAGAAGGACCGCTATTCGATGGACTGGTATTACCCGGTGCTGTGTGGCGCGTTCCGGGGTGCCGATGCCGTCTCCCGGATCGCCTCTCGCTGGCACGACTTCGTGGTTGGCGAGATCGGCATCCGCTGCGTCGACGATCGTCCGTGGGTGACCGGCGCGGAAACCTGTGAACTGGTCCTGGCCCTGGACACCCTCGGCGACCACGAGCGCGCGCACCGACTACTGGCGTCCATGCAACATCTGCGCGAAGACGACGGCTCCTATTGGACCGGACTGGTTTTCGCCGACGGTAAGCGCTGGCCGGAGGAACGCACCACGTGGACGGGCGCCGCCATGATCCTCGCCGCCGACGCCCTGTCCCGAGCCACACCGGGCAACGGCATCTTCCGCGACCTGGCCAGTACCGCCGATATCACCACCGGCTTCGCCTGCGATTGCGTTCCCACGCACCAGTGAGGTCCCGACCGGAATCTAACCAGCCCCGCCGCACCCGGCGGGGCGCTCCAGCACTCGCAGCGAGCCGGTCACCGACGCCTCGCGAAACCTCCCGCTCTCCAGGGCCTTTCGGTAGATGTGGTACGGCGCCTGGCCGCCGTCGCGGGGGTCCGGGAAGACGTCGTGGATGACCAGCGCACCGCCCGCGGCAACCCAGTGGGCCCAGCTGTCGTAGTCGCGCTGTGCCGCCTCCTCGGTGTGGCTGCCATCGATGAACAGCAATTGCAGAGGCGTGCGCCAGATCTGGGCGACCGTGGCCGAGGCGCCGACCATACCGACGACGGTGTCGGTGAGGCCCGCGCGGACGATCGAGCGCCGGAAGGTGGTCAGCGTGTCGAATTGCCCGGTCTCCGGGTCGACCAGCGAACTGTCGTGATACTCCCACCCCGGCTGATGTTCCTCCGAACCGCGATGGTGGTCGATGGTGTACACGGTCGCACCGGTTTCGCGCGCGGCGGCACCCAGATAGATCGCCGATTTTCCGCAATAACTACCGATTTCCAGAATTGTGCCGGCACCGCCGTAACGACGCGCTGCCTCGTACAGCGCCCGCCCCTCCTCCGGCGGCATGAAACCGGTTGTCCGCTCGGCGATCCCGAACAATCTCGCCGTATCCCTGGAAATCGCCGAATCGGCACGAGTCATGAACGCAAGCCTTTCTCGCCGGGGCGAGTCGAGTTGCCCCCGAAGCCGCCTCATAGTAGCATCCAGACACGTGTCCGATCCCCTTTCCAGCGAGCCCGTGCCGGTGAATTTGGAGGCCACGCGCCGCCGCCTCACCGAGAAGCAGGCCGACACCGTCGACCGGCTCACCCGGGCCGCGTTGGAAGTGTTGTCGCGCGAGGGATTCGCGGGCCTGACGGTACGCATGGTGGCCGCCGCCGCGGGCGTGGGGACGGCCACCGCCTACACCTATTTCTCCTCCAAGGAACACCTGGTCGCCGAGGTCTTCTGGCGCCGATTGGCCGCCACGACCCCGCCGAAGGACGACGGCGCCGACAACGTCACCCGAACGCTGGCGGTGCTACGCCAGATTGCCTTGCTCGTCGCCGACGAACCCGCACTCGCCGGTGCGGTCACGAGCGCGCTACTGGGCACCGATCCCGATGTCGCCCACCTGCGCACGCGGATCGGCACCGAGATCCGCAGGCGCCTCGTGGACGCCCTCGGCGACGAAGCCGACCCCGACACCGTGGAGACGCTGGAATTGTTGTACGCGGGTGCGCTGGTCCGAGCGGGCGTCGGTTACGCGTCCTATGCGGAAATTGCCGACCGCCTGGAAAAGTCGGCTCTGCAGGTCCTGCGGAGCTGACGACGGGGCCTCGGCCGGCGGCCATGACAGCAACACCTTCACATGCTTGCCGTCGGATAATTCGATGGCCGCGAACGGCCGCTCGACAAACCTGTTGACCGAGTAGGGCAAGGCCCTCATCCCCGCATCCGCCCGTGCCGCAGCGATATTCACTCCCAATGTAACTGTCACCATAATCAAGAGCGCCATCGGCTTCTCCACCAGGCCGCTGACGGCGGTACGGGATCCCCGACCGGGAACACCGGTCGCCATTTTCGTCATCACGCACTCCTTCGTCACTGCCGAGCCATGGCGATAGAGGGAGTTCATAATCATCCGGCAACCATGTGGCTACCAGTGGGAAAGGTGACATATTTCCGTAAGATCATGCCAACGAAAGTGGCCGCACTCCTCGCCGCCCAATCCTTCAGATCACTCAGCGAGCAACTGTGCTGGCATCGTTCGAGAAGCCACCTGCCTCAGTGCTTGCTCAGTGGAGTTCGTCACCAGGTGGCAGGTTCGTCCTCGCGGAGTCGTTGGAGGGCGAGCTCGATCCACGCCTCGAAATGTCTGGCGAGGTCCTGGGTGGTGGCGGGGCGAATGGTGATGTGTTCGCGGGACTGCTGCTGCAGGTAGCGGCCATCGTCGGTGACGTCGAACCATCCGAAGGCATACCACGGGTCGCAGCGGCGGTACAGGGGTGCGGCGATCAGCCCGGCGACGCCGGTGCCGTCGAACGGGCGGTGAGTCAGGCGTTCGAACCGTTCCTGCGGGCTGTTCCGAGTATTTCCGTAGCCGTGGTTGCGCGAGCGCAGGTCCTCGACGTGGAAGTTGTCCGGCTTGGCCTTTCCGGGAGGCGCCGACGGCAGGATGGCGGCCAGACGACCGGGCAGCTGCTCCGTGCGAAACAACCGACAGCGGATGGGGCCGTCCACGTCATCTGCGGCGGTCTGGGTGAGCATGACCGCGTGGTAAGGCGTGCGGGCACCGAGAACACGGTATTCGCGGGGTCTACCCTTACCGAGAACGGTTGAGTAGCCCGTGATTTCGATGCGCAGCTCGGATTCGGCGAGGGTATGCAGGGCGAGGTTGATCCGCTCGGTCTCCTCGGTGTCGTAGCGGGCGCGCACCGCCTCCCGGTGGGTGGCGACCTCATCCTGGGTAACCAAACGGCTCGTGTAGTGCAGTGGGTGCGGTATGCGATCCCTCCCGTCGCTATACCACAGCACCGCGAAATCATCCGGATCCCAAGTCCATTCGGCCATCCTGGATCATCCAATCACATCGTGGAACAGATACTGCCGACCTGGGCGCTCCGCCGCCACGGAATCGGCGGTGGCCGGACATTCAGCGAAGCACCGCGCCCGCGCAACAGCCGCGATCGGCGGTCAGCTAGAAGGCTTCTCCGGATCTGTGGAGTCACCACCGAGCACGCCGCCCGGGATCGTCTTCGGAGTGGGGCCGAGCAGTTCCTCGGTGTTCTCCATATTCCGAAGCCACTCGGGGACTTCACGATTCCGTTCTTCGTCCTCGGATTTGCCTCGGCCAGGACCCAATCCACCCATCCCAGGCATACCCGGCGCGCCGGGACCACCCATCGTGCGACCGGCGGCGGCTGCCGCGCCCGGACCTGCGACCGGTGCACCGGGCATGCTGCGTCCCGGGCCGCCCCGCTCGGAACCGGTTGAGCCACCAGACAAGCCGCCGGGGCGACCGGCACCACCACCGATTCCTCCATAGCCGCCGACGCCACCGCCCGGCCCACCCGAGTAGCTGCTGGGAGTGGTTTGCGTACCCGCCGCCGAGGTACCCACCCCGGGGTTTGCCCCGCTTGGCAGGGTGGCAGCCGGAGTCGTCGGTGACGCCGACGGATCGAGACCGGCGGGAGAGGTAGCCGCCGGATCCTGAGTCGGGAGCTCCGTGGGCTGATCGCCGGGCTGCCGAGGATCCCCGGGCTGGTCCGGGACACCTGGGCCGACCGAGTCGTTGCCGGGTCCGCCGGGACGAACACCCGGGCCAATCCCGATGTCTCGCTTCGTCTCCGGCGGCTCGTATAGCGGGTTCGTGGGGCTCTCGGGTACCGGGAGCAGCGGTATCTGCAAATCCGCCTGTTTGAACGACTCGCCGTAAAAATTCGCCATAGCCTCTCGGGCGGCGGCCTCGCACTCATTGCGCACGGCAGCGGAACTCGGACCGTGCCACACTCCCAGGTTCCAGCTCCGCGGGTTCCAAGGAGCGCCGCCGTCAGGCGGCCGGTCCACGGCGTTCCTGGTGTTGGTGACCCCATCTACCGCCAGCGACACCCGTTGGGCGAGATCCTGCAGCGGCTGGCTCAGCGCGAGGGCCCGCTGCGCGTAATTGGCGATCACTTGCCGAGACTTCTCGGCGGCAGGACCGTCCCACGCTGCTGAACTCGAGTGATGGATTCGGCCCGCGAAGTAGTCCACTGCTGCCGACCATCGCTGCGCGATCTGCTTGTATTCGTCGGAGCCCTTATTCGCCTCGGACGGATCGAGGGATACGAATGAATTGTAGATTTTCCAGTGGGTCCAATTGTCCCGCCACTCCCCTTGTCCGGAGATCTTCGGCGGCTCATACGCCCCGGTCATGAATGCCCCAATGTAGGAGGTTCAACGCACGCCGACGCCGTCAGCGTACCGATCGGGCTGGGCGCCACAGTCGCCATCAACTCTTTGTACCGAGCGGCGAACTCCTGATCCGTTTCGATGTATTTCTGAGCGATCGTGCGGTGTAGATTCTGGATGTCGTCGACTATTCTGTAGTGCTGCTCGAGAATGTCGAACACGTTGTTATTCGTGTCCTTGCCAGGATCCACGATCTTGGCCTTGCCTCGGAATCGGCCGACCAAGGTACTCGCCGCGTTCAGGCCCTCCGTGGTCTCACCGAGACCCCAGTGCTCGCGATCGGAGATGTTCTGAGCGACAGCTTGAAGATAGCGGATCTCATCTTTGAATGCTTGGCAGTCGCGTTCGATATAGACGAACTCGTCGGCGTTGACTCGCACCTCTTGGCTGAAGCTGACGGTCAACTTGCCGTCCTGCGCATCCTTGATCAAGCTGGCCAACGGCCCCGGTGGCGCAGGCGCCGCATTCTCACCCATGTGCGTGTTCCTCCCCAGTGGTTCCAGCCAGAATCAGCCGGAGATCTGCTCAAGTTTAGGCACCAGCCGGGATCGCGGGAGCGATACCCTGTGCTAGACGTTTGGCGATCTCGCAAGAGTCCTGGTTCCCAGTCTTGCGTGAGGCCGGGTTGACGATGCTGATCTCGAGGCTGCCGCCTTCCATCTCAACGTTCAGCAGGCAGTGCTCACTCAGGTTCTTCTGGCCGCTGGGGCGATAGGTGATCGCAGCGCGCCCGGCGACCGTCAGCTCCTCGGCCACAGTGAACTCATGGTTCGCGCGCACCATCGCCAGGGTGATGTTGGTGGTATCTATCGTGGCGGAGTATCCGTCGTCGGCCTGAAGCCAAATGCATCCGCGCCACTTTGTGCCACCACGGCCGTCCTTCGTGTCGACCTGCGGCTTGATCAAGTGCTCCGACTGAATAACTGACTGCGGGATGCCCTTACACGCATCGAACCCTGCTGGGACATCCGGCGCGATCGTCGGCGTCGCCGACGCACTCGTCGTCCCGTTCGACCCTCCACCACCGGAGTTACACCCCGACACAAGAGCGACCGCGCCCAAGCCGAGGGCCGCGCCTCGGATTACCTTCCCCCAGCTGGCCATCTCGTCCTCCTGCGCCGGTGCCGTGATGCCCGGGGCCGGACCGGCTCTCCGCCCCCTGCCAAGTTCGTGTCGAACGTACCGGCCGGGTGACCAGCGCGCAAAGGTGGCGGGCCGGTCATTAGAGCTCCACGGCGCCGCCCGGCTCGGGCGCGGGATGCCTCCTCAGTAGACGGTCGAGGAATCGCTCCCGCGCGCTGCCATGTGGCTTCGACCCATCCGACAATGCCATCTGTGGTACCGCGGCCGCGAAGTCCGGGTGGGCACGGATCACCACCGCCGTCCTGTCGACGATCTGCTTCACACGAAGGAACGTCCTCGCCCGGGTGTACGCGAACATGGCCCCGAACAATCCAATCGGAAGCCACCCAGGAAAGAACGCAACTCCCAACGCGACAATTCGGTACCCCATCGACCAAGTAGCGAACAACAGGAACATCAGGACGAAGCCCGCCACCACGATGGTGTGCCCAATCCCGTTGAACCACCGATAATTCCGCAGGCACTTCGAGCACACCGGCCATTCGCCTTCCAGCAAGGTTTCAGCGCCTTCGTCCAGGCGCCGCATCTGCGCCGCGGCCCGAAGCATGCCGACCAGGAGAAACCGGAGGTCACCACCCACTGTCCGCTGCCTCCACCCCTTCCTTGTCCGGCGAAACCGAATGTCATTGGTGCGTCGCTCCACCGCAGACCGACCGTGCGTACTGCAGACATCGGGTAGTGCCTGAGACAACCGGAGTACGACGGCCTCGTCCGGGTCGGCCGCCGCCTCCAGATCCACGTCGAACTCGAGGCGCTGGTGCACCGGCACCACCACCTCGCACTTGTGGCCGAAGAATCTTGTCATCACTCCAGCCACCCACGCTGCCGTCGTTCCTGGAAGTACCGATCGTCGTCATCCGGTTCGTCGGGGATGAACAACTGCTCGCGGTTGGGTTTTCGCGTGCCGCGAATGACATGACCGCCCGCAGGGCTCGGCGAAGCAGGCCCCGGCCGAGGCGGTTCCGGCGGCGGTGTCATCGAGGCGGTCTGCTCGGGCGACTCGTTGCGAAGCCGTTCCAGTTCGGCCCGGCCCTGGGCGGCCAGCCTCTCCCGTTCTTCTTCGGGCATCGAGAAAACCCGATCGAACTGCTGCCTGGGCACTCGATCCAGAATCCTGGCGAATGCATCCGATGTTCCGAACTCCCGCATACCGGTGCGACCGGCGAGCACGTCATCGAGCTGCCTGCGCAGGGCCGGGTCGGTGGTCGCGGATTTGATCACCTGGAGCGACTGCCGCAGTTGGCGCGACACCCCCAGGTCACCCCGTGCGACATCGAAGACGAATTCGGACGGTTGGGCCATGCGAATCACGCTCCAGGGTGGTTGTAGGCCGAATTCGGCAGTGGCGGAAGCTTATCCGGCATGGTCTGGCTCGAGAGCACGTTCAGAGCGCCGATCCCGCCGTAGATGGTCTTATACGTCCGTGTCACCAACGTGATGGCAGCGTCCACCCTCTGGATGATCATGACCACGTAGGTCGCGGATATGGCAGCCTGCGCAGCGGCCGCCGGTCCCCCGACGAGAGTCGCCGCCAGAACCGCTTGGGCGGCCATCGACGCACCCAACAGGAGGCCCCAGTCGGCGATGTCCTGGAGAATGTCGCCGACCAGCCGAGCCAACTCCCGCATACCGGTGCTGATATTCGTCAACTGTCGCTCGATCTCCTCGAGCGGACGGACCTGGAAGTCGAGGGTCGCGGCCAGCTGATTGAAATAGGCTCCAGCCGAGCCCGCCGCCTCACCGTGCCAGGACTGTTCGACCGTATTCCGCCACCCCGCCTGCACCGAGTCCGCGAATGCGGAGTTGAACCGGCTCAGATTGCCCGCCGCCTCGGCGGCCTTGCGTACCGCTTCCCAATCACCCTGCACCTTCTCGGAGGCCCACCCGAAGATGTCGAATCCGATGACTCCCTTGACGATCGTCGAGATGTAGTAGGCAGGCGAGATGAAATTACCGCCCGCGAAGAACGGGATGACCCCCGGCATCGGGTCCTCGGCCCGAGGCGCAGTCAGCGTCTCCTCGGGGCGCGTCATCGCCGCACCCCCGGGTAGGTGGCGTCCAGCCGTGCCGCCGACGCGCGGTCGGTGGTCCGGTACATCTGGGCTGCCTTGCCGAGTTCTGTCGCCGAGCTTTCGGCCAAGGTCCGCAGATGGTTGTAGTTGTCCTCCAGGTTCTGCCGCATCTGGTCGACGATCCGCTTCACCTCTACGTAGATCCCTGTCTCCGCGGCACTGACGTCGAACCACTTCGTCGCATGTCCCGACGCCGCCGCTGCTTGACCGGCAAGGTCGCGGAATGCTCCCGCGAGCTTGTCCAGGTCGTCGGGTTCGACTCGAAACTCTTCAGCCATCGGATTCCTCGCTGCTCCCCTGCTCTACGTCGGATCCAGACTCCCTCCTGTCTCATTGGACGCGGCGACCCGGGCGACGGTTCCATCCCCAGCGCAGATCATGGCAGCAGTGCCATGGAACGGTGGAACCCCAGGTAGCCAAAGTACCTGGGGTTCCGGCGGTTTCGTGCGGATATGGCCGTTCAGGAGCGATCGAACTCCCCGTCGGCCAACTTCGCCGTGAAGGCGTCCCAGTCGGCCGGTGCGAAGACCAAAGCCGAGCCGGACCGGTCCTTTGAGTCCCTTACTCCGACCATGCCCTCACTCAGGTGCGCGACCTCCACGCATGCATGAGCATCCTTACTGCGGCTCGACTTGAACCAGTGCGCCCCGGATAGGTCGATGCTCACCCTTCGTACTCCCTCGCGATCTGAGTTATGAGTTCCCTGGAATCAATCTCATCCAATGCCACGCGACGGACGCCCGCAAGGCCATAACGGTACTGCCGGATCTCCGACTCTCGCTCCAGGTAGAGCGCACCCGTGTGTCCCTCCACGTAGACCACCGGAGGCTCCGAAAGGTAGGGGCTCGGATGCTCAGGAAACTCCATCAGCACAAAGCCTCCCATCTGCAGGCCGATATGCATCCCCCTGCTGATGGGCACCACTCGAATCGACACGTTCGGCAACTGTCCCACATCGAGCAGATGCCGGGCTTGACGTCCCATCACGGCAGGACCACCGACCGGGTAGCGCAAGACGGCCTCGCCCAGCAGAGCGTGCAGAGTGAAGTTCTCTCGATCTTCCTGGAGCCGCGCCTGCCGTCGCATCATCAACTCCACGTTGCGTTCGACCTCGGTCGGGCTGGCCTGCGGTTGCAGTGCCCAGACTCCGGCACGTCGGTAGTCTACGGTCTGGAGCAGACCCGGCATCAGCGTGTGCTGGAAAGTGGTCAGTTCACGGGCGAACTCCTCGAGACCGATGAACAGAGCGAAGACATCCGGAATGACATCCTCATACGGTTGCCACCAGTTCGTCTTCTCGGCTTGCTCCACCAGTCCGACCAGGTTCATGGTTTCCTCCGACGCAGCTCCGTACAACTGGCACAGCGCCTGCACATAAACCTCTTTCAGCTGTGGCCCCCGCTGTCCCGTCTCGATGCGCCAGAGGGTCTGCGCCGACACGCGGATGGTCTGAGCCGCGACTTTCGGTGGTACGCCCGCCCCCTCACGAAGCCGCTTCAGAGCGCGGCCCAACATCCTGCGTGGAAGCGTGGAACCCGGTGTATCAAGGGACATTTCCTTAGCCTCGCTATCGGACGATGTCAAAATGGAATCGGATTGCTGCTCGGTCTGGAATTTTGAAAGAAACTCGACCCACCCACGCTCGGAAATCTTCCAGACCGCCCGCTGAGAGCGTACTACTTGAAACACCCCGATAGCCGGGAAGTTCCGACCGCTTCTTACCGAATCCCTGTGCCCCTGCGACGGTTCCGGCCCCGGCTATCGGGTTCACCAAACACGCACCTACTCCAGGGGGTTGCAGCATGTACGGCCTTCCCGTGACCGATCACAGCAAATTGCCGGTAATGACAATTGAATATGCACACGCGATCATGCAGATACACCAGGACTGCGCCGCAGCGTCCTGTCCGGTCAAGGCGCAGGCCAAGAACAGGCTCATCGAAGCCGGAAAGCTGGTACCCGCCGACGTCCCGCACATGGGGTACTGACATGGGACCGGCGGTCAATCCTCTGCTGCACTCCTACCCCGGTCACGCGATGCCACCGGCCCAGATGCATCAGGAGATCAACAGCGGCCTGCACGCCGATTGCACGCTGCACACCTGCGACATGTTGCGCGCCTGCTGGACCCAACTGATCGATATGGGCCACCTGCACCCCAACGATTCACCCGACGACTGTCCCATGTGCGCCGAACAGCGTGCCGCGCAATCGGATCCCTGCCAATGAATTCAGAACACCGGATAAGCCACAGCTCCCTGGGTGTCCTCCGCCGCCTCGGGAGAGGTGATATCCAGCGCGAGCCAGGAGATCTCGCCACCGCGAAGCATGGCGGTGGCCATGTAGTCGGTTCGATAGGTGCGGTTGCCGGCGCGGAGGACCAGATGGCCCTCGACATAGATCAGCGAATGGTTCGGAGATTCCAGTCGCCGACGCCGGAGCACGCGCAGATCCGGAAGTCCGATCGCATCGATACCCGATTCCGCAATCGCCTGCCGCAGCTCCTCGCGCCCCGCCGTGACAACCGGGAAACCGGGTAGCGGCAGCGGTATCGCCGCCACGGCGTCCGCGGCGAACAGGGCGACGAATCCGTCGGCATCCCGCACCGACCGCCACTCGAGGGGTTTTTCTCCCGCGGTTCTCCCAGCCGTCATCACGCACTCCGTTCGTAACTACCCAGCCAAGGCGATCCAGAGAACCCATAGTGACTCAGCAATCAAGCAGCCACCAGCGGCTCAGATGACAATTTCCAGCAAGATCATGACAATGACGGTGCCCCCCGCCATTGATCGTTCACCGAGCAACTGTGCTGGCATCGCCCGAGAGGCCACCTGCCTCAGTGCTCGCTCGAGGGAGTTCTTGCCGTGGGCTGGTGGCTGTAGTAGCGTCCAGACAGGTGTCCATCTGGGATGGATGCGGTACTGCGGAAGGGATTTCCGATGACTCTGGTCAAGCCGCGGCAGGTCTCCGGGGGCGAGCATGGGCACGGGCATCTGGAGGAGTTCCGCACTGATCCCATCGGGCTGATGCGGCGGGTGCGTGCCGAATGCGGGGATGTGGGGGCGTTTCGGTTGGCGGACAAGGATGTGATTCTGCTGTCCGGGGCCGAGGCCAACGAATTCTTCTTCCGCGCCTCCGATGCCGAGCTCGATCAGAGCGCGGCCTACCCGTTCATGAAGCCGATCTTCGGTGAGGGTGTGGTGTTCGATGCTCCGCCGGAGCGCCGCAAGGAGATGCTGCACAATCAGGCGCTGCGCGGGGAGCATATGCGCGGGCATGCGGAAACCATTGCGCACGAAGTAGATCGGATGTTGGCGCGGTGGGGCGATGAGGGCGAGATCGACCTGCTCGAATTCTTCGCCGAACTGACGATCTACACGTCCTCGGCCTGTCTGATCGGGGTGAAGTTCCGCAACGAGCTCGACGAACGGTTCGCGCACCTCTACCACGAGCTCGAACGCGGCACCGACGCCCTGTGTTACGTCGATCCGTACGCCCCCATCGACAGCTTCCGCCGTCGCGACGAGGCCCGCGCTCAGCTGGTCGGGCTGGTGCAAGCCATCATGGATCGCAGGCTCGCGAATCCTCCTGTGGGCAAAGAGGATCGGGACATGCTCGACGTGCTGGTCTCCATCCGCGACGAGGACGGCACCCCGCGCTTCTCGGCCAGTGAGATCACCGGCATCTTCATCTCCATGATGTTCGCCGGGCATCACACCACCTCGGGCACTGCGGCGTGGACGGTGATCGAATTGCTCCGGCACCCCGACGTTCTCGCCCGGGTCGTTGCGGAACTGGATGAGCTCTACGCCGACGGCAAGGACGTGAGTTTCCATGCGCTGCGCCAGATTCCGCAGCTGGAGTCGGTGGTGAAGGAGGCGCTACGGCTGCATCCGCCGCTGATCATCCTCATGCGGGTCGCCCGCGACGAATTCGAGGTGTGCGGAAATCTCATTACCCCGGGGGCCTTGGTGGCCACCACCCCGGCGGTGTCCAATCGCCTGCCGGAGGACTTTCCCGATCCCGACGCCTTCGATCCGGGTCGTTACCTCGACCCCCGCCAGGAGGATCTGGTCAACCGCTGGACCTGGATCCCCTTCGGCGCGGGCCGCCACCGCTGCGTCGGCGCGGCGTTCGCGCTCATGCAGCTCAAGGCGATCTTCTCGATTCTGTTGCGGGACTGGGAATTCGAGATGGCGCAGCCGTCCGACAGCTACCGCAACGACCACTCCAAGATGGTGGTCCAATTGCAGCAGCCGTGCGCGGTGCGGTACCGGCGGCGACGTTAGAGGACGGACTCGATCGCGGAGACGACCGCCGGGTCCTCGGGCTCGGTGCGCGGACGGAAGCGGGCGACGACCTTGCCGTCGCGGTCGACCAGGAACTTCTCGAAGTTCCACTGGATATCACCGGCGGCGCCCTCGGCGTCGGGGGTCTGCACCAGCTCCTCATACAGCGGGTGCCGGCCCTCGCCGTTGACCTCGACCTTCTCCAGCAGCGGGAAGTCCACACCGTAGGTGGTCGAGCAGAACTGCTCGATCTCCTCCGCGGTGCCGGGCTCCTGGCCCATGAATTGATTGCACGGCACTCCGATCACGCTGAATCCGCGCGGGCCGTAGGTCTGCTGCAACTTCACCAAACCGGTGTACTGCGGCGTGAGGCCGCACTTGGAGGCCACGTTGACCACCAGCGCCGCCTTGTCGCCGATCAGGTCGCCCAGGGTGGTGGGTTCGTCGGAGAGGGTCCGCACGGGAATGTCACGAATAGTCACAAGGCCCGATGATAGGGCGTCCGCCTCTCCGACGCCCCTGTACGAATGTCCGGGAAGCTGGTCACGAATAGGCGACCTGCCAGTGTTTGATGCCGTGGATCCAGCCCGACCGCAGGCGCTCCGGCTCGGCGACTTGCCGCAGGTGGGGCATGGTTTCGGCGATCGCGTTGAACATCAGGTCGATCTCCAGCCGCGCCAGATTCGCCCCTACGCAGTAGTGCGGGCCGGTGCCGCCGAATCCCAGGTGCGGATTCGGATCGCGCAGGATGTCGAAGGTGAACGGCTCGTCGAAGGCGGTCTCGTCGAAGTTGGCCGAACTGTAGAACATTCCGAGCCGTTGACCGGCCCCGATATGCTGCCCGCCCAGTTCGACGTCCTCGGTCGCGGTGCGCTGGAACACCGTCACCGGTGTGGCCCACCGCACGATCTCGTCCGCGGCGGTGCGCGGGCGCTGCTCACGGAACAGCTCCCACTGCTCGGGATGATCGACGAAGGCCTTCATGCCGTGGGTGATGGCGTTGCGGGTGGTCTCGTTGCCCGCGACGGTCAGCAGGATCACGAAGAAGCCGAACTCGTCCGAACCCAGCGCCTCGCCATCGATATCGGCGGTGACGAGCTGGCTGACAATATCGCCGAGCGGATCGGCACGCCGCTGCTCGGCCATATTCCAGGCGTAGCCGAGGATTTCGGCGGTGGCGGCGTTGGAGTCGCCGTACTCGGGGTCGTGGTAGCTGAGCATCTCGTTGGACCAGGCGAACAGCTTGAACCTGTCTTCCTGTGGCACGCCGATCAATTCGGCGATCGCCTGCAGCGGCAGCTCGCACGCCACCTGCTGGACGAAGTCGCCGCCGCCGGATTTCTTGGCGGCGTGCACGATTCGTTCCGCGCGGTCGGTCAGGGCGGCCCGCAGGCTCTCGACCGCCCGCGGTGTGAAGCCCTTGGAGATGATGCGGCGGATCTTGGTGTGCTTGGGCGGGTCCATATTCACCAGGATCGCGCCGGTGAGCTCCAGTTGTTCGGGCGTGGTGTCGCCGGGCAGCCGGATGATCGCGCCCTTGCGTTGGGAGGAGTACAGCTCCGGGTGCCGGGAGATCTCCTTGATGTCCTCGTGACGGCTCACCACCCAGTAGCCGCCGTCGAAGAAGGGTGCGGATTGCTCGTCGGTCTGGGTGTTCCACCACACCGGGGCGGTGCGGCGCAGGGCGGCGAACTCCTCGACCGGCCTTCGCGTGGCCCACAGGCCGGGGTCGCTGAAGTCGAATCCGGCCGGAATCCCGGGATCGGCTGCCGCTGGAACAGACACGGTTCCTCCTTGCGGCCGCATCGTCGCGGCGCTGCAGAAATGTAACGAGTTCTACATCGATTGAATCACGAACAGGCAGGTAGCTACAGGAAAATCGAGTACCTGTTGCAGTAGCGCTCAGCGGCACTTGGTATTGACACCTGCACAAAATTTAGAACTTGTTCTACAGTGAATCCGGGCGCCCTCCGGCCCCCAGCCCAGCCGCCTGCCGCACGAACCGGATCGAGGATGAGGTAACCGAACATGACCGACTCTCCGCGCGCCTTTGCATCGGGGCAAGGGCCCGCCACCGAGGCCGATTACATCGTCGTCGGCGCAGGCAGCGCCGGTGCCACCGTCGCGGGACGGCTCGTCGAGCACGGCGCGAGCGTCATCCTGCTCGAGGCGGGCCGCAAGGACAACACCCGGCTGGTGACGGTCCCCGGCATGATCACGATGGTGCACACGGTGCCGCAGCTGAAGAAGCGGGTCACCTGGAAGCAGTTCTCGGTGCCGCAGAAGCACGCCAACGATCGGCTGATCCCGATGACCCGCGGCAAGGTGCTGGGCGGCTCCAGCTCGGTCAACGGGATGCTGTTCGTGCGGGGCAACCGGGCCAACTTCGACTCCTGGGCCGCCGAGGGCTGCACCGGCTGGGGCTACGACGACGTGCTGCCCGCTTACAAGCGGCTGGAGAACTGGGAGGGCGGGGCCAGCGAATTGCGCGGCGCGGGTGGGCCGATCGAGGTGACCCGGCAGCGCGAGCTGACCCCGATCGCCCAGCAGTTCATGGAGGCGGCCGCAGATACCCTCGGAGTGCCCGAGATCGCCGATTACAACGGTGAATCCCAGGAGGGCATCAGCATTTTCCAGCAGAGTGTGCGAGATGGGTTGCGGTACAGCTCTTCTCGTGGCTTCATCACCAATCGGCCGAATTCGGGGCTGCGGGTGGTGACCGGTGCGCACGTGGCCCGCATCGTGGTGGAGAACGGCCGGGCGACGGGTGTGGAGATCATCGAGAAGTCGGGGCGGCGCATCATTCGTGCCGGTAAAGAGGTCGTGGTGTCGGCCGGGGTGATCGGTTCGGCGCAGCTGCTCATGCTGTCGGGGATCGGTCCGGCCGGGCAGCTGCGGGAGCTGGGGATCGATGTGCACACCGATCTTCCGGTCGGCCAGAACCTGCACGACCACCTGTTCGTGCCGATGACCTTTCTGTCGAAAAAGGCTGTGCACCGGGGTATTCCGTCGCATTTCGCGGCCGGGCTCATGCGGGAGCTGGCGCGGCCGGGCAGTTCCTGGTTCGGGCGGACCGTGTTCGAGGCGGTCGGGTTCGTGAAAACATCGTTCGCCCAAGGAATTCCGGATATGCAGATTCACACTCTGCCGTGGAACTATCCGGTGCCCAATCAGGACGAGGACAAACTGCATATGGTCGATCGGCGGGCGGGGCTGACGATCTTCCCGACTCTGATCTATCCGAAGAGTCGCGGTGAGCTGCGCCTGGCGTCGGCCGATCCGCTCGAGGCGCCGCTGATCGATCCGGGTTATCTGTCCGAGCCGGCCGATACCGAATTCCTGGTCGAGGGTATTCGGATGATTCGAGAAGTCATGGCCGACAAGTCGATTGCCGGGGATGTCACCGAGGAGTTCACCCCGGGGCCTGCCTACCGGGACGAGACCGCGCTGCGGCGCGAGCTCCCCAATCGCGTGCACTCGGTTTATCATCCGGTCGGCACCTGCCGGATGGGCGTGGACGAGCGGGCCGTGGTGGACCCGCAGCTGCGGGTGCGTGGCATCGAGGGTCTGCGCGTGGCCGATGCCTCGATCATGCCGAGCATCACCGGCGGCAACACCAATGCGCCGTGCTACATGATCGGCGAGAAGTGCGCCGAATTGATCACGGGCGCGGTGTCGTAAGGCGGGAGCGGCGGAATGCGCTGAGCACCAGGATGATTGCGGTGACAGCCCACGCGGCGAGGGCGATCCAGGCCTCGTCGCGGCCGAAGGCGACCATCCAGTGTTCGCCGAGGACTCCGCCGAGTTCCTTGGTGCCCACGCCGTACATGCCCAGGGGGAAGACGATGCTCCACAGGGCGGGTTCGTAGTCCAGCGTGACGTGCTGGATCAGATGTCGCCAGACTCCGGCGGCGAGCAGCAGCGGGATCAGCCAGCTGCCGAAGGCCCACAGGGTGAGTGCGGCGCCCGCGATGAACGGGCGCAGTTGAGTGATCAGTGTGGTCGCGTCGTGGGCCAGCAGCTGCGCGGCCGCCAGGACGCTGATGGCTGTCGCGCCCATGAAGATCCAGTACGGCGGAACGAGTTTCGCGGCGGTCAGCGGCCCTCCGAACAGGGTGCCGAGCACCAGCGCCGCCACCACGCCGTACAAGACGATGCCGACCGACCAGCACAGCAGCGCCGGCACGGCGAGCCGTCGTCCCCACGGTTCGGGCAGTGCGGTGGCGGCCACCGCGAGGGACTGGGTGCCCACCACCCACAGAAACCAGGTGCCGTCGGCACCGGTCACCGCCGTGCGCGGAGCGTGGTGCACCATCAGCGCCGCAGGGATTAGGTAGCACAGCGGTAGCCACGCCATCGCGGCCACCGCAAGCAAGATCAGGGCCGCCGTGGACCACCCATGTTTGGCCGCACCGGCCGACAACACCGCCGCCGCAGCCACGAAGGTGAGAAAGGTGAACCCTGTGGCGGGGTTTCGCGCATCGGCAACCACGCTGCCCCAGTACAGCACCACGCGCAACAGGGCCCCGACAACGAGCGCCGCGAACGCAACAATCTCCACTCCCAGCAACACATCCCCACCCCACCCCCACCCGGCCCCGCTCACCGCCCGCGCCACAATCCCCGTCGCCATCACCGCCGCAAACCACCCCGGCTTCAGCCTCTGCACGGCCGCCACCCATTTGCTGCCCACACGCGCCAGTCTCGCACCGCCCCCACCCACCCCCACGCAACGACGCACCCCGCACCCCGCACCGAGGCCACCGCCGCACTGGCCTTCGGCGCACCCGCCCGCAGCCGCACCCCTTCTTGCTACTTGCACCCTCTACAACGGGTGCGAACGTCAGCAAAGGGTGCGGCTGGGACAACGGCGCGGCATCACAGCGCCAGCCACACACCACCACTGCGCGTCCCCACTCAACGCGCGCCTCGCACCGGCCCGCAGGCGCACCCCGCACAAACCGTGCACCTCGCAGCGAGGCCACCACCGCACGGGTCTTCGGCGCCCCCGACCCACAGCCGCACTCCTTGTTGCCCTTTGCACCCGTTGCAGGGGGTGCGAAGACCAACAAAGGGTGCGGCTGGGAACTACGGCGGGGCATCACAGCGCAGCCACACACCACTACTGCGCGCCTGCACCCAACGCGCGCAACGGACCGGCCCATAGGCGCACCCCTTGTTGCCTGTTGCACCCCCTACAGCGGGTGCTAATGCCGACGAGGGGTGCGGCTGGAACAAAGGTGGGGCGTTGCGCGTTGGAGAGGGTGGCGCTACCGTAGGCGTTGTCTTCGGCTTGTGGATGCAGGTGGACTTGGTCCCGCCCACAAGGTCTTCATTTTCCCGGTGGTCCGGGTGGTAGTGCAATCACCGCGAACGACCGGGGCGTCATCCGCAGCTTCTGCTGCAGTCGCGGCCATTCGCCGTACCCATGAACAGTTATTCAGGAGAAATATCATGACCCACAACACAATTCGTTCCGACGGCAGCGCCGTGGACTCGACCGCACCGGTGAGCGGAATCCTCGACATCACCGAGCATCGCGGGGCGCTGCGCACCGACGGCTATCTGCCCGGACCGCGCGACGCCCATGTGCCGAACCGCCTGATCCGCGAATTCGGCTTGCGGCGGGGCGATGCCGTCACCGGCACTGTCGGGCCGAAACGCGAGGGTGCCAAACTGGCGCCGCTGGTCCACATCGACAGCGTCAACGGGTTGCCGCCCGACCAGGCCCGGTCACGGCCGGACTTCGAGAAACTCATCCCCATCTATCCCCAGGATCGTCTCCGTCTGGAGACCGAGCCGCACGAGATGATCACGCGCACAACCGATTTGGTCATGCCTATCGGTAAGGGACAGCGCGCGCTGATCGTCGCACCGCCCAAGGCGGGCAAAACCTCTGTCCTGCAGTCGATCGCGCACGGTATCGCCAAGAACCATCCCGAATGCCAGCTGATGCTGGTGCTGGTCGGTGAGCGCCCGGAGGAGGTCACCGACCTGTCCCGCGCGGTGCCCGCCGATATCGCCGCCGCCACCTTCGACCGGCCGCCGCGTGAGCACGTCGCGGTCGCGGAGCTGGCGATCGAACATGCCAAACGCCTGGTCGAAACCGGTCGCGACGTGGTGGTGCTGCTGGATTCGCTGACCCGCCTGGCGCGCGCCTACAACCTGGCCACCCCGGCATCCGGCCGCGTGCTGTCCGGCGGTGTGGACGCCGCCGCGCTGGCCCCGCCGAAGAAATTCCTCGGTGCCGCCCGCAATATCGAGGGCGGCGGATCGCTCACCATCATCGCCTCCGCACTGGTCGAAACCGGTTCCGTCGCCGACACGGTGATCTTCGAGGAATACAAGGGCACCGGTAACGCGGAGCTGAAACTCGACCGCCACGTCGCCGATCGCCGCATCTTCCCGGCCGTCGACATCGACCGATCCGGGACCCGCCGCGACGACCTGTTGCTGACCCCCGGCGAACTCACCGCCATCCAGTCGCTGCGCCGCACCCTGGCCGGGCGCGAACCGCAGCACGCGATCGAACTCCTGCTGACCGGCCTGCGGCAGACCGAGACCAACGCCGAATTCCTCACCCAGATCCGCACCGCCGCCCGCTGACCCGGTGGCGACAGCAAACTTCCTGGTAAACCGGCCGGTACGGCCGTGTCCGATTCTTCCCGATACTCTGGGTCCGTGGAAGGCGCCGGGTGGGCCGGGCCGACCTGGCTCGATCTGGAGGTTTTCGTGGAACTGCCGGTGCACAACAGGACCGGAGGAGGCACCGAACCATCCGGTGATTGCAGGCCAAAAACCCGCACCGCAGCGGCCGCGAACGAGAAGCAACTATGACTGCGCGGGAGGAGATGCTGCGCCGCGTGCGCGACGCCCTCAAGGCACTGCCCGATGACGAACGCACGGTCACGCTCCCGCGGCACTACCGCAGTCACGCGCCCGAAGATCGGCCCGCGATCGTCGAAATGTTTGCCGAACGCCTGCGCGAATCCGGTGCCCGCGTGGTCCGCGCGTCCACCAGGCAGATCCCGGCCATCGTCACCGAGGCATTGAACGACCACGCCATCGACTCGGTGGTGGCGCCGGAGGGCCTGCCCCTCGAATGGCTCACCGCCTGGGCCGAATCCGACGGGCATCGAGTGGTCACCGATCACCCCCTGGTGGCGGCCGACGAACCCGACGCCGTGGTCACCGGCTGTGCCGGCGCGGTCGCCGACTCCGCCACCATCGTCCTGGACGGCGGACCCGGCCAGGGCCGTGCCGCGACCCTGGCCGCCGGTTGCCACATCTGCATCGTGCGCGCCGAACAGATCGACGCCACCCTTCCGGACGTCCTCGACAAGCTGGATCCGCAGCGGCCCATCACCTGGTTCCGCGGCCCGACGGCCACCGCCGACACCGACGCCGTCCCGGTGCCGACCGGGCAGGGCCCGCGCCGCCTGGTCGTCGTCATCGTCGAGTGAACGTCCGTAAACCTGTTCCTACCTGCACCTTCGGCGATCACAAGGGCTCTTTAAGCCCCTGGCAAGCCCGCCCCGGCATCGTTTCTCTCGCACCGGTTGCCCCACAAGGCACCGGAAGCCCACCACCGGGGGTGGGACAAGGGTGTGGCTCGTCGACGAGGGGTGGCGGGCCACACCCGCCTCACCGGTCGTGCTCCTGCCGCGAGAGGGGGCGGCAGGATCACATCCGGCGGGTGGGGCGTGGCCGTTGTGACGCTGTGATCTTGGTCTTCGGCGCGGCGCGCCATCTCGAGGAATGATGGTGGTAACGGCGTCAAGGAGAGTGGGAGCGACCATGGACACCGTAGTCGTCTTCGTATTGGCCTGCCTGCTTTATTGGTGGGGCCTGCTGTAAAACGACGCGCTGTCGGGCGACTCGTACTACACTATGTAGTAGTAATGGCAATCGCACTCGATCGGAGTTGCCATGGTCGACTCGACAGCGCAGCCGCGCCAATCCTCCCTCTCCACCGCCACTGTGCTGCAATCGGTCGCCGTGGTGTTCGCGGTCGCGCTCGCCGTCCACGGCGCCGACCATCTGCGGCGCGGCATGAACACCATCTCGATGCTGGTCATGACGCTCGGCGCCATCCAGGCCGTGCTGGCGATCGCCACCATCGTGCTGATCTTCGTTCATCACCGATGGGCTCCGCAGGCGGCCATCGCGGTCGGTTTCGCCAGTGCCGCCGGATTCATCGTCGTCCATCTGCTTCCGGACTGGTTCGGCCCACTCAGCGACAGCTTCATCAATCCCCCGGCCTCGGCTCGCGTCACCGGATTCTCCTGGTTCGCAGCAATTTTCGAGATCGTGGCCGACCTCGCGATCGGCATCGCGGCGCTGCGGGCTCGTCGCAGTTGGTGAATACGGCTGTGCCCCGGCCCGTTTCGGGGCCGGGGCACACCGACTCGGCGAAACTCAGCGCACCTCGATCAATTCGTCGGTGTCGGACGAATCCTGCTCGGCCGAAACCGGTTCGGCATTGCGCATCAGCAGGAAGGCCACCACCGATGCGACGAGGGCACCTGCCGCGCCGACCGCGAAGGCCGCCGACATGCCGGAGGTGAAGGCCTCGCGAGCCGCGGCGATGATTCCGGCATCGCCGGTGCCGAATGCGCCCGCGATGGACTCCCGGGCGGCCCGTGTTACCCCGTCCGGCATCTCGTCGGTGTAGGTGCCCGCGAGGATCGCGCCGAGCACCGCCACTCCCAGCGCGCCGCCGGTCTGCTGCAAGGTGTCGTTGAGCGCCGAGCCGACACCGGCGTGCTCGCCCGGCACGGCGCTCATCAGGGTGGCGATCGCGGCGGGCATGGCCAGACCGGCTCCGGCGCCCAGCAGCGCCATGGCCAGGGCGGGCAACCAGAAGCCGGTGCCCGCGTCGAGCACGGCCAGGACCCCGAAACCGGCGGCCACGACCACCAGGCCGACGATGGCGACGGCACGCGCCCCGACCTTGCCCATCAGGGTTGCCCCCAGGGCGTTGAAGGCCAGCAGCGTCACCGCCATAGGCGTGAAGGCCAGGGCCGTGCGCATCGGCGAGTAACCGAGCACGAACTGCAGATACTGGGTGAGCACCAGCACCAGACCACCGTTGGCGAAGGTCACCAGGACCAGCGAGAAGCTGGAACCGGTGAAGACCCGATTGCGGAACAGCTGCAGCGGAACCATCGGCGAGTCGGTGCTGAGTTCCCGAATCACGAAGCCGCCCAGGGCGATTACTGCGACAGCGGCACCGGCCAGGGTGGTCGAGTCGGTCCAGCCGTGCATCGGCACCGAGATGATGGCCCACACCAGTGCCGTGACACCCACGACCGACAGCAGGGTGCCGAGGTAATCGGGCTTGCGCCACGGCCCCTTGGACTCCGGCATCAACGTCATGGCGGCGATGACCGCGATCACCACGACCGGCACGTTCAGCACGAACACCGAACCCCACCAGAAGTGGTCGAGCAGCACACCGCCGAGCACCGGACCGCCGACCATGCCGACGGTGGCCACCGCACTCCATGAGGCGATCGCCTTGGGCCGCTCGGCATCGTCGAACACGGTGATCAGGATCGACAGCGTGCTCGGCATGATCAGCACACCGCCGATGCCCATCACGACGCGCCCGGCGATGAGCATTTCCGGACTGTTCGCATACGCCGCCAGCAAGGACGCCGCCCCGAACAACACCAGGCCGATCACCATCACCAGCCGCCGGCCGAATCGGTCGGAGAGGCTGCCCGAGGTGAGCAGCAGCCCGGCGAACACCAGCAGATACGAGTCGATGATCCATGGCACCTGTTGAGCGTCGGCCTGCAGATCGGTCGCGATCTGCGGGATCGCCACGGTCAGCACCATGTTGTCGATCACCAGCACCAACGAGCTGAGGCACAGCACTATCAGGATCAGCCAGCGGCGCGGATTGCGCGCGACCCCGGTTTCGATCTTGTCCATGGGAAGCCTTTCGAATCTCCGTTCCGCACACCGTGCGGGCTTGCCGAACACCGTACGGTTATCGCACAGCGTGCGCAATAGAAACGTTGTTCGCGATACCGAACACTGTGCGCCAAGTGCGCTATGCTGGACCTCGAACAGGAGAGGAGTCGCGATGGCCGCGAAGACGCAGGGCATATCCACGGTGTGGTCCCGTCCGCAGCGACAACGGCGGGAGACTCCGGCGCTGAGCCGGGACTTGATCGTGGCCGAGGCGATCGAACTACTGGATACCGAGGGCCTCGACGCGTTGAGCATGCGTCGGCTCGGCACCAAGCTCAACGCCGGAGCCACCTCGCTGTACACCCATGTGGCCAACAAGGAAGAGCTGATCGAGCTGGCCGTCGACAAGGTGCTGGGCGACGTGCCGATTCCGGACCCGGACCCACAGAACTGGCGGGACACGGTGCTCATCGGGTTGCACGGCGTGCGCGAGACCATCTTGCGGCACCCGTGGATGACAGTGGTGATGAGCACCTCGGCGCTGAACATGCTGGGGCCCAACATGATGCGCCTGTCCGAGTCGATGCTGGAGATCCTCGAATCCGCAGGATTCGACGACGACACTGTTGACCTGGCCGCCAACGCGCTCTTCTCCCACGCGGTCGGCACCGCCGGAAGCGAGGCGACGATCCTGATGACCGCCGCGCGCAGCGGCCTCAGCGAGCAGGAATGGGTAGACCAATTCATGGCCGCGGCCGAGGAGGCCGCTCGGCCCTACCCGCGTATGCACAAGCGCCACGTCGAGTACCGCGGCAGGGATTCGGCACAATTTCGCGACGAGGCCTTCGACCGCGAAATCGGCCTGATCATGGACGGCCTGGAGTTGCGCCTGCGCACCGCCGAAAAGCGTTGATCCGCAGGGATTCCGGCTGACAACACAAAAGGCCCGCACCGGAAATCGGTGCGGGCCTTTGTATCTCGAATCTACTTACCGTTTCCGTTGAGGGCCGAGCGCACACCCTCCTCGATGCGCTTGCCGATCTCCGGGTCGATGTTCTTCCAGTACTCGAACACCCGGCTCAGCACCGGCTCCTGCACGCCGCCCAGCACGTGGCCGACGACATTGCCCACCAGGCGGTCGCGCTGCTCGTCGTCGAGGACCTCGCGGACCAGGGTGCCGGGCTGGGCCCAGTCGCTGTCCTCCGGATGCTGAATGTAGCCCGCGCGCACCATCTCCGGCTCGAAGCCGCCCCACGTCGCCTCGTCGGGAGCCTTCGACGGATCGGCGTGCGGGCCGCCGTAGGAGTTCGGCGCGTACACCGGCACGTCGGGCGCGTTGAAGTCGTACCGCATCGCGCCCTCCTTGGAGTAGGTGTTCACCTCCGCGGCGCGGGCCCGGTTCGGCGGCAGCTGTGCATAGTTGGTGCCGATCCGGTAGCGGTGCGCGTCGGCGTAGGCGAACACCCGGCCCAGCAGCATCTTGTCCGGCGAGAAGCCAATGCCCGGAACGACATTCGAGGGCTCGAAGGCGGCCTGCTCGATCTCGACGAAGTAGTTCCGCGGGTTGCGGTTGAGCGTCCAGCGGCCGACCTCGATCAGCGGGTAGTCCTTCTTCGACCACACCTTGGTCAGATCGAAGGGGTTGAACCGGTAGGTCGCCGCCTCGGCGACCGGCATCACCTGCACGTACAGGGTCCAGCTCGGGTAGTCGCCGCGTTCGATGGCGTCCAACAGATCCCGGCGGTGGTAGTCGGCGTCCGCTCCGGCGATGCGATCCGCCTCGGCCTGGGTCAGGAACTGGTGGCCCTGATCGGTCCGGAAGTGATACTTCACCCAGAACCGCTCGCCCTGGGCGTTGACCCACTGGTAGGTGTGCGACCCGTAGCCGTTCATATGGCGGTAGGTCTTCGGGATGCCGCGGTCGCCCATCAGCCAGGTCACCTGATGCGCGGTCTCCGGGCGCAGCGTCCAGAAGTCCCACTGCATGTTGTGGTCGCGAAGTCCGTTGCCCGGCAAGCGCTTCTGCGAGCGAATGAAGTCGGGAAACTTGATCGGATCCTTGATGAAGAAGACCGGCGTGTTGTTGCCGACGAGGTCGTAGTTGCCGTCCTCGGTGTAGAACTTCACCGCGAAGCCGCGCGGATCGCGCCAGGTGTCGGGGCTGCCCTGCTCACCGGCGACGGTGGAGAACCGCACCAGCGACTCGGTGCGCGCGCCCGGCTGGAACAGCTTGGCCTTGGTGTAGCGGCTCACGTCGTTGGTGACGACCAATTCGCCGTACGCGCCGGCGCCCTTGGCGTGCACGATGCGCTCGGGCACCCGCTCCCGGTTGAACTGGGCGAGCTTCTCGATCAGGTAGTGGTCGTGCAGCAGGATCGGGCCCTCGGTGCCCGCGGTCAGCGATTCGTTGTCGCTGGCGACCGGGGTGCCGGTATTGGTGGTGGTCGGCTTGGTCATTCGTCGCCTCCTTGGGCTCAGCAATCCCGGCGGGCTCGCGGCCGGGACCCGGGTATGGGCTGCCCGGGTGGGATGGGATATCGACCGTCAGGAGTTGTCGAGCGTCCGACGGCAGTCTGGGCACAGCCCCCAATAGACGACCTCGGCCTCATCGATCGCGAAGCCGTGCGCATCCGACGGATCGAGGCAGGGAGCCTGGCCCACGGCACAGTCCACGTCGACGACCGTGCCGCAGTTCCTGCACACCAGGTGGTGATGGTTGTCGCCGGTGCGGGCCTCGTACAGCGCGGCCGAACCGGCGGGTTCGATCCTCCGGAGCAGTCCGGCATTCACACAGGCGCGCAGCACGTCGTAGACGGCCTGTGTAGATACCGAACCCAACTGCCCGCGGACCGTGGCGGCCACTCGATCGGCGTCCGAATGCGGTTGTTCCACAACAGCATCCAGCACCGCGACCCGCGGGGCGGTAACCCGCAGACCGGCCGCGCGCAGTCGCTCGCGCGGATCGAAGCCTTCGGTGTGCATGACCCCAGTCTCCTCCTTTTCTGGAATAAGTCAAGAAAAGACCGATCGTAATGTTTGTGCCCGAGCTCACGGGCACCCGCGGGCTCAGCGGAACTTCTTGGTGCGCATGTAGGCGGCCAGCTCGTCGTAGGCGCCGTCGGCGTTGGCGAACTCCACGACATTGCGGGCGGACTCGAACCATGCGCCGGTGCTGGGCTTGATCCCGGCCAGGGCGGTCTCGATATCGGCCATGCCGACCGGGCGCACGGTGCCGGTGCGGATCGAATCGGCCATCGCCAGCTGGGTGGCGGAGGTGGCGATGTGGGCCAGGTCGGCGCCGGAGAAGCCGTCGGTGCGCTTGGCGATCCTGCCCAGATCGATCCCGGCGATGGGGCGGTCCTTCAGGTGGTGTCGCAGGATCGCCCTGCGTGCGTCGGCGTCCGGCAGTGTCACCAGGATCATCCGGTCGAACCGGCCGGGCCGGCGCAGCGCGATGTCGATATCCCAGGGATGGTTGGTGGCGCCGAGGATGTAGACGCCCTCGTTGTCGCCCGTGGCCGAATCCATCTCGGTGAGCAGCTGATTCACCACCGTGCGCATCGCCGCCGAACCCGACATCCGGCTGCGCTTGTGTCCCAGCGCGTCCACCTCGTCGATGAACAGCACACAGGGCGTGTTCTGCCGCGCGACCTCGAAGATCTGGTGCAGATTGCGTTCGCTGGCACCGATGTGGATGTCGAGGATGTCGGCGATCTCGATCGGATAGAAGTTGGCGCCCAGCTCTCCCGCGACCGCGGCGGCGATGAACGTCTTGCCGCAACCGGGCGGCCCGTACAGCAGCAGGCCACCGCGGGCGCTGGTGCCGAAGGCCCGGGCCAGTTCCGGATTGCGCAGCGGGCCCAGCAGCGACAGCTCGAGCTGATGCTTGACGTTCTCCATGCCGCCGACATCGGCGAGGGCCACCTTCGGCCGTTCGATCAGGCCCACGTCGCCCTCGGCGTACGCGGTCGCCCGGCCCTCGTCGATGAAGGCGGGGGCGATGATGTCGCCCATCTCGCGTTCGGCGGCGGCCCAGTCGAAGCCCGGCCGCGGCTGCTCCTCCGGCGGCTGCGGATCGGGCGGGGGCGCGGCGGGTGCGGGGCCCGCCGGCGCGCCCGCGGCCAGCGCTGTCGTGCACTGCTGCAGCAGCGCCAGGACCTCCGGACTGCCCGGATGTTGTCCGAGCGCCGTCGCGCAGTGGGCGAGCGCGTCGGAGTAGCGGCCACGCTCGGCCAGCAACTCGATCAGGCGTACCCGCAGCGGCAGGAGACCCGGGTTGCGGTCGACCATGGTGAGCATTTCGGTCAGGACCGGATCGTCGGTCATCGTCTCCCCCCTCGCACAGCACATCGTTCCCCGCATGCTAGGCGGTGGCACCGATGGCGAACCAGCCGATTCCGCGAGTTGTGCACATCACATGGCCGGTGGCGGAATAGATTCCGCGGCGCAGGGCGTTGATCCACACTGCCGACGCCGGGACAGCCCCGGGCCGCACCCTTCGTCGCTACGAGCGACCACTCGAAATGTTCTCCGTAGCATGGGTAACCATGCAGGTAGAGCGACTAGCTGGAATCTATGCCCGAATCTCCGAAGATGACGCCGGAGATGCGGCCGGTGTCGAGCGCCAGGTGAGCGACTG
>NZ_JADLQQ010000001.1 GCF_015477765.1 Nocardia transvalensis | reverse complement strand
ACCGCGTTGATCCTCGATGTCTCGGCGGATCTTGTCGAGTTCGCGCCCGAGCGCCTCGACGTCGGCCGCGCTCAAATGTGCGTAGACGGCGACTTCTGTGATTGCCATGGTTCATTTCCTCGAGTTCAGGGTGCTGTGCCATGGACGGACCGATGAGAAGTTGCCCGGCGCCGACGCCGAATGCGTCGAGGATCTGGTCAGCGCTTGAATACGCTTCTCAGCTTGTGCTCGACTCGCCCGAAGCCGCCACGGGCCCGATACCCGGGCCCTTCTGACGGACCACGGGTGCTGGTACTGCCGAGAAGTTTCTCCAGGCGTGCCTTCGCCACCTGGAGCTGGTACGCGAGCTTGTTCTCGGTCATCGGATAATCCCGTCCCCGGATGCGCGGTAGGCCGAAATCGGCCGACAGTTCGACGCATTAGCCGGTTATTACCCCAGCTTAGGCGCACATACAACGTCTGTCTACAGTGTAGGATTACATCGTGGACTTCACACTGAACTCTCAGGAAGGGCGCCGATGAACGACACGAGGACGGGGTCACCGGGCGGCCCGGACCCGCCGACGGTTCGTCCCGCCGACGACCACGCCCACAGCAGCCCGCTCACCCGCGCCGCGATACTGGCCGCCGCGCTCGAGATCATCGACCGCGACAGCATCGACCGGCTATCGATGCGGCGCCTCGGCGAAGCGCTCGGCCGCGACCCGATGGTGCTCTACCGACACGCGGCCAACAAAGCCGCGCTCCTCGACGGAGTGACCGAGATCGTGCTCGGGCAGCTCACCGTCGACAGTGCCGATCCCGATTGGCGTCACCAACTGCGCGTTATCGCGCGTGAGTTCCGGCGGCTGGCCGTTGCCCACCCGAATGTAGTTCCGCTGCTGGTCACCCGCCCGCTGGCGACCCCGCTCGGGCTGCGGCCTCTGGGCACCCTGCGACCACTGGAACACATCCTGGAACTGCTCACTCGAGCCGATTTCAGCAGCACCGACGCCCTGCACATCTACCGCGCCCTGTTCGGATTCCTCTACGGGCATGTGCTCAACGAACTGCAGGAGATCATCGAGCGCCCCGAGGAACCCACCGACTTGCTGCGGCTCGGGCTGCAGCGCCTACCGCTCGGTGAATTCCCGCTGCTGCGCGGCCTCGCACCGGAATTGGCCGCCTACGACGGCGTCACCGAACTCGAACGTGGCCTCGACATTCTGCTGGCCGGGCTCACCACCACCATCACCCCGGCCGCCTGACAGACGAAGTCGCCGAGCGACGCCGAAGTGCTTGCCGCAGAGCAGCGGCGGTGGAATTTCGAAGGCGGAGCGGCAGTCCGCCGAGATCACGACTGAGCAGGGTTGCCGCCCGGGCCGGGAAGTGTCGCGGTGAGTCCGGCCAGCAGGATGTCGAGCCCGCGTTCGAGTTCGGCGGCGCCGTCGTAGGAGGCGAGAATCGGTGCGAGCCCGCGCACCAACGGAAACTCGCCGATCGGCAGTCGATACAACCCGAGCCGCAGTAGTTCATCGGTTTCCTCCGGGCTTTCCACGATCTCCTGCAGCTCGTTGAGCACATGACCGTAGAGGAATCCGAACAGCGCCCGGTAGATGTGCAGGGCATCGACGTCGGAGAAGCCCGCGCGCGTGAGCAGCGCGAGCATGTCCTCCAGCGGTCGCACCACCGCCGTGGGCCGCTGCCCCAGCGGAGTGGCCAGCGGTCGGGTCACCAACAGCGGCACCGCTTTCGGATGCGCCAGTGCCAGCCGCCGGAAATCGCGGGCGACCGCACGTATCTGCGCAACCCAGTCGGCGGCGGAGGGATCGACCGAAAGCTGGGCGGAGACGACCTCGGCGACACCGTCTAGGATCGCGGCCTTATTCGGTACATGCCGGTAGAGCACCATCGGATCCCGGCCCACCGCATCGGCCAGCCGCCGCATCGACAGGCCGTCGACCCCATCGCGGTCGACGATCTCGAGCGCCGCGGCCAGCACCGCGTCCCGGGTCACGGGGCTGTCTCTGCGGCCGGCGGCCGAACGCTCGGTCCTGGATCGGGAGGGCTTGCGGTTGATCGGCGGTTCGGCCATCGCGGACGGCACTCCGTTCCTCGGAAACGTCGACAGAATTCCGACTAGTGTAGACCTACATCGTTGACACATGGGGACGCAAGGCGTCTACTGGAAGTAGCCGACAAAATCCGAGGAAGCGCCGATTCGAATTCGCCGCCGAACAGGAGTATCCGCATGGCGCCACTATCGATTCCCCGCCGATCCGCCCGACATCCGGTTCCGCCCGACTACACACCCCGATTGCGGCTGAAGCCGAAAGCCGACCGCGAGGGATACCTCGACGGCGCATGGTGGCCCCGATCCGGCAAACTCACCGCCGAACTGCCGGATCTGTTGGCGGTCTTGGCGGTTCGGCTGGGGCCCATCCAGCGCGTCGTCTACGACCGCGCAAGCTGGTCACGTGTTCCCCGGCAACTGACCGTCGGCAACCGCGCAATACAACTCGACGCCTACCAATTCGAGCTGGGCAACACCATGTACGTCTACGGCAGCAACGGCCGCATGATCGTGCTGCGCGTCATCGCATCGACCACCGACCACGACATCGCGCACTCCACCCTGATGGCCGTGGTTGCCCGAGAACCAGCGACCGTCCCTCCCGCTTAGGCAGCAGGCCGGACCAACGATCCACTCGAGTGGCGGCCCGCCGGACGTTGATTCCGGAGAAATCGTCGGTGTCAGTCGATGACAACCGTCTCGGCGACGGACGCGAGCACCAGCTCGCGGTGCGCCTCGCTGTAGCCGACCTCGGTCGGGTGACTCGCTCCGATTGTGGTCTCCGCAGGGAATTCGTCGACACGATCTTCTACAAAGCGTTCCCACTCCAACCGATCGGTGAACTCGTCGTAGTAGAGCTTCGCGACCACTCGCACCATCTCTCCCCTCGGGTACTCCCATGGGTCGGACAGTGCATCGACATCCGTTTGCCGACCGAGGTCGATCCTGAACGAATGTATCTGCCTACCGGCATCGATCTGCAGAACCTCACCGCCCACCACCGTTCCCCAGACGACGTCACCACGATCTCCGGCTCCGACACGGGCCTGCACACACGCGACCAGCAGCCGGCCGGGCGTGCCCGGCGGACAACGATAGGTACCGGTTATCCGGACCGGGTAGGGGGTGACCAATCTTGTCCGCGGGGTAACGGTGACCTCCGCAGGCCCCGCAATACCAGTGGCCGAACCGAGAAGACCTTCGGACACGGAATCTCCTCACACGAGATACAAGTTGCGCGGCAAGCACTTTCAGCTCATCCCGCCACACCATAGACACAGGAGATCCACCGACACCGTCGCGTTCACGAAAGCAGGGATGGGGGTGGCGGCCCGGCGAGTCGAACAGCCACTACGCATGAAGGATGCGCGGTCGACCTTCCGTTTCTCGGTGGCCAACTGATAGTAGAAGCGGATTTTGCGTTGTAGCCAGGAACAATGCGCTCCGGGGAATCTGCAAGCAAGGACGGCTCATGCCCGTTCGTTGTGTAGACGCTGTACGTGCCCCCGGCAGGATTCGAACCTGCGACACCCGCTTTAGGAGAGCGGTGCTCTATCCCCTGAGCTACGAGGGCGTGCCCGGGGTCGCGCGGGCGCGAGGTGGTTCCGGGCTCGGGCGGAGTTTACCTGGTTCGGGGGCGATCGGCCGCATCAGGCCGTGGCGGTGGTTTCGGTGTAGTCGGTGGGGTTGAAGCGGCGGGTCTTCCAGCGGAACAGGACCGTGGCGCCGGGCCAGTTGTTGGTGATGCGGCCGGAGGCGTTGCGGTACCAGCTGGAGCAGAAGTTCCAGGGAGTGTCCTTCAGGCGGTTCTGCAGCCAGTCGTCCCACGCCTGCTCCACGGCGGGGCGGGCGGAGACGAAGGTGCCGGGGCGGCCGGACAGGTAGTGCACCACCTGGCGGATGTAGCGGGCCTGGGATTCGAGCATGTAGATGATCGAGCCGGAACCGAGGTTGGTGTTGGGGCCGTACATCATGAACAGGTTCGGGAAGCCCGGGACCGACATGCCCAGGTAGGCGCGGGCGCCCTCCGGAGCCCATTCGTCGGAGAGTTTGCGCCCGCCCAGGCCGTAGATATTCATCGGAGCCAGGAATTCGGTGCCCTTGAAGCCGGTGCCGTAGACGATGACGTCCACCTCGTGGTCGACGCCGTCGCGGGTGCGGATGCCGGTCGGGGTGATCGCCTCGATGGCGGCGGTCTCCACCGTGACATTCGGCTGTGCCAGGGCGGGGAAGTAGTCGTTGGAGAACAGCCCGCGCTTACAGCCCGCGGCGTAGTCGGGGGTGAGCTTGCGGCGCAGTTCCGCATCGGGCACCTGCCGGGTGCGATGACGGTTGGCGAGGGCGATCACCGGGTGCTTGATGGCCGGGATATCGGTCAGCGCCAGCGCCAGCACCTCGAAGGTGGCCCAGATAGCGAAGCGTTCGGCCCAGCGGCTGGGCGGGAAGTATTTGAACAGCGCGTGATGGGTTGGGCTGTACTCGGTGTCGAACCTGGGCAGCACCCACGCCGCCGAACGCTGGAACAGCGTCAGCTGGGCGACCTTCGGCTGAATCTCCGGAATGTATTGGATCGCACTGGCTCCCGTGCCGATGCAGGCCACTCGCTTCCCGGTGAGATCGACGCTGTGATCCCATTCGGCGGAGTGGAACGACGGTCCGGCGAAGGTATCGATCCCTGCGATATTCGGCAGGGCCGGACGCGACAGCTGCCCCACCGCCGGCACCAGGATGTCGGCGGTGAGGGTGGCGCCGTCGGCGGTGCGTACCTGCCAAATACCTTGGCGCTCATCGAATTCGGCGTCGGTCACCTCGGTGCGGAAGCGAATCTTGCGAGGCAGGCCGTACTTGTCGGCCACCGTTCGCATGTACTCGTGGATGTCGCGCTGTTGCGAAAACCGCCGTGGCCAATCGGATTTCGGTTCGAACGACCACGAGTACAGCGGCGAGGGCACATCAACGGCGGCGCCCGGATAGGTGTTCTCCCGCCAGACGCCGCCGAGATCGTCGGCCTTCTCCAGGATCGTGAAGCTATCGATACCGGCGCGCTGCAACTCCAGCGCCAGCCCGAGGCCCGCGAACCCGGCGCCGATGATGAGGATGGACGGCGTGCGACTCATATACCGAGAGTATGGCCCCCGACCTCGGAATAATGAGAGATCAGGGGACAATCAATCAACATTTCCGGCCATTCCTACCCCGCGAGGTGGCGGGCGATCACCAGGCGCTGGATCTGATTGGTGCCCTCGAAGATCTGCATGACCTTGGCCTCGCGCATATAGCGCTCGACCGGGAAGTCCTGGGTGTAGCCGTAGCCGCCGAACACCTGCACCGCGTCGGTGGTCACCTTCATCGCGGCATCGGTGGCGACCAGCTTGGCCACGCTGGCCTGGCGCGAATAGGGCAGACCGGCGTCGCGGCGGCGCGCGGCGTCGAGATAGGTGGCCCGCGCGGTGTCGACGGCGGCGGCCATATCCGCCAGCACGAAGCCGAGACCCTGATGGTCGATGATGCGGCGGCCGAACGCCTCCCGCTCCTTCGCATAGGCGACCGCATCGTCGAGGGCGCGCTGCGCCAGCCCGGTCGCCACCGCGGCGATGCCGAGCCGTCCGGAGTCCAGGGCGCTGAACGCGATCGACAGTCCCTGTCCCGGTTCGCCGATCAGTCGCTCCGCGGGCAGGAACGCGTCGTCGTAGGCCGCCGTCGTGGTCGGCACCGCCCGCAGGCCCATCTTCTCCTCGGGCCTGCCGAACGACAGCCCGGCGGTGCCGGCGGGCACCAGGAAACAGGAGATCCCGCGGGAACCTTCTCCGGTCCGGGCGAACAGCGTGTAGTAATCGGCCTTCCCGCCGTTGGTGATCCACGCCTTCGACCCGGTGATCCGGTAGCCGCCGTCGGCCTCGACCGCCCGGCAGCGCAGCGCGGCCGCATCGGATCCGGCATGCGGCTCGGACAGGCTGTAGGCGCCGATCACGTTGCCGCTCAGCATCTCCGGCAACCACCGCCGCTTCTGCTCGTCGGTGCCGAAGACGAAGACGGGGTGACACGACAGACTGTGCACGCTGACGGCCACCGCGACCGCCGCCCAGCGGCTCGCCAACTCCTCCAGGACCTGCAGATAGACCTCGTAGGGCTGTCCGCCGCCGCCGAACTCCTCCGGATACGGCAGGCTCAGCAGCCCCGCGGCGCCCAACGTCCGGAACGCCTCGTCCGGATACCGCTGCTGCTTCTCGTACTCGACGACGGTCGGCTCGAGCACCTTGTCGGCGATCTCGCGCGTCAACTCGATCAGATCCCGGGCCTCCGGGGTGGGCAGCATGCGTTCGACGGGCATGGTCGTCCTTCCAGCGGTTGGTTCTCCCCTCGCACTCTAGGTGTCCCGGCGCCTTCGTTGCTTTGCCTCGGCGTGCCCTGTCGCCGACTGGACAACAGTACTACGCATCCCTAATCTTTCTTTCTAATGTTCTGCTCCAAATAGCCTGTCTCGGTGCGGTTTTGGGGCTCTCGGTGCTGCCGCAGGGGGTGTCGCCGCGAGCGGGATGCCGTGCCGAGCGGTCTGCCGACCGTTTGCTGTGCGTCGGGTGGTGACGGTTGGCAGTGGCGACTGCGCGCGACGAGGGTGGGGCTCGTCGCGCGCAGCCGCCCTCTGTAGGGGGTACCAGGGGTAACGGATTCGGCTATCCTCGCGGCATGTGTGACCCGGTTCACTGGTGAAGGAGTAGCGGTTCAGATGTGGAGCACGATGCAGGACGAGCAGCTGTCGCTGGCGACGCTGCTGCGGTACGCGGCGACATTTCAGGGTGACAGCACGGTGTCCACATGGACGGGTACGGGCGTGCGCACCATGACCTACCGGGAACTGGGCGCCCAGTCCGCGCGGCTGGCGAATGCGCTGCGGGGGCTGGGGATCGGCACGGGGGATCGGGTCGGCACCTTCATGTGGAACAACAACGAGCACATGGTCGTCTATGCGGCCGTGCCGGCCATGGGTGCGGTGCTGCACGCGCTCAATATCCGGTTGTTCCCGGAGCAGGTGATCTACGTGGCCAATCACGCCGAGGATCAGGTGGTGATCGTCGACGGCTCGCTGCTGCCGATGTTCGCCCAGTACCTGCCGAACCTGAAAACCGTGCGCCACGTGATCGTCGCCAACGGCAATGCCGCGGATCTGCAGGCGCCCGCCGGTATCGAAGTGCACTCCTTCACCGAACTGCTTGCGGCCCAATCGGATACCTTCGACTTCCCGGTCCTCGACGAGCGCTCCGCCGCCGGTATGTGCTACACCTCCGGCACCACCGGCGACCCCAAAGGTGTTGTCTACTCCCATCGTTCGAACTGGCTGCATGCGATGCAGGTGGTCGCGCCCAACGGTATGGGGTTCAGCGAACGCGACACCGTGCTGGCGATCGTGCCGCTGTTCCACGCCAATGCCTGGGGCATTCCGTATGCGGCGATGATGTCGGGCGCGAATCTGCTGATGCCCGACCGCTTTCTGCAGCCGGGGCCGCTGCTCGAGATGATGGGCGTGGTCAAGCCGACCTTCGCCGCGGCGGTGCCGACCATCTGGGGTGGGGTACTCGCCGGCCTGGAGGCGAAGCCGCAGGACATCTCGCATCTGGACAGGGTGGTGGTCGGCGGTTCCGCCGTGCCGCCCGCGATGATGCGCGCCTTCCAGGAAAAGCACGGTGTGCGGCTGCTGCACGCGTGGGGTATGACCGAGACCTCGCCGCTGGGCAGCGTGGCGCATCCGCCCGAAGGCGTGACCGGCGAGGAGGAATGGGCCTACCGCTACACCCAGGGCCGCTTCCCGGCGTCCGTGCAGGCGCGGCTGGTCGCCGACGACGGCAGTGTCGTGCCCAACGACGGCGAATCCCTCGGTGAGGTCGAGGTGAAAGGGCCGTGGATCGCCGCGTCGTACTACTCGCCCGAGGGTGCGGTGGTGGATGCGGAGAAGTTCCACGACGGCTGGCTGCGCACCGGCGATGTCGGCAAGATCAGCCCGAACGGCTTCCTCACCCTGGTGGACCGCTCCAAGGACGTGATCAAGTCGGGCGGCGAATGGATCTCGTCGGTCGATCTGGAGAACGCGATCATGGGACATCCGTCGGTCGCGGAGGCCTCGGTGATCGGTGTGCCGGACGAGAAATGGGACGAGCGGCCGCTGGTGGCGGTCGTGCTCAAGGAGGGCGTGGCCGTCGAGCCTGCCGACCTGCGCACCTTCCTGACAGACAAGTTCGCCAAGTGGCAACTGCCCGAGCACTGGACGTTCGTCGACGAGATCCCCAAGACCAGCGTCGGCAAATTCGACAAGAAGCGGCTGCGGGCCCGGTATGCGGACGGGGAACTGAAGGTCGTGACGTTGTAGGTGCTATTGACGCCACGTCAACAGGGTGTCGTACCCTGAAGCCCCGGCCTCGGGGCCGGGGCGACCTGGTGTACGGAAGGATGATCATGGCCGAGACGAACAGCGACGCTCCCGCATACGTGGATATCGTGAACAGCGCAATAGAGTTCACCATTCCGGTCGCGCACAAAATGGGGGTGCGGGCGCTCGAGGTGCGTCGCGGCTACGCCGCATTCACGGTGCCGATCGAGGGCAACGGCAACCACTTCGGCGTCATGTACGCCGGTGTGCTGTTCACCGTCGCCGAGGTGCTCGGCGGCGCCATCCCGATGGCCACCTTCGATATGGCCAAGTACTTCCCCTTGGTCAAGGACCTGCAGATCACCTTCCGCAAACCGGCGAAAACCGATGTGCGCTCCGAGGCTTCGCTGTCGGAGGAAGACATCACCAGGGTCACCGCCGAGGCCGACGCCGACGGGAAGGCCGATTTCACGCTGAATGCGACCGTCACCGATGCCGAAGGGGTCGTGGTGGCGGAAACCCGAGGGCTGTATCAGCTACGCACGCACGCTACGTAACCCCATGCAACGGAGTTCGGCTATGACCACGACACTGCTCCGCAACCTCGGCGTGCGGGCCCGGACCGAACTCGAATCGCTGCGCCTGTGCGTGGGCAGCGGTCTGGTCGGCCTCGAATCGCCGTGGCCGTTGCTGTCGGCGGGCAGCGCCCTGCTGCGATACGGGGCTTTGCCTGCGATGCTGCGGCTTTCGGCGGGCCGCTACGGTGATCGTCCTGCTCTCATCGATGAGCTCGGCACGCTGAGTTACCGCGAACTCGACGACCGCTCCAACCGGCTGGCCAACGAATGGCGCAAGCGCGGGCTGCGTTCCGGTGAGGGCGTGGCGATCCTGGCCCGCAACCATCGCGGGTTGCTGGACGCGCTGTTCGCCGCCGCCAAGTGCGGTGCTCGAATCATCCTGCTCAACACCGATTTCGCGGGTCCGCAGCTGCGCGAGGTGGCGCTGCGCGAGGGTGCGGATCTGCTGGTCTACGACGAGGAGTACGAGCCGCGCCTCGGCGATCTCAGTCCACGCCGCGGCGCCTACCGGGCGTGGACCGATTCCGCGCACACCAGCAGCCTCGAATCCCTCATTGCCGCAGGCTCGTCGGCGCCACCGCCGGCACCCGGCACCGGTGCCAAGATCATCCTGCTCACCAGCGGAACCACCGGAACGCCGAAGGGTGCGCCACGACCGGAGCCGCGCTCGCTGGAACCGGTGGGCGCGTTGCTGAGTCGGGTGCCCTTCCGCACACGCGAGGTCACCGAATGTCCGGCGCCGCTGTTCCACACGCTCGGTTTCGCCATGGCGCTGTTGGCCATCGGCTTCGGATGCACGCTGGTGATCCGCCGCCGCTTCGATGCCCAGCGGGTGATCGACAGCATGGCCCACCACCACGCCACCACCCTGATCGCGGTGCCGGTGATGTTGGCGCGCATGGCCGAACTCGGCCCGCAGGCATTGACCGGGCGCGACTTGTCCTCGCTGCGCGTCATTTTCGTCGGGGGATCGCGACTGGGCGCCGATCTGTGCCGCCGCGTGACGGCGTTGTTCGGTCCGGTGGTCTACAACGTCTACGGGTCCACCGAAGTCGCCTACGCCACCGTGGCCACGCCCGCCGATCTGGCCGAGGAGCCCGGTTGTGTCGGCCGCCCGGTGCTCGGGGCGGTCGTGAAGGTCCTCGACGACAACGGAAACGAGGTGCCGCACGGTGTCACCGGCCGCATCTTCGTCGGCAATGTCATTCAATTCGAGGGATACACCGGGGGCGGCGGTAAGGAACGCATCCGGGGCCTGATGTCCTCGGGGGATCTCGGCCATTTCGACACGGCCGGTCGGCTTTTCATCGACGGCCGCGACGACGACATGATCGTTTCCGGCGGCGAGAACGTCTTTCCCGGTGAGGTCGAGGAACTTCTCAACGCGCACGGCGGGATTCGAGAGGCCGCGGTCATCGGTGTGCCGGACGAGGAATTCGGCGCCCGCCTCGAGGCATTCGTCGTGCGCGAAGATCCCGGGCTCACCGAAGAGGCCGTCACATCCCATGTCAAGGCCCATCTGGCCCGCTACAAGGTCCCCCGCCGCGTGGTCTTCCTCGCCGAACTGCCCCGAAACCCCACCGGCAAGGTCCTCGCCCGCCTACTCCGCGAGCTGTAGCCCACCCGCCGCCTGGGCCGTTGCTGTCCTTTTGCGCACCCATGGATATCCGAAAATTCCGTTCGGGAAATAGGCCGCTCGGAAGTGCTGTAAGAGAAGCGATTTTCTGACCTTCGGCCTGGCGATTTAGGGGTTTCGTCGGAATGTCCGACTTTCCTGTGGAAGCGCCGCATGCCCGGTGTTCGCTGGACTATCCTGGTGCGGCAGTAAACAGAAGGATTCACCATGTCGGACAGCAGCGGCCGGACCGCATCCCGATTACCGACCAAAATCGATACCTCGGTGGCGCACGAGGCCCGGGTCTACGATTATTGGCTCGGTGGCCGGGACAACTATCCGGCCGATCGCGCGCTCGGCGACGCCATCGCCACTCACATACCCGCCATCCGCGACATGGCCCGCGCCAACCGCGCCTTCCTCGGCCGCGCGGTGCGCTACGTCATCGGCGAACTGGGCATCACCCAGTTCCTGGACATCGGGACCGGCATTCCGACGGCGGGCAATACCCACGAGGTCGCGCAGGAGATGGATCCCACCGCCCGCATCGTCTACGTGGACAACGATCCGATCGTGCTGGCGCACGCCCGAGCCCTGATGGGAAGCACGCCGGAGGGCAAGACCTCGTTCATCCACGCCGATCTGCACGACACCGACGCGATCCTGGCCGACCCGGTCCTCACCGACACCCTGGATCTGGAGCGCCCGGTCGCCCTGATGCTGGTCGCGGTGATGATGTACTTCCGCGACGAGGACGACCCGCACGGCATCGTGGCACGACTGCTGAGCGCGCTACCCTCCGGCAGCTGCCTCGTAATGACCCACCCCACAGCGGATTTCGATCCGAAGGCCATGAAGAATGTGGTGATGGCCTCGGAGCAGGCCGGTATCACCTTCTACCCGCGCAGCCGTGCCGAAACCGAAACCCTGTTCGCCGGAACCGAAATCGTCGACCCCGGCGTGGTCCCCGTGGTCACCTGGCGCCCCGACCTCGACGCCGACGCCGACCACAACCGCCCGGTGGACCCCAGATCCGCGTGGTACTGGGCAGGCGTCGGCCGCAAGCCCTGACCCGCACAGCGAAACCGGCGCGGACGGAAGGGGATCGCCCGCGCCGGTTCCCTACTGAACTGGCCGAAAATCAGCAGTTGCGTAGCTCCGGGCTCTGGTTCAGCAGCTGAGCGCGGGTGGAGATGAAGCGGGAGTAGGTGTCGCCGCCCACGGCCGCCAGCGGGAAGGCCGCCACCCGATGGCAGTTCTGGAAGGCGAGCTTGATCCCGAAATGCCGCTCCAGGCCACCGCGGATCGCGTCGGAAGCCATGGCACGCAGCAGCTGGCCGCGCGCCACCTCATCCGGCGGAGGAATCTGGTTGTCCGCGAACTCGGCCGTGCCGGAACGCAAATCGGCTGCCACCCGGCTCACCACTTCGTAGGCATACGGCAGCGACGTACGGACGCATTCGACGAACTCGGCGTCGCTGACCTCACCGCGTTCGGCCCGCTCGAGTAGGGCGGTTGGGACGTCCAGTGACATGGCGCTCTCCTCCTGGGATGGCGGATGGTGTCACCCGATTCTAAACGAAAAACGTTGTCAACAAGACTGGATCGGGTACGAAAGTGCCAACTGCAGAGCCGATTTCGTATCCGCTGACAGGTTGCGCACCAGCTCCGCGGCGGGCAGCTCGGCGGCGAGTGTGTGGGTCTGACCAGCCCAGAGGTTCACCGCGTCGGCGTTGCCCGCCGCGCGGGCATCCTTGCGCAACGGGCTGGTGGCGTAATGGATTTCGGGATACGCCGCAGGCGCGTCGGGATGATCGAGGATGAACTGGTTGCGCAGACCGCGGGCCCGGCGACCACTGAAGGCGCGGGTCAACATCGTCGGGGTGTCGATCGGCAGCGCGTCCCGATGCACGCTCGCGGTGCCCGCCTCGGGGCAGCGCAGGAAGGCGGTGCCCAACTGGGCGGCTCGCGCACCGGCGGCCAGCACCGCGGCAATGCCTGCGCCCGTGGCGATTCCACCGCTGGCCACGATCGGGCGATCGACCGCCGCGGCGAGCAACTGCACCAGCGCGAGGAGCGTCAGCGGGTCGGCGGCATCGTCGTCCGGGCGGTCCACGAAGGTGCCGCGGTGTCCACCGGCCTCGGAGCCCTGGGCCACCAGCACATCCGCACCGGTCTCGACCGCCGCCCGCGCCTCGGCCACCGAGGTGACCGTCACCCACACCTCCGAACCCGCCGCGTGCAGCCGCGCCACCTCGGCGGCCGACGGGCAGCCGAAGGTGCACGACACCACCGGTACCGGGTCGGCGGTGAGCAGGTCCAGCTTGGCATTCCAGTCGTCGTCGTCGAATCGTGCGTCACCCAGCGGGTATTGGCGGCCCACCTGCTCGAGATAGGCGGCGAACCGCTCGGGTGGCGTCGGGGTGCCGGGGGCGAAGAGGTTCACGCCGAACGGCGCCTCGGTCAGCTTGCGGAGCCGGGCTATGCGGTCGGCGCTGTCGGTGGCGCCGAGGTAGCCGGTGGCGAGGAAGCCGAGCCCGCCCGCCTCCGATACCGCCGCCGCGAGTTCGGGAGTGGACGGTCCGCCGGCCATCGGCGCCAGCACGATCGGGGTTCGCAACTCGTCGAGGATCACGGTCCCAGTGTGGCCCTCCCGGCGGCCGTGCGTCGCGTGTGATCCCGGTCTCGAGCAGCGCTTTTTGTGCGGAAGGTTGCGGAAAGGTCACGACGGAGTACAGTTTCCGTCACAACAGATGCCGAATCGTTACCGAACGCAGGTTTCGGTCCGGCAGCCACACCGTTGATCGACGCTAGGACGAGCCTTGCCGCAGCACCGTGAGACCTCCGCTTCCGTATCAGTCTGGGATCTGCTCGGAGATGGTGTGACCGGTCGTCCGACCCGGCACCGTGCCGAGCCGCGCACCGGCGACCGCGTGAAACTGGCGGCCAGCGCCGCCGTTGCCGCCGGTGCCCTGATCGGCACCGCCTCCCAACTCGCCCACGCCGCCCCGCTGCTGGCCAACGGCAACGACGGCGGCCAGGCCGATCCGATCACCCTCGAGGTGGCGTCGGAGCCGATCAAGGAGGCCAAGCAGGCCGAGCCGGAACCGATCGCCGCCGTGGAGACCCCGGCCGCCGCGCCGGTGGCCGAGCCGGTCGCCGCGCCCGCCCCCGCGCCGTTCGGTCTGCAGAATCTGCCGCCGGAGGTCGCCGGTCCGCTGGCGCAGGCCGAGCAGGTGATCAAGGGCCTGCAGCAGCAGGTCGCACCCGCCCCGGCCGTCCGGCCGGTGGCCGGTGTCGTCAGCTCGGGATACGGCGCCCGGTGGGGTGCCTTCCACTCCGGTGTCGACTTCGCCGACGCCCTCGGCGCTCCCATTCATTCCGTGCAGAACGGCACCGTGATCGATGCGGGCCCGGCCTCCGGCTTCGGACTGTGGGTGCGGGTGAAGCATGACGATGGCACCACGGCGGTCTACGGCCACGTCAACGACATCCTCAGCCATGTGGGTCAGCGCGTGAACGCCGGTGACGTGATCGCCACCGTCGGCAACCGCGGCGACTCCACCGGCCCCCATCTGCATCTGGAGATCTGGGATCCCAACGATGCCAAGATCGATCCGGCTCGTTACCTGGCCAGCAAGGGCGTGCTCCTGTCGCAGCAGTGGGGTCCGGGAGTCTAGATCCGATGGCCGGCAGCCGCGCTCACGCGGACAGCGGTCGCGGGGGTTGGTGGTTTGACGGGCTTGCACGAACTGTTCGATTCCGATTCCCTGCCCGGGCGCGTCTACGCGGCCCTGGTGCAGCACCCCAGATCCGGCCTCACCGAACTGGCCGGATATCTGGAGTGCTCACCGGCGGCCCTGGAGGGGGCCCTGGATCTGCTGTGCGAGTTACAGGCGGCGGTACGTATCGATAGCAACGGCATCACGGTGTGGGACGCCCACGCCCCGGAAGCCCTGTCGGAGGCCGAAAGCCGCCGTCGGCAGGCCGAGACCGCGCGCATGCATGCGGCGGCGGCGCGGCTGGGCGAGACGTTCCGGTCGGTGCGCCGCTCGGTGCGGGGCGACGGCACCATCGTGCCGATGTACGAGACCCGCGAGATCATCGCGGAATTCGAGGATCTGCAGCGCAATGCCCGCAAGAGCATCAAGGCTGTCGAACGCGCGCCCTACATCTGCGACGAGGAACGGGCCGAGCGGCTGTTCGAATTGAAGTCGGCGCGCATCGATGCCGGTGTGCGCTATCAGCTGCTCTATCAGGACACCATCTATCACGATGCCGATCGGTTGCGGCACGCGCTGGCGGTGACCTCCGCCGGGGCGCAGGCCCGCACCCTGCCCGACCCGCCGGTGAAGGTGATCATCGCCGATGGTGAGCGGGCCTGCCTGATGCTGCATCACGACGAGCGCCGCGGTGACCCGATGGGCCTGCGCATCGGCCCCTCGCCCACGCTGGATCTGCTGATCCGCACCTTCGACGTGCTGTGGTCGCTGTCCGCGCCGATCTCGGTCAACCCGGCCGAGCCGCTGGACGAGCGCGACCGCGCCATCCTCACCCTGATGGGCCTGGGCGCCACCGACGACACCATCGCCCGCCGCCTGGGCATGTCCCGCCGCACCGTGGTGCGCCGCACCGCCAGCCTGCTCGAACGGTTGGGGGCTAGTACCCGATTCCAAGCAGGTGTGCAGGCAATTCGCCGCGGCTGGCTGTAGCCCGGCCCCGCCCCATGTGACGGAGCCCAAAGAATTCGGGTATCGGCGCAACGCTCGGGCACCCTTCTACCGATGAGTAGTAGGAGTTCCGGGGCAGCACCGTCGCGCCCCTTGCCCCTATATGATTGCTCGGACCGTGCGTGGGGGCGTCGAGATCGTTCGACCGTGCGGACCTGATGAAGCGAGAGGTGAAAGCACTCGAATGGATACTGCCCGCCGTTCCGCTCGTGGAAGTCGTCGCCGCCGGTCGGGCAGCCCGCTCTTCGGACAGCTGCTCACCGCCGCCGTGGAATCCGCAGCCGAGTCGGTGGCGATCCGGTTCAATCCGACCGGTGACCCCTCCGATGCGCGCGAACTCACCTATCGGGAGCTGGACGAGGCCTCGTCGCGGCTGGCCCGGGAGCTGATCGAGCGCGGGATCGGCGCCGGAGACGTGGTCGCCATCGGCATCACCCGCTCGATCGAGTCGGTGCTGTCGGTGTGGGCGATCGCCAAGACCGGCGCCGCCTACGTGCCGGTCGATCCGACCTATCCGCCGGAGCGGATCGCGCACATCGTCTCCGATTCCGGTGCGGTCCTGGGCCTGACCACCTCCGCGCACCGCCCGGCACTGGGCACCGGCGTGTACTGGCTGGAATTGGACGATCCGGTGGTGCGCGACCGAGTGGCGAAGCGCCCGTCGCACCCGATCTCCTACACCGACCGGGTGCGTCCGCTCACCGAACAGCATCCGGCCTACGTCATCTACACCTCCGGCTCCACCGGCCGCCCCAAGGGCGTCGTGGTCACCCACACGGGGCTGGGTGGTTTGGTGGCCGCCGAACGTGAGCACTACGGGGTGGGCGAGGACTCGCGTGTGCTGCACGTGTGCTCGCCGAATTTCGACGTCTCGGTGCTCGAACTGCTGCTGACGTTCTCCTCGGGCGCGACGCTGGTGGTGTCGCCCTCGGATGTCTTCGGCGGATTCGAACTGGCGGATCTGCTCGAGCGCGAGCAGGTCACCCACATGCTGATCACGCCGGGCGCACTGGAGTCGGTGGATCCGACCGGCCTGGACGATCTCGAGGTTGTGGTCGTCGCCGGTGACAAATTCGGTCCGGAACTGGTGAGCCGCTGGGCGCGAGACGAGCGGCTGTTCTACAACGGCTACGGCCCCACCGAGGCAACCATTCTCGCCACCTCCAGCGCACCGCTGCTGCCGGGCGAGCCGATCACCATCGGCAGCCCGATCGCGGGAGTCGGTGCGTTCGTGCTGGATTCGCGGCTGCGTCCGGTACCCGCCGGGGTGATCGGTGAGCTGTATCTGTCCGGACCCGCGCTGGCGCAGGGCTATCTGGGACGTCCCGGTCTGACCGCGGAACGGTTCGTGGCCAGCCCCTTCGGCGCCGATACCGGAAATCCGGGATCGCGACTATATCGCACCGGAGATCTGGTGCGGCGCAACGAATCCGACGGCACCATCGAATATCTGGGCCGCTCGGACTTCCAGGTGAAGATCCGGGGCTTCCGCATCGAACTGGGCGAGATCGACAACGCGCTGACCACCCATCCGGACATCGACTACGCCGCGACCATCGGCCGCACCCTGCCGTCGGGGGCGACGGCGCTGGTGTCCTACGTACTGCCCCGGCTCGGCACCACCGTCGACACCGGCGAATTGGTGAACTTCCTGTCGGAAACGCTGCCCGCGTACATGATTCCCGCGTCGATCATGGTGCTCGACGAGATCCCGCTGACCCCCGTGGGCAAGCTGGACCGGGCGCGGCTGCCCCAACCCACCTTCGCGGCACGGGAATTCCGGGCCCCCTCCACTCCAGTGGAGGAGATCGTCGCCGACGTGTTCGCCGCGCTGCTCGTCCCCGGCACCGAGGACAATCCGGGCCGGGTGGGCGTCGACGACGACTTCTTCGAACTCGGCGGCAACTCGCTGCTGGCCGCCCAGGCCGCGGCCCGCATCGGGTCGGCACTGGATGTCCGCGTCCCGGTGCAGCTGCTGTTCGAGGCCTCCACCGTGGCGGCGCTGGCCGAACGGGTGGAGCGCCACGCCGGGTCGGCGGCCGGGCAGCAGCTGCGGCCGATGCCGCGCCCCGAGCGCATCCCGCTGTCCTACGCGCAGCAGCGCATGTGGTTCCTCAACCGCTTCGATCCGGCCAGTGCCGTCAACAACATTCCGGTCGCGGTCCGCTTGACCGGCCGCCTCGAGGTGGACGCGCTGCGCGCTGCGGTGCGCGATCTGGTGGAGCGCCACGAGGTGCTGCGCACGCTCTACCCCGAACTCGACGGCGAGGGCTACCAGCTGGTGCTGGCCGGCTCGGATCCCCGTGCGGTGCCGGAGATTCCGGTGGTCGAGGCGAACGAGGCCGAGGTCGTGCGCCTGGTGGCCGAGACCGTCACCACCGGCTTCGACGTGACGGTCGCGCCGCCGGTGCGGCTGCGGGTGATCCGGCTCGCCGAGACCGAGCACGTGCTGGTGTGCGTGGTGCACCACATCGCCGGCGACGGCTTCTCGATGGGGCCGCTGACCCGCGACCTGATGACCGCCTACTTGGATCGGGTGCGCGGCGGCCAGCCCGAATGGACACCGCTCGAGGTGCAGTACGCCGACTACGCGCTGTGGCAGCGGGAGGCCCTCGGCGACGAGGACGATCCGGAATCGCTACTGGCCCAGCAGATCGCGTTCTGGCGCCGGGAATTGGCCGCGCTGCCCGAACAATTGGATCTGCCCGCCGATCGCCCGCGCCCGGCCGCCTCCTCCTACCACGGTGCGACGCTGGGCTTCGAGATCGACGCCGGTGTGCACGCGGCCCTGAACCGCCATGCGCATCAGAATAATTCGACACTGTTCATGGTCGTGCACGCGGCCTTGGCGGTGCTGCTGGCACGGTTGTCGGGGACCCGCGACATAGCCGTCGGCACCCCGGTGGCCGGTCGTGGCGACGCCGCGCTGGACGATCTGATCGGCATGTTCGTCAACACGCTGGTGCTGCGCACCGATGTGGACCCGGCCACCCGCTTCGACGCCTTGCTGCAGGCGGTGCGCCACACCGACGTCGAGGCCTTCGGGCATGCGGATGTGCCGTTCGAGCGGCTGGTGGAGTTGCTGGACCCGGTGCGCTCGGCCGCCCGCCATCCGCTGTTCCAGGTGATGCTGACCTTCCAGAATCTGGCGCAGACCCATCTGGAGCTGCCCGGCCTCGCGGTGTCCGGGGTGGATATGGCGGTCCCGCTGGCCAAATTCGATCTGCAGCTGGCGCTGGTGGAGCGCATCGACGAACACGGTGTGCCGCGGGGCATGTCGGCAGCGTTCACCTACGCCACCGACCTGTTCGACGAGGCGACCGTGCAGGACTTCGCCGACCGTTTCCGGCGCATCCTCGAGGCGGTGGCCGCCGACCCGGCTGCCGTCGTCGGTGACATCGACGTGCTGGCGCCCGGCGAGCGCGACCTGGTGCTGCACGAATGGAATACGCCCGGTGTGGGCGTCCCGCCGGTCACGCTGGTGGATCTCGTTGCCGCGCAGGCGCGTCGGCGTCCGGATGCGGTGGCGATCCGCTTCGGCGACACCACCCTCACCTTCGGCGAGCTGCAGCGGCGGGCCAACCGGGTGGCGCGTGCGCTGATCGCGCAGGGTGCCGGGCCGGAAACCCTGGTGGCCGTGGCGGTTCCGCGCACCGAGGAGCTACCCGTCGCGCTGCTCGGCGTGCTGGTAGCCGGCGCCGGATATCTGCCGATCGACACCACCTATCCGCAGCAGCGGCTCGAGTTCATGCTCTCCGACGCCGCGCCCACCTGCGTGCTCACCACCGCCGAGGCGCGGGAGTCCCTGCCCGCCACCGACATTCCGGTGGTGCTGTTGGAGGAGTCCGGCAACTTCGCCGATGCCCCGGTCGAGGACGCGGATCGGATCGCGCCGCTGCGACCGCGGAATCTGGCCTACGTCATCTACACCTCCGGCTCCACCGGCCTGCCCAAGGGCGTCGGCGTCTCGCATCGCAACGTCCTGGAGCTGTTCGCGAACACCCAGCTGCTGTTCGAATTCGACGAGACCGACGTGTGGACGCTGTTCCACTCGTTCGCCTTCGACTTCTCGGTGTGGGAGCTGTGGTGCGCGCTGGCCAACGGCGGCGCGGTCGTGGTGGTCGACTATCTGACCTCGCGGTCGCCGGAACTGTTCCGTGAGTTGCTGATTCGCGAACAGGTGACCGTGCTCAACCAGACGCCCTCGGCGTTCTATCAGCTGGCCGAGGCCGATCGCGCCGCGCACGCGGACGAGGGCAAGTTCGCGCTGCGCTACGTCGTCTTCGGCGGTGAGGCCCTGGATCTGCGGCAGCTGCAGCGCTGGTACGAGCGGCACGCCTCGAATGCGCCGCAGCTGGTGAACATGTACGGCATCACGGAAACGACGGTGCACGTGTCGTTCCTGGCGCTGGACGAGCGGCTGGCCGACAGCCCGGCCAGCGTCATCGGCCGCGCGTTGCCGGGGCTCGAGACCTATGTCCTCGACGACCGGCTGCATCCGGCGCCGGTGGGCGTGGCCGGGGAGATGTACGTCGCGGGTGAGCAGCTGTCGCGGGGATACCTGGGCCGCCCGGGCCTGACCGCCACTCGCTTCGTGGCCAATCCCTTCGGCGCACCCGGTTCGCGCATGTACCGCACGGGCGATATCGGCCGCTGGGCCGGATTCAACGGCGAGGCCGCGCTCGAATATGCCGGACGCAGCGACCAGCAGGTGCAGTTGCGCGGCTTCCGCATCGAACTCGGCGAGATCGAGGCGGCACTGCTGCAGTGCCCGGGGGTCAGCCAGGCCGTGGTGGTCGTGCGCGCCGACGAGCACGCCGGTGACCGGCTGGTGGGCTACGTCGTCGCCGAGAGCGGCGCGCAGCTGGACCCGGCCGTCCTGCGCGAGCAGGTCGGCGAATTCCTCACCGGTTACATGGTTCCCGACGCGATCATGGTGCTGGAGGTGCTGCCGCTCACCCCGAACGGCAAGCTCGACCGCAAGGCGCTGCCCGCACCGGAGTTCGTGAGCTCCGCGGCGTTCCGCGCCCCCGGCACCCCCATCGAACAGGCCGTGGCCGACGTGTTCGGCGGCTTGCTCGGTGTCGGCGAGGTCGGTCTGGACGACGACTTCTTCGCGCTGGGCGGCAATTCGCTGCTGGCCACCCGCGCGGTGGCCCGCATCAACGAGGCGCTCGACGCCGGTGTCGCGGTGCGCGAGCTGTTCGAGGCCTCGACGGTCGGCGCGCTCGCGGCCCGCATCGTGCCGGGCGCCGCCGCGGGAGCGGTCCGCCCGCGGCTGGGGCCCGCGCCGCGCATCGACCGCGTGCCGCTGTCGCTGGCACAGCAGCGCATGTGGGTCATCAACCAGCTCGACCCCGAATCTCCCTCGTACAACATCCCGTTGGCCATCCGGCTCACCGGCGCGCTCGACGTCGACGCGTTGCGGCAGGCGGTCGCCGACGTGGTGGAGCGGCACGAGGTGCTGCGCACCCGCTATCCGGCCAGCGGTCCGGGCGGTCTGCCGTATCAGGAGATCCTGTCGGCCGCCGAGGCCCTGCCCGGTGGCCTGCCGGTGGAGACCACCATCGATCCGATCGGGCGTATCACCGAGCTGATGTCCATCGGATTCGATGTGACACAGCAGGTCCCGGTGCGCGCGCTGCTGTTGGACGCCGGGCAGGAGTACCTGCTCGCCTTGGTGCTGCACCACATCGCGGGCGACGGCGCCTCGATGGCACCGCTGGCGCGAGATCTGGTGACCGCCTATGTCGCCCGCAGCCAGGGCGGCGAACCCGGTTGGGCGCCCCTGGAAGTGCAGTACGCCGACTTCGCGATCTGGCAACGCACCGTCATCGGCGGCGACGACGAGGAGAATTCGGTCGCGGCACGGCAATTGGGCTACTGGCGCGACCAGCTCGCCGGATTGTCCACGACGCCGGTGCTGGCGCCGGACCGCCCGCGCCCGGCCGTGCCGTCGATGCGCGGCGGTTCCGTCGGCTTCCTGGTTCCGGCCGCGGTGCACGAGGGACTGCTTCGCATTGCGCGCGAACACAATTCGTCGCTGTTCATGGTCGTGCACGCGGCGCTGGCGGTGCTGCTGGCCCGGCAGTCGGGCAGTGCGGATATCGCCATCGGCACCCCGATCGCGGGCCGTGGCGAACGCGCCCTCGATGACCTGGTCGGCATGTTCGTCAATACCCTCGCCCTGCGCACCGGTGTCAGCACCTCCGACACCTTCGATGCGCTGGTCGAAAAGGCCAGGGAGACCGACCTTTCCGCATTCGCCAACTCCGATATCCCGTTCGAGCGGGTCGCCGAGGTGGTTGCGCCCGGCCGGTCGGGGACGCAGAGCCTGTTCCAGGTCGTGCTGTCGTTCCAGAACACCGAGCAGCCGAACCTCGAACTGCCGGGGCTGACGATCTCGGCGCTGGACACCGATGCGGTGGCGGCCAAATTCGATCTGCAGGTGACCGTGGAACCGCGCCACGACGCCGATGGCTCGCCGGCCGAGCTGATCACCGTCCTGACCTATGCGACGGATCTGTTCGACGAGTCGACCGTGCAGGCACTGGGGCGCCGCTTCGAACGAATCCTGGCCGCCGTGGCCGCCGATCCGCAGCTGCCGGTCGGCACGATCGATCTGCTCGACGAGCAGGAGCGCCGGGTGGAGCCCGAACGCGCGGAGCCGGTCGAGACCACCGGCACGACCGTCGGCACCGCGCTGGCGCAGGCGCTGGCCGCGGCCGTCGAGGACGATCCCGACGGTCCCGCGCTGGCTTTCGGCGAGGATGCGGTCTCCTACCAGGAGCTCGACGCCCGTTCGTCGCGGCTGGCGCGGGTGCTCATCGGCCGCGGCTGCGGGCCGGGGGTGGGCGTGGCCGTGCGGCTCGATCGGGGTATCGAGGCCGCCGTCGCGACCTGGGCCGTGCTGAAGGCCGGTGCCGCAGTTGTTCCGGTGGCCGAGGGTGCGAAACTGCCTGCGGCGCTGGAGATCAAGGTCGGCGTGGCGATCTCGGGTACCCGGCCGGGTGGTGAGCCGGGCGGTATCGATTGGCTGATTCTCGATGACCCGAACGTGATCGCCGAGATCGCCGGGGAATCGGCGCGGCCGGTGACCTATGCGAACCGGACGCGAGCGCTGCGCGGTGCCGATCCGGCCTTCGCTGCCGCGGACCGGACGCTCGGCTACGACGCGCTGGCAGCCGCGGTGGACCGGTTGCGGTCGCGCACCGAGCTGACCTTCGAGTCGCGGACCTTCCGTCAGGGGCGTGCCGACGCGGTGGCGGGCGTCCTCGAGGTGGTCGCGGCGGGTGCCGCGGGTGCTGCTCTGGTGTTGCCGGAGGAGGCGACCAGCGCGGGGCTGGCCGATGAGTGGGTGACGCATCTGTTCACCGACCGGGATGGGCTCGCGGGCTTGGATCCGGAACCGCTCGAGGATCTGCGGGCGGTGGTGATCGAACAGGGAGCGATTCCGTCCCCGAACTTCGGTGCCGCCGACGTTGTTCTGACTGTGGACGAATTGCTGCCCGGCGATAGCCAACGGCTCTGAAAACTTCGTGACCCCGATCTCTGGGGCGTGCATAACCAGCAGGGATGCGGTATTGGCCCGAGCAAGGCAAGATTGCGGAGGTTCTACTTAGGCACGAAGAAGGTTTCATTTTGATGTTGGGCGGATTCGGGGGCCGGCGGGGCAGGCACGACCACAGTCGCCGGATCCGGGGCGGGTGGCGCGCATGACGCGCCCCGCCCGTCAGCGCCCCACTCGAAATCGGCGGCCACGCGTCCCCACCCTGCCGCGATTGCTGGCGATAGCTGTCGAGGCGAATCCCGACGGCGCCGCGGTCGTTTTCGCCGACGCCACGGCCACGGTGGCGGAGCTGACCTACGCCGAACTGGATGAACTATCGACCCGTTTGGCGCGGCTGCTGATCGAACGCGGTATCGGGCCTGAGGATGTGGTCGCGGTCGGCATTCCGCGGTCGGTGGATTCGGTTGTCGCGGTGTGGGCGGTCGCCAAGTCCGGCGCGGGTTTCGTGCCCGTGGACCCGAACTATCCGACCGAGCGCGTGGCGCATATGGTGTCGGATTCCGGTGCGACGCTGGGCCTCACGGTGTCGGCCGTGCGGGACCGGCTGCCCGGCGGACTGGAATGGCTGGCCGTCGATGGCGCGGTCCGCGTGCAACTGGAACGAAGCTCGACCGAGCCGGTGACCAACGCGGATCGGTTGCGGCCGTTGCGCGCCGAACATCCGGCGTATGTCATCTACACCTCGGGGTCGACCGGTAAGCCCAAGGGCGTCGTGGTCACGCAGGCGGGGTTGTCGAGCTTCTGCGACGAGCAACGCGAGCGATACCGCGTCGACAACCACTCGCGGACTCTGCATTTCGCATCGCCGTCGTTCGACGCGTCGGTGCTGGAGTTGTTGTTGGCGATCGGCGGCGCGGCGGCCATGGTGGTGGCCGCGCCGAGCGTATACGGCGGCGACGAACTCGCCGCGCTGTTGCGGCGCGAACGGGTGACGCACGCGTTCATCACTCCTGCTGCTTTGGCGTCGGTGGACCCGGCGGGTTTGGACGAGCTGCGTGTGGTGGTGGCCGGTGGTGAAGCCTGCCCACCGGAGTTGGTGCGCCGCTGGGCGATTCCCATCGCCACGGGTGCTCGGGAGTTCTACAACGGTTACGGTCCGACCGAGACCACGATCATGACCAATATCAGCGCGCCGCTGGTGCCCGGGGAGTTGGTCACCATCGGCGGGCCGATCCGCGGCATTACCGAATATGTGCTGGACGAGCGCCTTTCGCCCGTGCCGATCGGTGCGGTGGGGGAGTTGTACATCGCCGGTGCGCAACTGGCTCGCGGATACCATGCGCGCCCGTCGCTCACGGCCTCTCGATTCGTCGCGAACCCCTTCGGGGATGCGGGCTCGGGCGGCGGATCCCGCCTGTATCGCACCGGTGATCTGGTGCGGTGGACGGCGAATGGTGAGCTGGAATATCTGGGCCGCAACGATTTCCAGGTGAAGATCCGGGGTTTTCGGATCGAATTGGGTGAGATCGATGCGGTGCTGGCCGCGCACGAGTCCGTCGATTTCGCCGTGACGGTCGGCCACGTACTCGACAGTGGTGCAACGGCGCTGGTGTCCTACGTGCACGCCGCCGAAACGGACGTCGACACCGATGAGCTGCTCGCCTTCGCCGGACGCAGCCTGCCCGCGCACATGGTGCCGACCACCGTCATGGTGCTCGACGAGATTCCGCTGACCCCGGTCGGCAAGCTGGACCGAGCCGCGCTCCCCGCTCCGCTGTTGCAGGCCAAGCAGTTCCGCGCCCCTGCCGGACAATACGAACGGCTGGTCGCCGACGTGTTCGCGGACCTACTGCATCCGTCGGCCGAAATCGGCGCCGACGACGACTTTTTCGATCTGGGCGGCAATTCGCTGATCGCCACCCAGGTCGCGGCGCGGCTGGGTGCGGAGATCGGCACCCGCGTGCCCGCCCGGCTGCTGTTCGAAGCACCCACCGTCGCGGCACTCGCCGCCGGTGTCGAGGCGATGAGCGGGGGCGGTGGCCGGTTGCGGCTGGCGCCGATGGAACGCCCCGAACGCATCCCGCTGTCGCTCGCGCAGCAGCGGATGTGGTTCCTCAACAGGTTCGACACCGCCTCGGCGGCGAACAATATTCCCTTCGCCCTCCGCTTGTCCGGCGACCTCGACGTGGACGCCCTGCAGGCCGCCGTCGCCGACGTGGTGGAGCGGCACGAGACACTGCGCACGATCTATCCTGCCGTGGACGGCACGGGCTATCAACTGGTGTTGCCGCCTGAGCGGGCGATCCCGGACCTGGCCGCGAAGCCCGTCGCCACGGCGGAACTCGACGACTGGCTGGCGGCCTTCGCGTCGGCCGGCTTCGACGTGACCATCGATATGCCGTGGCGAATCGCCCTGCTGGAGCTCGACTCCGACGCCACCGAACACGTCCTGGCGATCACCATCCACCACATCGCGGCCGACGGCACCTCCATCGCGCCGCTGGTGCGGGATGTGATGACCGCCTACATGGCCCGCCGCGCGGGCACCGCTCCCGGCTGGGAACCGTTGCCGGTGCAGTATGCCGACTACGCGCTGTGGCAGCGGGTGGTGCTCGGTGACGAGTCGGACCCGGGATCGGTGGCGGCGGCGCAGATCGCTTATTGGCGTGCGGCTTTGGAGGGGATTCCGGACCGGCTGGATCTTCCGGCCGATCGGCCGCGGCCCGCGGTGGCCTCGGGACGGGGCGCGGAATTCGCCTTCGAGATCGATGCCCGCACCCATGCCCGGCTGGTGGAGTTGTCGCAGCGCAGCGGGGCGTCGCTGTTCATGGTGGTGCATGCTGCTTTCGCGGCACTGTTGGCGAGGCTGTCGGGGACCGATGACATCACCATCGGCACTCCCGTGGCCGGACGCGGCGAGCGTGAATTGGACGGGCTGGTCGGCATGTTCGTCAACACGCTGGTGTTGCGGACCCGTGTCGACTCGGGCCGGTCGTTCACTGAGCTGTTGGCGGGGGTGAAAGAGGCCGATCTGGCGGCGTTTTCGCATGCGGAGTTGCCGTTCGAGCGGTTGGTCGAGGTGTTGGATCCGGTGCGGTCGCAGGCGCATCATCCGTTGTTTCAGGTGGCGTTGTTCTTCCAGAACATGGATAGGCCGCGGCTGGAACTGCCCGGATTGACTGCTTCGGCCGTCGAATTCGACGGTGCTGTTGCGAAGTTCGACCTGCAGTTGACGGTGGTGCCGCGGGAGGACGGCGGTGTGCCGGGGGGTTTCTCGGCGTTGTTCACGTATGCGGTCGATCTTTTCGATGAGGCCACGATCGCGGGCTTCGCCGACCGGCTGGCACGGATGTTGGACGCGGCGGCCGACGACCCCCAGCGGCCGATAGGCGCGGTCGACCTGCTGTCGGAGGCCGAGCGTAAGCGAATCCTCCACAGGTGGAACGACACTCGACACACCATTACGCCCGGCTTGTTGCTGGACGGCTATCGCGAGGCCGCGGCGCTGCACCCGGACGCATCGGCGGTCTCCTATGAGGGCGAGACGCTGACCTATGCGGAGTTCGACACCCGCGCCAATCGCCTTGCCCGACTGCTGATTTCCCGAGGCGTCGGCCCGGAAGTTCTGGTAGGGTTGGCGATTCGGCGGTCGCTGGATCTGGTGGTCGGCATGTACGCCATCGTCGCGGCGGGTGGGGCGTATGTGCCGCTGGATCCGGATCATCCGGTCGAGCGCATTGCTCACATCCTCGACACAGCCCGGCCGCTGTGCATTCTGACCACGTCCCGCGATGCCGTGCCGCAGCCGGAACAGGGGCCGGACCTGCTCGAGATCGATCGGCTGGACACCGCTGCCTACTCTTCGGACCCGGTGCGCCACGAGGAACTGCGGAGCCCGCTGCGGCCCGAGCATCCCGCCTACGTCATCTTCACCTCCGGCTCCACCGGCCGTCCCAAGGGCGTCGCCGTTTCGCATGGGGCCATTCACAACCAGCTCGAATGGATGCTCGCGCAGTATCCGCTCGGTCCAGGCGATGTGTACCTGCAGAAGACCGCGACGACGTTCGATGTGTCGCTGTGGGGTTACTTCATGCCGTTGCGTGCTGGCGCGAAGTTGGTCGTTGCCACGCACGACGGCCACCGTGATCCGATGTACGTCGCGGAAACCATTGCGGCGCAGGGTGTAACGGTCACCGATTTCGTCCCGTCGATGCTGACCGTGTTCGCGGCGCATCTACCGGCCGGATCGTGCCCGACCCTGCGCGACATCTTCGTCATCGGTGAAGCGTTGCCGCCGGAGACGGTCGATGCCGTGCGCGCGATGTCGACCGCCCGCGTGCACAACCTGTACGGGCCCACCGAGGCTGCGGTGTCGGTGACCTACTGGCAGGCCGACGGTGCGGATCGGCCGAGCGTGCCGATCGGTGTGCCGCAGTGGAACACTAGGGTCTACGTGTTGGACGCGCGCTTGCAGCCCGTCCCGGCGGGGGTGTCCGGCGAGTTGTATCTGGCCGGTGACCAGCTGGCGCGCGGATACGTGCGGCGGCCGGATCTGACGGCGGATCGGTTCGTGGCCAACCCCTTCGGGGACGGCACCCGGATGTACCGCACCGGCGACCTGGTGGTCTGGCGTGACCACCCGCCGCGCCTGGATTACATCGGTCGCACGGATTTCCAGGTGAAGTTCCGCGGTCAGCGAATCGAGCTGGGGGAGATCGAGGCCGCGCTGCTGGCGCAGCCGTCGGTCAGTCAGGCCGTGGCCATCGTCACCGAATCCCCGCTGGGAGAACAGCTCGTCGCCTATGCCGTCCCGGTGCCCGGCAACCGAATCGACCCGGCGGAGCTGCGGACCGCGTTGGGGAAGACACTGCCCGCCTACATGGTTCCGGCCGCGATCGTTGCACTGGATGCGCTGCCGCTCAATGCCAGCGGCAAGCTCGACCGGAGGGCACTACCCGCACCGACCTTCGTTTCCGGCGAATCCCGTCCTCCCGCAACACCGATCGAAGAGATCGTGGCCGGTGTGTTCGCGGACGTACTCGAGGCTCCGCGGGTCGGTGCCGACGACGATTTCTTCGCACTCGGCGGCAACTCGCTGATCGCCACCCGGGTGGTCGCGCGAGTGGGTGCGCTGCTCGAGGCGCGCATACCGGTGCGGGCGCTGTTCGAAACGCCGACCGTCGCGGGCCTCGCCGCGGCCGTCGAATCGCAGACACACGGGCGTCGCACCGTGCCGCTGGGCGGGATTCCCCGGCCCGAGCACCTACCGCTGTCGCTGGCACAGCAGCGGATGTGGTTCCTCAACCGGTTCGACGAGGGCGGCACCGCCGGATCGGCGGCCTACAACCTGCCGTTCGCGCTGCGGCTGCGCGGCGAACTGGACGTGGCCGCGCTGTCGGCCGCGCTGGATGACGTGATCAAGCGGCACGAGGTGCTGCGCACCGTCTATCCCGAGACTTCCGACGGACCGGTTCAGCTCGTGCTTCCGGCCTCCGACCGGGAACCCGTTGTGCCCGAATCGATCCCGGCTGCCGAAGTGCCCGCCGCGGTGTATGAGCTGGCGGCGACACCGTTCGACGTGACCGGCGAGGTGCCGGTGCGGGTGCGACTGTTGGAGATCGCCGATGTCGCGCCGGGCACGCCCGCCGACCACGTTCTGGCCGTGGTCGTGCACCACATTGCCGCCGACGGCTCGTCGATGGGGCCGCTGGTGCGCGACGTGATGAACGCGTACGCGGCGCGGACATCGGGGGAGGCTCCGGGGTGGGCGCCGCTGTCGGTGCAGTATGCCGATTACGCGCTGTGGCAGCGCGCGGTGCTGGGAGACGAGACCGATCCGGATTCGATTGCCGCGCAGCAGATCGCGTACTGGCGTCGCGAACTGGCCGGGCTGCCGGATGTGCTGGAGCTGCCGACCGACCGGCCGCGGCCCGCCGTGGCGACGATGGCCGGTGGACGGGTGCCGTTCCGGGTCGATTCGGCCACCCATGCCGGACTCGCGGACCTTGCGCGTGCGCACGGTGCCACGGTGTTCATGGTGGTGCACGCGGCGCTTGCGGTGCTGTTGGCGCGGTTGTCGGGGTCCGATGACATCGCGATCGGTACGCCTGTGGCGGGCCGGGGCGAGGCCGAGCTCGACGACCTCATCGGCATGTTCGTCAACACCGTCGTGTTCCGTACGCGGCTGGATCGTGGGGAGTCGTTCACGGATCTGTTGGTGCGCCAGCGGGAGACGGATCTGCGGGCGTTCGCGCATGCGGATGTTCCGTTCGAGCGTTTGGTGGAGGTGTTGAATCCGCCGCGGTCGACGGCGCATCATCCGTTGTTCCAGGTGGGGTTGTCGTTCCAGAATCTGGCTCGGACCGCGCTGGAGTTGCCGGGGTTGAGTGTCGAAGGTGTGGATGCGGATCTGGATGTGTCGCAGTTCGATCTGCATCTGATCGTCGCCGATGCCTATGCCGAGGACGGCAGTCCTGCGGGCATCGGTGGTTTCTTCACCTACGCCACCGACCTTTTCGACCGTGCCACGGCGGAGACCTTCGCGCAGCGCCTGTCCCGGATCCTGTCCGGCGTCGCCGCCGACGCGACCACGCCGGTGGGTGACCTGCCGCTACTGGACTGTCACGAACGCCACCGCGTCCTGACCCGCCCGAATACGACCGGCTACCCGCTGGATTCGGCGGCGCTGTACACACCCGGATACGGCATTTTCCGCAGGCCCACGCTGGCGGGCTTGCTGGAGGCCACGGTCGCGGCGGTTCCCGAGGTGACGGCGGTGGTCGTCGACGACCCGGCCCGGCCGGACGCGCCGCACACCCTCACCTACGTCGAGCTCGACGACCGGGTGAATCGTCTGGCACGGCAGCTGATTTCGCTGGGTGTGGGACCGGAGACACGGGTGGCCTTGATGTTGCGCCGGTCGCTGGATCTCGTGATCGCCATGTACGCGGTCACGGCCGCCGGTGGCGCCTACGTACCGGTGGATCCGGACCAGCCGGAGGAGCGGGTGCGCTACATCCTCGAGACGTCGGACCCGATATGCGTGCTGACCAACGCGGCGGTGGGTTGTGCTGTCCCGCAAGCGATCGAGATCGACCGGCTGGATCTGTCGTCGCTGTCCGGCGCTCCCCTCGCCGATACCGAGCGGGTGGCCCCGCTGCGGCCCGAGAACACCGCATACGTGATCTTCACGTCCGGTTCGACCGGCCGCCCGAAGGGCGTGGCCGTGCCACACGCGGCGATCGTCAACCAATTACTCTGGAAGGCAGCGGAATTCGGCCTGGGCACCGAGGACGCCGTCCTGCTGAAGACCGCGGCCACCTTCGATCTGTCGGTCTGGGAATTCTGGTCGGCCGTCACCTGCGGCGGCCGCCTGGTCATCGCGACCTCGGACGGCCACCGCGACCCCGCCTACCTGAACGACCTGATCGCTCGCGCGCGAGTGACCACCCTGCACGTCGTCCCGTCCATGCTCGACGCCCTACTCGCCGACGACACCGGCCACACCCAGGCAACAAGCGGCCTGTCCACCCTCCGCCGAGTCCTGGCCATCGGCGAGGCCCTGCCCGCCGCCCTGGCCCACCGTTTCCGCACCACTCACCCGAAGGTGGCGCTGTTCAATCTGTACGGTCCCACCGAGGCCGCGGTATCCATCACCTCCCACGAGGTGACCGACGCCGACCAAGCCGTGGTGCCGATCGGCAGCCCGGAGTGGAACAGCCAGGCTTACGTCCTGGATGCGCGCCTGCATCCCGTCCCGCCCGGCGTCGCGGGCGAGCTGTACCTCGCGGGAGCCCAATTGGCCCGCGGCTACTTCGCCCACCCCACCCTCACCGCAGACCGATTCGTCCCCAACCCCTTCGGCGTCCCCGGCACCCGCATGTACCGCACCGGCGACCTGGCCGCGTGGACCGCCGACGGCGAATTGGAATACCGCGGCCGCACCGACTTTCAGGTGAAGATCCGCGGCTTCCGCATCGAACTAGGCGAAATCGAATCCGCCCTCCTGTCCCTACCGGAGATCGCCCAGGCCGCGGTCTTGGCAAAACACGACGCCCGCACGGGCGACCGTCTGGTCGCCTACCTCGTCCCCGCCACTGTCGACCTCGACGTTCCCCGCGTGAAGTCCGCACTGTCACGAGCCTTGCCGTCCTATATGGTTCCGTCGGCCTTTGTCGTCCTCGAGGCATTGCCGTTGAATGTCAACGGCAAGCTGGACCGGAAGGCGTTGCCGGAGCCCGAATTCGAGTCGACGGCGTTCCGGGCACCGTCGACTCCGATCGAAGAGGTCGTGGCGTCGGTGTATGCCGATGTTCTCGGTGTGGATCGGGTCGGTGCGGACGACGACTTCTTTGCACTCGGTGGCAATTCGTTGCTCGCCACCCAAGTCGCCGCTCGTGTCGGCGCGGCTCTGGAGACCCGGGTGTCGGTCCGCAGTCTGTTCGAGACACCGACGGTGGCGGCGTTGGCCTCGAATGTCGAGCGGTCCGCGGATCGTCCCCGCCCGGCTCTGATCGCGGGGCCGCGGCCGGAACGTGTTCCGCTGTCGTTCGCGCAGCAGCGGATGTGGTTCCTCAACCAATTCGATACGGCCGCAGCGGTGTACAACATTCCGGTCGCGATCCGGCTCTCGGGCGAGCTCGATGTGGCCGCCTTGGAACAGGCCGTGGCCGATCTGGTGGTGCGGCACGAAATCCTGCGCACCACCTATCCCTCGGACGAGGCCGGACCGGTGCAGGTCGTCCATTCGACGCGGGATGTCGTCGTCGACGTCGTGCCGAAACCCGTCGACGCCTTCGGCATCGAGCGGGAGGTAGCCGCCGTCGTCTCGGCCGGATTCGATGTGACCCGCGAGATCCCGTTCCGCACCGCGCTGTTCCGGCTCGATCCGACCGACCATGTGCTGGTCGTCGTGGCGCATCACATCGCCACCGACGGGTGGTCCATGGGCCCGCTGACCCGCGACCTCATGCTGGCCTACACCTCTCGGACGGCCGGAGAGGTCCCGGCCTGGGCGCCACTGCCCGTGCAGTACGCCGACTATGCGCTGTGGCAGCAGCGGGCACTCGGCGCCGAGGACGATCCGCACTCGCTGCTGGCCCAGCAGATCGAGTACTGGCGACGCGAATTGGCAGCGCTCCCGGAACAACTGAACCTGCCTGCCGACCGCCCCCGCCCGGCCGTCGCCTCCTACCAGGGCGCGACCATCGAATTCGAGATCGAGCCGGATCTGCACGCCGCTCTGAAACAGCTCGCCCGGGAACATCATTCGACGCTGTTCATGGTGGCCCACGCCGCGCTGGCGGTGCTGCTCGCGCGCCTGTCCGGCACCCGCGACATCGCCATCGGCACCCCGGTCGCCGGTCGCGGCGAGGCGGCGCTGGACGATCTGATCGGCATGTTCGTCAACACCCTGGTGTTGCGCACCGAGATCGATCCCGCCACCACCGTGCCCGACCTGCTGCAGCGCATCCGCCGCACCGACGTCGCCGCCTTCGCCCACGCCGACGTTCCGTTCGAGCGGCTCGTCGAACTGCTCGACCCGGCGCGGTCGGCGGCCCGGCATCCGCTGTTCCAGGCGATGCTGACCTTCCAGAACCTCACCCCGGCCGAGCTCCGACTACCCGGCCTCACCGTATCCGGCCTGGACGCGGTCCCCACCCCGGCCAAATTCGATCTGCAGCTCACCCTCGCCGAACACACCGACGCGACGGGTACCGCGCAGGGCATCGCCGCGGCGCTGACGTACGCGACCGACCTGTTCGACGAGGCCACCGTGCGCGGCTTCGCCGACCGCTTCCGGCGCATTCTCACCGCCCTCACCTCGGCAGACGCGGCTATCGGCGATATAGACCTGCTCACCGCGGACGACCGGGCATCGCAGCGGCATGCACCACTGGCCGAACCGCGCACCGCCACCGCCGCGTCGCTGGTCGAGCTTCTCGACGACCAGGTGCACCGCCGCCCCATGGCGATCGCCATCCGTTCCGATGGCCGCACCCTGACCTTCGACGACCTCGACCGGCGGGCCAACCGCCTCGCACGAGCCCTCATCGCAGGCGGCGCAGGCCCGGAATCGCTGGTGGCGGTGGCGGTTCCGCGCACCGAGGACCTGCCGGTCGCACTGCTCGCGGTGCTCAAGTCCGGCGCGGGCTACCTACCCGTCGACACCACCTACCCGCGGCAGCGGCAGGAGTTCCTGCTGTCCGACGCCGCACCGGCCTGCGTTCTCACCACCGTCGAGGCGCGAGAGCAGCTGCCCCCCACCGATATTCCAGTGCTGCTGCTCGACCGAGCGGGGGACTTCGACGACGCGCCGGTGACCGATGCCGACCGCCGATCCCCGCTACGCCCCGACCACCTTGCCTACGTCATCTACACGTCCGGCTCCACCGGCGTCCCGAAGGGCGTCGGTGTCACTCACCGGAATGTGCTGCAGCTGTTGGCGAATACCCAGCCGCTGTTCGGTTTCGACGACACGGATGTGTGGACGATGTTCCACTCCTTCGCCTTCGACTTCTCGGTGTGGGAGCTGTGGGCCGCGCTCGGCACCGGTGGCAGCGTCGTGGTCGTGGACTATCTGACCTCGCGCGCCCCGGACCTGTTCCGAGAGTTGCTGATCCGCGAGCGCGTGACCGTGCTCAATCAGACACCGTCGGCGTTCTATCAACTGATCGCCGCCGACCGAGCGGCCGATACCGGCGAATTCGCGCTGCGCCACATCGTCTTCGGCGGTGAGGTCCTGGATCCGCGCCGCCTGGCGCCGTGGTACGAACGGCACCGCGAGGCCCGGCTGGTGAACATGTACGGCATCACCGAAACCACGGTGCACGTGTCGTTCCTGGGGCTGGACGAACGGTCCACGGCAACCCCGGCGAGTGTCGTCGGATATCCGCTGCCGGGCTTGCAGGTCCATGTGCTCGACGAGCGCCTGCATCCGGTCCCCACCGGTGTGCCCGGGGAGATGTACGTGGCGGGCGAGCAGCTGTCGCGCGGCTACCTCGGGCGGCCCGGACTCACCGCCACCCGCTTCGTGGCGAACCCGTTCGGACCGCCCGGTTCCCGGCTGTACCGCTCCGGAGACGTCGGCCGCCGCGATTCGGCCGCCCGGCTCGAATATGCCGGGCGCAGCGACCAGCAGGTGCAATTGCGCGGCTTCCGCATCGAACCCGGCGAGATCGAGGCGGCCCTGCTGCGCTGCGCCGGTGTCGGCCAGGCCGCGGTCCTGGTGCACCGTGACGATCGCGTGGGCGACCGGCTGGTGGCCTACGTTGTCGCCGACCACGGTTCGCATCCCGATCCGATCGCCCTGCGGTCGGCCGTGGGCGAATTCCTCACCGGCTACATGGTTCCCGACGTGATCATGGTGGTGGAGGCCCTGCCGCTCACCCCCAACGGCAAGCTCGACCGCCGCGCCCTGCCCGCACCGGAGGCCATGGGCGGCACCGTCTTCCGCGCACCCGAGACCGCGACCGAACGGGCGGTGGCAACCGCATTCGCGGAACTGCTCGCCACTGGCAGCGAGATCGGCGCCGACGACGACTTCTTCGCTCTGGGCGGCAACTCCCTGCTGGTCGCTCGGGTGGTGGCCCGGTTGCGGGAGCTCACCGGTGCCCGGGTCGAGATGCCGTGGTTCTTCACCGACCCCACGGTCGCGGGTCTCGCGCGCCGCATCGATGCGCAGCACCTGGACGATACGGCGTTCCAGGTGTTGCTGCCGCTGCTGTCGGGCACCGCGGACCCGCTGTTCTGCATCCACCCGATGTACGGGCTGGCCTGGGCCTATTCGGGTCTGGCGCCGTATCTGCCGCAGCGCCCGGTGTGGGGATTGCAGTCCCCGGCGCTGAGCGAGGATTATGTGCCGGAGTCGGTGCGGGACATGGCCCTGCGCTACATCACCGAGATTCGGTCGGTGCAGCCACACGGGCCGTACCGGGTGGTGGGCTGGTCGCTGGGCGGGGTCCTGGCCCACGCGATTGCCACCGAGTTGCAGGCCGCGGGCGAACAGGTGGCGCTGCTGGCCATCCTGGACGGCTATCCGGATCTGGACGTCGCCGATTTCCACACCACCCTGCGCGACGCCCTCGCCGAACTCGGTATCTCCGCCGATGCCCTGCCGGACGGCGATCCGCACGAACTGAGCGATACCGCGCTGGCCGCGCTGCATGCGACCTTCCCCGCCGACATGATCACGCTGACCCTCGAGCAGGTGCGGCGGATCTATCGCGGCGCGGTTCGCTCGGCCGAACTGCTCGCCGACCACCGGCCCGCTGTGTTCCACGGCACGATCGAGTTCTTCCGTGCCGCCTGTGACACCGGCAACGCCGCCCGCAACCTCACCGCCTCCGACTGGGCACCGTATGTGGACGGCACCATCGTCGACCATCCGGTGCCGACCACACACGATCAACTGTTGAGCCCCACGGCTCTCGAGGAGATCGGCCCTGCGCTGCGCCGACTGCTGGGCGACGCCCAGGACTGACCGATTTCGGTGAGAGATCCGCACCCACGGTGTGACGGGTCGGCTTCCGTACCGGACAATGGTCTCGTTCCGGAGCGGCAGGCCCTCCGCACCGGAATGTTCGCACGGCCGTAACACGCTAGGCAGCCGTGCTCGATTGACCTAGGGTGGCGCTGCTACAGCGCGGGAAATGCGACAACAGGCAGGGTGAGGACACGTGGTGCGGGTGGTCGGGCGGTACGCGACTCCGGAAGTGAAGACGGTATGACCCGCCCGGCACGAGTACGACCGACCCGTACCCGCCGACCGCGCGTCACGACTCTGCCGCAGCTCATGGCCACCGCGGTGGAGGCCGATCCGAGCGGTATCGCCGTCGTCTTCGCCGACGCCACGGCCACGCTGGCCGAGCTGACCTATGCCGAATTGGATGAACGATCAACCCGGCTGGCGCGGTTGCTGATCGATCGCGGAATCGGTCCGGAGGACCTCGTCGCCATCGGTATCCCCAGGTCACTGGATTCGGTGGTCGCGGTGTGGGCGGTCGCGAAGACCGGTGCGGGATTCGTGCCCGTGGATCCGAACTACCCCGCCGAGCGGGTCGCGCACATGGTGGCCGATGCCCGCGCGGTGGTGGGCCTGACGGTGGCCGAGGTGCGCGCCGACCTGCCCGACGAGGTCGAGTGGCTGCCCCTCGACACCGCCGAATTCACCCGCAGGCTGGAGGAATTCCCGGCCGATCCGGTCACCTACGCGGATCGGTTGCGGCCGTTGCGTGCCGAGCATCCGGCGTATGTCATCTACACCTCGGGGTCGACCGGTAAGCCCAAGGGCGTCGTGGTCACGCAGGCCGGGTTGTCGAGCTTCTGCGATGAGCAGCGGGAGCGGTATCGGGTCGACGGTCAGTCGCGGACTTTGCATTTCGCGTCGCCGTCGTTCGACGCGTCGGTGCTGGAGTTGTTGTTGGCGATCGGCGGGGCGGCGACCATGGTGGTGGCCGCGCCGACAGTGTTCGGCGGCGACGAGTTGGCGGCTCTGCTGGCCCGCGAAGGTGTCACCCACGCGTTCATCACTCCTGCCGCCTTGGCGTCGGTGGATCCGACCGGCCTGGACGAGCTGCGTGTGGTGGTGGCCGGTGGTGAAGCCTGCCCGCCGGAGTTGGTGCGCCGCTGGGTGATTCCGGTCGCGACGGGTACCCGTGAGTTCTACAACGGTTACGGTCCGACCGAGACCACGATCATGACCAATATCAGCGCGCCGCTGGTGCCGGGGCAACCGGTCACCATCGGCCCGCCGATCCGCGCCATCACCGAATACGTCCTCGACGAGCGGCTCGCCCCGGTGCCCACCGGGGCCGTCGGTGAGCTGTACATCAGCGGCGCACAGGTGGCGCGGGGCTACCACGCGCGGCCATCGCTGACCGCGTCCCGTTTCGTCGCCAACCCCTTCGGGGATGCGTCGGCGGGTGGCTCTCGTCTGTACCGCACCGGCGACCTGGTGCGCCTGACGGCGGACGGCGACCTGGAATATCTGGGCCGCAACGATTTCCAGGTGAAGATCCGGGGTTTCCGGATCGAGCTGGGTGAGATCGACGCGGTGCTGGCCGCGCACGAGTCCGTCGATTTCGCGGTCACCGTCGGTCACGCCCTCGACACCGGCGCCACGATTCTCGTCTCCTACGTGCACGCCGCGCCCGGCGCGGTCGTCGACACCGCGGAACTCACCGCGGCGGCCGAACAGAGCCTGCCCGCGCACATGGTGCCGACCACCATCATGGTGCTCGACGAGATCCCGCTGACCCCCGTCGGGAAGCTGGACCGCGTCGCCCTGCCCGCCCCGATCCTGCAGGGCAGGCAATTCCGCGCCCCGTCCGGCCCGCTGGAAGAGCTGGTGGCGGGCGTCTTCACCGAACTGCTCGAGCCGCCGACACCGGTCGGCGCCGACGACGACTTCTTCGAACTGGGCGGCAACTCGCTGATCGCGACCCAGGTCGCGGCGCGGCTGGGCGCGCTGATCTCCGCCCGAGTGCCGGCGCGGCTGTTGTTCGAGGCACCCACCGTGGCCGCGCTGGCCGAACGGCTGGAACCGGTCAAGGGCGAGGGCGGCCGATTGCCGCTCGCGCCGATGCCGCGGCCCGAGCACATCCCGCTGTCGCTGGCCCAGCAGCGGATGTGGTTCCTCAACCAGTTCGATCCGGCCTCGGCGGCGAACAATATTCCGTTCGCCATCCGGCTCACCGGCTATCTCGACGTCGACGCGCTCGCCGCGGCGATCGTGGACGTGATCGAACGGCACGAGACCCTGCGCACCGTCTACCCGGCGGTGGACGGCACCGGTTACCAGGTGATTCTGCCTGTGGAGCAGGCGATCCCGGACCTGTCGCCGCAGCCGATGACCGAGGACGAGATCGAGGGCTGGCTGACCGAGTACGCCCTCGACGGATTCGATGTGGCCGCCGAGATCCCGCTGCGGATCGGTGTGGCCGAGCTGGCGCCCGACGACCACGTGATCGCCGTCGTGGTGCACCATATCGCCGCCGACGGCGCCTCGGTCGCGCCGTTCATGCGAGATCTGCTGGTGGCCTTCCTGGCTCGCCGCAACGGGGCCATGCCCGCGTGGGCGCCGCTGCCGGTGCAGTACGCCGACTACGCGCTGTGGCAGCGGGTGGTGCTCGGTGACGAGTCGGACCCGCAATCGGTGGCGGCGGCGCAAATCGCTTATTGGCGTGCGGCTTTGGAGGGCATCCCGGACCGGCTGGATCTTCCGGCCGATCGGCCGCGGCCCGCGGTGGCGTCCGGACACGGTGCCGAGTACGCCTTCTCGGTCGATGCCGAGTTGCACGGCAGGCTCGAGGATCTCGCGCAGCGCGCGGGTGGGTCGCTGTTCATGGTGGTGCATGCTGCTTTCGCGGCACTGCTGGCGAGGTTGTCGGGGACCGACGATATCGCCATCGGCACTCCCGTGGCCGGACGCGGCGAGCGTGAATTGGACGGGCTCATCGGCATGTTCGTCAACACGCTGGTGTTGCGGACACGAATCGACTCGGGCCAATCGTTCACCGATCTGCTCACCCAGGTGAAAGAGGCCGATCTGGCGGCGTTTTCGCATGCGGAGTTGCCGTTCGAGCGGTTGGTCGAGGTGTTGGATCCGGTGCGGTCGCAGGCGCATCATCCGTTGTTTCAGGTGGCGTTGTTCTTCCAGAACATGGATAGGCCGCGGCTGGAACTGCCCGGATTGACTGCTTCGGCTGTGGAGTTCGATGGTGCTGTTGCGAAGTTCGATCTGCAGTTGACGGTGGTGCCGCGGGAGGACGGCGGTGTGCCGGGGGGTTTCTCGGCGTTGTTCACGTATGCGGTCGATCTTTTCGATGAGGTCACGATCGCGGGCTTCGCCGACCGGCTGGTGCGCATGCTCGAGGCCGTCACCGCCGAGCCCGCCCTCCCGGTGGGCGATATCGACCTGCTGCGTCCCGACGAGCGCGTACAGATCCTCTACGACTGGAACGACACCGGCTATCCGGTCGAGCCGGAGCTGCTGCTCGACGGGTACCGGCGCGCGGTCGACCAGTACCCGGACGCGGTCGCGATCGCCTACGAGGGCGAAACCCTCACCTACGCCGAGTTCGACGCCCGAGTGAACCAGCTGGCCAGGCTGCTGATTTCGCGGGACGTCGGTCCGGAGACCCTGGTGGGCCTGGCGATTCGGCGGTCGCTGGATCTGGTGGTCGGCATGTACGCGATCGTTGCGGCGGGTGGGGCGTATGTGCCGTTGGATCCGGATCATCCGGTCGAGCGCATTGCCCACATCCTCGACACCGCCCGCCCGATCGTCGTGGTCAGCACGGTCGCCGATTCGGTTGCGCTGCCGTACGGCACGCCGGTGCTGCGGCTGGACACCATGGACCTCGGCGGCTTCGATCCCAGCCCCATCCGGCCCGCGGAACTGCGGAGCCCGCTGCGGCCCGAGCATCCCGCCTACGTCATCTTCACCTCCGGCTCGACCGGGCGCCCCAAGGGCGTGGCCGTTTCGCATGCGGCCATTCACAACCAGATCACCTGGATGTTGGCCGCCTACCCGCTGGGCACGGGTGATGTGTACCTGCAGAAGACCGCGACGACGTTCGATGTGTCGCTGTGGGGGTACTTCATGCCGTTGCGGACCGGTGCGAAGCTGGTCGTGGCCACGCACGACGGCCACCGGGATCCGATCTACGTCGCGGAAACCATTGCGGCGCAGGGTGTAACGGTCACCGATTTCGTGCCGTCCATGCTCACCATCTTCGCCGCACACACCGCACCGGGCGCCTGCCCGACCCTGCAGGACGTGCTGGTGATCGGCGAGGCGCTGCCGCCGGAGACCGTCGACGCCTTCCATCGCGTGTCGCCCGCCCGGGTCCACAACCTGTACGGGCCGACCGAGGCCGCGGTGTCGGTGACCTACTGGCCCGCATGGGGCGAGGACCGGCCGACCGTGCCGATCGGCCTGCCGCAGTGGAACACCCAGGTGTATGTGCTGGACGGCCGCCTGCGGCCGGTGCCCGCCGGTGTCCCGGGGGAGCTGTATCTGGCCGGTGATCAGCTGGCGCGCGGATATGTGCGGCGGCCGGATCTGACGGCGGATCGGTTCGTGGCCAACCCCTTCGGGGACGGCACCCGCATGTATCGCACGGGTGATCTGGTGGTCTGGCGTGCCGCCGCCGGTGATCTGCCCGCCCGCCTGGATTACCTCGGCCGCACCGATTTCCAGGTGAAGTTCCGCGGTCAGCGAATCGAGCTGGGGGAGATCGAGACCGCGCTGCTGGCGCAACCCGTGGTCAGCCAGGCCGTGGCGCTGGTGGCGTCCTCGTCGCTGGGTGACCAGCTGGTCGCCTACGTCGTTGCGGCGCCGGGCAAGCAGATCGATACCGACCGGCTGCGTGTCGCGGTGTCGAATACCCTTCCGGCCTATATGGTTCCGGCCACCATTGTGGTCCTGGACGCCTTTCCGCTCAATGCCAGCGGCAAGCTCGACCGCAAGGCACTGCCCGAGCCGACCTTCGCCAGCCGCGAATTCCGCGCTCCCGCAACACCGGTCGAGGAGATCGTGGCCGAGATCTTCGGCGAGGTGCTCGGCCTGGACCGCGTCGGCGCCGACGACGACTTCTTCGCCCTCGGCGGTAATTCACTGGTCGCCACGCAGGTGGTGGCGCGGCTGGGTGCGGCCCTCGGCGGTCGCGTGCCGGTGCGGGCGCTGTTCGAGACACCGACGGTGAGCGGGCTGGCCGCGGCCGTGGAATCCGAGGTGCACGCCGCGCCGTCGGTCGAGCTCGGCGCCCTCGTGCGGCCGGAGCGGCTGCCGCTGTCGCTGGCGCAGCAGCGGATGTGGTTCCTCAACCGCTTCGACCAGGCCGACGGCACGCACACGCCCGGATCGGCCGCCTACAACCTGCCGTTTGCGCTGCGCCTCACCGGCAGCCTGGACGTGGAATCGCTGTCCGACGCGCTCGACGACGTGGTCGCCCGGCACGAGGTCCTGCGCACGATCTATCCGGAAACCGCGGACGGGCCGGTGCAGGTGGTGCTACCGGCCGACACCCGGCTGGGAGTCGCGCCTGAACCGATCGCCTCGGATCGGGTGGCGTCGGCGGTCTACGAGCTGGCCGCGACACCGTTCGATGTGACGGCCGAGGTGCCGCTGCGGGTGCGGCTGTTCCAGATCTCGGATCTGGCACCGGGTTCCCGCCGCGAGTACGTGCTCGCCGTTGTGGTCCACCACATTGCCGCCGACGGGTCGTCGATGGGGCCGCTGGTGCGCGATGTGATGACCGCGTACGCGGCGCGGACATCCGGCAATGCCCCCGGGTGGGAACCGCTGCGCGTGCAGTATGCCGATTACGCGCTGTGGCAGCGGGCCGTCCTGGGCGACGAATCCGATCCGGATTCCATTGCGGCCCAGCAGATCGCGTATTGGCGGCAGGAGTTGGCCGATCTTCCCGACCTGCTCGAGTTGCCCACCGATCGGCCGCGGCCACCTGTCGCCTCACTCGCCGGTGCGCGCGTGGGCATCGACATCGATGCCGAGACTCACGCGGGGCTGGTGGAACTCGCGCATGCGCATGGTGCCACGGTGTTCATGGTGGTGCACACCGCGCTTGCGGTGTTGTTGGCGCGGTTGTCGGGGTCCGATGACATTGCGATCGGTACGCCTGTGGCGGGCCGGGGCGAGGCCGAGCTCGATGATTTGATCGGCATGTTCGTGAATACGGTGGTGTTCCGTACGCGGCTGGATCGTGGGGAGTCGTTCGCGGATCTGCTGGTGCGGCAGCGGGAGACGGATCTGCGGGCGTTTGCGCATGCGGATGTTCCGTTCGAGCGTTTGGTGGAGGTGTTGAATCCGCCGCGGTCGACGGCGCATCATCCGTTGTTCCAGGTGGGCTTGTCGTTCCAGAATCTGGCTCGTACCGCGCTGGAGTTGCCGGGGCTGAGCGTGGCCGGTGTGGATGCTGATCTGGATGTGTCGCAGTTCGATCTGCATCTGATCGTCGCCGATGCCTATGCCGAGGACGGCGGTGCTGCGGGCATCGGTGGATTCTTCACCTATGCCACCGACCTTTTCGACGCCGCCACGGTGGAAGGTTTCGCGGAACGGCTGTCGCACTTGCTCGCCGCGGTGGTCACCGACGCCACCACGGCGGTCGGCGATATCGACATCCTCGCCGCCGACGAGCGCCAGCGGGCGATCCTCGACCGCAACGACACCGCGCACCCGGTCGACGACACCGCGACCCTGGTGACCCTGCTGGACCGGACGGTCGCCTCGACACCCGACGCGGTGGCCCTGGTCGCCGACCTGCCCGACAGCGAGAGCGGGCGCCTCGAACTCACCTACGCCGAACTCGATGCCCGGGTCAATCGCCTTGCCCGCCACCTGATTTCGCTCGGTGTCGGCCCCGAGTCGCGGGTGGCGCTGGCCCTGCGGCGGTCGGCGGAGCTCGTCGTCGCCATGTACGCGGTGGCGAAGGCCGGTGGCGCGTATGTGCCGCTCGATCCCGATCAGCCCGCCGAACGAACCCGCTACATCCTCGACACTGCCGACCCGGTGTGCGTGCTGACAACCTCGGACATCGCCGACGCCCCGACCGCCTCGACGGCATCCGGAACCTCGGCTTCCTCCGACAGTGTCACCTCGGCTGTCTCCGTCACCTTGGTGAACGCCGAAACCGGGACGCTGGACTGGCGCGGACGTCGGGACTCGATTCCCACGCTGGCCGATTCGACCGGGAACTCCCTCGGCCCCCGGAAGCGGGCCGTCGCCGAGTCGATGTTCGGCCCGGCCGCCTCGGTGGTGCGGATCGATGCACTGGATCTTTCGGACTACCCGGCCGATCCGGTGCACGACACGGAACGTGCGGCGCCGCTGCGTGATTCGAATACCGCCTACGTGATCTTCACGTCGGGATCGACCGGCCGCCCCAAGGGCGTGGCCGTACCGCACACCGCGATCGTCAACCAGCTGCTCTGGAAGACGGCCGAATTCGGGCTGACCTCATCCGATTCCACCTTGTTGAAGACCGCGGCCACCTTCGACCTGTCGGTCTGGGAATTCTGGTCCGCCGCCGTCTGCGGCGGCCGCTTGGTCATCGCCACCGCCGACGGCCATCGAGATCCGGTGTATCTCAATACCCTCATGGCCCGCGAGGCCGTGACCACCCTGCATGTGGTGCCGTCGATGCTGGATGCGCTCCTGGCGGTCGACCCCTCGAAACCGGCCGAATCCGGTCTCGCCGCGCTCCGCCGAGTGCTGGCCATCGGCGAGGCGCTCCCCGGTGCGCTGGCCCACCGTTTCCGCACCACTCACCCGAAGGTGGCGCTGTTCAACCTGTACGGCCCCACCGAGGCCGCGGTATCCATCACCTCCCATGAGGTGACCGACGCCGACCAGGTCTCGGTGCCGATCGGCAGCCCGGAGTGGAACAGCCAGGCCTACGTCCTGGATTCCCGCCTCCACCCGGTCCCCGACGGCGTTCCGGGCGAACTGTATCTAGCAGGCACCCAATTGGCCCGCGGCTACTTCGCCCGCCCGGACCTGACCGCCGACCGTTTCGTGGCAAACCCCTTCGCCCCCGGCCAGCGCATGTACCGCACCGGCGACCTGGCCGCGTGGACCGCCGACGGCGAATTGGAATACCGCGGCCGCACCGACTTCCAGGTGAAGATCCGCGGTTTCCGCATCGAACTCGGTGAAATCGAGTCCGCCCTGCTCGCGCTGCCGGGGGTCGCTCAGGTAGCGGTCTTGGCCAAGCGGGACGCCCGCACGGGTGATCGTCTGGTCGCCTATCTCGTCCCCGCCACCGTCGATCTCGATGTTCCCCGCGTGAAGTCGGCTCTGGCGCAGGCGTTGCCGTCCTATATGGTCCCGTCGTCCTTTGTCGTCCTCGAGGCGCTGCCGTTGAATGTCAACGGCAAGCTGGACCGGAAGGCGTTGCCGGAGCCGGAATTCGAGTCGACGGCGTTCCGAGCCCCTTCGACACCCGTCGAGGAGATCGTCGCGAACACCTTTGCCGAGGTCCTGGGTGTGGACCGGGTGGGTGCGGACGACGATTTCTTCGCCCTCGGCGGTAACTCGTTGCTGGCGACGCAGGTCGCCGCCCGCATCGGTGCGGCCATGGACACCCGCGTCGGCGTGCGCACGCTGTTCGAGGCGCCGACCGTGGCGGCGCTCGCGGTGAAGGTCGAACGCGGTAGCGACGAACGCACCCGGACCCCGCTGACCGCGGGCCCGCGTCCGGAGCGCATCCCGCTGTCGTTCGCGCAGCAGCGGATGTGGTTCCTCAACCAATTCGATACGGCCGCAGCGGTCTACAACATCCCGGCCGCCATCCGGCTGTCGGGCACCCTCGACGTGTCCGCCCTGCACGAGGCCGTCGCCGATCTCGTTGCCCGGCACGAGATCCTGCGCACGATCTATCCCGAGACGGCCGAAGGCCCGGTGCAGCAGGTGTTGTCGCCCGCCGAGGTCCCGATCGACCTGGCGCCCACCGCGATCGGAGAGGAACGCGTCGCCCACGAGGTCGGCCGCCTGGTCGCCACCGGCTTCGACGTCACCACCGAGATCCCGTTCCGGATTCGCCTGTTCCAGCTCGGCGCCACCGAATTCGTGCTGGTCTTCGTCGCCCATCACATCGCCGCAGACGGCTGGTCGATGGGTCCGCTGACCCGCGATCTGATGCTCGCCTATGTCGCCCGCTCCGGCGGTGTGGCACCGGCCTGGGCGCCGCTACCGCTGCAGTATGCGGATTACGCGCTGTGGCAGCGGGAGGTCCTCGGCGACGAGAACGATCCGTCCTCGATCGCCGGGGCCCAGTTGTCCTACTGGACAACCGAACTCGCCGACCTACCCGACGAGATCACGCTGCCTGCCGACCGCCCGCGCCCGCTCGCGCAATCCTTCGCCGGCGGCAAGACCGACTTCGTGGTCGACGCCGAGGTGCACGGCGCCCTGGCCGAACTCGCCCGCCGTAACAACGCGACGCTGTTCATGGTCGTGCACACCGCCCTGGCGGTATTCCTGGCGCGCATGTCGGGCACCGACGACATCGCGATCGGCACCCCGATCGCGGGCCGCGGCGAGGCCGAACTCGACGATCTGATCGGCATGTTCGTCAACACCCTGGTGCTGCGCAGCCGCGTCGAGGCCGGGCTGTCGTTCACCGAGCTGCTGGCCGCCAATCGGGAAACCGATCTGCGCGCCTTCGCCCACGCCGACATCCCGTTCGAACGGCTGGTGGAGGCGCTGGATCCAGAACGTTCGGCCGCGCGGCATCCGCTGTTCCAGGTGGCGCTGTCGTTCGAGAATCTGGCCGCCACCAGCTTCGAACTGCCGGGTCTGAGCTTCACCGCCCTCGACCCGGCCGCCGACACCGCCAAATTCGATCTGCTGCTGACCATGCGCGAACAGCGCACCGCCGACGGTGCGGAAGCCGGGTTGGCGGCCGAATTCACCTACGCCCGAGATCTTTTCGACGCGTCCACCGTCGAGCGCCTGAGTCTCCAGTTCCGTCGCCTCCTGGCCGCTGTCGCCGCCGCCCCCACCACCGCGGTCGGTGACCTGGAGATTCTCGACGACTCCGAGCGCGCCGACCTGGTGCACCGGACCGGCGCCCCCGCGGCGCCGCCGCGCACCCTGCCGGAGCTGATGGCCGACGCGGTGGCCGCCAATCCGGACGGCCCGGCCGTGGTCATCAACGGCCGCAGCTACACCTACACCCAGCTCGACCTCGCCTCCTCGAAACTGGCCCGCCGGCTCATCGAACTCGGCGCCGGACCGGATGTGCTGGTGGCCGTGGCCATTCCGCGCTCGATCGAGGCGGTCGTCACGCTGTGGTCGGTCACCAAGGCCGGTGCCGCATTCGTACCGGTCGATCCGACCTATCCGGCCGACCGCATCGCCCACATGGTCGCCGATTCGCGGGCATCGCTGGGCGTGACGCTCCGCTCGGTGGTCGCGGACCTGCCCGAGGTGTCCGGCGGCTGGATCGTGCTCGACACACCGGAATTCGCCTACGACGTCGACGCGCTGTCGGGCGAACCGATTTCCGACGACGAACGCCTCGGCGTGCTGCGGCCCGCCAACGCCGCCTACGTCATCTACACCTCCGGCTCCACCGGACTGCCCAAGGGCGTCGTGGTCACCCACGCCGGTCTGGCCAACTTCAGCGCCGAACAGGTCGAACGCTATCGCCTCGACCACACGTCGCGGGCGCTGGCCTTCGCCTCCCCGTCGTTCGACGCCTCGATGCTGGAGCTGCTGCTCGCCATCGGCGCGGGCGGCACGCTGGTGCTGGTGCCGCCGCGCACCTTCGGCGGCGAGGAACTGTCGGATCTGATCCGGCGCGAGGGCGCCACCCACGCCTTCATCACCCCGTCGGTGCTGGCCTCGCTCGACCCGGATGCGCTCATCGACATGCAGGTGATCGTCGCCGGCGGCGAAGCCGTCCCCGCCGACCTGGTCGCGAAATGGGGTGGCGCGCAAGACGGTTCGGGGCGCCGCTTCCACAACGGGTACGGCCCGACCGAGACCACCATCATGACCAATATCAGCGATCCGCTGACGCCGGGCGACGCGGTCACCATCGGCGGCCCGATCCGCGGTATGCGGGCGCTGATCCTGGATGCGCGGCTGCGGCCGGTGCCCGAAGGCGTCGCGGGCGAACTGTATCTGGGCGGCATCCAGCTGGCCCGCGGCTACCACGACCGCCCCGGCCTCACCGCGGCCCGGTTCGTCGCCGATCCTTACGGCGAGCCGGGGGAGCGGTTGTACCGGACCGGCGACGTGGTGCGCTGGCGGCGCGGCGAGGCAGTCGTGGAGTATGTGGGCCGCAACGACTTCCAGGTCAAGGTGCGCGGGTTCCGGATCGAACTGGGCGAGATCGACAGCGCGCTCACCGCGCAGCCGGGGGTGGACTTCGCCGTCACCGTCGGCCGGGACACCGACACGGGCGCAACGATTCTGGTGTCGTATGTGCGTCCGGCCGCGGGCGCGACGCTCGATACCGCCGCGCTCACCGCGGAATTGGCCCGCACGCTGCCGGAATACATGGTGCCCACCGCGATCGTCGTGCTGGAGGAGATCCCGCTGACCCCGGTCGGCAAGCTCGATCGCAAGGCGCTGCCCGCACCGGTGCTGGAGACGAAGGACTACCGGGCGCCGCAGTCCGCGGCCGAACAGACCGTCGCCGAGGTCATCGGCGAGGTGCTCGGCATCGACCGGGTCGGCCTGGACGACGACTTCTTCGCGCTGGGTGGCGACAGCATCGTGTCCATCCAGGTGGTGTCGCGGGCCCGGGCACGCGGCGTGCACTTCACCCCGCGCGACGTCTTCGAATCCCGCACGGTCGAGGCGCTGGCCCGCGCCGCGACGGTGGAGACGGCACCGGCCGAACAGGTCCCCGCGGGACCGTTGCCGCTGCCCCCGATGGCCGCCCGTCTGCTGTGCATCGACCCATCCGCTCGCGACATCCGAGCCATCGCCCTCGACATCCCGAGCGACTGCGCACCGGATCGAGTGCGTGCGGCCGTCCAGTCGGTGCTCGACCGCCACCCGATGCTGTCGGCCCATCTGGAAACCGTCGAGGTGCCCGCGGATGCCGACAAGGCGACCGTAGCGAGCAGCGAGGGCTCGGGGGTCGATGCCGGCGCGGCAACCGCGACCGGGCCGGACAGCGAGGATTTCGCGGTTGCGCACGCTCCCACCCAGTTCCTCCCGGTGCACGGTGGTTCCACCACGGCGTCGGCGGGCACCGACGAGGACGATTTCGCGGTTGCCCATGCGCCGACGCAATTCTTGCCGGTGCCGAACGCCGTGAGCCGACTCCGCGATGCCGCCGAAGAGGACGAGGCCTCCGCCGCCTCTGCCGTAGCGGACGCTCGCACGCAATTCCTGCCGGTGGCGGGCGCGATCAACGGCGACGGCGTCATCATGCCCTCGGCGACCGCTGTGGATGACGATTCCGACTTCTCTCTCGACTGGTCGGAGGCCAAGACCCAGATCCTGCCCGTCGTCACGGACACCAGCACCCGGCTGCTGCCCGTCGCATCGGTGCCGCAGCGCGCCGTGCCCGCCGCGGCTGCGCCGACCGGTGGTACGAACCCCGAAGTGCGCCTGGTGATTCCGGACGAACCGGCACGGGCTCTGGTGCGGCAGTTCGTGCCCGCCCCGGACACCGCCGAGGTCGCGCTGCGCGCCCTGACCGCCGAACTCGACCCGTTCGCAGGCCGCAATATCGGCTTCGCCCTCATCGCGCCGACCGAGCCGGACGGTGCGGACGACATCCCGACCAGCCTCGTCGTGGTCGCCAACGGCGTGCTCGTCGACGACGCCTCCTGGCGCATCATCGTCGACGAACTGTCGGCGGCGTGGTCCGGCGGCCATGCCACGCGGGCCGCGGTCGACGCGGGCCCGGTCGGCGTGGCCCGGGCGTTGGCGGCCCGCGCGGCCGACGACGCCACCGTCGCCGAATTGGCCTGGTGGCAGCGACATCTGGCCGGCGTCCCCGCCGAAACACCGATCGACGGCGCGGACCTGACGCACCGCGGCCGGGTGTCGCTGGTCATCACCGCCGAGGGCGCCACGGCGGTGGGCGCGGTCGCCGACGCCTACCACGCCACCATCGAGGACATCCTCCTCACGGCCTTCGCGCTGGCGTCGGAGCCGTCGATGCGGGGTTCGGCCGCCGAACTGCTCGGCCCGGTGGTGCAGCTGGCCGCCGACGGCCGGAGCGTGGCGGGACCCGAATCCGATGCCACCGTGGGCGGTTTCACCGCCACCTTCCCGCTGGTGCTCGACCTCGACGGCGTCGACCTCGACGATGCCCTCGTCGGCGGTCCCGCGGCCGGTCGCGCCATCGCCCAGGTCAAGGAGCTGCGTCGGGCGGTGCCCGATCACGGCGTCGGGTACGGTCTGCTGCGCTATCTGAATTCGGCCACCGCCGACGCCCTGGCGGCGCTGGCACACGGCCGGGCCGCACTGCGCTACCGCGACCTGCGTCCGGCCCACGCCTATCCCGACACCCCGGCCGCCGACCTGGTGCTGGACATCACCGTCGACGCCACCGAGGACGGCCTGCTGGCCCGCTTCGACTACGCCGCCTCGGTTCTCGATGTCGAACAGGTGAAAGAGATTGCCGGGCACTGGGTTCGGGCGCTGGGCGGACTGGCCGAACACGGCACGCATCCGGATGCGGGCGGATTCACCCCGTCCGACTTCCCGCTGCTGCGGCTGTCGCAGGCCGATATCGATCGTCTCCACCGGACCTACCCGACCCTGGCCGACGCCTGGCCGGTGACGCCGCTGCAGTCGGGCATGCTGTTCCACGCCCTGCTCGCCGACGCCTCGGTCGACGTCTACACCACGCAGTTCACCCTCGATCTGAACGGTGCGGTGGACGAGCGGCGACTGCGCGATGCCGCCCAGGCGGTCCTCGATCGCCACGACAATCTGCGGGTCGCCTTCGCCGAGGACACCGAGGGGAATCCGGTTCAGGTGGTCCTCGATCCGGTCGAGGTGCCCTGGCGCAGTATCGATCTCACCCATCTGGAGCCGGACGTCGCGCGGGCCGAGGCGGCGCGATTCGAGGCCGCCGACTACGCCGACCGCTTCGATATGCGCACCGCGCCGCTGCTGCGGTTCGCGCTGATCCGCACCGCGCCCGAGGCCTGGCGATTGCTGGTGACCAGCCACCACATCCTCATCGACGGCTGGTCCATGCCGCTGCTGATGCAGGATCTGCTCACCCTGTACGCGCTGGGACCGCGGTCGCGGCACCTGCCGGAGGTCCGCTCCTACGGCGACTATCTGGCCTGGCTGGTGGCGCAGGATCCGGCGGCCGCGCGCGCCGCCTGGCGGGACGCGCTGGCCGGTATCGACGAGCCGACCCCGCTGGCTCCGGTCGATCCCGGCCGCGAAATCTCCGCGGGCGTGGGCGAAGTCGGCTTCGAGCTGTCGGTGGCCGACACCACCGCGCTGACCCGGCTGGCGTCGCGCCTGGGCGTCACGGTGAACACCGTGGTGCAGGCGGCGTGGGGCATGCTCATCGGCCGCAGCGTCGACCGCGACGACGTGGTGTTCGGCGCCACGGTCTCCGGTCGTCCGCCGCAGCTGCCGGGGGTGGAGACGATGGTGGGCCTGTTCCTCAATGCCATTCCCGTGCGGGTGCGCCTGAACGCCACCGACACCCTGGCCGGGCTGCTGCGTCAGCTGCAGGCCGAACAGGCGGATCTGCTCGATCACCACTACCTGGGCCTGAGCGATATCCAGGAAACCGTCGGCGTGGAGGGCCTTTTCGACTCCCTGGTCGTGTTCGAATCCTTCCCGGTCGACCGCGAGGGCCTGGACCGGGCCAGCGCGATCGACGGCATGCACGTCACCGGCGTGGGCTCGGTCAACGGCACCCACTATCCGGTGACCGTGATGGTGGTGCTGGACAACCAGCTGCGGGTATCGCTGAAGTACCTGCGCGACGTCTTCGACGAAAACACCGCACACGCACTGGCGCAGCGGCTTTCGGCACTCATCGGGCGCTTCACAGCCACCCCGCAGGCCCGTGTCGCCGAGGTGGATGCGCTGCTGGCCGGCGAACGCGCCGAACTGTCCGCCTACAACGCCACCGATCTTCCGGAGCTGCTCGACGACGCCACCCTGCTGACGCTGTTCGACGCCCAGGTCGCCCGCACCCCGCAGGCGCCCGCGGTGCACTTCGGCGACATCACGCTCAGCTATCGCGAACTCGACGCCCGCTCCCGGGCCCTGGCCGAGGCCTTGATCGCCCGCGGCGTGGCGCCGGAGGCCCTGGTGGCCGTGGCGATGCGGCGCTCGATCGACCTCGTCGTCGCCATCTACGCGGTCCTGCGCGCGGGCGGCGGCTACGTGCCGGTCGATCCGGACCATCCGACCGACCGCAACGAGTTCGTCCTCACCAACGCGAAGCCGGTGTGCGTGCTGACGACCAGCCGCGACGGTTTCGAAACCGCTACGGGCACAACGGTGATCGAGGTGGATGCGCTCGCTCCTCTCGCGAGGTCCGGAATGACGGCACCCGCCCGCGTACGCCCCGACACCATCGCCTACGTGATCCACACCTCCGGCTCCACCGGCCGCCCCAAGGGGGTGGCGATCACGCACCGGCAGATGGCCAACCAGTTCCGGTGGGCGCAGCGCATCCATCCGCACGACACCGGCGACGTGGTGCTGCACAAGACCCCGATCACCTTCGACATCTCCACCTGGGAGCTGTTCTGGCCCTTGCAGACCGGTGCCGCGATCGTGGTCGCCGAACCCGACGGCCACCGCGACCCGGCCTACCTGTCGCGACTGATCGAGCAGAAGTCGGTCAGCACGGTGCATTTCGTGCCCTCGATGCTGGATGCCTTCCTCGATCCGGCCGCCAATCCTGCTGTGAACCAGGGCCTCCCGTCGCTGCGGCGGGTGTTCGCGGCGGGTGAGGCGCTGTCGGGTGACACCGCGGCGGCGTTCGCCGCGCTGCTCGAACACGCCGAACTGGTGAACTGGTACGGCCCGGCCGAGGCGACGGTGGTCACCTACCATCCGGTGCGCGGCGCGGTCGCCGGTGCGGTGCCGATCGGTGTGCCGGTGGCCAACACCCGCGTGCATGTCCTGGATCGGCAGCTGCGGCCGGTGCCGCCGGGCGCGCCGGGCGAACTGTATGTCGCCGGTGTGCAATTGGCGCGCGGATATCTCGGTGCCCCGGCGCTCACGGCGGAACGTTTCGTGGCGCATCAGAACGGGGAACGCCTGTACCGCACCGGCGATATCGTCCGCTGGCGCGACGGCGTGCTGGAATACCTGGGCCGCAGCGACTTCCAGGTCAAGCTGCGCGGGCAGCGGATCGAGCTCGGCGAGATCGAAGCCGTGCTCGCCGACCACGATTCGGTCCGTCACGCGGTGGTCTCGCTGGTGCGCGGCAACTCCGGTGATCGCCTGGTCGCCCATGTCGTCCCGCACCCGGGAGCGACCATCGATGAGGCCGATCTGCTCGACCGTGCACGAGGGTCGCTGCCCGGCTACATGATTCCGGCCGCGGTCGTGGTGCTGGCCGAGCTGCCGCTCAATGCCAGCGGGAAACTCGACCGCAAGGCGCTGCCGGTGCCGCAGTTCTCCGGCCGCCCCTACCGCGCCCCGTCCACTCCGCTGGAGCAGACCGTCGCCGAGGTGTTCACCGAGGTGCTCGGCGTCGACCGCGTCGGCCTGAACGACGACTTCTTCGACCTCGGCGGCAACTCGCTGATCGCGACCCGCGCGGTCAGCCGGTTGCGCGCGGTCATCGGCGCCGAGGTGCGGGTGCAGTGGTTCTTCACCGGTGCCACGGTCGCGGCGCTGTCGCAGCGCATCCTCGCCGCCCTGGCCTCCGAGCACGATTTCGATCAGGATTCCGATGCCGCGCTCGGGGTGCTGCTGCCGATTCGCGCCGACGGCGACGGCGAGCCGCTGTTCTGCATCCATCCGATGTACGGCCTGTCCTGGTGCTATTCCGGTCTGGCCCGCTACGTCGAGGACCGGCCCATCGTGGGCCTGCAGTCGCCCGCGCTGTCGGAGGACGGCTACCTGCCGGGGTCGCTCGAGGAGATGGCCGCCCGCTACGTCGCCGAAATTCGTGCGGTGCAGCCGCACAGCCCCTACCGGCTGCTCGGCTGGTCTCTCGGTGGTGTGCTCGCCCATGCCGTCGCCACCGCGCTGCAGGCCGACGGGGAACAGGTCGCGCTGCTGGCCATGCTCGACAGCCATCCCGATATCGATGTCACCGACTTCCGGGCCGCGATCCGCGAAGCCCTGGCCGAGATCGGCATCGGGGCCGAGGCACTGGTCGGCGACGGCGACATCCACGAGCTCAGCGACGAGGCGGTGGCCGCGCTGCATGCCACGATCCCGGCGGATATGGCCGTGCTCACCCCCGACCGGGTGCGCCGCATCTATCGCAGCGCGGTGCGCTCGGCCGAACTGATCGCCGAGTATCGGCCCGCTGTGTTCCGGGGACGGCTCGACTACTTCAGCGCCCAGGGCCACGAGGCCGCGGCGCAGAACTGGCGCGACCACATCGACGGCGATATCGCCGACCATCCGGTCGGCGCGAGCCACGATCAGATGACCTCACCGGAGGCGTTCGCCGAACTCGGCCCGCAGCTGGCACGCCTGCTGGCCACCGAGTCGGCGCGCACAGCCGATGGCATGATGGGGCGAGCGTCACGTAACAGCGGGCATTGGTCAGACGACTAGACAGACCGTAGGGTCGGGCGAGCGCCGCCCGCGCTGAACTGGTATTCGAGCGGATAGCGAAGGTGTGAACATTGATTCGTCGACACTTCCGGCGTAGGGGTCTCAGGGCTGCGGCGGTGCTCGCGGCAACAGGCGTTCTCGCCGGCGTCGTCGCAGGAGTCGGCGCAACCACCGCCTCGGCGGACGACCCGATCATCGCGTCGAAGAGTCTGCTGGCCGACCCGAAGGCGCCCGACGGGTCCTACATCACCAAGGCGACCTACAAGGACGACCGCAACATCCGGCTGTACGTGTACTCGGCGGCGATGAACGAGACCTTCCCGGTCGACGTGCAGCGCCCGGCCGACGCCTCGGTGCCGCGCCCGGTCCTGTATCTGCTCAACGGCGCGGGTGGCGGCGAGGACGACGCCTCGTGGGTGAAGAAGACCGATATCGTCAACGGCTTCCTCGGCGACAAGAACGTCAACGTCGTGCAGGTGATCGGCGGCAAGTGGAGCTACTACACCGACTGGCTGAAGGACGATCCGGTCCTGGGCCGCAACAAGTGGAAGACCTTCTTCACCGAGGAACTGCCGCCGCTGGTCGACGGCGCCCTGGGCACCAACGGCGTGAACGCCATCGCGGGCCTGTCCACCTCGGGCACCACCGTGCTGAACCTGCCGATCGCCAAGCCCGGCCTCTACAAGGCGGCCGCCGCCTACTCCGGCTGCGCGCAGACCAGTGATCCGGTCGGCCGGGAATTCGTGAAGCTGACCGTCAACGTGTGGGGCGGCGGCGACGTCACCAACATGTACGGCGACGACGACAACCCGGCGTGGGCGGAGAACGATCCGTACGTCAACGCCGAGAAGCTGCGCGGCGTGGACCTCTACATCTCCTCCGGCAACGGCCTGCCCGGCCAGTACGACACCCTCGACGGCAAGTACGCCCTGCCCGGTTCCTACGGCCTGGGCAACCAGATCGTGATCGGCGGCGTCATCGAGGCCGGCACCAACTTCTGCACCCACAACCTGCAGAACAAGCTGAACTCCCTCGGCATCCCCGCCACCTACAACTTCCGCAACGCCGGCACCCACTCCTGGGGCTACTGGCGAGACGACTTCATGAACTCCTGGCCCGTCCTCGCCCGCGGCCTGGGCCTGTAAGCGAGACCCTGTCCAGGCGCTGACGCGCCTGGACAGGGAATGAGAAGTATTGCCCGGCGGGCAAGTGAAGATGCCGCCGTGCGGGCAACCACCATGGGGGACTTAAGGTCTCGATTCACTGCCCCGGTCGCGTCAGCGGCCGGGGCAGTGCTGTATCCGCACCTCGCACGGAACCGCGCGTTGAAGAGATCACACTTTCACGGTCCCTCTCAACAAAAAGTTCGGGTACCCGTAAAATATCGCCATGAGCACCACCGTGGCACTTCCCCGTTCGTCGTTTCGGAGAGCGCGGGGGGCCGCGATGCTGCTCGGGCCCGCCTTCGTGGCGGCCATTGCCTATGTCGATCCGGGGAACGTCGCCTCCAACATCAGTGCGGGTGCGCAGTACGGCTACCTGCTGGTGTGGGTGATCGTGATGGCCAATGCGATGGCCGCGCTGGTGCAGTTCCTGTCGGCGAAGCTGGGGTTGGTCACCGGGCGCACGCTGCCGCAGGTGGTGCGTGATCGCGCGAGCCGTCCGGTGCGCCTGGCCTACTGGGCGCAGGCCGAGTTGGTGGCCATGGCGACCGATCTGGCCGAGGTGGTCGGCGGTGCGATCGCGCTGAACCTGCTGTTCGATCTGCCGCTGCTGGTCGGCGGCGTCATCACGGGCATCGTCTCGATGGCGTTGCTGACCGTGCAGAACCGGCGCGGGCAGAAGCCGTTCGAACGGGTCATCATCGGATTCCTGGCGGTGATCGCGATCGGTTTCATGGCCAGCGTGGTGATCTCACCGCCGTCGGTGTCGGGCACGCTGGGCGGTCTGGCGCCGCGCTTCGACGGCACCGAGAGTGTGCTGCTGGCGGCGGCCATGATCGGCGCGACGGTGATGCCGCATGCGATCTATCTGCATTCGGGACTGGCACGAGACCGGCACGGGCATCCCGAACCCGGAACGGCACGCAGCACGCTGCTGCGCATCACCCGGATCGACGTCGGGCTCGCGATGGTGATCGCCGGTGCGGTGAATCTGTCGATGCTGCTGATGGCGGCGCACACCTTGGTCGGGCGCGATATCGACTCCATCGAGGGCGCACACGCCGGGGTCCGGGACGCGCTGGGCCCGGGCGCGGCGCTCCTGCTGGCGGTCGGCCTGCTCGCCTCCGGCCTGGCCTCCACCTCGGTCGGTGCGCACGCCGGTGCCATGATCATGGAAGGCCTGCTGAGCCGGAGCATTCCGCTGCTGCTGCGCCGCCTGGTCACCCTGATTCCGGCGCTGGTCATCCTGGCGGTGGGCATCGACCCGACGCGCGCGCTGATCGTGTCCCAGGTGGTGCTGTCGTTCGGCATCCCGCTGGCGCTGATTCCGTTGGTGCGCTTCACCAGTGACCGCACCCTGATGGGCGCCGATGTCAACCGCCGCACCACGACCGCGCTGGCCTGGCTGATCGCCGCCATCATCTCGGCCCTGAACCTGCTGCTGATCTACCTCACAGTCACCGGTGGCGGCAACTGAGCCGCGCCGTCACTGGCCGCCGAGGCGGTGAGCCCCCGCGTCGGGCCAGGGCTCACCGCCTCGCTCGTCCCGGCGGAAAGCACGCCGGATGACGGTCATGCCGTCATTCCGACATAGTGCTCGGCGATCTCATCGCTCGTCGTCAGCCACACCCCCGGGTGGTTGGCGACGTAGTTCATGGCCTCGTCCAGGTAGCGATGCCGGAAGGCCTGGCCGGTCACGAACGGATGCAGGGCCAGCGCCATCACCCGCCCGCTGTCGGCGGAATCCTCGTAGAGCTGATCGAGCTGATCCTTGACCATCTGCACGAAGTCCGGTCCGGTCAGGCCCTTGGACACGAAGATGCCGATGTCGTTGAGCTCCACCGAATACGGGACGCTCAGCATGCCGGGCACATTCAAGCGGTAGGGCTGGTCGTCGTTGGTCCAGTCGAGCACATAGCTCAGGCCCAGCTCGGCCAGCAGTTCCGGAGTGTGGAAGGTTTCGGTCAGCGCCGGGCCCATCCAGCCGCGCGGCCGCCGCCCGGTGGTCTTCTCGATCGTGGTCACGATGTCGCGCAAGACCGCACGCTCCTCGTCCACCGACAGACCGCTGTGCAGATGGCTGTTGCTGCTCCCGTGCGCCAGCCAGGCCCAGTCGCGTTCCTTCCCGGCCGCGATGATCTGCGGATACCGTTCGCCCACATCCGAATTCAGCAGGGCACTGGCGCGAATGCCGTACTTGTCGAGCACCTGGATCTGCCGCCAGATACCCACGCGCGGCCCGTAGTCGCGCCAGCCGTAATTGAGTGAATCCGGCACCAGTGAGGTGGTGCCCTCATAGGTGGCCGTGCCGGGCAGATCGACGTAGAAGTGCTCGATATTGAGCCCGACATAGAACGCGACCCGCTTGCCGTCAGGCCAGCGGATCGGCTCGCGTTCGGTGATCGGGCTGTAGTCGAAAAGCGTCAGGTCCTTGCTCATGCCCACCATGCTGCACCCTGACACCGATGTCAGGTTCAATCACACTCGCCCGTGGCGCATCCGGAAGATGGCCTTGGCCAAGCGCAAATGGCGGGGGTGGCGGTCGAAGGTGGACAGGTTCACCGGGGCTCGGTAACGCTTGTGGGCGATGGCCAGGGTGCGGCTGAATTCCCGCAGGCCCGCCTCGCCGTGGGTGTGGCCCTGCCCGTATTCGCCGACCCCGCCGAACGGCAGCGACGGGATACCGGCGTAGGCCATCGACGAATTGATGGTCACCACACCGGTTCTGATGCGTTCGGCCAGTTCGGGGACGGTCCGCACATCGCGGGTGAACACCGCCACCGCCAGGCCGTGCTCGGCCGCGTTGATGCGATCCACGGCCTCGTCCACGGTCGCCACCCGATTCACGATCAGCACCGGACCGACCGCCTCCCCGGTGACCGCCAGGCTCTCCTCCGGAACCTCGGCGAGCACGATCGGCTCGATGTACGGCTCGCGGATCGAATCCAGACCGCCGACCACCGCCCGGCCACCGCGGGCGATCGCGTCCTTGACCTGCCGGCGGACCACATCCACCTGGGATTCCAGGATCATCGGACCGTAGGAGGCCTTGCGGTCCCCGCCCGGCCGCAGCCGCCGGGCCTGGGCCACAACACGTTCCAGGAACGGCTCGTACACCGACTCGGCGACGTAGGCGCGCTGGATCCCGGCCGCGCTCTGGCCCGCATTGGACATGGCACCGAAGACCGCGGCCTCGGCGGCGTCGTCGAGCTTGGCGTCGACCTGCACCACCATCGCGCCCTTACCGGAGCGTTCCACCACCACCGGCGTCATGGTCTGTGCGCACAGCGAGATGACTTCGCGGGCGCCGGACTCCGATCCGGCGTAGGCGACCTTGTCGACCCGGGCGCGACACAGCGCCGCACCGGTGCTGGTGTCACCGGTAACCACCTGCAGCACCGGCTGATTCGGCGCCAGCCTGCTCCAGCTCTCGGCCAGCCACACCCCGACGCCCGGGGTGAGCTCGCTCGGTTTGAACACGACGGCGTTCCCGGCGGCCATGGCGTAGGCGATCGACCCCATCGGCGTGAACACCGGATTGTTCCAGGGCCCCAGCACACCCACGACGCCCAGCGGCAGATAGCCCACCGAGGCGCGCTGATTGCGGGTGAGCCAGGTGGAGCCCAGGCGCCGACGCCCCAGCGCCCCTTCGGCATTGCGGGCGGCCCAGTCCAGATTCTCCACCGCCAGCATCACCTCGATGGCGGCATCCACCTGCGGCTTACCGGTTTCGGAGCAGACGATCTCCACCAGCTCCGAGGCGTTGCGGGCGATGCTGCGCTTCCAGTCCAGCAGCCAGCGCCGACGGCTGGCGAATCCGATTGCCGCCCACCATTTCTCGGCCGCGCGCGCGGCGCGCACGGTGCGGGTCAGCTCGCCGGTGCCCATGATCGCGTAGTCCCCGACGGCCTCCCCGGTCCTCGGGTCGTACGACGTCAGCACCTTCGAGCGGCCCGATCCACCCGGATGCGCCACCGTGCGCGGCTGTGTCGATCGGCGGCGCTCCCGGGGCCCTTCGTGGTTGCGCGGGCTGCCGCCTTCGGGCCCGTCGGTCACACCGCGGGCGGACTCGGCCATTGGTCACCCTCTCGCTGGCGAATGCCTCGGCAACTGGTTTGGTCACGGCTGCCGCAGACAGGTGAGTGCGTGTCAGTTCCCCTGTCCGCCAGACTATGGGCGGTCCCACCGCGCGGACAAGGAACGCCTAACCTCACCGAACCGCCCGGTCTGCGTCGGGACCAGCAACGATCTCGACTCGGACCGCCCGGTCCGTCGAAATGTGAGTAACGACACAACTATTCGGCCCCTCGATTGGGTACGGCCCCGGCCAAAAGCGCGCCGGGGAACGATGGTGATGGCGCGCCGGGGAACGATGGTGATCGCATGCCGGTGCGGGGCCGACCACCAACAACCTCGAGGTGCCATAAACCCGCGGCGGCGAAGCCGACGCAATAAACACTCCCAGTAACATCGGGCGGGGTGGAAGGGATCACCAACCGGGACGTGCGCACAGGCGGCCCGGACAATCCGGTCGCCACCCCGGCCGATAGTGGAGAGTTGATGCCGAGCTTGGACAACGCAGAATCGCACACCGCGCCGGGCGCGAGCGGTTCGAGTACCGCCGAACCCGCCGTGCTGGTGTCGGAGGTCCGCAAATCCTTCGGCGACGTCCACGCGCTGCAGGGCATCAGTTTCACCGCCGAACGCGCCTCGGTCCTGGGCATTCTCGGTCCGAACGGCGCCGGTAAGACCACCACCGTGAAGATCCTGTCCACCCTGCTGCGCCCGGATGCGGGCACGGCCGTGGTCGCCGGGCACGACGTGGTGAAGGATCCGGCGGGCGTGCGGCGTTCGATCATGATGACCGGCCAGTACGCTGCCCTGGACGAGAATCTGTCCGGCCGGGAGAACCTGGAGCTGTTCGGCCGGTTGATGGGCCTGTCCAAACGGGCCGCCCGTCGCCGCGCGGACCTGCTGCTGGAGGAATTCGACCTGGTCAGCGCCGGTAAGCGCGCGGTGCGGCACTATTCCGGCGGTATGCGCCGCCGCGTCGACATCGCCTGCGGGCTGGTGGTGCGGCCGGAGGTGGTCTTCCTCGACGAGCCGACCACCGGCCTGGATCCGCGCAGCCGCCAGGGTGTGTGGGATCTGGTGTCCGCGCTCAAGGAGCAGGGCATCACGGTGCTGCTGACCACGCAGTATCTCGAGGAGGCCGACGTCCTCAGCGACAACATCATCGTGATCGATAAGGGCACGGTGATCGCCGAGGGCACCGCCGACGAACTCAAGGAGAAGACGGGCGGCAGCTACTGCGAGGTGGTGCCGCTGGATCCGACCCAGCTGCGCCGGGCGGTCGACGCGCTCGGCGATCTGGTGCCCGACACCGTGCGCAAGGATCTGGACGGGTCCGACCGGGTGTCGATCCCGGCTCCCGACGGCGCGGCCACCCTGGCCGAGGCGCTGCGGCGCTTGGACGCGGCCTCGGTCGACCTGGCCGATATCGCGCTGCGCCGCCCCTCGCTCGACGATGTGTTCCTGTCGATCACCGGCCATTCGGGCGGCCATCAGTGAGTGCTCCCACCCTCGACACCCGGGCCCGGCTGTTCGCCGAGATGCCGACCGCGCGCCTGTCGAGCTTCGCCCAGTGGCGGGCGCTGACCGGCCGCATCGTCCACACCATGGCCACCAAGGGCGAGCTGATCGTCGCGGTGATCACCCCGCTGGTGTTCACTCTCGGCTTCTACCTGCCGCTGCGATTCGTGATGAAGTTCAGCGGCATCGACTATGCGCAGTTCGTCATGCCGATCATCGTGCTGCAGACCATGTCGTTCACGATGATGTCGAATGCGCAGATCGCCGCCTTCGAATCCATGACCGGACTCAACACCCGGATGCAGACCATGCCGATCGGGAGCCTGGTGCCGCTGGTCTCGCGGATCTCCGCCGGTCTGGTGCGGTCGGTGACGTCGCTGACCGCCGCGATCCTGTTCGGCTATCTGATCGGTTTCCGGTTCGTCGCGGGATTCGGGCAGGCGGTGCTGTTCTGTGCGTTCTCGCTCGCGGTCGGCACGGTGCTGGCGATCGGGGCCGATGCGCTCGGCTGCCTGACCAAGAGTCCGGAGTCGCTGAGTCAGGCATTGACGCTGCCGACGCTGATATTCGGCATGCTGTCGTGCGGGTTCGTGCCCGAAGGCGGCTTCCCGCAGTGGATTCGGCCGTTCGTGCGCAACCAGCCGATCTCGCAGTTCTCCTTCGCCATGCGCGATATGGCGGCGAGCGGGGTGAGCTGGCATGTGCTGTGGGTGCCGCTGGTGTGGCTGGGCGGGCTGGCGGTGTGCTTTGTGCCGCTGGCGATCTGGGCGAGTGTGAGGCGGTCATGAGCAGCAGCGTGGAGGCGATCGAACGGGCCGATGCGGCCGCACGGTGGAGTGCGCCGCTGCCGGTCGTCGCGCCGCAGTCGGAGCGGGCGCTGTCGACATGGATGCGGCACAGCCTGATTCAGTGCAAGAGGCTGCTGCTGGTGTGGGCGCGCGATCCCGCGACCACCATTCAGACGTTGATCTATCCGGCACTGACGCTGCTGATGTTCCGTGTGGTGCTGGGCGATTCGATCGGCCGCTTCACCGGGGAGCCCGCGGTCTACGGCACGGTTCCGATGATCACCTTGGTGGCCGCGATGTCCGGCGCGGTGGTCAGCGCGCTCGGCTTCAAGACCGAGAAGTACACCGGCCTGCTGGGCCGGTTCTGGACCATGCCGATCCACCGCGCCGCGGGGTTGACCGGCCGCCTGATGGCCGAGGCGATCCGAGTGTTGGTCACCACGCTGTTCGTGATCGCGGTCGGAGTGTGCATCGGCTTCCGCTTCTGGAACGGCCCGCTGGCGTCGCTGGCGATGATCGGCATCCCGGTGCTGTTCGGGGTCGGTTTCGCGGTGCTGGTGACGGCCCTGGCCACGATCTCCGAAGGCGTGATGCTGGTGAACATCATTGGCATCATCAACACCCTGCTGATGTTCTTCAACTCCGGATTCGCCCCGGTGTTCGCCTATCCGTCCTGGCTGCAGAAGACCGTCCAGAACCAGCCGATGAGCACGGCCATCGACGCCATGCGCGGCCTGTGCTACGACGGCCCGGTCGCCACACCCCTGCTGAAAACCCTCGCCTGGATCATCGGCTTCATCGTGATCTTCGCCTACCCGGCCGTCCGCGGCTACCGTCGCGCCGCCGAAACCGGCGCCTGACCAACGGCCTATCCGTCGGTCCCGCTCCCCAACAGCGCCGCCCGCATCAACGCTTGCACGCGGGCCAGGCTCTCCGGGCGCGAGTCGAAGCGCATGCGGCGGCCCGCGTCGACGACCTGGGCGATGGCCGCGTGCACGCGGAAGCGGGCCTCGGCCGGGTCGTCGTCGAGCAGATGGGCCCACTCCAGCACGTTCTGCCGTTGGATGGAGCGCAGCTTCTGTTGTTCGGCGGCAGGCAGATTCGAGAATTCGGCGAAGTAGACCGGCAGGATCTCCGGCATCGCGAAGGTCAGCCGGGCGAAGCGGGCGGCAATGCGCAGCGCCGCATCGGCCCGGCTGGTCGCCTCCGACAACGCCTCGGCATTGGCGATTGCCACCCGTTCGCCGGTGCGGTGGAAGGCCGCGGCCAGCAGATCCGACTTACTGGTGAAGTAGCGGTAGACGCTGGAGGCATTGATGCCTACCGCGGCGCCGATCTCCTCGATACTGGCCTCGTGGTAGCCCTGCCGCCCGAAGATCCGGATCGCCTCGGTGAGCAGCTGTTCGCGTTTCGAACTCAGCGGCAGCCCGCGCACCGGTGACTCCGCCGGCGGCAGCGTGGGGGCGGGCGGAAGGTCGGTGTACAGGATCGACCAGCAGATCTCCTGCAGCAGATCCGTCAGCCGTCCGGTGGCCAGGGCGGTCCGGTGCGCGGTGATACTGCCGATCGCGCCGAGCATGCCGGTGGCCAGCAACTGCACGTCCTCGTCGGACAGCTCGGGGCGCAGCGCGGCGATGGCCTGCTCGACCGTCTCGTGCAGCCCCGCGTAGATCACCCGGATGCGGGCCCGGTCGTCGGGTTCCAGATAGCGGCGCTCCCACCGGTACAGCCCGCCCTCGCGGCGCACCTCGATGGTGTGTTCGGCCAGGGCGCGGATCAGCGCGGTGAGTCGCGATTCGGGATCGAGTTCCGGATCGTCGGCGGCGTGCGCCACATCGAGCAGCTGCTGGGCGCCGTGCTCGGCGGTCGCGACCAGCAGGGCGTACTTATTGGTGAAATGCCGATAGAGGGCTGGACCGGAGATTCCGACCTCGGCCGCGATCTCGTCGACGCCCACCGGGTGATAGCCACGCTCACTGAACGCACGGGCCGCCACCCGCACGATCTGCGCCTTCCGGTTCTTCGGCCGTCGCTGGGTCGGTTGGCGGCGTTCGCGCGCGGGAGCGAGACCGGCCTCGCTGCGGTCCGCGACCATACGCCTCTCCTTCTCCCCGGGCTGCCCTTGTTGACAGCGCCGGACCAGTCAACCTAAGTTAACCACAATTCGCAAAGTTAACCATCATTCTTGCGTTGCCGCCAGCGTCGGCGGCCCGCCCCGGGAGTAGCCATGAGCGAGCTCGACAACCAAGCCCCTCCGACCCGATTCACCGCCGTCCGGGACGGGCGGGTGTTGCGCGTCACGATCACCAACCCGAAGCGCAAGAACGCCGTGGACTACGACACGATGGCCGCTCTCGGAGACACCTTCCTGGCGGCCGGAGACGATACCTCGGTCCGCGCGATCGTGCTCAGCGGCGAAGGTTCCGACTTCTGCACCGGCGCAGACCTGTCCATGACGGCCGTCGAGGCGCAGCGCGGCATCACCCCCGAGATGACCATGGACTGCGCCAACCGTCTGGTGAAGGCCATCGTCGACGCGCCCGTTCCGGTCGTCGCGCGGATCCGGGGTGCGGCCGCGGGCGTCGGGGTGGCGATGGCTCTGGCCGCCGACCTCACCTACGCCGCCGACGATGCCTACTTGTTGCTGGCCTTCATCAACATCGGCCTGATGCCCGACGGCGGTGCGGCCGCCATGGTCGCGGCCTCCGCGGGCCGTGCCGTGGCCGCGGAGATGGCCCTGCTCGGTGAGCGCCTACCGGTTACCGAGGCGCGGAAGTACGGAATGCTGACCGGCGTCGTGCCCGCCGCCGAACTCGACGCACGCGTCGAGGCGGCTCTCGAGAGGCTGGCCAACGGTCCGCGCCGCGCCCTCGAACTCACCAAGCGCGCCCTCAACCAGGCCGCCCTCGGCTCCCTCGACGCCGCCCTCGCCGCTGAAAAGTCCGGACAGATCGAACTTTTGCAGTCCCCCGACTTCTTCGAGGGCGCCGCCGCCATGCTCCAGAAGCGCAAAGCCGTGTTCGCCTGATGTCACACTCGCTCGCGCTGTTTCGTCGACTTGCCGAAAGAACGAAACGAAGGAGTGCGAGCGATGCGGATCGCGGTTGTCGGAGCCGGCGGGCGGATCGGCCGGGAAGTGGTCGATGTGCTGAAGAACCAGGGGCACGAGGTGGTGCCGATCGCTCGGTCGGCCGGTGTGGACGTCTACACCGGCGCGGGTCTGGCGCAGGCGCTGGCCGGGGTGCAGGCGGTGGTCGACGCGAGCAATGCTCCGGTCACCGAAACCGCCGCGGTGACCGACTTCTTCGGCACGGTGGCACGCACCGTGCAGCGCGAGGCGGCCGCGGCGGGCGTGCGGCGGATCGTGCTGGTGTCGATCATCGGCATCGACGCCTTCTCCGCAGGGCACTACGCCGGGAAGCTGGTGCACGAGCGGACCTACCTCGAAGGCCCGGTGCCGGTGCGGATCCTGCGCGCGGCCCAGTTCCACGAGTTCGCCGAGATGATGCTGGACTGGACCACCCGCGGTGACACCGCCTACGTACCCAAGACCCGCACCCAGCTCGTCGCCGCCCGCACGGTCGCCGAGCAGCTGGCCGAACTGGTGGTCGCCGACACCGGTCCCGATCGGGTCGAGATCGCCGGTCCGCAGGAGCTGAATCTGGCGGCGGCCGCGGCGAAACTGGCTGCGCGACGCGGCAATCCGGCACGAGTCGACGAGGTCGTGGACACCGACGATCCGAACCGCGAACTGCAGGCCGCGGGTGCTCTGTTGCCCGGTCCGGATACCCTCCTCGCCGGACCGACCTTCGACGAATGGCTGGACCGCCACTACCCGGCCGACCGATAGCCGTCTCGTTTCTGAGCTCGACGCGCCACCCTCCCACCGATCTTGCTGTGGTTGGGCGAGATAGGCTGGCGCTATGGCATACCTGGTTACCGGCGCAACTGGGTGGATAGGGCGCTATCTCGTGCCCGAGTTGCTGAAGCGTAGCGGCGATATCCATGTGCTGGTGCGACCCGGTGCCGACTCCGCATATCGCTTCGATCGGTGTGCGCGCGAATGGGTCGGCGGCGATCGGGTGCGTCCGGTCCGTGGGGACCTGGACGCACCCCGCCTCGACATCGATGCGGATTGGATTGCGGGGCACCGCGGTTCGATCGACCATGTCTTCCACCTGGCCGCCGGCTACGACATCGGGGCGCCCGGAACCGGTACGCGCAACGTCCTCGACGTCGCCGAGCGGCTGGAAGCGGGTGCGCTGCACCATATTTCCACCGTCGAGGTGGCGGGGTCGGCCGAGGGGCTGTTCACCGAGGACATGTTCGACGTCGGTCAGGTCCTGCTCACGCCGTATCAGCGCGCCGCCTTCGAGGCCGAGCGGGTGGTCCGGGAGCAGGACCGGGTGCCCTGGCGGATCTACCGGCCCTCGATCGTGATCGGCCATTCCCGCACCGGCGAGATCGACCGCATCACCGGGCCGTATTACTTCTTCCGGCTCTTGCGCATGGCCGCCCAACTGCCGCGACTGCTGCCGCTGGTGGTGCCGAAACTCGGTGAAACCAATATGGTGCCCGTCGATTTCGTGGCCCGGGCCCTGGACCACATCGCGCACCTGCCCGCGCCCCCGGGCGCCACCTATCACCTGGTCGACCCGCGCCGGCAGAGCGCGGCGGATGTGCTCAACCTGTTCGCCGACGAGGCGGGCGCCCCGCATCTGGTGGAGGTGATGCCCAAGCAGACCCTCGACCTGCTGATGCGCGTGCCCGGGGTGAGCTGGGTGCTGCCGCGGCTCGGGGTGCCGCGAGATGTGCTCGAGCGCAGTGAATTCGGCTGCTGGTTCGACTCCCGCAATACCGCGGCCGCGCTGGCGGGCACCGATATCCGGGTGCCGCCGCTAGCGGCCTACGCTCCCATCGTCTGGAAGTACTGGATCGAGAACTGGGTGTGAGTCGTATTCCCAATCGACCCAACGGTTCCGGTTGCGCCAGCCGACCAGGTCGAAACGCCAGTGGAACGGCCAGGTGCGCGCCACGGTCATGAACAGCACCGCGCCGAGGGCCGCGTAGTCGTCGTGCGCGGACAGCAGCGCCCGCTGCTGGCGCGGCGGGGCGGTGAAGAACGCCTCGAACATGGCGATCGCCTGTGCGGTGGTCAGCCTGCCCAGCCCGTACAGGCCGCGCATGCGCATCCAATACACCAGCCGGGCCCGCCACGGCCACAGTGCCTGCACCGGGTCTCGGCCCGCGCGCAGGGCGTCGACGGCGGTGTCCACCAATGCCAGTGAATCGGCCACGCTGTAGCCGGTGCACGGATGCATCATGCCGCCGCGGGATCCGAACGGCACCGCCGCCGCTCCGGCGCGCGGCGGTGGCTGGTCCAACGGGTAGTGGGCGGCCTCGGTGGGTTCGTCGCCGCGCAGCCGGATACCGTGCGCGGCAAGCCGATTCAGGGTCCTGCGGCGCAGTTCGTGCTGCGGCATACCGCCGCGCAGGCCCAGGCTGGTCTCCTCGAAGATCACCGTGCCGTCGCCGAGCGGCACCGAGTACAGGAACGACGGGGGCTCATCGGGACCGGCCCCGTTCTCGTCGCGCCAATCCAGAAGCAGGCCTTCCCCCTCGGTGACCATGGGCGCGGCGCGGTCGGCGTCGACGAAGATGCCGTGCGCGCTGGCGGTGCGGCGGGAACCGGGGGAGGCCAGCCCGCGGGTGTCGACAACGGTCGCCGCGGTGACGGCCGTGCCGTCGTTCAGCTCCACGCGATGGGCACCGACCTCGGTGGCACGGGCGGCCGATACGGTGGCGTCATCGAGCGGCAGCGCATCCCATAGCCCTTGCTTGGACAGCACGCAGTAGGGCCGCTGGATGCGATGGGGCGATTTCGTCCACACCGTCGGCGCCGCAATCCGCGAGGCGATCACGCTGTCCGGCAGCCACCCCGGCAACTCGTCGATCCAGCAGGAGTACGTCGGCACCCACAGCCGTTGCGGCCGCGGGTCGATGGCCACTACCCGGAAACCGGCCCGCATCGCCCGATGCGCCAGCGCCCGTCCCGTCGGCCCGAGCCCCACCACGCACAGATCCGCCTCCCGGGCACGCTGAGCACTCATGGCTCTCATTCAATCAGGAGTCCCTCGCGGACCTGACTCGTAGCCGCGGGTGAGAAGGGCGGCTATGGGATTCCCCACAATATGCCCGCGATGCCGCGTCCGGTCCGGGTCGTGCGGTTCTCGTTCATGGCATTTGCGCTGGTCCGCCGGGATTCGGGCGGGGTGTGGGTAACAGAGCAATTTCATCGGTTTTGTATCGCGTGCTGTTACGCCCCGAAAAGTCTTGTCCCAGCAAATTCTGTCGTGAAACGCCTTGGGCGCGTTCATAACCTGTGTCGGCGGGTGCCGGAGGCCGGTGCCCGGGACGAGTGTGGGCACGCCCTGGAGAGAGTGAATATGAACGAGGCTCGTAACGGGCGTCGGCGGCTGCGGGCCGCGTGGGCGGGGATCGGGGCGGCGGTGATCGCGGTCGGCGCCATGGTGACGGGGCCGGGGATCGGGCATGCCGACCCGGGGGAGTCGGCGATCGTGGGGGTCGAGGTCGACGATCCGCGGCACGAGACGCTGACCGTGCGTTCGGCGGCGATGGGGGCCGAGATTCCGGTGGAGGTGCAGCGGGCCGCCGATCAGAGCGTGCCGCGGCCGGTACTGTATCTGCTGCTCGGTGCGGGCGGTGGTATCGACGGTGCCACCTGGGCCACCAAAACCGATGCGTGGCAATTTCTCTCCGATAAGAACGTGAACGTGGTGACGCCGATCGGCGGCATGTTCAGCTATTACGCCGACTGGGAGCGTGACGACCCGCGACTGGGCCGCAACAAATGGCGCACCTTCCTGACCCAGGAACTGCCGCCGCTGCTGAACAAGCACCTGAATGCCAACGGCCGCAACGGCCTTGCGGGCTATTCCATGTCGGGCACCACCACTCTGGGCCTGGCCGCCACCATGCCCGATATGTACCAGGCAGTGGCCGCCTACAGCGGCTGCGCGCAGACCAGCGACCCGATCGGTCACGAATTCATCCGGCTCACCGTCGAGGAGTGGGGCCTGGCCGATGTGGAGAACATGTGGGGTCCGCCCGGCGACCCCAACTGGGTGCGTAACGATCCGTACGTCCACGCGGAGGGCCTGCGCGGCAAGGCGATCTACATCTCCACCGGCAACGGCCTGCCCGGCCAATACGACGTGTACGGCGGTAAGCACTCGCTGCAGGGGCCGTGGTTGTTCGCCAACCAGATCGTGATCGGCGGGATCATCGAGGCGGGCACGAACTACTGCGCCCGCAACATGCAGAAGCGCCTCGACAGCCTCGGCATCCCCGCCGAGTACAACTTCCGCCCGACCGGCACCCACTCCTGGGGCTACTGGCAGGACGACCTGAAGGACTCGTGGCCGGTGCTCGCCGCGGGCTTGGGGGTGGAGCGATGAGACGTACTCGCGCCCGGATCGCCGTCTTCGCCGCACTGCTCGCGACGGCCCTCGCCGGGACTCCCTCCGCCACCGCGCAGCCGGTGGTGGTGCCGACCCTGGCCGGTGCCAACGACTTCGCCTGCCGTCCCACGCCGGATAAGCCGAATCCCGTTGTACTGGTGCACGGCTCGGCGACCGACGCGGTCCGCAGCTTCACGGTGCTCGCACCCACGCTGCGCGGCGAGGGCTATTGCGTCTTCGCGGCCAATCTGGGCCGGGCGCCGATCCTGGCGGCCGGGGTGAGCGGAACCGATAATCCGGGCTGGCCGGGACTGGGCCCGGTCGGTGCGGCGCTGTCGGGCCGAACCCTCTACGGCGTGGCCGATATCGCCACCTCGGCGGCCGAACTGACCGCCTTCGTCGCCAGTGTGCGAGCGGCGACGGGGGCGCCCCGCGTTGCCCTGGTGGGTCATTCGACCGGCGGCACGGTCATCCGGCAGTATCTGAAGACCCATCCGGGCGAGGCCACGACGGTCGTCACCCTCGGAACGCCGTATCGCGGTTCGGATTTCGCCGGACTGCCCACGAAGTATCCCGACCTGGCATCGCTGGGGATGGATGGCCCGGACATCGCGGCTCAGGTCTTCGGCAGAGCGGGTGTCCAGCAGGTCATCGGCTCCTCCGTCCTCGCCGCGCTGAACACGGGTGGCGAAACGCAGCCCGGAATCCGATACACCGCCATCGCCAGCAAGGACGACGAGGTGATCACCCCCACCGACACCGCCCTACTGGCCAACCCCACCGACACCAACCGCAATGCCTGGGTTCAAGACGGCTGCCCCGCCCGCAAGGTCGATCACAGCCGCCTCCTCGAGGACCCCCGCGCGATCACCCTCGTCACCGCCGCCCTCGCCGACACCCCACCCCCGCCCTGCTGATCCGGCGGCTTACTTCGGGGTGACCCAGATGGTGATGTCGGCGTGGACGACCTCGACGCCCTTCTTGTCGTAGATCGAAACCGGGATGACCAGGTCGCGGCCCTCGGTGATCTGGTCGAAGTCGGGCACCTCCGGGAGTTCGGCGATGGCGCGCAGGCCGGATTCGGCCTTGGTGAGGTACTGGGCGTTCATGGCCTTGGGGATCCAGCGGTGGGTGGTGGGGACCGTCGCCTCGCTGAGCATGCCCATCGCGATCTCGGCCAGATTGCAGGCGGCGATGGCGTGGAAGGTGCGCAGGTGGTTGTGGATGCCGAACCACTTCGGCGCGGTCACCTCGCACAATCCCGGCTCCAGCCGCACGACGGTCGGCAGCACGGTGCCGAAATAGGGCACCCGGGCGACCATGCCCAGCGAGAACAGGGCGTGCCCCAGCCGGTTGTCGGGCAGCTTGCGCCAGCCGCGGAGGGTGGTGGTCTCTTTCGTCATGCCCGCATCTTACTGTGGAGTAAGTTCGGGTGGGTACCGCCCGGAGACGACCGGGCGCCGTTCCGGACGACCCGCAGGAAATCACCCGAACGGGGGAGGGCAAATCAACTACAGGAGTGACGCTTTCATCTCCGGAAGGTTCCTACGATCTGCCCTGTGACTCCTGCAGGGCGTGTCCTTCGGTCGAGCATTTCGCTCGTCGCCGTCCTGATGTTCGCTGTGGCGGGGCTGCCGGTCGCCGCGGCCGATTCCCCGTCGTCCGGCTCCGATGTCTCCGTCGCCCAGACGATCGGTGATCGGGAGCTGACCGTCGTGCTCCGCAGGGTGACCTCGGTGCCCGGTCCGTTGCGCGTCGAGGTGGTCACCCATACCGGAACTCCGGCGGGCAGGCTCGCCCTCGCGGCGATACCGTCCGGGGCGACGGCGAGATCGTCGGACCTGCCCCCAGCGGGTGTGCCCACCTCTCGCGGGGATATCGACCTCGGCAGCACGCCGGGGATGTACGCCACCGATCTCACGGTGAACCGCCCCGGTCCCTGGGAATTGACCGTCGGAGACGGCGCCCGCGTCGCCCGCATCCCCTTCGTCGTTTTCGAGCAGGCCACCTCACCGCCGGAACGACTCGTCTACGGTGGCTTCCTGGCCGCCGGTGTCCTGCTTCCCGTCTCGGCCGTGGTCGCCCTGCGCGCCCGGCGCACCGCGTGGGCGCTGGTCCCGGCCGGGGGCGTGGTGGCCGGCGTCGCGGTGGCGGTCGCCGCCGCGCTGCTCTCGGTCTCGCTGCCGCTACCGCCCCAGCCGGGCGTCCAGCTCGATCCGGACGTGGACAACGCCACCGATCCCTATGAGCTCGGTCAGCCGCTGCTGTCGGACTTCTCGCGCCCGCCGGTCATGCTCGCCGTCGAGAACGGCGCCTCGGCCGTCGGGCAGGCCGGAGATCTCCGGCTCGTCGTCACCGATGCCGCGACCGGAGCTCTCGCCGACGATCTGATGGTTCACGACAGTGCCCTGATGCATCTGCTGGTGATCGGCCCGACCGGCGAACTGCGGCATCTGCACCCCATCCGAACCGCACCCGGCCGCTACGAGGCCCATCTGACGCCATCGACGCCCGGCCACTATGCGGTGTCCGCAGAATTGGCCCGTCGCGGCGGCGGTGTCCAGATGGTCCGTGCCGCAACCGGATTCACGGTTGACCCGGGACCTGCTGTCGCACAGGTGAACCCGCTCCGGCTGGGCGCGGACACCACCGCGTCGATCGTCGTCGAGTCCACACCGGTCACCGTCACGAACACCCCTGCCCGTGCAGGTACACCCGTCACGCTCACCGCGAGGTTCGGCGATGCCGCCGACCTACAACCCTGGCTCGGCATGGTCGGACATATGATCGTCGCCGGCCCGATCACCGCCGATACCGATATTGGTGCGGCAGTGCAGGATTCGACCGTGTGGGGTCATGCGCATTCGATGGGCGGCGGAGCCATGCTCATGCAGCCTGTCAACGGTGAGAGCGCGCCCGACGAAACCGTGGCCGCCTACGGCCCCGAGGTCCCGTTCACCTACACCTTCCCGAAGCCCGGGCGGTATCGGCTCTGGATTCAGGCCGAACGGAACTACACGGTGCTGACCGTTCCGATCGTTCTCGATGTCGCACCCGCGTCCACCCCGCCGATACCGCAGCCCGAATCCGGGGGCCACCACGGAATCCATGGAGCGCCGCGATGACCACCACGGCACCCGCCCCCGAATCCGTGGGCAGCAGAAGGCGTTTCCGGTCGCTCGCCCTCGCTGTGCTGATCACTGTCGCAATCGTCGCCCTCCTGGTCTGGCTGCTCTGGCCCAGTCCGCCCGGTCCGCTCGTGCTGCGTTCGGGCACACCCCGCCATCTCGTCACGCTCGCCATCGCCCATCCCCGTCTAGGCGACAGCGATGTGGATATCGAGGTCAGCGACCGATCCGGCAACCCGGTCGACGCCATGGTGCACCTCGAGGCGATCGAACCGCGCATGGGCCACGCCGCCCCGCTCGTCATGGCAACGCCCACCGGTCCCGGCCACTTCCGCGCCGCGGCAGTGCCGTTCATGACGACCGGCCCCTGGGAACTGCGGCTGTCGCTGCACACCACCGACGGCGAGGACCGAATCACCCTGCCCCTCTGGATATCCGGTTGATACCGATGAGCGCGAACACTGGAAGGACCCGCCCATGAGTACCTCCGTCCCGTTCGGCGCGACCGCGGGCCGTGCGAGCACCACCGCCGCCCCGATCACCGTGGCCGACACCACGGGCCCGGCCGCCCGCGTCGGCGCCTGGGTCGTGCTGCTCGGCACCGTCATCACCACGATCGGAGTGAGCTGGGACATCCAGTGGCACGTCGATGTCGGTCCCGACACCTTCTTCACGGTGCCGCATCTGTTCCTGTATTCCGGCAGTGCGGTATCCGGCTTCGCCAGCCTGGCCATGGTGATCATGGCGACCGCGGCACAGCGCGCCGGACGCCCCGTCCCGCGCGCCGGTGGCACACCCGTGCGAGTGTTCGGCGGCGCGCTGACCGTGCCGCTGGGCTATCTGGTCTCCGGCGCTGGTGCGGCATCCTTCCTGCTCTATGGCCTGATGGACCTGCAGTGGCATTCGATCTACGGCTTCGACGCGGTGCTGGACACGCCCGCGCACGTCGCGTTGGGCCTGGCGATGACCACCACGATGATCGGAGGCGTCATCGTTTTCGCCGCGCACCGCGACGAATTGTGGGGGCGGATCGGTTTCGTGGCCGCGCTCGCGGTGCTGGTCCCGCATCTGCCGAACCCATTCGTGGCCCTGTCCAGGCTGGAGCTGCCGGTCGATCCGGTGCTCGGCGGAACCGTGCTGTGTACCGCGATGCTGTTGCTCATCGGGGCGATCGTGCTGGGCCGCCCGGGCGCGGCGCTGATCGTCGCCGCGGCGACCGGAGCGCAGCAGGCCGCGCTGTGGTGGTTCTCGCCGTGGGCGGCGCAGGCCTACGCCTCGGCGATCGGCCTGCCCCTGCGCGACGGACTGGAGCCGTGGCCGCCGAGCTTCCCCAGCGGGATACCGATGTTCCTGGGAGTGGCGGCCCTGGTGGTGGAGGCAGCGTTCTGGCTGGTGCGCGCGCGGCAGGGCGACGCCAGGAAGATCCTGCCGCTGCTCGGCACGGTCATCGGTGTGATCGTGGCCGTGAGTATGCCCCTGCAGTTCATCCTCACCGCCCCACTGGCGCACTTCGCGACGTCCGAGGTCGTGCTGACGGCCGTGCTCGGCATCCCGCTCGGGCTGCTCGCCGGTTTCCTCGGCGGCCGCTTCGCCGCCATGCTGCTCACCCTCGCCCCGGCCGAGGAGATTCGGTGATGCTGCGTCGAGCCGTCCCGGCGATCCTGGCCCTGAGCATCCTGTCGTTGCTCACCGCGGGCCCGGCCGCCGCTTATGCCCCCGTGAACATCGTCCACACCGAACGCGTGCAGGCGGGTCCCTACACGGTGACCGTCGGCTTCTCGACCTGGCCGATCCGGGCCATGCGCTCGCTGGACTTCACCTTCGTGCCCGACGGCGGCATCGTCGGGAAATCCGGGAAGCTGACCGTGAAGGGCCCGGCCATCCGCCGTGGTGAGCACACCAGCCCGCTGGTCCGCCACCCGCGCCAGCGCGACTCGTGGGGACTGGATGTGAAGGCCTACGACGACCCGGGCACCTACAGCTTCGCCTTCGCCATCGACGGCCCCGAAGGCCACGGCGAAGGAGTCCTCGACAACGTCCGAGTCCTCGACCAACCCGGCCCACCCCTGGCCCTGAGTTGGACGATCGGCAGCCTGCCGCTGCTCGGCCTGCTGATCTTCGTCGCGGTAGTCTGGCGTCGGACGCACCCAGGCCGCCAGCCCCTGCGCGTTTAACCAGCACCGGGGGGCTTGGCGAGCGTCACAGACCCCCCGATTTGAAGTCGCGCGAACCCGTCGGGCATACTGTTCGGGTTGCCTGCACCGGGTGGCGTATGTCCGTAGGGCATTCGACCTGATCGGTGCGAGCAGTACCCACCGAGTATCCCGTCGAGTCCGGCGTGGGTACGTCCGGGACAGCGTTCTTCAGGCCCAAGGGAAGAAATTCCGGGGCAGAAGAATGAGCGGATGAGCGACACGCCCGACCGCGTGGACCGGAAGAACCATGACAGATGAACAGCGGCGATGGATCGGGTCGATAGAGCTCGGTCGTGTTGAGCGCTGATGCGTCTTCGTGAGTTCGGGCATGCAAATGAGGGTGGTTCGGAGGGCAACCTCCGGAACACGACGAAAGCGGAGAAAAGGACACTCAGCGTGGCGGGACAGAAGATCCGCATCAGGCTCAAGGCCTACGACCATGAGGCGATCGACGCGTCTGCGCGCAAGATCGTCGAGACGGTGACCCGCACCGGTGCCCGCGTCGTCGGGCCGGTGCCGTTGCCGACCGAGAAGAACGTGTACTGCGTCATCCGTTCGCCGCACAAGTACAAGGACTCGCGCGAACACTTCGAGATGCGCACGCACAAGCGGCTGATCGACATTCTCGACCCGACGCCGAAGACGGTCGACGCGCTCATGCGCATCGACCTGCCGGCCAGTGTCGACGTCAACATTCAGTGACGGGGACTCCAGATATGACTGACAACAAGAGCAGGCCGGCTGCCGGCATCCTGGGCACCAAGCTCGGCATGACCCAGGTGTTCGACGAGAAGAACCGCGTCGTTCCCGTGACCGTCGTCAAGGCCGGACCGAACGTCGTGACCCAGATCCGCACCGTCGAGAAGGACGGCTACTCCGCCGTCCAGGTCGCCTTCGGCGCCATCGACCCGCGCAAGGTGATCAAGCCCGTCGCCGGGCAGTTCGCCAAGGCGGGCGTCACCCCGCGTCGCCACGTCGCCGAGATCCGCGTCGCCGACGCCTCGCAGTTCGAGGTCGGCCAGGAGATCAGCGCCGACGTGTTCGAAGAGGGCGCCTTCGTCGACGTGACCGGCACCAGCAAGGGCAAGGGTTACGCCGGTGTCATGAAGCGCCACGGCTTCCGTGGCCAGGGCGCCGCGCACGGTGCGCAGGCCGTGCACCGCCGGCCGGGTTCGATCGGCGGTTGCTCCACCCCCGGCCGTGTCTTCAAGGGCATGCGCATGGCGGGTCGGATGGGTAACGACCGCGTCACCACGCAGAACCTCTCGGTCCACAAGGTGGACGCCGAGAACGGTCTGCTGCTGATCAAGGGCGCGATCCCGGGTCGCAAGGGCGGCGTCGTGATCGTCAAGAGCGCTGTGAAGGGTGGTGCCCGGGCATGAGCACCGAGACCAAGACCAACCTGACGCTGCCGGTGAAAGAGCCGGGCGGCAAGACCAACGGCACCGTCGAACTCCCCGCGGAGATCTTCGACGCGACCGCCAATATCGCGCTGATGCACCAGGTCGTTGTGGCCCAGCAGGCCGCGGCTCGCCAGGGCACGCACTCCACCAAGACCCGCGGTGAGGTCTCCGGCGGCGGCAAGAAGCCGTACCGCCAGAAGGGCACCGGCCGCGCCCGCCAGGGCTCGACCCGCGCGCCGCAGTTCGCCGGTGGTGGCACCGTGCACGGCCCGAAGCCGCGCGACTACTCGCAGCGGCTGCCGAAGAAGATGAAGGCCGCCGCCCTGCGTGGCGCCCTGTCGGACCGCGCGCGCAGCGAGCGCATCCACGTGATCACCGAACTGGTTGCGGGACAGACCCCCTCGACCAAGGCCGCGAAGAGCTTCCTGGCCGAGCTGACCGACCGCAAGAAGCTGCTGGTCGTGGTGGGCCGCGAGGACATCGCCGCCTGGAAGAGCGTGGCGAACCTGCAGAACGTGCACCCGATCGCGCCGGACCAGCTCAACACGTACGACGTGCTGAACAGCGACGACGTCGTGTTCAGCGTGGAGGCCCTGAACGCCTTCGTGCACGGGCCTGCTGAGGCTGCACAGGAGGAGAGCAAGTGACCACCATCGCCGACCCGCGCGACATTCTGCTGGCGCCGGTCATCTCCGAGAAGTCCTACGGGCTGATCGAAGAGGGCACCTACACCTTCCTGGTGCACCCGGACGCGAACAAGACGCAAATCAAGATCGCCGTGGAGAAGGTCTTCGGCGTGAAGGTGACCAGCGTCAACACCGCCAACCGTCAGGGCAAGCGCAAGCGGACCCGCTTCGGTTACGGCAAGCGCAAGAACACCAAGCGCGCGCTCGTGACCCTCTCGGCCGACAGCAAGCCCATCGAGATCTTCGGAGGCCCGGTCGCGTAAGCGGCGGGGATTCCAGAAAGCAGAGAAGAACTCATGGCAATCCGTAAGTACAAGCCGACTACGCCGGGCCGTCGTGGCGCCAGCGTCTCGGACTTCGCCGAGATCACCCGGTCGACTCCCGAGAAGTCGCTGCTGCGCCCGCTGAGCAAGTCCGGCGGTCGTAACGCGCACGGCCGGATCACGACTCGTCACCGCGGTGGCGGTCACAAGCGTGCCTACCGCATCATCGACTTCCGTCGCCTGGACAAGGACGGCATCCCGGCCAAGGTCGCGCACATCGAGTACGACCCGAACCGGACCGCGAACATCGCGCTGCTGCACTACGCCGACGGCGAGAAGCGCTACATCATCGCGCCCAAGGGCGTGACCCAGGGCACCCGGATCGAATCCGGCCCCGCGGCCGACATCAAGCCGGGCAACAACCTGCCGCTGCGCTCGATCCCGACCGGTACCACCATCCATGCGGTGGAGCTGCGTCCGGGCGGCGGCGCCAAGATGGCCCGTGCCGCCGGCATGAGCATTCAGCTGCTGGGTAAGGAAGGCGCCTACGCCGTCCTGCGTATGCCGTCGGGCGAAATCCGCCGCGTCGACGTGCGCTGCCGCGCCACCGTCGGCGAGGTCGGCAACGCCGAGCAGTCGAACATCAACTGGGGCAAGGCCGGTCGTATGCGCTGGAAGGGCCGCCGCCCCACCGTCCGTGGTGTGGTCATGAACCCCGTCGACCACCCGCACGGTGGTGGTGAGGGCAAGACCTCGGGTGGTCGCCACCCGGTCTCGCCGTGGGGCCAGCCCGAGGGCCGCACCCGCAAGCCCAACCGTCCGAGCGACAAGCTCATCGTCCGCCGTCGCGGCAAGAAGCGTTAAGGAGGAGGTTAAGACATGCCACGCAGCCTGAAGAAGGGCCCGTTCGTCGACGAACACCTCCTCAAGAAGGTGGACGTCCAGAACGAGAAGAACACCAAGCAGGTCATCAAGACCTGGTCGCGTCGTTCGACCATCATTCCCGATTTCATCGGTCACACCTTCGCGGTGCACGACGGCCGCAAGCACGTGCCGGTGTTCGTGTCGGAGAACATGGTCGGGCACAAGCTCGGTGAGTTCGCGCCGACCAGGACGTTCAAGAGCCACGTCAAGGAAGATCGGAAGAGCAAGCGGCGATGAGCACTGAAACGCAGAACCCGACTGCGCGCGCGACCGCCAAGTTCGTTCGCGTGACTCCGATGAAAGCTCGCCGGGTCGTGGACATGGTCCGCGGCAAGCGAGTCGAGGACGCGCTGAACATCCTGAAGTTCGCGCCGCAGGCCGCGAGCGAGCCGGTCGCCAAGGTCGTGGCCTCCGCCGCGGCGAACGCCGAGAACAACCTCGGCCTGAACCCGGACACCCTGGTGATCTCGACGGCCTACGTCGACGAGGGCGCCACCCTGAAGCGGTTCCAGCCGCGTGCCCAGGGCCGGGCGTTCCGAATCCGTAAGCGCACCAGCCACATCACGATCGAGGTCGAGAGCGTGCCCACTGCCGGCGCTGCCACTCGTAGCCGCCGGAAGGGAGGGGCTAAGTAAATGGGACAGAAGATCAACCCCCATGGCTTCCGCCTCGGTATCACCACCGACTGGAAGTCCCGTTGGTACGCGGACAAGCAGTACAAGGAATACGTCAAGGAAGACGTCGCGATCCGCAAGCTCCTGGCCACCGGCATGGAGCGGGCCGGCATCTCGAAGGTCGAGATCGAGCGCACCCGTGACCGCGTGCGGGTGGACATCCACACCGCGCGTCCGGGCATCGTGATCGGCCGTCGTGGTGCGGAGGCCGACCGCATCCGCGCCGAGCTGGAGAAGCTCACCGGCAAGCAGGTGCAGCTGAACATCCTCGAGGTCAAGAACCCCGAATCGGATGCGCAGCTCGTCGCCCAGGGTGTGGCCGAGCAGCTGTCGAACCGTGTCGCGTTCCGTCGGGCGATGCGCAAGGCCATTCAGTCGGCCATGCGTTCGCCGAACGTGAAGGGAATCCGAGTGCAGTGCTCGGGCCGCCTCGGCGGCGCCGAAATGTCGCGCTCGGAGTTCTACCGCGAGGGTCGGGTGCCGCTGCACACGCTGCGCGCCGACATTGATTACGGCCTGTACGAGGCTCGGACCACCTTCGGCCGCATCGGCGTGAAGGTCTGGATCTACAAGGGCGACATCGTCGGCGGCAAGCGTGAGGTCACCGCGACCTCCGCGCCGGCGGGTGAGCGTCGCGAGCGTCGTGAGCGGCCGAGCCGTCCGCGGCGGTCCGGTTCGTCCGGTACCACCGCGACCAGCACTGAGGCCGGGCGTGCCGCCACCGCAGTGGCGGAGGCTCCGGCAGAGACCCAGGAGGGCTGACCCATGCTGATGCCTCGCAAGGTCAAGCACCGCAAGCAGCATCACCCTCGCCGTACCGGCATGGCCAAGGGCGGCACCTCGGTGGCGTTCGGCGAGTTCGGCATCCAGGCGCTGGAGCCGGGTTACGTCACCAACCGTCAGATCGAGTCGGCGCGTATCGCGATGACCCGCCACATCAAGCGTGGCGGCAAGATCTGGATCAACATCTACCCGGACCGCCCGCTGACCAAGAAGCCTGCCGAGACCCGTATGGGTTCCGGTAAGGGTTCGCCGGAGTGGTGGGTCGCGAACGTGAAGCCCGGCCGGGTGATGTTCGAGATGAGTTACCCGAACGAGGAGACCGCTCGCGAGGCCCTGCGCCGCGCGATGCACAAGCTCCCGATGAAGTGCAGGATCGTGACGAGGGAGGAGCAGTTCTGATGGCTACCGGAACTCCGGCCGCAGACCTGCGCGAGCTCACCGAGGAAGAGCTCGTCGCCCGCCTGCGTGAATCGAAGGAAGAGCTGTTCAACCTGCGCTTCCAGATGGCGACGGGCCAGTTGCAGAACAACCGTCGTCTGCGCGTCGTTCGTCACGAGATTGCGCGTATCTACACGGTCATGCGTGAGCGCGAGCTCGGTCTGGCCTCGGCCCCGGCGGACAAGGGAGATGCGGCATGAGTGATGCCAAGGGTCCGGCCAAGACGCCGGCCAAGGAGACAGAGCGCGGCAGCCGTAAGGTGCGGATCGGCTACGTCGTCTCGGACAAGATGAACAAGACCATCGTGGTCGAGCTGGAGGACCGGGTGAAGCACCCGCTCTACGGCAAGATCATCCGCACCACCTCGAAGGTGAAGGCCCACGACGAGAACGAGATCGCCGGCGTCGGCGACCGCGTCCAGCTGATGGAAACCCGCCCGCTGTCGGCCACCAAGCGCTGGCGACTGGTGGAGGTCCTGGAGAAGGCCAAGTAAGCCCACTCCTCGGCTGACAATCGAACAACGAAGGCCCGCTTCCCAATTGGGAAGCGGGCCTTCCTCGTTTGTTCGGCTAGTAGGTGCCAGTGACCTGCCGCCCGGACGAGGCAGCCAATGCAGTCGTGATCACGGTCGACAGCAGCGGCAGTAGTTGGTCGCGGGCAGGCGGATTGACCCAGTAGGCGCCTTCGCGGGTGTAGCGTTCGAAACTGGTTGGGATCATGAGAGCGCTACCGACTACGGGAATGCAAACCTCGTTGCGGGACAACAGGTCTAGTACTTGATACCCCGGTGAGTAATCGACTGAGGCGATCAAGGACCAGCGAATCTGCCGGGCCAGCAACGGACTCATAATCCCTTGCTCACGAAGTGAGCCTAGGACTTTCTTGGCTAGATCCTTCGGCATGTGGATGACGCCGAGGTGTCTGGTCACGGACAGGATGACATACCCTCCCCGCTCCTCCACAGGCAAATGGAATTGGTGGCGGTAGTACTCCACCCAGTCGACGACCGTCTCGACCTCTTCGATGTTCACGGTTGATCCGCCCCATCCAGCACTGATGTCGTTGGTTCGGCAGTAGCCTGGGCCTGAATTGGGCAACCTGCCCGGAATTTCCTTCCGGGGTTGTCATCCAGGTGAGGGGGAAGATCTAGGTGTGCGCGGCATGACGCAGGACCTCACTATCGGTGAGCGGGTGGCTTGGTACCGACGTCGACGTGGCATGTCCCAGGAGGCCCTCGGCGGCTTGGTCGGTCGTACGGAGGACTGGGTGAGCCGAGTCGAGAACAACCGGATCTCATTGGACCGGTTATCGGTCATCCGCTTGCTCGCCGACGCACTCGATGTGTCACTGGGAGATCTGATCGGCGAGCCGATGCTGTTGGAGTGGACTACCGACAGCGCTACCAGGCGGCCGCGTCCGTGTTGACCAAACTCGGCGAGACCGACCTGGCTTGGACAGCGGCCGAGCGCGGTTTGGCTGCCGCCCAGCACACCGGCGATCCAGCTGTGATCGGCTCGCTGATGCGCGCCGTCGCCTTCACCGTCATGTCGACCGGTCGGCTGCAACCTGCCATCGACCTCGTGACCGCCGGTGCCGACTATCTGCGGCCCCATCTCGGAAATGACCGCAAAGACGTCCTGTCTGTTTACGGCACTCTATTGCTTGTCGGGTCGATGGCCGCTGCGAGACATAACCGTCGTGACGCGACACAGGAGTTTCTGAGGGAAGCGGCTCGAACCGCTGCGAATCTCGGGGGCGACGGCAACCACCTATGGACAGCGTTCGGGCCGACCAATGTCGGGATCCACCGAGTCAACACTGCGATGGAGTTGGGTGACGTCCAAGTCGCGCTGCAACTCGGCCCCACCTTGGATACATCAGCGCTCCCGATCGAGCGAAGGGTTCGCCACCAACTGGAGCTTGCCCGAGCTTTCAACTTGGCAGGACGTCGGCACGATTCGATATCCGCGGTCCTCGACGCCGAAGAGGTTGCCCCAGAACAAGTTCGGCACCACTACCTGAGCCGACAACTTGTACTCACATGGATCCGCAACGCCCATGGGAAGCCACCGTTCGCGTTGCAGGCTCTGGCCCAACGAATGCGAATCGTGAGGTGACCACATGACCGATGCGAACAACCAGTTCGCACGTGCCCGCCTGGCCGCAGGGGCCTTGTTCGTCCGCGGGAACGAGATCCTGCTGGTCCACAAGACGTACGGCAACGGCTGGGACATCCCAGGCGGATATGTCGAGCCGGGTGAGTCTCCTACGGCAGCCTGTCGGCGTGAGGTCAATGAGGAACTAGGGATCGACAGAGCTCCGCGCCGCTTACTGGTCCATGACTGGGCACCGAACCCCGGCGAGGGCGACAAGATCCTCTACGTCTTCGACTGCGGTGAGCTTGGTGAGGACGAGGCAGCCATCGTGCTTCAGCAAGACGAGCTCGACAGGTGGCAGTGGGTAAGCGTCGATGAGGTCGACGAGTACGTGGTGCCTCGACTTGCTCGCCGACTTCGGCAGGCATATTCCGCTCATATCGACGGCGGATGTCGGTACCTCGAGCAAGGCGAAGCACGCACGAAATAAGTGGGCTGTGGGTCACCCGGCACTGGCGTCCCAGGTGGGTGTCGAAGACAGGTGGCGTTGGTCGGTGAAATGGGGACTAGAGGTCGTCGGAGAAGTCTGTGGTGAGCCAGCGGTCCGGGCGGATGGTGAGCAGGACGTAGCCGGGGTAGTCGGTGCGGCGCAGGTAGTCGTGTGCGGCTTCTTCGCCGAGGTAGCGGATCGCGAGGGCTTTTCGTACCTCGGCTGGGACGGGGGTGGTGGAATCGACGACGGTGCCCTCGACGATCACGTAGCGGTAGGGCGGCTCCTCACGCTGGACGACCAGCGTCACCTCACCGGCCCGCTCGATGAGTCTGCCCTTGCGGCTCGATTTGGCGGTGGTGATCCTGATATTCCCGCCCGGGCTGTAGTCGTACCAGATCGGGACGCTGGCCGGCGGACGGCCGTCATCTGTAGTAACGGATAACACGGCGACATGTTTTCCGGCGAGGAATTCCTGCCGCTCGGCTTCGGTGAGACGTTTCGGCATAGAAGTTTCAGCATTCCGGGCGGCAAACCTATTCCCGGCCCCTTCGATGTCATGCCTCGAGACGTTCGCGCTGGCTTGCGCTTCTCGATTGGGAAGCAGGCTTTCGTGATTTTTCGGACGCACCGGGCGCGACGACCGGTGCGGTCGTAATGATGGTCGACTGCAACGGATGCCCTCGCCGGCAGCCTTTCGTTTTCCAGTGAGGAGGCCGATTATTTCGTCAAGGAAGTGGGGTGCCACAACCTGGACTTCGACCCCGCGCAGGACGTCACGGACAAGGATGTCAACTCCTGGGAGCGGGACGAAGACGAGTCGGAGCCGTATGCGGTTTCGGTGAAGTTCATCGAGGCCGACGAGGCCGACGAGGTCTGAGCCGGGTCCTGACACGAGACGCCTGCCTGCTCCGACCCTCCTGGGCGGAGCAGGTCCGCTCGGCGCGACGTCGAAGACCCGCTTGTCGCTCGATCGGTGTGCTTCGCCGTGTCCTGGAATACAACGATAGCGGCGTGGGTATTGGCGGGCGGGGGTAGCGGTTCGCTAACGTGGACGGGCTATGAGTGCGGGTGTGACGACTACTTCGGGAGCTTGGCGGACCGACGACGGTGCGGGGGTGTCCTTTCGGGATGCCACCGTGGCCTGGGCTATGGCGGCGCATGAGGTGCTTGCCGAAACTGCCAGGGGCTATGGGCATTTCGTGACCTTGAACGAGTTGGCCGAGCAGGTGCAGGAACGGTCCGGGGTGCGGACCGATGCGCCGACACGCACGTGGGTGGATGCCGTGCTGCGCAAGGTCGCCCGGCGCTGCCACTCCGCCGGGGAGCCGCCGCTGACCGCCCTGTGCGTGCGCCAGAACCACACCGTCACCGACAGCTACAAGTACGTCCTCGAGCTGGCGGCGCTGCCGGTCCCCGACGACATCGAACTGCATGCCGCCTACGCCCGCTGGCAGTGCTATGCCGCTTACGGCACCGATGTCCCGGCGGGCGTGCCGCCTCTCACCCCGAAGGTCGCCGCCCGCCGCGGCCAGACCCCTGCCCGCCGTCCCGAGCCCACGCCCGAGCCCGTCCGCACCCGCGTCTGCGATGAATGCTTCATCCAGCTGCCCGCCAGCGGCGTCTGCGGCTTCTGCAACCCCTCCCGCTAGCGCGGGGGGTCGCAAGAGTAAGGCGGAGGGTCGCAAGAGTAAGGCGGGGGGTCGCAAGAGTAAGGCCGGGGCTCACAACAGTAGGGCCGGGGCGTTCACAAGAGGTTGGCGCTGAGGGCCTTTCGCGGCGTCAGGTGCGGTTGGGTAACCGGTGCAACTCCACGGCGGTGAGCCGACCCGCCGACACCTCGGCCGTCATATACGTGCAGTGCGGCTGACGTCGCCGATCGGTGGGCGAGCCGGGGTTGAGCAACCGGAGCCGGTCGCTCGCCATGGTGTCCCACGGAATGTGGCTGTGCCCGAACACCAGCACGTCCAGCTCCGGGAACCGTTCGGCGCAGCGTCGCTCCCGGCCCCGGGCCGGACCCGTCTCGTGCACGACACCGAACCGCACCCCATCCAGCTCCACGTAGGCCACCTCGGGTAGACGCGCCCGCAACTCGGGCCCGTCGTTGTTGCCATACACCCCGACCAGCCGCCGCGAGCGTGCTTCGAGTAGGTCGAGGGTCGCGGCATCGACCCAGTCTCCCGCATGAAAGACGACGTCGGCCCGACCTACCTGCTCCATCAGCTCAGCCGGAAGCCGCTTGGCCCGTACGGGCAGATGCGTATCGGACATCAGCAGCAGTCGCACGCGCCGACCGTACACCTCGGCTCACGAGTGTTGTTCCGGCACGACTGCCCGCCCGCACCTCGAGGTTCCGCCTGTCGGTCCACGGCGTCCGAATGACCACCGAATAGACTGCCGCCGTTCGTAGCTCGTCGGTAGTGCACGTTTCCGAAAACCTCGACCCGCAACGGAACGGATGGCGACGGTATGACCAATGGGACAGTGCTGGTAACCGGTGGTACGGGATTTCTGGCGATCAGGTGTATGGCCCAGGCCCTGAACGAGGGGTATCGGGTTCGCACGACAATTCGCGATATGGGCAAGGCCGATCGTGTTCGCGCCGACGTCGCAGCCGCCGGGGCGGCGGCCGAGGACCTCGAGATGGTGGCCGCGGATCTGACTGCCGACGACGGCTGGGCGGAGGCCGCCGCCGGTTGCTCCTGGGTATTGCATGCCGCCTTCCCGGCGGGACAACCGGAGAACGAGGAGGAGGTGCTCGCCCCAGCGCGCGAAGGAACCCTGCGGGTGCTGCGCGCGGCTCGCGATGCCGGAGTGCGGCGCACGGTTGTCACCTCGTCCTTCGGCGCCGTCGGATACGGCCATCCCGACACGAAAAAGCCTTTTACCGAAGACGATTGGACCAGCCTGGACGGCCCCGCGCTGCCCCTGCCCGTCAAGTCGAAAACGCTGGCCGAAAGGGTCGCTTGGGATTTCGTGGAGCACGAGGGCGGCGACATGGAACTGTCCGTGGTGAACCCGGTCGGCATTTTCGGCCCGGTACTCGGCCCGGACTACTCGAATTCTATTCAGCTGATTCTGAAATTGATCGATGGCACCGCGCCCGCCCTGCTGCCGCTCAATTTCGCCGTCGTCGACGTCCGTGATGCCGCAGATCTGCACCTGCGCGCCATGATTCATCCGGCGGCGGCCGGTCAGCGGTTCATCGCGGCCGCGGGCGACGCGGTGGGACTGTCCGATATCGCCGACATTCTGCGGAAGAATCTGGGCCCGGACGGCGAGCGTATTCCCACCAAACAGCTGCCCATGTGGATGGTTCGCGCGGCCGCCAAACTCGTCCCGGGCATGGGCGAGATGAGCGCCAACCTCGGCAAGGTCCGGCATGTGAGCAACGCGAAGGCCCGCGAAATCCTCGGCTGGACACCGCGATCCACCGACGAGACTGTCACCGCCACCGCTCGCAGCCTTCTCGAACATCAATTGGTTCCGGTCTGAACCTGCGAGCGCGATTCATGGGATAAATCCGTGGCGGCGGGCGGGGACAGGTGACAGGCTGTCAGGCGTGCGGGCCTATCGAGAGGTGCTGAGTTCCGCGGCGGTGCGGAAGGTGCTGCTGTTGGGGGCGTTGGTGCGGATCCCGTTTTTTGCCGGGGCCGTGCTGTTGGCGCTGCATGTGGTGCAGACGCTGCACGGATCGTATGCGCAGGCCGGGTTGCTCACCACCATCGTCACCGGATGCATCGCCATCAGCGGGCCGTGGCGGGGCCGGCTGCTGGACCGGTTCGGGTTGCGGCGCACGATTGCCCCGTCCATCATCGTCGGCGCGCTCTGTTGGTCCGTCGCGCCGTTCGTCGAGTACGGGCCGCTGCTCGTACTGGCCTCGGTGGCAGGGCTTTTCGATATTCCGATCTTCACCGTCGTGCGGCAGGCCGTGATCGCGGCGACCACCGAGCGGAATCGGCAGCCGGCGCTGGCCCTGGAGTCGGTCTCGGTGGAGGTGGCATTCATGGCGGGGCCGGTGATCGGCGTGGCGGCCACGGCGCTCGGACCGACAGGACTCGTGCTGTTGGTCGTGCAGATGGCGCTCGTGCTCGCCGGGATGCTGGTGTGGGTGCTGAATCCACCGCTGCGGTCGGATATTGAGGAGCCGCAGGCACATTCGGTGCCGCGTCGGGAGTGGTTCCGGCTCGAATTCGTCGCCCTGTGCATCGGAGCCAGCGCGGCCATCGCGGTGCTGACGGGCTCCGAATTGACCTTCGTCTCGGCCACCCGGGAGTTCGGCGCGCAGCAGTGGCTCGGCGTGGTCATGGCCGTGTGGGGGTTCGGCTCGCTGGTGGGCGGGCTCGTCTACGGCGCCATGCACCGGGCGATCTCGACATACGTGCTCCTGGCCGGGCTCGGTGTGGCGACGCTCCCGATGGCGTTCGCGAGCGGCCCGTTCGTTCTCGGTGTCACCGGGTTCATCGCCGGATTGCTATGCGCCCCAACGCTTACCGCCTCCATCGATCAGCTGAGCCGGATTGTGCCCGCCGGTGGGCGTGGTGAGGCGATCGGCTGGCACGGTGCCGCGCTGACCCTCGGCAACGGTATCGGTGCGACACTTGCGGGCGTCGCCATCGATGCGGGCGGCTTCCCTGCCGGTTTCGGAGTGGCCGCTGCGCTGGGAGTCGGTGCCGGAGTGGGATTGGCCGTGCTGGTCTGGGTGTTCGTCCGGCGGCGAGCCGAGCGGGCATATGCCCCGTCCACCTGAAATAGGGGATTTCGACAGCGAGGCTAGTGACACGCCGATGAGAATCGGGAACTATTGCGCCCGAGGGCGGTAGGATGACCCGGCCCACATGTCACTGTGATCGGATCGAGATTTGCACGATCCAGGGCTGGCCGATTTGTCCATATTTTGGCGGGTCGACCGCGCGTAGTGGTAGCAGGAACCGACTCGGTCGAATACGCTTCGCGCGAAGAAAATCGCCTACTGGAGGGATATTGACCACCACCCCGAGCACGCTGGAGCGCGGAGACGGGGGAACCGATGGCCGGCGTACGGTGCCCCTGACGCAGCTGATCCATCTCATGGCCGAGTACGAGAAGCTGGGCACCCATCGGCAGACGTTCCAACCGGCGCCGATCAGCAACGACACGGTCGTGCGCGGCTGCGCGCTGGTGGCCGGTGGTCTGCTCGTCGTGGGCGTCATCTGCGCGGCGGCCGGATCGCTGGTCGGCAGTATCGCGATCGGTGGGCTCGCCCTGATTCCGCTGACCGGCGTCGCATTGCGGGGGCAACTGAACCGGCGCAGCCGCGGGGCGCGCCTGGACATGTTCGACCACGGGATGACCGTCTACCTCGCCGGTGAGGAGATCGTCGCATTCCGTTGGGACACCGCCCAGGTGCGGCAGCTGGTCATCCCGTTTCGCAGCGCCGACGCCGCGGCCACCGACTATTCGTTCGTCATCACCGGCCCGGGCCGCATGTATGCCGAAATCGACGAAAAGCTGTTCGCCGACGCCCGCGAATGGGGCCCGCACATCCAATCGGCGGTCACCGCAACCCAATTGCCGCGGGTGGTCGCCGCGATCGATGCCGAACAGACCGTGAATTTCGGCGATATCGACGTATCCCTGGACGAGCTCCGCCACGAGGGCACGTCGTATCGGTGGGAGCGGGTCCAGACCATCGATGCCCGCGACGGCATGGTCCGCATCAAGCTCGATGGGCACTGGGTCTCGCTGGCCCCGGTCGGCACGATTCCCAACTTCTACATCTTCAACGAGGTCGCCGAGCGCCTGCGTATCGCCGCGGCCATGGAGCAGGCGGGCGCGCCGACGCCCGCGGTCGCCGAATCACCCACGGCCGCTTCGACTGTGGAGGAGCAGTCGAGCCGGCAGGCCGAAGTGTCCTCCGAAAGCGTCGGTGCCCCAGCGGAACTGCGGCAGGTATCCGGCGAGGGGTGAACTCGCTACCGCATGACCGGAAGGACGGCCGCGCTCGATCGGCCCGTCGCCGACTCGATGAAGGCGACCGGATCCGGTACCGCGGAAAGGATTTCGGCGGTGCGGCGCAGGGCGTCCGCCGGGGGCCGATCACCACCGACCGCGGCGATGAGGTCGAGCAGGTGCACCGTGGCCTCGACGAGGAGGACCTCGGCGACAGCTCGGAAACTCACGGTGCCGAGTTCGGCATGCGGATAGGGGAGCCCGACGGCCGGATCCGCGCTACGGAATTCGGCCAGCAGGTCCGGGCCGTCGTCGAGGAAATGGCGAATCAGGGTGTCGGCGCCTATGGTCGCCGCCTCCCTCGCCAACTCCGCGGCAGTGTCGGCCATAGTGTGCGCGATTCCGCCCGGCTGGTTGTAGATCCGCAGCATCTGCGCCCCGCTCGTCACCGTGGGTTCCTCGACCCGAGGCCCGCGCAGAAACTCCATCACGCGCTTGTCCGGCGCCATATGCGCCACCAGATCCTGCACCGTCCACCCGGGCAACCGCGTAGGCGCCACCCACTCCTCGGGCGTCAGCGCCACCACCCGCGCACACCACACCCCGAAAACCTCGTCCAACGCCGAAATATCCATGCCAACCCCTAAATTCGGCCCGATCGAGCTCCTACCCCTCCATCCCACCACCGCCCCACCCCACCCGCAACGAAATACCATGTCGCCCACACCAGCAACTCAGTCGAATCCGACCCACTGCACCATCAGCACGTGCACCTCGCGCTGTTGCTCGAGGATTACATAGGTCACCAGGCCCTCATGGCGCTCTCCGAACGACATTGTCCGCACCGCCGCGTCCGGCTTGGCCGCATTGATTGATTCACCGCTCCATGGACTCACCTCCAGGACGACCCGCAGCTCCGCATAGGCGGCCAGCGCGGGTGTTGGAAGTGCGTCGATGTGATGCTGAGCGTCGGAATCGGTCTCGACGCGGTACACCTACATTCCGGCCTTGGTCCGCGTGGCATCCAACGGCTCGTCGGCCGGGGCTTGTTCGCCGGTCAGTAGCTCAGCTGCTCGACGAACGACCCGCCGATACTGCTCGCGGTCGCTCTGGAGGAGCGCGACCCGGCGCCAATGTTCGAGCGTTCGGAACAACTCGGTGAGATCGAGACTGTCACGGGCACAGCTCAATGCTCGGGTATATGCCAGGTCGAACTGGGCCCGGTCCTCGGGTAGTAATGCTGACCGGATGTCCTGCGGCGACGCGCCGGGCCGCAGCGGGTGGCCGCTGCTCGGCTGGTCGTCGTAGGCCCATGTGGCGGTCATGCTCACAACGATAACCCCCTGATCCTGAGACGGTGTTGTGGTGGGCTGCGGGTCAGCCGCTGATGGCGTAGGGGCGGCGGATGCGGCGGGCGGCTTCGAGGATGCCCAGGATGCGGGAGCCGGGGAGGCCGATGGAGGCGCCGATGGCGGCGGGGGTCCAGGATTCGTCGGCGAGGGTGAGGACCTCGGCGAGTTGTTCGACGGGGAGTTTGGACATGCCGCGTTCGGAGATTTCGCGCGCTACCGCCCAGACCTCGACGTCGTCGAGTTCGGCGGCGATATCGTCGTTGTCGTCGATCGGGGGTTCGGGCTCGTCCGTGACGTCGTCGAGGGCCAGCTGGGCGGCGCGGTCGATGGCGTCGAGGGTGCGTGTCTTTCGCTCCTCGTCGGAATCGGTGCGGGCGGCGGGGGCCGCCGGGCGGCGGGTGTAGGGATGTTCCGCGCCGGCTTTCCGGTCACTCGGACGGCGGATCTGCTTGGGCGCTGGTGCTTTTCCCGAACTGCCGGGATCGGATGTCGAGTCGGCGACGGAGCCGTGGTCTTCGGCGGAAGCCGCTTCCGAAGGGTCGTGCTCGTTCGGCGAGACCACCGGGTGGGCGTGGCCGTTCCGTTCGGATGAGGGGGCAGGATGCGCGTTGCCGTTCGCGACGACATCGGCTCCGGGGTGGCCGTGACCGTTGTGCTCGGGCGCCGAGTGGGCCTTCCCGTTCGCGGAGACTGCGGGGTAGGCGTGGCCGTTGTGCTCGGTGGTCGGGCGGGAGTAGCCGTCGCGTTCGGAAGACTGTGCCGGCTGCGGGTTTTCGTCGGGGGTGGGGTCGGCCGCCGGGTGAGGGTGACCGTTGTGTGCGGGTGCCGAGTCCGGGAGAAGATGCCCGTTCGAAGCTGCGGCCGGGTGGGAGTGCCCGTTGTGCTCGGGTGCCGGGAATGGTTGGGAAATCCCGTTCGAGGCTGCCGGGTGGAGGTGGCCGCTGTGCTCGGGCGCCGGGAGTGGTTGCGTGATTCCGCTCGATGTGGCTGCTGGATGGGGATGGCCGTTGGGTTCGGGTGCCGAGGCTGGGTAGAGGTGCTCGGTTGTGGAGGCGGCCGCGGGGTGAGGGTAGCCGTTGTGTGTGGACGACGGTGCCGAACGGGCGTCCGGGGCGAGTGCCCAGGAAGAGGTTTCGGAGTCACCGATCGCCATCGGCGCATCGATCCGTTCGCTGTGCGCGGAGGTGGGAAGGCCGTCCTCGACCGGTGCGCCCTCGATCAGCTGGGCGTACCGCGCGGAAACCCACGCGTGCAACCAGATCACCACACCGACCATCACCGGCGCGACGGCGGCCTCCGCGGCGCGGGCGGGGGCGTGGGCGGCCAGGTGCGGGCCGGAATTCAGCGCGATTGTCACTGCGAGTAGCGCGACCTCCAGGAAAACGACCTTGCCGCGGGCGATTTCGCGTCCCCAGCGGGCCGCCGTCGTCGCCACCACCATGATGGTGATGATCGGGATCGAGATCATCGCCTCGAAGCCGTAACTGAGCCAGTACAGCGGGTCGGACATATCGCCGCTGGGTACCAGGTTGCGCTGTACGTTCACCCCGGCCCACACCATGCCCAGGACCACGACGCCGATCAGCGCCCGCGACGACCACTCGGCGCGGCGGTACAGCTGGGCAAGGCGCGCATCGGGATTCGATACCCGCCGCCGGGCGGCGCGGGCCTTGCGATGCCAGCGGGCGTCGGCATCGTCGGATCGGCGCAGCGCCAGCGCGACTCGCCGATCGCGCTTCTCGGCGGCCAATTCGGCGGCGACGGCTCGGCGCCGCTGCCGCCGCCGCTGTGCCCGGATCCATTCCGCGAGCTCGCGTTCGGCGGCAATCTCCGCCTCGGACAATTCCTCGAACAGCGCGGGATCGGTTTGCAACGGCAGTTTGCCGCGCGCGGTCGCGACCCGATGCGCCAACGCAGCGATCTCGGAGTTGCCGGTCGACTGGTCGTCGAGCATGGCGTGCCTTCCCGGGAGCAGGTACAGTGCCGACTGTCGGGACCTGATTACTCGAACATATGTGTGATCGCAGTGAGAGTAATCCGTGACCTACTCGTGGTCAATGCTTTGCCCGAACATCTGTTCGGTGTCGCCCTCCGCTTCGCTGTCGGGCATGAGGTTTCTGCCCTTGTCGGGCATGAGGTTTTTGCCTGTTGGGCATGAGGTTTTGTTAGTGCATTGCGGTGTGCCAGGCGAGGGCTGCGGCCAAGGCGCCGGCTCCGTTCAGCGACCAGTGCAGTGCGATCGGGGCGAGCAGGCTGCCACTGCGCCGCCGCAGCCAGGTGAATACCGCCCCCGCCGCGGCGGTTGCCGCCACCGCGAGCGTGATTCCGGCGATCTGTCCGGCGATTCCGCCGCCGAGTAGGCTGCTCAATCCGCGATTGCTGCTGGTCAGTCCGAGCGATGACGCGATATGCCAGAGTCCGAAAAGCAGTGACCCCGCGGCAAATACCCCCCGTGCCCCGTACGCGCGGTCGAGTGCGCCGTGTAATACGCCGCGAAATGCCAGTTCCTCGGGAATGGCCGTTTGTAGCGGGATGACGATCATCGATGCGATCAGCGCGCCGGAGATGGTGGCATAGCGGTCGGCGAGAAAGAACGGCCGCGTGATCGGCAGCACCGCGCCGATCGCCACCGCGGCGAGCACGATGCCGACCGAGCCCAGGGCGTAGAGGGTGCCGCGGCGCCACTGCCGGGGCGACAGGCCCAGTTCGGCCCAGCCGAGCCCGCGCCGGCGCATGAGCGCGACCAGGATCAGCGCGGCCGCCGGAACCGTCGCGATATTCGCCCATGCCGAGGTGAAGTGGGCGATCAGATTTGTGCAGGCCAGTACGACGACAACGACGGCCACATCGACGTAGGTGTGCAACCGGCGGGCTGGGCCCGGCGGCGTCGGCGACAGCGCGACGTCGTTATCGGTTCGAGACATCGCGGCCAGTCTACGTTCATTCCTCGCTCCGCGTCGGCCGGGAGCCACCGCCCAAACTGGACCTTGCCCTATATGTATACATCTACGTATAGTGCAATCGGGATCAGGTGGATACCCAGCGTGGGGTGGCCCTCAACGTCGCGGGCAGACACCGCGTCCCGAAGCCACGGGGGATCGACGGGCGCCATCGATCAACGAATGCGCACCTGCGCAGTTATGCATGAACGGGAGACATCATGACCAACGACCCGCAGCAGCCGGACGTGCTCGCCGCCGTCGGCGCGGAAGAGGAATTCGACGAGATCATCGTGAAGGACGGCCCTGGTGGTCTGCGCGCCAAGCGATTCGTCGGACGCTTTCTGGCCGAGACGAAGGAGTACTCGAAGACCGGGATCGAGGTGACCAAGGTCTATCGCAGTCGCAAGGGCAAATTCGTCGTGCAGCGGCTGCAAAGCGACTGGTCCGAATTCCCCAACCGCACGAATTGGATGGCGGAGTTGAAGTCGGACTGGAAGAATTGGCGGAGCATGCTGGGCTTCGGTCTCGAGGAGCCGGAATGGGGGGATTACACCGTCGACATCGTCGACTCGACAGATGAACTGCGCGAACAGCTTTCGAGCAAGCTGTACCGCCGTGTCGTCGCCGCGGTGGAACCCGCGCGGACCGAAGATCTCGACATCTGAGCCTGGCCCTGGAGGAGGGACCGTTCATGTTCGCACGGCTGGGCCGTCTGGTCGTCCGTCATCCCTGGCAGACGATCGGCCTCTGGGCACTGGTCATCGTCGCCGTGATGGTGACGGCGCCGAAGTTGACCTCGACGACCGACCAATCCGATTTCCTGCCTTCGCATTACGAATCGATCCAGGCAATGCGGTTGCAGGAGAAGGCGTTTCCCGAACATTCCGCACCGGCGGCCATCCTCGTCTTCGCGCGCGACGACGGGGCGGCGCTGACCGATGCCGATGTGGCGAAGGTCGGATCGATCACCGAGCAGCTCGGTGCCGCCGGTATCGAGGACGTCACCGGTATTCAGGCGGCCCCACCGTCGGACAATCGTCTGGTCCAGATCGCCGCTGTGCAGATGACCAAGCCCACCGGCGCCACCGACACCCGCCAGAGCGATGCGGTCGCGGAGTTGCGTGAGGCGCTGAAACCGACGGTGGAGAACACCGATCTGAAGGCGGGTGTCACGGGTCAGGCCGCCCAGAACCTGGACGCACAGGAGTCGGCGACCAAGGGGCTGGCGATCATCGGCGTCGCCACGGTGGTCCTGATTCTGGTGCTGTTGCTGATCATCTTCCGCAGTCCCGTGACCGCACTGCTGCCGATTGTGGTCCTCGGCGGTGTCGGCGGCGTGGTCAACGGGCTGATCGCCTGGGTGAGTAAGGCTTTCGACCTGAAGGTGGACAGTTCGATCAGTTCGATCCTGGTCGTCGTCCTCTACGGCGTCGGCACCGACTACATCCTGTTCCTCATGTTCCGCTACCGCGAACGCCTGCGGGCCGGTGAGGATCCCAAGGCCGCGATGGTCAGCGCCGTCACCCGGGTCGGCGAGGCCATCACGTCCGCGGCGGGCGCGGTGATCATCGCATTCATGGCGCTCGTCCTGTCCACCCTCGGCATGTTCCGGTCGATGGGACCCGCGTTGGCGATCTCCGTCGCGGTGGCGTTGGCGGCCGGGCTCACCCTGGTGCCCGCCGTGGTATCGCTGTTGGGCACCAAGGTGTTCTGGCCGTCGAAGGCATGGCGGAGCGAACCGAAAGGGGCGCGTTTCGCCGCCACGGGGGAGGCGCTCGGGCGGCGGCCCGGCGCCTTCGCGGTGGTCTCCGGCGGTGTGTTGATCGCCTTGGGCGCCTTCGCCTTCGGCTTCAATCCGACCTTCGACCTCACCTCCGGATCCACCTCGAACGCCTCGGAATCGGTGGTGTACAGCAAGGAATTGCTCAAGGGCATGCCCGCCGGTGTCACCCAGCCGTCGGATGTGCTGCTGCAGTCGGCGGGTGCATTGACCGATGAGCAGCTGGCCGCATACCGCACGGCGCTGCAGGTGCCGGGCGTGGGCCAGGTCGCACCGCCCGTCCTGTCCCAGGACAAGACGGTGGCCGACTTCAAGGTGACGCTGGCCTCGGCGCCGGAGTCGGACGCCGCGATCGACACCGTGCGAGGGCCGCTGCGCGATGCCGCACATGGTGCCGCACCGCCCGGCACCACGGCGGCGGTGGGCGGTATGACGTCGGTATTCGTCGACTTCCAGGACGCGATGAATCACGACTACACGATCGTGTTCCCGGTGGCGGCCATCGCGATCATGATCGTGCTGGCCCTGTTGCTGCGCAGCCTGGTCGCGCCGTGGTACCTGATGGCCTCGGTCTTCCTCGGATTCGCGGCCACCCTGGGGTCGGCGGTCCTGGTGTTCCAGCACGTGCAGGGCGAATCCGGTTTGATCTTCACGTTGCCGATCATCATGTACCTGTTCGTGGTCGCGCTCGGCACCGACTACAACATCCTCATGATCGCTCGGCTGCGTGAGGAGGCCCGCACGGGTCTCGAGCCGAAACAAGCGGCGGCGCAAGCGGTTCGGCACACCGGGCCGGCCATCGCCGCAGCGGGTGTCATCCTGGCCGGCACCTTCGCCTCGATGATGCTGGCGGGCAACACCGTGCTGTCGGAGATGGGTTTCGCCATCTCGGTCGGCATCGCCATCGCGGCCTTCGTCATGGCGATGTTCTTCACCCCGGCGCTCACGGCACTGATCGGCCACCGCGCATGGTGGCCCGGACACGGTGACGCCGTACGCGAGCCGGAGCCGAGTGAAGCCACCCGATCGGCCACCGGCGTCCGATAGGGGGAAAGCGATGCGGGCCGTCCATGCGGCGGCCCGCATCGTCATACGTGGCTCACCCAGCCGTCGGGATCCGTCCATGCCTGCAGGGTGCGGGTGGTTCGGAAGCGGCGTGGTTCCCGGGTGATCGGGTCGGTGAATTCCAGTGTGGCGGCGAGTAATTGGAGGGGGCGGGTGAAATCGTCGACGGGACGGTCGGTGAGTTCGGGGTAGAAGTCGTCGCCGAGGATCGGGATACCGAGGCCGTTCATGTGCAGGCGGAGCTGGTGGGTGCGGCCGGTGTGCGGGATCAGGCGGTATCGGCCGAGACCGTCGCGGTGTTCCAGCAGCTCCACCCGGGTCTCGGCATTCGGTTCACCGTCCACCTCGAAGGCGCGAAGGATGTGGCGCTCCTTGATGATTCGGCTGCGGACCGTGCGGGGCAGCTCGAGTTGCGGATCGTAGCGGGCGATCGCCTCGTACTCCTTGTAGACCCGCCGCTTGTGGAACATCGTCTGATAGGCGCCGCGGCGGGCGGGGTTGGCGATGAACAGCACCAACCCCGCGGTGGCCCGGTCCAGACGATGTGCCGGTACCAGATCCGGCAGGTCCAGCTCGCGGCGCAGCCGTACCAGGGCGGTCTGCAGAATGTGCTGCCCGCGCGGAATGGTGGACAGGAAGTGCGGCTTGTCGACGACGAGCAGATCGTCGTCGCGATGCACGATCGTGAGATCGAAGGGCACCTCGGTCTCGGTCGGCAGATCCCGATGGAACCACACCGCCCCGCCCGGCACATAGGGTGCGTCCGGGGCGATCGGCCCATCGAGATCGACGATCCCGCCCTCGACCAGCAACTGGTCGATCCGTTCGACCGGCACGCGCGGCAACCGCTCCACGAGATGGTCGCGGATGGTTGCCCAGCCGCCGTCCTCCGGGAGCCGGAGCCGCGCCGGGTCCAGTCCGTGCCGCTTCCCCAGCGGCGGCTGCTGCCTACGTCTCATCGATCACGACAGTAGCTGCCCGATAGCGCGGTCGAAATCCCGAGGTCAGAATCCGCGCAGGCGGTCCGGGGTGATCCGGACCAAGACCGAGTAGTCCGCGTAGAACTGTTCGGCGGTGTAGCCGAGGGGCACCATCGGCTCTCGGTATTTCGTCGTGAAATCGGCGATCTCGTCCTCGGTCGCGCCGTCGGAGTCGATGCGGGCCGATCCGGTGAGGATCGCGATCTCGCCGCCGCTCTCGGAGCTATTGAGGTTCAACGAGACTCGAGGGTTGGCCTCGATATTGCGGAGCTTGGCCTGGTTGGGCTTGCTGAAGAGGAGGAATTCGCCGTCGCGCCAGAGGAACCACACCGGATTCGGCTGCGGAGTGCCGCCGCTGCGACCGACGGTGGTGAGCCAGGCGATGTGTTCGCGCTGCAGTCGTTCGGCGACGTGTGCGCCGAACTCGGTGGAGGTGTCGACGACGGGATCTCCGGCGGGGCGGGCCTGCGTGGTGGTCATGGCTGTCTCCTCGCGGTGCTGTGGATTCCCTGAGCGGTAACACGAATTCCGCTGAAACCATTCCGCTGCGGATGTGGATGCCCCGCACCCGGCCCTGGCGGGCCGGGTGCGGGGATTCGAGACGAGCCTTGTGAGATCTCCGCCGAATTTGGAAAGCGCCCTTTACAGGTTGCAGGGGAGGACGGCGATGCTGGCGACGGTGCACTCGGCCTCGCGGGTCAGCTTCCAGGTGCCGTCGATCTGCTTCCAGGACAGCTGGAAGTGCCAGGGCTCGTAGCCGTCGATGGAGGTCTGCAGGCCGGCGGTCAGCAGGTCGCCGTCCACGTTCACCGGGCCCTGCAGCTCCCAGCGGAAGCTCGGCGGGGCCGCGGCCATCACGGTGCCGACCTGATCGACCAGCGGCAGACCGGCCTCGCCCGCCTCGAGCTCGTTCGCGCGCTGGGCGCGGGGAGCGCTGGTGTCCAGGGCCAGCTGCAGTTTGGTCGTCAGCTCACCCAGGCCGGGCGCCGCGGCGTGCACGGGAGCCATGATCGGTGCGGCCAGGGCCGGTGCCGAGGCGGCGACCGTGCCGGTGAAAAGCGCTGCGGCCATGGAGAACACCGCTAACGCGGTACGGGACTTGTTCATCGTCATTGCTATATCCATTTCTTCGGGGGCGTGGTGAGGACCACCCGGGACGAGATATCCATCAGCTGGCCCCGTATAGCAATATAAGGTAAGCCTATGCAAACGTAGGCAACGCTAACTGAGCGGTGGCTGGAATCACAGATGGGAGTACCCGTGGACACACTTCTCGTTGTGGGTGCCGGGCCGAAGGCCATGGCTGTCGCGGCGAAGGCGCAAGTACTGCGGGAACTGGGATTTCCGGCACCGCGCGTGGTGATCGTGGAAAGCCATGCGGTCGGCGGCAACTGGCTGCCCACTGGCGGCTGGACCGACGGGCAGCACCGGCTCGGCACCAGCCCCGAGAAGGATGTGGGTTTCCCCTACCGCTCCACCTGGGCCCGCGGCCGCAACCGCGAGATCGATGCGGCGATGATGGCCTACAGCTGGCCCTCGTTCCTGGTCGAGAACGGCAGCTACGCCGAATGGGTCGACCGGGGCCGCCCGAGTCCGCAGCATCACGTCTGGGCCAAATATTTGCAGTGGGTGGCGGTCAAGTCCGGCGCGGAGGTGGTGCTCGGCACCGTGCGCCGGATCTCGCCGGCCGCCGACGGGTGGCTGGTCTCGGTGGCCGAGCCCAGCGGCACGACGATCGAGATCGATGCCGACCGGCTGATGATCACCGGGCCCGGCAACAGCCGCCGCGCCCTCGCCGACCACCCGAAAGTGCTGAGTATCGCCGACTTCTGGGATCTCGCGGGCAGGCGGGGACTGCCGCCGTCGTCGCGCGCGGCCGTGATCGGCGGCGGCGAGACCGCGGGCTCGGCAATGGATGAACTGGTCCGCCACGACGTACTCACGGTCTCGGTGATCTCGCCCAACGCCACCATCTACACCCGCGGCGAAAGCTATTTCGAGAACGCGCTGTTCAGCGACCCCACCACCTGGGCCGGACTCAGCATGGACGAGCGCCGCGAGGTCATCCGCCGCGCCGACCGCGGGGTGTTCTCGGTGCGCGTGCAGGAAAGCCTGATGAGTGACAACCGGGTTCACCATCTGCGCGGCCGCGTGATCAGGGTGGCCGAACACGGCGACGCGGTGGCGCTCACGCTGCGCAATGTCCCCGCAGCCAAGAGCGCTGCGGGGAGTCGAGGAGCCGGCGCGGGGATCTGGGGCGCGGCGGGGAACCGGGGAGGCGGCGCGGCGGGGAACTGGGGGAACGGCGGCTCGGCGGGCGACCAGGTGCACACCTTCGATCTGGTCGTCGATGCCACCGGCGGCCAGCCGCTGTGGTTCATGGAGCTGTTCGATTCCGACGCCGCAGATTTGCTGGAGCTGGCCGTCGGCGGCCCTCTGACCCAGGCTCGCCTGGAATCGGCCATCGCCTACGACCTGTCCGTGACCGGCCTGGGCGCCAAGCTCTACCTGCCCAATATGGCCGCGCTCGCCCAGGGGCCGGGCTTTCCGAACCTCAGCTGCCTGGGCGAATTGTCCGATCGGGTATTACAGCCCGCGCATCGGGGCGCGCTCCGCCCGGAGGGGATGGTTGCCCTCCAGCGGAGAAGGTAGGTTAGGCTCAGCTTAGTTAACTGGAGGTTGTATGCGTATCGTGTCGTTCGGCTATCAGACCTGGGGCCGCAAAACCCTGCAGGCCCTCATCGATTCCGAGCACGAAGTGGTCCTCGCCGTCACCCATCCGACGAGTGCCCAGTCCTACAAGGCGATCTGGAACGATTCGGTCGAAGAGCTGGCGCGCGAGCACGGGATCCCGGTCCACCTGACCGAGCGGGCCGACGCCGAGACCATCGATCTGGTCAAGCGCGCCGAACCCGATCTGATCGTGGTCAACAGCTGGTACACCTGGATGCCCGCGGAGCTGTACAACCTGCCGCAGCACGGCACCTTGAACCTGCACGATTCGCTGCTGCCGAAGTTCACCGGATTCTCGCCGGTGCTGTGGGCGCTGATCAGCGGCGAATCCGAGATCGGGCTGACCATCCACCGCATGGACGACGGCCTGGACACCGGTGACATCCTGGTGCAGCACTCGCTGCCGGTGGGGCCGAAGGCGACCGGCACCGAGCTGGTCGAGGCCGGGATGGAGCTGATTCCGGGCGCGCTGGCCGAGGCGCTGGCCGCGATCGAGAGCGGCACCGCGCAGTGGCGGCCGCAGAACAAGGCCGAGCGCACCTACTTCCACAAGCGTTCCGACCGCGACAGCCGCATCGACTGGTCCTGGCCCGCCGAGGATCTGGAGCGTTTCGTGCGCGCGCTGTCCGAGCCGTACCCGCGCGCGTTCACCTACTACCGCGGCGAGCGCATCGAGGTACTCGAGGCGGCGGTGTCGGAGGCCCGCTACGGCGGCACCGTCGGCCGCGTCATCGTGCAGGAGGGCGGCGGCGCCGTCGTGTGCGGGCCCGAGGCGTTCCGGGGCCGCAATCACGGCCTGGTGATCCTGCGCGTGCGCACCGCCGACGGCCGCGAACATCAGGCCGCCGAATTCTTCACTCGCGGTGGCTATCTCACCGACGTGCCCGACTGATCCACTCTCTTCTCGCAGGAGTTACCCGTCATGCCAGCACCACTCGGCTGGGTCCGCCAGTTCCACAAGCCGGCCTCCGCCGATCTTCCGCCCCTGTTGATCTGCCCACACGCCGGTACCGGCGCCTCCGCCTACCGAGCCTTCTCGAAGGCGTTCAGCGAACACTTCGACACCGTCGTCTTCCAATATCCGGGCCGCCAGGACCGGGCGCGTGAGGCGGCGCTGACCACGCTGCCCGACATCGCGCAGGGTGCGCTCGCCGCTTTCCTGGATTCCCCGCACCATCGGGGCCGTCCGCTGACCGTCTTCGGGCACAGCATGGGCGCGATGGTCGGCTTCGAACTGGTCCGTGCGGCCGAGAAGGCCGGGGTCGAGGTGCGGCTGCTGGCCGCCTCGGCCGCCGTGTCGCCGGGGCGGGCGGTGGACCTGCCGCCGCATCCGAGCGAGGACGAGCAGATCCTCGATCACCTGGGCCGGCTGGAGGGCACCGGCTCGGAGGTGCTGGCCAGCCGCGAGGTGATGCGGATGGCGCTGCCGGTCGTGAAGGCCGACTACCGCGCCTTCGACTCCTACACCTGCCCGCCGGAGGTCAAGGTGCAGGCCCGGATTCATGTGCTGGGCGGCGCGGAGGACCCCTACATCACGCCGCGCGATCTGTATGCGTGGGCCGCTCACAGCGAGCAGGACATCGAGGTGACCGTCTTCGACGGCGGGCACTTCTATCTCAATGACAATGTCGCCGGGATCGTGGAATTGCTGGCCCCCGAGCTGAATACGGTCCGATGACCGCGATGACACACGAGATCGACCCGATCGTGGTGTCGGGCATGGCGATCGAGGCGCCCGGTGGCGTCGAGACGCCGCAGCAGTTCTGGTCGGCGCTGTCACAGGGCCGCGAGCTGGTCGGCCCGTTCCCGCGCGATCGGGAATGGCCGCTCGAACAGCTGCTGTCGCTGGATCGGCTCGACGGCTGGAGCACCGTCTGCGACGCGGGCGGATTCCTGGACGGCGCAACAGAATTCGATCCGATGTTCTTCGGCGTCACCCCGCGTGAGGCGGTGGCGATGGATCCGCAGCAGCGGGTCGCGATGCGGGTGGCCTGGCGGGCGCTCGAGCATGCCGGGCTCAATCCGGGCGCGCTCGACGGCGCGGAGGTCGGCTGCTACATGGGTGTTTCGATCACCGAGTACGGACCGCGAGCCGCGGCCGTCACCGAGCACAGCGGTTACCGCGCGACGGGCAGCGCGCTCGGTGCGGTGGCCGGGCGGATCTCGCACGGGCTCGGGCTGATCGGGCCGTCGCTGAGCGTCGACACCGCCTGCGCCTCGGCGCTGTCGGCGGTGCATCTGGCGGCCCAGGCGATCCGCGCCGGGGAATGCGACTGGGCACTTGCGGGCGGGGTGTGCGTAATGGGGTCCCCCGCCGCGTTCTTCGAGTTCTCCAAGAACAACGCGCTGGCCACCGACGGCCACTGCCGCGCCTACGCCGCCGATGCCAGCGGCACCCTGTGGGGCGAGGGCGCCGGAGTCGTGGTGCTCGAACGCGAATCGCGGGCCCGCGAACTCGGGCATCGGATCTACGGTCGGCTGCTGGCCACCGGAATCAACCACAACGGCAAGGGCGCGCCGCTGGCCGTCCCGAGCGCCGCGGCCCAGCAGCGTTTGATCGAGAAAACCCTTGCCGCCGCGGGCATCCGGCCCGACCAGGTCGGTCTGATCGAAGGCCACGGCACCGGCACCCCTGTCGGTGATCCGCTGGAGCTGACCGCCCTGGCGCAGGTGTACGGGGCTCCGGACCGCGACCGCGGCCCACTGCTGGGGTCGGTGAAGTCGAATGCCGGTCATGCGCAAGCGGCCTCGGGCCTGCTCGGCCTGATCAAGGTCCTGCTGTGCGGGGCGCACGGCCAGATCGCGCCGAGCCTGTTCGCCGACAACCCCACCGCCGCCGTGGATTGGGACTCGACCAGCCTGCGGCTGGCCACCGACCTCACCCCGTGGGAACCCCTCGACGGTGTGCGTTACGGCGCGGTCTCCTCGTTCGGCGTCGCCGGAACCAATGCGCACGCCCTCGTCGCCATGCCCGTTCTGGAGGAACAGTATGTGTGAGTACCGGCTCCCGGACGGCACCGTTCCGGTGCTGCTGTCGTCGGACACCGCCGCGGGATTGCGCGCCGAGGCCACCCAGCTGTCGGCCTATCTGCAGACCCACCCGCAGGTGACGGCGAACCAGGTGGCGGACATGCTGTTCCGCACCCGGGTCGCGCGTCGGCGTCGGGCCCTGGTCATGGTCGACACCCGCGAGGAGCTGCTCGACGGTCTGCGTGCGGTGGCCGCCGAGGCCGAGCATCCCGCCGTTGTCACCGGTACGGCAGCCACCCGTCGCATCGGATTCGTCTTCCCCGGCCAGGGCAGTCAGCGCCCCGGTATGGGCAAGCTGTATTACGAACTGTCCCAGGCATATCGGGCCGAGGTGGACGCCTGCGCCGCCGTGCACGAGGAGCGTTTCGGGCACACCCAGCCGCTGCACTATCTGCTCGGCAACGAGGGCCGTTACGAGGACACTGTCTGGGAAGTGCAGCCCGCCTTGATGTTCCACATGGCCGGGCTGGCCGCGATGTGGCAGGCGGCCGGGGTACGACCGGCCGCGACCGTCGGCCACAGCCAAGGTGAGCTGGCGGCCGGGCACATATCCGGCGTGATGACTCGCGGCGATGCCGTGTTCGTGGTGACCCATCGATCGAAGCTGGTCGATCAGCTCTCCCCACGCGGCTTTTCGATGGCGGTGCTGGGTATGGACCGGGAGGACTGTGAGGCGTTGTTGGCCCGCCACTCGGGCTGGGCCGAACTGGCCGTGGTCAATTCCCCGCACATCCTGGCCGTCTCCGGTGACCGCGACACCATCGTCGACATCGTCGCCGCGGCCACCGCCAAGGGCAAGTTCGCCAAGGAGATCCGTGTCGCCTATCCGGCGCACACCTCGCTGGTCGCCGAGGTGCGGCGCTCCTTCCAGGAGCGGGTCTTCGAGGAGATGAGCGCTCGCACCTTCGCGGACAGCGAAATCCCGTGCTACGGCGCCACACTCGGCGAACGCATCACGTCCGAACTGGACCACGAGCAGTACTGGTATTGGAATCTGCGCAACCGGGTTCGGTTCGATCGTGCGATCGTGGCCGCTGCCTCCGACGGGATCGACACCTTCGTGGAGGTGGCCGAGCATCCCACGCTGCAGCTGGCGCTGCAGGAGAATCTGACCCTGGTGCCGCAGGACCCGGCGTTGCCGCCGCGCGATTTCCGGGTACTGGGCACGTCGCTGCGCACCGCCGAGAGCCTGCGGGAGTTCACGCGGAATCTGGCGACGGTCGCGGTCGGTGACCTCGGCTACCGCTGGGAGGCGCTGCGGACCGAGTCGTCGGTGGGTCTGCCGCTGCCGGATTTCCCCCATACCGTGATGAATCCGCAGCGGTTGTGGGCTGCGGCGGGGGAGAGCCCGGCCGAAGGCATGCCGGGATCGACGGGGACCGATGAACCGGGATCGACGGGGGCCCAGGGGGCGTCCGGAGCACGAGTGCGGCCCTTGCGGCTGGCCGAGACGTGGATGCGGCTGGAGCGGCGTTCGCTGGTGCCGCCGCGTGATCTGCTCGTGGTCGATCACACCGGCCGCTGCGCGGAACTGGCCGCCGCCCTCTGCACCGCCGCCTACAACCACGGCGGGTCGGGTCGCCTGCATACCGACACGGGTGCAGGAGGTTTCGATACCGCGGTGATTCTGCTGCCCGAACTGCCCGAGACCGACGGGCCGGGCGCGATCGAGCAGGTGGCCGAATTCTTCTCCACCCCAACGTGGTTGCCCGAGCTCGCTACGGTGCGCGACTGCTGGCTGGTCACCGTGGGCGGGGAGGCGGTCCTCGACGACGACCCCGCCCCGCATCCGTTCCACGGTGCCGTCTCGGCCGGATTCCGCTGCCTGGCAGCCGAACACCTCGGTACCGCATTCCGGCATCTGGATCTGGCCGCCGGACAGTCCGGCGCGAGCGAGGCCGCGGCCGTGGTGCGTGCCCTGCACACCAAGGAGGAGCCGCAGCTCGCGTTGCGCGGCAACGGCGTCTACGCCAAGCGGTTCGACGTCGACACCGAACCGCACACGCCCACCGGTGAGCAGAACCTCGATCACGTCGTGATCATCGGCGGCACGGGCACATTGGGCGTCGAGTTCGGTGAGCACTACGCCGGGCTCGGTGCCCGCCGGATCACGCTGCTGAGCCGGTCGGGCGAGACACCGGCGGTAGCGGGGCGACTGCGCGCGATTCGTGCCGTCGCACCATCGGCCGATATCGACGTGGCCGCCTGTGATGTCACCGATCCGGCCGCGGTCGCGACACTGGCCGAGACCCTGCGGGATCGGCCCGCGAGCCTCATCGTGCATGCCGCGGTGAACTACGTGCGCGCCGAACTCGCCGATGTCACCGGTGACAAGATGCGCGAGATGGCGGGGTCCAAGATCTACGGCACCGACAATGTGCTGCGGATGCTGCCCCGCACCCCCGACTGCCGAGTGGTGCTGTGCTCCTCGTTCGCCGCGACCCTCGGCGGCCGTGGGCAACTGCTGTACGCGACGGTCAACCGCATGCTGGACGTGCTGGCACGGCGGCTGCGGGCCCAGGGCGTCGACGCGCTGTCGGTGCAGTGGGGACTGTGGGATCTGACCGGACCGCTGCATGCGGTCGGTGTCGGGCCGGTGGAGGCCGCCGGTGCGGTCGCGATGGCGCCCGAGGACGCACTGACGGTCGGGTTCGGCGAACATGCGGACCTGCCGGGGGCGGGTAATCGGGTGGTCGCCGCCGCCGATTGGCACGACCTCCACGCCATGCTGTCCGCGGCCGGTTTCGGACCGTTGCTCGAGCGCGTCCTCGCGCATGCACAGGAGCCCGAAACCGTGGTCGCCGAACCGATTGCGGCCGAACCGTCCGAGCCCGAGAAGCCCGGCGGCGCAACGCTGTCCGAGCAGGTGCGCGTGCAGCTGGGCAAGGTGATGGGCACCGACGGCCTGGACGCGCTCGACAGTTCGGTGCCGCTGGTGGCGCTCGGCCTCGACTCGTTGCAGGCCCTGGACTTCCGCAAACGCGTGCAGTCCGAACTGAACCGGGATCTGCCGGTGGCGGCGATCCTGGGCGGCGCGTCGCTCGACGACGTCGTCCGGTTGATGGCGGCCGACCAGGCGTGAGCCGATGAATACCTCAGGGAGCGAAACCACGATGTCCACCAAGTCCCTTCAGGACCGCCGCAGGGAACTGCTGCGCCGCAAGATGGCCGAAACCGGCGTCGCCACCGCGTCCACCGCCGACGCGGCGCCGCGCAGCCGGGCGGGACAGCGCTCACCGCTGTCGGCGGGACAGCGGCGGCTGTGGTTCCTGCAGACCCGGGACCCGGAGGACAGCACGCTCAATATCTGCGTGGCCTACCGGCTGACCGGAGCGTTGGATTCCGAGCGCCTGCGCCGGGCCGTGCAGACCGTGGTCGATCGGCACGAGATTCTGCGCACCACCTACGGTTTGGGTGAGGACGGCGAACCGTATCAGCTCGTCCACGCCGAGCTGGCGCCGCAGTGGCAGACCCACGATCTGCGGGAGCTGCCGGAGACCAGCCGGGGTCTGCGCCTGGAGGTGCTGGCGCGACGGGAGTTCGGGCGCCCGTTCGATCTGGCTGCCGACTCGCCCCTGCGAATTCTGCTGGCGCACATCGGTGCCGACGAGTACGCGCTGGTGCTCGTGGTGCATCACATCTGCTGGGACGACGACTCGTGGGCGGTGTTCTTCCGCGAATTGAACGCCGCCTACCGGGAGACCGAACTGCCCGGATTGCGGGGTCAATTCGCCGACGTCGAGGACATCGTCGGCTCCGACGACGATCTCGATTACTGGCGTTCGGCGCTGCGACCGCTGCCCGAACCGCTCGAGCTGCCCGGCCGCGGGGCGGCGACGACGGCCAAGCAGGCCGATCACCGCCTCCGGGCCGTGCCGCAGGACCTGGTCGAACGGGTGGAGAGCTTCGCCCGTCAGCACGCCGCCACGCCGTTCATGGTGTGGCTCGCAGCCTGGGATGCGGTGATCCACCGCTACACCGCCGCCACCGACTTCCTCGTCTCGGTACCGATCACCGTGCGCCGCAACGCCGTTGCCGAATCCCTCATCGGCTACTTCGGCAATACTCTGCTGCTGCGCGGCACGCCCACGCCCGCCGACTCCTTCGCCGAACTGGTGGGCCGGGTCCGCGAGACCTGCCTCGGCGCCTTCGCCCACCAGGGCATCGGTATCGATCGGGTGGTGCGCGAGGCGAATCCGGACCGCCACGGCGGCCGCGACGGGCTCGAGCAGCTGGTGCGGCTCGGCTTCAGTGTGCGCAAGACCGCCGACGGATTCGATCTGCCCGGCGTCGCGTCCGTCCCGCTCGAGCTGCGCAGCCCCGTCGCGCAGGTACCGCTCGGACTGACCGTGGCGCTGGAGGACGACGGCGCCCGGCTCGAGCTCGAATACCGGGTCGGGGAGCTGGAATCCGAGCTGGTCGCTCAGCTGGCCGACCACTATGTGCGGCTGCTGGACAGTGCGCTGGCCGCACCGGATCACCGGCTGGGCGAGATCGATATGCTCGGCGCCGACGAGCGGTCCCGCATTCTCGAGCTGTCCCACGGTGAGCTGATCCCCGCCCCGGCCACCACCATGGTGGCGCTGTTCGAGGACCGGGTGGCCGCTCAGCCGGACGCGGTCGCGCTGGTCGCCCCCGACACCGAGGTCGAACTCGACTACGCCGCGCTGGACGGCCGCGCGAACCGCTTGGCGCACTGGCTGATTCGAGAGGGCGTCGGCACCGAGGACATCGTGGGCCTGCGCTTGTCGAACTCGGTGGAGTTCGTCGTCGCGGTGCTGGCGGTACTCAAGGCCGGTGGCGCCTACCTGCCGATCGATCCCGCCTATCCCGACGACCGCATCGACTATCTGGTCGAGGACGCCCGGCCGCGAATGGTGCTGGGCCGGGTGGAATTCGACGCCGCCGAAGAGTCCGCCGCCGACCTGCCCGACCGCGCGCCCACCGATGCCGATCGGATCCGCCCGCTGCGGCCCGGCAATCTGGCCTACGTCATCTACACCTCCGGTTCGACAGGAAAGCCGAAGGGTGTCCCGGTGCCGCACCACGCGATCGCCGAACACCTCGAGGGCTTCGCCGCGCAGTGGGGGATGACCGACCAGGATCGGCTGCTGCAGTCGTCGTCGGTCAGCTTCGACGCCTCGCTGCTGGACATCTTCGTCACCTTCACCGTCGGCGCGCGGCTGGTCGTGCCGAAACCCGATGCGTTCCGGGATATTCCGTACGTCGCCGACATCATCACTCGCTGCGGTGTGACCGTGCTGCACATGGTGCCGTCGATGCTGAGCACCTTCCTGCTGCTGCCCGAGGTGAATCAATGGCGGGCGCTGCGGCACGTGCCGGTCGGCGGTGAGGCGCTGCCGGGCGAGATCGCCGACAAGTTCGCCGGCATCTTCGACGCCGAACTGCGCAATCACTACGGCCCCACCGAGGCCGTGGTGTGTGCGACCCATATGACGGTGGAGGGCCCGCAGGGCACCCGCATCGTGCCGATCGGCGTGCCCAACCGCAATGTGTACGCCTACCTGCTGGACGAGGCGCTGCAGGTGGTGCCCACCGGCGTGGTCGGCGAAATCTACCTGGGCGGTGAGCAACTCGCGCGCGGCTACCTGAATCGTGCGGGCCTGACCGCGGAACGGTTCGTCGCCGACCCCTTCGCGGGAAAGGCGGGGACCTCGGGGCGTGGGGGGCGGCTGTATCGGACCGGTGACCTGGCGCGGCGCAATGCCGCGGGCGAGATCGAATTCGTCGGCCGCGCCGACGAACAGGTGAAGGTGCGTGGTTTCCGCATCGAGCTGGGTGAGGTCGAGGCCGCGATCACCGCGCACCCGAGCGTGGGGCACTGCGTGGTCGTCGCCGTCCAGGACGATGCCGTGGGCGCGATGCTCGCCGCCTACGTGGTTCCCGAGGCCGGACAGGCCGTCGACCTCGAGCAGCTGAGGGCGCATGCGGCCGCGACCCTGCCGGAATACATGGTGCCGTCGGCGTTCGCCGTGATCGATGAGATCCCGCTGACCGTGCACGGCAAACTGGACCGGCGGGCGCTGCCGCAACCGGAACGGGCCGTCGCACACCGCTATCGCGAACCGGCCACCGCCACCGAGATGCGGCTCGCGAAGCTGTTCGGGCAGATCTTCGGCCGCGACCGGATCGGCGCCGACGATTCGTTCTTCGAGCTGGGCGGGCATTCGCTGCTGGCCACGCGGCTGATCGTGGTGATCCGTTCCGAATTCGGGGTTCAGCTCGATGTGCGGGCGCCGTTCGACACCCCGACCGTCGCGGGGCTGGCCGCACTCATCGAGGCGACTCCTGCCGCGACCGCGCCCGCGGTGCAGCCGTTGACCAAACGTGAACGCCCGCAGCGTATTCCGCTGTCGCATTCGCAGCTGGCGCTGTGGTTCCAGCGCAAGCTGGAGGGGCCTACTCCGATCGGCAACATCCCCTTCGCGGTGCGGATGGACGGACCGCTGGACGTGGCCGCGCTGACCGCCGCGCTCGGCGATGTGGTGTCCCGGCACGAGGCCCTGCGCACGGTGTTCCCGGAGGACAACGGCGTGCCGTATCAGTCGGTGCTGCCCGCCGGGCCGATCGAGGTGCCGGTGACCGTGCTCGACGATCCCCGCCGCTTGCACGACGCACTCGCCGACGCGGGCCGCCACTGCTTCGTGGTGGAATCCGAGCTGCTGATCCGGCCGCGGATCCTGCGGCTGGACAACGCGACTCACGTGTTGTCGCTGCTGGTGCACCATCTGGTCGCCGACCACTGGTCGTTCCGGACGATCCTGAGCGACCTGGCCGAGGCCTACGCCGCCCGCGTCGCCGGTGCCGCACCGCAGTGGGCGCCGATGCCGGTCGACTACGCCGATTACGCGCTGTGGCAGCGGGAGACGGCCGATGCCGCCACCGCCGGGCTCGACTACTGGCGTACCCAGCTGGCCGGGCTGCCGGACGAGATCACCGTCGCCCCCGACCGTCCGCGTCCGGCCGTCATCGGCAAGAACGGGCACGTGGCGACGTTCACGGTTCCGGCGGACCTGCGGCGGCGGCTGAAGGACTTCGCCGAGCGGACCGGCGCCTCCGAATTCATGCTCTACCAGGCCGCCGTCGCGACCCTGCTGCACAAACTCGGTGCGGGCGAGGATATTCCGCTGGGCACACCGGTCGCCAACCGCGTCGACCCGGCGGCCGCGGACCTGGTCGGCTTGCTCGCCAATATGGTGGTGCTGCGCAACGACCTGTCGCGCAACCCGACACCGCGCGATGTCCTCGAACGGGCCCGCACGGTCGCCCTCGGCGCCTACAACCACCAGAGCGTGCCGATCGAACGTGTGGTGGAGGCGCTCAATCCGCCGCGCTCGCGGTCGCGCAATCCGTTGTTCCAGGCGATGATGCACTTCCGCGAGGAGGATTGGGCGGCGACCGGGCTGCGGCTGGGTGAGGCATCGGTGACGGTGCTGCCGCTGGAGTTCGACGTCTCCCTGCTGGACCTGTCGGTCAACTTCTTCGCCGGCGACGACGGCGGCTTCGACGCGAGCATCATCGTCAACGGCGACCTCTACGAGCCCTCGACCGCGCACTCGTTCGCACAGCGGATGATGCGGGTGCTCAACGGCTTCGCCGACCAGCCGGATCGGCCGCTGGCCGAACTGGATGTGCTGGCCGGTGGGGAGCGCGAGCGGCTGATCGGCGAATGGGCCACGGGCGTAGACCTTTCCGGCGTGCTCGGCGTGGCCGGACTGCTGCGCCGCGGGCGTGAGGTTCCGCCCGTGCGCACCGCGCTCCGCTGCGGCGACACCACGCTCAGCTATCAGGAACTGTTCGGACGCCTCGGCTCGGTCGATGGAACCGGCGTCGGCGAGGCGTCGGCCGACGGTCTGGTTCACCTCCTGGCCGCGCTCGAACGTTCCGGCGCCGACGACGCCGCGCTGGCGGCGGCGGTGGCCGACCGTCGTGCCCTGGCCGCCGAAAGGCGTACGGCGAACACCGATCCGGCCCTGGGCTCGGCCGATGTCCGGTTGATCGCCGCGCCGTGGGGAAGCCTCGACATCACCATCGAGTTGCTCGCGGCCGTCGCCGACGGTGCCACCCTGATCGTGGCGACCGAGGCACAGCGGGAGGACCCGGTGGCGCTGGTGGATCTGATCCGGGAGCACGCGGTGACCCACGTGGTCGCCGAGCCGGGCGTGCTGGCGCGATTCGTGCAGACCGGTGTGTCGGTGCTGCCGTCGGTGCTGCGCTGGGATGTGCTCGGAATCTCGTGGCCCGCAGCGCTTCCCGATCTGCTGCCCGCGCTGGCGGCCGACTCGCTGGCCACCTTCTCCTATCACCCCGCCGGGTATGCGGGTGCCGCGGCGCGCGGACCGCTCGACGGGAGCGGGCGGGCCTGCCCGATTCCCGGTGCGCGGGTGTTGATCCTGGACGAGCACCGGCGACCGGTGCCGCCGGGGGTGATCGGTGACGTGTATGTCGGCGGTGCCACGCTGACCGGCGAGGAAGCCGACCACGTCGTCGCCGACCCGTACCGAACCGGAGAGCGCCTGCTCCACACCGGCGATCGCGCCCGCTGGTCCGCGGACGGACGGCTGCTGTTCGTGACCGCCGTGGCGGTCGAGCACCGGGAGACGACCGCCGTCGCGGGTGCGGAGACCGACACCGAACGCCGGTTGATCACCATTCTCGAGGAACTGCTCGAGATCGACGACGTGCAGCCCGACGACAACTTCTTCGGCCTGGGCGGCGACAGCGTGATCTCCATCCAATGGTCGGTGCGCGCCAACGAGATCGGCCTGCCGATGTCACCGCAAATGGTGTTCGAACATATGTCGATCACCGAACTCGCCGCCGCCGTCGACCGAGCCGTGGCCGACGGCGTGCAACCGGCCACGGCGCAGGATCTGGCTGCCCTGGCGAATCCGGCCGCATCCCCTGTGTCCGAACCGGCAGCGACCGAACCCGCTCCAGCGCCGGCTCCGGCGAACCTGTCCGGCCTGAACGACGACGCCCTCGCGGCACTCGGCGCCGCATGGAAGGCCACCCGATGAGCGTGGATCGGTCCGTGCCCGCCGACATCGAGGACGTGCTGGCGCTGAGCCCGCTGCAGGAGGGGCTGTTCTCGCTGGCGCAGTTGGCCTCCGACGGCGTCGACCTGTATTCGATGCAGTTCGTCATCGATATCGGCGGGCCGCTGGACGTGGATCGGCTGCGGCGCAGTGCCGAGGCGATTCTGGACCGGCATCCGAATCTGCGGGCGGCATTCTGGGATCGCGATCTGCCCAAGCCGGTGCAGATCGTGCCGACTTGGGTCGAGCTGCCCTGGACCGAGATCACCGCGCGGCCCGAGGAATTCGATGCGATCGCGGAGGCCGATCGGCAGCGCAATTTCGATCTGAGCCACGGCCCCGCCCTGCGCGTCACCCTGGTGACCCTGCCCGATCAGCGCCGCCGCATGATCGTCACCGCCCACCACATCCTCATGGACGGTTGGGCGGTCGCGGTGTTCTTCCGCGAGCTCATCGCCGTGTACGAGGCGGGCGGAACCGCGGATTCGCTGCCCGCGCCGCGGCCGTACCGCGAGTACATCGCGTGGCTGGCGGCGCAGGACGCGACGGCCGCCGAGCGTGCTTGGTGCGACTACCTGAGCCCGCTGTCGGGACCGCTCATGCTGGCTGAGGCCGGTGCCGAAGTGGGCGAGGCCATTCCGAAGCGAACCCGGCTGAGCCTGGACGCCGCCGACACCGACCGCCTGGTGCGGTGGGCGCGCACCAACGGGCTCACCATGAGCACGGTTGTCCAATTCGCCTGGGCGGTGGTGCTTTCCCGGCTGACCGATCGACGCGACGTCGTCTTCGGCACGACCATCTCCGGCCGCCCGGATTCGCTACCCGGCGTGGAAACCATGATCGGCCTGTTCATCAACACCGTGCCCGCGCGAATCGTGCTGGAGGGCAATCGAACCGTGGTCGAACAGTGCCGCCTGGCGCAGCGGGAACAGGCGGCGATGCGCGACGCCGGATACCTGAGCCTGTCGGCCATCCAGCGGGCGGCGGGCCAGGGCGCGCTGTTCGATGTGCTGTTCGTCTTCGAGAACGCCCCGATCGGTGCGGCCACCGACCCGGTGGTCGCCGGTGACGGCACCCGCTTCCTGCCGGTGGCCATGGAAAGCCTGGTGCACTATCCGCTGTCGGTGGTGTCGCATCTCAACGACGGCGTCCTGGTGGTCATGCTGGAGGCGGTCGCCGAGGCGCTGCCCCACTTCCCGCCCGCCCAGATCGGCGCCCGCATCCTCTCGGTCCTGCGGCAGCTCCCCGATCACGGCGACCGCGGCGTCGACGCGGTGGATGTGCTGCTTCCCGGAGAGCGTGCGGCGCTGCACATTCCGCCTGCCCCGGAGGCGTCGGCAGAGGTCACGAATGTCGTGGAGCTGTTCGCGCGACAGGTCGCCGCGGCACCGGATGCTCCGGCACTGTCCACGGCGAGCGAGCGGTTCACCTATCGGGAACTCGACGAGGCGTCCGGGCGGCTGGCCGCCGAGCTGACGGCCGCGGGGGTCGGGCCGGAATCGGCGGTGGCGCTGGCGTTGCCGCGATCGTCGCGGTTCGTCGTGGCGATTCTGGCGGTCCTGCGCGCCGGTGCGTCCTATGTGCCCGTGGATGTTTCGGCACCACCGGCGCGGATCGCATCGATCCTGCGGCAGTCGGATCCCGCGCTCGTGCTCACCGCCCGCGACTGCGTATCTTTGGTGGCCGAGGCCGGGTATACCGGGCAGCCTGTCGTACTGGATGATTCGGAGATCGAGCGCCGAATCGCCGGTCACGTCGTCCCGGCGATCCGCGCGGTGCATCCGCAGTCGCGCGCCTACATCATCTTCACCTCCGGGTCCACGGGAGAACCCAAGGGCGTCATCGGGACCCATGCCGCGCTGGCGAGCTACTTCGCCGACCACCGCGACCGCGTGTACCGCCCGGCGCAGGCCCGGCTGGGCCGCACGCTGCGGATCGCCCACGCCTGGTCGCTGAGCTTCGACGCCTCCTGGCAGCCGTTGATCGGCCTGTTCGACGGCCATGCGGTGCACCTGTTCGACGAGGCCGAGATGCGCGACGCGAACGGAATCGTCACGGGCATCGTCCGGCATCGGGTCGACATGATCGATACGTCGCCGTCCATGTTCGCCCAGCTCTCGGCGGCCGGGCTCGTCGACGGTGATCACCTGTCGGTGCTCGCGCTGGGCGGTGAGGCGATCGGCCCCGCCCTGTGGGAGCAGTTGCGCGGCCTGCCCGCCACCGCCGTCTACAACTGCTACGGCCCGACCGAGACGACCGTGGAAGCGGTCGTCGCAACGGTGAATTCCGGTGCCGGGCAGGCGGGTTCGTCGCCGTCGCCGGTTATCGGGCGCCCGGTGGATCGCATGTTCGGCTATGTCCTCGATTCCGCGCTGCGCCCGGTGCCTCGCGGCGCGGTCGGCGAACTGTACCTGTCCGGCGCCCAGGTGACCCGTGGCTATCTCGGCAAACCGGCGCTCACCGCCGACCGGTTCGTCGCCGACCCGTTCCATCCGGGGCAGCGCATGTACCGCACCGGTGACCTGGTGCGGCAGTCGCCCGCCGGGGACCTGTCCTATCTCGGTCGCGCCGACGACCAGGTGAAGATCCGCGGTTACCGCATCGAACTCGGCGACATCGAATCCGCGCTCCTGCGGCTCCCGCCCGTGCGCGAGGCGGCCGTGGTCGTCGTGCAACGTCCCAGTGGTTCGAGCCTGGTCGGATTCGTCGTCACCGACCCTCATCTCCCGGACATCGATGGGTGGGTGCTGCGCGGGGAATTGGCCGAACACCTGCCCGGCTATATGGTTCCCGCCCGCATCATCGCCTTGCCCGCACTCCCGCTCACCCCGAACGGCAAGCTGGATGTGCGGGTGCTGGCCGACATCGGGTTGCGCGAGCTGAACATCCAGGGCACCGGCACCGCCGCACGCACGGATACCGAACGTGCGTTGTGCACGGCGTTCTCGGAGGCGCTCGGTGGCCGCACGCTCGGCATCGACGACGACTTCCTCGATCTCGGCATCGACAGCATCGTCGCCATCTCCTTGGTGAACAAGGCCCGGCAAGCCGGGCTGTCGGTCAGTCCGGCCATGGTCCTGGCGACGCCGACCGTCCGGGATCTCGCCGCGGCCATCGACGCCCGTGCCGCGCAGGAGCTTTCGGCCGGGCCGGTCGAGTACGGCGAAGTGCCGACCACGCCGATCATGTCGTGGCTCTACGAGTTCGGCGGCTTCCGCCGCCTCGCGCTGTCCACGCTTGTCGCACTGCCGGACGAGATCGACCGTGCCGCACTGGAATCGGTGCTGCAGTCCCTGATCGACGGCCACGACATGCTGCGGGCGCGACTGATCGAGACCGAGGGTGAACCCCGGCTGATCACTCGGGAACCGGGTGTCGTCCGCGCGGCCGACGTGGTGACCGACGTGCCTGTGGACGGTGACCTCGGTCCCGCACTGGCGGCCGAGTCGCGGGCGGCGATCGACGCCATCGATCCATACGCGGGCACCATGATTCGCGCGGTGCGCTTCGTCCGCCCGTCGGGCGACATTCTGCTGCTGTCGGTCCATCACCTGGCCGTCGACCCGGTGTCGTGGCATATCCTGCTCGCCGACCTCGCCGACGCCTGGTCCCGGATGACCGGCGAGGGCGGGGGTCCGATCGCCCTGCCGCGCGAGCACACTCCGTATCGGGAGTGGGCCGAGCTGCTGACCGCACGCGCGCACAGCCCGGAAGTGCTGGCGCAGTACGACTTCTGGGCCGCGCAGGTGGCCGAGCCCGACCCGCCGGTCGGCTGCCGCGCCCCCGACCCGCGCCGCGACACCTGGGCGTCCTACCGGATCACCCCGGCGATCATCCCGGCCGAACCGACCGGGCGCCTGCTGGACGGCACCGGCCGAGACGGCCAACCGGGCCTGCCCGACCTGCTGCTCGCGGCGCTGTGCGCCACCCTGTCCACCTGGCAGTCCGGGCACGGCCGCGACACCTCCGCGGGCACCCTGATCGCCCTCGAGGGGCACGGCCGCGAGGACGCCCTGGTCGGCGCCGACACGGCCCGCACGGTCGGCTGGTTCACGACCGTCTACCCGCTGCGCCTGGCCGCCGGTCTGGACCTCGACGTGGCCGCCCTCGAGAACGACCCGGACGCTGCCCGGCAACTGATGAAAACCGTTGCGGCACAGTGTGAACAGGCGCCGAATAAGGGTTTGGACTACGGTCTGCTGCGTTACGGCGGTCCACTGGCCGAGCCGGTTGCCGAGCCGCAGGTGATGTTCGACTATCTCGGCCGCATGGATCTCGCCGCGAATCGGGTGGGTGCGTGGTCGCCGATCTCGGATCTCACGGTGCACCAGCACCTTCCGATCGCGCCGGAGCCGGATATGCCGCTGCGCTACGCCCTGGACGTGATCGCCGGGGTGCATCCGGGTGTGGACGGGCCGCAGGTGGTCGCGCTGTGGCGGTGGAGCGACGTGCTGTTCGATCCCGCCGACATCGAACGGCTGACCGAGATCTGGTTGCGCGCCGTCGCCGCGCTGACGTCGTCGGTCGTGAGCGTGACTCAACAGTGAAAGCAGGGGAATGGTGAGCATCAGGACGGAGAATCCGGTGTCGGAGAAGGATACGGGCGCGGCCATCGTGGTCGAGTCCGTCGAGAAGTCGTTCGGCGAGGTGAAAGCCCTGCGGGGCATCAGCTTCAGCGTTCCGGAGGGCAGCGTGCTGGGGGTCCTCGGGCCCAACGGCGCGGGCAAGACCACTGCGGTGTCGGTGCTGTCCACGCTGATCCGGCCCGATGCCGGGCGCGCCCTGGTCGCCGGATACGACGTGGTCACCCAGGCCGCCCAGGTGCGGGCCTCGATCATGCTCACCGGCCAGTACGCGGCGCTGGACGAGGTGCTGACCGGCCGCGAGAACCTCGTGCTGTTCGGCCGCCTCATGGGCCTGCGCCCGAAGCAGGCGAAAGCGCGTGCCGTCGAACTGCTCGAGCAGTTCGAGCTGACCGATGCCGCCGATCGCCGGGTCGGGCAGTACTCCGGCGGTATGCGCCGCCGCATCGATATCGCCTGCGGGCTGGTGCGCCTGCCGAAGGTGGTGTTCCTCGACGAGCCCACCACCGGTCTGGATCCGGTGAGCCGCCAGCGGCTGTGGTCGCTGATCCGCGAGCTCAAACAGCAGGGTGTGACGATCCTGCTCACCACTCAGTACCTCGAGGAGGCCGATGCGCTCAGCGACAACATCATCGTCGTCGACCGCGGCACCGTGATCGCCGAGGGCACCGCCGATCAGCTCAAGGCCCGCTCCGGCGCCAGCTACTGCGAGGTCGTCCCGGTCGAGGCGGGCGATGTGGCGGCCGTGCTGAAGGTGCTGCAGGGCATGGGTGAGCTGACCGTCGCCGAATCCGCGGACCGGGTGTCGCTGCCCGCGCCCGACGGCGCCGCCACCCTGGCCGAGGTGCTGCGCCGCGTCAACGAGGCCGATATCGAGCTGATCGATATCGCACTGCGGCGGCCGTCGCTGGACGAGGTGTTCATCAAGCTGACCCGCCCGCAGGACGAGCCGGTGGGGGCGGACGCATGACGGCCCCGGCGAAGGCGGCCGGCAGCGAATTCCGGGTACCGTCGGCCCTGCAGTGGAAGGCGTTGAGCGGGCGCACCATTCGCGCGGCGGTCCGTGAGGGGGATCTGCCGTTCGGTTTCGTCGCGCCGATGATCTTCTTCGTGTGTTTCTATGTGCCGCTGCGGCATTCGATGGAAATGGGCGGCGGGAAGTATGCGCAGTACCTGCTGCCGGTGATCGTCGTGCAGGGCATGTTCTTCACCGCCATGTCCGCCGGGGACCGGGCCGCGCGGGACACGTTCAGCGGCATGGGAACCCGGTTGCGGTCGATGCCGGTGCGGCCGTGGCTGCCGCTGGCGGCGCGGATGTCGGCGAATCTGGTGCGCGCCCTGGCGGCCGTCGCCGGTGCGCTGGTGATCGGGACGGTCTTCGGGTTCCGCTTCCACAATGTGGGCGGGGCCGTGGTTTTCGTCGCGCTGGCGCTGGCGTTCGGGGTGGCGCTGGTGATCGGGGCGGATGCGCTCGGGGTGGCGACCGGTAAGCCGGAGGTAGGGGCCTCGGCGCTGCTGGCGCCGCAGTTGCTGCTGATCATGATGTCGACGGGTTTCGTTCCGGGACAGGCGTTCCCGGGCTGGATCCAGCCGTTCGTGCGCAATCAGCCGGTGTCGCAGGCGTCGGCCGCGCTGCGGGATCTGGCGAACGGGGAATTCACCGCGGCGCTGGGGATTTCGCTGGCCTGGGTCGCCGGGATGATCGTGTTGTTCACCGCGGTGTCGGTGCTGGTGGAAAGGCGGCGCAAGTGAGGACCCTCGTGGACCAGAGCCTGGTGGAGGCGGGCCGGTTGATGCGGCGCTGGCCGCGCGAGCAGGAGGTGATCACCTCCACCCTGGTGCTGCCGATCCTGCTGCTGCTGATGTATCAGCTGGTGTTGAACAAGGTGCTGACCATGTCGTCGGGCACCGACGCCATCTACGGTTTCGTCCCCATGATCGCGGTCACCGGGGCCATGTACGGCGCCATGGGCACCGGACTGTCGCTGCACGCCGAGGCGGAAAGCGGGCTGCTGCGCCGGTTCTGGGTGCTCCCGGTGCATCGCGGCGCGGGCCTGATCGGCCGCCTGCTCGCCGAATGCGGCCGCACCCTGGTCGCCACGGCGATCGTGGTCGCCCTCGGCCTCGCCCTCGGGCTGCGCATGCACGCCGGATGGTGGGGTGTGCTCGGCATGCTGGTGGTCCCGGTCGTGCTGATCCCCGGCTTTGCGACCATGGTCATCACCGTCGGCGTGAGCAAGGCGGGCGCCAAGGTCGTGCAGCTGTTCGCCGCGGTCACCCTGCTGGGCATGTTCTTCAACTCCGGCTTCGTCCCCCTGGAGAACTACCCGGACTGGCTCCAACCGATCGTCCGCGCCCAGCCCATGAGCTGCGCCATCGAGGCCATGCGCAACTTCACCCTCGGCGGCCCGCTCCTGACCCCCTTCCTCCAAACCCTGGCCTGGTCCCTAGGCCTGGCAGTCGTCTTCGGCGCGCTAGCCGTCCGCGGTTACCGCAAGGCCGCCCAAGGCTGACCGAGGACCCTGTCTTGTCATTCCCGCGAAAGCATGCCGGAATGACAAGACAGGGCATGAGAATGGCCGCACCTTGGAGTAACGACCTCGTCACCGAGGAGGCCCCACTCCCCGTCATTCCGGCCCCCTAGGGCCGGAATGACGGGGCACCACAGTTACTTCGCAGCGTTCGGCAATGCCGGGGCGATCTTGTCCAGCATGTAAGGCAAGGACAGGGCGGTTGGTTGGTTGATGGCGCTGATTTCCTGGACGGTCAGGAAGACCACCGCGCCTTTTTTCACCGCGGGGAGGTCGGTGTAACCCGGGAGCTGGCGGTACTTTTCGTCCATGCCGGGGGAATAGCCCGCCAGCAGGAGGTCGGCGTCGAGTTCGTTCAGGCGCTCGGTGGACAGTTGGGCGCGGCCCTGATTGGCGGGCAGCTTGGTCAGATGGTCCGGAATCTGCAAGCCGAGGCGGCCGAATACCTGAGCCGATCCATCGTTGCGGTCGGTGAGCACCATCAGCTGCGCCGGGCTCGCCAGCCAGGTGCTGACGAACGTCTTACCTTTCAGGCCGGGATTCTGCTTCGCCAGGGCATCGATTTTCCCGTTCACGTCCGCGATCACCTTGTCCGCGGCATCCTTGCGGTGCAAGACCTTTCCCAACGTGGCCACTTGGTCCTGCCACGGCGTGATGGTGGCATTGCTCAACGCGGGAATGGTCGGCGCGATCTTCGACAGGGTGTCGTAGCTCTTCTGATCCCCGAACGCGCCATCGACCAGAATCAGATCCGGATCCAGCGCCGCGACCTGTTCGTCGATCTTGCCGGTGGTCTCCAATTTCTTTGCGGCACTAATGGAATTGGGGAGCCACGGCGATGGAGTGCGCGCCATCGCCGCGACATTGTCGATATACCCGACAGGTGTCACGCCAAGCGCTAAAGTGGTGTCCAGCCACTGGCTGCCCAACGCGACGATGCGTTTCGGGGTGCCGTGAACCGTGGTGACACCACGGGCATGGTCGACCACCACGGCATCGCCGCCGGAGCCGGATTCCGAGGAATCCGACCCACAACCGACCAAGGCCACGGCGAGTGCGCCGGCCAGGGCAACGACCGCCGCGTGCGCCCACCGGTATCGAGACGTTCGGGCAGGCTTCATCGGTGAACTCTCCTTCGTCGAGGGCGTCCTTCGGTGCCGCGCGGGCCACCACGAAATAGGTCAGCCTTGCCTAACCTACAACACGGGGAAATAGATCTTCCGAACGGGCGCGACGGTCAGCATAATTAGCACTCGGTGCACCTGAGTGCTAACGGTTGTGTCCCAGGAGGAGGGTCATGAGCGCAGTGTTCTCGGCGCCGGCCTCGGCGCGAGTCGCATCTATCGAGTCGGCGGAACGCAGCGGTGACAAGTTCCGCATCGCAATGGTCGTTCCGCCCTATTTCGACGTTCCCCCCAAGGCTTACGGGGGAGTCGAGGCCGTCGTCGCGGATCTGGTCGACGCCCTGGTGGACCGCGGTCACCAGGTCACACTGCTGGGCGCGGGCGAGCCCGGCACCAAGGCGACGAAATTCGTCCCGGTCTGGGAGGACATCCAGGCCGACCGGTTGGGTGATCCGTTCCCGGAAGTCGTGCACGCGTTGAAGGTTCGTCGCGCACTCGAGCAGATCGTCGTCCGTGACGGCATCGATCTGGTGCACGACCACACCTTCGCGGGACCGCTCAACGCGCCCTTCTACCGTGACCTGGGCCTGCCCACGGTGGTCACCGTGCACGGTCCGGTCGACGGGGACCCGTACATGTACTACAGCGAACTCGGCGAGGACGTGGCGCTGGTCGCGATCAGCGACCGCCAGCGCGAGTTGGCTCCGGATCTCAACTGGGCCGGGCGGGTGCACAACTGCCTGCGCGTCGAAGATTGGCCTTTCCATCCGGTGAAGAAGGACTACGCTCTGTTCCTGGGCCGGTTCAACGAATGCAAGGCGCCGCACCTGGCGTTGGAGGCCGCGCATGCGGCCGGTATCCCGCTGGTGCTCGCCGGCAAGTGCAGCGAACCTCCCGAGAAGGCGTATTTCGACAGAGCGGTACGGCCGCTGCTGACCGAACACGACCAGCTGTTCGGCATGGCCGATGCGATCGCCAAACGAAAATTGTTGTCCGAAGCCAAGTGTCTGCTGTTCCCGGTGCAGTGGGAGGAACCGTTCGGAATGGTGATGATCGAGGCGATGGTGTGCGGCACGCCCGTGGTGGCGTTGCGCGGCGGCGCCGTCTCCGAGGTGATCGTCGACGGCGTGACCGGTCGCATCTGTGACGACCCGTCCGAGCTGGCCGTGGCCATCAAGGAAGTGCAGGAGTACGACCCGCAGGCGTGCCGCGATCATGTGGTGCGCAACTTCGGCGCCGAAACTCTCGGCCGCGGCTACGAGACCGTCTATCGGCGGGTGCTGCGCAAGACCCGTCCGGCGCGTGGGACGACGACGATCCGCACCTGGAACATTCCGAGCGGCCGCACCACGGCGAGCGCCGTTGCGGCGGGGCCCGTTCCGGCGATAGTTCCGGAAACGGCCGCCGCCCGACCGCTGGTCGCCACCCGGCGCGTGGCCGGGGTGGCGACGGCAGACAACTCGGGTGTCATGGAAGGAGATACTGCGTGAATGGAGCCCCCACCGCATTGAATGCCGGAGAGCCGTCCGCCGTCGGCGGCCCCGGCGGGGCGGTGACCTTGGTCGAGGGGAGCACCTTCTGCCTGTCGGACCGTGTCGGGGATGTGGAACCCGGCACGGCCCACGGGCTGTTCTATCGCGACGCGCGGGTGGTCTCGCGCTGGGAGTTGCGGGTCGACGGGCAGCGGCCGGATCCGCTGTCGGTGTTGAGTCCGGAGGCATTCACCGCGCGGTTCATATTGCGCCGGCCCCCACGGGCCGGCGCCGCCGACAGCACCCTACTGGTGGTGCGTGAGCGTCTGGTCGCCGACGGGCTGCGCGAGACGGTCACGCTGGAGAATCTCGGTCGCGAACCCACCGCCGTCGCGCTGGAGTTGCACGCGGACGCCGATTTCGTCGATCTGTTCGCGGTCAAGGAGGGCCGCGCCGGGCACGGCCGTGCCGAGGTGCTGGTCACCGACAACGAGTTGCTTCTCAACGACCGCTCCGATCGCGCTCGCGGACTGGCGGTCTCGGCGTCGGAGCCGCCGATCGTGCTGCCCGGCTCGCTGTCGTGGCGGGTCGTCGTCCCGGCCGGTGGGCGCTGGCAGACCGAGATCCTGGCGCAGCCGACCATGGCGAATCAGCGCGTGCACCTGCCGCTGCGCCCGGGGGAGCACTACGAGAAGAGCGAACCGGGTCGCAAGATCGAGGCGTGGCGCGATACCGCCACCAAACTCACCTCCGGTGACCCGCTGCTGACCGCGGTGCTGCAGCGCACCGAGAGCGATCTGGGCGCGCTGCAGATCCACGACAACGATCGGGAGGGACGGACCTTCGTCGCGGCCGGGGCGCCCTGGTTCATGACCCTGTTCGGCCGCGACAGCCTGCTCACCGCGTGGATGGCGTTGCCGCTGGATGTGGGCCTGGCGCTGGGCACCATGCAGCAGCTGGCGGAGATGCAGGGGCAGCGGGTCGATCCGCTGACCGAGGAGGAGCCCGGCCGGATCATGCACGAGATCCGGCGCGGCCCGGCCGGAAGTCTGGTGCTCGGCGGCGAGATCTACTACGGAACCGTCGATGCCACACCGCTTTTCGTGATGCTGCTGGCCGAGGCGCGGCGGTGGGGTGCGGCGGCCGATACGATCCACGCGCTGCTGCCGGCCGCCGATGCGGCGCTGGACTGGATGACCCACTTCGGCGATCGCGACGGTGACGGATTCATCGAATATCAGCGCGCCACCGACCGCGGCCTGCTCAATCAGGGCTGGAAGGACAGTTTCGACGGAATCAACGACTCCGCGGGGCATTTGGCGGAGGCGCCGATCGCGCTGTGTGAGGTGCAGGGCTACCAGTACGCCGCCCTGCTGGCCCGGGCGGAGCTGGCCGAGGAGTTCGGCGAGGCGGCCGTGGCCGCCAAGCTGCGCGACCGCGCCTCGGCGCTGCGCACCAAATTCGCCGAGTCGTTCTGGCTGCCCGAAAAGGGTTGGTACGCCGTCGCCTTGGATCGCGGTAAGCGGCGCGTCGACGCGCTGACCTCGAATGTGGGGCACTGCCTGTGGTCGGGCATCGTTCCCGACGAGCATGCCGCGCAGCTGGTCCAGCGGCTGTCCACCTCGGAGATGGATTCGGGGTTCGGGTTGCGCACCCTCGCCTCGAGCATGGGCGCCTTCAATCCGATGAGCTACCACAACGGTTCGGTGTGGCCGCACGATACGGCGATCACCGTGGCGGGGCTGCTGCGCTACCGGCACATCCCGGGCGCGATCGAACTCGCCACCCGGTTGGCCGACGGCCTCCTGGACGCGGCCGCGGCCTTCGGCGGACGCCTGCCCGAATTGTTCTGCGGTTTCCCGAGATCCAGATTTCCCGCCCCCGTCCCGTATCCGACCTCGTGCTCGCCCCAGGCCTGGGCCAGTGCCGCACCTCTGCTGCTGGTCCGTTCGTTCCTCGGCCTGGACCCGGACGTCCCCCACCGCACCCTCACGGTGCTCCCGCACCTCCCTGCCCGCTGGGGTCGCGTCGAACTCACCGACCTCCGCCTCGGCGGCAGCGTCCTCGACCTGGCGGTCGACGGCGACCATGTCGCGGCGTCGAATATGCCGGACGACTGGCGGCTGGTCACGCACTGATCGCTCGCACGTGTCCAGTGCGACGAAGGTGTGTCACATGTGCGCCGGCTCTCAGTGATCATGTAGACACAGGCCGGACCACGGCGGCTCTGGCAGACTTCGGAGCGTGAGTGAGCTTGCGAGCGAACCATGGGCACAGCGCGCGGCGCGGACGGTGACGCCGAGCGTCGGGCCAGGTGGCGTCGTGAGTGAGCTTGCGAGCGGACCATCGGCACAGTGCGGGCCGCGGACGGTGGCGGCGAACGTCAGTGAGGTGGCGCCGTGAGTGGGACTGCGGTTATTCGGTGCGGCGGCCGGGTTCGGACGCAGGAGCAGGCGCAGTGGCGGGCCGGGCGGCTGGCCGCGGCGCTGGTGGCGGCCGGGGTGGGCGGGGGCGTGCGGGTCGCGGTGATGCTGCGAAACGACATCGAGTTCCTCGAGGTGTCATTGGCGGTGGCGGCGGCCGGAGCTAATCCGGTGCCGGTGAATACGGGCTGGCAGGCGCCGGAGGTGGCGCATCTGCTGGCCGACAGCGACGCTCGGCTGGTGCTCGTGCACACGGAGTTCGTCGAGGTCGTCGAGCAGGCGATCGCGGTGGCGAACATCACAGCGGAGCTGGTCGAGGTCGCCATGCCGCCCGGGCTGCTGGCCGAGCTCGGGCGCGATCCCGCCCTGGCAACGCCGACCGGACGCTATCCCACACTGGAGCAGTGGATCGCCGGGCAGCCGGAGCCGCTGGGCCACGTCGAAGGCGCGATGGCCGACTCGATGGGGCTCATCTACACCTCCGGCACCACCGGTCGGCCGAAAGGTGTTGTGCGTGAGCGGCTCACGCCGCAGCAGATCCGGACGACCGCCGGAGCCACCGCTCAGCGGATGGGCCTGGCACCGGGCGGGGAGATGCTGGTGGCCGGGCCGATGTACCACGCCAGCCCGAATGCGGTCGCGGTGCTGGGGCTGCGGGTGGGCACGAATATCACGATCATGCCGCGCTTCGACCCGGAGCGGTTTCTGAAGAACGTGCACGAGCACCGGGTGACGCAGGCGAAGGTGGTGCCGACCATGCTGTCGCGCCTGCTGTCGCTGCCACCGGAGGTCCGCGCCCGCTACGACGTCGGCAGCCTCACGCACCTGATCCACTCCTCGGCCCCGTGCCCGCCGGCGGTGAAGCGGGCGGCCATCGACTGGTTCGGTGATGCGGTGCTCGAATACTTCGGTTGCACCGAGGCGGGCACGATCACGTGGATCACCGCCCAGGAGTGGCTCGCACATCCCGGGAGTGTCGGCCGCCCGGCGGACGGGTCGGCCGTAGTAGTCGCCGACGAGGCCGGAAATCTGCTGCCACCCAACGAGATCGGCCAGGTCTATGTACACGGCGCCGACTACTGGCCCACCTCGAAGTATTTGAACGTCACCGAAAAGTCCAGCCCGGTACCGGGTTTCATCGCCCTCGGCGACACCGGCTACCTGGACGCCGACGGCTACCTCTATCTCACCGGCCGTTCCGCCGAAATCATCATCCGCGGCGGCGTGAACATCTACCCGGCCGAAGTGGAGAATACGATCATGGCCCTCCCCGGTGTCGAGGATGTTGCCGTCTTCGGCATCCCCGAGCCGGACCTCGGCGAAACCGTTGCGGCCCATATCGTCCCGCGCCCGAACGCCACCCTGACCGAGGCCGACATCCGCACCGCCCTGACCGGCCAACTCGCCCGCTTCAAACACCCCACCACCGTCCGCATCGTCACCGACCTCCCACGCGACGACGCAGGCAAAATCCGCAAACGCCTCCTACGCGCCGCCTACCTGGACGGCTGATCATCGAGCAATCCCGCAGGTCGGCTCTCGGCCGTTGGTCTCCTCATTGCTCGTTGAGCTAGAGGGAGACGCGCTGGTCCTGGGGGAGGAAGAGTTTGTCGCCTTCCTTGACGGTGAAGGTGGAGTAGAACTCGGGGAGGTTGCGGACTACCTGGTTGCAGCGGAATTCGCCGGGGGAGTGGACGTCGTTGGTGACCAGCCATTCGGTGTATTGCTTGGTCTGTTTGGTGCGCCAGTTGCGGGCCCAGGACCAGAACATGTCGGTGTAGTCGGGGTTGTCCTTGCCGTCGCGCTTTTCGGCGAGGCGGTAGGCCGACAGCGCGATCATGAGGCCGCGCAGGTCGGCAAGGTTCTCGCCGACGGTGAGCTCGCCGTTGACGTGCTGGTCGATGCTTTCAGGGGTCAACTCGTTGTACTGGGCGATGAGCTGCTTGGTCTTGGCGTCGAAGGCGGCCTGATCCTCCGGGGTCCACCAGTCGCGGCGGTTGCCTTCGCCGTCGTATTTCGCGCCCTGGTCGTCGAAGCCGTGGCCGATCTCGTGGCCGATGGTCGCGCCGATGGCGCCGTAGTTGACCGCGGGTTGGGCGTCCTTGTCGAAGAACGGTGGTTGCAGGATCGCCGCCGGGAAGTTGATCGAATTGGAGGTGGGTTCGTAGTAGGCGTTGACCTCCTGCGGAGGCATGCCCCATTCGGTCTTGTCGACCGGGGTGCCCAGCTTGTTCCACGCCCGTTTGGCCTCGAATTCGTTGATGGCGCGCAGGGATTCGATCAGCTTCCCGCGGGTGATCTTCAGCTTGGAGTAGTCGTACCACTTGTCGGGATAGCCGATCTTGACCGTGATCTTGTCCAGTTTGGCGATCGACGCATCCCGGGTCGGCGGCGACATCCAGCTGGAATTGCGGAAGTTGTCGCGGTAGGCGGCCAGGATGTCGTCGACCATCTCCTTGGCGCGGTTCTTGGCCTCGGGCGGGAAGTGCTTGGCCACGTACAGCTTTCCGAGCTGTTCGCCGAGAGATTGGTTCAGTGTGGCGATCGCCGACTTCCAGCGCTCGGGGCGCTCCTGGGTGCCGTTCATCACCTTGCCGAAGAAGTCGAAATTGGCATCGGCGATGGACTTCGGCAGGAAGCGGGCGTACTCGCGCACCAGGTAGAGCTTCAAATACTCACGCCAGGTGGACATGTCGACATCGGCCCACAGCTGACCCGCGGCCGTCACGTACGACGGCTGGGCGACCACGATCTTGTCGAACAGATTCTTCGGCCGGTCGGTATTGCCCGCCAGCCACGCATCCCATTCGAAATTCGGTGCGAGAGCGGTCAATTCGCTCCACGACTTCAGGTTGTAGGTGGCATCGCTGTCGCGGTTGCGCACGTTGTCCCAGAAGCCCGCGGCGATCCGCTTCTCCAGATCGAACACCCGCTGCGCCATGCCGGTCGGATCCGGGAAACCGGCGCCGGTGGCAATGCGCTCCAGGAAGGTGTGATACGCGGAGAGTTTGTCCGCATATTCGGGTTTGCGGTAGTACTGCTCGCCCAGACCGATGCCGGATTGACTCACGTACGGGATGTGGGCGTTGGAGTCCTTCTGGTCGACCGAAACGCCGATCCCGATCAGCCCGGCGATCGGCAGCGAGCCCATCACCTTGGCCAGGTCGGCCTTGGTGGGTGCGGCGTCGATCTTGTCGAACAGGTCGGTCAGCGGCGACATGCCCAGCTTCTCGATCGTGTCGACATCCAGCCGCGCGTCGTACAGGTCGCGGATCCGCTGCTCGGGCGTGCCGTCCTCGGGGTCGCGGATGCCCTCGACGATCTCGCGCAGCTGGCCCTCCACCCGGTCGCCGACCTCGTCGAAGGTGCCGAAGCTGTTCTTGTCCGGCGGCAGCTGGTACTCCCGCAGCCACTTGCCGTTGACGTGGCGGTACAGGTCGTCCTGAGGGCGAATCGCGGGATCGACGCCGCCCAGGTCCGGGCCGTGCAGTTGCTTCGACGTCGACTCCTCCGAGCACGCCACCAGTGCGGTGGCCACCGGCACCGCACCCAGAGCGATCAGGAACGAACGACGATCCAGGCGGGCCCGACCACGCGACGTCACAGACAACCTCTTCCGGAAATTGATGATCTTGTTCGGCCTTGGTGTGACGTCCGAGGCTAGCCCAACCGACTGGGGAACGGCTGAATATCCACGCCTCCTGCCCCTTCCTCATGTTCCCGGCACGCTTTTTGCCGGGCCGATTTGGGGACGACCTGGGCCTTCGCTACACTGATCGGGTTGCCTGCGGGACAGTTGTGCCCGCACTCAGGCCGTGAACCCCCAGTGGTCGATCCCTCGGATCACGCAAAACCGCTGGCAGGCGCGCGTTCGGAGGGTAACTGACCATGCCCGTCGGGTCGGCAATCCGGCGTGCATATCGTCCAGGTCCAGGAGGAGAGCTGAAGTGATTCAGCAAGAGTCGCGGCTGCGCGTCGCCGACAACACGGGTGCGAAGGAAATCCTGTGCATCCGAGTGCTCGGTGGCTCGTCGCGCCGCTATGCCGGTATCGGCGACGTGATCGTCGCCACCGTGAAGGACGCCATTCCCGGCGGCAACGTCAAGAAGGGCGATGTCGTCAAGGCCGTCGTCGTGCGCACCGTCAAGGAGCGCCGCCGTCCGGACGGCTCCTACATCAAGTTCGATGAGAACGCCGCGGTGCTGATCAAGGCGGACAACGATCCGCGTGGCACCCGCATCTTCGGCCCCGTGGGCCGCGAGCTGCGTGACAAGCGTTTCATGAAGATCGTTTCGCTGGCCCCGGAGGTGCTCTGACATGAAGGTGCACAAGGGCGACACCGTGATCGTCGTCTCGGGCAAGGACAAGGGTGCCAAGGGCAAGGTCATCCAGGCCTACCCGAAGACCGAGAAGGTCCTGGTCGAGGGCGTGAACCGGATCAAGAAGCACGTCGCGAACTCCGCGAACCAGCGCGGCGCCAGCTCGGGCGGCATCGTGACCCAGGAGGCGCCCATCCACGTCTCGAACGTGATGGTTGTCGACTCCGACGGCAAGCCGACCCGCGTGGGTTACCGCACCGACGAGAACGGCAAGCGGGTGCGTATCTCCCGTCGTAACGGGAAGGACATCTGATGACCACCACCGAGAAGATCCAGCCCCGGCTGAAGCTGCGCTACCGCGAGGAAATCAAGGACGCGCTGAACAAGGAATTCAACTACGCCAACGTGATGCAGATCCCGGGCGTGGTGAAGGTCGTCGTGAACATGGGTGTCGGCGACGCCGCCCGCGATGCCAAGCTGATCAACGGCGCGGTCAACGACCTGGCCCTGATCACCGGTCAGAAGCCGGAGATCCGCAAGGCCCGCAAGTCCATCGCGCAGTTCAAGCTGCGTGAGGGCATGCCGATCGGCGCCCGCGTCACCCTGCGCGGCGACCGCATGTGGGAGTTCCTGGACCGCCTGGTGTCCATCGCCCTCCCGCGTATCCGCGACTTCCGCGGCCTGTCGCCGAAGCAGTTCGACGGCAACGGCAACTACACGTTCGGCCTGTCCGAGCAGTCGATGTTCCACGAGATCGATGTGGACAAGATCGACCGCCCGCGCGGTATGGACATCACCGTGGTGACCACGGCGACCAACGACGAGGAGGGCCGTGCCCTGCTGCGTCACCTCGGCTTCCCGTTCAAGGAGAACTGAGCATGGCTAAGAAAGCTCTGATCAACAAGGCCAACCGGAAGCCGAAGTTCGCGGTTCGCGCCTACACCCGCTGCCAGCGCTGCGGCCGCCCCCACGCGGTCTACCGCAAGTTCGGCCTGTGCCGCGTGTGCCTGCGCGAGATGGCCCACCGCGGCGAACTCCCGGGCGTCCACAAGGCCAGCTGGTAAGCACCGCTTCATAGCTGCACGCTGTGCGGTGGTCCGTCATCCGACGGACCACCGCATTTGCGTATCCGCTCTTGCTTTCGGACGGGCCTGGCGGTTCTATGGGCAGGTACCTCGGCGTGATCGCCGGGTGCCGTTCACTTATGGAGGGGGCCGAATTGGCGGGAGAAGTACCAGCGCTGTCGATTGAGCCCGAGCAGGTCAAGGCCTTGGGCCGCTTGGCGTTCGACGTGGCGCGTCAGTGCCGTGACGGGTTGGCGGCACTCGACGCCGACGTCCGGGATGTGCGCGACGATTGGACCGGAAACAACGCCGACGCTTTCGGTGCCGGTTGGGAGAGTTTCACGAGGGGTCTGTCCAGGTGTGGGAAGCGCTGTTCGAACTGGCGGCCAGACTCGGGGTCACCGCCGACACCCTGCGCGACTTCGATCAATCGGCTGCGTCCGGCATCGGCTCCCTGAACATCTGAGAGGTCCCGATGACCGCAGACGCGCGAGCATTCTCCGTGGACCTCGAGAAGCTCGAGAATCTGGCCGCGCGCATCCGAGGTTTCGCCGGCTTCATCGCTGACCAGTTGGCCGTGGTCGACCAGAAGGTCAAGGAAGTCGACGGCGTGTGGACGGGTGCCGCCGCAGTGGCCTACGCGGAGGCCCACACGGAGTGGATGGCCGGGGCGACGGACATTCGAGAGGGATTCACGGCTCTCGAAGCCGCCGTCGAGCACGCTCACGAAGGCTATACCACTGCCGTAGCGGAGAATTTGCGGATTCTGGGCGTATGACGCGCCTGGACGTCGATCCCACGACCTATTACCGGGCCGCGACGAATTGCTTCGACGCCGCAGCGGCCCTGCGGGACAGCTTCCTGTACGTGTTCGGAGAACTGTCCGCGTCCGGGTCGATGGCCGGGGTGGACCAAGAAGGCCAACAATGGGCACGGTCCTACGACACCGCTGCCTACCAGATAGTGGGCTTGTTCCAGGACGTGCATTCCACGCTGAACGCGTACGGCAGCGTCCTCAAAGACATCGGTTTCAACCACGCCGGCGCCGACGCATCGATGAAAGGCACCCCACAGCCCGAGCGGCCGGTGGACCCGGGAAGCCCGGTTTTCGGACCGTACTCGATTCCCGCCTCGGCTGGCGGTCCAGGTCAAGGCATCATCGACAACGGCATCGATATCGCCAGCGAAATCGGTATACCCGTCCCCGACGGCGACACCGGGAAACTCGCCAAGGCCGCCGACGCCTGGGACCGACTCGGCACCATCTATCAGAACACCAACGCGCGAGACAAGATCACCATCTCCGCAACCCTGTTCGATGGTGTCACATCCCCCGACGCAACCCACATCCGCGAAGACCTCAAACCCTGTCGAACTCCATCGATCAGCTACTGACCGCCTGCAAACAGCTGAGCGAGTCCTGTCTCGCCTACCGCGACGCCATCAAGGAACTCCGAGACGAGATCAAAGGATTCCTGGAGGATCTCGCCAAAGACCTCGCCATCCATGCCGCAATCGCCGTCGGCGCCTCACTCATCAGCTTCGGGGCCGGCGCGGTCACGGCTGCCAAGGCGGTCGACACAGTCCGCCGCTGAGCCAAACGGATCAAAGACGCCATCCTCGCCTGGCGAGTCCGCAAGGCCGCCCAGATCGCGGGTCTCAGGCAGGAGGCGAAGGATGCCCTGACCAGAGCCGGAAAAGCAGTCAACGACCTGTTCGAGCGGCTGCGCAAGAAGATCGGCGATGTCCGACGGCGCCCGCCGCGAACGTTGGATGAGTTGTTCCGCGGCAGGACCCCCAAAGCTAGTGAGCTCGAAGAATATGCGCAGCGTGAAGGGTGGACTCGATCGAAAACCGAGAACGGCTCTATCAAGTACACCGATGAGAACGGTATTGTTCGGATTACAATCAAGAAAGGAAGCGACAGGGCGCCTGGCAGCGGCGGTCCGCATGTAGAAATCAGGGATTCCTCCGGGCAACGTACCGACCCGTTCGGCAATCCGGTGACGCGCAAGAGCCCAGATAACCACACTCCGATAGAATGGGGCCTGCCATGACGCGAGACTACACTGAATATGAAAGTCTTGCTGGGATCTATCTCGAAGATAGCTATGTTTTGGACATAATCGAGGCGTCAGCTGAGGTCCGATTCGTGCTCGATGCGGTCATAACACCTGAGCACCCTCTATATCACGAACCCCACCCAGGGGAGCAGTATTGCTATCTCTCTGGGGACCTCGTCTTCACGGAAGTTCGCCGGACCGAGTGGATTCGGAAATCCTTCCGAAAATATCGGGACGCTACCGGTGAGGAAGATCTGGGCAATATCGACTCTTTGACGAATTCCGATGGTGTGTACCACGCAGAGGGGGATTGGGGCAGCGTACGTCTCTGGAGTGGGCAAGACCCTCGGTTCATAACCGCCGACCATGTCTGATGCTCCTGCCATCGAAGCCGTTCGACGGCAACGACACCGTGGTGACCACGGCGGCCAACGACGAGGGCGATGCCCTGCTGCGTTACCTCGGCTCCCGGCGCGTATCGAGCCCATCGTGCGCGGCTTTAGGGGAGTGGTTGGAGCCTGCCGCGGGACCGCAGGATAGGTAGGTGGTGTTCCATCTGCCAGTTCTCCATGACCATGGCGTATCGGCCGCCGCGCGTTCGTAGTTGCGACTGTAGGTTGAGCGGGACCGAATAGCCGACCTGGCCGGATTCCCACATGTGTCGGAAGTCCGGGAATTGCCACAGTCGCTGGTGGGCCTGCTGGGCCCATTTCGTCCGGCCGTAGCGGCCCATGATTCCGCGATGCCAGGCGACACCCACCTCCACCTGGTCGTTCCAGTTGATCATCATGTCTTTGGCTTCTTCTGTGAACGACCACTCGAGCATGTAGGTGCCCGGCCGGTGCGTCGGAAACGTTTCGTAGTAGGCGCGATTCGCCACGATCAACCGCCGCGGTGGGCAATAGAAGGACACGAGGTCGCTGGTGGCCTCCTCCATTTCGGTGAGCATCATCGGCGTCACCGCGTCCTGGAACACCTCCAGCGGGGGCATATCTGCCGTCAGGTCGGCCAGGGCGGAGTAGGGCGAGGCGTAGCCCGCCAGGTCACAGACGTAGCGCCATTCGTCGTCGCTCGCGTGATAGGTGTTCGTCAGCAGGCGCAGGATCCCGACGTCGACCTGCCCCACCTCGTCCCGCTCGACCTTGGTCAGGTAGCTGGCGGTGATATGCGCTTCTCCGGCAGCCCTTTCGCGGCTCAACTTCCGGTTTCCGGGAAGGAGCCCGGCATCGTGCCTGCGGCGTTCTTCACGCTGCCGCAGGAAGGCAAGGTATTGCCCCAACGTCGGCTTTTCGGACTCGCGCAGCATACTCGGAAATCCTCCGGTCGTGTATGCAACGAGAGTGTATACAGCCTTGCGGACAGCTCCGTTCGGGCCAAGTTTGTTCTCGCCCTGATAGGTTCCGTGCATGGGCCATGAGACTGCTTCCGAGACAGCCGAATTGGCCACCGAGCCCGTCGAGCTGACCGACGACTTCTACCTCGAGCCGCACTTGGTGTACGAACGGCTGCGCAGTCGCGGACCCGTGCATTACGTCCGATTTCCGGATAGCAGCACCGGGTGGCTGGTCACCGACTACGAGGTGGCCAAGGCCGCGTTCGCCGATCCCACGATCAGTAAGGCGCTCCGATCCGCGGGAGCGCGGGCGGCCACGGTGGCCAACAACGGCGGCCAGCTTGTCGGAAACAGCATGTTCGAAGACATGATGGTCTTCTACGATCCGCCCGAACATACGCGCCTGCGATCCCTGGTCAATCGCGCATTCGGCAGCCGGGCCGTCCGCGATTCGGCACCGCGGGTCGCCGAACTCGCCGATTCGCTGCTGGCCGACATGACGGGTGATGCCCAGGATCTCTTGGAGGCCTACGCTATTCCGCTTCCGATGAAGGTCATCTGCGAGCTGCTCGGGGTGCCCCACGAAGATCGCGACAGCTTCCGGACCTGGTCGACGATCCTCATGTCGGGCGAGCAGACCAAGGCCACCAGAACGGCGGCCGTGCAGGAATTCGTCGCCTATCTGGACCAACTGATCCACACCAAGCGCGCCGCACCGGAAAACGACCTGCTCTCCGAACTCATCGCCGCCCGCGAAAACGGCGACCGCCTCACCCACCGAGAACTGCTCAGCATGATATTCGTCCTGTTGGTCGCCGGATACGAGACCTCGGTCAACCTCATCGGCAACGCGGTCGCAATACTGCTGACAGACAACAATTCTCGCCGACTGCTACGAACCGACCCCGGCCGGATCCCCGCCTTCATCGAGGAAGTCCTGCGCTACCAGCCCCCGGCAAGAGAAGCCACATTCCGCTACACAACGACCCCAACCACCTTGGGTGACACCGAAATCCCAGCAGGCCAGCTGCTCGTGGTGTCGATGGCAGCCGCCAACCGCGACCCCCACCGTTTCCCCGACCCGAACCTTTTCGACCTCACCCGCCCCGACAACCACCACATCGCTTTCGGCCACGGCATACACCATTGCGTCGGAGCACATTTGGCCCGAATGGAGGGCACAGTCGCCCTCAGCCGACTCCTGTCCACCTACCCCAACCTCGAACTAGCCGAGGCCACCACCCTCCAATGGCGCAAAAGCCTGATCATCCGAGGCCTAACCGCCCTACCCGTGCGGTTACGCCCGTGAGGTAACGAAGCCGGCCGAGAGGGTCGGAACCGAGTCCGCTATAGGAGGGGAGGACTCGGTTCCGACCGGGCGTGTGGACACCCGAGTCGGAGCGCCGTTATGGTCGGGTGCATGAGTGCAGGAGGGGGCCTTTCCGAGTCGGGACAGAGTGTTTTCGTCGTTCCTGAGGACGTGCAAGCGGTAGGGCAGTACGTCTACGACATCGCCGGCACCCTGAAGCAAGCGCTCGACTCCGCAGCCCGCGACGTCGAAACCCTGCTGACCTCGGACTGGACGGGCGACGCGGCCGACGAGTTCAAAACCGGCTGGGACGAAACCCGCGACGGAGGCAACCAGCTGCTGCAGGCGTTGACCGGCCTCGCGGAGAAGCTCGGCGTCTCCGCCGCCGGCTACCGCAACACCGACTCGGCCCACGCCACCGGCATCTCGAGCCTGAATCTGTAATGGGCAGCAAGTTCACGGTCGACCTCGACCAACTCGACCAAATCGTGTCCCGATTGAACGGCCTGGCCGGGTTTCTCCGCGACCACCTGGATGAACTCGACCGCAGGGCCAAAGCTCTGGGGAATGGCAGTTGGGAATCGGCCGCTGCTACCGCTTACGCCGAAGCCCACACCCAGTGGCTGGCCGCCGCTCGCGAATTCGCCGAGGGCGTGGCCGCAATGAGCGACGCCGCGCAGAAAGCGCACGGCCGCTACACCCGCGCGATCGAGGTCAACCGCCGCATGCTGCAATCGGGACAGCCGTGAACGTCGACTGGCAGATCTACTACGAGGCCGCCAAGCGATGCCAAGATCTCGCCGCCGAACTGCGCCGCGCCGACAAACCCGTGCACGACGCGGTCAAAGGCGATTGTGCAGGCATGGCCGGCGACGCACCGGGCTGCAAGCAGTGGGGGGAGACCTACGACAAGGCCGCCCAGCAGACCATGCAGGCAAGCTCGAGCTTGGCCAATGCGCTGACCAACTACGGTGCGGTGCTCTACGCCAACGGCTACAACTACGCCGTCAGCAACAATTGCAATCCACTTCCGCAGCGACCCAACGTGAGTCAGGTCGGTGAGTACAAGGTCACGATCCCGTCGTCGGTGGCCGACAACGGGATCGGTTTCGAGGATCGCGGCGAGCTCCTGGAGTTCATCGACCAACTCGTCGCCAAAGTCCTTTCCACCTTCGGCAAACTCCCCAACGGCGATACCTCCAAGCTGGAGAAGGCCCACACCGTCTGGCGCACCTTCGCCAACCAGGAGACCATCACCGGCGCCCCGGGGCGCATCGCCGCCATCTCTGCCCTGTTCGACGGCATGGACGACCCCGAGAATCGGCAGCTGATCCAAGACCACTTCACTACCCTGAAAACCAGCGCCGACACCATCTCCACCGCCGCCCAGCACGTAGCCGCTCCCGTCAAGGACTACCACGACGCGACAGTCGCCCTCGGCGGCGAAACCACGAAAGCCATCAACACCCTTGAACTGACCATCGCCGTCAGCGCACTCGTCGGTGGCGCGCTCGCCCTGTTCAGCCTCGGCACCTCCGCTGGCGCCGCCGCAGCCACCATCAGCGCCGACGTCGCCGCCACCATCAACGCCATCCAGGCTTCCTACCGCGCCAGCCAGATGGTCAGAGTCATCGGCTTGGCCTCCCTCGCCGCAGGCGCAGTCGGCGCCATCGACGCCTTCAACGCCGTACCCACCATCGACCTCGACAAGGCCATCAACAACTTGGCGGCCATCATCGCGATGAAGGTGCTGATCGGTGAGGATGGCGCGATAACAGTGGCGACGAGGTACGAGGACCTGAGCCCGGCGCCGGGCATACCGCTGGAGGACTTCACAGACGAATCCGAGGAATACATCAAAGGGAAGCACGTTGAAGGTGGAGAGAATGTTCGTTCTGACAAGAGCACATTCGGTAAGGGCGAGGATCTCGAAGCGCTGGCCCGTGAAGGCCGGACCGTAGAAGCGCGGGGGCCGAACGATTATGGGAATTACGAGCGTGAGGTCGACGCAGGTCGGGTGATCGGCAACCGGTCACAAGATAGCGGCGGTCAGCCGACAACAAGGTATAAAGTAATCACCGATCGGTGGGGGACCATCATCAACATGTTCCCGATATAGGAGGATCCTTGGGCATCGCAGTCATAGTGCAGAATATGAATCACAAAGAGGTAGATTCCATTTCAGGGTCTGTTGCGCAGGCGCTTTCTGATTCTGTGTTGGATGCCCCCGTGGGGTCAATGATGAGAGGTATACACAAGTACGCCGATACGATGTTCAATTCGTATCAACTCACATTCTTCCTGGAGGAACTGGCGGGCATGTCGCCAAAGGACGACCAGGAGGAGGAAATGATCGCCGAACTACGCGCAGCAGCCGAGCAGGCAATCCGGTTGAACGGCTACCTCTGGTTTAGTGGTGACTGAAATCCCGAATGCGCCCGTGCGCATCGGGGTCATCTGAAGGTTTCACTCCCACTGGCGTCGGCCAAGGCCGAGGGCGTCTGGCAGCCGACGATGGCGGGGGCCTTGTGCACCAGTGTGTCGTTGCGTAGGGCTTCGACCATGAACAAGGCAAAATCCACGCGCCGAGTTCGGTTGGAAGCCAGAATCGCGTCCCCGACATGTTCGCTCCACACCGGAAGGCCTTGGCTTTCACCTTCTTCCAAGTCGCTTCCTCGCACCACCGTCCACCGCGTATCGCTGGCGAAGATGCGGCGGCAGGCTTCGACCTGGTCGTCGATTTCGACGAGGCGGGTTAGTTTGGCGGCCCAGGTCACCAGCTTGACTGTTGTCAGGAAGCGGCGGGAGTAGGTGTCCTTGCCGTCGTAAGTGATGTGCCAGCCGCAGGAGAAGATCAGGCGGGCGTGTGCGGGGGCGTGGTCGAGGACTGCCTGGGCGGTGCCGGAGGAGTAGTGGCGCATGCCCCAGGGGGCCAGGACGGTGAGGACTTCGTCGCAGTCGGTGACGGCGCGTTGGATGACGGCTCGGTCGTCGGTGTAGCCGGGGATGATCGTGATGCGGTCGGCGACGTCGGCGAGTTTGTGGACGCTGCGGTCTCGGCAGACGCCGATCACGTCGTAGCCGCGGTCGAGGGCGTGGCGGACCATGTAGCGGCCGAGCTTGCCGGAGGCGCCGACGATGCACACTCTCGGTCGTTTCCGCTCGGGATCTGAGGTCGGAGCCATCGATTTCTCTTTCATTCACAGCGGTTCCGTGGGAATCACGGTGCCTTACGTTGTAAGGCTACCTTACTTAGTAAGCTTGTCAATGACGGAACGGAGGAATGGATGGCACAGCGACGGACGGCGGTCAAGGCGCCGCTGACCAGGGATCGGGTGCTTGCGGTGGCCGTCGAGCTTGCCGACGAAAAGGGCGTTTCCGCGCTCACGATGCGCGCACTGGCCGAGCGCCTCGGCGTCGAGGCCATGTCGCTCTACCACCACGTCCGCAACAAGGACGACATCCTCGACGGCATGGTCGACGCCGTCTTCGCCGAAATAGACACGCCCGCAGAGTCTTTCGATTGGCGTACCGCCATGCGGCAGCGCGCCGTCTCCCTGCGCGCGGTGCTGATCCGGCACCCCTGGGCAATCGCCCTCATGGATTCGCGCGCCGATCCGGGCCCGGCCACGCTGCGCCATCACGAATGGATGCTGGCCACCCTCCGCACGGCGGGGTTCTCGCTGCGCATGGCCGCACACGCCTTCTCGGTGCTCGACAGCTACATCTACGGTTTCGTCCAGCAGGAAGCCAACCTGCCCTTCGCCGACGCGGCCGGGCTCGAGGAGGTGGCCGCCGGCATCGTCCCGAATCTGCCCGCCGGCGAATTCCCCTATATGACCGAAATGATCACCGAGCTCGTCCTGCGGCCGGGCTACTCGTACGGCGCCGAATTCGACTACGGCCTGGATCTGATCCTCGATGGCCTGGAGAGGGTCTATCGGGCGGAGTGACCACCTGTGGCCACCCCCATCCCACCCCCGATTTTGCCCAGCTGACCTCCCCCTCTACACTAGAGCGGTTGCCTGGGGAGGTCTGTGCCTGCACGACTCTCCGGTCACACGCACTCAACCGGGCGGCCAAAGCCGTCTGGACCAGCCGAATTGCTGTAGGCCCACCATCAGCATGTCGAAAGACGTGTGGGTGCTGTATGGGAACCGCGGCGAGAAAGGTGAGCGGTCAAGCATGACCATGACTGATCCGATCGCAGACTTTCTGACCCGTCTGCGCAACGCCAACTCGGCGTACCACGATCAGGTGAAGGCGCCGCACTCCAAGCTCAAGGCGAACATCGCCGAGATCTTGAAGCGTGAGGGCTACATCGCCGACTACCGCGTCGAGGACGCGCAGGTCGGCAAGACCCTGATCGTCGACCTGAAGTACGGCCCCAGCCGCGAGCGGTCGCTCGCCGGTGTGCGCCGGGTGTCCAAGCCCGGTCTGCGGGTGTACGCGAAATCCACCAACCTGCCCAAGGTGCTGGGCGGCCTCGGCGTGGCGATCATCTCCACGTCTCAGGGCCTGCTCACCGACCGTCAGGCCAAGCAGCACGGTGTAGGCGGGGAAGTCCTCGCCTACGTCTGGTAAAGGGAGGTAGGGACAATGTCGCGTATCGGCAAGAAGCCGATCCCGGTTCCCACCGGTGTCGAGGTGACCATCGACGGTCAGCACGTCACGGTGAAGGGTTCCAAGGGCACCCTGTCGCACGTCGTGGCCGAGCCGATCACCGTCGCCAAGGGCGAGGACGGCGCCATCGAGGTCATCCGGCCCGATGACGAACGCCGCAACCGCTCGCTGCACGGGCTGACCCGGACCCTGATCGCCAACATGATCACCGGCGTGACCTCGGGCTACGAGAAGAAGATGGAAATCTTCGGCGTCGGTTACCGCGTGCAGCAGAAGGGCTCGAACCTCGAGTTCGCGCTCGGCTACAGCCACCCGGTGCCGGTCGAGGCCCCCGAGGGCATCACCTTCAAGGTCGAGACCCCCACCAAGTTCTCGGTGTCGGGCATCGACAAGCAGAAGGTCGGCCAGATCGCCGCGGTCATCCACGGCCTGCGCAAGCCCGATCCGTACAAGGGCAAGGGCATCCGGTACGAAGGCGAAGTCGTTCGCCGCAAGGTCGGAAAGACGGGTAAGTAAGCCATGGCACAAACCGAAACTCAGAAGGCCGCGCGCAAGCCGCTCGGCAAGGACGTGTCGACTCGGCGTCGTGTTGCCAAGACCCGTCGTCACTTCCGTCTGCGCAAGAAGGTCGTCGGCACCGCCGAGCGTCCGCGTCTGGTCGTGTTCCGCTCCGCGCGGCACCTGCACGTCCAGCTGGTCGACGACTCGGTCGGCAAGACCATTGCCGCCGCCTCCTCGGTCGAGCCCGATGTCCGGGCCGTCGAGGGCGACAAGACCGCCAAGGGCAAGAAGGTGGGCGAGCTGATCGCCGCCCGCGCCAAGGCCGTCGGCGTGGAGGCCGTGGTGTTCGACCGCGGTGGCCACGACTACCACGGCCGCATCGCCGCCCTGGCGGACGCCGCTCGGGAAGGCGGGTTGAAGTTCTGATGACCATCACCATGCGTATGAACGGAAGGAACGTCTGATGCCGGGACGTCAGCGGCGTGACGGCGGAAACGGACCCGCCGGGCAGAACGGAAGCGGCGACGGCCGCCAGGAGCGTCGCGGCCGCCGCGACGATCGTCGTGAGCAGTCGCAGGCCGAGAAGAACCAGCTCGAGCGCGTTGTCGCGATCAACCGCGTGTCCAAGGTCGTCAAGGGTGGTCGGCGCTTCAGCTTCACCGCCCTGGTGATCGTGGGCGACGGCAACGGCCTGGTCGGCGTCGGCTACGGCAAGGCCAAGGAAGTTCCCGCGGCCATCCAGAAGGGCGTCGAGGAGGCTCGCAAGAACTTCTTCCGCGTCCCGATGATCGGCTCCACCGTCACCCACCCGGTGCAGGGTGAGGCGGCGGCCGGTGTGGTCATGCTGCGCCCGGCCTCGCCGGGTACCGGTGTGATCGCCGGTGGTGCCGCGCGCGCCGTGCTGGAGTGCGCCGGTATCCACGACATCCTGGCCAAGTCGCTCGGTAGCGACAACGCCATCAATGTTGTGCACGCGACCGTGGCCGCCCTCAAGCAGCTGCAGCGTCCGGAGGAGGTGGCCGCTCGCCGCGGTCTGCCGATCGAGGACGTCGCTCCTGCGGGCATGCTGCGTGCGCGCGCGGGACAGGGAGTCTGACATGGCACAGCTGAAGGTGACCCAGATCAAGTCCACGATCGGCGCCAAGAAGAATCAGCGGGAGTCGCTTCGCACCCTCGGCCTGCGGGGCATCCGCAAGTCCGTGGTCCGCGAGGACAACGCCCAGAACCGCGGGCTGATCAACGTCGTGCGCCACCTCGTTACCGTTGAGGAGGTCAACGCATGACCATCAAGTTGCATCACCTGCGTCCGGCCCCGGGCTCGAAGACCGAGAAGACCCGCGTGGGTCGCGGTGAGGGCTCCAAGGGCAAGACCGCGGGCCGCGGTACCAAGGGTACGAAGGCCCGCAAGAACGTGCCCGCCCGCTTCGAGGGTGGCCAGATGCCGATCCACATGCGGCTGCCGAAGCTGAAGGGTTTCACCAACCCCTTCCGCGTCGAGTACCAGGTCGTGAATGTGGGCGATATCGCTCGGCTGTTCCCGCAGGGCGGCACCGTCGGCAAGGACGAGCTGGTGGCGGCCGGTGCGGTACGCAAGAACCAGCTCGTGAAGGTGCTGGCCGACGGGGAAATCGGTGTGGCCGTTCAGGTTAGCGCCGACAAGTTCTCCGCTGCCGCCAAGGAGAAGATCACCGCAGCCGGTGGTTCGGCCACCGAGCTGGGCTGACGGGATTGTTCGACACAGTGATCGCCGGACGGGTGAGAGCCCGTCCGGCGTCGCTGTTAGAGTTCAATTGTTGTCTGCCCGCGTCTACTCGACCCCATGTCGTTAGCCAGGAGGATCTGTGCTTTCCGCCTTCGTGTCGGCTTTCCGGACCCCGGACTTACGGCGGAAGATTCTCTTCACGCTGGGCCTCATCCTGCTGTACCGCGTCGGTGCCTCGCTGCCGTCGCCCGGTGTCGACTACAAGGCGATCCGGGAGTGCATCGACATCGTCTCCGGCGGTGATTCGGGCAGTATCTACCAGCTGATCAACCTGTTCTCCGGCGGCGCATTGCTGCAGCTGTCGGTATTCGCGATCGGCATCATGCCCTACATCACCGCGAGCATCATCATTCAGTTGCTCACGGTCGTCATTCCGCGCTTCGAGGAACTGCGCAAGGAAGGGCAGTCCGGCCAGAGCAAAATGACGCAGTACACCCGGTACCTGTCGATCGCGCTGGCGATCCTGCAGGCCACCGGTCTCGTGGCGCTCGCCGCCCGCAAACAGCTGCTGCAGGGCTGCCCGCAGGACATCCTGGCCGACACCAGCATTTTCGGCATGATCATCATCGTGCTGGTGATGACCGCCGGCGCCGCCCTGGTGATGTGGTTCGGTGAGCAGATCACCGAGCGCGGCATCGGTAACGGCATGTCGCTGCTGATCTTCGCCGGTATCGCATCCCACATCCCGTCGCAGGGCAAGCAGATCCTGGACAGCAAGGGCGGCTTGATCTTCGGCCTGGTGTGCGTCGCGGCATTCGCGGTCATCGTCGTCGTCACGTTCGTCGAACAGGGCCAGCGCCGGATTCCGGTGCAGTACGCCAAACGCGTTGTGGGCCGCAAGATGTACGGCGGCTCGTCCACCTATCTGCCGTTGAAGGTGAACCAGGCCGGTGTGATCCCGGTGATCTTCGCGTCCTCGCTGCTGTATCTGCCGAATCTGGTCGTCCAATTGACCGGGTCGCAGGCGGGCGGCGGCAGCTGGTGGCAGACGTTCATCGAGAAATACCTGGTGAACCCGGCCAATCCCACGTACATGGTGGTCTACTTCCTGCTGATCATCTTCTTCACCTACTTCTACGTCGCGATCACCTTCAACCCGGAGGAACGCGCGGACGAGATGAAGAAGTTCGGCGGCTTCATTCCCGGGTATCGTCCCGGTAAGCCGACCGCCGATTATCTGAACTATGTACTGAGCCGAATCACCCTCCCCGGTTCGCTCTACCTCGGTGCCGTGGCCGTGCTGCCGAACCTGCTGCTGCACTTCGGCGCCACCGGTAATGCGCAGAACTTGGCGTTCGCCGGTACTTCGGTGCTGATTATCGTGAGCGTCGGCCTCGATACGGTCAAACAGATCGAGAGCCAATTGATGAACAGAAATTACGAAGGGTTCCTCAAGTGAGACTCGTACTGCTCGGACCGCCGGGTGCCGGCAAAGGCACGCAGGCCGAACTGCTGGCGGACAAGCTCGGTGTCCCGCACATCAGCACGGGGAATCTCTTCCGTGCCAACATCTCCCAGCAGACGCCGCTGGGTCGGGAGGCACAGAAGTACCTGGACGCCGGCAATCTGGTGCCCAGCGACGTGACCAACCGCATGGTGGAGTCGCGCATCGCCGAGCCGGATGCGGTGAAGGGCTTCGTACTCGACGGCTACCCGCGCACCGTCGATCAGGCCGAGGCGCTCGAGAAGATGCTGAAGGAGTCCGACCGCGAGCTGAACGCGGTCGTGAGCCTCGTGGTGCCCGAGGACGTCGTGGTGGAGCGGATGCTCGCGCGCGGTCGCGAGGACGACAACGAGAGTGTGATTCGCAACCGGTTGCGCGTCTACCGCGACGAGACCGAGCCGCTGCTCGAGTACTACGACGGCACCGTCGTATCGGTGGACGGCGTCGGTTCGGTCGAGGAGGTCAACGACCGCATCCGCCGGGCGCTGGGCCACTGACGCGGATGGTCTTCGGCCGCAAGAACAAGAAGGTGGTGCCGTTCCGCACCGCCGGTGAGCTCGATGCCATGGCCGCGGCCGGGGCGATCGTGGGCCGGGCCTTGGTGGCCGTGCGTGCGGCGGCCAAACCGGGTGTGTCGACGCTGGAGTTGGACGAGGTTGCCGAGCAGACCATCCGGGATGCGGGTGCGGTGCCGTCGTTCAAGGGCTACCACGGTTTCCCGGGCTCGATCTGTTCCTCGGTGAACGATCGTGTGGTGCACGGGATTCCGTCGAAGGACGAGATCCTTGCCGAGGGCGATCTGGTGTCGATCGACTGCGGCGCAATCCTCGACGGCTGGCACGGCGATTCCGCATGGACGTTCGGTGTCGGCACCCTCATCGAGGCCGACCGGCTGCTCAGCGAGGCCACGCGGCTGTCGATGGAGGCCGGGATCGAGGCGATGGTGGCCGGTAACCGGCTCACGGATGTCTCGCATGCGATCGAGTTGGGCACCCGGGCCGCCGAGAAACAACACGGCCGGGCCTACGGCATCGTCGACGGCTACGGCGGGCACGGCATCGGCCGCCAGATGCACATGGATCCGTTCCTGGCCAATGAGGGCGCGCCCGGGCGCGGGCCGAAACTCGTGGTGGGCTCGGTGCTGGCGATCGAGCCGATGCTCACGCTGGGGACCACCCAGACTCGCGTCCTCGAGGACGATTGGACCGTGGTGACCGAGGACGGCAGCCGTGCCGCTCATTGGGAGCACACCGTGGCCGTCACCGAGGACGGGCCGCGCATTCTCACCCCGCGGCCCGAGTAATACGTCCCTGCGTCTCGGGCTCACGCAGCGATCCAGGCCTTCGACGCTCGCACCGGTCCTTCGAATCGCGCACCCCGTCCTCGAGATCGCACCATCGTTCAGCTCGCATGGTCACTAGGACCGCGTAGGCGGCCATGATCGCGCACCCGTCGTTGGGATCGCACCCCATCGTTCAGCTCGCATGGTCACTAGGACCGCGTAGGCGGCCTTGATCGCGCACCCGTCGTTGGGATCGCGCACGTGTCCTTCAGCTCGCGCACGGTCACCGGGACCGCGCAGGCGGCCTTGATCGCGCACCCCGTCGTGAGATCGGACGGGGGCGTTTGCATGGCGCGGGCGGTCCGGCGCATGGGTTGTGTTAACAGGGGGATTGATCCGTGCCGCGGGTGGGCATCATTCGTTCATGACGACGGCCGCGTATCGCGACTCCGTGCTGCCCGCCGGTATCGGAGCCGCCGCCGATCGGGAACGGCTGGGACGGCATCGGGCCACCTATCGACCGGTGACGCCGAATCCGCGGCGGTTGATCATCGAGGCGGCCGTGACCGCGGTCGGGGTGGTGGCGGCCGTGGCGGGATTCGTCGGCGGAGCGGTGATCGTGGGCATCCTCGGGGCGACCGTCGCTGTGATGTGTGGGCTGCGGGTGCTGGCCGATCTCGGCTGGCTCGGTTTCGTGGGCGTGCGCAACAAGGGGAGTCGGCTGGATCTGTACGACAACGGGCTGGTGGCCTCCTATCGCGGGCAGGTGCGGGTCGTCCGGTACGACTCGACCACGGTGCGGCGGAAGATCGTTCGGCTGGTGGACAACCCGGCTCCGGAGCAGATCTCCTACACCTATACGATCGTCGACACCACGGGGACGCCCATAGTGTTGCGGGGTGGGATCGAACGCCCGCACGAGTGGGGCCCGGCGATCGAGCGGGGGATCGTCGACACGCAATTGCCCAGGGCGCGAACGGTTATCGAGGCCGACGGGCGGGTGGACTTCGAATCGTTCTGGCTCACCGCGACCGAAATCGGTGCCGGGCGGGAGTCGGTGCCGTGGTCGGAGGTCGCGGAGATCGCGGTGGTCGGTGGGTGGCTGAGCGTGCGCGTCGCGGGCCGGTCGCAGCCGCTGGAGTCGTTGCCGGTCAGCCTGGTTCCGAACTATGCGGTGTTTCGAGCGCTCACCGAATGGTTGCGGGTTGCGTCAGAAATCCGTCAATAATCGCTCGGCATGGCTATTGGAGGTCGGCATTCCGGTTGGGTTCGGGACCGGTCGCGATGGTTCTCGGCTCTGAGATCGCCTGCCCCGCAGTACTTGTCAGGACGGCGTTAATTCGCCGGTGCCGGGCTTCCGGCCGGATGTCTTGCTGTGTGATCGTCGAAACCGCTTCAGGTGGAAGGGGTTTGCGATGGCTGCGACGAGGGTCGAGGTGACACCGGCGCAATTGCGGCGTGCTGCCGGGGACATGGGAGAGCTGCGGGATCGGGTGCGCGGGATCCTCGACACGCTGGAGAAGTCGCTGGCCACCAAGGGGGCGGCATGGGGAGACGACAGTTACGGCAGCACCTTCGCCGATGGTGAGCAGGGGTATGTGGCCGCCCATCGCAGCCTGCGCGACGGCATGGGCAAGACAGCCGAGACGATCGGCTCCTACTCGACCGGCCAGTACCATGCCGCGGATGTCCTGGAACTGCAGGACATCGCCTCGGCCGGGCATCTGCATTCCCGATAGTGTCGATCGACATTCCCGCCGAGCTGCAGTGGCTCGGGTGGGTCGCCGGTTCGGCCTGGCCGCAGGGCGACGAGGACAAGATGTGGGCCATCGCCGCGGATTGGCGGACGGCGGCCGAGAGCCTTCGTGACCTGCTGCCGGATCTGGCCGCGGCCAAGAATCAGACCATCGCGGCTTACCCGTGGGGCGACGGTGTCGAGGCCATGACCAAGGCCTTGGACAAGCTCGATACAGGTCCGCAGTCGATCGAGCACCTGGCCTCGGTCCTCGACAAGGTGGCCGAATCCGCCGATGGGCTGGCCACCGAGATCGAGTACACCAAGATTATGATCGTCAGCTCCCTGGGGATGTTGGCGATCGAGATCGCGGCGGCGTGGGGGTTCCCGCCGACGGCATGGGCCACCGAGGCGATCGCGACCGCGGCGACTCGGCTGGCGGTCCGGCTGCTGGGTCAGCGGGCGCTGGCCGCCATCCGATCCCTGGTGGAGCGCAAGCTCATCGGCGCCATGCTGCGGTTCACCGCGGAGCATGTCGTGGTCGGGACGTTCCTGGGTGCCGGTCAGGATATGGCCATTCAAGTGGGGCAGCTCGCGGCCGGGCATCGCAAAGGGATCGACTGGGAGCGGGTGGGGATCACGGCGTGGTCGGCCGGTGCGGCCGGTGCGATCGGCGGGCCCGTGGGTGCGCGGCTCGGCCGTGCGGCAGCGCATGTGCCGGTGCCGGGTGGCCGGTGGGGAGCCGCGGCCAAGGGCGCGGTGGTCGGGGCCGGGGCGGGAATTGTCGGCGGCGTCGCCTCGTGGGGTGCGGGCGGGTTGTTGGGCAATGGCTGGACCTGGGATCCGCGGGTGCTCACCAGCGGGGCGGCCTTCGGTGTTCCGGTCGGCGCCGGGAAGGGATTCCACGGGGCGGGACGCGGTCGAGGGCCGGGCGTCGAATTCAACGCGCCCGATCCCGCGCGCATGGATCAGCCCGACGGCAGCGCACCGCCGCCACCCCGATCGAGTGCCGCCGGGTCGGTGCCGGGCGGCTCGGAGGGCAATGTCGCTGCCGGGCCCAAACCTTCAGAGGCGGCGTCCCATGGGCCTGCTGCCCCGCGCGGCACGGGCACCCATGCGGCGAATGCGGAAGTGCCTGCATCGCATTCCACCTCCGGTGAGAATCACTTCGAACCGGCAACCGGACGCTCGTCGGAGACCCACGGCACCAGCGCAAGTCGGCCTGACGATGTCTCGGGCCGATCCACCGAGCCGTCGGCCGACCGCGGCACGACGACACCATCCGAAGCAACCGGTGGCGGAGCCGCAGCCCGTCAGGATGCACCACACGAGGCCGGAACGAGCGCAGCACCGGAACCGACGCGGGGCCAGCCAGACCCCGCCCACAGCGGGAACACCGGCGCCGAGCCCCACTCGGGCGAGCCTGACCCTGCGCCCCACCGTGATCCGTCCACTGGCGACTCTGTCGGCGAGCGTGCCGGGGATGCAGGCCCATCGACACAGGGGCGGAGCGCCGACGGAGTGGATGCAAACCCACATGGCAGCGAATCGGATGCAGCGAATGCCGCTACGCCCCACCGTGATCCATTGGTTGGCGATTCGGTCGATCGCCACGATGTGGATGCGCCTGGACGTGACAGGGCACCCGAACTGGTGCAGGAAGACGGCACTGGCTCCCGTCCGGAGACGCGAGGTAACGAGCTTGGCGACGTGAGAGTTGCTCCATTCGAGCGTGATCCGTCGGCCACCGGCGCTGTGGACGGCCATGGCGCGGATGCTGGCGCGTCGGTACGTGAGCAGGGGCTCGACGATGGGGCGCCCGGGCATGCCGCACAGTCGGGGGCGTCGTCGCACTCCGGTGGTGCCGATGGGCGGATCGGGGGCGGGAATGAGATGAGGTCCGGTGCGGAGCAGGGGGTTTCGACTCGGTCGACTGCCTCCGACTCGAGTCGTTCCACCTCGGGTATGCAGGGGCAAGGGGCCTCGGAGAACCGTGGTGGTGCTGGAGCCAGGGCAAATGCGGCGGGACGTTCGGCGAATGATGGTGCTGCAACACCTCTGCAGGCCGGTCGAGCCGAGGGTGCTGTGCCCCGCCTCCAAGAGCAGTCGTCCTCTCCCACACGGGAACTCGACGAAGATCGTGAACGCGCCGAGCAGTCAGTGCCGGAGAACGTGTCGCAACCACAGTCCGGTAACACGCAAACCCATCGCCCCGAGGAAGAGGAACAGCACCGGGCCCCCACCGACACCACGTCGAAGATCCCCTACACACCAAGGTATTTCAGCCTCCCTCCCACCCCCGAATACCAGGCCCCCGAGCCTCCCGACGATGACGTGTGGTCCGGCCGCGGCCCCCAGCCCCAACCCGAACCTCAGCCGGAACCAAAGCCTAGGCCCCAGCCTGAGCCACACCCCGCGCCCGAACCAGGCCCGAAACCAGAATCTCGGCCCGAGCCGCCCCCTGCGCCGGAGCCAGGACCGAGCCCGGAGCCAGAGCCGCAGCCGAAACCGGTACCCGAGCCTGAGCCGGAACCGCAGCCGCGTCCCGAACCCGAGCCGCAGCCGCAGCCGCAGCCTGAACCGCTGCCCGGGCCGTGGCCGGAGCCGCAGCCTCGACCGGAGCCGGGACCGCAGCCGCAGCCTGAACCGCTGCCCGGGCCGTGGCCGGAGCCGCAGCCTCGACCGGATCCGTGGCCGGGACCGCAGCCGTGGCCTGAACCCGAGCCGTGGCCGGAGCCCGGGCCGTGGCCTGCGCCGGAATCGGGACCGCAGCCGTGGCCGGAGCCTGAACCGCAGCCGTGGCCGGAGCCGCAGCCTCGGCCGGAGCCGTGGCCGGGACGGCAGCCGTGGCCTGAACCCGAACCGCAGGCCCGACCGCAGCCGTGGCCGGAGCCCGCGAGGTCCTGGCCGTGCCCTGAGTCAGGGCGGGAACCGCTGCCCCTGCCGGAGCCTGGGCTTCGTCCTCGAGCGGAACCGTGGTCTTCGCCTGGGCCGGTCCCAGAGGCTGAACCCCGGACGCGACCGGAGCTCGCGAGGCGGTCTGAGTCGGGGCGGGAGACGTTGCCCATGCCGGAGTCCGATCCCGATGATCGGCGACGTTCTCGCCTGTTCGGTGGTGGTCGGTGACGAGTCCAATGCTGTCGGGACCGGTGTCCGTCGGCGGGAAGGAGGTGCTGTGACCAACGAGCGGGTCAAGGCCGATATGGCCGAGATCATGGACGAATTGCGGTGGCACCTACGGGAAATGGCGAGGATTCGGGTCGAGCGGGACGGGATCGTCGGGCGGGCGTCGGTGCGCCGCAATCGGGTTACGGTGCTGGCGAATGCCGAAGGCAGGGTGCTGGAGACGAAGTTCGGTCCCGATGTGTGGGAGCTGAGCCCTCAGGAGGTCGCGCGCGCATTCACCGAGGCCGCGCAGCTCGCGGCCGCCGACGCCCTCCGGCAGGTGCGGGAACTGTTGGCGCCCATCGAGGCCCGTCGAGCCAGCCGCCCGAAACTGTCGGACCTGATCGAGGGAATGCCCGAGCTGGGTGAGATGCCGCCGATCGCGCCCATGGTCGACGACCGGTAGCGGCGGCTACCACAGGGATCTGGGCCGCAGCGAATTGGCCAGGTCGACAAGGTGATAGCGATGCAGGCGCCCCGGGGCCGTCCGTGCGAGGGCGCGCAGCACGGATTCCAGCCCCTCCCGCAGACCCGCCGCCGTCCAGGCGGACCCCAGGATGGTCTCGGCAGATTCCGGCCGATGCTCGGCGCCCCGCAGCCAGGCCAGGGCCGCGCCCAAGACGAGGGCCTGCAACTGCAGCTGACGCGGCTCGTCGGGCAGCGCCTGCAGCCGGGCCGCGGCCTCGTCGAGATCGGCTCGGGTCGTCTCGGTCGGTGGCCGCGAGATCAACAGCAGACATCCGGTCAGCTGGGCCGCGTTGTGATGCCGCGACGTCGCGGGCACCTGCTCCAGGGTCGAGACGGCCGCGGCGATATCGCCGTCGGCCGCCAACCGCCGCACCAAACCGAATGCCGCGCTGGCAATGGTCCGGTTGGTGCGCCAGACGGTCCGGTAGTAGTCGGCCGCGATCCGCGACCAGTGCTCGACATCTCCCCAGCCCGAAGCGGATTGGAGGATGAGCTCGGCGGTCCCGGCCAGTGCCAGCTGCGGTGCGAGCTCCCCGGGCACCCGGGTGTGCACCCGGTCGAAATGCTCGAAAGCCTGCTCGTAGTGTCCGTCGGACAGTTCGACGATGCCCAGGAACCAGCCGACGCGCCAATCCGCGCAATACTCGGGCGGCAGGCTGTCCAGCTCGGCCCGTGCCCGTTGCACCTCGCGCAGATCGAGATGGGCCCGCACGGCGATGAGCGTGCCCTCCAGTTCGAAGGATTCGGGCGTGCCGATCGTCCCCGCCCGCATCTGCTGCAGCGCGTCGAGGGCCCGGTGCGGATCCCCGTGCAGCAGCGGGGTCAGCAGCTCCGCGCTCGGATCCTCACTGTCGATCAACGGGATGGGGAGGGCCGAGATGATGCGGGTCGCGTCCAGGCCCGGCCTGCGGTGCATCCCGTCCACGATCCCGTCGGTCTGCCGGATCAGTGCATCGACGCCGAATTCCCCTCGCGGAGTGCCGAATACGGCAGAGACCTGCGGATACTCCTTACCGGTGTGTTCGGCGAGGACGATCCGCAACACCCCCGCCAACTGCCGGTACATCGCATGGGCGGACGGAAACCGCTGGGCCGGATCGGGATCGGTGGCCCGCTCCAGCAACCGCGCGTACGACGGATAGCGGCGCAGCACCGAATCCCGGTCCGGCGAGGGCAGTCCGGGCAGCTTGTGACCATCCGGGCCGGTCGGCAGGTCCAGGGTCAGCGCCGCCAGCGTCCGCCCCACGGTGTAGATGTCGGAGGCCACCGTGGGCCCGGTCTTGGTGAACTCCGGCGCTTGATATCCCGGTGTGCCGTAGAGGCTTCCGCCCGAGTTGCGGGCCGCGACCGCGCCGAGATCGATGAGTTTGACCTCATCCTCGCTCACCATGATGTTGTCGGGTTTGAGGTCGTTGTAGGCCAGGCCGCAGGAATGCAGATAGTCCAGCGCCGGAAGGACCTCCATCACATAGGTGATCGCCTCGGCCACCGGAATGCGTTCGGGCGCCCGCAGATCGAGCATCGTCTTCAGCGAACGACCGCCGACGTACTCCATCACGATGTAACCGGCCTGCACCCCGTCCGCGGCCCGGTGTTTGACGAAGTTGAAGATCTTCACGATGCCGGGATGGGTCATCTCGGACAGGAATTGGCGCTCCGCCAGCGCGACGACGTGCGCCTCGAAATCGAGCGGGTTCTGCAGCCCTTTCAGCACCACCCAGCGGTCGCTGACATTGCGGTCGCGCGCCAGATAGATCCAGCCCATGCCGCCGTATGCCAGACATCCCTGCACCTCGTACTGGCCCCCGACCAGTTCGCCGCGATGCAGGAGCGGCCGGAAATTGAACGGCGCACCGCAGTGCGGGCACGTCCCGGACGTGGGCGCGGCCTCGCTCCCGGAGGCGCGCCCGACCGGCTTCTGACACTTCCAGCAGAACCGCTTGTTCTCGGGGACCTCCGGATCGGTGAGGATCACCGCGGCCGGGTCGACCTCCGGGATCCGGGGGAGCGAGACCAGCCCGGCACCGAGGCGGCGGACGGCCGGACGCGACCGGGTGCCGGGGCGGGTGTCCGGGTCGTCGTCGAGCCCGTCCGTTTCCGGCGCCCAGGGCCGCGTTCCGGCGGAGGTCTGCCGGGTGGCCCAGGCGGGAGAGTCGGAGCGGTCCTGCGGTGTCCGACGGGTGGCCGATGGGGTCGGGTCGGGTGGGACGGATGCGCAGGATTGCTCCGGCATTCGATCCTCTCCGGCCAACGACGACGACAGTTCCTCGTCCCCCCGCTCCGCGTCGGGACGGGAAATCGGCGTCGGACAGGGGCGGACGAGCCTCTGTGCGATTGTGCCCTATCGGTCTCGGAGCTCGCCGTAGGTCGTCCGGGTCGGCTCGTGATCGTCGCGGTGTTCCAGCGGACGCTCGGCAACCACCGGGAACTGGCCGGTGTAACCGTCGCGCAGGGCCGCCATCCGCAGCACCCGCCGACGCGCCAGGAACCAGCCGCCGATCAGCGCGGGCAGCATGATCACCAGCATCGCGATGACGGCACCGCGCTGGACATCGTTGTTGCTGAACAGCATGAGCAGCACCACCGCGACCAGGAAGACCAGCGTGGCGATCCCGGTGTAGGGCGCGCCGATCAGCCGGAACGCCGGGCGCTCCATCCGGCCCTCGCGGGCCCACTGCCACAGCTTCAGCTGGCACAGGATGATCGCCGCCCAGGCCGTGATGGTCCCCAGCGCCGACACGTTCAGCACGATCTCGAACGCCTTCTGCGGCACGAGGGCATTGAGGCCGACGCCGACGAGGGCGACGGTGCCGGTGGCGAGGATGCCCACGTAGGGCACGCCGCGCCGGGACATCCGCCCCGCGATGGCCGGAGCGCTGCCGTTCATCGCCATCGAGCGCAGGATGCGGCCGGTGGAGTACAGCCCGGCGTTGAGGCTCGAGAATGCCGCGGTCAGCACGACCAGGTTCATGACCGTGCCGGCGCCGTCGATGCCCAGCTTGGAGAAGAACGTCACGAACGGGCTCTCGCCGGATTTGAAGGCGGTGTAGGGCAGCAGCAGCGCGAGCAGCACCAGCGAGCCGACGTAGAACAGCGCGATCCGGGCGATGACCGAGTTGATGGCCCGCGGCATGATCTTGGCCGGGTTCTCGGCCTCACCGGCCGCGGTGCCGATCAATTCCACCGAGGCGTAGGCGAAGACGACGCCCGTGGTACACAGGACCAGCGGAAGGGCGCCGTTGGGCAGCAGCCCGCCGTGATCGCTGATGACGCTGATTCCGGTGCCGGCCCCCTCGATGGTGAAGCGCCCGGCGAGGAAGATGGTGCCGATGATCAGGAACCCGACCAGCGCGACAACCTTGATCAGGGCCGCCCAGAACTCCATCTCGCCGAACCACTTGACCGAGACCATGTTGATGGAAACCACCACCACCAGCGCGATCAGGGCGATGACCCACTGCGGAACGACCTTCAGCGAGCCCCAGTAGTGGACGTAGGTGGCGATCGCGGTGATATCGACGATGCCGGTCATACACCAGTGGAAGAAGTACATCCAGCCGACGCCGAAGGCCAGCTTCTCGCCGTAGAACTCCCGCGCGTACGAGACGAACGATCCCGACGACGGCCGGTGCAGGACCAATTCGCCCAGCGCCCGCAGGATGAAGAACACGAAAACGCCGCACACGGCGTAGGCCAGGAACAGTCCGGCGCCGGCCTCTTTGAGCCGTCCACCCGCCCCGAGGAACAGTCCGGTGCCGATGGCGCCACCGATCGCGATCATCTGCAGCTGACGAGGGCGCAGCGCCTTGTGGTATCCGGCGTCCTCGGCATGCAGGGCATGTGCCGCGGCGGCCTGGGTGTCGGCCTCCGACGGTCGCACTGTGGTCATGACGATGGCCTTTCATGTGATGGCGATCATATCGCCGAACAACGTACCGCTACTTAACGGTACGTTCAACAGTTGTGCACCGATGCGGGTGTGGTTTGCTTGTGATATGGCAGCGGGCGGTGATACGGCGGCGGGGGCAGAGTTCACGATCGATGAGCTGGCCCGCCAGGCCGGTACGACCGTACGCAGCCTGCGTGTCTACCACGAGCGCGGGGTGCTGCCGCCGCCGCAGGTGAAGGGACGCACCGGGTTCTACGGCCCCGAACATCTGAATCGGGTGCGGACCATCAGCCGGCTGCTCGATCGCGGAATCAAGCTCAACGGCATTCGAGAATTACTCGAGGCCTGGGACCGCGGCGACGACCTGGGTGACATTCTCGGCGTGGGGGAGCACGAGGTGAGCATCCCGGGGCTCGCTGCCCCGGAGGTCGTCGAGTCCGGGGTGGCCCCGTCGGCCGAGACGGATGAAACCACCATTGCCGCAACCGAACTCGCACAGCTGTATCGCGATGTGCCGAACGGCCTCGCGCGGGTGATCGCGGCCGGAATGTACGAGCCGGTCGACGCCGCCACCTATCGCGTCGTCGACGCTCAGCTCATCCGGGTGGCCGAACGGCTGGCCGCCGCGGGCCTGCCGCAGGATCGGGTGCTCGACGAGCTGGAGTGGCTGGTGACCGACTGCGAGCGGATCGCGCGCCGCTTCGCGGACCTGTTCGAGCGGACGGCCTTGCAGACGTTCCGGCAGTCCGCGCGCGGCACCGACGATATCGCCGAGGTCACCGCGCGCCTGGCCGAGGCGCGGATCGTGCCCGGCCGAGTCGCCGCCGAGCTGGTCGACCGGTTCGTGGGCCGCTATCTCGACCGGGCCGCCGCCGAACTGCCGGACGGTCCGTCCGCGCGCTAAGGCTCGGTCCGGGGCGTGGGCGTGCCGACGCGATGTCGGGTCATCGTCGTGAGCGGCACCATTCCGCTCCAGCCGCAAGGCCGGTCACAGGTGGCAAGTACGGTGGTGTCGCAATGTCGGGATGCCGAAGCCCGTGCGGGATAACCACATTCGGGGCACTTGCCGAAAAAGTCCAGGATCTCCTGGGGTCCGGGGGCCGCAGCGGTGCGGCGCTTGGTCATGATCGTCTCCTCGCCCGGGTGGTGCGGTGGCGTCCGAGATATCGGGGCATAGCGGTCGGTAGTACCGAACGGTAACTTCCCGGTCGATAGATCGCGGTGAATTCCGCCATCGCACTGGAGATTTCACAAGGGTGGGGCAGAGAAGGTGCAGGTGTCTCACCGTCATTGGGGCCACGGTTGTGAGATGCCCCGAAATTCCTCGTGTTTCAGGCCTCCAGCAGCAGGGTGACCGGGCCGTCGTTGACCAGCGAAATATGCATGTGTGCGCCGAAGCGGCCGGTGGCCACCGTGGTTCCCAGTTCGCGCAGGGTGGCGGCGAAGATGTCGACGAGGGGTTCGGCGACGGCGCCGGGTGCCGCGGCGGACCAGGACGGACGGCGGCCCTTGCGGGTGTCGGCGTAGAGGGTGAACTGGCTGACCACCAGAACGGGTGCGCCGAGATCGGCCACGGACTGCTCGTCCTGCAGAATCCGCAGCCGAAACAGCTTGTCCGCCAGGGTTTTCGCCGTCGCTTCGGTGTCGGTGTGGGTGACGCCGACCAGCGCCAGCAGACCGTGGGGCACCCCCGCCGCAACCGGATCGATGCGCCCGACCACCTCGTCGCCCACGCTGACCTGTGCCGAACTCACTCGTTGGACCAGTACTCGCACGGTGACCCATCCTCTCAGGCCGAATCGCCTTTCCACCGCCGCCACCCCGCGTTCACGTCGGCGCAACTGGCGATTCGCTGGCGGCTGGCATCGTCGGGCGGGCACGAGGCTCGCGCGGGTGGGCCGGATGAGCGGCGGAGGGACAAGGCGATGACGGTTGAGTTCGATCCGGATCTGTTTCGCGCGGCGGCGGCCAAGACGGGGGATGTCCGCGACAGGATCAAGACCGTGATGGACACCCTGACGGCATCGCTGGATTCGGGTTCGCCCTGGGGTAACGACGCGATCGGTTCGCAGTTCTACGACGGGAAGAACGGTTACGGGGAGACCAAGCGCAATCTGTACGAGGGCGGGGGCAACTTCCAGACCACCTTCGGCAATTTCTCGAAGGGCCAACACGATACGGCGAACCTGCTGGAGCGTCAGGATCACGCCAACGGCCGCGGTCTGCGCTGAATTCGGGGCCGTCGCAGTGGCGAACGAGTACACCCGGGCCGAGATGGCCTCGATCCTGGACGACGTGCAGCAGCAACTGCGCACCATTGCCCGGATCCAACAGGAACGCACGCGATTGCTGGCCACCGTGACCGTGCGCAGGCGCGTGACGGTCACCGTGAATGCCGAGGGCACGGTTGTGGAAACCAGATTCGGTCCCGATATCGAGGACCTGAGCTATCCGGAGATCGCCGCGGCGTTCACCGAGGCGGCGCAGCGGGCGGCGGCGGAGGTGGCGCGCAAGGGTCGTGAGCTGATGATGCCGCTGCACGATCAGCGCGCCCGGCTGCCCCGATTGAGCGATCTGATCGAGGGGATGCCGGACTTCGACATGCCGTCGGCGCCACCGGTTTCCACCGCACCCCCGAGTGAGCGCCGGGGTGATGCCGAGGCGGGGCGGTTCACCGATGTGGAAGCGGTCGAGCCGGTCGGCGAGCGAGGCCGCGGTATCACCGATTCGAGCTGGTGACACCGGAGCATAGCGATGGCTGAGCTACCCGGCTGGCTGCAATGGCTGGAGTGGGTGGCGGGATCGGATTGGCCCGACGGCGATCCGGACCGCATGCGGGACGGCGTCGCCCGGCCGTGGCGAACCGCCGCCGGGGAGATGCGCGACATCCTGGCCGATATCGAGGCCGCGAAGTCGGCATCGCTGGCCGCCTATCCGCAGGGCCAGGGCATCGAGAAGATCACCGAGGCGTTCGACGAACTGTTGCACGGTGACAAGTCGCTCGAACAGTTGGCGAAGAACTTCGAGGCGGTCGCCGACACCGCGGACGAGGTCGGCACCGAAATCGAATACACCCAGCTGATGTTCATCACCTCGCTGGGGTTGCTGGCCGCCGAGATCGCGGCCGCGTGGATCTTTCCGCCGACCGCCCCGGCGGTCGAGGCCGCCGCGATCGCCACCACCCGGATCGGGCTGCGGTTGCTCAGCCAGCAGTTGCTCGCCACGGTGCGGCGCATCGTCACCCGGCTCATCTCGTCGTCCACGCTGAAATTCCTCGCCAAGCATGTGGCGATCGATACCGCGCTGGGTACGTTGCAGGAGATCGGGATTCAGGCCTATCAGGTCGCGGAGGGGCATCGGAAGGGCATCAACTGGGAGCAGGTCGCGGTCACCGCGGTGAGCTCGGCCGCGGGTGGTGCCGCGGCGGGGCCGGTGGGCGACGTGTTGGGAAAGGGGTTGGGGCGCAAGCTCGGTGATTCCACACTGGGCGGCATCGCGAACGGGGCGATCACCGGAACGACGGCGGGCCTGGTCGGCGCCGGTGCGGGCTGGGCCGCCGCCACCGGCACCCAGCTCGCCATCGACACCTATAAATACGGCTGGGACAAGGCCTGGGAGAACGCGAAGAGCACCCCCATCGACCCGCGCATGTTCACCGCCGGTGCCTCCAACGGCGCCCTCAGTGGCGCCAACAAGGCCGGTGCAAACAGCTTTTGGCACAACCGGAACCCAGATCTCGCCAACCGTCCCGGTTTCGCGAACCGACTACAAGGGCTGTTCGACGATCTCGGCGCGCCCCGCCCGGGCTCCAACGGCGACGGAGGCTCTCCCCCTGCGGCCGACGGGAGCACACGCAACACAGGCGGCGGGACGCCGGGTGGCGATGGCTCGGGCCGGGGTGCTGCGGATGGAACGGGTGCGCCCGGTGACGACGGTTCGTCGCGGGGCGGCTCGAGCGGGGCGGGCACGCCGGGTGGTGATAGTTCGTCGCGGGGCGGGGGCGCGTCGAGCGGGGCGGGCACGCCGGATGGTGATGGTTCGTCGCCGCGTGGGGGCGACTCGAGTGGGGTCGGTGCGCCGCATGGCGATTCGTCTCAGGAGGGTGGTGCCTCGAACGGTGGTTCCGCTCGAGCTGGTGGAGCTCCGGGCGGCACCACAAACGGTGACGGCGCGAGCTTCGGGGGCAGCGCGTCGCACCCCGAGAACACACCCAGCGGCACACCGAACGACGGCACATCTACCGGGATCGGCGACGGCCACGTCCCCGGAACCTCGCAGGCTGCAGATACTCCAGCAGAGCCCGCCGGTGGAGAAGTACCGAAGGACCCTGGCGCGCCCGCCGAGGGGGCTGGAGAGCCTGGGCGTCACGGAAGTCAAGTGCAGCAGCTTTCGGGTGAACAGGGGGTGAGTGAGCGCGGTAGTGCAGGGGAAACGGAGGGGCAGAGTGCGGGGGTTGTGCAGGCGCGGGCCGAAGCGGGGGCGGCTGACGGGGGTGAGGAGCGGGCTCGGGTTGATGGTGGCGTGGAGCAGCGGGTTGATAGTGGTGTGGGGCAAGGGGGAGCGGGGCGTGAGAACGGCGCGGGTTCGGTTGAGCAGCCGGTGGGTTCGGGTGTGCGTGAGGGAGTACGGGAAGGTGAACCGGCGGCGAGGGGCGGTGAAAACGATGGTGGGGGAGCGGTTTCCGGCCACGTCGGGGTTGCCGCGGCCGGGCCTGCGGTGGGCTCGGTGTCCGGTGGGACGCCGCTGGTCGGGCACCATCCTGCCGCGGCGTCGACGAGTGGGGGTGAGAACAACGGCGGAGGTGCGGGTTCTCGTGCCACCGCCGAGGGGCGTTCGCCGATAGGTGCCCAGCGGGGCGAGCAACCGCGGGGGCAGGCCGGTGGTGAAGGCAGCGGTGGTGCTCGGGAGGGGAGGGCCGCGCCTCAGGAGACGGCGCATTCGGGTGGAGTCGGTCAAAACCGTTCCGGCACAATGGATGTATCGAGGTCCGGGAGCGAGGCCCACGCTGGTGCTCGGGAGGGTGGGACTGCTGGCGCGTCCCAGGGGGCCGGTGAGTCGGGTAAAGATCGGTCCGGCGCATCGGCAGGCTCGGAGAATCGGGCGGAGAGTTCTGGGCTTGCACGGGGTGAAGTCGAGGGGGTTTTGCAGGCCGGGGCCGCGCAGGCGGAGGCTGGGCGGGCCGAGCAGCGCGGCGGGGCGTCGGAGTCGGATGGTTCAGTGCCCTTTGCGCCGGTGGCGGCCGCGCACGGGGGTGTTGATCCGGGGCAGCGGGCCACTCCGGCTCGTGGTGCCGGTGGTGGTGGGAAGGAACCGCCGTCCGGTCCGCCGAAAGCGGCCGGGGTGCCGGACGATCCGGGTGAGGATCGGTCGCGGGGCGATTCGAATCAGCAAGGCGCTGTGGGTGATTCGCCGGTGCTCGAACCGGACGCGATCACCGGGCCGGACCAGGCGCGCGACGTCCAGGTCGATGTCGAGGGCGAACAGGTGCCGGTGCGCGTTGTTCCCGATGGCGAGAATAGTTGGCGACCGGTTACTTCCGAGGGGAGCAACACACTCGCACGACAGGAAGGGAATGACACCCCGGCGCGCAGGCCGCTCTTGCGTCGGATGTGGCAGCGGATTCGGGAGACGCTGAGCCCGCGCCCCTACGAGGGCCCCTCCTACAAGTACCCATCCGGTTCCGGCCTCGATTCGCGCGGCCAGACCGCCGTCAAGGATGGTGTTGTCCACGCGCCCGACCTGTTCGAACACCACCCTCCGAGTGCGCCGCCTCCGCCGCCGCACGACGGGCCGACGGCCTCGCCCGCACCCGAATCGGGACGATCGGGCGGCGATCCGGTCGTCCGCGTTCTGAAGGAAGGTGTGACGGTCTGGAAGAACCGCGAACATCTTCCGCTGCTGGGTCGGCTCTCGGCACGGATGGTGCTGCAGGCGGGCGAGCACGTGCCGATGCACACCTCCGCCGGGGAGGAATACAAGCCCTGGCTTACCGACGGTGATCCCGAGCAGGCACATCGCAATATCGCCGACGGTCTGGAGCATGGCTGGATCAGGCCCGAAGACGCCGGGCAGGATCTGCGCGAGCTGCTGGATCAGGTCACCGATCCGGACTTACGGCGGAGAATCCTGGTCGACTTGGCTCGCTTCGACCTGATGCCGGGGGATGAGGCGCGCGCCAGGCTCAGGGAGCTGTTCGACGCGAGCACCGATCCCGAATTCCGCCGGCGCATGATCGACGAGCTGGTGGTCCATGACCTGATCTCGATCGAGGAGTCCGTCGACCTCGAACACGAACCTATTCCGGACGCACCGCAGCAGATCGAACCCCCTCCCGACGCCCCGCCACCGGGGGACGAGACGCTCTCGGAGCTGGCGCAGCGGCTCGGTTTCCCCCTGCCCGACGAGAGCCCGGACACCGTTCGCCGCGTACTGGCCGAGCAGGAGTACCGGTGTTTGCGGGCGGCGGCCTCGATCGAGGGCCTCGCCGATGCGGCCCGGCGCTACGACGAGGAGATCACTCGCCCCTATGTGTGGCGCGACGGCGACGGCACCCCCGACGGGACCGCCGTCGCGGTGCCGAAGGGGGAGGTGCCGCGCAGCTTCTTCGACGACAACCCGATGGGGCATTTCCTCACCGAGCTGATCGTTGCCCGGGGCGGCGATCTCGGTCTGCGGGATACGGTGCCGGTCGGCAACGGCGCCGACCCGCTGCCGGAGTGGAATCACGTCGGCGAGAATCCGGAGCCGGGCCGTGACGACGGGCCCGCCGCCTACTTCCAACACGCGTTGCGGCGCGATCAGCTGCGCGACGAATTGTCCACGTGGGCACAGATGTTCGGCCTCGGCTTCGATGAGGTCACCGGACGCAATCCGGACGGCACCCTGAGGGTGGACGACACGGTCAATCGGTTGCGCGCGGAAAACGCCGCTCGCGCCGACCGGCTCGCCGAACTCGCCGCGGCCGCGCACCTGCCGCCGGAGCAACCGCCCGTCGGAGAGCCCTACGGGGATCAAGCGGCCCGGCTTCCCCTCGGGGACGGGCAACCGGATCGGCTGGTGGTGGTCGACGGGCCGCGCGGGCGAGACGAGGTGCTGGCCGATCTCCTCGCGGCGCATCCGGATCTCGCGACGGCGCTGAACGACGGTGCGGTGCAAGTGGATTACCGAAAGGTGCGCGTCGACGCCACCGGCGACATCCACCTCGATCCGGTCGAGACGCCGCAGGTGCATCATCACCGAGGCACCGTCGACGGCCGTGATCTGATCGTGACGATGCTGCGGGACGGGGACGGTCCGTGGCGGGTGGTGCCGCACACCGTCGACCCGGTTGCGGAGACCGCCCCGCACGGTGACGACGGCAGCCTCACCCCACCCCGATCGCCGGACGAGATCCTCGGCGATCTGGTGGATGTCGCACGGGAATTGGGGCTCGGACCCACGGATGTGCTTCGGATGCTGCAGGATCCGCAGGAGCTGGCGCGGACGGTTGCGGATCTGAAACTGGTCAACGCCGTGCGGGCCGGGCAGATCGAGGCCCTGTCGGACTATGCGCGATCGATGAACGACATCCAGACCTTCCATCTGCTGCAGGGCAGTGACGGCAAGGGACGGGCGCCGTTGGCGGAGCTACTGGGGCTCACGGAGGCGGAGCTGACCCCGAATGCATTGGCGGAGCGGATCGCCGATGCGGGTCAGCGGACGGCCCTGCGGCAACAGCAGATGACGGCGCTGATCGATTACGCGAAGCTGGTGCGCTCGGTCGACCCCGAGGTGGTCGACGCCGCCCGGCAGCGGCTCGCGGAGCGGCTGCTCGGCGAGGATGGGGATCCGACCGACCTCTCACCGATGAAGCCGACGGTGCTCGAAAAGGGCCCCACGCAATGGGAACCCGATCGCAACGGCCTGGATCCGAAGAAGTTGTATCGGGCGGTCCGGGCGTTGGAGGCACAGGGGCAGCACGCGCTGGTGCGCGATGCGTTCGCCGAATACGCGCGCGCAGTGATCGGTGCCGATCCCTACTCCGAGGTGCCGCGCGGCGATCGAGCCGCCGATCCGCGTGTGGCCGACGAAGAGGCGCGGGTGCACGACGTAGCTGCCCTGCCCGGATTGCGCGAGATCATCACGGACGCACTGGGATCGGCCGATCCCCTCGATTTCGCCCGTGCCGTCGCGGAGGCCGCGGCGCGCGCCGGAGAGCCACCCGCGGATCCGGCCCGCCCACAGCCCGGCGGCGATTGGTCCCGCTTGGTCGGTGTGGACCTCGCCGGCGCCGACGGCACGACCTTCAAGAAGGTGTACGAGGCATACCGGGACGGCCGAATCGACAACCACGAGGGCCCCGAGGATCTCGACGCCGAGGTCGACGCCTTGCGCGACGAGATCCGAAACCGGCAGCAGCAGATCAACCGCCTGGCCGACCTGTCCGACCAACTCCAGCAGAACTCCCGCGACCTGCATCCTGGCGACCAGCCCGACGGACCGGAGCACAGCCCCTCACCACCTCCCCTCGACCCCACCCCTGGCGAGGCCCCACACCATCAGCCCGAATCGGATCGGCCCTCCACACCCGACGGTCCCGCGAACACCCCTGAGCACCAGGAGAATTCATCTCCCCAGGCCGCCCGCCCCGAGGAAGCATTGCACCGCGAACTGGCGAAGCTGGACGAGGTGTTCCGGCGGAACGAGGAGGAGGCGGATCGCCAGCATCGTGAGTTGATGGAGCGGGTGCAGGGACTTCGGCGGGAATTGGCTGAGGCTGTGGGGGAATTCGGCACTACCGAACCCACTAGGGGTATTCCACCCGAATCTCCTACCCCGAGCTCCGATCCCGCCGTACCCCCGGCCAACCCCTCTCGGTCCGAGCAACCGCACGCGACCACCGAGCCCAGTCCGGCCAACGCGCCGGAACCATCTCGCCCCCAAGCTGTCTCGCCAGAGACGACCGTCCGCCCCGACCCAGCCTCCTCCGAGGGCACCGCCGACCACACCCATACCCCCGCGGACAACGGCAACGACCGCACCAACACCACACCTCCACCCGACGACGCCCACCGACCTGCCCGCCGTCCGATCCTCCGCTCACACATCCCTCACCCCCCGAAGTCCTACGACTTCGACCTCCCCACCTACGAGCCCCCCACTCCCCAAACCCCCACCTGGCTCCCTCACCCACCCCAGCCCCCAGAACCAGCCCAGCCCCCAGAACCACCCCAGCCCCCACACTTCCCGGAGCCCCCACGCGCTCCGGCACCACCGCCCCCTCCTGCGGAACCGCCGCACTCCCCGACACCACCACATCCGCCGAAGCCACCCCATCCGCCGGTGCCCCCGCACCCGCCGGTGCCTCCTCGGCTGCCGGAGCCCCCGCACGCACCGGTGCCTCCTCGGCTGCCGGAGCCCCCGGACGCACCGGTGCCTCCTCGGCTGCTGGAGCCCCCGCACCCGCCGGTGCCTCCTCATCTGCCGGTGCCCCCGCACCCGCCGGTGCCTCCACATCTACCGGAGCCCCAGCGCCTGCCGGAGCCTTCACATCCGCCGGCGCCACCGCACCGTCCTGTGGCACCGCCGCACTCACCGATGCCACCGAATTCGCCGGAGCCACCCCGTCTGCCGGAGCCTCCTCATCTGCCAGGGCTGTCACAGTCTCCGGTGCCGCCGCCATCTGACTTGTCCGGGCCTCCCGCACTGCCGGAGCCGTCGCACCGCCCGTCGGAACCACCGCGGTCGTTGGAGCCGGGATACCTGACCGAACCGGAACACCCGTTGTTGCCGCGCTCCGGTGAACCGCAGCCGTTCGGTGAGGGCGGCGAGAATGGACCCGCCGTTGCGCCGCCGCCTGTTCTACCGCCCACACCCGGTGGTGGCGCCAGGCGCGGCGGTGGAGCGGGGCGACGACGGTCCTTCACCAGTGCTGTGCAGCGTGCAGGCAGCGGTGAGTTGTTGGTGCAGGAGCACGGTGGGTTCGGGCAGTATGCGTTGTTCGATCCGGGGAGCGGGGAAATGCGCGAGGCGCCGGGAGTCGTCGGGGCGCCGGGTGGGGTGTATGGGCGGCTGGGGGAGGTTCATGTGGTGTTTTATCGGGGGGCCGGTGGGTTGGGGGTCCGTGTGGGTGAGCGGGTGTTCGGGCTGGAGGATTCAGGTGTTGCCGTGGTCTGGGAAGTGTTGGGGGACAGGCAGGTTCGGTTTGCGGTGACCGGCGGTGGTGGATTCGGGTGTGAAGTGCGTTATCGCGCGGTTACGGCGGATCTCGATCTGGGGCTGTTGATTCGTGATGTGTGGGCCGATCCGGATCGGCGCAGCCGGATCTTCGGGCGATGATGCGGAAGGACAGAAGAAAACATTCCCACGGTTGTGCCAGGATTGAACCAGTCAGGGATGAGGAGATTGCTGCGACGTGACCAGACCAGACGATGACGCCCGCGACAACCAGCTGCCCGGCGAACCGGCCCCCGATCACCGCCCGGACGCCTCGGAGGGCGCTCGCGACGACGAGGTGATGGCGGCCTTCGCGAAGGGACTTGCCGAGTCCGACGCCGAACCCGACATCACATTCAGTCTGGCCGAGGAGCCGTCGGATCCGGCCGCTCGGGCCAAGGGCCTGAGCCATCGGATCGCGCGCGACCTCGCGGCCGCGGGCCCGCAGGGGTGGCGACGGCTGGAGGCCGCCTTCGCGGTCACCGCGGTGGCCGAGGTAGCGCAGATCGTCTTCTTCGACGACCAGCAACGATCGGTGCGCATCCCGGCGTCGGAGGCGGTGCTCGCCCTGGTGCGCGAACAGCGCGAGGTGTCGGCGGGCCTGTCCGAGGGACCGTGGTGGCGGCTGTTGCTTCAGCTCGACAACGCGGGTCGATTGGAGGTCGACTACGACTACGGCGACGACCCGTTCCCGGACGACCAGCTGTTCCGCCCGGAGGTGTATCGGGCCGACCTGCAGGCATATCCGCGCGAACGGCTGCCGGTGTGGCTGGCCGCCTACATCGGACATGCCGGTCGCCAGTCGCGGCCGCCGGCGGAGGCCGCCCGCCGGGCCCGCGACGATCGATCCGCCGGTGTGCGACCGGTGGTTTCGGAGCGTGACTTCCCCACCCTGCCCACCATGTGGTCGCGCTGGGCGGTGATGGCGGCGGCGTTCGTCGGCCGCGAATCCGAATGGGGACCGCGGGTATTGCCGTCGCTGGGCTGGTTCGAAGGGTCCAGGCGCAGCGGCTCGACCCTGTATCTGCTGCCCGGCGGCCGTGCGGTGCTGTCGGGCGGCGTATGGAACGCCCCGGAGCTGGACGCGGCGTACAACGACGACGCGCCCATGCCGGGCCTGTATGCCGGTGCCCCGGAGTGGGTGGCCAACCCGGTGCTGAATCCGCGCGCGGCCAACGGCCTGCTGAGCTTCTGCTACTGGTGGGAGAACGGGCGCTGGTATCGCGGCGCATCACCGGCGGCCGACCGACTCGCCGAAGCGGTGCCCGGTTTCTGGACCGCCGACACCGTCACCGATGTGATCGCCGGGCTGGTCGCGGAGCAGCCCACCGAGCGGCAGCGCGCCGCGGTGGCCGATCTGGTGTCGGCCGCCGAGGTCGGTGTGGTCACCCGCGACACCTTGGTGGACGCCTTCGGTGACGACGGCGGCTTCGATATCGATAGCGCCTTTTATCAACTCACCATGGCCGGTGTCACCCTGACGCTGCCCGATCCCATGCCCGAGCACGAAGCCGTCGCGCAGGTGCGGCAGTACATCCTGGACCAGAACCTGGACACCTCCGGATATCCGCTGGACCGGCTGCGCGCGGACCGGATCAACTGCGGCTGGATGGTCTACGTGCCCACCCAGCCCGGCGAGATCGCGATCGGCCGGGCGATCTTCTACATCGCCGACGACGGTGTCCTCGAGCAGTCCTCGTCGTCGGTCGCGCCCTCGGTCTATATCGCCGAATTCGAGAAGCGATACCAGGAGCGCCACGGCGCCGACGCCTGAAACCGCGAGTGCGGTACGCCCGGGCCACGGACCGCGGCCGTAGCTCGGGCGCACCGCGATGTCAGCTGGAAACCTTTGCGGCCGTCTCGATTTCGGGCTTGTGCTCGGCGTCGATCGTGGACGTGGCCGACGTTTCCCGCATGAAGAAGTAGACGCACAGCGACACCGCTATACACCCGGCGACGTACCAGAAGAACACCGACTCGTGGCCGATCTCCTTCAGCGACAACGCGACCGTCTCGGCCGTGCCGCCGAAGATGGACACCGCCAGTGCGTACGGCAGCCCCACCCCCAGCGCACGGATCCGGGTCGGGAACAGCTCGGCCTTCACGATCGCATTGATCGAGGTGTAGCCGGTGATCATCACGAGTGCGACCATCATCAACGCCCAGGCCGCGACCGGATTGCGGGTTCCGCCCAGCACCGTCATCAGCGGGACGGTGCCCAGGGCGCCGGTGATGCCGAAGAACAGCAGCAACTTCCGGCGGCCGATGCGGTCGGACAGGGCCCCGGCCAGCGGCTGGATCACCACGAACGCCAGCAGTGCCAGGAAATTGATCCAGGCCACCGTCGGCTTCGGAATGCCCGCGGTGTGGATCATGAAGGTCTGCATGTAGGTGGTGTAGGTGTAGAACGCCACCGTGCCGCCCAGGGTCAGACCGACCACGATCAGGCATTCGCGCGGATACTGCAGCAGCACCCGCAGCGTGCCGCGCGCCTCGGGCTGCGCCGTCGTGGACGCCTCGGCGCGATAGGACTCCGACTCGTCCATACCGCGCCGCAGCCACATGATCGCCACCGCGCCGAATGCGCCGATGATGAAGGGAATGCGCCAACCCCAGCTGTGCATCTGATCCTGGGTCAGGATGTTCTGCAGGATGATCTGCACTCCCAGCGCCAGCAGCTGACCGGCCACCAGCGTCACGTACTGGAAGCTGGAGTAGAAGCCGCGCTTGCGAGGAGTGGCCACCTCGGACAGATAGGTCGCGCTGGTGGCGTATTCGGCACCCAGCGACAATCCCTGCAGCAACCGCGCCAGCAGCAGGATCATCGGCGCGAGCACGCCGATGGTCTCATAGCCGGGAGTGAGGGCTATCAGCAGCGATCCAGCGGCCATGACGGAGACCGACAGGGTCAGCGCCGCCCGCCTGCCCGCACGGTCGGCGAAGCGGCCGAGCAGCCAGCCGCCGATCGGGCGCATGAGGAAGCCGAGCGCGAACACCATGGTGGCCTGCAGTAACCGCGCGGTGGAATCGCCTTGGGGAAAGAACGTGTCGGCGAAATACACCCGGAATGCCGCGTAGACGTACCAGTCGTACCACTCGATCAGATTGCCGAGCGATCCGCGCATGACGTTGCCGATGACCCTGCGCTCGCTCACGGGTTGTGTCGAAGCCATGTGAATCTCCTTCTGCCGCCGCATCAGCGGCAGTTATTCACTGTGGGAGCGGCCACAGTACCGAACCAGAATCCGGCCGGATTTCTTACCGTCCGTTAGGGCGGTGCCCGCGACCGGCGTCATAGCCCGGCCGTCTGCCGCTACCACCAGCGGGGCCGCCCAGCCGCGTTCGTCGGAGAATCCTTAACACTCCCTTTGGCCGGTCGGAGGCCTCGGCGAATCCTGTCCCTTGCACAACATGACAAAATCGGCAAGACGAATGAATGTTCGGCTGAACTTCGCTGTGTAGTTGTCCGTGGTTCATGCGAACATCTACACAGGTCGGTTGAGAGGGCGTGGTTTCGATGACGGATCTCGAGGCGTACACCGAGAAGCTGCGGCGTGCGGGCGAGGACACTGCGGCCGTGCGCGACCTGCTGCACGACATCGCCGCCGAGGCCAGGACAGCCATGTCCGGACTGATCCCGGCCTGCGGCGACGACGAGTTCGGCAACAAGTTCCGCTGCGGCGAGGAGGGTTTCGAGTCGGTGATGAACGGCGTCATCGACGGCACCGCGAAGTCCGGCGACTCCTGGGGGCAGATGTCGAAGGGACAGTACGATGCGGCCAAGGAACTCGAACGCCGCGAGCAGGATTCGACCGATAGGTTGAGGCAGGTCTGACCCCTGCGGTCGGTTCGGTGCGGTAGATGAGGTGGACAGGGGTTTGGGATGAGCGATGGCTTTGTGGGGGACGCCGACTCGGTCCTGGAGGATTTCCAGAACCAGATGCGCGCTATCGCCGAGGCCCAACACCAGCGCGTCCGCCTCACCGCCAGTGCCACCTCACGGGACAAGCGGGTAACGGTGACCGTCAACGCGAATGGCGTCGTCATCGATACCCGCTTCTCCTCCGATGTCGATGAGTTGAGTCCCGACCAACTCGCCCGGTTGGTCACCCGCACAGCGCAGGCGGCGGCCGAGGCCGTGGACCGCAAGAACAAGGAGCTGTTGGCGCCGCTGCTCGACGCCCGGGCGCGGCTGCCGAAGCTGTCCGAACTGATCGAAGGGATGCCGGATTTCGAGCAGGACATCCCGGTCGAGCCGCCGGTATCCACCGCGCCACCCGGGTCGCCCGAGCGCGGCGACGAGCCGGAGGCGATGACGTTCACCGACGTCGAGGAGTTCGACCACACCAGAGCGAGCGGGCGGCGCGGCACCTCCACCGATAACGCCTGGTGATCCCGGGGGCTGGTGTCTAGTGGCTATCATGATCCCGCCCTGGCTGGAATGGCTGGAGTGGGTTGCGGGCACTGATTGGCCGCACGGCAACGAGGATCTGCAGAAGGATCTCGGTCGGAACCTCACCCGGCTGGGCGACCGCATCCTCAACGAAGTGGTGCCCGCTGCCGAACGCGCGATCGATTCGATGCTGCTCTCCTATCCGGCCGGTGAGGGTCGGGAGAAGCAAGAGCAGGAGCTGAAGAAGCTCATCAACAACGACGACCCCAAGGTGGGGTCGCTCACCGAACTGGGTAAGTACCTCAAGTCCCAGGGCGAGGCCGCGGAGAGCTTCGCCGGAGAGATCAGATCGGCCAAGCTCAACGGGATCATCTCGCTGGGGTGGCTGGCGGGGGAGATGGCAGCGGCCCTCTGGCTGGGGCCCGGTGCGCCGGCCGCGCAGGCGGCCGCGATCGCGGCGACGCGCGCGGCCTTCAACTGGCTGGGTCGGCGCCTGCTGATGACCATCGGCTCAATCGTGGGCAGGATGGCAATTTCGCAGGGCGCCAAGCGGATCATCACCAAGATCGTCTACGAGATGACGCAGGAAGCGCTCGTCGAGATCTTCCAGGGCACGACGCAGGAGCTCGCCGTCCAGGGCCTCAACGTCGCCCAGGGCTACCAGAAGAACATGAACTGGGGCCAGGTGTGGGACAACGCCTGGATCTCGGGCGTGGCAGGCGGAGTCGGAGGCCTGGCGGGTCACGGCATGCACAACCTGGTCGGGCGGACGGGCCTCGGCGACCGGGGCCTGCAGGGCGCGATGCGCGGCGCCATCGTGGGCGCGGGCGCGGGTTTGGCCGGTGCCGGCGCGGCCTATGCGGCCACCGGTCTGTCCACCGGGAACTGGGATCTGGATCCGCGCATGCTGACCGGCGGCGCGCTGTCCGGAGCAGGGCCGGGCCTGGCCCATGGCTACCGCGGTACGCCGGAATATCAGGGTCAGCCGTTGTCGCGTGACCAATTCAACGGCAGGACACCGGCGTCGAATGTCGGTGCCTCCGACGGCAGTGCGCGCCCCCCGTCGAGCACGACCGGTGGGTCGGACAGCTCGACCGGAACGGGGCAGAACGGCACTGGCAACACCGGTACGGGACAGAACGGCACAGGAAACACCGGCGCCGGGCAGAACGGCACGGGAGCCGGAAATACCAACGGCGCCAATACATCCGGTACAGGCGCCACGAGCAATACGGGCGCAGGCCCCGCCGCGAACACCGGCACGGTCAACACCGCGCCTGCGAGCACCACCGGTGCGGACACCGGTGCCTCGTCACCCGCTGCACCGGTCGCCTCGCAGTCGGGTGCGCCCGATTCCGGTACCGGTGGTGACCACTCCGGTTCAGACTCCGGTGGCTCGCAGGCCAATACCGGATCGGGGACGACGAACGGCGGTCCCGGTGTGAACGCCGCCGCGGCCGACGGTGCGGGACATTCCGGCCCCGCGCAAACCGCCACGGCCCCCAGCGATGCCGGTGCCGGATCGCGCGGCGATACCGGCGTCGGCGCGCACAGCGGCGGTGGCGGGATCGGTTCGCATGCCGGCGACGGTGCCACCGCGCATCCCGGTAGCTCCGCGCACGTGGCCGAATCCCCTCAAACCGGTTCGAGCCCGATAAGTTCCGGTCACACGGCGGGCACGCCGAGTGTGGACACCACTTCCGGCGCCGTCCAATCTCCGGCGGCGGCCACTCCTCCGGCCGCCACCGCGGGATCGTTGGCCGCCGGTGTCGCCGGATCGCCCGCGGCGCCGCCGGGTGGGCCCACGCCGACGCCCACCGGCACCGCCACCCCGAGTGGCACGACGTCCAGCGGTTCGCCGAGCTCGCCCACATCCGGTTCATCGACCACCTCGCCCACGGGTGGCTCGCACTCGTCGCCGGTCTCCGCACGGCCGGACACCGGCACCACGCCGCAGTCCGGTCGTCCCGGCGAGGGCTCGACAGCCCGCGCACCGCAACCGGATTCGGGATCGCGGCCGAGCTCCGCACCGGACACGGCCGGATCCCGCGCGGCCGCCCAGCCCGGTGCGACCGGCAGAACGAACAGCGGACTCGACGGCGGTCTGCAGGCGCAGGTTTCCGATTCCGAAGCGCCCCAGGCGAAGCCCGCCGACACGGCCGCGGAGACCGGCGCCGACCAGCAGCAGGTCCTCCCGGACCAGGACGTGGACACGCAGGCCGCTCAGGCCGCCGTTGCCGCCGGTTTGGCGGCGACACCGGCCGTCACCGGTACCCCGCACGCCCCGCCGTCCGGCTCCGGTCGCACGAGCACCGACACCGACGCCCGCCCGGCCGACACCGACGCCAATGCGGGCGAGCCGGACACAACCGGTGAATCCGGGCCCGAAACACGTGCCCCGGACAGCTCCGCCGACACCGACTCCGGCAGGCCCGCGGCCGACGACTCCGCCGGCCCCGCCTCGGATGCGGACACCGACAGCCCTCGGACCCGCGCGGCCGATGCGGATACTCGCGATGTCCTGACCGAGGATCCGGCTCCGGCCACCGATACCGAGCAGCGTCTCGCCGACGAGGCACTGAACAAGCTGGGCGACGACGCCACCGCCCAGGATCTGCTGCACGGCGACCCCACCGACGGCGCGGATACCGCCGCCGACGCGAAGCAGCTGGCCCGCCGCAACGCCGACTGGTGGAATTCGCTGGATCCGGACCCGGTGCGCAACCGCGAGATGCAGCAGGCGCTCATCCGTGCGCACCCGGAGGTGATCGGCAGGGCCCCCGGTATCGATCCCGCCTCGGCGAACCAGGCGAACCGCCTGCAGATCGCCCGCGAGCTGGGCGACCTGGAGGGCCGCGGCGACGACCTCACCCGGGCCGAACGCAAACAGCTGGACAATCTGCGCGCGACCGTGCGTGCCCTCGCCGTGGCGCAACGTCAGGCGGCCAGGATCGATCCGGACATGCCGGTCCACGTGGTGGCCTACGATTCCACCGCCTTCGGTGGAAAGGGCCGGGCGGCCATCGCATTCGGCGATATCGGCACCGCGAACCACCTGTCCTGGCACGTGGCGGGCAGGGGCCACACCGTGGCGAATCTCGACACCAGCCTGGCCGTGGCGCTGCACCACCAGCAGACCGCGATGGGCCGGGCCCGCCCCGGCGAGTCGGTGGCCTCCATTGCCTGGCTCGGTTACGACGCTCCCGCGGGCGGCAAGCTCCGGTCCGGTTTGCAGGCGGTCGGTCTCGGCCGTGCCCGGGCCGGTGCCGACCTGCTGGTGCGCGATATCGCCGCCCTCGACGCGGCACGGGAGGCCACCCACGGCCCGGATGCCAAGGCCGGCAACAAGGTCATCGCCCACGGTTACGGTGTCGACGTCGCCGAGGCGGCGGGCCAGGGCGGCCGGTTGCGGGGCCTGGTCACCGATGTCGCATTGGCGGCCCACCACGGCGAGGCGCCCACGATCAAGTCCGGGCACTTCGGCGACGACGTGCGGGTGCACGTCGAGACCGGACGCGGGCTCTACAGCCGGGTCGACTCGATCGTCCCGGACGCCGACAAAGCCCCGGCGGGCGTGCCGACCAGCGCCATGTACCGGCTCGACACGATCGCCGCCGATCGGGCAGGCGCGACCGAACATCACGCCCCCGACACCGACACATCGGACCCGGCGCGGGGCCGGCCCGATCTCGGCGAGCGGCCCGAGCTGGCGCACAACAACTGCGGTGAGGTGGCGTCGTGGGTGGCCGCCCAGCGCACCGGCAACGCGAACATCACCCCGCCCGAACCGGGTTCGGTCGGGCCTGAGGGCATGACCTGGCGCCGGCTCGAGGATGTGCTGCAGGGCGAGCTGATGCCGGTCCAGGGCACCCGCAAGCTGTCGGCGCACGAGATGATCGCCGCCGGTCTGGAGTACCTGAAGGGCAAGGCCACCGTCGTGGTCGTCGACGAGCTGAAAGGCCCGGTCGATGAGCACGGTGTCGGCTCGCACGCCTACGTCATGTACTGGGACGAGACCCGCAACGCGGTCATGGTGGACGATCCGCGCCTCGGCCCACCGCGCGAATTCGATCCGAACGACCTGCCGGACGTCAAGGCCACCTGGGGCGTCTTCTTCGGCGCCGACGGCGAGAGCCTGCGCCCGCCCACGCACGCCCGCGGCGCCGACGATCCCGACCTGCCCGCCGACGGTCCCGGTCGCGACCGGACCCGGCCCTCGCCGATCGGTGACGACACCCACACACCGGATCCCACGCCCGAGCACGATCCCCTGTCCCAAGCGCAGCGATTCCTCGACGAGTCGCCAGAGCTCCGGGACACCGACGGTGTCGCGCGTCCGCTCACCGACACCGAGCGCGTCTACGCCCACGCCCTGGCCGATGCGCTGGGCCTGCGCGATTCCCTTGCGGGACTGCCCGATCCGCTGCACGCCATAGCCGACCTGACCCAGCAGGCGTGGGTGCGGAATTTCCTGGACACCTCCCCGGACGGTGCCGGTCGGCCGATGCGGTTCCCGGACGATTTCGGACCGCTGGACGCCGAGGAACTGCAGCGGGCGGGCTGGCAGCCGGACGGCCGGACGCCGACGGAACTGCCGCGTGCGGACCGGGACGCGATAGGCGAATGGAACCGGCCCACCCAGCCGTCCGGCGAGCCGCGACCAATGTCCGCCGCCGATGTCCGTGATCTGCTGGCCCGGCAGCTGGGTCTGAACCACGATGCCCTCACCCCCGAGCGTCTCGCGGAAACGATTGCCGATCAACGGCATCGGACGTTGTTGCGGGCCGGTGCGGTGGAGGCACTGGAAACCGCGGTGCGCGACCACGATGCGACTACCGATCCGGCGCATCGCAATCAGCTTGCGGCGGTGCGGGATACGTTCGCTCATCTGCTCGGCGTCAGCGATGCCGACTTGGCGCCGGGCCGATTCGCCGACACCATCGGGCGATTGCGCGCCGAGACACTGGCTCGTGCGGTCGCGGTCGGTGACCTGGCCGACGTGACCCAGGTGGCCCGGCAGGATTCGCTGCGGCCCGCGGCGGTGCAACCGGGCGATTCTCGCCGCTTCGACATCGAGATCGACGGGCAGCGGGTGCCCGTCCAGTTGGTCGCCGACGTGGACGGCAATTGGCGGGTGGTTCCGGCGCAGCGGATGCCCGCGCCCCACCCCGCGCCGCGCCCGGCACCACCGGCACAGCAGTCTCCCGAGACGAAGTGGAAGCGCTTCTGGCGGCGGTTGAAGGCGCCGTTCACGCGGCACGACATGGGCATCCAGTATCCGCTGGGGTCCGAGCGCAATGCCGACTACTACCAGTCGGTCGCCGATTCGGCCACGCACGCGGTGACCGGGCACGACGCCGGGGTCCATTGGGATCCGGCGTTCTTCACGCTGCAGGCGCTCAAACTGTGGAAGGGACGCGGCCAGTTCATCAGCTGGCTGCGCGGCGATACGGGTGTGGATCCGGGTCAGCCCCGGCCGCCGGAACTGCCCGCGGCCCAGGAACGCCCGGGCGTCGAGAGCGATGTCGTCCCGCCGGTGCCCGACCGGGAGATCATCGACCCGAACTCCGCGCAGCGGCAAGAGCTTTCGGACGCGATTGCCGAGCGTCATCGCCAGGGAGTCGCGCTGTACCAGGCCGCGGACGATCTCGGCCTGCCGCTGCCGGACCTGAGCCCGGAGGCCGTGCGGCGCGCCACGGCCGAACTGCAGTACCGCGTCGTGCGGCACGCGGCCATGGTGGAGGGACTGCGCGACGCGGCCCTGCGCTACAACGCCGAGGACGAGCACGTCGGCTACCTGGACATGATCCGGCAGCACAACCCGGACATGATCGAGCATTTCGTCAAGGAGATGCACGCCGAGCTGGGCCACGACCCGGACCGGCTCGACCTCGAGCGCCGCGTCAACGTCAACAACAACCCGAATCTGCCGCGCCGCTGGTGGCAGCTGGAATACAGCAGCGACCCGATGGTCCGCAAGCTGTTCGAGAATGCGTTGCGGCGCGACCAGATTCGCCTGGAGCGCGGCGACTGGGCGCGCATGCTCGGCGTCGATCCGCGCACGCTGACCGGTGCCGACCTCGACACCGTGCTGAACGATCTGCACGACCGCGGCCGCGAACTCGGCCGGGCCGCCGCCGATTTCGAAAGGCTGGCGCACCGGTATTCGGCCGCCGACACGAGATTCGGCGACCTCGCCGACGCCATGGCCCGCGACGCCGGTCGTCGGTGGGTCGATGATCAGAACGGCGTCATGCTGGATCCCGACCGGGGCATCGGACTGGTCGGCACCGAGCCGATGCGGCTGGTCGTGGTCGACGGTGGCCTCAACCACGATCGTCTGCTCGCCGATGCGCTGGCCGACCCTCGCAATGCCGACCTGGCCGAGGGGCTGACCAACGGGGGCTGGCGTATCGAATACCGGGTCGCCTGGGCCGATCTCACCGGAATTCACACGGCCCAGGTGGCCACGCCCGAGGTCCGGCACTTCTCCGGTGCGGTGGACGGCCGCCGAGTTTCGGTGACCATGGTGCGCGAGGGCGACGAACCCTGGCGCGTGGTCCCGGACAACCTGCCGGAGCCGACACCGGCCGAGCCCCTGGATCCGTCCACCTTGTCACCGAGCCAGATCGCGGCCCGCGTCGACGATGCCGCCGCCCGGTTGGATGTGCCGTTGGCGGACCTGTCCCCGGATCGGGTGGCCGCCACGGTCGATCGGCTGCGCACGGAGAACGCGCTGCGGGCGCTGCGGATCGCCGCACTGGTGGATTACGGGCACAACGAGGCCGCCGTGCGCCGCTTCGGCGACTTCGAAGATCTGCTGAGCAAACTCGACCTGCAGCGGGATACCCTGCGCGGCCGACCTCCGGCCGAGGTGATCGAGGAGCTGCGTCAGCAGCATCCGGACCGGGCCGCGCACCTCGACAAGCTGGCGAAGCTGCTCAGTGAGCATCCCGAGCTGGTCGACATGGACCCGCGGGTCCCCGAACAGGCCCATGACAATGCCATGGGATTGCCTGTGGGAGATCCGAATTCGCCGCAGCACGCGGCGCGGATCGCCGAGGATTACGGTCGCCTGCTCGATGCGCTGCGGGCCCGGGCCAGTTCGCCGGTCACCGATGTGCCGACGCCGGACGCGGACTGGGTACGGATGCTCGGCGTCGATCTCGAATCGGCCACCCCGCAGCAGGCCGAGGCCATCTACAAGAATTTCAAGGCCGGCAAGCTCGCCGATCTGACCGCGCGCAGCCCCGAGCAGCTGACTGCCGAACTGCGGGAGCTGCGCGCCGAGGTGGACCAGGCCGCGGCCGATATCGACACCGTCGAGACGCTGGCCGAGGCCTACTACCGGATTCCGACCGCCTTCGATCCGGTGAATCACTGTGTGCCCGAGTCGATTCAGCACCTGCGCGAGCAGCAGGGCGACGTCGCGGATCCGGTGTCGCTGGATCCGCGACGACTCAGCGGCGTGGCGTGGGGCGACCTGCAGGCGAACTTCCGCGGCGCCCGGCCCGAACAGTTCGTCGCCGACGCCGACTCCGGGGCGCACACCAAGCTGCTGCAGGCCCTGCGCGCGCAGGGCAGTGGAGCCACCGCCTGGGTGGTGGACCAGCGCACCACCACCGACGACTTCGGCGTCGGCGCGCACTCCTACACCATCACCCATCTGGGCATGGACCGATTCGACGTCGACGGCCGGGTGGTGACATACGCCGGGACCGATCCGCAAGGCCGCGAATGGTTCGTCACAGAGACCGGCTACCGGGTGTCGCTGGCCGAATTGACCGGCGGCACCAGGGCGGAGACCGCCGCGACGTGGGCAATCGTCTACCACGACGGCCGAGTCGTGGAGGGAGTGGGCGAGCAGACGCCGCTGCCGGACACCCTGCGCATCGGCCAGAGCACGCCGGATCCGATGCGACCGAGCCGGGACACCTACGAGATAGCGCGGCCGCACGCACCCGGAGCCACCGCGGACCCCGGCCGAACAGCGCGGGTGAACAGGCTGACCGTCGGCCCGGACGGGTTGTTCTACGGTCCCGACGGCCGACCGTATTCGACCGATATCCTCGGAGATTCGTTCCTGCTGGGCGCGACGCCCGGGGATATCCGGGGCGGCCCGGTCCTGCATGCCGAGGTCCACGCCACCTATGCGAACCCGGAGGACGGGCCGGCCGCGTGTGGTCTGTGGGTCATCGAGAACGGCCGCATCCAATCGGGCGTGCTCGGATCACAGGGCTACCCGGACACCGTGACCGACCCACGCTTCGCGGCTCAGTTCCGGTACGAAATGCACAGGCTCGGTGTCGATCTGTCCGGGGTGAACTTCGATGACGGCACCCAGGGCCGACTGTGGGCGCGGGATGACGCTCCGACCGTCACGGACGTGATCGACGGCGTCGGCAGCGGCGAACTGTCGAGGATGTTCCGGGGGCACGGCGACGACTTCTGGGTGTCCGTCACCGACGTCCACGAGGGCTTCAGCCGGGTGACGATCACGCTGTCGCTCCATCCGGTTCGCGGCGAACCGGGTTCGGTCACACTGGAACTCGTCCGCAGCGGTGGCGGAATCATCGCCCAGTATTCCAATGCCTCCCTGGGCCCGGATGCGGTGCGTGTGAACGCCGCGCTGCAGGAATTCCACTCCCGAGTGGTGCAGCCATGGCTGGCGGAATCCGGAGTCGGGATCGACCTTCCCGCGGTGCACGTGCCGGAGGGGCCCGGGCCCGAGGCGGCGCAGGACGCGGAGATCGCGCCGACGAGCTTGTCACCGAGCGAGCTCGGAACTCCGGAACTCGATTCCAGGCCGGTGCTGCACGAGGCCGATCTGGTGGTGGGCATCGGGACGCCGGAAGACGCCCAGGCGCAAGGACGATTGACCGAGGATGATCACGGGTCGTGGGAGCGGACCAGCTGGGCGCCGGTGGCGCGGCGCTGGGCCGTCGACCAGATGACCGCGCTCGGGCTGGAGAGCCGCAACGACTCGGTGCGGCTGGTCACCTCGGAATTGGTGGCCAACGCGCTCGAGCACAGCACCGGTCCGGTGCGACTGGAGCTGCGGGTGGTGGGTCATCCGGGCGACTGGACCGTGCTGATCCAGGTGGTCGACACCAACCCGGACCATCCCCTGCTCACCGAGGGCGCGACGTCGGTCGTGCATCGCGCCGATGCGACGGACCAGCAGACGGGCGTCGATCCGGACTCGGCGGCGCTGAGCGATCTGGATCCCGAGGCGTTGCTGGATGCCTTCCCGGATCTCGACGCCGACGCCGATCCGGAGGCGCTGCTCGCCGCATTCCACGATGACGACACACCGCAGGAACCGCTGGCGGGCGAGGGGAATCGCGGCCGCGGCGGCTCGATCGTCGCGCGGGAATCCGATGCGACGGGTGTCACCGCGCTGCCGGAGGGCCGCGGAAAGTCGGTGTGGGCCAGCATCTCCGGCTCCGACCCGGACACTCATCTCCCCGCGGACGAGCCTCCGCAGACCGCGCCGGATCCGGCGAACACCCGCATCGACCCCGAAGGGGTCGAGATCGCCGACAGCCTCGGTGAATTCCACGGCGCCGCGCGTCCGGACACCGAGAAGGCACTCACCCGGGAGATGGCCCTGAACGCCGTCGAGAACTCGGTCCGGGCGCTCGTGCCCGCCGGGGTGGGCTGGCATCGCAACGGGCACCTGCTGCTTCCCGACGGTCGGCCGGTGCACATCCATGTGGGTGAGGTGGAAGGCACTGCGATCGGTTCCTTCCGACGGAGTGCCGACGGGACCGGATTCGACATCACGCTGTCGAAGGGCCTGCGCAACCGCGACATCCCGCGCGCCGCGGCGAATCTGCTGGTTCGGATCCGGCAGGCGACCGATCCCGACTTCCGGCACCCGGGTGTCCGCTTCGCCGAGCTGAAGGTCGTTGCCACACAGTTGGACGAGGCGATCTTCGATCCGAATCGGGCCAGGCTGCTCTCGGAGATCCGACAGGACCTCGGCGACCTGCTGGAGCATCTGGGTATCACCGACCCGGCCGGTGACGCGGCGGGGCGGCTCGCCGCCTGGGACCCCGAGCTGGCGCACCGCGTGAGCCCGGACCACCTCGACGCGTTCGAGCATCGACCCGTCTTCGGGAAGGACTTGACCGACGCGGAGTTCGAGGAGTCCGCCGCCGCCCACCTGGCCCAGCTGCGCGACATCCTGACCGGTGACTTCGCCGACGATGTGGTGATGGCCGAGGCCCTGGCCCTCAACGGCCGGATGCGGGAAGAGCTGTGCCGGCGCATGTTCGAACCCATGTTCGCCGACAAGGCCGCCAATGCCGCCCGCAAGGCCGTCGTCGGGGACGAGGACCACCACGAGATCACCAACGACCAGTTCATGAACGAACTCGCCCCGCTGCGGGCGGCGTTCAACGATCCGATGCCGCACGGCTCGCCGCAACGGGTGCGGGCGCTGCTGGATGCGATCGACCAGGTGCAGCATGCGCCGGGAATCCCGCTATCGCTGCGCGATGCCATCGATTTCGACCGGATGCGGGAGGTGGCCCGCACCTTCGCCGACATTCCCGATCGGGTCGGCGGTGTGCTGGATCGCGGCACCGGCCGCATCGAGTTCCCGCATCCGCTGCCGGGCCACCCGCGTGGTGCCTCGATGTCGCTGCGCGAGTTCCTGCACGGCATCGATCGAGCGAATCGGGGGGCCGCGGCGCACGGGTTCCAGGCCGAATACGTGGTCGTGGTCCACGCCGAGGCCGACGGACGGTCGTCGATCGACGTGCTCACCCGCCCTCGCCCGCAGTACCGGATGCCGGCCGACCGCAATCATCCCGTGCTGTTCGAGGAGCGGCCCTCGGTGGCGGCGGCCCGAGAGGGCGGTCACACGGTCGACGTGGGTGTGGGCCGCAGCGGTTTCGCGGTGGAGTTGACACCGCTGTCGGACCGTTCCGGCGGCGGGCTGATCCTGCAGACCGAGTTGGCGAGCGATTATGCCGATGCGGGACAGCGCCGCCGGGTCCTCGGCATTCTGGATCCGGGACCGCTGACCGTCCCGGGCTCCCTGATGGTGTACGCGGATCTGCTCTTCTCCGGCGAGGTGCTCAACGTCGGCGACAACGGCGGTGTAGCGCGGTTCTACATCAACAACGTCAGCGCCCACTTCGGCGACGCCGAGTACAACGCGCTGGCGCGGCAGTTGCCGAGGGCCCTGGCGCCCGGTGCGCGCATCGAGATCCAGTGGGATATGAAGTCCGAGCTCAGGGAGGGCGGGACCCCCGGCGACCGCGGACACATCCAGGGCGACGAGTTGATGATGGCGATCAATCGGGTGCTGCCACCCTCGGTCGCCGACGCGTTCGAGATCATCGAGCACACCCAATTCGCGTACCCGGGCAACAAGAACTACGTGTACTCGATCGACGCGGGCGCGAGCAATGTGATCAACCCGGCCGCCATGGCGAAGTATTCACCGCCGCAACCGACCGACCGCATGGTGATCGTGTACAACCCGGCCCCCACCGCATCCGATGTCGCTGCCGGGCGACCGGACGTGGGTGAGCAGGCTCGTTCATCCGGCCTTCCCGAGGCCCTCGGGCACTCGGCCGAGCAGGGGGCGGAGCCGAACAGCGGCCTGGGTCGGCGGGGTGAGGTGCCGCCCGGCCCGGCCGGGGATGGGTCGAGCGGGCACCGGGCTCCCGCCCAGGACTCGGATACGCCCGCGGAAGATTGCGTCCTGCGCGTATTGCGCAAGGCCGCAGCCGAACTCGGCCTCGAGGTGACCGTTCCCGAGACGGCGAGCCTGTCGGGCCGGTCACCGGCCGAGGTGGAGGAGCAGTTCGCGGGCGGGCGCATGCGGCAGGTCGCGTCGCGTGACGACATCAACCTCAGGCTGACCGACCCCGACGATCCCGCGACCGCGATGCTGGTGATCGAGGAATACTCCATCGGTGACATGGATGTCGCGCACATGTCGCTGATGGCTGTTCGAGACGGCGTCGTCATGGTCAGCGATCCGAATATCGACGACGGTGCGTGGCACCCGTACCAACCGGGCACCGAGACGCCGGGGACGCGCAAGATTTCGGCGATCGCATTCGGCGCCGACCGGAAGCCGCTGCTGCCGAGTGCCGAACACGCGGCCGATCCCCAGGCGCATCCGGAGCCCGCGATCACCCACATCGACGATGCTGGGGACGGATCGCTGGAGTCGCTGTTCCCCGAACCCGAGTGGCATATCAGCGAGACCGTCGGTCACGATCCGACGGTGCCCGGCGAGGAGGACAACGCTCGTGCCGTGGCGCTTCGGGCGTTGCAGGAATTCGACGGCAACATCGATGACGTGGCAATTCGGCCGGGCCCGGAGCCGGTGTGGCCGAGGACTGTCGTCGGTTCGTTCACGCGCGACGGCGACTATTTTGCCGCTGTGGTCGCCGGTTCGACGAAGATGGGTGCGGTCGGCATCGACGCCCAGCGCAATGAGCCTCCGAGCGAGGATGTGCTCCGGAGCGCGGCGCGGCCGGAGGAACTGCGGTGGCTGGCCGACATGGCTCGGCAAGGTGATGTGCACTGGGATCGAGTGTTGGTCTCCGCCAAGGAAAGCTGGTTGAAGGCGTGGCAACAGCTGACCGGAGACCGGCGGGCCACGATCCAGGATGTGCGCTTGACCTTCTCGATGGACGAGGGGACATTCACCGTCGAGATGTTCCCCGACGATCCGGCCCTCTCGCGTGCGCTCTCATTCGAGATGTCGGGTCGATTCGTCGTGGCGGGAGACCGGATCCTGACCGCGGTCACGGTTCCGCAAGTTGTGAGCATCGAAACCGCGCCCGAGCTCGACCTGTCCGAGACGTTCCATCGTGGCATCCTCAGGTATCACGTGGCATTGCAAATGCAGTCGGGGGTGACGCTTCCCGAGGGGACCGGCGAGCGGCTTCGGATCGTCCGCGACAACCTCGTCGAGAACGAAGACAACGGGGCACGATGGTATCGGTGGCCTTTGGATGCGGAGGTCGATCCGGCAGGTCCGGCGCTCCCGGATATCGGAGTACCTACCGATCCGGAACAGTTGCACGAACTCTGGTCGCGATTGTCCGACGCGGAGAAGGACGCCTTGTATGCCCAGGACCCGTTCATCGGAAACCGGGACGGAATACCGCACATCGACCGCGACAGGTACAACCGGCAAACCCTTGCCATGCTGCGGGAACAGGCCGAGCTGGAGGGAAACAAGGAGCGTCTGAGCATCATCGACGACATGAAGAGTTACCTCGATACGACAGAGGAAGGCCGACCCCAGCCCCTGTTGTCGTATCTCGATGACAAGCTCCAGTACATCTACGCTCTCGGCAATCCCGATACCGCCGACTATGTGGCGGTCGCACTGGCCGGCGCGTTCCGGCGGCGCAGCGGTCACGGCTATGCTGTGCAAACCTTGATACAAATGCATCAGGCCGTCGAGTTGTACGACCCGACTGCGAAGACAGCGGCACTGCTGTTCGGCGCCTACAACAACCCCAGCTCCCTGGTTGCGGCGGCCTCGTCCGTCAACGCGGAAGAGGGCGCGCAGAAGGTGCGGGAATTCCATGACGGGCTACGGGTCACTCATCAGGGACCACCCGCGTACACCACGACCATCGCGCATTCCTACGGCGCTGTCACCGGTGGGCATTCGGCCGGGCACGGAAACGAACTGAATGCCGACGCGCTGGTGTTCATCGGAAGCTTCGGCACCGGCGTGGACAGCGTGGCGGATCTTCGACTGACCGGTGTCGACCCCGCCGACAACGGTGACCACATCTTTGCGACCATATCCGACTACGACTCCGTCAAGCTGATTCCTCCCAACCACGGCCCCCTCCCGACCGACCCCGCGTTCGGCGCTACGGTTTTCGAGTCCGATTCCACACCCGGTCCGGCGCGGCAGGGTTGGAATCCGGCCGACCACACGGCCCCGAACTACTTCTATCCCAGGAAGAAGGCGTGGAGGAAGCTGGGGCTGATCTTGACCGGCCAAGGGCACCGGCTCCGCTGAACAGGCAGCGGGCCGGTCCCGCGGCCCTTCGAATCGACGAAAGGAGGACGGTATGCTCCCGGCGACGACGCAGGCCGCGGCACGCGAACAATTGCTCCGGTACTACACCGAGACGCTCCGGATACTGCCCCCCGAACTGGCGCTGACGCTACGACATCCGGACCTTCCGAATGCGGTGCTGCACCGCGGTGTCACCCTGCCCTGGAACGACAGCGATCCCGACAACGTCCTGGAATTCTTCACCATCTCGTACTGGGTGCTCGGTACCACTCCCGATACCTGCGATCGGTATTTCGACCTGGTGATCCGTGCGTGGGAACAGCAGGGCTGGCCGACGCAGACCGATGAGAACCCGCGCAGCGCCGATACCCGGACACCGGACGGGTACGGGTTCACCCTTATCCAGAGCGTGAACGGATACCTCAGCCTGTCCGGGGCGACACCATCCTTCGAACCCGACGCGGAGGAAGCAACCCCATACCCGACCCGGATCGACCATCCGTGATGGCGGAGAACGAACAGGCGCGGCAGTGGCTGGACCGGGCGGCCGAATACCTGCGCGCGCAGCTGCAGTGGCTGGGGGCTCAGGTGGTTCCCGGTTCGGTACCGCATGTGGTGATTCCGTCGCATCCGTCCGCGGTGGACTGGCAGCAGCCGCCCCAGCATCGATTCGAGGCCCTCGCCAAGCTGTCCGCGCCCTACGACCCGGCCTTCGTCGATCGTGCCGCGCACGCGCTGGAGACCACGGGGTGGGCGGTACGGGTCCAGCGCTCCGACGATCCGGACGCGGTGGGCGTGGTCGCCGTGGTCGGCACCCGCGACGGCTACACCGTCCAGGTGCGCACCGAGGAGGGGTACGGCGGAGTAGTACTTCTCGGAGAGACTCCGAGCGTTGTTGTGTACCAATCGGAACCGTCGACCGCCCCGCTCCCGAAGGTCACATCGGACACCGTGAGCAAGGGCGCGGTGCTGTGCTACGAATGCGACGGTCTCGGAGCCTGTCCCGTCTGCCACGGCCGCGGCTGGACCAAGGGCGGGCCCTCGGGCCGTCGGCGTTGCCGAGAATGCCTGGGCGCCAGGGTATGCCCGGTCTGCGGCGGAGCGGGGGAGCTGAGCATCGCGGAGCTGTCGGACGAGGCTCGAGCGCAGTATCCCGATCTCGGTTGAGTCGAAATATACACCGGTGCAAGGTATTTCAGCTGATCAGATATTCGGCGGCGATCGCCGCGCCATCCGTGCGCATGGTGGCGGCCACGGCACGAGCACGCGCTGCCATCGCGGGTTTCAGCGCGGCGTCGAGCGCGGCGGTGAGCGACTGGACCGTCGGTTCGGCGACCGGGTGCATGAGGCCGATTCCGAGGTCGTCGACCCGGCGCGCCCAATAGGACTGGTCGTAGACCTGGAGCCGCTCGTCTCCGGTCTCGGACACGACGACCTGCGGTGTCCTGGCCCGCGCGGACGCGAAAGTGGTGCCTGCGCCGCCATGGTGGACGACCGCGGCGGTGCGGGGGAACAGCGCCTGCTGGTTGACCTCCCCGATGAAGATATGGTCCGGCGCGGTGGCCACCGGATCGAAATCGGCCCAGCCGGAAGCGAAAATCGCCCGGCGGCCGAGGGCCCGAGCCGCTGCGATGAGCACCCGGCTGGTTGCCACGGGAACGCTCGTACTGCCGAAGCCGAAATAGATCGGCGGTTCGCCGGCATCCAGAAACGCGTCGAGCTCCGCGGGCAGCGGACGCCGATCCGGCAGGATCCACGCACCGGTCTGCACCACGTCGGGGTCTGCCGGATCCGGCCACGGCGCCAGCACCGGATCGGCGGCCAGGAGCGGACGGTCGGTGAAGACGTGTGGGCGCACGTCCGCGACCGGGTCCAGGCCGACCGCCGCGCGGTGGGCATTGAGCGCGTCGTCCCAGATGTTGTTCCAGCGCAGCGTTTCCTGAAACCACAGGGCGCGATTGTCGATGCCCGGTGCTGCAGCCGGTCCCGGTATCGGGGGCGGTGCGTGATGGCACGAGGGCAGCGCGATCGGGCAGTTGACCGCGGCGACATAGCGGATGCCGCGGTGTTCGGCAACAGATCGGGCGGCCACCGGCAATGCGCCACAGGCGACCAGTACATCGCAGTCGGCGGCGGCCACGGTCAGCGTGGTGAATTGGTCGGCAATCGTCGTAGACCGATGCCGGTCCGGCTCGTCGGGCGGAATTTCGCCCATATATCGCTCTGCGGTCGGGCGCAAATGCGGGCCGAGGGGGACGAATGGGAGCTGGAAACCGCTGATCAGATCGCCGAAATCCGGTGGCGCACAGATCCGCACCGGTGCACCGTACTCCCGCAGCCGCACCGCCAAGGCCAGGACGGGTTGCACATCTCCGCGCGTACCGATTGTCGCCAGCAACACGCGCATACGAACGAACTCCTCCGATTACGCCGAGCCGGCAGGCGATGCCGCCCAGGCCGATTCATGCCAAGATGGACGAGGGTACCGGACGCGGTATGACGTGATGGTGCTGCGTTGTCGAGATAGTCAGGAGTGCTGAGATGGCTGGGAATCGTCCGACCAGCGGCAACCCTTGGCCTGCACTGGAGCAGGCGACGAGGGACTCCAAAGAGCCCTTGACCCTGCGCGGGGGTGCGGCCCTGGACCTGGCCAATGCGGCGGCGGAAGTGGCAGGCCGGCTGAAGGCGTTGAAGAAGCCGGTCGAGAGCATGATCCAGTTCTACAATCCCTCCAACCTCCCCTCCGGCTCGGCCCTGGCCACCAGATTTCAGGATATGGGGCACCAAATGGGCCGTATTCTCGACCACCATATCGAAATTGTGGAGGATATGCTCGCCACCTTCAAAGCCGCCGGAAAGGCGTACGCCGAAGCGGAAGGCTTCAGCAAGGACTCGCTCGACGCAGTCAGGGTGGACAAGAACGCCAAGCTCCCCTCCGTCCCGGGCGTCTCCGGCTCACCGCCGGAGTGGAAGTGGGATTCGAAGCCGTCGCGCAAGGACAAGGGCAAGGACGACAAAGGCAACGAAAAGCGGATTGCCGATCCGGACGACCGGCTGGGAAAACCGGACGGCAAGGGCGGATTCGCGTTCAACGACAACCCGTACTCGAAGACCTGGGAACAGCTGTACGACCTCGGCGCTTACATCAGAAACGTGAGCGCGGTCGGGGCGTGTGCGAGTCAGGCCGAACTCTGGCGCTGGGCGCACAAACAGCTCGATGAGATCTACCGCGATTTCGGCTTCAAACTGCAATCCACCATGAGCACCGACTGGAAGGGCGGCTGGGCGGCAGGGGCGGCCAAGAGTGCTTGTGAGTCGTACGCGAGTTCCATCCAGGATCTGCGGAACAATATGGAAAGGGTTGCGCTCAACTACGAATACACCGGTCGCTGGCTGGACGATACCCAGGCAGCGATGCCGCAGTCGCGGACCAATCCGGCCGGAACGACTTACAGCGTTCCGAGTTCCTATGCGGGCAGTACGTCCTCGAGCACGGTCACCATGCCGGACAACACCAAGCATTACCAGGACATGATGCAGGCCACCTACTGCACGGGACTTCCGGTCTCGGCGGACATCATGCCGACACTGCCCGCCGCGGCGGCCGCCTTCGGTGATCCCAAGTTCTTCCCTCCGACCACCCAAGGCCCCCCTGTCGATCCGCGCACCGGGGCCCCGACCGGATCGCCGACGGGGTCCCCGACCGGATCTCCTACGGGGTCTCCGACCGGAACCCCCGGCCCCACCACCCGCCCCGCAGCTCGCGGCGGTCCGCAACAGCAGCCGAAGCAGAGCCCTGCGGACAAACGCCTGCAAGAGCAAGAGCGCAAACTGCGCGAGCAGGCGTTGCAGGATGCCAGGAAACAGCGCGAACAAGCGTTGCGTGACGCGAGGGAACAGCGCGAACGGGACGAGAAGAACCGTGCGCAGCAGGAAAAGTTCCAGAAGGAGATGCAGGACCGGGCCCGCAAACAGCAGGAGGATGCGGCAAAAGCTCAGGCGGCGGGGCAAGCTCAGCAGGCCATGCAGCAGGGGATGTCCGCCGCGCAGCAGGCCATGCAGCAAGGCATGGCGGCTGCCCAGCAGGCGGCGCAGCAGGCGTTGGCCGGGGAGCAGGCGGCGCGGGCTCGCGCCGGTATCCCCGGCCTGCCCAAGCCGGGCGAGCTTCCCAAGCTGGGTGGCGGTGGCGGTGCGGGCGGAGGTGTCGGCGGCGGCGCGGGCGGCGGCGCAGCGGGCCTCGGCAAGGACCTCGCCCAGGCATCCAAGCTGTTTCCCCGGGCAAGCGCGCCGATCTCCGCAGGTGCGGCAGCGGAATTCGGTGGTCGCGCGGGCGCGGCCCCGACGGCAGCCCAGCCGGGAGCGCCCGGATCGCCCGGCGCGGCCGGCCGTGGAGCGGAAGGGGCGAACGGCGGTAAGGAGCACAGGCGTCCTGCCTACCTCGAGTCCACCGAGCATCTCGACGATGCGCTGGGCGAGGCGCCGCGCGTCGTGAAACCTGTTGTGGAGAAATGAAACGTACCTGGTCGTTCACCGATATCGAGTTCGTCACGCTGTGGGAGGATTTGTACGACGACAATCTGCCCGGTGTGTTCACGTTCTTGAGCGATGTCGAGAACTATTACGACTACCTGAGGTTGCAGCGCCAGGCGCGCGAACGAATACGCAACAACCTCGATCCGGCCATCTACGAGGTGCTCGACATCGTGGTCCGGCCCGATATCCAGATCGTGGTGCGCGGATTCGACGGCCAGGACCCGGAGAATCCGAAGGCCGGTATTCGGCTGCTGGCCGTGCGGCGCGGCAACGAGGGTTATCTGCTGGAGCAATTGCCCGGTGCCACGGTTCAGCACAGCGGCGGCTTTACCGTCACCGAATGCGATGCGGTGCGCCTGGCCGACGTCGTCGTGGCCAAGCTGCCCAAGGCCGACGCGGGTAGCCGGGCGCGCGTGACGCTGCCGGCTCCGCCGAGTCAGCTGGTCGACGACGAGTACGGAAAATCGGCCCTGTGGGACACCTTCGACGACAGTGGTGGGGATCCGCAGAGCAATTGGTTCTACCAGCAGAAACCGAAGTATATCGGCGGAATCGAAGTGGCCCAAGGCATCTCGCGGTTCGGGCCGCGCGGTCGCACGGTCCGGTATCTGGAGTGGCGTGACGTGCTCGGCGACGGCCGTTTCGTCATCGTGCCGACGATGCCTCCGGCGGCCGTGGCCGTCGACGAGCGGGCGTTCATCGCAATGATCAACACCGAGGTGGCGACCATCGTGCGCGCAATCAAGGAGGAGCGGGTGTAGGTCGCGGGGCTGTCGAGAGCCTGTCGTGACGGGGCTCCCGTTCAGGCCGCGTTCGTGTCATCATGTGCCCACGGTGGGGCGCTGGATGACGGCGAACGGACTAGGAGTATCGGTATGGGCGGTAACGTACCGAACTGGAGAGCGGTTGCCGCGCAGGCGCGATCGGGTGGGATCGAGCTGAAGCACGACGCCGCCCTGGCCTGTGCGCAGGCGTGCGTGCGGACCGTGGACCGGCTGCGCGGCATCAAGGAAAAAGGGGTCGCCCGGGTCGACGGTGCCGACGCGATACCCGATTTCTCGAACCTGTCCTCCGGCATCACCTTTGCGGCGAAGATGCGGGAGAAGGGGAGCGAGTTCGGCCGGATCATCGATGCGCACATCACAGTGCTCACCGATATGACCGATGCCTTCGTGGCCGCCGGCCGGACCTACGACGCGGCCGAGGGGCGCTCCGCCGAGGCATTCGACAAGATTCGCGTGGGGAAGACCTACACCGGCGGCCTGTCGAGCGATCCTCCCGGCAGCGGGCGGATTCCGGAGCCGACGGCCAAGGGGCCGATCACCAGTACCCAGCAATTGACGCAGGACCTGGTCCACCCCGGTGCGGCCGGCACCTCGGGCTCCAGTCGGTTCCCCGGTCTGTTGTCTCCCGATGGCAGGGGCCGCCCGATCGAGGATCTTCCGAGAGATCTGACCAAGTCCTACAAGGTGCCCGAGAGCCTCTTGGAGGCCGGCCGGTTCGCGGCCCTCGGCGTCAAGGCCGAACCCGTGGACTATATGAACTATCCGCGGTTGCACAGCCTCGGTCTGAGTATCAAGGCCCAACCGGCCGCGGACGCCGCGGCCGTGTGGGGATGGATAGCGTCGGAGATGAACGCGCAGTTCATCGAGCTGAACAACAATCTGTCCGGCGCGGAGGGCAATTGGCGCGGCGGTGGTGCACAGAAGGCGATCGGCGCCTCGAAGGCCTACGTCACCGCCACGACCCAGGTGATCGGACAGGCGGTGCAGCTGCGCGACAATCTCTACTACACGTCGGGATGGTTGAGCCGGACCCGCGCCGGTCTGGTGAATATGCCGCCGCCCGACCCGAAACAAGATCAGGACGCCACCTGGGGGAAGGCCGTGTATTCGGCGTTCTACGCCTCGGGTATGGACACCGCGGGTGCGAAGGTTCCGGACTTCGTCACTCCGAGCCCGGTTGCCGACCCGAGTTCCGTCGGACCGGGTTCCTCCGGTGGTCCCGGTGCGCCGCGAGGCGGTTCGCCCCTGCCGAAACCCGGGTCACCTCCGCCGGGGTCGGCGACTCCGCCGGTGTCCGGCCGGCCCCCGGGTTCGGACGGTCCCGGCGATCCCCTCTCGAAACTGGGACAGCAGGCGGGTAACGCCCTGCAGACGGCGGCCGACGCCGCGAAGAATCTGGGCGATGCGAACCCGGGCAGTGCCGCGAGCATGCTTCCTGCGAGTGCGTCGGCGCTGGACGGTGCGGCCGGAAAGACGGCGGGCGGCGGCGGAAAGGCCGGTGGCGGCGCGGGATCCGGCGGTGGCGGCGCGGGATCCGGTGCGGCCATGCCCGGTGCGAGTGCGCTCGGCCGGGCGACGAGCCCGTTCCCGCGGGCCAGCGCATCGGGGCCGGGTGTCGGCGGTATGGCGGGCCGGGCGGGCGCCGCCCCGATGGCGGGTATGCCGGGAACGCCGGGAGCCGCTGGTGCCCCCGGACGGGGCACGGGCCAGGATCAGGACGGCAAGGGACATAAGCGCCCCGACTATCTCGAGTCCACCGACCATATCGATGGGGCCCTCGGCACGGCTCAGGTGGTCTCGCGGCCGGTTCTGGACCAGTGAGAACCTGGCATTTCACCGATCTCGAATTCGTCGTGGCCTGGGAGCCGATGCAGACGGGAGCGGCTGTCCCGGAACCGTTCACCTACACATGCCGCACACCGGACTACGACGAATACGAGAGGGAGAAGGACCGAACGAGGCAGCGCCTGCACTGGTTGGACGCCGATATCGACGCCGTGCTCCAGGCGCTCGTGCTTCCCGACATCAGGATCGTGGTCACCGGGTGGGCCGAGGATTCGGGCGAACCGAAGGACCGTATCCGATTGCTGGCCGCTCGCAGTGGGCCGATCGGCTGTCTGGTGACCCAACTGCCCGGTGAGACGGTCTGGCACAGCGGCGGATTCACCGTCGCCGAGCACGACCCGCTGGCACTGGCCGATGCGGTCGCCGCCGCGCTCCCGCAGCGGCAACCCGGAACCCTCGGGCGCGTCGTTCTCGAATCCGGCACCGGCGAGTTGGACTATTCGCTGCGCCGGTCGCAGGCCCACGAACTGACCCACGATCGCGAGCTGGATCGCCTGCAGCGGTACCTGCGGGCCCCGAAGTCCGGACACGGGACCATCCGAATCATCCAGGGCAGTTCGCGATACGGCCCGCGCGGAATCACCCGCCGCACCCTGCAGTGGCGCGACCTGCACGGCGACGGGCGATACGCGATCATCGGCACCAGCCCGCCCGTGGCGACCGCCGTCGACACCAGGCGGCTGACCGCGCTCATCAACGCCGAGATCGTCGAGGTGATACGCGCGATCAAGGATGAGCGCAGCTGACGGTCATACAAACCCCCACACTGGGGGCTTGCCAGAGCTTCCCCCTGAACCGAAACTACCGGCAGGACGTATATCGAGACAGAGTCGAAATCGGTGCGCGCTCCAAGATCGTGCGCGCGCTCGCAGGTTGTCGGTCCGAGACCGTAGAGTGACGACGTACGACGAGGGGATGAGGGACCATGTCGACAGCGACGTCCAGAACCGGCGCGATCTCGGTGCGCACCACCGAACAGGGTTTGCCGCTGGCTGTCTCGGTGGAAGCACAGGAGTTGCGGCGCAATCCCGCCGAACTCGCCCAGGAGATCCTGCGGCTGTGCCGGCAATCGGCCAATCGGGCCGGGCTGGCGCGCCGGGAGCAGTTGGCGGCCGCCGGGCTCAGCAGCGAGGCGCTCGCCCTGACCGGCCTGCCGAAGCCGGAAGATGTGGCTCGCCAAGAGCTTTCCGAGGAGCAGGACTACGACGTCGAACCGGAGAGCTGGCTGAGGTCGGTATGAGTTACACGATGGACGAGATCCAGGCTCGTGCCCAGCGGCAGCTGGATCGCATGCGGGATTTGAGCGATCGGATGGCGGGCCTGCGGGTCTCGGAGACCTCACCCGACGGTGCGGTCACCGTGACCGTGGACGGTAACGGCGCGCTGTGCGATCTGCGGCTGTCGGCGGCGATCGCCCGGATGTCACCGCAGGAGTTCGAGCGGATCGTGGTGCAGACGGCCGGACAGGCCGCGGCCGCTGCCTTCGCGCAGCGTGGCGAGCTCGTCACGGAGTTCAACGAGGAGAGCTCCCCATGAGACCACGATCGTCGCCGTGCTTGGCGAATCTTTACCGGCTCTTAAGGAGGGAGCGCAAAGATTTCACTGACCTTGGTACCCCTTCGTCAGGTAAGTTTGGGATGAATCAGACTAATCGTCTTCTCGCAGAGGGTGTTTCCCGATGAGTGAACTTGTTGCTGTGCCCGATGCGATCCGCCGATACGGCGATGCTGCGGCGACGATGGCGGCCCAGACCGCGACCGCCGGAGCGGTGAACCAGACGGCCACCATGGCCGCGGCGATCCCGGTGTTCGGTCTCATCGGCCAGGACTTCCTGGCAACCTTCGCGGTGGCGCAGGCCAACAACCTGCAGTCGGTGGCCGAATTGGCCGCCGTGCACGCGATGACCGCGGTGACCGCCCACGAGAGCGCCGCCACCTATGAGGTGGCCGACGGCGGTTCGGCCGCTCAGTTCAACCGACTCAGTCACAGCTGATGTCCGAGGCCCTGGATCAGTCGGTACTGGATCTGCTGCGCAACAGCGCGGCAGGGCCGATGCTCGACCGCCCGGTGAACGACGTCCTGCGGGATATGGGCCTGCCCCAGCTGCCGGATCTGTCCGCGCTGCCACCGCTTCCGGACCTGCCGCCGCTTCCGGTGCTCGATCTGTCGGTGTTGGCGAAGCCGCTCACCGATCTGGCGAGCACCTTCGGCACCGGCCAATTCCCCTCGGTGGCACCGACTCCCGCCGGGGCGCCCGCGCAGCCCGAGGGTGGTGCGACACCCGCCGCGGCTCCGGCCGGAGCTCCGGCGATGGATCCCTCCCAGCTGTTCTCGCAGATCTCGAGCGTGGTGCAGACCGTGGTCTCGCTCGGCACCTCGGCGCTGCAGATGGCGATGCAGCTGTGGCAGGGCGCGGGGGCCGCCAAGGCGGAGGAGAAGGGCGTCCAGGCCCACAAGGACAGTGTGCTGGTCGCGGAACAGAGCGCGGAAACCTCACTGGGCCTGGCCAATGCGGCCGGTACGGTCTTCCGCGGCTCGACCATGATGTCGGGCATCATCGCCAAGTACCTGACGTCCCTGGCGGCGGCGGGTCCGTTCCTGGTCACCCCGCCCGGCCAGGCGTTCGTGCTGGCGATGTCGACCGAGACGCTGGCCGAGGCGATGGCCGTGGTCGCCCAGACCCGCGGCGAACTCACCGTGCACAGCAGCACTATGGCCAAGACCGGCCGCAAGGTGCCGGTCACCGCCGCCCCCAAGGGTGTCGACCCCATGCAGATGGTGTCCCAGTTGCTGCAGATCGTGCCCGCGTTGACCAGTGCGGCCACGCAGGGCGCGCAGACCGCTGCGCAGGTGGCTCGGACGCTGGATCCGCCCAAGCCGGTTGCCTCCGAGTACGACAAGGCAGGTGGGCCGGACAAGGATCTTGCCAAGGCGGCCGGGCTCGGCGGCGCCGGTGGTGGTGGCGGTGCCATCGGCGGTGGCGGTGGCGGCGGAATCGGCGCCGCGGCGGCCGCGGCCGCACGGCCGCTGAGCCCCTGGGTCGATGCCCGCTCCTCGGGCGCCCTGGGCGCCGCCGGTGCGGCGAACCCGTCGGCGGGTACGGGCGGGAGCTCCCCGGTGCGCGGCACCAGCAACACCGTCGCGACCGGCGCCGGGAGCCCCGGCATGATGCCGATGGGTCCGATGGGTGCCGCGGGCGCGCTGGCCGGGCGCAGCGCCGAGGAGACCACCGAAGGGCTGCGCGGCCAACTGGTGACGAGCCAACACGGCGATGAGGTCGTGGGCGATATGGCCGGGGCCTCACTGCCGGTGGTCGGCGCGGCCGAACGAGTGTCGGAACCCACCGACAACGAACCACCGGACAAGGCACTCACCCTCTGACAGGAGGACGTCATGAAATTCGATCCCGTTCGGGCACAGGAGTCCGCGGCCGGTCTGGACGCGCTGGCGGACCGCCTCGAGGCCGATCTGCGGACCCACGCTCCCGCACTGGCGGTGGCGCCCGCCGGTCTCGACGAGGTGTCCCGGCATGCCGCGGACACCATGCGCACGGTGGCCTCCTCCTACGACGAGGCCGCTACCGCAGGCGTTCTCGAACTGCGCAAGCTGGCCGCCGCGCTGCGGTCGCAGTCGCAGCAGCTGACCGGGATGGACGCCGATAACGCGCTCGGTCTCGCGGCGATCTGACACGGGGCACCATGGTCGAACCTCCGGTCCCCGGTTTCACCGGTGTGGTCTGGGAAGCCAGGCCCACCGAGCAACTGGCGCGCGACCTCACCACGGGTCCTGGCGCGGTGCCGATGGCCGAGGCCGCCGCGGCGTGGACTCAATTGGCCGCGAGTTTCGGTGCGGCCGTGATCGAGTACGACCGCATCATCAACACCGTCCGCGAGGCATGGCGATCCGAGGGCAGCGAGATGGTGCTGGAGCGGATCACCAAACTGCGGGAGTGGCTGATGGACGCCGCGACCGCCGCGGGTCGCAATGCCGCCCATGCCGGTGGTCAGGCCACCGCCCACGAGGTGGCCCGGATGGCCATGCCGCACGTCGCCGAGATCGCCGCCCTGGAAGCGGCGAAGCAGGCGATCGAGCAGGTGGGCGCCGGACTCGGCGCCCCACTCGTCGGGGCGGCGGCACAGGTCGACGCCCAACAGGATCTGGCCAAGGCCGGTGCGGCCCGGGTCATGCGCAGCTACGAGTCGGCGGCGGCCCCGCTGGCGACACCCTGGGAGCAGCAGCCGCCGCCGGTGATCGCCTCCGCGGCGGCGTTGGAGGCCGAACAGGTCTCCGCCACAGCGCCTCCGTCGCCTGCGGTCGCTCCGGCCGTCGCGTCCGGCGCTTTTCCGGCCGCGTTGGCCGGACGTCTCGGCGCGGTCGAGATGCCGCGTGTCCCGAGCGCCTACCGCACCCAGACCGTCCAGGTGGTGCCGGAGGCGCAAGCCAGTCCGCTGCCGTCGACGTCGACCTCGACCGAGTCGAGCACCGGGCGCGGCATGGTGCCGGGAAGTGTGGCGCCGTCCACCGCGCTGTCGGATGCCGAGCGCACCGTCCGTGCCGCGGCCGCGGCCGACCGTCCCGGCGAGGGATTGGAGATCGAGGCCGGAATCGCGGCCGCCCCACCGGTTCTCGGCGGGGCCGAGCAGCCGCGCACGACCGCACCCGGGCAGGCCTCATGACCACGATGACCAACGACGGGCTGCTCGCGGTGTCGGACCTGCTGGGTGTGCAGACGCTGCCACTGGTCCTCGGTGTCGGTCCGCAACAGGATTCGGTGGAGGCCTGGACCGCCGCGCTCGGTGCGGCGATGGACGGGCTACGGCATCGGGGACTGGTCGACCGGCACGACGACGTGGACGCCGAACTCGCTGCGGCCCTGCGGATTCTGTCGCAACCGGAACGCGAGCTGGCCGCCCGCCTCTACACCGCCTCCGGGGTACGCCAGGTCTGCCTGGCCCGCCAGGGCGGTCAGCACGCGGTGGCGACCCGGTCCGGCGACACCTTCGAGGTGACCACCACCTGGGCCGACGACGACGGCGCGGCATTGGCACGGCCGGTCCTGGAGGCGCTGGGCCCGTGCCCGCCGGCGGCGATCACGAGCATCAGCGCACCCGCCGACGAATTGCGCGAACGTCTCGATGCGGCCGTTGCGTCCAGCGACTACAGCCAGATCCTGTACGGGCTGGGCGCCGCGGAACGAGACGCGATCGAGTTCGGGCTCGCCATGGCCGACTGCCATGCGCACGCCGAGATCGTCGCCTACGCCTACGACGACGGCGTGACCATCAGATCGTCCGGAGCGGTCGCCGTATACGACACGTCGCGCGGTCGTATCGTCGCCAGCCCCGGCGCCGCCCCGGACCTGAGGGTCTGGTCCACCTTTACACCGGGCACCGATCATCGCATCGCACAGGCGATTTCCGCGCTGGTCGAATCCCTGCCCGGAGGAAGGTGGATGCCCTAGTCCGGACATCGGTTACGACCACAGCAATATCAGCACTGCGAACAAGAAGGTGAACAATGGCTGGAACTCAGCTCAAGGCCGCCGAAGCGGCGGCGGTGGTGAACGAACTGCTCGACGCGTGCGACGGCATTTCGCGCACGATCAGCAATGTGCAATCGACCTTCGACGCCGCCCGCGCGGGCTGGCAGGGCGAGGCCGCGGTCGCGGGCCAGAAGGCCTCCGAGGACTGGCAGTCCGAGGTCAAGCGGATCAACGACCGCCTCGACGAGATCAAGGAAACGGTCTCCGAGGGCAACAAGACCCTGACCAACGTCGACGCCGAGAACGTCGATGCGCTGACCAACCTCATCTGACGACACGACTTTTCCTGGAAGGGGAGCGCTCATGGGCGACATGAAGTACGACGACGCGACACGGGACACCCTGCTCGCGGAGCTCGACGGCTACTACAAGGACCTCGACGGGTACCACGACGCGCTGGTCGCGGCCCACAACAAGCTGGTCAACGTGGCCTGGGAGGACAACGAGGGCGCCGAGGGTTTCAAGACCGCATACGGCAAGTGGGAGAAGGAGTTCGAGGACACCCACCAGAAGCTGGAGCGGTTGCGCGACGCCGTGGACGCGGCTTTCGGCAATGCGAAGGCGGCCGACAACAAGGTGTACAACGCCTTCTGATCGGCGGCCCGATCGCAGCGACCAGAGCGCCCCGGCCATTCACGAGAAGGGCCGGGGCGCTTGGTATTTCGGCCTGGCGTCAGACCCGCGCCGCGCGATGCACGTGCAGGTAGGACAGTTCGGAGGGTGTCGCGACCATGCGGACCGTTTTGGTCCCGCTGTCGGTGCGCACCGTCACCAGATTGGGTGTGTGCGGATCCTCGGTCAGCACCACGTCCGGTTCGAAATTGTCATGCGGCACCGGGGCGCTGCGCAGCAGCACGATCGTGACATCGGAGTGGTGTCCGGTCGGGGGAATGCCGTCGTAGACGACGACGCTGGCGAAGCGGTGCGCATTGGCCTGCTGTGAGCCCGCCGACCAGGACGCCAGCGTCAACGACTGCGGCGCACCGACATCGGCGACCATCGCCCGCCACGCATCGTGGCGATTGGTGTGCACCACCACCGAGGCGCCCAGTGCGATGGCCCGCAGGATCACCTGCTGGGCGACCAGCAGCGAGCCGATGATCTCCACCCGCCGCACATGCTGTCCGACCAGCGGCAGCGCCACGCCCTGACCGGAGGCGTCCGCGCCGATCAGCTGTCCGCATCCGGCGATCGGCATCGGCAGGTCGGTCAGCGAATCCGGTTCGCCCAGATAGCTTTCCGGGGCGAACTGCTGGCCCTGGGCGGCGATCGGCAGCGTGTACATCAGCGCCCGCAGCTGCCGCCCGGGCAGCGGCAGCAGGCCCGCCGCGGTGACCTGGACCGGCTGGCCCCAGGTGTCGAAGCGGGCCAGTGCGGTGACCTCGATACCGGCGTCACCCGCCTGCGCCTTCGGGCCGGTGGCCCGTTGCATGCGCACCGTGACCGTGGTGCCCAGGGTCGAGGTCGACCAGACCGCGGCGATTCCGGCCGGTCCCAGCGCCTCCGGTGCCATCCGATACAGGGTCGAGTGAATCTCGTTGTGCACCAGGCTGCGTGGCGTCTCGGTGATCTGGTCCAGCGGAATGTTGCGGGTGAGATGGTGGACCGCGGCGGTCATCTCGGCGGCCGACAGCACCGCGGCGGACAGGCCGCGCGCGGCCAGCCGGTTGGCTACCCGGCGGGTGGCGACGATGGCGCTCCGCAGGGTGCCGGTGGCCCCGCCGCCGCGCCGATTCACGGCCGCGGCGTTGGCGAGCGGATCCAACCGCAGCACCACCCACACCGTGCGATGGGCGACCGCGGGCAGCGGGCCGAGGACCTGTTCGTACAGCCGCGCCACCGGGCCCGCCCCGGCGGTGCGGGCGCCGGTGCTGATCACATCGATCGAGGCCAGCTCGATATCGAATTGGTCGAGGCAGCGCGCGATCTCCGGCAACGGCATCATGTCGTCGGAGATCAGCGAGCGCGGACTGAGCAGCGTCACCGTGCGCGGCTGAGCCTCGATGCGCAGCATGGTGAGCAGGTGGGCGCCGTCCCAGCGCATGCCGTAGGTGCCGCCCTCGGGCAGGGGAACGTCGAACGGTGCCTGGTTGGTCGCCGTGGAGCGGTTGCGGAACGCATTCCAGCGGAAGGTGATCTCCTCGTCCAGCGCCGCCGCCACCGATCGGCCGCGCACCGGGATCAGGCCCACGGCGAGGATCAGCGCGGCTATCCCCGCGGCGACCGCGGCCATCGCGCCGAAGGCGACGGCGACGAGCGAGGCCACGACCGCGATCAGTGCGACCGGAATGACCAATCGCAGCGGCAGAATTCGAAACAACCAGAATTGTGGTGAACGCAGCGGCGCCGCCGAATGACTCGAGTCGGTGCCTGCTGTGGTGGGGCCCATGCGCTCATCATGGACCGAACTTCGTCCGCTTCGCTACTCTGACTGCTGCGGCAAACAACCTGCCGCGTTTCCACCGGGCTGATTCGGAGGCGTCGTGCCGGCACAGTTGACCACGAAACAGCAAGTCAACGGCTACCGGTTTCTTCTCAAACGCTACGAGCATGCGTTGATCCGCCGGGATGTGCGAATGCTGCACGACCCCATGCGGTCGCAATTCCGCTCATTGGTCGTCGGTGCGGTACTCGGTGTTCTGGTGGTCGCCGGGGCCGCGATTCTGGCGTTCCTGCGGCCGCAGGGTTCGGTCGGCAAGGCGAACATCGTGATGGGCAAGGAAAGCGGCGCGCTCTACGCCAAGGTCGACAACACACTGCATCCGGTGCTGAATCTGGCCTCGGCGCGGCTGATCACCGGCAGCAACGAGAAGCCCACCTCGGTCAAGGAATCGAAGCTCAATCTGCCGCGCGGCGCGCTGCTGGGGATTCCCGGTGCCCCCGCCGCGCTGCCCGGATCGGCGCAGGGCGAGCAGTCGACCTGGACGCTGTGCGATGCGGTGCCGCTGTCGGAGGCGGGGACCGCGAGGCGTTCCTCGGGGGCGCGGACCACGGTCATCGCGGGCGAACTGAGCGAGTCCGTACCTGGTGCGGCGCACTCGCTGGCGGCCGATGAGGCGCTGCTGGTGAGCCGGGAAGGCAAGACCTACCTGTTGTTCGACGGCAAACGTGCCGAAGTGGATCCGCGCGATTCGGTGCTGGTGCGTTCGCTGGGGCTGCGGGACCATCATCCGCGGCCGATCAGTGCGGGGCTGCTGAACTCGGCCGTTCAGGTGCCGCCGCTGACGCCGCCGGCCATCGACCGGATCGGTGAACCGGGACCGTCGCGGCTGTCGGGTGTGCCGATCGGTGGCGTGATCCGGGTGCAGCGCGTGGATTCCGCGGAGCTGTATGTGGTGCTGGCCGATGGTGTGCAGCGGGTTTCGCCGTTCGCGGCAGAGGTGATCCGCAACGCGAACTCGCAGGAGATGAAGGAGATCACCGCGGTCCCGCCGGACCGGCTGGTGGGAATTCCCGTGGTGAACCGGCTGCCGGTGGACCAGTTCCCCGGCCCGATACCGAAGATCATGACCGCCGAGGAGGCTCCGATCGGCTGCATCACCTGGTCGAAGGCGGAGTCGGATCCGGCCGCGACGGTGACGCTGCTCGCGGGACGTGCCCTGCCGCTGCCGGAGTCGTCCAAGCCGGTCGAGCTGGCCACCGCCGACGGCACCGGCGACCGAGTCGACGCCGCCTACCTGCGCCCGAACTCCGGTGAGTACGTCCAGGCCACCGGCATCGAGCCCGGCAGCATCCGCCAGGGCAGCCTGTTCTACATCGCCGACAACGGAATCCGCTACGGCATCCCCGACGCCCCCACAGCAACAGTCCTAGGCCTCGAACAACGCCCCCGCCCGGCCCCCTGGCCCATCCTCGGCCAACTCGTCCCCGGCCCCACCCTCTCCCGCACCGACGCCTTGATCAGCCACGACACGCTACCCACGTCCCCTTAACCCTGCGCTCCGGCCTGGCGGCCGGAGCGCAGGGATTCGAGGTGGCCCTGCGGCCGGGCGGCAAGCTCCATCGCCGGGGCGTAGCGGGTGGTCAACTGATTCCCTGGCGCGCTTGCCCACCCACATTTCTGGCTGGGCTTGGTCGCTTACATCCCTGACCGCGCTTGCGCGGGCAGGGTCAGCGGAGGGTGCCGAGGACGTTGTCCAAGGCGTTGCGCATGTCGGAGGCTTCGATGCGCATCAGGGTCGAGGCGTCGACGGTGGTCAGGTCGAGGTTGTCGTCGGTGGCGAGGCGGAATTCGCGTTCCTCCTCGGCGGCTTCGACGACGTTGCGGATGAAGCGGCCGTTGCCGGCCAGGTCGATGCCGCGGCGGGTTTCGCCGCTCTGATCCACCGCCTCGCGCTGGTACAGCTCGCCGCAGGCGTTCACCAGCAGGGCGTGGGCCTCGTCCGACAGCTCCGAATCCCGTTTGCGGGCAATGAATCGGCCGATGTCGCCGAGTTCCTCCGGGGTGTAGGAGTCGAATTTGACCCGCTTGGCGAACCGGGAGGCCAGACCGTCGTTCGATGCCAGGAACCGGTCGATCTCGCCGTCGTAGCCCGCGATGATCACCACCAGCCGATCGCGATCGTCCTCCATGCGCGCCAGGAGCGTATCGACCGCCTCGCGGCCGAATGCGTCGCCGCCGGAGAGCCCGGTCTGAATCAACGTATAGGCCTCATCGATGAACAGCACGCCGTCCATGGCGCTATCGATCAGTTTGTTGGTTTTGATCGCCGTACTACCCAAATGCTGTCCGACGAAGTCGGCGCGTTTGGCTTCGACAAGTTTGTCGGTCTTCAATAACCCTAAGCCACAGTAAATTTTTGCGACCACACGAGCGATGGTCGTCTTACCGGTTCCCGGCGGGCCGGTGAATGCCAGGTGCTGCCCGCGCGGCACACTCGCCATCCCCTTCTCGGCGCGGATCTTGGCCAGCTGTGCGGTCGCCTGAAGTTTCGCGACCTGAGTTTTCACCGCGGCCAGACCGATCTGCTGATCGAGTTCGGCCCGGGCGGTCTCGAGGATCAGCTTGGCCTTGTCGTCGCGCTCCTCCTGGCCCATCTGTTCGACCGACGGCGCCGAGGCCGGATCCCAGCGGTTGGTGCGCGCGTCGATCTGTTCCCTGGTGGTGACGGTGATGCGGTACTTGCGATCCCGCATGGCCATGGTGTTGGCCTCGAAGCCCGGAGCCTCCGAGAACACCTTCTCGAACAGCGCCTGCGCCTGCTCCTCGTGGCCGGTCTCGCGCAGGCACAGGCCGCGGCAGAAGCGCGCCGTGGTGGCCGCCGCCGGAATGGGCCCGGCCTCGGCCTGCTCCATCCGCCGGATGGCCTCGCCGAACAGCCCCAACTGCGCACAGGCGGTGCCCACCATCACGTGCGCACCGGCGGCGAGGAACGGGTCGTCCCAGTCCGTCGATCCGGCCAGCACGGTCATGACATCGGGCCAGCGCTGCGTCGTGTAGTGCAGGACGCCGCGCACGTATGCGGCGATCCGGTCGTCGGTTTCGCGGTCGGACTGCGACACCTGACCGGCGCGGTGGCGGGCCAGCTCGTCGAGCACACGCTCGGCCTCGTCGTATTCGCCGTCGGCGATCAGCTGGGAGGCCTGCGCCAGCCAGATCTCGGTGAAGCTGGCCAGCGGGTAGTCGATGTACTGACCGACGACGAACCGCCCGGCGAGCATCCGCGGCTGCAGGCCGAGCCGGCGCTGCTCCCGGAAAAGTGTTGTGGTACTGGTTTTGTAAAGATTGAACAGTACTTCGCGGGTGACTTCACCGGCGGCGGCCCGTCCCAGCCAGGCATCGCACATGCCGGGGTCCCATTCGGTAGCCCGTTGGAATGCGAGCTTGGCGTAATCGAGGTCGCGGGCAGATTCCTGCCCATCGATGGCTATGCCCAGTGACAGAACGCCGGCATCGAAGGCGCGCTGTGCTTGGCGGTTGCCGGTCATGTGGGTGCGTCCCTAATACTTTGAGCTGTGCGATTTCTCGCTCAGCATACCGGGTGCGCCTGCGCTGTTTGTTCGATAAGTTTGTGACCGATGCCAGCGGGGCCAGTGAGTGTAGGGAGTCATCCAACTCGTGACCGAGCCATCTAGTAGCGGCTTGGGCGCCGCCGATCCCGATCTCTGCCGAGTATCGGTGATCGGCGGTAATACCCAGGTGGATCTGGGTCTGCCGGCGACGGTTCCGATCGCCGCGTACATCACCGATGTGGTCGAGCTGATCGAATCGCGCAATCCCGACCTGTCCGAACAGGACGAGGCAGCGCCGCCGCAGACCCAGCACTGGACGCTGGCGCGGATCGGCCGCGATCCGATTCCGCCGAACAGGACGCTGACCGAAGCCGAGGTGTACGACGGCGAACTGCTGGTGCTGCGGTCGGTGACGGCCAAGGAGGCGCCGGCGCTGTTCGACGACGTGATCGACGCGGTGTCCAAGCTGACCACCGAATCGTTCCGGTCCTGGTCGCCGGTGTCGGCGCGCTGGATGGGCCTGATCGCGGGCCTGTTCGCGATCCTGGCGTCGTTGGCACTGCTGGCGATCGCCAAGAGCGACGACGGGGGTGTCGCTCCCGGCGCGATCGCGCTCGGTGTCGGGTTGGTCGCCATCGGCGCCGCCGCCATCGGCGCTCGCCGCTACCCCGAGTCGCGGCTGGTGACGGTCATGCTGTCGCTGTACGCCGTGCTGCTGGTGTTCGGGGGTACCGGCATGCTGGTGCCGAACGACCTCGCCAGTCCGCATGCATTGCTGGCGTGCGTCGCCGCATTGGTCGCCGCGGCGGCCTGTTACAGCCTGACCCGCATGGGCGCGACGCTGTTCGCCGCGGTCGTCACCATCACGGTCTTCGCCGGGGTGTCGTCCCTGGTGCACATGGTGTGGGAGCCGGAGCTGTACAAGATCGCCGCCGGTGTGCTGGTCGCGGGACTGATCACCATCACCCTGGCGCCGCGGCTCGCGGTGGCCGCCGCGCGCCTGCCGGTGCCGCCGGTGCCGACCGCGGGCGGCGCCATCGATCCCGCCGATCACGAACCACGGCCCACCATCGCCGATATCGGGGCCATCGGCGCGACCGCGCTGCCGTCGGCGGTGGGGCTCGAACAGCGGGCCCGGGCGGCCAACGACTACCAGTCCGGCATGATCATCGGATGCACCCTGGCCATCGCGGTGAGCGCGGTGGTGGCCGCCGATCCGCTCGGCAGCGGGCGCTGGCAGGGCATCGCCCTGGGCGTGGTGCTGGCCCTGATCCTGTGCCTGCGCGGCCGCTCGTTCGCCGATCTCACCCAGGCGAGCACCCTGATCGCCGGCGGTGCGGCAACCCTGATCGCGGTGCTGATCGGCGTCGGGATCGGCCACGACTCCTGGCTGCTGGCGACCGCCGGTGTGCTGCTGGTGGTGGCCGCGGGCGCGGTCGGATTCGGCGTGGTCGGCCCGCACACCGAGATGTCGCCGGTCGTCCGTCGCACCGGTGAGATCTTCGAATACCTGTTGATTTGCACGATCATTCCGCTGGTGCTGTGGATCATGGATCTGTACTCGGCGGCCCGGAACCTGTGATCCGCGGCGGTATCCCGATGATTCGGCGTCACCCACCCCGCCGCAGTCAGCGGGCGGGGCTGCTGATGTCGCTGGCCGGTGCGGCGATGGTGCTCGCGGCCAGCGCCGCGATTCCCGTTCCGGCCGCCGCTGTCGCGCCGCCGATCGTCGACGACGGTGCGTTGGGCCCCGCGCTGGCGATCAACGCCCGCGGCGGCCCGCCGGACGAGACCCAGCCGAGCCGGGTCTGCGCCGAGCCGATGCTGCGCGGTGGTCCGCCCCGCGATATTCCGCTGCCGCAACGGATTCTGAATCTCCCCGCGGCGTGGCAGTTCAGCCGGGGAGCGGGTGTGAAGGTGGCCGTCATCGACACCGGGGTGAGCCGGCACCCCCGGCTGCCCGCCCTGCAGGGCGGCGGCGACTTCGTGTCCACGTCCGACGGGACCGACGACTGCGATGCCCACGGCACCGTCGTCGCGGGCCTCATCGCCGCCCGGCCGAGCCCCGACGACATGTTCGCAGGCGTTGCGCCGGAGGCGGAGATTCTCAGCATCCGGCAGCTGAGCAGCGCCTTCGAGCCGAAGAATCGGGAGGTCCGGGAGGCACCCGGCACGATCAGCCGGGAAACCTACGGCAATGTGCTCACCCTGGCCGCCGCAGTCGTGCGCGCGGTCGACATGGGCGCCACCGTGATCAATATCTCCGAAGTGGCCTGCAGCCAGGCCGGTTCGGATCCGGCGGACGCGGTGCTGGGTGCGGCGGTGAAATACGCCTACGACCGCAACGTCGTGGTGGTGACGGCGGCCGGAAATACCATGCAGGGCACGGCGTGTGAGACGCAGAACGACGGGACCGGTTGGGGCGCGGTGCAAACCATCGTCACTCCCGCCTGGTACTCCCGATATGTGCTGTCGGTGGCGTCGACGGAGCCGGACGGCTCGGTGTCGCCGTTCTCGGTGCACGGTCCGTGGGTCGGGGTCGCCGCACCCGGGCGCAATATCGTCTCCCTGGACAGCAAGGCGGGTTCCGCGGGGCTGATCGACGCCGTCCAGACGAACGAGGGCAGCGGGCCCATCGACGGCACCAGCTTCTCCAGCGCCTTCGTCTCCGGACTCGCGGCGCTGGTGCGGTCGCGGTTTCCGGAACTGAACGCACAGCAGGTGATCGATCGCATCGTGCGCACCGCGCAGGCCCCGGGCACGGGTCACGACGACCGCACCGGGCACGGCTTGATCGATCCGCTGGCCGCGCTGACCGCGCAGCTGCCGGATCGGTCGGTCGCCGACGGGTCGGATGCGCCGCGGGCGATCGCGGGCCCGACGCCGCCGACGCCGGTCGACCCGGCCCCGCGCCTGATCGCTACCGTCGGCTCCATCGTGCTGCTCACACTGCTCGGCCTCGGCTATGCGGCGTCGATTCCGTTCCGCAAGCGCCGTGACGACGTGGATCCGGCCGGGGCCGGATCGGGAGAAGGGTTGTAGGACATGGCAACCGAAGGCTTCGTGCGTCGACCGCGGATCGCTCCGCCGCGGCCGCCCGGCGGTGAGGTGGCGCTGAGCCCGCCGCCGGAAATCGAGCGCCCGGTCCCGGTGAATCTGCTCATCCGGCTCATGCCGCTGGTGATGGTGGTCGCCGTGGTCGGCATGATCGCGATGATGGTCATGATGGGCCGCAGCCTGCTGACCAACCCGTTCATGATGATGTTCCCGATGATGATGCTGATGTCGATGGTCGGCATGATGGCGGGATACCGCGGTGGCGGCGGCCCGAAGAAGGCGGCCGAACTCAACGAGGAGCGCAAGGACTACTTCCGCTACCTCGACCAGGTCCGCAAGGATGTGCGCAAGACCGGCGGCGCGCAGCTGGCCGCCCTGCTGTGGAGCCATCCGGCGCCGTCGGATCTGCAGTCGATCGTCGGCAGCAGGCGCATGTGGGAGCGCCGCCCCAACGATCCGGATTTCGGTCACGTCCGGGTCGGGGTCGGCAGCCACCGGCTGGCCACCAAGCTGGCCCGGCCGGAAACCGGTCCGCTGGAAGACCTCGAGCCGGTGTCCACCGTGGCGTTGCGCCGGTTCGTGCGCACCCATTCGGTGGTGCACGGCCTGCCGACCGCGATCTCGTTGCGCGCGTTCCCGGCCATCAACATCGAAGGCGACAAGGCCGACGTGCACACGCTGGTGCGTTCGATGCTGATGGAATTCACCACCTTCCACGGCCCCGACCACACCGCCGTCGCCATCATCTGCGCCGATCCCGACAGCGAGACCTGGTCGTGGGCGAAATGGCTACCGCACCTGCAGCATCCGGTCGACCGCGATGGCATGGGTTCGATGCGGATGATGTACCGATCGCTGGCCGAACTCGAAACCTCCATGGCCGCCGAGCTGCTCGAACGCGGCCGGTTCATGCGCAACGCCCAGCCCACCGCCGGGCGGGTGCATCTGCTGGTGATCATCGACGACGGATACGTCAGCGGCAGTGAGCGATTGGTCAGCGACGCGGGCCTGGACTCGGTGACCGTCATCGATCTCACCGCCCCGCAGGCCGGGTTGGCCGTGCGGCGCGGTCTGCAGCTGGTGGTCGTCGACGGTATGGTCGCGGCGAAATCGGCTGCGGGCGTGGAGAAATTCGCCACTGCCGACGTCGTGACCCGGGCCGAGGCCGAGTCCCTGGCCCGGGATCTGGCACGGTTCCGGATCGCGACGGCGGCCCAGTTGGTCAGCCTCGGCGACGAGACCCGCGCCGACCCCGGCCTGATGGCGCTGCTGAAAATTCCCGATGCCGCGCAGATCGATCCGGCCGTGGTGTGGCGTCCGCGCAGCGACCGGGAACGGCTGCGGGTGCCGATCGGCATCACCCCCGACGGCACCCCCGTGGAGCTGGACATCAAGGAGTCCGCCGAGAACGGTATGGGCCCGCACGGGTTGTGTATCGGCGCCACGGGTTCGGGCAAGTCCGAATTCCTGCGCACCTTGGTGCTGTCGATGGTGACGACGCACTCCCCGGATCTGCTCAACCTGGTGCTGGTCGACTTCAAGGGTGGCGCCACCTTCCTCGGGTTGGAGGCGCTGCCGCACGTCGCCGCGGTCATCACCAACCTCGAGGAAGAACTCTCGATGGTCGACCGCATGCGCGACGCGCTGGCGGGCGAGATGAATCGGCGCCAGGAATTGCTGCGCGCGGCAGGCAATTTCGCGAACGTCACCGACTACGAGCGAGCCCGTGCCGCCGGTGCGCAGCTCGATCCGCTGCCGGCGTTGTTCATCGTGGTCGACGAGTTCTCCGAACTGCTGTCGCAGAAGCCGGATTTCGCGGAACTGTTCGTGATGATCGGCCGGCTCGGCCGGTCGCTGCGGGTGCACCTGCTGCTGGCCTCGCAGCGGTTGGAGGAGAACAAGCTGCGCGGGCTGGATTCACACCTGTCCTATCGCATCGGCCTGCGCACCTTCTCCGCCAACGAATCTCGCGCGGTGCTCGGCATCACCGATGCCTACCACCTGCCCAGCGTGCCCGGCTCCGGCTACCTCAAGAGCGATGCCGACGATCCGCTGCGCTTCAACGCCTCCTATGTGTCCGGGCCGTATGTCTCCCCGCGCGGCAGTTCCCGTCGGACGGAGGGTGGCAAGAGCGGAGAGCAGTCGCCGGTCGTGTTCACCGCCGGCCGGGTGGAAGTGCCGGAGGCTCCGGCGGCGGTAGAGGTGAGTCCCTCCCGGCGACTGCCGGAACTGCCTCCGCCGCCGGGAGAGGCCGAGCCCGAGGACGAGCTGGGCGTGCCGCCGACGCTGCTGAACGTGGTGGTGGAACGGCTGCGCGGCCACGGCCGCCCCGCCCACGAGGTGTGGCTGCCGCCGCTGGACGAGTCGCCGTCGGTGGATATGCTGCTGCCCGACCCGGATTGGCGGTCGCCGGTCAACCGGCACGGCCAGCTGTGGCTGCCGCTGGGCGTAATCGACAAACCGTACGAGCAGCGCCGCGACGTGCTGATCGTCGACCTGTCCGGGGGGCAGGGCAACGTCGCGGTCGTCGGCGGTCCGCAGTCGGGTAAGTCGACGACGTTGCGCACGATCGTTATGGCCGCCGCCGCCACCCATACGCCCGAGCAGGTGCAGTTCTACTGTCTGGACTTCGGTGGCGGCACGTTCGCGGGTCTGGCGGGTCTGCCCCATGTGGGTTCGGTGGCCAACCGGCTCGAGGTGGATCGGGTGCGCCGGACCGTCGCCGAGGTGACGACGCTGCTGCGTCAGCGTGAGGAACGCTTCCGCGAGCTCGGCATCGAATCCATCGTCGAGTTCCGCAAGCGCAAGGCGCGGTTGAATCAGCTCGATGCGCATCAGCGCGCCGCGGATTCGTTGGCGGAGGACCAGTTCGGCGACGTCTTCCTCGTCGTCGACGGCTGGCCGACCATCCGCGCCGAATTCGAGCAGATGGAGCCGTTGTTCAATGCCATTGCGGCACAGGGCCTGTCCTACGGTATTCACCTGGTGCTGTCGGCCAACCGCTGGGCGGAGATCCGCCCGGCCGTGAAGGATCTGATCGGCACCCGGCTGGAGTTGCGATTGGGCGATCCCTCGGACTCCGAAATGGACCGCCGCACGGCCGTTCTCGTGCCGGTCGGTCGGCCTGGCCGCGGTATCACCCCGGACAAGCTGCATATGCTCATCGCGCTGCCGCGGCTGGATTCGGATTCCGATCCGCACACCCTGGCCGAGGGCATCGCCGGCGCCAAACAGCAGCTGAACGAGCTCTACGCCGGGCGGCGCGCGCCGGACGTGCGGATGCTGCCGCTGGAGGTGTCGCGCGACCAGGTGCTGGCCGAGGCGCAGCGGCGGGGCATGGTGCTGGACAAGACGCATATCCTCATCGGCCTCGGTGAGAACGAATTGGAGCCGCTGGTCCTGGATTTCGACAGCCAGCCGCACTTCATGGCCTTCGCCGACGTCGAATGCGGCAAGACCACGCTGCTGCGCAACATCGTGATGGGCATGGCGGAGAATTCGAACGCCGACGAGGCCCGGGTCATCCTCATCGACTACCGCCGCACCATGCTCGGCGTGCTAGAGGGTCCGCAGCTGGCCGGATATTCGACCTCGGCGCAGACCTCGTTCGGCATGATCAAGGAGGTCGCCACCTATATGCAGAAGCGGATTCCGGGTTCCGACATCACCCCGCAGCAGCTGCGGGAGCGCAGTTGGTGGACCGGGCCCGAGATCTATGTTGTGGTCGACGATTACGACATGGTGGTGACCGGCGGGCGCAACCCGATCGAACCGCTGCTGGAATTCCTGCCGCAGGCGCGCGACATCGGCCTGCACCTGGTGGTCGCGCGACGGTCCGGCGGCGCCTCCCGGGCGCTGTACGACAAGGTGCTGGGCACCTTGAAGGACATGTCGGTCGACGCGCTGCTGATGAGTGCGCCCAAGGACGAGGGCAAGATCCTCGGCGACATCCGCTCCACCAAACTCCCACCCGGTCGCGGCACCCTGCTGTCCCGCAGCCGCGAAACCGAAATGGTCCAGGTCTCCTACCTACCACCGCTGTAACCATATGGAATGCAACGCAACAACTGATTTCGCGAGCACATGGGTAACTCGTCGGGTACGCCCAGAAGCCGTGCGGCACCTGACGCAGGACCTGTACGCAACTCACGTGGCACTTACGGGTACGGCCTGAAGTCGCGGGGAGGCGGGCAGTAGCCAGGCGTCGGCTCGGCGCTCGAACAGGGCGGCGGACGGACCCGATGCCTCCGGTCCGGCGATGCGGGCCAGCTGGAAACCCGCGCGCAGGTAATAGGCGTGCAGGGCGGTATTCGTGGTCCAGGCATCCAGCCGGACCCAGCCGCGGTGTCGTGCCCGAGCCAGTTCCGCGGCGTGCGCGAGCAGATCCGCGCCGACACCCTGGCCGGCGAAGCGCAGGTCCACGATCATGTAGTGCACGATGACCCCGTCGGCGATCTCGCCCGGCGACCACAGGCCCTCGTCGGCGCGGTCGTTCACGGTGATGGTGCCTGCCGATTCGCCGTCCACCTCGGCGATCCAGGTCTCCCCGGCACGCACGGCGCGCCCGGCCGCGCGGGCAAACCGTTCGATCGGCAGACCCCGCCCCTGCCGCGTCCATTGATCCGATCCTCGTGCCGCAAGCCAGGCCGTGCGTTGGAGCCGTAGTCGGCAGATGGTGCCGAGGTCGCCCATCCGGGCCTGGCGAATGCGGTCTGTCATGGTATGCCCGCCGCCAGTAGGTCACGGTGTGAGCAAGAGAGATCCGGGGCTCTCGAACATGTGCGGTCTGTCATGGTGAACCGGGTACCAGAGAGTTACCGAAGAAATGTGAATTGCCTGGGGGCTGCGGTGCACCCAGGGTCTTGCGGATGATTTCGGTGCCGTCGTCGTCACCGAGTTCGTAGGCGAGACGGTTGCGGGCGGCGATCGAGCGATGCCGGGTCACGCGGGTGATGCGCTCGGCGTTGGCGCCGATACGCAGATGGTCCAGCAGCATGGTGCCGATGCCGACACCGAGGACCGCCGCCTCCTCGGCGGTCGCGGGCCGGGCGACGATGGTGTCGCGATGGGCGGTTTCGGCGTGGCCGCGCTCGGCCATCCGGCGAGTGGTGCCCTCGGGAATGTCGTGCGGGCAGTCGATGCCGGTGGCCTCTGCCAAGTCCCGTGGATAGAAACTGACTTCCCACGACCACGGCTCGTTGTCCAGATATTGGACCACCGTCCGCGACACCACCCAGGAATCCTTGGGCACGCCCAGCCACGCGGCGACCTCCGCGGCGGCCGGTTCCATCCGCGCGCTGAACTGTTTGGACGGCTCACGACCGGCGGCCCGGGCGATCTCGGAGAAGATGTCGTGGCTCGACTTGGGACGGTCGGGCCGAATATGCGTGGTCATAACCGATTCCAGCACCTCCTGGCTGCGCACGATGGTGCCGCGGGAAGTCGCTGTGTAGAGCAGGTTTTCGGCCACCAGCACCTGGATCGCGTTGCGCGCGGTGGTGATCGAGACCTGCATGTGCTCCGCAAGTTCGGAGTGACTCGGTAGACGATCGCCCGGCTTCCACCTGCCGCCCCGGATCTCCTCGCGGAGGACGTCTGCGATCCGCAGATACCTCGGACCCTCCGCCGCCATCTCGCTCCTAGGTAGTGCCTCGAGGAAAAGGAGTCTACTCCGCTGGTCCGCCGGGCGTGTGACCCTTGACACACGCCTTCAGCGGTTTATTGTAATGAAGTCCTGAACGGGTGTTGTAACGGCGATGACGGCGAGGCAACGTGGCAGGTTCGGAGACATCCCAGACGGTGGTCGTGGCGCTGCCCGACACACCGCACAGCGCTACGGCGGTCCAATCCCTGAGCTCCGGCTTGCTGCCGACCTCCGACCTACTACTGCGCGCTTGTCGCGGTCACCGCGTCATCGGCGGTCCCATGCTGTGGTTCGCCCGTGATCTCGCGGTACTGCACGAGCGACGGCTGATCGGACGCGGCGGATCCGAGCCGGACAGCGATCCCACCACCATCGTCGAAATCGAGCGCCGCCGAACCGAACTGGTGATGGCGATCGACGACTGGATCGCCCGCACGGTGCCGCAGCACCGCCTCGGCGCCACCTTGCACACCGAGACGATCGGCTCGGTCATCGACCGTCTCGCCGAGGCCTCGGTGCGCGCGCATCACGCCCTGATGACCCTCGACCCGAATGACGAAGTCCTGCACTGCGCTTGGCATCACCTGGCCGAATTGGCCGACGGCTACGACGATCTCGTCAACGACGTCCTCGCCGGCCGTCGCCGCCTCCCGGCCTGGTAGAGCTCCGCCCCCGCCGGACTCAGTAGCTCATATACCGCCGATGATCCGTCGCGAAGTCGTCGGCGACGGTGGCGGCGAGCTCCACCAAGGCGCGCTTGGTGTTCTTGTGCAGGCGTCCCAGGTCGATCTCGGCGCCCTCGGACAGGTGCGGGTCGTAGGGGATGATGTGCACCGCGCGGCAGCGTGACAGGAAGTATTCGCGCAGCTGCTGGATGCCCACATTGGGCGATCCGGGCCGGGGCAGGTTGATCACCACGACCGCATTGCGCACCAGGTGGTCGTGGCCGTGCAGCGACAGCCAGTCCAGGGTGGCGGCCGCACTGCGTGCACCGTCGATGGCCGAGGACGAGATCAGCACCAGCGAATGCGCCAGATCCAGCACACCCGCCATCGCCGAATGCATCAGGCCGGTACCGCAATCGGTGAGGATGATGTTGTAGAACCGCTGCAGGATGCGGGCCACCTGCCGGTACTCGTCCTCGCTGAAGGCCTCCGACGCGGCCGGATCCCGTTCGCTGGCAAGCACTTCCAGTCGGCTGGTGGCCTGCGAGGTGTGCCGCCGCACATCCGAGTACGAGCGAATCGACTGATCCAGCAACAGGTCTCGCACCGTCGAGCGCGTCTGCAACGGCACCCGCTGGGACAGCGTGCCGAAGTCCGGGTTGGCGTCGACGGCTATCACCCGGTCGCCGCGGATCGAGGCGAAGATCGACCCGATTCCCATGGTGGTCGTGGTCTTACCGACACCACCCTTCAGCGACAGCACCGCAATGCGGTAGTCACCGCGCACCGGCTGACGGATCCGCGCGACCAACTCCTGCAGCCGCCGTTCCTCGGCCGACATCCCCGGATTGATGGCACCACCGGACATGTGGTGCACCGCGCGCCGCCATCCCGATCCGGGTGCCTTCTTGGCCCGCCGCACCGGCACATCGTCGAGCGAGGGTTGCGGCCCGGCAGGAGGCTGATACTGCGCCGGATGCTGTTGCGGCGCATACGGCGCCGCTCCCCACTGCTGCCCCGCCTGCTGCCACTGACTGCCCTGCACCGGGGGTGCCCCATTCATAGGCGCGCCCCCATGCGGCGGATACTGCCCACCGCCCTGCGAGTACCCCGGCCCGTAAGCCTCGTCCCCCGGCGCCTGCGCCCCGCCCTGATTGGCAGGACCATATCCGGCATCGGGCGCGGCATACGGCACAGGCCCTCCGGCACCGACACCATGCGGGCCGGGCCCGCCCGGCCCGTGATGCGATCCCGTCGGCGGCCCTTCGGCCGCTGCCTGTCCTCCGGTGCGCGGCCCCGGGCCACCGGCCCGGTACCCGGCATCGGGAGATGCGTACGGCGCAGGGCCGCTGTCGATCCCGTTGACGGTGGGCGCTTGCGGGCCGGGTTGGTCGCTGCCCGCGGCGGTTTCCCATTGGCCGGGCGCGCGATGCCGCTCCGGTACTTCGGTTGGTGCCTGGCCCTCGGCGTGCGGGGAGCGGCCGGTCGGCTCGTATCCCGTGCTGGGGGCGGCCTTTTCGTTGCCCACATGGGTTTCCGCAGCGGTCGCCCGTGGGCCGGGCGTCGCTTCGGTCGGGGCCTGCGGTCCGATGGGGGATGTGGGGCCGGCGGGCCCGTAACCCGGGTTCGGAGTGGGGTGCCCGCTCCCCGAAGTGGGTGCACGATGGCGTTCGGGAGCTCCTTCGACCGGAGGCCGTGCGCCGGTCTGCGGGGCACGACCAGCGGGTCCGTATCCCATGTCCGGGGCAGGCCGCCCGCCGGTTTCTCCTGCGATGGGCGCCTCGGGCGGGGGGCGAAGCCCGGAGTCCGGGGCCGGGCTGAAGGGCTCGGCGGTGGTGGGCAGTGCGGGCGTTTCGCCGCGGAGATCCGGTGCGGCAGGGCTCGTTCCGGAGGCGGTGGCTCCGGACTCCGAATCCCGGACGGCGGAGCGGGACTCCGCAGACGGGGAGTCGTCCCGCGCCTGCAGGCCCGGCCGCGCGGACGGGTCGGCGGTTACCGGCACGTGCGGTCCCGGATCGCCGTGCGGGCGAACCATGGTGGTCGGTTCGCCGTTCGGGCCCGGGATCGTCGGGATCGGGGTTTCCAGAGCACGGTGTCGGCCGCCGGTGGGCGGCTGGACCGTCTCGCTCTCCGGTGCCCGCGGTCCCGAGGACGGGCCGCTGGTAGCCACGGTGTCGACCTGCGGCTCGCTCGTCGGGCGATCGATGGTTGCCGGGCCGGGGGACATGGTCGCGGTGCCGCGCTCGGGCGTCGTCTGTCCGGCGCCCTGGGCCTCGGTGGGACGCGCTGGGTGGTCGGGTGTTATCGGGCTCGGCGGTTCGGTACCGCTGTCCGGTAGGCGGGTCGGGGACGCACCCGAAGCCGCGGGGGCCTCCGGTGTGGCGGTAGCGCTGGTCGGAGCCGGGGCGCCGGAGGCGGTCTCCGTCGGACCCATCGAGCCCAGCCACGGTGGCTGCTTGCCCTGCGGTGTGACCGGGTGGGTGGGCACCGGAGGCGGGGGAGGTTCCCACTGCGGGGAATTCGGCAGCCTCGCCGGGGCCGGAGCGGGTGCCTCACCGGTCGGTGCCGGGCGGTCGCCGGGGCCCGGTGGCTCGGGGAGCGACGGACGGGCGGACGGCTGGTCGGACGGACGCGGGGCGGGCGGTAGGTCCGGTCGGCGGGTGATCCGAACCGTCATTTCCGAAGAATCGTCCGCTTCGGGAGGCGCGGGTACGGCGGCCGTCGGCGACGCCGAGTGCGGTTGCGGGGCAGGCGGAATCGACGGCCGTTCGGGAATATCCGGATGGCCCTGCGGTCCTGGCTGCCGAAGCCCCTGCGGCCCCGATTGCCACGGGTTGTCCCCGGGCATACCGGAATCCGGGCCGGACGTGTGCGGATGCGGCCCGACCCCGCGCTGCGGCGGCGCCGCGGGCCCGCCCTGAGCGGTCGGACCGGGTGCGGGAGACCCCTGCGCGGCACCGGTGTTGCGGTGCGGCAGTTGAAATTCACCACCGGTGCGCTGGGGGAGTGGCGGCAGCTCGGTCTGCGGCTGCGAGCGCTGGAACTGCGGATCACCCTGGGTGGCACCGGCATTCGGCACCGGTTCGGCAGGGCCCGCCTCGTGGCCCTCGGGCTCGGATTTGTCCCGGCGCCAGCCTTTGCGGCGCTTCTTCCCGCTCTCGGGCTCCTCGGACTTGCGGCGGCCCTTGCGCCGAGCGGGCTCCTCGGGAATCAAATCCTCGTGCGGCAGGTTCTGGACCGGTGCCTCGTAGCCGGTGTGGGTGATCTCGCTTTCGGACAGCCACGGCGGCAGCATGGGTAGATCGTTGTTACGACTCACGGCGTCACCTCGCCGGCGCTCGGTGCCGCCGTGCGCCGTGCACGCTGTGTTGATGGTTCGTTCGCAAGGTCACTCACGACTTGCCTCGCAGACGCTCCGCTCAGCCGTACCCGAGGGCGCCGCGTCAATGGTTCGCTCGCTGCGCTCCCTCACGGATCCCCCTGGATCTGCTGGTACCGGATTACCTGGACAGCCGGTAGTTTACGCGAGCCGAATCAGGCGTGACGGACCTGCCGCCCGGTCGGGACCGGGATGACGCCCGTGGAAGTTGCTGTAGTGTGCCTCACACCCGCCGTGCCGGATTGCCGAGCTGTTGCGAGATCGGGAGCATGACGAGATGACCACAACCGTCGACGATGGTCCGAATGCCCTGCGGCTGGACGAGCTTCCGGTCCGCCCGGTGCACCGCAAGCTGGTTGCCCTCGTCGGGATGGGACTGTTCTTCGATCTCTACGAGCTGTTTCTGGCCGGGACGATCACCGGGGTGCTGAAGCAGGAACTCGACCTGTCCACCTACGAACTCAGCGGCATCCTCGCCTCGGCCTTCGCCGGTCAGTTCCTCGGTGCGCTGGTGCTGGGCCGACTGTCGGACGTGATCGGCCGCCGCCGCATGTTCTTGATCAATATCGGTATCTACGCGGTCTTCACCTTCCTCGGCGCCTTCAGTCCCAACGTGTGGTTCCTCATGGCGACCCGGGTGCTGGCAGGCCTGGGCATCGGTGCGGAGATGACGGTCTCGGACACCTACCTGTCGGAGACCATGCCACCGCAGGTGCGCGGGCGGATGATCGCCATCGCCTACACGATCGGCTTCTGCGCGGTCCCGACCGTCGGCTTCCTGGCCCGCTGGCTGGTGCCGCTGCAGCCGTTCGGCGTGGAAGGCTGGCGCTGGTTGTTCGTCATCGGCGGCATGGGCGCGGCATTGGTTTTCGTCGCGCGCAGGCATATGCCGGAATCGCCGCAGTGGCTGGCGCGGCAGAATCGGGCGGCGGGGCGGGTACCGTTCGCGCAGATCCTGCGCCCGCCGGTGCGCGCTCGCACGCTGCTGTTCGGTGCGGTGATGATCCTGCAGGTCTTCGGCTACTACGGCTTCGGCACGCTCGCCGTGCTGGTGCTGCACGCCAAGGGCTTCACGGTGGTGAACTCACTGAGCTATCTCGCGATCACCTATCTGGGCTATCCGATCGGTTCGCTGCTGACGATCCCGCTCATCGAACGCGTGGAGCGCAAATATCTGGTTATCGGGACCGCCGCCCTGATGGCGGCCTTCGGGCTGGTCTTCGGCTTCGCCACCGCGGTGCCGCTGATCCTGTTGGCCGGTGGCCTGTTCACCATGGCCAGCAACGTGTTCTCCGACTCGATCCACGCCTATCTGCCGGAATCGTTCCCGACCAGCGTGCGCGGCACGGCGTCCGGTGCCACCTACTCGCTGTCGAAGCTGAGCACCGCGGTGCAACCGTTCCTGCTGCTCCCGCTGCTGGACAACCACGGGTCGGGGGCGGTGTTCACGGTGATCACGATCGCTCTGGTCGTGATGATCGGCCTGATCGCGGTGTGGGGGCCGCTCACCGGTCGGCGCCCGCTCGACGCAGAGTGAAGGCGATCAGTTTCCCGGCTGCTTTTGTAGGTCCTCTGCGCGGAAGCGGCAGCCGGTGGTGCCCGTGATGAGGGCGGCTTTATACGTGCCGATTCCGATCTCGTTGCCGTTGTCGGGGGAATGCAGTATGACGTCGTGCCGTCCGGCGACGTCAACGCGAACGGTGAGCGTCGTTATGCCATTTTGTGCGGCGATGTCGCGTGCGACCTTCAGGACGTCGGCCCACCGGCTGTCGGGGATTGGTACCGGCGAGATGAGATCGTCCGTTGTCATCGACACCCCGTCGGTCTCCATGTAGGCGCGTGGGCAGCCCAACGTGCCTTGTCCGCGATTGGGTTTGATACGCCAGTCGAGTTCCGGTGCCACGTTTTTCGTGGCATCTGCGATTTGCTGGATGACTGTGGAGAGTTGTCGCTCGGTGTCTTCGACGGACGGCAGCTTCCGCATCTCGGCTTCGGCGTGCGCGATCTCTTCTTTGGTTACCGGGTGGTCGGGGTCGTCCAAGTTGCTTCCACATCCGCTCATGATCGTCACGGCGATGATCGATCCCAGTATTCGTGCGGCCGTCCGCTTCCCCATGTCAGCGCACCACCAGTTGCGGTAGCCCGGCGACGACTACAGCCATGTTGTATCCGGATGTGCGAAGTTCGCCCTTGTATTCGCCTTTCGAGTCGCTCGGCCTCGGATACTCGGCGTGGCCGTTCGCGTCTTCTCTGCGTACACCGTCGCTGGTCGTAGTCTCGCGAACGGAGAGCTGCTCGAGATTCGTGGTCACGGGATCGGGGCCGAACTTGCCGAAACCATCTCCCCAGCTGATCTGGTCGTCCGGTGCCCGCATCACATAGCCGTGGCCCTGCCGCAGATTGAGATCCGGTTCGTCGTCGGCGTTGATCCCGGGTGAGCCGAAGAAGACCGCGTCGTCGACCGGATGGCCAGGGCCGAGATCCTGCAACGCAAGCGCGGTCGTGTAGGACCCGTAGGAGTGGCCCAATGCCGTGATGTGTGGATCCGATTGATTCGAGGCGGCATCCAGGCCTTGGAAGAAGTTCGCCAGCTTGGGTGCACCTTCCTTGGCCCGATCGTCTTTGACTGCTTCCGGCCCGATTTCCGGCGGTGGTTCGTATCCGAGCCAAGCGATCGACGCCACCCGCTGTTCGGGGTGCCCCGCCAAACTCAATTGTTTCGACGCTTCTCGCTGTACTGCCTCTGCCTCCTTGGTCATGTCGCTGAGCGACTGCGCCGTTGTCGAGACGCCGGGCACGGCAACCGAGACATGATCGGCGTTGTCGGGGTCGCCGACGGCGATCGCTGCCATTCCCTTGTCTCCCGATTGCATGTCCAGCAACAGCAATCGCGCCCCTTTGTCCGGGTTGGCAGGGTCGAGCGGATGGTCCGCCAGTGTCTTTTCGAGCGATTCCAGGTCCTTCAACTTCGCCTCGACCCGAGACAGCTCCGCCCTCTCCTCGCCGTACGGGTCCCGTGTATTCGGGTATTTCGAACCCTCAGGTTTTCCCTCCAACTCCTCTTGCAGCCTGTCCCGTTCCTGCGTCAACCGCGCACGCTCATCGTCGATACGGCCGACATTCGCTTCGTGCCGGGCCATGGACGGTATGCCGTCCCGGTTGCCGATCCATTCGGGATGCTTCTCGATGACCTCGCGCCGCTGCTGCTTGTCCATCGCATCCCAATACTCCTTGTTCTGCTGCGGAGTCCCGTTCTCCGGGGGAGCGGGTGCGGTCAGTCCGCCCTGGGCGGCTCCTGCCGTGGACGCCGCGGCGACGTCGGCGGCCCCGTTGTCGCTGATCTGTCCGTCGGCGGCCTTGTTCAGCACTGCCGCCGCGTCCGCATCGATGTCGTCGGCCTGGCGCATGACCGCGCGTGCGGCCTGGATCAGTTCCAGCCGTAATGCCTCCACCGACGCGGCATCGGGCGCATTGGGCCGGTCGGCGATGGTCACATGCCCGTTGTCCCAGACCTCGAGTCCGTTCGCCGCGGCCTGCTGGTCGATCGTGGCCAGCGTCTGCTTCAGGTGCGCGACGGCCGCGCGGGTTTGCTTGGTCAGTTCGCGGACCGCGCCCAGCGCCGCGGCCTCGTCGGTCAGCTGATCGGCGGTGACGGTGAACCTGCGATGTGCCGCGTCGGCGGCGTCGCCGATCCAGCCAGGGAGTTTCCCGATATCCGCCAGCTGAGTCGTGACATCCTCCAGCGTGGTTATGCGGCGAGTCAGCGACGCTTCGAGCATCTCGAGTGCCAACTCGTTCCACCAGCGAATGTCCGGTAGCAGCATCGAACGGTTCCCCCACTGAATCCGTAGAGCTTGCGCTGGCCGGTAGCATATCGGGCAATCGCGACACGTCAGTGCGAACGGGGGGAATTGGTGGCCGATCAGGTTGCGGTCGATCCGCAGATGCTGCGCGCCGCGGCGGGCAGGCTCGACGTTCTGTTCAACGACTCCGGGGCGACCCTGCGCGAGACCGATCAGGCCATCGCCGACAGCCGCGACGGATGGCAGGAATCGGCGGCGAGCGCGTTCGGCCGGTTCAACACCTATCTGGAGGGCCGCCGGACCATGCTGCTGGGGAACCTTGCCGACCTCGCGGAAACGCTCAAAGCCGCGGCCGACAAGGTGCAGGCGCAAGACGCGGCGGCGGGAGCGGCGATCAGCCAGGTGGCGACACCCCGGCTCAACATCTGAGTGCCTGGCGGCCCCATTTGGCCGGATAGCGCATGCACAGGTAAGCTTGATCGGCGGTGCACCTACCCGCCGGTCGCTCATGTCCGCATGCTGCTTCCGGAGAGTATGGCACCTGGTCGACACAAGTGCACGACAAACTGCAGTGACAAGCTAGCCGAAGAGCTGGGCCCAACCCGGGACCAGCGCAAACGGGATCGCGGAGGATATGGCGAAGAAAGACGGGGCCATCGAGGTCGAGGGTCGGGTTATCGAGCCGCTGCCCAATGCGATGTTCCGGATCGAGCTGGAAAACGGTCACAAAGTGCTCGCGCACATCAGCGGGAAGATGCGGCAGCACTACATCCGTATCCTCCCCGAGGACCGTGTGGTCGTGGAGCTGTCGCCCTACGACCTGAGCCGCGGTCGGATCGTCTACCGCTACAAGTGATCCCGGCGAAAAGCACGCCGGGAACAGGGGCCGGAAACTCCGGCTCGCGACAAAAGACTTCCCCGGCCATTAGGCCGGGGAAAACCTGTGTTCACACCCCTGTGAGCCACAACCAGATTGGACGGACGTGAAGGTTCAGCCGAGCGTCAAGAAGATCTGCGAGAAGTGCAAGGTGATCCGCCGTAACGGCCGGGTCATGGTGATCTGCGACAACCTGCGCCACAAGCAGCGCCAGGGCTAGTTCACCGGCCAAGCACCGATCGCCGATCGGATTGGCAGAACAAAAAGAAGACCTCCCAGCGCCAGTGGGCATTGACGAGCCCGAAAGGGCGGATGCCCACCTACCCCCGGTTCGGAGGCCGGGGCCCCACCCGAGGGGACGGACAGGGAGCAGACCTCCGCAACAGTTAAGGAATCGCCACCATGGCACGTCTGATGGGCGTCGATCTCCCGCGCGAGAAGCGCATGGAGATCGCACTGACCTACATTTTCGGCGTCGGCCGTACCCGCGCCAAGGAGATCCTCGAGAACACCGGCGTCAGCCCGGACACTCGCGCCAAGGATCTCACCGACGACGATCTGACCAAGCTGCGCGACTACATCGAGGCGTCGGAGTTCAAGGTCGAGGGTGACCTGCGCCGCGAGGTGCAGGCCGATATCCGTCGCAAGATCGAGATCGGCTGCTACCAGGGCATCCGCCACCGTCGCCACCTCCCGGTGCGCGGCCAGCGGACCAAGACCAATGCGCGCACGCGCAAGGGTCCGAAGAAGACCGTCGCCGGCAAGAAGAAGTAGGGATAACCGATGCCTCCGAAGAGTCGGGCCTCCGGCCCCAAGAAGACCCAGAAGTCGCGGCGCCGGGACAAGAAGAACGTTCCGCACGGCAACGCGCACATCAAGTCCACGTTCAACAACACGATCGTGTCGATCACCGACCCGCAGGGCAACGTCATCTCGTGGGCGTCCTCGGGCCACGTCGGCTTCAAGGGTTCGCGCAAGTCGACCCCGTTCGCCGCCCAGCTGGCCGCGGAGAACGCCGCCCGCAAGGCGCAGGAGCACGGCGTCAAGAAGGTCGACGTGTTCGTCAAGGGCCCGGGTTCGGGCCGCGAGACCGCGATCCGCTCGCTGCAGGCCGCCGGCCTCGAGGTGGGCACGATCTCCGATGTCACCCCGCAGCCGCACAACGGTTGCCGTCCGCCCAAGCGGCGTCGCGTCTAAGCGGGAAGGAAGGTAGAGCGAAATGGCCCGTTACACCGGCCCCATCACCCGCAAGTCGCGTCGTCTGCGCGTCGACCTGGTCGGCGGTGACCAGGCGTTCGAGCGTCGTCCCTACCCGCCGGGCCAGCACGGCCGCGCGCGGATCAAGGAGAGCGAGTACCTGGTCCAGCTGCAGGAGAAGCAGAAGGCGCGCTTCACCTACGGCATCATGGAGCGGCAGTTCAGCCGCTACTACGAGGAGGCCAACCGGCAGAAGGGCAAGACCGGCGACAACCTGCTGCGTCTGCTCGAGACTCGGCTGGACAACGTCGTGTACCGCGCCGGCCTGGCCCGGACCCGTCGTCAGGCCCGTCAGCTGGTCTCGCACGGCCACTTCCTGGTCAACGGCGTCAAGGTGAACGTCCCGAGCTACCAGGTCTCCCAGTACGACATCATCGATGTCAAGGAGAAGAGCCTGCCGACGCTGCCGTTCCAGGTGGCGCGCGAGACCGTCGGCGACCGCCCGATCCCGGGCTGGCTGCAGGTCGTGCCGAACCGGTTGCGGATCCTGGTCCACCAGCTGCCGGAGCGTGCGCAGATCGACGTGCCGATCAACGAACAGCTCATCGTCGAGTACTACTCGAAGTAAGCGGTTCGAGCTTGCTGTCCTCGCCCCGGCATTCCCTCAGAGAAAATGCCGGGGACCGGGGAACCAATTCGTGGGCGTCAAATAGCGGGCGCCCCTGAAGGAGGAGATCCTCATGCTGATTTCACAGCGACCGACGCTGACCGAAGAGGTCGTGACCGAGAACCGGTCGCGGTTCACCATCGAGCCGCTGGAGCCGGGCTTCGGTTACACCCTCGGCAACTCGCTGCGCCGCACGCTGCTGTCGTCCATTCCGGGCGCGGCCGTCACCAGCATCCGCATCGACGGCGTGCTGCACGAGTTCACCACCGTCCCGGGCGTGAAGGAGGATGTCACCGACATCATCCTGAACCTCAAGGGCCTGGTCGTGTCGTCCGAAGAGGACGAGCCGGTCACCATGTACGTCCGCAAGAGTGGCCCGGGTGCCGTCATCGCCGGTGACATCGTGCCTCCGGCCGGTGTGACCGTCCACAACCCGGACATGCACATCGCCACCCTGAACGACAAGGGCAAGCTGGAGATCGAGCTCGTCGTCGAGCGCGGTCGCGGCTACGTCCCGGCCGTGCAGAACAAGGCCTCGGGCGCGGAAATCGGCCGGATCCCGGTGGATTCGATCTACTCTCCGGTGCTGAAGGTGACCTACAAGGTCGAGGCGACCCGTGTCGAGCAGCGCACCGACTTCGACCGGCTCATCCTGGATGTCGAGACCAAGAACTCGATCTCCCCGCGGGATGCGCTGGCGTCGGCCGGTAAGACCCTGGTCGAGCTGTTCGGCCTGGCGCGCGAGCTGAACGTGGAGGCCGAGGGCATCGAGATCGGACCCAGCCCGGCCGAGGCGGACCACATCGCCTCGTTCGCGCTGCCGATCGAGGACCTGGACCTCACCGTGCGGTCGTACAACTGCCTCAAGCGCGAGGGCGTGCACACCGTCGGCGAGCTGGTCGCCCGCACCGAATCGGATCTGCTGGACATCCGCAACTTCGGGCAGAAGTCCATCGACGAGGTCAAGGTCAAGCTGCACTCGCTGGGCCTCTCGCTCAAGGACAGCCCGGCCTCCTTCGATCCCTCCAGCGTCGTCGGCTACGACGCCGCCAGCGGGACCTGGAGCGACAGCGGCTCGTTCAGCGACACCGACAGCGGCGAACAGGATTACGCCGAGACCGAACAGCTCTAGGCCAACCAGCGGACGCAGCGCTGTGTCCGACTCAGGGGGCCTTCCTTAAGGAGATTCCAACAATGCCCAAGCCCAAGAAGGGTGCCCGCTTCGGCGGGTCGGCGTCGCACCAGAAGGCGATCTTCGCCAATCTGGCGACGGCGCTCTTCGAGCACGGTCGGATCACGACCACCGAGGCCAAGGCCAAGGCGCTGCGCCCGTACGCCGAGAAGCTCGTCACCAAGGCGAAGGCCGGCACCCTTGCCGACCGTCGCGAGGTGCTCAAGGTGATCCGCAACAAGGATGTGGTGCACAACCTCTTCGCGAACATCGGACCGTCGTTCGAGGGCCGCGAGGGTGGCTACACCCGGATCATCAAGACCCTGCCCCGCAAGGGCGACAACGCGCCGATGGCCATCATCGAGCTGGTCCGGGAGAAGACCGTGACCAACGAGGCCGAGCGCGCGCGCCGGGTGGCCGCGTCGCAGCAGAAGGCGGAGGCCCCGGTCGAGGAGACCAAGGCCGACGAGGCGAAGGCCGACGAGGCCAAGGCCGAGGCGACCGAGGCGGAGACCCCGGCTGCCGAGGAGAAGGCCGCCGAGGACAAGAGCGAGTAATTCGCTCCCTCACATGCCGCGTGAGCCCGCCGTCCCCTCCGGGTCGGCGGGCTCGCCCATGTTAACCAGGAGGTCGCTGTGATCGCGGAGGATCCGGCCCAGCAAACCGTTGCGGTTCGGGTACGACTGGATATCGGTTACGACGGCACCGATTTCATCGGCTGGGCCCGCCAGCCGGGCCTGCGGACCGTGCAGGGCGTGCTGGAGGAGTCGCTGAGCAAGGTCCTGCGCGAGCCGATCCAGCTCACGGTCGCCGGGCGCACCGACGCCGGAGTGCACGCCGAGGGGCAGGTCGCGCACTTCGACACCACCTCCGCACCCGACGGCCCCGCATTGATCCACCGCATGGCGCGCTTCCTGCCGAAGGATGTGCGGATCACCGGCGTCCGCGTCGTCCCGCCCGAATTCGACGCTCGATTCTCGGCGATTCGCCGTCACTACGCCTACCGGCTGACCACCGCGCCGTACGGCGCCGAACCGCTGCAGGCCCGCAGCGTGGTCCCGTGCCGTCCCGGTGTCGATCTCGCCGCCATGCGCGAGGCCTCCGCAAAGCTGCTGGGCCTGCATGATTTCGCCGCCTTCTGCCGTCGCCGTGAGGGTGCCACCACGGTCCGCGAACTGCAGCGGTTCGACTGGGAGCAGGCAGGTGACCTGCTGACCGCCCATGTCAGCGCCGACGCGTTCTGCTGGTCCATGGTCCGCAGCCTGGTCGGCGCTGTCCTGGCCGTCGGGGAAGGCCGCCGCACCCCCGAGTGGGTCGCCGCGCTGCTCGACGAACGCGAACGCTCCAGTTCGGTCACCGTCGCCCCCGCCCACGGCCTGAGCCTCGTAGCCGTCGACTATCCGCCCGATGCCGAACTGGCCGCACGCAACGCTCAGACGCGCGAAATGCGCACCGTACCGGCCGGTGAGGGCTGCTGTGGCGGCTGAGCGGCGAGTTGCCCGGAGCCTCGGGCATCGCACGTGGCAGACTCGGCCCACATGAGTCCGGTAAGTCGTGGCCGCAAGAACGGCAAGAAGAACCAGGGACGCGTGGCCGAGCAGGCGGACACGCTCGTGCCCTCGGAGGAAGGTATCGGTCCGGACCATCCCGCGGTCCGCGAGATGCTCGACAGCGCCGCCGCCACCCTCGGGGAATTCGAGAACGTGCAGGACGCGGTGGACGGGGAATACCTGGCCGGTTCGCTGCTCGCGGTCGGCTACGGCACCGGCCCGGATACCGCGGAGATCTTCGCCCGCCTGTTCATCGCCGAGGCCGAGGAACTCGCGAGCCCGGGCTCGGTGGCGTTCCTGCGCTGTGTCGCGGCGTTGACCCCGGAGCCGACGCGCTCGATCGCGATGGAGGCCGCCGACCAGCTCGTCGCGGCGGGGATCACCGCCCCGGAATGGGTGAACGAACTGGCCGAACCGGTGACCGCCGGTGATTATTTCCGCTGGTCCGAGGGGAAGGGTGTGGGTTCGGTCCTGTACGGCAGCTTTCGCCGTGCCGGGCGCAGCGACGGCTTCCTGCTCTTCGTCGACGACGAGGACTGCGGCGCCGTCAACGACCTGGCCCCCTTCGTCGGGGAGGAGGGTCTCGCCGAGGCCCGCCGCATGACCAACGAGGAAGAATCCGCCCCCGAGGCGCCCATCTCGCCCGACGAATTCCGCTGGCAGGTCGAGGCCGCCCTCGGCGTCCGCGAAGCCCACGACCGCGAAGTCATCGAACTGGGCCTCGACCCCTCCGAGCCCGAGGAAGACGACATCCCGTATGCGGTGACCGACGTCGTCCTGCGTGCCCGCCTGCGGGCGCTGCCGATGCCCGCGAAACCCGTTCCGGAACACGTCCATCCGAACTTCGCGTAGGGCCCGCCGGCACGAAGAGGCGGCCGCGGGCGAAAACCGCGGCCGCCGTTGCCTATTCGAAGGTCGTGTCTTCTGTATTCGAGGTCGTCACTATGCGGCCACCACCTCCTTCACTTCTCGAGGGACGCCCCCGCCGGTGTCACCGTGACAGCGGTAGCCAGCGGGGGAGCTTGGCTCTTCAGCTGCTGCCCGAAGAGCCGGCCTCGATGGTCTTGGGGCCCTTCCCCATTCCGCTGATCTCGATCCGGCGCGGCTTGGCCTTCTCCACGATCGGGAGAGTGACCGACAGCACCCCGTCGTTGTAGGTGGCGGAGATGTTGTCGGTGTCGATGCCCTCACCGAGGGTGAGTTGGCGCATGTAGGTGCCCGCGAAGCGCTCGGACGCGACCCACTGCACGTTCTGATCGCTGGGCAGGCTGCGCTGGGCCTTCAGGGTGAGGGTGCCGTTGTCGACGCTGACATCCACCGAACCGGGGTCGACGCCCGGCAGGTCGGCGTTGAGCACATAGTGATCGCCGGCCTTGAACAGATCCATCGGCATGAAACGTGGCGCGCGTGCTGTGCCGGCAGTCTCTCCCAGGAGCTGGCGGGCAACGGTGTCGATGTCGTGGAACGGATCGAACCTCAGCACAGGAATCACCTCCATATCCAGTGGCGACACCCGCCACGGCGGCGGGCGCCGTATGCTGTCCACCGACAAATTTAGCACTCTCACCGCTAGAGTGCTAGGTCCCGGTGCGGCGTATTCGAGCCGCGGAATACTCTCGGGCGCACCGCGGTTCGGATCGAACATGACGACTCAGGGACTCGGACGGTACGGAGTATGGGCGCACTACTCGGTGTTCACGCCGGAGGCGGCGCGCGAGCTGGAAGGCCTCGGATACGACACGCTGTGGCTGGGCGGCTCGCCGGTGGCCGAGCTGCCGGGGGTCGAGGCCCTGCTGGAGGCGACCGAGGCCCAGCGCGTCGGCACCAGCATCGTCAATATCTGGTCGGCCCCGGCCAAGCAGGTCGCCGAATCGTTCCACCGGATCGACAAGCGGTTCCCGGGCCGCTTCATCCTGGGTGTCGGTGCCGGGCATCCCGAGCACACCGACGTCTACCGCAAGCCCTATGACGCTCTCGTCGAATATCTCGACGTGCTCGACGAGGCCGGGGTGCCGAAGGAGCGCCGCGCCCTCGCCGCCCTCGGCCCGCGCGTGCTGGAGCTGGCGCGCGACCGCACGGCGGGCGCCCTGCCGTACCTGACCACGGCCGAACACACCCGCCAGGCGCGCGAGATTCTGGGCGACGGGTCCCTCCTGGTCGCCGAGCACAAGGTGGTGCTGGATACCGATCCGGTGCAGGCGCGCCTGACCGCCCGGCCGCGGGTGGAGTTCTACCTGGGCCTGAAGAACTACGTATCGAATCTGAAGCGACTCGGCTTCACCGACGAGGACGTGGCCGCACCCGGCAGCGACCGCCTGATCGACGCGCTCGCGCTGCACGGCACCGCGGACCAGATCGCCGACTCCCTGGTGGCCCATCTCGCGGCGGGCGCCGACCAGGTCGCGATCCAGGTCGCCTCCGACGAATTCCTGCCGACCCTGCGCGCGCTGGCCCCCGCCCTCGCCGAACGGGCCTGACGTCACGAGGCCCCGGCGCACCACCCGAACACCTCGGCCCCGGCATGCTCTTGGCCGGGGCCGAGGTCAGGAGCGGACCAGGCGGGCTATGGCGTCGGTGGCCTCTTTGATCTTGGCCTCGGCGTCCGGCCCGCCTTTCACCGCGGCGTCGACCACGCAGTGGCTGATGTGATCCTCGAGCAGGCCCATGGCCACGGCCTGCAGGGCCTTGGTCATCGCCGAGACCTGGGTGAGGATGTCGATGCAGTACTTTTCCTCCTCGACCATGCGCTGCAGGCCGCGGGCCTGGCCCTCGATCCGGCGCAGGCGCTTGAGGTAGTCGTCCTTGGCGGTGATGTAGCCGTGCGTGGCGTGGTCGTGGCAGGGCTGGTCCGCCGTGGTGATCTGGTCCTCGGTCATCCTCGCTCCGCCTTTGCTCGGTCTGATACCCCCCTAGGGTACAACGTATTGTACGAATTGTCAGGTCGGCACGGATGCGCGCGTTCGCATGAGGCGATGCGTCCCGGCGATCCCGGGTGCGCGAGAATCGGCACATGAGTTCGGTTCCCCGGCCCGCGCTGGCCATCATCGGCGGCAGCGGCTTCTACGATTTCTTCGGCGACGACGCGACCACCCTCGAGATCGACACACCCTACGGTGCGCCGAGCGCACCGATCACCGTCGGCGACATCGACGGCCGCCAGGTGGCGTTCCTGCCGCGGCACGGCCGCAAACACGAATACTCTCCGCACACCGTGCCGTATCAGGCCAATCTGTGGGCGCTGCGGTCGATCGGCGTGCGCCGCGTCTTCGCGCCGTGCGCGGTGGGCAGCCTGCGTGCCGACTGGGGGCCGGGCACCGTCGCCGTCCCCGATCAGCTGGTGGACCGGACGTCGGGCCGGCCCCAGACCTACTTCGACAACGGCGGCATCCACGTCTCCTTCGCCGATCCCTACTGTGAGGAGCTGCGAGCATCGGCCATCGCGTCGGCGGTCCCGGAGCTGCCGCTGAAAGCCGCGGGGACGATGGTCGTGGTGCAGGGGCCGCGTTTCTCCACCCGCGCCGAGAGCCGCTGGTTCGCCGCGCAGGGCTGGGAGCTGGTCAATATGACCGGTTTTCCGGAGGCCGTCCTCGCCCGTGAACTCGAAATGTGCTACGCCGCCATCGCTTTGGTCACCGATCTGGATGCCGGGCTGGAGGCCGGTACGGGTGTGAGCGCCGTGGAGGTCTTCGCCGAATTCGAGAAGAATCTGGTGCCGTTCAAGAAGCTTGTCCGGCAGGCGGTGTCGGCGGCCGAGGGCACCGAGACCTGCGAACGCTGCCGTGTTCATGCGGGGGTCGCGCTGCCTTTCGAACTACCCTGAGCCCATGAGCACTCGGACGGCACAGGACGAGGGGGCGACATCATGCGCGTGCTGCTGACCGGGGCCGCCGGATTCATCGGATCGCATGTCCACCGGGTTCTCGCCGCGGCCGGGCATGACGTGGTGGCCATCGATGCCATGGTCGCCGCCGTCCATGGCCCAGATCCCGCTGTGCCCGAAGGTGTTTCGCTGATCGATATCCGCGACCCCGAGGCGCTGGACCCGCTGCTGCGAGGGGTCGAGGTGGTGTGTCACCTCGCCGCGGCCGTCCCGCCGGGTTCGGTGGCCTTCGGCCGTGAGGGTGCGGATGCTGCGGTGGGCGCGGTCGGGTCTGCCGCCGCGGGCTCGACCGAGGCCGGGGAACGCGGTTCGTCGGAACCGGGCCGGAAGGTGGTCGATCGAGGTAGCGCGGACTCGTCGGGGTCGGGTGACTCGGCCGAGGTCGGGCCCGGCACCCCCGACTCGGATTCGCCAGCGGTTTCCTCCGCCGAATCGCCCAGTGCATCAACGGGTTCCAACGCCGCACCGGATGGCGAGCGGGGGACCGAACCGACAGCGCGGCCGGTGAGCCGACCGAGCTCGGCGGTACGGCCCGGCGAGCCGACCATGCAGGACGCCTCGGTTTTCGCATCGCACAACGACTTCGGCACCGCGGTCCTGCTCGCGGCCATGGAACGAGCCGGGATTCGGCGGTTGGTGCTCGGCTCCTCGGTGTCGGTGTACGGGGAGGGGCGCTACCGCGGAGCACACAGCGGGCCGTTCTTTCCCGGCGTGCGGCGGCGCGCCGATCTCGACCGCGGCATGTTCGACCACCGGGCCCCGCGCACCGGGGAGATCCTGACCTGGGAGCCGGTCGGCGAGGACTCCCCGCTGCGTCCCCGGACCGCCTATGCCGCAAGCAAAGTCGCGCAGGAGCACTACTCGCTGGCCTGGGGTATCACCACCGGCGCGGCGGTCACCGTGCTGCGCTACCACCATGTGTACGGCGACCCGGTCAACGAGAATGCCGCCCTGGCCGCCCATTCCGGGGTGGCGGCCCGATTCCGCGCCGAACTCGAGGCCGGTCGTGCTCCGTTCGTCTTCGAAGACGGCGGCCAGGCCCGGGATTTCGTGCACGTCCGCGATGCCGCCGCCGCCACGCTCGCCGCCGTGGAACGTCCGCTCCCGGGCTTCGTCCCGCTGAACATCGCCTCCGGCCATCCGATCACGCTGTGGGAGGTGGCCTCCATCATGTCCCGCGCCCGCGGCGGCCCGGAACCGGTGGTCAGCGGCCAATACCGCGTCACCGACGTCCGCCACATCGTCGCCCACCCGGAGCGCGCCCGCCACGCCCTCGCCTTCACCGCCGAAATCGCCCCTGCCGAGGGCCTGGCGGACTACGCGACAGCCCGCACCTTCGCTCGCCCCTGACCCGAAGCTTTCTCGCCCGGGATGGGCTATGCGGTACCCGGGGTCGACCGCAATTCGATGCGGACGAGGGCGAATTCGGGTGGGCTGCCGTCGGGTGGGCCGTACGGGAGGGGAGAGACCTCGGCGTCGACGGTCAACCAGCCGCCGTCCACCGCGGCCAGACGCAGGCCGGGGACGGCGCGGAAGGGCATTCCGGCCAGAATGTCGCTGCGGGCGGCGAGGATTCGAGCACGGTCGCCGGGATGCGGCATGGTCCGCTCGTCGGTGTCGCCCGCCCAGCGCAACCCCGGCACCGGTGCGCTGATCCACCGGATCAACCGCACCCGTGCCGTATCGACCACCGCCAGATAGAGGCCCGGATTCGTACTGACCAGGGCATCGACCGTCGTCGCCTCGAACGATTTGCCCTGCGGCGGAACGCTGTCGGTGACATCGGCGAGTAGACCACGCCAGCGGTACCGATCGCCCGTGATGTTGCGGGTGGCCAGCAGCAGCGTCCGCAGGCCGTCGCGGGCGCGCACCGAGACCTCGCCGAGCCAGCGCGCGCCGGGCGCCGCGCGGCTCACCGTGGCGACCAGATCCAGCGCCCCGTCGAACCGTTCGACGTGTTCGAACGATTCCGCCCCGAACCACACCGACCGCCCGTGGTCGAACGCCGGCCCCAGCCCGGCCGACAGCACCTGGGTGCGGCGGCTGTTCGAGTCGAGCAACAACGGCGCCACCGGCGGCGGTTGCGGCGGATCGTCGCCGCCCACCCAGAACTGCACGCCGTGCACGCATCCGTCCGGCCCAGCAATGGGAACCGCACGCGCGTGTCGGCGCGACCAGGCGTGCCGGGACCTGGGCAACTCCCGGGCGACGGGCAGACGGCTCTCGAAGGCCTCGGCGACCAGCGGCAGCAGCCGTGCAGGCACGGTCCGCGACAGCGACTTCCACTGCCTCGGCGCGGTACCGACCGCCAGCACCGATCCACTCTCGAGACCGTCGAGCGTCTCGATCAGCAGCCACTCCCCGATAGTCACCGCATCCGCCCCCTTCCCGAGATCGCCGGTTCCGCCGCACGGCCGTGATAGCCGGCGAATATCGTGCACCATCACCGCCGCGGCGGTGTACGAGGGTGGTCCCTCCCCGTCGTCCGGGCCGCTATTAGGCTCGCGCCATGGACAATCCGCTGCGGCTCGAGGTCATCGTCGCCAGCGTGCGGCCCGAACGGTTCGCACCGGTGGTCGCCGACTGGTTTCTGCGCACCGCCCGCGCGGATCACCGATTCGACGTCGGCGTCATCGATCTCAGGGATACCCCGCTACCGGCGGATCTGTCGCCGACACCCGAGTCGCAGGCCTACCGCGAACGCCTCGCCGCCGCAGACGCGTTCGTGGTCGTCACCTCCGAATACAACCACGGCTATCCGGCGTCGCTGAAGACCGCGCTGGACACCGCCAAGCACGAGTGGCGGGCCAAGCCCATCGGATTCGTCGGCTACGGCGGCCTGTCCGGGGGCCTGCGCGCCATCGAGCAGCTGCGTCAGGTCGTGGCCGAGATCCACATGGTGTCGATCCGCGAGAGCGTCAGCTTCCACGAGGCCAAACGCAAGTTCGACGCCGACGGCGAAACCCGGGACGGCGCGGCCGTGGATGCGGCTCAGCGCCTGCTGCGCCAGTTGGCATGGTGGGCCCGGCATCTGCGGACGGCCCGCGAGACCGATCCGTATCCGGGCTGACTACTGGGTGGCCATTGCGCGACGGCCGCGGGGCTGGCCGATGTAGGTCGTCTCGCGCGGAATCGATACCAGGGTCAAATCCACCTGAGCGGTGCCGGTGCGCAGGACCACGCGGTTGCCGATCGCGCCGGGCTGGTAGATCGACAGGTCGGGACGGCCGCCGGGCCAGCTGCGCGGGTCGCCGCTGACATAGATCGTGGTGACGCCGGCGTGCGGTGCCGGCGCGAGGACCCCGTCGACCACGGCGGCGGTGAAATCGGCGTCGCTCTGGTGGGTTTCGACGGCAATGGCCAGCCGCTGCGGATTGCCGATGGTGGTGACCAGCTGCTCCCAGGCCTCCGGGCGATCGGTGCGGATCAGGATGCGTTCGCCGACGGCCAGCGCCCGGAACACGATCTGCTGCGCCAGATACAGCTCACCGGCCACGTACACGGTGGAAATGCCCTGGCCGACAAGCCGGATCGCCACACCGTTGCCCTCGTCGTCGGAGCCGATCAGCTGACCGCAGCCCGAGGACGGCAGCCGCAGCGCGTCCACGACATCGATCGGATATTCGGCCAGCGGTACCGTATCGTCCACGCTCCCGACGGCGATCGGCAGATGCGCGAGCAGGCCCTGGCGATGCCGCCCGTTCATCGAGACCATGGCCTTGCGCCTGGCCTTCTCCGGCAGCTCCCGCGCGGTCAATCGCCATGCGGCGCCGAGGTTCACGGTGTCGGCGGCGCTGCCCGGGCGCAGCCGCACCGCGACCGTGGTACCCCGCGACGGCGCCACCCACAGCTGGGCCAGCAGATCCGAATCCAAGCGCCGGGGATCGACGGCGGCGCCGATGTTGACGCTGTTGCCGAGTTCGGCGTAACGCCAGTGATGAGTGATGGTGCGCGGATCGGCACCGCCGGTGATCTGCCAAACCGCCGTGCGGATTTCGGGTGCCGTCAGGACGCGCGCGGAGCAGTCGGCGTCCTCGAGCGCCCGCACGATGCGCTGGGTGGCGATGGTGATGGCACGACTCGCGCCCTCGGTCCCGCCGCCGCGGCGGTCGGCGGCTTCCGGGCAGGCCAGCGCGTCGTAGCTGATGGCCAGCCACACCGTGCGATGGGCGGTGGCCGGCAGCGGACCCAGCAGCGACTCGTAGATCGGCCCGGCGGGCGTGCCGGAGCGGCTGCGGTGGCCGTGGCTGATGATGTCGATGCCGCTGAGCAGGATGTCGTGCTGGCTGAGGCACTGCGCCAGCTCGGGTAGCGGCAGCAGGTGCGAGGCGTGCACGGTATTGCGGTCGATGCGGGTGAGCCCGCCCTTGGGCGGCAGCACCTCGACCACCGCGACCACTCGGCTGCCCTCCCAGTACAGACCGAGCGAGCGGCCGTCCGGGCCACGGAAATCGACGGTGTCGCCGAGTTCGTAATCGGTGCGCGTCCAATACCGCCACACGGTGGCGATCCAGTCGGCGAGTGTGCGCTTGCCCAGGGGAATCAACAGCAGCAGACCGGCCGCGACCGCTCCACCCAGCGCGTACCACCACTGCACGCGCACGGCCAGTACTGTCAGCCCGACGGCCAATCCGAGCAGCTGCGCCGCCAACAGATTCGGCAGCGAAATCCGTCCAAACAGCCGGCGAGTGTTCGTCCCGCCCGGTTCGGCCATCGTCGTCGTCCCCCAAGTACCCCGTGTCGGCCTGTTCTCGGCGGCCGAGCTGAACTTCGGTCCTGCTGAACTGTACTGTGTTGAGCGAACGCGAGCACTGTTCGGGGGAGGACTCATGCCTTCAAAACCCACCACTCGCTGGCAGGTGAGCGGTTACCGCTTCCTGGTCCGGCGGATGGAGCATGCCCTGGTGCGCCGGGACGTGCGGATGTTGCACGACCCGATGCGCTCGCAGTCGCGCGCCTACGCGGCCGGCGTCATTCTGGGCTGCCTGGTCCTGGCGGGCGCCGGAGTGCTGGCGTTGCTGCGCCCCCAGGGTTCCATCGGCGACAACAAGATCCTCATCGGCAAGGACTCCGGCGCGGTCTACGCCGTCGTCGACGGCGTCGTCCACCCGGCCCTGAACCTCGCCTCGGCCCGCCTGGCGGTCGGCGAACCGGCGAAAGCCGTCTCCATCAAGGAATCCGAGCTGTCGAAGAAGCCCCTGGGCGCCCTGATCGGCATCCCGGGCGCACCGAGCTCCCTGAACTTCGCCACCGACGGCAAGGGAAGAGCGTGGACGATCTGCGATGAGTTGAAGGTCGACGGCAGCCGTGACCTGACCACGACGGTGATCGCGGACGATCCGGTTCTCGGCACCAAGGCCACGGTCATGGATCACGGTAAGGCTCTGCTGGTGCAGGGTAAGGACGCCGTCTACCTGATCTACGACAACAAGCGCGCCAGGGTGAACATGACCGAACCGGCCGTCACGAATGCATTGCAGATCCGTGGCATAACCCCGCGGCCCATCAGCGAAGGTCTGCTCAACGCGATCCCCGAGGTGCTGCCGATCGACGCGCCGAAGATCAACGATCCCGGCGGCATCCCGACCTATCCGATCGCCAACCACCGGATCAGCGATGTCGTCCAGACCCAGAACAACGACGGCAAGCACTATTTCGTGGTGCTCTACGAGGGCCTGCAGCCGATCTCGCCGCTGACCGCCGAAATCATCCGTGGCAAGTTTCCGCAGTCCACGCCGGATGAATTGATCGACAACTCCGTGCGCACGTATGCACCGCCCGCATCGGCACTGCCCGTGGACAAGTTCCCGGAGACTGCGCCGACGATTGTGGAGGGCAAGGATCAGCCGGTCGGCTGCATGTCCTGGAAGCCGATCGCGGGTGCGGAGGACAAGGCGGGCGCCACCAGCCACGCCGAATTGTCGGTGCTCACCGGCCATGTGCTGCCGCTGCCCGACGATGCCCGGACCGTGCAGCTGGCCCAGGCCGACGGCTCGGGCCCGAATGTCGACGCCTTCTACAAGACCCCGGGTTCCGGTGTCTTCGTCCAGACCACCGGCATCGAACCGGACAGCCAACGCAAGGACGCCAAGTTCTTCATCGCCGACACCGGCGTCCGCTACGGCATCAAGGACCCCGAGGCCGAGAAGGCCCTCGGGATGGACGCCGAAAAGGCCAAGCCGGAACCGGCCCCCTACGCCATCGTCGGCGGGCTCGCCCCCGGCCCCTCCCTCGGCCGCGAGGAGGCCATGGTCGCCCACGACGGCGTGGCACCGGACCCCAACCCCGCCAAGCAGTTGGTGAAGCCGAAGCAGGAGGGCCAGCAGGTCCCGCAGAACTGACAGCCGTCGGAGACGGTGAAGCCACCGCTGGCGTTTCGACTAGTGCTGGTGGTTTCGGGAGCTCAGCGGGCCGATGCGGTTCGGGGGCCAGATCTTGAAGACGGCCTTGCCGCGGACGGCCGATACCGGGACCGTGCCGTTGAATTCGTCGCTTTGGTGAAAGCGGGAATCGGAGGAGTTGCGGCGGTTGTCGCCCATGACCCACAGGTGGTCCGGTGGGATGGGGATCGGGCCGAAGGCTCGGCCCTTGTTCTCCACGGTCACATTCGGGTCGTTGGGGTCGAACGGGCTGTCGTTGATGACGTAGGGCTCGTCCAGGGGCTTTCCGTCGACCATGACTCGTCCGCGGCTGTCGCAGCATTGGACGGTTTGGCCGCCCACCGCGATGACCCGTTTCACCAGATCCTTTTCGTCGGGCGGGATAAGGCCGAAGTAGGAAAGAAAGTTCTGCACGGCGCGCAACACGGAATTGCTGGATCGAACCGAACGGTAATCCGAATTCCACGACTCGGTCGGGGCGGCGAACACCACCACATCACCGGGTTGGGGATCGCTCCAGTAGGACTCGATCTTCTCCGCGAAGATTCGATCTCCGGTGCAGCCGTAACAACCGTGCAGAGTCGGCTCCATCGATTCGGACGGAATAACGTACGGCCGGCCGATGAAATTCACCACCAGGGCCGCGATCACCGCGGTGGCCAGGACGAGTATGGGAAGTTCCCGGAGGAACGAACGTTTCTTCCGTTCCTTCGCTCGCTCTTCGGTTTCCGTCGACTCTTCGCTTGATCTGTCATCGGTCCCGGTCATGCGTGCCCACTCGCTCTCCTCGGCCACGGCGGACACGTTATACCGCAGTCACGAAAATGTCTTCGGTATCAAGGGTTTTCGGTGTAATCGATGGATTTGACGCATCATCCGACGAAAGCGTTCCATGGTGTGATGCAAGTCACAGACGTGGCTATTAGTTGCGGCTGCGAATGATTCGCCGAGGTGCGATGAAATGTATTATCCGGCTTGACATTCGAAGGTCGCTGTGCGACTTTGAGGCCGGGAGTCTGGGGGGAGTTGAACCTCGCAGATGCCTGCTGTTGAGATCGTTGGACGCAGGTGCGCGGACGGGGGAGGGCCCAATGAGAATGGATGTTCCAGCGACGCAAGCGATTGCGCGCGAGTTGAAGTCGTCGGCGCAGGTCGTCAACGACAGCGCCCGGCAGATCGCCGGGGCGGTGCAGGCCTTCGCGGCCGCCGATGCGGGTAGTGAGTACCGGACGCAGGGCGACCGGATCGGACGGGCCTTGGGCGGCATCGGCCAGCGCCTGTACGCGTGGGCGAACTGCGTGCACGACACCGGTACCGCGCTCGATCGGGCGGCGGCGTCGAACGAAAACGTCGACCGGTCGTCCTCCGCGGCGCTGGCGGCGGTGGGGAGTGAGTTGGTATGAGGTCGGGGGAGGCGTCGGTCACGGGCGTGGACAAGATCCTCGACTCGGGCCGCGACGGCTTGCGGTTCTTCACCACGTTCGTCCCGCGCTATCGCGACTGGACGGGCACGAATCCGCAAGGGAAGGACGAGAATTCGCTGACCGCGCGCTACGACCAGCAGCGTGGGATGAACGTGGATCCGCTGCGCGCCTTCGCGACCCTGCTCCGTCAGCAGCTCTCGGGCACCGTGGGCGACCAAATCGGAATCCAGCAGGCGCGCTTCGCCGAACTCCCCGCGCGGTGGAGCGATTCGGAAGGTGCGAACAGCGCGGTCCAGCACGCGCAGACGGTGAGCGGCCAGGTGGCAGCGGACCGCGACGCGTTGGGCGGCGTCGCGCAGGCGGTGACGACGGCGGCCGATAAACTGGAAGAGGTCGTGCGCACGAAGGCCGACGCCGTCCGGACCGATCTCTCCACCAAGAATGCGGCGGGCAAATCCGGCGAGCAGGTCGACAAGATCATCGCCTATGCGCGAGGGAATTTCGGCGCGGCGGCCGACGCGGACGCGCAGACCCAATTGGTGCAGCAGGTGCTCCCCGAGTTCACCTCCGGCGACCCGAAGGCATATTGCGAGCAATGGCTGAACGGGGTGTTCGTGCCGACCGTGGACAGCACGGTTCAGGCGTACACCGGGTTGACCGATGCGACACATACCGCGGTGACCGGGATCTACGACCAGCTGGCCGGCGCGCTGGAGAGTGTGAATTCCGCCGCCCCGTACAACTCGCCGGGTGGAACGCCTTCGGCGACAACGGATCTCGGCGACAATGCGGTGCCCGCAGTCACGCAGACCTTGTTCAGCGGCGGCAAACCCACCGACGGCACCGAGCCTGCCGCCACCAGCCCGGCCGCAGTGACGCCGGCCGCGGCGGATGTGCCGGTAGCGACACAGGTTTCAGCGTCCATGCCGACCGACACCAATCCGCAGCAGCCCGCTACCACCAATGCCAGCTTCATCGCCGGTAATACGGATCCGTCGAAGACCGGCACGGATCCGTCGAAGACCGGCACGGTCCCGTCGAAGACCGGCACCGATCCGTCCAAGACCGGCACGGACCCGTCGAAGACCGCCACCGATCCCTCCAAGACTGTCATACCGGAAACCCCGAAGATGCCCACGACCACAGGCGATATGGGCAAGGAGGGCGTCTGGCGCCCTGGCGACATCGCCAACGTGATCACGGCGACCAGCCAGATCACCGGCAAGGTCCCGGACATCCTGACCCATCTCGGCGATCCACTCAAAGCCGTCGGCTCCACCGCCGAAAGCTTCGGCAACGCATTCAAGTCCGTCATCGGCACCGATGGCATCACCGGCCTGATGAAGGAAGGCATCGACGTCGTGGAGCGGATCGACAAGATGATCGATCACCATGTGAACCCGACAGACGCGTCGACGGGCGCCTCCGGCCATCCGCCTTCGGGCCAACCGGGCGACAACGGCCAGAGCCACGGCAACGGACAGGGCCAACAACAACCGGGTCAGCAACAGCCCGGCCCGCAGCAGCCGGGGAACAATCCGCAGGCCCAACCACCCACGAGCAACGCGCAGACCCAGCACCAGACCGGAGGCACCGAAACCGGACGACCGCCGCAACCGGGAACATCCCAGCCACCAACCGCACAGGCGTCCTATGCGTCCGCCGACTCCGCCGCTCTATCCACCGCTGCCCCCGCCACCCCCACGGCGGCAACCCAACCCAGCGGCTTCTTCGGCTCCCCGGCAATGGCCTCTGCCTCCCGCACCGACGACGAGACCGACCACCGCTCAAAGGTCCAGTACGCCCCACCGATCATCGATTCACCCCCGCAGGACCCCGAGACCGAGGTGAAACAGCCGTGACCTGGACCCAGAAAATCGAACAGATAGCCGACGACCACGCCACCGAGGTCCGCCGAATCCGCTACCGCATAGAGGAAATCGACGACGAGGCGCGCGACGCCAACGCCCGACTGGGAATACTCGAGCCCGAGCCTATCGAAGACGTAGCGGTGGAACCGTCCGCAGCATCGGCGCGTCCAAACATATGACGGCACCTGCCGTCTGATGATGGGGGTAAGGAGATTGCATGAGTAAGAGAGTCTCGGCACTGGCATCGTTTGCTGCGTCGGTGGCCGTAATCGGGGGGATCTGCCTGATCAATGCCGGGTCGGCATCCGCGGATCCGATTGCGAAATTCGGCAGTCCGGAAGCCTGCGACCAGGCTGCCGCGCAGCGAAATGCCGAGTATCAGAGCCAACATCAGGATTCGACCGCGCCCGGCATCACCTACTACTGTGAGCCATACGAATGGGTGGAAAACAGGTCGTGGGGGCTGTACGTCAGGGAGAATCCCTGGCCCTGACCATCAGGCCGTGAGATTTTCTGGTAGCTGTGGGCCGTCGGAAGGCGGCCCACAGTTGTATCCGACTGTGCCGTATGGCGATTCTTACTCGTTCTCGCGGACGCCCAACATGCGGCGGACCGGGAACGAAGCCAGGTACCCGAGGATCACCAGCACGGCGACGATGCCGGTACCGATCAGCGCGACATTCCGTGCCGTATGGTCAGGTGGGGGAGGCGTCGCGGGCACCGGCAGCTGCGTCGACCGGTTGACCAGGCTGGTGGGCTTCTTCACCAGCTGAATGTTCGGGTCGACCTGATGCGTCAGTGCCGCAACGGGATCGACGATGCCGAAGCCGAGCCAGGGATTCCAGCCGTCCGGCGGCCGGTGCGCGGTGGCCTGGATGCGTTCGATGACTTCCTGCGCTGACAGTTCGGGGAAGCGGGCGCGTACGAGCGCTGCCACCCCCGCTACGTACGGTGCGGCGAAACTGGTGCCGCGCAGTGAATTCGGTTGTCCGTTGCGTCCTTGGAACTGATTGGTCAGGCCGGAAGAGTTGGGGTCCAGGCTGACGATGTCTTCGCCGGGGGCAGCGACACCGACCCACGGACCGGGGATGGTGAATTTCGATGGTTGCCCATTGAGGTCGACCGATCCGACGGCGAGTACAAGTCCGTAGCGGTCGTACCAGGCAGGACTCACCGCGGCCTTGACGTTGTCCCACGGATCCGCGGCCGGATTCAACGGGTCGATGCCGGTATTTCCCAGGCAGTCCTTATTGTCGTCATTTCCTGCGGCGACAACGACTACTACGTTCTTTACCTGCACGGCGTACTGCACGGCTGCGCCCACACTGGGGTCGTAAAGAGTGGGCGGCCCGCAGGCAACTTCGCTGATGTTGATTACCGTGGCACCCGCGTCGGCCGCATGGCGGATGGCCGACGCGAGTGTGTTGATATCGCCAAAATTTCCGATCGTGGGGTTGTTGGGATCCTTTGGCGCAGCACCTTTCTCACGGAAATATTGAGTGGTTTGACGTATGGCCATGATCTGCGCCGCCGGTGCGACGCCGGAGAATCCGTCTTCGGGAGACGGTTGTCCGGCGATGAGACCGGCCACGACCGTGCCGTGCCCGTCGCAGTCGACGGTACCGTCGTCAGTGCTCACATAGTCCCCGCCCGGTTCGAGATTCGGCAGTCGGGGATGCCGGTTGACACCGGTGTCGATTACGGCGACTTTTTGCCCTTCACCTCGGCTGAACTTCCAGGCGTCGGCGAGCCCTAGATATGCCTGCGCGGGTGGGACTCCCGGCGACTTCGTCGACATCGACCGGACACAGGCATCGGTCGGTTCAGTCGGTCTCGGCGGAGCGGGAGGGCCGTCCGGGGGTACCGGCGCTGAACCCAGCGGCAGTGGTCCCACCGCGGCAGCGGCGGGAGTGCCGATCGCGGCAGACAGACCTGCCATGGCTGCTACCAGCACGACACCGGCGGCCCGGCGCGCACTCTGCCGACCGGTCATTCCGCTACGCGCATCGCGCCTGTCCACCGCGCGTTTGCCCCTGTGCCCGAACACCTCTGCCCCCAACCCGCTCAGAGCGACCGAATCAGCGCGTACAGCTCCGCCACCCAGAACACCAGCGGCACCACCGCGGCGACGAAGGCGTATTCGAGCAGTTCCACCGCCCGGCGCATGGGTGGGGTGGCCTGCTGGTTGGGGACGATGATGCCGAGGATCAGTGCGCCGATCAGCATGACCATGGCGGCGCCGAAGACCGCCAGCGGCTGCTCCTGGGTGAAGGCGGCGCCGATCATCATGGTCAGCAGGATGGCGGCACCGCCGGCGATCAGCACGACAGCCTGCTCGGCGCCCGCGTAGGTGCGGCTGCGGAACATCAGGACCACCGCGCACACCAGCGCCAGCGCCACGCCCGGCCAGTACGGCGTGGTCGCCTTCGCATCGACGGCGGCCAGCGCGCCGACGACGGTCACCAGCGTGGTGGCGGCGACCAGACCCGCCAGATACATCCGGGCGCGTTCGGATTTCGCGCGCAACGCCTCCAGCGAGGGCAGCGCGCGATGATCGTCCGGATCGTCCTCGGTCGGATCGATCGGCGTGCCCGGCGACGGCACCGGAGGCAAGGGCAGCTTCGACAGCAGGATCGACACCCGCGGCGCCAGCGCCAGCCCGCCCAGCGCCAGCGCGGCCGCGACGGCCCCGATCGCCTTGACCGGCTGTGCGGTCAGCAGTCCCACCAGCGCCGCCGGAATCGCGAACACCGCAAGGGTTGTCACGCCGATGAACAACGCCAGACCCACGCCGCTGACCCGCCACGCGAGCACCGCGGTGGCACCCACGAGCACCGAACCCAGCAGCAGATTCGCCCAGCCATAGTGATCGGGCACGAACAACATGCCCGCGGTGAACGCCGTGGGCAGCGCGCAGCCGCCGAGGACCAGCGCCGTGGTGCGGTCGCCGTACATGCGGCTCAGCACGGTGCCGGCGACGACCAGCAGAAGTGTGATGAAGGCCGCCACCGCGCCCGGAATCCAGCCCGGCAGTGCGTCGGGCGCGGCCAGCAGACCGAGGCAGCCGACCAACATTGTCGCAATCGCGATGAGTGAACCGGTGATTCGCGCGACCTTCGGCGACCATGCGCGGAAATGGTCGGCGTCGGCAATCGCGACGTTGTACATGATGTCGTCGAACAGCGGGGTCGGCGCCACGTGATCGGCGCTTTCGAGCATGAGCAACTCGCCGTCGCGCACGCCTTGCTCGCCCAAACTCAAAGAATTCGAAAAGGGCGGTTGACCGATGCGCGCCAACACCCATTCGGCCGGTTCGAACTGTTCGCCCGTGTTGTCGAAATCATTGGTGCGGCTGTGTTGGGCAACCATGTCGACCACGCTGGGAATCACCAGCGCAACCGGTACGTCGACCGGAATCGCCATATCGACCTGGGTGTGTTTGGCCAGAATCGTGACCCGTGCCAGGTCCGGTGCGCGGACGATGCCGCGGCTCGCATCCTCTTCGATGTGATCAAGTCGCGCGTGCGTCACGCTTCCCCCAACCTCGTCTCTACCTCGTGTTTCCGCAAGCGCACCGGTTTGCGGTCCCGCGGCCGTCCGTGCAGAATGCTGCCCGAACTGTACGACATGTCGGCGCGGCCCTCTACACTGAGGCCGCAGTACAGTCGCCGAAGGGGGAACTTCCGTCGATGAGCACAGTCCGGTTCCAGCGTCGTCAGCGCCGGGAGGTTCCACGGTCTCCGGGCGGCGAGGTGACGCTGCAGCCGCCGCCGGAGATTCCGCGCGCGATACCGGCCAGCCTCATCAGCAAACTCATGCCCGTCGTGATGATCGTCGGCATGGTCGGGATGATGGCCCTGTTGTTCACTCGCGGTGGAGGTATTGCCTCCAACCCGATGAACATGATGTTCCCGATGATGATGGTCTTCTCGATGATCGGCATGTTCGCCGGCCAGGGCAGCGGGAAGGGCCAGAAGGCGGCCGAGGCCAACGAGGATCGCAAGGACTATCTGCGCTATCTCGACCAGGTCCGCAAGGACGTCGACGAGACCGCCAAACAGCAGCGCGCCGCCGTCGAGTGGAGTCACCCGGAGCCGGGACTGATCTGGATGCTCGCCGGCACCAGCCGCATGTGGGAACGCCGCCCCGGCGACAAGGACTTCTGCCATGCCCGCATCGGCCTGGGCGGTCAGCGACTCGCAACCCGCCTGGTCGCACCGGAAACCGGTCCGGTCGAGGAGCTCGAGCCGATCGCCGCGGTCTCGCTGCGCCGGTTCGTGCGCACCCACTCCACGGTCCCGGACCTGCCGACCGCGGTCGCGGTGAAGGGTTTCGCGACGATCCAACTCAACGGCGACCGCGCCCAGGCCCGCGATATGACCCGCGCGTTGCTGTTGCAGCTATGCATGTTCCAGGCGCCCGACCAGGTGTTGGTCGCGGTGGTCTGCGGCGCCGACACCTCCCGCGAATGGGAATGGGTCAAATGGCTGCCGCACACCCAGCATCCGGAGGCGCAGGACGGCGTCGGCGCCCAGCGCATGGTCTACGGCTCGATCCGTGCGATGGCCGCGGGCCTGAACCCGCTGCTGCACAACCGCGTCCGCTACTCGCGTAACCAGCCCGCCAACCAGAACCTGGTGCACATCGTCATCGTCGTCGACGGCGGCCTGCTCGAGGCCGAGGAGGATCACCTCCGCGAATCCGGCTACGAGGGCGTCACCATCATCGACCTGTGCAATTACGCCCCCCGCCTGGCGGTTTCGCGCGGCATCCAAATGGTCGTCGAGAACGGCGAATGCGTGGGCCGCGGTGCCACGGGCAATATGGAGCGCTTCGCGATGATCGACCGCATCAGTGCGCGGCAGGCCGAGCAGGCGGCGCGGCGGTTGGCGCCGTACCGGGTTGCGCCGGTCCAGCGCGGCGGTGAGGTCGTCGCCGAAGAGACCGAAGTGATTTCGTCCTGGTCCCAGCTGATGGGCCTGGGTGATATCGGAACCTTCAACCCGGCCACCGCCTGGAAACCGCGCTACAACCGCGATCGGCTCCGGGTGCCGTTCGGTGTCGGAACCGATGGCCTGCCGGTGTACCTGGATATCAAGGAGGCCGCCGAGAACGGTATGGGCCCGCACGGCCTGTGCATCGGCGCCACCGGTTCGGGTAAGTCGGAATTCCTGCGCACCCTGGTGCTGTCGATGCTGGCCACGCACTCGCCCGATCAGCTGAACTTCGTGCTGGTCGACTTCAAGGGCGGTGCCACCTTCCTCGGCCTGGAAGGCGTTCCGCACGTCGCGGCGATCATCACCAACCTCGAGGAAGAGGCCGATCTCGTCGATCGTATGGCGGACGCCCTGAAGGGTGAGATGAACCGCCGCCAGGAAATGCTGCGCACGAACGGCAATTTCAAGAACGTCGCCGAATACGAGGAGGCCCGCGCGTCCGGCGCCGAGCTGGACCCGCTCCCGGCGCTGTTCGTGGTGCTCGACGAGTTCTCCGAACTGCTCGCCCAGCACCCCGATTTCGCGGACCTGTTCGTGATGATCGGCCGCCTCGGCCGCTCGCTGCACGTGCACCTGCTGCTGGCCTCGCAGCGTCTGGAGGAGGGCAGGCTGAAGGGCCTGGAGGCGCACCTGTCCTATCGGATCGGCCTGAAGACCTTCTCCGCCAACGAATCCCGGCAGGTCCTCGGCGTGCCCGACGCCTACAACCTGCCCAACACCCCGGGTGGCGGTTACCTGAAGACCGACGCGGGCGAGATCGTCCGCTTCCAGGCGTCCTATGTCTCCGGCCCGTACGTCGGCGGCGGTGCGCAACGCGAGATCACCCAGGCCGGTATCGCGGGCGGCGAAATCGACATCAAGGCACGTCAGTTCACCGCCGACCAGGTCCCGTTCCGTGCCAGCGACCGCGTCCCCATGCCCCAGCAGGTCGTGGTCGAGGAAGCGAAGGAAGAGGGCGAGAAGATCTCCAACCTGGAGATGCTGGTCTCCCGCATTCGTGGCCACGGCCGCCCGGCGCACGAGATCTGGCTCCCCCCGCTGAACGAGCCCCCTACCCTCGATCAGCTCAGCCCGCGCTCGATCCTCACCGGCGACTACAACCGTGCGGCCACCCTGTCCGCCCCGATCGGCATCGTCGACCGCCCCTTCGACCAGATCCGCGACGTCATGACGGTCGACCTCGCAGGTGCCCGAGGCAATGTCGCGGTCGTCGGTGGTCCCCAGTCGGGTAAGTCGACCGCGCTGCGCACACTGATCATGGCGATGTCGCTGACCCACACCGCCGAGCAGGTGCAGTTCTACTGCCTGGACTTCGGTGGTGGCACGTTGGCCAGCCTCGAGGGACTGCCGCACGTCGGCTCGGTCGCGGCTCGGTTGGATCCGGACAAGGTCCGCCGCACGGTCGCCGAGATGCAAACCATCGTCCGGCAGCGCGAATTGCGCTTCCGCCAGCTGGGCATCGAGTCGATGGCCGACTTCCGCCGTCTGCGAGGGATGGATCCGAACAGCAGCCCGGCAGCAGCGGGCGCCCATCAGGATCCGTTCGGCGATGTGTTCCTGGTGATCGATGGCTTCGGGTCGATCCGCCAGGACTTCGACGCCCTAGAGCAGCCGATCATGAATCTGGCGACGCAGGGTCTGTCCTACGGCGTGCACGTCGTCATCTCGCTGAACCGCTGGATGGAGGCCCGCCCGGCACTGAAGGACCAGATCGGCACCCGAATCGAACTGCGCCTGGGCGACCCGATGGACTCCGACTTCGGCCGCAAGGTCGCCGCCCTCGTCCCGCAGGGCCGCCCCGGCCGCGGCATCACGCCGGAGCATCTGCACATGCTCACGGCTCTCCCGCGAGTAGACGGAAGTTCCGATCCGACCGACCTCAGCATGGCTGTGGCGAATGCCGTCACCCAGATAGCGGCACGGACGCCGGGGCGCCCGGCCCCAGCGGTGCGAATGCTGCCGGATCTGTTCACCAGGGAGCAGCTGCTCCAGATGCTCAACGGCTGGCCTGCCGGAATGGATCCGACGCGCAAGTGCACTCAGATCCCGATCGGGCTCAACGAATCCGAATTGGCGCCCGTCTTCCTCAATATGGACGAGCTGTCGCACTTCCTGGTGCTCGGTGACAGCGAATGCGGTAAGACGAACCTGCTGCGGGTCATCTGCCAGGGCATCGTGCAATCCAATTCGCCGAGCCAGGCGAAGCTCATCATCGCCGACTACCGTCGGACGATGCTCGGATTGGTGGAGACCGAACATCTCGCCGGATATGCACCCTCGGACGAGGTGCTGCAGACGATGATGTCCGAGCTGGCCACCATCCTCAAGAGCCGCATGCCCGGCCCGAACGTCACCCAGCAGGAGCTTCGCGACCGATCGTGGTGGTCGGGCCCCGATATCTATGTGCTCGTCGACGATTACGACCTGGTCGTGACCTCCACGGCGAATCCGATCAGCGTGCTGGTGGAATATCTGGCCCACGCCAAGGACATCGGCTTCCACCTGCTCGTGGCACGCCGTTCGGGCGGCGCCTCGCGGGCGATGTACGACCCGGTCCTGTCGCGCATGCGCGACGTGGGCACCACGGGCCTGATCATGAGCGGCAATCGCGACGAAGGCCAGCTGCTCGGAAATGTCCGGCCGAGTGAGATGCCGCCCGGCCGCGGCACTCTCATCACGCGAGCCGGTAACAACCTTTTCCAAGCGGCATGGAGCTCGATGCCATGACTGTCGACCGGGCCGCCAGCCCCGACCAAAAGTCCCGCACCCCGAGTGCCGGGGCCGGTCCCAATCGCTGGTGGCCCCCCATTCGACATGCATATACTCACGACCACGGCCACGAACCACGGTGCGTCGGAACCACGAAGGGGGGTGCGATCCTGTCCAGGCCGCACGCGATCAGGTGACGATCGACGCTGCGCTTCCGGAGGGGATCTCGAGACTTCGGAAGTCGAGGGAACCAACGACGTCATCAGTGCGTCGAATCAGTATGAAGAGGACCGAGGTGCTTAAGCATCTGACCGGACCGATCCAAGGCTATACCCAGGGAAGGGGACTTCAATGAGCCAGCCAACGCATGTAGATGATCAGGCGATTGCACGGGGCGCCCAGCAGGTGGTGGATGCCATCGAGAGAATGCGCGCGCACATCAACAAGGTGACCGCAACGGCCGAGGAAATGAAGGCCGGCTGGAAGGGTGATGCGTACAACGCATTCGTGGGTGTTGCCGACAGCTGGAAGCAGGAGGGTATCCGCCTGAATGCTCGTCTGAATGACATCAGCGACACTCTCACCACTGTTATCAAGAAGACCAATGCAAGCGAGGACCAGTCCAGCGGCTCCATCGGCGCGCTGCGGATGTGATTGTCGGCGGTAGTCGAACATTAGACTTGGAACGGAGTAGAAAATGTCAGTAAAAGAATACAACCTGGCTGTCATCACCCCAGGTCTCCAGCAGCTTCGGTCGGAGTTGGGCGGTCTCACGGCCGCGAACAACGATGTCGAATCGTCGGCCAAGAACCTGTTGGCAATCTGGACGGGTGCGGCCGCAGACGGCTTCAATAACGCCCACATCGCGTGGAAGCAGGAGTTTTCCGACACCCTCGCCATGCTGCAGAAGCTGATCGACGTGTCGGACCAGGCCGTGGCCGATGCCATCGCACTGGATGCCTCTCTGGGACAGAGCTTCTGAGTTCTGCTTCGGCTTGTACGACTGCGGCCGACTGGTATCAGTTCAGGATACCGGTCGGCCGCAGCTCATTGTCAGTGGTGAGTGACGAATTCAGCTTCCCGACGCCAAGAGCTTATATTGTGCCGCAGTTTGCTGATAGAGGTTTTGAGGCTGGTCGTCGGCCAGTTCGGCTACGAATCGGCCGTATGGGAAGTAGCAGATATAGCGGCCATCGATGGCGACCTGATCGGTCGTCTTCAGGCATTTGGCGGACGGGAGCCCGGGCGGCCCGTCCATCGGCTGATACTTATCGGCGCGTTCGGTAACAAATGTGGCGAGGAGCCGCTTGGCGGCTCCGGGATCTGCGGTGCGATAGACCGTAGCGGCTCGCTCCGCCACCAAATCGACTCCAGCATCCTCGAAGGCTCTCTTCGATAGCTCGGAATTCAGATGCCGATGCAGGGCTGCGTGTAGCGTATATACTCCGCCGCTAGAAGACGGCCCGTCAGTCGGAAGCGTTCGGCCCAGTAATCCGTCTACGTCCGCAGGCACTTCACTCAGCTTGTCCGCCGCGGTAGGCCTATAGTTCTCGAGAGAATCGAATAGTCGATCCAAGTAGCTCTTTGTGTAATTAATCAGAGGAGTCGGATCCGGAGGTATAGTTAGGTTATTGCTAACGTAGGTGTAAGCCATGTAGTTATTGCGCGCGACGATTGTCCGGACGCTGGCGAACGGATCGACGACAGCTCGCGATTCCGGATACCCAGGGATATCGACAGCTCCTTTCGGTGGGTACTTCGCATCGGAATCGTGAGTAACCACTTCGGTCGCTCGCGCGGCCTGTTCTGCTGTCGTAAATCGCATTACGCGTACCTCGACCTGGAAGCCGAGGAGAAGCTCTTTGTGTCTTTCCCCGTAGGTTCTCCAGCCGGCCACCAGCCCTGGGGCCAGGTCGTTGAAATTCGCCTGGCTATTCAGGCGCGGTGGAAAAGTCGGGGTAAGGGCGGAACTTTTCCGATGGCCATAGACCAGACGGTTGTCGATGTCATGTGCGAGCGGAATATGTTCGGCCATGCGGATCGACTCCTGGACCGCGCCTGCCTTCTCGTCCCTGGTAGTCGCCACGTCCTGCGGAACAACCGGATAATTTCCGGAATCGAGCTTGGCGACGTCAACAGTGGGAGACGATTCCAGTGACGGTTTTCCGCATCCAACTGTGCCGGTCAGCATGGCCGACGTAATGCAGAGGGCAATCATCAGGCGTGGATTCATCGGAGTGGTTATCCGCTCTTGGCGAGTATGGAGTACTGGGCGGTGACGCGCTCGAAAAAGGAAGGATCGGCGACTTCGGAGAAACCTCTTCTCGCGCCAACAACCGCAACATAGCGTCCATAGACCACGGCGCAAATGTAAATGTAGTCGCGAATGGGCTCCTTAACGTCCAGTTTGATGCAGCGTGCGTCCGTGATACCCGGAGGGTTGGGAATCTCCTCGTCGTCGCGCCCCAACTTTGTCAGGGCAGCCTGCAGTTTGAACGCGGATGCAAGATCCCGAACTCGGTATACGGTTCCGTCGTTCCATGCAACCAGATCGGCTCCGGTCTCTGCAAAGATCCGACGCAGACCGGTGATGTCGCGCTCGAAATGCAGGGCTCCGGCCGCAGCATAAAATCCTATGGCCTCCTTCTGCAGCCAGGCGTCGCCTCCCTTGTTCGGTTGTTGCAGCGCCAAGCGCATGATTCCCTCGGGGTTCTGCGGCAGGTCGAGCATGTCATCCGTTTGCGTCGGTTTCGTATTATTCAATCTTGCGGTCTGAGCCTCCAAAGTCTTATTGAGACCGTGCGTGAGCGCCGTGCGATCCGGCTGCGGGAGAGCGAGCAGCGCAGTGATCATATATGGGCCGTGTTGGGCAAATAGAGTTCCGCTCGAGTCGGAAAACAAAATTGCATGGGTATCGCCGTTGGTGGTCAGAGGGATCAAGAGGGCAAGGGGGTTCCCGGTTGTTATCACCTGCTCGAACTCTGCGGCTGCAGTTCGCGCGGAGCTGTCGGACGGGAATCGCATGACAGTTATATTCAAGGATTTTTTCGCGCGGATGCTACCGTTTGTTCTGGAGGTGAAGACCCCACCCAGCATGTTGTTTCTCTCGGCAACCGGCTGAAAAGACGAGGGCATCACGCCGAGTACGTCGTTGAAGGTGCCGTACGAAGTGTTCAGGATTCGAGTATTGGCCAGCACGTTGATATCCGGATCTATTTCGTCCGGCGCGACTAGGTAAGCGAGCAGCCGTCTCGATTCTATGGCGAACACATCGTCCTTTGTCCGGATCTCGGGCTTGTAATCAGTTGGAGCCCCGGTATACGGTCCGGTATTCAGCCTCGAAAGATCTGCAGGAGTCATTCCCGGTGTGGGGTGTCCTGTGGTTGAGACGCCACAGCCAGTGAGTACCCCGAGCAGCCCTCCGACGAGGAAAATGACGGTCCATCTTCTGAAGGCGGCGACAGCCCGCCCGGACTTATTTGTCCGGCACCCTTCCACACTCTCCCCCTTCTTGTGTAAGTCTCGGGCTGTATCCGAGACCGTTTAGGTGACGACCTTCCCAATTGCCGGAACCATCTTGTCTATCAATGTTTTCGTCGACTGGTCGGTCCAGACCTGGAAGGCTTGTATTGCTGATGGGTCGTCGATCGCTACGACCGTTGCATTGGTAGGCAGGAGCTTGCTGGGGAGACCGCCGAGGCCGCCGTTACCGGCCTTGTCGTCGGTGCGAAGGATGATAACGACGTCGGAGTCGATCAAATCCGAACTATAGCCGCCGGCCGAGAGTTGACGTGGAGACTTCTCGTCTCCCACAGCCTTGTACTTGTTGGCGTAGCGAAACCCGATGCCCTGGAGGAACTTTGACTGCTCGCTCGGCGTGAGCACGACAGACAAGGTCCCGTTCCCATAATTGAAGGCCGTCACCGACTTTCCGTCGAACTGGGGATATTTGCTCCTGACCTGAGCGAGCTCATCACTCCCGCCCGTAGCAGGTGACCGTGCTCCCTGAGTCGTGAAGTAGAAGACACCGGCCGCCACCGCCAGAATCGCGATGAGCGCTGCCGATGCCCAAGTAAGGGTCTTGCGCCGGCTGGGGTTCGACGTGGCGCCGCCGTTCCTCAATGTCTCGATGAGGTGCTCGTTCGTATCTTGCCGCCGTGGCGGCGGATAACCGACCGGTGCCCGCGGATCGGTTCTGAAATGCGATATCTGGGCGGGGAATTGGGGACGAGCCCCGAACAACGCGGCCTCGGCGTCCTGGACGAACTCCCGGCAGCTGTTGTATCGGTACGCCGGATCCTTCGACATCACTCGCGCGATAACACCGTCCAACCCTGCGGGCAGGTCCGGCCTGATCGCGCTGATCTTGGGCGGAGCTTCGTGCAGGTGTCCCATCATGACGACTGCGGGCATAGGTGCCGGGTACGGATTTTGCCCCGTCAACAGCCGGTAGAACGAGCAGCCGAGACTGTATATGTCGGAACGGTGGTCCAGCCGATCACCGGTCAATTGTTCCGGTGACGCGTAGGCGACCGTCGCCATGAACTGCCCGGTCGTGGTGAGGTCCTGCCCGTCCTCCGCAGACTTTGCGACGCCGAAATCCGTCAGGAGCACGCGCTCCTCGTCACCGTCGGCAGTCGAGAGAAGAAAGTTGGCGGGTTTTACGTCGCGGTGCAACAGGCCGCGGCGGTGCGCGTAGTCCAGGCCCTTGCCCACCTCGGAGACAATGCGGAGAGCGCGCTGCGCAGGCATGGCCGCCGGCCCCTTCTTGGCCTCCTCAGCGGCGTCTGTGCCCTCGACGTACTGCATTGCGATCCAGAGCTGTCCGTGCTCCTCGCCTCGGTTGTAGACGGTCACGATATTGGGATGATCAAGTCCCGCGGCTAGATTCGCTTCTCGCTCGAAGCGAGCGCGGAACTCGGGATCGGTCGAGAGGTCGGCGCTCAGCACCTTCAAGGCGTCACGTCTGGGGAGGGTAGGGTTCTGAGCCAGATACACAGTCCCCATACCGCCGCTGCCCAGAACCCGAAGCACCCGGTAGCCGCCTACGATTGCGCCCGGCTGCAACGGCATTCGATCCTCCTACATGTTGTCCGACACCCCGAGCGGGGCCAGCTCGCTCGAAAGAAACCTAGCACTGTGGTCGGCATGCGGTGGCCGTGCGGAAGTGCGAGGACCATCGGGATGCCGAAGTGTCAACGGCCATAAGCCAGGAGCTTGTACTGGGCTGCAGTGCGTTGATAGAGATCTTGCAAATTGGAGCCCCGTACAGTAGCTACATACCGGTCATAGGCGATGTAGCAGGCTGGTGGAGCAGTCCAGGAATTTTCGATTTCCGGCTTCGCTTTGAAGCACTGGGCGCCCGGCATATTCGGCGGGCCATCGATCTTGTCGTAGCTGTCTGCGCCTTCGTTCACCAGCGCGGCGATCAGCCTCGCCCCAGCTCTCGAGTCCCGCGTCCGGTACACCAATGCACTGCCGACCGCGACGTAGTCGACTCCCGCATCGTCGTAGGCGGCTTTCCTGAGGTCCGGGCGGTTGGCGAAATGTAGGGCAGCTTGTCTCGGATAGACGCCTGCCGGCTCTTGACCGCCCACAGGGCGTGTGTTCTTGTCGAAGGGCAGAGTACGGCTGAGTAACCCGTCGACGTCCGGCGGCAATGACTCGATCTCGTCGGGTGGAGTGGGCGAATACGCATCCGACATGGTGATCCATCTGTCGAATGCTTTCTTGGTGAACTCGATCAGCGGAGCGGGATCGAGCGGTACGCTGACGGGGTCATTGACGCGGACATGGAAAACCATGTCGCCACGTGACAACCAAGAGCTGGTGAAACCCCCTCCGTACAGTTTAGCTTGATGTAGTGCCGCCACGGCGGCAGGATAGCCGGGTATCTGGAGCGGATCGCCTTGTTCCCGGTTCGATAGAGCCTGCACCGCTGCATTTGCTTGATCGGAATTAGAGAACCGCAAGGAACGCATGAGGACGTAGCGGCCCAACTTGTCCTCTTCACGCCGCTGGCCCTGGGTGTACCAGCCCGCTATGAACCCGGGCGCGAGTTTATGGAAGTCATCGCTGTTTTCTTCTACAGTCGAAAGCTCGGGTGGTTCTTTGGGTGTGTAAAAACGGGACAAGAACCGGTGCGGTTCGTAAATGAACCTACTATCGACGTCCATTGCCGTCGGCATGGCATTGCCAATCCTGATGGCCTCCTGGATGAAACCTGATTGATCGTTTCGAATCCTCTGGACGTCAATCGGTTCAGCGGTGTAGTTTCCGGAGTCGATTTTTGTCACATCGATGGCCGGTGCTGTGGGGGGCGATGCTTGTTTGTCTCCGCCGCAGGCTCCCGCGAGCAGCATCATCGAAAGTGCGGCCAGGCAAGATACGAACCTAGATGATTTCATTCTATCGCTCGGCCTTCTCCAGAATCGCGTACTGCGCAGCGGCACGTTCGTAAAGGGATGTCTGGATCAGCTTGCCTGCAGGAATCGTGTCCGAGACAACGGCGACGTACCGGCCGTAGACGATTACACACTGAGCGTTGTAGCTCCTGTTCGGATCACGTGAATCATATTTCAGGCATTTCGCATCCGGCAATCCGGGAGGCGGTTCGAGTATGTCATCGTCCTTCCCGGCGAGAGAGAGGGCGCTCTGAAGGCGGAAGGCTGCAGCCAGATCGCGCGTGCGGTAGACGATCCCGCCCCGGCGGCCGACCAAGTCCACTCCGCCCTCTTCGAACGCTTTCTTCACTTCTATGGGGTTGCGCTGGTAGTGCAGTTCGGCATCGGGATCGAGCGGACCCACATCCGTCTGGTCGGTTGATTCCAAGGCGTCTTTCGACACCGGAGCTGCCCTGCGCATGATCCCGTCGGGATCGGTCGGGAGATCGAGAATATCGTCCAGAGGTGTGGGTTGCAGCTTGTCCAGTTTGGCGAATTGGAGGTCTATCGTCTTTTTCACGACATTCGCGAGCGCAGACTTATCCGGCTTGGGTATGCCGACATTTATGAGAACCATGTAGGGTCCCCGTGCGATAGTCGATATCGAAAGTGCGTCGTTCGATGATCTAGTACGGGCGTCGGGGTAGCCTTCGATGTCGATCGGATGGCGACCCGGTTCGGAGTTCGTTATCCGATCGAACTCTTCCGCTGCGCCATGACTGTCGGCCTCGGTTGGAAACCTGAGGATGGATACAATGAGCTTTTTCCTACCCCGAAGGTCGCCGTTCGTTCGGGATGCATATACGCCTGCAAGCACTTGATACTTATCGCCTACCGGCTGGTACTGGCTGGGAATGCCATCGGGACTGACCAGGTCAGCGGATGAGGTTATCAGTTTCACCGGGCCCCAGTCGGTGATGTCAGGGTCCACATCGAAAGAGTGGATCAGGTAGCCGAGCATTCTCCTCGACTCGATGCGACGAAATTCGGTGGTTCCTACTAATCTAGGCTTGAACGTGGTCGGCTGGGTCGTAAAGGAGCCTGTCTTCAATTTGTTTATATCGACGGGCGTCATGCCGGGTTGCGGGTGTCCGGCTACTCCGGCGGAGCAGCTGCTGAACCCGGCGATCAACAACACGGCAAGCACAATCGCAGTCCCTGCGATCCACAAAGGTTTCTTGCGAATGAGATTATTGTTCACTGTGGCCGCACCCTCATTCGGCGGTAAGAAGGGCATACTGGGCGGCCGTCTTCTGGTGTAGGTTCTGCAACTGCTTACCCGCCGTCTGAACGACATATCGGTCCACTTGAAGTACGCAGAGGTTCATGATCGGCGCGCCATCTTTGGAGAGGTCCGCGTAACATTCGACATGGCTTCCCAGGCCTTTCGGCGCCGCAACCAGTTTCTGATCGGGCTCGGGACGTGTCGAGGGCCGCCACTTGTTCCAGAGTGCGAGAGCACCCTTCTCAGATCTGCTACGGAAGACGGCTCCGTCTCCGAACGCGACTAGGTCGATATCGCCGTCCTTCATGAAATCCAAATTTTGTTCTTTCATTCCGCTGGCAACGCCCCGGCCGGTATAGACTCCGTCCGGATCGGCACGTAGTTGCTCTTCGGAACTGGTCGGAAGCGTGCGCCCCAGAAGACCACCGGGGTCGAGTGGAATCTTCTCGAGTTGATCGGAGGGTGTTGGAACGAACTTATTCAGCAAGGGAATCTGGACATCCAGCATGCGTTCGACCTGAGATACCAAGGCAGGCAGGTCAGGTGCGGAGGTATCGTCGACGACCTTGATGAAAATGACGTAACGATCGTGCACCGTCCATGACCCGATCGATGAAACGTTCGGCCGCCAATGGGCTTTGGCATCTTTATATTTCGGGATCTCTACCGGCTGGTTTTCCGGATTGTAGGTGAAGTCGTCGTGCTCGAGCGCCGGTCCTACGCTCGACGCGATCTTGGCCTCGGGGAACTCCAAGACAGCGATCGACAAGATACGCCGAGGGGCGTCCGGATCGGCTGCGTCCGTCGCCATCGCGTTCGTCCACCCAGCAACCAGATCCTTGGCGACCTCATCGAATGTGTCGTTGATGACCAGATCGCCCATTCCCTTACGGTTGAGCACCACACGTGGTTTGAACGGCCCGACCGCGTTGTCGGTGTAGGTCGGATCCGCCTCCGACGGCAGCGCGACGAAGTCGGCCAACCGCTGAGCTTCCCGAACCCGAGCTTGCTTGAGGTTCTTGGCATTCCCGATCAGCCGAGGTTTGGTTGGATAGTTCCCCACGTCGAGCTGCGACACATCCGGTACCACCCGAACGGCTCGGCCCGAAACCTCCGCACCGCACCCACCCGTCATCACGCCAACCGCCCCCGCCACCAGGACGGCAGACACCATCCGGCTCCGAGCTGATCTCGTGAGCTGCACGCCCTCCCCCTCTTCGTGTAGGTCTCGCGGCATCCTACTTCAGACACCCGCCCAGGTCAGGTTCGAGAGGGGATCGGGGAGGTGCTGAGACGACCCGTATCCACGCGGGTAGGAAGCTCCCGTAGTACACCAACACGAGCAAGCACGGTACCCACGTCTATGTCCGGTCACCAGCAGGCAAGATCGCTTGGTGGCCAAAAGCTTTCGTTAAGCCACCGCCAAGTGGGGGAGCTGACGATGTGCAGCAACCCGGGAATCTCAACAACTGTAGCTCGCTCGAGGGGGGAGCATGATGGAGTTCAAATTCGTAAACAGGATGCGATCACGGTCTTTCCGGGCAATTACTGTAATTGCCGGGTTGGTGCCGCTGGTTATGTTTCTCGGTGCAGGCGTCAGCAGTGCGGAAGGAAGGTCGGCGAGTGGGCGGACCGTGGTGGGGATAGAGCTGGAGCAGCTGCCGGTGGATTTAGCTGCTGGATGGTACCGGTTCGAGGTGAACGCCCTCACGGGGCAATGGCCTCCCGGCGATAAAGTTCGATTGTTTGTCAAGGTTTCAGACAGCTCCGGCCGCGTGATCGCCTCGGACGATACCTCGTGCGGGGAGAATAATCGGACTGGGTTCTGTACGTATCCCTCATTCATGCACTCATTCGATTCCGCGGAATTCGACAACGATATCTGTGCCCGCGCCGTGGTGATGATTGGCGGGATATCCGAGGAGGCCGTGGAATGCGTCCAAATCGCACCGACGGCATGGCGGTCGAGCTAGCGGCCTGAGGGCAACGCGTGTTCAAAGCGCCGCGTAGTGACTCACTGTCTGCGGGCATTACAAGAAATGGGTATTTTATCATGATTGCGAACAACATGAAAACCACCGGAAAGAATCGAATTCTCGCTCGGCGTCTCTGGACTACGGCCGCGGCTCTGATGCTGGCAGTCGGAGGAGTTGCCGCCACAACAGTGCAGGCTGCCGCGGAGACGGCTGTCGCCGCGGTTTCGGATCAATCTGCTCGGCAGGCCACGCAGGGCACCCGGATGCTAGGCTGGACTGACCGCCGGTTTGCTGTAGGGGTCGACGAATGCCTGCATCTGCCTAACCTGATGTCAGAAAAGTTGCCAGATGAACTCAATCTCGCCAGTCAGCTCGGCGTCAGTCCTGCCCGGCCTAGAAGCGCGGATTTCGACAACGCGATCGGCGAGGGCACGGTGAAATGGGCTGTGCTCTTGGATGGATCGGTCGTGGTCATGCCAGCTGTCGTCATGGGAGTTGAAATCCATCACCCTGTACTCTCCGGTGGCGATCCAGTGTGCGCGGCGGGTGAGGCCCAAATCGAAGGAACTGCGTTTACCGGTTACCTGGGTAACAAGATTAATTCAAATAGTGGCCATTTTCGGCCGCAGCCGAGGGAGGTCAACATCCGAATCGGCCTCGCCGCCTTCGAGGCGGCAGGAGTGCACTTCAAACTTTCAGGAATCGAGAAACAGTGACGCGATTCTATTACGACATTGCCATGCTCGAAGTTCGCGAGCTGATTCAGAGGCTTGTGGATGGAATACCGCTGGATCAGTTGACTGATTCGAACGAATGGCTAGCGATAGTCGAGCAATTGACTGAGAAAATAAGGCTCAACTGTCGGTCGTTCTCATCGCAGGATTGGCAGCGTGCTTCCATTGCGCTGGAAAAGGCCTTCGAGACTGGGGAATCGGTAGGGGCATTCGATCACAACCGAGGCCTGGCACGTCGGCTGAACCTTACGTGGGCCCTGTTGCAACAGGTGGAGCCGAACGAAGGTATCGATATTCTGAACCCTGGTCATGCGGCCGCTACCTACTTGCGGGAGGTGTCGATGACCGCGAAGCAAGCACGTGAACTGGCGGCCAACAGACAACCGCTTGATGAATCTTTCCTTACTCTGCGAAATATCAAGGAAATTCTTAAGCCGATTGTGGGGATCCGCTCGATTTGTCGGATCGACCGGTATGAGGCCGAACTCGATGAATGGGAGCAGGTTCTTCCGCTACTGCCGTGAGCCGCGGACGGGCACGGCAGAAATCAGGGCCTTCGATCCGGAAGGATCGAAGGCCCTTCGCTACTCAGGGATGAAGCTTGGGTCGGGGTGGCAGGTGAGGTCGTTATCAGGGAGAAGCCCGTCGGCCAAGTACCCGTTCACGACAGCGTTCAGGCACGGGCTCAACCCCGGTCGGAATGTCCCGTGAATTCTGGTGTCTGCCAAAGTGATCAGGCGGGAGGCGGTCAGGTCGGCGTGCAGGCCGAGGCCTGACTGGTATGGCGTGCGGGTGTCGCGGGTGGCCTGGAGGATCAGGGCGGGGACCGCGTTGTGGATGGTTGTGGGCGGTTCTACCGGGTCCGGCCAGAAGGCGCAGGCGGTGATGTTGTTGGCGAAGGCGCCGAAGACCGGTTGGGTGGGGCGGGCGCGTTCGATGTTGGTGTAGTACCAGGTGGGGTCGCGGGGGGCCGGCTTGTCGCCGCACATGACGGCGGCCATGCCGGAGGCTTCGAGGGGGACGGCTGCGGTGATTTTGGCTTTCAGGCGTTCCATGTCGAGGGGGTGGCCCGAGACCCCATCGGCGACCATGCGGATGACCTCGGCCAGGTCGGCGTTGAGTTTGGGGTTCAGGAGCAGGGCCAGCAGCATCATCGGGACGGTGTGTTCGTCGACGAGGTAACCGCTGTCGACGATGGGGTGGGCGGCGGCGCGGCGGATGACGTCCTCGACGAAGGCGCGGACCTGGGGAGCGGTGGTGCCGAAGTGGTAGTCGGCGTCGTGGCGGGCGGCCCAGAGTGCCCAGTCGTCGAGTCCGGCCTCGTTGGCGGGGCCCATATCTTGGAACATGCCCAGCCAGTAGCGATCCGGGTCGACGCCGCTGTCCAGCACGATGCGGTCGCTGCGCTCGGGGAACAGTTGGGTGTACACCGCGCCGAGGTAGGTGCCGTAGGAGGCGCCGAAGTAGTTGAGGGTGCGTTCGCCGAAGGCACCGCGGATGACATCCATATCGCGGGCGGTGTTGCGGGTGGTGATGTAGCGGGCCTTCTCCGGGTCCGGGGCGACACAGGAGGTGGCCAGCGCCGCGGCCAGCGTGGTGTCGCGCGCATAACCGAACAGATCGAAACCGGCCGAGAACAGCATGGTGGGCAGCGGCAGCACGCAATTCACGCGATCGGAGCGGCCGATACCGCGCGGATCCATCCCGATCAGGTCGTATTCGGCTTGGACCTCGGCGGACAGCGTCTTGCGGACGTTGACCATCATGCGCAGCCCCGGCCCGCCGGGACCCCCCGGATTCGACAGCAGAATCCCGCGCCGCCGCTGCGGATCGGTGGCGGGGATGCGCGAAATCGCCACGGTCAGCGTGCGTCCCGTCGGTCGGCTGTAATCCAGCGGAACGACCACGCCCGCACACTGTGCCCCGGCCTCGTCGAGAACCGGGTCGGCACAGGGCTTCCAGTCCAGGCTCTGGTGATAGAACCGCTCCAGCCCGGCCGGGGCGTCGCCGGCGGGAGCCGCGCCCGCCGCACCCGTCGGCAGTCCGGCGGCGAACCCGGCCACCGACACCACACCGATCACGAACCGTCGAACCCACCCGACCGGCATCGAAACTCCTGTCCGCGCCAAGGATTCCCCTCCCGGCGGAACGTTACCGCGCCCGACGCATGCGGAGAACAACCGGCCACCACAGATCAGCCGGGCGGCGTCGCGCCGTCGCCTCCCCGGAACCGCCACACCAGCTCGCCGCCGCGGCGGGCATGGGCACGATGGATCACCGCATGCAGCCGCGGCTCACCGCCCAATGCCCTGGTCTGCGTCCGATACTCGGCCAAGGCGCAGAACTGGGTGGACTCGTGACCGGGGCCGACCGGAAGCACGCACATCTCCCACTGCTCGGGCCGCACCGAGAGACCGACCGCGGCCGCCGGATCCGGCCCGCCCGCCAGCACGGACGCCGCGGCCATCGCGCACCCGACCCGCGGGCTGGCCCAGCCGGGTGCGTCACGGAACGGGAAGGGATGCAGCCGGGAAATCGGATGGTGGCGTCGGCACCGTTCCGAGACGGCATTGAAATCCTCGTAGAACAGCAGCCGATCCGTGCCCGGCCGCTGCAGCGCGGTCTGCAGCGCCGCGGCGGCGACCATCACATGATCGACGTGATGGCCGATCCCCAAGGGCGCCAGCACCATCGCGTCGTCGTCGACGAGGTTCGTGAGCGTAGTCCGGATCGCGTAGACCTCGTCGCTGCGAGCGATATCGGCCGGGGTGCGGAACATACTCGACGGCCCGCGCGGCGGCGGCTCGCGAAAGATGCGTTCGAACAACCCGAGCCGACGCGCCTCGGTGCCGAGCACGCGCATCGCCCGATCGTCCTCCGCGCGTCGAACGACATAGTCCGCGAACGCCTGGCGCCGCTCGCCGTGCCGCTCGTCGTCGCGGGCACCGGAGAAGACGGTGAGCACCTGCACGGGCTTACCGCCCGCGACCAGTGCCGCGATCGAGGCACCCAACGCCAGCACCGCATCGTCGAAATGCGGTGCGACGACGACGACCCGACCGGCCGTCGTGAGCACCAGGTCCGCGCCGAAACCCGCCATAGGCAACTCCTCTCGCTGAGCGCGAGAGCTGCCTCCATCACAAGCCGTCCGCACAGTGAGCCTCCTCACCGTACCGATGCCCCGGATCGCGCTCAACGGAATCCCCCCAATTCGGACAGCCGAGACGGCGCGTCCCGACGGGTATCGTCGACAGAACCCGTGGCCGCGAACCCGTGCGCCCGCGTCGAGGACGGACACCCGGTGAAGTACGTTCCCCGCTTACTGCTGTTCCTGGCGATCCCCGCCGTACTGTTCCTGGTCCCGTGGTGGCTACTGGTCCGGACCGCGACCACCGGCCCCCTGCTCTGGATCGGCACGGCGATCTTCGTGCTCGGATTCCTCGCCCTGCCCGCGACGATGATCCTCGGCCACGGACGGGTGCATTCGGATGCGGCTGCCGTCGTGGCCCACACCCTGCTCGGTGTGGCGTGGGTGCTGTTCAGCTGGTCGGTGATCGGGGCGCTCGCGCGGGCGGCGTTGATCGTCGCCGGGGTCGACGACCCGGCGCGGTCCCGGATCGTCGCGGCCGGTGTTCTCGCCATCGCGGTGGCGCTGATCGGCTGGGGCACGGTGGAGGCCCGCCGGGTCCCCCGGGTGCGCACGGTCGAGGTGCCGATCGCGGGCCTGGGACCGGGCATGGACGGGTTGCGCACGGTGGTGGTCACCGATACCCATTTCGGTCCGCTGAACCGACTGCGCTGGTCGGAGCGGGTCGTCGAGGTGGTCAACGCGCAACGGCCCGATATCGTCTGCCACACCGGCGATCTCGCGGACGGCCCGGTGGCTCGTCGGCGCACCCAGGTCGACCCGCTCGGCAAGGTCGAGGCGGCGCTCGGCAGGTTCTACATCACCGGCAACCACGAGTACTACGGCGACGCCCCCGGCTGGATCGAGTACATGACCTCGCTGGGCTGGCAGCCCCTGCGCAATGCCCACGAGATCATCGATCGCGGGGGTGCGCGGCTGGTGATCGCGGGCATCGACGATCCCACCGGCGTCGTGGTCCCCGGACACGGACCCGACCTGCCCACGGCCCTCGCGGGCGTGGACCCGCGGCTGCCGGTGGTGCTGCTCGCCCACCAGCCGAAACAGATCGGTGACGCGGTGAAAGCCGGTGTCGCACTGCAGATCTCGGGGCACACCCACGGCGGCCAGATCTGGCCGTTCCACTACCTGGTGCGGCTGGATCAGCCCGTCGTCGCGGGCCTGAGCCGACACGGCGAGCGCACCCGTCTCTACACCAGCCGCGGCACCGGGTTCTGGGGACCTCCCCTGCGGATCTTCGCGCCGAGCGAGATCACGGTCCTGGTGCTGCGCGCCGCTACGGAGTGACCCGGACGTCGTGCACGAACTGCGCGCAGGTCGCGGCGAGCGGTTGCCAGCCGTCGGACGGGGTTTGGCAACCGACGCTCACCTGCATCCCCGACACCACCTGCACATGCCAGCGGACCGTGCTGCCGTCGCCGGGGAATTCCTCATAGGACAGGCCGGTGCGGTTACCGAAGACGACGTCGCGGCGCACCTCCCCGAATGTTCCGGCCGGTTGGCGGCCGATCTGGGCCTCGAGGTCGGCGGCGACCTCGTCGCTGCCGGCGCCGGGGGCCAGTGACCGCTGGACGAGCGTGATCCGTTGGCGTGCGCCATTGTCCGGCGACAGGTCGACCCGGTTGTCGGACTGCTTCGACAGATGCCACCCGTCGGGCATGCGCAGCTGCACGCGCCCGAAGCTGTGTGTCGCGGAACGGCCGTCGCCCGGCGTCGGCGAGACCGCGGCCGAGGACGGCGACGCCGCCGAGGGGCCGGAGTCCCGGCGCGCCCACCACACGCCCGTCCCCGCCGCGGCGGCGATGACGACGACCGCGACGGCGGCGAGAATCACCGGAAGACGGCGACGCGACGGCCGGTCGGCGCGGGCGCGCTCCCGTAACGACCCCACCCACTCGGTCGGTGGCACCCGGGTGACCGGCTCGAACTGCCGGTGCTGCACGCGCGGCCGCTCGGCACGGATGAGTTCCGCCCCGGGAAGTGGACGCACGTCGACCGGGAAGCCGCACTGCACAGCGATCGCCGAGCGCAGCGCCTCGAGCTGTCCTGGCTCCGAAACACCCTCGACCAGCAGGTAATTCGGCGGATGCCCGGCAAGCAGCCGGGCCACCACCGCGGCGACCGGCCCCGGCCCTCGCTCCTCGATATCCGCGGCGCCCACCGTCGGCTCGTGTTCGCACGCCTCGATCCACACCTGCTGCCCGGACCGGCCGACCAGGCTCACCGTCGTGGTCAGCGGCGCGAGTTCGAGGACCGCGATCCGCTGCTGCTGGCCGGTGCTCGCGCCGAGGGCGGCCGCCCGCAGCGCGATCGGTTCCACCGCAACCTCCGAGACCAGCCGCCGCGCCGCCGCCTCGACCGCGAAACGCCGCCGCATCCCCCACTCCGACGGCACCAGGACGGTGAGCCGGTCACACCGATCCGGCATCCGGAGGTTGGTCAGCACCGTCTCGAACAACACCGCCAGCGCGTCGGAGACCGTCGGCAGGGCCGGTCCGAATGCGATCCGATCGGCCGCCGCCAACCGGACCACCGACACGGCGGGGTAGCGCGGGTGCAGCGGTTCGCCCACAACGAAAGTGGTGCCGTCGCTGGCGGGCACGATCGAGGGCGGGCCGTCCCAGTGCGTGGACTCGCTGCGTGCCCAGACGTGCGCATCGGTGAGGACCACCTCGACTGCCGACATCAGGCTTGACCGGTCCGGCCGAACTCACGCATGGGCGCGATCGTACTCACAGGCTGTTGGCCAGCAGCGCATAAGCGGCCGCCGATCGCTGCAGCGCATCGGTGCGCTCCTGGGCCGTGATCACCTCGACATAGCGCTTGTACGGGATGTAGCAGCGGAACTTGGTTTCGCGCGCCGGATCGCCACTGCTGGTGAACTGCAGGCATTTCGCGCCGGGAACGTTCTTCGGGCCGTCGGTCGGCTCGTATCCCTGCCCCGCACCGGCCATCAGGCCGGTGATCAGCCGCTGACCGGCATCGGCATCGCGCACCCGCACCACCGAACTGTTCTCGGCGACGGCGAGGGCATCCAGGCCGGTGTCGTCGATCAGCCGCTGGCGTTCGGCTTCGTCGGTGGCGATGTGTACGAAGGCCGGGGGAGCGTAGACGGCGAAGCGGTCCGGATCGGGCGTCTGATCGGCGCGGTCACGCACCACGGCCCGGGCCAGCAGCCCGTCCGGATCGACCGGCAGCTCATCGATCCGATCCTGCGGCGTGGGCTGGAACCTGTCCAGCGCCGGGACCTGGGCATCGAGAGTCTTCTTCACCCAGGCCAGCAGATCCGGTTCCTCGGCGCGCGGACGCTCGATGAACAGCGAGATCACGAATTCCCGGTAGGCCATGAAGGTTCCGATGGTGGGAACACCGGGCCGGTAGTGGATGTGGGCGTCGGGATATTTCGACAGGGTGAGTTTGCGGTTCAGGTCCGGGGCGACGCCGAAATCGACGTCCTCGAGTTCGCGTGCGGCCGTGCGGGCGGTGTCGGCATCGGGGAACCGCAGGAGCATGTTGGTGACCGCGGTGGCATCGGGCACCGGGGGAGCGCCTGCCGAATAGTCGCGGTCGGTGCCGCCGGCGGCATAGCCGACGAGCATCTTGCGGTTGTCGAGCACCGGTTTGGACACTCCGGCAAGCAGTTTCCGGGTGGCATCGTCGCTGTCGCGGACGACTCGGCCGCCCTGCCCGACCCGCAGCGACGGGTCGATGCGCACGGCGGGCACCACCGCCTGCGACATCCGCATGCCCTCCAAGAGCGCGCCCTTACCGTTCGCGCGCTGGTCGTACCTGTGCCGGTCGACGGCGTAGGGGCCCACATCCAAGGTGCGGACATCGAGTTCGGCGGCGTGCGGTGTGCCCTGCACGGCGCAACCGGCGAGCAGCCCGGCCGCGGCCACGCAGGCGACGACGACCCGCGGCGCACGTATTCCCTTCATGGACAGCCCCCGTCCCTCACGGTGCGTGATTCACAAATTACCGGACCGCGGCGACGGTCGGAGGCCGCCGAGAATCGGGTGCCTTAACCTGGTGCATGTGGTGACGACCGGGCAGACGTTCTCCGGGGGCCGGTTCCGTTGAAGGGTCGGCAGGTCGAAGTTGTCGCGGGCAACCATGTCGCCGTGCGGATCGCGGGCGCGCTCGTGCTGGTCGCGCATCGCGAACCCGGCCGGGTGAGCGTGGATTCGCCCGCGATGCGGGCGGCCGAGGCGCTGGCGCAGCTGGTGCACGAGGCCTCCGAACGGGTTCCGGGTGGGCCGGGTCGGCTGGTCGCGCGCGAGGCGACGCGCTGGCTCATGCGCGACGCCGAACAGATCAGTCCGGGACGGCCGATCGAGCTGGGCATCCTGTCGCAGGCCGATACCGGCGGGTTGGCGATCTTCCTGCACGGTGGGGTGAGCGCGGTCCTGTCCGGCAGCCGTGGTGCGGAGTACTACCGCGGAGTGGATGCCGCCTTCACGGTCGACCGGGTGGCCGAACCACCCGAGCGGGCCGCCGCGCTCTTCATCGATGACGAGCGCGGCCAGCTGCCGGAGTTGCCCGAGCGCGGCATCGGATCGCTGGCCGAGGGCGTGGCGCCCGCGGCCGGTGCGATCGTGTGGTTCGAGGGCGAGCGCATCCGCGCCCGCGGCCGCGCCACGGCAGGCGCGCACCGCCGCACCGAACCGCGGCAGGACTCCGGTCCGGACGTGCCGACGGAGATGATTGCGGATTCCCCGCGCTCACAGCCGGAACGCTCACAGCCGGAACATGGTCGGCAGCGGCCTTTTCCGGGTCCGCCGGAGCCCATACACGCCGGAGCCGATCCGGAGCCGCTCGCCGCCCCACACGGGGGTACCAACCCCGCGCCGCGACCGGATCCGGAGTTGGAGCGGCGGATGGAGGCGACCGCGCGCGCGACCTCCCTGACGGTGAAGGTCATGGGATTCAAATGCGCGCGAGCCCATCCCAGCGATCCGCGCTCGGCGTTCTGCACCGTCTGCGGGATGCCGGTGGACCAGACCCAGCCGCCCGCCGAGGTGATCCGCCCGCCGCTGGGCCTGCTGGTGCTCGACGACGGAATGACCTTCATGGTGGCCGCGGACGCGGTGATCGGCCGGGACCCGGAGAATTCCGAGGCCGCCCGGCACGGCCTGGTGCCGCTGCGAGTGGAGGACACCTCGGGCGGCATGTCGCGCGCGCACGCCGAAATCCGGCTGGTGAATTGGGATGTGACCGTCGTCGACCGCGGCTCCACCAACGGCACCCGCGCCCGCCCGCCCGGCTACCGCGACTGGATCCGCCTGCAGCCCAATCAACCACTGGCCCTGGCCCACGGCGCGGAGATCATGCTCGGCAACCGCGTCCTGCGTTTCGAACCCGCCGCCCCACCCCCGTTCGGCTGAGACGCTCCAGGAATACCGCTCGGTCGACCCGCCCTACGAATACCGTGCGAAGCACGTATTCGATTCGCCGAGGACGCCCGCGCGGAAGGCGTCGACGCGGGAGAATCCGCTGCGGACGGTCTGTCCCTGGACGTCGCTCGCGGCGAGTCCGTCGGCGAGCAGGCCCGATACGGCCTTGTCCAGATCGCCGGGGGAGAGGGTGAGATCGTCCGGCGCGAAATGATGGCTCGGATCGGCGAGTTTGGCGGTGATCACCCCGGACAGGCAGGCGGCGCGCAGGCCGGTTTTGGCGCCGGTGAGCGGTTGGCCCGCATTCCGTTGCACCGCAAGGGTGTATCGGGAGACGAAGACCACGTAGGCGTCGTAGTCGCCGCCCACCCGGGTCGGGAATCCGTCCTGCTCATCGTCGTTGACGAGGCCGCGCTCGGCGAGGGCGGGGATGTCGGTGCCGATGGTGTTGGTGGCCGGGCAGTAGGTGACCGGGACCGTGTCGGCGCCGTTGCGGCAGTGCAGGTTGGCGCCGTGGTAGTCGTAGCTCGGCTCGTTGCGGACCGGCATGATAGCGGCCATCTGCTTGCTGAGCTTGATCAGGTTTTCCTTGCTGACCTCGAGTTGTTGAGTGGGATCGTAGGACCCGAAGGACTGCGGCAGATTCTTGCGGCGGCTGGTGATGTCGTCCATATCGATCTTCTTGCACGCCTTGGGACCGTCGGTGAAGCCGATCTGCACGGCGGTGACGCGTTCGAAGGCCGAACCGTGCACGGCCTCGGGATCCTCGGGGTTGGCGTCACGGATCGCCACCGTCGCGGCCAGCACGTTGTTCAGCCCGTCGGAGGTGTTGATCGTGAAGTGCGGCGACTTGCCCTCGGCCACATGGCGAATGAACGCCCCCGCGAAGCAGTCGGCCTGCTGCTCCTTGACGATCACCGGATCCTTGGCGGTGACGATGCGGGACATGGTCTGGATGGCGTGCCCGTACTCGTGGGCCAGCACCATCACCACCGCCATCTTGCCGAAGCTGTCCTGCATCATCGGCAGCAGCACGCCGCGATCCCAGCCGATCGTGTTGTCCAGCCGGCAATATGCGGCGTTCACCAGGTGATAGGTGGTCTCCTTGCAGAATTGGGTCTCCTGCGCGCGCGGCGCCTTCGCCGTCCAGGAGAAGAACTTGGTGACCGGGACGAAATCGCCCTCGAACTCGTTGTGATATTCGCCCCGCCAATAGCTCTGGATATCGTCGAGAGCGTTGAGGGCGAGGGTGTCCAATTCGCTCTTGTCGCCGCCGATTGCGGTGAGGCCGGCGTCGGGCACCCCGGGGCGGGGGCCGCTGGGTCCGTCGGTGATGGGCAGCCCGGCCACCTTGAACGGGTCGTCGTAGATGGACACCGCGCGGCCACCGACGGTCCTGGTGCAGCCCGCGAGCAGGGTGGCTGCCAGGGCCAGCACCGCTATCGCGGCCATCATCCGGCGCTTCGCCACGTCCACTCCCTCCCCGGAGGCCGGTCATATATCGGTTTCGAGTGCCGGGCGCGACGGTGCGCGGCAGCATCGAGCCCCACCGATGTCCCAGCCATCGAATATATTCCATCCCATGTCACAACCGGGGGCGCAGACGATCACCGTGCGTCATGAGGGAACCGATCGCGTTTTCGATGTCACTCAGCGCATCACCATGGGCCGTGCACCGGAGGTGACACTGTTCGTGGACAGCCCGCTCGTCTCCCGCGTGCACGCCACCCTCGCCTGGCAGGGCAGTACCTGGGTGCTCACCGACAACGGCAGCACCAACGGCGTATTCGTGGACGCCCAGCGGTTGACGCGGCCGGCCACGATCGATCGTCCGACCCTGGTGCGACTCGGCGATGCGATCACCGGCCCGCTGCTGCACCTGCTGCCCGAGGTCGCCTCGCATCCGGCCCGGCATCGGCCCGCACCGCCGCACCGGATGTCGCATCCGCAGACGCCACCGCAGGCCCGGCCCCAGACGCCGCCACCCGGCCGCGGTAAGGCCCCGTCGCACCCGCAGCGCCCGGCGATGCGGCCCAATTACCCACCGCAGCAACCGGTTGCGTCGGTGCCCAACATCAGCTCGGTGCCCAGCATCAACTCGGCGCCCAATATCAACATGACCACCAAGGCCGACACCTCGGCGCTGCCGCCCGTGCGGGCGCGCGCCTCCACCGCCCCCATCGCCCGCGCCGATCGGATCCCCGCCGCCGGGCTGGCCATCGGCCGCACCAGCGACAACCAGATCGTCGTCAACGATCCGCTGGCCTCGCGCCGGCACGCCCGGCTCGTCAAGGGCGGCGAGGGCCTGGTCATCGAGGATGTGGGCTCGGCCAACGGCACCTTCGTCAACGGCCGCCGCGAGCAGCGCACGGTGCTGCGCGAACGCGACATCGTCACCATCGGCAATGTCGACTTCGTCGTGCAGGACGGCACTCTCGTGCACCGGAAGAAGCCGGTCACCGAGCAGGGACTGCACGTGCACGGGGTCGGGTTCGCCGTCGAGGGCAACAAGCAGCTGCTCGTCGATGTCAACATGCAGGCCGGGCGCGGCACGCTCACCGCACTCATCGGACCCTCCGGCGCGGGCAAGTCGACGCTGTCGAAACTCATTGCGGGCACGACCCATCCGTCCGCGGGCGTGGTGACCTTCGAGGGCCGCGACCTACACGCCGAATACGAGGCCATGCGCAGCCGAATCGGCATGGTGCCGCAGGACGATGTGCTGCACCGGCAGCTCACCGTGCGCCAGGCGCTGGGATTCGCCGCCGAGCTGCGGCTGCCGCCCGACTCGAGCAAGGAAGACCGGCAGCGGGTGATCGACGGTGTGCTGAAGGAACTTTCGCTCACCGAACACGCCGACACCCGGGTGGACCGGCTGTCCGGCGGACAGCGCAAGCGGGCCTCGGTGGCGCTGGAGCTGCTCACCGGTCCGGCGCTGCTGCTGCTCGACGAACCCACCTCGGGCCTGGATCCGGCGCTGGACCGTCAGGTCATGACCATGCTGCGGGAACTGGCCGACGCCGGGCGCACCGTCATCGTGGTGACCCACTCGGTGGCCTGCCTGGACATGTGCGATCAGGTGCTGCTGCTGGCGCCCGGCGGGAAGACCGCATTCTGCGGACATCCGGCCGCGGTGGGTGATTTCCTGGGCACCAGCGACTGGGCGGAGATCTTCGCGCGGGTCGCGGCCGATCCGGATCGCGCCTTCGCCAACTACCGGTCGCGGCAGGCCGCCGCGCTGCCGTCGCCTCCGCCGACGGCTCCCCGTGGACATGCCGGGCAGCCGCCGAAATCCAGTGGGTGGAAGCAGTTCTCGACGCTGTCGCGACGGCAGATCAGGCTCATTCTCGCCGACCGCGGATATCTGGCGTTCCTGGTCGTCCTGCCGTTCGTGCTGGGTGCGATCGCGCTGGTGGTCCCGGGTAACAACGGGTTCGCGGCCGGTCCGCTGACGCGGCTGCCGGACGGGACGTTCGTGCCCAGCGGCGGTAGTGAAACGCAGCAGCTGCTGGTGGTGCTCATTCTGAGCGCCTGCTTCATGGGTTCCACGCTGACGGTGCGCGATCTCGTGGGGGAGCGGCCGATCTTCTATCGCGAACGCGCCGTCGGACTGTTGCCGTCGGCCTACCTGATGGCGAAGGTCATGGTGTTCGGCGCCGCCGCGCTGTTGCAGTCGGCGGTACTGGTGGCCATCGTGCTCGCGGGCAAGAACCCGCCGGACAAGGGTGCGGTGCTGCCCTCGGGCTCCGTGGAGCTGTATATCGACCTCGCCTTCACCGCGGTGACCTGTGTGGTCATCGGCCTGCTGCTGTCCACCATCGCCAAATCCAACGAGCAGGTGATGCCGCTTTTGGTGGTCGCGATCATGTGTCAGCTGGTAATGGCGGGCGGCCTGATTCCGGTCACCGATCGGGTTGTGCTCGATCAGCTTTCGTATGTGTTTCCGGCCCGGTGGGGTTTCGCCTCGGGTGCCTCGACCGTCGATCTTCGGACGCTGTTCGCCAACGCCCAGCCCGATGCGCTGTGGCAGCACAAGCCCGGCTTCTGGTTGCTCGACATCGCGATGCTGCTGATACTCACGGCGCTGCTGTCGGTGTACACCTGGTGGCGGCTGCGGCTGAAGAAGACGACGGCATGACGCAGCTCGGACCCTGTCAACACCGCCGAAAACGGCACGGACCAGGGCATGTACCGGCCCCGTCGCGCGTGTCCGAGGAATGGCAGGCACACTAGTGCGTGTGACGGCTCGAGTTGGGGCAGTACATCTCGGCTGGGATGTGGTGTCCGTGGCCGCCGGCGGCGGTGCGACACCGATCCGCCCGGTCCAGGTGGAAGGCACATACACGCCGCCGGCGTACCTGCTGGCGGATTCGTCGGGTCGGCTGCACACCGCGGGTGTGGACCGGCAACGGCCCGATCTGGGTATCGCGATCTCCGATATCCGTGACGTGCTGGGCCATCAGCAGATCCGGATCGCCGGCGCCACCTGGCCGGTGGAGTTGGTGTTCCGGGCGCGGCTGTACAACCCGCTCGCGGCGGTGGGGAAGTATCTGCGCGGCAAACCGGACGTGGTCGCGCTGCCGTACCCCGACGACTGGCCCGACGAGAAGGTCGACGAATACTGCCGGCTCGTGGAGCTGCTGGACGTCGCCACCGAACCGCTACCGGAGTCGGTGGCGCTGTCGGGATATGTGCGTGCGCTCGGTCTGGTGCATCCCCCCGAACACGGCCGCCCGCCGGTGGGTGCCACCGGTGTCTACTCCGACGGCCGGGTGTGCCTGGTGGTGGCGGTGCACGGCGACGACGAGCAGCCGACCGAATCGGTCGGGGTGCACATCGCGCCCGATGCGATGCGCGATGCCCATTCCGCCGACAACGTGGTGATCGAGGTGATGGCGGCGGCCCGCTCCATCGGTGCCGACACCTCCACCGTGCTGCTCACCGGCAATGTGTGTTTCAACGATGCATTGCGGCTGGCGTTCCAGAACCATCTGGGCCATCGCCTGCGCGTGGCCGATCATCCGATGCACGCGCTGGTGCTCGGGGCGGCCCACCTGCTGGTCACCGACAGTGAGTACGCCGAGGAGCAGCCGTACTACCCGGGATCGGGGTACGGGCCGAATCCGGCTGCGGGGCAAGCGGGCTCCGGCGCGCCGGGCCCCGCGCGGGCCACGGGCGCGCAGGCCACTCCCGCTCCCGGCCCGGGGAATCGCGCTCCGGGCTCGATCGGTCTGGAATCGGGGCCGCAGTCGAATCCGAGCTCGGATCGGATGCCCGGGACGGCCAATCCCGGCATGTCCTCGCCGGGGCCGCGCGGTACGGCGAATCCCGGCGCGGGGCCGCCCGCGACGGACGCTGGGTGGCAGCCGAATGCGGGCCCGGCCTCCCCCGGACCACCGGGTGGCGCCGATCCCGGTGCCTCGGGTGCGGATGCGGGACGGCATATCTGGCGGGCGCCGGAATCCGCCTCGAATCCGGGGGATTCGGCACGGCATGCGTCCGGTTCGCGTCCGATCGAGCAGGGGCCGCGCCATGTCGCTGCCTCGGCGCAACCGTTGCAGCGCCAGCCCGAACCGATGGCGCGGCAGCCGGAAATGACTCCGCGGCATATGGATTCACCGCCCGGTGGAGAGGGGCGGCATGCCGCGCGGGAGGTCGGTGAGGAGCCGACGACGCGCGTCGGCCGCGGCGAGATGACCTCCGGGCCCGGCGACTACGGCAGCCGCTTCACCCGTCCGCCCGGTGCTGCCGATGATCAGGCGACTACCGTGATGGGCCGCCGTCCCGAACCGAGCGGTTCGGGTCCGGCCCCGGCCGAGCACGAGGACGAGGATCACTCGCGCAAGGGCAAGCTGTGGCACAGGGTCAAGGACAACCTGTTCGGCGCCCCGACGATCGTCGGCGCCGTCGCCCTCGCGGCCGCGGCCATGCATCCCGGCACCGGCCCCGACAGCGTGGCTCGCCCCGCCGAGGCGATCTCCGTCGACCCCCAACCCGTCGCCGGCGCATCCGCGCCGACCGCGCCGGGCCGGGCCGCCGACTTCGACGTACGCTCGGCCGCCTTCCAGGCGAACACCGACTTCGGTGCCTGGCCCGCCGTAGAGAAGGCCGCCCGCATCGCCCCCACCACCCCGCAGTGCTCCCTGACCCCTTACACCACCAGCCCCGGCCAGGGCCCCCAGTCGATCTCCGACCGCGCCGACTGCCCCCGCCTGGGCATCGACAACCTCCACTACGTTCTCCCGACCCTCCCCGACGCCATCGACCCAGGCCCACCCATGCACATCTGACCCGTCGTTCCGGCCGAAAGCATGCCGGAACGACGGGACGGGGGCGCCCTCCTACCTTCCCGGGGCCGAGTCGTCCTCTTTCCCGGAGTGGGCGGACATTCCCTTTTCCCGGCGTGAGCGGGTACTGCTTGTCCTAGCGTGGGCGGAGCCGTCTTCATGTTCCCGGCGGGCGGAGCCTTCTTCTTCCCGGCGGGCGGAGCCTTCTTCTTCCCGGCGTGTGGAGCCTTCTTCTTCCCGGCGTGCTCTTCGCCGGGACCGATTTCCGGAGGTGGGCGGGCTGCTGGTATCGTGGCCCGTTGGCGTGCGGTACGTCGCGGGTTTTCCCGTGTCGTCGCACGAGCCCCGGGTCTCAACCGGCCGCCGGGAGCACTCGACCGTTCGCCTGGCTGGCAGCTAACGACGACAGACAAGGGAAGCACTGTGCCTACGTACAGCCCGAAGGCCGGTGACGTGACCCGTAAGTGGTACGTCATCGACGCCACTGACGTAGTGCTCGGCCGTCTTGCCGTGCAGGCAGCGAATCTGCTGCGTGGCAAGAACAAGCCGACCTACGCGCCGAACGTCGATGGTGGCGACTTCGTCATCATCATCAACGCCGACAAGGTTGCCGTCGCCGGCAACAAGGCCGACCGCAAGTTCATCCACACCCACTCCGGATTCCCGGGCGGCCTGAAGACCCGGTCCCTCCGGCAGGTGCTCGAGACCCGGCCGGAGCGCGCCGTGGAGCGGGCCGTCAAGGGCATGATCCCGAAGAACAAGCTGGGTCGCCAGATTGCCGGCAAGCTCAAGGTCTACGCGGGCCCGTCGCATCCGCACGCGGCCCAGCAGCCCGTTCCGTTCGAGATCAAGCAGGTGGCCCAGTGACCGCTCCCGAGGAATTCAACGAGGACATCGTCGCCGACCCCACCGCCGAGGTCGTCGAGGAGGAGTACACCTACGAGGCCGAGCCGGCCTTCACCCCGGGCCCGGTCGTGATCGACCGTCCGGTGCAGACCGTCGGCCGCCGCAAGGAGGCCGTGGTCCGTGTCCGCCTGGTGCCGGGCACCGGCCAGTTCGTGCTGAACGGCCGCAGCATCGAGGACTACTTCCCGAACAAGGTGCACCAGCAGCTGGTGAAGTCCCCGCTGGTTACCGTCGAGCGCACCGAGGCCTTCGACGTGCACGCCCGCCTCGTCGGCGGCGGCCCGTCCGGTCAGGCCGGCGCGCTGCGCCTGGCGATCGCCCGCGCGCTGATCGAGGTCACCCCGGAGGATCGTCCCGCCCTGAAGCGGGCCGGCTTCCTGACCCGTGACCCGCGTGCGACCGAGCGCAAGAAGTACGGCCTCAAGAAGGCCCGCAAGGCTCCGCAGTACTCGAAGCGCTGATCTTGCGACATGCCGTGCTGTGCCCGATCCGATCCCGGGTCGGGCACAGCGCGTTCGAGGGCCGGATCACCTGCTCTCGTGCAGTTCGGCGTCCTCCTCGCCCCGAAGGCAGAGTATTTCCGAATTCGGCTGTGCCGGGTGCTGATTCGATGCGCCCCCTGAACGACGGTGCACGGACGTTACGATTCCTTGATTCGACCGACCAGAGGTGAGGTATGGGACGTTTGTTCGGCACCGACGGAGTTCGCGGACTCGCCAACGACTCGCTCAGTCCTGAACTGGCATTGCGGGTTTCGGCTGCGGCGGCGCAGGTTCTGAGCCGAGGGAAGAAGCGTGCGCTGGCGGTGGTGGGCCGCGATCCGCGCGCCAGCGGGGAAATGCTGGAGGCCGCGGTGACCGCGGGCCTGACCGCCGCGGGGGTGGACGTGCTCTCGGTGGGGGTGCTGCCGACTCCGGCGGTGGCGTATCTGACCGCGGCATACGACGCGTGTTTGGGCGTGATGATCTCCGCCTCGCACAATCCGATGCCCGACAACGGAATCAAGATCTTCGCCGCGGGCGGGCACAAACTCGACGACGCCATCGAGGATCGCATCGAGGAACTCGTCCATCAGAAGGCCTTCGCGCGGCCCACCGGCGCGGGAATCGGCCGGGTGCTGAGCCAGTCCGGTGTGGACGGTCATGTCGACGCCCATTACAGCCTCGCCGGAACTCACGAGCGCTATGTCGAACATCTAGTCGAGGCGACCGGGCGTGATCTGAGCGGCCTGACCGTCGTCGTGGACTGTGCGCACGGGGCCGCCTCCGATGTCGGCCCGGCCGCCTACCGCGAGGCCGGTGCCCGCGTGATCGCGATCAACGCCGAGCCGAACGGCCTGAACATCAACGAGCGTTGCGGCTCCACCCATCTGGACCATCTGCAGCGTGCGGTGCGCGAGTACGGCGCGGATCTGGGATTGGCCCACGACGGCGACGCCGATCGCTGCCTGGCCGTCGACGCCGCGGGCGCGGTGGTGGACGGCGATGCGATCATGGCGGTCCTGGCGCTGGACATGCACGAGTCGGGCGAACTGGCCCAGGACACGCTCGTGGCCACCGTGATGAGCAATCTGGGCCTGCACATCGCGCTGCGGGAGGCGGGAATCACCGTGCGCACCACCGCCGTCGGCGACCGCTACGTGCTAGAGGAGTTGCGCCGCGGCGGCTACAGCCTGGGCGGTGAGCAGTCCGGCCACGTGGTGTTCCCGAAGTACGGCACGACCGGCGACGGCATCCTCACCGGACTGAAACTGATGGCGCGGATGGCCCGGACCGGCCGCAGCCTGGCCGAGCTGGCGAGCGTCGTGCGGACCGTCCCCCAAGTGCTGGTGAACGTCCCGGTCGCCGACAAATCCGCGGTGGCCACGGCCCCCGAGATCCGCGACGCCGTAGCCGAGGCCGAACGCATCCTCGGCGATACCGGCCGGGTCCTGTTGCGCCCCAGCGGCACCGAACAACTCGTCCGAGTCATGGTGGAAGCCACCGACTCCGACCGCGCCCGCCAACTGGCCGACGACCTCGCCAAACGCGTCGCTGCCATATAGGCCCTTGCCCCGTCGCTTCACGCCGGGGCGGGGGTCCACCGCCCCTGACGGGAAAGCGAATTTTCGCTGGTCGTGGGTAACAAGGGGGAGGATAGGGACGCATTGGGCCGTACCGCGAAGTATGGTGGACGTCGAATCATGATGCGACAGCGAAAGCTTGGGTTTCCGTGAGGGGGAACAGTGAACACGCTGAAGCTGGATCCGGCGGCGATGGCCGCCTACACCACCATCGCGGATACGGTCTCGGAACAACTGGCGTCGGCGGCCGCGGTCGCGGCGGGCGCGGTGCAGCCCGAGAAGCTGTCGGCCGACCTGGGTTTGGTCGGTGCGGACTTCGCGGCACGATTCACCGCCGCGGTGTCCGAACACGCCCAGGCACTCTCGACGGCGGGCCAGCTGGTCGCCGCCTACGGGCAGGTGCTGCGCGGCTATAACACCACCGCACAGGTCACCGACGCCGACAGCGCGGGCGCCATCGCACAAACCGGGGAGGAATTGGCATGAGGCCCGCCGCGCTCATGAAACGCCGCCCCGCGAACGATTCCGGCTCCACCACGCCCGCCGCGGCCACCGACCCCTCGGTCGACCCCCCGATCGTGCAGACATTGGTGCAGCCGCTGCTTGATTTGCGCGCCTCCCTCGGCAGCGGTGTCGGCGTTCCCGACGAGGCCGTCGCCACCGCGCTGTCCAACGCCTCCGCACAAGCCGCGGACACCGAGCGCCCCCACCGCGACGGCATGCACGGCCTGGAATCGACCTGGACAGGTCCGGCGGCCGATGCCGCTGTCCCCACGTTGCGCACCACCCAGACTCGGATCGGCGAGATCTCCGACCGCGGCCCGGCCTATCTGTCATTGCTGGCCGATGCCCAGGCCACCAGTGCGCGCGCCGCCAGGAAGGTGGATCGAATCATCGAGGACTTCCGCCGCGACGCCCGCACGATCCTCGGCAATGCCACCGCCGCCCCGGACACCGACGCCGTGATCACCCGGGCCACCCAGGCACTGCGCGAGGCGATCAAGACGGTGCAGGCCGCGCAGACGGAGATGGACGATCACACCCAGCGCCTGTCGGAGATGGAGCCGCTCACCGTCACCACACCGACCGGCGCCGCCCCCACCTGGAACGGCACCGGGCAGTACGGCGTCGGCGGCACGGCCACGAACCAGTACGGCGCACCGGGAACGACCCAGCCGATGGACCCGGCGCTGGCGGCGCAGCTGCAACTGCAACAGCAGCTCATCCAGGCCGGTGTCCAGGTCGGTACGGCCGCAATCAACGCCGGTGTGGATATCGGCACCCACCTGATCGACAAGATCGCCGAGGTCGGCACGCACGCCATGGATACGGTGGCGGCCTCGGTGAACAACGTGGTGGACACGGCCGTTCCCGAACTGATCCGCCCCGGCTCCACCACCGGTGGCGACGGGTCCACCGGATCGAAGATCTTCGATTTCGGCGGTAACCAGCCGTCCGGGCAGTCGTCGCCGAGCACACCCGGCGTGGTCATCCCGCCTGCCCCGAATGCCGCACCCGCGCCGAACAATTCGTCGGCACCCGCGCCGAGCGCATCGGGCCCCGGTGCAAACCCGGCGAAACCGGAGGTGCGACCGGAACCGGCCCCGCAACCTCCCGCATCGACGGCGCCGCCCGCACCAGAACCACCCCCGCCCGCGGCCGCCGCGCCGCCCGCCCCGGACCAGTCCGGTCACGGGGGCGGTGTCGCCGGTGGCATGGCCATGCCGCCCCCGCAGGCGAACAACGATCAAGATCACAAGCCGCGCGAGGGGCAACTGGGCGTGACAGTGCCCGCGGCCGTGGCGGAGGAAGAGACGGTTCCCGCCGCCGTCATCGGCGATTTCGGCGATGACACGCTCTGATTCCGGCGGTCCTGGCAAGGACCAGGGCAATCCGTTCGACCTCGGGCTGCCGATGCTGCGGACCCCGGAGCGGAAACCGTCGAGGCGGCGCCGGTCCGGTCGCCGTCCGGTCCGGCGCGGCAATCAGGCGAGCGCCGTGCCCGAGCCGCTACCGGGCCCGCAGGGTTCGTCGTATCCGTCCGGCGAATGGGAACGGTGGCTCGATCCGAGCCCGGTGCCGCAGCGGGAACCGATCGCGGCGCCCGGCGAACGCGTGCACCACGCCAGCGAGTACGACGCCACGGACGATCCGGCCGACAAGTCCGATCTGATTCCGGTACTGATCGATCGGTCGGGAGGTAATCCCGGCGCCCGGTTGCGGCATCCGCGTCGGCCCCGCCGCGACAACCGCCGCGGCGACAAGGTGGTGGCCGCGCTGATCGTGCTGGGCCTGGGGGTCGTGGTGGTGTCGATCGTGCTGACGGTGATCCATACCGGCAAACGCGCACAGCCCGCGACCGCCACGAAGCCGGTGCCCGTCCATACCTCGGTGCCCGGGACGGCGGCCGTGGGCGTGCCGACCGCCGTCCCGAATACCATTGCGGCCGACGGCTGTCAGCAGCGCCGCACCGCGGATGTGGTGTCCGGGACCGATCCCGGCGGCACCGGCAGCGGCCCCGACGCCATCCTCGCCTTCGAACGCGCCTATTACGTGCAGCGCTCCGGTTTCGCGGCCCGGGCCGTCGTCGCCGACGATGCGACGGTGCGCACCGCCGAGGAGATTCAGCGCGGCATCAACCAGGTCCCGGTCGGCACCCGCTACTGCGTGCAGATCACCCGCGCCGGCGACGAGGGCCAGTGGGAGGTCCGCCTCACCGAACAGAGGCCCGACGAACAACCCCGCACCTTCACCCAGATCATCACCACCCGCACCATCGCCACCCGCACCCTCATCACGGCCATCCACGCGGGGTGATATCCCGGCCGACACAGCGGTCGATGCTCAGTCCTCGAATAGTTGCCCGCGATCCATGCGCCAGCGGCGGGTGGCGCGGATGCTGTCGAGCATGCGGCGGTCGTGGGTTACCAGCAGCAGAGTGCCGGTGAAGGATTCGACGGCCTGCTCGAGCTGTTCGATGGCCGGGAGGTCGAGGTGGTTGGTGGGTTCGTCGAGGACGAGGAGGTTGACGCCGCGGGCCTGTAGCAGGGCCAGGGCGGCGCGGGTGCGTTCACCGGGGGAGAGGGTGTCGCTCGCGCGCAGGACCTGGGTACCGCGCAGGCCGAATTTGGCGAGCAGCGTGCGCACGTCGGCTTCGGACCGGTCCGGGACCTCGGCGCTGAACGTGTCGGCGAGGGAGGCGCTTGCGCGGAACAGGCCGCGGGCCTGATCCACCTCGCCCACGGCCACACCGGAGCCGAGCGCCGCCGTCCCCCGGTCCGGCCGGATCCTGCCCAGCAACAGCGCCAGCAGCGTCGACTTGCCGGAGCCGTTGGCGCCGGTCAACACGATCCGATCGCCCCAATCCACCTGTGTCGTCACCGGTCCCAGCGTGAAATCGCCGCGGACCACCGTCGCATCCGACACGGTGGCGACCACCGAGCCGCTGCGCGGGGCGGGCGCGATCGACATCCGCAACTCCCACTCCTTGCGCGGCTCCTCCACCGTCTCGAGCCGCTCGATGCGGCGCTGGGTCTGGCGCACCTTCGAGGCCTGTTTCTCGGTGGACTCGGCCCGCATTTTGCGACCGGCCTTGTCGGAGTCCACTTTTCGGGGATCGCGGGCCTTGCGGCGGGCCGTGCGCACGCCGTGCTCGAGCCAGTTGCGCTGCATCTGCGCACGGGCCTCGAGGGCGGCCTTGGTGTCGGCGTACTCGTCGTAGGCCTCCCGGGCGTGGCGGCGCGCGATCTCGCGTTCCTCCAGATAGGACTCGTAGCCGCCGTCGTAGCTGCCGACCTGCTGCTGGGCGAGATCCAATTCGATGATCCGATTCACCGTGCGCGCCAGGAACTCCCGGTCGTGGCTGATCACCATCAACGGCACCCGCACCCCGGCGACGAACTGTTCGAGCCGGGCCAGCCCGTCCAGATCCAGATCGTTGGTGGGCTCGTCGAGCAGCAGGATGTCGAACCGCGACAGCAGCACCGACGCCAATCCGGCGCGGGCGGCCTGCCCGCCGGACAGTCCGGTCATCGGCGCCTGCAGACCATTGGGCAGGCTGTCGATCAGGCCCAGATCGGCCGCGACCTCCTCGGCACGCTGTTCCAGGTCCGCGCCGCCGAGCGCCAGCCAGCGTTCCAGCGCGGGCGAATACTCGTCGGGTCCGCCGTCGGCGAGTCGTTCCGCCGCGGCGTCCATGGCCCGCTGCGCCGCGGCCACTCCCGTGCGGCGGGCCAGAAATTGCAGCACCGTCTCGCCCGGCACGCGTTCGGGTTCCTGCGCCAGATATCCGACGGTGGCGTCGGGCGGGCTCAGGGTGATCTCCCCGGTGGGCGGATTCTGCTCGGCCAGCGTGCGCAGCAGCGTCGACTTACCGGCACCGTTCACCCCGACCAGACCGACCACATCACCGGGAGCCAGCACCAGGTCGAGATCCTCGAACAGGGTCCGCTCGCCGTGGCCGGCGGACAGGCCGCGTGCATGCAGAGTGGTCACCCGAGACAGTGTGCCGGTGTCGGGGTCGGACCCTGAGGTCGGGCCGTCGGAAATCAGGGTGGTGATGGGTCCTGCGCCCGATGCGCGGAAGGGTCCGCACCCAGCACAGTGGAGTCGTACCGTTCGAGACAAGGAGAAACCCGATGACCGCACCCACCCGCCGCCTCACCCGCTCGCGCAGCGACAAGTGGATCGCCGGCGTCTGCGGCGGTATCGCGCAGTACTTCGGCTGGAACGCCACCATCGTGCGGCTGCTGTTCGTGCTGTCGTGCCTGCTGCCCGGCCCGCAGTTCGTGATCTACCTGGTGCTGTGGCTGATCATCCCCAAGGCGTGATCTGCCTCGCATTCTCCGTGCTGTCCGCAGGAACTGGTGATAGACGGCTGCGCGACCGGCCTTGCGGATGACAGGATGGTGCGGCAACCCGTCGCACGTCCCTCGAGGAGCCGCACATGATCTCATCAGGCGATCTGCCGGGCATGGATCTGCCGCACGTCGACGCCCACTCCGATCTCGGGGGCCTGGGCCCCGTCGAACTGCACCATCCCACACAGGATTTGAGCGGCGACGGCATCCCGGACACCGAGACCGTCCAAGGCGATCACTCCATGGAGGTCTGGACCGATATGGACGAGGACGGGATCGCCGACCATGTCACCATCGTCGACAAGGACGGTGACTACGCGGCCTGGGAGTTCCACCATCGCCCCGACGGCACCACCGAGTGGGTCCGCACCGACCAGGGCCATATGGGTTAGCGACTGACCACAGCACGCAAGGGGTGGGTATGGGGTATGTGACGGTCGATCCGGACGCCCTTCGAAAACTCGGATCGAATCTGCGGAACTCCGGCGCTGTGATCGGCACCGAGGCGGCCGGGATCGGCGGCCACGATTTCGGCCCGGCACAGGCGGGCAGCGCCTACGGGCCGGAGGGCAAGAAGGTGCACGACGGCCTCGGACGCCTCGGTGCGTGGTTGAAGAACTGGCAGGGGGCGGTGGAGCAGACCGGCGCGCAGTTCGCCAGGCGCGCCGATGAATACGTCGCGACGGACGCGTCCACCGTGCACAGGATCAAGGCCGTCGGGGTCCAGCTGTGAGTCCCGGCCCGCGGGCGGGGGACAGCCGGTGACCTACGACTACCACGCGCCCGCCGACGCCGCTGTCGAGGAGATGCTGGACCAGGGTGCCACCGGGCTCGAGTATTTCGAGAACTATCTGCCCCGATACACCGAGGTGCGCACATCGTTGGGGCTGGGGCGGGCGGATATGCCGGACTATCTCACCCTGTGCGCGATGTACGACGCCGAACGCGAGATGGATCTGGCGCGCCTGCAGGGAGTGCACGACGCTCTGGTGCGGGTCAATATCGTGGTGGCCGCCGAGCTGCAGAAGCAGCAGGCGCAGTTGGGGGCGCTGAATGCGGTGTGGCAAGGCGGCGCCGGTGAGGCCGCGCACGCCCTGCTGGCGAGTCAATTGCGCCGCGCCGAGGACGATTACGTTCAGTCCAAGACCGTCGAAGCCGCCCTGCGCTCGGCTGTCCGCGGGCTTCGGGAGATCGTCAAGGCGAAGGCCGAGACGGTGTCGCGGTATTGGCATCCCACGGAGCCGGACATCTACGGCGTGGGCCGGGCGGATATCGACACCATGATCGTGAAGTCGTGGACCTATCTGCAGTCGCAACGGGGTGGGGTCGAACTCAGCGATGGTCAGAAGGACGAGTATCGCAAGGCCTACGAGTGGATCAGGGACAGGTTCGTCTTCCATGTGGACAACACCGTCTACGGCTTCGAGGCGCTGTGTGACAGCACGCAGAGTGCGGTGCGGCAGTTGTACAGCAAGCTGTCGGAGGAGTTGAGCAAGCTCGATACCACGCGGTATCCGATGCCTGTCGATGATGCGGGGGTGCCGACCGATCGTCCGGGGCCTGGGGTTGCGAGTGGGACCGGTAGTTCCGAATCGGTGCCGTCGCTGTCCGTTGACCGCGGGCGGAGCGCTCCGCCTGTCTCGTTGCAGTCTGCCGTGGGGGGTGTCCCCTCGCAGTCTGCCGTGGGCGGTGTCCCGTCGCAGTCTGCTGCGGCAGGTGTCCCCTCGCAGTTTTCGGCTGCGGCAGATGTCCCCTCACAGCCGGACGCCGGTGCACCCGCACAGCAGCCCGCCGGGAGAGTGCCGGGCGCGGGCGACGGCCTCGCACAGATCTCTCGGCTCGCTGGGGAGATGTCGCCACTGGTAGGCGGTTTGGTTCAGCCGCTCGAGCATGGCCTCGGCGTTTTGTCGGGGATGATCCACCAGGGAGTCGGCGACGCCGTCGGGAAACTGGACGAACTGACCGGTCATCCGGGTGAGACCCCCAGGGCCGAATTCGACGTCGCCGGACGGCATCTGACGGTCGAGATCGGCAGCGGCGAGCTGAAGCTCGACGTGTCCGAACCGAGCGGGCACGGACAGGAATTCGCAGTGCGGCTGGACGACCACGGCATTCCGGTCATCACCGCGGTCGAGCACAACCCGCCGGAGCCGAACCAACACGAGTCCGGCGCACCGCAGCCCGAGCACCACCCGCCCACCCCTCACGCCGGTGAAGAGAAGCCGGAACAGCAGGCTCCCACGAAAGACCGCGACCCCGATTCATCACCAATGGCTCCTCGGCCCGACCAGCCCAGCCCACCACCCGCGGCCCCCGACCATCCTGTTCCGCCGCCTGTGGTGTCTTCGCGTGATCAGCCCGCTGCGCCGCCTCAGGTCTCCGATCAGCCTGTCCAGCCGCCTGCGGCGTCTCCACCCGACAACCCCAAAGGCAGCGGCGCAACGTTGGCCGAAGCCGGACCCCTCCCCACGGCAGACAGCGGTGCCGCCTTGGCCGGAGCGGGCCCCCTCCCGGCCTCGGATGGCCCCACCGACAGCGGCGCCTCCCTCGCCGAGGCCGGTCCCCTCTCACCCGCCCGCAGGCGCGCCGAAAGCGATCGCGTATGAACGAGCGAACAATCGGCGCCGCCGCCCCGGCGATCCTGCCGGAACCGACCACCGGCGAGGCGCACCCATGAGCGCCGCCGACGACATCGACGACCTCGTGGACGCCCACCGCCGCCTCGTCCGGGGCCTGCAGGAGGAGTGCGACGAGCGAAGACACGACCGCTCCGCCGAGGTCGCAGACCTCTTGGCCGCCATCCACCGCGCCGACACCGAAGCAGCGGAAACCGCCCGCCACGAGGCCACCCCCCGCGAGCCCCGGCACACCGACCAGCCTCCTCAGGTGATCCCCAGCCAGCCGCCCACCCCCGACGACGACGCCTATTACCGCCGCACAAGCTGGCTGGTCTGACCGCGCATGCCGTCCTCCCCCTTCACATCCCGCCGTCGCACCGCGGGCAGGAAGTAGTCCTCGAGGTTGTCGGGCCCGGGGAGGTTGGAGAAGGTCAGCAGCCCGATGGGCAGTGCGATGGCGAGGTAGAAGTCGACCAGCCAGACGCCGAGTAGCTTTCCGAAGGAGGGAAAGCGCCCATTGTCCGGTCGTATCACGACCAGGCCGAAGATCGCCTTTCCGAGGGTCGTGTGGAAGATCGACTGAACCAGCACTCGATCCGCCGCCGATGCTGCGAGCCAAAAACCGACCATGGCAACGAGGTTGACACCCACATGGCGCCAATCCAGGCTGCGTACAGCTGCTGTGGAGAAGTCCGGGGACACGGCCACGCCGCCGCCTATCGCGCACCCGACATGCAACAGCCAATCCACCAGGAAGGCGATGGTGCGCCGCATGCCGCGCGGCGACGGATATCGTGAATCGCCGAGCGCACCGTGGCGAGTCTCCGGCCGCCCGTCGGGTGGCTTCATCACCACCTTCCCGTTTTCCCGGTGCATTTCGAAGTTATTGGTCGCACCGTTCGTGCCCCCCGTGGTCCGCGGATGGCCGTCAGGTTCGCGGTCACGGAATGTGAACCGTGGTGGCGGTCGCGACTTGGCGCGGTAGGCATACCGCAGATCGCCGCCACCCGGTCGCGAAATCACCCCGTACTTCTGTGGATCTCCGGCGAACCAGACTTCGGTGGTGCTCTGATTCACCAGCTTTCCGATGTCCTTCGCCCAGGTGCTCAGAATGAGCCCGGACACCGGCTGTCCGTTCGCATCCAGCAGTTCCACCCACTCGTTACGACCGGTGCTGATGTAGTTGATCGGCCACCGCACCCACGGATAACGCCTCAGCGCCTTCCGCCGCCGTCGCCGAATCCACCCATAGCCGCCGCCGAAGATGATCCCTACCGTGAAGACGGCCGCCGAGAGATTCGCCGAAACCCCGATCGCCGCACGTGCTCCCTCCGAGGGTGCTCGGTCCTGGATGTCGATGAGTACCAAACTCAATGGCAGACAGGCCAAGCCGGCGATCAGCAAAAGCCACGGCAGCACACTTTGTCTCCGAACCGCGGCTCGGGTGGCGGGCCAGGAGATCGCAGGCTGTGCCTTGCCGTGCGGCCCGGCGGTCGGCTCTTCGGTCATATTCCCAGCAAAGACTTTCCTAGGTGAGGGTTGGGTGCGGCGATGAACTCGATGGTGCCGGCCAGCGCCGCGACCACCGGGACGTACTCCTCCCCGGATTCGACAAAGGTGGTGGAGAGTTCCACCACGGCGATACGGGATCCATCCCGCGAGGGGACGACAGCCTCGATCTGGTAGACCTCGGTCTCCGTCGGTTCGTCGGGTTCGGATCCTGACGTCGGAAACTCGGGCGAGGGCATCCGTGTTACGCGGTCCGATATCAGTATCGTATTGCCTGAAATCTCAATGATTTCGACGTTCAGGCATCCTGCCGAGCCTTCCTTTGCGGATAGATAGTCGGCCAGCGTCAGTCGAGGGTTTCTTTGCTCGCCATATCTACTCGCCGTGATGACGAGTGTCGATGTCATGGTGCGCCCATCGCTGGATCGATGTTTACCGAGCCCGCAATACGCGACATTCAGCGAAGAGAGCCTGGTCAGAAACGTGCGCAATGTTCGGAGAACGGCCGGTGCGGCATCGCTTACACCCCCCGGCCCGAGTTGCTCGAACAGAGACGTCGCGGCGGAGATGGAATCGTCGATGCCTTGCAGGGGCAGTGCGATGTAACCTTCCGGAATAGCCACCCTGATGGTGGTCTCGTCCGCAGGTGTGTTGTCTTGCATCATTTTTCGTGACCTCCGACCCACGATTCCACCGGGTTCATGAGGGAGTGCACGACCTTGCCGGACCGAGCGAACAGGTCTATCCCTTCGGTCGCGGTGGCCGCCACGTACTGCCCACTGGTCACGCCGGTGGCCTGCAGCACGGCTACGGCGGCTTTGTCCATGCCCAGAGCCGTGGCCACATTCGGCACACCGGGAACTTTGTCGAGCAGATTCACCACGCTCGACACACCCTTCGAACTCAATGTCGGTTCGTGAGTCAACGCCTGATACATCGCGCTGCCGATGCGCTCGCCGGCCCCGACCGTCTGTGCCGCATGGGCGCCGTCGGCTACCGCCTCGGTACCCCGCAGCAGGCCCCAGCCGACCTTGCCTGCGGCCATTGCCGAGCCACCGGCGGGCGCCAGGCCCAGCGAATCCAGCCCGACCGTCTTCCACGCGTCGAGTTCCCCGTTCATCAGACCCTCGCGGATATTCGGGTCGGAGAGATCGATGGCGAGCAGACCAGCGGTGGCGGCGGCGCCGACGGCGAATCCGATGATGTCGATGGGCGGCGGGGTCACCAAGGCGACGAGCCCGCCCACCGCGGCGACAATGGACAGGATCTGATGAAGGCCTTTTCGATGCTCATCGAGAAACTTTCCGACACCTTTCACCGCGTCCGCAATCCGATCCCAGATGCTCTTGTCCGGTGGGCTGGGGGCGAAATCCTTGGCGGCGGCGTCGAGTTCGGCGGCGATCTTCTTGGCCAGCTTGTCGTGTTCGCCTTCGAGGTCGCGGGCTCGCTGGATGATCGAGGCGATCTGGCCCTGCAAGTTGTCGACGGCGGCGCTTGCCGTGCGGACCTGGGCTGCGGCGGCGTCCAAGCGCGCCTGGGCGGCGGCGAGTTCATTCGGGTCGGAGAATCGCATATTCGCCAGGCCCAGATCGGGGTTGGATTGGGCGCGCTGCAATGCAGTGACGGCTTGCGCGTGTTGTCCGCGGGCTGCGGCGGCCTCGGTTTCCAGGCCCTTGGCGGTGTCCTGGAAACCGACGAGGCCGGTGTGCCATTGGCCGAGCAGGCCTACAGCGCGTTCGAGTGAGTCCTGTGCATAGCCGAGGTCTTGGGCCAGCGTGGCGTCGAAATGAGCGCGAAAGGCATCGCCGCCCTCGCCTTTCCACACGTCGTCGTTGCTGTTGCGCAAGCGGCGCAGCAGATCGTTGGTTTCCTTGACCGCTTGGGCGGCGGAGTTGATCTGGCCGTGTAGAGCGGTGACGTCGCTGGGTGCGCCTGGCACCGGATTGAAACCTAGGTTGGGGTAGGGGTTTTCGCTCACGCCTTCGCCTCCGGCGCGGGAGACTGCCGAGGTGTCGGGCCGCCTGCTGTCCCCCTCAGCTGCTGCAGAATCTGCGCGAACTGGCTATCGACCTGCTGGTAGGCGTCGCGGCACTGGGCGATGCCGTCCGCCGTGCTGCCGGCCGTCTCGCCGATGCGCTCGACGCCGTAGTGCCATCGCTGCTGGAAGCTGTCGGCGGCGTCGTTGAGCACCTTCGTGCCGATGTCGCCGTGCCCGCCTTGCGCCATGGCCTTCAGCACGTCGTTGAGCACCTGTTCGGAGTTGCGGAGCGACTGAACGGCCTTGCTCAGCGCCTCGATATCCACCTGCAGAAAGCCGGCCAAGTAAACGCTCCTTCGTACTGTCTCGGGTAACTGGGAGGACGTGGATCCGGATGACCACTCGGGGGGTTGGACGCACGGAACGTCGATTCCGTTCCCTCGACTAATGAATCGAGGGCTGCAGAGGCCGTCGTGTACCCAGCGACCGGCCGGACCGGGACGCGCCTGGGTTGGCGTCAGGCAGACGTTGCGGGTCGAGCAGCCGTCACTTGCGCAGCATCTGAACTACGTGCAGCAGCTGCAGTTTCGACGGCTGCTGGGGCTCGTCCTCCTCGGTCGCCTCCGGGTCGAGGGCCTGGGTGTGGGGGATGACCGCCTCCGGATCGGCGAAGGCCTCATAGGTCTTGTCGCCGAGAAGTTGATAGTTCAGGTAGCCGACGAGCAGGCCGCGCGCGATGCGTTCGGTTTTGGGTTCGTGTTTGCCCGCGCCGAGGGCTGCGAGGGCGCGGCGACCCTCGACGATGCCGTTGTGTGAGGCCTTATCGATGGACCGCAGCACCATCGGACCACCCCACGCGGCGGCGAGGGACAGGGCATTGGAGCCGAACGAGCCGATGTCCTCTCCGCCGGCCAGGATCAGGGCCGGCGTGTCGATCTCGGGGGCCAGGGACTCCGCGGACGGCGCGGTGGGGGCCGGGAACAGGGCCGCGACCGCGGCGACCTTGCGCTGGGAGGCGGCGATGGCGGCGGCTCCCGCGCCCATTCCGTGTCCGGCGAGCGCGAGACGGTCGGGATGAACACTGATCCTGCCCTCGCCCAGGCGCACACCCGCGCAGATATCGAGGGTGGTGAGCAGATCGGTGGACAGGTTCAGATGTGACGGAATCGGCCCGCGTTCGGTATCGGGTGCGGCGGCGACGAAACCCCAGGACGCAAGGTGTTCCAGCAGCTTGCGATAGTTGCCGACGCCGCTCAGCCAGCCGTGGCCGAACGCGACCGCGGGCAGATTCCGGCCCTCCTCCGGGGTGAACACCACACCCGGCTGCCCGGTAATGCCCAGGTTGCCGCGCATGACCCGGTGCGGGCCGGTAGCGGACAGGGTGCTCAGGAGTGATTTCACAGACGCCGACACGTGCTCGAACTTAACCGATGTGGTGTGGAATTGCCCCGCCCTCGGGCCCCTATGCCCGCGAACAGGGCGAAGGCTGTCGGATTCGCATGTCGTACGGCTCCCAGTAGGCTGGGTACCCATGTGCGGAATCGTGGGCTACGTCGGTTACCGGGACGCGCTCGGCGTCGTCGTGGACGCGCTTCGCCGCATGGAGTACCGAGGATACGACTCCGCAGGCGTGGCGATCCTGGACGGCGCGGGCACGATCGCGGTGGAACGGAAGGCGGGGCGGCTGGCCAATCTGGAGGCCGAGCTCGCCGAGACCGGCATCGACGCATTCGCGGGGACGACCGGAATGGGGCACACCCGCTGGGCCACGCACGGCGCCCCGACCGACCGCAACGCCCACCCGCACCGCGACGCCACCGGCAAGGCCGCGGTCGTGCACAACGGGATCATCGAGAACTTCGCGCCGCTGCGCCGCGAACTCGAGGACGCCGGGGTGGAGCTGCGCAGCGATACCGACACCGAGGTCGCGGTGCATCTGGTGGCGCGCGCCTACGCCGCGGGCCCGACCGCCGGGGACTTCGTGGCCAGTGCACTGGCGGTGCTGCGCCGGTTGGAGGGTGCGTTCACGCTGGTGTTCACCCATGCCGACCACCCGGACACGATCATCGCCGCCCGCCGCTCCACGCCCCTGGTGGTGGGCGTCGGCAAGGGCGAGATGTTCATCGCCTCCGATGTGACCGCCTTCATCGAGCACACCCGCGAGGCCGTCGAACTCGGCCAGGATCAGGCCGTGGTGATCACCGCCGACAGCTACACCGTCACCGATTTCGACGGCAACACCGGCGTTCCGACCCGTCCGTTCACCATCGACTGGGATATGGCCGCGGCCGAGAAGGGCGGCCACGACTACTTCATGCTCAAGGAGATCGAGGAGCAGCCGGCCGGTGTCGCCGACACCCTGATCGGGCATTTCGCGAACGGCCGCATCGTCCTGGACGAGCAGCGCCTGGCCGATCAGGAGCTGCGCGAATTCGACAAGGTCTTCGTGGTCGCCTGCGGCAGTTCGTATCACGCCGGGCTGCTGGCCAAATACGCCATCGAGCATTGGACGCGGCTGCCCGTCGAGGTGGAGCTGGCCAGCGAATTCCGTTACCGGGATCCGGTTCTGGATCGGTCCACGCTGGTGGTGGCGATCTCGCAGTCCGGCGAGACCGCCGACACGCTGGAGGCGGTGCGGCACGCCAAGGAGCAGAAGGCGCGCGTGCTGGCCATCTGCAACACCAACGGCGCGCAGATCCCGCGCGAATCCGACGCGGTGCTCTACACCCGCACCGGTCCGGAGATCGGGGTGGCCTCCACCAAGGCGTTCCTCGCCCAGATCACCGCGAATTACCTGGTGGGCCTGGCCCTCGCGCAGGCCCGCGGCACCAAGTATCCCGACGAGGTGGCCCGCGAATTCGCCGAACTGGAGTCGATGCCGAGGCTGGTGGAGCGCGTCCTGGAGACCGCCCCGCAGGTGCGTGCCATCGCCCGCCAGTTCGCGCATCAGTCGACCGTGCTGTTCCTGGGCCGCCACGTCGGCTACCCGGTGGCCCTCGAGGGTGCGCTGAAGCTCAAGGAGCTGGCGTACATGCATGCGGAGGGCTTCGCCGCCGGTGAGCTCAAGCACGGCCCGATCGCGCTGATCGAGGAGGGGCTGCCGGTGATCGTGGTGATGCCCTCCCCGAAGGGTCGCGCGGTGCTGCATTCCAAGCTGCTGAGCAACATTCGCGAGATCCAGGCCCGCGGCGCCCGCACCATCGTGATCGCCGAGGAGGGCGACGACACCGTCCGCCCGTTCGCCGACCATCTCATCGAGATCCCCGTCGCGCCAACGCTTTTCCAGCCCCTGCTGTCGACGGTTCCCCTGCAGGTCTTCGCCGCCGAGGTCGCCCAGGCCCGCGGCTACGACATCGACAAGCCCCGCAACCTCGCCAAGTCCGTCACCGTGGAGTGACCGAAGGCCCAGCCGCACCCCGTGCGGACAAACGCACCCTCTCCGAGGACTCGAAGAGGGTGCGTTTGCGAATAAGGGGTGCGGCTCGAACTTGTGGTGGGGCTGGTTCTCCTTCCGGGGATCGGGGCTCCCCTCTCCTTTTGGCGACGGGGTCACTACGTTCGTCGATCAGCTCACGGTGACAAGGTCTTCGGCCGGTAGCTCGGTCTGCTCACGCCGTTCCAGCGCGCCGGACAGCACCGCCAGGCCGACGGCGCTGCCGGACAGCGCGACGCCCACCCAATTGGAGGCGGTGTAGCCGAAGCCCGCATCGATGACCAGGCCGCCCAGCCAGGCCGCGAGGGCGTTGCCGAGGTTGAAGGCGCCGATATTGAGGGCAGAGGCCAGGGTCGGGGCGCTGGCGGCGTAGTCCAGCACCCGCTTCTGCAGCGGAGGCACCGTCGCGAAACCCGTTGCGCCGATGAGCACTACGGTGACAGCGGCCGCGAACTTGTTGTGGGCGGTGAGGGTGAACAGCGCCAGCACCACCGCGAGCGAACTCAACGTGAGGTAGAGCATCGGCATCAGATGCCGGTCGGCGTAGCGGCCGCCGAGCAGATTGCCGATCAGGAAGCCGACGCCGAACAGCGCCATGATCCAGGTGACCGAGCTGCCCGCGAATCCGGTGACGTCGGTCATCATCGGCGCGAGGTAGGTCAGCGCCGCGAAGACTCCGCCGAAGCCGAGCACCGTCATCGCCATCGCGAGCAGGACCTGCGGATTGCGTAGCACGGCCGCCTCGTGTCGGATTCGGGCGCCGGGCTGGGCGGGCTGATCCGGAACCAGCGCGACCACGCCCGCGAATGCGGCCAGCCCGACCACCGCCACCAGCGAGAACGCCAGCCGCCAGCCGAAATGCTGCCCCAGCAGCGTGCTCAGCGGCACGCCGACGACCGCCGACACCGTCAATCCGGTGAACATCATCGAGATCGCTCCGGCGCGGCGCTCCGGTCGGACCAGAGTTCCGGCGACGATCGCGCCGATCCCGAAGAACGCCCCGTGCGCCAGCGACGCGACGATGCGACCGGTCAGCATCAGGCCGAAGCTCGGCGCGGCGGCGGACAGCACGTTGCCGCCGATGAGCAGGGTCAGGCTGATCAGCAGCATGCGCTTGCGGGAGACGCGGGTGCCGAGGCCGGTCATGACGGGTGCACCGGCGAGCACACCGAGCGCGTACCCGCTGACCAGCCATCCGGCCGTGGGGATCGAGACGCCGAACGTCTCGGCGATTCCCGGCAGCAGGCCGACCACGATGAATTCGGTCGTGCCGATGGCGAATGCCCCGACCGTGAGGGCAAGGAGGGCGAGCGGCATGAGTGAAGCCTCCACATGGCATGCGTACGAGTGTTACAAGCGACAACAATAATTGCATGCGCAATCTAATTGCAAACGCGGGCTATTGATCGGAAGGGTTATCCTGGAAATCGACCCCGTACGCAGGAGGACATATGACCGCGGACGCCACGCTCACCGGGCTCGCCGACGGCTGGTGCGCACTGTCGGTGCTGCACGATCGGATCGCGGCCCGGATCGAGCGCGCCCTGCAATCCGGACACGGGCTCAGCGTGCGCGAGTACTCGCTACTGGTTGTGCTGAGTCGCCAGCACGACGGGCCGGGAGGTCATCTGCGCATGAATCAGGTCGCCGACTCGGTGGCGCTGAGCCAGAGCGCGACGACCCGCCTGGTCACCCGATTGGAAGACCGCGGCCTGCTGCAGCGGTACCTGTGCCCCGACGACCGTCGCGGCATCTACACCGACGTGACACCGGCGGGCCTGGAGTTGCTGGGACTGGCGCGCCCCACCTACGACACCGCCCTGTCGGCCGAACTCCGCCAAGCCGCCGCCGACCCCGAACTGGCCCCGCTGGTCGCGGCCGTCGAGGCCATGAATTCGGCGGCTATTGCACGGTGACGGTGCCGCGCATCTCCGGGTGCAGCGGGCACAGATAGCGGTAGGTCCCGGGGACGGTGAAGGTGTGGCTCCACTCGCCGTTCTCGGTGATGGGACTGTTGATCCCCATCGCGGCATCCCCGATGCCCTGCACCGCATGCGGGAACCGATCGGAGAACTTCCAGGTCACGGTGCCCCCGACGCGGATGCTCACATCCGCGGGCGAGAACTTCATATCGTCCACCTCGACCGTGACCGTGGCCGGCTGCGCGGCGGTCGCCGGTGCGGTCGTCGACGTGGCGGAAGCGGTCGTCGACGGCGACGCCGATTCATCTGTCCCTGAACCACATCCACCCACCAGCAACATCACCGCCACCGCACCCCCAGCGACCCCGATATGCACACGTGCCCTGCGGTGCTTGCCAAGCGACATACCCCCAGCCTAGTCCGGCCCCGATAACCACCCGTTCGCCACACCACCCCGCAGTGCTCCCTCGCCTTCCCGTCCCCGATGTCCACGCGCAGCTTTCGACGACGCCCGACACCCAACCCGCCACACACTTCCCGAATTTGACGAGCCGTCGTATCTACGAGCGCATCCGACACTGAACTGTCGGCTTCCAACACCTCGATGCCCTTGTGCTGGAGAAGGTCCTCACCGAGTTCGCATCGGTGTTCTTGTTTCCCACGCGCTGGCGCTCTTGTTCCCCCGTGTGGGCGCTGGCGTTCTGGTCCCGAGGTCGCGCTGGCGTTCTCGTTTCGAGTTTGCGCTGGTGCTCTCGTTTCGAGTGTGCGCTGGTGCTCGTGTTCGTGTTCGTGTTGCTGGCCTTATCTGCGTGTTCGTGTTGGTGGTCTTGTCTACGTGTTCGCGCTGGCGGTCTTGTTCCCGTGTTCGCGCTGGCGGTCTTGTTCCCGTGTTCGCGCTGGCGATCTTGTCCCCGCATTTACGCTGGCGGTCTTCTTTCCTCGCATCCGGCGCCCCAGCGCCGGATGCGGGGATCGGGGAGGTGCGAGTTGTTCCGGCCCGTCGGCGTGAACGTGCGCACACGTCGGTGGGTGGTCCGAGGCGTAATCTGCTGGGCGCAGGTGGATGGTCGTTGTGGAGGAGGCGAGCGATGGCACCGGCAGTGCGCGGATACTTCACCGCCGATGAGGTGCGGGCGGCGGAAGCGGAGTTGTTTCAGCGGGTCGGGGCGGGGGTGCCGATGCAGCGCGCGGCCTATGGGCTGGCCGCCGTGGTCGCCGGGGAACTGCGGGAGCGGACCGGAGGCGTGGCGGGCCGAGCGGTGACGCTGCTCGTGGGGTCGGGGGACAACGGCGGCGATGCCTTGTGGGCGGGCTCGATGCTGCGCCGTCGCGGTGTCGCGGTGTCTGCGGTGCTGTTGTCGCCGGAGCGGGCGCACGCGAAAGGCCTTGCGGCACTGCTGCGGCACGGGGGACGAGTGCGTGACGATGTGGGCGACCCCGATCTGGTGGTCGACGGCATCGTGGGCATTTCCGGACGCGGCTCCCTGCGCCCGCGTGCGGCGGAACTCGTTGCGGGCGTGCGGGTTCCGATCGTGGCGGCGGATCTGCCCAGCGGCGTCGACCCGGACACCGGCGCGGTGGACGGCCCGGCGGTGCGGGCCGAGGTCACGGTCGCCTTCGGCGCCTACAAGCCGGTGCATGCGCTGGCGGCGCCATGGTGTGGGCGAATCGAGTTGGTGCCCATCGGTTTACGGCTGCCCGAGCCCGATCTCGCGGCGCTGGAACCGGCCGCCATCGGCGCGCAGTGGCCGGTGCCCGGACCGCGCGACGACAAGTACACCCAGGGGGTGACCGGGGTCTGCGCGGGCAGCGCCACCTATCCTGGCGCGGCGGTGCTGTGTACGGGCGGCGCGGTCGCTGCCACCTCAGGCATGGTTCGCTACGCGGGCACCGGTGCGGCCGAGGTGCTGTCGCACTTCCCGGAAGTCATTGCCGCCCAGTCGATATCGAAGACCGGGCGGGTCGAGGCGTGGGTGTTCGGCCCGGGTGCCGGTACCGACGACGCCGCCCGCGACCGACTGACCGAAATCCTCGCCACCGATCTGCCGGTCGTCGTCGATGCCGACGGCCTGACCTTGCTGGCCGCCGAACCAGCTCTGGTCGCCGACCGCCGAGCCCCCACCGTATTGACCCCGCACGCCGGTGAATTCGCCCGCCTCACCGGCAGCGAACCGGGCCCGGATCGCGTGACGGCAGTCCGCCGCCTCGCCGAGGACTGGCAGGTCACGGTCCTGCTCAAGGGCCGCGCCACCCTCGTGGCAAGCCCGGGCCAGCCGGTCCTGATCAACGAGGCGGGCGGCTCCTGGGCCGCCACCGCGGGCGCGGGCGACGTCCTGTCCGGCATCATCGGCGCCCTCCTCGCCGCGGGCCGCGCCCCTTCCTGGGCCGCCGCCGCAGCCGCCCGAGTCCACGCCCTAGCCGCCAACCTCGCCGCCCACACCTCCCCCGGCCCAGGCGCCCCCATCTCCGCAACCCCCCTCCTCCACCACATCCACCCCGCCATCCAAACCCTGCGCGCCCTCCCCGAAACCCCCTGACCCCCGCCTTCCACCCAGCCGCACCCTCTACATGCATACGCACCCCCTGCAGCGGGTGCGCATGCACGCACGGGGTGCGCGTGAGCCCGCCGCCAGTTGGAACAGCCCGGTGCCCACCGGCAAGGGCACCAGCCCAGCCGCACTCCTTACCTGCAGGCGCATCCCCTGCAGTGGGTGCGGGTGCATGCGCGGGGTGCGTTGAGCTCGCCGCCGGTTGGGGCAGCCCGCTGTCCACCGGAAAGGGCACCAGCCCCCAGTTGGGGCAGCCCGCTGTCCACCGGAAAGGGCACCAGCCCAGCCGCACTCCTTGCATACAGGGCGCCCACGCAGCCGCACCCCTTACCTGTAGGCGCATCCCCTGCAGTGGGTGCGGGTGCATGCGCGGGGTGCGTTGAGCTCGCCGCCAGCTGGGGCAGCCCGGTGCCCACCGGCAAAGGCGCCAACTCAGCCGCACTCCTTACCTGCAGGCGCATCCCTGTAGCGGGTGCGGGTGCAGGTAAGGAGTGCGGCTGGGGTGGTCAGTCGCCCTGGGCGGCCAGGGCGATCGGGTGCCACTTGCGCCAGGTTTCCAGGCGGGATTCGTAGTCGGCGGTGGCGGTCTGTAAGGGGGTCTCGCCCAGGAAGATCCGCAGTGGGGGCTCGTCGGCGTCGACCACGGCCAGGATGGCGGCGCGGGTGGCGGTGGGCTCGCCGCGGCGCTGTGTGGAACGCACTCGGTTGCGGGCCTCGCGGACCTCGTCGTAGGCCGGATTCTCGGCACTGTGGCGCGCCGACGGCCCGGCCCAGTCGGTGCTGAAGCCGCCCGGCTCTATCAGGGTGACGTGGATGCCGAACCCGGCGACCTCCTGCGCCAGCGACTGCGAGAACCCCTCCAGCGCCCACTTCGAGGCGTGGTAGGCGCCGAGATTCGGGAAGGCCGAGATCCCGCCGATGCTCGACACCTGAATGATGTGCCCGCTGCCCTGGGCCCGCATGATCGGCAACGCCGCCTGGGTCACCCACAACGCACCGAAGACGTTGGTCTCCAACTGCGCGCGGACCTCGTCCTCGGTGAGCTCCTCGATCATGCCGAACTGGCCGTACCCGGCGTTGTTCACGACGACGTCGAGCCGCCCGAACCGCTGTGCGGCCTGCTCGACGGCGGCGAAATCGCCCGCGCGATCCGTCACGTCCAGGCGCAGCGGAAGAAAGGTGTCGGGATATTTGGTGACCAGATCGTCGAGCGCGCTCAGCTCGCGTGCCGTCCCGGCGACCCGATCGCCCCGGTCGAGCGCCGCGAGCGCCCATTCGCGCCCGAACCCCCGCGACACACCGGTGATGAACCAGACCTTGCTCATGTGTGGCCCTTCCTCGTGCTGGGTGAACCTCCAAGGAAACGCTAGCCACCTGGAGTGCACTCCAAGCAAGGCCTTTCCGCCCCCGACCCGTACGCCGGTACGGCTCGCCCGGGCGGAAGTGGCAGGATCGGTAACCGTGAGTAGTGCCGATCCGCAGGTGGAAACCGTCATCGACCTCGACGCCGTCGCCCACAACGTGCGGGTGCTGCGCGAGCATGCCGGTGAGGCCGCGGTGATGGCGGTGGTCAAGGCCGACGCCTACAACCACGGTGCCGTGCAGGTCGGCCGGGCGGCGCTGGCGGCGGGCGCGGCGGAACTGGGCGTCACCACCATCGACGAGGCACTGCAACTGCGCGCCGCGGGCATCGATGCGCCGATCCTGAGCTGGCTCAACACCTCCGATGCCGACTATGCCGCGGCCATCGCCGCCGATGTCGAAATCGGCGTGTCGTCGGTGGCCCACCTGGATGCGGTCGCGCGGGCCGCGCGGGCGGTCGGCCGGACCGCGACCGTGACGCTGAAGGTCGACACCGGCCTGAACCGCAACGGCGTCTCCGATACCGAATATCCGCAGGTCCTGGAGCTGTTGCAGCGGCTGGTCGATGAGCAGGCGGTGCATTTCCGGGCGATGTTCTCCCATCTCGCGCACGCCGATCAGCCGCGGCATCCGGTCATCGATGTCCAGCGCGACAGATTGCTCGACGCCCTCGCCGCCGCGAAGGAGTACCGGCTGCAGCCCGAGCTCGTGCACCTGGCCAATTCGGCCGCGACGCTGACCCGGCCCGACCTCGCCTTCGATATGGTGCGCCCCGGTATCGCGGTGTACGGCCTGTCGCCGATTCCCGAGGCCTCCGATTTCGATCTGCGCCCGGTGATGACCTTCCGTGCGCGCGTGGCGCTGGTCAAACGCGTCGCCGCGGGCGAAGGCGTCTCCTACGGGCACGAGTGGATCGCCCCGCGCGACACCACCGTCGCCTTGATTCCGGCCGGGTACGCCGACGGCGTGCCGCGACCGCTCGGCGGACGGATCGCGGTGGGCATCGGCGAGGCGAACTACCCGAACATCGGCCGGGTATGCATGGACCAACTGGTGGTCGATCTCGGCGACAATCCGGCCGGGGTCTGCGAGGGGGACACCGCGATCCTGTTCGGCCCGGGTGACCTCCACCCGCAGCGGTGGGCCGATCTGCTCGGCACCATTCACTACGAGGTCGTGTGTTCCCCGCGCGGACGGGCCGTGCGACGCTATGTGGGCGACCCGGCGCAGCAAAGGGGTCCTCGATGAAATCCGAACGCCCGCAAGCCCTTCGAACGACGGTACGGCGCGGCGGCGTGGCAACTCTCGGCGTGCTGGGTGCGCTGGCCGGGGCGCACGCGCTGCGCCGGGTCGGCGCCGCGGTGCGGTGGCCGGCTCGTCGTGACGATCTGCGCGAGGAGGATTTCGGCCTGCTCGACCGCGATCGGGCGCGCACGGTGATCGCCTCGGACGGCGTGGCACTGGCGGTGCGCGAGTGTGGGGACGAAGAAGCCACCGCCACAGTCGTTTTCGTGCACGGCTTCTGTAACAGCATGGCGTCGTTCCACTTTCAGCGGCGCGATCTGGAAAAGCTGTGGGGGCCGAAGATTCGAATGGTCTTCTTCGATCTGCGCGGGCACGGCGGATCGGAAATGCCGAGCACCGAGAGCTGCACGGTGCCGCAACTGGGCCGGGATCTGGCCGCGGTGGTCGAGGAGTGTGCGCCGTCCGGGCCGCTGATGCTGGTCGGACATTCCATGGGCGGGATGGCGATTCTGGCTGCGGCGGCGCAGTTTCCGCAGCTGTTCGGCGATCGGGTGCGGGCGGTGGCGCTGCTGTCGACCGCGGCCGCCGAGGTCACCGCGGCCGGGGTGGCGCAGGTGCTGCGCAATCCCGCGCTCGACGGGTTCCGCACCGCCGTGCTCGCCGCGCCTGCGCTCGCTCAGGCCGGACGGGTCACCGCGCGGACCGTGATCACACCGATCCTGCACGTCAGCTCGTTCCACGGGGATGTGAGCCCGACGCTGTCGCGGTTCACCACCTCGATGATCGACCGCACGCCTGTCGAAACCATCGTCAGGTTCCTCAAAGCCCTTCAGCTGCACGACGAATCGGCGGCGCTGCCTACTCTGGCGCCGCGGCCGGCGCTGATCCTGGGGGGTGTGCACGATCTGGTGATCCCGTTCCGCAATTCGCTGGCGCTGGCGCGTGAGCTGCCCGACGCCGATGTGGTCCGGGTGACCGACGCCGCCCACATGGTGCACATGCAATATCCGGAACTGGTGAACGCGGCCCTGGATCGCCTGCTGGTCCGCAGCGGGATCGTCGCCGCGCACGGCGAGCGGAGGGTCGTCCATGGCTGAACACCGCATCCTGCCGACGGTGGAGGACACCGAGGCACTGGGCCGGGAACTGGCCGCCGAACTGCGCGCGGGAGACCTGGTGATCCTCGACGGCCCCCTCGGCGCGGGCAAGACCGCCCTCACCCGCGGCATCGCGGCCGGGCTCGGGGTCGAGGGGCGGGTCAGCTCACCGACATTCATCATCGCCCGCCAGCACCGCGCCGGTTCACATGCCGGTGCGATCCCGATGGTCCACGTCGACGCCTACCGCCTCGGTGGCGACATCGAGGAACTCGACGCCCTCGACCTCGACACCGATCTGGACGAGGCCGTCGTGGTCGTCGAATGGGGCCTGGGTGTCGTCGAACACCTCGCCGACCGCCACCTGCGTGTCCTGCTGCACCGCGAGCCCGACTCCGATACCCGCACGGCCACCTGGGAATGGATCGCTCCCTCCTGACCCTGCGTCGCGGGGACTGTCGGTGTGACGCTGCACACTTGGGGGAGGGCGAGAATCGATCCGGCGAACGATCTCGGGTGGGTTGGCGAGGTGCGTGGGGTGGCGGGGGAAAGGACGGGCCGGGTCGCCGGTACGGCAGTTGTTGTGGCGCTCGGGACTTGGGTGTGGGGGCCGTGCAGGTGTGATCGGGACCGGCGGATGCGCAGGCGGGGAAATTAGCTATGCGATTGCTAGTCTTCGGGGGGTCGGTGGTGGCGGGGCGGCGGCGATGCCTTCGGGAAGGTGACCAACCGGTATCGTTGAGACAATCATGCTTGTACTTGCTGTCGACACCGCGACACCTGCCGTTACAGCAGGACTGGTGGAACTGGAGCAGGCCGGCTCGCAGCCGCAGATCCACACCCTCGCCTCCAGGGTGACGGTGGACGCGCGCGCACACAACGAGGTGCTCACGCCCCAGATCCTCGCCTGCCTCGAGACGGCCGGCCGTTCCCGCACCGATCTCGATGCGGTTGTCGTCGGCACCGGTCCGGGCCCGTTCACGGGGTTGCGGGTCGGTATGGCCACCGGTGCCGCCTTCGGTGACGCGCTGGGCCTGCCGGTGTACGGCGTCTGCAGCCTCGACGCCATCGCCGCCGATGCCTGGCGCGAGATTCCCGCCTCGTCCGCCGCGGCCGAACTGCTGGTGGTGACCGATGCCCGCCGCCGTGAGGTGTACTGGGCCCGCTATCGCAGGGCCGGGCGGATCGACGGGCCGGGAGTGTGCAAGCCGACCGATCTGGAGCCGGGCGAGGCCACCGCGATCGCCGGATCCGCCTCGCACGTCGACTTTTTCGACCTTCCGGTGCTGCCGGTGGAGACGCCGTCCCCGGCCGGGTTGGTCGCCTGCGCCACCCCCGACCTGCTGGCACGGGCCACCCCGGAACCGCTGGTGCCGCTGTATCTGCGCCGCCCGGACGCCGTCGAACGCAGCTATCAGGCGGTGCGATGACCGCGCGCACGGAGCCGGGCATCCACATCGAACCGATGGGGCCGGCCGATATCGAACGCTGTGTGGAACTCGAGAAACTGCTGTTCCCCGAGGACGATCCGTGGCCGGAGGTGGCCTTCCAGTCCGAGCTGGCCGGGGCGCACAACCGGTATCTGGTGGCGCGCGACGAATTCGGCCGCATGGTCGGCTACGCCGGGATCGCCCTGCTCGGCACGCTGGAACATCCGGAGGCCGAGGTGCATACGATCGGCGTCGATCCGCACTGCCACCGTTCGGGCATCGGCACGCTGTTGCTGCGCGCGCTGTTGATGGAGGCGGGTAAGCGGGGCGGGCCGGTGTTCCTGGAGGTGCGCACCGACAACGCGCCGGCGATCGCGCTGTATCAGAAGCACGGCTTCCACATCATCGGGCTGCGCAAGAACTACTACCAGCCCAGCGGCGCCGACGCGTTCACCATGCGGCGGCCCGCGGTGAACGGATTTCCCCGGCCGGATGCGGGTGTCACGGAAGATACCGAGGTCCTGTCATGATCGTCATGGGCATCGAAAGCTCGTGTGACGAAACCGGAGTCGGCATCGTCCGGTGGCGCGACGACGGCACCTGCGAGTTGCTTGCCGACGAGGTCGCGTCGAGCGTCGATCAGCACGCCCGCTTCGGTGGGGTGGTGCCGGAGATCGCCTCGCGCGCGCATCTGGAGGCGATCGTGCCCGCGATGCGCCGGGCCCTGTCGGCGGCCGGTGTCGCCAAACCCGATGCGCTGGCGGTGACCATCGGCCCGGGTCTGGCGGGCGCCCTGCTGGTCGGTGTCGCGGCCGCGAAAGCCTATGCGGCGGCGTGGGATGTCCCGCTGTACGCGCTGAATCATCTCGGTGGCCATGTCGCGGTGGATACCTTGGAGCACGGGCCGATGCCGCCGTGCGTGGCGCTGCTGGTGTCGGGCGGGCACACCCACCTGTTGCATGTGACCGATCTGGCCGAACCGATCGTGGAGCTGGGCAGCACCGTGGACGATGCCGCGGGCGAGGCGTTCGACAAGGTGGCGCGCCTGCTCGACCTCGGTTTTCCCGGTGGTCCGGCGCTGGATTCCGCTGCGGCGCACGGAGATCCGAATGCGATCGCCTTCCCGCGCGGTATGACCGGACCCCGCGATCCGCGCTACGACTTCTCCTTCTCCGGCCTGAAGACCGCGGTGGCCCGCTACGTTGAGGCGGTCCGCCGCGACGGCGGCGAACTGCCGGTCCCCGATATCGCGGCCTCGTTCCAGGAGGCGGTCGCCGATGTGCTCACCATGAAGGCGCTGCGCGCGGTCCAGGATGTCGGCGTCGACACGCTGGTGCTCGGCGGCGGCGCGACCGCCAACTCCCGCATCCGCTCGATGGCCGAACAGCGCTGCGCCGCGGCCGGTATCACCCTCCGGGTCCCCAAGCCCCGCCTCTGCACCGACAACGGCGTCATGATCGCCACCCTGGGTGCCCACGTCATCGCCGGCGGCGCCAAACCCTCCCCTCTCACCGTGGCCACCGATCCGGGCCTCCAGGTCTCGACCAGCCAACTTCGCTGACCCCCGACCCCATCGGGCACCGGCAGCCAAGCAAGTCGGCGTGCCGGTGCTCCCAATTTCCTTGTCCTACGGTGATTAGGTTGTAGCTTATCTAGTGTAGGAAGAACTTCGGACCATTGGGGCTTGCATGTCGAAACCGTTCACGGAAGCCGAACGTCAGGAATTCCTCGCGGGCAAGCACATTGCCGTGCTGTCGGTCGCGGCGACCGACGGGCGCCCGCCCGCGGCCGTACCGATCTGGTACGACTGCACCCCCGGCGGCAACATCAGAATCAATACCACCGCCGGGCGTCGCAAGGCGCGGCTCATCCAGGAGGCCGGTGTGGTGACGCTGACCATTCAGCGCGAAGAGCTGCCGTACCAGTACGTCATCGTCGAAGGCACCGTCATCGACGCCGCGGTCCCCTCCCCGCTGGAAGCCCGGGAGGCCATCGCCACCCGCTACCTCGGCCCGGAAGGCGGTCGCGCTTTCGCCCAACGCATCGACGGCACCAAGTCCGTTCTGTTCACCATCCGCCCCGATCGCTGGATCACCCAGGACTACTCGGGCGACCTCTGAAAGCCGGTGCGGGTGGGTCAGTCGGTGGGGCGCAGGGGGGAGTCGGCGGAGCCGGAGTTGGAGCGGGGGAAGGTGGAGGGGGCGCGGCTTTGGGTGGGGGCGGGGGAAACCGATTCGGGGGCGGGGGTTGTGGTGCCGAGGAATGGGCCCAGGAGGTGGGGGAGGTCGGGGAGCGGGATCTGTGGCAGGTTGGGGTCGGGGCGCAGGGGTGGGGCGCTGGGCGGGCGATTGACGCTGGTGGTCGGCGCCTGAGGGCTCGGGGTGGGCGTCGGGGAGACGGAGCTGTCGGTGGAGCCTCCGGTCTGCCCTGCCGTGGTGGTTGCGGATCCGCCGGGACCGGGCGCGGGCGTCGGCGGCGGGGTCGACTGGGCGGTGTCGGTGGTTCCGGCCGGGTTCACGTCGTGGTTGGCCGCCGGGACCAGTTCCTTGACGCCGTAGCCGACGACCAGGCCCACGACAACGACCGCACAGGCCAGAGTGCCGACGAGCTTGGTGAAGGTGCCGGCCGGTGCATCGGTGCCCAGGCCGATCGTCGGGAAGGGCGACGGCTGCGCCGAATCGGCAATCAGCGCGGCGCCTTTCGCCGTCGCGGCCTCCGGCTCGGGCACGGTGCCCACCGGAATGTCGAGCAGATCGTCCAGGCCGGCGACGACGGCCGGGATATTCGCCCCGCCGCCGATCACGGTGACGGCCTGCGGATATTTCGGCGCCCGGGCGAACACCCCCGCCGCGAAGACGGCGGCCTCGCGAAGCAGGTCGGCGATCAGCTCCTCGAAATCGGCGCGGGTCAGCTTCAGCGGCTGCCCGGCGACGTGGTCGATGGTCACCGCCGGTGCGATGGACAGATGCTCCTTGGCCGCGCGGCTGCGGTTGATGAGCATGTTCCGATTGGGCCGGGTGCCGCGGCGGGCGAAGTGGCAGTCGAGCAGATGGTGATAGATCAGCTCGTCGACCGCGCTGCCGCTGATCGTCGGGGTGCGCTCGGATCGCAGCACCGTATCGTCGGCCAGATCGGCGACCGTCACGCTCATCCCGGAGGCGCCGAGGTCGATGATGGCCACCGTGTCGTAGCGGTCGAGCAGACCGGTGTGGCGCAGATAGCCGAGTGCGGCGCTGCTTTCGGGAATGAGCTGGACGTCGCGGCGCTGGCGGCTGACGGCGGCTCGGATGGCGAGGGCCTGCTCCCGGTCGCGGTAGGCGACGGCGATCGCCCCGGGCGGCGCGAGGGCCGTCTCGGCGCGGGGCACCGGGAGCCCTGCGGCCTGCGCACCGACGGGATGCACGAAGTCGCGGGGCATCTGAGTGGTCATCAACTCGATCGAGGACACCACCAGATCGCCGAGGTCGGAATGCGCCACGTCGGCGGTGACGACTCGGTAGTCGAAGCTCTGGGCACCGTTCGGTGCGGTCGCGACCAGGGCCGAGCACACCACCTCGTTCCCGGCGGAGATGCCGAGGGATGTTCGCATGTTCACCTCCCTTCGAGCGGATGGTCGTGGTGTCGCCGACCATCTCGAACGGACAGCACGGACCTCCGCGTGGATGGCGGACGGCCCGAGCTAAGGATCCGGCCGGGCCCGGATCCGTTCCGGTGTCGGGACCAGCCAACGATCACTTGCGGTCTTGCTCTCGTCTCAGGCATGCGCGAGGGTGATCGCGCAGTGGGTGAAGCAGTTGTCAAATGCTCGGCGGACCGCGTGACGGGCGTCGGCGGGCACGGTGTCGACGTAGACGCAACATCACGGAGCCGTCGTCCATAGTGTCACAATCCGTTATCCGAACGTTACAGTTTTTTCGGATCGATTGCCACGGACTTCAGGCGTGTCGCGTTTGTGCCAATTGCATTACCCGGACAGCGTCCGAACTGGTCAGCCGCACAGTTCAGACTCGAACCACATTCACTCGGGGCCATCGGGTGCCGCGGCCACACCCAGCACTACCCGCCCTTGAGCGCTGGCACTCTCCTGTATAGAGTGCTAGTTGGCACTGGATGTGCTCAGGTGCCAGCTTGACTACTGAGCAGGGGTCCCGGCACCCGCGACGACGGGGCTATGCACAGGGTCAACACAGTGACCGAAACCGTGAGTCCGGGGAACGGCCCCGGACGACCGAATCCCCTGAAAGTGGAGGGCTCAACGTGGCGAGCGTGAACATCAAGCCGCTCGAGGACAAGATCCTCGTCCAGGCCAACGAGGCCGAGACGACGACCGCCTCCGGCCTGGTCATCCCCGACACGGCGAAGGAGAAGCCCCAGGAGGGCACCGTCATCGCCGTTGGCCCGGGCCGCTGGGATGACGAGGGCGAGAAGCGCATCCCGCTGGATGTCAAGGAAGGCGACACCGTCATCTACAGCAAGTACGGCGGCACCGAGATCAAGTACAACGGCGAGGAGTACCTGATCCTGTCCGCCCGCGACCTGCTGGCCGTCGTCGACAAGTAAGCCGCCAGGCACACGCGTCTCCGCCCCGGCGTCCTTACGGCCCCGGGGCGGAGTGCGTTCGCCGGACCCACAGGAGTAGGCAAAACATGGCAAAGCAGATCGAGTTCGACGAGAAGGCTCGTCGGGCGATGGAGCGCGGTGTCGACAAGCTCGCCGACGCCGTGAAGGTCACGCTGGGCCCGCGCGGCCGGCACGTGGTGCTGGCCAAGGCTTTCGGCGGCCCGACGGTCACCAACGACGGCGTCACCATCGCCCGCGACATCGACCTCGAGGACCCGTTCGAGAACCTGGGCGCCCAGCTGGTCAAGAGCGTCGCGACCAAGACCAACGACGTCGCCGGCGACGGCACCACCACCGCCACCGTGCTGGCGCAGGCGCTGATCAAGGGCGGCCTGAAGAACATCGCCGCCGGCGCCAACCCGATCGCCCTCGGCACCGGCATGAGCAAGGCCGCCGAGGCGGTCTCGCAGGCGCTGCTGGCCGCCGCGAAGCCGGTCTCCGGCGAGCAGGCCATCGCGCAGGTCGCCACGGTCTCCTCGCGCGACGAGGCGATCGGCGAGATGGTCGGCAAGGCACTGACCACCGTCGGCAAGGACGGCGTGGTGACGGTGGAGGAGGCCTCCACCCTGACCACCGAACTGGACGTCACCGAGGGCGTGCAGTTCGACAAGGGCTACCTGTCGGGCTACTTCGTCACCGACCAGGACAAGCAGGAGGCCGTTCTCGAGGACGCCTACGTGCTGCTGCACCGGGAGAAGATCTCCTCGCTGCCCGACTTCCTGCCGCTGCTCGAGAAGATCGCCGAATCCGGTAAGCCGGTGCTGATCGTCGCCGAGGACATCGAGGGCGAGGCGCTGTCCACCCTGGTGGTCAACGCGATTCGCAAGACCCTCAAGGTGGTCGCGGTCAAGGCGCCGTTCTTCGGTGACCGCCGCAAGGCGTTCCTGCAGGACCTGGCCGTCGTCACCGGTGGCACCGTGATCGAGCCGGACCTGGGCATCACGCTGCGCGAGACCACCGTGGATCAGCTCGGCAAGGCCCGGCGCGTGGTCGTCACCAAGGACGACACCACCATCGTCGACGGTGCGGGCACCCAGCAGGACATCGAGGCCCGGGTGGCGCAGCTGCGCGCCGAGATCGAGGCCACCGACTCCGACTGGGATCGCGAGAAGCTGGAGGAGCGGCTGGCCAAGCTGTCCGGCGGCGTCGCGGTCATCCGGGTCGGCGCGGCCACCGAGACCGCGCTCAAGGAGCGCAAGTACCGCGTCGAGGATGCGGTCAGCGCGGCCAAGGCGGCGGTCGAGGAGGGCATCGTGCCCGGCGGTGGCACCGCACTGGTGCAGGCCGCGGCCAAGCTGGCCGAGCTGCGCGACTCGCTGACCGGCGATGCGGCGATCGGTGTCGACGTGGTGCGCCGGGCGCTGCAGGCGCCGCTGTTCTGGATCGCCACCAATGCCGGCGTCGACGGCGCGGTCGTGGTCAGCAAGGTCACCGAGGGCAAGGACGGCTTCAACGCCGCCACCCTGTCCTACGGCGACCTGGTCACCGACGGTGTCGTGGATCCGGTCAAGGTCACCCGCTCGGCGGTGCTGAACGCCGTGTCGGTGGCCCGCATGGTGCTCACCACCGAGAGCGCCGTGGTCGACAAGCCGTCCGAGGAGGCCGCTCAGGACCACCACGGTCACGCGCACTGAGCGCTGCACGAAAACAGGGGCCGTTCACATCCGTCGCGGATGTGAACGGCCCCTGAGTTTTCGCCGAGCTTCATTCCCTGCGGAGCCACATGAACGTCAGGGGCGGATCGGACGGCAGAAAATTCATCCGGAGCGAGGGCTCAGTGGTCGGTGGTGGAGTCCGATGCGCGATGGTTGCAGCCGCAGGGATGCGGCCGGCGGGCCGGGGCGGGAGCTTGGTCTTCAATCGCGGCGAGCAGTCGATCACGGAGTGAGGCGGGCGGTGGGGTCGCGACCGCCGAGGCGAACTCGGCGAGGGCTTCCCGAGTCAGCTGCACTTCCCTGGTGAAGTCCGCGCGCAGCACCGGATCGCCGCTGTCGAGTAGCTCCTGCACCGCGCGCTGGTCCTCGTCGCCGATCGATCCGAGCGCGACCGTGTGCGCGAGATCGATCTGGCTTTCGTTCATCTCACGTCACTCCCAAACTCTTCTTGAGTCGTGTCAATCCGTCGCGAATACGGGACTTAACAGTCGGTAACCCTACTCCCAAGTAAGCGGCTACCTCCGCATAGGTCCGGCCGCCGAAATAGGCGAGTGATATCGCCTCCCGCTGCGTCTGTGTCAGTGTGGCGAGGCCCTCCAGCACCGCCTGCTGTTCGAGTCTTCGTCCTACCTCTTCGGTGACCTCGTCGAATTCGTTACCGAGACTGCTTGCGCCGTAGGCGACCTCGCGCTGCGCATGCGCCTGCTCGGCACGGACACGGTCGACCGCCCGGCGATGGGCAAGGGTCATCAGCCAGGTGACCGCGGAGCCCTTGGCCGGGTCGAAATTGGCTGCGGTACGCCAGATCTGGAGGTAGACCTCCTGGGTCGTCTCCTCCGCGTAGCCGGGATCGTGTAGGACACGCAGGACTAGGCCGAAGACCCGAGCACTTGTACGGTCGTACAGCTCGGCAAAGGCTTGCTGGTCGCCTCGCCCGCACCGCGCGAGCAGGGCGGCGAGTTCGATGCTTTCGGCTGCGCGCGCCGTCACCGCAGAGTCCACGCTCGGCGTTCCCACCTGCCCGTCCCCGACTTCCTCTTGGAACGAGTCGCCCTCTGCGGCCGGCGGCCGCGTTGTCACAACGCTCCATTCTGTGTCATCGGCCACTACCGTAGCGTGCCGCTATAACCTCCTCTCGTCGGGGTGCAGCAAACAGCCTGCAGCCCAGCGGTTTTCGGACATTTCCGGACACGCCGAGGAGTGTTCCGAATGGACACGCCGTGACACGCCGGGAACCTCTACGAAACGCTGGTGCGGCAGGTAGGCAAGGCTTCTGGCCATCTCACAGCAGGCGGATCGGCGGTGGCCGACTCAGCCTGCGCGCCTACTTCGATATTCACCGGCCGTGAATCCAGTGGCCGGTTGTTTGCTAGGCATTCGGCGCGCCCGGGCTTTCGGATGGGCCCGCGGGTGTGAAGAATTTCGCGCCCGATTCCGGGGCGTAGCTCAGACCGCCATCCGGCGCCGATTGCGCCGGGCGTGCATCTCGCGTTCGGTCTCCGACATTCCGCCCCAGATGCCGTAGGGCTCGCTGACCTTCAGGGCGTGGCTGCGGCACTGCATGAGTACCGGGCAGGTCCGGCAGATTTCCTTCGCGCGCAGCTCACGTTGGGCCCGGGCGCGGCCTCGCTCGCCGTCGGGATGGAAGAACACGGATGAGTCCACGCCGCGGCAGGAACCGCGCATCTGCCAGTCCCAGACGTCGGCATTCGGACCAGGAAGATGGGTGGGCATGGGCATGTGAACTCCTTGTGATGCGAGCTCGTCGGCGTTGTCGAGCGATGCTTTGTTAGCAACGGTCTGTCCGGGCCCGGACGCGGCCGGAAGAGACCCCGCCGAGATCGGGCTCGGACCGTATCACCGGAAGTCCGGCGATCGCAGTTCGCGGTCGCCGCAATTTCGCGCGGCGCCAACGACGGCGATGACGTACGTTAGGACGCACGACGAAATCGAGTCAATAGTTTCTCCGTCGGCGATTGAAATGCCGACGGATCTCAGATTTAACCTTCGCGCTATTTACTTTCGGCCCGCCACTGGTGATACTGATCGGTTGGCCAGGATGGGGCTGGGTTCGATGATGCCCGTTCGGGGCATCGAATGCGCTGCTCAGGCCATATTTTTCCAGGTAGAAGTGCTATCTACCCACCCGATGGGGCCGCGTTGTGGTATGTGACGAGAAGCACCGGCGCCCCGTTTCCCCTTGCACTCGAGATGGCCGGGTCGAGGCGCCCAGGTTAATTATCCGAAAAGCATACAAATTCCTAACGCACGTGCTGGGTGATAGCCCACAACAGATTTACGAGATGGAAACATCGCCGGGGCGTTATCAATGCTGAACGGTTGCCCGCACTTCCGGCCGGTACCTGCGCGGCGCCGCCGGGCGGTGGATAGAGTGCGGCGGTGCACGAGTTCGCCCCGCCTTTGGATGGATTGCTGCAGCAGGGAAACGCGGTGTTTGCCGAGGCGGCATTCGGCGCCCGTCCCGGCATTGCCGTCGCGGAGTTGCCTCCGATCGCCGGACCCGTCGATTCCTGGTTGCGTGCCGTGGTGCTGGGCGGCCAGGGCCGCTACGCCGCCGCCCGCGCCGAGTTGCGGCGCGCGCGCCGGCTCACGTCCGATCCTGTGCAGACCTCTCTGATCGCCAGTACCGAGGCCTCGCTGCTGCGGCAACTGGGATGGCATGCCTCTGCGTCCGCGCTGGACGGCCGGGCCTTGGCGCTGGTGCTGCCCGGCCTGCGACGTGGCGTCGAAGGGGCCTCTGCGGCGCGTATCGAGGCCGTTTGCGACGCGTTGACCGGCCTCGCCGCCGACGCTCTCGGGACCGCTCGACCGGGATTGGCGGCGCGGCTGCTGGAACGTTGCCAGCCCTTTGTCGAGGATCTGTCGGGGGCCTGGCGCCCGCGGCTGCGCTGGCATTGGGTGTCCGCCGAGACGGCATTGGCGACATCCGGCGCGAATCCGGGCGAGTCGGCGCTCGCCCATGCCGAGGCGGCCTCGGCGTTGGCCGAATCGAGCCCTTCGGTGCGTCACCGCGTCAAGTCCCGCCTACTGCTCGCCGCCGCGGCGGCCGCCGCCGGTGATCTCGACCGGGCGGGCGCCTCGGCCGCGGTCGTCGCGCAGGAGTGCGCCGACCACGATCTGCTGCCCCTGCGATGGGCCTGCGCGATGCTCCGATCGGGCATTTCGGACGGACCCGCCGCGGCGGCCGCGGCCGCCGACGCGGCCGGGTGCGCACGGGCTCTGGCCAGGCACGGTGGGCTATTACGTTCCGGCAACGGGGTTCTCGGCGACTTCTGACCCCCGGTCTTGCCCGGCTCGCGGATTGAAGCGGTTATTGTTGGAGCGTTCCGCCGACCGGTGGAAGCACTGGTCAAGAACCGACCGTGCCACTTGTAACGCCAGGAATATCTCTGACGATGACGCACACGGGCGAGGAGTTGGACGCCGCCGTCGCAGCAGCTGCGCAGGGCGATCGTTCGGCTTTAGCCCAGGTACTGGAGATCATCCGCCCGCTGGTGGTGCGCTATTGCCGCGCGCGGATCGGAGCCGCGGAGCGTGGGCAGCTCTCCGCGGACGACGTTGCGCAGGAGGTCTGTTTGGCTGTGATGACCGCCCTGCCTCGTTATCAGGACCAGGGGCGGCCGTTCATGGCATTCGTCTACGGAATCGCTTCGCACAAGGTCGCCGACGCCCACCGCAATGCCGCCCGTAACAAGGCGGACGCGATGGCCGAAGTACCAGATGTCATATCCACCGACCAGGGGCCGGAGCAGCGCGCTCTCGAATCCGAAACCAGCCGGCAGATGAACGCTCTGTTGGCCACGCTTCCGGAGAAGCATCGAGAGATCCTGATCCTGCGTTTGGTCATGGGTCTGTCAGCAGAAGAAACAGCACTTGCCGTGGGCAGTACGGCTGGTGCTATACGAGTGGCCCAGCATCGGGCGCTCGCGAAACTGAAGTCACAAGTGGCGAGGGCAGGTGAAATGTATGGCTAGGGATGGCGAGCGCGGTCGGGGCGACTGGAAGGCGCGGCTTGGATCGCAGAACAGCGATCCCTATGCCGAGGCTTCCGGTGACACCGGACCGGTCGACATCGCCGCGGTCCGCCGCGACGATGCGCTCATCGATGCCATCGCCGGCGATGGACCCGTAGCGACCGATAGTGCCGAGGAGTATCAGCTCGCGAGTCTGCTCGCGAACTGGCGGGGCGAGATCGTCGAGGCGCCGATGCCGGCCGGACCGGATCTGGACACCATTGTCGCGGCGGTCAATCAGGAAATCGGTGCGCGGAAGTCGAGGATCAACGTCGCGCACCGGCGACATCTTCGGCTGGTTCGTCCGCTCATGGGCGCGGCGGCTGCGCTGGCGCTGATCATGGGTGGGATGACGGCGTTCTCCTACAGCGCGCAGCCGGGTGATCCGCTGTGGCGGGTCAAAGAGGTCGTATTCAGCCAACAGGCGCAGTCGACCATCACCCAGCGTGCCGAGGATTCGCTTGCCGAGGCGCAGGGCTACATCGCGGCGGGCCAGCCCAGTAAGGCCAAGCAGGCGCTGGAGAGCGCCCAAGCCAACGCCACCCAGGTCAACGACGTCAAACACAAGAGCAATCTGGAGAGCCGGGTGGAAGCGCTGCTCGCGCAGCTGCCCCCCGAGGTCAAGGGCACGGTGGCGCCGACCTCGCCGTCGGGAACGAGTCAGCCCGGCAAGAATCCGACGACCACCGGCAACGAGACGGCGGGCAGCGGGTCCAAGGAACCTGATATCAGCATCCTGCAGTCGCCGAACGAGCCCACGACCGACGGTAGCGGGACGACCGGCCATGTCCCCCCGACGCCTACGCAGCCACCGACGGTGCCCCCCACCACCGCGGAGCCGCCGACCGGAGCACCCACCCAACCCCCGACGCAGGACCCCACGGTGCCGACCACCGTCGCCTCACCGGGCGGCGGGGCGGGGCCGGGGGTGACCGCGCCGGTCGTGCCGACCAGCGCGCCGGGGGCCGTGCGCCCGACAGCGCCGATCGTCCCGACAACCTTCATCGTCCCCGGCGGTTCCCTGCCGGGCGGAGTCAGCTGATCGAGATCCGGCTCGGGCGACCAGTGCGCCCGAGCGAAACATCCACCGATCGCCTACCGGCGGTCGGTTTCGTCGTTTATGTGCCGAATGCGGGCCTGTGAGTCAGGCGTCGAAGCCGTCGAACCCGTCGCCGTGCAGCGCCTCGTTCATCGACGCGTCGGCGTAGCCGCGGCAGTAGTCCCACGTGACGTAGGCCTCCGGCTGCGGATCGTAGGCGGGCTCGTGCGGGCGGACCGTGCCGTCGACCAGGAGCTGGAGCAGATTGGCGCGCAGCATGTCCCAATCGTGGTAATGGTCCTGCCGGCAGTCTTCGCAGCTGACCACGAGCCCGCGGATACCGCGGTGTGCCAGCAGCGCCTCGTAGACCGCGAGATCGGCGAGATCCTCCTCGACCGCTAGGCGCTCATGAGGATCCAGCGGTTCCCCCGGCTCGATGGCATCGAGCGCGGCCGACGGGTCGGAGGGATCTCCGGCGAACGGATCCGGCGGCAGGCCAGGTGGTAGATGGTCACGCACAATCCCACGGTACGCAGAACCACCCCCTCCGCGCCAGCGCTGTGGGCATTTTGACGCGCTTGTCGCAGCAATTCGGCGAACTACTGCGGCACATCGGGCATTCGGCGTGTCGGCAATCCCTGGCAACCCCGCGTGTCGTGGCTTGAGCGAGCGTCAGCGGGGGAACCAACAGCACAGCGCGCTAGGGCGCACAGCGGAGCCGAGCGCCGGCGAGGTGGAGCTGTGAGCTGGACTACATCGGCACTGCCGCAACCCAGTGGCGGCGGAGGTGGCGCAATCGGTTTTACCCCGTGCCTCTACCATGGACGCAACAAGGGTGCCGGGTTTCGATCTTCGGCTCCGCCAATCCGTCAGATGTTCGCGATCCGGGCGTTGTCCCGGGTCGTTGCTTTCGAGGTCCAGGAGGGGTCGATCCGATGAGTAGTCCCGTGATGGGCGAACGCGCCGTCCGCCCTCTTACGGGTGGTGACGATCCGAACAAGATCGCCATGCTCGGCCTCACATTCGACGATGTGCTGTTGCTGCCGGCCGCTTCGGATCTCATCCCCAGCTCGGTGGACACCTCCAGCCGGCTGACCCGCGAGATCACGCTGCGCACCCCGCTGGTCAGTTCCGCGATGGACACCGTCACCGAGGCCCGCATGGCCATCGCGATGGCCCGCGCCGGCGGCATGGGTGTGCTGCATCGCAATCTGTCCGCCGCCGAACAGGCGTCCGCGGTGGAGACGGTGAAGCGGTCCGAGGCCGGCATGGTGACCAACCCGGTGACCTGTCGCCCCAGCGACACCCTCGCCGAGGTCGACGCCATGTGCGCCCGCTATCGCATCTCCGGCCTGCCGGTGGTGGACGAGACCGGCGAGCTGGTGGGCATCATCACCAACCGCGATATGCGCTTCGAGGTGGACCAGAACCGCCGCGTCGCCGATGTGATGACCAAGGCCCCGCTGATCACCGCGCAGGAGGGCGTCACCGCCGAGGCCGCGCTGGGCCTGCTGCGCCGGCACAAGGTGGAGAAGCTGCCGATCGTGGACGGCAACGGCCGCCTGCGCGGGCTCATCACCGTCAAGGACTTCGTCAAGACCGATCAGTACCCGAACGCCACCAAGGACCGCGACGGCCGGCTGCTGGTCGGTGCCGCGGTCGGTGTGGGCGAGGACTCCTGGTCGCGGGCCATGTCGCTGCGCGATGCCGGGGTGGACGTGCTGATCGTCGACACCGCGCACGGCCATCAGGCCCAGGTGCTGCAGATGGTGTCCAAGCTCAAGGCCGAGGTCGGCGACACCATTCAGGTGGTCGGCGGCAATGTGGCGACCCGGGCGGGCGCGGCCGCGCTGGTCGAGGCGGGCGCCGATGCGGTGAAGGTGGGTGTGGGCCCCGGCTCGATCTGCACCACCCGCGTCGTGGCCGGTGTCGGCGCACCGCAGATCACCGCCATCCTCGAGGCCGTCGCGGTCTGCAACCAGGCCGGGGTGCCGGTCATCGCCGACGGTGGCGTCCAGTACTCCGGCGATATCGCCAAGGCCATCGCGGCCGGTGCCTCCACCGTGATGCTGGGCTCGCTGCTGGCCGGTACCGCCGAATCGCCGGGCGATCTGATCCTGGTCAACGGCAAGCAGTTCAAGAGCTATCGCGGCATGGGCTCGCTGGGCGCCATGCAGGGCCGCGGCCAGGCGCAGTCCTTCTCCAAGGACCGCTACTTCCAGGACGACGTGCTCGCCGAGGACAAGCTGGTGCCCGAGGGCATCGAGGGCCGGGTGCCGTTCCGCGGTCCGGTCAACCAGGTGATTCACCAGCTCGTCGGCGGCCTGCGCGCGGCCATGGGCTACACCGGCTCGCAGAACATCGCCGATCTGCAGCAGGCGCAGTTCGTGCAGATCACCGCCGCCGGACTCAAGGAGAGCCACCCCCACGACATCACGATGACCGTCGAGGCGCCCAACTACACTGGCCGCGGCTAGTGCGCTCGACGATCTGTGCATGACCAGCCCGCTCCGCGGGTAATCAGGAGTGCCTGATCTGCGGAACACCTCACAAGGGGCGGGCTGGCCCCTGCGCGGGCTCGGCTGCTGACGTCATCCAGGGCAGCAGCTTCCGTCGCCTGACGAAAGCCGGAACCGCGCCGGGAAGGGTCGCGGCAGCGGCCCGATGGAACAAAGGAGATGTACAAGTGCGCGACATGGTCGAGATCGGCATGGGCCGGACCGCCCGGCGTACCTACGAACTGGACGATGTCGACATCGTTCCCTCGCGGCGGACCCGCTCGTCCAAGCAGGTGTCGCTGGCCTGGCAGCTGGACGCCTATCGCTTCGACATCCCGCTGGTGACCCACCCGACCGACGCGCTGGTGTCGCCGGAGTTCGCGATCGAGCTGGGCCGCCTCGGCGGGCTGGGCGTCATCAACGGCGAGGGGCTGTGGGCCCGGCACGCCGATGTGGCCGCGCGCATCGATCAACTGGTCGAGGTGGCCGAGAAGGAGGGCACCGAGGCGGCCGTCGCGCTGCTGCAGCAATTGCACGCCGCGCCGATGCAGCCGGATCTGCTGGCCGCGGCGGTGGCGCAGGTGCGCGCCGCGGGTGTGACCGTGTCGGTGCGGGTGAGTCCCCAGAATGCCCGCGCCCTCACGCCGAGCCTGGTGCAGGCCGGTGTCGACCTGCTGGTCGTGCACGGCACCATCATCTCCGCCGAACATGTCGCTGTATCCAATTCGGCGTCCGCGGGGCCCTACGTGGTTACGCAAGCTACCGCCTCCGGGCCTGACGCGGACGCCGGTGGCGAGCCGCTGAACCTCAAGACCTTCATCGCCGATCTGGACGTGCCGGTGGTGGCGGGCGGGGTCAGCGACCACCGCACCGCCCTGCATCTGATGCGCACGGGTGCGGCCGGTGTAATCGTCGGCTACGGCTCGACGCCGGGCGCGACGACGACCGGTGAGGTGCTCGGCATCGGTGTGCCCATGGCGACCGCGATCGCCGATGCCGCCGCCGCGCGCCGCGACTACCTCGACGAGACCGGCGGCCGCTATGTGCACGTCATCGCCGACGGCGACATCGTGTCGTCCGGTCAGCTGGCCAAGGCCATCGCGTGCGGCGCCGATGCGGCGATGGTGGGCGTGCCGTTGGCGCTGGCGCAGGAGTCGCCCGGTCGCGGGTGGTACTGGCCGTCGGCCGCCGCCCACCCGTCGGTGCCGCGCGGCGCCCTGCTGAAGTTCGCCGACGAGGACGAGCGTCCCACGCTGCAGCAGGTCCTCTACGGACCGTCCAGCGACCCGTGGGGTTCGGTGAACCTCGTTGGCGGCCTGCGCCGTTCGATGGCCAAGGCCGGCTACTGCGAACTCAAGGAGTTCCAGAAGGTCGGCCTCAGCGTCCGAGCCTAGGTTGTCCTGGTCATCACCTTGTCGCGGAGGAACTCCCGGATGGCGGCGTTGACCTGGCCGGGGTGGGTCATGTTCACGGCCTGGCGGGCGCCCTCGATCTCGACGTAGCGTGAATTCGCCAGTCCGCGGGCCATTTCCAAGGCATGGGTGCGGGCGATACCGGCTCGCGTGGGGTGGATCACCAAGGCGGGACAGGTGATTTCGGGGAGCCGGTCCAGCACGGAATCGCGGCCCAGCAGACAGCCCGCGGCGATCTCGAGGTCCATCGGGTCGCGGGCCAGCCAGCGTTTGGTCCATACCGCGCGGTACCAGGCGTCGTCGCCGATCAACCACTGCGCCAAGTGTTCTGCCAGTGTGCGCCGGGCGGCCGGTTCGTGCCAGCGGTCGAGGAACCGGCGGGAGTTGGCCAGTTCCTGCGCCGTCGGCTCGTGTGCCTCGGTGGCGATGAGGATGAGGGCGGCCACCCGTTCCGGGGCCAGCAGGGCGGTGCGCATGGCGCTGAACCCACCCTGAGAGATACCGCCGACGACCGCGCGCTCGACACCGAGCTGATCCAGCACCGTCAGGACATCGCGGGCCGCGGTCCAGTAGGTGAACGGCAGCCCCTTGTCGCGCGTGCGGCCGTGCCCGCGCGCATCCCAGGCGACGATGCGAAATTCCGGGGACAGTGCGGCGGTCTGCGACGCGAACATGGTTCGATCCATGAAGAATTCGTGCCCGAGCAGCACTACCGGGCCGTCGCCGCCACTGTCCTCGTAATGGATCTCGGCATCGATCGCACGGGCGAATGGCACGAGCACGAGGATAGCTGGCTCGGCCCCCACACACGGCCGGGTTCGACCGCGGATCGATGGTGCTCGCTGATCTTGCCTCGTCGCCGGGCTGCTGCCGATTCGCCCACGCACCATTGTTGTGCCCCATTGCGTTTCGAGGCTCCGACAAAGAGCATGCCGGAACGACGGGGAAGAAGCCCGCCCGATCCGCCGTACCCACCACTCCAGCTCCCGCTTGCCACTCTCGGGTCCTGCACACTCTTGGACGCCGTGCTGGCCCGACAGGGGGCCTACCCACGCAACGACTGATTTCGTGAGCACATGGGTAACTCGTCGGGCACGCCCAAAACTGGCGAGGCACCTAACGCAGGACCTGTGACCAACCTGAGCGGCTCCCAACTTGTACGGCCTGAGACGCGGGGAGGCGGGGAGCGGGGAGGCGGGGGAGCCGGAGGCGCGGGGAGGCGGCAGAGCCCTGGTCTTTAAACTGGCTCGGTGGCAGAAACCCAGCGACCAGTTCTCGTCGTCGACTTCGGGGCGCAGTACGCGCAGTTGATCGCGCGGCGGGTGCGCGAATCCAGTGTGTACTCCGAGGTGGTTCCGCACACCGCGACCGTCGAGGAGATCGCCGAGCGGCAGCCGCTCGCGGTCATCCTGTCCGGCGGCCCGGCCAGTGTGTACGCCGAGGGCGCGCCGCGGCTGGATCCCCGGCTGTTCGACCTGAACGTTCCGGTCTTCGGCATCTGCTACGGCTTCCAGGCGATGGCGCAGGCGCTGGGCGGCACCGTCGCCCATACCGGCACCCGCGAATACGGCCGCACCGAACTGAACATCGACGGCGGCGTGCTGCACGGCGGTCTGCCCACCATCCAGCCGGTCTGGATGAGCCACGGCGACGCGGTGACCGACGCCCCGACCGGATTCGAGGTGACCGGCACCACCGCGGGCGCACCGGTGGCGGCGTTCGAGGACCGGGAGCGCCGGCTGGCCGGTGTGCAGTACCACCCCGAGGTCCTACATTCGCCGCACGGCCAGCAGGTGCTGAGCCGCTTCCTGCACGAGATGGCCGGAATCAAGGCCACGTGGACGCCCGCCAATATCGCCGACGCGCTGGTCGCGCAGGTGCGTGAGCAGGTCGGGGACGGGCATGCCATCTGCGCCCTGTCCGGCGGTGTCGACTCCGCGGTGGCCGCCGCCCTCGTGCAGCGTGCCATCGGTGACCGGCTGACCTGTGTTTTCGTCGATCACGGCCTGCTGCGGGCCGGTGAGCGCGAGCAGGTGCAGCGCGACTTCGTGGCCGCGACCGGCGCCAAACTGGTCACCGTCGACGCCGAGGACAAGTTCCTGGGCGAACTGAAGGGCGTCACCGATCCGGAGGAGAAGCGCAAGATCATCGGGCGCGAGTTCATCCGCTCGTTCGAGGATGCGGTCGCGCAGATCGTGAAGGAATCCGGGCAGGGCAGCGCCACCCACACCGTCGAATATCTGGTGCAGGGCACCCTCTACCCGGATGTGGTGGAATCCGGCGGCGGCTCGGGCACCGCGAATATCAAGAGCCACCACAATGTCGGCGGCCTGCCCGAGGATCTGGAGTTCGAACTCGTCGAACCCCTGCGGCTGCTGTTCAAGGACGAGGTGCGTGCCGTCGGCCGCGAACTGGGGCTGCCCGAGGAAATCGTTGCCCGCCAACCGTTCCCCGGCCCGGGACTGGCCATCCGCATCGTCGGCGAGGTCACCCACGACCGCCTCGAGACGCTGCGCCAGGCCGATGCCATCGCGCGCGAGGAGTTGACCGCGGCGGGATTGGACAAGCAGATCTGGCAGTGCCCGGTGGTGCTGCTGGCCGACGTGCGCAGCGTCGGAGTCCAGGGCGACGGCCGCACCTACGGTCATCCGATCGTGCTGCGCCCGGTCTCCAGCGAGGACGCCATGACCGCCGACTGGACCCGGCTGCCCTACGACGTGCTCGAACGCATCTCCACTCGCATCACCAACGAGGTGGCCGAGATCAACCGGGTGGTGCTGGATGTGACCAGCAAGCCGCCGGGCACCATCGAGTGGGAGTGACCCTGGGGCACGGCAGATTTCACCCTCCGGCAAGGGCGATGTAGTTCCCAGTGCCGGTCGCATTCAGTTCCCTTCGCCACGGTTGACGATCAGAATCTGAAGGAAATCACCTGCGAAGGATGCTGATGGGGAATACATCGAAGGCCCTGTGCACCAAGCCGATAACGGTCGCCGCGTCGCTGGTCCTGGCCGCGTTCGCGGCCTTGGCGCTGCTGTTCGCGCCCGCCGCCGGGCTCGGGGGCGGAACCGAAGCGGTCGGTAATGCGGTGCAGGTGCGGTTGGTCGCCGACTCCGTTCCCGCGCGGGCATGGGAGACCTTGCGCCTGATCGATGCGGGGGAATGGCCGCCCGCCGATGCGCCGGGCACCCATGGCGGTGAAACCTGGCAGAACCGGGAGGGGCTGCTGCCCGCCACGGACGGGAACGGCCGACCCATCCACTACCGGGAATGGGACGTCAATCGCAAGAAGCCCGGACAGTCCCGCGACGCCGAGCGCATCGTCACCGGCAGCGACGGATCGGCGTGGTACACCGGCGATCACTACCGCAGTTTCACCAGAATGCGTTGAGAGCAGTGCGGCACGAAGGGGCTCGGATCCGATCGGATCCGAGCCCCTTCGCGCCGCAGCGCTGGAATCACTTCTTCTTTCGCGGCGCGATCACCAGGATGACGCCGACCACGATGGCCACCCCGACCACGATCCACCCGATCGGGACGATGCTGTGCGAGGGCCAGGACGACGGCCCGATGAATGCCCACACGCTGACCAGCAGGGCCAACACCCCGGCCAGTAGCAGCGAAAGCGACGGTCCGCGACGGGTTTCCGAGTTGTCAGCCACGCTTCACCTCCACATTTCCGAACTGCATGTCTACGTTGAGGGTGAGCGTCGGACCGTCGGCGGGACCGGTAATTCCCCGGGGACAGTCCAAGTCCGCCGCGTTGCCCGTACACGTGGTGTCGACCCGCATCGACGGCGGGAGGATCACTCGGAAGTCGGCCATGCGGCCATCGACGTTCACCATGCGGTTCTCGGTCAGCCGCAGTTGCCGCAGATCCAGCGTGCCGTCACCCATGTTCACCCGGTAGTCCGAGGCTAGATCGGCCGCCGTGGTGGGCGTCCACACGTGATCGCCCATGGCGCCACGGTCGAACTGCACCGGCCCGGCCATCGAGGCCAGGACCACGAACCCCGCCAGCGGAGCCAGCACCACCAGCAGTCCCCAGCCGCGCCGCAGGAAGGCCCCGAGGATCAGGCCCAGGCCGACCACCGCCAGCGCCACCGCGCCGATCCGAGCGGGCGTCATCCACTCCACACCGACGGCGGCCACGGCTCCGGCGGCGGCCGCCGCGAGGATCGCGAGGCCGATCACCATCGGCGTGAGCCGCGAGCGCGGACGCCGCGGCGGCGGTACCGGCACGACCGGAGCGGCGGGGGCCGGTTCGGGGAGATGCCAGGCCAGCGGGGCGACGCCGAGCGGATCCCAACCGGACGGGGTCGGTGCGACGTGGGTGGGAGCCGGGTTGGTGCGACCAGGCGCGGCCGTCGTCCGCTGCTCGGGCTCGGGCCGGTCAGCGGGGGTCTGGTCTTTTCCCAGCACCACCGTGTCCTCCTGGGACGAATCCCGGGGACCGGCAGGGGAATCCACGAGTTGCTCGGTGTCGCCGTCCTTCGTCACCTCGGCCTCGGCCGAGGCGCGGGCGACGACCTCGGTGGGAGCGGTTGCCGGGTTCGGCGAAAGGGGTTCGGTGGCAGCGTCTTTGGGCTGATCGGGCTCGTAATGATCCGGCAGCTTGGTGTAGGGCCCGTAGGTGGCGCCCGACCAGGGGGAGCCGCCGGGGAACATGGTGCCCGGGTAGCCCGTCGCGGCGATCCCACCCTCGGCCAGGAACGGATCGAGAGTGTCGGCGGGTGGCTCGGGCTGCCGCAGATACAGCAGCCACCAGCCCGCCAGCATCAGCGCGAAGCTGAACAGCCCCGACCCGCCGAACCCGACACCGAACGGGCCCATGGTGCTGATCGCGATGGCCAGCGCCACGATCAGCACGATCGTCTTGGTCGGCGAGTGCGCGGTGTGCCCACGGCCGAGCAGCCCCTCCGCCGGCGACACCTCGTTGTGGGCGGAGGGCAGCATCAGCCAGGCCGCCAGATACAGCACGACCCCCGCGCCGCCGAAGAGGGTCGCCACCACGAACGCCACCCGCACCAGGACGGGATCCACGCCGTAGCGACGCCCGAACCCTGCCGCCACCCCGGCGATCGGTCCCTGTCGCGGCAGCCGCACGGGGCGAGTCCGCCACAGATGGTGGAGCTGTTCGTTGAATCCGGTCCGGCCGGAACCACCGGCCCACCCGCTCGCTCTGGTCATGTCTCCATGGTGGTGCGATCGGGCCCCGCCCACATCGGGGATCCCCCTGAAATGAACCAGGAACCCCCGAGGCCGGTGTCATACGCCCCGCGACCACCGGTTCGCGATCCGGTTCGCCCGTCAGGCCGATGTCCCCGAGAGGGGAATGGGGGTGAATCCCGATGGTCGCTGTCGGAGTGCCGTGCCAGTATCGAAGGCATGTACCCGTCCCTGCCCGAGTTCGATGCGCGTGGTGTCGCGCCCCCGTCTCGGCGGTTGGAGCGGCGCTCCGGCGGGCGGGTCGTGGGAGGTGTTGCGGGGGGTCTCGCCGATCATCTCGGTGTCGACGTGTTCAAGGTGCGGATGGCCTTCGTGCTGCTGTCCGCGCTGATGGGGGCGGGCATTGCCGCCTACGGGCTGCTGTGGATCTTCACCCCGGCCGGTGGGGACGCGCCGCCACCGTCGGCCTCGGAGCGGCGGCAGTCGGTCGGCCTGGTGCTGCTGGGCCTGGCGCTGTCGGTGTCGATGTCGTGGTTGTTCAGCGGTACCGCGGCCACGGTGGTGGGTCCGATCATCGTGGTCACCGTCGGTGCGGCCCTGGTCTGGCGGGAGTTCGACGCCGAAGGTCCGCGGTCGATTCTCGGTCTGCCCGTGCGACCCACCGTGCTCACCTGGACGCGCATCCTGGGCGGGATCACGCTGATCGTGGTCGGGCTGGGCGTGGTGATCATCGGCCGGATCAACCTGAGTTCCCTGGGTTCGGCGATGCTCGCGGTCGCGGTCACGCTGATCGGGGTCGGCTTGCTGACGGTGCCGCTGTGGCTGCGCATGATGCGGGCGCTCAATGCCGAACGCTCCGCGCGCATCCGCAACGAGGAGCGCGAGGAGATCGCCTCCCATCTGCACGATTCGGTGCTGCAGACGCTGGCGTTGATTCAGCGCCAGGCCGACGATCCGCAGGAGGTCATGCGGCTGGCCCGCAGCCAGGAGCGCGAACTGCGCAAGTGGCTGTTCGAGGATTCCATGCCGGCGCAGTCGAGCCTGGCCGCCGCGCTGCGCACCATCGCCGGTGAGGTCGAGGACCAGCACGGGGTGAAGGTGACGCCGGTGACCGTCGGCGATGTGTCGATGGATCCGGGCGAGACCGGATTCGGCCTGCCCAAGGAGCATTTCACCGCGCTGCTGGGCGCCACCCGCGAGGCGCTGGTGAATGCCGCCAAGCACGCCGGTGTGCCCACCATCGACCTGTTCGCGGAGGTCGAACCGCATCAGGTCAGCATTTTCGTGCGTGACAGGGGCTCCGGCTTCGACCCGTCCGCCGTCCCCGCCGATCGCCAGGGCCTGGCCAAATCCATCCACGCCCGCATCGAGCGCCGCGGCGGCACAGTAGAGGTGAAATCCAACCCGGGCCGCGGCACCGAGGTCCGAATCATCCTGCCCCGCCACGACTCCGAGGGACAGGAAGAGGTCGACGAGACCGCATGGGCGACCGACGGCGAGACCCCCGAAGCCGCACAGCCCACAAGCGCCGAACATCAGCACGCCCATCCCGGTCATTAGTAACCGGGTGTCCCCGCCGGGATCCCCATGCGGCCGAGACGAATAGGTCAGCGAGCCGGAGGCGGCCCGGCGAGGGCCGCCAGCTGATCCACCACCTCGTCGAGGGGCTTGCGGGTATCGATCTCCACGGTGGCCACCGAGCGCAGTAGCGGCTCGACTTCGGCCGTGTCCGCGGCGATCCGAGCGCGCTCCTCGGCGTTCTTCCCGAAGGGGTTCGTGTCGCGGTGGGTGATGCGCTCGAGCATCACCTCCAAGGGGGCGCTGAACAGGACGATCTCGTCGAATCGGGGATAGAACTCGACCTGGTTCGACACCGTGCCCGCGAGGAACAGCGGTTCCCCCGAACGCTCGTGCTCGGTGATCAGCGCGTCGATGCGATCCACCCGCCACTGCGGTTCCGAGTCGGTGCCGTCGGGATGGGGAACGTCCTCGATCCAGTCGCCGACATCGGTATCCACGACCGCATAGCCTCGCCGGGCCAACGCATCCAGGGCCGTCGACTTCCCCGTGCCGGACATGCCTGTCACCAGGATCACCACACCGCTCAGCGTAGGCGCCCGAAAAGGAATGCGGCCGTGCGGGTCTCAGTCGACCCAGACCGGGACGAGCGGGAGGCCGCGTTCGGCACGGGCGACGTCGACGAGCCGCTGGATCAGGTCGGTCTTGCGCCGCGTGTACTCGAGCGGATCGGAGGTCTCGGTGGCCAGGCGCTGCTTGAGGGCGGCATATTCCGCGGCGGCGGCCGGGTTCGCGAGCAGATGGTCGCGCAGGATGCGCTCGTTCTGGTCGTCCCATTCGGCGGCGGGCACGATGTGCAGGTGATGGGTGCGCTGCCCGGTGGCGTCGTCGCGCGGATAGAACAGCCGTCCGCTCATTCCGTTCTCCTCGCGGCGATAGCCCAGCCACGCCAGGTTGTCCTCGCGGGCCACGACCTCGTCGAGATCGCTCACCGAGGCCATCAGATCGATGACCGGTTTGGCGGCCAGGCCGGGGACGGACGTACTGCCCATGTGCTCGATGTCGAGGAAGAGCCCGGGCAGGGCGGTGGTCAGTTCGGTGATGGCGGCCTGTGCGTGCCGCGGCCAGTCCGGGTCATAGGGAACCACGATGATCGACACGAAGTGATCCTATGTTTTCCGGATAGGGTGGTGCTCGGTCGAAGGAACCGGGGTCACAGCGGACCGGCTCTCGGTGTGGTACCGATGAGTGGGCGAACTGCCCCGGCAGCGCTTCGGTCCGAGGTGAGGAGAACAGTGAGTATCCGGGTCTTTCTGGTCGACGACCACGCCGTATTCCGGTCCGGCGTGCGGGCGGAGCTGAGCCGCGAATCCGATATGGAGGTCGTGGGGGAGGCGGGCACGGTCGCCGAGGCCATCGCCGGGATCAAGACCTCGCGCCCGGATGTGGTACTGCTCGACGTGCACATGCCCGACGGCGGCGGGGTCGCGGTGATGCAGGGGATCGAGGACGGCCCGGTGTGTTTGGCGCTGAGCGTGTCCGATGCGGCCGAGGACGTGATCGCGGTGATCCGGGCGGGTGCGCGGGGATATGTCACCAAGACCATCTCGGGACCCGAACTGGCCGACGGCATTCGGCGGGTGGCCGGGGGCGATGCGGTGTTCAGTCCGCGACTGGCCGGTTTCGTCCTGGACTCGTTCACCGGCCGATCACCGGCCCCGGAGCCGCCCCTGGACCCCGAACTGGATTCGCTGACCCCACGCGAACTCGAGGTGCTGCGCCTGCTCGCCCGCGGCTACACCTACCGCGAAATCGCCGAAACCCTGTTCATCTCGGTGAAAACCGTAGAAACCCACGCCTCCAACGTCCTGCGCAAAACCCAGCAGTCCAACCGCAATGCCCTCACCCGCTGGGCCCACCGCCGCAGAATTGATTAGCTGTGTTTATTGGCGGCGGCTCCGCCGCCGCGGGTTTGCGGCGCCCTGGTGGCTCGTCGTTCAGGTGCCGCTGCTTGCTCCTTCGTCGCGTACGCAGCGACCCCTGAACGACGAGCCGCGCCGCAAACCGTGCGGGTTTGCGTAAGTGCAGATGGTCTGTGTATTGCCTTGCCGTTGAACAGGTTCGACGTGTGGGCTGGTTATTTCCAGCGTGTTCCGTCCAGTTGGTTTCGTCGTATTTGGCCGGGATTACATTGCCGCGACGAGGATTACGATCAGGATGAGCAGGCCGATCAGTAGGCCCACGGCGATCGCCAGCGGGGCCGCGTTCGGTCCGAGGTTGCCGAGGTTGTTCAGGCTGAAGCCGCTCGATTTCTGTTGCGGCGCAGTCGAACCCGGGGCGACTGCGCGTGGCGGCCGGGGCAGCGGAGTGGAGTGCGGGCTGCGCAAGCCGCTGGCGGAGTTGCGGGCCGCCCATGCCGGGATGGTGCCGTCCTCGGTGCGGACCGGGGCGCCGAGGATGTAGGGGCCGGTGCCCGGGCCGAAGACGGCGGTGAGAATTTCGTTGCGCGCCTCGGCCATGGCGGGGCGGCGCTGCGGGGCGGGTTCCATCATGTGCAGCAGCACCTCGGTGAGCGCGCCGCTGCGGCTGGGCGGAATGATCTGCGCCATCGCCGCGCGTTCGACGATCACATTGTTGTCGTCGTGGAATCCGTACGGCGGCTGCCCCTCGATCGCGGTGTACAGCGTTGCGCCGAGGGAGAATACGTCGCTGGCGGCGGTCGGCTTCGCGCCGCGTGCCACCTCCGGTGGGAGGTAGGCGGGGGTGCCGGTGATCACGTCCTCCGGTTCGTCGGACAGATCCCCGGCGCCGCTCGAGATGCCGAAGTCGCTGAGCTTCACCATGCCGACCTCGCCGCCGCGATCGGCCACCAGGATATTTCCCGGCTTGATGTCGCGATGCACGATCCCGGCGGCATGCGCGGCGGCCAACGCGTCGGCGACCTGCGCGCCGATCTGCGCCACCTCGATCGGCGGCAGCGTATCCACCAGCGCCAGCGCCTTCGCCACGCTGCGCGAGGGCAGATACTCCATCACCAACCACGGCTCACCGGCCTCGAGCACCACGTCGTAGACGGCGATGGCGTGCTCGTGCGAGAGCTTGGCCGCGACCCGGCCCTCGTGAATGATCCGGTTGCGAACCTCGTTGGCCTCTTCTTCACTGAGCCCGGCCGTGGACAGCACCTGTTTGATGGCGACATCGCGATCGAGTAGCCGGTCGTGGGCCAGCCACACCGCGCCCATACCGCCGCCGCCGAGCTTCGACTGCAGGCGGTAACGGCCGGCGACCAGATAATCGGGGCCGACGATGGGGCGGGCGCGTTCTGTCACGGCGCGAGGATAGCGGAAAACCATCCTGACTGGCCTGCTTCGCAACCCGAGGTTTGCGCGCGTGCCGCTTGACGGGAATCGGGGGTGGGGTTCTACTGAGGAAGAGTCGAACGTATATTCGATTCAGATCGATAGCTGGATCGGTGCTGAGAGCGTCCGGGCCGGCTGCGGTAAGAGTCCATCGGTGGGAGATTAGGTGGTCGAAGATGGGTTCGCCGGACAACGTGAAACTCGAACAGCTGGCGGAGTTGCGGCGGCGGATGGCCGCGGTCCCGGCGCGCGGTGCGGTGTCGGCAGGTCGGTTGCCGATGGGTGCCGACCTGCGCCGGGAGCCGCTGCCGGTGCCGTCCGCACTGGTTGAGCTGCTGCCCGAGGGTGGTTTGACCAAGGGGTCGGTGGTGGCGTACTCGGGTGCGGGTTCGCTGCTGACCGGTCTGCTGGCCGCGGTGACCGGCAGCGGTGGGCATGCCGCGGCGGTCGGGTTGCCGCGGCTGGGCTTGCTCGCCGCGGCCGAAATGGGGGCCCGGTTGGAGCGTTTGGCGGTGGTGCCCGATCCCGGCTCCGACCCGGTGGAGGTCGCCGCGGTGTTGCTCGACGGTTTGGATCTGGTGGTGCTCGGCCTGGGCGGTCTTTCGGTGCCGCCCAGCCGCACCCGCGTCCTCGCCGCCCGCGCCCGGAGCAAGGGCGCCACGCTGGTGGTGACCGGCGGGACCTGGAGCGGCGCCGCGCTGCGCATCCATGCCCAGGTCGCCGGTTACGAGGGCCTGGGCCGCGGTTGCGGCCGCTTGCGCACCGTGCGCCTGGACGTCTCCGTGCGCGGCCGCTCGACCCCACCCCGCACCGGCCACCTCGAACTGTGCCCGCGCAATGGCCGCGTGGAATGGGTTGCCGCCCAGGTGAATACACCCCGCCTCCTGGAGGCCGCCCGCGATGTCGCCTCCTAGCCCCCGCACCACCCTCCGGGCGCCGGAGTGAAACCGCCTGTGCCCCCTACGGACCGAGACGGACCGCCATCGGGGTGGGGCCTGTTGTCCGGGCTGGTTCGTCTGGTTGTGCGCCGCACTCCGGTCACCGGAGTGATCCTCGTGTCCCCGGGGGCCTGGACGTCACCGGGGGGTCTAGAAGGCTCCCGCCAGCGAAAGCAATGGACGCAGCCGTCTTTCTCGTTTCCGGCCTGGGTGTGTCTCTCGTTCCTCGTCCGGGTGCGCCTTTCGTTCCCTGTCCGGGTGCGTTTTTCGTTCCCTGCCCAGGCGCGCCAGCGCCTGGGCAGGGATCTCGACGAAGGGGCGTACCGATGCGGGTGAGGAAGCGGCGTAGCTCTCGGGTGCTGGCGCTGTGGTGCCCGGATTGGCCTGCCGCGGCGGCGGCAGCCCTGGCCGATATTCCTCCGACGCGGCCGGTGGTGGTGTTGCATGCCAATCGGGTGGTGGCGTGTTCGGCGGTGGCGCGGGCCGAGGGGGTGCGGCGCGGGATCAAACGCCGGGAGGCGCAGGCGCGGTGTCCGGATGTGTATGTGGCGCAGGCGGATCCGGATCGGGATGCGCGGTTGTTCGAGCCGGTGGTGGCGGCCGTGGATGCGACGGTACCCGGGGTGGAGGTGCTGCGCCCCGGGCTACTGGTGCTGGCCGCGCGCGGTGCCGCGCGATTCTTCGGGTCCGAGGAGGCCGCGGCCGAACGGCTCGTCGACGCGGTCGCGGCGGCCGGCGTCGAATGCCAGATCGGGATCGCCGACGAACTGTCCACGGCGGTCGTCGCCGCCCGTCGGGCCACCATCGTGCCGAGCGGGGAGGGCGCGCGATTCCTGGCGCCGCTGCCGGTGGGGGAACTCGCCCTGGAGCCGAGCCTGGCCGCTCCGGAGCGCGAGGAACTGGTGGATCTGCTGCACCGCTTGGGTTTGCGCCGCATCGGTGACTTCGCCGCGCTGACCCCGGCCGAGGTCGCCTCTCGGTTCGGCGCCGATGCCATCCGCGCGCATCGGTCGGCGCGCGCCGAACCCGAACGCCTGCCCTCGGCTCGCCCACCCGATCCGGACCTGATGGTGGAGTACCGCTGCGACCCACCGATCGATCGCGTCGACGCCGCCGCCTTCGCCGGACGTCTGCTCGCCACCCGCCTGCACGAACGGCTCTCCGCCGCGGGAGTGGCCTGCACCCGGCTGTCGGTCGTGGCCGAAACCGCCGCCGGAGAACAACTTTCCCGCATCTGGCGCTGCGCCGAACCCCTGACCCCCGAGGACACCGCCGACCGCATCCGCTGGCAACTCGACGGCTGGCTCACCCACCGCACCCTGACCCACCCCCCAACCGAGGACCCCGACTTCGGTCCCGTCTACGGCAGATCCACCTCCGACACGACCACCGACCCCGCCGGGGGAGAGACGCCCCCGGCCCGGCCCCGCACCACCGAGCGGGTGAACCGAGCCGTCCCGAACCAGGCGAGGGGAGCGGTGTCCGCCTCCGACCCGGGTACGGGTGCCGAGGGTGGCTCGCGGGACAGGGGAGGTGGACTGGGTGTGCGGTCGAAGGGGTTTGGGAGGAGCCGTGTCGCAGGGGGAGGCCGGACGGGCTTGGTGCGCAATGGTTTCGGGGTGGTGCCTAGCGCGCCGATTACGGTGTTGCGGTTGGAGCCGGTCGAGGTGGTGGCGGCGGGGGCGCTGCAGTTGGGGTTGTGGGGTGGGGTGGGGGAGGGAGATGAGCGGGCGCGGCGGGCGTTGGTTCGGGTGCAGGGGTTGCTGGGTGGGGAGGCGGTGCAGGTGGGTGTGCTCAGCGGTGGGCGTGGGCCCGCCGAGCGGGTCACGCTGGTGGCGTTCGGCGACGAACCGGTCCCGGTGACCGATCCGGCGCTGCCCTGGCCGGGACGGCTGCCGCAACCCGCGCCCGCCGTCGTGCTGATGAACCATCCGGAGGTGGTGCTGGAGGCCGCCGACGGCACCCCGGTGTGGATCACCGACCGCGGCATGTTCAACGCCGACCCGGCACGGCTGAACTGGGGTCGGAAACAGTGGGAGGTGACCGGCTGGACCGGACCGTGGCTGGTGGACGAGCGCTGGTGGTCCGGCGACCGCGCCGGCGACTGCGCGGTCCGTACCCAGGTGATGCTCGACGACGAGGTCCGTGTTCTGTTGCTCCTCGGCTACGGCCGCATCTGGCACGTCGAGGGTCTCTACGAGTGATCAGCCCGCTTCGGCAGTTCCTGCACAGACCACTTGTTGCCGTCGGGGTCGGAGAAGTAGGTGAACAACCCCCAGCCCTCGTCCTTCACCGGAGTCGCATCGACACCCGCGGCGACGAGATGCCGGTAGGCCTGCTCGGCGCTCTCGACCACCATCAGCATTCCCTCGACACTGCCCGGCGCGGCCTGTGTGATGCCCTTGCCCAGACAGATCGAACAACCCGACCCCGGCGGGGTGAGCTGCACGAAACGGATGTCCTCCGTGGGACTTTCGTCGAAATCGGCGTGGAAGCCGATCTTGGTGTAGAAGTCCTTGGCCCGATCGACATCGGTGACGGGGATGGCGACGAGTTCGATTTTCCAATCCATGCCCGAAGCATCTCACCCGGCACCGACAAGAACGCGAAAACGGCGGAGCCGCAGCACACTCGGTCAGCGAGGCAGCGTCCACACCATCGCCATCGTGAACGGATGCCCGCGCAGATGCGCCCACTTGGGTTTGGCCTCGAGCCAGCCGTCGTCGATCACGGCCTCGGCGGTCTCGGCCAGCTGCCACCCGGCCGCCACACCGGCATTCACGTGATCGCTGAACAGATGCAGGTGCGTGCTGATGGCCAGCGGCTCGCCGGACCGGGCGGTGTAGTGGGTGGGCATCCCGGTCACCATGATGAACTGCGGGTGATAGCTGACCAGCACGAACGTGGCGCCGGGTGCGGCCAGCCGGCGCGCCTCGGCGTAGAACGGGCCCAGTTCCGGCAGATGCTCATCGATGAGCGAGGAGATCACCAGATCGTAGGCGCCGCTTGCCAATCCGCTCTCGCGCACATCACCCTGCCGCAGAGTGGTGTGCACGCCGCGGTCACGGGCCCGGGCCAGCATCCCCTCGCTCAGATCCACCCCGTCGATGTGCGTGATACCGCGCCCGCGCAACCAAGCTCCGGTACGCCCGGTACCGCACCCCAGATCGGCGGCCCGGTGCACCTGACCCCACTCCGGGCGGCGCAGCCGATCCAGCAGTGCCAGATCCATCTCGTCCAGCACCGTCTGCTCGTAGGTCGGGGCCCATCCGTCGTATCCGGTGGCCACGTCGACGGTGCGATAGTTACGGCGATCGAAATCCGCGAAGGTCGGCACCGACGCAGTATTGCGCACCGACGCGGGCACGACCCAGGCATTTTTCCGCACACCGCCGCTATGGCGCCGGGCACAACCAGCGGCCACGACGCCGCCGAGCCCGTATTCTGGCTGATCGTGGAGTCGACCGTTACCCGGGTGCCGCTGGACGGCGTGCTGATCGCCTATCGCGATTCCGGGACGGCGACCGCCGAGCATTCGCTGTCCGAGGTGCCCGTGGTGCTGGTGCACGGGATGGGCGGAGACGGACACACCTGGGACCGGTTCGCCCGCCGGCTGGTGCGGCTGGGCCGCCGGGTGATCATCCCCGACCTGCGCGGCCACGGCCGCAGCGCCCACACGGCGTCCTATCGATTCGACGAATTCGGTGCCGACGTGCTGCGGCTGCTGGACCGGCTCGGCCTGACCCGGGTGGATCTGGTCGGACATTCGCTGGGCGGTTACGCCGTCTCGTGCGTGGCGATCGAGCGGCCCGAACTGGTCCGGCGCCTGGTGATCGAGGAACAGCCGCTGCCGCTGCGCTCCGGTGACGAACAGCTCACCCTGACCCGCCGCCTGCCCACACCGCCGGAGCTGTGGCACGCCACCAGCAGCCTCCTGCGCCATCCGCGGGCGGTGCTGTCCTTCGACCGGTCGATGACCCGCCTCGCCTTGGAGCAGTTCCGCAAGCCGAATCCGGAATGGTGGGAGCGGCTGTCGGACATCACCGCGCCGACCCTGATGCTGCGGGGCGGCCCGGGTGGCATGGTCGACCCGGAGAAGCTGGAGATATTCCGCGGTTGTGTCCCCGACTGCACCGTCGAGGCCTTCGCCTGCGGTCACAGCATCCACCGCGACCGCTACCGCGAGTTCGCCGCCGCGGTGCTGCCGTTCCTCGGCCACTGAGATGCGGACTCGGCGGTCTGCTGTCGGTCCGTGCTTCTACAGTGAATCCGTGTCCGCTCTAGACCGTCCGACCCTGTTCTTCCCCGACGAGCCGCCCTTCCGGGAATGGCTGCAGGCCAACCATGCCGCGGTCGACGGCGTCTGGTTGAAGTTCGCGAAGAAGAGCGCGGGCGTCGCCTCGCTCGACCACGCGGGTGCGCTGCGCCAGGCGCTGTGTTTCGGCTGGATCGATGGGCAGGCGCGCCCGCTGGACCAGGATTTCTACCTGGTGGGTTTCACCCCGCGCCGCAAGCGCAGCCCCTGGTCGCAGCGCAATATCGGCCTGGTCGAGGAGCTGATCGACCAGGGCCTGATGCATCCGGCCGGACATGCCGAGATCGAGCGGGCCAAGGCCGACGGCCGGTGGGCCAATGCCTACGGGAGCAAGCTGCCCCAGGACTTCCTGGACGCACTCGCCGCCAACCCGAAGGCCGCGGCGTTCTTCGAGACGCTCGACAACCAGATCCGCTTCACGGTCGGCTATCACCTGGGCACCGCGGTGCGACCGGAGACGCGGGCGCGGCGGCTGGAGCGGATCATCGCCAAACTCGAGGCGGGGCAGCGGTTCTGATGGTGACCGGGTTCGAGGGGATGTCGTGTTCGGCCGCCGCCGCGGTCGATATCCCCTTACCGGGCAGTGCAACCCACGTGACCGGGTGGTTGTGCGTCGAACAGCCGGGGGCGTGGGGGCGCGACGTGATCGGCGACGAGGTGCTGGGTGTGGAGATCACCGCCGAACTGGCGTCGCGCACCAAGGCGGCACGGGTGCGCCCGACCCTGATCCGGCGTCCCGGCCGCGCCGAATTCACCGGTGTGCGAACGGTCCTGATCGCCGGTTCGCGCCCGGAGGGGTCCTGGTGCGAGAGGTTCGAGATCACGGATGTGAAGCAGCTGCTCGACCTGGACCTGCACCTGCTCAACGGTCCCGCGCCGGGTATCGGTGAGCCGGTGGCCGATCCGCCGGTCCTGGTGTGCGCCCACGGCAAACGCGATCAATGCTGCGCAAAGCTCGGCCGCCCAATCGCGGCACGGTTGGCCGCCGAATATCCCGACCGGGTCTGGGAGTGCTCGCACACCGGCGGCCACCGATTCGCGCCCGCAATGGTCCTGCTCCCGTCCGGCCTCACCTACGGCCGCTTGGACGGCGACGCCGCCGTCGAGGTGGTGGCCCAGGCACACCGGAACCTGGTGCCCCTCACGGGTTTCCGCGGACGCAGCTGCTACACCCCGCTCGAACAGGTCGCCGAAATCGCAGTCCGCGAACGCATCTCGGCCTCCGCTGACGACCTCACGGTGACAACGGTCCCCGATGCACCCCCTTCCGGCGATCCCGCCACCTTCGCGGGTGCCGCCGAGGTCACCCACCGCGACGGCCGCCGCTGGCTCGTCACCGCCCACACCATCGCCCACGCCCCGCGCCAGGCCAGCTGCGGCGCCGCCCCCAAACCGGCCACCACCCTCCGCGCCGACACCCCCCTCGAACTCCCCTGAGCCCCACCCATTCTCGCGTTCCTCGCCACATAGCCGCCCCCGCCTCGCGGCCGCCATCTCGTGTCCCCTCCAGTCTGCGCGGCTGTCCCCGTCTTCGTGATCTTGTGTTTCGTTCGGTCCGCGCAGCTGTCCCCGCCCATCGGCTGCCATCTCCTGTCCGTTCGGTCTACGCGGCCGCCCCCGTCTCGCGGTGGTGATCTCGTGTTCCGTTCGGCCCGCGCAGCTGTTCCCGCCTCGGGCCGCCATCTCGTTCCCCGCCCGGTCCGCCCTGCGGGCCGGGCGGGGGCTGGGTACTACCAGTGGGTGCCGGGGACGAGGCGGGCGGCGCGGCGGAGGGCGGTGCGGGTGAGGCGGCCTGCCGTGGAGGGCTGGCGGCGGGGTTGGGGCTGGGGGATGAGGGCTTCCGGGTCGGGGAGGTCGTCTGGGGAGGCTTCGCCCTTGGCGGCGGGGGAGTCCGGGAGTGCGCGGTAGTAGCGGTGCAGGATCGCGTCCTTGAGGCGCGGGGCGAACATGGTGCCGTATTCGCCGAGGGTGCCGATCGGGACGTCGATGCGTTTGGGGCGCTCGGCGAGGGCGCGCACGATGGTCGCGGCGGCCCACTCCGGCGATTCCGAGGGGCCCTGCTTGCCGCTGGGCGCGATCATCGGGGTGCGCACCAGCGGCATGTGGATGGTCGTGAAAGTGATGTTGTCGGCGAGCATTTCGGCCGCGGTCACCTCGGCGAACTTGTCCAGCGCGGCCTTGCTGGCGAGGTAGGCGGCAAACCGCGGGGTGGCCACCTGCACCCCGGCGCTGGAGATGTTGACGATGTGGCCGAACTTGCGCTCACGCATCTGCGGCAACAGCGCCAGCGTCATCCGGACCGCGCCGAAGTAGTTGACCGCCATGGTCCGTTCGAAATCGTGCAGCCGGTCGGTGGAGCGGTGCACGGCGCGGCGAATGGAGCGACCGGCATTGTTGACCAGCATGTCGACGTGGTCGTGCTCCTCGAGGACGGTCTTGACGGTGTGCTCGACCGATTCGTCGTCGGTGACATCGCACTGATAGGCGTAGGCCTCGCCGCCCGCCGCCTCGATCTCGTCGACCACGGCTTCCAATTCCTCGCTCCGGCGGGCGAGCAGGAATACCACCGCGCCCTTGGCGGCGACCGCGACCGCCGCGGCCCGGCCGATACCTGAGGAGGCGCCGGTGATGAGGACGTGTTTGCCGGTCAGGTCCCGGCGGGCGCGCCGACGAGCCAGATAACCGCCGGATGCGTGAGTGTCGGGCATCTCCGCTGCTCCCTTGCAGATCGATTTGTCATGAACTTACTCCAAAGTAAGTTCCCTCGCCAATGCGACTGAATCACAGTCCGGCAACCCCCTACCCACGACACCTGAATCGAATGTATGTTCGATGCAGATAAGGGACCGAGTGGTTTGCCGGAGGTGTGCATGGGCTGGGGTAACGGCCCGCCGACATGGGCGGAGCTGGAGCGCGTGCTCTCCGGCCGGGCCCGCCCCGGCGACCCGCCCGGCGACGGCGGCGACAGCCCGGCCTGGACCCGCAAGCGCGACGCCTATCGGGCCGGGCCCCGACCGCCCGCAGACGAACCGCCCGTGCCCTATGCGGAGCTGCACGCCCATTCGGCCTACAGCTTCCTCGACGGCGCCTGCCAACCGGAGGAACTGGTGGAGGAGGCGGTGCGCCTGGGCCTGGAGGCGCTCGCACTCACCGACCACGACGGGTTCTACGGTGTGGTGCGGTTCGCGGAGGCGGCGGCCGAATGGGGCCTGCCGACGGTCTTCGGCGCCGAGCTGTCGCTGGGGTCGGGACACTCTCCGTCCGAACCCCGCACCGGCGCACCCGATCCCGCCGGTCCGCATCTGCTGGTGCTGGCACGCGGCCAGGAGGGCTACCGTCGGCTGTCGCGGGAGATCTCGGCCGCGCACATGGCGGCGGGGGAGAAGGGCATTCTGCGCTACGACCTGGACCGGCTCACCGCGGCCGCGGGCGGGCACTGGCAGATTCTCACCGGCTGCCGCAAAGGCCACGTGCGCCAGGCACTGCAGCAGGGCGACGCCGAGGCGGAGGCGGCGCTGCGTGAGCTGATGGACCGCTTCGGCGCGGATCGCGTGACCGTGGAGCTCACCCACCACGGCATCCCCGAGGACGATGAGCGCAATGCCCGGTTGCTCGCCCTGGCCGATCGCGTGGGCGTACCGGTGATCGCCACCACCGCCGCGCATTTCGACGCACCCCACCGCCGTCGGCTGGCCATGGCGCTGGCGGCGGTCCGGGCGCGGCAGAGCCTGGACGAGATGGACGGTTGGCTCGGCCCCACCGGCGGCGCGCATCTGCGCTCGGGCGCGGAGATGGCCCGCCTGTTCGCGGCCTGCCCGCAGGCGGTGGCCAATGCCGCCACCCTGGCTCGCGAATGCGCCTTCGATCTGAAACTCATCGCGCCGAAACTGCCGCCGTTCGTCATTCCCGACGATCACGACGAGAACTCCTGGCTGCGAAAACTCGCCTATTCCGGTGCGGCCCAACGCTACGGATCGCCGGAGCGAAATCCCGAGGCCTATCGCCAGATCGAGCACGAACTGCAGGTGATCGCCGGGCTCGGCTTCCCCGGCTACTTCCTGGTGGTGCACGATATCGTCAGCTTCTGCCGGGACAACGACATCCTGTGCCAGGGCCGGGGTTCGGCGGCCAATTCCGCGGTCTGCTATGCGATAGGCATCACCAATGTCGATCCGGTGGCCAACGACCTTCTGTTCGAGAGGTTCCTGGCGCCCGAACGCGACGGGCCGCCCGATATCGACCTCGATATCGAATCCGATCGCCGCGAGGAGGCGATCCAGCACGTCTACACCAAATACGGCCGCGATTACGCCGCCCAGGTGGCCAATGTGATCACCTATCGCGGCAAGTCGGCGGTGCGCGATGCCGCCCGGGCACTGGGCTTTTCGCCCGGCCAGCAGGATGCGTGGAGTAAACAGGTGAGCCGCTGGACGGGAGTTTCCGGCGAGGTCCACACCGACATTCCCGCGGAGGTGCTGGAATTGGCCGGCGAGATCGAAGGGCTGCCCAGACATCTGGGCATCCATTCCGGTGGCATGGTGATCTGTGATCGGCCCATCGCCGACGTGTGCCCGGTGGAATGGGCGCGCATGCCCGGCCGCAGCGTCCTGCAGTGGGACAAGGACGATTGCGCCGCAGCGGGTTTGGTGAAATTCGATCTGCTCGGCCTCGGCATGCTGTCGGCGCTGCACTACATGATCGATCTGGTGCGCGAGCACACGGGTGAGGTCGTCGAACTGCATGAATTGGATCTGAAGGAGCCCGCGGTCTACGACATGCTGTCGCGGGCGGATTCGGTGGGCGTATTCCAGGTGGAGTCGCGCGCCCAGATGGCCACCCTGCCGCGATTGCGGCCGCGCACGTTCTACGACCTGGTCGTGGAGGTGGCGCTGATCCGGCCCGGCCCGATTCAGGGCGGATCGGTGCATCCCTATATTCGCCGTCGTAACGGGGCCGAGGAGGTCGTCTTCGAACACGAGGCGCTGCGAAATTCGCTGAAGCGGACGCTGGGGGTGCCGCTGTTTCAGGAGCAGTTGATGCAGATGGCCGTCGACGTCGCGGGCTTCACCGCGGCCGAGGCCGATCAGCTGCGCCGGGCCATGGGTTCCAAGCGCTCCACGGAGAAGATGGAGCGGCTGCGTGAACGCTTCTACGAAGGGATGCGCGAATTACATGGCATCACCGGCGAATTGGCCGATCGCATCTACGAGAAGGTGTATGCGTTCGCGAATTTCGGCTTCCCGGAAAGCCATTCGCAGAGTTTCGCCGCCCTGGTCTTCTATTCGGCGTGGTTCAAACTGCACCACCCGGCGGCTTTCTGCGCGGGTCTGCTGAATGCTCAGCCGATGGGCTTCTACTCCCCGCAGTCGCTGGTCGCCGACGCGCGCAGGCACGGGGTGGTGGTGCACGGGCCGGATGTCAATCACAGCCTCGCCGCGGCCACCCTGGAACAGCGGGGCACCCAGGTGCGGCTCGGCCTGGCTGCGGTCCGGCACATCGGCACCGACCTGGCCGAGAAGATCGTGGCCGCACGGAAATCCGGGCCCTACACCTCGTTCCTGGATCTGACCGGGCGGGTGGAGCTGACCGTGCCGCAGGCCGAGGCGCTGGCCACCGCGGGAGCGCTCGACAGCCTCGGGCTCACCCGGCGGCAGGCGCTGTGGGCGGCCGGTGCGGCGGCCGGTGAGCGTCCGGACCGGCTGCCCGGCACCGGTGCCGCCACCGCCGCGCCCGCCCTGCCCGGCATGGGGGAGCTGGAGCTGGCGGCCGCCGATGTATGGGCGACCGGGGTGTCGCCGGGCAGCTATCCCACCGAATTCCTGCGCCCGCGGCTGGATGAGCTCGGCGTGATTCCCGCAGGTCGGCTGCGCGCGGTGGCCGACGGGTCGAAGGTGCTGGTCGGTGGGGCGGTCACGCACCGGCAGCGGCCCGCGACCGCCGCCGGGGTCACCTTCATCAATCTGGAGGATGAGACCGGCATGGTGAACGTGGTCTGTTCGGTGGGGCTGTGGCAGCGCTATCGGCGCGTCGCGCAGGGGGCGCCCGCACTGCTGATCCGCGGCCGCGTTCGGAACGCCGAAGGCGTGGTCAGCGTGGTCGCCGAACACCTTCAGCCGATGGATCTTCGGATGGCGTCGAAATCCCGCGACTTCCGCTGAGTCTTCGCACCCCTTCGTCGGCTCTCACACCCGTTTCGGCGGTGGTAGAGGGTGCGTTTGCACAGAAAGGGTGCGGCTGTGCATTCGGCCGTGACAGGTGCCGCAGCCGCTGGATACCGTGCAGGAGTCGCTGGGGAAACGAACGATAGGGGGGTTCATGTCGGATTCGTGCGTGATCGATACGGCTGCCGTGCGGCAGTTCGGAAGTGTTGCGCGGCAGGCATTTCGGGAGCTCGATACCGCGGCCGGTGCGACGGTCGAGGGGATCGCTGCGGTGGCGGAGCTGATTCCCGACAGCGCGACGGTGCCGGTGTGGTGTGAAACCGCCTGTGCGCTCGCTAATTTCGTGCAACACAGCGGCGACTGGTTCGACGGGCTGGCCGAGTATGCCGAATCCGCCGTCACCGCCTGTCTGCGGTCCGATCGCGCCGCCGCGGACAGCCTCGGCCGAGTGGCGGTGCTGATATGACACCGCCGCGCTCGGTGCTGGCGACCTGGCGGGCATCGGCGGCCGCCGAGCGGTTGCGCATCGAACTCGACCGGCGGATCGAGGATGTGGAAACACTGTCGGCCGCGGTGTACGGCGAATGTCATCGGCTCGACGGCGATCGGTGGCAGGGCGCGGCCTACGATGCCGTGCTCACCCACGTCGACACGGCACACCGGCGCAACCGGATGTTCTGCGAACGCGCCGCGGCGCTGCGCGATGCCGGGGTGCGGGCCCTGTCCGAGCTGCACGACGCCGTGTCGGTCCTGCTCGACTGCGTGGCCGATGCGGAGGCCGACGGATGCGTCGTCGCCGACGACTGGACCGTGACCGCCGAGGCCGACCACCCGGCCGGACGGTGGGCCGAGGTGATCGCCGAGGCCACCGCGGCCGTCGACCGCGCCGACGAGCGTGGACGACAGGCCGTCCTGGCGGCCACGACCGAGATGACCTATCTGGCGGCATTGTTCACCTTGCCGCGCCCACCCGCGCACGGCCCGACGCCGGGTGTCGAAACCTGCCTCGCGGCACCGGTATTCATCACGCAATCACCACCGGCGGTGGACGCGCCGACCGCGGGCATCACGATGGAGCAGCTCGTCGCCATCATGCCCGAGCTGCCGCCGGATCGGGCGCAGGAGTATCTGCCTTCGCTCAATGCGGCCATGCGAGAGGGGGAGATCACCACGCCGCTGCGCCAGGCCGCGTTCCTGGCTCAGCTCGCCTACGAGAGCTGCGAGTTGCGGTATTTCGAAGAGTTGGGCGACGACGACTATTTCCGTCAGTACGATCCCGGCCGCCCCAACACCGCCGCCGGCAATACCGAACCCGGCGACGGCCCGCGCTACCACGGCCGCGGTCCCATCCAGCTGACCGGCCGGGCCAACTACCGCGCGGCGGGCGAGGCCCTCGGCCTCGACCTCGAGGGCGATCCCGCGCTGGCCGCGCGCCCGGATATCGGTTTTCGAATCGCCCAGTGGTACTGGACGTCTCGCACCCTCAATGCCCTCGCCGACGCCGGTGACTTCGCCGGGGTCACCCAGGCCGTCAACGGCGGCTACCACGGCCTCGCCGCTCGCGAGGCCTACTACTACCGCGCACTGGAGGTACTCGGATGACCGGCCTGCGACGAGGGGCGGCAGTGCTGGCTCTGATTCTCGGCGTACCGGTCGCGTCCGGATGTGCCGGAGAATTCTCGGGGGCCTCGTCGGCGACGTCCGCCGTATCGGTCGGCAGCAACGCGTGGGCAGCGGCGGGTACACAGCCGTTCGTCCATCGCTCGCGTACCGAATTCGTCGTCTCCACACCGGAAACGACGATCGGACGGTATCCGGGCAGCTACACCGATGTCGGCTTCACTCGGGACAATTCGCAGGTGTTCGCGCTCGACGGGACGGGCGGGCTGGCAGCCGTCCCGACCACAGGCGGCACGACACCCCTGCGGATCGACTGCCGCTGCGAACGGATCTTCCCGCTGCACGGCGCCGTCGTGGGCTGGTGGCAGCAGCCGGACAGTTTCGTGCAGGCCGATCTGCACGGCCCGAAACCCGCTCTGCACCGAACGGTTACGCTTCCGCCGCTGCGAGAACCGATCGCGCCGGGCAATGCGCTGTCCGATCCACGTCTGCTCGCGGCCGACGAGCGCATGCTGATCATCGCTCGGGTCGAGGCCCCGCCCGGCGCGTCCTGGGGCATCAACCACCTGTTCCTCGTCGAGTTGAGCACTGGCACGGTGCGGGAGCTGGGGCGTGTCGACGGCGTCAACACGGCCCTGGCGGCGGGTACGGTCCGCGCCGACGGCTGGGAGGTGATTCTTCCCGGCTATCGCCGCGACGGAATCGCCTGTGGGACAGCACGAATGGTCCGTATCGCACTGCCCGAGGGACAGTTGGACGTGGTCGGCATGCCCGCGGTATCCACCTGCTCGGCGCTCGAGGATCTGCGCTGGACGGGCTCGGTGGTGACCGCGACCGGATTGGCCTGGGAGCCGGGTTCGCCCGACCGGCTGACCGAAACGGCCGTGTGGAGCGGATCCGGGGCACAGTGGGACAGGCACGGGGATACCGAGACGCTCCGGTACGCCCCGCTCACCTCGCAGGCCACGCTGCGGATCCAGCGCACCGGGACCCACCGGGTGCGCGCCGATCATGCGGGCGACCTCGTACTGGCCGTCACCACCGAGGTGCGGGTGCTGGCACACGATGTGGCCGACATCCGTCTGCCGTGGCCGCAGCCATGAGCACTACGCTGCCGCTGACTGCCGACAACAGGAGCAAGACGTGCCGACCGTGGTCCGGGCGACCATTAAGCCCAACAGCAGGAAGGGCCCCCGCGTCGAAACCCTCGACGACGGCACGCTGCAGCTGTACGTGCGTGCCCCGGCCGTGGAGGGTAAGGCGAACAAGGCCGCCATCGAACTGCTGGCCGAGCACTTCGGGGTCCCCAAGAGCCGGGTCCGCCTCGCGGCGGGGGCCACATCTCGGTTCAAGCGCTTCGAGATCGACCGCTGAATCCGCGGACCACCGGCGGTTACGTCTGCTCCGGGGGGTGCACCCGCGCCCGCAGGCGTTCGTAACCGAGGGTCGTCAGCACCCCCACGATCACCGCGAAACCCACACCGACCGTGCACATCACGATCGCGCGGGTCAGCCCGGCCGAGGCGCGGGCGTCGAAATACAGGATCGATCGCACCCCGAGAAACACCTGATGCATCGGCTCGAACTCGGCCAGGACACCGTAGAGCCCGGGCGTCGCCTCGATCGGCATGATGCCGCCGGAGGAGGGCAGTCCGAGCGCGATGAACAGCAGCATGTTGATCGGCATGCCGAGGTTGTTCAGCACCGGCATACGCAGTGCGGAGGCGACCGTGGCCACCATCGCCAGATTGGCCAGCGCGGTCATGCCGATCGCCAGCGAGGCGAATGCGCTGTAGAAGTAGAGCGCCACCGGATGGCCGATCGGCATGCCCAGACGATTGGCGATCAGCTGGTAGGCCGCCGCCATCACCAGGGCCACCACCGCGACGAGCGCCCATTTGAACAGCAGCACCCGCCACCGGGAGATCCCCGGACCACTCCCGACGGCGCCGTCGACTCCGGTGCTGACCAGCGTGCTTCCGGTGAAGCCGGCGAATACCACCAGCAGGGTGTAGTAGAACGCGGAGATGCCGTTGGCCGTACCCGCGGGAAGCGGCTGGTACTGGGTGACGTTCACGTGCACCGGCTCGGTGAGGGTGATCAGCGCGGCATCCGGCAGCGGCACCCCGTTACCGCGCGCCCGCTCGGTGGCCTCCGCACCGAGCCGCCGGTTGACGTCGTCGAGGACGGGAGTGACGAGCTGGGTGGTCAGTGTGGCGGCGGTCGTGCCCGCTCGCGGGTTGGTCCGGACCTCGATACTCGGGGGAGTGCCGTCGCCGGAGCCGGGTGTGCTCAGGGCCGTCAACCGCGCGCTGAAATCCTCGGGAATCACGATCGCACCGAAGGCAGTCGCATCCGACAGCTGCCGCTCCGCCTCCGCGGCGTCGGTGACCTGCAGCCGAACTCGGTCCTCGGGGAAGGCGGCGTGGATCTCGCGGGCTACGGTCGTGCCGTATTCGCCGCGGTCGGCATCGACCAGCACCAGCGGATAGTCGTGCAGATTCCGCTGCGGATCGAGAATGCTACCCAGATACGACAGGGCCAACAGGCTCAGCAACCCCATCGCGACAATCAGCGGGACGGCCCAGAGCTTGTGGTCCCAGCCGTTTGCGGTCTCCGAGCTTTCGTCGTCGGTCGTCGACGTCACAGCGCGACGCTAACAGCGCACCAGGGGCAAACAACATGCGACATGCGGGCGGGGCCGCCCGTCACACCGCGCCCGGGAACCCGAGCTGGCGCCACGCCTCGTACACGGCCACCGCCGCCGCATTGGACAGGTTCATCGACCGCCGCCCCGGCAGCATCGGTATCCGCAGCTGGTCCGTGATGCGCGGATCGGCCAGCACGTCCTCGGGGAGCCCCGTCGGTTCCGGGCCGAACAGCAGGGCGTCCCCCTTGCGGTAGGAGATGTCGGTATTGCGGGTGGTCGCCTTGGCAGTGAAGGCGAACACGCGCTCGGGCCGGATGGATTCCCATGCGGCGGCGAGATTCCCGTGCACGCTCACCGACGCCAGATCGTGGTAGTCCAGTCCGGCCCGACGCAGCTTCGGCTCGGACAGATCGAACCCCAACGGCTCCACCAAGTGCAGCTCACACCCGGTCCCGGCGGCCAACCGGATGGCATTACCCGTGTTGGGCGGGATACGAGGCTCGAAGAACACCAGATGAAACACGTGCCCAGTATCCCGCCCGGGGCTGGGGTTACTCCGACAGGCCCATTCCGCGGGCGAGCACGGGCCACGACTCCTTGAACTCGTCCTGCCAGTAACCCCAGGAGTGCGTACCCGGGGTGTAGTGGAAGGTGGCGGGGATGCCGAGCGACTCGAGCTTCTGCTGCATGTTGCGAGTGCAGTAGGCGGTGGCGTTCTCGATGGCACCGCCGACCAGGAGCTGGCCCACGAGGCCTCCTATGCCGAGTTGATTGGTCTTGCCGTCGATCTGGGTTCGTCCGTCGCCGAGCTGTGCTTTGCGTCCGTCGATCGTGTCGTATTCCCCTGGCTCGCCGGTGCCCGAGGAGAAGTACAGCTCGAGCCCGCGCAACTGGTCGGCGTGCAGATACGGGTCGTTGGCCACCCATTCGGGAGACCCTGTCGGCCCCCACATATTGTGAGGGTTCCCCCCGGCCATTCCGACGGAGGTCCGCACGAAGTAGGAACCCATCGGGTCGCTGGTCTGAGCGCAGCCGCTGTAGGCGGCCGCCGCCTTGTACAGCCCTGGTTTGGCGATGGGCAGCGCCAGCACCGAGGTGCCGGACGTGGAGATCCCCGCGATGGCGTTGACGCCGTTGGTGCCGAGTACCGAATCCATCAGCGGCGGCAGCTCTTCGGTCAAATATGTCTTCCACTTGTTGCGGCCGAGCACCGGGTCGTCGTTGATCCAGTCCGTGTAGTAACTGCCTTTTCCGCCGATCGGCATGATCAGGTTGACATTCTTGTCGGACATGAACTGTCGTACATCGGTTTGCGCCTGCCAGGAGGCGACGCTTTCACCCGCGTCCAAGCCGCTCAGCAGATAGAGGCTCGGTCGCGGCTGCGAAGTATCCGCGGGCAGTTGGACTTCCACCGGAAAGGACCGGTCCATCGCCGCGGAGTACACCTCCAAACGGACGTTGCGGTCGTCGACCTGCTCGACCCCGGTTATCCGAGAACCGTCCTCCGACGCGGTAGACGAGGCCGCCCATTGCAACTGAGCGGTCGGGTCGGCAGACGCGGTCGATGCGCCGACTGTCGCCAGAGCACCGACAAGTAAACCGATTGCCAAGCTGTTGCCTGCGATTCGCATACGGTGAGAGTTGAGTGCTGCTGCGCTGACGGTCAGGTTCATGCGCCCAGCTTTCAACATCGGGGTTCATCAGGTGGGCAGCGACACGCCGAATCGCAGCTCAAGCGCCTTTTCTTCGCAATTTTTACGATTCCAACAATGAGATTTAGGAGTATATTTCTTGGATGAAAAGGAACTGAACGGTTCGTGATCTCTTCGATGCCCAACCGCCGCAGATCTGTTTGCCTACCATTAACCATGGTCGATTCTCTGCTGTAGATTGATCCTGGCTAGCTCTTCCTGGAAGTACGTGTCGATTGCTATCTAGGAGCGAGAAAAAGGCCCCGGTGGCAGGCCGGGGCCTTATTCGTATTGAAGAACTCGATCGACGGGACTGCCGCCCAGGGTGGCAGGGAACTTGCTGCTGCCTCGACGCGCGGGCAGGGGGGCGGTGCGCCGAGAAGCGGCCGAGGGCTGTCTTTTCGGGCGGCCGGCGATCGGTTCGTCGGCGTCGTGCGTGGTACGGCAGTCGCTGTCGTACCACGCACGACGCGATCAGGCACCAATCACAGCATGGAGCCGGTGAACACCGCCAGGACGGTGTTGGCGGCCCACGAGCCCATCAGGGTGGACGGCGCGAGGACCGAACCCACGACGGGCAGAACCGTCGAGAAGATGGCGGTGGGGATCAGGTTCATGATGTCGCATATGGCCGAACCGATAACAGGCATTGCATGTCCTTTCGCGTTCGGAGAGCTTCTTGTCGTTGGCAAATCTACAGGACTCGTATGTGAGCTAGTCAACATCGGGCAAATATTTGAGGTAACCGTTTGATATCGGCGGGGCAACGAAATAGAGTTATGAGTATTTCGTCGAATCAAAACCTCTTTATCCTCTCCCCGAAAACTGCGTCTGAACTGGCAATCTGCTCGTAGAGCGGGCTTGAATCCTGCGGAATATGGATTTCTCTATCCCAATATGGATTTCTCTATCCCGCGGGTGTGCGACCTCTGGGTTCACAAAATCTGCTGAATACAGAGTTCAAACATCAGCAATAACACCAAGATTGAGCTAATAAGCAACTAGGTAGCAAACAACCGTTGGGTTCTCCGTCGGGCTGCTTGACAACCCTGTTGTCGGCCATGGGCTTTCGGATCAGGGATCGCGGCCGCGCGCCCGGATCCAGCGTCCGCTGCGATGATGCGAGAATCGAGGCGTGACCGAAGCTCCCGCCACCCACACCCACGACCCCGGCCCGACCGGACAGTTCTTCCGGGCCAATCTGCCCATGCTGCTGGTGGTGGCGGTACTGGCGGTGGCCGCGGTGTTCCTGGCGCAGGATCGATGGCGCCGCGGGGCCTTCTTCATCGGCGGTGCGACGCTGCTCGCGGCGACGCTGCGGCTGTGCCTGCCGACCGTGCGAGTCGGGCTGCTGGCGGTGCGCAGCCGTCCGTTCGATGTGGGCGCCTACACGGTGCTCGGCGGCACCATCATCGCGCTGGCGGTGACGATCAGCGGCCTCGGCGTGGCCTGACACTGCGCGCCAGCTGCATCGTCTCCACCAGCAGCTTGCCCACGGCCTCGGTCTCGGTGAGGAATCCGTCGTGCCCGTCACGCGACTGCACTACCTCCAGACCCGTGCAGCCGGGCAGCAGATCGGCCAGCTCCTGCTGGGTGCGCAGCGGGTAGAGCCGGTCGGAGTCGACACCGCCGACGATGCACGGCACCGGCGTGGCGGACAGCGCCACCTCGACACCGCCGCGTCCGCGGCCGACGTCGTGACGGTTCATCGCCTCGGTCAGCAGGACATAGGTGGCCGGGTCGAAGCGCTGAATCAGCTTCTCCGCCTGATATTCCAGATAGCTCTGCACCGCATAGCGGCCGCCGTCCCACGGATTCTCGTCGCCCTGGGGGCGGTTGCCGAACCGGTGGTCGAGCTCGAATTCGGTGCGGTAGGTCAGATGCGCGATGCGCCGGGCGATACCCATGCCCGCGGTCGGTACCCGGCCGGTGCCGTGATAGTTGCCGCCCTGCCAGTCCGGATCGGCCTGGATCGCCGCGATCTGCGTGGTCTGGGTGCCGATCTGATCGGCGGTGGCCCGCGCTCCGACGGCCAGCACCAGTGCGGCGCCCACTCGTTCGGGATGGCCGACCATCCACTCCAGCACCCGCATACCGCCCATCGATCCGCCGACGACGGCCGCGGCGCGATCGATACCCAGCAGATCGAACAGGGCCGCCTCCGCCGCCACCTGGTCGCGAATCGAGATCTCGGGAAACCGGGCACCCCAGGGCTTTCCGTCCGGAGCCGGGGACGAGGGGCCGGTGCTGCCCTTGCAGCCGCCCAGCACGTTGGTGGCGATGACACACCATTCATCGGTGTCGAGCGGGGCTCCCGGCCCCACGATGCCGTCCCACCAGCCCGGCAGCGGATGCAGCTCGTCGGGCGGCCCGACCACGTGCGAATCGCCGGTCAGCGCATGCTCGACCAGCACGATGTTGTCCAGATTCGGCGACAGCTCACCCCAGCGCTGCACGGCCAGCTCGACGCCGGGGAGCACCGCTCCGTTCTCGAGCCGGATATCACCGATACCGATGGTGCCGAGGCGCCCATCGGACGGCGGCAACAGGGCGGCAGCCATCGAGGAGGAGGTGCTCGACTCGATACTCACGGTCACCGCGCCGCCGCCGTAGATCCGGCGCACGCCGTCGCCCCGTAGTTCCTCTGCACCGGTCCGATGGTAGCGACCCGGACATTGCGCGCGATCTGCACGCCCCAGGGCGTGATCGAGTTACTCATGTTCCTCCCAAAGGGGTCGCCGAGGCTCGGCTCGCTGGTGTTTATCGGGCTTCGACAGGCGAACAGCAACAAGACATGTCGGTGACCTCCTGATCGTCGCGCTTGCTCTCGACCTTCGAGAGCCCGGTCATCACCCGGAGCACCCCACCGCAACTGGAGGGTTGCCGGCCAGCGAGCCGGGGCTTGGCGCTGGCACTCATGACCTGAAGCCCGATGGTAACCGATCGCCCGTTCCGGACTCCACCTGTCTGATTACTCACACGGTCACCAGGTATCCCCGCCCTCCCGGCCTGGGGCGTGAGTGCAGCGCCTCCCGTTCCGTCCCTCACACCCCCCGTCGGAATGCGGAATGGACCCAGGCGTTAACTCTATTGACGCGAGACTTATGCGTGCGGTGACGTGGGTATCTCTCCATGGGACCGTCCCTGGATGTGAGGCACGGCGCACCAGTACGCTTGTCTTGTTTAGCACCAGAAGTCCCGTGGACAACGCGGGGCGTATACGTTGTCTGTTGAACAGCTAGGTCCGCTCACAAGCGTGTTTCACCTGGCCGTGCAATGGGAGCACCTTCCTAGGAGGACACGAAGATCCATGTCCAAGATCAAGGTTGAAGGCACCGTCGTCGAACTCGACGGCGACGAGATGACGCGGATCATCTGGCAGTTCATCAAGGACAAGTTGATCCACCCCTACCTCGACGTCGACCTCGAGTACTACGACCTCGGCATCGAGTATCGGGACAAGACCGACGACCAGGTGACCATCGACGCCGCCAACGCCATCAAGAAGCACGGCGTCGGCGTCAAATGCGCCACCATCACCCCCGACGAGGCGCGCGTCAAGGAGTTCGGGCTCAAGAAGATGTGGCGGTCGCCCAACGGCACCATCCGCAACATCCTCGGCGGCACCATCTTCCGCGCGCCGATCATCATCTCCAACGTCCCGCGCCTGGTTCCGGGCTGGACCAAGCCGATCATCATCGGCCGTCACGCCTTCGGTGACCAGTACCGTGCCACCGACTTCAAGGTGCATCAGGCCGGTACCGTCACCCTCACCTTCACGCCGGAGGACGGCAGCGAGCCGATCGTCCACGAGGTCGTCAAGATCCCCGAGGACGGCGGCGTGGTCATGGGCATGTACAACTTCAAGAAGTCCATCGAGGACTTCGCCCGCGCGTCGTTCAACTACGGCCTGCAGCAGAACTACCCGGTGTACCTGTCGACGAAGAACACCATCCTGAAGGCCTACGACGGCATGTTCAAGGACACCTTCCAGGAGATCTTCGAGGCCGAGTTCAAGGATCAGTTCGACGCCGCCGGCCTGACCTACGAGCACCGGCTCATCGACGATATGGTCGCCTCCGCCCTGAAGTGGGAGGGCGGCTACGTGTGGGCCTGTAAGAACTACGACGGCGACGTGCAGTCCGACACCGTGGCGCAGGGCTTCGGCTCGCTGGGCCTGATGACCTCGGTGCTGCTCACCCCGGACGGCAAGACCTGCGAGGCCGAGGCCGCGCACGGCACCGTGACCCGCCACTACCGCCTCCACCAGCAGGGCAAGCCGACCTCCACCAACCCGATCGCCTCGATCTTCGCGTGGACCCGCGGCCTGGCGCATCGCGGCAAGCTGGACAACACCCCCGAGGTCATCGGCTTCGCGCAGACCCTCGAGGATGTCGTCATCAAGACCGTCGAGGACGGCCAGATGACCAAGGACCTGGCCCTGCTGGTCGGCGGCGACCAGGGCTACCTCACCACCGAGGAGTTCCTCGGCGTGCTCGACGCCAACCTGGCTCGCGAGCTTCGCTGACGACGAAGGTTCGCGCCAGGGCTGTGAGCGCGAATCGAAGATATCCGGGCACCCGCCCCACCGATCTCCGGTGGCCGCGGGTGCCCGAATTGTTTTCGGGGGCGGGAGTCGTTGTGCCGCACCGGTTCGCCGGTGAGTTGCCGTAAACGTGGGTTTCGCGTATTTCGACAGGGATCGGGCGTAGTGATCTCGGTGACAGCAGGGCCTGTTCCGACGGCGGTGAAGCAACTTGATTCCGTTTGAAAACGATTGGGCGGCAAGGTGGTTCGACCCGGTCGCGGACGGGTCCGCACGGGCCGTGCAGGGCGGTGAGTGAGATCACGTTTGTCGGGGCTTTCGGGGTCCCTACCTGCCGTGTTGCCCTTAACCGTGGCCTCCGTAATCGCGCCCGTCGTCGCCTCCCCGCCCGACCTCGTCTCACCGGCCGTGCACGCGCACGGCCATTCCGACATGCCCGCCCGCCGCTGGCATATTCCGGCCATGCTGGCGCTGGCGCTGGGTGGTTTCGGCATAGGCACAACCGAGTTCGTCACCATGGGTTTGCTGCCCAATATCGCGCATGCCATGCATGTGTCCGAACCGACTGCCGGGCACGCGGTTTCGGCCTACGCGCTCGGTGTGGTCGTGGGCGCCCCGGTGCTGGCCGCACTATGCGCCCGGGTGCCGCGCAAACGCCTGCTGATCCTCCTGATGGCGGCGTTCGCACTCGGCAATGCGGCCTCGGTGGTCGCCCCGTCGTTCGACATGCTGCTGCTGGCCCGCTTCGTGTCCGGTTTGCCGCACGGCGCCTACTTCGGCGTGGCCTCGCTGGCCGCGGCGACACTCGCACCGGTAGGGCAGCGCGCCAAAGCGGTTGCTGCCGTTATGCTGGGGCTGAGCGCCGCCAACGTCGTCGGCGTTCCCGCCGCGACCTGGCTCGGCCAGCACCTCGGCTGGCGCGCCTCCTATGTGGTGGTCGCGGTCATCGGCCTGGCCACCGTCGTCGCGATCGCGCGATTCGTCCCCGAACTCACCGGCGTCCGGGTGAGCGATCCCCGGACCGAACTCGGTGCCCTGCGCCGCTCCCAGGTGATCTTGACGCTGCTGGTCGGCGCCATCGGCTTCGGCGGCATGTTCGCGGTCTACACCTACATCACCACCACCCTCACCGATGTGGCGCATATGCCGATCGCCTGGGTGCCGCTGGTGCTGGCCCTGTTCGGACTCGGCATGATCGCGGGCAACATCCTCGGTGGCGTGCTCGCCGACCGCGGCGTGGACCGGGCGGTGTACGTGGCGATGATCTCGATGGTGGTGCTGCTGGCGATCTTCGTTGCCGCCGCCCACAATCCGTTCACCGCGGCCGTCGGCGCCTTCCTGGTCGGCGCGACCGGTGCCTCGCTGTCGCCCGGTCTGCAGACCCGGCTGATGGACGTCGCCCACGATGCGCAAACCCTGGCCGCCGCCCTCAACCATGCCGCACTGAACATCGCCAACGCCGCGGGCGCGTGGCTCGGTGGTGTGGTGATCGCCGCCGGAATGGGTTACACCGCACCGGCCGCCGTCGGCGCCGCGCTGGGCGTCGCCGGTGTCCTGCTGTTCACGGTCACCGTGTGGCTGGCCCGCCGCAGTGGCGGCCCCGCACATGCGCAGCTCCACGAACACGGTGAGCGACTGGTCACCGCGCCCGTCCACCCGGTCGACATCCGCCCGACCCGCCGCCCTTCCCGCGCCGCCCTCAGCGCGGGCACCACCCGCCTGTTCAACCGCTGCGTCACCCCCCAGCGCCGCGCCCGCCTCCCACGCCGCTGACCCAGCCGCACCCCTTAGCTACACACGCACCCCCTGCAGCTCCTGGAGGGGGTTGCGTGTGTAAAGATCGGGTGTGGCTGCGGCGGTGGGGCGCGCATTTCCGTTCAGATCTGAATGTAAGTGTAGAATTCGCGGGATGACCAGGTCGGCAGCGTCGAAACCACAGCGGCGGACGCAGGAGCAGCGCAGCAGTGAGATGCGGGTGCGGTTGCTCGATGCGACGATCGACTGCCTGGTGGAGTACGGCTATGCCGGGACGACGACGCCGCGGGTTGCCGAGCGGGCGGGGGTCACCCGTGGTGCGCAGGTGCATCATTTCGGGTCCAAGACCGATCTGGTGGTGGCCGCGATCAGTCACCTCGCGCAGCGTCGCACCGAGGCGGCGATGCAGGAGCTGGGACGGGTGCGCGTCGGCGACGATCCGATCGGTCAGGTGCTCGAATCGCTGTGGACGCTGCATCAGGGGCCGCTGTTCATCGCCGCGATGGAGCTGTGGGTGGCCGGGCGGACCGATCCGCTGCTGGCCGCGGAGGTCGAGAAGGTCGAACCCTTCGTCAACAACGCCGTGCTGATGGCCGTCGCGCAGTTCGTCCCGGACGAGTTGCGCCGCAAGGAAGCTCGCGATTTCGTCTACACCGCCATGGACGCCCTGCGCGGCATCCTGGTCTCGAATTTCATCTCCTCGGATCCCGACCGAGCCCACCGCCGCTGGCAACGCGCCTCCGCCCACCTCCGCCGCGCCGCCGAATCGGCCCTCCCGGGCCTGAACCTCTCCGACTGAGCTCCCGCCCGAAGGTACGCCGGGGCGAGGGGAACTGGTTACAGGCCGTGGGCCTGGGCTACGAGGTCCAGGAAGACCCAGAGGTCGCCGTGTTGGTAGGTGTGGGGTTCCTCGGTGCCGCCGAGGAAGGGGTAGGGGGTTGCGACGTAGACCTGGCCTATGGCTAGGGGGCCGATGCGGTCGCAGATCTCCGAGACGTGGTCGGGACGCAGGACGAAATCGGCGAAGCGGGGTTCGGTCAGGACCTGGTCGGCGAATTCCCATGGGCTCACGAAGGGGCCGTAGCCCGTGGCGCCCGCGCGGTAGGGGTACAGCACCGCGTAGTCGCCGGACTGCAGGTTGGCCAGGAAGGCATGGCCGAGGCTCGAATAGCCGACGACGGAGTCGAAGTGGGCGAAGTGGGGAGCCCAGCTCGGGATGGCCTCGGCGGTCGGAACGGGCTCTATCAGCCGGAAGCAATCGGAGGTCACCGGATCATCCAACCAGGCCCAAACGCGGCCGCTCCCGTACACCGTACAACGCGGGATGTATGTAGCGCTTTCGCGATCTGACCGCGCCTCGGCATCGATGCGGGACGTACCCCTTGCGCAGTTACATACAGCTCCGTATGTTTGTTTCTGTCCGGTCCCGAAGGGATCGCCCATGCCGTCACCGCGGTGCGGTCGGCGGCCAGATGTGAGGAGTTCGATGGCGAACAAGGTCTACGTCGTCGGCGTCGGCATGACGAAATTCGAGAAGCCGGGGCGGCGCAAGAACGAGGACGGCAGCGACTGGGACTACCCGGACATGGCCCGCGAGTCCGGCACGAAGGCACTCGCGGACGCCGGAATCTCCTACGACCGGGTCCAGCAGGCCTACGTCGGCTACGTCTACGGCGAATCGACGTCGGGTCAGCGCGCGGTCTACGAGCTGGGCATGACCGGTATCCCGGTCGTCAACGTCAACAACAACTGCTCGACCGGCTCCACCGCGTTGTACCTTGCGGCGCAGGCGATTCGGGGCGGCCTGGCCGACTGCACGCTGGCGCTGGGCTTCGAGAAGATGCAGCCGGGTTCGCTGGGCGCCATGTACGACGACCGGGCGCAGCCGATGGACAAGCACATGATGGCGCTCGCCGAGATCTCCGAGGTGCTGTTCCCGCCTGCCCCGTGGATGTTCGGCGCGGCCGGCCGCGAGCATATGAAGCAGTACGGCAGCACCGCCGAACACTTCGCCAAGATCGGCTACAAGAACCACAAGCATTCGGTGAACAACCCGTATGCGCAGTTCCAGGACGAGTACACGCTGCAGGAGATCCTGGATTCGCGGGTGATCTACGACCCGCTGACCAAACTGCAGTGCTCGCCGACCTCCGACGGGTCGGGCGCGGTGATCCTGGCCTCGGAGGCGTTCGTCGACGAGCACGGCCTGGCGGAACGGGCGGTGGAGATCGTCGGGCAGGCGATGACCACCGATTTCGCGTCCACCTTCGACGGCACCGCGAAGAACATCATCGGCTACGACATGAATGTCCAAGCGGCGCAAAAGGTCTACGAGCAGTCCGGCCTGGGCCCGCAGGACTTCCAGGTGATCGAGCTGCACGACTGCTTCTCCGCCAACGAACTGCTGCTGTACGAGGCGCTGGGCCTGTGCGGTGAGGGTGAGGCCGCCAAGCTCATCGACGACAACCAGACCACCTACGGCGGCAAGTGGGTCGTCAACCCCTCGGGCGGCCTGATCTCCAAGGGACACCCCTTGGGCGCAACGGGTTTGGCGCAGTGCTCGGAGCTGACCTGGCAGCTGCGTGGCCAGGCCGACAAGCGCCAGGTCGACAACGTGACCGCGGCCCTGCAGCACAACATCGGCCTGGGTGGTGCCGCCATCATTACCGCCTACCAGCGCGCCAACCGCTGACACAAAAGCACTTTCGACGAAGAGAGACTGACAATGGGGCACATCGAGTACACGAAGAAGATGACCGCCAGCCCGGAGGCGCTGTGGGCCGTGGTCGGCAATCCGAACACCTGGGGCGACTGGTTCTCCATTCACGAGCGCTGGATGGAGGAGCCGCCGGCCACGTTGGCGCCGGGTAACAAGCTGGTCGCCAAGGTCGTCATGCTGGGCATGGCCAACAAGTTCGAGTGGAACGTGGCCTCGGTGGAGGCGCCGAACAAGCTGACGCTGACCGCGACCGGAATGGCCGGTGTGAAGGTCGAATTCACCTTCGAGATCGCCTCCGCGGGCGACGGCAGCGAACTGTCGGTCAGGGGCGACTTCGAGGGCGCCCTGATCAAGGGTGCGCTCGGCAAGGCCGTGGAGAAGGACGGCATGAAGCAGTTGGAGAAGTCGCTCGACGCGCTCGACGTCCTGGCCGCAGCATGACCGAAACGACCACGCGGGTCGTCGAATTCGACGACGCGGGCCTGGACAACTGGAGCGACGAGGAGCGCTTCGAGGTGACCAGGGCCCGGATCGCCGAGTATGCGGCGGCCACCAACGATCCCATTCGGGCGCACCGCGACGGCGATGTCGCCCCACCGGTCTTCGCGATCGTGCCGGTCTTCGACGCCATGATGGTGCCGGTCATCGACGTGGCACCGATGGATATCTTCGGCCGGGTCGTGCACGGGGAGCAGGACTTCCACTTCCACCGCCCGATCCGTCCCGGGGAGACGCTGGTGTCCCGCGCCCGCGCCGTCGGGTACACGGGCCGCGATAACGGCAGTACCATCGCCATTCACATCGAAAGCCGCGACGATGCGGGCGATGTGGTCAACGAGCAGTACCTGACCGCCTTCTTCCGCAATATCGACGCGGGCCGGACAGTGGGCGCGGCGGCTCCCGGACACAAGTTCGACGAGGCCCTGCGCGCACAGGACCCGGTCGCGGTGGTGGCGCAGCACATCGACGACGACCAGACCTTCCGTTACGCACCGGCTTCCGGCGATCCGGTGCCGTTGCACCTGGACGAGCAGGTCGCCAAGGACGCCGGATTGCCGGGCATCATCGCGCACGGCCTGTGCACGATGGCATTCGCGTCGTGGGCGGTGCTCACCGAGGTCGGTGGTTCGGATGTGCACCGGCTGAAGCGATTCGCCGTGCGGTTCGCCAAACTGGTCTTCCCCGGCGACGACCTGGAGACCCGGATCTGGAAGGTGAAGTCCGACAACGGCGTCACCACCTACGCATTCGAAACCGTGCGCGGCGAGGACACCGTGCTCAGCGACGGCCTGGCCGAGATCGCGGACTGATAGGAGACAAGTATGGGCGCACTGGAAGGCAAGGTCGCCGTCATCACCGGCGCCGGCCGGGGGATCGGGCGCGAGCATGCGCTGCTGTTCGCCCGCGAGGGTGCGGCGGTCGTCGTCAACGACCTGGGCGGCGACAACGCGGGCGAGGGCGCCGATACCGGTCCCGCGCAGGAAGTGGTGAACGAGATCGTCGCCGCCGGTGGTCGCGCGGTCGCCAACACCGATAACGTCGCCCAGTGGGACGGCGCGAAAAACCTGGTGGATCAGGCGGTCTCGGAATTCGGCAAGCTCGATGTCGTGATCAACAACGCGGGCATCCTGCGCGACGGTTTCATCGCCGGGCTGGAGGAGGCGCAGTGGGATGCGGTGATCGCCGTCCATCTCAAGGGCCACTTCAATGTGCTCCGCCATGCCGCCGCGTACTGGAAGGATCAGTCGAAGGCGGGTAACCAGCCCAATGCCGCCGTGGTGAATACGGCCTCGGCCTCTGGTGTCACGGTCCCGAATGCGGGACAGGCCAACTACGGCGCGGCCAAGGCGGGGATCGCCGCGCTGACCCTGGTCGCCGCCGACGAACTCGAGCGCTACGGCGTGCGGGTCAACGCCATTGCCCCGATGGCGCGGACCCGCCTGACCCTGGCCACCCCGGGGATGGGAGCCATCTTCGCCGCCGAGGTGCCCGAGGGCGAGTTCGACGCGTTCAGCCCGGCCAACATCTCGCCGCTGGTGGCGTATCTGGCCTCCGACAAGTGCGCGATCACCGGCAAGGTGTTCGCGGTGCAGGGCGGCGCCATCTCGGAGCTGGCGGGCTGGCACGACGTGAAGACCATCGAGACCGAGGGACCGTGGCTGATCGACGATATAGCCGCCCGTCTTCCATAGGAGAACAACGATGTTCGAGTGGTCCGAGACCGATGAACTGATCCGCGGCGCGGTGCGCAGCTTCATCGATAAGGAGGTGCGGCCGAACCTCGACGCTCTGGAGAGCGGTGAGCTGGCGCCGTACCCGGTCATCCGGAAGCTGTTCGCCGAGTTCGGCATCGACGCGCTGGGGGCGGAGGCGGTCGACAAGCTGCTGGCCAAGCAGCGCGCCCGCGAGCTCGGGGAGGCGCCCGCCGAGAAGAAGGACAGGTCGTCCGAAGGCGGGCCGTTCAGCGGTCAGGAGTCGCTGATGGCGGTGCTGGTCGGTGAATTGTCCGGTGTTAGTATGGGTTTGGTCACCGCGATGGGTGTCAGCATCGGTCTCGGCGCCACCACCATCCTGTCGCGGGGCACGCTCGCGCAGAAGGAGCGGTGGCTCAAAGACATCGTGACCATGAAAAAGGTTGCGGCATGGGCGATCACCGAGCCCGACTCCGGCAGCGACGCGTTCGGCGGCATGAAGACCTACGTCAAGCGCGACGGTGACGACTACATCCTCAACGGGCAGAAGACCTTCATCACCAACGGCCCCTACGCCGACACCGTGATCGTCTACGCCAAGTTGGAGGAAGGCGATCAGGACAAGCGCAACCGCAAGGTGCTGACCTTCGTGCTCGACAAGGGCATGGAGGGCTTCACCCAGGGCAAGCCGTTCAAGAAGATGGGCCTGCACTCCTCACCCACCGGCGAACTGTTCTTCGACAACGTCCGGCTGGGCAAGGATCGGCTGCTCGGCGAGACCGAGGAGCACAAGGGCGGTGACGGCCGGGAGAGCGCTCGGTCGAGCTTCACCGCCGAACGGATCGGCGTGGCGTTCATGGCGCTGGGCATCATCAACGAATGTCACCGGCTGTGCCTGGATTACGCCAAGAACCGCAAGCTGTGGGGTCAGGAGATCGGCCGTTTCCAGCTCGTGCAGCTCAAGCTGGCGAAGATGGAGATCGCGCGCATCAACGTGCAGAACATGGTCTTCAACGCCATCGAGCGGGCCCGCGCCGGAAAGCCTCCCACCCTGGCCGAGGCCTCGGCGATGAAGCTGTACTGCTCCGAGGCCGCCACCGAGGTGGCCATGGAGGCGGTCCAGCTGTTCGGCGGCAATGGCTACATGACCGAGTACCGCGTGGAACAGCTCGCGCGCGACGCGAAGTCGCTGATGATCTACGCGGGCAGCAACGAGATCCAGGTGACGCACGTCGCCAAGGGCCTCCTGGGGTAAACGGCCGGCGGATCGGCGCCGAGGGGTTGTGACCGATCCGCCGGCCTATTCACACCGCGCGCAGATGCGTGCGGCTGGCGTAGACGTGTTCGGCGATGAGGGTGGCGATGCGGTCGGGGGCCTCCAGCATGGGGACGTGCCCGACGCCGTGGACCAGGATGCGGTCGGCGGAGTCGGGCAGCTCTCGCAGGAACCGTCCGGCATAGCGGCGGTTCGGGATCACCCGGTCGTATTCGCACAGCAACAGTCGCACCGGGGTCCGCAGCGTCGACAGGTCCTCGAGCGCCTGCGTGCGCAGGCCGGTGATCAGCATCGGCAGCATGGCCTGGCAGTGCAGTGCCGCGGTGATCGTCGCCTCCAGGGCGCGCCGCGACACCGTGCCGGAATTCTTGCTCAGGAACAGCGAGGCGAATCGCCGTGCGGGAGCGCTGAATCGGACGACCGGACCGACTCGCCGACCGATTTCGACGATCGGGACCAGACTCAGGAATTTCAGCTCCACCCACAGCTGCAGCAGCGACGGGCTCTGCCAACCCCCGGCCGGGGCGATGGCCGTCAGCGTGCGGGCGCGCCCGCGGCGAGCCAGTTCGAATCCCACCCACGCCCCCAATGAATTTCCCGCGATATGGCAGGTGCGCCACCCCAATTCGTCCAACTGGCCCTCGATCTGATCGGCGAGCATGTGCACATCGAGGTACCAACCACGCAACGCGGGTCCGCCCCAATGGCCGCGGAAGGCCGGAGCGAATACCTCGCAAGTGCCGGACAATCGAAACGCCACCTGTTCCCAACAGTGCGGGGACAACATGAACCCGTGCAGTAGCAGTAGGGGGTCGCCCGACCCTGTGTGCAGGGCCTTCACGGGCGTGACCGGGGCGTTGGGCTGGGTGGTGCCTGACGACAACGTCATCACCCCTTCCTGGACCTCGATGTCCGCGGGAGAGTGTGTGAGCAGCATTGTACGGTCGATAGGTGCCCTACATCATTTCTTCGATCAATGTGAACGGCGTGCGTGCCGCGACCGGCAAGACGGGTAGGGGGATGCTCGAGTGGCTGGCCGCCACGGAGGCCGACATCATCTGCCTGCAGGAGACGCGGGCAACCGATGAGCAGACTCGTGCCGCCCTCGCGCCCGCGCTGGACGCCGGGTGGTATCTCTCGCATGCGGAGCCGGGATCGAAGGGCCGCGCGGGGGTCGGGATCCTGTCTCGGCGGGAGCCGCGATCGGTGCGGATCGGCTTCGGCAGCGCGGAATTCGACGGTCTGGGCCGCTATATCGAGGCCGACTTCGATGACGCGATCGTGGCCAGCGTCTATGTGCACACCGGTGAGGCCGATACGCCGCTACAGGACGAGAAGTACCGGTTCCTCGGTGAATTGGGCGCCCATATGAAGGCACAGACCCGTGACTTCGTGATCTGCGGCGACTGGAATGTGGCCCACACCGAACTGGACATCAAGAATTGGAAGGGCAATCTGAAGAACGCCGGTTTCCTGCCGGGCGAGCGGGCCTGGATCGATGAGATGCTCGCCGCCGGGTACGTCGATGTGGTGCGGACCCTGCATCCCGGTGTGCCAGGCCCGTACAGCTGGTGGTCCTATCGCGGTCGCGCCTTCGACAACGATGCCGGGTGGCGCATCGACTACCACCTGGCGCGCGGTGAGGTGGCCGGGCGGGCCAAGCAGGCGGTGGTGGAGCGCGCCGCCGAATACGCGCTGCGCTGGTCCGATCACGCGCCGGTGACGGTGCAGTACCGATGAACCTGTCCGGCAAGCGGATTCGGGGCCTGCTCGCGCTGGGCGGGCTGGTGATCGTGGTGGTCGTCGCGCTGCTGGCCTCGCGCGGCCATTCGACGCAATCGTCGTCGAATTCGGTGACCGGGTCGAAGGCGAGCGTCACGACGACCACGTCGGTGGTGGCATCGGAGCCCGGCCGGGCACCCGGCGTGCCCGACCACGCCTATCGAACGCTGCGGGAGATCGACGCCGGTCGCTGGCCCGATTCGGCCGACGCACCCGGAACCAAAGGCGGCGACCAGTGGATGAATCGCGGTGGGTCGCTGCCGAGGACCGACTCCTCGGGCAAGCAGATCACCTACCGGGAGTGGGACGTCAATCCGAAGAAGCCCGGCCGGTCCCGCGATGCCGAACGTATTGTGACCGGCAGCGACGGTTCGGCCTATTACACCGGCGACCACTACAAGACCTTTACGAGGATGCGCTGATGGCTACTTCGATGACCCTGGCACAGTTCCTGACCGGCGCTCCCACGGCACGGACCGAGTCGGGCGGCGATCCGGTGTTCGGCACGCTGGCAGTGGACGCGGCGAAGTTCAGCTCCGTGCGCTACGAGGCGCCCGAGGGATATGTCTGCCGCGAGCTACGAGGCCCCAAGATGCGCACGGCGACAGGCGTTTTCGACGAATTCGCCCCCGCATTCCAATTCCCCTACTACTTCGGCGAGAACAAGGACGCCTTCGACGAATGCCTGCGCGACCTCGACGATTTCGTCGGCCGCGCACCGGGCTACCTCGTGGTCGTCAGAGAGGCCTCGCACCTGCTCGCCGACCAGCCGACCCAACTGCCCTGGTTCACCACGGCCATGCGCGATACGGCCGCCTACTGGGCCAAACGCGATGTCGTCTACCGCGTGATCCTGCAGGGCGCCCCCCGGTCCGTCGACGCGGTGTCCCTCACCCTTTGACTCGTCAGCGGAGGTGGTGGGCGAGGTCTTCGCCGAGGAGGACGAAGACGTCGGTGGTGTGGTCGATCAGGTCGTCACGGGTCATGGGGAGGTCGCCCTGCAGCCAGCTGGTCAGGACCTGGACCAGGCCGCCGACGAGATAGGTGGCGCGGAATCCGATCGCCGGGTCGAGTTGCCCGCTTGCGATGCCGTAGAAGTCGGTGCCCTGAGCGGCGACGAGATTCGCGAACGAGCGGATGGTGTCCAGAGTGCGTGAGCGGAGTTCCGGGGTGGCCGCGCTGATGATCAGGGCCACGCGGGTCTTGCGGGGGTCGTCGGTGAGGACGTGGATGCCCGCCGCCACCGCCGCCCGGGCCATGCCGCGGGTATCGGCCGGGGCGGTTCGCAGCGCGGCGGTGATGGCGTCGGCCAGTTCCTCGGCAAGCCTGTCCAGCAGGGCGGACAGCACCGCCTCGCGACTGTCGAACTGTTCGTAGTAGTAGCGCTCGTTCAGTCCGGCCTGGGCGCACAATCCGCCGACGGTCAGTTTCTCCAGGCCCTGGCTGCCGACGAGCTCCAGTGCCGCGTCGAGGAGAGCGATCCTGCGTTGGGCGCGGCGCTCCTGCGCGGAAACTCCGCCGTAGTTCCGCTGCACCGTCACGGTTCGATTGTGGCACGGCCCCAATTCTGGCAGAGACCCTTGCCAGATTTGAGATTCTGGTGGAGGCTATTGCCAGATTCTCGGCACAGGAGGCAACGATGCCCGGTTACTTCTCCGACGACTCGATGATTCGGCGGGTCATGCGCAAACGCGCGGTGGGTCTCACCTATGGGCAGCGCGCGCTGGTGGTCGGCGCGGTACACCCGCTGCTCTACGTCGGCACCGCGGAGAACACCGAGCACCGGCGGACGCCCTACACCCGGCTCGCGCTCACCGGCCGCCTGTTCGAGGCGGTTTTCCTGGGAAGTAAGGAGGAGGCGGACCGGGCGCTGGCCTTCACTCGGAACAAGCATGGGCGCGTCGACGGCGGCATTCCCGAGGACGCCGGGCCCTACCCGGCCGGTTCGCACTACTCGGCGCTGGATCCGCACCTGATGTTCATGACCATGGCCTTCACTTTCGACTCCGCCGAGGTCATGCACGATCTGCTGGTTCGCAGGCTGACGGCGACCGAGCGTGAGGGTCTGTACCAGGACTATGTCCGGTGGGCCGAGCTGTTCGGTATGCCGCGCACCGCCGCGCCGGACAGCTATCCCGAGTTCCGCCGCTTCTTCGACGACTACCTGGCTTCCGACGAGGTGTTCCTCACCGAGGAGGCCCGGCTGGTCGGTGGATATCTGGCCGGGAAGCAGGTCCCGTATCCGCTGGGCGTGCCGTTGCACCAGGTCGTCACCGGTGTCCACCTGCTGGTCCAGGGCAGCCTCCCACCCCGCATCCGCGAGATGTACGGCATTCGCTGGGGTGTGCGCGAAGAAGTGTCCTTCCGCACGATGGCCCAGGCCGTCCGCACGGCCCACCTCGCCCCGCCCCTGGCGCCTCGCGTGCTCCGGCGCACCCTCGCCGGGCCCAGCACACCGGTTTACCGCATGCTCACCGCCAGCGAAAAACGCCTGGTCAACTCGGGCCTCCCGAGCATGCCGGGCGTCGATCCCCGCAACTACGTCCAGCGCCAGGCGGGGTGAGGGGTCTTCGAGCGGGCATGGGAAGATCGGGGCATGTCGAGTCCTGCTACATCCGGTGAGCGCAAGCAGCGGGTCCTGTCGGGGATCCAGCCGACCAGCGATTCCTTCCATCTCGGCAACTATCTTGGTGCGCTGCAGTATTGGGTGCGGTTGCAGGACGACTACGACGCTCTCTACTTCATCCCGGATATGCACGCCATCACGGTGCCGCAGGATCCGAAGCAGCTGCGCAACCGGACCAAGCGGGCGGCCGCGCAGCTGCTGGCGCTGGGCATCGACCCGAAGAAGTCGACCCTGTTCGTGCAGAGCCAGGTCCCCGAGCATGCGGAGCTGACCTGGGTGCTGCAGTGCATCACCGGCTTCGGCGAGGCCAGCCGGATGACCCAGTTCAAGGACAAGTCCGCCAAGCAGGGCTCGGAGAACGCCACCGTCGGCCTGTTCACCTACCCGGTGCTGATGGCCGCCGACATCCTGCTCTACCGGGCGCATCAGGTACCGGTCGGCGAGGATCAGCGCCAGCACCTCGAGCTGACCCGAAACCTGGCCCAGCGCTTCAATACTCGCTTCAAGAAGACGTTCGTGGTCCCCGAGGCGCACATCGTCTCCGGCACCGCCAAGATCTACGACCTGCAGGATCCGACCTCGAAGATGAGCAAATCCGCGGCCACCGACGCCGGGCTGCTCAATCTGCTCGACGACGCCAAGGTCTCGGCGAAGAAGATCCGCTCGGCGGTCACCGACACCGGCCGCGAGATCCGCTACGACCCGGAGACCAAGCCGGGTGTCAGCAACCTGCTGGTGATCCTGTCCTCGCTGACCGACACTCCGATCGTGACCCTCGAAAACGACTACGAGGGCAAGGGATACGGCGACCTCAAGAACGATGTGGCCGACGCCCTGGTCGAATTCGTCACCCCCCTGCAGGCGAAGGTGAACGAGTACCTCGACGACCAGGCCGAACTCGATCGCATTCTGGCTACCGGCGCCGAGCGGGCCCGCGAGATCGCGAGCAAGACCGTCGCCCAGGTGTACGAGCGGGTGGGCTTCCTGACCCGCTGACCCGGCGGGTGGTGATTCCCGACGGCCGCGGTGGGGTACTGCCGATGTGACCGACGCGCTGGGCGAATCTGACGCTTCCTGCGGCGCGAAGGTGCGACAGTAAAAAGGGCAGACCGCAGGCAGGACCGATTGGTTCCGGGAGGTCGGGTGTTCGACAAGGTCAGGGGCCGGATCGAACGCGAAGTGCAGGCGCGGCCGTGGCTGGATCATGCGATCCGGGCCGGGGGCCGCTACCAGCGCCAGCGCGGTGACTACTACGCGGCCGGGATCACGTATTTCACTGTCCTGTCGATGTTTCCGCTCCTGATGGTCGGATTCTCGGTGGCCGGGTTCGTGCTGTCGCGCAACCCGGATCTGCTGCACGAACTGCAGGACAAGATCGTGCAGAACATTCCCGGCTCGTGGGGCGGCCAGCTGACCAAACTCATCGACCAGGCCATCGATTCCCGCACCAGCGTCGGGGTGATCGGTCTGCTCGGCGCCGCCTACGGTGGGCTCGGCTGGATGGCCAATCTCCGGGCCGCGCTGACCGAGCAGTGGGAACAGCAAGCGCCGGAGGGCAACTGGGTCGGCAGCAAGATCTCGGATCTTCTCGCGCTGCTCGGGTTGGGCGCGGCGATGGTCGTGTCGCTGGGCCTGTCGGCGCTGGCGGGCAGCGGTCTGGGCCTGGATCTGCTGAAGCTGGCGCACCTCGACCACGCGCCCGGGGTGGGCGTGCTGCTCACCGTGGTGTCGCTGCTGCTGGCGGTGATGGCCACGTGGGCGGTGTTCGTGTGGATCATCGCCCGCCTGCCACGCCAGCCGGTGACACTCGTAAGCGCGGTGAAGGCGGCCCTGATCGCCGCGATCGCCTTCGAGATCTGGAAGCAGATCGCCAGCTTCTATCTGAAGAAGGTGACCACCAGCCCAGCCGGTGTCACCTTCGGCCCGATCATCGGTCTCATGGTGTTCGCCTATATCACCGCCCGCATAATTTTGTTCGCCACGGCCTGGGCCGCGACTGCCCGAGAGAACGAGGTGGAGTCCGAAATACCACCGCCCGCACCGGCGGTCATCGAGCCTCGCATGAGCGCGGGGTTGTCGGCCGGTGCCGGGGCGGTGCTGTTCGGTGCGGGAGCGGCGGTGGCGGCCCTGCTGACGGGACTACGGCGGCGACGGTAGGTACATATCCGATCGTCAGAGGCGGACGAAGGTCCCCTGGCCGTTGATGAGAAGGCGTTCGGGGATCGGTACGCCGTTGGGGCAAGTCACCACGCCGCCCGGCACCGGTACGACCGCGGAGATGATCCGGTCACCTGTGAGCGGGCCGCTGGTGACGGTCAGGCTGAAGGTCGCTGTCGCCAGGCTGACTTCGAACGCGGCCGTTCCCTGCTCGAGAGTCAGGGTGTCGCGGTTGACCCAGACCAGGTCGGCCGATCCGGAAAAGGCGGTGGGCGGGCATCCCGCCACCTGGTTCGGGGCCGCCGTGGCCAGAAAGGCACTGTACTTCTGGTAGCGCGGATCCAGCGACGTGCAGTTGCGATGGTGGGAGGTGTAGATCCCGCTGAGTCCCCCGCCGCTGACGGCGAAATCGACCTGACCGAAGACCTCACACGTCAGATCGACCGAGGGGAGATTTGCTTCGGTCTTGTTCACGGTCGCAGGTACCGATCCGGCGACCGACGAAGCGGCCAGCACTCCGACCCCTGCGAGTACGGCGGAGGCAAAAACGCGCCCAACAGTAAAAGCGCTCACGGCACACCTACCTTTTCCATGCCAACCGGCATAACTGGTTCCGTTTCCCGACCCAGCCGAAGTCGCGCGCCTCTATCTTTACCTCGCGCCCCCGCAATCACCCGTTACAAACGCCGACGGTCCCACGAAGTGGTGGCCGGACTAGCCGGTATGATTCGGCGGGTCCGTTCGAGTTGTCTGGGGGGTGTCCGGTGCTGGATGTCGGGGATGTGTGCGCCGGGTATGTGATCGAACGGGTGTTGGATCGGGCGGGGATGGGGTCGGTGTATCTGGCTCGGCATCCGCGGCTGCCTCGGGTGGTGGCGTTGAAGGTGTTGAATCGGGAGTTGTTCGGCCGGGCGGAGATGCGGGAGCGCTTCGAGCGTGCGGCGGATCTGGTGTCGCAGCTCGATCATCCGGGCATCGTCACCGTCTACGACCGGGGGATCGATGACGGGCGGCCCTGGATTTCGATGCAGTACGTCGACGGGATCGATGCGGGGGAGGTGGACGCGGTCGCGTTGCCGCCCGTCCGGGCCCTGCAGATCGTCAGGAAGGCTGCCGAGGCACTCGATTACGCGCATGCGGTCGGCGTTCTGCATCGGGGTGTCAAACCGGGCAATATCCTGCTGGCTCGTGCGGATGAGCGAGTCCTGGTGACGGACTTCGGCCTTGCCGGGCTCTTGGACGATGCGGCGCTGTCATCGCATCCGCAGCTGTGGGCGACCGCGGTCGCCCACGCGTCGCCGGAGCAGTTGACCGGCATTCCCGTCGGCCCGCGCGCCGACCAATATGCCTTGGCGTGCACGCTGTTTCGGTTGCTGACCAGGCGTACGCCGTTCGAATCGACCGATTCGGCCGAGATTGTCCGCGGGCACCTGCAGTTGACGCCGCCCACCCTCGGCGCAATCCGGCCGGATCTACCGCCCGCCCTCGACGCCGTCCTGGCCCGGGCGCTGGCGAAACGGCCGGAGCAGCGCTTCGATTCGTGCTCCGAATTCGCCGCGGCCGCATGGGAAGCCATGCACCCACCCACCACTCGCTATGCCACACCGCCGCCCCTGCCGCAGCCCTCTGCGCACGCCGCGCCGCAATACCCGTACAGCGCACCGGCACCCGTGGCGCAGCAGCGCGGGCGCACCGGACTGGCGGTCGGAATCGCCCTGCTGGTAGGCGTTCTCGTTGCCGTCGGCGCCCTTGTCGTAGTGGTCATGCGCAACGGCAGTTCCCATCCGTCCGCGCATGGTTCCGCAGTGACAACCGCGGAGCGACCGACCTCGCCGGAAGCCATACCCTCGGTCGTGAAGACCTCTCCGACCACGACCGACAGCAACGTCATGCCGCCCGTCGCCACGGTCATCCACGACACGTTCCCGCGCATGGTTCCGGCTCAGGGCGGGAAGAATTCGGGCTTTCTGAATGCCTCGTGCTTCTTCGATACGGTCAACAAGGACACGAAGTGGGACAATCTCCCGTATTTCGGCAATTGGGTGGCAAAGGCGAACTGCCCGGGCGCGATCGATGCAAATCCGCGGGGGCAGTACATCTATTTCCTCTACGACACGAGCGCCGACGCGCAGGCGGTGATCGACGGCCTGCTACCCAATACCAAGACCGACCGATCCAAGGACGGCAGGACCTACACCACCTACACCATGCCGGGGATAGGCTCGAGCGGCAGCACCTACATGGTCACGAGGTTCACCGGCGACACGAATCGCGAGCGGATCCTCCTACTGTCGATCTTTCAGACAACCGCCGAGAACATGAATTGGTGGCAGTCCGCGCCCTTGAACTGACTGTGCGGACAAACGAAAGCCCTTGGGGAGCGTCTGTTTACACTCCCCAAGGGGCTTTCGTCATGATCAGCGGTTGGAGTGGCTGTGCTGGCCACCGCGGATCTTGGCCTCCGTCGGCTGGGCGGCGGCACCCTTCTTGCCGGCCTTCGACGGGTCGGCGCTGTTCTTGTCACCGAAGCTACCGGTGCTGGCCTGACCACCCTTGTGGGCCTGCTCCGCAGTGTCGGCACGATTACCGAATTGGCCGGGGTTCTTCGGGTCAGCCATTGTTGCTCCTCTCTCCGGTTCTGTTGGTGGGAGCCGTACAACCGGCTCGTTCAGCGAATGCCCGGGCAATCGCGAGTCAAACAGGGCGGGGGCAGATAGTGGCGTCGGTTACCGCCGCGTCCGTCCGGTGAGCGACCACGCGGCGATTACCAGCACGATCACCGCGGCCAGCGCCCCGACGACGAGGACCGTGGTGAGGCTGTCATGGCGGCGTCCGTCCGGGGCGCTCGCGGCCGGTGTATCGCGCGGCGGCGGAGACGCAAGGGTCACACTGGGATTCGCCGGCGTACCGGTGTCGCCGGGCAGCGAATCCACGCTTGCGCCGGAGGGCAGGGCGAACCCGTAGTCGAGCAGTCGCGCGGCCTGCTCGGGCGGCCGGATCGGCAACACATCGGCCTGCAACAGCGTGACCACCAGCCGGTGTCCGTTGCGCTCGGCGGCGGTGACGAAGGTCTGGCGGGCGTCGTCGGTGTAGCCGGTCTTACCGCCGAGATCGCCGTCGTAGTCGTAGAGCAGCCGGTTGTCGTTGGCGATGGGGAAGCCGGGATGGTCCTTGTCGTCAGGGATTTGGGGATTGGCGGGGTAGCCGGGGAAGTCCACCTGTTGGGTGCGGACGATCTCGGCGAAGGTGGGGATGGTCATGGCCTCGCGGAACAGCTCCGCCAGATCATAGGCCGAGGTGCTCATGCCCGGCCCATCCAGGCCGGAGGGCGTGGCGGCGCGAGTATCCAAGGCCTGCAGGCGCTTTGCCACCTCGTTCATCTTCGCGACGGTGGCTTCCTGGCCGCCGAGTTGGGCGGCGATGGCGTGCGCGGCGTCGTTGCCGGAGCACATGAGCAGCGCCTGCATCAGCTGCTTGTTGGTGTAGCGCCCACCGGGCCCGATGCCGACGCGGGTGCCGTCGGCATTGGCGTCCTCCTGGGTGCCGACCACCACCTTGTTCAGATCGAGGTTGCGCAGCGCCACGATGGCCAGCAGCACCTTGATGGTCGAGGCGGGGCGGTAGCGGCCGTGGGGATCCTTCGCCGCGAGCACCCGGCCGGTGTCCATATCGGCGATCAGCCAGGCGGTGGCGGAGAGTTCGTCGGGGACCGGCGGGGCACCGTCCGGGAGCACCAGCCCGCATGCGCCGAGTTTGTCGCCACCGACCGCCGGTGAAGGGACCGGTAGCGGCTGCGGGGCGGTGTCACCCGGTGCGGGCACCTCGGAGGTGTCGATCGCCGGGGGAGGGGTCGACCTGTTGGGGCAGGAATCGGTGTTCGGGGTACTGAACGGCGTGGTGGTCGTCGGTGCCGCAACCGCCGGGGGCGACAGCGCAGCGTCGAGGCCGGTCAGCGCCGTCGCGCCGAGGACACCGGCCGCCAGCGCGGCAGCCGCGAACGATCTGGAGCGGCGAACGCGCCGGGTCATGCAGGTGCTCATCGCTTTGGAGCTTAAGCGGACACGGGCCCGATGCCGAGGTGAGCACGACCCGCGGACAGGTATTGCAGTGACTCTAAAATGATGGCTACTATCAAAAAGTAGAACCAATCAAATGGATGTGCCTGGCAGGCCACGGGGGCGCAGTCGTAGGAAAGGAAGTCGCCATGACCGGGAACGAGGCCGCGGTGGCGCGGAAGAACGACGAGGGGGCGGGGAAGGCGCGGTGGCTGGCACTCGGCGCGCTGGCGATCACCATGCTGACCGTCGGCCTGGACACCACCGTTCTGGTGGTTGCCCTGCCTACGATGGCGGTCGACCTGCAGGCGAATACCGCGGCGCTGCAATGGTTCACGACCGCGTATACGTTGGCCCTGGCCGGTCTGATGCTGCCCTCGGGCGCGCTCGGTGACCGCTACGGCCGCAAGAAGTTCCTGCTCGCCGCGATGGTGCTGTTCGGTGCCGCATCGGTGGGGTGTGCGTTGGCGACCTCGTCGGGACAGCTCATCGCCGCCCGGGCGGTCCTGGGTGTCGCCGCCGCGGCGATGATGCCGCTGTCGATGTCGGTGCTGCCGGTCATGTTTCCCGATCGGGTGGAACGGCAACGCGCACTGACGATCTGGGTCGCCGCGGTGATGCTGGGCATGCCGTTGGGCCCGATCGTGGGAGGCTTGCTGCTGCAACACTTCTGGTGGGGATCGGTGTTCCTGATCAACGTGCCGCTGGCGATCGTCGGTCTGCTCGCGGTGGCCGCGCTGATTCCGGAATCTCGCGGCGACAACGCCTTTCGTATCGACGTTCTCGGTGTATTGCTCTCGGCCGGTGGCATGCTCGGGTTCACCTACGGCTTCATCCGCCTGGGCGAACAGGGCTGGGGTGACGGCATCGCCTGGGTCACGGTCGTCGCCGGAATCGCGCTGCTGGCCGTGTTCGGGTGGTGGCAGCGCCGCGTTGCCCATCCACTGGTGGACTTCGCCCTGTTCACCACCAGCGGATTCCGTTGGGGTACCGGATATTCCGTGATGGTCCAGTTCGCGATGTTCGGGTTGTTCTTCACGGTGCCGCAGTATTTCCAGGCAGTGTTGGGCGCGGATTCGCTCGGCAGTGGGCTGCGACTGCTGCCATTGATGGGTGGGCTCTTCGTGGGAGCCCGGATCGTGGACAAGCTGCTGCCGAAGCTGGGACTGCGAGTCGTACTCACCGCCGGCTTCGCGCTGCTGGCCGCCGGTCTGACGATGGGGGCGCTGGCTGACGTGGACAGCGGCTACGGCTACATCGCGACGTGGATCACCGTGCTGGGTGTCGGCATGGGTTTCGTCGCGCCGTCGGCAATGGGCATGGCGATGGGTGAACTGACCCCGGAGCGGGCGGGGTCGGGGTCGGCGCTGCTGACGGCTCTTCGGCAGGCGGGCGGTACCGTCGGTGTCGCGGTACTGGGTACCGTGCTGTCTGCGCAGTACCGGTCGGAGTTGGGAGGTTACGACCACGAGCCGGTCTCCGACGGTGTCAACGCCGGAGTCGAGGTCGCCCGCACACTGGGTGACCCGCAGATGCTCGGTCAGGTCCAGTCGGCCTTCGTCGGTGGCATGGGCGCGATGCTGTGGGTGTGCGCGGGGATCTGTGCGGTGGCCGCCGTGCTCTCGGCGATCTTCACCCGCGGTTCGGTGTCCGACGCCGGGGCCGAGATCGGTAGGGGACAATCGGTGCATGTCGGCTGATTCGAAGGCACCGCCAGCCAGGGTCCATCCGGGAGCCGCGACGCCCCGGATGGGCCTGCGCGAGCGGAAGAAGGAGAGGACCCGCCGCACGATCCGGACGGAGGCCTTCCGCCTGTTTCGCGAGCAGGGTTATGCCGACACCACGATCGAACAGATCGCCGAGGCGGCCGACGTATCGCCCAGCACCTTCTTCCGGTACTTCCCGTCCAAGGAACGGCTCGTCCTCACCGACGATCTGGATCCCGTCCTGATGCGGGCCCTCGAAGCACAGCCTCGCGACCTGACACCCATGGCCGCCTTCCGGCAGGCCGTCCTGGATACCCTCGCCGCGATCGACGAGGAGGAACTCGAATTCGAGCGCCAGCGGGTGAAATTGATCTTCGGCGAACCCGAACTGCGGGGAGCGCTCGGCCAGGAGACCGAGCGCAATGTTGCGATGCTTGCGGACATGATCGCTCGCCGCGCGGGGCGTTCGCCCGATGATCTGGAAATCAGAGCGTTCTCCGGAGCGCTGGTCGGCGGTCTGCATGCGGCCTTCGAGGACGGCGAATTCGACCTCGACAGGCTGGTCCGGGTCTGCGAATTCCTCGAGGCGGGGATGCCCCTGTAGGTCCCGGCCAAAAGCATGCCGGGACCTACAGGCGATGACGGATCCGGCGGGGCCTAGAGGCGATGACGGATCGGGCGGGGCCTAGAGGCGATGACGGATTACGCCGACCGGTGAGCCAGTTCGCGGGCGACGACGTCGTCGGTCATTGTCGAGAAGAAGCCGCCCACCACGTCCTCGATCTCGGAAATCGAGTCGGCGCAGTACAACACGGGCTGGTAGTGGGTGATGTCGTAGACCGCCGTGCCCATCTCGTGGATGTTCAGCGGCCGCAACTCCGCACTCCGGAACTCCTCGATCTCGCCGTAGGACGACAGCAGACCCGCGCCGTAGCAGCGCACCTCGCCCTGCTCGCGAACCACCCCGAACTCCATGGAGAACCAGAACACGTCGGCCAGGAACTTCAGTGCCGCATCGGTTTCCAGCCGAGCCACCGCCGCGCCCACCTCGGCGTAGATCGCGGCGAAGCGCGGGCTGGCCAACTGGTTGGCGTGGCCGATGATTTCGTGGATGGCATCCGGTTCGGGGGTGTACAGCGGCGCCGAATGATGGCGAATGTACTGGGTGGAGTGGAAGACCCGGTCGGCGAACGAGCCGAAGAACTGCCGCAGCGGCACCAGACCGGCCGCCGGTACGTAGCGGAATCCGCTGAGCGGCACCAGCTTTGCCGTGACCTCGTCCAATTGCGGGATGTGGTCGGCGGGCAACCCTAGCCGCTGCTCCCCGGCCAGCACCTCCGCGGAGGCGTATTTGCGGTGCTTGCGGGCCAATTCGGCGGAGACGATCCGCCAGACATTCTGTTCTTCGTCGGTGTAGTCGACCTGCGGTAACGGCTCGCCGGGGCGATACGACAGCGCCATGGCGGCGATGGCGTTGCGGCGGGCCCGATACTCCGGGTCGTGCACACCGGGGTGCTCGTCGCTCAGATGCACCGTCACATCACCGTCGGTCCCCTTGGTCACCGGCGAGTACAGCTGAGCTTCATTGAACATACCTCGATGCAAGCACTGACCGACCGATCCGACAACAAACGTTCGCCCAGCTGTGCAAATTGTCTAGTGTGCCGTTTACGTCCATTCCCCATCCCGGCGCCCCCTATTCGTCTCCCGGCCGCGCCCACCGCTCATTCCCCGGCTGCGCCCACCGCTCATTCCCCGGCTGCGCCCACCACTCACTTCTTGGCTGCGCCCACCACTCACTTCCTGGCTGCGCCACCACTCATTTCCTGGCGTGCTTTCCGCCAGGAAAGGGGCATTTCGCGACACTTTGTTCGAAGCGAGCGGCTGGGGGTAGTGCCATAGCGCGGACAGGACTGGAGGGTACGGCCGCCGGATCGGATTGTGGTGCTCGGGACGACGCGGTGGCCGGCCGCTATCGGTGGGATGAGCGAGTGCCATGGTGGAGCACGGGATCTGCTGGTCTGTGTACAGGCTGGAAGGTTGTTCGGTGGTCCGGCCGCGCGGCGAGCTCGATCCCATGACCTATCGCCGATTGGGCGATGATCTGGTGAAGTTCGCGATGGAACAGCCGCGGGCGGTCATCGTGGTCGTGGACGAGCTCCGAGTGCGGTCGGATCCGCTGCTGACCGTCTTCGCCACGGCGTGGATGCGGGTGGGCGAGTGGCCGGGCGTCCCGATCGTGGTGGTAGCAGAGGACGACGACCTGCGACGGCGGTTGGCGCACACCGCGATCGACCGCTTCGTCGCGGTCCACGCCTCCGTAGGCGAGGCGCTGGATGGGGTCGACGAGCCCGCGCCGCGGTGGCGTGCCCGCCTGCCGCTGGTTCTCTCCGGTGACTGCGCCCAGCGGGCACGGCGCGTCGTCGAGGAGGTGTGCCTGCGCTGGGGCGTGCCGGAGGTGTGCGCCGATGCGCAGCTGGTCGTCACGGAACTCGTCGAGAACGCCCTCGCCCACACGGCGGACCGCGAAATCCAGCTGCGCCTGGAACTTCGGCACAATCTGCTCACCGTCGCGGTGGCCGACGAGGACCCCCGCGAGGCCATGCTGCGCGAGTCGGTGGGCGCCGCCGCGTGGCTGCACGGATTGCATGTCGTGGCCCGCATCGCCCGGTCGTGGGGGTGTGCGCCGCAGTGGCCGATCGGAAAGGTCGTCTGGGCCGCGCTGCAGACCGATGGGCGGGTGCAGTGAATTTGTCGCTTTCATCCCCATTTCACCGCAGTGTTGCTCGCGGTTCAGCCGTGCCGGGCACGATCCGCTCGAGTTGTTGTCGTTCGCGAAGAGTGGGTGTCGAATGCCGTTCGTCTCGTCCGGATCTCCGGGTGTTCGGGTAGGGGTCGTCTCAGGGGCCGCCGCGCTGCTGATCGGTTTGCTCGCCGCGTGCGGGTCCGATTCGGGAGAGCAGTCGAACGGGCAGTTGATCACGCCCGGTGCGCACGGCACGCTGAGCGACAACGGCGGCGCCCGCCGCGCCACCGGCGATCGCAGTGCGGCCCTGCGGGATTCGATCAACTCGCGGCAGGCGAAGAATGTGATCCTGCTGATCGGCGACGGGATGGGTGATTCGGAGATCACCGTGGCCCGCAATGTGGCCGAGGGTGCGGGCGGCTATTTCAAGGGAATCGACGCGCTGCCGCTGACCGGGGCCTACACCCACTACTCGCTGGACAAGAACACCGGAAAGCCGGACTACGTCACCGATTCCGCGGCCAGCGGGTCGGCGTGGGCGACCGGAACCAAGACCTACAACGGCGCGATCGGTGTGAATATCGCGGGTGCGCCGCAGACCAACCTGCTCGAGATCGCCAAGGCCAACGGGAAGGCCACGGGCAATGTGACCACCTCGGAGATCCAGGACGCCACCCCGGCCGTACTAGCCGCGCACGTGACCGACCGCAAATGCTATGGGCCCGAGGAGACCTCGTCGAAGTGCCCGACCAATGCGCTGGAGAACGGCGGTCTCGGCTCGATCAGCGAACAACTGCTGGCGACCCGTGCCGATGTGACCCTGGGCGGCGGGGCGAAGAGCTTCGAGCAGCAGGCGACCGCGGGTGAGTACCGGGGCAAGACCCTGCGCGAGCAGGCGAAGGCCCGCGGGTACACCATCGTCTCCGACCGGGCCGGACTCGACGGGGCTACCAAGGCCGATCAGGACGCGCCGCTGCTGGGCCTGTTCGCCCCCGGCAATATGCCCGTCCGCTGGACCGGTGAGACGGCGGTGCGCGACGGCCTGACCCGGCCCGCTCAGACCTGTAAGGACAATCCCGCCCGCAATTCCGCCGCCATGCCGGATCTGGCGGGCATGACCCGCAAGGCGATCGACCTGCTGAAGGATCGCAAGGACGGCTTTTTCCTGCAGGTCGAGGGCGCGTCGATCGATAAGCAGGACCATGCCGCCAATCCGTGCGGTCAGATCGGTGAAACCGTGGACTTCGATGCCGCCGTGCAGGCCGCGCTCGAATTCGCCGAGCGGGACGGCAACACTCTGGTCATCGTGACCGCCGACCATGCGCACAGCAGCCAGATCGTCCCGCTGGAAACCAAATCCGCGGCGTTGACCAGCAAGGTGGTCACCAAGGACGGCGCCGAGATGGCCATCTCCTACGGCACCGCCGACGAGGGCGGCTCCCAGGAGCACACCGGCAGCCAGCTGCGCGTCGCCGCCTACGGCCCGCGTGCCGCCAACGTCGTCGGCCTCACCGACCAGACCGACCTGTTCTTCACGATGGTCGATGCGATGGGCCTGGACCGGGGAAAGCACCCGGTCCAGGCAAAGTAGCGGCGATCCGGTCCAGGCAACGTAGTGGCGATCCGGCTCGGGCAACGTAGTGGCGATCCGGCCCGGGCAACGTAGTGGCGATCCGGTCCGGGCAAGGTGGTGGCGATCCGGTCCAGGCGAAATAACTTCAGATGCCGTCCGGAACTATGCGGCCAGTGCATAGATTCGAGACGAAAGGAATTTCTCGCCTGTGTGCGGTGTCCTTAGAGTGGGCAACGGCCGCCCACCGGACACCGTCGTAGATAGGTGCGAGATGCCCAACCTGTATCCGGAGATCGCCTTCGGCCCGGCCGCGCTCGAGCGGCAGCGGCGAGCGGGTAGTTATGTGAATTACGGAGCACAATTGGAACCCGGTCGTACTGCCGACGACCGGGATCCTCCGCTCGATACCCGGCGCGGCGCATTCGTCCGAGCGGCCGACTTCTTCTTCCTCGCCACCGTGACTCCGGGCGGATGGCCCTATATCCAGCATCGAGGTGGGCCGAAAGGCTTTGTCCACGTGCTGGATTCGAGCACGATCGGGTTCGCCGACTTCTCCGGCAATCAGCAGTACGTGACGACGGGCAATCTGGAACACAACCCGCGCGTGGCGATGTTCTTCGTCGATTACCCACTGCGGCAACGGCTGAAGCTGTTCGGGCGGGCCCGGGTGATCGAGCGCGACGACGACCCGGACCTGCTCGAGCGACTACTGGCGATCGGGTCGTCGACCATCCGCAGCCGCGCCGAACGGTCGATTCTCATCACCGTGGACGGCTACGACTGGAACTGCAGCCGCCACATCCACCCGCGCTACGACAAGCAGCGCCTGGACGAAGCGCTCGCCCTCGAACGCGCCGACGCGGCACGCCGAGCCGAGCAATACACCGAAACCATCGAGGCCCTGCGCGCGGAGAATGCGGCGCTGAAGGCGCGACTCGAGGCGAGTTGCGGGGTCACTGAGCGGGTCATCCCGTAGCGAGCATGGTGACGGCCACGGCCGCCGCGATCAGGCCCACCGCCTGCGGCTTGGCCACCCGCTCCCGGAGCACGGTGACGCCGAGCAGCACCGGGATCACCGGATACAGCGCCGACAGCACGACCGCGATCACCACGAGTTGCTGCTGGGTGGCCGAGAGATAGCACAGCAGCCCCACCGCCGCGATGGCCCCGGCGAGTGCGGCGGGGAGCGTGGTACGCGACCACAGCCGCAGCGAGGCGGAGGCCGATGCGGCCCACGGCACGATGGTGAGAATCGCGGCGGCGCGCCCGGCGGCGACCGGCCAGCCGCCCGCGGCGGGTGTGGCCTGCGCGAGAGCCAGGTACTGCACCGCGATACCGAAACTCGCGATCAGCCCGTCCGCCGCGGCGCCGGGCGTCGAGGTGGACGTGGTACGCGTGCGCGACACCAGCCACAGGGCGGGAACAGCGGCCAGCATGCCCAGCCAGGCCAGCGCCGAGGGTCGCTCGCCGAGCAGGGCCACCCCGGCCAGCACGGGCAGCGCCACCCCCGCCACCGCGCTGATCGGCACGACCACACTCATGGCCCCGCGGCCCAGACCCCGGAACAGAAACACCATGCCCACGCCGCTGCCCACCCCGGACAGCGCGCCCCACGCCAGGTCCGCGAGCCCGACCGCGCGGGTCGGCACGAGGGGCGCGATCGCGACGGCGGCCAGCAGGCCCCCGGCCTGTCCGAGCAGCGCCACGGCGATGAACGATGCCCGCCGCGCCAACACCCCGCCGGTGAAATCCGAAAGGCCGTAACAGATTGCCGAAGCCAGTGCGAGAAGGGCTCCCATGGTCACCTCCGCCCCGTGACCACCGCATCGACGGTCGGTTCTTCCGCATGAAACCGCATGGTCCTCGCATTACCCGAATCCCCGCTGTGCAAGCCCCTCCTCCGCCGATCGCAAGCAGGCGGGTCAGGTGTTCCCAGTTGTTAACCAGCAATTGATCATTCGGCCCCGGCGACACCGATCGGCCGGGCCGGAATCGGTGCCTGACCGGGCGTTTGCGACGCGCCGGGCGACACACGAGCGGTACTGGGGAATTTACATTTCGCCTGCGGGGCCGACGGCAGGTGTTCCGTTATCGTTCATCTCACTGTCCGATGCTGCTGCTGGCGCGCCAGGGTGGAACGTCGATCCGGAGCGTTGTGACCCGGGGAAGGCACCTGCCCGAACGTGGCCGGAGACCGTCCCGAAAGATCGAGGGAACGTGCCTGCACCCGTTACTCTCACCGGCCGCCTCGTGCGACTGGAACCCATTGCGCCGCATCACATTCAGGGGCTCGCCGAGGCGGGCTCGGGCGATCGCGACGCCTATGCGTTCACGCCCGTTCCGCACGGGGTGGACGAGGCCGCCGACTATGTGGCGGAAGCCGTTGCCGGACATGCCGCCGGGACCGCGCTGGCCTTCACCATCGTCTCCGTCGCCGACGACCGGGTGCTGGGTTCGACCCGGTTCACCCGCTTCGACTACTGGCAGGGACCGCTGGTGTGGCCGGTCGTGCACGGCCTGCCGTCGGGTGACCCGCTGCGTGCGGTGCCCGATGCCGCGGAGATCGGCAATACCTGGCTGTCCACGCACGCCCGCGGGGCGGGGGCCAATCCGGAGTCGAAGCTGTTGCTGTTGCGGCATGCCTTCGAGGTGTGGCGGGTACGCCGCATCGCGCTGCGGGCCGACGTGCGAAACCTGCGCTCCCGCATGGCCATCGAACGCCTCGGCGCCACCAGCGACGGTATCCGCCGGGCGCACTCGCGCGGCCTGGACGGCGAGATCCGCAGCACCGCGTTCTACTCCATCCTGGACGAGGAATGGCCGACGGTGCGCGCCACGATCGAAGCGCAGCTGGCGACCACCGGCCGCCTGCTCAACGCCTGAGCGCAAACTCGGGCCATCGGAGACCCGGACGCGATGGCCGCCCGAATCCTCAACGGGCGGTGACGAATCCCCGCGCGACCAGCCAGTCGCGGGCGACGACTGCCGGCTCGCGCCCTTGAATGTCGACCTGGCCATTGAGTTCGGTAATGGTCTCGTTGGTCAGCAATGCCGAGATCGGTGTCAGAATGTCCGCGATCTGCGGATGCGCGTCGGCAAGGCTCTTGCGCATCACCACGGCGGCATTGTATTTCGGGAAGAAGCTGAGGTCATCGTCGAGCAGCTTCAGGTCCAGCGCCTTCACCCGCCCGTCCGTACTGGTGACGTCGCCGAATTGGCACGTATTGTTCGCCACCGCGGTGAACACCAGCATGTCCTGCATGACCTGCTTGCGCACCTTGCCCGGGTCGATGCCGTACTTGCGCAGCATGCCCGGGAATCCGTCCTGCCGCACGCTGAATTCGGTCCCGACGCAGGTCGGCCCGGCGGCGCCGGAATTGACCAGCCGGGCGTAATCGGAGATGGTCGTCGCGCCGGTCTGCTGGGCGTTGGCGGCGTTGGTCGCCATCGCGTAGGTGTTGTTCATCGGCGCCGGGGCGGCCCACACCATGCCGTGCCGAGCGAGGTCGGCATCGCGGACGGCCTCGAACTGCTCGGCCGGGTCGGGGATCGGGGTCTCGTTGCCGAGATAGTTGATCCATCCGGTGCCGGTGTAGTCGTAGGCGATATCCACCTGGCCCTGCAGCTGGGCGTCGCGCAAGCTGTTGGAACCGGTGATATTGGTCATGTCGCGCACATCGGCCCCGGCCGCGACGAGAGCGAATTCGATGAGGTAGCCGAGAATGTTCTGCTCGGTGAAGTCCTTGGAGCCCACCGTGATTCGCACGCCCTCCAACTGCGGGACAGGCTGGATGCTGCCCGGTCCTACGCGCAGCGGAACGGAGCCACCGGACTCCAGCCCGCAGCCGGTCAGTGCCAGCACCAGGCCGACGACGGCCAGCAACGCCTGCAACACTCGCCTCACCGCAGCCCCCTGGGTCCGAGGAACCGTTCGGCGAGCGCGCCGAGCCAGTCCACCAGCAGGGCCAGCGCGACCGCGAGAATCGCTCCCACCCACAAGGTGACGTTGTCGCGCAGCTTGTAGCCGGTATCGATGAGGATGCCCAGCCCGCCCGCGTTGACCAGGAACGACAGCGTCGCCGTGCCCACCGCCAGCACCAGCGAGGTGCGCAGTCCAGCCAGGATGTAGGGCACCGCGAGCGGAAATTCGATGCGACGCAACACCGTTGCGGCCGACATGCCCTGCCCGCGCCCGGCGTCGATGAGCATCGGATCCACCTGCTGATAGCCGAGGATGGTGTTGCGCAGCACCGGAAGCAGCGAATAGAGGGCGATGGGGCCGACGCCGATCCAGAACCCGGTCTTCTTCGTCCACAGGTAGGCGAGCACGATCAGGCCGATGGTCGGTGCGGCCGAGCCGATATTGGCGATACCGACGAACAGCGGTGCCAACCGCCGATACCGGGCGCGGGTCAGCAGCGTGCCCAGCGGCACCGCGATCACGACCACGATCGCGATGACCGTCGCGGTGATCACCACGTGCTCTCGGGCGGCCGTGGTGATGTTGTCGACGTTCATGCTGGCCTGCTGCGTGGCGGTCAGCTCTCGGTTGAACGCCCATGCGAGCACCCCCGCGGCGGCCGCGACCGCCAGCACGGGCTGGGCGAGCAACCGGATGCGGTCGGCCTGCCGCTCGGTGCGGGGAGACACGGTGGTCATGGCTGATCACCCGAATCCGTTGTCGCCGTGGTGTGTTCGGCCCGCATCTCGGACAGGTGCGCCACCAGGGTGTCGATGGTGATCAGGCCCGCGTATTCGCCGCGGCGGCCGGTGACGACCGCGTTGGCGGTGCTCTCGGTCAGCAGTGCCTCGAGCGCCTCCTGCAGCGTCGAGCGCAGCGACACCGTGCCCGTCACGGGCAGGCCGACCGTGCGCAGGGATGAGGCATGCGCCAGCTGAGCGGCGGAGACCCAGCGCAGCGGGCGGCGCTGGGCGTCGAGCACCAGGCCCCACTTCCACTCCCGCTCGGCGAGTGTGGTGCGCAGCGGCTCCACCTCGTCGGTTTCGGCGGCAGTGGGGCACTGTCCCAGCTCGACGTCCTGAACCCGGACCAGGGTGAGCTGCTTGAGCCCGGCGTCGGCGCCGACGAAACCGGCGACCGTCTCGTCGGCGGGCTCGGCCAGGATCGCAGCGGGAACGTCGTATTGCAGCACCCGGGACTGGTTGCCCAGCACCGCGATCCGGTCGCCGAGCTTGACGGCCTCGTTGAAGTCGTGGGTAACGAACACGATCGTCTTGTGCAGTTCGCCCTGCAGGCGCAGCAGTTCGTCCTGTAGCAGGCCGCGGGTGATCGGGTCGACCGCGCCGAACGGCTCGTCCATCAGCAGTACCGGCGGGTCGGCGGCCAGCGCGCGGGCGACCCCGATCCGCTGCTGCTGTCCGCCCGACAGCTGCCGCGGATACCGGTTGCGGAAGGCCTCGGGGTCCAGGCCGACGAGCTCGAGCATCTCGTCGACACGGGCGGAGACCCGGGCGCGATCCCAGCCGAGCAGCCCGGGCACGGTGGCGATATTGCGAGCCACCGTCAGGTGGGGAAACAGCCCGGCCTGCTGGATCGAGTAACCGATCCGGCGGCGCAGCCGATCCGGATTCTCCCTGGTGACATCGCGGCCACCGATGGTGATCGTGCCCGAGGTCGGTTCGATGAGCCGGTTGATCATCCGCATGGTGGTCGTCTTGCCGCAGCCCGACGGCCCGACGAACACCACGATCTCCCCGGAGGGGATGGTGAGCGAGAAGTCGTCGACGGCCGGCTCTCGTTGTCCCGGATAGCGTTTGGTGACCGAGTCGAGCACGATCTCCGCGCTGGGGTGATCCCCGGCGCGCTCGGGTGTTGCGGTCGCGGTATCAGTCACGGATTCCCCTCGGGGTGGTGAAGCGTCCGACGAGGACGAAGACGGCATCGAGTGCCAATGCCAGCACGATGATCAGCACCGTGCCGGTCAGCGCCATCGGCACCGCGGTCGGGCTGCCCAGCCGGGACAGTCCGGAGAAGATCGAATTGCCCAGCCCCGGGCCCTTCGCGTAGGCGGCCATGGCGAGAATGCCCATGCTCAGCTGGGTGCTGACCCGCACGCCCGCCAGGATCGACGGCCAGGCCAGCGGCAATTCGATCCGCAGCAGCACCCGCAATCGGTTCATGCCCACGCCGCGCGCCGCGTCGGAGACCGCCGGATCGACCGATGACAACCCGACGATCGTATTGCGCAGGATGGGCAGCAGCGCGTACAGCACCAGGGCGGTGACGCTCGGGCGCACGCCCAGTCCCAGTATCGGAATGAGCAAGCCCAACAGAGCGAAGGACGGGACGGTGAGAATGATGCTGGCCGCGGCGGTGGACAACGCCGAACCCCAGGGACTGCGGTGGACCGCGATGCCGATCAGGACGGCCACCACGGTCGCGACCAGTACCGACTGGATGACCGCCGACAGGTGCAGGTACGAGTCGGTGAGCAGCTGGATGCGGTGGTCGACAACGAAAGTCCACAGAGTATTCACCGGTGCCGCCCTCCCGCGTCTCGGCGTCCGCGCGGGCTGAGTGTATCGACGTGGTCTCGGCCTAGGGCGCATTTCGGCCGGTTTGTCGGGACGGCAAAGAATTCACCATTACGAACGGGCGGCGGTTGCGGGTATCGTCGGGATCGGTCGTCTGTGAAACGTTTCCGCCCGGGCGGCGGATAAATCGACCGGTGGGGGGAGGTGCCGAGTGCGCCGAGCCCTACGATGTACCCGGCGGTGCCCGGCAGCGCCGCCGTCGCGGTCCCTGTCCTGCTGCCCCCTCATCGGCAGGGCGGGGATCTGCATCCAATTCGTTGCGCTCGTATTCCGGATCGAGAGGGCGCGCAGGGACCATCCGACACAACGAGGTTTCGGGAGCTCATGCGACAGTCGACCGAGTGCGAGGAGCCGAACTGGATCGATTACGGCGAATTCGGTGAGCGTTTCGTTCGCCGCGCGGTGACCCCGGCCCGCATCGAGGCCGCGGTATCCGGCATGGCCGGCAAGGGCATGACCATCGGCCCGTTCTCGCTCGGGCCCGCCGGATTGGCCGGTCTGGTCGCCGAGGGCAGCGTGGGCAAACCGGTGATCGCCCGCAGCGGTCCCCAGGTCACCTTCGAGGTGCGGGTACCGGTTTCGATGCATGTCACCGTCACCCTGGGTGGACAGCGGCTGCGGTTGGAGGCCCTGGTGGAAATCGACCTCACCCTGCATGCCCGCACCGCGGATCCGCTGCTGATCGTGATCGATGTTCCGCGTATCCGCTCCCGCGACGTCAGTTTCGTCATGCGGGCCCAGGCCGTCGGCGCGGGGTTCGAACTGCTGCTGGATCCGATTGCGGCGCTGGTGCAGCGCGAGGTCGCCAACCGGCTCAACGCCATGATCGCCGATCCGGCGGCCCGGCGGGGGCGGGTGTTCGATGTCGAGGCCATCATGAACGGCACGCGCTCGCAGTATCTTTCGCAGGAGCGGTTCGACTGGATCGACTACGCCGAATTCGGTCGCCGATTCTTCCCGCGCATCGTCACCGCGGCCCGCGTCCGCGAGGTGGTCGAAGGGCTGGCCGGGCGCAATATCGAGGTCGGCCCCATTCGCACCGGCCCGCGCGAGGCCGCGACGGTCGAGGTGAAAGGGACGGTGCGGATGCCGCGCCTGGACGAGCGCGCGGGCGAGGATCCGGTGTCGTTCGATCTGACCCTGCCCGTGGAGCTGGACATCACCGTGGATGTGCTCAAGGCCAACCGGTATCGCGCCGAGGTGGAGATTCCCCTGGTTCTCGTCGCCCGTGCCGCCGATCCCCTGCTCATCGTCATCGACGCGACACCGCCCGAGCCCGACCTGATCGCCGTCGACATGCGAGCCGAGGGGTGGCGCGCCAAGACCCTCGGCGCCCTCGCCGGTATCCGCAAACAGATCGCCGCCCAGGTCGCCGCGGTGATTCGCCGCGAACTGGCCGACCCCTCCGGCCGCACCATCGACGTCGCCGCCCGCCTCGACGCCATCGCTTAGGCGGAACGCCGGGCGGAGCCCTCTTCCTTTTCCTGCATGCGGGTGGGGCTCCTCGTTTCTTTCCGGCATGTTTTTGGCCGGAAGTTACTTGTGGTGTTGATGTGTCTCATGAGCCTGGCGGTTCTGGTGTGCATGTGGTGAAATGAGTCGTCGTTCGAGACTCCCGGCGCGCAGATGGCATCGGCGGATGTCGTCGGGGAAGGTGCGCCGGGCACGTCGGCAGTTCCACCGCGTGAAGGAGGTCGTCGATGCGTTCCGTTCCGATGTCCCGACGCGCACTGCTGGGCTGTGCCGCCGGTGCGGCCGTGGCCGCCGGTGTCACGGCCTGGGCTCCGGCGGCGACTGCCGATCGGGCCCGGTTGGGCACCTTGCTCGACTACGCCGGTGGCGTGCCCGCGGCCGCGGCCATTCGCGATGCCGGGCACATCGGAGTCATCCGCTACGTCTCGGACCGTCGCCCGGGCGCGGAATGGATGGCGGGAAAACCGCTGCAGGCGCGGGAGGTCGACGCGCTGCGCGAGGCCGGACTGACGATCGTGTCCTGCTACCAATTCGGCAAGGGCCCGACCGCGGACTGGCGCGGCGGACTGGAGGCCGGTAAGAAGCACGCCGACCGCGGCCTGCAGCTACATCGCGCCGCGGGCGGGCCGGACGGCGTCCCGATCTACGCCTCCATCGACGACAACCCCACCCCCGCCGATTTCGCCACCATGATCGCGCCCTACCTCGCGGGTTGGCAGTCGGTGGTGGGCAACGAGAACCTCGGCGTCTACGGCAACACCCCCACCATCGATCTGGCCCGCGCGGCGGGCCTGGGTTCCTGGTACTGGCAACACAATTGGGGCACCCCCCGCGGCGTCGTCCACCCCGCCGCCAACCTTCACCAGTTCGAGATCGACAAGCGCACGGTGGACGGCGTGGGCGTCGACGTCAACGCCATCCTGACGCCCGACTACGGGCAGTGGTGATTACTTACGTCTGGCAGTGACAGGTCGGGTCGAGGGTCAGGTCCGGTTCGTCGGGGACTACGCGCAGGACCGGTTGCAGTTCCGGGGCGTCGCGATTGCCCATCCAGGAGAACAGGGACCAGCGCGACAGGCCGGAGAATGCCGAGCCCAGGCTGAAGAACGAGCCGACCGAGCCGACCGACAGCACCGATCCGACGCTGCCGATGGACAGGATGGAATAGGCCGAACCGATCGACAGGATCGAACCCTCGGAGCGGATCGACAGAATCGACCGGTGCGAGCGCGTCGACAACACCGATTTATACGAGCGACGCGACATCACCGACCGGCCGGAGCGGCGCGATCGGAGGGAATCCGATTGCGGCCGGACCGAATCCGGGAGTGCGGATACTGCGGACCGTTCGATCTGATCGACAGTCGCCATAATTAGCGGTCTACCACAGCTCACACCCGCTCGACGGGGATTGGGGCAAAAAGCCCGCCGGTGTCGTCTCCGGGCCTGGATCTACCCCTGGGCCTGCGGTGCGGGCTGTGCCGCCGCCTGCGGCGCACCCGGCGAGACGGTGAAGAATCCGAGAGTCGGCAGGAACGCGCAGCTGATCGGCGGCTGGTCGGCGGCCGGTTGGGTGGTCAGCGAGCCCGAGACGACGGCGACGATCCGGCCGGGGCCGGTGTCGGCGATCGCCGACAGGGTGGCCGGACCGTCCGGGTTGATATGCGCCTCGTCGGTCAGCGGCAGGGTGCCGCCCTGGCGGGTGTCCAGGTTCAGCCACTGCACGGTCATCGGCGGGTTCTGCTGCGGCGTCAGGCCCTTGGTGCCGAGCGCGGTGAACACGAAACCGGCCTGTCCGGCCTGCGGGCCCGGCGGCGGCAGTTCGGCCGGACCGGGGACCGCGAGCGCGGTGCCGATCGAATCGCGGCCCGGGCCGATGCAGCCCCGGCCGATGCTGGGGTAGAGGAACTGCGCGATCGCCGGACCGTCCTTCGGCAGGTCGGGCCCGCCGCCGTTGCTGCCGCTGAGGAAGGCGATGATGGCCTTGAGGGTCTGCTTGATCTGCGGCGGCAGGCCCGCCGACTCGAGGATCTGCTGCGCCTGCTCGAGGATGGTCTGCTGGGCGGGGGAGGCGATGTCACCGGCCTGGGCGGCGGCGCCGACGATGGCAGGTGCCAGCGCGGCCAGCGCGTCGACCGGAACACCCTCGGGGACCAGCGGGACGGCCGCGGAGCTCTGCGGCTTCGGGGACGGAGCGGCGACCGCGGTCGTCGACGCGGCGAGACCGGCACCGGCCGTCAGGGCCAGCACGGACAATGCGAACCGCGTTCCTCTGCTGCGAAGCACTGGTGTAGCCGTCCTTAACCTCGGGAACCTCATCGTGGGCGATACGGGCCGCATCGCTGCGCGTCACTTTAGGGTTCGAGTCCTGCGTTGTACAGCCGTCGATGTGATCTTGCCTTCACTTATTGGTCGAGTAATCAAACCGGGCAGTGCGCTATCAGAAGATAGCCCTATCTCCTGTGACTGAAGTGATCAGAGATACAAATGTTACAAAAGCGACGAGAGGCTCATCCTGGAATCTCCCGTGCCGCTCGCGCCGGTAATCTTGTCCCCGCCCGCCACCCGACCCGAAAGCTTGCGTGCCGTGAACCGACACCCTCGACCGGCCCATGCAGCAGCGCTGGACGGGACCTGTGACCTCGGAACTCGTGGGCGCCGCATCGCCCTTGCCGCCCTGGGTCTGTCGGTGCTGGCGCGGCTGCTGTGGATGCTGGTGGCGCCCAACGGGATGAACCTGGTCGACCTGCACGTCTACGTCGGCGGGGCGGCCGATCTGGGCACCGGCCATCTCTACGACTTCACCTATGCGGAGAAGACACCGGACTTTCCGCTTCCGTTCACATATCCGCCGTTCGCCGCGGTGCTCTTTTATCCGCTGCACTACCTGCCGTTCACCGTGGTCGCGGTGGCGTGGCTGTTGCTGATCGTGGCGGCGCTGTATGCGGTGGTGCGGCTCAGCTTCGCCTTCCTGCTCGGTGCGGCGGCGCGCGAGTACCGGTACCGCACAGCGGCAATCGGCTGGACCGCCCTGGGGCTGTGGCTCGAACCGGTCCGCACGACGATCGACTACGGGCAGGTCAACGTCTTCCTGGTGCTGGCGGGCATGGCCGCGGCGTATTCCGCGCGCTCCTGGCTCTCGGGCCTGCTGGTCGGTATCGCGGCCGGAGTGAAGCTCACCCCGGCGGTCACCGGGCTGTATTTCGTGGCCCGGCGGCGCTGGGCGAGCGCGGTGTGGGCGGCCGTCGTCTTCGCGGCGACCATCGGGGTCAGCTTCGCGCTCTCACCGACGGAGACCCGCACCTACTTCGGGCCGCTGCTCGGCGACGCGAACCGGATCGGGCCGGTGGGCTCGGTGTGGAATCAGTCGCTGCGCGGTGCCCTGAGCCGCCTGCTCGGCCACGACGCCGGATCGCCGTGGCACGCATTCGGGCACCGCATTCCGTTCGGGCCGTGGTGGCTGGCGGCGGTGCTCGTGGTCACGGTCCTGGCCTGGTTCGCCTGGCGGGCACTGGGTTCCGACGATCGCCTCGGCACGCTGCTGGTGGTGCAGCTGTTCGGGCTGATGGTCTCGCCGATCTCCTGGTCGCACCACTTCGTCTGGCTGCTGCCGCTGATCCTGTGGCTGCTGTACGGGCCGCTGCGCGCGGCCGCGGGCGCTCGGGTGCTGGCCGGTTACTGGCTCGTGACCACCCTGATCGGCGTGCCCTGGATCCTGTCGTTCTTCCAGCCCACGATCTGGACGATCTCCCGGCCGGGCGTGCTGTCGTGGCTGGGGGCGGTCGACGTCATCGGGGTGTTGGTGTTCTACGTGTGGCTGATACGCACCGGTGCCCGGCCCGAGCAGCGGACCGGGGCCGGAACGCCCGCGGCCGACGCTGCCCGCGCCGGGTAAGCCCCCTAACTCTGCTGGGCCAGCCGATCGATCTCGTGCGCCAGCGCCACATCCAGCTGGGTGAGCCCGCCCGCGGAGTGGGTGGACAGCGTGAAGGTGACCCGCCGCCAACGGATATCGATATCCGGATGATGGTTGGCCGCCTCCGCGGCGGAGGCGACGCGGCGGACCAGTTCGATCCCGGCCAGAAACGACGGCGCCTCGACGGTGCGGGCGATGCTGTTGCCGGTGTGGGTCCAGTCGGGGAGGTCTTCGAGCGCGGTGGACAGTTCCTCGTCGGTGAGCAATGAAGTACCCATACCCCCGGTTCTACTCTCCGGCTAGGCCGCGCGCGCCTGCTTCAACGCCTTCTTCAGATCCTTACCGCACACCCCTGCGGCCTCGGCCTTCTTCATGCGCATGATCACGACAGGGCATTTCACGCAGCGCGTCTTCTTCCGACAGCACTTCTTCTTCGGCTTCAGGCTCGAGACCTTCTTCGCCTTCACCTTGCCCATGGTAGGTAAGCGTACCCTAACCCGAGCGCCCGAATTGGTCCCCTTCCGGATTTCGGTACTGTGTAGCTGGCCGCATGCCCGGTGAGTCGTGACCGCACCTGTCTTGCAGATCCCTCTACGGCGAGGGTCGGCCGCATCACTTCATTCAGCAGGAGGATTCAAGGTGTCGTCTGTCGAGTTCCGTAACGTGGCGATCGTTGCGCACGTCGACCACGGCAAGACGACGCTGGTCGATGCCATGCTCAGGCAGTCCGGTGCGTTCGCCGAACGGGCCGAGCTCGTCGACCGGGTGATGGACTCGGGCGATCTGGAACGCGAGAAGGGCATCACCATTCTCGCCAAGAACACCGCGGTGCACCGGCACAACGCCGACGGCAGCGTCACGGTGATCAATGTCATCGACACTCCCGGCCACGCCGATTTCGGCGGTGAGGTCGAGCGCGGCCTGTCCATGGTCGACGGTGTCGTGCTGCTGGTCGACGCCTCCGAGGGCCCGCTGCCGCAGACCCGCTTCGTGCTGCGCAAGGCGCTGGCCGCATCGCTGCCGGTGATCCTGGTGGTGAACAAGACCGACCGGCCCGACGCGCGCATCGACGAGGTCGTCGAGGAGAGCCACGACCTGCTGCTGGACCTGGCCTCGGATCTGGACGACGAGGCCTCCGAGGCGGCCGAGCTGGCGCTGGACCTGCCGGTGCTCTACGCCTCCGGCCGGGAGGGCAAGGCCTCCACCAAGCGCCCCGAGAACGGCAACGCGCCCGACGCCGAGAACCTCGACGAGCTGTTCGAGGTGCTCCTGAAGTACGTGCCCGCGCCCAAGGGCGATGCCGCCGCGCCGCTGCAGGCCCACGTCACCAACCTCGACGCCTCGCCGTTCCTGGGCCGCCTCGCCCTGGTCCGCATCCACAACGGCACCCTGCGCAAGGGCCAGAACGTGGCCTGGATGAGCGCCGAGGGCACAAAGAACGTCAAGATCACCGAGCTGCTCAAGACCGTCGGTGTGGAGCGCAATCCGGCCGAGGAGGCGATCGCGGGCGATATCGTCGCGGTGGCCGGTATTCCGGAGATCATGATCGGGGACACGCTCGCCGATCCGGACAACCCGGTTGCGCTGCCGCGGATCACGGTCGACGAGCCCGCCATTTCGGTCACCATCGGCATCAACACCTCCCCGCTGGCCGGCCGCAACGGCGGCAAGAAGCTCACCGCCCGGCTGGTGAAGGCCCGTCTGGACCAGGAACTGGTCGGCAACGTGTCGCTGCGCGTGCTGAACACCGAACGTCCCGACACCTGGGAAGTGCAGGGCCGTGGCGAGCTGGCGCTGGCCATTCTGGTCGAGACCATGCGTCGCGAGGGCTTCGAGCTCACCGTCGGTAAGCCGCAGGTAGTCACCCGGACCATCGACGGCAAGGTGCACGAGCCCTACGAGGAGCTCACGGTCGACGTGCCCGAGGAATACCTCGGCGCGGTCACCCAGCTGCTGGCCGCCCGAAAGGGCAAGATGGTGCAGATGACCAACCACGGATCGGGTTGGGTCCGAATGGAATTCATCGTGCCCTCACGGGGGCTCATCGGCTTCCGCACCGACTTCCTCACCGAGACCCGCGGCACCGGCATCTCCAACGCCGTATCGCACGGGTACGCCCCGTGGGCCGGTGAGATCCGCGCCCGCCACACCGGCTCGCTGGTCTCCGACCGGTCCGGTTCGGTCACCCCGTACGCGATGATCCAGCTCGCCGACCGCGGCACCTTCTTCGTGGAGCCGGGCGCCGACACCTACGAGGGAATGGTCGTCGGCATCAATCCGCGCTCGGAGGATCTCGACATCAACGTCACCCGCGAGAAGAAGCTGACCAACATGCGCAGCGCCACCGGTGACGTGCTGGAGACCCTCGCCCGTCCGATGGTGCTCGACCTGGAGGGTGCGTTGGAGTTCTGCGCGGCCGACGAGTGCGTCGAGGTGGGCCCGGATGTGGTGCGGGTGCGCAAGGTCATCCTCAGTGCCACCGAGCGTGCGCGAGACCTGTCCCGCCGCAAGGCCCGCGACCGCGCCTCCCAGGGAGCCTGATTTCGCACCGACTCCTTTGGGAGGCAGGACTGTAGAGTGCCGGACGTGAAAACGGGGGCAAGCTTGCGCGCGATGCGGCGTGCGGTCGTGATGCTGCTGGCGACACTGGTGACGGTGCTCGCCGGCTGTACCGCGAATCCGCCGCCGCCGATCGAGAGCACCGACAGTCCCAAGACCACGCCCGCCAAGCCGACCAAGAGCACGGTGGTGGTGGCGGTCGACGACATCGGGATCGGATTCAATCCGCATCTGCGGTCCAACCAGTCGCCGACGACGAATGCGGTGGCGTCCATGGTGTTTCCGAGCCCGTTCAAACCGGTGCCGTCGCCGACCGCGCCCGGCGTGACCGACTGGGTGCCCGACAACGCGCTGATGGTGTCGGCGGATGTGACCGCGCAGGCGCCGTTCACGATCACCTACAAGATCCAGAACCAGGCTTCCTGGTCCGACGGCGCCCCGATCGCGGCCGAGGACTTCCATTACCTGTGGCAGCAGATGATCAGCCAGCCCGGTGTGGTGGATCCGGCGGGCTATCGCCTGATCTCGGATGTGGCATCCTCCGAGGGCGGTAAGACGGTGACGGTCACCATGAATGCGCCCTATCCGGCGTGGCGGGAGCTGTTCACCGATCTGCTGCCGTCGCATCTGCTGAAGGATTCGCCCGGCGGCTTCCAGCGCGCGCTCGCGGTGGAACGCGGGCTGATCGACCAGAACCCGATCTCGGGCGGTCAGTTCCGGGTCAAGCAGGCCGATGCCGGTCGCGAGGAGATTTTGCTGGAACGCAACGACCGGTACTGGGGTACTCCGGCGGTGCCCGATCAGATTCTGATGCGCCGCGGCGGAACTCCCGCCCAGCTGGCCGAATCGCTGCGCTCCGGCGATGCGCAGGTGGCTCTCGTGCACGGCGGTGCGGCCCTGCAGGCGCAACTGGCCGCCATTCCGGCGGTCCGCACGGCCGTGATGCCGCAGGCCCGTGAGATGCAGCTGACGCTCAACGCGCGCACCGGGGACCTGGCCGATGTGCGGGTGCGGCGCGCGGTGCTGGCGCTGCTGGATCCGGCGCTGCTGGCGACCGTCGGTGCGCAGACCGGAGCCTGGGTGGAACCGGCTCGCGCCCAGGTGCTTTCGCCCTCGGATCCCGGCTACGTGCCGACCGCCCCGCCGCGGCCGTCCGCCGACGAGGCGTTCGCCCTGCTCGCCGAGGCCGGATTCGGGCGGGCGCCCGAACCGCCGCCGCAGGGCATCTCGCCCACCTCGCCCGCCCCGCAGCCGCGGCCGGTGGCCAGGAACGGAAAGACGCTGACCATCCGCATCGGCGCGGTGGACAAGGATCTCACCACGCTCGCGGTCGCCAACACCGCCGCCGATCAGTTGCGCAGCGCCGGTATCGACGCGAGCGTGCGCAGCCTGCCCGCCGACGAGCTGTACGGCAAGAATCTGCTGGACGGCACCGTCGACGCGATCGTCGGCTGGGAGCAGGCCGGACAGGATCCGGCCACGGTGCTGGCCTCGCGCTACGGCTGCCCGCCCGCCCCGCCGGTACCGCCCGACGACGGAACCGCGCAGCTCGAGGCGATGCGCAAGGCGCCGAGCAACATCTCCGGCATCTGCGATCCGGCGCTGCAGGCGGATATCGACAATGCGACCCGCGGCCTGGACGTCCCGCGGGTGCTGGGCGATGCCGAGCCCAAGCTGTGGGAGCTGGCGACGGTGCTGCCGATCATGCAGGACAACGGCGTCGCCGCAGCGAGCTCGCGGATGGACGGGGTGTCGCTGAGCGGATCCATTCAGACCGGCATCTTCGGCGGCGCGGCGACGTGGCGGCGGCTGTCGTGAGTGGTGGGGCACTCGGTGGTCTCCTGCTGGTGCACGCGCACCCGGACGATGAATCCATCACCACCGGCGGCACCATCGCCCACTATCGCCGTCGCGGGGTGCCGGTGACCGTGGTGACCTGCACCCTCGGCGAGGAGGGGGAGGTCATCGGCGAGCAGTGGGCGCAATTGATCAGCGCCGAGGCCGATCAGCTGGGCGGGTACCGCATCGCGGAATTGACCAGGGCGCTGGCGGAATTGGGGGCCGGACCGCCGCGGTTCCTCGGCGGCGCGGGCCGCTGGCGCGACTCCGGAATGACCGGCACTACCGCCGACCCGCGCCCGATGGAGCCGGTGCACCCGCGGGCATTCGTGAGCTCCGGCGCGGCCGCGGTCGAGGCACTGGTGCAGGTGCTTCTGGAGCTTCGGCCGCAGGTGGTGATCGGTTACGACCCCCGCGGCGGATACGGGCATCCGGATCACGTTCGCGCGCACCGGGTCACCATGGACGCGGTCGACGCCGCGGCCGAACGCGGGTGGGCCACACCGAAGGTGTACTGGACCGTCACCGATGCCACGGTGCTGCGCCTGCACACCGAGGCCCTGGCCCGCCGGACCGTGGACCGCCTACCGGGCGCACTACCCACCGGCTGGCGCCTCCCCGCCGAGGGCGAATTACCCTGCGTCCCCAGCGATTCGGTCACCACCACCATCGACGTCTCCGACGCGCTGGCCGCCAAACGAGCGGCCCTGCGAGCCCACGCCACCCAAATCAGCGTCGCCCCCTCCGGCCGCGAGTTCGCCCTGTCAAACAACGTCGCCCAGCCGGTCCTCCCCGAGGAGCACTACCTCCTCGTCCGAGGCCGCCTCGGCCCGGCGGGCCCCGACGGCCGCGAACACGATCTGTTCGCCGGCCTGAGCCGCCCGAACTGACCTACGGCACAACGAATCCGCCTTCGTAGCGGTACGGCAGTTGTATTCCGTTGCGCCGCAGTCTGGTTGGCTCTACTGTGGTGTCCGGTGCCGGGCAATCTCGTGATTGAGGGGGGTCGATCCATGCGACGGATGATCGGTGCGATATTCGCGGCGGCCGTGCTGACGGGCTGGGGCGGGACCGCCGTGGCGGCCGAGCCGGTCGAGACGAACCGCGCCGCACTGCAGCAGGCGATGAACGAGGTGATTGCCGCCGGTGCCGTCGGCGTGCAGGTGCGCGTGCACGATCAGCAGGGCGACTGGACCGGCAGTGCCGGAGTGGCCCAGCTGGGTCGTCCGGAAGGGGTGCCGACCGATGGGCGATTCCGCATCGGCAGTATCTCGAAGACCTTCGTGGCGACGGTGCTGCTGCAGCTGGTCGGCGAGGGCAGGCTCGGACTGGACGATTCGGTGAGCCGCCACCTGCCCCAGTTCGGGCTGGACCCGCGGATCACCGTCCGGATGCTGTTGCAGCACACCAGCGGGTTGTTCAACTACACCGGCGAGCAGGATCCGGACGGAACGCTGGTGCCCGGGCTGTTTCCGCAGTCGGGTAAGGCGGCCGTGGACGCGTTCTTCCGTGACTATCGGCCCGCGGAACTCGTGCGATTCGCGCTGAGCAAGCCGGCTCGATTCGACCCGGGCGCGGAGTGGTCGTACTCCAACACCAACTACGTTCTGGCCGGACTGCTGATCGAGAAGATCACCGGCACGCCCTACGGCGCGCAGATCTACGGCCGCATCGTGGCCCCGCTCGGCTTGTGGGGCACCATCGTTCCGGGCAGTTGGAACGGAATTCTCGGCCCGCACGCCCGTGGCTACCTCTCGTACAGAGAGGGCGATGCCGTGAACGTCGTCGACTTCACCAATCAGAATCCGTCCTGGGCCTACGGGGCGGGCGAGATCGTCTCCACCACCCAGGATCTCGACACCTTCCTCGCCGCATTACTCGGTGGCAGACTCCTCCCGCCCGCTTTGCTTGCCGAGATGCGTAGCGAGCGTGCGATCGGACCGCACGGCGGTTACGGTCTCGGGTTGATGCGCATCGCACGGGGCCCCGGCTGCGACACCGTCGGCCACAACGGTGGGCTTCCCGGTTATCAGTCGGACATGTACAGCACGGTCGATGGAAGCAGGCGCGTCGAAGTGTCGGTTACCCACGGGCCGGGAATCGACCTCGAGGACCCGGCCGCGTTGAAGAAGTTCGGACTCGCCAGCGAGAAGCTGACCAATACGGCTGTCTGCGGCGACTGACTTCGCCGCGGACCGCACTCGAGCGCCGCCTACACTGACCCGCATGTACAACTGGGCCCTGCAGGACGCCATCGTGGCGTTCGTCGAAAGCCAGAAGCCGCACTGGCAGGCACAGCACGATCTCTACCTGTCGGCGCTGTATGCGTTCGTCGATATGCAGAGTCACCTGTTGGCCCTGCTCGGCTTCCCCCCGGTGCCGTGACGGCGGCCTCGATCGACCGGGTGGATACGCCGGTCGCCGGGCGCGGCCGGGGGTGGTCGGTGCTGGGTGGGGCGCTGGCGGCCCTGCTGGTCTTCGACGCCGTGCTCTCGCTCGCGCTCGAGGTGCTGTATCTGCCGACCTATGTCGGTGGCACGCCGGTGCCGATCAGCGCGGCCGCCGCCGCGGTGGGCAATGTGCTGCTCGTGGCCGGGATGGGCGTGGTGGTCTCGCGCCCCGCCGCCATGGCGCTGCCGTTGATCGCCTGGCTGCTCGGCTTCCTGATCTGTTCGACCGCCGGGCCCGGCGGCGACGTCCTGCTCACCGACGACTGGAGCTCCCCGCTGCTGCTGGCGTGCGGCCTCATCCCCGCGGGGTTCTACCTGTTCCGCCGCGCCTTCCCCGCCGCCTCCTGAACCTGTTACAGCGAATATTCGTTATCCGTAGTTGAATTGCGATGTTTTCGTTACTCTCTCTCGCTGTACGGGACAGGCACTGCCGATGGTGGTGCGCGAGGAGGTAGGGCGATGCATCGTCTGCCGATGGCTGGGGGGAAGCGTGGGCATCTCGGCCGTCTCTGATCGGATGGGCAAACCGGCTGTGGGCACGGCACATTCGAGCCGGCGCGGGGTCCGCGGCCGGATCGGTGTGCGGGTGCGCCTGCTGGCGATCGTGCTCATCTCCAGCGTCACGCTGCTCGGTATCGGCGTCGGTGCGGCGTCGTATCTGGTGAAATCCGGTCGGGCCGCGAAGGAATGGGCCGAGCTGGCCAGCAGCACCACCACGCCCGCCATTCTCATGGTGCAGGCGTTCGAGGAGGAGCGCCGGCTGTCGCTGCTGTATCTGGCCGGTGACCTCGACGCCGCGAAATCCCTTGCGGCAGCGCGGAAGAAGTCCGACGAGGCGCTGGCGGCGGTGATGGCCAAGGGCGATGCCGCCCGCAAGCTGAACCCGAGCGGCGCCAAATCCGATATCGAGGGTTACAACAAGCTGTTCGCCATGGTCCCGCAGGTGCGCGGCGGCGTGGATGCCCGCCAGGCGCCGCCGGAGCAGATCTTCGGATTCTTCACCCAGGTCATCGGGACCATCATCGCCGCATCCATGCTGGCCGCCCGCGTGGCGCCGGACGCCGATATCGCCATCGAACTGGGTTACGGCGTGGAACCGCTGCGCGCGGCCGAGGCGCTGTCGATCGCCGACACCTTGGGTGCGGTGGCGCTGACGCTCGGCACGTTGTCGCCCGCGCAGCTGAGCGAATTCACCAGCCATGTCGGCGAATTCCGCGGCGAGATCGCCTATTCCGGTGCCGTGCTGAAGGATCGGCGTCTGGCCCAGCTGAAGGAGATCACCGCGGGGCCCGCTTATCAGCAGGTGATCGCGATGCAGGATGCGATCACCCAGCGCGGCGCGGTGGCCGCCGAGGACGCCCCCCGCACGCGGTCCACCCCCGAACCCGACCCGCTCCCGATGACGACGGCGGCCTGGCAGGAGGCCTCCGGTCAGGTGGTGTCGGCACTGCTGAAGCTGTGGGAGGACCAGAGCCGCGACGCGCACGTCATCGCCCGCGAGCGGGGCGATCAGACCGCGCAGAAGTCGTTGCTCGGCGGTGCCGCGGTGCTGGTGATCGCGGTGCTGGCCTTCGTGGCGGCGCTGCTGCTGGCCAACCGGTTCATCGGCCGCATGCGTCGATTGCGCCGCGACACCCTGGAATTGGCCGATGAGCGACTGCCCGACCTGATGCGCCGACTGGGTGAGGGCGAGAACGTGGATTCGAAGGCGGAGGTGTCGCGCCTGGATTTCGGTACCGACGAACTCGGTCAGGTGGCCGATGCCTTCAACCGGGCCCATGTCGCGGCGGTCTCGGCGGCGGTCGCCGAGGCCAAGACCCGCACCGGCGTCAACGCGGTATTCCTCAATATCGCCCACCGCAGCCAGGTCGTGGTGCACCGTCAGCTCGCCCTGCTCGACCAGGCCGAACGGCAGGAGGAGAACGCCGATCAGCTCGAGCTGCTGTTCCAGCTGGACCACCTGGCCACCCGCGCCCGCCGCAATGCCGAGAATCTGATCATCCTCGGCGGCGAGCAGCCCGGCCGCCGCTGGCGCAAGCCGGTGCCGCTGCTGGAACTGGTCCGCAGTGCCGTCGCGGAAAGCCTGGACTACACCAGGATTCAGACCGGCCGCATTCCCGAGGTGCACGTGGCGAGCAATGCCGTCGCCGACCTGATCCACCTCATGGCCGAGCTGATGGACAACGCCACCGCCTTCTCGCCGCCGCAGTCGCGGGTGGAGGTGTCCGGTGCCGTGGTCGGGCGCGGTGTGGCCGTCGAGATCGTCGATCAGGGCCTGGGCATGACGGATGCGGAACTGGCCGAACGCAATGCGCTGCTGTCGAATCCGCCGGACTTCAGTGTCGCCACCCTGTCCAGCGATACCCGGCTCGGGCTGTTCGTGGTGGCGAAACTGGCCACCCGACACGGTGTTTCGGTGCGGCTGAACGAATCCGTCTACGGCGGCGTGCGGGCGATCGTGCTGATCCCGACCGCCCTGCTGCAGTCGGGCGTCGACCGGGCCGACGAACAGCCGCACGACCGGCTGGAGTTCGCCGAAGCCCCCTCCCCGGCGCCCGAGCCCGAGCCGGTGCGCCGTTCGGCCTGGTTCACACCGGCTTCCGAGCAGCCCCGGCCCGAATTACCGCGGCGCCGCCGCCAAACATCCGGCCCGGCAACGGAAACGGCGCTGCCCGCGCTCGCTCCGGTGCGACAGCGATCGGCCGACGAGGCCCGTAACCTGATGAGCGCCATCGAGAACGGAACCCGCCGGGGTCGGAGACCGTCCACCGAATCCGATTCCACCGCAATCCCATCCACTCGACGAGAAGGCAACGATGACCACTTCCCAGCGAACTGACCTCGGCTGGCTGCTCGACGATCTGATCACGGGGCTGACCGGCGCCCAGTCGGCGGTGCTGCTGTCCACCGACGGACTGCTGCTCGGTCACTCGAATCAATTGGACCGCTCCGATGCCGAGCGATTCTGCGCCATGGCGTCGGCCCTGCACAGCCTGGCCCGCAGCGCCGGTCACCATTTCAAGGCGGGCGGCGTCTGCCAGACCGTCGTGGAGCTCGACGAGGCGGTGCTGTTCATCACCGCCGCCGGTGCGAATGCCTGCCTGGCCCTGCTGGCGTCGGAGAACGCCGATATGGGCATGGTGGCCTACGAGATGAACCAGACCGTGCAGCGGGTCGGCACGCATCTGGCGGTCGATCCGCGGACCGACCCCGGCTCGAAACGGCCATGAACTATCCGCGCGAATCCTGGTACGAGGAGGACGCCGGTCCGCTGGTCCGCCTCTATGCCGTCACGCGCGGCCGGGGTCGCGTCGAGCGGCCGGAACTGAATATGGCCACGCTGGTGGTCGACGTCGGACGCGGCGCCGCCCTGCGCCGCACCGAACCGGAGTACGCGGCCATCGTCCGGCTGTGCCGCACCCCGCAGTCGGTGGCCGAGGTGGCAGCGCTGCTGCGACTACCCCTGTCGATGACCAAGGTGCTGATCGGCGATCTCATCGACGACGGCCGTTTGGCCCACCGCTCACCGCAACCCACCATCAGCGCCGACTCCGACCTGGGCCTGCTTCAGGCGGTCCTGAACGGCATCCGCGCACTCTGAGCACCGCACCCGGTACGTTGGTGCCGAATGGAATCGAACGGTGTCGAGGAGATATTTGTGACAGGCCAGACTGTTTCGGTCCGCCTCGCGACGGTGCAGGACGTGCCGCGTGCGCTCGAGACGCTGGGGCAAGCGTTTCGCGACTATCCCTACATGCGTCACATTCTGGCCGCCGACGATCACCAGCGCCGCGTCACACAGATGCAGGCACTGATGCTGGAGCGGATCGGGTTGCCGCACGGACGTGTGTGGGTGGCCGACGACTGCGCCGCGGTGGCGGTCTGGACGACGCCGGACAGCACGGGCGTGCTGGATGCCTTCGCCGAAATCGAATCGCGGATGGTGGAGTTGGCCGGGGATCGGGTCGAGGCGATGCGGGAGGCCGAGCAGGCATTGTCCCCGCACCGGCCCACCGAGCCCACCTGGTTCCTGGGCGTGGTCGGTGTCGATCCCCAGCTGCAGGGGCGCGGCCTGGGAAAGGCGGTCATCCGTCCGGGCCTGGCCGAGGCCGACCGCGCCGGGCTGCCCGCCTATCTGGAGACCTCCGACGAGCGCAACGTCCACATCTACCGCAGCCTGGGTTTCGAGGTCACCGCGGAGGTCGAGCTGACCCGCGGCGGGCCGCGCACCTGGAGTATGGTGCGCGAGCCCGCGACAGCGTAGGCGCCCTTCAGGCCAACTGGGCGGCAAGGCGTTTCGCGTTCATGTAGGCGATTGCCTCGATCGTGACCATGGGGTTGACTCCGGAGGCGGTGGGGAAGCAGGAGGCGTCGGCGACGACGATATTGGGCACCTCCCAGGTCGCGCCGTCCGGGTTGGTGGCCGAGATGCCCGCGGAGCCACCCATGCGGGCCGAACCCATGATGTGCAGCGCGCCCATCGAGCATTGGCCCGGGCCGTATCCTGCGGCCCGGCAGGCGGTCGCGAATTCGGCGTGCGAGCCGCCGCGGCCGGGCTCGTAGCCGATTCCGGCCTGGTGCCCGGAGAAGATGCGGCGTGCCCCGGCGGCTTCGAGAATGCTTGCGGCGCCCTCGATTCCGGCGTGCATGTGGGCGGCGTCGTAGTCCGACAGCCGGTACCTCACCACCGGTTCGCCGCTGCCGTCGACCGACACCGTGCCCGGATCGCGGTCGCGGGTGATGATGCCGATCGCGTTGGTGCGCGCGAAATCGAGCAGGGTGTCGCGATGGGCGTCGGCGCCCCGCCAACTCATGAAGCCGGTGGCCATGCCCGGATGGATGGGCCCGGTCTCGTAGATGACGCCGTAGCCCTTGCCGTCCAGGTCGGCGTGCCGGCGACAGATGCGGCCCTGCAGGGCCCCTTCCCACGGCCGGATCTCCTCGTCGAAGACGCCGAACACCGCGGCGGCCGGATGCAGGCGCAGATGACGGCCGATGTTCCTGTTGCGCAGCCCGGAACGCCGCAGCAGGGCCGGAGTCTGAATGGCCCCGGCCGCGACCACGACGGCGCGAGGGTGCACCTCGATGTCGACCCCGTCGGCGGTGACCGCCGAAACACTCTCGGCGCGGCCGTTTTTCACGCCGATACGGCGCACATCGGCATCGACCACCAGGCGCGCGCCGCGCGCGGCTGCGTCGGCGAGCCAGGTCTTGGTCACCGATTGTTTGGCGCCGAGGCGGCAGCCGTAGCCGCATCGACCGCATTCGACACCGGCGTCGCAGGCGTCGGTGACGTTGCGCGGCAACGTATCCACCTCCCAGCCCAGGGCCTGGGCGCCACGCTCGAGCACACTGTCGCGTGCCGACAGCGGAGACCGCCGGTCGGTGACGGCGAGCCGCTGCTGCACCACCTCCAATGCCGCACTGAATTCGGCCTCGGCGAACTGCGGTGTGCCCAGCTCGGCCCATTCCGCCCGGACATCATCGGGAGTGGGCAGCGAGGTACTCCAGTTGACGACCGTGCCGCCGCCCAGGCAGGTGCCCGCGACCAGGGTGATCTGGCCTTCGGCGGACGAGGCGCCCGGTGCATAGAGCTGCTGCAGGCCCGCGAGTTCCCCAGCGCCGAAATCCCGGTCGTCGTAATAACTTCCGCGCTCGAGCACCACGACGTCCAGGCCCGCCTCGGCCAGCACCGCCGCCGCGGTACCCCCACCGGCGCCCGACCCGACGATCACGACATCGCAAGTGAGAGAGGTGTTTCCGGTATAGCGCAGGGGAGCCAACGCGGGCTGCGGGGCCTTCTGCAGCGGGCCGGCCGGGCCCGGATACCCGATCTCCTTCCACAGCGGATTGATACCCGACGGCCCGGGAGTCACGTTGTAGGACAACAGCGCTGCCTGTTTGAGCGCCTGGAAAATCGCGCGCACCGGTACGAGACGGGAATCGGCGAGACGGAGCAGCGCCTGCTCCCGCTCCTGCTGCGACAGGCCCGAGAACCGGCGAAACCCGCGCCCGGTGAACAACCCGGTCAGCGGCGAATCCCACAGATCCAGCAGCATCGCCAACTGCTTCTTGTCCGCTTCCCGGGGACTGCGCCCCAGCAGCCGAAATACCGTATCCACCGAACCCAGCTCGGTGGCCGAGGGCAATGTGAGCCCGTCCCCCGGTGTGAACGTATCGCAGATCATCCCCAGCGCGGCGCGCTGCTTGGCCGTAGGTTCCATGAAAACTCCACCCTTCCAACGCCAGCAGTGTTCTATCACGGCGCACGAATTCCCGCTCACCGATTGCGATCAGAGCCAGCCTAAATGCCGAAAAATGATCAGAATCAGCAATCACATGTGAGCGCTCTGGACCGCGGCCCCTTGCGCAGATGTGAGATAACTCACGCCCGATTTGTCCGATTACCGGTGTTCGCGGGTCCGTCATGATGCCTTGGCGATCTGCACGACGATACGAGGAGGACGCATGGACACGGAGCGAAATACGGGTTCCTGGAGGGATTTTCGACAACATGCGGAGGTGGCCACGGTGCTCGCCGGAGGGGTGCTGGTCGGGGCGATCACCATCTATCTGGCCGCGAGCCTGCTGCCGACCGCGGTGGAAGATATCGGCGGTGAGCGGTTGTATGCCTGGAATACAACGGTTTTCCTGGTCGCTCAGGTGGTCGGGACGCTGGTGGTGAATCGGCTGCTGGCCGGTCGTGGGGCGGTCGGGAGCTATCTGATCGGGTTCGGGGTGTTCGCCGCCGGATCGCTCGTCTGCGCGGTGAGCCCGATGATGCCGGTGCTGTTGATCGGGCGCGGGGTGCAGGGTTGGGGTGCGGGCCTGCTGACCGGGCTGGGCTTCGCCTCCGTCCATTCGGCTTTGCCGCGTGCGCTGTGGGTGCGGGGGAGTGCCTTGATTTCCGCGATGTTCGGGGTGGGAAATTTCGTGGGACCGGCCCTGGGCGGGGTGTTCGCCCAGTTCGGTTCCTGGCGGGCGGCCTTCGCTGTCCTGGCGGTTGTGGCCGTGATGATCGCGGCGGTCGTGCCGCGGTCCCTGCCGAAAGGGCAACGGTTGCAGGGGAAGTCGCCGGTGCCGGTCGCCGCGGTGGGGTTGGTGGTGGCCGCCGCCGCGGCGGTGAGTGTGGCCGCAGTGGTGCCGGGCGCGGTCGCGATGACGGTCTCGCTGGTGGTGGCGGTCGCCGCGGTGGTGGTCTTCGTGGTAGTGGAAAAGGGTGCAGAACAACGGATTCTGCCCGCGGCGACCTACCGGGGTGGATCGCCGCTGCGCTGGATCTACGCGACCATCATGCTGCTGGCCTCCGGGGTGGCCGTGGAGACCTTCCTGCCGCTGTTCGGTCAGCGGATGGGTGGGTTGCCGCCGATCGCGGCCGGATTCTTCGGTGCGGCACTGTCACTGGGCTGGTCGGCGAGCCAGATCGTCGTGTCCTCGGTCCGGCGCGACCGCACGATTCGGCTGCTGCGGATCGCCGGACCGGCGCTGTTGGCCGCCGGGTTCGCCGTACTCGCCGTGCTGCAACGCGACCACGCCTCGCTGCCCATGGTCCTGGCCTGGCTCCCGGTCCTGCTGATCGCGGGCGCGGGAATCGGTATCGCCATGCCGCATCTGTCGGTGGCGGCCATGACCAGCACCGCGGATCCGGAGGAGGGACGAACGGCCGCGGCGGCCATCGCCACGGTGCTGACCGTGTCGACCGCCTTCGGCGCCGCGGTCGCCGGGCTGCTGGTCAATGTGGGAGGTCCGGGCATGGCCGCATCCGCGCGCTGGCTGCTGGTCGGCTTCGCCGTCATTGCCGCGCTCGCGATTCCCACCGCCGTGCGCACCAACCGTTCGGCTCGGGTACCGGATGATCGAAGGGAGACGGTTCAGGCGTAGTCGGAGGTGGGCGTATGGCGACAGTGTCGGCGGAGATGGTCGAGGCGGTGCGGGACGGGGTGGCGGACAGATTCGGTTCCGACCTCGTCGCTCACGATCTGGCCCATCTCGACCGCGTGGCCCGGCTGGCCCGGCGCATCGCGCGGGAGGAAGGGCAGGACGAGGTCCTGCCGCAACTGATCGCCTACGTCCACGACTTCCACCGCATCGCAGAGCAGGAGCTCGGACGACCGGTGGCCTCGGAGGAGGTGCTGCCGCGGATCCGGAAGTTCTTGTACGACAGTGAGATTCCCGAGCCGGTCATCGACGAGGTGGAGCGCGCGGTGATATTCAACGAGCGCTATCTGATCAAGGGCGACAGCCTCGGCGGCGGCAGCAGTGCGGCGCGGATCGTGCGCGACGCGGACAAACTCGATGCCATGGGAGCCATCGGCATCGCCCGCGCCTTCATGTTCGGCGGTGCTCATCGGGCCCCCCTCTGGGATCCGGAGGCCGAACGGATGGCCACCTATCGATCCGGTCCGACGTCGTCGGTGATCGCCCACTTCTACGAGAAACTCGTCCGTCTGCCGCAGGAGATGCTGACCGATACCGGGCGTCGCCTGGCGGGGGAGCGGGCGGCGTTCCTCGTCGAGTACCTCCGCAGATTCCACGAGGAATGGGGTGATTCGGAGACGGCGCCGGTGAACGAACTCGACACTCAGCGGTGACCGAGCTGTCCCGGGGTGATCGTCTCGATCAGCTCCCAGGCCCGTTCCATCGGTACGTCGACCACGTGGTAGCGCTTCTTACCCGCGGCCGTGGCCGCGATGAGCGTGGCAAGTCCGGCGCGGCGCTGGAAATAGGTCTGGCGGACGGTCCAGCCGATGATCCCGGGAGCCTCGAGACAGTCGCGGTCGCGGTCGAGGGAGCCGTTGCGGGTGATGAGCCAGGTGGGGCGCGAATCCGCGGCCGGGAGTACAGCGTGGCCGAGTCCGCGGTAACGATCCTGCGCCACCGCGGCCGCGATGATCGCGAACAGGGCCAGCACGATCCATACCCACACCGGAATGCCCACTCCGGCAATGGTTACCGCCAGCAGCGCTACGGCCGCCGCGGCCACCGGTCCCAACGCGCGGGTGTAGCGCCGACGGCGTGCGCGCGGACCGTGCGGCACCAATTCGATCAGCGCCGGTGCCGCCGCGTCGAGCTCACCGGCGGTATCCGGCGTGCTCTCGGCCGGGGCCGGTTTCGGCCCGATGCTGAGCAATCGGGCCAGCGTGCGATCGACGGCTCGGCGCGGGGCCTGCGGCAGAATCTTCTGCCGCGGACTGGTTCCCGTCATGATCGCCTCGAGCTCGGCGGCACCGGCCAGCCGCAACAGCAGCGGCTCCTTCACCGTGGCGCCGCGTAACCGGGCCAGATCCAAGGTGATCTGCCGGGTGGTGAACAGGCCGTGCCGGATGTGCAGGGTGGCACCGTCGTCGAGGACCCGCAGCCCGAAATAGGTTGCCAGGTAATGCGCGCAGGCGGCGACCGCGGTGATCGCCAGCAGCGTGACGATCCCCACCAGCACCATGACCGCGAGGAATACGGCGCCGCGCGCACCGAGCCCCTGCACCGTCCGCGAGTCGACGACAACCTCGGCCACACCGTATTGGAACGCCAGACCCACGATCGACCCGACGATCGCCAATCCGGTCAGCGACAGCGGCGCATACCGCACCCAGGCCGGTTGCCAGTGCGCGATCTCGACACCCTCATCCGGCCTCGGTTGTTCGCCGGGTTCGGCGGTAACATCGTGCACCACAACGTCTTCCGGCTCCCTCGACAGGAGCAGGGCACGCAGCTCGGGAACCTGCCGCGCGTCGACCCCGTCGAGGTGAAACCCCTCCTCTCGGTCGGCCTGCTGCCCGGTCCCGATCGCGAGGACCGCCAGACCCAGCACCCGGTGCAGCAGATCGGCCTGAACGTCGACCGACCGAATCCGTGACCGCGGCACCGTGAGCGTCCGCCGCTGCAGCAGCCCGCGTCGCAACTCCACATTTTCCGGTCCGATCCGATAGGTGGTGGTGAACCAGCGCGTCAGCGCCAGGCCTACGATCACCGCCAGCGCCACCAGCCCCCAGACCGGATTGTCGCTGCGGGTGCCGACGATCACCGTCACCACCAGCACCGGTATGTAGCGGACGACCTCGCGCACCGGATGCACCAGCAACATTCGCTTGTCCAGCCGCTGCCACGCCGCCTGCGCCGCCGCCGTCTCGGTCATGTGGCATCCCCGCGGTGCGCCGCGGCGACCTCGGTCAGCTGCGCGACCGTCCGTTCGGCCACCGGTAGGTCCAGTGCGGTGATTCGCACCGCGCCCGCCGAGGAGGCCGTCGTCACGGTCACCGTCGCCAGCCCCAGCAGCCGCTCCAGCGGCCCGCGTTGGGTATCGACGGTCTGCACCCGGGTGATCGGAGCCACCCGGCTCTCCTGGGTGAACCACCCCGTACGGGTATAGACGGCCTCGTCGGTCACCTCCCAGCGATGCACCGCATACCGCCACAGCGGCACCACGCCGATGGCGAACGCCGCCGCGATCAGTGAGACCGCCACGACCGCCGCCTGCAGGGCCCGGTGGCCGTCGTCGACGAACACCCACACCAGTTCGCCGATCAGCACCACCACCCACCCGATCGCGGGCCCGAGCGCCCACAGCAATTTCGCCCGTGAGCTGGGCCGCCAGGCGGGCCCCGCCATGATCGTCGGCGCCTGCGCGCCCGGAAATTCCGGTGCGCCCGGATTGTTCGGTGGTGCCATGCTGCCATGGTTCCACGAACCAGCCGTGTCCCGGAATCGGTCGCATTGCCCGGAATAGTGTGGCAGCCGACGAGGTTGTCCTCGCTCACAGGTACTGGAAGGAGACATGGTCCGGATGGGTAGCGCATGATCGACGGAGTGACCGAACTGCCGAACCCGAGCATTCCTTCCGCACCGCCGACACCGTCGGCGATGCGCCGTGCCCTGCGGCGAGCCCGCGACGGGGTGACGCTGAACGTCGACGAGGCCACCGTGTTGCTGCACGCCCGCGGCGACGATCTGGCCGATTTGACCCGCAGCGCCTCCCGAGTGCGCGATGCCGCCGTGGAGTCGGCCGGTCGACCTCGGACCATCACCTACTCGCGCAATGTCTTCATCCCGCTGACCCGGTTGTGCCGGGACAAGTGTCACTACTGCACGTTCGTCACCGTGCCGGGCAAGCTGCGCGCCGAGGGCAAGGGCCTGTATCTCGAGCCGGAAGAGGTGCTCGACATCGCCCGCCGCGGCGCCGCCCTGGGATGTAAGGAGGCGCTGTTCACCCTCGGTGACCGGCCCGAGGACCGCTGGCCCGAGGCCGCGCAGTGGCTCGACGAGCGCGGGTACGACTCCACGCTGGACTACCTGCGCGCCGTGTCGATCATGGTGCTGGAGGAGACCGGGCTGCTGCCGCATGTCAACCCCGGCGTCATGTCGTGGGAGGAGATCTCGCGGCTCAAGCCGGTGACACAGTCCATGGGACTGATGCTGGAGACCACCGCCACGCGGCTGTTCACCGAGAAGGGCAACTGCCACTACGGCAGTCCCGACAAGGATCCGGCGGTGCGGCTGCGCGCGATCACCGATGCCGGACGCCTGTCGGTGCCGTTCACCACCGGCATCCTCGTCGGCATCGGCGAGACGCTGCATGAGCGTGCGGAATCCATTCTGGCGATTCGCAAGCAGCACAAGGCTTTCGGGCATATCCAGGAAGTCATCGTGCAGAACTTCCGGGCCAAGCAGGACACCGCGATGCGCGACACCCCGGATGCGGATATCGAGGAGTTCCTGGCGACCGTCGCGGTCAGCCGGCTGGTGCTGCCGCCGGATGTGGCCGTGCAGGCCCCGCCGAATCTGGTGTCGCTCGAGGAGTGCCGCGCGCTGATCGACGCCGGTATCGACGACTGGGGTGGGGTGTCGCCGGTGACCGCCGATCATGTGAACCCCGAACGGCCCTGGCCGGATCTGGACACCCTCGCCGAGATCACCGAGGCATGCGGATACGTTCTGGCCGAACGGACTTCGGCCCATCCCCGCTATGTGCGCGCCGGTAACCCTTGGGTGGACCCGCGCATCGGCGCCCACGTCGCCGCGCTGAGCGATCCCCGCACCGGTCTGGCGCTTCCGGATGCGATTCCGCAGGGCCTGCCCTGGCAGGAGCCCGACGAATCGTGGGAGTCCGCGGGCCGGGTGGATCTGCACTCGGCCATCGATACCGATGGCCGAAACACCGAGGCGCGCAGCGATTCCGGGCTCGGGAGCGAGGTGCTCGGCGCCTTCGGCGACTGGGAAACCATCCGCGAGCAGGTTCGTGAACTCGCCGCCGCCGCGCCGGAACGATTCGACGCGGATGTGCTGTCGGCCCTGCGTGCCGCCGAACGCGATCCGGCCGGGCTGACCGACGAGCAGTACCTGGCGCTGGCCACCGCCGACGGACCGGAGCTGGACGCCATCGCCGCGTTCGCCGATCAACTGCGCCGCGATACCGTCGGTGACGACGTCACCTATGTGGTGAACCGGAATATCAACTTCACCAACATCTGCTACACCGGCTGCCGCTTCTGCGCATTCGCCCAGCGCAAGGGCGATGCCGATGCCTTTACGCTGAGCACCGGCGAGGTCGCCGACCGCGCGTGGGAGGCCTACGTCGAGGGGGCTACCGAGGTCTGCATGCAGGGCGGTATCGATCCCGATCTGCCGGTCACCGGATATGCCGATCTGGTGCGCGCGGTGAAGAAGCGGGTGCCGTCCATGCACGTGCACGCCTTCAGCCCGATGGAGGTCGTCAACGGTGCCTCCCGCGGTGGTCAGAGCATCCACGACTGGCTTGCCGCGCTGAAAGAGGCCGGGCTGGACACCATTCCGGGTACGGCCGCGGAAATCCTGGACGACGAGGTGCGCTGGGTGCTCACCAAGGGCAAGCTGCCCACCTCCGCCTGGATCGAGGTGATCACGACCGCGCACCGGCTCGGCATCCGCTCGAGTTCGACCATGATGTATGGGCATGTGGACAGCCCCAAGCACTGGGTCGGCCATTTGCGGGTGATCCGCGGAATCCAGGACGAGACAGGCGGTTTCACCGAATTCGTGCCGCTGCCGTTCGTGCATCAGAGCGCCCCGCTGTATCTGGCCGGTGCCTCGCGCCCTGGCCCGACGATCCGGGACAATCGCGCGGTCCACGCCCTGGCCCGCATCATGCTGCACGGCCGCATCGACAATATCCAGACCAGCTGGGTGAAGCTGGGTATCACGGGTACTCGGGTGATGCTCACCGGCGGCGCCAACGACCTGGGCGGCACCCTGATGGAGGAGACCATCTCCCGTATGGCCGGTTCCGAACACGGCTCGGCCAAGACTGTCGCCGAACTGTCGGAGATCGCCTCCGGAATCGGCCGCCCGGTCCGGGAACGCACCACGATCTACGGTGTTCCGCCGCATCGGGCACCCGTTATGTCCCTGCCGGTCGGGTAGGGCTTCGGTGGGTCGGCGACGCGACACGAGTTAGGCAAGGCTGACCAGTAGTAATGTGAGGGTGCCGGGATACTGTTGCGGGGGCGCGGAAGTATCCCGCAGGCAAGGACCAGACTAGGAGAGCGGCAGTGCCGTACATCATCGCTGAACCGTGCGTTGACGTGAAGGACAAGGCGTGCATCGAGGAATGCCCCGTGGACTGCATCTACGAGGGTGGCCGCATGCTGTACATCCATCCGGACGAGTGCGTGGACTGTGGTGCATGTGAACCGGTGTGCCCGGTGGAGGCGATCTTCTACGAGGACGACACCCCGGACCAGTGGAGTGGATACGTCAACGCCAACGTCGACTTCTTCGACGAACTCGGTTCGCCCGGCGGCGCCACCAAGGTGGGCAAGGTCGACTACGACCCGCCGTTCATCGCCGCACTACCTCCGATGGCGAACGAGTAGGCGCATTGGCTACGCGTGGCCGGGTGAGCAGCCTGCTACCCGATTTTCCTTGGGACACCATCGCTTCGGCGAAGAAACGGGCGGCCGAGCATCCCGACGGCATCGTGGATCTGTCCGTCGGGACGCCCGTCGATCCCGTTGATCCGCTGATCCGGCGGGCTCTCGCCTCGGTCGCGGAGGTGCCCGGCTATCCGGCCACCCACGGCACGCCCGAGTTGCGGACGGCCGCGGTCGATGCGCTGAAGCGTCGGTTCGGGGTCACCGGCGTGGAACCCGATGCCGTGCTGCCCGTGATCGGCACGAAGGAGCTGATCGCCGGATTGCCGCGGCTGCTCGGGCTCGGCACCGACGATCTCGTGGTGATTCCGGAGGTGGCGTATCCGACCTACGAGGTCGGTGCGCTGCTGGCCGGCGCGCGGGTCGCCCGGGCCGACGGGACGGCGCAGCTCGGCCCGCAGCGGCCGGCGCTGATCTATCTGAACTCGCCGTCCAATCCGACCGGCCGGGTGCTGGGCGTGGAGCATCTGCGCAAGGTGGTGGCCTTCGCGCGCGAACGCGGTGCGATCGTCGCCTCCGACGAGTGCTACCTGGGCCTGGCGTGGGACGAGCGCGCGGTGTCGATTCTCGACCCGCAGGTCTGCGACGGCGACCATACCGGCCTGCTGGCGATGCATTCGCTGTCGAAGACCTCCAACCTGGCCGGCTACCGCGCCGGTTTCGTGACCGGCGATCCGGCACTGGTGCGCGAACTGCTCGAGGTGCGCAAGCACTCCGGCCTGATGATGCCGTTCCCGGTGCAGGCCGCCATGACCGCGGCACTGAGCGACGACGCCCACGAGGCCGCCCAGCGCGAGCGCTACCGGGCTCGGCGCGAGATTCTGCGGAAGGCCTTGCAGGAGGCGGGCTTCCGCATCGACCACTCCCAGGCGGGTTTGTACCTGTGGTCCACCCGCGGCGAGAACGGCCGCACCACCCTGGAATGGCTGGCCGACCGCGGCATCCTCGCCGCCCCCGGCGACTTCTACGGCCCCACGGCCGCCGACCACGTCCGCATAGCCCTCACGGCCACCGACGAACGCATCGCCACCGCCGCCGCCCGCCTGACCGTCCGGAACCTGGCTTAGGCGCGGGGTGGGCGGGAGTCCTGGGTGAATGCCGGGTTTCCGCTCGCCGGTTCGATGCGGGGGTCGGCGAAGATGGTCGCGCCGTTACCGGAGGTGGTCAGGCGCGCCGCGGCGTCGTCGGTCACCCGGATTGCGTAGAGTCCGGCATCCGGGTCGACGGCGACGAGGCCGAACGCGGTGTCGACATCTTCCTTGGCGAGCTGCAGGACCCGCAGGGCATCGGTCAGGGCCGAGCCCGGCGGCAACTGGACGGTGAGCATCGGCATTCCTCCACGCTACGCGCGGTTCCTCGCCCGGCGTAGCTCTTCGAGAATCGCAGCGGTGTCGGCGATTCCATACCCGCAGTCGTAATCGAAGCCGCCGCTGCCACGGTCGGCCGCCGTGCGGTGGATCAGGGTGCGCAGTTGGGCCGGTGGCAGGGCGGTCGCCGACCACTTGGTCCGGACGGCCGCGACCAGGCCGGCCGCCACCGGGCAGGCGGCGGAGGTACCCGTATCCGGTTCGTCCTCGCCGAAGACCTTGGATCCGAGGAAATGGGTGTAGGTGCAGATGTCCGGTTTGCGGTCGGCCAACCGGCCGGGCCCCTGGGACGAATAGCCGACGCGCTGTCCGCGGGCGTCGACGCCGCCGATGGTCAGCACGCTCGGATGCGAATTGGCACCGGTGATCGGCCGATCTCGAAAACCGCAGCGCCCGTCGGGGCAGTCGCGCCCGCAGTTGCCCGCGGCGAACAGGATGTCGGCCCCCGCGGCCTCCAGCGAACCGACGATCACATTGAACGGATGCGAGGGATTGTCGGAATAGTTGCCCGGCTGCCCCACGGGAAAATCCCACTCCGGCGAGAACGACCCCCAGCTGTTGCTGACCACCAGCGCCCGCGAGGCGGCAGGCTGGTCGGTGAGCACCGTGCGCAGGTGGGCATAGGCGGCGAGGGCGTCGGACAGCAGGCCGTCTATCGTGGAGTCGCCCTGCCGGGTGCTGCGCAGGACCGGGATGTCGAGGAACGAGGCCTGCGGTGCGGCGAGCGAGGCGTCGAAGGCGCACATGCTCCCGTGCTCGACGGGGAATCTGCCGGGTGTGCCGGTGACGCCCGGGGGATTCCAGCTGCGTCCCGCGTCGATGGTGATATGCCCGCCCCGCACCGCGTCGACGTGCGCGGCGTTGATGCCGGTGTCGACGATGGCGAGCGCCACGTCCTTGCCGGTGAGCCCGGCCGCCGTCAGCTCCTCGACGCGCAACTGCGTGCCGATATCGTGCCAGCTCCCGACCGCCGGATCGCCACCGCAGGTGAGCACGGGCTGGATGATCGGGTCGGTGAACACCCCCGCGACGGCTCGCTTCCCGGACAGCGCTGGCAGGGCGGCGCTGTCGTCGTCGCCGATCTCCCCGCGCACCAGGACCGAGGCATGGTCCGGCTGCAGCGAGTAGGCCGCCTGGTCCGCCGTCGGTGGCCGCGGCACGGCCACCGGCTCCCAGACGTCGTCGAGCGTGAAACCGGGCAGCTTACCGGTCACATCGGAGGCGGCAACGGTCACGGTGGGATCGGCCACGGCCGCAATCAGATCGGCGGCCGGGCGAAGTTGGATGACGACGCGCATAGTTTCTCATCCTGCCGTCCTCACCGCGGATTCGCTCGCAGTGTGCTCGACTCCGCGCGTCGAGCGTGCAAACCTGACGTGCGGTTCTGTCCCTCGACGGTAAGGCCGCGGCGTCGAGATTCGGTCACTTCGCGGCCCCGCCTGCATACCGACGCGGTGTCGGGTACGGCGTTAGCCTGGAAGCCATGGACGCTGTCACAGTTGTCCCGACTCCGGCGAACGAACCGGTGCATTCCTACGCGCCGGGAAACCGGGAACGAGAATTGCTGGTCGGTAAGCTGGCCGAGATCTCCGCCGACGTCGTCGACGTGCCGCTGGTGATCGGCGGTAAGCATCAGCCGGGCGGCGGTCCCCGGCACGACATCGTGATGCCGCACCGGCACCGGCACGTACTGGGCACCTACACCGACACCACCCACCAGGAGGGCCGCGCGGCGATCGAGGCCGCGGTGGCCGCGGCGCCCGGGTGGCGGGAGTTGCCGTTCGAGCAGCGGGCCGCGATCCTGCTGCGGGCGGCCGATCTGCTGGCCGGTCCGTGGCGGGAGACCCTGGCCGCCGCAACCATGCTGGGCCAGTCCAAGTCGGTGTATCAGGCCGAGATCGACGCCCCGTGCGAACTGGTGGATTTCTGGCGGTTCAACGTCGCCTTCGCGCGGCAGATTCTGGCCCAGCAGCCGGAATCGTCGCCGGGCGTGTGGAATCGGATGGACTACCGGCCGCTCGAGGGTTTCGTCTACGCCATCACGCCGTTCAATTTCAGCGCCATCGCCGGAAATCTGCCCACCGCACCGGCCTTGATGGGCAATACCGTGGTGTGGAAGCCGTCGCCGACCCAGACGCTGGCCGCCTACTACACCATGCGGCTGCTGGAGGAGGCCGGATTGCCGCCCGGCGTGATCAATATGGTCACCGGCGACGGCGCCGAGCTGTCGGAGGTGGCGCTGACCGATCCGCGGCTGGCGGGCATCCACTTCACCGGGTCGACCCGCACCTTCCAGTTCCTGTGGCAGCAGGTGGGCACGAATCTGTCGCGCTATCACGGCTATCCGCGTCTCGTCGGTGAGACCGGCGGCAAGGATTTCATCGTCGCGCACGCCTCGGCGGACCCGGATGCGCTGCGTACCGGCCTGATTCGCGGTGCCTACGAATATCAGGGCCAGAAGTGCTCGGCCGCCTCCCGCGCCTATATCGCGAAATCGGTGTGGCGGCGGATGGGCGAGGACTTTCTCGCCCAGGTCGCCGAGTTGAGCTACGGCGACGTCGCGGACCTGTCGAATTTCGGTGGGGCACTGATCGACCGGCGGGCCTACGATAAGAACGTGGCCGCCTTGGAGCGCGCCCGTGCCGCCGGGCTGGACGTTCCGGTCGGCGGCACCTACGACGACGGCGAGGGCTGGTTCGTCCGGCCCACGGTGCTGCTGGCCGACGATCCGCGCGACGAGGCATTCCGCACCGAGTACTTCGGGCCGATCCTGTCGGTGCACGTCTACGACGACGCCGCGCCCGGCGCCTATGCCGCGGTCCTCGCCGAGGTGGAGTCGGGCGCGCCCTACGCCCTCACCGGATCGGTCTTCGCGCGCGACCGGGAGGCCGTCGAACAGGCCTCGGCCGCACTACGTTTCGCCGCGGGCAACTTCTACATCAACGACAAGCCGACCGGCGCGGTGGTCGGTCAGCAGCCGTTCGGCGGCGCCCGCGCCTCCGGCACCGACGACAAGGCGGGCTCCCCGCTCAACCTGTTGCGCTGGATCGCGCCCCGCACCATCAAGGAGACCTTCACCCCGGCCACCGATTACCGCTATCCGCATATGGAGAGCCGGTGAATCCGCTGCGTCCCGCCATCTTGGCGGCGGCGGGCTCGTCGCGCATGAAGCGGGCCGTCACCAGGATTCCGGCGACGGCGAATGTGGTGCGCCGATTCGTGGCGGGCGAGTCGCGGGCCGATCTGGTGTCGGTGGCGCGGGAGCTGCTGCGCAGCGGGCGGATGGTGAGTGTGGATTTCCTCGGCGAGTACACGACTCAGCGATCCATGGCCGACGACGCCGTCATGGAATATCTCGCGTTGATCGACGATCTGGCCGCCCTGTGCCGCGCGGACGGCGCGGGGCCGGGGCAAGGAAACGACGTTCGGCCCGTGGAGGTTTCGGTGAAACTGTCGGCCCTGGGCCAGGCGCTGGGCGACGAGGGGCCGGAGATCGCCATCGCCAACCTGTGCACCTTATGCCTGCGGGCGGCGCAGGCGGGTGTGTGGGTGAACGTCGACGCCGAGGACCACACCACCACCGACGCGACGCTGGCGGCCGTGCGGCAGTTGCGCGTCGAATTTCCGTGGCTGGCCGTCGCCGTGCAGACCTATCTGCGCCGCGCCGAGACCGAATGCCGGGAACTGGCCGCCGTCGGCGCGCGAATCCGGTTGTGCAAGGGCGCCTATCGGGAACCGGAGGAGGTCGCCTATCAGCGGCGGGCCGAGGTGGACTCCTCGTATCTGCGCTGCCTGGATGTGTTGATGCGCGGCGGCGGCTACCCCATGGTGGCCACGCACGATCCGGATATGATCGCGGCCGCCGCCCGGTTTGCCGCCGAACACGGTTTCGGGACCGATGATTTCGAGTTCCAGATGCTCTACGGCATCCGCGATGCCGAGCAGCGCCGACTGTCCGAGAACGGGTATGCGGTCCGCGTCTATGTGCCCTACGGCACCCAGTGGTACGGCTACCTCATGCGGCGGCTGGCCGAGCGGCCCGCGAATCTGGGCTTCTTTCTGCGCGCCTTGGCCGAACGGCCCACTGCCGCCGCCTGAACCGAGCCCTACACCAGCGCCAGGCCGAACCGCCGCCGCATCCGCAGGTCGAACAGCAGGTAGTTGAACGGGAAGACCCGGATCACCGTCGGCATGCGCACCCACACGAACGACACCGCGCGCAGGATGGCCAGGTAGCGACGCTCGTCGCGGTCGGTCCAGGTCATGCCCATCTGGTCGCGCAGATGCTGCGGCAGCAGGGCCGTCACGCCGAAGCGGTGGATGCGCGCGAACACGAATCGCGGCACCGGGGAGAGCATCTTCAGGTCGATCAGATCGTTGAAGTAGCGACGGACCGGCTCGTCGATGGTGCGCTGGGCGAGGTTCTCCTCCCAGTACCGGTAGAAGGCCGCGCGGTCGGCGGGCCACATCTCCGGCCGCATCTGCAGCGTGGTGCCCAGCCGGGCGCTGTACCGATAGAAGGCCTCGGCCAGCTCGGGTTCCATCGGGCCGCGCATGCGGGTGTAGAGGTCGTCGATGCCCCAATACAGGCATGCCGCCACCCACAGCTGCAATTTCGGGTCGAAGGCGTTGTATTTGACCGGGCTGCCCGGCTTGGAGCGGATGGGCCGATGCGAGGCGTTGACTGCCTCCCGATAGGCCTTGCGATCCTCCTCGGTGCCCATCCAGGCCACCGCGAGGTAGGTCAGCGTGGTGCGCAGTCGCTTGATCGGATGCAGCGTGACCTTGCCGCTGTCGACCGGGCTCTCCAGGACGCCGTAGCCGACCGGAGGATGGCTCAGTTGCATGACGACATTCGCGGCCCCACCGAGGAAGGCGGCGATACCGTCGAGGTGCTCGCGGACTTTTTCCGGGGTGAGCGGCTCGATCGCCGAGGGGGTCGGCTCGTACTCGGGCACGCGCAGCGGGGCGGTCATCGTTGACTCGTCTCCTCGATCTCGCTTCACGCCGCGAGGCGGAAGAAGTGTGAGAAACTTCTCGTCTCACCTTCTCATCGCGATCATGGTCTGTCAAGGCCGGCGCCGCACCTCGTGATGATATGGGATGATCTTCTTATCATCGTTTCGTTGCATCGAGAGGGGATTCCGTCATGGCCAAGCTGGCCAAACTGCTGCCGCTGGTGCGTGACGCGGGCCCCGAGGACAGCAACCAGACCCGCGTGCTCGATGCGGCGCTGATGGCCTTCCTCGATTTCGGCATCAAACGCACCAGCATGGTGGAGGTGGCCCGGCGCGGCGGGTTGTCGCTGGCCACGCTGTATCGCCGATTCGCCGGCAAGTCCGATCTCATCCAGGCCGTCGGGCTGCGGCAGGCCCGGCAGTTCATCCAGCAGGTGGACGCCGCCGTGCAGCGCCAGATCGATCGCGATGCGGGCGCGGAGGATCAGATCGTCGAACTGTTCGTCGCCTTCCTCGACGGACTGCGCGGCAACCGGCTGCTGGATCGGCTGCTGAAGACCGAACCGGAGATCGTGCTGCCGTATCTGACCGTGCAGGGGGCGCCGGTCATCGAACTCGGGCGCGACTATCTGGCCGAATTCATCACCCGCCTGCAGCGCGAAGACAAACTTGCGCAGTACGACCCGCTGCCGCTGGCGGAGACGATCGCGCGCACCGCGCTATCGATGGCGCTCACCCCGCAGACGGTCATTCCGCTGGGCGACGAGGCGGCGCTGCGGCAGTTCGCCCGCGATCACATCGTGCCCGGATTCCGCATCCGCTGATCACACCAGCCGCAGCCCGAGACGCTGGCGGATGCGCATATCGGTCAGGAAGGCATTGATCGGAAACAGCTTGACCTGCCGGGGCATTCGCTCCTCGACCGCGCCCACGGTGCGCAGCAGCCGGGCCAGCCGGCGATCGTCGCGCTCGTTCCAGGTCATGCCCATCTGCTCGCGCAGGTGCGGCGGCAGCAGTCCGGCCACGACGAAGCGGTGGAATCTGCCGAAGGCCAGCTGCATCGGGCGGGGGAACATCTTCAGGTCGATCAGATCCTCGAAGTACGCGCGCACCGGCGGATCGATGGTCATGCGGGCGAGAGTCGACTCCCAGTAGCGGTCGAAGGCCGCTCGGTCGGGCGGCCACAGCTCCTGCGGCATCTGCAGGGTCGTCCCCAGCCGGGCGCAGTGGTGGTAGAAGGCGTCCGCATCCGCGTCCGACATCGGGCCGTGCATGCGCTCGTACAGGTCGCGGGCGCCCCAGTACAGGCAGGCCGCCACCCACAGCTGCAGGCTCGGGTCGAAGGCGTTGTACTTCACCGGGCTCGTCGCGGTGGAGCGCACCGGGCGATGCGACCAGTTGACCGCGGCGCGGTAGGCGGCGCGCTCGTTGTCGCTGCCCAGCATGGCCACCGCCAGATAGGTCAGGGTGGTGCGGGTGCGCTTGAGCGGATGCAGCATGACCTTGCCGCTGTCCACGGTGCTCTCGAGGACGCCGTAGCCGACCGGTGGCGAGCTGAGCTGCATGATGACATTCGCCGCGGCGCCGAAGAATGCCGCGGATCCGTCCACATACCGCGTGATATCGAAATCGCTGCCCGGAAGCCCGGGTTCGTGCGTCGTTGCGCGAAGCGGCCTGGTCATCGTTGACCTCTTTGTCATGAGAAGCTTGTTCACTAAAGTTCTCACTGGCTCACGGCTGTGTCAACCGTCACATTCGAGCGTAAGCCGAATCGCAATGACGGCGTGCAAGTTCCGGTTGGTACGTTGGGCGCGTGTCGTACGGGTCGTTACCGCTGTTGCGTTCGCTGAATCCGGTCGCCGTCGCCGCGGGGGCCGATATCCCCGATGCGGTCACCATCGACGGGGAGACGTTGTCGCGCAGCGATCTGATCGGTGCGGCGACCTCGGTTGCCGAGCGGATCGCCCGTGCCGATCGGGTCGCGGTGCTGGCGCGGCCCACGGCGACCACGGTGCTGGCCGTGGTCGGCTGCCTGATCGCGGGGGTTACCGTCGTCCCGGTGCCGCCGGATTCCGGTGCGGCCGAACTCGAGCACATGCTCACCGACTCGGGTGCGCAGGTATGGCTCGGCGACGCACCCGAGGGGGCGACGCTGCCGGTCGTGCCGGTGCGCAAACATGCGCGCTCCTGGCATACCTATCCCGAACCGACGTCGGAGACAACGGCTTTCGTGCTCTACACCTCGGGGACAACCGGTGCGCCCAAGGGGGTCGTGCTGAGTCGCGGGGCGATCGCGGCGGGGTTGGATGCGCTTGCCGAGGCGTGGGCGTGGACGGCGAACGATGTTCTGGTGCACGGGCTTCCGCTGTTCCACGTGCACGGGCTGATCCTGGGTCTGCTCGGCCCGCTCCGGGTGGGCAGCCCCCTCGTGCATACCGGTAAACCGACGCCGGCGGCGTATGCGGCGGCCAAGGGGACGATGTATTTCGGCGTACCCACGGTGTGGTCGCGAGTAGTCGAAGACCCCTCGGCCGCGCGGGAATTGGCGAACGCTCGACTGTTGGTGTCGGGCAGTGCGCCGCTGCCGGTGCCGGTCTTCGAGCGGCTGCGGGAACTCACCGGACATGCGGCGATCGAACGCTACGGCATGAGCGAAACCATGATCACGCTGTCCACGCGGGCCGACGGCGAACGGCGGCCGGGGTGGGTCGGGACGCCGGTCGCCGGGGTGCAGACCCGGCTGCGGGACGAGGCGGGTAATGCGGTGCCGCACGACGGGGAAAGCGTCGGCGGCCTGCAGGTACGCGGTCCGATGCTGTTCGACGGGTATCTCGACCGGCCCGAGGCCACCGCCGAGTGCTGGACCGACGACGGCTGGTTCCGCACCGGGGATGTGGCCGTCATCGACGGTGACGGCTTCCACCGCATCGTCGGCCGCGAATCGGTCGATCTCATCAAGTCCGGCGGTTACCGCGTCGGCGCGGGCGAGATCGAGACCGCGCTGCTCGGCCACCCCGCGGTCGCCGAGGTTGCGGTCGTGGGGGTGCCCGACGACGATCTGGGCCAGCGCATCGTCGCCTTTGTCGTACCGCGCGGCGCAGCGGGCGAATCCATCGAGAAGGACCTCATCGACCATGTCGCACAGCAACTCTCGGTGCACAAGCGACCCCGCGAGGTGCGGCTGGTGGATTCGTTGCCGCGCAACGCCATGGGCAAGGTGCAGAAGAAACTATTGGCTTGACCTCTAGCGCACTCGAGGTTCTAAGGTCGTCGCGTGATCGCAACACTGTCGCCCGCCCAGATCGAGTATCTGCGCGCCCAGCGATTGGGCCGACTGGCCACCATCCGCCCGGACGGCTCTCCCCAGAACAATCCGGTCGGCTTCCGCTACAACGAGTCCCTCGGCACCATCGATATCGGCGGCCACAACCTCGGCGCCTCCCAGAAGTTCCGCAACCTCGCCAAACACGACCGAGTAGCCTTCGTCGTCGACGACATCGAATCCCTCGACCCCTGGGAAGTCCGCTGCCTCGAAATCCGCGGCACCGCCCAAGCCCTGCGCGGCGTGGACACCTTCATCCCGGGCGGTTCCCCGGAACTCATCCGCATCACCCCCGAACGAGTCCTCGCCTTCGGCATCGAGTAGTAAATCCCCCGCCGCTCGCTGCGCTCCCGGCGGGGAACCAATGGGCCTGTCGGCGGCGGGGAAGCAATGGGCCTGTCGGCGGCGGGGAAGCAATGGGCCTGTCGGCGGCGGGGAAGCAATGGGCCTGTCGGCGGCGGGGAAGCAATGGGCCTGTCGGCGGCGGGGAGCCAATAGGCCTGTCGGCGCGGGAAACCAACAAGTCTGTCGGCGGCGGGGCGACCAATAACGCCTTATGGCGCGTGCCTCCACATGCCCGGCGTGAGCCCCTCCCATGTCCCCACCGCGCCGCGAGCTCGTTGATGAGGAGGGCGAGCCTCATCTCTGCGAGGCGGGCCTCTCATATCCCCCACCGCGAGCGCTAGCGAGCGGTGGGGGACTCGCTCAGTTGGCGTGGAGGGCGGCGTTGAGTTCGATGCCGGTGCCCTTGCGGGGGACGACCTCGACGGTGCCGGTGAGGGAGTTGCGGCGGAACAGGAGGTTGGACTGGCCGGACAATTCGGCGGCCTTGGTGGTGCGGCCGTCGGGGAGGGCGACCTTGGTGCCGGCGGTGAGGTAGAGGCCTGCCTCGATGATGCAGTCGTCGCCGAGGGAGATGCCCAGGCCCGCGTTGGCGCCGAGCAGGCAGCGTTCGCCGATCGAGATGACGTGCTTACCGCCGCCGGACAGGGTGCCCATGATCGAGGCGCCGCCGCCGATATCGGAGCCGTTGCCGACCACCACGCCGGCGGAGATGCGGCCCTCCACCATGGAGGCGCCGAGCGTGCCCGCGTTGTAGTTCACGAAGCCCTCGTGCATGACCGTGGTGCCCTCGGCCAGATGCGCACCCAGCCGCACCCGATCGGCATCGGCAATACGCACCCCGGACGGCAGCACGTAGTCGACCATGCGCGGGAACTTGTCGACCCCGTACACCGCGACAGCCCCGCGGGCGCGCAGCTTGGCCCGGACCAACTCGAAGTCCTCGACCGCACACGGTCCGTGGTTGGTCCACACCACGTTGCTGAGCAGGCCGAAGATGCCGTCCAGGCTGGTGCCGTGCGGGCGGACCAGTCGGTGCGAGACCAGATGCAGCCGCAGGTAGACGTCGTGGGTGTCGGCCGGTGCGGCGGACAGATCGGCGATGGTGGTGCGCACCGCGACGACCTCGACGCGACGGGCCTCGTCGAAACCGACGAGCTCGGCGAACTGGGTGTATTCGGGATCGGCCGGGCTCAGCTTCTCGGTGCCGGATGTGGCGAACTCGCCCAGCTCGGGATACGGATACCAGGTGTCGAGGACCGTCCCGTTCACGGTCACCGTCGCGAGGCCGACTGCGGATGCTCCCTGAATACTCACGCCGAGCAGTCTATTGGCTGGGTTCATTAGGGTGGGTGGGGTGACCCTCGATCTGCGTGCCGACCCCATTGCGCTCACCGCCGCCCTCGTCGACATCCCGAGCGTCTCTCAGGACGAGGCGGCCATCGCCGATGTCGTCGCCGATGCGCTGCGGACCCAGACCGAGGGCTTCGAGGTGATCCGCGACGGTAACGCCGTACTGGCCCGCACCAACCGTGGCCTGCCGACCCGGGTGATCCTCGCCGGGCATCTGGATACCGTGCCGATCGCCGGCAACGTGCCCGGCCGGTTCGTCGTCGAGAACGGTGAGCAGCAGTTGTACGGCTGCGGCAGCGTGGACATGAAGTCGGGCGATGCGGTCTTCCTGCACCTGGCGGCCACCGTCGCCGAGCCGATCTGCGATCTGACACTGATCTTCTACGACTGCGAGGAGATCGCCGCCGAATTCAACGGCCTCGGCCGCATCGAACGCGAACTGCCCGAATGGCTCGAGGCCGACCTCGCCATCCTGGGCGAGCCGTCCGGCGGCCGGATCGAGGCGGGTTGCCAGGGCACGCTGCGGGCCCGGCTCACGACGTCGGGCACCCGCGCCCATACCGCGCGAGCCTGGCTGGGCAACAACGCGATTCACCAGCTGGCGCCGATTCTGGACCGGCTGCGCAACTACCGGGCTCGCGAGGTCGACATCGACGGCTGCGTCTATCGCGAGGGCCTGTCGGCGGTGCAGGTATCCGGCGGTGTCGCGGGCAATGTGGTCCCGGACGAGGCCGAGGTGGTGGTGAATTTCCGCTTCGCGCCCGACCGCACCCTCGACCAGGCGACCGAGCATGTGCGCGAGGTCTTCGCGGGCCTGGACATCGGATTCGAGCGCACCGACGGCGCCCCCGGCGCCCTGCCCGGCCTGTCGGCCCCCGCGGCGAAGAATCTGGTCGAGATCGTGCACGGGCACGGCGGGGGAGGGGTGCGCGCCAAGTACGGCTGGACCGATGTCTCCCGGTTCGCCGCGCGCGGCATCCCGTCGGTCAACTTCGGCCCCGGCGACCCCAACCTGGCCCACAAGATCGACGAGCACGTCCCGACCGCGCAGATCACCACCGTCACCCAGATCCTGCGCAGCTACCTGACCGGTGCGTGACCGGGACCACGGAGTGGCATTACCAGCGCTGCTAGCGTGGTCCCATGGCCACCGACTCCGAGCCCGATTTCGTCCGATCGCCGAAGTCGACCCCGAAGTTCCGCGGACCCATCATGTTGCGTCGTGATCGAAAAGATGGCACCGGCACCACCGATCAGCATTTGCTCGATGGTCGCGGGCCTACCGACTGGGTGCATACCGACCCCTGGCGAGTGCTGCGCATCCAGAGCGAATTCGTGGAGGGCTTCGGCGCCCTCGCCGAGATTCCGCGCGCGGTGGCCGTTTTCGGTTCCGCCCGCACCCGGGTCGACACGCCGGAGTATCAGGCGGCCCGTGCGATCGGCGGTGCGTTGGCGCGGGCCGGGTTCGCGGTGATCACCGGTGGCGGCCCGGGCGTGATGGAGGCGGCCAACCGGGGAGCGTCGGAGGCGGGCGGATTCTCGGTCGGACTCGGCATCGAACTGCCGATGGAGCAGGGCCTCAACGAGTGGGTGGACCTGGGCATCAACTTCCGCTACTTCTTCGCCCGCAAGACGATGTTCGTCAAGTACTCGCAGGCATTCATCTGCCTGCCGGGTGGTTTCGGCACCCTCGACGAGCTGTTCGAGGCGCTGACACTGGTCCAGACCCGCAAGATCACCCGATTCCCGATCGTGCTGTTCGGCACGCGGTACTGGTCGGGTTTGGTGGATTGGCTGCGGGATTCGCTGCAGGGATCGGGCAAGATCTCGCCCGGCGATCTGGGCCTGCTGCATGTGACCGACAGTGTGGAGGAAGTGATCGACATCGTGGTGCGGGCAGCCGAATCGCGCGCCGAGAACGCGCTCGGTACGGAGGATCAGTGGTGAGTGAGCGGTCGTATGCGGTGTGCGTCTACTGCTCGGCGAGCGCCGCGGCACCCGAACAGTTGCGACTGGCCGCCCAGGTCGGTACCGAAATCGCCCGGCGCGGTTGGCAATTGGTGTCCGGCGGCGGCCATGTGTCGATGATGGGTGCGGTGGCCACCGCGGCCCGGGCCGGTGGGGCGCGCACGATCGGCGTGATCCCCAAACAGCTGGTGCATCTCGAGGTGGCCGACGTGGATGCCGACGAACTGGTCGTCACCGACACCATGCGCGAACGCAAGCAGATCATGGAGGAGCGCGCCGACGCCTTCCTCACCCTGCCCGGCGGTGTCGGCACGCTGGAAGAATTCTTCGAGGCCTGGACCGGCGGATACCTTGGCCTGCACGACAAGCCGCTGGTGGTGCTCGATCCGCGCGGACACTACCGGGGCCTGTTCGACTGGCTCGACGAGATAAAGGGTGCGGGATTCCTCGGGCAGCCCGCGCTCGACCGGGTTACGGTGACATCGGACCTGGCATCGGCCTTCGAGGCGCTGGCCGAGCCGCTCTGAGCTCGAGCCCTGGTGGAGGAAAACCGTGACCGCGGATGCCCGCAACGTCTCCCTGTTCGATCTTGCCCGGAAACTGCCCGGAATGGCTTGGGAGGCACCGGGAATGCTCCGCGGCGCGCTCGGCATGCTGGTGCGCCCGCACGACCGGGTCTCGGTGGGCCTGCACTTTCAGCGAGCCGCGCAGCGGGTGCCGGACCGGACGTTCCTCCGCTTCGAGGGACGTGACTACACCTATGCAGAGGCCAATGCCGAGGCCAACCGCTATGCCGATGTGCTGACCTCGCGCGGGGTGCGGCGCGGGGATGTGGTCGGGGTGCTGATGACCAATCGGCCCGAGACGCTGATCGCGATACTCGCGGCGGTGAAGCTGGGAGCCACGGTCGGATTGCTGAATCACCATCAGCGCGAACAGGTTCTGGCGCACAGCTTCGGCCTGCTGGACAGCGCGGTGAACGTGATCGGCGAGGAGTGCCGCGAGGCGCTGGAGTCGCTGCCCGAGCCGCCGCCGAATCTGCTGTACTCCGCCGAACTCGCGGATCTGGCCCGCGGCGCCGATGCCACGAATCCGCCGGTGTGCGAGGACATCCGGGCTCGTGAGCGCGCCTTTTTGATCTTCACCTCCGGTACCACCGGCATGCCGAAGGCCAGTGTGATGACGCACCTGCGGTGGAACAAGAGCATGTCGGGGATCGGCGGGCTGGGCATTCGGCTGCACGCCGACGACACCCTGTACTGCTGCCTGCCGCTGTACCACAATAATGCGATCACCGTGGCGCTGGGCGCGGTGGTGGGCGCGAAGGCGACGCTGGCGCTGGGCCGGAAGTTCTCGGTGTCGCGGTTCTGGGACGAGGTGATCGCCTCTCGCGCAACGGCATTCATCTACATCGGCGAGCTGTGCCGCTATCTGCTCAATCAACCCGCGAATCCGGCCGAACGCCGCCATTCGGTGCGTATGGCGATCGGCAACGGACTGCGCCCGGAATTGTGGGATCAGTTCCGGCAGCGTTTCGGCATCGGGCGGATCGTCGAATTCTATTCGGCCAGTGAGGCGAATATCGCCTTCATCAACGCATTCGGGGTGGACCGCACCGCCGGATTCGGCCCGCTGCCGTATGCGGTGGTCGAATTCGACGAGGCCACCGGCAAACCCAGGAGGTATCCGGACGGGCGGCTGCGCCGGGTGGGCTCCGGCGGGGTCGGGTTGTTGCTGGCCAAGGTGACCGACAGGTCCCCGTTCGACGGATACACCGACCGGGAAGCGACCGAATCGAAGCTGGTGCGCGATGCCTTCACCGAGGGGGACTGCTGGTTCGACACCGGGGATCTGGTGCGCGATCAGCATTGGCGGCACATCTCCTTCGTGGACCGCCTGGGCGACACGTTCCGCTGGAAGGGTGAGAACGTCGCCACGACCGAGGTGGAGAGCGCCTTCGACGGGGCCGAGGCGGTGGCCGAGGCCGTTGTGTTCGGTGTCGACATTCCGGGCACCGACGGGAAGGCCGGTATGGCGGCGGTGACGCTGCGGCAGGGCGTCGACTTCGACGGCCGCACCCTGGCCGCTCACCTCTTCGAGCGACTGCCCAGCTATGCGGTTCCCCTGGTCATCCGCATCGTCGACGAGCTCGAGACCACCTCCACCTTCAAGAGCCGCAAGGTCGAGCTCCGCAAACAGGGCTACACCCCCGACGAGGCGTCCACCCTCTACGTCCTGTCCGGGCGCAGCGACGGCTACGTCCCCTACTACGACGCCTATCCCGACGAGGTCGCCGCGGGCAAATCCCCCAGGCCCTGAACGCCGCACCCTGCCGTCCCTGCGCACCGGCTATGACCGTGCATACCGGGTGTGAGGTGCCAGAAGGGGTGCGGCGGCTGTGGGACAGGGGTCGGTACAGTCGAGGACATGAGTTCGACACCGGTGTTGTCCACTTTGTGCGGTAAACCGGTGGCGACCGATCGGGCGCTGGTCATGGCCATCGTGAACCGGACGCCCGACTCGTTCTACGACAAAGGGGCCACCTTCACCGACGACGCGGCCCTGGCGGCGGTCGCCCGGGCCGTCGACGAGGGTGCCGACCTGGTCGATATCGGCGGGGTGAAGGCCGGGCCGGGAGACGAGGTGGATGCGGCGGAGGAGGCGCGCCGGGTGGTGCCGTTCGTGGCGGCCATCCGTGAGCGCTATCCGGACCTGCTGATCAGCATCGACACCTGGCGCAGCGAGGTGGCGCGGGCCGCCGTGGCCGAGGGCGCGGATCTGATCAACGACACCTGGGCGGGTGCGGATCCGGATCTGGTCGCGGTGGCCGCCGATCTGCGGGTCGGTATCGTCTGCAGTCACACCGGCGGGGCCAGGCCGCGCACCCGCCCGCATCGGGTCCGCTACGACGATGTGGTGGCCGAGGTCACCGACACCGTCGTGCGGGCGGCCGAGGAGGCCGCCGCGGCCGGGGTGAGCAAGGACGCGATTCTGATCGATCCGACCCACGATTTCGGCAAGAACACCTATCACGGGCTGGCACTGTTGCGGGCGATGGACGTTCTTGTAAATACCGGGTGGCCGGTCTTGATGGCGCTGAGCAACAAGGATTTCATCGGGGAGACTCTTGGTGTCGGCCTATCCGAGCGATTGGAGGGCACATTGGCGGCAACGGCATGGTCCGCCGCGGCCGGCGCCCGAGTTTTCCGTGTCCACGAGGTCGCCGCGACTCGGCGGGTGGTGGACATGATCGCCGCGATTCAGGGCATCCGGCCCCCCGCACGAACCCTGCGAGGTCTGGTATGACAACCAACCCCGAAACTTCCGACTGGGCTACCGCCCGCACCTGGGACCGTCCCGAGTGGACGGTCGATGAACTGATCGCCGCCAAGGCCGGGCGCACGGTCTCGGTGGTGCTGCCCGCGCTGAACGAGGAACGCACCGTCGCCGACGTGGTGACCAGTATCCGGCCGCTGGTGGGGACGCTGGTCGACGAGCTGGTGGTGCTGGACTCCGGGTCCGTCGACGCGACAGTCGACCGCGCCCGCGCCGCCGGTGCGCGGGTGGTCACCCGGGAACAGGCCGTCCCCGAGCTGGACCCGGTGCCCGGTAAGGGCGAGGTGCTGTGGCGCTCCCTGGCCGCCACCACCGGGGATCTGATCGCATTCGTGGATTCCGACCTGATCGACCCGGATCCGATGTTCGTGCCGAAGCTGCTCGGACCGCTGCTCACCATCGACGATCTGCACCTGGTGAAGGCGTACTACCGGCGCCCGCTGCGGCACGGCGAGACGGTGGATCACAACGGCGGCGGCCGCGTGACCGAACTGGTGGCCCGCCCGCTGCTGGCGGCGCTGCGCCCGGACCTGTCGAAGGTGTTGCAGCCGTTGGGCGGTGAGTATGCGGGCACCCGCGAGCTGCTCACCTCGGTACCGTTCGCCCCCGGCTATGGCGTCGAAATCGGCCTGCTGCTCGACACCTACGACCTGCTGGGCCTGCCGGCCCTCGGCCAGGTGAACCTGGGCGTGCGCACCCACCGCAACCGCCCCCTCTCCGACCTGGGCGTCATGAGCCGCCAAATCGTCGGAACCATCCTGGGCCGCAGCGGAATCCGCGACTCCGGCGCCGCCCTCACCCAATTCCCGCTGATCGGCGACGAATTCACCGCCATGACCACGGAAGTCTCCCTCGCCGACCGCCCCCCGATGAACACCCTCCGCCCAGCCCGCGTCGCCGCATAACCCCGCCGCTCGCTGCGCTCGCGGCGGGGAACGAAGGGCCGCTGCGGCGGGGAGTAGTGAGCCCTCAGCCAGTGTCATCCCGGGCGGAGGTTTCGCGTCTCCTGCTGCTAGGTCGGGGGCCGCGCCATCCGTGTCGTCCGAACGGGAAGCCTTCCCATTCCCTGTGACCCGGTCGGTGGTTGCGTCAGTGTTGTCGTCTCGGGGAGGGCTTCTCATTCCCTGTCGTCCGGCCGCCAGGCCGGACGACAGGGTCCTATCTTTCGTGGCGGTAGATGGGGGTGAGGAGGTCGGCTTCCAAGGGTTCGCCGGTGTTGCGGTCGTAGCGGACGCCTACTACGGCGGAGAAGGGGTGGGTGCCGGCGCGTTCGTGGAGGGTGGCCAGGCGGGTGGCCAGGAGGCGGATGGCGCCCAGGGAGCCGGGTGGGTGTAGGCCGTCGATCACCAGGATGGCGCCGCGGGTGTCGGGGCGGGGGAGGCGGGCCAGGTAGGCGATGTCGTAGGGCTCGGTGCCGCCGGGGCGGTATACCCGGCGGGCGGCGCGGTCCTCGATGCCGCGGCGGACCCGTCCCGCGCGGGCGACGGTGCGGCGCAGGCGTGGGTCGGCGGCGACGAGGTAGCGCAGGCTCGGCGACAGCTCCGGGCCACCCAGCACGATGAGCCCGTCGCGATCCAGATCCAGCGGTCGTCCGGGGAGGAAGCGCTCCACGCCGACGGTAAAACCCAACTCCCGCAACAGTTCCACCAGCCGGTGCGGCGCCGCGGCATCGGGCGCGCCGACCAGCGGCGCCGCCCGGGTGGTGCTGCGCACATCCGGTGTGAGGATGGTCAGCGGCCCGTGCCCGAAGAACAATCCCTCCGGCACCGGTCCCTGCGTACTGACCTGGTGAATCCGTGCACGCGAAAGGCCTGCCGCCGCACCGATTCTGGCGAAGGTCCACCCCTCGGCATGCAGCTCCCGGATGACGGCCCGTCGGATGCGCGTGAGTTCGTTGATGGTCTGCTGGGCCTGAGCAACGCCTTCGGTCGCAGCCTTGAGGCGCTCGACCTTGTCTTCGATCGCGAACACCCGTGCCACCTCATCGGCCGACATGTGCGCAGTCTAGACAGCTCGACAGCGCTAGGTGTCCATCCCGCTTGACATAAGCATTTCCGTTCGGAGCGATCAATCACCCGGATCTACCTGGGCCGATACCTCGAAACCGGCGAAACGACGCCAGCGAGCGGCCGTGACGAGCGCAAATCGTTACGTCGCGTCGAAGTCGATGGGTGGTTTCTCGTTGCGCGCCAGCGGTTTCGGCGGCTCCGGCGGCGAATAGCTCGGAGGCGGCGAATATCCCGACCCGTTGGACGTACTGGTCGGTTTGTCGAAATTTCCGGTGAACAGCGAATCGTCCCCGTTGAGCAGATGTTTGGTCACCACCGACCGCGGCGTCATACCGCGGAGCTCGGTGAGCGGCCTGCGCAGCTCGTTGATCTCCTCCAGCGGCTTGCGCAGTTCGTCGAACTCCGGCCCCAACTCGCTGCGCAGTTGAGTGGTCGCCCCACTGGCGTAGTCACGCACCTGCCGCAAGCTCTGCGCGGTCCAGCGAATCGCCCCCGGCAGCCGCTCCGGTCCGAGAATAACCAGCGCGGCGACCACCAGGATCACCATCTCGGGCCAGCCGATGTTGAACACACAGACAGGCTACCTGGGCCGACTCGCGCGAGCCCAGGTAGCCCGCGACGTCGGAATCAGTCGGATTCCAGCGTGACCTGGACGTCCACCCGGCGCCCGTCACGGATCAGTTGGACGGGGACGGTCTCGCCGATCTGATGCGACTGCACCGCGACGGCGAAGTCGGCCTTCTCCCTGATTTCGCGGTCACCGACCTTCACGATGATGTCGCCCTCGGAAATTCCGGCCTTCGCGGCCGGTCCGCCGGCTCGCACGTCGGCGACCTGTGCGCCGGTGAGCGCATCGTTCTCGACCTGCTTGGTGCGGGTGCTCACGCCCATGTCCGGGTGGTGGACCGAGCCGTCGCGGATCAACGTCTGCGCGATGCGCTGCACCAGATCGACCGGAATGGCGAAGCCCAGGCCGACCGAGCCGCCGCTCTCGCTGCGGATGGCGGTATTGATGCCGATCAACCGACCCTGGTCGTCGACGAGCGCGCCACCGGAGTTGCCGTGGTTGATCGCCGCGTCGGTCTGCACGGCGTCGAAGGCACCGGCCGAATCGTCGCCGGCCTCCGGCGACTCCTCGATGGCCCGGTGCAGCGCGCTGACGATGCCGGAGGTGACAGTCTCGTTCAGACCCAGCGGCGAACCGATGGCGAGCACATCGTCACCGACCTGGACGTCCGAGGACTTGCCCAGCCGGGCCACGGTCAGGTTGTTGACGTCGACCTTGAGCACCGCCAGATCGGTCTTGGGATCGCGCCCGACCAGCCGGGCCGGTACCCGGTTGCCGTCGGAGAAGGTCACCTGGATCTTTGCCTTGCCGGTCTTGTCCAACGCGGCCATCGAGATGACGTGATTGTTGGTGACGATGTAGCCGTTGCCATCGATCACCACGCCCGAACCGAGCGCACCGTTGTCACCCACCGTCTGCCGGATCGACACCACCGACGGCAGCACCGCGTCGGCCACCTTCGCCACCTGGCCGTGGGGCTTGTCCGGTGCGCTCTCCTGCGCCAGCGTGACCTTGCGGGAGGTGAGCGCCGAGGTGGCCTCGGCGGTGAGCCGACCCACCAAACCACCGACCAGGCCGACGGCCAGGGCGACCACCGCCAGGATCGCCAATGCCTTGGGTGCCACCCTGCCGCCGAACAGCACCTCCCGGGCGGTGAGCTTCGGTGCCGGGGGCAGTTGCTGTGTGCGCGGGGCGGCGATGGCGGGTGAGCCCAGCCGGGCGGCGGAGTCGGGGTCGCGCCACGGGTCGGCGGGTGCGGCAGGGGTGGCCGACTCGGTCTCCGCATCCGGATCCCGCTGCAGAATTTCGGTGGAACCCTCGGGACGGCCGAACGCCTCGGCCAGCACCGCATCCGGGGGCCGGTTCACCAGTTCGGGGCCGTCGTGCTTCGAAGTCGGGGCGGCGGGGGTGTGGGGGGCGAACGATCCGGCCTGACCGGTGGGCCGGCGGAAGGCGCGCGCGGTGTGGGTATCGATATGTGGCCGGTACACCGGGCGAGGTCCCAGCACGGGTGCGTCCGGCGGCCGCAGGTTCCCCCTGTTGGCCGCCGAATCCGACGCGGCACTGCGGTCGTCGGACGTCGATCCGGTGTTCGTCGATTCGGAGGTCACGTGCTGAACTCTACTTGCGCCACCATCCGGTCCACCGCCTGCTGTCGGACACGAAATGGAACGAATCCGCCCGCAGCCCGAGGAAACTCGTGCCGCGCGACATATCCTCCACACTCTGTCCGGTGAGGTCGGCGAGCGGAATGCGGCTCAGCGTGTCGTGCAGGTCGGTGGGCGCGGAGATCTGCCGCTGTGCGGCCCGGCGCAGCGCGATGCGCGCCTGCTGCTGTGCCTCGACCTCGGCCGCGCATTCGGGGCATTTGGCGAGATGTTCTGCGGCGCGCAGATAAGCGTTCATGCGCAGCTCGCCGTCGACGTAGGCGGCGATGGCCTCGCTGGCCAGATGTTCGGTGGGAGCGAAACGAGGCGGACGTCCCGAGGGGCGGCCTGCCGCTCGGCCGAAATCGCGGCTTGCCGCGGCGTCCTCGCCACTCATACGGTGCACACCCTTCCGACGGACAACAGCTGCGCCGGGATTCGCCGCCGGACAGCGGCGCTGGTCACCCGACCTTCTCGTCAGCGGCGAACCGCTGCTGAGAACCATTATGCGCAAGGTGCTCCCGCAATGCCTGGCGGCCGCGGTGGATGCGACTGCGCACGGTGCCCAGTTTCACCCCGAGGGTGGCGCCGATTTCCTCGTAGGACAGGCCCTCGATATCGCACAGGACCACCGCGGCGCGGAACTCCGGAGCCAGCGCGTCCAGCGCCGACTGCAGATCCGGGTCGAGGTTGGCGTCGTGATAGACCTGCTCCGGGCCGGGACCGTCGGCGGGCACCCGGTCGTAGTCGTCGGGCAATGCCTCCATCCGGATCCGGTTGCGCCGACGCACCATGTCCAGGAACAGGTTGGTCGTGATGCGATGCAACCAGCCCTCGAAGGTGCCCGGCTGATAGTTCGACAGCGAACGGAAGACGCGGATGAACGTCTCCTGGGTGAGGTCCTCGGCGTCCTGCGGGTCGCCGGTCAGGCGGTAGGCCAGCCGGTACACCCGGTCGGCGTGCTCGCGGACCAGTTCGTCCCAGGTCGGCATCATGGACCGGTCGCCGGTGGCATCGAAGGCGGCGGTACCGGTCAGTGGGTCCTCGGCCTCGCCGGGGACGGGCGGGGTGTCGGCATCGACATCCGGGGTGGTGGTGTCGCTGCCGGAGGCGGGCAGCTCGTAGTCCGCCCGGCCGTCGATCGGCAGGCTGGACTCGGGCAAGGTGGCGTACTCACGCGCCGCATCGACCATGTGGATGGGGTTACCTCCTACTCGGGACCGTGGCCGGCGCAAAAACGTGACATTAGAGATGTCGCGTACGGGATACAACCGATTTCTCGGTGCCGGTTGTTCCCGGGCGCCCTCCGACGGTCGGTCGGCCTTTGCGTAGCCCTTAATATGTCGGCTCCCGATGTGCCCGTCGTATGGGGATGCTGAGGGACACCTGAGAAAAATTCGCAGCGGTGTGCCCCCTACTGCCTCACCGCCGCGGCCCGTCGCTCGCGACGTGGGGGTGTTCCGCGATTAGCCTTTATGCGTGAGCGAGCTTGCGAGCGAATCAAGGACACAGCGCGCCTGGCGCACGGCGGCACCGAGCGCCAGCGAGGTGACGTCGTGAGCCAGTTACCCGCGGCATCGGCCCTGCAGCGCAACCTCGCCTACGTCGAGGAATCGGTCGTCGAGGACGAGATCCTGCTCGCCGCGCGGGAGCGGGCCACCGAACTCGGCGCCGCGCCGGTGCCGCCCGCGGTGGGGGCGTTGCTGAGCATGTACGCCCAGCTGCTGGGCGCGCGGGCGGTCGTGGAGGTGGGCACGGGCGCGGGGATCAGCGGATTGTGGCTGCTGGACGGCATGCGCGAGGACGGCACGCTGACCACGATCGACTCCGAGCCGGAACATCAGCGCGCGGCCAAGGACGCGTTCCGCACCGCCGACATCCCACCGGCGCGCACCCGGCTGATCAACGGCCGCGCGCTGGATGTGCTGCCGCGCCTGGCCGACGGCGCCTATGACCTGGTCTTCGTCGATGCCGCGCCGCTCGAGCACCCGCAGTATGTCGCGCAGGGGGTGCGGCTGCTGCGCGAGGGCGGGGCGATCGTCTTGCACAATGCCCTGCTCGGGGGCCGGGTGCCCGATCCGGCCCAGCGCGACCCGGCCACCCAGGCCGTGCGCGCCGCCACCCGGGCCATCGCCGAGGATCCGGATCTGACCAGTGTGCTGATCCCGGTGGGCGACGGGCTGCTCTGCGCCTCGCGGGGGTGACGACAAGGCTCGCCGGGCGCGGTTGACCGGCCGGCGGGTGGGTATCGCCTGTGCTATAAGCGGGTCGGTCCCGACTGCGGCCGCCAGAGACGAGGTGATTGCCATGCCCCTCCCGGATCGCATTGTGACGGAGGCTTTTTCGGCCCTGGCGCGGCTGCGTCACGCTCGAGTGTTCCATCCCGAGGGCCTGCCGCTGACCGGGGCGCTGCACGCGGTGGACGACGATTACGCCCGGCTGATCGGCGGCCGGGACAAAACCGTCCTGGCCCGGATGTCCAAGGCCACCAGCATGCCCGACGGCATCCCCGACGTCCTGGGATTGGCTCTGCGCGTACTGGATTGGCGCGATCGGCCCTGGGATCTGGCGCTGGCCACCACGGGGACCGGAACCCTCGGGCGATTTCTGCTGCGGCCGGTGCGCAGTTGGGCCGAGGCCCGCTACGGCAGCCTGATGGCCTACTCGTTGTTCGACGGTCCGGCCGAATGGATATTCGCCACACCCGATTCCGCTCAGCCGCAATCGGTTTCGTTGGATGCGCTGTGCGAGTACCGCGACGGGCACCGGCTGGAGTTCGTGCTGCGGGCCGCGCCGTTGCGGGGGAGCGCCCGGACGCTGGCCGAGATCACCGTGTCGCGGCCGGAGATCGGCGAACACGCCGCGCCCGGCTTCTTCGATCCGGTACTGAACCGCCCGTCCGAGGTGCGATTGCTGCCGCAGGTCGTCGCGTCGGTGCGGGAGTGGGCCTATGCGGGCAGTCGGCGCGGTCGCGGCGAACCGGCCCGCGTGGCGGCGGAGGGGATGGCCGGCTTCCAGGGGCGCAAGCTGCACTGACGCAAAACGGGCGAACCGCCCTCGTGAATCGTTACGAAACAGCAGGTCATTGGCTATTGCCTGCCGGTTGAACGAGCGTTTAGTATATTGAACATGTGTTTAAGGGAGCAGCCTTATCGGAAGGATCCGCCGACGACCTGAGCACGCGCGCTCGCATTCGCGACGCCGCGATCGTCGTCTTCGGCGAGCAGGGTTTCGGGGTCGGGGTGCGTGCCATCGCCGCCGCGGCGGGCGTATCACCCGGGCTGGTCAATCACCACTTCGGTTCCAAGGACGGGCTGCGGGAAGCCTGCGATGAGTACGTGCGCGCTCTCATCCGGCAGGTCAAGACGGACTACATCCGCAAGCCCTCGTCGAGGGGTCTGCTCGAAGCCTTGGGGGAGATAGGGGATTTCGCTCCCTATATCGCCTACATGATGCGCGCCTTTCAAGCCGGTGGCTCGCTCATGACGACTCTGTACGAGCATCTGGTCGAGGACGTCGAAGGCTATCTGACCGTGGGGATCGAAGCCGGAACCCTGCGGCCGCCACGAGATCTGAAGGCGACGGCGCGATACCTGGCCCTGCACAACGGCGGCGCGTTCTTCCTGTTCCTGCAGCTGTACGCCGCCCGGCACGACGGAAAGCTCGACTATCGAAAAGCGCTGCAGGAGTACGGCGAAATGGCCGTGCTGCCGGCGCTGGAAATCTTCACCAACGGCCTCTTCACCGATTCGACCATGCTGGAGCAATACGAACAGATCGGTGAACCGTAAATCTCACAAGGAGATTCGATGTCATCGGCAATCAGCGTCCGAGACCTGCACAAGCATTTCGGACAGGTGCACGCCCTCGACGGTCTCGACCTCGAGGTCGCCGAAGGCGAGGTGCACGGCTTCCTCGGCCCGAACGGCGCCGGGAAGTCGACCACCATCCGGATTCTGCTGGGAATTCTCGCCAAGACCTCCGGCGACGCCCGCGTGCTCGGCCGCGATCCGTGGACCGACGCGGTCGCCCTGCACCACGACATCGCCTATGTCCCGGGCGATGTCACGCTGTGGCCGTCGCTGTCCGGTGGCGAGACCATCGACCTGCTGGCCCGCATGCGCGGCGGGATCGACACCGCCCGCCGGGCCGAGCTGATCGACCGCTTCGAACTCGATCCGCGCAAGAAGGCGCGCACCTATTCCAAGGGCAACCGACAGAAGGTCGCGTTGGTCTCGGCCTTCTCCTCGAATGCCACCCTGTTGCTGCTGGACGAGCCGACCTCGGGGTTGGACCCGTTGATGGAACAGGTGTTTCGCGAATGCGCTCAGGAGGCGGCCGAGCGCGGCGTGACGGTGCTGCTGTCCAGCCACATCCTCTCGGAGGTGGAGGCGCTGTGTGATCGGGTCACCATCATCCGCGCCGGGAAGACGGTCGAAAGCGGCACCCTGGCCGAGATGCGGCACCTGAGCCGCACCTCCATCAGGGCCGAATTGACCGGCGACCCCGGCGATCTCAGTCGCCTCGCCGGTGTGGAGGACATCAGCATCGAGGATCACACCCTGCACTGCCAGGTCGACGGCGACCACCTGGGTGAACTGATCCGGATACTCGGCGATGCCGGGGTCCGCAGCCTGGTCAGCCAGCCGCCGACGCTGGAGGAACTGTTCCTCCGGCACTACTCACAGGACGGGCGCCCGGCCGCCGACAACGGCGTCGGCGGCCACCCCCGCAATCTCGCGGAGGCGTCGAAATGACCACCGCCACCGTCGCCCGGCATTACCGCCGCGCGGAATCCGCCTGGACTGCCTCGTATTTCACCGGAACACTGCGGCTGCTGAGGCTGTATCTGCGCCGCGACCGGATCGTGCTGCCGCTGTGGGTGCTGCTGCTGTCGGTGCCGCTGGGCAGCGTCTATGTCGAGAGCACCGAGAAGGTCTATACGACCCAGGCCGATCTGCAGAATTTTGCGCACTCGATTCTGACAAGCCCGGCGCAGCTGGCCATGTACGGCCCGATCTACAACACCACCTCCGCGGCCGCCGCCGGTCTGTGGAAGGCCGGGATGTTCCACACGCTCATCGCGGTCGCGACGATCCTCGTCGTCATCCGGCACACCCGGGCCGAGGAGGAGACCGGGCGCGGAGAGCTGCTGGCCTCGACCCGGCTCGGAAAGTTCGCCAACCTGACGGCCACATTGATCATCGCCTGCGGCGGGGCGCTGGCCGTCGGGCTGATCGGTGCCGCCAGCATCCGGGCCGCCGGGGTCCCCGGTACCGATGCGCTGGCATTCGGGCTCGCCGAGGCGGCCGCGGGCCTCGTCTTCGCGGCCGTGGCCGCGGTGGCGGCACAGTTGAGCGCCAGCGCACGCACCGCACGAGGCATGGCCTTCGCGGTACTGGCGGCCTGCTACAGCCTGCGTGCCATCGGTGACGCCCGCGCCGCGGACGGGCCGACCAACCTGTTCACCTGGCTCTCGCCGCAGGGGTGGTCGCTGCAGGTGCGGCCGTTCGCGGGCAACCACTTCGGGATTCTGCTGTTGCATGTGGCGGCGACGGCCGTGCTCATCGCGGTGGCCTACGTCCTGCTGAACCGGCGTGACCTGGGTGCGGGCCTGATTGCCGAGCGTCCCGGCGCGCCCGCCGCCGGGGCGGCGCTGGCGGGACCGTTCGGGCTGGCCTGGCGGCTGCAGCGCGGAACCCTGCTGGCGTGGACGATCGGGGTGTCGCTGTACGCGTTGGTCTTCGGCAGCGTCATCCACGGCATCGGCGACGAGTTGGGCGACAGCAAAGCCATCAACGACCTCGTCACCCGCCTCGGTGGCGCCCAGGCGCTCGAAGACGGGTTCGCCAACATGGCGTACACGATGATCGGAGTGGCCGCGACCGCCTATGCGATTTCCGCGGCGCTGCGGCTGCATTCGGAAGAGACCGCGCAGCACGCCGAGGGGATCCTCGCCGGTGCCGTCGGCCGAATCCGTTGGGCGGCATCGCATATGGCCTTCGCCCTCGTCGGTCCCGCCGTGATCCTGCTGGTGTCCGGGGTCATCGGTGGTGTGGTCTACGGCGCCGCCGCCGGCGATATCGGTGGCAAACTGCCGCGGATACTGGGTGCGGCACTGGTGCAACTGCCTGCCATCTGGCTCTTCGCCGGTGCCACCGTGCTGCTGTTCGGATTGCTGCCGCGCTGGGCTCCGGTGGCGTGGGGCGTGTTCACCGCCGCGATAGCTCTGTATCTGCTCGGAGCCATTTCGGGTGTGCCGCAATGGCTTCTGGATCTCGCCCCGTACAGCCATCTGCCGAAGCTGCCCGCCGAGTCGTTCACCGCCACCCCCGTGGTGATCATGGTGGTCGTCGCGGCCGCGCTGATCGCGGTCGGGCTCATCGGATTCCGCCGTCGCGACCTGCGCCAGTGAGGCCGTCGTCCCCGGGATGCTCGTGTGGCATCCCGGGGGCCAACCCGTAGCGGGAACGACATGCAAACTATGCCGGCTCGTCATCGAAACCACCTCTGAACTGCCGATTTCTCTGTCCCGCGTTGGGTATCCCGTCGTTAGCGGGTCGAGCGCACAGTGCCCGAACGGCATCCGGGCAGGCGACGGCCGCGAGGCGGAGGACTGGCATGGCTGGCGAATACGGAATCTTCTTCGGTGAGCGCATGCCGCCGGGCTGGCTGGTCCCGGCGCTGCTGGTGCTGGCACTGATACTGTCCACCGCCCTGGTGGTGATGGTGTTGATCAGCGGAGCGGACTTCCACGACCAGCCGTCGCGGGTGCCCAAGCCCACGCCCGGGGCGTGTGAGCCGTTCTGCACCGCCACCACGCCGCAACCCGTCCCGCCGCGCTGATCCCGGGCAATCTCTCCCGGACGGCACCGTCCACCGGTTTCCGAATGCGACACGCCGCGCGTGCGGCGGACAGTTACCCAGCAGCGCGCCTTCTGCCCGACAGGTTGATAGGCTGCCGAATCGCGAGCGGATAACATTGGGAGAGTAAGCGATTCGATCGCGGAGGAGGCGTAATGGTCCTCTATCGCGGGCTGGTGGTCGGGGCCCTGTTGCCGCGCGGATGGCCCATCCTGGCGGCGGTCGTGCTCGGCATCGTGCTCTTCCTCGCACTGTTGGTTTTGCTGTTGGTCAGCGGCACCAACTACAACGAACCGGCCGGCATCACGCCCGTCCCGCGGGGTTCGTGCTACCCGTTCTGCACGGCCTCACCCACCCCGCCCCCGCCCGGCTGGCAGTAGGCCCTACACCCAGATCCCTTTGCCGACGGTCACCACACCGCCGTTGCTGACCGCGAATCGTTCCCGGTCCCGGTCCAGGTCGACGCCGATGATCTCGCCCTCGCCGACCATCACGTTCTTGTCCAGGATCGCGCGCCGCACCACCGCGCCGCGGCCCACCCGCACCCCCGGCATGAGCACACTGCCCTCCACGGTCGCGCCGTCCTCGACGAACACATTGGAACTGAGCACGGAATTGCGCACCGTCGCGGCCGACAGAATGCTGCCCGCACCCACGATCGACTCCTGCGCCAGCCCGCCCTGGGCGAATTTGGCGGGCGGCAGATTCTCCGCGGCCCCGCGGATCGGCCAGTGCTTGTTGTAGAGATTGAAGATCGGATGCACCGATACCAGATCCATATGGGCGTCGTAGAAGGCGTCGATGGTGCCGACATCGCGCCAGTAGCCGCGGTCGCGGTCGGTGGAGCCGGGCACATCGTTCTCGGCGAAGTCGTACACCCCGGCCTCGCCCTGGGCCACGAGCGCCGGGATGATGTCGCCGCCCATATCGTGATCGGAGTCGGAGTCGTCGGCATCGGCGCGGATCGCGTCGACCAAGACCTTCGTGCTGAACACGTAGTTGCCCATGGACGCAAATGTCACATTGGGGTCATCCGGCGTGCCGGGCGGGTGGACCGGCTTCTCCAGGAACTGGGTGATGCGGCCGGAGTCGTCGGAGTCGATGCACCCGAACGCGCCCGCCTCGGCGCGCGGCACCCGGATACCGGCCACCGTCACCCCGGCGCCGGAGTCGATGTGGTGCTGCACCATCTGCTCGGGGTCCATGCGGTAGACATGGTCGGCGCCGAACACCACGATGTAGTCGGGGTCCTCGTCGTAGATCAGATTCATCGACTGCAGGATCGCGTCGGCACTGCCGGTGTACCAGCGCGGGCCCAGCCGCTGCTGCGCCGGAACCGGCGTGATGTATTCCCCGGTGAAGCCCGACAGCCGCCATGTCTGGGAGATGTGGCGGTCCAGCGAATGCGACTTGTATTGGGTGAGTACGCAAATGCGCAGATAGCCGGCGTTGACGAGATTGGACAGCACGAAGTCGATCAGACGGTACGCGCCCCCGAACGGGACCGCCGGTTTGGCGCGGTCCTTGGTGAGCGGGAAGAGACGCTTGCCCTCACCGCCGGCGAGCACGATCCCGAGTACGTGCGGCTGGCTCCTCACCCCATCCAACCTACCGGTTTCGGGGTATCCGGGTGGTGACCACGGAGGTGAACGATTAGGTTGGACCAAGTGAGTTTCGGCGCGGATGGCGGTCACGAGCCGACGGAACCGGTGGACCGGGAACGGTTGCGGGTCGCGATGCTGACCCGCGAATATCCGCCGGAAGTGTACGGCGGGGCCGGGGTCCACGTCACCCAGCTGGTGCCGCAGCTGCGGCGGCTCTGCGAGGTGACCGTGCACTGTATGGGTGTGCCGCGGCCCGACGCCGTGGTGCATCAACCGGATCCCACTCTCTACGCGGCCAATTCGGCCCTGCAGATGATGTCGACGCAGCTGCGGATGGCCCATGCGGTCGGCGGGGTGGACGTGGTCCACTCCCACACCTGGTACACGGGTCTGGCCGGGCATCTGGCGGCCACGCTCTACGGCATCCCGCACGTGCTGACCGCGCACTCCCTCGAGCCGCGCCGCCCGTGGAAGGCCGAACAGCTCGGCGGCGGGTATCGGCTGTCGTCCTGGTCGGAGCGCAATGCCATGGAGCACGCCGACGCCGTCATCGCCGTCAGCGAGGGCATGCGCCACGATGTGCTCGACGCCTACCCGACCATCGATCCGACGCGAGTGCACGTGGTGCACAACGGGATCGACGCGCAGCTCTGGTATCCGGGCGGCCCGGCCCCGGCGGACCGCGACGTCCTGGCGGAGTTGGGCGTGCGCACCGATGCGCCGTGCGTGGCGTTCGTCGGCCGGATCACCAGGCAGAAGGGCGTGGCCCATCTGCTGGCCGCCGCCCGCGACTTCGACCCCGACATCCAGCTGGTGCTGTGCGCCGGGGCTCCCGATACGCCGCAGCTGGAGTCCGAGGTGTCGGCGGCGGTGGAGGAGCTGGCCCGCGGGCGCGGCGGCGTGTTCTGGGTGCGGGAGATGCTGCCCACCGAGCAGGTGCGCCAGATTCTGGCGGCGGCAACGGTATTCGTCTGCCCGTCGGTGTACGAGCCGTTGGGCATCGTGAACCTGGAGGCCATGGCCTGCGGCACCGCGGTGGTCGCCTCGGATGTCGGTGGCATCCCGGAGGTCGTCGACGACGGCACCACCGGCCGTCTCGTGCACTACGACGCCGACCGTCCGGAGGAGTTCGAACGCGGCCTGGCCGAGGCGGTCAACGCGATCGCCGCCGACCCGGTCCTGGCCGAGGCCATGGGCGCCGCGGGCCGGGCCCGGGCTATCGCCGAATTCGACTGGTCGGAGGTGGCCCGGCAGACGGTCCAGCTCTACGACCGCATCCGCAAGGGCTGAGTCCCGAGCTAGCGCGGGCGGTAGGTGGTGACGGTGACCGAGGCCGTCACCTGGACCATGGCGGGCAGGGCCGCGATGCGGGCGGTGCGCCGGTCGGCGGCGTGGTGGGCGGAGGGGCCCATGGCGGCGACATTGGTGATGTCGGTGTGGCCGAGCTTCATCGGATACTCGACGAGGGTGCGGTCGAGTTGCTCGAACCGGCCGGACAGGGTGTCGGCGAGGCGGTCTTCCTTGGCCGCGTCCACGCTGACCATGCCCAGGGGGTCGATCAGTTCGGACAGGTGTCGCGAGGTCGGGGTGACGACCAGGAAGCGGCCGTCGGGGGCGAGTGCACGGGCCACCTCGTCCGGATTGCGGGGTGCGAACACCGACAGCACATGGGTCAGCACGCCGTCGCGGATCGGCAGGCCGCGCCAGGCGTCAGCCAGCACCGCCGCGGCACGCGGATGCGCGCGGGCGCCGCGCCGGGCGGCGGGTTTGGATACGTCCAGGGCGATCCCGTACGCATGCGGCGCGGCCTCGAGCGCCGCCGCCAGGTAATAGCCGGTGCCTGCGCCGATCTCCACAATTGCGTCCGGAACCGGACAGGGAGCGGCGACCGCTGCGGCAATCGCGTCGGCGATCGGGGCGAAGTGCCGCTCACCCTGGAAGGCGGCCCGCGCGTCCAGCATGGCCGCGGTGTCGCCGGTCATCTTGGTCGACGCCCCGGTCAGCAGGCTGACATACCCCTGCCGGGCGATATCGAAACTGTGCCGCCGTGCGCAGAGCAGCGAGCGGTCGCGCACGGTCACGGCTTCCCCGCATTCGGGACAGGCCAGCAACCGCGCGACCGCGGCGAGCTGTATCGCCGGGTTCGCCGGCATCGTACGAGGTCGGCTAGCTGGTGACTTCGGTGAGCTCTTTGCCGAGGGCCGCAGCCTCTTCCGGCGTGAGCTCGACGACCAGACGCCCGCCACCCTCGAGTGGAACCCGCATGACGATTCCACGCCCTTCCTTGGTTGCCTCGAGGGGACCGTCCCCGGTACGGGGCTTCATGGCCGCCATCCTCTGCTCCCTCCAGATCCGCGCGGTCTGCTGCGCACTTTCTTGGAACTCGTGTGTTGTCACCAACAGGCAGCCGCTCGCGCGCGGAACCCCGCGCCCGGAGGGCTGCACCACGCCTATTCTTCCTCATCACGGAACTGGGCGGGTACCTGAGTTCGAAAACCGACCGCCGCGGCGCGTGTTCACCCGCGCGGAGCGACCCAGCAATCGGCCAGATGATCGTCGACCATACCGGTCGCCTGCATCAGCGCATAGGCCGTCGTCGGGCCCACAAATCGGAAGCCCCGGCGTTTCAGTTCCTTTGCCAGAGCAATGGATTCGGGGGTGGTGGCGGGCACGTCGGCGAGGGTGGGCGGACGCGGGCGCGGTGGCGGCGCAAACGACCAGAGCAGCTCGTCCAGGCTCTGGTCGAGCTTGCGAGCAACCTTGGCGTTTCCGATGCAGGATTCGATCTTGGACCGGTTGCGCACGATACCCGGATCGTTCAGCAACCGTTCGACGTCGGCATCGGTGTACTCGGCGACCCGGTCGATGGCGAATCCGTCGAAGGCCGCCCGGAACGCCGGACGCTTGCGCAGAATCGTGATCCACGACAGTCCCGACTGGAAAGCCTCCAGGCACATCCGTTCGAACAGCGCGTCGTCCCCGTGCACCGGCCGTCCCCACTCCTGGTCGTGGTAATCACGATAAAGCTGCGACGACTGCGCCCATCCGCACCGGATCTTGCCGTCGGTGCTCATCGCCCCTCCCGCGAGTTCGTGCCCGGCCGGCTGTCGTCGAGCGGATGCGTCGGCGGCTGCACCCGCGGGATCTGCGGGCTCTGGACCCCGGGCAGGTCCGGCTCCCCCTCGCCCGACGGCGACTGCCCCTCACGACCGCCCCCGTTCGGGGTATCCGCGCCGCCATTCGCTTCGCCGCCTGTCGGAGTGCTCTCGGCCTCGGCGTCGGTCCCGGTATTTGCGGCTTCGGCGTCGGTCCGGGTGTTCGGGGCTTCGATGCCGGGCCACGTGTTCGTGGGCCCGGCGTGCTTGTGGCCGGGATCCGCCTGTGCTCGGCCATCGGGGACAGGTTCGGCTTGGTGGCCCCCGAGGCGGACGTGTTGGGTCGCCCACGCGGTCGCCCGCGGCGCGGGTGGGTCGGTGCGATCGGCCTCGCCGTTGCTCGGGAGCCGGCCGGTCGCCGCGCCGTCGGTCGCTGCCCGGTCCTGCTCACCACGGGCCTGCGCCAGCTGGCTCTCCAACTCGTCGATGCGGGCGGCCAGCCGGGTCAGCGCCCAGTCCACCTCGCCGGCCTTGTAGCCGCGGAATACCTGCTGGAAACGCAGCGCACGCACATCGGCACCTCTGATGCCCTCGGCCGGCAACACCGTCGCCGTCGTGCCCTCCGGCAGCGGGCCCAGCTCCTCTCCGCGCCCGAACACCGCGCTTGCGACCAGGAACAGCAGCGCGGCCACCAGGCCGACGATCAGCACGTACAACAGCAGCGTGAGCATAGCGTCGAGAATAGGACCCCCCTCCGACAGACGACGTGCAGGCGGGCCGATCCCTCGTCCAACGGCCCGCATGCACGAATCGCGCGGCGCCTCTTTTCCTTTGCCTCACCGCTCCCCGGTGCGACGAAAGCAATAGGCCGCCGCGGCCAGATACTGACGGCAGCCACTGCCGTGCCCGGCATGGATGGCGAGGATGAAACGGGCTCGGTCGTCGGTGAGATCGGCGGGTTCGTGCGAGCAGTTGCGGCTGCCCATCAGCCACAGGTCTCGGAGGTCGGAGGGCGGCGCGTACATGGGTGGTACCTCCAGCGGACGTGCGGCGCATCCGGCGCCGGAAACCGGGGCCCCTGGGATCGCCGGCCCGGTTTCGGGTTGTCACGGCTGTGAAGGATCTGTCGTGTCGACGCCGGATGCACTTAGTACTTTCGCTGTGTTGCGACCGATATGAAATCGCGCACCGTTGGCGTTGGTGTTGGCCTACTGTTGGCACAAGAGCGGTGAAACAAGGACGTAACAATGGTGTTGGGTCGGCCCTGGACCGGATTCGAGGCGGTCGCTTTACAGGAGGCGACGCGAAAATCCGTGCGAGAGTTCGCCGCTCATCTCGGTGTGGAAATGACGACGGTCGCCAACTGGCGGTCCGGGCTCAGTGCGGTGACACCGCGACCGCTGACCCAGGAATTGCTCGACACGTTGCTGGTGCAAGTCTCCGCCGACGTCCGTGAGCGTTTCGAACAAATTCTCGCCGAGGGCGAACAGGCGCTGGGATCGCGTCGCCTGCCCGCCCGCCGCGCAGGACTGCCCTCGGCCCCGAGCATGGGCCACGAAGCGGCGCTGCTGGCGCGGCTCGACGAGACCCGGGCCCTGGTCGATCGCACCCTGGCCGCCTGCACCGTGGGCCCCGCCATGGTCGAGCTGATGGAGGAGCGCACCGCCGGGCGAGTACTCACCTACACCCGCACCGCGCCGTCGGCGGTCCTGGCCACCCTGTTGCCGGATGTGCTGGAGGTGCAGTCGATTTCGGCACAGCGCCAGCCGGCCGCCATCCAGGCCCGACTGTCCGAGGTCACCGCGGTGCTCGGGCTGCTGGTCGCCGATGCGCTGATGAAACTCGGTCAGATCGAACGGGCCAACTTCTGGTACGGCACGGCACGGATGGCCGCCGACGACACCGGTAATCGCCGCCTGCGGGCTCGGGTGCGCGCCCAGCATGCGATGCTGCCGTACTACTACGGCAGTCCGGAGCAGGCGGTGGTGCTGGCCCGGGCGGCCCAGGCCCAGCTGCCTGAGCTCGCCGACGATGCCACCGCCCTGGCGGCCGCGGCGGAGGCGCGGGCGCTGGCCCGGCTCGGCGACAGCGACGGTGCCGAGCTGGCCATGGCGCGCGCGCGTAGCCGCGCCGACGAACTCGGGGAGACGACCACCGACGAGGCGTTCCGGTTCAGCGAAAAGCGCCTACTGCTCTATCAATCCGGCACGCTGACCAATTTGGGGCGCACCGCGCAGGCGCGCCGGGTTCAGGAGCAGGCACTGCAGCTGTATCGGGGCAGCCCGGGGGTGGTGGTCGATCCGGCGCTGATCGAGCTGGACATCGCCGTCGGTTACGCCCGCGAGGGGGCGGTGGACGAGGCGTGCGAGCTGGCCGTGCGGGTGTTGACCCGATTGCCCGCCGAACATCGCACCACGATCGTGGTGACGCGGGCGGCGGCGGTCGTCGACGCCATTCCCGAAGGCAGCCGCGGGCGACGGGCGGTGGACGAACTACGGCAACTGGTGGCGGCGGGTGCAGGGGAGCCGCGGTGATCACGATGTCGGAGTCGGCCGGGCGCGCGACCACCGCGGCATTCACGCCGCGGCGCACCCGCCGGATACTCGAACGAGCCTGCCGCGACGGCGGATTCGATCCCCGCGACGCACGGCTGCTGCGCCATCACACCAATGCGGTCTATTTGCTGGCTCGCGCGCCGATCGTGGTCAAGATCGATAGGCCGTGCGTGATGCGGTCCGCGGTGGATGTGGTCGCCCTGGTGCGCTGGCTGCACGCGCAGGACATTCCGGCCGTCGAACTGGCCGCCACCGTGCAGCCGCTGCACATCGGTGGCTGCATGGTGACGTTCTGGCGATACCTGCCGCAGCAGCGCCGGATCGTGGCCGCCGATCTGGCCGAACCCCTGTCGCTGCTGCATGCTCTGCGCACCCGTCCACCGCAGTGGGTTCCGACCCGCCACCTTGCCGAGACCTTCGACCGCATAGCCCATTCCATCGAGGCGAGCACGATCCTGTCCCCGTTCGACCGCCGCCTGCTGCACGACGAACGCCTCCGGCTCACCGCCGAGGCCCCCGGCATCGACTACGCCCTGCGCCCCGGCCTGATCCACGGCGACGCCCACCACCGAAACACCCTGTGGGACAGCACCACCGCCCGCGGCGTCCTCTGCGACTGGGAAAGCGCCGCCATCGGCCAACCCGAATGGGACCTGGTCACCATCGAGGTCCACTGCCGCCGCTTCGCCCACCCCACCGTCGAATACGAGAAATTCTGTCGCGACTACGGTTTCGACATCCGCGACTGGCCCGGCTACCCCTGGCTCCGCTCCCTCCGCGAACTCCGCATGATCACCACCAACGCCTACAAATCCACCCCCGGCACCCCCAGCGCCCGAGAAGTTTTGCGCCGCATAGACGGTCTCCGGCACCGCATTCCCCTCACCTGGAATATTCTGTAGCGCAAAAATCCCGGCCAAAAGCGCGCCGGTGTGAGACGCCGGTTTACCATCATTCTGGCGTGCTTTGGCCGGAATTTACATGTGGCGGGTGGTGTCGATGCCCAGGGACATGCCTGCTAGACCGCGGCGGCGGGTGGATAGTTTGTCGGAGATGTCGAGTAGGGCTGCGGCGGCCGGGTTCTCGGGGCTGCGGAGGACGAGGGGGGTGCCTTCGTCGCCTGATTCGCGGAGTTCCTGGGTGATGGGGATCTGGCCGAGGAGGGGGACGTTGGCGCCGACGGCGCGGGAGAGGCGGTCGGCGACGGCTTGGCCGCCACCGGAGCCGTAGAGGTCCATGCGGGTGCCGTCGGGGAGGTCGAGCCAGGACATGTTCTCGACGACGCCGGCGATGCGTTGGCGGGTCTGCAGGGCAATGGCGCCGGCCCGCTCGGCGACCTCCGCGGCGGCCGGTTGGGGTGTGGTCACGACCAGGATTTCCGCGTTCGGGATCAGCTGTGCGATGGAGATCGCGACATCGCCGGTGCCGGGCGGCAGGTCCAGCAGCAGGATGTCCAGATCACCCCAGAACACGTCGGCCAGGAACTGCTGCAGCGCACGGTGCAGCATCGGTCCGCGCCACACCACCGGCGTATTGCCCTGGGTGAACATGGCGATCGAGATGACCTTCACATCGTGCGCGACCGGCGGCATGATCATCCGCTCGACCTGGGTGGGCCGCTGATCGGTACCCAGCATGCGCGGCACCGAATGCCCGTAGATGTCGGCGTCGAGCACACCCACCGACAGGCCGCGCGCGGCCATCGCCGCGGCCAAATTCACGGTGACACTGGACTTTCCGACGCCGCCCTTACCGGAGGCCACCGCGTACACGCGGGTCAGCGATCCGGGCTGAGCGAACGGGATCACCGGTTCGGCCGAATCGCCGCGCAATTTCTTGCGCAGTTCGGTGCGCTGCTCGTCGCTCATCACGTCGAGCTCGACGGTGACCGCTCCGGCGCCGGGCACGTCGGCGACGGCCTTCTGCACCATCTCGGTCAGCTTGGTGCGCAGCGGGCAGGCCGCCGTCGTCAGGTAGATCTCGACGTGGACACCGCTGTCGGCGCCGATCGCGACGCTTTTCACCATGCCCAGTTCGGTGATCGGTTTGCGGATCTCCGGGTCGTTCACCTTGGCGAGAGCGCCCCGCACATCCGATTCCGTTACCACTGGCATGCAGCCGAGTCTAGCGATGGGATCCCGGCCGAAAACATGCCGGGATGACGAGGGGGTGCATGCCGGGATGACGAGGGGGTGCACGCCGGGATGACGAGGGGGTGCACGCCGGGATGACGGTGGAGCTCTTCCGTCATCCCGGCATGTTCCTGGCCGGGATCAGATCCGGGGCAGCTGGCTGGCCCGGGGAGCGACGCCGGTGCGGTAGGCGACCTCCCAGGCCATCACGTTCGCGACGTAGGCCATCGAGTTGTTGTAGCGCATGATGGCCCTGGACTGCTGGGACAGATCGTTCATATCCAGTCCGCCGTCGCATAGGTACTTGCCGGCGGTCAGCGCCGCGTCGAACAGGTTCTGCGGATCGGAGATCCCGTCGCCGTCGCCGTCGGCGGCGTACTTGCGATAGGTGTCCGGCAGGAACTGCATCGGCCCGACGGCGCGGGCATAGGTCTGCATCCCACCGTCGAGTTGGCCGCCGTCGGTCTCGCGGACCACATTGTTGCCGTAGAGGCTGCCGTCGAGCACCGGCCCGTAGATGGGGTCCAGCGTATTGCCCTTGGCATCGGCCTTGCCGTACGCGTGATGCGATTCGATCCGACCGATACCGGCCAGCACCGACCACGGCATATGGCAGGTCGGATTCTCCTGGGCCAGCACGCGTTCGGCATTCTGATATGCCGAGTACGCGATACCCGGCATGCCCAGCGGTCCCACGGGCAGATCGGCCGGAACCCGACCGTCCGGTTGCGCAACGTGTTTCACGATCGGCGGCCCGGGATGCTTGGCCGCGCGCATCATCTCGTCGGCGACCGGATGCCCGACCAGCTCGGCCTTCGGGGCCTGCACATCCTGCTCTTCACTCAGAAGGTGTTGCGGCGCAGCCGGTGCCGCATGTTCGGCGGAATCCACGCTCGATGCCGATGCCGCGCTCACGGCGACGACCCCGGCGGGCACCAGTCCGGTCAAAGCGATAACGGATCCGCGCCGAACGGTGACGGTCGGCTGCTTGCGGTGACGTCCCACGGTGTGGTGGCCCTCCCATGCTCGCTGTGTGCGCCTGTCCTGACACAACGAGAAGAGGTTACCGCATTCGAGACCTTTTCGTTACGCCTTCGTGACCATTTTTCTCGTTTATCTCACTGCGGTGGAGCAGGCAGCGGGACAACGATACCGAATGGAAGCGTAATCGCCGGAGCGGGGGGAGCGACGGGAGCCTCCGAGGGTACCGGCTCGGCCGGTGCCACGGGCCCGGGTTCCGGTGTCTTGGCAGGCATTTGCGGCTGCTGCTCCGGTGCGGGAGCGGGCGCCGGTGCCGCAGGGGCGGGCGCGGGAGCACCCGGCAGACCCGGCGCGGGCTGACCCTGCGGAGCGACGCAGCCGGCCGGCTGCGGCGCCGCATTCGGGTCGTGCGGCTTGGCATTCGGATCGGTCGGCTTGTTCGGATCGGCATGGGGGTCGCTGCCCGGCTGGGGCTGCCCCTCGGCCGCCCACTGCTGCTCCTCGACCGGCCTGCCGGGCTCGCCCGGTTTCGGCATCGGCGCCGGAACTGCTGCCGGATCACAGGAATTCGGCTTCGGCGGGGGCGGCGGGCAGAAGATGCCGCACGGGATCGGCGGCAGGCCCGGGATGTTGATCATCACCTGAGCCGGCGGCTCGGTCGTCGTCGTGGTCGACGGTGCGGGAGCGGGCGGTTCGGAGGTGGTGGTCTGGCTCGGATAGCTGCCGTTGGCGGCCAGCATGCTCGAACCGGCGCCCTCGGGCATGGCACCCGGCGGCACGAGATCGGGGGAGATCTGCACCGGGGTGGGTGCGCCGCCGGTCTTGTAGGCGTTGGACCAGCTCAACACCTGAGCGGCGTAGGCGAGGGAGTTGTTGTACCGCAGCACCGCCCGCAACTCCTGTTGCGGGTCGCGCAGATCCAGCCCGCCCGAGCAGAGGTACTTGCCCGCGCCGAGGGTCGCGTCGAAGACGTTGTTCGGGTCGGGGACGCCGTCGCCGTTGCCGTCGGAGGCATACAGCGACCAGGTGCCCGGCAGGAACTGCATGGGCCCGACGGCGCGCACGAAACCGCCGTCGGCGGCCTTGATGATCTCGTTCCCGGGCAGGGTGCCGTCCAGGGCGGGGCCGTAGATGACGCCGACGGTGGTGCCGTTGGCGTCGGTGCGGCCGAACCCGGCGTGGTTGGACTCCACCTTCCCGATACCGGCCAGCAAATGCCAGGTCAACCCGCACCCGGGCATGGTGGACTGCAGCGCGAGCTCGGCATTGCGATAGGCCGCGAGCACGACCTCGGGAATTCCCAGAGTGCCGCCGGCGGGCAGCGCGATATCCCGCAGCGGGACGGTGCCGCCGAACAGTGGGACACCATCGGCGGGTGGGGTCATCGCGCGCAATTTCCGCGGCGGTTCGGGCGCGGCGGGCACCAGACCGACGGCTTGATCGCTCGCCGCGGCGGTGTGATCCGACGGCGCTGTCGCCGCCGCCAACCGGGCCTCGGGAGCCTTCGGCGCGCCGGGGCGAGCGGTGCTGTGAGCCGCCGACCCCGAAGCCACCAAACCCGCCACCACCAGCGCCGATACGGTAATCGGACCAGATATTCGCATCGGCACACCAATCCCCTCGTAGTCGTTGAGCGATCGGCCTAACTGCATAGTGTCTGGCACGGTCGCTCCGGACAACGTGATCCAGGTTACCCGGCAGTCAGCTTGTTGTTCTCAATATTTACGGTCAGTTGCCTTCGATCTGCGGCGAAATCGGTACTCGGCCCCTCTTTCGGTCGGTACTCTTCTTCGATTTCGTCGCCGCGACAGATTCTTCACCCTCGAGTGGTGCATTCAGCTCGAGGCGCGTCAGCGCGTCTTTGATCTCCTCGAGTTCGCGGCGCAGATAGTCGCGGGTGGCAACCTCACCCACGGCGATCCGCAACGCCGCCAGCTCGCGGGCCAAGAATTCGGTGTCGGCCTTGGTCTGGGCGGCCCGGGCGCGATCTTCCTCGAGCGACACCCGGTCCCGATTGTCCTGTCTGTTCTGCGCCAACAGGATCAACGGCGCAGCATACGCGGCCTGCGTGGAGAAGGCGAGATTCAACAGGATGAACGGATAGGGGTCCCAGCGCAGACTCACCGCGAAGACGTTGAGCAGGATCCACGCCACCACGATGACGGTCTGCAGCGCCAGATAGCGGCCGGTGCCGAGGAAGCGGGCGACCCGCTCGCTGGTGCGGGCCATCGCCTCGGCGTCGAAATCGAACCGGAACCGGGATTCGACGGGCGTTTCGAGGCGTTGACGCGCCAGGGGCTTGTCGGTGCGGTCTGTCATGGTTGTTCTCCCGTGCCGTCGGCGGCGTGGGCGCCGGTCTGCAGCGCGTGGGCCTCTTCATCGTGTTCGCGCCAGTCCTCGGGCAGCAGATGGTCGAGGACGTCGTCCACCGACACCGCGCCGAGCAGATGGTTCTCGTCGTCGACCACCGGACCGCAGACCAGGTTGTAGGTGGCGAAATATCGGGTCACGGCGGGTAGCGGCGCGTCGGGCTGCAATCGCGCCAGATCGGCGTCGAGGATGCCACCGATCAAATTGGCCGGAGGTTCGCGCAACAGTTGCTGGGTGTGTACGCAGCCCAGATAGCGCCCGGTGGGCGTGGCCGTGGGCGGGCGCACCACGAACACCATCGAGGCCAACGCCGGGGTCAGATCCGGATTGCGCACCCGTGCCAGCGCCTCGGCGACCGTGGCGGCGGGGGAGAGGATCACCGGCGCGGGCGTCATCATGCCGCCCGCGGTGTAGGGCGAGTACTCCAGCAATCGTCGCACCGGCTCGGATTCCTCCGGATCCATCAGCGCCAGCAGCGACTCCGCCTCCCCGGTGGGCAACTCGCCGAGCAGGTCGGCCGCGTCGTCGGGATCCATCGCCTCCAGCAGATCGGCGGCCCGCTCCACACCCAGCTGCTGCAGCAGCCGGACCTGATCGGTTTCGGGCAACTCCTGCACCACGTCGGCGAGTCGCTCGTCGTCGAGGGCCCGGGCCAGCTCGATGCGCCGCTTCTCGGGCAGTCCGCGCAGCAGATGCGCGACGTCGGCCGGGCGCAGCCCCTCGAACTGCCCGAGCAGCTGGGTGACGTCCTGGCCGGGCAGATTCAGTTCGTGCTGGGTCAGCCCCCGCACATGGGTCCAGTTCACCACGTGCACCGCGCGTCGCCGGCCGAGTCTGCGGTGCCCGCGCACCGCCACCCGCGACACCATCCAGTCCCGGGTCCGGGTCTGCTCGATACCCAGATCCACCACGAACACGTCGACGTCGTGCAGATCGGGCAGTTCGGGATCGTCCACCCGCACCTTGGAGTCCAGGACCTGCGCCAGCGCCAGCATTTCCCCCGGCCGCTGCTCGAATCGGCGCAGGCTGACGGTGCCGGTGTTGAGGGTCACCGAACCCGGTTCGATCGCGGTGACACGCAGCATGGGTACGAAAATCCGTTTGCGGGTGGGCAGTTCGACGAGCAGGCCGAGCACCCGGGGCTGCTGGCGGTCGTATCGGATGGAGATCACCACGTCCCGGACGCGGCCGATAGACTCGCCGTCCGGACCCAGCACCACCAGGCCCGCCAGCCTGGCGGCGAAAACCCTCGTCGCTGCCATGGTTGCCAGGCTAGAGGTCGAATGAGGAGGCCGCGCATGTCAACCCGCCGTTCGGTGCTCGCCGTCCCCGGCAGCAATCCGCGGATGATCGAGAAGGCCATGGGACTGCCCGCCGACGAGATCTTCCTCGATCTCGAGGATGCGGTGGCTCCGGCGGCCAAGGCCGCGGCCCGGGCCAACATCATCGCGGCGCTGAATTCCTCCGGCTGGGGTAAGCAGATCCGGGTGGTGCGCGTCAACGACTGGACCACCGAGTGGACCTACGCCGATGTCATCGCGGTGGTCGAGGGCGCGGGCGCGACGCTGGATGCGATTCTGCTGCCGAAGGTGACCGACGCCGGTCAGGTGCGGGCGCTGGATCTGCTGCTGACCCAATTGGAGAAGTCCGCCGGGCTCGAGATCGGGCGCATCGGTATCGAACCGCAGATCGAGAACGCGCAGGGGCTGCGCGCCATCGATGAGATCGCCACCGCGAGCCCGCGCGTGCAGACCCTGGTGTTCGGTCCGGCCGATTTCATGGCGAGTATCAATATGCGCACCCTGGTGGTGGGCGAACAGCCGGAAGGTTACGACACCGGCGATGCCTACCATCACATTCTGATGACCATCCTGCTCGCCGCCCGCGCGCACGGGTTACAGGCGATCGACGGGCCCTATCTGCAGATTCGCGACCTGGACGGTTTCCGGCGCGCCGCATCCCGCACGGCCGCACTGGGTTTCGACGGAAAATGGGTGCTGCATCCGACCCAGATCGAGGCCGCCAACGAGATTTTCTCCCCACGCCAGGCCGATTACGATCGGGCCGAGGAGATCCTGGACGCCTACGCCTATCACACCTCCGCCGACGGCGGCGCCCGCGGCGCGGTGATGCTGGGCGAGGAGATGATCGACGAGGCGAGCGCGAAGATGGCGCGGGTCATAGCCGATAAGGGCCGGGCCGCGGGAATGGTGCGAACCACGCGTTTCGCGCCCCCGTCGATGGCCGAAAACTAGCATGATGGAACCATGACCAATCCGTTGGGGAACTCGAACCGCAACCGGCCGGCCCTGCCGACGCCACCGTCGGGCTGGCCGGTCGGGTCGTATCCGACCTATGCCGAGGCGCAGCGGGCGGTCGACTATCTGGCCGATAATCAGTTTCCGGTGCAGAACGTGACCATTGTCGGCGTCGACCTGATGCAGGTCGAGCGGGTGCTGTACCGCCTGACGTGGGGCAAGGTGATCGGCGGAGGCATGGTCTCGGGCGCCTGGCTGGGCCTGTTCCTGGGTCTGCTGCTGAGCCTGTTCACCAGCGGCGGCGCGATCGGCCCGCTGGTGGTGGGTCTGGTGGGCGGCATCATCTTCGGTGTCATCTCCACCTCGATCCCGTATGCCGCTACCCGCGGGCAGCGCGACTTCGCCTCGACCATGCAGTTGGTGGCCGGGCGCTACGACGTGCTGTGCGAACCGAAGACGGCCGAGCAGGCCCGCGACATGCTGGCCCGGCTGGCGATCTGACGCATGCAGGTGCTCGACGAGGTCCGGGCCGCCGTGCTCGGACACTATGGTGTGTCGTCTGCCGATTCGGCGTCGGTGACGTTTCTGGGGTTGGAGCCGATCGAGATCCTGCGCATCCCGGTCGGTGAATTCGTGCATTACGTGACGCTCGGCGGGGCGCGGCACCCGATGACCGATCCGACTGCCGCCCTGGCCGATCCGGTGCGCGGTCCCCGCGCGGAACTGGTGCTGACCCTGCGCGGCGGCGTGAGCGAAACGACCGGGCTGGTCCGCGGGCTCGGCGTGCTGATCGCCTCGCCCGCGGTGGAAGGCATTGTGCTGCAGCCCGATGCGCTGCTGGATCTCGGAGAACCGTTGTGGCGCAACTCCTCGTTCACCGCCGCGCTGCTGGGCCCGAGCGAGATTCCCGAGGTACCCCTGCCGGAACCCGCTGAGCCCGTGCGCTTCCTGGCGGTGGCGCCGATCACCGCCACCGAGGCCGCATGGGTGCGCGTGCGGGGCGCCGGGGCGCTGCGCGAGGCGTGGGCCGAGGCGGGAATCGACGTGCGCGATCCCGCGCGAGGCGCCGCCAGCCTGTAGTCCTACAGCCAATTGTTGCGGCGGAAGGTGACGAACAATCCGGCGACCGCGAGCAGAATGACGATCCAGATGCCGCCGTAACCGTATGTCCAATGCAGTTCCGGCATGTGGTCGAAGTTCATGCCGTAGATGCCCGCGATCATGGTCGGCACCGCCGCCATCGCCGCCCATGCGGAGATCTTGCGCATATCGGTGTTCTGCTGCACGGTCACCTTCGTCAGTGCCGCATTGATCAGCGCGCTCAGCGATTCGTCGAAATCGGTGATCCGTTCGGCGACGGCGGTGTGATGGTCGGCCACGTCGCGCAGGTAGCGCCGGATCTCCTTGGGCACCGGCAATTCCGTGCTACGGGACAGCAATTGCAGCGGCAGCGCCAGCGGATTCACCGCGCGCCGCAGTTCCACCACTTCTCTCTTGAGTTGATAGATCGATTCGGTGGCGAGGCGATTGCGCGGGGTGAAGACCTCCTCCTCCATTTCCTCGACGTCCTCCTCGATATCCGCCATCACCTCCACATACCTGTCGACCACATGATCGGCGACCGCGTGCAGCACCGCTCCGGGGCCCAGGGCGAGCCGTTCCGGACTCGCCTCGAGTTCCCGCCGCACCCCGGTGAGTCCGGTGTGGTCACCATGGCGGACGGTGACCACGAAATCGCGGCCCATGAACACCATGATCTCGCCGGTTTCGACGATCTCGCTGACGGAGTGCAGATCGTGTTCGACGTATTTCACGGTGCGCAGCACCAGAAACAGAGTGTCGTCGTAGCGCTCCAATTTGGGCCGCTGATGCGCGTGTACGGCATCCTCGGCCGCCAAGGGGTGTAGGTCGAAAGTCCTTGCCACCTCGTCCATCTGGAATTCGTCCGGCGCGTGCAGACCCACCCAGACGAAACCGGCCGCGCGCTCGCGGACCTCGGTCAGGGCCTCGGCCGGAGCGAACCGGCCGGGCAGCCGATGCCCGTCGACATACACCGCGCAGTCGATGATCGCGCGCGCGGTGGGCACCGGTATCCGGGGCCGGGGCTGATCCGCCTTCCCGCGTCCGCGGAACGACGGCAGTGGCGGAATCTGAGGCACGGGTTGGATGCTAGCCGTCGACCTCGTCTCGATCTTGGGCAAGATGGACGGGTGCGCATCGACCTGCATACCCACTCCACCGCATCCGACGGCACCGACACTCCCGCGGAGTTGATCGGCAAGGCCGCCGAGGCGGGCCTCGACGTCGTGGCGATCACCGACCACGACACCACCTCCGGCTGGGCCGAGGCCGCCGCCGCGCTGCCGCACGGGATGGCGCTGGTGCGCGGTATGGAGATGTCGTGCATGGGCATGGGGGAGGACGGCTGGCCGGTGTCGGTGCATCTGCTGGCCTATCTATTCGATCCCGCCGACGCGTCCTTCGCCCAGGAGCGGGAGCGGTTGCGCGCCGAGCGTGTCGCCCGGGTGCGGGCGATGGCCGAGCGCATGGCCGCCGACGGCTTGCCGGTAGACCCGGAAGCGGTGCTCGCCTCGGCGGGCGCGTCGGCCGGGCGTCCGCATCTGGCCAGAGCCCTCGTGGCGGCGGGGGTGGTGCCGACGGTGAGCGCGGCCTTCGAAGAACTGCTGGCGCCGCGCGGACGCTACTACGTGGAGAAGGCCGACACGCCGCTGCGCCGCGCGGTCGAAATGGTCACCGCCGCGGGCGGGGTGACCGTGGTGGCCCATGCGCGGGCCCGCAGCCGCGGCAGATTGCTCGCCCTCGACGAGATCCGCGACCTGGCCGCCCTCGGGCTGGCCGGGCTCGAGGTCGATCATCCCGACCACAGCGCGGCCGATCGGGTGCTGCTGCGCGAGCTGGCCGACGAACTCGGGCTGCTCACCACCGGCTCCTCGGACTACCACGGGTCCAACAAGACCATCCGGCTCGGCGAGTTCACCACCGATCCCGAGCAGTTCGAGACGTTGGCGGGCAAGGCGAGCGGGGTGCCGGTGATGGTGTCGTGAGTGAGGGGGCATGAGGGTGTTGCGGGCGATGAGCGGAACGGTCGCCGCCGGGATGGTGGCGCTGACGCTGGTGGTGATCGGCGCCGAGATCCTGGGCGTGCGGCGGGGTTTTCCGGGTCCGGGTGCGGCGACGGTGATATGGCATATCGGGTTGTCGGCGGCGGCCGTCGCGGCACAGATATTTACCGATCGGCGTCGAGGTTTCGCGGCCTTTTCCGGGTCGGTGGTCGTTTTTGTTGCGGCGGGTTACCTTTTGGTTACGCAATGGTGGAATTGAGTCTCGCGTAACAGTTGCGGTCGGATGAATTGTGGCCGAATATTTTTCTTTGTGACGGCCGTTGAGTTCGATGTGCTGGTGGTAGGTGGTGGGCCCGCGGGGGCGTGGGCCGCTCTTGCCGCCGCTCATGCGGGGGCTCGCGTGGTCATGGTCGACAAAGGGCGCTGTGGCAGTAGCGGTCCCACCGCCAGAGGGCTTGTCGCGCTGTGGAACATCCCGCCCGGTCCGGCGCGCGAGGAGGCGGTGCGGCGCAGCGTCGCCCACGGTGGCTACCTGGGTGATCCGGAGTGGATGCACCGGGTGCTCGACGAGACCCACCGCCGGGTCGATCAGCTGGTCCGCTGGGGGTACCGGTTTCCGGGTGAACGGGCGGGGCTGCCCGCCCGGGTGTGTCTGGACGGGGCGAAGTATCTCGGTCGCATGCGGCGCAGCCTGATCGTGGCGGGGGTGCGGATCCTCGATCACCATCCGGCGCTGCAGCTGCTCGTCGACTCCGAGGGGGTGGTGACCGGCGCGTCCGGGGTGCAATTGCGTAACGGTTTCCGCGGCTGGACCGTGCGGGCGGGGGCGGTGGTGCTGGCCACCGGCGGATGCGCGTTCCTGTCCGGCGGCGTGGGCACCGACGTCGACACCGGTGACGGACTGCTGATGGCCGCCGAGGTGGGTGGCGAGTTGTCCGGGATGGAGTTCTCGAGCGCTTATGCGCTGGCACCCGTCGGCGGGGTGCGCCTGGCCGCGGTCCCCGACGGGATGCCCGCACCGGTCACGGCGTCCGCGCCCGATCTGGCCCTGCACTTCGCCACCCTGTACGACGAGACGGGTGCGGCCATCGGTGGCGAACCGTTCGGCTCTCGCGCGGCGGCCTTCGAGGCCATTGCCGACGGCCGCCGGGTCTACGCGGCGCTCGACGAGATTCCGGGGCCGCTGCGCGAGCAGTTGGCCCGTGGCTGGTCGATCACCGGTGCCCGGGTGCCGGTGCGGGCGGTGCTGGAGGGCACCGTGCGCGGCACCGGCGGCCTACGCATCGTCGGGTTCGATTGTGCGACAACGGTTCCCGGTTTGTTCGGCGCCGGTGACGTGACCACCCGGGAGCCGATCACCGGCGCGGTGGGCGGATTCGGCGGTCAGGGCGGGGCCTGGGCGATCTCGTCGGGGGTGTGGGCGGGTGCGGGTGCGGCCCGGTTCGCGCGCGGGCGCAGACGCCTGGGTAAGGCGCGCCGGACGCCCGGGGCGGGGCTGAGCACGTCGGCGAGTATCGACCCGCGGGCGGTGATCGGTCTGGTGCAGGAGCACACCCTGCCGTTGCGGCGCAGCTACTGGCGCAGCGCGGGCAGCCTGCGCGACAGCATCGCCGAACTCGACGGCATGTGGCCGGTGACCGAATGCGATCTCGGCGGCGACGGGCCGGAGCGCCTACGTGCCCGGGAGGCGGCGGCCCTGCTGGCAGTGGCCCGCTGGACCAAATACAGCGCCCTGGCCCGCACCGAAACCCGCGGCATGCACCGCCGCACCGACCACCCCGGAGTAGGCAACGACTGGCAGATCCGCCTCCTGGCAGGCGGCGTCGAATCCGTCTGGGTACGCCCGGAACAACACGACCCCGGCACGACAACGCCCCACGCCGATCTCACCCCGGCCTGACGCACCTCCGGCCTGCCGCCCCTTCCCGTCCCGGCCCGCCGACTTCTTCCCCATCCCGGCCCGCCGACCTTTTCCCCATCCCGGCCCGCCGACCTTTTCCCCATCCCGGCCCGCTTTTGGCCGGGATCTCACACCACCACCCGAAACCGGTGCGACAGTTCACCGTTGCGGGCCGCTCAACGGCGAGTTTCCGCCTACCCCCGGGTAATTCGCGGGGCCTACGCTCGGGAATTGGCACCCTGGACCCGCGCCCGCGCCGACCCGGCCGGTGGGCGAGCCGCGACAGGCCGTCCCGACTGGGGATTTGGCAACCTGTCGTCGCTGCTGGCAGAATGTTCCGATCCCTGGCCGACGCCACCGCCCGGTCGGGGGAGGTTGGTGAACTGCGCCCCGTGACGCACGGCTCCGGGGCCGCGGCCCACCCCACAGCATTGCCCGGACCCACCCGGTCCGGTTCTCGCTCGACGGATCTGTTCAGCGATACGCCGTAATACCCGATGCGGCTTGCCGCGATGTCACTATCGAACGGTATTGCGCGACTGACCCTTGCGTGATCAGCACCCTCCGCCGAGAGCACTGAGTAACCAGAAATACCCCTAATCCGAATACCCGACGGTAACCGCGAGACGGTTCAGTCGACACCGAGCAGGAGTGAAATCGTGTCACCCGTGACTGATGCACCGAACGCCGCCACAGCGAGCCGTGAATCCGATTCGGCGAGCCTTTCCGCCATCACACACGAAGAAATTTTCGCGGGCCATCTCGGGGGCAAGCTCTCGGTGGAACTGACCGCTCCGCTGGAGACCCAGCGCGATCTGTCCATCGCCTACACCCCGGGCGTCGCGCAGGTGAGCCGGGCCATCCACAAGGACGAGGCCCTGTGCAAGCGCTACACCTGGACCGACCGACTGGTCGTGGTGGTCAGCGACGGCACCGCGGTGCTCGGCCTGGGCGATATCGGCCCGCGGGCGTCGCTGCCGGTGATGGAGGGCAAGGCCGCGCTGTTCAAGAAGTTCGCGGGCCTGGACTCCATCCCGATCGTGTTGGACACCAAGGATGTCGACGAGATCGTGGAGACACTGATCCGGCTGCGCCCGAGCTTCGGCGCGGTGAACCTGGAGGACATCTCCGCCCCGCGCTGCTTCGAGATCGAGAAGCGGGTCATCGAGGCGCTGGACTGCCCGGTCATGCACGACGATCAGCACGGCACCGCGATCGTGGTGCTGGCCGCGCTCAACGGCGCCGCCAAGGTGCAGGGCCGCGGCGTCGAGGGCCTGAAGGTCGTGGTGTCCGGCGCCGGTGCGGCCGGTGTCGCGTGCACCAACATCCTGCTGGCCGCGGGCGTGTCCGACATCGTCGTGCTCGATTCGAAGGGCATCGTCGGCCGCGACCGCACCGATCTCAATGCGGTGAAGGCCGAGCTGGCGCAGCGCACCAACCCGCGTGGCCTCACCGGCGGCGCGACCGAGGCGATGGCCGGAGCCGATGTGTTCCTGGGCCTGTCGGCGGGCACCATCGCCGAGGAGCTGATCGCCTCGATGGCGCCGGAGTCGATCGTGTTCGCCATGTCCAACCCGGACCCGGAGATCCACCCCGAGGTGGCCCACAAGTACGCCGCGATCGTCGCCACCGGCCGCAGCGACTTCCCCAATCAGATCAACAATGTGCTGGCCTTCCCCGGCGTGTTCAAGGGGGCCCTCGATGCGGGCGCGCGCCGGATCACCGAGGGCATGAAGATCGCCGCCGCCGACGCCATCCTGAGCGTGGTCGGTGACGAGCTGGGACCGGAGAAGATCGTGCCGAGCCCGCTGGACCCGCGTGTCGCTCCCGCGGTCGCCGAGGCCGTGGCCGCCGCCGCGCGCGCCGAAGGCGTTGCGTAACGACCCTTTTCGGCTACCTGGCGGGCGCTTCGTTCAACGGCGAACGAAGCGCCCCTTTTGTTCTCACCGCGGCTTGTGGCAGGCCTTGCGATAGTCGATCACCGGTTGGCGCAGGGCCCGGAAATCCTTGATCTCCTGTTCGTGAGACCGACGGTAGGACTGCCATTCGGCCCTGCGTTCACCCTTGGGCAGGCCCTTCACCTTCGCCAGTTCGGCGGCCAGATCGGGATGCGCGGCCAGGAAGGAGGCGACCTGCGGCGCCACCTGCGCCCGGACCTGCGCGCGGGCCTCGGGACTGCACTGCGGGGTGTCGGCGGAGGCGATGCCGGGGACGGCGATGGCCAGGGCGGCAATGCCCGCGGAAGCGGCGAGCAGGGCGGCGGCGGTGCGCTTCATACTTGTCTCCTTGCGACGGATCGGCTGCACCTCCCTGATTCTCCGGCGGTGGCTGGGGATTGCCTGGGGGTCCGCTGCCAACCGCTCGAGACTTCCACCGATGTCCACATGCCGGAGCCTGCCCGGCTATCGAGCAGGCCCCGAATTGTGGAAGGTGACGTACGGTCAGTGCGGGACGGCGACCGACGAGATGAGCCGCGCCAACTCCTTGTCGCTGATATTGCGGGCCAGATCGGATTCGCAGATCATGCCGACCAGGCGTTTGCCGTTCTTCGTGTCGATGACCGGGACGCGCTTGATCTGATGAGCCTCCATCATGTCCAACACCTCGCTGACCTCGGTGTCGGCGTCGACCCAGCGGGGCGTGCCCTGGGCCAGATCGCCGGCGCGGACGCGGCTGGGGTCGTGGCCCTCGGCAATGCAGCGGACCACGATGTCCCGATCGGTGAGCATGCCGATGAGGCGATCGCTATTGCAGATGGGCAGCGCGCCGACGTCCAGATTGCGCATCATCTGCGCGGCACGGTCCAGCGTCTCGTCGGCGGGGACACAGGTGGCGTCCCGGTGCATGATGTCGCGGGCTTTCATGGCTTTCACGCAAACCTCCTGTCTCGAACGGAAGGAGCTTGCACTCCTGGGCCACCTCATATCGTGATCTAGATCACAAGACAGGTCAATCGGCCGACTGGTCGGTGGGCACCCGGGCGGCGGAGGCGGCCGGTGCCGGGGACGCTGGCCCAGACGGCGAAGGCGAGCAGGGCGTCCAGGGCCAGGGCCAGGACCGCGACCAGGATGGCGCCGACCAGGACGCGGTCGTATTTGTAGAGGCTGATGCCGTCGAAGATGTAGCGGCCCAGGCCGCCGAGATTGACGTAGGCGGCAATCGTGGCGGTGGCGACGACCTGCAGGGTGGCCGAGCGCAGGCCGGTGAGCAGCACCGGCAGGGCGTTGGGGACCTCGACCCGCAGCAGCACCTGGCGTTCGGTCATCCCCATCGCCCGGGAGGCGTCGACCACGTCGCGGTCCACATTGGCGATGCCCGCGTAGGCTCCCGCCAGCAGGGGTGGCACCCCCACGGTGATCAGCGCGAGCAGCGGGGGAATCAGGCCCAGGCCCAGCAGCAGCACCACGAAGGTCAGCAGGCCGAGGGTGGGCAGCGCACGCATCGCGTTGGCGAAGCCGACGATCAGGCCGCCGCCGCGGCGAGTGTGGCCGATGAGCAGCCCGATCGGCACCGCGATCGCCGCCGACAGCGCGACGGCCAGAAAGCTGTACCACAGGTGTTCGAGCAGGCGCTGTTCGATCCCGGCGCGCCCGCCCCAATTGGCCGAGGTGGTCAGATAGTGCCACGCATCGAGGAAAAGATTCATGCGCCAACACCTTTCGCCGGGTCGACCGCCAACCGCATCCGGCGGGCGAGCGTGGGCCGATCGGTGTGCAGCCACGGGGTGGCCCAGCGGCCGAGTAGGAACAGCACGCGATCCACGACCAGCGCGAGCGCCAGCACGACGATGATGCCGGCCACGATCTCGTCCGGATAATCGCGTTGATAGCCCTGCGTGAACAGCTTGCCCAGCCCGCCCACGCCGATGAGCGCGCCCACCGTCACCGCCGAAATATTGGTCACGGCCACCACTCGGAGATTGGCGACGAAAACCGGTAGCGCCAACGGGAATTCGACGGTCAGGATGCGCCGCAGCCGGGTATATCCGATGGCGTCGGCGGCGTCGAGCACCGCCGCCGGCACCGCATCCAGCGCCGCCGGTACCGCGATCACCAGCAGCGCCACCGAGTAGATGCTCAGCGCGATGACGACATTGAGCGGGTCGATGGTCGCGATCCCGGCCAGCGGCGGAATGATCACGAACAACGCCAGTGAGGGAATCGTGTAGGCGACACTGGCCACCGTGATCGTGGTGCGCCGCACCCACCGCACCCGCCGCGCGAGCGCCCCAACCGGAATAGCGATCACCAGCCCGATCACCAACGGCACCAACGCGAGATACAAGTGAGTACGAGCGAATCCGGCGATCTCCCAGAAGTTGTCGACCAGATACTTCACGGCGTGTCTTCCCTCACCCCCGGGGTTCTCACATCCCTTGCGCCGGCCGCCCCAGCGGCCGGCGCAAGGGCCTCCTGCTCGAAGAAGTGGCGATTGCGCTCGGTGTCCTCGCGAATGCGCTGGCGCGCCAGCTGTTCGATCACCTCGGTGGCGTACAGCGATCCGACCGCCGCGCCCGCATCGTCGACGGCCACCCCGATGGCCGAGGGGGAGGAGATGGCCGCATCGAGGGCCTGGCGCAGGTCGCCGCCGGGCGGGAACAGGGATCCGCCCGCCGACATGCAGTCGGCCAGTTCGTGTCCGGCCCGTACCCCCTCGACGCCGGTCACGTCGACCCAGCCCAGCGGACGGCGGGATGCGTCGACCACCAGCACCCACTCACCGGGTTCCAGGCGGAGCTCGCGCACCCGCTCCGGTGTCGCGGTGCGGATCTCGTGCAGGGTCACCTCCTGCGCGCTGCGGAACGACAGCCCTCGATAGCCGCGGTCCCGGCCGACGAAATCCGCGACGAAATCCGTTGCGGGCTGGGCCAATACATACTCGGGCCGGTCGTACTGCTGCAGGACGCCGCCGCGGCCGAAGACCGCGATGCGGTCGCCGAGTTTGATCGCCTCGTCGATATCGTGGGTCACGAAGACGATCGTCTTCCGCAATTCGGCCTGCAGGCGCTGCATTTCGGCCTGCAGTTCCTCGCGCACCACCGGATCGACCGCACTGAACGGTTCGTCCATCAACAGGACGGGCGGGTCGGCGGCGAGAGCGCGCGCGACGCCGACGCGCTGCTGCTGTCCACCCGACAGCTGCGCCGGATAGCGTTTGGCCAGACCACGATCCAGCCCCACCCGGTCCAGCACCTCGAGCGCGGCCCGACGAGCGGCGCGACGGGACTGCCCCTGTAGCACCGGGACCGTGGCGACATTGTCGAGCACCGTCCGATGCGGGAGCAGCCCGCCGCTCTGGATGACATAGCCGATGCCCAGCCGCAGCTGCACCGGGTCGACGCGCGAAATATCTTTCCCGGCAACGGTGATCGTGCCCGTACTGGGGACGATCATCCGGTTGATCATCCGCATCGACGTCGTCTTACCGCAACCGGACGGGCCGACGAACACCGTGAAGGAACCGGATTCGATGTGCAGATTCAGATCGGTGACGGCGGTGGTGCCGTCCGGATAGGTCTTGGTAACGCCGCTGAACTCGATATCGGCCATGGCTGGGCCCCTCTATCCGACCGGCTTGTCCAGCCCCTGCGCGGCCACCCACGCCTTGGCGGCGGCTGCGGGCTCGGTCTTCGTCGAGCCGGAAACCGCCTCGTTGAGCGAGACGAGTTCGTCCGTGGTCAATTTCGCGGAGACCGCGTCGAGCACCTTCAGCGCCTTGTCGGACTTCTTCTTCGCGTTGAACACCGGAACCACGTTCTGGGCCGGGAAGGTGTGCGCGGGATCGGCGAGGATCACCAAATTGTTCTCCTTGATGGCCGGTGAGGTGGTGAAGATATTGGCCGCGGTCACCTGGCCGGAGGTCAACGCGCGCACCGTCGCCGGACCGCCGCCGTCGGAGATCGGCACGAACTTGTCGGCGGGGATATCCAGGCCGTAGTTCTTCTTCAACCCCGGCAGGCCGACAGTTCGTTCGGCGAATTCCGGAGGCCCGCCGAAACTTATCTCCGACGAGTGCGCGGCCAGATCTGCGATGGTGTGCAGATTCCATTTGTCGGCGGTGGCGCGGGTGACGACGACGGCGTCGGAGTCCTCGCCGGGTGCGGGGGTACCGAGGGCCAGATCGGCACCGAGCTTCTGGGTCAGTGCCGCATTCACATCGGCGGCAACGGTTTCGGTCGAGGACTCGTCCAGATATCGCAGCAGATTGCCGGTGTAGTCGGGGATCACGCTGATCGAACACTGGCGCAGCGCGGGAATATAGGCCTCGCGGCTACCGATATTGAGTTTGGTGTCCACCGTGAAACCGTTGGCGCGCAAGGCTTCCGCGTACACATTGGCGACGGTCTCCGATTCCGGGAAGTTCGCCGAGCCGACGGTGAATTTGTTGGCGTCGCCCTCGCAACCACCGGAGCCGCCGGCCAGCGGATCGGAGTTGCCGCCACACGCCGACAGCGCCATCGCGGCAGCCAGGGCGACGGCGGTGGCGAGCAAGCGGGCGGCGGTGAGCGCGGGGCGAAGCCCGCGCCGCCGCGCAGAAGTGGTGGTGGTGGATTTCACTGCTGTCCTTCCGAGTGACCCGGCACTGCGAGGTGGGTCTGGGTGCTCCGATTACGATTCGTCCCCGGGGCGGCCACCTTCCTGGCTGTCCATATTGGCAGCCGGGTGTCGTTCTTACTAACTATCGGGAGTAGGTGTCGCCGAATGGAGTTGTCCGCGCCGGTGCGGATCGCGGTCCGCGCGGTGGTCGCCGTGGTGGCCGCCACCCTGGTCGTTTCCTGTTCGGACCGGGATTCGTCGCCGTCGATTGTGGTCGGGGCGGGAAATTCCGTTCAATCGGAATTGATTGCGCAGATCTATGCGGGTGCGCTGGCTCGCACCGGTGTGCATACGGCCGTCAAGACCGGTTTGGGCCAGCGCGGCGATCTGCTGGCGGCCCTCGATGCCGATACCGTGACGGTGATCGGCGACGACAGCGGTGATCTGCTCACCGCCCTGGATTCCGGCTCGCCCGCCCGCATTCCCGACAAGCCGGCGGCCGACGCCCTCGCCGCCGACAAGTCCGACGAGCCGCCGACGGTGGCGGCAGCGCTGAGCAGTGCCCTGCCCGAGGGCCTGGCGATCTCGGATCTCGCCGACAGCACCGATCTTCGCCCGTCGTTCGTGCTCGCCCACGAAGCCCATCAGGTGGCCGCACTGCGCGACTTGGCCCCGCGGTGCGGCGAGCTCACCGTCGGCATCGCCACCGGCAGCGAACTGGACCCGCTGCGCCGTTCCCCCGACCCGCAGCGCGACGTGCTCGACCCGCTGCGCACCGTCTACGGCTGCGACATCACCCGCTACACCGTGTACCCCGGCGATGCGGATCTGCGAAAAGCATTGCAGGACGGCCAGGTACAGGCGGGCGTCTTCACCGCCCCCGCGGCCCTGCTGCCAGGCGGCGACGGCGACCTGGCCACCGTCGCCGACTCCGCCTATGCCTTCCGCGCCCACAGCATCGTCCCCCTCTTCCGCAAGGGCACCCTCACCGACACCCAGATCAAGAAACTCAACTACGTCGCGGGCGAACTCACCACGGCCGACTTCACGGACATGGTCCGCGACGTCCGCGACAACCACACCCCCGCCCCCGACCTGGCCCGCACCTGGCTCGACAACCACTCCCTCTGATCCCGCCCCGCCGGGGTGGGCGTAAAGTCGGTGAGAGATCACCAGAGCGGGGGTCGACATGGTTATTGTTGTCGCGCTGGGGGTTTTGGCTGCGTTTCTGTTCGCGGCGGCGGGGTTTCTGCAGCAGCAGGCGGCGCGCAAGGTAGTCGTGGAGGAGCCGCACGCGGCGCGGGTGGGCGGACTGTCGGTGCTGATGCGGCGGCTGGTGCGCAGCCGTACCTGGTTGCGGGGGTGGTTGACCAATCTGGCCGGGTTCTTCACGCAGGCCGCGGCCTTGCACATCGGATCCGTGGCGTCGGTGCAGCCGCTGATGTCCACCCAGCTGTTGTTCGCGGTGCCGCTCGAGGCCGCGGGACGGCACCGGCGGCCGCATCCGCGGGATCTGGGCTATGCCCTGCTGGTCTGCGGGGGTTTGGCCGTGCTGTTCAGTGTCGAGGGTGCCGCGCCGCTGTCGGGTGACCCGGAGCGCGGGCGGGTGCTGCTGGCCACGGCGTCGGCGGCCGGGCTGGTCGTGCTGCTCACTCTGGCGAGTACCCGGTGCAGCATCCGCGTCGCCGCACACGTCGTGGCCGTGGCCGCGGGCGTCTGCTTCGCCATGAGCGCGGTGTTCATGAAGCTCACGGCCGAGGATCTGCTGGGGCGCGGAGTGGCGGCGACCGCGGTCGACTGGCCCGGATATTTGCTGGCATTGTCCACGCTGTCCGGGCTGGTGCTGGAGCAGGCGGCCTTCGCGGGCGGTCCGCTGCCGTGGGCGATCGCGGCCATGAGCGTCACCAACCCGGTGACCAGCTATCTCGTCGGCATTCTGGCGTTCCAGGTGGGGGTGCCCACCGATCCGGGCGCGCTGGCCGGGATCGCGATCGCGGGTGCCCTGGTGGCCTGCGGTATCGGCGGCCTGGCGCATTCACCGCTGGCGCAGGCGTTCTATGCGGGAACCAGGTTTGCCGATGAATCGCCCGCATCGACATCGTAAAAGGCTGCGCCGCAGTGTGTTATGACGGTGACGTGGGCAATCGTCCGGTGCTGTGGCGCGATATCGCTGTCGGCCTGGCCGTGTTCGGGCTGTATCTCGGCGTCGATGCGCTCTACAGCCCGCAGCGGCGAGCCATGGCCGACGGTAACGCGCGCGCCCTGTTCGACCTCGAGCGCTGGCTGCATCTGGATATCGAACACGCGCTGAACCGGTGGCTCGCCGACCATCAGGCCCTGGCGACCCTGGCCAACTACGAATACGCGTTCACCTATGTGATCAGCGCATTCGCGCTGCTGTTCTGGCTGTATTTCCGCCGACCCGAGGTGTATCCGCGCGCCCGCGACCAGTTCCTGCTGCTGAACGTGCTCGCCATCGCCTGCTTCGCGGTCTATCCGCTGACGCCGCCGCGCCTGCTGGCCGATCTCGGCTTCATCGACACCGTGGTCACCGGCCGAACCTGGGGATCGTGGGGTTCGTCGCTGGTATCGGGTGCCAACCAGGTCGCGGCCGTCCCGTCGCTGCACGTGGGCTGGGCGCTGTGGGTGAGCGTCGTGCTCGCCCGGATCGCCAGCGGCGTCGCGGTCCAGCTGATCAGCGCCGTCCACGTGCTGGTGACCGCCTACGTGATCGTCGCCACCGCAAACCATTTCGTGCTCGATGCGGTGATCGCGGTGCCGTTCGTCGTGGTGAGCGTGCTGCTGGTCGACCACTGGTATGCGCGCCCGCCGGCGGTGCCACCGGCCGACGCGTTCTTCCTGCACGTCGAGGACGCGGGCATACCGCAACAGGTCGGCGGCATGGTGGTGCTGCGGCCCGGTGCGGACGGTGGCCCGACCGTCGACCAGGTTCGCGCTCTGGTGCGCGCCGAACTGGCGCACCTGCCCCGCTTCCATCAGCGCCTGATACGTCCGGGCCGTTGGCGCCGCGCCCGCTGGGTGGACGCCGACATCGACTGGACCTGGCACGTCACCGACCGCACGATCGAAACCGGCAGTGCCGCAACGGGTGGCCTCGCCGACGCCACCGCCGCACCGTGGACACCGGAGGTCGCCTCCGTCGTGGCGGAGCTGGTCGCCGAGCCCCTGCCCCGGGATCGGCCGCTGTGGCGGGTGGTGCTGGTCCGGGACCCGCTCGCCGGGGCCGTGGGCGTCGTGCTGCTGGTGCATCACACCGTCGCCGACGGCATCGGCACCGTCCTTCAGGCCCTGCATCTGCTGCGGCCGGTGATCGATCTGACCATCAACGACCGCCCCGAACCCTCCCGGGGCACACGGATTCTCGCCCGGGCGGTCGGTCTGGCGCAGTTGGCCGCCGATCCGCGCCCGGCCGGGCGCCTGCCGGACGGCTCACCGCTACGGACCTTCGTCGTCGCCCCGCTCGATCTGGAAGTCGTTCGCGCCGTGGCCCATTCGCATCAGACCCGGGTCACCGACGTGCTGCTGGCCGTGATGGCGACCGCGGTGCGCCGGCTCCGGCCGGATCTGGCCGAGCAGCTGCGCGGGTCGCTGCGGGTGGCGGTGCCGCTCATGGTGCGCGACCCATCGTCGAACGCCGAGGGCAATCTCACGGCGGCGGTGATGATCGACGTGCCCCTCACCGGCGACGACGCCGCGGCGCGACTCGCCGATATCCGCGCCCGCAGCGCGCGGCTGCATTCCGGAACTCGCGCGCTGGCATCGCATTTCGTCATGGCCACCGGCCTGCGACTGCTGCCCGAACCGGCCGTCGGCTGGTTCGCCCGCGCCGTGTACGGCGGTCGTTTCTTCCACGCGATCGTCTCGAATATGGCCGGTCCGGATGCGCCGATGACCTTCGCGAACGTGCCCATCGCCCAGGTATTTCCGATCCTGCCGTCGGCACCGGGCGTCCCGCTGGTGGCCGGGGTGCTCAGCTGGCACGGGGTGCTCGGCGTCGGGTTGTCGATCGATCCGGCCGTCCTCGACCCCACCGCATTCGCCAAGCAGTTGCCGCAGGTCCTGACCGAATTGCACACCGCGATCTTCGCCGCCGATCCGGGCCCGCCGGTCGGTTCCGGCGAGTAGTCTGAGCGAGTTGATCACGCCGTAGCACGAGCCACCCGAGGGGCCGAGGCATGTTCAGTCGACTCATCACGGCCAGCACGATCACCGCCTGCGCCCTCACGGCCCTACTACTGGTCATCACCGCCGCCTGCGGCCGTTCCGACGACAAACCCGACTCGCCGCCGCCCACCGGCACTCTCACCGTGACCGAGGCGGTGACCCAGACCTACGAGCGGTTCTTCGACGGCTCCACCTCGGCCGACGACAAGATCGCACTGGTGGAGAACGGCCAGGCATTCGCCGACACCATCAAGGCCCAGGCCGACTCCCCGATCGCCAAGAGCACCACGGCCGAGGTCACCAACGTGGCCAGCACCGGCACCGACCACGCCGACGTCACCTTCACCATCCTGTTCAACGGCAAGCCGGCACTGGAGAATCAGCAGGGTTCGGCGATCCGCCCCGGCAGCACCTGGAAGGTCAGCGCCGCCACCTTCTGCGCTCTGCTCACCCTGCAGGGCAACCCGCCTCCGGTGTGCGGGACGGCCACCCCGATACCCACCAGCTGAGCATGACCGCCGGAGCGTCCGAAGTCCGTGCCGCACGGCCGAATATCGCCCTGGCCACGGTCACGGCGGTGCTGTTCGTGACCTTCCTGGACACCACCATCGTCAGCGTCGCCCTCGGCGCCATCCGGGCCGACATCCATACCGGTGTGACGGGGCTGCAATGGGTGGTCAACGCCTACACCCTCGTCTTCGCCAGCCTGATGCTGACCGCCGGATCACTGGGCGATCGCTGGGGACGCAAGCGGGTGATGGTGGTCGGCCTGGTGATCTTCTGTGCGGGATCGGTGATTTCGGCGGTGGCGACGAGTGTATCGGTGCTGATCGCCGGGCGCGGGGTGATGGGACTGGGTGCGGCCGCCTCCGAACCGGGCACTCTGTCGGTGATCCGGCACATCTTCCCCGACCGCAGCGTCCGGGCCAAGGCGCTGGGCGCCTGGGCGGCGGTGTCGGGGCTGGCACTGGCGCTGGGGCCGGTGATCGGCGGCCTGCTGGTCGGCGCGTTCGGCTGGCGGTCGGTGTTCTGGTTCAACCTCGCCGTCGGCGTGGTGGTGCTCGCCGCCGCGCTGCGGTACGTGACGGAGAGCGCCGACCCGCAGCCCGGGCCGATCGACTGGGCCGGATTCCTGCTCGGCGCAACGTTTCTCGCCTGCGTGATCTATGCCGGGATCTCGGGGGAGGAGGTCGGCTACGATGCCGTCTCGGTCGTCACCCTGTTCGTCATCGGTGCCGTCGCCTTCCTCGGTTTCCTCGCCGTCGAAATGCGCGCGCGCAACCCGATGTTCGACTTCCGCTACCTGAAGCGACCCATGGTGCGCAGTGCGTTGATCGTCGCCTTCGCGGTGTACTTCGGCATCTTCTCGATCTTCTTCTTCACCGCGCTGTATCTGCAGGAGGTGATCGGGTACTCGGCCTGGCGTACGGCGGCCGTCTTCGCACCGATGGCCGTCGCCATCATCCTGGGCTCGCTGCTTTCGGGCTTCTGGGTGGCACTGCGCGGTTCGCGCACACCCATGATCTCCGGCTGCCTGCTCGGCGCGGCAGGTATTCTGCTCGCCCGCGAATGCCTGGGCGTCACAGTGGAATTCACGCCGCTGGCACTGGCATTGACGGTCGCGGGCCTGGGCTTCGGCATCGCCGTGGTGCCGCTGACTTCGGCGGTGCTGTCGGGAGTGCCCGCGGAGCATTCGGGGATGGCGGCCGCCGCCACCAATACGATGCGCCAGGTCGGGGCCGTGGTCGGCGTGGCCGCGCTGGGTGCGCTGGTCAACTCGTTCCTCAACGCGGATCTGGTGGCACGGCTCAACGAGCTGGGCATTCCGGCCAACTTCCAGGCGATCGTCATCGACGCCATCGAGACCGGCAATGTGCCCGCCGGTGGCGACCCCGCGGCCTCGGCCGCCTACGGACCCATCGTGGATCAGGTCATCCACGCCACCTACGCGGCCTTCCACCGCGGACTCGATGTCTCCCTGCTGGTTTCGGGCGTCATGATCCTCGTCGCCGCCGCCGTCACGGCCTTCACGATGTACCGCGCGCGCGACCGCTCCGGCTACGAATACGAGACCTGAGGCGACCGGTGCGGGGTGACCGGAGCGTTCCCTCCACGCCGCCCCGGGCACTCCGCCCGGACGCGCCTCCACGGTAGAAGCGGGGCGGCCCGGCGAAAACCGGATCGGCTTGGACGGCAACGAAATACGCTGGCCAACACGACATCCGCAGTGTCCGGTCCGGACGTGCGCTTCACTCCCGCAGGGCGGCGGTCAGCGCGGGGCTCAGCGCCAGGGCGGGCAGCGACTCCACGAGCATATCGATCAGTTGGTCGCGGGTGATGATCTCCTCGCGCAGCCAGCTCAGCGTCGTCTCCTCGACGAAGGCGATCCAGCCGCGCACGGCCAGCCGCAGCCGCGGCTGATCCGGATCGTCGACCGGAATGGGAACCGCCGCCAGGACCCGATCGACGATCGTGTTGCGGGACTCTTCGGCCAGCGCCGCCATCTCCGGATTGGTGCTGGTCGGACCGCGCAGCACGGCCAGATAGGTGATGCGGTTGGCGCTGACGTAGTCGATGTACCGCTGCACGGCGTCGCGCAGCCTGTCGAACAGTCCGAGGCTGGTGTCGGGGGCGGTGTGGGCCAGCAGGTCGGCGCTGGCGTTGCGCAGGATCGCCAGCTGGAAGTCCTGTTTGGAGGCGAAGTAGTGGAACAGCAGGCCCCGCGAGATCCCCGCTTGTTCGGCGATCTTGCCGATGGAGATGTCTTCGAGTGCCCTCTCGCGCAGCATCTCGGTGCCCAGATCGATGAGCTGCTGACGCCGTTCGTCCGGGTTCAGGCGCACCCGCTTACCATTCTCACCTGGACTTTTGTCGCTCACAGTGTAATCTTACTGAACGGGAGTCAATACTGTTGACTGCTGCTCAATAACCCCTTACGCTCGGTTATATGAGTCGCAAGGTTACAGACAAAGGTGTCGACCGGCCCGCCCGTCACGTCCATGTTCTGATCGTCGGCAGCGGGTTCTCGGGCCTGGGGATGGCGATCCGGCTCAGCCAGCAGGGCCGCGACGATTACCTGGTGATCGAGCGCGGCGACGATGTCGGCGGCACCTGGCGAGACAATACCTATCCGGGTGCGGCCTGTGACGTGCCGTCGCAGCTGTACTCCTACTCCTTCGCACTCAACCCGAACTGGTCGCGGTCGTTCTCGCGCCAGCCGGAGATCCAGCGCTACATCCGGGATGTGGCCGACCGCTACAAGGTGCGCGACAAGCATCTGTTCAACTGCGAGATGACCGGCGCGCGCTGGAACGACGCCGCCGCGCGGTGGGAGGTGCAGACCAGCCGGGGCGCCTTCACCGCCGACATCCTGGTCTCGGCCATCGGCGCGCTGTGCGAGCCGAATCTGCCGGATATCAAGGGCATCAACACCTTCGAGGGCGAGATCTTCCACTCCGCCCGCTGGGATCACGACGCCGAGCTGGCCGGTAAGCGGGTCGCGGTGATCGGCACCGGCGCCTCGGCCATCCAGATCGTGCCCTCGATCGCGAAGCAGGTCGCCCGCCTGGACGTCTATCAGCGCACGGCCCCGTGGCTGCTGCCGCGCATCGACCGCCCCTACACCCTGCCGGAGCGGCTGGCGTTCAAATACGTGCCCGGCGTGCAGCGGCTCTCGCGCGCGGCCATCTACGCCGCCCGCGAGACCCAGGTGATCGGCCTGGCCAAATTCACCCCCGCCATGCTGGGTCTGGAGCTGATCGCCCGCGCCAAACTGGCCTACGAGGTGCGCGATCCCGACCTGCGCCGCAAGGTCACCCCGAACTTCCGCATCGGCTGCAAGCGCATGCTGATCTCCAACGACTACTACCCGGCCCTGGGCCGCGACAATGTCGAGGTCGTCACCGACGGCATTCGCGAAATCCGCGAGCATTCGATCATCGCCACCGACGGCACCGAACGCGAGGTCGACGCCATCGTGGTCGCCACCGGCTTCCATGTCACCGATTCCCCGGCCTACGAGACCATCGCGGGCCGCGACGGCCGCACGCTCGCCGAGGTTTTCGAGGCGAGCGGCCAGCAGGGCTACAAGGGTTCGGCGATCGCCAACTATCCCAATATGTTCTTCCTGCTCGGCCCCAATGTGGGCCTGGGCCACACCTCGATGGTGTACATGATCGAATCGCAGATCAACTACATCACCGACGCCATCGCCACCTTCGACCGGCTCGGCCTGCGCACCGTCGAGGTGCGCAAGGACGTGCAGGACAAATTCAATCGGGAGCTGCAGGGCAAACTGGTCGGCAGCGTCTGGAACACCGGCGGCTGCGCCAGCTGGTATCTGGACAAGCACGGCAACAACACCACGCTGTGGCCGGATTTCACCTTCCGCTTCCGTAAGATGCTCGAAAAATTCGACGTTGCGGCCTATGACACGACGGTCGCGACAACCTCCGAGAAATCCGGGGCCCAGGGCGGGTCCGATCTGAAAGTGGTGACGGCGTGAGCAAAGATGCTTACTTCACGGGCAAGGTCTGCGTGATCACCGGTGCCGGCTCGGGCATCGGCCGAGCCCTGGCGGAGGATCTGTCTCGTCGCGGGGCCAAACTCGCGCTCTCCGACATCGATGGCGACGGCCTGGCCGAAACCGTCCGGCGCTGTGAGGCGTTGGGCGCGCAGGTCAAATCCGACCTGATCAACGTCGCCGAGCGCGAGGCGGTGCTGCAGTACGCGGAGGCGGTCAAAAAGCATTACGGCGTGGTGCATCAGATCTACAACAACGCCGGTATCGGCTACCACGGCGAGGTGCTCGACTCCCGGTTCAAGGACATCGAGCGCATCATGGATGTCGACTTCTGGGGCGTGGTCAACGGCACCAAGGCGTTTCTGCCGCATCTGATCGAATCCGGCGACGGGCACGTGATCAATGTGTCCAGCCTGTTCGGAATCCTCGCCGTGCCCGGCCAAAGTGCGTACAACGCGGCCAAATTCGCCGTGCGTGGGTACACCGAAGCGCTGCGCCAGGAGATGCTGGCGCGCCGGCAGCCGGTCAAGGTGACCTGCGTGCACCCGGGCGGCATCAAGACCGCCGTCGCGCGCAATGCGACCTATGCCGAAGGGCTCGACGCCAAGAAACTGGCGTCGTTCTTCGACAAGCAGCTGGCCCTGCACTCGCCGGAGATGGCGGCCCGGACCATCATCGAGGCCGTGCGCAAGGGGCACGGCCGGGTGTTGATCGGCTGGGAGGCGAAGCTGCTGGATCTGGGCGTGCGCATCACCGGGTCGTTCTACCAGCGCATCGGGGTGCTGGTGAATCGCCCCATCCTGCCCCGACGGTGAAAGTGCCTGTCATGCCCGGTATTCCACTTCCCGTGCCGGTGGCTCGGGTAGTGCTGCATCCGATCTTCCGGTACACGATGCACCATCGGGTGCCGTGGCAGGCGCAGCGGGCGCTGCTCGAGGCCGCCGCGGTGCTGCAGACCCTACCCTCCGGCACCCGGGTGCAGCGGCGGCGATTGGGCGGCCGCCCGGCCGAACGCATCACCGTCGGCACCGAAACCCGGTGCGGCGCGGTGCTGTACCTGCACGGTGGCGGCTACACCGTCGGCTCGCCCGCCACGCATCGCTCGCTGGCGGCCCATCTGGCGCGCGAGCTGCGTCGTCCGGTCTTCGTGCTCGACTACCGGCTCGCCCCGGAGCATCCGTACCCGGCCGCACTCGACGATGCCGAGAACGCATTCCTGGAGCTGGCCTCGACCGGGCTGCGCGCGGAAGATATTGCGATTTCCGGTGATTCGGCCGGAGGCGGGCTGTCGCTGGCGCTGGCGCTGCGGCTGCGTGATCGGCACGGAATCCGGCCCGCCGCACTGGGTTTGATCGCCCCGTGGGCCGATCCCAACGACGTTCCGGCTCGCTACCGGGATCTGGTGACCAACCGGCCGTGGTCGAATGCCTGCGCCGCCGCCTATCTCGGGGACGGCGACGGCCGCGATCCCGGATATGCACCGCTGCTGGGCGATCTGCGCGGGTTACCGCCGGTTTACGTGCATGTGGACACCGGGGAAAGACTGTACGACCAGTGTGTTCGGCTGGTTTCGGCGCTGCGCGAGGCCGAGGTGCCGACCCAGTTTTCGATCACGCGCGGACTCTGGCATGTTGCCCAGTTGCAGGCCTCGCTCGTGCGCCCGGCCGCGGCCGCGGCGCGCGAGCTGGCGGCATTCCTGGAAGACTCACTGCAACCTGCGCAAACACGTTCCATAGGATAGGTTTGCGGGCTCGTGCCCACCGGGAACGGCAGCCCTGAGCGCCCCCGGTCGGACCGTCCTGCGCACCCCCAACCAGACCAACCGGGCGGTCGAACGGGCACAGCCGCCGCGGCTGGCGTACATTACCCGTGAGTTAACCACGTGGAAGGGCACCGATGCGAGAGTTCGAAGTCCCGGCTACTTACACCATTCCCGAGGTCGCCAACATGTCCGATGGCGCCTTCCGGCATGCCGAGCGCACGCCCGGACTGGTGGTGTTCAACAAGCCGGACGGCAAGGGTGGCTGGGCCGACGTCACGGCGGCCGAATTCGCGAAGTCCGTCACCGCGGTGGCCAAGGGTCTGATCGCCTCCGGCATCGAACTCGGTGATCGCGTCGCCATCATGGCCTCGACCCGTTACGAGTGGGTGGTTCTGGACTTCGCCATCTGGGCCGCCGGCGGGTGCACCGTCGCCATCTACGACAGCTCCTCGGCCGAGCAGGCCCGCTGGATCCTCGAGGATTCCGGCACCAAGCTGCTGGTGGTCGCCACCGATAAGCATCGGGCCACCATCGCGGAGATCGAGGGCAGCCTGGCCGAGCTGCGCGAGACGCTGCGGTTCGACGCGGGCGCCATCGACGAGCTGATCCGCCGGGGCGCCGACCTCGACGACCAGGTGGTGCGGGATCGGCGCGGCCAGGTGAAGGCGGCCTCGCCCGCGACCCTGATCTACACCTCCGGCACCACCGGGCGGCCCAAGGGCGTCATGCTCTCGCATGCGAATCTGTATGCCGAATCGGCCGCCGACCGGGACGTCATGCGGGCCTTCCTGCGGCCGGGCAACCGCTCGCTGCTGTTCCTGCCGCTGGCACACATCTTCGCCCGCGCGGTCGCGCTGGCGGCCTTCGACGCGGGTGTCACCGTCGCCCACACCGACGACTGGTCGACGCTCGTCGACCAGTTCGGCAAGTACAAGCCGGACTTCATCCTGTCGGTGCCGCGGGTGTTCGAGAAGGTCTACAACGGCGTCAAGGCGAAGGCCGAGGAGGGTGGCAAGGGCAAGATCTTCGATCTCGCCGCCGACACCGCGATCGCCTACAGCGAGGGGCTGCAGACCGGCTCGGTCGGACTGGTGCTCAAGCTCAAGCACTTCGTCTTCGACAAGCTCGTGTACAGCAAGCTGCGCGAGGCGATGGGCGGGCGCTGCACCGCCGCGGTCTCCGGCGGCGGCCCGCTGGGCGCCCGGCTGGGGCACTTCTTCCGCGGCGCCGGGGTGATCATCTACGAGGGCTACGGCCTGACCGAGACCACCGCGGCGATCAGCGTGAACGTCCCCGACAACATCAAGATCGGCACCGTCGGCCCGATGATTCCCGGCCACGCGGCCAAGATCGCCGACGACGGTGAACTGCTGCTGCGCGGCAACGTCGTCTTCGACGGCTACTGGAACAATCCGGAGGCCACCGCCGACGCCTTCGAGGACGGCTGGTTCAAGACCGGCGACCTGGGCGCGCTGGACGATGAGGGCTTCATCACGATCACCGGGCGCAAGAAAGAGATCATCGTCACAGCGGGCGGCAAGAACGTCTCCCCGGCGGTGCTCGAGGACGCCCTGCGCGCCCACCCGCTGATCAGCCAGGTCATGGTGGTCGGTGACGGCCAACCCTTCATCGGCGCGCTGATCACCCTCGATCCCGAGGCCCTGCCGAAGTGGAAGGAACAGCACAAGCTTCCCGCCGACACCCCGATCGAGCAGCTGATCGCCAATCCCGACCTGGTCGCCGAGATCGACGCGGCGGTCGCGGAGACCAACAAGCTGGTGTCGCACGCCGAGCAGATCAAGAAGATCCGCATCCTGCCGGTCGACTGGACCCAGGAAAGCGGCGAGCTCACCCCCAAGTTGTCGCTCAAGCGCGCGGTTGTGATGAAGAACTACGCCGCCGACGTGGACGCCATCTACAACTGAATCTCGTTTCGGCCCAGCCGAATTCGACGGCCCACCCTCTTTGTGGAGGGTGGGCCGTCGGCGTCAGGAGAGGAAATCCGCCAGCAGCGGGATCATCGCGCCGGGGCAGTCCTCGTGCACGGTGTGGCCGCAGCCGGGCAGCACGGTGGCCTTCGCACCGGGGATGCGGGCCGCGAGCCGAGTGGCCTGGCTCGCCGGAAGCCATTCGTCCTGTTCGCCCCACAGCACCAGCGTCGGCGCGGTCACCCGGCCGAGCCCGGCGTCGGTGAGCCCGAAGTCGAGGTGGCGCCACAGTGCGAGGAAGGCGCTGCGGTTGTCGGGGCGGGAGAACGGCACCCAATAACGGTCGACGAGTTCGTCGGTGACCAGATCCTTGTGGTGGAAGGTGCTGCGAATGCTGTCGGCGTACATCTCGCGTGTGCCGAGCGCGGTCGCGAGTTCACCGAGCACCGGGGCGGTGAACAGCTGTGTGCTGGGCGCCTTTTCGGCATCGAGGCCGGGGGAGTCCAGCAGGATCAGCCGTTCCACGCGTTCGGGATGTTGCTCGGCGAAATACAGGCTCCATGCCCCGCCCCACGAATGCCCGACCATCGCCGCCCGATCGAGCCCGACGGCGTCGAGGAAGGTGCCGATGGCCTCGGCCATGGCAGGCAGGTCGAAGGCGAAGCCGGGACGCCGCAGTTCGGTATAGCCCTGGCTGGGCAGGTCGACGGCGTAGACGGTGTGTTGCCGAGCCAGCGCCGGAATCACCTCGCGCCACGAGTACTGCCACAGCCCACCGCCGGCTATGAGCACGACCGGGGAACCCGTACCGGTGACGGTGTAGTGGAACCGGGCGAGAGCGGTATCGGCATAGCGTGATTCGCCGGGCGCCGGTGGGTCGTCGGTCGCGTTCGCCGCGGCGGTCGGCAGCAGGACCGTCAGTGTGGCGAGGATGCCGATCGCGAGTCGACGGGCTCGGTTGCGGGTTCTCATGGGCACTCCGTGATCAATGGATGGTTCATCGATCCGAAGACGATTCACCGGCCTGAGACGTGACGTTACGTGAGCGGCGGCACACCGACAGCGTTTCAGCGGTGGCCACCGATGAGTTTCGAGCGTGAGTACCGTCTGCAGAATGGGGCGGTCGCGTGCGCGATCGCTCCGGAAGTCCATCGCGTGAGAGGGGTAACTCATGAAGTCCGTGAATCCGTACCTGCTGTTCAATGGCAACGCCGAGGAGGCTTTCACCTTCTACCAGTCCGTGTTCGGAGTCGACGCGCAGTTCGTCCGCTTCAGTGAGATGGGCGGCGGCGCCGGATTGCCCGAGGGGGCCGCGGATCTGATCGCCCACGTGGCCATCCCGCTGGGAGGTGAGCACATGCTGATGGCCTCCGACTGTCCGCCGGGCCAGACGGTGAACACCGCCAACCCCGCCTATGCAGTCAGCGTGGACGTCGAATCCCGCGAGGAGGCCGAACGCCTCTTCGCCGCCCTCTCGGCCGGCGGCGACGTCACCATGCCCCTCGACAAGACCGAATGGGCCGAGGCCTTCGGCATGGTGACCGACAAGTACTCGGTACCGTGGATGATCGGCTACACACCGGCCGAGCGGTGAGAGCACCTGACCATAGCGATATTCGAGCCGCCCGTCCTCCGGCAGGAGGACGGGCGCTTTGTTCGGCTGCCCTCGGACCATCCGTGCGCGGCCGCGCCGAAAACGGCACCCGAACCCGCAGGGTGATGGCAGCCTTCGTAGCGGAGCGGACAGGAGGGTGCGATGAAGAAGTTGATCAACGATCCGGCCGAGGTGGTGGCCGAGGCGCTGGCGGGGGTGGCCCTCGCCCATCCGGAGCTGCGGGTCGACGCGAAGAACCGCATCGTCCTGCGTGGGGACGCACCGGTGGCGGGCAAGGTGGGATTGGTTTCCGGGGGCGGTTCGGGGCACGAACCGTTGCACGGCGGGTTCGTGGGGCCGGGGATGCTCGATGCCGCCTGTGCGGGTGAGGTTTTCACCTCGCCGGTGCCGGATCAGATTCTCGCCGCCACCACCGCTGTCGACGGTGGAGCGGGGGTGGTGCACATCGTCAAGAACTACACCGGCGACGTGATGAACTTCGAGATGGCCGCCGAGCTGGCCGCGGCCGAAACCGGCGCCGAGGTGGTGTCGGTGGTGGTGAACGACGATGTGGCCGTGCAGGACAGCCTCTACACCGCCGGGCGGCGCGGTGTGGGCGGCACGGTCGTGGTGGAGAAGATCGCCGGGGCCGCCGCCGAGCGGGGCCGTCCGCTGGCCGCGGTCGCCGACGTCGCCCGCGCGGTGAATGCGAACTCGCGCAGCATGGGTATGGCCCTGACGTCGTGTACCGTGCCCGCCGCCGGGAAACCCACCTTCGCGCTGGGCGAGGGTGAGATGGAGATCGGTATCGGCATCCACGGCGAGCCCGGCCGGGAGCGGGTGCCGCTGGCCTCGGCGCGGGAGGTCGCGCGGATGCTGGCGGAACCGATTCTGGCGGATCTGCCGTTCCGCCGGGGCGATGCGGTGATCTGTTTCGTCAACGGCATGGGCGGCACGCCGCTGCTGGAGCTGTACGTGATGTATCACGAGGTGGCCCGCATCCTGCAGGGCCACGGGATCGAGGTGGCGCGTTCGCTGGTCGGCCCATACATCACCTCGTTGGAGATGGCCGGTTGTTCGGTGACGCTGACCAAGGTCGATGATGATCTGCTGAACCTGTGGGATGCGCCGGTGCGCACACCGGCCCTGCGCTGGGGAGTGTGACTGTGACAGAACTCGATCCGGTCCGCTGGCTGCGGGAATTCGCCGCGTTGATCGACGAGAACACCGATGCCCTCACCGAACTCGACGCCGCCATCGGCGATGCCGACCACGGCAGCAATATGCGGCGCGGGACCTCCGCTGTCGTCACGGCTCTCGACGCGTCCGGATCCGGGCCCGCCGGGGAAACCGTGAAACAGGCCGCGATGGTGATGATTCGGACGGTGGGCGGCGCGAGTGGTCCGCTGTACGGCACCTTCTTCCTCCGGTTCGCCACCGCTGTCGGCGAGAACGGTGTCGACGCCGCAACCTTCGCGAAGGCTTTTCGCGCCGGGCTCGACGGTGTGAGAGCCCGGGGTAAGGCCGAGGCGGGAGACAAGACCATGATCGACGCCCTGGCGCCCGCGGCGGACGCGTTCGACGAGGGCCTGTCCGCCGGAAGTGAATTCGCGCAGGCGCTGGATGCCGCGCTGGCCGCCGCCGAACAGGGCCGCGACGCCACCACCCCGATGCAGGCCCGCAAGGGCCGCGCCTCCTACCTCGGCGGGCGCAGCATCGGCCACCAGGATCCCGGTGCCACCAGTGCCGCGCTGCTCGTGCGCGCGGCCCGGCGGGCGGTGCCGTGATCGGCATAGTCGTTGTCTCCCACAGCCGTTCGCTGGCTCGCGCCGCGGTGGACCTGGCCGCCGAGATGCTGCCCGATCGGTCGGTCCGCATCGAAACCGCCGCCGGGCTCGACGAGGACACCTTCGGCACCGACGCGGCCGCCGTGGCCGACGCCATCGCCGCCGCCGATTCCGGCGACGGCGTCCTGGTCCTCATGGACCTCGGCAGCGCCGTCCTGTCCGCCGAACTCGCCCTCGACCTCCTCGACCCGTCGCCCCGGGTCCGGCTGTGCGCGGCCCCGCTCGTGGAGGGCCTGCTCGCCGCCGCCGTCTCCGCCGCGGGCGGCGCAGACCTCGCCGAGGCCGCCACCGAAGCGGAAAACGCCTTACTGGCCAAACAAACTCAGCTCGGTCCGACCGCCGACGCCGACTCGGTGCCGGTCCATGACGAGCAGGGCGGGGACAGTGTCTCGGCGGTTTTCGTGGTGAGCAATCGGCATGGGCTGCATGCGCGGCCGGCGGCACGGTTGATCGGTGCGCTGCGGGGGCTCGAGGCGCAGGTGTGGTTGCGTGATGTGACGGGCGAAAGCGGGCCGGTGGCCGGGCGGAGTCTGAGCAGGGTTGTGGGGCTGGGGGTTCGGGCGGGGGAGGAGGTCGAGGTCACCGCGACGGGTTCGGACGCGCAGGAGGCGGTCGACCGGGTTGTCGCGCTGGCCGCGCGGAGGTTCGACGAGGACGATGCGGCGGACGGCGATCGGTCGGTCGAGCACCGGGATCGGGGGCCGTTTCCGGCGTCTGTCGGCATCGGTATCGGGCCCGTCTGGCATGCGGCGGCCGGGACATACGAGCTGCCCGGTGGACCGGCGGGGGCGCCGATCGAGGAATGGCATCGGCTGGAGGATGCTCTCACCGCGGCGCGGGATCGTTTGCGGGCGCGGATCGGACGGGCGGCCGGAGAGGCGGGAATCTTCGAGGCTCACCTGTATCTTCTCGAGGACGAGGAGTTGCTCGGTGAGGTGCGTCGGCGTATCGACGAGGGAGCGGCGGCGGCTCGGGCGTGGCACGACGTGATGGGCAGCGCCGCAGCGGCGTGGGAGCAGCTGTCCGACGAATATCAGCGGGCCCGGGCCGCCGATATCCGAGCGGTCCGCGACGACGTCTTGGCCGAACTGCTCGGGCAGCGCCTCGACATCGAAAGTCGCCCAGGGGTTCTCGTCGCCGAAGATCTGACCCCGGCGCAGATGGCCGGGCTGGACGAGTCGGTCGTCGCCGGGATCGTGCTCGCGGCGGGCAGCCCCACCGCGCACAGTTCGATTATCGCCCGCGCCAAGGGGATTCCCGCGGTCGTCGGTGCGGGGGCGCAGGTGACGGATATCGTCGAGGGGACCGTCTTGGTACTCGACGGCACGACGGGGCAACTCGTCATCGGACCCGATCCCGCGACCCTCTCCGAATTCACCACGCGCGCAGCCGAACAACGCGAGCGGCGCCGGGCCGCCGAGGCCGTCGCGCACCAACCCGCCGTCACACCCGATGGCATCACGGTGGCGGTCGGGGCGAACGTGGGAAGCGTCGTGGATGCGGCCGACGCCATGCGCGGTGGCGCCGACCTCGCCGGGCTGGTGCGCACAGAATTCCTGTTCCTCGACCGCGATCGCCCGCCCCGGGTGGACGAACAGGAATGGATGTATAGGCAGATCGCGGAGGCCTTCGACGGCCGCCACGTCGTTTTCCGCACTCTCGATGTGGGCGGCGACAAACCCCTGCCGTATCTCACCGGGCCGACGGAGGCCAATCCGTTCCTCGGCCTGCGCGGCATTCGCCGGGCCTTGCGGAATCCGGAACTGCTGCGCGATCAGCTGCGCGCCATCGCCCGCGTCGCCGCCGACCACCCCGTGGGCGTCATGATTCCCATGGTCACCGCCGTCGACGAGGTGTGTGCGGTGCGCGAGATGCTGGAACAGGTCGTCCCGCAGCATATTTCACTCGACTTCGGAATCATGGTCGAGGTGCCCGCGACCGCCCTCGCGACATCCGCCTTCGCGCCGCACGTGGACTTCTTCAGCATCGGCACCAACGACCTGACCCAATACGCGCTGGCGGCCGAACGCGGCAACGCCTCCGTCGCCGACCTGGCCGACCCGCTCGCCCCCGGTCTCTTGCGCCTGATCGAGTCGGTCTGTCGCGGCGCGGACGGTAGGCGCGTGGCCGTCTGCGGCGAACTCGCCGCCGACCCGGACGCCGTACCGCTGCTGCTCGGCCTGGGCGTCACCGAACTGAGCGTCGCCCCGCCCGCTGTCGCGCAGGTGAAGGCCGCGGTGCGGGAACTGCGGAGCGACGACTGCGGGGCGAGGGCGGCGCAGGCGCTGACCTGTGCCTCCGCGGCCGAGGTCCGGGCGCTGGCGGCGGCACGGGGCGGCTCGGCGAACACGCGGTAACTTGTCCGAGGCCGCGGAAGTGCCGCGGCAGAAGGCAGGTTGGGCGCAGTGATCGAGTCGACGACGGCACGCCGCGGCGAACATACGTTCGGGACAAGTGAGTTCGCTGTGGCCGAGGACGGCCGCCGCCTGCACTACATGGTGCAGGGGAGTGAGGGGCCGACCGTCGTATTCGAGTCGGGCATGGGATTCTCGCGTTCGATCTGGGGCCTCGTACAACCGCTGGTGGCCGGCCGGATGCGCACCGCCGTCTACGACCGGGCCGGGATCGGGCGCAGTGACGACGCCGCGCACCCCCGCACGCTCGGCCGGATGGCCGCTGACCTGGACACCGTGCTGCGCGCGCTGGGGCCCGGACCGTTCGTCCTGGTCGGACACAGCTGGGGAGGACCGATCGCCCGCGTCGCCGCCGCGGCCGATCCCTCCCGGATCCGCGGGCTCGTCCTGGTGGATCAGAGCGACGAGAATTGCGAGCTGTACTTCACCCGTTCGGCGCGAACGCGATTCGCGACGACCCGCCTGCTCATGCCCGCGCTGGCACGCATCGGTCTGTACCGGTCGTTCGGCAGCAAGGCGGGCGCGGCGCAACCCGTCGACGTCCTCGCCGACCATCGCGCCGAGGACTTCACCGTGCGTGCCGCGCGGGCCCTGATCGCCGAACAGGACCTCTTCCTCGCCGAACTGCAGCGGCTGCGCGAGCATCCGCTCGTCCTGGATTCCGTCGAGGTCAGCGTCATCACCGGCACGGGGGCGCAGCGATTCGACAAGACCGTCCGGCAGGCCATCATCGCCGCCCACCGGCGCACCGCCGAAGCGCTGCCGAACGGCCGACTGGTCGAGGCGCCGCGTTCGGGTCATCTGGTGATGTTCACCGAGCCCGACGTGGTCGCGCGCGAAATCCTCCGTGTTGCCGGGCCGAGCGACGAGAGCGCTCAGCGGGTTTCGAACAGCGACAACCGAATCGACTTGCGCAACACCACATCCGACAACGACAGGCCGAGCCGGTAACCCCACGGGGTCGAGCCCCGGTGCCGATCTCGTTCGCGGTCCCCGAGGGGTGCTCGGTGAGAAACTCCCGCACCCACAGGTCGAATATGGCGGTGCGCAGCACCATGATTCCCGGGCCTCGCCGCCGCGCCGAGAGTGAACTACCGTCAGCCGACCGGGCCCTTCCCGAGTTTCACCTGGGCCGTTCGGGTCTGGCCGGTCTGGTCGGCCACCGTCAGGGTGACTGTGTCGCCAGGATGGTACAGATCCATGGTGTTGACCAAGGCGGTCGCGGAATCCACGACATGATCGTCGATCCTGGTGATGACCATGCCCGGCAGCAGGCCCAGCTGATCGGCCGGTCCGCCGCGCACGACATTGCGCACCAGGGCGCCCGCACCGTTGGTGTCGCTGACCGAGACACCGAGGAAGGCGGACGGGCCGATATGCACCCGATCCGACGCTTGCCCGGCCTGGATCTGCTTGGCGATGGAGATCGCCTTGTTGATCGGGATCGCGAAGCCTTCGCCGCCGCCGGTGCCGAGCCGGAAGCCCTGCGAGGCCGCGGTATTGACGCCGATCACCTCGCCGGAGCTGTTCACCAGCGGGCCGCCGGAATCGCCGGGTTGGATGTCGGCGGCCACCTGGATCAACCCCGTCAGCTCCTCGGAGGAACCCGTGGATTCGTCGCTGGCGGTGATCGAGCGGTTCAGGGCGGTGACCCGTCCGGCCGCGGCGGTCGGCGTGCCGGTGCCACCGGCATTGCCGACGCCCACGATCGGATCGCCGACCGCGACCTCGTCCGAATCGCCGAGCGGTGCCGTCTTCAGCCCGGAGGCGCCCTGTAGGCGCACGACGGCCAGATCGTCCTGGCGGTCGTAGCCGATCACGGAACCGGAGTACGTCCGGCCGTTGCTCAGGGTGGTCACCTGGATCTCGGTGGCGCCCTGGATCACGTGGTTGTTGGTCAGGACGTCCCCGTTCGGGGTGATCACGATCCCGGTTCCGGCACCTTCACCGCTGCGCAGGCCGAGCCGGGTGTTGATGATCGCGACGCCCGGCGCCACCTTCTTCGCGGCCTCGGCCAGATCGGCCGGGGCGGTTCGCGCGTCGATCGATTGCACACTGCCCGGCAGCTGTGCCGACGGCCCGCCCGGAGCCAGTTCGTGGGATCCGAAGCGCGCGCCCACCAGCCCGATGGTCACGGCCAAGGCGAGCACGACGACCGCCACCATGCCGAAGATGTTCAGCCCGGACCGCGGCCGACGACCGTAGTGCCTCGGCGGTACCCCATACGGACCCGGCGGCGGCCCCGGCCACCCGCCCTGATTCGGATACACGGTCATCACGTCCTCGTTAGATCCACAACCTCTCTCTCCATTAAGCGCCCCCTTCCTGAGAGCCCGCTGGGTACTTCCAGTGCAACGGCAACGTCCCCGGCATCACTTCCCCGAACGGCCGCCGAGTCCGCAAACTCTGCCCCACCATCCGCCCGTCGAACCTGGATCCGCTGCTGCGGAAACGAGCCACCTCGGAGCAGATAACCGCTGCCCGCGTCTGGGCGGCCTTCCTCGTTACCCGTCTGGGCGGCCTTCCTCGTTACCCGTCTGGGCGGCCTTCCTCGTTAGCCGTCGGGATCGCCTTCCTCGTTAGCCGTCGGGACCGCCTTCCTCGTTAGCCGTCGGGACCGCCTTACTCATTACCCGTCTGAGCGCCCCCTAGGGCGTTCAGACGGGTCGTCAGTGGCCCACGTCCACCGGAACCGCTGTCGTGTCCGCAGGGGTGTCGGATTGCTTAGGTTTGCGGGAGCCGATGAACAGGGACGAGGCTGCTGCGCCGATCAGGAGGACTACGGCGGGCAGGATCATGGACTCGCTCAGGGCCCTGCTGAACTTGTCGAGGATTTCGGTGGGGAGGCGGGTCATACCGGCTCCGCCCTCCGGGGTCGTGCCGCCGCTCAGGCCCTGGGCCGTCATGCGGGAAGAGATGAGGGCGCTGATCGCGGCGCTGCCCAGGACGGAGCCGACCTGGCGCGTGGTGTTGTAGACACCGGCTCCGGCGCCCGCCTGGTGGATCGGCAGGTTGCGGGTGGCCGTCGACGCCAGCGGTCCCCAGATTCCGGCGTTGGCGAAACCGGCGAGACCGGCCGCCACCATGAAGATCGGGATCGAGCCCTCGGGCGTCATCAGTCCCACGAACCAGAAGATCGCCGCCGAGAACAGGGCGAACCCGATGGTCGGGATGATACGCGGCGCAAGCCGATCGGAGAACTTGCCGATGATCGGCGCCGCGAACCCGGTCACGATGGCCATGGGTGCGAACACCAGAGCCGATTTGGTCGGCGAATAGTCCCGCACCGCCTGCAGATAGAAGTACCCCGGCACCATCAGCGCGGCGGTCGAGGCACCCATGGCCGCGATGGCCAGGCTCGACAGCGCGAAGTTGCGCTCACGGAACAGACCCAGCGGCACCAGCGGCTCACCGGTATTGCGCGCCTGGTTGACCACGAACAGCCCCAGCACCACCAGACCGGCGATGATCATCGTCCAGATCAGCCCGTCCCAATCGCGCGTATTGCCCTCCTGAATCCCGAAGACCAGCAGGAACATTCCGACACCGCTGAGCAGCACACCGACGATGTCGAACTTGTGCTCGTGCGTCGGCAGGGCCGGCACCAACCACACCGCCAGCGCGAAGGCCACCACGCCGATCGGCACGTTGATGTAGAAGATCCAGTTCCAGCCCAGCTTGTCGACCAGCACACCACCCAGGATCGGGCCGATCAGTGTGGCCAGGCCCGCGACGCCGCCCCACATGCCCATGGCCGCGCCGCGCTTGTTCGGCGGGAAGGTGCGGGTGATGACCGCCATGGTCTGCGGCGTCATCAGCGCCGCGCCCAGACCCTGCACCGCGCGTGCGGCGATCAGCATCTCGATGGTGCCGGACATACCGCACCACAGCGAGGCGAGGGTGAACACCGTCAGCCCGACCAGATAGATGTTCTTGGGGCCGAAGCGATCACCGAGGCGCCCGGTCACCAGCAGCGGCACCGCATAGGTGAGCAGATAGGCGCTGGTCACCCAGATGACCTTGGTGATATCGGCGTGCAGGTCGGTCATGATCGCCGGATTGGCCACCGCAACGATGGTCATATCCAGCAGGATCATGAAGAACCCGACGACCAGCGCATTGAGCGCCAGCCACGGATTGCGTTGTGTGGTCATGGATTGGTTCCTTTCCGGAATTCGGCCAGCACGTCGTCGGTGACCGCGGAGCCCCAGTCGGCGCCGAGACCGCTGCGGTAGGTCTCGATGCGGGTCCCGTCCGGTGCGAATTGCTCCCAGGCCAGCGTGCCGTCGCCGAGTTCGGTGACGATGCGGCGCAGCCAGGCCAGTTCGGCCTCGACCTGACCGCGCAGGTATTCCAGGACCATCCAGTACCGGCGCGGCACCGCGTTGGCGGTGAGCCAGGAGTGGACGGCCTCGAGTTCGGTGAGGTCGTTCTCGAGCCAGCCGATCCGTTCGTTCAGCAGGCCGATGACCGTGTCCGCGGGCAGGTTGTGCGCCTCGGACACGGCCAACGGGAATATCGGATAGTCGCGGATCGGCTTGCGGATGAGTTCGGATATCCGGGCGCGCAGCGCGGTGGTGCCGGCCTCGGTGATCCGATAGGTGGTGCGTTCGGGCCGGTTCCCGGCCCTATCGGTGCCCTCGGCGTGCACCATGCCCTGTTCGGCCAGCCGCGTCACGGTGTGATACAGCGAGCCGGGCCGGATCTTGACCAGGTAGTCCTCTCGCCGGTGCAGCAGCGTCTGATACATCTCGTACGGATGCATCGGCCGCTCCTCCAGTAGTGCGAGCACGGCTATCGCCAGCGGCGTCAGCGTCGCACCCGGCTGCTCGGTCATTGCTATCCACGCCCTTCCCTCGCCACCGACTCTGAAACAGACCGGCGACCTCCTCCGAGACAAATATTCCATGCCGAATATACGATGCGGAACATCGGACCGACAAGGGAGGATGACGACAGTCACAGCCCTGCCGGGGGGCTTACAGATGCCGCAGATACAGGTCGGGAGAGTCCAGGAAGGCCCGCCAGTTGTGGACCATCTCGAGCCGGTCCCACTCGCGATACTCGATACCGTCGGCGGTGAGCTCCATGATCTCCGCCTCGGGGCAGGCCGCCAGGATGGGGGAGTGGGTGGCCATGATGACCTGCGAGCCTTCGGCCGCGAGGTCCATCAGCACGCCGACCAGTGCCAGGCAGGATTGGAATGACAGCGCGGCCTCGGGCTCGTCGAGCAGCCAAAGCCCCTGCCCGACAGGGCGATCGGCGATGTAATGCAGAAACGACTGGCCGTGGGAGAGCGCGTTCCACACCTGATCGGTGTCGCGCACACGCATGGCGTCGGCCCGCTCGAACAGGTTGATCATCGACTCGGCGCGGAGGAACCCGCCGTTCGTGGGTCGCGGGTACACCCCATCGCACCGCAGATGATCACCGAGATCGCTGTCGCCCGAGGTCCCGCCCGGCGACCACAGCAGATCCGCCCCGTGCATGCGACTGGTCCAGCTCCCGGCGATGGCCTCCACCAGGGTCGACTTGCCGATCCCGTTCTCCCCCACCAGAACCGTCACCGGCTTCTCGAAACTCAGCCCATACGCACACACTTCGGCAATCACCGGCACCTCCATGTACCAGGAGTCCGGATCGAAGCGCTCGGTCGGCACGAATTCGACGCGGCGCAGCAGTAGTTTGCTCATGCGTGCGATACCTCCTGGGCGATGCGAGATCCCGGCCAAAAGCATGCCCGCCGCCGATCTGCCCCATTCTTGTCGCCCGGCTTCACAGCGGAAACCCTATGCCGTCGGCGCGAAGGCCTCTTCGACGATCTCCGCCTGCTCGACCGCGTGCACCTTGTTCGAACCCGAGGACGGGGCCGACATGGCGCGGCGCGAGATGCGGCGCAGCTTGCTGAACCGCTCCGGCAGGATCTCCGGGAGGTTCAGGCCGAAGAACGGCCACGCACCCTGGTTGGCCGGCTCCTCCTGGACCCAGACGAGATCGGTGGCGTTCGGGTAGGTCGCCAGCTTCTCGTTCAGGCGGTAGGACGGGATCGGGTACAGCTGCTCGATGCGGATGATCGCCACATCGTCGCGGTTCTTCTTGGCCTTCTCCGCGGCCAGCTCGTAGTAGAGCTTGCCGGAGGTCAGCAGGATCCGCTTCACCTTGTTACGGTCGCCGTCGCCGCTTTCGTAGGTGGGTTCCTCGAGCACCGACCGGAACTTGTTGTCGGTGAAGTCCTCGATATTGGAGACCACGGCCTTGTTGCGCAGCATCGATTTCGGCGTGAAGACGATCAGCGGCCGGCGGATGCCGTCGAGCACGTGGCGGCGCAGCAGGTGGAAGTAGTTCGACGGGGTGGACGGCACCGCCACCGTCATCGAACCCTCGGCACACAGCTGCAGGAACCGCTCGATGCGGCCGGAGGTGTGGTCCGGACCCTGGCCCTCGTGGCCGTGCGGCAGCAGCAGCACGACCTCCGACAGCTGGCCCCACTTGGCCTCACCGGAGGAGATGAACTCGTCGATGATCGACTGCGCACCGTTGACGAAGTCACCGAACTGCGCCTCCCACAGCACCAGCGCATCCGGGTTGCCCAGCGAGTAGCCGTATTCGAAGCCGACGGCCGCGAATTCGCTCAGCGCCGAGTCGTGCACGGCGAACCAGCCCGGGTTCTTGCTGCCGATGTTGTGCAGCGGCGTGTACTCCGCACCCGACTTGCGGTCTATGACCACCGCATGGCGCTGGGTGAAGGTGCCGCGGCGGGAGTCCTGACCGGTCAGGCGCACCGCGCGACCCTCGTCGATCAGCGTGCCGAAGGCCAGCAACTCGGCGAAGGCCCAGTCGACCTTGCCCTCGTAGGCCATCTCGCGGCGGCGCTCCAGCACCGGCTTGACGCGCGGGTGGACCGTGAACCCTTCCGGCACATTGATGAACGCGTCGCCGATGCGCTGCAACACCGTCTTGTCCACGGCCGTGATCACCGTCGACGGCACGGTCTGCTCCATCTCGACCGACGGGCTCGGCGACGGCGGGTACTTCTCCAGCTCCCGCACCTCGTTGAACACCCGCTCGAGCTGACCCTGGTAGTCACGCAGGGCGTCCTCGGCCTCTTTCATCGAGATGTCACCGCGGCCGATCAGGGCCTCGGTGTAGGCCTTGCGGACGCTGCGCTTGGTGTCGATGACGTCGTACATGTACGGCTGGGTCATCGACGGGTCGTCACCCTCGTTGTGGCCGCGACGCCGGTAGCAGATCAGGTCGATCACGACGTCCTTGCGGAACTTCTGGCGGTAGTCCACGGCCAGTCGCGCCACCCAGTCGCAGGCCTCCGGATCGTCACCGTTCACGTGGAAGATCGGCGCGCCGATGAACTTCGCGATGTCGGTGGCGTATTCGGTGGAGCGGCTGTTCTCCGGGGCGGTGGTGAAGCCGATCTGGTTGTTCACCACGATGTGCACGGTGCCGCCGACGCGGTAGCCGCGCAGGCCCGACATGTTCAGCGTCTCGGCGACCACGCCCTGGCCCGCGAAGGCCGCATCGCCGTGCAGCATCAGCGGCACGACCGAGAAGGTGCGCGCCTCTTCGCCCTTGGTGACGAGATCTTCCTTGGTGAGCAGGTCCTGCTTGGCGCGGACCAGACCCTCCAGCACCGGGTCGACGGCCTCGAGGTGCGACGGGTTGGCGGTCAGCGACACCTCGATGTCGTTGTCGCCGAACATCTGGATGTAGGTGCCGTGCGCGCCGAGGTGGTACTTCACATCGCCCGAGCCGTGCGTGGCGGCCGGGTTCATGTTGCCCTCGAACTCGGTGAAGATCTGCTTGTAGGGCTTGCCGACGATGTTGGCCAGCACGTTCAACCGGCCGCGGTGCGGCATGCCGATGACGACCTCGTCGAGGGCGTGTTCGGCGCACTGGTCGATGACGGCGTCCATCATGGGGATGACCGACTCCGCGCCCTCCAGCGAGAAGCGCTTCTGACCGACGTATTTGGTCTGCAGGAAGGTTTCGAAGGCCTCGGACGCGTTGAGCCGCGACAGAATGTACTTCTGCTGGGCGACGGTCGGCCTCTCGTGCTTCTGCTCGACCCGCTCCTGAATCCACTGCAGCTGTTCGGGATCGAGGATGTGGGTGTACTCGACGCCGACGTGGCGGCAGTAGGCGTCGCGCAGGACCGACAGCACGTCGCGCAGCTTCATGCGCTCCTGGCCGTGGAAGCCCGCGACGTTGAATTCGCGGTCCAGGTCCCACAGGGTCAGGCCGTGCTGGGTGATGTCGAGGTCCGGGTGGCTGCGGAACTTGTCCTTGACCAGCCGCAGCGGGTCGGTGTCGGCCATCAGGTGGCCGCGGTTGCGGTAGGCGGCGATGAGCTCCTGCACGCGGACGCTCTTGTCGACGCCGCGCTCCTTGATGTCCTTGCGCCAGCGCACCGGCTCGTACGGCACGCCCATGCCGTGGAAGATCTCGTCGTAGAACTCGTCGGAGATCAGCAGCTGGTGGATGGTGCGCAGGAAGTCACCGGACTCCGCGCCCTGGATGATGCGGTGGTCGTAGGTGGAGGTCAGCGTCATCAGCTTGCCGACACCCATCTCGGCCAGCTGCTGGTCGCTCATGCCCTGGAACTCGGCCGGGTACTCCATGGCGCCCGCGCCGATGATCGCGCCCTGGCCGGGCATCAGCCGCGGCACCGAGTGGTTGGTGCCGATGGTGCCCGGGTTGGTCAGCGAGATGGTGACGCCGGTGAAGTCCTCGGTGGTGAGCTTGCCGTCGCGGGCCCGGCGCACGATGTCCTCGTAGGCGCTGTGGAACTGCGCGAAGGTCATCGTCTCGCAGTTCTTGATGGCGGCGACGACCAGCGTGCGGTTGCCGTCCTTACCCGGTAGGTCGATGGCCAGGCCCAGGTTGGTGTGCGCGGGGGTGACCGCGTTCGGCTTGCCATCGATCTCGGCGTAGTGCCGGTTCATGTTCGGGAACGCCTTGACCGCCTGCACGATCGCGTAGCCCAGCAGGTGGGTGAACGAGATCTTGCCGCCGCGGGTGCGGGCCAGGTGGTTGTTGATGACCAGACGGTTGTCGATCATCAGCTTGGCCGGGATGGCGCGCACGCTGGTCGCGGTGGGGATGGTCAGCGAGGCCGACATGTTCTTGACGATCGCCGCGGCCGGACCGCGCAGGACCTTCTTCTCGTCCTCGGCCTGCTCGGCGACCTTCGGGGCGCCCGTGGTAGGGGCGGCGTTGGAGGTCGGGGCGGGCGTGGTCTTCGGGCTGCGGATGGACGGGGCGGCGTTGTTCGGCGCTGCGGGAGTGGTCTGAGTAGGGCGAGCCTCCGGCGGCGCGGCGGCGGCGGAGGCGGCCGCGGCCACCTTGGGAGCCGGCGCAGGCGCGGGCGTCGCGGGGACGATCTTGGTCGGCGCGGCAGCGGGGGCCTGGGTCGTCGCGGGGGCGGCGGTCGGGGCGGCAGGCTTGCTGTTACCAGTGTCACCCCCCGGCGTCTCCGGGGTGTAGTCGGCCAGGAACTCGTGCCAGCTCTCATCGACCGACGACGGGTCTTGCTTGTACTTCTGGTACATCTCGTCGACGAGCCACTGGTTCTGTCCGAACTGGGATGTTGAGCTGCTCACAGCAGGTGTTCGCCTCATTTCGTTCTTCGCGCTGCGACGTTTGTGACGTGCTCGGCACGGGTAATCGGCTCGATACGCGCCGATGCGCCCCTTCTGAGGATAGGCCCAGCCCCACCCAGCGTCCCATCACGCCTTCCGCGGGTTCCTTCAGGTTGGGTAAAGTTCCGCCTTCGGGACCCGCAGCTCCATCGGAGCTTCGGCTCGAGACCGCCGGACAGACCTAGCCTCATGTGTGTCGACCAGTCCTCTGGTGAGAATATTCCTTCGCTTGCGGGTGTCGCTCCCCACAGTCCGGGGGTGTTGCCGCCCACAGCCGGGAATACGAGCCCCCCGCCCGCAGGAGTTCGCTGTGTGAGCCGATTTCGGCGATCCGCCCGCGTTCCACGACCGCGATGCGATCGGCCCGGGCGGCGGTGGCCAGCCGGTGCGCGACGATCACCGACGTGCGGCCGCGGGTCACCGAACGGCTGGCCGCCAGCACCTTTTCTTCGCTGGCGGGATCGAGGACCGCGGTGGCCTCGTCGAGCAGCAGCAGATCCGGGTCGACGAGTTCGGCGCGGGCCAGGGCGATCAGCTGCCGTTGCCCCGCGGACAGTCCGCGCCCGCCCTCGCCGACGGGCTGATGCATGCCGTGCGGGAGGGCGGCGATCATGTCCAGGGCGCCGACGGCCGCGGCGGCCCGTTCGATCTCCACACGGTCGGCATCCGGTTTGCCGAATGCGATATTGCTCGCGATGTCGCCGGTGAACAGGTGAGCTTCCTGCGGGACGACGCCCAGGCGGGCGCGGTAGTCGGCGAGGACGTAGTCGCGGACGTCGGTCTCGTCGACTCGGACGGCGCCGGTGCCCGGTGGGGCATCGCGTGGCAGGTCGTACAGGCGCGCAAGGAGTTTCACAATTGTCGACTTACCCGCTCCGGTCGCTCCTACCAGTGCCAGGCTGGTTCCGGCGGGGATGTGTAGCGAAATATCTTGCAGGGCGAGGTTTTTGGCGTCCGGATAGCGGAAATTCACGTTCGCGAAGGCGACGTCCGCCCGCAGCCGTGCATCGATCGCCACGGCGTCGGGCGGGTCGGCGGCGATGGAGGACGGGGTGCGCAGCAGCGTCGCGATCCGCTGCAGCCCCACCCGCGCCTGCTGATAGCCGTCGAAGATCTGCGACAGTTGCATGATCGGGCCGAACAGCAGGCCCAGGTACAGCACGAACGCGACCAGGGTGCCGGGGGTCGTAGAACCGTGAGCAACATCACGGGCGCCGACGTACACGACCACGGCCTGTGCCAGGTCGGCCCAGGCGACGACAGCGGCGAAGTACAGGGCGATGGCCCGCTGCGCCCGCATGCGGCTGCGCCGGTACCGGTCGGAGAGACCGGCGAAATGCCGGGCCGCCTGCGCCTCATGGCGGTAGGCCTGGATGGCGCGCAGACCGGCGACGTTTTCCTGGAAATCGGCATTGACGACGGCCACCCGCTCCCGCGCGGCCGAATACGCCACCGCGGACACCTTGCGGAACATCAGCGTGGCCGCGAGGAGCGGCGGCAGTGTGGCGAAGACGACCAGCGCCAGCCCGGCGTCGATCACCACCAGCGCCACCGCGATTCCCGCCGCGGTGACGATGCTGATCAGCGCGGTGCTCAGACCCGTCTGCAGGAAGGTCGACAACGCGTCGATATCGGTCGTCATCCGCGTCATGATCCGGCCCGACAGCTCGCGTTCGTAGTAGTCGAGCCCGAGCCGCTGCAGATGCGCGTAGCTGCGCACCCGCAACCCGTACAGCAGCCGCTCCCCGCCCCGCGCCGAGAGCAGCGTCGCGACCGTCTCGTCGGCCCAGCTGAGCGCGACCAGAACCGCACCGCCGATCGCGGCCGCCGCCAACACCTTTCCGCTGCCCATGGCCACGCCGTGGTCGAGCGCATACCGCGTCAGCGCGGGGAAGGCGACACCGATGAAACCGTCGATGGCCAGCAGTGTGACCACGATGGCCAACAGCCACCGCACCGGGCGCAGCAGCCGCCGCAGCCGGAAATCGGGTTCGGGCCGTTCCAGTTCGCGGTCGTCGAGTCCGGGTTGCGCCGTGGCCTCCGGCAGCCTGGCGAGCGGGCCACGGATCTCCGGGGGCACCTCGGTGCCGACGAGGCTCGACGATTCCACGGCATCGGAGCTGCGCCAAGGGTCGCCCGAACCGGCAGGTTCCGGGTCGGAGAGGCGGATGACGCGGTCGGCGTGGGCGAGGGTGGATTCGCGGTGGGCCAGGATGAGGGTCGTGCGGCCGGAGCGGGCGGGTAAACCGTCGAAGATGGCGGCTTCGGTGACGGCGTCGACGGCGGAGGTGGCGTCGTCGAGGATCAGGATGCGGGGGTTGGCGAGCAGGGCGCGGGCCAGTGCCAGGCGCTGGCGTTGGCCGCCGGACAGGGTGAGGCCGCGCTCGCCGACGACGGTGTCGTAGCCGTCGGGCAGTTCGGTGATGAAGTCGTCGGCCGCGGCCTGCTTGGCGGCCTGCCGGATCTCGGCCTCGGTGGCATCGGGGCGGCCGAGGGCGATATTGGCGGCGATGGTGTCGGAGAACAGGAACGGCTCGTCGAAGACCACACCGATCGCCGATCGCAGGTGCGTCGCGGGGGTTTCGGCGATGTCGACCTCGGAGTCGGTGCCGCGCAAGCTGATCCGACCCGCCGTGGGGGAGAAGAAACGCGGCAGCAACAGTGCCAGAGTGGATTTTCCGGACCCCGCGGGGCCGATGATCGCCACCGTCTCCCCGGGCCGCACACTCAGGTCGAAATCGCGAAGCACCGGTCTGTCGGGATCGAAACCGAAGGTCACACCGCGTATTTCGATGCCGAGCGGTCCGTCCGGCAGCGGTTTCGGCTCGGGCGGATCGATGGTCGCGGGCGCCTCGTCGATGACCTGATACACGCGTTCGGCGGCGGCGCGGGTCAGCTGCGCCATGACGATCACGGTGGAGATGATGCGCGTACTGGATGCGAGCATGGTGACGTAGGCGGCGAAGGCGAGGAATGTGCCGACGCCGATCACCGCGTGCAGCGCCAGCGTCCCGCCCAGCGCGATCACCGCCACCAGGCCGATCTGCGGGATCGCCGTCACGAGCGGCGCGAACCGGGAGTCGATCCGCGCCGCCCGCATCCGCTCCGCATACAACCGGCGACCGTGCTGTTCGAGCAGCGAAACCATCCGAGCCTCTTGCCCGAACCCCTTCACCACCCGAACCCCGGTGACGGTCTCCTCGACATGTTGCGCCAGATCGGCGGCCCGCTGCTGCGCCGACCAGGTCGCCGCATGAAACAACGGCCGCATCCGATACACCACGAACCCCAGCACCGGCATCATCAACAGCGCGACCGCCGCCAGCAGCGGCGACAACACCGCCATCACGACCGCGGCCATCGCGAAGATCAACACCGACGCCGCCGACAACGGCGCCATGGCCAATAACCCCTGCACCAACTGCAGATCACTGATCGACCGCGACACCACCTGCCCGGTCCGCAACCGATCCTGCCCCGGCCCGTCATACCGATGCAGCGCACTCAACAACCCCACCCGCAGCTCGTGCTGAACATCCAGCGCCAGCCGCCCCGCCATCCACCGCCGCCCATACGAGGTCGCGAACCGCACCCCGGCCAACCCCACCAACACCCCCGCCACGACCGAGATCGCCCCCAAATCCCCCACCCGAGCACTGTCCAACGCCCGCTTGGCGGCCAACGGCACGGCCACCTCCGCCGCCGCTCCGGCCACAACCGCCACAACCACCCCGGTCAACAGCCCCGGATGCGCACAAGCAGCACCCCACAACCGGCGGATCCACCCAGCTCCACCGCCGCCCGCGCCGCCCTCACTCACCCCCGTCGATCTCACCCACCCGACGTTACCTATGCCCACCGACAGAGCGTTGCCGGTGGGCAGGCGCCATGCGTTATCCGATGAGGCGAGGACACCCGGTTTCGTGACCAGGAAGTTGGAGAAGCTGCCCATGCGGGTGCCAAACCCTCGGCTCGTGCTGAAGAACTTTCGCCGACGACAAAGCGGCGGCAGGCGAGTCGGGTCTCCTGAGGACGCCGATTACATACTTCCGGCGGTCCGTCGCAAGGACATTCGCAGCCAGGAACGCTCCGGATTCTACGGTTACGTCCCCGCCGGGCAGGTGATGCCGGTCAGCTGCTCCGAGAGCGTCCACAGTTGCTCTGCGAGGTCGGGGTCGGCGGCTTCGGGTGATCGGCCTACCAGTGTCGGGTGGCCGCGGTATTCGTAGAAGCCGTTCGGGCCTATGTAGCTTGCGGGTGGTAGGGCGCGGCTGGCGGCGAACAGGGTTGGGAGTGCGCCGGATGCCGCGTCCTGGGCGATGAGTGCGTTGCCTGCGCGCATCACGGCGCCGAGCAGTCGGCTGCCCGAATGGCTCTGCAGATTGGTTGCGGCCCAACCTGGGTGGGCCGCGACGGACAGGCGGCCCGAGGCGGTGAGCCGGCGCTGCAGTGCGAGAGTGAACAGTAGGTTGGCGAGCTTGGACTGGGCGTAGGCGCCGGCGGGACTGTACGGGCGTGATTCCCAGTTCGGATCGTCGAGCGCCAGGTGGCTCCGGCGGTGTGCCTGCGAGGACACCGTGACCACACGATCGGTGATGCGGGGCAGCAGCAGTGCGGTCAGTGCGAAATGTCCGAAATGGTTGACGCCCATGTGGGTTTCGAAGTGGTCTCGGGTGCGACCTTCGGGCACCAGCATGATTCCGGCGTTGTTGATCAGTACGTCGATATCGCCGTCCCAGCTGTCGGCGAATCGCCGCACGGACGACAGGTCGGCGAGGTCGAGAGGGCGCACCTCCGTGATTCCGGAAATCCCGGCCACGGCCGCGCGGCCGCGTTGGACGTCGCGGACGGCCAGGATGACCCACGCACCCGCCCGCGCCAGTTCTCGGGCGGTTTCGAGGCCGAGGCCGCTGTTGGCACCTGTGATGACGACCGTGCGGCCTTCGAAGGAAGGCAGATCCGCGGCGGTCCAGCGATGATTTCCCATGCGCCAAATGTAGGCGTCGACTACATTGTAGTCAATGACTACATTTGTGGGTGGTTGGTTATCCTGCAACCACCATGAAGCCCACCTCACCGCGTTATCACCACGGCGACCTGCGCGCGGCCGTGCTCGAGCGAGCGGAAGCGACGCTGCGCGAGTCCGGCGTCGACGGGCTGTCGCTGCGGCAGCTCGCGCGGGATCTGGGCGTGAGTCACGCCGCGCCGAGCCGCCACTTCCGCGACAAGCAGGCCCTGCTCGACGCGTTGGCGCTGACCGGATTCGCGCGACTGGCAACGGTTTTCGCCGAGGTGCCCGCGGAATGCCCGGTCGCCGACCGGATGCTCGGGCTCGCTCGCGCGTATGTGCGGTTCGCCGTGGACAATCCGGCGCTGCTGGCATTGATGTTCGCCCGCAAACACAGCCCGAGTTCGGGCGCTGAGATGGCGGAGGCGGTGAGCCGGGCGTTCGCCACGCCGTTCGCGCTGATCTCCGAGGCCCAGGCGCGCGGGGAGATCGTCGGCGGCGACCCCACACGGATCGGAATGTCGACGGTGGCGTCGCTGCAGGGGCTGGCCACCTTCGTCGGGTCGGGTTTCATCGAAACCGACACTGCCGACGAGGTGCTCGCCGAAATGATCACCCACCTCATGAACGGCCTGCGGCCCCGCTCATGACACACGAACGACGAGGAGTTTCGCAGTGACCGCGACCGAGACACGGGCCCACCCCTTCGACCTGGCCACCGAACTGACGGCGCTGGGTGACGGCCGATTCGGCGGCCGGACGACCGCTCACTACGCCAACATGGTCGGCCCGTTCGGCGGGATCACCGCCGCGATGATGGTGCGGGCGATCCAGGACGACCCGCGGCATCTGGCTCATCCCGTCTCTCTCACAGTCAATTTCGCAGGCCCGATCTCCGACGGCCCCTTCGAGATCGAGACGCACCCGGTCCGCACCAACCGCAGCACGCAGCACTGGTCGGTAACCCTCAGCCAGAACGACGCCGTCACCACCACGGCAACCGCGGTGTTCGCCGAACGCCGCCCCACGTGGACGAACACCGAGATCGCCCCACCTGCGGCCCCCGCGCCGGACACCATCGCACCCACCGACATCCCCACTTTCGTGGCGTGGCCGGGCAATTACGACATGCGCTTCATCGAGGGCGACATCCTCGACATCGGCCGCGGCCACCCGTCGACCTCCACCACCACCCTCTGGGTCCGCGACAAACCGACGCGCCCTCTCGACTACCCCGCCCTCGCCGCCCTCAGCGATATCTTCTTCCCCCGAGTCATGCACCGCCTCGGCCGCCTGGTGCCCGCCGGCACCGTCACTCTCACCACCTACTTCCACGCCACCGCACCCCTTCTCCGAGCCCAGTCCAACCACCCCCTCCTGGCCACGGCCCGAGCCCACCACTTCGGCAACGGCTATTTCGACCAGGCCGCCGAACTGTGGAGCCACGACGGCGAATTGCTGGTCACCAGCCACCAACTCGTGTACTTCAAGGACGCGGATATATAGAGAGCCGGCCGCGACCGCGGTGGGTGAAGACGATCGAGACGAAGCGCGCGAACCGGGAATCCCGGCATCACCGACGACGAGCTTCGCGCCCTGATCCTCTCCGATGCTCTGTTCCGGATACCCGCGCTGTGGTGTGCCGAAGCCAACGCCGACGCGGGGAGGAACACCTATCTGTACGAGTTCGCGTGGCGCAGCCCGGCGCGCAACGGTGCGCTGCGGGCCTGCCACGGCCTCGATGTCCCCTTCACCTTCGACACCCCCCACAGTCCCCTCGCCGCCAGTCTCATCGGTTCGGAGATCCCGCCGGATTTCGCACCACTCTCGACCGCGATGCGCAGTGCCTTCGCCGCATTCACCACCACCGGCGACCCGGGCTGGCCGCAGTTCGACAGCACCGAGAGAATCCGCCGAATCTGGACAACCCCACCCTCACTGGGCAGGGACTCGCTGTCGACCTCTCGTCGGATCTGGCAGCGGCGAAAGCAAGATCATCATGAATCACCAACCGACGCTGCTCTCACCCATCCCTGGGTGGGTTCGACCGGGAAGCAGGGGATGAGGACCGGGTGGGCTGGGTCCAGGGCGTTGAGGGCGTAGCGGTAGGTGCGCTCGTTGAAGGCGATGCTGTAGTGGTCGGAGTGGTCGGCCGGGCAGCCGTCCTGCACGGTGATATCGGTGACGGTGGGGCCGTGGAGGAACTGGCGGGTGTATGGGTTGGAGCCTTGGTCGTATCGGGTGGCTATGACGGTGTAGGTGACGCCGGGGCGGGTGTCGCCGTTGGCCCAGATCTGTTGGGTGACTGCGGATTCGGAGCGTTGTTCGGCTATTGCGGGTGCGGTCGAAGCGATCGGGTCCGCGCCCGTTCGCGCAAGCAAGGTGCTGAGGGGTTCGAGGTCGAATCCGGGGACGTTGGTGCCGTGGTTGATGGGGGCGATGGCGATCATTTTGTCGACGTAGCGGTTGCCGTCGAGGAGGTTGAGGTAGTAGGCGGCGGCGAAGGCGCCGTAGGACCAGGCGAGCAGGTCTACCCTGGCCGCCCCGGTCCGCGCTCGGACCTTGTCGACCTCGGTGGCGATGTCCTGGGCGGAGTCGCGGGCGTGGGCGAGGCTCTGGGAGGGGACGTTCGGGTACGGGGTGATGTTTCCGTAGTTGAAGGTGAAGACGCAGTAGCCGTTGTTGCGCAGATACGGGGCGTCGGCCGAGAATGCCTCCGCCGTCGAGAACAACGGATTGATCAGGACGACCGGATTGGGGTGGGCGGGGGTGAGGCGGCAGGAGGGATCGTTGGCGCCGGGAGGCGCCCAATTCGGGTCGGCCAGGACGTGGAGCCGGTTCGCTTGGGCCGCAGCAAGATCCCAGACCACCGGCAGCGGTTCGGCGGCCGCCGGGCCCGCATGCAGCGCCGCGGCCGCGGCGAGCAGGGCCATCGCCGAGGGCAGTGCGAGCGCGGTGAGTCGGCGCATTACCGCCCGGCTTCGGCCATCATCCCCGCCATGCCGCGCACCATCATCGGTGTGGGCACCAGCCGGGTGCCGACGGCGCGGGCCACGCGGAACAGCGGATGCGCCGACTGGTCGAAGGTGCTCATGAACCGTGACCGCGCGACCATCCGGCGGGCGCGCTCCCGGCGCCGATTCTCGTACTCGCGCAATCCGCGGATCGGGTCGGCGTCGGTGGCGAGGCTGCGGGCCAAGGTGACGGCGTCTTCGATGGTAATGCTCGCGCCCTGACCGGCATTGGTGAGCATGGGATGCGCCGCGTCGCCGAGCAGAGTGACGGGCCCGGATCCCCAGTGTTCGAGGAACGGCCGATCCTGCATCGGCACCACGGCGATCGACTCCTCGGGTGTCGCACGGATGACCTGCTGAACCTCGTCGGCCCAGCCCTCGTAGGCGTGGCGGATGATGTCCTTCCCGCCGGACCAGTTCCGGGAGATCTCGGCGGGCATATCCTTTGTGCCCCACCAGTACACGCGCCCGCCGCCGAGGCGGTTGATGCCGAAACGCTGTCCGGCGCCCAGGTAGTGGTAGGCGGCACCCGAGCCCAGGCGCGGGTGGTCGAAGCCGGAGACGATCGCCAGCCAGCAGATGTAACCGGCGTCGCGCGGCTCCTCCGGCCCGGTCAGCCGCCGCCGGACGACCGAGTCGATGCCGTCTGCGCCGACGAGGATGTCGCCGTGGGCGCGCCGCCCGTCGGCGAATTCGACTGTGACGGACGCGGAGTCGGTAGTGAACCCTGTCGCCACCGCACCGTCGGTGGAGGGAATTCCATCGGCGCTGTCCCGCAATACATCTCGCAGATCGTCACGGCTGGTCAGAAGCCCCGATACACCCAGCCGGGCATGGACTTCCCCGAACGGCAACTCCTTGAGGGTCCGCCCCCGAAAGCTGTTGAACCGATACGACTCGAGGGTCTCTCCACACGCCGGGTCGATGCCCAGAGCACGCAACGCCGCAACACCATTGGCGGCCAGGGTGATCCCGTAGTTCGCGGTTCGGTCCCGGGCTCCGTAGACATCGACGTCGAGTCCGGCATCGCGCAGCGCGATGGCGGCGGTGAGACCGCCTATTCCGGTACCGAGCACGATCGCCTTACGCATCTCGTTCTCCGATCGTCTGCTGCACCAACCGCTCCCGTACGGGCAGCGCCGTCGGGACGGGGAAGGTCAGTGGCGCACTCAGCGATCGGACCAGCTGCCGGTGCGGTACGAGCCGCACGGCCGTATTGCGGACCGCGGCGCGCAGCCGCGAGGCGCCCTGTTCGAAGCGCGCGACGCGGCGGGCGCCGTTGACCATCGTGCGCGTCCGATCCCGGCGCTCGTTCTCGTAGCCGCGCAACGCTGTGACGGCGTCGGGAGCCGTGGCGAGGTGGGTGGCGAGGACGACCGCGTCCTCGATCGCCATGCCCGCGCCCTGCCCGAGGCTGGCCAGCATGGGATGGGCCGCGTCGCCGAGCAGCGTGACGGGCCCGCTGCCCCAGTTCTCCAGGAAGACGCGATCGGTTTCCGGGACACCGAGGATCGCGTCCTCGGGCGTCGCGTCGATCACCGCGCGCACCTCCTCGGGCCACTCGGCGTAGGCGCGCACGATCTGTTCCTTGTCGGGACGCCAGTTCCGGGCCTCGGCCTCCGGCATCTCCTTGGTCGCCCACCAGTAGGCCAGCCCGTGACCGATATCGATGAGCCCGAACCGCTGCCCCGCGGCCCAGTAGTGACTGGTGGATCCGGTGGGAAATCGATTGTGCGCGAAGGGAACCAGCGCCAGCCAGGCAATGTAGCCACCGTATCGCTCCACCTCGTCCGGGCCGACGAGCGTCCGGCGCACGGCGGAGTGGATACCGTCGGCGCCGATGAGCGCATCGGCCTCGGCGGTGCTGCCGTCGGCGAATCTCACCCGGACCCCGCCGGAAGGCAGCGTCTCGAATCCGGTGGCGACGGCGCCGAGATGGAAGGTGATGTCGTCCGCATGCGCAAGCATCGCCCGCTGCAGATCCGGCCTGCCGATCAGCACGGTGTCGTAGGGCATCGCGGCTCCTGCCTCGGTGACCGGAAGCTCCCGGATCAGGGCGCCGCCGGAGTCGAAGATCCGATAGCGCTCGAGGACTCGGCCCCGCTCCTCCAACTGGAGGTCGAGGCCGATACTCCGCAGCGCGGTATTGGCATTCGCGGCGACCGAGAGGCCGAAGCCCGCGGGCTTCAACTCCGGCGCCCGCTCGTAGACCTCGACATCGATGCCCAAGGCGCGCAACGAGATCGCGGCGGCGAGACCCCCGATGCCCGCGCCGATGACGATCACTCTCGGTGGTGTCTGTGCTGTCATGTCATGCTCCGATCAGATCGGTGACGATGGTCGCGACGTGTGCGACACGTGGTTCCTCGACGATCGTCAGGTGGTTGCCGGGGACGTCGATGATCTTCAGTCGCCCGGTGATCAGCTCGCCCCAGCCGTTGGCCGGGTCGTCGAATTTCGTGCCACCGACGCGGTGCATCGTTTCGAGCACCTCCGGAAGCGGTTCGGCGGCGTGGATCAAGGTCAGGTCCACATCGGCGGGCGCCGGGCGGTAGTTCACGACGGCACAGGCATGGGCGGCGTAGACGTCGAAGAGCCTGCGGATCACCGTCTCGTTGCTGCCCGGCGGCAGGACTCCCTCGCGCACGGCGAGTTCGGCCACGTACTCGAATTTCTCGTCCAGCGTGGTCAGGTGGGCAGGGATCGTCTCCAACGGGGAGTCGCCGCCGCGTCGCAGCAGCAGCAGTTCCCAGACGAAATACCGCAGCAGCGTCTCGGCCTCCTCGTCGGCGGACAGTTGCGCGCGGCGGGCCGGGTCCAGCACGACGCTGTCGAGCACGATGAATTCGTCGACCCGTTCGCCCGCATCGTGGAGCAGGCGGGCCATTTCGAAGGCGACGATCCCGCCGAAGGACCATCCGCCCAAGGTGTAGGGGCCCTCGGGTTGCACGCGCCGAATCGCCTCGAGGTAGTAGGCGGCCAGCTCCGGCACGCTCGACAGCGGTTCGGTGCCGAGCGCGGCGCCCGGCGCCTGCACACCGTAGAACGGCCGATCCGACCCGAGTCGCCGGGCCAGCGGCACGTAGCACAACACGTTGCCGCCCAAGGGATGAACGAAGTACACCGGACGACCACGCCCGTCCGCGCGGATCGGAACCAGAGGGTCGAACGACGACGCCGCCCCGCTGTCGCGCAGCCGCGCGGCCAAGGCGGCCACCGTGGGGGCGACCACGAACTCCGAGAGCGCGATGGCGACTCCGTATCGTCGTTCGATCGACGCCACCAGCCGCATCGCCGTGAGCGAGGTAGCACCCCGATCGAAGATGTCGTCCTCCACGCCGATCTGCGGCAGCTGCAGTTGGTCGGCGACGATTTCGGCGATGGCGTGTTCGTATTCGTCCCGCGGCGCGGTGGCGTCGCGAGCGCTGTCGGGGGTGAGCGGTATCCGGCGCAGCGCCGCATCGTCGCGTTTGCCGCTGGGGGTCAACGGCAGCGACGGGAGCCATTGGAAGTGCGTCGGCACCAGGTATTCCGGCAGTTGCGCGCGTAGTTTGCTGCGCAGACCGTCCAGGTGGGTGCGCTGCGGGTCGCCGACCAGGAATGCGACGAGGTACGAATCGGTGTCGGTGCGGTTGCGCACAACGACGGCGGCATCGCTGATGCCCGTGCCCTCGATCCCGGTGATAGCCAATTCGATCTCTGCCGGTTCCACCCGGAAACCGCGGACCTTGACCTGCGTGTCGGCGCGCCCGACGGTCGCCACCGAACCGTCGGGCAGCACCAGACCGAGATCTCCGGTGCGGTAGAGACGTTCGCCGGGAGCCCCGAACGGATCCGGCAGGAACCGCTCGGCGGTGAGCTCAGGCTGGTTCAGATATCCGTCGGCCGGACAGACGCCACCCAGATAGATCTCGCCCTGCCCGCCGACCGGCACCGGGCGCAGCCGGGAATCGAGCACATGGATCGAGGCGCCATCGATCGCCCGGCCGATCGGTGGCAGCGCGGGGAATCGGGCAGGGTCGCCGGTCATGGAATAGCTTGTGGCCACGTGTGTTTCGGTCGGACCGTACTGGTTTTCCAGGAGTACGCCCGGCAGCCGGGTACACAACTGCCGGATCGCATCGGTGACCAACAGTTTTTCTCCGGAGGAGATGAGGACCCTCAGGCTGCGCGGGAAGGTGTCGAGCGCCACCGCGGTCTCGGCGAGTTGCTGCAGCGCGACATACGGCAGGTAGAGCCGGGTGACGCCGTCGCGGTCGAGACGGCGCAGCAGCGCGGCCGCATCGCGCCGCTCGGCGTCGGGAATCAGCGCCAGCGTGCCACCGCCGCGCAGCGTGGCGAAGATTTCCTGGAAGGAGACGTCGAATCCGAGTGGGGCGTATTGCGCGGTGACTCCGCCCAGCGCGGCGCCGGCCGTATCGTTCTGCCAGGCCACCAGATTGGCCAGGGCGCGATGCGGCATCGCCACGCCCTTGGGCTGTCCGGTGGAGCCGGAGGTGAACAGCACGTACGCGGTGCTCTCGGAGATGATTTCGGGTAGCGGCGCGTCGGCGGCTTGGGCGCCGAGCAGATCCTCGGCGAGCAGGATGCACTCGCCCTGCAGCAGCGGTGCGTGTTCTGCGGTGGTGATCACCCGGAATGGCTCGGCTTGGGCCAGCACCGCCGCGATGCGCCGCCGTGGGTAGGTGACGTCCAGCGGGACCGCCGCGACACCGGCCGCGAGCACTCCGAGCAGAACCGCGATCGTTTCGGGGGAGCGCGGCATCGCGATACCGACGGTGTCGCCGAGACGGCATCCCTGCGAAATCAGGTGCCGCGCAACGCGATCGGCTGCCCGGCCCAGCTCGGCATAGGTGTAGCGCCGATCGTCGAGCGCGACGGCCGTCGCCGAGGGTGTCCGGGCGATCTGCGCGCGGACGGCGGAGACGATGTCGGCCGGTGTGCGATCCGGTGCCACGGTCGGCGCTGCCGTCGCGGCGAGGAATGCGACGGACGGGGGCTCGTACGGTTCGTCCACGATGCGGCGCACGATCGCGAAGAGGTCGTCGAGATACACATCGGCCTGGGCAGGGGTGAACACCGTTCCGCGGCAATCGATCCGGAACCAGATTCGCCCGTCGGCCGGATGGGTGAACGTGTTGACCAGCAGCGCCAGATTGGTCTCCTCCCACGTGTGGAAGTCGAGCATCGAGATCTCCGCGAGCCCCAGAACCGTTGCGAGCTGGCGGAAATGGACATAGTTGAATCCGGTGTCGAGCACGCTGGAACCGAGATCGCGTTGGATCGCGCTGAGCGGGTAGCGGCGGTACGGGAAGCTGTGCTGCTCGCAGCGCTGCGCTTCCCGCACGAGTTCGAGCCAGTTCGGGGTGTCGACGCTCAGCCGCATCGGCACGGTATTGAGGAACAGCCCGGACATCCGCTCGGCGTCGGCCAGTTCGGGCCGACCATGGGTGATGAGCCCGGTCGTGATGTCGGTGGCCCCGCCGAACAACCCCAGCGCGGCGCAGTGAGCGGCGAACAGCACCGACTTCATCGGCACGGCGTGCGTGCGCGCGAAGCGGCGCACCGCTTCGGCCAGTTCATCGGGCAGCGCGGCGATGCGGGTGATCGGGTCATCCGGGCCGGGGGCGGTGTGCGCGGCGAAGGCCGCGGGCAGTGTCGGCACGGCACCGGCGAGACGATCGCGCCAGAACTGTTGTTGCGCAGGGTCTTCGAGCGCCGTGCGCTCTGCTAGCACATACTCCGCAGCCGAGGGGAGCGCGCGCTGTGCGACCGGATCGATGCGCAGGCCCAGACCGTGGGCGTAATCCTGCAGTAGCTCGCCGATCAGGGTGGCGACGCTGCCGCCGTCGAGGATCGCGTGATGGAAACTCAGCACCAGCTCCACCGTGTCCGGGCAGAGCAAGACCTGCAGCAGCGACAACGGCGCGTGCTCGAACCGATAGCGATGTGTGCGCCGGTGTTCGACATGCTCGGCGATCGTCGCCCGGGCGGTCTCGGCGTCGCCGTCCCGCAGGTCGGCGATGTCCAGGCCGCCTGGGGCGCTGTGGTGCACGACCTGCAGCGGTTCGGAGAAATCACTCAGGTTCAGGCTCGAACGCAGTGCCGGATGCCGGATCACCAGCCGGTCGAAGGCGTGCCGGAACGCGCGCTCGTCCCAGGGCATCGACAGCGTGTAGCGGAAGACATCGTGATAGGTCGCGGAATCCTCTTGCGCGCGGCTGTAATACAGCATGCCGAGCTGAAGCCGAGTGAGCGGGAAGGCATCTGCCGCGCTCGCCAATGCCGCTCGATCCACCTGCGACACCAGCTCGAAAGGGGCCAGTGACGTATCCGCGCCGACGGTGGCCGTGGTCGCGACGCCCGCCACGGTCGGGTGCCGCACCAGATCCTCGAGCGCGAAACGGATGCCGTGCTGCTGAGCCCTCGCCCGGATCGGCAACATCAGCATGGAATCGCCGCCGAGCGCGAAGTAGTCGTCGTGCACGCCGACGTTCTCGACGCCGAGCACCTCGGACCAGATCTCGGCGAGGACCGCCTCGGTGGTGGTGCGCGGGGCGGTGCGGTGACCGGTGGTCACCTCGCCGGTGTCCAGGGGGCGCAGCGCACGGCGGTCGGCCTTGCCGTTGGCCGTGAGCGGAATACGATCGATGCGCACGAATCGTGCCGGAATCATGTAGTCGGGCAACGTCTTCGCCAGCTCGTCACGGATCGTAACGCTGTCCGCGGCGCTATCGGCGAGGTAATAGCCGACGAGATAGGTGCCGCGCCCGGCGGAGCTGTGGTCCAGCACGATCGCGTCGCGGATGCCGGGCACCTCGGCCAGTGCGTTGCCGACCTCGCCGAGTTCCACCCGGTTGCCGCGAATCTTCACCTGATCGTCGAGGCGGCCGAGATATTCCAGATTGCCGTCGGCCAGCCAGCGCACGCGATCTCCGCTGCGGAACAGTCGTTCGCCGGGCACGAACGGGTCGGCAACGAACCGCTCCTCGGTCAGCTCCGGCCGCCCCAGGTAGCCCCGGGCCACCCCGACGCCACCGATGTACAGCTCGCCCGGGACTCCGACCGGCTGCAACCGGCGCTCGGCGTCGAGGACGTACAGCCGGATATTGTCGATCGGCCGCCCGATCGGGACCCGATCCACGGCCGCGGAGTCGGTGGGGCACCGATAGTAGGTGACGTCGACGGTGGCCTCGGTCGGTCCGTACAAATTCACCAGTTCGACTGCGCCGGTGCCGAAGATGCGGCCGAACTGGGCCACGCGGGCGGGCGGGAGCGCCTCACCGCTGCAGAACACCAGCCGCAGTGCGGTCAGTGCCTCCCGCAACTCGGGGGCGGACTCCAGCAGCTCGAGGAAGGGCCCGAACATCGACGGCACGAAATGCACGACGCTGCACCGCTGTTCGGCGATCGTTCGCGCGATCACCTCCGGATCCTTCTCGCCGCCCGGCGGCAGCAACGCCACCGTCGCGCCCTCGAGCGCCCACCAGAACAACTCCCATACCGACACGTCGAACGAGATGGGCGTCTTCTGCAGCACGATGTCGCCGGGGCCGATCGGGAAGCGCCGCTGCATCCAGGCCAGCCGGTTGATCACCGACCGGTGTTCGACCATCACACCTTTCGGCCGACCGGTGGAGCCCGAGGTGTAGATGACGTAGGCCAGGTTTCGGTCGGTGGCCTTCGGCTGTGGCCGCGTGCCGATGCCGTCCGGTAGCTCGTCGACATAGAGCACGTGCGGGCCGGGCGGCAGTGGAAAACCGCGTTGGCTCAGGGCGATTCGCGCCCCGCTGTCCTCGAGCAGGAACCGGATGCGGTCGGCCGGATAGCCCGGATCGACGGGCACATAGGCCGCCCCGGCTCGCAGCACGCCGAGCACCGCGGCGAGCATGTCGGGGCTGCGGCCGAGCAGGACGGCCACCCGGTCGTCGGGCCGCACACCTGCGCTCCGCAATGCGCCGGCGACCCGATCGGCTCGGGCGGACAAGTCGGCGTAGGTGATGGGGGACCGGTCGTCGGCGATCGCGATGCGGTCCGGGGTGCGTCCGGCCTGCCGTTCGAACAGGTCGTGCAGGGTGTGGGCGCCGGTGAGCTCGACCGGGGCTCCTCGGCCCAGGCGCAGCAGTTCGGTGTGGTCGGCGGGGGTGAGCATCGTCAACTCCGACACCGGTGCATCGGGCCGTTCGACGGCGTCGCGCAACAGGTTGCGCAGATATTCGGTGAAGGACTCGATGGGGAAGTCCTCGTCGAAAACGTCCGGTGCGTAATCCAAGTCGAATTCGAGCTCACCCGTGTCGTCATGGGAGATGAGCTGAATCGACAGCGCCTCCTGGGCGCGCAGCTGCATCCGATTTCCGACCTCGAGCCGCAGGTCCGGCACGGGGGCGACCGGTGGGGTGAAGCGCGTGTAGCTGAGCGTGACGTCGAACAATTGCCGCGTGCCGTCGCCGAGCTCGGACAGGCTGTGCAGCAGGTCTCCGGTGGACAACCGTTCGTGACCGCGCAGCGCCTTGGTGGTGGTTCGAGCCTCGGCCGCCAGTTCCCGGGTCGATGCCGCGCCCCGGACCGCGACCCGGAACGGAAGTTCGGTGACGAAGAGCCCGGCCGTCATCCGGTCTCGATCGGTATGGCGGTTGGCGAACGGGACACCGAGCACGATGTCGCCGCTGTCGTGGATCCGGGACAGGCAGGTCGCGAGGACGGCGGCGACGAAGGCGAACGGCGAACCCGCGATCTCGCGCATCGCGGCACTGTGCTCCGCGGGAACCGTGAACGAACTGCGCAGGCTGTGCTCGGTGCCGGTCCTCCGATCTCGGCTGCGGGAGAACAGCGCTGGGGTGGAACCGGCCAGGACCGATCGGAAGTATTCGATGTCGCCGCGGTGCTCGGCCCCGGCCCGGTATTCGAGATCGGACCGCACGGCCGCGAGATACGAGGGTGGCGTCAGCTCCAGCGGCTCGCCCGTGCGCAGGACGTGCTCGTAGTCGAACCAGACCTGCACGAGCGCCAGCGAGTGGGTGGAACCGTCGGTGACGAGGTGGTGGGCGTTCAGATAGAGGTAGACGACGGACGGACTCTCCCGCAGTATTGCCGCCCGATACATGCGGGCGTCCCGGAGCGCGAAGGGGCGCACGCAGTCCCGGTCCCGCCAGTCGGCGCAGGCGCGGGCCGGGTCGGCCGCCGCGGAAAAATCGACGATCTCGACGTGTGCCGGTGCCGGGTCCACCCACTGGTACGGCTGCCCGTCCTGCTCGTCGAAGCGCAGCGCGTAGTTGTCGTTGCGGGCCAACATCCGTTCGAAACACGCGCGCATCACGTCGATGTCGATATCTCCCTGCACTCGCTGCCAGACGGCGACGTTGTACTGCGGGTCGTCGACCGGGGCCAGGGAGTCGGCGATCCACATGTCGCGCTGGATGGCTGTCAGGTCGTACGTGGCGGGCGTGGTCACAATGCCTCGATTCCGATCGAGCGGGCCGGCGCTTCGAGCCGGGCTCGCGCGGGCGCGTCGTAGGTGAGGCGGAAGTCGTCGAGACGTACCCGCCGGGTGCGCAGCCACATGTCCAGCTGGGAGCCGGGCCAGGCCGTGGCCCGGCCGGTGGTGGGGTCCTGCAGATAGTTCGCGCAACTGCCGCCGCGGCTGAGGAAGCCGAGACTGGTGATGCTCCAGGCGCGTTCGAGGAATGCGCGCTGCGCCTCGGGTTCGACCTCGATGGTGCGCACGCCGCGGTCGCGCACGAGGCGGGCGATTTTGGTGAGATAGCGGGTCTGCAACTCGATGTTCAGCAGCATCGAGGTGTGGGTGAGCCGGCCGTAGGGCCCGAGAATCATGAAGAAGTTCGGGAATCCCGCGATGCTGTGCCCCATATAGGTTTCGGCGCCTTGGGCGCCGCAGGTGTCGGCGATGGTGATGCCGTTGCGTCCGGTGACCGGCAGTCGACGGTAGGTCTGATGGATGTCGAATCCGGTGGTCCACACGACGGCGTCGACGGCGCGTTCGTGACCGTCGGCGGAGACGGTCGTGTGCTCGGTCAGCCGCGCCAGCGCACTGGGAATCACCTCCACGGTGGGCTTGGTCAGCGCGGGGTAGAAGGTGTTCGTATTGGGTGCTCGTTTACAGCCGAAACGGTATGTCGGCGTCATGATTTCGCGCAGTGCCGGATCCGGTATCTGCTTGTTTCTGAAGTTCGCCGCCATTTTCTCCATGACGGTGCTGAAGATGCCGTACTGCTGGGCCAGATGGATCATTTGGGCCGCGGCCATCGACAGCCCGCGCAGGGCCCGGTTGAGTCCGGGGACATACTTCAGGGCCGAGCGTGCCACGCCGGTCAATTCGATGTCCCCGGCCTTCGGCAGGATGTAGGGGGCCGAACGCTGGAAGACATACAGTTGCGCCGCGCTCTCGGCCAATTCGGGAATGATCTGCACCGCACTCGAACCGGTGCCGACGACCGCTATGCGCTTGCCGGTGGGGTCGAAATCGTCGTCCCACTCCCGGGAATGGAGCTGTCGACCGGCGAACAGATCCCTGCCGGGGAGGTCGGGAATCCAGGCGGTGTCCTCCGGGCCGAATCCGGCGAAGACGAGCTGTGCCTCGAAGCGACGGCCGTCGGCTGCGGTAAGCCGCCACAGGCCTGCGGTTTCGTCGAAGGTGAAGTCGACGATCTCGGTGTTCAACCGCAGATGCCGATGCAGATCGAACCGCCGGGCCACCTCGTGCTGATAGGCCAGGATCTCCGACTGCGTGGCATAGACCCGGCGCCAGTCGTATTTCTCATGGTTCGACAGGGAATAGAACATGGCCGGAACGTCGACCGCGCAGCCGGGATAGTGGTTGTGCAACCAGGTTCCGCCGAGGTCGTGATCCTTTTCGAAGATCAGCAGATCCGAGAATCCGGCCTTTTTGAGCCGAATTGCCATGGATAGTCCGGAAAACCCGGCACCGATCACAGCGATCTGTGTCCTCATAACCACACCACTCCTCTTCGTGGCGGAATTGCCCACGCTCGAATAAGCCCTGACGGACTTACCGCAGAAGCCGTTGTCCCGCAGACTGATTCGAGCCGAACACGGGAGTTGAGAAACCCGGTTCTCCCGGCACCGGATGCCCGGCCGGGAGTTTTGTTAGCTATTCTCAGAATCTACTCATGCGGAGGGCTCACGCAATGTGCCGTCCATCACGACGGGCACGCCAGGCGGAGAACGGCTGCTGCACCTCCTGCGGTGCCTCCGCGATGGCCTCCGGGTCGGGCTCGGCCGGGGTGGCAGAGGGCAGATGGATGACGATGTCGAAGGCTTGCACCGGGTTCACGTCGAGGTACCAGTTGCCCATGCGGTAGCGGGTGGTGGCTCCTACCGCCGCCGAGTCCTCGGGAGACAGGGTGCGGAGGTCGATGGCGAAGGGGCCGTCGTGGGTGGCCGACATCAGCGCATCGAGGCTGCCGGTTTCGGGGGGTTGCAGGTCGGTGAAGAAGGTGCCGGTGTGGAAGTCGTTGCCGGTGTTGAGGGTTCGGCCGGTGGCGGTGGTTGCGCCGATGACCAGATAGTCGTCGCCGAGGCGGTCGGCCAGGTGCATGCCGAGGGGAGTCGCGGTGGGGATGCCGGGCATGGTCAGGGGATAGCGTTGGAGGTGGCCGTTGTGGGCGGCCAGGACCATGCGGTCTTCTCGGCGCAGGATCCAGTCGACCGTGTCGGCCATCGCGGCATCACGGAAGTTCGCGACGTCCTGCTGGTCGCCTCGGGTCATTGCGCGCACGACCGCGTCCAGCGTGATCGTGAGGCGCAGAGCATGCAGTGCGCGTTCGTAATCCGCGGTGCCCGTGCGCCGGACGTAGTCCAGGCGCCGGGCGACCAGCCGCGTCGACAATCGGGTCAGGCCCGCGGTCAGGGCGTCTCGCCGCGCGGGTTCCAGTTCCGTGTACGCGCCGATGGCCGTGGCGAGGGAGAAGATCGAGGGTGCCGCGAACGCGGCCGCCGTCTCGCGGATGGCCGGGTCGACCGCGATGTCCGGATCGGCTCGGGTGAGATAGGCGAGGACGGCGTCGAGGCTGGGCAGCAGGGAGATGTTCGAGCCGGACAGATCCGCGCCGTAGAAGCCGACCGGCCGGGCGGACTCCAGGTTGTGCTGCCGCATCCAGTTCAGCTGGTCGCGCATCTCGGTGCACATCCCCATCAATGAGGTCATGCCGGTCGCCAGCACCCGCCCGAGCCGATCCTCGCCGCCGCGCACCCAGCCGTCGACGAGCCATCCTTCGGTGAAGCCGGATTCCATGGCGTAAGCGCCGAATCCGTGACGCTCGACCAGATACCGCAGCAGGCGGTGGCGGAGGCGATAGAACTCGTGGTTGAAGTGCGCAGGCTCGCCGATGGCCACCACCCGGGCGTTGCCGATCGCGTCGTCGAGCCATTTCAGATCGCCCAGCGGCGCAGCCGGATCCAGCGTGCGCAGTGGGCGCACGGCGTCGTCGCGCAGGCGGGCGTTACCCGAGGTGGTCATGTCTCACTCCTAACGTTTCCAACTTTGGGAACAATACCAAGTATGGGAACATTGGGGAATGGACATTCTCGACCTGCTGCTGCATCCGGTCCGGTTGCGCATCGTGTACGCCCTGTCCGGCGGTCGGGTGTGCACGACCGCCGAGTTGTGCGCGAGCCTGGCCGACGTCCCCAAGACGACCGTGTACCGGCATGTCGGACTGCTGGCCGAGGGTGGAGTGCTGGAGATCGCCGACGAACGGCGGGTGCGCGGCGCGGTCGAGCGCTCCTATCGGCTGCGACCGAATCGGCCCTCGATCGCACCCGAGGCGGGTGAGCAGATGTCTCCGGACGAACACCGCCGCGGGTTCGCCGCTGCGATGGCGGCATTGCTGGCCGAGTTCGATGCCTATCTCGACCGTCCCGGCGCCGACCCGTTCGCCGACGCGGTGGGTTATCGGCAGGGCATCCTCTGGCTCAGCCCCGAGGAACGCGCGGAAATGCTCGGCGAACTGTCGGCGCTGCTGTCGGCCAAGCGGCACAACGAACCCGCGCCGGGCCGTCGGCCACATCTGGCCAGCTGGATCATGTTTCCCACCGAGGCGCCCGACCGGCGGTAGCCGGTCAGAGATCGCGGTTGCGCAAATACCACCAGGCCGCGGCGCCCGCGCCCAGCGTCCACAGCAGTAGGACGACGGCCGCCGCGGGGCTGGGGGCCAGCAGTGCGCTGTCGGGGAAGGATCCGACGGCGACCGTCGACACCGTGGCCGAACCCGGCAGCAGTACCGCCAAGCCCGGGACACCGGCACCGCCCGCGACCAACCAGATCAGCGGTTCGATGATCAGCAGCCATCCGATCGGCGCGGCGATGGCCAGGACCGACGAGCGCAGCAGCAGGCCGAGGCTCGCGCCGATCAGCCCCCAGCACACCACCGCCAGCAGGCCGCCGCCGAGCACGGCCGTGAAGCGCATCCCGAATTCGATCTGGTGCCGGTCGACGAGCAATCCGAGCCCGGCGCCCACCTCCGCGGCCACCCCCAGCAGCAGCGAATAGCCTGCGGTGACACCGAGTTTCGTCCCGAGCAGCACATCGCGGTCGGGAGTGAACAGCGAGGTGAGCGGCATGCTCTGATACCGGTACTCCGTGCCCGTGCCGAATGCGCCGCCGACCAGGGCGGCGACGGCCGCGACCACCAATCCGATGTAGAGACCGACGCTGGCGGTGCCGGTGGCGAGGGCCTCGTGTGGCTGCGGCCGGGTGCCCAGGACCGCGGACACCGCCGCCGCCCCGAATCCGCTCACCGCGCACAATCCGACGAGCAGCCAGGCCACACGCAGGGTGGTGATCTTGCGGATCTCGGAGGTCGCGGCCCTGCTGATATCCGCGGGCACGGTGAGGATCAACGGAGCGCTCCATAGGGGCTCGCAGGAACGGGGGCAGCGGTTTTCGTCAGCGTGGCCAGCACGCGGTCGGGATGCACCGGCTCCGGGATCATCTCCGTCAGCCGCACTCGCGCCGTATCGGCGGCGGCCTCGATATCGGCGCGGGTGGCCTCGGCGATCGCGAGCCGTCCGTCCGAGCGCATGACCGTATCGGTGAAGCCCTGCGCGGCCAGGGTCGTCGCCAGGGCGATCGGACTGGAGGCGCCGACGAGCAAGCGGTCGGGGTGGCTGCGCCGCAACCGGCGCGGACTGCCCTGGTACACCACCGATCCCGCACCGAGCACGATCAGCTGGTCGGCGACCGGCAGCACCGCCGCCAGGCTCTGCGAGGTCAGCAGGACCGAGCCGCCGCGGCGAGCGTGGCCGCGCAGGAATTCCGTCAGCCAGCCGCGTTCGGCGGCGTCGAGTCCGGTGAGCGGGTCGTCGAGCACCAGCAGCGGCGGATCGCCGAGCAGGGCGACCGCCAGTGCCAGCCGCGTCTGCATGCCCGGCGACAGTTCCCGCACCCGCATGTCGGCGGGCAGCCGGGTCAGCGCCAGCAGGGTGTCCACCCGGTCGTCGGAAACGCCTGTGGCAGCGGCATAGACGCGCAACTGCCCGCGGACCGTGCGCAGCGGATGCAGCCCGCGCGGCTGCAGCATCGCCCCGATCTTCGCGCCGGTTTTCGGATCGCCGACGACCACACTGCCGGAACTGGGTTCGAGCAGACCCAGCAGCAGGCGCACGAACGTCGTCTTACCGGATCCGGGAGGACCGACCACCGCGGCGGTGGTCCCGGCCGGAATCGACACGGTCACATCGCGCAGGACGGTCACGCCCTCGAAGTGCTTGTGCAGGCCGGTGACCGAGAAGGCGAGCGGGCGCGGGGAACTCATCGCGTCCCGCGGGGATCGTCGAGGGCCGGAAGCGGGTCCGCGTCGATCACCATCGGCCCGGGCCAGGTCCGCGGTGCCGGACCGAAGGCGTTGTGCGCGTTGGTGATCACGGACTTGCCGAGCGTCCGGTTGCCGAACCCGCCGATGGCCGCGCCGATTCCGGCGGGAAGAACCTTGCCGACCATGAGTGCGCTGCGTTTGGCGATGAACTGCACGATGAAGCGCTTGAGCAGCGAATCGTTCATGCCGCGGATGCCGGGAATCCGGTTCGCCAGCAGGGTCCCCCAGTTCTTCGCCGACCGTCCGACGCTCTGCTCGACGATCTCCATACCGGTCTCGCCCAGCACCACTCCCAGCACCAGTGCGCGGCGCCGTTCGGAGTCCTCGGGGGCGATGCCGTGCACGGCGGCGACCGCAAGGGTGAACAGTGCCGACGCCTCCAGGAAGAATGCGGTCTCCGCACCCATCGCCGCCAGCGAGGCGATCGTGCCGACGCCGGGCACGGCGGCCGTCGCGCCGACCGCGGTGCCGCTGCCGGTCACCGTGGTGAGGTACTGCCGCTCCAGTCGTTCCACGATCTGGGCGGGGGACTCGTCGGGGTGCGCGCGGCGCAACCGGTCGACATATTTCGCGACCGCGGGCGCCTGCAGCTGCGAACCGTTGTCCAGCAGCGACACCACGGCCTTCTCCAGGCCGCCTTTGAACATGGCGCAAACCCCTCTCGTCCGGTCTGTTGAGACTCTAGTGGTCCGATCGGCGCTCGACCGGGCACCCGGCTCGTCCTTTCAACGAATGAGTTCACCGGGTCAGTTCCGCCGAATCGTCCTACCGTGGATCCGTGAGTGGTGTTTCCGAGGGCGCGAGAGGGCTTCCGGATCCGCGGTTGCGGGCGTTCGTCGGTGCGTACGACGGCTATCTGATGCGCGGCTTCGCGCCAGGATTTCATGTCGGGATGCCGACGACGGCGCTGACCGTGATCGTCACCATCGACGAAGCGCTCGAGCTGCCGGTGGTGCCGCATCCGGAGCAGCCGAGCGGGACCTGGGATGCGCTGGCCAGCGGGCTGACCGTGCGGCCGTGTGTGATCGCGCACCACGGATTCCAGCACGGCATTCAGCTGGCGGTGACGCCGCTGGGGTCGCGCGCGCTGCTGGGCCTGCCGGTCGGTGCGCTCGGGTCGTGGGTGGTGGATCTGGCCGAACTGCTCGGCCCGGACGCCGGGGAGCTGCGGGAGCGGATCTCGGCCACCTCGGACTGGGCGGTGCGGTTCGCCGTGCTGGACGAGATCCTGCTGCGCCGGGTCGCCGACACCACGATCGACCCGAATCTGCAGCGGGCCTGGCAGTTGCTCACCGATTTGTCCCGGGCGCCCCGGGTTTCCGATGTGGCCGCGGATATCGGCTGGAGCAGAAGACATCTCGGCAACCGGTTCACGGCCGAGTTCGGCATCACCCCGAAGGATGCCGCGCGGCTGGCGCGGTTCGAGGCGTCGCACCGCATGCTGTGCCGCGTCGAGGCGACCATCGCCGAGGTCGCCGCGGCCACCGGCTACTACGACCAGGCGCATATGGCCCGGGAGTGGCGTGAGCTGGCGGGGATGCCGCCGTCGCAGTGGCTGGCGCGCGAGGAGTTCCCATTCGTCCAAGACCCGCCACCGCTGCGGTTGGAAGACTCGAAAGTATGAGCGAAACATCCACACGAACCACGACGGTGATCTGGCCGACCTTCATCTACCGCGACGCCCCTGCCGCGATCGAGTTCCTGAAGACGGCGTTCGGCTTCGTCGAACGCGCCCGCTACGGCGAGGGCGAGGTGGTCGAGCACGCCGAACTCGCCTGGCCCGGCGGCGGTGGCATCATGCTCGGCTCCGAGGGCGTGGGTTCGACGCTGTGCGAGCAACCGGCGGGCATCGGCTCGGCCTACATCGTCGTCGACAACCCCGACGAGCTGTACCAACGAGCCAAGGCCGCCGGCGCCACCATCACCGTCGAACTCCGCGACGAGGACTACGGCTCCCGCGGCTTCACCTGCCGCGACCCCGAGGGCGTCTTCTGGAGCTTCGGCACCTACGCCGGCGCCCCCGAGTGACCCCAACCCACCCGCACCCCTTCTCGGCAAACGCACCCCGTAGATCACCCCGGAGGGGGTGCGTCTACGACGAAGGGGTGCGGCTGCTGGGCCAGCCGGGGACGCGTTCGGCCGGGGTGGGGGGAGGGGGTGGGGTGCCGGTGCCGAAGGGGGTGCCGCCCAGGGATTCTCGGCCGTGGGGGGTGAGCCAGCCGGACAGGTCGGGTCCCTTCGGGACGATGCGGGTGGGGTTGATGTCGGCGTGGACGATGTAGTAGTGCTGTTTGATCTGGGGGAAGTCGACGGTGTCGCCGAAGCCGGGGGTCTGGAACAGGTCGCGGGCGTAGGCCCACAGCGCCGGCAGCTCGGTGAGTTTGCTGCGGTTGCACTTGAAATGGCCGTGGTAGACCGCGTCGAAGCGGACCAGCGTGGTGAACAGCCGCACATCGGCCTCGGTGATGGTGTCGCCCACCAGATAACGCTGCCGCTGTAGCCGCTGCTCCAGCCAGTCCAGCACGGTGAACAGGCGGTCGTAGGCCGCCTCGTAGGAACGCTGGTCACCCGCGAAACCGCAGCGGTAGACACCATTGTTGACCTCGGTATACACCCGCCGGTTCACCTCGTCGATCTCCGCCCGCAGCGGCTCGGGGTACAGCTGCGGCGCACCCGGCCGGTGATGGCTCACCCACTCGGTGGAGAAATCGAGGGTGATCCGGGCGTAGTCGTTGGTGACCACTTCCCCCGTCGGCACGTCCACGATCGCGGGCACGGTGATGCCCCGCGGATAGTCCGGGAACCGCTTCAGATAGGCATCGCGCAGGAAGTGGATGCCCAGGACCGGATCCACGCCGCCGGGATCCAGATCGAAGGTCCAACTGCGCTTGTCGTGGGTCGGCCCGCACAAACCCAGCGAGATGACCTCCTCCAGGCCGAGGAGGCGCCGCACGATCAGCGTCCGATTCGCCCACGGGCAGGCCCGCGCCGCGATCAGCCGATAGCGGCCCGGCTCGACGGGATAGCCGTCGCGGCCGTCGGCGGTGATCCGCGTGGTGATGTAGTTCGTATCCCGTTTGAACTCGCCGGGTTCGACGTACGTGCCACTTTCGGACGACGAGGTAGTCACGCGCCCAGTGTGGCAGATGTCCGTTTCCCGATGGTGGTGTTGCCGGGGCAGGGCCTTATAGATTCGGGCGATGAGCGATTCGAAAGATCCCGGCCGAAAGCATGCCGGGACAGATGGCGGGACCCGCACCGAGCGCATTTACACGGAGAAGGGGGCGCAGCTGGCCGTTATCACCATCGACAATCCGCCGCTGAATCTGTTCGACAAGGCGCTGATGGAGTCGCTGGCCGCCGATATCGCCGAGCTGACCGCCGACCCGCCGCGGGCGGTGCTGGTGCGGGCGGAGGGCAAGGTGGTGTCCGGCGGCGTGGATGTGCATATCTTCGACGGGCTTTCGGTGGACGAGGGCGCCGAGCTGTGGCGCACCCTGTTCGCGCGGACAGTGCATCCCCTGGAGGCGCTGCCCTGTCCGGTGATCTTCGCCGCCCACGGGCTGACCCTCACCGCCGCCTTCGAGATGGCCCTGGCCTGCGACATTCTGTTGGCCGGACCGAAGGCCACATTCGGTCTGGTGGAGAACGTGGTCGGGCTGACCCCGTCGATGGGTGGTCCGCAGCGGCTGGCCGAACGCGCCGGTTCCGGCCGGGCCCGCGAGCTGGTGATGACCGGCGACCTGTACGACGCGGCCACCCTGGCCGACTGGGGTGTGGTCAATGCCGTGCACGACGATGTCGATGCCGCGGCCCGCGCGCTGGCGGCCCGGCTCGCCGACGGTCCCACCCGTGCCCACGCGGCGACCAAGCAGATCGTGGCGGCCTGGCGTTCCGGCGGTGTGGCACAAGCGGATTCGGTGACGCCGCAGGTGTCCGGCGAACTGTTCGGCACCGAGGATCTGCGCGGCGGAGTCCGCAGCTTCCTCGAAGTGGGGCCCGGTAAGGCGACTTACACGGGGCGGTGACCGGGCGGACACGTTGGCCGCCTATCCGTCCACAGTTGTGAGCTGCGTCATATAGTCACAGGTGCCTGCCGGACCGAGGCACTCGGAGGAACGTATGTCGCATCTCGTCGAATACCCGCAGTCGGGGTACTGCCCAACGGGTTTCGCTCCTCTTGCCCGGGGTGTGGACGGCGTGCTGCGCTACGGCAACCTCAATCCGGCCCTCACCGAACTGCTCGATGTGCAGGTGCACGCCTTTTCCGGCCGCGAGGCGGTGGTGGAGATCGGCGGTCCGCGAATGACCTACCGGGAGCTGTGGCATTCGGCGTCGCGGATCGCGGGAGGCCTGCAGGAGCACGGTATCGGCTACGGCGACCGGGTCGCGGTGCACATGCCGGTGGGGGCGCGCTGGGTACAGGCGTTCCTCGGCGCGCTGCTGTCGGGTGCGGTGCCGGTGCTGGTGCACGACGGCCTGCCCGAGGAGGTTGCCGCGCAGGTGATCTCGGACAGCTGCGCCGATTTCGTGCTGGACGGTCGCTCGGACGAGATGCCCGACGCGGCCGCCTTCATCGACGACGGTGCATCGCTGTGCGAGTTGGCGCTGCTGTGCTACACCAGCGGCGCTGTCGCCCATGGTGATTCGCCCGGGCCCAAGGGGGTGGAGCTGACCAACGAGAATCTGCTCTCGGCGATTCGATCGGTGGTGGGCGCGCTCGACCTGCCCACCGACGGACTGCGCAATCTCGTGCTGCTGCCGTTGGCGCACGCCAGCGGGTGTGTGGACCAGGTGCTGCCGACGTTCGCGGTGGGCGGGACGGTGGTCCTCGCGCCGGATCCCACGCTGATCGCGGAAACCATTGTGGCCGAACGGATCGATATGGTCTCGGCGACGCCGCGCATCTTCGCCGGGCTGCTCCCGGAACTGGCCGGGCTGCGCGCGGAGGGGGTGCGGCAGGTGTGCAGCGCCGGACATCGCACAGAACTGGCCACCCTGGACCGGGGCACCTGCGAGGTGGTGGGGGCCGCGCTGCGCGAGGTGTTCCCCCTGGCCCGGCAGTGGTCGGTCTGGGGTGCCACCGAGACCAGCGGTATCGGTCTGGCCCTGCCCGACTGCGGGGCGGCACCCGCCCGAGATCTGCTCGGATTCCCCTTCGGCGGAACCGAATTGGCGCTGTGGGGTCCGCGCGCCGACGCCGGACACGGCGAATTGCTGTGCCGGGGGCCCAATGTCACCCGCCGCTACTGGAACGATCCGCAAACCACCGAATCCTGCTTCACCGGAACGTGGTTCCACACCGGTAACCAGGTCGACATCGACGAGGACGGCCTGGTCCACCGGGCCGAGTAGGCTCCCCTCACTCCAGGAGGCGGTCGTGGAGGCGGGTGCGCAAGGGGTCGGTGAGGCCGATGGCGTCCAGATAGCCGTCGAGGTCGCCGTAGATCCTGTGCATCGACTCGGTGCCCGCGGCCAGGTAGTCCGGGCTGACGCCGAGCAGGTCCAGCGGCAGGGTCGCGCGGCCCTGGGAGTTGATCGAGACGTCCTCGCGCAGGGCGTCGATGGCGGCGTTGCTGAGCATGTAGTCGTCGAGCACCTCGGCCTCGGTGACGCCGACCGCGCGTAGCAGGGTCGCGATCGCCCAGCCGGTGCGATCCTTTCCCGCGGCGCAGTGCACCAGGACCGCGCCGTCGCCGCGCACCAGCGATTCGGCGATGGCGACCAGCGCCACACCCGCCTCCGGCATGGCCGGGAAGGATGCATACACCTGCAACATCTCCGCTCTGCCGTCGTCGTGCACCACCTCGTGCGGCGGTTTCTCGCCGATATGGGAGTCGAAGGGGGTGGGTTCGAGCCGCACCCCGGTCGGTAGCACGTCGGCGCCCAGGTAGTGGGTCTCACGCGGGCCGCGTAGATCGTGCACGGTGGCGACGCCGAGTTCGAGCAGCGTGGCGTGCCCGTCGGCGTCGAGCCGGCACAGATGTGCCGACCGCAGCAGCACTCCGCTACGCACCTTCGCGCCGGCGGCCGTACGCAGGCCGCCGACATCGCGGTAGTTGAATGTGCCGGAGATGAGCAGATGATCGGGTCGAGCGGAGGTCACAAATCCAGGCTAGGTGCGGGCCGGTATCGGCTGGGTGTCGTTCTCCGATCGAACAAGCGAAGCTCCGGCGGCATGTGTGTTCGGCCACAGAAACAAGCTTCGTGGGCCTCGAGCACCGTAAAGTTTTCCTGATCGGACGATGCCGGGTCGCGCGATGGGCGAGGCGGACTCCCGGGTCTCCGTTCGATCGCGCAGGGGTACCAGACGGGTAACAAAACATTCCTTCTGTCCAGAAACACCCAGTCAACCTGGTCGCGATCCCCGAAAAACCTCTAACATTGGTGAACGTTGACGGGTCGACCGAGTAGACGCTCGGTGCGATCAGTGGAGATCTGCAACCCGTTGTGCGAGCCGCGCGTGCGAGGGTGCGCGAGTTCTTTCGCCCGAGGGAGTCGTTCGTTGAGCGCAAGTGGAGAAATAGTTCAGGTTCGGCCGCGACCCGCGGTCGAGCAGGCCGTGGAGCAGGCAGCCGCCGGACTCGACTACAGCGGGACGCGCGCGCTGCGGGTGCTGCTGCACGCCGGCGTGAGTGCTCTGTGGCCCGCGATCAAGGCGGCGCCGGAGAAGCAGGTCCGGTCCTACGAATCGACGATCGCGGCCTTGCGCCGGCGCTGGGACAGCGGTGGTGAGTGTTCGCCCGATGCGACCGTGGCGGCGTTGTTCCGCGATATGGATGCCGAGGTCGCGGCCTTCCTGCAGCTGTGTGCGGACCGCTCGCAGACCGAATGGCTGGAGCCGGTCGAGGCGGTCGCGGCCTACTCCGTGGCCGTGATGCAGGGCACGGTGCTGCGCTGGCTGGCCGACTGTGACGACGAGACGACCCTGGTGGTGCTGGACGACCTGGTATCGAGCCTGTCCACGAAGGCGGCCGATCTCTGATAGACCTGGACGATTGACCAGTTTCGTGGTTCAGTGGAGGTTGTGACAGAAGCGTCGCAGATCACCGGATTGCACGCGGCCACCGCCGACCTGGATCCGCCGCTGGCCGCGCTGGATCTGGGCGCGTTGCGCGCGAATGCCGCCGACCTGGTCCGGCGGGCGCGCGGGGTGCCGATCCGGGTCGCGAGCAAGTCGGTGCGATGCCGGACGGTGCTCGAGGAGGTGCTGGGGTCGGACCTCACCGCCTCCGGAGGATTCGCGGGCATCATGTCCTATTCCTTGCCCGAGGCGATCTGGCTGGCTCGCCAGGGCGCCCGTGACATTCTGCTGGGCTATCCGAGCGTGCATCGAGCCGCGCTGGCCGAACTCGGCGAGGACGAGACGCTGCGCGAGGCCATCACCCTGATGGTCGACGATCCGGCGCAGTTGGATCTGATCAAGACCGCGGTCGGTGGCGATCGGGCGCGGCCGCGGGTGTGTCTGGATGTGGACGCCTCGCTGCGCATCGGGCCCGTGCACCTGGGGGTGCGCCGCTCGCCGATCCGCACGCCGGAGCAGGCGGCCGAATTGGCGCGTGCGGCCCAGCGGCGTGGATTCCGGGTGGTCGGCGTGATGACCTACGAGGCGCAGATCGCGGGGCTGCCCGACACGAATCCGGCTGTGCGGCTGGTGAAATGGGCCTCGGCAGCGGAGATCGGCAAGCGTCGGCGGCAGGTGCTGGACGCGGTGCGCTCGGTGGTGGGCGAACTCGAGATCGTCAACAGCGGCGGCAGTGGATCCATCGAGGTGAGCGTCTCCGATCCGGACGTCACCGAGGTGACCGCCGGGTCGGGTCTGTACGTGCCGACGCTGTTCGACGGGTACCGCAATTTCACCCCGCGCCCGGCGTTGTTCTTCGCGCTTCCGGTGCTGCGCCGACCGGCTCGTGGGATCGCCACGGTCTTCGCGGGCGGCTACATCGCCTCCGGGCCTGCGGGGAAGTCGCGCGTGCCGAAGCCGGTGTGGCCCAGCGGTTTACGGCTCATCGGTACCGAGGGTGCGGGTGAGGTGCAGACGCCGCTGACCGGCGCCGAGGAGCTGAAGATCGGCGACCGGGTCTGGTTCCGCCACGCCAAGGCGGGCGAGCTGTGTGAACGCTTCGACGCCCTGCAGATCGTCGAGACCGACGGCACCCGCACCACCGTCCCCACGTACCGCGGCGAAGGCAAGAACTTCGGCTGAGGTCGCCGAACGCTGGTGCGCGAGACTGGAGGGGTGAAGCCACGGGAATGGGTGGACTATCGGCGGATGCCGGATCGTCCGGTGGAGGCCATGCACGCTCACTTCGACCGGCACGTCTACCACCTGCACAGTCACGAGGCGTACTCGTTCGGATACACCGAATTCGGCGCCCAGGCATTCGGTTGTCGCGGCGGCTCGCACACCAGTGCGGCAGGGATGCTCATGGCGTTCAATCCGGATGAGCCGCACGACGGCCGCAGCGGGCACGAGGACGGTTTCACCTATCGCATCGTCCACATCGGGCCGGAGTTGGTGGCCGAACTGCTGCACGACCGGACCGGGCGGCCGACCGGCTTGCCGCTGTTTCCCGACCCGGTGCTCTACGACCCGCCGCTGGCGGCCGCGCTGAACCGGCTCTACCACTCCCTCGACGGCCCGGCGACGACCCTGGCCCGCGACGAGGCGCTGACCACGACGCTGGCGGCCATGATCAACCGGGGCGCGCGAAGCACTCCCCGCGAGACCGCAACCGTGCGCCCCCGCGACGGCGCCGCCGCCGAACTGGCCCAGCGCGCCCACGCCATTCTGCGGGAACGCTATCTCGACGATCTGTCCAGCGCCGAGCTGGCCGAGGCCGTGTGCTGCAACAGATTCACCCTCTACCGCGCCTTCCGTGCCCGCTACGGCCTGGCCCCCAGCGATTTCCAACGCCAGCTCCGCCTCCGCGCCGCCCGCCGCCTACTCGCCGAGGGCCGCCCCCTCGCCCAGGCAGCCACCGACTCCGGCTTCGCCGACCAGGCCCACCTCACCCGCTGGTTCCGCCGCTGCTACGGCATAACCCCCCGCGTCTACCGCACCGCCTGACCTGGCCTGCGGCCGGGTATCGGGGCTGGTAGGGCGGGTATTGGGCTGGTAGGCCGCGTACCGGGTTATGGGGTGGAGAGTTCGAGGAAGGCGGCCAGGTCGGAGAGGTGGGCGGGGGTTTGGGGGAGGTATTCGGTGAGGAGGGTGGAGTGGATGATCAGGGCCGTCCACATGGCGCGGGAGACGGCGGTGGTCAGCCAGTGGCAGGACAAAGGGGTGTCGAGGCCGTCGGGGGTGTCGGCGGGGGAGGAGGTGGCGAGGGAGACCAGGACGACGGCGGCCTCGCGGCCCTGGTGGCGTTCGGCCGTGCCGACCACCACGTCCTCGATCCGGGCGCGGGACAACAGGGTTCGGATGCGTGCCACCTGGGCGTGATAGGGGGTCACCACGAGGATGTCGTGCGGATGCAGTCGTCGCGTCACCGCGCCCTGGCGCCATGTCAGGCCCAGCAGGGCCCGGACCTGGCGCACGATCTCGCGGGCCTCTTCCGCCGATTCGGTCGCGTTGCCGTGATGTTCGACCGGCACCATCCGGACACCGGGCGGAATATCCTCCAAATCTCTTGCCAGGGTGACGGTTTCGTTCGAGCGTAAGCGGTTGCCGTACCGTAGTCGCGACACCGGCCCGCACAGCTGCGGATGCATCCGCCAGGTGCGGTCCAGGAAGTAGCCGAATTCCGCAGGCAGCGTCGGGTTCTCGCCGACCAGCCGGCCCAGTGCCGATTCGTGGACCGGCTCCGGATGCACCCCGTGCGTGGGCAGCGGCGCGGGATCGCCGAGCAGCAGCAGGTTCCGCGCACTACCGGCCACCGCGATCGCGTCGGCGAGCGGGAAGTGCCCGGAATCGGGGATCACCAGCAGGTCCAGACTGTCCGGGGGAATACGTTCGGCATCGGCGAAATCGGTGGGCAGCCCGCCGATCACACAGCCGTTGACCGCATTGTCGAGAAACCGCGGATAGCGCGCCGGATCGATCACCAGCCACTCCGGCGCCACCGCATGCGCATCGGATTTCGCCACCAGTTCGGGCAGCACTCCGGCGCGCACCAGCGCGTCCAGGACCTCTTCGACCGCCGAATGCGACTGCGCCACAACGCCGACCCGCCACTTGTAGCGGGTGACGAGGCGCTCGATCACGCGGGCACCGGTATCGGTCTTACCGGTGCCCGGCGGCCCCTGCACGGCAACGTAGGAGTCGTCGAGTTCGAGCACGGCGGCCGTCACGGCGGCGGCATGGTCGCCGAACACCTCGGGCAGCGCGGCGCCGGAGCGCAGCCGCGGCGGGCGGCGGCACAGCAGATCGAATGCCGCCGTCAGGGGGATCTCGGGCAGGTTCACCAGGAGCTGGTGTGCGATGAAGTCGAGTGCGGCGGCGATGTTTTCATCGCGACCCGGCGGTCGCGGCACGATCGCCACGGGGAGGTCGTCATAGGGAGCGCAGCCCTCGGGCAACAGTTCCTCGACGCGGACGACGTCGTCGAAGTTGTCGTCCAGCGCGCAACCGAGGATGGTCGCGGAGGCGACCGCTCGCCGACCCGGCGCGGTGGTCATGCCCGCGACCGGCCGGTCGTAGAGGGTGAGCACGGGCGTGCCGGGCGGAGGTGCGCTCCCGGTGCCGAGGCGCCCGGTCAGCTTCAGGTAGCGGCGCATCGGACGCTGGCCGGTGCTGTGCCACTTGGTGTCCACGCTGCCCCAGTCGGCGACCAGAACGCCGGGAGTGTCGGCCCATTCGGCGATCGGGCGGTGCAGGCGGTCGGCATGCGCCCAGTGCAGGGGCTGCCGCTCCCGCCGGTGGTATCCGAGCACGGCCGCCATCAGCGCCGCGGTCTCCTGGGCGGAAGTGCGCTCCTCCTCGGCCTCGAAGGCGAATTCCCGCAGCGCGGCTTCCACCGCCGACGGCGATTCCGGCACTGTCTCGCGCGGTGCCGGGGCCGGGCGGATGCCGTGTTCGGCGGCCAGTGCCCGCAGCCGATCCCGCAGGCGCAGGGTGTGCGCACAGTCGGATTCCAGGTCGTCCCCGGCGGATTGCGCGCCCGGATTCAATGCCGGGCTCACCGCCGACAGCTCATAGGACCGCTCTCCGATCAGCAGCGCGGCCCGCACCATCGGATACAGATCCAGCAGCGCACCCAGCAGATCGTCGGCGATCTCCTCGTCCACGCCGCAGCGTGCGCACAACTCGGCCAGCAACTCGCGCGCACTCGACCGATAGTGGTAGATCCGCAGCTCGTGATGGCGTTCCTGCCGGTCGGCGAGGAATTCCAGCAGGGCGGCCGGATCATGGCGAATATCGAAGGCGTGGAACAGGATCGCGGGCTCCTCGCCGCCACCCTCCGGAGTCCGCGCCGGGGCGACCCCTACACCGACCACGGCGGCGGGCGCGCCCTCGATCGCGAGAAAGACGTCGCCGGGTGAGGCCACCGGCAGCGCACTCAGGGCGGCCGCGTTGGTGACCATCAGGACCGGCTCACCGGTGCGTTCACGCTGCAACTGCAGTTCGGCTTGGCGGCGCAACACCGAAAACGTCTGTGCCGCAACGCCGGTCACGGCGGCATCGGCCTTCGCGAGCCGGTCCACGGTCGTGATACCGGCGTCGCGCAGTTGTGCCCGCACCCCGGGCCGCATGCCCGCCACGAGCAGCAGATCGCGGCCCGCGACCAATTCGGCCGTGCAGGTCGGGCAGTGCCCGCAGGCGAGGTAGCGGCGATCGCCCCACTGCACCGGCAGCAGTTCGTCCTGTTTGGCCTCGAGGATCGCCCGCACCCGTCGTCGGCGCGCGTCCTGCACGATCATGGCGTCGGCCAGCTCGTAGCTGATTTCCGAGCCGTCGTCCGCGCGCAGTCGGACCTGTGGGTGAATGCGAAAACCATTGCTCTGCAACGCGTCCGCGCAGGCCGCCGATTCGATGAGGCCGGTGACCGGTACGTGAGTGGTTGTCGCGCAGAGCTGATAGGTCGGGGTCACGGACCCTTGCGGAAGCGGCTCGGGCGTGCCGACTCCCGCAGTGTCTGCGCCGGTTGTGACGAGCATCGACCCGTCGGCTGTTCGCGCCGCGGTCCACATTCCGGCATGGTCGCCGACCGCCGTGCCGACGGCATCACCATCGATGATCTGCTCCGACGAGTCCGCAGCGGTTTCGGCATGCACAGGCGCCGCGGCATCCGGCGCGGCGCTGCTCCCCTCGTCGCCCACCTCGGAGCTTGCACTCGGCGCTGCCGACTCGAGCGCCCGGCCGATCCGATCCGTGCGCACGAGTGCGGTACACCACGCGGCGAAGGCGCCATCGAAAAAAGTGGCTCCCGCAATGACATCCGCACCCTCCCGAAGCGCGGCCTGCGTCTGCTCGTGGGCGCGGGTGAGGGCCGCCACGATCTCGGCCGGATCCGGCGATTCGGGACGATCAATACAGACGACCCCATCCCCGAACCGATCTCGCAAGTCGTCCAGGGCCGCCGCGGAGATCGCGGGCACGGTGAGGGACGAGGGGTCGGCCACCGGGGCCACGAGTCCGAGTTCGGCGTCGAGCGCGCGCAGCAGCGCGAACTCGCAGCGCGCCGCCTCCACCAGGTCACCGGTGCTGCACACGACACGATCACCGAACAGAATCAATCGCGGCCCTCCTGTGTCTCGGACACCCGCACCCGGCCGCGCATCCTTGCATGCCGAGTCGCGCAACAGCGTAATCAGTGGAGTTAGCTGGGCGCGGTGTGAGGGGGGCGTGTCGTGCACGGGTACGTGGGCGGATCGCAATCGGTGAGAACGCAGGAAGCCGGACCCGTCTCCCCGCGAACCCGGGCTCGACCCGACCTACCTGCGGTGAAAGGATTGCGGGATGCCGTTTTTCGAGGGCGCACGGGGACGCATGCACTATCGGCGCTGGACTGTCGAATCCCCGCGGGCGATCGTGGAACTGCTGCCCGGCTCCGGTCAACACAGCGGGCACTATCATCGCTTCGCCCGGGCACTGGCCACCCGGGACGTCGAAACGTGGGGCCTGGACATCCCGGGCCAGGGTCTGAGCGAAGGCGATCCACGGTCGCCCGGCACAGTCGAGGACGTGGCGGCCCAGGCGCGGGCATTGGCGGAACTGATGCGCGCGGCACATCCGAGTCTGCCGCTGATCGTTGTCGGCCATTCGCTCGGCGCGGCGACGGCCCTGTCTGCGCGGCTCGACTGTGCCGGTCTCGTCCTCACCGGCACGCCCGCTCGTGCCCTTGCCGCCGCGCCCGAACTGCCGGTGTTGGCGCTGCACGGTGTCGACGATCGTCGTGCGCCGATTGATGCCGTAAGACAATGGACGAGCCGGCACGAGTCGGTAGGGTTGCGCGAGTATGCCGATGCCGGGCACGATCTCCTGCACGAGCCGGTGCATGCACAGGTCACGGCCGACATCGCGGAGTGGATCGACGGCGTCGTCGCCGAACCGGCACGGCGTTCAGTGAGCCGAGCACGAGAAAGGGGGACCGGTGCAGTCACAGGAGAACGGGAATCTGCGCAGTGACGTTGCGGCCCTGACGCAAGCGGTCCAGGACGGCGAGTTGTGGATCGATGGCGTCGTGGTCGCCGACGGCACCCACGAGCGCTGCGCGCGTCGCTACGAGCTACTCGCCGATCAGGTCGAACAGCAGATCGGTACGTTGCGTGCCGCCGGATCGCTGCCGGGTTTCGGCGGTTTCGAATCCGGCAATTCGCTGCGCCGCGGTTTCGAGGGTAAGGCGACCGACGCGGTGGAACGGCTTCAGGAGTACGCCGACGCGGCCCGGCAGCTGGCGCAGGCGCTGCGCGCGGCGGCCGCGTCCTACGAACAGCAGGACGCCGATGTCGCCGCGGCGATCGGCCGAATGGCCTCGGAGACGGTGGGGGTGGGGCATGCATAGGGTGGGCGGCGGGTCGAAGTCCGGCCCGGCGCAGACCGATCCGGACTATGCGCCCAACTGCGAGGTCTTCGACCATCTGGACTACGGCGAAATCTATCGCGGTGTGTCGCAATTGAATCCGGAAGTGATCTCGGCCGGTCGGCAGGCCTGGCAGAGTTCGGCGACGGCGGTGGCCGATGCCGTGCAGCAGGCCCATGCCGAAATTCGAGGCGCCATGGCCGACGGATGGCGGGGCAATGCCGCGGCGATGGCGGCCGGTGCGATGCAGGCGTTCGAAGAGCTGGGACAGCATTTGTCCGAGGTGATGTCGGTGGTGGGGCATCGGCTCGGACAGGCCAACGATGCGGCGGAGGCACTGCGGACGGCGCTGGCCGAGCCGCTGGCGATGGAGCCGGATCTGGAGGGGGCGCTGCTCGATCCCAGGCGGGCCGCGGCCAATGTCGAGTTGCAGAAGGCCGCCGAGGGCATGCGTTCGGACGCGGTGCGGGTGATGAACTCGATCTATGCCGGGAACTTCCTGCCGACCGGCAACAATGTGCCCGCCTTTCACGACAGCGGGATGTACCGGAATCCGGTGGTGGTAGAGGGGAGTCCGGATCCCACCGCACCGGGTGGAGGGTCGGCCGATGTGATGCGGCCCGGGGCGGTAGTCGTGCCCGATGCGGCGCCGGATGCCGGGCAGGACGAATCGATGCGTCCTGCGACGACTCCGCAGGAGGCCGGTGCGGACGATGCCGGTTCCGGACAACCGGCCGCGCCCGTTCCGGCCGATGCACCGGCCGCGACCACCGCACCTGCTGCCGCGGTGACGGGCCCGGCAGCTGTGGCGGGTACGGTGCCCGCCCCTGCGCCGACTGCCGATCATGCGGCGGTTCCGGGGCCGAGTGTGGCCGGGTCGAATATCGTTGCGCCGCAATCTGGTCGGGTTTCCGTGGGTACGGGCCCGGTAGCCACTGCCGCCATGCGCACGCAGAGCGCTTCGGCCGGTGACGGCGACGGGCAGCGTAAACGTGAGGAGCCGAAGGATCGGCGCGATCATGCCGCCGACACGGTCAGCGGGATGGGTGCCGGAGTCGTGGGCGGTCTGGCGGGCGGGGCGTTCGCGGCGGCCAGCGACACCACTCGGCCGCCTACGGCAAAGCCTGTGGCGCCCAAGCGCTCTCATGAATTCGACGAGGACGACGAGTACTACCCGGACCTCGACGAGCCGACCTTCCTGGAACCTGCCGAACCCGGCGGCGACCTGGTAGGCCGGATGGATCCCACGACACCGCCCGTGCTGGGCGAATGGGTCGAGGATGACTGATCCCGCGACGACCGAGGCAGGCCGCCGACGGTGAGATGGACCCTCACCCCCGACCAGTTCGCGCTGGCCTGGGAGCGGACCGATGGTGACCGGATTCCGTATCCCCTCGCCGTGCGGCTGACGGCCCGCACCAGCGACGAGCGTGCCGCGCAGCTGCCGGACCTCAACGAATGGTGTTCGCGGACACTCGATCCCGACCTGGAGTCAGCCCTGCGCGTACTGGCCCGGCCGACGATCCGGGTGGAGGTGTTCGGCGAGCACGGGCCTCGTGCGGAGGTCCGCCCGGTGCGGGTGCTGGGCGCCTGCGCCGGGCATGTCACCGTGGTCGCGGCGCAGCGCGCCGGATCCGGACCCGACCGTGGCGCCGAGGTTCGGTTATTCGTCGGCAACTCGAAAAGCTTTGCGGCGCGTATTGTTTCGGTGTTGCCGGAGAACGGCCCCGGCAGTATGGCCCGGCACACCGCTCCGCTGGATCGGGTGCGCGAGGACAGCCGCGATCTGGTGACCGTGCCGGTGTCGGGACCGTCGGTTCCCGCCCGGATGCGCCGATTGCTGAAACAGCCACGCGACGGCATCGGCCAGATCGTCGTCTCCGCTCGGCGCGCCGACGACACCGTGCGCCCGCTCGCCGTCCTGTGCTGGATCGACATCGCAGGCGACGGCCGCTACACCGTCCGCACCCGCACCGAAGTCGACATAGTCCCCGTCACCGCCGAAGCCTTCACCGCCCAACTCCGCCCCCTGATCACCGCGGCCGAACGTTTGGTCTCCGACACCGATCATTGGTAACGCGCAGGATCTTGTGGACTCCTGGAAGCAGGGGACTTAAGTTGAGCGGGTGCCATTGTTCGAATTCGAAGGTAAGCGGCCGCAGGTCGATTCCACGGCGTTTATCGCGCCGACCGCGACCCTGATCGGGGATGTGCGTGTCGAGGCGGGGGCATCGGTGTGGTACGGGGCGGTGCTGCGGGTGGATCTGGCGCCGATCATCGTGCGCGAGCGGGCCAATGTGCAGGACAACGCCGTGGTGCACACCGCCGAAGGGGTGACGGTCGATATCGGTCCAGGCGCCACCATTGCACACAGCGTGGTGCTGCACGGTGCCGTCGTCGGCGCGGAAACCATTGTGGGCAACGGCAGTACGGTGCTCGACCAGGCGCGCATCGGGGCCCGCACCATGATCGCGGCCCACTCGCTGGTCCAACCAGGCACCGAAATCCCCGACGGTGTGCTCGCCGCCGGTTCCCCGGCGACGGTCAAACGGGCCATCGAGCCGGGCACCCCCGCCGAAGGCTGGATCAAGATAAATCCCGGTTACTACGCCGAACTGGCCCGACGCCATCGCAAGGGAATCACGCCGATCGACGACTGACGGTCACTGATCCGGCGGAGCCAGGAGGTCCATCACCTCGTCGTCGCTGAGTTGATGGAAGTCGCGATAGGCGCCGCCGACGCCGCCGAGCACCCGCGGAACGAACGGGCACACCGTCTCGTCGGCCAGGGCGTCGACGCGGCGCAGCGCCTCGATCGAGGACACCGGCACCGCCACGGTGATGCGGCGCGGTTCGTGCAGGCGCGCGATCTCACAGGCCACCGCCACCGTCGCGCCCGTTGCCATCCCGTCGTCGACGATCACCACCGTGCGGTCCTTCAACGGAACCGGCGGCACCCGCGCCCGCAGAAGCCGTTGCCGCCGTTCCAGTTCCGCCTGTTCGGCCGCTTCGATCTCCGAGATCTGGTCGGGCCGTACGCCGGTGTGGCGCACCACGTCGTCGTTGAGTACCCGCACCCCGCCCTCACCGATCGCGCCCATCGCCAGCTCCGGCTGCCACGGCACGCCGAGCTTGCGTACCAGCAGCACATCGAGATCCCCGCCGATCTTCGACCGCACCGCCGCCGCCACCGGCACCCCGCCGCGCGGCAGTCCCAGCACCAGCGGGTCCGACGCCCGCAGGTGGTCCAGGGACCCACCCAGCGCGCGACCGGCGGCGACCCGATCGGGATAGATCATTGTATTGTCAACGCTACGCTTGCTCGAGGATGCGCGGATGCTATTGCCCTGCATACAGGGATAGCCGCCCGGCCGTCCGCGCAAACTCCATGCGCGAGCTATTCGGCGGCGATGGTGAACCGGCGCAGCGCCAGGCTCGGATTGGTGGTGCGGACCTGGTCCAGCTGGTCCAGATCGATGCGGGCGGTGGCGATGCCCGGCGCCTCACCGAGTTCCGCGAGCACGGTGCCCATCGGATCGACGATCATCGAAGCCCCGGCGCCCCGCGGAGCGGACTGATCGGCGGCGGCGACGTACATCGTGTTCTCGATGGCCCGCGCCCGCAGCAGCGTCGTCCACTGATCCACCTTCGCCGGACCCGGAATCCATTGCGCCGGAAGCGCCAGCACGTGCGCCCCCGCGGCGGCCACCCGCCGACATCCCTCCGGGAAGCGCAGGTCGAAGCAGGTCTGCAGGCCGAAGACGACCCCGTCGACGGCGAACGTCGCCGGATCGGTGATCTCGCCGGGCAGCACCACATCCGATTCGCGGTGGCCGAACGCGTCGTAGGTGTGCACCTTGCGATATACCGCCACGAACTCCGCATCCGGCCCCGCGGCGACGAGGGTGTTGTAGATCCGGTCGGGTGCGACGCCGCCGGGCGCCTCCACCACGCCCGCCACCAGATGCACGCCGAATTCGGCCGCCAGCCCGCGCAATCCGGTGACGAACGGCCCGGTGATCGGCTCGGCCGCCTCGATCACGCGCCGATCCAGGCGGGTCACCGCGAACATCGAGTATTCCGGCGCCACCACCACGCGCGCGCCGTGTTCGGCGGCCGCGCGCACCTGCTCGCGCAGCATCGCCAGATTCGCGTCCTTGTCGGTGTAGGGGCCGAACTGCACGACGGCCACATCGACCGCGCGGGTCGCCGCCGGGGTGGGTTCGGGACTCGGCGCCGCCGCCTCGACCCCGGCCGGTCCGGTGGGTGCCGGGCGGCTCGCATCCGATGTGGCCGAGTAGTTGACCACCACCGACGGCGCGGTGGATTCGCTGCCCGACGTGGTCGATACGGTGACCGCGGCCGGGCCGGTGTCAGGTGTTGAGACGGAATGCACGGGCGGCTGCTGGGGTTGCATACGTCTCACCGTATTGGGCCGATGGTCGGGGCGACCACTATAAGGCAGTAAACTGCTGGTCAATATGAGCACCTCACCGGTCGACAGCGTTTCCTACGACAGCGAGAGGGACGCCGCCGATCCGTCCTTCGCCGATCTCGGCATCGATGACCGCATTCTGGCGGCCATCGCCGACGTCGGCTACGAGTCACCCTCACCGATTCAGGCGGCCACGATTCCGCCGCTGTTGTCAGGCGCCGACGTCGTCGGCTTGGCGCAGACCGGTACCGGTAAGACCGCCGCTTTCGCCATCCCGATCCTCATGGGTCTGGAAGGTAAGGGAAAGGCGCCGCAGGCGCTGGTGCTGGCGCCCACGCGCGAATTGGCCATCCAGGTCGCCGAGGCGTTCGGCCGCTATTCCGCGCATCTGCCGGGCGTGCACGTGCTGCCCATCTACGGTGGCCAGAACTACGCGGTGCAGCTGTCCGGGCTGCGGCGCGGCGCGCAGGTCGTGGTCGGCACGCCGGGCCGGGTCATCGACCACCTCGAGCGCGGCACCCTGGACCTGTCGCAGCTGCGGTACCTGGTGCTCGACGAGGCCGACGAGATGCTCAAGATGGGGTTCCAGGAGGATGTCGAGCGCATTCTCGCCGACACCCCGTCCGATAAGCAGGTGGCGCTGTTCTCGGCGACCATGCCGGGCGCGATCCGCAAGATCTCCAAGCAGTATCTGAAGGATCCGGTCGAGATCACGGTCAAGACCAAGACCACGACCAACACCAACATCACCCAGCGCTATGTTCTGGTGTCGTATCAGCGCAAGCTCGACGCGCTGACCCGCATCCTCGAGGTGGAGTCCTTCGAGGCGATGATCATTTTCGTGCGCACCAAGCAGGCCACCGAGGAGTTGGCCGAGAAGTTGCGGGCGCGCGGGTATTCGGCGGCGGCCATCAACGGCGATATCGCGCAGAATCAGCGTGAGCGCACCATCGGGCAGCTCAAGGCCGGATCGCTGGACATTCTGGTCGCCACCGACGTGGCCGCGCGCGGCCTGGACGTGGACCGCATCTCGCACGTGGTCAACTACGACATTCCGCACGACACCGAGTCCTATGTGCACCGCATCGGCCGCACCGGCCGGGCCGGGCGCACCGGTGAGGCGCTGCTGTTCGTCGCACCGCGCGAACGCCGCCTGCTCGACGCCATCGAACGCGCCACCCGCCAGCCGCTGACCGAAATGCAGCTGCCGAGTGTGGACGATGTGAACGCGCAGCGGGTGGTGAAATTCCACGACGCCATCACCGAGAACCTCGCCTCGGACAAGCTGCCGCTGTTCCGCAAGCTGATCGAGGACTACGAGGCCGAGCACAACACCCCGCTGGCCGATATCGCCGCCGCGCTGGCCGTGGGCGCACACGACGGCGACAACTTCTTCATGGAGCCCGAGCCGGAGCCGGAAAGGCCGCGGCGGGACCGGGATTCGCGCAAATTCGACGACCGCGACCGGCGCCGCGAGCCGTCGCCGAACCGTGCCACCGGCGCGGAAATGGCGACCTATCGCATCGCCGTCGGTAAGCGCCATCGCGTGGTGCCGGGTGCGATCGTGGGCGCCATCGCCAACGAAGGCGGCCTGCGCCGCAGCGATTTCGGCCATATCAGCATCCGCCCCGACCACAGCCTGGTGGAACTGCCCGCCCATCTCCCCCAGGAGACGCTGGAAGCCTTGCGCCGCACCCGAATCAGCGGCGTGCTCATTCAACTCCAGCTCGACGCCGGCCCGCCCGGCCACCGCCCCATCGGCCGCGGCCACCGCCGCGACGGCAAGCGCCCGGACCGCCGCAAGCCGCGCTCCTGAATCGTCGAGTGCGCTTGACATCCTGAGCGCACGTCACAAGGCGTGGCGTGCGTGCCGGTCGGTTGCCTCGGCGGGCTCGAAGGTCGACGATGAACCTCTACCGTGTGCGGGAGAGGAACGTCGATGCGGTATCGGCTGCTGGGAAACACCGGGCTGCGGGTTTCCGAACTGTTCTTGGGCACAATGACGTTCGGTGAGCAGGGGGGTGTGGGCGCTCCGCTGCTGGAATGTCGCGAGATCCTGGACGCGTATGCGGATGCGGGTGGGAATGTCGTGGATACCGCGGTCAACTATCGCGGGGGAGCCAGTGAGGAGTTCCTCGGGGAGCTGCTCGACGGGCGGCGGGATCGCTTCGTGGTGGCGACCAAGTACACGGTGACGCGGGATCGCAGCGATCTCAATGCGGCGGGCAATCATCGCAAGAATTTGCGGCTGTCGCTGGAGACCAGTCTGCGGCGGCTGCGTACCGATTACATCGATCTGTACTGGGTGCACGTCTGGGACCGGCACACTCCGCTCGAGGAGACCATGCGTGCCCTCGACGATGTGGTGCGCTCGGGCAAGGTGCTGTATGTAGGCATTTCGGATGCGCCGGCGTGGGTGGTGGCGCGGGCGCAGACCCTCGCCGAGGAGCGGGGCCTGACGCCGTTCGCGGCCTTGCAGGTGCCCTACAGCCTGGTCAATCGCGATATCGAACGGGAACTGCTGCCCATGGCGGAGTCCCTGGGCATGAGTGTGGCGGCCTGGAGCCCATTGGGCGCAGGTGTGTTGTCGGGCAAGTACACCCGTGCCGAGGGGCCGGGGGAGCGGTGCCGATTGTCCCCGTCGTCGATCTGCCCCCAGGAACTGGCCGTCGCCCGCGTCGTCCAGCGCGTGGCGGGCGACCTGGGCTACACCCCCGCCCAGGTGGCCCTGGCCTGGACCCGCGCCCATTCACACGCCGTCCACCCCATCATCGGCGCCCGCACCCTCGACCAACTCCTCGACAACCTCGGCACCCTCGAGGTCTCCCTCCCCTCCGAAGCCATCGACCTCCTCGAATCCGCCACCGGTTTCCGCCCCGGCTTCCCCACCGAATTCCTCTCCGCCAACACCACATACGTCTTCGGCGACCAAGCGCCCCTCCTGGATCCCTGATCACCCGACGGCCTACGCCCGGCCGAACAGGTGCAATACGCCAAAAGCGGTGCGGCGCTTACCCGCCCACCTTCACAACGCCGCACCCATTGGTGCGTGTCGCACCAGCTATGGACGGCGCTGGAGTGTGCGATGCGCCAAGTGTTGCGGCACTTCCCGCCACGATCACTACGCCACATCCTTTGGTGCGTGTCGCACCAGCTATGGACGGCCCTGGGGTTTGCGATGCGCCAAAAATGGTGCGGCACTTACCCGGCAGTCGGCTGCCGGGGGCGGTTCGGCGCCGCTCTCGCCGCGGTGTTTCGTACTGCCTGTGCACGTTGGGTGCGAGGCGTGGGAAGTGGACACGGCGGGGAGGCGCATCGCACTCGTTGTGGCGCTTGGTACCTGCTATGGGCGTAGGGGTGTGAAGAGACGGAAGGGCGCGGAGTTCTAGTGCTCGGTGGGGGTGTCGTTGCCCGGGGCGATCAAGGTGTGGGTGGGTTCGGGGCTGGGGGTGGCCGCTACGGCGCCTGGGGCTACCGGGGGTTGGGAGGGGTGGTGGGGAGAGGCCGGGGCGTTGTCGCCGGGTGGGATGGCCTTGGGGTCGGTATGGGTTGTGCCGGGGGAGGTTTCGCCCGCGGGGGCGCCGTTGGGGGCGGGCGGGGCGGGTTGGGGGGTGTTGGGGTCGGCGGGGGCCGGGTCCTCGGCGACGGTGAACAGGCCGACCGTGGGGGTCATGACGCACAGCGAGGTGGGGTAGTTGACCGTGCCCCACATCGAGGCGACAACGGTGCCGGGGCCGGTTTCGACGGTCTTGGACAGGCCGGGCAGGTGGTAGTCGGTCTGGTCGTCGAGCGGGTTGATACCGCTGCGGCCGTTGCTCACGTTCAGCCAGGCGACCGTGAGGCCCGAGGCGATCGGGTAGCCCGACACCGCCGGGGTGGCCTGGAAGCGCAGCGTGCCGGGACCGCCCGCAATGCCGCGGTTGGGTCCGGATGCGCCGGAAACGCCCGCGGCCGCGGTCAAGGTGATGAAGTTGTCGCCGCAGCCGATGGTGGGCGCCTGATACGCGAACGGCGCGAACCCGCCCGCGATCTGATCGAGCTTCACGGCCGTGACCAGTTGCGCCGCCCTCGCCGCCGACATCGCCCCGGCCTGGGCGGCCGGATCCGGGCCCGCGGCAGCGGTGAGCTGATCGATCGCGTGATCGAGGGGTGACTTGGGCGGTTCGGCGGTGGCGCTGCCCAGCGTCGCCGTGCCGATTCCGAAGGCGGCCGCAGTCGCGGCCAGGCGCGCGATGGTCCTGCCGTTCACTCGTGGTGCTCCTTGTCGTGAACTCCTCGGCGGCCGGAAGAAGACGAATCCGGCCTCCCCGCAGCAACGTACCAGTTCGCCGCCGGTTGTGCGGGCCCGGTCACGGTACCGATCCGCCGCGGCCGTTGTGATCCAGCCGACAACCCCTGATTACCGGGGGGTAAGTTCGATCACGGACATACGAACGCAGTGGGAGAAGCCCATGAAACTTGCCCTGTCACCCGACGAGGTGGCCTTCCGGGACGATCTGCGCCGGTTCTACCGGACCGAGATCCCGGCCGACATCCGCGACAAGGTGAAATACGGCCGCGAACTCTCCCGCGACGACATCGTCACCTCGCACAAGATCCTGCACGAACACGGCCTCGCGGTACCGAACTGGCCGACCGAATGGGGCGGCAAGGACTGGACGCCGATTCAGCGCCACATCTGGGAAGACGAACTGCAGCTGGCGTGCGTGCCCGAACCGTTGACCTTCAACGCCAACATGATCGGCCCGGTGATCGCCCAGTTCGGCTCTCAGGAGCTGAAGGAGCGGTTCCTACCGCCGACCGCGGCGCTGGACATCTGGTGGTGCCAGGGCTTCTCCGAACCCGACGCCGGTTCGGACCTGGCCGCACTGCGCACGACCGCGGTGCGCGACGGCGACTCTTATCTCGTCAACGGCCAGAAGATCTGGACCACCTCGGCCCAGTGGGCGGACTGGATCTTCTGCCTGGTGCGCACCGATCCCAACGCGCCCAAGAAGCAGGCCGGTATCTCGCTGCTGCTGTTCGACGTGAAATCTCCCGGTGTCACCATCCGGCCCATCAAGCTGATCGACGGCCACCACGAGGTGAACGAGGTCTTCTTCGAAAACGTCCGGGTGCCGGCCGATCAGCTGGTCGGCGAGGAGAACATGGGCTGGACCTACGCGAAATTCCTGCTCGGCAACGAACGTACCGGCATTACCGGTGTCGGCCGCACCAAGGTCCGGTTGGCGGTCGCGAAAGAGCATGCGGCACAGGTAAAATCGGGTAACGGCACGTTGCTGGAGGATCCGCTGTTCGCCGCCCGCGTCGCCGAGCTGGAGAACGAGTTGCTGGCGCTGGAGTTGACGCTGCTGCGGGTGGTCGCCAATTCCACCGAGGGCAAACCGAATCCGGCGTCGTCGGTGCTGAAGCTGCGCGGCTCGGAGTTGCAGCAGGCCGCGACCGAACTGTTGCTGGACATCGCGGGCCCGGACGCGCTGCCGGTGGGCACCGGCGATATCGCCTCCCCGGACTGGGCACAGCGCAGCGGTCCCGCCTACCTGAACTACCGCAAGACCACCATCTACGGAGGCTCGAGCGAGGTGCAGCGCACCATCATCGCCTCCACCATCCTCGGATTGTGAGGCGCTGTCATGGATTTCGAACTCACCGATGAACAGGTCATGCTGCGTGACACGGTCCGTGAACTGCTCGCGCGTGCCTACGACCCGGAATCCCGGCTGAAGGTGATCGACTCCGAGCTGGGCTGGAGCCGCGAGGTGTGGTCTCAGCTGGCCGAATTGGGCGTACTGGGCCTGAGTTTCGGCGAAGCGGACGGCGGTGTCGGTGCCGGACCGGTGGAGACCATGGTCGTCATGGAGGAGATCGGCCGTCGGCTGGCGCCGGAGCCACTGCTGGATGCGGTGCTGCTGCCGGGCGGTCTGGTCGCGCGGGCCGGAACCGAGCAGCAGCGGCAACGGGTGCTGCCGGAGGTGGTGGCCGGAACGAAACTGCTGGCCTTCGCGCACTCCGAACCCGGATCGCGCTGGCCCGCAACCGAAGTGGCGACCCAGGCCGCCGCAGATCCCGACGGTGACGGCTATCGGCTGACCGGGGTGAAAAACCCGGTGCCACACGGTGATTGCGCCGACGAGCTGGTGGTGAGCGCGGTGCTGCCGGGCGGCGCCAACGGATTGTTCCTGGTGGCGGCCGACGGGGAGGGGGTGGTCCGCAAGCCCTACCGGACCTTCGACCAGCGGCGCGGAGCGCAGCTCGAATTCGCCTCCGCCCCTGCCGAACTGCTCGGTGACACCCGTGATGCCACCGAGTCCATCGCGTCCGGCATCGGTGCCGCGCAGGCCGCCCTGTGCGCGGAGTCGGTCGGCGCGATGGCCGAGGCGCTGCGGCTGACGGCCGAATATCTGAAGACCCGCAAGCAGTTCGGCGTGACCCTGTCGAAGTTCCAGACGCTGACCCAGCGGGCGGCGAACATGTACGTGTCGCTGGAACTGGCACGCAGCATGAGCTACTACGCCACCGCCGCACTCGCCGACGGGGCCGGCGATCCGATCGTCTTCTCCCGCGCCCGCCTGCAGGTCGGGCGTTCGGCGCGCCACATCGGTCAGGAAGCGGTCCAGATGCACGGCGGCATCGGCATCACCACCGAATACCCGGTGAGCCACTACACCGCCCGCCTGACCGCCATCGAACGCACCCTCGGCGGCAGCCTCGAGCACCTCCAGGTCCTCACCCGCCGAGTAGCCCGCTACGACCTGGTCGAACTCTAGCCACCCAGCCGCACCCCTTCTCCGCACCCGCACCCCCACCAGCGCCTGCACGGGTTGCGGGTGCCAGCACGGGGTGCGGCTGAGATCGCCAGTGCGCCACCGGGGTCGACCAGTCGCCCGCGGCGCCGGATGTAGCCGCACCCGCTGTGTGCAGACGCACCCTGCGCAGGTGCTGGAGGGGGTGCGTTTGACAACGCGGGGTGCGGCTGTGGGTGGGCGCCTAGTTGGGGGTGGGGCGCATGTGGGTGGTTGAGGTCGGGGGGACCGGACGGGTGGTTGTGGGGGCCGGGCGGCTTTTGGATGTGGTGGTTTCGACGTCGTCGAACGGGTCGGTGGTCAGCGGCGGTTCCGTGGTGGTGGACGGTTCGGTTGTCCGGGTGGGGCTGCTGGTCGAGGAGGAACTGCCGAAGGAGGGGCGGGTGGTGGTCGAGGTGCTGCTCGGGGTGCTGGTGAGGGTGCGCCGGGGCGGGGCGTTGACGGCGATGCGCCACGTCGGCGAGGGCGGGATGACGATCGCGGGGGTCGTGGTGCCCGAGCGGCTGCCCGGAGGTGCGGACTGCAGATCCGCGTGTAGTGGCGGCGGCGCGACGTAGACGTCCTGACGGCCGAGGCCGCACGAACCGATCAGCACCAATCCGACCGATACCGCCCCGGCGGCGATCGCGGGGCCGGCCACCTTGGCGTTCAGGCGACGCGGGATGTCGTCGGCGCGATCCCCCGTGCTCGCCCTGCTGCCATCCATGAGTGTGCTGCTCCTCAAACTGTCTCGAGTGGGCCTCACCTTAATCGAGGCCGCATGTTCGGGCCAGGCATGCCGGTCGGTCGCAAAATACCCGCCGGTAATCTAAAACAGCGGCGATTCAGATATCGAATTGGTCACTTCGGCGTGTCGTGGACACGTGTCGTATGAAGATTTGGCAACGGAGACGTACCGTGTGAGCAAAGTTACACGTGAGACGCCTGAAAAGTACTGAGGGACACCGGGAATTTGCGGGCACCTCGCGAGGGCGTCATCGAGGAGAAGTGATGGGAGCATATTCGACATCCCCGCTGCGCGCGGTGTCGGAGAACGATTCGGGCCGTGCGGGATTCGGGGGGTGGGCGATCGTCTCCCGCGTGGCGGCCTGGATGATCTTCCTGGGCGGGCTGACCGGAGCAGTCCTCGGGATCGCGGGTCTGCGGGTGGAGGTCACCGTTGCCGGTCTGATTCTGGCCTGTACCGCCGGTCTGGTGCTGTTGAAGCTGCGCGCCGACAACCACGGCTCGGCCTGAGCGCGCTCACCGAAAAGCAGTGGGCGGCAGGGTCTTTCGCGCCTACTGTGAGCTGGTATGAGGATCGAGCTGACCGACGACGCAGCCGAGTTCCGGCGGCGCGCGGGGGAGTTTCTGTCACGTGATCCCTTGCGGCATACAGTGATTGCCACTGCCGTGGAGAACTTTGTCAGTGGGCTGAGCGGGGGTCCGGCATTGTTCGCCGCCGTATGTATCGACGGGGCGGTGATCGGGGTTGCCATGCAGACCGGAGCTCATGTCGTCGAACTGGGCGATGTGCCGGATCCGATCCTGCCCGAACTGGCGCTGGCGTTCGCGGAGCACGCTCCCGAAGCCTGCGGGGTCGAGGGCTCACCTGGAATTGCCCTGGTGTTTGCCGAACAGTGGACAACCCTGCGCGGCGGCAGGTTTCGGTTGGATGACGCCAGCCGCCTGTACCGCCTGGGCGAGTTGCGGCTACCCGCGGTGCCCGGAACCGCTCGCAGCGCAGTCGATTCCGATATCGAACTCTGCGTCCGGTGGCTGGCACGGATGCAGCGTGAAGTAGGGGTGGGCTTGGACAGAGCCGCCATCCGGTCCCGAATCGCGCTGGGGCGCCTGTGGTTGTGGGAGGATCGCGGCCGACCTGTGTCGCTGGTTGTCCATCAGACGCGCGCCTACGGCTGGACCCGCATCGGACCGGTCTACACCCCGCCCGAGACGCGCCGACGCGGGTACGCCGGAGCGCTGACCGCGCACGTGTCGAAGTTGTTGCACGACAAGGGCTCTCGGGTGTGCCTGTTCACCGATCTGGCGAATCCGACCTCGAACAGGATCTATCAGGCCATCGGCTACGAGCCGGTTCGCAATTTCGTCCGCTACGAATTCTGCTGAGCCGCCGCGGCAGGGACGATTCCGGAGGTCAGCGCCGCTTTGGTGGGGTCGATCGGGGTGTTCTGTGCCGCTGCCAACCACCAGCGCCCCTCTCGCTCGATCAGCGTGTACATCGCCATCTCGGAGAATGCGCCGGGATCTGTTGCCTGCCTGCGGATCTGGGTGACGACCACGCCGGGAGCCGGGCTGGCCGCGGCAACCACCTCGAACCGCGACGGCGGTGCGACCTGCCGGTCCATCAGCTGGTGGTGAATGGCGTTGAGCCGGTCGTAGCCGATCACGGTCGCGCCGAAGGGCGTGCCCCACAGCACATCGGTGGCGAACGAGTTGTCGTACAGGTCCGCATCGGCGGTCTCGCCCGCCCGCTGCAATTCCGCGGCCAACTCCCCGGCCACGGCGTGTGCCTGCGCCTCGGCGGCCTGGTCGCTCAGGGTGGGTCGCATGGTCATCTCTACCTCCGGTATCTCGTTGATGCCCCCAACGTAGAAGCTGAAGTTAACTTCAGGTCAAGTTCGCCGTGCGTGAAATGGAACGATGGCCCAGGATCTGGTCGACGGCCGCGCGAAGTGCGCTCCCGGGATCCCCGGGCAAACTGGTGGCACGCCAGGCCACCACCTGATCGGGCCGGACCAGCACAGCACCGGCGGGTTCCAAACCCGCTGCAGAGCACCAGGTTTCGTCGAGTTCATGTACTCGCACGGGTAGTGCCGGGTCTCGCCACGGTGCGCCCGCAGGCCCGGTGAGCAGCGTGAACTCGGTGTCGACCAGGTCCAGTGTGGAGCGGCCGTCGGGCAGGAACCGATGGGGTATCCGGGTACCGGGCCGACCGGTCAGATCCAGCCGCTCCATCGTGTGCGGGCTGCCGTCGTCGAGAAACGCACCCGACGGATACCGGGTACCGAGGATGAGGGCGATCGGATCGGCCAGCGGAGTTCCGTCGATGGACTCGCGGGTCATGGTGCGCAGGTTGCCCGTTCGGATGCTGGACTGGTCGGCGATGTACCAGCCGATCGGGTGGCGTTCGTCGTGATAGCTGTCGAGCAGGGACGGATCGGCGTCGCCGCGCAACACCAGCGCCAGCTTCCAGGCCAGGTTGTGCGCGTCCTGGATGCCGGTGTTGGCGCCTGCGGCCGCGTACGGCGGCATCACGTGGGCGGCGTCGCCCGTCAGGAACACCCGGCCCGCGCGGTACCGGTCGGCGACGAACATGCCGGACTCCCAGGGCAGTACGCTCAGCACCTCGATGTCGACATCCGGGACGCCGATGGCCTCCCGCAGGACCCGCGGCCACTCGGCGGCGGGACGATCGATGCCCTGGTCGCTCATGAAGATCCAGCGATGGGCTCCGTCGACCGAGGCGAAAGCACCGGGCGCGCGGTCGTTTTCGATCTGGCAGAGGTTGAATTCCCGCCCGCGTACCAGATCCGACAGGTCGGCACGGAAGTACACGTTCACCGCCCGGCCGAGGGTGCCGCGGCCGCTGCGGGTAATGCCCAGCCGTTGCCGGATCGGGCTCCCTGCGCCGTCGGCGGCGAGGACGTAATCCGCCCGTAACTGTCCGACCGAACCGTCGAGCGCGCGCAAGGTTGCGGTGATTCCCGTTGCGTCCTCGGCGAATTCGGTGCATTCGACGCCGAAGCGGATATCGCAGCCGCGGGACTGGCCGAGGCGGCGCAGTGTCGGTTCCAGGAGATCCTGCGCGCACAGACAACCCCATTCCGGTGAGATCGTGTCCCAGTCGGGGAGGCCGCCGGGCAGGTCGAACGGCAATTGCGTCGCTTGCGCCAGCGTGGGCCCGGCCGCCACCGCCTGGTATTCGGCGAGGTCGGCGGCCGCCTCCATGACGTCGTCGGCGATGCCGAGCTGCCGAAACAGCTCCATGGTTCGCATGTTGATACGCCGCGCCTTCGGCTGGGGCGAGGTGTCGGTCCGCCGCTCCACCAGGGTCGCGGGCACGCCGTGATGCTGCAGAAACAACGCCGCCGCCAGGCCGACCAGCCCGCCGCCGACGATCAGGACGCGAGATGAGTGTACGTTGTACGCCATGTGTACGTTGTACACCAATGATTGAATGCGGGCAAGGAGGTGTCATGACGGAGGAGGCGCCGGGGCCGCTCATCTGGTCCCTGCCCGAACCGCCCGGCCGGCCCACGACCAGCCTGAGCCGGGCCGATATCCTGCGCGCCGCGTTGGCGATCGCCGATGCCGAGGGGGCGCGCGCGCTGACCATGCGCCGGGTGGCGACGGCGGTAGGGGCCTCGACCCCGATGTCTCTGTACCGCTATGTCGGCAGCAAGGACGGTCTGGTGGATCTGATGATCGACGCGGTCTACGGCGAAATACCGTTGCCCGCAACGCCTCCGGTGCACTGGCGTAGCGGTCTGGAAACCCTGGCGCTGGACACGTGGGACGTGATTCAGCGTCACCTGTGGTTCGGTGAGCTGGTACATACACGGCCGCCGTTGGGCCCCAATGCGCTGCGCTACTTCGACTTTCGGTTCGCGCTCCTGGAGCCGCTCGGCCTGTCCGCCGACGACCTGACCCTGATCACCGGCGCCGTCGACGGGCATATCGTCGGTGCCGCGCTCCAGGCCGCCGAGGAACTGCGCATGCGGACCCGCGCGGGCCTGACCACCGACGAGGAACTCGACGCCGCCGCGCGCCCCCTGGTGGAGCCGATGCTGGCCGACGGCCGCTACCCGGCCTTCACCCGCTGGTACCGCGCCCGCACCGGCGCGGGCCCCGCCGACCCGATCGCCTGGACCCTGGGCTGCCTCCTGGACGGCCTCACCGAACGCCTGGGCCTGCCGAAGTCCCCCTGAAACACCCGGCCCGGCCTGAACCCCTACGCCATTCCGGCGCGCTTCTGGCCGGAATGTACTGCGGTCCCGGCCAAAAGCGTGCCGGGATGACGAGTGAGCGCGTCGGGGCGACGAGTAGGTGCCGGGATGACGAGTGGGTGCGCCGGGACGCGTGGGCGCGCGGGGATCGCGTGGACGCGCCGGGATGACGAGTGGGCACGCGCCGGCACGACGCGTGCACGCGCCGGAACACGAGTGGGCGCGTCGGGATGACGATTGGGCGCGCTGAGATGACGAGTGGGTGCGCCGGGACGCGTGGGCGCGCGCCGGGACGACGTGTGGATGCGCCGGAACACGAGTGGGCGCGTCGGAATGACGGGTGGCGCGCCGGGATCACGAGTGGCGTGCCGGAATGACGAATGGGCGTGCCGGGATGACGAGTGGCCATGCCGGATTACGAGTGGTCATGCCGGGATTACGAGCAAGCACGTCGCGCCGACGGGGTTGGCGGAGGAGGGGTCAACCCGCTCGGCGGGGGGCGCAGGAGGTTAGTTCGCCGGGGCGGGGACGGTGTAGGAGGTTGTAGATGTCCTCGTCGTCGATCGGTTCGAAGTTGCGGTAGTGGTCGGCGATGTTGTCGAGGTGGTCGGGGGTGTGCAGGCAGACGACCTTGTCGGCGTCGCCGGTGAGGGCTTCGATGGCGGGGGTGGCGGCGACCGGGGTGGCGAAGACGACTCGGATCGAACCGTGGGCATAGGCGGCTCGGCAGGCGGCACGCGCCCGCGCGGCGCAGGTCAGGCCCTCGTCGACGATCACGACCGTGCGCCCGGCAAGGCCGCCGCGCGGGCGCAGGCTCCGGAACCGTTCTATTCTGCGCCGCAACGCATCTCGTTCGTGCCGCTCGATCCGGGTCAGCTCGGAGGCCTCGGTGGGCAGGGCGCGCGCTCGATCGTGGTCGACCACCCGCACACCGCGCTCGGCGATCGCGCCGAACGGCGGAGTCGATCGCCCCGGACGCAGATCGTGGACGACCATCACGTCGAGTAGCACGCGCAGGCGCGCCGCAATCTCCGCGGCCACGGCGACACCGCCGCCCGCCAGGCCGACGACCACCACGTCGGGGCCGCGGAAGGCCATCAGATGCCCGGTCAGGCGCCGACCGGCGTCACGACGATCGAGGAACAGCATGAAGCCCTCCTGGGGGATCGTAGGAACGAAACTCATCTGCGCCGTTTACGTCTCATCGGTGGTGGTAGTTCAGGCGGCTCCGGATCGCGTTCCAGGACCAGCACGGCCAGGCCGGCGTCGCGGATCAGCATGTCCAAATCGTCGAGCAACCCCGTGACCGCGTCGCTGGCCGCGCGGATCTCTCGTTCGCTGCTGTCGTGCTGCTCGAAAACGGCACGGAGCGTGTGCAATTGCAATCCGACATCGAATAAATGCCGCACCAAGCGGTCGCTCAGGTTGGCGAATTCCGCGCGATCGGCCCCCCGCCCGTCTCGAAAAAAGCCCTGGGGCACAAGGAACTCTGGATCGACACCACCATTCGCAGGATCCACTTTTCCTCCAGAGTCGTGAACCTGTAGAGGTTCAGAGCCGCGCTTCGGGACTCGGGAAGACAACGTGGCAATTCTACGTCGATGCTGGTTCGCCGGGTGCGAAACGGACATGATCTACAGCCGTCGAGGATCGTCGGGAAGGTCGAAATGCGTTGCGTCGGGCGCGGTTCCGGTGACGGAGCGGATCAGGTCGGCGGCCAGCTCGGCAACCCGGACGTTGCGGCGCTGGGAGGCGGTCCGCAGGATGTCGAAGGCCGCCGTGCGGGTACATCGCCGCTGTCCCATCACGATGCCCAGGGCCTGATCGATGACCGACCGCGAGGCCAGCGCGGCCTGGAGTTGCCCGGTCAGCCGGGCCTGACGGGACCGCTCGATCGCTGCCGCCAACAAGGTGCTGGTGTGCGAGCCGGCCAGGGTGATGGCGTGGCGCGCAGCGGAGTCGAAGGCATCCGCACGCCGCGCATACAGATTGAACGCGCCGATCGCGGAGTCGCGGACCGTCAGCGGCTGGGAATAGATCGACCTGATGCCGTGCTCGAGCATCCGCGCCGGATAGTCCTCCCATCGGTGCTCGGCCGCCACATCGGAAATCAATACTGGTTGACCGGTTTGCATGGCCTCCGGGCAGGGGCCGATGTCGGCCCGTAACTGGATATCCTCGACCAGCGCGGCGTGCATCCCGCTCGATGCGACGACGATCGTTTCACTGCCGCGCAGCAGCGTGATCCCCACCAGCGGATGGCCGGGCAGCATGCGGGCCGTGATGTCGGCGAGATCGGGTAACGCCTCGTCGAGGGAGGTAGCCGAGAGCACCAGTGCCGTCAACTCCCATAGCCCGAGGGCGAACTCGCCCGGCTCGAATCGTTTCGCGGACATAAGCGACCACCCCTCGCCGGATCCACACGTCGTCCTCCGGCACCGGGTCGGTACCGTACAGTTGTACCATTTCGTAATTCCGTCCAACAATAACGGAATACCTTGGAAACCAGCACAACTCGCGCCAATCGGTACCGCGAGACGGATAATCGGTCTATGGCGGACCACGGCGAGCGGGAGCTGCGCGAACTGACGAACGGCGACTCCCTGCGGCTGCTGGGATCGGTGCGGTTCGGTCGGCTGGTCTTCGCGCGGCACGCGTTGCCGACCATTCGGCCGGTCAACCACATCGTCGACGGCGAAGAGGTGATCATCCACGCCAATCTCGGGATCGTGCCGCTGCACGCCGATCGGCAGGTGGTCTCCTACGAGGCCGACACCATCGACCATCACACCCAGCTGGGATGGTGCGTGATCCTGACCGGCACGGCCGAGGCCGTGACCGATCCGGAGGAGATCGCACGCTACGAACGGCTGATCGATCCGTGGCTGCCGGGGGCCCGGCATCGGATCGTGCGCATCCACCCGGATATCGTGACCGGAATCGAGCTGGTGGGGAAGGTACAGGTTCCGGGGTCCTAGCGGCGCACGACCCATTCGAAGGCCGCCGCCTCCGAGCGCGCGCCCTCGGCGGCGCGGGAGCGGTTGGGCTCGGCCAGTTCGGCGAGCAGTCCCTCCGAGAGCCGGACCAGCTCGGCCAGCGTCTGCGGTGTGAACCAGCGTGGCCGGGTGGCGAACAGGAGGTCCTCGGTCGAGGTGTTGCCACTGGCGCCCGGCGCGAATGGGCAGCCGCCCAGGCCGCCCAGCGAGCCGTCCACCATCGTCGCGCCCGCCGCCAGTGCGGCCAGGGAATTGGCCACCCCCATGCCCCAGGTGTCATGGCCGTGAAAGACTATGCGGCGCTGAGGAGTTCGGGTACGTACCGCTTCGACCAGGGCGCTCACCTGGGCGGGATGGGCCTGGCCGAGGGTATCGGCCAGCACGATATCGGTCGCGCCGTCGGTACGGGGGTCGGCGGCGATCGCCAGCACGCGTTCGGGATCGACCGGACCCTCGAACGGACAAGTGAAGGCCGTGGCCAGGCACAGCTGGATGGCGCCGCCGGCGTCGTGGGCGAGCCGGATGGCGTCGGGCATGGCGGCCACGCTGTCCTCGGTGCTGCGGCCGATATTGGCCTTGTTGTGCGCGTCCGACACCGACAGGCAGTACTGGAAGTTCCGCACACCGGCCGTCGCCGCGCGTTCCACTTGGCGCGGCGTCGCCACCCATACCCAACACCGTTGCAGCTGTTCGGGTTCGAGGGCGGAGACCAGCTCCATGGTGTTGGCCATCGGGGGGACGAGGTCCGGGCGGGCCATCGAACCGATCTCCAGCGCGGGCACGCCGAGTCCCAGCAGCGTCCGGGCGATCTCGATCTTGCGCTCGGTCGCCAGCACCTTGCCGGTCAACTGCAACCCGTCGCGCAACGTCACGTCGCGCAGCATCGCCGAGGTGTCGGTCATGGCATCTCCAGGGCGTCGATCTCGGCGTCGGACATGCCGAGCAGTCCCGACAGCACCTCTCGGGTGTGCTCGCCGAGATCGGGTCCGACGGTGCGGATGGGCAGTGAGCGGTCGCCGATCACCGGCACGATGCCGGGGAAGCCGACCTGTTTGGGCTCCGGCTCACCCACGTCCACCGCGAACGGCTGAATCATGTTGCGTGCCCGGTACTGCGAATCGGCGACGATATCGGCGGCGGTGTAGATCGGGCCGCAGGGTATCGCCGCATCCTCCAGAATCTTCAGGGCCTCGTCGCGGGAGTGTTGGCGGGTCCATTCGGCGATGGCGGCATCCAGACGGTCGCGGTGGCGCCAGCGGCCCGCGTTGTCCTGCAGTTCCGGGTCGTCCGCCAGATCCGGGCGCTCGATCACCTGCATATAGCGCCGGAAGATGGCATCGCCGTTGCCGCCGATGATGATGCTGGTGCCGTCGTTACAGGGGTACGCATTGCTGGGGGCGATGCCCTCCATGCGGCCGCCGACGCGTTCGCGCCGGATGCCGTAGGCCAGGTAGTCGGGCACCAGCGACTCCATCACCGACAGGATGGACTCGTTGAGCGCCACGTCGATCACCCGCTGCGACAACGGAATCGGTTCGCTCGCGCGGCCACGCTGGAACAGGGCCATGACCGTGCCGAAGGCGGCGTAGATTCCCGCGATCGAATCACCGATCGACACACCGACCCGCACCGGCGGCCGGTCCGGGTCGCCGACCAGTTCGCGCAGGCCGCCGACGGCCTCGGCCACCGCCGCGAACCCCGGGCGCCGGGCCATCGGGCCGGTCTGTCCGTAGGCGGAGATGCGGGTGACGACCAGGTCCGGATTCGCTTCGTCGAGCGCCTCCGGCCCGAGTCCCCACTTCTCGAGCATGCCGGGGCGGAAGTTCTCCAGCAGGACATCGCAGTGCCGGATCAGTCGCAGCACGACGGCGCGGCCCGCCTCGGTGCGCAGATCCAGGGTGATCGACTTCTTGTTCCGGTTGACCGTGCGATACAGCATCGAGGTGTCGCCGCCGTAGAGCCGCCACCTGCGCAGCTCGTCCCCGGTCTGCGGCCGCTCGACCTTGATCACCTCGGCCCCGAAGTCTCCCAGGATCCGCCCGGCGGTCGGCGCGGCGATGTAATTGCCCAGTTCGAGAACCCGAACCCCGTCCAGCGGCCGAATATCCATAAGGAGATTCAAACAGCTGTGTTCGATGGCGCCGCCTCCGGCGTCGCGGGTTTGCGGCGCCCTGGTGGCTCGTCGTTCGAGGGCCGCTGCTTGCTCCTTCGTCGCCTACGCAGCGACCCTCGAACGACGAGCCGCGCCGCAAACCGTGCGTGGTTGCTCGAGTGCAGGTGGACTGTATTTCCCCGGTCATAGCCGACCCAGTCAGGCGGCCCCGGAGGTCTTTTCGACGATCGAGTAGTGCTCGGCGTTGCCTGTGATCACCGTGCTGGGGGTGCCGTCGACGCCGACGGGGATGTCGCCGGCGAGGGTGATGCGGGTGAGTTTGCGGTGTTCGGTGGGGTCGTAGTCGTCGATGGCATAGTGCTGGGTGGCGCGGTTGTCCCAGATGGCGACGTCGCCGGGGGACCAGTTCCAGCGGGTGGTGTGTTCGAGGCGGGTGACGCGGTCCTGGAACAGTCGGAACAGGGTGTGGGATTCGGCGGTGGTCACGCCCACGAAATGTTTGACGAAATGGCCCAGGAGCAGGGCGCGTTCGCCGGTTTCGGGGTGGACGCGCACCACCGGATGCTCGGTCTCGTAGTAGGAGGACTCGAATTCGGCGCGGTAGGCGCGGGCGTTCTCGTCGGGCGAGTCGTCCTGGGCTGCGGCGTAGTCGTATTGGTTGGTGTGCCGGGCGCGCAGGCTCTCGGCCAGCCGCCGCAGCGGATCGGGCAGCGAGTTGTAGGCGGCGACGGTGGAGGCCCAGGTGGTCGAGCCGCCGTAGCCGGGCAGGGTGACCGCCCGCAGGATCGACGCCTTCGGAATGCGATCGACGAAGGTGACATCGGAGTGCCAGCTGTTGGCGCGGCCGTGGTGCGAGTCGATGGCCAGGCTCTTCACCCCGTGCGAGGTGACCGTCGGATGTGGCGTGGTCGGCGTGCCGAGCAGCCGCGCGAACTCGTACTGCCCGTCCTCGGTCAGATGGCGCTGATCGCGGAAGAAGATCACCTTGTGCTCATTGAGCGCGGCCCGGATCAGCGCGACCGTGTCGAGGCTCAGGTCCCCGCCCAGCCGAATGCCCTCGAGACGGGCGCCGATGTGTGTGCCGAGTTTGACCACCCGCACGGCAGTCGCGGTGTCTGCTGCGTAATCGACGGACATACAGGGCCTTTCCTCGAACCAGAGCTGGTTCGAGGACACCACGGCACGAACGAAACGGACAGGATTACGGTCAGTCGGATCCGATCTATCCCACGTGTTCGCGCAGGTACGCCAGATCATCGGCCAACCCCTCGGCCGGAGTCTCCAGCACGACCGGCGCATCGGCGGTGCGGCACACCTCGGCCAGCAGCTGCGGATCGATGGTGCCGTCGGCGAAATTGGCGTGCCGGTCGGCGCCCGAATTGAACTCGTCGCGGGAGGAATTCAGGTGCACCAGGTCGATGCGGCCGGTGATCGCCTTGATGCGGTCCACGACGCCGATCAGCTCCTCACCGCCCGCCCAGGCATGGCAGGTGTCCAGGCAGAAACCGGCACCGTAGTCGCCCACCGCATCCCACAGCCGGGCGATGGAATCGAAATGCCGTGCCATGGCGTGATTTCCGCCCGCGGTGTTCTCGATCAGGATGGGCACCGCGAAGCCGCCCTTATCCTTTTGACGCTCGAACAGCTTGCGCCAGTTGTCGATTCCGGCCTCGATCTCGGCGTCGGAGCGTACGTGCCCGCCGTGCACGACCAGCCCGAAGGCACCCAGATCGGCCGCGGCCTGCGCCTGCTGCGCCACCGCATTGCGCGAGGGCATGCGCAGCCGGTTGTTCGTGCTGGCCACGTTGATCTGATACGACGAGTGCACCACCACATCGATCGGGCTGGCCTTGATCTGCTCGGCCCGCGGGTGCGGCTGCGGCTTTTCCCAGCCCTGCGGGTCGATCACGAACATCTGGATGACCTCGGCGCCCAGTCGCTCACCGAAGCCGATCGGATCACTGTCTTGCCGGACGTGTGCTCCAATGCGCATGGTGTCAGAGCGTATCGGTAGCCACCGACAAGGTCGGATCGGACTGCTATGGTTTCGGTGTTTTACGGGAAGTGGGAGCTTGCATGCTGGCCAACGGTGACGTCCTCGCCGGCTATGTCATCGAGCGGGTACTGGGCCGCGGTGGCATGGGATCGGTCTACCTGGCCAAACATCCCCGATTGCCCCGGATGACAGCCCTGAAGCTGCTCAACCGCGAGATGGTGTCCGACAGCGAGATTCGTGCCCGCTTCGAACGCGAGGCCGATCTGGTCGCCCAGCTGGACCATCCGAATATCGTCACCGTCTACGACCGCGGGCTCGAGGACGGCCAGCTGTGGATCTCGATGCAGTACATCGACGGTATCGATGCGGCCAGCGTCGACCCGCGTAAGCTACCGCCGGAGCGGGCGGTGCAGATCATTGCCGAGGTCGCCGAGGCGCTGGACTACGCGCACCGCAACGGTGTGCTGCACCGGGACGTGAAACCGGGGAACATGCTGCTGGCGCGCTCGACCGGGGGTAAGGGCGAGCGGGTCTACCTCACCGACTTCGGCATCGCCCGGCTGCGCGACGACGGGGGGCATCTGACGCAGACCGGGACGTTCACCGCGACGCTGGCCTACGCCTCGCCCGAACAGCTCACCGGTGCCCAACTCGACGGCCGGTCGGATCAGTATTCGCTGGCCTGCAGCCTGTTCTGGCTGTTCACCGGGAGCGGCCCGTTCCCCGCACCCAATCCGGCGGCGGTGATCCGCGGACATCTGCAGGGTCCGCCCCCGCCGTTGAGCAGCGTGCGGCCCGGCCTGCCGTCGGCGCTGGACGGCGTCCTGCTGAAGGCCATGTCGAAGCGGCCCGACGACCGCTTCGGCACCTGTGCCGAATTCGCGGCCGCCGCCCGCCGCGCCTTCGCCCCGCCCAGCGCGCCGTCCATGCCGGTGCCCGGGCGTCCCTTCACCGGTCCGGCGATGCCGACGCAGGGGCGGCCCGCGACGGGGCCGGGAATGCCGATGGCCCCGCGTCCGGCGACCGGCCCCGCCAACCCGACCGTCCCGCCGCCCGCGGGCGTACGGTCGGCGACCCCGCCACCGCAGCCGGTCTACCGGTCGAATCCGCAGTATCCGCAGCCCACCCCCGGCCTCGCGCCGATGCGGCCGGTGCTCCCGCCGAGCACGTACAAGCGCAAGTCCAGTGCCGGGCTGATCCTCGGGATCATCCTCGGCGCGGTGGTTCTGCTGGTCGTGGTGCTGGTCGTCGTGGCCGCGCTGTCCAGCGGCGCCTAGGGAGATCTCCGCGGATTCGGGACTCCGCCCTGGGTATTGGGGGACATTCCGGATGGCGCGAGACTCGAGGTGCCGCAACACTGGAGGGCATGACTGCCGATGCCCTGGGCACCGAACCCGCTCTATCCACCACGGCCGCGGCCCGTGCCACCGATCTGGTCAAGCTGTACGGGTCGGGTGACACCCAGGTCCGCGCGCTGGACGGGGTGTCGGCCGAATTCGCCCAGGGCGAATTCACCGCGATCATGGGCCCGTCGGGGTCCGGGAAGTCCACCCTCATGCACTGCCTGGCCGGGCTCGACAGCGCCACCTCCGGCACCGTGCACATCGGCGACACCGCGCTGACCGGGCTGTCGGACAAGCAGATGACGCAGCTGCGCCGCGACCGGGTCGGCTTCGTATTCCAGGCGTTCAACCTGGTGCCGACGCTGACGGCCCTGGAGAACATCACGCTGCCGCTGGACATCGCGGGCCGCAAGGCCGATCAGGGCTGGCTGGAGACGGTGATCAAGCGGCTCGGCCTCGGCGACCGGCTCGGGCACCGGCCCAGCGAGCTGTCGGGCGGGCAGCAGCAGCGAGTGGCGTGCGCACGGGCACTGTCGGCCAAGCCCGACATCATCTTCGGCGACGAGCCGACGGGCAACCTGGACTCGCGCTCGTCCGGTGAGGTGCTGTCGATCCTGCGCGCGGCCGTGGACGAATTCGGGCAGACCGTGGTCATCGTGACCCACGAACCGCATGCCGCGGCCCACGCCGACCGGGTGGTGTTCCTCGCCGACGGCCGCATCGTCGACGAAATGCGCGAGCCCACCGCGGATTCGGTGCTGGATCGGATGAAGTCGCTGGAGAACCTGTAATGGCGAGCAATCCCATGCGCAAGGTGGCCTTGCGCAACCTCGCCGCGCACAAGCTGCGGCTGGCGCTGACGGTGTTGTCGGTAGTCCTCGGAACCGCCTTCATCGCAGGATCGTTCGTCTTCACCGACACCCTGCAGCGCACCTTCGACGGGATCTTCGCCCAGCAGGCCAAGGGCGTCGATGTGCGGGTGAGCCCGCAGGAGCGGCCTTCGCTGGGCGTTCCGGTGGCGGCGCTGGACAAGGTGTCCGGTCTGGCGGGCGTGCGTGCCGTCGCTCCCGGCGTCAACGGCCCGGTGGTGCTGCTGAAGGACGGCCGCGCGGTGCAGACCGGTGGCGCGCCGAGTTGGGGCCAGTCCTATATACCGCCGGAGCGAGCTGTCTCCGAGCCGGAGAAGATCGTGGCCGGCGCGGCTCCGGCGAAGCCGGGCGAGATCGCGCTCAACTCCGAGGGTGCCGAGAAGGCCGGATTGAAGGTCGGCGACAAGGCCAAGGTGCTGATTCCCTCCAAGAGCACCGTCGATGTCACCGTCAGCGGCATCTACACCGTTCCCTCCGATACCGGCGGCTTCATCGGCCTGCTGTTCGATGATCAGCAGGCGCGCCAGCTGTTCGCCGACGAGCACCACGTGGCCTATATCGACGTCGCGGCGGCACCGGGCGTGAAGGTCGACGAGCTGCGCGACGAGATCGCCAAGGCGCTACCCGGCTACAAGGTGCAGAACGGTGACCAGGTCCGCGAGGATATGAAGTCGCAGCTCGGCAACGCCTTGAAGTTCGTCAACTACTTCCTGCTCGCCTTCGGTGCGATCGCCCTGCTGGTGGGCACGTTCATCATCTACAACACCTTCTCGATGATCGTCGCGCAGCGGCTGCGTGAGCTGGCACTGTTGCGCGCGGTGGGTGCGAGCCGTCGTCAGGTGGGCCTGTCGGTGGTGTCGGAGGCGCTGGTCATCGGACTGATCGGCAGCGCGGTCGGGCTGGGCGCCGGAGTCGCGTTGGCCTTCGGACTGTCGGGGCTGCTCAACGCCTTCGATCTCGGGCTGCCGACCGGTGCCATGTCGGTGCAGCCGCGCACTGTCCTGGTGGCGCTCGGGGTCGGCGTCCTGGTGACAGTGCTCAGCGCATACGCCCCGGCGCGGCGGGCGGCGAAGATCCCGCCCGTGGAAGCGATGCGGGAGGAGTTCGCCTCGGTCGGCGAGTCGCTGCGGGTACGGACCCTGGTCGGCGGTGTGCTGGGGGTCGCGGGTATCGGGCTGGCCGTGTGGGGTGCCCAGTCGACCGGCGGCGATGCCGCCCGGACGGTCGGAATCGGCGCGGGCGCACTGATAGTGGCGATTCTGCTGGCCTTGCCGTGGTTGTCGCGCCCGGTGGTGGGGACTCTCGGACTGGGGGTCGGTGCGCTGGGGCCGATCGGCCGGATGGCGCGTAACAATGCGGTGCGCAACCCGCGCCGCACGGCGGCAACCGCTTTCGCGTTGACCCTCGGGCTGATGCTGGTATCGGCGATCGGCATGTTCGGTGCCTCCGCCAAGGCCAGCATCGGTGAGCTGGTGGACAAGGGCGTGAAGGCCGACTACATCCTGGCCGGGCCGACCGGCAGTTTCGTCGGTGTGCCGATGGCGGCCGGTGACGCCGTGAAATCCGTTCCCGGCGTGCGTGACGTGGTCGCCATCCGGGGCACCAATCTGAAGATCGGCACCGACTCGCTCGTCGCGACCTCACCCGAGGGACCGCTGGACGCGGTGCTGAACTATGAACTGCGACAGGGCTCCCGCACCCTCTCCGACACCGATGTCCTGGTGTCGGAGAGCGAGGCGAAGGACCGGAACTGGCAGCTGGGGCAGACCGCCGAGCTGACCAGCGTGGACAACAAGAAGATCCGGCTGACCGTGTCCGGCATCTACAAGGACACCCAGCTGCTCGGGAAGCTCGTCGTGCCGGCCGCCGTCTACGACCAGGTCACGCCGGTGTCGTTCCGCAGCGATTTCCTCGTGCTGATCGCCGCCGCGCCCGGGGCGGATCTGTCCGCGATGCGCACCGGCCTGGAGAAGGCGACCGAGCAATTCGCCATCGTGCAGGTTCAGGATCACGAGCAGTTCAAGGGAGCCCAGGGGCAGCAGATCAACACCATGCTGGCCATCCTGTACGGACTGCTGGCGCTGGCGGTCGTGATCGCCGTCCTCGGCATCGTCAATACGCTCGCCCTGTCGGTCGTGGAGCGGCGCCGCGAGATCGGAATGCTGCGCGCGGTCGGCATGCAGCGGCCGCAGGTGCGCCGGTCGGTCTACCTGGAGTCGATGCTGATCGCCGTGTTCGGTGCGGTGGTCGGCGTGGTGCTCGGGCTGAGCCTGGGCGTCGGATTCCTGCGCACGCTACGGGATCTGGGGATCGAGGAGATCGCGGTGCCCTGGACCCAGATCGTGGTGATGCTCGTCGGATCCGGTGCGGTGGGTGTGCTGGCCGCACTGTGGCCCGGTATCCGGGCCGCCCGCACCCCGCCGCTGGCCGCCATCGCCGACCTCTGAGGGGCGCGAGCCTCACCCCGGATCGCGGAAACGGCCGCGTAGGATGCGAAGCGCTTACTTGTTTGCCCGGTTCGTTCGCATTCGATCGAAGGGGTAGGACATGGAGATTCTGCAGGCCCTCAGTCTGTTGCTGAACATCGCCGTGAATCTGGCGACGTTGATGCAGATGTTCGGTAGCTAGGTTCGGCCCGCGTTGACGTGCGCCCAGGCGTGCACGTCACCGCGGTCGAGGGCGACGGCAAGCAAATCCGGGAATTTGTCCGGGGTGCAGGCGAAGGCGGGGACGCCCAGTGCCGCCAGCGCCGCGGCATTCTCGTGGTCGTAGGCGGGCGCACCGTCGTCGGACAGGGCCAGCAGCACCAGGACCTGGACTCCGGCCTCCTTCATGGCGGCGATGCGGCGCAGCATCTCGGCGCGGATACCCCCCTCGTAGAGGTCGGAGATCAGCACGAACAAGGTGTCGGCCGGGCGGGTGATCAGCTGCTGGCAGTAGGCGATCGCGCGATTGATATCGGTGCCGCCGCCCAATTGCGTGCCGAACAGGACCTCCACCGGATCGTCGAGTTGGTCGGTGAGGTCGACGACGGCCGTATCGAACACCACCAGGCTGGTTTTCAGCGCACGCATCGACGCCAGCACGGCGCCGAACACCGAGGCGTACACCACGCTGGAGGCCATCGAACCGGATTGGTCGATGGCGAGGACCACGTCGCGGCGGACCGCCTGTGCCTTGCGGCCGTAGCCGACCAGGCGCTGCGGGACCACCGTGCGGTGCTCGGGCAGGTAGTGCGCGAGATTGCGGCGGATCGTGCGGTCCCAGTCGATATCGCGCAGTTTCGGCCGGGTGACCCGTGCCGCCCGGTTCAACGCGCCGGACACGGCGGCCACGGTGCGCGCGGCGATCCGCCGCTCGATCTCCCGCACCACCTTCTCCACCACCATTCGCGCCGTGGCCCTGGTGGTTTCGGGCATCACCCGATTCAGGCTCAGCAGGGTGCCGACCAGGTGCACGTCGGGTTCGACGGCCTCGAGCAGCTCCGGCTCCAGCAGCAGTTCGGTGAGGTTCAGCCGCTCGACCGCGTCCCGCTGCATGACCTCCACCACCGACGACGGGAAGTAGGTGCGGATGTCGCCGAGCCAGCGGGCCACCTTCGGCGCCGAACCGCCCAGACCGGCCGCCCGCTTGTCGGTCGCCGATTGCTCATCGGCGTTGTAGAGCGCCGACAGCGCGCGATCCATGGCCGCGTCCTCGGCCGAACCCGGCCCGCCCAGTCCGGCCTCGGCGGGCGCGCCGAGGACCAGACGCCATCGACGAGCCTGTGCGTCATCGGTCATCGCGCGACCTCCAGGATTTCGGTGATCGATCGCAGCGCCGTGCCGCCGCGGTTTAGGTCGAAATCGGCAGCGGTGCCGTGGGATGCGGTGGCGGGCACGCCGTTGCGCACCGCGTGGGCGATGGCCTGGCGTTCCCCGCTCTCGAAGGCGCCGAAGGTTCTCCGGAGCAGTGGCAGGGTGGTGACGAACTGATCCTCGTCCAGGCCGCACAGCCACTCGTCGATGCGGCGCAACAGGTCTCGGTCGTGGACCAGTAGCAGACCCCGACCACCGAGGTATCCGTCGATCCAGGCCGCCTTCTCCGCGGGGGTACGGCCGATCGACAGGGCGGCCGACAGGCGCCGGGCGGAGTCGGCGTCGTCGATGACACCGGCGTCGCAGAGCAGCCGGACCGCGCGACCCACCAGGGCGCCGTGGACGTCGTCGCGGTCGGCGACCGTGCGCAGCGCGCCCAGCCACTGGCCGGTCGCCCAGGCGTTGTCGCGGGTGGCCACGGCGAGGTGGGCAGCATCGAGCAGGGCGCGCAGCTGTGCGGCCGCGTCGGCGTCGAGACCGGTGACCGCGCCGGGCAATCCGGCGCAGATGCGCACCAGCAGCCCGTCGGCGACGTGGGCGAGGGACCCGACATCGGTGCCGCGGACATCGCCGTAGCGCAGCGTGCGGATCAGGCCCGGCAGGGCGGCCAGCAGATGGCTGATGTCGTGATCCAGTGCCGCCACCGATTCCAGCCTCGTCACCAGGCCGCCGATGGCCCCGCCGAGGTCGGCGAGCAGCGCCGATTCCAGTGCGCCGCTCAGATCGGCGACGGTGGTGTCGGATGCGGCGGTGGTGTCGAGGATCTTGGCCTCGGCGGCGGCGTGGATGGTGGTGCCCCACCGGGAGGCCTCGATGACCGCGACGGACAGCTCCGGCTCCCACCGCAGCGTCCACGATTCCCGGAAGGTGCCGGAGTTGCGGACGTCACCGGAAGTCGGTGTCCCCCAGTCGATATCGAGCAGTCGCAGCCGGTGCAGCAGGTGGGAGCGGGCGACGTCGAGCGTCTTGCGGAGGTCGAGATCCAGGTGGCGGGCCAGGGCTTGCTGTTTGAGCCGCAGCGACCGCGCCTGGGTACGCAGATCGGCGTCGAGCGGAACGGCCGGGGTGTCGTCGGGGACCGAGCCGAGTGCCTCGCCGACCACCAGCTCGGCGGTGATCATTCGCAGCAGCGCCTCGTCGCCGTCGCACAGCACCGCCCTGGTGGCGTCGGTGACCTCCGACAGGCCCGGCAGCGGGCGGCCCCGCAGGGCGGCGAGAGTATCGGCGAGCCGGACCGATTCGATGATGTGTGCGCTCGAGACCGGCAGATCGTGAGCCCGCAGCGTCGCGGCCACCTTGGTGAGCCAGCGGGCGATCGGCTGCTCGGTCCGGGTGAACAGATGGTGATACCACCCGGGTGAGGTGACGCCTGCGCCGTAGCCGGAGGCGCCCGCCAGTCGTGAATGGGTCCACGGCACCCACGTCAGCGCCGTCTTCACCTTCGGTAATCCCTTGAGCAGCCGGGCATCCGGAGCGGCCGGTCCCAGCGGGCCCGTCAGCGCGGGTGCATGCCACGCTCCGCAGATCACCGCGAGCCGGGTGGCGCCGTCTTTCAACGCCTTGCGCATCGTCTGACGCATGTACGCCTCGCGGCGCAAGGTGTGGTCGTCGACGGCGGCCGGTAGTGCCGAGCCGTCGACAGGCGATGCGGCATCGGCATTGTCGCGCAATGCCGCCATGGCCTCGGTGACCGCGGCGAACGTGTCTGCGTCGGCAGTGGATTCGATGACCGCGTCCCACCAGCGCTCCGGGTCGTCGTATCCGGCGGCGGAGGCGAGCGCGGCCAGCGGGTCGGTGCGGTCACCCGGCTCGTCGTCCATGGCCAGGGCGTTGGCGGCGGGCAGATCACAGAAGCGCACCGCCACGTCACGGTCGGTGGCATAACGCAGCGCCTGCCATTCGGGGGAGAAGACGGCGAAGGGCCAGAACGCCGCCCGCGACGGTGCATCCGGCACGTAGGCCAGCAACGCCACCGGTGGTTCCATCCCGTCGGCGGCCGCATACCCGACCAGCGGATCGGCATCGGCCGGGCCCTCGATCAGGATGGTGTCGGGGCGAAACTGCTCCAGCGCCAACCGAAGCGACCGCGCCGAACCAGGCCCGTGGTGGCGGATACCGAATACGCGCGTCTCGGCGGGTGCGGTCCCGTCGGCCGGTCCATGAGCACGCCGGTCCTCGGAACTCACACGGACGGCGTGCGTCGTCGTCATCCGTGTACCTCGCGGCAGGCGCGGTAGAAATCGGACCAGTCCGGGCGCTCGCGGACGACGGCCTCGAGGTATTCGGTCCACACCACGGCGTCGGCGACCGGGTCCTTGATCACCGCGCCCAGCACGGCACCGGCCACGTCGGAGGCGCGCAGGACGCCGTCGCCGAAATGCGCCGACAGGGCCAGGCCGTTGGTGATCACCGAGATCGCCTCCGCCGTCGACAGCGTCCCGGACGGCGACTTCAGCTTGGTGCGGCCGTCGGCGGTCGCACCGGACCGCAGCTCCCGAAATACGCGGACCACGCGGCGGACCTCGTCGGCGGCGGCCGGGACGGCGGGCAATTCCAGTGCGGCACCGAGCTGTTCGACGCGGCGGGTGACGATCGCGACCTCCTCGTCCTCGTCGGCGGGCAGCGGCAGGACCACGGTGTTGAATCGTCGCCGCAGGGCCGAGGACAGCTCGTTGACGCCGCGGTCGCGGTCGTTGGCGGTGGCGATCACGTTGAAGCCCTTGGCCGCCTGCACCTCCCGCCCGAGCTCGGGCACCGGCAGCGTCTTCTCCGACAGCACGGTGATCAGCGCATCCTGCACATCGGACGGGATGCGGGTCAGCTCCTCGACCCGGGCAATGGATCCGGCCCGCATGGCGGTCATGATCGGCGAGGGCACCAGCGCGCCCTCGGTCGGGCCCTCGGCGAGCAGCCGCGCATAGTTCCAGCCGTAGCGGATCGCCTCCTCCGCGGTGCCGGACGTGCCCTGGACCAGCAGGGTGGAGGTGCCGCAGATGGCGGCCGAAAGATGTTCCGAGACCCAGGTTTTCGCGGTGCCGGGGACACCGAGCAGCAGCAGGGCGCGATCGGTCGCCAGGGTCGCGACCGCCACCTCCATCAGCCGCCGCGGCCCGACATATTTCGGGCTGACGATCGTGCCGTCGGGCAGTGTGCCGCCGAGCAGATAGGTCACGACCGCCCAGGGCGAGAGCCGCCACGACGGCGGGCGGGGACGGTCATCGATGGCGGCCAGCGCGCGCAGTTCGTCGGCGAACGCCTGTTCGGCGTGCGGGCGCAGCAGGTCGTCCTGGGGTGCCTGGGTCGTGGTGGTCACTGCAGCTCCTCGAGCATGGACATGCGTTCGGTCAGGTCATGGGAGAGTTGGTCGAAGGTGTTCTGCCAGTAGGGATCCCCGCATCGTCGTGCTGCCGCGGCGACGGTGGCGGCGGCCTCGACCGGAAAGTGCACCGCCGCCGCCCGGAACAGGGAACGATAGGACGCCGGGGACAGCCCGGGCGCGCCGGGGCGGGCCGCCGCCAGATGTGCCCGGTCGAGTAAGAGCCGGAGCACGTGTTCGGCCAAGGGCATCGGCCACGGCCGCGGCACCGCGGCGATCAACAGCTCGACCTCCGCGAGCCAGCTGCTGTCCAGCCGCCGCAGCCGCCGCACCCGCTCGTCGAGGGGCAGCAGGGCGAACAGATCGCGCCGGACGTCGGTCTCCGCACCGAGGGTGGGTGTCATCGTGAGCACCTCGAAAAGCGCTGCTGCCCAGCGGGAATCGCGTTGGTCCCGCGCGGCGTCGGCCCAGCCGGCGAAGACCGGACCCAGCATTCGGTCGGTCATCCGGACGCCGATCGCCTGTGTGGGATCGCTGAACAGCTCCTCCCAGTGCCGCAGTGGCGTGGCCGCCACCAAGCGACGCAACCATTCGGCCGCGGCATCCGGTGCGCCATCGGCTCGGTACGCGGTCTCGGCGAGCCGGTCGGCGATGCCGTCGCGGCGGTCGGCGTCGTCGAGCGAATGCGGCAGGTCGGCGATCAACTGGTTGTCTTGCAGCCGGAGCCATCGCGCCGCGCGCTGTCGCATCCGATGCGCGAAGGCCGAATCCGGTAGGCGGGCAAGCAGGTCGGCGGCGACGCGCCGGACGTCGGCGCGGGGATCGTCGAGCGCGGACTCCAGCAGCGGTTCGTCGTCGTGGGTGAGCCGGTCGGTCAGGACCGCCAGCAGTTCCGCCCGCGCGGGGCCGGACTCGCGGCGCCAACTGTCCGCGAGAGTCTCCCGGGCGGCGAGCGGGTCGCGCCGACGGAGCGTGCGAAGCCAAGCGAGCCGCTCCGCCGGGCGGCCGTGCGACCACACCGAGGCGTCGTCGAGGTCGGCGCGGACGAGGGTGCGCCACTGCGGATTCTGCTGGGCCAGCCAGCGACCTCGCGCACCCGCCAGCCGCAACAGGGGTTCGCGCAGGGCGGGCCGGGTCCGAGCCTGCTCGAGCAGCAGGCTGCACAGGGCATCCGGCGCCCGCAGCTCCCGAGGCGCAATCACCTCGAACCATTCGGCCAGGAACGGCGATCCCTCGGTCAGCATGCGAGCCAGCCGAACCGCGGACGGCGGTGACAACGCGGGGCGAGTGTCCTCCGCGGCCGGTTCCGGGAGCGGTGCGGTCCCGGGCAGGAATCCGCCTCGCGCGAAAGTGTCGTACAGCCCGGCGGTTTCGAGCAATATCGCCGCCGGGTCACCGGACAGCCGCGCGGCGGCCGAGGCCACCGGCTGCGCCAGGAGGGCCGGATCCAGCGTGCGCCGTGCCGTTCCCAGCAGCGCCGCCGACAACAGATCGGCATCCGGTTGGGTGGTCGGTCCGCCCGTCGCCTCGGCACCGATGTCGACGACCTCACCCGCCGTGAACGCCGAAACCGGTACCAGCCCTTCTGCCGTCCATTCACCGATCACCGTCACGGGGTGCCCACCGGACAACCCCACCAGCCGCCACGGCGCTTCGGCCATCCGCGCCAGCGGCAGTGCCGTCCCATCGGCTTCGGCGACATACCAGTCCTCACCGACAACCACCGGCACCACCTCGGCCAGCACCATCGGCCACGACCGCAGCCACGGATCGGCACCCAACGCCCGCGCATACTCCTCGAGCGCCCTGGCGATACTTCCCGATACCGCCCGACGGACCGTGCTGGTGTCCCGCTTCGCCGGGTGGTCGACGGTCGAACCAGGTGTTGTCGCGGACCGGGTGACGATTGCGGAGGTGGCTGGTACCGCGGGGCGGTCGACCGGTTTCGCCGGGGCGCTGGACAGGGTGGGCGCGTTCGGGACAGCCGCTGCACCGGTTTCTGCGGTTGTTGTCCCGTCCGGTTGGTTTCCCAGGGTGGGCTCGGTGTCGGGTTCGACGGGATGGTGAGTGGGGATCGTGGTGAAAGGTTGTGGGATGCCGTGCCTTTCGCCCCAGAGTGCGCGCAGTGGGGACGCTCCGGGGTAGAAGTGGAGGTAAGCGTCGGCCTGTAGGCCGGGGGCGGGCATGTCGGCGGGGAAGGTCGGGCTTCCGAAATTGTGGTCGATGATCAGGGCCCAGCGGCCCGTTGTGCGGCCGCGCAACCAGACTCGGCGTGTGTAGAGGCGTTCCTCTTCGGTCGTGCGCCTGCCCAGGACCATCCAGCGGTCGCGCACGCCGGGTTCGGCGCGGACCGCGTCGGCGGTGGTCGGGTAACCGACATGTGTGCGGACGGCGGCCGCCGTGGCGGGGGAGAGATCGTCGAGTCGTCGGTGCGCGGCGACCAGCAGATGTAGGCGGGCGTACTCGCGGAGCAGGAGTGCGGGCCAATCCGCGCGGATCGAGACTGTGCGGGCCAGTTGTCGCAGCGCGCCGGCCACCCCGGGGGCCTGTGCGTCGACCATCCGGGCCGCCACCGCCTCCAGTGCGCGGAAGGACCGGTCGGCCTGCGCCAGCCCGGTGCGCACCTGATCGCACAACCACATGTCGAGGTCCTCGAGTCCCGCGGTGACCCGGGCACGGCGTTGTCCGGCCGTGGCCGCGCTCGCCGTCCGGGGTGCTGCCGTCTCCGATTTCGCGGCCCGCGCGGCCCGCGCACCGAGCCACTCCGCGGCGAAGTCGGCGGGGCCGGGCGCCTCGGGCACCTCGCCGCCGGACCAGGCCAGCAACAGCGCCAGCGCATGTTTGCACGGGAACTTCCGGCTCGGGCACGTGCATTTGTACGCGGGTCCGGACAGATCCACGATCGTCTGATAGGGCTTGGCTCCGCTGCCCTTGCACAACCCCCACAGCGCCGACTCCGACCACCCGGTCCCGCGCCAGCGGCCGTGCAGTTTTCGCGCCGCGTTCAATGAGGCGGTGTCGGGTGCGAGCGCGGTGATCTGCTCCGCGGTCCACCTCGTCGTCTCGGCCCCCACCTGAGATATCGTCACGCGTCCCCCTCTCTCGGTTGACCGGATTTCTACCGCAGGCCACCGACAAATCCGGTCGCCGCAGGTCACGTGCCCGTGCGATCATCGCCCGGTGCCCGTTTCCCGACGCGATCTGCTGCGCTGGCAATTCGACCTGACCTGGTCGTTGTTCGAACTGCACCTGAACCTGCTGACGGCCGAGGACTGCCACTGGGAGCCCGCGCCCACGGTGTGGACGGTACGCGCCGACGGCGACGGCCGGTGGGTGCCGGACTGGGCCGACACCGAGCCCGATCCGATCCCCGCGCCCACCATCGCCTGGCTCACCTGGCACATCGGCTGGTGGTGGTCGGTCACCGTGGACCATCTGCAAGGCCGGACACCGCGCGACCGCAGCGACGTCCAGTGGCCGGGAGCCGCGAAAGTTGCCGAATGGCTGCGGGAGCTGCGCACGCAATGGCTGGACGTGCTCGACAAGCACGCCGATGCCGATCTGGACGCCCCGGCCTCCTTCCCGTGGGGCGCCGATTCCGGCTATACCGTGGCCCACACCATGGCTTGGGTCAACGCCGAGCTCATGAAGAACGTCAGCGAGATCGGCCAGCTGCGTGTGCTCCGCGCGGACGAAGAGGTTCGCTGATCGGTTGCGAGTCGAATCACGCTGGCGTACCGGTCGATTACTGCGTCAAGCACTATTGCGTACGCATTCCGCGTCTGGCATTCTGACCTGTTCGGTTGATCCGAGCCACCCGAATTTCGGGTGAAACCCGTGGAACTGCCCGGCCGGGACGGCCGAGGGGTGGACATCGGGCGGATCAACCGTCGCGATGGCCAAGCGTCCCGACCGGGCCGGTTCGCCCGGAAACCCTGGGGCAGGCGCGGATTGGCCCGCGATCGGGTAGCGTTCGGCACGGCGCCGAGTACGGGAACGACCCGAGGCGCATAGAGGCCGAACGCAAAGGGAGTGGCAGTTTGGGGCAAGCGCCGGAGGATGGCGCGCCGCGCCTGACCGAACTGGTGTCGCATCGTCTCGACGCCGACCCGTCGATCACCCCCGAGGTCGCACGCACCGTCCTGGATGCACTCGGCAGCGAGCCCGACCGCCCCGGCTCCGGTCCCGGCTGCGCCGGTATCTTCGTGCGCGCCATCCGTGTTCGGGGCTTCCGCGGGATCGGGCCGCGAGCGGTGCTGCGCCTGACGCCCGGCCCGGGTCTCACCCTGGTGGTCGGACGCAACGGATCGGGGAAATCCAGCTTCGCCGAGGCGGCCGAATTGGCGCTCACCGGCGGCAACCGCCGCTGGGACGGCCGGTCGTCGCTGTGGCGCGAAGGATGGCGAAATCTGCACGACGGGGCCGTGTGCCGCATCGATCTGGAGCTGATCACCACCGGATCCGACACCCCGTTGACGATCACCCGCGAGTGGCCCGAAGGCGCCGACCTCGCCGGTGGCACCTGGACCCAACGGCGGAAAGGCCAGCCGCCCAGCGAATTCCGTGCCGAGCAGTGGGCACGGGCGCTGGAGCTCTACCGCCCGTTCCTGTCCTACAGCGAATTGGGCGCCCTCGTCGACGGGCGGCCGAGCGACCTGTTCGACGCCCTGCACCAACTGCTCGGTCTCGACGACCTCACCGCCGCCCAGGATCGCACGCGCACTCGCCGGCTGGAATTGGAGCGCGCGGCCAAGGCATGCCGCGACGAACGCACCGCGCTGCTGACCGCGCTGTCCACCGTGGCCGACGAGCGCGCGGCCCGGGTCTCGGCGCTGCTGCGCGCCGCCGAACCGGATCTGCCGGCGATCGGCCGCGAATTGGCCGGAGCCCGGCACGATCCCACCGGCACCGCCGCACTCGAGGGCATTCTGCGGTTGCGGCTGCCCGAGCCGGCGGAGGTGGCCGCCGCGGCCGACCACATCGATAAATGCGCCGCCGACCTCGCCGCCCACGCCACCGGCGATATGGAAGCCGAACTGCGCGTGCTGGATCTGTTGCGCCGGGCCCGCAACCATGTCCGGGCGGGCGGCGATTGCGCCTGCCCGGTCTGCGGACGCGGTGCGCTCGACGAGCAGTGGCAGCGCGAAACCGACGCCCAGATCGCCCGGCTGACCGATCGGGCCGCCGCGCTCACCGCCGCCCGCGTCGCCCTCGGGCGGGCCGTGGAACGGGCCTGCGCCCTGGTGAAGCCGGTTCCCGCGGAACTCGATCCGCCCGCTCCGCCGGTGCCCAACGTCGATACCGGTCCCGCGCGCCGAACCTGGTCGGCCTGGGCGGAACTGGCCGCGGCGCAATACGACCGGGATCTGACGCACCGGCTGCGGACCGCCCACGCCGATGCCGTGCGCGGCCTCGAGACGCTGCGCCGTTCGGCCCGTAAGGAGCTGGACCGGCTGGACGCGGTGTGGACGCCGCTGGTGCCGCGCATCGCGGCCTGGCTGCGCGACGCGACGGCCGTCGCCGCGGCCGAACCGGAGCTGCGGACCGTCCGCCGTGCCGAGGACTGGCTCAAATCGGCCGCGGCCGGGCTGCGCGAGCAGCGCATGGCGCCGCTGGCCGAGCACGCCCGCCGGATCTGGCGCGGACTGCGTCAGCAGAGCAATGTGGACCTGGGCACGATTCGATTGCAGGGCAACGCCGGAGCCAGCCGCAAGGTGCTGCTGGACGTGACCGTGGACGACACCGGCGCCACCGCGCTGGGCGTCATGAGCCAGGGCGAGCTGCATGCCCTGGGCCTGGCGCTGTTCCTGCCGCGCGCCACCGTGCCCGAGAGCCCCTTCGGCTTCGTGATGATCGACGATCCGGTCCAGGCGATGGATCCGGCCAAGGTGGACGGGCTGGCCCGGGTGCTGGCCGCCGCCGCCCGCAGCGGTCGGCAGGTGGTGGTGTTCACCCACGACGAGCGGCTCGCCGAGGCGGTGCGCAGGCTGCGGCTGGATGCCACGGTGCTGGATGTGCAGCGCCGGGAACGGTCGAGGGTCGAGGTCCGGGTCGCCGAGGATCCGGTGCGCCGCTACCTCAGCGACGCCAATGCCCTGCTGCGCACCCGGCAGCTGCCGCGCCCCATCGCCACCGAACTCGTGATCACCTGCTGCCGTTCGGCGATCGAGGCCGCCGCGCTGGCGCGGGCCCGCCGCATCCTGCTCGGCGACGGACTCGACCATCGCGAGGTGCAGCGCCGCGTCGATGCCGCGCGCACCACCTGGGAGAAGGTGTCGCTGGCGGTGCTCGGCGAACCCGACCGGGTCGACGACCTGAACGAACTGCTCGACCGCGAGGCCCCCTGGGCGCGGGCGGTACTGCGCGATGCGGCGGCGGGAGCGCATATCCGCATCGAGCGGGACATGAGCCAATTGATCTCCGGCACAAGGAAGCTCGTCAAGTGGCTGAATCCCTGACCCCGACCATCGCCGAGCGGCTGGCCGCCGCCGACGAACTGCTGCGCGGTACGGTGACCGACGCGGGCGGACTGTGGTCGCGGGCGGCGGTGTGGCTGCTGCGGATCGCCCTGGAACAGTCCATCGATCAGCTGTGGCTGCAGGTGGCACCCCCGTTGGCGCGCTGCAGTATGCGCGCGCAGCTGCTGGCGCTGGACTCCTGGGTCGGCCCGGACGTCGCCGCGCGGATCGCGACGGTCTGGGCGACCCTGTCGCGCGCGGGCCACCACCACGATTACGAACTGCCGCCGACCCTGATCGAATTGCGCGGCTGGTACGACGAAACCGTCCGGCTGGTCGAGGAATTGGCGCAGCTGGGGGAGCGGGACGAGGCGCGAGCCGAGACCATGCGGTCGGGGTAGCCGACATTGTCGGCTTTTCGCGACGGGTCGATCGAATTCCGGTATCGAGACGGCGAATTCGCCGCCGCGGCACCGGCTACCGCAGTAACCTGCGAGTCGCTGCGCATTTTGCGGCAGGTATGCGGTTGTACGTCACCGAATTCCCATCCCATGAAGGAGCTGCCTCATGGAAGCGCTCGACATGCTCAACAGCGGCTCGGCACTGTTGGCCAACTCGACATCCGCACTGATCAACATCATCAACCTCATGCGAATGCTCGGATCCTGATACGGCGAATCGGGCGGCCCGACCGGGTCGCCCGAATCCCGACCGGACCGCGATAATCGACCGATGCCCAGCGACCGTCTCGCCGACAGTGAGCCATGCCCGTGCCGTAGTGGAGAACCGTTCGCCGCCTGCTGTGCGCCGCGGCTGGACGGAACCCGGCCGGCACCGACGGCGGAGACGCTGATGCGCTCGCGCTATACCGCCTTCGCGGTGGGCGACACCGCCTACCTGCTGCGGTCCTGGCACCCGCGGACCCGGCCGCGGCGGTTGCAGGTGGATGCCGGGCAGCGCTGAGTACTGCTGGAGATCCTGCGCACCGAGCGCGGCGGGCCGTTCGACGAGACCGGCGAGGTGGAGTTCCGCGCGCACTATCGCTATGGCGGCGAACGCGGGATCCTCCATGAATGCAGCAAGTTTGCTCGGATACGGGGAGAGTGGCTTTATGTCGAGGGCGATATCGAATCGTGACCCGGTCGGGTGAACCCGATCACACACCTTGCGGGCTCTGACGTGCAACCCTACCGTTCCATGCAGAAATGAATCGTACGGATGCGGAGGGATAGCTGACAGAGATTCCGGGCAGATCCGCGGCGCCCCCGACGTAGGGTGCGGATATGCCACGAGTCGCGATCGAGTACTGCACCCAATGCCGCTGGCTGCTGCGGGCGGGTTGGATGGCGCAGGAATTGCTGAGCACCTTCTCCACCGACCTGACGGAGGTAGCTCTGATTCCCGGAAGCGGGGGTGTATTCCGCATCACGATCGATGGCGACCAGATCTGGGAACGTAAATCCGACGGCGGCTTTCCGGACATCGCGGTGCTCAAGCAACGGGTGCGCGACCGGATCGACCCGGATCGGGACCTCGGCCACATCGACCGGTCCTGACCTCCGCCGTACGGGTCCGACAGCGGGGATATCGCCGTCGGACATGATCGCAGACGTACTCTCGTTACAGGGAGTACGAGGAGGTGCGAGATGAGCACTCAGTTCTTCGAGGCGGCCGCGGGCGTGGAGACCACCGCCCCCGCTCCCGTAGCTCGGACCGCCACCGGCGACGTGCGCGGCTTCCGGGACGGCACGGTCAACGTCTGGCGCAGCATCCCCTACGCGGCGGCGCCCGCGGGTCCCCGCCGGTTCAGTCCGCCGCAGCCGCCCGCCTCCTGGGACGGAGTGCGCGACTGCACCGAGTTCGGCCAGATAGCCCCGCAGACGATGGGGGCCATGGTTCCGGTGGACTCGGGACTGCGGATGGGTGAGGACTGCCTCTGGGTGAACGTCTGGGCGCCCGCCACCACCTCCGACGAACCGCGGCCGGTGATGGTGTGGCTGCACGGCGGCGCCTACTGTCTCGGCACCGCGGCACAGGGCATCTACGACGGCCGCAAGCTCGTCGAGACCGGTGGTGTCGTGGTGGTGGGGGTGAACTATCGGCTGGGCGCGCTCGGCTTCCTCGACCTGTCCTCCCTGGGTTCCGACTTCGTGCCCAACCTCGGCCTGCACGATCAGATCGCGGCGCTGGAGTGGGTGCGCGACAATGTCGCCGCCTTCGGTGGCGACCCGGGCAATGTCACCGTCTTCGGCGAATCGTCGGGTGCCGGTTGCGTCACGGCCCTGCTCACCTCGCCGCGGGCGGCCGGGCTGTTCCATCGGGCGATCGCCCAGAGCCCGCCCGCCACCACGGTTTTCGGGCCCGAACGGGCCGCGGGCGTGGCGCGGCGGTTCCTCGATCTGCTCGATCTGCCGCCGCAGCGCGTGGGTGAGCTGCTGGAATGCCCGATCGAGCGGATCACCGATGCGGCGGGAATCCTGCTCGACGAGGTGCCGCTGCAATCACCGGGGCGGCTGGCCGCGGCCCCCGTGGTCGACGGCGATCTGCTGCCCACCTACCCGGCCGATCGCTTCCAGCAGGGTCGCTCGCACCGGGTGCCGCTGATCATCGGGACCAATAAGGACGAGGCGTCGCTGTTCCGGCTGTTCCGGTCGCCGATCATGCCCGTCACCCCGGATGCGGTGAACGCGATGCTGAACGCGGTCGCCGCCGAACATCCGCACCTGTCGGCCGAGCGGATTGCGGAGATCACCTCGGCCTATCCGGATCTGGCCACCGCGCGGGGCGCGCTGGCGATGTCCACCGATGCCGCCTTCCGGATGCCGGCGCACTGGGTGGCCGATGCGCATTCGCGCCACACCCGCACCTGGATGTACCGCTTCGATCAGGCCACTCCCATGTTGAAGGCGGCCCGCGTCGGCGCCGGGCACGCCACCGAATTGCCGTACGTCTTCGGCAATTTCGGGACTCTGAACCACGATCCGACGTTCTGGCTGGGTGGCCGCAAGGTCGCCATGGAGGTGTCGGGCCGGATGATGCGCCGGTGGCTGGCCTTCGCCGAACACGGCGTCCCCGCCGCCCTGGACGGCTCCAAACACTGGCCGCCCTACCGCGAATCCACCCGCACCACCCTGCTCATCGACGCCGCCGACCGCGTCCTCGACGACCCCGACCACGACCTACACACCGCCTGGGGAGACCACGTCGTCGGCTTCAGCTGACGGTGGGATCAGGCGGCGGTGGGCTGGTTGGCGCGGCGGCCCAGCACGACGGGGAGGCGGCTGTAGCCGTGGAGGGTGAACAGGGGGCGGCGTTCGGGGGGAGCCGCCATGTGGAGGTCGGGGAAGCGGTCGAACAGGGCCTGTAGGGCGTAGGTGCCCTCCATGCGGGCCAGAGTGGCGCCCAGGCAGACGTGGATGCCGGAGGAGAACGTCAGGTGGTCCTTGGCGTTGGGGCGGGTGACGTCGAAGCGCTCCGGATCCTCGAAGACCTTCGGATCGCGGTTGGCCCCGGCCAGGGACAGGATGATCGTGTGGCCCTCGGGGATCGGGGCGCCATCGATCTCGATGCCGTCGGTCAGGGCGACCCGTGCGGTCGTCTGCACCGGGGAGTCGATGCGCAGCACCTCCTCGATGGCATTCGGCCACAGGTCCGGATTCTCGCGCAGGCGGGCCAGCTGGTCCGGGTGGTTCAGCAGTTGCACCACGCCGTTGCCGATGAGGTTTACCGTCGTCTCGAAACCGGCGCCCATCAGCAGGCTCGCCGAGGCCTTCAGTTCGCGCTCGTCGAGTTCACCGGAGGTCACGAGGCTGGAGAGGATGTCGTCGCCGGGGTCGCGGCGCAGTTTGGCGAGGTGATCGTCGGCGTACCGGTCCATCGCGACCATCGCGGCCGCGGCGTTCCGGTAATCCCGCCACGACACTCCGGTGTCCAGCAGCGGGCTCATGGCGTCACCCCAATGCAGGAACCTCCCGCGGCTCTCGTCGGGGAAGCCGAGAATCTCGGAGATGATCGCGATCGGCACCTGCGAGGCGTAGGCGGCGATCAGATCCGCCGAACCACCCGACGGCAGCGCGTCGAGCAGTTCCTCGGTGACCGACTCGACCCGATCGCGCAGCCGTCCGACCGCCCGGGGTGTGAACGCGGAGGCCACGGACCGGCGCATCCGAGTGTGATCGGGCGGATCGATGACCAGCATGGAGGGCGGTTCCACCGGATTCGGCGGCAGCTTGGCCCACTCGGCCAGCCGGCGCAGCGGTCGCGGAATCTCTAGGCCTTCGAAGGCGAAGACGCCGAACCTGTTGTCACGCAGGATCTGCCGGCACAGCTCATGGTCGACGGTCGCCCATCCGATCGCGGAGCGCGCCAGGGGCCCGCGGGTGCGGATCGACTCCATGAGGGGATACGGATCGTGCACTCCGGCCGGTGCCGCCATCAGTTGGGCAACCGTATCTCCCCGTCGGGCGGCGGTTTTCAATGCCAGCCGGGCCGCGCCCTTCTCCGACAACCACCGAAACCAATATCGTGGCCGCATCGCCACCCCCGTTCGTCGTCAGGTTCTGCTCCCACGGTACGGAAATGCCTCACGAAGTGAAACGTCCCACAGTCGGACCGGCGGCCCTACCACGGTAGGAATCCCCGACTTGCTCGGTCCCCGATGCTACGCGCGGACCGGGTTTTTCAGGAGCGAATCGTCGTGACCCGCTCGGTCGCGACGCGCTGCTCCTGTGTGCCGGGGTCGGCATTGCTGACCTGGACCAGGGAGGCCCCGGCGGCATAGACCGCCAGCAGGCCGTCGATCAGTTCGGCGGGAGTGTCCCACGCGGTGGTGGACAGGACCCGGTCCTCGGCCGTGAACCCTTGGCGGGCAGCGGATTTGCGGGCCTCGGCGAGGACGTCGGCCACCGGTATGCCGTCCAGGGCCACGCCCGCGCCGCCGGGACGGAACTGGTCGCCGTGCGCGCGGACGGAGGTCGCGAAGTCGGTGATGCCGACGGGTAGATCCCGCACGGGAGCGCCGAGCGGATCCAGTGACAGCGCCGCCACTTCGGGGATGTCCTCGGCCTCGGCGAGGCGGTCGGCGACCACCAGCGCCATCTCGGCGTCGTCGTCGGGACGCAGCACCACCTCGGTACCCGCCCACCAGCAGCCCAGCAGGACCGCCGCGGTCTGCCAGTGCGCGGGCAGCAGTACCGCGATCCGGGCGCCGGGGGTGAGACCGAATTCGTCGCGAATCAGGTTGGCCGTCTTGGCCGCCCAGTTCGCCAGCGTCAGCGCCGACAGCTCGATCCGGGCGCCGGTGGCGTCGTCGTAGTGGGTGATGCGCGGGCCGGCCGGATCGCGGCCCAGGATGGGGTCGAGCAGAGCCTCGGTGACGGTCTGGTTCAGTTCACGCATTTGGGTCCGTTCTGGCCGGCGTCGATCGGAGGTGCGGGCGGCACCGGCGTTGCCGTACCGGAGGATCCGGACAGGTCGAACAGGCTGCTCGCCGCCGAACCGGGACCAGAATAGTCACCGGCCAACACCACTCGCACCGTACCCTCCGGCAGTCCGGACTCGGCGAGCACCGTCAGCCCGCCCAGCGCCTTGGCCACCGCCTTCGCCTTCGGATCGGAGGTGGAACCGGCCACCACCCGGCTGCTCGGCACCGGCCCGCCGATCCAGTTGTCCACCGTCCCGGTCCGGAAGCCCTTGCCCGCCAACGCCTGTGATACCTGACCGGCCAGCCCGGAGGTGCCGCTGGCGTTGTACACGTCCACCGTCACCGACGACGGCGCGACCTCGGACGAATCGCCGGGTCGGTCGCCGACCATCGCCGCCACATAGGATTTCACGGCCTGCGGATCGACCTTCACCACCGATTCACCGGTGGCGGTGGTGCCGTTGATGTCCTTGACCGGAATGGTCTCGAACTTCACCTGTCCGGCCGACAAGTCCTGCAACTGCTGCAGGAACTGCATGACATTCCAGTCGTCGTCGAGCACGATGGTGCGGCCCACCGCCTCGCTGAGCTGGCTCAGCTTGCCGGGATTGGCCAGGATCTTCGCGCTCAGGGCCTGATGCACCAGCGAGGCCATGAACACCTGCTGGCGCACGATCCGATCCAGATCCCCGCGCGGCAGGTCGTGGCGCTGACGGACGAAGCTCAACGCCTGCGGTCCGCTCAGGCGTTGCTCACCCGCGGGAAAGTCGGCGCCCGAGAGCGGCTCGTCCACCGCATTGTTCAGGCAGACATCCACGCCGCCGACCGCATCGGTCAGCAGGACGAACCCCAGCAGGCTCACCTCGGCGTAGTGGTCGACGGTGATACCGGTCAGAGTGGCGACGGACTTGATCAATGCCTGCCGCCCGGCCTGCGTGGACTGCCGCTCCACCTCGGCGTCCGACAGGCCCTGGGCGGACAGCTTCTGTTGCGCCTTGGCCTTGCTCACCCCGTAGGCGGAGTTGATCTTGCCCATGCCGGTGCCGGGAATATCGACATACGAGTCCCGGGGGATCGATATCGCCGTCGCCGAGCGGCCGTCGTTGGGGACGCGGACCAGCACAATCGTGTCGGTGTTGGTGCCGACCTCGTCCCCGGCGTGCAGCATCGCCCGTTCGGCCTGCGTGAGCGGATTGCCGTGGGCGTCGGTGCGGCTGTCGATGCCGACCATCAGGATGTCGGTCGCGCCGTCGCTGCCGCCGCCCAGACCCAGATTGCCGATGCGCTGAATTCCCGAGATCAGGCCGTCGACGCTGTGCCAGCCGAAGCCGGTGACGATGAACACCAGGACCGCGGCCACGGCGGTCAGCAGCCGCCCGGGCCGACTCACCGGCCGGTTGCCGTATGGCCGCATCGGCCGCGGACCGCGCAGCGGTACACCGGCGCCGCGCGGCCGCGGCGGCACGGATGCCCTGGTGCGCTGCGGCAACTTCGTCGTCCTTTCGGCCCCGCCCGATAACCCCATGTCTTCTCTACCCCCTCCGAACGAGGCTAACGAATGCGGCGGCGTGCATGGTTCAACCGCTGCTGGCGCGGCGTGCCAGACTTTCCGGCGTGACTTCAGCGCCCCCGTCCCCCCCACGTCTGGTCGTCACCGGCGCCGGTGGGCAACTCGGTCGCGCCCTGTGCGCGCAGGCACCCCGCGCCGTCGCGCTGCACCGGCGCGACCTGGACATCACCGATCCCGGCGCCGTCCGCGGCGCGCTCGAGCCCGGTGACGTGGTGGTCAACTGCGCCGCGTATACCGCGGTAGACGCGGCCGAATCCGACTCCGCGGCGGCGTTCGCCGGTAACGAGACAGGACCGGCCGTCCTCGCGGCGGCGTGTACCGCGGTGGGCGCCACCATGATTCACGTTTCCACCGACTATGTCTTCGACGGCAGCGGCACCCGTCCCTACGAACCGGGCGATCCGACCGCGCCCACCAGTGTGTACGGGTATTCCAAACTGGCCGGGGAGCAGGCCGTGCTGCGGCTGGCCCCCACCGCCCACATCGTCCGGACCGGCTGGGTGTACACCGGCGACCAAGGCGATTTCGTCGCCACCATGCGTCGGCTGGAACGCGAGCGCGACACGGTATCGGTGGTGAACGACCAGATCGGTTCGCCCACCTACGCCCACGACCTGGCCGCCGGTTTACTGGAACTGGCCGGGAGGGTGGGCTCGCAGAGCCCACCGCCGCGGGTGCTGCACGCGACCAATGCGGGGCAGGCGAGCTGGTTCGACCTGGCCCGCGCCGTATTCGCCGGGCTCGGTGCCGATCCCGAGCGGGTGCGCCCCTGCACGAGCGCGCAATTCCCGAGTCCCGTTCGGCGCCCGGCATATTCGGTGCTGTCGAACCGTGCCTGGATCGCCGCCGGGCTCACCCCCCTAAGGAATTGGCGCGACGCCCTCGCGGACGCACTGACGCGCGTATCCGGTTAGGCTGCGTAGCCGTGAACGATTCTGTCGGACGGCCCACTATGGTCGTGGTCACGGTGACCTATTCGCCGGGGGAGCACCTCGAGCACTTCATCAGCACCCTGGCCACCGCCACCACCGAGAAACCGCAGGTCATTCTCGCCGACAACGGCTCGACCGACGGAACGCCGGAATTGGCCGCGGAGGCCAACGAGCATGTGCGGCTGCTGCGGACCGGCGGCAATATCGGCTACGGCGGTGCGATCAACCGGGCGGTCGCCGAGATCGATCCGGAGATCGAATTCGTCGTCATCGCCAATCCGGATATCCGCTGGGGCACCGATTCGATCGATCGGCTGCTCGAGGCGGCGCAGCGGTGGCCGCGGGCCGGGGCGCTGGGTCCGCTGGTGCGCGAGCCGGACGGCAGCATCTATCCCTCGGCCCGGCGGGTGCCGGGGCTGCTCGACGGCGCCGGGCACGCCGTCCTGGGCACCATCTGGCCGGGCAACCCGTGGACCCGCCGCTACCGGCAGGAGAACGAGGAGATCTCCGAGCGCACGGTCGGCTGGCTGTCGGGCTCGTGCCTGCTGGTGCGCCGCACCGCCTTCGACGCCATCGACGGCTTCGACTCCCGCTACTTCATGTACATGGAGGACGTCGACTTCGGTGACCGCATGGGCAGGGCGGGCTGGCACAATGTCTTCGTGCCGTCGGCGGAGGTCACGCACGCCAAGGGGCACGCGGCCGGGCGCAATCCCGAGGCCATGCTGCCCGCCCATCACGCCTCCGCGTACCGCTTCCAGGCCGACCGGCATCCGCACTGGTGGCAGGCGCCGCTGCGGTGGGCGTTGCGCGCCGGACTTGCGATCCGCTGCAGGCTTGCGGTTCGATCTGCGCTGCGTGAACGCGACGCGGGACGCGGATGAATTCGACGCCCGACCGAGATCGGGAGCGAACCATTGCGTGAACCCGACGTGCAACGCTGGAGTAAACGGAACGATCGGGCTCATGCTGTCCCGGCGTATCCGCGGATGAGACCTGTGAACAGGGGAGATTGATGGCGGACACGAACGGCACCGCGGCCGAGGCCGTGATTCTGGTCGGTGGTCAGGGGACCCGGCTGCGCCCGCTGACCCTGTCGGCACCCAAACCCATGTTGCCGGTGGCCGGTCTGCCGTTCCTGCATCATCTACTCGCGCGCATCGCCGACGCGGGGATCACGCACGTCGTACTGGGTACGTCGTTCAAGGCGGAGGTGTTCGAGGAGCATTTCGGTGACGGCGCCGATCTCGGGCTCGAGATCGACTACGTCACCGAAAGCGAACCTCTGGGCACCGGCGGTGGCATTCGCAACGTGCTGCCCAAGCTGCGCGCCGACACGGTGATGGTGTTCAACGGCGATGTGCTCGGCGGCACGGATCTGGGCGCGGTGCTCGACACCCATGCCTCCACCAACGCCGATGTGACCCTGCACCTGGTGCGGGTCAGCGATCCGCGCGCCTTCGGTTGTGTGCCGACCGACGAGAACGGCCGGGTCACCGCGTTTCTGGAGAAGACCCAGGACCCGCCGACCGATCAGATCAACGCCGGATGCTACGTGTTCCGCCGCGAGTACATCGAGAAGATCCCAACCGGACGCCCGGTGTCGGTCGAGCGTGAGGTGTTCCCGGCCCTGCTGGCCGAGGGTGCGCATATCCAGGCTCATGTCGACACCTCCTACTGGCGCGATATGGGCACGCCCGAGGATTTCGTGCGCGGCTCGGCCGATCTGGTCCGCGGCATCGCGCCCTCGCCCGCCCTGCCCGGGCAGCGCGGGGAGTCGCTGGTGCATTCGGGTGCCGGTGTGGCGCCGGGGGCGCTGCTGATCGGCGGCACGGTCGTCGGTCGCGGGGCCGAGGTCGGCGCCGGGGCCCGCCTCGACGGTGCGGTGCTGTTCGACGGTGCCCGCGTGGAAGCCGGTGCGACGGTGGAACGTTCGATCATCGGCTTCGGTGCGCGCATCGGGCCGCGCGCCCTGGTCCGTGACGCCGTCATCGGCGACGGGGCCAACGTGGGCGCCCGCTGTGAGCTACTACGCGGCGCCAGAATCTGGCCCGGCGTCGACATCCCCGACGGCGGTATCCGCTTCTCCACCGACGTATAGCAATCGCGCCGCCCACGGGCGAGCGGGCGGCGCGATTGCGGCGGTGGGGGTTTCGATCAGGCGGCGACCGCGTGGGTGGCGACCCGGGCGGACCGGACCGCACGCTGTTCGCGGATCAGCAGGGTGGCGGTCAGGATCACCAGCGCGGCGGTGAAGCCGTGGATGCCGACCGCGGCGGCCGTTGAGCCGTCGTACCGCAGCACGGTCAGCATGTCGCCGATCGGAACCAGGCTGGTGGCCAGCATGCCCACACCGAGCGCATATCGCTGACGGGTGGCCAGTAGAACCAGGATGAGCACGCCGGATGCGGTGTCTCGCACGCCCTTGAGGTTCATGAAGGCACTCGCCTTGCCCTCCGGCCATTCGGGCAGGCCGAAGCCGGGGGCGATGGTCTCGGGGGCGATGAGGTAGGTCAGACCGATGTAGAGGATGAACGCGGCACCGAGGAGGCTGAGGCCGGTGGTGATTCGAGAGAGGGTCATTGTGGTGCTCCAAAATCTAGCGCTGCTAACTCGACGCAACGATAACTCGGCCTCCGCTACATTGTCTAGCATTGCTAGGATGTGATCGTGACCGCACAGACCCGACGGGAACGTCAACGCGCCGAACGGCATCAGTTGATCATCGACACGGCCCGGGAGATCGCCGAGACCCAGGGCTGGGATGCGGTGACCGTGCGCCGCTTGGCCGACGCCATCGAATACAGCCAGCCCGTGCTCTACAGCCACTTCTCCGGGAAGGATGCGATCGTCGCCGCGGTAGCCGAACAGGGTTTCGCCGAACTGGGGGAGCTATCGAGGCGGTTGCGCGCGGCCGCGGACACCCCGGAGAAGGCGCTCACCGCCGTGGCGCGCGGCTATCTGGAGTTCGCGCGCACCAGTCCGGCGCTCTACGAGGCCATGTTCGTCATGAAGGTGGATATCGAATTCGGGCCGGATGCGCCGCAGGCCCTGCGTGCCGCATTCGGCGAACTGGTCGCGGTCTTCGCCCCCTTCGCCCGCGATACCGACGTGGAGACCTTCACCGAGGTGGCCTGGAGCGCCCTGCACGGCCTGGCCACCCTCGATCACGACGGCCGCCTGCGCCCCGACTTTCGTCCCCAGCGCCTGGCCGTTCTCGTCGATCAGTGGACGCGTCGCTAACCGGACGACCCGGCCGCGGAACCCGAGATCGCCATCGACATCAGCCAGGTGAAGGCGTGTCCGACCGCCGTCATCCAGCCGCCCACATTGAACGAGCCCATCGCCCGATCCTTTCCGTAGAGGGTCGTGCTCAGGGGCCGACCCGGTCGCCTGCCGCGGTGAGGTCGCAGGAGGTGTCGTTGCTGGAATTGCCGCCGGTGGAGGTGATCTCGGCGAAGACCTTCTTGCAGTTCTGCTCGCCGAGCCCGGAGGTGTTGTCGGCGATCGTGCTGCCGCGCAGGATGAGGTGTCCCATGCCGGGATTCACGGCATCGGTGAACTGGTAGGGCAGCGTGTCGAGATAGGCGGGCGCGATATTGATTCCGCCGCCGCCATCGGTGGCGGTATTGCGGACGACCTGCGAGTCGATGAGCACCACCAGGCCCAGGCCGCGGATGTCGAGCCCGCCGCCGCGACCGGCGAATCCGCCCGGCCGGTACCAGCGCCCCGGATTGGTCACCCGGTTGTCGCTGATGGTCGTGCGGGTGAAGGTGCAGGTGTCGTCGCAGCGCACGCCGCCCGCCTCGCCGGCCGCATTCCCGGCGATGATGCTGTCGGTGGCCTTCATGTCGGCGACCGGGATGTTGAAGATGCCGCCGCCGTAGTCGGCCGCGTTACCGGTGACGGTGACGTGGTCCAGCGACAGCCTGCCGGAATTGGCGATGCCGCCACCTCCGGTGTCGTAGAAGGGGATTTCGCGCTGGGTGGTGTTGCCGCCGGTGATCGTCAGCCCCGAGAGCGTGACGTTCGCGGTGGTCAGCATGACCCGGTCGAGATGGCTCGCGTCGATGACGGTCCGATCCTGTCCGGCGCCGCGGATCGTGGTGTCGGAGGTGACATCCAGGTCGCCGGTGGTCGGATCGATGAACGGGCCCTGGGTATTCCAGACGGTCGGCGGGATGGTCAGCGTGTAGCGGCCGGGCGGCACCTCGATCGTGGTGCCCGGGCGCGCATTGGCCACCTGGATCGCCGCCCGCAGCGTGCACTCTCCGGTGCGGGTGCGGCATTGTCCGTCGAACGGATTCGCGGCGGCACCGTCGGCGGTGGTGGTGACCACGATGGTGGCGGGGGCCTGCGCCGACCCGGTGTCGGCCGCCGCGGGAGTCGCCCAGAATGCCGCGAGAATCGTTGCGATACTGCCCAGTTCGACAAATCGGCGAGCGGTCATGGGCCGAACTCCTTGGTAGGCAGGAAAACTCATGATCTTGTGACGCTTGTCACACTAGAATGACCGGTATACCCCGGCGATGCCATGGGCGGTTTGCCGAATTTCCTGCCGTTCGGTTGGTATCCGGACCAGGGTGTTGCCTCCCGTCGGCCGGTGGTGCCGACACCACCGACGCCGCTGCCGCACACGCCTAGAGTGGTGATCATGGCGGATGCGGTGGTGGTGGGGGCGGGACCGAACGGGCTCGCCGCGGCGGTGATCCTGGCCCGGGCGGGACTCGAGGTCGCGGTATACGAGGCGGGGGACACCGTCGGCGGCGGCTGCCGGACGGCCGAGCTGACCCTGCCCGGATATCACCACGACGTCTGCGCCGGTGCGCATCCGATGGCGGTGGCCTCCCCGTTCTTTCGCGCCTTCGACCTGGAGGCGCACGGGGTCGAACTGCTCACTCCGGAGGTGTCCTACGCTCATCCGCTCGACGGGGGCGTGGCCGGAGTGGCCTGGCGCGACCTCGATCGGACCGTGGCGGGTCTCGGGCGCGACGGTGCGGCGTGGCGGCGGCTGTTCGCCCCGCTGGCGCGGCACTGGCAGGGCGTGGTGGAGCTGGCCATGTCGGATCTGCGCCATCCGCCCCTGGACCTGTCGGCCGGGGTGCGGTTCGGGAGGCGGCTGCTCGAACAGTGCTCGCCGCTGTGGAATCTGCGATTCCGGGAGGATGCGGCCGCGGCGATGCTCACCGGGATCGCCGCGCACGCCATCATTCCGCCGCGCAGCTTCTCCGCGGCGGGTGCGGCGCTGATGTTGGGCACCCTCGCCCATGTGGACGGGTGGCCGGTCCCGCGCGGCGGGAGCCAAGCCATCGTGGACGCCCTCGCCGCCGATCTCACCGGACACGGCGGCCGGATCGTGACCGGGCACCGCGTCGACTCGCTCGACGAATTCCGGGGTGCCCGTGCGGTTCTGCTCGATCTCGCCCCCGCCGAACTCCTGCGCATCGCCGACGATCGGCTGCCCGGCCGCTACGCCGCTCAGCTGCGCCGCTTCCGGTACGCGGGAGCCGCCTGCAAGGTCGACTTCGCCCTGTCCGGCCCGGTGCCGTGGCAGGCCGAGGGCTGTGATCGCGCGGGCACGCTGCATCTGGTGGGTACCCGCGCGGAGGCGGAGGCGGTCGAAAAGACCATCGCCGCAGGAGAATACGCCGAACGCCCGTATGTGCTGGTCATCCAGCCCGGTGTCGTCGACCCGACGCGCGCGCCACAGGGCGGTCACACCCTCTATGCCTACGCCCACGTCCCACAGGGTTCCGATCGCGATGTCAGCGAGGCCGTCATCGCCCAGATCGAGCGTTTCGCCCCCGGCTTCCGGGAGCTGATCCTCGCGAAACACGTCCGGACGGCCGCGGCCATGCCCGCCTACAACGCCAACTACGTCGGGGGCAACATCTCCTCCGGTGCGATGTCCCTGTGGCAGACCGTCGCCCGCCCGGCACCTCGCTGGAACCCCTACGCCACCCCGCTTCCGGGCGTCTATCTCTGCTCCCAGTCCACCCCGCCGGGTCCGGGGGTGCACGGCATGAGCGGATTGCATGCGGCCCGCCACGCCCTGCGCACCCGCTTCGGTGTCCGGGCCGACCCGCTCACCCTGTTGAAGGGTGCCTCACTGACCGGGTAGGGGTCGGCGTCTCACACCGTTTGGGTGCGGTAGAGGTCCGGTTCGACGTACATGAGTTTGGCGGCGGGGACCGCGGTGCGCACGCGGGCCTCGGCGTCGTCGATTGCCTGGGCGATGTCCTGGATCTGCAGGCCGGGGACGATGGATACCTTGGCGGCCACCAGGAGTTCGTCGGGGCCCAGGTATTCGGTGCGCAGATGGATGACGCGGTCGATGCGGGTGCCGTCGACCAGGCTCTCGAGGATCGTGCGGTTCTGGTCGGGGGTCGCGCCCTCGCCGATGAGCAGGCTCTTCATCTCGATGATCAGCACGATCGCGATGGTGCCCAGCAGGGCGCCGATGCCGAGGGTGCCGATGCCGTCCCAGATCGGATCGCCGGTCAGCATCGTGAGGACGACAGCCGACAGCGCGAGCACCAGACCGACCAGTGCGCCGGTGTCCTCGAGCAACACCACCGGAAGCTCCGGATTACGGGAATGGCGGATGAATTGCCACCAACTCGCGGTGCCACGCAGCGGGTTCGATTCGCGTATGGCGGTGATGAAGCTGTAGGTCTCCAGCCCGATCGCGATCACGAGAATTGTGACGGCCACGAGCGGCGCGGTCAGCTCCTCCGGATGCTGAATTTTATGGATGCCCTCGTAGACGGAAAACATCGCGCCGAGGGTGAACAGCACCAGCGCCACGACGAACGAATAGAAGTACCGGTTGCGCCCGTAACCGAACAGGTGTTTCTCGTCGGCCTCCCGCGCGGCCCGATTCTGGCCCAGTAGCAACAATCCCTGGTTGCCGGTATCGGCCACCGAGTGCACCGCCTCGGCCAGCATGGACGCCGACCCCGTGATCGCCGCGCCGATGAACTTCGCAATCGCGATGCCCAGGTTCGCGGTCAACGCCGCGAGGATCGCCTTCCTACCGCCACCGGCAGACATAATGCAGCCCTGGTCCTTTCGTGTCCGATTCGCCGGAACAATCTACCCCGAGAGCGCGACTTACCTACTAGTAGCTGACACATGCACAGAACAGCTGCGCCGGGCCGTCGACCGCCTGTGCCCGGATGTTCACATCGGCCGCCGACACCCAGGCGGCACTGCCCGGCGTGATCCGCAATTCGGTCGCGCCCTGCCGCAGCCGCACGGTTCCGGCGGTGCACAACATGATGCCCGGCCCGTGGCTCAGGATCGGCATCGGCTCCGCCGACTCGCCCAGGTCGAAGCGGCGCAGCTCGAATTCCGGCGCCGGGGTGTGATAGACGAAGGCGCCGTCGCCGAGAGGTTCGGGCGTCACGATCGGCAGATCAAGCGGTTCGAAATCCAGCACCCGCAGCAGTTCGGGCACATCCACATGCTTGGGGGTCAGCCCGCCGCGCAACACGTTGTCGGAGTTGGCCATGATCTCCACCCCGACTCCGCGCAGATAGGCGTGCAGATTGCCGGCGGCGAGGAACAGCCCCTGACCGGGCTCCAGGGTCACCCGATTCAGCAGCAGTGACGCCAGCACCCCGGCGTCGCCGGGATAGGCCTCGGCCAGCTCCAGCGTGGTGCGCGCCTCGGCCGCGAACTCCTTGCCCGCCTGCGAGTCGTCGTCGGAGTTCTTGAGATAGCGCACGCAGCCGTCGAGCACCTTCGGCAGCAGGGTGGCCAGCATGGCCTGCGGCAAGGTGATCCAGGTCGTGAACAGGGTCCGCAGCCCGTCCGAATCGGGCTGAGCGGCAAGCAGTTCGGCGTAGGCGACCAGTTCCGGCACGGCCAGGGCGTTCAACAGCGCCACGGTGCGGTGCGGATCGCGGAAACCCGCCAGCGCCTCGAAGCGCTCCAGCGCCACCACCAGTTCCGGCTTGTGGTTCTCGTCGCGGTAGTTGCGCAGCGGCGAATCCAGCGGCACCCGCGCGTGATTCTCCCGCTCGTATCCGGCACGCGCCTGCTCGAGGCTGGGATGCGCCTGCAGCGACAGCGGCTCCTCGGCGGCGAGGATCTTCAGCAGGAACGGCAGCCGCCCGCCGAAAGCCGGTGCCACCGGACCCAATTCGTGCTGCGGATCGGCGGCCACCACCTCGAGCAGCGAGGCGGTCCGGCCGTCGAGGCACACCTGCGCGGGATCGGCGGGATGCGCCCCGAACCACAGTTCGGCCTCCGGATGCGCGGACGGGACCGGTCGGCCGCACAACTGGGCGAGTGCGGTGCGCGAGCCCCAGGCATAGGAACGCAGCGCACCAACGAGTTCGAGCACTAGTAGTGTCCCCCGTCGTAGTGGGCAGGACGGTCCGAGCCGGCCGACGGGCCACCAAGCAGGCGCAGATAGGCCGCCGCCATCTCCAGCCGAAGGATCAGTACCGCAAGCTGTTCCAGCTCACCGCCGCGGCCCGGGCCCGGCTGCTGCTCGGGCACCGTCTCGCTCACCAGCGTTTCCGGGTCGCGTGGCACGGTGGCCTCGGTGCTCATCAACCCCACATCGACGTTGACCAGATCGGCGTCCACCAGCCCGGCGCTCGCACCGAATACGGCCAACCGCCGTCCCGCCGCCACCTGATCGGTCTCGGCGCTCACCACGAAGACGCGCACCCGATCCACGGGCGCCGGGCCGTCGAGTTGTTCGTCGTGGAACAGCGGATCGTAGCCGGGCGCGGCCACATTGGCGGCCTCGCTCATGCGGGAATTGGCGGCCACGGCGTCGGCCAGGTGGGCGGCCGCCGCGATCTGCCCGGCCGCCTGCAGCAGCACCTCGGCGCCGTGCCCGGCCACCTCGGCCGCGGCGGGGGAATCGCCGGACAGCACGATGCGCCGCTCCTGCATGCGCGCGGCCAGCGTCTTGGCCGGGTTGTGGAAGACCTCGTTGTGCGGGCCGTCCCGCATCGCCTCCGCGTCGAGCACATCGGCCAGCGCGTCCAGATCGGGGACCAGGGGGCCGATGTGGGACGGGTCGACGGCCCGCAGGACGGCGATCCCGACGGCCAGGAAGCGCAGCAGCCGATTGTGCTCGAGCACCCGCACCCGCGGCGGCAGCATCGCGGCCCGACCGGCCGCGGCGGCGCGCAGCGGACCCTCGTCGGGGGTGGCGATCACCACTTCGGCACCGCGTTTGAGGGCGCGGTCGACCGCGCCGATGAGCCGCGGATCACCCGCGTCGTCGCCGGCGACGAGCACCACATCCAGCGGACCCACCCACTGCGGAATCGCGGTGACCGGGACGATCGGCAGTCCGGCGCGATCGCCCAGCGCGGCCACCAGCAGCGCGGCCGCGCGGGCGGCACGACCGGCGCCGGAGACCAGCACCACGCTGCGCGGACGCAGGCCGCCCAGGCGGGCCAGCGCATCCTCGCCGATGGCCGCCGCGGTGGCCCGCACCTGGGCACCGCCGGACGCGGCCGAGCGCAATGTCCCCCCGGAGTCGGCGGCCTCCAGCGAGGCGACGTCATCGAGGTCGAGTACCGGTGTCCCTGCGATCATCGGGCGTTGCCACCTCCCCTCATCGGGTCACCAGGGCGGGTGAATCCGAGCTCTGTGATTCCACTATTCCAGTCAGCCGCGGACGATGCTCAGGATCTCGGTCACGAGTGCGTCTACATCCTCCTGCGATCGGGCCTCGACGTTGAGGCGCAGCAGCGGTTCGGTATTCGAGGCGCGCAGGTTGAACCAGGCGTCGTCGGGCAGCTGCACGGTGAGTCCGTCCATCCGGTCCACCGCCTTGGCTCTACCCTCGAATGCCGCGAGTACCGCCATCGTCCGCTCCTTCGCATCCGCCACTGTGGAATTGATCTCACCGGAGGCGGCATATGTTGCATAGGAGGAGGCGAGCTCCGACATGGGCCGGTCCTTCTCGCCGAGGGCGGCCAGCACGTGCAGGGCCGCGAGCATGCCGGAGTCGGCGCCCCAGAAGTCGCGGAAGTAGTAGTGCGCGGAATGCTCGCCGCCGAAGATGGCGCCGGTGGCGGCCATCTGCTGTTTGATGAACGAATGCCCGACCCGGGTGCGCACCGGGGTGCCGCCCAGTTCGGTGACCAGCTCCGGCACCGCGCGCGAGGTGATCAGGTTGTGGATGATCGTGGCGCCGGGTTCCTTGGCCAGCTCCCGCTCGGCGACCAGCGCGGTGATCGCCGACGGCGAGACCGGCTCGCCCTTCTCGTCCACCACGAAACAGCGGTCGGCGTCGCCGTCGAAGGCCAGGCCGATATCGGCGCCGGTTTCGCGGACGAACTTCTGCAGGTCCACCAGATTCTTCGGGTCCAGCGGATTGGCCTCGTGATTGGGGAACGAGCCGTCCAGTTCGAAGTACAGCGGCGCGACGGTCAGCTGCGGCACCGGGCCCAGCACCGCCGGCACGGTGTAGCCGCCCATGCCGTTGCCGGCGTCCACGGCGACCTTCAACGGACGGATATCGCTCAAACCGACCAGCCCGCGCAGGAATTCGGCGTAGGCCTCGAGCAGATTCTGCTCGGTGGCCGTGCCGGGGGCGCCGTCGTAGTCCGGCACGCCGTCGATCAGCTCCTGGGTGATGGTCGCCAGCCCGGTGTCCTGACCGACGGGCAGGGCGTTGGCCCGGCAGAGCTTGATGCCGTTGTAGCGGGCCGGGTTGTGGCTGGCGGTGAACATCGCGCCCGGGCACGCCAGGCTGCCGGAGGCGAAGTACAGCTCGTCGGTGGAGGCCAGCCCGATGTGCACCACGTCCAGGCCCTGGGCGAGCACACCGTCGGCGAAGGCGGCCGCCAGCCCCGGCGAGGATTCGCGCATGTCGTGTCCGACGACGGCCCTGGTCGCGCCCTCGCCCCGCATCAGCCGCGCGAACGAAGCGCCCACGTCCCGAACGAAATCCGCATCGATCTGTTCCCCGACGACACCGCGAACGTCGTACGCCTTGACAACTGCATGTACCGACTCGGCAGATCGCGCGACTGTCATAAAGGACACCCTAGTAGGCCCGGACACAAGCCTCTCCCGAGTCCCCGATTATTCACCGTCGGCGTGCAGTGATCGCGATGCGGGGAGGCGGGGAGCGTCAATTCGGGGGGTCGGGCAGGACGCGGAGGTGGCCGCGGCGGCCCGTGCGGCCGGTGCGGGTCGGGCGGGGTGGGGCGGAGGGGTGGTCGGGGTAGCCGCGCTGTTCGGGTTCCGGTGTGCGGCGGCGCATTCCGGCCTCCCGGACGGCCTCGGCCAGTGCGGTCAGATCGTCGTCGTCCGGGGTGCTGGAGGAGAAGCCGCCCTCGTGGCGGACCATATCCCAGCCTTTGGGCGCGGTGATCCGGGACGCATGGGTCTCGCACAGGTCCCAGGAGTGCGGCTCGGCGACGGTGGCGAGGGGGCCGACGACTGCCGTCGAATCGGAGTACACATACGTGAGCGTCGCGACGGCCGGGTTCTTGCAGCCTGGGCGGCAGCAACGACGCATGGGAATCACGCCCAGCAGCGTAACCCCCCTGCCGCCCCCGCGCCGAGAGACACGCAGGATGGGATCGGTGTCACTGTCCGGGTCCGGTGCAGGGCGGCCTGACGCTGGGGGAGGCGGCACATACTAGATTCAATCCATGACCCGTTCACGGAAGCGGCCGCCTACCGCGCGGTCGGTGATTCGTCGTGGGCGTGGGGTGCGTGGACCCATGCTGCCGCCGACCGTGCCCGCGTGGCGCACCCGGGGACAGCAGTTCGACCGACTGGTCCTCGAGGCGTTCGCCCCGCTGGACAGCCGCTGGCACGACCGGCTCACCAAACTGGACATCGCCGTCGACGACGTTCCGAAAATCCGTCCGCTGCACCCGGATTCGGTGACCTGGCCGGAGGAGGTCGTGGCCGACGGCCCGGTCCCGCTGTCGCGGCTGATCCCGGCCGGAGTGGACCGGCACGGTGCCGCGACGCGGGCCCGGGTCGTGCTGTTCCGCATGCCGCTCGAACTGCGCGGGGGTAACGACCCGGACGACCTGGTGGACCTCCTGCGCGAGGTCCTCGTCCAACAGATCGCCACCTATCTCGGCGTCGACCCGGACGTCATCGATCCCGAAGAGCCCTGATACCCCGGAAAAAACCGCGGGAGCCTGGGTTTCCCCGGGCTCCCGGCTAGCTGATGCCTCGCTTCAGGCGGCGGCGCTCCCGTTCGGATAGGCCGCCCCAGATGCCGAAGCGCTCATCGTGGGCCAGTGCGTATTCCAGGCATTCGTCGCGGACCTCGCAGCCCATGCAGATCCGCTTCGCCTCTCGGGTCGAGCCGCCCTTCTCGGGGAAGAACGCCTCCGGATCCGTCTGGGCGCACAGGGCCCGTTCCTGCCACTGTTCCTCGATCGTGTCGAACATGGCATCGAAGTCGGTGACGATGAGGCTCAGTTTGGGCGGTTCGGGCTTGCGTTGCGTTCGTGCCCACTGCCCTCCCTGCTGTGTCGAACTGTCCGATGCCGCTCCGGTTGTCACCGCGCTTCCCCCCTCTCGTTCCTCGTTCACGCTGTCAGCACAGACGCCAGGTGCTGCGCCTGCTGTGGAATCGGTTTGCGATACACCGCCCGGATTGCCCGACGGGGCCAGCTCCTCGGCCATCGCTCCGCCTCCTCACTGTGTGTTAGCGCAGAATGATTTATCCGTCGGACCTCATCTGCCCACCGACGGCCCAACACCGCGACGTAGTCCCGCGGACATCCCCGAGCTTGTCACCCCGATACGAACATCCGTTCGAAATCCGGCCTGTGCCTTGCACTCTCGCGCAGGCCCGGAATGACATGCCTGTGATTAGACACGCCGGACGCGGTGATGGTCAAGCTGCCGACACAATTCCGTTACTATCCGCCGCCGACTTCGACGCGGTTCGGTAACCCGAAGTAGCAAATGACCAGCAAATATGGTCGGGGGCATGACCGCCGCATCACCGCATAGGCTGTGCGGATGTGAGTGGAGAACGAGCGGACATCGCGCCCGGCACGGGCCCGCGCATTGCCGTGCTGGTGGGTGGAGTCGGTGGTGCGCGCTTCCTGCTGGGTGTGCGCGAACTGCTGCCCGAGGCGGACGTTTCGGCCATCGTGAACGTCGGCGACGACGTCTGGATGCACGGCCTGCGCATCTGCCCCGACCTGGACACCTGCATGTATACCCTTGGCGGAGGTATTGATCCCGAACGCGGCTGGGGCCGGCGGGGCGAAACCTGGGCCGCCAAGGAGGAGCTGGCGAAATACCATGCCAAGCCGGATTGGTTCGGACTCGGCGATCGGGATATCGCCACTCACCTCGTCCGTAGCGAAATGTTGCGGGCCGGATACCCGCTCTCGGCGGTCACCGAAGCGCTGTGCAACAGGTGGCAACCGGGGGTGAAACTGGTTCCGGCAACCGACGACAGATGTGAAACACATGTCGTCATCAGTGACCCCGAGAACCCTGGCGAACGCCGCGCGATTCATTTTCAAGAGTGGTGGGTACGCTATCGCGCGAACGTCGAGACCCATGGATTCGTCACAATCGGGGCGGATCAGGCCCAGCCGGGCCCAGGTGTGACGGAAATCATAGAGGACGCGGACGTGGTGCTGCTGGCTCCATCAAACCCTGTCGTGAGCATCGGCGCCATCCTGTCGGTGCCCGGAATTCGTGGGGCATTGCGGACGAGTAGGGGCAAGGTGATCGGTCTCTCGCCGGTGATCGACGGAAAAGCGCTGCGCGGCATGGCCGATGAGTGCCTGTCGGTCATAGGGGTGGAAACCTCGGCCGAGGCGATCGGACGGCACTTCGGCGCGCGCTCGGACACCGGCATCCTGGACGGCTGGCTGGTGCACTCCACCGATACCGCCGACGTGCCGGGGGTGGAGGTGCGCAGCGTGCCGCTGCTGATGACCGATCCGGCCGCGACCGCCGAAATGGTGCGTGAGGCTTTGGATCTCGCGGGGGTGAAGCCGTGAGCCCCGACCACGCGCCCGGCGGGGAGTTGCGCATCATCCCGGTGCCCGGCCTGCCGGAGTTCCGGCCCGGCGACGATATCGCCGAACACCTTGCGGCACAGGCGCCCTGGCTGGAGAACGGGGACGTGCTGGTGGTCACCAGCAAGATCGTCGCCAAGGCGGAGGGCCGCGTCGTTCCCGCACCGGCCGATCCCGACGAGCGCGATGCGCTGCGGCGGGAGCTGGTCCGCGCCGAGGCGGTGCGGGTCCTGGCACGCAAGGGCCGCACCCTGATCACCGAGAACAAGATCGGTGTCGTGCAGGCCGCATCGGGTGTCGACGGCTCCAATGTCGAGCAGGGCGAATTGGTGCTGCTGCCCACCGATCCCGATGGCAGCGCCAAGGCGTTGCGCACCGCGCTGTCGGCGCGGCTGGGTGTCGACGTCGCGGTGGTGATCACCGACACCATGGGCCGGGCCTGGCGGATCGGGCAGACCGATGCCGCCATCGGTGCGGCCGGATTGCGTGTCGTGCACGACTACGGGGGCACGGTCGACGGACAGGGCAACGAATTGCAGGTCACCCAGGTCGCCGTGGCCGACGAGCTGGCCGCCGCCGCCGATCTGGTGAAGGGCAAGCTCGGCGGCGTCCCCGTGGCGGTGGTGCGGGGGCTCGATCCGTACGACGACGGTTCGCGGGCGGCGGATCTGCTGCGCCGCGGAGACGAGGACCTGTTCTGGCTCGGCACGGACGAGGCGATCGAGCGCGGCCGGCGCGAGGCGCTGCTGATGCGGCGGTCGGTGCGGCAGTTCGCCGATACCCCGGTCGATCCCGAGCTGATCCGCGAATCGGTGTCGGTGGCGCTGACCGCTCCCGCACCCCATCACACGCGTCCGGTGCGGTTCGTCTGGGTGCGAGATCGGGCCCTGCGGCAGCGGCTGCTCGACACGATGGCCGACAAGTGGCGTGCCGATCTGTCCGGCGACGGGCTGTCGGCCGAGCGGGTGGAGCGGCGAATCGGCCGGGGCCGCATTCTGTTCGACGCCCCGGAAGTGATCATCCCGTTCTGCGTGCCCGACGGCGCCCACGACTATCCGGACCGGCGTCGCCGGGCCGCCGAGTCGACGATGTTCACCGTCGCGGTCGGCGCGGCGGTGCAGGGACTGCTGGTGGCACTGGCCACCCGCGGTGTCGGCAGCTGCTGGATCGGGTCGACCATCTTCGCGCCCGAGATCACCCGGGAGGTGCTCGGCCTGGCCGAGGACTGGAATCCCTTGGGCGCCATCGCCGTCGGCTATCCGACCGAGGAGCTGGCCCCGCGCGAGCCGCGGGAGCCGGATGTGGGCCTGATCGAGCTGTAGGTCGAGGAAAGGACGGTATGAGCGCGGAATCGTTGCACGAGTCGGCGCGGGTATTGCTCGAGGCCTGGTCTCCCGCAACGGGTTCGGAGCAGTCCCTGCGGCAGGCCATGCTGGCCTTCCTGGACTCGGCCCCCCGCGGTTGCCTGCGTGAGCACGCCCCCGGGCACATCACCGCCTCGGCGGTGGTGTTCTCCCACGACGAGCGCGAGGTCCTGCTCACCCTGCACCCGCGGGTGGGCCGCTGGATTCAACTCGGCGGCCACTGCGAGGAATCCGACGACACCGTGGTCTCGGCGGCGCTGCGCGAGGCCACCGAGGAGTCCGGCCTGATCGATCTCCGCGTCGAACCCGGCCTCTATGCGGCCCAGGCCCATCCCATCACCTGCTCGCTCGGGGTTCCCACCCGCCACCTGGATCTGCTGTTCAAGATCAAGGCGCCGAAAGACGCCGTCCCCCAACGCAGCGCGGAATCGATAGACCTGCGCTGGTGGCCCGTCGACGCCCTCCCCGAGAACGCGGACGTCCTTCTCCGTTGACTTTGAAGGCGCCTGAATATGGAGGCGCCGGTGCGCAGTCCGCCCGGGGGTGTTGAGCGGAGGCGCACCGGCGCGCTGGGCCCGGCCCTGGGAACAAGGCGGGTATCAGGCCGGGACCAGGTCTTTTTCATTGCCGGAGGATTTCTCCGGCGGAGGTGGTGGAGTGGAGGGATGGTCGTCGACCATCGTGGTTTCGTCGAAGGGCAGTTCGCGGTTGAGGACCGAGCGCACCCGGTCGGGGTCGATGGTCTTGGTCCAGGTGCCGATCAGCACGGTGGCGACGGCATTGCCGGAGAAGTTGGTGAGCGCGCGCGCCTCGGACATGAATCGGTCGATGCCGACGATCAGGCCGACGCCGTTCAGCAGGTCGGGGCGGTGGCTCTGCAGGCCACCGGCCAGGGTGGCCAGCCCGGCACCCGTGACACCGGCCGCACCCTTGGACGCGATGATCATGAAGGCCAGCAGTCCGAGCTGCTCGCCGATCGACATCGGCTTACCCATCGCATCGGCGACGAACAGCGACGCCATCGTCAGGTAGATCGCCGTGCCGTCCAGATTGAACGAGTAGCCGGTCGGCACCACGATGCCCACCGTGGTCCGCTCCACGCCCATATGCTCCATCTTCGCGATCAGTCGCGGCAGCGCCGACTCCGACGACGAGGTGGAGACGATGAGCAGATATTCGCGGGCCAGATACCGGACCAGTTTGAAGATCGACACGCCGGACGCGACCCTCATCATCACGCCCAGCACGCCGAAGATGAACACCACACAGGTGAGGTAGAACGCGATCATCAGCAGCGCAAGCTGTTCCACCGCGTCCCAGCCGGTGCGTGCCACCACATTGGCGATCGCGCCGAATGCGCCGATCGGCGCCAGCCACAGGATCATGACCAGGATGCGGAACACCAGCTTCTGGATCAGTTCCACGGCGCGCAGAATCGGCTCACCGGTCCTGCCCATGGCCTGGATGGCGAATCCCGCCAGCAGCGCCACGAACAGAGCCTGCAGCACGCTGCCCGAGGTCAGCGAGGAGAGCAGGGAGTCCGGGACGATGCCGTGCAGGAACTCCCAGGTGCCGCCCGCCTTCTCGGCTTGGTCGGTGAACTTGTCGACATCCTTGGCATGCTCGGCGATATTCAGCCCGCTGCCCGGCTCCAGCAGATTGCCGACCACCAGGCCGATCCCCAGCGCCGCCGTCGACATGGCCAGGAAGTAGACGACCGCCAGACCGCCGACCTTGCCGACCCGCGACGCCGCCCGCACCGACCCGATCCCGAGCACGATCGTGCAGAAGATGACCGGGGCGATCATCATCTTGATCAGGTTGACGAACATCGTCCCGAGCTCGCCCACCGACTTACCGAATCCCGGCGCCAGCAGGCCCACGATCACACCCGCCACCACGGCCACGATGACGGCCAGGTAGAGCCAGTGGGTGCGGTCGCGCTTCTGCCGCCGCTCGGTCGTGTCGGTCATTCGGGTTACTGCCTCCGGGTCCTGCCTGGCGTGACCTGGGCCACGCGTTCGTCCGAAATCATGGCGGCTACGGTGACGACGGTCACTATTGCGTACATTTCGTTCACCGGGAGGACAGTGTGCTCGGCTTTCGCACACGCCGTGGCCGGGGTATGACCCTGGCCGGACAGGTGTTCCTGGTGCAGATACTCGTGCTGGCCGCGGTGATCGGGATCGGCGCGACGCTGGCGGTGTGGCAGGTGCGCCGCGACCAGGACGACGCCACCCGCGACCGGGTCACCGGTATCGCCATCGCCGTCGCGCAGGCGCCCTCGACGGTGGAGGCGGTGCACAGTCCCGATCCGACCGCGCTGCTGCAACCGGTCACCGAGCGCATCCGCAAGCAGACCCACGTGGATTTCATCGTGGTGATGGCTCCCGATCGCACCCGCTACACCCACACCCAGCCGGACCGTATCGGAAAGCACTTCAGCGGCAATATCTATCGCGCCCTGCGGGGAGAGACGTTCACCGAGACCTACACCGGAACCCTGGGACCGTCCATCCGGGTGGTGACCCCGGTCCGCGACGAGATGGGCGGCGGCATCATCGCGTTGGTCTCGGTGGGCGTCACTCGCGCCGCCATCGGAGACCAGGTGCTCGAGCAGCTGCCGCTGATCCTGGGCGCCGCCGGTGCGGGCCTGCTGCTGGCGGTGCTGGGGGCGCTGGCGTTGCGGCGGCGGCTGCTGCGGCAGACCCACGGCCTGGCGCCCGCGCAGCTGCGCGCACTCTACGAACATCACGACGCCGTCCTGCATTCGATCCACGAGGGACTGGTGGTCTTCGATCGGGACTCCGACGAGGCCGCGGTCGTCAACGATCAGGCCCGCCGGCTGCTGGAACTGCCCGACGGACCCGTGCGCCGCACCGATCTGCCGGTCTCGCTGCGACGGCTGGGCATGAACGTCATCCGCGACGAGATGCACGTGACCGCCGAACGCGTGCTGGTGGTGAATCAGGACGTGGTCACCTGGTCGGGACATCCTCTCGGCACCGTGCTCACCGTGCGCGACCACACCGAATTGCGGGACATGATGGGCGAATTGAATTCCATGCGCGGACTGGCCGACTCCCTGCGCGCCCAGGCGCACGAGTCGGCCAACCGGCTGCACACCGTGATCACGCTGGTGGAACTGGGCCGCCCGCGCGAGGCGGTGGAGTTCGCGACCGCCGAACTGCGGTTGTCGCAGGCCCTGATCGATCGGCTCACCGGCGCCGTGCAGGAGCCCGCTCTGGCGGCACTGCTGCTGGGCAAGGTGGATCAGGCGCTCGAACGGGGGGTGGAGCTGACCGTCGCCGAGGACACCGCCCTGGACTCCACCGCACCGCTGAGCGCGCACGAAATGGTCACCCTGGTCGGCAATCTCGTCGACAACGCCCTGGACGCCGTCGCCCAGAGTCCGGACGCCTGGGTGGAAGTCACCGTGCGCCAAGACGATTCGCAGCTGTATCTCCGGGTAGCCGACAGTGGCGCTGGGATGTCGGAGGAGGTGTTCACCCGCGCCATGGAACGCGGCTACTCGACCAAGACCGACCACCAGGGCCTGGGGCTGGCGCTGGTGCGGCGGCTGGTGGCCCGCTACGGCGGCACCCTGCACGCCGAGCGCACGCCCGAAGCGGCCGTGGTGGTGCGGATCCCGCGACGCCCCGGGAGGGCGCGGTGAGTGAATCGCGCGACGCGATCCGGGTGTTGATCGTGGAGGACGAACCGCGCATCGCCGCGGCGCATCACTCGTATGTGCAGCGGGTGGCGGGCTTCACCCCCGTAGCGGTCGCCCACACCGGTCGGGAGGCGCTGCGCGCGGCGGCGCAGGCGGTCGAGGCGCGCGCACCGATCGAGTTGGTGCTCATGGATATCGGGCTGCCCGATATGACGGGGCTCGAGGTGACCGCGGCGCTGGCGCGACTGCGGCCGCGGCCCGACGTCATCGCCATCACCTCGGCCCGGGATCTGGAGATGGTGCGGGCCGCCGTCGCCCACGGGGTGGCGCTGTATCTGCTGAAACCGTTCACGTTCGCGGCCTTCCGCGACAAGCTCGAGCGGTATCGGGAGTTCCGCGCCGCACTGGCCGCCGACGCGGTCGCCGTCACCCAGCACGATATCGACCGGGCCTTCGGCGCCCTGCGCACCGCCGACCCCAAGGCGGTCGCTCCGAAAGGTATTGCACCGCATACCCTCGAGGAGGTCTCTCGCGCGGTGCGGGCCGCAGAGGGCGGTCTGTCGGCCACCGAAGCCGGTCGGGCGGTGGGGGTCTCACGGGTCACCGCGTGGCGGTATCTGGAGCGGCTGGCCGACGACGGGGTGGTGGATCGACACACCGACTACGGGCGTGCGGGCAGGCCGCAGGTGCGTTATGTGTGGCGAAAGTGACCAGCTGTTTCCGGATCGTGTTGGGCTGTATAACAATTGTGCCAACGGCGGTGCGGATGCTCGTCGGCAACTGGGCAGCGTCGTTGATCTCGCGAGGGGTGGGCGACGCGCGGCACCACGGTGCGGCCTCGCGTCCGGTGACCGTTAGCCTGCCGTGTGCCGTGACGGTTATCACATGTGGAGCAGCTTAAAAGGAAGCCTGAAAGTATGTAACGGTTACCACGTTTGGCCAGTCCGGCCGGGTGTAACGGGCGTAAAGTCGGGACAGATCTACTGGCGATAGTTCCAGGGTATTTTTTAGCGGGGCAAACGTGCAAACGGTAGGCAAACGCTCGGGTTCGCCTGACCCCAAACGGCACCTGTGGGTGCTGGGGTTGATAGCTCCGGGTTGTGCGTTGCTGCCTTCCCAATTGGTCCTGCACACCGGATTTCCGGTGTTCTGGTGGATCGGGCCGATCATCGTTCTGATCGTGATCCCGGTATTGGACTGGGTGGTGGGGGAGGACGGCACCAATCCGCGCGACGAGGACTACGAGCTGCTCTCCAATGACCGGTACTACCGGTGGTGTACCTATCTCTTCCTACCGATTCAGCTGATCGGGTTGTGGATCGCGGCCTACATGTGGGCCGGTGACGAGCTGAGCGTCGTCGACAAACTGGGGCTGGCCGCCACTCTCGGCTTCGTCAGCGGCATCGGCATCAACGCCGCCCACGAGCTCGGGCATCGGGTCGAGCACATGGAGCGGTGGCTGGCGAAAATCGCCCTGGCGCAATCGGGTTACGGTCATTTCTTCGTCGAACACAACAAGGGACACCATGTCCGGGTGGCCACTCCGGAGGATCCGGCCAGCGCCCGGCTGGGGGAGTCGCTGTGGGAGTTCCTGCCGCGCAGTGTGCTCGGCGGGTTCCGCTCGGCGCTGCGGTTGGAGCAAGAGCGCCTGCGGCGCAAGGGTTTTCGATGGTGGAGCATCCACAACCACATCCTGCAGGCGTGGTCGATGACGCTGGTGCTGTACGCGGCGCTGCTGATCGTCCACGGTCCGAGGATGCTGCCGTATCTGCTGCTGCAGGCGGTGATCGGCGCGGCGCTGCTGGAGACGGTGAACTACGTCGAGCATTACGGACTGCTGCGGCGCAAGCGGCCCAACGGAATGTGGGCCCGCTGCTCACCGGCCGACAGCTGGAACAGTGACCGCCTGGTCACCAACATCTTCCTGTTCCATCTGCAGCGCCACAGCGACCACCACGCCAATCCGGGGCGCCGTTACCAGACCCTGCGCAGCTCCCAGGAGGCCCCGCAACTTCCGGCCGGTTATGCCACGATGATCCTGCTGGCGGCGATTCCCCCGCTGTGGCGCCACATCATGGACCCGTTGGTCCTGGCCCACTACGAGGGAGACGTGAGCAAGGCCAATATCGCCCCGCGTAAGCGCAAGCGCATTTTGGCCACCTATGGGGAGGCGGCACCGGCCTGAGCACGGCCTGTGGCGTAGCGCCGAGAGACCGGCCGGGTGTGACGTAACGCGGTTGAAACTGCGCAAATCTCCCCATGCGTACCGTGTACGCACAATTGGTATTAGTCTCTTCACGTACACGCCGACCAGGAGAGGCAGATGACAACCGCAGTGAGCAGCAAGATGACTGCCGACCACCGCAATGGGATCGATTTCAAGGTGGCGGACCTGTCGCTGGCCGAGTTCGGCCGTAAGGAGATCCGGCTCGCCGAACACGAGATGCCCGGTCTGATGGCACTGCGCCGCGAATATGCGGAGGTGCAGCCGCTGAAGGGCGCTCGCATCTCCGGGTCGCTGCACATGACCGTGCAGACCGCGGTGCTGATCGAGACCCTGGTCTCGCTGGGTGCACAGGTGCGTTGGGCGTCCTGCAATATCTTCTCGACCCAGGATCACGCCGCCGCGGCGGTGGTCGTCGGCCCGCACGGCACCGTCGAGGAGCCCAAGGGTGTGTCGGTGTTCGCCTGGAAGGGCGAGACCCTCGAGGAGTACTGGTGGGCCGCCGAGCAGATGCTGACCTGGCCGGACGAGCCGGCGAACATGGTTCTCGACGACGGCGGTGACGCCACCATGCTGGTGCTGCGCGGCGCCCAGTTCGAGAAGGCCGGTGTGGTGCCGCCGGAGGACGAGAACCATTCCGCCGAGTACACGGTGTTCCTGAACCTGCTGCGGCAGCGGTTCGAGACCGACAAGGGCAAGTGGACCAAGATCGCGGATTCGGTGCGCGGTGTCACCGAGGAGACCACCACCGGCGTGCTGCGGCTGTACCAGTTCGCGGCCGCGGGCGAGCTGACCTTCCCGGCCATCAACGTCAACGACTCGGTCACCAAGAGCAAGTTCGACAACAAGTACGGCACCCGCCACTCGCTCATCGACGGCATCAACCGCGGCACCGACGTGCTGATCGGCGGTAAGAAGGTGCTGATCTGCGGTTACGGCGACGTCGGCAAGGGCTGTGCGGAGTCGCTGGCCGGTCAGGGTGCCCGCGTGCAGGTCACCGAGGTGGACCCGATCAACGCGCTGCAGGCGCTGATGGACGGCTTCGACGTGGTCACCGTGGAGCAGGCCATCGGCGACGCCGACATCGTGGTCACCGCGACCGGCAACAAGGACATCATCACCCTCGACCACATGAAGGCGATGAAGGACCAGGCCATCCTGGGCAATATCGGCCACTTCGACAACGAGATCGATATGGCCGGCCTGGAGCGCTCCGGCGCCACCCGGACCAACATCAAGCCGCAGGTCGACCTGTGGACCTTCAAGGAGTCCGGCAAGTCCATCATCGTGCTGTCCGAGGGCCGCCTGCTCAACCTGGGCAACGCCACCGGCCACCCGTCGTTCGTGATGTCGAACTCCTTCTCCAACCAGGTCATCGCCCAGATCGAGCTGTGGACCAAGCCCGACGAATACGACAACGAGGTCTACCGCCTCCCCAAGGTCCTCGACGAGAAGGTCGCCAAGATCCACGTCGAGGCCCTGGGCGGCACCCTGACCAAGCTGACCAAGGACCAGGCCGAATACATCGGCGTAGACGTCGAGGGCCCGTTCAAGCCGGAGCACTACCGCTACTGACATAGATCCCCGCCGCACGGCCCTGGGGGGCCGTGCGGCGGGGAAATGAGGGCGGCTGCCGCGTGCGGCGGGGACGAGAAGGGGCCCTCGCCTATTCCTTGTCGGCGGAGCCCGTTATTCATTTCCTGTCGCCTCGGCCCCCTAGGGCCGTGGCGACAGGGCAACGAGGACGGCTGGGTCGTGCGGCGGGGAACGACGTCGGCCAGGCCGCGTGGCGGGGGACAAAGCGGGCCGTCGCCTATTCGTCGTCGGCGGAGCCCCTTATTCATTCCCCGTCGTCACGGCCCCCAGGGCCGTGACGACGGGGCCCTACGCAACCTACTTCGTATACCCCTTGGGAAGCGGCATTCCCTTCTCCTTTACCACTTCTCGCGCCCGGTTGGGGTAGTCGGTGATGATGCCGTCCACGCCCTGATCGATCACCTGCGAGATGGCCTGATTGTCGTTGACCGTCCACGGGATGACCTTCAGGCCGAGTTCGTGTGCCTTGTTCACGTACTCGGTGGTGGTGGTCAGGGTGACGCCCGGGTCGCCCAGCTCGGCGTCGCTGTCCGAGGGATTCAGGTACGCCGGTGAGGAGATGTCCGCGCCCAGCGCCTTGATCGCGGCCAGGGGATCACCCGCGTGGTCCTCGTACTTGATCGGGCCCAGCCACTTGCTGCCCGCCTTGAAGGTGGAGTCGTCGTAGAGCGCCACCGTGGGGACGGCCGGATCCTTGGCCTTCACCAGCGGCAACGAGCGCCAGTCGAAGCTTTGGATCGCCACCTTGCCGGTGACGCCCGCATCGTTCACCGCCGCCAGGATGACGTCGACGAACTCCTGCGGGGTGGCCGACTCCTCCGGATCCTCGGCCTCGATCTTGGTTTCGATGTTGTAGCGCAGGCCCTCGACGGCGCCGGGATAGGACTTCACCAGATCGAACAGCTGGGGGAGGGTGGCAATCTTATTACCCGGAAGTTCCTGCGCCGCAGGGAAGCCCTTCAGCTTCTTGCCGCAGTCGAGGGTGCGGATCTGGTCGTAGGTGAGGTTGTGCACCAGCTTGCCGACATACGGGTACTGCGGATCCTGCGGGACGACCGGGGCGGTGTCGGAACACTTCTCGTCCTCGATCTCCGGGTCGTGCCAGATCACCGGAACCTTGTCCTTGGTCAGCACGATATCGAGTTCCAGTGTGCTGACACCCAATTCGATCGCCTTGGCGAATCCGGGCAGCGACTCCTCGATGGTCATACCGCGCCCGCCGCGGTGCGCCTGCAGATCGAACGGCCGGTTCGGATCCGGCTTCGCGGCGGCGGTGGGGCTGCTCGATGCCCCCTTGTCGTCGTCCGAGCTCTTGTCGCAGGCGGTGAGTCCGACGGCGGCAATCGCGACGCCGAGGACGGCGACTACGCGCCTCATCTTCGCTGATCCGGCTGGGGAGGATGTCATGCGCGGGATGGTAGCAATCCGACGGCTATTTTCGGTGCCTGTCACCCGCAGCCGGTACTCTCGCGGCCATGGGTGCATTGGTGGCCGTGGAGGGTCTCGACGGGGCGGGCAAGCGCACACTGATCGAGGCCGTCGTGCGGGGGTTGCGGGAGCGTGGCCTGCGGGTCGAAACGGTGGCGTTTCCGCGGTACGGGCGATCGGTGCACGCGGATCTGGCGGCCGAGGCGTTGCGCGGCCGGCACGGGGATCTGGCCGCTTCGGTAAATGCCATGGCGCTGTTGTTCGCGCTGGATCGGGCCGATGCGCGCGAGGAGTTGGCGAAGCTGGTTGTGGACAACGACATTGTGCTGCTCGATCGCTATGTGGCGTCGAATGTCGCCTACAACGCCGCGCGTACCGACCAGTCTGCCGACGGTGAAATCGCCACTTGGATCGCCGAATTGGAATTCGGCCGGTTCGAATTGCCGGTGCCCGATCTGCAGGTGCTGCTGGATGTGCCGATCGAACTCGCCGCCGAACGCGCGCGCCGCCGCGAGGAACTCGACGCCGCTCGTGCACTGGATGCCTACGAACGCGACAGGGGGCTACAGGAACGGACCGCCGCGGTCTATCGTGTATTGGCCGAATCGCATTGGCACGGGCGGTGGTGGGTCCACCGGCCGCATGACGATCCGGCAACGCTTGCCGCGCGCCTATCCGAAAAGATTTCCCTATAGGGTTGGATGTGCGTCGGTAATGTACCAGTGTTGGCGTGGTTGCCCGTTCCGAGCCGGAGAGATGACACCATAGTAGTTATGAAGCCGAAGATTCTGGTCGTCGACGACGATATGGCGCTCGCGGAGATGCTCACGATCGTCTTGCGCGGCGAGGGTTTCGATCCCCACGTGGTCGGCGACGGCACGCAGGCGCTCACCGCGGTTCGGGAGCTGCGCCCGGACCTGGTGTTGCTGGATCTCATGCTGCCGGGCATGAACGGCATCGATGTATGCCGCGTGCTGCGGGCGGATTCCGGCGTGCCGATCGTGATGCTGACGGCGAAGACCGATACGGTCGACGTCGTACTGGGCTTGGAATCGGGCGCCGACGATTACATCGTCAAGCCGTTCAAGCCGAAGGAGCTCGTCGCTCGGGTGCGCGCCCGCCTGCGCCGCACCGAGGAGGAACCGGCGGAGCTGCTGTCCATCGCGGATATCGTCATCGACGTGCCCGCGCACAAGGTGACCCGCGGTGGTCAGCAGATCTCGCTGACTCCCCTCGAGTTCGACCTGCTGGTGGCGTTGGCGCGCAAGCCGCGTCAGGTCTTCACCCGCGAGGTGCTGCTGGAGCAGGTGTGGGGTTACCGGCATGCCGCCGACACCCGCCTGGTCAACGTGCACGTGCAGCGATTGCGCGCGAAGGTCGAGAAGGATCCGGAGAATCCTGAGATCGTGCTCACCGTCCGCGGCGTGGGATACAAGGCCGGACCGCCGTGATCGCTGACTCCAGAAGCCGCCTAGGGCGGTTACTGGCGTCGATCGGGTCCTGGCTCAAGGGCGTAGGTATCGAGCTGGGACATGTCTGGCATCGTTCGTTGCAGCTGCGTGTCGTGGTCTCCACGGTCACCCTGTCGCTCATCGTGATCGCCATCCTGGGCCTGGTGCTGACCGATCAGATCACCACCAGGCTGCTCGATGCCAAGGTCAGCGCGGCCGTCGAGGAGATGGGCCGCGCCCGCAACACCGTGGAATCTCAGATGGCGGGGGCGCACGACACCAGCACCCAGCGCGCGCGGCTCGAGGATGCCCGGCGCTCCCTGTCCACCGGTAACGGCACCCAGTCCGCCGGTGCCGCGGGCAGTTACGACGTCGCGCTGGTGATGATGGGTGCCGGGCAGCAGGAGCTCGCGACGGGCTCGATGCAGGAGATTCCCGGCGAACTGCGCCGGTTCGTCCAGCAGGGCCAGGTCAGCCGCCAGTTCACGACGGTGTCGGATGCCGATGGCTACCGCGGCCCGGCCGTGATCATCGGCAGCCCGAGCGCCGAGATCCCGAGCCTCGAGATCTACTTGATCTTCCCGCTCTCCAACGAGAATCGCAGCCTGCAGCTGATGCGGGGCACCATGCTCATCGGTGGCCTGGTGCTGCTCGTACTGCTGGCCGCCATCGCCGCGCTGGTCTCGCGGCAGGTGGTGCTGCCGATCCGCTCGGCCGCCCGGATCGCCAAGCGGTTCGCCGACGGCCGGCTCAAGGAGCGCATGCTGGTCCGTGGCGAGGACGATATGGCCCTACTGGCGCAATCGTTCAACGATATGGCCGAGAGTCTGTCGCATCAGATCACCCAGCTCGAGGAGTTCGGTAATCTGCAGCGCCGCTTCACCTCCGACGTCAGCCACGAGCTGCGCACCCCGCTGACCACCGTGCGCATGGCCGCCGACCTGATCCACGGGTCCAGTGACGATCTGGATCCGGCCCTGGCCCGCAGTGCCGAACTGCTCGTCACCGAACTGGACCGATTCGAGAGCCTGCTCAACGATCTGCTCGAGATCAGTCGCCACGACGCGGGCGTGGCCGAGCTGCAGGTGGAATCGCTGGACGTGCGGATGTGTGCGCGGGCGGCGCTGTCCACGGTCCGGCATCTGGCCAAGGACGCCGGTGTCGAGGTGGTGGTGGATCTGCCGGAGGAACCACTTGTGGCCGAGGTGGACCCGCGGCGCGTGGAGCGGGTGCTGCGCAATCTGCTCGCCAACGCCATCGACCACAGCGAGGGCAAACCCGTGTTGTTGCGGATGCGCGGCGACACGGATGCCAATGCGGTGGCGATGGTGGTCCGCGACCAGGGCGTGGGCCTGCGCCCGGGCGAGGAGAAGCTGGTCTTCAACCGGTTCTGGCGGTCGGACCCGTCGCGCATGCGCCGCTCCGGCGGCACCGGATTGGGCCTGTCGATCAGCGTCGAGGACGCAAACCTGCACGAGGGCAAGCTCGAGGCGTGGGGCGAACTCGGCGTGGGCGCCAGCTTCCGTTTGACGCTGCCGCTGCAGCGCGGCCGCAAGATGGGGCCGAGCCCGCTGTCGCTGGAACCGCCGAAGCGTCGCGCGCAGGTGGTGGAAGCCGCTGTGCCGGAAGAGGTTTCGAGTGCCGACGGGTCGGGTGAAGCCCCCGCGGAGGGTGGCTCCGCAGCGGAGACGATGAGCTCGGTCGGCCCAGGGACAGCAGCCTCGGGCGAGTCGGCGGCTGCGGCCGACGCCGGAACCGAATCTGTGGAAGAACAGGGTGCGGCGGCGAATTCACCTAGGGTGCTGGGGGGTACGCCGCGCAGTGACGGCAACGGCGCGGCACCGTCCGACGACTCGATACTCAGCGATACCGGGGACACAAAGCCATGAGCGTGTTCGGAAGGAAAACTGGGCTGCGCGTCGCGATCTTCGCCGTCCTGACCGGCTTGCTCGCCCTGACCGGCTGTGCCGACCTGCCCGATTCGTCGGCACCGCAGGCGCTGGGCACCATCAACCGCGAACCCGCATCCACCGCGCCGCCGGAACCCCGCCAAGGCCGCGACCCCGATCTGCTGCTGCGGGACTTCTTCGAGGCGACGGCCGATGCGACCAACCACCACCAGGCAGCGCGGCAGTACCTGACGCCGTCGGAGGCCGCGACCTGGGACGATGCCGCCAACGCCGCGGTCATCGAATCGCCCGACACGCTGCGCGAGTCCCGCTCGGGCGATACGGCGACCTACAAGGTTCGGGCGAACAGGGTCGGCGAGATCAGGACCGACGGATCCTTCGTCGCCAGTGCGGGTGCCTATGAGGTCAAGATCGAGATGACCAGGGTCGGCAGCGAATGGCGCATCAGCCAGCTGCAGCCGGGCGTCGCAATCGTCAAGACCAGCTTCGAAAAGTACTACCGCCGCAGCGTCCTGTATTACCCGAACTCCGCCGGCACCGCGATGGTCCCGGACCTGCGCTGGGTCTCCCAGCGCAAGGATCAGCTCGCCCAGCAGCTGATGAATATGCTCGCCGCGGGACCGCAGCCGGAGTTGCGACCCGCGGTGCGCAACATGCTGTCCGGTCCGGTGGCCATGCACGGCCCGGTGACCAAGGCGAACGGGCAGACCGACGGTGTCGGCGTGGGAGCCGGTGGCGTGCAGATCGACTTCTCCGGTGCGTCGGCACTCGATCAACACAGCAAGGAGCTGCTCGCGGCACAGGTGGTTCTGACGCTCTCCGGTTCGGAGGTTCTCGGGCCCTATGTTCTGCTGGCCGACGGCAAACCGCTCGATGAACGGTATGCCGCGACCGGCTGGTCGGTGGCCGATGTCAATGCGATGAACCCGACCGCCAACTCGCGCAACCGGATCGGCCTGCATGCGGTGCAGAACGGGACGCTGGTCGAGGTCGACACCACGAAGAACGAAATCGTGCCTACCAAAGGCTATTTCGGCACCGTCCACAATCTGCAGTCGGTGGCGCTCCCACCGGACGGGCAGCTCGTCGCGGCGGTTGCCGACAGCGGGCAGTCCGCGCCGCAACCCCCGCGCACCCTGGTGATCGGCACCTACGACGGCGCGGACGCGATCTCCGTCGAGCAGGGCAACACGTTCACCCGCCCGTCCTGGGCCGCCGACGGCAGTGCCGCCTGGACGGTGGTGGACGGCGAGCGGGTGATCCGGGTCGTCCACGACCGCACCACGGGCAATGTGTCGAAGCAGGAGGTCGATACCTCCGAGCTGTTCGCGCCGCCGGCCGACCCCACCGAAACTCCGCCGCGATTGCCCATCACCGATCTGCGGATCGACCGGTCCGGTGCCCGGGCCGTGCTGATCGCCGGCGGCAAAGTGTATGCGGCAGTGGTGAGTCCACGCCCGGGCGGCAAGTATGCGCTGACCTCCCCGCTGCCGGTCGCCGTCGATCTCAGCACCCCGGTGGTCTCGGTGGACTGGTACAGCGCCGACACCGTCATGTTCGCCCGCGAGGGCCTGGTCGAACCCGTTCAGACGGTGCGGATCGATGGCTCGGACCGCAACCCGATGACATCGCAGAACCTCAGTCCGCCGGTCCGCGTCGTCAGTGCCACACCCGATGTCCAGTACGTCGCCGACTCCCGCGCGGTGCTGCAGTTGCAGTCCGCCGAACCGACCAGCGAGCGCTTCTGGCGGGAGGTCTACAACCTCGGCCCGAATGCGGTGCCGGTACTTCCGGGCTAGGCCGATCGTGTCGGTGGCGGCGGGCATACTGCTCGCATGCTGCTGGAGTTGATCCTGCCGCAGATGTGCGGGGGCTGTGGGGAACCCGGGGTGGGGTGGTGTGCCGCCTGTGCGGGAAGTCTTGGGGGACCGCCGTTTCGGGTGCGTCCACGCACCGATCCGGGGGTGCCGTGCTGGGCGCTGGGGCGGTACGAGGGGGCGGGGCGGCGGGCGGTCGTCGCGGCCAAGGAGTACGGACGGCGGGATCTGGCGGTGCCGTTGGGGCTGGCGCTGGCGAGGGGTCTGGATGGCTTACGGGATCGGGAGAGGTTGCTCGTGCTGGTGCCCGCGCCGACACGCCGCCCCGCCGCGCGGCGGCGGGGCGGGGATCCGGTGGCCCGGGTCGCTCGGATCGCCGGGAGTTTGCTCTCTGATTGCCAGGTTGCTCCGGCGCTGTCGATGCGACGGGGTGTGCGTGATTCGGTGGGGTTGGGCGTGAGTGGCCGTAAACATAATCTACGTGGCCGGATCCGGGTGTCGGCGGGTTCGCTGCCCGATGCCCTGCGGCACCCGAATGCCGAGGTAGTGCTGGTCGATGACGTGCTCACCACCGGAGCCACCGCGAGCGAGTCGGTGCGGGCGCTGGCTCGCGCCGGAGTAGCCGTGCGTGCCGTTGTGGTGACAACCGCCGTCTGAGCCGGAGAAATTTGCGTGAACACTGGCGGACGGATCGCTGGCGTAATAGCGTGGCCAGTAGAGCGATCTGACACCCGAACCAGAGAGTTTGGAGGTGGCGCCTCGGACGACTTCGTGCCGAGTTTCCGGCATCGGTCCCCAGCTCGGCACGGCTGATTCCCGCCGCACATGAATCGGTTGTGTGGCCAGATCCGGGAGGTACGCGTGACGACTTCACGACCTTCAGTGAAAGAAGCAGATCCCTCGGCCCGTTACGGCACTTCGTTCGACATCCCTGAGCGGAACGGAGCCGAGCAGCCTGCAGCGGACCGGCCCAGGACGCCTCGTGCGGACGTCGTGGTGAAGGGACGCAACGTCGAGGTTCCCGATCATTTCCGCATCCACGTCGCGGAGAAACTCTCCCGACTCGAACGCTTCGACCCGTCGATCTATCTGTTCGACGTCGAGCTGTTCCACGAACGCAATCGCCGTCAACGCAAGAGCTGCCAGCGGGTAGAGATCACGGTGCGCGGCAAGGGTCCGGTCGCGCGCGCCGAGGCCTGTGCCGACAGCTTCTACGCCGCACTCGAGCTGGCCGTCGACAAGCTCGAGAGTCGCCTGCGCCGGACCAAGGACCGGCGGCGAGTGCACTACGGGGAGAAGACCCCCGTCTCGGTGGCCGAGGCCACCGCCGATCTGATCGACGACGCGCTGTTCACGAAGTCCAACGGATCGAAGTCGGCCCATGATCGCCAGGCCGAGGAGGTCATCGAGCCCAGCGAGTACGCGGGCCCCGGGCACATCGTCCGGACGAAGGTGCACCCTGCCACGCCGATGACCGTCGACGATGCGCTCTATCAGATGGAGCTCGTCGGCCACGATTTCTTCCTTTTCCAGGACAAGGAGACCGACCGACCGTCGGTCGTCTACCGTCGCCACGCCTTCGACTACGGCCTGATCAGGCTCGCGTAAGTCGCAGGCGCAGGCACCTTATCGGCGCGACTCGCGTCATTCCGGTGTAGCCGGGACCCCTTCTCGACCGGGGCTCCACCATAAGCCCCGGTCGCCTGATATCCCCCGCTTTCGCGACGTTGTCCGTGACAGGGTGTATCGATTTTCTTCTTACTTCAGAGTAAGTTAGAGAGCAGCGGTTCACTCGAAAGGACAACTCCATGGCCACCACCCGCCGTGCTGTGATCGTCTCCGGGGTGCGCACCCCGTTCGTGCGGGCGTTCACCGATTACACCCGGATGGATTCCATCGACCTGGCCGATGCGGCCGTGGCCGGACTGCTGGAGCGGACCGGGTTGCCCAAGGACGAGGTGCAGGCGATCGTGTGGGGCGGGGTGATCCTGCCCAGTGCCGCACCGAATATCGCCCGGGAGATCGCGCTGGATCTGAAGCTCGATCCCGGTTGCGAGGGCTACACCGTGACGCGGGCCTGTGCGTCGGGGCTGCAGGCGGTCACCTCGGCGGCGGCCGCCATCGAACGCGGCGAGTACGACGTCATGATCGCGGGCGGCAGCGATTCCACCAGCAATGCCGAGGTGAAGCTGCCGCAGAAGGTGGTGCATGCCGCGGCGCCGCTGGCGCTGGGCAAGCCGAAACCCAAGGACTATCTGTCGGCGGTGGCCCAGCTGGCGCCGTTCACCGATATCGTGCCGCGCCGGCCCAAGATCGCCGAGCGCACCACCGGCGAGGTGATGGGGGAGTCGGCGGAGAAGATGGCCGGCATTCACGGCGTCACTCGGGCCGCGCAGGACGAGTTCGCCGCGCGCTCGCATCACCGGGCCGCCGCGGCCATCGAATCCGGCCGTTTCGACCGCGAGGTTCTGGAAGTCGTGACGCCCGAAGGGAAATCGGTGCGCCGAGACGGACTTGTCCGGGCCAACACCAGTGTGGAGAAGTTGGCCACGCTGCCGCCGGTCTTCGCCAAGGACGGCACCGTCACCGCCGGAAATGCCAGCCCGCTCACCGATGGTGCCTCCGCGGTGCTGCTGATGAGTGAGGAGAAGGCCCGCGCCCTGGGCCTCGCGCCGCTGGCCGCCTTCCGCTCCTGGACCTATGTCAGCGTCGACCCCACCGACCAGGTCCTGATCGGCCCGGCCATCTCCATGCCGCGCGCCCTCGACAAGGCCGGAATGTCGCTGGCCGACGTCGATTTCGTCGATATCCACGAGGCCTTCGCCGCCCAGACCCTGTCCGTGCTGGCCGCGCTCGCCAGCGACGAGTGGGCCAAGACCCGCCTGGATCGCGACACCGCGGTCGGCGAGATCGACCCCGCGATCCTGAACGTCCACGGCGGCTCGGTCTCCCTGGGTCACCCCTTCGGCGCCACCGGCGCCCGCATGGTCACCACCATGGCCAATGAACTGGCCCTCTCCGGCAAAAGCGCCGCCCTCCTGGGCATCTGCGCCGCAGGCGGCATAGGCGCCTCCGCCGTCCTCGAACGAGTCTGACCTCAGCCGCACCCCTTCTTCGCAAACGCACCCCGTCCAGGCCCTACACGGGGTGCGTCTGCCAATAGAGGGTGCGGCTGCATCGGCGCCGCTGGGTTGGGTTATGAGCGGTAGCGCTCCCAGTGGATGGCTTCGGGGAGGGGGCGGCGGGGGCGCCAGCCGAAGCGCTCGAGGTCGGGGACGTCTTGGAAGGCGTGGACGGGGCCGATGCAGAGCCAGGCTACGGGGTGGATGCCTGGGGGGAGGGCGATGAGGTCGGTGAGGAAGGGGGCGTCGTAGAAGCTGACCCAGCCGACGCCGATGACCTCGGCGGTGGCGGCGAGCCAGAGGTTCTGGATGGCGAGAATGGTGGAGTAGAGGCCGGTTTCGGGGACCGTCGCACGGCCGAGTACCTGCGGTCCGCCGCGGCTGTCGTCGTGGGTGACGACGATGCCGGTGCCGCTCTCGGTGATGCCCTCGATCTTGATCGGCTCGAAGGTGCGGGCCCGCTCCGGCGGCAGCGCGTCGCGGAATTCGATCCGCTTCTCGGCCACATGTGCGGCGAACTTCTCCAGTGTCGCCCGCTCGCGCACGACGACGAAATCCCACGGCTGCGAATTGCCCACACTCGGCGCCCGATGCGCCGCCTCGAGAATCCGCAGCAGCGTGGCATCGTCGACGAGCTCCCCGGTGAACTCCGCCCGCACATCCCGCCGCCGCCGGATCACGTCATAGATGTCGGCCTGCCCCGCCATACCTCAGCCGACCCGCTCGACACTCACCACAACCATGCCAGCAGTCAACCAACTGCCCACTCCCGCGCCCGCACCGCCCCTCGGGGTCTTGCCCGGGCCTTCGTTCTGCCGCACCCCTTGTTCGCAAACGCACCCCGCTCATGGCGCTGGGCGGGGTGCGTGTGCGAACAAGGGGTGCGGCTGGGAGTGGGCTCAGCCGACGGGGACGGGCTGGCGGCGGGCCGCTATGCGGCGGCGGCCTTCCTTCAGGGCCGTGCGGAGGCCGCGGCGGCGGCCGGTGGTGGGGTCGATGGTGCCGATGCCGCCGAAGGCGCGTTCGGAGCGGGTTTCGGGGGCGTCGTCGGTGGTGCGGCGCAGGTATTTGTTGGGGAGGGAGAGTTTGATGATCGTGCGCCAGGACTTTGCGTACTGCACCGGCAGTGAGCCGGTGGTGTAGGGCAGGTCGTATTTGTCGCAGAGTTCGCGCACCCGCACGGCGATGGCGGCGAGCCGGTTGCTCGGTAGATCCGGGAACAGGTGGTGCTCGATCTGGTGCGAGAGGTTGCCGGTCATGAAGTGCATGAGCGGGCCGCCGGAGATGTTGGCGCTGCCCAGCATCTGGCGCAGGTACCACTCGCCCTGCGTCTCGTTGTCGACATCGAATCTGGTGAACTTCTCCGCGCCGTCGGGGAAGTGACCGCAGAAGATCACCGCATTGGTCCACACGTTGCGAATGACGTTGGCGGCGAGATTCGCCGTCAGCGTGGACACGAACGCCGGACCGGTCAGCAGCGGGAAGAACACGTAGTCCTTGGCGACCTGCTTACCGATCTTCTTCAGCACCAGGCGGCGGTCCTTCTCGAACTGCTTGCGCTCGGGAGAATCCTTGTCCCACTTCTTCTTCGCGAGCTTGCCCAGCTCCAGATGCTGGATGGCGACGCCGTACTCGAAGAACATCTGCAGCAGCAGGTTGTACACCGGCTGGCCGAGATAGAACGGCGACCACCGCTGATCGCGGGTGACGCGCAGCAGGCCGTAGCCGATGTCGTCGTCCATGCCCAGCACGTTGGTGTACTTGTGGTGCAGGTAGTTGTGGGTGATCTTCCAGTGCTCGGACGGACCCACGTTGTCCCACTCCCACGTCGAGGAGTGGACTTCCGGATCGTTCATCCAGTCCCACTGCCCGTGCATGACGTTGTGGCCGATCTCCATGTTCTCGATGATCTTGGCCGTGGACAGCAGGGCCACACCGGCGAACCAGGCGGGCGGGAAGAAGCTGGCGAACAGCACGGCACGGCCGCTGATTTCGAGGCCGCGCTGCAGCCGGATCACGTTGCGGATGTAGCGGGCGTCGTGCTCGCCGCGGGAGGCTTCGATCTCACGGCGGATGGCGTCGAGTTCCGCGCCGATCGCCTCCACGTCTTCCGGGGTGAGGTGGGCGTATTCCTTGACATCCGATATCGCCATGCCGGTTACAGTACCGTAGGTTACGGCTCCGTAGGTTATCTCCGGATTGATTCACAACTGTGGCGTGCGCCGCATTGTGGTTGTGACCAAACTGTGGTTAGAGCCCTTGCTGGCGCTGCCGCCGACGCATCCGCCAGTTCGCCCGCTCGCGCAGGGCCTTGCGGCGCAGCAGCTGCTGCTCCTCGCGGGCCTTGTCCTGCAGCGCCACCTTGGCCTCGCGCAGCGCCTGCTTCTCCTGCTGGGCCTTCTCCTTCAGCGCCCCCTTGGCTTCGGCCAGCGCCGAGCGCAGCCCGCGTCGCTGCCCGGTCTCGGGATCGATGCCCGGCCAATGGTTTTCCGCCCACTGATCGGCGCTCGGCAGGCTCACCCGGGTGAGCCCGGCGAATTTCCGCTCGGAGGAGGTCTCCGGCGCGTCGTCGGCGGTGCGGCGCAGGAACCGGTCCGGCAGGGCCAGCTTGTGGATGGTCCGGAAGGCCAGCAGGTACTGCTTGCCCAGCGAACCGGTGGTGTAGGGCAGGTCGTACTTGTCGCACAGCTGCCGGACCTGCGCCGCGATCTCGGGGTATCGATTGCTCGGAATGTCCGGGAACAGGTGGTGCTCGATCTGGTAGCAGAGGTTGCCGCTCATGAACGCCATGGCCGGGCCCGCCTGGAAATTGGCGCTGCCCAGCATTTGCCGCAGGTACCACTCGGCCCGCGTCTCGTCGGCGAAGTGGTCCTCGGTGAATTTCTCGGCGCCGTCCGGGAAATGGCCACAGAAGATCACCGCGTAGGCCCACAGATTGCGAACCAGGTTCGCGGTGGCATTCGCCTTCAGCGTCTGCTTCCAGGCCGGGCCGGTGAGCAGCGGATAGATCACGAAGTCCTTGGCCACCTGCCGCCCGGCCTTACGGAAGAAGGCCTTGTTCGGCTCGGACAGCAGCTGTTTCGTGGGCACACCCAGCTGCTCCTTCTCCGCCGACAGGTCGTGCAGGGCGATGCCCCATTCGAAGGTCGCGGCGAGGACCAGATTGCCCAACGGCTGGATCAGGTGGATCGGCCGCCACGGCTCGTCGCGGGTCATCCGGAGGATGCCGAAGCCCAGGTCCTCGTCCTTGCCGAGCACGTTGGTGTAGGTGTGGTGGGAGTAGTTGTGTGCTCGTTTCCACTGCCCGGACGTCCCGGTCATATCCCACTCCCACGTGGTGGAGTGGATCTCCGGGTCGTTCATCCAATCCCATTGCCCGTGGCTGATGTTGTGCCCGAGCTCCATGTTCTCGATGATCTTGGCGACCGACAGCATGGCGGTACCGAGCAGCCACGCCGAGCGTTTCCTGCTCGCGAACAACGTGGCCCGCCCGGCGGCCTCGAGGATGCGTTGGGCGCGAATCGTCCGACGAATATATTTCGCATCCCGCTCGCCGAGCGATTGCTCCACATTCCGGCGAATGGCGTCGAGCTCCTGGCCGAGGGTTTCGACGTCGGCCGCCGTCAGATGGGAGTACGCATTGATATCGGTAATTGCCACTGTGTTCGATTGCCTCGCTGTTATCGGATGGCGGTGTTCGAGTGCCTCGTTGCGGTCGAACGGCGCTCATCGAAGGAGTGCGGTCTCACCGACCGAGGTCGCGAGGAGCACCGAGCGTCGCCTTCGAGGGTATAGGTTTTCGGCGAACGAGTGTTTACGGCCGGACCACGTGGCGGTTCACACGTCCAGGGTGCAGTCGCCCGCGGCCGCGGAGATGCAGGTCTGGATCTTCTCCCCGGCCTGGTGTTCCATACCGTTGCGCAGATCCCGCGCGTGGCCCTCGGTGAGGGTGACCACGCACGTCTGACAGATCCCCATGCGACAGCCGAACGGCATCTGCACGCCCGCACCCTCACCGGCCTGCAGCAGGCTGGTGGCGCCATCGATGGCGACGCTGCGGCCGGTGCGCGCGAAGGTGACCGTGCCGCCCTCGCCGACCGCCGAACGTTCGACCTCGAACCGCTCGATGTGTAGACGGTCGCTCAGGCCCGCTGCGGCCCAATGGCTTTCGATGTCGTCGAGCATCGCCAGCGGGCCGCACGCCCAGGTCTCGCGCTCGCGCCAGTCGGGGTAGTGCTCGTCCAGGCTCGCCAGCGTGAATTTGCCCTGCTCGGCGGTCAGGTGCAGGTGCGAGGTGAAGCTCGGATGCTTGTCGTGCAGGGCGCGCAGTTCCGCGCCGAACATGACGTCGTCGGCGGTGCGCGCGGAATGGATGTGCACCACATCGGGCACGTTGTCGCGGCGATCCATGGTGCGCAGCATGGCCATGACCGGGGTGATACCGCTGCCCGCGGTCAGGAACAGCACCTTGGCCGGCGGCGGCTCGGGCAGCACGAAACCGCCCTGCGGCGCGGCCAGGCGCACGACCGTGCCCTCGGGCACACCGCCCACCAGGTGGCTGGACAGGAAGCCCTCCGGCATCGCCTTGACCGCGATGGAGATCAGGCGCTTGGAGTGGTTCTCCGGGTCGGTCCAGTCCGGGGGGCAGGTCAGCGAGTACGACCGCCAGTGCCAGCGGCCGTCGACCAGCACGCCGATGCCGATGTACTGGCCCGGGGTGAACTTGAAATCGAAGCCCCAGCCCGGCTTGATGACCAGGGTGACCGAATCCGCGGTCTCCTTGCGCACGTCGACGATGCGCCCGCGCAGTTCGCGCGCCGACCACAGTGGATTGATCAGATGCAGATAGTCGTCGGGCAGCAGGGGGGTGGTGATGCGTGCGGCCGCGCCGCGCAGCGCCTTGAGCCGGGTCCGTCCGGCCATCTTCGCCTCGTCTACCGGGGCCTCCAGCCATTCCCGGAAGCCCTGTACCGATTTCAAGACCATCGTGCGGATGCTCATTTCCCTGTGATTGCGCGCCGATCGGCGACCCTGCGGACAAGGTTACGGCATCGTAGGTTAGGACATACTGCGAGCCACGTCACGTAGTCCCGGCATTAGGGGTCCCTCGCTTCGCTCGGGAATAGGGGCAAGCCGGGAATAGGGGCAAGCCGGGGAACAGGGGAGGAGATGCGCCCTCGCAGTTCCTGTGCGCTCATGCAGTTCCCGTGCGCACCGACGTTCCCGGGTGCCCTGGCAGTTCCCATGCGTCCTGACGGTTTCGTGCGCCCTTGCAGTTCCTGAGCGGAGTCCTCACTTTTTCCGAGCGAAGCGAGGGATCTCACTTTTCCGAGCGAAGCCCCTCACTTTTCCGAGCGAAGCCCTTCCATTTCCCGAGCGAAGCGAGGGATCAGAGCAGTTCGAGCAGGAACGGCAGCTCCTGGGCCGCATACCAGGCCAGCTGGTGGTCCTCCGCATCGCCGAGGACGAATTCGGCGTCCGGATCCCCCAGATCGGCGGCGTCGACGACGTCGACGGCCTTGGCGACGGCCGGTTCGGCCTCGGCCAGATCCACGTGCACCGAGGCGATCATGTCGTAGGTGACCGGGGCCGACAGCCGCACCACGGCGTCGTCGAGATCCGGGCGCAGCGCCGCGCCGGTCACGTCGGCGGCGATCACCGCGCGCCGGTACACCGGGCCGTGGTAGCCGTCGGCGTCGTCGGAGGGGTCCTCGTCGGAGGAGTCGTCGGACAGCGACCCCGCCTCGCGCTCCTCGGCCAGCAGCCGCAGGGCCGCCCGCGCCGCCTCGCCCATCGCGACCTCCGCCAACTCCTCGTCGTCACCGGAGGCGTAGGCCTCCCGTAGCGCAGGGGTCACCGCGAACGCCGTGTCGTTGATCGCGCGGATCTCGCGATCGTCCACCAGTTCCCGCAGCATGGCCACGGTCGCCGGGATGTAGACCCGTAGCTTGCCTTTACTGGACGCAGGCACCGAGCATCTCCTCCATGGACTCGCGCACCGCCGCGGACAGCACTCCGATATCGGCCATCGCATCGCGATCGGCATTGAGACCGTAGAACACGCGTCCGTCGTAGGACGTGATTCCGATACTCGAGGCCTGGTTGCGCAGCAGTGGCGACACCGGATACATCTCCAGCATCCGCGCGCCGCCGATGTACATCGGCTGCTGCGGACCCGGCGCATTGGTGATCACCAGATTGAACGTGTGCTCTGCGAACGTACTCGCCGCCCGCACACTCATCGCATGCAGGCTGGCCGGAGCGAAGCCGGCCATGTGCACCAGGGTGCGGGCGCGCACGCTGCGCCGGTGCCGGGCGTGCGCCTCGGTGGCATGGGAGATGTGGGACAGGCGCATCACCGGGTTCGGCTCGCCCACCGGCAGGTCCACCAGGAACGACGACACCTCGCTGGCCGGTTTCAGCTGGTCACCGCCCGGCCCCTCCACGTACACCGACATCGGCACCACGGCCCGAAGGACCGCGGATTCGGTGAGCATGTCGCCGCGCGACTGCAGGAAGATGCGCAGCGCCCCGGTCACCACCGCGAGAATCACATCGTTGATCGAGCAGTCGAACCGGCGGCGGATCTTGCGGTAGTCCTCGAGATCGGTCTGCACCACCTGGAAGCGGCGGTTACGGGAGGTGCGCGCGTTGAACGGGCTGTCGGGCGCGCCGATCGCGGCGGTGCGCACCACCGACACCATCTTGTCCACCGCCTTCCCGGCCACCCCGAAGATCCCCGAGGCATTGACGCCGGCCTCGCGCAGCACCTCCAGCGCCTCGCGGGGCTGGGCGGCCAGCTCCACCAGCGCCATGCCCAGCAGCTCCACCTCGCCGGGTTCGCGGCGGGCGGTCCAGGCGTCGGCGGCGACCTCGCGCGGCGACGGGCTGGTGTCGAGGATGACGTGCCCGATCTCGAGGGCGCTGCTGCCGTCGACCAGGGCGGTGTGGGTCTTGGTGAAGATGGCCCGCCGCCCGCCGGACAGCCCCTCGATCAGATACATCTCCCACAGCGGGCGGGTGTGGTCGAGCGGGCGTGAGGCCAGCCGTGACACCAGCTCGTGCAGTTGGTCGTCGGAGCCGGGATTCGGCAGCGCCGAGCGGCGCACGTGGTAGGTGATGTCGAAGTGGGCATCCTCCACCCAGACCGGCCGGCCCAGCGCGAACGGAATCTCGCGCACCTTGCGCCGGTAGCGCGGCACCAGCGGTAAACGGCTCTCGACAAGGTCCACCAGGCGCTCGTAGTCCAGCGACGGCCGCGGCGGCTGCTCGGCGGGGGAAGGGTCGCGCACGATCGCGAGGGAGCCGATGTGCATCGGATTACTGCTCGATTCGAGCCGGTAGAACGACGCATCCTGCGGCGTCAGTCTCGTGATCACGCTGTCCGGTACTCCTTCCGATACCCGCTCCATTGTGAGGTCACACAAACGGTTCGGCGGCGGAAGTGTGGGACTTTTCGCGTCGGCCGCGGAAAACCTTTCACCCGCAGCGGCTTCCGTGCGATGCTGGTGCGATTCGTGTCCAGGGGAGCCGACTGCAGGGGAACGAAATGCTCGGTCGTTACAGCCGCTCACTGTCGCCCGCACCGAATTTCGAGCCGCCACCGGCCGGTTCCGGGCGGGCCGCGCTGCCCTGCCGGCACCGTATGCCGTCGCGGGCCGCCGGTGCGCACAGCGCGCATCGCCGGTCGCCCCACGACGGACGCTCTTCATCCTACGCCACCAGGCGTGAAACCGATTCGGCGGCAATGAGATTCGCCGAGCGGTCGCTGCGTTCGGTGCTGGAGGTGCTGGACGGGCGGCGGCCGGTCGCGCAGCTGGGCCCGCTGGCCGAGCCGACCGTGGCGGCCGCGCTGGCGACGGTGGCCCGGACCGGCGTCGCCGAGCGCCGGCTCGGCGCGGCCACCCTGATCAGTGTCGGAATGACGCCGGTCGCGCCGGGCGTGGCCGAGATATTCGGCAGCTACGCCCGCGGCTCGCGGCGCTTCGCCCTCGCCGGGCGCATCGTCGCCCATCGCGACCGCTGGCGGCTGGCCGCGCTGAAACTGCGGTGACGACGGCAAACACCCCTGGTGTGGCCCCCGGTGCGGTGCGTGCCCGACGCCTACGATGGGTCCCGCATTACCATGGGCTTTGCTGCGCATCCGTGCAGACCACACCCACCCCACGCGGGGTACGAAGACGACAACATCGACCAGAGGACTGACGAGACCCGTGCCTGCGCTGACACTGACGAGGTTGCTACGTTTTGGTGAGGGTCGCGTGGTCAAACGGCTAGCGCGGCTGGCCGACGAAGTTCTCGATCTGGAGGACGAGTTCGCCGACCTCACCGACGCCGAGCTGCGAGGTAAGACCGACGAGTTCAAGCAGCGCTTCGCCGACGGTGAATCCCTGGACGAACTGCTGCTCGAGGCGTTCGCCGTCGCGCGCGAGGCGGCCTGGCGAGTGCTCGGCCAGAAGCACTACAAGGTGCAGGTGATGGGCGGCGCCGCGCTGCACATCGGCAACGTGGCCGAGATGAAGACCGGTGAAGGTAAGACCCTCACCTGTGTGCTCCCGGCCTACCTCAACGCCCTGTCCGGCGACGGCGTGCACGTGGTCACCGTCAACGACTACCTGGCCCGCCGCGACGCGGAGTGGATGGGCCGCGTGCACCGCTTCCTCGGCCTCGAGGTCGGCGTGATCCTGTCCGGTATGAGCCCGGCCGAGCGCCGCGCCGCCTACCACGCCGACATCACCTACGGCACCAACAACGAGTTCGGCTTCGACTACCTGCGCGACAACATGACCCACTCGCTGGACGACCTGGTCCAGCGCGGGCACAACTTCGCCGTGGTCGACGAGGTCGACTCGATTCTGATCGACGAGGCCCGCACGCCGCTGATCATCTCGGGCCCGGCCGACGCCTCCTCGAAGTGGTACGCCGAATTCGCGCGCATAGCACCGCTGCTGAAGAAGGACATCCACTACGAGGTCGACATCAAGAAGCGCACCATCGGCGTGCACGAGGCCGGTGTCGAATTCGTCGAGGACCAGCTGGGCATCGACAATCTGTACGAGGCGGCCAACTCGCCGCTGGTCAGCTACCTCAACAACGCCATCAAGGCCAAGGAGCTCTACCAGCGCGACAAGGATTACATCGTCCGCAACGGCGAAGTGATCATCGTCGACGAGTTCACCGGCCGCATCCTGGTGGGCCGCCGCTACAACGAGGGCATGCACCAGGCCATCGAGGCCAAGGAAGGCGTGGAGATCCAGCCGGAGAACCAGACGCTGGCCACCATCACGCTGCAGAACTACTTCCGCCTCTACGACAAGTTGTCGGGTATGACCGGTACCGCCGAGACCGAGGCGGCCGAGCTGCATCAGATCTACGGCCTGGGCGTGGTGCCGATCCCGACCAACAAGCCGATGATCCGCAAGGATCAGCCGGACCTGATCTACAAGACCGAAGAGGCCAAGTTCGACGCGGTCGCCGACGACATCACCGAATCGCACGAGAAGGGCCAGCCCGTGCTGGTCGGCACCACCTCGGTGGAGCGGTCGGAGTATCTGTCGAAGCTGCTCACCAAGCGCGGCATTCCGCACAACGTGCTCAACGCGAAGTACCACGAGCAGGAAGCCCAGATCATCGCCGAGGCGGGCCGCCCCGGCGCGGTCACCGTGGCCACCAATATGGCCGGTCGCGGTACCGACATCGTGCTCGGTGGTAATCCGGACATCATCGCCGACATCCTGCTGCGCCGGCAGGGCCTGGATCCGGTGGAGACCCCGGACGAGTACCAGCAGCACTGGCTGCCGACCCTGGAGCGGGTCAAGCAGCAGGTGGAGGAGGACGCCGAGCGGGTTCGTGAGGTCGGGGGCCTGTACGTGCTGGGTACCGAGCGGCACGAGTCGCGGCGTATCGACAATCAGCTGCGCGGCCGCTCCGGCCGGCAGGGCGACCCGGGTGAGTCGCGGTTCTATCTGTCGCTGGGCGACGAGCTCATGCGGCGGTTCAACGGCGCGGCGCTGGAGTCGATCATGACCCGGCTCAACCTGCCCGACGACGTGCCGATCGAGGCGAAGATGGTCTCCCGGGCCATCAAGAGCGCCCAGACCCAGGTCGAACAGCAGAACTTCGAGATCCGCAAGAACGTTCTGAAGTACGACGAGGTGATGAACCAGCAGCGCACCGTCATCTACGCGGAGCGGCAACGGATCCTGGCCGGTGAGGATATGGAGGGCCAGGTCCAGAACATGATCAGCGACGTGATCACCGCCTATGTGAACGGTGCCACCGCCGAGGGTTATGTCGAGGACTGGGATCTGGAGAAGCTGTGGACGGCGCTGAAGACGCTGTACCCGCTCGGCATCGACTACAAGGATCTGACCGGCGAGAACTCCTCGGGTGAGATCGGCGATCTGACCCGCGAGGAGCTGCTCGAGGCGGTCCTCGACGACGCCCATCAGGCCTACGAGCGCCGCGAGAAGGAGATCGACGAGCTGGCCGGTCCGGGCAGCATGCGCAACCTGGAGCGTCAGGTGCTGCTGTCGGTGCTGGACCGCAAGTGGCGCGAGCACCTCTACGAGATGGACTACCTCAAGGAGGGCATCGGCCTGCGGGCCATGGCGCAGCGCGACCCACTGGTGGAATACCAGCGCGAGGGCTTCGACATGTTCGCCGCGATGCTCGAGGGCCTGAAGGAGGAGTCGGTCGGCTTCCTGTTCAACCTGCAGGTCGAGGTGCAACAGCCGCAGCCGCAGGGCGTTTCGGTCGATCCGGGCCTGCGGTCGCCGGTCGGCGCGGCGGCCGGTCCTGCCGCACCCGTCGACGAGGGCACCCCGGCGCCTCCAGCGGCCCTGCGCGCCAAGGGAATCGGCGAGGGCCCGCGGGTCGGTGGCTTCACCTACTCCGGCCCCGACGAGGGTGGCCACGTCGCCCGCCACAGCGACGCCGAGGAGTACGGCGGCGGTCAGGGCCAACCCACCGAGGGCAAGACCCGCCGCGAGCGCCGCGAGGCCGCCCGCGCCGAGGGCAAACACACCAAGCCCCCGAAGTCCAAGCGCCGCAAGTAATCCCGCCCGCCGGGGCTCCGACATTGTCCGGGGCCCCGGCGTCACATATTTCTAAGCCGTCATCCCAGAATGACGAGGGGCGGTTCCCGGATGCCCCGGCGACAAGCGGCCGTCCCCGGATGCCCCGGCGACAAGCAGTGATCCCCGAATGCCCCGGCGAAGCAATGATCCCCGAATGTCCCGGCGACAAGCAATGACCCCGAATGCCCCGGCGTGCTTTTGGCCGGGGCTCAGCTATGCGGGCAGGTACTTGATCAGTTTCGTTGCTCGCCCGGTGGGTGTCGGCGGACACCTCGACCGGTGTGCCGTCGATGCCGTTATGTCGCAATCGGTGATCGGCATTCCCGTGGCGAGTAGGGTTCGGGGCATGGATCGCGGGGCCGTCGAGGCGTGGGTCGGGGGTTACGAGCGGGCGTGGCGGGCGGCGGGGACCGGGCAGTTGCGGGAGTTGTTCGCCGAGGACGTCGGCTATCTGGTGTCGCCGTGGGCCGAGCCGGTGCGGGGGATGGCCGCGTTGGAGCGGCTGTGGGAGGACAAGCGGGCCGGGCCCGACGAGCCGTTCGCGATGACCTCGGAAGTTGTTGCGGTCGACGGGGATACGGCGGTGGTTCGGGTTGCGGTGGAGTACTTCGCCGACGATCCGGCGCGGTGGCGTGATCTGTGGATTCTGCGGTTCGACCGCGACGGGCGCTGCGTCTGGTTCGAGGAATGGCCCTTCGCGCCGGGGCAGCCCGACGGGCAGTGACGAACTACTCCAGTGATACGGCCGCCCGGCCCAGGGCGCTCAGCATCGCGTCGTCCGGCCACTGCCGGGCCTCGTAGCGCGGCGGCGCGAGGTCGGGGACGGATTTCAGGCCGACGATGTCGACCACGTCCGCGAAGGGCACGGTGAACAGGACGTAGGGTTCGCCGCGGGAGTCCATATCGCAGAAGGCGACGTAATCGGATTCCGGCAGTAGGTATTCCACGTCCTTACCCCAGATGGTGACGGTGGCGGGGCCGGTCGCGCCGTCGTGGAGCATGGGGGTGGCGACGTAGGCCGGTCGCAGTCCGAGAGGCTCGTCGTCGAGGTCGTCGTCGAGCAGGCTCTGCAACCACTCGGCCTGCGCGCGGTATTCCGAGATCGCCAAGCCGGAGCCCGCGCGTCGGCTGACCGGCAGTTGCGGGTGCGGGCCCGCTCGGTCGAAGGGGACCACCGCGCCCTGCGCGTCGAGGGTGTATCCCTGCGGCGAGAGCGGCCGCGTGGCCTCCCGGTACTGTTGCTCGGCCATGCCGAAGAGCGTCTCGAGGATCTCCGGGTCGTCGGGGGCGATGATGAGGGTGTCGACGTCCGGGATGAAGGCGACCGGACGGACGCCGTCGACGGCGAAGGCCGCCAACCAATTCGCACCGACGAGCCGCGAGGTGAAGTAGGAATCGCCGTCGTCCACGAAACGCGCGACGGTATGGGGCTCCATCGGCTCCGGCTGTCCCAGCATGGCGAGATTGCGCCGGGCCCGGGCAAATATCTCGTCGGCGCAGACACCCCAGGCGGCCGCCTCCGACCTCGTCACGATCGAGCGGCTGTGCGGCCGGTCGATGGCCACCAGCTCGTCGATGAACGGGAATGCCGGACGCGACAGGAATTCGGTCGCCTCCGGCGCGCCGAGACCGTAGGTGACCGACCGCAGGATCGGCCGCAGCAGCGCGCGGACCTGTTCCCATTCCGATGCCTCGGCGCCGGAGTCCAGCACGGCGCGGACGAAGCGCGTGACTCGCGCGTCGCGCTCTCCGGACGGCAACGCGGCGGTCTCGCGAAACAGGTTGTGCAGGTACAGAATCCAATCGTCCCCGACGTAGAGCGCGAACTCGTCGGGGTCGTAGCGAGCCCCGCCCAGCCCGGTCCCACCGAGAATCGTTTCGACCTGGCCTGCCACATACCGCGCAAACTCGAAGCGCTGATCGTCGATCACCATCGAGGTAGCACTGTAGGCCCTCCGGCCTGCCGACGCAGCCTCCGCCGAGTAGCGCTCGGCCCGTTATCCGTTGCCCATCATCCAGGGGTCGTTGGAGTTCAGGGCGGTCAGGAGGTGGCGGATGGCGGCGACTCGGCGCTCCTTGCCGGGGAGTTGGTCCAGGGCGCATTCGGGGTCGGCGGGTGGGCCGAGGTGGGTGCAGCCGCGGGGGCAGTCCTCGATGGCCTCGGACAGGTCGGCGAAGGCGTGAATGACGTCGTCGGGGGTGATGTGGGCCAGGCCGAAGGAACGGATGCCGGGGGTGTCGATGACCCAGCCGCCGCCCGGGAGCGGCAGTGCGACGGACTGGGTGGAGGTGTGGCGGCCCTTGCCGACGCCGGAGACCTCGCCCACGGCCCGATCCGCATCCGGCACAAGGCGATTCACCAGCGTGGACTTGCCGACGCCGGAGTGGCCGAGCAGGCAGGTGAGCCTGTCGTGCAGCAGGTCGAGGATCGGGTCCAGGGGGTCGTCGCGGCCGCCGCGCACGATGGTGAGACCCAGATCGGTGAATTCCGCGGCGAATTCGGATGTCGGCGACAGGTCGTGTTTGGTCAGGCACAGAATCGGTTGCAGCCCACCGGCATACGCGGCGGCCATCGCGCGCTCGACGAATCCGGTGCGCGGCGGCGGATCGGCCAGCGCGACGACGATGAACAGCTGCTCGGCGTTGGCCACCACCACCCGTTCGAACGGGTCGGTGTCATCGGCGGTGCGCCGCAACACCGTTCGACGCGGTGCCACGCGCACGATGCGGGCGAGGGTGTCGGGCGTGCCGGACAGATCGCCGACCACACCCACCTCGTCGCCCACCACGATCGGGGTGCGGCCCAGTTCCCGTGCCCGCATGGCCACGATCGGTCGCTGCGGATCGCCGTCCAGCACACAGCTCCAGCGGCCGCGGTCCACGGCGGTCACCATCGCGGTCACCGCATCCCGGTGTTCGGGGCGGGTTTTGGTGCGCGGACGAGAGCCCTTGCCCGGGCGCACCCGGACATCGGACTCGTCGTAGTCGCGCCGTCTCAGGGCGCCACCTCTTCGCCGGAAAGCATTGCCTCCCACAGGGCAACGAAGTTCGGCAGGGTCTTCGCGGTGGTGCCGATATCCTCGATCCGCACGCCCGGCACGCGCAGTCCGAGGATGGCCCCTGCGGTGGCCATGCGGTGGTCGGCGTAGGAATGCCAGGAGCCGCCGTGCAGGGGTGCGGGCACGATGTGGAGACCGTCATCGGTTTCGGTGACCTTGCCGCCGAGCCGGTTGATCTCGGTGGCCAGCGCCGCCAGCCGGTCGGTCTCGTGTCCGCGCAGGTGCGCGATGCCGCGCAGCCGGGACGGCGAATAGGCCAGTGCGGCCAGTGCGGCGACGGTCGGGGTGAGCTCTCCGACGTCGTGCAGGTCGATATCGATCCCGGCCAGCCGGTCCGGGCCGCGCACGGTCAGTTTGCCGTCGAAGCGGCGCGCCTCGGCACCCATGCGCACCAGGATCTCGCGGATGACATCGCCGGGCTGGGTGGTCAGTTGCGGCCAGTGCGGGATGACCACCTCGCCGCCGGTCACCGCCGCCGCGGCCAGGAACGGGGTCGCATTCGACAGATCCGGCTCCACCTCCCAGTCGACCGCGCGGATCGGGCCCGGCGAGACCGTCCAGATCTGGTCCTTGCGCGGATCCGACGGCGCCTCGACACGCACATCGGCCTGCTGCAGCATCTGCACGGTCATCTCGATATGCGGCATCGACGGCAGCGGGTCGCCCTGGTGGTGAACGGTCACGCCCTCGTCGAAGCGGGCCGCCGAGAGCAGCAGCCCCGAGACGAACTGTGAGGAGCCGGAGGCATCGATGGCGACCGGGCCGCCGCGCAGCGAGCCGGTGCCGTGCACCACGAACGGCAGCGAATCGCCGTCGATATCCACCCCGAGCCGGCGTAGCGCGTCCAGGATGGTGCCCAGCGGACGCAGCCGGGCCTGCTCGTCGCCGAAGAAGGCGACATCGCCGTGGGCGAGCGCGGCCACCGGCGGGAGGAACCGCATGACGGTCCCGGCCAGTCCACAATCGACGGTGGCGCTGCTCAGCGTGGCGGCGGGGGTGACGGTGAGAGTCTCTGCGTCGCCGGTGATTTCGGTGCCCATGGCCCGCAGCGCGGCGATCATCAGGTTGGTGTCACGACTGCGCAGCGCACCGGTGATGGTCGACGGGCGGTCGGCGAGTGCGGCCAGGATCAGTGCCCGGTTGGTGATGGATTTCGACCCGGGCAGCGGCACGGTCGCATGCACGGGCTGTTCGGTATGGGGCGCAGGCCAGAAACTCACCAATCCATCTTCGCCTATGTAAGAACTCTGTACGCATCCGGACTGTGCTATTTTGCGCCGCCTACGGTGTCGCAAACCCGTACGTGGCTGGTCTAGCCGGGAAACATGCGGAACCCACTTGGGCGGACCGGAAGTAGGTCCCCGCGCGCTTTTGGCGGGGACCCACGGAACGGCCTACTTGTGGCGGCCGTGGAGGAGGGGGACGACCTTGCGGAGCAGGTTCATGGTGCGGTCGGTGCGGGCGTAGCTGAGCAGGGCCATGCCGGGGATGGCGAAGCGCTGCACGGCGATGGAGTGCGGGCTGGAGAATTCCAGCAGGCCCGGGGCGCCGTGGATGCGGCCGATGCCCGAATCGCCCACGCCGCCGAACGGCAGGGCCGAGATGGCGGCGAAGCCGAGCACCGAGTTGACCGAGGTGGCGCCCGCGCGCAGGCGGCGGGCGATCTCGAGGCCGCGCTTGCGCGAGTAGACCGACGAACCCAGTCCGTACTTGGAGGCGTTGGCCAGCTCGACGGCCTCATCGATGCTGTTCACCGTCCGGATGGTGACGGTCGGGCCGAAGGTCTCCTCGCACACCGCCTCCGAACCCTCGTCCACATCGACCAGCACGACCGGCTCGATGTAGGGCGCCTTGACCGATTCCGGGCCGCCCAGCACCGCGGTGCCGCCCTTCTTCAGCGCATCCTCGATGTGACGGCGCACGATATCGATCTGGCTCGGCATGGTCATCGGCCCGTAGGAGGCCTTGTCGTCGGAGCCGGGGTGAATATCGGTCAGGATCCGCTTCACCTCGGCGACGAACTCGTCGCGGATGGACTTCTCGACGTAGACCCGCTCCACACCGGCGCAGGTCTGGCCACTGTTCATGGTCGCGCCGTAGGCGACCGCATCGGCCGCGGCCTTGATATCGGCGTCGGCGGCCACGATGACCGGATCCTTACCGCCGCATTCCAGCAGGACCGGGGTGAGGTTCTCGGCCGCGGCGGCCATGATCTTCTTACCGGTGGCGGTGGATCCGGTGAACGCGATCTTGTCGACGCCCGAGCGGACGAGTGCGGCACCGGTCGCGCCGTAGCCGTTGATCGTGCCGAATACGCCCTCGGGAAGCTCCGGATTGGCCTTCGCGAACAGCTCCGCCAGGAAATTGCCGATGCCGGTGGAGTACTCGCTGGGCTTGAACACCACGGCATTTCCGGCGGCCAGCGCATAGGCGATCGAGCCGTTGGGCGTGTAGACCGGGTAGTTCCACGGGCCGATCACGCCCACCACGCCGAGCGGGCGCTGTTCGATGTAGGCGGCGAAGTTGGCCATCAGCGCGCCGGGGGACACCTTCTTGGGCTTCAACACCTTCTCGGCGTTGTTGGCGGCCCATTTGATGTGCTCGAGGGCCAGCATCAACTCGAGGAAGGCGTCGTCGCGGGGTTTGCCGTTCTCGGCGTGGATCAGGTCGCAGAATCGGTCGGCCTCGGCGACGATGCGGCTGCCCCAGCGCAGCAGGTGCCGCTTGCGGTCGGCGTAGCTGAGCCGTCCCCAGGTCGCGGCCGCGGTGCGGGCCTTGGCGACGGCCGCGCGCACCGCCTGTTCGTCGGCGATCGGATGGCTGGCGATGACCTCACCGGTAGCCGGATTGACCGAGGTCAGCGTGGTCTCCGGAACGATGGCGGTGGACTCGGTGGTGGACATGTCTCGGCGACCCCTAGTGAGAGAGTTACGGCACGAAGTTCTCACACCATAGATGTGAAGTCAACCGCCTTCAGTTGGATTTTCGGCCATTTTTCCGCCGTTTCGGTCAAATACTTGTCGGTGCCCGGTGGCAGCATGGGTGCATGTGCGGCAGATATGCGACCACGGCGAACCCGGCCCGACTGGCCGCCGAACTCGACGCCATCGACGAAACCGGTGATCGGCCGGATTCGGGCCCCAACTACAACGTGGCACCGACCAACCAGGTGCTGACGGTGGTCGAGCGCCACGATCACGACCACCCGGACGACGATCCGACGCTGCGGATCCGGCGCATGCGCTGGGGCCTGATCCCGGTGTGGACCAAGGCCGCCGAGCCCGGCGTCCCCGCCAAGGGCAAGCCGCTGTTCAACGCCCGCGCCGACCGGGCCGCCACCGCACCCTCGTTCCGGGACGCGGTGAAGAAGCGGCGCTGCCTCGTGCCGATGGACGGCTGGTACGAATGGCTGGTGGAGGGGGAGACCGCCAAGGGTAAGGCGATCAAGCAGCCGTACTTCATGTCCCACGCCGATGGGTCCCGGTTGTATATGGCCGGGCTGTGGTCGACCTGGCGCGATCCGGCGCAGCGGGATATGGATCCGCTGCTGTCGTGCACGATCCTGACCACCGACGCCGTAGGTGACCTGACCAAGATCCACGACCGGATGCCGCTGCCGATGCCGCGCGAGCACTGGGACGCCTGGCTGGATCCGGACCACCCGGCCCCGCAGGAGTTGCTGGAAACCCCTCCGGTGGACTGGATTTCGGGAATCGTCGCGCGTCCGGTGTCACCCCTGGTGAACAGCGTGCGCAACAACGGCCCGGAACTGCTGGCCGAGGCATCCGGTGCGAATACCGAACAGGCCGGTCAGACCAGCCTGATCTGACCGGCCGTCGGCGGGACTTCGTTGTCACATATCGCATCTCACGGTCGGCACCGCGATGCCGAGCCCGCACTTGACGACGCTCGCGCCCAGATCCACGAGTCTGGTGGTCAGGCTCCCGCCGAACTTCTCTGCCTTCTCCGCCTGCCTGGACGGATCCTGGGTCGCCTGTCCCGGTCCGCCGCCCATGGGGTAGTTGGAATCCACGGCAGTCACGATCACCGGTGCCGCGGCCACGGGGACCGCGGCCGTCACACCCGATCCCAGGGCCACCAGGGCACCGCCCGACACGATCAGGGTGCGTAAACGGCGTCGGTCAGACATGTCGCATCACATCCTCCGGTCGAACGAATCTGACCCGACCAGTAACGCATACTGCCCGGTTCCATTCGGGACATTTGCGTGTTTCATGCCTCTGACTGTGCGTGTCGGGGTCCCCGCCAGCAGCAGGCGGGGACCCCCACGGATGCCTACGCCTGCGGTACCGAGGCGGTTACCTTTTCCTCGGTTCGTGCCTGCCCTGCGGCCTGGATGCCGCCCGCGGTGCGCAGCGGCACCTCCTTCCAGAACAGCACCAGCAGCAGGGCCAGGGCCGCCATACCGGCCACCGACAGGAACACCGTCGACATCGAGTCGGCGAAGCCCACCTTGAACGGCCGGGCCAGCGTCGGGTTCAGCTGCTGGATGACCGAGCTGTCGTTCATCACCGCACCGGCGGCGGAGACGTCATGGGCGGCAAGCCCCTTCGACAGTGCCGCATCGGCCGGGTTGGTGCTGTGCACGCCCTCGACCACCGCCTGCTGGAATGCGGGCTGCGTCGCCGACGAATGCAGCTCGTTGCTGATATTCGGGGTCAGCTGCGCGAACAGGATGGACAGGAACACCGCCACACCCAGGGTGCCGCCGATCTGCCGGAAGAAGGTGGCGGCCGCGGTGGACACGCCCATATCCTTCGGCGGCAGCGCATTCTGCAGCGCCAGGGTCAGCGGCTGCATCAGATTGCCCAGGCCCAGGCCGGCGATCGCCATGAAGATCATCACCAGCCACAGGTGGCTGTCGGCGGTCACGAAGTGCAGCAGGAACAGGCCCAGCGTCAGCAGTGCCGCACCGATCAGCGGGAAGGCCCGGTAGCGGCCGGTGCGCGAGATCAGCTGGCCCGCGATGATCGATCCGGTCATCAGGCCCAGCACCATCGGCAGCATCTGCAGACCGGCGACGGTCGGGCTGGAGCCGCGCACCACCTGCAGATACTGCGGCAGCAGGCTGATACCGCCGAACATGGCGGCACCGACCACGAACGAGATCACCACGCCCAGCGCGAAGGTCGAGCTCTTGAACATCCGCAGCGGGATCAGGGCCACGTCGCCCAGCTTGGCCTCGACCGCGATGAACCCGAGCACGCCCAGCACGCCGATCACGTAGCAGAGCACCGAATTGGTGCTGCCCCAACCCCATTCGCGACCCTGCTCGGCCACCACCAGCAGCGGCACGATGCCGACCGCCAGCATGAGCACGCCCCACCAGTCGACCCGCACACCCGGATGCGGCTTCTTCGGCAGGTGCAGCACCTTGCTCACCACGGCCAGCGCGACCACGCCGACCGGCACGTTCACCAGGAACACCCAGCGCCAGCCGGTGACGCCGAAGAGGCTGTCCTGACCGGCGAACAGGCCGCCCAGCACCGGGCCGACCACGCTGGAGGTGCCGAAGACGGCCAGGAAGTAGCCCTGGTAGCGGGCCCGCTCACGCGGGCTGACGATATCGCCCATGATGGTCAGCGCCAGCGACATCAGACCACCGGCGCCCAGGCCCTGCAGCGCGCGGAAGGCGGCCAGCTCGTACATCGACTGCGCGAACGAGCAGGCCAGCGAGCCGATCACGAAGATCGTGATGGCGGCCAGATAGAACGGCTTGCGCCCGTACATGTCGGACAACTTGCCGTACAGCGGGGTGGCCAGGGTGGCGGTGATCAGGTAGGCGGTGGTCACCCACGCCTGCAGCGAGTAGCCCTGCAGGTCGTCGGCGATGGTGCGGATCGCGGTCGAGACGATGGTCTGGTCGAGCGCGGCCAGCAGCATGCCGAGCATCAGGCCGCTCATGATCACCAGAACCTGGCGGTGGGTGAAGCCGGCCGCCTCCGATCTCGGTTCTTCGATGGTTGCTGTCACGAATGTTCCTCCGTCGCAGAAATTTTCGGGGGAGTGAGGATGGCCGGGCGGGCGGCCTCGTAGTCGTCGACGAACCGGCGCAGCAGGTGCCCGAGCAGTTCGCGATCGTCGCGGGACCAGTTCGCCATGACCCGGTCGAGGGTTTCGTTGCGGCGCCTGCGGATTTCCGCGGCCAGCTCCCGGCCGGCGTCGGTGACGACCAGGACGCTGGCCCGCCCGTCGTCGGGGTCGGCCCGGCGCTCGATCAGCCCCTTCTTGACCAGGCTCGCGACCTGGCGGCTGATCGTGGAGGCATCCGAGTACAGCGCCTCGGCCAGCGCTCCCGACCGCATCGGGCCGTCGCAGAGCAGCCGGAAGATGATGCCGTAGGCCGCGAGCTCGATCTCGCTGCCGGATGCGGCGGCGATCTGCGCTTGGGTGCGCTCCCGGATGCGAGCCAGGCGGATCAGCTGCTGGGCGATCTGGTCGATCACCGCGTCGCTGTCCATGCTCAATGCCTCCTTGTGCGGGCCAACTACTTGCAAAAGGTAATTGCTTGTATGAGTCAACTAGTTGTACCTGGCAAGTATGCGGAGATATGTCCGCGACGGCAAGTCGTTTCGGGTGTGAGCCGAGTCGCCCTGGTCAGCCCTGGGTAATAGGGGCGGTGACGGCCTGGGTGAGCCGGATCAGGTCGGCGGGCGCCACCTCGATCTCCAAGCCGCGCTTGCCCGCGCTGCACAGCATGCGGTCCCAGTCGAGTGCCGAGTCATCCACCACGGTCGGCAGCAGCCGCTTCTGGCCGAGCGGGGAGATGCCGCCCAGGACGTAGCCGGTCGTGCGCTCGGCCTTGGCCTTGTCGGCCATCGCCGCCTTCGGCGCGCCCAGGGCGGCCGCGGCGGCCTTCAGCGAGAGGGTGCGCGGGACCGGCAGGACCGCCACCGCCAGCCCGCCCGTCGACAGCTCGACGACCAGGGTCTTGAAGATCTGCTCGGCCACCACGCCCAGCTGTTCGGCCAGCGCTGCCACGGCCTCGGCGCCATAGGAGTCGCTGCGCGGATCGTGGGGGTAGGAGTGCACGTGATGGGGGGCCTTCGCCTGGGTCAATGCGCGGATCGCGGGCGTGGAAGCTCCTGCCATGCGGGTCACCTTAGATTCCCGGCCTTCGGCCGGGAAAGCGAAAAAGGGCCGGGAAGCCGGAAAGCGAAAAGGGGCCGGGAAGCCGGAAAGCGAAAAGGGGCCGGGAAGCCGGAAGGCGAAAGAAGGCCGGGAAGCCAGGTAGGGCACGGGAGAGGCCACCCGCGGGAACACACCGAAGGGTTGCCATGTTGCATGCGATACCCACCCTCGATCCCATATCCCGTGAACCGAAGGAGATTACCGGTGACGGTTCTGGTCGACGAACGTCCGGTGCACGCCGGGTCGCCGCCGTCGTTCCCACAGCTGGACCCGGTGGCGCCGGTCACCGGATTCCTGCTGCCCACCCCCCTCGCGGTAGATTCGGAAGCTACGGCGATCGAAGGGATGGGCGTGACGAGCGACGACGATATGGCGGCCGATCGCCTGCGCGGCGACACCGCGGGCGATTCCGGGCCCGAGGGCATCGGTGACACCGATGACCTGGCCATTGATGACGAATTCGCGGACGACGAGCCGGGGGCGACACGCAGCAATGCCAGCGATGCGGAGCTGGCCGAGCGGTTCGAGCGCGATGCGCTCCCGCTGCTGGACCAGCTCTACGGTGCGGCCTTGCGGATGACCCGCAACCCGGCCGACGCCGAGGATCTGGTGCAGGAGACCTATGCCAAGGCCTACCAGGGCTTCCGGTCCTTCCGGGAGGGCACCAACCTGCGGGCCTGGCTGTACCGCATCCTGACCAATACCTACATCAACTCCTATCGGAAGAAGCAGCGCCAGCCCGCGCAGTATCCGACCGACGAGATCACCGACTGGCAGCTCGCGTCGACCGCCGAGCACACCTCGACGGGTCTGCGTTCGGCGGAGATGGAGGCGCTCGAGGCGCTGCCCGACGACGACATCAAGTCGGCCCTGCAGTCGCTGCCGGAGGAATTCCGGATGGCGGTCTACTACGCCGACGTGGAGGGCTTCCCCTACAAGGAGATTGCCGAGATCATGGGGACTCCGATCGGTACGGTCATGTCCCGGTTGCACCGCGGCCGCAAGCAGCTCAAGGGGCTGCTCGCCGACGTGGCGCACGAACGTGGATTCGACCGGAACCGAGCGGGCAGTGGCACGCGTCAGGAGGTAACCCAGTGAGTGCCGGGGACAACGACGACATGGAACTGGACTGCACGGCTGTGCTCGCCGACGTCTGGCTCATGCTCGACGGTGAATGCGACGAGGCCACCCGGGCCCGGCTGCAGCATCACATGGACCACTGCTCGCCGTGCATCGAGGCCTACGGTCTCGAGGAGAAGCTCAAGCGCCTGCTGCACACCAAGTGCGGCGGCGACAAGGCACCCGAATCGCTGCGCGAACGGCTGACGCTGGAGATCCGGCGGTCCATCACGATCACCGAGACCCGCGAGGGATAGTTCCACAGCAGAGCGGCACGCCATCCGGGATGGCGTGCCGCTCAGTGCTTTTCGGGTTTCGCCGACCGGGTCGGCGGCACGATCAAGCGTTGGGACGCTTGCCGTGGTTGGCCGCGTTCTTGCGGCGGCTGCGCTTCTTACGACCACGCTTACCCATCGGTATCCTCCTTCTGATCGAGCGTCATTGTTTCATGTGTGGTTGGGTGGGCCTGCAGCGGATGCGGGGCCGGAATATTCACAGTGCCGACGGGTGGAAAGGGTGTCATGGCCGAGGAAGTGCACGCCGAGATGGTGTCGACCGTCTTCCAGATCGTCGCGCAGGAGGGGGCGCCGATCGAGGAGGGGGACACCCTGGTGCTGCTGGAGTCGATGAAGATGGAGATTCCGGTGGTCGCCGAATCGAGCGGCACGGTGACGTCGATCAACGTCAAGCCCGGCGACGTCCTGCAGAAGGGCGACCTGATCGCCGTCATCTCCTAGTGCCTGCGCTCCACCCCGATGCGTAGTGGAGGATATTCACATCGGGTTGAAGGAGCGTGGTGATGTCGACACTGAGCGATCTGCTGGCCGAGCATACGGATCTACCGGGTGCGGCCGTGGATCATCTGCAGCGGATGGTGGGTGATTGGCAGCTGCTGTCGGACCTGTCGTTCGCGGATCTGCTGCTGTGGGTGGGCGCGGGCCCGGTGTCGGAGGGCGCCGACGTCGTCTGCGTCGCCCAGTGCCGCCCCACCACCGGCGCCACCGTGCATCCGGAGGATCTGGTCGGCGGCCTCGCCTCCAAAGAGGATCATCCGCAGGTGTTCGAGGCGCTGCTGACCGGCGAGATCGTGCGAATCGACTCCGACGGCGAATCCCAGGGGGTCTACCACCCCAGTCCGGTGCACGCCATTCGCGAGGCGATTCCGGTTCGGGTCGGCGAGCACGTGATCGCCGTGCTCGCCCGCGACACGGACGTGCAGCGGTCGAAGGTGCGCGGCAGCCTCGAGCACGCCTATATGGCCTGTGCCGACGATCTGTGTCAGATGATCGCCGACGGCACCTTCCCGACGCTCGAGGACCGCACCGGATCGCATTCCAGTCCGCGCGCCGGTGACGGGTTCATCCGCCTGGACACCGAGGGCATCGTGGCCTACGCCAGCCCCAATGCGCTGTCGGCCTATCACCGCATGGGCCTGCAGAGCGATCTGGCGGGCCAGGATCTGGCCCAGACGACGCGCTCGCTGATCACCGACCCGTTCGATGCCCAGGAGGTCGTCAGCGATATCCAAGCCGCGCTGGCGGGCAAATCGGGGCGGCGCATGGAGGTGGAGGCGCGCGGGGCGACGGTGCTGCTGCGCACCATAGTGCTGCGCCCGCACGGCGAGCTGGCCGGTGCCGCGGTGCTGGTCCGCGACGTCACCGAGGTCAAGCGCCGCGACCGGGCGCTGCTGTCCAAGGACGCCACCATTCGCGAGATCCACCACCGCGTGAAGAACAACCTGCAGACGGTCGCGGCACTGCTGCGATTGCAGGCGCGGCGCACCGAGAACGAGGAGGCGCGGCTGGCGTTGACCGAATCGGTGCGCCGGGTCACCTCCATCGCGTCGGTGCACGAAATGCTGTCGATGTCGGTTGACGAAGAGGTCGATCTCGACGAGGTCGTGGACCGGCTGCTGCCGATCATGGCCGATGTGGCGACCGTGCATACCGCGCGGATCAAAGTGCGCCGGGCGGGTTCGCTGGGAGTGTTCTCCGCCGAGCGGGCCACGCCGCTGGTGATGGTGCTGACCGAATTGGTGCAGAACGCAATCGAGCATGCTTTCGATCCGGGCGAAAACGGCACAGTGACAATTCGTTCCGAGCGTTCGGCGCGCTGGCTGGATGTGATCATCAGCGATGACGGCCGGGGTTTGCCCGACGGTTTCAGTTTGGAAGGTTCGGACCGGTTGGGCCTGCAGATCGTGCGCACTCTGGTGACCGCCGAATTGGGTGGTTCGATCGGTTTGCACCCGGGTGCGGATGTGGGAACCGATGCGGTACTCCGGGTTCCGCTCGGCCGCCGATCGTCCCGTTGATCCCTGAAAACAATGAAGCCCGGCACCTCGCGGGTGCCGGGCCGAAAATGCGCTACGTGCCGGGCTGTGCGGCTATCGCGTGGCCGTAACGCCGAACGCCGTCAGACGACGCTACGGGTGCGGGTGCGCGCGTTGCGACGCTTCAGCGCCCGACGCTCGTCTTCGCTCATACCACCCCAAACGCCGGCATCCTGCCCCGACTTCAGGGCCCAGGACAGGCACTCGGCGGTCACGGGGCAGCGGGCGCAGACCAGCTTGGCATCGGCAATCTGCGCGAGTGCAGGACCGCTGTTACCTACCGGGAAGAACAGCTCGGGGTCCTCGTCGCGACAGATGGCCTTGTGGCGCCAGTCCATTCCTCTGCTCCTTTGCTGGGCGCGCTAGGGCGCCTCGTGTTTGTGGTCCGTTCACTTGTGCGACTCGAATGTTTCCGCACGGTTGCTTGTGAATGCTTTCACGAACACCGTAGATGTCAATAGGTTTGTGGTGCACCGTGGGGAAGCTCACGCTGTAAGACCCCTACATCGGGGGCCTGCGGAGTCCTTTGTACTCGCTCGCGCCAGTTTTCGCAGCACAACTGCGATGTTTCTCAGTTGTGTCGGCCCGATTCGGGTCGCGGAGCGACCACCTCGAGCACCTCCGGCACGGCCGTGAAATCCACCACGCTGCGTCGGCCGATGAAGTCGCCGTCAATTTGCAGCCCGATGGGTTCGGCGGCCTCGATCCGCACCGACGGAACATCGTCGGTGCGAAACAATTTGCGCGCCTTGGGGTTTCCATCCTTGGCCAACAACTGGCGGGCGACCCACAGTGTGGGCAGTACCCGCATGGTCTGCATGGCAAACACTCCGAGTCCGGTTTCGAATCGAGTCCCGGGGTTGGTGCGCACCGGAGTGGAGTCGAGATAGGTCCACGGGCTGGTGTTGGTCACGAATGCGTAATGCACGCCCGTGACCGGTTCGTGATCGGGCACGTGCAGGGTGACCGCCGGCTCCTTGCGCTTGGCCCGGAAGAACTGCCGCACGGTGGTGCGCAGATAGCGGGCCGGGGTGGCCGTGTGCCCGTTGGCGCGGCTGCGGTCGATGGCCTCGCACACGTCGGCGTCCAGGCCCACGCCCGCGCTGAAGGTGAACCAGCGGTCGTCGGCGATGGCCAGGCCGATGCGTCGGTCACCGCCCGCCGCGCTCCCGGCTGTGTTCGATCCCGCCCTGCTCCCGGCTGTGTTCGATCCCGCCCTGCTCCCGCCCGCGTCCAGCGACAGCAGGTCGATCAGCTGATTGGTGGCGGCCACCGGGTCGGGCGCGATGCCCAGCGAGCGGGCGAAGACGTTGGCCGACCCGCCCGGGATGACGCCGAGCCGCGGAATCCACGCCTGCCCGTCGTCGACCTGCGGCAGCGGCAGGAAGCCGTTGATCGTCTCGTTGACCGTGCCGTCCCCGCCGTGCACGACGATCAGATCCATCTCGTTGGTGGCGGCCCACTGCGCCAACTCGGCCGCATGCCCCCGATGCTGGGTGTGGGCCACGATCAGCTGGGTGCGGCTCTCCAATGCGTGAGCGAGCAGATCCCGAGTGGCCGGTGTGGTCGAGGTGGCATTCGGGTTCACGATCAGCAACGTCCGCACGCCAGCAGCCTAGCCACGGGTGAAATCGGTTGACACCTCGCGTTGCCTGCGAAGTCGGTCGGCACCTTGTGTTGCCCCGCCGGAACGGCAGGGCCTTAGGCTGGGCGGGTGGCGAAGCAGGACACGGATGGTGGAGGGACCGGATCGGTGGAGGCGCCCGGGACGGTGCGCGGGGCCGGGGCGGTGGCGGCCCTGGAGGGGCTGGTCGGGGTGATCATCGCGATCGTGCTGGTGGCGCAGGGAACTCGGGGTAACGAGACCGCGACCCAGGCGTATGGGACCGCCGCGTATTTCGCGATCCTCGCCGGTGCGGTGCTCGCGGCGGGTGTCGCGCTGTTCCGCGGGCACCGGTGGGGGCGGGCCATCGTGGTGCTCGCGCAGGTGCTGTTGCTGCCGGTGGCCTGGTACATGTTCAGCTCGCACCGGCCCGAGTTGGCCGTCCCGGTGGGCCTGGCCGCCGTGGTCACCCTGGTGCTGATCTTCTCCCCGCCCTCGAACCGCTGGATGGCCCGCAGCTACGGCTAGGTGTTTCGTCGGGGAGTCCGAATCAGGACGCCGCGAGGCGTCCCAGTGCATCGCCGGACAGGCGGTAGCCGGTCCATTCGTCCTGGGGTTCGGCGCCCAGGGATTTGTAGAAGTCGATCGACGGGGTGTTCCAGTCCAGCACGGCCCAGGCGACCCGGCTGTAGCCCTTGGCCACGGCCTCTCGGGCCAGTTCGGCGATCAGGGCCTTGCCCAGGCCCAGTCCTCGCGCCTCCGGTTTGACGTAGAGGTCCTCGAGGTAGATCCCGTGCACCCCGTCCCAGGTGGAGAAGTTCAGGAACCAGATCGCGCAGCCGAGCACCTCGTCGCTCGAATCGCCGTGGGCCACATGGGCGAACAGGGCGGGGGAGGGGCCGAACAGGGCGGTGTGCAACTGCTCGGGGGTGAGAGTGCATTCCTGCCCGGCCTTCTCGTACTCGGCCAGGTCGTAGACCAGCTGCACCAGGGCGGGCACGTCGTCGGGGGTGGCGCGGCGAATCATCGGGCGGCTCCGTCGAGATCGGGGACGAGATTATGGGCGAGGATCGTGCGGGCCTGATGGTCGTGTCCGAGGACGCTGATCGCGCCGGTCGACAGGAAGAAGCGCCGGCCCTCCCGGACGTCGAATTCGGCCCAGCGGGCGATCAGCGCGCGGGAGAAGTGCCCGTGTCCGACCAGCACCACATCGCGGGAGCGCAGTGCGGGCTCGACCGCGGCCAGCACCCGGTCGGCGCGGGCCTGCACCTGGGCGGCCGATTCCCCGCCGGGCACGTCGTGGGTGAAGATGGTCCAGCCCGGGACGGTCTGCTGGATCTGCGGTGTGGTCAGACCCTCGTAGTCGCCGTAGTCCCACTCGACCAGGTCGTCGTCGATCCGCGCATCGGACAGGCCGGACAGCTCCGCGGTCTGCACCGCCCGCTGCTTGGGGCTGGTCAGGACCAGGGGATCGGACAGCTTCAGGCCGGTCAGCACGTGTGCGGCGGCGCGCGCCTGCTCCTGTCCGAGCGGCGTGAGCGGGACATCGGTGCGCCCGGTGTGTCGACGCGCCTTGGACCACTCGGTTTCGCCGTGCCGCAGCAATACCAGCCGGTACTCCGTCTCGCCCATGTCTTCGATCATGCCCGAGATCCCCCGGGCCGGGGACGAGGGGCTACTGGCCCAGGCCGTAGAGCTGCCCGCCGCGCAATTCGAGGACGGTGGAGCCGACCACCGCCAGCGAGATGGGCTCATTGTGATAGCCGCTGCGCTGCAGCGGAATTCGGGAGATCCGTGCGCCGGTGGTCAGGTCGAGGGCGGCGATGCCGTCGGCGGTCGGCATGATCAGCTGTCCGGCCATCCAGGCGGGGCTGCCCAGCGCGTCGGGAGCGGTCCAGATCGGCTCCAGGGTGGTGGCGTTCAGCGCGATCAGGCTGTTGCCGGTGAACACCAGAAAGGCCGATCCGATCCGGGTGGTCTTGACGCTGTCGCTCAGCGGCGTCGTGAGCCGGTGCACCGCAACGGGATTGGCGGCCTGATCGTAGATGGCGAATTCCGGTGCGGTGGTGGCGGTTCCGGGCAGATACAGCGCAATCCGGTTGTCCGACACCGCGATCACGCGGGCCTTGTCCGATAGCGCGCCCGGTTCGGTGAGCACGTGCGAGCCGTACTCCTCGGGCACGGTGTTGTCCTTGGGCGCCGGGTTCTGCACGGTGAGCCGCACGGCCGCTTCGCCGGGACAGCGCTCGAGCACTGCCAGCCGACTGGTGCTCGAGGCGGCCGACAGCAGTGTGCAGCCGCGGCGCGGCTGGGTCCGCACGTTCACCGGCGCATCCACGTACCCGTACTCGAGGGTGCGCACCAGATCGGGTCGCCACATCTCGAGCCGCTTCGGGCCCAGCGCCAGCACGTAGGTGCCGTCGGCCGACAGCGTCACTTGCCGGTCCATATAGCTGCTGCGAGCGGTGCGCCGCGTGCCGCTGTCGGCGGCCAGCAGCGTGGACTGGCTGCAGCCGCGCTGGTCGCGATAGGTGGCCACCACGGTGCCGAGCTGACCCTCGACGCCGCACAGCGGCATATCCCGCTGGTATTTCCACACCTGCGCGCCGGTCGCCGGGTCGCGCCCGGTGACCGTGCCGCCGTCGCCCGTGATGGCGAGCCCGCCGCCGACCAGGGCCCGCCCGGCGGCGCCGTCGGCGGCGTGCCACAGCTCGCGCAGCGACTGCGGCAGGTGGTCGGCCGGGGCCGGTGGGGTGACCGGGTGTGCGGCCGGATCGGATTCGGTGCCGCGCGCATCGCTGATCGACCACACGACGACCACCGCGATCACCACCACGACGGCGATCGCGACGGCGGCATAGATGTCGGCGCGTGTCCGCCGCTCGGGTGCGAGCACGTCAGCGAGACTAACAGTGGGCAGGGACGGGCCGAGCCGCCACGTGCGGCGGGCTCGGCACGTTCGCGCGAACGGTGCGGTTACACCGACGCGGCAACGGGGGCTTCGGCATCGGCGTCGGCACCCGACTCGGCCGAGGGCTTGCGGCGGCGGCGGCGACGGCGTGCGGGCTTGTCCGTCGATTCCTCCGCGGTGTCGGCGTCCGCGGCGTCGGCCGCGGTGTCGGTGCTCTCGGCTTCGCTTGCCGCGTCGTCGTTTCCGGCCTCGGCGCTCGCCCCCGACCGGCGGCGGCGACGCCGACGGCGGGCCGGCTTGTCACCGTCGGCCACGGAATCGTCCTCGGCCGCAACGGCCGCACCCGAATCGGCACCGGCGGTGTCGGTTTCGGTGGCCTCGGTGCCGTCCTCGGACCGCTCCACCGGCTTACCGCGCACGGTGCGTTTGCGATTGCGCTTGCGCGGGGCGCGCGGCTCGCGCTCCACCACGACGGCATCCTCCTCGCGCTCCGGCTTGCGCCGTAGCGTGCCGCTCACATCCTCCGGGATGCCCAGGTCCGAATACAGGTGCGGGGAGCGCGAATAGGTCTCCACCGGCTCCGGCATGCCCAGTTTCAGCGCCGCATCGATCGTCTGCCAGCGGTTGATCTCGTCCCAGTCGACCAGGGTGACCGCGACACCGGTGCGGCCCGCGCGGCCGGTGCGGCCGATGCGGTGCACGTAGGTCTTCTCGTCCTCCGGGCACTGGTAGTTGACCACGTGGGTGACATCGTCGATGTCGATACCGCGGGCGGCGACGTCGGTGGCGACCAGGACGTCGATCTTGCCCTTGCGGAACTTGTCGAGCGCCTTCTCGCGGGCGATCTGACCCAGGTCGCCGTGCACGGCACCGACCGCGAAGCCGCGCTCGGCCAGTTCGTCGGCCACCTTCTGGGCGGTGCGCTTGGTGCGGGTGAAGATCATGGTGGCGCCGCGGCTCTCGGCCTGCAGGATACGCGCGATCACCTCGCCCTTGTCCAGCGCGTGGGCCCGGTACACGAATTGTGCCGTCCGGTCGTGTACGGCCGAATCGTGCGGTTCCTCGGCCCGGATATGGGTGGGCTTGTGCAGGAATGTGCGGGCCAGGGTGATGATCGGGCCCGGCATGGTCGCCGAGAACAGCATGGTCTGGCGCTGCTCGGGCACCATGGTCAGAATGCGTTCGATATCGGGCAGGAAGCCCAGATCGAGCATTTCGTCGGCCTCGTCGAGCACCAGCACGCCGACCTTGCCGAGGATCAGATGCTGCTGTTCGGCCAGATCCAGCAGACGCCCGGGTGTGCCGACCACGACGTCGACGCCGGAGCGCAGCGCCGCGATCTGAGATTCGTAGGGGCGGCCGCCGTAGATGGAGGCGACGCGCAGCTTGCCCTTGTGGTTGGTCAGATATTTGCCCGCATTCTCCAGATCCTGGGTGACCTGGACGCACAGCTCGCGGGTGGGCACGATGACCAGCGCCCGCGGGGTGCCGTCCAGCGGCGTGGTGCCCGAATCGGTGCTGGAAATGCGGTTCAGCAGCGGCACGCCGAAACCGAAGGTCTTACCCATGCCGGTGCGGGCCTGACCGATCAGATCCTCGCCGGCCAGGGCCAGCGGCAGGGTGAGTTCCTGGATGGCGAAGGTGCGTTCGATACCGATCTCGCCGAGGGCGCGCACGATTTCCGGGCGCACTCCCAATTCGGCGAATGTAGGGGCGGTGTGGTCGGGGTCGAGTTCGGCGGTCAACAGCGTGTCCGTCAACCCCGGTTCCTGTTCGACAGTGATCTTGCTCAGGTTCGTACCTTCCTCGTGTTATCGCATCTCGCGCGCACGAGGTGTGGGACGGATACCGAGGGAGATCGCGTATCCGAGCGACCACATATCCGGCGGTGTTTCCACCTCGGCCACTGCGGGATGCCTGCTGGCATCTACCTGGCGTGGCGCAATGGTGTCGCGGATCTGGTGCGCGCACATTTTCGTTGGGCCGCGGTTCCCTGCCCGCGACGCGGGCGCAAAATTCCGTTGCCCATGGAGATTGTAGCGTGATAGCTTCTTCTGCCTGTTTTCCGCCACCCGCAAATGCCGCGCGGTATCGGGCGAAACTTCTTCGCTACTTCTTTCGTTCCTGTTCCAGCGCGTGCCGTCGTCCGCTGTGCCCCATGACATCCCGGCCGAAAGCACGCCGGGATGCTCGCGGAGAAATCCCGTCATCCCGGAGTGCTTTCGGCCGGGATCAGGGCCCGCGGCGGTGGCCAACACCACATATGTGAGACACGGTGTCACGGGATAGGTTCTCTGCCGTGAGTCTGGCAGACACGGTGAGTACCGCCGCGCGCAACGCATGGGCCCTGACCTTCGGCGAGGGCATCCGGCCGCCCGAACCGACGCCGTCGACGGTGCTGTGGGACGAACCGCATCGGCTGCTGCGCCGGTACGAGCGCGGCGAGGGATCGGTGGCGGCGCCCGACGACGCCGCGGTGCTGCTGGTGCCGCCGCTGGCCGCGCCCGCCTTCTGCTTCGATCTGCGGCCCGATCAGAGCCTGGCGCGCTTCCTGCTCGACGCCGGGCGCCACCCGTATCTGATCGACTACGGCGAGATCACCTTCGCCGACCGGCGCCTGGGCTTCGAGGACTGGATCGACGACATCCTGCCCGCCGCCATCGGCCGGGCCTCCGCCGATCGGAACGGGGCACCCGTGGATCTGGTGGGGTGGTCGCTGGGCGGGGTGTTGGCGCTGCTGACCGCGGCCGCCGACCCGGCCCTGCCGATCCGTTCGATCACCGCGATCGGCGCCCCGCTGGACTACGACAAGATGACCGGCATACCGCAGCTGCGCGCGGTGGCTCGGCTGACCCGCGGTCTGGCCGTCTCGACGCTGGTGCGGGCGGCGGGCGGGGTGCCCGCGCCGCTGACCCGCCTCGGCTATCGCGCCACCGCCTGGGAGCGCGAACTGCGCCGCCCGCTGTTCATCGCCGCCAACCTCGACGACACCGCGACCCTGGCCCGAATGGAGAGCGTCGACCGGTTCCAGGCGCAGCTGCCCGGCTATCCGGGGCGGCTGTACAACCAGCTGTGGAGCCGGTTCATGCTGGCCAACGACATCGGTAAGGGGGTAGTGAGGCTGGGGGAGCGGAGGATCGCGCTGGCCGAGGTGACCGCGCCGGTGCTGTTGGTCGGTGGGCCCAGCGATGTCATCACCCCGGCGGCGGCCGTCGAGCACGGCACCGCCACCCTCACCGGTGCCCGGGAGGTGCGGTTCGAGACCGCGCCGGGTAGCCACCTCGGCATCCTCACCGGGCCCGACGCGAGGGACACCACGTGGACATATCTGGAGAAGTTTCTGCGAGATGTGCCATGACCGAGCGGGTAACCGGGGCGGTCGCTACTAGGGTGGAGCACATGGGAGCTAACCCGTCTGCCGCGCTGGGTGTTTCGACCGAATCCGACCCCCGTATTCCCGCCGATCATCCCGGCGTCATCGACCTGTTCGCGGTGCTCGCCTACGGCGAGATCTCCGCGTTCTACCGGCTCGCCGAGGAGGCGAAGCTGTCGCCGACCCTGCGGGGCAAGGTGGCCGTGGCGAAGATGGCCGCCGCCGAGATGGGGCATTTCGAGACCCTGGAGCAGGCACTATCGCAGCGGGGCGTCGACGTCTTCGACGCCATGGCGCCGTTCGTGCGCGCGCTGGATGCCTACCACGACTCCACCGACCCCTCGACCTGGCTCGAGTCGATGGTGAAGTTCTACGTCGGCGACGGCATCGCCGCCGACTTCTACACGGTGCTGGCCGATGCGCTGGCGCCCGAGGTGGCCACGGTGGTGCGCGATGTGCTCGCCGAGACCAGCCACTCCGAATTCGTGATCGAGGAGGTGCGCCGCACGGTCGCGGAGAGCCGCTCCGAGCGCGACCGGCTCACCCTGTGGGGCCGCCGGCTGCTCGGCGAGGCCATCACCCAGGCCCAGTACGTGATGGCCCAGCGCGACGAACTGACCGAGCTCGTACTCATCGCCACCGGCGACCTCAACGGCGTCGCCGCCCTGTTCGAACGCATGCAGGCCAGCCACGCCGAACGCATGCGCGTGCTGGGTCTCGGCTGAGTCTTCGTTCGCGTCTTCGTTCGCTCACAGCGCAGCTTGCCGCATAACTTCGCCCGTTCGTGCTGCATTAGCCTGAGCTAGACACCATCAGGGAATTAGGAGGTTGGCCGTGGAGGTCAAGATCGGTATTTCGGATAGCCCGCGTGAGCTCGTGATCGTCAGCTCGCAGACCCCGGAAGAGGTCGAGGCGCTGGTGTCCGGTGCGCTGGAGGGCGGGAGCGGCGTGGTGGCGCTGACCGACGAGAAGGGCCGCAAGTACCTGATCCAGGCCGCCAAGGTCGCCTACGTCGAGATCGGCACCTCCACCAGCGGACGCGTCGGCTTCGCGGCGGTCTAGCAAGGATGTAATCGAGCCGCGGTCTAGCAAGGATGTAGTCGAGCCGCGGCCTGGACGTAGGGACACCAAAGGCGGCGAAGCAGAAAGCTTCGCCGCCTTTTTCGTCGATCTATCCCTGGGGGTGCAAAGGCACGCGCGACAGGCCGCCCCAGCACAGCGAGACCGTCGTATCCACGGCCTCCTCCTTGGAGATCGGGCGGTCGGCCTCGAGCCAGTAGCGGGCGGTGATCTGGCTGGCGCCCACCAGGCCCACGGCGAGGATGCGGGCCCGGTACGGATCCAGGCCGGAGTCGTGGGCCACCAGATCGAAGACCGCGTCCACACACGCCTCGGTGGCCTGTTCGACCCGGCGCTGCACCTGCGGCTCACTGGTCAGGTCGGATTCGAAGACCAGCCGGAAACCCTGGGTCTCGTGGTCGACGAAGTCGAAGTACGCCTGCACCGCGGCGCGCACCCGCTGGCGGTTGTCGGTGGTGGAGCGCAGCGCCTGGCGCACGCTCGACACCAGCGCGTCGATGTAGTTCTGCAGCACCGCGAGATACAGCTCGAGTTTGCTCGAGAAGTGCTGGTACAGCACCGGTTTGGAGACGCCCGCGCACTGCGAGATCTCGTCCATGCCCGCCGCGTGGTACCCGCGTAGCACGAAGACCTCACCGGCCGCGGCGAGCAGTTGCGCGCGACGGGCGTCGCGAGGCAGGCGCGTTCCGCGCTTGCTCGGCATGGCCTCGGACGACAGTCGATGCGACGTCATCCGGTCCACGAGGTCAGTCATTTCGGCTCTCCCAATCGATTCCCGGCTGGAAATTTGGATGTGCACGGGTATCCCACGAACGATACTCGCATGCGGGCCCGCGTGCCGTTCCCGGTTCTCACACTATTGCGGCGGTCCAAGTCTGCTCCGGATCGCGACCGGAGAGCGGGACAAGTGACCGATAACCTTCCACACCTATTGGCAATCTGTCAGTAACTGATCGCCGTGAGAAATCTCGCACAGTGGTGAGAAATCTCGCAACCCCTAAGGCTGGGGTCAGGTCCCCCGGTGCCCCCGCGCGGGTTGTGAGACTCTGAATGTCGTGACCGACCAACGGGGCAGATCGACCGGCGGGCGCGATTCGCGCCGCCCCGTGGGCGCTGTCGCATCGCGTGCGGGTGCCCTCGGCTCGAAACGCAAGGGAAAGCCGCAGCCGGAGATCTACGATCCGCTCGGCCTCTACACCGATCCGGACCGGGTCGACGAGCAGCTCACGCACCGAATCGATCGATCCCATCAGCCGCTGCGCGCCCGCTGGGACCCCACCGCACCGATCGACGAACCGGCGCGTCCGCGGCCCAACCGGGGGGCCGAGAAACAGAGCGCTCTGGGTCGTTTCGTCTCCACCTACGGCTGGCGGGCCTATGCGCTGCCGGTGCTGTTCGTGATCACGGTCCTGGTGGTCGTGGATGCCGTCAAGGGGGGTGGCGATTCCGGCGGCGGTGGCATGCCCGGATTGGGACGGCTCAGCCAGCACACCAACAAGGCGGGCATCATCGGCGCCCCGCCGCGCGGGGACGGCAAATTCGGCGGCGATCTGCCGACCGGCGCGCTGCCCGACGGCGGCCCGTTCGCCGAAACCGGCGCGGGCACCTGGCATCTGGTGCCGGGCGCCTCCGCGCAGGTCGGTGCGGCACAGGGGCATCTGTTCACCTACACGGTGGAGGTCGAGGACGGCATCGACACCTCCGGATTCGGCGGCGACGCCTCGGTGGCGAAGATGGTCGAGGCGACGCTGTCCAATCCCAAGAGTTGGATTCACGATCCCAAATTCGGCTTCCGCCGGATCGACAGCGGCGAGCCCGATTTCCGGGTCTCGCTCACCTCCCGCCAGACCACCAAGACCGAGTGCGGGTTCGAGATCCCCATCGACTCGTCCTGCTTCAACTCCGACAACGGCCGGGTGGTGCTGTCGGAGGTGCGCTGGGTGCGCGGGGCGCTGGCGTTCGAGGGCGATATCGGCTCGTATCGGCAGTACCAGATCAATCACGAGGTCGGCCACGCGATCGGCTACCACGAACATCAGCCGTGCGAGTCCGACGGCGGCCTGGCGCCGGTGATGATGCAGCAGACCTTCGGCACCCGCAACAACGACATCGCCGCCCTCGACCCCCAGGGCGTGGTGCCCATGGACGGCAAGAAGTGCCGCTTCAACCCCTGGCCGTATCCCCGCGGGTGAGGTGGGGCAGGATGGTCGGGAAGAACGGCCCGATTCGCCGCGTTGCACGGGTGACGTGATCGGCGAATTCGATGCGAGGAGTCTGAGGACGTGTCATCACCAAGGTCCCTGCCGCCCCTGGTCGAGCCGGCTGCGGAGCTGACCCGAGACGAGGTCGCCCGCTACAGCCGGCATCTGATCATCCCGGATCTGGGTGTGGACGGTCAGAAACGACTGCGCAACGCCAAGGTGCTGGTGATCGGTGCGGGCGGCCTGGGCTCGCCGGCGCTGCTGTATCTGGCCGCGGCCGGCGTGGGCACGCTGGGCATCGTGGAGTTCGACGAGGTGGACGCCTCGAATCTGCAGCGGCAGATCATCCACGGCGAATCCGATATCGGGCGTTCCAAGGCGGATTCGGCGCGCGACTCCATTCTGGAGATCAACTCCGGAATCACCGTGGAGCTGCACAAGTTCCGGCTCGACAACGACAATGCGGTCGAGCTGTTCTCGCAGTACGACCTGATCGTCGACGGCACCGACAACTTCGCCACCCGCTACCTGGTCAACGACGCCGCGGTGCTGGCGGGCAAGCCCTACGTGTGGGGCTCGATCTACCGGTTCGAGGGCCAGGTGTCGGTGTTCTGGGAGGACGCACCCGACGGGCGCGGCATCAACTACCGCGATCTCTACCCGGAGGCGCCGCCGCCGGGCATGGTGCCCTCCTGCGCCGAGGGTGGCGTGCTGGGCGTGCTGTGCGCGTCGATCGGTTCGATCATGGTCACCGAGGCGATCAAGCTGATCACCGGCATCGGTGAGCCGCTGCTGGGCCGGCTGATGGTCTACGACGCACTCGACATGAGCTACCGCACCATCAAGCTGCGCCGCGATCCGGAGCGCCAACCCATCACCGAGCTGATCGATTACGAGGCGTTCTGCGGCGTGGTGTCCGAGGAGGGCCAGGCCGCGGCCGTCGGTTCCACGGTCACCGCGCGCGAGCTGAAGGACATGCTCGACGCCGGTAAGGATGTGGCGATCGTCGACGTGCGCGAACCGGTGGAGTGGGACATCGTCCGCATTCCGGGCGCGACCCTGATTCCGAAGGACCGCATCCTGTCCGGTGAGGCGCTGTCCGAGCTGCCGCAGAATCGCCCGATCGTGCTGCACTGCAAGACCGGTGTGCGCTCGGCCGAGGCACTGGCCGCCCTGAAACGCGCCGGTTTCTCCGACGCCACCCACCTGCAGGGCGGAATCATCGCCTGGGCCAAGCAGATCGACCCGTCCCTCCCCGTCTACTAGCCGCCCCAGCCGCACCCCTTGTTCACATCCGCACCCGCTCCAGCGCCCTGTACGGGGTGCGGGAGACGGAAAGGGGTGCGGCTGTGCTGGTCTCGGCGCGGCGTCGGGAGTGGACAAACTTCCCGGAGTACGGTACGGCCGTGACTTCTGTGGAACCTCCCGAGCACGTGCGCGCCACGTTCGGGCTTCGCGAGGAAACGCCGATCGCGCTGGGCGATTGGGACGGCGGCTGGCGCTGCGGGGATGTGGTGCTGAGCCCGGTCGCCGACCATGCCCGGGCCGCGTGGTCGGCCCGCGTGCGGGAGACCCTGAAGGTGGACGGCCTACGGCTGGCGCGCCCGGTGCGCGCCACCGACGGCCGCTACGTCGTCTCGGGCTGGCGCGCGGACACCTATCTGGAGGGCACACCCGAACCGCGCCACGACGAGGTGGTGTCGGTATCGCTGCGGTTACATCAGGCGACCGCGACACTGGACCGTCCCCGGTTCCTGGTGCAGCAGCCGATCGCGCCGTGGGTGGATGTGGACGTGTTCGTCGCCGCCGACCGGGCCGCCTGGGAGCCGGTGCCGCTGCGCAGCCTGAAGATCGGCGGCATGCTCCCGGTCACCTCGCCGGACGGTCAGCGCAGCCTCGAAATGCTTGCGCAGCTGGCCACTTTGCGTAAACCGGTGCAGACACCGCCGCAGCTGGTACACGGCGATCTGTTCGGCACCGTGCTGTTCTCCGGCGCCTACACACCCGGCCTCACCGACATCACCCCCTACTGGCGGCCCGCCCCATGGGCCGCCGGGGTGATCGTCGTCGACGCGCTGTCCTGGGGCGGCGCCGACGACGGATTGCTGCAGCGGTGGTCGGACCTGCCGGAGTGGCCGCAGATGCTGTTGCGCGCGGTCATGTTCCGCCTCGCCGTGCACGCCCTGCACCCCCGCTCCACCCCGGAGGCCTTCCCGGGCCTGGCCCGCACCGCCGACATGATCCGACTCCAGCTGTAGTCGGGCCCTTACACGTTCGCGTAGGCGAGCGACGGCACCCGATCCACCGCGAACGACGACCGCAGGTAGCACCACCAGGTGAGCCCGCCCATGGCCAGGAAGGCCACCGCGTAGGACCAGAATGCCGGATTCATGCCGCCGAAGTGGTTGTTGGACAAGCGAAGTGCCTGCTGCAGCAGCCAGCCGCCCGCGGCGCCGACCGCACCCACGACGCCGATGGCCGCACCGGCCTGCCGCTTGGCCGCGATGAGCGCGGAGGCCGGGTCGCGGCCCGCCTCGCTGGCCCGGCGCTTGGCCTCCGCGCCGAAGATCGAGGGGATCATCCGGTAGGTGGAACCGTTGCCGACGCCGGTCAGCACGAACAGCAGCAAGAACGAAATCAGATACAGCGCAAAGTTTTTCGCCGACAGCGACGCCATGATGAGCGCGGTGGCCACCGCCATGCCGCCGAAGACGTACAGCGTGATCTTGGCGCCGGTCAGTCTGTCGGAGATCCAGCCGCCGAACGGGCGGCTCAGCGAGCCCACCAGGGCGCCGAGGAAGGCGAGGTTACCGAGCGTACTCATCCAGCCGATCTTGGCCAGATCGGGGAAGTTGGCCTTGAGCAGCGTCGGGAAGGCGAAGGAGAAGCCGATGAACGAGCCGAAGGTGCCGATGTAGAGCACCGCCATCACCCAGGTGTGCGGATTGGCCAGGGCCAGTTTGTAGGACGAGCCGTCGGACTTGGCGTGGGTGATCGAATCCATGTACCGCAGCGCGCCGAACATCGCGATCAGGATCAACGGGATCCACAACAGCGCGGCCAGCGTGATGCCGAAGCGATAGCCCCCGGCGTCCTTGGCCATCAAGTGAGTGCCGAGCGTGATGATCAGCGGCACGAACAACTGCGTCTGTGCCACACCGAGATTCCCGCCCGCGGCATTGATGCCCAGCGCCGCACCCTTCTTGCCCTCCGGGAAGAAGAAGTTGATATTGGCCATCGACGAGGAGAAGTTGCCGCCGCCGACACCGGCCAGCGCCGCCAGGATCATGAACACCCAGAACGGCGTGCCCGGCTGATTGATGAAGTACGCCAGGCCCAGCGCCGGAATCAGCAGCATGCCCGCGCTGAACACCGTGAAGGCCCGACCGCCGAACTTCGGGATGGCGAAGGTGTAGGGGATGCGCAGTGCGGCCCCGACCAGGGTGGGGGTGGAGGTGAGCAGCAGCGAATTGCCCACGGCCACAGGGTTTCCCCGGCCGAGGCCGTCGAGGAATGCGAAACCCGCGGGCCCCATGGCGGTGACGACGCTGGCCCACAGCACCCAGACGCTGAAGCCCAGGTTCTCGGCGAACACCGAGAAGATCAGATTCTTGCGTGCGGTCTGCTTACCGCCGTTCTCCCAGAAGATTCGATTGTCGGGCTCCCAGCGGTCCAGCCATCGGCCGCGGGCCTGATAGGTGAAGGTCGGGGTGCCGGTGTGCGCTACGGCGTCGCTTGTCATCGGCGCGCTTCCTCTCGAGCGGGGGACGACCGCCCTCATCGTGAGCCCGTGCCGAAATACCCTGGCTGCGAATACCCTGGCTGCGGGCCCTGCGGTCGGATTCCACCGTACGAATGCGCCGTTACGCGGGGTTCACCGCCGATGACGATCGAGCCAAATCTCGCTCACGCCATCGCGAACCGGTCGGTGACGACTCGTTTACCTGTCGGGATATCCGGCGATCAACGTGTCGAGAAAGCAGTTGGCCGTCCGCGCAGCCCGCTCCGGGTCGCCGTCGATCACCGCCTGCACCAGTTCGGCGTGTTCGGTGTGATAGGACTCGCTGGATCTGGTTGTGCTGGAACGGATTCCCTGCTCGATCACCGGCAGCAGCGAATCGTAGAACTCCAGGTACACCGCATTATGGCTGGCGACCACGATGGCGCGGTGCAGCTGCACGTCGGCCTCGATGGCGGCCGGATCGCCTTCGGCCCAGGTGCGGCGGCGTTCCTCGAGCAGCTGGCGCAGGTTCTCGATATCGGTGTCGTCGCGGCGCTGCGCGGCCAGCCGGGCGGCGGTGGTGTCGAGGGCCTGGCGTAGCTCGAGGATGTCGCGCTGGACGGCGTCGGCGAAATACTTCGTCAGGGGGCCGCCGAGATCGGAGGTGGCGATCACATAGGTGCCCGATCCCTGGCGACGCTCGAGCATGCCGGCATGCACGAGCGCCTGGACGGCTTCACGGACGGTATTGCGGCCGGTGCCGGTGAGTTCGGTCAGCTCCGGTTCGGTGGGGATCCGGGAGCCGACAGGCCAACGGCCGGAACGGATTTCGGCACGCAGCTGCTCGGTCACCTGAGCGATGAGGCTGGTGCGACGGACGGGTTGCACGCCCAACAGAGTACCCCGCATCACATTTGTTGCCTCCTATCATCCAATCATCCTATGATTTTGCGGTGACAGTAACCGCCGAGCAGACCACTCAGCAGCTTCAACAACGCCGCCGCTCCCTGATCGAGGGGCGGCTCCTCGTGCTCGCCGCCATCATTGTGTCGGCGTCGACGCTGCGCATCGCGGTCACTGCCTTCAGCCCGCTGGCCGAGCGGATCGGCGAGGATATCGGCTACTCGACGGCAATTGTCGGCGTATTCGGCATGATCCCGACCGCCATGTTCGGCTTCGCGGGCATTCTCACCCCGATCCTGGAGCGGCGGCTGGGCCTCGAACGCACCGCGCTGGTCGCGATGCTGATGGTCGGCATCGGCCAGGCCGTGCGCGCGGTCGTGCCCGACACCTGGGAGCTGCTGGCCTTCTCCGCGGTGGCGCTGGCGGGTATGGGCGTCGGCAATGTCGTGATCCCGCCCCTGGTCAAGCGGTACTTCGCCGATCGGGTCGGGGTGCTGAGCTCGCTGTACATCGTGATGGTGCAGCTGGGCACGGTGGTGCCCGCGCTGATCACGGTGCCGGTGGCCAACGCCCACGGCTGGCGGGTCTCGCTGGGGATGTGGTCGCTGCTCGGCTTCGCCGCCGCGCTGCCGTGGCTGGGTGTGCTGCGGGATCGCCGCGGCCGCGACGTGGCCGACCGGACCGAGGTGCCGGTGCGACAGGGCGAGGTCGCGGGCAAGGTGTGGCGCTCGCCGGTGGCCTGGGGTATGGCCGGGATGTTCGGCATGACCTCGCTGACCACCTATGCGATGTTCGCCTGGCTGCCCAAGATCTTCTCCGATGCGGGGGCCAGCGAGGCGTTCGGCGGCACCATGGTCGGCATCTTCTCGCTGATCGGACTGGTCGCCGCGCTGTCCGCGCCGACGGTGATCGTGCGCGTCGCCAACCCCTTCCCGATCGTGGTGGTGTGTGCGCTGTGCTTCTTCGCCGCCTTCGCCGGGCTGCTGATCGCGCCCATGAGCGTGCCGCTGCTGTGGGTGCTGCTGCTGGGCCTGGGCCCGAGCACCTTCCCGATGGCCCTGACCTTGATCAACCTGCGCACCCGCACCCAGGCCGGATCCGCGGCCCTGTCGGGCTTCACCCAAGGCGTCGGCTACGCCGTGGCCTGCGTCGGCCCGCTGCTGTTCGGCGTGCTGCACGACGTCACCGGCGGCTGGGGCGCCCCCTTCGCCCTGCTGTGCGTCGCGGTGCTGGTCCTGCTGCTGGGCGCCTGGCAGGCCTGCAAGCCCCGGGCCCTGGAAGACACCTGGAGCTGAGGTCCCGGCGAAAAGCACGCCGGGACGTGAGGTGGGGCACGCCGGGACATGAGGTGGGCACGCCGGGGCATGAGGTGGGGCACGCCGGGACATGAGGTAGGCCCAACCCCAGCACCTCACCGGCCCGGCTTTCGGGCGTGGGGGGTTTGTGACGCGCGGAAACCGTTGTGTCACATGGACGAAATATAGGTCCGGTTCTCACGAGGGGTCCCAGGTACCCGTGAGCAACCGTTGATTTGGTGGTCATTTCGCGCAGCATCGGCGCAATACCGGTTCCCTACCTTGGGGCCAACGGGAAGTTGGGAGGCCGGTTTGAGCACGCTGACGCGTAACCATGACATCGACCACTGGGATGCCGAGGACGTCGACGCCTGGGAAGCGGGCGGCAAGGACATCGCGCGCCGCAACCTGATCTGGTCGGTGTTCGCCGAGCACATCGGGTTCTCGGTGTGGTCGATCTGGTCGGTGATGGTGCTGTTCATGCCGGCCGACGTCTTCGGCATCGATCCGGCCGGGAAATTCTTCCTCGGGGCGGTCCCGACGCTGGTCGGCGGCGTGCTGCGGATTCCATACACGGTGGCGACGGCGAAGTTCGGCGGGCGCAACTGGACCATCTTCAGCGCGCTGGCGCTGCTGGTGCCGACCCTGCTGACGCTGTATTTCATCAACCAGCCCGGCACCTCCTACACCATCTTCCTGATCGTGGCGGCGTTCGCGGGCCTGGGCGGGGGCAACTTCGCCTCCTCGATGGCCAATATCAACGTCTTCTACCCGCAGCGGCTCAAGGGCTGGGCGCTGGGCCTCAATGCCGGTGGCGGCAATATCGGCGTGCCGGTGATCCAGCTCATCGGCCTGGCCGTCATCGCCACCCTGGGCAGCGCCTACGGCAACGCGTCGGTGGTGTGCCTGGTCTACCTGGCATTGATCGTGGTCGCGGCCACCGGTGCGGCGCTCTACATGGACAACGTGCGCAACCAGCAGGCCGACTACTCCTACATGATCACCGCGCTGAAGGTGCCGCAGTCCTGGGCGATCGCCTTCCTCTACATCGGCACCTTCGGCTCGTTCATCGGCTACAGCTTCGCCTTCGGCCAGGTGCTGCAGGTCAGCTTCCTCGCCGGTGGTGACAAGCCCGCGCAGGCCGCGCTGCACGCCGCGCAGATCGCCTTCATCGGTCCCCTGCTCGGCTCGCTGGCCCGCCCGTACGGCGGCAAGTGGGCCGACCGGTTCGGCGGCAGCAGGGTGACGCTGGCCAGCTTCGCCGCGATGATGCTCGCCGCGGTCGTGGTGGCCGCGGCCAGTGCGGTGACCGACGGCAACAACCATGTGCCGACCGGTGGGGTGACGGTGGCGCTGGTGGCCGGATTCATCGCGCTGTTCGTGGTGTCCGGTGTCGGCAACGGCGCGGTCACCAAGATCATCCCCTCGGTCTTCGCCGCCAAATCGCGCAGCCTGCAGGCGGATGCGGCCGCGCAGGCCTCGTGGGCGCAGAACACCTCGGGCGCCCTGATCGGTGTCGTGGGCGCGATCGGTGCGCTGGGCGGGGTCGCCATCAACCTGGTGCTGCGCTCCTCCTACGCCTCCACGAAGTCCGCGACCACCGCGTTCTGGGTGTTCATGCTCTTCTATGTCGCCTGCGCGGTGGTCTGCTGGGCGGTGTTCCTGCGGCGGCCCGGCGCTCGCCGGGCCGGCGACCCCGACGTGGTGGTCGAGGCCGAGGCCCTGGTGCTCGAGGCCGAAGCCGCAGGGAAATCGAAAGCTCTGCCCCATACCGTGTCCCAGTCCGCCGACGCGCCGTCGCGTGCGTGACCCGAACCACAGGGAGGAAATGGTGAACCACACAGTGGAATCCACCCAGCGCAAGACCGTGGTGGTCGTCGGTCACGGCATGGTCGGCCACCGCTTCGTGGAGGCGCTGCGCGCCCGCGACACCGCGGGACTGTGGCAGGTCGTCGTGCTCAGCGAGGAGCCGCGCCCGGCCTACGACCGTGTGGGGCTGTCGTCCTACGTCGGTGCCTGGGACGCGGCCGCGCTGGCGCTGCCCGGCAACGAGTACGCCGGTGACGCTCTGGTGGATCTGCGGCTGGGCGTGCGGGCGGAGTCGATCGACCGCAATGCCCGCAAGGTCACCACCTCCGGCGGTGATGTGATCGCTTACGACGCACTGGTTCTCGCGACGGGTTCGTACGCGTTCGTGCCGCCGGTGCCCGGTCACGACCGGTCCGAATGCTTCGTCTACCGCACCATCGAGGATCTCGACGGCATCCGGGCCGCGGCCGAGGCCGCCGGACCCGGCGCGGTCGGCGTGGTCGTCGGCGGCGGCCTGCTGGGCCTGGAGGCCGCGAATGCGTTGCGGCTCATGGGTATGACGCCCCATGTCGTCGAATTCGCACCGCGCCTGATGCCGGTGCAGGTCGACGAGGGCGGCGGCGCCATTCTGGAGCGGCTGGTCAGCGATCTGGGCCTGCACGTGCACACCGGTGTCGGCACCTCCTCCATCGGTGAGTCGGAAGACGGTGCGGGACTGCGGGTTACGCTGTCGGACGAGTCGACGATCGACGCCTCGCTGGTGGTGTTCTCCGCCGGTATCCGCCCGCGCGATCAGCTCGCGCGCGACGCGGGGCTGGAGATCGGCCCGCGCGGCGGTGTCGTCACCGACCTCGGCCTGCGCAGCTCCGATCCGAACATCTACGCCGTCGGCGAGGTCGCCGCCGTCGAGGGCACCTGCTACGGCCTGGTCGCCCCGGGTTATACCACCGCCGAGATCGTGGCCGACCGATTGCTCGGCGGCGCAGGCGAATTCCCGGGCGCGGATCTGTCCACCAAGCTGAAGCTGCTCGGCGTGGACGTGGCGTCCTTCGGCGATGCGCACGCCACCACCGAGGGTGCGCTGTCGGTGGTGCTGCACGACGCCGCCAAGGGCACCTACGCCAAACTCGTCGTCTCCGATGACGCCAAGACGCTGCTGGGCGGCATCCTGGTGGGTGACGCCTCCGCCTATGCGGCGCTGCGTCCGCTGGTCGGCAGCGAGCTCCCGGCCGAACCGGCGGCGTTGATCTCGCCCGCCGGTGCCGAACTCGGCGCCGACGCCCTGCCCGACGACGCCCAGATCTGCTCCTGCAACAACGTGTCCAAGGGCGCGATCTGCGGTGCCATCGCGGAGGGCGCCTGTGATATCCAGGGCATCAAGAACTGCACCTCCGCCGGAACCTCCTGCGGCGGTTGCGTTCCCATGCTCAAGAAGCTGCTCGAACAGTCCGGCGTGGAGATGTCCAAGGCGCTGTGCGAACACTTCCCGCAGTCGCGCCAGGAACTGTTCCACATCGTGCAGAGCACCGGGATTCGCAAGTTCTCCGAACTCATCGCCCGCCACGGCACCGGCCTGGGCTGCGATATCTGCAAGCCCGCCGTCGCGTCGATCCTCGCCTCCACCTCGAGCGATCACATCCTCGACGGCGAACAGGCCGCGCTGCAGGACACCAACGACCACTTCCTGGCCAATCTGCAGAAGAACGGCACCTACTCGGTGGTGCCGCGCATGCCCGGCGGCGAGGTCACCCCGGAACAGCTCATCGAGATCGGGCAGATCGCCAAGGATTTCGGCCTGTATGTGAAGGTCACCGGCGGTCAGCGCATCGACCTGTTCGGTGCGCGGGTCGAGCAGCTGCCGCAGATCTGGCAGCGGCTGGTCGATGTCGGCATGGAATCGGGGCACGCCTACGGTAAGGCGCTGCGCACGGTCAAGAGCTGCGTCGGTTCCACCTGGTGCCGCTATGGTCAGCAGGATTCGGTGGGCATGGCGGTGCTGCTCGAGAAGCGCTACCGCGGCCTGCGCTCCCCGCACAAGCTGAAGCTGGCCGTATCCGGCTGCGCCCGCGAATGCGCCGAGGCCCGCGGCAAGGACGTCGGCGTCATCGCCACCGAGAACGGCTGGAACCTCTACGTCGGCGGCAACGGCGGGCTCGCGCCCAAGCATGCGGTGCTGTTGGCCGGAGATCTCGACGACGAGACCCTGATCAAATACATCGACCGGTACCTGATGTTCTACATCCGCACCGCCGACCGGCTGCAGCGCACCGCGCCCTGGCAGGAGGCGCTCGAGGGCGGTATGGACTACCTGAAGCAGGTCATCTGCGAGGACTCCCTCGGCATCGCCGCCGAACTGGAGGACGCGATGGCCCGCCACGTCGCCGGATACAAGGACGAATGGGCCGCGGTGCTCGAGGATCCGCAGAAGCTGTCGCGGTTCGTATCCTTCGTCAACGCGCCGCAGGAGCCCGATCCGACCATCGCCTTCGACGACAGCGGGGAGCGGAAGGTCCCTGTGCTGCTCGGTATGCCTGAGATCCCGGTCACAAGTACTGCCACCGACGGGAAATAGGCGCGTAATCGCGCGGAAACAGGACGCCGGTACCAATAGGTAGGGCGTTCGGAGGAGAGTACCGATGACCGTGATCGACACACCCAGCAGCATTGACCGCGTCGCCACCACCGGATGGACCTCGGCCTGCCGTCTCGACTATCTGATTCCCGGCCGCGGCGTGGCGGTTCTGCTGAAGGATGGCCATCAGGCCGCCCTGTTTCTGCTGCCGGACGGATCGCTGCACGCCGTCGGAAATATCGACCCGTTCGGGCGGGCCGCGGTGATGTCGCGGGGCATCGTCGGCGATCGCGGCGGCGTGCCCGTCGTGGCCTCGCCGCTGCTCAAGCAGGCGTTCTCGCTGGTGGACGGTCACTGCCTGGACGATCCGGCGATGGCGCTGCCGGTCTATGCGGTCCGCGTGGACGACGGCCTGGTGTCGGTGTCCAACGAGCCGGTGAGTTGTAGTGGCGGTGATTCGGCATGAGCGAGCGCAGCGAGCGAACAGTCACCACGGCCGAGCCCGAGAGCCTGGAAGGCTTCACCATCGGCATCACCGCCGCCCGCCGGGCCGATGAGCTCGCCACACTGCTTACCCGCCGGGGAGCGAATATCCTTGCCGCCCCGGCCATTCGCATCATCCCGCTGGCCGATGACACCGAATTGGAGCGGGTGACAAGGCAATTGGTGGCTGATCCGCCGAAAATCGCCGTCGCCACCACGGGTATCGGCTTCCGCGGCTGGATGGAGGCCGCGGAGGGGTGGGGCCTGGCCGAAGATCTGCGCACGACGCTGGGCTCCACCCGTCTGCTCGCCCGCGGCCCGAAGGCCAAGGGCGCCATCCGCGCGGCCGAACTGCGCGAGGAATGGTCCCCGGCGTCGGAGTCCTCGGCCGAGGTGCTCGATCATCTGCTCGCCGAGGGGGTGGAGGGCGTGCGGATCGCGGTGCAGTTGCACGGCGCCACCACCGAATGGGAGCCCGTGCCCGACTTCTGCGAGGTATTGCGCTGTGCCGGTGCCGATGTGGTGCCGGTGCCGGTGTATCGCTGGACGCCGCCCGAGGATCAGGCCCCGATGGACCGGATGATCGAGGCGGTCGTGACCTCGGCGCTCGACTGCGTCACCTTCACCAGTGCGCCTGCGGTGGCCTCGATGCTCATGCGCGCCAAGGAAACCGGGCTGCTGGAGGGGGTGCTGCACGCATTCCGCTCGCGGGTGCTGCCCGCCTGTGTCGGGCCCATCACCGCGGCTCCGCTGGAGGAACTCGGGGTGTCGACCACCATGCCCGGACGGGCCCGGCTGGGCGCACTGGCACGGCATGTGGCCGAGGAACTTCCGCGCCGCGCCAACCGCATTCATGCCGCCGGGCATGTGCTGAGCGTGCGCGGGGGATGTGTGGTTGTCGACGGGAAGGTGCGTCAGCTCGCGCCCGCACCGATGGCGCTGATGCGAGTGCTGGCCCGGCAACCGGGCCGGGTGGTATCGCGGGAGGATCTGCTGGCCGCGCTGCCGGGCGGCGGTGACGACACCCACGCCGTCGAGACCGGAATCGCGCGCCTGCGCGCCGGACTCGGCACCCCGAAGGCCATTCAGACCGTGGTGAAACGCGGCTACCGGCTGGCCTTGGATCCGGCCGAATGCATCGACAACAACCCCCGGCCGCCGGTCAGCGGCTACAACCCCTCGCGGCGCCCACACCGGCCGACGCCGATGGCGGGCGTATGAGTGTCGGGAGAGGGAGTGCGACGAATCTCCCGGCACTGGTTCTGGTCGCGCACGGCACGCGAAGCCCGCGGGGCGTGCAGATGATCGCGGCACTGGCCGAGGCCGTGCAGCGGGAACTCGACGGCGTAACGGCGCGCACCGCATTCGTCGATGTGCTGGGCCCGTCACCCGCCGAGGTGCTGCGGGATCTGGATCCCGTTCCGGCCGTGGTCGTTCCGGCGTTTCTCGCCTCGGGTTATCACGTTTATCAGGATGTGCCGCGTGAGGTCGCCGAGAGCGGGCATCCGGCGGTGGCGGTGACCCCTGCCATGGGCCCGGATGCGGCACTGGCCCGCATCATGCGGATGCGACTGCGCGCAGCGGGATGGCGGCCCGGCGATGCGGTGGTGTTCGCCGCGGCCGGGTCGTCGGATCCTCGTGCCCGCCGAGATGTCCGGCGCGCGGCCGAACTGCTCGGTGAGCGCCTCGACGCCCCGGTCGAGGTGGCATATATCGCCACCGGGACCCCTCGGGTGCCGGAAGTCGTTTCTTCACTTCGTAATTCGGGCGCACGCCGCATCTTCGTCGCGTCGTATCTGCTCGCCCACGGCCTGTTCCACCAGCGCCTGCACGAGGCGGGAGCCGACGGCGTGACCGAACCCATCGGCGTGCATCCGGCCGTGGTCCGCCTGCTCACGGCCCGCTACCGTACCGCCGCCCACACTCTCGTCGAGGCCGCGGCCTGACGCTGGACGACCGTCACCGATCGCCGGCTATTTCCGGTGCGGGCGGCGTCGCCGTTGGAGGCCGGGATGCACCCCCGCGGGGAGCGCCGCGTGGGCGGAAATGCGGTCCAGCAGTGCGATGAGCCGGGTTCGTTCGGCGTCGTCGAGTGGTGCGAGGATCTCGGCCTCGAGCGCGTCCGCTTCGGATTCGGCCGCGGCGAGCGCGGCGCGGGCCTCGGCGGTGAGATGTACTGCGTGCGCGCGCCTGTCGACAGGGTGGGGCCGGCGCTCCACCAGCCCGCGCTCCTGCAATTCGTCGACCAACCCCACCATCGCATTGCGGTGCACGCGAAGCAGATCCGCGAGTTCTTGCTGACTGCGTCCGTCGGTGGCGGCGAGGTGGCCGAGGACCGCGATGTAGGCCGGGTCCAGATCGTGCAGCGCCAGCCGGTCCATGAACCGGTACGACACGTGATAGCCGATCTGGGATAGCAGGAACACCCCCCGGGAGTCCAGTGGACGTTGTGTCATGAACCGCACATTAGCAAACTAAATAGATTGTCATCTAAGGTGACAATATGACGAATGAGCTACTGACGAACAGGTTGCAGCACAAGACGGCACTGGTCACCGGGGCAAGTCGAGGTATCGGGCGCGGTATCGCACGGCGCCTTGCCGCCGACGGCGCCGTCGTCGCCGTGAACTACGCGACCGACCACGGCGCGGCAAAGCAGACGGTGGCACTGATCGAGGAGGCCGGTGGCCGGGCCTTCGCGGTGCAGGCGCAGTTGGGGACGCCCGGTGCGGTGGAGCAGTTGCTGCTCGGCACCCAGGCGGGTTTGGTCGAGCTGACCGGCTCCACACGGCTGGACATTCTGGTGAACAACGCTGCCGCAGCCGGTTTCGCCGGCGCTGGGCCGGACGCGGTCACCGAGCAGTACATCGACAACTGCTACACCGTCAACGCCAAGACGCCGTTCTTTCTGATCCAGAAATCCCTGGAGCTGATCCCCGACGGCGGCCGGGTGATCAACATTTCCTCCGGAATCACCCGCTCGGCCTTCCCGCAGCAGATCGCCTACGCCATGAGTAAGGGCGCCCTGGAACAGATCACGCTGCACCTGGCTCCGGTCCTGGCCGCACGCGGGATCACTATCAACACCGTAGCGCCCGGGATAACGAACAACGGCGACCCGGTCTTCGACGATCCGCAGGCGGTGGCGGAGATGGCGTCGTGGTCGGCGTTCGACCGGGTCGGCGAGGTCTCCGATATCGCCGATGTCGTCGCCTTCGTCGCATCCGACGATTCCCGTTGGATGACAGGCTCGTTCGTCGACGCGACCGGTGGCACCCTGCTCGGCTGACGAGTGGTGCCGGTGCGGTGAAACCGGGCGACCGTGCGGGCGGAGGGGCCTGCACGGTCGCCGGGGTTTCACCACTTGCCGATGGACGGCGGTGGTGGTGCCGATTATGGTGCGCTGCCGACAGATTCGCTGGAAGCTGCGACCAGGGCGGGTTGTCGGGGCTGGGCGGGGATTCCGCCCCACCGGGTGTCGGCGGTGAGGTGTTCGCCCTTCATCAGCAGGGACAGGGGGGCGAGGACGACGCCGTCGCCGACGACGGAGTCGTAGAGCACGACCGTGCGGGCGCCGACGGTGGCGCCGGGGCGGATGGTGACGGTGGACATCTTCATCACCCGGTCTTCGAACAGGTGGGTCTGCAGCGCGGCTTCGGGGCCCACGGCGGCGTCGTCGCCGATCGAGACCAGATCGAATTCGGTGAGGAAGGTGGTGCCCAACCAGGTACGCCGCCCGACGTCGGCGCCGAACCAGCGCAGCATCACCGGCAGGAACGGGGTCCCCGTCAACATACCCAGGCAGGCGGGCACCGCCGCGGCCTCGTACATGCCGGTGACGAATTCGGTCTTGCGCACGAACAGATTCCACAGCGGTTCCACGCGTGGGCGATAGCGGCCGATGACGGCCCGCTTGATCGCCGCGCACACGCCGACGATCGCGACCGCGACGGCACCGGCGATCAGCGGTGACAGCAGCACCGTCAGGCTGATGTCGTCGCCGTGAGCCAGCGCCGACAGCGCCCGCACGTACAGATAGGACCCGGCGGCCAGCACGGTGGCGGGCAGCGTGGCGCGGAAGAACTCGATCAGCAGACGCTGGCGCACCAGGCGGGCGGGCGGTTTGTAGGTCGTGGACTCCGGGAAGTCGCCGGAGTCCTGCCGCGTCGGCAACTGGATGGCGGGTGAGCCGAGCCAGGTGGTGCCGTCGGGCACGCCGGTGTGCGGCGGCAGAGTGCTGACGCCGACCAGTGCGCCCTCACCGACCGTCGCCCCGGCGGAGACGACCGCGGCATTGCCGATGAACGAGCGGCGGCCGACCCTGGTGGGCGTGAGCGAGATCCAGCCGCGACCGAAGGTGGCGGCGCCCACGCTGGCCATATCGGCGACGAAGGTGCCGTCGGCGAGGTCGAGCAGATCCGGATCGATATGGGCCGCGTTAGACACCTCCGAGCCACGCCCGATGCGCGCGCCGAGCAGCCGCAGCCACGGCACCGTGTAGAGGGTGGCGTACAGGGTGAGGGTGAACTCCAAGCTGTATTCGAACAGCTTGTCCGCCACGAACTTCCGGATACCCAGCCCGGAGCGCGCGGGATGGATGCCGGGCGGCAGTTTCGGCAGCACGAGCCGTTTGCCGAGCGCCACCAGCACGCAGACCGTCACCACGAAGATCGGACCGGCCAGCAGCGTGGAGAGCAGCCCGACGAGGAAATCGAAGCGCAGCAGCGCCCACGACACGAGGACGGCGGAGGGCACGATCATCGCGATGGCGACGGCCTCGAGCCCGAAGATGGCGACGGCGAAGGCCCCCAGCTGTGCCGGTGTCCATGGCGTGCGTCGGGGTGGCATGGCCAGCACCGCCTCGGCGCCGTTGGACAGTCGCTCCGTCGGCTCGGCGGGCGAGCCCGCCCACCGCTCGCCCGACGGCACTGTCGCGCCGGTGCCGAGGGCAGACTGCTGTCCCAGCGCCGCACCGGGTTCCACGCACGACCCGGCGTCGAGGACCGCGTGCGCGCCGACGAAGGCGTCGGCACCGACGGTGATCGGTGCGACGATCACCCAGCCGTCCTCGACCCGCCACGGCCACAACGTCACTCCGTATCCGATGGCCGCGCCGGGACCGATGTCGAGCATCGAGGGCAGGCTCACCGCCGCGGTGCCGACGTGGGCGCCGTCGCCGATCCGGGCCCCGAGCCACCGCAGGTAGGCATTGCCCAGCGGGGAACCGGCGAGCACCGGCAGCGGTCCGAACGTCAGCAGCAGATGCAGTGCCCAGATCCGCAGATACGTTGTCCCCCAGAGCGGATACCGGCCCGGCCGGATGCCTGCGCTCAGCAGGCGCACCGACAGGATCGGTAGCACCCAGCGCACGACGATGTCGGCGACGACGAGCGCCACCAGCAGCTGACCCAGCGTCTGCAACGACAAGCGACCGTCGTCGGCGGCGTCGACGTACGCCAACGGCAGCGTGGTCACCAGTAACAGCAGATACAGCACGGCCAACTGTGCGACACCGCTGCGCACGACAGTGGATGTGCTGTGCCGCAAGGGTTTCGGCCCGGAGTCGGCACCGGCCGACACGGTCGACGGGGCGGGCAGATGTGCCGCCATCGCCTGCACGGTCGGATACCGGTACAGGTCCCGCAGCGCCGCGTGCGGTGCGGCGCCACTCGCGCGCAGCTGTGACACCACCCGCGCCGCCAGCAGGGAATGCCCGCCGAGGTCGGTGAAGAAGTCGGCGGTCACCGACACCGTCTCGGGTGGCAGGCTCAGCGCCTCGGCCCAGACGTCGCGGATGCGCTGCTCGGTGGCGTCGGCGGGTGCCACCACCGGGCCGGATCCGACGAAGCGGTGACCGGTCGGGGCGGGGAGCTGTCGGCGGTCCACCTTGCCCGACGGCATGGTCGGCAGCGCCTCGATCACCTCCACGTACGAGGCGACCATATACGCGGGCAACCGATCTCGCATACCCCGGTGCAACCGTGCTCGCAGTTCCTCATCCGCCTCGCTCGAGTCCGAGAGCACCACGTAGGCGGCCAATTCCGGACCGTCGGCACCCGCGTGGTCCGTGGTCGCGACCACCGCCTCGGTCACCGACGGGTCCTCCAGGAGTACGGACTCGATCTCGCCGAGATCGATGCGATGGCCGCGGATCTTCACCTCGGCATCGGCTCGCCCCATGTACTCCAGCTCGCCGGAGGCATCGAAGCGCCCGAGATCGCCTGTGCGATATAGCTTTCCGTCCGGGGCGGCCGGATGATCGATGAACCGGTCGGCGGTCAGGTCCGGACGGCCGATATAGCCGAGCGCGACACCCGGCCCGCCGATGCAGATCTCGCCGACCTCCCCGTCGGCGACGGTATCGCGGTTGTCGTCGAGCAGGATCACCGAATACGTGGGCAGCGCCCGTCCGATCGTCACCTGCTTGCCGGGCACCAATTCGCCGACCGTCGCCGTGACGGTGGCTTCGGTGGGGCCGTAGGTGTTGAGCATGCGCCGGCCGGGCCTGGCCCAGCGCTCGACCAGCTGTGCCGGGCAGGCCTCGCCGCCGACGAGAATGCTGCGAATCGACGGCAGTTCACGGGGAATCGTCGCCAGCAGCGTTGGCACGCAGTACAGCACCGTCACACCCGAGGACTCCAGGAAGTCGGCGAGCTCACCGCCGAGGCGGCGCGAATCCGTCGGGCCGACGACGACCGTGGCCCCGCGCGCCCAGGTCGGCCAGATCTCCTCGATGGAGAAGTCGAACGAGATGGTCATGCCCTGGTAGACGCGATCGCCGGTGCGGATGTCGTAGACGTCCGGCACCACGTCCAGGAAGTTGCAGATGCTCGACTGCGCGATGAGCACGCCCTTCGGGCGGCCGCTGGATCCGGACGTGTACATGATGTACGCGACCGGATCGGCCAGGCCCGCGGGCGGCTCCGGCCGGGTCGTCGGTGCGGACGCGATCGCCGCGGCATCGGCATCCACCCGAACGACGGTGCGGTCCAAGCCGTTCAGCGCATCGTCCAGTTCGGTCGAGGTCACCACGACCTCGACGTCGGCGTCCTCGACGATGTAGGCCACGCGATTCGGCGGCGCGCCGGGATCGATGGGTACGAAGGTGGCTCCGGCCTTACCGATACCCAGCAGTGCCACGTAGGTATGCACCGAGCGCGGCAGCAGAATCGCCACCCGCACGCCTTCGGTCACGCCGAGAGAGCGCAGATGGTGCGCCAAACTATTCGCGCGCGAATCCAATTCGGCGTAGCTGAGTGTCGCGCCCGCACAGTCCAGCGCGACCGCGTCGGGCGTGGCATCGCAACTGGACTCGAATACGTGATGCATTCGTCGGACGGCCGGGCGACGGCCGTCGCCCCGCTTTGCACCCTGCATTTCCCACATGCGGCTCATGTTGCCACCAAATTACTTGGCCGTTAATGAGATATGAAGCACGATGCATGGCAATGTATTTGCCCTGGATATGACCGTTTCGCCGAGTACGGGAAAAATGTTTGCTCGCTATGATGAATTGCGAATACGGTCAATTGGGGCAATCCACCAAGACTTTCGGGTGTATAACTGAGAAAATTCTGAACGATGTTTCGGATAGGGCTGAGATTGCGAAATGTGCGCGGGCGCCGCAAATATTGCCGCTGGGAAAAATATTCAGGCGCAGAAGAAGCGTGTCAAAATCTGTCGAGCTACGGCACGTGGAACCAGGCGAAGCCCGGTGTGGTGGTCGGGCCCAGCGTATTGAGCATGACGACGACCTGTCCGGCGCCGGTGTTCAGTGTCGCCTCGGCGGGGCGGCCGTGCAGACCGTCGGACAGCTGCGTGGAGCCCGTCGTGCCTGTCGACAGATTCAGCCATTGCACGTGCGAGGACAGCGGGCAACCCCAGCGGCCCGCCTTGCCGCCGGTGATCAGGGCGACGCCGGGCTGTTCGCCGACGACGGCCGCGCATCGGAGAGGGGGCACGTCGAAGCTGCCGTTCGGGTTCCCGTACGGGGCCGGATGGATCTGGAACGGGACCGTAACCGATTCTGCGGCAGCGACTCCCACGGTCGAGAACCCCGTGGCGAGAACACCGACCGCGCAGATGCCGAGTCTGCGAATGCAATTCACTACAGATCTCCTGCCACGCTGGAGGGACCCCGACCCGGACAGTGCCGAGCATAACCCGCACACGCGGGCCGAATGATCAGTTCAGGGATTCGACCCTGGCGTAGGTGCGGGCGGCCGCATGCCGGGACAGGGATCGGGGCAGGTGCCGCAGGAGGGCGGCGGTGATCGTGTTGAGGCGGCCCGGAATTGTCAGGGCACGTCCGCGTTCGCTCGCGGCGAGAGCTCGCCGCGCCACGAATTCGGGATCGGCCCACATCGCCGAGGGCAGTGCGGAGGCATCGACTCCCGCCCGCGCCTGCAGTTCGGTGCGGGTGTAGCCCGCGCACACGCACGTCACGGTGATTGCTTTGCCGCGCAGTTCATGATGCAGCGATTCGCTCAACGAAATCAGCGCCGCCTTGCTCGCCCCATACGATGCCAGGCCCGGCGCGGCGCCCAGCCCGGCCAGGGACGCGATATTGATGATCCGGCCACCGGGTGCCATCGTCTGCGCGGCCGCGTGGCACAACCGCAGCGGTACGGCCGCATGCAGGGTCAACTGCCCGAGTTCGGCGGGCAATTCGAGCTCCGCGAAGTTCCCGTAGGTGGTGTATCCGGCGTTGTTGATCAGCAACTGCACCCCCTCGCGGACACGGTTCTCCACCAGAGCGAGATCGTGCGTGTCCAAAAGGTCGGCGACGAGGACTTCCGCGCCGATCTCCGCGGCGAGCTCGTCGAGACGGCGTCGGTCGCGCCCCACGGCCACCACGTGCCAGCCCTGGCGAGCGAGCAACCGCGCGAAGGCGGCTCCGATACCGCTGCTGGCGCCCGTGACCACGGCCGTCCAGGGTGAAGTAGACCCATATTCCATAGATGGAACAGTACTCCATCAATGGCATATGCATATAGTTCAACCATGACCGCATCGCGCACCGCCCGTCGCTCCGAGGCGCTCCGGACCCGCATCGTCGACACCGCATGCGAACTGGTGGCCGAGCGGGGCGTGGAGGGGTTGACCATCGAGGGCGTCGCCGACCGCGCGGATGTCGCGGTCCAGACGGTCTATAACCGGGTCGGTGGCCGCCACGACCTGCTCATCGCGGTCGCGGAGAAGGCGCTGGCCGCCGACCGCATTCACATGGACGCCGCCTACGCGGCACCGGGAACTCCCGCGCAACGCATCGAGGCCGCCGCGGCGGCCTACATCGCCTTCGCCACCGAGAACCCCCACCAATTCCGGCTGCTGGCCGACCCTCCGGCGGAACCCGGAGTACGGCAACGCATCCGGGCCCTCGTCGGCGAACAGAACGCCAAGCTCGCAGCGGCATTGGCCGACGGAATCGCCGATGGCACCCTCCGTCCCGGACTCGACCCGACCCGGACGGCAACCGTTCTGTGGGCAATGATGAATGGCCTTCTCGCACACCACATAACGGCGTCCGAGGATCAGCGGCTCGACCCCGACACCCTGCTCGCCGTGGCACTCGACATCCTCCGGCACGGTATCGAGCAATCCTGACCGACCTCGGCGATCAGGGCGGTCCCGGAGTCCGAAATGCGGGTTGCGGCCGGATCCGCGGGGGCGGTCGAGCGGTTTACGGTGCGCAGCGGAGGTGTCGGTATGAGAAAGACGACTGTCCCGCTGGGTGTGCTGACCGTGTTCGCGGTCGTGGCCTTCTTCGTCTTCGCCGTGGCGGTGGGGGAGACGCTGTTGTTGTATCCCAATATTTTTCGGGAGATCCCGGATTCGCTGGCGATGACCGAGCAGTTCATGAGCGTCGTCGCGGTCGGTGATGTGTTGCGGCCCTTGGGTGCGCTGCTGACGGTGTGCGGCCTCGCGGCGGTGGCGGTGGCGCTGTGGTCGAGGCGGTCGCGAGGGTGGACGCTGGCGGCGTTCACGTCGCTGCTCAGCGGTCAGATGCTGCTGTCGATCCTGTATCTGTGGCCACGCGCCACCGTCCTGTTCGACGAGCGAGGTTCACACACCGTGGACGAAATCCGGCGGGCCGCAACGGAATTCCAGGCCGGTCAGGTGTTCCGCCTCATCTTCGCGGGCCTGACCGCCCTGTTCGCCGTGCTCGCCGCACTGCGCTGCTATCGCGAACGCGTCAGCGGCGCGATTCGATCTTCAGATCCCCGAACGTGACGGAGCGGGTCATGTCCAGGGCGAGCATGTTGTGGGGGAAGCCGAGGTCGATGGCGCTGGCCTCGGCCAGGCGGGTGAGGTGGGGTGCGTCGAATTCGACGTCCAGCGCGCCGAGGTTGTCCTCCAGCTGAGCCGGGGTGCGGGCGCCGATGATGGGGGCCGTCACGCCGGGGTTCTGCAGGGTCCAGGCGAGGGCGACCTGGGAGGGGGTGCGGCCCAGGTCGGCGGCGACCTCCTTCACGACGTCCGCGATGGCCAGGCCGCGTTCGGTGAGGGCACCGCTGGCGAGGGCGACGTTCTTACGGGTCCCCTCGGGGGAGCCCACGCCCGCCTCGGCCAGGTCGGCGCGGCCGTATTTGCCGGTGAGAACGCCGCTGCCCAGCGGTGACCAGGGGATGACGCCCAGGCCCATCTCCCTTGCCATCGGGATCAGATCGCGTTCTCCCGTGCGTTCGATCAGGCTGTATTCGATCTGCAGCGCCACCAGGGGGGACCAGCCGCGCAGGTCGGCGATGGTCTGCATGCGCGCGACCTGCCAGGCGGGGGCATCGGAGATACCGACGTAGAGCACCTTGCCCTGGCGGACCAGATCGTCCAGTCCGCGCAGAATCTCCTCGACCGGGGTCAGGAAGTCCCAGGCGTGCAGGTACAGCAGATCGATGTAGTCGGTATTCAGTTGCCGCAGACTGGCTTCCACCGAGGCGACCATGCTCTTGCGGTGATTACCACCGGAATTCGGGTCGCCCGGCCGACGCAGCATGGTGTATTTCGTTGCCAGCACCAACGCCTCGCGGTTATCCCGGGCGAACTCGCCCAGTAGCTTTTCCGAGCTGCCGTTGGTGTACATGCTGGCGGTATCGATGAAATTGCCGCCGCGCTCGACGTAGGTGTCGAACAGTTTGCGGGCGTCGTCGGTATCGGCGCCCCAGCCCCAATCGGCGCCGAAGGTCATGGTGCCCAGCGCCAGCGGGGAGACCCGCAGCCCGGAGCGGCCGAGCAGCCGGTAGGTGTCGAGGGTGAGGGACATCGTGTCCTCCTGTGTGGTACTCCGCTTGTCGAGGACCAGTCTGTGGTGGCATCGAGCGTGGAGTAAGGGAGGGTTCTTCCTGGGAATGCCGGTCCTACCCTGGTCGTACGATCGAGAAATGACGAGTGGCACGGTGGATGCGACGCAGGAACTCGCGGCGTTCCTGCGGGGCCGGCGCGAACGGCTCGATCCCCGGGATTTCGGCCTGCCCCAGCGCAGGCAGTCCCGGCGGACGCCCGGCCTGCGGCGGGAGGAGGTCGCCGAACTCGCGGGCGTCAGCACCGACTACATCGTGCGGCTCGAACAGGGGCGGGGATTGCGGCCGTCGGCGGAGGTGCTCGAGGCGCTGGCCCGCGCGCTGCGCCTGGCCCCCGACGAACGCGCCTACCTGTTCGACCTGGCCCAGCAGCGCCCGCCCAATGCGGACAAGCCCACGACCACCGCCGAACCGGTGCTGGCGCGGTTGGTCGCCGACCTGTCGCCGCTGCCCGCGATGCTGGTCAACCACCGCTATGACATCCTGTCGTGGAACCGGGAGATGGCGCGGCTGCTCCTCGACTTCGACACCCTGCCGCCGCAGCAGCGCAACACCATGTGGCTGTGCCTGATGCACGAGGGGATGCGGGAGTTCTACGTCGACCGCGAACGCATCATCCGAGAGGGCATCGCCGACCTGCGCGCGGCCTGGGCGGCGCATCCGGAGGATGGCGCGCTGGCCGATCTGATCACCGAATTCACCACGCGCGACGAGGAATTCGCGCGGCTGTGGGCCATGCGCGACGTCCGCGTCAACGGCCGCGGACGCAAGGTGATGCGGCATCCGGAGGTCGGGACGATCGCGGTGCAGTTCGAGGTGCTGATGCCGGTGCAGGACCCGGACCAGCGACTGGTGATCTACCGCGCGGCCGACGACGACAGCCAGGTGGCCCTGGACCGCCTGTGCGAGGAGTGAACGACGGGCCCGGGAATCCGTTCACCGAGGGCGGCGCGCCCGGCCCATGCGGTTGGCTCCCCGATTTTCACGGTCCGATGCCGTAGGTTTGCTGAAGGACTGTTCGGTGAATGCTCTCCGGTTGGGGAGGAGGCCCGGTGACGCGAGCCCAGGACGACGCCGCACTGCGGACGCGGCACGACGATCGGGGCGCGACACGAGCCGGGGGCGGCGACCACCCGCTGTCGGCGGCACAACTGCGGTGGTGGGTGGCCCAGCAGCTGTATCCCCGGGTGCCCAATACCGTTGCCATGTATCTGGATCTGCAGGGCCCGCTGGATATCGATCGGCTGCGGGCGAGCGGGGTGCGAGCGGCGCGGGAACTGCAGTCGCCGCTGCTGCGGTTCCGAGTCGTCGGTGACGGTCCCCGGCAGTTCGTGGACCCCACCGTCTTCGGGCCGCTGCGCAGCGAAGACCTCACCGACCGTGCCGATCCGGTGGCCGCCGCCCTGGAAGATATGGAACGCGATCACGGTTCGCCGCTGGACCTGCTGCGTGACCGGCTGACCGTCGCCGTCGTGTACCGGGTCGGCGCGGATCGGCACCTGCTGTATCTGCGCAGCCATCACATCGTGCTCGACGGTGTGGGCGCGGTGGCGGTGTTGCGCCGGATTGCGGAACTGTATATCCAGGCCGAACATGGTGTGCCACAGGAGAACTCCGGTGACCGGTGCGGGCCGATGTCGGTGGCGGAGCTGCTCGACGATGAGCGTTCGTATCAGAGCTCCGCGCGTGCCCGGGCGGACCGGGACTACTGGCTCGAGCAGCTCGAGGGACTGGGGGAGCCGGTGGTCTTGGCGGGCCGGCAGGCCGCCCCTGCCCCGCGGCCGCATCGGGTGGCCGCGACCCTGGCTCCGGAAACCGCCGATCGTCTTGCGTCCGTCCGTGACAGCATCGGGGCCACGTTTCCGGAGCTGACGGTGACCGCCTTCGCCTGCTATCTGGCCGCCATGACCGGGTCCGACGATGTGGTGCTGTCGCTCCCGGTGGCCGCCCGCCCGTCCGCGGCGCTGCGCCGCTCGGCGGGATCGGTGTCGAATGTCGTTCCCTTGCGGTTGACCGGTATTCGGGAAACCACGGCCGCCGCGGCCGTCGAACTGGTCCGGGCTCGGGTCATCGGGGCGTTGCGCCACCAGCGTTACCGCTACGAGGACATTCAGCGCGACCGGGGTGAGAATCAGGTGGTGCGAGGCGGTTTCGGGCCGGTGGTGAACGTGCTCGGCTTCCTCGAGCCGCTGCGCTGGGGTCCGTTGTCGGCGCAGGTCCGGCTGCTGGCCCTGGGGCCGGTGGAGGATCTGCTCGTCAACGGCTACCAACTCGGCCCCGACGACCGCACCGCCAGCATCGATATGCAGGCCAATCCCGCCCTGTACTCCGAGGTGACCCTGGCCTGGCATCATCACGCGTTCCTGGAGTACTTCGACCGGTTCCTCGCGGCCACCACCTCGGATCGCCCGGTACGCGCCCTGGATCCGGCCCTGGCCCCGCCGATGACTGTCTCGGTGCGGACGAACCGGCTGCTACCCGACCTGCTGCGGTCCTCCGTCCGGTCCCGAGCGTCGGTACGGCCCGGCGGGGCGACGGAAGACGTTGCTGTCCAGGACGGCTCGCGGATGTGGACATACGCGGAGTGGGGGACGACGGCCTCCCCGTGGGCGCGAGAGTTGATCGAATGCGGGGCGGGGCCGGGCGAGTTCGTGGTGGTGGCGGTGCCGCGGTCGGCGGAGTCGGTGCTGGCGGTGTGGGCGGTCGCTGAGAGTGGTGCGGCTTTCGTTCCGGTGGATCCGGACGATCCGGCGCGGCGGCTCGCTGCGGTGGTGGCGGATTGCGGTGCGCGGGTGGGGATTACGGTGGCGTCGGTGCGCACCGGGTTGCCCGAGAACGTGACCTGGGTGGTTCTCGATGATTCGCGGACGTGCGAGCGGGTCCGGCGGCGATCCGGCGAGACCGTCACCGATGCCGAGCGCACCCGCCCGCTGCGGCCCGATCATCCCGCCTATCTGATCTACACATCGGGGACGACCGGGATGCCGAAAGGTGTGGTGGTCACCCACCGTGGGCTGGGACCGCTCACCGATCATCTGGTGGATCACTACGGCGTGGACCGGGGATCCCGGGTGCTGCACGCCCACGCGCCGTCGTTCGACGCCCACCTGCTCGAACTGCTCGCCGCATTCGCCGCGGGCGCACGGCTGGTCGTCGAGCCGCCGACGGTGGTCGCCGGTGCCGATCTCACCCGCCTGGTCAATGCCGCCGAGATTACTCATTTCCTCACCACGCCTGCGGTTTTGGCCACGCTCGCGCCGTCGGAAGTGCCGGGACTGCGGGTGGTGGTGGTCGGCGGCGAGACCTGCCCGGCCGATCTGGTGCGCCGGTGGGCCTCGGCGGTGCGCCTGTTCAACGGGTACGGGCCGACCGAAACCACCATCATGGCAACCCAATCCGCGGCGCTGGCCGCCGAAGGTCCGGTGCCGATCGGTCCCGCGCTCCCTGGTGTGCGGGCTCTGGTGCTCGACCGTCGGCTGCGGCCGGTGCCGCCCGGTGCGCGCGGCGAGCTGTATCTCGGCGGTCCCGGTGTCGCCCAAGGCTATCTGGGCCGACCGGGCGCGACCGCCGCGCGATTCGTGGCCGCCCCGTGTGCCCATGGGGAAAGGGTTTACCGCACAGGCGATCTCGTGCATGCCGAAGTGGACGGGACGCTCGAATTCCTCGGGCGCGCCGACGATCAACTGAGTGTGCGAGGAAGGCGCGTCGAACCGGCCGAGGTCGAGGCCGCTCTGGTGGCCCTGCCGGAGATCGCGCAGGCCGTGGTGGCCGTGGTCGGCGCAGGGCAGCAGGCCCGGCTGATCGGTTATGTCGTCGCCGCACCCGGCGTGCGGGTCGATACCGCGGATATCGCGCGCCGCCTACGGGATGTGCTGCCCGCCGGCCTGATTCCCGCCCAACTGGTCCAGATGCAGCGGCTGCCGGTCACCGCCCACGGCAAGATCGATCGCTCCGCCCTGCCCGCACCCGCCGCTGTGCCGCGGCCGTACCGCGCGCCCGAGACCGACCTGCAGCGCCTGATCGCCGACAGATTCGCCACCGCCACCGGTGTGCAGTGGGTGGGTCTCGACGACGACTTCTTCGAACTCGGCGGCAATTCGCTACTGGGCGTGCCCTTGTCGGCGGATCTCGCGGCGGCAACGGGTCGACCGGTCACGGTGCGCTGGCTCTACACCGCACCGACCGTTCGCGAGCTGGCCGAACGGATCACCGGTCACGACGGCACCGCTGGGGGCGACGACGCACTCGGGGTGGTGCTCCCGCTGCGCCGCACCGGGAATGCGGCCCCGCTGTTCTGCGTGCACTCGGCGGTTCCGCTGGCCTGGTGCTATGCCGGGCTGGCCCGCTACATCACCGACCGTCCGATCTTCGGTCTGCAGGCTTCGACATTGGCGGGGGAGCCGAGGACCGACGCCACCATCGACGCCCTCGCCGACGGCTATGCGGCCGAGATCCTGCGGATCCAACCGACCGGGCCCTACCACCTGCTGGGATGGTCGCTCGGTGGGCAGATCGCCCACGCCATCGCCGTCCGGTTGCGCGAACGCGGTTGCCCGGTGGCCGTTCTGGCCATGCTCGACAGCCTCGTGTTCCCCGACGGCATGCCCCCGCCTCCGACGCCGCGAATGCGCGATCTGCTCACCCACCTGCTGGGGGAGGAACCCGAGGACGGCGATGCCCTGGACGATCTCACCGCTGCCGAGGCGGCTGCCGAATTATCCGCTGCCACAGCCAATCCCGGCACCGGATTGACCGCCGACCAGCTGACCCGGCTGCACCGCGGCTACGTCGAGGGAGTACGCCTGTCCCACAGCTACCGACCGGGCGTCTTCGACGGTGACCTGCTGTACTTCTCGGCCACCCGCGGCATGACCGAACCGTTCGGTGCCGACCTCTGGCGGCCGTACGTCACCGGCACCCTCACCGAACACCGTGTCGACGCCACCCACGCGCAACTCACCAATTCCGAGGCCCTCGCCACTATCGGTCCCCTCCTCGCCGCCCACCTGCGCGGACAGGATCACCGATGACCGCCCGCGCGGCGGTGCGGGCCGGGCAGCGCAGCGGGGTGTGCTGGTGGAATGTGTATGCGGATCGGGAGCGGTGGGAGGGGCACGGGGAGTCGGCGCGGACGTTGGTGCGGTGGGTGGACGAGCACCTGATGCGGCCGCACCGGGAGCTCGGGCGGACCGGGCCGGTGTGTCCGTTCGTGCGGAACAGTGTGGTGCGGCGGGTGTTCTGGGCCGGGCTGGCCGCGGGGGGAGATGGGCTGACGGTGGAGCAGATGCAGCAGGTGGTCGACGATGCCGTCGCGATCTATCGGCGCCTGCGTGCCGACAGTCCTTCGGAGGCAAGGGTTTCGACGCTGATCACCGTCTTTCCGGAACTGACTCGCTACGACCTGATCGACGCCGTGCACCTGTCGCGCAAGAGTGAGGTGGTCGCCGAGGGACTCATGCTGGGCCAGTTCTATCCCGGTTGCGCCGTGCCGGGGTTGTGGAATCGGGACTTCCGCCCGCTCGACGCGCCCGTGCCGATGCTGGTGCTGCGGTCGATGATGAGTACCGACTTCCCGTTCCTCGCCGCCCGGACCGAGTGGCTGTACGCGTATTTCACCCAGGTGGCCCCGAACCTGCCGAGGAACCTGCGCTGGGCGATAGCCGAGCGGATGCGGGTCGACGGGTCGGCGGCCGCCGAGATCACGGCGCTGCGAGTACATTCCGCGGGCGAACACGCCCGATGATTCGGCATCGATCGGCTCGACGTGGTGCGATACTCCTATCTATGCACCGGCTCCCGCGTCGCCTGGTCGTCCTGTTCGCCGCGATCGCTGCGTTTGCCGCATTCTTGCCCGTGGCGGCCACCGCCGATCCCGGCGGCGGTTCGGCGATCCTCGAGGTGCGGCCGCTGGGCGGTCGGCAGTACACCGTGGTGGTCCACTCCGCGGCCATGAACAAGCCGGTCACCGTGTGGCTGTCGCATCCCGGCGAGCCCGCGCCGGCGCTGTATCTGCTCAATGCGGTCGACGGCGGCGAGGACGGCGGTCCCTGGACCACTCGCACCGATGTCGCCCGGTTCTTCGCCGATAAACCGGTGAACGTGATCGTGCCGATGGGCGGGCGGGCCAGCTACTACACCGACTGGGTGGCCGACGATCCGGTCCTGGGCCGAAACAAGTGGTCCACCTTCCTGACTCGCGAACTGCCCCCGCTGTTGGAGGAGCGGTTCGCCATGACCGGACGCAATGCCGTTGCGGGTACGTCCATGTCGGCGACGTCGGCGCTGGATCTGGCGATCGAGGCGCCCGGTATGTATCAGGCGGTCGGCTCCTACAGCGGCTGCCCGCGCACCAGCGATCCGCTGGCTCGCGCGTATGTGCATTCGCAGCTGGGCATTTTCGGCGCCAACGCGGCCAACATGTGGGGCGGACCCGACAATCCGGCCTGGCCCGCGCACGACCCGATCGTCAACGCCGACCGGTTGCGCGGTGTGGCGCTCTACATTTCGGCGGGCGACGGCAGCCCGGGTGTGCACGACACCCTCACCGACCCCTCGATCGGCGGCAACCCGGTGAAACTCGCCGACCGAATGCTGGTCGGCGCCACCATGGAATCGGTCGTCAACAATTGCACCCGCGCTTTGGTCGATCGCCTCGCCGCCCTGGGTATCCCGGCCACCATCGCCCTCCGCCCCGGCACCCACGCCTGGCCCTACTGGCAGGACGACCTCCACGACTCCTGGCCCGTGTTCGCCGCGGCCCTGGGGGCGTAGGCGACCTACGCCCGCACCTGCCGCCGATAAGTCACCTTGTCGAACTCGCGCCCGTATTCGTCCACGGCGACCACGTCCATTTCGCTGGAAAAGAAGCCGGGGCGGACGTCGACGCGGATGAACGAGTAGTTGCGGAATCGCACGCGTGACCACGGGGCCGCCTCGGCCTGCTTGTGGCCCTCGGAGGTCCACACGTAGCTGTTGGGCACGGTGGTGTCGGCGACCTCGTGGCCGCGGTAGGTTTCGGGGGAGCCGGGCTGGAAGCCGTAGCGCGGCCGTCCACCGCCGCCGACCGTGTAGTAGACCGTGCCGTCGGTCTGGGGGTAGACGATCGAATTGTCGCCCGCCGCCTTGGTCGGCTTGCCGTCGCGGATCGGGTCGGTGCGCTCGAAGATGTGATTGTGGCCCTGCAGCACCAGATCCACCTGGTAGCGATCGAACAGGCCGCACCAGGCGTCGCGCAGGCCGCCGTCGCTGGCATGCGAATCGGTGGTGGAGTAGGCGCAGTGGTGGAAGAAGCAGACGATGAAGTCGATATTCGGATTCGCGCGATAGGTGGCGAGAGTCCGCTCCACCCAACCTGTTTGGGCACCACCGGAATATCCGGTGTTGGCCTTGATCTCGTAGGAGATGTCGTTGGCGTCCAGCGACAGCACCGCGACATTGCCGTAGGTGAACGAGTAGGCCGACGGGCAGCCCGCCGGGCCGTTACCCGGAAAGTCCAGGCGCGCAAGGTGTCCGCCGTAGCCATGGGTGTCGTAGGCGGCCTCCATGTCGTGGTTGCCGGTGGCGAACATCCACGGCGTGACCGACGCACTGGCCTCGATGGCGCCCAGATACACATCCCACACATAGGGATTGAACTTGTCGAAGCCGTGGCCCGCCTTGCCGCCCGAGGGCACGAACTGCGCCTGCTTCCCCGCGCCGGACGGATCGGCGTAGGCGATATCTCCGGCGAGGACGTGGAAATCCGGTCGGCAGGCGACGATCTGATTCAGCACGTTCGCCGCATGCGGCACCGTCGGATCGTTATCGGGCTTGTAGTAGTTGTCGTCGTAGTCGCCGGGCGCCAACCCGGGCGGCTGAGTGGGCGTCTCGTCGGTACCCTGATCGCCCATCATGGTGAAACGGAAGGGCAGCACCGCATTCCGCACCGACGGCATGGCGGTGGCGGCGGCGCGGACGTCGCCGACGAATCCGTCGGAGGTGCGCCACCGATAGAAGTGCCCCGCCCGCCCCGGCAGCCCGTCGACGGGTGCGTGCACATAGAACTGTTCGGCGGCCAGCACTGCGCCGTCGCTGCTGGGAATCTGGGTGACCAGGTTGCGGACCTCGGCCTCCACCGTGGCGCCCAGCGCCGGCGTCGGGCCGTGGTCGAGAAATATCTTGGCGCCGTTCGGGTTTCGGGACAGCTGGGCCGCGAAGCGCAGCTGGCTGGCGGCATCCGGACCGTAGCCGACGTGTCGCCCGGCAACGGCAAGCTGGGCGTCCTCGGCGTAGGCGCGGCCCGCGAACGGCGAGGCGCCGACCGCCGCCACCGCCGCGGCCGCCGCCGATCCACGCAGGAACTTCCGCCGGGAGACCGAGCGTCCGCGCAGGTAGGAGCGGTGCCACTCGTACTGCTCGGCCATGGTCATGGAGGCGGCCAACTGCTCGGGAATCCCGGTATCGGGAATATCGCCGGCAGGATTCAAGCGATTCGACGGCATGATCTTGGATGCTGGCTCACCGCGGCCCGCCCCGGCAACTCGGAGCCGCGAATTCTTGGTGAACTTTCAGGGCTCGGGGGTCTGGAGGGCGGGGAACCAGATGTCGGTGAGGACCTCTGCGGCCTGGTCGGCGGTGACGTCGATGGTGCCCTGCATGGCCCAGCGGGTGAAGAAGCGTTCCAGCTGGGCGACGAGCAGTTCTATGCGCAGCCGCGCCTCGTCGCGGCGCTCGGCCGGCCAGCGCGACAGATACGAGGTCATCGTGTCGGGCAGCGCCATGATGCCCGCGCGGGCGACCTCGCGGAACTCGGGTTCGATCGCCGTCGCCTCGTCCCACGCGGGCAACAGATCCTTGTGCTCGAAGAACCACTGGATCGCCCGCGCCATCCAGGCCGCGAATTCGGCGCGCGAGCCGGTGTCCAGCACCCGATCCAGATCCTCGTAGAAACGCATGACACTGGGCAGGGTGCCCTGCTCGGCGATCGCCCGCAGCACCTCGGTCTTGCCGGTGAAGTGCAGATAGAAGGTGGCGCGGCTGCAGCCGACCGCCGCCGCGATGTCGTCGACCCGCACACTCGAATACCCCTGGGTCTCGAACAACTGCCGCGCCGACTCCACGATCCGCGCGCGGGTCAGCCGCTTCTGTTCGTCGCGCAGTGAGCCGCGGCGTTCGGACAGCGAATCCTCGGGCATAGCGTCGATGGTAGACGATCGGTCACTCACTAGACGCGATGTCCAGCGAGTGCTACCGTGTGTGCCACATCACGTCCGGCACGGTCGCCGCCGACCGTCGGCCGAACAGGAGAGTTGCATGCAGACACGCGAACTTCCCCGGGTGTGCGTCATCGGCGCCGGACCGTCGGGAATCACCACCGCCAAACGCCTTGCCGACCACGGTATCCCGTTCGATTGCTACGAGGCCTCCGACGAGGTGGGCGGCAACTGGTATTTCAACAACCCCAACGGGATGTCGGCCTGCTACCGGAGCCTGCATATCGACACCTCCAAGTACCGGCTGCAATTCGAGGACTTCCCGGCACCGGCGGACTGGCCGGACTTCCCCCATCACTCGCAGCTGTTCCAGTACTTCAAGGACTACGTCGACCATTTCGGCATCCGCGATCGGATCCGATTCAACAGCAAGGTGATTGCCGCCGAGCGCGACCGGGACGGACTCTGGGTGGTCACCACCGTCAACGGCGAGACCGAGACCTACGACGCGCTGGCCGTGTGCAACGGCCACCACTGGGATCCCCGATTCCCGGACTATCCGGGCGAATTCGACGGTGTGCTGATGCACAGCCACGCCTACAACGACCCATTCGATCCGGTCGATATGCGCGGGAAGCGAATCGTGGTCGTGGGCATGGGCAATTCGGGCCTGGACATCGCCTCGGAGCTGTCGCAGAAGTTCATTGCCGAGAAGTTGTTCGTCTCCGCCCGTCGCGGGGTGTGGGTGCTACCGAAATATGTCAATGGCCAGGTGGGCGATCGGCGTTCGATGCCGCGCTGGATGCCGCCGAAGCTCGGCCTGAAGCTCAAGCAGCGTTTCGTGCGAAAATATCGCGGCGAAATGGAGAACTACGGGCTGCCCCGGCCGGATCATCTGCCGTTCGAGGCGCATCCCTCGGCCAGTGAGGAGTTCCTGCATCGCGCCGGTTGCGGCGATATCGAGTTCAAACCGGCCATCACCCGGCTCGAGGGTGGCCGGGTGTGCTTTGCCGACGGCAGCGTCGAACAGGTGGACGTGGTGCTGTGTGCGACCGGATATCGCATCAATTTCCCGTTCTTCTCCGACCCGCAGCTGTCGCCGGACACCGACCATCGCTTCCCGCTGTTCAAGTTGATGATCAAGCCCGGTATCGACGATCTGTTCTTCATGGGCCTCGCCCAGCCGCTGCCCACGCTGGTGAATTTCGCCGAACAGCAGAGCAAATTCGTCGCCGCCTATCTGACCGGCCGCTACCACCTGCCGTCCCGGGAGGAGATGGTGCAGGCCATCCAGGAGCAGGAGGCCAGGCGCGCGGGGCGCTACTACACTTCGCCGCGCCATACCATCCAGGTCGAGTTCGAACCCTATGTGCGCGATCTGACCAAGGAACTGGAGCGGGGCGCGAAACGTGCTGCTGCCGCGGGTAATTCGCTACCGGTCCCGGCGCGGGCGATACAGGCGGTGCGAAGATGACCAAGTCCTCCGGTTTCTGTCTCGACGAATTCTCCGGAGTCCGAGCGGCATTCGACGACCAGCTGGCCTCCGGCGCGGAACTGGGTGCGTCGCTGTGCGTGACCGTGGACGGCGATCCGGTGCTGGATCTGTGGGGCGGCCACGCCGATCCGGATCGGACGATGCCCTGGCGGGCCGACACGCTGGTGAACGTCTTCTCGGTCACCAAGACCATGACCGCCCTGTGCGCGCTGCTGCTGGTGGACCGCGGCGAACTGGACGTGTACCAGAAGGTGGCGCACTACTGGCCCGAGTTCGCCGCGAACGGCAAGGGCGACATCGAGATTCGGCATCTGCTCTCGCACACCTCCGGCGTCTCCGGCTGGGAGCGGCCGATCGAGGTGTCCGACGTCTACGACGCAGAGAGCGCCGCGGCCCGCCTGGCCGAGCAGGCGCCGTGGTGGGAACCCGGTTCGGCGTCGGGCTATCACGTCGTGAACTACGGGCACCTGATCGGCGAGGTGATCCGCCGCATCACCGGCCGCACGCTGGGCCGGTTCTTCGCCGACGACCTGGCGACACCGTTGGGTGCGGACTTCCACATCGGCACCGGGCCCGAACATTTCGACCGGATCGCCATGCTCGTCCGCCCGGAACAGCCGACGTTCGACCTCGCGGCACTCGAACAGGACAGCGTGCTGATCAAGACGCTCACCAACCCGCTGCTCGATGTCGTCACCGAAACCGCCACCGCCGCATGGCGGCAGGCCGAGATCGGGGCCGTCAACGGGCACGGCAACGCCCGCTCGGTCGCCCGCGTACAGTCGCTGATTTCCTGCGGCGGCGAGGTGAGCGGGCGGCGGTTCCTGTCGCCGCGCACCATCGACCTCATCTTCGATCAGCAGTCCGACGGCGTGGATCTGGCGCTGCTGGTGCCGTTGCGGTTCGGCATCGGATACGGGCTGCCGCATCCGCAGACCGTGCCGCACGTGCCCGCGGGGCGGGTGTGCTGGTGGGCCGGATACGGCGGTGCGATGGTCGTCAACGACCTGGATCGGCGAATCACCGTCGCCTACACCATGAATCGCATGGCCGGCGGGTTGATCGGGTCGGACCGCTGTGACGCCTATCTGAAGGCCACCTTCGATGCGGTGGCAGGCATGAGGAGGTCCCGATCATGACCGATACTGTCGACGTTCGGGCGGTGGCCGTGCAGGCCGCCGCGCGGTTGACCGGTCCCGGCGGACGCTTCGAGATGACGGTCGAGCCGGTGCTGGGTGCGCCGATGCCGGTCATGCGGCACCGCCGCCGGTCACTGCCGGAACTCCTCGATGCCTCCCTGCGGTGGGGTGAGCGCGACTACCTGGTCACCGACGACCGGCGGCTGTCGTTCGCCGAGCATCATGCGGCGGCCGGTGCGCTGGCGCATGCGCTGTCCGACCGTTACGGAGTCGGTAAAGGTGACAGGGTCGGCATCCTGGCCGCCAATACGCCCGAGTGGGTGGTGGCGTTCTGGGCCGCGCAGCGACTGGGTGCGATCGCGGTCGGCTACAACGCCTGGTGGGCGCCGCGCGAAATCGCCTACGGCCTGACTCACACCGGCCCGAGGGTGGTGATCGCCGATGCGAAACGTGTTGCGCTGCTGGAGGAAGCGCTGGGCAGCGCTACCGCACGGGATATCGCCGTGCTCACCATGGAACACGACCTGCCCGGTCTGATCGCCGCCTACCCGGCCCTCGACACGAGTCCCAGTCTCACCGAGGACGACCCGGCGGTCATCCTGTACACCAGCGGCACCAGCGGGCGGCCCAAAGGCGTGGTGCATTCACATCGAAATCTGGTGGCGGTCAGCGACTATCACCGCTTCACCGATGCCATGGCCGCCGCGATGCAGGGCCTGCCCGACGAGGACGGCCCCAGCGACAAGCGATTCCTGCTGACCTCACCGCTGTTCCACATCGCAAGTCTGCACAACCTGGCTGTTCCCCGATTGGTTACCGGAGCCACCGTGGTGATCCATCAGGGCGCCTTCGACGCCGACCGGGTGCTGCGGCTGGTCGAGCGGGAGCGGGTGACCAATTGGGGTGCGGTACCGACGATGGCCGCCCGGATTCTCGAGCGGGACCTGTCCCGATACGACCTGTCCTCGCTCACCGCGTTCTCGCTCAACGCCGCACCCTCCTCACCGGCGCTGCACCAGCGCCTGCGCGACCGTCTCCCGGTCGCACTGGCCACCAGCTACGGACTCACCGAAAGCGGCACGGCCGCAACGGTGGCCACCCCACCGGATCTGGCCGTCCATCCGGAGACGGTGGGGCGGCCCCTCATCGGCGTCTCCGTGGAGATCCGCGATCCGAACGGCAAGCCGGTGCCCGACGGCACGGAGGGCGAGATCTGCGTGCGCAGCCCGTATGTGATGCTCGGCTACTGGAACGACGAGCCCGCCACCGCCGCGGCCATCGACGGCGAACGCTGGCTGCGCACGGGCGATTTCGGCATTCTCGACGACGGCCTACTCCGGTTGTCCGGCCGCCGATCCGATCTCGTCCTGCGGGGTGGGGAGAACGTGTACCCCATCGAGATCGAGAACGCCCTCGACGAACATCCGGCGGTGCTCGAGTCGGCGGTGCTCGGCATCGCCCACGAGGATCTGGGGCAGGAGGTCGCCGCGGTGGTGGTCGTCCGGGATCCGGCCACGGTGACCGAGGCCGAACTGCGCGAGTTCCTCACCGAGCGGCTGGCCTATTTCAAGGTGCCATCGCGCTGGGTGATCACCGCGGAACCGTTGCCGCGCAATGCCACCGGCAAGGTCGTGCGCCGCGACATCATCCTCTGACCGTTCCGGAGGCAGTTCCTCTGCGCCGCAGTCCGATTCATATTCTTCGCGCCGTTCTCTTTCATGCCCTTCGCGCCGTTCTCTTTCATGCCCTTCGCGCCGTGTCCTCTTTCATGCCCTTCGCACCGTGTCCTCTTTCATGCCCTTCGCACCGTGTCCTCTTTCATGCCCGGCCGAAGGCCAGGGCGACGTTGTGCCCGCCGAAGCCGAAGGAATTGTTCAGCGCGTAGTCGATCCGCTCGTGTCGCGGTGCCCCCGCCACGATGTCGAGATCGACCTCGGGGTCCTGGTTGTCGAGGTTCAGCGTCGGCGGAATCACCTCGTCGCGGATGCTGAGCACGGTGAGCACCGACTCCAGCGCACCCGCCGCCCCGATCGAATGGCCCAGTGCCGACTTCGGCGCGTAGACCGCCGGATGGTTGCCGACGGCCGCGCTGATCGCCTTGGCCTCGGCGGTGTCGCCGATCGGTGTCGCCGTCGCGTGGGCGTTGACGTGGGTGATGTCCTGCGGGGTCAGGTCCGCGGTCTGGATGGCCCGCGTCATCGCGCGGGCCGCGCCCTTACCCTCCGGGTCGGGCGCGACGAGATGGAAGCCGTCGGAGGTGATGCCCGCGCCGAGCAGGCGGGCGAGGGCCGTCGCGCCGCGCGCCTCGGCGTGCGCCTCGGTCTCGATGACCATGAGCGCACCGGCCTCGCCGAAGACGAAGCCGTCCCGATCGCGGTCGAACGGGCGGGAGGCGCCCTTCGGGTCGTCGTTGCGGGTGCTCATGGCCCGCATCATCGAGAACGCCGCCAGCGGCACCGCATCGATATAACCCTCGACACCACCGGTGACGACGATGTCGGCATCGCCCATGGCGATCATCCGCCAGGCATTGGCGATGGCCTCGGACCCGGACGAGCAGGCCGACACCGGCGTGACCACACCGGCCCGCGCGCCGAGCTCGAGACCGACCACCGCGGAGGGCCCGTTGGGCATCATCATCTGCACGGCCAGCGGCGAGACGCGCCGATAACCATGGGTGGCAAGGGTATCGGTGGCCTGCACGACCGCATCCCCGCCGCCCTGCCCGGTACCGATCGCCACCGCCAGCCGGTCCCGGTCCACCTCCGGTTCACCCGCGGCCCGCCACACCTCCCGGCCGAGAACCGTCGCCAACTGCTCCACATACGCCAGCCGCCGCAGTTCCACCCGGCTCAACAGCGTCGCGGGCTTCACCTTCAACGGCCCCCCGATCCGCACCGGCAGATCGAACTTGTCCACCCACGGTTCCTCGAGCCGACCGATGCCGGATTCCCCCGCCAACAGCCCGGCCCAGGTCTGCTCGACGTCTCCGGCGATCGACGTGGTCGCGGCCACCGCCGTCACCACGACATCCGGGAACCGCCCGTCCGCCGCAAACGGATTGTGCATCTGCCTCACCCTCCCATGCCCCGACCCCTCTTGACCCATCTGCTCCACCCTAGGGATAAAACGGACGCCGCGCCCGACGAGCGGAAGCAGTTCGCCGACGCGCCCGGCGAACTCGGTGTCCTTCACGGGAATTGCCGCCGTTACATGGCACTATCGTGTCGACCCGGTGACCGCGCCTCGCCCGGACGACATTCTCGATGAGGCGCGGGCACCGGGTGGAGTGATCGGAGACGGGAAAGCGGGTGCTCGTGTGAGCACCCGCTTTCTTGTTCCCGACGATCCGCCGCCGGTGATCAGCCCCGTCCGGCGCGCAGGGCCATGGCCAGGAAGCCGATGGCGCCGGTATTGGCCACCGCGCGCAGGATGTTCAGGGTCACCCAGGGGTTTTCGAACTGTTGGCGCAGGGCGGCGAAGTCACCGCCGCCGGCCTCGGCGAGTTGGTTGTTGAGCGGGATATTGCCCACGGCGGTGATCAGCAGGCTGACCACGTTGAGGGCCAGCGCGATCAGGATCCACCACAGCACCGTGCGCTGGTCGGCGCGCAGATGCAGGGCGGCGGCGAGGCCGGTGAGCACGACCGACCCGAGGAAGCTGAGCAGGAACATCGGGTTGACGATGACCACGTTGATCTTGTTCATCACGTCCACGAAGGTGCGGTCGTCGACCTTGCGCAGGGCGAGCATCACCGAGCTGGCGTAGGCGTAGTAGACCCCGGCCAGCAGGCCGGTCGTAATGGTGGCGGCCACCAGGGAAATCGTGCCGATCGAGGTGGTGGCGGAGGCGGTGGCGGTTGTCGTCGCTTGCATGTCTACGAGTACACCGTGCCGGAGTGAGACTGCACATCGTTGTGACGCTCGCTCGCATAATCGGCCGTCCACGACCTCCGTCACCGAGGCGGCGGCACCACCGGCGCGTCCCAGGCTCGGGCATAGCGCCGCTTGTCCACCACTTGCGGTTGCTTGCTGCGGTAGACGACATAGGGCCGCACCAGGTAGCCGATGGGTGCGCTGAACATGTGTACCAGGCGGGTATAGGGCCACACCCCGATCAGCGTGAGCACGATCAGCCCGTGCGCCTGGAAGGTCCAGGGCGTGCCGACCATCAGCTCCGGATGTGGGTTCACGGTGAACAGGCTGCGGAACCACGGCGACACCGTCTCCCGGTAGTTGTAGGTGCCCCACAGCAGGTTGCTGCCCATCGTGTTGAGCAGTCCGGAGCCGAGTGCGGCGGCCAGCAGGATGTACATCAGCTTGTCGTTGCGGGTAGTGGCCTTGCGCACGGCGGGCACGGTGATGCGGCGATACAGCAGGATCGTGATCCCGGCGACGACGGTCAGGCCCGCGACCGACCCCGCCGACACCGAGATCAGGTGGTAGACGTGCTCGGAGATGCCGACTGCCGCGGTCCACGACTGCGGGATGAGCACACCCAGGACATGGCCGCCGATCACGCCCAGCATCCCGAAATGGAACAGCGGACTGCCCAGCCGCAGCAGCCGCGACTCGTAGATCTGGGAAGACCGTGTCGTCCAGCCGAATTGGTCGGTCCGATACCGCCACAGATGGCCGAGGACGAACGAGGTGAACGCGATATAGGGCAGGGTCGCCCAGAGCGTGGCGGTCATCGCCGGCCCTCCGATCCGGTGAACAGCAACGGGTCCATGGCGAACGGCTCGAGGCCGACCTCCTCCTCGGGCGGGCCCGCGGCGGCGAGTTCGGCGATGCGGCGGCGGTCGGCGGTGGTGAGCGGCGGCAGCGTCGCGACCACGGCGGTCAGCACATCGGCATACGGGGAGCCCATGTCCGCCAACGACAGCCGCAGCAGCTCGATCACGGGCACGTGCTCGCCGAGCAGCCGTTCTCCGCCGAGGGGATCCACGGTGGCGGCGAATTCGAGCAGTACCGGCAGGTGATCGGGCAGTTCGCCGTCGCCGAGTTCGACTCCGGCGTGCCGGTAGGCGTGTTTGAACCGCAGCAGCGCCAAGCCGCGTTTGCGGGTGTCGCCGTAGGCGTAGTAGGTCAGGTGCAGGCTCGCCCGGCGGCGCAGGTCGAAGGTTTCGACGTACTGCTGTGCGAGGGCGATCGGGTCGGCGGCACGCAGATGGGGCAGGAAGGCCTCGAGGCGACCGCGCACTCCGGCAGGCAATTGCGCTGTCGCCGCAGACAATTCGTCGACCATCGCCAGTGTCTCGGCGCTCGGATAGTCCAGCAGCAGGGCGGCCAGGCGCCACACCAGCCGCCGGTCGCGCTCGGACATCGGCACGGCCGGTTCGGGGCGCCGCCTGACCCTCAGCAGACTCATCGGATCGCTCCCGTCGGTTCCGGCGTGGCAGTCGGATCGGTATCGGGAAGCGAAGCCTCGTTCGGCGCGGAACCGTTGTGCCCGTTGGCCTTCGGCCCCGAACCGTTGCCGTTGCGTGCGGGCAGCAGTCCGTCGGTCGACCTGCCGTCCCAATTGAGCAGGTTCACCCGCGTCGTTTTTTCCTCGGGTGCGGCGTCATTGGTGTCGGTGAGGTGGAACTTCTCGGCCATCACGTCGAAGGCCGTCATACCCGGGCCGCCGTCGGTGTCGAGGCTGCACCCGGTCGCCAGCGAATCGAGTTCGTGGGCCCGGGAGGTGGCCCCGCTCGGAATCACGTAGCGATGTTCGTATTTGGCGATGGCCAGCAGCCGGTACATCGCCTCGATCTCCTTGGGGGCCAGCCGCACCGATTCGGGAATCGACAGATCCGGCTCCTGACCGAGATTGATCGAGCGCATGAACGACCGCATGGCCGCCAACCGCTGCAACGCGGCCCGCACCGGCCCGACATCGCCCGCGGTGAACAGTTCGGCGAGATATTCGACGGGGATACGCAGCGCGTCGATGGCGCCGAACAGATTCGACGCGCGTTCACCATCGTGACCGGTCTGTGACAGCACGTCCACCACCGGCGACAGCGGCGGCACGTACCAGACCATCGGCATCGTCCGGTACTCCGGATGCAGCGGCAGCGCGATCTGATAGTCGACGATCAGCTTGTAGACCGGTGAATCCTGGGCGGCGGCAATCCATTCCGGGGAAATCCCGGCGCGTTCGGCCTCGGCGACGACCCGCGGGTCGTGCGGATTGAGAAACACCCCCAGCTGCGCCGGATACAGATCCTTCGGATCGCTGACCGAGGCCGCCTCCAGCACCGCGTCGGCGTCGTAGAGCAGCACTCCGATATAGCGCAGGCGCCCCACGCAGGTCTCCGAACAGACCGTCGGAATGCCGACCTCCACCCGCGGATAGCAGAAGGTGCATTTCTCGGCCTTGCCCGTCTTGTGGTTGAAGTAGATCTTCTTGTACGGGCAGCCGGTGATGCACTGCCGCCAGCCCCGGCAGCGATCCTGATCGACCAGCACGATGCCGTCCTCGGCGCGTTTGTAGATCGCCCCGGACGGGCACGACGCCGCGCACGACGGGTTGAGGCAGTGCTCGCAGATGCGGGGCAGATAGAACATGAAGGTCTGCTCGAATTCGAGCTTCACCTGGTCGGACAGCTTCGCCAGCAGCGGGTCCCGGCCCACCTGATCCGGGCCCGAGCCGAGGTCGTCGTCCCAGTTGGCACCCCAGGTGACCTTCGTATCCTCGCCGGTGATCAGCGATTTCGGCCGCGCCACCGGGGTGGTGTCCATGGCCGGGGACGACAGCAGGGTGTCGTAGTCGTAACTCCACGGGTCGTAGTAGTCGCCGATGGTGGGCAGATCCGGATTGGCGAAGATATTGAGCAGCCGCTTGAACCGCGACCCCGACTTCAGCGTGAGCCGCCCGCGCTTGTCCAGCGTCCAGCCGCCCTTCCACCGCTCCTGATCCTGATACTGGCGCGGATAACCCTGTCCGGGACGGGTTTCCACGTTGTTGAACCACACGTACTCGGTGCCGGATCGGTTGGTCCACGCCTGTTTGCAGGTCACGCTGCAGGTGTGGCAGCCGATGCATTTGTCCAGGTTCATCACCATGGCCAGCTGTGCCATGACACGCATCTCTAGTACTCCACTTCCTGCGAACGTTTCCGGATTGTGGTGACCTCGTCGCGCTGATTTCCGGTGGGGCCGTGATAGTTCAGAGCGAACGACTGCTGCGCGTATCCGCCGATGAGATGGGACGGTTTGATCATGATGCGGGTGAGCGCATTGTGGATGCCGCCCCGTTTACCCTTGGCGCCGAGGGGAGTACCTTCGCCGTCTTTTTGGGGACCCTCGATGCGCGGGACATCCACGGCCCGGTCCTGCGCGTGGTACATGAACACCGTGCCCTCGGGCATGCGATGCGAGACGATGGCGCGGGCCACAACGATCCCGTTGCGGTTGCTCGCCTCGATCCAATCGTTGTCCTGCACACCGATTTTCGCCGCGTCGCGATCGGACATCCAGATCGCCTGCCCGCCCCGCGACAGCGTCAGCATGTGCAGGTTGTCCTGATACGCCGAGTGGATCGACCACTTGGAGTGCGGCGTCAGATACCGCACGGTCACACCGGCCGCGCCGACGCTGCCGATGCCGGGCTCGCGGAACAGCGCCGACATGTCCAGCGGCGGGCGGAAGATCGGCAGTTGCTCACCCAGTTCGATCATCCAGTCGTGATCGAGGTAGAAGTGCTGGCGACCGGTGAGGGTGTGCCAGGGCTTGAGCCGTTCGGTGTTGATGGTGAACGGCGAGTAGCGCCGCCCGCCGGTCTCGGATCCGGACCATTCCGGCGAGGTGATCACGGGGACCGGCCGGGCCTGGGTGTCGGCGAAGGTGATGCGCTTGCCCTCGTGTTCGGCGGCCAGATCCGCCAACCGGGTTCCGGTGCGCCGCTCGAGAGCGTGGAATCCCTCGACCGCAAGCCGCCCGTTGGTGGTGCCCGACAGTGCCAGGATGGCCTCGGCGGCGTGGGTGTCCTTGGCCAGCGACGGGCGGCCCTGCGCGATACCGGAGACGATGGTGCCGTTGACGCCCTTCAGGTAGTCGACCTCGGCGTCGGGGTGGGTGGTGACGCCCTTGGTGGTCACGCCGAGAGTGTCGATCAGCGGGCCGAGCGCGGCCATCTTCTCCGCGATCCGCAGGTAGTCCCGTTCCACCACAACCAGTTTCGGCATGGTTCTGCCGGGAATCGGCTCGCATTCACCGGCCTTCCAGTCCAGCACCCGCCCGCCTGGCTGGGCCAGGGCGTCGGCCGAATCGTGTTGCAGCGGAACGGCGACCAGATCCTTGCGGGTGCCCAGATGCTTCTCGGCCAGCCAGGAGAAGCCGCGGGCAATGCGGTGGAACGCCTCGAAATCGGTCTTGGCCTCCCACGGCGGGGAGATGGCGGGGGAGAAGGCGTGCACGAACGGGTGCATATCGGTGGAGGACAGATCGTGCTTCTCGTACCAGGTCGCCGCGGGCAGTACGATATCGGAGAACAGCGTGGTGCTGGTCATCCGGAAATCCAGCGACAGCAGCAGATCCAGCTTCCCGGTGGCCGCCTGGTCGCGCCACTCGAGCTCCTGCGGGCGGACGCCGGTGGCCTCGGTGGTCTGCAGGTTCGAGTCGGCGCCCAGCAGATGCTTGTGAAAGTATTCGTTGCCCTTGCCGGAAGAACCGAGCAGATTGGCCCGCCACACCGTGAGGCAGCGCGGAAAGTTCTCCGGCGCATCGGGGTCCTCGCAGGCGAACCGCAGCGCACCGGACTTCAGGCCCGTCACGACATAGTCCTGCGGCGACCAGCCCGCCGCTTCGGCCTCGTCGACCAGATCCAGCGGATTGCGGTTGAGGGTCGGATAGCTGGGCATCCACCCCAGCCGCGAGGCCAGCGCGACGTTGTCGGCGGCGGTGCGGCCCGAGAAACGTCCCGAACCCAGTGGGGAGGCGAAGGATTCGGCGGTGAACGGGTCGTAGCGCCACTGATCGTTGGCCAGATACCAGAACACCGTGCCCTGCATCTGCCGCGGCGGCCGCTGCCAGTCCAGGCCGAAAGCCAGTGTCGACCAGCCCGTCACCGGGCGGCACTTCTCCTGCCCGACGTAATGCGCCCACCCGCCGCCGTTGACGCCCTGGCAGCCGGTCAGCAGCGTCAGGGTGAAGAATGCGCGATAGATCTGGTCGGAGTGGAACCAGTGGTTGGTACCCGCGCCCATGAGAATCATCGAGCGCCCGCCGGAACGCTCGGCATTGTCGGCGAATTCGCGGGCGATCCGCTCGGCCTGGACGGCGGGGACGCCGGTGATCGCCTCCTGCCAGGCGGGGGTGTAGGGCTGGCTCGCATCGCCGTAGCCGGTCGGCCACTCGCCCGGCAAGCCCGCGCGCGCCACACCGTACTGGGCCAGCAGGAGGTCGAAGACGGTCGTGACCCGTTTGCCCGCGACCATCATGGTCGGCACGCCGCGGGTCACCACCGCCGCGGCATCGTCGTAGCGGGGAAGCTGCACGGCCGCAACATCGTCGGTGCGGCCGTACAGAGTCAGCAGGGGATCGGTTTCCCCGAGGTCGAGATTCCACCGGCCGGCGCCGGATTCGGTGAAGCGGTGGCCCAGCGAGCCATTGGGCACCACCGGCCGGCCGTCGGCGTCCAGCAGCACGGTCTTGTGCTCGGCGCCTTCGGTGGTGTCGCCGAGATCGGCGGCGGTGAGGAACTTTCCGGGCAGCCAGGTGTGTCCCACATACTCGCCGTCGGCGCTCCAGCCCCCGTCCTTGTCGTCGAGCGCCACCAGGAACGGCAGATCGGTGTAGCGCTTGATGTAGTCGAGAAAGCGCGGCGTGGACCGCTCGACGAAGAAGTCGGTCAGGATCACGTGACCCATCGACATGGCCAGTGCCGCATCGGTTCCCGGTCGCGCGGCCACCCACTCGTCGGCGAATTTGGTGTTGTCGGCGTAGTCGGGGGAGACCACGACCACCTTCTGACCGCGATAGCGGGCCTCGGTCATGTAGTGCGCGTCCGGGGTCCGGGTAACCGGGACATTGGAACCCCACATGATCAGGTAACCGGCGTCGAACCAGTCCGCCGACTCCGGCACGTCGGTCTGATCGCCGAACACCTGGGGTGAGGCCACCGGCAGGTCGGCGTACCAGTCGTAGAACGACAGCATCGACCCGCCCAGTAGCGATATGAACCGCGCGCCCACCGCATGGGAGACCATCGACATCGCGGGAATCGGCGAGAATCCGGCGACGCGATCCGGGCCGTACCGCTTGATCGTGTACACATGTGCCGCAGCGGCGATTTCGGCCGCCTCCCACCATTCGGCGCGCACGAATCCACCCTTGCCGCGGGCGGCCTTGTAGCGCCGGGCGCGCTCGGGATCCTCGACGATCTCCTCCCAGGCCAGCACCGGATCCTTGCGGCGGGCCTTGGCCTCCCGATACATCTCGAGCAGCGCGCCGCGCACGTACGGATAGCGCACGCGCGCAGGCGAATACGTGTACCAGGAGAACGAGGCGCCGCGCGGGCAGCCGCGCGGCTCGTACTCCGGCTTGTCCGCACCCACCGAGGGGTAGTCGGTCTGCTGGGATTCCCAGGTGATCACGCCGTCGGAGACGTAGATCTTCCACGAACAGGATCCGGTGCAGTTCACGCCGTGGGTGGAGCGCACCACCTTGTCGTGTGCCCAGCGGTTGCGGTAGAACTCGTCGGCGTCGCGCCCGCCCACTTTGTGCACGGTGCGATGGTCGGGCGAGACCTCACCGCGGGTGAAGTATTTGCCCACCTTCAACAGCGCGTCACCGGCGTCCATCGACGGCTTCCCGGATGAATCGGAGGGGGTCGGTCCCTTTGTCTGCGCAATAACCACAACGCCCCCTTCGAGCTGTCACACCTGGCTACTGACTCGACTGTAAGTACCCGGAAGAGGCGGGCAAAACGGTTCTCTCACACCGCTCGAACGGGTTCGGTGAGCTGTGAGATCGGAGAAACGTGCCGGTCACTGGACAATTGCGGCAAACCGTCCCGGAGGCGGGGCCGACCTGCGGCAATGCGCCGACCGCCGCGGAAATCGACCGCACGGCAGGAGCTGTCGCGACCCTGCGGTGATGCTTCGGAAACGACGGGTTCTCGGGTGCTTTACAAAACTTTACAAATCCCGCCGCCGACTTCTCTCCCGCGTAATACTACCGAACGGAATATTTGCCGGAAGATCGCGCGAGGCATCCACCGGTCCCGGCATCGGCCGAACTAGGGTGCGATACATGCAGCGATTCGAGGCGACCATCGAACCCGCGCGCGGCGGCGGGGCCTACGTGGCGGTTCCGGCGGCGGTGATCGAGGCCCTGGGTGGCGGCGGCCGGATTCCCGTGCGCGCCACCTTCGACGGCATCGACTACACCGGCTCGATCACCTCCATGGGTGCGGGCCCGTGCATCGGACTGCTGAAGTCGATCCGCACGGCACTGGGCAAGGGCCCGGGCGACACGGTCACCGTGACCGTCGAACGCGACAGCACCGAGCGGACTGTCGAGGTCCCCGACGATCTCGCCGCGGCACTCGCCGAGGCCGGTCTGCGCGCGGCCTTCGACAAACTCTCCTACTCCCACCGCCGCGAGCACGTGCGGGCCATCACCGACGCCAAACGGCCCGAAACCCGTGCCCGGCGCATTGCCAAGGCCGTGGACATGCTGCGCGAGGGGTAGTCACTCCGCGACGAGTTCGGCCTCGGACTCGACCGCACGCACTGCCCGCTCGGGCACCCGCAGCGGGCCGGGGGTATAGGTGACCGCGCGCAGCTCGCCGGTATAGCGGAAGGGGCCGCGTCGCTGCCGCAGCTCCCAGGCGACCGGGCCGCGAGCGTCGACCCCGACGGAGATGCCGGTCCACGGCGCCATGCCGACCAGTTGCACTCGGTCGAGCAGCTGGGCGACCGGGTCGCCGTCGATGCTGATGGTGAAATCCCAGCGCAGGCGCGGCCGGACGAGCGCCGTCACCGTGACCCACCGCGCACCTGCCGGAATCGGCGCGTCCGTCTCGGCATAGCGGCCGTAGCTGTTGAAGCCGAACACCACTCGCCCGTCCTCCACGTAGAGCAGATAACCCCCTTGGGGATCGCCGTGTGCGACCAGCACGCCCTCGTCGCCGGGCCGATACCCGGTCAGCTCGGCGGTGACGGTGAAGTCGCGGTAGGCGATCAGGCGCTGGGAGCGGTAGCGCTCCAGCGTCGGGGTGCCCGGCAGGATGCGCAGTGGCCGCGACAGCCGCGCCTCCTCCGGGCGTCGCCGGGCCAGATCCTTGCGGGTGATCAGCGGAAAGACGGTATTGCGCCAGGCCGCCTCGTCCCAGGCGCGCGCCAGTTCGGCCACCTTCTGCGGGTGCTGCGGGGCGACATCGTGCAATTCGGTCGGATCGGTGCGTACATCGAACAGCTGCCAGCGCGGGGCATCGATATCGGTGCCGGGTTCGTGCAGTGCCAGCAGTTTCCAGCCGTCTCGGTAGAAACCGCGATGGCCCGTCATCTCCGAGTACTGCTCGACGTGGCGGGACCGGGCCTGCGCCTCGCGCAGGACCTCGACCGCGGAGACGCCATCGAAATCCTTGGCGGGCAGGCCGTTGCGGGTGCTCGGCCGGTTCACGCCCGCCAGCTCCAGCAGCGTCGGCGCGAGATCGGTGACGTAGACGTATTCGCGGCGAATCTCACCTGCGGGCAACCCTTTCGGCCACGACACGATGAACGGTACGCGCACGCCACCGGCGAAGGTCTGCCCCTTGTAGAACCGGAACGGTGTGTTGGACGCCTGCCCCCATCCGCGCGGATAGTGCACACCGAGCCGGGCGGTGCCGATCAGCTCCTCGTCGTGCGGGACGTCGCCGACCCAGCCGGGATCGTCGACGTGCGCGAATTCGGCCAGATAACTGCGGGTTCCGACCGGCCCGCCCTCGGCGGTGCCGCCGTTGTCGGAGGTGAAGACGACGATGGTGTCGTCGAGTTCCCCGAACCGGTCCACCACCTCGAGCAGGCGGCCCAGGTTCTGGTCGATGTTGTCGACCATTGCCGCGTAGACCTCCATGTAGCGGGCGAAGCGTCGCTGCTGGTCGGCGGGCAGCGAATCCCATTCCTGCGCCTCGTATCCCGGCTCGGTATTGCGCGGCTTCTGTCGCGTGCCCTCGGGGAACAGGCCCTGAGCCAGCTGTGCGGCGAATCGGCTCTGCCGCAACCGGTCCCAGCCCGCGGCATAGCGGCCCCGGTACTTGGCCAGGTCGACATCCTTCGCCTGCAACGGCCCATGTAACGCGACATGAGCGAAGTAGAGGAAGAAGGGCTTGGTCGCGTCGTGGGCGCGCAACTCCTTCAGATAGGAGATCGCCTTGTCGGTGAGATCGTCGGTGACGTAATAGCCCTCGGGATACTGCTCGACATCGACGACGGAGCCGTCGGAGACGATCTGGTTCGGGTGGTAATACGAGTTGAACCCCTCGAGCGAGCCGTAGTACCGGTCGAAGCCGCGCCGGGTCGGCCACGAATCGCGAGGAGCCGCCGGGTTCATCGTCGCGTCGCGCACCAGATGCCACTTGCCGACCGCATAGGTGGCATACCCGTTGTCCCGCAGTATCTCCGGGAGTGCCAGCACGTCGTCGGCCAGTTCCAGCCGCAGCCCGGGGTAGCCGGGATCGGCATTGGCGACGAACCCGAAACCCGCGCGGTGGGCATTGATTCCGGTCAGCAGCGCCGCCCGCGACGGTGAGCACAGGGGAGTGGTGTGATAGTTGGTGAGCCGAATCCCGCGCTTTGCCAGACGATCCAGCGTGGGTGTCTCGATCTCGGCGCCGAACGGCCCGATATCGCTGTAGCCCATATCGTCCACCAGCACCACGATGATGTTGGGTGCGCCCGCGGGCGCGGTCGGCGGATACGTCCATCCCGGCGTGGAGTCGGCGGTGGTGCGCCCGATCCTGCCGGTGAAGTCCTCGTATCCGCGGGCGTATTCGGGCACAGGCATGACCACCAGCAAACAACCCGGCCCGCCCGGTTCACCAGGGTTTCGCGCAGGGTGCGCACAAACGGGCCGGGGCGCGCGGTCTCAGGCGAAAAAGTCTCTGACGCGGGTGGTCCAGGTTTTGATGTCGGCTACCGATCTCGCTATGTGCAGGGTGGAGTTGGGCATCAGGTCGTGCAGTCGGTGGGCGGTGGACAGCGGGTGTAGGGGGTCGGTATCCCAGGCCAGGATGAGGGTGGAGTGGGGCAGTGTCGCGATGTCGGTGGGGTTCGGGAGTTCGGACATGCCGACTCCCCGCAGGATCGACGCGAGCAACTCGTCGGGGACATCCGGGGTCGGGTCGAATTGCGGATAGTCGGCGAAGATGGGCAGCGGCTGCGCGTGGGCCGCCTTCTCGCGCCAGGCCGCGGCTCCGATTCTGTCGATCTCGTCCGCCGCATCGAGGTACCACCGCGCCGCCCGGTCGGGTCCGGTCTGCCAGGAGGCGGGCGGTATCAGCAGGGCCAGCCGGCGGAAGCGGTCCGGGGCCGCGATCGCGGCACGCAGCGCGCAGTCCGATCCCAGGGAGGAGCCCGCGAAGTCCATGGGCTCGTCGAGGTCCAGAACATCCAGCAGCGCAAGCAGGTCCGCGGTGAAGTTCTCGAAGAGGTAGTCCTCGGCCACCGGTCGGCCGGTCGATCGGCCGTGGCCGCGCTGGTCGTAGGTGAGCAGGCGGCGGCCCGCGCCCAAGGCGTCGAAATCGAACAGATCCAACCGCCGAACGGCCGCCCGGCTCAACGGAACTCCGTGCGCATAACCGACCGGTGAGCCGGAGCCGGTGAACTGGTAGGCAATTCGCGCACCCGGCCGCTCGAGATATCTGTCCGAGCTCATCGGTCTACCCGGCGGTCATCGCGGTGAACGGGGCCATGTCGAAATAGTCTCGCCATGCCACGATTTTGCCGTCGCGGACCTCGAAGGTGCCCATGACCGGGAGTTCGATCTTGTTGTCGCCGATGGTGAAGCGGTCGGTGCGCTCGTTGAGGACGGTGTCGCCGACCCCGGCCTGGTGATGGACGGTGAAGTGGATATTGCCGAAGCTGCCGAGGAAACCGCGCAGGAACTCCAGGATGGCGGGCTTGCCGACCAGAGGTTCCATCGGAATGTTGTGGTAGACGGCGTCGTCGCTGAAGTATTCGGCGATGGATTCGGGGGTACCGGTGGCCCATTCCGCGCAGAAGGCGGTGACGAGATCGCTCGCGGTGGTCATGCGTCCTCCTCTTTTAGAACGCGTTTCAGGATGCCGGGCTGTCGTGATACGCGCAACCTACTGTCCCGGTGAAACGATCCGACGCCACCGCGCGCTCGGAACGGTAGTGACCGGCAATCACCCACGCAGGGGCAGGAATTCGACCAGGTCGCCGTCGGTGGCGTTCGGGGGGACGACGGCCAGGCCGTCGCGGTCGAGGAGGCCCGCGAGATGGGCCGTGCGGATGTGGGGGTCGCCGGTGCAGCCGCCCTCGGGGTGGGCGCGGGCGGGCACGATTCGTGGGACGGGGCCCGCGATTTCGGCGGCATTGGCCAGAGGCAGGAGAAGGGGGCGCGACGGTGTGCGGCCGATGCGGCCCTCGACGATCGCCGGGGCCAGCGCCAGCAGCGTCGCGACCGCCGCGTACGGGTTACCGGGCAAACCGAGAACCGTGGTGCCGCAGCCTGTTTCGGCCACCACCGTGGATCCGCCCGGCCGCAGGTGCAGACGGTGGACGAGGATCCGCGCCGCGGTCCGCTCCAGGGCGTCGCGGAGCTGATCGGCGGCTCCGCCGCCGGTGGCGCCGACGACGACGAGCAGGTCGCAGTCGTCGGCGGCGACCAGCACCTCGTCGAAGCCGTTGGCGGTATCGCGCAGGTGCACGCGGTCCAGCGCCTGAATGCCGTGCCAGGACAACAGCTCCGGCAGTACCGGCCCGATCGAGTCGCGGGTCTGCCCGGCGCGCAGGGGTCCCTCGCTGCGGATCTCGTCACCGGTCATCACGATGCGCGCCCGCAGCGGTCCGCGGACCACGGCCGCGGCGACCTCGGCGGCGGTCGCCACCGACACCAGCGCGGCCGAGACCGGCGTGCCCTCGGCGGCGAGGAGATCACCCGGCTGCCAGTCCTCGCCGCGGTGGCGGACGTCGTCGCGGACCGGGGTGTCCGGCAGTCGATGCAGCAGGCCGTCCGCGTCGATCCGGACGAATTCGTCGCGCACGACGGTGCTCGTCCCCTCCGGCACGTGCGCGCCGGTGGCGATGCGCACCGCCTCCCCGGCCAGCAATCCGACCGGGCGCTGACCGCCCGCGAAACCCACATCGCGCCGCAATCGCCACGGCCCGTCGCCGGAGACCGCGTAGCCGTCCATGGCCGACACATCGAACCGGGGCAGCGCGTCGGCGGCCGTCAGCGGCACCGCCAGGGCCGCGCCCCGGGCCGAGCGCAGCGCAACCTGGTGGGAGGGGAGCCGGGAAAGACCCTCGCGCAAGATATTTCGCGCCTCGTCCAGCGTCAGCGGCGACGCCTTGGCGCGGGCCCGGCGGATATCGTCGGCGGTGTCACAGTCGGCGACGCCCTCCAGGGGCACCATGACCGTATCCATCGGCACCAGCGCCTTCATGGGCTGGTTGACCAGCGAGTCCAGGCGGTCCACTCCGGCCAGCAGGGCCGAGCGCCGCCACAATCCCACCAGATACTGCGGCCGACCCGAGTCGTCGGCCGCGAACACCGCATCGGCGCCGGATTCGGTTGCCTGCCCGATCAATTCGTCGACCGCGGCGGCGGTGAGGAACGGCATGTCGGCGGCCAGGACGACGATCAGGTCGGCGGGGAAGTCGCACTCCTCCAGGGCCCGCAGCCCGGCCGCGATCGCCGCGACCGGACCGGAGCCGGCCGGGACCTCCTGAACCTGCCGGATCCCCGGGGCGAGTTCCGGCCGGTGCGGGCCGACGACGACGGTGCGGACACACCCCGCCACGGCGGTGAGGGCCGTCTCCAGCATCGACTGCCCGCCGACCACGATCGCGGGCTTGTCCACCCCACCCATCCGGGTGGCTCGCCCGCCGGCCAGCACGATCGCGTCGACGGTGGTCACGAGCGCTCACCCCGCAGGTTGATCATGGCGCCGATGGTAGGCGATCGAGTCAGTCGGCTCGCGCCCGCAGCAGGCGGAACTCGTAGGTCTCCGGATCGGACAGGACGGCGTGCGCAGTGTCGACGGAGTGGGACGCGTGCGGCCGCACCGCGGTCGCACCCGCCGCGCGCAACCGGGCCAGGTCCTCGGCCGGATCGTCGGTGGAAAACGACGCCAGTTCCAGATGGACGCGGCCGCGGGCTCCGCTGTCGGTGCGGGACCGGACGAATTCCACCCACGGTCCCTGCTCGGTCGCGGACCGGATCCCGGCCGAGTCGGCCTTGTCGTGGACGATCGGCCAGCCCACCGCGGTCGACCAGAATCGAGCCAGGCGGGTGGGGTCGTGAGTCTCGACGACAATCGCGGCCACCGCGCCGGTGCCGAGGTACTCCTCGCGCGGCTCCAGCACGCAGAATTCGTTGCCGTCCGGATCGGCCAGCACCGTCCACGGCGCCGCGCCCTGGCCGATATCGACCGGTCGCGCACCTAGCGCCAATGCTCGGTCCACTTGCAGCCGTTGGTGATCGGGTGAGCGGGCGGCCAGATCGAGGTGGATGCGATTCTTACCGGACTTCGGCCGCGTCGCGGGCAGGAAGGTCAGCGCCACATCGGGTGCATCCGGATCGGGTGCGGCCACCTCGATCCGGTCGGGCCGGTCCACCGCGACCTCCCAGCCCAGCAGCCGGGCCCAGAAGCGCGCCACGGCCCGCGGGCGGACCGCGTCGAACGCCACGCACGCCAGACGGGTGGACATGGTTCCACCGTAGCCGCCCCGCCGGGACGTCCGGGCCGTTTCAGGCTGTGCCGCGGCGGGATTCGAACCGGAACCGGGCGGCGGCCAGGTCGACCCGGTCGCCGCGAATCGGGCAGCCCTCCTCGGCGAGGTGCCGCAGCTGCCGGTGCGCCAGATGCGGTGCCGGGGTGCCGTCCGCGCGCAGCACACGATGCCAGGGTAGGTCCGCGGCATCGGTGCGCATGATCCAGCCGACCGTGCGCGGGGTCGACAATCCGGCCGCCGCGGCGATATCGCCGTAGGTGGCGACGCGGCCCGGCGGGATCGCGGCCACCAGCTCGCGCACGCGCTCGATCTCGGCATCCGTGGTGGGCATCTCAGAGCACCGATCGGATGACGGCGGCGGTTTCGGCCGGGCGGGCCTGGGGGACCATATGGTCACAGTCGAATTCGTGGATGGTCAGCCGATCCTCCAGTTGCTGGGCGAGCGCGGTGCACAACCGGTCGGTGACGAACGGCGATTTCATCGCCCGCACCAGAACGGTGCGCAACTGTGCGGGCGGCGCGACGACCTCGCGGGCCAGCTGTCCCCAGTAGGAGACGACCGCGGGCAGGCTCATCCGCCACGCCATCCGTCCGGCGGGAGTGGCGACCAGGTGCTCGGCGAGTTCGTCCGCCAGCAGTCGCGGTTCGACCTCGCCCCAGGCGGTTTCGAGCTTGTCCAGCCGCGCCGCATCGACGTCGGCGTAGTCGGGCGCGGCCAGCATGCTCTCGGTGATATTCAGCAGGAACTGCGGGTCCAGGCCGATGGCCGGATCGAGCAGGGCCAGCGCGCGCACCAGATCCGGTCGCCGGTGTGCCAGATGCATCGCGGCCGCGCCGCCGAACGAATGCCCCACCACCACCGCCGGTCCGTCGTCCAGCAGCCCGATCAGATCATCGACCACCGCCTCGAACGTCCACGGCGGTAATGCGGTGGACCGCCCGTGCCCGCGCAGGTCGGGGGCGACGATGCGCAGATCCGGCAGGTGCTCGGTGGCCAGTGCCGCCCAGCGCCTGCCGTGTCCGGTCAGGCCGTGCAGGGCGAGGACGAGCGGGCCGTCGGACGGGCCGAAACGATGAACGTGGAGAGCGGACACTCGATCATTGTGCCGCGTAGAGAGCTGGTGCCCTATCCCTAATAGTATTAGGTTGAGCGTTGATCGCCGAGGAAGAGAGGTTGTGATGTCACCCCGAGCAGGACTGACGGTGGAGCGTGTCGTCGCCGCCGCGGCCGAACTCGCCGACGAGATCGGGTTCGACAATCTGACCCTCTCGGCGGTCGCCCGGAAATTCGGCGTGAAGGATCCGAGTCTGTATGTGCACGTGCGCAATCTGCACGATCTGCGGGTGCGGGTGGCGCTGCGGGCCAGTGCCGAACTGAACGATCGGATCGGCCTCGCCGTCGCGGGCCGGTCCGGTAAGGATGCGCTGGTCGCCTTCGCCGACGCGTACCGTGCCTATGCTCTCGACCATCCGGGCCGGTATGCGGCGACGCAGATCCGGATGGATCCGGCCGAGGTCGCCGACGAGCCCGCTTTCCGGCGCGGTGTCGAACTGACCGCGTCGATCCTGCGCGGCTACGGTCTGGCCGACCCGGTGGGTGTGGACGCGGCCCGCCTGCTGCGCAGCACCTTTCACGGTTTCGCCACCATCGAGGCCGCGGGCGGCTTCGCCCACTCCCGCCCCACCGACGTCTCCTGGCGGCACATCCTCGACGTCCTGCATCAGACCTTGTCGAACTGGCCGACCGGTGCCCGGGAAAGCGACACCTGACGAAATTCGAAAGTGTGTTCGAATTTCGGTAGTCCGGATTTGCGGGCAGTGCGGCAGAGTCGGTTATGCGCGCGCGGCGCGGGCTGGGTGGCCTATCACAAGATGGCCACTTTCGGTGTGAGCGACACAGTTTGCGGGGCGGAAAAGTATTTCTGTCGGGGGTGTCTGTTGAAATAGCGGCCGTGATGCGATCGGATAGCTCGGTGCGACTGGTGCGCCGCGGCGAGACGGCACCCCGCCTGCGGGAGTGGGGGGCCGACGTCCGGACGCTGTTCGCGAGCGGGGGAGTGGATCCGGGGTGGCGGCCCTGGCAGGTGCTGGGCGGGCCGGGGACGGGGAAGACGTCGCTGCTGGTCGATGTCGCCGCCGATCGGATCGCCGACGGCGACGATCCGGAATCGGTGCTGGTGCTGACCCATTCGAAGGCCGCCGCGCTGCGCGTACGCAATGCCATCACCCGGCAGTTGGCGTCCCCGCACGGTGGCGTGCCGGGTGCGACCCGGGAACCGCTGGTGCGCACGGTGCATTCGTATGCCTTCGCGATCCTGCGCATGCACGCCGCCACCCACGGCAACCCGCCGCCGCGCTTGCTGACCGGTGCCGAACAGGATGTGGTGCTGCGGGAGATGTTGCGCGGGGAGCTGGAGGATATCGCCCGCGGCGCCGAGGAATTGTGGCCGCAGCGGTTGCAGCCCGCGCTGGGGACGATCGGATTCGCCGAGCAATTGCGCGACCTGATGTTGCGCGCCACCGAACGCGGCCTGGGGCCCGAGGATCTGGTCGAATTGGGCCGCCTGCACGACCGGCCGGAATGGGAGGCGGCCGGTCGCTTCCTGGAACGCTACGAGCAGGCGATGCTGCTGCGCTGGTCGGTCGGCATCGAGGCGCCGGAGGCGACCGCGCCCGCCCTGGACGCGGCCGAACTGGTGGGTGCCGCGCTGGATGCGTTGCTGCTCGATCGGGCGTTGCTCGACGCCGAACGCGACCGCATCCGCTGCCTGCTCGTCGACGACGCCCAGCACCTGGACCCGCTGGCGGCACAGCTGGTCCGGGCCATCGGCGGCGGCCCGGCGACGACGGTGGTGGCCGGGGACCCGGATCAGGCGGTGTTCACCTTCCGCGGGGCCGACAGCCATTTCGTCGCCGATCTCGATGCGCCCGCCGAGCGGCGAATCATCTTGCGCGACAACCGCCGATCCGCCGCGGCGGTGCACGGTGCCGTCGCCCGCATCTCGGCGCGCCTGCCCGCCCTGGCGCCGCATCGGTTCGAGGTCGACGACACTGCCGACGGAGCCGCGGGCGAGGTCCAGGTGCGGGTGCTCACCACCCCGGCCAAGGAGGCGGCGCTGATCGCCGACCACCTGCGCCGCGCCCACCTCACCGACGGCGTGCCGTGGTCGCAGATGGCGGTCGTCGTGCGCTCGGTGCCGCTGTCGCTGGCCCCGCTGCGCCGCGCCCTGCTGGCCGCGGGAGTGCCTGTGCAGCAACCGAAACCGGACGTCCCCCTGGCCCGCCGCCGCGGTGCGGCCTGGATGCTGCTGTCGCTGCGCGCCCTGCTGTCCGGCGAACGCGCCCGCCCCGACATCTTCACCGACGACGACGCCCTCGACCTGCTCACCGGCCCCCTCGGCGGCGCCGACCAGATCAGCCTGCGCCGCCTGCGCCGCGGCATCCGCCGCACCCTCCTGGAACGTGCCCCTCGCCGCCCCGAGCATGTCGATCCCCGAGAGGCCACCGCCGACCCCTGGGCCGACGACCTTCCGACCGGCGGCGACCCGCCGGTGGTTTCCGATCCCGGCACGGCCGGGAATTCGTCCTCCGAGCCTCGGACTACCGAGAATGCTGAAGATGCGGGTGGCGAGGACGGCGACGGAGCGGCGGATGCGAACCCTGAGGTCAGCGACGGCAATCGGGGTGCGGTAGCGGTAGGGGACCGGCAAGCGAAATCCGGGTCCGAGCGCAGGCGGGAGTCCAGCGTCGATGACGACTTCGCTTGGGAGGCCGTGGATTCGGCGTGGTCGGCGGATCTGGATCGGTCGTCGGCCGAGGTGTTGCGGGATCTGGTCACCGGGGTGGGGGACTTTTCGATCCTGGAGCGGTTGACCGAGGTGGAGGCGGCGCCGCTGCGGCGGGTGCTGAAGGCGGTGGCGCGGGCGCGGCGGGCCTGGCGGCGCGGGGCGGGGCTCGAGGATGTGCTGTGGGCGCTGTGGACCGGATCGAATCTGGAAAAGCGCTGGGTCGGGCAGTCCGAACGCGGCGGGGCGGTGGGCATGCAGGCGGATCGTGACCTGGACGCCGCGGTGGGACTGTTCGACGCCGCGGCCGCCTATGTGGACCGATTACCGCGCGCGACCGTCGAAGGCTTCGTGGAATATCTGGAACAGCAGGAGATTCCGCAGGATTCGGCGCCGCTCACCGATCCCGGCGAGGCGGTCGCCATCGTCAGCGCGCACGCGGCGGCCGGGCGGGAATGGGAGGTCGTCGCGGTCGCCGGTGTGCAGGAGGGGATCTGGCCGAATCTGCGGCCGCGGGGCACCCTGCTCGGTGTCGAGGATCTGGTGGATCTGGTTGGGGGAGTGTCCGATTCCGGCGAGCGCGTGAGCCGGGCCGCGCCCATCCTGGCCGAGGAGCGCCGGCTGCTGTTGCTCGCGTGCAGCCGAGCCCGGCGGTCGCTTCTTGTCACGGCCGTGGAATCGGTGAGCGGTGACCGCGATCTGGTGCCGTCGCGATTCCTGGCCGAACTCGATCCGCAGGCCGCCCCGGGCGAATCCGGACGCATCCCCGCCCCGGTCGATCCCGGCCGGGCCCTGGTGATGCAGGCTCTGATAGCCGAATTGCGCAGTGTCGCCTGCGACCCCGAGGACGCCCCCGACCGTCGACAGCGGGCGGCCCAGCAGCTGGCCCGGCTCGCGCGCGCGGGCGTCCGCGGCGCGCACCCCGACGACTGGTACGGGACCGCCGCGGTGAGTTCACAACTGCCGCTGTGGGATGACGAGCAGGGCCCGGTGTCGCTGTCGCCGTCGACGGTCGAACTGCTGAAGACCTGCCCGCTGCGCTGGGCGCTGGAACGCCACGGCGGCAGCGACGGCGACAATCCCCATGCGGTCAAGGGCAATCTGGTGCACACCCTGGTGCAGGCCCTGGCCGGGCAGGTGACCGAGGCCCAGGTGAAGGCCGCGCTGGTGCGGGCGTGGAAGGCGATCGACCCCACCTCCGGCGACACCGGACCGCACAGCTGGCATTCGCGTCAGGAGCTGCGCCGCACCGAATCCATGCTGGACACCTTCCTCGCCTGGCTGCGCAACACCCGCACCGAACTGACCCAGCTCGGCGTGGAGGTGCCGGTGGACTGCGTGCTGCCGGCCCGCGGCCCCGACGAATATCCGGTGCGCATCCGAGGGCGCGTCGACAGGGTGGAGCGAGACGCGTTGGGCCGCTTCGTCATCGTCGACGTCAAGACCGGTAAGACACCGATCACCAAGCAGGCCGCTCAGGATCATGCCCAGCTGGCCACCTACCAGGTCGCCGCGGCGGCGGGCGCGCTCGACGACGGTTCCGCCGATGCCGAACCGGGTGGGGCGCGGCTGGTGTACGTCGCGAAGCCGAACAGTAAGGAGGGCGCCACCCAGCGGCTGCAGACCCCGCTCGACGAGGAGGGAATCGACCAGTGGCGCGGCACCATTCACGAGGCCGCCGCCGCCACCCGCGGACCCAGCTATCTCGCCATGCGCAACGACGGCTGCCGGCACTGCTCGGTCTCCGGCAGCTGCCCCGTGCAGGACAGCGGCCGCCAGGTGACCGATACGTGAGCGGGCGCGGGGCATGAGGATCACGCCGTGGCAGCTGGCCGATGCCCTCGGCCTGCCGCCGCCGACCGACGAGCAGGCCGCCGTGATCGCCGCCCCGCCCGGGCCGACGCTGGTGGTCGCGGGCGCCGGAGCCGGTAAGACCGAGACGATGGCCGCGCGCGTGGTGTGGATGGTCGCCAACGGGCTCGTCGTGCCCGATGCGGTGCTCGGCCTGACGTTCACGCGAAAAGCCGCCCAGCAGTTGACGACTCGCATCCGCACCCGGCTGGCGCGGCTGGCCGGATCGCCCCTGCTGCGGGAGATCGATCCGGACGGGCGGCTGCGGGCGCTGTTGACCGGCTCCGAACCGGAGATCAGCACCTATCACTCCTACGCCGGGCGGCTGCTGTCCGAGCACGGCCTGCTGCTGCCGGTGGAACCCAACGCGACCCTGCTCACCGAGACCCAGCTGTGGCAGCTCGCCCATCGCGTGGTCACCACCTGGGACGGCGATCTGGACACCGAGCGCACCCCGGTATCGGTCACCGAGGCCGTGCTGGCGCTGTCGGGTCAGCTGGCCGAGCACCTGGTGGAGCCCGAGCAGCTGGCCGAGGCGCACACCGAGCTGGAGAAGCTGGTGTTCACCCTGCCCGCGGGTCCTCGTCAGCGCGGCGGGCCCAATCAGGAGCTGCAGAACATCGTCGCCGTGCAGAAGGAGCGCGTGGCCCTGCTGCCGCTGGTGCAGCGTCTCACCGAGGAGTTACGCCGCCGCGGCGCATTGGATTTCGGCTCCCAGATGTCGCTGGCCGCCCGCCTGGCCGCCGAACATCCGGAGGTCGGCCACGCCGAACGCGACCGCTTCCGCCTGGTCCTGCTCGACGAATACCAGGACACCGGCCACGCCCAGCGCATCCTGCTCGCCGCCCTTTTCGGCGACCTCGGCAATACTCACGGAAATCCGGATTCCTCGGTGGAACAGGGTGTTTCGGTCGACCTCGGCGAATTCGAAGGGCGCGATGAGGAATACGGCCCAGGTCGGCTGGCGGTGACGGCGGTGGGCGATCCCATGCAGTCGATCTACGGGTGGCGTGGAGCTTCGGCGGCGAATCTGCCTCGCTTTGCGACCGATTTCCCCAGGGCGCCGGGGGTTCCCGCGCCGATTCTGCCGTTGTTGACCAGTTGGCGCAATCCGCCGGAGGCGCTGGATCTGGCGAATCTGGTGGCCGAACCGTTGCGGGAGGCCGAGGGCGGCGTCGGTGTGGATGCGCTGCGTCCGCGACCGGATGCCCCGGCGGGGACGGTGGCCCTGGCGCTCACCGAAACCGTTGCGCAGGAACGAGAGTGGGTTGCCGAGCGGATTGCGGCCGAATGGGAGGCGCATGCCGATGCGGGCGCGCCGCCGCCCACCTCCGCGGTGCTGGTGCGCCGCAACGCCGATGCGGCCCCGCTGGCCGAGGCGTTGCGCGAGCGCGGGCTACCGGTGGAGATCGTCGGATTGGGCGGCCTGCTGGCCACTCCCGAGGTCGCCGACGTCGTGGCCACCCTCCGGCTGATCGCCGATCCCGCCGCGGGCAGCGCGGCCACCCGGATTCTCACCGGTGCGCGCTGGCGCCTCGGCGTCACCGACCTGGCGGCACTCGCGCGCCGCGCGCGGGAACTGTCGATCGTGAAGCCGCGCGATCAGGCGGCCGCCATCACCGACGGCGCGGCGCTGGCGCAGGCGCTGCGCTCGGTCGCGCCGGAACCGGCCGAACAGGCGGGCCTCGTCGACGCCATCGCCGATCCCGGTGCACCCGAACAGTATTCGGAGCACGGCTACCAGCGCATCGTCGCACTGGGCCGGGAGCTGGCGGCCCTGCGCGAACGCAGCGGCCAATCGCTCCCGGAACTTGTCGCCGACGTGGAGCGCACCATCGGCGTCGGCGTGGAGACCCAGGCCCGCCGGGCGGCGGCCGGTGGCGGCGCGGGCCGCGAACATCTCGATGCCTTCTCCGAGGTCGTCGCCGGATACGCCGCCGACCACCGAGCCACGCTGCCCGGCCTGCTGGCCTTCCTGGCCGCCGCCGAGGAGGTCGAAAACGGTTTGGAGCCCGGCGAAGTCGAGGTGGCCCGCGACCGGGTACAGATCCTGACCGTGCACGCCGCCAAGGGGCTGGAGTGGGAGGTGGTGGCGGTCCCGCATGTGGTCCGCGGCGTCTTCCCCTCCGGCACGGCCGCGGGCACCTGGCTGGGGGCGCTCGCCGAACTGCCGACCTCGCTGCGCGGCGACCGGCAGCGCGACGACGCCCGCGACGGCGTGCCGGTGCTGGATCTGGCCGACCTCTACGACCGCACCGATCTGGAACAGGCCATCAAGAAACACAAGGACGCCCTGGGCCGGCGCCGCTTCGACGAGGAGCGGCGCCTGTTCTATGTGGCGCTCACCAGAACCGAACGCGCACTGTTCGTTTCGGGTCATCACTGGGCCGAGACCGGCGCCACCCCGAAGGGCCCCTCGGATTTCCTGCTGGAGCTGAAGCACGCGACCGAGGCGCCCGGCTCGGCACCGGCCACCACGATTCGCATCGACCACTGGGCCGACCCGCCCGCCGCCGAGGCGGTCAACCCCTTCACCGACAACCCGGCCTCGGCCGCATGGCCGCGCGACCCCCTCGGCAAACGCCGCGGCGCCGTCGAGGAGGGTGCGACGCTGGTCCGCGACGCTCTCACCGACCTGCCGCCGGAATCGAGAGAATCGGCCCGCGGTTCCGGCCAGCAATTGACCCTGTTCGCCGAGGAGGGCGGGGAGCCCGACGAGCCCGACGACGACCCCGAGGGCTGGGCCGCCGATGTCGACGCCCTGCTCGCCGAGCATTTCGCCGCCGCGGACGGTGTGCGCGAGGTCGAACTGCCCGAGCAGCTGCCCGCGACGGCCCTGGTGGATCTGCGCGCCGATCCGGCGAAACTGGCCGCGCGCCTGCGCCGCCCGCTGCCGTATCCGCCGAGCCCGTTCGCCCGGCGCGGCACCGCATTCCACGCCTGGCTGCAGCGCTGGTTCGGGGCGACGCGCCTGCTGGATCTCGACGAACTGCCCGGCGCCGCCGACAGCACCGAAACCGATGCCGAGCTGACCCGGCTGCAGGAGGCGTTCCTGTCCTCCCCGTGGGCCAACCGCAATCCGGTCGAGGTGGAGGTCGCCTTCGAAACCTCGATCGCGGGCACCCTGATTCGCGGCCGCATGGACGCGGTCTTCACCGAACCCGACGGCCGCTGGCTGGTGGTGGACTGGAAGACCGGCGCCGAACCCACCCGCGCCGAGGAACCCGCGGTCGCCATGCAGCTGGCCGTCTACCGCCTGGCCTGGGCCCGCCTGATCGCCACCCGCACCGGCGCCACCGAGGCCGACATCCTCGAAAAGACCGGCGCCGCATTCCATTACATCCGCACCGGCCGCACCATCGCCCCCGCCGACCTTCCGGGCCCGGACGAACTCGCGCAGCTGATCCAGGCCGCGGCCCCCGACTGGTCCACCCCCACCGAGGACGAACCGGCCTGAGTCGAGTACCCACATCCATACCATCCGGTTACGGGGGAATCGAGACCGGCATCGTCGAGCGGATGCCGCACGGGGAGTACGTTGAGGGCGAGTGTCAGAGGAAGGCGAAAGCGGAGGACGAGCAGTGAGATTCGTCAGGCGGGCCATTGCGCGCCGCGCGACCGCGGACGACTACGGCCTGCTGGTCCCGGTGGCGACGGTGTTCGACCGGGATGCCGCCGAGGCCGTGCGTGCCCTGCTGCGGTCCTGTGGCATTCGCGCCACCGCGGGGCCTGCGGCGCCCGGTCGGGTACAGCGCGCGCTGCGCCGGACCGAGGGTCTGCGCATCCTGGTATTCCCCGAGGATGCCCACCGCGCTCGCGAATTCCTGTACCGCCATACGGTCTGAGCGATCCGGCTACGGCCGGGCGGACTCCCGGCTCACCTTCAACGACTGGGTGACCAGTGGAACCTGCATCGGCAGGCGTACCACGGAAATGAACTTCAACAGGGGAGATGCCTTCGAGTTGCCGAGGCAGTCGGCGGTGAACTGGACGTTGGCCGGGAACACGGCGATGAACAGCAGCGCCGCCAGCAGGCCGCCCAGTCGCCTGGTCCGTGGGATCGCCAGCGCCGCGCCCACCGCCAGTTCGGCGGCACCGGACCAGTAGGTGTAGGTCCGCGCCCGGCCCGGCAGCATGCGCGGGACGATCGCGTCGTAGAACTTCGGCACGGTGAAATGCAGGACACCCGAACCGAACAACAGTGTGGTGAGCAGGTACAGGCGCCGAGGATTCGACGGGCGGTCGACTGTCATGTCACACACCCTGTCATTCGCGTGCCGCCGCGTCGAGTCCACCCGCTCCCGGTACGCTGCGGTTCTGTGGCGCAGATATGGCTCGACAGGCCCCGGTGATCCCCGTGTTCGACGACCCTCCCCATGGTCTGCGTCGGTTGACCGACCGTCCCGATTACGCGCTCGTCGGCATCCTGCGCATCCCGGAAATCCAGACCAGTCCTTGGGTTTCGCTGGCCCGGCGGGTCACCTTCGCGGTCTTCCTGCTGGTCGCCGCCACCTTGGTGGTCTACTTCGGCCGCCACGGATACCGCGACAACCAGGGCGGCGAACTGTCGCTGCTGGACGCGGCGTACTACTCGACGGTGTCGCTGTCCACCACCGGCTACGGCGACATCACGCCGGTCACGCCGGAGGCGCGGTTGATCAATACGATCGTCATCACGCCGTTGCGCGTCCTCTTTCTGATCGTCCTGGTCGGCACCACCCTGCAGGTGCTCACCGAACGGTCCCGGCAGGTGTTCAAGATTCAGCGATGGAGGCACAGGGTGCGCAATCACACCGTGGTCATCGGGTACGGCACGAAGGGCCGCACCGCCGTCGACGCGATGCTCGGTGATGGGGTGCAGCCCGCCGATATCGTCATTGTCGACACCGATCACGTGGTGCTGGAGGCCGCGGCGAATGCGGGCCTGGTGACCGTGCACGGCTCGGCCACCCAATCCGATGTGCTGCGGCTGGCCGGTGTGCAGCATGCGGCGTCGGTGGTGGTGGCCGCCAATCGCGACGACACCGCGGTGCTGGTCACGCTGACCGCCCGGGAACTGAACCCGAAGGCCAAGATCGTCGCCTCCATCCGCGAGGCGGAGAACACCCATCTGCTGCGGCAGTCGGGCGCCGATTCGGTGGTGGTGTCCTCCGAGACGGCGGGCCGGCTGCTCGGCATCGCCACCACCACTCCGAGCGTGGTCGACATGATCGAGGATCTGCTGACCCCGGAGGCCGGATTCGCCATCGCCGAGCGGGATGTGGAAGCCGACGAAGTGGGCGGCTCACCTCGGCACCTGCGCGACATCGTGCTGGGCGTGGTGCGCGACGGCAGCCTGATTCGCGTGGACGAGCCGGAGGTCGATGCGCTCGAGGCCGCCGACAAGCTGCTTTACATCCGCCGCGTGCCCAAGTGAGATCGCCGGATACGCTCGGTGGCGTGTCCGGATTCGAGCTGCACCACGTTCCGCTGTTGTCGCGCTCCGCGCTCGATCGTGCCGAGGAGTTGCGCTCGGACGAACAGGCGCTGAAGGAGGGCTGGTCGACCGCGAAACTGTTGCGGATGAATCGGCGCGGTCAGGTCCGCATCGAGGGCGAGGAGATCGTCTGGGATGCGGCCACCTCGCTTGCCGCCGAACCGATTCCGGAGGCGGTATTCCTGGGCGTGGACGGCGGGATCCACCTGTGGGCCACGCGCGACAACGATCTCGACGGCCGGTTGATGGATCTGCGCACGGTCGGCATCGTCCTGCGTCTGGATGATCTCACCCTGGGCGTGCTGTCCACCGCCCTGGCCCTGCTCAACTGGCACGACAAGGCGAAGTTCAGCGCCGCCGACGGCACCCCCACCCGGCCCGCGAACGCCGGGTGGACGCGGTTGTCCGAAGCCGGGCACGAGGAGTTTCCGCGCATCGACCCGGCGGTGATCTGCCTGGTCCACGACGGCGGGGATCGCGTCCTGCTGGCCCGCCAGCACACCTGGCCCGAGGGCATGTTCTCGCTGCTGGCCGGTTTCGTGGAGGCGGGGGAGTCGCTGGAGCGCTGCGTCGAACGCGAGATCCGCGAGGAGGTCGGCGTCGACGTCCGCGAGATCCGCTATCTGGGCAGCCAGCCGTGGCCGCTGCCGCGGTCGCTGATGCTCGGCTTCACCGCGGTCGCCGACCCGGATCAGCCGCTGACCTTCGCCGACGGCGAGATCGCGGAGGGGTACTGGTTCACCCGTGACGAGGTCCGCGAGGCGCTGGGCCGTGGTGCGTGGGGGTCGAAGGGGTCCGAGGGCGCGCGCCTCATGCTCCCCGGTTCGATCTCCATTGCCCGGACCATCGTCGAAGCCTGGGCCGCCGCCTGAGTGTGAGTTGAATCACCAACTGATCTTTAGCTGTCTGATTGCCCTTGTTTAATTCCGCCGGAAACAGAGGTGTCGGTCGTCACCTTCGGGCCGGTCGGACCGTAATGTGAGGGCATTTCCTAGGGCTCCTTTGCTGGTCAAGTAGGCCGGTGTACGGCGTGAGAATGTGAGCGATATCTGTTTCATTTGCCGTAACCGGCAGTTGCTTATTGTCTGCTGATGGCTACACTTCCGGACATCTGACCATTTCGAGAGAGGTGGGTCACAGACGATGAAGTACGCACTGCTCGCCACGGCGACCGCGACCGCTGCCGCGCTCACTCTCCCCCTCCTCGCCGTTCCGGCCTCCGCCGCGCCGGTCGCGACCGGTCCCGACGGCGGCGTCGCCGGGGCGGCCTGGACCGCCACGGAGGACGGCCCGCAGCAGTACCCGAACATCAACATCCAGTGGGATGTGCCGATCACCATGAGTGACGGAACAGTGTTGAAGGCCAATGTGTATCGGCCCGCCGACGCCGCAGGACGTCCCATCGATGTGCAGACGCCGGTCATCGTCAGCCTCACGCCCTACACCAAGCTGGTCTCCAACATCGTCGACCATGCGATTTCCATTCCGGGACTCTCGGATGCGCTGATCAACCTGCTGCGGATGATCGACCTCAGCGGGACTCCGCTGTCCGGCGTCACCGATATCACGAAAGCGTTCGGCGGCGGCGAGCTGCGCAGCTTCACGGTCGACCGGCAGCTGATCAAAAGCGGCTACGCCCAGGTCGTCGTCGATACTCGTGGCACCGGATTTTCCCAGGGCGTCTGGGACGCGCTACGCGAGCGTGAGCAACAGGACTCGGTCGAGGTGATCGACTGGGCGTCCAAACAGCCGTGGTCGGACGGCAAGGTCGGGATGAGCGGGATCTCCTATTCCGCGATCAACCAGTTGCAGGCCGCGCAGATGCATCCACCGGCGCTGAAGACGCTGTTCACCATCGTGCCGGGTAGCGACCTGAACCAGGACGTACTCTTGCCGGGCAATGGCTTCGGGATCACCTTCATCTCGCTGTGGCTCACCGCGATCAACACCCTCAAGTGGGTGCCCGATGCGCAATCGATCCTGACCGGCAAGTTCGACACCAAGTGGCTGACCGATCGCATCGATAGCCCGCTCACCTTCATGGATCTGCTCCTCAACGCCTATGCCAGCGTGCGGGTCGAAGATATGAGTCCGTTGATGAAGGACGTCCTCACCCAGTTCTCGTCGACTCGCCGGGCGTGGCTGGGGCATGCGGACCAGGTGCAGGTGCCGACCTTCGTCGTCGGTGGCTGGCACGACCTGTTCACCTATTCGGAATCCAAGATCTACAACGACCTGCCGCTGCCGCCCGGACAGAAACAGTTGCTGATGGGCAACACCTATCACATCAATTCCGGCAATGAATACGGCAAGCCCGGCCTGCCGCCGCGGGTCGACGTGCTGCAGCGGGCGTGGTTCGACAAGTGGCTCAAGGGCATCGATAACGGTATCGACACCTACGGCCCCGTGACGCTGCGTCAGCAGGGTGGCGGCTGGATCACCCAGGACGGTTTCGGGCCGTCGGCCCCGGCCGAGGAGGCTTCGCAGTATCGGCGGATGTACCTGTCGGCCAACCGCAGTGGCACCGCGACCAGCGTCTACGACGGTTCGCTGACCGCCGGGCCGAACGGTGATACCGCCCGGCTGACGGTGGCGCCGGGGCTGACGACGCTGTGCTCCAACGACTCCGCTCAGGCCACGGTCGGCGAGCTGTCGATCATCGACGGGTGTGCGAAGGATTCCCGGATCGCCGAATTGAACGGGCTGACGTTCACCAGTGCGCCGGTGGCCGAGCCGACCTCCATTTCCGGTCCGATCGCGGTGCGGCTCAATACGGTTCAGGACGCGGCGGACGGCTATTGGACGGTCACGGTCAACGACGTGGCACCCGACGGGCAGTCCACCGTGCTGACCTCCGGCCAGCTGCTGGCCTCCGCGCGAGCCATCGACGAGGAACTCAGCTCCCGGTCGCCCAACGGCGACTACACCGATCCGCGCCCCTATGCCTCCCTGGACAAGCGGCAGCCGACGGTGCCGGGGCAACCGACGACCCTCGATATCGGGCTGTCGGCAACCGAGGCGGTGCTGCAGCCGGGGCATCGGCTGCGCCTCGACGTGTTCGCGCTGAACCTCGCCAAGAGCCTGCCCATGACGCCGTTCCTGATCGACAGCGGACTGAAGCCCGAACACGTGCAGCTGGATCCCGACGCACCGAGCTTCGTCAACGTCCCGGTGCGTGGCAATCCCGGCTGGTAGTTCTCAGGCGATCGCGGCCAGTGCCTGCCTGACCTGGACGAGGGTGGGGTTGGTCGCGGTCGAGCCGTCACGGTACTTCACGGTCGGCACCACATGGTTGCCGCCGTTGACGCTGCCCACGAACTCGGCGGCCGCGGGATCCTGCTCGATGTCGACCTCGGTGTAGGTGATGCCGGCCTCGTCGAGTTGCTTCTTGAGCCGACGGCAGTAGCCGCACCAGGTCGTCGAGTACATGGTCAGGTCGGTAGCTGTCACGCATCCTGTAACAGGGCAGTAGCCGAACCTGTTCCCCGGGCTTGTCGGACCCCGCTGTCATGATGGACCCCGTGCCCGCACCGACGACTTCGCCCCAGCCTCGGCTCGACGGACTCGATGCCGAGCAGGCCGCCGCCGTGCTGGCGCCGCGGGGGCCGGTGTGTGTGCTCGCGGGCGCCGGGACCGGGAAGACGCGCACGATCACGCACCGCATTGCCCATCTGGTGTCGGCCGGACATGTGCGGGCCGGTCAGGTGCTGGCGGTCACGTTCACCGCGCGGGCGGCGGGGGAGTTGCGCAATCGGCTGCGGGCGCTGGGGCTCGGGGGCGAGGCGAATGCGGTGCAGGCGCGCACCTTCCACGCGGCCGCGCTGCGCCAGCTGCGCTATTTCTGGCCGCAGATCATCGGTGACGTGCCGTGGCGATTGATCGACAGCAAACTCCCGATCGTCGCGCAGGCCGCCCACCGGGCGGGGCTGGCCACGGTCACCGAGAGCGTGCGCGACCTGGCCGGTGAGATCGAGTGGGCGAAGGCCTCGCTGATCGCCCCGGAGGACTATGTCGCCGCCGTGGTGCGCCACCACCGCGAGACCCCGTACGAGGCGCGCAAGGTCGCCGACGTCTACACCGGATACGAGGAGTTGAAGCAGAGCCCCGCCGGGGCGGAGGGGCGGGACGGTCCCTGCCTGCTGCTGGACTTCGACGATCTGCTGCTGCACACCGCCGCCGCGCTGGAGGACTATCCGGCCGTGGCCGAGGAGTTCCGGGGCCGCTACCGCTGCTTCGTGGTGGACGAATATCAGGACGTCACCCCGCTGCAGCAGCGGGTGCTCGACGCCTGGCTCGGCGATCGTGACGATCTGACGGTGGTCGGCGACGCCAACCAGACCATCTACTCCTTCACCGGTGCCAGTCCGGGCTTCCTGCTGGACTTCTCCCGGCGCTTCCCGGATGCCACCGTGGTCCGGCTGGAACGCGACTACCGGTCCACCCCGCAGGTGGTCTCGCTGGCCAATCAGGTGATCGGTGCTGCCCGTGGCCGTATCGCGGGTACCCGGCTGCAACTGGTCGGGCAGCGCGCCGACGGCCCGGAGCCGGTATTCGCCGAATACGACGACGAGTCCGCCGAGGCCGCGGCCGTGGCGAAGGCCATCGCGCGGCTGATGGGCAAGGGCATCCCGGCGGCGGAGATCGCCGTGCTCTATCGCATCAACGCCCAGTCCGAGGCGTACGAGCAGGCGCTCACCGAGGCCGGTATCCCGTATCAGGTGCGCGGCGGGGAGGGTTTCTTCCAGCGCGCCGAGGTGCGCCAGGCCGTCTCGGCGCTGCGCCAGACCGCCGCCCGCGACGACCTGCCCGATGCCCGCGGTGCCGAACTGGTCACGCTGGTGCGTGCGGCCCTGGCCCGGCTGGGCCTGACCGCCACCGAGCCCAGCGGCGCCCAGGCCCGCGAACGCTGGGCGTCGCTGGTGGCCCTGGTGCAGCTCACCGAGGAATTGACCACGCACGATGCGGAGCTGGACCTCGCGGGCCTGCTGCGCGAACTCGCCGCCCGCGCCGAGGCCCGCCACCCACCGACCGTGCAGGGCGTCACCCTCGCCTCGCTGCATGCGGCCAAGGGGCTCGAGTGGGATGCGGTATTCCTGGTCGGCCTCGCCGACGGCACCCTGCCGATCGCGCACGTGCTGGGCGAGGGCGGCGCCGTCGTGGACGAGGCGGCGCTCGAGGAGGAGCGGCGGCTGCTGTACGTCGGGGTCACCCGCGCCCGCGAGCACCTGCATCTGTCGTGGGCGCTCTCGCGCGGCGAGGGCGGCCGTAAGACACGGCGGCGCAGTCGCTTCCTCAACGGCCTGATCCCCGAGGATTCGCCCGCCTCGCGCATCGCCCATGCGTCGGGTGACCGCCGCGGCGGGCCGAAACGCAGCCACCCCGCCTGTCGCGTGTGCGGCCGCCCGCTGCTCGGCACCACGGCCACCATGCTCGGGCGCTGTTCGCGCTGCCCGGCCGACCTCGATGCCGTCCTGCTGGATGCGCTGCGGGAGTGGCGGCGGGAGAAGGCCGACGAGCTGTCGGTCCCGCATTTCGTGGTGTTCAGCGACACCACGCTGACAGCCATCGCCGAGCAGCTGCCCACCGACGACCGGGCGCTGGTCGCCATCCCCGGAATCGGCGCCAAGAAACTGGGGCAGTTCGGTGCCGATGTCATAGCGATAGTGCGTTCGAGGCTGCGTGCGCAAGACCATAAAACTGCAGGTGAAAAATAGGTTGTGCGGTTGTGATTCGCCCCCGTAGGGTGGGGATCACGCACCGGGAGGTCATTCCGGCGCGCACAGTGACCAAACGGATTACGAGTAAGGAGGGAGGCAGACCAATGAACGGCATCACCACCAACACAGCGTTGATCGGCGTTGCGCCGACGGCGATTCCGTGCGTGCCTGTCTCCCGGGGGGTCCTCGCTTTGCAGGGGACCGGTCTGTCCGCCGTAGCCATCTTCGGAACCGAACACCTCGGGCCGAAGCATGTCTTCATGACGGACAAGCCCATGCGGAGCTGGCACCCGGTGTATGCCGACGCATTTGCCGGCGCCAACGCAGCAGCCGACCGTATTACGGCTGGCCTGCAGGCAGCCCGCCTCCGCGACGCAAGCCCAGCGACCGTGTTCAGGAGTCGTCACCGACTCAGGTAGGGGTCACCTCCCCAAGCCTCCTGGCCACGGATCGCAAGAAGCGAGACCGTGGCCATAGTTTTATCGGCACTTCAGCCATCGGCACCGGTTTCGCGGACAACCAAACGACCGCTGCACGAGCTGAAGGAGCAAGACGTGTCTACCGCGACCGTTACTCGCGTGACATGCCGATCGACCGTGGCCCCGACTTCCCGCACCCGGGGAGTCGCGCTCACCCTGCCTTGCCGGGTCGGCGACCCCGACCTGTGGTTCGCGGAGAGCCCGGCCCAGCTGGAGGAGGCCAAGGCACTGTGCGCTACCTGCCCGATCCGTAAGGGCTGCCTGGCCGCCGCGCTGGATCGTGGTGAGCCCTGGGGTGTCTGGGGCGGGGAGATCTTCGACCAGGGTGTCGTCATCGCCCGCAAGCGGCCGCGTGGCCGCCCGCGCAAGGTGGCCGTGGCGTAATGGTCACCGCGCATGATCGGGAACGCGAACGAGCCCCGCATCTCTGTCCGAGGTGCGGGGCTCGTCCTCTCTCAGCGCCTCCGATGCGGCGGATGGCGGACCACCAACCCGTCGGTGACCGCCAGCAGGACGGTCACCGTGTCGTCGGTGTGCGCCCACCAGCGGTGTTGCACGCCTCCGGTGCAGTAGTACGCGTCCCCGGTGGACAGCACGATCTCCTCGCCGTCGGCGACGACGGTGATCGTGCCGCGCACCACATAGATCAATTCGTCGTTCTCGTGGGCGAATTCGCGCCCGCCGCGGCCGGTGCCGCCGGTGAACTCCAGGGCGCGCAGGTCCCGGCGGCCGTGCACCAGCGAGCGGACCGATCCGTCACCACCCGGATCGGCCTGGGCGAGAACCGAATCGGTGCCCGCGCGCACCACCGCCTCGCCGGGCGTGGGGTCGGCCTCGGCGAGCAGTTCGGTCGCGGTGGTGCCCAGCGCGTCGGCGATCCGCTGCAGTGAGCGCAGGCTGGTATTGGTGCGGCCGTTTTCGAACTGACTGAGGAACGAGGGCGAGAGCGCGGTGCGCTCGGCCAATTGGGCCAGGGTCAGCTTTGCCGCCAGCCGCCGATTGTGCACGACATCGGCCAGGCTCAGTCGACGCGCTCGTTCCAACACCTCACTGTCCGCGTGCACTCGACCCAACCTCTCGCCGGTATGCCTCATTGTCGGCCCCGCGCCGACGTAGCCCAGTTTTTACCTCACGATGATCGCAAGTGTTCAGCGAACCTCCTCTGTACTGAATATTCAGTATCAGTAGATTTTCAGGAGGTGTGGTGGAGCAGAACACGCTCAGGCGGCGGGGAACAGGTCTGATCGGGATCGATCCGGAGCTGTCGTGGCCCGGGTACACGCTGTATGCGCCGCTGGCGAGCCGGGGTGTGGTGGAGCTGGTGGATGCGCAGGGCGAGCCGGTCCACCGGTGGTCGCTGCCGTATCGGCCGGGGCGGCACGCGCGGCTGCTTGCCGACGGCACCCTCGCCTACAACGGAGCGACGCTGGCGATCGAGCCGCCGTTCGCGATGTGGCGCAAATACAGCGGCGGGTCGATGGGCAAATACGACCCGAACGGCGTGCTGCTCAGCGAATTTCGCGACGACTACCAGCATCACGACGCCCATCACTACGACGACGGACGCATCCTCTACACCGCGGTGGAACCGCTCACCGGTGCGGCCGCGCGGCGCATCGAGGGCGGGGTTGCGGGCACCGAGGCGGACGGTGTCGTCTGGGCGGACGTGATCCGCGAGGTCGCGGCCGACGGCACGCCGCTCTGGGAATGGCGAGCATTCGAGCAGCTGGATCCCGCCGAATTCGGATTGCAGCCGCACTACTGGCGCGAGCATTGGCCGCTGATCAACAGCGTGCACCCGCTCGACGAGCACACCGTGGTGGCGAGCCTGCGCAGCGTCTCGGCGGTCATCACCATCGATCGGCGCACCGGCCGGTACACCACGCTCGCGGATCGGACCACCGTCGCCCAACAACATCACGCCACCCCGGTCGGCGACGGCAAGATCCTGATCTTCGACAACGGCACCTTCCGCACCGGCGAATCGGTCCCCTACAGCCGAGTCATCGAAATCGACGCCCGCACAGGCGAACTCGTCTGGACCTACCAGGACTCCCCACGCGAGGCCTTCTTCACTCCGTTCATGGGCGCCGCCCAACGCCTCCCCAACGGCAACACCCTCATCACCGAAGCCGCCTTCGGCCGCATCTTCGAGGTAACCCCCACCCTCCGCACCTGCTGGGAATACATAGTCCCCTCCTTCCCCACCTACCCCGACCCCACCACCGCCAAGCTCTTCCCCGCCCCCTCCAACGCCATCTTCCGCGCCTACCGCTACACCCCACCCGAAATCCCCTGGCTAAACCCCCGCTGAACCCCACCCTCACCCAACGCAGTCCCTTCTTCCCGCCGCCCACCTCCGCATCTCCACACACGAGCGCCCGTCTTAGTCTTTCCCCGCCCAAGTAGGTGCGTCTGCCGTTTCCCTGTACTCGCGCATGCCTTCGCCATTCCCAGAGCGCTCGCCTTCGCCATTCCCAGAGCGTGTGTCTTCGTCACCCCTGAGGCGTGTGCCTTCGTCACTTCCAGGGGGCCTGCCTCGGTCACCCTCGAGGCGTGTGTCTTCGTCACTTCCAGGGCCAGCCTCGGTTACCCCCGGGAGCCTGCCTTCGTCGTCCTCTGTCGGGTGGGTGCTGTCTTCATTCCCTGCACCCCGGCGCCTCAGCGCCGGGGTGCAGGGCTCGTGAGGTGGGTGGGAAGTCAGCTGGCGGTTCGGTATTCGGCGTAGCCGGGGACCCAGTCGTGCATCAGGCGCATGAAGGGGACCTCGGCCTCGAGTTGGGCGCAGATGCCGATCGAGCCCATCAGTACCCGGAAGACCATGGCGTGTTCCGGGGGGAGTTGGAGCGCCCAGGAGGTCTTCATTTCGGGGCTCGTGATGTCGGTTGCCTTGCTGGCGACGCGCTGCATCCACCGGCGGGTGAAGTGGAAGGTTTCGGTGCGGATGGGGTCGGAGAACGGGCGCAGGAAATCGGCGATCTCGCGATGGGTCACCGTCTTGCCGGGTAGCACCCAGCCGTTGTCGTGCATCAGCTGGGTCAGTTCCTCGTAGCGGTCCTCCACCGCCAGCGCCACCATCCGGCCGAGGATCGGCGGGAAACCGTTCGGCAGCGGTGCGCATGCGCCGTAGTCGATGACCGCGAGCTTGCCGTCGGGCAGCATCAGGAAGTTGCCGGGGTGCGGGTCGCCGTGCAGCAGCCCGACCGTGGCCGGGGAACAGAAGTCGAATTCGGCCATCAGCCCGGCCACCCGGTTGCGCAGGTCACGGGTGCCCTCCGGATCCGCATTGCCCCGGGCGATGATCGCCGACACCGGGGTGGCGTCGAGCCATTCGGTCACCAGAACCTTCGGCGAGCTGGCCACCACCTTGGGCACCCGGAAACGCGGATGCCCGTCGAAACCCTTGGCGAATGCGCGCTGGTTACCGGCCTCGATGCGGTAGTCCAGCTCCTCTTCCATCCGTTCGCTGATCTCGGCCAGCACCGGCTTCACATCGGCGGTCTGCAGCAGGGTGGCGATCATTCCGGCCATCCGGTTCAGCGTCTTCAGATCCGCGCGCAATGCCTCGTCGGCGCCGGGATACTGCACCTTCACCGCGACCGTGCGGCCGTCGGACCAGACGGCCTTGTGGACCTGGCCGATACTCGCCGAGGCGGCCGGGGCGTCGTCGAACTCCCGGAACCGCTGCCGCCACGCGGTGCCCAGCTGCTGATCGAGGACCCGGTGGACGGTCGCCGCCGACATCGGCGGGGCCGCGGCCTGCAGTTTGGTGAGCGCCTCGCGGTAGTGCTCGCCGAACTGCTCGGGCACCGCCGCCTCCATCACCGACAGCGCCTGCCCGAATTTCATTGCGCCGCCCTTGAGTTCGCCCAGGACGGTGAACAGTTGCTCGGCGGCCTTCTGGTTCAGTTCCGCGTTGATTTCACCCTTGTCGCCCCCGGCGAGCTTGCGACCGAATCCCACGGCGGCGCGGCCCGCGATCCCGAGCGGGATCTTGGCCAGTTTGGCGTTGCGGGACGAGCGACGGCGCACAATCTCGGACACCTCCCCATCATGGCGGACGTACCGTGCGGTGTGCCATGAGAATTGGGTGAACCGGACGGTCGCCGCAGGGTGTGCATTCCGTCACAGCACGGTGGCCGCCCGGTGTTTGCCGGTGGCGGGCCCCGGACGATCGGGGCTGTACCTGCCGCTGACCGGCGCCGATACTGGCCGACGACTCACCTCGAGGAACGGAGGGAAGATGCGAGCTCGACGACTGGCCGCCGGTGGTGTGGTGGCCGCCGCACTGCTCGTACCGGCGCTGTCGACAGCGGCGGCGAATGCTTCGGAACCCCTGGTCGCCGACTCCGCGGCGATCCAGCCGATCGACGAGGTTCCGCCGGTGGTCACCGGATCGGCCGTCGTCGATGGCGTGCTCGGTAGCTGGGGACATGTCGTGCCCTATCTGATGGCGGGTCGCTGGGGTTGTGCGGTGCTGGCGGCGGCCGGATCGTCGTACGCCTGCGGCGGCTGAGCGTCGGCATCGGACCGCCGTGCGGCGCGACAGCCACAAGCCGCATGCGGGCCCCACTGCCGCCGCTCGATGCGATGCGACTGGGGGTCCAGTTCCAATGTGGTGTCCAGGGTCTGCGGTGGACTCTCGGCCCGCCCGGCCATGATCGTCTCCAGCTCGCGCAGCACCAGCGCCGTGGTGGCGGCGATGGTCGCGGGCGAGGCGTGCCCGACCCGTCCGAGCAGCTGTCCGGCCAGATGCGGCCACTCCGCGTCCAGATCGCGGCGGGTCAGATCGGCACAGCGCAGACAGCTGGTGCCGCCGGGCAGCACCAGCGGGCCGACGATGCCGCGGCCGTCGCGGATGCGGACCTGAAGGTGCGGAATCCGGTGCAGCACGAGGTCGTTCACCAGATGCGGTTCGGGCACCAGGGCGTCGGCGAGCACCACCAGATCTGCCGACCATGCGGAGACGGGGGAGCGGGCGTCGTATTCACGGGACCGGGTCGGCCGCAGCCCCAGTGTGCGCGCGCCCGCGGCGATCGCATCCGACAGCGGCCCGCGCCCGTGCACCCGCACGGCCCGTACCTCGGCCGCGCGGGCATGCGGCCGCACCAGCAATCCGGCCCCGTCCAGTTCGGCGAGCACCGCCAGCGCATCCGCGACGGCCACGCCGAAACGGGCTGCCTGCCACACGATCTGCGGATGGCTGCGCAGCCCGTCCAGTAACCGCAGGAATTCCAGCACGGTATCGGCCTGCCACCCCGGCGGATCCAGCACCATCGCCCGCTCCGGATCCCACCCCAACTGCACCACCCCCGACGGCCGGCGCAACACGGCCAGCCGCGGATGCAACATCGGCCCGCGTGGGCAATTCAACGTCATATCCGCAGTATCGCGGGCCCGTCCGGGACGGCAGTTGCCGAAAGCCCTGGTTATCCACAGAAAACCGGCTCATCCACAGGGCACCTCATGAGGACAACGTCCTGTCCGCGCCCGCTCGCCCATGTCCGCCCCACCGCCTCCCGTCCACGCCTGCGGAATTCCGCGTCTCAGCCCTTCCTGTCCGCTATGCCGCGTTCCGGTATCCCGCTGCCCGCCACCGTCTTTCCGGCGCGCTGGTCGAAATGTCGGAACCGGGTCGACAGGGCCGCAGTCACACAGCTTGATGGTGGCGGCGGGCCGGGCGTTCGGTCGGGTGCATCCATACCGGCTCGTCCGGGCCGCCGGTGAACGAGATCTGGGGGCGAATAGGCTTGTCGTTCACGGGGTTCAGCTCCAGGCGCTGGGCCATGGTGGCCAGTACGAGCACGGCCTCCATGGTGGCGAAGCCGTAGGCGACGCACATGCGCTTACCGGCGCCGAAGGGGAGGGACGCCTGCTTCTGTGGTGTCTGCAGGTTCTCGGGCAGGTATCGGGTCGGGTCGAATTCGTCGGGGCGGTCCCAGATTCGGTCGTTGTGATGGACGCCGTGCAGCATGACCGCCACGGTGGTGCCCGCCTTGATCGGGTATCCGCCGAGCACATCGTCGCCGACCGCGACGCGGGCCAGCCCGATGATCGGCGGATAGACGCGCATGGTCTCCGACACCACGGCCTTGGTCCACACCAGCCGGTCGACGTCCTCGGCCGTCGGCACCCGCCCGGCCAGCACGGTGTCCAATTCCTCGTACAGCCGTTCCCGCACCTCGGGATGCTTGCCGAGCAGATGCCACGTCCACGCCAAGGCCGTTGCGGTCGTCTCCATTCCGGCGCCGATGAAGGTCATCAGCTCGTCGCGGATCTCCTGATCGGTGTAGGCGTATCCGGTCTCGGGATCGCGCGCATCCATCAGCAGCGCCAGCAGATTGTCCTTGCGGGTGATCCGCCCGGACCGATGATCGGCAATGAGCTGATCGATCACCGTCTCGACATGCCGCAGATCGCGCATGGCCCGGGGCGCGGTGAGCCAGCCCGCGGCGCGCATCAGCCGCATGGGCAACCGCGGGTTGTCGGCCGCCTCGGGATGCGGACCGTGCCGCAGCACCCACGTCGACATCGCCCGGATGGGTCGGCTCAGATTGGTCATGAAACCGACCCCGAAGAACCGCAACAGATTCGCCAGCCGCACCTGCGCCATCGGCCCCGCCAGATCGGTGCCGAACATGGTCCGGGCGATGATGTCCAGAGTGAGGCGGTTCATTTCGAAATTGACGTCGACCGGGCTGTCCGGCCCCGCGGCCGCGATGCGCTCGACGGCATCGAGCGCCGCCTCCGTCATCGGACCGGCGAACCGATCGACATTGCGCTTACCGAATACCGGTTGCACGAGCCGTCGGTTCCGCATCCACCGCCGGTCGTCGAGATCGGTCACCAATCCGCGCCCGAAGGCGACCGCGAGCATGTCGTACTCGGCGCTCTTGGCGTAGTTGTTCTGGTTGGTCACCAGGACGTGGCGGGCCAGTTCCGGGCTGCGGACGACCACGAACCGCAGAAACGGTATCCGCGCGACCATCACATCGTCCTGACCCGGCATGCGGGTCGCGTATTCGGTGATGGTGTGGTCGCGCACCCGGGGTACGGTCTTCACCGCCAGCTTCCACGACTCCCACCACGACACCCGCGTGTCGTGCCAGCGGATGAAGGTGGGCAACCAGCGGGATGGATGCAGGACCGCAGGATGCGATGCCCCGGTCGTCTTCGAGAGCGCTGCCATCGTTGCCGTGACTCCCTCCGCTACCCCTGAATGCGGCCAGTGTACATATGTGCACCGAATCATCCAAGGGGGTTGGAGGGGCCTTCAGCTGCCCCGACTCGTCCCGCTCGCATGTCGGTCGGGGAAACGAGTGAACGGCGAGAGATGTCAGCGGGTCGCGGCATCGGCCTGCCGGACGAGTGCGGTCACCGCCTCGGGATGGGAGACGAGTACCGCGTGCGAGCCCGAGATCTCGGTGACCCGGGAGTGGCAGCGTCCGGCCATGGCGCGTTGCGCGGCGGGCGGGACCGCGTTGTCCTGCTGGGGGATGAGCCACCAGCTCGGGTGCGCGTCGCAAGCCGGGGCGCCGTTGGGTTCGAGGAATGCACCCGGCGCGACCGAGTGCTGGGTCGCGGCCATCCGAGCGGCGGTATCCGCGGGGACGTCCGCGGCGAAGGCGTCGTGGAAGTACGCGGGGTCGATGTAGAGGTCGCCCGCGCGGCCGTACGGATCGTCCGCGAGCTTCGGCGCCACCACCGGCGGCATGAGCTTACTGCCCGGATATCGGATCGGGTCGGTGCCGAGCGCGGCCGGCTCGCCCTGTCCGGGCGCGAGGGCCGAAACGTACACCAGGGCCCGCACATTCGCCGCGCGCCCGGCATTGTTGATCACCGCGCCGCCGTAGGAGTGGCCGACCAGGATCACCGGGCCGGAGATGCTGTCGAGCGTGGAGCCGATGGCGGCCGCGTCGGAGGAGGGCCCGCGCAGTGGGTTGCCGGGGGCCACCACGGGGTAACCCAGCTCGCGCAGCTGACCCGCGACACCGTCCCAGCTGGCCGGGTCGGCGAAGGCGCCGTGCACGAGGACGACGGTCGGCAGCTGTTCCGGCGCGGCGGCGGCCACACCGGAACTCAACGCCAGCGCGGTCAGCGGCGCCGACAGGGCCATCAGCATCCGGCGGCAGGCTCGCATGAGCACTCCTCTCCTCGGCCGCAACGGCCGCCCAGCTCGGTCCCACATGAGTGGGCGGCACCGCGGAACGTGTAGTAGCCAGGAGATCGCTATTGGTTGGCGATCAATCCTCGCGGGTCACCATACTCCCGCGGTGCAAGGTCACCAACCCTTGATAGCCGCCGATAAACGCGCAATTACCGCCACATGCAGCGGTCCGGTCGAGGGCTTGGAGCGCTGGTTTGCTGACTATTGCCTTGGGTGGAGCGGATCAGGAATGCTCGCCCTCGCCGCCGTCGGCATCGTCCTTCGGCTTCGACTCACCCCGGCGCTGTTCGCGCTCGCGCGCTTCGGTTTCGGCCAGCTGGGCCAGCGGGTCGTCGAAAACGTTTGCCCCACCGCCGATCACGCCGTCGATGAAACCGGCGGGATTGTCCAGATCCTCGGAGCTGGGGAGCAGATCCGGATGCGACCAGACCCCGTCGCGGGCCTCCAGACCCGCATCGGTGGTCAGGCGCCGCCACAGCGTGGCCGCCTCGCGCAGCTTGCGCGGCCGCAGTTCGAGTCCGACCAGCGTCGCGAAGGTCTGTTCGGCCGGACCGCCCGTGGCGCGGCGCCGCCGCAGCGTCTCGGCGAGCGCGCCCGCACCGGGCAGCCGATCGCCGACCGCATCGGTGACGACGACCTCCACCCAACCCTCGATCAGCGCCAGCAGCGTCTCCAGCCGTTCCAGCGCGGACTTCTGCTCGGGAGTGGTCTGGGGCTCGAAGGTGCCCTGCGCCAGCAGTTCCTCGAGCTTCGACGGGTCGGTGAGCATCATCGGGTCGATGCCCTGCGCGGCCTGCTCGATGGCCGAGAAGTCCATGCGGATGCCGCGCGCGTAATCCTCCACCGCGCCCAGCACCTGCTGCCGCAGCCACGGCACGTGGGCGAACAGTCGCTGATGGGCCGCCTCCCGGGCGGCCAGATACACCAGGATCTCGCTCTCCGGCCGCTCCAAGCCCTTGCTGAATTCGGTGATCGCCGTCGGCAGCAGCGCGGACGTCCCGGCCGGACCCAGCGGCAGGCCGATATCGGTGGAGGTCAGCACCTCCTGGGCGAGCTGACCCAGCGCCTGGCCCAGCTGCGAGCCGAATGCCAGGCCGCCCATCTGGCCGAGCATGCCGATCATCGGGGCGGCGAACTCCTTCGCCTCCTCCGGCAGGGCCGCTGTCCACATGCCCGAGACCTGCTCGGCAACCGGATCGCACAGGCGCTTCCAGGTCGGCAGCGTCTGCTCGATCCAGTCGTTGGCCGTCCAGGCCGCGGTCTTGGTCGCACCGGCGGGCAGCATGGTGGCGGCATCCAGCCACAGCTCGGCCAGATGTGCCGCATCGTCGACCGCGCGCTGCGCACCCGAGGACACCGGGGGTACGGTCGCGCCCAGCTGCTGGCGGGCCAGCTGCTTGGCGACGTCGTAGTTCACCGGGCCGCTCGACTGCGAGCCGGGCTGGCCCATGGTGGAGAACATTTGGCCCAGCGAGGTCAGCATCTGCCCGAGCGCGGCCGGATCGAATCCCGCGCCGGACCCGCCGATCGAGAACCCGTGCGGGTTGTTCGCGCCCGAGGCCGACGGATCGTCCCGCTTGTTGCGGTCATCGTCGTCGTCACGGTTCGAGAATCCGAAGGGCACGTCACTCATACCCCTAACGCTACTCGGGTGCCAGAACCCGAGCCGCTACTGTTGGCCGGGTGAACCGTCGGATCCTCACCCTCTTGGCAGCCCTGATACCCGTGCTGGTGCTCGGTGTCGTGGGCAGTGCCGTCACGGTGCCGTTCGTCGCACTCGGGCCTGGTCCCACGTTCAATACGCTGGGTGAGGTAGATGGCAAACAGGTCGTCGACGTGCAGGGCGCACCGGTGGATCCGACCGCCGGCAACCTCAACATGACCACCGTCTCTGTTCGCGACGGGCTGAATATCTTCGAGGCGTTCGGGTTGTGGGCCGACGGCCGCTACGGACTGCGGCCGCGCGCGGAGGTGTATCCGCCGGGTATCCCGCGTGACGAAGTCGACAAGTCCAATGCGGAGGACTTCAAGAATTCGGAGAACAACGCCGAAATGGCGGCGCTGCACTACCTGAAGTACCCGACGGTGGTGAAGGTGCGCACCGTCACCGACAACAGCCCCGCCAAGGATCTGCTCCGGACCGGTGACGAGTTCGTCAGTGTGGCCGGGAAACCGATCACCGCCGCCAAGGACGTCGTGGAGACCGTCCGCGCGACCCCGCCCGGGACCGCCGTGCCCGTGGTGGTGCGCCGGTCCGGACAGGAACAGACCGTCGAGGTGAAAGTCGGTGCCCAGCCGGAGGACTCCGGTAAAGGATACCTGGGAGTCACGCTGGACGAGCAGCCGAACGGTCCCGTTCACGTCGACTTCAATCTCAGCGATATCGGCGGCCCGTCGGCGGGCCTGATGTTCAGCCTGGCCCTGGTGGACAAGATGAGCACCGGAAAACTCAACGGCGGCAAGTTCATTGCGGGCACCGGCACCATCGATCCCGACGGCAAGGTGGGCCCGATCGGCGGCATCCAGTACAAGATGATGGCCGCCCGCGAAGCCGGCGCCGAGGCGTTCCTGGTCCCCGCGGACAACTGCGACGAGGCCCGCCAGCGCATCCCCTCCGGCCTGAAACTGGTGAAGGTCGACAACCTCACGGGCGCGGTCCAATCCCTCGAGGCCATCACGACCGGCAAGGACGCCCCGACCTGCGGGTGAGGGATCCCGGCGAAAAGCATGCCGGGAAGTGAGGTTTGCGGCATGCCGGGAAGTGAGGTTTGCGGGCACGCCGGGACCTGAGGCTCGAGCAGGCGGGGACGAGCCCGGCGGGTGCTAGTCCGGCACGTTCTCCAAGGTGTGGCGCAGGGCCTCGATGAGGTTGGGGGCCAGGTTGGGGTAGGTGCGCAGGTCGATGTCGTCGGCGAAGGGGTCGTCCTCGTCGTCCTCAGGGCGCACCTGCAGCAGGCACAGCGAGGCGCCGTCGCGCAGGACACCGGCGAACAGGCGGGCGTCACGCCGGCCCGGATGGGTCTCGGCGGCATCGCGGGCCGCGCGGTCGGCGGCGTCGCGGTCGGCCAGCAGCGGGGCGATCGCATCGTCGAGGGTCTGCTCGGCATCGGGCGGCAGCACCACGATCTGCTGCACCAGGACGCAGCCCTGTACCGCCGGGGGCCAGCTGGTGGTGGCGAGGAATTCGTCGAGCGCCATCTGATCGCGGCTCACATCGTCCGGAAACGGTTCCTGGGCAATCGGAGTCAGCTCCGCCCCGTCGTCGAGCTGATCCTGCAGGGTCGGCTCCGCGGCCACCAGGTCCACGGTGGGGACCAGCGCGAACATCTGCGGCGGCCGATCCCATCCCTCCGCATCGGCGAACTCCGCCACCTCGCGGATGCAGCGGTAGAGGGCGGCGGCCGGGTTGTCCAAAGTCACGCGCGCAGAGTCTAGGGTGCCGATGCGCCACCACGATCGCGGGCCCGCGCCATCGGGCGTTGACGGCAGTAGTGCTGTATTACTAGTCACACGGCGAGGACTGCCGTCCCCACCGGTGCGTTTTACGTAGAGTGGGGCGCGAACGGTCCGCAAGGACCACCCGCAACAACGGAACTGGGAGAGTGGCATCGTGGGCATGCGCCCCCCGACAGGCTTACCTTCGCTGTCCCGACGCAGCCGGGTGCTGCTGGTGACGGCCCTCGTATTGGCGGCACTGCTGCTGATCGGGCCACGATTGACCGACGCCTATACCAACTGGCTATGGTTCGGCGAGGTCGGATTCCGACGCGTCTACACCACCGTGCTGTTCACCCGGATCCTGCTGTTCCTGGTGGTGGCCGTGGCGGTGGGCGCGCTGATCTGGCTCGCGATGCTGATCGCCTACCGCACGCGTCCGGTGTTCGTGCCGGTCTCGGGGCCCAACGATCCGATCGCGCGGTACCGCACCACGGTGATGGGGCGGCTGCGGCTGTTCGGGATCGGCATTCCGGCCGTGGTCGGCCTGCTCTCGGGCCTGGTGGCGCAGTCGAGTTGGGTGACGGTGCAGCTGTTCCTGCACGGCGGCTCGTTCGGCATCAAGGATCCGCAGTTCCACCTGGACGTCGGTTTCTACGCCTTCGATCTGCCGTTCTACAAGATGCTGTTGAACTGGCTGTTCGTCGCGGTCGTGATCGCGTTCTTCGCGAACCTGGTGACCCACTACGTCTTCGGCGGCCTGCGGCTGTCCGGCCGCGAGGGCAACCTCACCCGCCCGGCCCGCATCCAGCTGGCGGTGATCGCCGGACTCTTCGTGCTGCTCAAGGCGATCGCCTACTGGTTCGACCGGTATTCGCTGCTGTCGAGCACGCGGCAGGAGCCGACCTTCACCGGCGGTTCCTACACCGATATCAATGCCGTGCTGCCGGCCAAGCTGATCCTGATGTCGATTGCGATCATCTGCGCGCTGGCCTTCTTCGCCGGGATCGTGCTGCGGGATCTGCGGGTTCCGGCCATGGCGGCGGCGCTGCTGGTGTTGTCGTCGATCCTGGTCGGCGCGGTGTGGCCGCTGATCGTGGAGCAGTTCGAGGTGCGCCCGAACGCCGCCGCCAAGGAGGCGACCTACATCGAGCGCAATATCGATGCCACGCGCCGGGCGTACGGGCTCACCGACGTGCAGTACGTCGATTACAAGGGCAGTACCGACAGCAGGAATCTGGCCGAGCTGTCACCGGCCGACCAGCAGACCATCCGCAATATCCGGCTGCTGGATCCGAACCTGCTGACCCAGACCTTCATCCAGCGCCAGCAGCTGCAGAACTTCTACGGTTTCCAGGATCCCCTGGACATCGACCGCTACGCCATCAACGGCGAGATTCAGGACTACATCATCGCGGCCCGAGAACTGGTGCCGCAGAACCTGTCCGGTAACCAGACCAACTGGATCAACAAGCACACCGTCTACACCCACGGCAACGGCTTCGTCGCCGCACCGGCCAACCGGGTCAATGTGGCCCCGCCGAAGGAGACCCAGCAGGCGGCCTCGGCCGGAGGCAACAGTGCTTCCGCCGGCGGCTACGGCTACCCGGTCTTCAACGTCGGTGACCAGTCGACGGTGAGCGATCTGTTCACGCCCAAGGACAAGCAGGCGATCAAGGTCGATCAGCCGCGCATCTACTACGGCGAGCTGATCGCCAAGTCCGACGCCGACTATGCCATCGTCGGCGGCAACGGCGACCAGCCGCACGAGTACGACACTCCCAACGAGCTGTACACCTACACCGGTAAGGGTGGCGTCCCGATCGGGAACTGGTTCAACCGCTTGGCGTTCGCCGCCAAGTACGCCGAGCGCAACATCCTGTTCTCTGGCGCGATCGGCTCGGATTCGAAGATCATCTTCAACCGCAATCCGCGCGACCGGGTGCAGCAGGTGGCGCCGTGGCTGACCGCCGACGGCAACATCTATCCCGCGGTCGTCAACGGGCGCATCCAGTGGATCGTCGACGCCTACACCACGCTCGACAATTACCCCTACGCGCAGCACGCCTCGCTGGACGGCTTGGTTGCCGACAGCATCGACCAGACCACCGGCCGCATGCTGCCGCGCAAGGAGGTCAGCTACATCCGCAACTCGGTGAAGGCCACCGTGGATGCCTACGACGGCACGGTGACGCTGTACGAGGTGGACAAGAACGATCCCGTGCTGAAGGCGTGGGAAGGCGTGTTCCCGAATGCGGTGAAGCCGGAGAGCGCGATCACGCCGGAGCTGCGGGCGCACTTCCGCTACCCGGAGGATCTGTTCAAGGTGCAGCGGGAGATGCTGGCCAAGTATCACGTCAACGATCCGCGAGAGTTCTTCACCAACAACGCCTTCTGGTCGGTGCCCAGCGATCCGACCTCGGACACGCCGACCAGCGCCAACCAGCCGCCGTACTACGTGCTGATCGGTGACCCGAAGACCGGGAAGCCGGCATACAAGCTCACGAGCGCGATGGTGGGATTCAAGCGGCAGTTCCTGTCCGCCTACATCTCGGTCGGCTCCGATCCGGACAACTACGGCAAGTTCACGGTGTTGCAGTTGCCGACGGATTCGCAAACCCAAGGCCCGCAACAGGTTCAGACGTCGATGACCACCGATGCGCGAGTATCGAACGAGCGGACGACGCTGACCGGCGGCAATACCAACAAGATTAAATATGGCAACTTGTTGACGCTTCCGATCGGCGAGGGCGGCATCCTCTACGTCGAACCCTGGTATCTGGAACGCAATGCCGGGCCCAATACCGCATCCTTCCCACAGCTGGTGCGCGTGCTGTCCAGCAACGGTGACAAGGTGGGCTATCAGCCGACACTGGGTGACGCCCTCAACGACGTGTCGAGCGGTTTGGGCAATGCGGCGACCCAGCAGCCGGGGCAGGCGGCGATCAATCCGTCGCCCAACGCCAATCAGCCCCCGCCGACACAGGGAACCACGCCACCCCCGGTGACTCCGCCGACCGGTTCAGGGGGTAAGGACGCCGCGGTGAGGGGACTCAACGACGCGCTGAAGGGCGTCGAGGACGCCCAGAAGTCCGGCAACCTCGGCCAACTGGGCCAAGCCCTGGAGAACCTCCAGAGGGCGATAGACGAGTACAACAAGGCCGGAGGCTGATCCCGGGAAGGCCGGAGGCCGATCCCTTGTCGGAACGGCGAAACGCGAACGGCGCTGCCATCACCATCGATGGCAGCGCCGTTGCCGTTCGGGCCGCCGCACAGCAGTGTCGTCCTGTCGCCGTACGGCCGCACCGGGGCTCTATTGGGTTCCCCCGCGCGCTTTTTGCGCGGGGGTCAGCGGCCCAGCGTTTCGATCAATCCACTGTTCTGCTGCAGCAGCTGCTGGTACTGGTCGCCGAAGCCGAACTGCTTGGCCAGCTGGTCGCCGGTGGTCTTGGCCTGATCGATCAGGGCCTGGCGCTCGGTGGGAGCCGGGACCGGGACGGCCGGCGCCGGCTCGGGCGTGGGTTCGGGCTCGACGGCGGCCTCGTCGGTGGAAGCGCCCCAGCGCAGGTACTGGCCGCAGACCGGCCAGGCGCCCACGCCCTGGGTGGCGAGCACGTTCTCCGCCACGCGGATCTGCTCTTCCTTGCTGGCATTGGCGGGATTGCCGCTGCCTCCGTTGGCGGCCCAGGTGCTCTGCGTGAACTGCAGACCACCGTAGTAGCCGTTGCCGGTGTTGATGTGCCAGTTACCGCCGCTCTCGCACTGAGCGACGCCGTCCCAGTCGTGGGCCGGGGCGGCGGAGGCGGTGTTGGCCGTGGCGAACGGGACGGCAACAAGGGCACCCGTGACGGCGGCGAGGCCGAGGGCGCGACTGCTGATCTTCCGGTTCTTGTTCATGGTGGTTTCCCTCCCTGCGCCCACCAGCACGGCGGTTGCCCGTCGTGGCCCTGCCCCCAGGAGGTCGGGGTTCCCCGAACCGCGGGGCAGGGCACCGGTGTGCAGCGGTTCGGGTCGGAGCCCATCACGGTTTGATCCGGGCCGAGACAGACCATAACGAACCGATCTCAACAGATCACGTCTTGATAACAGAGAGAATTGCATGAAACGAATAACTGCCGAATCAGCGTCGATGCAGGTTGGCTATGCTGAATTTCAATATTCTGGTCGGTCTGTTATCTACCCGTTATGTGTTCCATATCACTGTGAAATAGTGACGTAGGTCACGTTTTAACGCCCTTGCGTTGGCGTTACGCATGTGCGTGGGGGTGAATCGGACAGCGACATGCGGCTAGGGCCGGGGTAGGGACCCTGAGTGTCTCGGTGTTCCGCGCCCCTCGCGCGCGCCGGGCGTCTCCCCGGAGTTCGCTGGACGCTTAGCCGCGTCTTAAGGTGACCTTCGTCACCGGCGCTGGCAGCAGGCTCATCCGACCCTCTCCCATGATCAACTCTGCGAGCTTGTAAATGCCGTCCGACCAGGCGATTTGCTATCGACTCGAACCCGTGTGTAATGTTGTGTTCACCGACGCGGGGTGGAGCAGCTCGGTAGCTCGCTGGGCTCATAACCCAGAGGTCGCAGGTTCAAATCCTGTCCCCGCTACTAGCGGCCCGGGCCGGAGAAATGAAAGTTTCTCCGGCCCGGGCCATTTTGTTTTCGAACTGCCGGAAAGATGGCCGGATCAGGTTCCCGGCAGCTCCTCGCGCAATCGGCGCAGTCGGTCGGTGACGTCCTCGGATGCCTCCAGCAGGGTGACGTCGGTGTCGAGAGATGCAATGGCGGCGACGTACTGGGTGATCAGTTCGGCGGATTCGCCGGTGAGCCGGACGAGGCAGCCGCGCGGTCCGCGTTGTTCGATGGTGCCCGGGACCTGGGCGAACAGCTTGGCTCGCAACGTGTCCGGGGCGAGGGCGACCTCGAGCCGGGCGGTGTGGCGGTACGTGGCGGTGGCGAGCGATCGCGCCAGGTAGGTCGTGGGGTCCGGAGCCGGGAGCGGGCGCGGGGTGAAGCGGGCGTGTGCGGGCAGTGGGCGCGCGATCCGGTCCACCCGGAATGTGCGCCAATCCCCGCGGTCGACGTCGTAGGCGATCAGGTACCAGCGGTCTTCGAGAGTGACCAGGTGATGCGGCTCGACCCGGCGGGGGCTGCCGGTGCCGGTGCGGGCGAGGTAATCGAAGCTCACCAGGTGATGGTCATGGCAGCAGGAGGCGAGCGCGGCCAGCGTCGCGGGGTCGGTGAACGGGATATTGTGTGCGGGGGCCGCGACGGCCGTGCGTGCCAGCGCGGACAGTAAGGGGCGCAGGCGATTCGGCAGGACGCGTTCGAGTTTGGCCAGCGCACGGACCGTGCTGTCCTCGATCCCCGGGAGGGCACCGGCACTGATCAGCCCGATCGCGACCGCCAACGCCTCCTCGTCGTCCAATACCAGCGGGGGCAGGTTTCGACCGGAGACCAGCCGATAACCGCCCGCGGTCCCGGAGGTGCTGTCGACCGAATAGTCGAGCGCACGCAGCCGGTCGACGTCGCGGCGCAGCGTCCGATCGCTGACGCCCAGCCGGGCCGCGAGTTCGGCACCGGACCACTCGCGTCTGCCCTGTAATAAGGACAGCAGCCGCAGCAGGCGTCCGGGCATGTTCTTGCGCACCGATCCCGATTCCTCGCTCACCTCACCAGATTGCCTGTCCTCGCGGACAAGATGTGGCCGCAAGGGCTCATAGCGTGGATTTCATGAACGATCTGAACAATCGACTCACTGCCCGTGTGGAGGGCCCGGTATATACAGCACAGACCGACGGATACGACGACGAGCGGACCGGCTTCCAACTGCTCGACCCGCACCGGCCCGCGGTGATCGTGGGTGCGACCGGGACCGCGGACGTGCAGACCGCCGTCGAGGCGGCCGCGGCGCATCGTGTCCCGGTCGCCGTCCAGGCCACCGGCCACGGCCTCGCCGCCCCAACCGACGGCGTCTTGATCAACACGAGCCGCATGTCCGGCGTGTGGGTGCATCCCGACGACCGCACTGCGTGGGTGGAGGCGGGTGCGACCTGGTCGGACGTGATCGCGGCCGCGGCGCCGCACGGTTTGGCGCCGCTGTCGGGCAGCCTTCCCGGAGTCGGCGCCGTCTCCTACACCCTCGGCGGCGGCATCGGCCTGCTCGCCCGTCGATACGGTTTCGCCGCCGACCATATTTCTCGCATCGATCTGGTCACCCCGGACGGCCGACTTCGCCGGGTGACCGCCGATTCCGACCCGGATCTGTTCTGGGCGCTCGGGGGCGGCGGCGGCAACTTCGGCGTGGCCACCGGCATGCTGATCGACCTCGTGCCGGTCACCCGAATCTACGGCGGCAGCTTGTATTTCGACGTCGAAGAAGAACCCGGCGTACCCGAGGCGTGGCTGCGCTGGACCGCCGACCTGCCGGAGGAGATGACCTCGGCAGTGACGATCATGCCCTTCCCGGATCTGCCGATGCTGCCGGAACCGTTGCGTGGCAGGCACATCGCCCAGATTCAGATCTCCTACCTCGGTGCACCGGAGGACGGGGACCGGCTGGTGAAACAGCTGCGCTTGCACGGACCGCTCGTGCTCGACACCGTGCGCGACATCCCCTTCACCGAATCGGGCGCGATCTTCGACGAACCGGACCAGCCGCATGCCTACCGATCCCGAAATGCGTTGGTGGACAAGCTCGATCCGCAGGCTCTCACCGACCTGACGAAGACGTGCGGTCCCGCGGCTCCCGTCATGACGGTCGTGGGCGTGCGTCACCTGGGCGGTGCACTCGCGCGTTCACCTCGGATCCCCAACGCAATTGGCCACCGCAATGCCGCCTACAGCGTCTCTGTCCTGTCCCCGGTACCGAACGGTGCCGAGGACACGGTGCGCGCCGCCCACTACGACGCGTTGAAACCGTTCGCCCCCAACACCGTCGGCTGCTCGCTGAACTTCACCTTCGGCGCGCTCACTCCCGACGAGATCCGCTCGGCCTTCGCGCCCGCGGACTACGAACGGCTCACCGGAATCAAGGCACAGTACGACCCGCACGGGCTATTGCGCCCCAACCATCCCATCTCGTCGCCTCAGCGGGTCCGATAGGCGATCGGCGAGCCGGGCCAAGGTTTCCGAGCATCCCGCATCCAGTCGCAGCGTCGCCAGCTCGTCACCCCGGGTGCGCCCGCGATTGATGATGATCACCGGCTGCCCGGATCCGGCGGCCCGGCGGACGAACCGCAGGCCCGACATGACCGTCAGTGACGACCCGGCGACGAGCAGCACCTCCGCCTCGTCGACCAGGTCGTAGGCGGCGGCCACCCGGTCCTTCGGCACGTTCTCGCCGAAGTAGACGATGTCGGGTTTGAGCATGCCGCCGCAGCGTTCGCAGTCGACCATCCGGAAGCTCGCGGTATCGGTGACCACCGCATCGGCATCGGGGGCGACCTCCAGCCCGTCGGTGGTGACGGCCTCGGCGAAGCCCGGGTTGGCGGCCTCGAGCCGGTCGGCCAGGGTCATGCGGGAGATCAGCGCTGCGCAACCCAGACAGCGCACCCGCGCATAGGTGCCGTGCAGATCGATCACCCGGCGCTGGCCCGCCTTGGTGTGCAGCAGATCCACATTCTGGGTGATCAGGCCGGTGATCACGCCCGAGCGCTCGAGGCGGGCCAGCGCCCGATGCCCGGGATTCGGCCGGGAAGCGTCCATGCGCCGCCAGCCCACGTGATTGCGCGCCCAGTAGCGCTGCCGGAAGACCGGGTCGCCGACGAACTGCTGGTAGGTCATCGGCGTGCGCGGTGGTGAATCCGGGCCGCGGTAGTCGGGGATGCCGCTGTCGGTGGAGATACCGGCACCGGTCAATGCGGTCACCCTGCGCCCCGCGACCAGCTCCACCAGCCGATCGAGGTCGGCGTCCCCGGGGTGGGCAGCGGACATGAGTCCAGCGTACGACGGCGGCGGAACCGCACGAAAAACGGTGGGTGTCCGAATCGGACACCCACCGTCTTCCGTGACACCGGCTCGATTACTGTTGGTAACCCTGTTGCCGTGCCTTGTCGATCTCGGCCTCCGCGCGAGCCTTCTCGGCCGCGGCCTCCTTTTCGGCCGCTGTGCGCTGCGACTCGGCCTTGTCCTGTTGGGCGCGTCCCTCGCCTGTGAGATTCTCGTTACCGGTGACGATGCCGCCGGCCTCCTTGACCTTGCCTTTCACGTCCTCGACGACACCCTCGACGCCTTCGCGGGGGCCACTTTTGTCCTTGGACACATCTACCTCCGAAGTCGGACACTGCCGGGACGTCTCTGGCATACCCGGCGAGACGAATCGGAAACGACCGCGGGCAACTTCGATCCGCGCTCGCGCGTTGACACTGTGAGGAGGTCGCCCCGGCCACCCACGAAGGAGTTCGCCATGGACCTGATCGGAACCCTGCTCGGGTATGTGCTGACGGCGTTCCTCTTACTGCTCATCGCCCGTGTGATCGTGGACTGGGCGGAGGTGCTCGGCAATCCTCCGCACTGGGTGAGCCGGGTTCGCCGCTTCACCCATGCCTGGACCGAGCCGGTCATCGCCCCCGTGCGGCGGGTCCTGCGGCCGATCCGTGCCGGTGGGATATCGATCGACCTGGCGTTCACCGCCGTGTTCATTGCGGTGCTGATCCTGCGCTCGATCGCCTTCGCCCTCTGATTCGGGCCTTCGCCGAGAGCGAACCCGCACCTGCGCAACGCTTTCCGTTACGCGCACAACGCCGCGGATGCCGCATACGATGAGATCGTGAATGAGCGGTGCGGGTGAGATGCTGCGCGCTGGTGAGGTTTTCGCCGGGTACGTGATCAAGCGTCAGCTGGGACACGGCGGTATGGGAGCCGTGTATCTGGCGCGACACCCGCGCCTGCCCCGGCTGACCGCGGTGAAGCTGCTGAATCCGCAGTTGTATGCGAACGAGGAGATCCGGGCGCGATTCGAACGCGAGGCGGATCTCGCTGCGCAGCTGGACCATCCGAATATCGTCACGGTGTACGACCGCGGTGTCGAGGACGGCCGGTTGTGGATCTCGATGCAGTACGTGGACGGCCTCGACGCCGGAACCCTCGACCCGCGGACGCTGGCCCCGGAGCGGGCGGTGGAGATCATCGCCGAGACGGCGAAGGCGCTGGACTATGCCCACGCGGTCGGCGTGCTGCACCGCGATGTGAAACCGGCAAACATCATGCTGGCCCGCGGACGGGCGGGGCAGGGTGAGCGAGTCCTGTTGACGGACTTCGGCGTTGCCCGATTACGGGACGAGGAACAGCGTCTGACGCGGCCGGGATCGATCGCCGCGACCCTGGCCTACGCCTCGCCGGAGCAGTTGGCCGCGGTCGCGGTCGGCCCTCGATCGGATCAGTATTCGTTGGCGTGCAGTCTGTTCTGGCTGCTGTCGGGCTCGACCCCGTTCGCCGCGGACAGCACCGCTGCCATGGTCGCCGGTCATATGCAACAGCCACCGCCACCGGTGAGCAGCCGACGCCCCGGCCTGCCGCCCGCCCTGGATGCGGTGCTGGCCAAGGCCATGGCCAAGCGACCCGACGAACGATTCGGATCCTGTACGGAATTCGCCCTCGCGGCGCGACAGGCGTTGACCGAGGCGGCCGGGCACCCGCAGCCGTCGGCGGATCGGCCGATGGGCATCGCCGGTGTGGGTGGATTGGTCATGGCCGCTGTCCTCGCGATCGCGACGGGAATCATGACCGCCGATTCACCTCCGATGGCGAGTTCCCTGGCCCGGACCACCGTCACATCCGGCGCCGAGGCGCAGCGAAGCATTCACGGCCCCGGGCCGATTCAGCCGGTGGTGCAGATCGATGCCCAGGGCGCGCAGGCTCCCGAACTGGACACCGCCGCCACTCCGGCCGGAGACGGCAAGGCGGTCTGTCAGCCCATAGCGATCGCCGTAGCCGCACCCGTCTCGGGGCAGAATTCGAAGCTCGGCGCCACGGTGAGCGGTGGGGCGAGGCTGGCCGTCGACCAATTCGTGAAGGCGAACCCCGGATGCCACGTCTCGCTGCTGCCGTTCGATACCACCGACAACCCGCAGGTGGTCACCTCGTTCGCGCCGCGGATCGCGAACGATCCGTCGATCGTCGCCGTGATCGGCCCGGTCTGGGGCAGTGACGTCCGCATCGTCGGACAATCCTTCAGCGACGCCGAACTGCCGTTCCTGACTCCGACGTCCACCAGCCAGAGTCTGTCCAAAATGGGCTGGCGCAGCTTCTTTCGCGGCCTCGCCGCCTCCAACGTCCAAGGCCCCGCCCTGGCCAGATATCTCGTCGACACTGCGCGCTTCCGCAAAATCTGCGTCGTCAAGGACAACACCGACTACGGTGCCGATCTGTCGAAGGCCGTATCGGGCGCCCTGGGTGCGGTGGCCGATTCGGGCTGCGCGGCCGACATCGCGGTGGGCGAGCGAGATTTCACCGCGGCGGTGAGCAAGGTCGCCGCCGCCGCCCCGGACGCGATTGTCTACGCCGGTGCCTATCCCGAGGCGGCCGTGCTGGTCCGGCAGCTCAAACAGGCCGGGGTCACCGCCGCCTTCGCCGCCCTCGACAGCACCTACAACCCGAATTTCCCTGCCCAAGCTGGAGAGTCGGCCAAGGGCACGATCATGTCGTGTGCGTGCGGACCCTTCCACACCCAATTCACCACCGATTACAAATCCCTCCACGGCCTGCCGCCGGGCGCCTACTCCGTGGAGAGTTACGACCTCACCACGATCGTCCTGAAGGGCATCGCCTCCGGCCACACCACCCGCCGGGCCATGCTCGACTACCTGCGCGGCTACCACGGCCCCGGCCTGGCACGCACCTACAAGTGGACCGACACCGGCGAACTGGCATCCCAGCGGATCTGGATCTACAAGGTCAACTGACCTCCGACCTAGCGTTGCAATCGCTGAATCGGGGAGATCGGTCGGTAGTGTCGACCCGGTGAGCAAGCTTGCGAGCGAACTATTGGCACAGTGCGTTTGGCGCACGGTGCCGACGAGCGTTGGCGAGGAGGTGCGGTGAGCGAGCTTGCGAGCGAAGCATTGGCACAGTGCGTTTGGCGCACGGTGCCGACGAGTGCTGGCGAGGAGGTGCGGTGAGCGAGCTTGCGAGCGAAGCATTGGCACAGTGCGTTCGGCGCATGGTGCCGACGAGCGTTGGCGAGGAGGTGCCGTGAGCCGAGGGGTGCGCCGGAATTTCTTCGGGGTCGGTCGGTTCGATCGAGCCGTGAGCGGGGCGGTGGCCCAGTTGCCGGTTTCCGCGGTGGATCGCGGGATGCGGCGATTGACGCGGTCGGCGGACCACGGCGTGGTGTGGTTGACCTTGGCGGCGGTGCTGGCCGGGCGCAAGGGGGCGCCGCGGCGCGCGGCCCTGCGCGGGGTGGCCTCGCTCGCCGGTGCGAGCTTCCTCGCCAATATCGTCATGAAGGGGATCTTCGCCCGCCGCCGCCCGGCCGCCGAACTCCTGCCGCCGCAACGGCGATTGGTCCGGCGGCCCGCCTCGTCGTCGTTTCCGTCGGGTCACAGCGCCTCGGCCATCGCATTCGCCACCGCGGTGGCGATGGAGAGCCCGCGCAGCGCGGCGGCGGTCGCCCCGCTGGCCGCCACCATCGCCTACTCCCGGGTGCACACGGGCGTGCACTGGAGTTCGGATGTGGTCGCGGGCGCGGCTGTCGGGGCCGGGGTCGCCTTGGCCACGCGACGCTGGTGGCCGGTGCGCGAACCCGCCACGCATGCCCGCCCGGTCAGCCCGGTGCCCCGGCTGGTGGACGGTAAAGGCTTGGTGGTGCTGGTGAACCCGATGTCCGGCGACCCCGGACACGACCCGTTCGACGACATCGCCGCGACCTTGCCCGCCGCGCAACTGCTGCGCACCGCGCCCGACTGCGACTGGGCCGACCAGTTGGAGCAGGCGCTGGCGGCCCGCAGCGAGCCGACCGAGGCCATCGGCGTCGCGGGCGGCGACGGTACGGTCGCGGCCGTGGCCGAGGTGGCGCTACGGCATCGGCTGCCGCTGGTGGTGATTCCCACCGGCACCTTCAATCATTTCGCGCGGGACGTCGGCGTGGACGGTCTGGTCGAGGTGGTGGCGGCAGCCGAATCCGGCGAGGCGGTCTCGGTCGATGTGGCGCGAGTGCGGCTCGACGACTCGGCCACCCGCTATTTCGTCAACACAGCCAGCCTCGGCGCCTATCCGGAATTGGTGCGGCTGCGGGAGAAGTGGGAGCGCCGCTGGGGAAAATGGCCGGCCTTCGCCGCCGCCCTGCTGGTGACCCTGCGACGCGCAGAACCGATCCGGATCCGGATCGACGACCGCTGGCACAAGGTGTGGTTCCTGTTCGTCGGGAACGGCCCCTACGACCCGCACGGGGCAGTCCCCGCATTTCGGCCCCGCCTGGACACGGGGCTACTCGATATCCGTTGGCTGCGTGCGGATCTCGAGTTCTCTCGCGTTCGGGCGGTACTGGCCCTGCTGCTCGCAGCGATCGGGCACAGCAAGGTCTACGCCGAGCGGACGGTGCGCGAGCTGACCGTGCACCTGCCGACCCCGCGGCCGCTGGCCACCGACGGCGAGGTGCTCGACGAGGCGGCCGTCCTGCATTTCGAGGTAGCCGGGCAGATCGCGGTGTACCACAGAAAGGAACCGGGAGACTGACCCGGATCGGTCAGTGTCCCGGCGTGGAATGCCCGGAGAAGCCGGAACCGCCGCCGGAGAAATGAGTGGCGGAAGCGCCGGTCGAACCGGTGGTGGCGGTGCCGCCGGAGATGGGGGCGTGACTCGTGGACGCGGATGTACTCGAACCGGCTGAGGACGTATCGCCGGAAACCGCTGTGCCCGAGGGGCTTCCGGTATTCGATGGAGTGGGGGAGGTGCCGGACGTGGTCATGCCGCCCGTCGTCGTCTCGGAGGTGGTGTCTCGGGTATCCGAGGTGCCGGTGGTGCTCGATCCCTTCGAATTACCCTGTCCCGTAGATGAATCCGTACCCGTCGACGAAGTCCCTTGCCCCGCAGGCGTATTGGGCTTACCGGTAGTCGAATCCCCTTGACCGGCAGTCGAAGACGATCCATCCGTCGCGGAACCGGACGTCCCCGAATCGGTTGGCGACGTGGTTGCGGGCTGGCCGATGGTGATTCCCGACGGTTCGGTCCCCGAGTGGTCGCCGCGGGGCGTCGGAGCCGCGGGTGCGTCGAACGGTAACGGATTACTGAATCGGGACGGATCGCCGTAGGTCGCGGCCGGTACCTGTGCCGGTGTGGAATCGGACAGGGGGCGCTCGGTACCGACCGATGCCGGGGGCGCGGAATCGCTTGCGGGAGCGGAATTTTGCGCCGGATCAGGAGCGGTGTCGGCAACCGCAGCGGACAGCACCGGTTCGGGGAACCCGGCCCCCACCTCGGCCTGTGCGCCGGACTCCGGCCCGGGCAGCCTATCGATCACCGGCACCTGCGTCCACAGCGCATCCGAGTCGCCCGACGACGTCAGCAGCGACGCCGCCGACAAGGCCAGCACCGACAGGGCGGCGGCCCCGGACACCAGTGTCGGCCGGATCCGCCGCTCCCGAGCGCTGTGGTCCGCCGGAGGCACCGCGGCCAGGGCCGCTCCCGATGCGGCGCAGTGGCCCGGATCGGCCGACATGACCACCGGCGGTCCGAGTTCGGCCAGTACCCGCGCCACCTCCGGGGCACGAGCGGCCCCGCCCACCACCAGGATGCGCCCGATATCGCCGATGCTCAGCTGTGCCGCGCGCAGGCAGTCCCACACCACCGCGAGCGAGTCGCGCACATGCCAGCCGCGCAGTTCATCGCTGTCGGCTACCGACGACGGCAACTCGCCGTCCACCGGGGTCATCACCTCGCCGACATAGCGCACGATCATCGCGCCCAACGGCCGACCGCCGAAATCGTAAGAGCGCAGGGGACTTCCGATAATCCTGCGATCCTCGCCGTCGGCCACCTCGACCACCGTGACATCCAGGCTCGTCGCGCCGAGGTCGTACACCAGTACGAAGCCGGGGCGAAGGGGGCCGTGCTCGTGCTCGAGCCACGCCACGGCCGCGACCGGCTCGGGCAGCAGCCGCACCCGCCGCGCACCGGTCAGGTCGAAGGCCTGGCGCAGCAGCGCCACCTGTTTGTCGTCGTAGCACGCCGGATAGGTCGCCACCACACCCGCGGCGGGCGGCACCGAGCCCAGCAACTCGCCCACGAGCGCGGCGGTCAGATTCGCCGGGGACCACAATCGCCCGCCGACGGTCACCGTCTCCGGACGGCGGGCCAGATCCGCGAAATCGGTGACGGCTCCGCCGGAGTCGACGGCCACCGCGGTCGGCCGGGTCGTCACCGACAGACTCGAGTCCGCGCACACCGCGGCCGACACGGTGTTCACCGCACCGACGCCGATTCCCACGCCGACCGTATTCGGACCAACCATATGAATTCACCTCGGGAGAATGTGGGAATGACGTATGCGGGGCGTCTGACCGACGGCCTATCAGCGCGCCTCGAGTAGGCCTGCGGCCCGGAACTTGCGAACCAGTTCCATATCGCCGATGACGCCGAGGAATTTTTCGATGTAGGGCGACATGTCTTTGACGTGAACGGTGAGTTTCCGTTTTATCCGAGGGGCCGGTCGAGTAATCGACAACAGACGCGAACAATTATGCAGAGCCATTTTCGGTACCAGGGCGACGCCGATTCCGTGTTCCACCAGACTCAATGCGGTGGGCACATCGGGCGCGGTCACGACATATTTTATCTCGACATTTGCCCGGCCCGATTCCTGAACCAGGGTGCGGGCGATGTCGGAACTGGCGCAATAACCGATCCACGGCACCTCGGCCAACCGCTCCCAGCTGCCGTCGAATCGGCTCTCCTGGCTGCGATGGCACGCGACGACGAGCTCCTCCTCGCCGACGGTGTGCACGAACTTGGCCGAGGACCGGGTGAGCGGGCCGATGGCGACGTCGACGGCGCCGCGGTCGAGCGCCGCGCCCAGCTCGGACATGGTCGCGAACGACCGCACCTCGATATTGTCGATGTCGCACTGCAATCGGAGCCGATAGATCAGCGGCGGCATCAGCTTGTGGGCGACGGTGGAGGTCGTCCCGATGGTCAGCACGCCGTCGCTGAACGATTGCCCGATCGCCAGCGCCTGATAGGCGTGATCGATGACGTTCGAGGCCTGGGCGAAGAACTCGCGGCCGAACTTGGTCAGGCTCGAGCGGCGCGACTGCGGGTCGAACAGCTTGCGGCCCAGCGCGACCTCGAGCGCGCCGATCTGCTGCGACATCGCCGAGGGGGTGACGCCGAACTTGCGGGCCGCCGCCGACATCGAGCCCAGCCGGACCGTGCTCACGAAGTAGTCGAACTGTCGTAACGTGATGCTGTTGGGGGTGGAGAGTGGATTTTCAGCCATCGGTGACCTCCGTGCGGGGCGGTCGACTCATCGGCCGCGTCCGGACGGCCGAGGCCGACGGCCGAGGGGGGAGCGGGTCACCGGGTGCAGATGTGCGCCGATCGACGGGATCGGCAATCCCAAACGTTCCATTGCTTCATTTCATGTTCATGGAGATTCGATCCGGCGTAATTGCAGAAAAGGGCTCCGAGACGCCGTGCCGGGTTGTGGGGCGATGGTATCCGTGCAGTAGTTCTAGCGTCAAACTTCCGTTTCTGATTCGGGTGTTAACTAGATCACCTTCGAACGTCAAGTGCATTATCGTACAAGCGTCAACCCCGCCATCGAAAATTCAGTGAACGAGGGCGCGACGGGCCGGATCCTGCACCGATGTCTTAACTTCTGTGAAGAACCGCTAACGTTTCTGTTCGGAAGTACTTGCGCCACTTAGGCTTTCGCCGTGAAACGGCCCGGGCACGATCCGGGGATTTCCGAGGAAAGTAGCTGATGGGTAGACATAGTGCACAACGCAGGCCCGTCGTCTCCGTGCAGTTGGCGATGATCTCGACAGCCGCGCTGCTCACGGCCGCCATCTCCGCCGACCAGGTGTCTTCGCATTCGGAGCGATTCACGGCGGGCCCGGTCACTCCGAAGCAGGCCGCGCCGGGCCACTTCGAGGGCTCGACAGCGGTGCCGCCGATCGGGGGAGCGGCAGTCGCTCCGGCTCCGGACGACAGGGTTTTCGCAGGTGAGCCGGTGCCGGGGAGCGGCACCGACGAGGTTGCGTATCGAGGACGCGGGGGCGTCGCACCCGAGACGGCCGCCCCCGGCGAGCCGCATACCGATCTGCTGGGGGCGATCGTGGAGGCGTGGACCGCGGGGGCCGTCCGCGGCTTCGATGCGCTGTCGAAGTTCGAGCGCTACCTCATCTCGCAGATCCCTGGAATGCCGTGACCGAGCCGAGCCGCCGACGGGGTCGAAGATGTTTCGAGATGACCGGGGGCGGCGGTCGCCGATCCGACTATATGAATGAAAGGCGCGGCCTCTGAAGAATTATCTTCACTGAACTGGATCTGTTTGCGCAGTTTCTTCATACTTCCTGGTAACGGGGTGAACCAGCTCATAGCCGGTCACCCGTCGATCGTCCAGTGGAGACAGAAGGAGTTCAGGTGAAGATCGGGATCCCCCGCGAGGTGAAGAACCACGAGTATCGCGTGGCGTGCACCCCGGCGGGCGTTCGTGAGCTGGTGTCGCGTGGGCACCAGGTGTTCATCGAGTCCGGGGCCGGTGCCGGATCGGCCTTCGCCGATGACGCCTACACCCTGGTCGGCGCGCGTGTGCTGGACACCGCCGACGAGGTCTGGGCCACCGCGGATCTGGTGCTGAAGGTGAAAGAGCCGATCGCCGAGGAATATTCGCGGATGCGCGAGGATCAGGTGCTGTTCACCTACCTGCATCTGGCCGCCTCCGCCGAGTGCACCGACGCCCTGCTGAAGTCGGGCATCACCTCGATCGCCTACGAAACGGTCACCGGCCGTGACGGTTCGCTGCCGCTGCTGGCCCCGATGAGCGAGGTCGCCGGCCGGCTGGCGCCGCAGGCGGGTGCCTATCACCTGATGCGCAGCGGCGGCGGCCGCGGTGTGCTGATGGGCGGTGTGCCCGGCACCCGCCCGGCCAAGGTCGTCGTCATCGGCGCGGGTGTCGCCGGGCGCAATGCCGCCGCCGTCGCGGTCGGAATGCACGCCGACGTCACGGTTCTCGATCTGAACATCGCCCCGCTGCGGGAGCTGGACGCGCAGTACCAGGGCCGGGTGCGCACCGTCATCTCCAACTCCCAGGAGGTGGAGAACTCCGTGCGCGAGGCCGATATGGTCATCGGCGCGGTGCTGGTGCCGGGCGCCAAGGCGCCCAAGCTGGTGTCCAATGAGCTGGTGGCGCAGATGAAGCCGGGTTCGGTGCTGGTCGATATCGCCATCGACCAGGGCGGATGCTTCGCCGATTCGCGCCCGACCACCCACGCCGAGCCCACCTACCGGGTGCACGATTCGGTGTTCTACTGCGTGGCCAACATGCCCGGCGCGGTGCCCTACACCTCGACCGTCGCCCTGACCAATGCCACGCTGCCCTACGTCATTTCGCTGGCCGACAAGGGTTGGCGCGAGGCCACCGCGGCCGATCGCGGCCTGGCCGACGGCCTGAGCACCCACCGCGGCATGCTGCTCTCGGAATCCGTTGCCGCCGCTCACGGATACGAGGCCCAGTCGCTGTCGGCGGCGTAATCGGTGTTCCCCCGACACCCGTGGTCCCGGCGAAAAGCGTGCCGGGACCACGGGTGTCGGGGAAGCCAGGGCTGCTGGGGGCCCGGTGCTCGAGAGCCTGAGCCGCGGGCGGTGGAAGGCCGGGGCTGCTGCTGGCCCGGTGCTCGAGAGCCTGAGCCGCGGGCGGTGGAAGGCCGGGGCCTCGGCTGTCCTACTCATTTCCGGCGTGCCATCCCCGTGCCCGGCCTGCCATCCCTTGTTCCCGGCTCGTCGCCCTTCGTTTCCGGCTCGTCGCCCTTCGTTTCCCGGCCGCTTGCGGCCGGGATCAGCGCAGTGGGCGCGTGCGGGGGCGGACGTGCTCGAAGATGAGGATCGTTTCGGTGCGGGCGACGGCGGGGTGGGCGCTCAGATGCTCGAGGACGAACAGTCGCAGTTCCTCGGTGTCGGCGGTGGCGACGTGGATCAGGTAGTCGTCGGCGCCGGCGATGAAATACACATTGAGCACCTCGTCGAGGGTGGCCAGCTGTTCACCGAACGCGGCCAGCTGCGGGCGCGCATTGGCGTGCACGCGCACCGAGATCATGGCCTGCAGGCTGCGCCCCAGCGCCGCGGGATCGATATCGGCGTGAAACCCCCTGATCACACCGCGTTCTACCAGCGAGCGCACGCGGCCCAGACAGGTTGACGGCGCGATACCCGCCGCCGCGGCCAGGGCGTTGTTGGTCATCCGTCCGTCGCGCGCCAGCTCATCGAGCAGGATCCGGTCGACGTCGTCGAGAACCACGCTCTGCCGCGGATTTGCTGCCGCGGTAGGGCCGACGGCGCGATCGTTCTTCTTCACGACCCACACCGTACCGAACGGGATTCGTAACGCCGGGTGCTTCCGGAACGATCTTCGGGGCAGTACCCGATCCCGTCGGCGTTCGCCAGGTCGTACGGGGTGGTTGAAGAGCTAGCTAACGGTTAGCTAACGAACCTATCAATTCATCGTGATATGCGGCCTGAAATATGTCGAGCTAATGCTCGGCGAACCGGCGAAAAATGGTGCAAATCGGGCATTCGGGCCTTCGCCGACATAGCTTGAAGCTGCAATAAACCGGTGCTTGACGTCACAGATCAGGGCCTATTCCTGCTGTGGACAGTACTTCCGGGTGGTAGTACTGTCCTCTCATGTCCACGACGTTCGGTAGTTGGCAGCACATTTCCGGCGCCATGTGTTGCTAGAGCCTGGTGAACCGTCGCTGAGGCACAAATGAATGAGGGGTGAACGGTCTCCAATGACGCCGATCGCATTCGCCTGAAACTAATTTTCACCAAGACTTCGAGCGGATTCTGGCGATGAAACTCTTTTGCGTGTTGTTCCTGGCCTATCTCGTGCTGGCAGAGCCCTACTTCGAGATAAGCTCGGTCAAGAAATTCACCCAACAGTTCGGCAACCGAGCCGACGCGCGCATCAAGCTCTACCAGGGCGGTGTGCTGCGGACCTGGCTGGCGCTGGCGGTGGTGGTCGTCGCCTTCCTGATCAGCGGGACCTCGCTGACCGAGTTGGGCCTGGGCGGCTTCGACACAGCGGTGTTCCAGCACTTCACCACGGCTGAGAAGATCATCAGCCTGGCCATCGTGGCGATCTACGTCGGATACCTGACCGTGCCGGCGGTGGTGCCGCTGACCGGCAAGGCCGGTCGCGAGTGGATCGCGGAGAAGATCGAGTACGTCGTCTTCATCACGCCCGCGGACTCACCTCCGCGGTTGCGGTGATCTTCGTCGGCCGGGTCTCCGCCTGGCTGGGGAAGTCGCTGCCGCCGACACTGCCGTGGGAGTTCCCGACCGTGAGTGCCATGGCCGACGGCCTGGCCTCCGGGGCCGTCGACCAGGTGGAGCCCGAGGCCGAGCCGGTCGTCGAGGCGGCGCCCCGGACGCGCGGCGCCCAGGAACCCGTCGCCATCATCGGCATCGGGTGCTCGGTCGGTGACCGTCGCGGACCCGAGCAGCTCTGGGAGACCCTGCTGCAGGGCCGGGAGCTGGTCGGTGCGGCTCCGGTCCACCGCGGCGGCGGGCCGGTCGGCGACACCTCCGAGCAGCGGGCCCGGTTCGGTTCGTTCGTGCCGGACCCGTACGCCTTCGACGCCAAGTACTTCGGCGTCTCGGCCGACGAGGCCGCGTTCATGGACCCCCAGCATCGGGTCCTGGCCGAGACCGTGGCCGATGCCCTGGCCGACGCTGGTCTGCCCGCCGACCGGCTGGCCGGGTCCGCGACCGGCATGTTCGTCGGCATCAGCTCCGGTGAGCACGCGCGCAACCTGGGGCGGACCGATCAGAACGGCACCTCCATCGCGGCGGTGATCGGGACGGCGAGCAGCATTGCGGCCAACCGGCTCTCCTATCACTACGACCTGCGCGGCCCGAGCATCAGCGTCGACACGGCCTGCTCGTCGTCGCTGGTCGCGGTGCACATGGCGCTGCGCAGCCTGCACGACGGCGACTGCGATACGGCGGTGGTGGGCGGTGTCCAGCTGACCCTGGAGCCGCAGATCACCGATTCGCTGGCCGATGCGGGCATGCTGTCCCCCGACGGGCGCTGCAAGACCTTCGACGACCGCGCCGACGGATATGTGCGCGGCGAGGGCAGCGCCGCGATCGTGCTGAAGCCGCTGTCGCAGGCCGAACGCGACGGCGACCGGGTCTACGCGGTCCTGCTGGGCAGCGCCGTCAATCAGGACGGCCGCACCAACGGGTTGACCGCCCCCAACTATCGCGCCCAGGTCGACGTGCTGCGCCGCGCCTACCAGCGGGCCGGTGTGTCACCCGGCGACGTCCAATACATCGAGGCGCACGGCACCGGCACCGCGCTGGGTGATGCGGTCGAGGCGCGCGCCTTGAGTGCGGTCCTCGCCGACGGCCGTGGCGAGCAGAAGGCCCTGGTCGGTTCGGTGAAGACCATGGTCGGCCATCTCGAGGCCGCCGCGGGCATCATGGGCCTGATCAAGACCGCGCTGGCCCTGCACCACGAGCAGGTCCCGGCCAATCTGAACTTCGACACCCCCAACAAACATCTCGACTTCGAGCAGCTGCCGTTCCAGGTGGCCGCGCAGAACACGTCCTGGCCCGCCCACGAGGGCCGGGCCCTGGCCGGTGTCAGCTCCTTCGGCATGGGCGGCACCAATGCCCACGTCGTGCTGACCGCCGGTCCCCGCCCGGTCCGCCCGGCGGCGGCCCCGGCCAAGGCGCCCGAAAAGCCCTACCTGTTCACGGTTTCCGGCCGCACCGAACAAGCCGCGCTGGCCTCGGTGGACCAGTGGGTGGAGCTGTTGGGAACCGAGGTGGATCTGCCTGCGCTGTCGTATGCCTCGACCGCGCGCAGCACCCATCATCCGTATCGAGTGGCCGTGGTGGCCAGTGGTCGCGACGAGCTGCGGCAGCGGTTGGAGGCCGTTGCGGCGGGGTCGCTGCCGCTGGGGGCCGCCGCGGGACGGGTGCCGCGCGGCGGGGCCGGCGGAGTCGGCTTCCTGTTCGCGGGGCAGGGCAATCAGTGGCTGGGCATGGGCCGCACGCTGGTCAAGCGGCAGCCGGTGTTCCGCGACACCCTGATGGCCGTCGATCGGGAGCTGCGCCCGCTGCTGGGCTGGTCGCCGTTCGCGATCGTCGACCGCGGGCGCGACGCCGACGAGCTCGCCGACACCGCGGTGGCGCAGCCGGTGATCTTCGCGGTGCAGATCGCGCTGGCCGAACTGTGGAAGTCCTGGGGCATCATCCCGGACGCGGTCGGCGGGCACAGCGTCGGCGAGGTCGCGGCCGCCGTGGTGAGCGGCGCCCTCGACCGCGCGACCGGCGCCCGCATCATCGCCGCGCGCGCCCGGGCCACCGCCAAGGTGCGCGGCAACGGGATCATGGCCGTGGTCAACCTGCCCGCCGACGAACTCGCGCCCCAGCTGCCGGCGACTGTGCACATCGCCGGCCGCAACGCGCCCCGTTGGACCCTCATCGGCGGCGATGCCGAGGCCCTGGAGGCACTGCTGGCACGGCTCGAGCAGGACTCGGTGCTGACCCGGCGGCTGCCGGGCGAGCACGCCTTCCACACCCCGGCCATGCAGGACTGCCTGGCGCAGTTCCGGGCCGAGCTGCCGGAGTTCACCCCGAGCGCGGGGCAGATCCCGTTCTTCTCGACGGTCACCGGCGGCCTGCTGGAGGGCACCGCCCTGGACTCGCAGTACTGGCTCGACGAGGTGGTACGCCCGGTGGCCTTCGCCGATGCCGTCGGCGCGATGATCGAGGCGGGTGCCAACACCTTCGTCGAGATCGGACCGCATCCGGTGCTCGGCGGCATGGCGAAAGCCATACTGCGCCATCAGGATCGCAGCGGTATCGCGGTGCCGTCGCTGGCGCGCGATCTCGACGATCTCACGGTGCTGCTGTCCTCGGCGGCCGAGCTGCACGTGCGCGGCCACGAATTGGACTGGGGCGCCATCGATTCCGCCACGCGTCCGCTGGTGCGGTTGCCGCTGTACCCGTTCGACCGCAGCTCGTACCGGGTCGTGGACGGCGCGCCGCACATCGAACCGGCTCCGGCGAGCGAGCGCCGCACCACCCTGTTCGACGAGGATGCCGATTTCGTCGCTCCCCGAACCGAATACGAGCAGTTCGTCGCCGAGATGTGGGCCGAACTGCTGGGTCTCGAGCGCATCGGCGTCTTCGAGAACTTCTTCCGCATCGGCGGGCATTCGCTGCTCGCCACCCGGTTCGCCCGCCGGGTCCGCGAACTGTTCGACATCGAGTTCCCGCTCCGCGTCATGTTCGAGGAGCCGACCGTGGCCAAGGTGGCGGCCGCGCTGGAGGAACTGCTCGTCGAGCAGGCAAATGCGTTGTTGGAGAACGAACATGAACTCACCAGCTAGCAATCTGGCACTGGCACGGCTGCGCGAGAAGCGCGCCGCGGGCGCCGGCGGCACCGGAATCCCGGTGCGCAGCGGCAGTGGTCCGTTCGCGGCCACGCCCGCCCAGCGCGGAATCTGGCTGCACGAACAGCTGGCCGACAATGCCGCGCTCTACCACGTGCCGGTCGGCCTGCGGATCACCGGCGAGCTCGACCCGGAGGCGCTGCGCAGCGCCGCCGCGGCCGTGGTGCGGCAGCAGCACGCCCTGCGCACGGTGTTCACCGCGACCCCCGATCTGCAGGCCGAGGTCCGCGACGACCTCGAACTCGATTGGCAGCTGCACGATCTGCGGCTGGTGCCCGGGTCGGCGCGCGAACAGGCGGCCGATGAGCTGCTCGTCTCCCGCGCGACCACCCGCTTCGATCTGCTGTCCGGCCCGCCGGTGCGATGGACGCTGGTGCGCCTGGCCGAGGCGGAGTGGATTCTCGCGGTGGTCGCCCACCACCTGGTGCTCGACGGCCTGTCGATGACGCTGCTGGTCGACCAGCTGTGGTCGGCCTATGGCGGCTCGGCCGCAGCGCCGGCGCGTCAATACGCCGACTTCGCGGAATGGGTTGCGGGACAACCGGCCCGGACCGCCGCCATCGAGCGGCGCGCCGGTCGGCTGCGCGGCGCCCCGGCGCTGGACGTGGCCGTCGGCCGTCCCCGGCCCCCGCGGGTCCGCAACGACGGCGCCCGCCTGCACGAGCCGGTTCCGGCCGCACTGGCCGCGACCATCCGCGATGCCGCCGCGGCACACGGCGTTCCGCCGTTCGTGTACCTGCTGGCCTGCTACCAGTTGACCCTGGCGGCGCACACCGGGCAGTACGACTTCTGCGTCGGCATTCCGATGGCCGCTCGCCCGCACGACGAGTTGGCCCGCACCATCGGCCATTTCGTCAACACCGTGCCGGTGCGTTCGGACCTTGCTGCGGGACAGACGTTCTCGGAGCTGCTGCGGCTCACCCGGGATACGGCGCTGGCCGCCTACGAGGACGAGACCCTGCCGTTCGAGCGCATCGCCGAGGCGGTCGGCGGGCCGTGGGATCCGCGCTTCAGCCCGGTGTTCCAGGTGCTGTTCGTGCAGCAGCGGCTGGAGCGCCCGGATCTGAGCAAGTTCGACCTGACCGTCGACTGGCAGACCATCGAGACCGGCGCCACCCTCTACGACCTGGTGATGCACGTCGCCGAGGCCGGGACCGATCTGGCCGTCGAACTCGCCTACAACACCGCCGTACTCGACGCCGCCGCGGCCGATCGCCTGGTTCGCGACTTCTTCGCACTCGCGCAGACGGCCGCCGCCGATCCGAACGCCGCGGTGACGGATCTGCTGGCCGGGCTGCCGCGCCACCACCTGGCCGTGCGCGTGACGGGCGACCGTCCCGAGCTGATCGCGGGCCTTGCCGAGGCACTGCATCGCGGCGGCGTGCCCGCGCAGGTCACGGCGGCGACCGAGACGGCCGACGGCCGTGCCGACCTGATCGTGGTGGATGCCGAGACGACCGCGGCCGCGGCGGCCGTGCACACCGGCGTCGGCGTGCTGGCGGCGCCCGCGCTCGACTCCTACGAGTCCGGCTGGCAGCTGGGTCGGCAAGTGCTGGCCTGGACCAGCGAGCGTGCGCCGGAGCAGGTGCCCGCCTCGGTCGCCGACTGGCTGGCCGCGCAGCAGGCCGAACCGATCTCCGAAACCCCCGAACGCCCTGTCGCAGTAGCGGATTCGCCGGAGGCCGACGGCTCCGCCGAACCGGTGGGCCCGCTGGAGACCCGCTTGGCCGAACTCTGGGCGCGGGCGCTGGACGTGCCCGCGGTCGGACGGCACGATGATTTCTTCCTGCTCGGCGGCACCTCGATCGCGGCCACCCGGCTGCTGTCGCAACTGGTCGACGAATTCGGCGTCAACATCTCGCTGCGCGATCTGTTCGAGCGCCCCACCGTCGCACAGGCCGCGAAACTGCTGGAATCGGCCGCCGTGCAAGGTGATTCGGTCACCCCGCTGCGCCCGGCGCCCCGTGCGGAGGGCGACCTGCTGCCGGTGGCCTACGCCCAGGAGCGGCTGTGGTTCCTGGAAACCTTCGCCCCCGGCAACAGCACCTACATCATGCCGGGCGGGCTGCGGCTGCGCGGCAAGGTCGATATCGCCGCGCTGGAGTCGGCGCTGGGCAAGATCGAGCAGCGCCACGAGGTGCTGCGCACGGTCTACCTGACCACCGACGAGGGCGAACTGCGCCAGCAGGTCCGCCCGTTCACCCCGCGCCCGCTGCCGGTCACCGACCTCACGACCCTGCCGCCGCAGGAGCGCGCGAAGGTCGAAGACGAGCTCACCACCGCCGTGTACGGCGGGCCGTTCGATCTGGCCGAGGGCCCGGTGTGGCGGTATCACCTGCTCGTCACCGGCCCCGACGAGTACCTGCTGATGGTGGCGCTGCACCACATCGTGTGCGACGGCTGGTCGATCGCCGTTCTGAGCCAGGAGATTTCGGCACACTACGCCGCCGGGCGGTCCGGTGCCGAGGCCGAGCTGCCGCCGCTGTCGGTGCAGTACGCCGACTACGCGATCTGGCAGCGCGAGAACGCCGACCACCTGGACAACCAGCTGCAGTACTGGCGCGAAACCCTCGCCGGGGTTCCCAACACCGAGATCGCGGGCGACCGCCGCCGCCCGCCCCGCCGCAGCTCGCGCGGCGCGGTGGAGCGGTTCACCGTCGATCCCGAGGTCATGGCGGAGATGCGGAAGATCGCCTCCGCACAGGGCGTGACGACCTTCTCGGTGCTGCTGGCCGCGTTCTACACCCTGGTGCACCGCTACACCCGCCAGCAGGATCTGGTGGTCGCCTCGCCGATCGCGGGCCGCACCCGCTCGGCCACCGAACCGCTGGTCGGCTGCTTCCTGAACACCCTGGCCCTGCGGGCCGAGGTCGATCCGGACGAGCCCTTCACCGGACTGGTGTCGCGGGTCGGCAAGGTGGTGCTGGCCGCGCACGCCAACCAGGACTGCCCGTTCGAGAAGGTCATCGCCGCGCTGGTGCCGGAGCGGGACATGAGCCGTACCGCGCTGGCGCAGATCATGTTCAACTACCTGAACACCCCGCCGCCGACGTTGGCCAACCCGGACCTCGATGTCGAGATGGTCGACGCCCCGCGGCGCACGGCCAAGCTGGATCTGGACCTCACCGTCGACGAGACCGGCGGCGATATCAAGCTCAGCCTGGAATACAGCACCGACCTCTACGACGCCGACACCGCCCGGCGCCTGCTGCGGCACTATGCCGGGGCCCTGGAAAGCATTGCCGCGCAGCCCGATCGCACGGTCGCCGAGATCACCCTCGGGGACAAGCTGCAGCCCACCCGCGCCGGTGCGTGGGAGCTGCCCGGCACCCCGTCGGTGCCCGATCCGGAGCCGGGCGAGACCCTGGCCGACCGGCTGGCGCAGGTGGCCCGAACCCGCTCCGCGGCAAAGGCATTGAGCAACGACGAACGCGTCACCACCTACGCCGAGCTGGACGCGCTCGCCGACGATACCGCGCGGCAGCTGCTGCGGGCGGTGTCGGCCGGTGGCCGGGTCGCGCTGCTCTACGACCACACGCCGGAAAGCTTCGTCGCGGTGTGGGCGGCGTTGCGCGCGGGCGTCACCTATGTGCCGCTGGATCCGCGGGCGCCGCAGGCGCGGTTGACCGAGATCCTCGGCGAGGCGAATGTGACGGCGCTGCTGTGCGATCCGGCCCGGATCGAGACGGCCCGGGCCATCGCCGGGGACATCCGCATCCTGCCGGTCTGCGCGCGGGCCGGCGAGGCGCACCTGTTGCCGGGACCGATCCATCACGTCGAGCCCGTCCACGCCGACCAGCCCGCCTACATCACCTACACCTCGGGCTCCACCGGACGTCCCAAGGGTGTGGCGCAGAGCTCGGAAAACGCTCTCGCCCATGCGGTCTGCTACGCACAGCGGCTGCGCATCGGACCCGACGACGTGGTGGCGGCGCCGGCTCGGTACACCTTCGATGCGGGCATCCTCAACTCGTTCGGTGCGGCGGTGGCCGGTGCCGAACTGCATGTGATCGACCCGCATCTGTTCAGCCCGTCGGCACTGCGCGCGGAGATCGAAAGCGCCGGGGTGACCGTGCTGCACTGCACGCCGACCCTGTTCCGCTATCTGCTCAGCGACGCCGCCGAACCGTGGCTGCCGCCGAAGATCCGCGTGGTCGGTCTCGGCGGTGAGCAGGTCGTCCCCGGCGACGTCTCCGATTTCGGGCGGCACTTCGGACCGGAAACGCGACTGGTGAGCCTGTACGGCCCGACCGAATGCTCGGTGGCCCTGCAGCACATCGTCACCCCGGACGATGTGGATCGCGTCGGCGTGCCCATCGGCCTGCCGGTAGACATCATCGATGTCGATATCGTCGATGAAAACGGCCGTCCCACCGAGGTTTTCGGTGAACTCACGCTGCGCAGCCCGCACGTGGCGCTGGGCTACTGGCAGCGCCCGGAGCTGACCGACGGCGTCTTCGGCGTGAGCGAGGACGGGGTGCGCTACTACCGCACCGGCGATCTCGCGCGCCGGCTCACCGACGGGCAGCTGGTCTTCGTCGGACGCAAGGACCGGCAGGTCAAGATCCGCGGGCACCGGGTGGAGCCGGGTGAGGCCGAGACCGCGCTGCGGTCGCATCCGACGGTCGGCGAGGCCGCCGTCGTCCTGGATCGGCACGCCGGCGAACCCCGCCTGGTCGCCTATGTCACGCAGGACGGACCGCTCGCGCCCGACTACGCCGAGCTGTCGGGATATCTGCGCAAGCGGTTGCCGGAGTACATGATTCCGTCGGCCTACATGGTGCTCGACTCGCTGCCGCGCGGTCTGACCGGCAAGTTGGACCAGAACCGGCTGCCCAAGATCGAGCCCGCCGCCGATCCGGTGTTCGTGCCGCCGCGCACGGACCTGGAGAAGGCCGTCGCCGAGGTGTGGGGAGAGGTGCTCGAGCGCGAGGTCGGGCTCGGGCAGAACTTCTTCGACCTCGGCGGTCACTCACTCGCCCTGGCCCGCGCCCGCGGCCTGCTGGAACGGCGCCTGGGTGTGCAACTGGCCATGACCGATCTGTTCGCGGCGCCGACGGTGGAGGACCTGGCCCGCCTGCTGGCCGGCCGCACCGCGCAGCCGGAGGAGGACACCGACCGCGGTCAGGAACGGCGCGCCGCCGCCGCTCGCCGCCGCGCCCACCGCCGCCCCGGTTCGCCGGAAACTCACGGGAGTGACGAATGACCGACGTAGACAACGACTTCCGCATTGCCGTGGTGGGTATGGCCTGCCGCTTCCCGGATGCGGATACGGTCGCCGACTACTGGCGCAACCTGTGCACCGGCCACGAGTCGATCCGCCCGCTGCACTCGGCGGATATGCCGGTCGATCCGCCCGCCGGTTACGTGCACGCCGGGTCGACGCTGGCCGACTACGACCGCTTCGACGCCGAGTTCTTCGAGATGAGCCCGCGCGAAGTGCAGTTCCTCGACCCGCAGCACCGGCTGTTTCTGCTGTGCGCCTACGAGGCGTTCGAGGATGCGGGCATCGTGCCGTCGGACAACCCCAACCCGGTCGGTGTCTTCGCCGGTGCCGGCATCAGCACCTATCTGCTGCGCAACCTGGTCGGGCACGCGAGCCTGTTCGACAGCCCCTCGGCCCAGCTGCACGCCCTGCACGGCAACGCCTCGGACTATCTGGCCAGCAAGGTCTCCTACAAGCTGAACCTGACCGGACCGGCCGTCGCGGTGCAGACCGCCTGCTCCACCTCACTGGTGGCCGTGCATCAGGCCGTGCAGGCGCTGGTGGATTTCCAGTGCGATGTGGCGCTGGCCGGTGGTGCGAGCGTGCAGGTGCCGCACGAATCGGGCTACATCTACGAGGAAGGCTCGATCCTGTCTCCGGACGGGCACTGCCGCGCCTTCGACGCCGACGCGGCGGGCACGGTCTTCGGTTCGGGCGTGGGCACGGTGGTGCTGAAGCGGCTGAGCGACGCACTGGCCGACGGTGACCACATCCACGCGGTGATCGTCGGTTCGGCGGTCAACAACGACGGCGCCCGCAAGGTCGGCTACACCGCACCCGGTATCGCCGGACAGCGCGCGGTGATCCGGGAGGCGCTGTCGGTGGCCGGAATCGACGCCCGCAGCATCGGTTACGTCGAGGCGCACGGCACCGGCACCAAACTGGGCGACCCCATCGAGGTGGCGGCGCTGACCGCGGCCTACCGCGAACACACCGAGGAGAGCCAGTACTGCGCGCTGGGCTCGGTGAAAACCAATGTGGGACACCTCAACTCCGCCGCCGGTGTGGCCGGGTTCATCAAGGCCGTGCTCGCGGTGCGGGAGGGTGCCATTCCGCCGAGCCTGCACTTTTCCCGGCCGAACCCGGAAATCGATTTCGCGGCCAGCCCGTTCTACGTGAACACCGAGTTGCGGGAGTGGGACGGGCAGCTGCGCCGGGCCGCCGTGAGCGCCTTCGGCATCGGCGGCACCAATGCCCACGTCATCGTGGAGCAGCCGCCGGTCGCGGCCGCAACGGCCTCGAAAGGCATCCGGGCCCTGCCGGTTTCGGCCCGCACCCCGGAGGACGCCGACCGGTTGGCGCAGCGGCTGTCCACGCATCTGAGCGGGACGACCCAGGATCTGGGCGCGGTGGCCCGCACCCTGGACCGCGGTCGGCGCCGATTCGCCCACCGCCGCCTGGTGATCGCCGAGACCGCGGCCGAGGCCGCGGAGGCACTGCGGCGACCCAGCGCTGGGCAGGCGCTGGTCGACCCCGCGCCGGTGTGGCTGTTCGCCGGGCAGGGGATCGCCGTGGGCTCGATGTTCGCCGAACTCGCGAGTTCGGTGCCCGCATTCGGTGACCGCCTGCGGGAGTGCGCGCGGCTGCTGCGCGAGCACAGCGGATTCGATCTGGACGCCGCCCTGCTCGGTGGCGAGGGAACCGAGCAGACCCAGGTGGCGTTGTTCGCGATCGAATACGCGCTGGCGGGCATGTGGCGCGAATTCGGCATCGCGCCGCGGGACATGCTGGGGCACAGCCTCGGTGAGCTGGTATGCGCGACGGTGGCCGGTGTCTTCGAGCTGCCCGACGCGCTGAAGCTGGTGGTGGCGCGCGGCAAGATCATGGCCGCCGCCCCGGCCGGGAGCATGCTCGCGGTCTCGGTGGGCGCGGACAAGCTGGCCGAGCGCCTGCCCGACGATGTCTGGCTGGCCGCCGACAATTCCGCGACCCGCTGCGTAGTCGCCGGGTCTCCGGCGGCGGTGGGCCGGTTCGCGGAGGTGCTGTCGACCGACGGTATCGCCAGTTCGGCGCTGCCGGTGGCACATGCCTTCCACACGCCGCTGATGGACGAGGCGGCCACCCGGTTCGCCGAGGTGGTGGGTTCGGTCGAGCGGCAGGCGCCGCGGGAACCGTTCTGGTCCAACCTGACCGGCGCCCCGATCACCGCCGAGCAGGCCACCGATCCGGAGTACTGGGCGCGGCAGATGACCAGCACTGTGCGGTTCCGGGAGGCGAGCGAGGGGCTGGTGGGGCGCCATCAGAACGTCGTCGGCCTCGAGGTCGGCCCGGGTAAATCGCTGGTGTCGTTCCTGCGCACCGCCGATCGCGGCGTCCCGACCGTCGCCTCGGCCGGTACCGCGCCCGGTGGGCGGCCCGCGGCGGCGTCGATCGTGGAGGCGGCCGGTCGGCTCTGGCTGACCGGAGTCGAGGTCGATTTCGCCGCCGTGCACGGCGATACCGAGCACAGCCTGGTGAGCCTGCCGACCTATCCGTTTGCGCTGCAGCGGTATTGGATCGATCCCCCGGAGGACAGGGATCCTCGTCGCTCCGCGACGAGGAATGGGGGGAGTGCCGCGACGAGGAATGGGGGGAGTGCCGCGGGCGAAGGCTTGCGGAACGCTTCGGCGGAAGGTGTCCGGACCGCGGCGGTTCCCGAGGGCTCCACCACCGGGGCGCAGGACGAACTCGCGGCCGACGAGGTGGACGAATTCACCGAATCCATTCGCGGGCGGGTCGCCGAGGTGTGGCACGAGGCGCTGGGCGCCGACGGTATCGCCGCCGACGCGAACTTCTTCGAGGTGGGCGGCGATTCGCTGATGGCCGTCCACGTCGCGACCCGCCTGCGGGCGGTGTTCCCCGTACAGCTGGTGCTCGGCGACCTGTTCGCCCGGCCCACGATCGCCGGCATGGCCGACGTCATCGCACAGGACCTGATCAGCCGGTTGGACGACATGTCCGACAGCGAGGTCGAGCTGTTGCTCGCCGAGCGCGGCACGACCGAGGAGCGCTCCTAAAATGCCTGAAACCGTTGACATCCGCGGATCCCGCCGAGAACTGTTGAAGCGCTGGGCGGCCGGGCGCACCGACCGCTCCGCCATCCCCCGCCGTGCCGACCGCGGGGCGGTGGGACTGTCCGCGGCCCAGCAGCGGCTGTGGTTCCTGGAGCAGCTGTTCCCGGGCCGCGCCACCTACACCATGCCGCTGGCGCTGCGGCTCTACGGCCCGCTGGATGTGGACGCGCTGCGTGCCGCGCTGGCGCTGATCATCGATCGCCACGACTCGCTGCGCACCAGCATCGAACTGCGCGACGGACTGCCGGTGCAGGTCGTCGGGGAGGCCGGGCCGGTGCCGTTCACCGTGGTCGAGCGGGCGGATCTGGATCCCGAGCGGCCCGAGGCCGATGCGGTGGCGCGGGTGGAACAGTTCAGCCGCACCGTCTTCGACCTGTCCGGATCGCTGTTCGAGGTGCTGCTGGTGCGCCTGAGCGACGAGGAGTCGATCTTCGCCGTCGCGATGCACCACATCATTTCCGACGGCTGGTCACTGGGCGTCTTCGCCAGCGAGCTGATGGCCGCCTACGGCGAACTCGCCGCCGGCCGTACCCCGGCGCTGCCCGAACTGTCGGTGCAGTACACCGATTACGCGCACTGGCTGCGCGATCGCGTGGCGCGCGACGACTTCGACCGCGACCTCGACTACTGGCGCGGCGTCCTCGGCGACGAGCCCCCGCTGGTCACCTTCCACCCGGACCGCCCGCGCGCGCTCAAGCCCGACAGCCGCGGCGCGCGACTGCCCTTCACCATCCCCGCCGAGGTGGTGAACGGCCTGCGCGCCCTCGCCAACGACGTGCGTCGAAACGACCGCCCCGCAACGCTTTTCGTCGCACTGATGGCCGGATTCAAGGCGCTGCTGCGCTACTACACCGGCGCCGAGGACATCACCGTCGGCACCCCGATCGCCAACCGCACCCGCCCCGAGGTGGAGTCGCTGATCGGCTTCTTCGTCAACGCGCTCGCGCTGCGCACCGACCTGTCGGGCAACCCGAGCTTCCGTGAGCTGCTGTCGCGCGAGCAGGGCGTGATCTTCGATGCCTTCGACCACCAGGAGGCCCCCTTCGACCTGGTCGTCGAGCACGTCCGCCCCGACCGCGAACTGAGCCACTCGCCGCTGTTCCGCACCGCCGTGGTGCTGCAGAACACGGCCATGCCGGAGCTGACGGTGGGCGGAGTCCGCGCCGAATACCTCGAGGTGCACTCCGGCACAACCAAATTCGACGTGCTGATCACCCTGACGCCGGTCGGTGAGGAACTGGTCGGCGCCATCGAATACGACGTCGACCTCTACGACGAGCCGACCGTCGCGGGCATCCAGCGGCATTTCGTCTCCCTGGTGTCGGCCGCCGTCGCGAACCCGGACACTCCGCTGGCCGAACTGGACTTCCTGGAGGCCGACGAGCGCGACCGCGCCATCGCCGCGGCGCTGCCGGTGGAGTCGGGGGACGAGGTCCGCCACACGCTGCACGAGCTGTTCCACGAGCAGGCCGCCCGCACCCCGGACGCGGTCGCGGTCTCCTTCGGCGACGGCCACACGACCTACGCCGAATTGGCCGAAGCGGCAACGCAACTGGCGCGCCGCCTGCACAGCCACGGCATCGGCCGCGGCGATTTCGTGGGCATCCACCTGGAGCGCTCCGCCGACGTGGTGGTCGCGATCCTCGCGGTCCTCGAGGCCGGCGCCGCCTATGTGCCGCTGGATCCGATGAACCCGGCCGACCGCATCGAATTCATGATCTCCGATTCCGGTGCGCGCCTGGTCATCACGCAGTCCTCGCTGGCCGACTCGCTCGCGCGGCCCGAGGGCCCGCAGCTACTGCTGACGGATGAGGCCCCGGCTGACGCCGGGGAATCGAAAGGGGCAGCCGGGGAATCGAAAGGGGCAGCCGGGGAATCGAAAGGGGCAGCCGGGGAATCGAAAGGGGCAGCCGGGGAATCGGAGGGGGCGGAGGGACTCGGCGCCGGACCGCACGACCCCTGCTACGTCATCTACACCTCGGGCTCCACCGGTGTCCCCAAGGGCGTGATCATCGAGCACGCGAATGTGGTTCGCCTGTTCTCCACCACCGCCCGCTGGTTCGACTTCGGACCGCAGGACGTGTGGACGATGTTCCACTCCTACTCCTTCGACTTCTCCGTCTGGGAGATGTGGGGTGCACTGCTGCGCGGCGGCCGGGTGGTCGTGGTGCCCAGCGATATCAGCCGCACCACCGAGGCATTCGCGGATCTGCTGGTGCGCGAGAAGGTGACCGTGCTCAACCAGACCCCGTCGGCCTTCCTGCAGCTGATCCCCGCCCTCGACGGCCCGCGCGGCGACGAGCTGGCGCTGCGCTTCGTGATCTTCGGCGGTGAGGCGCTGGATCTGCCGAGCCTGCGGCCCTGGTACGACCGCCACGGCGAGGCCGTGCAGCTGGTGAACATGTACGGCATCACCGAGACCACCGTGCACGTCACCTACCGCGCCCTGAGCAGCGCCGACGTCGACTCGGCGGCGGGCAGCCTGATCGGCGTGCCCCTGCCCGACCTGGGTGTGCTCATCCTGGACCCGGCCGGTCGCCCGGTGCCCGACGGCGTCTCCGGCGAGATGTTCGTCTGCGGTGCGGGCGTCGGCCGTGGGTACCTCAACCGCGACGAGCTGACCGGCGAGCGATTCGTCCGGCATCCGCTGCTGGGCGAGCGCCGCCTCTACCGCACCGGCGACCTCGCGCGCCGCCGCGCCGACGGCGATCTGGAATACCTGGGCCGCATCGACCATCAGGTCAAGGTGCGCGGCTTCCGGATCGAACTGGGCGAGATCGAGGCCGCCATCGACGCTCACCCGGGCGTGGAGCAGTCGGTGGTGCTGGCCCGCGAGGACGCCGGTGGCACCGTCGCCCTGGTCGCCTACCTCACCCCGAGCGAGCAGGCCTACCGGCAGGCCGAGGACGCCGAGGCCGATCAGGTCTCCGACTGGGAGGTCGTCTTCGACAGCACCTACGGCCAGCACCGCGACGACGTCGACGCCGATTTCAACATCACCGGCTGGAACGACTCCTACACCAATGCCGCCATTCCCGAGGAGCACATGCGGGAGTGGGTCGAGTCCACCGTGTCCGCCGTGCGCGGTCTCGCACCCCGGCGCGTGCTCGAAATCGGTTGCGGTACAGGTCTGTTGCTGTCGCGACTGGCTCCCGGCTGCGAGATCTACGACGGCACCGACATGTCCTCCACCGCGCTCGGCCACGTGCGCGACAACATCGTCGGGGCCGATGCCGATCTCGAGCATGTGCGGCTGTTCCAGGGCGCCGCCGACGAACTGCCCGACGAGCTGACCGGTCCCTACGACGTCATCCTGATCAACTCGGTCGTGCAGTACTTCCCGAGCGCGGAGTACCTGACCCGGGTGCTGGAACAGGCCGCGGAACTGCTCGCCCCCGGCGGCGTGCTGTTCGTCGGTGACGTCCGCGACCTCGGCCTGCTCGAGGCGTTCCACACCACCGTCGAGATGGCCGCCGCCCCGAATGCGGGCGCGTCCGAACTGGCCGCGGCGGTCCGCGCCGCCTGCGACCGCGACGCCGAATTGCTGCTGTCGCCACGGTATTTCAGCGAGTTCGCCGCCGAGAACCCAAAGCTGAGCGGTGTCCGCATTCGGCTGCGCCGCGGCGAGCACCTCAACGAGATGTCGCGGTTCCGCTACGACGCCGTGCTGTATTCGGGGACCGCGGACCGACCCGCGCTGGCTCGGGTGCTCGACCCCGGCACCAGCCCCGCCGCCCTGGCGGACCTGCTGGAGCGAGAGGGACCCGAAGCGGTCGTCATCCCGGACGTGCTGGACGGCCGCGTCGCCGGTCCGCTGGCCGTGGCCGCCGAACTGGGCCGCGGACGAGCCGGTGCGGCGGAATTGCGCGGCAAGCTCGCCGATGCCGGTGGCATCAACCCCGAGGCATATCTGGCGCTCACCGATCAGGTGTCCTACCGCATCGAGGCCCTGCGCCGTGCGGACGGCCGCTTCGACGTGATCGCCACCCGCTGGGACGTCGGCCTGGCGCAGGCTCCGGCCCGCGGCGACAAGTGGCGCGACACCGCGCTGGCCTCGGACCCCTTGCGGGTCAAGGCCCATGACGATCTGGCCGTCGCGGTGCGGGCACATCTGTCGCGCCGACTGCCCGCGCACATGGTGCCCGCCGGTGTGGTGGTGCTGGAGCGATTCCCGTTGACCACCAACGGAAAACTGGATCGCAAGGCCCTGCCCGCGCCGGTGCTGCGCCGCAATCCGGTGGCCTACGAGCCGCCGCGCACCACCCTCGAACAGCGCATCGCCGCGGTCTTCGCCCAGGTGCTGGGCGTGCCGAAGGTGGGCCGCGAGGACAACTTCTTCGATCTGGGCGGCCACTCGCTGCTGGCGGCGCAGCTGATGCTGCGGCTGAAGGAGACCTTCGGCGAGGACATCCCGCTCGGCTCGCTGTTCGCCCGCCCGACGGTCGCCGGGGTGGCCGCGCTGCTGTCCGGCGATGCCGCGGTCGAGGAGGCCATCGACTACGAGGCCGAGGTGCGCGCGATCGTCGCCGACTGGCCCGCGGGTCCGTGGTCGATCACCCCGCACGCGGCGACGGGCGCGGTGCTGCTCACCGGTGCCACCGGCTTCGTGGGTGCATTCCTGCTGCGGGAGTTGCTGTCCCGCACCGACTTCCAGGTGCACTGCCTGGTGCGTGCCGACAGCAGGGCCGAGGCGCTGAACCGGTTGGCCCGCACCTTCGACAGCTACGAGCTGCCGCGCGAGCACTTCGACCGGGTGATCCCGGTGCTCGGCGACCTGGGCGCGGAGCGCCTGGGCCTGAGCGAGAAGGAATTCCTGCTGCTGGGCCGCAGCGTCGACGCCATCTACCACAACGGTGCGCAGGTCAATTTCGCCCTGCCGTACCGGCTGCTGGAGGCGGCCAACGTGACCGGCACCGACCAGCTCATCGAGCTGGCCCGCACCGCCGGGACGCCGCTGCACTTCGTGTCCTCGCTGTACGTGCTCGGACCCGGGGATGGCGAGGACGGCCGCGTGCACACCCCGGCCCCGCCGCGGGACCCGTCCCAGCTGCGGCTGGGCTACCTGCAGACCAAGTGGGTGGCCGAACGCCTGGTGTGCGAGGCGGGTGAGCGCGGCCTGCCGGTCGGCGTCTACCGCCTCGGCCGCATCGCGGGTGACAGCACCACCGGCGCCTGCCAGACCAGCGACTTCTTCTGGTTGCTGGTCAAGGCCAGCCAGGAGGTCGGGCTGGCACCGGATGTGGAGTTCGCCGTGGATCTGGCACCGGCCGACTTCGCCGCGGGTGCGATGGTGGAACTGGCGCGCCGCAGCGAACCGGGCACGCACATCTACCACCTGCGCAACCCCGCGCCGGCCGCCTTCGCCAACGCCGTCACCTGGATTCGGGAGGCGGGCTGGCCGGTGCGCCTGATCGACCCCATGGCCTGGCGCGACGCGGTCGAGGCCCATGCGGCCGCGGCCGGGCCGGATTCGGCGTCCTACCGCGTGCTGAGCCTGCTCGGTACCGGTGAGGGCCTGAGCCCGGCGCTGCGCTTCGACGTCGACGAGCAGATCGGCCGGTCCGGTGTGGCGTGCCCGCCGGTGTCGCGCGAGCTGTTCCTCCGCTACCTGACCTACTTCCACAAGATCGGTTTTCTGGCGCCGCCGTCCCGACAGGAGGTCGAAGTATGACCGCCACCATTCCGACCGCGCCCGAGCTGCGCTACGACACCATGGTGCGTGCGCTGCAGGCGCAGAGTGAGATCCGGCCCGATGCGGTGGCCTACGCCTTCCTCAACTATCCGGATCCGCAGGACGCGCACGGCGTCAAGGAGGTCATCACCTACGCCGAGATCGACCGGTACGCACGGGCATTCGCGGTGAGCCTGCTGCAGATCGCGTCGCCGGGAGAGCGTGCGGTGCTGCTGCTGCCGCCCGGACTGGACTACGTGAAGGCGTTCTTCGGCTGCCTGTACGCCGGAATCGTTGCGGTGCCGCTGTATCCGCCGAGCATGCACAACGCCAACGGGCGCCTGGACGCGGTGTGCACCGACGCCGACCCGGCCTGCCTGATCACCACGGACGGCGAATTGTCCAGGGTCACCGACTGGCTGGACAACTCGCCCACCGACACCACCCGGTTGATCCTGACCACGGGTGAGGTGGACGAGGCACTCGCCGACAAGTGGGAATACCCGGACATCGACGCCGAGCAGATCGCGTTGCTGCAGTACACCTCCGGCTCCACCCGCACCCCCGCCGGGGTGATGGTGCCGCACCGCGGGCTGCTGGCCAACGCCACCCAGATCTACGACGTGTACGCGCGGGTCGGCCTGGATATCGAGGGCGACGACATCGCCTTCGTCAGCTGGCTGCCGCTGTTCCACGACATGGGCCTGATGGTCGGTGTCGTCTTGCCGGTCCTGCACGGCCACCACGTGGTGCAGCTGTCGGCCTCGGCGTTCCTGCGGCGGCCCGAGCGCTGGCTGCAGGCCATCAGCGACCTGCCGCAGCAGACCTTCTCGGCCTCGCCGAACCTCGGCTACGAGCTGTGCACCCAGCGCATCGACGCCGATCGGCGCGCCGAACTGGACCTGAGCCGCTGGCGCTACGGCCTGGCCGGTGCCGAACCGGTCCGGGTGAGCACCGTGCGCAAATTCAACGAGCTGTTCGCTCCGCAGGGCCTGAGCGACAAGACCTTGTGCGCGGGCTTCGGCCTGGCCGAGGCGACGCTGATCGTCTCCGCGCCCTGGCGCACCGGCGGCGGCATCCAGATCGTCAGCGTGGACCGCGAAGAGCTGGCGAAAGGCGTTGTGGTGCCGACCGATTCCGACGGCGCCGAGATCGTCGGCGCGGGATCGGCCGTGCCGGGCACCGAGATCCTCATCGTCGATCCCGAGACCCGCGAGCGGCTGCCCGAGGACCGCCTCGGCGAGGTGTGGACCACCGGCCCGGCCATCGCCGCCGGCTACTTCAACCGGCCGGAGGAGACCGAGGCCACCTTCCGCGGCGAACTGGCCGAACCCGACGGCGTCCACTACATGCGCACCGGCGATGTCGGCTTCCTGCACGACGGTGAGCTGTATCTGACCAGCCGCCTGAAGGATCTGATCATCGTCGACGGCCGCAACTTCTATCCGCCGGATCTGGAAGCGACCGCCGAACACGCCCATCCGCTGGTCCTGCCCGGCCGCTGCTCGATCTTCTCCATCGACGACAACGACAAGGAGAAGATCGTGGTGCTGGTGGAGGCCCGGCTCAACCTCGGTAAGCCCGAGGGCGTCGCGACCGCCACCGAACTGCGGAATGCGGTGCGGCAGGCCATTTTCGAGACCCACGAGGTCGGCGTGCACGAAGTCGCGCTGGTCGCTCCCGGTGCCATTCCGCGCACCTCGAGCGGCAAGATCCAGCGCTCGGCCTCGCGCAAGGCCTATCTCGACGGAACCCTGCGAGTGCTGAGGGCGCGATGACGACGACACTGCTGGACCACGGCGACAAGCTGAGCTGCTTCACCGCGGCCCTGGCCACCGCGCTCGAGGCGCGTGGCGAGGCCGACTGGTGGCGTGCGCTGCTCAGCGAGGGACCGTTCCTGGCCGTCGCCCCGGCCGGAGATCACCTGCGTTTCGAACACCACGCCACCGCGCCGCTGCCCGCCCTCGGGCTGCGGATCACCGGCAGCGACGACTGGGATACCGCGTATGCGGCCCTGTCGGAACAGATTTCACGCCACGGCGTGGTGGTGCTGCTCGCCGACTACTTCAACCTGCCCTGGCAGCGCGCCTACAAACAGCTGCACGGCACGCACTGGCTGGCCATCGTCGACGCCGGTGACGGCTGGCTGATCGAGGATCCGCTGGATTTCGCCACCGACCTCGGACCGCAGTCCGGGAGCCGGGTCCCCGTTCCCGATCCGTCGGCGTTGCGCTCGTGGGCAGTGGGCCTGGGCAAGCACCACCCGGTGTCGACGCTGCGCGAGGAGGCGATGGCCGGTACGGCCGATATCGCCGCCGACAGCACCTACCGCTGGCTGGCCCCGGCGGAAAGCACGCCGGGGCCGGGCAACGACAACACTCATGAGCCCACCCCGCTGCCCTCGTCGGGGCGCCTGAGCGGTTCCGACGCCCTGCTGGCCCTTGCGGCACGTTACCGATTCGCCCGTACCGCAGCCGATTTCGAGCAGATCGACGACCTGTGGCAGGCGCTGCGCCAGCGCGAGACGCTGCTGTGGGCGGCCCAGCAGGACCGGGAGCTGCTCGACGACGCCGGTCTCGTGCACTGGGAGCGGGCCGTCGCGCGCTGGCGTGCCCTGCCGCCGCTGCTGCTGCACGCCCGCCTGCGCGCCGCCAACGGCGGCACCGTCAACACCGGGCTGATCGCCGAAACCTTGACCGAGCTGGCCGATTTCGAAGGCAAGCACCTGGCCTACGCGGCACGTGCGAAGGGAGATTGATCGTGCACAGACAGCTCGCGGTGGAGCTCTCGCCCGCCGACGGCTACGCCGAATGGGCTCGGCGGGCCGCCACGCATGCGCGGGAAACGGAGGATCAGAAGCAGGCCGGAATCATCGATACCCGTAGGGTTCCGGTGCGGATCGCCCTGCTGTCCACCTACACCACCGATTTCCTCGCCGAATTGCTGCCGCTGGCCGGCGCCCGTGCGGGCCTGGCCCCGGAACTGCTGCGCTTCCCCTTCGGCCAGCTCGAACAGATCCTGTTCGATCCGCAGACCCCGCTGCGCGAGGGCGACTATGTCGTACTCGCGGGCACCCACCACGACGTGTTCGACACCGTCGAGGAGACGGTGCGCCGCTGGGTCGGGCTCTGGGACGCCGCCGCGCGGCTGGGCGTGCGCGCCGTCCAGCTCGGCTTCGCCCCGCCCGCCGTGGACACCTACGGCCCGGTGGCCTGGCGCACCGCGAAATCGCGGTCGGCGCTGGTGCGCGAGGTGAACGCGCAGCTGGCCGAATTGGCCGCGGGCCGAGTGCGTTTCGTCGACGTGGAACAGCTGGCCGCCCAGGTCGGACTGCGGAACTGGGAGGACCCCCGCAGCTGGTTCCGGGTGCGCCAGCCCTATGCTCCCGACAGCCTGCCGTGGCTGGCCAGTGCGATCGCCGACACCGTCGCCTCCGATCGCGGCCTGTCGGCCCGCTGCGTGGTGGTCGACCTGGACGGCACCCTGTGGGGCGGCATCCTCGGCGAGGACGGGATCGACGGCATCCGCATCGGCACCGGGCCCGAGGGCGAGGCGTTCGCCGAATTCCAGCGCTACCTGAAGTCGCTCACCGAGCGCGGTGTGTTGCTGGCGGTGGCCAGTAAGAACGATCGCGATCTGGCGGTCAAGGCCATCGCCGAGGCGCCCGGAATGGTGCTCGGGGTCGACGACTTCACCTACATCGTCGCCGACTGGCGTCCCAAATCCGAACAGCTGCAAGAGATCTCGGACAAGATCCGGCTCGGCCTGCACAGCTTCGTGTTCGTCGACGACAACCGGGCCGAATGCGCCCAGGTCGCGGCCGCGCATCCGGAGGTGCGCACGCTGACCCTGCCGTCGTCTCCGGCGAAGTACCCCGCCGCCCTGGCGGCGCTGCCGTGGCTGCATCCCGGCGCGCTGTCGGACGAGGACTTCGCACGGCAGCGCTCCTATCAGGCGCTGGCCGCCGCCGAGGAGTTGGCCGAGGGCCGGTCGCTGGACGAATTCCTGGCCAGCCTGGACATGGAGGCCACGATCGAACCGATCAACAGCACCACCATCGACCGGGCCGCGCAGTTGATCGCCAAGACCAACCAGTTCAACCTCACCACCCGCCGGCACACCCAGACCCAGGTGCTGAAGGTGTCGGAGGATCCGCAGTGGTTCGCCGCGACCCTGCGGTTGCGCGACCGCTTCGCCGATCACGGCATCGTGGGCGTGCTGCTGGCCGAGGACCGCGGCGGGGTCGCCGAGATCGACACCCTGCTGCTGAGCTGCCGCGTCATCGGCCGCGGCGCCGAGGACAGCCTGCTGGCCGCGGTGTCGGAGTGGGCGCTGGCCCGCGGCTGCTCGCGGCTGCTCGGCCGCTACCTGCCGACACCGCGCAACGGACTGGTCCGCGAGGTGTATTCCGCCCGCGGATTCGTCACCGACTCCGAAACCGAGCAGGGCGGCTCGGTATTCGGTTACGACCTGACCGCCGGGGCCCTGCCACGCAGCCCCCATATCAGAGAGGCCCAGCTCCAACATGGCCACTGATCAGATCACACAGGAACTGCTCGACGTGTTCGCCTCCGTGGTGGGCGAACCGGCGGTGCACGGCCTCGACACCGCCCGTAGCGATATGGAGGTCTGGGATTCGCTGGCCCAGGTCCGGCTGGTCTACGCCGTCGAACGCGCCTTCGACATCGAACTGCCCGAGCGGCTGCTGACCTCGGAGGTGTCGCTGGCCGACATCGCCGCGGCGGTCGTCGACGCACAGACGGCGACCACGCCATGACCACCCGGGCATTCCGGCTCACCGACGCCGACGTGACCGATTACGCCCTGGCCACCGGGGACCGCAATCCGCTGCACGTCGACGCCGACTTCGCGCGCCGCTCACCCTACGGGCGGCCGATCGCGCACGGCGCGCTGATCGTGACGCTGGCGCTGGGCGCGCTGTTCGAGACCCTCGATCCGCGCGTGGTGCGCCAGATCCGGGTCACCTTCCGCCAGCCCGCGATTCCGGGCCGCCGCTATGAGGTCGAGTGGTCGGTCTCCGAGGGGGAGGCGCGCGGGCGGGTCAGCTTCGGCGGTGTCGAAGCGGTCGGCATCCGCTGCGGGCTGGGTCCGGAACTGCCCGGATCCGACGAACAGGCCGCCAGCTTCCCCTACCGCCGCACCGCCCGCCGGCTCAATCCGGCGAATCCCCCCGGACCCGAGGAAGGGGCGTTCGCCGTCGGGTACCGGGTGATCGCGGATCTGGTCGAGCGGGTGATCGGCGGGCACGTGCCCGACCATATCGCCACCGTGCTCGGCTGGGTCAGCTACTGGACCGGGATGCACACCCCGGGGCGCGATGCGCTGCTGGTGGCGGCCACGGTCGAGCTGGAGCGGGCGGGCCACGGCGCCATCGAATTCCGCACCGAGGCACCCGATATCGACCGGCGTTCGGGTCTGATCACCCTGCGGGCCACCACCACCTGCGGCGCGACCGCCAAGGTGTCGGTGGAAAGCCTTGTCCGCGAAGCGGTTCCGGGCCCCAACCTGAACGAGCTGGCGGGCGTGCTGCCGCCGTCGCAGGCCCTGGCCGACCGGACGATATTCGTGGTCGGCGGCAGCCGTGGCCTGGGTGCGGCGATCTCGCTGGGACTGGCCGCCCAGGGTGCGCGGGTCTTCGTGGGCTGCACCCGCGAACCCGAGGAACTGCTGAACGCGGCCCAGGACCTGCGCGAGCGGCTGCATCCGGTGATCGCCGACGCCGCCAACCCGCGGGCGCTGGCGGCCGCGCTGCCCGAGGAACCGCTCGACGGTGTGGTGGTGTCGGCGGCCCCGGCCATCCCGACCCTGCCCCTGGCGCCCGACGCGGTGGACGCGGGTATCGAATTCCTTTCCGACAGTTCGCGTCTGGTGCTGTCGCCGCTGGCGGTGTGCGCTCAGCGGCTGCGGCCCGACGCCACGGTGGTGCTGGTCTCCTCGGAGGCGGTCACCGATCCGCCGCGCTGGTGGCCGCACTACGCCGCCGCCAAGGGCGCGCTGGAAGGCCTGGCCCAGTACGCGGCCCGGCACCATCCGTGGCGCGTCGTGGTGGCCCGGCCACCGCGGCTGTGGACCGAACTGACCAATACCCCCGGCGGGCGTGCGTTGAGCAACCCGATTGGGCCGGTCGCTGCCGGCATCGTCGGAGCGTTCACCGCTCCGGGTTCGGTGCCCGGCGAAGTGACCGTACTCGGGGGCTCACATTCGTGGACGGCACCGAGCGAGGAGGTGTGGCGTGCTGGAAATCCGCGACCTGAACAAGTCCTACGGTAAGAAGAAGGTACTCACCGGAATTGACCTGACCGTGCGGCCCGGCGAGGTGCTGGGCCTGCTCGGACCCAATGGTGCGGGCAAGACCACGACCGCCTCGATCGTGGCCGGCCTGACCGCCGCCGATTCGGGCACCGTCCGCGTGGACGGTGTCGACATCCGCAAGAATCCGCGCCAGGCGCGGCGGCGGCTGGGTCTGGCGCCGCAGGAGTTGGGCGTGTACCCGACACTGACGGCCAAGCAGAACCTGCAGTTCATGGCGCGCATGATGGGTGTGCCGCGCGGCGCTCTGCCGCAGCGGATCGAGGAGGTGTCCGACGGACTGGGGCTCACCCCGTTCCTGGACACCCGGGCACACAACCTGTCCGGCGGACAGCAGCGCCGACTGCACACCGCGATGGCGCTGCTGCACCAACCGCCGGTGCTGTGGCTGGACGAACCGACCGTCGGTGCGGACGTGTCGGCACGACAGGATCTGCTCGGTGAGGTGCGTCGCCTCGCCGATCAGGGCGCCGCGGTGGTGTACGCCACCCACTATCTGCCCGAACTGGAGGTGCTCGACGCGCGCGTGGTCGTGCTGCACCACGGGCGCATCCTCGCCGAAGGCGCCGCGGGCGAACTGGTCGAGCGTTATGCGAAATCGGCGGTGAGCCTGGAGTTCTCCGCATCGGTGCCGGACGGTCTGGGTGCCTACCGGGCCGTGCCGGGCGCGTCCGTGACCGATTCCCGGTTGCTCACCATCCCCACCGATACCCCCGGACAGCTGCTGGCGCAGCTGCTCACCACCCTCAACGGCGACACCGACCGGTTGCTGTCGGCCGAGATCCACCACCCCAACCTGGAGAACGCCTACCTCGCCATCATGGCCGCGGCGAAAGACGCCGAGGCCGAGGAGGCCGAAATCGGTTGGGAAGCCTCGGAGAGGAGTTCCGATGCTGTTGCATGATTCCGCCGTCGAGCGGGTCCGCGCGCTGTCCTGGGCGGACTTCCATCGCATCCGTTCCGATCCGGCACAGCTGATCATCATGACGCTGCTGCCGATCGGCTTCATCGCATTCCTGACCCCGATCGACAAGTATCAGCTGCGGCTCGCGGGTGGCTACCCGCACGCCAACGGCGTCGAGCAGGCCGGTCCGGGCGCGATCGTGCTGTTCGCCTTCTTCATGACGACGCTGCTGGGCGCCTCGTTCTTCCGAGAACACGAATGGGGCACCTGGGATCGCCTGCGGTCCGCGCCGGTGCGGGCCGTGGAGATCATCGCCGGGAAATCGTTTCCCCTGCTGGTGTTCTCGGCACTGCAGATGACCATCGTGTGGGTCGTGGCCTTCAAGGTCTTCGACCTGCACAGCGAGGGATCGGTGGTCTGGCTGGCCCTGCTGACCGCCTGCTTGTCGGTGGCGACCTGGGGATTCGGCATCGCGCTGGTATCGATCTGCAAGTCCATCGACCAGCTGTCGATCATCGCCCAACCGATTTCGCTGGCCCTGGGCGGGCTCGGCGGCACCATCGCCCCGCGGGACACGCTCCCGGACTGGGCGAAGTCCCTGTCTCCCCTCACGCCGCAGTACTGGGCGCTGAAGGGATTCAAAGAGGTCATCTTGGAGGGCGGAGGCTTCAACGCCGTGGCCACGCCCTGTCTTGTCCTGCTCGGCGTCGGCGCCGCTGGCGCGCTGATCGCCGTGTTCCGATTCAGACTGAGCCACACCAAGATCGGACGGAGTTGATCGGCGTTATGTCCGAAGTAGTAGTACCCCGGCCCGTACGGGCCGAAATGACGTGGAGGCAGGTGATCGGCTGGGTTTTGTTGCTGGGGGCAGTGCTCGCTCTCGCCGAGGTGCTCGACCGGGTTCGATTTCCCGCGCCGCAGATGATTCTCGCGATCGTGGTCGGGGCCGGGCTGGCTCTGACGGGACGGCTACCCGCACCGCTGCCGCGGCAGGTCTCGGTCGGTGTGCAGGCCATGCTGGGCGTGCTCATGGGCAGCTATCTCGAAGTGTCGCTGCTGGGTTCGATCGGGCTGGCGCTGCTGCCGGTGCTGGCGATCACCGCGGCCACGCTGGTGGTGAGCGTGCTGGTGGCGCTGGTATTCGCCCGATGCACGAAGGTGGCGCTGCCGACCGCGACGCTGGGTCTGCTGGCCGGTGGATCGGCGGCAGTGGTGTCGTGTGCCGACGATATGGACGCCGATCCCCGCCAGGTGGCGTTCATGCAGTACCTGCGAGTGATGCTGGTGGCGGTCAGTGCACCGGCGGTGGCGGCGCTGCTCGACGGCGGCAGCCACACCGAGAAGGTCGCCACGGTGGCCAGCAAGGTCACCGATGATTCGCTGCCGCACTGGATGCTGGTCGGCCGCGGCGATCAGATCGCCGGACTGTGCACCGCGATCGTGCTGTGCCTGATCGGGATCCGGCTCGGGCGCTTGCTGCGCATCCCCAGCCCCACGCTGATCGGCCCGATGTTGCTCACGGCCGTGCTGACCGCCCTGGGCCTCAGCCACGGCTACGCACCGACGAACCTGTTCAAAGAGCTGTTGTTCGTGATGATCGGCTTCGACGTGGGCACCCGCTTCACCCGCGCGGTGGTGGCGGAGATGGCCCGCATGATCCCCGGCATGACCATCGCCATCGGCGCCCTGTCGGTGGCCGTGGCCGCCCTGGCCTACCTGCTGTCGCTGTTCGTCGACCTGGAACTGTCCGACCTCTACCTGGCCACCACTCCCGGCGGGATCAACGCCGTGCTGGCCGCCGCCGAGGGTATGGGCGCCAATATGCCATTGATCACCAGCGTGCAGAGCGTGCGCCTGCTGTTCATGGTCGCCATGCTCCCGGTCATGGGCCGCCTGTTCAAATACTGGACGGACCGCACCACCCGAAACCGCATCGCCACGAAAATAGCCGAGGCCCAACCCTCTTCACCCCCGAGGCCCGACCACCCCGCCGCCACCCCGGACCAGTACGAACTCGAATTCGCCGAGCTTTCCCCCGTCGACGACCCCCAGGTCGCCCCACCCCAGCCCCAATCCGCCACCGCCGCAACCTGAGCCTTCCCGACCACCTACCGGTCGGCAGAACACCCCCAGCCGCACCCTTTCCCGCGATCCGCACCCCCTACAACGCCCGTAAGGAGTGCGTTTGCCCGCAAGGGGTGCGGCTTTCGTCGCTCTGCCGACTCCGCGGCTGTCGAATCCGCGTCGCGGCGACCGTGCCTGCCTCAGTACTCTCTGGGGCATGGCACGGGATGAGCGCGGTGTAACCGCCCAGAGTGAGGACTTCGCTGCCTGGTACAACGAGGTGGTCTTCAAGGCCGGCCTCGTGGACCGAGGCCCGGCCAAGGGCACCATGGTCATCCGACCGTACGGGTACCGGTTGTGGGAGCAGTTGCAGTCCGAACTCGACCGTCGCATCAAGGACACCGGCCACGAGAATGCCTACTTCCCACTGCTGATCCCCGAAAGCTATCTCGGCCGGGAAGCCGAACACGTCGAGGGCTTTTCGCCGGAGCTGGCGGTGGTCACCCACGCCGGTGGCAAGGAGCTCGAAGAGCCGCTGGTGGTGCGCCCGACCTCGGAGACGATCATCGGCGAGATGATGTCCAAATGGATCGGCTCCCATCGCGATCTGCCGCTGCTGCTCAACCAGTGGGCGAATGTGGTGCGGTGGGAGCTGCGTCCGCGAATGTTCTTGCGCACCACCGAATTTCTGTGGCAAGAGGGGCACACCGCGCACGCCGACGAGGCCGACGCCCGCCGTGAGACCATGCTCTGCCTCGGCATCTACCACGAGGTGGCACGGGATCTGGCCGCGATGCCGGTGATCGCGGGCGAGAAGACCCCCGGCGAACGCTTCGCCGGTGCCGTCGCCACCTACACGATCGAGGGCATGATGCGCGACGGCCGGGCCCTGCAGTCGGGCACCTCCCATTACCTGGGCACCAACTTCGCGAGGGCGTTCGATATCCGCTACACCAGCGAGGCGGGCCGAGACGAGCTGTGCCACACCACATCCTGGGGGATGAGCACGCGGATGATCGGCGGCATCATCATGACCCACGGCGATGACAAGGGGTTGGTGTTCCCACCCCGGCTGGCGCCGTACCAGGTGGTGATCGTCCCGATCACCCGCGGCGACAACACCGCGGTCGAACAGGCCGCCGACGACCTGGCCCGCCGCCTGCGAGCGGCGGGCGTGCGCACGCACGTCGACGCCCGCCCCCAGCTCACCCCGGGTTTCAAATACAACGAGTGGGAGCTGCGCGGCGTCCCGATCCGCCTCGAACTGGGCCCCCGCGACCTGGAGGCGGGCACCGCCATGATGGTGAAACGCCTCGGCGGCGATGGCAAACAGGCGATCCCGATCGACTCCCCGCCGACCGCGATGCCGGAGATCCTGGACCGGTTCCAGACCTTCCTGCTCACCCGCGCCACCGAATTCCGCGACGCCCACACCCACACCGTCGACACCTGGGACGACTTCACCACAGCGGTCTCGACGGGGTGGGCCCTGGCCCTGCACTGCGGCACGACATCCTGCGAGGACGACATCAAGTCCCACACAACCGCCACCCCCAGATGCATTCCGCTGGACGGCGATCCGGCCACCGGCCCCTGCATCCGCTGCGGGAGCCCCTCGGCGTACGGCAAGCGGGTGATCTTCGGCCGCGCCTACTGACGGAAGGTCGTCACTCGTCGGCGGCGGTGATTCGGCCGGTGTCGATGGCGGTGAGCAGGTCCTGGTAGTCGGCGGCGGTCTGGTCGGCGTAGGCGAGAGCGAAGGCGGCTATGGCCTTGTCGAAGGCCTCGCCCGAGCCGAGGTAGGAGGCGATGGCTACCCGGTCGCCGGAGCGGGCGTGCCCGCGGGCCAGTGTGTGGCCGCACAGGCCCGCATATGTGCGCAGTTGTGCCGGGGACAGGTCGTCGATGGTCAACGAGCCCTTCATGTCTCGGAGTTGGCGGAAGTAGTAGAACAGGCCGTCCCCGCCGGTAGCCCAGCCCAGGAATATATCGCTCGCGGCCTGGATCAGGCGTTGACCGTGCACGACGCGATGGCCTTGGTTCCGGAAGATGCTGGGGCGCAGATAGGGTGCGAGGACCGATTCCTCGGCCTGCTTGATCTGTATGAACAGGGGATCGCCGACGGTCTTTCCGGTCAACAGGGCGACGAAGCAGCGGGTGCCGACGCTGCCGACGCCGACCACCTTGGAGGCGAAATCCCTGATCTCGTAGCGGTCCACCAGCACCCGCCGCTCCTCGGGCAGCGAGTTGCGGTAGTCGGAGATCACCCGATCGATCACCGGGCGTTCGATGTCCGGCATCGGCATCAGCAGCGGCGGATCGTGGCGAATGCAGGGCGCGCCGTCGGCGCCGGGCTCGGTCAATTTGTCCAGCGCCTGCAGACTGGTGCGGTTCTTCGCCTTGGTGATCGCCTTTTCGGCCTGCTTGCGATCGCGCGGGCGCAACACGTCGGCCGCTTGCTCGGCGTCGACCATCTCGTACCAGACCTCGGTTTCACCGAGTGCGGCCAGCCGGTTCATCGACTCCCGATACACGGTTGCGGCCTCCATCGCCGCCGCGGACGCATCGGAGTCGCTGTGCCCATTGGCGCGCGCCGACACCGCGATGCTGGCGGCCAACCGCTTGACATCCCATTCGAACGGCCCGGGCAGTGTTTCGTCGAAGTCGTTGAGGTCGAAGACCAGCGACCGCTCCGGCGAGGCGAACAGCCCGAAGTTCGACAGATGCGCATCCCCGCACAACTGAACGGTGAGCCCGGTATTCGGCCCGGCGGCGAGATCGGCGGCCATGATCGCGGGCGCACCCCGGAAGAAGGGGAAAGGACCGACTGCCATCCGCGCATACCGGATCGGCACCAACTCCGGCACCCGTGTGGCAGCTTGTCCCTCCAGCACCGCGATGGGATCGCGCCGATCCGCGGGCGCCTCCCACTGCCCCAGCGCCGATCGCGGCACCCGCTTGCGCACCGCCCGGCCCGCCTCGGCCGAGGCGAGGTCCGCCCCCCGGGCCGCTCTCACCCCGACGCTCGATGTCGCCATAGCTGGACTTTAGCTGGTGGAGATCTAGCGATGCTCGGTATCGGGCTGGCGGTGCTAACTCAGTCGACCGGCGGTGAACCGCCCGCGACCACCGGCAGGCCCGCGGCCTTCCAGGCTCGGAAGCCGCCGATGAGGTCGGTGGCGTGGGTGAGGCCGAGGTGCTGGGCGTCTGCGGCGGCGAGGCTGGAGGCATAGCCCTCGTTGCAGACGATGACCACCGGAGTGTCGGCGGTCAGGCCGGGAAGGCGGTGGTCGCCCGTCGGGTCCAAGCGCCATTCCAGCACGATTCGCTCGACGATCACCGAGCCCGGGATCTCGCCCTCGGCGGCGCGGTTCGCGTGCGGGCGGATGTCGACCACCAGGGCTCCGTCGGACTCCAGCGCCGCCGCCTGCTCCGGGTCCACCCGCAGCAGCCGCGCTCGGGCCTGCTCCAACCGCCGGTCGACACTCATCGCTGCCCTCTCGTACTCATGACCGTTCCGCCCGCTCATATTCCCGCGAAATCGCTCAGCGCGCGATATTCGCGGACCGGCCGCAGCGGCGGCGAGTACGCGTGCACCGAGGCGGCCGGTCGGCCGCTGGTGTTGCGCAGCTGGTGGGCGCGTTGCGGGCCGAAGGCCACCGTATCGCCGGTCGACCAGGTCGCGCTGCGCGGCTGACCGCCCGGATGCACGTAGTGCTCGCCGAGCTCGCCGATGGTCACGGTGAACGCGCCCGAGGCGCCGCCGTGGTCGTGCGGTTCGGTGCCCTGACCGGGCGCCCACGACAGCAACCACAGTTCCACGCCCATGGTCAGCGCCAACCGGGTCCACCACCGCTGCCGGTCGTCGAAGCGCACGATGTCCAGCAGCGGCGTGGCGAGGGCACCGGCCACCTCACTGGTCAGCTCGTGCAGCTGGGCCGCCGACCACAGCGTGCGCTCCGGGCGCACGGCCTCGTGTAACAGCGGCACATCGACACCGGGATGAATGTCCTTGGCGTGCTCGAGCTTCACCGGTAGTGACGTGGTCACCGTGCTCCTGACGGGTCGACTGGACAATTGGGTGCACCGCGGGGCCGCAGTGCGGCGATTTCCGAATTGTCCGCCCGCACCCGGCCCGTGCCACTGGCCACGATCAGCGTGAGCGTAATTCCGGACATTCCCGACCGCGGGGCCTACCGTCACGAAAGCCGTTCCGGATGTAAAGGAAGTCCCATGCTCTTCGCCCGCACCGGCCGCCGCCGACGTGCCCTCGCGCTGGCCGCAGCGCTCGTCACCACGGCCATGCTGGCCGCCTGCGGTGGCTCCGACGCGGGGGAGGAGGTGCGCACGGTGAACGGGCAGAGTTTCGATCTGTCGCCGCAGCAGGAGGGCCGGGTGCGGGCCGACAAGGTCGACGCCCTCGCCGCGAAGGTGCCGCAGGCCATCCGGGATCGGGGCACGCTGATCGTCACCGGCTCCGCCACATCCGGTGCGCCCCTGCGCTTCTACGCCACCGACGACCGCACGTTCGTGGGCTCGGAGGTGGATTTCGCCTACCTGATCGCCGACATCCTCGGCCTGAAGGTGGATCTGCGCTCGGCGGACTGGGCGCAGAATTTCGTGGGCATCGACTCCGGCGCGGTGGATGCCTTTCCAATGTGACGGTCACCGAGGAGCGCAAGGACAAATACGACTTCGCGACCTACCGGCTCGACACCATCGCGCTGGAGGTTCCGAAGGACGAAACCTGGACCTATACCGATCGGAAGTCGCTGGCGGGCAAGCGAATCGGCGTCGGCAGCGGCACCAACCAGGAGCAACTGCTGGTGCAATGGAACGACAAGAACGTCGCCGAGGGCCTGCCGAAGATCGATATCGCCTACTACCAGCAGTCCACCGACTACTACCTGGCCCTGGCCTCGCACCGCATCGACGGCTTCCTCGGCCCCAATCCGGTGGCCGTCTACCACTGCGCCACCAGCGGTCAGACCAAGATCGTCGCCACCTTCTCCGGTGCGGGCGATGCCCTGCAGGCCGAGATCGCCGTGCTCACCAAGAAGGACAACGGTTTGATCGGACCGGTCCAGGAGGCGCTGCAGTACGCCATCGACCACGGCACCTACCGGAAGGTCCTGGACCGCTGGGGCCTGCAGACCGAGGCGGTCACCCAGTCACGCCTCAACCCGCCGGGCCTGCCGCGGAAGGGTGCATGAGATGAGAAGCCTCATGGCCCTGCTGAGCGTCTGCGCCGCGGCAGCGACTCTCACAGCCTGCGGCGGCGTCGACATCACCTCCGGTGACCCGGCGGGCCCACCCCGGCCGGGCGGAACCCTGCGCTACGGGCTGTCCCTGGCACCTACCTGCTCGGATCCGGCGCAGTCGGGAACCAACCAAACCCTGTATGTCACAAGGCAGATCGTCGATTCGCTGACCGATCAGAACCCGGCGACCGGCGCGATCGAACCCTGGCTGGCCGAGAGCTGGCAGGTGAGCCCGGACGCGAAAAGCTTCACCTTCCGACTGCGGCCCGGAGTGACCTTCAGCGACGGGACACCACTCACGGCGCACTCGGTACAGAAGAACTTCGACGCCATCGTGCACACCCTCACCGGGGCGAAGGCACCGCTGGCGGCCAGCTATCTCGCGGGCTACACCGGTACCACGGTGGTCGATCCGCTGACCGCCCGCGTGGACTTCGATCACCCGAACGCCCAGTTCCTGCAGGCGGTTTCGACACCGCAGCTGGGCATTCTCGCCGAGGCGACGACGGCGAAACCGGCCGAGCAGCGCTGCCTCGGCGACGATATCGGCAGCGGGCCGTTCGTCTACGCCGACTACAAACAGGGCGCCTCGGCCACAGTGACTAAGCGCGCCGGATACCACTGGGGCTCAGCGGTTTTCGGGCATCATGGCGAGGCGTACCTGGATCGCATCGAATTCCGCGTCGTCCCGGAATCCGGGGTGCGGGCGGGCAGCCTGAGCTCGGGCCAGTTGGACGCGGTCAGTGACGCCCTGCCCCAGGACGCGCCGCAGATCGAGGCGACCGGCGGAAAGGTGCAAGTCACCTCGAATCCGGGAGTGCCCTTCGGTATTCAACCGAATCTGACCCGAGGGCCACTGCGCGATCCGGCCGTGCGCGCCGCCCTGCGACCGGCCATCGATCGCAAGGAACTCGTGGATACCGTCCTCGGCCCGCAGTTCGAGACAGCAACCAGCTCGCTCGCCTCGAAAATGCCTGCATACGTGGACCTTTCGGCACAGCTGGGTCACGACGCCGACGCCGCTCGCCGAATCCTGGATCAGGCCGGTTGGCTGCCCGGAAGCGACGGTATCCGGGTGAAGGACGGCATGCGGCTGTCGTTCGGGATCCTGTTCGGGCGCGTCTTCGCCGGTAATCAGGCCATCTTGGAGCTGGCCCAGCAGCAGCTACGCAAGGTCGGAATCGAGGTGCGACTGGAACCGGCCGCCGAGTCGGAGTATTCGGCCCGGCAGAGCAGCAGGAACTTCGACGCCCTCTACTACAACATCACCCGCGCCGACGGCGATATCCTGCGCACCACCTTCGGACTCGACGGTCAGAACTACAACGTGCGCGGCCCGATCCCGGACCTGGACCAGGCGCTGTCCGGCGAGCTGCAGACCGCGGACCCCGCCGCCCGCGCCCAGCTGATCGGCCGCGCCCAACAGCTGGTGCTCGACAACGGATTGTGGATACCCACCATCGAACTGTCCCAGGCGATCGGCGTGTCCGGTGCCGTCTCGGACCTGAAGTTCGAGGCCTCCGCCCGGCTCCAGTTCTTCGACACCTGGCTGCACCGGTAGGGGCTACCGCTGCTGAAATCCGAGCCCTGCCAAGGCCTTCAGGGTGCGTTCGACATCGTCGAGGCTGTTGTAGATGTGGAACGCGCAGCGCAGGCCTCCCCCTCGGGCGGTGGTGATCACCCCGGCTTCGGCCAGGCGATCGGCGGCTTCACCTGCGCCCGGAATGGTGACGATGGGGGAGCGGGCGGGGGCGGCGGGCAGGCCCACATCGGCGAGGCCGTCGCGGAAGTGGGTGGCGAGCGCGAGGTCGTGGGCTTGGATCGCGTCGACGGTCAGTTCCTCGATGAGCTGCAGACCGGCGAGCGCGGCGACCACGCCCAGCCAGTCCGGGCTGTGATCGAAGCGGCGCGCGGTGTCGGCCAAGCGTTGCGATGCATACATTTCCGCCCAGCGGTCGGCGGCCGCATACCAGCCAGGGGAGACGGGCCGGTTGGTATCGAGGGCATCGGGCTGCACCGCAAACAGACTCACGCTGCGCGCGCCGAGCAACCATTTGTAGGTGGCGCACACCCAGTAGTCGGCGTCGGCGAAATGCAGTGGCAGCCAGCCCGCAGCCTGGCTGGCGTCCAGCAGTAGCCGTGCTCCGTGCGCCCGGGTGACCGCCCGCAGTTCGGCGGGATCGATGGTCCGCCCGTCGGCGGACTGGGTCACGCTCACCGCCACCAGCGCGGTCTCCGCCCGCACCTCGGCGGCCAGGCGTTCCAGCGGCATGGTGCGCACGGTCAGGTCGCCGCGATACCGGAACGGATTGGTCACCGACGCGAAATCGCCCTCCGCCATCAGCACTTCGGCACCGGCCGGGAGTCCGGCCACGATCGGCGCGATGAGGGCGCTGACATTGTCGCCGATCGCGATGTCGTCGGGTGTGGCACCGCCGAGCAGCCGGGCGAATGCCGCTCGCAACTCGTTCACCTTGTCGTTGTGAGCATGCGGCGTAGCAAGGCCGGCCGCCCAGTCCTCGGTGACGGCACGCACGGCGGCGAGTCCGCGGGCGGGCGGCAGGCAGTAGGCCGCGGTGTTGAGATACACGGTGTCGGGGCGGAATTCGCCGGGTGCCAAGGGGTTCATGATCGCAGTGTCGTCTCGCGTGGGCGGGAGCGTCCATAGCCACCCGGCCCTCCCTGGACTGATTTCACGAGACCAGTTGCGCGCGATCGTCTTCGGCGCGCAGCGTCCGGGTGGCGTGGTGATCGTGAGTCGGGACGATCCGCACGGTGTGTCTGGCCAGGTGGAGACGGTGCAGGGTGTCGAATGTCCGGTCGCGATCGTGATCGGCGAAATTCCCCGGGTACGCGGATTTCTGCCGGATCCGGTCGATCTGCAGGCCGTGCCAGGCCGCGTCCCCGGCCAGCAGGATCCATCCGCGCGAGGTATGGGCGAGCACGCCGACGCTGCCGGGTGTGTGCCCCGCCAGGTCGACCAGCACGACGCTGCCGTCGCCGAACACATCATGGCTGGCGGTGAAGGTGAGCACCGGCGGACCGTCCAGCTCATAGTCGATCACCGGACGGTTGCGCAGCGAATCCCGCACACCGCCGACGGGAGCCGTGTGCCCGGCGAAGATCCACTCGCGTTCCCGTCGATGCAGATGAACCGGCAGGTCGGGCAGGTCGAGCAGGCCGCACACATGATCCCAGTGGGCGTGGGTGGGGAGCGCGAAGTCCAGTGTCGCCGGATCGGTCAGCGCGGTGATCGTGGCGATGGTCTTCGCGGGAGGTCGCACCGCGACCCGCAGCACGGTCGGCAGCTGGGCGATGGCGCGGCGCTCGGCATCGAGGCAGACGCTCGGGTCGACGATGAACCTCGCCTGCGGATGTTCGATCACGAACGAGGTCAGCGAGTTGTCGGTCCGCCGCGGTGTGAATACGCCCTCGACGACCGCCGGGGTGGGCACCGAGCGCGGCACCTGACTCAGCGCGGTCACGGTGACCGTGGTCTTCGCGGTGGGCAGCCCGGCGTCCACCACCGACCGCAGCAGCCGCTGATCGGGCCGTCGCGGGCGGATGAGGCCGCGGACGAAACCGACTGCTGCGCCGCAGCATTGGACCACGCTCGGACTGTGTACGGGATCGGTCATGGCGCTACCGTAAAACTTCACGTCGACATGAAGTAAAGTCCTGCGCTGTGACCGTGCGAGAGGGCATGAAGATCGGTGATGCGGCGGCGGCGCTCGGCATCGAGGCGCACGTTCTGCGGCATTGGGAATCGGTCGGCCTGCTCACGCCGCCGCGCAGCACGTCCGGCCACCGCGTGTACGACGAGCAGACCCTGAATCAGGCCCGCCTGGTCCGCACGTTGCAGCGGGCAGGCATGTCCCTGCCGCAGATTCGCCGGCTCGCCGCGGGCGATCGCGACGAGCGGATGGCGCTGATCGATGCGAAGCGCGCCGAGGTCCGGGATCAGCTGGCCCTGCTTCGTGCGATGGACCGGTTCCTCGGGCACATCGTCACCTGCACCCATCCGGTCATCGCCGAGTGCCCCGAGTGCGTGTCGTTCGCGGCTCGGCAGGGGTCGCCTGCGACATTTCATGGTCAGGTTCGCAAAGCTCGCTGACCGTCCTGAAACCGGCTGGAATGCAACCTATTCGATAACTTGATCTCCAAGAGATGCACTCTTGGTCTATAACTCGCCGTGCTTGCCTCAGTCCTATTCTGTCGGAAGAAATTTGGATTTTTCGTAGTGGCCCGGCGAGCTAGCATCAGAGGCCATAGTAGCGGCTCTTTCGAGCTTGCCGTTCACCATTGTGCCCCTACACGTCTCCTCCGAAGCGAGGTCCCCGTGAACCGTAAATACCTTCTGCCCGTTGCCATTACCTGTCTCGTCCTGTCGCTGGGGCCCGGTTCCGTCGCCGTGGCCGCTCCCGAGATCAGCGGCCAGCCCAGTGATTCGACAAGTGCCCCTTACTGTTACGAAGAACCTTCCAACCCCAACGCCGATGTGAGCGACCTGAAGGCCCGTTTCAACCGCTCGAACTGGATGCAGACCCTGCAGGCCATGTACAACCGCCGCTGGCCCAGCGGGGAGAAGTTGGCGATCGCTCAGGCCAGGGACCCGTACTGGGATCAGTTCGTGGACAAGAGCAGCTTCGAGGCGTTCGCCGAGTCGATGATGGTGGCCATCCACGAGGAAACCCATATGTGGGATCTCGATGGGTCCCGCACCGAATGGGATGTGCGCACCGCATCATGGATCAAGGCCGACCAGCAGATGCTGAATATACCGCTGCACGGCGGCTTTCCGCGCCGGGAGATCCTGCCGCTGATCACCGACCGGCTCAGCAATGATATGGACAACATCTACCTTCGGGACCGGGAGCAGGGCGCCTACCGCCTGCAGGGTGTGCTGACCGAGTTGAACGCCGGGCTGATGGGTTTGCCCGCGGTCACTGTCGTGCAGGAATACATCAAGGGCATCGGTGCGAGTAACTCCCGCGACATCGCGGCCACCAACCTGCGATATCTGCTGCTGTACCTGCGGGTCGCCAAGGATAAGCATCCCGACTACTGGGCCAAGATCAAGAACGAGCCCAAGCTGCGCGACCTGGTCCTGATCCAATTCCTGCGCACGGCCTACTGGTTGGAGAAGTCCGCGCCCTACACCGGCAAACTCGGTAGCCCGGACGCCGACAAGATCACCGCGAAGAACTACGCCCCGGAGAACATCGCGATCCTCGAGGAGTTCACCGGCCGCAAGGTGCGCGTCGACGCCCAGAAGAACTGCACTGCTTGAGATGAGGGAGCAGTGACATAACTTGAGTGGGGGCTCAACTTGACCTAGGCTCGGGGAAGTTGAGGCCCCACTCGAGTTTGGAGAGCGATTCATGGCCCCCACGCGTACAGCGGCGATCATCGGCGTCGGACCGGGCTTGGGCATGTCCATGGCCCGCCGCTTCGGCCGGGAAGGCTTCCGCATCGCGCTGGTCTCCCGCGGCAGCGACCGGCATCCCGCCTACCTGGCCGACCTTGCGGCACAAGGCATCGAGGCCACGGCCCATACCGCCGATGTGACCGACGTGGACGGCCTGGCCACCGTACTCGCGAAAATCGGCGACGTCGACCTCGCCTACTATGGCCCCGGCCCGACCACTCAGCAGATCGTCCCGATCACCGAAATAGACATCCCCACAGCACAATCGGCGTTCGACTGGGTGTGGCCCGCCGTCCAGGTCGCCGGTGCCGTCCTGCCCGGCATGCTGGACCGCGGCACCGGCGGCCTGATCTTCGCGGGCGGCCTGTCCAGCGTCCGCCCCCTCCCGATGCTGGGCCAGATCGCACTCGCCGCCGCGGCCCTGCGCAACTACGCCCTCACCCTGCACGCCGCCCTGGCCGACACCGGCGTCTACGCGGGCACCCTCACCATCGGCGGCTTGGTAGAACGCGGCGACATCCACGCCATGGTCACCGCCAACCCGGCGAAATACGGTGTCGCAGAGGACCATACCCTCAACCCCGACCAGCTCGCGGACGCCGCCTGGAACATGTACACCACCCGCACCCACCCCGAGGAAGTCTTCGACGCCCTGGGCCGAAAATAGGTTGCCCATCCCCGGCGTCGGTGTCAGCCTCCAGGTGAGACCACGAGCAGGAGGCACAATGCGCCGATTCTTCGAAACACCCCAGTTCCCCTATCGGACGGTGATTTTCGAGGACTCCGGCACATATGCAGACCCACCCGACCCTCACTATCGGCATTCTGGCCCATGTCGACGCGGGTAAGACCAGCCTGACCGAACGCCTGCTGTTCGACTGCGGCGCCATCGACTCGCTCGGCAGCGTCGACTCCGGTACCACCCGAACCGACACCGGCACGATCGAGCGTCAGCGCGGCATCACGGTGCGCCCGGCCGTCGTTTCGTTCACCGTCGGCAGCACCCAGGTCAACATCATCGATACCCCCGGCCACAGCGATTTCGTCGCCGAGGTGGACCGGGCCCTGGAAGTGCTCGATGCCGCCGTACTGGTGGTGTCGGCGGTGGAGGGCGTGCAGGCCCAGACGCGTGTGCTGATGCGCATCCTGCGGGATATGCGGCTACCGGTACTGATTTTCGTCAACAAGATCGATAGGCCGGGTGCCCGCGGCCACGGCCTCCTGCCCGAGATCCGGCGGCGGCTGGCACCGCACGCCTTCGTCGCGGACAGTGTGTCCCGCACCGAACTCACCGAATTGCTGGCCGATCTCGACGACACGCTACTGGAACGGATCGTGGCCGGTGTCGAACCGACAGCCGCGCAGCTGGAATCGGCGCTGGTCGATCAGGTCGGCCGAGGTGCCGTCCATCCGGTGTATTTCGGGTCGGCACGCACCGGCCAGGGCATCGACGCACTCCTACAGGGCATCACCTCGCTGCGGCCTCGCGGTCTCGCCGACACGGAACCGGACCGCCACAGGGCGAGCGGGATCGTATTCGCTGTCGAGCGCTCCCCGTCCGGCACCAAGACCGCCTATCTGCGGCTGTTTCGCGGCACGGTCGAGGCGCGCCGGGAGGTGACCCTGCATCGTCGCGAACACGACGGCGAGCTACGTCGTTACACGGGCCGGATAACCTCGCTGGAGGTCGTCGGTCGAACCGGTCCCGACGCCCGGCGACTGACCGCGGGCAATATCGGCAGGATCACCGGACCGACTCAGGTGCGAGTCGGAGACCGGCTCGGCGACGACGCCCCGGTGACCACCGATGCCGATCGGCGCTTTCCGATGCCTACCCTGCGGTCACTGGTCCGTCCCCGTCATGGATCGGCAGCCCGTCTGCACGCGGCTCTGCAGCAGATGGCCGAGCACGATCCACTGCTGCACGTGCGGGCCGAATCCGAGGGCGCCACATCGGTTTTGCTCTATGGGGAAATTCAGCGGCAGATCGTCGCGGCCACCCTCGCCGACGAGTTCGGCATAGACGCCGATTTCGAACCCAGCCAACCGATCTGCCTCGAACGGGTCGTCGGTGTCGGCGAGGCGTGCGAGGAGATGGGGCGGCGCGCGCCGAGCCCGAGCGGATTCTGGGCGACCGTCGGACTGCGCATCGAGCCCGCACCGGCGGATTCGGGGGTGAGTTTTCGTCACGAAACCGAGCTGGGCGCACTACCTCATGCATTCCATTGCGCTATCGAGGAATCCGTCCGCGGCACCTTGCGGCGCGGCCCCCGCGGCCGGACCGTCACCGACTGCCTCGTCACCCTCACCCGGTCCGGCTTCGCGGGACCTGTCACCACCGCGGCGGATTTCCGCGGTCTGACTCCACTCGTGCTGGAGCGCGCCCTGGACCGCGCGGGTACGCAGGTCTTCGAGCCCTGCCACGCCGTCGAGGTCGAGGTGCCTGCCGATGCGTTCGCGGCTGTCACCGCACTGCTGACCGGTCTCGGCGGCCGCCTCAGCCACACCGCGGCGAGCGATTCGGCATGGTGGATCGAAGCAGTGGTTCCCGCCCGTCACATTTACACCGCGCAGCAGCGTCTACCTGGCCTGACACGGGGAGAAGGCACCTGGTGGTCGCGACCGAGCGGCTATCTTCCGGCCGGTCGGGAAGCGGTTTCTTCTATTCATGGTGAGTAGAAGGGTGTCTCGTTCGGGCGGTTCGGCTCTACCATCCGCGCATGACCGCCCGCTTGCCGCTCATCGATATCTCGCGATTTCGCGGGTCCGCCGGGGAGCGGGCCGAATTTCTGGACGAGCTGCGTTACGCCGCCCATGAGGTGGGGTTCTTCTATGTGGTCGGGCATGGGGTTTCCGAGGCGTTGACCTCGGGGATCTTCGAGGTGGCGCGGCGGTTCTTCGGGTTGCCGCTCGAGCAGCGGCTCGAGATAGCGAATATTCATTCGCCGCAGTTCCGCGGGTACACCAGTACCGGGCACGAATACACCGCGGGCTCACCCGATCGGCGCGAGCAGCTCGACATCGGGCCGGAGCGTGAACCCGTCGAGCTCGCCCCCGGCGATCCGGCCTGGCTGCGGCTGATCGGGCCCAACCAGTGGCCGCGATCGCTGCCCGAACTGCGCGAGGTCACGCTGGCCTGGCAGGCCGAGGCGCTGCGGGTGAGTCGAGAAGTGTTGCGAGCCTTGGCCGTAGCGCTGGGGCAGGAGGAAGGATACTTCGACGCCTGGTTCGACGAGGAGGCGGCGGCGCATGTGAAGATCATCCACTATCCGGGCCGCGACACCGCGGACTCCGACCAAGGCGTCGGCGCACACAAGGATTACGGATATCTGGCCCTGCTGCAGCAGGACGAGGTCGGTGGTCTGCAGGTCCAAGGCCCGGACGGCTGGATCGACGCGGTACCCGTCGCGGGCAGCTTCGTCTTCAACATCGGTGAAATGCTCGAGATCGCCACCCAGGGGTATCTGACCGCGACCCGGCACCGGGTGGTGAGCCCGCCCGCCGGAGTGGACCGCTATTCGGTGCCCTTCTTCCTCGGGCCGCGCCTGGATGCGGTGGTCGAGCCGTTGGTGTTGCCGCCGGAACTGGCCGCCCGGGCGCGCGGGGTGAGCGAGGACGCCGACAACCCGCTGCTGGCGGCCTTCGGTGAGAATGCCTTGATCGGCTGGTTGCGCTCGCATCCGCAGGTGGCCGAACGCTGGTGGTCGGATGTGCTCGCGCAGCGGTCGTGAGCGCCGGACGGTGAGACGATGACTCTCGCGGTCGAGGTGCTGGTCGCCGACGACGAGATCCGCTGCGCCCATGAGGTTTTCCGGACCGCCATGGTCGGGCTGCCGCCGCTGCCGCCGGACGCGGACGGCTTGTGGGAGCCGGGCCGGGTGCTGGGCGCGCGCCTCGGTGGTGCCCTCGTCGGTACGGCGAATTCCTACACCGGTTGGCTGGTGGTGCCCGGCGGCGACCGGGTCTCGCATGCCGCCGTCACCCATGTCGGTGTGCTGCCGACCCATACTCGCCGCGGTGTGCTGACGGCCCTGCTGCGTCGCCAGCTGGCCGATATCGCCTCCCGCGGTGAGGTGGTGGCGACCTTGCGTGCCTCGCAGGGCGGCATCTACGAGCGGTTCGGTTACGGCGTGGCCACCTCGTTCGCCCGCCTCGACATCGACACACGCCGGGCCCGGCTGCGCGAGACCGTTCCCGCGTCCGGCCCGGTTCGATTGGTCGATTCGGAGACCGCGTGGGAGATCTTCGCCAAAATCTATGCCACCGCGAATGTTTCGTGTACCGGAGCAATCGACCGGCCTCAATACTGGTGGCGGCTGCAGGAACTGACACACGGGTCGGCGGGACACGCGGTGGTGCACGGGAACCCCGGCAGCGAGGACGGTTTCGCCCGGTACCGACCGCTGAGCACCGTGGAGTGGCCGCGCAGCTCCCAGCGCACGGTGGTAGTCGACGACCTGATCGCCACCACCCCGCATGCGTATGTGGGCCTGGTGCGCCATCTCTTGGCCGCCGACATCGTGGACAAGGTTGTCATTCCCGCTGTCGCGCCGGACAATCCGCTGCGTCAGCTGTTCACCGACCCGCGCGCGGTCACCGTGTCCGAGGTGCGCGACGAGACCTGGCTGCGGCTGATCGATGTCCTCGCGGCCCTGCGGCGCCGCACCTTCGGCCCGGGCGAGCCCGTGATAGTCGCGGTCACGGACCCGATCCTGGCCGCGAACACCGGGACCTATCGCGTATCCGCCGAGGGTGTCACCCGCACCGACGCACCCGCCGACCTCACCGCCGACGTCTCCGCCCTCGCCACCGTCTACCTCGGCGGGTCCAGCTGGCACCACCTCGCCCTGGCAGGCCGCGTCACCGAACATCACGCCGGTGCCCTCGACCGCGCCGACGCGCTGTTCGCCACTCGCACACAGCCGTTCAGCGGCACCTGGTTCTGACGAATCCGCACCCGGCGGGGGAGCAAGGTTCCGGCTCGTATGCGCCGCGGCCTGACACAATGTAGGGGCAGGCAGTCGGGCAATCGGGGAGCCGAATCGATGAAAGTCGTTGTGGCAGGGGCAACCGGCGCGATCGGGCGGCCGTTGGTGGCGCGGCTGCGCGCGGCCGGGCACGAGGTGGTGGGCTTGGCCCGTACCCCGCGCGGTGCCCTGCAGCTGACCGAGGCGGGCGCACGACCGGTGATCGCGGACGTGCTGGATCGCACCGCGCTGCTCCGCGCGGTGGACGGCATCCGCGCGGACGCGGTGATACATGAGCTGACCGCCTATCGGCTGGGGCCTCCGACGCACTATCACAGCCCGGGCCTGCGCCGCACCAATATCTTGCGCACCACCGGCACCCGGCATCTGCTGGATCTGGCGAAATCCGTTGGGGCGACCCGATTTCTCACCCAGTCGCTGGTCTCCGGCTACGGCCTGCGCGACCACGGCCTCGACCCGGTGACCGAGGACAGCCCGTTCGGCCGGCCGCAGGGCGATAGGGCCGACGACTCGATCGAGGCGCTGCGCCTGGCCGAACAACAGCCGTGGGACGAGCCCGGACTCGACGCGATCGCCCTGCGGTACGGACTGTTCTACGGACCGGGCGCCTCGGATCTGTACGTGCGGGCGCTGAAACTACGGCTGCTGCCGGTGCCCGCCGGTGGCACCGGATTCTGTGGCTGGCTGTACGTGGACGACGCCGCCGAGGCCACGGTGGCCGCCCTCGAACGCGGGCGCGGCGGCCAGGCCTACAACATCGTCGACGACGAACCCGCCCGCTGGGAGGACGTTTTCGACGCGCTCGCCGCCGCCGTCGGCGCTCGCCGCCCCCGCCGGATACCCGCCCGGCTGTTCCGGATCGCCGCCCCGCTGGCCGCGAAGCAGATGCTCGACATGTCGCTGCGCGTCTCCAACGCCAAGGCCAAATCCGAACTGCGCTGGTACGTTTCGCGACACAGTTACCGTGAGGGCGCGGCGACGCTGCGTGGGCGGTAGCGCTACTTGCGGGCGTAGCTGCGCAGGACGTAGGTATCGCGCCCGTTGGACGAGCGCTTCGAGCCGATGGTGTAGGTCATCATGAAGTCCTCGGCGGGGATCTTCGGGGCGAGGACGTCGCCGTCGGTCTTCGTCTCCACCTCGGTCACCGCGATGACCGTCGCATAGCCGATGGCCTCGCGCAGGATCTCGCCGCCACCGACGACCCACACCTCCTCCGGGTCGGTCAGCGCCAGGGCCTCTTCGACGGATCCGGCCCGTTCGGCGCCCTGGGCGAACCAGTCCGGATCGTGCGTGACGACGATGGTGCGATGCCCGGGTAGCGTCCCGAACAGCTCCGGGTGCGCGTCCCAGGTCTTGCGCCCCATGATCAGGGTGCGGCCGGAGATCGTGTCGAGGAGATACGCCTGATACTCCGGGATATCCCACGGTATCCGGCCGTTCGCGCCGATGACGCGGCCGGGGGTCTGTGCCCAGATCAGGCCGATCGTCCGCTTACTGGTTTCGATCAACTCCGAGCTCATGCACCCAGGATAGTAGGTAGCTACCGGCGCTAACTTTCTCGATCGTTGCGAGAACGGACGTCGTGCTCTAGATCACATCCCTTTGCTACGCCAGAGATCCGGCATCTTCACAGCATTTTCCCAGGTTAACGCCCGATTCGACGCTTTCGTCCGTTAGGTCGCTGCCGGTCCTACCAGCGTCAGTGTGGATTGCTATGTGATTGCTAGATCCCTGCGGGTACGTCCGCTTGGGTCGGCTCCCGCTTCTACGTAACCGCCTCTGAAGGCGGATCTGCGGAGAGAAAACGATTTCCCGCAGGAAAGTACTTCCGATTGGAATTTAATTCGACAGATCCCTACTCGCTTCGGTCACCCCGGCGATCGTCGCTCATAACCGGCTTGTGCTGCCCCGGTTTTCCGGGGCACGGAGGTGTCGGACCGCTCTGTCATCGTGATCGCTGTGCATAGATTCATACGGAAGGGCGGGCGATGACCCGGCGAGGGTGGGCGCTGTTCGTATCACTCGGTGTCATCTGGGGCGTGCCCTACGCGATGATCCGGATCGCCGTGCGCGACTTCGATCCGGTGGTCGTCGCGGGCGGACGGGTCGGCATCGCCGCCCTGCTGCTGTTGCCCATCGCGCTGTACACCAAATCGCTGGGTCCGGTGCTGCGCCGCTGGCCGTGGCTGCTGGCCTACACGCTGGTCGAGATCAGCGGCCCCTGGTTTCTGCTGGCGCATGCCGAGACGACATTGAACAGCTCCACCGTGGGTCTGCTGGTCGCCACGGTGCCCCTGGTCGCGATGGTCCTGCTCGCGGTGCTCGGCCATGACGCCTTCGATCGCCGCCGCGTCGTCGGCCTGCTGATCGGGCTGGGCGGGGTGGTGGGCATGGTCGGCCTGGACATCGATCTGTCGGACTACGGCGCACTCGCAGCCGTGGGCTGTACCGCCGTCGGGTATGCGATAGGGCCGATCATCGTCAATCGCCGGCTCGCCGATCTGCCGCCCATGGGTGTGGTCACCGCGTCGCTGCTGGTGGCCACGGCGGGCTATGCGCCGTTCGTGGCGTGGCGATGGCCCGAGCGGATCACGGCCGCGGCCGGGTGGTCGGTGCTGGGGCTGGCCGTACTCTGCACGGCAGTGGCCTTTCTCGTGTTCTTCGCCCTGATCGGCGAGGTCGGCCCGGCGCGCACGACGGTGATCACCTACCTCAACCCCGCGGTCGCGCTGCTGATCGGCGTGGCCCTGCTCGACGAGCCGTTGACCGCCGGGATGGCGATCGGATTCCCGCTGGTCATCCTCGGATCGGTGCTCGCCACGGCCCGCACTCGCACCCGGGTCGCCAGCGAACCGCAGCCGGTGGACACGATGAGCTGATCGGCCACGGCACGCGCAGCCTCCGATTCGAGCGCACACGCTCGGGTATCCGGCACCTGGCTATCCGAGCGAAGGTACGAGGAGGGTGTGATGACGGTGCCGTTCACCGAGATGTCGCCGCGGCGATGGCAATTGCGCGACGAGCAGTTGACTGCCGCGGTGCACGAGCTGATGCGCCACGACCAGCGCCTGCGCGGCACCGAGGTGGCCGTCGAGTTCCGGCGCGGGGTGGCGCATCTGACCGGCGCGGTGGACGGGCCGCAGCGGCTGGACACCGTGCGCGAGCTGATCGGCCACCTCGCCGGCGTGCTGGCGGTCTGGGATCGCGTGCGGGTCAACGGAGATCGACCGCGGATCCTCGACGTCGGCTGCGGTGGTATGAAGCAGTACCCGGACAATATCGGATTGGATATGCGTCCGGCGCCCGGTGTCGATGTCGTAGCGGATTTACGAAATGGAATTCCATTCGCAGACAATTCTTTCGATCGAGTATTTGCCGTTCATGTGCTGGAGCATTTAGCCGATTTCCTTCCGTTGGTCGACGAGTGCCATCGGGTGCTGCGTCCGGGTGGGGTGCTGCATGTGCTTTCGCCCTGGTGGCGCTACGTGAACGCGGTCGCCGACCCTACCCACCTGCGGCTGCTGGACGTGCAGACCTTCAAGGGGATCTGCGCGCGGCCGGACAGCGACCGGCGCTGGTACCCGCTGCATGCGGGCTGCGACGGCGCCAGCGTCTTCGCTGATCTGCGGCCGCTGGAGCCGGGTATGCCGGGGCCGTCGGACCTGCAGCTGGCCCGCTTCTTCGACTGAGGGTCTCGCGGAATCGGACAAATCGGGCCCGTGGTGAGCAAGGTCACCACGGGCGTCGCCGTGCCCGGATCCCGCGCCTTCGGTGGGGCCGATTCTTCCGCTCTGAAATGGGCTTTTACGCCCTATTTGCGGTATGCATCGGAATGCTACGAGAACGTTAAGACACACCTCTGGGTGTTGCGGAAGCTCGAAATCTCGGACGAGCGCGTCTACCGTTTGAAACGTTGCTGAGTCAGTGCTGACCGGCGCTATTGAAACCAGCTTCTAATACAGACGGAGGCCTGTGCATGCTTGTAGCACGGAACACCGTTCTCGCCGAACCGGCGTCGACTGAAAATTCCGATCCTGATTTAGTTCCCCGCCTTTCGGCGGGAGTTCTGCCCACCCTGCCGTCGACGGTGACCCGGCCGCGGTTCGCGCCGCGCAGCCTGGGCACCGGCATCGTGCACTTGGGTTGTGGCTCGTTCCACCGCGCCCACCAGGCGCTGGTGACCCAGCATGCGATCGAGGCGACCGGTGACCGGCGCTGGGGCATCGCTGCGGTGGCCATGTCCCGTCCGGACGTGGTGGAGGCGCTGCGCGCCCAGGACAACCTGTACACCACGCTGCTGCACGACGGCAGCCAGGTCAGCGCCGAGGTCGTCGGCACGATCCGGGAGGCCGTCCACGCGCCCTCGGACCACATCGGCGTCGCCCGGCGCATCGCCGACCCGCGCGTGCGGATCGTCACCCTGACCGTCACCGCCGGTGGTTACTGCGTGTCCCCGGCCACCGGCCGCCTGGATGCCGGGTCCGAACCGGTGCAGCACGACCTGCAGTGCCGCCACGACCCGCACACCGCGATCGGCATGCTGGTCGAGGGCCTGGCGGCGGTGCGGCGCGGCGGTGGTGATCCGCCGGTCGTGATCAGCTGTGACAACATGACCGCCAACGGCCGCCAGCTGCGCCGTGCCGTGCTCGATTTCGCGGCGCTGCGCGACGACCGGCTGGCCGACTGGATCGAGCGCAACGTGCAGTTCCCCTGCAGCGTCGTCGATCGCATCGTGCAGCCGGCGACCCCGGCCGACGCCGCGGTGACGCGCAATTGGCTCGGCGGCGTCGAGGATCATGCTCCGGTGTCGGCCGAGCCGTTCCTGACCTGGACCATCGAGGATTTCGAGGGTGAGCGCCCGGCCTGGGAGCTCGCCGGTGCCCAGTTCGTGACCGATGTCACCGACTACGAGCTGGCAAAGCTGCGGCTGCTCAACGGCACCCACATGCTGCTGGCGTATCTCGGCGCGCTCGACGGGCACGCCACGATCGCCGACGCCAGTTCCGATCCGGTGCTGGGTGCCCTGGCGCAGCAGTTCATGCTGTGCGAGCAGGGGCCGACGGTGTCGCTGCCCGATGCCGAATTGCGCCGCACCGTCGACGATCTGATGCATCGTTTCCGCAACCCGGCCATTCGCCACGACATGTCGCGCGTGGGCCGCAACGGCTCGGACAAGATGATTCCGCGGGTGATCGACGCCATGTCGGACAACATCGCCGCCGGGCGTGCGACCCCGGGTGCGGAGCTGCTGATCGCGGCCTGGATACGCTGGTTCGACGCCGTCGGCGCCGACGATGCCGTCATGGAGCTGATCGATCCGCGTGCCGATTCGCTCGCCGAACTGGCCCGCATCGCCGATCCGCACCGGAAGGCGCGTGAATTCCTGCAGCGCACCGACATTTTCGGCGAACTGCCGGAACCGGAGCGGGTGCAGCGTGAGGTCGGCGATGCGCTGGCCGATCTGACCCGCGACGGCGTCGCGCCCGCGGTGCGGCGGCGCCTGCTGCCGGAGTTCGAAAGGAGTAACCGATGACCGCCGACAAACCCGTGCAAGCCGTGGTCTTCGACATGGACGGGCTGCTGCTGGATTCCGAGCGGCTGGCCATCGAGTCGCTGACCATCGCCGGCGCCGAACTCGGCTACGACATGCCGCTCGAGTTCTGCCGCAGCCTGATCGGCATGCCCGCCGACCGCTGCCGGGAGCTCGCCGCCGAGGCCTTCGGCGAGCGGTTCCCGCTCGACGACTACTTCGCGCGGCACGACACCACGCTGACGCGGCTGGTCGACGACGGTCGCCTGGAGACCAAGCCGGGCGTGACCGAACTGCTGGACGAGCTGGACCGCCAGTCCATCCCTCGCGCCATCGCCACCTCGTCCGGCCGCGACCGCACCGTCCACCACCTGGAGGTCGCGGGCATCGGTGGCCGCTTCGACGCGATCGTGACCCGCACCGACGTCACCCGCGGCAAGCCCCACCCCGAGCCCTACCTGACCGCGGTCGCCGCCCTGGGCGCCGACCCGGACCACACCATCGCCGTGGAGGACTCCCCCAACGGCCTGCGCGCCGCCCACGCGGCCGGCCTGCGCTGCCTCCTGGTCCCGGACCTGGTGGCCCCCACCACCGAAACCCGGGCCTTGGCCCACCGCGTTTTCCCGGACCTGCACCAGGTCATCACCTACATCACGTCCGCCAACACGGCCCCCGCCCCGGCCAACTAGCGTCCTGACCCCGTCCTCCCGGCCTGGGGGCCGGGAGGACGGGGATTCGTGCTGCGGCCCTGGTGCGGAGGACTCGTGCTACGGCCCGTGGTCTCGACGGTTGGCTATGCCGTCCAAGGGCGCGGGGCCGACGCTCCGGCACGGTCAAGCCGTACCGGTTGATGGCCGCAGGCGCGCGGACAGCCGATCGAAGCGGATTCCCAGTTCGGTGAAGGTTTCCAGCCAGCCGCTGCTGGCCGCGACCTCACAGACGGGGCCGGTCGTGGCTAAAAGGAAATCGAGATCCCGCAATCGGCTCGTATCGCCGCGCCGGAGCCGCTCGGAGTGCTCGGCGAGCAGCTCCGCCTCGTCCGCATAGCCGGACCAGCTCAGATCCTGCGGCCCACTCCGCACGATGGCCAGTATTCGGTCGAGAATGCCGAGAATCTCCCCCAGATCCGAATCCACCGCGCCAGCATGCCATGCGAGGTGGTCCGCGTGTGCTCGACGGGGGAACGGGTAACCGGCCGCTGTCGGGGGGCGGTCGGGCGACCGGTCCTCGACAGTGTGTGTCGAGCGAGCGGAGGTGTGCGGGATGGGTACGCATGGTGGCCGTGGGGCGGGAGCCGCGCTGGAACAGGATCTGCGGCGAGTGGTGGCGGGGGAGGTGCGGTTCGATGCCGGGTCGCGGGCGGCCTATTCGACCGATGCGTCGAACTATCGTCGGGTGCCGATCGGGGTGGTGGTGCCCGAGACTCCGGAGGATGCGGTGAGGGCCCTCGCCGTGTGTCGGGAGCACGATGTGCCTGTGCTGTCGCGCGGAGGCGGTACCAGCCTGGCCGGGCAGTGCTGCAACACCGCGGTGGTCATCGACTGGAGCAAGTACTGCGATCGGGTGATCAGTGTCGATTCGGCCGCTCGGACCGCGGTGGTGGAGCCGGGAATCGCGTTGGACCGCTTGAATTCTCGCCTGGCCGAACACGGGCTCATGGTGGGTCCGCGGCCCTCGACCCATGTCAGTTGCACCATCGGCGGCATGATCGGCAACAACTCCTGCGGCTCGACCGCGCAGTCGTACGGCAAGATGTCGGATTCGGTGCGGCGCCTCGAGATCGCGACCTACGACGGCACGCGACTGTGGGTCGGCAAGGGTGAGGAGGCCGAAACCGGGGATGGCGCAGGCGAACTGCTGCATCGGCTGCGCGAGATTCGCGACCGCTACGCCGACGAGATCCGCGTGAGATTCCCCGACATCCCGCGCCGGGTCTCGGGATACAACCTCGACGCCCTACTGCCCGAACGCGAGTTCCATATCGCGAAGTTCCTCGTCGGCAGCGAGAGCACCCTGGTGACGGTGCTGCGCGCGGAACTCGACCTGGTACCTCGGCCACCCGCTATCGCCCTGGCCGTCTTGGGTTTTCGCGACATCTTCGAGGCCGCCGACGCGGTCCCGCTGGTGCTGCCGCACGGGCCGATGGCCCTGGAGGGCATCGACGACCGCCTGGTCCAACTCGAACACAGCCGCCGACTGGCCGAACGGGCGATCCAGCAGTTGCCCGAGGGCAACGGCTGGTTGATGGCCCAGTTCGCCGGGCAGGATCAGGACGAGGCGGATCGCAAGGCGCGCAGCATGATCGACGATCTGAAGTCCCATCTCGGGATCACCGCCGAACTTCTCGACGATCCGCAGCGCGAGGCGGAGATCTGGGCCGCGCGTGAGGCCGGGCTCGGCGCCACCGCCTTCCCGCCCGACGGCCCGGAGACACACGAAGGCTGGGAGGACGCCGCCGTGCCGCCCGAGCGCCTCGGCGACTATCTGCGCGACTTCCATGACCAGCTCGACCGCTACGACTACGGAACCGCCTCGCTCTACGGCCATTTCGGCCAGGGCTGCGTGCATACCCGCATCCCGTTCGATTTGCGGACCGCCGAGGGCATCGCCAAGTACCGCTCGTTCGTCGAGGACGCCGCCCGGCTGGTGGCCCGCTACGGTGGATCACTGTCGGGCGAGCACGGTGACGGCCAATCGCGCGGCGAGCTGTTGCCGATCATGTTCGGCGAGCGCCTCGTCACCGCGTTCGGTGAGGTGAAGGCCCTGTTCGATCCCCGCAATCGGATGAACCCCGGCAAGGTGGTCACACCCCGCCGCCTCGACCAGGATCTGCGGCAGGGCGCGCACTACCGTCCGTGGGAGCCGCAGACGAATTTCGGCTTCCCGCAGGACGATCACCGCTTCAGCGTCGCCGCCGCCCGCTGCGTCGGCGTGGGCAAATGCCGCGGCGCCGAGGGTGGGGTGATGTGCCCGAGCTACCGTGTGACCCGCGAGGAGGAGCACTCCACCCGCGGCCGCGCCCGACTGCTGTTCGAGATGCTCAACGGCGACGTGGTTCAGGATGGTTGGCGCTCGGAGGCGGTACGCGACGCGCTCGATCTGTGCCTGGCGTGCAAGGGCTGCCGCAGCGACTGCCCGGTGAATGTCGACATGGCCACCTACAAGGCCGAATTCCTCTCCCACCATTACGAGCATCGGCTGCGACCGATGGCGCACTACTCGATGGGCTGGATCCCGCTGTGGGCGCGCCTGGCCACGAGCATGGCCCGCCCCGTCAATACCGTGACTCACGCGCCCGGCCTGCGCCGAGTCGTCCAGAAGCTCGGCGGTATCGCACCGGAGCGGGAGCTGCCGCGCTTCGCCTCACCCCGGTTCACCACCCGATTCCGCCGCCGGGTCCATAGCGTCGGCCGCCGCGGCCCGGTCCTGCTGTGGCCGGACACCTTCACCAACAACTTCGAGCCGGCGATCGCCGAGGCCGCGGTGCAGGTGCTCGAACACGCCGGTTTCACGGTCGAGATCCCACCGCGCACGGTGTGCTGCGGGCTGACCTGGATTTCGACGGGCCAATTGCACACGGCGCAGCGCGTTCTGCGCCGCACGTTGCGGGCGCTGGCGCCGCAGCTGCGCACCGGCACCCCGATCGTGATGCTGGAACCCAGCTGCGCCGCGGTGTTCCGCGCCGATCTGCCCGAACTGTTGCACGGCGATGAGGACGCCCATCGCCTGGCCGGTCAGACCCGCACTCTCGCCGAACTTTTGGCGGAACGAGCCCCCGACTGGCACCCCACCGGGCCGGAGGTGCGGGCGCTGGCGCAACCGCACTGTCACCAGCATGCGGTCCTCGGATTCGGCTCCGAACGAACGCTGCTCGACCGGGCCGGAGTGCGCACCCAGGTGCTCGATGCCGGATGTTGCGGGCTGGCAGGCAATTTCGGTTTCGAGCGCGGTCACCACGAGGTGTCGGTGGCCTGCGCGGAAGACAAGCTCATGCCCGCCGTCCGGCAGCGGCAACCCGGAACGCTGGTGCTGGCCGACGGCTTCAGCTGCCGCACCCAGATTCGTTCGCTGGCACCGGATATCGAGCCGCAGCATCTGGCGCAGGTCTTGGCGGAGCGGCTGTCATGACCGAGGACCAGCCCACCGTCTGCGACAAGATCGAGGCCGCGGCCTACCGGTTCCCCACTCCGGAACCGGAGGCCGACGGCACCCTCGAATGGGATGCCACCACCGCCGTCACCGTCACCGTCGAGGCCGGGGGCCGCACGGGTCTGGGGTGGACCTACAGCAGCGCCGCGGCGGCCACGGTGATCACCGACATCCTGGCGCCGGCGCTGCGCGAGAGGTCGCCGTTCGACATCCCCGGCTGCTGGCAGGCGATGCGGCGGGCCTGCCGCAATATTGGCGCCAAAGGCATTGGCGCCCATGCCATCAGCGCGGTCGATATCGCGCTGTGGGATCTGCAGGCCAGGCTGCATGCCATCCCGCTGCCGACGCTGTTCGGGGCGACCCGCACCGCGGTGCCGGTCTACGGTTCCGGCGGCTTCACCACCCTCGACGACGATCAGCTCGACGAGCAGATCGACCGATGGCATGCGGCGGGCTGTGCCGCCATGAAGATCAAGATCGGCGAAAACTCCGGGGGCGCAGTGGATCGCGATCTGCACCGGGTGCGCCGGTTACGGCAGCGGGCGGGCCACGGCGTGCGGCTGATGGTGGACGCCAACGGCGGCTACACCCGGGGGCAGGCCCGCCGCGTCGGCGCCGAACTCGACGAACTGGGCGTGGCCTGGTTCGAGGAGCCGGTGACCAGCGACGACATCGGCGGACTGGGTTCGGTGCGGGCCGCGCTGCGCTGCGAGGTCGCGGCGGGGGAGTACATCTACGACGACTATGACACCACCCGCCTGGTCACCGCCGTGGACTGCCTGCAATTGGACGTCACCCGCTGTGGCGGCTACACCGGTCTGCTCCGCTGCGCCGGAATCGGCGCGGCCAACGGCCTCGAGGTCTCGGCGCACTGCGCGCCCGCACTCCACGCGCCCATCGCGGGCGCGGTGCCCAACCTCCGCGATGTGGAATGGTTCGCCGACCACGCCCGGCTGGAACCGCTGCTGGCCGACGGCGTGCCGCCGGTGCGCGGAGGCCTGCTGCACGTGCCCGCGGATCGGCCCGGCCACGGGATGCGGCTCTCCGCCACGGCCGAGGAGTACCGCGTGCGCTGATCGGTTCGGCACCCGACCCGCCGACTGCCTACACTCGGGGCGTGTCGACAGGAGCGGTGGTGGTCGAGGGGCGGCGGGCGCGATGGCAGCCGCACAACGACGAGCGCCGCGCGCGCATCGTCGAGGCGGCCATCGCGCTGCTGGAGGAGACGCCGCCGGGTGCCGATATCTCGGCGCAGCGGATCGCCGCTCGCGCGGGGCTGGCGAAATCGGTTCTGTACCGGCAATTCTCGGGTCGCGACGAATTGGATCGGCGCGTACGATCCGCCATCGGCGAGCGGTTCATCGACACCCTCGATGCGGCCCTGGATATCGGGTCGGGCTCGATCCGCGAGATCCTGGCGCGTGCCGTCGGCGCCGTTGTCGGTTGGATCGGCGACCATCCCCGCCTGCACGAGTTCCTGCGCAGCGGCCCGGCGACCGGCGACGATCAGGATCAGGACGCGGTCACCAGCCTGCTGGCCACCGTCACCGAGCGCCTGGGCCGGCTGGTGTCCGGGCTGGCCGGAGTGGTCGGCGTCGCGGACCCGCCCGTCGTCGACACCATGACCTTCGCCATCGTCTCGATGACCGAGGCCACCGTCACCCGCTGGGCCCGCGACCCGAACCCCTCACTGACCCGAGACCAGCTGATCACCGAGGTATCGAGCTATGCCTGGAGCGTCCTCGACGGAGTAGCCCGCGCCCACGACGTAATCCTCGACCCCGACCAACCGTTCCTGCAGGTGATAGAGGCCCTGGCCGCCGCGGAGTAGCGACCACCCGTCCTGCCTCATCCCCAATCCCGCCAACCCGACCGGCGTACACCCCTCTCGGTTACCCGACCCGGCGCGTGCGCCGGTCGGGTTCGCTGCGGTACCGCGACGGCGGTCCGTCGATATGCAATGCGCGCCACAGCAATCGGGTCGCCGGGTTCAGCATGCCCAGATCTCCGGCGAGCTTGCGAACGTCGTCGAAATATCCGGACAGAATCCGGCGGGAGGTGGGTGCGCGCCAGAACGCCTCCTTGATGACCTCGCGCGGAATGTCGAAGCGGGCGGCGAACGAGCGCGGAGGTGCCATGATCTCACCCACCAGCCAGCGCATCGCCAGTGGAAATGCCAATGCGCACACGACTTTTCCGGCGGGATTCGAGCGCTGGATGTGGGCGGTGAGGTACTCGTGGGCGAAGGAGATGTGCCGCGCTTCCTCGGCGATGTGGATCTCCATCGTCCGCACGACCGCGGGCGGGAGGTGCGAACCGGCGCGGATGACCGCCTTCTGATAGTGGTCGATGGGCTCCTCGCCGCCCAGGATGCCGATGAACAGGATGACGTGGAAATAGCCACCGGCCACCCCGATGAACGGCGAGAGCACCCGGAAGATCGGCCGCATACCGGGCACGTCGACACCGATCCGGTTCACCAGCTCCTGGAACATCTGGATGTGGTTGCACTCTTCGGTCATCTCGTGCAGGCAGTACCGGAACTCCGGTGAACCGTTGGGCAGCGTCATGATGTACTGCATCAGGCCGCGGATCAGCACACTCTCGAAGGCGGCACCCACCTTGACGACATTGGCGATCCGCCACTTCCCGATCTCGATCTGCCGCTGCAGCGGTAATTCGCGATACCACTGCGTCGCGCCGAGCGGGTCGATGCCGGGATCGAGCACCCAGCGCGGATCGTCGGGATCGATCGCGAATTCCGGTCCGTCCCAGTCGATATCGCGATAGGGATCGAAGTGCCGGTGTACCGACCCTTCCGACAGCGTCGCGAGCGCTTCGCGATAGTGCGGCCCGAACAGTTCACCCTGGCGGATTGCGGACAACGTCATCGGTGCCTCCTGAACCTCTCCGCCTCCAGGATATATGGGACTCGGAGTCCCATACAATCCCCGATTCGGCTCAGAGTTGGCTGTCGTCCAGTGCCACGACCACTTTCACGTCGTCTTTCTCCGCCGCAAAGCCCTTGGGTAGCTGCTCGAGGCCGATGCGACGGGTGATCAGGCGCTCGAGCCAGCGGCCGTCGGCCGCGGCGAGGGCGGCCACGGCCTGGCGGTAGTGCTCGACGCTGGCGTTCACCGAGCCGACCACAACCTCGTTGTCCAGCACCAGGGTTCGATTCAACGCACCGGCATCGATGGTGAGGGTGCGACCCCGAGGCGAGACGCCGGTCAGGCAGACGATGCCGGTCGGGGTGGTTTCCGCGATGACGTCGAAGACCACCTCCCCGGCGCCGGTGGCCTCGATCACCACGTCCGGATCGATGTGCTGGGCCAGCTCACCCGGGTCACCGTGGTGGTAGGTCGCGCCGAGCGCGCGCACCAGTTCGGGTTTCGGCCCGCTGGTGACGCGGTCAAGGACATGGACGTCGAGCCCGCGCTGGGCGCCGATCAAGGCGGCCAGCAATCCGATCGGACCGGCGCCGGTGACCAGCACCCGCTCCGGATCGAAACAGCTGCGCTTGCCGATCGCGTCGACCTGATCCCACGCCTTGGCCACCACGCTGGTCGGCTCGGTCAGCATCCCCGTCCGTTCCAGGTTCTTCGGCAGCTTCACCGCGTAATCCGCAGATACGGACCACAATTGGCTGCCGTAGCCGTCGAGCCCCTTGATGCCGCGCTCGGTGTAGCGGCCGTTGCGGCACATATCGAACCGGCCCCGCGCGCAGGCCGCACACGGCACCGGATCCGGGCGGCGCACCACACCCACCACGAGATCGCCTGCGGCGAAGCCACTTTCATCGGGTGCGTGCTCGACCCGCCCCAGCGATTCGTGGCCGAGCACCAACTGCTGCCGACCCGGTGGCGGCGAGCCGTACTCGGCTGCGGCGATCTCCCGGTCGGTGCCGCAGATACCCAGGGCCAGACCGCGGACCAGCATTTCGCCGGGGGCGGGGCGGGGAGCGTCGACCTCCTCGACGGCCAGCGAATCGGGCTTGCCGGGAATGACGGTGAGTGCTCGCATGCGATCAGCCTTTCGCGAGCTCGGTACGCGGCGGTCCGGCCTTCTCGCTCCGATCGGCGAGGTCGTCGCATTCGCGGAACGGATTCCGCCGCTGGGCCCTTGTCGCCCACGGCACCGGCCGGCCCATCACGTGCTCCTTTCGGGGGATGCAGACGTGCACGACGTTCCCGGATCCGCGATCGGCAAACCGGGCGTGTGCTCGGCCCGGGTCCGGGTACGCGGCTAACGACAGCAGATGCGCGATGGAGGAGGTACGCCATGCGGGTGGTAGTCGTGGGCGCCACCGGGAACATCGGGACCGGGGTGGTCTCGGCCCTGGCGCAGGACCCGGAGGTGACATCGATCCTCGGGCTGGCGCGCAGGGTGCCCGGCTGGCGGCCGGACAAGACGGACTGGACCAGCGCCGACGTGCGCGACGACGATCTGGTGCCGCTGTTTCGCGATGCGGATGCCGTGATCCATCTGGCGTGGCTGTTCCAGCCGACCCACCGGCCGCTGCAGACCTGGCGAGCCAATGTGATCGGCAGCGGCCGGGTATTCCGTGCGGTGGCGCAGGCGAAGGTGCCGACGCTGGTCTACGCGTCGTCGGTGGGCGCCTATTCGCCGACCCGCGACGCGCATCCGGTGGACGAGAGCTGGCCGACCCATGGCTGGCCTGCCGCCGCGTACACCCGCGAAAAGGCCTATGTGGAACGGCTGTTGGATATTTTCGAACGCGAGCACCCCGGCTGCCGGGTGGTGCGCCTGCGCCCGGCGTTCGTCTTCCAGCGCGGGTCCGCGAGCGAGCAGCGGCGCCTGTTCATCGGCCCGTTGCTGCCGAACCGGCTGGTGGGTCCGGGCACGGTGCCGGTCGTGCCCGCGCTGCCGGGACTGCGCTTCCAGGCCGTGCACACCGACGATGCGGGGCAGGCGTTCCGGCTGGCGGTGACGCGAGATGTCCACGGCGCCTTCAATATCGCGGCCGATCCGGTGATCGATGCGCAGCGGCTGGCCGAGCTGTTCCGGGCGCGGACCGTGCCGCTGCCGCAGGGCCTCGCACGGGCCGCGACCGCGGCGGCGTGGCGGCTGCGTCTGGCACCGGTGCCGGCGGATCTGCTCGACGCCTTCCTGCATCTGCCGGTCATGGACACCACCCGTGCCCGCACCGAGTTGGGGTGGTCGCCACGATTCGGCGGGCTGGACGCGCTCGGTGAATTCGTCGACGGCCTGCGCGACGGCGCGGGACTGGGCACCCCGCCGCTGGCCGCGCAGACGATCGGTCCCTGGCGCATCCGCGAATTCGCCTCGGGAATAGGCGGTTTCGACCCTACCGACCGCGATTTCGAGGTGGTGGAGGCGCTGCGGGCGGAGACCGGTCTCGCGCGCGGCTGAATCCGGCTCGTGCGCCGTCGTTTGTGACTCGGTGGGCCGGGTACGGCGTCGATGGATGGCTACCAGCCCGGCCATCCATGCCGACCAGGAGGTACCAACCATGGCAGCACAACGCATCGAAAGCACTGCGGACGTCGTCGACTTCCTGCTGGACCAGCACAACCGGATTCGGCAGCTGTTCGCCGAAACCGCCGAGGCGGCGACCCCGGAGGAGCGGGAGCAGAAGTTCTTCGAGCTGCGCCGGCTGCTGGCGGTTCACGAGACCGCCGAGGAGGAGATCGTCCATCCGCGGGCTCGCCGTGAGATCGATAACGGCGATGCCATCGTGGACGCCCGGCTGCAAGAGGAGAACAAGGCCAAGAAGGCCTTGTCCGAACTCGACGATATGGATATTTCCTCACCGGAATTCGGCGTGAAACTGGCCGCCCTGCGTGACGCGGTCCTCAACCACGCCGGTCACGAGGAGAGCGAGGAATTCAAGCAGCTGCGCACCCAGCTCGACCAGGACGACCTCGAGCGCATGCGCACCGTCGTCGAATTCGCCGAGAAAACCGCCCCGACGCGCCCCCATCCGGGCGTGGAGTCCGCACCCGCGAACATGTTCGTGGGACCGTTCGCCGCGGTCCTCGACCGCGTCAAGGACGCAATCACCAAACCGCGTCACTGACAGCACATTCGCGACCTCGAGAGAGCGGCGAAGTAGGACGACGGCGGCCGGCGCGCACAGCGCCGGCCGCCGTCGCACGAGGCGGTCAGTCGGCAACCAGAGACGAACCGAAGCTACTGAATTCGCGCTGGCGGCGGATCAGATAGGTGCCCGGTGCGCTGCCGGTGGCCCCGTGTTCGGGATGCATCAGGTAAGCCACGGTGTCGGTGGTGAACATGCCCAGCGCCAGTCCTTCGGGGTCGTGGACCTGTGTCGTCCAGCGGCAGGAGCCGGGCTCGGCGACGAGAGTATGCGGGTTGCCACCCGCGGCGCCGCGCAGCACCTCGATGCCGTCCGGCGGCACATACCGCCAGGTCGCCTCGGGGATTGCGGCGACCGAGGCGAGCAGCCGTATCGGGATGACGATCAGGTCGCCTTGGGCGTGCATGCCGTCGACAACCGGGATGTGCAGGGACTGCTCGAGGTTCTCGAGCGCAAGGGAATCGGTCATGGGGGTCACCTCAGGTGCGTTGTACGAGTCGGGAGTACTGCGCCGCGGTCAGGCCGTAGGTCCAGGCCGCTGCGGCGACGGGTTCGGTGAAATGTCCCGGCACGCCGAGACCGTAGCGGCGGCGGGTGCCGTCACGCTCGAGCGAGCCGTTGGTGACGACCAGCACGCGCTGGTTGCGGGGCAGGTCGTAGAGCATCAGCTCGAAGCCGCGGTTTGCCGGGTCGGGAGCGGTTGCGACCAAACGCATTCCGGCTTGTTCGAGATAGGCGGGCCAGCCGAGACGTTCGATCGCGCACCGGCGCACCTCGATATTGGGTTCGGCGTCGATGGCGGCGGCGGTGGGCGCTTCGATCACCCATCGCGGCACCCGCGTGCCGTGCCAGAAGTGCAGCTCCCAGCCGTCGGCATAGCGCACCGCCGGACCGTCGGCGCAGTGCAGTCGCACCTCGCCGAGGTCACCGGCCGGTTCGGTGCGGACGATCTGCGGCCGTTCGGAGATCACGCAGATCCGCTCGCCCGGCCACCATGGCCCGCACGTGCGGGTGACGGTCGCCCACGAGTGCCACAGCCGCGCCGAGCGCCGGTCCGGGCCGATGGGAAAGTCGGCCCATGCCGCATACCAGCCACATGTTCGGTGCCAATAGCGCAACGGATTCCACCGATCGTGCGCCGCATCGAGGGTCGGCTGCACGCACTGGGCCCAGGACCGCGACAACGGCGCGGAGACCCACAGCTCGAACAGCCCCGTACCGGCGGCGGACCGGTAGCCGCAGTCTCACTACAGAGTGCCGAAAGGCGCTTCAGTACAGGGCAATCCGAGGTATCCCACTGCCATACCGGCCGCCGGTCGACTCTTCCGGGCTCACCGGTGCACATGGCCTGCAAGGGGGAATGAACCCAACGAAACCGCGGCGGAGGTAATTCCACCGCTCGGTAGAGTTCGGATAATGCCGCTTCCGCGGCGGAACGATCGGCCGGTGCGGTGGACAGCATCCACCCCAGCCATTTTCGACGAATTTCTGCAGCGTCCCGCTGCCCGAATACGCTCACCGGATGAGGGTGGCGTTGTCCTTTCCAACGAACATGAACCCATAGTGACAGACGGCCTGTCAATCCGGCAAGACGTCCCACCGCGGCAATGAGATTCCGTGACCGCTTTACTTCGTTCCGTTCGTGAAGTCTATGGCGGTGCCGTCCAGCAGACGGGGGAGTTGTTCGGTGACAAAGTCCTGCAGTCCCGTGCCGGAGCGTTCATAGTCGGCCACGGTGTCGCGGTAGGTGCGCATGGCCGCCCGGGTGTCGGGGCGAGTTGCCAAGGCTAAGAAGGCAATTCGTTCCATGGCGAGGCCGCGGCCGAGCGGGACCGTGGCGCCGTCGTAGGCGGCGTGCTTGACCGCTCGCACGGCTGCGGGGGACCGGCGGGCGAGTCGGGCAGCGATCTCCTGGGCCCGGGGTACGGTCTGGTCCGGTGGGGTGAGGTGGTGGATGATGCGGGCGTCATAGGCTTGTCGCGGGGTGAGGGGACGTCCCTCGAGGGCCAATTCGACCGTCGCCGACAGGCCGATACTGCGAGTGAGGGCCGCAATGCCACCCCCGCCGGGCAGCAATCCGATCAGGATCTCCGGCTGTCCGATCTCGTAGGGGCCGTCGGCCATCACCCGGATATCGCAGCCGAGCGCCAATTCCAAGCCGCCGCCCAGCGCGCGCCCGTTCAGCGCCGCGACGAAAACCGTTGAGCTGTGGCGCATTCGGGAGATGACCGCGTGATAGCGCAGCAGCCCGGCCACCCCGGCCGCCGGGCCGTGATCGAGCAGCCGCCGCACACCGGGCACCCGGCGCAGCGGAGCCAGTGTCCGCAGGGCGACCGCGGCCACCGGTGCGGGAACCCGCATTCCGGCCCGTTCGCTCCCGTCGAGTATCTCCCCGACGTCGTAATGGCTGATGAACACCTCGGGCACCGCACTGGTCAGCACTACCGCCCGCACACTCGAATCGCGGTCGACACTCGCCAGCAGCTCCTCCAACTCGCTCATCAGCGCGGCATCGAGAAAGTTGAACGGCGGATTGTTCATGGCCACCGTGAGCACCGCCCCAGCCTGCTCGGTAATCAACAACGACATAGCGACCTCCTGAGACCAGCTCAGCCGACCGCCACCCTCCGCGTCCATCGGCAAAACCACGAAAGCCGCCCGGTCACCCCATGCACCCTGCTGCGGTGTGGTTCGGGAAAGGGCGGGTATGCCCGGGGTGACCGTGTTGTCGCAGGAGGAGGTCGCCCATGCCGATTCGGGATGCCATCGAGAACTTCGGCGCCGCTGTGGGCTCGGGGCTACGCCGCCTGTTCGGACGGGGCAGCGCGCGGCCCGCCGAATCGCGGGAGTCCGATGTCGGGGACGAGCACGGATCGGTCACCGCCGAGCCGCGGGGCGATGCGCGGCCGGGCGAGCCGGAGTCCTCGCCGCGCGGGATCGGCGGCATGGATTTCTGAGCCCGATGAGCGCCGGCTAGAGGGGCTGGCGCGGACGAGGCCGGTGCCGCCGGGATTTGTTGCGGTACATGGCCGTATCCACCGTGTGCAGGAGATCGTCGATATTCTCGGGGTGCTCGGCGACCAGCGTGGTCCCGATCGAGGCGCCGACCGAAATGGAATGTCCCGCAAGATGAATGGGTTCGGTGAGGGCAGCCAGGAGCCGACCCGACAGTGCCACGAGCCGATCCTGTCCCGCGCAGCCCTCCACCAGCACGATGAATTCGTCGCCGCCGAGCCGGGCGACCAGCCCCGGGGCCGCGGCGCCGCGCAGCCGGTCGGCGACCACCGCCAGCACCTGATCACCGACGGTGTGGCCGTACTCGTCGTTGACCTCCTTGAAACCGTCCAGATCCAGATAGCACAGCCCGATCGGCAAGACGGCCTGCGCGAGCCGATCCAGGAACAGCACCCGGTTGGCCAGGCCGGTGAGATTGTCGTAATGCGCGTCGTGCCAGAGGCGGTCGGCGAGGGCCTTGCGCTCGGTGACGTCCACCGCGACGCCGACCAGGAAGCGCACCGCACCGCTGGCATCGCGCACCGCGGACATCGACAGGTCGATGATGGTGTGATCGCCGTCCGGGCGGGTGTGGTCGGTCTCCAACCGGAATCGGTCGATGCGACCGGCGAGCAGCTGCTGGAACTGGTGGTAGGCGGTGCCGATATTGGCGCCGCCCAGGACATCGGCGACCGCCCGGCCGGGAATCTCGGCCGCCGGTACCCCGAGCATGTCGGCCATCGCCGCGTTCACATCGACCACCGTGCCGGTACCGACGTCGATGGTGCCGATACCGACAGAGGCACCGGCGAAGATCGCCGCGAACCGAGCCTCCGACAGTTGGCGTTGAGCCTGCGCCTCCTGCGCGGCCGCCAGCGCCGCGGCCAGCGTGGTCTCCTGTTCGGCCAGCGCCGCCGTCCGCAATGCGGCGGTGAATCCGGCCGCGAAGTCGGCGGCCACCGTGACGGCCCGCTCGCGAATGTGGTCGTACTGCGGGCCCGTACGGCCGGGGCACAGCGCATCCACCAGGTCCTGGCAGATGAACCGGACCGACCGGCTCACCGCGGCCTCGTCGCGGTAGTTGACCGCGACCAGCGCCGAGGCCGCCAGCCGGGCCGTATCGGTGTCGACCGTCCCGCGTAGCACCGCGAGCAGTTCATCGGTCAGCCCGGCCAGCAGGGCCTCGATCTGGGTCCGCGTGAGGGTGGGGGCCACGACGCCGTCGAGCGCGTCGGCCCACCGCACCGCCAGCTCGTACGAACCCACCTCGGCCCCTGTCTGCCCCGTCGTCCCGCTCAGACCTTGCGTCCCATACCCGCCAAACCGAGTGAGCGGCCGGGCGCTTCGTGCAGATCGCGGTCGGATTCCGGATGCCACAGGGGCAGTTCGACCACGCCGGGCTCCACCAGCTCCCAGCCGGTGAACATGGCAGTGATGGCGTCGCGGTCGCGGAATCTGATGCCGACGCCGCTCTCGTTTGCCGAATTTTCGCCCAGGCGAGCCGCATCGTCGGGCCGCTGCGCCGAGGTGAGATGTGAGATCGCCACATGGCTGCCGACGGGCACCGCCTCGCGCAGCGCCGAAACCAGCTCCACCGGCCGCTCCTCGTCCTGTACCAGATGCAGGACCGCGACCAGCAGCAGCCCGACCGGCTCGGCGAAGTCGATCAGTCCGGTGTCTCGGGCCCGGGCCAGTAGTTCATCGGGTTTGCGCAGGTCGGCCTGGATCGCATCGGCACGGTCGTTGCCCGCCAGGATGGTCCGCGAATGCGTGACCGCCACCGGATCGATGTCGACGTAGAGCACCCGGATATCCGGGTCCAGCTCCTGCGCCACTTCGTGCACATTGCCCGCGGTCGGGATGCCCGAGCCGATGTCGAGGAACTGCCGGATCCCGGCGTCGGCCAGGAACCGCACCGCCCGGCGCAGGAACGCCCGGTTGCTCAGCGCCAGTCGCGGCAGGTCCGGAACCAGCTTCTTACCCATCTCCGCGGCACGGCGGTCGACCTCGAAATTGTGCGAGCCGCCCAAAAGGGCGTCATACATCCGTGCCGGGCTCGCATGCGTCATGTCCACGCCCTCGGGCGCCCACGCCGGCCTATCCACCTCGAAACCCCTCTTGCGTTGCCGATCGGGCCGTCACAGCGTGGCGACCCGCCCCCTGCGGATGGGTTGCTCATCGATCACCCGCACGGGTGTACTGCGCATGGTAGTCGCGTTTGCTATGACTCGGAGCGGCGCTGCCGATCTTGACCCGCGAGGAGAGGAAGAATCCGTGACCGATGTCGTCAGCCGACACGATCCGACCGCACGCGCATTCGCCAGCGACAACTGGGCGGGGATCCATCCGGAGGTGCTGCAGGCGCTGGCGTCGGCCAACGGCGGTCACCAGGCCGCCTACGGGTCCGACGAGTACACCGCCGCGGTGCGGGAGATCTTCGCCCGGCACTTCGGCGAGCGGGCCCGGGTCTATCCGGTCTGCACCGGTACCGGCGCCAATGTCGTTGCGCTGCAGGCACTGTTGCCGCGGTGGGGTGCGGTGATCGCGGCCGAGACCGCGCATGTGCACGCCGACGAGTGCGGTGCCGCGGAGAAGGTGGCCGGGATCAAGGTCTATCCGGTCCCCACCCCCGACGGCAAGCTCACTCCGGAACTGGTCGACCGCCAGGCGTGGGGGCGGGGCAACGAACACCGCGCGCAACCGTTGGCGGTCTCGCTCACCCAGAGCACCGAACTGGGCACCTGTTACAGCGTCGACGAACTTCGCGCGCTCTGCGATCACGCCCACGACCTGGGCATGCTGGTCCACGTCGACGGCGCACGGCTGGCCAATGCCGCGGCGCACCTCGGCGTCCCGCTGCGCGCGATCACCACCGACGTCGGGGTGGACATCGTGTCGTTCGGCGGCACCAAGAACGGCCTGATGCTGGGGGAGGCCGTCGTCGTACTCTCCCCGGACCGCATCCACGACCTCGAATACCTGCGCATGCTCTCCACCCAGCTGGCCTCCAAGATGCGCTTTCTCTCGGTCCAGTTCGAGGCCCTGCTCGGCGGCGATCTGTGGTTGCGAAATGCCTTGCACGCCAATGCCATGGCCACGCGCCTGGCCCGCTCCGCCGAGGCCCTGGACGGCGTCCGTATCGCGCGCCCGGTCCAGGCCAACGCCGTCTTCGCGATCCTCCCCCCGGACGTGACTGAGCGCCTGCGCCACCGCCACCCCTTCCACGTCTGGGACGAGGACACCGGCGAGGTCCGCCTGATGTGCGCCTTCGACACCACCCCCGAGGACGTCGACGCCTTCACCAGCGCCCTCGCAGAAGAACTGAAGCGGTAACGCACCCTCCTCGTTCCCACCTGCGCGCCCTCCTCATCGGCGTGTGCGCTCTCCTCATCGGGCGTGTGCGCTCTCCTCATCCCGGCGTGTGCCGCCCTTCCTCATTTCCCGGCGTGCTTTTTGCCGGGATCTAGCTTGCTAGCATGCTAGCATCGGTCGGGTGGCCGACGAGGAAGTCAAACAGTTCAACGTGTACCTGCCGGTCGAGCTGATCAAGCAGGTCAAATTTCGCGCCATCGAGACGGGTAGCTCTCTGTCGGCGCTGGTGGCCGAGGCGCTGCGCGCCTACCTCGACGAGCCTCGTGAGCAACCGAGAACGCAGGACAAGGAGAGCTGACATGTCGACCGAAGGCTTCGAGGCCGTATTCGTCGAGACCCACAACTGGGGGAAGGCCGCCCGGTTCTTCCAGGCGCTGGGCTTCGAACCGGAGTTCACGACCGACCACAATTCGGGCCTGTTCCGCAACGGCGAGGGTCCGTACCTGTTCCTCGCCGAGGTTCCCGCCGATCACGAACCGCGGGTGCAGATCGCGTTGAAGGTCGCCGACGCACGGGAATTCCGCCCGGGCCCCGATGTCGAGGTGGTACAGCCGTTCGAGGACACCCACTACGGCACCCAGGAGGCGATCATCCGCGACCCGGACGGGCACCTGTGGAACCTGCAGGCCCCGGGCAAGGAGAGCTGAGCACCATGGCCGATGCGTGTTCCGTCGGCCCCGATCACACGGCCGTGCGGGTCGCGCTGTGGCGGGCCCTCCATACCGAGATCGATCCGCACCCGCACGTGCTCGACGATCGGATCGGCCTGCGGATGATCGCCCCGGACGACGATTGGCGCGGCCGACCGGATATGGCGCCGGGGTTCTCGAAGAGCATGCGCGCCAACGTCGTGGCTCGCGCCCGTTTCGTCGAGGATCTCGTCGAGGAGCGGGCCGCTCGCGGCGTGGACCAGTACGTCATCCTCGGTGCCGGACTCGACACCTTCGCGCAGCGCCGACCCGAGATCGCCTCTGGACTCGGCGTTTTCGAGGTCGATCAGCCCGAAACGCAGGCATGGAAGCGGCAGCGCCTGACCGAACTGGGCTATCCCATCCCGGAGTGGCTGCGGTTCGTGCCGGTCGATTTCGAGGCGGGCGATTCGTGGTGGGACGGGCTCGTGGCCGCCGGTTTCGACATCGCCCGCCCGGCGCTCGTCGCCTCCACCGGCGTCAGCATGTACCTGACCGAGGACGCGATCGCGGCCACTCTCCGCCAGGTCGCGACCCTGGCCGCCGGGTCCACATTCGCCATGACGTTCATGATGCCGCTGGATCTCACCGATCCGTCCGAGCGCCCCGGGCGGGAGACGGCCGAGCGCGGCGCACGGGCCGCCGGAACCCCGTTCATCAGTTTCTTCACCCCCGAGCGGATGCTGGAACTGGCACGCGAAAACGGTTTCGCCGCAGCCCATCACGTCTCGGCGGCCAGTCTCGCCGACCGCTATCTCACCCACTGGCCGGACGACCTGCGCCCATCGGGCGGGGAAGAGTTCCTGGTCGCCACCACCTAGACCAGGTTGATCGAATCCAGGACCCGCGCACCGAGTTCGGCGTCGCCGGTCACGGCCACCGCGCAGGCGCGCCACGGCACCCGCCGCGTCGACCACTGCGGGAATTCCAGTGCCAGACCCGCGATATGCGCCGCGGCACCGGCGGCCTCCCCGCGGTGGACGCGCAGTCGGCCGCCCCGGGGTTCGAGGCGCCAGGTGCCGCCGCCGGGACCGGTGAGGGTCAGCGCCACGGGTGCGTCCAGCCAGCCCAGCGCCTCTCGGTGCGAGCGCTCCAGCAGTGCGGTCAGCCAGGCCAGCACCGCGGTCATGCGGCGCGGATCGGTCGGCGGCGGCGGGCGGTTCAGGGCCGGGGCGATGTCGTGGCGCAGATGGGTGTGCCAGTCGAAGACGAACATCGCGGGCACGAGATCCAGGGGATACCAGCCCAATTCGCCGATCGGAATCCGGAGCAGATGCGGGCCCGGCGCGGTGAGTACCGTCAAGGCGCGGCAACTGCGCGCACTCCAGGTGGTGAAGTCGCTGATCAGGTATTTCGTGGTGTGCGACCGTCTTTCGTCCACCAGCTGATCGTTGAGCCGCTCGATATCGCGCGAGGTCAGCACCGCGGCCGCGGTCGGAGTGACCAGGGCGCGAGCCAGCGTGGTCATATGCAGGAGCAGGTCGGCGATCGACCAGCCGGGTGCGGCGCTGGCGGCCGCCCACTCCTGATCGCCCAGGTCGCGGCAGAAATCGAGCACGGCCCGGCGTTCGTCGCGCAGGGCGGGTAAATGCTGCGAACTCATCGGATGGCCCCGACAACCACCGAACTCCTCATGGAAGAGGCACGCTACCGGGTCTATGTGACGAGCATATAGAGGACATGACAGCAACGGTTGACGCGACTGACTCAATGAGAGAAACTTACCTACATTGTTTCATGGCGCTCGTCGCTCATGCATGTCGCCGGCTCAAAGGAGAGCACCGATGAATACGACCATTCCGCGCCGACACCCCGAGTCGCCACGGAAGGTTCCGGGGCTGCGGCCGTTCGCGCTGCTGATGGGCATCGGCAAGCCGTCTCCGCGGCAGTGGCATGCCCTGGGGGAGGCGCTGCTCGTCGGCGACGAGCCGATGGACCGGGTGGTCGAGTGGATGTACGCCGAGGGGATGGATCGCACCCGGCCGCTGTTCGAACAGGCACTGGCCGAGGGCATCGACAGTGTGCCGCAGGCGCCGCGGCCGCTGCGGGAATTCTTCGTTCGCTACGAGGCCGTGCCGGACTGGGTCGACTGGGACAAGATTCGCCGAGCCGAACGGGTCTTCCGTGCGGGCGGTGCGGACGGACTGTACGTGGCCCGCGACGTGGCGCTGCTGGGCGGCTATCTGGCCTCCGGATTCAACAAGACCCTCGTCCGCACCGGCGCGCTGGAGAAGGGTCCGGCGAAGCGTTTCGCCGAAACCCTGCAGTGGGCGTTGGACGTCACCTCCGACGACGGGATGCGGCCGCGGAATCTGGGCTACCGCTCCACGATTCGGGTCCGGCTCATCCACGCGTTCGTGCGCCGGCACGTCGCGGCGCTGCCGGACTGGGACAGCGACGAGTGGGGCGTGCCGATCAATCAGACCGATATGGCCGCGACCCTGGTCGGTGCGCTGATCGCCCCGTTCGTCGGTGCCATACCGATGGGATTCGTGCCCACCCGCTCGGACCTGGACGCCGCCGCGCATCTGACCCGCTACGTGGGCTGGCTGATCGGCGTGCGGGACGAGTGGTTGCCCAACGGTTTCCGTGAGGCTGTGCAGATTCTCTACCACTGCATGACCGCGATCACCAATCCCGACGAGACCACTCCGCAGCTGGCGATGCCGATGGCCGACGAGCCGCTCGGCTGGCACTTCCGCAATCTGGCGGGCCTGCGCGGACGCCTCGCGCGGGCACAGCACCTGTCCATCGCGAGCACATTCCTGGGACCGAAGGCGATGCGTCATCTCGGGCTGCCCGCCTACATGCCGCCGTGGTATCCGCTGGTGCGTATCCCGGTGAACCTCACCCGCAGCGGTGCCGCACTGTTGCTGCCCGGCGGTGCCGAGCGTGCCGCGGCCCGAGGTCGCCGCGAGCAGTTGCAGTTCCAGCGCATGCTGATCGGCGATCGCGAGGCGGTCATCGGCGAGTCCGCGCGGCATGTGAGCCAGGCTGCCTGAGCATCGCACGAGGGGAAATGCGGTAAGTCGCCGCGCGTGGGCGCGGTGGCGCCTACGATCCTTCTGGTTGGATGAGATCGGACCGAACCTGTATGTAGCTCAACATTTGCCGGAACGAGTGGGGCAGCGCGGATAAACCGGGCGATGTGGACTTGTCGGTGCCATGGGGCATGCTCTTGACACGCAGATGTCTACGAGTCCGTCCGGAGTGCACCATGTCGTCCCGTCGAACGAAGCCACAACCGCTGTCCGACACCGAGATTCGGCAGATCGCCACGGAAATCGCTGGTGGTCGGCCGCCGATGGTGTGGTTCACCGCGGCGGCCGTCGGCGTGCCCGAGGGGCGCTCGGGGAAGGTGGTCGCGCTCGGTGATCCCGCCGAGGGTGACTTCCTCCAGGTACGGCCCACCGGATCCAAGGACGTGCTGTCGTTCTCGCCCTCCGAAGTGACGCTGACCAAACCGGCCCGGCGCACCGCGGCCGGGGCGAAGAAGTCCGCGAAGCAGACCCAGGCAACCAGGAAGGACACCGCAGTGACCATGTCGTCGCCCGTGACCACGCCCGTGCCCACGTCGCCGCCGCCCGGCCCGACACCGGCGAATCCCGCTGCCGCCGCGACCGAATCGGCCGACCGATCGACCCCCAGGCCCGCCGACGCCACCTCCAGGCCCGCTGACTCCTCGGCCAAGCCTGCCGATTCCTCCACCAAGCCTGCTGCGAAGCAGTCAGGCGCCGCTCGCCCCGCGCGTGAGAAGGCCGCGCCCGCACGCAAGGCCAAGGCGCCCGAGGTGACGGTCACGCTGTCCGGCACCGCCGACGGCGAGTGGACCGTCGATGTGGTGAACGGCAAGAAGCGCACGGTTCGCGGCCTGTCGGTCTCGGGTTCGGCCGTCGCGCAGGCGGCGAAACTGCTGCACCCGGAGGTCGCCGAGGTCGTCGATTCGGTGCTGGAGTCGGTGCGCACCGCCCAGCGCGCCAAGGTCGAACAGCTGCAGGCAGAACTCGAGCAGGCGCGCCGGATGCTCGACGACCTGTCGGGCTGACGGTCGGCGGATCGGTTGCCGAATCGCGATGGTTCACCGATTCGGCAACCGCGGTGCCGAGGTGGATCAGACCGCGGTCTCGCGCTGCCACGGCCGCCGGGCGACCTCCGGATGCGCTCGGTGCCGCGCGTCGTCGTGGAACGCGTACCCCAGCGAGTACTGCTTGGCGTGGTACATCGCCGAATCCGCCTCGCGCAGCAGGTCGTAGACGGTGGCGTCGGCGCTGCGCGGCCCACCGCAGGCGATTCCGATGCTGGCACCGACTCGCGCCTGGCCGCCGCTGAGCTCGAACGGTGTGTCGAAGGCCGCCAGCAGCCGCTGGGCCAGCACCGTGGCCTCCGCGCGCCCGCCCGCGGCCAGGACGACGAATTCATCCCCGCCGTATCGCGCGGCCAGATCGTCGCGGCGGATCACGCGCCGAATGCGGGCCGCGGCATTGGCGAGCAGCTCGTCGCCGACGGCATGGCCGTGCCCGTCGTTGATCGCCTTGAATCCGTCGAGGTCGATGAACAGCATGCACAGCGGCCGTCCGGCCCACCGGTCGTAATCGACGATGGGTGCGCGCAACAGGGCCGAGCGGTTGAGCAGACCGGTCAGCATGTCGTGATCGGCCTGGTATTGCGCGCGCCGCTCGCTGCGGGCACTGCGCAGGATGGCGCGCTCGCTGCGGGCGAGCACCCCGACCAGCAGGAACGCCAGCAGCGACGACACCACGAGCCGATCGACGGTGCCCAGCCGGGCCCCGACGGTCGGCACCAGGGAGGCCATCACCAGCGCCACCGCGATGAGGCTGGCCCGCCGTCGGGACTGGTGTGGCTCGATGCGGCGGGGCCGGCCGACGGTGACCATGGTCGGATGCAGCGCGGCCAGGCCCACCATTAGATAGGCGGCCAGCATGGGCACCAGCAGCGCGCCGTGGCTCAGCCGCAGCGAGTCGGCGGCCTGCAGGCTGCTGCCGAGGTCGGCGAGCACGATCGACAGCAGGGCCACATGCACCAGTCGCAGCGAGATCTCCGAACGGCTCGAGGACACCATCGAATGGGTGACCAGCGTCAGCACCAAAGCATCGATCACGGGGTAGGCGACCGCGACGACCGTGCTCACGTCCCAGCCGTGCGCGGCATGCAGCAGCGGGGAGATCAGGAAAGTCCACGCCGCCAGCAGCGCACCCAGCCCGATCAGCCCGGAGTCCAGCATCTGGTCGGGATGACAGCTGTGGCTGCGGCGGGGTCGCAGCCACAGGAATGCCGCCACGCCCACGCCGACGTAACCGATGAGCGTCGCCGCGTCGGCGAGCGGAGGCCGGTGATCGGCGAGGCCGTCGCGCGGCATGCCGCCCACCGAGAAGAGCACGACGGCGGCGGCCAACAGGTACCACGCGGTCGGCGCCGTGGGACGATGACGACGAACCCCGGTGCCGACCATCGTCAACGTAGCCGCCATCACCGCGGCGGTCACCACGAATGCCACCGCGCCGGTGTCGGCGATCAGCGGTATCCAGAGGATCGCCGCGCCGACCGCCGCCGCAGTGCGCCAAGACTTTTCGAACCGCCCGCGAAGCAGGCGCCGGATGTCGGTGAGCTGCGGTTCGTCCGGTGTCATCGGCCCCCTTCCGTTCGCTTCGTCCCCGTGGACGACGCCTTCCGTTTCACCCCGATGGACGACGTCTTTCGCTTCGTCCCGATGGACCGTGCCTTTCGCTTCGTCCCGACGGACCGCGCCTCTCGCTTCGCCCCCCGCGCCTTTCGCTTCCTCCCTACGGACCCGCCGGATGGCGGGTGCGAATCCCGAACCGCGGCTTTTCCGTTCGTTCATCGGGAGAGCCGGGGCGTCGAATCACACACGGTGCCTTCAGGATATGGGCAACCGATTCGATCATGGAGGGAAAGACTCGCCTTGTCATGCCCTCTAAACTTGCTGCCCGCGCTTGCGCATCCGGGCCGATGGTCGCGGACACGCACCGGCAGCCGCGTGATCTCACCCTGTGAGCGCTAACAACCCGCTAGGATCCGGACACGGCCCGACCGGTCACACGATGATCCCCTCGACAGGAGAGCTGTATGCCACCCGCTGCTGCGCCCCCAGGAGTTTTCGATTCGGTGCTGGCAGGGGGCACGGCACGCACTTCCCTACTGGCCGAGGGCACCACCCTGCGACTGGATGCGGCACCCGTCGACTACGCCCTGGTCGCACTGTATTTCGTCTTCGTGCTCGGCATCGGCCTGCTGGCCCGCCAGCGCGTGTCGTCGAGTATCGACTTCTTCCTGTCCGGCCGTTCGCTGCCGGCGTGGGTGACCGGCCTGGCATTCATCTCGGCGAATCTGGGTGCGGTCGAGATCATGGGCATGTCGGCCAACGGCGCCCAGTACGGCATGCCGACCATGCATTACTTCTGGATCGGCGCGGTGCCCGCCATGCTGTTCCTCGGCGTGGTGATGATGCCGTTCTACTACGGCTCGAAGGTGCGCAGCGTTCCCGAGTTCATGCGCCGCCGCTTCGGCACCGGTGCACATCTGGTGAACGCCATCAGTTTCGCGCTGGCGCAGGTGCTGATCGCGGGCGTGAACCTGTATCTGCTGGGCTCGATCCTGAATGTGCTGCTGGGATGGCCACTGTGGGTGTCGGTGATCGTCGCCGCGGTGATCGTTCTCTCCTACATCACCCTCGGTGGCCTGTCGGCCGCGATCTACAACGAGGTGCTGCAGTTCTTCGTCATCGTGGCCGCGCTGCTGCCGCTGACCCTCGTCGGCCTGCACCGGGTCGGTGGGATCGACGGATTGAAGGACAAGGTGACGGCGTCGCCGGGCGGCGCCGAGCAGTTGCACTCCTGGCCCGGTAACGAGCTCAGCGGTTTCGGCAACAACATCCTGTCGGTCGTCGGCATCGTGTTCGGACTGGGTTTCGTGCTCTCGTTCGGGTACTGGACGACCAACTTCGTCGAGGTGCAGCGCGCGTTGGCGACGCATTCGATCTCCGCGGCGCGGCGCACCCCGATCATCGGCGCCTATCCGAAGATGTTCGTGCCCTTCATCGTCGTGGTGCCCGGCATGATCAGCGCGGTGCTGGTGCCGCAGATGGCCGAGTACAAGGCGACGGGACAGGGCGACGTCACCTACAACCAGGCGCTGCTGTATCTGATGAAGGCCGTGCTGCCCAACGGACTTCTGGGGGTGGCGCTCGCGGGCCTGCTGGCCGCGTTCATGGCCGGTATGGCGGCCAACATCTCGGCGTTCAATACGGTGTTCAGCTACGACCTGTGGCAGCAGTACGTGGTCAAGGACAAGCCGGACGGCTACTACCTGACCGTCGGGCGGCTCGCGACCGTGGGCGCCACCGTGGTCGCGATCGGCACCGCGTTCATCGCAGGCAGCTTCTCGAACATGATGGACTACCTGCAGACGCTGTTCTCGTTCTTCAACGCGCCGTTGTTCGCGACATTCATCCTCGGTATGTTCTGGAAGAGGATGACGCCCACGGCCGGTTGGGTCGGCCTGGTGTTCGGAACCCTCTCCGCGGTCGTGATTTTCGTGCTGCACCAGACCGAGGTGTTCCACCTGTCCGGTCAGGGCGCGAGTTTCCTCGCCGCCGGTGTGGCGTTCGTGGTCGACATCGTGCTCAGTGTCGCGGTGAGCAAGGTGACCGCGCCCAAACCCGCCGCCGAGCTCGTCGGCCTGGTGCATTCCGAAACCCCGAAGGAGCAGCTGCAGGATCCGGAATCCCCCTCGCTGCCCTGGTACCAACGGCCCGTACTGCTGGCCGGTATCGCGCTGGTGATCGTCATCGCGCTGAACATCTTCGTCGGATAAGGAAGTGACGCAATGCTTTTCGATATCCGTACCATCGTAGGCGCGCTGCTCGGCTGCTACGGCGTGATCCTGGTCGTCACCGGCCTGGTGGGCGAGACCGCGGAGGAACGCGCCCGCGCCGGTGGCTGGAACCCCAACCTGTGGGCGGGCATCGGCATGGTCGTGGTCGCCCTGGCCTTCGTCGCCTGGGTCGTGCTGCGCCCGGTCAAGGAGCTGGTTCACGAAAACCCGGAGACTCCGGAGGCTCCCACCACCGACTAGGCCGTCAACCCCTTACCTTATTTTTTCCGTTGAGGTTTCACAAAGGCGACATATCGGCTTGACTCCGATCATCGGGATTAACCCGTTTCTTTGGAGGAGCCGATATGACCCGCATCTTCCGCCGTGCGAGAACCGGCCGCGTCATCGCCGCGGCCGTCGCTCTGCCGCTCGTACTACCGCTCGTGCTGACGGAGTCCGCGACCGCCGACCCCGGTGCGCCACCCGAGCGACAATTGGCCAACTCGGTCCAGCCGCCCAATATCAGCAGGCACCTGCAGGAGTTCCAGAACATCGCCAACGCCAACGGCGGCACCCGCGCCGCGGGCACTCCCGGCTACGACGCCTCCCGCGACTATGTGGCAGGAAGGCTCCGCAGCGCGGGCTACCAGGTGACGACGCAGCAGTTCGATTTTCCGTTCTTCCGCGAACGGTCGACGGCAGTCATGGAGCAGGTCTCACCCGAGCCCAAGACGTACAAGCCGACGCCGCCGGACGGCGAGGAACTCGGCGACTTCGCGACCCTGACCTATTCGGGCTCGGGCGAGACGACCGGGACGGTGCAGGGCGTCGATCTCGTGTTGCCGCCGGGGCCGGAGCCGAACTCCTCGACCTCGGGCTGTGAGGCCGCGGACTTCGCCGGCTTCACCCGCGGCAATATCGCCCTGTTGCAGCGCGGCACCTGCCCCTTCGGCGACAAGGCCCGAAATGCGCAGGCCGCCGGGGCCTCCGGCGTGATCATCTTCAACGAGGGGCAGCCGGGCCGTACCGATACCTTCGCCGGGACGCTCGGCGAGCCGGGCATCACCGTGCCGGTGGTCGGCGCGAGCTTCGCCGTCGGCGAGGACCTCGCCTCCCCGGCGAATACGGTCGTCCGGCTGAAGACCGATACCGAGAGCATGATCCGCACGACACACAACGTGGTGGCGGAGACCAAACAAGGCAACCCCGACAAGGTCGTCATGGCGGGGGCGCACCTCGATTCCGTGGTCCACGGCCCGGGCATCAACGACAACGGTTCCGGCAGCGCGGGTCTGCTGGAGGTCGCACTGCAGATGGCCACGTTCCAGCCGCGGAACAAGGTCCGGTTCGCGTGGTGGGGCGCCGAGGAGCTCGGCCTGCTCGGCTCCGAGCACTACGTGGCGAATCTGCCGGAGGCCGAACGCAACAAGATCGCCCTCTATCTCAACTTCGACATGATCGGTTCGCCGAATTTCGCGTACAAGATCTATGACGGCAGCGAGGGAGGACCGCCCGGATCCGCCGAGATCGAGAAGACCTTCGCCCGCTACTTCGACTTCCTCCGCATCCCGCATGTCCCCACGCCGTTCGACGGTCGCTCGGACTACGGCCCGTTCATCGCGGTCGGAATCCCGGCCGGTGGCCTGTTCACCGGCGCGGAGGGCATCAAGACACCCGAAGAACAGCAGATGTTCGGCGGCCAGGCAGGCCAGCCCTACGACCCCTGCTACCACCGTCCCTGCGACACCACCACCAACATCAGTGACAGGGCGCTGACGGTGAACACCGGCGCGATCGCCTACGCGGTCGGGACCTACGCCTTCAGCGCAGACCCACCCGTCCGCAAGCCGGCGTCGAGGCCCGCCCCCTTCACCGCGGAAGGCCCCATATCCCATAGGTAGCGCCTAACCGGGAAACCAACAGCCGCACCCTTCGTGCGCCTTCGCACCCACTACGACCCGCCGTAGTGGGTGCGAACCGCGAGAAGGGTTGCGGCTGTTCACCGTTCGTCGCTCTCGTCAGATAACTGCAGCACTGCTCCAAGTAGAAACATATTGCGAAGTGGATCATTCAGAAGGTGTAAGGCCGAGTAAAAGTCAGTCGGACTGGGACTGCTGCAGACCTCGAATCATTGCCCTGGCCTCTTCCAGGAGGGTCAGCAACTGGTTGAGTTTCGCGGCGTTCGGGCTTTCCGGATCCTGGTAGGCAATTTCCAGGCGAATGCTCTCCGTCGTAGCTGCCGCGCGTGCCGCCAGCTCGGCGAGTCTGTGATCGAGATCATCCGTGTCCATGGTCTACACGTCCTCCCCCGGATCTACACGTCCCCTGCATGTATCGGTGCCGATACGCCGCAGCGCCGTGGCGATGTCGGGGTACTGGGGGATCTGTTCGTCCAAGCCCGCGACGGTGAGCATCCAGGCCGCCACCGGCGGTACCTGCGCCAGACACAGGGTCTTTCGGGCTGTCTTGCCCAGACTGGAGGCATCGGTCAGGACGTGCAGCCCCGCCGAACCGAGAAAGCCCAACCGTGATAGATCGATGACCACCGCACCGCCGGCTGGGACCAGGGCGACGGCGAGCTCGAGGTGATTGTGCCAGGCGGCCTTTGTACTCTGGTCGACGTCTCCATCGACGTGTAGCACGACCGCCGATCCGGTGGTTCGATGCCGGACCCGCAACTGCTTCGTATCCCGAGACCGTTCGGAGCCGACCGGGTGGCGCGGCGAGCGCCATCGGTACTGGGTCATGGCATGCAACCTCTCGTCCTCAACTATTGATCGGGGAGACGCCGGTGCCTTTTCTCGACAGCCAACCGCCTGGAGAATCGCTGCAATAGGTAATACCCGGACCGCAGTTTATGAAACCGTAATTGTCGCGTGGTGGGTCGTTATCTGAACCTTATTGGCGGACAACCTTCTTCGATGCGTGAGTTGGTTTGCCTGCCGCCTGCCGAGGTAATCCGGTCACAGGCGCATCGTCGTTGTCGGCGCCCAGGACGGAGGGACGGCATGGGGTGCGGCTCGTACAGGGGGGAGGGGCCCGGGATGGATGATCTTCAACGCAGAGTCCTGACCGCTGTCCGGCACGCCCGCAGCGGGCTGGAGCCCGCCGACGCGCGGCTGCTCCACAAACGTGTCTTGGAGCTACGTGCCGAGGTCGTCGATGCCGACTACAACCCCGCCGATCGGCTTCGGCTCATCACCTTCTGCGCGGAAGCACACGCCGCCGCTCAGTGGGCGCTCGGCCGACCCAGCACGAATCTGGTTGCACCGCATCCGACGTCGAACGCAACGTATCGACCCCGCCACGATCTGGCGGGCCGACGGAGTTTCACCAAGAGCGTCGCCGGCGGCCGGCTCACCCGGTAGCGATCGTCATGCCCGTGACGGAATGCCGAGTTCGTCGAGCAGGCCGCGGATCCGGCGCTCGATCTCGTCGCGAATCGGGCGGATCGCGTCGATGCCATGCCCGGCAGGGTCGTCGAGTGTCCAGTCCAGATAGCGCTTTCCCGGGAAGTAGGGGCAGGCGTCACCGCAGCCCATCGTGATCACCACGTCCGACGCCTCGACCGCTTCGGTAGTGAGGGCCTTGGGCATTTCGGCGGAGATGTCGATGCCGATCTCCCGCATTGCCTCCACCACAGCCGGATTGACCCGGCCGGCCGGGGTGGAGCCCGCGGAACGCACCTCGACGTGGTCTCCCGCGAGATGGGCGAGGAATGCGGCGGCCATCTGGGAGCGTCCGGCGTTGTGTACGCAGACGAACAGCACACTGGGTATGGAAGACATTGGCACCATGAGGCTTTCAAGTGGTGGGGAAGCGATTGCGCAGGGCGAGAGAGACGTAGACCAAGCCCACCAGGACGGGGACCTCGATGAGAGGTCCGACGACACCGGCGAGAGCCTGGCCGGAGGAGGCGCCGTAGGTGGCGATCGCGACGGCGATAGCGAGTTCGAAGTTGTTGCCCGCGGCGGTGAATGCCATGGTCGTGGCGCGGGCGTAGCCCAGCCGCAGCAGCGCGCCGAGCAGGTAGCCGCCGCCCCACATGAGCGCGAAGTACGCCAGCAGCGGGATCGCGATCCGCACGACATCCACGGGATGAGAGGTGATCTGCTTGCCCTGCAGGGCGAACAGGATGACGATCGTGAACAGCAGCCCGTACAACGCCCACGGTCCCAGTCGCGGCAGCAGCGCGGACTCGTACCAGGCACGGCCCCTTGCCCTTTCGCCGAGGCGGCGGGTCAGGAATCCGGCCAGCAATGGGATGCCGAGAAAGATCAGCACGGATGTCGCGATCTGCCACGGTGAGATGTCGATCGTCGTCTGGTCCAGATCGAGCCATCCGGGCAGCACCGACAGGTAGAACCAGCCCAGCACGGCGAACATGACGACTTGGAACAGCGAGTTCAGCGCCACCAGTACGGCGGCGGCTTCCCGGTCACCGCAGGCGAGGTCGTTCCAGACGATCACCATCGCGATGCACCTGGCCAGGCCGACGATGATCAGGCCGGTGCGATATTCGGGCAGGTCGGGCAGCAGCAGCCAGGCGAGCGCGAACATCAGCGCGGGCCCGATCACCCAGTTCAGGATCAGTGAGCCGAGCAGGAGGCCGCGGTCGGCGGTGACGGTGTCCAGTCGGTCGTAGCGGACCTTGGCCAGCACCGGATACATCATCACCAGCAGGCCGATCGCGATCGGCAGCGAGATTCCGTCGAACTCGACCGCCGACAGTCCCGTGCCCAAGCCCGGAATCAGGCGGCCCAGCAGCAGGCCCACTGCCATCGCCGCGCCGATCCACACCGGCAGGAACCGGTCGAGGCCCGACAGTTTGCCTACGACGGCCGGGCGTTCGACCGTCGTCATGCGGTCACTCCCATGCCCGCCTCGATCGCCAGCATGTGCGAAAGTCGTTGCAGTGCTTCGGGAACCACGCGGTAGTACACCCAGGAGGCGCGGCGTTCGCTGGTCAGCAGGCCGGCCTCGCGCAGCACCTTCAGATGATGGGAGACGGTCGGCTGCGTGACGTCGATGCCCTCGGACAGGTCGCAGACGCACGCCTCGCCTCCGGTGCGGGAAGCGATCGCCGACAACAGCCGCAGTCGCACCGGATCGGCCAGCGCTTTGAACAGGGCGGCCAGTTCGGTCGCGTCCCGTGCGGTCAGCGGCGGCCTCGTGCGAGGTGTGGCCTCGCAGGACGAGGCCACACTCAACGGCAGTTCCGACTTCGACATCCATCTATATTGACAAATATCGAATCCGGGAGCAAGCGAACGGCAGGTGACTTCCCTCGCTCTCGGGTCAGCCGCAGCAGCTCGCGCCGGACGCCACGGCCTTCTGCTTGGCATCGGTGCCGCAGCACGCGCCCTCGGCGGCGGCGTCCTCGGCGGTGCCGCAGCAGGCCTGGACGGCCTCGGCATCGGTGAGTTCGGTTGTGGTGCCGAATGTTTCGGTGTCGGCCAGGACGGTGTAGACCTCCCAGCGCTCGGCGTCGGGACCGGTGACCCACACCTTGTCCTGAGTGGCGAAACAACAGGTTGTCGCGATCTGCTCCTCGGTGAACAGGCCCGCCTCGGACAAGCGGGCGATCTCGGTATGTACCTGGTCGGAGGTTTCGACCTCGACGCCGAGGTGGTTGATGCTGCCGCCGTGGCCGGAGTTCTCGATGAGCACCAGCTTGAGCGGGGGCTCGGCGATGGCGAAGTTGGCGTAGCCGGGCTTGCGCTTGGCGGGTTCGGCGCCGAAGAGGGTCGAGTAGAACGTGACGGCCTGATCGAGGTCGTCGACGTTGAGGGCGAGTTGGATGCGGGACATGGGGGAACCTCCACTTGTGTGACATATGTCGAAGAACCGACGTGACCGAGTCTGCTCACCTTTTCGACATATGTCAATGCCTCGGGTACTGTTGATCTCATGCCCAAGGCATTGCCCGTCATCGATATGTCCGCCCCGGTCTGCTGCCCGCCCGTCGCCGCGCGACCGGTCGGCGACGACGATGCCCTGCAGGTTGCCTTGCGGCTCAAGGCGATTGCCGATCCGGTGCGCGTCAAACTGATGTCGCTGCTCCTGACCAGCCCCCTCGGCGAGGAGAACGGCGGCGACCTCGCCACGGCGGTCGGCCTATCCGAGTCGACGGTCAGTCATCACCTCGGCCAGCTCCGCAAGGCCGGCTTGATCGAATCCGAACGCCGCGGCATGAACACCTTCCACCGCCCCCGCCGCGACGCCCTCACCGCCCTCTGCGTGGTCCTGGACCCGAACTGCTGCCCCTGACGTCAATCCAGCACGGCGGCAACCGCTTCGATCTCGACCAGTTGGTCGTCATAGCCGAGCACCGTGACGCCCAGCAGTGTGCTGGGCGCATCGTGCTCACCGAACGTGTCGCGGACAACCTCCCAGGCCGTGATCAGGTCCTCCTGCCGGGAGGATGCGACGAGCACCCGCGTGCTGATCACATTCTCGAGTTCGGCACCCGCCTCGCGCAGCGCAATCCTCAGGTTTTCGACCGCCTTCGCCGCCTGGCCCGCGTAGTCCCCGACGGCTGCCGTGCTGCCGTCGGCGTTCAGCGGGCAGGCACCGGCGAGGAAGATCAGCCGCGCCTCCGCCGGCGCCGTGGCGGCGTAGGCGTACTCGGCGACATCGGACAGCACGCGAGACCTGATCAGGTTCACACTCTTCGGCACGAGCCCATTCTGCCGTTCTCAGGCGGGCGTGCGGCGGCGTTGCACAAGTCCCACAACCACATCCACGATCAGGAAGCCCAGCAGGGTGATGCCTACCAAGGGGGCGAACCATCCGACCAGGGCGGCGATGACGATGAGCGGGAGGGTGAGGGCCAGCGGGGCGCGTCGGAGGGCGCCGCGGCGGGGGCCCTTGGCCAAGGCGAGACCTGGTCGGGTCGGGCGGCGCCGCCACCACATGACATAGCCCCGCACGATCACCGTGATCAGCGCGATCATCGTGGCCAGCAGGAGCAGTTGGTTGGCCAGGCCGAACAGCAGGCCCATGTGCAGGGCGATGCCCCAGTTGGTGAGTTTGGCCATCAGTGGCCAGTCCGAATAACGCAGGAGGTCGACGACATCGCCGGTCTTCCCGTCCACCGCGATGGAGTCCTGTGTGTAGACCCCCGGCATGCGGCGCTCCTTCGCGACGAAGGCCACGCCGTCGGTGGACGGGACGGAAATCTCCACCGGCCCCTCGATGCCGTGCCCGCGCGCGACCGCGAACACCTTGTCCAGCTGGGCGGCTCGGTCCGCGGGGACGGGCGCACCCATCCGATGCCCGCCACCGTGGTTGTCGTGCTCGCCGCCCGCCGCCACGGCCGGACCGGTCGAGCCGGGGAGCTTGGTGTCGACCGCGGGCGTGGTCCAGCTCAGCTGCTGCCGCAGCTGGTCGACGTGTTCACCGGCGTAGGTCGACCACGTCATGCCGGTCGCGGAGAGGAACAGCACCGGCAACAGCACCCAGATACCCACCGCCGCATGCCAATTCAACGTGCGGCCGCGCCCGGTGCGGGAGCGGTCCGGCCACAGCAGCCACCGCGTCGAGCGGCGCTCGCGCCGCGAACGCACCCGCCGCCACCAGACCACCAGCCCCGCCAGCGCGACGATCCACATCCACGACGCGGCCATTTCGCTGTAGAGCCGCCCGAACTGCCCGAGGTGAAGATCCTTGTGCAGCACATCGATCCAGGTGCGCATCGGCAGCGCGCCGGAGCTGCCGTACACCACACTGGTGCCGACCGGCCGTGCCGTCGAAGGATCGACGAATACCGCCCGCCGCTCGGATTCACCCAGCGAGGGGTCGGTGAAGATCACCCGCGTGGTGTCGCCCGCATTCTGTGCGGGGGAGACGGCCGCCAGCGTGAGATCCGGCTCGGTCGCGACCGCGGCCGCCACCTGCTCCGACAGCGGCCGCGCGGGGCCTGTCGAATCCACGTGCAGCAGACCACGATCCACGATCGTCTCGAGAGTGGGCGCAATCGAGTACAACGCGCCGGTGATCGCGGCGATCAGAATGAACGGCGCCACGAAGACACCCGCATAGAAATGCAGCCGCATCGCCAGCGCCCGCAGCGCGTTCCCGGCCTGCGGTCGATCGGTGCCGGAGGGCTCCGGCGACGGTTGCTCCGATTGCGAGTCGGCAGCCGGAATTTCGGTAATGCTCAAGGGAAGTGCTCCTGTTCGAGAGGCACCCACAGGTAGGCAGACTCGGCCTCTCGCCATTCCGGCCTGCACCGCCGGCGCATCGTCGATTCGACGTGCTCGGCCGGAGGATCCCGGCCGAAAGCACGCCGGGATGACGGGAGCCCTCCGTAGGGGCCGTGCCGGGACCACAGAGTGAGCGCCCGAGATCGAGGCGCGATCGGTCTGTTCGCGAAAGTGCCCGTGGATGTAAGGAAATCAGACTCGAACGGGCAGGGGAGGGCCGCGTGTGCGGAAGGTGTCCGCCGCGAAGATGCGCAGGATTACGCGATCGCGGTGGGTGATGCGGTAGCACGGAGGGCCGGGGATGGGTGGGGTGTGCAGGAGGACCGGAAGGACACGGGACAGGACACCGGTGCCGATTCGGTAGGCGGCTTCCGCGCCGAGGATCACGATGGCGGCGCAGACGGTGGCCAGGATGTGGGCGGTCACCATCGTCGGGGTCCATACGGACTTGGCGTGGTGCATCATGCCGACCGACATCGACGTATGCCCCAGCAACTGACCGCCCACCAGCGCGGCGACCAGACCGATCGCGGTGCTGCGCAACGGACCGAGGCCCACCACCAGCGCACCGACGATCATGGAACCGGCCGCGAGCAGCGCCACGGTGCTGGACTGCAGGCTCATCCCGTCCGAGGCCCAGCCGTGCGCCGCCACCGACAACGCCCCCGACACCGATCCGGCCGATCCCCCGCGCAACCGCGCCACGGCGGCCCGACGCGAATGCGCCGCCGCCGTCTCGCGGGCCGGGGATCGGCCGGAATCGATAATCACGCGCCGATTTTAGCCGACCATTTACGGCATTATTCCCGGCGCTTCACGACAATTCCGAATGGAATCAGTCGCCGACCGCTTCCATTTCCGCCAGCGACTTGCGCAGCAACTTTCCGGTGGCGTTGCGGGGCAGTTCGTCGAGGAAGATGACCTCACGCGGCACCTTGTAGCGGGCCAGGTTGGCCTTCACGTAGTTCTTGATCTCCTGGGCATCCCGCTTGGAGTCGGGTCCCGGGACGACGAAGGCGCGCAGGCGTTTGCCGAATTCCCGATCGTCGACGCCGATGACGGCCGCCTCGAGCACATCGTGGCGATTGGCGATGAGGTGTTCGACCTCCTGCGGGAAGACGTTCTCGCCGCCGGAGACGATCATGTCGTCGTCGCGGCCGTCGATGAACAGCAGCCCGTTCTCGTCGAAGTGGCCGACGTCGCCGGAGGACATCATGCCGTCGACGGTCTCCTTGGTGCGGCCGTCGGTGTAGGCCTTGAACGAGTGCGCGTTCTCGATGAAGATCGTGCCGGTCACATTCGGCTCGGTGATGCGCTTGCGGTTCTCGTCGTAGAGCGCCAGCCGGATGCCGAGCGGCGGGCGGCCCGCGGTATCGGGCGCTATGCGCAGGTCCTCCGGCGTCGCGACGGTGATCACCGCGCATTCGGTGGAGCCGTACACGTTGTAGAGGACGTCGCCGAAGAAGTCGAGGCTGCGGGTGACCACGTCCGGCGGGATCGCCGATCCGGCGGCGAAGACCATCTGCAGCGACGACACGTCGTATTTGGCGAGGGTCTCCGGCGGCAGGTCGAGCATGCGCTGCAGCATGGTCGGCACCACGACCAGCGAGGTCGCCTTGTACTTGTCGATATTGGCGAGGGTCGTCTCCGGATCGAAGCGGCGCTGCTGGAAGATCATCCGATTGCCCAGGGCCAGGCCGAGGGTGAACTGGGACAGGCCGGTCGCATGGAAGACGGGCGCGGCCACCACCATCGAACCGTTGCGGGGCAGCGGGATCCGGTCCAGGAACTGCGCGGAGATGAACGGGCTGACCTTCTCCCGCGGTGCGCCCTTCGGGGTGCCGGTGGTACCGCTGGTGAGGATGACCATGCCGCCCGGCTTCTCGGGGGCGGGGACCGGGTCGGGCGACTGCCCCGCACGCAGCGAATCCAGGGTCGGGGTCGACGGATCGACGCCGTCCTGCTCGTCCACCCAGGTCAGCACGCGCGGGATGGCGGCGGGGATGGCGCTCATCAGCTCCACGAACTCACTGTCGTGCAGCACCGCCTTGACCTTCTCCCGCGCGGCCACGTCCGCGAACTGCGGTTTGGCGAAGCCGGTGTTCATCAGCACCGCCCGCACGCCGAGCTTGCCGGTGGCGGTCAGGCTCAGCACCATGCCGCGATGGTCGCGCGCCAGCAGCGCCACCACATCACCTTGGCGCAGCCCCTGTGCGGCCAGGCCGCGGGCGAGCTGGTTGGACTGGGCGTCGACCTCCCCGAAGGTCATCTCGCCGCGCTCGTCCACCAGGGCGGGAAGGTTCGGAGTGGTCTGCGCGACGTGCATGACGACGCCGGCGAACGGGCCGAATTTGCCCACATTGAGCGCGGAGCGGACCGCATGATCGGGGCGCAGGGGATTGAACAGCCCCCGCTTGCGCATGGTGTTGGCGCCCAGGGCCAGATCTCCGGCCTTACGGAGCGCAGTGCTGACTGACGGAAGGACAGCTGACATAGGTACAACCTTCCGCGATACCGCCGGGTGGCTGGCGGACCGCAACTTCGAGATCCAGTGCAGCGCTAACCCTAGCAAGCACTCCAGCCGCGTTGTGGTCAGCGTCTCTGTAACCGACAGTACCGTTATAACTGGCAGGTTGCTCTGTGAGATTTACGTCATTACTACGGGCCCGGTACCCCGTGCCGCCCGGTCAGGCGCTCTTCCGTTATTCCGGTTTGCTCTCGGCCGGGATCTCGTACTCCACCAGCTGCCTACGCAGCAGTTTTCCCGTCGCATTGCGGGGCAGCTCGTCCAGGAATACCACGTCGCGGGGCACCTTGTAGCGGGCCAGATTGCCCTTCACGTACGCCTTGATGTCCTCGGCGTCGGGTGTGGCGCCCGCCTCGGGCACGATGAACGCGCGCAGCCGCTTGCCGAATTCGACGTCGTCCACGCCGACCACCGCGGCGTCGAAGATGTCGGGCCGTTCCAGCAGCAGGTTCTCCACCTCCTGGGGGAACACGTTCTCGCCGCCGGAGACGATCATGTCGTCGTCGCGGCCGTCGACGAACAGCAGCCCGTGCTCGTCGAAGTGCCCGACATCGCCGGAGGACATGAAGCCGTCGATGACCTGCTTGTGGCGGCCGTCGGTGTAGCCCTCGAACGCGAGGATGGAGCGGACGAAGATGCGGCCGGTGACGTTGCGTTCGTGAATGCGGCGGCCCTCGTCGTCGAACAGCGCCACCTCGCAGGTGACCGGGGAGCGTCCCGCGGCGCCGGGAGCCAGCGCCAGGTCCTGTGGGTTGGCCACCGTGGCGACCGCGCATTCGGTGGAGCCGTACAGGTTGTAGAGCACCGGGCCGAACGCCTCGGTGGCGCGGAGGGTGAGTTCCGGTGACAGGGACGACCCGGCCATCAGGATGATCTTCAGCGACGACAGGTCGTACTTCGCACGGATCGCCGGGTCCACTTCGACCATCCGGTGCACCATGGTCGGCACCGCCACCAACATCTCGACCTTGTGTTCGGCCATCAGGCGCAGCGTGTTCTCCGCGTCGAAGCGGCGGACGAGCACGACGGTGTTGCCGAATCCGGTGCCGATCAGCCAGCCGGTCAGGCCGGTGCTGTGGAAGATCGGCGACACGATCATGATCGTGCCCTGGTGCGGGAACGGGATGCGGTCGATGATCTGGGCGGTCGACAGCGGCGACACCGTCTTGCGCGCCGCACCCTTGGGCAGGCCCGTGGTGCCGCTGGTGAGGATGATGAAGCCGCCGGGCTTCTGCGGCAGCGGCAGCGGTTCGGTGGAGTTGGCCGCGATCAGCTCGTCGAGAGTGGTTGCGCCGGTGGGAAGTTCGGCGCCCTCGTCGACCCAGGTGAGCACCCGCGGCAGGTCCGCCGGCAGGGCGTCGAGCAGGCCGACGAATTCGCTGTCGTGCAGCACCGCTCGCACGTTCTCGCGCTGGCACACCTCGGCGAACTGTGGTTTGGCGAAGCCGGTGTTCATCAGCGCCATCCGCACACCGAGTTTGCCCGCCGCCGCCATGGTCAGCACCAGCCCGCGGTGGTCACGAGCCAGAATCCCGATCACCATGCCGGGTGCGATACCCATCTCGCGCAGCCCGCGTGCCAGGGCCGTGGACTGCTCGTCGAGCTGCCGGTATGTCAGCGGTCCGCGCTCATCGATCACGCCCGTCCGCTGCGGCCACATCCGCGCCGCATGCCTGATCTGGGTTGCCTGCGGGCCCAGGACCTTGACCTCCTTGGCCGTGCGCAGCACCTCCCGGGGTTTGCCGAGGTCGATGAATCCTCGTTGCCGCAGTACGTCGATTCCTCGCACGGCCTCCGCCGTGCGAGTCATCTTGCGCTGCAGACCCTGCAGAACCGAGACCATCTCGACCACCTCCATGCCACGGTCTAGCCGCACGGCCGCACCGGACCGGCCGCGTGGTGTGGACGCTAGCAGCCGGATGTGGCCAGGGATGCGGAAATTCGGACAACTCCCTGGCCGCCAACCACATTCAGACCTGCAGGTCCCATACGCCGCTCGGGGCGGTCTTGCCGGCCCACTCCTCGATGCTGCCCGGTGCGCGGCCGAGCACCTGCTGGACCCCGTCGGTGAGTCCGGAGAGGTGTCCGGCCCGGAGCAGGCCGAACAGACTGTCCATGGCCTCGACGACGGCCTCGGGCTGCCCGGCGGCGCGCAGGTCGTCGCGGTACTGCTCGGGGGTGATGTCCTCGAAGACGATGGGGCGTCCGGCCGCGGCGGAGATCACCTCGACCGCTTCGCCGAACCCGACCCGTCGGGGTCCCGACACCCCGTAAACCCTTCCGGCATGGCCGGGTTCGACCAGAACGGCCGCGGCCACCGCGGCGACGTCCTCGACGTCGACGAAGGGTTCGAGCGCACCGCCGACCGGAAGGGCCAGCCGACCCGAACGCAGCGGGTCGAGCCAGAGATCCTCGCTGAAATTCTGCAGGAAATTGTTGGCGCGCACGATCGTCCACTCCACTCCGGAGGCGCGCACCGCGGCCTCGGCCGCGGCCATGCCCTGCCCGAAGCGCTCGTCGATGTGCTCGATGCCGTTCCCGGACAGGGTCACCAGGCGCTGCACACCCGCGGCGACCGCCGTGTCGACGAAATCGGCGATCGGTTCCGGTTCGTCGGGGGCGACGAGGTAGACGGCCCGGGAACCGGTCAGTGCGGGTTGCCAGGTGGTGGGATCGCTCCAGTCGAACGGGGTGGGGCTGGTGCGCGAGGCCGGGCGCACCGGGACCTCGGCTGCGCGCAGGTTGCGGACCACTCGCCGTCCGGTCTTCCCGGTCGCGGCGAGAACGAGGATGTCGCTATTCCGTGTCATATCCCCATTCCATCGAGCGGTGACGGCCGCGGCCATGGCCGATCGTCCGGGGTGCATAGGCGTCCGTTCGGCCCGCCTACGCTGGCGTGGTGGATGTGTTCGACGAACTGTTGCGGGGCGTGCGGGGCAGGGGAGTCCTGTTCGGGCGGTCGGAACTGCGGCCGCCGTGTGCGCTGACCCTGGGTGAGGGTGCGTCGCTGACGCTGTGCGTGCCGATGCGCGGTGACGGCTGGATCGTGCCGCAATCCGGTGCGCCGCATCATATTCGGGTGGGTGAGGCGGCCGTGGTGTGCGGTCCGGCTCCGTTCGTCTTCACCGACGATCCGGGGGATGGCCGTGCGACCGAGGCGGCGGGGGAGGCGGTTCTGCTCGCCGGGACCTATCACATGGCCGAGCAGGTGCCGCGGCGGTTGCTGCAGGTCTTGCCGCCCGTGCTGGTCGTGCCCGATGAGCACGACTGTGCGGCGATGCGGGACTACCTGGAATGGCAGCTGGACGCCTCGCGCCCGGGGCGGCAGGTGGTGCTGGATCGGTTGCTGGACTGGATGCTGGTGTGCACGCTGCGGGATTGGTTCGACCGGCCCGAGGCCGAAACGCCGGGCTGGTACCGCGCCCTCGGTGACGATGTGGTCGGACCGGCCCTGCGCGCCATTCACGAGGATCCGTCGCATCCGTGGACCTTGGCCGAATTGTCCTCGCGTGCAGGAGTTTCGCGCACCACCTTCACCACCCGGTTCACCGAGCTGATAGGTGCAGGACCAGTCGCCTACCTGACCGAGTGGCGCATGACCAAGGCGGCCGACCTCTTGACCGGCACCGACCTGACGATCGCCGCCATCGCCCACCGCGTCGGCTACGCAGACGCTTTCGGTTTCAGCGCCGCCTTCAAACGCATCCAGGGCACCAGTCCCAGCGACTACCGCCGAGCCGCGACCGGCCGGGCAACCCTCGAAGCCCAACCGGCCGCCGCGACCTGATCCTGCAGGTCTATTCGGCCAGGGCGCGGCGCAGGGCCGCGGCGAGTTCGGCGAGCTGGCGCTGGGACACCTCGGCGGACAGGATCGCCTGCGAACCGTGGAATGTGCCGGGCCACTGGTGCAATTCGACCGATACACCCGCCTGCAGCAGGCGCAGCGCGTAGTCGAGGTTTTCGTCGCGGTTCGGGCACAGCTCGGCGGTGGCAATGTAGGCCGGTGGCAGGCCGGACAGGTCGGTGGCCCGGGCTGGGGCGGCGTACGGCGACGCGGGCGCGGAGCCCAGGTAGTGCCCCCAGGCCGCGGTGACCTTGGCGCGATTCATCCAGGGCGTATCGGTGAACTCCCGCGCCGACCACGTCTGCTGCCGATCGTCGAGGCCGGGCTGATTGAGCAGCTGGAACCGAATGGGCGGCCCCTGCTCATCACGCGCCCGCAACGCCACCGCGGCCGCGATCCCCCCACCGGCGCTGTGCCCTCCCACCGCAATCCGCCCCGGGTCGATTCCGAGTTCGCCCGCGTGCTCGGCCGTCCAGACCAGCGCGGCATAGGCGTCATCGAAGGCGGCCGGAAACCGATTCTCGGGAGCCAGGCGATAACCCACCGAAACCACCACCGCCCCAGAGCTTTCCGCGATCCGGCCGGCCCACGGATGCTCGGTCTCCACATCCCCCATGACAAACCCGCCACCATGCAACCAGACGATCGCCCCCTGCGCCCGCAGCGGCCGATAAACCCGCACCGGCACATCCGCCTCACCGGGCACGATCCGATCCTCGATCTCCATCCCCGAGGTATCCGGCAGCGGCACCGCCGCCGCCAATTTGGCGAAGTTCTCCCGCGCGGCGATTGGATCAGTGAGATCGGCAGGCGGGAACAACGAAAGAAATGCTTCGAGTTCGGGATCCATGACAGCAATCCTCGCGGCCGCACCCGCGAAGATCATCCGCCAACCGTCGCGCATACCGCCCTCACCGCGCGACGATCGGCTCTCTCGTGCCAGCACTGCGGGTCATTGCGGTAGCGCCCGGCATCACCATCCCGCTATATCTGCCGCACTCGGTCGCGGTCGAGTATGGCGAGGTAGAGCCGGGTAGCGACGGCTTCGGGGTCCTCGGTCAACGGATCGGTGTACGTCTGCGCTCCCTGGAGCGTGGCGGCGTAGGTTCTTGCGGCGAGGGCGAGTGTGCCCATCAGACCGGAGGACCGCTGAATCGGTGACTTGGTGCTCCACGCAAGGTGTTTCGCACCGTCGGGGAGTCGGTGATCACAGGCGATGCGGAGTGCGAGCTTATCGACCGCCTGACCGTTGCGCTCGCCGAAAAGTGCCGGCGGCGCAAACCGTTCCGCGATCTTCCACCATCGAACAGTCTGGAAGGTCTGAACGAAGTTGTCGGCGTAGTGCTCCAGCAGGGCTGCGTAGAAGTGCGGAACCAGGCGGTGATAGCGGAAGTTCGATACCGACTCCGTACGGGCCAGTCGGTCGAGCTGTGCGCGGGCATCAGCGGATTCGAGTGGATAGGTCAACGTCGTACCGCCCGCGAGGATCGCGTCGGCGCCGCCGCCGCTGAGAATCGCTCCGAGCTGGGGGATCTTCTCGAGACTTCTCCGGGAAGCGAGGATTGGTATTCCGGCGGTCACCTCCCACAGCTCGGATGTGTCGAGTCGCGCGATCACATCTCCGGCCAGATCGACCACCTCGCCGGCGGTCAGACGGATGACGTCGTGGGAGATCCCCAGAGCGCGCGATGCCGCCTTCGCGTTTTCCCCATCGGACTCGTTCTCCGTGACGATCGTGATGGCGTGCGGCCGGTAGCCGAGGTCAACGGCGACAGACGCTACATAGATCGAGTCCACGCCGCCACTCAGCAGAACGGCGGGCGTGCCACCGAAGCGTTCGAGTACTGCGGTCAATCGCGAGCGGGTCTCGGCATCGATGATCTCGGCGACCTCCTCCGGGTCGGCAAGGATGCGGGTATCCGGGTTCGGTTCCGTCATTCCGCAGAGGACATCGGTCACGTACTCGATCGGTTCGGATGTCTGAGGCGGAAGGACCAGATCATTGCTCATGCTCACCGTTCCGATTGTGTCGTGCAGACGAGGCGGTAGCTGATCGAGTCCGGAACGAGAAAACCGGTGCGGGTCGCGTCATGGACCCACACCGGTTTTCTCGCTGTGTCGCAGGCTACTTCAGCTTGTCGCTGGACAGGTTCAGGACCCGGCGGGCGACGATGAGCTGCTGGATCTGCTGGGTGCCTTCGAAGATGTCCAAGATCTTCGAGTCGCGGCTCCACTTTTCCAGGAGGGTGCGCTGGGAGTAGCCGATGGAGCCGGCCAGCTCTACGGCCTTGAGGGTGACGTCGGTGCCCATGCGGCCGGCCTTGGCCTTGGACATCGAGGCCTCGAGCGAGTTGGGCTTCTTGTTGTCGGCCATCCAGCCGGCGCGCAGGGAGAGCAGGTAGGCTGCCTCCCAATCCGCTTCCAGGCGAAGGAATTCCGCGGCGGCGGCGTGCTGGTTGTTGGCGGGGCGGTCGTAGTCGATCTCGACACCGGCCTCGGTGAGGATCTTGCGGAGCTCCTCGAGGGCGGCGCGGCCGACGCCGACGGCCATGGCGGCCACCAGCGGGCGGGTGTTGTCGAAGGTCTGCATGACCCCGGCAAAACCCTTCTCCACGTTGACTTCCGGGCTGCCGAGGATGTTGTCCTTCGGGATCCGGCAGTCCTCGAGCCGTAGCTCGGCGGTGTCGGAGGCCTTGATGCCCAGCTTGTGCTCGAGGCGAGCGACGGTGAGGCCCTTGGCATCTCGCGGCACCACGAACGACTTGATGGCGGCGCGGCCCTTGGTCTTGTCGACCGTCGCCCACACCACGATGTGGGTGGCGCGCGAGCCGGCGGTCACGAAGATCTTGGTGCCGTTGAGAACCCATTCGTCGCCGTCGAGCACCGCGGTGGTGGACACGGCCGCGGAGTCGGAACCGAACGACGGCTCGGTGATGGCCATGGCGGCCCACACCTTGCCGAAGCGCTTCAGCTGCTCGTCGGTGGCGACCGCGGCGATGGCGGCGTTGCCCAGCCCCTGATAGGGAATCGACAGCATCAGGCCGACGTCACCCCACGAGGTCTCCAGGGCGTTCATCAGCGCGGACATATTGCCGCCGTTGGTGTTTCCGAGCAGCTCGGTGGCGTGCTCGTCGGTGGCCGCCTCACCCTCCTTGGCCTTGCGGCCGCCGGTGGCGCCACTGATGTCCTGCGCGCCGGAATCGGCCAGGCCCTCCACCATGGCGGCCATGGTGTCCAGCTCGACCGGGTACTCGTGCTCGGCGAGATCGTATTTGCGCGAGACCGGGCGGAAGATCTCCGCGGCGACCTGGTGGGCCTGATTGGCGCTGGCCCGCAGCTTCTTGGGGAGTTCGAGATTGATCATGGAATGTCTCCGTAACGAAGTTCGGGCGGATCAGACGAGGACGACACCTTCGGCGACGCCGATGGCGCGCAGATCGCGGTACCAGCGCTCGACCGGGTGTTCCTTGGTGTAACCGTGGCCGCCCAGCAGTTGCACACCGTCCAGGCCGAACTGCATGCCCTTGTCGGTGGCCAGCTTCTTGGCCAGGGCGGCCTCGCGGGCGAACGACAGTCCCTGCTCCGCGCGCGATGCACCGCGCAGCGTCACCAGGCGCAGGCCGTCCAGTTCGATCGCGATATTGGCGACCATGAACGCCACCGCCTGCCGGTGGGCGATCGGCTCACCGAACGCCTCGCGCTCCTTCACGTACGGAATCACGTAGTCCAGCACGGCCTGACCGGTGCCGACGGCCAGCGACGCCCAGCCCAGCCGGGCCAGCCGCACCGCGTCGGCATAGTCCTCGGCGCGCTGCGCAGCATCGCCCTCGCCCAGGATGGCCTCGGTGGGGACCGCGACATTGTCCAGGATCAACCGGCCCAGGCCGGCGGCCCGCAGACCCATGCTCGGATCGGCCTCGATCACCACGCCCGGGGTGTCGGACTCGACGATGAACAGCGCCGGGCGGCCGTCGAGTTCGGCGCCCACGATGAACAGTTCGGCGTCACCGGCGGCGGGGACCAGGCTCTTCACGCCGTTGAGGCGGTAGCCGCTGGGGGAGCGGGTGGCCTTGGTCTGCAGCGCGAACGGATCGAACAGCGCGCGCGGCTCGGCGAGCACCACCGACGCCTGCGGCACGTTCTCCCCGGTGAAGGCGCCCAGGTAGGTCTTCTGCTGCGCGTCGGTGCCCCACTGCGACAGCGCGACAGCGACACCCGACGGAGCCAGAATCGGCAGTGCCAGGCCCATATCACCGTGCGCGAGCGCCTCGGCTACCAGCGAGTTGGTGACCGCACCGCGCTCGGCGGCCGCACCCTCGAGCTCCTCGGGCACGTTGATGAGGGTGATGCCCAGTTCGGCGGCGCGCTCGAGCAGATCGCGCGGGGCCTTGGCCGCATTGTCGGCCTCGTAGGCGGCCGGGCGCAGGATCTCCGCGGCGAACTCCCGCACCGTCTCGACGATCATCTGCTGGTCGTCGGTCGGGGTCAGGTCGAAGTAGTCCTTGCTGCGGGACTCGTTGGCGGGCAGCCGCTTCGGCTTGCCGCCGCCGGAGACCTTGTTGAAGGCCCGGGTGGCCGCGCCCAGGGTGCGGAAACCGGTCTTGGTGGCCTCGTAGGTGACCCGTTCGATGGGCTTGCGCAGCTTGTACTTCTCGGCGAGCTCCGACCCGGTGATGGTCGTCATGACCCGCATGGCCGCGCCCATCCAATCGCGCTTCTGCGGATTCAGGCCGACGGCGGAATCCGGACGTCGCTTCGTTGCGGTGTCTCGAGTGCTCATAATCACCAGTCTTCTCGGGTGGTGGGTGATCGGGTCCCAGCATCTTACTTGCGAGTAAGTCTATCTTACTCCAGAGTAAGAACGCCGTCGAGCGGCAGCATACACACGGCGATCGCGAGGTCGGCAAATTCGTCGTCGACGTGACGCTCACCTGGGGGATACCGCGGACGGGACCGTATAACCGTCCGGTCGGAACGGTTCGGTTCGATGATGCCGGACCGCCGGGGAGACCGACGCCGATTCGGACATTTGCCGCACCCGGGAGCGGTCGTGTGGGGCGAGACGGCCGCGGGTGCGGTGCGGGTGTGGCAAGGTAGCGGAATGTATTACGTCGCGGCCGTTTTCGCGGCGGTGCTGGTGGCGTTCGCGAACCGATACGGCTACCACCGTGACGAGTTGTATTTTCTGGCCGCGGGACGGCGTCTCGACTGGGGGTATGCGGATCAGCCGCCGCTGGTGCCCGCTGTCGCACGGATGATGGCGTCGGTCGATGCGGATTCGCTTGTGCTGCTGCGGCTTCCGGCCGTGGCGGCGGCCACCGTGGTGGTCCTGTGCGCGGGGTGGATGGCGCGGGAATTGGGCGGTGGGCGCGGGGCGCAGGCGCTGGCGGCCGGGGTGGTGGCCTCGTCGGCCCTGGTCGTGGCGGCCGGTCATCTGTTCGGCACCACCGTCTTCGACCTGGCGGTGTGGTCGTTGATCGTGGTGGTGATGTTGCGGCTGCTGCGGGACGAGCCGGATCACCGCTGGTGGTTGGCCGTGGGTGCGTTGGTGGGTGTGGGACTGCTGAACAAGGCGTTGCTGATCGTCTCCGTCGGTGCCCTGGTGATCGCACTGCTGCTGGCGGGGCGGCGAAAAGTGTTCGCCACCAAGTATTTATCGTGGGCCGTCGGGGTCGCGGTGCTGATCTGGCTGCCGTATCTGTGGTGGCAGGCGATGAACGGCTGGCCGCAGTGGCAGCTGAGCCGCGCCATCGCGGAGGGAGGGTCGGGGACATCGAATTCGCGGCCGATGTTCGTGGTGTTGCAACTGGTGCTGATGGGCGCGCTGGTGGTACCGGTGTGGGTGCTCGGGCTGTGGCGGTTGTGGCAAGCGCGGCGGTATCGCGCCTTCGCCGTCGCGTATGTGCTGCTGTTCGTGGTATTCGTCGCGGTCGGCGGCAAGGCCTACTACCTGGGCGGCATGTATCCGCTGCTGCTGGCCGCCGGATGTGTGCCGGTGGTGGCCTGGTTGAGCAGGCATCGGAAGGCGTGGGCCGCAGTGATTCCCGCGCTTGCCGTGCACACGGCGGTGTCGGTCCTGCTGTTCCTGCCGGTGCTACCCGTCACCGCGCTGCCCGGTTCGCCGGTTCTGGCCGTGAACTACGACGCGGGCGAGACCGTCGGCTGGCCCCAATTCGTTCGCCAGGTCGCCGACGCCCGCGCCCGCCACTCCCCCTCGGCAGCACTCCTCACCGCCAATTACGGCGAGGCGGGAGCGATCGAACGTTTCGGCCCCGCCTACGACCTGCCCACCCCGCACAGCGGCCACAACGCCTACTGGTGGTGGGGCGCACCGCCCGGCGCGACCGAAGTCCTCACCGTCGGCATCGCACCTCGCCGCGTCGCCGCCATCTGCGCCGATATTCGCCCGGCCGGTCGTATCGATAACGGCCTCGGCCTCGACAACGACGAACAGCACGCCCCGATGTACGTCTGCGCACCCCGCGCCCCGTGGGCGACCCTCTGGCCAGCCCTGAAAGTCCTGGGCTGACCAAGGGACGTCATCTCCTCCCGGCATGCCGTCCTCTCGCCATCCCGGAATCAGAGGTGGGTTGTGACGGAAGGGAGGGCGGGCTGGGTAGTCCTCAGCGACGCAGGCGGGGCAGGATCTGGTCGTGGAGCAGGCCGTTGGTGGCCACCGCGCTGCCGCCGTGCGGGCCCGGGGTGCCGTCGAGGGCCGTGAAGGCGCCTCCGGCCTCGCGGACGAGCACGTCCAGGGGAGCCAGATCCCACAGCGATACCTCGGGTTCGGTGGCGATGTCGACCGCGCCCTCGGCGAGCAGGCAGTAGCCGAAGAAGTCTCCGTAGCCGCGGGTGCGCCAGACCTCGTCGGTCAGGGCGATCAGCTGATCGCGCAGGCCGCGGTCACGCCATCCGGACAGGCTCGAGATCGCCAGGCTGGCCGCGGTCACCTCGCGCACCGCCGATACCGAGATCGCCCGCGGCTCGTCGGATTCGAACCGGGTCCAGGCACCTGCACCCGTCGCCGCCCACCATCGCCGCGCCAACGCGGGAGCGCTCACCACTCCCACCACCGGCACACCCTCCTCGAGCAGTGCGATCAGTGACGCCCACACCGGCACCCCGCGCACGAAATTCTTGGTGCCGTCGATGGGGTCGATCACCCACTGCCGTCCGGTGAATTCGGCCGTGCCGCCGAACTCCTCGCCCAGCACCGCATCGGCGGGGCGCTCCCGCTCCAGCGTCGCCCGCACCGCCTTCTCCACCGCCAGGTCGGCATCCGACACAGGCGTCAGATCCGGCTTGCTGTCCACCTTCAGATCCAGCGCCCCGAATCGGGCACGGGTGATCGCATCGGCCTCGTCGGCCAGTCGCAGGGCAAGCTCGAGATCGCGGGAGTGCTCGGTCACCCGGCAAACCCTAATCGTCGGGCGGGAAGGCCGGTCATCAGGCAGCCTGCTCGGACGCCGAGCCCACCCCCTCGCGCGCCGCCGCCAGTGCGCTCGCCCACCAGTGCAGCTGATCGAGCATCGAGTCGGCCGCGGCCTCGGCGTCGGCGGGGTCGTGCAGTCTGCCGTCGGCGTCGAACAGCTGGTAGTAGCGCGGAAAGGACACGTAGTCGCGGACGGTGTGTGCATCGAGTTCGTTGAAGACCTGACGCAGGTGCTCGATGGCGAGCAGCCCACCGCTCGCGCCGCTGTAGCCGACGAAACCGATGGTCTTGCGATCCCATTCGGCGGCGTGCCAGTCGATGGCGGTCTTCAGCGAGGCCGGGTAGCTGCGGTTGATGTCCGGGGTGACGATCACCATCGCATCGGCCCGGTCCAGCCGCCGGGTGAGCTCGGCCGTCCCGTCGGGGCGGGGCGGATGGGGGTCCATGCGCAGCGGGATCGCGGGCAGGGCCGTGGGTAGCGGGAACTCGGCCAGATCGATCACATCGACATCGAATGCGCCGTGCGCGCGAGCCTGGTCGGCGAACCAGTTGGCGACCACCGGACCGAATCGGCCGTCCCGGACGCTGGCGATGATCACGGCGAGACGCAGAGTGCTGGACATTTCGATCTCCTTCGAGGCAGTTGTGCACCGTGCGTTCGACTTTGCGCGCCGCCGCGTTCGTGAGGGAGTCCGCCGTGAGAGTGGTAGTAGCAGGGCCACCCTCGGTTCCTCCGGCGTTGCTACCGTCGAACCATGAGCGAGCTTGCGAGCGGGCCATGGGTACAGTGAGCGACAACGAGCTGGGGCTGTACCTGCGCACACTGCGCGAGTCGGTGACCCCGGCGGATGTCGGGCTGCCCGCCGGGCCGCGTCGTCGCACACCCGGTCTGCGCCGTGCCGAGCTGGCGACCATGGCCGGGGTGAGCGTGGAGTACGTGATCCGACTCGAACAGGGCCGTGACCGCCATCCCTCGTCCGCCGTGCTGTCGGCCCTCGCCGAGGCGTTGCGCATGACGCCGAGCCAGCGGATACATCTGTATTCCCTGGTCAAGGCGGCCGATCCCGGATTCCACTGCCTCGGGACGGTCCCGACCCGCATCGTCCGCCCCGCGGTCTGGGCCATTCTCGATCAGCTCGACCCCACGCCCGCGGCCGTATTCAATCGGCTGGGCGAGGTGCTGGCTTTCACCGGTGGCTATCGGCGCCTCATGGAGGCCACCGGATTACTGGACGGCGGTCTGCCCGCCAGCTTCCCGCACTACCTGTTCACCGACCCGCGGGCCCGCGATGCCTATCCCGATTGGGAGAAGCGCGCCGACAAGGAGGTCCGGACGCTCAAACAGGGTCCGGTGCGATCCGATCCGCTGGTAGCGGCCCTGGTCGACGAGCTGACATTGCTGGCGGGCGAGGAATTCAGCCGGCGGCTGAGAACCATCTCCGGGCAGCCCGATTCCTCGGGTATCACCCGGCTGAACCACCCCGAGGCCGGGCTGCTGCGGCTGGCCTACGAGCGGCTGGACCTGTCCGCCGACGACGACCAGCACATCCTCGTTCATCTGCCTGCCGACGACGCCACCGCGGCCGCCCTGGACCGGTTGATCGGACGGCAACCGGGCGGGTTGCGTGCCGTGTCGGCCTGAGCTCGACGAAAGCATCCTCGGCGTATTTCACCGCATCGACGCTCACCGGTAGATTGGACCATCGTGCATCCTGACGTCTCCGCCGATCTCGCCGAACTCGACACCACCTTGAAGACCGTCGAGTCGGTGCTCGATGTCGACGAATTGCGCCGCCGCATCGACGAACTCGAACATCAGGCCGCCGATCCGGACCTCTGGAACGACCAGGAGCATGCGCAGCGGGTCACCAGCGAGCTCTCGCACGCGCAGGGTGAGCTGCGCCGGGTCACCGAGCTGCGCCAGCGCCTGGAGGACCTGCCGGTCCTCTACGAACTGGCCGAGGGCGAGGAGGGTGACGCCCGCGCCGCCGCCCTGGCCGACGCCGAGGCCGAGCGCTCCGCCCTGCACGCCGACGTGGAGGCGATGGAGGTGCGCACGCTGCTGTCGGGCGAATACGACAAGCGCGAGGCGCTGGTCAACATCCGTTCCGGCGCGGGTGGCGTCGACGCCGCCGACTGGGCGCAGATGCTGATGCGCATGTACGTCCGCTGGGCCGAGCGGCACAAGTACCCCGTCGAGATCTACGACACCTCCTACGCCGAGGAGGCGGGCATCAAGAGCGCCACCTTCGCGGTCAAGGTGCCCTACGCCTACGGCACCCTGTCGGTGGAGATGGGCACCCACCGCCTGGTCCGGATCAGCCCCTTCGACAACCAGGGCCGTCGCCAGACCTCCTTCGCCGAGGTCGAGGTGCTGCCGGTGGTCGAGCAGACCGACCACATCGAGATTCCGGAGTCGGAGATCCGCGTGGACGTCTACCGCTCCTCGGGTCCCGGTGGTCAGAGCGTCAACACCACCGACTCCGCGGTCCGCATCACCCACGTGCCCACCGGCATCGTCGTCACCTGTCAGAACGAGAAGTCGCAGCTGCAGAACAAGGTGTCGGCCATGCGCGTGCTGCAGGCCAAACTGCTCGAGCGCAAGCGGCAGGAGGAGCGCGCCGAACTGGACGCGCTCAAGACCACCGAGGGCGCGTCGTGGGGCAACCAGATGCGCTCCTACGTGCTGCACCCGTACCAGATGGTGAAGGATCTGCGGACCAACTACGAGGTCAACAACCCGACCGCGGTCCTCGACGGCGATATCGACGGGTTCATCGAGGAGGGGATCCGCTGGCGGATGCGCCAGGGCGCCGAGCAGTGATCGGGCTGCGGCAAACCGGATCACAACAAAATGGGATTAGCGGTCGGCGCAGCGTCTATTCGTCCTTTCGTGAAGCGTTTACAGCACCGCCACGCCGACGATCACGGCGCAATCACAGCGTTTGATTGCCTGCTGCGCCGTAGTAGCCTGACAGGCGTGTATTTCGGCGGCGCGATGATTCCGGGCGGTACGGACGAGGCACCGAAGCGGGTGTGTCGATGACCGCCGATCTCGCGCTCGGAATCAACGGTGACGCCACCACCTGGCTGCGCGGGCCCGGGCTGGAGGTCGTCCTGTACATCCTCAGCGCCGTGCTGTTCAGCCGGTTCGCAACCTTCGTGCGGGACAAGATCACCCACAAGATCGATGCGGGCTTCCAGAGCAGCGACTCGCTGGTGCGCTCGGAGGCGGCCAAGCATCGGCACGCGCTGGCGCAGGTCGTTACCTGGGTGGTGCTGTCTGTCGTGTACTTCCTGGTGGGCCTGGAAGTATTGCGCCGCTTCGGTTTCGAACTCGGCGGATTGGTCGCACCGGCCGCGGTCCTGGGTGCCGCCCTCGGTTTCGGCGCCCAGCGCGTGGTACAGGACCTGCTGGCCGGGTTCTTCCTCATCACCGAGCGGCAGTACGGATTCGGTGATGTGGTGCGCATCGCAGTCACCGGACAGGCCGACCCCGCCGAAGGTACGGTGGAGGACGTCACGTTGCGGATCACCACCCTACGCAACGCCGACGGTGAGGTGATCACGGTGCCGAACGGCCAGATCGTGAAAGTCACCAATCTGTCGAAGGATTGGGCGCGTGCCGCGATCGACGTTCCGGTGCCGGCGAGCGCCGATATCAACAGGGTCAACGAGATCCTGCACGACGTGGGAACCAAGGCGTACCAGGACCGCAGGCTGAAATCGCTGCTGCTGGACGAACCCACCGTCATGGGTCTCGAGAACTTCACGGTCGACCAGATGAACATCAGAATGGTCGCCCGGACGTTGCCAGGCAAACAATTCGAGGTCGGGCGCGAGCTGCGTGTACGGGTGGCCGCGGCCTTGCGCCGGGAGGGAATGAGTGAAACCGCGTAAGTCGACGGCGATCCTGATCGCTGTCTGGGTCGCCACGTTTGTGCTGTATCTGTTCGTCAAGCCCACTACGGTGACGCAAGCGGGTTACTCCCCGATCGCGAATATCGTGACGAAATCCGTGGTTACGCCGACCCCTGGCCGCTGAGGTGGCTGCGGCGTAACTGTGACAAATCACCTCCGCGGAGTGTGGTCACGGGGACGCGCCGGATTCGCTGGCTACACTGGCTCCCCGTGATCACCCTGCGGAACGTCACCAAGTCCTACAAGACCTCGACGCGACCCGCGCTGGACAATGTTTCCGTCGAGGTCGGCAAGGGCGAGTTCGTCTTCATCATCGGACCGTCCGGTTCGGGCAAGTCGACGTTCATGCGGCTGTTGCTGAAAGAGGAGAAGCCGACCACCGGTGAGGTGCACGTCGCCGATTTCCGGGTGGACCGGTTACCCGGCCGCAAGGTGCCCAAACTGCGTCAGCGCATCGGCTGCGTATTCCAGGATTTCCGGCTGCTGCAGCAGAAGACCGTCGAGCAGAATGTGGCATTCGCGCTGGAGGTGATCGGCAAGAACCGCAAGTTCATCAACCGTGCGGTGCCGGAGGCGCTGGACCTGGTCGGGCTGTCCGGGAAATCCGACCGGCTGCCGAGCGAGCTGTCCGGCGGCGAACAGCAGCGGGTGGCCCTCGCGCGCGCATTCGTGAACCGGCCGCTGGTGTTGCTGGCCGACGAGCCCACCGGCAACCTCGACCCCGAGACCAGTCAGGACATCATGACGCTGCTGGAGCGCATCAACCGCACGGGCACCACGGTGCTCATGGCGACCCACGACAACCACATCGTCGACGCGATGCGCCGGCGGGTGGTGGAGCTGGACAGGGGGAGGCTGGTGCGTGACGAGGCCACCGGTGTGTACGGGGTGGGCCGGTAATGCGCGCCAGCTTCCTGTTCGGCGAGGTCTTCAACGGGCTGCGCCGCAACGTCACCATGACCGTCGCGATGATCCTGACCACCGCGGTATCGCTGACCATGCTCGGCGGCGGCCTGCTGGCGGTGCGGATGGCCGATAAGACCGAGCAGTACTTCATGGACCGGCTGGAGGTGCGGCTGTATCTGACCGAGGATGTGTCGGCCTCGGATCCGGACTGCGCGAAGGATCCGTGCAAGACCTTGATGTCGGATCTGCGGAACACCTCCGGCGTGGTGACCGTGCAGTTCCTCAACCGCGACGACGCCATCCGTGAGGCCAAGGAGAAGACCTTCAAGGATCAGCCGGAGCTGGCCCATTACGTGAGCCAGACCCCGCTGCCCGCCTCACTGCGGGTGAAGATGACCGATGGCGACCAGTACCAGCAGATCCTCGCCAAGTTCCAGGGGCGTCCCGGTGTGTGGACCGTGCGCAACGACAAGGCCATCGTGGACCGGCTGGTAAGCCTGTTCGACGGCCTGCGCAACGCGGCGTTCGGACTGGCGGTGCTGCAGGCGCTGGCGGCGCTGCTGCTGATCGCGAACATGGTGCAGATCGCGGCGTTCACCCGGCGCACCGAGGTCGGCATCATGCGCCTGGTGGGTGCCACCCGCTGGTACACCCAGCTGCCGTTCCTGCTGGAGGCGGTGGTGGCGGCGCTGGCCGGTTCGGTGCTGGCCATCGCGGGCCTGCTGATCGCCCGCCCGCTGGTGATCGACCGGGCCCTCGGCGACCTGTTCAACTCCAGGGTGTTCCCGCGCATCACCGGCGACGACATCGGCGTGGTCGCGATGACGATCTTCCCGGTGGGCATCGCCTTCGCGGCTCTCACCGCCTACGGCACCCTGCGCTACTACGTGCGCGAATAACGCTCAGGCAAGGTGCTTCTCGAACAGGACGACCCCGCTGCAGCCGCCGAAACCGGACGGCAGCGAACCGCGGGTCGACGGAGCGGCCTGGTCTTTTGTGGTCGTAGAGGGTGCGTTTGCCGACAAAGGGTGCGGCTGTGCGGATGGGGGTTTCGCGGGGAGCGGAGATCCGTAGGATGGCCAGAGTGAGTTCCCCGGAGACGCTCGAGACGACAGCCGATCAGCCCGGTGCGGGCGTGGAATCCGATGCGGCACACCAGGTTCTACGGCGTGTGTTCGGCTACGACACCTTCCGGGGGTTACAGCGCGAGATCGTCGATCAGGTCGTCTCGGGCGGTGATGCGCTGGTCCTGATGCCGACCGGCGGCGGTAAATCGCTGTGCTACCAGATCCCGGCGCTGGTACGGCCGGGAGTGGGTGTGGTGATCTCACCGCTGATCGCGCTCATGCAGGATCAGGTCGATGCGCTCACCGCGCTCGGTGTGCGCGCGGGCTTCCTGAATTCGACCCAGTTCCCCGACCAGCGGCGGGCGGTGGAGGCGCAGTTCCTCGCCGGGGAGCTCGATCTGCTCTACCTCGCCCCGGAGCGGTTGCGTATCGAATCGACCATGCAACTGCTGGATCGGGCGAAGGTGTCGGTGTTCGCCATCGACGAGGCGCACTGCGTCTCCCAGTGGGGTCACGACTTCCGGCCCGACTACCTGGCGCTGTCGGTGCTGCACGAGCGCTGGCCCGATGTGCCGCGCATTGCGCTCACCGCCACCGCGACCGAGGCCACGCGCGTCGAAATCGCCGAACGCCTGGACCTGACGGGCGCCCGGCATTTCGTCGCCAGCTTCGACCGGCCCAATATCCAGTATCGGATCGAACCGAAGAATCGGCCCGAGCAGCAGTTGCTGGCCTTCATCCGCGCCGAACACCCGGGCGATGCGGGCATCGTGTACTGCCTGTCCCGCAATTCGGTGGAGAAGACCGCCGAATTCCTCAGCCGCAACGGTGTTCCGGCGGTGCCGTATCACGCCGGACTCGACAATCGGACGCGGGCCACCAACCAGGCCCGCTTCCTGCGCGAGGACGGGCTGGTGGTGGTCGCGACCATCGCCTTCGGCATGGGGATCGACAAACCCGACGTACGCTTCGTGGCCCACCTCGACCTGCCCAAATCGGTGGAGGGCTACTACCAGGAGACCGGCCGCGCCGGGCGGGACGGCCTGCCGTCCACCGCGTGGATGGTCTACGGCCTCAACGACGTCGTGCAGCAGCGCAAACTGATCGACTCCTCCGAGGGCGACGCCGCGCACCGGCGGCAGCTGCAGCTGCACTTGGACGCCATGCTCGCGCTGTGTGAGACCGTGCAGTGCCGCCGTACCCAGCTGCTGGCCTACTTCGGTCAGCGCGGCGAGCCGTGCGGCAATTGCGATACCTGTCTGACCCCGCCCGAATCCTGGGACGGCACCGTCGCGGCCCAGAAGGTGCTGTCGGCGGTGCTGCGGTTGAAACGCGAACGCGGTCAGAGCTTCGGCGCGGGTCACATCATCGACATCCTGCTCGGCAAGTCGAATCCGAAGGTGCTGCAGCACAACCACAACGAGCTGAAGGTATTCGGCGTCGGCGGCGATCTGCGCGATACCGAATGGCGTGGGGTGATCCGCCAGCTGCTCGCCCAGGGGCTGCTGGCGGTGCACGGCGATTACGGTGTGCTCACCCTCACCGAGGCCAGCGACGACGTGCTGTTCCGTGGCCGAAAGGTGATGCTGCGCCGCGAGCCGGAGCGCGCCAAGGTCGCAAAGGCCCCGCGGGCCAAGGCATCTCGCCTCGCCGCCGCCGACCTCGCCCCCGGCGACGCCGATCTGTTCGAGCGCCTGCGGGCCTGGCGTGCCTCGGTCGCCAAGGAACAGGGTGTGCCCGCCTACGTCGTCTTCCACGATGCCACCCTGCGCGAGATCGCGACCCGCAAGCCCGCCACGCTCGCCGAACTCGGATCCATCGGTGGTGTGGGTGAGAACAAGCGCGCCAAATACGGCGAGGGCGTGCTGGAAGTCGTTGCGTCCGAGGGTGCCTCGCCCGCATCCGCCGATCCTCGCGCCACACCGCCGACCAAGTCGTCGGCAGCGCGACCCGCACCTGCTCCGGCATCGAATTCCCGGTCCGCCCAGGCAGCCGATATTCCGGAACCGGCGCAGTGGGATCACGAACCGCCGCCGGATTGGGATTTCGAACCGCCGCCGGACGACAGATACTGAGCCCCGTGAGCTCTGCCCGAGGTCGAGAAGACCTGTGTCGGAAGGCGTTCCGGCGGCAACAGGGCGAAATGGACAATTGACCGGTTTGCCGGGGCGGCGGTACGCGGTGTGAACTGCGTTTATAACAGTCACCTATCCGGGTACCGTTTGAATATGGCGCTCGGTGACGACGAGGTGATCCGCGGGGACGGTCTGCCGACGGATCGGAGCACCTTTACGGTGTCCCAGCCGCCACAGCCCCGGGCGGCGGAGGCAGACCCGCCGGTCCGCAGACACCGGCTGTGGTCACGAAAACTGCTGGGTGGGCCGCGTGTGTCGACCCTGCTGCTGATGTCGGCCTGGGTCGCGCTGTTCGTCCTCTATCTGCAGATTCGGCCGGGTGGGTAGCCCGCGTGTTCGACGACGATCGCACTGACGAGTCCTCCGACTCCCGCGGCGGTGAGGCGCCGGATGTCGCCGCCCGGAGCGGCCGCCCGATCGATGGATCGGTGGACGTCGGGTGGTTGCGCCCGCATGCCAGCCGGGTCCGGGGCAGGCCGCGGGCGTCCACCGTGGTGCTGGTGCTGATCTTCATCGCCGTTCTGGTGCTCTACCTCCAGATCCGTCCGGGCGGCTAGAAAATCGCTCGCGCGCCCGAGGCCGGTTGTCTACCGTTGTCTTCGGTCGCAGCCAGGGGCGCACCGGAATCTCCGGACCGCGTACCCCGTCTCGGGCGACCAGCCATTCTGGTTGGCACAGACCTTTCAGTCTGTCGGGGTTCGAATCCCTTTCGATGCGTCCTGCTCCGGTCGGATGCGCCGGCACGGCCCTGCGGGCTCTCCGCCTCGGCGGAGGATGCTCCCGCCGCGTCGGCGCGACCGGGCAGGACGCATCCGTGTCGGCCACCGAGTGGGGGAAGGAGTTCGGTCATGCACACCACTGTCATGGATTGGCAGCGCACGCTGCTGTATCGCGACGGCAAGCTCGACAAGGTGCTCGAGCCGGGCCGTCACCGCTACGACCGGCGTCGCTGCACGCTGGTCGAGATCGACATGCGCCCGCGTCAGCTGCAGGTCACCGGGCAGGAACTCCTCACCCGCGACGGCCTGTCGCTGCGGGCCAGCTTCACGGTGAACTGGACGGTCACCGACCCGGTCGCCTTCACCACCGGCGCCCAGTACTCCGAGTCGGTGCTCTATGCCGCGGTGCAGGAGGTTGCTCGCGACAAGGTCGCCGCACACACCCTCGACGATCTGCTCGCCGACCGCACCCTGCTGACCGGCACCGCCGAGGTGGCCGCTGCGGTCACCGACCTCGGAATCCAGGTGTCGAACGTGCGCGCGCGTGACTTGATGCTGCCGGGCGAGCTGCGCAAGGCCGCCCTGGAGACGGTGCTGGCCAAGGAGCGCGGCCGCGCCGACCTGGAGCGGGCCCGCGCCGAGGCCGCGGCCCTGCGCTCGCTGGCCAACACCGCCCGCCTCCTGCGGGAGAACCCCGCCCTGCTGCACCTGCGCACCCTCCAGGTCGCCGCCACCCCGGGCGCCCAGGTGATCCTGGACCCGCGCGACCACACCTGACCCTGCCGCCCGACCGCCGGGTGATCGTGCCGGAAGAAAGTTGGTCCCGGCGCCGTTGACTGGTGCCGGGGTGGCGGCAGGGGGATCCGTAAGCTGGTTGGGCATTCCGGCCCGGGTGACGCGGGTTGGGCGGTGCGGTGGGAACGGGACTGGCCCCGGCGGGAGCGTGGATGCCTCCCGGCCGGGCAAACGGTGTAGAGAAGGGAACATGAAGGAGAAGGGGCGCAAGGTCATCGCCACCAACCGGAAGGCGCGGCACAATTACACGATCCTGGAGACCTATGAGGCCGGGGTCGCGCTGGTCGGTACCGAAGTGAAGAGCCTGCGCGAGGGTAAGGCGTCGCTGGTGGACGCCTACGCCACCATCGACGACGGGGAGGTGTGGCTGCGCGGGCTGCACATCCCCGAGTACGGGCACGGAACCTGGACCAACCACGCCCCGCGACGCACCCGCAAACTGCTGCTGCATCGCCGCGAGATCGACAAGCTCACTGGTAAGACGAAGGAGACCTCGCAGACGTTGGTGCCGCTGTCGATGTACTTCTCCGACGGCAAGGTGAAGGTCGAGCTGGCCCTGGCCAAGGGTAAGCAGGACTACGACAAGCGCCAGGATCTGGCTCGTCGCACCGCGGAGCGGGAGGTGACGCGCGAGCTCGGCCGGCGGGTAAAGGGCATGAAGTGACGGCGCTGCTGCTGGCGCTGGTGGCGGCCCTCGGGTACGGGGTCAGCGACTTCGTGGGCGGGGTGGCCTCACGCCGGGTCGCCGCCCTGCGCATCGTCATCGTTTCCTACCCCCTGTCGGTGCTGCTCATGGCCGCAATCGCGCCGTTGGTCCACGCCCAGGTGGATATGGCAGCGCTCGGCTGGGGCGCCGCGGCGGGTGTGGCCAGCGGACTGGCCGTGTGGTGGTTCTACGCCGCGCTGGCGACCGGTCCGATGGCGGTGGTGTCGCCCCTGACCGCGGTGCTGGTCGCCGGAGTTCCGGTGGTGATCGGGTTGGTCTCGGGCGAGCGCGCCAATCCGGCCGCCTACGTCGGCATCGGCTGCGCGCTGGTGGCGGTGGTCCTGGTCAGCAAGGAATCGCCCGACGCCGTCACCGAGGAGATCACCGGCGGGCGCGAACTGCGCTTCGACCGCCGGGTCGCGCTGCTCACCGTGGGCTCGGGCATCGCCTTCGGCTTCGCGTTCGTCTTCCTGCACGAGGCGGCCGGACCGGCGGGCCTGTGGCCGCTGGTGTCCTCGCGTCTGGCCGCGACCGTCGTCGTGTGGGTCGCGGCCCTGGCCACTGGGCATTTCCATGCGCCGACCGGTAAGCCGCTGCGGCTGGCGGCCTACGTGAGCGTGCTGGACGTCATCGCCAACGTGGCCATGCTCTACGCCTTTCACGGCTCGATGCTGTCGCTGGTGAGCGTGATCGGCTCGCTGTATCCGGCGGCGACGGTCCTGCTGGCGATGGTGCTGCTGGGCGAGCGGGTGGGCCCGCTACAACAGATCGGCATGGTGCTGGCACTGGGCTCGGTCGCTCTGATCGCCACGGCATGATGTCCGACCGCCGGCATCTCATCTCCCCTCCGTCGATGAGATGCCGACGCGATTCGAATCTAGGAACTTCATCGCGGCACCGCCGACCTCAATTTCCATGAGAAGAGAAGAAAGGCGAGGTCAGAGCCCATCCATGAACATTCCGGACCGGACATTCGGAACTCGGATCGAGCGGTCCCAGACTAGGGGACGAGGGGGCCGGGCGCGTGACGCAGACCACGTCGCAGCTGGTGTCCGGCGGTGGAATGAACCGTCAACAACGGGTGTTAGTATGGACAGCCCGGCCACTGGCCGGGGTCATCTGATTCGATAACACAGACGGGGCTGAACGGTTTCGACTGCGTACGTCGATTCAGGGGAAGCGTGTCGGTGCAGGCAGGAGACCACCGTAAGCGTCGCTGTAACCAAATAAGCGCCGACTCTAAAGTTCAGCGCGACTACGCTCTCGCTGCCTAAGCAGTAGAGCGTGTCTGTCAGCCCGGGTTCGCCCTCGGCCCGGTCCCTGGCATCAGCTAGAGGGCTCACCGTCCGCCTCGGTCGCGGAGACGGACGGGACACCACACAGCGACTGGGATCGTCATCTCGGCTTGTTCGCGTGACCGAGAGATCCGAGCAGAGGCACAGCGAACTGCACACGGAGAAGCCCTGGAGAAGCGGCGGAGGACCCGGGTTCGATTCCCGGCAGCTCCACTCTCGAAGGCCCGGTCCACACGGACCGGGCCTTTGTCGTTCCGTCACGCATCCGGGTCGCCGTAGGCGGCGGCTATGTCTTGGGAACTGCTCCAGCGGCTGTAGGTGGGGGACTTGGGCCAGCCCTCGGGGGAGTCTTGCCATTCCTCCTGGCGGCCGTAGGGGAGTAGGTCGATCAGGGGGAAGGTGTGGCTGAGTTGTTCTACGCCGCGGCCGGTGGTGTGCCAGGTGCGGTAGACGGTGTTGTTGGTGCGGAGGAAGACGTTGATGGCGAATTCGCCGCCGGGTGGGGCGCCGACGTCGGTGCCGAACGGGCTGTGTGCCGTGGAGTACCAGGGCATCTTGTTTCCGACTCGGCGCTTGTAGGCGAGGGCCTCGGCGATCGGGCCCTGGGTGACGATGACGAAGCGGGCGTCGTAGTTGGTCAGGAACTCCAATCGGGTGAACTGCGAGGTGAATCCGGTGCAGCCGCTGCATTGCCACTGCTCGCCCGGGAACCACATGTGGTTGTAGACGATCAGTTGTGACATGCCGCCGAAGAGGTCCACCAGCCGAACCGGTCCCTCCTCGCCCTCGAGGGTGTAGTCGGGCATCTCGACCATCGGCAGGCGGCGGCGCTGGGCGGCGATCGCGTCGAGCTCGCGGGTCGCGGCCTTCTCCCGGCGGCGCAGCGCGTCGAGTTCCCGCTGCCAGGTCTCGGTGTCGACGACGGGCGGCAGTGCTGTGGTGCTCATGGGGTCCTCCCTGACCGTGTTCACAGGTGTGTGGGCTGTAGGTGTAGACCTCGTCCGTTCACCGAATTCATCGGTGCGGGAGGGGTTCCGAACTTTCGGTGGTCGGCAGGGAACCGATTCGGGAGGGGCTGCGTCAAAGCTAGGGACAACTGAAAGACCCATGAACGGGGGAGGACACAAATGAGGAATCCGATCACGCGGGCGGCTGTCGTTGCCGCTGCCGCCGCGGCGACGGTGTTGTCGGGTGTTGTCGGGGCGGGTTCGGCATCCGCGGACGATCTGCGGGCTGTCGCGGACAACTACATGAACATGTCTGCCGACGACTTCGCCAACGCTGCCAAGGATCCGCGGTTCGACTGGAGCACGGATGGCTGCAGCGGGCCGACCGAGCCCATCTTCGCCAACGCCTGTCTCCAGCACGATTTCGGTTACCGCAACTACGGCAACCACGGCGCGTTGAAGCTCAGCCCGACGGCTGAGACGAAGGAATGGATCGACGGGCAGTTCCTGGAGCAGATGCGAAATGCCTGCGGGGACAAGTATCCGCCCGACGTCGTGGGCAGCTGCATCGACAACGCCCAGTACGCGTGGCAGGCGGTGCACAGCGCCGGTGGCGGGTCGTTCTTCTGACCGCCGACGGCGAGCCGAGGTGATGCCGGTCCGGTAGCTACCGCGGGCCCGGTCCACCGGGACCGGGCCCGCGGCCATCGCGGTCAGCTCGGGGCGAGGGCTCCACCGTGGTAGGTCACCGTCGGGCTCCACAAGAAGAAGCTGTCTATCCCGGCGGCGTGGGTGGCCTCGATCTGGGCGGCGACCTCGGCGTCGCTGTAGGCGTAGCCGAGGGTGAAGTCCTGCAGCCACGGGATGATCGGGGTGGTGGTGCGGGCGCGGAAATCTTGGAGGGAGCGCAGGACGATGTCGTAGGGCTGGGCGTTCGGGTTGGGGACGTTGTATTCGCCCGGGTTCCAGTGCGAGGGGTACAGCATCGGGGCGATGAAGTCGACGTGGCGGGAGATGGCGGCAATGTCCTGGGCGATCTGCTCGGGCCGATTGACCGCGATGCCGTAGACGGCCGCGCTCAGATGAGCCCCCGCGTCGTGCACCGGGTCGCGGCTCTGCCGGAGGAAATCGGCAACCGCGGCGCTCGGGGTATCGATCAGGCCCGGGAAGTGCATGCTGGACAGGTCGCCGTCGGGGCGGCGGACGTAGTCGTACATGATGCCGTCGAAGCCGAGCCGGGCGGCCTCCACCGCGAGGGCGATGTTGTAATCGCGGATCTCCGGATGGGCGAAATTGGTGAACGCGATGGGCCCGTACTTGCTGGAATACGGCTGTCCGGACGGGTTCTGGATCACCCAGTCGTGGTGGCCGGCGTTCCAGGCCCAGCCTGCCAGGGCCGGGTCGCGGAATGCCACGATCCGCCCCACCACCCGTAGCCCGAGGTCGTGCAGGTGACGCAGGGTGGCGGGCGCGTCGTAGATCGGTTCGACCGCACCCGATTCCCGGGCGAGCGGGACCTGCGAGTCGTAGCCGACGACGCCGTCCTCGTCCTTGATGTCGAGCTGCACGGTATTGATCCGGCCCTGCCGCGCCAGCTCGAGCACGGCCTCGCGCAGCGGATCGTAGGACCATGCATGCGCCGTGACATGGACCGCCTTCATCCCGCGAAGATCCACGGCGGCGCTGAGCGCACGGACCGTCGTATTGCCCGCGTCGTCCACCGCGACCACCTCGGCGCCGGCCGGCGCACGCGGCACCGAGATCTCGAAGCGTCCGTCCAAACCCGGCACCACCGACCGCGTGCCGAGGGATACGCGCTCGGCCCCGGTCGCCGTGCCGCGCACCGTCACCGGCTGACGGAACGAGGCCACGGTGTCCGGCTGAACCACGTCCAGCTCCGGCGGCACGGTGTCGACCGTGAACGTCGCCGACGTTCCCGGACCGGTTCGCAGGAATCTGAACGGCCCGTCGGGCGGGATCTCCGCGACGAAGGTGTGCTTACCATCGCTCAGCTGCCCGGGGCGATAGACCACCGCGTCGCCGTCGACTCGGCCCGGCACGGTCGCATCGTCGAGCGTCAGCCGCATGGTGTGTGGATCGTGACCGCGGGCGTCCACCCGCAATTCCAGTCCCGCCAGCGCGGCCGCTCCGAGGCGTCGTTCCGGCAGGCCCCGCAGCGACAGCCCCGAGGGCTCACCGCGACCGGCGCTGATGATTGTCGAGGTGAGCAGGACCAACAGGACCGTCCCGACCGCCATGATCGCCGCCCGCCGTCTGTCGAGCGACCGCATTCGCACGAGCAACTCCACACCGCCTTCCATGGACCCCCGCTCCGGTCAGTTTGTCCACTATGTCCGGTACAGAGGTGAAATCGGTGTATTTCCCTTCGGGCATTTCCGCAGGCGTCGGCAACGCTGTCGCGCGACGAAGAAACCCCGGTCCGCACGGCGAGTCGCGGACCGGGGTCACCCTTTCGTGCAGGACCTACTTCAGCGTGACGTCATCGGCGTAATAGGCGCCCTGGGAGTACCAGCCGTGAAGCCAGACGGTGACCTTCGTGGTGCTGGGACCGGTGGTGAACTTGGTCGACAGCTGTTGATAGGCACCACCGGTGGACTGGGTCCAATTGGCGGTGTCGGTGGTGCCGCTGTCGGTGACGCCGAGGTAGACGTAGTTGCCGTTCACCCAGGCCGAGAGCGTGTAGGGACGGTTCGGTTCGACGGTGACCGACTGGGAGCACTGGGCGGTGTCCCGGTCGGTCGGAGCGGCGGACAACGCCGACTTGCCGCCGTGGACCGAGGTGGTGACGATCGAGCCGAGATTGCCCGTGCAGGTCCAGGGGGACAGGGCACCGGACTCGAAGTCTCCGTTGATTACTCCGGTGCCGCCGGGCGGCTGCGTGGTGGTGGGCGGAGTGGTCGTCGGCGGTGTGGTGGTCGTGGTCGGAGTCGTCGTCGGAGGCGTAGTAGTAGGCGGCACTGTCGTTGTCGTCGGCGGCACCGTCGTGGTCGTTGTCGTCGGCGGTGTGGTTGTCGTCGTCGGCGAGTCGCAGTTCGGTGCGCTGCCGTTGACGGCGTCGACTACCGCGTTGAACAGTGTCGTGCGCGGATCCAGGCTCTCGAGCGAATACATCATCGCCCCACCGAGTCCGCGGCAGTGCAGGTAATCGGCCTTGGCCTTGATGGCCTCGGGCGAGTCGCCGGTCCACCAGTTCGTGCCGTCGTAGAAGTAGGCGGCCTGCGCCTTCTTGTCGAAGAACGTGCGCTGCGGATTGTCGACTGTCCCGCCCAGTTCCTTGTACATCCGCACGCCCGGAACGTTCCCGGAATTCGGCGCACCGGGTGCCGGTCCCGACGCGGGCTGGAAGAGTCCGTGTTCATTGCCCGCCGGCACACCCGTCCAGCCTCGGTAGTAGAACGGGAATCCGAGGGTCAGCTTGTTCGCCGGGAAGCCGCCGGGAATGCCGTAGGCGCTGTTGCCGGTGATCCACGCCTTGACCGCTACGTCGATGTTGTACTTGTCGTTGCCCGGCGGGACCGGAGTCATCGGGTCGTCGGGCCGGCTGTAGATGGGATTCTGGAAGTTGGTCGGGCCCTTCGCTTCCCACGCGCCGTGCATGTCGTAGGTCATGAGGTTGACCAGGTCGAGATGCTGGCCCAGTTTGTCGGTCTCGTAGTGGCGGATCTTGTCCTGCCCGGCCGCGACGGCGGCGGTCAGCGCGTAACGCTTGCCGTCGGCCGTGCCCTGCTCGTCCAACTGCCTGCGGAACTCCGCCGTCAAGAGCGTGAAGTTGGCCCGATCGGCCGGGGAGGCATGGTTGCCGAGGTGGCCGCCGCCGCCCGGGTACTCCCAGTCCAGATCGAAGCCGTCGAAAACACCCTTGCCGGTGCCGGGGCCGCCGTAGCCGTTCTGCTTGGGCAGATTGCCCTTGATGAACATGTCGATGCAGGAGGAGACGAACTTCTTACGGGCGGCGTCGCTGGCGGAGACGTCGGAGAAGTACTTCGAGTACGTCCAGCCGCCGATGGACAGCAGCACCTTCAGTTTCGGATGCTTCGCCTTGAGTTGCTTGAGTTGCTTGAAGTTTCCGACGATCGGGTCATCCCACTTGTCGGCGGTGCCGTCGACGCTGGAGGATGCGTCGAACGTCTTGCCGTAGTCGGCGTAGGAGTCGCCCGCACCGTCGCCGGCGTTCGGATCGTTCTCGTCCGGGTTGGCCGCCTTGTTCGCCTCGAAGCAGGTGAGGTCCTGTGGATGGATATTGGCGAAGGCATAGTTGAGGTAATCGAGTTTGCCTGCGACGCCGGTGGTGTCGACATGTTTCAGGTAGTAGGCGTTCTGGTAGACCGACCACTGGGTGTAGTAGGCGATCTTGGTGCCGCCGGAGGTGGGCGGGGCCGCCGCGGTGCGCGAGGCGTCGAACGGCGCGACCAACGCCAGGGCGATACCGATCACCGTGCTCGCGATCAGTGCGAGGATCGCCGGGTATTTCGTCGTCCGCATGGGGGTTCCTCCCTGGGGTGACGTATATCGAATGGCATTGCACAACAGCCGGTTCGGTCGATACAGCGTCGATCCGCCGCAGACGGCGCGCTGCGCACCAGAGTCAGAACTGAGAACTGTTGTACGAGAATATGTCTCGGCCGACTGTCACCAGGCCATCCCTGGGCCGGGCAACCGTCTAAATCATGGCACGCTGCACAGGTGCCGCGCGGCGTGTGACGAAGAATGCGGAAAGCTTTCGCCACCACCGGGATTGCTGATCGATGCCGATCAGCCTGGTGCGCGTCTCGAATCAGGGAGCGCCGCAGAGATGCGGCGGCGCTGCGCGGCCGTGGTCAGCGCGCCGATCGGATCGATCAGGCGGCCCGGAATTTTTTCGGCGGCACCGAGACCGCCTGTGCCGCTGACCCGTGCTCCGAGGCCGTCGCGCACCCTGTGACACATGGCGTGTATGCGACAGCCCCTCGTCGAAATTTCGTAGCAAACTACGACGAACAGCGGAATTCGGGCGGGAAGCGTTTGTAGATTGCTGAACAATACTCGCTGGTCGCTTGACCATCTGGAGGGCTCCTTCTAAGGTCCGAGCAGATCACAAATCGGCAACGGTGTGATCACGGATAATCGGAAGAATTTTATGGCGGCACGCCGGCCCCTGCCGTCCGACGACGCGTGAAGGAGATAGTTCATCGTGAGAATTCGGATGCTGTCGGCGATCGGGGCCGCGGTGGCTGTGCCAGCGGCGATGGTGACGGTATTACCGGCCACGGCCTGGGCACACGGCTATGTGTCGTCGCCGCTGAGCCGCCAGGCGCAGTGCGCGCAGCACGTGGTGTCGTGCGGCGAGATCACCTATGAGCCACAGAGTGTGGAGGCGCCGAAGGGCTCGCACAGCTGCAGCGGCGGCAATACGCGGTTCGAAGAGTTGGACGACGACAACAAAGGCTGGCGGGCGCAATCGGTGGGCCGATCGGTCGATTTCACCTGGACCAATACCGCCCAGCACCGTACTGCCAATTGGGAGTATTACATCGGCGACACCCGGGTGGGATTCATCGACGGAAAGAACGAGCAGCCGGGTGAGAAGGTCACCCACACCATCGACCTCGGTCAATTCAGCGGCCGCCAGAAATTGCTCGCCGTTTGGAATATCGGCGATACCGAAAACGCCTTCTATTCGTGTGTGGACCTGCAGATCGGCGGCGACGGGTCCGCGCCACCCTCCGCAACCCCCACGCCCAGCAACCCGCCGACGACCACCCCGGCACCGACCACCCCGCCCTCCTCGAGTCCGACACCCACGCCACCTTCCTCGAGCCCGACGACCACGCCGCCGACCTCGACCGGCGGCACCCCCGATGCCCGGCAATGGCAGGCACATGCTTCCTATCGGATAGGAGATACCGTGACATACAACGGAACTCGCTACCGTTGCCTGCAGGCACACACCGTCCACGACCCCAACTGGACCCCCGACGCCACCCCGGCACTGTGGGAACAGGCCTGACCCGGCGCACGGTGGAGGCCCGTCAGCCGGGGCGGGCCTGCACACCGAATGGTCGGCTCGACTGAACGGTCCCCGTCTGGGTACCACCCCACTATGTTCGCCATCGCAGCCGCAGTTCTGTTCGCCATCGCCTTGTTGCTGGAACTCGTCGACAGGGCCATGACCTTCGGGGTCGAGGTCTTTCTGATCCTCGGGTTGCTCGGCATGGCCCTGCACCTCGCGGGGTTCAGTGCCCGCATCCCCGCACGCGGCCAGTGGCGTACGCGCAATCGGTGGGGACGTCGGCGCTGAGCGCCGGATTCGACGGGATGCTTTGTTGCTCAGCGTATTCGGGGGAGCATGACGACGAATCGGGCACCGTTTTCGGGGCCGTCGGTCACGTGGATCGTGCCGTCGTGGCGCGTGACGACGTCGCGGACGATGGCAAGTCCGAGGCCGGTGCCGCCCGCGTCGCGAGTGCGCGCGTCGTCGAGGCGGGCGAAACGCTGGAAGATGCGCTCGCGGTCGGCGGGCGGGACGCCCGGTCCGTCGTCGATGACCTCCAGGACGGCCGTGTCGCCGGTACCGGTCACCGTGACCCGCACGACGGTGGTCGCATGGCGTTGGGCGTTGTCGACGAGGTTGGTCAGCACGCGGCCGAGTTGAATGCGGCTGCCCAGCACGGTCACCGGCTCACCGGGTGTGCTGATGTCGACAGGGTGGCGATCGCCGACGCGTTGGCTCGCGTCGGCGCGAACCAGTTCGACGAGGTCTATGCGGTCGCGCCGGGGCCGTTCCCCGGCGTCGAGGCGCGCCAGTAGCAGCAGATCGGCGGCCAGCTGTTCCAGCCGCACGGTGTCGTCGAGCAGCCCGTCCAGATCGAGCAGGTGCGGATGGGCCCGGGTGACCTCGAGTTGGGTGCGCAGGCTGGCGATGGGGCTGCGCAGCTCATGGGAGGCGTCGCCGATGAAGCGGCGCTGGCGGTCGGCGGACTGCTCCAGGGCGGCGAGGGTTGCGTTGGTGGTCGTTGCCAGCCGGGCGATTTCATCCCGGGACGCCGGTTCGGGGACGCGGCGGGACAGATCGCCGTCCATGATCTCGGCCAGTTCGGTGCGAATCGCCTCCACGGGCCGCAGCGCGCGGCGGGTGACCAGCCACGTCACCGCCGCCACCACGACGAGCAGCAGCGGCAGGCCGATCAACATGGCACGACCGACTCCCGCGAGCGCTTGGTCCGCGGTGGCGAGGGAGGATCCTGCATAGATCGTGAGGTGTCGACCGTCGGGCGTGGTCGATCGCAGTCCCGCCACTCGGAAGTCGCGGCTGCCGGTGTGCTCCTCGGCTATCGGCAACTGCATATCGCGGAAGACCACCGAACCCGTCGCGGACTCGTGGACGCGAGAGGCGACGTCGTCGTCATCATCATCGTCGTCATCGTCATCGTCGTGCTTTGCGGCGGTGACGAAGTCGGCCATGGGTCCGTGATTACGCAGATCGTCGTCGGCCGCCAGTACCCTGCCGTCGGCCGAAATCACCTGCACCGGTTGATTATCCGCGTCGGGTAGCTTCAGATTCGACAGGTCGGTACCCGCGGCGATCTGCGCGGCCACCTCGCGCGCGGTCGTCTCGGCCTGCAGGCCCGCACTGTTGATCAGGTTGTGCCGCAACACGGTCAGCACCACCAGGCCCGCCGCGATCAGTGCCGCGGCCACCACGACCGTCGCGCCCGCCGTCGTGCGGGCCCGCACCGAACTCCACCACCACGGCCGATGCCGCAGCAGCTCAGCCATCGTCGGCCACCAGACGGTACCCGGCGCCGCGCACGGTCAGGATCGAGCGGCGCCCGAACGGCGCATCGATCTTGCGGCGCAGTGCGCTGATGTAGACCTCGACGATGTTCGGATCACCGTCGTAGGCGAAATCCCAGACGTGGCGCAGGATATCGCCCTTGGACACGATCTCCCCGGCGCGCAGTGCGAGCTGCTCGAGGATCGCGAACTCCTTGGCGGTGAGCGTGATCTCCTGCGTGCCCCGGCGGCAGGCGTGCGTATTCGGATCCACGGTCAGGTCGCCGACGCTCAGCACCGGGGCCCCGCCGCGCGTGCGGCGGCGCAAGAGGGCGCGGATGCGGGCCAGCAGCACCACATAGGAGAACGGCTTGCTCAGATAGTCGTCGGCGCCGGTGTCCAGGCCCTCCGCCTCGTCGTATTCGCCGTCCTTGGCGGTCAGCATCAGCACCGGCGTCTCGACCCCGTCCGACCGCAGCGCGGCACAGACCTGATAGCCGTTCAGGCCCGGCAACATGATGTCGAGGATGATCAAATCGTAGTCGCCGCTGCTCGCGCGGTGCAGCCCGTCGGTGCCGTCGTAGGCGACATCCACCGCGAATCCCTCGGCCGCCAGGCCCTTCGCCAGTGTCTCGGCCAGACGCCTCTCGTCCTCCACGATCAGCAGACGCATCCCTACAGCCTGTCAGACGCTTCCTGAAGGAAGTTTCAGGTGTCTTCAGGAAGGCTTCAGCCGGGCACTGCGACAGTGGGAATCGCAGTACGGAACTGGCACTCGCACAGGAGGTTTCACCATGGCTTTCGCTCGTCGCTGGACATCCGGCACCCGCTGGCTGCTGGCGGGCACGGCGGTCACCGCCGCCACCCTCGTCGCCGGTGCCGCGGTGGCGGACGCGGCCGATATCTCGGCTCCTCGCCTGACCGCGAGCCACGGCCCGCGGCTCACGGCGGATCCCGCGGTCAGCATGGATCAGGCCGTGGAGAAGGCGAAGGAGGCCGTTCCCGGTGGCACTGTGGATTCGGTCGACCTCGACCACGAACGCGGCACGCTGGTCTGGGAGGTCGATATCGATACTCCCGACGGCCTCGAGCACGAGGTGCAGATCGATGCGAACAACGGCAATGTGATCGCCAATCACGTCGACGACGACTGATCCGACGATTCAGCAGGCCCGGCCGCGGTGTATGCCCGGCCGGGCCTGGCATGTCAGCGTCACGTGGCTCGTTCGCGTGGCGTGTGACGACGTCAGCGGGGCGCCATGCGGATGGCGCCGTCGAGGCGGATGGTCTCGCCGTTGAGCATCGGGTTTTCCACGATGTGGCGGGCCAGGGCGGCGTATTCCGCGGGGTCGCCGAGGCGGGAGGGGTGCGGGACCTGGGCGCCGAGGGAGGCGATGGCCTCGTCGGGGAGGGTGGCGAACAGCGGGGTGTGGAACAGGCCGGGGGCGATGGTGACCACGCGGATCTTCAGGCTCGCCAGGTCGCGGGCGACGGGCAGGGTCAGGCCGACGATGCCGCCCTTGGAGGCGGAGTAGGCGGCCTGGCCGATCTGGCCGTCGAAGGCCGCGACCGAGGCGGTGTTGATGATGACGCCGCGTTCCTCGCCGACCGGCTCGGTGGCCGAGATGCGTTCGGCGGCAAGGCGTATGACGTTGAAGGTGCCGATCAGGTTGACGTTGATGATCTTGGTGAAGTCGGCCAGCGGGAACGCACCCTTCTTGCTCACCGTTTTGATCGCGTTGCCGATACCGGCGCAGTTCACCGCGATTCGCAGGGCGCCCAGCTTGTCGGCGGCGTCCAGGGCGGCACTCACCTGGTCCTCGCTGGTGACGTCGGTGGGTGCGAAGACGACGCTCTCGCCGAGCTCCTCGGCGATGGCCTCACCGTTGGACGACGGCAGGTCCAGGATGACGACCTTGGCGCCCTGGCTGTGCAATTCGCGGACGGTCGCGAGGCCCAGTCCGGACGCTCCACCGGTGACCACGGCAACGGCATTGTCGATCTGCATGTGACGTTCCCTTCTGCTCTGCGTCGGCGCCAGATTAACCGGCGCCGCGTCGCTAAGTAAATAGAGATTCGCATCCCGTCAGCGCAGAACTAGAACATGTTACACCGTGTTGGCGACCGTCATCCAGGCATCGCGGACGTGCCCGGGCGCGGCGGATTACGCGTACAGCTCGACGAAGCGCGCGAGCGAACGATCGATATCGCCCCTCAGTGCCCGCGCCACCGTCGCACCGATCGGTCCGAACAGCGGCCGCCCGCCGAGATCGATGTCCACGGTGACCTCCGACCCGTCGCCCTTGGGCGCGACGAGCAGCTGCAGCCCGAATTTGGTGCCGCCCTTACCGGCTCCGCTGAGCACCAGCCGGCGGGGCGGTTCGGCGGTGCGCACGGTCCAGCGCACCCGGTTGCGCAGCCCTTTGACCGAGGCGACCCCGACCAGTTCGGTGCCGGGGGTCAACTCCTCCGGCACGCTGCTGCGCCAGGCCTCGTGCATGACCAGCCACTTGTCCAGCTCGCGCAGATTCGACGTATGCGCCCAGGCCTCGTCGGGGGAGATGGGCACATCGACGGAGACTTTCAGTTTTGCCACGCCAGCAGGATATCGGCGGCGAGTGCGAATAGCCGAACGGTGTGTCACACATATCTCCGACGGCGGCGCGTGCCCATGATGCGATGCCGCCCGATCTGGGGCATGGTGGGGCCGTGCACAGCATCGTTCTGGAGCAGGTCGGGGTCAGCCACGGGGAGACGCCCGTGTTCGCCGACATCTGGGTCACCGTGCCGGGCGGCCGATGTACGGCGGTGGTGGGGCCGAGCGGGGTCGGCAAGACGACCCTGCTGCGGCTGCTGAACCGGTTGGCCGAGCCCACGACCGGGCGCATCCTGCTCGACGGTGTGCCGATCACCGATATCGACGTCCTCGAATTGCGGCGCCGGGTCGGGCTGGTGCCGCAGCGGCCGACGCTGCTGGCCGACATCGTGATCGACGAGGTGCGCGTGGGTCGGCCAGCGCTCACCGATCAGCAGGTGGGTGAGCTGCTGTCGTGGGTGGGCCTGCCGGAGACCTTTGCGCACCGCCGCTGCTGTGAGCTGTCCGGCGGTGAGGCGCAGCGGGTTTGCCTGGCCCGCGCGCTGGCCGTCGGGCCCGAGGTGCTGGTGCTCGACGAGCCGACCTCGGCGCTGGACGAGGCGGCGGCCGCGGTGATCGCGGAGTTGATCCGCGCCCACTGCCGCGCGGGCGGGGCCGCGGTCCTGGTCAGTCACGACAGCGGCTTCGTGGGTACGGTCGCCGACGACATCCTGATGCTGGAGGGCGGCCGGCTGTCCCCGCTCGGCGCCCTCGACGAACGGAAGATGCAATGACACAAGATCTTTCGGTGCCGGGCTGGGGCGGGGTGGCGGCCTCGCTGCTGCTGGTCGCGCTGGCCGCCGCCATCGCCTATCGGCAACATCTGCAGGTGACTCGGGAACTGGTGATCGCCGCGGTCCGGGCGGGTGTGCAACTGGTCGCAGTGGGTGCGGTACTGCTGTTCCTGTTCCGCCACACCGGATTACCGGGCGCGCTGGGCTGGGTGGTGCTGATGATCGTCATCGCCGGACAGGTGGCCGGTCGCCGCGGCGCCGGGCTGCCGCATGCGATCCGGTCGGCGACCATCGGGGTGGCGTTCGGCGCGGTGCTGACACTCGGGGCGCTGATCGGGCTCGGCATCATCTCCACCGAAGCGCGGGTCGTGGTGCCGGTGGGTGGCATGGTCGTCTCCGGCGCCATGCAGGCGACCGGAATCGCGTTGCGCCGCTTGCACGAAGACGCGCGCGAGGCGCGGCCGGCCGTGGAGGCGCGGCTGTGTCTGGGCCTGTCGGCACGCGAGGCATTTCTGCCGTACCGGCGGTCGGCGCTGCGCACCGCGCTGGTTCCGACCATCGACGCCACGAAGGTGGTGGGCCTGATCAGCCTGCCCGGCGCCATGACCGGCCTGATCCTGGCCGGGGTGGACCCGCTGACCGCCATCCGCTACCAGATCGTGGTCATGTACATGCTGCTGGCCGCCACCGCCCTGGCCGCCCTCGCCGCCGCCCGGGTGGCCGAGCGATCCCTGTTCGACCCGGCACAACGGCTGGTGGCGCTGCCGGTCTGAACCCGTCTCAGTCCCCCTCGGCGTCCTCGCGGTCGATCCGTGCCCGGATCTCTTGCACAGACCTGCCTTTGGACACACTCTGCGGCCAGAACGTCGCCACGACAAGGACTCCCAGGGGGATGCCGATCGCGATGAACAGGCCGATAGGCCAGCCGAGCAAGCTCACGACGCCTCCATACCGGTCTCGTCGTCCTGGTCATCGGGCATCGGGGAGGCACTGCCGACGCGCCTGAAAAGCTCCAGGTATACGCCTGGACCGCTCTCCGGGTCGGGATCCCCGTAGTCCCGGATCTCCAAAACGCCCCCGGGGAACTCGAAAAGCCTTGTACGCCAATTCATACCCGGCCCCTACTCGGTCGTTGGTGAGGCGGCTCGGGGCCGGGAGCCGATCAGGTCGGAACCGTAGGGGCCGTCTGCAACTCAGTCCCTGCGGGAGCTCCACCAGCCCCGAGCGCGCCATAACCGACGCTACAAACCGCAGATTCAGCGGTCTAGGCTCATGCCTGAATATGCTCAAACTCGTTGATCTGCGCACAGAGCCGACAACAGCGAGGGATCATGGGGAGCGCGCGAGCATGAACGCGCATGATCCGATTGGAGGCCAACCATGCGGTTACATTTCCTCGGCAAGGGTGGGAGCCAAGGGGGTGGCTGTCCCTCGCTGTACGCCACGGATAGCAGCACCTATGTCGTGCAGGGGTGGAAGACGAGCACGCCGGGAACCATCGAGATCCCTCACTCGCTACTCGGATTCGCCCTGCCGGACACGTTCATCGGTGTGACCCTCACCGACACCGGCCGGGGAACATTCACCCTGTCCGGTGCACCGGTTACCGACCTCGAGGCACTGGCGCAGATGGATATCTACCCCGATGAGATGGCTATCGAGGTCGCCAAGCTGGAGAGGAGATTCTACGGCAATGCTGCTGGTGCACGGTGAGGCATTCAACGACCTGTTTCGCGAGGCGAAGAATGAAGCGTTCCATCTGGAGGTAAAGGACTCTTACGAGACACCCGAAGAATCAGAACCGTTCCGCCGGTTTCTGAATGATCAGCCAGACGACTACGCATGGTTGCAAGAGTGGCTGGACCTGATTACGGAGACCACGGCGCGCGGTGTGAAAGTGCACCGCGCTCGCGTGGTCACGGTGCCGCACACCGATTACGTGCGCTGGTCGCTGAAAGTCGCCCTCCAGAACACTCGCGCAGGTGAGGAGATCCGCTATCTACCAAGGCATTCGATCAAGTTTAGTGAACTGACAACTGACGATTGGTGGCTTTTCGATAACGACGTGCTGGGGTTCACCGTGTTCGAGCCGTCTGGCCGATGGGCAGGCGCGGCAGTGACCACCGATCCACGCATTGTGGATTACGCCCGCAAGGTCAAGCATCGAGTCTGGCCGCTGGCAATGCCGTTCAGAGAGTATGCCAACCAGTGACCAGTTCACTTCACGAGGCACAGGAAGCTCTCGGCGCACGGCTCCGGGAGCTTCGCCTAGATGCAGAGATCAGCGGTACCGAGCTTGCCCGCCGTGCCGGTTGGCATCAAACCAAGGTCAGCAAGATTGAATACGGCAAGACCAAGCCCACGGAGGCTGATATCCGGGCCTGGTGTTCCCACACAGGCAGTGAGAGCCAACTACCCGACCTGATAGCCACTCTGCGGAACATTGAGGCTGCCTGGATGGAATGGAGGCGTGTATTGGGCACCGGCACCAAACGGAGGCAACAACTCTCGATCAAACTCGAAGCCGAAACCGAGGTAATGCGATGGTATGAGCCGCGTCTGATACCGGGATTGCTGCAGACGGCGGAATACGCCGAAGAGATCCTACGCAACGTTATCGAGTTCCAGAACGTGCCAAACGATCTGGATGAAGGCGTATCCAAGCGGATGGAGCGCCAACAGATCCTCTACCGTCGTAACCACAAGTTCCATTTTGTTGTAGCGGAGCAAGCATTGAGGACCACGGTAGGCAACGATCGAATTATGCTCGGACAGCTGGACCGGCTCTTGGCCGTGGTCGGAATGCCTCGCGTGACGCTGGGCATTGTTCCGGCCGATGCAAGATACCGAGTGCCTACCTCGAATTTCATCATGTTCGACAACAACAGGGTCATGGTCGAAACCGTGACGGCCGAGCTGACGATCACCCAGCCGCGAGAGATAGCCCAATACGGACGGGCGTTCGATGTGCTGGCGAAACAGTCCGTCACCGGAGACGCGGCGCGGGAGCTGATCCGTAAGGCGCTGGAGACTCGCGTTCGGGCTGTGTAGCCCCGCCCGCATCGGGTAGTCGGCCGCTGTGACGAGTATCGGATATTTTCTTGCCAGTGAGCAGTTCGGGCCGAATGAGCTGGTGGAGCAGGCGAAGCGGGCCGAGCAGGCCGGGTTTTCGCGGCTGTGGATCTCCGATCACTTCCACCCGTGGAACGATGCGCAGGGGAACAGCCCGTTCGTCTGGGGGGTGATCGGGGCGCTGTCGCAGGCCGTCGATCTGCCGGTTACGACGGCCGTGACCTGTCCGACCATGCGGATTCATCCGGCGATCATTGCGCAGGCGGCGGCGACGGCCGCCATTCAGCTCGATGGCCGGTTCGTGCTGGGCGTCGGCAGCGGTGAGGCGCTCAACGAACATATCTTCGGTGATCCGTGGCCGTCTCCGCCGACCCGGCTGGAGATGTTGCAGGAGGCGGTCGAGCTGATCCGGGCCCTGCACCGCGGCGAGATGGTCGACCACGACGGACGGTTCTATCAGGTGCAGCAGGCGCGCATCTATACCTGCCCGAAAGAGCCGGTGCCCATTTATGTTTCGGGTTTCGGGCCGATGGCCACCCGGCTCGCCGGGCGGATCGGTGACGGCTATTGCACGGCGATGCCGGATGCGGATCTGGTGCGGCTGTTCCGGGAGTCCGGGGGCGGGGACCGGCCGGTGCAGGCCGGGACCAAGGTGAGCTGGGACCGCGACGAGGAGGCGGGGCTCGAGGCGGCACATCGGTTGTGGGCCAATGAATTGCTGCCCGGGCAGCTGGGGCAGACGCTGCCGCGCCCGCGGGATTTCGAGGATGCGATGTCGCTGGTGCCGAAGGAGACCACGCGCAGCCACTTCGCGGTCGGACCGGACCCCGAACGCCATATCCGCCAGGTGCGGCAGTTCCTCGACGCAGGGGTCGACGAGGTCTACGTGCAGCAGATCGGGCCCGATATGGAGGGCTTCTTCCAGGCGTGGGAGAAGGAGGTCCTGCCCGCGCTGCAGTGATCGCATGCGCGAGGTCACAGCGCGGCCAGGAGGCACGCGCCGATGAACATCGCCTGAACGACAGTGCGGGCGGGCAGCGGCATGGTCTTGACGCCGATGCCCGCCCGCGCGGCACGCACGTTGGCGGGGAACATCACCACCATCAGCGTGGCCAGGCAGAGTGCGGCGATCGGAGCGACCGGCGGGATCAAAAGCCCTATGGCACCGGCCAATTCGAGAACGCCGGTGAGGGTGACCAGGCCAGCGGGTGACGGTAGCCGTGGCGGCACCATGGCGATGAGCGCGTCGCGGCGCGGCGGCAGGAAGTGGGCCGTCGCGGTGAGCAGGAACATGGCGGCCAATCCGACGCGGACGGCATGCGGCCAGGAATCGAGCCATTCGACGAGGCGTAGCCACCCGGCGAGACGGGCGAGTCCGGTGGTGACGAGGAGAACGAGCAGGGGTGCCACCGGGGGCTCCTGAAGATCAGGCAGTGAATCTTGACAGTGGCTAGATTAGGGATGACCTGCAAACTTGTCAATGTCTAGTTCCTCGTCGACCATCGAGGGGTGACCAAGAGCGCTTACCACCACGGCGACCTGCGCGCGACCCTGTTGCGGGCGGCGGCCGACCAGATCGCCGCCGAGGGCATCGATGCGGTGTCGCTACGCGCATTGGCGCAGCGGGCCGGTGTCTCCCACGCCGCCCCCGCCCACCACTTCGGCAACCGGCAGGGCCTGCTGACCGCCTTGGCCGTCGAGGGGTTTGAGCTGCTCGCCGAGGAAATGCGCCCTGTCGCAGGCGATTTCCGCGAGGTGGCGATCGCCTACATCCGCTTCGCCCGCCGCCACCCCGGCCACTTCGACGTCATGTTCCGCCATGACCTGCTGCGGTCGGACGACGAACAACTGGCCACCGCCCGCACCCGCTCCGGCGAGCTGTTGCGTTCCGGCGTCCAGGGTTTGGGCGTCGCCGCGCAGGACCGCCCCGCCACCGAACTGGCGGCCTGGTCCCTGGTCCACGGCTTCGCCTCGCTGTGGCGGGAAGGGGCCCTGACCGATTCGTCCCTCGGCGGCGACGACCCCGAAGCCCTGGCCCGCCGCATGGTCGCCACGGTCCACTTCGTGGCGAGCTAGCCTCAGCGGCACATCAGGGCTGCCACCGGTGGATGGGCGTCCTCGCAGAGGATGGTGCGCGGGCCCCAGAAGTTCAGGTGGTTGGCCGAGTGGCGCAGGGCGGTGAGGCCCGGAACTATCTCTCGCACACCGTATTTGTCGTGCGGGAAGGTCTGCAGGAACGTCACCAGGGTGGCGGTGGTGATGGCGACCTTGCGGACCATCTGCAGGGGGTCTTCGCCGAGTTCGAGGATGGCGTCGCGCAGGCGACCGAACAGCAGGCTGTCGGCGATGCGGGAGATCATCGTGTACGGGTCCACCAGCGACAGTTCGATGGCAAGGTCGTGTCCCAGGTGCAGATAGGTGTCTCTGAGGTCCGCGTCGCCGTAGATATCGCCGGGCAGGCAGTAGTCGAACCAGTCGATGCTGCCGAAACCGCTCACGGAATCACCGGAAATGCCCTGTCCGACAAGCTGGTTGCCCAGCGGAAAGGTGTGCCCGGGCGTGCGGTGCGGTGAGGCGAACGTGTGCAGCCAGCGGCAGTCGGGCAGCCGGTCCCGCAGTTCTCCGGACACCAGCTTCCGGCCCACCAGCGACGCCACCGCGCCGCCCTGGCTGTAGCCGAGAATGCCGAAGCTGCCCCGATGGGCGCGGATGAGCCGCACGACCTCCGCGACCCCCATATCCCGTGACTGCCGATAGGAGGGCCGCCCCAGCGCGTTCAGCAGGCTCGCACCACCGCACGGTACCGGACCGAAACTGGCCGGATAGTTCACATACACCACGTCGAAGACCGCGCGGTCGAGCAGATCGGTGACACCGGTCAGCATCCCGATCTCGGTGCCCGGATCGATGCCGCCGTGCCGCTCGGCCGCCGCGACGGCCTCCCAGGTGCCCGGAATGCAGAAGAGTTTGTGCTGAGCCACGTTTCGAGCCTGCGCTCAGTGGCGGGCAGTGGCGCGAGTAGTGCGGTACTCGAATTCGCGGCGGCGACCGTCCAGGGCCGCGGTCAGTGCCGCCGCGGTCGTCTTGACCTGTGCGGCGAGCTCGGGCCAGGTCTGCCCGCACACCGCGGACTCGTCCGGACAGTGGTGGCGCACGGTGACACCGACCGCCGCGATGGGCCTGCCCCCGTGATCGAAGACGGCATCGGCGACCGTCGCGAAACCCGCCGTGACGAAGCCGTCTTCGACCGCCCACCCGCGCTGGGCCTCGGCCCGCAGCAGCCGCCGCAGCTGGGCGAGAGTGCGCGGGCCGCGCGGAGTGCGCATCGGAAAGGCGGCCGGGCCGGGGAACAGGGCCCGCACATGCGGGCGGGTCAGATGGGCGAGCATCGCGCGACCGGTGGCGGTCAGGTGTGCGGGCAGCCGCACACCCACATCGGTGACCAGGGTCTGCGGCCGCGGCGGGCGCTGCTCGATCAGATACAGCGATTCGTTGCCGTGCAGGATCCCCAGATGCGCGGTGTGACCGACGGCGTCGACGAGGGTGCGCAGCAGCGGGGCGGCCACCCGTTCCAGGGGATCGTGGCGCAGATACGCCGAGCCGAGTTCGAAGGCCGCGATACCCAGTCCGTATTTGCGTTCGGCGGGCAAATGGACGACGTATCCGGCCGCCTGCAATTCGCCCAGCAGGTGGTAGGTCGTCGAGCGCGGCAGGCCGAGTTCGCGCGCCACGACCGCCGCCGGAACCGGCCCGGCGCGGCGTGCCAGCAGGCCGAGCACCTGCAGCCCGCGTCGCAGCCCCGGAACGTCACTGCTGGATCCCACGGGCGCACTGTAGCAACTGTCTGGAATCCCAGACAGATTCCGTCCGGGACTGCTCGATCCCGACGGGATGAACCGATGGAATGGGTCCATGACGCGAATCGGAATCGACCGGGTGCTGGTGGGCACGAAGCCGTTGACCCCGCAGCAGGTGCTCGCCGTCGCCCGGGACGGCACCGAGGTGACCCTTGCCGACGACGCCCTGGAACGGATAGCCGCGGTCCGCCGCCACATCGACGGCCTGGCCGACAGCGCCCGCCCCGCCTACGGCATCTCCACCGGCTTCGGTGCGCTGGCGCTGCGCCACATCCCGCCGGATCGCCGCGTCGCCCTGCAGCGTTCGTTCATGCGCTCGCATGCGGCCGGTGCCGGGGACCCGGTGGAGCCGGAGGTGGTGCGGGCGATGATGCTGCTGCGGTTGCGCACGCTGATGAGCGGGCACACCGGAGTTCGCCCGCAGACCGCGGTCACGCTGGCCCGGCTGCTCAACAGCGGACTGGTTCCGGTGGTGCCGGAGTATGGCTCGCTGGGCTGTTCCGGCGACCTGGCGCCGCTGGCCGCGGTCGGGCTGGCGATGACCGGCGAGGGTGAGGTGTTCGACCGCGATGGCACGGTGGTGGCGGCGGGACCCGCCCTGGTGGACGCCGGTATCGAGCCGCTGGTGCTCGCCGAGAAGGAGGGCCTGGCGCTGACCAACGGCACCGACGGCATGCTCGGCATGCTGCTGCTGGCCATCGCCGATCTGCATCGGCTGCTGGATGTGGCGGATCTGACCGCGGTTATGAGCGTGGAGGCACTGCTGGGCACCGATCGGGCCTTCGCCGCCGATCTGCAGGAACTGCGCCCGCATCCGGGGCAGGCCCGGTCGGCGGCGCTGATGCGGGCCGCGCTGGCCGGTTCGCCGATCGTGGCCAGCCATCGCGGTGACGACTGCCCGCGCGTGCAGGATGCCTATTCGATGCGCTGCGCACCGCAGGTGCACGGGGCGGCCCGCGACACGGTGGCCCATGCGGAGACGGTCGCCGGACGCGAATTGGCCGCCGCCATCGACAATCCCGTGGTGCTCGACGACGGGCGGGTGGAATCCAACGGCAACTTCCACGGCGCGCCCGTGGGGTATGTGCTCGACTTTCTCGCCATCGCGGTCGCCGACGTCGCGAGCATCGCCGAGCGGCGCACCGACCGAATGCTGGATGTGCACCGCTCCCATGGTCTTCCGGCGTTCCTGGCCGATGACCCCGGTGTCGACTCCGGCTACATGATCGCCCAGTACACCCAGGCCGGAGTGGTGTCGGAGCTGAAGCGGCTGGCCGTTCCGGCGTCGGTCGATTCCATTCCGTCCAGCGCCATGCAGGAGGACCATGTGTCCATGGGCTGGTCGGCGGCACGCAAACTGCGTCGCGCCGTGGCCGGGCTGACCACCGTGCTGGGCATCGAACTGCTCACCGCCGCACGCGCTTTGGATCTGCGTGCCCCGCTGGAGCCCGCGTCCCTGACCGGGGCGGTGCGTGATCTGGTGCGCGCCGAGGTGCCGGGGCCGGGCCCGGACCGCCATCTGGCGCCCGATATCGCCGCGGTCACCGAGCTGATCCGTTCCGGCGCCGTGAATTCCGTACTCGATCGTGAGGTGTCCCTATGACGACGCGAACCGTCCGTGCCGCGCGCGGTACCACCCTGACCGCCCGCACCTGGCAGACCGAGGCCGCGTTGCGCATGCTGCACAACAACCTCGACCCGGAGGTGGCCGAGCGGCCCGAGGATCTGGTCGTCTACGGCGGTCGCGGGAAGGCCGCGCGCGACTGGGCCAGCTTCGACGCGCTGACCCGCACCCTCACCGATCTGGCCGCCGACGAGACGCTGCTGGTGCAGTCGGGGAAGCCGGTCGGTGTGCTGCGCACCCACGAGTGGGCGCCGCGGGTGTTGATCGCCAACTCGAATCTCGTTCCGGACTGGGCGAATTGGCCGGAGTTCAGAAGGCTCGAGGCGGCCGGGCTGACCATGTACGGCCAGATGACCGCCGGATCGTGGATCTACATCGGCACGCAGGGCATCCTGCAGGGCACCTACGAGACGTTCGCGGCCGTGGCGGCCAAGCGATTCGGCGGCAGCCTGTCCGGAACCCTCACCGTCACCGCGGGTCTGGGCGGTATGGGTGGTGCGCAACCGCTGGCGGTCACCATGAACGACGGTGTGGCACTGTGTATCGACTGCAATCCGCTGCATGCGAAGCGGCGCGTGCAGACCCGGTATCTCGACGAGATCGCCGACGACCTCGACGATGCGCTGCGGCGGGTGCTGGCGGCCAAGCAGGAGCGGCGGGCGCTGTCGGTCGGGCTGATCGGCAATGCCGCGGAGGTGCTGCCGGAACTGCTGCGCCGCGATGTGCCGGTCGATATCGTCACCGACCAGACCTCGGCGCACGACCCGCTGGCCTATCTGCCGATCGGAGTGGCGCTGGAGGACTGGGATGACTACGCCGGGAAGAAGCCCGACGAATTCACCCGGCGCGCACGGGAATCGATGGCGGTTCATGTCGCCGCCATGGTCGGGTTCCAGGACCGTGGGGCGGAGGTGTTCGACTACGGCAACTCCCTTCGTGGCGAGGCCCAACAGGGCGGATACGACCGCGCGTTCGACTTCCCGGGATTCGTGCCCGCCTATATTCGCCCGCTGTTCTGCGAGGGGAAGGGCCCGTTCCGGTGGGCCGCGCTCTCGGGTGATCCCGCCGATATCGCCGCCACCGATCGCGCCATCCTCGAGCTGTTCCCGGAGAACGAGTCGCTGGCCCGGTGGATTCGGATGGCGGGTGAGCGGGTGGCGTTCCAGGGGCTGCCCGCGCGGATCTGCTGGCTCGGCTACGGGGAACGAGACCGCGCGGGGATGCGGTTCAACGAGATGGTGGCGCGTGGCGAGCTGGCCGCACCCGTGGTGATCGGCCGCGACCATCTCGATTGCGGTTCGGTGGCCTCGCCGTATCGGGAGACCGAGGCGATGGCCGACGGCTCGGATGCCATCGCCGACTGGCCGCTGCTCAATGCCCTGGTCAACACCGCATCCGGGGCGAGCTGGGTGTCGATCCACCACGGGGGCGGCGTCGGCATCGGCCGGTCCATCCACGCCGGACAGGTCACCGTCGCCGACGGCACGGAACTGGCCGCGCAGAAGATCGAGCGGGTGCTCACCAACGATCCGGGAATGGGCGTGCTGCGGCACGTCGACGCGGGGTATGCGGAGGCGGAATCGGTTGCACGCGAACGGGACGTGCGGATTCCGATGTGGCAGCCATGAGCGCGAACGGGTTGCTCACCGAGATCGAGCGGGTGGGCGCCGATCCGGTGCGTGGCGGCTATTCGCGGCATGTGTTCGGGCCGGCCGAACTCGAGCTGCGGGAGTGGTTCGTGGCGGCGGCGCGTGCGCGTGGTTTGGATGTGCACACCGATCGCAATGCCAATCTCTGGGCCTGGTGGGGGGAGCCGGGCCCGGATGCGGTGGTGACCGGCAGCCATCTGGATTCGGTGCCCGGTGGCGGTGCCTTCGACGGGCCGCTCGGCGTGGTCAGTGCGCTGGCGGCGGTCGATATCCTGCGCGGACAGGGGTTTTCTCCGTCGCGACCGCTGGCGGTGGTGGTGTTCGCCGAAGAGGAGGGCGGGCGGTTCGGGGTGCCGTGCCTGGGGTCGCGGCTGCTCACCGGGACGCTGGCGCCCGATCGGGCGCTGGCGCTGCGTGACGGGGCGGGCGACACCTTCGCCGAGGCCGCCCGGGCCTGCGGCTTCGACCCCGGCAGATTCGGTCGCGACGAGGAAGCCCTGGGGCGCATCGGCACATTCGTCGAACTGCATGTGGAACAGGGCAGGGGACTGGTCCACCTGGATGCGCCGATCGCGGTCGGCAGCGGCATCATCCCGCACGGCCGGTGGCGGTTCACCTTCACCGGCCAGGGCAACCACGCGGGGACGACGCTGCTCGACGATCGCCGCGACCCGATGCTTCCGGCCGCCGACTTGGTCTCGGCCGCACGGCGTCTGGCCGCGGGCGTCCCCGATGCCCGCGCCACCGTCGGGCGCCTCGTTCCCACTCCCGGCGGTACCAATGTGATCGCGTCGCGGGTCGATGTCTGGCTCGATGCCCGCGTCCCCGAACCCGGCAGCGCCCGCGACCTGGTAGCCGAGATCGCCGAAAAGGCGCGCGCCGCAGCGGAACTCGAGGGCTGCGCGGTGGAGGTGCGAGAGGAGTCCTACGAGGGCGCCGCCGCCTTCGACCCGGCCCTGCGCGACGACTTGGTGACATTGCTCGGCGATGCTCCGGTGCTGCCCACCGGTGCGGGCCACGACGCCGCGGTTCTGGCGCCCTTCGTGCCCACGGCCATGCTCTACGTCCGCAACCCCTCGGGCATCAGTCACGCGCCGGAGGAGTACGCAGAACCCGGGGACGTCGACCATGGTGCGCGAGAGTTGGCCCGGGTGCTGGCGAGGTTGGCGGCAGGCGGGAACCGATGAGTACCCACTGGTGTCGGCAGGCATGGTTGCCGAACGGGGTGGCCGAGGGTGTGCGCCTCGAGATCGACGGCGGCGTGATCACTTCCGTGAGTGCGGGGCAAAGCCCGAGTGGCACAGTGCTGTCCGGAATCGTGGTGCCCGGCTTCGCCAATACCCACTCCCATGCGTTCCATCGCGCGCTGCGGGGGCGCACCTTCGACGATCGGGGGAGCTTCTGGACGTGGCGGGAACGGATGTACGCCGTCGCCGAGCGGTTGGAGCCGGACGCGTATTACCGGTTGGCGCGGGCGGTCTATGCCGAAATGGTGCTCGCCGGGTACACCAGCGTTGCGGAGTTCCACTATCTGCACCATCCCGGGCCGGGGAAGCGGTACGCGGACCCCAACGAGTTCTCCCATGCGCTCGTCGCGGCCGCGGCCGAGGCCGGGATCAGGCTGACTCTGCTCGACGTGTGCTATGTCGCGGGAGGTTTCGGCAAGCCGACCGAGGGTGTGCAGGGCCGGTTCGACGACGGTGACGCCGAGGCGTGGGCTCGTCGTGTCGAAAGTTTCCGGCCCGCAGGCGATCTGGTGCGGACCGGGGCCGCGATTCATTCCGTACGGGCGGTGCCCGCCGACCAGATGCCGATCGTCGTTCGTGCCGCCGCCGACGGCCCCCTGCACGTGCATCTGTCGGAGCAGCCGCGCGAGAACGAGGAATGCCTGGCCCGGCACGGCTGCACGCCGACCGAATTACTATCCGGCGCAGGGGCTTTGACGCCGCACACCGTCGCCGTGCACGCAACACACCTCACCGACGGTGACATCGCCGCCCTCTCCGAGTGCTGGGCGAGCCTGTGCCCGAGCACCGAGGCCGACCTGGCCGACGGGATCGGCCCCGCCCGCCGCCTGGCCGATGCCGGGGTCCGGTTGTGCCTGGGCAGTGACGGGCATTCGGTGATCGACCCCTGGTTCGAGGCCCGCGCGCTCGAACTCCACGAGCGCCTCGCCAGCGGCCACCGGGGCCGTTTCGACGTCACCGAACTGCTGACCGCCGCCACCGCACACGGTGCCTCCGGGTGGCCCGACCTCGGCGCCCTCGCTCCCGGCCAGGGCGCCGACCTCGTCCACGTCACTACCGAATCCGCCCGCACCGCAGGCGCGCTCGGCCCCGGGATCCTTTATGCCGCAACCGCGGCTGACGTCACCGACGTGATGATCGCCGGTCGGTGGGTCGTCCGCGACGGTCGCCACCGGACGGTGCACGATGTGGCGAGCGACCTCGACCGCGAGATCGGAGCGCTCTGGACATGAGCCGCGCGAAGCCGGGAATTCGGGAGCCAGGGAAATTCCCCGGCGTTACGGTCGCCGGTGGCTGGGTAGTCCGCGACGAGGACGAGATCGGAGCACAGTGGCGATGAGCGATACGCGCAGCATGCTGATCACCGGCATCGGTGAACTCACCACCAACACAGAGGAATTCGGTGCCCTGCGCGACGCGGCCGTCGTGCTGGAGGATGACCGCGTGCGCTGGGTGGGGCCCGCCGACCAGGAGCCCGCGGCCGACGAGCGCGTCGATGTGGAGGGCCGCGCGGTGCTGCCCGGCTGGGTGGACAGCCATACCCACCTGGTGTTCGCGGGCGATCGGACCGCCGAGTTCGAGGCGCGCATGGCCGGGCAGTCGTACTCGGCCGGGGGAATTCGCACCACCGTCGAGGCCACCCGCGCGGCCTCGGACGAGGTGCTGGCGGTGAATCTGCACCGATTGCGGCAGGAGGCGTTGCGGCAGGGCACCACGTGCCTGGAGACCAAGACCGGTTACGGTCTCACCGTCGGGGACGAGAAGCGGTGTGCCGCACTGGCCGCGGAGGTGGCCGACGAGGTCACCTTCCTGGGCGCCCATATCGTGCCGCCGGAGCTGTCGGCCGAGGAGTACGTGGATCTGGTCTGCGGTCCGATGCTGGACGCGGTCGCCGAGCATGTCGGCTGGATCGATGTGTTCTGCGAGACAGGTGCTTTCGATGCCGAGCAGTCCGCGCGGATTCTCGCCGCGGGCCGATCCCGCGGCCTCGGGCTGCGTGTGCACGGCAATCAGCTCGGCCCGGGACCGGGTGTGCGACTGGCGGTCGAGCAGAGTGCCGCGAGTGTCGATCACTGCACGCACCTCACCGACGCCGACGTCGAGGCGCTGGCTTCGGCCACCACCGTCGCCACCCTGCTCCCGGCCTGCGACCTGTCGACCCGCCAACCCCTGGCCCCGGCCCGCCGCCTCATCGACGCGGGGGCGCGAATCGCCCTGGCCACCAACGCGAATCCCGGCAGCTCCTACACCACGTCCATGGCCTTCTGCGTCGCCACGGCGGTGCTGCAGATGAAACTGTCGATCGCGGAAGCGATCTGGGCCGCCACCGCGGGTGGTGCGCTCGCCCTCGGTCGCGATCTCGATGCCGACGGTGCGGTCGGTGTCCTGCGTCCGGGAGCCCGCGCCGACCTCCACGTCCTCGACGCCCCGTCGGCCGTGCATCTGGCTTATCGCCCCGGTGTGCCACTCACCTGGGCGGTCTGGCACCGAGGTGACCAGGTCGTCGTTCCCGCCGCCCCCTGATTCCTCAGTTCCGATCCACCAGCCTGCTCACGCCGACCCCGCTCGGGCCGGTCTCGCGCTGCTCGGCCTGGACGGCCAGCAGGTCCCGGATCTCGATCAGCAGTGCGGTCTGGGTCGGCTCGACGACGGTCTTCTTCTTGCCGCCGAACCGCTTCTGCACAGTCTTCATCGGCAGGATGAGCACGAAGTAGAGCACCGCGGCCACCATGACGAAATTGACGGCCGCGGTGATGATGGAGCCGAGTGAGACGAAAGTCGCGGGTTTGCCGGACACCAGTTGGACGCCGAGTCCGAGCTGGCTGCTGCTGCCCATCACCGCAAGGAGAGGTTCGACGACGCCCTTGGTGACGGAGGTGACCACCCCCGTGAACGCGGTACCCATCACGACCGCGACCGACAGGTCGATGACGTTCCCCCGCATCAGGAAGTCTTTGAACCCTTTGAGCATGTCGACCCCACAATCCGAACCGGCCTTCTCTACGTCGGCGAAGTCTAACGGGCGAATTTCCGGCAATTGATTCCGGCCGAAAGCAGGCCGGAGAGGGGAGGAAGGCTCCGCCCGCCGGAGAGGGGAGGAAAGCCTGGAATGCCGGATCTCAATCCACGTGGAAGGTGATGGTCGCTGCGATGGCGTCGGTGCGGGCGCGTAGTTCCCTGGTGATCAGCGGGAGGCGTTGGTTGTGCAGCAGGCGGTAGCGCCTGCGGCGTGATTCGATTCGTGGCAGCAGCACGATCACCAGGCGGTCCGGGGCGGCGAGTTCGTCGGCGTAATCCACGATCGGCTCGATCAAGCGGCCGCAGGGGCTGGGTAGCACGCGCAGGTCCACGCCCGGGTCCCACTCCTGCCATCTGTTGCGCAGGGTCGCGGTGACCTCGGGGTCGATGTCGACCGCGACCGCGTGTACCTCGTCGCCCATGCGCCGCGCGGCCTCCAATGCCCGCCGCGTGAGCCAGCTGACCGCGACCACCGGGACGACCACCGTCGTCTGCTGCGCCGGATCGGTCTGCGGCGCAGGGATGGTCGTCCCCATGCCCAGGAAATTGGCGACCTCCCGGTAGTAGTGCTCGGTCCGGTCGAACAGCAGCATCAGCGCCGGTGCGAGAAATATCAGCAGCCAGGCCCCGGCGGTGAACTCCGCGACGAACAACACCAGGGCGGCGAGGGCGGTCGCCGCGGCGCCGATGGCGTTCAGCAGGACCCTCCACCGCCAGCGCGGGCCGTGCTCGTCGACCCAATGCCGCATCAGCCCCGCCTGGGTGAGGGTGAATCCGACGAAGACGGCCACCGCATACAGCGGCAGCAGCCGGTCCACCCGGGCATCGGCGATCGACAGGACCAGCGCCGCGAGCACCGCCAGCGCCACGACCGCGTACCGATAGACCGGACGTTCGGCGCGCAGGGCGAACAGGTGCGGCATCCGATGGTCGCGCGCCAGCTCGCTCAACAGCACCGGCAGTCGGCCGAAGCCCGTCCCGGCCGCCACCCCCAGCGCTCCGGCGATCACGAGATTGGCGATGTAGAACAGGATTCCGGTGCCGAAGGCCGCGGCCGCCAACTGCGCCAGCACCGTCACGCCGTCGCGCGGCAATATCTCATGTGTCGCAATATCTTTCGCGATTCCGAGCAGCAGCACCCCGAGCAGTAGACCCACCGTCACCTCGGCGCGCTGGGCGCGCCGCACGGCCGGTGCGCGGAAGGCCGCCGCGCCATCGGCAACCGTCTCCACCCCGGTCAGCGTCGAGGTTCCGGCCGCGAAAGCCCGCAGCAGTACCAGCGGCCCGATCACCCCGGGCAGGTCGTGCAGATCGGCCGGTGTGCCGATCTCCGCGACCGGATGGGTGCGGATCAGCCCGCCCACGATGATCGCGCCGAGCACCACCAGATAGAGCAGTGTCGGCACCGACAGCACCTTGGCCGATTCGGCGATCCCGAACAGGTTCAGCAGCGTGAGCACGGCCAACCCGATCAGGGCCGTCACCAGTAGATGGTCCGCGACGATCGAGAACATGCTGCCCAGCGCCGCCGCGGCCGCCGCCACACCGATCGCCACCGTGAGCACCTGGTCGATCACCATCGCGGCCGCCGCGCCCAGGCTCGCTCCCCGGCTCAGTTGGCGTTTGGCAATGCCGTAGGAACCGCCACCGTCCGGGAATACCGCGACGGCCTGGCGGTAGGACAGCATCAGCACCAGCAGCAGGACCGCGACCACGACCGCCACCGGGACCGTGTACCGCACCGCCGACGCACCGACGGTGACCAGCGCCGCCAGCATTGCCTCCGGGCCGTAGGCCAGGCTCGACAGCGCATTCAGCGACAGCGTCGCCACCCCGCCGATCGCGGTGAGCCGGTAGGCGTCGCCGCGTTGTCTGCGGCGCTCGCGGCGATCCGGAATCCGATCCACCTCCGCGGTGCCGCCCATGAACTCGCGTCCTCCTTCGACTGATACGGCTGGTCGAGACGGTGGTGCAGAGTAATTGCCGAACGGACCGACAGCGCGGTCGTACTCAGACTAGAGGGATTGCTGCGATCGCGTGCGATGCCGAGGCCGCGCTAGTCTCGAAATGTGGTGATCCATCCGCCCCCGGCCTATCGGGAACGGCCCGCGCGGCGGGTCGAGGGAGCCGTGGTGTGGACGCGCACGATCACCGCGGGCGACGACGATCCCGTCCTGCCCGACGGCTGTATGGATCTGCTGTGGATCGGGGAGCGGTTGTTGGTCGCGGGCCCCGACACGCGCGGGTATTCGACGACGGTCCCCGCCGGGACGACGGTGAGCGGGATCAGGTTCTTTCCGGGGACCGCGCCCGCGCTGCTGGGCGTTCCCGCGCACGAACTGTTGGACCGCCGGGCCGAACTCACCGATATCTGGCCGCAGGCGCGGGTGCGGGAGCTGATCGGAACCGTCGCGGCCGCACCGGATCCGCTGATCGGGTTGGAGAGCATCGCCCGGCGTCGTCTTGCCGAAACCGAACCTGCCGATCCACGGCTACGCCGGATCGTGCATCGGCTGGCCGAGGGTGAGTCGGTGGCCGCCACCGCCGACGAGGTCGGTCTCGGGGCCCGCCGGTTGCATCGAATGTCGGTGGCGGCCTTCGGGTACGGGCCCAAGATGCTGGCCCGGGTGCTGCGGATGCAGCGCGCGCTGGCGCTGGCCCGCGACGGAATCCCGTTCGCGGAGACCGCGTTCCGCGCCGGATACGCCGATCAGGCGCACCTGGCGCGAGAGGTCCGCGAGCTGGCCGGAAAGTCGTTGGGACGGCTGCTGTCCCGCGGGGGTCAGGACAGCGCGGCGTAGAGGTCGATGCCGTTGCCGTCCGGATCGTGCACGGTGGCGTAGCGTTGGCCCCACACCGCGTCGAACGGTTTCAGTTCGCCGTGATACCCGGCCTCGGTGAGCTCCGCATACAGCGCATCCACCTCGGCGGGGGTGTCGCAGCCGAACGCCAGGCCGATCCGCCCGGGCCCGCCCTCCCACCCCGGATGGAATTCGCGGACGTTGTCCTCGGTGTCGAGGGCGAGCCGGAACCCACCGGGCAGCGCCGCCTCTATGTGGCCGCCGATCGGTTCCCCGAACTCCAGCCCCAGTCGGCGATAGAAGGACAGTGCGGCGTCCAGATCGGCGACAACCACGCCGATCACGTTGAGTCGAGCAGTCATACGTCGAACGGTAGGAGCCGGTCCCGTGGCCAGTCTTGAACGAATCGGACAGCGCCGAAGTGTTTGTGACCACAAGTACCAGGATTACGGTTCGGGAACGACTGCGGGCGAATAGCGTTCTGCACAAACTTCGGTACGAATATGGTTCGAAACGCCGACGCTGGGAGGGGTATGGGGACCGATCAGACGCTGTTGCATCGCTTCGTCATCGCACAGCTGGCCGACGCCGGATTGGCGGGCGATCGGCTGGTGCGCGAATGCGGGCTGCCGGAGTGGGCGATGGACGGTCCGGGTGTGCATGTGCCCAGCGACACCTTCTCGCGGCTCTGGGAACTCGGCGAACGGTGGCTCGACGATCCGGATGTCGCCCTGCATGTCGCGAGCCGATATGAACTGACCGCGACCCGGCTCTACGACTACCTGTTCTCCACCGCCCCCACGGTCGGCGCCGGATTGGCCACCTGCGGACCGTACGTCACCGCAGTCACCACCAATCACCGATTCGATCTGGTGGCCGAAAACGACGGCGAGACAACGCTGTACCTGGACATGATCGACGGCGTCGGCCGCGGGCGCGACCACACCCAGCTATGGGGTCTGGTGGCCGTCTTGACCAGGGCCCGCGCCTGTGTGAACGTCCGGCTGGATCCGATTCGGGTATCGCTGCGCCAGCGCGCCCCGCGCAACACGCGCACCTACATCGAGGTGTTCGGCACCGCCGCCATCGAATTCGGCGCTCCCGTCGATGCCATGACGTTCCGGGCCGCCGATATGAACGTGCCGCTGACCACCGCCGATCCGGCGCTGGCCGAGGTGCTGCAGCCGCTGGCCGCGGCGCTGCCACCCCCGCCGCCGCTGGCCAAGGCGTGGCCGGAGCGGGTGGCCGCGACGCTGGCGGAGGCATTCGAGGACGGCGAGGTGTCGCTCGAGCGGGTGGCGCGGCGACTGGCTACCAGCCCGCGCACGCTGCAGCGCCGCCTCGCCGAGGCCGGAACCACGTGGCGGCAGGAACTGGATCGAGCCCGCCTCGCCCGCGCGGCGGCCGCCGGGCCGGTCAGCCGGGAGCGCCAGGCCGAACTGCTCGGCTACGCCGATGCCGCCTCCGTGCGGCGGGCGGCGCAACGCTGGTCGGTCGTCGCGCGCGCCCACCGCAGCGGCGAATTGGATCACCGGCGCTAGATCTTGAGATTGCCGGCCACGATATTCCAGAAGGTGGTGCGGTCGATCGCGGTGAAGTCCCAGCCCTCGGCGATCGCATGCGAGGTGGCGACGATGGCCGGTACGTCGAAATCATGCCGGGTCGCGGTGCCCTTGGCCTCCAGTTCGGCGATCACGTACGCGGTGGCACTTTCGCAGGTTTCCAACACGGCGTTCTCCAATCGGTCGTAGGGACATACGGTCGATCAGGATCCGAGGCGCCGCGGAGGAGACCGCGGCGCGCACCGAACCGACACCGCGGGCGACCCGTCGTCCCGGGAGGATGGATCGCGTCAGGTGGAGGGGAGACGGATCCGAGGACGACGGGCGGTGCCTCGCGGCGGGCACGCATGCCAGTCTGGCGGCTCGATGGCCGAGGGACCAGCGCCGAACGCGCCACATTCGGGCAAACGCGCCAATTTCCGAGAGACGGAAACACGTGAGGGGGCCGAGCTGCGAACAGCACCCGTCAGGGTACGGCACTAGGAGGTGGTTTGCGGCAGCAACTCCTCGTAGCGGTATTCGGTCTCGATGGGCAGGCCCGCCGCATGCGCCTGCTCCTCGCGACGGCGCAGTTCGACGCGGCGGATCTTGCCGGAGATGGTTTTGGGCAGGTCGTAGAACTCCACCCGGCGCACCCGCAGATACGGCGCGAGCCGGTCACGGGCGTACTCGAGGATGTCGCGGGCGGTCTCGCCATCGGGTTCCCAGCCGGCGGCCAGCGCGATGTAGGCCTTGGGGACGGTCAGGCGGGTGTCGTCGGGCTGCGGCACCACCGCGGCCTCCACCACCGCCGGATGTTCGATGAGCACGCTCTCCAGCTCGAAAGGGGACACCTTGTAGTCGGAGGATTTGAAGACGTCGTCGGTGCGGCCGATGTAGGTGATGTAGCCGTCGGCGTCGCGCGCGGCGACGTCGCCGGTATGGTAGTAGCCGCCCGCCATCACCGCCGAATTGCGTTGCGGGTCCTTCAGATACCCGGTCATGAGATTGACCGGGTGGGCGGCCAGATCCAGGCAGATTTCGCCCTCGTCGGCGAGGTCACCGGTGATCGGGTCGACCAGCACCACCGGAACTCCGGGCGCCGGGCGACCCATGGACCCGGGCCTGACCGGCTGCCCGGGCGTATTGCCCACCTGCAGCGTGGTTTCGGTCTGACCGAAGCCGTCCCGGATGGTGAGCCCCCACGCCTTCTCGACACGGGTGATGACATCGGGATTGAGCGGCTCACCCGCACCGAGGATCTCGCGCAGACCCTCCGGACGCTCACCGAGGTCGGCCTGAATCAGCATGCGCCACACCGTCGGCGGCGCGCAGAAGGTGTTCACGCGGGCGCGGCGCAGGTGGTACAGCAGGGCGGCGGGGTCGAATCGGCCGTAGTTGTAGACGAATATCGTCGCCTCGGCGATCCACGGTGCGAAGAAACAGCTCCAGGCGTGTTTGGCCCATCCGGGGCCGCTGATGGCCAGGTGCACGTCGCCGGGCCGCACCCCAAGCCAGTACATGGTGCTCAAGTGGCCGACCGGATAACTGATCTGGTTGTGCTGCACCATTTTCGGCTTGCTCGTGGTGCCGGAAGTGAAGTACACCAGCAGCGGGTCGTCGACATTCGTGACCGCCTGGAAGGGGCCCGCAGAGTCGATCGTGACGGCCTCGGAATAGGCGTGCCACCCCGGGACCGGTTCGCCCACCACGATCCGGGTGTAGTGCCCGCCGACGGCCACGAACTTCGCGGTATCGACACTGTTGGCGATGACGAAACCGACCGCACCCCTGCTTATCCGGTCGCTCAGGTCCTCCGGGCCGAGCGCCGACGTGGCGGGCATGATGACCGCGCCCAGTTTGGCGACGGCCAGCATCGACTCCCACAGTTCGACCTGGTTGCCGAGCATCAGGATCACCCGATCGCCTTTGCGCACACCGCATCTGGCCAGCCAGGTCGCGACGCGATCGGACCGGTCGGCCATCTCGTCGAAACTCACCCGCTGTTCGCGGCCGTCCTCCTCGACGATCCACAGCGCGGTGCGGTGGTTGCCGCGGGCGATGACGTCGAACCAGTCTGTGGCCCAGTTGAATCGGCCCGTCAGCGTCGGCCAGGTGAAGGTGCGCACGGCGGCGTCGTAATCGGTCGACACGGCGACGAGATGGTCGCGGGCCGCGCGATACAGCTCGGTATTCGAGGTCATTGTGACTCTCCTGTCCGATCGGAGTTCCCTGTGGAGGCCACGTTTTTCGGGCCGAACAGGTTCGCGGAGATCTCGCGCATCTCGATCTTGCGGATCTTGCCGGTCACCGTCATGGGGAATTCGTCGACGATGTGCACGTAGCGGGGAATCTTGAAGTGGGCGAGTCTGCCCGTGCAGAACTCGCGCAGCGTGTCGGCGTCCAAAGCCGGTCTGTCCTCGCGCATCCGGATCCAGGCCACCAGCTCCTCGCCGTACTTGGGATCGGGCACGCCCACGATCTGGGCGTCGAGGATATCGGGATGGGTGTAGAGGAACTCCTCGATCTCGCGCGGATAGATGTTCTCCCCGCCCCGGATCACCATGTCCTTGATGCGTCCGGTGATCGCGATGTACCCGTCGTGGTCCATGGTGGCCAGGTCGCCGGTGTGCATCCAGCGCGCGGAATCGATGGCCCCGGCGGTCTTTTCGGGCTCGTTCCAGTAACCGAGCATCACCGAATAGCCGCGCGTGCACAGCTCACCCGGTTCGCCGCGGGGCACGGTGAGGCCGGTGGCCGGGTCGATGATCTTGATCTCCACATGCGGGCCGACCCGCCCCACGGTGGCGGTGCGCTGGGTCAGCGAATCGTCGCGGCGGGTCTGGGTGGACACCGGGGAGGTCTCGGTCATGCCGTAGCAGATGCACACCTCGGTCATGCCCATCCGCTCGATCACCTGCTTCATCACCTCGACCGGACAGGGCGAACCGGCCATGATGCCGGTGCGCAGCGAGGACAGGTCGTAGGACTCGAAATCCGGGTCGGCCAGTTCGGCGATGAACATCGTCGGCACCCCGTACAGCGAGGTACACCGCTCGGCGGCAACGGTTTCCAGGGTTGCGCGCGGATCGAAGCCCGGGGCCGGGATCACCATCGCCGCGCCGTGGGTGGTGGCCGCCAGGTTGCCCATGACCATGCCGAAGCAGTGGTAGAACGGCACCGGGATGCAGATGCGGTCGTCCTCGGTGTAGCCGCACAGCTCGCCGACGAAGTAGCCGTTGTTGAGGATGTTGTGATGCGACAGCGTCGCGCCCTTGGGGAATCCCGTGGTGCCCGAGGTGTATTGGATGTTGATCGGGTCGTCGGGTGACAGTTCGCCCTGCGCCGCGGCCAGATCCGCCGGATTGCCCGCACGGCCGGTGTCCAGCAGCGCCGTCCAGTCGTCGCTGTCGAGGAGGATCACCCGTTCGAGCTGCGGGCAGTGCGGCCGCGCCTGCTCGATCATCGCGACATAGTCGGACCCCTTGAACTCCCGCGCCGCGACCAGGAGTCGAATCCCGGCCTGCCGCACCACATATTGCAGCTCGTGGACACGGTAGGCCGGATTGATGTTGACCAGGATCGCGCCGATCTTCGCCGTCGCGTACTGCACCAGGGTCCATTCGGCGCGATTGGGCGCCCAGATGCCGACCCGATCGCCCTTGCCGATGCCGGCGGCCAGCAGGCCCAGCGCCACCGTCCCCACCTCGGTGGCGAATCGGCGGTAGCTCCACCGCACCCCGTTCGCCCGGTCGACCAGCGCCTCGCGGTCCGGCAGGCGGGCCACCGTGCGGTCGAGATTCGCGCCGATCGTATCGCCGAGTAGCGGCGCGTCCCATACTCCGTGTGTATAACTGGCCGGTCGAGACCGGCCCATAGACGAACTCACAGATATAGGATTCAGGTCACATTTTCCGTCCACTACCCCCGGAAAGGGGTACCGCGATGAGCAGCGTCGACCTGTTGCGACCGCGGGATGCGGATGCGTTGCGGGGGGTGCTGCGGCAGGTGGCAGATGTGTCCCGCATGCCGGTGGTATTCGGCGGTCAGGTGCACGGGGGCACGTTGATCCTGAGCGAGTTCTTCGGCACCCGCACCAATGCCATGCGGGGGCTGGCGGTTTCGCCCGCCTCCGGAGTCGGCGGCGCCGCGGTCGCCACCAAGCGCCCCGCCTCGGTGTCGGACTACCGCATCGCCTCCACGATCACCCACCACTACGACGCTCCGGTGCTGACCGAGGGGTTGCGCGCGGTGGTCGGTGTGCCGGTGGTCGTGCAGGGCGAATCGCGGGCCGTGCTCTATGTCGCCAGCCGCGATGTGGGACCGATCGGCGACCGTGCCGCCGATCTGGTGGTGCGGGCGAGCCGGCGCCTGGCGGTCGAACTGGCCATCCGCGACGAGGTGGACCGCCGCCTGCGCCTGCGCGAGGCCGCCGCCCCCACCGGCCCGAATCCCGTTGTCGCCGAACAACTCCGCGATATGCACGCCGAGGTCCGCGGCATCGCCCAGGCGACGACCGACGCGGGGACGCGCACGCGCCTGCGGGACCTGTCCGACCGTCTGGCCCGCTTGATGGCGGGACCGGAAATCCCGGACGAGGCCCCGGCATTGGCGCCGCGCGAACTGGACGTGCTCGCCCACGTCGCCCTCGGCTGTACCAATGCCGAGACGGCCCAGCGGCTTTCGCTGCGCCCGGAAACCGTGAAGAGCTACCTGCGCAGCGCCATGACCAAACTCGGCGCCCACAGTCGCCACGAGGCCGTCGTCCGCGCCCGCCGCCTAGGACTGCTGCCCTGATCCCGGCAGAAAGCATGCCGGGATGCGTGTGGGCAGGAATGCCGGGCTGACGTGTCGGCCGGCACGCCGGGCTGACGTGTTGACCGGCATGCCGGGCTGACGTGTTGGCCCCATGCCGGGACGGAGTGTGGACTGGCATGCCCGGCTGACGTGTTGGTTGGCATGCCGGGCTGACGTGGTGGCCGGACTACTCCTTGGGCTCGATGAGCTGGATGTCGAGTTCGATAGCGATCTTGTCGCTGAGCATGGCCGACGGGATGGCGGTGCCGATGCCGAAGTCGGAGCGCTGCAGGGTGCCGGTGGCGGTGAAGCCGATGTGGCGGTCGCCGGTGGGCGGGAATACCTGGATGCCGCCCCATTCGACGTCCAGGGTCACCGGATTGGTCTTCCCGCCGACGCTCACCTCGCCGGTCACCTGGAAGTCCTCGGCGATGCGCACCGGCTCGGTGGCGGTGAAGGTCAGCGTGGGGCGGTTCTCGACATCGAGCAGATCGGCGCTGCGCACATGGCCATCCCGGTCGGCATTGCCGGTGTCGAAGGAGTCCAGGTAGATCGTCGCCGAGATCCGCGCGGCGCCGGTCTCGTCCACCACGAAGCCGGTCTCGAACCGGTTGAACCGCCCGCGAATCTTGGAAATGCCAAGGTGGCGCACGGCGAAGGTGACCGAGGAGTGAGCGGGGTCCAGCGGCCAGGAACCGGCCTTCAGGGTCTGTTCGGAAGTCGTCATGGGTACAGATTTGCGGACCACGGTCCGGATATCCAGACCTGCGTTATCCGGGCACTGCCAGGGCGCCTGGCGCGATTTCGTCCGGCTGTCGGGTTGCTGGACGACGAGGCCGACGGGAATCTGGTGCGCTACTTTTTCGCTCACCCGACGGCACGCCGATGGCACGACTGGTCCGCGGTGGCCGATATGGTGACCTTGCGGCTGCGCATGGCCCGCTCTATCCGGTCCGATGACGGCCAACTGGGTGCTATTATTGCTGCGCTGCAAAGCTTTCCGAAGTTCGAGTGTCGATGGCCTGAGCACTGCTGGAACGATTTCCGTTCCAGCGCACTGCAGGTGGGCCATCCGTTGCGCGGCTGCGTCGAGGTCGAGTTCGAAACCCAGGATCCCGCAGCAGATCAGGGCGTGCAGGTGTAGTTCGTGGATCGCCGTCAGGGGCACGCCCCCAGCCTGCGGTTGGTCAACGAAAGCACCGCGGCGACGTGTGTCATTGGTGTTCCCGGCGTGCCCGGAGTAAGTTCTCCAGAAGTTTGCCAACGGATCGACCGGATCCGTTGGCGGAGGGGAACGCCGAGGAGGACACTGCCATGAGCACCGTGATCGACGACGCACCGTTCACCTCCTTTCACAAATGGCTGGCCGTGGCCTGCTCCGGCGGACCACTGCTGGACGGCTACATCCTCAGCATCGTCGGCACCGCCTTGATCGGCATGAAGGGCGACCTCGACCTGAGCACCACCGACATCCAGCTGATCGGGGCGGCCGCACTGGTCGGCATGTTCGTCGGTGGCGCCCTGTTCGGCGTGCTCACCGACCGGGTCGGCCGCGAGGTGATGTACACCGCCGACCTGGTGGTCATGGGACTGTGTTCGATCCTGTCGTTCTGGGCCGAATCCACCTGGCTGATCGTGGTGCTGCGGTTCGTGCTCGGCATGGCCGTCTCCGCGGACTATCCGATCGCGACCTCCCTGCTGGCGGAGTGGCTGCCGCTCAAACAGCGCGGCAAACTGCTCGGCTTCCAGATCGTGGCCTGGTACGCCGGGGCCGTGCTCGCCTACATCGTCGGATATCTGGCCCTCACCTTCGGCGGTGACGGCAGCTGGCGCTGGCAGCTGGCCAGCGCGGCGCTGCTGTGCGCGTTCTTCCTGATCATCCGGCAGAACACCGCCCCCGAATCGCCGCGCTGGCTGGCTCAGCACGGGAAGGCCGACAAGGGCGCGGCGATGATCGAGAAGTTCCTCGGCACCCGCATCGACCCGAAGGAGCTGATCGAGGCGAGCGAGCGGCCCGTGGTCCACGGCTCGCTGCGCGAACTGTTCAGCCCCGTCTACCTCAAGCGGACGCTGTTCTGCAGCGGATTCTTCCTCTGCCAGGTGGCCGTGCTGTTCGCGATGCTCACCTTCGGCCCGCAGATCCTGGCCGCCTTCGGCATGCCGTCGGGCACCTGGATGGACACCCTCGGCACGGCCCTGATCAGCCTGGTGTTCCTGATCGGATGCCTCCCGGCGATGCGGCTGATCGACACCATCGGCCGGCGCAAGACCATCGTCTGGGCGTTCGGGCTGATGGTGCTGCCCACCCTGTTCATCGGGGTCTGGCCGACCATGCCGACCGCACTGGCCTTCACCATGCTGTGCGTCTACGCGTTCTTCTGCGGCGGTCCGAACGTGCTCGACTGGACCTATCCGAACGAGCTCTTCCCCACCCATATCCGCGCCACCGCGGTCGGGGTCGCGACCTCGGCCAGTCGGATCGGCGCCGCGGTGGGCACCTATCTGCTGCCGTGGTCGCTCGACCACCAGGGCCTGGGCCGCACCATGCTCTATGCCGCCGCACTCACCGCCGTCGGCTTCCTGATCTGCGTCTGGGGTGCGCCGGAGACCAAGGGCCGCAAGCTCGAATCGGCCTCCGATATGCGGCGACCCCAGCCCGCGACACCGAGCTGAGGTCGTCAGACAACTCTCAGTTCACCTCTTGAAGGCGTTCTTCACCTTGTCGGCCACGGTGCGGGCGGCGTCTTTGACATCCTCGGCGGCCTTCTTCACTCCGGCCTCGAGCTGATCTCCCTTACCCTCGTCCCGCAACCGGTCGTCGCCGGTCACCGACCCTGCGGCCTCCTTGGCCTTCCCGCCCAGGTCCTCCGCCGCATTGTTGATCTTGTCGTTCAAAGCCATGGAAATCTCCGTATCCATTCGGTCGCGCCCGGGTGGGCGCGGACATCTACCAGGACAGACCGAGACTCGCGAACGTCACGCAGCAACTTTCGAGACAACGATCACGGATAATTCTGCATGACGATTCCCGCTCCCCGGTGTCGATCGGAGGAGCAGTGGGAGGAGGTGCCCGAGTGACCACGACGGCGACGGCACCCGAGGCAGCGCTGGACGACGCGACCCTGGCCGGCCGGGCGCGTGACGGCGATGTCCGGGCCTACGAGCAGCTCGTGCTGCGCTACCAGGGGGCGATGTTCCGGTTGGCGGCGAAGATGCTGGCCGACCGGTCCGAGGCCGAGGACGTCACCCAGGAGGTCTTCCTGACCGCGTGGCGGCGCATTGGCCAATTGCACGACGATGCGGCATTCGCGGGCTGGCTGTATCGGATGACCACCAACCGCTGTCTCAATGTGCTCAGGTCGCGCAAGGTCCCCGCCGACGTGGACCCCGACTCCACCGAATCGCCGCGGACCGAGACCCGGCCGGATCACGCGGTGCAGGTCAGCAGCCAGCTGGCGGCCCTCGAGGCCGCGCTGGCGCAGCTGACACCGGAACAACGGGCCTGCTGGCTGCTGCGTGAGGTGCACGGGCGCTCCTACGAGGAGATCGCCGAGATCGTCGGCACCAACACCACCGCGGTGCGCGGTCGCATCGCACGGGCCCGGGCGCAATTGGCGGAGGTGATGCAGCCATGGCGGTGACCAGCGCCACCGAAAACGACTATCTGCTGCCGTGCGGTCGCGGCCTGGAACAGGTGTGGCAACGCCTCGACGCGGTCGAGGCCGGACGGGCCGACGACCACGAGGCGAGCTGCCCGCACTGCGCCGCGGCGCGGGAGAGCCTGTTCACCCTGCGCACGGCGACGCGGGAACTGATCGAGGAGCCCGATCCGCCGCCCCCGGATCTGTTCGGCCGCATCATGTCCGCGGTCCGGGCGGAGGTGCGGCGCGGCCGCACACTGGCGCTGTCGACCCCGCACCCCGGGACGCTGGAGGTGAGCGAGCAGGCGGTCGCGGTCGTGCTGCGGTATGCGGCCGACACCGTCGACGGTGTGCGAGCCCGCAGCTGCCACGTGCACGGCCGCGGGCCCGGTGCCGACGGTGAACAGACCATCGCGGTCGAGATGACCATCGCGGTGCGCATGGGCGGTCGCGGTGTCGAGGAGCTGATTCCCCGCGTGCGCGAGCGGGTGCGCGCGGCGCTCTCGGCGCGCATCGGCCTGGCCCTGGAACGCCTCGACATCACCGTCGTCGACATCTACGAGGAGGAGCGGTGACCGCCGTCGCGCCGCAGATCGAATACGTGGTCGCCGATGCGGTGATCGCCGGCGTCGCCGCCCGGGCCGCCGCCGCGGTGCCGGGCGTGCTGCGGCTGGAACCGGGCGTGCTCGGGCTGGTCGGGCATCTGGCGCGGTCGGGACGGCAGCTGTGGACCGGGCAGGAGTCGGCGCCGTCGCCGGGTGTGCGGGTGCGGCGAGCGGGCGGATGGCTGAATATTCAGGTCGATCTCGCCATGTCGGCGGGTGCCCGGATCGGCGAGGTGGGACAGGCCGTCCAGCAGCGGGTCGCGCGCGCGGTCACCGAACAGACCGGAGTGGAGGTGGACGCCGTCGCGGTGGCCGTCCTCGATATCGAGCCGGGGGAGTCGTGACTGCTGTGACCACCGAGGGGGATGTGATCGATCGGCTCGTGGCGGCCGTGGAATCGGTGGCCGGACTGCGCCCGGCAGTGCCACTGGCGCTGCCCGATGCCGACTGGCTGCCGTGGGACCGCAGGCGTGCCGCCATCGATCTCTCGCCCGGATCCGTCGAAGTTCAGGTGGTCGCGACCGCGCTGCCGCTGCCGCCCCTGCTGGAACGGCTCACCGAGCTCGTCCGCGACATCGTGACCGATACGGAGTGGGCCGACGCCGCGCTGCGGATCGTCGTCACCGATCTCGATGCGGACGCGTTCAAAGACTCGAATACTGGCAATTCCTCAGTTACCTAGATCACGTGCCTGGGCCGTGACGTTTCACGCGCGGTCGTGTCGATCGGAATGAAGGTCGTTATCCGCTGTACCGCAAGGGAATCGGGAGAACATTATGACGAGCACGACCACCGAGAAGGCCACCGAGAACGCCAAGGGCGGCGACCACGGCAAATCCGCCCGCGACACCTCGGCGAAGAACAGCGCCCTGGTCACCGACAAGGGCACCACCACCATCGCCGACACCGTCGTGCAGAAGATCGCCGGGCTGGCCGCGCGCGAGGTGCGCGGCGTGCACGCCCTCGGCGGCGGGGCGGCCAGGGCGTTCGGCGCCCTGCGCGACCGCATCCCGGGGGCGTCCGCCAGTGTGGGACAGGGTGTTTCGGTCGAGGTCGGGGAAAAGCAGGCCGCCGTCGACCTCGACCTCGTCGTCGAGTACGGGGTGGCGATCGCCGAATTGGCGCGGGCGGTGCGCCGCAATGTGGTCACCGCGATCGAGCAGATGACCGGGCTCGAGGTCGTCGAGGTCAATATCAATGTCAACGACGTCTACATCGAGGACTACGACGACGAGGAACAGCAATCCGGCCGGGATCGGGTGCAGTGAGATGAACGCCACCACGATCTGTCTGGTCCTCGGGCTGGCCCTCGGATTCGCCGCTGCCTTCGGCGGTTTCGGCGCCTTCGCCATCGTGCTGGTCTTCGGCGGGCTCGGCCTGCTCATCGGCCGCTGGCTCGACGGCGAGGTCGACCTGTCCGGGCTGATTCGCTCCGATCGCCCACGGAGCCGGCGATGACCGCCGTGACCGCGCCGGTGCCGGCCGAACTGCCGGGGAGGACCACCGTCGGTGAGCGCGCGGTGCGGCGGATCGCGGCCCGCGCGGCGCGCGAGGTGGCCGGGGTGGGCCCGGACGTGCAGGTGGCGGCGCGAGTCGTCGGGGACTCGGCCACCCTGCACGTGCGGCTGCCGGTCCGGTACCCGCAGCCGGTCGCGCGGGTGAGCGAGGAATGCCGCACACATCTGATCCGGCGCACCGGCGAACTGTCCGGGCTGTCGGTACCGCGGGTGGATATCGAGGTGTCGGCGCTGCCGACCGGCACCGGGGAGAGGAGAGTCCGATGATTCGCAGACCGCGCCGCATCGTGCCCGCCGTCGTGGTGGTGCTGGTGCTGCTGGCCGGATCGGTGGTGGTGGCGGTGTCGCTGATCCAAAGGCTCAGCGGCGCCAGGGAATTCGTCTCCTACGACAGTGTGGCGAACTACCTGCACGACACCACCTGGGACAGCGTGCGAGTGCTCGTGGTGGGTATCGCGGCCGTGGTGGTCGGGCTGGCGCTGCTCGCTGTCGCGCTGCTGCCGGGCCGATCGGTCGTGGTGCCCCTGGAATCCGAGGACGGGGTGGACGCCGGGATCGCGCGGCGCAGTCTGCGCGGGGCGGTGCGCGATGCCGCCGCCACGGTGGACGGGCTGGAATCGTCGCGAATCCGGATGGGGCGCAAGAAGGTTCGAGTCAAGGGTCGATCCGGGCAAGGTAGCGTCGACGCGCTGCCGGAGGCCGTGCGGGCCGCGATCGAACAGCGGCTGCTGCGGATCGCGCCGCGGGTGTTCCCGCGGATCGAGACCAGGCTGCGTCCGGCGAAGGCGGGGGGTGAGCGATGAGCACGGTCAACCGTCCGGCCCGGCTGAATCGGGTTCTGCTGGGTCTGATCGGCCTGCTACTGACGGCCGGGGGCGGTTACGCGATCGCCGCCCACCTGGGGCGGCTGCACTGGGCGGATCCGGACGCGCCGCTGGTTCCGGGCACCGGCGCCCCGCCGCAGTGGGTGCTGTGGTCGGTCGTCGTCGGTGCGGTGATCGTGGCCCTGGCCAGCCTGCGCTGGCTCGCCGCCCAGGTCTCCCGTCTGCCGCGGCCGACGCAGTGGCGACTCGACGCACCCGCCGGCGCCGGTGTGACCCTGCTGCGCTCCGAGACCGCCGCCGCGCCGGTCGCCGCCGATATCGAGTCCTACGACGGCGTCCGCTCGGCGGTGGCCCGGCTCTCCGGTCCGAGCCGCGCACCCGAACTGCACTTGATCGTCACGGCCGAACCGAACGCCGACCTCACCGCGGTCCGCCGCCGCATCCTCGGCCACGCCGTCCCGCGCCTGCGCCAAGCCCTCGAGGTCGACATCATCCCCGTCACCCTCGAATGGCGCCTGGCCGACCGCGGCCGCACGGTGGGCGCCCGCTGATTCCGGGAAACTGAAAACGGCTCGCGGCTCCGCGAGGTGGTCAGGAGCCGCGAGCCGATTCTGTGACAGGCGCTAGTGGGCGAGCCTGTCCTTGTTCTTGCGGGCTGCGTCGTCCATGTTGCGGCCCATGTTCTGGCCGCCGGGCCGGTTCATGTCCCGGTCCATGTCCCGATCGTCGTCGCGGCGATCCGCATCGCGCCGCATGCCCTGTGCCTGCTGACCCCGCTGCGCCTGCTGGGCCTGCTGACCCCGCTGGGCCTGTTCGTTCATGGCCTTGCGGCCCTTGTCGGCATTCTGATCAGCCTTGCCGCCCATCTTGGTGCCCATCGAAACCTCCGTGTCGATTTGAATAGCAACCGTTCAGACAACGGCCATACCTTCAATCCTGAGCTCGCGCGTTCGGGCGTGTCAACGAAACGGTGGAAATGACACCTCGACCTGCGGATCGGGCCTCTACCGGCGAATTATGTGGTGTCCATTCGGAAATAGGTGCTAATCGAGCCCTGCTAAATCGGGCGATTGGACCGCGACGAATTATGTTCTTCCGGGCGTGTCGACTGCCCAGAAGCCGCAATGCAGCTAGTGTTTCGCTACCGAGGGGGCCGGACCGATGCACCACTGCCGCATTCGCGGACAACCAGGAGGAGTCGATGACGAGCACGGTGACCGACATCCCCTCTGCGGCCGTCGAATCCGCGTTCGAACCGCCGAGGCTTCGTACGGTCGACAGCGTGACGGTGGCCGCGGCCGCGGTGGCGGCGGCCCGCGAAATCACCGGTGTCGCCCCCGAGGTCACCGTGCATGCGCGAATTCGTGGCAACACCGCGACGCTGTCGGTGCGGTTGCCGATCCGCTATCCCATGCCGGTCTGGCAGATCGCCACGGTGTGCCGCCGCCATATCGCCGAGCGGGTGCGCCAACGCGCCGGGCTGACGATCTCTCGTATGCATATCGAGATCGCCGCCCTGCCGCTGGTGGATCCCGCACGAGGCAGGCGATGAGGCGTCGCCCGCGACGCGTGGTGCCGGCGGTCGTGGTGGCGCTGACGCTGCTGGCCGGATGTGTGATCGTGGCCCTGTCGTTGATCCAAAGGCTCACCGGAGCAAGCGAATTCATCTCCTACGACGGCGTGATGAACCGCCTGCACGAAACCACCTGGGGCGATCCGCGGGGAGCCGGGGTGGGCGTGGCCGCGCTCGCCGCCGGTGTGATGCTGGTGGCCCTGGCCGTGCTGCCGGGACGCTCGATCGTGGTGCCCCTGGTGGCCGACGACGAGGTGACCGCCGGGGTGGGCCGCCGCGGCCTGCACGAGGCCCTGCGCGCGGCGGCGCAATCGGTCGACGGTGTGCGGTCGGCGCGAGTCCGCCTGCGCCGCAAGCGTATTCGCATCACGGCCCGGCACGACGGCGGTGTGGAACTGGCGCATTCGGTCCGCGCTGCCGTCGAGGAGCGCCTGTCCCGGATCGGGCCGTGTGCGACCTCGCGCCTGCCCGCGGCGCTGCGGCAGATGCCCGCCGACGGAGCTCCGCACAATCGCCCGGCCCGGCTCAACCGCACCCTGCTGGGGGTGATCGGCGTGCTGTGCCTGGCGCTGGGCGGCTATCTGCTCGCCGCGCACTACGCCCTGTTGGGCTGGGTCGACACCAGCGCACCGCTGATCGCCGAGGTGTCCCCGCCGCCGGCCTGGATGCAGTGGACCATCGTCGCCGTCGCGGCCGCGGTGGGACTGGCGTGCGTGTACTGGGTGAGCCTGCAGGTGCGTCGAATTCCTGCAGGATCACGCTGGCGGGCTCGGGTGCCGGGCGCCGAGGACGTCATCACCCTGGATTCGACCACGGCCGCCATGCCCGTCATGGCCGACATCGAGACCTACGCCGGAGTCCACTCGGCCTCGGCATGGCTGCTGGGCCCGGGCGTCGCCCCCGAACTGCACCTGGTGGTCACGACGACACCCGACGCCGACGTGGCGGCGCTACGCCACCGCATCCTCACCCACGCCGTGCCGCGCCTGCGTCAGGCACTCGAGGTCGATGCCGTTCCGGTGACCATGGAGGTGCATCTGACCGAGGCTCAGTCCAGCGCCCCGAGCACCCGCTCGACATACGGATTCGCAAAGCGGCCCTTGGGATCCAAGCGCCGCCGCACCTCCTGGAAACGATCCCAGTGCGGATAGCGTTCGCGCAGCGTCGCCGCCGTCTGGAAATGCCGCTTACCCCAGTGCGGACGGCCGTCGAAGCGATCGAAAACCGCCTCGCAGGCACGGAAATACGGCTCGTAGTCCATGCCCCGGTATTGATGCACCGCGATATAGCAGGTGTCGCGGCCACCGGCGGGGGAGAGGAAGGCATCGTCGGGGGCGACGAAACGCACCTCGGTCGGCATCGGCGACTCGAACCGCTGACCGAGCTGTTTGATCTCCCGAATCGCCTCCGTCGCGTGTTCGCGCGGAATCGCATATTCCATTTCGGTGAAGCGAATCAGCCTGGGTGAGGCGAAGACCCGGTAGGACCGGTCGACCTGGCGGCGGTAGCTGCCCGCGTAGGCCGCGCCGCGGTGGATCCACGGAATCAGTTGCGGCCGACGGCGACTCACCCGGCACAGTGCATCGAAGGTGTAGTTCGACATGAGGATGTCGGCGAACCAGTCCACCGCCTTGCCGCGCGGCTGTTCGGGCAGGGCGACCCGGTTGTTGCGCTTGGTCATCGCCAGCGGGCTGTGGGCGAACATATAGAACTCGAAATGATCGTTGCCGTCGACGTATCCGTCGAGCTCGGCGAGCACCTCCTCGACCGGAACCGGCCGCTCCACGCCCTCGAGCACGAACGACGGAACCATCTGCAGTGTCACCGCGGTGACCACGCCGAGCGCGCCCAGGCTCACCCGGGCCGCCCGCCAGCCGTCGGGGTCCGATGTCTCGTCGAGTTCGACCCGGCTGCCGTCGGCGAGCATCAGCTCCACCGAATGCAGTGCGGCGGAGATGTTCTGGAACCCCGCGCCGGTGCCGTGGGTGCCGGTGGCGGTGGCCCCGGCGATGGTCTGCACGTCGATATCGCCCAGATTCGGAAAGGCCAGGCCCATCGGATGCAGTGCGTTGCTGAGCTCGTTGAGGGTGGCGCCCGCCTCCACCCGGACCAGCCCACTGGCCCGGTCCACCTGCAGAATGCGGTTGAGCTGCGACAGATTCAGCAGCATGCCGTCGGTCAGCACGGTATCGGAGAAGGAGTGTCCCGCGCCCGCCACGCGCACGGCCTGCCCGGCGGCCTCGGCCCGCTCGAGCAGTGCGGCCACCTCTTCGGCCGATCGGGGGGTGGCGACCTCGGCCGGTGCGCACCGCTGGTCCCCGGCCCAGTTCACCCACGAGTTGGTCATGTGTCCAACTTTAGGGTATGGGTGTGAGCGGCGCTACCGTTTGCCGAGTGTGAGTATCAACGCTTGCGGAGGCAGAACACCTCCGCCTTGGCGCGGGTGATCTCGTCGTCGGTGAGCGGCGGCACCGTGAGGGGCTGTCTGGGCATGCCATCGGCGCGCACGCCGTCGAGGACCAGGGCCATATAGCGCCGCCAGGTGTCCGGATTGACCGGGCGGGAGAAGGCGGCCATCGACTCGACCATGTTGACCATGGCGAAGAAATCGGTGCCGGTGATGCCCGGCCGCAGCACTCCGGCCGCATGGCAGCGCTCCATCAGCGTGTGGATGGCCGGCTCGATCCGCTCGCGCACCGACTTGAACCGTTCCATCGCATCCGGCAGCTCCAGCATCACCTCGCTGAAACCGCGGTTACCCGCCATGTGCTGGCAGGACCACTCGAACAGCTCGACCATCGCGATCCAGGGATCGGGGTGGCGGGCGGCCTTCTCGGTCGCCTCGGCCATCGCGGAGACGTGCTGGTCGAACACCTCCTCGATGAGTTCGCGCTTATTGGCGAAGCGGCGGTACACCGTGCCCACGCCCACATGTGCGGCCTCGGCCACATCGTCGAGGGTGACCTCGAGACCGCGTTCGGCGAACAGTTCGCGAGCGGCGGCGAGGATCCGTTGCTGGTTGCGGGCGGCATCGGCGCGCAGGCGTCGCGGCGCGGACATATGCCGAGGTGGGGACGGGGAAGTGGCGCGATTCACACCTTCATGCTAGCAAGCAACGGGATTAACCGGAGGCATTCTCTCCGTTATGGTGGTAGCTTCTTCAGTGAAGCGGAGGTAGTGCCTCCGTTTGACTTTCAATCATTCCCGCCCCACTCCGTCGAAGGAGAGTCCATGGCTACCGCTATCGATATGGAGACCGAGACGGCGTCGTCGTCCAGAGCGGGCCGACGCGGCTCGCACGCTCTGCGCTGGTGGGTTCTCGCCGTCCTCGGCGTTGCTCAGTTGATGGTTGTGCTCGACGCGACCGTGGTGAATATCGCACTGCCCGAGGCGCAGCGTGATCTCGGCTTCACCGATGGCGATCGGCAGTGGGTGATCACCGGGTATGCGTTGGCCTTCGGCAGCCTGCTGCTGCTGGGCGGGCGGCTGAGCGACCTGTTCGGACGGCGCAACACCTTCCTCATCGGCCTGACCGGTTTCGCCGTGGCCTCCGCGATCGGCGGCGCGGCGAACGGCTTCGAGATGCTGGTGGCCGCGCGGGTGGCCCAGGGTGTGTTCGGTGCCCTGCTCGCCCCGGCCGCGCTGTCGCTGCTGACGGTGACCTTCACCGAACCGAAGGAGCGGGCCAAGGCATTCGGCATCTTCGGTGCGGTCGCCGGCACCGGCGGCGCGCTCGGACTGCTGCTGGGCGGGGCGCTCACCGAGTGGGCGTCGTGGCGCTGGGTGATGTACGTCAACCTGATCTTCGCCGCGGTCGCGCTGATCGGCGGCGCCCTGCTGCTGGCCAAGCACACCACCGAGCACCGGCCCAAGCTCGACATCCCGGGCACGGTCGCGGTCAGCGCGGCCCTGTTCGGCATCGTCTACGGGTTCTCACACGCCGAATCGCACGGCTGGTCCAACGGGGTCACGCTGGCCTTCCTGATCGGCGGTGCGGTGCTGCTGGCGGTGTTCGCCTGGCTCGAGACCCGGGTCGCGCACCCGCTGCTGCCGCTGCGCATCGTGCTCGACCGCACCCGCGGCGCCTCCTACCTGACCGTGTTCGTCATGGGCATCGGGATGTTCGCGATCTTCCTGTTCCTCACCTACTACATGCAGCTGACCCTCGGATACTCGCCGATCGTGACCGGTGTGGCCTTCCTGCCGATGGTGGCGGCGATGATCGCCTCGTCCACCACCGCGCCCTCGCTGCTGCTGCCGCGGATCGGCCCGAAGGTGACGGTGAGCGGTGGCTTCCTGGTCGCCGCCGCGGGAATGGTGTGGCTGACCCGCATCGGGCTGGACACCGGGTATGCGACCCACATCCTGCCCGCGCTGATCCTGCTGGGCCTGGGCCTGGGTGCCGCGATGGCGCCCGCGTTCCAGGGCTCGACCGCCGGTGTGCACCACGAGGATGCGGGTGTGGCCTCGGCCATGGTCAACACCAGCCAGCAGGTGGGTGGTTCGATCGGTACCGCGTTGCTGAGCACCATCGCGTCCTCGGCCGCGACGAACTATATGTCCACCCGTCAGCCCACTCCGCTGGCCGTCGCGCAGGCGGCGATCGAGAGCTACACCACCAGCTTCTGGTGGGCCGCCGGATTCTTCATCGTCGGGGCCGTGATCACCGCGATCCTGATGCCGAATACGGTGCCCGCGCCCGCCGAGGGTGAACCGGTTCTCGTGCACTGATTTCCGAGCTTGCCGGAAGCGCTGCGCCCCCGTCCGAATGTATCGGGCGGGGGCGCAGCCACTTTCGTGATTCAGCAGTTGACAGGCGCGGGTAGTCCGGCGAACCGGTCGCCCAGATAGTTGAAGGCATTGACCGCGCCGGGTGCGATCGCGGTGCCATGATCGGCGCCGGGAATGATCTCGAACAGGACCCGGCCGCCGGAGGCGCAATACCGGCCCGCCACATCGCGGGCCAGCCACGGATTCACCTGATCGGCGCCGCCTGCCCACTGATAGATCGGGGCGCGCGGGACACCCGGGTAGGTCTCGAGGCTGTTCTCGTGCAGGACCCGGATATGGTCGCCGTTGACCGCGTCCATGCCGCCGTGGATGTAGTCGGAGTAGCTCTTGTTGGCGGCGGCGTTGATGATCTGGTCGGTGCAGGCGTTGGCGATCCGGTCGCGCAGCTCGAACCCGGCCGGGGTGAGGTTGTCGTCCAGCGACATCACCGACGGATACTCGCGCTCGAGCCCGACCGCGGCGGCAAAGCCCAACCCGAACAGCGGACTCGGGGCCGCGCCCACATCCAGCGCCAGCTTGCCGATGTTCACCGGTACCCCGCCCATGGCCACGCCGATGATCGGCAGCTCCGGCGCGTACTCGGGGGCCAGGGCGGCCGCGAACCCGGTCGCCATGCCGCCGCCGGAGTAACCGGCCAGGCCCACCGGGCTGTCGGCCAGTCCGGCCGGGGCGAATCGTTTGACCGCCCGGATGCCGTCCAGGGTCAGCCGCCCGCCCAGCCGGGCCGCCCCGTAGGCGCTGACCGGGCCGAGGTGATCGGGCACCGCCACCGCCCAGCCGCGGGCCAGCAGCAGATTCAGCGCCGGTGCCTCCTGCAGTGCGCCGTTGAACAGGGTGTGCGACGGCGCGCACTGCAGCCCAAGGGAATTCACGAAGGGCTGATACGACACCAGCGGTCGGTTGCCGCCCCCGCCGGGCAGCAGCAGCGTCGTCACCGCCGCGATCGGCTCGTCGGCGGAATTGGTCGATCGATAGAGAAGCTGCCACGCGACCGCGCCCGGATATCCGTTCGCCGCCACCGGGCGGCTGCGGATCACGTCGCCGGGCTGATAGTCGCCCACATTCGGCGGCGCGGCGTAGAACCCGTCCGGGTCGGGCAGCGGGTAGATCGCCGCCTGGGCGGGCGGCGCGGACAGCCCGGATGCCAGCGCCGAGACCACTGTCGCCACCAAAACCGCTGCGGGACCGCGCAAGCCGCGCCGTCGCGCATTACGTAGAACCCGATCAGCCGCCATCGTCACTCCTGTGTCGCCCGTGTGGGGATGAAGCCGGATGTCGAACCGTCCCGCAAACCGACCGGATGGGACTTATCGAATGAGGCTATTACAGCAGTTTCCCAGCCGCACCCCCTATCGCCGCGCCGGACCGTACAGATCGCCCCCGGCGCGACGCGCCGTGCGCGGGTAAGGGTGCTGGACGCTGCGCCGGTGCGCCGGTGGCGTGCGGGGATGCGGAATCGTCGGGCCGATTCACGGGTGCATGCCGGTCGGTCGGGGGTCGCTGGCAGTTAGCATGACTCGATAGGTTTCGGTCTCGGGTAGGAGGTCCTCCAGGTGGTTTCGCCAGCCGGCGCCCGGGCGGTCGGGCCGCTCGTGCCGCCGGCGATCGCACCCGGCGGCGGGCCGCGGGCGATCGCTCGCGCCGGCGCGAGTCTCCGGCTGCCGCAAGCGAAACGGACGCTGGGGGCCATGGCCGCGGCAGGGTTCGGCGGCGGTCGTCGCCGGGCGTGCGCGGCGGGTCGGGCCACGGACCACCGTCCCTCGGGACCGCTGTGGACATCCGGGTGTGCTGGCCGTTTCCACCACCCCGTCGGCGCCGACGGCAAAGTTCGTAAACTGCTCGAATCGGGTGTGGCGACGCGCTACGGCAACGGCACGACGATTGGGGGCAGGCAATGAGCGAGGTACCGGCGGATCCCGTCGTACAGATCGTGACGGAAGCCGATGCGTGGCAGCCGGATCCGCGGTGGCGTCCGGCGGCCCGGTTGACCGTGCTGCTGGGCGAGGACGACCACTGGAAACATCGGCCCCGGTATCACGAGATCGTCCGGCGCGCCCGGGATGCGGGCCTGGCCGGTGCCAGCGTGTGGCGCGGGGTGGAGGGCTACGGCGTGTCCTCGCGCATCCATACCGCCCGGATGGTCGATCTGGCCGAGAACCTGCCGGTCCTGGTGATGATCGTCGACGACGCGGAACTGCTGCGCGATTTCGTGGCCGCCAACGCCGAACTGTTCGACTCCGGCACCGTCGCATTGTCGCCGGTGCAGGTCTGGAATCCGGACGTCGGGGCGCGACGATGACGCGTCAGGGGCTGTCGGTGCGATTCGATACGGTATCCCTCCTGGGTTCGGTGGGGCGGGTGGGGCCGTGATCCTGATGACCAGCCGGGCGCAGGCGATACGGAAAGGAGGCCCGAGCATGGCCCATGATCGAGCCGGACGACCGGCCCGGGCCACCGACCTGGAGGATCTGCCGCATCTGGTGACGGCGTACTACAGCCGCATTCCGGATCCGTCGGATCCGGCGCAACTGGTGGCCTTCGGCACCTCCGGGCATCGGGGGTCGAGCCTGGACTGCGCGTTCAACGAGGCCCACATCCTGGCCATCACCCAGGCGATCGTGGAATACCGTGCCACCCGCGGCATCACCGGCCCGGTCTATCTGGCCCGCGACACACATGCGCTGTCGGAGCCGGCGTGGACGACCGCGCTGGAGGTGCTGGCCGCCAACGAGGTCACCGCGATCATCGATGCCCGCGGCCGCTATACGCCCACCCCCGTGCTGAGTCATGCTGTGCTGCGCCACAATCGGGGCGGCACCCGGCATCAGGCCGACGGCATCGTGGTCACGCCGTCGCACAATCCGCCCCGCGACGGCGGCTTCAAATACAATCCGCCGCACGGCGGCCCGGCCGACACCGTCGCCACCGACGCCATCGCCGAACGCGCCAACGAGTTGCTGCGCAGCGGCCTGGCCGGGGTCAAGCGCACCACGCTGCAGCACGCGCTGACCACCAGTGTCGAGCGCTACGACTACCTCGACCATTACATTGCCGACCTGCCGAACGTGCTGAATCTGGACGCGATTCGCGGCGCGGGCATCCGGCTGGGCGCCGATCCGATGGGCGGAGCCAGCGTCGACTACTGGGAGGAGATCGGGCAGCGCTACGACCTCGAGCTCGAGGTGGTCAACCCGTTCGTCGATCCGACCTGGCGGTTCATGACGCTCGACAGCGACGGCAAGATCCGGATGGATCCATCCTCGCGCTACGCCATGGCCTCGCTGGTGGCGATCCGCGACGACTACGACATCTCCACCGGTAACGACGCCGACGCCGATCGGCACGGCGTGGTGACACCGGATGCGGGACTGATGAATCCGAACCACTACCTGGCGGTGGCTATCGAATATCTGATCGCCAACCGGATGGGATGGGACGCACTCACCAAGATCGGCAAGACGGCCGTGACCTCCTCGATGATCGATCGGGTGGTGAGTGTGCTGGGGCGGCAGGTGCACGAGGTGCCGGTCGGATTCAAGTGGTTCGTGCCCGGATTGTTCAGCGGCTCTTTGGCTTTCGGCGGCGAGGAGAGCGCCGGTGCGTCGTTCCTGCGGATGGACGGCACGGTGTGGACCACCGATAAGGACGGAATCCTGCTGGCACTGCTGGCCGCCGAGATCACGGCGGTGACCGGCCAGAGCCCGTCGGCCCGCTACGCCGAACTCGAAAAGCGTTACGGCAGCCCGGCATACGCCCGCATCGACGCGAGCGCCACCACGGAACAGAAGTCCCGCCTGGCCGCGCTGACCCCCGACGACATCACCGCCACCGAGGTGGCGGGTGAGCCGATCATCGCCGTGCAGACCCGCGCCCGCGGCAACGGCGCGGCCCTGGGCGGGGTGAAGGTCACCACCGAGAACGCCTGGTTCGCCGCCCGCCCCTCGGGCACCGAGGACAAATACAAGATCTATGCCGAATCCTTCCAGGGCCCCGACCATCTGGCCCAGGTGCAGGCGGCGGCGGAAGAGGTCGTGGGCCGAGCGCTCGGCGACTGAGTGGCGTCTCGCGGCTCGGCGTGCGATAGGGGTCGGCCGGTCGGGTGGTCACGGAAATACCGGCGGGCGGTACGGGGGTTGGGACAGACGTGGATGAATGGTGTGTGTGGTGACGAAAGCCAGGCCCGCGCGGTTGCCGGTCGAGATCTGGGTGCTGGTCGGCGCGTCGTTTCTGATCGCGATCGGGTTCGGCCTGGTGGCGCCCGCGCTGCCGCAGTATGCGCGCAGCTTCGGGGTGGGTGTGGCGGCGGCCTCGGCGATCGTCAGCGCCTTCGCGTTGATGCGGCTGCTGTTCGCGCCGGTCAGCGGGCGGCTGGTGCAGCGGCTGGGGGAGCGGTCGGTGTATTTGAGCGGAGTGCTGATCGTCGCGCTGTCCACCGGTGCGTGCGCGTTCGCGCAGAGTTACTGGCAGCTCATCGTGCTGCGGTCGCTGGGCGGCATCGGATCCACAATGTTCACCGTGTCGTCGCTGGGGCTGGTGATCCGGATGTCGCCGCCGGGTGAACGCGGGCGGGTCTCGGGGCTGTGGTCCACCAGCTTCCTGGTCGGCTCGCTCGGGGGACCGCTGATCGGCGGGGCGCTGGTGGGATTCGGGCTGCGGGTGCCTTTCCTCATCTACGCGATCGTCCTGCTGGCCGCCACGGCCGTCGTCTACTGGAGTCTGCGCGACTCACAACTGGCCGCGCCCGAGGCGTCCGACGCGGTTCGCGTGATGAACTTCCGGCAGGCGCTGCAGCGCCCGGCGTACTGGGCGGTGCTGTGGTCCAACTTCGCCAACGGCGCGGCCGTCTTCGGGGTGCGGATGGCGCTGGTGCCGCTGCTCGTGGTGGAGGTGCTCGGCCAGTCGCGCGAGCTGGCCGGGGTCGCGTTGACGGTGTTCGCGGCGGGCAATGCGGCGGTGCTGTTCGCCTCCGGCAGGCTGTCGGATCGGCTGGGGCGCAAGCCGTTCGTGGTGATCGGGACGTTGGTGTGTGCGGTCGGCACGATCGCGCTGGGCGTGTCGCCGAATCTGGCGTGGCTGCTGGTCGCGTCGTTCGTGGCCGGGCTCGGCTCGGGGATGTACACCCCCGCTCAGCAGGCCGCCGTCGCCGACATCATCGGGCCCCGGGCGCGGGGCGGCCCGGTGCTGGCCGGCTATCAGATGGCCGCTGACCTGGGCACGGTGCTCGGGCCGATCGCGGTGGGCGCTCTCGCGCAACGGATTTCGTTCGGCGTCGCGCTCGCGGTCACGGGTGCGCTGCTGGTGGTGGCCTCCGGCGCCTGGCTGCTGGTGCCCGAGCCGATGCGCCGACGGGCGGTGGTGGACGCCCGCGCCTGACCGCGCGTGTCGGGGCCGTGTCGAGTTCGGGTGTGCGTCCCGGTTTTGGCAGAGTGGACGCCGTGAATTCCTCGGGATCGAAGTACACGCCGCGACCGATGTCCAGCCGCACCACCTACGCCCTGGGTGTCGTCGCGCTGGTGGTGATCGCGCTGATCGTGGTGCTCGTCGTGCGCTGGAACAGTGACAACGACGCGAAGGTGCAGGGCGAGGGCTACGGAGCGGCCCATGAACAGGCCGTCACCGCCCTGTTGGACTCCGACGGCGCGATCGTGCTCGGTAAATCGAACGCCGCCAAGACGATCGATGTCTACGAGGATCCGATGTGCCCGGCCTGCGGTTCGCTGGAACATCTCTACGGCCAGCTGATCGCCCAGAAGATCGATCAGGGCAAGCTGGCGGTCCGGTACCGGCTGGTCAACTTCCTCGACCCCCAGTCGGGCAGTAAGGACTACTCCACGCGCGCCGTCGCCGCGAGCGAATGTGTCGCCGACTCCGGCGACGGACCGGCGTACTCGAAGTTCCACACGGCGCTGTTCACCACGAAACAGCCGAGCGAGGGTGGCGGCAATCTCACCAACGAGGAGCTGGCCGCGATCGCCAAGGATGCCGGCGCCACGCCGGAGGTGCAGCAGTGCATCGCCAAGGGACAGCGGGTCGACTCCGCGCGCAACCACACCCAGGCGGCCATGGCCGCACTCAAGGCCGCGGCCGGACGGGTGCAGACTCCCACGGTGCTCGCCGGCACCGAGAAGATCGATGTGAACGACTCCGGCTGGGTCGACAAGATCGCGCCGTAGGGATCGAGCGCCCGGGCGGCATCCCCTGCTGCCCGGGCGCGACCCCCGGGTTGCGGTCTCCCGCAACTGATGGGCTAACTCTCGTACGGGTCGTCGTTCAACAGCGCCTCGTAGATGCGATTGCGGGCGTCGGCAATGGCGTTGACGGTGTCGCGCAGCTGAGCCGCCATGGCCGCGTAGCCGCAGCCCGCCTCGGCCTTGTCCAGTTCGGCTTCGAGCCGTCGGCGGATGTTCTCCAATGCCGCGATGCGTTCGCGTTCCACACCGACGTCGATGACGGTGGGCGCCGGAGGAGGGTCCGGGAGTTCCATCGCTGTGCCTCGGGGTCGCTGGTGGGTAGCACGGTGAAAGCCGTTCAGCGGCCTGGGCTTTCGGCTGCGAGTCGGCCGGGCAGATCGTCTTCGGGGGTCATCGGCGACAGCTGTCGATGAACGGGAGCATGGTGCTCGATCGGATAGGTGAGATCGAGGGCGGCCGAGTGCCGACGGGCCGGAACCGCGGTCGGGGACGGCCACGGCAGCTCGGGGGCTTCGGTGTCGGTGTGCGGGAACAGATATCGCGCGCCGTCGCGGACGGTGCTGTGCACATCGCCTGTCGGACTGGTCCATTGCAGCCGGTCGGCGTCCAATCTCCTTGTGCGCCAAGGAATCGCCTGCGCGTCGGCGGTCTGTTTCAAGCGATGGTGGCGCGAGCACAGGACCGCCAGATTCGACAGGACCGTGGCGCCTCCGCGGCCGGGATGGGTGACATCGAACGGTTCGCTGTGGTCGATCTCGGCGTCGGCGGCGGGCATCGTGCAGCCGGGAAAACGGCACTGGCCGTCGAGGGCGCGGACCTCTCGGTCCAGCCATTGCGGCGGATCGCGGCGCATCGCCTCCTCGGTGGTGCCAGGCTCGTCGGTGCGTTCCGGAATCACCTGGAACTGAGCGTATTCGGCGATGCGGCGGGCTAATTCGGGGTCGACGGGTCCGTAGCCGGCCAGAAAGGCCGGATCGTTGTGGGTGCCCAGCAGGCTTGCCGCCGAAATGCCGATCTGGATCAGCGGACGTCGTCTCGTGCCGGTGGGTTCCGGTGCCCGGCACCGCTCGCCGCGCCCGCATTCGCACCGCAGCCCGCCCGAGCCGTCGGCGAGCGCGACCAGGGCGTCGGCACGACGCTGCGGCATGGTCCGTGGGTCGGCCGAACAGACCTGGTGACTCATCTCTCGCAGTCGCATGGCTATCGTCTGCGCCCCGACGGCGGGTAGGAGGCCGTCGAAGACCGCCATGCCGTCCTGGACCGCCTTGATCCGCACGTCGCGGTCGTGTTCGCGCAGCTCCCGGCGGCCCTGCTCGCCGTCGGGATCCAGCTTGGTCACCCACCGCCGCGCCGTCTGCCGCAGCCGGGCCGGGCCCGACCGTGCCGCCGCCTCGATCAGCTTCGGCTCCAGTTCCGCGAGCACCTCGCCCGGCAGATCGCGGGCGGTCTCGACGATCACCTGCACCCGCGCCAGATCGATCCGCCCCGAGGCGAACGCCTCCCGCGTGCGCGGCAGCGCATCCAGCCCCAGGCCGATATCGATCAGCGCCGCCGCCACCTGTTCGGAGATCTGCACGGCCACCGCCGCCTCGGTCGCCGCGAACTCTCCCGCTCGCGCATCGCCCGGCCGCGCTCCGCGCCCCTGCTCCCGATGCCGCCGATACAGCTCGCGCACCGCCGACACCTCTGCCGCCTGCGCGAACGCCGCCGCCCCGTGTGCCCGCCGCAGCGCATCGATCAGCCCCTCATCACTCATCGCCTGAAGCTCTCCGCTGTCGAACATGCGTTCGAGATTACTCTTCGAACACCAGTTCCACCACCCCTCCCACCAGCCGATTTGTTTCCCTGACCGGCCGTGGTGTAACTTCATTCAGGCCAACGGGGAGCCCCCGGCGGCACAAAGCACAACACGGGGCTATGGCGCAGCTGGTAGCGCACCACACTGGCAGTGTGGGGGTCAGGGGTTCGAGTCCCCTTAGCTCCACCAAATGTCCCTTACTCGAATCCGGGACCGCGAAAGCACCGGCGAGTGAGGGACATTTCTTTTCTCCGGGGTTTCTACTTGGTCGTTCGAGGATCTTCCTGGTCGCTGGTGTTGCGGCGGTGACGTGAGTCGAACGCTGTTGTGCGCGCAGTTTGGCTGCCGCATGAAAAGTCGTCGAACGGAGCCGTCAGTGTGTTGGTGACGTTGCGCTACCGCCACGGTGTGGACACTCGCCACGGTCAGCACCGACACCGCCGACTTGCGCATGCATCTCGTTGACCCCGGTGGCGTATGAATCGCGCTTGCCGTCGATGCGAAACGGGCAGACGTAGCAGTGGGATTTGTCGGGATTATGGTGTGGACGGTCGATCTGTACCTGCTGTCAAGTCCGGCTGAACCCTGACCCGCCTGGTCCGGTTCAGCCGTGACCCACCCTTTGGCATGAGCATCCCGGGATACCGGTTATGTGTCGTGACTCTCTACGGACCGGTGTGGCCCTGCGGGAGATCAATGGCTGAGCGCGGTCTGCAGCAGTCGATTCGATACCGCGAACCCACAACGGGAATACGCCGGGATTGCTCTCACACTGGAATGTACTGTCACTCGCTCTAATCCGAGCTGACGTGCGAGATCGACCAGTGCGTCGATGAGTTTGCCGCCCAGCCCGGTGCTGCGTCGATCAGGTACCACGTAGACACACTGCACGTCACCGGATGCGCGTTCCAGGACAACCGGAGTCGGCACGCGCTGCGTGATCGCCAGCCACCCCATGCCGATCACCGCCTCGTCGTCGGTGACGACCAAGCAGCGGTGTGATGAGGTGTTGGCCTGCGCCCAGCTCACGAACCACTGGATGAATTCGTCGTGCGTGGTGGTGGGAGTGGCTCCGTTCTCCAGCAGCCACCGCCAGCGAAGGTCGGCAACAGAAGTGAGATCGCGTTCCACCGCAGGTCGGATATCGATCATGCCCATGTCTGCAGTCTGCCGAGGCATACGCCCGAGCGCCCCGAACACCACAGAATGTCCTCTGCGCGAGCGTTTTCAGTCGTTGGTCTTGGCGGCGGGAACGCGGCCGAGGTCACGGTCCCTGAGCCGGTAACTGTCGCCCTTGAGGGAGATGACCTCGGCATGGTGGACCAGGCGGTCGATCATGGCGGCGGCGACGATGTCGTCGCCGAACACCTCGCCCCACCGCCCGAACGGTTTGTTGCTGGTCACGATCAAACTCGCCCGTTCATACCTGGACGAGACCATCTGGAAGAACAGGTTCGCGGCCTCGGACTCGAACGGGATATACCCCACTTCGTCGACCACGAGAAGCGGAATCCGGCCTAGCTTGATCAGCTCTGCCTGCAGTTTTCCGGCGGAATGAGCCTCGGCCAGCCGCGCGACCCACTCTGCGGCCGTCGCGAACGCGACCCGATGGCCGGCCTGGCAGGCGCGGATGGACAACCCGATCGACAGGTGCGTTTTCCCGGTTCCCGGTGGGCCGAGGAACACCACGTTCTCCTTGGCGGTGATGAAATCGAGGGTGCCCAAGTGGGTGATGGTGTCGCGTTTGAGCGAGCGCTGGTGGTCGAAGTCGAACTCTTCCAACGACTTCCGGGACGGAAACCGGGCAGCGCGGATGCGCCCCTCCCCGCCGTGGGCTTCGCGGGCAGCGACCTCACGCTGCAGGCACGCGGCCAGGAACTCCTCATGACTCCAGCTCTCCGCTCGCGCGCGTTCAGCGAGACGATCGACCGCGTTGGCGAGGGTGGGAGCTTTGAGAGCTCTTGCGAGATAGGCGATTTCGGACCCGATGTTGCGAGCGCCGTTGGTGCTGGTTTTGGTGGCCATCAGGCGATCCCTTCGCTGTCGAGGTCGAACAACCGGTCATAGGTGGACAGATCGCGGTGCTCGACGGTCGTGTCGAGCGCGGGGACCGCGACCAGGCGGCGAGACCGGCGCAGCTCTGCCGCCGCGGCGACGTGGTCGGGGTCGCTGATGGTCTGGTGGCTGGCCCAGCACCGCCGATGTCGTGCAACCTCGACACCGGCGCAGGTGACCACCACTTTCTGCAGGCCGGCACGGACGTCAACGGTGCGCCCGATGACCGAGGGATGCACGGAGTAGTCGTTGGAATCCAAACGAATGTAGTGGTCGCGGGGCAGCCGGACCGCCGATCGCCATCCGACGACCGGGTCCACCGGCGGCAGCTCGAGCATTGCGGCCCGATCCGCAGCCCACCGATCGATCGGACGGCAGCCCAAGCGCCGGTGATGACGCTGGTTCGCCCGGCCCAACCAGTCGGTGAGCTGAACGTTGAAATCGCCTGGGCTGCTGAAGGTTCGGCCAGGCAGGAATGAGGTCTCCAGATAGCCGTTGGCCCGCTCGACTAGGCCTTTAGCCTCCGGGTCGCCAGGGCGGCACTGAACCACTTTGATGCCCAGGGTTCCCCGGAACGCGTTCATCGCGTCGGTCAGCTGCGGCTTGCCGCCGCGCCACTGGCCGACCGCGGATTCGTTGTCCCACACTAGCGTTCGCGGCACCCGACCCCACGATGAGATCGATGCCCAATGCCCGGCCAGCAGGTCCGGGCTCTGCCGAGTCGGGATCATCGTGGCGGCGATGATCCGTGAATATCCTGACACCATCACCATCACCAGCACCGGTGGTCGACCTGCATGGCCAAACCCGAGCGGGATGTCCACCGGCGGGAACCAGAGATCGCATTGGGCGAGTTCGCCGGCCTGGTACTCGGTGCGCGAGGCAGGATCTGGTGGTCTGAACAACGGTCGCAGCTGCGCGACGCGCTCGAAGAACACTGTCCGGCCGCGCTGCCAGCCGACCCGTTCCATGATCACTGTCGTCGGCTAGTTAGAGACTGGTGTGTAGATCGGATCCCGGCCAGGATTCGGTTCAGGTGCCCGGTGGGGGTGCTCTCTCATTCGGCTGCCCACCGTCGTCGTTGGTGTGGCTCTCACATTGGCTTGCCT
>NZ_JADLQQ010000016.1 GCF_015477765.1 Nocardia transvalensis | reverse complement strand
TTCCGAACCCGGAAGCTAAGCCTGCCAGCGCCGATGGTACTGCACTCGCCAGGGTGTGGGAGAGTAGGACACCGCCGGAACAATGTTCAGGAAGGCCCCCGACACACGTCGGGGGCCTTCCGCATTTCTGGAGTGGCATGGCCGTCGAACAACTGCCAGGCTCGTGACCATGGTGCTGCAAACCGCGTTCACTGACCTCATGTCCGTTCGGTATCCGATCGCCTCGGCCCCGATGGGTGGGGAGGCAGGCGGGGCCTTGGCGGCGGCCGTCGCCAACAGCGGTGGCCTGGGCTTGATCGGTGCCGGTAGCGGTGACCGGGAATGGCTCCGGCGGGAGGCGGATATCGCTCGCACCAGGACGCGAATGCCCTGGGGCATCGGCCTTCTCACCTGGGCCATCGACGTCGATGCGGTGGCATTCGCCCTCGAGTTCGAACCGGCGGCCGTGATGCTGTCATTCGGTGACCCACGACCGTTCGCACAGCGCGTGCACGACTCCGACGCCAAGCTGATTCTCCAGGTCACCGATCTCGACGAGGCCCGGCGAGCGGTCGATGCCGGAGCCGACGTCATCGTCGCGCAGGGCAGCGACGCCGGGGGGCACTGCGGACAGAACGGTATCGGCACACTGTCTTTCGTTCCGGCGGTGGTCGACGTGGCCGGCTCGATTCCCGTACTCGCCGCCGGTGGGATCGTGGACGGGCGCGGGCTGGCCGCGGCGTTGACCCTCGGTGCCGCGGGCGCCCTGATCGGGACCCGGTTTCAGGCCAGTCACGAGGCCATCGTGTCGGCCGAGGTGAGTAGGGCGCTGCTCGCTGCTCGAGGCGAGGACACCGAGATCAACCGGACCCTGGACATCGCTCGCGGCGCCCCGTGGCCGAGCCGGTACCCGGCCCGCACCCTGCGCAATGCCTTCCTCGATCAGTGGCGAGACCGGGACGACGAACTGCGCGCCGACACCACGGCTCAACAGGAGTACCGCGCTGCCGCCGACCACAACGACCTGAATGTGGTTCCCGTATGGGCAAGCCAGGCAGTGGGGTTGGTGACCACCGTCGAATCCGCCGAGGACATCGTGGCGGCAGTCGTCGCCGAGGCCGAACGCGCCTTGGCCCGCGTCAGCAATTCCCGATGAGCCGCTACAGCGGGCACAGCCGGTCGGAGATGTCGAGCCAGGCGGTGACATCGGAGGGGCCGTGATGGCGGATGGCCCAGTCGACCAGGCGGAGGCTCATGTGGGCCCAGCAGGCGGCCGCTATTTCGGGTGTGGCGTCGGTGGCGAGCACAGGGTCGAGGGAGCGGCCGAGGCCGGGGGCGTGGCGAGCGAGGTCGAAGCGGAGAGTGACCAGGTCGAGATGGCCGTGGGCGCGGGTGGCACCGTCCCAGTCGACGAGACCGCAGAGGGAGCCGTCCGCAGTGACGAGAACGTTTCCGGCATGAAAGTCGAAGTGCACGAGGTCTTCTCCGACCAGAGTCGGAGGGAGTTGCGCGGCGAGGTCGTGAATTCGGTGGTGTAGGCGGGCGGTTCGTTCGTCGTAGTGGACGAGTGGCTCGTGCAGACAGAATCCGGGGCCGTCCGAGGTCAGATGGAGTGCGGGCGGCGGAGTGTCCCGGTCGCGCAGCAGATCACGACACCGCCGGTTCAGTTCGACCAGGGATTCGATTGTCTCGGTGGATAATTCGGTCGGCGGCGTTCCCGGCAGGAGCTCCTGCACGATGGCGAAGCCGCACGGCAGCTCTTGCACCAGCTCATAATGCGGTGCGGGAATTCCGGCCGATCGTGCAATCCCGAGTAGTTCTTCGACCTCCGTGACCGTGCCGAGATCGCCGGGGCCACGCCAGGTCAGCACCGAGCGGTGGCCGTCGGGCCAGCGAACGTACGCGGCCCCCACCTGACCGCCACGGCAGGGGCCGTCGTAGGCGAGCGTGATTCCGGCATGCTCTTCCAACTGCGCCAAGACGAGGTCGGGACGCAGGCGGGGTGTGCGGGCGGACTGTGGCACGGCTATTCGACCGAAATGTCCGGCGCGCCCAGGGCGATGGCGACGGCTTCGGCGGGGGAGGTGGCGGATACGGCCGCCGGAATGGGGTTGCCCGCGGTGTCGAGGACCGTCCAACCTCCCAGGGAGACAACGGGAATACCGCCGCGGCGGTGGGCCAGAGCCAGTTCGGAGAGCGTTCCCCACGAGCCGCCGACAATGATGACCGCGTCGGACGATTCGATCAGGATGGCGTTTCTGGCCTCGCCCATATTCGTGTAGAGGACTGCCGAGAGCCCCGCGCACGCCGCCGATCGGTCGGTGTCGGGACGGACGCCGATCACCAACCCGCCTGCGCGCGAGGCTCCTTCGGCCACGGCTGCCATCACACCGGTGCCCCCGCCGCACAGGACGGTCGCACCGGCCTCGGCCAGCAGGCGCCCCACCGCGCGGGCGTTCGCGGCGTCGGCGGCGGTGCATTCGCGGGGGCCGCAGACGGCGACCTGGGTGGGTACGGTCATCGGGCGAGTCCTCCTGAAGTCGGCCCCGGCCCAGCATATCGACCACGATCGGGCGCACGGGACCGCTACGCTGGGGCTATGTCGGACATCCTGGGCGTGCTGTACGACATCGATGGTGTGCTGGTGACCTCGTGGGAGGAGATCCCCGGGGCCGCCGAGGCCGTGCGGCGCATTCGCGACGGTGGCCTGCGCCGGGCATTTCTCACCAACACCACCTCGGCGACCTGTGCCGAGATCGCCGAAAAGTTGTGCGGCGCAGGCATCGAGGTCGGCACCGAGGAGATCGTCACCGCGGCCCGGCTCACCGTCGAATACCTCCAGCGAGAGTATCCGGATGCCCGGGTGTGGGTCCTCAATGACGGCGATATCGACGCCGACCTGGCCGGGCTCGACCAGGATCCGGACGACCCCGAGGTCGTCGTAATGGGCGGCGCCGGAGACGAATTCACCCATCGGGCGCTGAGCCGGGTGGCCGAGCTGATGCTCGACGGCATTCCGGTGGTGGCCATGCAGGGCGGCCTGACCTGGGCGACAGCCGATGGACTGCGGATCGATACCGGCGTCTATCTGCCCGGCCTGGAGGCGGCCGGTCAGGGGCGAATCACCGTGGTCGGCAAGCCGTCTCCGACGGGCTTTCGCACCTGCGCCGCGCTGATGGGGTCGGAGCCGGAACAGATCCTGATGATCGGCGACGACCTGCATTCCGACGTTCTCGCCGCGCAACGGGTGGGAATGACGGGCGTGTTGGTGCGTACCGGCAAATTCCGGGCAGCCGTACTGGATGGCGCCGACTCCGGACCCGATCACATCCTCGGTTCGGTGGCCGAGTTGCCGGATCTCATAGGAGTAAGAATTTCCAAATAATAGCTAAAAAAATCCTCCAAAAAACCCTTCCCTTCGCCCGGCTCTATCGACTATCGTCCGATTCGGCAAATTGTCAGTGACCCATCGGATGCAGAGGCTTGCTTTCGCTTCGGGTCAAAGAGACAACTTCCGGCTAACAACCTGAAAGCCGGAGGTCACACCGAAGAGCCCGATCTATGACGAGGGGATCGGGCCCTTCGGTAAAGTCTCGCGCAATGTCACAGGAAACGAACGCGGGCAGGATGTACGCCGGGCAGCCCGTAGAAGACCGGCAACGGCAGCGACGTGCGCGTTTTCTGGAGTCCGGACTCACGGTGTTCGCCCGAGACGGCTATGCCAACAGCTCGGTGGGCGCCATCTGTAAAGATGCCGGACTCTCCTCACGGCAGTTCTACGAGGAGTTCACCGGGCGCGAATCGCTGCTGCTCGAGCTCTACGAACAGATCGACCGCGAATCGCGAGAAGCGGTGGCGGTGGCGCTATCCGAGAACGCGGACCGCAGCGCGGTCGACATCATCGATGCGGCCGTGCGGGCCTATGTCGAATCGATCGGACGCGATCCGCGCAAGGCCCGGGTCGCACTGGTCGAGGTGGTCGGCGCGGGACCGAAGGTGGAGAAATTCCGCCTGGAGCTGCGTCGCGCCTGGGGTTCGCTACTGGCCGGCGCGGCCGAAGATGCCGCGCTACAAGGGGAAATCCCGCCCGGTGACTACGAAATGCGGGTGCTCGCGATCATCGGGGCCGTCAATTACGTCGTCGACGCCTGGAGCGGATCGCAACCGCGCCAACCGCTCGACGACGTCATCCGCGTGCTCCGGCGAGTGATCATCGGTGCCGTGAGCGCATAGCCACAGTCACCGGATCGGCTCTAGCATCACTGCTGTGACTGTCGAGCAGGCGGGTGGCGCGCCCCCGAGTTTCGTTGTGTGCGGGGACAATCCGCTCGTCTATCAGCTGGCTCTGCAGCTGGTCACCCGGTTCTCCGACGCCTGGGTAACCGTGGTGCTACCGAACCGCAACGGCTCCTATGTGCCCCAGCTGGAGCGGCTGCACCGGGTGCGCGTGCAGTGCGCGGAGCGGTTGGACGAGGAGACGCTGCGCGCGGCCGGGGTCGCCGAGGCGCGGGCGCTGGCGCTGGTCGATCAGGCGGATGTGGAGAACTTCCACGCCGCGCTGCGGGCCTACGAGCTGAATGCGCGGATCCGGCTGGTGATCCGAATGTTCAACACGGGCTTGGGCTTTCGCATTCGCACGCTGTTCGCCGACTGCGTGGTGCTGTCGATTTCCGAGATCGCCGCGCCGTCGTTCATCGCGGCCGCGCTGGGTGAGAAGGCGTTGGACTATCTGCGGCTGGGTGAACGGACGCTGTATGTCAGCGGGCCTTCGGAGACACCCGACGGCACGGTGGTGTGTGAGCTGGCCGAAACACCGGACGGTGAGATCCGTCTGATGCCCCCGGCCAAGGGAGCGGGGCGGACCCTCGCGCTGGCCGGACGGGCGCCCTATCTGCCCGATCGGCGCAGCCGAATACTGCGGATGTTGCGAAATTTGGCTCGCAACAACCTGATTCGCTTGGTAGTAGTGCTACTCGGGTTGATCACGCTCGGGTGTGTGCTGATGGTGGCGATCGGACATCCCTGGGGCGACGCGATATACGAGACGCTGCTGGATGCGGCCGGTGCCGCGCAGCCCGAGTACGAGCGCGCCGCGATCTTCAAGGTGCTGCAGGTGGGTGTCGTATTCACCGGTTTGGCGCTGACACCCGTCGTCACCGCGATGGTGGTGGGCGGGGTGCTGCGGGCGCAGCTGTCGGAGCAGTTGGGCCCGGACCCCAGCGATTTCACCGACCATGTCGTGGTGGCCGGGCTGGGCAACGTCGGCTCCCGCGTGATGGAGCAGCTGTGCGATCTCGGCGTGCAGGTGGTCGGCCTGGACGACGACGAGAACGCCCGCGGTATCGCATTGGCGCGCACGCTCGGTGTTCCGGTGGTGATCGGGCAGGCCACCTGGGAGGATTCGCTCGAGGCCGTCGGCATCTCGCGCGCCCGCGCCCTGGTCCTGCTCACCAGCAGCGATGCCGTGAATCTGGAGGCCGCCCTGCTCGGCCAGTCCTACCGCGACGACCTACAGGTGGTCCTGCGCCTGTCCGACGACGATCTCGCCGAACGTGTGCAGCGCACCTTGGGAAAGACCGTGGTCCGCAGCGTCTTCCAACTCGCCGCCGACGGCTTCGCCGCCGCCATGGCCGAACGCCGAGTAATCGCCACCCTCTCGATCAACCACGACACCTTGATGGTCGCCGAGGTCCCCGTCGAGCCCGGCTCAGCATTGATAGGTAAACCCATCCGAGCCGCGGGCCACCCCGAACACACCCGCGTCATCGCCCTGCAACCCGCGGTGGGCGCCGAACTGGAATGGCAGCCCGACCCGGAAACCCTCCTGACAGAAGGCAACCAACTGGTAGTGGTCTCCACCCGCACCGGCCTGAACGACCTGCTCACCCGCAGCACGGGAACCCCCACACCCAACCCCGACCTCTGACGCGAACCGCCCACCGACCACCCGTCGCCCAAACCCTCTCGCTACCCGCCGTGCCGCCAGGCCTCCCGTTACCCGCTGCGACGCTGGGCTCTCTCATTGCCCGCGTGCCGCCGGGCCCTCTCGTTACTCGCTGCGACGCTGGGTTCTCTCGTTACTCGCTGCGACGCTGGGCCCTCTCGTTACTCGCTGCGACGCCGGGCTCTCTCGTTACTCGCTGCGACGCTGGGCCCTCTCGTTACTCGCTGCGACGCTGGGTTCTCTCGTTACTCGCTGCGACGCTGGGCTCTCTCATTGCCCGCGTGCCGCCGGGCCCTCTCATTACCCGCTGCGACGAAGGAGCGGCGGGTGCCAGTAGCGTGCCCGGCATGGAGACTGTTCGGATCCAGGTGCCGGATGGGTCGACCGTGCCGGTGCGGTTGATGGGGGCGCGGGGGGTGCATCGGCATGCGATTACCGCGGATGCGCCGCGGGCGGTGGTCGTGGTGATTCCGGGGTTGGGGGTGCCGGGGGGTTACTACGAGCTGTTCGCCGACAAGCTTGCCGCTCGGGGGTTCGATGTGGCGATCGGGGAGCTGCGCGGTAATGGTGACAGTCGGCCCAAACCCAGTGCGAGCAGCACATATGGCTATCAGGAGCTGGTATCTGTCGACTTTCCGGCGATGTTCGAGGTGGTGCGTGAACGCTTCCCGGACAGCACGCCGATCCTGCTGGGGCACAGCTTGGGAGGTCAGCTCGCGACCATGTATGCCGCCCGCATCCGCGGCCGGCTCGGCGGGCTGATCCTGATCGCCTCGGGCACGCCCTACTACCGCGGCTACGGCGGAATCGTCGGCTCGGCGATGCGGCTCGGTGCGCCCGCGATCTCGCTGACCGCCAACCTGGCCGGGTTCTGGCCCGGCGACCGCATCACCGCCGGGGGATTCGGCCGTCAGTCGAAGGTCCTGATCTCGGATTGGGCGCGCCTGGCCCGCACCGGCCGCTTCGCCCCAGCCGGGGCCGATATCGACTACGAGGAGCGGATCGCGCGGCTGAAATTGCCGGTCCTGTCGATCACCGTCGAGGGCGACGACTACACGCCACCCGGTTCGGCCGCGCATCTGCTGGAGAAACTGGCGAACGCCCGCATCACCACCTGGCATCAGCCGGAGTCGCTGGGCCACAATGGCTGGATCGTCGACCCGCAGTCGACGATCGACCGGATCGAGAAGTGGATCCGCGACCTATAGGCGTCTGCCCTTGCGGTCCTCGATCAGCATCTGCGTGAAGAACTCGTAGATCAGCGTCGCCTGGAACGCCAGCTGCTTGTTGTCGGCGGCTCCGCCGTGGCCGCCCTCGATGTTCTCGTGGTACCAGACGGTGTGGCCCTGCTCCTCCAGCAGCGCGGCCATCTTGCGGGCATGGCCGGGATGCACCCGGTCGTCGCGGGTCGATGTGGTCAGCAGGATCGGCGGGTAGGCGGCGTCGGCGCGCGCGTTCTGATACGGGGAGTACTCGGCGATGTATTCCCACTCCGCCGGATCGTCCGGATCGCCGTACTCGGCCATCCACGAGGCACCCGCCAGCAGCAGGTGGTAGCGCTTCATATCCAGCAGCGGCACCTGACAGACGATGGCGCCGAACAGTTCCGGGTAGCGGGTGAGCATCACGCCCATGAGCAGGCCGCCGTTACTACCGCCCACCGCTCCCAGCTGCGGTGCGGTGGTGATGCCGCGCGCCACCAGATCCTTGGCGATCGAGGAGAAATCCTCGTAGACCTTGTGCCGGTTGGCCTTCTGCACCTGGGTGTGCCATTCGGGGCCGTATTCGCCGCCGCCGCGGATATTGGTCATCACCCACGTGCCGCCGCGTTCCAGCCAGCCCATTCCGGAGACGCCGCTGTAGGCGGGAGTGCGGGAGACCTCGAAACCGCCGTAACCGGACATCACCGTCGGCCCGGGCGCGCCCTTGCGGTCGCGGTGGCGAATCACGAAGTACGGCACCATCGTTCCGTCGTCGGAGCGGGCGAAGAACTGCTCGGTTTCGAGGCCCTCGGCGTCGAAGAATTCCGGCTCCTGTTTGAGCAGCTCGGTCGGACCGCCCACCGATCCCGCCAGCAAGGTCGCGGGCGTGGTGAAACCACTCGTGGTGAGCATGAATTCGTCGCCACCCTCGAGCGGATCCAGATTCATGACATTGGTGGTCGCCATCGGCGGCGTGTCCGCCAGCGGTTCCCGCCGCCATTTCTTGGTTCCCCCGGCACGCTCCTCATCCTTGGTTCCCCCGGCACGCTCCTTATTCTTGGTTCCCCCGGCACGCTTTTCGCCGGGGGAGACCACGTACAGCTTGGTCTGCACGTCTTCCAGGGTGATCAGCAGCAGATGGTTCTCGGTCCAGCCGTAGCCGTGCAGCGAGGTGTGTGAATCCGGGGTGAACACCACCTCGAAATCCCGTGCGCCGTCGAGGAATCGGGGCAGATCCGTCGCCAGCAGCGCACCCGCGGGGTAGGTCCGGCCGCCCACCTCCCACGGTGCCTTCAACCGCACCAGCAGCCAGTCCTTGTACCAGGACTCCGAGGCGTCGCTGGGCACGTCGATGTGGCGGAGGGTGCCGTCGTCCTCCAGCAGGTACACCGATTCGTTGAAGAAATCGGTGGCGCGGGCGACGTAGTGCCGCTCGTAGCCGGGAGTGCGGTCGTATCCCGCCGATACCAGCACATCGCCGGGCTCACCCTCGAAGACCGTCTCGGCCTCCGACAGCGGCGTCCCGCGCTTCCAGCGCTTGGCGATGCGGGCGTATCCGGAGTCGGTGAGCGAGCCAGGGCCGAAATCGGTTCCCACATAGACGGTGTCGGCATCGATCCAGCGGATCTGCGACTTGGCCTCCGGCAGATAGAACCCGCCGTCCTCCGGCTCCCGGAACCGCTGGGTGACCATGTCGAATTCGCGGACCACCTTGGCGTCGGCGCCGCCGCGCGAGAGGCTGATCAACGCCAGCGACTGCTCCGGGCGCAGCACCGCCGCGCCGCCCCACACCCAGTTCTCGTCCTCGGCCGCGGCCAGGGCGTCGAGGTCGATGAGCACCTCCCACCGCGGATTGTCGGTGCGGTACTCGTCGAAGGTGGTGCGCCGCCACAGCCCCTTGGGATGTTCGGCATCGCGCCAATAGTTGTAGAGCCACGCCCCGCGCCGGGTGGGGTACGGAATCCGGGTGTCGGTATCGAGCATGCCGAGAATGCGGTGCTCCAGCGCGGAGAACCGGTCCGAGGTGGCGAAGCGCTCGACCACCACCTCGTTGTGCGCACGCGCCCACTCCAGGGCCCGATCGCCGGTCACCTCCTCCAGCCATAGATACGGGTCGCTCGGCTGTTCGTCGACGGCGCTCATGGATGCCATTGTTGCCCACGCCCCACCGCCCTCGCCGCCACCGGGGCGATCTTCGGTGGGAACTTCCTGCGGGTGGCGGGCCGGGTGTGGAGATGACGATTGCGACGCCGCAAGCGGGGCAATCGGTGACTGCGTTAGGCTCGAGGTCGTGACTTCCCACTACGATGTCGTCGTTCTCGGTGCTGGTCCCGGCGGGTATGTCGCCGCGATTCGCGCCGCTCAACTCGGCCTGCGAACAGCGATCGTCGAGCAGAAATATTGGGGTGGCGTGTGCCTGAACGTCGGGTGCATCCCGTCCAAGGCGCTGCTGCGCAATGCGGAGCTGGCGCACATCTTCACCAAGGAAGCGAAGACGTTCGGTATCACCGGCGAGGCGAGCTTCGACTTCGGCGCCGCCTTCGATCGCAGCCGTAAGGTCGCCGACGGCCGCGTGAAGGGCGTCCACTTCCTGATGAAGAAGAACAAGATCGACGAGTACGACGGGAAGGGCACCTTCACCGACGCCAATACGCTGTCGGTCGAGCTGTCCAAGGGTGGCACCGAGCAGATCACCTTCGACAACGTCATCATCGCCACCGGCACGGTCACCAAGCTGCTGCCCGGCACCTCGCTGTCGCAGAACGTGGTCACCTACGAAGAGCAGATCATGACCCGCGACCTGCCGGGTTCGATCCTCGTCGTGGGTGCGGGCGCCATCGGGATGGAGTTCGCCTACGTCCTGAAGAACTACGGCGTCGACGTGCGCATCGTGGAGTTCCTGGACCGGGCGCTGCCGAACGAGGACGCCGACGTCTCCAAGGAGATCACCAAGGCGTACAAGAAGCTGGGGATCACCATCACCACCGGTGCCTCGGTGCAGTCCATCGAGGACAACGGCACCAAGGTGACCGTCAGCATCAAGGACAACAAGTCCGGCAACGTCGAGACCGTCACGGTCGACAAGGTGCTGCAGGCCGTCGGCTTCGCACCGCGGGTGGAGGGCTACGGCCTGGAGAACACCGGCGTGCAGCTGACCGAGCGCGGCGCCATCGCCATCGACGACTACATGCGCACCAACGTGCCGCACATCTACGCCATCGGTGACGTCACCGCCAAGCTGCAGCTGGCCCACGTGGCCGAGGCCCAGGGCGTGGTCGCGGCCGAGACCATCGCCGGCGCGGAGACCCTGCCGCTGGGCGACTACCGGATGATGCCGCGCGCCACCTTCTGTCAGCCGCAGGTCGCCAGCTTCGGTCTCACCGAGGAGCAGGCCCGCAACGAGGGCTACGACGTCAAGGTAGCCACCTTCCCGTTCACCGCCAACGGCAAGGCCCACGGCCTGGGCGATCCGACCGGCTTCGTGAAGCTGGTCGCCGACAACAAGTACGGCGAACTGCTCGGCGGCCACCTGATCGGCCCCGACGTCTCCGAACTGCTGCCCGAACTGACCCTGGCCCAGAAGTGGGACCTGACGGTCAACGAGCTGGCCCGCAACGTCCACACCCACCCGACCCTGAGCGAGGCCTTGCAGGAGGCCTTCCACGGCTTGGCGGGACACATGATCAACTTCTGATCCCAGCGCGAGCCGACCCCGAAGATCCCGGCGCGAGCCGACCCGAAGATCCCGGCGCGAGCCGACCCGAAGATCCCGGCATGCTTTTCGCCGGGATCTTTTTTTGTCACAAGGGGTGCGTCTGTGGGCTCGAGCTGGCTGTTTCGATAGCGCCGGGCATACGATGACAGCCAACCAGTCAAAGACGATCGAGCTGCCGGATCCGTTCGGCGTCTCGATCACGACCGACGAGTGGGGGCCCTGGGAGTAGCGGGATCTTTTGCCCCGCGCTGATTCGCCTACTCGCGGTGGTAGGCGGCCTGGGCCTCGGCGATCTTGTCCATATTCGTCTCCAAGGTGACGATCAGCGCCTCGAGGTGTTCGGCGACCTGGGCGCCGAGGTCGGTGAGGGTGTACTCGACCCGCGGGGGGATGGCCTGAACGACCTCGCGGTGGATCATGCCGTCGCGCTCGAGGGATTGCAGGGTTTGCGAGAGCATGCGTTCGCTCACACCCTCGACGCGGCGGCGTAGGGCGCTGAACCGGTACGGCCCCTCGCGCAGGGCGACCAGGGCCAGTACGCCCCAGCGGCTCGCGACGTTCTGCAGGACCGGTCGTGAGGTGCAGTTTCGAGCGAAGACGTCGGCCTCCAGCGTCGGATCGGCGCCGTCGGCCGGACGGATGTGCCGAGTGCTCATGGTGGTGATGCTACCGATCTGCCTAGTAGTGCCGGAATATCATGTACTAACGAATAGTTAGTGCTACATGTTCCGTAGGTACTACGCATACTCTTCTGGAGGTAAGTCATGACCGTCGCCGTCACCGCGGCCAGTGGGCAGCTGGGCCGTCTCGTCGTGGAGGCGCTGCTGCGCCGGCAGGCCGGGCCGATCGTCGCGATCGTTCGTGATCCGGCCAAGGTGGCCGATCTGGCCGAGCGGGGTGTGGAGGTCCGGCAGGCGTCCTATGACGACGCCGCGGCGCTGGATCGGGCGCTGGCCGGAGTGGACCGGGTGCTGCTGGTGTCCGGCAACGAGTTCGGGACGCGAGTCGCCCAGCACACCAACGTCATCCGGGCGGCCGAGCGCGCCGGTGTCGGGCTGCTGGCCTACACCAGCATTCCGCGCGCCACGGAGAATCCGACGATCCTCGCGAAGGAACATCGCGAGACCGAGGCCGCGCTCGCCGCATCGGCGGTTCCCTACGCCCTGCTGCGCAACAGCTGGTACTGGGAGAACTACGAGCACAGCGTTCCCGGTGCCGTGGCATCGGGTGTGCTCTACGGTGCGGGCGGTGACGGCCGAATCGCGGGCGCGTCGCGCGCGGACTACGCCGAGGCGGCCGCGGCGGTGCTCACCACCGACGGGCATGCCGGGCAGGTATATGAGCTCGGTGGTGACGAGCGGCTGACGTATACCGAGATCGCCGGGGTGATCTCGGAGGCATCGGGGAAGCCGGTGCGCTACGAGAACGTCCCCGAGGACGGCTACGCCGCCGCGCTCGAGCGGGCCGGATTGCCCGCCGATTACGCTCGCGTCCTTGCCGATTCGGATGCCGCCGGTGTGGCCGGCGGATTTCTCGATGTCACCGGTGGCGATCTGCAGAAATTGATCGGGCGCCCCTCGACGGCTGCCGTGGAGGTGTTTCGAGCGGCCCTCGCCGGGTAGCCGGACGATGCGCCGTCCACAGCGATGCGGCGCGCTTCATGGGATGGGATGAGGCAGGCGTTCCCGGCTCCGGCCGGGAACGCCTGCGCCGTTTCACGACTCCGTCATCCACTGCACCAGTTGGATGACGATGCCGTTGGGATCGCGCGTCTGGAAATAGCGCTCACCCCACTCCTCGGTCTCGATCGGCGTTTCGATCGGCACGCCCTCGCGCTGGACCCGCTCGTATTCGGCATCGATGTCATCGACGACGAACGCCACCAGCAGACCCTCGCCCGCGGCGCCCGCGATGCGGGCGGGCTTGAAGGTCGGCAGGCCGGTGCGCAGGAAGATGACGTTGAAACCGGCGTCGGGCCGGGTCAGTGACACGAAGCCGTCGGCCGACATCTGGACCTCGAAGCCGAAATGTTCGGTGAGGAACTTCGCCGAGGCATCCGGATCGGGGACGTTCAGGGAAATGGCGGATGCGGTGATGTTCATGGGGCCTCCTCGGTGGTTCGCTTCAACTCTATACTAAGTACGCTGTACTTTGTAGAGAAATTCCCCGCGGGGCGGTGTGAGCATGGTCACGCCGATACGATCGGTGCGGAGGTGACCCGGTGGACAAGGGTGCGGCGGATGGCCGGCAAGGGCCTGGGAAGACGAGCCGGTCGCGGCCGGTGACGGCGCGCGGCGGCGGGGAGCGCAGTAGCGCGGGCGATCCGGCGCGGACGTTGGAGTTGCTCTGGCGCGAGCCCGGGCGCGGTTCGGGTCGAGGGCCCAAGCAGCGCAGCAGTGTCGACGAGGTGGTGGCGGCGGCCGTCGCGATCGCCGACACCGACGGGCTGGAGGCGTTGACGATGCGGGCGGTGGCCGCGAAGCTGGGGCTCACCCCGATGGCCACCTACACCTATGTGCCGGGCAAGGCCGAGCTGCTGGATCTCATGCTGGACAGCGTGTATCGGCAGATGCCCCGTGCCGATCTCGACGGAATGCCGTGGCGGGAGCGGGTTTCCACGATCGCCGCCGAGAACCGCGACATGCTGATGCGGCACCGCTGGGTCGCCTACGTGCCGACGACCCGTCCGCCGCTCGGGCCCGGCGTGGCTGCCAAGTACGACCACGAACTGCGTGCCTTCGACGGCCTGGGCCTCGGCGACGTCGAGATGGACGCGGCCCTCACCTACGTCCTCGGCTTCGTCACCTCGGTCGCCCGCATCGCCATCGACACCGAACGCGCCGCCACCGCCAGCGGCATGTCGGATCAGCAGTGGTGGGAGCGCACCGCCCCCGTCCTGGCCCGCGTCTTCGACCCCGGGCGCTACCCCCTCGCCGCCCGCGTCGGCTCAGCCGCCGGCCAGGCCCACGACAGCGCCTACAACGCCGACCACGCCTGGGATTTCGGCCTCGCCCGCGTCCTCGACGGCTTGGCCGTGTTCATCGAGCAGCGAAATCTCTAGGGAACCAGCGGCCGGACCTTCTCGGCAACGAAGCGTACGAAGCCTGTGGGGTCCGGTTCGTCGGCGGTGGGTTGCAGGGTGACCGAGTCGGCTCCGGCCTCGACCAAGCGGGCGATTGCGTCCGCGACCGCGTGCTCGTCACCGGCGACGCCCAGGCCACTGATGTCCTCACGGCCCATCTGCCGCAGGTCTGCCTCGAGCCGGGCGGCCGCGCCGGGGCCGGTCGCGACGGCCAGATTGACCACGACACGGAAATCGTCGGTGCGACCGGCACGCCCTTCGCCGATCAACTCGACGGCCTTGCGCAGCCCCTCGACGGTGGTGCCCGAGGTGAGGATGACGCCGTCGGCGGCCTCGCCGACCAAGCGCAGCGTGCGCGGGCCGGTGGCGGCGGACAGGATGGCCGGAGCGCTCGCCGGGGGCCAGTCCAGGGCGACGTCGTCGAGTTGGACGTAGCGGCCCTTCACGATGAGTCGCTCACCCGCGAGCAGTCGCCGTAGCGCATCGAGGTATTCGCGCAGCAGGCTCACGGGGGAGTCGACGCGGGCGCCGGCCTGACCCATCCACTCCTGAACCCCGTGGCCCACACCCCAAATCGCCCGGCCGGGGAACATTCGCTCCACGGTCGCGATCTCCATCGCGGCCAGTGCGACATTGCGCAGCGGCACCGGGAACACGCCCACCCCGATGCGCACCCGCTCGGTCCACGCCAGGGCGGCGGCCGTGGTAGCGACGCCGCCCTCGAAGAAGCAGTCCTCCCATATCCACAACTCCTCCAGGCCCGAGTCGTCGGCGACACGAGCCACCTCCCGCAACCGCTCCGGAGGATTCTGGGGACGAAATGCAACACCGAGCGTCGTCATGCTTCCATCGTTACCAGAGGGGGCCGACAACTCAGTGATCGGTTTGGATGCGGAGGGTGGTAATGGTGCTGGCCAGGCCCTCGTATTGGTTGACCAGCAGGACGATTTCGATGAGGCGGCGTTCGTCGAAGTGCCTGGCCAGGTCGGCCCAGGCGGCGTCGTCGATATCGCGGGTCTGCACGAGTTGGTCGACGGCGGTGAGCAAGGCACGTTCCCGGTCCGACCACCCCGGGGCCTGCGGACCGATCCGCAGGCGGTCCAGGATCTCCTGGGTGACGCCGACGCGCTTGCCCAGCCGGATGTGGTGATCGGTTTCGTATTCGCATCGGCGCAGATGCGCCACCCGCAGGATCACCAATTCGGTGTCGTAGCGCCGCAGTTTTCCGCCCGGCATCAGCCGACCCGAATAATGCAGCCAGCCCCGGAACAATCCTCCGGTTCGACCGAGCGTGCTGAACAAATGTGCGTCCGGAGTGCCCGCCGCCCGGGAAATTGCCTGCCACGCAACCCAATTGATCGGGCCCAGCTCACGCAGCCGACCCGGCGCGATCCGCGGCTCCTTCGACGCCATGCCTTACGCTAACAGGGCGAACCCGCGGCGTACACGATCTCGGCCGCCTCGTTATCGCAGCACATAGGGCGAGATGGAGCTGCGATGTTCGCTGATGTCGAGCGACTTGCCCAGCGGGGGAAAGGCGCGCTGCGGGCAATTGGTGCGCTCGCAGACGCGGCAACCCGCGCCGATCGGGGTGGCCTTGGGGTCGTTGAGGTCCAGGCCGTCGGCGTAGACCACGCGGCTGGCATGGCGCAATTCGCAGCCCAGACCGATGGCGAAGGTCTTGCTCGGCTCGCCGTAGCGGGTGGCCCGGCGCTCGACGGTGCGGGCGATCCACAGATATTTGCGGCCGTCGGGCATCTGGGCGATCTGCGTCATGATCCGGCCCGGATAGGCGAAGGTCTCGTACACATTCCACAGCGGGCAGGTGCCGCCGGAGGAGGAGAAGTGGAATCCGGTGGCGGACTGGCGTTTCGACATATTCCCCGCCCGGTCCACCCGCACGAACGAGAACGGCACGCCGCGCAGCTTCGGCCGCTGCAGGGTGGACAGGCGGTGGCAGATGGTCTCGTAACTCTGGGTGAAGAAGGCCGACAGCCGCTCGATGTCGTAGCGGAAATCCTCGGCCACCTCGTGGAAGTACGAATACGGCAGCACGGTGGCCGCGGCGAAGTAGTTGGCCAGTCCCAGCCGGGCGAGTTTGCGGGTGTCCTCGGAGGCGAAATTCTCCTCCTCGACCAGTTTGTCGATCAGGTCGCCGCATTCCAGATAGGCCAGTTCCGCGGCGAGTTTGAACACCCGCTGCCCGCCGGACAGGTACGGCGCGATCTCGAGCCGCCGCTCCTGTGCGTCGAAGCGGTGCAGCACACCCTCGCCGAGGTCGATGCGCTCGACGATCTGCACGCCGTGCGCGGTGGTGAGCCGACGGGCAATCTCGCGCTTGAGATCCCCGCCGTGGAAACGCATGCGGGTGGCGAGTTCCTCGGCGGCGGTATCCAATTCGTGAATGTAGTTCTGCCGCTGATAGAAGAAGTCGCGCACCTCCTCGTGCGGACGGGAGATGGCCCCGGATCCGCTGCCGTCGGAGAAGCGGTCCTCGGTGGCCGCGGCCAGCTGGGCGGTGGTGTTGCGGTAGCGGCGGTGCATATTCACCATCGCCCGCGCCAGGCTCGGATGCGCCGACACCATATCGGCGATCTCCTGGGCGTCGGCCTCGATGCCGAGCTCCTGGTCCATCACCACTTCCTGGAGTTCGGCGATGAGCCGGGTGTCGTCCTGGGAGGAGAAGAAGCTGGCGTCGACCCCGAACACCTCGCTGATGCGCAGCAGTACCGGTACGGTGAGCGGGCGCACATCGTGCTCGATCTGATTGAGGTAGCTCGCCGAGATCTCCAGCTTCTTGGCGAGCGAGACCTGACTCATCCCTCGTTCGGTGCGTAACTGGCGAAGTCGGGCCCCGACGTAAGTCTTGGCCATATGTCCAGTTTATGAGCGGTTTCGCAGCTTTGCCAATAACGGGATTAGCAGCACCGCTGCGCGATATGTCACACCCCGGGGTTACGGTCGATTCGTGCTGCTCTCGCAAGTCGTCGAGGCGTCGCAGACCGTGCGGGCGACCTCCTCGCGCAAGACCAAGATCGCCACGCTGGCGGCGTTGTTGCCGCAGGCGGGGCCCGACGAGCTCGCGCCGGTGGTGGCGTGGGTGTCGGGGGAACTGCTGCAGGGGCGCATCGGGACGGGCTGGCGCACGCTGACCACCATCGCGGTCGATCCGGCCGCCGAGGCGAGCCTGACGGTGGCGGCGGTCGATCGCACCTTCACCGACCTCGCGACGACCGCCGGTGCCGGCTCGGCGGCGCGACGGCGGGAGCTGCTGGTGGGGCTGCTGGGCGCGGCGACCGCCGACGAGCGGGACTTCCTGATCCGATTGCTGACCGGCGAGCTGCGCCAGGGCGCGCTGACCGCGATCGTCGCCGAGGCCGTCGCGGCCGCCGCCGAGGTGCCGGTCGAGCAGGTCCGCCGCGCCTACATGCTGTCCGGGCAGCTGCCGGTGACGGCCGCGGCCGCCTTGACCGGCGGCGCGGCGGCGCTGGCGAAATTCCGGCTCGAGGTGGGCCGCCCGATCCAGCCCATGCTCGCCTCGCCCGGCGCCGCGCTCGATGAGGCGCTCGCTGAATTCGGCGGCGACGTCAGCGTGGAACACAAGCTGGACGGCGCTCGAATCCAGGTGCATCGCAAGGGTTCCCAGGTGTCGGTGTTCACCCGCACACTGCGCGACATCACCGCCGGTGTTCCGGAGCTGGTGCAGTTGGTCGCCGAATTACCGTGTGAGAGCGTCGTTCTCGACGGCGAGACGCTGGCGCTGACCGATTCCGGGCGGCCGCGGCCGTTCCAGGAGACGATGAGTCGTTTCGCCCTGTCCGATCCCGCCGCCGCGGTGCCCGCGTCGGTCCCGGAGGACACGGCGAGGGCGCTGCGCCCGCCCGCGGTCTCGTCGACGCGCGAGCTGCTCCTGCACCCGTACTTCTTCGACTGCCTGCACCTGGACGGCGTCGACCTGCTGGACGCGCCGCTGAGCGAGCGCCGCGCCGCATTGACCAGGGTCGCCGGCGGCCACAGCATTCCGGCCCTGATCCGCCCGGATGCAGAGGCCGCGGCCGAATACTTCGACGGCGCGCTGGCCGCCGGGCACGAGGGCGTGGTGATCAAATCGCTGTCCGCACCGTATGCGGCCGGTCGGCGCGGGCGGGCCTGGCAGAAGATCAAGCCGTCGCACACGCTGGACCTGATCGTGCTCGGCGCGGAATGGGGATACGGCCGCCGGACCGGATATCTGTCGAATCTGCACCTGGGTGCTCGTGACCCCCAGGGCGGTGATCCGGTCATGGTCGGCAAGACCTTCAAGGGGCTCACCGACGCGCTGCTGCACTGGCAGACCGCCGAATTCCCGCGCCACGAACGCTCCCGCGACGAGTACACGGTCTACCTGTGGCCGGAACTGGTGGTCGAGATCGCCCTCGACGGCGTGCAGATCAGTCCCCGCTATCCCGGCGGGGTGGCGCTGCGCTTCGCCCGAGTGGTCCGCTACCGCCCGGACAAGGAGCCCGCCGACGCCGACACGATCGATACCGTGCGTGCCCTGCTACCACCCGGATCGACCGCCGCCACGCCGGAGTAGAAATCCCGAAACCGACCGGAGGGTATGAGAGGCTGGCGCCGACCCTCCGACCTGCCTACTCACCGTTTTCGCGGGCCGGTCGAGATCGACTGTCGATCGACGGATGCGCCGCTGCGCGCGTGGACACATCGGGAGTGATCGGGACGTGGCGAGCAGACAGCGGGGGATCGTCCGGTTCTGGACGGTGGCACTGCTGAGCGTGCTGGCCGTGTCGGCACCGGCGGGCCATACCGATCCGGTCAGCGAATTCGTCGACCCACCGCACGAACTCGCCTCGGTGCTGCCGACGCCGCTGCCCGACGCGTTCTACACACCACCGCACGGTTTCGAAAGGCGTTCGCCCGGAACGCTACTGCGCGCCCGGGCGGTGCAGTCCTGGTTCGCCACGCCGGTGCGATCGATCGAGTTGCTGGTGCGATCCACCGACAGCAAGGGCAATCCGGTGCCCGTGGTGGCGACCCTGGTGCTGCCGCGGGCGGCGTGGACGGACGCGGGGGCACGGCCGCTGGTGTCCTACAACATCCCGATCTCCTCGCTCGGCCACTGGTGCGCCCCGTCGTATCAGCTCGCCCATGGCTTCTCGGCCGACCAGCTGTCGATTCAGCTGCTGCTGAACCGCAATTACGCGGTGATCGTGCCCGATCACGAAGGGCCGCGCGAGGCGTACGCCGCGGGGGTGATGGGCGGACATGCGGTGCTCGATGCCGCACGGGCGGCGGTCCACCTCGGGGTATCCGAGCTGACGCCGGAGTCTCCGGTGGTGCTCAGCGGATACTCCGGCGGTGCCATCGCCACCGGTTGGGCGGCCCAGATCGCGCCCGACTATGCGCCGGATCTGCACCTGGCAGGGGCGATGATCGGTGGTACCCCGGCCGACTACGACATGCTGGTGCGGACGATGAACGGGACTCCGGTCGGATCGGGCATCTTCCTGGGGGCGACGCTGGGCCTCGGGCGCGAATATCCGGAGCTGCTGTCGCTGCTCAACGACAACGGGTGGCGGTTGGCGCATCTGTTCCGGGATCTCTGCGTCGGCGCCGAGGCCGCGCTGGGTGCCATCCCGATTCGCATCGAGCAGCTCACCGATGTTCCCGACCCGACCCAGCTGCCGGTGGTGCGAAAGGTCGTGGCCGACAACAAACTCGGTGCGCGCCCACCCAAGGTTCCGGTGCTGGTCTACCACGGCCGAGGCGAGTTCTGGATTCCTTACGAGGGCGCGCGGAACCTCTACGACAGCTGGTGCCACGAGGGCGCGCGGGTTCGACTGGCGCCCTTCCCCGGCGAGCACTTCCTCGTCGGCGCGGTCGCGGTACCCGCGGTGCCCGAGTGGGTCGACCAGATGCTCGACGGCACGCTGGTTCCACCCGGATGTACGGTCGCCGGGCCGACCGGCTGACAGCTGATTCACGGCTGGGTCACGGCAGGTCTCGAGCTTGCGGGAGCAGGCTTGTCGATGTCGATGCCTCCGAGACGGATCAACTGCCCTGGTCCGTCCATCCCCCGCCTACGGCGGCGCTATCCCCTCGCGGCGCCGCCGTAGGCGACTATCAGCTGGTTCTCAGGTGGATTGCGGCCTGTCCTCAGGTGGCCGGACCACACTCGGATCTCGGAAGACGAGGACCACTTTCCCGCTGCCGGCGACGCAACCCCCTGCGCGTCGCCGGCAGCACCTTGTCAATGCTCGTATTCGCGATTGCCACTGAAGTCGGGCAGGCGGCACAGGCCCGCGCTCACCTCGGCGGCGAGGTCGTCGTAGGCGAACGCCAGTTCCGACAGCCGCCGCCAGGCATCGCGGACCAGCCAGTCCGGCGTCGTGGTCAGGGCGAGATAGGCCAGCGCGGAGAACTGCGCGAGGCGATCGATCACCGTCCCCACCGTTTCGGTGTGTAAGCGGGCACCCCGGCTCGCGGGCGGTAATTGCGTGGCGACCCACCGATCGATGTCGTGGACCAGGTGTGCCCGGTGCCGATCGATCTCGGCGACGTCGGCGGCGACGGTGAGCCGCTGCTCGTGCAGCTCGGCCAGCCGGCACGCGCATTGCAGGACGACGTCGTCGCCGGGCGGCACGCCGCGGCAGGCCTGCAGCAGAAGGTCTTTCGGTGGGAGCGAAGCCACGGCGCCATACTGCACGCCCAATGTTTCTGATCGGCAACGATATTCGTGTGCGTCGTGTGATCTTGTGCGCAGTGGATCGCTGCTGGTCAGTCGACCGATGACTCGCCGACGTGGGTGAGGCCCTGATTACCGGTGCGGGCCTGCACATCTCGCAGCAAGATGCGAAGCAACTCGGACAACTGCCGACGCCGGTCCGCGTCCAGCGTGTCGAGCAGTTCGAGTTCGCGGCGCAGCACCAGATCCACGGTGCGCTCGACCACCTCGTGCCCGGCCTCGGTGAGTTCCACCCAGACGGTCCGTTCGTGCGGATCGGTGCGGCGGCGCACCAGGCCGTCGCGCTCGGCACGGGCCACCCGCTGAGAGATCGCCCCGGCGGTCACCAACGTGCGCCGGGTCAACTCCCGGGTGCTCAGTGTGTAGGGCGGCGAACTGCGGCGCAGCACGCTGAGCAGATCCAACGTGGCCGCATCCACTCCGGCGGCCGCCAGCACGCGCCGCCGGTCCTCACCGAACAGCTTGGCCAACTGCCACAGCCGGGTGACGATGCCGATCGATTCGGTCGGAGTGCCCGGCCGCTCCCGATCCCAGGCGGCGGCGATCTCGTCGGCCGTATCGGTGTCGTCGGCGGTGGCCGCCATCTCGTACCTCCTGTGCGTGACTGGTTCCGGTCTTGCAGTTTAGACCTAAACGACTACAGTGGGTGACGGACGTTTAGACCTAAATGAACCTGTGGGAGGAATATCTGATGACGCGCACAGTGCTGGTCACCGGCGGCGGGACCGGCCTCGGATACGCCATCGCCGACCGCTTCGTCGCCGACGGAGACGCGGTCTTCATCACCGGCCGCCGGGCGGAGGTCCTGGACAAGGCCGTCGCGACCCTCGGTGAGCGTGCCCGCGCGGTGCCGTGCGACCACGCCGACCCCGAGCAGATCGAGGCGCTGGTGGCCCGGCTTCCGGAACGGGTCGATGTGCTGGTCAACAATGCGGGCGGCAACACCGATTTCGATCTGCCCGCACGCGACGGCCTGACCGCGGTGGCCGAGCGGTGGTGGGCCAATCTGAACGCGAATCTGGTCGGCGCGGTGCTGACCACCCGGGCCGTCTCGGACCTGTTTCCCGAGGGCGGTGCCGTGGTGCACGTGGGCTCCATCGCGGCCGATCAGGGCGCGGACGCCTACGGTGCGGCCAAAGCCGCACTGGCCTCGTGGAACGTGGACCTCGCGCGCACCCTCGGCCCTCGCGGCGTCACGTCGAACGTGGTGTCTCCGGGTTACATCCGCGAGACCGAATTCTTCCGCGACAGGCTCACCGAGGAACGCAAGCAAGCTCTGATCGCCAGCACCTTCACCGGGCGTGCGGGCGAACCGGCCGATATTGCCGAGGCGGTGCATTTCCTCGCCTCGCCCGGTGCCCGGCACATCACCGGTCAGGTGCTGAATGTGAATGGCGGCGCTTACACCACTCGCTGAATTCGGTCTATTGGGTCGATTCGTACAATCCGATCCGAACCGGTGCGTCGAAATTGCGCTCAATTTGCGACAAATAGGTTGACTGCTGCACGAATTCTCGGCGACGGCAAGGTGAAACAACTGCATAGTGCTGTCGACCCGACTCGTTGTGAGCCGAACAACAGCGGCGGACATCTCCCGGTGGCGTACTGATTGCTGTACGTTTGCTATCGCAAGATCAACATCAGGAAGGCCGAGAGGAGATGGAATGAGCATTATTACCCCGACCATCGTGAGCATCTTGGTTCCGGTGATCACTGGGCTTTTGTCTTTGTAGAAGTTCTCACCCTGCCACAAATGTTTCACGCGGGTAGGGCAGCTGCTCTACCCGCGTGAAACATTTCTTCGAGAAATCGAGCCGATCAGACCAGATCCACCCGCACGCCCGCCTCCCGGATCGCGGCGATGGCCTCCGGATTGGCGGCGGCGTCCATGACGAGGATGTCGATATCCTCGATGGGGCAGATGCGGGCCAGGGCGGTCTTCTCGAGTTTGTCGGCGGTCGCGACCGCGATGACCCGTTCGGCGCGCCGGACCATTTCGGCGTTGATACCCGATTCGTCGAGGTGACGCCCCTGCGCACCGCCCTCAGCGGTGATCGCGTTGACGCCGAGAATCAGGGTGTCCAAACGCAATTCGGCCATCGCCCGCTCGGCCAGGGGGCCGTGCAGTTCATAGGATTCCCGACGGGCCTGGCCGCCGATGCAGATCGTGCGCAGATGCGGACGCAGCACCATCTCACCCGCGATGTTCAGCGCATTGGTGACGATCGTGAGCTGATTGTCGGCCGAGGCGGGCAGGTCGGGACGGCCCGCCAGCGCGCGGGCCACCGCCGTCGTGGTGGTGCCGCCGTTGAGACCCACCACCTCGGCCGGATTCACCAGTCCCGCGGCATGTTCGGCGACCCGCTGCTTGGCCTCGTCACCGCTGCCGCGATAACGAGCGGGTAGCTCGTAGGACACCGAGGTCGCCACGATGCCGCCGTGAGTACGGGTGGCCAGTTGCTGATCGGCCAGCGCGGTGAAATCGCGGCGGATGGTGGCGGGGGAGACGCCGAGCCGTTCGGCCGCCTCCTCCACCGACAGCCGGCCGGTGTCGGCCAGCAACTCCAGCAGCCGGTTCCAGCGCTGGGATCGATCCGTCGCAGCGGTCATTTCACGCTTCCGGCGGTCAGGCCGGCGACCAGACGCTTCTCGATCAGCGCGAACAGGATGACAACGGGCACGATGCCGACCGTAGAGATCGCGAAGACGTATTGCCAAGCCGTGTCGTACTGGCCGATGAACTTCGTCAAGGCCACCGACAGCGGCTGATTCTCCGGCGTGGTCAGGATCACCAGACTGGCGGCGAATTCGTTCCAGCAGGATACGAACGCGAAGATGGTTGCGGTGACGATGCCCGGCCACACCAGCGGCAGGCTCACCCGGGTGAGGGTCTGGATCCGGCTCAACCCGTCCAGCTGCGCCGCCTCCTCGATCTCCACCGGCACGGAGGCGAAGAAACTGTGCAGGATCCACACCGCGAACGACAGATTGAACGCGGCATTGACCAGAATCATCGCCAGCCAGGTGTCCTGGATGCCGAGGGTGAAGAACTCCCGCAGCAGACCGGTCACCAGCACCACCGGTTGCAGCATCTGGGTGACCAGCACCAGCCCCAGAAATGCGACCTTGCCCGGGAACTGCCGCCGCGCGGTGTAATACGCGGCCGGAATCGCCACCAGCAGCACGATCACGGTGGCGGCCACCGAAATCACCAGCGTGCTCACCATATTGAACGGCAGCGGCGTTTCCGGTGTGTCCCACATGGTGGCGTAGTTGCCGGGCCGCCACTGCTCGGGGAAATAGGTGGGCGGAATGCGCAGGATCTCCGAGCGCGGCTTGAGCGACCCCAGCACCATCACCAGGTAGGGGATCAGGAACAGCGCCGCGATCACGATGCCGACCAGCGTCAGGTCCCACCGTCGCCGGGCCTTGCGGGCGGTCACCGGCGGAGCGGGCGGCGCGACAACGGTTTCGGCGGTCGAGGTCGCGGCCGCCCGATCGACCGTGACCGGATTGGATGCTGTCATCGCGCCTCCTCCCGGGCCGACCGGGTGAGCCGCACGTACACCGCGATGATCACCACGATCAGCACGAAGTTCAGCACGCTCATGGCCGCGGCCGTGGCGACCTGCTGATTCTGGCGAATCAGCTTGAAGGTCAACGTGGTCGTGGTGTCGGCGTCGAAGCCCGCGATGCTGCCCGTCAACACCTGCAGGATCGGCAGCGAGTTGAACACGTTGATGATGTTGATGATGGTGGCGACCGCGATCGCCGGACGCAGCTGCGGCAGCGTCAGATGCCGATAGCGCTGCCACCGGCTCGCCCCGTCGACCCGGCCCGCCTCATCGATCTCGGCCGGAATCGATTGCAGCCCGGCCAGAATCGTGTAGGTGGTGAACGGTATCGATACGAACACCGCCACGCCGATCGCCACCAGGAACGCCGGGCCCGCCTGTTTGGTGAATCCGAAACCTCGGTCCAGCACGCCGATGTCGACGAGGAACCGGTTGGCGATGCCGACATCCGGATCCAACATATAGGCGAAGACCGACGTGGTCATCACCACCGACGCGGCCCACGGCACCAGGATCGCCATCCGCACGAAGGTGCGGCCGGGGAAACTCTTGCTCAAGAACTGTGCCAGCGCGGCCGACAGCACCAGGGTGATCAGCACGACGGCGACCACCCAGACCACCGTATGCAGCAGCACGCTGGGAAGTTCCGGGATCGCGAAGAGCTTGCGGAAGTTGGTCAATCCGGCCGGGCCGCGATCTTGGCCGTAGGCGCTCAGCGTGCGCGTGGAGGTCCACAGCATGTACCCGGCCGGGAAGACGACCACGCCCGCGATGAGCACCAGCACCGGGCCGATCCACGGCAGCGCCCGCAGCGCCGCCGTGGACCGGTTCAGGGCGCCCCTCAACTCGCCGCCTGCTGAATCTTCTGTAGCACCGCGGCCGGGTCGGCGCCCTGGGCGATGGTGCCCATCTGCTGCTGGATCGCGCCCTGCACGGCGCCCCAGTTCGGGTTGTTGCTCGGGTAGAACTTGGCCACCGGCAGGGTGGCGCCGAAGGACTTCATCACCGGATCGTCGGCCATCGCCTGTGCGCCGCTGGTGGTCACCGGAATGAAGTGCTCGGCCTTGACGAAGGTGGTGTAGACATCGGGCTTGTAGAAGAAGCTGAGGAACTTCTTGATCGCCTCCTGCTTCTTACCGTCCTTCTTGAACGCCATCAGATGGTCGGCGACACCGAGGGTGACGGGGGTTCCGTCCTTCGTCGGGGTCGGCGCGGTCGCGTACTTCAGGCCCGGATTCTGCGCGGCGATCATGGAAATGGTCGGCGGGTGCGCCTCGATCATGCCGATCTTGCCCTGGATGAAGGCGTTGATCACGTCCTTGCGGTTGGTGGCGCCCGGATTCGGCTGGGTCGCACCCGCATCGGCGATCGCCTTCATCGCCTGCACGCCCTCCAGGTTGCCGGGGGTGTCGACGGTGAGCTTGTCGCCGTCGGACCAGGCGCCGCCCGCGCCGAAGGTCCACAGGGACGTCTCGGCCTGCGCCTCCTCGCTGCCCAGGGGCAGGCCGTAACCGGAGACCCCACCGCCGAGTGCCTGAATCTTCCTGGCGGCGTCGGTGAGTTCGGCCCAGGTCTTGGGCGGAGCGCCGATACCGGCCCTGGCGAACAGGTCGGTGTTGTAGAACAGCGTGCGGGTGGAGGCGAACAGCGGTAGCGCCCACTGGGTTCCGCCCATCGAGGCGTTCTCGGCGAAACCGGGCTGGATGTCGTCGGCCACCGACGGCTCGACGACATCCTTCGCGGGGTAGAGCTGGTTGTCGTTGGCGAAGGTGGAGTAGGCGTCGATGTTGAGGATGTCCGGGGTGGTGGACGCATTCTGCAGTTTGGTGCGCACCACGTCGTTGATCGAGGTCCACGCCTCCATCTGCAGATTGACCTTGATGTCCGGATTCTGCTTCTGGAAGTCTGCGATGATCTTGTCCCACTCCGCCTTGGTGCCGTCGCTGTAGACCGGGGCCAGGAAGGACAGGGTGTTGGGGTCCGAGTCATCGGATTTGTTGCCGCCGAACCCGCAGGAGGAGACCGCCAGCACCAGGCCGGTGAGCAGCGCGAACGACGAAACTGCGCCGCGGAGTGGACGTTTCACGAGTAGAACCTTTCAATGAACGATCCGTTTGGTCAGAATCTAGCGCGAACGATGATCGAATGTGACCGTTTTGGTTGTTAAGTTGACATGAACGATCATCGGGTCGATCCTGGTGGCGTGCCGACCTCTGCCGAGCGAATTCCCGAAACCCATCTGGCCGCCGAGGTGGCCACCCAGCCCGACGACTGGGCGCGCGCCGCGTCCATCGCCGCCGAGAACTCCGCCGTGCTGCCCGAGCCCGGCGAGCGGGTGGCCGTCATCGGTTGTGGCACCTCGTATTTCATGTCGCGTGCCATTGCCTACCTGCGTGAGACTCGTGGTCAGGGCCTGACCGACGCCTGGCCCGCCAGCGATGTGCGCACCGGTCGCGAGTACGACCGCTACGTGGTGATCAGCCGCTCCGGCACCACCACCGAGGTGATCGAGGCGATGCGCGGTATCCCGCGCGGGGTGCCGCGCACGGTCATCTCCTCCAGCCCGGGCACACCGGTGCTGGACCTGGGCGATCCGATCCTCATCGACGAGGTCGACGAGCGGTCGGTGGTGCAGACCCGTTTCGCCACCACGACGCTGGCGATCCTGCGCTGGCATCTGGGTGAGGATCTGAACCCGGCCATCGCGCAGGCGCGCGAGGTGCTCGCCGAGGACCTCGAAACCTCCGTGGCCGCAGTGCGTTACGCGGAACAGATCAGTTTCGTCGGCCTGGGTTTCGCGGCCGCCCTCGCCGACGAGGCGGGGCTGAAGCTGCGCGAATCCTGTCAGTCGTGGGCCGAGAGCTATCTGGCGACCGAATACCGGCACGGACCGATCAGCATCGCCGCGCCCGGACGCGCGGTGTGGGCGTTCGGTTCGGTGGATCCCACCCTGGGCGACGACGTCAAGTCCACCGGAGCGCATTTCGAGCATCGCGATATCGATCCGATGGCCGATCTGGTGCGGGTGCACCGGCTGTGCGTGCTGCGATCGGCGGATCTGGGCCTGGATCCGGACAATCCGCGCAGCCTGGCCCGGTCGGTGATCCTCGAGTGAGGGGTACGTCGTGACCGCCGTCGGACCCGCGGATCTGGTGCTCGCCATCGATGTCGGCGGGACCACGACCAAGGGTGAGATCACCGATGCCGCCGGGGCCGTGCTCGGCACGGCCACGGTCGCGACCCCCTCGGGGGAGGCCGCCTTCGATGCCATAGGCGACCTCGGTTCCCGGCTGCTGGACGAGTTGCCCGCGGCGCAGCGGGGCCGGGTCGCGCGGGCGGCCGTCGTCCTGCCCGGGATCGTCGACTCGGCGCGCGGCATCGCGGTGTTCAGCAGCAATGTGGGCTGGCGGGATGTCAAGGTGGGCAACCGCTTCCGCGACCAGTGGGATATTCCGGTGTTGATCGAACACGATGTCGCCGTCGCGGGGTGGGCCGAATGGCGCTACGGCGCGGGGCGCGGCCACGACGACGTGTGCGTGGTCATTCTCGGCACCGGGATCTCCGGAACCCTGTCGGTCGACGGGCGGCTGGTGCGCGGCTCCGCCGGGCAGTCCGGGGAGTACGGCCACATCCCGGTGCGCCATCGCGATGGACTGCCCTGCCTGTGCGGCAGTGTCGGCTGTGTGGAGACGGTCGCCTCCGGGGCCGCCATAGCCCGCGCCTACACCGCCCGCACCGGCCGCAGGATCGCCGGTGCCGAATCGGTCTTCGCCGTCCTCGACACCGATCCGGACGCCCGCGCCGTGGTCGACGACGCCGTCGACGCCCTGGCCGAGGGCCTGTTCGGCGTCATCCACGCCACCTGTCCCGACCTGGTCGTCCTCGGCGGCGGCCTGGCGGGTGCGGGCGCCGTCCTCACCGAGGCCCTGCAATCCCGCTTCGTCGACCTGCTCCGCATCGCCCCGGCTCCCCGCGTGGTGCTCGGCGAATTCGGTGCCCGCGCAGGTTTGGTCGGCGCGGCCTACTTCGCCCGGGTGGGAGCGCTCGAATGACCGCTGTCGGCCTGCCCTCCATCCACCCGGCTTCCTCGTCGATCCGGGATGACGGCGGGCGGTGGGCACGTCGGGATGAGCGGTGCCGGCGGTGGGAGGAGCGATGAGCGAGGTGTACCTGCGGGGGCGGGTCGTGGCGCCGTCGTACCTGATCGACGACGGTGTGGTGACGGTGGACGGTGAGCGGATCGTTGCCGTACAGACAGCCGCGGAATGGTCAGCGGCGCAGCGGAATTCGGAGCTACCGCCGCATCTGGGGACGGTGTTGCCCGGGCTGGTGGATATTCACAATCACGGCGGGTTCGGGGCGCGGTTCGATACCACCGATGCGGCGGAGGCTCGGGCAGCGGCCGAATATCACCGGTCGCAGGGGACTACCAGTGTGGTGGCGAGTGTGGTCACCGGTGCGCCCGACGACATGGTGGCGCAGACGCGGGTGCTGCGTGAGCTGACGGCGGAGGGGGCGCTCGCGGGGATTCATGTGGAGGGCCCGTTCCTGTCCGAAGCGCGCTGCGGGGCACAGGATCCGAGATTTCTCACCGATCCCGACCCGGCGTTGATCGAGCGATTGCTCGATGCGGCCGACGGGACGTTGCGGATGATGACCCTCGCACCCGAACGGCCGGGGTACGAGGCCGCCGCCGAGGCGCTCGCCGGCAGCGGTGTCGTGGTGGCTCTCGGTCACAGCGATACCGCGTACGCACGGTTCCGGGAGGCCTTGCGGCCCAAGGGCCTCGGGAGCGTGGTCACACATCTGGCCAATGGGATGCCGCCGCTGCATCACCGCGACCCGGGGCCGGTCGCGGCTGGGCTGGTGGCTGCGGCGGAGGGGCAGGCGGTCGTCGAGCTCATCGGTGACGGCGTACATCTGGAACCCGGTTTCGGCGCACTGGTTTTCGCCACCGCCCGGGATCGGGTCGCCCTGATCACCGATGCCATGCAGGCGACCGGGCTGCCCGACGGGGATTACCGCCTGGGCCCACAACAGGTCCGGGTCGTCGACGGTGTCGCGCGGATCGCCAACGGATCGATCGCCGGGGGCACCGCCACCTTGCTGCGGTGTCTGCGCTGGGCGGTTCGCGAGTGCGGGGTGCCGCTGGCGGATGCCGTGCGCGCGGCCACGGCGACCCCGGCGGCGGTGGTCGGCCTGACCGACGTGGGAGATCTGCGGCCCGGAATGTACGCCGATGCCATAGTGGTAGACGACGACTTGGGGTTGCGTTGCGTGCTGCGCCATGGACAGTGGTTGACGTGATCCTCACCGTGACCATGAATCCCGCCTACGATCTGACCTACCGGTTGGAGCGTTTCGAACGAGGCCGGGTCCATCGGGTGCTGTCGGTCGAACAGCGCATCGGCGGCAAGGGCATCAACGTGACCCGCGTGCTCAATCAACTCGGAATATATTCCCGCGCAACAGGTTTCGCCGACTATGCCTTCGCTGCCGCCGCGGAGCTGGAACTTCCCGTGGATTTCGTGCACGCCCTGCCGTGGGTGCGGCGGACCCTGGTGATCAGCGAATCCGACGACGGGACAGCCACCTCGCTGTGGGAACCCGGTGCGCGGGTGAATGATCCGTACGCCGTCGACCAGCTGATGGTCCGAGTCAACGGACTGCTCCCCGACACCGGAGCCATGGTCGTCTCGGGCTCCTTGCCCGCCGGGGTCGCCGACTCCGTGCCCGCCGAACTGGCCCGCACCGCACTCGCCGCCGGAATACCCACCATCTGCGATGTCGACGGTCGCGCGCTGGAACTGGCTGCCCGGATCCCCGGTGTGGTCCTCATGCCCAACGGTGACGAACTGCGTCGCCTGACCGGAACCTCGCCCGACACCGCCGAGGAGATGGTCACCGCGGCGCGGCCACTCATCGATCGCGGCGTCTACGCGGTGATCGCCACCCGGGGCGGCGCGGGCATGGTCGCCGTCACCGCCGCGGGAGCCTGGTCGGCCGCGCTGCCCGAACCCATGGCCGGAAATCCGACCGGCGCGGGCGATGCCGCGGCGGCCGCCGTGATCGCCGCCCTGTCCGTCGACCCGAAACCGGACTGGCCCGCCGTCCTCGTCGATGCCGTGGCGACTTCCGCTGCGGCCGTGGTCATTCCGGTGGCCGGAGAAATCGACAGGTCCCTGCGGACCCGGCTGGCGCCGACCGTCGTCGTCACCGATCTGAGCAATACCTAGGAGTCCCCGATGACCCTGCTGCCCGTGCCCGATCTGATCGCCGTCGCGCGTCCCGGCGGCCTGGCCGCGTTCAATGTGATCGCGCTCGAGCATGCAGAGGCCGTCGCCGCCGCTGCGGAAGCGGCGAAACGCCCGGCGATCCTCCAGATCTCGCAGAACACGGTGCGCTATCACGGCAGTCTGAAACCGCTGGCCCGGGCCTGCCTGCAGATCGCCGCCGACAGCACCGCCGACCTCACCGTGCACCTGGACCACGCGACCGAACGCGAATTGATCACCGAGGCCGTCGAACTCGGGGTGACCTCGGTGATGTACGACGGATCCACCCTCGACTACGCCGAAAACCTCGCCACCACGGCCGAGATCGTGCGCTGGTGTCATCGGCGCGACACGTTCGTCGAGGCCGAACTCGGCGAGGTCGGTGGGAAGGGCGGCGCCCACAAGCCCTGGGTGCGTACCGATCCCGACGAGGCCGTGTCGTTCGTCGCCGCGACGGGAGTCGACGCGCTGGCGGTCGCCGTGGGCTCCTCGCACGCCATGCACACCCGCGACGCCCGCCTCGACGACGAACTGATCGTGCGGCTGGCCGCGAAGGTCCCGGTGCCGCTGGTGCTGCACGGCTCGTCCGGCGTGCCCGACGGCGGGCTGCGATCGGCCGTCCGGCACGGGATGACGAAGATCAATATCGCCACCCGGCTGAACATGGCTCTGAGCCAGGAGATTCTGACGGTGCTGACCGAGAACCTCAGCGTGTCGGATCCGCGCAGATATCTGGGCCCCGGCCGCGATGCAGTGCAGGCCGAGGCCGAGCACCTCCTGCGGTTGCTGGCCTGACCCTCAGGCGAACACCACGCTGGCGACGACCTCATCGGGCTGCAGGTGGTCGCCGGGTGCGACGGGATGCGAGCGCCCGTCGCCGTCCTCCTCCTCGTGCAGCCACGCGGTGGTGTCGGTGTTGTTGATCACCTCGGCAGCTATCCACAATTCGACGTTGTAGGCGATGGTGTCGACGGGGTCGGTGAGTACCCGCCGATTCCCGTCCGCGTCGATGTAGATGAAGGTGCCGATGGCCATACCGTCTCCTCGCGTGCCACGGCATCGCCGCGATGACCCCCAACGATGCCCCTTCAGAAAATTATCCCCACGTCAGAGGGTGTTTTCGAGGATCGGGGAACGATCGTGACCGCGCGTTGCCACGGCCGTGACCGAACCGCGCGGTACATTTCGCTGCATGTCCGACAGCGGGTTTCGTCACGATCCCTGGACGGATCGCACCGGCTCCGCGCGGATGCCCGCCGCGGTGCGGGCGGCGCAGCTGATCGCGATCGGTATCGCGGTGGTCGGGGTCGTCTGCGCGGCGACGGCCTGGTGGTTGCTCGGGGCGCACCTGGCGTTGATCGTCTCGATCGCCTTCGTGCCCAGCTGGTTGCTGGGGCTGCTGGCGCTCGGCTTCGGCGCGGTCGGTGACAAGATCCGGATCGGCGCGATCCTGCTGGCCGGGTTGAACATGCTGTGGACCGTGCCCTCGATCGCCGAGGGACGCCCGCCGGGCTGGCTCGGGCCGATCGCGTCGGTCGTGGTGATCGTGCTGCTGTTTCGCCGCTCGGCCCGCGTCTGGTTCGAACCCGGGTGGTAACTCCGTCGAAATCTGATGGGCCGATTCGCAATATCGGTGCAACCGGTTGCTCCTAGTGTGACGGATATGAGCAGTACGGAGGCCGCGGGCACGGGCATTCACATCAGCGGACTCACCAAGACCTTCCGGGTCGGCCGGCGCAGGGTGCAGGCGCTGGAGTCGGTGGATCTGCACACCGAACAGGGCGCATTCCTGTCGCTACTGGGTCCCTCGGGGTGCGGGAAGTCGACGGTCCTGCGGATCCTGGCCGGACTCGAGACACCCACGGCGGGTACCGCCCGCATCAACGGGGCGACGCCGGAGGAACTGCGGCGCCGCCACGAATTCGGCATCGCCTTCCAGGATGCGGCGCTGTTGCCCTGGCGCAGTGTGGAATCCAATATCAAACTGCCGCTGCAGGTGGCCGGGCTGCCGGTGGAACCGAAACTGATTGCCGACCTGGTCGCGCTGGTGGGCCTGGAGGGCTTCGAGAAGGCGAAACCGGCGCAGCTGAGCGGTGGTATGCGCCAACGGGTTTCGATCGCGCGAGCGCTGGCGGTGAAGCCCACGGTGCTGCTGCTCGACGAGCCGTTCGGCGCGCTCGACGATATGACCCGCCAGCGGCTGAACCTCGAACTGCTGCGCATCTGGACCGAGAAGCCCGCCACCACGCTCATGGTCACCCACGGCATCGGTGAGGCGGTGTTCCTGTCGGATGTGGTGGCGGTGATGAGCCCGCGACCGGGCCGGGTGGTGGAGACGGTCGAGATCGACCTCCCGCGCCCGCGCACCCCCGACATGATGCGCTCGCCGGAATTCCATCGCCTGCACGACTATCTGTCGGAGCTGCTGTTCGGCCGCAGTGGACACGGCGGCATCGAAGCCGAAGCGGAAGCGGCCCTGGGGGTTACGGAGGTGGCGGAATGAGGGGTCAGGTCCGGAGGCGGCAGCGGAGTGTAACCACGGAGGGCTCCGCTCATTGCGGAAAGGACAGAGCATGACGCGGATGGGTGGGGCGCTCGGTATCGCCGCGCTGATCGCCCTGTGGTGGGTACTGGCCGCGCTCGGGGTCGCCGGGGGCACCATCCCGACTCCGTGGAATGTCGTGCACACCATGTACATCGACGGCTGGGCGCTGTACGGGCCGAACTTCCGGATCACGGCCTGGGGTGCGCTGCAGGGCTTCGCCTGGGGTAACGGCCTGGCCATCGCGCTGGCCGTGCTGGTGATGCTGGTGCCGCCCATCGAATCGCTGGCGACCCAGCTCGCCATCCTCAGCTACTGCACACCGCTGCTGGCGCTCGGGCCGATCATTCTGGTGGTGTTCGGCGGGCGCACGCCTACGGTGTTCCTGGCCGCCATCTACTGCTTCTTCACCACCATGGTCGGCACGGTGTCCGGGCTGCGTTCGGCCGATCGCACCAGCCTCGATCTGGTCCGCGCCTACGGCGGCGGGCGCTGGCAGCAGCTGCGGCGTGTGCAGGTGATCGCCGCCCTGCCGAATACGTTGGCGGCGTTGAAGATCGCGGCGCCCTCGGCGGTGCTCGGCGCGATCATCGGCGAGTATCTGGGCGGCGTGGACAGCGGTATCGGGGTGGCGCTGACCGCGGCGCAGACCGCCTACAACGTCCCGCGCACCTGGGGTATGGCCTTGGCCGCCGCCGCGCTCGCGGGGCTCGGCTACGCCGTGGTGGCCCTGGTCGCGCGGCTATCGGCGCCGTGGACCGGGCGGGAGGTGCGGGCGTGAACGCGCTGCGACGGATCGTGAAATTCCTGTTCCCCCTGGTTGTTTCGCTGATTCTGATACTGGTGATCTGGTACGCCTTCCTGAAGGCGTTCCCGCAGGTGGGTCCGCGGGTGGGGAAGACGCCGGGTGATGTGTGGAACTATCTGGTCACCGGGCCCTCCGCCGATACCGCGCGGCAGGCGCTGCTTGCCGACCTGAGGATCACGCTGACCGACGCCGCGATCGGATTCGGCGTCGGGATGGTGGCCGCCCTGGTGGTGGCCGCGCTGTTCGTCACCCTGCCCGCGGTCGAGCAGTCGTTCATGCCGGTCGCGATGCTGCTGCGGTCGGTGCCGCTGGTGGCGCTGACGCCGATCATCGTGCTGGTGTTCGGGCGCGGGGTGGTCGGTGTGACGGTGATGGCGGCGATCGTGGTCTTCTTCCCGGCCCTGGTCATGATCATGACCGGACTGCGCTCGGCGTCCGCTCAGGCCATGGAACTCGTTGCCGCCTACGGTGGTTCGCGGTGGACGCGGCTGCGCATGGTGGCCGTGCCCGCGGCGCTGCCGTCGGTATTCGCGGCGGCGCGGATCTCGGTGCCGGGTGCACTCATCGGGGCGCTGCTGGGCGAATGGCTCGGCAGCGGAACCGGATTGGGCGCGACGCTGATTCGTGCCATCCCCACCTTCCAGTACAACAAGCTGTGGGCCGCCATCGTGCTGGTGACGGTGGTGTCGGTGCTGCTGTACGCGATCGTCGGCGTGATCGAGAATCTGGTGCTGGCCAGGTTCGGGCCGGAGGCCGGAAAGGGGTGAGGGCGGACAAGTTTACGTGCAGCACACAGTGGATCCGTCGAAAGCAAAGAATTCGTCATCGAAACGCCCTAGATTTCCGGCATGACTCGCGTGACAGGCCCCTCATCGGCCCGGAAGTTTCCACCCCTGGACCGTCGGTCCTTCCTTCGGTTCTCCGCAGCCACGGGCCTCGCGCTCGCTGGTGGCGGAATGCTCGCGGCCTGCGGTGACGACTCCACGTCCGGGAACAACAACGGCACCACGCCCGACGGCTCCAAGTACGGCACCGTCGCCATTCAGCTGTCGTGGTTGAAGAACATCGAATTCGCCGGTGAGTACTTCGCCGACAGCAAGGGTTACTACCGGGACGCCGGATTCGGGCACGTCGACCTGATCGCGGGCGGTGCCGCCAGTACGTCGGTGGAGGCCGGGCTGGATACCGGCAAGATCTGGCTCGGCATGTCCGCGCCGCAGACCACCGCGCCCGCCGTGCTGGACGGGTTGCCCGCCAAGATCATCGGCACCACCTACCAGAAGAATCCGTTCTGCATCGTCAGTTCGGCGGCCAAGCCGATCTCCTCCCCGATCGAGATGAAGGGGCGCAAGATCGGCGTGCAGGACACCAATCAGCTGATCTTCACCGCGCTGCTGGCCGCCAACGGCATGACGCCGAACGATGTTCAGATCGTGCCCGCCCAGTTCGATCCGACCCCGCTGGCCAACGGCGAGGTCGACGGCTGGGTGAGCTATGTGACCAATGAGCCGATCACCCTGGCGGCCAAGGGTTTCCAGACCGCCCATTTCCTGTTCGCCGACTACGGCCTCCCGCTGACCGCCGAGACCCTGACGGTGCGCCAGCAGACCATCGACTCCGAGCGCGACAAGTTGAAGGCCTTCCTGGCGGCCGAAATCAAGGGCTGGAAGGACGCCGTGGCCAACCCCGCCGAAAGCGCCCGCCTCGCCGTCGAGATCTACGGCAAGGACCAACGCCTGGACCTGGCCGAACAAATCCAGTCCGCCAAGGCCCAGAACGACCTGGTCGTCTCCGACGACACCAGAGCCAACGGCCTGTTCACCATGACCGACAAACTCATAGCCCAAAACATCGAGGCCCTCGCCAAGGCCAAAATCACCATCGAGGCCGACCAACTGTTCGACATGTCCGTCCTCCGCGAGCTCTACGCAGAGCATCCCGAGCTGAAGTAGCGGTCTGGTCGATTGCTCGGGCGGGGCCCTCCTTCATTCCCTGATTCAATTCGCCCCCAGGCGAATTGAATCAGGGTCAGGAAACAGCCACAGTCGGTCGCGAGGTGGCCCTCCGCGATGCCAACAGCTCCGCCGCTATCGCAATAGCCGTCTCCATCGGCGTGTGGGCGCCGATGTCCAACCCCGCGGGGGTGTGCAGGCGGGCGAGCGTGGCCTCGTCGAAACCGCCCGCTTGCAGGGCTTCTGTGCGGCGGGCGTGGGCGGCGCGGGAGCCGAGGGCGCCCAGGTAGCCGAATTCGGGGAGGCGCAGGGCCATGGTGAGCAGCGGGATCTCGAACTTCGGGTCCTGGGAGACCACGACCAGCGCCGTGCTGGAGTCGATGTCACCGGCGGCCGCCTGGGAGTTGAGGTACCGGTGCGGCCAGTCGACCACCACCTCGGCACCCGGAAACGAGGCGGGGGAGGCGAAGGTTTCGCGGGCATCGCAGACGGTGACCCGGTAGCCGAGCAGCCGCCCCTGCACGTTCAGCGCGGCGGCGAAGGCGTTGGCGCCGAAGATGATCAGCCGCGGCGGGGCGGTGTAGGAGGAGACGAACACGTCCGATTCCGGCAGCGACACCAGCTCGGTGTTGTGCCGCCGGTCGGTCACCAGATGCTGCCCGATCACCTCCGGATCGGCATGCCACACCACGGTGAACACCGTGACGGGCCGATACGTGGTGATATCGGCGGCGACATCCGGGAACTCGGGAAAGTGGCTGCGGGAGAACGGCTCCACGAACACGTCGATGGTGCCGCAGTCCGCGCCGACGTCCAATCCGGTGGTGGCATCGAAGCGCCGCAATTCGCGCCGTCCGGTCCGGGCGGCCTCGACCGCCGCCTGATGCACCGCCGCCTCGTAGCAGCCGTCGGACACCGACCCGAACACGCCCCCATCGGATTCCACCAACATCGCCGATCCCACCGGCAGCGGGGACGGGCCGAAGGTCCGGACCAGCGTGGCCAATCCGGCCGTCCGGCCACTGTGCCACACCCGCAATAGGTCATCGACAATGTCGCGCATCACACTGCTCCCGCTCGGCGTCGGCGAGTGGGCGGGCAGGCGTGGTCGCGACCCGTCGCCACGTCGCCGCACGTGACGGCCACAATATCCGGTCGGACGTCCGGAATGGTCCGGCTCCGGAATTTCCTTGCGCGGATTTGATCATCGGCGCCCCCGTGTTCGTGAGATAGCACAATCGAATGACCGGATCGGCCGTGCGAGACGGCCCGAGCGCCGTCCGATTGGCAGGCCGGGTTGCCATGGCCGATGCTGGACGCGATGACCAACGATCGGATCGACCTCCGCACCTTCGACGCGCTGCCCGAATCGGCGGTCGTCGAGCTGTTGCTGAGCTGCTGCTCGGCTCCCGAATGGGCGCGGGAGGTGGCCGCGCGGCGGCCCTTCGGCACCGTCGAGCACCTGCTCGCGACGGCCGACGAGATCCTCGCCGCCGTGCCGGAGGAGGACCTGGACCGGGCCCTGGCCGGGCATCCCCGCATCGGCGCCACCCCGGACAATCCGTCCTCGGCCCGGGAGCAGGCGGGCGTCGCCGACGCGGGCGCGGACGTGCGGGCCGCCCTGGCCGCCTGGAACCGCGAATACGAGGCCACCTTCGGCCACGTCTATCTCGTGTGCGCGACCGGCCGCTCCGCCTCGGAACTGCTCGACATCCTCATGACCCGGCTGCGTAACGACCCACGCACCGAGCGCGGTATCGTCCGCCGAGAGCTGGCCAAGATCAACCGGATCCGGCTGAGCCGTCTGGTACACGACCCCGCGGAGGCGTGATGAGCAGTGTGAGCACCCACGTTCTGGATGCGGTCCGCGGGATTCCCGCCGTGGGCCTCACGGTCACCCTGTTGGCCGTCGACGGAACCGAACTGGCCTCGTCGGCCACCGACCTCGATGGTCGGATCCGCGAACTCGGCGGCGAACTCCCCCCGGACACCTACCGCCTGCGCTTCGACACCGGCGGTTACTTCGCCGCCCAGCAGGTGCCCACCTTCTATCCGGAGGTCACCATCGCCTTCACCATTACCGGCGACCGGCACTACCACGTCCCACTATTGCTGTCCCCGTTCGCGTATTCGACATATCGGGGGAGCTGAGCGCGAGGCCCACGAGTCCGAGTTGCGCAGTTCAGGATTCACCCTGATGCATAGGGCTGCCGTTCGATATGGCCGAGCCCGCGCAGGGTATCGATGCGCTCGAGCTGATCGTTGATCTGCTGCGGAGATCTCCGGCGGCGGTCGGAAATAACCTATTGTGAACATTTCATTCGTAGCAGTTGGCATTTGAGCTGGTCACGTGGGCGGCCGGACGGGGCGTACCTGCTGGCGCTGCGGGCGCTGGATTCTTCGGACCGTTCGGATTCTTTTGTCGCGGGTGCGCCGTTCTGCGATTCGCGATGAGTTTTCCGACGATTCGAAATTGTCATCCGATAAGGTTGGCGATGAACCAGTCGCGAGAGTGCGTTCGAGGAGAATGTGCGCGGGGGTGTTATGAGCACGCAATATGGGCGGGTTTCGCGCAACCTCCGTGCAACCCGCGGCCCCTAGGGTGGCCCGGTCGGGATCGGCGGTCCTCGCCGATCCCGGGTGGTGAGTGACCGCCGTGGGTCGGTGTGACAGTGGTGGTGGGAGTGGATTCGACCGAGGAGCGAGCGTGAGTTGCAGTGGGTCGGCCTGGCGTCGGAATACGTTGGGCGCCTTCGTCCGGGACGTGCTGGCGATGTGGCGGGAGGCGCGCCCGTGAAAACCGGGTGGACGGCCTCCCCGCCGCCTAGGCGAACAGGCCCCGCACGAATGGCACCGAGTCCACCAGCGAGGCGTTCACCGTTCCGCTGTGATCGGTCGGATAGGTCTTGACGGTGACCGGCTGCCGGTTGGCCTGCAGCACCGCGGCGAATCGCAACGTCTCCGGCGTGATCACGTCGGTGTCGCGCAGGCCCTGCCCCATGAACAGCGGCTTGTCGTAACCCGATTCGGGCAGGCCGAGATAGCGGGCGAGTAGTCCGTGCAGGTCCGGGATCTGCGCCAGCGGCCGGGCGAACAGGTTGCCGACCACGACATTCTGTGCGGCCGATTCGTCGGCGAGCGCCAGCACGCACTCGTGCTGCGCCCGCGCCGCCCAGTGCCGGCCCGCATCGGTCAGGAACGAGTCGATGTTCAGCTCGGGATAGGTGGTGCGCAGCCCGTTGAGAATGAACAGCACGTAGGCGGTGCTGTCGGGGCTCAGCTTCACCGGCGGCACACCGGGACCGAGCGCCGGCAGGATGTCCTCGATATATGCGGGCACGCCGGTGGCCACCGCACCTCGGTAGTCCAGCTCCGTCCCGCCGAATTCGGTGGCGTAGCGGGCGGTGGTCACCGCGGCGCCGCCGCCCTGTGACTGTCCGACGACGACCCACTTCTTCGACAGCGACGAGTAGTGGGCGCTCGCGGCCCGCACCGCGTCGACGACGTTGTGGGCCTCGACGACACCGTTGAGGTAGGGATGTTCGCCGGGTGTGCCGAGTCCCGCGTAGTCGGCGGCGACGATCGCATAGCCCTGCTGCAGCCAGGCGCCCAGATACGACCAGTCGCGGTCGACCTCCGCGGGCCCGCCGACGCTGTAGGCGCAGTCGTCGCCCAGTCCGACGGTCCCGTGCGCCCACGCGATGATCGGCCACCCGCCGGCGGGCGGCTCACCCGGCGGGAAGTACACCGCGGCGCTGCCGACGGTCGGCTGATCGCGCACGGTCGTGGTCGAGTACAGAATCCGCTCGGAGTTCACCGACCCCGGTAGTGTCGCCGCCGCCGACAGCGGTTCGACCGACTCCACCGCGCCCACCGCGGGCGCCGCCTGGGCGATCGGCATCGTGAACAGGCTGGCCGCCGATGCGACGGTCAAAGCGGCCGCGATCCACAGCTTCCGCATCATGTTCCTTTCCGAGTCATCCCCCCGGGCAATCCCAGTCTTGCAGCTGGTCGGATGACCATACGTCCGGGTCGTTCACACGTCTCGAAAGTGCCACGGGCCACACCGACGGCAACCGCCCTTACTTGTGAAGGTCATCACAAGCGGGAATGCGTGTGCCGTGCCTTGGCCGGTGGTAGGCGTCACGCTAACAGTACGCGCGTTACGCTAAACTGCAGGTCAGACCTACTCGCGAGTAGACTCAGCTCTGGCAATCAGACCGCAAATTTCGCAGAATTAGCAAAGATGTGGCCGAAGCTAGCGGAGATTCGCATTAGCAACAGGTAGACGGCACTTTTCGTCTGTGCAATCGTGTGGATGTACACCCGATGGGCCTAGCAAGCCTGCAAATTGCCGCTCCAGCAGAGTTCGGACATTCCGACGGCGGTCGACTACCGAATACGGGAAGCCGACGAGCCGCCGGAACCTCCGGACAGTGGGGCACCGACTGAACGAAGAAGTGGAGTCAGAGATGTCGAAGACCGGCACCCCGAGGACCGCTGCTGAAATCCAGAAGGACTGGGACACCAACCCTCGCTGGAAGGGCATCACCCGTAACTACACCGCCGAGCAGGTCGCCAAGCTGCAGGGCAAGGTTGTCGAGGAGCACACGCTCGCTCGCCGCGGCGCGGAGATCCTGTGGGAGCAGGTCAACAACGAGGACTACATCCATGCCCTCGGTGCTCTCACCGGCAACATGGCCGTGCAGCAGGTGCGCGCCGGCCTGAAGGCCATCTACCTGTCCGGTTGGCAGGTCGCCGGTGACGCGAACCTGTCCGGCCACACCTACCCCGACCAGTCGCTGTACCCGGCCAACTCGGTTCCGGCCGTGGTCCGTCGCATCAACAACGCGCTGCTGCGCGCCGACGAGATCGCCGCGGTCGAGGGCGACACCTCGGTCGACAACTGGCTGGTTCCGATCGTCGCCGACGGCGAGGCCGGCTTCGGTGGCGCGCTGAACGTCTACGAGCTGCAGAAGGCCATGATCGCCGCGGGCGCCGCCGGCACCCACTGGGAGGACCAGCTGGCGTCGGAGAAGAAGTGCGGCCACCTGGGCGGCAAGGTCCTGATCCCGACCTCGCAGCATATCCGCACCCTGACCTCCGCGCGCCTGGCCGCCGACGTCGCCGACGTCCCGACCGTGGTCATCGCCCGGACCGATGCCGAGGCCGCCACCCTGATCACCGCCGATGTAGACGAGCGCGACAAGCAGTTCATCACCGGTGAGCGCACCGCCGAGGGCTTCTACCAGGTCAAGAACGGCATCGAGCCATGCATCGCGCGTGCCAAGGCCTACGCCCCGTACGCCGACCTGATCTGGATGGAGACCGGTACTCCGGACCTCGAGCTGGCCCGCAAGTTCGCCGAGTCGGTCAAGAGCGAGTTCCCGGACCAGCTGCTGGCCTACAACTGCTCGCCGTCGTTCAACTGGAAGAAGCACCTGGACGACGCCACCATCGCGAAGTTCCAGAAGGAGCTGGGTGCGATGGGCTTCAAGTTCCAGTTCATCACGCTGGCGGGCTTCCACGCGCTCAACTACTCGATGTTCGACCTGGCCTACGGCTACGCCCGCGAGGGTATGACCGCCTACGTCGACCTGCAGGAGCGCGAGTTCGCGGCCGAGGAGCGCGGCTACACCGCCACCAAGCACCAGCGTGAGGTGGGTGCGGGCTACTTCGACACCATCGCGACCACGGTGGATCCGAACACCTCCACCGCTGCGCTGAAGGGTTCGACCGAAGAGGGTCAGTTCCACTGATCGTGGGCCCCGTTGTTCGGCGCTGGGGCGCCGAACAACGGGGAACCAAGGGCGGGCGCCGGCGGAGGACTCGGGCCGAGCCCCCAGCCGAGAAGTCGGCCGGTGGGCGCTGAGGGAAGTAAAGCCTCCGGAGCCTTCGTCCGCCCGGCGAGCTCCTTTGGTCCCCGGCGTCAGCCGGGGGCGGAAGCCGGGATCCAGTCCGCATCACCTGGATCCCGACTTTCGGACCGGGAGCGCGAAAGCGTTTCTCGGACAAAAGAACAGCCGCCCTGATAGGGCGCTTACCGGCCCTTCCCGCTGAACAGCCCCGGCGGGAAGGGCGTCCCTATAACGTTTCCCGTCGAAGGCGCGGGGCTCTACGAGAGCCGACACCTTCCCGACAACCAGCCACCGACAGCCAAACAACAGCAGGAGCGGGACGTGAGCAGCGAAAAGATTCAACGCGTCGGTGTTATCGGCGCCGGACAGATGGGTGCCGGAATCGCGGAGGTGTGCGCCCGGGCGCATGTCGACGTGCTCGTGTTCGAACCCACGCGGGAACTGGCCGCCGCCGGTCGCGCCCGCATCCTGCGGTCGCTGGATCGCGGCGTGTCCTCCGGCAAGATCACCGAGCGGGAGCGGGAGCAGGCCGCCTGGCGGCTGCGTTTCACCTCCGATCTCGGCGACTTCGCCGACCGCCAGCTGGTGGTCGAGGCGGTCGTGGAGAACGAGGAGGTCAAGACCTCGATCTTCGCCGAGCTGGACAAGGTCGTGACCGATCCGGACGCGGTGCTGGCCTCCAACACCTCCTCCATTCCGATCATGAAGGTCGCCGTGTCCACCACGCAGCCCGAGCGGGTCGTGGGCATGCACTTCTTCAACCCCGTGCCGGTGCTGCCGCTGGTCGAGCTGGTCACCACGCTCAAGACCAGCGAGGCCGTCTCCAAGCGCGCCGAGGCCTTCGCCTCCGATGTGCTGGGTAAGCAGGTCGTGCGCTCGGCCGACCGCTCCGGCTTCGTCGTGAACGCGCTGCTGGTGCCCTACCTGCTGTCGGCCATCCGCATGGTCGAATCCGGGTTCGCCACCAAGGAGGACGTCGACAAGGCCATGGTGCTCGGCTGTGCCCACCCGATGGGCCCGCTGGCGCTGACGGATCTGGTCGGCCTCGACACCGTCAAGTCCATCGCCGACTCGATGTACGCGGAGTTCAAGGAGCCGCTGTACTCGGCCCCGCCGCTGCTCATGCGCATGGTCGAGGCGGGGTTGCTGGGGAAGAAGACCGGCGCGGGCTTTTATCAGTACAACAACAATCGCTGAGGTGAGACCCTGTCTCTCGGGCCCTGGGGGCCCGAGAGACAGGGAATCAAGGTTCTGGCAGGGCCGGAGCTCAGCGGCCTCAGGTTCTGGCAGGGCCGGAGCTCAGCGGCCTCAGGTTCTGGCAGGCCGGAGCTGAGGGGCCTCAGGTTCTGGCAGGCCGGAGCTGAAGGGCCGACGGTCCGATAGGGCCGGAGCCTAGAGGGTCCAAGGTTTCGGCGGGTGCCGGAGCCGTGAGGGAATCGATAACGATCGCGCCCTGTCCGATGTCCCGGTGTTCTTCAGGCCGGGACCTCGTGAGTATCCGGGCATAAGCTGCATACAGGGTCGGGCTGAACCCGCAGCTCGGAAGGAGTGTCCCGCTCATGGTCAACGTCACCGACGGCTTCGGATCGAGCATCCTCGGATATCCGAGGATCGGGCCGCACCGGGAACTCAAGCGCGCGCTGGAGGCATACTGGCACGGCAGTCTGCCGCGTGAGGAGCTGCTGCGGGTCGGTCGCGAGATCCAGGAAACGCAGTTCAACGAGCTGGCGGCCACCGGGCTGACCCAGGTGCCGGGCAACACCTTCTCCTACTACGACCACATTCTCGACAATGCGCTGCTGTTCGGCGCGGTGCCCAAGCGGTTCGAGCCCTATCGAGAAGGCTTGCACCCCTTGGACTTCTACTTCCTGATGGCGCGCGGCCGCCCGGATCTGCCGCCGCTGGAGCTGGTGCGCCTGTTCGGCACCAACTACCACTACCGCCAGCCCGAGCTGGATGCCGACACCGAATTCTCCCTGCACCCCGAGGCTTTGCTCGAGGAATTCGATCGGGCCAAGGAGCAGGGCATCGAACTGCGCCCGGTGGTGCTGGGCCCGCTGTCGCTGCTGCTGCTGTCGAAGGCCGGGCACGTGCCGGGCGAGGACGAATTCGACCGGCTGTCCCTGCTGGACAAGCTGCTTCCGGTCTACGAGCAGCTGTTCGAGATCCTCGCCAAGCGCGGGGCCACCTGCGTGCAGTTGGACGAGCCGTGCTTCACCAGCGACCGCACGCCGGAGGAACTGGCCGCGTTCGAGCGTGCCTACCAACGCCTTTCGACCGCGCCGCTGCGCCCACGCATGCTGGTCACCGGCCAGTACGGCGATTTCGGTGAGGCCGTGCGGATTCTCGCGCAGACCTCCGTCGAGGCGATCGGGCTCGACCTCGCCAGCTACCGGGTGCGTCCGGAGGAGTTGGCCGAGATTCCGGGCATCAAGCGGAAGCGGTTGTACGCGGGCGTGATCAGCGGCACCAATGTGTGGCGCGCCGACCGCTACGTCACCCTCACCTATCTCAACGAGCTGGCGAAGGTGTGCCCGGATCTGGTGGTCTCCACCGGCACCACGCTGTTGCACGTGCCCTACGACCTGCTCGTCGAGTACGACATCCAGGGCCCGGTCGCCGACCGTCTCGCCTTCGCGAAACAGAAGGTGCTCGAGGTGGTTTCGCTGGCCAAGGCGTTGACCGAAGGAGCGTCGGAGAAATGGCGCAAGCGGCCCAGTGAGGTGCACTTCAAGCAGAAGCATGCTGTGCGGCAACGGGTGTACGCGATCACGCCGGACATGCGCGAGCGCGAACCCTACGAGGTGCGCCGAGAAGCGCAGCGGCAGAAGCTGAATCTGCCGGTGGTGCCCGCCACCACGCTGGGCTCGTTCCCGCAGACCGCTGCGATCCGCCAGGCCCGCTACGACCTCGGCGAGGGACGGCTGTCCTACGACGAGTACCGCAAGCGGATCGAGGCCGAGATCGAGTCGACCATCCGGCTGCAGGAGGATATCGGCCTCGATGTGCTGGTGCACGGCGAGCACGAGCGCAACGATATGGTCCAGTACTTCGCCGAACTGCTCGACGGCTTCGCCACCACCCACTTCGGCTGGGTGCAGGTGTACGGCTCGCGGTGCGTGCGGCCGCCGATCCTCTACGGGGACGTGCAGCGGACGAAGCCGATGACGGTCGACTGGATCACCTATGCCCAGTCGCTCACCGACAAGCCGGTGAAGGGCATCGTTACAGGGCCGGTGACGATGGTCGCCCGCTCGTTCGTGCGGCAGGATCAGCCGCTGTACGAGACGGCCGACCAAGTGGCCCTGGCGATCCGGGACGAATTGGCGGATCTGGAGAAGGCCGGAGTGGCCATCATCCAGGTGGACGAGCCGGCCGTCCGCGAGCTGCTGCCGCTGCGGCCGACCGGGCGGCGGGAATACCTACGGTGGGCGGTCAACGCCTTCCGTCTGGCCACCTCGGGTGTGAAACCGGAGACCCAGATCCACACCCACATCGCCTACTCCAGTCGCGCCGAAATCGTCCAGGCCATCGAGGAACTCGACGCCGACGTCACCGCGATCGTGGCCAGCCGCTCGATCGAATGGGTGCTCGAGGCGCTGAAGAAGGATGCCGAGCAGGGCCACGGCCTGTCGCACGGCGTCGGCCCCGGTGTGTACGAAAGTCGTTCGGCCCGTATCCCCGATATCGAGGAACTCGACGAGGCGCTGACCGCGGCGGCCGAGGCGGTCACCCCGGAACGCCTGTGGGCCAATCCGGACGGCGGCCTGAAGACCCGCCACTATTGGCAGCTGGAACCGTCCCTGCGCAATATGGTCGCCGCCGCCCGCCGCGTGCGTCGCCGGGCAACGGCTGCCGCCGAATCCGAGTGAATCGAACGAGCAACCGCCCTGCCGGATGTATCCGGCAGGGCGGTTGGTCTGTGAGCGTTGTCGTTTCGAGAGCGGAGTGTGGCTGCCGACGGCAAGTTGGCGAGCCAGGTCGACTCGGTGCAGGAGGCGGCGCGGAAGGCTTTGCCCGAACAATAAGCGCGCGGTTACGGGGTTTTTCGCCCTTTTCCGCCTAGCATCGGCTAACGATTCGTTACTTCTCTTCGGTGTGGAAGGGATGGTCGATGCGTGCGCTGGCGATAGTGGCGGCAGGGCTATGTTGTTGCACGGTAATGATGGTCGGTGAGGCGCATGCCGATGCGGGCGGCGCGCTCGAGCACCCGGCGGACGGAAGTGTGGCTCCGCGCGGGGCGAATGATTGGCAATGCGGGCCTTCCGCCACGCATCCGGAACCGGTCGTGCTCGTGCACGGGACGTGGGGGAATCAGAATAACTGGGACGTGCTGGCGCCGGAACTGCGGTCGGAAGGGTATTGCGTATTTTCGCTCAACTACGGTCGCGATACGTCCAGCATCTATGGGGGCAGGCCGGGCGTGTACGGCACCGGTGACATTCCGGATTCGGCCAGGGAACTCGCCGCATTCGTCGAAAAGGTGCGCGCGGCCACCCATTCGACCCGCGTCGACATCGTGTCCCATTCCCAGGGTGGGGTGGTGACCCGGCAGTATCTGCGTTTCGAAGGCGGCGCGAATCCGGCCGAACCGGAGCGCAATACGGTGCGCAAGGTGGTGATGATCGCCGCGACCAACCACGGCACCACCGCCCTCGATATGGGTCGTCTCGTGCACGTGGGAAGTACGAGCGAACCCGCCCACCGGGCCGTCGGCGCCGTACTCGGCGAAGCGGCCGCCCAGCAGGTCGTCGGCAGCGATTTCCTGCAGCGGCTCAATGCCGGTGGCGACACCGAGCCCGGTGTGCACTACACCGTGGTCGCCAGCAGCGTCGACCAGGTGACGACCCCACCCGGATCGACATTCCTGGTGGCCGGGCCGCGGGCCGAGGTCGACAACATCTGGCTACAGGCGGTGTGCCCGAGCGACACCTTCGATCACGGGCGACTGACCGAGTCGCCCACCGTGATTCGCATCGTGAAACGAGCCCTCGATCCGTCCTCCGGGGAGTTGTCATGCGCCGCATGAAGCAGGCTGATCATTATCCGCGACCGTCCTTGTTCCCGCTGGTACCGCTGCTGTGCGTGGTCCCGGTGTCGTGGCTGAGTGCGAGCTGGTGCTTCGGCCGCCTCGGCGGCAGGCGGGCGCTCGCTCAATCCAGCAGCGTGGCGATCGACCGCAGCCCCGCCACGACCGTCTCGGCGGAGGGTGCGGCGGCCGGGTCGAGCAGCCATTGGACGAGCAGGCCGTCGAGCAGCGTGAGCAGGACCGCGCCGACGGCGTCGTCGGGCGCGGCGGTGGGGACCAGCATGCCGGCCAGGGAACGCCGGGCTTCCTGCTGTTTCGCGGAGACCTCGACGCGGATATCACCGGAATGCAGTGATTGGGCGAGGCTTTCGATATTGGCCGCCCAGACCGAGCGGTCCTCGGTGAAGGTTGTGATCAGCTGCCGCAGAAACGTTTCCAGGCGCGCGGCGGGCTGCCCGCCGCTGGTGTCGGCGAGGGTGTCGAGGATGCGCTGGACGGCCTCGGTCGTCGATTCGATCATCGCCTGGCTCAGCAGGGTATCGCGCGTGCCGAAGTGATAGTTGATCGCTGCCAGATTGCTGCCCGAGGCGGCCACGATATCCCGCACCGTCGTGCGGGCATAGCCGCGTTCGGCCAGGCACCGTTTGGCCGCGGCCAGGAGATCGTCACGAGTTCCCACGTCAGCAGGGTAGCAAGAGTGCACTGACGGACGTTTCAAACAATTGTTTGTGACATACGTTTGAAACGGATGTATGGTTCGGAGCAGTCCCGATTCCTCCGAGAGGTGCGCGATGATCTCGCAACGTCCTATTTCCCCGCTCGAGCTCGGCTACTTCAGCCCCGAGGCCTACCTGGGTTCGGTGCCCGTCGGAGGCATGCCCCTGTTCATCGGATCGACGATCGAGGGCGAGCTCGACCTCGAGGCGCTGCGCGCGGTGCTGGAGGAGTTGGTGGCCGTTCATCCACTGCTCGGCTGCCGCCGGATTCACGACAACGGCGTGCCGATGCTGCGCCTGGTGGACGGCTATCGCCCCCCGCTGCAGGTGGCCGAGGGCGGCGAGGCCGCATACCTGCGGCTGGTGAATCGGCCGCAGGATTGGGACGGCGGGCTGTTTCGCGCGGTGGTGCTGCGGGACGAGAGCCGTACCTGCGTCGTACTGGTGATCCATCACGGAATCTCCGACGGCCGTTCGGCTTTCGCTCTGCTGGGCGAGATGTGGTGGCGTTATACGGCCCGCCTGGAAGGTGCTCCGCTCCCCATTCTGTCGGTCACGCGCGAGCTTCCGGCCGCCGTGGACGATCGGCCGGCCGAGACCATCTCGGAGTCGGAGGTGCTCGATCTGCTCGACACCATGCGCGGGATGCTGGCCGAGCCGCCGCACACCCTGTCTCGCATCGCCCTGTCCAACATCGGTCGTATCCCGGCACATTCGGTGCCGGCGGGGGTGCGCATCGTCCGCGACGATATCTGCGCCATGGTCCCGGGATGCCCCCGAAGCTCACGATCTTCACCCTCGCCGGCCGCCTCACCGTCCAGGTCGAGTACGACACCACCGATCACAGCCGGAACCAGATGGACCGGCTGCGCCGAGAGCTCACTTCTCACATGGTGGCGGCGTCGATGACGAACCGGTAGCGCACATCGCTGGCGATCGCCCGCTCGTACGCCTCATCGATGCGATCGGCGGAGATCACCTCGATCTCCGCACCGATGCCGTGTTCGGCGCAGAAGTTCAGCATCTCCTGGGTCTGGGCGATGCCGCCGATCATCGAACCGGCCAGCGAGCGCCGATAGCCCGCCAGCGTGAACGGCTGCACCGCCAGCGGGTTGTCGGGCAGGCCCAGCATGACCAGCGTGCCGTCCAGCTTCAGCAGTTTCATGTAGTTGTCGATCGGCAGATCGGCCGAGACCGTGTTGACGATCAGGTCGAATCGGCCGCGCAACTCGCGGAAGGTCTGCTTGTCGCCGGTTGCGTAGTAGTTGCTGGCGCCGAAGCGACGGCCGTCGTCCTGCTTGTTCAGCGAGTGGCTGAGCACCGTCACCTCGGCGCCCATCGCGGCGGCGATCTTCACGCCGACGTGGCCGAGTCCGCCCATGCCGACGATCGCGATCTGCTTGCCGGGTCCGGCATTCCAGTGCCGCAGCGGCGAATACAAGGTGACACCCGCACACAGCAGCGGTGCCGCCACGTCCAGGCCGATGCCCTCCGGGATCGACACCACGAAGTTCTCGGTGACCACGACCTGGGTGGAGTAGCCGCCGAAGGTGACCCCGCCCGGCTGGAACTCCTCGGGCACCGGGGTGTTGTAGGTCATCGTCGCACCGCGGTCGCAGTACTGCTCCTCACCGGCAACGCAGGGCGGACACGTGCCGCAGGAATCGACCATGCAGCCGACCCCCACGCGGTCGCCGACCTTGTGCCTGGTCACCTCCGAGCCGACGGCGGCGACGATGCCCGCGATCTCGTGACCGGGCACGCACGGGTAGGTGGTGCCGTGCCATTCGTTGCGGGCGGTGTGGATGTCGGAGTGGCAGATGCCGGCGTACTTGATGTCGATGAGTACGTCGTGCGGGCCGAGTCCCCGGCGCTCGATCGTGGTCTTGGTGAATCGGGCATCGGGCGCGGAGACGGAATACGCGGCGGCTGTGGTCATGTTTTCATGCCTACTCCCGCATACTTGTCAACGCAAACTATTGCGAGCGGAGCAACGGTTCAGCAACGCACCGAGGGGGAGTGAGCCCCGGCTCTTCCGGATGTCACATGCTGTTGCGATGGCGATTGTGCTGGCACTCGTTTCCATGTGCTCGACGCTGGTCGGCGGGCTCATGGCGATTCGCATCGGTGACCGCAAACGTCTGGTGCTCGGGCTGGCTGCGGGGGTCATGCTCGGCGTGGTCGCCTTCGATCTGCTGCCGGACGCGCTGGCCGAGTCGACGTATGTCGTCGCGGGCGTGCCCGGTGCGCTGATCGCGGCCGTGGTCGGCTTCTTCACGGTGCACATCATCGAACGGGAGATGGCCATCCACGTCGGCCACGAGCACGACTTCGGCAGCCACACCCACGACTTCCAGTCGGTCGGCCTGCTGGCGGCCTGCGGGCTGATCTTCCACAGCATGCTCGACGGGCTGAGTATCGGCGTCGGATTCCAGGCCGAGGCCGCGCTCGGGATCTCGGTGGCCATCGCGGTGATCTGCCACGACTTCGCCGACGGCTTCAACGCCTTCACCATCCCCACCCTGTACGGCAACGCGCGTCGTCGAGCCATGGTGCTGCTGTGGCTCGACGCGCTGGCCCCGGTGCTCGGCGCGGTGATCGGAACCCTGATCCGGGTGCCCGCCGATCTGGCCGGTCTCTACCTGGGGTATTTCTCGGGCTTTCTGCTGTATCTGGCGACGGCCGACATTCTGCCCGAGGCACATTCGGGCAAACCGTCGCGCCTGGTGCTGCTGTGCACGGTCGCGGGTGCGGCATTCATGTTCGTCGTGGCGGCCCTGAACCGGTGACGGCGTACCGTTGTTTTGGTACACATAAGAGCACAATCGCCGGAGCCCTACGGGCGCGCACGAGGCGGGAGTGTCCATGGACGACGGACAGCGGTGCGGAGAGCATCGGGTCGGTACGGATACGGCCGATGTGCACAGTGCGACTTCGACGGGTGTCGGCAGGGTGGGCCGGACCGTCGCATTACTGCTGGCCGCCCTCCTGGCGGGGGTGGTTTTCCTCGGCTATCGCGGCGAGCTGCCGCAGTGGCCCTTCGGGCTCGGCGACTCCTCGGCCACGCTTCTCGGCCCGCCGCTGCCCCCGATGGATCCGGCCGCGGTGGCGGCGGCCGTGCAACCGGAACTGGTCAACATCAATGTCTCGATCCGGCCGAGCGGGATCAACGCCGCCGGCTCGGGCATCGTGCTCACCGGCGACGGCCAGGTGCTCACCAGCCACCATGTGATCAAGGGCGCGGACGTCATCACCGTCGGCGATATCGGAAACGGCATCGAATATCCCGCGACCGTGCTCGGTTACGACTCCACCACCGATATCGCCCTGTTGTCGCTGGCCGATGCGGGAGCCCTGGCGGTGGCCCGGATCGGCAGCTCGGCGGGGTTGCGGCTGGGCGATGAGATCCTGGCCATCGGCAATGCGGGCGGCACCGGCTCACCCACCGTGACACCCGGGACCGTGACCGCGCTGGGCAGTTCGATCGTGGCGCGCGATGCGGCCGATCTGTCCCGCAAATCGCTCACCGGAATGATCGAGGTGGCCGCGCCGGTGGCGTCCGGCCAGTCCGGTGGCGCACTGGTCGATCGGTACGGCGCGGTGGTCGGCGTGATCACCGCATCCTCCGGCGAGGTCGCCAAGGCCGCCGGACGGGCCAGCGGCTATGCGGTGCCGATCGATACCGCGATGACCGTGGTGCGCCAGATCCGTTCCGGCACACCCACCGACACCGTGCACGTGGGTCCGACCGCGACCCTCGGCGTACTCACCTCCGACGCCGGACAGCCCGCGGGCGCCCGCATCGACGTCGCCCTCTACGGCCAGCCCGCCTATGCCGCCGGACTCGTTCAGGGCGAGATCATCACCGCGGTCGACGGCCGCCCGGTCACCTCGGTGCAGTCGCTCAAGGCCGTCCTGAACCTGCGCAAACCCGCCGACGCCGTCAGCCTGGACCTCGTCCGGCCCGACGGCTCCCGCCGCACCGTCACCGTGGTGCTCGCCGTCGGGCCCCCGAACTAGTCCCGAACTAGTCGAACAGCGACGTCCAATAGGTCTGGAAACGCAGGAACACCAGCAGCACCACCACCGCGTAGAACACGGCCACGAAGGTCCAGCGCCATTCGACGACCACCCGCAGCGGTCCGCGGGCATTGCCCCACAGTTGATTCGTGGTGACCGCCAATAGGATCGGCGTGATCGCCCATACCACCATGCAGTAGGGGCACAGGGCGTTGATCCGGTACAGGCTCTGGAAGATCAGCCAGCCGATGAACCCGATACCCAGGGCCAGGCCCAGCCACAGGCCGCCCCAGAACCATTGCGGGAAGCTCGAACCGGCCACCGCGAGCACCGCGAGGGTGACCACCACCGAGAACCCGACCACGCCGATCAGCGGATTGGGGAAGCCGAAGATCGCGGCTTGGTGGGTGGTCATGACCGACCCGCACGCCAGCACCGGATTGATGCTGCAGGACGGCCGGTAGTCCGGGTTCTCGAACAGCTTGAACCGTTCGACCGTCAATGTCACCGAGGCGATCCAGCCCGCGAGTCCGCCGATCAGGAGGATCCACGCGGTGCGTGCGGGTGCTGCGCTCACTTCGCGGCGGCCTCTATCTTCTGGCGCAGGGCGTCGGGCATCAGATCCTGGCCGGTGACCCGCTGACCGTTGACGAAGATCGTCGGCGTCTGGTTGATGCCGGCATCGATCGCCTCGTTGGTGACCTTCTTCAGCGAGTACTTGGTGTACTTCTGATCGGAAATGCACTGGGCGGTGGCGGGATCGGTGTAGCCGGAGTCCTTGGCGATCTGGACCAGCTTGTCGTCGGGCAGGCCGCCCGCGCCCTCCGGCGGCTGCTGCTTGAACATGTTCGCCAGCCAGCCCTGGAACTTGGTGGGATCGGCCTCGGCCACACAGTAGGCGGCGCTGGCCGCGCGCGAGGAGTAGTGGGAGTTGCCGCCGGAGTTCGGGTCCAGCATGGCGATGATGTTGTAGTCGACGGCGACCTTGCCGGAGTTCACCATGTCGGTCAGCATCGGACCGTTGGCCTGCTCGAACATCTGGCAGGCGGGGCACTGCAGATCGGCGACGACGCGGACGACCGGCTTCGCACCGGCCTTGCCGATGCGGATCGAGCCGTTGTCGGTGATCGATGCGGTGACGGCATCCGGGCTCGCGGGTTGCGCGGTGATCGTGGGCGTGGGGCCGGGATCGTTCTTCCTGGCCTGCTTGACAGCGATGCTGATCCCGATAGCGGCGATCAGGCCGATCAGCACGACCGCGACGCCGACCTGGATGAGGATCGTGCGGGTACGGTCGGTACGCTTCACCGATGCCAGCGCGCTCTTACCCCGCGGATTCCGGCTCACCTTAGAGTTCACCACGCCTTCCTGTGTTCGTGCGGACACCCGTTCCGTGCCGCCCCGATCGTACGGGCGACGCCCGTTTCTCGCCGACCCCGCCCGGACACATGATTCCCCGCGAACCTGAGAGATCCCCGAGACCTTATGCTTCGGCCAGACGCTTCTTCTGCTCGGCGACGTCGAATTTCGCGTCCGGCCAGGTCAAGTCGAGCCCGTGGAGCGCGTCGATGAGCAGTTCGGTGACCGCGAGGCGGGAGTACCACTTGCGGTCGGCGGGCAGGACGTACCAGGGCGCGTACTCGGTGCAGGTGCGCTCCAGCATTGCCTGGTAGGCCTCCTGGTAGGCGGGCCAGTAGGCGCGCTCGTCGATATCGCCCGGGTTGAACTTCCAATATTTGTCGGGGCGTTCCAGACGCTGGGCCAGCCGCTTCTTCTGTTCGTCGAGGGAGACGAACATCGCGACCTTCACCAGCGTGGTTCCGGCGTCGACGAGTTTGCGCTCGAAGGTGTTGATCTCGGTGTAGCGCTTGCCCCACACCTCGGGCGGCACCAGATTGTGCACCCGCACCACCAGCACATCCTCGTAGTGGGAGCGGTCGAAGACGCCGAGCTGGCCGCCGCGCGGCAGCCGCTTGCGGATGCGCCACAGATAGTGGTGGCGCCGCTCCTCGGCCGTCGGCACCCCGAAGGCGGCATGATCGACGCCCTGCGGGTCCACCGAGCCGATCACATGCCGCACGATGCCGCCCTTACCCGCGGTGTCCATTCCCTGCAGCACCAGCAGCACACTGCGCGGATCACCCGAGCGGCCGTTGGCGTACAGCTTCTCCTGCAGGTCCGACAGCACCACGCTGCGCTGCTCCAACAACTTCTCCCCGGACGCCTTCCCGCCTTTGAACCCGGGAGTGGCCGAGGTATCGAGCTCACCGACCTTCACACCATCGGCCTGCAGCGCCTTCGTAACCGGCATGAACCAGGGAGATTTGGGCATGCCACGCAGTATGCCCCGGCCAAAAGCACGCCGGGGCGACCAAAGACGAGTGTCGCTTCCAAGGGTCACTGCACGCAGGCCAGGCGCAGGAGGTGGGTGGAGAACTCGGCGTCGCTGACCGGGGTGAGGGTCAGATCTGCGGCGGTGGTGAGCAGGTAGCGGCCGTCGCCGGTGAAGTCGAGCCAGGTGCGGTAGCGGGTGGGGGGAGACATCGGATTGTCGGGGGCGACGGTGACGGTGATGAATCCGCGCGCGTCGACCGGTTCCCGCAGTTTTCGGCGGAAGCGAGCGGCGTTGCGGTGGCCGTTGGTGCGGTGGGGCGGTTTGCCCTCCGGGTTCAGCACGGCGTCCTGCGGTTCCCGCATCGGGCCGTGCCGCCCGGGCGGGGCGGAGCCGATCACCTCCATCAGCTTGTCGCCGACCGCGCGGGCGTGGCACACCAGCACGACCACCGCATCGGGCCGCGCGATCAGCAGGCCCGCGTGATTGTGCACCACGGCGGCGAAGGCGAGGATTCGCTCCGGTTCGCCGACCGTCCGCTCGCCGGACACCGTGATGACGGTGGCATCGGCCCGTGCGCACAGCAGCAGCGCGGCCGTGAGATCCGGGTCGACGTTGCGGGTGTAGCGGTGGCGCAATCCGAGTGCGGCATATTCGGATTCGGTGCGCGCGGTGGTCGCCGGGATCATATTTACGGGGTAAGGCCGACGGTCCAGACCGGTCTCCCCGGCCCAGACGTGCGTGAACTCGTCCGGGGTCAGCACCCACTTCACTACCGAAGACCCCCGCTCGAGCCGGGCCCGGTCGGCGCCGGTGCGAACCTCGGCACGCGGTCACCGGATGCGGGCAGGCTCGGATTGTAGAGATAAGTCATGACGTCGCGCACGTCGGCGAGCGTCGCCGCGGCGGCCAGGTCGTACTCCATGCGGCGCTGTCCGCCGTGCACGGCCTCGGCCGCCGGATCGTCGAGGGGCCGATAGGGCGGCGGCGGGGGCGGGATGGCATCCCGAATCGACTGCGCCACTTCGGCATCGGCCTCGAGCAGGTGCTGCAGGGCATCACAGACCTCGGGCACCACCAGCCCGCGCGCGACGAAATTGCGAGTGGCCCGCACGGCCGCCTCCCGGCTCTGCCCGCCCCACCGGGCGAACTCGCGGTCCACGGTATCGGAGAAGACGCGGAAGGCCTCGCCGACGAGTTCGGCATTGTGGCGCCAGGAGTCGGCGACCCGGCCGAGGGCGCTCGGATCGAGCGCCTCGTGGACCAGATCCCAGATCTCCTGATGGGTGAAGGCGCCGAACACTTCTCGATCCGGCACGTAGGGCGGATCCACGCCGTACTCGTTCACCGGCGGCCCTCCAGCTGCGCCGCGACGAGTTCCAGCGCGGCCCGGCCCGCGGCCTCGGCCTCGTCGAACTGCTTGGCCGCGGCCAGATAGGCGGCCTTGAACAGCAGGGCGGTCTCCTGGAATGCGGTGATGGTGTCGAGGAATTCGCGACCCTTCGCGGCGAATCCCTGTGCCAAGGCACGCCCCGACGGCAGGTTGGCGAAGCCCGAAACGGCCGTGACCGGATAATGGCCGATCCGAGCCTTCTCCAGATCATCGACGAGCCGATCGCAGGCCGCGGCGAGATTGCGCGCCACATCCTCGGCGATTTCGAAGACCACGCCGCCGGAACCCGTTGCCGCGGCATACAATTCGCGGGCGGCCTGCTGTCCGGTGTCGGGTACCCCCACTCGTGCTCCCCTTCCAGTCGCCGCGAACCCGCCCGTTCCGGTTGGCGACCCTACCGGACCATGATCTGTGACGAGCGGCATCGCCGTTGTGACCCGCCACACCATTCGAGTCGCTATCCCCGGGTAATCCCTTGGGGCAGGCGAGTTTTCCCGACTCCGCTTCAGCGGCCGGCGCCGAGCGCCTGACCCAGCATGGTCTGAACGACGGTGACCACGAACTCGGGCAGCGCTGCCAACCCGGCCGGGTCCATCAGGGTCGACGCAACCGTGGTGGTCGTGCAGCCCGAGCCGGGGGCCGGTCCGCGTCCGGACAGCACCCGGTCGAGCCATGCGAAGGCGGGACCGGCGGCGGTTGCCGCGACGATGGTGTGGTCGCTGACCAGGTCGGGCAGGGCGTCGCGGACGTAGGTGACCGAGGCCCCGTTCGCGCAGTAGGTATCGACCAGACGGTCCGTGGCGGCGATCGGGCTGATCTCGTCGTTGACCCCGTTGACCACGTACAGCGGAGCGGTGGGAGTGGCGGCCCCGCGGGCGCGTTCCGCGATCGCCTGTTGGATGACCGGGTCGGCGAGCACCTGATCCATCGATACAGTCATGAACTGTTCGACCCGGCGGAACATATTCTTCAGCACGGTCTTGTTGACGCAGTCGTTGGCCGCTTCGGCGATGATGGCGCGCCCGGACGGCGTCAGGTATTGATCAATGCGGGCGGCCAATTCCGGGGAGTCCTGGGCCAGGGACGCGACGCCGAGTGGTATCAGCCCGGCCAGCACGCGCCCGTTGACCGATCGCAGGGCGGTCGCGAAATCGTTCACCGGTGCGCCGAGCACGGCACCGGCGATGTTCAGCTCCGGCGCGTACTCCGGCTGCAGTTCGGCGGCCCAGTTGGTGGTGATACCGCCGCCGGAATAACCCCACATGGCGGTCCTGGTGGCTGTGCCGGGCAGGCCGAGCGGGGCGAAATGCTGTGCGGCGCGGATACCGTCGAGGGTGGTATAGCCCATGACGCGCGGGGTGAGGAAGCGATTGTCGATACCGCTGGCATCGGGAATCGTGACCGCCCACCCCTTGGCCACCGCGGCCGCCGCGAGGGCGAATTCCAATGGCGGAAGGGCCCATCCGGACTGTTTCGCGTTGTCGAACAGGTCCAGGGGATTGCTGTGGACCAGTGAATAGGACGGCATGCAGGCGCGCCGAATCGAGTCGTAGGCCATGTGATACGACAGCAGCGGGCGCGGTTTGGTCGGTCCCTGCGGGATCATCACCGTCGTCACCGACGCATAGGGATTGCCGTCGGCGTCGGTGGTCCGGTACAGCAGCTGCCAGCTCTGCACGTGCACCGGGAACAGCTGCAGCGCCTTCACCACGACCGGGCGGCTGCGCAATATCGTGCCCGGTGCGGTGTCCTCATACCCCGGGGGAGGAAGATAGAACGGGTCGTCGTCGCCTTGAGCGATCGGCGTGGCGGCGTTATCGGAATCCCCTGCCGCCGTGGTGGTCCCGGGCTCGGCCGCCGCCATCGGTGACATAGCCGTCGCGCCGGTCAGCATCGCCGCGCAGACCGCCAGCGCCATTGTCATCGAACCCCACCATCGGCCGATCGATGCCGCCATCGTGCACCCTCCCCGCTCCGATTCGACTCCCGTGCACCTACGGTAACGCGTTACAGATTCGGATCTGGTCAGAATGCAAAGGTTGTCGCCCCGGCACTCTTTGTCATCCCGGCATGCTCACTTCTCGTCATCCCGGCATGCTTTTAGCCGGGAGGGAGCCGCTGACATATTGCAGCAGGCCGTGGACCTGCTGGTCGATTTCCACCAATCCGTTCTGGGAGAACAGATTCGGGAAGGTGTCGAGATCGAACAGGCGCAGCCCGCCCGCCCCGCCGACGAGCGTGCTGACCCGGCCGAACCAGTCGTGGCTGCGGTGGCTGGTGCTGATCGCGATGCGTCCACCGGGAGCCAGGACCCGGATCATCTCCCGGGTGGCCACCAACGGTTCCGGGATCAGATAGAGCGCTCCGAAACAGCACACCGCATCGAAACTGCTGTCGGGGAAGGGAAGTCGGCGTGCGTCGCCGCGCACATAGGCGACCCGCGGGCCGGAGTTGTCCGCCCGCGCCTGCCGCAGCATGGCGGCGGAGAAGTCGACGCCGACCGCGAAGCCGTCGCCGGAGAGCCGCTCGCTCAGGAAGTGCGTGATATTGCCGGGCCCGCACGCGACATCGAGAACCCGGCTGTCGGCGCGCAACCGCAGCGTGCGCGCGGCGTCGCGCCGATCGGCCTGCATGGTGCGGCCGGTGGCCAGGAAGAACGTCGCCGGACGCCACGCTCGCTCGTAGGCCAGCGCGAAGGCCGGATTGTTCATCGTGCGCCTGGCGAGGTTCACCGGCTCATCATAAGCGTGACGCGGTGTCACACAAACTGGCGATTCAGGCCCGCTCGACGTCGATGGTGATCCCGGCCTTGCGCAGCCGCTCGGTCAGCGCATCGCCCATTGCCGAGGCCGGGGTGAGAATGCCCGCGAGCGGCGGCAGCTCGTCGAAGGCCAGGCACAGCCCGGATTCGCCGAGCAGCATCGAGGTGGCCTGATAGCCCGGATCGCCCTGTCCCGCGAAGGTGCACACATATTTCGCACCGGAGGAGGTGTGGGCAAAGGTCTTCATCGTGAACCAGCCGCTGCGCCGCGCCTTTTCGCTCGGCCCGGTGCCCGGCTTGGGCAGGACCCGATCCAGCAATCGCCGCCCGGCCGCGACCCGCGACAGGACGGCCCCGGCCGCCATCGTCGCCACGATGCCACCGGCCATCCCCGCCGCCACCAGCGGTGCGGCCGGGGAGGAACCGGCGCTCATGACCTCGCGATAGCGGAAGTTCTTGCCGTACACCCAGCCCAGCAGGCCGTTGGTGCGGCGCACGATCTTGGTGTTGTGCTGGGCCATGATGAACGTCGCCACCCAGCCGTCCAGGCTCGGATCGATGGTGGAGGCCCGGGCCAGCGCCTGATCGGACTGCCGGCCCACGTCGGGCTCCATCGACTTGTCCGGGCTCAGCGAATACGGATGCGACAGCACCGATCCCTTCGACGGATCGGCGGCGATCGCCTCCATCATCGCGCGCCCGGAGTCGATCGTGCCGCCGCTCACGCCGCCCTTGAGCCAGGCCACCAGGGTGGTGTCCTCGAGTTCGCCGGTGTTGTCGGCGACCGTGCGCCGGTAGAGCTGATACACGCTCAGGTCGGACGGAATCGAGTCGTAGCCACAGGAATTCACGATCTTCGCGCCGGTCGCCGCGGCCTGCTCGCCGTAGCGGTCGATACATTCGCGGATGAACAGCGGCTCTCCGGTCAGATCCGCGTAGTGAGTTCCGGCCTGGGCGCACGCCTGGACCAGCGCCAGCCCGTAGCGCAGATACGGTCCGACCGTCGTGACGACCACGGTGGTCCGGGCCGCCAGCGAGTCCAGTGCCGCCTGGTCCGACGAATCCGCCACCAGGAGCGGCCAGTCGGCGGCCGCCGGGCCCAGTTCGTCGCGCACCGCCGTCAATTTCTCCGGAGACCGGCCCGCCAGCGCGATTCGGGCTCCCTGCGGCGCCGCGGCCACCAGATAGTCGGCGGTGAGCTTGCCGACGAAACCGGTCGCGCCGAACAGCACGAGGTCGAATTCCCTGTCTGCCATGGGTTTTTACATCTCCTGACGGCTGGTCACGACTTGCGCCGGGTGCCGGACTTCTTGCGCACCGCCGCGCTCTGTTTGGTGGACCGATTCTTCTTCAATTGCGGGCGCTGCGCCAGCCACGCGTGATGTGCCTTGCCCAATTCGGTGACCGGGGGATCGCCGTAGAGCCATTCGCGGGCGATGCGATGCCAGTTGGCGGTCGCCTCGAGCTGACCGAGCACGCCGAAGGTGAGGAAATCGGCGCGGCGGGAGAACAGATGCTCCGGCGGCAGATTCTGCTGTTTCATCCCGGCGTACTCGCCGGCCCGCGGGTCGACCGCGAGAATGAAGGCGCCGCTGGCCAGTTCCGGGGTGATGGTCAGCTCCTCGTCCACCACCGCCCATTCGCACGCGGCCAGCACGTATTCCAGGCATTCCTCCGGCGTGACCGCCTCGGGCTCCTCGATGACCCCGCGGTCGATCAGCAACTGCCACAGCTCTTCCGCGCGGTCCTCGGCCGCGAATCGGATCCCGGCCATCTCGGCCTGCACATGTTTGGGATCCATCCGGTTGTAGAGGCCGAAATCGAGGAATGCGACCCGCCCGTCCTCGCCGAGCAGCAGATTGCCCGGATGCGGATCGCCGCAGAACTCGCTGAAGGTGAACAGCGACCCCATGTAGAAGCGGTAGATGATCTCGCCCACCCGATTGCGTTCGGCCGCGGGCAGTTTCCGGATCTCCTCGAAGCCGCGGCCGGGGAAGTACTCGCTCACCAGCACGCGGGTGGTCGACAGCTCCGGCATGGTCGCCGGGACCACGATGAAGGGGTGGTCGGCGTACAGGTCGGCGATCTCGCGCTGGGTGCGGGCCTCGGCGACGTAGTCGAGTTCGTTCTCGAGATTCAGGCGCAACTCGTCGAGGACGGCCGGGGTCACCCACGGCATCGCCGACTGCAGCACCCGCCGGAACATGGCCAGATTCTTCAGATCCGCGCGGACCGCCGCATCGATGCCCGGGTACTGCACCTTCACCGCGACCTGCCGACCGTCGTGCAGCCGCCCCCGATACACCTGGCCGATGGAGGCGGCGGCGATCGGCTCCGGTTCGAATTCGGCGAACACCTCCGACAGCGGGCGGCCGAAATCCTCCTCGATCACCGCGCACATGGTGTCGAAGGAGACGTTGGGGGCGCTGTCGCGCAGGACGGCCAGGCGGCGTTGGAAGCGTTCGCGATGTTCGGGCGGCACCAGATCCAGATCCAGGACCGACAGCATCTGGCCGAGCTTCATGGCCACGCCCTTCATGGTGCCGAGCACCATGACCATCTGTTCGGTGGCCCGGATCATCGACTCCTCGGCCATGCGCGCCCGCACCGCCTCCGAGCGCCCTCGCATCGAGCGCCGAGTGCGCTGCGCGCGGATGACATTGCCCGCAACGGCTACGCCCAGCTTCGTCCCGCGCGCAAGCCGGGACGTCGGCAACTCTTTCGCCATAGAGAGCAGTTCCGCCTCTCCGCGTCGTCGGGCTCCGCCCGGTCGTCGACCAGCGCGACTGTTTGCCGCCTGCTAACAGGCTGGCCGATCATGGGAGGGTCGGTCAAGGGCGGAGTTGCGCGGAACGGACCGTTCAGTCCTCGCGTTGCCGGTCCGGGTCGGGCAGGCGGTGCGGGACGGCGTTGAACTTCTCCGGCGAGCCGCCCGCGCGGACCATGCCCTCGATGGCGCTCCAGGCCATCATCGTCATGTGGTCGAGCATCTTGTCCGCCGACATCGCGCGATTGGTGATCCACCAGTCCGTTGCCAACTGGACGCCGCCCACCAGCACGTAGGCGTAGAGCATGATGCCCTCGGTCTCCACGCCCCGGTCGAAGGCCTTGTCGCGCAGCACCGCGGCCACCACGTCGGCGAACAATTTCTCGAAATCGGCCAGCGTGGATTTGTCGGTGGTGGAGCCGTTACCCATGATGAACCGGTAGACGTCGGTATCGGCGTCGACGGTGTGCACATAGGCGGCCAGCGTATTGCGGACCAGTTGATATTCGTCGAGATCGTCGCTGATCGCCTCGTAGATGCGCGGCATCAGCGTGGTTTCGACGAAACGCTCCATCGTCGCGCGGGTCAGATCGCTCTTGTCCGAGAAATACCGGTACAGCACGGTTTTCGAGACACCGATCTCCGCGGCGATCTCGTCCATGCCGACATCGCCGCCGCGTTTGCGGATCGCGGCCAGGGTGCCGTCGACCAGTTCCTCTCGCCGGTCGATCTTGTGCTGGTGCCAGCGCCGTTTGCGACCGTCCACTCGGCCTCCTCGCGCCGGAGCGCGTGTCGCTCGGTCGCCGACTTCGACGAGATCTTCGGTGGACAGGGGGATCGACTCCTCGTTTCGGGGATGCGGGCCCATCCAGCTTAAGTCTTTCCCACCAGCGATGGTCCGACTTCGGCCCGGCCGCGCTGGGGCGCGGCGGGGTGAGGGTGGTCCGATCGAGCCAGCAGAATGGAACATATGGAGCAACCTCCCGGCAGCGCCCCTGCTCTGACCGATTCGCGCACCGCCGTCGAATCACGCCGCGGAGTGGGAAACGCCACAGGCGGTCCGCCGCCCGAGCCCCCTACTTCCTTTGCCGCACTCATGGACGAGACGGGCAAACGCCGCGACCTGCGCAGGATGAAGATGGTGGCCACCGGATTCCTGGTGGCGGCGACGGTGGTCTACCTGCTCTGCTGCTGGGCCGGGTCGCGGGGATTGGGTGGCACCTGGATCGGCTATGTGCGGGCGGCCTCGGAGGCCGGCATGGTCGGCGCGCTGGCCGACTGGTTCGCGGTGACCGCGCTGTTCCGGCATCCGCTCGGGCTGCCGATTCCGCACACCGCGATCATCCGCAAGAAGAAGGATCAGCTCGGCACGAGCCTCGGCGACTTCGTGCGCACGAATTTCCTGTCGCCCGACACCGTCGTAGAGAAGGTGAATTCGGCGCAGATCTCGCTGCGGCTGGGGCGGTGGATGGCCGATCCGCAGCATGCCGCTCGCGTGTCGGAGGAGACCTCGACGATTCTGCGGGCGGTCATCGGGGCCCTGCGCGACGAGGACGTCGAGCAGGTGATCGACCACACCATCGTCAAACGCATCGCCGAACCGCTGTGGGGGCCGCCGATCGGCCGCGTCCTCACGGAGCTGTTGGCGGAGAATCGCCAGGCGCCGCTGCTGGATCTGCTGGCCGAGCGGGCCCACCAATGGGCGCTGGGCAGCCAGGAGACCATCGATCGGATCGTCATGCGCGACGCACCCTCGTGGGCGCCGAAATTCGTCAACATCCTGCTGTCGGAGAGAATTTATCGGGAATTGGTGGAATTCACCTGGAAGGTTCGTTCCCAGCCCGATCACGAGGTGCGGCTGGCGGCGACCCGCTTCCTCGAGGATTTCGCCCACGATCTGCAGTACGACGACGCCATGATCAAGAAGGCCGAACGGGTCAAGACCGAGATCATGGGCCGCGAGGAGATCACCGGAATGGCCCGGGCCACCTGGCGGGCGGCCAAGCGAATGATTCTGGAGTCGGCCGACGACCCGAACAGCACACTGCGCCGCAAGATCACCGAGAACGTGCAGCAGCTCGGGCAGCGGTTGGTCGACGAGTCCGAGTTGCGCGCCCGGGTGGACGGCTGGACCGAACGCGGTGTCCGATACCTGGTGTCGAACTACGGTTCCGAGATCGCGACCCTGATCAGCGATACGGTTGCCCGGTGGGATGCCGACGAGGCGAGTCGCAAGATCGAATTGCAGGCCGGGCGCGATCTGCAATTCATCCGCATCAACGGAACGGTGGTCGGATCGCTGGCCGGCCTGGCGATCTATGCCGTTTCACATTTGCTGTTCCCTGGCTGGTCGCTCTAACGCCCGAAGTTTGCCAAAACAGTGCTAGCAAGGTGCTTGCAAGAGTTAGCACCTCCTTTTAGAATGGACCGTACAACCGCCGGAAGGTGAGTGATGGCACAGGAGCCCGAGGTTTCCGATCAGCAGACCGGGGAATCCGCAGAAAAGACTGCGGCTGCCACGGTGGGCCGCGTAGCCAACGCGGCGCACGACATCGGAAGCTTCATCCGTGCGCAGCGAGAAGCCGCGCAAGTCTCGCTGCGACAGCTCGCACAACTGGCGGGGGTGAGCAACCCGTATCTCAGTCAGATCGAGCGCGGGTTGCGTAACCCGTCCGCCGAGGTGCTCGCGCAGATTGCCAAGGGTCTGCGGGTCTCCTCGGAGGTCTTGTACATGCGGGCGGGCTATCTCGAGCAGCGGCCGCACAGTCCCGTCCGGGACGCCCTGCTGGCCGATACGGGGATCACCGAACGGCAGAAGCAGGTGCTGCTGGACATCTACGAATCGTTCCGCCGGGAAAACGCGGGGAACGACATCGGAGGGGACGCAACGGAATCCGAGGGGGGCGTTCCCGGGGGGAACAGGGACAACGAGGTTCCGCATCACGCCACCGATGGCAGCACTACCGAAGTTCCACGCCAGGAGAACGAAACATGACCGAAGCCAATGCCACCGTGACCAAGCCGTTGTACGCGACCGTCGGCGCGGGCGACGCCCTCTATACCGCCGTCAACGACATCGTCGACCGTTTCCGTGAGCGCGCCGCCACCGCCGATGTGACCGGCCGGGTGGAGGAGGCTCGCGAGCGCCTCGCCAATCTCCCGGCCGATGTGCAGGAGCAGTTCGAGTCGCTGCGTCAGCGGCTGTCGACCCTGCCGTCCGAGCTGCCCGACGACGTGGCCGAGCTGCGCGAGAAGCTCACCCCCGAGGAACTGCGCCGGCTCGTCGACCAGTACTACCACCAGCTGCTGGACCTGTACGCGGATCTCGCCGAGCGCGGCGAGGGCCGGGTCGAGAAGCTGCGTTCGACCAACCCCGCCTTCGACGAGCAGTTCGGCAAGGTGGAGGGCACGCTGACCGACGTCGTCGAGCGGGCCGAGGATGTGCTCGGCAAGGTGACCGGTCAGGTCCGCGGGCGGCTGGGTAAGGCCGCCGAGGAGGTCGAGGAGGCGGAGTCGGTCGTCGAGGCCGAGGTCGTGTCGGTGACCAACGAATCCGCGCCGGCCGCCGCCCCGGCCAAGAAGGCCCCGGCGAAGAAGGCGCCCGCCAAGAAGGCCCCGGCCAAGAAGACCACCGGCAGCACCACGGCCAAGAAGTAAAGCGCTTCAGTAGATCTGCCCAACGCCCTCGTACTCACTGGTGTACGAGGGCGTTGCTTCTATCATGGGGGGTGTGAATCAGGTGACTGGTGCAATTCTTTTGGTGCTGTGGCTCGCAGCAATGGGTGCGGCCATCTTTGCGCTGGTCCACGCCATCAGGCAGCGTCCCGACGCTTTCACTGCCGTGGACAAGCTGACCAAGCCCATCTGGGTGACCATCCTCGCGGTGGCGTTGGGGCTGCTCTTCCTGGTCAAGGTGGTGAGCCTGCTCGGAATCATCGCCATCGTCGCGATCGGTGTCTATCTCGCGGACGTGCGCCCCAAGGTGGACGAGGTGCAGCGCGGTCCGCGCTGGTGAGGTCCGCCTCCGTCGACTTCTGACGCCCGCCGCTCCGGCTCGCCCGGTCGGCGGGCGTTTTTCGTGTCGGTTTCTCCGCGGGCGTTGGCCGGCGCGGAACGCATGGGTTACTGTGGCTATCAGTAACACACAAAGGAGTGTTCCATGCGGGCAACGCTGCCTTCCCCGATGGCGGGTCTCGCGGACCGGGTCCACGACCTGATGCGCGCGCACCGCGCCAACCTGCGGACCCGGGTCTACTCGACCTCGGAGCTCAACCCTCCGGCCGCGCCGAGCGAGGTCGTTCCCGTCGTCACGGCCGACGGAACCCGGCTGCGCGTGCACGCCTACGGACCCGCCGACGGCGATGTGATCGTCCTCGTGCACGGCTGGACCTGCTGCCTCGAATACTGGAATCCGCAGATCAACGCGTTCTCCGGGGAGTATCGCGTGATCGCCTACGATCAGCGCGGCCACGGCGAGAGCGAACTCGGAATCAGCCCGGTCACCCCCGACCTGCTCGCCGACGACCTGTCCGCCGTGCTCGCCGCGACGCTGCGGCCGGGCCAGCGGGCCGTGCTGGTCGGGCACAGCCTGGGTGGGATGACCGTCCAGGCGTGGGCGGGCCGCTATCCGAAGGAGGTCACCCAGCGGGCCGCCGCTGTGGTGCTGACCAATTCCGCCCCGCACGGCCTGATCGCCGAGACCACCGTGGTGCCGCTGTTCAATCGCGGCCTGGTGGCGCTGCCGTATCTGCTCGGCAAGCTCGGACTGGGCGCCCCGATCGTCTTCCCGCCGATCGGGCCCGTGAAGTGGGTGTTCCGCCGTCAGATCCTGAGCCTGGCCGCCACCGGCGACATCACCGATTTCGCGCTGGCCATCGTGCGGTCGTGCCCGGCGCGGGTGCGCGCGAAGTTCGGCATCCTGCTCGCCGACCTCGATCTCGGCCGCTCCGCGGTGAACCTGACCGTGCCGACCACCCTGATCGCCGGATCCAAGGACGATATGACCCCGGTGGTGCATTCCCGGCGCATCGCGGAAATGCTCAGGGAAGCAGGCAGTTTCGTCAAACTCGTCGTCCTGCCCACCGGACATCTGGGCAATGTGGAGGCCTTCGGTGAGTTCAACGCCGAACTCGCCCAGGTCCTCGCCGCCACCTACACCGCCCGCGAGGCCACGGCATAGGCCGATATCCCTCGGTGCTTGCAACGAATGCCTTCGGATCGTTGGCAATTCGTTATCCGGGACCGATGTATCGGGGATGCCCGGTCCGTCGATATGTGTTGTAGGTAACAGAGAATTTCGGGGGCTGTTCGTTCGGCGACGAATGTCGTTGCGGCGGAATGGGTATCCCGTGGAAGCGAGAGGCACGCAGAAGAAGTTCCGATCGGAAGCTGTGCACAGGCGAAAAATCGGGCGACTTCACTGCTTGCACTAGCAAGCACTGCTGCTAGCGCGGTAGTGTGCGGAGGGACACAAAGGAGTGCTCATGCTGGTGAAGCTGCCCGAGACGGTGACCGGCCTACGCAGTGGCGCCGACACCCTGACCGCCGCCTACCGCGCGCGACTGCGGTCGCGCACCTACGGCACCGCGGCCCTGAACGTCGCCCCGTCTCCCGAGATCATTCCCGTCACCACCTCCGACGGCGCCCGGCTGCGGGTGCATGCGTACGGACCGTCCGAGGGCGACGTGATCGTGTTGATCCACGGCTGGTCGTGCTGCATCGAGTACTGGAATCCGCAGATCAACGCCTTCTCCGACGAATATCGGGTGGTGGCCTACGACCAGCGCGGGCACGGTGAGAGCACGCTGGGCTCGGAGTCCTTCAGCGCCGACCAAATGGCCGGGGATCTGTCCGCCGTGCTCGACGCGGTGCTGCGGCCCGGACAGCGGGCGGTGCTGGTGGGTCACAGCATGGGCGGCATGACGATTCAGGCCTGGGCGCGGCGATTCCCGGAACAGGTTTCCCAGCGCGCCTCGGCCGTCCTGCTGGCCACCACCGCCGCGGGCCGAATTCCCGCCCGCGCCAAGATCATTCCGCTGCTGAGCGATCTGGTGCCGGCCCCGGTCTGGGTGGCGCAGACCGTCTTCGGCGCGCCGGTGCCGCTACCCGGATTCGCCGTGGCCCGTAGCCTTTTCAAGGACCGGATCATGAACCCGGCCTGCGATGCCGATATGACCGACTTCGGCCTGTCGATCGTGCGCTCCTGCCGCCCCGCGGTGCGCGGTGCGGTGGCCCGCGATCTGGCCCGGCTGGATCTGCGCGATGCCGCCGCCGATATCACGGTGCCCACCAGCGTGATCGCCGGGGAATTCGACAAGCTGCTCCCGCCGATCCATTCCCGGGAGATCGCCGACGTGCTGGCCGCGGCGGGCAGCCTGGACCGCTTCACGGTCCTGCCCACCGGCCACCTGCCCAATATCGAGGCTCCGCAGGAGTTCAACGCCGAACTCCACCGCCTGATCCGCATCTCCCGCAGCGCCACCCCAGGCCTGCGTCCGGGCAGCGCCGCGGCGTCCTAGCCCGGATGTTCGCCCAGAGCGTCAACCACCCCCGCCGGTTGACGCGTCCAGCGGGCGGACACTGGATATGACGAGGTCTTCTCCGCCGAGGACGGGGGATGAGCGGCAGCACGGTTGACCCGCGTTGCCAGCCAAGGCCGGTCAAGGGCGCCCGGTCTTGGCGCCGCCCCGCTGTGCCGCCTCCCCGGGTTTTAGGCCGTACCAGTGAGAGCCGCGGGAGTTGGTCGTAGGTCCTGCGTTGGGGGCCGGGGGAGTTTTGGGCGTGCCCGGGGAGTTACCCATGTGCTTGCGAGATCAGTTGTTGCGTTGGGTCTTTCGAGGGTGGTCCCCGAGGTTGGTACTTGGGGTGGGCGCCCGTGTTAGGTGAGCGCGCGTGTTATTCGAAGACGACGGTGCGGCGGCCGTGGACCAGGACTCGGCCCTCGAGGTGCCAGCGGAGGCCGCGGGCCAGGACTACGCGTTCTATGTCGCGGCCCTGGCGGACCATGTCGGGGACGGTGTCGGCGTGGTCGATTCGGATGACGTCCTGTTCGATGATCGGGCCTGCGTCGAGTTCGGCGGTGACGTAGTGGCAGGTGGCGCCGATGAGTTTGACGCCTCGGGTGAAGGCCTGGTGGTAGGGGCGGGCGCCGACGAACGACGGGAGGAAGCTGTGGTGGATGTTGATCGCGCGGCCCGCCCAGTGGTCGCACAGGTGGGGCGGGAGGACCTGCATGAAGCGGGCCAGGACCACGGCGTGCGGGTCGTGGGCGTCCACCAGCTCGCGGACCTGCTCGAACGCGGGGCCGCGGTCGGCCGGGTCCTTCGGGAACGGGACGTGGTGGAACTTCACGCCATGGGCGTGTGCCATCTCGGCGAGGTCGGGGTGATTGCCGATGACCGCCTCGATGGTGGCGGGCAGTTCGCCGCTGGTCGCCCGGCCGAGTAGGTCGTGCAGGCAGTGGCCGTCCCTGCTGACCAGCAGCACCGCCCGGCGTCGCGCGCCCGAGTCGAGCAGCTGCCACTCGGTGTCCGGGCCCAATTCGTGAGCCACCGCGGCGAAGCGGTCGCGGAGCTCGCTCAGCTCGAACGGCACGGTCGACGCCTTGATCGCCTGCCGGGTGAAGAACCAGCCCGAATCGGTGTCCGAGTGGTAACCGGCCTCCACGATCGAGCCCCCGAAATCGGCGATGAACGACGTGATGCGGGCGATGATGCCCGGCCGGTCCGGGCAGCCCAGCGTCAGCACGAAACGATGATCATCGGATAGGGCGGGGGTCGAGCTCATGGCTCAATCCTCGCAGGTGGGGATGGCGCGGCCGCTCAGAGGTCGTAGAACGGCTCGGCGTAGTGGAATTCGCCGACGATTCCGGATTCGTAGGTGGTCAGTCGCCGCACCTGGAAGTGGGAGGCCCAGGCCGGCTCGTCGGGCACGATGCCAAGCCGGGTGCCCGGGACGAAACCGAAACGCGGGTAGTAGTCGAGATGGCCGAGCAACCCCACGAGCGGTTCGTCCAGGGCATCGGCGGCACCGAGCGCGGCATGCATGAGCGCCGAGCCGACACCTCCGCCCTGATGGTCGGGCAGCACGCCGATCGGGCCGAGCGCCAGCACCGGAAACGGCCCCACACTCGCGCGGGTCAGGCAGACGTGCCCGACCACCCGATCGTGGACCTGGGCCACCATCGACAGCGTCGGAATCCAGCCGGAATCGCTGCGCAGGCGATGAACGAGGTCGACCTCCGCGGGATCGGCGGCCGCGCGGGGCACGTCCTCGGGCGTGCCGTCGGGATATTCGCGGGCGAACGCGGCGCGGTGGATCGTATCGATCGCGGGAATGTCGCCGGGCCGTTCACGACGGATCAGCACGGTGACATCTCCTCCCCGACGAGTGGCCCAACCAGGCCGTCCATTACGAGTGTGCGGGAAGGCCGCAGCCGCCCGCAACGGATATGTGCCAAACTCTGTCCTCATGTCCGATACCGCCCGCGAACCCGAAAACCGTGCCCTCACCCGTGGGGAGGTGGCGGCGATGATCGACCACACCCTGCTCGCTCCCGAGGCCACGACGGCCGAAGTGACCGCGACGATCGACGAAGCGCGGCAGCTGGGGGTGTACGCCGTGTGCCTGTCGCCCTCGGTGCTGCCGGTGCGCGCGCCCGGTCTGGTGCTCGCCACGGTCGCCGGATTCCCCTCGGGAAAACACCACTCGCTCGTGAAGGGCACCGAGGCGCGGCTGGCCGTGGACCAGGGCGCGGCCGAGGTCGACATGGTGATCGATATCGGGGCCGCCCTCGCCGGTGATTACAACGCGGTGCTCTCCGACATCCTCACCGTCCGCGAGGCCATCGGCGGTCGGGCGGTGCTGAAGGTGATCATCGAGGCGGCGGCGCTGCCCGACGCGGCGATCGTCGAGGTGTGCCGGGCCGCCGAACGTGCGGGCGCCGACTTCGTGAAGACCTCCACCGGATTCCATCCCGCGGGCGGCGCCAGCGTGCACGCGGTGCGGCTGATGGCCGAGACCGTGGGCGGCCGCCTGGGCATCAAGGCCAGCGGCGGCATCCGGACCGCGCAGGCCGCGGCCGAACTCGTCGCCGCCGGGGCCACCCGGCTGGGCCTGTCCCGCTCGCGCGAGGTGCTGGCCGGATTCCCGGAGTGACCCGCTGATCAGCAGTGACCGTTGCCGCCCTGCAGTTTGGTGGCGCCGCCGGTCAGATCGACCCGGATGCCGTTGTCGGTGACCTTGATGGCGGTCGGCTTCAGATCCAGCGGATAGCCCTGCAGGCTCTGGGTCATCAGGTTCACGATCCCGTCCACCAGATCGGTCGGCAGGCCGAGCCCGAGCAGCTGCGCGGACTGGGTGGAGACCTGGATCTGGTCGCCCACGATCTGCGGCTTCAGCCGCAGGTCGGCCAGGCCGCCGAGCACCTTCACGTCGAGGGTGTCGCTGCTCGGGTCCGATTGCACACCCGAGACGAGGCCGCTCAGCGTCTGCTCGATGCCGTCGTTGCTCCAGGTGGCGTAGGCGTTGGAGTTGTCGACGTCGGCGCCGCCGCGGCCGCCGTCGACGAGCGTGATGTCGTTGAGCCGGACATGCACCTTCATGCCGACCGCGGGGCCGAACTTTGCGTCGTCGCTGTCCAGGGTGACGTATTGGACCTTGTGGTCGATCGCGGTGAGCAGCAGCGGTTTCGGGCCGAAGTGCACCGAGACCTTCGATCCCAGGTCCTTCTCCACCTGGGTGGCGATGCAGCGCGCATTCTGCCTGCGGTAATAGGTTTCGGCGGCCGCGGCGGTGCCGACCACGGCCAGCACGAGAACGAGTCCGAGGATCAGCACGATCCGCCGCACGTTCCGGGGGCGCGGTTCACCGGCCGGTGCCCCGGGGGCGGGGCCGGCCGCGGTGTCTGGAGGATTCGAACTCATGGCAGCGATTCTTCCCGAGCTTTCTGAGCCGGCTCTGTGGAGCGTGTGAAGGGTTTCGACGAACGCCGGGGGCGATTGTGACATATGGCACAGGCGCCCGGCGTAGCCTGGATCACATGTCCAGCGACGTGGCCGCCAGTCGTATTCGTGACCCGGAACAGGGCTGGACGATCCTGCGACGGCTGGCCGGACGGCACGCCGGATACTTCACCACTCGGTTGGTCCTGCGGGTCGGATGCGAGGAGCGGATCCGCTCGGCGCTCGAGGAAGGGCTGGTGGCCAGGGTCGGGGTGGGGCTGCTGCGCATGGCCGATTGGCCGGAGGGTCCGCTGGACGAATATGCGATGTGGTCGGCCTGGTTCGAGGGGGAGGCCGCGGTCTCGCATCACAGCGCGGCGGAACTGCACGGGATGGGACGGTTGCGGCCGCGGTTCGTGCATATGTCGGCCGGTGCGGGGCGGGTGCCCAGCGCGCCTCGGTTGGTGGTGCTGCGGCGGGTGCTGCGCCGCGGCGATGTGGAATCGGCGGGCGCGTTCCTGGTGACGACCCCGGTGCGGACGGTCCTGGACCTGGCCGAGACCGGGATCGGGCAGGCCGCGCTGGACGAGGTGGTGGCCGATGCGGTCGCCATCCACCGCTGCGCGAGCGCCGAAATCCGTTCCGCCGCCGCCGGATTGCCGCCGCGGACCGCGGCACGGGTGCGGCAGGCGCTGGCTCGGGCGTGAAAGTCGTTGTCGCCGTAGACCTGTGATGCTCGGCGGCTATGAGAGGTGTTCGGTTCGAGTTTTGCGCGACCGCCGTTCATGGCATCGTGACCGGGTATGGGGACGGTCGGTCGTGTCATGTGGGATCTGGTCTTTCCGCCCGGGCCGCCCGACCGGATCGCGGACATGTTCGCGACCGCGGTGGTCTCCGATGCGGTGCGCCGCCATGATGCGGATCTGGCGCAGTGGGTGGAGACCTGCCGGGATTGGCGGCGCGGCTATCGCGAGGTGTTCCGTGCCATGACCGCGCTGGCGGTCAGCTCACCGGCCGCCTCGCGCGGGATGGCCGACGACGGACTGCGCGCGGTGCGGGCCGTGCTGCGGTTCACGGCGGGGCGTACCGTGGCGCCGCTGGAGGCGGTGGATCTGTCCGCGATCGGTGCCGGTGCGGTCGAATTCGACACCGAGCGCGTCGCGGGGGAGGCGAAACCGGTCGCCCGGCTGGAGGTTCCGTGGCGGGGCGGGGTGCTGGCCGGCGAGCCGCTGCGTCGGCAGTTGCGGGACTGGCAGCATCGCGGTGTGGTCGAGCCCGGCTTCGCCGCCGCCGTCGAGCGCGTGATCGATCATCCGGAGTGGTTGTCGCTGCCCGGCTTCCGGGTGGCGCTGGTCGGTGCCGCGGCGGAACTCGGTCCGCTGCAGCCGCTGCTGCGGTGGGGCGCCGAGGTGCTCGCGGTCGATCTGCCGGGACGGCTGCGCTGGCAGTCGCTGCGGGAGCAGGCCCGTGCGGGTGCGGGTGTGCTGTGGTTTCCGCGCACGGCGGATCGGCCCGGTGCCGATGTCGCCGGACGTCTTCCCGGACTTGCCAACTGGCTCGCGGCGCATACCGGATCCGAGGCCCGTCCGGTGCTCGGCCTCCACGCGTCGACACCCGGACCCGCAGGGGTGCGGCTGGCCGCCGCCTCGGATCTGCTGACCGACATCGTGTTACGCCACCGGCCGGATACGGCGCTGGCCTATCTGGGTTCTCCATTCGACTGCTATGCGGTTCCGCACGAGGTGGTGACGGCGGCACGGGAACGTGTGGACGAGAGCGGATTCGGCGGTCTCACCCGCAAAGCAACCCGCCTACTGACACGCTCTGCTCTCTGGCGCCCCGGCTACCGCCGCGAGATCCCCGACGCCGAGGGCGCACCGTGGGGCATCGTCGATCTCCTGCTGTCGTCGCTGGGCCCCCACCACGCCCTGACCCACCGATTACCGCGCTGGCGCGCACTTTCGGCCCACGCCACCGGCACCACCGTCTCCTACACGGTCCCACCCCTGGCGTGGACCCGGGCAACCACCCGAACCACCTGGCTCGCCGCGTCCTACCAGGGCTTGACCCGCCGCGGCATCGAAATCTTCGACCCGGACACCGCCCGCACCCTCCTCGCCGCCAAACTCGTCGCGGACCTCGTCACCCCACCCACCCCCCCACCCGAACCCGGAGTCCCTCTTCACCTCCGGCGCCCTCCACGGCGGCCTATGGCGCCAGCCTTACGAACCCCGCTCCCTCTTCCCGGTCGCCGCCTTGACCGGCCGCCTACAACAAACACTCCACCTCTGAACTAACCCGACCCACCCCTCCCGATTCCGGCGCGCTCCCAGCCAGCCGCACCCCATCTCGCCAAACGCACCCCGTCCAGGCCCTAGAAGGGGTGCGCCTGTCAATAAGGTGTGCGGCTGGGCTGATGCCTTACCCGAAGGGCGCTGGTGCTGCCGCACCCCGTGTTGGTAAACGCACCCCGTCCAGGCCCTGGAAGGGGTGCGCCTGTCAATAAGGGGTGCGGCTGGGCTGATGCCTTACCTGAAGGGCGCTGGTGGTGCCGCACCCTTTGTTGGTAAACGCACGCCTTGCATCGCTCTGGACGGGGTGCGTTTGTGAACAAGGGGTGCGGGAAGGTTGTTCTGCCCAGGGCCTGTTCGCCAGCTGTACCAGTTGTGGTGCTTCGCACCGGCGGCCGTGGAAGTGTGCGAAGGGGGGAGGGGGTCACCAGCCGTTGGGGGCGACGGTGGGCCAGGGGATCGACAGGACGCAGTCGCGCATGCGGCGGCGGTAGTGGCGGACGGGGAAACCGTCCTCGCGTAAGAGGTTTGCGGCCTCGCGCCAGCGGAGGCGTGGACCGTAGGGGGCCAGGGGGGCGGCGCGGGCCCAGGCGCGGTCGGCGGCGGTGAGCAGGGTGTGGATGCGTTCGCCGGGGGTGTTGCGGTGGATCAGGATCTTCGGGAGGCGCTCGGCGATGTCGGAGGGGCGGTCGACGGTGAACGGGTCCCAGGCCAGCGTGAGCGAGCGCGGCCCGGAACGGTCCAGCAGCACCCAGGCGCAGCGGCGGCCCATCTCGTCGCAGGTGCCGTCGACCAGCAGCCCGTCCGGAGCCAGCCCCGCCAGCACCGTCGCCCACGCCCCGGGCACCGCCTCTTCCGGATACTGGCGCAGCACATTGAACGCCCGCACCAGCACCGGGCGCAGCCCCGCCAATTCGAAACCGCCGCGAGCGAACATCACCCCGTCGCGTTCGGGCACCACCCGGTCCGGATCGATCTCCAGCCCGACCACCCGCACGTCGGCACGCACCCTCCGCAGGCGCGCCGCCAATTCCAGCGTCGTCACCGGCCGCGCGCCGTAACCAAGATCGACCACGAGCGGGTCGGCCGCGTCGCGCAGTCGAGCGGCGACGAGATCGTCGTGCATCAACCAGCGATCGCTGCGGCGTAACCGGTTCACCCCCGTGGTGCCGCGGGTGATCGCGCCGACCGGTTTGGGCGGGCGAGTCGGCGTGCTCGGGCGTGAGGGCATCGGGGTGTGCGGTGACCGGGGTGGTGCGGAAGGCGGGCGCCTAGGCGGCCGTCGGGTTCTGCTCTTCCAGCCACTGCGTGGTGAATTCGGCCTCGGCCCGGAACAGGTCGACCAGATTGATCAGCATCAGCTGCTCCAGCTTCGGCCCGAGCAGCGGGATGAACACCTTCGCCGTCGACGAGGTGCGCAGGGTGCAGCCGGTCTCGGTGGGAAACAGGTGCATGGTTCCGCCCAAGCTGCCCGGACCTGCGGGAATGGCAGCGGTGTACTCGCCCCTGACCTCGGTACCGAACGGCCCGTAGGTCTCCTTGCGAGTGATCACCATGTCCTTGCGCATCACCGCCTGCGCGATATCGGGCAGCATGTCGCGCGGTAGCACGTGCTGCAGCACGACCTCGATGCCACCGTCACCGGCGTCCAGGCTGACCACATCGTTCGGGGAGTACTTGCGCATCTCCTCCATCCGCGCGTCCCAGTAGGCGCGGGTGGACAGCGCCGCATACACCTCTTTGGTGGTGTGCAGCGGGTAGCGAGCTGAGTAGTCCAGTCGGCGGGCCATGGCCGCTCAGATTACCGCGTCGGGTTGCTGGACCTTCGCCGCGGCGCGGGTTGCGCCCGGATCAGCGCCCCGCGATCCAGGTGTCGGTGAACTCCGCCTCGGAGGCGAGCAGCTCGGTGAGCTTCTCCGCGACCACGGCCTCGATCTTCTTGCCGAACAGCGGAATGCTCACCTCCACCGAGCCGTCGGCCACGATCGTGGACCCCGCATCGCCGCCGCTCAGGGTGACGGTGCCGCGCACCTGGGCAGGCGCACCCTCGACATGGGCCTCGAAAACGCCCGAGGTGCCGGTGTAGGTCTCGGTGCGGGGAATGATCAGGTCGCCGGGGCGGACCGAGGTGATGGAGCTGGGCAGCTCCGAGGCGGGGATGGACTGCACCATCGCCACCCGCACCTGATCACCCGACGCCTCGAACGACTCCAGCCGCGCGCCCGGGCCGCCGACCTCGGCGATCCGGTCCTTCCAGTACTGCTCGTCGGCGATCGCCGCACGCACGGCAGCGGCCGGATGCGAGTAGTGAGCGGTGTACGCCAGGGGTGTCGCCATGGTGGAACACGCTACCGTCTTGGGCTGTGCGTACATCTCAGGTGGTGCCGTTCGACGAAGTGAGCGAGCTGCTTGCCGCAACCGGTGCGCGGGTGCGTAATTCGGTGCGGTTGGCCGAGCTCACCACGCTGCGCGTCGGCGGCCCGGCGACGGTCGCCGATTGCGACACCACCGACGCTCTGATCGCCACCGTGCGCACGCTCGATGCGGCCGGGGTTCCGGTGCTGCTGCTGGCGGGCGGGTCGAATCTGCTGGTCGCCGACGCCGGGTTCGGCGGCGTCGTGGTCCGCATCGCCACCGAGGGCGTCGAGATCGGCGCGGACCGGGTGGTCGCCGAGGCGGGCGCCAACTGGGATGCGGTGGTGGCGGCGACGGTCGATGCCGGGCTGGGCGGGCTGGAATGCCTGTCGGGGATTCCGGGTTCGGCCGGGGCGACGCCGGTGCAGAACGTCGGCGCCTACGGCGTGGAGGTCGCGCAGCTGCTGCGTCGGGTGCGGCTGCTGGATCGCGCCACCGGCGAGGTGCGCTGGGTCGAGCCCGCCGAACTGGGTTTCGGTTATCGGACCTCGGTGCTCAAGCACAGCGACCGGGCGGTGGTGCTGGCGGTGGATTTCACGCTGCGGTCCGATGGTTCCAGCGCCCCGCTGCGGTATCACGAACTCGCCCGGGTGCTCGAGGCGGAGGAAGGACAGACCCGGCCCGCCGCCGAGGTGCGGGCGGCGGTGCTGCGGTTGCGCGCGGGCAAGGGCATGGTGCTCGACGCCGCGGATCACGACACCTGGAGTGCGGGGTCGTTCTTCACCAATCCGGTCGTGCCCCAGGCGCGGGTGGACGAGGTGCGGGCCGCCATCGCCGCCCATGTGGGCGATGTCACAATTCCGACGTATCCCGCCCCCGACGGGGTGAAATTCTCCGCCGGCTGGCTGATCGAGCGGGCCGGCTTCGCCAAGGGATTTCCCGGACCCGACGCGCCCGCTCGCCTGTCGACCAAGCACACGCTGGCGCTGACCAACCGGGGCGCCGCGACCACCGCCGACCTGGTCGAGCTGGCGCGGACGGTGCGCGACGGCGTCGCCGAGCGGTTCGGGATTCGCCTGGAGCCCGAGCCGGTGACGGTAGGGGTTCGGCTGTAGCGCGTGGCGGGTACCACGGCTCACGACGGCCGGTCGGGTGATTTTTGGCGGTAAATTCGAGGAAGTGAGCATTCGAGAAACTACTAGCCGTCGCGCCGTGCTGGTCGGATTTACTCAGCTGGCGGCGGCCGCGCTGGTGGCGGGATGTTCGAACGGAAGCAGCGGCGACAAGGCTGCGCCGAAGGACAAGGGGCCGGTCGCCAAGGTGACGTTCGAGCCCGGCAGCGGCAGCGCGGACATCAATCCCACTGCACCCGTGTCGGTTTCGGTTGCGAACGGACGCATCGATCAGGTGGCGCTGAGCAATCCGGGCGGTAAGCAGGTCAAGGGCGAGCTGGCGCCGGACAAATCGCGCTTCCGGGTGAGTGAGCCGCTCGGGTACGGCGTCACCTACACCTGGTCGGGGACGGCGGTCGGCACCGACGGCAAACCGGTTCCGATCGAGGGCAAGTTCACCACCGTGCAGCCCAAGCAGACCGTGCCCGCCACGATCAATATCGGCGACGGTCAGGAGGTCGGCATCGCGGCGCCGCTGATCGTGCAGTTCAAGCGGCACATCGCGAACAAGGCCGCGGTGGAGCGGGCCTTCACGGTCACGACCGCGCCCGAGACCGAGGGTGGATGGGCCTGGCTGCCGGACGAGAACGGCGGCTCGCGGGCGCATTGGCGGCCCCGCAACTACTGGGCCCCCGGCACCACGGTGAACTTCTCGGCGAAGCTGTACGGCCTGGAGCTGGGTGACGGCGCCTACGGCGACTCCGATCTCACCTCCGACTTCAAGATCGGCCGCGCGCAGATCGTGAAGGGGTACGCGCCCAGTCATCGGGTGCAGGTGATCCGGGAGGGGGAAACGATCTTCGACTTCCCGTGCAGCTACGGCGAGGGCAACGAGCCGCGCAACGTGACGCGCTCGGGCATCCACGTGGTGACCGAGAAGTACGAGGACTTCATGATGTCGAATCCGCCGTTCTACACCAACGTTCGCGAACGCTGGGCGGTACGCATCTCCAACAACGGCGAATTCATCCACGCCAACCCCGAATCGTCTGGCGCCCAGGGCAATTCGAACGTCACCAACGGCTGCATCAACCTCAGCACCTCCGACGCCCAGAAGTACTTCCCGACCGCGATGTACGGCGACCCGGTCGAGATCACCGGCACCTCGATCGCCCTGTCCGCCGCCGACGGCGACCTCTACGACTGGACCATCGACTGGGAAACCTGGAAGACCCTGTCCGCCCTCCAGGGCGAACCGGCCTCCGCGGTCTCGGCCACACCGGTCCCGCCCCAGCCCGCGGGCGGCCGCTGACCCCGGTCGCTGCGCTCCCGGGGAATGAGAAGGGTTCGCTCCCGGGGATGTGAGAAGGGTTCGCTTCCGGGGATGTGAGAAGGGCTCGCTCCTGGGGATGTGAGAAGGGCTCGCCCCCCCGGGGAAATGAGAAGAGCTGGGACGTGTCGTAACGTCCCCGGGGGACGCGTTCTCGTCTCCGCAACCCGATGCGTTCTCGTCTCCGCAACCCGGGAACGCGTCCTCATCTCCCAACTCCAGGACGCGTCCCGCCTCCGGTCTCGGGCGGAGCCCTCTTCAATCGCCATCTCCAGTCCCGGGCGGAGCCTCTTCAATCGCCCGGGCGGCGGCCTTCTTCAATCGCGGGCGGAGTCCCACTTCGAATCCTCGGGCAGAGGTCTTCTTCGAATCCCCGGGCGGCGGCCCTCTTCGAATCTCGGGCGGAGGTCTTCTTCGAATCCCCGGGCGGCGGCCCTCTACGAATCCCCGGGCGGAGGTCTTCTTCCAATCCCCGGGCGGCGGCCCTCTTCCAATCCCCGGGCGGCGGCCCTCTACGAATCCCCGGGCGGCGGCCCCCTTCGAATCCCCGGGCGGCGGCCCCCTTCGAATCCCCGGGCGGCGGCCCACGTCGAATCCTCGGGCGGAGGTCGTCTTCGAATCCCCGGGAGCGAAGCGACCGGGGTCAGGCCCTGCGCGCGAAGCGGCTGGGGCTGGCCTGGTCTCGGGGGTTGACGATGATGGTGTCGAGGTTGACGTGGGGTGGGCGGGTGGCGGCGAAGCCGATGATTTCGGCGATGTCCTGGGCGACCAGAGGGTCGATGCCCTCGTAGACCTTGGCGGCGCGTTCGGCGTCGCCGTCGAAGCGGACCAGGGAGAATTCGGTTTCGACAGCGCCGGGGGCGATTTCGGTGAGGCGCACCGGCTTGCCGAGCAGTTCGCCGCGCAGCGTCCGGTGCAGGACGGCCTGGGCGTGCTTGGCGGAGGTGTAGCCGGCGCCGTTGTCATAGGCGTGGAAGGCCGCGACCGAGGTGACGGTGACGATCAGCCCGTCGCCGGAGGCGATCAGCTTCGGTAGCAGTGCCTTGGTGACGCGCAGCGTGCCGAGCACGTTCGTCTCCCACATCCAGCGCCAGTCGTCCAGGTCGGCCTCGGCCACCGGCGCCAAACCCTTTGCGCCACCGGCATTGTTGACCAGCACGTCGACCCGCTCGATCGCCTCGGTGAACGCCCGGACCGACGCCTCGTCGGTCACGTCCAGCGGCAGCGCCGTCCCGCCGATCTCCTCGGCCAACCGCGTCAGCCGGTCCACCCGTCGGGCGCCCACGTACACGTGGTAGCCCTGTTTGGCGAGCTCACGGGCGGTGGCCTCCCCAATTCCGGAACTGGCCCCAGTGACGACGGCGGTGCGAGTGCTCATAGGCCCGAGCTTAAAGGGGGACGCCTGGCCTAGCCTGACCTCATGGCGATTCGGGATGTTGTGAGCGCGGACGGAACCACGATCGTGTACCGGGTGACCGGTCCCGCCGACGGGCGACCGCTGGTGCTGCTGCACGGATGGGCGGGCAATCTGCTCAACTGGGGTGCCGCGGCCGACGAGTTGGCCCGGCGGTTCCGCGTGATCGCGGTCGATCTGCGCGGCCACGGCTATTCCGATGCACCCGAGACCGGGTACGACGACCCCAAGAACTGGGCGGCCGACGTCGCGGCGGTGCTCGCCGGTGAGGGAATCGAGTCCGGGGCGGTGCTGCTCGGCTGGTCGTACGGCGGCATCGTGCTCACCGACTATCTGACCGCCTACGGCACCGGCGCGGTCGCGGGCGTCGTCTACTGCGGTTCGCAGGCGGGTATCGGCCGGGGCGTGCCGGGCGCGGAGATGGGGACCGCGATGCGGCAGGCCATCCCCGACGTCTTCGAGGAGAGTGCCGGTAAGGCCGTGCGCGGTTTCTCGGCCTTCGGCAGCGCCAACACCGGCGGCGCCCGGGACAAGGGACCCGACGCCCAGCGCCTGTTCGGCGGCAGCCTGTCCACCCCGCCGAGCGTCCGCAAGGCGCTGTTCTACCGCACCGTCGACAACTCCGAAACCCTTCGTGCCCTGGACATTCCGGTGTTCGTCCTGCACGGCACCGACGACCCGGTGGTGCCCATCGGCAACGGCCGCTACATCGCCGACACCGCCCCCGACGTCCGCACGTCGTACTGGGACGATGCCCAGCACGGCCTGTTCATCCAGGACACCGGTCGCTTCGTCACCGAGGTCACCGACTTCATCGACTCCCTGGGCTGACCCCTCGCGAATACGGGCCACCACCGTCGAGGCGCGAATTCTGACGGCAACCGTGCGGGCCCTTGCCGTTTGCGGCGATCCCTCCTGGCCTAGGCCTACCGGTTCGTGCTGAAGCGGCGGGTGGCATGCGCTCGCATGCCTTCGGGCTGAACGAAATCCAGGGCGGCCCCGTCGCGGTCGGGCGTCTTGCAGGCCTGGCAGGATGGGGCGGAGCTGGAGCTGGTGGAGGTGCGGGTGCGAGGCGAGCTGAGCATCGCGGTGGCACAGCCGCGGTGTGCGGCGCACGACGTGGTGGGGAACGCGGCGGCGCATGCGGAGATCGTGCGGGCGGCGCGGGCGCGAGTGGTCGTCTTTCCGGAGATGTCGCTGACCGGGTACGAACTCGACGCCGAGGTGGTGACGCCGGACGACGAGCGGCTCGCGCCGATCGTGGCGGCGTGCGCGCAGACCGGTTCGCTCGCGCTGGTCGGGGCCCCGGTGCCCGGCCCGCGCATCGGTGTCCTCGCCGTGGACGGCACCGGAGCGTCGGTGGCTTACGGCAAGGTCTATCTGCACGGCAGTGAGTCCGAGCGTTTCGTGGCGGGTGAGCCCGCGGTCCTCGAGGTGGACGGCTGGCGGCTCGGCCTGGCGGTCTGTCGCGACACCGGCATCCCCGAGCACGCCGCCAGGACCGCGGCACTCGGCATCGACGGTTACGTTGCCGGCGTCGTCCACGCCGATCACGAGTCCACCGTGCACGGCGAACGCGCCCGCCGGACCGCCGTCGACCACGGCGTATGGATCGCCACCGCCGCCTTTGCGGGCCCCACCGGCGGCGGCTTCGACCGCACCTCCGGCCGCTCCGGCATCTGGTCGGCAACAGGCGACCTCCTGGCCGAGGCGGGCCCCAACCCCGGCGACTTCGCCCAGCACACCTTCGCAGGCCCGCGCCTTTAGGCAATACCAGTAGGTGCCGCTCGGTTCGGTCACAGGTCCTGCGTTGGGTTCAGGCTGATTCCCGGGCGTGCCCAATGAGTTACCTATGTGCTCGCGAAATCAGTTGCCGCCTCGGCAAACCTTCTCGGGACAACAGGCAAGCGGTGTGAATCCTTCTGGGCGGCAGCATTTCTCGGGTGAGTCCCGGTGCGGAGGCGAGGTGTCGTTCATGTGGCCGGATCTAGTCGAACCGGCTGGGTGGGGAGGCCGTTCCTCGGGGATGAGGGAAAGTGCTCGCGGGCGGGTGGTGCGGGGAATTCGACCGGGACGAGCCTGGTTACGGCCGGTCGCGAATGGCCGGGCTCGCGATGCGATTGTGCCGCTTGGTATTTGCCGGATCGGGCGCTCGATACGAGTAGGTGGGTCGACGCTTCGGTCGCTGCGAGTGGTCTCGAACGGCATTGTGATGGCGGTCACTTGGTGGTGGAGGTCGCACCGGTCGGTTCGTATGGGCGTGCACACTGGAGAGGTGAGTCAACGCCCGGACCTACGGCCGAATCGGATCGCCGTGTTGTCGGTGCACACCTCACCCCTGGCGCAACCGGGCACCGGAGATGCGGGCGGCATGAACGTCTACGTGCTGCAGACCGCGATCCAGCTGGCCCGACGCGGCGTCGAGGTGGAGATCTTCACCCGCGCTACCTCCTCCGATGACGAGCCTGTCGTCGAGGCCGCCCCCGGTGTGCTGGTGCGCAATGTGGTGGCGGGCCCGTTCGAAGGGCTCGACAAGCATGACCTGCCGACCCAGCTGTGCCCGTTCGCAGCCGAGGTGTTGCGGCAGGAGGCGCGGCAGCTGCCCGGCCACTACGACCTCATCCATTCCCACTACTGGCTGTCCGGTCAGGTCGGCTGGCTGGCCCGCGACCGCTGGCGGGTGCCGCAGGTGCACACCGCGCACACGCTGGCCGCGGTGAAGAATGCCTATCTGGCCGAGGGCGATGTGCCCGAACCGGTGGCCCGCGAGATCGGGGAGAAGCAGCTCATCGCCGAGGCCGACCGGCTGGTCGCCAACACCACCGAGGAGGCGCGTCAGCTGGTCGAGCTGTACGGCGCCGAACCGGACCGTATCGATGTGGTGCTGCCCGGTGCCGATCTGGCCCGCTACAGCCCCGGCGACCGGACCGTCGCCCGCGCCGAACTGGGGATCGCGCCGAACGAGCAGGTCGTGGCGTTCATCGGCCGCATCCAGCCGCTGAAGGCGCCCGACGTCCTGGTGCGGGCGGCCGCGCAGGTACTGCAGGCCGAACCCGGCCGCGCGCTGCGGGTGCTGATCGTGGGCGGACCCTCCGGCACCGGGCTCGAACGTCCCGATGCCCTGATCGAATTGGCCGCGTCCCTCGGCATCGCCGACCGGGTGACCTTCCTGCCGCCGCAGCCGCCGCAGCGGTTGGTGCAGGTGTACCGGGCCGCCGACCTGGTTGCCGTCCCCAGCCACAACGAGTCCTTCGGCCTGGTCGCCATCGAGGCCCAGGCCAGCGGCACCCCCGTGCTGGCCGCACACGTGGGCGGCCTGGGTACCGCGGTGCGGGACGGGGTGTCGGGCCTGCTCGTGCCGGGCCACCGCACCGACCAGTGGGCGGCTGCGCTGCGGTCGCTGCTGAACGATCCCGCTCGCTTGGAGCGGATGGGGGCCGCCGCGGTCGACCATGCCGCCAACTTCTCCTGGGAACACACTGCCGAGGGTTTGCTGGACAGCTATATCGAGGCGCTGTCGGGGTATCGAGGTGTGCGGTCGCGACTGGCGGGTACGTTGCTCGGAGAGGGCAATCAAGCCAGGTCGCGGGCGCTGTGGCGGCGTCGGATGGGAGTGGTACGCCGATGAACGACACGATTCACCGGACCGCACAGCTGATCGAGGACACCCTGCGCGAGCGCGAGGTCGAGTACACCCGCGAGGGCGACGACACCTTCATCGCCGTCCTGCCCGGTGAGCGCAAGCTCAAGACCACCGTGATGCTCACCGTCGGCCAGCACGGCGTGCGCTTCGAATGCTTCGTCTGCCGCAAACCCGATGAGAACTTCGAGGGCGTCTACAAGTTCCTGCTGCGCCGCAACCGCCGCCTCTACGGTGTCGCCTACACCCTCGACCGGGTCGGCGACATCTACCTGATCGGCCGCATCGCCACCCACGCCGTCACCGCCGACGAACTCGACCGCGTCTTCGGCCAAATCCTCGAGGCCGTCGACGCCGACTTCAACGTCCTCCTCGAACTCGGCTTCGCCGAATCCATCCGCCGAGAATGGAAGTGGCGCGTCTCCCGCGGCGAATCCCTCAAAAACCTCCGCGCCTTCGAACATCTGGTGGACGAGTCCTGACCCTGCGCAGCGCCGCCCTGGGGCGTCGCTGCGCAGGGAATGAGCGAGCCGCGCTGGGCAGGGAATGAGCGAGTCGCGCTGGGCAGGGAATGAGCGAGTCGCGCTGGGCAGGGAATGAGCGAGCCGCGCTGGGCAGGGAATGAGCGAGCCGCGCTGGGCAGGGAATGAGCGAGCCGCGCTGGGCAGGGAATGAGCGAGCCGCGCTGGGCAGGGAATGAGTGGCCCGCGCAGAGAGGTCGATACGCAGGGAATGAGAAGGTCGTTCGCAGAGGGAATGGCGGGTCGGTCCTCGGCGGGAGGTCTCGCTGATACGGCTGCTGATATTCCGCCCATGGTGCTGGGCCGGTACTTCGCCCATGGTTTCGGCTGGTGGTTCACCATGGTGCTGAGCTGGTGCTCGAGTCATGGTCCCGGCATGCTTTTGGCCGGGACGACGAGGAGGTGATTGCGGATGAGTGTGTTGGCTCTGGATATCGGGGCGACCAAGTTCGCGGCGGGGGTGGTGCATGGGGGGCGGCAGGTGCGGGATGTGCGGCGGGTGTCGGTGCCGGGGGCGAAGGTGTGGGAGGCGTGCCGGGAACTGCTGGTGGAGGTGGCGGGGGAGGCCAAGGTCACGGCGATCGGGATCGGGTCGGCGGGGCCGGTGGATGTGCGGTCGGGGATCACGGCGCCGTTGAACATTCCGGAATGGAAGTCCGGGTTTCCGATCGTCGAGTCGGTGCAGGAGCTGTTTCCGTCGGCGGTGATTCGATTCGCGATCGATGGGGCCTGCCTGGCCTTGGCCGAACACCACATCGGGGATTTGCGCGGGGTGCGCAACGGCATGGCGATGACGGTGTCCTCGGGGATCGGCGGCGGGATCATCTCCGACGGCAGGGTCGCGGTCGGGCGCACCGGTAATGCCGGGCACATCGGTCACATCGTGGTCCCCGGCTGGGATGCGCCGTGCGGATGCGGCGGCGTGGGCTGCGTCGAGGCCGTCGCCAGCGGCATGTCGTCGGTTCGCTGGGCGCGCTCGCAGGGGTGGACCGGCGCCACCGGAGTGGAGTTGGCCGAGGCCGCACGCGCCGATGACGCCATCGCCCTGGCCGCCATGGAACGGGCCGGAACCGCGCTGGGCCAAGCGATTTCGTCGGCCGCCGCACTGCTGGACATCGATCGCGTGGTGATCGGCGGCGGCTTCGCCGAATCCGGTGAGCCCCTGTGGAATCCGATGCGCGCAGCGATCGCGAAACACGCCCGCCTCGGCTTCACCCGCGACCTGCGGGTCATGAAATCACGAATCACCAACGGCGCCACCCTGGTCGGCGCGGGCGTCCTCGCCGCGGGCCACGCCACCGCCGACGAGTACGACTGACCGTCCTGCGGCTCCGCCGGACCACCTCACCGGCAAGGGATGTGTGTTACATCACTGTCGGGCCGGGCCCTCCCCGAGCGCCGCAAGGCCGGTGAACCGTGATAAGGCCATCGTGGCAGGATGACCAGCATGACGTACTCCCTCGTGTTGCTGCGCCACGGCGAGAGCGAATGGAACGCCCTGAACCTGTTCACCGGTTGGGTCGACGTGCACCTCACCGATAAGGGCATGGCCGAGGGCAAGCGTGCGGGCGAGCTGCTGGCCGAGCACAACGTCCTGCCCGACATCGTGTTCACCTCGCTGCTGCGCCGGGCGATCAGCACCGCCAATATCGCCCTGGACGCCGCCGATCGGCACTGGATCCCCGTGGTCCGCGACTGGCGTCTCAACGAGCGCCACTACGGCGCTCTGCAGGGCAAGAACAAGGCGCAGGTCCGCGACAAGTACGGCGACGAGCAGTTCATGCTGTGGCGTCGCAGCTACGACACCCCGCCGCCGCCGATCGAGGCCGACAACGAGTACAGCCAGGCCGGAGACCCGCGCTACGCCGGCATCGACATCCCGCAGACCGAATGCCTGAAGGACGTCGTGGCCCGTATGGTCCCGTACTGGGAGTCGACCATCTCCCGGGAACTGCTGGCCGGTAAGACGGTGCTGGTTGCCGCGCACGGCAATTCGCTGCGCGCACTGGTCAAGCACCTGGAGGACATCTCCGACGAGGACATCGCCGGGCTCAATATCCCCACCGGCATCCCGCTGCGTTACGAACTGGACGAGAACCTGCGCCCGGTCGGCCCGGGTGAGTACCTGGACCCCGAAGCCGCCGCCGCCGGTGCCGCCGCGGTCGCGAGCCAGGGCGGCAAGTAAGTCCCGGCCATCGTTCACCTCGTAGTCGCGTAAGGGGGCTGGGCAAGGACGCGCCGTCCTGGTAGTGTCCAGCCGTTCAGCGTCGGTTGCAGTTGAAATGCTTTCTGCCCGGGGGGATTTCGATCCATCGCTAGGGGAGCTCGTTGCTGCCCGACGGTGGACGGAACCCCTCATATCCGGACCGGGTCCGGGCGCGCAGAAAGAGATGACCATGTTTGCAGCGGGACGAGCCCGTGTCGTGTCCTGGGCCGTCGCGGCGGTGGCGGCGGTGGCCGGCACCGCATTCGCCACCGGAACGGCCCAGGCCGGAGCGCCGGTGACACTCGGCGGAGGCTCCGGCATCATCGTCGAACAGATGGCGGAGCCGGACACGGCCGCCGACTGCACCCTCACCGCCATCGGTTTCGACCGCACCGACCGCCTCGTCGGCCTCACGGCCGGGCACTGCGGTGAGGTCGGCGCGCGGCTGCTGGCCGAATACGATCCCGAGGCCGGTGTGGTCGGCCACATCGCGGCCAAGAGCGAGGATTTCGACTGGGCCGTCATCGAATTCGATGCGGCTCGGGTCGTGCCCACCCGGCAGGTGGCCCAATCGGTGATCAATGGGACCGGCACTGCGCCGAGGACCGGCGACAACGTCTGTAAGAACGGCCGCACCACCGGCTTCACCTGCGGCATCGTCTGGGAGACCCATCCGGCGTGGTTCGCCAGCCATGTGTGCGCCGACTACGGCGACTCCGGGTCGCCGGTGCTGATGGGCGACCGGCTGATCGGAATGATCGTGGCGGGTAAGGATTTCGAGGTCGGCCCCGTGACCGTGCCGCTGCCCTCGTGCCAGGGTGCCGGTGACGTGATCCACCAGCCCGACGCCGCGACCACGATTGCGGCGGTGCTGGCCGATATCGACCGCCAGGGTGGTGTGGGCGCGGGATTCCGCTTGTTCTGAGGCGCGACGGTGGCGGCTTCCGGCCGCCACCAACCCCTTTCGGTGTTACCCGCGGTCCCGTGAATCGCGTCACTCCTACGGAACCGTAGCTATCACATTGCTGTGGCCCTCTACGGGTCAGCTCGAAAACGTGTCGGCAGTCACGTTCCGGCCGGTCGGAAGTGGTCCACGCCATGTCCGGTAGGTAACTCGGCAGGTCAGAACGGCTCGTCCGAGACGTTGAGAACCTGAGAGAAAACGAGTGCAGTTGGTGTAACCGAGGGTTTGCAACTTAGTTAGCTGTAACTACACTTCCGGACGTTCGACCATTCGAGAGGTGGATCACGTCCGATGAAGTACGCGCTGCGCGTCACAGTGGTTGCGGTCGCCGCCACCGTCACTCTCCCGTTCTTCGGTGTCACGACCGCGAGCGCGTCGCCGGTGGCGACCGGCCCGGACGGCGGGGCGGCCGGTGCCGCCTGGACCGCCGCCGAGGACGGCCCGCAGCAGTACCCGAACATCAACATCCAGTGGGATGTGTCGATCACGATGAGTGACGGAACGGTGTTGAAGGCCAACGTGTATCGGCCCGCCGACGCCGCGGGACGTCCCATCGACGTGCAGACACCGGCCATTGTCAACATCACGCCCTACACCAAGCTGGTCTCCAACATCCTCGATCACGCGATGTCGATGCCGGGCCTGTCCGATGTCGTGCTGAATCTGTTGCGGCAGATCGACTTCAGCGGTACTCCGCTGTCCGGCCTCACCGATCTGACCAAGTCGTTCGCGGGCGGCGAGCTGCGCAACTTCGCCGTCGACCGCCAGCTGATCAAGAGCGGCTATACGCAGGTGGTCGTCGATACTCGCGGCACCGGCTTCTCCCAGGGTGAATGGGATATGTTGCGCCAGCGCGAGCAGCAGGACTCCGTCGAGGTGATCGACTGGGCGTCGAGGCAGCCGTGGTCCGACGGCAAGGTCGGCATGAGTGGCATCTCCTACTCGGCCATCAACCAGATGCAGACCGCCGAGAAGCGTCCTCCGGCCCTGAAGGCCATCTTCCCCGTGGTGCCGGGCAGCGATCTGGTGCAGGACGTGCTCGACCCGGGCAGCGGTTTCGGATTCACCTTCATCCCGTTGTGGCTCACCGCCATCAACACCACCAAGTGGGTGCCGGATCTGCAATCGCTCGCCAACGGCAAGTTCGACACCAAGTGGCTGTCCGACCGTGCCGCCAGTCCGCTCACCTACATGGATGTGCTGCTCAACGCCTACGCCAGCGTGCGCACCCAGGATATGGATCCGCGGCTGCGCGACATCCTGAACAGCTTCTCCTCGACACGCCAAGGGTGGCTGGGTGACCCGAGCCGGGTACAGGTGCCCACCTTCGTCACCGGCGGCTGGCACGATCTGTTCACTTACTCGGAATCCAAGATATACAACGAGATTCCGCTGCCGCCGGGCCAGAAGCAGCTGCTGATGGGCAACACGTACCACATCGGTTCCGGTAACGAATACGGCAAGCCGGGCCTGCCGCCGCGGCTGGATGTCCTGCAGCGGGCGTGGTTCGACAAGTGGCTCAAGGGAATCGATAACGGCATCGACACCTACGGCCCCGTGACGCTGCGCCAGCAGGGTGGTGGCTGGATCACCCAGGGCGGTTTCGGGCCGTCGGCCCCGGCCGAGGAGGCCTCGGCGTACCGGCGGATGTATCTGTCGGCCAACCGCAGTGGCACCGCCAACAGCGTCTACGACGGTTCGCTGAGCGCCGAGAACGACGGTTCGCCCGCGCGGCTGACCGTATCCCCGGGCCTGACAACCCTGTGCTCCAACGATGCCGCACAGGCCACGATCGGTGCGCTGTCGATCATCGATGCGTGTGCGAAGGATTCGCGGATCGCCGAGACCAACGCCCTGACCTTCACCAGTGCCCCGGTCGCGGGGACGACGACGATCTCGGGCCCGATCGCGGTGCGGCTCAATACCGTTCAGGATGCCGCCGACGGGTACTGGTCGGTCACCGTCAACGACGTGGCGCCCGACGGACAGTCGACGGTGGTGTCGTCCGGCCAGTTGCTGGCGTCCATGCGGGAGATCGACGAGTCGCGCAGCTCCCGGTCGGCCAACGGCGATTACACCGATCCGCACCCCTACACCTCGCTGGATCGGCGACAGCCGACCGTGCCCGGCGAGCCGACCACCCTCGATATCGCCCTGCCCGCCACCGAGGCCGTGCTGCAGCCCGGCCACCGGCTGCGGATCGACGTCTTCGCCAGCAACTTCCCCAAGGGCCTGCCGATCATGCCCCTGCTGATGGACACCGGTCTGAAACCCGAACACCTGCAACTGGACCCGAATGCCCCGAGCTTCGTGAACATCCCGGTCCGCGGCAACCCGGGCTGGTAACGGGCCCCCGACCGTCCCGGGCGCGCACAACGGCGTGCGCCCCGGGACTTTCTCTGTGGGGACGACTGTGGATATCAGGCTTGGTCGGGGACGGCGAAGGCGGATTCCAAGGGCGGCAGCATGGCGCGAGCATCGCCGCCGCCGAACCACAGTCCGACCGCGAAGGCGGTGGTCGCCTCGAGGTAGCGAGCCTGCCCCAGCCCACCGGCGCGGACGGGCTGCAGTTTCAGGTCCTCGGCCAGACCGGCGACCAGCGCCACGGCCTCGGGGTCGTCCCCGCAGAGCGGGACGACGAGGCGGCGGCCCTCGAACACCCGCTGGTCGGACTCCCAGACCTCCGCGGCACACACGTTGAACGCCTTCACCACCCGGGCGCCGGGTACGGTGGATGAAATGCGCTCGGCCACAGCCGGTTCCGATAGGCCGAAGCCGCCCTCGTCCGGCTCGAACGCATTGGTGCAGTCGATCACGGTGCGGCCGGACAATGCGCCGGCCTGGCTCAGCACCTCGTCCAGGGCGGGCACCGGCACCGCCAGTAGCACGGCATCGCCGAATTCTCCTGCCGCGGCGATGGTTCCGCCGCGAGCGCCGCGGCCGATCGCCTCCGCCAGTTCGGCTGCCTTCGTCACGGACCTTGCGCCGATGAGGATTTTGTGGCCCGCGGCTGCCCACCCGGTGCCGAGTGCCCGTGCCATCGTGCCCGCCCCGATAATTCCGATTTGCATTACGCAACTCCTTGGTCGATCGATATCGGAACCGACGGTAGAAATTTCGATACGCACCTGCGGGTGCGCAACGGCGCTGGCATGCTGGAACGGTGGCCTCGACATACCCAGGGGTGGAGTTCCCGCCCTACGGCGACTACCAGGCCGACTGCCCGGCGCGGCTCGCGATGGACCTGTTCGGCAACTCCTGGCTTCCGGTGATCGTGTACGCGCTGCGCGAGGGTCCGATGCGCCCGGGTGACCTCCAGACCGAGATCGGCGGCATCAGCCAGAAGATGCTCACCCAGACCCTGCGCCGGATGCAGGCCATGGCGCTGGTCGAGCGCCGCCGCTACGCCGAGGCACCGCCGCGGGTCGAATACGAGTTGACTCCCGCGGGCAGGGACCTGCTGGGCCCGCTGTACGCACTCGGCGCCTGGGTCGAACAGCATGGCGAGACCGTGCGGGCGGCCATGGCCGCATCCGGCGAGGAGGAATGAAGCAGTCGTGGCGAATGAGGGGCATCTCACAGTGGCCGGCCGATGCGGCGGACACCACTGCGGACCGGCACAATGGGGGATAGTTCACGCCGGTTTCGCGCATTGGTGAGATAGGCGGTGCCGCAAGGAAAAGTGCCCGCGGGATCGTTATTCGAGACGAAAGCCTGCGGATCTCCGATACCGGGGCTCAGGCCGAACTCTGCGTAAACGACCGGCTAACAACCGCATAAGGGCCCGTGACCTGCGCGAAACTTCGCGAACCCGGGCTTGGTGAGCGCGCCCGCGACCGTACGATTCAATTGTGAGCGTTCCCCAGGCCGTGCTGTTGGCTATTCTCGCGGCCGTTGTCGGCTTGGCCGTGGGTGGTCTGCTCATTCCCTATGTGAATGCCCGGCAGGCCCAGCGCCGCGAGGCCGATACCGGCCTGACCATGTCGCAGGTGCTCGACCTCATCGTGCTCGCCTCGGAAAGCGGTATCGCCGTCGTCGACGAGTATCGCGACGTCGTGCTGGTGAATCCCCGCGCCGAAGAACTGGGCCTGGTCCGCGACCGGCTGCTCGAGGAACGCGCCTGGGCGGCGGTGGAGAAGGTGCTCACCACCGGGGAAAGTGTGGACTTCGACCTGACCGCCAAGAATCCGATGCCCGGCCGCAGCCGCATCGCGGTGCGTGGCGTGGCGCGCCCACTGTCTCGCGAGGAATCCACTTTCGTGGTCCTGTTCGCCGACGACGATTCCGAACAGGCGCGGATGGAGGCGACCCGGCGCGATTTCGTCGCCAATGTCAGCCACGAACTCAAGACCCCGGTCGGCGCGATGAGCCTGCTGGCCGAGGCGCTGCTGGAATCTGCCGACGATCCGGATTCGGTGCGGCATTTCGGCGAGCGCTTACTCGCCGAGACCCGCCGCATGGGCAAGATGGTGACCGAGCTGATCGCGCTGTCGCGGCTGCAGGGTGCGGAGAAACTGCCGCAGCTGGAGGCCGTCGACGTGGACACCGTCGTCAATGCCGCCATCGAGCGTTCGCGCACCGCCGCCGAGGCCGCGGGCATCACCGTGAGCACCGACCGCAACAGCGGGCTGGAGATGCTGGGCGATGAGCCGCTGCTGGTCACGGCCCTGTCCAATCTGGTCGAGAATGCCATCAACTATTCGCCGAAGGGCTCGCACGTGTCGGTGAGCCGCTCGCTGCGCGGCGGGTATGTGAACATCGCGGTGACCGACCGCGGTATCGGGATCGCCAAAGAGGATCAGGAGCGGGTGTTCGAGCGGTTCTTCCGCGCCGACAAGGCCCGGTCGCGGGCCACGGGCGGGACCGGGCTCGGGCTGGCTATCGTCAAGCACGTGGCCGCCAACCACAACGGTGAGATCACCCTGTGGAGCAAACTGGGCACCGGTTCGACGTTCACGCTGCGCATCCCCGCGGTGGAGCCCGAAGACAAGACTTCCGCTAACCCGGCGGAGAAGAAGAGTCCCACCGCCATCCAGGTGGGCAAGAAGGAAACCGGCCCGCGCCCCGCAGGGCGGGCCAGACCCAACGGTGTGGAGGCAACCCGATGACGAGTGTCCTGATCGTCGAGGACGAGGAGTCGCTGGCCGATCCGCTCGCATTCCTGCTGCGCAAGGAGGGGTTCGAGGTCACGGTCGTCGGCGACGGACCGTCCGCGCTGGCCGAATTCGACCGCTCGGGCGCCGACATCGTGCTGCTCGACCTCATGCTCCCGGGCATGAGCGGAACCGACGTGTGCAAGCAGCTGCGCACCCGCAGCAGCGTGCCGGTGATCATGGTGACCGCGCGCGACAGCGAGATCGACAAGGTGGTCGGTCTGGAGCTGGGCGCCGACGACTACGTCACCAAGCCGTACTCGTCGCGGGAGCTGATCGCCCGCATCCGCGCGGTGCTGCGCCGCGGCGCGGGTGAGGATCTGGACGGTTCGAACGAGAGCGGCGTCCTCGAGGCCGGCCCGGTGCGCATGGACGTGGACCGCCACACGGTTCAGGTCAACGGCAAGCCGGTGACGCTGCCCCTGAAGGAGTTCGACCTGCTGGAATACCTGTTACGCAACTCCGGCCGGGTCCTGACCCGCGGCCAGCTCATCGACCGGGTGTGGGGCGCCGACTACGTGGGCGACACCAAAACCCTCGACGTCCACGTGAAGCGGTTGCGCTCGAAGATCGAGGCGGATCCGGCCAAGCCGGAGCACCTGGTGACGGTTCGAGGGCTGGGCTACAAGCTCGAGGCGTGACCCCGCTGCACCCGCCTGGGGGCGGGTGCAGCGGGGAACCGAAGTGGCTCGCGTGGGTGGTGCAGCGGGGAACCGAAGTGGCTCGCGTGGGTGGTGCAGCGGGGAACCGGAGTGGCCCGCACGTCGGTTGTCGTGCGGGCCATCCCTATTAGACGACGTGGACCCAGACGGTGCCGATCTGGGGGAGTTCGGTCCGCTGCAGGGGGAACCAGCCGAAGTTGTCGCGCTGCCAGCAGTCGTCCAGGGGTGTGGTGTTGTCGCGGCAGGCGATCGGTTTGGAGGTGCCGTACGGGCTCAGGATGACCTGCTTGCCGTTCGCCTGTGCCGACAGGGCCGCCGGATCGGTGTAGACGACGAAGTTGTCGTTCTGCAGGGAGTAGTCGTTGGGGTTGGCGGTGGGATCGGCGTGTGCGGCGGGCGCGACGGCCAGCGCGGCACCGGCGACCAAGAAGGCGGTAGCCATGAATTTCCTCATCATGGCTATGACACCTACCACGATGAAGTGAACCTTCGATGGCGAGCCGGTGGCTGTTCCGCGCGAAATCAGTTGTTGCGCAAGCCTACTGTGCCGCCTTGCGCTCCGCCTCGACGGTGGCCGGGTGCACCGCGACGATGCCCAGACCCTCGCGGCGTTTGCAGTGCCGGGCCAGTTCGTCGTAGGCGGGCTGCCCGATCAATTCGATCAATTCGGGGGCGTAGGCCTGCCAGACCGGGCGGCTGCCGACGTGGGCGTCGGGGGAGCCGGTGCAGTACCAATGCAGGTCGAGGCCGCCCGGGCCCCAGCCGCGGCGGTCGTATTCGGTGATCACCGTGCGCAGGATCTGCACGCCGTCGGGCCGGTCGACCCAATCCTGGGTGCGGCGAATGGGCAGCTGCCAGCAGACGTCGGGTTTGACCGTGAGCGGTTCGAGGCCCTTGCGCAGTGCCATCGTGTGCAGGGCGCAGCCGATCCCGCCCTCGAAGCCCGGGCGGTTGAGGAAGATGCACGCACCGTCGTAGCGACGGGTGCGCAGGGCGGGCTCGTCGTCGAGCTCGTCCTCCTCGAGGTAGAGCTTCTTGCGGACCTTGCCGGTCGCGTCGCGGGCCTCGTCGATGAGCTGCCAGTCCTCTGGTGTGAGCATTTTCACAGACTTTTGCAGCTTCTTGCGATCGTCGGCGTCGCACAGGAATGCGCCGTGCGAGCAGCAACCGTCGTCGGGGCGACCCTCGATGATGCCCTGACAGGCCGGCGTCCCGAAGACGCACGTCCACCGCGACAGCAGCCAGGTCAGATCGGCCGCAATGGTGTGCTCTTCATTAGCCGGATCGACGAATTCGATCCACTCCCGAGGGAAGTCGAGATCGACCTCCGGGCTGGGATCGATCTTCGCCGCTGGTCGCAGCCCGGTCGGACCGCTCGCGGATGCTCCTACCGTCACATCGCCAGACGCTAACAGGAACCAGAGATCAACTGCAGTGTCGGGGGCTTCGCGTCCGCCCCTGTTCTCGGTTGATGACCCGGAGGGTGTGCACAACCCAGTACCGTGTTCATGTGCGGCTCGGTGTGCTCGATGTGGGAAGCAATACCGTCCACCTCCTCGTGGTGGACGCGCATCGGGGTGGCCACCCGATGCCGATGAGTTCGACGAAGGCCACCCTGCGCCTGGCCGAGAACATGGACGACCACGGTCGCATCACTCACGACGGGGCCACCCGACTGACCAAGACCGTCGCCGAATTCGCCAGCATCGCAAAGACTTCCGGCTGTGTACAGCTGATGCCGTTCGCCACCTCGGCGGTGCGCGAGGCCACCAATTCCGACGAGGTCCTGACCCGGGTGCGCCGCGAGACCGGGGTCGAACTGCGGGTGCTGTCGGGGGTCGACGAGGCCCGGCTGACCTTCCTCGCGGTGCGCCGCTGGTACGGCTGGAGCGCCGGTCGAATTTTGAATCTCGACATCGGCGGCGGTTCGCTGGAGATGAGCAACGGCTGCGATGAGGCACCGGATATCGCCTTGTCACTGCCCCTGGGCGCGGGGCGGCTCACCCGCGACTGGCTGCACGACGATCCGCCCGGTAAGCGCCGGGTCGCGGTGCTGCGCGACTGGCTCGAGGCCGAAATGGTGGTCCCCGCCAAACAGCTGCTCGAACCCGGCCGCCCCGACCTGGCGGTGGGCACCTCGAAGACCTTCCGCACGCTGGCGCGTCTCACCGGCGCCGCCCCCTCTGCCGCGGGACCCCGGGTGCGGCGTATCCTCACCAGTTCCGGTCTGCGGCAGCTGATCGCGTTCATTTCTCGGATGACCGCCGCCGACCGGGCAGAATTGGAGGGCGTTAGTTCCGATCGGTCACAGCAATTGGTGGCTGGCGCATTGGTCGCGGAGGCGAGTATGCGGGCGTTATCGCTGGATACTCTCGAAATTTGCCCTTGGGCACTGCGGGAGGGACTGATCCTGCGCAAACTTGATACCGACCTGGACAGCGAACCCGGTGCCGGCAACGGCCGCCCCAAAGGAGTACCGGGCCCGACGGAAACGGTGTCGCAATGAGTGACGAATCGACCCAGCTGTCGGTCGCCGAACTGCTGGCCCGCAACGGCCAGGGCGTTCCCACCTCCGGTGGTGGACGCCGCCGCCGCGGCGGCCGCGGTATCGCGGTGACCGACCTGACCGGCGATCTACCCGCCGTACCCGAGGGGTCGTCGGCCCATGCGGCGCCCGATCCCGAGGAGCCCGCCCCGGTCCCGCTGCCGGATTTCCAGCTGTCGAGCGATGTCGAACCGTCGTACTCGCCGCTGTCGGGGCCCATCACCTTCTACGATCCACTCGCTTCGGCGTCGGCCGCGGCGGCGCCGGTGCCCACCGTCGATCCTCCGTCTTTCGAACCGGTCACCTTCGAGCCCGCCACCTTCGAACCTCCCGCTTTCGAACCGCCGCAGTTCGAACCGCCGAGTTACGAGCCGCGCTCGTATTCCTCACCCGCTCTGCCCGATTCGGCGCTGCGCGATCCATCGGCCCTCGGTCGGCCCGAGCCGCCCTCGAACGGTATCGGAAGTGTGGGCGCCGGGGCGCACGGCGCGCCGGAGGCCGATCGTCGAGATCCGCTCGCCGGACGCAACGGCGCCGGTCTGGGGGAGGGGCGCCGGGCCCGGCGGGAGCGGCTGGAGGCGATGGCGGGCGGTGCGGATCAGGTCTCGGTGGCCGATCTGCAGGGCGCCCCGCCGACCGAGCAGCCCGCGCCCCCGCGGAGCGGCCGACGCCGCCGCCGCGATCCCGACGACGAGACGACCGAGGTGCGCCCGTACCGAGGGCCGCTGCCGCAGACCAACGGCGACGAGATGGCTCACCCGGCCACGGCCTGGGCCCCGTCGCGTCGCCCCGATGCGGGGCCGCGCGCCCCGATGCCACCCAATCCGCCTGCGGCACCGCCCAGGCGTGATCGCGCCCCCGAGCGTCCGGATCGGGGCGAGCCGGGTGCACCACCGCGTAACGGGCGGCGCAACGGGGCCGACGGTCCGCCGCCGCCCGGCCTGCCCGCATGGTCGGCCCGAAGACGTCCCTCGCCCGAACCGCCGAATTCCGATCGGCCTGCGCGAAACGGGCGACCCGCACCGGACGACGCGACAGGGGCGGCGACCGCGGCATGGTCGCTGGCCAATCGGGATCAGCAGCTGCTCGCCGGGCCCACGGTTGCCGGAGATCTGCTGCGCGATGCCAACGAGCGCGGTGACCGACGCGGACGGGCGCCGTGGCCGGGGGAGCGCGACACCCGGCGCGGCGGGACCGACGTCCTCGACGACACCGAGCACCGCACCGAGGTCTTCCGCCCGCTGGGCCCCGACCCGGCCGAGCCGGAGGACGAGGAGAAGCGCGATCGGCCCACGCGGCAGCGGGCCGGCACCCGCACGGCCGCCCGGCGCTCCCGCACCTCCCGCAAGGCGGAGGACGACGCCAATCGGCGACAGTGGATGATTCTCGGCGGCCAGGCGGCGGGTGCTGCGGTCGCGGGCATGTTGCTGTTCAAGGGTTTCGAGAAGATGTGGGACCTGCTGCCGTTCGTCGCACTGTGCCTGGCGATGGTCGTGATACTGGGGCTGGTGGCCCTCGTGCGGGTGCTGCGGCGCACCGACGACATCTTCAGCACTGTGATCGCCGTCGTCGTAGGCATCTTCGTGACGCTGGGACCGCTAGCCTTCTTACTCAGCACCAACTGAGCAGGGAGCAGCAGTGGGGAACAGGCAGGCGGGGTCCACGATCAGGGTGGGGTTGTCGACGGCCTCGGTGTATCCGGAGAACACCGAGGCGGCGTTTCGCTATGCGGCCGAGGTCGGCTACGACGGCATCGAATTGATGGTCTGGGCCGAACCGGCCAGTCAGAGCATCGCCACCGTGCAGACCTACATGCGCCGGTATTCGGTGCCGGTGCTCGCGGTGCACGCGCCGTGTCTGCTCATCTCGCAACGGGTCTGGGGTGCGGATCCCATCGCCAAACTGGAGCGCAGTGTGCACACCGCGGAGGCGCTGGGCGCGGACACGGTCGTGGTCCATCCGCCCTTCCGCTGGCAGCGCCGCTATGCCGAGGGGTTCGCCGCCCAGGTCGCCGCGCTGGAGGAGCACAGCCCGGTGGCGGTGGCCGTGGAGAATATGTTCCCGATGCGGGCCGACACCCTGTTGGGGCGGCGTTCGGGCGCGGCGCGGCGGCTGGAACGCCGTGGCGGGCCGGGACTTTCGCTGACGGCCTTCAGCCCGTCCTACGATCCGACCGACACCGGTTTCCGGCACTACACCCTCGACCTGTCGCACACCGCGACCGCCGGAATGGATGCGCTGGCACTGGCGGCCCGCATGGGCGGTGGCCTGACCCATCTGCACCTGGCCGACGGCCGCGGCGCGGCCCACGACGAACATCTGATCCCCGGCGAGGGCACCCAGCCGTGCGCGCAGGTCTGTGAATCGTTGGTGCACAACGGCTTCCGCGGCCACGCCGTGATCGAGGTGAATACCCAGAACGCCCGCACCACCCTGAACCGGGCGGCCATGCTCCACCGCGCCCTGTCCTTCGCCCGCACCCATCTGAACAACCTGCACTCGGTGCACACCCCGGAGCCCACGGGAGCCCGCCGGCTCTGATCCATGGTGTGTTCGTCACACCTGCGCTCGGAATCTTGTTGCTCGTCGTAACAGTTATACGCTGTAGATCTCGGCGAAGAGTATGCCGAGATGAGGAGCGGTCCGACAGATGGCGAGTAGGAGTGGCGGGTGACGGAGCTGACCATGGACGCTGGTGTGGCGCTCGACGCGCCCTTCGGCCAGGTGTGTGCGGTGACCGAGTTGCCGTCGCGGGATTCCGGGGTGGGCCGCTACCAGGGCGTGATCGACAAGATCTGGACGATCGGCCCGAAGCTGCACGGCGGGACGATGGTCGCGGCGAGTGCGGCGGCCGCCACGCGGTGGCTGCGTGAATCGCTCCCGGAAGCGGCGGAAATGTCACCGATCGCGGCCAGCTCCGACTTCCTGGGCGGGCCCGATCCGGGCGAGGTCGAGTACGAGGTGCGCATCCGTAAGACCGGGCGACAGATCTGCCTGGTCGACGCCGATCTGGTGCAGGGCGGTCGCACGCTGGTCCGCACGGTCTTCACCTTCGGCCGTCTCGACGATGCCGCGCCGGTCTATGCGCCCGACAGCTACACCGATATGCCCGCCGAGCCACCCGCCGACGCCATCCACTACGACCGCGATGCGCGCATGGGCAGCGTCGTGCACGTCTCCGAGGGCGCTTCGGTGGCCATCGATGGCACCTGGGCCCGTTTCCTCGAAGGCGAACAGGGTGAGCCGCGGCTGCGGATGTGGCTGCGACCCCGCCCGGCCGACGAGCAGGATCCGGACGTGGCCGCCTACTTCGCCATGATGGCCGGGGATATGAGCCCGCCGGTGACCTACAACCTGGGCCGCTTCGGGTGGGCGCCGACCGTGCAGCTCACCACCTACCTGCGCCGCCGCCCCGCGCCGGGTTGGCTGCGGGTCGTCGCGACCACGCGCGCGGTCGGCGAGCGGATGTTCGACGAGGATCAGTTGGTCCTCGACTCCACCGGCGCGGTCGTGGCTCAGACCCGCCAGCTCGCGCTGGTCCCGCTGCCGCGGTGAGCGTGTCCGGCTGCCGCGCCCAGTGCCCTTTCCGCTCGCCGCGCGCCCGCGGATAGCCTTGGCGTCATGACGAGAATTGCGGTGATCGGTGGCGGACGGATCGGCGAGGCGTTGATCGCCGGCCTGCTCGAGTCCGGACGGGCGAGCAAGGATCTGGTCGCCGTGGAGACCGTGCCCGCCCGCGCCGAACTGCTGGCCGAGCGGTTGGGCATCCGGGTCACCGCCGACGTCGCCGAGGCCGCGACAGGCGCGGATCTGCTGGTGATCGCGGTCAAGCCGCACGACGTCGACGCGGTGATGACCGAGCTGGGCAAGGCCGAGCTGGACAACGACCGCGATCAGGTTCTGCTGTCGCTCGCGGCCGGAGTGCCCATCGCCCGGCTGGAGGCCAAGCTGCCGGCCGGTTTTCCGGTGGTCCGGGTCATGCCGAACACCCCGATGCTCGTCGGCCAGGGGATGTGTGCGATCGCGCCGGGCCGCTACGCCAAGGCCGATGAGCTGGAACTGGTCACCGAGGTCTTGGAATCGGTCGGCCGGGTGGTGACGGTCGCCGAGTCGCAGATGGATGCCGTCACCGCCGTGTCGGGTTCGGGCCCGGCCTATTTCTTCCTGGTCGTGGAGGCCATGGTCGAGGCCGGGGTGGGCCTGGGGCTGAGCCGCGACGTCGCCACCCAGCTGGTCGTGCAGACGATGCTCGGCGCGGCGGCGCTGCTCGAGGAGTCCGGGCAGGAGGCGGCGGAGCTGCGGGCCGCGGTCACCTCGCCGGCGGGCACCACGGCCGCGGCGATTCGCGAACTCGAGCGCGCCGGGGTGCGTTCGGCGTTTCTGGAGGCGCTGCACGCGGCCAAGCGACGCTCCGCGGAGCAGGGCGGCACGGCCGAGAGCTGACGGCGTGTCCAGGTGAACGGACCTTGACCGGCAGGTTCCGGCACACCGAATCCTATTTCTCCCACCCGTCGCAGTAATCCCACTGGTCCCGCTAAGCTTCAAGGAGCACGTGCGTGTCTGTTCCGCCGGTGGGGAAGCCGGCGGCGCGGACGTGCCGGAGGTCAGTGGCGCAATGATGTCTGGAAACAGCTCTGCGAGTACAGGGCCCGTATTCGGCGGAGGAACCCAGTTCCTCACCGTCGCCGAGGTGGCGAATCTGATGCGGGTTTCCAAAATGACGGTCTATCGGTTGGTGCATTCGGGCGAGTTGCCCGCGGTTCGAGTGGGTCGGTCGTTCCGGGTGCACGCCAAGGCCGTGCACGATTATCTGCAGACGTCCTACTTCGACGCCGGGTAGGCGGGAATCGAGGGGCGGCCGGCACGCCGGGCCGTCCCTCGCTTCGTCATCAGCCGACGGGTGCTTCACGACCCGCGCGGCGGTTGCTGCGGTCCCCGGGGCCTACCAGCGTCCCGGGTTCCACACATGTCCCCGGCCTTCCACACATGTCCCCGGCCGCAGGCCGGGGAATCCCCGTTTCGTTCGCCGATGGTTGGCCCGGTAGCATGAACCACCGTTGTGTTGCCTGCCGGTGGGCATGGGCCGCACCGGCGGCGGACACTGGTAACGGACCTTGCCGGGGTTCGACGGGCGGCCTCCCGGGGCCGTTCGTGGTGACGCCGGCCGCCTCCCCGGGCCATGGGCTCGGGCCATGGGCAACCCGGGAAGAAGGGCGTACGTAACCGGCGTGCGCGCCGAGGTAGAGAGAGAACGCGAGGAACAACCCTATGGGTTCTGTGATCAAGAAGCGCCGTAAGCGGATGTCGAAGAAGAAGCACCGCAAGCTGCTTCGTCGCACGCGAGTGCAGCGTCGCAAACTCGGCAAGTAAGCCGCGAGTCGGCTCGAGGCCCGTCACCGCAGCGGTGGCGGGCTCTTTCGTTTCCGGTGACCGAAGTCATCGTTAGATCCTGGTTAAAGCTATCGAAGCCCCCGAAGCCAGGGGCTACGCTGGAATCGGGAACAGGCGAATCGGGGGCTGGCAGGTGGGATCCGGCGTGGGTTCGAGCGTGCGGGACGGGCATACACCCGAAGTCGTGCTGGTGACCGGTGCGAGCCGATTCTTCGGCGGCAATGCGGTGGCACGGCTGGCGTCGGATCCTGCCGTCGAACGTGTCATCGCCGTCGACTCCCGCATGCCCAGCCGAGAGCTGTTGCGTCGCATGGGTCGCGCCGAATTCGTCCGGGCCGACATCAGAAATCCGTTGATCCGCAAGGTGATCGACGTCAACGAGGTCGACACCGTGATCCATCCGGCGGTCCTGTCCCGTCCGCCTGCCCAGGGCGGGCGCACGGCGATGAAGGACTTCAACGTGCTCGGCACCATGCAGCTGTTCGCGGCCTGCCAGAAGGCGCCGAGTGTGCGACGTGTCGTGGTCCGCTCGTCGTCGGCCGTCTACGGTTGCAGCGCAAAGGATCCCGCGAAATTCACCGAGGAGATGAGCGCCCGCACCCCGCCCCGCGGCTGGTTCGCGCGCGACCTGATCGAGGTGGAGGGCTTCGTCCGAAGCCTGGCCCGGCGGCGCCCGGATATCGCGGCGGCCATTCTGCGTTTCCCGCCGATCGTGGGGCCCCGCCTGGCCGGGCGCGGGGTGCAGTATTTCCGGTCGCCGGTGACACCGACCATCCTCGGGCGCGATCCCCGCCTGCAGCTGTTGCACGAAGAGGATGCGATAGCCGCCCTCGCGCATGCCGCGCTGGCGGCGCCCGGCGGCACCTTCAACGTCGCGGGGGACGGGGCATTGACGCTGTCCCAGGCGATTCGCCGGGCGGGCCGCATCGCGCTGCCGGTGCCGTTCGCCCTGTTCCACACCGTCGGCCGGTCCCTGATGGGCCAGGTCATGCGGGAATTCACGACCGAACAGATCGACTACTTCCATTTCGGTTGCGGCCTGGACACCACCAGGATGCGTACCGAGCTGGGATTCCAGCCGCGCTGGACCACAGTGCAGGCATTCGACGATTTCGTTGGGGGCGCAGCGTTGCGGCCCGTCATCGATCCACGGTGGATCGACGCTGCAGAGACGAGACTTCTCGGCCTGGTCCGGGCCGGAGCGGGAGCACAGCAATGAGTGACGTGGCCAAGGTGATTCAACTGCACGATGTGGACTTCGAGGCGCGGCACCGGCCCGTGCCACGGCGGTGGCCGGAGGAGTCGGCGCCGAGTCCGGTGACGTCGTTGACCGATCGCTTGGCCGAGGTGTCGCCCGCCCCGAGATCGCTGGGGGAGTTGGTGCGGGGCAAGGTCGCCGACGGTATCCGCGGCACCGCTGACTTCGCCCGCCGCCGCCTCACCGGCGACTATCAGGTGGACGAATTCGGGCTCGACGAGCATCTGCTGGAGTCGGTGATCCTGCCGACGCTGCGGCCGCTGTCGGAGCTGTGGTTCCGGGTGCAGGTCAACGGCATCGACAACATTCCCGAATCCGGTGGTGCCCTGCTGGTTTCCAACCATGCGGGGGTCGTGCCGCTGGACGGGTTGATGCTGCAGCTGGCCGTGCACGACCGCCATCCCAAGCAGCGCGCGCTGCGTCTGCTGGCCGCCGATCTGGTCTTCGAACTGCCGGTGCTGGGCGGGCTGGCCCGCAAGGCCGGGCACACGCTGGCCTGCCCGGCCGACGCCGAACGGTTGCTGCGCTCGGGCGAGGTCGCCGGGGTGTTCCCGGAGGGGTTCAAGGGCATCGGCAAGCCGTACGGGGAGCGCTACAAGTTGCAGCGGTTCGGCCGCGGTGGCTTCGTCTCGGCCGCGGTGAAGACCGGTGTGCCGATCATCCCGGTCTCGATCGTCGGTTCGGAGGAGATCTATCCGAAGCTGGCCGATCTGAAGCCGCTGGCTCGGCTGCTCGGGCTGCCGTATTTCCCGGTGACGCCGCTGTTCCCGCACCTGGGCCTGCTCGGCGCGATGCCGTTGCCGTCGAAGTGGTACATCGAATTCGGCACGCCCATCTCCACCGGCGCCTACGAGCCGGAGGCCGCCGACGACCCGATGACCATGTTCGAGGTCACCGACCAGGTCCGCGAGACCATCCAGCAGACCTTGTACAAGCTGCTGACGAAGCGGCGTAATCCGTTCACCGGCTGACCTTTGTTCCCGGCCACCGGCTGACCTTTTGTCCCCGGCGTGCTCTTAGCCGGGGTCAGCCCTTCTCATCGCGCTTGCGCGTGAGCACCGCCGCCGCCGCGCCGCCGGCCGCGCCCAAGGCCAAGGCCGTCGGCACGCCGATCTTGGCGGCCTTGCGGCCGGTGCGGAAGTCGCGGATTTCCCAGCCGCGGTTCTTGGCCACCTCGCGCAGGTCCGAATCGGGGTTGATGGCGACGGCGGTGCCGACCAGCGACAACATCGGAATGTCGTTGTGGCTGTCGGAATATGCTGTGCAGCGCTTGAGATTGAGGCCCTCGCGGATGGCCAGTGTGCGTACCGCATGGGCCTTGCCGAGGCCGTGCAGAATGTCGCCCACCAGGCGGCCGGTGAATACGCCGTCGACGCTTTCGGCCACCGTGCCCAGCGCACCCGTCAGGCCCAGCCGCTTCGCGATGACCTGCGCCAGCTCCACGGGAGTGGCGGTCACCAACCAGACCTGCTGGCCCGCGTCCAGATGCATCTGCGCCAGCGCCCGGGTGCCAGGCCAGATCTTGTCGGCGATGATCTCGTCGTAGATCTCCTCGCCGAGTTCGGCCAATTCGGCGGTGGAGCGGCCGGCGATGAAGGCCAGCGCCTTCTCCTTGCCGCTGGCCATATCGCCCTTGTTCTCCTTGCCGGTCACCCGGAACTTGACCTGCTTCCAAGCGATATCGACCAGATCGGAGGTCCTGAAATACTTGCGCGCGGCCAGGCCGCGGGCGAAGTGCACGATCGAGGCGCCCTGCACCATCGTGTTGTCGACATCGAAGAAGGCGGCCGCCGTGAGATCGCGCGGCACTTCCGAATCGCGATCGGTGACACCGGTTTCCGCCAGCTCGGCATCGTGCAGCGCGAGGGCGGCATCGGCACTGGCCTCACCGGCGAGGTTGGCGCGCACCTCCTCCTCGCTCGGGCCGAACGGGCTGCGGGCGATACGGGTGAGTTGATCGGACAGCCCCTGACCCCAGCGTGCCGGGAATTCGCCGAATCTACCGGCGATGAAACCCGTCCTCGCTTCTTTCGATCGTTCCGGCACCAGTACCTCCGCCCGTCCGCGCGAACACACCCACACTAGCCGAGGGGGCGGACATGCTGCGGAGCGCTCAGCGACTCAGATCCGCCCGCAACCGGCCCTCGTCGACGTCGAAATAGCTGTGCTCACGACCGTCGAGCAGCACCACCGGCAACCGATCACCGTATTCGGCGCGCAGCCCGGGATCGGTGTCGGCCACCGCATCGACGTCCACGGTGCCGGGCGCGATTCCGAAATCCGCGCAAATCGCCCGCAGATGTTCCAACGCAACTGTGCACAAACCACACCCCGCTCGCGTCAACAACGTCACCGAATGCGTGCCATCGCTCATGGGAACGAATCTAGGCGCTGACCGATTCCGGTCGAAAGCATCCCGGAATGACGGACAGGGCCACCGCACACCGGATGACTCCGGATCGACACCTTCCGCCCCGCCCAAGTGACGAAAAAAACCGAGCTGTCCCCACGAGCAGGGTTACGATCAGCGAAAACACAGACCACTCCGCTTTTGTGTCACCACGCACGGGTTTGCGGCCGGCTCGTCGTTCGGTGGTCGAAGCGCATGCGCGCAGCGCGAGTCTCGACCGCCGAACGACGAGCCACCAGGGGCCGCAAACCCCGCGCCGCCGGAGGCGGCGCAGATAACACAGCGCAGAAAATACAGTGACTGAATTCACCGACTTTGTGCAGGGCTTCACAAGCGGTTACGGTGGTGACACGCAATCCGCCTGCCTCGAGCAGCGGAAGCACCCCGAACCCCGTGAACCGATACCGGCCGCCTGCCCCGGGCGTCGGCGGTCGACAAAGCGAACCGGACACCTACCCCCGGCCGGACGAGGAGCCGAACGACGTGACAGAGCAGCATGAGACGCCAGGTGGCGTCTCCGGCAGGGCTCTGCAGCCGAACCTCGGGCCCGGCGAGGCCGCCCCTCGTACCCAGCAGAAGGACATTCCTCAGGCCACCGTCGCGCGGTTGGCGACCTATCTGCGGGTCCTCGCCGTCCTCGCCGACGAGGGTGTGCTCATCGTATCGAGTGAGGAACTGGCTGTCGCGGCGGGTGTCGGTTCGGCGAAGCTGCGCAAGGATCTGTCGTTCCTCGGTCCGAACGGCGTGCGCGGGGTCGGCTACGACGTGATCAAGCTGCGCGATCGGATCGAGGATGTGCTCGGCCTGTCCGAGGGGCACCGGGTGATCCTGGTCGGCGCCGGCAATCTGGGCCGCGCCCTGGTCGGCTACTCCGGGTTCCGGCGGCGCGGCTTCACCATGGTCGGCGTCTTCGACCGGGATCCGCAGGTGATCGGCGAATCGGTCAGCGGCCTGGTGGTCCGCGACGTCGCCGAGCTCGATGCCGCGGTCGCCGAACTGCAGCCCACCATCGCCGTGCTCACCGTTCCGGATGCCGCCGCGCAGAGCGTCTGCGACGAGCTGGTCGCCGCGGGTGTGCAGTGCATTCTCAGCTTCTCCCCGGTCGCGCTGGACGTCCCCGCGTCGGTCGAGGTCCGCCGCGTCGATCTGGCGGTGGAGATGCAGATGTTGTCCTTCGAGCGGGCTCGCATCGCGGGCGGTGTGGCGGCGGGCGAGACCGTGCACGCGGTGTCGACCCCGATCGGCCGGCGGGTAGCGAACCGCTCGGCCCCGGCACACGTGGGTATTTCGGCAACGGAGCCAACCAGCAAGGGATCGGTGGTCGCACCATGAGTGAGCGAAGCGAATGCACTAGCGAGGGGCTGGCATGAGCGTGCTGTTGGTCGGTATTTCGCATCGCAGCGCTCCCGTCGCGGTGCTCGAGAAGGTCGCCGTCACCGAGGACGACCGGCCCAAGCTCACCGACAAGATGCTCGAGTCGCAGCACATCGCGGAGGCGATGATCGTCTCCACCTGCAACCGCGTGGAGATCTACGCGGTGGTCGACGCCTTCCACGGTGGTCTGGCCGATGTCGGCGATCTGCTGGCCCGCCACTCCGGGCTGCCGCTGCCGGAACTGACCCGCCACGCCTATGTTCGGTACAGCGAGGCCGCCGCCGAACATCTGTTCGCGGTGGCCAGCGGCCTGGATTCGATGGTGGTCGGCGAGCAGCAGGTGCTCGGACAGATCCGCGCGGCCTACGCCTCGGCCGACGCCCAGCAGGCGGCCGGGCGCACCCTGCACGAGCTGGCCCAGCACGCGCTGCGGGTCGGCAAGCGCGTCCACACCGAGACCGGCATCGATCGGGCCGGTGCGTCGGTGGTGTCGGTGGCGCTGGACCGGGCCCGCACGGTGCTCGGCGAACTGGCCGACCGGACCGCTGTGGTGGTCGGCGCGGGTGCGATGGGCGGCTTGGCGGTCGCGCATCTGGCCCGAGCCGGAATCGGCCGGATCGTGGTGGTGAATCGGACGCTCGAGCGCGCGCGGCGCCTATCGGAGACCGCCATCGCCATGCACGGCGTCACGGCCACCGCCGCGGACCTGTCCGGCCTGGTCACCGCCCTCGCCGACGCCGACGTGGTGATCACCAGCACGGGTGCCGTCGGCGCCGTGGTGACGCTGGCCGATGCCCACCGCGCCCTGAACGCCTCGCGCGAGGGCCATCAGATGGTCATCTGCGACCTGGGCCTGCCGCGCGATGTGGATCCCGCGGTGGCCGGTCTGCCCGACGTCACCGTGATCGACATGGAGACCCTGCAGCGCGATCCGTTGGCCGTCGCGGCCGCCTCGGACACCACCGCCGCGCGGGCGATCGTCGCGGAGGAACTCGCGAAATATCTTGCGGGCCAGCGCATGGCGGAGGTGACGCCGACCGTGGCCGCGCTGCGCCAGCGCGCCGCCGAGGTGGTCGAGGCCGAACTGCTGCGGCTGGAATCGAAGCTGCCCGGCCTGGGTGACCCCGAGCGCGAGGAGGTGGCCCGCACGGTCCGCCGCGTGGTCGACAAGCTGCTGCACGCGCCGACGGTGCGGGTCAAGCAGTTGGCCTCCACTCCCGGCGGGAACAGCTACGCCGAGGCGCTGCGTGAATTGTTCGAACTGAAACCGGGTGCGGCACAGGCCGTTGCGGCCCCGATGGAGATTGCCACGCTGGGTAACGAGTTGGCCGACGACGCCTCTATTTCGTCGACATCGCGGCGTGCCCTCGGCCGGGATCAGCACGGCGATGGACAGGGGCATCCGGCATGAGCGGTCAGGCGCGGAGGCGGCAGCGGAGCGTAACCACGCAGCGCCCCGCTCATGCCGGAGAGGAGACAGCATGAGCGGTCAGGCCGAGGCGATGGTGCGGGACAGCGCTGTGATGCAGCCGGGCGGCGCCGACGGACCGCTGCGCGGGCGCGGCACCGCGGATGCGCCGTGGCGCATCGGCACCCGCGGCAGCCTGTTGGCGCTGACGCAGGCCGGGACCGTGCGCGATGCGCTGATCGCGGCCGGGCAGCAGGCCGAACTCGTGATCGTGAAAACGGCGGGTGACCAGTCGTCGGATCCGGTGCAGAAGATCGGCATCGGCGTATTCACCACCGCGCTGCGCGACGAATTGGCCGCCGGCGCCGTCGATATCGCGGTGCACTCGTACAAGGATCTGCCCACCGCGCCGGATACCCGCTTCACCATCGCCGCGATCCCGCCGCGCGAGGATCCGCGCGACGCGGTGGTCGCCCGCGACGGCATGGTGCTCGGTGAGCTGCCGCCCGGATCCCGGGTGGGCACCTCGGCGCCGCGTCGGGTCGCCCAGCTGCGCGCGCTCGGCCTCGGCCTGGAGGTCGTTCCGCTGCGCGGCAATCTCGATACCAGACTTCGTAAGGTCGCCGAGGGTGAACTCGACGCCGTGGTGGTCGCGCGGGCCGGGCTGTCCCGCATCGACCGGCTCGACGCGGTCACCGAGGCACTGGAACCGGTGCAGATGTTGCCCGCACCGGCGCAGGGCGCGCTCGCGGTCGAATGCCGCTGCGAGGACGGCGATCTCGTGACCATTCTGTCCGCCCTGGACGATCCCGGCACTCGCGCCGCGGTGATCGCCGAACGGTCGCTGCTGGCCGAACTGGAGGCCGGTTGCACGGCACCGGTCGGCGCGCTGGCCGAGGTCGTCGAGTCGCTCGATGACGACGGCAGGGTGGTCGAGGAACTGTCGCTGCGCGGCTGCGCGGCGGCGATCGACGGCTCGGATGTCATCCGGGCCTCCGCGGTCGGCTCGCTCGCGAATGCCGAGCAATTGGGCCGCTCGTTGGCGCGTGAGCTCTTGGAGCTGGGGGCACGCGAATTGCTCAGCGCTGAGGACAGCGCCGCCGCGGCTCCGGCCGACGGCCACCCCACCCGGGCGGTGAACCCGTCCCACTCCGACTTCACCAATCCCAGCCCAATGGAGAACGATCAATGAGCCGAGCCACTAAGAAGCATCCCGGTCGGATCCTGTTCGTCGGATCAGGACCCGGTGACCCGGCACTGCTGACCGTGCGGGCCCGCGAGGTGCTCGGGCGGGCGACGCTGGCGTTCACCGATCCGGATGTCGACAAGGGTGTGCTGGCCCTGGTCGGGACCGCGGTGGAACCGGGTCCCGACGGGGAGCGCCCCGTCGATGTGCGCCCGGCGCTCGGCGAACCGGCCGAGGTGGCCAAGACCCTGATCGCGGAGGCCCGGGCCGGACACGATGTGGTCCGGCTGGTATCGGGCGATCCGCTGACCACCGATTCGGTGATCGCGGAGGTCAACGCCGTCACGCGGTCGCATATGACGTTCGAGGTGCTGCCGGGGCTACCGTCCGGCACCACCGTCCCGGCCTATGCCGGTATCGCCCTGGGCTCCAGGCACACCGAGGTCGATGTGCGCGGCGAGGTGGACTGGGCGTCGGTGGCGGCCGCGCCGGGACCGCTGGTGCTGCACGCGACCTCGGGTCATCTGGCAGAGACCGCCAGCGCACTGGTGGAGCACGGCCTGGCGCCGCAGACGCCGGTCGCGGTGACCGTGCGCGGCACCACCCGCCAGCAGCGCACCATCGAAGCGACGCTGGCCACCCTGAATTCCGCCGCCTCCGAACTGGTCGGGCCGCTGGTGGTCACGGTCGGCAAGGAGGTCGAGAAGCGCGCCAAGATGTCGTGGTGGGAGTCGCGGGCTCTCTACGGCTGGACGGTACTCGTGCCGCGCACCAAGGAGCAGGCCGGTGAGATGAGCGAGAAGCTGGTCATGCACGGCGCCATCCCGATGGAGGTGCCGACCATCGCCGTCGAGCCGCCGCGCAGTCCGGCGCAGATGGAGCGCGCGGTCAAGGGCCTGGTCGACGGCCGGTACCAGTGGGTGGTGTTCACCTCCACCAATGCCGTGCGCGCGGTGTGGGAGAAGTTCGGCGAATTCGGGCTGGACGCTCGGGCCTTCTCCGGTGTGAAGATCGCCTGCGTCGGCGAGGCCACCGCGGACAAGGTGCGCTCGTTCGGTATCAATCCGGAACTGGTGCCCAGCGGTGAGCAGTCCTCGGAGGGTCTGCTGGCCGACTTCCCGCCCTACGACGACGTTTTCGACCCGGTCAATCGGGTGCTGTTGCCGCGGGCCGATATCGCCACCGAAACCCTGGCCGAGGGTCTGCGCGACCGCGGCTGGGAGATCGATGACGTAACCGCGTACCGCACGGTGCGCGCCTCGCCGCCGCCCGCGGAGACCCGCGAGATGATCAAGACCGGTGGTTTCGACGCGGTCCTGTTCACCTCCTCGTCGACGGTCCGGAATCTGGTCGGTATCGCCGGAAAGCCGCACGCGCGCACCATCGTCGCATGCATCGGCCCCAAGACCGCCGAGACGGCCATCGAATTCGGCCTGCGCGTGGACGTGCAGCCCGAGGTCGCCCAGGTCGGCCCGCTGGTCGACGCGCTCGCCGAACACGCCGCCCACCTGCGCGCCGAGGGCCTGCTGCCCCCGCCGCGCAAGAAGAGCCGGCGGAGTCGTTAGGCCGATCATCGCCGGGCGCGCATGAGATCGCGCACAAGGCGGCAGGTTTTGTCCGAGGGTGGGCGGATGCCGACGAGGTCGGCTGTGCGACGGATCTTTTCGTTGTCGGCCAGGCCGGCGCGGTAGATGCCCGAGTCGAGCAGGGCGATGGCCAGGCGCATCGCCTTGAGCCTGCGGTTGTGGGTGACGTACCACGACCGCGGGCGCCCGGGCGGCAGCGGGCGCTTCTCCAGCGGGACGTAGGGCCGATCGATGATCGTCGATGTGGTGGCCACGAGATCCTCCCCTCGCATCGGGAACCCGTCGATTCCCTCGAACACATCTTCGATTCTACCGGCGCCCACCGACAAGTAGGTTCGCCCGCTTTCCCGGAATCGGCAACATCCGTTGGTGTTTCGGCTCGGGGAACGCACCCTCGGCTCATGACATCTCATACCGTGAAAGTCACCGATGCGACGTTCGACAGTCGGGTGCTCGGCAGCACCGAACCCGTGCTGGTGAACTTCTGGGCAACCTGGTGCGGGCCCTGCCGCAGGATGACGCCGATCCTCGAGGAGGTCGCCGCCGAGAACGTCGGCCGTTTCACCGTGGCGCGGGTGAATATCGACGAGAATCCGGACACCGTGCGGGCGTACCGGATCATGGGAGTGCCGACGACGGTGCTGGTCCGGGAGGGTAGGGAGCGGGTCCGGGTCACCGGTGCCATGCCGAAGACCGCGCTGCTGAACAGCGTTGCCGCCCATCTCGCCTGACCGCCCCGTGAGTTGCCGCGAGACGGCCGCCCACATCTGGGCGTTCATGGACGGCGAATGCGACGACGAACGGTCGAAAGCGTTGTGCGAAAACATCACCCGCTGCGATCGCTGCCTGTCCGGACTCCGGGCGGCCACTGTGCTCGAGGCGCTCGTGCACCGGGCCTGCCACTCGGACCGCGCCCCGGCCCGGCTGCGGGCCCGAGTGCACGAGGCTATCGGTCACCCGCCGGGGACAGCCGATCCAGCACCGCGGTGACGAACGCCTGTGGGTCGGGGCCGCGGGCCCGGCCCGAGGGGTGAAATGGCTGCCGTCGGGCCATGTGCACGCAGTGTCGATCGGGCCTCTTGGCGAACGCTGACCGGGTGCTTGATCCCGCCGTCGGCCAGCGGGTTTCTCACATGTCGTGCAGCACGTCGAGGGCGCGCGGGTGGCCGAGGGCCGCGGCGCGTTCCAGCCAGGTGCGGGATTCCGGCTGTGCCGCATCGGGTTTCGGGTGTTCGGTGCCGTCGAGGAACAGGGCGAGCTGGAACATCGACTCGGCGTCACCGGCGTCCGCGCCGCGCCGCAACCAGGCTTCGGCCTCGGTCACCCGGCCCAACTCCAGATAGGCCGCGCCCAGTACCGCCAGGGAGTCGGTGCGCCCGCGGCGGGCGGCCTCCACGAGCAGCCGTTCGGCCCTGTCGAATTCGCCGCGTCGGGCCAGCCGCAACCCGAGATTGCGCATGCCGGTGGGGTTTCCGGCGCGGGCGGCGCGCTCGTACCACCACTCGGCCTCCTCGTCCCGGCCGCGGCGGTCGGCGAGGGCGCCCATATTGCACAGGGCCTCGGGCAGCCCGGTCTCGGCGGCCTTGCGCAACCAACGTTCGGCGGCGTCGAGATTGCCGCGTTCCAGATGCATCGCGCCCAGCTGGTATTCGGCGGCGGTGCGCCCGGTCATGGCGGCGCGCTCGAGCCAGCCCAGCGCCTCCGCGATGCGCCCGTCCTGCCACGCCAGTTCGCCGAGGTGCCCGAGCGCGGCGACGCTACCCCGGTCGGCCGCGCGCCGGAACCAGGTCTCGGCCCCGGTCAGGTCCCCGGCGTCCCACAGCCGCCGCGCGAGCATCTCGGTCGCCGCGAGGTCGCCGCGCTCGGCGGCATCCCGCAGCGCCCGCACGGCCGGATCGTCATCGGGCCGGGCCGGCTGCTTGTCGCGATCGGACATGCTCACTCCCACGTCGCGGTTCACCTGGAGTATGCCCCTCCCGTCCGGCGCCGACCCCGACCGTGGCGGACGAAGGTGTCGGAGGTGCCTGTTACCGGCCCGCCAGCGGGGCGTATCGTGCGATTCATGACCGGAATGGACCGCCCGCGGCGGTTGCGTCGTACCCCCGCCATGCGCCGCCTCGTCGCCGAAACAACCCTCGAGCCAAGGCAATTGGTGCTGCCCATGTTCGTCGCCGACGGGCTCGCCGAAGCCCGTGAGATCGGCTCGATGCCCGGCGTGCATCAGCATTCGATGGATTCGCTGCGCAAGGCGGCGGTCGAGGCGGTCGCCGCCGGGGTCGGCGGGCTGATGCTGTTCGGTGTGCCCAAGCCCGAGGACAAGGATGCGATCGGCAGCGGGGCCAGCGATCCCGACGGCATCCTCAACCGCGGCCTGCGCGCCCTCGCCGAGGAGGTGGGCGACTCGACGGTGATCATGGCCGACACCTGCCTGGACGAATTCACCGACCACGGGCATTGCGGGGTGCTGTCCCCGGACGGCGCGGTCGACAACGACGCCACCCTCGAGCGCTACGTCGAGATGGCGCTGGCGCAGGCCGAGGCCGGTGCCGAACTCCTGGGCACCAGCGGCATGATGGACGGTCAGGTGGGCGCCGTCCGCACGGCCCTGGACGCGGCCGGGCGCACCGACACCGGCATCCTCGCCTACGCCGCCAAATACGCCTCGGCGTTCTACGGACCCTTCCGCGAGGCCGTCTCCTCCTCGCTGCAGGGCGACCGCCGCACCTATCAGCAGGATCCGGCCAACCGCCGCGAGGCCATCCGCGAACTGGAGCTGGATCTGGCCGAGGGCGCCGACATCGTCATGGTCAAGCCGGCCATGTCGTATCTGGACATCCTGCGCGAGGTGGCCGATCGGTCGCCGGTGCCGGTGGCGGCCTATCAGATCTCCGGCGAGTACGCGATGATCACCGCCGCCGCGCAGCGCGGGTGGATCGACCGGCGCGGCGCCATCCTGGAATCGCTCATGGGCATCCGCCGGGCGGGCGCGGATATCGTGCTCACCTACTGGGCGACCGAGGCCGCGCACTGGCTGTCGTGAATCCGATGAGCGCGCCGGGACAGCCCGGTCCGGTGGCGCCGCCGACCGACGTCCGCACCGCCTGTCAATTGTGGTGGGGGATCGTCGGACTCGGCATGGTCCGGTTGATCGTGGGCGAGATCGGGCGGTTCGCCGACCGGCACACGCTGGCGCGCGAACTGTACGACCAGGTGCGTGCCCAGCAGCCGCAGGTCACGCTGGCCGAGGTCGAGATGATGGTGTCGGTGCTCGTCGTGGTGATCGTGGTATTCGGCGTGGGGCTGGCGGCCGGTGTGCTGGCGGTGGTGCATCAGCTGGGCCGTGGACGGTTCTGGGCGCGGGTGGTGCTCGATGTCGCCGCCGTGGTGCTGGTTCTGGGCGGCCTCGGCGCGATGTTCGGGCTGGGCTCGGTATCCGGTGTGGTGCCGCTGATCACCGGTGCGGCGGCGATCCTGCAGGCGGTTCTGGCCGGCGGCGCCGTATTCCTGTGCCATCGCAGTGAATCGGAAACCTACTTCCGGGCGAACAATCGGTGAGACACCGGGCGAATTTGTCGCGGCTACGCCAGGATGTATCGTGAGGGCTGTCACAGAGGATCTGGGAACCGGAGGCCATGGGTCGTGCGTTGTTCTGTGGATTGCGTTGCGCACGTGGCTCCGGGGGAGCGGAGGCATCGATGCGAGTGGTGATTCAGCAGCCGCAAAGCCTTCGGCGAGATGTGCTGGTGTTGAGTCTGCTGATCCTGTTCGGCCTGCTCACCCTCGCCGTTCTGCTACTTCCCGGAAAAGTCGGCTGACTCCCGTCGGCCATTCCCCCACCGTCATCCCGGCACGGCCAACCACTATCGCCGTGTCGACGCGGCCGTCCTCTACCGTCATCCCGGCACGGCCGTCCACTACCGTCATCCCGGCATGCTTTTCGCCGGGATCCCGCTCATGACCGAAGCCGACACGACCTCCGCCGTCCTGTTCTCCGAGCCCGGCGCCCGCTGGCGCGCCGTGGCCTACGGCCCGCTGCTCTGCCTGGCGGTGCTGCTGATGGAAGTCGGCTTCGGGACCGATGTGCATTGGTTCGGGCTCGCCTTCTGTGCCGTCCTGCTGGCCGGATTCGTCTGGCTGCAGGTCGTGGCGGGCCGTCGGCACGTCAGCGTCGAGCTGACCGACACCGCGCTGCGCGAAGGCACCGAGGTTCTGCCGCTGCGCAGCATCGCCCGCGTCCTTCCCGAACAGGACGAGGAGTCCTGGGAGGATGAGCCTTGGCGGTCGGCCCGGGCGCTGGGCGAGCTGACCGGCGTACCGCGCCGGCGCAAGGGCATCGGCCTGAAACTGCGCGACGGCGAGACGGTGCAGGCCTGGGCCCGCGACCATCGCCGGTTGCGCGAGGAGCTGACCGCCGCACTGGACCGATTGCCCGACCCCGACGGTGAGGAGAACCCACGGTGATGCGGCGGCTATGGATCGTCGTCGACCTGGTGCTGATACTGCTGTGCGTCGGCGCGGCCGTGCCGAGTTGGCGCAATGGCATGCAGACCACCTGGTTCACGGCCTCGGAGGAGTTGCCCGCATTCCAGGCCACCCGCTATGTGGGGCCCTGGATCGCCTTGGCGGCACTGCTGGTCGCCATTGCCGGGGTGGCCGTGGTGGACCTGATTGCCCGGTGCGCGAGCCGGTCGCGCTGACCGATCAGTTCCAGCGCTGGTAGATGTCGACCACCCGCTGACCGTGCGAGCCGGGAGCGTTGAGGTAGATGGTCACGGTCCCGTCGGGGTGTTCGGACGCCTCCATGATCACCTGTCGGAGCGAGGCGCGGATGCCGCCGTTCTCGTCGCGGTGCAGCTGCGTGTCCGGGCGCAGGCCCGCACCCATCCGGCTGGGCGGCACGACCATGGTGACCAGGGCCGGAATCGGACCACCGGCCAATGCGGCGGTCTCGTCGTGGGAGAGGTTGAGACCGATGCGGCCCTCGTCGGGCAGGGCGATCGGGGTGGCCGCGCCGGCGGTGCCGATGCCCGCGAGCGCGCCTGCGGCGAGGGCTGTGCACAGGGCCGCGCCGAACAAGATGATCCGCATGATTTCCCTCCCGGCCGTCGACGTGTGATTGCCTTCCGAGAGTACGCATCAGCAATTGATCAGCGATCGATATTCGGACAAAGTATCTCCGGCGTGTTGCGGTTTCCTTTGGCCGCTGTGGCTTTCGATCCGATGACCAGCAAATCCGGAGAAAGGGTGCGGATCCGGCGCGGCGGGCGCCGCCGATGTGGGGTGGCTCACCGCACTACACCCTGTCGTCGACCGGGCCGAGGCGGGCTGAGACACTGGGTGCCGTGAGTTCCTCTCCGCGCGCGACCCAACTTTCCGTGCCGGTCTCCGCTCAGCTGTTCGACCGTGCCGCAGCGATCATCCCCGGTGGCGTCAACTCGCCGGTCCGGGCGTTCAAATCGGTCGGCGGTACACCGCGATTCATCGCCTCGGCACGAGGCTGCACCCTCACCGACGCCGACGGCAACGACTATGTGGATCTGGTCAGCTCGTGGGGCCCGATGATTCTGGGTCACGCCCACCCCGATGTGGTGGAGGCGGTGCGGATGGCCGCGGGTGGCGGGCTGTCGTTCGGCGCGCCGACCGAGGCGGAGATCGAACTGGCCGAGGCGATCGCCGCGCGGGTGCAGCCCGTGCAGCGGGTGCGGCTGGTCAACTCCGGTACCGAGGCCACCATGAGCGCGGTGCGGCTCGCGCGCGGATTCACCGGTCGCAGCAAGGTCGTCAAATTCTCCGGGTGTTATCACGGGCATGTCGATGCGCTGCTGGCCGATGCGGGTTCGGGTGTGGCCACGCTGGGCCTGCCCACCTCGCCGGGCGTGACCGGTGCCCAGGCCGCCGACACCATCGTGCTGCCCTACAACGATCTCGAGGCGGTGGCCGCGGCCTTCGCCGAATACCCGGACCAGATCGCGTGTGTGATCACCGAGGCCGCGGCCGGGAACATGGGCACGGTGGCGCCGCTGCCCGGTTTCAATGCGGGCCTGCGGCAGCTGACCACCGAATACGGTGCCCTGCTGATCATGGACGAGGTGATGACCGGTTTCCGGGTCAGCCCGGCCGGGTGGTACGGCCTCGACGGCGTGGCCGGGGACCTGTACACCTTCGGCAAGGTGATGAGCGGCGGCCTGCCCGCGGCGGCGTTCGGCGGTCGCGCCGACATCATGAACAAGCTGGCCCCGGTCGGGCCGGTGTACCAGGCGGGCACGCTGTCCGGAAATCCGGTCGCCGTCGCGGCCGGGCTGGCCACCCTGCGCGCCGCCGACGACGAGGTGTACGCGACGCTCGATCGCAATGCCGAGCGGCTGGGCGGGCTGATCACCGAGGCGCTGAGCGCGGCAGGTGTCGCCCACATGGTGCAATTCGCGGGCAATATGGTGAGCGTGTTCTTCGCCGACCGCCCGGTGACCGACTACGCCGCCGCCAAGGCCAGCCAGACCTGGCGCTTCCCGGCCTTCTTCCACGCACTGCTCGACCGTGGCGTGTACGCGCCGCCGAGTGCGTTCGAGACGTGGTTCGTCTCCGCGGCGCTGGACGAGGACGCATTCGACCGTATCGCCGCCGCCCTGCCCGCCGCCGCGGCGGCCGCGGCGGCCGCCACACCCGAAGGATCCAGCGCGTGAGCGACCCAGAACAGCTCGAATCTCGCCCGGCCGACACCTCCGCGGACACCGAGACCATCGTGCACGTCATGCGGCACGGTGAGGTGCACAACCCGAAAGGCATTCTGTACGGGCGGCTGCCGGGATTCGGATTGTCGGTGGCCGGCCGGTCGCAGGCCGCGGTCGTGGCGCGATCGCTGGCCGATCACGATGTGACGCTGGTGGTGGCCTCGCCGCTGCAGCGTGCCCGGGAGACCGCGGAACCCATTGCGGCGCTGCATGATCTGTCGATACGGACCGACGACAATCTGATCGAGGCCGGTAACACCTTCGAGGGGTTGCGGGTGTCGGTCGGCGACGGTGCGCTGCGCAAGCCGCGGCACTGGTGGAAGCTGCGCGATCCGTTCACCCCGTCGTGGGGCGAGCCGTATCTGCAGATCGCCCATCGCATGCTGGCCGCGGTGAACAAGGCGCGGGTGGAGGCCGCCGGGCACGAGGCGGTGCTGGTGTCGCACCAGCTGCCGGTGTGGACGCTGCGCCGATTCCTCGAGGGCAAGCGGCTCTGGCACGATCCGCGCAACCGCCAGTGCTCGCTGGCCTCGCTGACTTCCCTGGTGTACCGGGGGGATACGCTCATCGACATCGTCTACTCCGAACCTGCCGGCGGTTCGGACCCGCGGGTGACCGGGGCGTGAACGGGCAGGTGCGCGGCGGCGCCGGGTCCGGTGGTGGCCCGGTGCTATTGCGGCGCGTGCTGCCGATCCTGTTGGCGTGTGCGGCGCTGGTGGTGGCGCTCGCGGGCTGTTCGTCCGGTAAGGACGCCGTGGCCACCGGCGGCACCTTCGATTTCGTGTCGCCGGGCGGTAAGACCGACATCTTCTACGACCCGCCGTCCGCGCGCGGCACGATCGGGCGGCTGGCCGGGCCCGATCTGATGACCGACGGCAAGACGACCTCGGTCGAGGATTTCCCGAATCAGGTTGTGGTGCTGAATCTCTGGGGTCAGTGGTGCGGTCCGTGCCGCGCCGAGGTGCCCGCCCTGGAGAAGGTCTACGAGCAGTCCAGATCCCGCGGCGTGGCCTTCCTCGGCATCAACGTCCGAGACCCGCAGCAGGACAAGGCCCGCGACTTCATGATCAGCAACCACGTCGGCTATCCGTCGATCTACGACCCGGAGATGCGCACCCTGCTCGCCCTCGGCGGCAAATTCCCCACCAGCGTCATCCCCACCACCCTGGTCCTGGACCGCCACCACCGCGTCGCCGCCGTCTTCCTCCGCCCCCTCCTCGCCGAGGACCTCCAACCGGTCATCGACCGCATCGCGGGGGAACCCCAGTGACCCCCCACCCCAAGGCGCACCAACCCAGCCGCACCCCTTGTTGGAATCCGCACCCCTTCCAGGGCCATGCAGAGGGTGCGTTTGGGGATAAGGGGTGCGGCTGTGGTCGGTGCGTTGGGGGGTGGGCGCGGTGATGGTGTTGGCGTCGGTGGGGGATTCGTTTCAGGAGACGGCGGCCTCGGGGCCGCTGGTGCTGGCGCTCGGGGCGTGTGTGCTCGCGGGGCTGGTGTCGTTCGCGTCGCCGTGTGTGGTGCCGCTGGTGCCCGGGTATCTGTCGTATCTGGCGGGACTGGTGGGGGCCGAGGCGCCGCCGGTGACCGTGGCCGAGGCCCAGGGGAAGCAGGTGACGCTCGCCGAGAAGACCGGGCGGGCGCGGGTGGCCGGTGCGGCGGGATTGTTCGTGGCCGGGTTCACCGTGGTGTTCGTGCTCGCGTCGGTGACGGTGTTCGGTGTCATTCAGACCCTGAACGTGAATCGTGAACTGCTGCAACGGATCGGCGGTGTCGTCACCATCGTGATGGGGCTGGTGTTCCTGGGACTGATCCCGGCCCTGCAGCGCGACACCCGGATGGAGCCGCGCCGGTTGACCGGCCTCGTCGGCGCGCCGCTGCTGGGTGCGGTGTTCGCGCTGGGTTGGACGCCGTGCCTGGGTCCGACCCTGTCCGGGGTGATGGCCGTGTCCGCCGGAACCCAGGGCACCACCGCCGTGCGCGGTGTGGTGCTGATCGTCGCCTACTGCCTCGGTCTCGGCCTGCCGTTCGTGATCCTGGCGTTCGGTTCGGCCAGTGCGCTGCGGGGGGTGGGCTGGCTGCGCCGGAACTCGCGCCGCATTCAGGTAATCGGGGGAATCCTGCTCGTCGCCGTCGGCATCGCCCTGGTCACCGGCGCGTGGGACCAGTTCGTCGGGTGGGTTCGCAATGTTTTCGTCTCACAGGTAACCCTGCCGATCTGATCATGACAGCAACGATGACCACTCCCACCGACGGCCCGGCCCGCCCGCCCCGTCAGTCCCTGCCCCGGCGCGCGCTGGCGGTGCTGCGCAACGCCTGGCGCGGGCTGACCAGCATGCGCACCGCGCTGATGCTGCTGTTCCTGTTGGCGCTGGCCGCGATTCCGGGTGCCCTGCTGCCGCAGCGCAGCCTCAATGCGCAGAAGGTCGACAAGTACATCTCCGACCGGCCCACATTGGGACCGTGGATGGACCGGCTGCAGCTGTTCGACGTCTTCTCCAGCTTCTGGTTCACCGCGATCTATGTGCTGCTGTTCGTGTCGCTGGTGGGCTGCATCGTCCCGCGCGTCTTCGACCACTACAAGGCGCTGCGCACGCCGCCGGTCAAGGCGCCGCGCAACCTGTCCCGGCTGCCGCACCACCACTCGACCACCGTGGCCGACGCGCCCGACGACGTCGTTACCAAGGCGCGCAAGGAACTTCGCGGCTGGCGGGTGTCGCAGCGGGCGGGCGAGCGCGACGGTGAGGTGACGCTGTCGGCGGAGAAGGGGTATTTCCGCGAACTCGGCAATATCGTCTTCCATCTGGCGCTGGTCTGCCTGCTGATCGCGATCGCGGTGGGCAAGCTGTTCGGCTACGAGGGCACCGTCATCGTCATCGCCGGCAACGGCCCCGGCTTCTGCACCACCTCGACCGCGGCCTTCGACTCGTTCCGGGCGGGCCGGGTCAACGACGGCACGGGCCTGTCGCCGCTGTGCGTGCGGGTCAAGGACTTCAAGGCCGACTATCTGCCCAACGGCCAGGCCGAGATGTTCACCGCGAACATCTCCTATCAGGCCGGGAGCGATCTGGCGAGCAACACCTGGCGCGACACCACGATTCAGGTGAACCATCCGCTGCGGGTCTCGGGGGACCGGGTCTACCTGCAGGGCCACGGATATGCGCCGACCTTCACCGTCACCTATCCGGACGGGCAGACCCGCACCGAAACCGTGCAGTGGCGTCCCGACGATGCCACCACCTTCCTGTCCAGCGGCGTCATGCGTTTCGACCCGCCCGGCGGCATGTATCCCACCGAGTCGGAGCGCCGCAAGCATCAGATCGCGATCGAGGGCCTGTTCGCGCCCACCGCACTGCTGCACGGCAACCTGCTGACCTCGTCGTATCCGGCGTTGACCGATCCGGCGGTGGCCATCGACATCTACCGCGGCGAGACCGGCCTGGACACCGGCCGCGCCCAGTCGCTGTTCGCGCTGGATCCGGAGATGATCAAGCAGAAGCGGCTGGTCAAGGAACAGCGGGTGAACCTGCGCCCGGGCGAGTCGGCGACCCTGGCCGACGGCACCAAGGTGACCTTCGACGGCGCCGAGCAGTTCGCGAATCTGCAGGTCTCGCACGATCCGGCGCAGGGCTGGGTGTTGGCGAGTGCGCTCACGATGATGGCGGGCCTGCTGGTGTCGCTGCTGGTGAAGCGCCGCCGGGTGTGGTTGCGGGCCTACCCGGCCGCCCAGCCGGGCGATGAACGACGTACTGTAGTAGAGATGGGTGGCCTGGCCCGTACCGATCAGGCCGGGTGGGGCGGCGAATTCGACCGCCTGCGCCGACGCCTGCTGGGTGACGACAGCACGGGAGAATGAACATGCCGATCGACGAGACCCTCGCCGGCTATAGCAATCTGGCCTTCAAATCGGCGTTCGTGGTCTACGTAGTGGTGCTCGCGCTGCTCATCGTGCAGTACGCGGCCGCGCGGACCAAGGAGACGGCCGCACGCGAACTCGTCACCGCCGGTGGCCCGCCCGCCCCGGGCCGGGTCGAGCCCGCGCCCACGCGCTCGACCGCGGAACGCTTCGGCAATATGGGCTTCGCCGTGCTGTTCGTGGCGATCGGCCTGCATCTCGCCTCGATCGTGCTGCGCGGCTTCGCGACCCATCGTTTCCCGCTGGGCAATATGTACGAGTTCATCGCCATGGCCACGGTCGCGGCCATGCTCACGGGCTTGGTGTTCATGCGGGAGCGGCGCTATCGGTCGATGTGGGTCTTCCTGCTGGTACCGGTCCTGATCCTGATGTTCCTGGCCGGCCAGGTGCTCTACGCGGAGGCGGCCCCCGTCGTCCCGGCACTGCGGTCGTTCTGGCTGCCCATCCATGTCACCGTGGTCAGCACCGGCAGCGGCATCTTCCTGCTCTCCGGCGTCGCCAGCATGCTGTTCCTGCTGCGCCTGCGCGAACCCGAGGGCGGCGAATCCGCCAACTTCCTCGGCGCCCTCGCCAAACGTCTCCCCGACGCCCGCACCCTGGACCGCCTGGCCTACCGCACCACCATCGTCGGCTTCCCGATCTTCGGCATCGGCGTCATCCTCGGCGCCATCTGGGCCGAATCCGCCTGGGGCCGCTTCTGGGGCTGGGACCCGAAGGAAACGGTCTCCTTCATCGCCTGGATCATCTACGCCGCCTACCTCCACGCCCGCGCCACCTCCGGCTGGCGCGAAACCAAGTCCGCCTGGATCAACATCGCCGGCTTCACAGCAATGCTGTTCAACCTGTTCATCATCAACATCGTGGTGAGCGGTCTGCACAGCTATGCGGGGTTGAACTGAGCTGACGGCGGGAGGGGCTGCGCCCCTACGCCGGTCGCACCGACCCGGCGTAGGAGCGGGCTGTAGCGGTTTACTCGCCGGGAGTGGGGGATTGGAAGGTGGACAGGAAGCCGTAGGCGAGGGCGCCGAGGCCCTTGCCGAGTTCGGTCAGTTGTTCTTCGTCGAGGGTGAAGTCCTCGTCGGTTTTCGGGAGGGCGAAGCCGTCGTCCGGTTGGGGCATGGTGTAGCTGCCCGAACCCTGGTCGCTGGGCAGGGAATCGAACAGCGACTCCAAACTGCCCAGCGGACTGTCGGTTTCGCTGTCCGAAGAGTCGCTTTCGGCAGGGCGGTAATCGGCGTGGGCGGTGGCCGTGAAGGCCGCGGGCAGGAGCAACGCGCCGCAGACGGCAGCGGCGGCGGTGCGGGTGAGGGCACGGGAATGGATTCCGAACATGCGGTGGCTGAACTCCTTCGGCTGGAGACGGAATTGCGCTACGGGACCAGCAGCGAGATGACCAGGTCCAGCAAACCCCCCACGAGGTGGCCAATCATCCTGAACAGCATGTTTCTCCTCGGCTGATATCGACAAGCGGACCTGCGCCGATCCCTTATTCGAGGCCGACCCTCGTTCCGGATGGGAACGTATATCCGAAACGCTTATGCGTCGGGGGTGCGAACGGGGATCGACGTGACGGCCGCATGCAGGGCGGCGCGGGCGGCGGCGATGGCCGGATGGGTCTCGGTGCCCCGGCGATACGCCAGGTGGGTGCGCCGACGGGTCGGCATCGGGGTGAGCACCACATTTCCGGGGACCTCGTGCACGCCCAGCTCCGGCACGAAGGCCACGCCCTGACCGGCGGCCACCAGCGCGAGCACGGTGCCGAAATCGTCGGCATGATGCCGGATATGGGGAGTGAAACCCGCGGCCTGGCAGGATCTTACGGTCATGATGTGACACAGGGTGCCCGGCGTGCTCGCGATCCACAGTGAATTGCGGTGGGAGGCAAGAGGTCCCGACATCGGCGCGGCGAGATAGACCGTCTCTTCCAGGAAAGGCTCGGTGGTCAAACCGGTTTCGCGCTCGAGCGGTACGTAGTCGTATTCCTGCACCAGCGCGATATCGAGAGTTTCGGCCCGCAGGGCGGCCGGTGCGTTCGCCGGATCCAGTTCGGTGACGAGCAGTTCCAGTCGTGGATGAGCGCGGCTGAGGGTCACGAGGACCGGCGACAGAATGGCCCGGACGGCAGTGGGAAACGCGCCGATGCGCAGCGCGCCGGTGAGTTCGGAGCGCGCCGCGGCCAGTTCGGCCGAGGCATGCTCGAGCACCGCGAGGATGGTGTCGGCATGGTCGACCAAACGCAACGCGGCCGGTGTCAGCGTGACGCTACGGCCGGTGCGCTGCAGCAGTGCCACCCCGGCCTCCCGCTCGAGCGCGGCCAACTGCTGCGACACCGCCGACGGCGTATAGGCCAGGGCCTGCGCCACGGCCGCGATCGTCCCGCGTCGGGCCAATTCCCGCAGCAGCCGCAGCCGACGCACATCGAGCATCAGCTCAGCTTACGCTCGGCCGCAGAAACGTGAAATAGTCCTGCGCTTTCCCGGCCGTCATCCTGGAACCATGCCGCTCACAGGTCTGTTCGTTCCCCTGATCACGCCCTTCACATCCGCCGGTGAACTCGCCACCGACGCACTGGAGGCCTTGGCCCACGAGGTGCTGGACGCGGGTGCGGCCGGCCTCGTCGCGCTCGGAACGACCGGCGAACCGGCCACCCTGACCCCGGCGGAACGGCATCGGGTCCTCGACATCTGCGCTGACGTCTGCCATCGGCGCGGGGTGCCCTTGATCGCCGGGGCCGGATCGAACTCCACCGCCGATTCGGCGCAGGCGCTGGCCGCGCTCGACTCCCGCGTCACGGCGGCGCTGACGGTCGTCCCGTACTACACCCGCCCCTCCGAAGAGGGCGTCGTCGCCCACTTCGCCCGGTTGGCGGCCGCCAGCCCGGTGCCGCTGGTCGTGTACAACATCCCCTACCGCACCGGTCGCACGCTCGGCGCCGAAACCCTGTGCCGCCTGGCCGAACTGCCGAATGTCGCCGGATTCAAACATGCGGTCGGCGGTATCGACGACACCACCGTCGCCTTCCTGAGCAGGGTTCCGGAGCAGACCGCGGTCCTGGCCGGTGACGACCTCTTCGCCGCGCCGCTGCTGGCCCTGGGCGCTTCCGGTGCGATTCTGGCCAGTGCCAACGTGGCCCCCGCGGCATATGCGGACCTGGTCGCCGCCTGGCGGGACGGGCGGGTCGACCGGGCTCGCGAACTCGGTCACCGGCTGGCCCCCTTGGCGGCGGCGCTGTTCGCCGAACCCAATCCGGTCGTGATCAAGGCGGTGCTCGCCGCCCAGGGCCGCATCCCGAGCCCGGCCGTGCGGCTGCCGCTGCTGGAGGCCACCGACGACGCGGTCGCGGGCGCCCTGGCGGCCCTCGACGGTGTCCACACGACGCCCGTCTGACCGGTAGCGATCGAACCGAACACCCATGCGACCCGGCACCGTCCGGGTTAGAGTGAGCGGCAGGTTGAGTTCATCACGGGGGTGGTTCGGGATGCGTCCGGTCGAGGTGTGCGGATTTCCGGTGGGACTCGGCCGGTCGGGCGGTCGGACGTGGTGACCCCGGTGGATTTCCGGCAGATCGAGGCCTTCGTCGTCCTGGCCGAGGAATTGCATTTCGGGCGGGCGGCCGAGCGGCTGCGAATCACGCCGGGCCGGGTCAGCCAGCTGATCCGCCTGCTGGAACGCCAGGTCGGGGAGCCGCTGTTCGCGCGCACGAGCCGCAAGGTGGAAGTGCTGGCCGCCGGTGAATCCCTGTTGACGGAATTGGATGAGCCGTACCGGCAATTGCTGCAGGCGGTAGAGAATGCGAGGGCACGGGCCCGCGGGGTGAGCGGCACGTTCAAGATGGCCTATGTCGTGACCATCAGTATGGGTCGCGCGCACGCCTGCGCCGCGGCGTTCGAACGCGAACATCCGGGTGTTGCGGTGACCACCGTGCCGCTCAACGGTCTGTCCTCGCGGTTGGGGAATCCGCTGTACGACGGTCTGGCGGATGTGATGCTGACGTGGTTCCCCTGCGATCCGGGGCGGTTCGCCGATCGAGAGCCGGAATTGATCTTCGGACCGACCCTGAGCACCAGCCCCCGGGCGCTGGCCGTCAATGTCGATCATCCCCTGGCACACCGGGATTCGGTGGACGCCGAGGAATTGGCGGAGTACGAGATCCTCATGCCGCCGCCCACATTCCCCGACTGGTTCGTCGATGCCTGGACCCCACCGACCACCCCGTCCGGCCGCCCGATCCGCCGCCGGACGGTGGTCGCCGACTGGAGCGTGGATCCGGTCATGGACACCATCGTGCGGACCAATGCGATCCACATCGCCAGCACCGCGGTGGCGGAGGCGCTGTTTCGCCGGGCCATCGTGATGGTGCCGCTGGTGGGCCTCGGCGACGCGTACCTCATCCCGGTGCGCCGCCGTGATACGGATTCGGCCCTGGTGCGATCGTTCATCGACGTGGCGGCACGCACCTGCCACGAACTGGACGCCTGCGGGGTCCGAACGGTCGCGACCGAGAGGTGAGTCAACCCTCCCTGCAGCCGGCGCCGTCCGGGTTAGAGTGAGCTGCAGGGTTCAGTTCAGCAGGGTGGTTCGGGATGCGTCTGGTCGACAAGTGCGTATTTCCGGTCGAACTCGGCCGACCGGGCGGTCGTACGCGGTGACCACCGTGGACTTTCGGCAGCTCGAGGCCTTCGTCGTGTTGGCCGAGGAACTGCATTTCGGGCGGGCGGCCGAGCGGCTGCACGTCTCACTGGGCCGGGTCAGCCAGTTGATCCGCCTGCTGGAACGCCAGATCGGGGAGCCGCTGTTCGCGCGCACGAGCCGCAAGGTGGAACTGCTGGCCGCCGGTGAATCCCTGCTGACCGAGGTGGAACAGCCGTATCGGCAACTGCGGGACGCGGTCGCGCATGCGAAATCCCGGGCCCAGGGTGTGCTCGGCACCCTCCGGATGGCCTATGTCGTGACCATCGGCACGGCGCGCGCACATGCCTGCGCCGCGGCCTTCGAACGCGAATTCCCGGGCGTCTCGGTGACCACCCTTCCGCTCAACGGTCTGTCGACGCGGTTGGCGACTCCGCTGCACGAGGGTCTGGCGGACGTGATGCTGATGTGGTTCCCCTGCGACCCGGCGCCGTTCGCCGAGCGGGAGCCGGAGCTGACCTTCGGGCCGACCCTGATGACCAGCCCGCGAGCCCTGGCCCTGCGGAGCGATCACCCACTGGCACATCGAGATTCGGTGGACGCCGAGGAATTGGCCGATTACGAGATCATCAGTCCGCCGCCGACGTTCTCCGACTGGTTCGTCGATGCCTGGGCACCGCCGACCACGCCGAAGGGACGCCCGATCCGGCGCCGTGCGGTGGTCAGCGAGTGGGGTGTGGATCCGGCCATGGACGCTATCGTGCGCACCGGCTTCATCCACATCCCCACCGCGGCGATGGTGGAAACGCTCGTACGGGCGGGAATCGTAATGGTGCCGCTGGTCGGCTTCGGTCGCGCACACCTGGTCCCGCTGCGGCGCAGCGATACGGATTCGGCGCTGGTGCGACGGTTCATCGATGTTGCGGCGCGCACCTGCCGAGCCACGGACCCGGCGGTCTCGTCCGAGAGGTGAGTCAGCGATCCCCGGGGCCGGGGTCGCCGTCACGATGCTGGCGAGAGATCCGCCAGAGGAATTCCGGATCGTCGTCGGGGCCGACGATGCGATTGCGTTGCGAAGAGTTCCGACCGGCGCCGATGCGGTGCGAAGGATCCGGTCCGAACGCCTTCCAGCACAGCACCGCGACGGCCACGATCGCGATGAGTGCCAACAGGTACGTCACGTCGCTCACCTCCTGCTATCGAGGGTAACCGGGTGGCGTACCTGCGGCACCGCAGACACGAAAATCGAGATTATGCCCTCGTCGCCTCGGTGGTCAGCGACTTCAACAGCTGCATCACCTCGGACTCACGGAAACGACGATGGCCGCCCGGGGTACGCAAAGAGCCGAGGCGCCCGGCGTGTGCCCAGCGGGTGACGGTCTTCGGATCGACATGGAACAGGGCCGCCACCTGGCCTGGGGTCAGGAGGGTCTCCTGGCCGTTGACGGAACCCAACGTGCGGCTCGCCGCGGTGATCGCAGTCATTCGCAAACCTTTCCGTAATCGACAGTTCCCTCATCAGATAGCGACATCGTTGCACTGACACCCCCAGGTACTCGAACGATCTAACGTTGGTAAAGGGGAAGTAATAGACAAATCGGATATACGTACGGCTTGGTGCGGGCGTGCCGGGTGCGGGAGTGGGCGAATCCCCAGCATCCCGACCGGAAGCTCGGCGGGATGACGGTGCGGTGTCGGCGTCGCTTAGGCTGGTCGGCGTGAGTGACGCATCCCCATCGGACGGCATTCCGGCCGATCGCGCCCCCGCCCCGGCGGGCCGGCGGCTGGCGCGCAACCTGGCGCTGTACACCCTCGCCCGGCTGGCGCTGGTGGCGGTCATCGCGGCCGTCATCGTCGCGTTGGCGCGTTTGCTGAAGGTGGACATCCCGCTGATCGTGGCGCTGTTGTTCGCGCTCATCGTCGCGATGCCGCTGTCGCTGGTGGTGTTCAAGCGGCTGCGCGCGCGGGTGAACGAGGACATCGCGGCCGTCGACGAGAAGCGCCGCACCGACAAGGCGCAGCTGCGCGCGCGGATGCGTGGTGAGGAGACCTCGTGAAGTCGCGGATGCGTGGTGAGGAGACCTCGTGAAGTACTGCGATCGCAGTACTTCACGCGACTGGGTCGATAATGCGGTGCGGCTGATCGAGGCCGACGCCCAACGTAGCGCCGATACGCATCTGCTGCGCTACCCGCTGCCCCGCGAATGGGGTGTGCGGCTGTATCTGAAGGACGAATCCACCCATCCCACAGGCAGTCTCAAGCATCGGTTGGCGAGATCGCTGTTCCTGTACGGGATCTGCAACGGGTGGATCGGCGAGGGCACCACGGTCGTCGAGGCGTCGTCGGGTTCGACGGCCATCAGCGAGGCATATTTCGCGAGGCTGCTCGGATTGGATTTCGTGGCGGTGGTGCCGGCCAAGACCTCGCCGGAGAAGGTCGCGCTGATCGAGGCGCAGGGCGGGCGTTGCCATTTCGTCGAGCGGCCACCGGAGATCTATTCGGAGGCAGCGCGTCTGGCCGCCGACTGCGGCGGTCACTACATGGATCAGTTCACCCACGCCGAGCGGGCCACCGACTGGCGCGGTAACAACAACATCGCCGAATCCATCTACGGGCAAATGCTTTTGGAGGACCACCCGGTCCCGGAGTGGATCGTGGTCGGTGCCGGGACGGGCGGTACCAGCGCCACCCTCGGCCGATACATCCGCTATCGCCGCCACGCCACCAGGCTGGCCGTGGTGGATCCGGAGAACTCCGCCTTCTACGGCGGCTACGAGACCGGCGATGCGGGGTATCAGACCGGAATGCCCTCGCGGATCGAGGGGATCGGCCGCCCGCGGGTGGAGCCCTCGTTCCTCGGCACGGTCGTCGATCGCATGATCGAGGTGCCCGATGCCGCCTCCATCGCGGCCTGCCGGCATGCCAGCGCGGCCCTGGGCCGCCGGGTCGGCGGCTCCACCGGCACCAACCTGTGGGGCGCCTTCGCCCTGATCGCCGAGATGCTCGCCGACGGTCGCCCCGGCAGTGTCGTCACCCTGCTGTGCGACGGCGGAGATCGCTACGCCGGAACCTATTTCGACGACGACTGGGTCGCCCGCCAGGGCTTGGACCTGAGCGAACCTGCGGGCGTCCTCACCGAATTCCTCCGCACGGGAACCTGGCTCGGCTGATTCGGCCAACGGTTCGCTGGTGGTGAACGCCTTCCTCGACATGTCAATTTTTGTTGACGCGGGGCGAATGTCAACGTAAATTGACGGCATGAGTGAGGCAACGACGCTGGCGGCCGCCGCCGGCAGTCCGGATCCACAGGTCGGGCTGCGCGCGGTGCTTGCGCTGCGTCGGCTGCTCGAGCGATTGGAGGCGATCCAGGTGGCCAATGCCCGCAAGCAGGGCTGGTCCTGGCAGGCGATCGCCGATGCGCTCGAGGTCAGCCGCCAGGCGGTCCATCAGAAGTACAACCGGAGAGGCGGGATCCGCTGATGTTCGAACGTTTTACCAAATCAGCGCGCTATGCGGTCGTGAACGCGCAGGAGGAGGCGCGCGAATTGCGTTCGGCCACTATCGATGTCGAGCACGTGCTGCTCGGAATCCTGACCTGCCAGGACGACAAGCTGCGAACTACCTTGGCCGACAACGGCCTGACCGCCGAGGGGCTACGAGAGCAGCTGGCGCCGAAATATTCCGGAGAACCCCTGGGTGAAGAACCGCTGGGTGAACAGGATGCCGCCGCCCTGAGATCGATCGGCATCGATCTGGACGCGGTGCGCGAAAGCCTGGAGGCCACCTTCGGCGAGGACGCGCTGGACCGGGCGGTACCGGCCGAGGAGCGCAAGGGCGGCTGGTTCCGCCGCGGTGGGAGCATGGCCTTCGGACACATCCCGTTCACGCGGGAGGCGAAGAAGGTGCTGGAACTATCCCTGCGCGAGGCGCTGGCCCGCGACGACAAGAGCATCGACGCCGGGCACATCCTGCTCGGGGTCCTGCGCGCGCCGAACGAACGGACGCGCGAGCTGCTCGGCGGCGAGGACGGCATCCGGCAGTTGCGCCAGGCCGTGCACGACCTGCTCGACCGAGCGGCTTGATCGGTGCCCGGGCACAAAGATCGTTAGCATGGCCGCATGGCTCTCCTGCTCCGCCTGGTCATCAATGCCGTCGCCATCTGGCTCGCCGCCACCTGGGTGGACAAGATCGAACTGATCGGTCCGGAAGACAGCGGCACCGGCGGCAAGATCGTGGTGGTGCTGGTCGTGGCGCTGATCTTCGGTCTGGTCCACGCCCTTGTCCGGCCGATCGTGAAACTGCTGTCGCTGCCGCTGGTGATCGTCACCCTGGGCCTGTTCCTGCTGGTGATCAACGCCCTCATGCTCATGCTGACCGCGAAGATCACCGAAACCACCGAATACGGCCTGCGGGTGCACGGCTTCTGGGCCGCGGTGCTCGGCGCCATCATCATCACCCTGGTCAACTGGGTGCTGGGGGTGCTGGTGCCCGAGGGTGGCCGGGACTGACGGCTCGCTCAGCCGATCCCCAGCGCCACCGCGGTGAGGATCGACCACACCAGCATCGCCAGCCCGGTATCGCGCAGCGAGGGGATCAATCCCGGGCCGTTCTGCCCGCCCCGCACGGGTGCGTTGGAGCGCACCGCGAGCGGGATGGCGAGCAGTCCGGCCAGCGCCCACGGCGTGCGGACCACCAACAGCAGCGAGGCCACGAACGGCACCACCAGCAGCGCCAGATGCAGTGTGCGCGTGCGGGTGTCGCCCAGCCGCACCGCCAGCGTCGTCTTACCGGACACCGAGTCGGTGGGGATATCGCGCAGGTTGTTGGTGACCAGCACCGCGCTCGAGAAGGAGCCGACCGCCACCGCGCCGACCAGTCCGGCCCAGTCGATCCGCTGCGCCTGCACGAATTCGGTGCCCAGCACCGCGATCAGGCCGAAGAAGACGAAGACGGCAATTTCACCGAAACCGCTGTAGCCGTAGGGCTTGCGGCCGCCGGTGTAGAACCAGGCACCGGCCAGGCAGGCCGCGCCGATCAGGATCAGCCACCACGCGGTGGTGAACACCAGCACCAGACCCAATACCGCCCCGACCGTCAGGCTCGTGAGGGCGGCGGCGCGCACCGCGGCCGGGCTCGCCAGCCCCGACCCGACCAGCCGCAGCGGTCCGACCCGATTGTCGTCGGTGCCGCGGATCCCGTCGGAGTAGTCGTTGGCGTAGTTCACGCCGATGATCAATGCCAGCGAAACCAGCAGGCTCAGCAGGGCCTTCCACCACACCGCGGCGTCGAGCGAGGCGGCCGCGCCGGTACCGACCAGGATCGGGGCGATGGCATTGGGGAAGGTGCGGGGACGGGCTCCTTCGAGCCACTGTGCTGCGCTGGCCATGGTCGAAGCCTAATGCGCGCACAAGATTCCGCCACCGCCGCTATCGATAGTATTATTCCGATATATCGAAGTATTCCGACGGGGAGCACGGCGGACGATGGTGGAGGAGGCCCCGGACGTGGCAGGCCCGATGACCCTGCGACCGGTCGCCTACGATTGCGACGGCATGTTTCCTGAGCACAGCGGCTCCGCGGGCGCCGGAAGGACGAACGCTCGGCCGGGCGGGGGCGACGGTCCGGCCGCGGCTGCGCCGGTCCGGGTGGCCCTGCTGGGTGAGGTAGCGGTCCGCCGTGACGGTGAACTCGCCGCGGTGCCCGGTGCCCGAGCACGGCTGCTGATCGCCGCACTCGCCACCCATCCCGGCCGGAGCCGCAGCGCCCAGTCCCTGATCGACGACGTCTGGGGTGCACAGCCGCCGCGCGCGCCGATGAATGCGCTGCACACCCAGGTCTCCCGGCTGCGGTCGGCGCTGCCGGACGGGGTGCTCGAGATCGGCCCGGCCGGTTACCGGCTGTCGCTGGGCGAGGAGCAGGTCGATCTCACCCTGGCCCGTCGCCTGGAACGTCAGGCCCGCGAATTACATGCCGCTGGTGACGATCCCGGGTGCCTCGCGCTGGTGGCCCGGGCGCGGTCGCTGTGGCGCGGCGAGCCCGGCGCGGATCTGCCGCCCGGCCCGGTCGCCGACGAACTGGCCGAATCGGCCGCGACCCGCTGGCGGGCGCTCGACGAATTGGAACTGGCCTCCCGCGAGGCCGCGGGTGACTACACCGGGGCCGTGACGATCGCGCGCGGTATCGCCTCGGCCGAACCGCTGGACGAGCCCGCGCACGCCACCCTGATGCGATTGCTCGCCGCCGCCGGTCGCGGCAACGAGGCTCTCGACGTCTTCGCCGGACTGCGCGCGCGGTTGGCCACCGAACTCGGCACCGACCCGGGCCCCGCGCTGGTCAGGCTCAATGCCGCGATCCTGCGCGGTGAACCGGTCGAGGCCGGTCGCGCACCGACTTCCGCGCAGCGGGTGGACTCGGCCCGGCATGAGGTGTCTGCGGCCACCCGGCCATCGGAACCGGCGGTGTCGGCGATCGGTTTGCGGGCCGCGCCCAATCCGTTGCTCGGCCGCGACGCCGATCTCGACGCCCTCGAGAATCTGGTCGGGACCTCCCGTGTGACCACCGTGCTCGGGCCCGGCGGGACCGGAAAGACCCGCGTCGCCAACGAACTCGGACTGCGGGTGGCCGCGGAACTACCGGTCGTGCTGGTCGAACTGGCCTCGGTGCGGGCCGCCGCGGACACCGCCCGCGCCGAACTCGAAGGGGCCATCGGTGCCACCCTGGGAATCGGCGAAATAGCCCGCGACACCACCGCTTTGCGTGCCGGGCGCAAGATCGACTCGCGTCGGCGGCTGCGCGATGCGCTCTCGGCCCGGCCGATGCTGCTGATCCTCGACAACTGCGAGCATCTGATCGATGCGGCGGCCGAGGTCGTGGCCGATCTGATCGGCGCCTGCGATCAGCTCAGGGTCCTCACCACCAGCCGCGCTCCCCTGGCGATCACCGCCGAGACGGTATATCCGTTGCCGCCCTTGGCCATCGACGAGCACGGCTCACCGGCGACCGACCTGTTCGCCGCGCGGGCCCGCGCGGTGCGGCCGTCGGTGCGCCTGGATACCGAGGTGGTCGCGCGGCTGTGCCGCACCCTCGACGGGCTGCCGCTGGCGATCGAACTGGCCGCGGCGCGGGTCCGCACCATGGGCGTGGAGGAGATCGAGAAACGGCTCGAGCACCGCTTCTCCCTGTTGCGCAGCGGCGACCGCACCTCACCGGAACGACACCGCACCCTGCACGCCGTGATCGAGTGGAGCTGGAATCTGCTCGACGAGCCGCAGCGGATCGCGCTGCGGCGGCTGTGCCGATTCCCGGCCGGGTTCACCTTGGCCGCAGCGGAATTCGTGGTCGGCGGTGCGGATGTCGACGATGTCGTCACCGCGGTCGAGGGCCTGGTGAGTCAGTCGCTGCTGACGGTGCTCGAGGACGACAGCGGTACGCGCTATCGGATGCTGGAAACCGTGCGTGAATTCGGCGAGGAGCAGCTGACCGCGGCCGGTGAGGCCGACGAGGTGATGCTCCGAATGGTCGGTTGGGCACGGGATTTCGTCGCCGACATCAGTCGTCGATACACCTCCGGCGGGCAGCTCGAGGCGGTGCTGGCGGTGGGCGCGGAGCTGGACAACCTGACGACGGTGCTGCGCTACGCGGTCGACCACCGGGATGCGGAGACCGTCTACACCCTGTTTCCCGTGCTCGGCTTGGTCTGGGTGATGCGCGGCACGCATATGGAGCTGGCGGGCTGGGGGCAGCGGGTGCTCACGGTGGCGCCACCGGCGACCACACCCCATGGGATCGAGGCAGATCTGCGGGCGTGGACCTATGTGATGCTGGGCTCGCAAGCGATGGTCAACGACATCCCGCTGCGCGATTTCGCCAGGGTCCGGACATGGGCCCGGCAATTGCTGCATTCGGACACGCCGTTGACCCCCTCGGTCCGGTTCGCCACCGAACTGCTGGTCACCGAGCCCACACCCATGCGGGTGCTGCGCAAGATCACCGAGGGGGTTCGATCTCCGGATCGGGCGACGCGATGGTCGGCTCTGCTGCTGCGGGCCAATCTGCGGGAGAACGCCAGCGATGTGACCGGATCCCTGCGGGATTCGCTGCAGGCCCTCGAGGAAGCGGACCTCGCTGATATCTGGGGTCGCGCCATGGTCAGTCAGCATCTGGGCCAGCTGGGTGCTCAGACCGGACAGTACCGGGAGGCCGCGGACCATTACCGCCGTGCCGTGCACGGGCTGTATCTGCTGCGTTCGTACGACGAGAGTGTGGAGCTGCGCAGCTATCTGGCGGCGGCGCTGATCGGCGCCGGTGAGCTGGATCGGGCGCGGCAGGAATTGGAGATTGCGGCCGGATACGTCGACGGCGGGGCGCGCCCCGACGACCCGGTGCTGCGGCCCAATCACCGCCGGGCGGCCGTGCAGCACAGCTGGGCCGAACTCGCACTCGCCGAGGGCGATATCGACCGTGGGCTGCAACGCAGCCGCCGGGTGCTCGAGTTGTTCTCCTGGCCGATGCGCACGTCGAGTCCGGGGCCCGGCGATATCATGACCGCCGCCGGTGTTCTCGACGCCCATGTACTGCACGGCGGGATCGACCAGGTTCCCGAGCTGCCGCAGGAGCTGATCGAGACCACGGCCGAACGCCTCGGACAGTTCTTCGACCTGCCCCAGATCGGTGCGGTCGCCACCGCGATCGGCTCGTATCTGCTTGCCGAGCAAAAGTTTCCGGATATCGCGCGGGAACTGCTCGCCCTCGCGGCCAAGGTCGTCGCACGGGAGGACACTCCCTCGATGCAGCTGCATCGGCATCTGGTGCTGCACGGCGCGGCCACCTCGGAGGAACTGATGGCCGGGCCGCGGCAACGTGCCGCGCGCATCGGCCGACGCACCGCAGGTAAACGGATTCTGAAGCTCCTGCGGGAGATTTCGGGCCGGATGCACGAATGAACGTGTCCACCAACCGGGTTTCCCGGCCGGTGGACACGCTCGTGACGGAATCACGCCCGGCGCATGTACGCCCGGATGGCCAGCGGTGCGAAGATCGCGATCACGGCGACCGAACCGATCAGGCACCAGGCGATATTGCTGGTGTAGACGTTGCCGTTCATCAGCTCGCGGCTGGCATTGACCATGTAGTAGATGGGGTTGACCTTGTTCAGGCCCTGCAGCCAGCCGGGCATGGTGTTGACCTCGACGAAGGCGCCGGACATGAAGGTCAGCGGGAACATGATCATCATCGAGATGCCCTGCACCGCAGAGGCGCTCTTACCGGTGACGCCGATCAGCGCCCAGACCCAGCTGACCGCGAACGAGCAGAACACCACGATCAGCCCGGCCACCACGACACCGGCGACGCCTCCGGCGGGCCGGTAGCCCAGGATCAGGCCGACGGTGATGGTGAGCACGGTGGCCAGGCCGTAGCGCACCATATCGGCGAGCAGCGCGCCCGACAGCGCCGAAATGCGGGCGATCGGAAGGGATTTGAACCGGTCGAAGACGCCCTTGTCCATGTCCTCGCGCAGCTGGGTGCCGGTGACCACGGAGGTGAGCACCACCGTCTGCACCAGGATGCCCGGAATCAGAATCGGCAGGTAGCCTTCGACGCTCCCGCCGATCTTGCCGCCGAAGATATAGGCGAACAGCGCGGTGAACAGGATCGGCTGGATGGTGACGTCGAACAGCTGCTCCGGATTGTGCTTGATCTTCAGAATCCCGCGGTAGGCCATGGTGAACGAATTCGCCAGTGCCTGACGCAGATTGATGTGGTTGCTGACGTGGGGGATGGCGGCCTCGGCCGCATGCCGCGCGGTGGTGGTGGGCGCGGTGAGGGTGCTTGTCACGCCACGTTCCTCTCGGTGTCGGTGGTGTCGGTCGGGTCTTCGGCGCCGTGCCCGGTCAGCGCGAAGAACACCTCGTCCAGGCTCGGCTTGCTCACGGTGATCTCGTCGACACGGATGTCGTTGTCTCGCAAGCGGATCAGTAGGTCGGCGGTCACGCCGGGATCGTTCAGCGGTGCGGTGACCCGGCCCGCTTCGGGGGTGATGCTGGCCTCGACGAGTTTCCCGGCGGTGCGGGAGAGGAATTCGCCGATGAGGGTGCGGGCCTGCTCGATCCGGGTCGGATCGGCCAGGGTGATCTGCAGTGCCGACAGGCCGACCGAGGCCTTGAGCTGGTCGGAGGTGCCGTCGGCGATGACCTTGCCGCGGTCGATCACCGCGATCCGGTCGGCCAGCTGATCGGCCTCGTCCAGGTACTGCGTGGTGAGCAGGACGGTCGCGCCCTCGCGGACCAGACGCCGGATGGTCTCCCACATCTGCGCCCGGGTGCGGGGATCCAGGCCGGTGGTGGGTTCGTCCAGGAACAGCAGCGGCGGGGTGGCGATCAGGCTCGCGGCCAGATCGAGCCGGCGTCGCATGCCGCCGGAGAAATTCTCCAGGGGCTTGTTCGCCGCCTCGGTCAGCCCGAACTCCTCGAGCAATTCGGCCGAGCGGCTGCGGGCCTCGGCGCGGCCGAGTCCGAGCAGCCGGGAGAAGATGATCAGATTTTCGGTGGCCGACAGCTTCTCGTCCACCGAGGCGTACTGCCCGGTGACGCCGATGAGCTGGCGGACCGCCGTCGGCTCGGCCACCACGTCGTGACCGAAGATGCGGGCGCTGCCGCCGTCGGGCCGCAAGAGCGTGGCGAGCATGCGGATCGTGGTGGTCTTCCCGGCCCCGTTCGGACCGAGCACGCCGTACACGGCCCCCTGCGGCACCGCCAGGCTCACGCCATCGACGGCCCGCTGCTCCCCGAAGACCTTGACCAGCCCGTCCGCCTCGATAGCAAGAGCATCAGCAGGTGCAAAAGAACTCATGCACTCACTGTGCGATCCCCGACTTGCACGCCCCTTGCACCACCATTGCGCGGCCCCTTGCGTCCGCCGTGGCGGGCGAAAGAGGGGTCAGTGGGTGGACTCGGTCAGCAGGTGGTCGCGCAGGGCTATGCGGTCGGGCTTGCCCGGGCCGCGCATCGGGAGTTCGTCCAGGACGGCCAGTTCGCGGGGGGCGGCGATCGGGTCCAGTTCGGCGACTACGTGGTTGCGGAGTTCGTCGAGGGTGGGGATGGTGCCCGGGGTGGGCACGACCGCGACTGCCACCCGCTGGCCCAGGCGGTCGTCGGGCAGGCCCAGCACGACGACCTCGTTCACGGAGGGGTGGGTGGCCAGCACGGCCTCGACCACCTGCGGGATCACCAGTAGGCCGCCGGTCATGATGGCCTCGTCGAGGCGGCCTGTGATGCGTAGTCGGCCGTCTTCGTACACCCCGGCGTCCTCGGTGCGGAACCAACCGGGTTCGGCGAAGGCGGGATGATCGGGCAGGCCCCGGTAGCCCTTGGCGAGCATCGCGCCGCCCAGCAGCACCCGTCCGTCCTCGATCCGCACCTGCGCACCCGGCAGCGGGACGCCCTCGTAGACGCAGCCGCCGCAGGTTTCGCTCATCCCGTAGGTGCGCACCACGTTGATTCCCGCGGCGCGGGCGCGTTCGAGCACCGGCAGCGGGGTGGCGGCACCACCGACCAGCACCGCGTCCAGCGCGGCCAGCGCCTCCGCGCCCGCGGGCTCGTCGAGCGCCTTGATCAGCTGGGTGGGCACCAAGGAGGTGTAGCGTCGCGGGGCCGTCATCCCGGCGACGGCGGTCGCCAGCCCGCCCGGCAGGAAGCCGTCGGATACGTCGAGCACCACCGGTTCGGTTCCGGCGAGGATGCTGCGCAGCAACACCTGCAACCCGGCGATGTGATGGGTGGGCAGCGCGAGCAGCCACTGTCCGGGACCGCCGAGTCGTTCGTGGGTGGCATCGCCGCTGGCCCGCAGCGCCGCCGCGGTGAGCATGGCCCCCTTCGGGATGCCCGTGGTGCCGGAGGTGGTGACCACCAGGGCCACGTCGTCGTCGATCGGCTCGCCCGGGCGCAGCGCGCTCGACAGCCGGTGTGATTCGCGGCGGTCACCGGTCGGAACCGGTAGCCACGCCGGACCGTTGGCGTCCAAGGCTTCCCGAAGATGCGGCAGAACATCACCCACCGCGGCACCGGTGGGCATGGGAAGGGTCCGCAGGGTACTGCTCACGTTCGCGATCGTGTCATGTCAGGGCCGGCGACCCGCGCAGGGGTCCGTGCTCCCTTCGGTGGATGGGGATCAGGGATCAGTCGGACGTCGGTGTCGCCAGCGGCCAGCCGCCGGCTGCGAGCCGGGAGGCCACTCGAGCGATATCGTCCTCGCCGGGCTGTTCCTTGGCAACTCGGGCGATCGCTTCGGCGATCTCTTCGTGGGCGATGCGCTCGCCGCCGTCGCGCTCGCGGACGAGTTCCTCGACGATCATCTGCACCTCGTACTCGGTGAGGCGGCGGTGCAGCACCGCCAGCAGCGCGACGTAGTCCGACTGGGGGATGCCCTGTGGATAACCGGCCTTCAGCCAGCCGAGCACCTTGGCCAGCACCGACGGCGAGGCTTCCGGTTGGTCGGCGGGCGGGGTTGGTCGATCAGCGGTCACGGAGGGTCCTTTCGGCGGTCAGCCCTGCCCGAACAGGTGGATACCGAGGCGAGAGGCCAGAAAAGCCTTGGCGACGAACAACACACCGGTGACGACCGCGGCCAGCACCGTCGCGTAGCACACGGCGGCGGCCACCGCGGCGGCCCGTCGACGGGTGCCGGAACCCGCCACCGCGCCCGTACCGTCGGACACGCTGACGGCGCTGTGGGAATGGAAGCGCACCCCGAGGGCGAAGATCGCGGGCAGTCCGGCGCCGAATACGAGGGCCGCCAGCGTGACCCGCCCCAGCTCCTTCAGATCCATCAACAGTGTCTGCATCACGCTCTCCTGACCGATTCCGCACCGCGGGGCGCGACGTGCGGTGCGCCTTCCGGCTCGGCCGCCGACTCGTCGGTCCACTCGTCGTTGACATTCTGGGCATTCACGGGCGTGCGCCGCGACCGCAGATACATGAACCCGGCCAACACGACCAGCAGGGCGAAGACCACCAGAATGCCGGGGAATCCGCCGATCCCGTGGGCCAGCGCCCAGCAGATCGCGCCCACCAACCCGGCCAGCGGGAGGGTGAGCACCCAGGTGACCACCATCCGGCCCAGCACCGTCCAGCGCACCTCCGCGCCCGGGCGGCCCAGGCCGGTGCCGAGGATCGCGCCGGTCACCGTCTGCGTGGTCGACAGCGGCAGGCCGAAGTGCGCGGAGGTGAGGATGATCGCCGCACTCGTGGATTCGGCGGCCAGGCCCTGCGGCGGCGTGATGTCCACCAAACCCTTGCCGAGGGTGCGGATGATCCGCCAACCGCCCAGCGAGGTGCCCGCCGCGATGGCCACCGCACAGGCCACGATGACCCACAGCGGCAGCGGATCGCTCGGACCGAGCGAGCCGTAGGCGATCAGCGCCAGGAAGATGATGCCCATGGTCTTCTGCGCATCGTTGGTGCCGTGGGCCAGCGACACCAGCGAGGCCGATCCGATCTGACCCCAGCGGAACCCGCGATCGACCACGCGCTGGTCGCTGCCGCGGGTGAGGCGATAGACCAGCCAGGTGCCGACGGAGGCGACCAGGGCGGCCACCACCGGGGCGAGTACCGCGGGCACCACGATCTTGGTCAGCACGCCCTGCTTGCCGGCCGACCAGATCACCCCGCTCCAGCCCAGCGCCGCGATGGTGGCACCGATGAGCCCGCCGAACAGCGCATGCGAGGAACTGGACGGCAACCCGAACAGCCAGGTCAGCAGATTCCACAGAATGCCGCCCACCAGACCCGCGAATACGATCTCGAGCAGATCGGGACCACCGACCTCGTCGAGCCGGACGATGCCTTCGGCGACGGTGGCCGCGACCTCCACGCTGAGGAATGCGCCGATCAGATTCAGCGCACCCGACAGCACGACCGCGGACCGCGGGCCGAGCGCGCCGGTCGCGATGGAGGTTGCCATCGCGTTGGCGGTGTCGTGGAAGCCGTTGGTGAAGTCGAACACGAGCGCAGTGACGATAACGATGAGCAGAACGAATAGTTCGGCGGTCACGTCTCCAGTGTGCGTTATGGATCCGTTAACGCCATTGTCAGGCTCCTGTCGAGTCCCGCCCGGCGGGATGGTAAGGCGGCGTGGCGATGCTGTGGATTCGCTGGCGGCTCAGTCCCGCCACGGCCGGATATCGCGCCGCAGCGGGTGGTCGCCGGGGACCTCTACCAGCACGATCGGCACGCCGTCCGGATCGCGCAGCCACACCTCGATCAGCCCCCACGGCTCCTGCACGGGGGCGCGGTCGATCGCGATCCCGCGCAGGGCGAGCTCGGCAGCGGAGTCGGCGGCATCACGCACCTGCAGCCAGAGCGCGCCCGCGAAACCGGTGGGTGCGTCCTCGCGCCGACCGTGCGCCGCGAGCTCGATCAGCGACTGCCCGGCGAAGAACACGGTCCCGCCGGGATACTCCCGCGCGATCGCCAATCCCAGCCCGTCCCGATAGAACTCCAGCGTTCGCTCGTAGTTCGCCGGTCGCAAAATGACCCGGCTGCTGAGAATGTCCACCAGACCGAGCGTAGGGCTAGAAGTACCAGGGGAACGGAGACCAGTCCGGCGCGCGCTTCTCCAGGAATGCATCGCGGCCCTCGATCGCCTCGTCGGTCATATAGGCCAGGCGGGTGGCCTCACCGGCGAAGAGTTGCTGGCCGACCAGGCCGTCGTCGGCGAGGTTGAATGCATACTTCAGCATGCGCTGGGCCTGGGGGGATTTGGCGAGGATGTCGGCGGTCCACTCCAGGGCCTCGTCTTCGAGCCGCTCGTGGTCGACCACCGCGTTCACCGCACCCATCCGATGCATGTCCTCGGCGGTGTAGGGGCGGCCGAGGAAGAAGATCTCTCGGGCGAACTTCTGGCCCACCAGTTTTGCCAGGTAGGCGCTGCCGTAACCGCCGTCGAAGCTGCCCACGTCGGCGTCGGTCTGCTTGAACCGGGCGTGCTCGCGGCTGGCCAGTGTGAGATCGCACACAACGTGCAGGCTGTGCCCGCCCCCGGCGGCCCAGCCGTTCACGAGTGCGATGACCACCTTGGGCATGAATCGGATCAGGCGCTGCACCTCGAGGATGTGCAGCCGACCGGCGCGGGCCTTGTCCACGGTGTCGGCGGTGTCGCCGCTGGCGTACTGATATCCGCTGCGTCCGCGGATGCGCTGATCGCCACCGGAGCAGAACGCCCACCCGCCATCCTTGGGGCTGGGGCCATTGCCGGTGAGCAGGACCGCACCGACGTCCGCGGTCATCCGCGCGTGATCGAGCGCGCGGTACAGCTCGTCGACGGTGTGCGGCCGGAAGGCGTTGCGCACCTCCGGCCGGTCGAACGCCACGCGCACCGTGCCCTGTTCGACGTGGCGGTGGTAGGTGATGTCGGTCAGATCCTCGAAACCCGCGACGGGTTCCCACAGCTTCGGATTGAAAGTCACGCCAGCCATATTGGCAGTGCGAGGTCCCGGCCAAAAGCACGCCGGGAATGTGAGGGTGGGCACGCGCTGCTCCTGGGAGGGGGAAGCTACTAGCCAGTTACGTTGGACGGTGTAAGAACAGCGGCTACGGTGCAGGTATGAGTGATCGAGTGGAACCGGTTATCGACCGCAGCGCGATCGACGAGGACCGCTACGAGAAGCACGGCGGATTCCCCAAGGTTGTCGAGGCGAAGCCGGGGCCGAACTTCGGGCCCTTCGTGGAGGCCATGCGGGCGCTGCAGGACCTGGCGGTCTCGGTCGACTGCCCCGACGAGGTGTACGGCCAGGCACTCGACCGTGCGCGGCAGTTGATCGAGTTGCTCGAGCCCTACCGCGCGCCCGAACTGCAGGGCCCCGCCGGACGCGTGCCGAAGCTGCCCGGACGCGGCAGCCTGCTCATGCCACCCTGGGAGACCGTGGCGGCCGGGCCGACCGGAGTGCGCATGCGCGGCCGGTTCCGCCGTTTCCACCTGGGCGGCAACGGGGCCGTGCACGGCGGTGTGCTGCCACTGCTGTTCGACGACCTGTTCGGCTCGCTGGTGCACTACGCCGGACGGCCGATCAGTCGCACCGCCTTCCTGCATGTGAACTACCGCAAGATCACTCCGCTGGAGACTCCGCTCGAGGTCGAAGGCACCGTCGACCGCGTCGAAGGCCGCAAGACCTTCGTAAGCGCAAGGCTGCGAGACGAATCGGAAACGGTGCTCGCCGATTGTGAAGGACTCATGGTGCAGTTGCTGCCCTGGCAACCTTAACGGGTTGCTGAGTGTGCCGGGTTCGTCCGGTGCGTATAGTTGCGGTCGCTCGCTCATCGAAAACTATCCGGAGGAACCTGAAAGTGGTTGCTGCACTGTCTGAATCCCTGCTCGATGACGCCAAGCGCCCGGCCTTCCTCGCCGACGCCCAGCAGGTTCTGGAAGCGGAGGTGTCGGACAAAGGTGGGGCGTCCGGCCTGGCCGTGAAGGGTGCATACGCCGCGGCGAAGAAGGTCAGCCCGACCATCGTGTCCGACGCGCTGGAATCGTTCGTGCCCAAGTTCGTCGAGCGGTTGGAGCCGTACTGGGCGGAGTTCCAGGCCTCGGGTAACGGCCGGTTCGCCGATCTGCTCGTGGCCAAGCAGGACGAGGTTGCCGAGGCGCTGCTCGCGGTGACCGACGCCCGCGCGGAGGCCTCCTCGCGCCCGGCGCTGAAGAAGGCCTACTCCGCGGTGCGCTCCTCGGCGAAAAAGCATGTCGCCGAGGCCCTTCCGCGGGTGGGTGATCTCATCCAGAAGCACGCTGGATAATCGATGCTCGGCGGGTGCCCCCACCCGCCGAGACCATCGGGGGGATGGGGGATTTCAGCTGCCCTGGGCCCTGCCTACCCGCCAGTAACCGGTGAAGGTGACGTCGGCCTTGGGAATCGCCCGATCGTTGACCAGGTGGCGGCGCAGGCCGGAGGCGAGCTTCTGCTCGCCCGCGACGAAGGCGTACACGCCCTGCGTGGGCAGTTCGGCGGCGCGGACCGCCTCCAGCGCGAGACTGCCCACCGCCGCCGTCGGGTCCGTGCGCAGCAGCCAATTCACCTGTACGCCTTCGGGTTCGTGCAGATCCTGTGCGTCGTCGGGGTGGACGATCTCGATGAAGGCCGCGCCGCGCAGCTCCCGCGGGGCCGAGCGCAACACGCCCGCGATGGCGGGGAGCGCACTCTCGTCGCCCGCCAGCAGCGAGTACGAACTGTGCTGGGGTGCTTGATACATGATGCCCTCGTCGAGCAGTCCGATCTGGGCGCCCGGGGTGGCGTTGCTCGCCCAGCCGCAGGCGGGCGTCTCATCGCCGTGCATCGCGAAATCGATGTCCATTTCGGCTGTTTCGCCGTATTCGCCCGCTCCCGCGGGCCGGAACTCGCGCACGGTGTAGTTGCGGACCACCGGCCGCTGTTCCTTGCCCATCATCAAATACTGGGCGTACCAGAGGTTGCTCGCCGCCGACGGCAGCCGCAGCCCGTGGCGCCCCGGCATGAACAGCCGGAACCACTGGTCGTAACCCATCGGCGTGAACCCGGCCAAGCCTGGGCCGCCGATCGTGACGCGGACGAAATTCGGGCTGATCCGTTTGCTCGCCAGTATCTCGGCGGTCAGGATCTGCCGCTCCTCGGGCTTGACGTATTTGGTGCGCTTGGCCATATGCGTTAGGTTAGCAAAACCTAACTAGCCGAGCGGGCTGTGAGCGGGTCGACTCCCCATCGCACCGGTCTGTCTGACAGGCTGGGGTTCGTGAATCCTTCGACTGCACAGGCGCAGGTCGTCGTCGACGAGCTCGCGCGTGGGGGTGTGCAAGATGTCGTGCTGTGCCCGGGCTCGCGAAATGCGCCGCTGGCCTTCGCCCTGCAGGCCGCCGACGTCGCGGGCCGGTTGCGCCTGCATATGCGCATCGACGAGCGCACCGCCGGATTCCTCGCGATCGGTCTGGCCGTGTCCAGTGGCCGGCCGGTGCCTGTGGTGATGACCTCCGGGACCGCAGTGGCCAATCTGGGGCCGGCGGTGCTGGAGGCCAACTATGCGCGGCAGCCACTGATCGTGCTGAGCGCCAACCGCCCCTATGAGATGTTGGGTAGCGGCGCGAATCAGACGGTCGAGCAGTTCGGGTTGTTCGGCAGTCAGGTGCGCGCGGCGATCAGCCTGGGCCTGGCCGAGCAGGAGGACGGCTACCGGCGCCAGAACAGCGTGTGGCGTTCGGCGGTGTGCCGGGTGCTTGCCGCGGCCCGCGGAACCCGGTCGGGCAATGCCGGTCCGGTGCAGTTCGATATTCCGCTGCGGGAGCCGCTGGTGCCCGACGCGCTGCCCGATGAGGCGTTCCCGCCCGGACGCGCCGGGGGATTGCCGTGGACCGCAACCCAATACGCGACGCTGGACGTGCCGTTGGAGATCGACCTGACCCCGGATACGGTGGTCATCTCCGGACACGGCGCGGGCTACCGGCCCGAATTGGCGCAGCTGCCCACCGTGGCCGAGCCGACCGCCCCGATGCACGGCCCGGCGCTGCATCCGCTGGCACTGCCGCTGGTGCGCCCCCGGCAGGCCATCATCACCGGGCGGCCGACGCTGCACCGGCAGGTGTCGAAGGTGCTCGCCGACCCCGGAGTGACCGTCTACGCGCTGACCACCGGGCCGCGTTGGCCCGATGTGTCCGGCAACGTCGTCGGCACCGGGACCCGGGCGGTCACCAGCGGTGCGCCGCGGCCGGAGTGGATCGAGCAGTGCCGGGAGATGAACGCCGAGGCGCACCGCATCGTGCGCGAGGAGCTGGCCAAGCATCCCAAGCCCACCGGACTCCATGTGGCCGCCGTGGTGACAGACGCCCTGCGCGAGGGTGATCAGCTCCTGCTGGGCGCCTCGAATCCGGTGCGGGATGCGGCGCTGGTGTCGTATCCGCGGCCGGGGGTGAAGGTGCTGTCCAACCGCGGCGTTGCCGGAATCGACGGCACGGTGTCGACGGCGGTCGGCGCGGCGCTGAGCCATCCGGGCCGCACGATCGCGCTGATCGGTGATCTCACCTTCCTGCACGATGCGGCAGGCCTGTTGATCGGGCCGGGAGAGCCGCGGCCCACCGATCTGACCATCGTCGTAGCCAATGACGACGGCGGCGGCATCTTCGAACTGCTCGAACAGGGCGATCCCCAGTACGCGGGCGTGTTCGAGCGGGTGTTCGGCACGCCGCACGGCATGGACCTCGCCGCGCTGTGCGCGGCCTACCGGATTCCGCATCGGCAGCTGGATCCGGCCGAACTGGCCGAGGAATTGACCGGGCCCGGCCACGGCATCCGGGTGCTCGAGGTGGCCACGGAACGCTCCAGCCTGCGCGAGTTGCACGCCGGTATGCGGGCCGAGATCACGGCGGGGGCGACGGGCCGGTAGCTCGCCGCCCCGGCCGGTCGTCAGTATTCGGCGGTGTCGCCTTCGTAGTCGTCGTCGAGCGGGACGGGAATGGACTGTTCGATCACGTCGGCCTCGGAGGCCTCCCAGGCGGGTTCGCCGGTCGGCACGACGATGGTGTCGTCCTCGTCGGCATCCGGGTATGCCGGGAGGGTCTGCTCCATGTAATCGGCTTCCGGAACTGCGTCGATGGCGCCGGTATCGAGGGTTCGATCGGTCATCGGGTGCTCCTTTCCGCTGCTCGGCCGATTGCCGGAGCCATGCCCCGGCAGTTTCGAGGATGCTCCGCCCGGGCCGACCTGGCAACTACTGGTGCCCGCGTGGTCACTCTCCTGGTAATGGCCCGCCGTCGGCCGGATATTCCACCAGCGCCAAAGTTCGTCCGGCCATGAAGCGCGCGGTGCGCACCGCCGTGCCCGTCCGGGTGACCTCACTGACCTCGACCACGCCTCGCGCGATCCGCACCTCGACCCGGCGCCCCGCCCGCGTCGCGGCCACCTCGTAACTCCGAGATCCGCCGCCGGTATCGACGACGATCTCCACTCGATCGCCTTTCATCTTCCAATTCTCCCCGTCACCAGCGCTTTTCGCTGCTAACGAGTCGGTTGCGAGGTGCCGCTGCACGTGCAGCGATGAGTTCGGCCCGGCCGGGTCGTCTGCATCGATGGACACCCGCGCTGCGGGCTGTCATGCGGAGGAGAAAAAGATGTTCGATATGGAAACGGCCGCGGCCGGACTGGAATCGGTCGTCGGTGGCATCGCCGATGATCAACTGGGCCTCGCAACCCCCTGTGCCGACACCACGGTTCGCGACCTGCTGGTGCACGTGATCGGGTTGACGGAGGCGTTTCGCCAGGCCGCGACCAAGGAGGCCATTGGTCGGTCCGTGCCCCCGGAGGTCGGACCGTCGGCGCCGCTGCCGAGCGACTGGCGCACCCGGATCCCGGCGCAGCTGAAGGCCTTGGTGACGGCTTGGCGCGACCCGGCGGCATGGGACGGCGAGACCGAAGCGGGCGGTGTGACGATGCCCGCCGAGGCGATGGCGACGGTGGCCCTGAACGAATTGGTCATCCACGCGTGGGACCTCGCCCGGGCCACCGGTCAGAACTACCGGCCGTCCCCCGACGACCTCACAATCCAACTCGAGATGCTGAAAGACACACCCCCCGAAGGAGTCCCCGGCCTGTTCGGCCCAACCCCCCCCTCCCGGCCGACGCCCCGCTATGGGACCGCGTACTCGGCCTGACCGGCCGCACCCCATCCTGGCCCCACCCCTGACCGCACCCGCCCGTTGGCGTCGAGGTGTCCTCGCTCGCTCTCGCCGAGCGGTCGCCCGTTCCGGCTGCGCCGCTATTCGTTCCTCGGTGCGTGGTCATTCGTTCCCCGGTACCCGGCCGCCGGAGGCGGGCGGGGCGAGGGAGTTCGCTAGGCGGGTGGCGATTTCGGCGGTCACGGGGGTGCGAGCGACGGTGAGGCGGTACCACAGGACGCCGTAGATTTGGTCGACCAGCAGTTCCAGGTCGGCGTCGGTGGGGAGTTCGCCGCGGGTGCGGGCGCGATCGAGTATGCGGTGGGCGACGGTGCGGCGGTCAGCGGCGAAGGCGGCGAGCAATTCGGTTGTGGCCGGATCGGTTTGGGCCTCGGCGACGACGGCGCGCAACAGGGCGGTGGCGGGTGGTGTGGCCGCGGCGGTGAAGGTCGCGGTGAGGAAGGTGGCCAGATCCTCGCGCAGGCTGCCGGTATCGCGGTCGGGGGCACTGCTGCGGGCCCATTCGCCCATCGCCTCCAGCAGGACCGCGCCCTTCGAAGGCCACCAGCGATAGATCGTCTGCTTGCTGACCCCCGCGGCGCCTGCGATATCGGCGATGGTCACCGCCGTACCGGAGTGGGCCAGCAACTGCGTCGCGGAGTCCAGGATGGCCCGGCGCGCGGCATCGTTGCGGCGGCGGCCTGTGTGTGGGCGAGCTGTCGGCACCGGCCCAGCCTACCGCTTGACGGAACCCGCGGTACCTACAACAATTGTCGGAACCATTGGTACCTATAAAAGTGGTGGATTATGACCGATCCGACAACCAAGCAGCGCCGAGTGACCTGGTATCACCGGCACATCGCCAATCCGCTGATGCGCCACGTGGCAGGCCATCTCCCAGGCCAGGCCCTCCTGGAAACCACGGGCCGCCGCACCGGCCTCCCCCGCCGCACCCCTGTAGGCGGCCGCATCCTGGACGGCTCGTTCTGGATGGTCAGCGACCACGGCCTCGCCTCCTCCTACGTCCGCAACATCGCCACAAACCCCCGCGTCCGCCTCCAAATCCGCTCCCGCTGGCACTCCGGCACCGCCCACCTTCTCCCCAGCGACGACCCCTACGCCCGCCTGCGCCTCCTCCCTCGCTTCAACAGCTGGAACGTCCGCCTCCTCGGCACCAACCTCCTCACAATCCGCATCGACCTCGACTGATCCCGTCGGGCAGCCGGGTCAGGGGTGGGTGAACAGGCCTGCGCGGGCGGCGAGGGTGGCGGATTCGGCTGCGGTCACTGCGGTTTGGTCGTCGATGGGGTCGCCGGTGGTGAGGAGGCGGTAGTAGAGGGGGGCCGAGACGGCGGAAAGGACTGCGCGGGGGTTGGTTTCGGGGGGAAGTTCGCCACGGGTGATGGCGGAGCGGATGCAGGGGGTCCATTCGGTGAGGCGGGTGTCGTAGAAGCGGTGTAGGGCCGCGGCGGCGTCGGGGTCGCAGGTGGCCGCTGCGACAAGGGATTTGAACAGCGGGCCCTGGCGGGGGTCGGTGAGGGTGCGGGCGACCAGGCGGGCGTTGGCGAGGAGGTCGCCGTGCAGGGAGCCCGTGTCGGCATGGGGGAGTGAGGTTTCGGCCATTTCGGTCAGCAGATCGGCGACCAGGCCCGCCGGGGTGCGCCAGCGGCGGTAGACGGTCGTCTTGCCGACCTCGGCGCGGGTCGCCACTTCGGCGAGGTCGAGCTGGGCGAATCCCCGTTCGGCGAGCAGATCGCCCGTGGCGCGCAAGACGGCCTCGCGCACCCGGGCGGTGCGTCCGCCGGGGCGCAGCGAGCCCGGGGTGTCGTCGGTCATAACGGGCCTCCAGTTCCATTAGTGGCGCACAGAGTGTATCGTCGAGCTCGTTAATGAAACTACAGTTCCATTAGGAGTAGTCATGGAGTACCGGCGATTGGGCGCCTCGGGTCTGATGGTTCCGGCGTTGAGCTTCGGCGCGGGCACCTTCGGCGGGCGCGGCGAACTGTTCGGCGCCTGGGGTTCCACCGACGTCGACGAGGCGCGCAGGCTGGTCGACATCAGCCTGGACGCGGGCGTGACGATGTTCGACACCGCCGACGTCTACTCCGAGGGCGCCTCGGAAGAGGTGCTGGGGCAGGCGATCCGGGGCCGTCGGGATCGAGTGCTGTTGTCCACCAAGGCAACACTGCCCACGGGGCCGGGGCCCTACGACGCGGGATCGGGACGCTCACGCCTGATCGGCGCGGTCGATACCGCCCTGCGCCGCCTGGGCACCGACCACATCGACCTGTTCCAACTGCACGCCTTCGACGCCGCGACCCCGGTCGAGGAGGTACTCACCGCCTTGGACGATCTGGTCCGCGCCGGCAAGATCCGCTACGTCGGCGCCTCCAACTTCGCCGGTTGGCAGCTCATGAAATCCCTTGCCGCGGCGGATAAGTACGGTCTTCCGCGGTATGTCGCACACCAGGTCTACTACTCGCTGGTCGGCCGCGACTACGAGTGGGAACTGATGCCGCTCGGACACGACCAGGGCGTGGGCGCGGTGGTGTGGAGCCCGCTGGGCTGGGGCCGCCTCACCGGGAAAATCCGTCGCGGCCAACCACTTCCGGAAAACAGCCGCCTGCACAAGACCGCCGACGCCGGCCCGCCGGTCGACGACGAATTGCTCTACTCCGTCGTCGACGTCCTCGACGAGATCGCCGCCGAGACAGGAAAAACCGTCCCCCAGATCGCCCTGAACTGGCTGCTGTCGCGCCCCACCGTGGCCACGGTCATCATCGGTGCCCGCAATGAGGACCAGCTCCGCCAGAACCTGGGTGCCGTCGGCTGGCACCTGACCCCCGACCAAACGACCCGCCTCGACAAGGCCGGCGCCGTCACCCCGCCCTACCCCTACTACCCGTACTACCGCCTGCCCGGCTTCACCCGCCTCGCCCCACCGCTCGTGTAACCGAAGGAGTTGCCCGATTTGTCTTGAACTCCAACTGAATTCGTGATGAGATCTCCTGTTCAGTTCATTCGAACGAGGGGATTCCCGACATGACCGCACAGCGGTTGATCATTGGTGGTGGCGTGGCGATCGGCGCGATGGCCGCGCTACTCGGGGCGGGCTCGGCATCGGCCGCCGAATTCGAGGTGGACCCGGCGGAGGGCTACGCCGGCGTGTATCTCAGCCACGACGACACGGTGTTGCTGGCCAACACCCCCGTACCCGACTGGCTCGACCAGATCGCCACTCCCGACAACACATATGTCGTGTCCGCGCCCTACACCCGGTATCAGCGCATCGAGGGCCCGGACGATGAAGGCTGGATCGTGGCGACACCGGCGGACCTGTGGCGGGAGGCGGCAACGCAGCCCGACGGCTCGGTGAGCGTGTACTGGCTCGACCCGGCCCGCTACGAGGGCTATTCCTTCGAGGTCCGGCAAGAGTAAGCCGTACGCGGCTCAGTACACGTCGCGGACGTAGCGCTTCTCGGCGATGAGTTGTTTCTTGAAGGCCAGGGCGGCATCGGCATCGAGGCGGCCGTGCACTCGGGCGATGCGTAGCAGCGCGTCGTCGACGTCGCGCGCCATGCGGGTGGCGGCGCCGCAGACATAGAGGTGGCCGCCCTCCTGCAGCCAGCCCCACAGTTCCGCACCGTGCTCGATCATGCGGTGCTGCACATAGATTCGCTCGCGCTGATCGCGGGAGAATGCCAGATCCAGCCGGGTGAGGAAGCCGGTGCGGAACATGTCCTCGAGTTCGTCGCGGTAGTAGAAGTTGTGCTCGGCGTGCTGATCCCCGAAGAACAACCAGTTGCGGCCGCGGCAGCCCAGCGCGCGGCGTTCGTGCAGGAATCCGCGGAACGGCGCGATACCGGTGCCGGGACCGATCATGATCATCGGTGCGGCCGGGTCCAGCGGCGGCCGGAAATGCGGTGCCCGCTGCAGGAATATCGGCACCAGCCCGTCCCGGCAGCGGTCGGCCAGGAACGTCGAGCAGACCCCGCCCCGGCGCGCCGCCGGATCCCCGTACCGCACCACCCCGACCGTCAACTGGACCTCGCGCGGGCTGACCAATGGGCTGGAGGAGATCGAATACTGCCGTGGCTGCAGCTTTTTCAGCACACCCAGCCACTCGATCAGATCCGCCCGGGCCGGGAAATCGCGCAGCACATCGACGGCCTGCCGATCCCACAGATACCGGTCGAGTTCGTTGCGATTGTCGCGGCGCAGAAGTTTGGCCAGCCGCTGACTCGGATTGTGCTCGGCGACGAAGCTCAACAGATCGTGGCTGACCTTGCTGATGTCGTACCGGGTCCGCAGCGCCTGCGCGAGCGGCAACTCCCGATCGTCGACCTCGACCACCCGCCGACCGTCCAGGCCGGTGACCGACAGCCATTCCGACACCAGGTCGTCGCCGTTGGTCGGCCAGACACCCAGCGCATCCCCGACCTCGTAGGTGGCGTCGAGTTCGCCGAGGTCGAATCCGAACTGCCGCACCTCCTTCGCGGTGCCGGACCGCGAGAGCAGTTCGTTGCGGACCAGCGGAACCGTCGCCGGGGCGTTGCGCGTGAACAGGGGAGCGGCCTGCTGTGTGCGACCGAACGACGGAGCTGCCGGGCGCGACAGCAGCAGCGTGGACGTGCGGGCGCCGGACGGCGCCCTCTCCACCGAATCTCGTTGTCCCCCAGAATCGCCCAACGCGCCGAGCACGTCGTCGAGCCAGCGTTCCGACAACTGGGCATGATCGGGCTCGCTGTCGATGCGTGGAAGCAGCCGGGTGGCACCGCGTTCGGCGAAGGCCCGATCCAACGTTCGCCCGTGCCCGCAGAAGTCGTCGTAGGAGGAGTCCCCGAGCGCGAAGACCGCGTAGCGCACCCCGGACAGCCGTATCGCGCTGTCGTGCAGCCGCTCCCAGAAGTCGGCACCGTTGTCGGGCGGACCACCGTCGCCGAACGTGCTGGTGATCACCAGCACGTCACCGGTGAGTGCGGTGAGTTCGCACGAGTCCATATCCAGCAGCCGTGGCGCATACCCTGATTCGGCCAACCGTTGCGCGGTCAGCGCGGCCAGTTCCTCGGCGGTCCCGGTCTGCGACGCCCACAGCACGGTGATCGGCTTGGCCGCTGCCGCACCGGCGACCGGTTCGGGTCCGCCGGACCGGGAATACATACCGGCCAGCAGTCCGTTGATCCACATCCGGGTGTGCGGCGACAGCGGCGCGGTGTCCGGCAGCACCGGCTGCCCCTGGATCGGAAGTGATTGCAGCGCAGCCAGATACCCGCCGAGGTAGATCCGCTCGGTCTCGCTGAGTGTCGGCGGGGTGGCGGTCTCCAAGCCCAGCATGACCGACAGCGGATGTCCGGAACCGTCGGGCAGCGGTGCCACCGTGTCCTCCGCCTCGACCGGTTCCGGCACCGTCGCGACCCGGCGCAGGGCCACCGCGCACACCTTGAACTCCGGCTGCAGCGAGTCCGCGTCGACGGCGTCGTTGGTGACGGCGTTCACCGTCAGGTACTCACCCTGCTCGTCGTTCCAATGAAACGGTGCGAAGCAAGCACCCGGCCGCACCCTGTCGCTGATCCGCACCGGAAGCACCGCCCGCCCCCGTCGCGAGGCGAGTTCGAGCTGGTCACCGGACCGCACGCCGAGCCGCTCGGCGTCGTCGGGATGCACCTCGAGAAACGGTTTCCCGTTCAGGTGGTTGAGCTTCGGCACCCGCCCGGTCTTGGTCATGGTGTGCCACTGATGCGGCAGCCGCCCGGTATTGAGCACGAACGGATAGTCGTCGTCCGGCATTTCGTCCGGCAGCATGTGCGGCCGCGGCCAGAACACGGCCCGCCGGTTGGGCGTGGCGAAGGCGAGCCGCGGCCGATGCCCGAATTCGTCGACGTAGGGCTCCTGGCTCACCCCGTCGTTGACATAGCGAATCGGATTGCGCCGCCGCACCGGATCCGGGCAGGGCCACTGCATCGGCCCCTCCCGCAGCCCGTCGTAGCTGATTCCGCGCAGGTCGTAGCCGGTGGCCGGGTTGGCGAAGTGGCGGATCTCCTCGAAAACCTCGGCGCTGGAAGCGAAATCGAACCCGTCGAAACCCATGGCCGTGGCCACCTGCGCGATCAACAGCCAGTCGGGCCGGGCCTCGCCGACCGGGTCCACGGCCCGCTGCAACAGGGTCACCGTGCGCTCCGAATTCACCATCGTCGCATCGGATTCCGCCCACAGCGTGGCGGGCAGCATCAGGTCGGCGTAGGCATTGGTGGCGGTTTCGGTGTAGACGTCCTGCGCGATGACCAGCTCCGCCTGCTCCAGCCCGGCGATCACGGTCTTTCGGTTGGCCACGGACGCAACGGGATTGGAGCAGATGATCCAGCATGCCTTGATCCGGCCGTCGGCCAGGCCGCGGAACATGTCGATGGTGCCCGGCCCGGCCGCGGCGCGAATGGTGCCGGGCTCGAGACCCCAGGCGGTTTCGACGAACCTCCGATCCGGTTCCGCGTGCACGCTGCGCTGACCGGGCAGCCCCGCACCCATGTAGCCCATCTCCCTGCCGCCCATGGCATTCGGCTGACCGGTGAGTGAGAACGGGCCGCTACCGGGCCGGCAGATGGCGCCCGTCGCCAGATGCAGATTGCAGATCGCATTCGTGTTCCACGTGCCGTGCGTGGACTGGTTGAGCCCCATCGTCCACAGCGACATCCATTCCCCGGCCGCGCCGATCCAGCGCGCGGCCGTGCGGATATCGTCCTCGGCAAGGCCGGTGATCTCGGCGACCCGGGCCGGAGGATAGTCGGCCAGGAACTCCGGCATCGCCTCCCAGCCCTCGGTGTGCTCGGCAATGAAATCGGAGTCGATATCCCCGTTCTCGACGAGCAGGTGGAGCAGACCGTTCAGCAGTGCCAGGTCGGTTCCCGGCCGCAACTGCAGGAAAAGGTCTGCACGCGCGGCGTTCTCGGTACGGCGCGGGTCGGCGACGATCAGTTTCGCACCGGTTTTCAGCCGATCGGCCATGCGCAGGAACAGGATCGGATGGCAGTCGGCCATATTCGCGCCGATCACGAAGAACAGATCGGCGTGATCGATGTCGTCGTAGGAGCCGGGCGGCCCGTCGGCGCCCAGCGACTGTTTGTAGCCGGTTCCGGCGCTGGCCATGCACAGCCGGGAGTTCGCCTCGAGGTGGATCGTGTGCAGATAGCCCTTCGCCAGCTTGGTGGCCAGATACTGCGCCTCCATCGACATCTGCCCGGAGACGTAGAGGGCGATCGCATCGGGCCCGTACCGCTCGAGAATGTCGCGCAGCCGCTCGGCAGCCTCGCGCACGGCATCGTCGACGGGGATCGGCAGCGGCGGCTGGCCGCGTTCGGGGCGCCGGTAGGCGGTGGCCATGCGGCCGGGCGCCCGCATCAGGTCGGCGTGGGTGGCGCCCTTGGTGCACAGCCGGCCGGCGTTGACCGGATGCAGTTTGTCGCCGCTGACCTTGGCGATCATCGGCGCACCCCGCTCGTCGGCCCCGGTCTCGACGACGATGCCGCAGCCCACGCCGCAGTAGGAGCACGTGGTGTGGACCGTGCTCGGCGTGCGGTGGGTGACTGCGTCCGGCGACATGAGCCGATCATCTCGGCTCGCGATTGCGGCGGATTTACCGGACGTTATCGCCAGGTGACGAAGGACCGCACAGCCGCGAATCTTCGCTGTGAGGAGTGATAGATCTCACCGAAACGGCGTTATCCCAGCTTGTAGGCCCGGTGCAGCGCGACGATCCCGCCGGTGAGGTTGCGCCATTTCACCGCCGACCATCCGGCGTCGGCGATGCGCAGCGCCAGCTGCGGCTGATTCGGCCAGGCCCGGATGGATTCGGCCAGGTAGACGTAGGCGTCCGGATTGCTGCTGACCGCGCGGGCGACCCGCGGCAGCGCCTTCATCAGGTATTCCATGTAAACAGTGCGAAACGGCCCGAACACCGGGGAGGAGAATTCCGCGACGACCAGACGGCCGCCCGGCTTGGTCACCCGCAGCATTTCGCGCAGCGCGGCATCGGTGTCGGAGATGTTGCGCAGCCCGTAGGAGATGGTGACCGCGTCGAACGCCTCGTCGGCGAACGGCAGCGCGGTGGCGTCGCCGGCCACCATCGGGACATTGCGGAACCGGCCCGCCTGCAGCATGCCCTGGGAGAAGTCGGTGGCGACACACCAGGCGCCGGACTTGCTGAACTCCAGGGTGGACACGCCGGTCCCGGCGGCGAGATCGAGCACCCGCTCGCCGGGCCGCAGCGCCAGCGCTTTGCGTGTCGCCCACCGCCAGTACCGGTCCTGCCCCGCGGAGATCACGGTATTGGTGAGGTCGTACCGCTCGGCCACCCCGTCGAACATCGACGCGACCTCGTGCGGCTGCTTGTCCAACGAGGCCCGAAACGACTCTGTCTTCGCCACAACGTGAGACCCTACCCCGCCGCGACCTCCGCCTTCCCGCCTTCCTTCTCACACCCTCGACAACGCTCGGAACAGGTCGACCCAGGCATCGGGGGAGACGTATCCGACCGGCAGATCGAGCCCCACTCCCGCTCGCGCGCAGGCCTGTCGCACCGCACCTGCCGGATAGTGCCTCCGCAGCGACGCCGCCAGTGAGCCGCCGACGCCCGAGAACCCGAGCTCCACCAGGCGGCGGTATTCGGGGGCGGCGGTGCGTGGAAGGAGCGGTGCCGCACGCCGGTTCAGGTGGAGCACGGCGGCGTCGACCCGTGGGCGCGGATGGAATTTGACGCGGTCCACCCGCGGGCCCAAGGCCATTGCGGTCCAAGGCCAATGGGTGACGGTCAATTTCGACCAGCGCCCGTAATCGCCGCTGTGTTTGCGGGCGAATTCGAGCTGGGTCACCAGGGTTGCCGAGGTCAGATGGCGGGCCTCGAGGCACCACCGCACAATGTCGGTGGTGAGGGCGAACGGGACGTTGGCGACCACCGCGAAGGGTTGCCGCGGCGGCGCGACGTCACGGATATCGCTGTGGTAGAGGCGAATTCGGTTGTCATCCGCATAGCGCCGAGCCAGGAGTCGGACATAGTGCGGGTCCTTCTCGTAGGCCAGTACGCGCCGACCCGCGCTGACGAGGCGCCGGGTCAGCATGCCGTCTCCGGGGCCTATCTCGACGATCAGGTCGTCGCGGCGCACGCCGGACGAACGCACGATCAGCTGCGCGGCACCGGCGTCGACGAGGAAATTCTGGGACAGCGTTCTGCGGGTACGCGAAAACGTACGGGACATGGGTGTCCTCCGAACGGAGCGGTCGAATCGGAAAAGGTGATTCGCCCGGACCCATGCCGAAGCGCAGCAAACGGCCTATCGGCCGACGATGAGAATTCCGGTCAGCGAGACCGAGTCACGACGTGGTGCGATGCGCAGGCAGGGCCCGGGTCCCCGTGCGCAGCCGGATGAAGTACGCGCCCACCGCGCACGCTCCGTTCATGCCTGGACCTCCCACGCGAGGCAGGCTACGACACACCCGCGCTACCGTCCAGCGATTTATTCAAGCGGTGCGGTAGACGGTGTGGCCGTTGGTGCCGATGACCTCGGCGTAGTGGCCCATCAGTTCCGTGCAGATGGCGGGCCAGGTGCGGTGCAGCACCGATTTGCGGGCGGCGGTGGCGAATCGGGTGCGCAGCTGCGGATCCTGCAGGGCCGCAACGGCGCTGGGCAGCAGCTCGCCGAAGCGGTCCACGGGCAGCAGATAGCCGTTGCGGCAGTGGGCGATCAGATCCCGCGGCCCGCCCGCATCGGGGCCGATCACCGGCAGACCGGAGGCCAGCGCCTCCTGCACGCCCTGGCAGAAGGTTTCGTGCTCGCCCGGGTGCACCATCACGTCGAGGCTGGCGTACGCCCTGGCCAGCTCCGATCCGCCCAGTTCTCCGGTGAAGATCGCCGAGGGCATCAGCTGCGCCAGCCGTGCGCGTTCCGGGCCGTCGCCGACGATCACCAGCTGAATATCCCGATCCTGGGCCAGCGCGGCCAGCCGCTCCACATGCTTCTCGGGAGCGAGCCGACCCACGAATCCGACGATCAACTTGTCCTCGGCCGACCAGGCCGCACGCAACTCCTCGTCGCGGGCCGACGGGGTGAAGCGGGCGATGTCCACCCCGCGCGCCCACCGATGCACGCGCGGAATTCCGTGGGCCGCAAGGTCTTCCGCAGCAGCAGTGGAGGGCGCGAGGGTGCGTGCGGCGCGCTCGTGAATGCGCCGGGTCCACGCCCAGGCGGCGCGGCGCGCCGGGCCCAATCCGTAACTCTTGGCGAATCCGGCGACATCGGTCTGATACACCGCGACCGCCGGCAGATCCAGCCGCAGCGCCGCCGCCACCCCGCCCGCACCCAGCAGGAACGGCGAGGCCAGATGCACGACATCGGCATCGAATTCATCGATCGCCGCGGTGATCACCGGCTGCGGCAGACCCACCGGCAGCGAACTGATCTTGGGCACCATCACCGCCGGAACCCGCACCACCGGGAAGCGGCCGTGCTCGCGCGCGGCCGACGGCAGCCCGCGCGGGGTGTCCGGCGCGATGACCAGGGCCTCGTGACCGTGGCGGTCCAAGTGGTCGAGCACCTGCAGCACGGAATTCACCACGCCGTTCATATTCGGCAGGAAGGACTCCGCGACGATCGCTACTCGCACACCCCGAGTGTTCCCATTCCGCCACGCCGGGCCGTCACACGCACATGACGCCTATTCGAAGATCCGGCGAACTCTGCACGACCTCAGGGGCGTTCCCGTCGCTCACCGCGGCGCAGCAGCCACAGCACCGGCAGCGCCAGCGCCCACGCCACCACGATCACCGACAGCGCGGGAATGATCGCCACCCGCGCATCGCGCCCGGCCACCCGCACCAGGTCCGGATCGCTCTTGCTGTATTCGACGTTGATGCGTTCGCCCGCGGTGAGTTTGGTCGGATACAGCACGCCGACCTTCGGATTGTGGGTCTGCCCATCGGGTGTGGTGAAGACCACAGCCGACCGCAATCGGCCCGCCGACAGGACTTCGGCGCTGGTCACGCCCTTGTTCGAACTGATCAGCAGGTCGTCGCGCCAGGCCGCCAGCACCAGCAGCACCGCCAGCACGCTCACCGTGACCGCGGCGACCAGAACCCCGATCCGGGTCCGCCGCAAGCGAATCGAGCGGCGGTCGGTCGGTTGCTCGCGCCGGTGATCAGACTGCGTGGTTTCCGACACTGCACAAGGCTATTGCATTGCTCGGCTAGCGTGTGCGGCCATGTCCCGAAAATTCAGCTTCACCGTGTCATACAGCGTCCCGGTAGAAGAGCTTCACCGGGCGATCACCAGCGACGAACTCTGGCAGGCGAGGTTCGCCGGCGCCGAAACCGCCACCCTCGATCTGTCCCACCCCGAGGGCCCGGGGACCATCCGCATCCATATGAGCGAGAAGGCCCGGGCCGACAAGATCCCGTCCATCGTGAGCAAGGTGCTCAAGAGCGAACTCGTGCTCGAGCGCACCGACAACTGGGGCCCGCTCGACGGCGACACCGCCCGGGGCACCTTCGTCGGCGCCTCGCGCGGCATCACCACCGCCATGGAGGGCGCTTACCTGCTGCGGTCCACCGCCGAGGGTTCGGAGATCGAGGTGGCCGGAACGGTGACGGTGAAGGTGCCGCTGGTCGGCGGCGCCATCGAACCACTCGCCGAACAGCTGCAGCACCGGGTGGTCAACAGCGAACGCAAGTTCATCGAGGAGTGGCTGAGCAAGGCCGAGGCCTAGAACCTTTGTCGGTCCCGGCGAAAAGCATGCCGGGACCGACAAAGGTAGTCGAGCGGGCGTGCGAAGGGTGATGTGCTGGGCGTGCGAGGGCGGCGCTCACCCCACCATCCCTGTTGATTCCGGCATGCTTTTGGCCGGAATCAACAGGGTCAGCCGCAGACCTCGTCGGTCGACCAGTCGATGTTCTTCGGGTCGTACTCCCGCTTCTCCACCAGGACCAGCCAGTTTCCGGAGTTGTCGCGCATGACGGCCTCCACGCCGTACGGGCGTTCCGACGGCGGCTGGACGAATTCCACGCCCTTGGCGGTCAGCTCCTCGTACGCCTTCTGGCAGTCGTCGGTATTGAGCCCGACCGCGCCGTGCGTGCCGTTGGCCAGCGCGCGGCGGATCGCCTCGGCCAGATTGTCGTCCAGCGGCGGGCCCGGCACCATGAATGCCAGCTCCAGCTCCGGATGATCCGGCTGCGCCACGGTGACCCAGCGAAAGCCGTGGTCACCCATCGTGACGTCGGCGGTCTCCACGAAACCCAGCTTGTCGATGTACCACTGCTTGGCCTCGGTCTGATCGTTCACATAGACGGTGACCAGCGAAACGTTGGTGATAGTTGCCATGCGCTCAGGCTATGGCCGCCGCGGGCTCCGGTGCTTCTCCAAAATTGCGCGGCTCGGGATGACGGAGGTCACTGGGAGCTCTTGCGGTCGGACAGCCCGTGCATGAAGACGAAGCAGCCCGGAATGTGCGGCGCGCCCTCGGCGGCGAACTTCGCCTGGTACGCCGACGGCGACATGCCCACCAACTCGGTGAACTTGCGGCTGAACGAGCCCAGGCTGGTGTAGCCGACCAGCATGCACGCCTCGGTGACGGTGACGTTGGTGGCGCGCAGCAGATCCTGGGCACGCTCGATGCGGCGCTCGGCCAGATACAGCGCGGGCGTCTTCCCGTAGGTGGCCGCGAAACACCGCAGGAAGTGATACTTCGACACCCCGGCCGCCGCGGCCAGCCCGTCCAGATCCAGCGGTTCGGCATAGTTGCGGTCGGCCAGATCCCGCGCCCGCCGCAGATGCGGGAGCAGGTACTCGGGCACCGACCGCGCGTCCATCAGGTGAACGGGGGGAGGTCGTCGAACCGCATCGATGCCCGGCCCGCGGCCCGCCAGGCCCGGGCGACCAGGTCGGCGTCCTCCTCGGTGACCAGGTTGCCCATCACGCGAACCGCGGTGCGCTGCAGGAACTTCGAACGCATCACCGGCGGCCCGCCGGTGGGGACCATGCGCGGGTGGGTGGCCAGCCCGGCGATGCGCCGCGCCACCGAGTACGTGCGCCCGTAGCGGGCCCGCAGCAGATCCGGCCACAGCGTGGTCAGGTCGGGCTCGTCGAGCAGCCCGGCCAGCAGATGCCCGCCCTCCAAGCCGTAGTCGATGCCCTCGCCGTTGAGCGGATTCACACAGCCGGCGGCGTCGCCCACCAGCACCCAGTTCCGGCCGCTGATATTCGAGACCGCACCACCCATCGGCAGCAGCGCCGAGGCCACCGCCCGGGCCTCGCCCTCGAATCCCCATTCCGGCCGTCGCAGCGAAACATAATGCTGCAGCAGCGGTTTCAAGGAGACGTGCGAGGGGCGCCGCTCGGTCGCCAGCGAACCCACGCCGATATTCACCTCGCCGTTGCCCAGCGGGAACACCCAGCCGTAACCGGGCACCAGGGCGCCGTCGGCGTCGCGCAGCTCCAGATGGGAGGTGATCCACTCGTCGTCGCTGCGGTCCGAGGCGATGTAGGCGCGGGCCGCCACCCCGTACGCGTACCGTCGATGCCAGGTGCGTCCCAGCAGCTTTCCCACCGGCGAGCGCACTCCGTCGGCCACGATCAAGATGCGGCAACCGATCTCGTGCACCCCGCCGTCGGTGCGCACGGTGACGCCGGTGACGCGGTCCCCGTCGCGGGCCACCTCCACCACCCGCGCGCCCTCGACCATGCGGGCGCCCCATGCCACCGCCGTCTCGCGCAACTTCTCGTCGAGCTCGATGCGGGGGACGGCGCTGCCGTAGGTGGGGAACGAGCCGTCCGGCCAGGTGAGCAATGCCTCGCGACCGAATCCGGTCATCCGCAGGCCGCGGTTGACCGTATGCGCCCGCACCCAGTCGCCCAGTCCGAGCTGTTCCAGCTCCGCGGTCGCCCGCGGGGTCAGTCCGTCGCCGCAGGTCTTGTCGCGCGGGAACACCGCGGCATCGGTGAGCAGGACATCACGGCCCGCGCGCGCCGCCCATGCGGCCGCCGCCGAACCCGCCGGACCCGCGCCCACCACGAGCACCTCGGCGTGGGCGGGCAGCGCCTCCGCGGTGCGGCCGCGCGCAGGGGTGGCATCCGGTGCAACCATGGAGTCAATACTTGCAGCACCGCGCGAGAGGTGTCGATGAGGTGTCTGATTCCTCCCACAGTGACGGTGTTCATGGGGGTTCGGCAGACGACACGCTAGGTTCTTCGGTGTGGGGTTGGACGCGGCATTGGGAGAAGAGATGAGCACATCGGCTGTGAGCTCCGACGGCACCGTGGTTGCCGGGGTAGATCTGGGCGACCCCGAGCTCGCTTCGACGGTGCGCAACGGCCTGGAGGAGGTCGAGAAGCTACTGATCAGCGAGCTGTCCGACGGGGAGGAATTTCTCCAGGAGGCGGCGCTGCATCTGGCCCGGGCCGGCGGCAAGCGTTTTCGTCCGCTGTTCACCATCCTCACCGGCCAGCTGGGCCCGCGTCCGACCGATCCGGATCTGATCACCGCCGGCACCGTCGTCGAGTTGGTGCATCTGGCCACGCTGTACCACGACGACGTGATGGACGAGGCGACCATGCGCCGCGGCGCGCCCAGTGTGAATTCGCGCTGGGGCAACAGCATTGCCATCCTGGCCGGTGACTACCTGTTCGCGCACGCCTCCCGGCTGGTGTCCACCCTGGGCCCCGACGCGGTCCGCATCATCGCCGAGACCTTCGCCGAACTGGTCACCGGGCAGATGCGGGAAACCTTGGGCGCCAAGCAATCCCAGGATCCGGTCGAGCACTACCTGCGGGTGGTGTGGGAGAAGACCGGCTCGCTGATCGCCGCCTCGGGTCGCTTCGGCGGCACCTTCTCCGGTGCGGGTCCCGAGCACGTCGAGCGGCTCGCCCGGCTGGGCGACGCCGTCGGCACCGCCTTCCAGATCTCCGACGACATCATCGACATCTCCTCGGTGTCCGAGCAGTCCGGCAAGACGCCGGGCACCGACCTGCGCGAGGGCGTGCACACCCTGCCGGTGCTGTACGCGCTGCGCGACGAGGGCGCCGAGGGGGACCGGCTGCGCAAGCTGCTGTCCCGGCCGCTCGACTCCGACGAGGAGGTGGCCGAGGCGCTGGAGCTGCTGTCGCGCTCGCGCGGCATGGTGCTGGCCAAGGAGAAGCTGCACGGCTACGCCGACCTGGCCCACGCCGAACTGTCCGCCCTCCCGCCGGGCCCGGCCAACGAGGCCCTCGAGCGCCTCGTCCGCTACACCATCGAACGCGTCGGCTGACCGTAAACCCCGCGAAGCTCACATTTCACCGAGGAACTCGTTCTCGCCTTCTATCGTTGACCTGGTGTAACGCAATTGAGCCATCGAGGTGGGTCAGAGAGGCGGGATCACCACACTATGCACTCGCATGGGTTTTCGAACGGGTTGAAGACCTTCGGGCTGATGGTGGGGCTGTCGGCGCTGATCGTGTTCGCCGGGGCCATGTTCCGCAATCCCACCATCTTGCTGATCGCGATTCTGCTGGCCGTGGGCATGAATGCCTACGCCTACTTCAACAGCGACAAGCTCGCGCTCAAGGCGATGCATGCGCAGCCGGTCTCCGAGCTGGAGGCGCCGGTCATGTACAAGATCGTGCGCGAGCTGGCGACCGCGGCGCGTCAGCCCATGCCTCGGCTCTACATCAGCCCGACCAACGCCCCGAATGCGTTCGCCACCGGCCGCAATCCGCGGCATGCGGCGGTCTGCTGTACCAGCGGCATCCTGCAGATTCTCGACGAGCGGGAATTGCGCGCCGTGCTGGGACATGAGCTGTCGCACGTCTACAACCGCGACATTCTGATCTCGTCGGTCGCGGGTGCGATGGCCGCGGTGATTTCCGGGCTGGCCAACCTGGCCTTCTTCGCCAGCGCCTTCGGTGGCAACCGCGACGGTGAGGGCCCGAATATTCTCGGCGTCCTGCTGGTTTCGCTGCTCGGGCCGATCGCCGCCACCGTGATCAAACTGGCCGTCTCGCGCTCGCGGGAATATCAGGCCGACCAGGACGGGGCCGCCCTCACCGGCGACCCCTTGGCCTTGGCCTCGGCGCTGCGCAAACTCGAACGCGGCACCCAGGTGGCCCCGCTGCCGCCCGAACCGCAGCTGACCTCCCAGTCCCACCTGATGATCGCCAACCCGTTCCGCACGGGCGACCGGATGGCCCGCTGGTTCTCCACCCACCCCCCGATGGCCGACCGCATCGCCCGCCTGGAACAGATGGCCGGCGGGCCGCGGAACTATCGATAGTTCACGAACTGCAACGCGACGTCGAAGTCGCTGCTCTTCAACAGCGCGATGACGGCCTGGAGCTCGTCGCGCTTCTTGCTGCTGACCCGCAGTTCGTCGCCCTGGATCTGGGCCTTCACGCCCTTGGGGCCCTCGTCGCGGATCTTTTTCGCGATCTTCTTCGCAGTTTCGGTGGAGATGCCCTCCTTGACGGTGCCTGTGATCTTGTGCACCTTTCCGGAGGCCTGCGGCTCGCCGGCCTCGAACGCCTTGAGTGAGATGTCGCGGCGAATCAGCTTCTCCTTGAACACCTCCAACGCGGCCTTGACCCGGTCCTGCGACTCCGCCGACAACACGATCTTGTCGGTACCGGACCATTCGATGCTCGCACCGGTGCCGCGGAAGTCGTAGCGGGTGTTCAGCTCCTTCGCCGCCTGGTTCAGGGCATTGTCGACCTCCTGGCGATCGACCTTGCTGACGATATCGAATGACGAATCGGCCACACTGTGCTCCTGTCTCACGGCCCGAGTTACAGCAGAATTTCTACCCCGGCCGACCGACGCTAGTCGCCCGGCGCGCGGGAGTCGACCCGGCATCCACCCCGTGGCCAGCCGGTTTGCATCCAGGACCGGGGGTCGTTGTATTCTGCTCAGCGCGCCGTAACGGCGTGACGAGGCGGATTGCCCGAGCGGCCAAAGGGAGCTGACTGTAAATCAGCCGCGCAAGCTACGGAGGTTCGAATCCTTCATCCGCCACCCTCGAAGGGCCCTCACGGAGTGTTCCGTGAGGGCCCTTCGCTCTTGTTTGTTCCGCGATCACTCCGTCCCTGGGGGCGTGGCAACGACCTTCCGATCCGCGTCAGCGGCCTCTCACATCCCCGCATCCGGCGCGCCGGCGCCGGTCCGAAACGCTCCTTGACCACACGGTTTGGAGCATTGCGCACACTATGTGTAACCTCGTTCAAGGCTTCGGCGCCCCGGGTGCGAGAGATCGCCGCTCGGAGCGAGGAGAGCCATGCCCCCTTAGCTCAGTCGGCAGAGCGTTTCCATGGTAAGGAAAAGGTCAACGGTTCGATTCCGTTAGGGGGCTCGCCGGATTGCCGGTGGTGACCAACTCGGCACTCCATGGGCCGGGCGGTGGCACCGAGCAATACCGTGTGATGGCGGTGTAGCTCAGGTGGTAGAGCAAACGACTCATAATCGTTGTGTCGCCGGTTCGAGTCCGGCCATCGCTACCCATACTGATTAACCCTCCTAGGTTGACCGGAAAGAAGGCATATCGTGGCCGCGAAGTCCACCGATGTCCGGCCAAAGATCACCTTGGCCTGCGAGCAGTGCAAGCACCGCAACTACATCACCAAGAAGAACCGGCGTAACGACCCGGACCGCCTCGAGCTGAAGAAGTTCTGCCCGAACTGCGGTACCCACCGGGCGCATCGCGAATCTCGCTAACTTCACCACGCGTGCAAGCTGCCGCGTAGGTAATGTGCCGGAGCAGGTGTCCACCCGCTCCGGCACTTGGTGTAAGTGCGGTAGTGAGCGCTCCGCCGACTCCCGGTAGCGGGGTCAGATAGGGATCAGCCTTCCGTGACAATCAACACCGGTACCGAAGTCGAGATCGATACCACCGCCGAGGGATTCGACCCGGCGGCCCATGCGGCATCCATGGTCGGGCACCACTACCGCGTCGACGACTACTACGAGGTCGGCCGCGAGAAGGTGCGCGAATATGCGCGTGCGGTGCAGGACTACCACCCGCTGCACTGGGACGAAGACGTCGCCCACGAGTACGGTTACGACAGCCTTCTGGCGCCGCTGACCTTCATCTCCCTGGTCGGAATCCTGGCCCAGAGCAAGCTCTTCGAGAAGGTCGTCACCGGGTACGACCTGAGCCAGATCATGCAGGCCGACCAGACCCTGGAGTTCCACCGCCCCATCAAGGTCGGCGATCAGCTGGTCTGCGACGTCTACCTGCACTCGTTCCGTCAGGCGCCGGGCGGCGCGGACATGATCGTCACCAAGAACATCGTCACCTCGCGCGACGAGTTGGTCATGACCACCTACACCACCCTGGCCGGCCGCAGCGGCGCCGACATCGATCCGAATCTGCGCGATATCGCCCGCAATGTGCTGATGCAGGGTGGCATGGCGGCGCCCGAGCACCGCCCGCGCACCCTGCCGCTGACCGCCGAGCCCTTGGCCGTGACCGCCCCCGAGATCGAGCCGGGCAAGCGCGCGCTCAGCTTCGACGACGTCTCCGAGGGCGATGAGCTGCCGCCCCGCATCGTCCAGCTGACGCGTGGGGATCTGGTGAACTACGCCGGTGTCTCCGGCGATCCGAATCCGATCCACTGGAGCGACGAGGTCGTCAAGCGGGTCGGGCTGGACAACGTGGTCGCGCACGGCATGCTCACCATGGGCCTGGGCGGCGGCTTCATCACCTCGTGGCTGGGCGATCCGGGCGCGGTCAAGGAGTACAACGTCCGCTTCACCAGCATGGTGTACGTGCCCGCGGACGCGCCGGCCGAAATCGAGTACACCGGCAAGGTGAAGTCGATGGATCCCGAGACCCGCACGGCCGTCGTCGCGATCACCGCAAAGTCCGAGGGCCGCAGGATCTTCGGGCGGGCGACCGCCACCGTGCAACTGTCCTGACCGGCGGAATCGGACCCGGATTGGCGATCCGACGGGGCGGTAACGTACACTCGGGACTCTGGGGTCACCAGCCGCTGCGCGCTGCTCTGAAGGGGCTGGTTCCAGGCGGGTAACCGCCGGGGCCGGCATACCGCCGGAGCGGCGCGCGTGTTGTGTGACAACCGGAACACAATCGAATAGAACGGTGCTGGATAAACCTACAGACGTCCAGCCGAAGGGGCGTAGCTCAATTGGCAGAGCAGCGGTCTCCAAAACCGCAGGTTGCAGGTTCAAGTCCTGTCGCCCCTGCACTGGATGCCAGCGACGGAGAGAGGTATCGACGTGAGCGACGAGCGGGACACTCGCCACGGCTCGCATGCGGCCGATGACGATGGCACCGCCGCGGTGAGTCGACCGAGTGGCAAGCGGTCGGCGCGTCGGGCTCGGGCCACCTCCTCGCGGAGCGATACGGGTTCGATCGCCACCATCGAGCGGACCTCTGGCTCTCGGACCGATTCGGCAACGCGCAAGGCGTCCGAGCCGGTCGACAAGAAGGCAGGCCGCGGTGCGGGAAATCCGTTCAAGCGCCTGGTGAAGTTCCTGCGTGAGGTAATCGCGGAACTGCGCAAGGTGATCTGGCCCAACCGCAAGCAGATGGTCACCTATACGAGCGTGGTCTTGGTGTTCGTGATCTTCATGGTCGCGTTCATCTCCGGGTCGGATCTGGCGTTCATCAAGGGTGTCAACTGGCTGTTCGGCTAGCTGACCGTCGGCGCCGGTAACCGTCCCCCGCCACACGAGGACGGTGCCATCCGCCGGATGCGATATCCGGCACGCAGAGGAAGTTAGTGACGACACAGGAAGCGAGTGCCCAGTGAGCACCCCGGAGAACGGCACACACGACGAGTTCCCGGTCGAGGACGCGGTGGAAGAGACCACCGCCGAGACGACCGTCGAGGACTCCGCGCCGACCGCGGAGGCCGCATCGAGCACTGAGCCCGCATCGAGCACCGAGCCCGCCGATGCACCCTCCGACCCGGTCGCGGAGATGAAGGCCGCGCTGCGGCGCGCCCCTGGCGACTGGTATGTCGTGCACTCCTACGCCGGCTACGAGAACAAGGTGAAGGCCAACCTTGAGACCCGCGTGCAGAACCTGGGCCTCGAGGACTACATCTTCCAGGTCGAGGTGCCCACCGAACAGGTCACCGAGATCAAGAACGGCCAGCGCAAGAACGTGCAGCGCAAGGTGCTGCCGGGCTACATCCTGGTGCGCATGGACCTCAACGACGAGTCGTGGGGCGCGGTGCGCAACACCCCCGGCGTCACCGGATTCGTCGGTGCCACCTCCCGGCCCTCGCCGCTGTCGATCGATGACGTGGTGAAGTTCCTGGTGCCGGCCGAGCAGCAGCAGAAGAAGCCCGCGGCCGCCGCGAGCACCGCCGCCGCCGAGACCGCCACCGAGGTCGCGCCCAAGCCGACCATCGAGGTCGACTTCGAGGTCGGCGAGTCGGTCACCGTCATGGACGGCCCGTTCGCGACCCTGCCGGCCAGCATCTCCGAGGTCAACGCCGAGCAGCAGAAGCTCAAGGTGCTGGTGTCGATCTTCGGTCGCGAGACCCCGGTCGAGTTGGCGTTCACGCAGGTCGCCAAGATTTAGTCGCGTCAGGGGCGGTGGTCCGGTTCGCTCATCCGGGCCGGTGCCACCGCCTTTTTCGCGTTCGCATAAACTTGACGGGTTGTGCCTGTGCCCACGCTTGACTGTCGCCAAGCGGGTCGGGTGCAAGCCCCGGAGAAGGCTTACGGGAATCCGTAAGGAACCTAAACCAAGGAAGAAAGATGCCCCCCAAGAAGAAGAAGGTCGCTGGGCTCATCAAGCTCCAGATCCAGGCCGGCCAGGCGAACCCCGCCCCGCCGGTGGGTCCCGCGCTGGGTCAGCACGGCGTCAACATCATGGAGTTCTGCAAGGCGTACAACGCCGCGACCGAGTCGCAGCGTGGCAACGTCATCCCGGTCGAGATCACGGTCTACGAAGACCGCTCGTTCGACTTCAAGCTGAAGACTCCGCCCGCCGCCAAGCTGCTGCTCAAGGCCGCCGGTGTGCAGAAGGGTTCGGCCGAGCCGCACCGCAACAAGGTCGCCCAGGTCACCATGGATCAGATCCGCGAGATCGCCAAGACCAAGCAGGAAGACCTGAACGCCAACGACATCGACGCCGCGGCGAAGATCATCGCGGGCACCGCTCGCTCGATGGGTATCACCGTCGCCGAGTAAGGGTTTCGACCCTTCGTGGGAGGGACGGCCAGTCCCGCACCACATCTGACTCAGACAAGGACAGAGAAACATGGCAAAACGAAGCAAGGCTTATCTCGAGGCGGCCGCCAAGGTCGACCGCTCTCAGCTGTACTCCCCGCTGACCGCCGCGCGGCTGGCGAAGGAGACCTCCACCAAGAAGACCGACGCGACCGTCGAGGTCGCCGTTCGCCTGGGTGTCGACCCCCGCAAGGCCGATCAGATGGTCCGCGGCACCGTGAACCTGCCGCACGGCACCGGTAAGACCGCCCGCGTCATCGTGTTCGCCGCCGGTGAGAAGGCCGCCGAGGCCGAGGCCGCCGGTGCGGACGCCGTGGGCGCCGAGGACCTGATCGAGCGCATCCAGGGCGGCTGGCTCGATTTCGACGCCGCGATCGCCACCCCGGACCAGATGGCCAAGGTCGGCCGCATCGCGCGCGTGCTGGGCCCCCGCGGCCTGATGCCGAACCCGAAGACGGGCACGGTCACCACCGATGTGACCAAGGCCGTCAACGACATCAAGGGCGGCAAGATCAACTTCCGCGTCGACAAGCAGGCCAACCTGCACTTCGTGATCGGCAAGGCCTCCTTCGAGGACAAGAAGCTGGTGGAGAACTACGGCGCCGCCCTGGACGAGATCCTGCGCCTCAAGCCCTCGACCGCGAAGGGCCGCTACGTCAAGAAGGTGACGATTTCGACGAACACCGGCCCGGGCATCCCGGTGGACCCGAACCGCACCCGCAACCTCACCGAAGAGGACGCGTAGCAAGTAGTCCGCAAAGGGCCGGTACGAATTTCGTACCGGCCCTTCGTGTTTCGTAGGGTCCCGGCGCAAAAAGCGCGCCGGGAATAAGGGAGTCGCCGCGTCCGGGGACTGAGGGAGCCGCGTCCGGGGACTGAGGGAGCCGCGTCCGGAGACTGAGGGAGCCGCGTCCGGGAAATGAGACAGCCACCGTGTCCGGGAAATGAGACAGCCGCCGCGTTCGGGAAATGAGACAGCCGCCGCGTCCGAGAAGTGAGGGGCCGCGTTCAGGAAATCAGGAAATAGGAAGCGCGCGCCCGGGGGAGGGGAGGACGTTCTCGAAGAAGAGGCGGGCCGAGAACGGAGGGACGTTCCCGGGAAGACCCGAGGGTGCGCTTCTCTTGTTCCTGCTGCCGTGCCCCTCCTTTTGTTCCTGCGGTCGTGCTCTCCTCATTCCCTGTGGCGAAGCCGCAGGGCCCCGTTTTGGTAGATGGGCGATGGTCCGCTATCCTGAACAACGGTCGTCGGCCAGTTCGGCGATCACCCCCATCGTTCTACCGAAGACCGTTGGTCGCTGCCGCGAGGCAGTCGAAGGTCCGGCGATATTGCCGGCGGCCCACGCAGGGAGAGCCGAGGTCGGGAAAACTGTGCGAGATCACTCGCGCGAATTTTCTTGTGCGCCCCGGGACGACCTGCGTCCGGGGCGTTTGCTTTGTCGCCGGGCCCCTCCTGCGGGTCGGTAGTGGACGGGATGTACACACACCGACCCATCCAGAGAGGAGGCGAAGTATGGCAAAGACCTGGAAGGTCGACGCGGTCGAGGAGATCGCCGAGCAGTTCAAGGGCTCCACCGCCACCGTGATCACGGAATACCGTGGCCTGTCGGTCGGCAAGCTCACCGAGCTGCGCCGTGCCCTGGGCGAGAACGCCACCTACTCCGTCGCCAAGAACACCCTGGTCAAGCGCGCCGCCGCCGAGGCGGGCGTGGAAGGCCTGGATGACTTGTTCGTCGGTCCGACCGCGATCACCTTCATCACCGGTGAGCCGGTCGACGCCGCGAAGGCGCTCAAGACCTTCGCCAAGGACAACAAGGCCCTGATCATCAAGGGCGGCTACATGGACGGCGCTCCGCTGTCCGTGTCCGAGGTCGAGCGGATCGCCGACCTGGAGTCCCGCGAGGTGCTGCTGGCCAAGCTGGCCGGCGCCATGAAGGGCAACCTGTACAAGGCGGCCGGGCTGTTCGCCGCGCCCGCCGGCCAGGTCGCTCGCCTGTTCGCCGCGCTGGAAGACAAGAAGCGCGAGGGCGGCGAGGCCGCTCCTGCCGCGGACGCCGAATAAGTCGAAATACCAATACTTTTCCCGTCCCCGCGGGATGAAGCCTCATATCGAAAGGAAACACAATGGCCAACGTTGACGAGCTGCTCGAGACCATCGGCAACATGACCCTGCTCGAGCTGTCGGACTTCGTGAAGAAGTTCGAGGAGAAGTTCGAGGTCACCGCCGCCGCTCCGGTCGCCGTCGCCGCTGTCGGTGGCGCCGCCGGTGCCGCCCCGGCCGAGGCCGCCGAGGAGCAGGACGAGTTCGACGTCATCCTCGAGGGTGCCGGCGACAAGAAGATCCAGGTCATCAAGGTCGTCCGCGAGATCGTGTCCGGCCTGGGCCTGAAGGAGGCCAAGGACCTGGTCGAGGGTGCCCCGAAGCCGATCCTGGAGAAGGTCGCCAAGGACGCCGCCGACGCCGCCAAGGTCAAGCTGGAAGAGGCCGGCGCCAAGGTCTCCGTGAAGTAATTTGCAGTAAAAATCTGCTCGAAAAGGGCGGTCCCCGCGGGGGCCGCCCTTTTTCGTGTTTGCGCGCAGGATCGCATACCGAGTTTTCTACCGACGAGTCAGGTAGGGTGTGCTGCGCCAGCGGCATGCGCTACAGTGGCCGCACCCAGTGTGACGCGTCACACCGGCGCTGAAATATGCAGTGACGCGGCCCCCTGGGCGCTCGTCGAAGAAATTGTGGAGGTTGGCGTGGGCGTCGAGGTCAGGACCGAAGCTGTCACGAAGTCTTTCGGTTCGCAGCGAATTTGGCAGGATGTCACCCTGACCCTGCCTCCGGGGGAAGTCAGCGCTCTGCTCGGCCCGTCCGGTACCGGTAAGTCCGTCTTCCTGAAGTCGCTGATCGGCCTGCTGCGCCCCGAGCGCGGCAGCATCTTCGTCGACGGCACCGACATCACCACCTGCTCGAACAAGGAGCTCTACGAGATCCGCAAGCTGTTCGGCGTGCTGTTCCAGGACGGCGCGCTGTTCGGTTCGATGAATTTGTTCGACAACGTGGCCTTCCCGCTGCGCGAGCACACCAAGAAGAGCGAATCCGAGATCAAGAAGATCGTCATGGAGAAGCTCGAGCTGACCGGTCTGCTCGGCGCGGAGAACAAGCTGCCCGGCGAGATCTCCGGCGGTATGCGCAAGCGTGCCGGTCTGGCCCGCGCGCTGGTGCTGGACCCGCAGATCATCCTCGTCGACGAGCCGGACTCGGGTCTGGACCCGGTCCGCACCACCTACCTGTCGCAGCTGCTGATCGACATCAACGCCCAGATCGACGCCACGATCCTGATCGTGACCCACAACATCAACCTGGCCCGGACCGTGCCCGACAACATCGGCATGCTGTTCCGCCGCCAGCTGGTCATGTTCGGTCCGCGCGAGGTGCTGCTGACCTCGGAGGAGCCGGTGGTCAAACAGTTCCTCAACGGCCGCATGGTCGGCCCGATCGGCATGTCGGAGGAGAAGGACGAGGCCCAGATGGCGCGCGAGCAGGCGCTCGCCGACGCCGGCCACTACGACAACGGCACCGACGAGGTCGAGGGCATCATTCCGCAGATGAAGGCCACCCCCGGCATGCCGGTGCGCCAGGCGGTGGAACGCCGTCGCAGCCGGGTCCTCGAGATCATGCACACACTGCCGCACGCGGCGCAGGTGGCGATCCGAGAATCCATGGAGCAGAACGGCGATACACAAGTTCTGCCCGCCTATACCGGCAATGCTCCGGAATACCAGGGCGGCGCGTACGACACCACCGTGCGACACAACACAACTAACGGGTAACATCCTCGACCGTGAATCAAACCCTGGCACGGCTGCGCACCCCGGTCGAGTCGGGTTTTGCACAGGCCGGCAATATCTTCGCGCTATTACTCGACGTAGCGCGTAAGACATTCCGCCGACCTTTCCAGTGGCGTGAGTTCATCGAGCAGTCGTGGTTCATTGCGAGTGTTTCGATTCTTCCCGCGTCGCTGGTGGCAATCCCGTTCGGCGCCGTGGTGGCGTTGCAGACCGGTTCACTGATCAAGCAGTTGGGCGCCGAGGCTTTCACCGGCGCTACCAGCGTGCTGGCTACCGTCCAGCAGGCTGCTCCCATCGTCACCGCGCTCATCATCGCCGGCGCGGCCGGATCGGCGGTCGCCGCGGATCTGGGCTCGCGCACCATCCGCGAGGAGATCGACGCGATGGAGGTGCTGGGCATCGACCCGGTGCAGCGGCTGGTGGTGCCGCGCGTGCTGGGCATGATGCTGGTCGCGCTGCTGCTCAACGGGCTGGTGGCGGTGGTCGGCATCTGTGGCGGCTACGGCTTCAACGTGCTGCTGCAGGGCGGTACCCCGGGCGCCTACCTGGCCTCGTTCTCGGCCCTGGCCCAGCTGCCCGACCTGTGGATCGGTGAGATCAAGGCGGCCATCTTCGGCCTGCTCGCGGGTGTGATCGCCGCGTACAAGGGTCTGCATCCGAAGGGGGGCCCGAAAGGAGTGGGTGACGCGGTGAACCAGTCCGTGGTGATCACCTTCCTGGTGCTCTTCTTCGTCAACCTCGTGCTGACGTTGGTGTACCTGCAGGTCGTTCCGGCCAAGGGATCCTGAGCATGGTTGTCGCACAGCGTTCTCCCGCCCTGCGCCGCCTCGGCAATGCCCTGCGCGCGCCCGTGAACGTCATCGATCGCGCCGGCGATCAGATGTCGTTCTACTCCAAGGCGATCGCCTGGATTCCCCGCACGATCGTGCACTTCCGCAAGGAGGTCATGCGGCTGCTGGCCGAGGTGACCTTCGGCTCGGGTGCGCTGGCGGTGATCGGCGGCACGATCGGCGTGGTCGTGATGATGTCGGCCTCGGTCGGTGTGGTCGTCGGCCTGCAGGGTTTCAAGGCCCTCGACGCGCTGGGTTCCTCGGTGCTCACCGGCTTCCTGACCGGGTACATCAACACTCGTGAGCTGGCGCCGCTGGTGGCTGCGCTGGCGTTGTCGGCGACGGTCGGCTGTGGTTTCACCGCGCAGCTGGGCGCGATGCGGATCTCGGAGGAGATCGACGCGCTCGAGGTGATGGCGGTGCCCGGCGTGCCGTTCCTGGTGACCACCCGCGTGATCGCGGGCTTCGTGGCGGTGATCCCGCTCTACATCGTGGGCCTGCTGGGCACCTTCCTGGCATCCCGGCAGATCAGTGTGTGGTTCAACGGACAGTCGACCGGCTCCTACGACCACTATTTCAGTCTGTTCCTGCCACCCGAGGACGTGCTCTATTCGTTCCTCAAGGTGCTCGTCTTCGCATTTGTGATCATCTTGATCCACTGCTATTACGGATACACCGCCACGGGCGGTCCCGCCGGGGTCGGCGTGGCCGTGGGCCGGGCGGTGCGTGCTTCGATCGTTCTGATCAACATCCTCGATTTCTTCCTCAGCCTTGCCATTTGGGGCACGACGACGACAGTCAGGGTGGCCGGATGAACGGGGTGCAGGTATGGAGATCGACCGAGAAGCTGCGTAAGCGGACCCTCGGTGTGCTGTTCTTCGTCGTCTTGGCGCTGTTCCTGTCGACCACGATCGCGGCCTACAACAAGGTGTGGGTCAAGGTGGTCAAGGTCGATCTGATCACCGACTCCGTCGGAAATGCGTTGACCCGCAAGGCCGATGTGAAGGTGCGCGGTGTGACCGTCGGCGAGGTGCGGTCCAGCGAATCCGCGGGCGGCAAGGTGACACTGCACCTGGCCATCTCGCCGGACAAGGCCGATGAGATCCCGTCCAATGTCACCGCGCGCCTGTTGCCCAAGACGCTGTTCGGTGAGCGCTACGTCGATCTGGTGTGGCCCCAGCAGCCCAGCGGCCAATATCTGAAGGCCGGGATGACGCTGCATCAGGACGCCAGCGGCAATGCGGTCGAGGTCAGCCAGCTGCTGGACAGTGTGATGCCGCTGCTGCAGGCGATTCCGCCGCAGTACCTGGCCTCCACCCTGGGTGCGCTGTCGCAGGCGCTCGGGGGCCAGGGCGAGGAGCTGGGCAACACCATCCACCGGCTCGATCGGATCTTCCGGGACATCAACGATGTCATGCCCACGTTGCAAGAAGATCTGCGTAGTTTCGCGCAGGTCGCCGACACTTACTCCGATGCGCTGCCGCAGTTGGTCGACGCCTTCGACAATCTGCGCACCACCAACGCCACGATTGTGCAGAAGCGGTCGCAGATCGACACCCTGTATTCGGTGCTGACACCGAGCTCTTCACGGACCGCCGATTTCCTGGTGGCCAACCACGACAACATCATCGATGTGGCCGCCGATTCGCGGGAGGCGCTGGAACTGCTGGCCACCTACTCGCCCAGCTACGCCTGTGCGCTGCAGAACTTCGCCGCGATCAAGCCGCGTATCGACAAGATCTTCGGCAAGGACACCGATCTGCCCGGTTCGCGTGTGACGATTCAGCAGACCAACACTCGTGGCCGCTATCTGCCCAACCAGGACGAGCCGCGCTGGCGCGACACCCGGGGACCGCAGTGTTTCCACGAACTGCCGCCGGGCGTGGACCCCGGCGATTACCCGGGAGGCGCCTTCAACGACGGCTCCTACCCGGTGCCCAGCCGGAACCCCGGCGATCAGACCCTCGGCGAACTGCCGCGGGCCCAGTTCTCGGTCTACGGTGCCGATACCCCGACGCTCGCAGGCTCGCCGGCCGAACAGCGCGCCGTCGGCGCGGTGCTGGGTGCGGCCAGCGGTGAGTCACCGGACAAGGTGCCGGGCTGGATCAGCCGGATCGCGGCGCCGGCACTGCGCGGAAGTGAGGTGAGTGTGCGATGAACGGGCGACTGCGCGGCCTGGGTGGGCCGCTGACCAAACTGCTGATCTTCGTCGTGGTGACGCTGCTCGCGACCGCGATGCTGGGGCTGACCATCGCCAATTACACCGGCGGGGGGAGTTCCTTCAAGGCCCGGTTCTCCGATGTGACGTCGCTGAATCCGGGCGATGAGATCCGCATCGCCGGTGTGCGGGTGGGCAAGGTGACCAAGGTGGCCGTCGTCGACCGCAACCAGGCGGAGGTGACCTTCCAGCTCAACGACCGCGACTGGCTACCGGCCTCGACCACCGCCACCATCCGCTACCGCAACCTGGTGGGCCAGCGCTATATCGCGCTGGAGCAGGGCACCGGTCAGCAGGGCCGAAAGCTGAACCCGGGCGCCACGATCCCCTTGGATCGCACCCGGCCCGCGCTGAATCTCACCACGCTGTTCAACGGCTTCCGTCCGCTGTTCCAGACATTGAGCGCCGACGACGTCAACAAGCTGTCCTACGAGATCATTCAGGTGTTCCAGGGCGAGTCCGGCACGATCAGGGACCTCGTCGCCAATACCGCGAGCCTGACGAACAAGATTGCCGACAAGGACGCGGTGATCGGTGAGATCGTGAAGAATCTGAATGCCATCCTGGATGCGGTCAATTCGCGCGATGGGCAGCTCAACGATCTGATCGTCAATACCGAGGCGCTGGTCAGCGGCCTGAACGCCGAGCGCGGCACCATCGGCTCGGCGGTACAGTCGCTGGGCAATCTGGCCTCGGCAACCTCGGACCTGCTGGTCCCCACCCGGCCGACCCTGCAGGGGTCCATCGCGGGTCTGAATCAGCTGACCGGCGAATTGAATTCGCGTTCGGACGAGGTCAACGAGGCGCTGACGAATCTGCCGATCAAGTTGGAGAAGTTGGGCCGGGCGGCCAGCTACGGCTCCTGGTTCCAGTTCTATCTGTGCGGTATCGATATCGTCGCCGGACCGGGTGATCCGCAGCAGACGCCGCAGCTGAATGTCGCGTCCGACCTGCCGACGGTGAACCAGCCCCTCTACACCAATCCCGCGCCGCGTTGCCACGGGAAGGGTGGTCGCTGATGGAGGATCGGACCCTGTTCGGCAAGCGCAGCCCCGCATTCATGGGCGCGCTGGGACTGTTCATGGTGCTGCTGATCACCGTGTCGGCCTTCTCGGTGGACAAGCTGCCGCTGCTCGGGGCGGGCACCAAATACACCGCGGAGTTCTCCGAGGCCGCCGGGCTGAAGAAGGGCAACGAGGTGCGCATCGCCGGGGTGAAGGTCGGCGATGTGTCGAGTGTGCGGCTCGACGGCGATCGGGTGCTGGTCGACTTCCGCACCAAGGACGCCTGGATCGGCGATCAGACCACCGCCTCCATCCAGATCAAGACCCTGCTCGGGCAGAAATATCTGGCGCTGGATCCGAAGGGGGCGCACGCGGCCGATCCGTCCAAGCGAATTCCGTTGTCGCGCACGGTATCTCCCTACGACGTGGTGGACGCCTTCAGTGACGCCGCCAAGCAGATCGAGGGGACCGACACCGCCCAGCTGGCCACCAGCTTCCGGGTGCTGTCGGATGCGTTCTCCGGGACGCCGCCGGAGATCCGCGGCTCGATCGACGGCGTGGCGCGGCTGTCGGAAACCCTGGCCAAGCGGGACGAGCAGCTCAAACAGCTGTTCGCCGCGACCAACAAGACATCGAAGGTGCTGGCCGACCGCAATGCCGAATTCGAGAAGCTGCTCGCCAACGGCGGTCAGCTGCTGGCCGAGCTGAACGATCGGCAGCGCTACATCCACCAGTTGCTGACCGGTGCCAAAACGGTTGCTGCCGAATTGACCGCATTGGTGCACGACAACGAGCAGCAGATCGGTCCGGCGCTGACCAATCTGAAGAAGTCGATCGACATGTTGAACGACCACCAGCAGGACATCTCCAAGACATTGACGCTGGCCGCGCCGTTCTACGGCCTGTATGCCAATGTGCTGGGGAACGGACGTTGGTTCGACGCCGTGATCGTGAATCTGACCCCGCCGGCGCTGCCGGATGTCCCGGGCGATCGCCCGCCGATTCGGACGCTGGGAGGCCGCTGATGGAAGCCGCTCACCGGGATCCACTCACCGCGCTGCGCGAATCCAGCCGCGGCACAAAGGTTCTCATCGCACTGGGCACGGCCGCGGCGGTTCTGCTCGTGAGCGTGCTGTGGTGGCTGTTCGATAATCTCAATACCACCAAGATCACCGCGTATTTCGACAAGTCGATCGGTATCTACGAGGGCTCGGACGTGCGCATCCTCGGCGTGCCGGTCGGGTCGGTGGATTCGGTCGAACCGATGGGTGATCAGGTGAAGGTCACCATGAGCGTGGACCGGAGCTACGACATTCCGGCCGATGCGAAGGCCGCCCAGATCACCCCTTCGGTGGTGTCGGACCGCTACATCCAGCTCACCCCGGTGTACAAGGGCGGGCCGAAGATGGGACGCAATGCCACCATTCCGAAGGAGCGCACTGCCACCCCGGTGGAGGTCGATCGGCTCTATCGGAGCATCTCGCAGCTGTCGGAGGCGTTGGGTCCCAACGGTGCCAACAAGGACGGCGCGGTCAACGAACTCGTGCGCACCTCGGCGGCGAATCTGGCGGGCAACGGCGATGCGCTGAAGAACAGCCTGACCCAGCTCTCGCATGCGGCGCGGACGCTGGGTGATGCGCGTGGCGACATCTTCGACACCATCAAGAATTTGCAGGTCTTCGTGCGCACCCTCGCCGAGAACGACGCCCAGGTGCGACAGTTCAACACCCAGCTGGCCGACCTGTCCGGATTTCTGGCCGATGAGCGACAAAATCTGGGTCAGGCGCTCAACCTGTTGTCGATCGCACTGGGCGATGTGGCCCGGTTCGTCGACGACAACAACGATCGGATCGCCGGTAACGCCGAGTCGCTGACCACGCTCACCCAGACGCTGGCCGATCAGCGCGGCGATCTGGCCAACGCGCTGCCTGTGATCACGCTGGCGCTGAACAACCTGATCAACGCCCACAACGGCGAATCGGGCACCCTGGACATGCGGGCGAACTTCCCGGAGCTGCAGGATCCGTTCGGCGCGGTCTGCAAGATGCTGGACCTGAGCAAGCTGCGCCCGGGCGATCCGAAGTTCGATGCGATCGGCCGCCAGCTGCGACCGGTCCTGGATCACTGCAAGGAGATCACCGACCAGATCACGGCGGGCGTGAAGACCCCCACGCTGGTGCTGCCGTTCGGCATCCTGTCCGGCGACAACATCCAGCGCACCCCGGCGCCCGGCAGCGTGCCCGGCACGCCGTCGGACCGGCAGCCGCCCTCGCAGGAAGAAGGGGGACAGCGATGAGAGCATCGCGAAGGGCCGCCCGGGCTTTCGTCGCGGCCATCGTGGTCGGGCTGTCCACGACGCTGGTGACCTCGTGTGCCTCCGACGGCGTCTACAGCATCCCGCTGCCGGGCGGCGCCGACACCGGGGACCACCCGCTGCACATCGACATCCGCTTCGACGATGTGCTGGATCTGGTGCCGCAGTCGGCGGTCAAGGTGGAGGGCGTACCGGTGGGCCGGGTCGACAAGATCGACGTGGCACCCGACGGCTGGACCGCCAGCGTGCACACCGTGGTGAATTCGTCGGTGAAACTGCCGGCCAACGCCCGCGCCGAGGTCAAGCAGTCCAATCTGCTGGGTGAGAAATTCATCGAATTGTCCGCTCCCACCCAGGACGCCGCGCCCGAAACGCTGAAGGATGGGGCGGTCATCCCGGTCGACCGGACCCGGCACGCCACCGAGATCGAACAGGTGCTGGGTGCGCTGTCACTGCTGTTGAACGGCGGTGGTGTGGCACAGCTGCAGCCCATCGTGGTCGAGTTGAACAAGGCGTTGTCCGGTCGCGAGGACAAGGTGCGGTCGCTGCTGGAACAGGCCAACACCCTGATCGACGGGTTGAACAAGCAGGTCGACGACATTCAGCGAGCTCTGGACGGATTGGGGACGCTGTCGAGCCGAGTGGGCCAGCAGACCGAGCAGATCGGCAAGGTCCTCGACGAGCTCCCGGCCGGTATCAAGATCCTCGACGAGCAGCGGCCGCAGCTGATCGGTCTGCTGAAACAGCTGGATCGAGTGGGCCAGGCCGGATTCGACGTGCTGGATCGCTCCAAGGACGATCTGATTCGCGATCTGCAGGCGCTGCGGCCCACCCTGCAGGAACTCGGCCGCGGCGCACCGGATCTGGTGACAGCGTTCCCGCTGATCCCGACCTTCCCGTTCCCTGACGAGGCGATCAAATCCACCTTCGGCGGTTCGGTGAACACTTGGCTGTCGGTGGATCTGCAGATCGGCACCACGCTGTCGAACCTCGGTGTGGGCAAACCGGATCCGGTGTACATCCCGCCGGTGGGTCCGCAGCCCAATGTGGATCCGACCAACCCGTACTACAACGGCAACGGGCCGCGCCCGGGTTGGCCGACGATATCGCTGCTACCGCTGCCGCCGACCGTGGTCCCGCCACCGGCGGGCGGACCACCGGCGCCGCAGAATCCGATCGGTGCGATCCTCGATCAGTTGGGAGTGACGCCGCGATGAGTCGACTGGTACGTATACAGCTCATCGCGTTCGGCCTGATCGCGGTGCTCGGCGTGGTGTTCGTCGGCGCCAAGTACATCCGTCTTGATCACATGCTCGGCTTCGGTCAGTACGAGGTGAAGGTCAAGGCGAAGGAGACGGGCAACCTGTCCAAGGGCGCCGAGGTGACCTACCGGGGTGTTCCGGTGGGTCGGGTGGTCGGCATGGATGTCACGCCCGACGGTGTGGTGATCGACCTCGAGCTGGATACGGGTAAGCCGAAGGTGCCCGCCAACGCGAAGGCCGTGGTAGCCAACCGGTCGGCCATCGGCGAGCAGTACGTGGATCTGCAGCCGACCGCCTCGGGCGGACCGTATCTGCACGACGGCTCGGTGATCGACGGAGCCCAGACGCCGATCCGGGTGGAGGATCTGCTGGCCAGTGTGAACAGCTTCGCCAGCACCACCGACCTACAGGCGTTGAGCACGACCGTCACCGAACTCGGCAAGGCGTTCGACGGTCAGGGCGACAACCTGCACGTGCTCGTCGACTCGCTGAACAAGTTCAGCCAGACGGGTGTGGAGTCGTTGCAGCAGACGGTGGATCTGATCCGCGATGCCCGGACCGTCCTGGGCACGCAGGCCGACCAGTCCAGCGCCGTGCGCCAGTTCAGTGACGGTCTGGACAAGCTCACTACGCAATTGAAGGCGAACGATCCGGATATTCGCCGGCTGATCGGCACCGGCACCGACGCCGGCGCGGCGATCGACAACCTGCTGAAGCAGAGCGCCGACCCGCTGACCAAGGACCTCGCGAACCTGCGGCTGCTGTTGCTGGCCATTTCGCCGAAGTACTACGCGCTCAAACCGCTCCTGCAGATGTTGCCGATCCTGTCGTGGGGTAGTTCCTCGGCCGCATCGGCCGACGGCACCAGCCACTTCGGGCTTGTCCTGGAGGCGAACAACCCGCCGGCCTGCACGGTGGGCTACGAGGGCACCCAGCGCATCCTGCAGGAGATGAAGGCGCAGAATCCGAACTTCGACGACACCCGCGACGATTTCCCGTTCAATACCGACGCGAAATGCGATGTGCCGTTCGGGAGTCCGACCGATGTGCGCGGCGGGGCGCGGGCCGAGCTCGCCGACCCGAACGTCCCCCAGCCGTGGGACGACAAGCCCAAGTCCGATCCGGACAAGCTGAACCTGAACCCTGTCGCCACTCAGCTGGCCACCCTGCTGGGCGCGACACCCAAGCGATGACACTCAGGAAGCAAAAGTATGGTGTGTCGGCGTGAGTGAGTTTCGTGACAGCGACCAGCGCGCTGAGACCCCCGTCGCCGCATCCCGGGACACCGCCGCGGCCGCATCGCGGCTGCGGACCCCGGTCACTGCGGCGTCGGTGGTGCTGCTGGCGGTCGCTGTCGTGGCGGCGGCATGGTTCGGCGGTCGCTGGGTCGTGGGCGCCTACTTCACCGATGGCCCGCGCACCGATGCCCGCAATGAGCTCATCAACGACGCTCAGCAGGCCGCGATCAATCTGCTGTCGATCAATCCGGACGATGTCGACGGCTCGCTGGCGAATATCCGGTCATCGATGACCGGCTCCCTGCTCGACGAGCAGACGAAGGAGCAGGACCGCATCAAGCAGCAGGCCATCCAGTCCAAGGGACGCGTCGTCGTCAAGCCGGAGGAGGTGGCTCTGACCTCGCTCAACAGCGAGCGCGACCATGCCTCGGTCTTCCTGGTGCTGCGCGTGACCCGCAGCTTCCCCGATACCCCGCCCGAAAGCTTCCGGCAGCTGTGGACGCTGGACATGGTCGAGGCCGGCGATACGTGGAAGGCCGAACAGGCGAAGAGCCTGGGTAAGGCGGTGCCGCTGGATTCCGGTGCGCCGCCGGCGCCCGCCCAGCCGCCGGCCGATCAGCAGCCGCCGCGGACCGGTCGATAGAAGGAATGGCGAGTATGGCTTCGCGGAAACCCGTCAATCGCATCACCACGAAACGGCGACCGGCTACCAATGTGCAACCCGGTACCGGAGCCCGCCGGAAGGCTTCGGCCGCCACGGCCGGATCGGCCGCTCGGGCCGGCAAACCTGCGGCCCGGGCCGACGCCCGGCGCGCCGGCACCGCCGCTGACACCCGTGCTCGCACGCCCGTTCTGCGTCGGATCTCCGCTCGCCGAAAGGATCGAAGGGGCAAGCAGACCGGCGGCTCGGGCTCGTGGTGGCGGACCTGGCGAGTCGCGGTGACATGTGTCGTCGCGGCCGTGCTGCTCGGGGCGTTCGCCACGGTGGCAGCCTTCCGGCCAGGGGTCGGCGATGCCAATCTCGCCTTCGTGGACAACAAGGCCACCGACGAGGTGAAGGCCGCGGCACAGCACGCGCTGACCACGCTGTTCTCCTACGATCCGAAAAATCTCGACAAGTTCAAGGAGACCGCGCGTCAGGAGCTGACGGGCAAGGCGCTCGCCGACTCCGACAAGTATCTCGATCCGGCCATCGACGCGGCGCGGCAGACACAGACCAAGGCCGAGGGGACGATCGATCCGATCGGTGTGACTTTCCTCACCTCTGATCGCGCCGAGTTGTTGGTGAACCTGACTGTGAACTCGACCAAGGATGGCGCCCCGCAAGAGTCCGCCTCGGGCCCGGTCGTGGTCCATATGCAGAAGGTGAATGGTCGCTGGTTGGTCAGCGATATCCCGAATAACTGAGGTCAGGGCCTGATTCGTCGGCGCCGCAGGCAATCTCGCCGGTGGCATGAGCCCCTCCGCCACTTGACGAGTTCCGTCCGACCAGTCACGCTATTCACAACAGCGGCAGCTGTCACAGGGTCGAGTGCCCCGGTTGAGACGCAGCCTTCGGGCCCGAACGCAGCCAGCGGAAACGGGTTCGGCGCGCCAACTGTTTGAAACTCGACTCGGGTGGTACTTTGACACCCTCTCTGTATGGGTGTAGGTTTGGACGTTGCGCTGGCTGCCTCCTGTCCATACCTTGATCGCACTACGAAAGTTCCACCGCCGAGGTGTTACTTCCGTTTTTTGCTGTTCGGGTTTCGTTCGGGGCGTGACCAGCGGAATTCGTAGCAAAGACAAGCGACGGTCGCGGGACCACCACGCGACGCGCGTGAGGTGCTGGAAGGACGCATCTTGGCAGTCTCCACCCAGACCAAGGCCGGTATCCCCGGAGCCCCGAAGCGGGTGTCTTTCGCGAAGATCCGTGAGCCTCTCGAGGTTCCGGGTCTTCTCGATCTACAGACCGATTCGTTCGCCTGGCTGATCGGTTCGCCGGAATGGCGGGAGAAGGCGATCGCCCGTGGCGACGTCAATCCGGTCGGCGGGCTCGAGGAGGTGCTCGAGGAGCTCTCGCCGATCGAGGACTTCTCGGGATCGATGTCCCTGTCCTTCTCCGATCCGCGCTTCGAAGAGGTCAAGGCCTCCATCGAGGAGTGCAAGGACAAGGACATGACCTACGCGGCGCCGCTGTTCGTCACCGCGGAGTTCATCAACAACAACACCGGTGAGATCAAGTCTCAGACGGTCTTCATGGGCGATTTCCCGATGATGACCGACAAGGGCACGTTCATCATCAACGGCACGGAGCGTGTAGTCGTCTCGCAGCTGGTGCGTTCGCCCGGTGTGTACTTCGACGAGTCCATCGACAAGGGCACCGAGAAGCTGCTGCACAGCGTCCGGGTGATCCCGAGCCGCGGGGCGTGGCTCGAATTCGATGTCGACAAGCGCGACACCGTCGGCGTGCGCATCGACCGCAAGCGCCGTCAGCCGGTCACCGTGCTGCTCAAGGCCCTCGGCATGACCACCGAGGAGATCGTCGAGCGGTTCGGCTTCTCCGAGATCATGATGTCGACCCTGGAGAAGGACAACACCGCCGGCCAGGACGAGGCGCTGCTGGACATCTACCGCAAGCTGCGTCCGGGTGAGCCGCCGACCAAGGAGTCGGCGCAGACCCTGCTGGAGAACCTGTTCTTCAAGGAGAAGCGCTACGACCTGGCCCGCGTCGGCCGCTACAAGGTCAACAAGAAGCTGGGCCTGAACCCGGGTGAGCCGATCGTGGGCTCGGTGATGACCCGCGATGACATCGTCACCACCATCGAGTACCTGGTCCGCCTGCACCAGGGCGACAAGACCATGACCGCCCCCGGCGGCGTCGAGGTCCCGGTCGAGGTCGACGACATCGACCACTTCGGCAACCGTCGCCTGCGCACCGTCGGCGAGCTGATCCAGAACCAGATCCGCGTCGGCCTCTCCCGCATGGAACGCGTCGTGCGCGAGCGCATGACCACCCAGGACGTCGAGGCCATCACGCCGCAGACCCTGATCAACATCCGTCCCGTCGTGGCGGCGATCAAGGAGTTCTTCGGCACCTCGCAGCTGTCGCAGTTCATGGACCAGAACAACCCGCTGTCGGGCCTGACCCACAAGCGCCGCCTGTCGGCGCTGGGCCCCGGTGGTCTGTCCCGTGAGCGCGCCGGCCTGGAAGTGCGCGACGTGCACCCCTCGCACTACGGCCGCATGTGCCCGATCGAGACGCCGGAAGGCCCGAACATCGGCCTGATCGGCTCGCTGTCGGTGTACGCGCGGGTCAACCCGTTCGGGTTCATCGAGACCCCGTACCGCAAGGTCGACAACGGCCGGGTCACCGACGAGGTCGTGTACCTGACCGCCGACGAGGAGGACCGCCACATCCGCGCCCAGGCGAACTCGCCGGTGGACGCGAACGGCCACTTCGTCGACGACCGGGTCCTGGCCCGCCGCGGCAACGAGGAGATGGAGTACGTCTCCCCGAACGAGGTCGACTACATGGACGTCTCGCCGCGCCAGATGGTGTCGGTGGCGACCGCCATGATTCCGTTCCTCGAGCACGACGACGCCAACCGTGCCCTCATGGGTGCGAACATGCAGCGTCAGGCCGTGCCGCTGATCCGTTCCGAGGCGCCGCTGGTCGGCACCGGCATGGAGCTGCGGGCCGCGGTCGACGCCGGCGACGTGGTCGTCAACGAGAAGCCCGGTGTGGTGGAGGAGGTTTCGGCCGACTACATCACCGTCATGCACGACGACGGCACCCGCAAGTCCTACCGGATGCGCAAGTTCGCGCGGACGAACCAGGGCACCTGCGCCAATCAGCGGCCGATCG
>NZ_JADLQQ010000015.1 GCF_015477765.1 Nocardia transvalensis | reverse complement strand
CCTGCGGTGCAGGGTGCACGGGCTGCGCCCGTGCACTGCGCAGACGCGCGGGCAAGCCCGCGCGGACCCGCAATCCGCAGAAAGCCCCGGGCTGCGCCCGGGGCCTTTATGCCTCCTCCGCGCTGGCCGCGTCTTCCGAAACGAATCAGCGGATAGGGACAATTGCGTAGATGCGCTCGGATCCGTTCTTATCGCACGTGACTGCCGAGAATCCGGTCCTACTGATTAGTTGGCCGCCTAGGGCTTGATCGGTCGCTACGAAACACCCCATGACGTATCGGCAGTTGCGTAAGCTGTCCGGAGGCCAACGCTTTTCCCTTCCCTGTATCTGCGTAACCAAACGATACATTTCGACCCATCCCCTTAATACTAACTTTCGTGCATGTTACTTTTTACGTAAGACTCAGGCGCTTGGATGTTGTCGCCAATTTCTTCGTGTCTTTCTTGGAAGCAATGATTGCTTCGGATGCGTAGCAGGCGCAGAGCATCAATGGAATTATTTCGGTGTGCATTCCAAACTCGACGAAGTACAAGGCGGAGCACGCATAGAGGGGCCCAAGCTCGATACGACGGTGGATCTCGACCATGAGGCGATGCGCGCTGGTCCTGATGATGCACATGAGTGCGTAGACCAAAGTCATTGTTTGCTCCGTTTATGGGCGGGATGAACTATTTGAGGGGTTGCTCGGGCTATTGTGCCGACTGGAGGTAACCCACTCGGGGTGAAAAGGACCGGCGGGTAGTTCTGCTGCCGTAACGAGGCGGTGGGTAGGTACCCACATGAGAGTTGGCAGCGGGCAGCTCTGGCGGTTTCCGTACATCGTTACCGCTCTTGCTTTACTGGCGGAGCGATGGGGATTGACGTTCCAGTTGCGAAGTTGAATATTGCGAGTTGGCCATGCGCGTTTCCGAGATGAATGGCGGTTTCGACGTCCGGCACAACACGCGAAATGTCGAGATACGCTTTGCCTGTGATAGGGTCACGCCACCCCCCGAGTACCGTATCAGGGTTAGTTAACTCCGAGCGCATCTCGGAGAGGTACTCGAAGATGTCCCCAGCGGTTACGCGTCCGGGAAAGATTCGCTCACACTCTGGGTATGTTGACACGGCAAATCCGCCAGTAACATCACGTCCGGTGTTCGGATCAATACTGAATCCTCCATCCGGAACGCTAAGAGCGTCTGCAAGGGCAACGAATTTACCGTATGCGTCCAGCAAAGAGAGGCTGTGCGGTGCTTGAATGCGCTCTAGTGATACAGTGGACATCGTATGTCTCCTGGATGTGTCGCGGGGTGGTCAGTCCCGCGCCTTGTTTGACAACTTTGACGATAGTGCAGCACTGCCGAGGGGCGCAATGGGAGTACCGAAACTTTCCGAAAGACGTCCGAAATGTCCGATACGGCCGCATCGTGGGCGGTTTTACCTGCGGTTTCGCCATCTAAAAAAGCGTGGTTCTACTGAATTAACTAAATTGAACGTCATCACTTTCGAAACATTGATTCGAGCCGTGTATCTTAGCCCGGATTGATCCTTCCGCCAATAGCCTTCTATCGGAGTAGGCGAAATGTGCAGACGGATACGGATGCGGTAAAAGCGATAGATGTATGTACATGCGACAAACCGCCGGAAGCATGTATGTACATGCGGCCAGAACGGCTAGCGAGCGCGCCCATCCGCCGGTAGCGACGGCCTCCGCAGTGTTGCCGAAACGTTATCTGATCACTCGTTCGTAAGGAGCTCGACGAGCGCGGCTGCTGCTGCAGTCTTCGCAGCGGCCTTCGTGGATCCGCTGCCGCTGGCGGTGTGCCCGGCGTAGGTGACGGATGTTGTGAAGGTGGGAGCGTGGTCGGGTCCGGTTTGGCGGGTGTCCCATTGCGGCGCAGTGGTTTTCGTCGTCTGCATGTGATGGTTGATCAGCGCGAGTGGATTCGCCGCGGAGTCGGAGGAGATGGTTATGGTCTGTGGGGCGGGTGCGGGAGTGGGGCTGTCCGAAGGGGTCGGCTGCGCGAATGCGGGCTCGTCGCTGCCAGCGTCGCTGGAGGCGAGGCCGGCGATGACGTGCAGGACTTGCCATGCTGCGACCTGCTGGGCGCCTTTCTTGGTGGAGGCGATCGCCCATCCCCCACGGTGATCACCGGCGGTCGCACGTGCCGCGAACTGTGGGCCGTGGACTGGGCCGGTTTGCCGATACTCGTATTCGGGTGCGTCGCCGAGGTTGTGTAGTTGCAGCCACACGGACAGCACGCTGGGACCGTGTTCCGGGTGGCGGGCTGCGGCTGCGGTGAGGGCATGCTCGAGGAGTTGGCCCCATGCGGGCCCGGCGCAGAGGGCCGTCGCGAGATCCTTCAAGGTGAGTTCGTCATTGGCGGTTCGTCGGCGGAACTCCTCTGCCAGGGCGGGAGGCGGTGCTGGATGCCCGACGGCGGCGGTGAGGACCTTGGTCCATCGGTTGGCGTCGAGTCCGGACAAGTCGGCGACGGCAGCTGTCGCGGTGGTCCTCTTGTCGTTCTCCTTGAGGACGGCTCTTTTGGCGTCTTTGGCTGCGTGGAGCCGCCGGGTGATGTCGTCCGCGATGCGGGTGAGCTCGGCGTGGCTGTAGGGCGCTGGTGTGCCTTCCAGGTGGGCGAAGATCGCCCGTTGGGTGATGAGGTCAGCGACGCGGCGTAGCGGTGATGTGGCATGCGTGTAGGCCGCTAGCGCTAGGGCGTAGTGGCCGTGCACGGTGCTGCCGTAGGAGGCGCGGCGCAAGGTGGCGTGTACGCGCTGGCGGATTCGCTCGAAGCGGACCGGATCGGATGCCGCCGTGGTGAGTTCATCGGCGATTTCTGCGCCGGCGCCGGTGACGGGGTTGGACTGTTGGTTTCGGAACAGGATCGGAAGGCCGCGTTCGGCGGCCCAGTGCGCGATCGAGGTGTTGGCCAGGATCATGATCTCCTGAACCACGATGTAGGCGGCGGTCCGTTGGGCTTGGGGAATCGCGGTGACGGCGCCATCTTCCGTGGTGGCCCAGCCCCGGGTGAGGTCGTAGAAGGCGAGCGCGCCGCCGTGCAACCGTGATGAGTGGAGCATCTTGGCAACGTGGTTGGCGTCGGCCATCTCGAGATGCAGGGGGTGGCCGGGGTTTTTGAGCGCTTGGGCGGCCTGCTGGTGGTCGAGCGCATGACAGCGACCGCCGGGAGTTTCGGTGTGGTTGATCTCGATCGCCTGGATCCGGCCCTCAGCCGAAAGAGCCACCAGGACCTGCATGGTCGGCCGGTCTGCGTCCTCGACCAGCGTGGCGGACTGCTCGATCTTCCCGCCGAGCATGGGGATCGTGCGTGTGGGCAGGTAGCGCGACTCGCAGCGCACATAGGCTTCCCTGTCGGCCGTCGAGCCCATAGGCAGGTGGTCGGCGACCGCGGCGATATGGATCTCGACCATCCAACCTCCGTCCGGAATGCGGTCCACCCGAAACGCGTCGTCGCGGTCGCGTGCGTGCGCACGGTCGATCATGAGCAGAGGACGGTCCCCGACGATCACAGGCGAACCCCTTCTCCAGCAGGGCCAATCAACAACGGAAGCGGACAGCGAGTGTGAGCGAAGCAGATCACGACCTCCCGCAGATGGTGCGACACGCGCAGCGCCTGGCATGCCAGACAGGAGCAGACCACCTCGGGATACCCCAGGCTAGGGGTGAATGCGTCGGCAGGTGCGGTCGCGGTTCATCGCACACCGCCGCGCCCGTGCCGCGCCGCCCGGGTGCGGCGGCTGACGCGTGCCATCGAAACCCCGTACAGCGCGGCAGTGAGGCCGATCGGGATCCAGAGCAGCAGCGCGCAGAGCCACATCACATCGGCGCGCAGGGCCAGGACGTACACGACGGCCAGGACCAGGAAGGCAACGAAGCTGATCAGGGGGCCGCGGATGTCGTTCATCATGGCGCGGATGTCCTCTCGGTCGATTCGCGGCGGAGGCAACGTGGTTCGTGTCGCTTCCCTCTCGCTGGGCGGGCGGTCGGTCCTGCCCCAGATGACATAAATCAGGATAGTGCGATAAGCATGGTGGTTCAGTGCCGGATATGTGTTGATACCGGTACGTCTATCGAGTCAGGTCTGAGCCGAGGGGTCGGCGACCCGCTCGTTGGCAAAACTGCCACCGTTGCGTACTCCGGCGAGGATCGACCCTCGCAATTCCTCGAGGTTGACTGCGACGTCGATGTCACGGGACCGGAGGTGTGGTCGTGCGTATCGGTACACCTTCTCGGCGAGATCGTCGGCGTCGTACGCCTGCACGATCAGCGGCTTGACATCTCGGGTGCGGCCGATGCGAGTCGAACGTGACCCGGTATGTCGTGGTCTGCGACGAGACCGCCAGCTCAAATGCATCAGATCTGTTGTCTGCCATGGTTGTTCGTCTCGAATCAGACGTGTTTTGCAGGGTCGTGGCCGGACCGGTGCCCGTCACGTCGGGTAGGGGTTAAGGGTGGAGTTCCAGGATGACCGCGCGGCGAGTGTCCTCGTCGCGGTGCACCGTCACCGGCAGGCCCCAGTACTCTTCGAGCCACGGCCCGGCTGCGACGAGGTGGTGGACCTGCAGCCCTTTCGTTAGCTGCACGCGCAGCAGCGCGCCGCCGCCGGCGGTGCGGTACACCTGCCGATCGAACCGCAGCGACGGCGGCAGGCCGGCGTAGAGAAAGGGCTGAACCTGATCGTGCAGTCCGGCCAGAACTGCACCGTGTACCGCCCAGGCCACTCTCGGGGTGAACTGGGCGAGGAAGTTCGCTCGCTGCCGCGCCCTCTCCACCACCGAACGCACCGCCAGTCCTACCACCATCGTCACGGCAGCGACCACCGTCGCGATCACTGCCGCCCGCCCGGCGGCCGGCCCGGCCGCCCGGCCGACGGCATGCCCGATCACCCCCAGGGTCAGGAACCCTCCTGCCACGACCACCGTGGCCATCGCGACGGCGGCCAGCTGGTTCGGGGTCCGAATCGGTAGGCGGCGCATCAGTGCCGGCCTTTCGGTTCTGCCGCCGCCGTCCGCTGGTGAATGTCGTGGGTGTAGTCGTACTCGATGTCGATGCGGTGCGGCACGTCCGCGGTGGTGGGCCGCTGATCCTGGTGGCGGGCCGGGTGGACTGCCCATTCGATGGCCTTGCCGTGAGCGGCCGCGTAGTCGATTTCGGCACTCGTGGATTCGCCGCAGTACAACGTGTCGTCGGTGACCACGACAATCCGATCGGACATGTCGATCTTTCGGCGGTGCAGCTCGTCCAGAAGCACCTTCTTCTCGCCGGTCTGGTCCTCGGGCGCGACGACACAGAACGGCGCGAGCACGATGATGCCAGCGGCGGTCAGGCGGGCGGACTCCTCGAGCATTTGCTCGAAGAAACGCATGCTTCCGCACAGCGTAGCCACCGGCGGGCGGGCCGCAGTGGGCTGAATGTCTCTGCTGCTCATAGTGTTTGGGAACTTCCTTCGCTCGGCCGGTGCCGGCTGGGCGGATCTGACCGGGGGGTTGCCGTCAGCCGCGCAGGGCGGCCAGGTCGGTCAGCGCTGCGCGGGTGGCGTGCATGCGGTAGATGGCGTGGAACTGCTCGCCGGTTTCGGTGGTCCCGTCCAGCTCGAACCTCCACGTCGTGACGTCGCTCTCGGCACGGACCGTCGATCCGTCTGCCAGCAGCTGGGCCAGGTGGCCAAGGGCTGTTTCGGGGGTGATCTCCTCGCGGTAGGTATCGCACCCGGGGTAGGTGATCTCGCGGTGCACGGTGATGCGTTTGCTCATGTCTGATGGCTCCTGTTGTGTCGCTGAGGGATTGGTTATGGGTCGAGGGAGGGTTCGGGTTGAGCGGTGCGGAGTTGCTGGACCTTGTCGGGGTTGTCGGTGCGCCACTGCGCCCAGCTCGAATCTGTGAGCTTCCAGGTAATCCATCGGGGGATGTCTGGAGTGGGCGTGAATGGCTCCCTGTCGTGGATGCAGCGCTCACACAGTTGTGTCCCATCGGCCGACCGCCACGAGAACCACAGGTGGTTGTCGCAGAAGTAGAGGCCGCATCCCTTGTCGCCGCCGTACGGCTCTCCGCCGCACACGTAAGACAGGCCGCGGTCGATCTCGGCGGTGCAGCCGGGATGGTCGCAGTGCGCTGGCACTCCATACCCGATGTCGCGGTTCCATTTCGGGTCGAATCCGACAGACCAGCCCATCAGGTGATCTCCTTCGTCCTACGGGCTTATTTCGGTGGGTGGATGAGCGGGTCGATCTAAGAGATGCGTGACGCCGTTGTCCCTGCTGCGGTCACCTCGTTGTGACCGTGGGCCGACCCGTGCCCGGGTGTCACCAGATTTCGGTGTGCTCGGCCTTGCACTCGATGCAGCGCCACACCCGACCGCACTGGCGATCGTCCCCGTCGAGAATCACGCCATTGGGTGACATCCCGCGGTCTGCCGAGCACTCGGTGCAGTCCATGAATGAGTCTTGGTCACCGCTCACGTCGAGCGCGGCATCCGGCACTGCGTAGCCATAGTTGGCCAGCCATTCCTGCACCATCAGTGCGGGCGCGTCCGGCCCCAGCTGAGCGCGGGCGTAGCGCACCAACGCGCCCACGGTCCGTGCCCTAGCCAGCTCTGCGCGATGGATATCAGTGGTCACGGGTCTTTCCTCTCGGGCGAGTGCGGAACCAATCTCACGAGACCAGCACACCTAGCCGGTCGGGAACCCCTGGACCTCGGCGGGTGGGGCGAAAGTTGTGGGTCTCAGTCCTGGTCAGACGGGGATCAGAGAGGTGGCGGATTCCCGTGCGACACAACACAGCATAGTGCATTACGCGATGTGGTTCAACGCCCTGATTGCTCGGCCTGTCACGCAGGGGGGCAGCTGTTAGCCGTGCGGGGCAAAGGGGCACAAGGCGTCAGCGGACGGGTTCCTGCTCCGCGGCAAGGTGGCCGGTCAACTGTCCGGCGAGCCGAAGCAGGCGCAACTGAACCGGGGTGATGACGCGGATGCCGTCGGGGCGTTGGCTATCGAGCAGATCGATCAGGGCGAGCATGAACTCCGGAGCCAGACGGAAATCGTGGACGGCCGCTTCGGTGAACAGCCACGCGGCGCCGGCCTGCGGATGCTCGAGCCAGCCGTCGCGGATCACTTCGATTCTGTCCTCGACACCGAGGAACCGAGGGGTTGTCACATCTGGATCGGCTACCGTTCGGCCGAGGGCGTGAACTGTCCTGTAGGCATCGTGCAACTCCCACTCCCAACTGGGGTGGCCGTACGTGCTGGGGTCGTAGATGGGCCGGACGGTGTTCATCGGGAATCTCCTGGAGATGTGGCCGGATTGGATCTGGATCGCGATAGGTGAGGCGACCACCGGAGCGACCGGGGATCAGGCGCTGAGGAGGTGATCACATTGACGGGCTGACGAATTTTGCTGGGGCGCAAGGAGAGCGGGCACACGGTGGCAGGCGCCGCGCACTGTTCCGGCGGCGCCGACCAGGGTGATGGAGCAGATCTTCGCCGCGGTCTCCTTCTTCACGAACTCCTGGCGCCGGATCGATCGGACGGTGGCGCCGCTGATTCCGGCGAGCTCACCGATCTGGTCGGATGTCAGAAGGCGTAGCAGATCAGTGATGTACTTCCATACCGGTTCGGCCGGGACATGGCCCTGCACACAGGCATGGCAGCGCTTGGCGTTGGCCCGGCGGGTCTGGAATTCCCGCCCACAGGAGCATCGAAGGGTGCGGAGTTCGGACTTGGAACGTCCGATGGCTGGTTTCGCCAAGCCGAGCCAGGCGTGCAACTGCCGCCATTCGCTGTCGACCGAGCAGTCGTAGCCGCCGGCGATTGCATGTTGTTCGTTCTGGTCGACCGCATCGTGTCCGCACTGACGTTGGACTGGGCAGGTAGCGCAGATGAGCTTGGCTTGCCGGGCTTGCGCCGGAGTGTCCGGATACCAGAGATCCGGCTCGGGATGGGCTCGACAGGCGGCGTGGTGGCTCCAGTGGTCGGTGAGCGGTTCGGCGGCCGCCAGGTTCTCGTTCGTGGCGAGCACCTTGTCGGTGGCCAGGCGGCGGGGTGCCGCGGAAACGCTGTGCAGCGAGGCCTGGCTGTTGTCCGACTGGGCGAGTCGTAGTGTGTTCCTCATGGTGTAAAGCCTTCGGGCGCAGGCTGATTCGGATTGTGATCAGGAAAGGGCACAGCCCTCGTTGCCGTCGTCCGGTTCCCGGGTCGCCGTCGGTGGCAGCAGGGCATCGACGTAGTTTCGGACCCGGGGGAACCGGTAGAGATAGGCGATGCACAGCACGCCGCCCCACGTCAGTCCTAGGAGGACGGCGCCCTGAATTCGTTGGCCGCGGTGTCGGCGGCCGCACTTGGCGCAGGTGCGTTCCTCCGTTCGCCGCCAGGCCCAGATCGCAATGACGACAGCGACGCCGAGATAGACCATGCCGACAAACACGAGGCTGAACTGGATCGCGTCCCTCAGGGTCATCGGAGCTCCTCCTCGAGTACGGCGTGCTGCGCGATCACGGCAGTGTTGTCTCCGGCATCCGGTTCGGTCTCGGTGGTGGCGCAGGAGGGATCGCGGTGTTCGTAGTGGGTGAGTTCATCGCGAACCCCGACGCGGTTCCAGTCGTGCCCACACTGGGGCGGGGCAGCGGTGGCGCGGTCCAGCCGCATCGCCCAGCGGGCGTCGCCCAGCGCCGTGTGTCGCTCGTCCGGGCCGGGCGGCTGGATCCCGCAGGCCAGCGAGATCTGTTCGGCCGTGACCGGTGCCGGTACGGGCAGCGGAACGCCGAGGGAGGCGCGGCCGTTGAGCCAGCCCTCCGCGTGGGTGGCGACGTCGCGCAGGTAGTACTTCCAGGCTGGCCTGAGCCGGTGCACCCGGAGCATCCGAGCGAGGCCTTCGGCGTCGAAGCTGGGCACGATCCCGGCGACGATCGCGCTGCGGGTCCAGCGCTCGACGACAACCGCGGCATCGCGTGCGGTGAGCAGGCCGCTCTCGCCGGTGCTGAGCGGGTGATCGAGACCCTCCGGCGTGCAGTACTGCGGGTGACGTCGGTAAAAGCCGCTGATCTCCAGGGAGCGTTCGTCGGCGTCGGCCAGGTCCACGTCGGCGATGAAGATCCGGGTTTCACGCAGGGGACCCGCGTTACCGTCGTCGAGGACCATGCCGATTTCCCAGACGTGGCGGTAGTCGGGATGCAGATGCGTGGTCTCGGTGTCGAGGTACACGGTCGGTCGATGGTTCCGGGCGGGCGCTGTCACGGAATCCTCCTGGGTGGCAGGGAGTTCGGTGGGGTGCCGACGGGTGTCACGGGGTGCTCGCTGTTGTCGTGGCGCACGGTACTCAGAGGTCCGACACTGGCGGCGTCGCTCAGCCCGCGGCTTGGACGCGGGGTCAGTAGGCGGAGTAGACGTTGTCGATCGAGCCGTAGCGGTCGGCGGCGTAGTTGCAGGCTGCGGTGATGTTGGCGACCGGGTCGTATGGGTCCCAGGCAGTGCCTTCGACGTGGTAGGCGGTGAAGGTGGGGTCGATGACCTGCAGCAGCCCCTTGGACGGGATGCCCGCGGCCGCGTTCGAGTCGTAGAGGTTGACGGCGCGCGGATTGCCACCGGACTCGCGCATGATGTTGCGATGGATGCCCGAGTAGCTCCCTGGGATCCCGTGCTCGCGCATGACGTCGAGGGCCTCGAGGATCCAGCCGTCGAGATCGTCGGTGTATCGCTGATGTGCAGGGAGAAGATGCGGTTCCAGAGCAGGCCCGGCAGCACCGGCGGGTGCAGCTCCGGTGGACGGCGCCCCCAGCGCTAGGGCCACGACCACAGCCGCGAGAACGGACGACGCGGTTCGGACCGCGGGGGTGACGGTGTTTCTGTGCCGGAAAGGCTTGTGCAACATCGCATTTCTCCTTCAGTGGTGCGGGTCTGGAACTGGCGTGGGGAATGGATGGATGGTGTGTTTCAGCGGGTCATCCGGCGGGTGATGAAGTCGGCGGCCGCGGCGACGGTGCTGCCGTAGCCGACGTGGGCGGCGATGTCGGTGCCCACGTGGTCGCACACCGGGTCACCGGGTGCACAGAAGTGGCGGGTGCGATCCCGAAAACGGTCTGGCACATCCGCTCCGGCCCGTTGCAGCGGATCGCCGAACAGCACGACGGCTGCAATACCGGAGGCGAGATCGACGGGCAGCCGGGACAGGCCGGGAACGAGGAGGGTCGCGTCACTGCCCAGCGATGCCTGAACGACGACAGCGCCCTGCGAGTAGCCGACCAGCACGAACCGCTGCGCAGGACACGCGCCGGCCTGGCGGATCAGATGCGCGACGAGGTCGGCGGTCCCGCGGGGAATCGACCAGGGGTCGAGCAGATCGGCGGGATAGTCCACCCGGTGCGCGGTGACCGAAAGCGGCGCTCGCGTGGCGATCGCGTCGAACAGCGGATCGCCGACCTCGGCGCCGAGCACGCCGGGCTCGGCGGTCCCCCGCGCGGCCACGACATCGACCCCCGCACACGTGGGCGCGGCCCAGGCCGGGGCCGTGGTGAGAGGGATGCCAGCGGCCAGCAGGAGCGCGACCGCGGCCGCCGGCATCCAGTGCCGGCGGTGACCTGGGGGACCAATCCAGACCGCCGGCAGCGGGAGGCGGATTCTGGAGCTGCGAAACAGATTGTGCATCACAGATTTCCGATCTCGAGACCGCACATGACATCGCCGGGAATCGCACGCTGGGGCGGCTGGGTATCGGGGGGGGGAGCCGGCTCTCCCGGGCTGGCCAGGAGAGCGACAGGGCCCTTCAGTTCGTGAGGCGTTCCTGGGCCAGGTCCCAGAGATCGCGGTTGAGCCTCAGGCCCTCACCGATTCCGCGCACCGGCCGTGTGCGAGTGTGGCGGCCGTTGCGGGTGACGTTGCGGGTCAGCAGCCCGCCACCGATGAGATTGGCCTGCACGATGTTGTAGGTGCTCCACAGCGTCGCGGGGCGCTCCTCGTAGTTGCGCGGCCGTAGCAGCAACTTGGCGTCGATCGGCGCCGGATGCTCCGGGTCGTCCCACTTCAGGCCGAGGGCAGCCTGAGCGAAGGCGATCCGCTCGTCCTCGCTCAGCACGACCGCGTCCATGGCGTTGCGGGACTCGTCGACGAGGTCGAAGTTGGAGACGATGGTCTGGGCCGCATCCACGACCCGGTTGGCGACATCACCGAGGTGCGGGATCCGGATGTCGTCGATGATCGAGCCGACCACCAGGCCGTTGCGGCACCTCTTGCGGAAGCGGGCCGCCACCGTGCGGAAGGAGCCGCCGCCGTCGTGGGCGTTGAGCACGCCGATCTCGTTCGGTTCCTCGGTGTCGCTGCCGAGGACGTCAATGTGGCGGAATCGCAGCATGTGCCGGGTGTATTCCACCCGGTCGGCGTCGCGGGTGCGCGCCTGGGCCGCCATGTAGGGCTCGAACCCTTCCTCGCGCAGCGCAGCCAGCACGTCGGCGGTGGACAGATAGGTGTAGCGGTCGCTGCGGTCGCGATACTTCTCGGTTGCGAAGACCGAGGGGGCGACCGTGCGGATTTCCTCATCGGTCAGCGGCCGGTCGACGCGTACAACGGTGTGCTTATCTCGCCTCGGCACCTTGATGAGCGGCGGTGAAACCACCATGGGATCACTCCTCGAATAGGGCGGGGTGGTCAGTCCCGCGATCAGTTGGACAACTTTTACGATAACGCGCGAGGAACTATGGCGCAATAGGCAGGTTGCCGGTGGTGCGCCAGCCGCCGGAGCAGCTAGCCCGAAGGTGCGTATGGACACATCATTGCCCCAAGGTGCAAAGCGCATTATGGTAGAGAATGTCATCACTTCCGGCGAGACCAACCATCCCGCCCTCACCGCAAAGGCGCGTGTCCATGTCCAGTTCGAAGGCCCTCATCGCCCGGCGAATCGCCGAAGCCGTCTCGGCGGCGTGGTATTCCGCGACGCCATGCGCCGAGCGCATTGACATCCCCCTCGGTGCCGTCGCCGCCCTGGCGCTCATCCAGCCCCTCGACCACGCTAAAGCTCAGGCCATGGCAGCCACCCTGCGAGCCACCGGCGAGCCGGAACTGCTGCGCGAACTCGAGCGGCTCTGGGACCTCGTCTGGGTCATGGGCAACCCCTATCTCGTCACCGTCGCCGCACCCGTGCACGACTGGATCCGCGAGAACCCCGATTCCCAAACCATCGCCGCGGTTCGGTCGGTGATGACCGCCGCACTCGACACCGGCATCCACGAACTCACCGGAGACATGGACCCGGCCCACCGCTCCGACGCAGACCTGCTCGGCGAGGTCCTGACCGCATTGCGCGCCCCTGGAGCGCGAAAAGGCATAGGTGAGTACCACACTCCCCCGGACATCGCCGAGCTCGCCGCCCGCATGGTCTTCCAGTCCGAAGGCGGCTTGCGCGAGCCCGGTACGAGCGTCCTCGACTGCGCAGTGGGCACCGGCGATCTCATCCGCGGCGCAGCGCAAGCAATCCGCGCCGCCGGCGGCAACCCTGCCGACTATCGCTGGGTTCTCGGGGACATCAACCCACTCGCGGCCGCCGCCTGCGCGGTGAACGCGTTCGTCTGGGGGCTCGGCCCGGACGTGCTGATCTACTGTGCCGACAGCTTGGCCGATCCCACCGCTCCCGAACGCGAAGCCGAACATCGCCACGCCGTTCTCGCCCACTATGCCGACCAGTTCACCAGGGCCCGGTGCATCGCGGCCACCCGCGACGCTATGCGCCTCCTCGGCTGCTGTCATAGAAGTCGCCGCATACCTGGACCGGCCTTGCGCCGCCGCAACAGTGGCGGTGACAAGGGTGGACTTCCGGACAGGGATCGATGACGTGTGGGACCGGAGCCGAAAGTTCCCCGGCGTCGGCAAACGCACGATCACCCGTCCCGCTCTGGCATCAGGGCATCGGAGCCGTCTGGAGCACGAGCGATGACACACCCTCACACAAGACCCTCGATCCACTATTTCCGGCGGACCGGCGAACGACTCGCTCCGCTGCCGGGCGGCATCCTCGACCCGGGACACATCCCGGCAGTCTTTGCCGCGGCCCGGGACCAGATCTTCGACCGCTTCGCGTCCGAGACCGACGGCCTGGACCTGGACCGGATCGCCACCTACTTCGACGACCTCGGCCTGCATCGCGTGTCTCTGCTCATCATCGACCACACCAGGGCCGAGGAGCTCACGCAGCTCGTACACGACACCCTGGGGTTCGAGGTGTCGCCGGAGGTATCCGGAGCCTATCTCGCCCACCTGGATACGGCGTTCGTCTTCCGTAACCGGGACCTCGAGGACCACAACGGACCCGAGTACACCGAATCCGTTGCCGTGCACGAGCTGGGACACGGCTCGGCGCGCCACCAGATGATGCGCGCTGTCGTGCTGGATGGGATCGGCACCATAGTGGATCCCATACGCCTCGGCCATATCGTCCAACCCCCCTCCGGTGCCGTACTCGGCCGATTCTGGGAAGAGGGGTTCGCCGAATACCTCTCCGGTCGATACGTCAGCGACGTGCTCGGGTTGCCCCGCGGACTGGCCCGCCGTGCCGCTGACACCGACATCGCCACCGGCGCCCGCAGCGGACGGACGGTCCAGGTACCGACAAAGTACTTTTTCGCGTATCCGCCTGCCGCGTCGTCGGTGGCCGCGGGCGGTGCCGCGCTCGCCGCGGCCGCGCTCGATCTGCTCGTCGCCCGCGATCCTGCCCTCCTGCCGGCGCTGCTGCGCGCCCGCTGCACGGTCACCGCCCAGCGCGAAGTCATCGCCCGCATCAACGCCCTCGCGCCGGGCCTGTACCGCGAGCTCCGCGACCATTACAACGAGGAAGCAGTGTTCCTCGACGGTCTGTACCACCTCACAGAAGCCCTCGACACCGATCTTTGCGCCGACACGGCCGCGCCCCCTTCGGAAATCCGGAATGCAGGTCTGCGCGCTGCGGCCCAATCCGGGCAGAGCGGGTCGGTGGCGCTGCACTCCGACCCTGCCGAGGACCCGCTCGTCCCTCCGGGCACCCCTCACACGGATCCGGGTGCTACCGCTGATGCCGGGGCAGGCGTCTAGCCGCATCTCTTCGGACGGCCCGGATGCTGCCGAGCGGCGCCGCGCCCCGCGAAACCCTGTTGGCGGCATACCGATATCACCGCCGCCGAACTGCCCGCGGCGGCATACACGCCGATGCTGATGTTTCGAATGTGCGCCCGGGCCGGCCTCCGAACGACCCGCCCCGGGCGCACATCATGAATGACGGGTCGCCCGCTGCCAACGGGCTGGTGCTCCGTCCGTTCCTCTCTGCATGCCAAACCGGAGGTAACGCACCCGAGCGTAGGAGGCCGCCGCGGCGTCCGGCAACGGCGTTGGACAGCGAATTTTCCCAGCTGGGCGTTGGACACCCTGTTGGACAAAACTCGTCCAACGTTGGACAGCATTGGACCGGCCGAGCATCGATGGCGCGCAGCGCACGGCATCCCCGCTGCCACGTGGTGCTGTCGCACCGTGACCTGCCGGAAACCTTCGTGTACACCAGCTTTGCGCCACGACGGTCGCTGATGGGTGCCAGCGAAGAAGTTGCGCATCGCTTGGGCGAAGTCACGCAATGCCTGTTGTTAAATCGCCACGCTGCCATCTGCGAGCCAGTCGAATGCGGCACGAGCCTCGGTCAACTGCCGGCATTGCTCGTTGTAGCCGGGCCTGGGCCGCGTCTGGCGAGGCCTGTGCCGTTACGAGCGGCGCATGGCCGAACTCGTCGCCCGCGCGGCGGCGAGGAATACATGCCGACTGCGGCAGACCGGCGCGAAACCCGCCCGACCAGCGTGGCATCGCAGATCGCATCCATGGTGGCCCTGCATGTCCTCCAGGGCAGGCGCTCAAGCCGCGGATCGCCGATTGAACCTAAGTGCAACACGCATTAACATTGGTTGTGTCATATCCGTTCGACGGGACCGACCATCCCGTCCACACACCGTCAGGAGCCACGCCATGGGCAAATGGCCCGCCGTGCCCGCGCACATCACCGCCGAGGTAGATCGTTCCGAAACCCTCGGCCCTGTCCCCGATCCGATCAGCGCGGACTACCTCATCCGCCGCGCCGCCTTCTGCCTCGACGTTGTTGTCGACTCCGCCGACTTCATCTCCGCTCTGCTCGACGAGGGCCACACCGACGCTGCCCGCGAGATGGTCGACTACCAGAAGGGCTACCTCGGGGAATTCCTTCAGAGCCTGGCCCGGGTCGACGTTCTCGATCGACAGCACGGCCCAGCCGAACTCAGCGCATGACCGGCGGCCGAGTCCCGATGGCCACCGAGAAGCCCCCCAGCCCGCGGTTCGACCTCTACTACTGCACCGAGTCCGCGGCTGCCCGCACCCTGCGAGCCACCCGGATCCGGGTAGCCGCGACCGCCGAGAAGATCGCGGCTCAATTGTTGGAGCTGGCACGAGAGGGGCACGACGACAACGGCCGGATCATCTGGCACTGGAACGGCATCGCCATCGCCTACGGCGACCCCGACCCGGGCGGATGCCACGACATCGACTATTACGACGTCGAACCCACCCGCGGCGGCGACCCGGCGAACACCGCCGAACCGCTGCTACGGGTCATGCTCGCCACCCGTTGGCCGGACACGCCGTTCACCCTGATCCCGGACCGGTCCGCCCGCGCACTGCGGCTCGCGTGGCAGGACGGCCCCCCACCGACCGCGGTGCGATCCTTCGCCGCCCAGATCCCGTCGAACCCGTTCCATCCCTGGACCGACGGCATCGCCTGCGACCGACGGCTCAGCGACCAGGCCTGGGCGATCGTGGCCGACGAGATCGACTCGACCTACCACGCCGACGATCTCCGGGTCCCGCGCACCGAGTCCCGCATCGACTGGCCCGCCGCCACCGAACGTCACACCGACATCCACGTGGCGGGTACCGGTGATGCGCAGGACCCTCCCCACACACTGACCTGCAGCATCGCCGAGCTTCTGCGCGCCCACGCCTACACCCGAGACTTCACCCCGCTGTCCCGGCAGATCAATCCCTGGGGCGAACAGCCCGCCCCGCCCGCAACCCTCCCCGGAGCATGTCATGAGCATCGAAACACCCGGTGACGACAAACGCTGCGACCATTGCGACGCTCCGGGCATCCCCTATGAATACAAGGGTCGCCAGTTCTCCGGGCTGACCGCCAATCGCGGCGAACGTCTGTGCCCACGGTGCAGCGAGTGGGTATGCCAGCGGGACACCGAAGAAGCGTGCGCCCGCCACTACGGGATGTCAGTTGCCGACCTGCGAGAGTTCGGCCTGCCGATCACCCCGCAGCTGCCCCCCGAGCTGAAAGGCACCGACGGCCAAGATCTCGGCAAAGCCATCCGTAGGTGGACTCGCCGTCAGCGCACCCCTCGCTGACCGGACCGACTCGCGCCAGCGAGCATCCCCGCCAGACCTAGATGCCGACCGCCTCACATGTCGGCTGGCCGAGCTGCCCTGGTACGAAACTCATCACCTCGCCCGTGGTACAAGGAAAGCCACGGCGTCGCCTGCTCGGGCGGCGCCGTCCGGTGCCCGAGTCGACACGCGAGGAACAAACGATGCTGGAGCAGCCGTGGAAACGGTCCAAAACCCGTGCCGACCTGCCGAGGACAATCAATGTCGAGGCGGTGCAGAGCCTCGACGACGACACGTTCGCCGCGATCCTGCGTGATCATCTCGAACCGGCCGACACCGCCGCCGCCTACGTCGGCCGGTGGCGCCAGTTCTGGAACCTGCTGAGCTTCGACGAAACCTTGGCCGAGCGTACCGCCGACATCCTCGACGACTTCATCGACCGGACCGAGGAGGCCCTCGTCTCCGGCAATCTCGATGAGCAGCAAGCCAAGCGCGCCAATCGATTCCGCGACCGATGCCTCAAAGCCCTCGACCGGCTCGACCGCGCCGACACCGATCCGCTGGGTTGGGCCGGCGCCCGCGCCGCGGTGTTCAACCCACGCGCCCGCAGCGTGATCGCCAAACTCGTCGAGGCGATCGCCGAGCATCGCCGACAAACCGGGCCCGGCTCCCCCGCCGATCAACAACTCTGGTCGGTACTGGCCGCGGTCCGACTCGACCCCGATACCGACAACCACCCGTGATCAGGCGCGAACACCGCCCGTATCGCGGCGATGAGCTTTCCACCCCCGTGGATCATGTCTCCGGCCTGGTCCAATGCCTCGGTCAGCACGCGTTGATACGACGGCCGCGCCTGCTCGAAGCGAGCTCGCCCGGCGGCGGTAATCACCGCCACCACCCCGCGCCCGTCCTCAGGGCAGAGGTCGGTGTCGCCGAACCCCGCCCGATGCAGCCTGCCGACGAGCCGCGACACCGAACTCTGGTTCAGCCCAAGATCTTCGGCCAGGTCCTGCATACGCAGTCGACCGTGGGGCGCGGCGGCAAGGAACTCCAGTGCGCGATACTCCGACACCCCCAGGCCGTGCCGACGCAACACCTCACCAGCTCGGTGCTCGGCAAGCGCATGCACTGCCAGCAAGGTGTCCCACCACCGCACATCGGCGGCCTTCGACGAGTCGGACAACAGGGTCGGTGACTTCATGTCGGTGCTCATATGGGGGAATCCCTCCATGAGTGGATGCCGTGATCGCAAGCACCGTAAACACAACACCGGGCAGGCAGCGCAACTCATCACCCACCCGAAACGAACTCTATGGGCGCGGCCGGATTCGCCGGTGGCACCTTGCCGACAGAGTCACAACAGCCAGCCGGTTGCTGTCTTCACGCTTGGGCGTCGGGGCACTGTGCCACTCTCATCATGGACAGCGACAAGACCGTCGCTGCAAGCGACGCGAATGGCGGTGCGCAGCGGTGAGTAACGACGACTACTGGGACGACGACGGCAACGACGAGTGGCAGCTAGGCGAATGCGACCGGTGCGGAATGAAGGGTATTTATCCCGAGGCCCGCGCGCCCTTCATGCCGGTCTGCGCGTGCGACATCGGGGAGGGTGCCCCAGCGCACGAGTGCGAGTGTGAGAACTGGGTGGTACGTGGAGAGTTGGGCGAGGTCTTCGGAGTCCAGCAGTGAGCAGCACCGAACCCACCCACAGCTTCACCCTCACAGAGGGGCAACTCGTTTTCCTCCGGTACATCCTCGAACGCGGCTTCCTTGAGTTCCTGGAGTACGCGCGAGACTCCGAGCCCAGCCGGGACGGCTTCATGGAACGTACTTACGTGGACGGATTCGTGGAGCTGTACGAGATCTTCGGCATGGAGCTTCCGGAGGTACCCGAGAAGTAGCGCCTTATCTCGCGAAAGAACCCCGCCGGAACACGGGTTCTTCTAACCGGCCGCGGTGTTGCAAAGCCGGTCGTACACGTCCTGGGCCCGGGTACGCCCAGGAGCACCGCGACTTTGTGGAGGCCACTGCGATCCGCATCAGCACTTCCACCACATCGTGACCGGGAACGCGTTGGGCGTCTCCGCGGTAACCAGAGGCGTGAACGTCATCCGGCCCAGCAGGTCGTCGTGGCAATCCTCGGCGTCGGGTGCCGCGGGCGCCAACACCGCCCATTCCTGCCGCAGTTCGTCACAGACGTCGGGGTAGACATCGAATGCCAGGTCCCCGAACATCGATTCCCACCCGCAGCAATCCTTCGCGAAGGCGTTCATCGCGGCCAGCACTCGTCGCCGATTGCTGTGGTGGTCTAGCGCCACAAACCCCGGCCGGTAGCCCCATTCGGGGTCGTAGAGGTCCAGCACCGTCACGCCGTAATGAGTTCCTGCCCACCCGGCGTCCAGCAGCTCGGCCCGCGCCGCCGCCGGGAATACGCTGTCGGCCCCTTCCAGGTAGGCAAGGAACCGCATCAACCGATACCGGTACGTGCCCCATTCGGGCCGGGCCCATTCGTCGGGGCGAGCGTTGAATACCTCCCAGCCCCAGGGCTCGTTGTAGCCGCAGCCTTCATCGGGGTAGCAGTACATCGGCCAGCCGTCGCCGCGATCGGGCACTAGGTGCAGCGGCTTTCCGCAGTGTGACCCGATCGCCCGGCACGGGTGGCGGCGTCGGCGCGGCTCAACTGGGTGGCGGCCGCGGTCAGTCGGGTGGCCAATTCCCGCATGGTCGGCTCGGTTGTGGCGGTCATCGGTTTGCCCCCTCTCCGGTGATGGTCTCGGTGTGCGACGCAGCAGGAAGGTGGGGATGCCGATGGGTGGCGCCCAGCCGGATGAGGGCGAGGGCGGTCACGATCCCGGTGGCCAGACCGCCCAGGTGGGCCCAATAGGAGATGCCGGGGATCAGGAAACTGATCCCGAGATTGATTCCGATCATGATCAGCAGCCCGGTCGGGTTGGCACGGTCCACGATGGTGGCCGCCACCAGCGCGCCCGCGACACCGTAAACCGCTCCGGATGCGCCGACCGTGATCTGGCCGGACAGGAACTGCACGGCCAGGGCCCCGCCCAGCAGGGACGCGACGTAGACGCCCAGGTAGCGCAGCCGCCCCAGCCTCGGCTCGGCAACGGCACCCAGCCAGCCGAGGCTGAACATGTTCAGCAGCAGATGGGTGAGCCCGCTGTGCACGAACCCGCCGGTCACCAGCAGGGCCCATGCACCAGCGGCAACAGCGTGCGGGTCGAGTGCCGACGCCCGGAAGATCGAGGTAGCGGCGAGATCAGCGGGCAGGATGCTTGCGGCCTGGAGTGCGATGATCGCGAAGACCAGCACGTTCACCACGATCAGTGTTTTGGTTACCCACAAGGGATTGCGAGGCTGCGCGGCGGACGACGTGGGGTTCGCCCGCTCCGTCGGCTTGGGGGCCCGCACGTCGCGCCACACGACGTAGGCGACGACAACGGTTCCGGCGATCCCGGCCAGATAGAGGGTGGCTGACCCGGATTCGATCGCGGTCAACCACACCGTGGCATACATCGCGATCAGCAGTGCGGTCGTGGAGCGAATCCGCTTGACCCGGATCAGCCAGCTCACCGGCGGCTCGACGAGCGATGCGGCTTCGGCGAGATAGTCGGCGCGCGCGGCATCGCCGTCGGCGACGGCGCGGGACTGCTCGGTCCGGATCACGTCGGCGATCCGGGTACGCGCGGCGTCACGCTTCGCACGTCGTCCGGCACGAACGCGAGTCTTGAGGTGTTCGGCGACGTAGGCGGCGACCGCCCGCACGAGGGCCACCCGATCGTATTTGTCGCGCAGGTGTTGCGGCAGCCGGGTGTCCACCAGGGTCTGCACGGCATCGGGGCGGGTGAGGTGGGGGAAGTCCAGGGCGACGGCGGCGATGACGGCCTGGTCGACCAGGTCGATCGGGGTCATCGCGGTGTCCAGGTCGGTCACGGCTGTCTCCTGTGTCGGAGGGCGGACGCGAGATGGTCGGTCCCGCGTAGATGACAAATTGTAGCATAGTGCAGTATGCGATATCGTGTAAAGGGCTTCTCTGCTCGGTGAGGTCGCGACCTACACCCGGCTCCGCCCCCGGCGTCGGTTCGTGCTGGCCACCGTGTCGGGCGCGGAGGGTGACCGGCGGCGATCGGGGCCGTGGGTGGCCCCGTTGCGGTGCTGATGGCCGTCGCGATCGCGAGTGGTCTGGTTGATCCAGCGCCGGACACCTGCGGTGACCTTGGCTTCGCCTCCCCGGATCGTCTTAAATGCTCTGTCGTGCCCGGCTTCCTGCGCGGTGATCCGGAACTCGACTCGGGGGACCCAGTCGTGGGTGAGGAGCCGACGCTCGGCCCAGATGGCCGCCTCGGCCTCGCTGGCGAAAAGCCCCTCGTATGCGCTGTGCCCGTGGAATTCGCTGTCGTGCCGGCGCCCCTCGAACGCCACGCGGCACCGGCTGTTGGCGTCGATGTTGTCGCGTTCCCACTGCATCTGCTCGTTCGACAGCCCTGCTTGGCAGCCCGCGTCGAAGGCGTTGGTCCGGGCGGCGCTCAGATCGTGCAGCTGGGCCCGGTTCGCTCCGGCGCTGCTATCCAGCCAGCGCCTCTCTGCCACGCGGATCGCCTGCACCGCATCGATCTGGGCCATCGTCATGCTCCGCATCGCCTCGACGGTGGCTGTCGACGAGGCGACCGCTTCGGCGACGGGGGTGGTGGGGCGCCGATGGTGTCCATTTGTGGTGGTGCCCGGCGGTGCGGTAACCGTCCGGGCCGGCGGAGTCGCGGCCCGGGTGTGGGTTGGTTGCCCGTTTCCGACGGACCGTGCGGGACGCGTCCTGGACGGCTGGGTTCGCTTGCCGTCGCGGGCAGGTGCCGTGGATCGGGTGGTGCTCCTGCGGCGGCGGTCGAGAGCGCGCTGGGCCAGCTGCTGCTGGTGCTGGGCGTACCGGCGTTGAGTCGCGGCGGTCTGAGCCTCGACCCAGGTCGCCGATCGGCGTGCGGCTTCACGGGCGTGATGGGCGGTCAGATGGTCCATCGGCGGGAACACGGTATTGAACCGTGTGTAGGGGTTGCGGGAGACGGCGTCGAGGGTCAGCACGATCTGGCCACGCCGCTCGGGCGAGAGGTTCGTGCTGGACAGCGTGGATTCGATGGCGAACCGGATGCGTTCCAGCCGCTCCTGGTCGGGGCCCACCACCGTGGGGTCGCCCATGTGCCGGTGCTGGCGGACCAGCGCTTGCTTGGCCTCGGCCTGGAAGTCCAAGGCGCGCTTGGTATACCAGGCCTCCGTGATGCGCTGTTCACCGAACTGCTGGCGCAGCGACGCCGCGAGGTGTTTGCGATACCGGCGTGATCCCTTGTGTGACCTGGGACGGTGACCGCCCCGCCGGTGCTTGAACAGGTGAGCGGCGTCGATGATCTGGCGGAAGAACTTGCCGGCTTCCTCGCCGATGTGGTCGACCTCGCTGGCGGTGGACATCAGCAGTCACTCCTTCGCGGGTATTGCAGTCGGCCGGCTGGCGCTCGCGGCCGCCGCGGATGTGTGGTGAGGAAAAGGCAGGCGGGCGGCCCGTAGCGCGGCAGCGGCGTCGGTGAGCAGATCGGCGGCCCGGCGGATCATCGCGATTGGACCGGGCCGCCCACAGCAGTGCCACCAGGTGAACCCGGCGAGGCCGGTGCCGTAGACCAGAAGCGGCGGCGGCAGCGACACTGTGAGGGCGGTGGTGAAGACCGCGGCGCTGGTGCCCGCCGCGGGCGCCCACCGCAGCAGGCTCGCCCGCGTCGAGGCGAGGGTGTCCAGATGCGGCTCGAGGGTGCGGCCCACGCGGCCCCCGTCGGGCACGACCGGCACCAGCCGCTCGGCGAGCCGGGCAGCCTCCGACCCCTCCAGTTCGGGGACGTATGCGGCAAGGACCGTCTCCACCCGCCGCCGTTGGTCAGGATCGGGGTTGTAGTTGTCGGGATGTTCGAGAGGGCTGGTCACAGCGAAAGTCCTTCCAGGGACAACAGGTCTCAGCGTGACCTGCGGTGCTTGCGCAGATCGATGACCGGTGCCAGGGCCGCGGCGGGCCGGCGAATGTGGGTGAAGCGGTCGATGCCGGGCAGCGGCCGCAGCCGGGCGAGGTCGGCATCGTTGAGAGGGGTGACATGCCCGAACCGGGCGCGGCCGCCACCGACGTGCACGACGTCGCCGGTCTTGAGCCGGCGCAGCCGGTTGGGCTCGACCAGCAGCGGCTCATGCGCGGTGACGGTGCCGTCGGTGTGGCCGCGCCGGCCGCGCGCGCGGGTGACCTCGAAACGACGGGCGGGCCCGAACAGATCGCACAGCCGATCCCCTTTTTCTTGGCGGCCCAGCAAGGCGCCGCCGCCGGCGGCGACGACCAGCGATTGCCGCTGGTCGTCGTCCGCGCCGAGGCCGAACCAGTCCTGCGCGATCCACAACGTGCCGATCAGCGCTTCCCGGAAGCGATGCACCCATTTGTCGGCGCGGGTTTTCTGATCCGATACGGCGCTGAACTCTTCGACCGCCAGGAAGGTTTCGCGTCCGTGGTCGTGGCCGGTGAGCTGCTCGAACAGGCAGCCGAGCGCATTGAACTGGGCCCTCGCCCGATCGGGGTGGGTGGTGCCTTCGAGGTTGCAGATCAGCAGATCGAAACTCCCGATGTCGGCATCGCCGTCGAATGCGCCGTCGAGCGCGTAGAACAGATCGCCGAATTCGCTGCGCGCCGAGGTCATGACGGGCTGTTCACCGTCGAGCGTGGATTGGATCTCCAGGTCGACTCCCGGCACCCCGGTCCAGGCCAGGTCGGGATCCCAGTAGTCGGCGCCCCACAACAGAGCCAGGACGTCCTTGTCGAAGCGGGCCAGGAACTCCTCGGAACTACGGGGCGGGTTGCAGCCGATGGGCTTGCCGTTCTCGACCTTTGCGGGGGCGGTGACGATCAGGCGGATCAGCGTCTTCCGCATGTTGTGGAAGTAGCGTTCGTTCTCGGTCGCCGGGACCAGGCCGCCGGAGATCATCGACAGCAGCACGCTGATGATGTCGGCCGGATCGGCGGCCCATAGGTTGAGGTTCGTTCCCTCGCCGAGGATGCCGATTCGGTCGTCGCGCAGTCCGAGGGCACGGAACCACTTCACGACCAACGCGGTCACCCGCCGGGCGCCCGGACCGCCCTTGCAGTTGACCAGCACCGCCAGCGGCCGTCCCGTCCGTGGGCGCCGCCACCACTGCCGGTGCCGCAGCCACGCGGTCACGTACCACGACACCAGCGCCCGCAACAGTAGGGTGGTCTTGCCGGATCCGGTATTGGCGACGAGAACCATGTGCTCACGCGTGGCGCGCCACGGCACCACCAGCACCGACCGGAAGTGTTGCAGCAGGGCGCGGGTCCGCGACGGCGGCGGCGCTGCGAATTCCTCGACGGCCAGCCGGCCCAGCACCAAGTGCGGGTTGAGTCCGCCGGTCGTCGTCGCCACCGGATAGCGCGCCCAACGTGCCGCGGCCTCCCGCTGCCGCTGCACCCAGGAATCCTTGAACTGTTCGGTGCGCAGCAGACTGCGGAATCCGGTGGTTTTGGAGGTCACCACCCGGTCGGTGTGCATCAGCATGGCCACGAGCCACGCCACCGGGATCAACAGCACGCTCATGCTCGCCACCGCGGACGGCGCGTGCCCGGACAGCAGATCCGTTGCACCGGCCCGGAACTCGTCCACCGGGCCGGTCGGACTCCAGGCCAGCACCATCGAGATCCCCGGCAATGCGGCAACCGCGGCGATGGTGAAGTTCCGCATCCGTGCCGGCGGCCACGCCAGACGGGCCGCGGCCGCCAGCAGGATAGTGACCATCAGGCCCGTGACCAGCAGGCACACTCCGAACACCGTCAGGGCGTGCATCGCCGACCCATCCGACCACGACAGATGCGGAATCAGCCGCCCAATGATCGGGATGCCGCCTGTGCCGCCGCCCAGCGGTGGCTGGGGATCGAAAGTGGGCATCGGATCCGCCAGCATGCAGTGCGGCTCGGGTCGAGCACACCCTCCGGCGGATTGCCCTAAGGCGTGCACGCCGGCACGGGTGATCGGCACAGCAGCGAAGGACACGGTCATGACGGTCCCTACTTCAAGGGTGCGAGCGAGATGGTTGGTCTCGCCACTCGGTGGACATCGAACAGCATAGTGCGTATTGCACCCGTCCCCCAAGGAAACGAAGGGGGCGTAGCAGGAGTTGTTGCGTCGGCCGAAGGCCGCGCCGACAGGTCAGCCCAACAGGATCAGCAGGTCGAGCAGCGTCGGGCCGGTGTCGGGGCCGCCAGCCGGGCGGATGCGCCGGATCTTCAACGGCCGGAACTCGCTCAGATCGATCCCGGCCAGGTCCCGTCCGTCGTCGTCGGTCATGGCGGTGACCCGCAATTGATCGGTGGCGAACCATAATTCGTACCAGGCATCTGCGGGCCGCCCGGCGCGGCGATCGGTGTCGGCAGGCACCTCCCACCCGGCGCACCGCAGCCGGGACACCTGGGGCCGGGCGTTGTAGTGGGACATGCGCCCGTTCAACATCGGGCAGGCCCGCCGGGCATAACTGGCACAATCGGGATGCATCGGCGGCTCGACCGCAATCCGCCGTTCCCAGTCGGCGGCCCGCACGAACAGCACCGCCCGCCCCTCGAGACGGTGACCGCAGATCTGGCATCGCTTGCCCGTCAGCGCCGCCGCCAACCGGTCGGTGTCCAGAGAACCCCACATCGGCTGGCCTGCATGCCATTTGGTGACGAACGGGACGACCAGGCCGCGGGACGTGGGTGCAGAACGCAGCCGCCACACCACCGCCGGGCGATCGGGCCCGGTCATCGTGTCGTTCCAGTGTCGTCACGCGACCGCAGCAACGCGCTCCACTCGGCGCGGACCTCGGGTGCATCCGGGCGGGGATGGACGAGATCTCCCACGACCCCGATCAGGTAGTCACCGATCCGCACGACGGTGAATCCGTCAGGCCGTGCGGGCGGTTCGATCACGATCGCGTCGTCGGAGCTCCAGGCCGCGGCCGCGAACCCCGCCAGATCGACCGCGCGCGCCGACAACGCCGCCCCCTCGAACCGTTGCGGCCCCGCCCCACCGTCGCGTGGCACGAGGAACTCGCGCCACACTCCGCCGGGGAAGCGGTCATGGTCGATGAGACGATGCCACGATGGCGCGTCGCCCTGTGCCACCGGTGTCGCGAACTCGGCACGGCCAGGGGTTTGCACGACCAGCCACGGCACGTGATCGCCGGGCAGATGGCGTACTTGTTCGTCGTCGTCGAACGCCCGCGGGCTGCCGAGCGCGGCGGCGAGATCGGTGGTCATGCGCAGTCGACTCCTCGCATCAGGGCGGGATGGTCAGTCCCGCAATCGAATTGACAACTCTCACGGTTGGTGGAATCCGGTGTTGTCCAACTTGTCCAGCCGGACAACACCGGAGCTGGTGGGGATTTCGGCGGCGGGCGGGGCCGGACGGAAATCGAACCCGCGCCAAGGCGCAACTGGCCCCGGCTCTGCCATTGAGCTACCGGCCCGTGCCGCCGTGGCGGCCCGGTCGGATCGGACCGCCGACCACCCTCCTCGATGCCCGGCGCCGCCGCATCGCGGTCTTCTCACTGCCGGGCCGGAATCGCCGTTGATTCCGGGGTACGCCGTTGTGCCTGTCGGGGGGCGGTCGATTCAGTTGTGCGACGGAATCCGCCAGTGCACACAAATAAGGATAATGTGTTATGCACTATCTTGCAATGGGTTGTCGCTGGGGTTACGGGCGCAGCGCCAGTCCGGTCTCCTGCGCCAGCGCCGCGAGGTTCACCGCGGGGGCGTCGGCCGCCCACACCTGGGTGCGGGTCTTCGGCACGACCGCCTCACTCGGATACAGCCGCCACGGGCCGACCCGGTCGAGCACTTCGGCGACGAGCACCATGGCGTGGAACCGGGTGGGCACGGTAACGAGGTCGACGATATGGCCGCGCCGCCGCCATTCTCGCGTCGTGCGCGGCGGTCCCTGGGTGTAGGTGCCCCAGGTCGAAACGATCTGCCGCAGCTGCAGGCGGCCTTGACGGGGCAATTCCAGAATGCCGACCAGGTGCGGATCGAGCCAGCCCCGGCGCTGCCACTCCTTGGCGATCGAGGTGGGTCGCCGGCCCAGCGCGGCGGGGTTCGCGGGGTTCAAGCTGGCAATGACTTCACGTGCGTTGGCTACGTCGATCTGCTCGTCGCGGATCACGGACTGCGGCGGCAGCATCAGTTCGGCGATTCGCTTGGCGGGCATCCGCGCCTTGGTGCGTCCCGACGACCCGGCGATCCAGCGGGTGACCGTTCGTCGGGTGACGCCGAACCCGGCGGCGACGGCGTCCAGATCGATGCCCTGGTAGTCGCCCGCGCCGTAGCAGGCGGCCAGCGCGTCCAGCAGCCTCCGCCGTGTCCACCGTGGTCCCGCCGCTCCGGTCAATTCGGGTCGTATCCGATGCGCTCGATGCTCTCGAACTCCCACCCGGCCGCGTAGTGTTCGCGTGCGTAGTCGGTCAGCCACTGCGACGCCGCCTTGTCACCACCCTGCTCGTAGGCCGTCCACAACCCCTCGATCTCGGCAGGGGTCATCCCCGCCTGATTCGGCGGGAACGGCACATCTTTCCGCCAGCGGATGTAGTAGGCGGATTTGCCGAAGACCCCCTGATTCCCGGTGACGCGGACGCGGCCGCCGCGTTTGAGCAGGCGTTTGCCTTCCTTGCTCTCGCGCATGGCCTTCATGACCCGCTTGCGGCCGGCCTTCGTGGTGGCGGCCTGCCGGGCCGCCTTGGCCATCTTGGCCACCGTCGCCGGCTTCGGCTTACTGATCTTCGAAGCGCTCGACGGATCCGCCAACCAGCGTTCGACGGTACGTTTGCTGACACCGAGGCCTTTCGCGGCCGCAGCCGTGTTGATGTCGCTGCGCGGCCCGGGCCCGTAGGCGGCGCGCAACATTCCCCGAATGTCCGGGACATCACCGGCAGTGCCGGAGACATTCGAGCCGGACCGGCCGGTCAACCCCTGGAACATCGCGCCACGGCGCCCAGGGTCAGGGCTCAGTTGCTCCTTGATCTCGTCGGCCACAGCGTGCTGTCCTACTCGGCCCCGGCAGCGGCCGAACCCAGGCCGGCGAGCGCGGCCAGACGCGGTCCACAGTGGCCGTGGGCATGCGGGCGATGAGGCCTCGGAGCGGCGCCGGCGCCGACGACAGCGTCTTCGCCGCCCGGCGACAGGAAGCGCGGGTACGGCAAGCTGTCGGCTGCGGGCAGCTCGACCCGCCAGTAGCCGGGAAAGTTCGAGTTGCTCATGACTTCGTCAGCCTTCCCATCTGCTCGATATCCCAGTCCTCTTTGTCGACCAGAGCGGTCTTGCCGCTCACGCCCTCGGCGTTCTGGTAACCGCTGCCCTGCAGATACTCGAGGTGCTCGTCGAGGACCGCGGATCCTTCCCACTTGTACTGGCCGATCCCGCGGCCCCAGGTGTCGCGCTTGCCGTTGCCGCCGCGTGACCCTGGGTAGGCGGATTCGGGGTCCGGATCGTCGGACACATACACGATCGTGTCGTTGGTGATCGCGACCGGCCACCGGTCGGTCGCCTTACCGGTCGTGATGACGAACCGCAGAATGTTCGCGCGCGCCTTGGCAATCGCGTGGTGACGGCGGTGCGGCGCGAAGCCTTCCCGCCACGTTTCGACGAGCTTGCCCGTCTGCGGGTCCTGCACCTTTCGGCGCATGTAGATTTCGCTGCCCATCTGGCCGATGGTGCGGGTGTAGCACGCCTTGACCAGATCCCGGGCCAGCTGAGCGTCGGCGTCGTCCTCGATGTCGAGCTGGGCGCGGGCATCGCGCATCCGCTTGTAGAACTCTTCCATCACCCGGGCGTGCTTCTCCCAGACGTAAGCCTCTTTGACCTCCAGCTCGAAGCCGCATTCGCGGGCAAATTCCAGGCTGGGCGTGGTGACCCACAGCAGGCCCGGCTTGTCCTTGCTGCTCGGCAACAGCGGGTGCGGGTACCGCAAGTCGCCCGTCTCGGGCACCTCGACCCGCCAATAGCCGGGAAGCTTGGGGTCGAAATCGCGCCCGTTCTCGTAGTGCGTCGCTGTGCCGACCCCCAGGGAGTGACTGGCGAAGCCACCGAGATGGGAGCCACCGCGGTCGTAGGCATGGACGAACCGTTGGCGCAGCTCTTCCGGGTTCGGTTTGCGGTTCCACTGAATGTCGTCTTCACACGACGAAATGCGTTCGGGAGCAACCGGTTCGGTGGGGGCGAAGGCGGTGGCGCGGTCGATGCGGCTCGACGTCATCAGATCCAGGCCGGTGGACTGAGGGTTGATCCGGAACGGCCAGTTCAAGGCGTGGGTGAACAGACCCAGCCGCCGCGCCAACGTCGCGGGCGCCGGGCTATCTCCCAGAATCGGGTTGGCGGCGGTGTTGTGCACCAAACCCGCCTCCAACACGATCCACACCCGATAGTCGCCGCGCCACACCCGCGTCCACGCCCCCAGCCGATCGCCGTCGCCGCCGATCGTCCATCCCGCACGAATCGCTTCGGTGACCAGCGGGTGCCCTGCGGTGGCCAGTTTGAGCTCGTTGTTGAGCTTGGCGGGGTCCGGTGTCGCGTCCGGGGTCGGTACACCCAACCGCTCCGACAAGGCCGCTGTCACCCAGAGTTGCCCTCTCTCCACCCACTTCGGGCCAACCCGGTGCCCGATGCGCAGAGTCTGAGCCAGTTCGGCGAGATGACCGATGTGGGTGAGCGGATCCGGGGCCGGCAGCCGGGTGCCATCGGGCAACCACACGCCCTCGACATCCACCACCACCGCCGGTGCCAGGAACTCCGCAGCCGAAACGGGCACCGCCGCAGCCGATTGCATCGGCGTGGCCGGCTGCTGGTCACTTGGCGATTCGGCAGCGCCCGGTGCGCTGGACTGTGGCGAGGTGGTCGTATCAGGCTGGGGCCGCTCGCCGCGTGCCTGCGATGCGCCATCGTCGATGCGAGCCTCGCTCGCCGAGCAGTCGGCGGAGTTCTCGCTATCGCGGGCAACCGGTTTCAGGGGGAGTTCGATTTGCCCCTTACACGGTGCACGGCTCACTCCCATATCGGGCTCCTGGGCATTGGGCTCCTGAGCGGTGTCGTCAGGAATGGCGGATTCCTCGTCGGTGTCGGACGGCTCGGATGCTACGTCGGCCGACCGACAAGCGGCGCCAAGGATCTCTCGCAACGTCATCGCCTCGAACGGCGAAGTCGGCGTCGGCTCGGGATCGGGGTCGGGGCCGGGATCGTCCCACAACGTGCCGTCGCCCGGGTCGGGATCGGCGCCGATCAGTGGCCACAGCCGCAGCGCGATCATGCGCTCGCGCTTCTGCTCACAATGCAGCGTGCGGTGCACGGTGTAGCGGGTGACGCCGTTGGAGGTCTCGGTGATGAGTATTCCCTCGTCGGCCAGCGCCCGCCTGGCCGTGGCCACATCGACCTGCGGAGCGTCGGTCATCCGTGCGGCGGTTTCCTTCAACACCTGCTCGAGCGCGTCCTTCCACACCACGAGCTGCGGCTCGCCGCCGTCGCGCGGGGTCGGGTCGGCCAGGACGTAGCCGAGCCGGATGCCGCGAGGTTCGTCGCGGAACATGTTGTCGCTCACGATGGTTCGCCGCCATCCGAGCCGGTTCGACAGCGGGAACTCCGGTCGCTGCCCGGTGCGGATATCGTCGACGTAGGCGATGCCGGTCCGCAGCGCATGCGAGAGCAACTCCCGCACCCGCGCCCCGGTAGTCGTCGGCAGGTCGGGGTCGGTGGTCATGGTGAACGCGTTGGTCATTCCGAGGGCTGCGATGTTGAGCAGATCGTCGGCCTCGGACTGCGCCAGAGCGCCGGTGTCGACGAGGAACCGCGACAGCACCACCCACCCCGCCCACAGCTCACCAGCCGCCTGCGAGGCGCGCACGGCTCCCCCACCGTGCCGCAGCTGCTCGGCGAACTGCTCGGCCTCCTCCCGGGCGATCGCGCGAGCCTTGTCGAGGTTGCCGGACAGCCACTGCAGGAAGCTGGCCATCACCAGTGCCCGGCCGTACCGCGACCGGTAGTCATCGAGCCGGATCAGGGTGTTGACGTCGATCTCGTCGGCGTTCATGGGCACCGGGAAAGTGCGCTCGCCACCGGAACTACCCGGCCGCGGGGTCACCTCCGAGGTCACGATCGCCGAGGACCGCGGCGGGGTACCGTCCATGACGCCCTGCCCGTCGCGCGTCGAGCGGCTGCGCTGCTCACCGTTGTGAACCAGGCGGGCGAACTCCTCCAGCAGTTTCTGCGCGGCCGTCCAGTCCCTCGTGGGTGCCACGTCATCGGCCCAGTACAGGGCGTCTTTCGCGGAGTTCAGCTTGATGCGCAGCGCGTTGAGCGTGTCCCCGTTGCCCGACATCGAGCTACCGGGCGACCGGCGATCCCACAGCTCACCCCAGTGATGCATGGCCAGGCTCGCCACCGAGGTTTTGTAACTGCCAGGACTGCCGACCAGCAGCAGCACCCAGGGAGAAGGTCCCAGCGCGGCCCGGAACACGTGCCCGAGCAACGGTGCCGCCACCCTGCACGGCAAAGCGGTCAGCAACGTACCGGAATGGTCTAGGAACGCGTCCCGCAGCGCGGTGACGTCGGCGGCCGGAGCGGGCAGGTCGTAGCGAGCCAAGGGGCCACCGAACATGACCGGCGCGACGCGGGCGCCGCGGCCGTCGATGACACCACTGGCGTGCACGTAGAACCACTCGCCGGTCTCGGCATCGCGCCGCCACCCGGTCGAGCGGTAGCACACGGTCTGTCTGATGTTGCCGCCGGCAGCGACCTTGAGCGCATCCCGCAGTTTCGCCAGGGCGGTGGGTCGCGAATCGTATTCCGGCGGTCCGGGCAGGCTGTCGAGCCAGGCGCAGTTGCGATCGCGGTAGTCGTCGGCCGAGATCCGCTTGAGCATCCACTCCCCCGTGTCGGGATGGTGGAAACCGATCACGATCGCGGTGAGCTGTTCGGGCGCCGGCGGGTTGGCGCGGGCGAATTCGGCGAGATGTTCGCGGCCCATCAGTTTCGGCCGCTGAACATCGTCGGTGTCCTCGCTCTCGAGATACTCCATCTCGACGATCCGCGCGTCCAGCGACAGCACCTGTCGGGCATGCTCTTGGCCGTCCCGGGTGACCACTTCGACCAGCCGCCCGCGCACGATCCGGTACAGCGGCGCAGTGACCACCGCGCCGCGGTGGGCGTCGGCGTCCTGCTGATCCGCGCTGTCGCCGTCGCTATGGTCTCCCGGCGCCGCGGGCGCAGTGTCGGGCGTGGGCGCCGTCCGGGGCGGTGGGGGCGTCGACGGAACAGGCTCGGCCTGGGCGAGTTCCTCGTCGGTCTGCAGCGGAGCAGGGATGTCCAGCCGTGCGTCCTGGTAGGCCTGCCGCGCCAGCGACTTGGCCTCCTCCCAGATCGAGGCGGCCTCGGTGACCGCCTCGTTCGCCCAGGGAGTGCAGGATTCGCGCGCCAGCCGCCGCACCTCAGCGACCTGATCGGCGAACATTTCGAACCGGCGCTCGGCCTCCCACGCCCAGGCCCGTGCGCGTTGCAGTTCCAGTTCGGGATTGTCGGTTGCCGGATCGGCAGCCCGCCCCGCACGTGCGCCCGCCTCCAGCCGGGCCTGTTTGACCGAGGTGGTCAACCGGCCGTCGAGCCTCGTGCGCAGCTTGGTGACGATATGGTGTGCAGCCAGCTCAGCGGGGATGACCCGCACGAATCCGAAGAACGGGTGGTTGGTGTCCCACAGGTCCGCGTCGACATGGTCGGTGAAGTCGGACTTCGCCTGCGTTGTCGCCGGCAGCAGGAACGTCGCATCGATGTCGTCGAACTGGCCGAACAACTCCGCCAACTTCACGCCGCGGGCGTAGCCGGTGCCGTCACGGTCGAGAACAACGAATACCCGGCCACCCCGGAACACCGCCGCCAGCTCTTCCGGGAAATGCAGCCCACCCTGGGCGTTCGTGGTAGCGACGTGACCGAGTTTGACCGCCGTGTCGGCGTCCTTTTCGCCTTCGTTCAGCCACGCCGGAATGCCGGCCGCGATCGCGGCCTGTACCTCCGCTTGGCGATACAGCACCGGCTTGAACCCGCGCGGCTTGTGTGCGACGCGCTTCCCGCTGGCGGTGATGAATTCCTGCCGGAAGTCCTTGTGCCGCTCATGCTTCTGGTTGCCGTCGGCATCGGTGCAGGTGTGACACTCGCTGCGAACGACCTCCTGCACCACCCGGCCGGTCTCCGGGTCTGTGTAGGGGTAGCGGCAGACTTCCTGCCAGTGGTGCTGTAGCTCCGGCTCCTCCGGCAACGGCACGATCAGTGGGGGTAGCTTGCCCGCCTTGCGGCGCCGACCAGCCCGCCGCTGTTGAGGTGATCGGCCGACGCGCGGCCTGTCGCGGCGCCGCTCGTCCGGCAACGGTTGATCGAACAGATCGGCCAGGGTCAGCGGCGGGTGCAACGCCTCGACGATGTCGGCGGTCGGCGATCCGCAGCCGAAACACTTCAGCAGCGTCTTGCCCACGCAATCCGGGTCGTCGACCCAGGTCACCGACAAGCTGGGGGTGCGGTCACCGTGCACCGGGCACGACGCCATGAAGTGGGTGTCGCTCCTCGGCACGATGTTGCTGAGACGGTCACGGACCCGGTCGAACGACGACATCCGGCCCTGTGATGCGGGATATGTCACACCGCATCACCACCAACACTGACGCGGATGTGCGTGAGGAAGGCGGCAGCTTGCGCTACCATCATGTGCGTACCACCTTCCTTTCCGGTTCGTGGACCTGCATCACCGCCCACTTGGGTGGGATGTTGAAACAACGGTCACGCTGCCAAGCGTGAGCAGATTTCGAAATGAACCCCCCCTTCCGCCGGCCAAAACGGGTGGGGGGTTTTTCGTTGTCTAGGGCGTCATGCGCTGATCGCCGCCTTACGCGCTGTCCTGTCCGCGGCGGCCGCGGAGGAGGGGCGAGCTGTCTCGTTCGTGGTCAGGCACTCGAGCTCGAGCTGAGGCGCTTCCTCATCGAGTTCGCCGTCGGGCCCCGACTGGAGAACCTTGTGTGCAAGGTCCGGTCGTCCTTGCCGCAAGCACATCCGGATGACGTCGCTGCGAGTGTCGATCGGCAGTGGCGCCTTGTCCTTCTCGCGAATCAAGTCCTGGCGTCCGTAGCGGTGACACAACAGGTCCCACAGGTACGCCGACACTGTCTTGGCGCCGGCCTCCTGGCGCTCGATCTCCAGCAGGTCCAGGAGTTCGGGGTGAAGCCGGGGGCCTCTCTTCTCCGCGCCTACGTACTTCCGGGTCACTGGCAAACCTCCTTCGGGGGGTACTGCTGCCCGTCATCCTGGTCTACCGAAGCGGTTCCGGGGTAACCGACACGCCGAATCCGGACCGGATTACTCGAGTCTCCATTGCGCAGGTTGATGCCTATCTCGGTTGCCCCTGTACACCGTCAGACTCCAGGAAATCCAAGTGATGGGGTGTACCGCCCGAACCAGTGGGGAAGGTGGGGAAGACAGAAAAAGCGATGGTCAGACACCTTTTAACGCTCCCCACCGGGGGTGGGGAAGATGGGGGGAGCGTGGTGGGGAGCATATTGAAAAACGTTAGCGGCGCGAACGAGATGGCGTTTGCCAGCCCTCTGCTGACGGCGAGGTGCCGGAGATCTGGTGGTCGCCGAAATTCGTCGACCCGTCCAGCGTGTCGGGCCGACACACCGAATTCGTGATTGGGACCACCCCCCGCAACGAAGATTCTGGAACTGCTGGATGCGCAACAAGGCCGCCGGAACCCACAGAACCGGTGTGGGGCCCCGACGGCCTTGTTGATGAGGAGAGGTGTTTCGAGTTGTCGGGTGAGGGGGTCAGGCGGCGTCGGTAAGGACCGCGCGCGCGGCACTCAGAATTTTGCCGACGGTCTCGTGGCTACCGAGCCCGACTGCGGTTTTCGTCTGGCGCTGGGAGTAGTGACGGTCGTGGTACAGGTAGAGGATCTCGGCAATCTGCTCAATCGGCCTACTCTGCGGAAGCAGGCCCGCCGCGATGGTCTGCTCGGCGATCGCCCGCCAGTCGCGGCTGGGCTCGACCTCGATCTCCGTGTCCGTCTCGTCATCGTCGATGCCGCCGCTGCGGGTCACCGAACCGAACTCGTGGCGACCCCGCTCGGCGATTTTTGCCAGCCCTCGTGAAGCATTCTCGGCGGGGCTTTCGACCAGGAGAGCGTCGGTCTCCTCGAGACGGGTCGTGAGCTCGTCGAAGGCTATGGTCATCAGCTCGCCATAGCGGGCGCTGACCCAGGCGTGAAGCCACGCAACGACCGCCACCATGACCGGAGGCACGGCGGACTCGGCAGCGCGGATTCCATCATGGTTCAGCGCGTGCGGCACGACATTCAATGCGACGGTCACGGACAGAAGAAAGCACTCGAAGGCGACGATCTGGACGACATTCACCTTGACCCTCCACCTCGTCGCCGCCGCTGCATACGCCATGACGACGACCAGCGGGATGGAGATCATCGCCTCGATGCCATAGCTCAGCCAGAACAGCGGCTCGCGAATGTTGTTGCTGGGCACCAAGCCGTGTTGGACGTTGACAGCCGCCCAGGCCATGCCGATGACAACAACACCGATCAGCGCGTAGGACGACCACGTGGCCTGTCGGCGAAGGTTCGCAAGCCGAGCATCAGGGCTGGTGACCCGGCGCCGAGCGGCAACGGCGCGACGGAACCAGCGCTCATCGACACTGGTCTCGCGCTGGATAGCCAGTTCGGCCCGCTGACCACGCTTCTCGGCACTCATGGCAGCGCGCAACTGTCGACGTTCCCGCGCCATCTCCTGACTGCGCTTCCACCGCGCCAGCCGTTTCATGCGCCACATCTCGAACCGGGTCGGCTCGCTGTGGAGCTCCGGATCCAGTAACAGCACCCCCCGCTGCCGGCGTGTCTGAAGTTCTTCGGTGAGCTCGGCGACGGACAGATCCTTCATCGACCGGCGGCGGTCCTTCTCCGACCACCGGGGCGGACTGGGTGCTGCATGCGTGGGTCCGATCGATGCGGGTTCCAGCGGACCGATGTCGGAATCGGTGGCCATTTCTGACTCTCCTGAGTTGCGAGCATTTGCCCCCAAAACGCGGTGATCCGCTCGTCGCCACGTACCATTCGAGTCCTGTGCCCGGCTGAGGGGTCCCCTCCCCCGGCCTGACATTGCTGATGGTGTGAGTCTGCTAGCTGGTCCCCTCGCTCTCCTTGGGTGCCTTCTCCGTCCTATCGTCTGGGGTCGCCTGCACGAAGATCTCCTTCGATAGGCCCGAGGGGGTGTCGCTGTACAGCTCGACAGATATCTGCCGATCCGGACACTCGGAGCCGACGACCGCCCGCGAGCTGGGCCGAAGGTCGTCCACTAAAGCCATCCGGTTGACACCCCCTACTCCGGCTTCTTCGTGTCGCCGCAATGCGTTGAGCACTCGGGGACGATCCAGGCGCCGCGATTCACCGACCCCCAGATCGGGCTCGAGGGAAGCGCGACCGAAGGCGAGCTATTGCTCCGGCTCGGCAGACTTCGTCGTGGACCGACCCTTGGCGTCCTTCGTGGTCTCGGTGTTCTTGGCTTTGGGCAGCCTCTTGCGGGGCCGGGTGTGGTATTCGAGGACCGGAGCCAGCCAAGTAGATAGTTGCTCGAAGCCTAGCTCGGCACCGATCTTTTCGAGCTTCTCGGCCTGCTTTTCGGTAGGCCGATACGGGAAGCCCACCTGTCCCCCGCCCTTGAATCGCACCGCGTTCGGATCCGGCTCGAACAGGTCGGCGACCGGCCGCGTCACGATGCGGGCGGCGTCGATGATCTCTCGAAGCTTGTCGTGATGGGTAGCGACCGCCTCGAGGATGATCTGCAGATTGGTGAGATCCTTCTTCTTTCGATACGCGATCAACCGGGTATTCAACGCGGGGTCGACGTACACCACCGAAGCGGCCGGGCGAGTGCCAGTCTCCCGTGGCGAAGCCTGGCGACGGGGCCGCGCCGAGGCCGACCTGGCCGGCGAAGCAGACTGCTCCGCCTCGTTGGCGGCCATCGCCTCCTCGGTTTCTTTGAGGATCTGAGCACGATTCGCGGGCGACAGAAGGGATGAGACGCCACTAGTCCCCGCACCGGCGATATCCTGTTTCCTCAAGGGTGAGGTCATGGCCAGTTTCCTTCCTCGATGAGCTCAGCACGGCGCGCCTCCATACGCGCCTGTATTTCCTTCTTCAGGCGGTCGTAGTCTTCAGCAACGCCAATCGATGTCGGGGAAACAACGATGGCGTCCTTGGCCTCACCTCGCCGAATCGCGGTCCATGTCGGGTTGTTCGCCACCTCGTCAGCCAGTTCGATTGGAACGCGTCCGTACTGTGCGCTGTCCTTGGCGACTTTCTCCGCATGCCGGATGAAAGCGTCGAACATCAGATCATCGGTCTGCAGATCCGAAGCGATGTCCTTGCGCGTCTCCGCGCGGATCCCTCTGCTGGTAGTCGACGAGTCGAAGATGAACAAGCCGAGCAGCATCAGGTATGGGTTGTGGTCACGTGCGATCTCGACTCGTTTGACAAGCTGGCTGAGGCCGTGCCGTGAGAGGTCGTCGGTTTTCATCGGTACGAGGATGAAACGGGATGCCCCCAGGCCGATCAGTAGCAGAGTCTCGTTCTCCGGGGGCGTGTCGACGAGGACGACGTCGTAGTTCGCGGCGATCGCGTGAAGAGCTTTGGCCAGACCCAGCACGACGCGGGGTGCGGTCGTGGCCGATCGCAGCTGTGCAGAGAGGGCATCATCGAGCAGAGTGATGTAGTCGCCGCCGGGCAGAACATCGAGGCCAGGCCGAACATCCTTGATCGGGTTCAAAGGAGCACCAGTGGTGATGCTCGTGAACAAGCCGGCGCCTTGGTCGTATTCCGGATGGTCGAGCAATCCGAGCAACACAGCGACGGTTCCCTGGCTGTTGATATCGACGATCAGAACCCGCTTTCCTTCAAGTGCGAGCCCGACGCCGAGGTTGACAGTGGAGGTCGTCTTGCCGACCCCGCCCTTCCAGTTCGCGAAGCAAATGACGTGACCGAGCCCGGGCCAGATCTCGAACACCGGCTGGTCCATGGTCGCTACCGGAGCCATGAAGTCTGCGCTCCCCCCGAGTGGCTCGTGCTCGGATCTACGTCGGGTACGAACGGATCGCGAAGCGATCCAGCGAGGTGCACTAACATCACTGACGGCTCCAATACCAGCAGATATCGAACTGTGAGAAAGGGTGTGGGTAGGTGTTCCGGACCGGCGATCTGCATCGTAGCGCAGGACGCGCAGGCGAACACCACGGAGCAGACAAGAGCCTCGGCGTGTCGGGCAATGTGCCCTACTACCCCGGCGCTAACGGGCCTCACCATCGAGCTGCCGAGGACGGGCTTTGCCCATCAACCAGCAGAGCGCTGTATCGGTATCACTATCTTTTAATAGGCACTGCTCAGAGCGTGTTTCCTTATCTACCACCGTATCTACCACCGTATCGTCGGGTAGACCTACCAAGAGCTGTGCAGCAGGGTATGGCGGGGGGCCAGGCGAGGTATGAGTGTGGAACCGTGCAACGAGGTGTGTATCACAGCGGCCCGGTAGACGAATGGGAGAACGGGTGCATCGACCGGTTCCAATACCGCCGACACGATAAGGCGCCGCGCAGATCCGTAAGTGTGGGCCAGTGCACGCCGATAGGCACTGGCCCGGACCGGCGCTGCAGTATGTGTACTGGCATGTGTATCGACGATTGGAGTGGTTTGTGTGGGTGTCGCCGCCTCGGCTTCGAGGGACATGGTTCCTGGTGCTTGCCGATTCAGTGGTGCGAATGTCAATCGAGAGGTTGGTGTAACGCCGAACGTAGCCACGCACGTCGAGATAGATCCCTGCACTGGCGACGCCGCCAGCCGCAAGGTATTGGGGCGAGTGAGTCGAATAGTTATCGTCACCATCCAGCGAAAGGCCATGGTGATGGCGCTGCGGCACCTATCCTCGAGCATGAGGGGCCCGGTTGTCGAACCGACTGGCGAGGTGGTACGTCAGGCAGCATGCGACAAAGCAAAGCGACTCGCCTAAGCATCTACCAGTGCGGTGACGAATCGACAGATGCCGTGGAGCACGCTGATAGCAATGGTGCCGCAGGTTGGCTGAACGACCAGGCCAAATACTGGTAGAACGGCAGGTCGATCGACAAAGCCAAAAGCCAAGCAGAGCACATATCCATCGGCTCTGGCACCTACGATGTCCTACGCAGGGGACGTAATTAATTAGAGCGCAAAGGGCCTTGCGATTGGCATGGCTGACCTCATAACTTCGTGCCAGGTAGGCGCAATAGCTATCCAATTGGTTTGCGTGTACACCGGTCGATAGATTTGTATCCAGGCTTTCTCACCAGTAGCTTGGATCATACTCTCAACGGCGTATCTGAAGACGGATAGATTTACGAGGGAACACGCAGTCAACATCACAGCTACACACACCTGACACAACGTTGTCCTGACTGGGTGCGGCCGAGTAGGCCGGTTTTCGAGCGTGTCACGGGAAGCAGAGAAATTATGAGCGCGACCTGGGAAAATAATTCGTCACTGTGACGAATTGAGACCGCCTCACAGGCAAGGGTTCGTCGCGGATGCCGCGAACGACTGCGCTGGCGCATCTAGAAGCCGCAGCACGCGCAGATCGCTTGCGGGGGGTCAATCAGGGGGAGCTGAGCGGCGATCCACGTGAATAAGGATTCATCAGGGAAAGGCACTCGGCGTCAATTGCGCAAACAGTGACGGATCGCAGCGGATGCATTGGCATGGGAGTGCATCGAGCGAGCTCAGGCTCGCCGCCAGGAGGAATGCTCGAAGGGGAGGCTGCTTAGGAAGACTCGGCCGAACTGCACGGACGTCAACAACGCGAGATCCGGATCGGAGGCAAACCGCCTGTCGAAGGTCGTTGCGATAGACGATGTACGCGGGTGGGGCCCAGCCTGCACGGCCACAGAACCAATTCATGGTCGACGAACGGCGAAACGCATCTGCGGGCATCTCAAGCCCTCCAGCCGGGAGGGAGGAGGACTCAAAGACTCCTTATGTGCAACGACTCGCGGGTCAGAAGACCTGGCGAGGATCGCGTCGTGGGTCGCCCGGTTCGCCTCGTTCACTTCGTTGCGTCTGAATGCGTTGCTTGAGTGAGCGCGTGTTCGGCATGCCTGAGGCGTGCGCGACTGCGACAGGATCGACCGAATCAAGTTCGACGATCAGATCGACGACGGTGTCTTCGAGCAGGTTGTAGGCGGACTGGTACATGCGCCAGAGTTGTTTGAGTTCCCAGGCGAGCAGCAGTGGTGAGGCGAAGAACATTCCGTCACACATGGTGCGGATCCGGCGTACTTGGGCGTTGCTGTCAGGGATCGGGCTGGCTGGCGTGGACCACAGGGTGCGGACCGTGGCGAGATAGACCGCTTCGTCGCACTCGAGCTGGGTAAGGCCCAGCAAGTCGGCGACGTCGGCCATGGGGCGTTGAAGCCCGCGCTGCACCTCGGCGATGGCCTTGCCGAGTGCTCGCTGGCAGGTCTCGGTGTAGTCGCCCAGTTCGAGCTGGCGCTGGGTGAGAGTCGCGAGGTCCGCCACGTTGGTGAATGTGTCCTGGCCCCGGGTCCACCGGGTGGCGATGAGGAGCGCATCCTCGGGCGTCCATTGGAACTTCGAGTAGCGATAGCTGTCGCGGTGCCAGTCGAGATCCTCGACCCATTCGTCGGGGGTTCGGGGCAGCCGCTCGAGCTCGATGCCCGTGACGTCGTCGTTGTCCGCCGCCGCGGTCTGGGGGGACCGCGTCTGATCTCCGGCAGGCAGCGTCATGTCAACGATGATCGCAGACATCACACGCATTGTCATCGGACACATGCTTGACGGGCGGTCGTCGAATGGTGGTCGAACGTTCGCCGAACACCCATCGAACACTCGCCGGATAGATGCCGAGTGGACGCCGAACGGTCGGCGAGCGCTGGTCGGCCCGTTGTCGAGCAACGGGCGAGCGTTAGGGAAATGCTGGTCGGGTGGTGGTCTGTGAGTGGTGTCAGGTGCGACAGATATACGTCGGACGACACGCCGGATGGCGGCGCGAGCCGGACAGATGCGGAGGAGCACCATCGTGACTGCCAGCAACAGCACAGCGTCGGACGACGCGTTCGACGACGAGGAGGAACTGACCAGGGATTCGAACGTGCGGCTTCCGTCCGGTCTGGCTGACCGATTCCGGGCCGAGGCCGAGCGTCGAGGGTTCGATCACGGTGCGCTGTTGATCGCGGTCCTGGAGGAAACCCTGGCGGACGGCAGCCTCGAGAAGTACCTGCACCCGGCCGGTGTCGTCGGCGGAGTCCGATTCAAGAAGCGCGCGGTCACCACGAGCCGCCGTAAGGGTGACGGGACGGACGAGACCACGTCGGCAGTAGCGTTCACCGCTCTGGACTCGGACTTCGAGATGTTCAAGCAGTTGCGCACCGAGCTCCTGGCCCGATCGGTGAATCATCTACTCGCCGCCGCGATCGAGGCGCATTACGCGGCCGAGGGCAGGAACGGTGCAGTTCCCGGCGCTCCAGACGACGCGGGGCGGATCGGCTGACGCTTGTCCCGCCCTCATGTGGTTGAGACACGCGGGGGTTGCGGGCAAATTTTGGCTGGTGTCGGACTTGCGGAGTACGATTCGGTCCTGACGGTGGATATCCCCCCCATCCATCGGAATCAGATGCCCCGGCGCGTACTCCCCCCCCAGATGTGCCGGGGCACTTCCTTGCCCGGGCGGGTCGGAACCACCAGACCGGGACAACTGGGGGTGCTCGCTTGGCAGTTTGAACGCCGCTACGCGGGGGTCTCACTGAGTAGCCCCGAGGGAGGGATTCGTCGGGTAGAAGATCGGTGAAGCTGCGGGAGAACGCTGAATGCAGACTTAGGTTCCTTGCTGCTCGCCAAGCGACCGTGTGTCGCGCTGCTGTGCGAAGAGAGCGGGAGCAGGCGGCGGTCGACGTGCAGCGGGGGAGTGTCAGGGGTGTGCTCCCTTGCCAGGAGTGGAATCGGGATCACTTTCGTCGATTCGAGCCAACGTTGCCGCGAGGGTGGCACCGGCGTCGGCGTTGACCTGCGGGAGCGACCCGAGGGTTGTGGTGATCATCAGGTGTTCGATGCCGGCCAGGAGTCGCTGACGGGCGAACAGATTGCGGTCGGCGTCGCTGGAGGTCAGGATCTCCTCGGCGATCGCGGAGATGTTCACCGCACATTCCCAGAATTCAGGGTTGGCGTTGCGGCCGTGCTCGCGATTCCCGGCGATTGCGTTCTGCAGTTTCGTTTCGGCGTAGTCGCGGCAGCGCTTCACAAGCTCGGGCTCCGCACCGACGTCCAGCAGTAAGCCGCGGGCGTAGAAGTCACGCCATGCTTCGGCCCGCGGTACCCATCGCGGCTCGGTTTCGGAGCCGACGTTCAGTTGTGCGGAGCCTGGGTCGCGTTCACACCGGATGCAATTGATGGTCGCGGCGTACAAGCGCGATGCGGGGGAGGGGGCCGGGCTCATGCCCTCGATGATGAACTGAGAGGCCTACACACGGATGGTTGTCGAAGCCCGGCCCAGGCACCTCCTACGCCGGCAGCGATCCTCGCCGCGACTCCGCCGGATCGGCGGGGCCGCGGACGATCCTGATCAACCCCGATCGACCATCTGCTCGACGACATCCGCGACGGCTACGGGAAGGATTGGTCCCCCATCGCTACCCTTTCTCGCGCAGAATGACATCACCATGCCCGAATCGTCCCGAATCGGCGGGGCGGCAGGCACTTCGATCCCACGGCGGCGAGCGTCGGTGCGGATGGTCAGGCTCGGTTTCTACGGCGCCCGCGGGTGTGCTCGAATTCCCAACGGTCCGCTGCGCTCGGCGATCGTTCGGTGTCCGACACGCACGCCATGAAGGGCAGCTGCCAACGCCCCAGCCGAGGTCTACTCTCGACGTTGAGCGGGCTTGAACCTGTATGCACGACAGTAACCGGGACGAGGAAGTGATCGCTAAGTGGACGCGGACGACCTTGCTGATCTGCCTCCGGAACTGGTCATGGCCTTTTTCGGCGGAAATCCGAGCGTCGCATGGGCGCGCTATTACGGTGTCGCCGGGTGGGCCCCCGATGCAGACGTGCAACGGACCGATGACGAGGGGCCCGCGCACGGTGAGGCCGGCGATACGAGCAGCGGGGCGCAGGGGGGCCGGCGGCATGACCACCCGCGTGCGTCGAACGCTGTTGATCAACCTTCGCAGCCGACACTCTCGACCGGCTCTCCGTTTGCTGATCTGCCACCGGATCTGATCATGGCCGCTCTCGGCGGAAATTTGAGCATCGCATGGGCCCAGCATGAAGGGAGACATCCGGCTTAGCTTGAGAGTTGTATTTCCTTGTGCTGCAATAGTTTTCGCCCCGGGTGTTGCCGTGCACGGGGGGATGGCAGCGGGCCGCTAACGCACCAGCAGCGCGAGGGGGAGTCCGGCTCGGAGGACCCCCCGTTTCAGTGCTCGAGTGCCGTTAGGAACGAGTCGATGACGGCCCATGCCTCGGCATGGCTGAACTCCAGATTGAGGTTGTGCCCCGTCTTCGCGACGACAGCCGCCTGCAGGGTGGCGCGTGGACCGAAGAATCGCCGTTCATATGCGGCCACCGCAGCGTCGGACGAACTGTCGAGCGCGAGGACGGGCGGCATACAGACGTGGGGATCCGCGCCGCCGACGACAAGCAATACGGGAAGGTTCACAGCAGCGGCGCTGTCGAACGTGGGCGCTGTCGTACTCTCCGGCAGTGCGCTGACGTCTTTGATCTGTTCGTCCAAGGCGATGATCTGCGGATCAGTGTTGGCGGGATTGTAGAAGCCGGCACGGATCCCCGGGAGGGGGGTCAGATAGCCGGGATCGAGAGTACTGAAGCGGGATTCGACGTTCGCCGGCTGTGCGACAGCCGCCGCGTGGCGCAGGACACCGATTCCGTGAGGGGCGTGCCCGGTGCTGGTGACGACTAGTGCATCGACGACGGAACTGGCGGTCGCGACACCATAGGCCACGACAGAGCCGAAGCTGTGGCCGACGAGGACGATACTCCGCAGGGCCGGCACCAGATGGTGCTCGACGATCTGATCGATGGTCTGGGCTATGGCACTGACCTGCGCTTCATAGGTGACCATCGCGCTCGGTGGATGCCATGACACGCCGGTGCCGAGGCGATCCAGCGCCAGGGTGGCCTCGCCGCGGCGATTCTGATGGGCGGCGTAGGAGTACCTGCGATCGCCGAATGGCCAGTCCCAATATTCCCGGGAATAAGTCAGCCCCGGAATCAGGATCTGCAGGCGGGTCGCGCCGGCGGGAACGCACAGAGTGCCGGCAATCGGGCCGGTCTGCTCCTCGATCGTTACCGGCGCGGCGATCTCACAGCGCAGCGCGTCGTCTGCGGGACTCGATTCATCGACAGCGGTGATGAGGCTGGACGGGTCGCGATCACCACGGTAGGGCACAAATCGAGACGATAGTTGCTCACGGAACTATCGATGCCGGGAATGGCTCGAGGATCTCCTGCGCGTGCCTCACCGCTGTGACGAGTTCGGCGGCCAGATCGGTGTATCGGGATCGGCGCTGCGAGTGAAGGTCTGCAGCAATAGCTGTCGGAGAGGGTCGTGGGTGGCTACCAGCAAGCCGAATGCGGCCTGACGGACCCACCGTTCGGCGGGGGAGTGTGCGACCACCGAACGGACCCCGGTGGCGACCATGGCCGCCGCCGCCGCGTTGACTGCTAGCCGGGAGATCTCGGCGCGCAGCATACGCACCGCGTGTACATCACCTCTTGCTGCCGCGTACTGGCCGAGAAGTTCGGCATAGCGAGTTCGGAACACGTCCGCGTCACCGCCCTGATCCTCCAGCTCACCGATGCACCCCTTGAGAACTCCGATCACGAGGGCGCCGTTGACCCATTCGTTGCGGACTACCCGGGTGCGCATGAACTCGGTCCGCGGCACGATGCTCAGGATGCTGTCCGCCGGGATGGGTAGGTCGTCGAAATCGAGCCGAACAGTTGAGCTGGCGGTGGCGGCGATGAGGGAAAGTTCTGTTGCCCGGATGCGGGTATCCAGCTTGTCCGGGACCACCAGTGCGGCGATGTGGTCGATGCCGTCGCGCCGGAGCAGACTCGAGGCGACCAGAGTATCGGTGTAGTCCCAACCGGTGACAAACGGCGAGGTGCCAGCCAGGGTGTAGCCGCTGCTTGTCTCGGAAAGGACGAGCGAGGGCATTGAATTCGCGCCGGCGTGGGTAATGCAACATCGGCGCTCTCCGGTCACCATGCGCGGCATCAGCGCATCCCTCAACTCCGAATTGTCGGAGGAAGAGACCGACTGGAGCGCCCCGATGTGCTGAGCCCAGACGAAGCCGGTCGCCAGACAGCCGGAAATGATCAGGGCCAATGTTTCCAGTAATTCCTCGGCCCCGATTTCTCCAGTGAACGGAATTCCGTAGAAGCCATTTCCGGCAAGCGCTTCGAAATTCGTCTCCGGAATTACTCCGGTCCGATCAACCTCGGCGGCTCCTGGAGTGAGTGTATCTGCTGCGATCTTTTCGGCCTTGGCGATCCAGTCGAGAACCATTTGTGACCTGCCTTAATTCTGGGTCTACTCCGAGGATAGCTGATAGTATCCGCACGCAGGGGGGCTAACCACAGGAGGGCAGGGTAGGGCGCGGTGTCAGGAGAACTGCTGAAGGGGGCAGATCAGCTGCTCATTGAAACCATGGGCCACGATCCGCTGGTAGTTGTTCGCAAGGGCCGCGGGCGTGACTTCAAGAAACTTCGAAACGAGTTACACAATCCTGACTATTCCATCGTCAGCGACGTGGTGAAACATGTCCGTCGCAGCCGATCCCCGGTGACGATGCGCGGAGCTGAACCCGGAGCGTCTGCGTACCATGGAATTCCTGTGGCCGGATCGGACAACGCGATTACCGGAGTGCATGTCACCTTCGGTCAGGAACCACTCCCGGACCCGCCGCGAGTCGCGGCATTTCATTGGGAGTTGGATACTCCGACCAAGGTTCCCAGGCTGATCCTCAGTTCCGAATATCAGGACATCATCGGTACGCCCGCCGAATTCCGCGATCGTAGCGTGTACGGGCCTCTGGATTTCTGCAACCGGATCGTGCGCATGCGAGATCTCTACCGGGTATGGGAGCAGATCGCGACCGCGGGTCCCGATACTGCCGCAGCGGGCCGTCTGCTGCTGCGTGACGATTCCGCCGCGCCGATCATGCTTCACTACGCATGCCGGTACGTCAGCACCGACGTGGGGCCCAGGCTCCGTGTGCTCTGCCAGGACGTGACCGCGTCCGCCGCACTCGATCCCCGGGATATCTCGCTCGAAACACTGGATGCCACCATCGCAGGGATTGCGATCTCGAACGCGAAGCAGTACGGAGCGCTGGTGGACTTTCGATGGCCTGCCCCGGTCGTTCTGAAGTGGTTGACGCCCTACTTCCGGGGGACCGGGCACGGGGTGTCCACCGGGCAGGCGTCGGGGCTACATCCTGAGGATCTGGCCCGGATGCCGGACATTATTGCCCCCGCCCTGGCCGGCGGAATCGCGACCGATCGAATCCGGACGCGGAACCCGGCCGGCGGGTGGATCTGGTCGGCGGTCACGATTCAGATCGTCGATCCCGAGCTGATGCCGACGTTGGCGCTGGTGCTGTTCACTCCGGGCCCGACCGACGCCCCCTCACAACCCCCCGCACGGCATCTGCCTCTTCCGTTCACTAGCACCGACCAGTAGGTATGCGCAATAGGTAACAATTCAAGCAAATAGTGGGCTTCATCACTTGACGCGACTACTATCCAATCCCACGGACGCGCAACAGCCGTCGCGATCACGACCTCGCTTCGGTCGTCTTCCAGGTTTTGACGCATCCGGCGTACCTCGACTGACGAGGTCGTGGAGCCCGCTGCCGGGCCCCACCCGCGCTCAACGATGGCTCGTGCTTACGAGCCTTGACTGCGAGGTGGGGTATGCACGGCGATGTCCATTCGGCGATTTCCGAAATTCCCTGCGGCGATCCGCGCCGTGTCGCGATCGGTCGGGCACCTTCTGAACCGCAGCGCATCCTGATCCTGAGATCGGGACCGGCCAGCGCGCCGTACGGGCTGCGCGACATCGCTGGCGCCTACGGCGTCGATGCCATCGTCGATCGGGTCACCCGGCTTCACGCAGCCGGCAACCACCATGCCGCTCCCCCCACTGCGGCGCTGGCGCCGCCCACGCCGCATCGCGGCCAGGCCACCCCCAACCGGAGACGGTGCGTCAGCGCAGGCCCGCGCGGCCGCACGCGTCTCGGCGGACCCCAGCGAGCGGCTGACGAGCGGGGACTTCGGGGCGGTGGCGACGTGGACATGGAACGCGCGGTAGCTGCGTACGAGGCGGCGCTGATCATGTCGGCGACCTTGGTCACGGCCCGAAGCAGCACGACATCGTGCCAGGGGAGGGGGGCTCAGGTGATTGGTGTCGGCCAGACCGACGACCAGGTGCCCGCCCGGGCGACGCACCCTGGAGAGTTCACGAAGCGACGCGGTCAATTCTGTGTCGTAGACCGTGTTGACCGTTGTGACGCCGCCCAAGCCGTCGTCGGGCAGCAGGATCCGCGACACATTCCTTCCCCGCTCGGACCCGCACAAACAACGGGTCGCCAAGTCTCCGGGTATTCGTCCGTTTTCTGCCGATACCCCTCGGAGTCGAATGGCCGCAAACAACAGCGTGCACACCGTATTCCAGGTTCCAGGAGCTGGTTGCAATGGCGAACGTGAATGTCCGCTCAACTAAATACGTTGCGGAACAAGGGACTTCATCGCCTCTGAGAGTCGTGCATCGAGGTGCTGAGCAGGCACCCACGCTGGGCGCCGCGCCACCGGGACCGCATCGAGCTATCCAGGGCCTCGGGGATATCGTCACGCGGCACGGTGTCGACGTTGTTATCGAGCGGATCTCGCAGTTGCACGCGGACGGCAACCACCATGCCGCCTCTTGCATCGGCTGGGAGCTCGTCCATCTCGACGTTGACGCCCCCGTGGCCGCCCCAGAAGATGCCCAGGACATCCAGGACATCCAGGACGCGGCGACCCGTCTGTTCATGGACCCGGCCGACGAGACCATCGCTCTCGAGGTGGTCACCCTGCTCGCGGCCCGCTTCCCAGTGATCGCCGTCCGCCTCGGCGATCACACCATTCCACAGCTCCGGGGCCGGGAGCTCGAGCCGCCGCACTCGGCACCGGACCCCAGCGATGCCCCACCGGAGGAGACTCCGTGATCACCACAGACCTGCACCGCACAGACCTCGTCCGCATGTCGCTGCCCACACCGCCGTGCCCGCGGTGGTGCGAACGGCCCGACGGCCATGGATGGGAGGACGACGTCGGAACCCAGGACTTGTTGCGTATCCACCGGCGCACCATTCCCATCGCCGGGACCGATCACGGCAGCCTCATGCTGCTCGCCATCGAGCACCGCGGTACCGCTGGCGTCGAGCGCAGCCCGACCAAGTACGTCGTCGACACCGGCGCGGCCGGTGACTGCGAGCTCGACGCAGCCGGCGCTCAGGGCCTCGCCGCAGCCCTTACCGCCGCCCGCGCCTTGACCACTCAACCGCCGTAGAGCCTGCGGCGAACCGCCGAAGTCCATCAGATTGACCGACACCAAGTTCGCGAGAAACCACGCATCCGCCACCAGGGTTTCGGCGGAGAAGGAAGACACATCGACGACGGCGACCACCGACGAGACGGGACTCCTTCGTAGGGGAGAAAGGACCACCCGAATGCACAGCGAACTGCTCCACCTCGACCCCGCGCATACACCGCTCGGGATCGCCGAGCCCGTCAGTCGGGCTCACTCCCATCACGTCACCACCACGGCAATGATCGCCGATGAGGGTGATTTCGAGGGCGTCTCCCGCGTCGGCCGGCGGAGCGGGAGACGCCCTCTTGGTGTGATCGTGGCCGCATGCGGCCACGGAAAACTTCGCCGACCTCGACGTCGCGGTCGAGGAGTACTCTCTCCGGCCACTATGACCGCGATCACAGCTCGCAGTGACCGGAAAGCAATCCACACCGGCACGTGTCGACCGGCCGGACACCCACGGTCGCGCCGCCGGTGGTTATCGTCCTCGTCCCCGGAGGCCCCCGCGACCACCCGGCCGTGCCCGTGTTCCTCGTTCCCGATCAGGGAGGCCAACGATGCCTGACACCATGACGCTGTTGCCTCGTTCCCGCAGCCGCAACGGCGCCCGCCAGGCGTCGCAGGAACTGGGCGCGATGAACCCCGTCCCCAACCCCCGCCCACGCCGCCGCCCGTTGTTCCTGGTGATGGCCGTCGCGATGTGCGCCCTCGCCATCGTCTTCGCGGTGACCCTGGTCAACAAGAAGAACGACCGCCAGGACGTGCTCGTGCTCGCCAAGGACATCCAGCAAGGGCACGTCATCACAGCCGCCGATCTGGCCACCGTCCACGTCAATACCGACGCTGGTCTGCACGTCGTGCTCGCCGCCGACCAGGCGCGCGTGGTCGGGAAAACGGTCTCCACGAACCTGCCGGAAGGCACCCTGCTCAACCCCTCCTCCCTCACCGACGGGGTCCTGCCCCCGAAGGGCAAATCCCTGGTCGGCATCACCGTCGCCCTCGACAAGCTGCCCGCGACCGCACTGATGCCCGGCGACATGGTGCAGCTGGTCGACACACCCCGGGATCAGGACTCTTCACCGGTGCAGGCACCGACCACCAGCAACGCCCAGGTCGTGCAGGTACGCCCGCTGAGCGAGGGACAGAGCGGGCAGGTCACCGTCGACGTACTCGTCCCCGACGGCGAGGCGAACTGGGTCGCGGGCCGGGCGGCCACCCACCGGGTGGCGATCGTTCTCCAGACCAGGGAGCGCTGACATGTACCTCGCGCTCACCGCGGCGTCCGGATCACCGGGCGTGTCGACCACCGCGCTCGGGCTGGCGCTGCAGCGCCGCCCGCCCAGCTACACGATGCCCAGCTACACGCTGCTCGTGGAAGCCGATCCGGTCGGCTCGTCACCGACCCTGGCGGGATTCCAGCGCGGGGCTGTCGTGCGCGACAAAGGCCTCGAGAACCTGATCAACCCGCAGCGGTTCGGCGACCTGCGCACTTCCATCGGCAAAGAGGTCTTCGTGCTGCCCGGCACTGCGGTCAGCGTGCTGCCCGGACTCAAGCACGCCGGCCAAGTCGAAGCGATGCGGTCGACCTGGGCACCGCTGGCGCAGCAGTTGCTGCGCTACTCCGTCGCCGACCCCGACCAGGACAGCCCCCCGCAGACCGTCATCGTCGACGCCGGCCGGATGGGTCATGACGCGGGCCCGATGGACCTGATGCGGCAGGCCGACCTGATCGGCATCGTCGTCCGCCCCACCCTGGCCCGCATCGCGGCCCTGAAATCCGCACTCACCCCGTTCAAGCGCGATCTCACCGCCCGCCGCGCCCGGGCCTGTATCGGCCTGATCGTCATCGGTTCCCGCCTGACCGTCGGCACCGACACCTATTCCGCCCGCGAGATCGCCCGCGCCGTCGACCTCGAGCTGATCACCACGCTGCCCGACCTGCCGCGCGAGGCCCGCATGCTCTCCGACGGCGCCTCCGTGCCGCGCTGGCGCCCGCAGCGCGCGCTCTACCTGCGCGCCCTGCACCGGGCCTGGAACGACATCGAATCGTTCACCACCACTCACCGGCCGCCCTGGCTCGACCAGCAGACACCGCTGGACGCAGTCGGCACTCCGACGGCCCCGGCCATGGCAGGAGGTGCCCGCCGATGACCACCCCGCCCCCTGACCGCAGCCTGTCCTCCCTGCTCCGCCCCGGCCACCCCAACGGCAACGGCGCCCCTCCTGCGGGTCCGCGCCGCGACCTAGCCGCCCTGCTGGGCGGCGGCGCCGATCTCCGCGACTACACCCCGCCGCCGCCGAACTGGCACGACACCCTCGACCGGCTCGCCCCCCGACCCACACCGCCACCGGACCTGGCCCCGTCGCCGGACCCCGCCCCGCCGCTGTGCGAGAACCCGGGGGAGGACCTGCGCCGTCACCTCGATCGTGCACTGGTGCGCCGCCTGCGTGAGGACGTCTCCAAACAGTTGTCCGAGCGTCGCCGCGAACGCGACGCCCAGGCGGCCGACCCCGACAATCCGCACGTCACCCTCGCCTACACCGATGCCGAACTGGAGGCCATCGGCACCACCTTGGTCGAGGAACGCGTCCAGCAACACATCTACGACATCGTCGAACTCGGCGACGCCACCCCCAGCCTCGCCGAGCAAAAAGCCCTGGTGCGGGCCGTCTGCGACAGCCTGTTCCGGCTCGGCCCGGCGCAGCCGCTGGTCGACGAACCCGACGTCGAAAACGTCTTGCACACCGGCGGAGCCACCACCGTGATGTACGGCGACGGCCGCACCGAGCAGCGCCCGCCGATCTTCGCCAACGACCAGGAAGCGATCGACTGGGTCGTGTTCCTCGCCAACCGGGCCCCCGGCGGCGGTCGGCCGTTTTCCCCGGCCAACCCGGCACTGCGGCTCAACCTGCCGGGCAACATCCGTCTGTCGGCCCTGGGCTGGGCCGTCGAGGGCGGCGTGTCGATCGCCATCCGCAAACACCTGCACAAGGGCATCACCACCAGTCGGCTGGTGGAGATGCAGGTAATGCCCCACGAACTCGCCGACCTGCTCACCGCCGCCACCCTGTCCGGCTGCTCGGTCATCGCCAGCGGACCCATGGGTGTCGGCAAGACGACCCTCGTGCGGGCTCTGGCCGCCACGCTGCCGACACAAACCCGCATCGGCACCGCTGAATTGGTGCGGGAACTGTATCTGCACGAACTGCCCGACCGCGCCCCGTACGTGGTCTCCGCCGAGGTCATCACCGGCGGCGGCGAACGCAACGAATTCACCGACGCACTTAAAGGGCGATTCGATCTGCACCAGATCCTGCAGGAATTCGTCAGCCAGCAATTGGACCGCGTCATCGTCGGCGAGGTCGCCGGCCGCGAGATTCTGGCGATGTTCAAAGCCATGCAAATGGCCCGCGGCAGCTTGAGCACGGTGCACGCCTACACCGCCCGCGGCGCCATCGACCGCCTGGTCACCCTGGCGCTGGAAGAGCCCGGCGTCGACGAAACCTACGCCGTCCGCCAGGTCGCCGCCCACATCCAGTTGATCGTTCAAATGAACACCCACTGGGCCCGCGCCGCCGACGGCACCCTGCGCTCGCATCGCCACGTCAGCGAGGTCGCCTGGATCGAACCCGGCGAAGACGCCCGCCCGGCCATCACCATCCTCTACCGCCGCCCCCACCCCCATGCCCGGCCCCGATGGGGCAGCCTGCCCCCCGCGCTGCGTGAACGGGTCGAACCTTACGGCTTCGACCCCCGCCGCTGGCACGTGTTCGACCTCGACCAATCCTCGGAGGCGCCCTGATGTACAGCCTCGGAGCCATCGGCATCGTTCTGCTCGCCGCCACTGCCATCTGGAGCTTCTGGTACGGGTGGCGCGATCGCCGCGACCCCGCCCGCCCACGCCGCCGCGCGATCACCCGCATCCCGCGCACCACTCAATTACGTCTGCTCGCTGGCCTGGTCGCCGGCAGCCTCGCCTGGATCACCACCGGCTGGTTCCTGCTCGTTCCCCTCGCCGCCGCCGCGGCTCTGTTCGTCCCCAAACTGATCGGCCGCCGCGCCGCCGACCGGGAGATCGCCCGCCTCACCGCCCTCGAAGAATGGCTGCGCACCCTCGTCGGCGTCCTCGACACCGGCAAGGGCCTCGAACAGGCCATCATCCTCACCCGCAAATCGATCCCCCGTGAGCTCGAACCCGAACTGTCCGCGCTCACCGCCCGCCTGGCCACCGGCGTCGATACCCAGCACGCCCTCGACGAATTCGCCGACTCGCTCGACGACGCTACCGGCGACCTTGTCGTCAGCGCGCTGAAAATCTCCGCCAAACTCCGCGCCAGCGGCCTACCCAAGGCCCTGTCCGACTTCGCCGACAGCGTCGCCGAGGACGTCCGCGACCGCCGGCAGGTCGAGGTCGACCGCCGCGGCCCCCGCACCCAGGCCCGCCTGGTCACCCTCATCGTCATCGGGTTCCTCATCTACCTGTTCGCGGCGACCGACTACATGGACCCCTACCGCGCCCCCGGCCTGCAACTGGTCCTGGCCGGCCTGCTCGCCGGATTCGCCGGACTCCTGCTCTACATGCGCCACCTCACCCGGCCCATCCGCCCACCCCGCTTCCTGCGCGACCGCACACCCGAACAACCCCGCCACTGGTGGACCGCCCTGATCGACCCGGCCGCCACGCCACCCACCCGAACTTCGTCCCCAAGCTTGGACGCCGCCCTTCCCGACCGCACGTCAGGAGCGCCGTCATGACCACCCTCCTCGGCACCGCCAACACCCGCCCAGCCCCGGCCACCCCGATCCCCGACGCCGTCGTCGAGGACACCGCGACCGCCGCCTGGTTCACCGACCGCCTCATCGTGGAAGCCGGCCCCGGCACGGTGGCCTGGCGGTGCGCCCGCGCCCGCGACGCCACCCCGCAACAAGCCCGCCGTCTCGCCGACATTTTCGCCGTCGCCGCCCACGCCGCCGCCGGGCAGCCCGTGTTGTGGCACGAATACCGGGCACTGTGTCACGGCCCCCGCCCCTATCCGGTGTCGCCCGCCATCAGCATCTGGCACCGCGCGCCGTGCCCGCAGTCCGGATTCGACGTCGTGCAATCCACCTTCGACCTGGAATACCTGCACGAGTGGACGAACGCCTACAGCGCGGCCGGGCGCGTGGTCATCATCGAATCCCGAGTCTGGACCGCGCTCACCGAGCACAGCCCGTGGACCCGCTGCCCGGCGTTGCCCCCGCTCCCCACCGGGAGGTGCCGACCGTGAGCATCCAGACGCAAGCCATCCTCGCCGGCCTCGCCGCCGGCTTGGGCCTCACTCTGCTCCTCGCCTACCTGGCTCCCGCCCCGCCGGCGCTGCGAGACGCCCTCGATCGCCTGTCCGGCAAGCCCGCCACCGACCCCCTGGGAGTCACCGCCCCCGCCGACGCGCCGCAGACCCGGCTTCAGGCATGGACCCTGCACGCGGGCCGGCTCGCCTACCCGTGGCTGACCCGCCACCATTGGCTGCGTATCCCCACCGAGGACCTGGCCATCCTGCACCGCAGCACCCCCCGCTTCCTCGGCGACAAACTGCTCTCCGCCGCCGTCGGCCTGATCGCCCCCAGCGTCCTCAACGCCGCCGCCACCGCCTCCGGCACCGGCCTGCCCTGGCGCCTGCCCGCCCTAGTCGGCATCGCCGCCGCCATCGGCCTGTTCTTCGTCCCCGACCTCGAAGTCCGCCGCCGCGCTGCTGCCGCCCGCGAAGAACTGCGCCGCGGGCTCGGCGCCTACGTCGAACTCGCCGCCCTGTGCCGCAACGCCGGCATCGGCGTCACCCAAAGCCTCGAAATCGCCGCCCGCGTCGCCCACACCTGGATGTTCAACCTGCTGTGGGAGGCCCTCACCCAAGCCTCCTATTCCGGGAAACCCGCCTGGACCGCCCTAGAGACCGTCGGCGGCGACCTCGGGGTCCCGGAAATGTCCGACATCGCCGACATCATGGCGATCTCCGGCGCCCACGGCACCTCGGTCTACAAGCAGTTGCGCGCCGCCGGCGCCAACATGCGCAACGAACGGCTCGCCGCCGAGCAAGGCGACGCCCGCAGCGCGACCCAGAAGATGAGCGCCCCCATCGCCGGGCTGGCCGTGCTCTTCTTCGTGCTGCTGCTGATCCCGGCCCTGCACAACATCCTCAACGGCTGACACGGAAAAGGAGAAACAGCCATGCCTACCACCGCACCGCACCGCCTCACCGCGGCGCTCACCTTAACCCTCACCCTGAGCGCGTTGGCTCTGCTCGCCGCACCCGACCGAATCGCCGACTGGACCCGCACCAGCCGCGGCCGCGGCGACGTCGTCGGCTGGGTCATCCTCGCCGCCGGCGCCGCCGGCATCGCCATCATGATCATCGGCTACCTCCAGCCCAAGGTGCAGGAATACCTCAACCGCATCCAATAACCCAACGGCACAAAGGATTCGCACATGGAACACCTCATCCCCTACCTCGTCCTGGCTCTCGGACTCGGCATGGGCGCCCGCGGTCTATGGCTGCTCATCACCCTGCTCCGAGACCGGGACCAGGGATGAAAGCTCCACGGCGCAGATCCGCAAAGCGTGGAGGGAGAACCACCATGCATACCGCCACCCACACCTGGATACTGCTCGGCGCCTTCGCGGCGACGATCGTCGTCGGCCTCATCCCCACCCGGCTTCCGGACGCCACCACCCGCGTCCTGTACCTCACCGGGCTCGCCGGGATCCTGGTCACCGCCGCGATCACCCTGGTCACTCACGTGCTCCCCGCCGACGCCCTCGCCCCGCACCCGTGACAAGGGCCGCCGCCATGTGCACGAACCCGACACCCACCCGCCGACCCGGCCGCCGCATCCGCGCCTGGGCCCGCGCCACCCGCGGCCGCGGCAGCGTCGTCGCCTTCGCCATCCTGGCGCCGATGGCGATCATCCTGCTGCTCATGGGCATCGAAGCCGCCCTGTTCTACCACGCCCGCAGCCTCGCCGTCGCCGCCGCCGAGGAAAGCCTCAAACAGGCCGCCTCCCAATACGGCAACCCCGCCGCCGGCACTGCCGCCGGATACGCCTTCATCGCCGCCTCCGGCCCCGGCGTCCTGCAAACCCCCGTCGTCGTGGTCACCCGCGGCCCCGCCACCGCCACCGCCTCGATCACCGGCAAACCACCCACCCTGCTGTGGTTCTGGCACCCCGTCGTCCACGTCGACCTGGCCCGCCCCGTCGAACGCATCACCACCCCGGGGGTGCCGACATGACGAAACCGTATGCCGCACACGCCATGTCCCGCGTTCGTGCCCGAGCTCGTACGGCCGCGGCGTGGGCGCGCACCACCCACGACCGAGGTAGCCACGCCGTCGAGTTCGTCATCATCACCCCGGTCGTGCTGCTGATCATCGGCGTCATGATCGTCGCCGGGCACGTCTACTACGCCCACCAGAAGGTCGAACACGCCGCCGACGAAGGCGCCCGCGCCGCCTCCATCGCCCGCCCCGCCATCTTCGCCGCCGACCCCGCCGCCCGCCGGGCCGTCGAAGCCGACATGAAGGCCCAAGGCCTGGTCTGCACCGGCAAACACATCGAGATCGACACCGCGGCATTGCATTTCGACCCCGGCATCCCCGCCATGGTCCGGGTCACCGTCACCTGCAACATCGAACTCAACGTGCTCGCCATCCCCGGCATCAGCGGCCACCGCACCATCACCTCCACCGCGATCTCACCCGCCGACACCTACAGGGAACGCGTCCGATGACCACCGGCGAACCCACCCCCCGCGCCCTGATCGCCGCCACCATCGACCGGGCCGGCGACCGACTGCGGCTGGCAGCCACCTGGATGCGCGGCACCGCCGCCCGCGGCGCGTACGTACTGTGGTGGTCGCTGTCCATGTTCGCCCTCGCCGTCATGCTCGGCCTCGCTGTCGACGGCGGCGGCAAAGTCCACGCTCGCCAGCACGCCAACCTGGTCGCCGAACAGGCCGCCCGCACCGCCGGCCAGCAGGTCGTCCGCCCTCTCGGCATGCGCGGCATCGCCGCGGTCAGCGACCCGCTGCTCGCGCAAGGCGCCGCCCAGGCCTATCTCGCCCTCCACCCCGACGTGCACGGCGTCGTCATCCCCACCGGCCCCACCACCCTGACCGTGATCACCAGCGTCGTGTATCAGCCGAAAATCCTCGGCTTCATCGGAGTCGGACCCCAACCGGTCGAAGGACGCGCCGTAATCACCCTCAACCGCACCAACAACGGCCTAACGGGGTTCCCATGACCAGCGGCAACGAGAAAGCAACACCCGCCCAGAAACCGATCGTCGGCAAACCCGCGGTCGTAGTCGGACTGGCGGGCTGGGGCGCTTTGACGTGGCTGACGTGGACCAGCCCGACGAGCATCGACCAGCGTGCGGCCGTGACCGCACTGCCCGTGCTGGTGGCGCTGTCCGCCCTCGCCGCCGAAGACTTCCTCGACGAGCTGCTGTTGGTCGCGTGCAGCGCCATAGCGGCGATAGGCATCGCTTTCTCGCTAGGTCCGGCGGCCGGAACCTGGCTGACCGGCCAACACACCCCGACGTCCGCACCTTGGGCCATCTGGATTTCCATTGCCGCATTGACCATCCCAGTGCTCGTTCGAATCCGCAGATCCCTCTCCGAAGGCCGGAGCACTGCGACGATCACTGCCGAACAGTCGACGTGGTGAACAGAAAGGGACAACACCTCATGCGCACACCGATCGTCACCCTCGCCACCACACTCACCGCGACTGCGCTGATCGCCGGCTGCGGCGGCGGAACCAACCACACCACCGACCTCACCGGCGGCGACAAGTCCACTGCGACCACCACCGATGCCACCGACCCGAAGAACACTGCGGCGGACCAGACGATTGCGGTAGTGGAACGATACTTTCAAACACTTTCCCGGCTCGACGCCGACTACACGGTTCCAGTAGACGCGGCCGACGATGTCGCATCCGGCGCCGCGCTCAACACGGTCAAGGCCGACGTGACCGTGCGCCGTTCGAAAGGAATCACGATCACCGGCGACATCAAGGTCGTCGGCACGAAGGTCACCGACGTGCGCCTGACCCCGCCACCGGCAACGGTTCAGGTCAGGGCGTGTGTCGATACCTCCAGCCGGGACGCGAAATATCCCGACGGCTCTAGCGCCAACGCGGCCAACCGCGTTCCGCGGCAGATCACACAGTTGACAGTGGAAAACCCAGCATGGCCGGACCCCAAAGGATGGCGCGTTGCTGTGGATGCAGGAAATAGAGGCGGTGAGGCATGTGAATCGGCGTAAGCACGGGCGCATCGCCAGCGCGGCAGGAGTCCTGTTGGTGACTGCCACATGCGTCGCGGGACAAAGCTCGGCAGACCCTGGCGGTGTCGTAGTGTCGCCGCAACCGAATGGAAACTACGGCGTAGGCGTCTATGCGACAGACCCTGGATCACCTGGCGCTCCACCCCAGTACACGGACGCGACAGCAGGTCAAGGCCAACCCGCTTCACCGGACACGAACCAATGGACGGAATGGTCGAACGCTGGAACGCCATATATCTGCAATCCCCAGACCTGCATGCTGCCCGCACGCGTTCCGCCGGTGCCCCAGGCTATTGCGGACCCGTTGACGATCGCGCAGGAATTGGTGACCGGGATGCAAATCCGGCGGATCGCCATCGGCATCGTTCCAGAGCCCGACGACACGCCAGGGGGGCGTGTGGGGTTGATTGGCATGCCAGTGTGGTTGTGGGACCAAACATTGCCACCGGACTCGGAACATACGCGTGGACCGATTACTCGGACCGTGACGACCGGATCGTTGACAGTCAGCGCTACTGCCGTGAACACCGCGATTGTGTGGGATCTAGGTGACGGTGGGCTACCAGTGGTTTGTCCTATGCCAGCCGTGAACAACATGCCGTACCTGGACATATACCAGGACCTTCCACCACTCACGGGGTGTGGCCGAGCAGCTCCGGGCTGGCAGAAGACCTCGATAGACGAGCTTGACCAGAGGTTTTCCGTGTCGGCGGCGAGTCTATGGCTCGTGACGTGGAGTGCTTCCGGCCCCGGTGGAACGGTGGGCGGGGCGTTCCCGCTGATTCCAATCGCCACGACGCATGTTCGGGTCGGAGAAATGCAAGTGTTGGGGGCAAATTGACAACGAAGCCTGAACTCCTGCCGAACGTGTTAGTTGATGAATGGCATCCAACACGTAACCCACTCGCGATCACCGACATGTCCTGCAGGAGTTCGCGAAAAGTGTGGTGGCGCTGTCGCCGATTCGGGCACGAATGGCAGGCCCGGGTCGCTGACCGAGTAAAGGGAAGCCGCTGCCCGGTATGCGCAAACCGTCGGCTTCTCCCTGGGTTCAACGACTTGGAGACAACACGGCCGGATATCGCTGCGGAATGGCATCCCAGCAGGAATCAGGCACCACCATCTAGCGTCATGGCGGGCACCCAGGCCATGGTGTGGTGGTGGTTGTGCCCGAACGGGCACGAATGGCAGGCAAGGGTCTATGACCGAACCAAGGCCAAGAAGAGCCTACAATGTCCGATCTGTTCGGGGTGGCGAATCGTCGCGGGCCTCAACGACCTGGCGACACTGCACCCCGATCTTGCTGTGGAATGGCATCCTGATCTGAATGACTTGGCAGCCAGCGAGATTGCGCCACACAGCACCCGAAAGGTGTGGTGGCGGTGCCACCACGGACACGAGTGGCAAGCGACAGTAGGGAACCGTTCCAAGACTAATGGCACCGGTTGCCCAGACTGCGCTGGCCGCCGCGTTATTCAAGGCGTAAACGACCTGGAATCCGTCAACCGGACATTGGCACTCGAGTGGCATCCCACCCGCAATGACCTCAAAGCGAGCGACGTTCACGCTGGCACCCATCGAAGGGTGTGGTGGCGATGCGGTCGGAACCACGAATGGCAAGCCAAAGTGGTAGCCCGAGCACGAGGAACAGGATGCCCGATATGCGCAGGTCAGAAGGTCCAGGCCGGATGCAATGATCTCGCATCGAACTGGCCAAAGATCGCCGAAGAATGGCATCCCACTCGAAACCGGATGGCCCCATCGGAGGTAGCCGCCAACAGCAATCGACAAGTGTGGTGGCGGTGCTCGTCGGGGCACGAGTGGTCAGCGATCGTGGATAGCCGGGTCAGGAAGGGCCACGGGTGCCCGGTGTGCTCAGGCCGCAAGGTCGCGGCGGGTGTCAATGATCTTGCGACAACCAACCCAGACCTTGCGTCGGAATGGCATCCAACTCGGAATTCCATAGCGGCGCACGAGGTTTACCGGGGAACTCCCCAGAAGGCATGGTGGCGATGCCGGGCGTACGGCCATGAGTGGCAGTCGTCGATTCGTGATCGGATCCGGCAGAACCAGGGGTGCCCGGTCTGTTCGGGCAAAGCGGTCCTGGCGGGGTTCAACGATTTGGCGTCGCGGCTCCCGGATCTGGCCTCGGAATGGCATCCGCACCGGAACACGGTGACCGCGCAGCAGGTGACGGTCGGTAGTAGGCGGCGGGTGTGGTGGCAATGCTCGTCGGGGCACGAGTGGGAAACGTCGGTGTCCAACAGGGCGCTCGGCGGGTGGGGATGCGCGCAGTGCGTCGAGTGGGGGACATCGAAGCGGGAGCAGGCCATCTGTGCGTTGGTGGCTGCGGAGCTAGGTGTCGTGTATTCGGGTGGGCCGGTCCGGGTGCCGGGCTGGCGCGGTCCGGTGGACCTGGTTGTTCCGGACCTTCGGGTACTGGTCGACTTCGACGGCTGGTACTGGCATCGCGAAAAGGTGGAGATCGACCGTCGCAAGACGATGGCGTTGTCAACGCGAGGCTGGGTCGTCGTGCGGATCCGCGAGTCCAGCCGCGGGAACATCCTGCCCGATGTTGGTGGCATACGGGTCGATTGTCTGGAGACGGAATCACCGGAAACGGTTGCGATGCGCGTGGTTTCGGTGATTCGTGGTCGTTGTCCGGAGGAGGAGGTCTGCTGATGAAGCCAGATTTGTTGGATCTGTAATTGCGCTCAGCCGTTCGAACTGCCGGACTCAGGAAAGGGGAAGGCACATGAAGGAGTCAGATCGGTGGACCCCGGGATGGTCACGAGAGGCACATACCTGGATCGATCCGTGGTCGTTCGAGGTCGTCCAGGACCTGCTGATCGAGGCGGCCGCGGTCGGCTGGGACGGGTTCGTGGTGGCCTCGGATCTTCCGCATGCGCTGCTCGTCGACGATGTCGATGGCCTGCTGGATGAACTGTGGACCTATGTGCGCGGGCGGTACCGGCGGCTGTGGGAAGGGCAGACGGTGTCTGTCACCCCGATCCTGCTGATTGTCGGTGCCGGCACCTATGCCGCCGATCGGCGCATCGAGTACATCTCCCGGTGGGGCCATGCCGTTGATCTCCACCTCGCCGTGGACTATCGCGTGGCCGCGACCGAGCAGGGCCTCGTGTTGTGCGACCGCATCGCGGGCATGCGGCGCGGGCCGGCGGCGGTTCGTCCGCCGTTGACCGCGTGATCGGAGATCGGCGATGGGCTGGAAGGAGGTCACCGTGAGCGCAGCCGTGGATCCGGTGCCGAAGCCGATCGGGCTGGTCGACAGTCTTTTGTGGGTTCCGGCGATTCTGGTTGCCCTGCTGTGGTGGGGCGCGGTCACCCGCTTCGGCTGGTCGCTGTATACGGCGGCGTGTGTGGTCGTGGCGGTTCCGGTGGTGTGGGCGGCGTGGATTGATCTGCGCACCCGGACCTTGCCGCCGCGGCTGACCACCACCGGCATAGCTGCTGCTGTGGTCGGCGTGCTGGCCGCGGGGGTGAGTGAGCCCGGTCCTGCGGTGCGGGCGATGCTTGCCGGTGCCGTCGGTTTCGCGGTGCTGTCGGTGGTCGGGGGAGCGCTCCAGCCCTACGCGTTCGGCGACGTGCTTCTGGCGACCCCGCTGGTGATGCTGGTCGGGTTCTGGGGCTGGTCGCCGGTGCTGGGGTTGCTGTTGGTGGCCTCGGTGGTGGCGTTGCCGGTGACGGTGGTGGCGATGATTCAGGCTCGCCGATGGAGTGTGGCTTTGCCGTTCGGGCCGTCGATGGTGGTGGCCGCGGTCATCGTGCTCGCGGCCGTCTGACAGGGCGGAGGTGTGGTGATGGATAGGAGAGTGACGATGGTGCGGCTGGCGGTCGTGCTGGCCATCACTGTGGCGGCGTGCACCAGCAATCGGACAGACCTCCCGGCTCTGAACGGTCCGGTGCTGACCGGTCCGCCGGGGGTTGCGAAGTCTCCCGAGCAGCAGGCCACCGAGGGCGCGACCGCGGCGATCACCCACTACTACGAGGTGCTGTCGCGGGTGCTGACCGGGGCGGGGGATCCCGGGGAGCTGGCGTCGGTGGCGGCGCCCCCATATCTGGACCAGTTGCAGCGCGAGGTCGGGGACGTGAAGGGTCCGGATGCCACCATCGCAGGCACGGTTCGCGCGGGTGCGGTGTCACCGGTGAAGGTGGTCGCCCCGCAGGACGAGAACAAGGCACCGATACCCGGGGAGGCGCAGGCAGAGATGCGGGTGTGCGAAGACCGGTCCGGCCTGAAGGTCACCGGGAAGCCGACCGACGCGGCCGTGACTTCGTCGCGGCTGCGCCGGTTCTTCCTCGTCGATGCCGGGTGGCCGGCCCCGCAGAGCCAGTGGGTGATCCAACGCCAGTACGCGATGCCCAACACCGCGTGCGACAAGCCCTACTAGTTGTGCCCTCTCATGAGGTTGGTGCCATGTGCGCTAGCCAACATCCGAGATCGACAAGGAGTTGGACATGGAGTCGGACGAGAAGGAACAAGCCGAACTGGCCGCCGCGATGGCTGCGCGGGACGCGGGCTTCGACGCTGCCGCAGGTGCCCTCGCCGGGTACGTAACAGTGGAGTTGATCGAGTCGGTCGGAGGTCGCGGCGTGATGTGGCTGCCGGTCGGCGACCCTGCGGACCCGATCGAGCCCACTCCGGACCATGCGGAGCGGGCTGGGCGGCGTCACCCTTGCCGTCCTCGCGCTATCGGCAGGGCAATAGCCGAGCTGCGTGTACTGGGCAGCCAGACAACGGTGCGCGCCACAGTCGCCGACGAGCAGGGGGCAGACTTCTATCTCGCCATCGCCAAAGTTCCCAGTGGCTACGTCCTGAACGAGATCACCCCGGCTACGACACCCGGTGAGGCAGCTCGCGGCCACCGCAGCCACCCGGACGTGGATGCGGCATTCGGCGTGGTCGCCGCCCATGTCGTGGAACCAACCTCATGAGGCATCACAACTAGCGGACGAGGAGTGCTCGCCGTGGACGCCTGGACAACGAGCGGATGGCGACGCCGGCTGACCGGCGCCGGGTATCTGCTGCTGCTGGTGGCAGTGGTCGTCGGCGTACCCGCTGCGCTGTGGGCGCTGCGCGGCAGCCCGCTGCCGTCGAGTCTGCCGAGCCTGGACCAGATCCGCGCCGCGGTCTTGAAGCCCGACACCGACGGCACCCTGTTCGTTGCCACGGCGGTGTGGGCCGGATGGCTGGCATGGGCATGGTTCACCATGTCACTGGTCCTCGAGCTGGTAGGCATCGCGCGCGGGGTACCGGTGCCGACCGTGCGCGGCCTGCGGGTATCCCGCCGCGCGGCGGCGGGGCTGCTCGGCGGCGCGCTGATGCTGGCGCCAGCAGCCGCGATCGCGGAACCGGCCAGCCCTCCCGCTGCCCCACTCGCCGCGACCGCCCCGCAGACCCCCGGACAAACTGTGCCCCTGACGACATTCAATTACCGTGTGCGCCAAGGCGATACGTTGTGGCACCTGGCCGGAGTATTCCTGGGCGACCCGCGTTGCTGGCCCGTCATCGTCGACCACAATCCCAGGCTGGCGGCCGCACCGGATGAGCTGGCGGTCGATCGAGCGCTGGTCATGCCTACCGACCGGCTCGACGAAAACAACATCTACACCGTGCAGGACGGCGACTCGCTGTGGCTGATCGCGGAAATCCTGCTCGGCGACGGATCCCGTTGCCACGAAATCACCGACGAGTCGGGCGCCCGACTCACCTCCGACATCATCTACCCCGGGCAGCGGGTCCACGTCCCAGTCGACTCGGCCCTTGGCCACGCCACCGCACCAGCGCCGGCACCCGCACCGGCCCCGGCCCCTGCTGAACTGCCCGCGGAGGCCGATGCGCCTGCTCCGGCGCCGCCGCCGCCTGCCGCGCCGGGAGTTCCCGACAACATCCCGGTGCTGCCGCCCGGGTTCGAACTGCCCCCACCGGGCCAGACCAGCGCCGCCACTCCGGCACCGACTCAGGAACCGGCACCAGCGGCGTCTCCGCCCCCGCCCGCCGCCGCGGGGCCGTCCACCGCGCCTTCGGCCTCCACCGACACCGCCCCTGACCCGACCGAGTCCACATCGACAACGGTGGCCGCCCCCGACGCTGACGCCGACGTCGACCAGGGTCCGTCGCAGCGGGTCATCGTCGGCATCTCCGCCGTCGCGGCCACCGCCCTGCTGGGCTGGCTGATGTTCCGCCGCCGCCAGCAACAGCACCGGCGCCGTCGCGGCGAACGCATCGCCTTACCGGAAGGATCGGCCGCCTCAGCGGAATCGGCGCTGCACATGGCCGCCGACCCCGAAGCATTGCTACACGTCGACACGGCCCTGCGGCACATCGCCGCCCACTGTCGCACCACCCGCCAGCAGCTGCCTGCCCTGCTGGGCGCGTTCCTGTCCTCCGACAGCCTCGAACTCGCACTGCTCGGTGAGGTCGACCTGCCTACGCCGTGGATCCGCAACGGCGACGGACTGTGGACCCTGCCGGCCTCCGAAACGGTGCACCCGCCAGAAACGGCCGTCAGCCCCTATCCGGCACTCGCGCACCTGGGGACATTCACCGACACGGGCGCCGCAGTACTGGTCAACCTGGAACAGATAGGTCATCTCGGCATCCGCGCCACCGACCCCGCGACCGCAACCGGGGTGTTGCGATCGCTGGCAGTGTTCCTGGCGCTGTCGCCGATTGCCGATCACCTCGACCTCGTGCTCGTCGGTGATGGTCGCGAACTGCCCGAGGTCACTGGCGGTGATCGAGTCAGCTACAGCGACGACGCCGACGCGACGCTCGAGCGGCTGGCTCGCCAGGCCGGCGCCGTCGCCGGGACGCTGGCGGGGGAGACCCTCGACTCGATGGCTGCGGCACGCGTCACCTACAGCGACTCCGACATGACCGCACCCACCATCGTGCTGGTCGCGCAGCCGCTCACCGGCCGTCAGCGCGAGCAACTGGCGACGATCATGGCCCACCGGCCGCGGGTCGCGTTCGCCGTGGTCTCACCCGCCGACCAGTCACCCGCGAACTGGACCCTGCAGGTCGACGGCGACCAGGCCGTCCTGCGCGAAAGCGTGGAGGACGGCGGATTCGGGTTCACTCCAACGGTTCTCGCCGAGAGTGACTATCGCGACATCCTCCAGATCCTCGCCACCACGCAGGCGCCAGCCACCCCGGCCACTCCCGCCGCCGACGGCGCCGCGGCCGCGGTCGACAAGGCGATCGAGGACGCGGAATCGATCGCCACCATCACCCAGCCCGCCACCGCCCCGGCCGCGGAACCCCAACCGGCAGACGACAAACGGGGACTGCAGATCGTCCCGGCCGCCGAGCCACGGCACGGACACATCTGGATCCACCTGCTCGGCAAGCCTCGCGTCACGCCCCTGTCGGGAGCCGAGCCACCAACCGGTCGCGGTGCCTTGTTGACCGAGCTGGCCGCGCTGCTGGTTACACGCCCCGGACTGAAGTACGGCGAGATCGACACCTTGATGTGGCCGCACGACACCTACACCAAAACTGCCAAACAACTCGCCGATCGGCGGCAGACCTCCTTCCAGCGGCTGCGGAAGTGGCTGGGGGAGACCAGTACCGGTGAACTGGCTTTCCCCAAACACGGCGACCGCACCGGGAACACCGGCTATCGGCTGCACGACGAGGTCCTGTGCGACTGGCTGGTGTTCCAGGACCTGCTCCGCGCCGGGGCCGCGACCGTCTCCACCGACGACCTGATCGCTGCCACCGACCTCGTCACCGGGCAACCGTTCGCCCACACGCCCCCGCAACGCTACGGGTGGGCCACCTACCTGCAGCAGGACATGATCAGCGCGGTCGCTGACGCACTCGAAGAGCTCGCGGCCCGCCACATCCAAGACGGCCACCTCGACGCCGCCGGCGAGGTCGCGGCGAAAGGACTGCTCGTTGACGGTGCCCGGGAGGGGCTGTGGCGGCTGGCCATCATCGCCGCTCACGGCCAGGACACCGCTCGCGCGCAGCGGCTGGTCAACGAAATGATCGCCTACCTCGACGACCTCGACCTCGACAGCTTCGAACCCGAAACCGAAGAACTGCTGCGCCACCTGGCCCAGTACCGCGACCAGAACGGGCGGGCGCCTTACCAGATCGGGCTGGCCAGTTGACAAGCGCGCCGTTCAGGGAACTGTGTGACAGCACCTCGTGCCTCCGCTCGGTGCCGATCTTGGCCCACGCCTCCGCAACCGTCTGCACCATCTCGGGTTTGATCTGGTACGTCAAATCCCGGATCTGTTCCAAGGTCAGATGCTCGAAATCGTCGGCGCCGCTGAGGCGTTTGGGGTCGACAACGGTATTCACCTGCCCGGCAAGGGCATTGATGCGGCGCTGCAACGTCATCTGATCGGCATCCCAGTCCTGCGTGCGCTCGGGCGCCACCATCGTCGCGTACACGCCGTTGCGCATCCGCGTCCAGCTGGGCCCGCAGATACTCCCCACTGCTCTGGTCCAGATAGCTCGACGGCGGGGTCGGCGCCGTCATATCTGGCCCCCCACCTGATTAACGGCGTGCGCGCCCTGCTGATCGGCCTCGGTGTACGCGGCGGCGGCCTTGCGCAAGGTGTCCTGAATCGCTTTCGCCTCGGCGGCAAGTTCGGTCAACCGCTGTTTGATCGATTCGGCGCCGCCGCCCTTCTCGGTGAACTTGGCGGCCAGCTCGACACCGATCCGGAAACCACCGAAACCGTCGACATGTGTCACTTGGCCGACCACCACTTGCAGGGCATCGATGGCATCGAGGTAGTCCTGCACATGCTTGACCGCGGCGTCCAGACCCTCGCGGTTCACCCGCAGCTTCAGGTTGCCCGCGGCAACCTCGTCCGAGAGTTGCCGCCACACAGCCAGTTCCGACACGATCGGCCCCCTTTCACTTCCCGGCGGGAAGGTCCTTCGCCAGCACACCCGCAATTCGGGTCGCCTCGGCGCACGAATCACCCGGGGTATCCGCGCTCGCTTTCGCGTCGACCTCGAACTGCACCGGACCGCTGGATGTATCGACGGCGACATTGCACACCTGCGGGTCAATCGCCGACGGGAGTAGCACAGCGGCGCGGTCGCCCACCGTCACCGGCCGGGGATCACGAAACAACCTCGTGTTGTGCACGACCTCATCGAAGGTGTGCGCGTTGGTAGAGAACACATTCAGCGAATACCAACTGTCACTGAGCCACCCGCACACGTCCCACCCGGGAAACTTCGTCCCATACGTGCCCGTATCCGCCACCTTTCTAGCCGGGTTCAACCCCGCCGCCGCAATGTCGGCATCAGGCAGGGAACACGGATTCCACGAGGTATTCGAGACCGGGGCCGACGACGCGGACGCCGCGCTGGTGGGGGTGGTCCCGGTGCTGTCGGCGCCGGGATGTGACCCTCCGGAGCAGCCAGCCGCCACGGCGCCAGCGGCGAACACAACAGCAGCAACCCGCGCGGCCCGCCGAATCCCGGTTCGTTGCACAGGTTCCTGCCGCATACCCTCTCCGTCCCGATCGCCCTTGCCGGGGTTGCCATTTGGGCGCCCCCACATGGTGGGACCATACTAGGGCTTGATCAGCTACGTACGGGTCGTGCTGCGCGGCCGCGCTCGGGGTCGGGTGTACCGGCTACCCCCGTGCCGCCACTCCCAAGGGCCACAGCCCCAGGGGCCCCCTCGAATCACTTCACCTTCTGAAGCGCCTCCTGAAGCGCCTCCCGAACCGCGCCCGGAATCTCCGCCGCCGCTTCCAATGCCAATCGCCGCGCCTGGTGCGTGCTTTCGATCTGTTCCCGGTGTCCTTGCTCCAACGTCCGCACCAGGCGGCACAACTCCGGTTCCCCCAGTTCGGTCAACCGGTCCGCCACCAGGCCGTAGCCTGCCAGCATCGCCTGACCAGCGCTCAACCCGTCCATCGGCGCACCCATTCCAACAACCTCCCGCACGGTCTGTTTCTCATTCGACCCGTCGACCCTAGATGCCGCCACCGACAGGTAGCCCACCGGATGCCCAGGCAACTCCCCACGGCGCCGGGACGGTCGAGGCCTTCGCCGCCAGGCCGCGGTCGGCGCCACCGATCGCCGCAGGTCGATCCGCACATGCAGACACGAAAGCGGCGGGCACTCGCCCGCCGCTGATATCTGCCACACTGTCGCCCGCGGCTATTCGTCGGGGGTGTCGATCCGGATGTCGGCCGGGGTGGTCCATTCGATCGCACGCCCTGCGGCGGCCACCACCTGGCGATGCTTGCCGCCCTCGTGTGGCAGCCGATCGCACAACAACCGCCGCTCCACCCCATCGCGAGTGTGCTGCGCGGGGACATGCACCCGCGCCTACACAAGCACAGCGCCCCGGCCAGTGGCGAGAAGTGGCCTTCGAACTGGATTGACGTGAAGAAATGAAAGGTTCTGGCACATGGATGAACAGACCGGCGGCGGTTATCCGACCCCGCCGTGCGTACTGCCACGACGCCCGGATGGAACACTGGATTTCCGGGAGTCGATCTATAGGCAGACCGGGCGATCGTCGTTCCAGACCGGGGGCTCAGAGGACCTCGACGACGAACCGGTCTTCTTCGTCGTCCCACAATGGGGCACAGACGACTGTTGGGCGCTCATCGTCAGGTTCGACGACAGGAAGATCGCCGAAGGGCGTTTCACCGGGGCTGACGCTCTGGCTAGAGCGTTCGCCGCGGCCAACACCATCCACGACCGCTTCCACGCCCGCCACCACCGATCGGGCACCCTCGCCCATTACAGCGGGCTCATGGCCTGCAAGCACCTCGGCACCATGCCTGAAGGCGACCTGGAAATCTGCGACCACTGCCACCGCATCGTCAACGGCTTCCAGTACACGATCTGAAATCCGGGTGCTGTGCGTGCATCCGAGCGGAGGCAGCCATGCAAGACGCACTATCATTCAGGTTGTCACACAGTGGGAGGGGCGATGATTCGGCCGAAGTTCACGCAACCACCGATCGACACGGCTCAGCCGATCGAAAATGTGCGACCACATCTGCAGTCCCGCGAGGTCGTGGTCGAGTTGGAGTGCGAGGCTAGAACTTCGATCCGGTGGTGTCACGGGCCTGCGAGGGCACAATCGCCGGCCCGCAGGCCCGTGAGCATGGGCACGGTTGGTCAGACCGTGCATCGGGTGACATCCAAGGCCGCTTCGCCGTGTAGTTCCGTTGAAGCGGCACTGCTCCATTCCCTCATGTAGGTAGGGAGTGCAGCCATAGTGGGCGCATACTCACGGTGTACTCACGCACACGCACACCATCGGCGCGAACAGGAGTGGGAGGCATGGCGGCGCCACGAATCCAAGGCCCGATAGAGGAACCCGCGGCCGAAGTAGCGCAAGACAACCCCTTCGCGTTGGAGCTGCGTAGGTGGCGTGATGTGCGAAGTCTCTCGCGAGGGGCGTTGGCTCGGAAGCTTGGATACTCGCGGCCGTACGTATCCAAAATTCTGTCCGGGACAGAGAAGCCGTCCCGGGAGTTCGCGACGTGCGCCGACACGGTGCTACAGGCGGGAGGTGCCCTGCGCGCAGCGTTTGCCGAGTTCGTCGCTGCCCGACCCCCCGCGAAACGCCCGTCCGTTCCGGCCGAGCCCCTGGAGCCAATCGAGCTCACGCGTTCGTTGGTGGTCGATCACGACGACGCGAGGTTGTCCTACGACGGGCAAACCTATCGCCTTACTCAGCGCCGGCATCTGGTCAACGGCGGCACCGAACCAATCACCCGCTATTTGATCCGCATCTCGGTGGATCGCTATCCCGGAGACCCGGAGCGTTCCAATGCGCTCTATCAAGAAAATCCATTGACATGGGAAGAGATTGATCTACACGCTTGGTACGGGCTAGGTCGCGCCGAGCCAATGGACTGGACTCCGCACCACGATCGAGACGCTTTCAAAGAGGTTTGGTTACTGTTCTCCGACGGTACCCGTCATTACCCGCTGTACCCCGGTCAGACATGCTGGATCGAGTACGAGTACGAAGTATCGGATGTTCACTGGGGCAACTGGTTCCAGAGAGCTGTGCGGCTGCCGACTAAGCAGCTGTCGGTACAATTGGATTTCCCCGCCAATCTGCAACCGGCGGTATGGGGGCTTCAAACATCCATGACTGCGGAAGCCCTGCCCTTTCACACGCCGATCCAGCATCACGTCGAAGAGGGGCGCGACGTGTACTCGTGGTCCACCGACAACCCGCCCCTGCACGCTCGCTACCGCTTGGAGTGGGATTTCCGCGGCCGTAGTGACGACACCGACGATCGCACACCTCCGAGCCGGATCATGGCCGGCCTGGGCATTCTGCAAGAAGGCGATCCACTGCTGCGCCAGAGTGCACGACGTTTCGACTTGCCTACCGAGGCCGAGGATGCCCGCCGGGTTGTCGCTGAACTGAACTCTGCGGCCGAGCGAGTCGCCCAAGCGCATGTGTTCTCGAAAGGGATGGGAATCGCAGCTCCACAAATCGGCATCAGTCGGGCTGCGGCGATTGTCCGCACACCAGATGGCGACACCATCACCCTGTTCAACCCTCGAATTGTCGAGACAAGTGCCGCCGAGGACGAGCAATTCGAGGGATGTTTGTCGTTCTTCGACCTACGAGGCAAAGTGCCACGTCCACTCGCCATCCATGTCGAGCACGAGGACATAGACGGCAACACGCATATCACAGTGTTCGAGCGAGGTGTCGCGCGCCTGGTTGCCCACGAGATCGACCATCTACACGGATGCCTGTATCTCGACCGGATGCGACCAGGAGTAGAACCAATTTCTGTCGAGCAGTACCGCGGCACCGGAAAGAACTGGAGCTACTGAGCACGTACTTCATTCGCACACGGCAAAGACGCCGTTCTCCATGCGTGCATGTATTTCAAGCGCAGGTCTTAACCGTCCCGATGGAGCCTGCGCCGGCGCGATGTCAACAAGCATCCGCTTCGTGCACTACCCGCGCCACTGGTGTCATGCAAACACTGTTGACACCACTCCAGTCCTGCTGTCATCATCTTTTGCATGACAACTGTTGCTGTTCTCCGCGGGACTGTGGAGGAGATGCTCGGCAATCGGGAAGACGTCGGAGTCCACATCACGGTGACCCAGCTGGATACGGCTGTCGTGGAGTTGACCCGGATGAGTCACTGCACGTGTGACGGTTGCGACCAACCGCTGAACCTCGACCGTCCTGGACCGGTCGATTGGATCGATGAACGAACCGGCGCCATCCAAGGCGGCTATTCCCATCAGCACGGTTGCGGCGAATGGAATGCCCCCGAAGCAACCAGCCACGAATTCGACCTGGACCCCGACGAAGAAGACCACGAAGAGGTGCAGCGCGTGCTTCGGCGGCTGATCGACGACCTGGACCAAGCAGTGAACGATGACGTTGCGCGCCGGATCGAGATCATCCGCCGTGCCCTACGAGTACAACTGCGCGAGGCCCTGGACGCCCTCGAGGCTGGCGCCGATCCCGCCGAGGTGGAGACAGGCAGCGACGTCGAGCCCGGTGTCTGCCGCGAAGGCGATGTCTGGATGGCGTGGAACTACCCGCCCCTGGCCCGGTACGACGGTGACTGCGTCACCGTCGGCGTCGCCGAATTGACCGGGGGAGAGACTAAGTGAGCAGCGCCGAGGTGGAACAGCAGATCTACGACTCGCTGGACGAACGGGTCGTCGGCGCCTTGGAAGCGTTGGGGTGGCTGGACCTGGCCGACCTGGCTCGCCAGAGGCTCGACAAGACGGTTCCCATGCTTGCCGCGCAACTGACGCAGGACGACGATGACCAATTGGCCGCGCAAACTGTGAACGATCTCGCGGGCGTTGCCTGGGATGCCGACCCGGAACCCGAGTGGTGGCGCACACCCGTCGGCCGTCTCGTCGCCCGTTCGGTGGGACGCGAGGACAGCGAAGCAGTCACCCATCACGTCGCCGCCGCGATGCTCGGCGTCACCCGCGGCACCATCGCCCAGCTGGTACACCGAGGCACCCTCGATCGGCACCCGGACGGCGGCGTCACACGGGCCAGCGTCCTGAACCGGCTTGTCCGGAAGAAGTGACGAGAGCTGCACCTCCAAGCAGTTGAGAAATAATGCGAAACGCAGTATCGTGTCATGTGTCGAGCATGTAGGCGAGATTGACCATCTTGTCCACCGAAACTTGGAGCTGGAACGGGCTGGCGCGGGGGTACTTCCACGGATCGGATCCCGGCATCCCGACCGAATATCGCTGGCGAGCGCGGCTCGTCAGCGGCGACCATGGCACCTATCGATCTGAACGAGGAGCAGGCATCGTGACCGACATCGAGGACTTGGTGATCCGCCGGACGCTGCGACTCCCCGCGCCCGAAGGGACTCCGGGCGCGGGTGCGGTCGCCGCGCGTCAGTTCGATGCGGCGCTGATGTCGGTCGGGTTCAAGCTGTCCGATTCGTTGTTCACGCATCTGTCGACGCTGTCGGAGGGCACGGTGATCGACACCGCGGTGCGGGTGCTGGCGATCGTGCGGCGCATGGTCGGCGATCACGTCCAGCACAACGTGTATTTCCGTGACTTCCCGCGCAATGTGCCCGACACCGTCGAGTTCTGGACCGAGTGCGTGCTGGAGGCGCTGGCGGATCCGTTGGCGGCGGCTCAGATCGGCGGCGATGTGCTGCTGGGGTCGCTGAATCTGCTGAGCCTGCCGAAGTACGGCCGCTACCAGCACAGCTACACCGAAATGCTCGCCGCGCACGCGGGATTCATCGCTGGTGCCGGCGACCGGGTGACGGTGCTGCATGCCGGCGACACGCTCGGAGTCGAGGCGTCGCGCCTCTACCGTGCGATGGCCGCCGCGACGACGCCGGGCAATGACGACGACCGCGAGGCACTGTTGCTGCTGGCGCGTGCGTGCGCGTTCGACGAGGATCAGCCCACCGAGATCCCGGTCCGGGAGAATCGTGCGCTGATCAACCAGGTGCGCGTGACGATGGGCGCACCCGCGCTGCTGGGCACGGTGACCGACGTGCTGCGGCTGGCCTGCGTGCTCTGCGGCGGTGACGTGACCCTGGCGCAGCCGACCCGGTTCCGGGCGCTCGGCCGCCGCCTCCGTCGTGCGCTGCTGTCCGGCCTGGACGGGGTGGTTCGCGGCAATCCGGCTGTGCTCGGTGATGTGAGCCAGTATCGGGAGCAGTGGAAGCGGCTGGGGGAGCGGTTGCATCCGCACGAGTATCCGCAGTATCCGCATGCGGCACAGGTTTTCGCGGTCGCTCGCGGCCAGCAGCATGCCCAGTCGTTCGCCGGCAGGGTCGAGGAACTGGTCAACGGCCGCCGGACGGTCGACGCCGCCAAGCTTTTGCAGTCGGCGCCGGGCCAGTTGTTCCGGGCGGCGGACAGGCTGCTCCGCCACAGCGCGACACGCGACGACCAGGGCACGATCGTCGACATCATCGCGGCCAATGCCGCCAGCGTCTCGGGGCGGGTGCTGCTGTCGCTGCGCGAACACCTCGACAACCGCGGCGGCGCGACGCGCCGGGTGTTCGTCAACCAGCTCGCCCGCGGCCACATCACCGACGACACCCGGGCACCGATCCCGGACGTCATCCTCGACCAGTTGAAGGCCGCGCTGGACGACGAGATCCGCCGTCGGCTGGCGACGACTCCTTCACGGTGGGTGATCGATTCCGGCATGCTGGATGTGGCGCTGCCGCTGACCGGCAAGGCTGTCGCTGGCGGGTTCGGTGCGTTGCCCCGCGGGTCGGTGTCGACCGTGGAGGGGCAGCTGCTGCGGTTCTTCGTGTACTGGCGGCAGCGGGAACACCGCACCGACTTCGACCTGTCGGCGCTGATGCTCGACGACGCATTCCAGATGCCGATCTGGCTGTCGTACACCAGCCTCACCGCTGCCGGTGGCCGACACTCCGGAGACATCACCGAGGCCCCGCACGGGGCGTCGGAATTCATCGACCTCGACCTGTCGAAGATCGCCGCCGACATCGTGATCCCGCAGGTGAACATCTACTCGGGAGAAGGGTTCGACGAGGTCGCGGAGTCGTTCTTCGGGTTCATGCTCCGCGAATCGGACCAGGAGGGCACGCCGTTCGAGCCGCGGACCGTGCGTATGAAGTCCGAACTGCGTGGCGCCGGGCGGGTCGCATTGCCAATGGCGTTTGTCCGCCCCACCGATCGGCGTTGGCGGGCAGTGTGGCTGCACCTGCACCTGTCCGGGCATCCGAACTTCAACCGGGTCGAGAACAATCGGGCCACCGCCACCGAGCTGGTGCGTTCCCTCCTGGACCACCGGTATCTCACGATCGGTTATCTCGCGGACCTGATGGATGCCGAAATCGGCAGCCCGGCCGGGGAGCAGCCCGTCACCTATATCGGGCTCGAAGATCCCGGCGAGCTGCCCGACGGATCGGTGGTCATCACGCCCGTAAACCTCGGTGAACTGATCCCCAGCTGACGGGTATACTCGTCGCCGGTGAGGCCATGAGGACGCTTCCTTCTAACCACTTCTGATGCTTCAGCGTTCCCGCTTTCCTCACCGCCGTTGGCCCGGATTAGTCTTCCTGCTACGCACAAACAGCGTCGTGCCGTAGGTCCCGTCAACCACGATAAAACCCTTGTCCGACAAAGTCTGTCGCCGACGGCTACCGTAGTTGGCTCACTGCTCGCCCTCTTCCCGTTCCCGTAGCCGTCGGTCGGCCCGCTCGAAAAGCTCCCGGGCACGCCGCTCGGCCGCGGCCCGCTCCTCGGCAGTCGGTCCGTCCCCGTCGCCGCCGCGCTGCGACCGGGCTTCCTCGGCCAGGTATTGGGCTTCCCGCTCGGCCTCGATCTCCAGGTAGTGGGCAGCTTCCGCGGCTCGCTGCTCGGCGGCCTCGGCCGGGTGGGTGCGCTCCCATGCGGCCTGGGCACGCGCGGTCTCGGTGAACAGCCGGGACCAGCAGGCTTTCTCGACCCATGCCGAGAGGTCTGCCCCGGCCGCCTGCTGCACTTGCGCGAACAGGGCGTCGTTCATGGTGATGGTTGCGGTCGCCATGCCAGGACACGATAGGAGCGTGCGGCATCGTCTGGGAACGTTTATGTACGGGGCTGCACTCAATGAAGAATGGCCGAATGCCCGAACTGTGGATCCCGACAGTAGACAACGACTGGCTGCGCTCGGATCGGATCGTGGAGATCGGCACCCAGGTCATCGCCTCCGCCGCTCCCTCTCGCTCCCGCAAGCCTCATGACGTCCAGGTGGTCGTCACCCTGGCCGGACCGATCGGCGACTGGCACTGGAACGACAAGACGTGCACCGCCTGGTTCCAGCCGACCAAACGTGTTGTGGCGCAGTTCAAGACCGAGGCTGCCGCTGCGACCGTCGCGTCCAAGCTGGCACGCGCCATCCTCATCTACTCGCAGCTATACGGCGGCGTTGTCACGATCACCCCGGAAGGTGACATCGACGTCCACAGTCCGGAAGACGCCTTATCGACTCCCCAGCAGTCAGCCACCGGGGCCGGGAAATGAGTGTGGGCGCCCGCCGCGGGTGCCGCAGCCGGGAACGCCGCGGGGCACGAAATGCCGAGATCGATGCCACCAAATACTTCTGGGCTGCCGTGGTTGAGGACTTCGGCGACCGGAACGGTGATGTGCTGGTGCTGCTGGAACATTGGCCCGCCGACGTGGGCGCGTCGGCCGCGCTGCGATCGCCGGACTGACCAATGATCGATGCGATGAGTAGCAAACGATGACAGCCTCTCATCGAGGCGAGTTTGCTGGACAGCCGATCGATTTGCTGGACGACCGCGGCATCCCGCCGATCATCCCCGCCGGACTGGAAAATTGGTGAGATGTCACCGATTCCCATCTTGCGGAGCGAGCATCGCCGTAAGGACTTGCCGGCGGCTTGGGTTTCCACATTGTGCGAGGTGTGGGGTATCTGCGCCTACAGATACCCCACGGAAACAGGGACACGTTCAGTCCAACGGTGCCCGTCCTCGTGTCGCGCTCGCGCTTCTCCGCAAGGTGACAGCTGTAAGGATGCTGCCTCGCGGCCTCGGGGACCAGACCCTATTGATAAATAATCGGTAACCGAGTTCACCGTCGAACAAAACGGGACAGAACGAAACCCCGATGCTGTGGCCAGCGTGTTCCGGACGCATTGTCCACGGCGTATCCCACAACCGCACAATCGGCGGAAAAAGACCGGGCCAAGCTTCGGACAATCTGGTTACAACACACTATGTTCACCGGCGGCAACAACAGGGCACTATGAGTTGCCGTGTGGCTGCGGATGCCCGCCGAGGCGCCTACCTCGGATCCGCAACAACATGACCGTTCAGTCCAAAAGTCCGAAAAGTATAGATTGCGGGTGATTTACGTGGGGTCCCGTGTGTCCTCGGCGAAGAGCTGCCTGCCCGGATGGTGGTTCGTCAGCTACGTCTTCGTGTTCGCGATGTTCATCATCGTCGCGGGAGTGCTGATCTCCCACGACGTCGCTCCTATGGTCGCACTATCGATCCCGGTCGGTGCCAGCGCGGCCGCTATTGTCGCGCTGCGCTGGCTGTGCGTCATCGGGACGTCGATCCAGCCAGCACCTGCGGCCATGCCGCAGCGCAGCTGATCCGGCGGTGGGGAGGAAACGAAATCCGATCGAGGACCCCGGACCGATCGGAAACTTCGCGCGCCGGCTGCGTGCAAGGGTCGAGAAGGACTCCACGCTGACCTACCGGCAGTTGGCCAGCAGGGTCAACTACTCGCACTCCACCCTGGCCGCCGCGCTCAGCGGAAAGAGGTTCCCGACCTGGGAATCCGCGGCGGCGCTGCTCCGCGCCTGCGGCGCCGGCGAGGAGGAGATCGAGCAGTGGCACGACTACTGGCAGGACACGCGCCTGCGGCTCGCGGGTAAGGCGGCGGATCTGGTCCCTACTCCGCAGGGATGGGTCGTGGAGCCGGAGTTCGAGCCGGACAGCCCGGACCTGTCCGGATACGACGACTGGCGGCCGCGCCCTGAGTTTGTGGACACCTTCGACGAGTTGGCGTTCGAACTGCGGCGGTTCCGAGCCGCGGTCGGCAACCCGCCGCTTCGCGCTCTGTTGATGGACGTGGAGACGGCCCCGGGCCCGCAGGTATCCTCCTCGGCGACGACATTGTCGGAGATCTTCAACGGCAAACGGCGACCGAAGCTCGTCGTGTTCCGCAAGCTGCTGGTCGTGCTGCTGATCCGCTCGAACACCCTCCATGGCGTCAAGGAAATGGACCGATCCTGGAAATCGGAACACGAATGGGTGCAGGCGTGGAATCGCGCCGAATTCCACCGCATGCAGTCGCTGCGGCCCGCGGCCCGCGATCGGGAACAGCCCGCTCAGACCCGGGCCCCCAACACGGACGACCCGACGATCACAAGTCTCGCGGCGAACAGGCCGAAGGAGCTGATCGCGCTGCTGACGGGCATGAAACCGGCCGACGCCAGCAGGGTCATCACCGCATTACCGGAGACCAGTGTCACCGAGATACTCACCGCGATCCTCGAACACTTCCAGGCAAAGCCGCGGACCGCGATCGTGAAACGGCGACCAGCGTGAGGCGCGAGACGAAGAGGCGCATCGCGTTTGATCGGAGCTCCGTCGATGCACGGTGCGGCCTACGTTTCGATGCCAGCGCGGCCCGCTAGCTCGGCCAATCCCGGTGGCGGCTGGCGCCCGATGCGGAGCAGGTCACGGATGCAGGCATGCGCCAGGCGGTGGTGGCGAACCTGTTCGGGGGTAAGCCTTTCGGCCTCTTCCAGTGCCGACAGCGCCTGTGCAACGTTTCGCCGCTGTGCCCAGGCGCGTGCTACATCGATCAGCAGTCTGCCGCGCCGTTCAGCGGACAGAGTCGAGGCGTCAATCGCGCCGGCAATCCGGATGGCCTCGCCGGCGTCGCCGAGTTCGACCGCGACGGCGACGTTATGCAGTTGGACGTTCGTCGGGCCGAACTCGGTGTGGTAGTCGTTGCGATCTCCACCGAGTCGTGTGGCGACGGCTTGCGCGTCGTCGAGATGTCGCCGTGCGTCGGAGGCACGGTCGGTTCGGGCGGCGATGATGGCTTGCTGCAATGTCAGTGCCCCGTAGACACTCAATGCTTCCGGAACGCCTTCGGTGACGAGCCCTTCGAGTGCGGTTCTCGCTGTGGATGCAGTGTGGTCGGCTTGATCGAGTTGTTGCGCACCTTGGAACACGAGCGTCAGGCGGAACGCGCCTTCGCCCATGAGCAGGGGGTCCCTCGCACGCCCCGCGTTGGAGATGGCACGGTCGGCAGCCACCCACGCTGCATCGAACTGTTGCATTTTCGCCAATGCAGCAGCGCAGGCGTGGTAGCTGCGTGCCAAGATCGCGTAGACTTCTGGCCCACTCTGCTCCACCGTCGCAGCCGCTTCCAATTGCGGCAACAGCCTCTCCAACAGCGGCACGAGTTCGTCGTACCGTGACTCATGCGTCAACGTCCAGGCGCGGTCGGCATCGCGTCCCAGGGAGTCGAGGTTCGCGTGTCCCCGACTTCCGGTCAGCGCGCGCAGCGCGTAGTTCGCACTCAACAGCAGCCGCAACGGAATCGCGTCCGGCGGCACCTCTTCAGCCGCTACAGCCGGTGCAGTCGGTGCGAATTCTGCTAGCGGCACGTCCAGGACTTCGGCGATCCGCTCGAGGACGTCGAGCCGCGGGACTTTCCGAACGCCACGTTCGACCTGCGACAGCCATGCCTCCGACCGATTGATCAGTGGTGCGAGTTCCCTCTGCGACAACCCTTTTCGTGTCCGGAAGTGGGCGATCTTGCGACCCAGTTCGATGTCGTCAGTTTCCGGCATCGACTGGAAGTCCCTTGCTGTCGGCGCGGGGAGTGACGAACTCGACGCGGGTGTCGACGACGTATCGGTGCCGCTCCGACAAGAAGTGCAGCGTGTGGGGCTGTCGTTCGTGTGCGTCGAAGGCCTCGCGGTCGCGGTAGACCTCATAGAAGATGCGTGCGAGAGGTTCGCCGTCGACGTGGTGGGTGGCGTAGACGAGGGTGCCCGGTTCCTTCTCCTGGATGCCGCGGACAGTCTGTGCGACCAGTTGGTCGAACGCTTCGGCGCTCTCGCCGTCCTTTAGTTCGAACCGTACAACCAGTGCGTACATCGGCAATCTCCTTCGGCGGTCGCGTCACTGCCTTCGCCAGATCGTACGGTTCGCACACGATCAGCCCATACATCCAAACTAATATAAAAGTACTAGACAGGTACAAAAGTACGTCCTATGCTCGGTGAGCGTGGCAGAGACCACAGATGTCAGAACTACTAGGCACCTCACCGGCCGGTTCCGCTCCTCACGGGTCCCCTGCCACACCGACGCATCCAGCGCTTCCGTACTTCCAAAGGAGGACTACCGATGCTGGAGCAAGCCCACCCCGCCCTGATGGTGTGTTCGGCACCACCGCCTGGAGAATCATGGACACCCGAGGACGCCCACGCGGTCATGCAGGTGCACATCGAGCATCCGATCACCAGCTGCCCGGCCAAGCGGCACGCCAAATGGGTGCTCGTCCAAGCGAATCGGATGGTGCCTGCGGACATCCCCCACATCGGGAGCTGAACCCCATCGAACACCCCTGGCGCCCAGCCAGTTCCCGGACTTCGCCTGCGCGACAGCATGACCGGCTCGAAGCTGCGCTCGCCGGTCTGGTCGACACCACACTCGGTGAATTCATCTCCACAGATGTCCACCGATCCGCGGTCTGACCAACCGCGTTGTCACGCGTGTCCCGCAGCCCGTACCGCACCAGGGCTGCGGGACACGCGGCCATTCGAGTCGGGAATCTTCGCCTACCACGGGCGCGAGGTCTCCTGGAGTCACAAGGGCAACTCGTTGAGAAATAATGCGAAAAGCAGTATCGTGACGTGTGTCAACCATTGGCGAGATTAACCACCTCGACCTTTCGCTCCGAGCCAACAAGCCGTGTCCCAGTGGCATTGCCCACAGACGAAGCCGCTGGCTCGGCCAAGGAGAACATCATGTTCCACACCGCGGCTGCTGCGGCATCCTCGCGTGCCGGCCGTCATGTCGCTGAACGACCCGGGCGTCAGATGGCCGCCTCTCCGATCGAAACCCCGGCAACGGTCGGGGCCGATGAGTTCTCTCCGGAAATCAGCGCCGAATCCCAGCCTGCGCATCGTTGCGCCGAAACGTCCGGGGGCAGTGCGGATCCGGCGCTCACTGTGATCGCGGACGAGACCGCGGCGGCACTGGTCGGTCACGTGGCCGATGTGGTGTGCAGGACGCTGCTGCTCGTCGACGCCGCCTACGTTGCGCGCCTGCAGCAGGTGTGCGATGTGTCGGCCTATCTGCGCGACCGGCTCCTGCAATTGGAGGATGCACTCGCACCGGCGATCCGTGCGGACGTCACCATCGACCGCACGGTCGTCAGCAAGTGGCTGGACGGTCGCATATATACCGCGAAGTACGAGGCGGATCTGATCACCGCTGGCGCCGCCCCGTAAGCATCGTCCCGGCCACCGCGCCTGGCGGCCCCGCGGGGACTTCGCAGTCGGCACTGTCGGTACCCATCCGCATTCTGATAGCCGCGACGCAACCGAACTAACCACTACTTGCCAGGGGATTCACTGTGAACACCACTACCGGCGTCACCTATCCGCGTTTCGACGGCCCGCCGCCTCGCTCGTATGGCTACGTCCCGTACATCCCACCCCGTCCGGAGGAGCCAAGGCGCGCTGTCACCGCGAACGTCGTGGTCGGTGCGGTGGCGGCCACCGTGGCGGCGGGGTTCGCGGCCGGGTTCGTGCTCGGCTGGCGCGCGTCCTGGCGCTGGGGCTGTGAGAGGGGTAGGGCACTCGTGACCAGAATCGGCGGCGTCGCCGCCTCGCCCGGCAAGGGGCCCACCATCGCGGGTCGCGTGGCCGTTGTCATCGTGTGCGGGTCCGCGCGTCTCTGCACCAACCGAAAGACCAGCACACGGAGGTGAGCGTGATGATGGACTCAGTAGTCGCAAAGGTGCTGCGCCGCAAGCTCCGCCAACAGCCGGCGCTCGCGTCGTCGTTTCATCGGATGGTCGCCGCCGCCACTGCCGACACCCTCCGTGTCGAGCTGGAACGTGGCGGAGGTCGCGCGCTGAGTATCCGCCGCCCCTGGGCTCAGCTGATCGTCGACGGCCACAAGACCGTAGAAAACCGGCCCCGTCCGACTCGGCATCGCGGTCTGATTGTGATCCATGCAGGTCAGGCATGGGATCCGGACGGCGCCGACCTGGCCCGCGCCCTCGCTGTGGGCGAGGAGCATCTGCGCGCGCAGGCATGTCCCAGCGGATACCTGGGCGTCGCGCGGCTGGTCGACGCCCATCCCGCAGCAGGCTGCTGCGCACCCTGGGGCCGCTCCGGCGCGGACATGTGGCACTGGCGGTTCGCCGACCCGGTTCGCTTCCCCAAGGCGATCCCTGGCCGGGGACAGCTCGGCCTGTTCCGGATTCCGCCAACCGCACATGACGCGGTGATCGACCAGGTCTCGCAATGGGTCTCGCAAGCGGTGCTCCGCGATTTTGGACTGGAGGAAGGTCGATGAGCACCGTTTCGAACTCAGGGAGGCGCGGTCCGATGTCCCTGGTGGTGCAACAGTTTCCAGGACGGCGAGGTGTGAGCCACGGGTTGGCGGTGGTGTGCGTCGCGGTGGCGGTTCCGCTGGCTGCGGCCTGTGGTCAGGTGCCGGGTGTCGGGGCGGTGTCGTCGGTTGTTGGAGCGCCGAGTCCGATCCCTGTCCCGGCTGATGCCGAGGGTCCGTTTCCGGTGTCGCAGGTGATCGACGGGGACACGGTGTCGATCCGCAAGGGCGGCCAGCAGGTGAAGATTCGGATGGTGGGGCTGGACACCCCCGAAACTCGGGATCCGCGCAAGCCAGTGCAGTGTTTCGGTGTCGAGGCGTCGAACCATGCCAAGCAGGTGCTGACCGGTAAGCAGGTGCTGGTGAAGGCCGATTCGTCGCAGGACAGCACCGACAAATATGGGCGGCTGCTGGCGTATGTCTGGGTGGACGGGTCGCTGTTCAACCTCGCCGCGATCGCGCAAGGATTCGGCCACGAGTACACCTATCAGACTCCATACCAGTATCAACGCGAATTCCGCGCCGCCGAGAGGTATGCACGAGACAACCGGCTCGGTCTCTGGAATCCGGCGACGTGCAACGGCGTCACGAAGTAGCTGATCCAACCTGTTTCCGAGGAGACGCACATGCACAACCGCCACCCGGTCGTCCTCGCTGGCCTGCCTGACAGACCTCAGCAGGCTCGATATGCCCAGCTTGCAGTCACCGAGCGGATCGGCGCCAACTCAGCACCCCGGGTCTGTTGGAAGACGTGATCCCGAGCTGACCTGACGCACCGAAAAGGCTAATCACTCAAGGAGATTCACCACCATGCCCATTACGAAAATGCGAACACCTGTGATCCCGGAGCCTGACCATTTCAGGACAGTCGAGGAAGCCGGTCGAACACTGCTCAGTGCCCGGGTCGCCGACGGTCGGCAGGTCGTGTTCGACTACGGTACCGACGGCCGGGTGCACTTGGACTTCGCCCCGGACGGATTCACCGGGGTCGGACACCTCAACGCGGCCCTCACGACGGGAGCATCGTGCGGCGGGTCTGTCGCGCTGACCGCGGTCGGCGGATGTGACGGCACGATCGCCGACATCGAGGTGACTGGCGGCCCCGAAGACATCGCCGCCCTGAAGGAAGCCGTTGAGCACTTCAACTCCGTCACCAGAGATCCCCGCCAGCGCGCCGCATTCCGAAAGATTTACCGGCATCTCGCCAAGCTCACCGCCGGCGGCCGGTCCGTCACTGCCGAGGCGGGGCACCCGTGAGCAAAGAACTCGTCACTCACAGGGTGATGTTCGAGCGCATCGGCCGCACTCACGGGGTCGACCCGCTGGCGGTACAGGTTCGAGATGACGTCGACGCAGTCGCCGAGGCGATCTATCGGCACGAGCGCCCGCCGTGCCTACGGCCACATGACGCACGGGTCCTGGTAGACCTCGAGGAGATGCCGGGTGGAGCGCCTCGACGATGTCGGCGGCCGGTGCTTCGCAGCCGAAGCAGCGCGCAGAATCGCCTGACGGCCAAAGGAATGCGGCGATGGCCGCGGATCACGCAGCCAGGACCTGGGGAGCGAACAGGCGCCGGTGTCGGGCCCGAACATCATCCTCAACCCGAATTGCCGAGTGCGCCGAGTTTGTCGAGCAACGGAGGATCCCGATGACTATCAATCAGAGACTTGTGGGAGGTTGGTCGTGAACGCTGACACGATCGCCACGATCGGTATGCTCGTCCTTCTGTTCCTGCTGTTCGGCGGCGGCGGTGTCGTTGTCGAGATCCTCGGCAATCAGAAGAAGCGGGCAGCGCTCAAACGGGAACTTGGCGCGGCGAAGAAAGAGATCGCTCGACTGACCGAACAGCTCGACAAGGCAGCGTCCATAACCCCTGGAGGCCCGCACGTCGCCGGGATGATCGAGCAGGCCCGCCTGGCGATCGACGAACGCGCCGTGCTCATCGACGCTTTGAATCAGGTCCAGGCGACCGACAACGTCGTCCCCCAACTCCCGCGCGAAGTCCGCGATCTCGTTGACCAGGCACTCAGCGCCCACCGCGCCAAGCTCATGCTGCCCAGCGCGAACAGCAAGACGACGAACAAGTCGTAGCCATCGCATCCACAGAACGGAGAGATCCGATGTCCACCATCACCGCACCTCGAACCGGGGCGTACCTGTCGTGGACTCCCACAACGCGTGCCGTGCACACCTGGAAGAGGACCAGAAGACCATGAACCTGCCGACACTGCTGACCTACACGGCGACAGGTTCGATGCTGGCCGGCGGACTCATCTTGCGTGCCGCCGCGCGCAGATACCGCGTCGCGGCGACCTGCTGCGCATTAAGCGCGGCGGTATTGATTCTCGCCGCCGCGCTCGACCGCCCCCCGAACGGAGCCACCGCCCTACTCCTCGTCGTGGCGGCCGGCCTGACGGCCTTGGCCGCCGCCGTGCTGCACCACGGCCGCAGGTTCTTCGGTTGATTCAGCCGACAGCACCGGACACCGATCCCGAACAGATCCGATGAACACTGTGACCGTCCACGCCCACAGCGGCAATGGATTAGGGAGTATTCCTGTGAAACAAGACCCTTCACCCGTAGACACCTTTCCGCCGTTACCTTCCAGGAACGAGAATTGGTGGATTGAGGACATCCCGAACTGGCGTTACCCGTCGGCTTGCGCGGCCGGATTCGGAATCGCCCACCTGCGGGCCTTCGGCGACGTCGGGGCCGATCTGGTAATTGTGTCCGAACGTGGTATCGGCGCCTCGGTCACCAACAGTGCTGAATATATCTGGGCTGCCGTAGCCGAGGACTTCGGCGATCGCAACGGCGACGTGCCGGTGCTGCTGGAACACTGGCCCGCTGGCGCGGGCGCGACCGAGGAAGAGCACCTCGACCAGGTGGTAGTGGTCGACGGCGTACCTCGCTGGCGACCGATTTGGCCAGTTCCAGAAACGAACCCCAACCACGGCGACAACGCTGCCTGGATGCAGGCCGTCGGCCGCGGCGCCATCGCCGGGCTGGCCAGCGGTCCGATCAAGAGAACGTAGTGCTTTTACCTCAGCCCTTCAGAAGCTGTCTTCAATCCTAGACCCCGGGCGAATTTGGCTCGCTGGCTTGCGTTCTCGGGTCGTCCGTCAGTAAAAGCGCGCGAATGGCGTAGGTCGCCGCCCGATGCCTGCGGGAACCGGACCGACAAGGAGATCAGCGGAGCTGGTTGGGTCAGTCGCCGAGGATGGCGTCGATCTCGGCTAGTCGGGCCACGAGGCGTTGCTGCTCGGCGCGCAGGGCTTCCCGGTCCAGATCATCGGCTTCGTCGACTATGTGGAGTTCGTGGTCGAGGGCGACGGTCCTGGGCACGTCACGAACCTCGACATACGTGTTTGGCAGGGGACCGAGCTCGATGTAGTTGTGGGATCCGGCTGAGCGCTTGAATCCTCCGGTGACCAGGACCACGCCGTTTCCGAGGCGCGGCTCCTCGTCGCGGCCGAAGCGGGTGGCGATCTTGTGGCCGAATTGCCACAGCGTGGCGGGTTTACCGCCACGTTCACCACGTACGTCGAGCACCTCGATTCGCACGGTGACCGTGCCGGCCGGGTCGGTCGTCCCATCGGTGCCGTAGACCGCACGCGCGAGTTGCCGCACCCGATCTTCGTCGCGACTGTCGAAGACCCAGGCCGAGCCCGACCATTCGCCACCGAGTGCCCGTGCCTTGGACGGCCAGTTCGGGTGGTACGGGGCTTGGACGGTGGTTTTGCCGCTGTCGGTCGTGACGGTCACAGTGTTCATCGGATCTGTTCCTCGACGTCGGGGGTGTGTCTCGATTCGGTGGTGTCGCTGCCGGGGACGGCGCCCTCGCAGCACCCACCGGCTGCGAGCCAGGCATCCACGGTGGGGCGTGACACTCCGCCCCAACGAGACATGTCGGATTTGAATCCCCGCCGCAGCTTGTCACCGCTTACACGGGTCTCGCGCGCAGCGTTGCGCATGAGGTGACCCAAGCTCATTTTGGTGGCCGCCACGGCCGCCTCGAGTTGTGCCAGGCGTACCCCTTGCGCCATGACCCGCTGCTCGCTGGTCAGTTTGGGAGGTCGGTGGGCGTCGAGGAAATCGGCCAGTGCGCGGGCGGTGGCGTCCCAATCCCGCACGATCGGGTCGAAGTTCACATCCGTCGGGTTGCGTTTTGCGCCGCCGATGTACGCGTTCCCGAGGTAATGGTGCCGCAACTGTTCACGGTGGGCCTCTTCGACACTGGCTTTGCCCATCGCCCGAGCGGCGAATTCGGCCTGTTTCCCGGTGGGTACCGGATGCTTCTCGAGCAGCGCCGGCCAGATCTGCTCCTCGGGTTTCAATGGCGGCCAATCCAGCTCGCCTGCGTCGGCGATGACATACCAGTCGTGGCGTGCCGGGTACTCCTCGTCCCGCAGTTCCTCCGGTGGGAGGACTGGGCAACCCCACGCCATCGACAACCCCTTGCTGATCAGCAATGTGGCGCTCCATGCGGGTGTGGGGCAGGTGTGGCCGAGGCGGCGGTATGCCTTCGCTAGCTCCACCTGGGTCACATAGTTCGCGGTGAACACAACCTCGGTCATGTAAAGCAGTTTACGGTTTCTGTAAACGGCTTTACAAGCCTCGGTTGGCGGGAAGCTCTTATGACACAGCGCCATCGGCGGACCGGGGGTGATCAACTCATGCCGGTCTGACGCTTGGCGTTGCGGCATGCGCGACAGTGCCCGCCATGGAACCGGGCACCTGCTGGAGTGCCGCAACGAGACCCAGCCGGACAGGTTGCGGCGAGCACTCGCTCGAGACGGTTCCCAAATCGCGTGTCCCAGTTCGCGCGCCCGTAAACGGCTTGATGACTGAGCCCGAGTTCGGCGGCGGCCGCGGTCAAGGTGGTGCCACTGCGGATCATCGTCAACAACTTCGCTTGATCGCGCCGGTGGAACGCCGCAGCGGCGAGTTGCCTTCGCCACTGCTTCGACACCGACGCATGGGCGGCGCGCGCGGCGGCGTCGCGTGCGTTCTGGTTGTGGTATCGGGTATTCGGGCTGACCTGGCTGTGTGACGAGTCAGGGCCGTCGTGTGCATGGATGTTGTTGCGGCTCAATAGGTTCCTCACCTCGGCTGTTGAGAGAAGGACGGCACTCTCGATGCGATATCGCAGGCGTACGGATACGCCGGTGTATGGCCCCCATGAGGATGGGGAGAATGCCCCGCACACGCGGGGAGCAACCGGACTGTCGCTGGAAACTCAAACGACTCATCCCCGCATGCGCGGGGAGCGGGACGGCGAACCCATATTAGCGTCCGGCGCTGTCCACCGACAGGGCTCCGTGATCAAGCGGCAGCGTTGTTGCCCCGCAGACCAACGGCGGCGGTGGGACTCGCGGCACTTCAATTCACGACGCCGTCAGTATTTCCGCGCGAATCACGCTGCCGGGATGAACGTTTCAACTCAACAAATGAACGGTCTCGAATGGAGAGCGCCGGTGCGGACGGTGACCGCAGCAGGGTCGATCCACAACCACGTCTTCGACGGCAGGCGGGCCCACATCGCCTCGTCCCACTCGCGGGCGGCCTTCTCGGCCGCTTCCTGGGCGTCATCGACGTGCCAGCATAGCCCAGGCGCGACGTCTCGACCGTGCTCGGCGACAGGGAGCAGCGGGGTACTCATGGTGTCAGTCCCACATGCGCCGGGCGATCGCGGCGTCGCGGTCGGCTGCCAGTTGTGCAGCGATCTCGGGGTGTTCGGCGTCGAAGGCGGTGAGTGCGTCGCGGGCGGCGGTGATCGCTCGTTCGTTCGCCGCGTCGTCGTGGAACGGGTCGGGCCAGTCGCCTTCGTCCATGCGCCGGTTGTGCGCGGCCGACCATTCCTGTTCGGCGCAGCGGAGTTGGTGTGCGAGCGCGGCTCGTTCGCCGCGGAGATCGCGGGGGCGCTGCGCTTGGGCCTGGTCCCACACGGCTTGAACCTGGGCGGCTTCGTCGGCGGTCAACAGAACACGGCCGATCGCGGCGACGATGTTGTCCGGAATTCCGGGTCGCCGCACGAATGCGTGGTGCGGGCCCATGTGGCTGCCGTACTCTGTGCCGTCCACGTGCACCTTGGTGATGGTGGGAGTGACGGTGACAACCGCTGTCCGGCCGTCAGACAGGGTCTTGGTTAACGCGATCACTGGATCGGTGGGCATGAGGAGTCTCCTTCGGGAGCGAACACGAAGCATGCGGTGTTGCTGTTGTTGAGATCCTCGCGCTCACAGAGCGCGCCACCTAGGCCACACGAATGTTGGTCTGACAGGACTGTAACACGCTGACACAACACAGGATTGGGAAAGGTGGGAGAGGCAGGAGCTGCATCGCTGGTGACAGTTAGCTTGATCAAGTGGAGCTCGGCGAGTTCGCGTGCGATGACCCGACCCGGTGTCGGTGTCTGCCTATAGGGTGTGGGGGTCGGCAAGCCACGTACGCCGCCCGCTGAGACCCGCGCCCACACCGCGAGGTCGACGACGGCCAAGGTCTCCAGGGGCCCGTGAAGATCGATCCTGTCCGCATGTCGGTGCACGTCTTGCCGGCCGGGGTGTGGGACCAGCCGAGGAAGAGAGCACATCATGCCCAAGAAGCAATCCACCGCAGCGAAGAGGGCGCGTGCTGCCGCGCGGTCGGGGCAGAAGTTCACCACCGCCCTGCGCGAGACCGCCACTGATCCGTCGGTCCGTGTCGATATGGTGGTGGCACGGCGCGCACGCTGGGCGGCCGATATCCGTAGCCGGGGCCTGTACCTGCATGCGCGATTCCCGCAGCGCAGCGTCCGCGGCCGACTCATGTTCAACGACGTCCCACCCGGCCGGGCCACCTTCTTGCACCTGCTGTACAGCCTGGTGCTGAAGTCTCGGCCTGAATTGCGTCCGGTGGTGTCCGAACGCGCCGTTGCCGTCGGCGACCTCGAGACCATTGACGCGGTGTTCGCGCCGCTCGACCGCGCGGTGCGATGCTTCCTCGCCCAGGAGCCGCACAGTGTCTGGCAGCACCAGCTTCGTGCGCACGTCGAGGTCCTGGACGAGCAGTCGGGCCCCGGCTGGCAGACACGCCAACAATTGTCCGGCTGGTATCACCAGGCCATGACGTGGCGCCCCGGTGTCGGTGTCTATGGTGAGCCGACCCGCTACGGCTTCCCCTACTTCGGGGCGTGCGACATCCTCGATGCCATCCTGGTGACCACCACCGGCGGCTATGCCCCGGGCAGTCGGGTACAACTACGCGACGACCGCATGGCGTATGTCCTGCATGCCCAGTGGTGGGATGAACGAGGCGGTGGCCCGGACGGCTACGTGGTGATGCTCGAGCACTCCGGCGGCGACTTCGAGGTGCGGGCAGACCAGATAATCGGCAGCGCGCCGATATCGGCAGATAACCAGATAGTCCGCAGGGCCCCGATGTCGTCAGATACTGGATCCAAACGACTCACCGGCAAGACGGTCGTGCCAGTGCAGTTTCCGGTGTCACCCGGCACGTTGCTGATCGACCTCGACCCACAAGGCAATGCCACATTCTGAGAAGCTGCCCGGAATCCCGGCGAATGGCGCGCCGTAGCTCGATTAGCCTGCCTGGAACAGTGGGCTGTGCTGGAACACGTGTCGGGAGCCGGTCCTGCACCAGCCCGGGTGTGGCTCGGCTCGAGGTGGCGATGCGCAGGCCAGACACGCTGGCGGCCGCGCCGTTCGAGCGGATTCTGCCTGACCTCGAGGTAGTTGCACGGGAGTTGGGCGATCTCGACCTGTTTCGTTCGATCATGGATTTGCCGGATCGGTGCGAACCGTATTCCGTCGACGAGGTGGTCGACCTTACTGGCGCCGATGTTGCGGCGGTTCGGCGGATGCTGCGGTGGATCAGGCAACGCCCCATGGGCAGTGAGCAGCGGACGCGACGAAGGCTGGTGCAGGGGCAGCAGTTTTCACCACGTAGTAGGACGCCAAAAATCCGTCGGACCGCTATCGGTGTACTTGTAGTACTCGTCGGGTCCCCATTCGATCGCTACATAGCGCTGGGAATTCTCTCTCGCTACGTCGCCCTTGAACAGGCAAATCGGTTTCCCGGAAATTGGTATCGAGTCGATTCGGACGCAGTCATCTCCTCCCAGGGATTGAATTGGTCCTTCGATCATCTGAAACCGATGTCCCTTGGTCTTCACCGCGTCCGGGGGTGACCACAGCCAGGTCACTCCATCGAACTTCCACGACGTGTAAAAGAACCACGCCGCGATCACCACGCCCACGATTCCGATCGAGAGAGGCACCAACCGCTTCATAGTGAACATTGTCAGCACCCCGTCCTAATTCTGGTCGTCAGGATAATCGATCTTGACTGGCCGGTATTTGATTGGGAAGTTTCCCGCGTCCTCGCCGTATCTCGGTAGGTACCAGGGCTCGTGGTATCTGTTCGAGGTGTGCATATTGACGACATCACCCCAGACGCGGGTTCCGTCGGGGGTCGTGATCCAGTCTTTTCCGACGTAGACCGCGGCATGGGAGATCACTCGTCCGTCACCGGTCTCCTTTTCGTAGAACACGGCATCGCCCGGGCGCAGTCCGCTGTTGGACAGTCCGTTGGGATCCATCGTGGCGGTCGGCGACTGCCACAGGCTGGTGTCTGCCGCGGTCCCCGTGGGTGTCCCGTCGCCGGCCCCGCCCTCGGTCAGGAACCGGTACAGCTCTGGAGCGTACGTCCATGTCCGCGAGGCTTCCCAGTCGTCGGTGACGAGGTTTTCGTCAGGCTGCGAAAACCACGCATTCGGGTCGTCGTCGTTCGGATCGTTGAGGTGGTCCCTCGTCAGCTTTTGCTGAAACCCACCGGCGGCCAGGACCTGGGACACGAAATTCGCGCAATCCGAGCCCTTGTCCGAGTACGAAGGAAAGTTCGGGTTGTAGTTCTTCCAAAAGTCCTCGGCATAATCGACGGCCCGCTGCCGAGAGGGGCTGAGACCGGCGAGTTCTAGTTGGAATCCGGCAGGCATCCGAGCCGAGGACAACGGTGCCGCCTCGTCGATGGCGTTCAGGGCATTGCGAATCTTGGTCGCCGACTCGTCGATCGCACGTTCCAACGACGCGCCCAGACTGTCGAGCGACGCCTGCCAATTGGCCATATCGTTCGCTCTCGTGTCCGAGTCGGTCGTGTTGGTCACGGTGTCGGTGACCTTCCAATCGTTGGAGACGGCGAACTTGTCGTTCTCGGCCCACTGAGCGGTGTTCAGCATCGATCGCACCAGATCGCCGATCGCGGCCGATCCACCTGCTAGGGCAGTGTTCAGGTCATCGATAGCGGCGGCCAGCTTTCTTCCCTCGGCGACCTCACTGGCCGCACGGCTCTCTGCGGCATCGCAGGCCGCGCCTACCCATTCCCCGCTGTCTCCCGGCTTGTGGATGATGCGGGATACGTTGTCGAGGACTGTGCGAATGGTGCTGGCCATCGTGGCGTATTGAGCGGCGGCGGTTCCGAGTTTGGCTGGATCCCAGCCGGCAATCTGTTCACGAGTCGGCACCGCCATCACATGTCTCCCATGGCGTTCAAGGCATCCGCGAAAGCTTGGTCGGTCACCTCGTACGAATCGGCACTGCCCCGTGCGGTCGACCCGATGTGGTCGATCCGCGATATCAGCACCGCGAGCGCCGTCGCGACCCGCAGAGTTCCGCCCGCGCAGGCGGTCGCGACCGCTGAGCCGGAGACCGATACTGCAACTTCGTCGACCCCCGGATCGGCCTTAGTACGCCGCAGTTCATCCGCTTCCGTGTCGAGCTGCGTCACCATCGTCCGCAGCAACACCGGGTCGACCTTCAACTGCGGTTCCGGTGCCATGGTGCATCTCCCTCCTACCCCCACTAACGGCCAGTTAGCCTAACCAGCCAGACGCATCCTTGACGAACCTGATGAGAAGCGAGCCCTGTTCAGCCGGGAGAAACACCCTTCGGGATGCGGACCCACGCCACCGTGGTGAGACCGAACCCAAGGGCCGCGAGGACGGCCGCGAACCACTGGCCGGAGGTCGCCGCATCGGCGAGAAGGAATGTCGGCGGTAGGCACAGCAACAATAGGAGTAGGCGGCCGATGACAGTTCGGCCGTTGCGCAGCAACATGATTCCACTTGCCGCCCCGAGCATCGCGACCGGGACGAGGACCATGGCTACCGATGTCACCCGCGATCTCCCTTCCCAGGCAGAACCGATGAAGTCACCCTAGCGACCCGGGTGTTGGGCGACGCCGAAAATGCCGATGAAAAGGCGTGGCCAATGCCGACCGGATTCACGTTTGGGCCAACGGCTTTCGTCGGACTGGTGTCATGCTTGTCGGCAAGGTGCCGCAGACGGTAGCCCCGCTTCCCGGTGTCGCCGCCCCTTGTTTAGAGTCGGATCAGTCCTACGCTATTGCTGTAGGACTGATCCGACACTTGGGGTTGATCTTCGTGGAATACAAGCGTTTGTACGGTGGTCTTCTGCCGGCTCGTGAAGGCCGCCACGTCCTGGAGGGCAGCGCGCACCTGGAGCCTGTGAACGTGGCCGATTGGGACGATGGCCGCACCACCAAGACCCTCCAGTGGGCCACCGCAGCAGGGACTCCAGCTTGGGACGTGGCGAACTGGGCCGATACCGCTATCGAAGTGATCGAGGCCGTCCGCGTGGACGACTCCCGAGACAAGCTGAGCGACCGCGGTTTCGTGCGGGACGCGATGCGCGATGTGCGCCGCCTGCGCACCGCCCTCGCGGCCTTGGAAGACGAGCTGCTGAGGGCGGCGCGGGCCGACCACGGAGGCCGTCCGCTGTTGAGCTGGCGCGAGATCGGCCGTGACCTGCTGGTGCACCACAGCACCGTCAGCGCCCGCTATGAGCGGCTGGAAGCGGGCGAAACCGCCGAGTACCACAAGTGGCTGGAGAAAGGTACCGGCCCGGCCGACACCTGGCTCCCGCGTAGCCCCTACGACGACGAGATGTAGATCCTCGAGCCAGGACGGCGGCCCGAGTATGGTTGTGCCGCCGCCAACGTGCCCGATTCGGGCCGATGGTTCGTGGGCACTCTCAACGCCCGAAAGCGGCCGCGACGTCGGCATTTTCAGTGTCGCCTAACACCCGGGCAAGCGACAAGGGATCGCAGCCGGCAGCTCTCCGACATTGTCGGGCAGACCGGTTCGAGCCTGGCGACGCGCCGTTCGTGCGCCGAACATCGGGGAATGCTGAGTTCGCCGGCGGAGGTGACGGTGTAGGCCAGCTACGAGTAGAGTGACGTCATGACATCATCGAACTTCCCGTTGCGTGGCCTCACGGAAACGGACAAGTACCTGCTGCAGCGCGCCGCGGCGCAGGCGGGGATGTCGCAGAACCAGTACGCGCTCACCCGGCTGCGCGCCGCGCTCGACGAGGATCTGCCCGGCGCACGCCACGCCTACGAGCATCGCGACGAGTTCGCCGAGCGCGCCATGCGGCGCCTGGGCATCGACCCCGAGTCGCCCGAGTTCGCCAAGAACCAGGTGGAGGCGCGTGCAGTGCTGGCGCGCGCTGACCAGCTGCGGCAGGGCGAGACGGCGTGAGCGTAGCTGCCGGAACCATCGTCCTCGACAGCACCACCCTCACGGCCTATGAACGCGACGTCACCCGGCGCGCCCAATCCGTCGTCATCAACGCCGTCCTCGACGGACGGCTTCTGCTGACCTCCGCGGTGTCGGTGCTCGCGGCCGCCGCCGAGCTCGACCACGACGCACGGGAATTGTCGTTTCTGCTCTACGACCACGAAAGCCCGCTGACCGTTCTGCCGTTGGGCTTGAACGGAATCGATATCGGCTCTGCGGCAACAGAAGTCACTCTCGTCGCGGTGGAGACCGCGGCCGTCGTTCACGAGGCCCGGTCGGTCAGCGCGGTCGTGTTCACCTACGAGCCCCAGCGCTACCGCGGGCAGCCCGTCGACATCGTCGACATGCGTCCCTGACCTGTGTCGTCGTGATCTCGGATTCGTGGGAACCGAATGCGCGATTGCCGCGTCGAAGATGGATGAGGGCAGTAGTCGAGCCCTCACCCGGAGTACCGCAACTGGTTGACCGGTGCTGTCGCCATGGAAACCAACACCTCCAGCGGCAGCACCGGACCACTCTGTGGCGTGAGAGCTAGCTAGCTGTCTAGCTTTCGTCGAGAAGCCTGTCCCGTGGCCCCAGAGCGGCAAGCTTGTCGATCGCCGCGAGCAGCCCGTCACGGACCGTAGGAGGCAGCTCGGCCCACTTGAGGTTGGTGGCAGTACGAGACCCTCGGAGGCCTCGACTTCCCAGGTCATCGGGCGAGACGGGCGACCGGGTCGGGTTTTTGGCCGCGCCGTCATGGTTGCTCTGGCGATCGTCGCGGCCCGGGGGTTTTGCTGCGATGCTGCAGCGTGCAATAACCTGGTTGTGTCCAGAACCTGGCGAGACCAACCATCTCGCTGCCCCGCCGCGAAAAGGTGTGCGAATTGTCGCACTCTGCCATACCCGGAGCTCGACGTGTGCCCGGTGGGCGGCCTGTCGGCCGGCAGGCCCGCCGGTCGTGTCCGCGCGTCCGATCGAGGGTGGCCGTCGTGGCGGGAGTCCTGCCTGAGCGGGTGATCGTCACACCGACGCCGACATCGAACCTCTCTACCTGCGACGAGCCTTTCGAGGCCCAGTGCAGAAGGGAGTCAGCGGTGCCACGGATTCGACTCGGTGCCTACCTCCATCAGGGCGGGCTGCCCGGGCCCGCTGTGGGTGCTGCTGGCCGACTGCTGCTTGTGATTCCCGTTGGTGCCGGGGGCGTTGTGAGGACTCATTTTCGGGTGGTGTCGCTGCGATGACGACCCAGGTGATGCAGCAGCAGCCGTCGGTGAAGCTGACGCCGCCGGCCTACAGCAGGTCGGCGCCGCTGCCGCCGCGTCACCATCCCTGGATCCGCAACACCTCGATCGTTCTGCTCTGCGCGGCCGGAGTGCAGACCGGCGCCCCGATGCTCGGCATGGACAGCTGGGGCGTCCCGGTCACCGTGACCGGCATGGTGCTCGCCGCGGCCGGGGTCGCCGTCAACGGTCGGCACCGGCGCTTGCGCGAGCAGGACGTGGACCGTTGCGCGGAACAGTTGTGCGGGGTGCTGGCGATGCCGCCGACCCGCGCGGTAATGAAGACGAAGTGCTGGCAGGAGCGCAACCTGCGTGATCCCGGTCGGCCTGGGCGGATCATCGTCCGCTACCCCGATGCCGGGCGGCGGCTCGACCCCGAGATGGAGACCCGGGTCGACGAGATCATGTCCGGGCAGGCGTGGGGACGCTATCGGCGCGTCGCCCACGACGAACGGAAATGCCAGCTCGTCTACGTCATCGACCGCTCACCACTGCCGGTGCCCGATCCGGAGCCGGTCGCGCGTGCGAAACGCCTGGTGTTGAAGATCCTCGGCCCCACCGCGGTCATCGACGATAAGGAAACCTCGTTCGACGAGGCCACGGGGGAGATCTCCCGGATCGCCGCCCGCCATGACGATGGCGGCCGGTTCGCGTTGTCGGGTTATCGCGACCGAATCGAACGCACCCTATCGGCCGTGCTGCCGGGCGGGCGCTGGCGTGCGAAGTGGGATCTGGAACACGACAAAGTGCTGTTCGAGCTGCGCCCGCCGCTCGGGAAGCTCTACTGGAAGGAGCCGATCGCCGACCCGCACACCCCGTACGAGGATGTCTTCATCCCGTACGGCCGAGACGAGGACGGCAATGTCCTTGGCTGGCGTCCGGCGATCGACCCGCACGTGATCTTCATTGGGGCCACGGGCACCGGCAAGACCGCCGCCGTGCACACGGTCGTCACCGAACTCGCCGGCCGGAACTGGATCGTTCAGGTCGTGGACGGCAAGGGAACCGAGTTCATCGGTTTCCGCGATTGGCCCAACATCCAGATCGTCGCTTCGAAGATCGAGCATCAGATCGCGGTGATTCACCGCGCCTGGGAAGAGATGGAGAAGCGGTACGCTGCCATCGAAGACGGCGCCGACGAATCCGACTTCACACCGTTCGCCCTGGTCGTCGACGAGTTCGCCGACTTCAAATCGAATCTCGAAACCTGGTACGCGCTCAACCGGGTCAAGGGGGAACGGACCCAGCCGCCGGCGTTGCTCGAGATCGCCTCGCTGGTGCGCAAGGGCCGCAGCGCCCGTGTCCACGTCGTGCTCTCCACGCAGCGTCCCGACGCCGACTTCTTCGGCGGCCGCGGCAAGGGCGACACCCGCGACAGCCTGCGCCTTCGGGTGTCGCTCGGCTCGCTGAGCCCGCAGGGCGCCATGATGATGTGGAACAGCCCGACCACGGGCACCAGCATCCCGCGCATCCGTGGCCGCGGCACCGCTGTCACCGATGACAATGTCCCCGTCGAAATCCAATGCTTCTACACGCCTGATCCGCGTCGCACCAAACCGGACACCGAGGCGTGGGAGCACTTGCAACGGCTGCGGCCCCCCGAGGCTGTCCACCAGCGCCTGGTGATCTTGCCGCCGGTCGAGGACGAGGAAGGCGAGGTCGAAGAGGAAGCGCCGCAGGGCCGGCGCCGACGCGGGGCCCGGCCTCAGCCGCGGCGGGCTCAACCGAAATCCCGCTATCAGCAGGTAGCCAATGCGCCGTGGGGGTGGGCTGCCGACTATCCCGACCACGACCCGGTGCGGCGGCGGGCCCTGAAGGTCGCCAACCGCGGCGCGCACCCGCGCACCTACACGCTCATCGGTCTCGATGAGTTCCTGGTGACCCCGACCCGGCGCACTCGGTGGGGAGACCCCACCGTCTCCAGCGGCAACGGGAACGGCAGCGACGGGAACGGTAGCAGCAACGGAGCCAACGGAAGTGGTGGTCGGCCGAGCCTGAGCACCCTGCTGACCGCGGCCGCCGCCGGCCCGAATCGGCCGGCCCTTCGCGTCGTGCCTACCCCCACGCCCGCGGACGACGACAGCGACGACACCGAGTACGACGACGAGACCGACGCCGACGACACCGACGCTGACACCACCAGCGGGGATGCCGGGGACGGCGGGGACGCGGACCCCTGGGACGAGGAATACGACAGCCCGGAGCCTGCCGCACCGATGGAGGTCGAAGTCGGCGACTTGGTGTTCGTCGAGGACATCGACGACTGGGCCGTGGTCACCGCCGAACCCGGCCCGGACCTGCTGGACGACGACGAGCACATCATCGCCATCACCTACCGCACCGACGACGACAGCGACCAATTGCTGCTCGTCCCCGAGGACGACGAGCTGACCGTCCGCCACCCCTTCCAATACGACTGAACCGCAACGGAATCCGAACCTACCCGAAGGAGCAGTAGATGCCGACCAGTAGCCCCGGCCGAGGATCGCACGCCGCTGACGTGCTGCTGCCGATCGCCCTGGTGATCGTCGTGTTCGCCGTCCTTTTCGCCGCGCTGCCGGGCTGGCGCGACACTCGGCTGCGGTGGCTGGCCGACCACCACATCCTCGTCGCCGCCGCCCAGCAGCCCCTGGTCACCCTGCCCGGCAACGTCGCCGGCCTCGATGGCCACCGCCTGGCTCTCCTCGTGGTGATCCTGGCACTGCTGGTGGTCTGCACCGCGAGCTGGGTGTGGCGGACCCGCGAAAAACTCATCCAGCGGCGGCTTTCGGCCGGCGACCGAGGATGAACGGCCGCGCATGACCACCCCGGCGAGCCACCGAGACGATCCCCCGTATCTGTTCGGCGTCGAAGAGCATCGGTCCGCGATTCTGAGCCCGTGCGGCACCTACCGGTACGAGCTCACCCGCCGTTGGTCGCCCGGCCCGCTCGCCGGTTGGATCATGCTGAACCCATCCACCGCCGACGCCGACGTCGACGACCCCACCGTCCGCCGCTGCATCGCCTTCGCCCGGGGATGGGGATACGGCGGAATTGTCATCCGCAATCTGTATGCGCTGCGGGCCAGCGACCCCCGCGAACTCGACGATCACCCCGCTCCTGTCGGCCCGGACAACGACGACCACCTGTCGCATTGCGGCCGTGAAGAGCTCACCGTACTCGCGTGGGGCAGCCGCGGCGGTGATCGCGGGCTCGCCGTCATGGAACGCCTTGCACGGCAAGGAGTCCCGCTGCACCAGCTGGCGATGACGGCAGCCGGGCAGCCGCGCCACCCGCTGTATCTACCGGGTGATCTGATGCCGACGCCGACCGGCACCCGACGGAGGTGAGTGCCGTGACATCAGCTGGGGCGAGTCGCGGACTGGATGCGCCGGTCTTCTATCTGGGGACCGATGAAGTGGCGAGATCGGCTCCTGACCGACATCGCCACCGTGCCACGGCAATTGGACATCTGGGATTCCATCGACTACGGGACGGCCGCATGACCATCGGCGCCTCTGCTCGGCTGCGAACCGCGGCAGTCAGGACCATGCCCCGATCGAGCGGTGGCTACACATGGCAGGAGGGCGTGCCGTCCAGGCCGCGGCTGAATCACCCACGTGCCCTGCATGGAGTCGTGCGGCGGTCGCGGACACCGCTAGCGGTAACGCGACGTGATTACGGTGGCGACGGACGTCGCCCCCGGCCACCCGCGAATTCGTCGCCCGGACCCGCCTGTTACTCGTTCCGCGTGGCCGGCGGGGCCGCAGCCACACCGGAACTGGACCTGCCCATCCGAACCCGCCCCACCAGAAAGGAACTCGGCATGCCGGACCGCATCGTCAATCCCGAAGGCATCGGTACCCCCCGCGGCGATGGGCGGCGATCGCCAACGACACCGAACCTGCACCTCGTCCCGTGCCCCGGCGAGGACCAACCGGCCGCAACGAACACCGAAGCGCCCACCAGGGAAGACCAGAATCGCCTGCCGTGGTGGGTGCGGTTGTGGCGCTTCGCCAAACGCGTGAGCTGGATCCTGTGGCTGCGGTCCTGGGGCTGCTTCGACCTGCGCAGCGCTCGCGCCTACGCCCACCAGTTGGTCGACCACCCCAGGAAAGTGACTGACGTCATCACCCGCGGCGGCGAATGACCACGCCGGGCGGATTCCCGCGCCGATCCGCCCCTTACCTCGCCAGGAGCGCTCACTGCCATCGGCGACGCGTGCCGTGATTGCGGTGGCGACGGATCGGCCACCCGACGACGGTGCCGGCAAGTAGCGTTCGATCCGGACGCCGGGTTTCGGCCGAGACCGATACTTCTCACAGGGAGGAGTGCGTTGTGGAATCACCGCTGGAGATTGTTCGCCGCCGTCGTGACGAACGGTTGCTGAAGAAGGCCATCCTGGCCGGATCCTTGTCGGACGATGTGGCGCGGGATGTCGTGGACGCGCTGTGGACGCGGGTCGCGGAGACGCCGAGGTGGCGGCGAGCCCGGGTGACCCCGGACAACGCCCAGGACAGGCTGCAGGAGTCTCGGGACGGATTCCGCTACACCGAGGACGGCCGCCGGTTGATCACCGACCGCGGACTGCGGCGGTTGATCCAGGGGTATGTGCGCCAGGCGCAAGCCTCTGGGAATCGCGCCGAAGCCGATGGCCTGCAGGCCCTGCTCGATCGCGGCAAATCGGCACCAGCCGACTGGGAGACCAGCGGCGCCTGGTATGCGGCGCGGCAGTCCACAATGCAGTGACGGGCCGAAAGCAACATTAAACGATAGTGCAAAAGGCGTTAACATGATGTATGCCGATCCGGTAGCCCGCTCTTGGGATCAAGGAAAGAAGCGCACGATCATGAACGACCACCTCGCCGCCGTGACGCGGAACCCCGTTCCGGAAGATGGATCCGCTGCGTGGGCCGACGTCGTCGCCACCCGGGTCGCCGAGGTGCTCGCTGACGGGCGCTGGCGATTGGGCGACTACACAGAGCTGGACGTCGACAGGCTGCCCCGGCGAACCGCGGGCAAGGTGCGCTTACGCCGTGACCATGGATATCCCGTCAGCGACCTGGAACCTGGCACCCACGCGAGGACGCGGTCCGATGAGTTCCTTCTTCTGGTGCTAGGAGGACCGGTCTGTCTTGTGGTCGGCTTTCCGTTCGCTGCCTTGTGGTACGCGGGGGTCTCGTTGATGGGGCTCGCCGCCTACGTGGTGTTTCTCATGCTCACAACCCTGGCGCTGGCCACCGGCAGAGTGGTGTACGACCGCCGGCAATTTCGCCGCTCCACGGGGGTTCCGCTTCTGACAGCGCGGGAGCGCCGCCGGATCGAGCAGGTGACGGTGAGATCGTTCGATTGGCCCCGGCAAATCCGCCGTCGCCGCTCCCTGCCCGATGAGGCGGCGCTGCTGGTGGTGGCCGAAGAAGTAGCCGAGGAGATCCGCCGCTCACCGGCGTGGACGAACCCCGCGCTCGACGATCACCGAATCCGGCTCGATCTCGACACCGAACTCCACCAGATCGCCTGGACCGCCCACGAGTTGGCTGACGCCCGTCGGAAATCGGCGGTGGACGTGGTCGACGACGGCACTGCCGACGCGGCCCGCACCCGGCGGGCCAGCGACCAGATCACGTCCCTGCTCGACGAGGTCCACCAGGCCCTGCTCGATCGCCTCGCGGCGCTCTACCGGTACCGGGCAGGCCTGAGACCGATGGAGAGCATGTTGGCCAATCTGGCCGCGGTACAAGGTCTGCGCGATGCCACCCACAGCCTGAGCGCCGAGTTGGCTCGCACCGAACTGGCCACCGCACGCATCACCGAACTGACCGAGGAGCTGGCCGACATCGAGGCTGGCCTACACGCCCAGATCGAATACCTGCGCGGCACGGCCGTTCTGGGTAACCTCGCCATCTGCCCGCAATTTCCTGCACTGGAAGCTGTTCGACCCCGAGGCTGAACCGCACATCCCTTGCGCCGACTGCGCGGGCGGTGGGGACACAGTTCTTGCTGCGATGCTGCAGCGTGCAATAACCTGTTAGTTGTCCAGAACCGGCGAGACCAACCATCTCGCTGCCAACCCCGTCATGAAAAGGTGCGTGCGACTTGTCGCACTCAACCAAGCCCCGCGCTCGCCAGGCGGCCACGGCACGACCTGTTGAAAGGCGGGACTACCAGCACACATCTGCACATCCGACCGGCCCCCACAGTCGGGCCGGGCGATCGCCTACCGCTCCCCTTGCACCTCCAGGACTGAATCCATGGCTGCGATAACACATATCGGGTGGACCTTCAGCGACGACGGCCGCCCGGGTTCCACCCTCAACCTGGGCAGCGGGTGCACCCGTGTCAGCGCCGGCTGCCTCAACTGCTACATCGAGAGAACCGCGCCGTTGCGCATCGCGCACAGACGCTTCGACGGCCCAGGAATCGGTGCGAGTCTGCCGATCGTGCAGCACCCTGAACGGCTGGCGCAGCCGCTGCGCTGGCGAAAGCCGCGCCGGATCTTCCTCAACAGCCTCACCGACACCTTCCACGACGCTTACCCCGACAGCTACATCGCCCGAGCCTGGGCTGTGATGGCCACTGCTCGATGGCACACCTTCCAGATCCCGACCAAACGACCGGCCCGGATGCGGGCGTTGATGACCAGCGCGGAGTTCCGCGAGCTCGTCGACGACGAATGGGCGACCTTGCCGCGAACCCTCAACCGCCCCACCTTGATTCAGGACGCCGCCGATCGGCCGTCGACACGGTGGCCGCTGGACAACGTGTGGCTCGGCGTGTCGACCGAGGATCAGCACACCGTCGAGCTGCGGATCCCGCAACTGGTGCGCACCCCGGCCGTCGTCCGATTCGTGTCGGCAGAACCCCTGCTCACCCAGATCGACCTGCGTCGCTTCCTCGGCACTGGCCCGGCGGGACTGGACTGGGTGATCGTCGGCGGGGAATCGGGACCGATCACCCGCATCACCCGCATGGACCCACAGTGGACGCGAGACCTGATCGAGCAGTGTCGAACCACCGCCACCGCCTGCTTTTTCAAGCAAACCGGAACACTGCTGGCCCACGAATGGGGGATTACGCCGCCGGGTGACAACCCCCGCGAATGGCCCGAACCGTTCCCTCAGCAATTTCCCATCCCCCAGACCACGGGAACCGAACCGCACTCCGTTGACGGCAGGGCCCAGTAGCGTGCGCCCCGTCACCGATCCGATGTCCGCAGCCGGGGAGGCTCACCCCTGGCGACCGGAAACGCATGTGGCAATGAAGCATTCAGAAAGGCGATCCTCATGACCACTACTGGCGCAGTACCCGCGTCGCCTACTGCCGTCAGCCCTGCCCTCGCTGCAGGCCTGGACATTCCGGTCGTGACCGGGGTGGCGGCACAGGGTGACGTTCTGATCTCCCCGGCGAAGGTCAAGCGGGCCCGCATGCCGATGCCGCCGGAAGTCACGGTGGTTGGCGGCGAGTTCGGCGGGCACCCGCACACGTTGCACCCGGAGGGCGAGTGCTTCTGGGAAGAGGCGGTAGGGCTGAAATTGGGCATCCTGACGGTGCCTCGTGGCTCGAGCGCGTTCTTGATGCATCCCGAGCACGGAACCCTGGAGATCGCGCCCGGCACCTACCGGCTCGCGAGGCAGCGCGAGTTCACCGATCGCGACTGGCAGTTGGTGGCCGACTGATGGACACCGACACGACGATTGAGCCGTTGCCGCAGGCGATCCGGGACCGGGTGCGGTCCCATGTCGCTACCTGGACGCAGCGGATGTACTCCACCCAACGGCCGGACCAGCCCGCAGTCGAACAGGCCTTGGCCCGCCTCTACAGCAGTGCGGGCTGGTCGGCGCCGCGCTGGGTGGTCTGGACCGACTCGCCCGTGGCCGCCCAGTACACCGTCGACCTCATCATGGACGGCGGCGGCGCCCGAACGCTTCAGAGCCGACTGTCGCAGGACCTGCGTGATCGCTATCGCGCAGGACTGGAGCGTCAGGTCGATCCGGAGTTCTGGGCTGAAACGCGGCGACTGGACGGTGTGCCCACCGACATCCCTTGGCGCGATCGTGCCCGCCGGATGATGTCCGATCCGCACTTGGCACGGGTGGTGCGCTTGTCCGGCGTCTTCGGCCCGGTGACCGCGGTGCCCGGCCGGTTGGACCTGTGGTTCACGCCGGCTGCCCGCGTGACCGCGACCACGTCCTACTCACTGGCGGGGGAGACCGACGAACTGCAGTCATGGATCACGCGGTTCACCGGGCAGCGCATTCGGTGGCACCGGTGTGCCGAATTGGTCTGCAGAGAGTTCGGGCGAGACCCCGCGCCCATCAGCTGGCCGCATCCGCGGCCGATGTATGCGCTCGACCTGGCCCCCGCCCAGATCGCCAGCTGGATCATGGGGTCACTGATCGGTTCCCCGGCTGCAGTCGCGCACGCCCGCGACGTCGGCACGGTGATCGGTGCCGTCAGCTACGCCCACCTGTTTCCGGCGGTGGCGGTGCTGGCGCAGAACCCGACCATCCTGCGCACGAACAAGGAAGGCCTGCTGCACGGTGATCCCGGCCCGGCGCTCGAGTTCGCCGACGGCATCGCCCAGCACTGGTGGAGGGGCCGTTGCGTGCCGGCCACGGCGATAGAGCGGCCGGTCACGGTCGAACGGATCATGTGCGAGCGCAACACCGAAGTCCGCCGGTGCCTCATCGAACGTATGGGCTGGCCCGAGCTCATCGCACAGGCACATCTGGCCCCGGTCGGGCCACCGGTCCCCGACCCCGGCAACCCACCGCACACACTGCAATTGTTCGACCTGCCCAAGCGGCTACAACCGGTCCAGGAAGGGCGGCGCATCGCGGCTCGAGTGTTGTTGTGCACCAACGGCACCGCCGAACGTGACGGCACGCGCCGTCGCTACGGGCTGCTGGTGCGGGCCACACACAGCGATCCCGTCGCGGCCGCCGCAGACATGTACGGGGTGTCGGTGAAGACCTACCGCCGCATGCAGATTCGCGTGTGAACGCACCTACGGCCCCACCTAACTGGCGTTCGAATTACAGAAACCCAAAGCCGCGCAACCAAGGACGCCGCATGCCCACCGCTGCCATCTCGGGCCGTTCCGCCCATGTGCATGGGCAGAAACGACCCGCTACACCCCGATGCGAGCAGCGGGACGCGCGCCGTGCGATCTGGCCGAGCGGCTGGCGAGCCCGCGGCCAACAGGTTGCGCCGTGCTCCGATGCCGCGACCCGTGCGGAAGCTATCGGGGTGTCCTGCGGTGAGCCGATGCGCCTGGTTCCCGACCACCGGGCGGGCGAGCGGGCCGACTACCTCGCCGAGGTCACCCGGTTCGCCGCATTATTCGAGGGGAAGGGCATAGCGCCATGACCGATCAGCACCACCATGAGGAGGAAGGAATCTCCATGTCCGACACCGCAGTCCGCACGTTCGCCGCCGCCGATCGCCCGGTGCCGACCGACACCAGCGACGGGGGCGCGGTCTGGGGATCGTGGGCGGTCGACGCGGTAACTGTGGGGGCGCTGCCACAGGACGACGACTGTCGTCGTCCTGTGATCCTGAGTGTCAACACTGTGCTCGGTTCCGATCCGGAGCTGACCCCGGCCGCCGCGCGCCGCCTGGCCGTTTCCTTGCTGGCCGCGGCCGACGCTGCCGAGGGCCACCCGGTCGGGTGGGCCGAATACCGGGCCGAGTCACCGAATCTCGGCAGCCCGGACCCGACGCGGCCTGGGTGGGCGGTCGTCGGGCCTGGTCATGCGATGGGGCCGACCCAAGCTCCGGAGACTTTCGACGTCGACCGGATTCGCCGGTTCCGGGACGAGTACACCGCCGTGGGCCGCACGGTTGCCGTGTGGCGGCGCATCTATCGGACGCTGACCGATATCGGCGAGTGGGAAACCATCGACCCCGCCACGCTCGGCCCGGTTGAGGTGGACCAATGAACGCGTTCTCGGAGGACAGGGACGAGTGGGAATGGGAAGCGGAGGTGAACCGGTGACGAACGTGATTCAAGCGGTGGCCATTCTCGTGGGGATGGCCGCGGTGTTCTTCGGAGCGATCGTGTGGGATCGGTTGCGTGAGACGTATCGTGATCCGTTGCGGCCGTTTGCTGTGGCGTCCGAGCATGACTACCGGAATGCGGTACGCCGGTTCGATCTGCTCGTTGCCCGCGGCGAATGGGCGGCCGCCTGGATGGGGGCGACCGCAATCTGCGGGTGGTTGCGACACGAGCGCCGTTACGGGTCGGCTCGCCGCCGTCGCCGCTTCGAGACCCGTCTACAGCAGTGGGAACACCGCAGGGGTGAATGCAGCCCCTTCGACAAGGATTCGGAGCGGTGACCGGCCGCAAGCCCGCGCTGCGGTCGCGGGCGCGGATCGGTCGCCGCTGGGTGCGGGTGCGCGGCAGGGACAGCAACCTGCCTTCCGACGCCGCCGAACTACGGCTGCCAGCGTCGTGCTCGTTGGCCGCCTTCGACCGGAACGGTCCTGTCGTAAACGGGCTGATCCTCACCGCATACCGCGCACGCCTGCGCGACCACCTGTCCGTCGGCCGACGACTCGGTCTCATCGAGGACGCAAACCACACGGAGGGCAGCAACACACCGAAACAGTAAGAGCCCCTGAAGGATTCAATGGCACCCAAGTGTGTCGGTGCCCACATCTACAGTAAACCCACATGCCCAACCCGTCCGGGTGGGCGCAGGGAAAGCAACGAACAGGGGTGGTAATCAATGTATTCCGCGGAGATCAACCGTAAACAGCCGGCGCTGCTGGCATTGCTGGTCGACCAGTCGTTCTCGATGTCGGAACCCTGGGGCCGCTCCGGTGGCTCCAAGGCCGACGCGCTGGCGGCAGCGGTGAACAATCTGCTCGGCAACGCGGTGCTGTTGTGCAGCAAGGGTGGCGAAAAGATCTACAACTACTTCGAGGTCGGTGTGTTCGGCTACGGCGCGGGAACGGGCCCGATCCTGCACGGCGCCGAGCGCACTCGCCCGATCCTGCCGGTGGACGAGGTCGCCAACAATCCTCGCCGGGTCGACACTGTGAGCCGCCGTGTGCCCGACGGCGCTGGCGGCGTGATCGAGGAACAGCAGCAGATGCCGGTATGGGTCGACCCGATCGCCGATGGCGCCACCCCCATGGTGTCCGCGTTCAGCCAGGTGGAACCGGTGATCGCGACCTGGTGTGCGGAGCATCCCAGCAGCTTCCCGCCGATCGTGATCAACGTGACCGACGGGGCGAGCACCGACGGCGATCCCTGCGAGATCGCCGCCCGCATCCGCGCCCTGGGCACCGACGACGGCGAAGCCCTCGTGTTCAACCTGCACCTGTCCGGTGCCGTCAGCCAGCCGGTGATCTTCCCGAACTCCGACGCCGGAATGACCGATCCGAACGCGCGCATGCTGTTCGAGATGTCGAGCCCGCTGCCGCCGGCGATGCTTGAGGCCGCCGCCTCGATGAAATATCCGGTGCAATCCGGGTCGCGCGGATTCCTCTACAACGCGGATGCGGCGATGGTGATCGATTTCCTCGACATCGGCACCCGCGCCGTCACCCCCACCGGGCTCAAGGACCTCACCGACGGCGCCAACGGCAGCGACGCCTCGGCGGTGGATCGCCCCGAGGCCATCTGAACCGTGCGCAGGGAAGGGGTGACGATGCCGAGCGCGTCGGCGCACATCGGGTGGGTGCCCAAGGCCGGCCGAGACCCGGGAGAAAACGACGATCGTGCCGCAGCAGGAGTGCGGCGCTTCGCCGTCGCCGACGGTGCGGCCACCTCCGCCCGCGCCGAGGTGTGGGCAGACATCCTGGTGCGCGCCTTCGTCGAGGACCATCTCGACCCCTTCGACCCCACCGTGCTGCCGCGCCTGCGCACCCAATGGCAGACCGAGGTCGACCTGCCCGACCTGCCCTGGCACGCGGTCGCGAAACTCCAGCTCGGTGGCGCCGCCACCTTCGTCGGACTCGAACTGGACGAAGACCAGCGGCGCTACCGATGTTGCGCCATCGGTGACGCCTGCCTGCTGCACCTTCGTGCCGGGCGGTTGCTGACCGCGGGCCCGCTTCAGCGGCCCGACCAGTTCGGCCGCGACCCGGCACTGATCACCACCCGAGCCGGGGACGAATCCCACCACGCCGCGGTATGGCGCACCGACGGCGCGTACCACACCGACGACCGGTTCGTCCTGGCCACCGACGCGCTGGCGAAATACCTGCTCCGCCACCACCACAACGACACGGCCGTCGACCTGAGTGCCGCGCTCACCGACGGCTTCTCCGACTGGGTCGCTGCCGCCCGTGCCGGCGACGGACTCGACAACGACGACACAACCCTCTTGCTGGTGCACGTATGAGACTGCCGAGCCTGCTGGAATATCAACGCGCGGTCCAGACCCCGCGCCATGCGTTCGCGACGGTCGACTTGCTGCGCACGGGGCGACCGGTCCTCAACGCCCAGGGCATGCCGTCGGTGGCCAGCGGTGGATTCGCCGCCACCTTCAAGATCCAGACCGCGACCGGCGACCCATACGCGGTGCGCTGTTTCCACAAACAAGGTCAGGACGACCGCAACCTGCCCGAACGCTACCGCCACATCGGCGACTTCGTCGCCACCCATCCCGACCTCGACTGCCTCATCGACGTGGTGTACCAGGACGACGGCATCACGGTGGGCGGTAACCGATTTCCGATCGTACGCATGCAGTGGGCCGACGGCGAAACACTGGGCGTATGGGTCGAGGACTGGATCGAGGACCCGCGCCGCGACCCAGCCGCCATCGACACCGTGCGCACCGCCATCGCCTCCGCTGTCGCCGCCCTGCGCCAGCACGGTGCCGCCCACGGCGACCTGCAGCACGGCAACATCCTCGTCGGCGACGACCTGTCGATCCGGCTGATCGACTACGACGGCATGTACCTTCCGGCGTTCGCCGGCAAACCGCACCTGCAGGCCATCGAACAAGGCCACCGCAACTACCAGCACCCCGGCCGCGGGACCCGCTACGACGCCGACATCGACGCATTCTCCGCCGCGGTTATCGACCTGTCCCTGCGCGCCCTGCAGCACCGCCCCGACCTGTGGGACGACTACGGCGGCACCGGCGAAAACCTGATCTTCACCGCCGCCGACTTCGTCGACCCCGTCAACTCGGCCGTGTTCGCCGAGCTCGCCACGATCCCGGACGTCGCGGAGGCGGCCAACCGACTGCAACGCGCCTGCCAGGTCGACTACGACCACGTGCCGGCCGCGCTCGCCGGCAGGGCCGTGTCCGTGCCCGCCGCGCCCGTCGCAACCGGGTCCGCCGTCACCGGCGACGTTATTCCCGCCCACGAAGTCGACCGCCTGCGCCGCCTCCAAGGTCAGACCGTCACCGTGTTCGGCACCATTCGATTCGCCTCCGTCACCAAAGGCCGCGGCGGCCGCGACGTGGCGCTGATCAACCTTGGCAACTACGAGAACGGCGACTTCACCATCGTCGGCTACGACGCCGTCGCGGCGGCACTGTTCTCCGGGTACGGCGAATACACCCGCAACAACAAACGCGTGCTGCGAAAGCTGCACGGCTGGCGGGTCAGCATCACCGGCACCATCGTGCTCTACGAATACAAGGGGTTACTGGTCCCGCAGATCGAGCTTCCCCGCGCCGGACTGCTGCGTAACCTCCCCTCCGACAAGGTCGCCGCCTTGACCGCGGCCGCCGCCAACCGCGGCACACCCGCCACCCCCCGCCGCCCTGCGGCGACCCCGCAGCCACCGCAGCCCCGCAGCACCGCAGCACCGTCGACCCACACCCCTGCGGGTCCCGCCGCTGCGCCGCCGCAATCGGCTGCGACGCCCACCGATCCCGCCGGTCGGGCGGCGGCCCGCGCCGCCGGCCTGCACAACCTGTACAAGAACTTCCCGACCACCCCGCCACCAGCCACAGCTGCCACACCCGCTCCGATCCCCACACCACCATCGCCTGCTCCGTCGACACCGGTGATCCCATCGCCGTCCCCGCATCGGTCACCCCCTCTGGTGCCGCCGAAGTATCGGCGAGAGCACCTACCCCGGCCCCGCCCCCAAGCCGTTCCCGTGCCATCCCGCCGACCGGCGGGGCGGTCGCATCGACGTCGCCGAAACAACCTCGCGTCTGTCGGCGTGCTGATCCTCCTCGTCGCGGTGTTGCTCGGGCTGCTGATTCTGCGCCACCGCACGACATCCACCGATCCGGTGACATTCCAGAACGCCTCCCACACCGTGGCCTGCCGCCTCACCGCGAGCGGTGTCGACGCCGGAATCCGCTGCGACACCGGCGAAGTCGATTACACTCCGCCGCCGGTGCCGCCGGGCTGCACCGAGCCCGGCTGGGGCCGGACCCTGACGCTCACCGCCACCACGGTCGGCTTCACGTGCACGCCTCCGGTCGCCGACCCGGAGGCGACTGTTCTCGCCGACGGCGCCACGACGACCGCGGGTCCCTACACCTGCACCAGCACCGGCGACACGGTCGCCTGCCGAGATACCCGCCCGGGTGGTCACCAGTTCCGCATCGGCCGCAACGCCTACGAGTTCAACTGACAAACATGTTGAGCCATAATGCAAAAGAACGTATGCTGGTCGTGTTAGGGGGTGATAGGTGCGACCGAAACCTCCCGGGACTGCACCAGCTGCCGGTGCAGTCCCGCCACTCAAACCTCCGGCGCCCTGCCGGTGGAAGCCGTGAAATACCTGCAGAACCACCGTGACCGCTATGGAAAGTTCCTGATGACTACTCCCGACAACCTGCCGATGCTGCAGAAGCCTCCGCTGTTCCGGCTCGTGATCGACGAGGTCTCGCACGTCGGCGCCGCCGCCCCTGATCCCCTGGAGCGCCACTTCGGGGAATCCCTGGTCCAGGAGGCCCTGGCCGCGCTCATCAGGCAGGGCCGCAAGTATGCACCGTTTCACGCCTCGACCGATCTTGTGTGCGAGTGCGGCGCAGTGTTGTATGCGCGGTTCACCGACGACCAGCCGCTGCCCATTGCGGCCGTGTGCCCGCGCTGCGAGGTCACCATCCCCTGGGAGCAGGTCCGGCAGACCGCCCGCCCCAAGCATGCGATGCAGGACTTTCGGCATCTACTTGAGGGTTCCGTGCGTGACCAGTTCCGAGACCGGATCGCGGCATCACGAACAGGGTTGGCCGACCTGGATGGGCTGCGGTAAGGATCACCGGAAGTCTGCGGCACATCCAGCGAACTGTCCACTGCCACAACGCTCTTCCCGTGAGGATCCCGATGGTGACCGTCACCCAGCCCAAGGGGCACCGTCACCCGCAACCGTCGTCCGCGTGCGGCAAAGCCAGTGGGCAGACGCCTGTCGTCGCCGAGCGTGAGCTGCCGATAGAGACGATATCGGTCAACGGTCGACAGGAGCGGCATGTGGAGAACTGTCGATGCACCACAACCCTCGTGTGGTGGCCGTGCGAGGTTGCGCCGGACCAGCGATGAGACCTCTGCATCGGAACACCATGTCTCCGACCGAACGCTTCCAAGGAGGGAGCCGCTGATGCTGCGCCGTGTCGAGAACGTAGCGGTGACACATCGTCCGCGGTTGTTCGGCCGGAGCGGGCCGATCTTCCTGCGTGTGGGCCGGTCGGTCTTCAAGACCTTCGACCGTCTCCATGTCGATGACTTCGCCGCGCTGTGGGCGCAGTCGGATGATTGGCCGGTTCTGTTCGGCATCATCGGCGAACGCCAGTACTGGCGGTTCGCCGGCCGATGGTTCGTCGACAACGACGGCCTGTCCGCCGAGGCTGTGCACGCCCTGCTCGTGACCCGCGACCAGCGCCGCCAGACGGCCATCAACCGTGCTCAGACGACTGTTGCAATGCTGAGCGAACCGGCACCCGCCGTGCGCGGCGCCATCCCCGACGACTTGAAAATGCTCATCTGGGCCCGCGACGGCGGCCGATGCCGCAAATGCGGATCCAACAGCGAACTGCAATTCGACCACATCATCCCAGTCTCCAAAGGCGGCGCTACCTCCGAGGAGAACCTGCAGCTGCTGTGCGGCCCGTGCAACCGCAGCAAAGGCGGAAATTTGGTGTAATCGCATCTGGCGCCCAAGGGTGTCGGTATGTCGTGGAATGCTCGCAGCATGACCGACCAGCCGCCAGGAACCGCCGAACCGTCTGCCGATCACGACCTCGAGTCGACGGCAGCCGATCTCATTGGTGAGGCTGTCTCCCGCCAGCACGTGCCCGGCACCTCGCTGCGAATCCTCGCCCAACCCACGTACCGCGGCCAGAACACCCAGCCCATCACCATCACCGACGACACACCCAGCTACCGCACCGTCACTCTCACCGTGCGCCACGACCCCTGCGCCGTCTCCACCCCGCACACCCCCGGTGGCCGGACACCCGCCGACATCCCCCACGACGCCGACGCCCTGACCACCACGCACATCGCCGACTGTGTGGCCCGCGTGCTCCACAACACCAGCCGAATGACCGACAATGGCTTAGCGCGAACGCATTTCACGGCCACGACCGAGGGCGATGCCGTCGTGTGCACTCTGGGCATCGAGATCGCCGACGGCATAGATACCCGCACCTTCCGGATCACCATCGACACGACCGAACACCCAGGGGTGGTCTCGGCTGACCTGGCCTGAGTCGCCGGGCAGATAGCCGGTGGCCCAGCGCGGACGCGATCGGCTGCAGGATGAGATCAGGACTATCGCCGACGAGTTGCCGCTGCGGCCGGTTCGGTTTGCTGTGGGGTGGTGATGATGCGGACGGGCAATCCGGCCTCCCGTGCGAGGTCGATGCAATTGTTCGTGCCGATCGATGTCGACAGTGGAAAGGCCAGGCACACGGCGTCACGGTTGTCGTCAACCATTTCCTGATTCCGGAGCGGCCCGGCGGCGTCGCCGTGACGACGCCAGTCGGCCTGGTACACGCGCCACTGGCAGCGGTGCTTGTTCTTACGGCACCAGCCACGCACGTGCAGATCGACCCCGGACGGGCAATCGCCCACCGCCACTTGCAGTGTGGTGCACCGTTTGGCCAGCGCATCGAGCTCGCGCCACACGAGTTCCCATGCGGTCCAGTCGTGGGAACCGGTCACCACGACCCGCATCGTGCCGGATACCGGCGGAGGCGTCGCCTCGATCGGTGCTGACGGGGTGGGGGCGGATGGCGCCGGCGAGCCCTGCTCGGCGCCCGCGAGCAGGGCATCGATAGCCGCGGTCAGGTCGGGGGAGGGGGACACGCGCAGGCTGTGGTCGAGTTTCAGCAGCGTGGTGGCGGCACCGGCCAGCCGGATGTGCACCTCGGTGGCACCGGGGTGCGCGCGCAGCACTTGCTTCAGGGCAGCGACCGTGTCGGGGGTGCATAGCCGGGTGGGGAGGGTGATGGCGAGTGGTGGGGGCGGGTCGTGCGCCGGTAGTGTCGGCACGATCAGGTCGTCGGCGATCAGTGAGATGCGGTCGTCGCGAACGGACACGCGAGCCTTGATCAGCACCACGGCGTCTTCGACGACGTCCGTGCCGTACAGCGAATAGGTCTGTGGGAAGAACAGCACCTCGATGCTGCCGGTGAGATCCGCCAATTGCGCCGTCGCCCAGGGCAGTCCGGTCTTTTTGTTGACTCGGCGCGTGATCGCGGCGAGGATGCCGCCGACGACGACCTGTGTGCCGTCTTCGACGTCGCCGTCGAGAAGTGCGGGAATCTGCGTATCCGCCTGCGCGGCAAGCACATGCGCTACGTTGTCGAGTGGGTGCCCGGACACGTACAGGCCCAGCATCTCCCGTTCCAGGGCGAGCTTGTGCTTGGTGTCCCATTCCTCGTCGGGCACCGTGACATCGAAGACACGGGAAACGGCGTCGTCCGCGTCGTCGACGCTGCCGAACAGGTCGAACTGACCGATCGCCTCGGCCTTCTTGGTGGCCATCACCGCGTCGATGGCGTCGGCGTGCACCATCATCAGGCCCTTGCGCGGATGCCCGAGGGAATCGAAAGCGCCTGCTTTGATGAGGGATTCGGTGACCTTTTTGGTGCAGGCCACGGTGTCTATCTTGTTCAGGTAGTCGGAGAAGTCGGTGTACTTCGATTTTTCCTTGCGTGTCCTGGTGATCGAGGCCACGACGTGGGTGCCGACGTTGCGTACCGTGCCGAGGCCGAAGCGGATGTCGTTGCCGACCGAGGTGAAGTCGTGTTCGGATTCGTTGACGTCCGGCGGCAGCACCTGGATGCCGCGGCGGCGGCAGTCGGCCAGATACACCGCGACCTTGTCCTTGTCGTCGCCGACCGAGGTGAGCAGTGCGGCCATGAATTCGGCCGGGTAGTGCGCTTTCAGGTAGGCGGTCCAGTACGAGTGCATGGCGTAGGCGGCGGCATGCGATTTGTTGAACGCATATCCGGCGAACGGAAGGATCGTGTCCCACAAGGCTTTCACTGCCGCAGCGGGGTAGCCGTTGGCGCGCATTCCGCTGTCGAAGCCCGCGAACTCGGCAGTCAGGACCTCGGCCTTCTTCTTGCCCATGGCGCGGCGCAGGATGTCCGCTCGGCCCAGCGAGTAGCCGGCCACCTTCTGCGCCACCTGCATGATCTGTTCCTGGTAGACGATCAGGCCGTAGGTTTCGGCCAAGATCTCCCGTAGCGGTTGTTCGAGTTCCGGGTGAATCGGTGCGATGGGCTGGCGGCCGTTCTTGCGGTCGGCGTAATCGTTGTGGGCGTTCATGCCCATCGGGCCCGGGCGATACAAGGCGAGCACGGCGACGATGTCCTCGAAGCCGGTGGGTTGCATGCGGCGCAGCAGATCCCGGGCCGGTCCTGCATCGAGCTGGAACACACCCAGGGTGTCACCGCGGGCGAGCAATTCGTAGGCGGCGGGGTCGTCCAGCGGGATGCTGCCGAGGTCCAAGGCGATACCGCGGTTGGCGGTGACGGCGCGGATGGTGTCGTTGAGTACCGTGAGGGTGCGCAGCCCCAGGAAGTCCATCTTCAGCAGGCCGATGGCCTCACACGACGGGTAGTCCCAGCCGGTGATGATCGCCCCGTCCTGGGCCCGCCGCCACACCGGGATCACGTCCATCAGCGGCTCGGAGGACATGACCACCGCGCAGGCGTGCACGCCGGCGTTGCGGATCAGTCCCTCGAGGCCACGGGCGGTTTCGTAGATCTTGGCGACGTCCGGATCGGTGTTGATCAGCTCGCGGACTTCGGCGGCCTCGCCGTACCGGTCATGCGCGGGATCGGTGATGCCGGCCAAGGGGATGTCGACGGCCGAGACGGCCGGTGGCAGCGCCTTGGAGATCCGGTCGGCGATCGGGAAGCCCGCCTGGCCGAACTGCACCCGCGCCGAATCCTTCAGCGCCGCTTTGGTTTTAATGGTGCCGAAGGTGATCACCTGAGCGACCTTGTCGCTGCCGTATTTCTCGGTGGCGTAGTGGAGCATCTCTCCGCGGCGGCGATCATCGAAGTCGATATCGATGTCGGGCATCGACACGCGCTCGGGGTTGAGGAACCGCTCGAACAGCAGGCCATGAGTGATCGGGTCGATGTCGGTGATGCCCATCGCGTACGCGACCAGGGAGCCGGCCGCCGAACCACGACCGGGCCCGACCAGGATGCCCGCCGATCGGGCGTGGCCGACCAGGTCGGCGACCACCAGGAAGTACGCCGGGAACCCCATCTGGATGATCACGCCGAGCTCGAAGTCGGCGCGGTCGACGTATTCGCCGGGTACACCGTCCGGAAGGCGGCGCCCCAGGCCCCGCATGACCTCCTTGCGCAGCCAGCTGGCCTGGGTTTCGCCCTCGGGCACCGGGAAGGCCGGCATCCGGTCACGATGAACCCACACCGGGTCGTAAGGCTGGATCCGGTCGGCGACGACCAGGGTGTTGTCACAGGCGCCCGGGATCTCGGCGTCGAACAGCGCCCGCATCTCGGCACCCGATTTGAGGTAATAGCCGTCGCCGTCGAACCGGAACCGGGCCGGATCGGTAATCGTCGAGTTGGTCTGGACACACAGCAGCACTTCGTGATTGCGGGCATCGGTGCGGTGCACGTAGTGGCAGTCGTTGGTGGCCAGCGGCGGGATGCCCAGCTTGCGGCCGACCTCGAGCAGGCCCTCGCGGACGCGGCGCTCGATGGACAGGCCGTGGTCCATGATCTCGAGGAAGAAGTTCTGTTTGCCGAAGATCTCCTGCCACTTGGCCGCCGCCTCCAGCGCCTCGCGCTCGTGGCCCAGGCGCAGCCGGGTCTGCACCTCGCCCGAGGGGCAGCCGGTGGTGGCGATGATGCCCTCGGCGTGCTGGGCGATGATCTCGGCGTCCATCCGCGACCACTTGCCGAGCTGGCCCTCGATCGAGGCCAGCGACGACAGCCTGAACAGGTTCTTCAGGCCCGTCGCGTTCTCGGCGACCATCGTCATGTGGGTGTAGGCGCCGGAACCGGAGACGTCGTCGCTCTTCTGGCTGGGATCACCCCACAGCACGCGTTTGGTGTTGAACCGGGATTCGGGGGCGATGTAGGCCTCGATGCCGATGATCGGCTTGATGCCCTGCTTCTCGGCGGAGTTGTAGAACTCCGACGCGCCGAACATGTTGCCGTGGTCGGTCATGCCGACCGCGCTCATCCCCAGCCGCTCGGCCTCCTTGAACAGGGGCGTGATCTTCGCCGCGCCATCGAGCATCGAGTACTCGGTGTGGTTGTGCAGGTGAACGAAAGAGTCCGTCGCAGCCACAATCGCCCTCCTCAGTGGACGTCGACGCCAGCAACATACTGCCGACCACCGACTCCTGACCCCAGCACGTAGCCCGCCGTCCGACCACGACGACGCTGCGATGTCGGAAGCACGATGGGGGAGAGGACAATTCCACCGATGTATGAAGGAGCTATCCCTCCCCTGGGGGAGGCCGGCAGGATCTCCAACTCCACAGGCGGTAGCAGCGGCCGACAGACCTCCGGTCGATCGTGACCCTGGGGTGAACTCTCCACGCACTTCCACCCGCAACTGGAGCACGAGTGCTGCTACGCTCCTATTATGAAGACTAATACGTCGTTGAGCTTGGACTCTGCGGTGCTGGCGGAAGCCAAGCGGCTGGCCGAGGACGACGGGGTCACCCTGTCCGCGTTCGCGGAATCGGCGTTGATGGACAAGGTGATGCGTAAATCGGCCCGCATCGCCGCCAGCTACGAGCACAGCCAGGGCCGGACCACCCCCGAGTACTTCGCCGAGGCCGAGGCCGAGCGCGCCGCCATGGGCGACGCGATCCGCGCCAGCGGTGCCACCTGGTGACCGCCGCCCCTCCCGCACACGGCGAACTGTGGCGCTACCTGCCGACCATCGGCGGCCGCGAGAAACCCTCCTCGCTCGGTGGTGACCGCGTCCTCGTGGTGCAGCGCACCGCGATCAACTCAATCCTGCCGACCGTGCTGGCCGTGCCGATCGAACAGGCACCCCGCATGCCCGGTCTGGCGGTGGAATTGTCCGACGACGACCCGCTGCCGGGCCTCTCGGCCGTCTGCTACCGCGTCACGCCCCTGTACATACCGTGGATGGTCGAACGGATCGGCGTCGTGACCGAGGCGACCATGCACATGGTCGTCGGCGTGCTGGCCAAGCTGATCACCGACTGAACAGAAATCCCGCCCACCAATGTCGCCTTCTGGCGGAGTCCTATACTCGAAGTCGAACAAACATTCGAGTACGGAGAGGTGAAGGAGGTGCGCTCGTGGTCGTAGTCATCGATCCGGCGGAATTCGCTGGACTATCCCGCCCGGAACGAGACGCCGCCCTGCAGCGCAGACTCGCCGCTGTGCCGACCCGGCGTGCAGCAGGAGCACCTTCAGCCACCACGTCACATCCGCCGACACGAGCCCACCGGCCCGTGATACCCGTTCCGGCGGCGCTCGCCGACATCCTGCCCGGCGGAGGAATCCCATGCAGCGCCATCACGTCCTATTCCGGTGTGACCAGTCCAGTGGCAGGAATCGCCGCCGCAGCGACCAGCGGCGGCATCCACACCGCGCTGGTCGGGCTGCCTCGCTTCGGCCTCCTGGCAGCCGCCGAAATGGGGGCCTCACTGCCGAAACTGGCCTACATTCCGGACCCGGGCCCGGACCCTCTCGAAATCATTCGCCAATTGGTCGACGGAATCGGCCTGGTCATCGCAGGACCGATGGGTCTTGACGTAGCTCCCTCGAAAACTCGTGCCATAGTTGCCCGTGTCCGGACCCACGACTGCGCCCTGCTCCTCACCGGCGGAATCCGCTGGCCGGGAACCGAACTCCACATCACAACCAGCATCAAGAAATTCCACGGAATAGGCCACGGCACAGGGCGCCTGACGTCGACACGGTTCGCCGTGGAGGCCCGCGATAAGAGCGGAATCCGCTACGGCGAGATCGAAACTCGGCCCGTGACAGAAGGTCGAATGCAATGGACAGGCGTCGAGGATGCGCACCGACCGCGCGTGCGAATAGGCGCCGGCGCATGAACGACGCAGGTCAGTCGGAGTTCGGGGCCGGCGCAGGCGACAGGATCGCGGAATACCCGTTCGGCGCATTTGCACCAGGCGATGAGATCGCCTGGTGGACAGACGCCCACGGCCGCGGCGTCGCGCCCGACCACCCCGAAGCGGTGCGGCGCACCGGCACCATTTTCCAAGTGCACCGTAGTCAGTCCGATGCCAGCCGAGTCGTCGCCTACAGCGTCGAACGCCACAGCCCCCTCGGGGCATACCTTGCGATCGTCAGGTCGGACTACCACCATCGGCCCACGCTGACGAAAAGACGGCAGTTGAGCGCGATCGACAATCCAGAGAACACCGGCCCGGGACGCTGCGACATCACCGTCAATGACGGGTCCCCAAGCCGACGGCAGACAAACGAGCATTGAGCAGGAGGACGGGGGATAGGCTCCTCCGCCGGCCGTTCGTGACGGATGCCGTCAGCTGATCGGTCGCACCGGGCGAGAGAACAGGCGCTCGGACGACCCAAAGCCGACGGGAAGCGGCGGTAGAAGGCGTGGGTCCGCGCCGGTCGGCTGCGGTAAGGGCATGCAGCTGGATCTTCTTCGGGGCCGACTGCAGGCGTTCTTCATCAGACCCTGCACGCGGACTGCCGAACCATGGGGGCGGGCATGTTCAGCCAGTCCCGCTGATGATCCTCGGGGGTGGGAGATCAACCGCCGCTGGTGTCGGGATGAGCCCCTACCGTGCGCGCTATGACCGGACAGACCACGTGCGAAGTCTCTGACCTGCACGTTTCTGAAAGGAGGGCGCGGTGATGAGCGATCACCTGTCCGACGCCGACCGCACCGATTCGGGGGAGGGAGCCGTGGCCCGCTGGCGGATCCGCCACCGTCTGCGCGCCTTGATGCCGTGGCTGGTGGACGACGATGACGAGTATTGGCAGGAATTCGCGGTGTGCGCCCAGACGGATCCGGAACTGTTCTTCCCGGACAAGAACGACAGCACGCGGCCCGCGAAAAGGATTTGCGCGGTCTGCCCCGTCGAGGACCGGTGCTTGCAGTACGCCCTCGAGCACGGGATTCGGTTCGGGGTGTGGGGCGGGAAGTCGGCACATGAACGCCGCCGACTCACCCCTCACACCGCCGCGGATCTGAGGAGAGCGTCGTGACCCGCCGCGATCCCCGGCCGAGGGCTTCCGTCGCGAAGACCGACGCCGAACGGGTAGCCGAACTGACCGCGACGATCGATCGGTTGAAGGCGGACAACCGGCAGCTGAGCCGCACAACCTGGTTACTCGCTATCGACTTGGCCTATCACGATCGCGAACTCGCCGCCCGGGACCATCTGCTGACCGAGATGGTGGCCGAGCGCCGCAATATGGGTCGAGCGATCGAGGATCTCCTGGATCGGGAGTCGTTGTGGCGTGATTCCTCGCGGATGGAAAGGCTCACGCCGGCAGCGGAATTCGATCGCCGCTCGATCCCTCGTGCCCAGCACACCGACAGCGACGCCGCCGGCGAACGAGCCTCGCATACCCGGGTTTTCCGGCCCTCTTGGCGCTGGCCGTTCCACGTTCACCACGGCGACCCGGACCCCACCCTGCCTTCAGCGCCGGGCCCGCCGGACCGCACTCTTGTGGCATCCGGCGCCTTCCACGGGGGGAGCGAAAACCGATGAAACGACCACGGTTTCAGACCCACGCCGATCTCGACCGGCAAATCCCGAAATGGAAACGGCACAACAAACCCCTCGAACTGCGCGCAATCGGCGCCTTGGTGTGCTCGTACGCCGACGGCGACCCCGAACAAGCGCGAATGCTGCTGGACATGCTCGACCTCACCCCCCAACTGCTCGGGTCGACACCGTCCGACTGCCCGCACCCCCGCCCAGAATCAGACGCCGACCAGATGATTCAATCTCCGGAATTGTCTCGCGCAGAAGGGATTCAGTGATGACACCCCCGTCACCCCCCAGCCCGGACCGCAGCATCCTGCAACGACTCACCGCCTCCGAATCCGACTACGACAGCGCCTGCGCCGATCTGTGTGCCGCTCTCAACGACATGTATTTCGAAGACCCCACCGACCTCGACGACGAACCGGTGATGCCGGAGTCCTTCCAGGCATGCCTGCGGTTCGAGCCTCGCGGGAAGACGATGGGCGGCCCATGCTTCGTCGAGTTCGAGATCCACCGACCCGACCACGACTGTCCCAACGGGAAGGATTTGGCCGTGCACGAACCGTTCACTGACCGCGCAGCAGCGCTCGTGTGGAGCCGGGAGCGGTTCGGCCGGATGCTCGCCGACAACCCGGGACTGGTTGCGGAGGTCATCTACGTGCTCGTCACGCCCGAGTTGACGCTGACCGCCCGCGGACCGGCGTGGCACGTCTTCGACGAGATCTCGCAGTGGGAACACGACGATAGCCACCGAGACCACCGCAGATCGGCATGACCGCGCGCGACCGCGGCCGGTGTCCCGGACGCGCTGCTACAGCGCATCCGACACCCGAGAATCAGCCTTCATCCAGGCCAGCCCGCCCACGTCGGCTTCACGTCGGTTCACGATCGGAGGTAGATGCCGATGACTCGATGCGAGACATCGCTGCAGATCGTGCAGGCATACTGCCGGGGTCCGCGGTTCGGACTCGCCCCGCCGACCCAGTTGGATCCTGACTGGGTCGACGCCACTCCCTCCCGCCGCCACGCCCGCACCCTGGCCCTCTTCGGAATCGATCGGCTCGCCCTGGCGGCCGCGGGCCGGGTCCGGCCGACTTGGGTGCGGGCTTTGCGGAGCGGGTGCCCCGAGCGCGGGCTGGGCCCGATCCCCGTTATTCCGCACTCGGTGGCCGACCGCATCCTGGCAATTCCGTGCCCGCCGGATGATCAGATGGTGCTGCCACACATCCTCACCCCGGTGGGTGCGCGCCGTCGACTGCAAGCACTTGCTGCCATCGGCTGGCCCTGGCCTTCGCTCGCTGCCGACCTGGACGTTCCCTCAGAGGTGTTGCGTGCCTTTGCCGAAGGGGACCCCGACACGACGTTGGACCTGTGGACCGCTCGCCATCTGGGTGTGCTGTTCGACGACCTGCAGGCCACCCCGGGACCGAGCGATGCCGCAGCGGATTCGGCCCGGGCGCGCGGATTCTGCGTACCGCTCCATTGGGACGAGACAACGATCGACACCGCCGAATCCGCCTCGGCCGCATCCGCACCGGCCGGCCCGGCCGCGGGAGCCGCGGACGATGACTACGACACCGAACTGCTCGACCGGCTGCTGGAACAGACCAGGCCCGGCAGCCACGGTCTGAAAATCCCCGAAGACGACCGGCCGATGTACACCCGAGCTCTGCTGGCTCACGGCTGCAACACCAGCCAGATCGCGCGGGCCATGCGACTCAGCGGCACCGACGCGCACAACAAGGTCGTCGCCGCCCGCGCCGAACTGGCTATGCACGCCGGCACCGCGGCGTGAATCCGCCGTTCCGGCACCCACATCCACCTGAGTCAAACACCACGCCCACAACCGAACACCGACAAGGATGAGGACACAATGAGCGGGCACCAGCGCCGAACCATCGTGGTCGCCGTAGCACCTACCGGCCCGGATCCATTGCGGCACACCGCCGCCGAGATCGCCGCGATCGACACCGACACCGGCCAGCACTGGCATCTGGCCGTCCCGCTGACCCCCGAACAGATGGCTGCCGCCGACCCGGACACCCTCGACTCCTACGCCTACAGCGTCCGTGACGTTGCCGGGCGGGCGACCCGCGACGCCGCCCACTTTCCCGAATCGCTGCGCTCACTGGCGTCCGCCTTGGCCGGAAACACCATTGCCGGCGCCTTTCCGGAATTGGCCGCCACCTTCCTCGCCGACGTCCTGGAACGCTGGTACTTGCCCCCGCTGTGGCATCACCGATTCGCCGACATCGGCACCCTTACCGCCGGCGCCTGGGGAATCGACCCCACTGCCATCCCCAATCTCAACGTGTGCTGCCGGCTGTGGGGCATCGTCGGTTACGACCTGACCTGCCCGGTCGGAGAGGCGGCCGCTGTAACTGCCTGCCTGCAGGCGCTGGCAGCGCACGCCCGCCGCCCGCGGTCGACTCGGCCCGACGATTCGCGCGCGCACCCGCCGTCGGCCGGCCCACCCGGTCGATCACCTGCTCACCGGCGCCCCCTGCCCGCTCAACCGCACGCCGACCACCGCGGCCACCCGGCGCCGCAACACCAGGGCCAGCACGCCTCGGTCGTACCCTTGCGGTTCATCCGCGGAGGCGTCGGCTCGTGACCACCCGCGACACCGCCAGTCGGGCGGAGCGAGGTATGTCGAGCGCTGTGCAGGCCGCGCAAGCAGTGACGGGAGCCTCGGCCGCAGTGGTGACTTGGGACGGGATCCGGGCCGCTGTGGCCTATAGTCTCGACCCGGAAGAGGTCGCTCGGCGCGCGGAGGCACGGATGGCGCCGATCGACCGATGGGACGTGATCGATGCACTACTGCATCTGCCGGAGGGCTGCCCGGTGCCATCCGACGCCCTGTCCTCGCGGCACCTACGGGCGCTGCGCGCCGCACCCGACGGCGCAGTGACCACCGACGCCGCGGGTCGCCTGCATCGACACGCAATCCCGCCGATCCGGGTGCAACTGGCTGTGGTTCCGATGCGCCGCTGGCGTGACAGTCTGCATGCAGCAGGCCAATTCGCTCCGCACTGTCAACGCATGATCGCGATCGACAACCCGACGCCGATCTCGCCGTTCGCGGCGGCCGAGGCCACGTTCTGGGGGATTGGGATCGCCGCCGGCGACGACAGGGAGTCTGCACCCTGCTGGACGCGCAACCGTACGTGCGGCCCCGGCATTCCCCCGCACACTGGTGGTTCGCCGAACAGATCTTCGGCCAGCTGGCGATCGGAATCCATTGAGCGCGAGGGCTCGTGGAGAGCATGACAAAGCCTGACGGGCCATCACGTCCGACTCGAGGCTCGGCCCGTTCGAGCTTGGTCACTCTTGGAGGCCGTCGCCCTCACCCGTCGCGTCGGGTGTGCGGGGAGACGGATCCGCCGGACGCTGCGCGGAAACGCGCTCGACCTTCACGCCAGTCGCGGTCACATGGACGATGCCGCCGACATCGGCATACGTGATCACGGTGCGCACGAGACGTCTCGCGAGCGCGCGAGCCGTGTCCTGATCAACGGAGTGCGCCAGGCTGTACGCCTCCAGTTCGGTGTCGCCAGAGCCGCTGTCCTCGTCCCACCGCCACTTCCCGGTGGTGGTCCCTACCCGGGCAGTAACCACGAACGCGGTCCCCGGCTTGAAGTCGTTGTCCGCCGTCGGCGCGATGCGGCGCGGCTGGACACCGATTTCGACGATTCGGTCGGCGCGAATCCACGCGCCGGGTACGGCGACCCACAGGGCGGGCATCATGGCAGTGACTCCTTCGATCAGCGGGCGCGGTCGAGCAGATACCACCGCGAATCATCCCCCCACCCACCGACAACAACCCTGCACCGACCCAGCCACTCCGAACCGCCGCCATTACTCCGGAGGTAGTGATCGGAAGGTACAGACAGCCATTCTGTGCTGGCACGGCGATGTCCCCGGAAGCCCGGAGCACCACGAAAGCGGTTGGGGTCGTGGGTCTTTCTTGCCAGAGCCGCTGTTGACGTTCTTGGCGGCAGCGGATTGCGCATTCGATTAGGGCATTGGTTCCATGTCGGCGACGACGTGATCGGCGCGCAGTTCGGGTAAGGCAGGCTTGGATGCCGTACCGGAGATCCTGATTCCCGATGGAGAACACGTGCTCCCAAGAACGCTGCAGTTCGTCGACGAGCCCGGCCCCGTCGGGTGGATGGAGCAGCGATTGTCCGAGCGGCGTGTGCCAGTCGCCGAATTTGGACAGCAACACTTGCTCGGTGGGGATGCGCAGGGTGAGCAGGACGGTCCCGGCTGGTTGCGGGCGTAAGTGCGGGCTTCGCCGATGAGTGCCTGGCGAGTCGTGTACGCCCAGACCCAGATCGGAATACTGCCCGGTGGCATCCGAACACCGGTCCGCTGCTCGACCTGGGTGGTCATCCACGCATAGGCCGGCAGCCACGTCGGCCGCAGGTCGGGATCCATGTGCTCGCCTGGCCCTCGCACCACTCCATCGGCACGCAGCTGACGGTAGGCCCCCGCGGATTGGAACGAGTGCAGGAGCAGCTCCGGCGCATCGACCTTGCATCCGATGCGCCCGGCAGGAAGGGCCCGCCGCCATGACACGAATCGAGCCATCCCCTCGCGGACCTGCTCCGCAACCTCTCGGCGAGCCTGCCCGGGGCATAAATGGTCGAGTTCCTCACGCGCGGTTGTGAACTGCTGATACTCGCTCCGAATAGCGACGCCGACGGAACCATCGGGGCTGGCAATGGCGCGACCAGGATCACCGGCAGGTAGTGGGCTCGCGGAGGACATGGCCCGATGATAGGCAATCATGGGTCCGACCGATCGAGCGAAGGAACCGGTCTGCCAGCCCCCGTTCGCCTGCGCCAAGGGCAAGCCCCCGAACGGGTGATCAGGGTGCGGGATGCTCCTGCTCTTGCACGATAATGCGGAAGGAACTATTCTTTGGGTTGTCGTTTTCGCGGGGCCGACCACTCCGCCCGAACCCCCAGGGGCTTTCCGTCATGAGCGCTTGTGTGCACGTTGCTGTCGTCGCACCCGTCGAGGAAATGGCCGGTCGTGAGTAGCGCGCCCGCTTCGCGAACCTGCCAGGGCGGCGGCCACGTCGATGCGATCGCGCCGCTGGCCGTGTTCGTGTGCGATCAGCACGGCTGCGACAACTACCGGCTGTGTGCCGACTGTGAAAGCCGCGAACGCGGCTACCTGGAAGAGACCTTCGCCTCCGGCGGCACCGTGACCTGCACAGACTGCGGCCGCACGTTCGAGCGAGTGGAGGACTGTGTGACCGTGACACCGCTCGGCTCCGCCGCGCTGGCCAGCGTCCACATAGAGGAGGAGGACGCGGCCTGCGGTGAGACGGTGCGCCAATGGCGGGCTCTCGACTCCGATCCGTTCGTCCCGCGCGTGGCCATGGTCTACGCGACGCATCGCGCGAACGCAGTCACCGACGACAGTGCCGCGCACTGGTATGTCGAAGCGGTGCGGGTATGCCGGCTGGCCGCCGAGCTCCTTGCCGCCGCGGCGGATGGCCATGCCCCCGATCCCGCCGTCCTGGCCGCGCTCACGCCGGCGAGCGATCCACCGCCCGGCACCCGGATCGCGCGGTGGGGAGCGTGGAATGCGGTCGGCACAGTTGTCGCACCGCAACCCTGGGATCTCGGAGACGGGGTGGAGGCCCCAGGTGTCGTCCGCGCCGGGCAGGTGGTGGTGCGGTGGGACGGCACCGGTTTCCCGCGCTCTTCGAGCGTGCCGGCCGACGATCTGATCATTGTGAACTGAGCAGGCCACCGCTTGAGACTCCGGGGAATCGCCGGTACAACCAGTACGTACGCCACGGATCGACGACGCTCCTCGGCGATTCCCCGGAACCGATTGTCCCGCACCATCGTCGAGCTATTGCGGAAGTTCGATCGCGAGAACGTGCGCCAGGCCTACCCGCTCGATCAAGGCATGCACCCATCGTCGCCGCGTCGTGAACCTAGTCGATACGCCGCGCGACAAGTGTGTCCTTCGGCCCGGACGGGAATCAGGCTGTGCCCGTGTCACAGGTGGTCGGTGGTGAATGCTGCCGCCTCGGTGAGGTGGCTGGAGTAGGCGATGTGCGCCGGTGGTTCCCGGCCACCGGGCTGGCAGACCGGGTCCCCGTCGAGACACCACGACCCGGTGCGTGCCGAGTACGGTTCGGGAACGCTCTGCCCGATCAACCGAAGCGGGTCACCGAACAGCAGCACCACGGCCACCCGGTCGCCGAGGTCGGGCGGCAGCTGCGCCGCACCGGGCACCAGGGTGGCCGGCCAGGTGCCCAGCGCAGCATGCACGACGACGGCCCCCTGGGAGTAGCCGGCGAGCACGAACCGCTGATCGGGGCAGGCGGTGGCCTGGGCGGTGAGATGGGCGACCAGATCGCGGCTGCCGTCGCCGACGGAGAACGGATCGAGCAGGTCGGCCGGGTAGTCGACTCGATACGCGGTCAGCGACGACGTCACCGCGGCCTGCAGGTCGGCGAACAAGCGATCGCCCACCTTGAGCCCAAGCCATCCCGGCTCGTGGGTGCCTCGTGCGACGACGAGGTCGATGCTGCTGCAGGCTGCGGCCGTGGCGTTCCCGCTTCCCCCGATCACCGTGCCTGCCGCCCACACCGCGAGCAGTCCAGCGACGAACGTCTCCACCAGTCGTGCCGGGCGGCGCTGCGAAGTTGCGTGGCACCGGGAGTGGGTGGAAGCCGCGGTAGTCATCTCAGGCTCCCAGGCCCTTGTTGAACTGCTGGGTGAACCAGTCGGTCAGCCACGCCAGGGTGGTGCGGCCGGAGCGGTCGACGACGGCCTGACCGTAGGACTGGTGCGCACCGCCCATGTAGAAGCTGGCGGCGTCGAGCCCCTGCTGCATCAGCTTCCCGAGGGCCTCGCCGCTGTCGGATCCGCCGAGTTTGGCGATCGCCTCGGACAGTGACCCGCCGGCTGCGGGGGTCTGTGTGCCGAGCTGATCGGGCGGGGTCTTGGTCCCGCCGCCGAGGGCGTCGAGGGCGATCTTGACGAGATTGAGTCCCGTCCCGATGAGCCCGGTGGCTTTGCCCAGGTCGCATCCGGTCTTGCAGGATTCGAGGACGTCCCAGGCGGTGTTCTGGATGCGACCCACCTCGTTGGCCAGGCCGATCACATCCACGTTGGCGAGAAGCCCGACCACGACGCTGATGATCGGCGCGATCCCGTTCGGGTCCGGGATCATGCCGATCAGCCGGGAGGCGGTGTGCAGGTCGACCGCGGCCGCCATCTTCACGACGGGCTGGAACAAATTGTTGAGGTCGCCGGCGACGTCGCGGAGCCGGTGGATCTTGGCCCAGATGTCGGGGTTGGCGTCGAGCAGGATGGGGCCGATGTGACCGAGGGTCTCCAAGATCTTGGGAATGTTGGTGGCCATCGACAGCGTGCCGGTGGCGATGTTGGTGATCTGGTCCACCCACACTGCGGGTTTGACCGTCGACAAGATCTTCGCCGCGGTCGCCAACTGGTCGGTGGGGGTCGAGGCCAGGGGAGCGAGCTGCTGATCGAGGGCATTCGCGGAGTCGGCCATCGACGGTGTCGGCCCCTCACCAGTGGTGGACGGGGCCGGGGTGGTGGGCGCGCGGGCGCCGCCCCCGGTGGCGGCCAAGGCTTGGTTGGCGAGCTGGCTGGCGGTGCTGATGGCCTTGCCGAGGTCGAGATGCTGGACGGTGTCGAGCACCGCGCCGGTGATCGCTTGCGGGGATCCGGCATCGGCGGATTTGAGACTGCTCGCGATCGCGGGGTTGCCGGTGGTGTCGGTGACGGTGTCGGCCAACGGCTTGAGCGTGTCGGCCAGTTTGGCCGACAGCCGCGCGACGGTGGCGGCGTCGCCGCTGCGGGCGGCGTCGACGAGCTGGCTCATGTCACCGGGCAGCGACTGCAGGTCGGCGTGGGAGAAGTCCGATATCAGCGACTTCGCCAGCTCCTGCGACGCGGTGTCCCCGCCGCCGGCGCCGTTGTCCGGTCTGTTGGTGTCTGTCCCGACGTCGCCGCCGGTGATGGTGCCGATGACGTTGGCGATGCCGGCCAGCAGCGGGTCCCGGGTCTTGTCGACACCGCAGTACAGATCGCCGTCGACGCAGATGGACGCGACGCGACCGTTGAGGGCGCCGAACCCCGGACACTGCGTGCGCGGGCCCATGATGCCCTGCTTGTCGTTGTTGGGTCCGACGGTGGTGGCGCCGGGGGTACCGCGGTGCGGGTCGGCCACCAGGCCCAGGCCGACGATGTTGGCGGCCGGGATCGCGCCGGCCCCGCTACCGATTTCGCAGCCGACGTCGCCGGCGACATCGGCGCCCTGGCTGTAGCCGACGATGCCGACCTTCGTCTCGGGGCACTGATTGGCGAGCCGATCGAGTTCCTGCCGCAGCAGATCGACGCCCTGGTTCTTGGAGTCGGCATAGGTCTGGCCGGCAGTGAACGCCACCGCGGGATACGGGTTGGTCCACAGGGTCAACTTGTCGCCGAAGCGATGCTGCAGTTCGGTGGCCACCGGGGCGAGCAACCCGGTCGGTATCGCGGAGTTGGCGGTGCCCTCGGTGGTGCCGGGGACTGTGATGAATTCCAGGGCGGTGCAGCCGTCGGCCTGCATGCGCAGCGGCCCGCCCGTGGGCCCGGTGCGGGCGCTGGCCGAGGCACCGGCCACCGCGAGGACCGCCAGCGTGGTCGCGAGGGCGACCAGAGTCGCGGCGCGCCTGCGGGATTCGTGCCGCACGAGCCAGCGATGGGTCGTCGAAACAATGTTCATGTCGGCCCTCCTGGTCAGGCCGCGCGACGCGGGGTGTGACAGATGTGGGTGCGGCGCCCGGACCGTGCTCCGGGAACGATCGCCAGATGCGTGCACACCGCCTGCTGGATGCAGCTGAGGCGGCGGTGCAGCCGCTGACGCAGCGCCGGGTAGGACATTCCGAACCGGGACGCGACCTCGCGCAGATCGGTCGTGTCGGACAGGTAAGCCGCGGCCAGCAGGGCCCGGTCGCCGGCGCTGATCGCGCCGTGGTCCACGGCCCAGTCCAGGACCTCGTCGGCGGTGAAGTCATAGGGCCGGGCGTCCCAGTCGATGACATCGGGAACGGTCAACGCCTGCCGGGCCCGGGCACCGGAACCGGTGCGTCTCCGGCTGGGCGGTGCGGTGCCACAGCTGGGGTCCGCCAGTGGGGTCTCCGACGGGTGGTCGATGTCGACGGTGGTGCGGTGCAGCGTGTTCAGCGCCAATTGCCCGGCCACGCGCTGTCCGGGTTTGGGCTGGAATTCGGCGATCACGGCCAGGAACGCGGCCACGGTCTCGCTGCCGCGATCGGCATACGCGGTGTGTGCGCAGTAGCCGGGCACCCGCGCGTAGCGGCTGAGTTTCAGCAATTTCGGCAGCATCTGGTGCAGCAGCGCCGCGCCCGCCAGTTCGGAGCCGTCCTGATGTGCCCGCAGCAACGCCGTCAGGACCGCGTCGGGGTCGGCGGAAACCAGCCGGGGCAGTTCGGTGAGCTCGGTGAGTTCCGCCAGCGCGGGATAGCTCTCGCGCCACCGCGCGATCTCCCGTCGCGTCGCCGCCGCAGGCACGATGTGCTCGGTGTAGTGCGCCGCCAGTTGGGCGTGGAAGCGCGAACGAATCGGGCGGGAAGTAACCGGTGAGGCGACCGCGTGGGCCGCTGCGCCGATGTTCATGGCGACCTCCTCGAGGGCAACGGACCTGACCCGAGGGAGACAAACAGCGCCATATAGCCGGTGAACTGCGGTTTTCCGGGCGCCGATCAGGGTGTCCATAAGGGGGTTCGGCCCCGACGCAGTCGCCGTCGGCGCAGCGCCGCCGCCGACAACCCGATCACCCACACCCGGCGTGACCTGCGGAAACTCCGGTCAACCCATGCGGATGGTCCATATGGGTGTCCATATAGCGCGCGCGGCTGGCGAAATTCGTGGCAGAAAGTTTTCCTTCTGCGGTCACACGAGGCCCGCGAGCGCACCTCCCCTCCTGCACACGAGCCCCCACGAAGCTCCGCGCAGGAAGGACAGCGCATGACAGAGCACCCCGTCCCGGCCGCCACCGCGACGGCGATGTACCGCCGACTGCACGATGCCGGCACGGTGATGCGCACCTCGAGCGCGATCCGCGGCGCCGCCGAGGACCTGTCTCGAAACCCCCTGTCCGAGGCCCGCGCGGCTCACCTGCAGGACTTGCTCACCGACCCCGGTCTGATCGAAGCCCGCCGCGCGCTGACCCGGCTCGTCGACGAAACCGACAGCACCGCGCCGGCGACCGACGCGGACAGCAGGTGGTGAGCATGGGCCGCCTGTTCTCTTCGCGCTCGCCCCACCCGGCAGATTCCACACGGCGTGGGCGACGCTGGCCTGGCCGATCCGCGACCGCGCGTCAGGACGCGACCAGCGAGCAGGCGCGCTGGACCGGCGGGCAGGGCTGGCTGACCAAGGCGATCCAGTGGGGCATCATTGCCGCACTGGCCAGCGGGGTCATCGCCTTGGCTCTGGTCCTGACCGGCGCCACCGCGCCTCAACCGATGACCGCGGCCCCCAAATCGCCCCCGATCAGCGACAGCCGCGACCAGACGGCCGCCGAAGAACTGGCGCGGCAGTTGGTGCTGACGTGGCTGCAGGCCTCCCGCGGCGACGAGAAGACCCTGCAGCCCTACGTGCCCACCGACGGCCTGCGGCTTCCGCTGGCTCAATCCTTCGTCGCCAGCGACGCCGCGATCGCCCGCATCGAACCCGCCACCTCCACGCCCGCACCGACCGCCACGCCGCCCGCGACCGCCGCCTCTCGCACCGGACCCGCGGTCACCCGCTGGTCGGTCACCGTCTCGGTGACCGTGCGCGGCGTCGACGACCCGCCGGCCACCGCGGTCCGCCGTTATTTCCAGGTCCCGGTCCAGGTCACCGACCACACAACCGCCCGCGCGCAGCAACTGCCCGCGCCGGTGTCCGCGCCCCCGGTCGGCGCCGACGGCGATCTCGGCTACCGCGGTGGCCAGTTGGTCGGCAGCCACCCGATCTGGCCCACCATCGCCCAGTTCCTCGCCGCGCTCACGACCGGTGAAGGGGATGTCTCCCGCTACACCGCCCCTGGCGTCGGGATCCGCCCGATCAGCCCACCGCCCTACAAGACGGTCGAGCTGATCACTGTCGCCACCGACAAGGACCTCAACACCCCAGCCGGACGCCGCAACCCCGTCGATGGCGACACCGTGCGGGCCCTGGTGACCGCCGAGCTGGGCACCGGCAGACCGAATCACAGCCTCACCGCCCAATACGCCCTCACCCTCACCGCGCGCGGCGGTCGCTGGGAGATCTCCGCCCTCGACCCCGCCCCCTTGACCGCACCGCCACCCCGCTCAGCGCGGACCGTGGGACCCCCCTCGGCCACCGCCACCCCCACTGCACCGGGCCCCACCAGCTCGTCCACCGCGCCGACCGCCCCCTCGGCGCCCGCAACGCCGCCCCCGGCGCGCTGAGGAAGGAGCACCGCCATGTCCCTGCTCGCCACCGCCCTCGACCCCACCGTCAGCACGCTCGCCGAAGGCATCCTGCCCTGGATCAACCGCAAGGGCGGAGAAGCGCAGGACAGCATGCGCACGATCGCCTCGCTCGTGGCGATCGGATTCATGATCTACACGGCGATCAAATCCCGCGGCGCCATGTCCGCGATCCTGGTCGCCGGCCTGGTCGCCGGCATCTTCTTGTTCCTGGTGTGGAACGTCACCGCGGTCCGCGACCGGGTTGGCGACGAGGTCAACACGTCGCTGCCCGCCGCAACCAGGCCAGTGGACGGCGACCTCACCGCACCGTCCGCGCTGGCGATGTGGACAGGCGGACGCCTGTCATGACCGACACCGCCCCACCGACCGGCAGCGGCCGGATCAAGAACCGCAAGCGGGCCCGCAAGTTCCCGTACCTGATCGGCCGTACCCACACCGGCGAACGCATCCCCGGCGGCCCCTACACCCCCGTGCAATTTCTCGGTGCTGGCGCCGTAGTGGGGTTGCTGCTGCTCACCTACAGCTGGTGGAGCCGGTTCGGCAATCTGCCCCAGAACATCATGGTGCTGCTCGGCCTGCCCGCCGCCGCGTTGTGGCTGCTCGGCCGGATACCCCAGGGCGGCCGCAACCCGTTCACGGTGGCCGCCGGGGTCGCCAAGGGCGCCACCGCCGGACTCACCACCCCCCGCGTCGAGGGCATCCCGGTGCGCCTCCCGCGCCCGACCGCTGCGCTCGGCACGGTCACCATCACCGAGCCCCCCGCCAGCGGGCCCGCTCGAACCGCCTCCGCACCTGTGCCAGCCACTGCCGCGACCATCCCGCGGCCGCTCGGATCCGCGCACCTGCTGGCGCTGGCCCACGCCCAGGCGAGGAGGGCCGCATGAGAATGCAACCCACGTGGTTCATCGACGGCAATCTGCGCTGGACCCGTTCCGGCGTGGTCTACGCCGAATGGCTGCTGTCGGGAATCGAATACGGCTACCGCGGGCTGGACGACAAGAACTTGGCCCGCACCCTGCACAAACTGCTGCTGCGGTCCCTTCCCGGCGAGTCCCTGCTGATGGGCATCTGCGCCGACCTCGACCCGTACGCCGTCGTTGCGCGCATGGAGTCCGGCGTCGACCTCGACGCCCATCCTGCCTGGGCCGCCGAATGCGAAGCCACCCTGGACACCCTCGCCGAGTTCCGCCCCGGGCAACGGCTCTACTGGCTGTCGGTGCCGCTGGCCCACCACACGTGGCGCGATCGGCTCAGCGCCGCCGGCCGCGCCGCGATGATCTCGCTGACCGACCTCGCCGGCGCACCGCGCCAACTGCCCACCCCGGAGCAGTTGGCGGTTCGCCGCCATCAGGCCGAACTGATCGCCGCCAACATCCCGGCCTATTTTCGCCCGGTCCCGGTCACGCCGGCCCAGATGGCGTGGCTGCATCAGCACAACCTGCAGCGCGGCCTCAGCATGGATCTGGACATGCCGCCGTCGCGTTATCCGGGACGGGAGAAGACCAACGCAGCATTCCCCGCGCCCCTGCTCGACGAAGGTGCCCAGAGCGACCGGCCCGACCACCCCTGGCGGGCCCGTCGCATCCCCACCTTCTCGCGGGTCGTCAAGATCAGTCAGCCTTCCGCGGTCGAACCCCCGCCGCCCAGCTATCAGGCCATCCTGGCCCTGGCCGACACTCCCGCCGGCGGTGAAGATTTTCCCGGCAGCGAATTCCTCGGCCTGGCCGACGATCTGCCCGGCGTCGATGTGGACTGGGCGATCCTGCTCGCCGTCCGCGGCCGTGACGAAGTCCTCAAGGCCAACCAGCGTGCGCTGATCAACCTGCAGGACCAATACCACCAGCGATCCGGTGAACTGAGCCACGGCCACAGCATGCTCGACGCCGCCGCAGAGGACCTCGCCGAATACGCCGCCGAGCTGGAAGCCGACCACAACGAAGTCGAGGTGCAGGCCAGCTTCCTGTTCGCCCTCGGCGCCCCGACCGAAGAGGCTGCAGCGCAGAACGCGCGCGCGCTGGCCCGCACCTTCGACGCCTCCCACTACCGGCTTGTGCAGCCCCTGGGCCGCCAATGCGACCTGTGGTGGGCGATGACCCCCGGCGCGCCGCGCCCGCGGATGCTCGACGACTACCTGCAAATCACCACGTCCACCCACTTCTCCGGGTACGTGCCGCTCGTCTCGGCCGAAGTCGGCGACACCAGCGGCCCGCTGCTGGCGCTGAACATCAGCTCGCCCCGCGTCGGTGTCGTCCACCACGACGTGGCCAGCAAATCCGGCTCCGACGTGTCCGGCTCGATCGGCGTGTGCGGCAACCTCGGCTCCGGCAAATCGGTGTTCATCAAGACCGTCGCCGGCGCTTTCGTCGACCGGGGCGGCCAGGTGGTGGTGGTCGACCACACCCAGCTCGGCGAGTACGCGTCCTGGGCGAAAACCATCACCGATGCCACCATCGTCGACCCGTCGCAGTCGAGCTGGTCGATCGACCCGCTGCGAGTGTTCGCGCCGCGGCGAGGCGCCGAGGTGGCCGCCAGCATCTTGCTGCCCCTGTTGCAGATCCAGCCGGATGACGATTTCGGTCTGCTGCTGACCAGCGTGCTCACCGCCGACTACCGGGCCGCGCACGGTCTGCTGGGCGGGGGCCTCTACGAGCTGACCGAGCATCTGGCCACCGACTGCAGCGACCCGTGCGCGCCCAAGCTGGCCAAGAAACTCGGTGTCTACCGCGACCAGAGTTACGCCGCCAGCCTCTTCTCGCCCGACCCGCCGCCGCTGGTGACGACGTCGCCGGCCATCGTGTTCCGCACCCACCTGGTGCAACTGCCCAGCCAGTCGCAGATCGAGCAGGCTCACCTGTTCAAAGAACTGCCGCTGGAAAAACGCGTCGGTCGCGCCCTCTATGCGCTGATCGCCCACTACGCGCGGGAGCTGTGCTTCGGCGACCCCACGACCCCGGCGATGTACGTGCTCGACGAATGCCACCGCTCCACCCGCTCCGAGGAAGGCCTCGAGGTCTGCATCGAGTTCGTCCGTGAGGGCCGCAAGGAGAACGCATTCATCCTGCTCGGCAGCCAGGACCCCGACGAGGGCATGGGTTCGGAAACCCTGCGCGGCCTGATCCCCACCAAGGTCGCGATGCGCCAGCAGAACCTGCCACTGGCGCGCAAGAGCCTCGCCTTCGTGGGCCTGGACCCGGATGATCCGGGCCTGCTGAAAGAGCTGATGGAGGAAACCAGCCCGGTCGCGGGCAAAGACCCTCAGACCGGCCGCGAATACGTCGAACCCGCCCGCCGCGGCGAAGGGTACCTCCGCGACGCCTGGGGCAATGTGGCCCGCATCAAGGTGCTGCCCCCGTCGTCGCCGGCCCGCCGGGCCGCGGTCATGACCACCCCGACCGAGCAGCGCCGCCGCGCCAGCACCCTGGTGTCCCTATGATCCCCCGGCCGGTGCGGTGTTCGGCCTGCTGGATCTGGGCGGCCCGATGGCGGCGCGTGCTGATCCGCGCCGTCGTGGTCTACCACGTTGTGGGCATCGCGGTCGCCTTGTTCGCCGCCCCTGCCCACGCCCAGGACGGGCAGGGTGGGGTGCCGGACAACGAGGTCTTCTCGTGGATGGACATCAAAGACAGCCACGGCATCAGCGTGTGGCGCTACTTCATGTCCCTCGATCACGGCAACGCCCGCAACCCCGGCAAGTTGATCTACGCGTTCGTGATCGAATGCGAGTACGAGATCTATCGGGGCATGACCGCGGCCACCATCTGGGTGCTCGACTACACCCTCAAATTCGATTGGCTCACCACCCTGCTGGCGCCGGTCCGCAGCATCGGCGGCAGCCTGACGGCGATGACCGGGCAGATGAACCTGGCCGGCACGCTGCTGACCGCGGCCGCCCTCGTCGCCGGCTGCTGGATGTTGCGAGGCCGTTGGGCCACCGGGGTCTACGAGATCGTCATGTCCTGCCTGATCGCCGTCGTCGCGGTCGGTGCGCTGTCCAATCCGGTCGACCGGGTCGCCGGACCCGATGGGGTGGTCATGCAGGCGCGGGACGCGGGCCTGCAACTGGCGGCCGGGATCACCCACAACGGGGACACCGCCGCCAATTCCGACGACATGGTCGACCAGCTCAGCCAGTCGCTGGCCGACACCCTCATCCGTCAGCCCACCCAGATGCTCAACTTCGGCCGGGTCATCGACGCGATGCCCGGCCCCGAAGGCCAGCAATGCGTCCAGGCCTGGAACCACGGCTTCGACAAACATCCCGGTAACACCCGAGACACGTTGAAGGACAACGTCCGCCGATGCGAAGGCGGCGGCAATGGGGTGTTCGACGGCAACGGCGGCCCGATGAAGGCCTACGCCGACAACCCCGGACCCAACCAGATCGCCGCCGGGCTCGCGCTGATCATCGGCGGACTCGTGCTGATGCTGTTCGGCTGGGCTCTGGCCTTCGCCGTCTTCGCCGCCACCTGCACCGCGCTGTTCCAGGCATTGAAAGCCATCCCGGGCCTGCTGGCGGGCATCGCGCCCGGCGTGGCCCGCGGCGGCCTGTGGAAGATTGCCGCCAACCTCGTGATGGCCCTGGTCACCATCGTGTTCGCGTGTGTCTTCGTCGCCGCCTACATGATCGTGATCCGGGACTTCTTCGCCACGCCGGACGGCAACCTGTTCCGCAAGATCTTTCTCACCGATCTCGTGCTGGTCGCCGGGCTGGTGATGTTCCGCCGCGGCGTCCGCTCGATCCGCAGCCTGTCCGACGTCCTGGCCAGCAAACTCGCCACCCGCCCGGGTGCCGCACCCACTCACATCCACCGCACCACCCCCCACGCCGGCATGCTCCAAAGCGCCTACTACGGCGTCCAATTGACCGGGCAGGCCGCCCGCACCGGCAGTCGCGCCGTGCGGGCCGCGCGATCGTTCACCGCCACCCAGAAAGCGGCCGCGTTCGTCGGCGCTCACGGTGCCGCCGCCACGATCGGCACGGCCGCCAGCGGCGGCGCCGCCGCCGCGGTCTGGAGAGCGTGGAAGGTCGCACAGAAAGCGGCGGGCGGCACCCACATCCTCCGATCTGCCGCCGAGAAGAACGCGCCCACCACGATGGCATCGGACTCCGGCCGCCGCCCCACCGGCGACCCATCACCGCACGAACAGCAGATGGCCGCCGTCCGCCAGGAGCTCGCGGCGGCCCGCCACTCCCACCGACCCCGCCCGGACGAGGTCCACAAGCCCGGCGTCAAACGGCGCGTCGGCACCGCCATGCCCGTCACCCAGCTGCGCCGCGCCACCACACAACCCCGCGCCACCGCCCCTCGCGGCGCCGCCGCTACCGCGAGGCCCACGCCGCCCGCCGCCCGCCCGCCAGCTAGGCCATGAACGGCAAGCGGGCGGTCCTCGGGCTGGGTGCGCTCGCGACCGCCGGTCTGGTGGCGCTGATCGGCATCCCTCTGCTCATCCTTGCCAGCACGGCGAACTACCAAGCATCGAGCATTTGCGGCTCCCCGGACCTGCCCGCCGGAGCGGCCGCGCCGCCCACCGACCCCCGGGCACTGGCCGAGGCCCAACGGCGAAACGTCGCCACCATCGTCGCCGTCGGCGAACAACTGGGCCTGCCCGAGCAGGCCGTCGTGATCGCCCTGGCCACCGCCTCCCAGGAATCCGGCTTCAGGATGCTGGCCAACGACGGCACCGACCCGCGCCTGGCACCCGAGCAGAAAGACGTCATCAAATCCCTGCAGTACCCCCACGACGGCGTCGGCCGAGACCACGGCAGCGTCAACATGTTCCAACAACAGTTCCCCTGGTGGGGGACGCTGCCCGAGCTGATGAATCCGCAGATCGCGGCACTGAAGTTCTATCAGGCCCTGGAGAAGGTGCCCGGCTGGCAGACCATGCCGGTCACCGTCGCCGCACAAGCAGTGCAAGGCAGCGCGTTCCCCGCCGCCTATGCCCAGCACGAGGCCCTCGCCCGCAGCCTGCTGGCCGCTAACCGCGGTGCCTCCGCCGGCGCGCCGCCGCTGCCCACCGGCACCACCCGCGACGCCGCGGCCGCGGAAGCCGACGACGCGGGCAACGACATCCTGTGTGGCACCGGTGCCGCAATGACCTGCCCGGCCACCAATGACCCGGCCGAACAGGGCCTAACCCCCGACGCGCTGCGGGTGCTGCGCTGCGTCGCCCAGACCTTCGGATCCCACCGGTGGGCGACCATCGGCGACCGGCCCGCCGGTGTCGACCGCGACCATCAGGAAGGCCGCGCCGTCGACGTCATGGTCAGCAGCCGCGCCGACGGCGACGCGATCGCGGCGTGGGTCATCGACCACGCCGACGCCCTCGGCGTCCGCTACGTCATCTGGTACGAGCAGATCTGGCAGCGGCCCGGGATGGGACAGGCGGGACAGTGGAGCGCCTACACCCACCCGACCGCCGGCAACACCGCCGACACCGCCGCGCACCGCGACCACGTCCACATCAGCGTCTACGGCGACCAGGCCGGAGCCGCCGCCGCCACCCCAGGTGACGGCACCGCCCGCCTCCCCCTCGACCCCGGCACGTACACCCTCACCTCCCACTACGGCCCCCGTGACGGCAGCTTCCACGCCGGGATCGACTTCGGCGCCCCCGCGGGCACCCCCATCTACGCCGTCACCGGCGGCACGGTCACCCAGGCCGGTGATTCCGGCGACGGCTACGGCCAATGCGTCCATATCGTCTCCGACGACGAAACCGTCGAAACCCTCTACGCCCACCAGCTCGCGGGCGGCATCAAAGTCCGGCCCGGCATGCACGTCACCGCCGGTGACCTCATCGGCACCGTCGGCGAGACCGGCGACGCCGACGGCCCCCATCTGCACTACGAAGTCCGCCTCAACGGGCGCAGCATCAACCCCGAGTCCTACCTGACCGCCAAGGGACTGCACCCGTGACACCCAGACACCACCGCCACCACCCCGCCGTCGGCGACGATATGGACACCCCGGCCGGGCATATGGACGGTCCACCCGCCGAAACGGCCGGCGATATGAACGTGACCCCCGATGGGTCCCGCCACCCACGGCGGCGTCAGGTCGTCCGGGTCGCCGCGGGGGTCGTCGCTGCCGGATTGCTGTATGCGGCGCTGCACTACTGCGGAGCACCCGGCGACCGCCACCCGTCGACCACATCGACCAGCCCGACCACCGGCGTGACCAGCCCGACCGCCGGGCCGACCAGTGGCGGCGCCACATCGCCATCGGCATCGCCCACGGGTGGTGTCGGCAGCGACGCCGACACCCCGCCGCCCCCGGCCCAGACCGCCGCCGCCGTCGCCGTCGCCCGCGCATTCGCCGCCGATCTGGCCACTCCCGGCGTCGGGTTCGAGGACTGGTGGTCACGAGTGGCCAGGTGGACTTCGCCGCAACTGGGCGACAGCCTCCGCCACACCGATTGGCGGCGTGTCCCCGCATCGCAGGTCGTCACCGTGACCGTCCGCGCGGCGGGCCCCACCGTCACCGATGTCGAGATCGTCTACGACACCAGTCCCTCCATCGGTGTGCGTGCCGAACGAGGCCCGCAGGGGTGGTGGGTCACCACAGCGCTGCCGATGCGCACCCATTACTGACATCCCGAAACCCACCGCCGAACAATCCGGGACAAGTCTCGTCCTGGCGACCGACGCCGCCGCAACGCACAGCGCTTGTTCGGGCAGTGGTGGGTGAGTGTTCGACACCTGTGCGACGAATGCCCGGCGAATATTCGGCGACAGGTCGCCGAGCGGAGCGCTGATGTTCGGCGAGGGTTATGTACACCGCGGGGCCTGGGAGGGGCGCTCCGGTCCTCGGAGTCGTGGATTCAGGCCCGGAGCGTACCTCCCTTGGCACGCGAATGCGCGCGTAACACGCGGCAGGTGTTCGACGGGTGTTCGACCGATGTCAGCCGGTTGTTCGGCACATGTGCGGCCACTGTACGCCGATCGTTCGACGCGTACCCGCGAAAGCGCTTCGCTCCCTGCTCCCAGCGCCCGCGAGCGGCGGCCGTCACACGAGCTCCCGCACCTGACCTTCCTGTCTGCACAGGGGCCCTCGAGGCCCGACGCGCACACGTCAGGAGCTCAGGTGAACCCATCGAAACGACCCGCAGATGTTCCGGCACGCACCGCGCTCGTGCGGTCGGTACTGACATTCATCACCGACGGTTGGAACTGCCGGATTCTGCCGGCCCCTCGGTCGGTATCCGCCAGCCCGCCGACCACGGCCCCGCACGACGGATCCCCGAGGCCTCGGTCGTGACCGGCACCGAGCCGGTCACCGCGGCCTGGGCCCGGCGCTCGATCCCGGTGCCCATGCCGGGCGACCACCCTTGCCGCCCCGCCGCCACCGCCTCGCAACCCGAGCGTGCTCTCCGGCGCGATCGGACGCCACGTCTCGAGTGGCCGACACCTGCCACCGGCCGACCGGTCGCCGACCACCACTGGGTGCTTTCACCGACCACCCGACCGGCCGCCGCCCGCGGCGCATCGACCGCCAGCACGCTGCCCGCAGTTTGCCGCCGCCCCGTCGTTCGGTGGCCGTTGCGGCGGCGCACCTGAAAGAAGGGGAGCACCTCATGCCCGGCAACCGTCCCTCCGCCCCGGACCGCGCCGGCCACGGCAGGTGGGCCGGCGGGTCCGTGACCGACGACGACGTCTTCGCGCTGATCACCCTGATGGCGTTCGCCGTCCCCGCCGGACTCGTGGCCGTCCCCGGCTGGCGCGACCCCGCGTTGCACTGGCTGGTGGACCACCACGTGTTGGTGACCGCTGCGGCTCATCCGATCTGGACCCTGCCCGGCGATGTCGCAGGGCTCGACGCCCGCCGCCTGGTCCTCGCCGCCGTCGTCGTGCTCGCCGTCCTCACCTTCTTGAGCAGTTGGGCCTGGCACCGCCACCGGCGCCTGCTGCACAGCCGTCTGACCGGAGGTGACCGGTCATGACCCCGCCACCCGACACGTTCTTGGGAAAAGCAGTGGTCGCGGCGATATCATGCGAAACGTCCAACGATTCGCGGTCTCACCAACCGCGCCAGCGAAAGAAGCGTCCGATGCCCGAGACGTCTGCTTCGCGTACCCCGAAAACCGGGTCAGCGCGTCAAACCCCCTGCTCTACACCCGAATTCACCCCGTCCGTTACACTGTCGCCGGAGCCGACGATTGTGCGCGCGGGGGTGGTTCCCCAAGTCAGCCTGTCGCCGGTCGGGTCTCAGACCCCACCCGCGCAGGGACCGATGACAAGGAAACTGCGCGGGGTCCACCCCCCCGCAGATTCTCGCCCTATCGGCACGCCCGTCCTCTTCAATGGGCGCCGCGTCCGCCGCGACGGCCCCGGAACCGTTCCCATCACCGACGCCCGTGCCCACCTGGGCGGGCAGCAGAAATCCGGCCGCACCCTCGACGATCTCGCCGCACTCACCGCACTCCCACGACCGGTCCTCAGTGTGGTGTTGCGCCATGACAGCAGCAACGTCGACGCCGAGGTCGCCCGCCGCATCCTCGCTATACCTGTCGGTCCGTTGCCCGCCACCGAGACCGCCCCGGCGCTCGGCGCCCAGCGGCGGCTGCGCGCGCTGGCCGCCATGGGACATCCCCCGGCCGCGCTCGCCACCGCGATGAAGGTGCCAGAACAGACCGTCACCGGCCTGCTGGCCGCGCTCCCCGAATCCCGCACGATCCCGGCAGCGTTGTGGCGCGCCATCGACGCGACCTACGACGAACTGTCCATGACCGTCGGACCCGACAGCGCATTGCGCGACCGTGCCCGCACCGACGGTTGGGTGCCTCCACTGGGCTGGGACGACGAGGAGATCGATGACCCGCGGGCCCGCGCGCATTCCCCACGGGCGGCGCTGGGGATCGACGAGGTGGCCATTATTCGCCGCGTCTGCAACGACCACCGGGTCAACCTGTCCCCCGGCGAAGTGGACCTGATCCTCGACCTGGCCGCCCGGTCCCGATGGAGCATCCAACGACTGGCCGACGTTCTGGGCAGCTCGGTCGAGACTGCCGATCAACGGCTACGCCGATACGTCAAGCGCAGCGGCCTCAAGCAGCAGGAGACCATCACCAAATATCTTGGGCTGGCTCGCAATTCCAGTGGTGTGTGCCCGGACTGCCATAAATGCGTCTACGCCACCGAGCAGGACGCTCGCCGTGCCGCCCGGGGTCTGACGTCCGAACAGGATCGGCAGTATGCCTACCCGTGCCCGGTGACTGCCGGAAGCTGGCACACCGGTGGTCGGCTAGCTGCGGCACGAGCCGCAGCCCTGCAGCCGCCTGCCGCCGTTCCGGGCAGACCGGTCGAAGCCGCCACCACCAACTGGCTCGGGCCGGCTCGCAATTCCAGTGATGTGTGCCCGGCTTGCCACAAGTACGCCTATGCCACCGAAGACGCCGCTCGCCGAGCCACTCGGAGTCTGCGGTCCATGCATGCCTACCCGTGCCCGGTGACTGCCGGGATGTGGCACACCGGTGGTCGGTTGGCTGCGGCACGAGTCACCGTCACCCAGCCCGCAGCTGCGCCGGTCATCGAGTTGTCCCGGTCGCGAACCGCCGTCTCTCTGGGAACAGTCGCATGACCAGCGCCAAGGATGTCAAGGACTTGCTTACACGGGCTCGGGCCAGGGGATGGGTTCACCTGGGACTCGACGGCCGCGGCCATCATCGTCTGCGATGGCCCGACTCCGGCGAGGAACTCAGCATCGCCGCCACCCCGCGGCAGGCGACGACCCTGGCCAACGACGAGGCGCGCCTGACCCGCATCTCCGGACCACTCAGACCCAAACCCGGTGCCGGGCAATCCAAGTCAGCCCGCGCGGCACGACGTCGCCGTGCCCTCGATCAACAGAGTCAGGCGCGTTCCCGACGTGGCCGCCAACAGCGCAAGCGAACCCCGCCGCAGCCCCCCGAACCCGCGGAGTGGCAGCAACGACTGCAGGCATGGAGATCCGCGCACTGGGGAGACCCGGCGCTGCGGGCCACGCTGGTAAAAGCACTGGCCGACGTCCTCCTCGTCACCTTCACCCAAGTCGGCACGCATGGCCGGCCGATCGTGCTGATGCCCGGACGGAACGGCAGCACCGTCATCGCCGGCGCCATCGACCCGCAGCAGATTGCGCACTCGGTGCTGACCGCAGTATTCGACGCCCGGCCTGCCGACGACGGATCCACCGCCGGGAAACAGCGGCACCACCAACTACAGGCATGGAGCGCCGCGGCATGGAGCGACTCCACCCGGCGCAGCACCTTGGCCCCGGCGCTGGGCACGGCTCTCGTTGCCGCCCTGCGGTCGGCGGGCCGGCACACCAGCGCGGTAATCCGCCCGGACGGCGCCACCCGCTTCGTGATCCTCGGCGCATACGACCTCGAAGCGGTCGCCGATCACCTGCTGGTCACTCTCTGTGAGGCACCGTCGGGCGACATCACTGCTCCCAGTGCCGCCTTCGCCAGCTGAGATGCTCGGATCCCGAATCCGTGCGGGATGTTGCCCGGTGCGGCGGTCGCCGCATCGGGCAGACCCGATCAATCAGGCCTTCTTCGCTCCGGTCTTCTTGGTCGCGGGCTTCTCCGCCGTGGCCTTTTTTGCTGTGGCCTTCTTCGCCGTGGCCTTCTTCGCCGTGGCCTTTTTTGCTATGGCCTTCTCCGCCGTGGCCTTTTTCACTGTGGTCTTTTTTGCCGTGGCCTTTTTCGCTGCAGATTTCTTGGTTACGGCCTTCTTGGCCGGCTCCGCGGCCGCCTTCTTCGCCGCGGCAGTCGCCTTCTTGGTGGTGGCGGCCGACGACGGTGTCCTCTTCGCCGGCTTCTTGGCGCCGGCCGACGTCTGATCCTTCTCCTTCTTCGAAGCCTCGGCGAGGATGCGCCGGACGGTCTCCCTGCTGATGTCGGCGATCTTCTCCTGCTGGAGGTATTCGGCGAGCCGGGCCATCGTCCACTTACCGAACGACAACCCGAGTTTCGCAGGCGGGGTGCGGTGAAGTTTCACAATCCGGTCGCGCAGCTCGGGAGTGACCTTGTAGGGCTCCCTCGGCGTGGGCGGCCCCGTCCTGGTCTTGCCCTTCCGCCACCCCTTGCCCGGGTGTTCCTGCATCGTCTTCCACACTTCGGCCGCGACGAACAACGATTCGCCGGGCCAGCCGGGCTCGCGGGCGACCGCCTCCACCCCCCACGACTGCAGGACCTGCCGTGCGATGCGGGCCTCTTTGACGTTCCGGATGAACTTGACATCCGACGCGGACAGCAACTCCTTGGCAAGGAACCGGTCGACCTCGGGATCGCTCAACCCGCGCTCGCGCAGTGTGCGTCGCGCTGCGGCGACATCGAACTCTGTCACAGCCGGCCTCTCCTCGCTCCCAAGGGACATTTCACGCACCTCTACCATAGTGTCTGGTGCATTATCGCCCAAATTGGTGTAGGCCGGATCTCCGTCGTGCGGCAACATTCACCCTGCCCGGAGCTACCGTTGAGGAAACGGATGGCCGTGACTGGGCACCGGATGACGGTTTGCCCGACCGGTGATCATCTGCCGGGGAAGGAGGTCGACATGCGCAACGCCCCGGCGAGCGTGCCGGCATCCCGTGGTCGCAACTGCTTCCACCGTGCAGGGCGTGTTTCCTCGAGCAGCAGGCCGGCGCCGTCTCCGTGGTGCACCCGGCGCGGTGGGCGCTGGTGCTGCACGACTGCTGCGGGATCGGCCTCGAGGAGGGGGAGGAGAATGCGGAAGGCACCAGTGGTCCGGGTCGAGGAATCGGCCCAGCCGACATACCGGTCGACGTCCCCACATCCCGCACTCACCTGGTGTGCAAGGAACACTTCCTCGAAATCGTGACCCAGCCACTGCCCGGCGTATGCCCGAACTGCGGGCACGTCAGTCGTTCGATCACCGATATCGTCGATTGGGCCATGACCTTGCAGGAAGGCTTCCCGCCTCGGGCATGACCCAATCGACGAATTCGCACGCGGGCGTCATTCGCGGACCAGGCGACCGCGGTCGAACTCGACGCCACCCCACACCCCGGTCTGATGAGTCCGCCGCGCGAATTCGCGGCAGTCGAGCCGCAGCGGGCACATCCCGCACACCATGCGGGCGTAGGCGAAGTCCTGGCTGGGGTAGGGGAACCACAGTTCGGGATCATCGCCCGTGCACGCGGGGCGTCGCTGGTCGTAGTCACGCGCGGCCGACAGCGACAGCATCCGATCCAGGGTGATCAGCACGGTTATCTCGGTCTTCTGCCGGACGGTCATCGAGTACCTCCTGGCCACCTGCCCCCGGAGAACGCGCACCAGCGGCAGCGCGTCCGCCCGAAAGCCCGCGGCGGGCTAGTGGATTCACGCGGGGTGGTCGGCCCCGGAACGGTGGACAAATAACAGGATAATGCGTCTTGCATTCTCGATCAAGGGTGATGCGCGCAGTCCTCGGATCAAGCGTCGAGGTCGACACCGAACCGTCTGCCACCTGCGGTTCCGCAGGACCGAGACACTCGGACACTGCGGTCTTGTCAGCACTGTGCCGATGCGGCAACCCCCGTCACGACCTCCCGGGGAACCGATCCGTCTCGACTGTCGTGGTCGCTGGCTAGCGTCCGCCCTGTCCGAGCCGGTGCCGCTCGTGCGGCCGATCAAGGAGGAGCGGGATGTCGACGCCGAGGCTTTATCGATGCCACATCCACTTCGACGGGGTGAAGACCCGCCCCGACCCCCTCCGCTGCCCGGACCTGTGGGTGATGGACGACAAGCGGCCCGTCGACTCCGTCGACCCCTACACCGATTTCGAATCGGCACTAGAGGTGGCCCGCCAGGTCAGCCGCAACGGAGGATCAGCCACCGTCACCTACCGTGCGCCGGGCAGCCGGAAGACGGTCACCTGGGTCCACTTCGGCCCCTGGGACGTGGCCATCGACGAATTGATCGAGGAGGCCCACCGGTGACCGCGACCGCCACCACAGAGCCACGAAACGACCAGACCCCGCGCCGGGCCAAGGCACTGACCGTAGGCCAGGTCCCTACCCTCTCGGCGGCCCAAATCGGTCGCCGGATCGACGCCCGGTTCAAAGATCTGGTGACCGTCGCGATCGCGGACGCCACGTTCCCCCTCGCCCCTTCGGTCCGCCGGCTCCTCCGCAGCGAACCACGACTGCCCGAATGGCTGGACGCACTGATGTGGGCGGAAGGCGAGCTCCAGGTCGCCGCCGAACGGATGACCGTCGACCACGACCCCCGCCTGGACATCACCAACGGACAACTCGACGCGATCCGGCGCCGCCTCGACGAGGCCCGCCAACTGGTTTCCCGGCGCCGCCGCGACACCCACCAGCAGAGCCTGCCGCATCGCATCACCGTCAACGCCGAAGCCACCGCCCGAAAATGGCTCACCGACGCATTTCCCGGTGAATTCCGATCCCTGCTCGAGGCGGTGCTGGCAGAACGCAACCTCGCACAACCCGACCGCGAATGCCACCGCAACATCTTCGACGCCGTCGAGCACGGTCACGCACACGGCTGGCTCGACGACGAAATCACGCCGGAGGTGCGGCACCTACTGAGCGTGTCGGAGAACCGGATGCGGGAGGTCGCCCGGGCCGACGCCCGCGATCAAGATGCTCGCTGCCAGGCATTGGGGCATCCGCTGCTGCTGCGACGCTGGCATGTCGCACTCAATCAATTGGCGGAACAGACCTACCGCCAAGCCGGTGCTGCCAGCCCGCATGCGCTCGGGCCGACACCGCCGATCCTGTTGGCGCCGATCGATCGCGACCAGGCACGGGCCGTGCTCAAGGCACGCCGATTCCTGGCCGCGGTGTTGCAGCGTCGCATCGAATGCGGCCACCTGCTCCGAGAGGCGGCCGCCGACCTCGAGCACCGCAAACAGAACGACCCGCACCGCATCGCATTCGCCAAGGCCAAGGCGCACGCACGGGACCTGCTCGCCCAGGAACACCCCATCGCGTTCACCTACATCCGGGATCGCCTGCGCGACTACGAGAACCCGCGTCGGCCCGGGGTCCTCGACCTGGATCTGCTGCCGGACGACCACCGCCGCGGCCAGATCAAACGCGAAGTCGTCACCGCCGCCCGCGCCGCCAGCAGTGTCCCCGGCGCCCCCCAGGGAGCCGACGGCTGCAGTGTCGCCAACTCGCGGGAAACGCGTCCGACAAAGTGCGATCGGAGTGCGTCATGACCGAATCCCGACTGATCGGCCGCCGAGAGCCCCTGCTCACCGCCGCCGACGAGGTCGACCTCGCCAAGGCGATCGAGGCCGGCCTGTACGCCGAACACCTTCTGGCCGACGGACACTGGACCGTCGCCGCCACCGCCGAAGACCTCGCCGCGCTCGCAGAACTGGGCCGACAGGCCTTCCACCGTTTCATTCGCGCCAACGAAAACCTCGCCAGGTTCTGGGCGCACCGATGGCGCTGCGGCCACCGCAGCGGGGCCTCCCTCGATCACGACGACCTGACCATGGAAGGGCTCCTCGGCATCATTCGCGCGATCCAGAAATGGGATTACCAGCGGGGTCTGAAGTTCTCGACCTACGCCAGCCACTGGATCCGCAACTTTCAGCACAGGGCCATACTGCGTTCCTCGCCCCTGAAACTGCCCGAGCACGCGGCATTGCTGAGCCAGCAGTTGCTCGACGCCGAACACCACCTCACAGAAAAGTCCGGCAGTCGGCCGAGCGTGCAGCAACTGGCGCAGCACATGGAAGTGTCCGAGCAGGTTGTTCTCGCCCTGCTCGACGCCCTGCGCCCGGCCCGATCACTGGACGAACTATTGAACGCCGACGGCGACCACGGCTACGCCCTCGCCGCGCTCATCGCCGACCCCTCCGAGGCCCACTCTGACCGGGAGAACGCCATCGACCTCCCGGTGTTGATGCACACCCTCACCCGCCGGGAACGCGAGGTCATCGAGATCATGTTCGGCCTGGCCGACGGCCGCGCCCGGATGGTCGCGGAGATCGCCGCCGACCGCGGACTTCGCCCCGATCTCGTCTCGCAAGTAGCCCGCGCCGCCCTCACCAAGATGCGCGCCGCCGCCGCGCAGACGCGGCAGGCGGCCTGACCCCGAGTCACCGGGAGGAGAGCCAACAGATGACCGGCACGACCACGCACCCGCAGCCCCGCCCCCATCAGCGTGAGGCCCTCGCAGCGCTCGACACCGAGTACCGGACCGGCGCCGACCGGGCACAGATCCGCATGGCACCCGGCACCGGCAAAACCCTGATCGGGCCGTGGCTCGCGCGTCGGCTCAGCGCGCGAACCGTCGTAATCTTCACCTCCTCCATCGCCCTGGTCGCGCAGACGATCACCCAATGGCGGCGCAGCGGCCTGCCGATGCACACGCTTGCAGTCTGCAGTGACCCCACCACCAACAGCGGGCGTGACGAGATCGGAGTCGACGGCATCGACCCCTACCGTGGCGTCCACGACAGCACCGGTGTCACCACCCACGCCGACGTCGTCACCCGGTTCCTGCGCCGGGACACCCCTGGAGACACCCTGACGGTGCTGGTCAGCACCTATCACTCCGCCGCGGTGATCCGCGACGCACTGCACTATCTCGATGCTCCGCTCGACTTGCTGATCGCCGACGAGGCTCATCATCTCGCCGGCCGGGTCGACGAACGGTTCCAGCCGGTCCTCGACACCGACGCCATCCCCGCCCGCCGCCGACTGTTCCAAACCGCCACCCCCGTCGTGCTGGGCAACCTGGCGACCGCGGATCCCCTCGATGAACTGACCGGAGCCGTCGACCGCCTGTACTCCATGGACGACCCTCGAACATTCGGCCGCATCGCCTACGAGATCCCGGTCGGGGAGGCCGTTGCGCAGCGGCTGCTCACCCCCTACCGGGTCGTGGTCGGCACCCACCGCATCACCCGCCGCAACGGCCCGACCCAAGCCGCCCTTGCCGTCCTCGACGACACCGTGTCCCGGTACGGAATCCGGCGGATACTCACCTTCCACAACCGCGTCGCCGGCGCCCGCCGATTCGCCGAGCGTATCAATCGGCTCGGCGAGATCGCCGGCATCCGAGCCGAGGCGTACGCCGTCGACGGGTCTATGCCCGACCGGCAACGCCGAGATATTCTCGACACCCTCACCGACCCTGCCCGCGCCGGCATGATCACCCTTGTCGCGTCCGCGCAATGCCTGCGCGAAGGCGTCGACGTTCCCGCGGTCGACGCGGTGCTGTTCGCCGATCCCCGCTCCAGCGTCACCAGCATCATGCAGGCGATCGGCCGGGTCCTGCGCCCGCATCCCGACAAGGACGTGGGCACGATCATCGTTCCGGTCGTCCTCGACGACACCGACGACGACCTCGACCAACTCGCCGACAGCCCCTACAGCCACGTATGGAGAGTCCTGCGCGGACTGCGAACCCACGATGCACGCATCGCACTCGACCTCGACCGGGCCCGCGCCACCAGCAGCCCCGGCACCGTCGACCCCGGCCAGCTCCCATGGCTTACCGTCGTCGGCGGTGAGGAGCCCGGCCGCGTCGTCGCCCGCCTGCTCGAGCGGACCTCCGCGATCTGGGAGATGTACTTCGGCCTGCTGACCACCGCCGCGCAACAGCACGGCAGCGCCTCCGCCGTCACCGCGACCACCGTTGTCGACGGCAAACGCCTGGGCATGTGGGTGGTCGGTCAACGCGTCCGCTACAGCCAGGGCCTGCTCGGCTACGACCGGATCCGCCGCCTGGAAACCGTTCCCGGATGGCGCTGGGCCGCGGCGGCCGCCGCGGACGAGCGCACTCTCACCGTTCTTGATCAAGTCGTCGCCCGACACGGCACCCTGACCGAAAACCCGTGCGGCGACAGCATCTACACCGGGCTCCGGGACGGATTGAACCGCCCGCTAGGACTGTGGGTCGCCACCCAGATCTTCAAATACCGCGACGGCGAACTCGATCCGACACTGCAGATCGAACTCGAAAAGCGGCCTGGATGGACCTGGAACCCGCTGTCGGCCGACGACGACGCCGGCGTGGAGGCCCTGCGGAAATTCGTTGCCTGGGAGGGTCACACCAACGTTCCCGACGACCATGTCGAAGACGGCTTTCCCCTAGGGGCATGGCTCGGCAGGGTTCGCCGCCGCAAGGTGTTCGGTGTTCTTCCGCCCGCCGTGGAGACGATGCTGTTCGCCGCGATCCCGCCGGATACCTCTGCCAAACGCGAGCGGCGATTTTCCTGGAAGTCGTCGGAGACCTGGTGGGGGATCGGCATTCAGGCCGCGCGGCAATTCACCACTCGCACAGGCAGTCTGGACGAGCTGCCCGTCGACCACGTAGAGGTCGTCGACGACTACCCCTTTCACCTCTATCACTGGGTCAACCGGGTCCGACTCGGCCGCCGCAAAGGCGAGCTCGATCCCGAGCGTGCCGAGGAAGTAGAAGCCCTCCCCGGCTGGCAGTGGCGCGGCGAGCGCCACCAGCGCGAGTGCGGAGAACCGATCGATCTGGGAAAGATCCCGCACGGCCGCCGCGGCTATTACGCAGGCTGCTCCTGCGCCATCTGTCTCCGGGAAGCGCGCGCCTACGCCCGCGCCCACGCACGAACACGCCGCGAAGTGTACCGCACCGACTGGGTGGACGCGTTCGACGTCGCGGCGCATCTGCAGCAGCTGCTGGCGCAGGACCCCACCACCGACCGCTCTGATCGGCTCTTCACCGTCGGCGCCATCGCCGCCGCGGCCGGTGTCAGCACTGGCGTGGTGCAGGGTCTGGTCAAAGGGCGGATGACGAAGTGCCATCCCGTTCACCGCCGCGTGCTGCTCGAGTTGACCGTCGAGGATGTTCTCGCGGTGCGGTCCGTTCCTCGCAGCCGCGGCCGCTGGGGCATCGCCGGGCAGGGGATCAAGGTCGACCCGGCACCGACCTGGGCGCTGGTCGACGATCTGTTCGCGCACGGCTGGACCACCGCCGCGATCACCGCAGGGATGGGATACGCCCGCACCAGCAGCCTGCCGTTCGACCGAGACTCGGTCTCGGCCAGCCACGCCAAGATGATGCGCCTGTTCTACGACTCCCTCCACGGCGACCTGACCCCACCGCCCCAGCCGCCGCACCGCAGTCGGCGCCCCGGCGCCCGACCGGTCAACAAATTCGACAGCCAGGCCGAACAATTCGCCCGCGATCTTCTGCTCCAGGGTTATCAAGTCCCGCATGTCGCGCGGCGCACGGGACTGTCGCAACCCCTGGTGTCGGCCATCGAATCCACATTGCGACAAGCAGAGGGACGGAGGGCTGCATGACCGCGTCGCGCCCGGTGTGCCCGGCTGTGTACTCGATCGCGCGGCCGACGAAGGTGACGCCGATCCCGAGCAGCCTGCCGCGCCACGGGAAGTACAAGACCAGCAAGATCCGCATCTGTCGGGCCGCCCACGGTATTCCCGCACGCGTCCCTGAGGCGGAGGTCCGCGCCCACATTCAGACATTGCGGAGCTGGGGGTTCACGGACACGGCGATCGCAGCCGCCGCCGGAGTCTCACAGAAGACGGTCTGGCTCATCCGGCACGGCACCTACCCCACCAGTCAGATCGACCGGGCCGCCCGTCTCATGACCGTGACCCATATCCCGGTGCCGGCGCAAGCAGGGCTGATGGTCCCCAACATCGGAACCAGCCGGCGCCTACATGCGCTGATGGCAATCGGGTGGCCCCAGCGTCGCCTCGCTGCGCGACTGGGTGTGTCCCAAGCGGCGGTCCACCAGTACACCATCCACCGCTGGGTTCGATACGAAACGTGGCGGGCGATCTGCGATCTGTACGAGGAACTCTCGGGCACGCCAGGACCGTCTCCGTCCTTGGCCAAACAATCTCGCGACCGAGGCTTCGCGCCGCCACTGCTCTGGGACGGGCTGGACATCGACCACCCCGCACACGAGCCAGCACCGGACGAGACCACCGAGATGCCAGGCATCGTCGACGAGGTCCTGCTGCTCCGCATCCTGCGCGGTGAGCACACCGGCGAGATTTCCAGGGCGGAACGACAAGCCGTCCTCGATCATGCGGTCGAACACGGCTGGACCCAAACCAAACTCGCCGAAGTCCTCAACATCCACAGGGGCGCGGCCGCACGCGCCCTGGCCCGACACCGCGCGAAAAGGCGGGAGGCCGCATGACGCGCGTCCGCCCAGAGACCCCCGCGGCACCCGGGCAGCACACCCGGTCGGCCGCCACCACTTGTACCAGAGTGCATAAAGCATTATGTTTAAACATGTCGCACTACTGGATGAGACCAACCATCTCACCGCCGCTTAGCTGGACACCCCGGGTGGCTCGGGGTCCCGCCAACCCGCTGAACACAGTTCTCATCGGGAAAGGAGTTTCGCTGTGCCCGACACCGCAATTCCTGCACACGATTCGACCGGAAACCGGGTCAGGATCCCCGCCATTGCCCGTCGCCCCGAGGGCTGCGTCTCGCCCGGCCACCTGAGCAGCGCCCCCGGTGACCGCCATCCCACGCCAGATCACGCTACGGATCCCGACCCGATCACCGCCTTGGTCAAGGAACAACTCGAGATCGGCCCGCGCGAAGGACGTCGCCTGCCGACATGCAGGTGCGGTGAGGAATGGCACGGACTACCGAAGCCGGCGTGCTCGGGATCCTGGCGTCCACATCCGGTCGATCCGACCGCTGGCTCGGCTCCGGCAACGGGATGAGCCACGTTGTCCGTCCGCGTCCCAGCCGATGTGACGGGCGCCGCGGATTTCTGTGAACGAGAAGGAGAGTCCCCACCATGAGTCTGAGTACGACGCTGATCGTGGCCGTGTGGGTCGTGTGGATCCCGCCAATTGTCATCGGTGTACGCAGCGTCTGGCTCGAGGCGACCGAGCGCCCTGAAGACGCTGCTCGCCTGCGGCGATGGGGTGCCCCCGCGATCGGTCTAGAGCTGGGCAGCTACCTGGCGGCTGCCGCGTTCGCCGAGATCACCACTGCCTACCGCGTGGTCCTGATCGTGTTAGCCCTGCTCATCACTCTGCTCACTGTGCTGGCCACTGCCGCGCGGATCGAACGGCGAGAATCCAACCACCGGGCCACCACCCCGCCTCCCCGCGGTCGGCAGCCGCAGAGGTTTACCGATCGGACCGAAGCTCAGCTGACATTGCTGGATGCCGTGCGCGCCGCGGTCGATCGCGGCGAGTGGATCGCGCGGCAGTGGCAGCGCCGGCATATCGAACTCACCTACACCGAGCACCGCGAGATGCCGACCGACCAGCGGTGGCGACACGACTCCGGCCTACAACCGCCGCATGGATCTGCACGTCACCTTCGGGTGGACCGGGATGCTGCGTCACGCGATCCTCGTCCAAGCCCCGGCCCCCTGGATGATGCCCCACCGCCGCGAAATCACGATCGACGAAGCGGTTCAGGTTCTCGACAACCCCAGCGGCGCATGGCTTGACGCGGTCGGCTGAACAAGATTCTCGACGGTCTTGAGCGTCCACCCCTGTGCTCCCTTTCTGGCCCACCGGCGCACCCGCCAGGGACACATTGAGACGCCAACCGCAAAGCGCACCATCCTGGAACCTGTCGAATCCGCGTGGCGAGACCGACCATCTCCCACTGCATTTCAAGGTCCAACGACTATCCCCAATCCGGTGAACATCCTCGCCCGGCGCATCACCGGCTGGATGCGTGCGACCGCCCACCGCGGCCGCGCGACCAGCACCTGCATCATCACCTTCTCGCTCGCTGCACTGGGCATCGCCCTCGTCAACACCCTGGCGCCCTGCCGAGAAGATGATCCGAGACACCTCTGGATCTGGTAACTCACGAACATCGTCGGATCTGGCTTCGGCGATCACCACGCCGCCCCGAGCCCCTCGACAATCGCACTGTTCCGCTTCGAGAACAACTTGTAGCAAAATGCAAGATGCACTATCATAGAAGCGTCACATTCGTTCGCGGGACCGACCACCCCGCTATCCCCGAGAGGTAGTGCTGAATGCCGGGTTTGGGAACTGCTATCACAGCTGTCGACGCTTGCGGACGGGCAGGAGTCCCGTCGTTGCTGGTGGGCGATCCGGGCGTGGGCAAATCCAGCGTCGTCAAGACCCTCGCCGCCGCCCAGCAGGTGCCTTGCGAGATCGTGCTGGGCACCATCCGCGACCCCGCCGACATCGGGGGATACCCCCGCGACCGAGGCGACGACGAAATCGTTCTCATCCCCGGCCGGTGGGCCAAGCGGCTGCGCGACGCGGGACGGGGCTACCTGTTCCTCGACGAGCTGACAACCTGCCCACCTGCCGTGCAAGGCGCGATGCTGTCGGTTGTGCTGGACAAGAAGGTCGGAGACCTCGAACTGCCCAAGGACGTGATCGTCGTCGCGGGCGCGAACCCTCCCGGTGCCGCCGCTGGCGGGTACGAACTCGAACCCCCGCTGGCAAATCGGTTCTGCCACATTCCGTTCGCCCCCAGCACGGACGAATGGCTGGACGGTATGGCGACCGGGTGGGCCGCGACGTCTTGCTCGCGAGCGGTCGCCGCCGACGAGGTCGCAACAGCAGCGGCCCGCGCCTGCGTGCTCGGGTTCATCAAGACCAATCCCACCCTGCTGGACGGGTTCGCCCAGGCCGAACAGACCAGCGGCCCATGGGCTTCTCGCCGGACCTGGGACATGCTCGCCCGTGCCCTCGCTCACGTCCGTGCCGATGACACCGACGCCGCCCAGACCCTGGCATTCGGCCTGGTGGGGCCGGGCACGGGGCAACAGTTCCTCTCCTGGCGCAAGGACGCCGACCTGCCAGACCCAGACGCCGTGGTCGCCGATCCGGGAATCTTCGACTGGGCCAACGCCCGCGAAGACCGGGTGTACGCGGTGTTGACGGCGGTGACCGCGTGGGCGACCAGCCGTCAGACGGCCGAGGCATGGCGTTCGGCGTGGAAGCCAGTGGTGGCGGCGGCACGGGCAGGCCGCGTCGATGTGGCGGCGGTGGCCGCGCGCACCCTCGCACAGGCGCGTCCGGCCAACGCGGTTGTGCCGAAAGAGGTTCGCGAGTTCGCCCCCGTACTGAAAGCGGCGGGCATCACCAAGGATCGGAAGGCGGCGGCATGACCGAAATACGGCCCCTGAACCCGGCCGAGCGCGAGGCATTCCAGCTGGCGCGGTTGGTCGTGGTCGAACTGCGCCCCTACTTCGCCGTCGCCCTGTTCGCCATCCGACCGGTGGCCGCGCCTGAGTTGGGCACTTTCGGTGTCGACGAGCGGTGGCGGCTCTACCTGGACCCCGATCTGCTCGTCGGCCCGTGCGCCTGGTCTCCGGATCAGGCCGGTGCGGCGCTGCTGCACGAGGTCGGGCACCTGATCCGCGCCCACGCCGATCGAGCCAGAGACGTGGCCCCGCAACCGGTCTCGGAGGTCGCCTGGAACTACGCCGCCGACGCGGAGATCAACGACGACCTTCTCGCGGCGGGCATCCACCTCCCTGACGGCGTGATCACGCCCGACATGCTCGGCTGCGAACCCGGCGGCGTCGCCGAGGACTACTACGAGGCCGTACGCCCCCCAGACACTGGTCCCGCTACCGCACCACCCGATCCGATGTTCGGCGACGAACCCGGTTGCGGGTCCGGTGCAGGCTGCCGAGCGCAGTCCTGGGAGCAACTGCCGATCGACTCGGCCGAAGGGCTGACACCCGCCGACGCCGATCTGGTGCGCCGCGATGTCGCCGTCGCCGTCCGGGACGCGGCGGCCACCGGACGAGGAACCGTCCCCGCCGGACTCACCCGGTGGGCCAGCGAGACGCTGGCTCCGCCGCAGGTGCCCTGGAACCGGTTGCTGCGCACCGCCCTTCGCCGTGTCGTCGCCAACAAGGCGGGCTGCACTCACCCCACCTACACCCGCCCGTCCCGGCGCAATGTGCCCGGCGTGATCCTTCCCGCCCTGCGGGCGGTCGCGGTGCGGGTCACCCTCGTCGTGGACACCTCCGGCTCGATGAGCCCGAGCGATCTGGACACTGCTCTGGCCGAAATCTCCGGCATCCTGCGCTCCACCGGAATCGACCGCGACAACATTCGCGTGCTGGCCTGCGACGCGGCGAGCACCGAGCCGCAGCGCGTGCGATCGGTCGCCGACATCCAGCTCGTCGGCGGCGGCGGAACCGACATGCGAGTCGGCATCACCGCCGCCACCACCACGAGACCGACGCCCCATGTCGTCGTTGTGCTCACCGACGGGTACACCCCGTGGCCCACCAGCCCGACCCGCGCCCAACTGATCTGCGTCATCATCGGCAACCCGCACGCCACCCCACCGCCGTGGGCGATGACTGTGCATGTGCCCACCGGAGCCTCCAACGAGTCCCGCTCCGCCTCGGCGGTGACGCGATGACCGACAACGCAGACCTGTTCAGCTACGCCGAGCGCGTTCTCGCCGACACCGGCATCACCCCTGCCCAGGTGCCGCAACTGACCGCCGCCGACGCCGCGCAATCCGCTGCCGCCGAGGCGCTGCGAGCGGGATGGCAAGCCGCCACCCGCCCCATCCCCGATCTGCCCGCTGCCGAGGAGGCCACAGCACAATGACCGTCGAATGGTTCGACCTGGCCCAGCGGATACACGCCGCACAGACCCGGCAGCCCGTGCAACGCCTGGCCTACGCCCTGTTCCGGCCGCCCGCGTCGGCCGTCGCCGTGCGCGCGACCATGCCCGGCGGCAAGCCCGCTCTGACCGTCGCGTCCTCGCCCGGAGGACAGGCGCAGGCCGCCGGTCGCGACGCCCTGGTGCTGCTGGCCGGGAACGGTGCGGCGATCACCGCCTCGACCCCTCCGACACTGCTCCTCGACGATCCCCGCACCCTCGGCATCCTCAAGGCACTGGCCCGCCAGCACGCCACCGACCCGGATACCGACGTGGCCGACGCCGCCGCGCTGTGCGGATGGTGGGCAGAGCGCGCCGACCATCCTGGAACCTCCGCCGTCATCGATCTGCTCGCCACCTCCCGAACCCGGTACCTGCTGGGCACAGCGCCCGCCGCAGAACGACAGGCAGCCGCGTGGCGAGAATGGTTCGGCATCACCGACGACACCTGCGCAGGAATGCACACCTGGGTGGCGAAAACCGCTGGCCCGCAAATTCTTCCGCCGCTCGATGCCATCCACAACGACGACGTTCGCAGCCTTCACCGTGCCCGCGACCGATTCCGTTCCGGCCGCGACTGGACCCGACCCGACAGCCCTTTGCAGGCCGCCGTCGGATTGCGGTCCCGCTGCGACAGCACCGACTTGTGGGAAGCCGCGCTTCTGACCGATCCGCTCTGGCGGCAACGCGCTGTCCACAGCGGCCACGTCATGACCGCCATCATCACCGCGACAGCGGCAACGGCCGCCCGGCCCGGCACCACCGTGCTGCGCTGCGACCGAATCGACTCCCGCTTGCGGGCCGGGGCGTCGGTCATCGGGTGGAACGGCCCGCTCGACACGATGCCCGCCGACCGAGAGCAGTTCACCGCCGAACTCCGCGACACCCGCATGGAGCACGGGCACCGAGTACTGGAACTGGCGGGATTCCGGTTCCGCAACGGGCGCGCGCCCGAATCAGACATGCGGGTCTGTGTGCTGCCCGCCCCGCCGCAACCGAAGGTTCAGGCGGTCACACGCGGCCGGTACTTCGACCTGTACGAGTGCCGACCCTGGATCACCGGCACCGATTCCCCGACACCGCAGCGCCGTGCCGTGCCGCTCGACATCCTCGTGGCCGCCGCCGAGGAATGAAATCTCACCAGTCGGCCCAATCCTCGCCGAACGCGCGTTACGCGCCGAATGCGAGATCGAGGAAGTCGACGACGTTGGCAGTGCGATGGCCTGAGAGCCTTCCGCCGATCCCTCACCCTGCATCGCTGCAGCAGCGCCACCACCGAATGCCGATTGCACGACAATGTAGTAAGCATTAAGATAGAAGTTGTCAACTGATCGGCGAGACCGACCAACTCGCCGCTGTTCCGAGAGGCACGCGCATGACCTCTATCGCGTCGGACGACAAAGACGACCACGGCGCTGTCTATCGCCACGGCTTGATCTCTTCCACCGAACCGCTGGCCCCTGTGCACGGCGACTACGCCACCCGCGACGCTGCCGAACAGGACGCCTGGGACCGCCGCTGGTCGGCCTGGCGCAGCAATCTCACCGAGGTGGCCTGATGCGCATCCGCTCACCCCGCCCCGTCACGCCGCCACCCGGCTCAGCGCCGGAGCATGCCCAGCAGACGCCCGCCCCAGCAGCGGACGACGACGCTCCGGACTCATCGGCCGAGGTGGACTGGCCCGGTTCGCAACTGCTGGACGACCCCGTGCTGGCCCGAGTCCTGTTCCATGTCTGGAACGGCGACCCCGGTGTGGTCGTCGCCTCGCCTCCCGGCGCAGGCAAGACCCGCCTGGTCATCCTGCTGGCCCTGGCGCTGGCCCACCGCGCCGGGCTCCGGGTCGGAATCGCTGCGCAGACCCGCGCGCAGGCCCTCGAAATCGCGGCCCGACTGTCCGGACGCACCGATCGCGCCGTCCTGATGTGGAAGAAGGATCTGCCCGCACCCGGCAGCGGCACCCTGCCCGTCGTCCCCAGTCGGGACGTGCACTGGCCGGGGAGGGCAGGCGGCATCATCGTCGGCGTCACCGACCGGTGGCTCTACGGCGACCCGTACAGGCTCGGCGCAGACGTGATGATCGTCGACGAGGCATGGCAGTGCACCTTCGCCCACCTCGGCGCGCTGGGCGCGCTCGCCACACAGATCGTCTGCGTCGGCGACCCCGGTCAAATCGCCCCGGTCGTCAACGCCCCGACCGACCGATGGGCGGGCAGCCCCACCGCGCCGAATCTGCCTGCCCCTCAGGCTTTGATGGCCGCCCACCCGGACGCGATCGGCGTCGTGCAACTCGAGCACACCTGGCGGCTCGGCCCGGCCACAACCGCACTCGTCCAACCGATCTTCTATCCGCAGTTGCCGTTCGGCTCGCGCCGCCCGCCCGAACAGCTCGTCACCTGCGCCGGGACAGCTCTGCCCGAACTGGCGCGTCGGCCGGTGGCCGCCAGCGGCGGGCCAACCGATCCGCGCCTGATCGACCACTGCGCCGATCGCGCGCGCGAACTGCTGACCACCACGCTGGTCACCGACCACACACGGCGTCCCCTCACCGCCGAAGACCTCGCCGTCGTCGTCCCGCACGTCAGCCAGGCCTCCGCCGTCGAGGCCGCCCTCGCAGATGTCCCCGGTGTGCTGGTCGGCACCGCCAACGCGCTCCAGGGACTCGAACGCAGCGCCGTCGTAGTTCTGCACTCGCTCGCGGGGTACCGCGATCCCACGCCCTTCGGGATGGACCCCGGCCGCGCCTGCGTGATGCTGAGCCGCCATCGCGCCCACGCCACCGTCGTCTACGACACGACCACGCCCGACGCGGTCACCCACGCCGAACCCGGCCGGGACCAAGCGCTCAACCACCGACTGATCACCGCCCTCTCCACCCTGCCCGCCGCATGACCCACAGCTCTATCGCGAGAGGAGAACCTATGTCCTGCCCCGCCCTCGTCATAACCGGTCCGGCTCGCGCGAGCCGTCACCGCGCCGACAGTGCGCTGTCATGGCTGGCCCGGATCCCCTTCTGGGGGTTGACGTTTCTCGTCGCCGCCTTCGTGTTCCAGGCCACACTTCTCCTCAACCTCGGTCACGCCCCCGCCGAGACCCTGCTTCCAACCATGGCCGCGACGCAGCCCGCCGCCGACTGTTCACTGCTCTGCCCCGAACCCACCCAAGGCACGCCCTCGATCAGAGGCGGCATCATCGCCGCGGCGACACATCTGATCGCCGCCGCAGCGCCGGACCTGACCACGGCCGCCCCCCAGCACAACAGGGGAGGCGACACCGCATGGCAAATGATTCTGTAGGCGAACCGCAAACCCGTTGTCGCACAGCTGAACCAGTGCGCGCCACTTGAAGGAAGGACTGCCGCCCGAAATGGAGTTCAAGCCGATCCCGCCCGACCTGTACCGCACCGTCGAGCCCGCCGCCGGGACGATCTGGCCTGTCACCAGATATCGCCGCCACGAGGTATTCGAGCCGAACTGGCCATACCTTCTCTCGGGCAAGGCATCTGCGGCGGCTGTCGTCGCCGGATTGTGCTGCGGCGACGTTGACGTACCCGAGCGCACTCGAGAAGCGATCATGCGGATCTACTGCCCGCGTGCATGGCATCTGCTGACCGAAGCGCACGTGACGTACCCCGAGTGGGCGATCGGCCGCAGCAGCATCGAACTGGGCAGCGCAGTAGCTGCGCTGGCCAACATCGAACTCGGCGGCTACGCCGTGCACCCGGTGATGGACATCGCCGCGTTGACAGCGGAGATCATCGGCGGCCTCGGTGGAATTCCCACCTTCGAATAGCGCATTATCCCAGGAAACAATAGAATCGAGCTATTCGGCCGCCCGGTTCTGCTAATCGGCTACTGTCGCTCGCGGGTGACGTTGCTCGAATCCTTGTCCGGCCTCAGCCCGCGCCACGATGGGTGCCGGAGCTTTCCATCGCCGGTCCACTCGGTATACGAAACTTCACCGACAATCTTCGGTGCTACCCATATCGCGTCCGGAACATTTGCCTCGACGGGCGCTGTTTTGCGTTGCAGCGGTTGTAGTCTCGCCTGCAAGTCGTCGAGCACCGAACGACTGAAGCCGGTGCCGACATTCCCGATGTAGACCAAGCGCCCCGTGTCATCGTGAATCGCCATGAGCAGGGAGCCGATATGCCCGGCGCGCCTGCCCGTCCCCGGGCGCCAGCCGACGACGACAACCTCCTGGGTACGGAAATTCTTGATCTTCGTCCAGAGCGGGCTGCGCCGGCCGGGCAGGTACGGGCCGTCGGTGCGCTTGGCGATGATGCCCTCGAGATGGAGGCGCCGGGATTCGGCGAGGGCCTCGGCGCCGGTATCGGGCAGCCGCGGCGGAACCTGCCAGTGCGAGCCGCGCAAGCCTAGCTGTTCCAACAGATGGCGGCGCTGCCGATAGGGCAAGTCGATCAGTGGCCGGTTACCGACCTGAAGAAGATCGAAGATCATGTACGTCGCCGGGGAACTCCTCGCCAACGCCCGGACCGCGGCCGGGTTCCGCTGATGCATCCGCGGTTGCAATGCCTCGAACGAGGGTCGTCCATAGGCCGAGAAGACAACGATCTCCCCGTCGACGACGAACGGCGGATCCGCCGGCGCAAGGTCAGCGAGTTCCGGCCAGGCCACAGTAATGTCCTTGTTGTTCCGAGACACCAGGCGCAGGTCACGATCGACATAGCCGACAGCACGAATACCGTCGAATTTCACTTCGAAATTCCACGCGGAATCGTCAGTGGGCAAGGTGCTGGCCTGCGCCAGCATGGGCGCATAGCGCGGGAGTTCCGTCATATTCGCCTCGCCGCCCTCTCCATCCATAGCCGAGGTCGCCGCCGATAATTGGCTGAATAGTACCGCCCGGTCTTAATTAATGCGGTGCGCAGCCGACCGCGGCATGACGCATCGATCGCCGAGAAAGTTCCGGCGTCACGGATTCCCCGAGAAAGAGCCTGGCGCGCGAGGACTGAGTCCCCCCGGGGCCGCTGCGGTCGGGGGGCGCTGCCTGCCCTGGACACAACTACTGGCGCCATCGTGTCAACAGCACTATCCTGAAAAATGTCACCACGTCGGCGGGACCAACCATCCTGCCCCAACTGCCGGAGGTACACGGCACATGATCAACACCTATGGGCTCGACACCGACCACGACATCCACGTGGGCAAGCACCTCTACCTGGAGAGTGTCAGGCCGGTCACCGTCACAGACATCCGCGGCGGCTGGGTGCAGTACGTCTCGGGTCACGTCAGCATCGACTGGTGCGTGCCCGACGCATTGGCACCGCACCGCCGTGTCACGCCCGACCACCAGCCTGCTGACCACGACACCGGCCTCGAGGAGGCGCGGTGATCGCCAATGGCTCCGTCACTGTCTTGTCGATCCGCCGGATTCAGCACCTGATCCGGCACCGGCACCCCGAGGTCCGCCGCATCGTCTTCGCTGCGGGACCGGACGGGCTCGTGCCCGTCCGATTTCTGGACCAGCACAGTGCCGGGGTCGACGCCGTCGCGCTGGTCGATGCGCTGACCGGCCTCGTCGCCACGATCGGAGATCCGATCTCGGCCGGTCTCGTGCCGGACGGAGAAGGCCGATTCGCGCTCGAAATCCTGCCGTGTGCACACCCGCCGCACCCGACCGACGGCCCGGGAGACGCGGCATGATCGGACACGCCGATCTCATCGCCGCCCAGCAGACGCTCCAGGAGGCCGTGTTCCGGCGCTGGCCGATCGTGCACTGGCATATCACCAGGGACGGGTACCTGAGGGTCCGCTGGGCCGGTGGCCCTTCCGTTGCCGACATCGAGCACCTCGTGCGCGATCGGCCTGTGGGTCTTCGCTACGTCACCGCCGCGATCCGTCTTCACAGGACCCACGCACCGGGTACCGCACCGGCCGCACCGCGCGAGGTGTCCCGGTGACCGGCGCGCCCGCCCGACCGATCGCCGAGGCGGTTGCGGCCGCATGGCGCCGCCACTCGCATACCGGTGAGCGCATCGAAATCCCGCTCGGGACCGTCGCTGCCCTGGCACTGCTCGAAGTGGCCGCCCCGGCCGCCCCGCGCCTGCCCAGTCAATGGCGCGACCTCGACGCCGCCGACACCATCGACGCGCTGCGGATGATCTGGGGCGTGTTCTGGGTTACGGAGCCCTACCTGGTAGAAGTCGCCCGGCCCCTGCACGACTGGCTCACCGACGACCATCCACGGGAAACCCTCACCGCGGTCCGCACGATCATCGACACCAGCTTTCAGCACGGGCTGCTGGACCTCACCGGCCACGCCGACCCCGCCCTCCGCAGTGACGTCGACCTCCTCGGCGCGGTGTTGACCGAACTGCGCGCGCCCGGCGACCGCCAACATCGAGGCGAGTTTCACACCCCGACCGCCGTTGCCGACATCCTGGCAGCGGTGACACTCTCGGATCTGCCGCCGGAGGCAACGACCTCCGACGAACCTGCCGTCGGCACCGGAGGCCTGTTCCGCGCCACTGCCCAACGCATCCGCGCCCTCGGGGGTGACCCACAGCAATACGCCTGGTCGATGACCGACATCGACCGCCTCGCGACCGCCTGCTGCGCCGTCAACGCCGCAATCTGGGGCCTCGGGCCGGACGTCCTGATCCACCGCGGCGACATCCTCACCGAGCCGGATGGCCTCGAGAAGGCCGAGGAGCTACGCCGGCGGGTCCTCGCCCACCGCGACAGCGAAATCCGCTGCGCACTGCTCCTGGAAGCGGCCCACAGGTTCGACCGGTTGTTCACCGGCGCCCGTGGCCCGCGGCCGGAGGACGGGCGTGCGGCATGATCGATCGGCAATCCGAATCGACCGGAGCCGAGACCGGCACCGGCGACACCTACAGCCCTTTCGGATATGTCGCGGCTGTCTCGCGCGACGCCACCTCAACACCTACCCGAGACTCGCGGGCAGAGTGGTTCGCGAACAACCTGGTGCAGTTCCTGCTGTTCATGGTCCCGCTGTGCATCCAGGAGATGCATGACTGGCCCGCCGACCGCATCGACCGCGCCCGCCGCGACGCAGTGCACGAAATCGCCTGCCACGGAGACGATCTCCAATTCGGCGGTGGGCATCAGCGATCGTCGCGCACCGCATTGGCCCGAGCCCTCGCCATCCTGGCCCGCGCCGAAGGCGGCGGCACCACCCTCGGCGTGCATGCCTGCCTGCGTCCCCACATCGACTGTCCCCGATTCGAGCACCGAGCAGGGCGGTGACGAGCGTGGAGTGACCGGCTCATCGCTTAGCCTCTCACCCGCAACAACAGAACACCGTTGCACCACACTGCACGACGCACTATCCTAAAAAGTGTCAACGTGGCGGGGCTGACCACCTCGTCTTCCGAACGCAAGGAGCGTCCGCATGACGTCTGTCCTTCACGGCCCGCGCCCGCCCGACGCAGCCGCGCTCGACGGCTCCGGCCACCGCGCCCTCGAGGGCCTTCGAGTTCTGGTCACCGGGGGAGCGGGGCACATCGGGGGTCATACCGTCGCCCGTCTCAAGCTCGCCGGTGCCCACGTGCACGTGCTCGACGATATGTCCACCGGCCGATCCGAAAACCTCACTGCCGCACTGTCGGTCGGGCTGTCCAAGCAAGACGTGTCCGTCTGTGACATACGCGACCCCCGCTGCGTTCGAACGATCATGTCGTGGCGACCGCAGGTGGTGGTGCACCTGGCCGCGCACACCAGCATCCCCGACTCGAAGAACTCTCCGGCCACGGATGCCGATGTGAACATTCGTGGTTCGCTCAAGGTGTTCGAGGCGTGCCGGGCTGCGGGCGTGCAGCGGGTGGTCTTCGCCGCCAGCGCGGCGATCTACGGCCAGGTCCGGCCGAATCGGCTGCCGGTGACAGAGTACGACCCGATCCGGCCGGTCTCGCCGTACGGGCTGAGCAAGGCAACCGGCCTGCACTATCTCGAGTGGTTCCACCAGGAGCACGGCCTGTCCTACACCGGATTGGCGATTGGCAACGTCTACGGCCCCGAGCAGCGGAACGGCGGAGTCATTGCCCGCTTGGCCGACGCGGTTGTGCACGGACGACCCGCGCTGATCTTCGGCGACGGACACCAGACTCGCGATTTCGTCCACGTCGCTGATGTCGCCAGAGCGATCGTGGCCGCGTGCACGAGCCCGGCGGACGGACTGATCAACATCGGCAGCGGTCTCGAAACCAGTATCCACGAGGTGTTCGACCTGCTGTGCCAGGCAGCCGGTGTGCAGACGACACCGCAGTTCGAGCCCGCCGTGGCAGGGGAGACGCGCCGCATGGTGCTCGACATCCAATGCGCCCGCGACCTGCTCGGGTGGCGGCCACACGTCCTGCTGGACCAGGGGATCGCCGACATGGTGCATGAACTCCGTCGTCGTCGCCCGGAGGTTGCCTGATGTTGCTGCACACCCGTTCCTGTGTCCTGGGTCCGATCCGAGTGGGACTGGCCACCAACGACGACCGGATCGTAGCGGCGCTGCGTGAGTTCTATGCGCTCTCCGATCGGGTGCCCGGTCTGGGGGATTGGATGGTGGACGCGATCGTCGACACGCCCGATCCGGCTGTGATGACGGTGAATCGTTGGGGTGTCGGGCATCGCTGCGATCCGGACCGGCGGCTCGTGCAGCTGGTGGGGGAGAACGTGCACACTGTCGCGGTCGCGGCTCGCAAGACCCTTCGGGAGGTGCTGATCGATCACCTCGAGCAGCGCCGGTACGTGATGCTGCACGCCTCCGCCGTCGCCGACAACGATCGGGTGGTCATCATCGTGGGCGACAAGGGCGCCGGCAAGACCACGCTCGCGCTGAAAAGCGTTGTGCATCATGGGATGCGGTATCTGTCCAACGATCACCTGATCGTGTATGCCGAGCCCGGTTCCGATCCGGAGCGGCCGCGGCTGGTGCTGACGTCCCTGCCGACTCCGATCCCGGTGAGGGTCGGCACCTACCTCGACCTCGAGCCGCTGCTGCCGCCTCCGTGGGACGGCAACGGGGTCGCACTCGACCGCTGGCGCACAACGTCGGTGGACCACCGGCATCGCAGCGAAGCCAAGGTCTATTTGACGTATCCGCAGCTGAGCCAGGCGAACCCGATCACCCTGCGGTTGGGTGACCTCGACGCGGCCACGCCCAGTGTGTTTGTGGCCCTGGCCGGGTACACCTGTGGCCGCCCTGTGCTGACAGCAATTGCAGAGCCGGTTGCGGCGCTGCTGCCGCACGTGCGCACCGACTGGATGTTCGACCCGATCCTGAACCAGCACTGCATCGCCCGCACCGAACGCAACCGAGTCGCCTACGAACAGGACGCACGCCGGTTGGTGACCGCGTTGGCGGCGCGTTCGGCGGTTCTGGGCTGGCACCACCATGGCGACCCGAACGCCCTGGTCGGCCGCACCATCGTGAAAGGCGGTGACCGATGAGCGTGAAACCGCTTGTTAGCGTGGTGATTCCGACCTACAACCGGCCGCGGGAGCTGGCGGCGGCACTAGCCAGTGTGGCGGGTCAGCGCCAGGTGCCCGGCCCGGTGGAGGTGCTGGTCGTCAACGACGGCGGCTGCGACGTGCAGTCGGTGACCCGTGCGGCGGTGGAACGGGGTCTGGCGGTGCGGATGCTGGTGCTGCCGGTCAACTGCGGCCTGCCCACCGCCCGCAACACCGGGATCGGTTCCGCGAGAGGGGAATACCTGGCCCTGCTCGACGACGACGACGTGTTCCTGCCCGACCATCTGGCGGCGATGCTCGCCGCGATCGACCGCGACCGCGCCGACGCCGCCTACGGCATCTGTCACACCAGCACCACCCGGATCGATCCCGCCGCACCCCTGCCGGCGCCCGCGAGCGGGGTGATCGAGTTCGACGCGGGCCTGCTCGAGGTGGCCAACTTCATGCCGGCCACAGCGTCGTGACCCGCAAGCCTCCCGACACCGCACGCTTCGACCCCGGCCTGCCCGCGCTGGAGGACTGGGACATGTGGCTGCAACTGAGCCGCGCACACCGCTACCGGTTCACCGCGGTCGACACCCCGACGGTGGTGTATCACCGGCTGCCAGCGGCGGAGAGCATGTGCGCGGCCACGGTCGCCGCGTCGGCCGGGCTGGCCGGGTTCGGGCGCCTGGTGCAGTGGATCTGGGCGCGCTGGCCGGCCACCGACGCGCGGTCGGAGCGGTTCCGCCTGTATGTGGGCGTGTTGTACTGGCAGGCACTGACCGTGCTGGCCGAGGGCCGCCGCCTGGCCGAGGACTACTGGCAGGCGGGGATGGCCGAGATCGCCGCTGCCTGGCACGGAGAACTATTCGAGCACCAGTTGCGTGACCGCATCATCGCCATCATCGAGGACGGAAGCCGTGACGAGCCTGCCTGCTGATCTACTCAAAGCCACTGACGCACTGGGCATTTCCCTCGGCACGGTGGTCCACCGCACCGACAAGACCCTGCTGGTCAGCGGGGCCCTCGCCGGCGGCCAGCAGGTGGCGGTGAAGTACCGACTCGACGACGCCGAGTTCTGGCGCACGACGTGGGCACACGAACTCGCCGCCTACGACCAGTTCACCGCCGCCGCCGCGCCGATGCCTGCGCCGCGGCTGATCTGGACCGACGACGACCGGATCATGGTGCTGGAGTGGGTGCCCGGGCAGCCGCTGGCCGCCGACCGCTACCCGGCGCAGCCGCTCACCGCCGCGCAAATCGACGCCGTCCTCGACGCCGTCACCCGAGTCACCGGGTGGTCGCCGCCGCCGAGCGCGGTGTTCGCGACGCCGTTCGACTACCCGGCTCGCGTCGACCGCTACCGATCGGCCGGCTACCTCACCGACGACGACGCCGCCACCCTGCGCCCCCTGCTCACCGCCGTCTCCACGCGCGAACTGGCGCACGGCGACCTGGTGCCCCCCAACGTCCTGCTCGGCCCCGTCCGGGGCGGATTGGCCGCGACGCTGCTGGATTGGGAGTTCTGCGGCTGGTACTTGCCGTGCTACGACCTGGCCCTCCTGGACACCGTCCTCGGCGCGCACAACCCCGCTCTGCGTGAGCGCATCGACGCCCAGGTCGCTGCCGCGGGGACCCAGGTCCCGTTCGCGATCAACTTGATGATGGTGATCACCCGCGAGCAACGGATCCATCACGACCTCACCCCCGGCCCGCTGCGCTCCACGCGGCTGCGGCTGCTCGCCGCCGCGATGCGGCAGGCGCGAGAACGCCTGCACGCCATACCGACGGGGGAGGCGTGATGCACATCGCCCTGGTCCACCGCGACCTGCATCAGACCACCCGCGGCGGGATCTGCACCATCTACCGGCAATTGGCGGCCCGGCTGGCCGCGCACGGGCACGCGGTGAGCGTGATCACCCAGTACACGCCGTCGCCGGTGCGGCTGCCCGGGGTGGATGTATTCACGTTGCCGCGCACCGACAACCTCGCCGTCCACCGGCACGTCGTCGCGGGCCTGCTGCGGATCCTGCGGCCCGACGTCATCGACTGCTCCACGTGGGAGGCCGAAACCCTGGACTACCTCGGGCTGGACCACTCCCTGCGAGCCCCGGTGCTGGTGCGGGGCGAGTTCAGTGCCCGCACCCTGGGCGCGGCGGACCTGGCCGCGGCCGAGCACGAGTTGGTCCACAGGGCCGACCGAGTGATCGCCGTCAGCGCCTGGGCCGCACACGATCTCGCCGACGCCTACGGCATCCCCGTCCCGGCCGTCGTGCACAACGGCGTCGACCGCACCCGCTTTCGACCCGGCTCGGTCAGCAAGCCGGCCAGCGGTCTGCGGATCCGGCTAGACCGTCACGGCCGCCCTGTCGACCCGATCCCGATCCCGGAACTGCTGGCGGCGGGAGAGCCGCTGCCGCCGTTCACCCCCGACCCGCAGGCCCGCCGACGGCTGGTGTGGGTCGGCAAGGTGACGCCGATGAAGGGCTGGGATCGACTCGAGCAGATCGCGGAGCAGCTGCGCGACATCGCAGTGATCACCGTGGTGCTCGGACACTCCGCGCCGTTCTGCCCGGTCACCGACCAGGCCCGGAACCTGGTGGTACTGCACGATCTAGACGACGCGGACATGCCCACGCTGTACCGCAGCGCCGACTGGCTGCTGTCCACCAGCCGCTGGGAAGGGTTCGGGCTGGCCATCGCCGAAGCACTGGCGTGCGGCACCCCGGTGTTGCTGCCCGACACTCTCGGCACCGCACCGGAATTGCTTGCCGCCGGGGGAGGACACACCTACCGCGACGCCACTGACCTGGCCGCCCTCCTCGCGGCCGACCCACCGCCGGTGCCAGGGCTTCCGGCCGAGTTCGATTGGGACACAACCACTGCCGCCACTCTCACCCACTACCAGCACATGATCGGGGACATTGCGTGCGCATCCTGATGATCGGCCCCACCGGCCCTCAGGGCAGCCTCCCGCCCTACCTCACCGTCCTCACGGCCGCGCTGCGCGAGTACGGCGTGCGCGTCGACCGGCTCGGCAGCACCGGCGTGCCCTACGACCCCGCCCGGGGCGGGTTCTGGCCGGTCGACCGAATCGTCGCTGCCGCGCAGGCGCTGCTCGACCAGGTCGACCTGCAAGCCTACGACGTGATCAGCCTGCACGCCGGCACCCTCGAGATCGAACAGGTGCTGCCGGTGCTGTGGCGGGCCCACCGTCACCCGCCGGTCGTCGCGCATCTGCACTGCCTCACCCCGACCCTGTTCAGCAGCCATGTCCCGGATCCGGGCCTGCACGCCGCGGTGACCGAGGCGGTCCCGGACGCGGTGGTGTGCTTCGGCGAGTACGCCCGCCGCCGCCACGCGCAGCTCCACGGCGCGTTGCCGAGCCTGGTCAGCTGGCTGCCGACCACCATCCCGCCGGGCACCCTCGGCCGCGTCCCGCCCACCCTGCAGCCCGCTCTCGCAGGCCGCACCACCACGGCCAGCTGCTACGGCTATGCCGCACCGTGGAAAGACCCGGCCGGCCTGGTCGCCGCCGCCGACCGCACCCGCCATCGGTGCCGGATCGTGCTGGCCGGGCCGTTCTGGGACGACCCGGCCCAAACCGGGATCGATCTGTCCGCCGAGATCCGTGGCCCCGTCGTCCATGGCGCGGCCGAGGTCGCGGTCGTGCCCACCTACCTGGATCCGGCCCACCGGCTGGCCCTCGTCGCCGTCACCAACGTCGCGGTGTTCCCCTACCGACCACACCTCGCCTTCCAGGGCTCGGGCGCGGTCGCCGACTACCTCGCGCGCGGTGTTCCCGTGCTGGCCACCGAGATCGCGAACTTCGCCGAACTCGTCGGGGACGCGGGACTCCTCGTGCCCGCCGGCGACCGGGACCTGTTCGCCGCCGCCCTGGACGAGCTCACCGGCGACCGCGCCTGCCGACACCGGCTGGCCCGCGCGGCCGCGGCCCGCGCGCACCGGTTCACCGCAGGACATCATGCCGTGCAATGCCTGCGCCTCTACGAGAGCGTCACCGCCCGCCGAAGGACCGCGTCATGACCGACACGGCCACCGAGCTGCTGATCGCCCGGCACGGCGAATCCTGGTGCAACACCCACGGGATCATCGGTGGCCGCACCGGCTGTCGTGGTCTCACCGCCCGCGGCCGCACCCAAGCCCGCCTGCTCGGGCAGCGACTGCGCGAGCGCCAGGCCGCCACCCCGATCCACCGGCTCTACACCACCCCGCTACGCCGTGCGCAGGAAACCGCGGCCATCGTCGCCGCCGCGGTGGGTCTGGAGTCCGTGATCGAGCCGCACCTGCTCGAGCAGGACCACGGCAGCGGCGACGGCCGCCCGTGGACTGAGGTCGTGACCGCCTTCGGGCACATCCCCGCCCTGTGCCCGGATCGCCCGCTGACCCCTGACGGCGAGACCTGGGCCCACTACCTGCACCGCGCGACCGCCGCCATCGACCGCATCCTGACCAGCCACCCCGGCGAATGCATCCTGATCATCGGCCACGGCGAAACCGCCGACGCGGCATTCCACCACTTCCTCGGCCTTCCCGCCGCCAGCCGCGGCACCGCTACCGTCGCGCTGCACTACACCGGCCTGAGCATCTGGCAGCGCCAACCCCTGTCATGGACGCGACCGACCGCCGGATCCCGCTGGACCCTGATCACCCACAACGACGCGGCCCATCTGGCGTCCATCGACCGGCCGCCGCTGTCGTGGCGCAGCGAGCGCCCCCGCCGCGAAAATGCAGGCGGCGCAACATGAGGCGACATGTGGGGCTCAACGATCAGCGGGGATTCATTCGGCTCAAGGCGAAGCCGATCGTGCCAGCCAGGAGCGCTCCGCCGATCACCAGAGCGATCTGCAAGGGCAGGCCGATCGCGGGCGACGTTACCGCACCGATGGCCAGCATCACCGCGCCGATGAACCAGAGCGCAAGAACCCACCCGCGCAGCGCAGCGCTGACCGACGGTGCGCCTCGATACTCGAACTGCGCTGCGACGAGGTGCGCCATCGCTCCGAGTGCCAACAGGATTGCCCCGATGACGAACGTGACGCTCATAGTGATCCATCCTGTCCTGCTCACCGATGCCGTAGCCGCGGCCGCGGAAGCATACGCAAGATACTGCGCAACGCATTATCGTAGGCGGTGTCCACTCGGCGGCGAGACCGACCATCTCGCCCGACGACAGGCCGATCACACGCCCCACCGGGAGGCAGTATGCGTCTGCTGAGCACAACAGCCGCCGCAGCCTTGGTTGTCTCCGGGCTGTTCTTCCTTCCGCAGCTCATTTCTACGGCCGCCGAGGACCTCATCGGTGAGGACGTGTCATCGTCGGCAGGCTCCCTCCCGCCCCCGCCGCACATCGACTGGTCGGCCGCCGTCGAAGTCACCGGAGCGGTTGTCGGCGTTGTACTTCTGATATGCGCGATCGGTGGAGTCCTGACCGCCGGCATCAACCGGTGTCGTGCGCGGCGCGGCGAACGCCGTGCGCGCCGGCGTCGGTGGGAGGCAGCGGTGACGTCGTGGAATCAGCTACGGTGCGCGGTCACCGACGTGGAAGTCGGCCCCGGTGAGATCGAACGCCGGGTGCAGCTGGGCGATCTCGATGATCGGGATGTGACGACGTTCTGGGACGCGTTCACCGACGCTGATCGCGCGTGCCGGCCTGTACCCCCCGCTACCGAGCATGAACTCGCCGACTTCGAGACGGCCGTCGAGATCGCGTGGAGGGCATGGACGGATCTGTCCCGGCGAGCCACTCCCCGAGATGCGCCCTGCGGATCCGGCGCCCGGTGGACTCGGCGGCTGATGGCTGCGGCACGCGGTCCGCTCTCCGGCCGTGTGCGCACCATCGCTGCCGCGATCCGTGGGTGAAAGCGGACATGGCAGCGCTGGTGCGCATCGACTGCTACAACCCAGGCCGCGAGCGGTTCGTAGGGAACCGGCCCGGCCGACAACAACATTCGACGACGGTACCGGGCTACCAACCTCCGGCGGGCACTGCCAGGTTCGCTCTGCCCGGACCCGCCGATACATTGCCCACCACACCACGCAAGCCGATGAACTCGAAGAACTGAGACTGCTCGACAACTGCTCCTTGAGGGAGAACCCTGATGCGAACATCCTTCTTCCGCCGCCGCCGCGCTGCCTCGGAGCCTGCACCGGCTCCCGAGATCCAGCCCGCACTCCCAGACCTGATCTGGAACGGCTCCGTGCCGGATCCGGGTGCCGCTTACGAGGACGTAGCGGTGTGCCTCGGGCGCGACAAGTACCTCGTCCCTGTTGCGTGGAGGCCGATCGCCGAGCGCCATCTGGCCCTCATCGGCCCCCCGGAATCCGGCAGGGCGGCCGCGGCGCGGACAGTAGTGACCGACCTGGCCGCTCGCGGATGGAGGGTATGGATCGTCGACGGCGGGGTCATCGACTTCCTGGGATTCCGTGACTGGCCCAACGTGCAGGTCGTCACGACCGACGCGGTCGGGCACGCGGAGGCGATCCACTCTGCCTGGCAAGAGATGGAAAAGAGGTACGGCTACATCCTCGACGGCATTGTCGCGGAAGCCGACCTTCCCCCGATGACTGTGGTGTTCAACGATGTCACGAATCTGAAGGCCGAGATGGAGCACCGCAGCGCCCGGTTCCGCACCGTGTTGTACGAATTCGCATCCCTGGTCCGCAAAGCGGGCGCTGTGCGTATGCATCTGGTGCTCGCCTTGAGCCCCAATGCACGCGCGCTGAACAGTGCAGGTTGGGACAGCATCCAGGACCACATCGGAAAGCGAGTGTCGTTCGGCGCGTTGAGTCCTACCGCCGCAGCGATGATTTGGGGCGACCCAACGCTCAACACGCTGGCTTCATGTCAGGTCCGGGGCCGTGCCCTGGTATCGGTCGACGGCTGCAGCCGGATCGAGGCACAGTGCCTCAACACTCCGGATCCTCGTGGGCTCGCCCCGTCCGACCCACGCCATGACATTCTTGAGCGGCTCCGCCCCGCTCGCACCACCCATGCGCGGATCGAGATGCCGCCGGAGCCGAAGAGCGCGACCGCGTGGTAGCAAGTCACCACAGAGTAACCACCCTGACCAAGGATTTCCCGGCCGCGGCTCCCGGCCTGCAGGAATCGAGTACCCGGGGGCGGTGAGCGAGCGACCGACCGATGAGCAGCCCCGCGGCAATAGACCACTTACAGGATAATGCCTAAAGCAATGACGTAAGACCTGCGTGGACATATTGCACGTTATTGCGTCGAGCATTAACATAATATTGTCCATAGTTAGGCGAGACCGACCATCTCGCCCTATAGAGAGGCAGTCCACTCATGGCGGACGTGTCTGCGCGTCCCGGCATCGAGAGCCCGGATCGGGCCGGTGCCGATCCCCGATACGAGGCGGTCGTGTATCGCACGGCCGACGAAGGGACCGAGATCAACCTGTACGTCGACGGCCGACCATGCGAGGTGATCGAGTACCACATCGACCCGTTGCGCGGCTACAGCCAGCGAGACTGGGATGACACCCGGGACCGTGACATGGCTACGGCCAGCCCCGCCGCCCGCGAGCGGCTGGCGCAGATCTACGCCGACGCCCGCCCCACCCTCCTCGACGACGAGGACGGCGCCTGAGGTGGGCGCCGGGACCATCGGATTCCGTGCCCCGACGCGGCAGCCGGTGTTGCCGCGGTCGTTGATCGCGGCGTGCGAGCGTGCGATGCGGGAAGTAGGCGGTAGCCACCAGCAGGCCGCGATGCTCGTACATGCCGCCGCGGTGGTCCAGCATGCGCAGGACGTGGGCCTAGTCGAGCCCGGGCTCGGGGTGCGGGCATCCCTGGATGTCCTGTCCGATCGGCATCCGGCGCTGGCGCCGCTGGCCGAACTGCCGGGAGCGCCGACCGCCCGGGCGGAACGTGCGATCGCCGCGGTCTGGCAACGGCACCAGATCCACGACACGCACACGCTGCCATGGGCATACCCACTGGGCGACCTGTATCAATCGCTGTCGACCGAGGCGGTCAAGGGCCGCGCGCTGTGCCAAACCCCGTGGTGGATCACCGATCTGCTGATCGCGATCAGCTACGACGTCGCCCAGGACGAGATCGAGACACCGGCGGTGATCGATCCAGCGTGCGGGACCGGGCACATCCTCGTGGAAGCCCTCGCCCGAGCCGCCGCACCGCACCGGCTCTACGACGGCTACTCCGCAGCCCGACCCTACCGGCACTACCAGCCCGACATCTGCTCGGCGCTCGACCGCGTGCACGGCGTCGACATCGACCCGTGGGCCGCCGCGGTCGCCCGCTACCGGCTGATCGCCCGCGCCTGGACCCAACTGCGCGACCATCGCACGGCGTCAGATCTCGCCGATCTGCCGGTGCATGTGGCGGCGGCGGATGCCCTGCTGACCAACCCGGCCGACGAGCCGCTGCTGGCCCGCGGCCGCTACCACGTCGTGCTCGCGAACCCGCCCTACATCACGCCCAAGGACGCGATAGCCCGCGACGCCATCCGAGCCCGCTACCGCGACGTGTGCCACGGAAAATACAGCCTGGCATTGCCCTTCCACGCGCTGATGCACGAGCTACTGCTGCCGGGCGGCTGGTGCGCCCAGCTGACTGCGAACTCGTTCATGAAGCGCGAGTTCGGGCAGGTCTATATCGAAAACTGGCTCACCCGATGCGATTTGCGCTGGGTGATCGACACCTCGGGCGCCTACATTCCCGGTCACGGTACCCCGACGGTAATCCTGTGCACCCGCAACGCGCCCCCGGCGAACGACACCGTGCACACCGTGCGCGGCGTGCACGGTGAGCCGACCCGCCCGGAGGAACCGTCGCAGGGCAAGGTCTGGCGCGCCATCGAAGACGCCGTACACCGTCGGCTGGCCTACGACCGGCTGGCCCGCGGGGCCGAAGCCGCCTGGCGGCTCGACCACCCCGGTGCCGCGCCGGCGGCCGACATCGCCGTCGATCCCGAACCGCTACCAGCCGCTGTCGAAGACTGCGCGTCCGAACAGGCCGCCTGAGGAGGGGATTCGATGCCGATCTATCTGCCTGCGCCCCAGCCGCCACCAGGAGGGCCAGACGGCGAAGGATGGAACAGGATCTCACTCGGCGCGCACTACGGCACGCCGTCACCGGAATGCGCACTGCGCCCGCGCTCGTATCCTGCGCTGTACAACATGCGCCGCGGCACGATCTTCTCGCAGTTCGGCTATCACGGAAACTGCATCCGCCCGCCGAAGGATGCGAAATGGGCCGATCCGAAGCGGGGGAGCTACCAGCGCCCCGACTGCCGCACGTGTCCGGTGTTCACCGCCCTGCCGGTCGAGTTGGACGCCGACGATGATCGGGTCCTGGTCCGGCTCGAGCGGCGCATCCACGGCGAGGGCCTGTGGGCGTTCGGCACCGAAACGCCGTACGTGGTCGAGAACCCCGCCCGAGGCTGGGACAGCCCGAAACAGCGATGGGAGTGGGACGCCCTCGCGCGCCTGACCGGCTGGCGGATCGGCCGCGCCTACTACGACGAGCACTCCGCGGGATTCTGGCTGATTCGGGAACCGGAAATAGAAGTTTCCGCACGCCGGAACGCCATCCCGCTCAACGGGTCCACGGCCGCTCCCACCCCGGCGACCCCACTCGGCGGTGCCCGATGACCGAGTGCCAACGGTGGCGTGCACGCCGCGACAGTTACCGGCCCTCGGGCGAGCCGTTCGAGCCCAGCCGCTACTTCGTGGCCCCGATCGATTATTGGCAGGCGGCGACCTTCATTGTCGCTCACCACTATTCGCGTGTCCGGCCGCAGATTTGCTTTGCCTACGGCCTTTTCGACCGCCATCACGAGGACGCTTACGCGCTGGTCGGCGTCCTCACTCTCGGCACCGGCGCGCGCGCCGAAGCGCTGACGGGCGCGTTTCCCGATCTCGTGCCATATCGGCAGGCGCTCGAGCTGAACCGGCTGGTATTGCTCGACGAGGTGCCCGGCAACGCCGAAAGTTGGTTCACCGCCCGGGCGCTGCGGCTGGCCGCGGCCCAGGGAATCCTCGGAGTCATCGCCTTCTCCGACCCGGCCGAAATCCGGCAGACCCTCGACGACGGCAGCGAGGCCTTGGTGAAACGAGGCCACATCGGCATCGTCTATCAGGCACTGGGAATGACCTACCTCGGCCAGGGCACGGGCAGACCGAAACTGTATCTGCCCAACGGCACCGAATTGAGCCGCCGGTCCCTGTCGAAGATCGCCGGCCGCGAATCCGGCAGCGGTGGTGTCGTCGCGCGACTGCTCGCCCACGGCGCACCACCACCGCCGAGGCCCGGAGCCGACCGGACCGCGTGGAAGACATGGCTTGAGCAGGAGGCCCTGCCCGCGTGCGGCGTCCGCCGGATCCCACATCCCGGCAACCACAAATACGCGCTGCGCATCGGCCCGCGCACCGCGCGCGACCGGGTCACCCTCACCGGTGCCAACCGCCCGTATCCGAAACCGGAGTCGAGGCTCCGTGCCTGAGTGCCAGGACGCCGACCATCCCGGTGAGGCCCACGCCTGCGGGCCGGGCCCGGTCGGCGGTCAGTTGGCGTTGCCGGTGCTGTTGCCGGTGCCGTCCACCCCACCAGCGCCCGGCCGTACCTGGCCTCCGATCCAGATTGCTCCGGAGCTTCGCCGCCAGTTGCGCGCGGACGAGCCTCCGCCGCGGGTGGTGATCGGCTGGGGCCTGGGCGTGGACTCCACCGCGATGCTGCTGTACCTGATCAACAATCCGCAAGCGCGGGACTGGAAGCTCGAGGAGCTGGCGGTGGTCACCGCGATGGTCGGCGACGAGTGGGACCAGACCGGTGTCGACGCCACCGAAGTCGTGCTGCCGATCCTGCGCGAGCACCGGATCCGGCTGATTCAGGTCGGCCGCACGCGTCGCCGAGTGAGCCGTTCCGGGCTCGGCGTGGTCGTGTTCGACGATTCCCGCTGCCCGTCGGTCCTACACATGGACGGCGACTATCGGCTCTCGGATGAGTTGCTGGCGGCTGGCACCATCCCGCAGACCGGCGGAGCCCGGCTGTGTTCGGTGCATGCGAAGGGCGACTGCCTGGATCCGGTCATCGCAGCGATCACGCAAGGCCGGCCGTATCGGCACCAGCTGGGGTTCGAGGTGACCGAACAGGCCCGCGCGCTGAAGGACTCCCGGTACAACACGGCTACGCGCACCGGCGAGTACCCGCTCATCGCCTGGGAATGGACGCGCGCCGCGGCCAGCGACTATCTGTTGAAAATCGTTGGCCGTCAATGGCATAAATCGGCCTGTGTGTATTGCCCGTACGCGTTGTCGTCGGTCGCGGGCCGCCGCGATACCCTCGCCAGGTACGGCGCCCATCCAGCTGCCGGCGCGCGAACGCTGTGGCTCGAACACGTCGCGCTCGCCCTGAATCCCCGGCAAGGGCTCATCGCGGGCCGGCGCGCGATCGATCTCGTCACCGACCTCGGAATGACCGAGGTACTGGCGCACTTCCACACGGCCCTCGAGACCGCCATGTACGCGGTCTACGAGGTGCGGCGAGTGACCATTCCGGCCAAGAAGCCAGGGGCGAAGAGTCAGCGTTGGCGCTCGATCCGCATTCTCGCGCAGGGCTCCCGCGCTGCAATGCTCGCTCGTCTCGTCCATCAGCCCGGCCGCGCGGTTGTGGGGGAGGACGGCATCCTGCGCAAGATGATCCGCGACGGGACCGACCCCGCCGACGCGTACGCGGAGCATTTCTGGGTGGCCGCCCCGGCCGGAGTGGACGCCAAAGCTCGCCCCGGATTCGAGCGCTGGTGGCTGCGCGCCACCAGCGGCCGCATCGCACGGGCAGGCTGATCGCCGACCGCGTGCCGGGCAGCCGCGGAGCAGGATTTGCAGAGAAGCGAGCCGCGGTAGGAGGAGGCTGTCGCGCCTAGTTGCTCGGCGAGCAGCGAGCGGGCTCCGGTCACAAGGGGAAGCTGCGGCTTAGGAGGCGGGATCTTTGTCGAGGAGCTGGCGCGCGCGTCGGTGCCGCCCCGCCCACGTGGGCAACGGCGGAGGTCACCGCACAAAGGATGGTGCGGGTTGGGACCATATAGATGTCCATGGGGCACGGGTCACCCCTGGCGTCTTCCGGGATGATGTCGGTGCGATCTGCGATGGTGTGAGGACAGGGGTGCGGCGTTGAGCCGCACGGCAATTCAGCGCTGAGAGGTGTTGGGGTGGGATGGTTCGACTGGAAACAGCCTGAATCGCTGGATCTGCGGGGTCTGGCGGCGGTGTTCGAGGTGGATGAGCAGTGGTTGCAGGCGGAGGTGGATGCGGGCCGGTTCGTGGCGCCGCTGCCGGCCGAGGACGTGCGCAGCTGGGACGCATATGCGGTCTGGTCCTGGATGGCGCGGCATCATCCGTTCGTGGCGGCGGGGGCGGACCTGCGATACTGGGCACCCTGCACGCGCCCGGAATATCTAGGGGTGCGCGAGGTTTCGTACGCGGTGGTGCAGGATTGGCGGATCGAGGGTGTGCCGTTGCGGGTGGTGTGGCCGCTGCCGCCGGATATCTTCCCCTACCAGGTGCAGGGGGCCGTGAGGGAGGCGCTGGCGTTGGTGCCGCCGGTGCCGCGGGTGATTCAGGTGGGCGGGTATGGCCCGTCGCTTTCGGTGGGCGACGAGACCGACGTGGATCGGTCCGAGGAGGGCAATTGGTGGGTGGACCTGGCCGCGGTATTGGGCAGCGCGGCACCGTATTGGCCGTTCAATCTTCGGACGCCCGAGGTGATGCGGCGCTGGCGCCCGGGCGCTGCGCCGACGATGGTGGCCGCGGTGCCCTCCCTGCAATCTTTGGCGCTGCTGCGGTTGGCGGCGATGCTACCGCCGGATTCCGCCGCGGCCCGTGTGCTGTACAACATCGTGCGGCAGGGCGAATACGCCGCTGCCGCGGGCGCGCTGCGTGAAGTGAAGAACATCGTCGAGGATGGTCTGCAGGATCGGGTGACGTTCGCGGCGGTACCGATGCCGGTCCCCGAACCGGCGGCGCTGGACGAGCAAACTCGGCGCGCAGGCCTGCTCGAGATCCTGGACCGCGAGGATTCGCTCGCGTGGGAGGTGATCTGCCAGATTCGGGCCTGGGACGGCGCAATCGATCTGCCGGCTTCTGTGTTCGTGACGGTCGACCCCGCCACTTCGTGTGGCGCGGAGTGGCGGGAGCGATTACGGCCGGCTACGCGACTGTCGGCGACGTACGCGCTGGCGACAAGCGACCTCGGCACCGTGGTGGAGTACTTGGTGGATCCGCTCACCGATGCGCCGGTCGTGCAATTGGCGGACGGGAATCTGCGGGCCATGGTGGCGCAACGGATCCCGGCGTCGAGCGCGCTTAGCGAGGTGATCCTGGAGGAGCCGATCTGGGTCCGCCTCGACAACGGCGCGCTCTATCTCGCGCCGCGCGGCGCGCATTTGGGACTGTCCTGGGGTTACAACGGCTCCGGCCCCTACGCCCTCGCCCAGCTGGTCAATCTGCTGCTGGACGATATCGCCAGCCCCGGTGTCAAGGCCTTCGGCGAAGTGCCCGCCGGCCTGCTGGAGGCGATGCGGCGAGATTGGCCGGCGGGGACCCGCTTCAGTCGCAGCGACCTGGAGGCTGCGGCCGACGCTCCGCCGTCGGCGGCCGACGGTGAAGCATGAACGTGGGCGGGCCACCGTACCCGATGCGCCTCCGGCGGTCGCATTTCCCTCGACCGGACGGGACATCGACAATTGCGAGCATGACGCCTCATGCATTATTGTTAAATGTGTCAGATCGATAGTGGGGCTGACCACTCCACTCAGTCCGTAGGGAGAAAGCATCGTGGAACGAACCCGCGACGCCATCACTGCCGAGTTGGAACGCAATCTGTCGGACCGCGCCGAGTGGGACGAGCCGCCGGAGTTGTACGCGGTCCTGCTCGAGGGCGGCCACCCGGTGCTGCGTCGCTTCCCGACCTCGGAGGGCTTCTTCCAGGTAGCCCGCCCACCGGCCGTGCTTGCGGCGCTGGCCGAGACGTTCGAGACGAACAGCGAGCGGCTGCGACGGGAGGCCCCCGCCGATCTGATCGGGCTGGCCTTCTATTTCGAGGGCTGGAGCGTCGCCGACCCGCTGGGTCTCACGACCGAACAGCGTCAGCAACTCAGCGCCGACATGCGTAATCATCGGGTACATGCGCGTCCGGATCGCGTGGAAGCGCGGATACTGTGCGCGGTTGATCGCAGCGGAATCCGCTACTCGTGCAGGCAATTACGCGGGCACGATATCGACAGCATCGCCTATGGCCCGGGCGATGGAGTCTGCGCCGACGGCACCATCCCGGACGCGCTGGACCGGATGCTTCAAGCATGGTTGGGCGTCACCATCGGTCCCGTGGGTCCCTCGTCACCGCGGTCGCCCGAGGCCGCCGATCACGACACGCCGTTGGGGAGCAGACGGCATGACGGCGCACCGAAATCTGAGCGATGCGCTGGCGGATCTGCGACGCCACATCTCGGCTCTCGACGACCATCTCACTGAGTATCCCTCGCTGGCTACGCCGGACGAACGCGCTGCCCGCACGGCGTTGATCGCGCAGGTGGCTGCGGTCGGTGCACGCCGTTGTCGACGCGGTCGGTGCCATGGAAACCGCTGAGACGGAGTAGGAGCGGACAGCATCCCAGTGTGGTTGATCTGCGCGTCTCTTGCAGGACGATGCTTGATGCATTATCGTAAAAAGTGTCCAACATGGGCGGGACCGACCACCCCGCCCCGTTGTCAGAAGGAGCTCATGATGGGCACACCGCACCCCGTTCCCGTTCCCGATACCGCCACGCCGCTGGAACCGTTCATCCGTCCGCTGATGTACGACGTGTCGTACCTGCACGAAGACGATCCCGAGCGGGACCGTTTCACGGCGCGGCTGCTCTACCACGGCCATGACCTCTGGCGTGTCACGAACCCAGTCAGCGGGTTCGACTACGACCGTGAGGGCCAGCCCTCGTGGCCTGTCCGAGCGTCCGACCGCGTGGGCGACGAGGACTGGGCCACCCGGTTCTGCCTTCCCTTCGATGACGCCGTAGCGCTGGCGACGCGCGTGGCCACCACGATGACGGAGCGCCGCGCCAAGACGCAGCGAGGAGGCGATTCGCGATGAGCGACACCTCTTACGTCCACGCGACGACCGAATGCCTCCAGGAATGAGCACCCCTCACGACCCGGATGCTCTGCTGGCCGATCTCCGCCGAGGTCTGGCCCGGCTCAACACCATGGCTGGCAGCGACACCGGAATCCAGGCTGATGACCGGACGCAGATGCGGACCGAACGTCGCAGCGCCCTGGATCGGGTGCTCACGACGGTGAGCGCGCTCCTGGACGCGGCGTACCACGGAACGATTCCCGCCGCATGGTCGGCTGTCGACGACAGCCATACCCGCTGCGCCGAGCCCGACCGTCCATCCGCCGACCAGGTCGATACCGCGTTGCTGCGGTGGGTGGTCGCCGAACTGGGCCTGGGCGAGGAGTGGCGGGAAGTGCCTGCCGACCATCATGTGCTTCGTCTGGTCACCGACGCGGGCGAGGAGCTGCGGTTCCGCGACGGGGACGCACCGTTGCCGCACGGGACCGGGCAGCCGGGCCGGATCATCGGCGAGGGCTGGCTCGGTCCGGAGAAGTGCCTGCTCAACCAGTACCAGAGACCGTTCATCCGGGTGAGCATCGACAAATCCGCATCCCGGGCGAAGATCCGCTCGACCTTCCGGCACCGCCTGATCAGGCGATACCGCCTGTGGCGCGAAGGATTGCTGAGCAAACAAACCCACCTCGCACCGGATAAAAGCCAAGCCGAGGTGACCATCCCGACAGCGCCGACTGATGAATGATTTCGGCAGCCCGCCGTAGGGCGGGTTTTCGGCAGTTGTCGGAGCGGGTGAGTACACTCGCCGGCGGCGAAGTACTCGCCCCGCGGGGTGCACCGCGGGTGTGGAGTTCGTTCGATGCCCGCATCATCGGACGTTTGGTATCCACCGAAGGTTCAGCCCCACGTCGGGCGGAGGAATCGCACCTGTTTGTCTGCCAACCCACTGACGTCGGTAGGCGGTAGATGCGGCTGCCGTCGCTGAGAGATCGGTGGAGTCCATGACGCGCAATCGCCGAAACAAGGCCAAGAACCGTCGCCGCGCCGAGCGAGCCGGTGTCGCCTACTGGGACGGCATGGTCGCCCGGCTCGAGACCACAGGGCGGCCCGACCTGATCAGCGCACACACGGGCCGGGTAGCGAAACCGTCTACAAGCAGGTCGATGTGGCGCTACTTGCACGCCGGCGGCCGCATCACCGCGACCAATATCGACACCGCTATTGAAGCTCCGGCCTCCGGTGTCATGGCGCGATATCGCCTTTCCGCGCCCGCCCAGGACGCCACGGAGATACGGGCCTGCCTCTGGGGAGGAGTGGCCCCGTTGTTGACGCGGGTGCCCGTCTGGGCCGGTGGGCCGTTGGCAGGTCAGGCATTCCGCGCGGTCCTCGGGCCGCATCTGGTGCCGTTGGTGCTTATCGGACCACCTCAGGTCGGCAAGTCCTCGCTCGGAAGCATGGTGATGGATTTCTGGAGCGGCGGGGGAACCAAGCCAGCCGATCCTGCCCGGGGGCAGCACGCGGGCGTTACGGAATCACGTATTCCGCCAGGCCCAGGATGCGCTCGTATGGGTCGACGACCTGCGGTCGCCTGATGAACTGCAGGATCTGGTCCGCGCGGCCGCGCATTCGCAGCCACCCGCAACCGGCGGTGCCGCCATGGGCTGGAACGCCGGAACCGCACCGGAGGGTGCGTTCGGAACGACCTGCGTGATCACGACCGATCTCGGTATTCCCCATTGGGATCCGGCCAGCGGACTGGCGTTCACGATTAGCCTGGATTCGCCGATCGACTTCGCAACTCTGAGGGAGCTGGCTGAGCCCGGGCCCCGGCACCAGCGTGCCGTCTTAATGGCATCGTTCGTGCAGTGGCTGGCCCGCGACCTCGACCGGGCACGGGGGTCCGCGCACGAGGAGGCGGCTAGGTTCGAAAACGCCAGTACGCGAGCAAGATATAGCGGCGGCACCTGGCGACGAGTGGCCGCCGCCGCCCAGATGTGGGCCGGCTGGGCGCTGCTGCTGCAATTTCTGGCCGATGTCGGGGCGGTCAACCTCGAAGAGCGCCGGCGGTTCGGCGACCTGGCGCGGACCGGGCTCGCGTCGGCGCTCGACCGCATCGCGGCCTCGGATTCCCAAGGGGCGCACCAGAAGCACTTCCCGGAAACCGCGTTCCGGACTGCCAGCCGCAGCGCGCGGAAACCGAAGGGCCGACATGTGCAGGTAGCCCGTGGCGGCGGGCTGGTGCAACTGCGCTGCGCGGACCTGTCCGGCGAGATGACCGCGGTGACACTGACCGAGGACGAGTTCGACGAGTACCAACGGGGCGCGCGGCGTGGTACGCCGACCGATACACCACTGAGGATTGTCCGAAACAGCAAGCAGGACTACATGGTCTGTCACGCCACCAACGCGGCCGCCGGAAGCTGCCACCCGGACCAGAGGGGGTTCCTCGCGTTCCTGGATGGTGTGCACCGCGGCGAGTTCGGTGGTCCTTCCGACTACCGCTCCGAAGGGTTGTCCTCGGGCCACGGCCGGATCATGGCTGCCCCACCGGCGTCGGACCGGCTGAACGCGTGGCAGCGCCAAGACGGCTTTCCCTGCGACAAGTACTTCGAGGAGGTAGCCGCCGCGTTCGAACGGGCCGGCATCGGAATCGAGGACTGGTGGCGTGATGAGGATTGGGACGCCTGTTTCGTCCTGGATCCGGCCGCCTACGCCGACGGGCCCCTGGACAACTGGCAGACGGCGCACGGCCTGACGGTGACCTGGCGGACCCAGGAAACCGACAACCCCACCCACGCGGACGATTTCAGCGGGCAGGGTTGGTACTACGTGACCTACAGCCGCCCGCACGCACTCGGCGACCACGTCGGCGAGCTGAATCTGCCCTATCTCGCCGAACCCGCCGCCGTGGCCGCGGCGGTCGCGACGCTCATCGGCCGCTCTGTGCACCCAGACGGATAGGAGGATCAGGGGAGCGACTTGGTGAAATGGACGGCGCTGCCTGCGCTGACGAATCCTTGCCTCTCGAAGAAGCGCCGCCGTTTCCATCGATTGGCCGGTTTGCTATCAATGGCTACGGTCAGTCTCGTCGCGCCGCTCTGGCTGGCTCGATCAGCGAAGGCACCGAGCAGCGCGGCACCGACGCCGCGACCCGGGGTGATGGCACCAAGGATCGAGATGTGACCGGTGCGGGGCAGGCCCGCCAGGAAGCCGACGAACTCGGCATCCTGGCGCGCGATCAAACGAACCCAGCCGTCGGCCGAGGTGGTCCGCAGCCAGCGATCGGTCAGAAATGCCCCGTCCCGCAGGTAGTGCTCGTCGAGCTTGGCCAAGAGGCGCCGATAACTGCTACCGGCCGCCGGGGTGCCGCCGCATTGCGCGTCCCGAACGGTGATGGTCACATGACCAGATGTATCAGGTCCCGTTTCGGATATGTGAACGCGAGACCGAAGAACGCACTCAGCGACCCCGTCGGCGAGCTGAATCTGTCTCACCTCGCCGAGCCCGAAGGCGTGGTCGCGACGGTAGCGTCCCTGATCGGCCGACACGTCGTGCGCCCCTGCCCCGATAGAGCGGCGGCCGGTCGCACAGCAGGTGTCGCCCGATCAATTAGTGACTGCGGCCACGAGAATCTTGTTGCGCGGTAGGGAAGTGCCAGACGAGGGTTCTGGGAGCGTGCGGATCGGTGGGGTGCGGTCCGGTAGGGATGTGCAGGGCACCGGGTACGGGCTGTCCGCCGTCGTGGATAGAGGGGCCGTTGGCTGCGGCGAGGATGAGCGCGGTTTCCAGGCTGATGTTGAGGTCGTCGCGGTCGAAGGCGAGCGAGGAGGCAAGAATGCCGGCGGGCCCGGGATAGGGCAATAGAGGGAACTTCATGCCGTGGAATTCATTCGGACCACCGGTGAATTCGCATGCGTGACGGTGGAGGTCGTTGGCGTACAGCCCGGCGGCGGTGTCCGCGGCCGCGATGGTGGCGACGCGACTGCTCCAAGAGAAGGCGAGTAGCAGGGCGGCGCGGAATTGCGGGGCGGTGCGGGCCCAGTCGTGTTGGAGGACAGCGTTGTTGGCGGCGCGTAGCCAGTCGCTGGCGTTGGCGAGCAGGATGGATCCGATCCGGTAGTGGATCGCGAACAACTCGTTCACCAGCTCGGCCAGGCCGTCTTCGTCGCGACCGAAGAAGTCGTCCATCTGCCAAACCTACTGCCAGGCCACCAAGGTTTTCGGGGAGTTCGCTGGTTGCGGGAAATAGGACTGTCCGTCGGCATCTGCGCGCCTCAGCCATGGGCAGACGCACGGGTGTCCGCACAGGGACGCCGCGATTGTGCCGACCGAAGCGGATGCAGAACCCATACCGCAGGAACCCGATGCCACGCCTTCTTGTGCCACAATGTGCAATGCATTATCGTGAACTGTGTTAATCACACATAGCGGAGCTGACCACTCCGCCTGTTGTGCAAGGAGCCCTTTCATGGGAGCACGTAGTGACGCCCTCCTCGCCCGTCTGGAGGAGAACCTCGCGGCCCGAACCGGGGATGAACCAAAGCGGTTGTATTGGATAGCAGCCGAGGGTGAGGCCCTACGCTTGCATCCGTTCCCGTTTCCCGATGGCTTGTTCGCCGCCGGGCCGTCCACAAAGATTCTTGACCTGATCGCATTCGCGTTGACTCATTGCCCCGACCAGATTCGGGGAGAGGTGCCGCCCGCCCTCGTCGGCGTCGCGTTCTACTCGGAGGAGGCCTCGGGGGTTCAGCCTTCTGTGCACGAGGTCGAGGCGCAGCGCGATCCGATGATTGCTGCCGCCGAGGCAGACCGGATCCGCATGGGCGCCGATCGCATCGAGGTCCGTCTGCTAACAGCGGTCGACCGCGACGGACTTCGGTACTTTCTGCAGCTCAAGGCAGGGGAGATCACGACCCATATCGCATCCTCCGGCCAGACTGCCCACACCCTCGCCGCCGCGGTGCCCGAGGCCCTCGACCGGATACTGGAAGCACTGCTCGGTGTCACCGTGCCTGCTCGCCCGGCGCCTGGCCGGGTGTCGGCAGACGCCGACCTCGCGAACAGGAAGCTGGCGTGATGACCCACGTGAATCTGAGCTTGTTGCGGGTGTTGACGACTCTTGGAGTCGTTCTCGCGATTGTCGGCGCGCTAGTCGGGTGGATTGGCGATGAGCCAGCGGGATTCGCCACCCGTGAGCCCTGAATGGAGCACTCATGTTTCGTCGATACAGCCTGCGGCCCATCTTCACCTACAACGCCCGCATGCGGAGCCCGGAGGGGATGAGTCTGACGTGGTTCGAGCGAGGGCTGCTGTATGGAGTGCCCGCGGCCGTGCTGGTTCTCGTCAGTACGCTGCGGCGGAGATTGAGCGACCCGGGCCAACTACTGCCCGCAGTGGTGCTGCTCGCAGTCGCGATGATCGGCGTTGTCCTGGCCCTGATTCAGCTGCGCCTCCACATTCAGGACAGTGGCAGCTACTCCTCCCGCGTGTGGATCAAGGAATTGGTGTCGGCGACCGCGGCGTCCGCGCTAAAAATCTCGGTCCTGCTGCTCGCCATGGGGGTCGTCCTCGGCGCGATGATGACCTGGCCGTGGCTTGCTGGCGGACAGCCGGGCGCCCTCGCCTCGGGCGTGTTCCTCGCCCTGTTGGCTCACGGCGGGCTGGAGACGGCGTCGCTGCTGCGCCGCCTGTGTGCCGTCTACGTCGACCTGTTCTACGAGGACTTCATGACCAAGCCCGAATCCGAGCGGTGATGCGAGAACACGCTCCTCACAGTCGTAGACCCTGAACTGCTTCGCTGTTCCTGCGATCGAGTCGGTCGAGCAGTTCGAGTGCTTCGGTGGCGGCGGCGTGCACCTGCTGCAGGTGGTTGCGGGCTCCGTCGATGTCGGCGTAGTCCTCCAGCGCCATGCGCGCGGCGCTGAAGCTCATGCCCAGCTCCTTGTCCGCCTCGGTCAGATCGCGGCATGCCGATTCCGCCAGCGCCCGCAGGCCGTCGAGATCGGCGGTCGCGTCGGTGTGGTCATTGGTCATGCCCCGCACCCTAGGGCGGGGCTTGCCGAATGTTTTGTGTCGGGGGTGCGAGCGATACTCGAGCCCGGCAGGTGACCCGTATTCGGTTGCAGGGGTGATGGTCCGGTGATGATCACACGTGATGAGCAGGGTGTATTCGAGGCGTCGTTGGATGATGGCCGGTTCGTTCGGGGGTGGTCACCGACGGCGGAGGAGATGCGGGTCATCCTTGGCCGCTATGGCGTCCGTGCGTCCGAGATGGACGGCCCGGCCGTATCGTCGGCGGTGGTCGAGGAGCCTGATCGCGTCTATGCCACCCGGCTCGATGACGGGTCCGAGGCTTGGGATAGGCGTGTCCGGGCCGGGGCGGATGCACCGCAACGTGCGGTATTGCGAGACGCGTTGTCGCAGTTACGGTCTCGGATTCCAGCTGATCCGGAGGCGCTGTCCGGTTGGCTGGCTGCTGAGGCCGAGTCGGTGAACGTGACCGCGCCCCAGGTCGATGCGGTTTCGGTGTTCCATCGACCTGGTGCGGTGCGTTGCCGGGACAGCCGGGCCTACGAGGCGGTGTCGGAGTGCTTGGAGTGGGTGGACACGCGGGCGGTGCTGTCGACGCCTGATCGGGTGTGGGGTACCTTCGCGCGCATGGGTGCGGATAGGCGCTCCTTGGCGGGCTTCTGCACGTCGTTGAAGGAAGCCGATTCCGCGCAGGGCTTGGAGGCGTGGATCGACGACTTCGTGATTGGCCGGTTGCGCCAGCCGGTGCAGTTGGTGCGTGTGGAAGGCCCTGCTGGGCCGGTGTATGAGTTGCGGTCGGACGGAACGCATCGCACGCATCTGGCCCGGATTTTCGGGCTGCCGCTGCTGGCGGTGGTGAAGACGTGTGCGTTGCCGCGGCCGTTGTCGTTGGCCGATCATCCCGATCGTCCAGAGGGCGGCGTGTTCGGCGAGGGTTCGGCCGGTTCGCGTCGTTGTGGGCCGGGCTGCGCGAGCGTGGGCTGCTCGAGGTAGCCGGGAATCCGGAACTGGCCTGGCTGGCCGAGTGGACTCCGACACGGATGGTCGGAGAGTGGATGCTGCTGGCGCCTGCCGCGGCCGTGGCGGTGAATGCTGCCTATGAGCGGGTGTATCCCGGTGCGTTGCAGGCCGCGACAGGTCTTTCGGCCGAGGTTCTGTTCGACGAGCAGCAGTGGGCGCGTCTGCTCGTGGGTGATCGCCCGCTCGTGAACCCCTTGGCCTCGACCTGGTCGGTGACGCCGCGGCTGCCGCGGGGATGGCCGACACAACCATCATGGCCTGTACCGTCGCGGGGCGTGCTGCCGGGGTTCGGAGCGCTTTTTCGAAGTTGGATCCGCGGAGGGTCGGCTTAGCTTCGGTGTTTTACGACGTTGGTGTGCCGGAGCGTTTCTGTTCGGGTTCTTCGGCCGGAGGCGTGCTGACTGGGCTCGGCGGCGTCTGGCGGCCGATGGCCGGGAAGAATGTCGCGGCGACGGGCTGGAGCTTGAGTTCTTCGCGGGCCGCCTCGAGGAAGTGCTCGAATGCCTGGTGCGCGGGAATCCTGATTCGGTACCAGTCCTCGACGCGGTGTCGGTGTTCCTGCGCGTCGTAGAACAGTTTGGTTTCGGCGTGGTCGAGGGCGGCTGCGGCCTGGACGACTGGGGGTGATCCGTGCAGCCATACCGCTGTGTAGGCGTCGTCCCAGGTGCTGTCTGCCCGGACCTGCTGGACGAGGTCGATGAAGCGCTCGTCGGCCGGGTCGGTCAGCGCGACCGTTCGGATCCCTTCCAGGGTCCGGCGGTAGGCCTCGGCCAGGCGCTGGTAGCTTGCGGTCTTCTGATCCCGTCGCCAGCGGGCGGTCTCGGAACGTGCATCCCAGAGCCGGCCGAGGATGATGCCCGCTGTCGCGGCCACTGCGGCTATCAGCGCTGCTGTCACCGTACTCCTCGTCCTCGTTCCTCGGACTTTTCGAGAACCATTCTCCGGTAGAAGCGAAGTCCCGCAGTCTAATTCGGACAGTCCGGCGGCCTGGACTCGGTGTTGGCAGCGGGGCCACCTTTTCGGTAGTCGCGCACGGTCTTGCCGTCCTGCGTGACGGTTTCGTGGTGTGTGAAGCCCAGTCGCTCAACGGCTTTCCAGCTGGCGCTGTTCGCGTCCTCGATGGCGACCCGGAATTCGGCGACATCGCCCAGCTCGGGGGCTGACATGACCGCGGTCGGGCCTGTCGGTCCGATGCCCTGCCCGTGGCGGTCCGGATCCACGACGCAGACGAGCCCAGCAGAGTACGGGGGCAGTGCTTCGCGTGTTCCGGGAGCCTCCGGTCCCTGGACGTCAGCGGCGATGAACGCCACCGGTCGGCCCGTCGGCGCATCGAGCACGATCCAGCGGTGCGAGCGTGCCACTCGCGCGTCCCCGCTGCGGCGCTGGCCTTGTGCGGTTGCCGCGCCCCGATACCAGGGGAACCACCGGCTCGCCGAGGGGTGGTCGAACCAGGACCTCGACGATGTGTTGGTGGGCCTCGGGCACGAATTCGGTCGACACGATGTCGCTGGGCACCACTGGATTCTCACCTGAGCGACCGACACCGCTGTGTCGCCAAAGGGAGGCGGTCCTGCTTCCGCTACTTCTGTTTGCGTGCGTTGGTGATGAAGGCGGTGACGATGCTGGCGGCACCCGCGCCGAAGATGCCGGCGCCAGCGGTGGCGGCGCCAGCGTCGACGCAGTACTTCGAGATCCAGGCGAGGATCGCGACGGTGCCGATTCCGGAGAAGGCACCGACGACGCGGATGATCGCATCGACCCAGTCCATCTGCCGATCATGGCTCTTGTCGGCTTCGATGGAGTCCAGGATGCGGTCGATTGTGCCGACTTTGACCTTTTCCCATTCAGCGGCATGGTCGGGGGTAGGTAGGTCTGCCCAGCGGCTCACGATCGTGCTGGGAGCCGGATCGTCGTTGCTGTCGGTCACGTCGGTGTTCCTGCGGTCGGGTGATTGTCGGGCTGGTCCGGGGGACCGAGACGGGTGTAGAAGTTGCGTAGTTCGGCTTCGATGTGGGCCCAACCGCGGCGGTGGCGCCGTCGGCGGCTGGGCACGGAGAGCCCGAAAGTGAACGTGGCCGCGACGCCGCCGGTGAAGGCCCGGAGCGCCGAGAAGCTTTTCCCTGACCTGGTCTGGTGCGCTACGACAGGGCGGGCGGCTGCTGTTTCCGTTTGGTTGGCAACGGGTTCGGCGACAGCGGCAGGAACGTCGGTGGCGGCGTTCGCTTTCGGGGGTAGCGTCTGCCGGGGGAGGCGGTAGTGGTCGGTGGCCCAGGCGAATTCGGTGCGCCAGGTGAGCATCGGCAGCCAGGCGGAGGGGGTGGGAATGGTCAGGTAGACGGCGTCGAGGTCTTCGGTGAGAAGGTGATGCCGGATCAGGTTGTCGAGCGCGGCGGTTGCCTGGTCGGGGTTGTCGATGTGCTGCAGTAGCTCGTCGCGGGGCAGGCGGCGCCGGACGAGGTGGCCGTCGTCGTCGAATGCGGTGAGCGCCAGCAGGAGGGCCTTACCGATCTGTTGTTCGGCGGCGGTCAGTCGAGACCAGGCGTCGGCAGCGATCGAGACGGAGGTGGAGGTGACGCCGCCGCTGCGGGAGTATGCCGAGGTAGTCAGCTTGCGGGGCCCGCGGATGTAGGTCTGACGCATGGTCTGCGAGAGCAGCGTGAGGGTGCCGGCGTCGGGTGGGGTGCGGACGGGCGGCGTGCCGAGAAGGTCGTTGATCACCAGCGCGGGGAGGTCGGCTTCGATCGGTGTGCCGCGGGCGGCCGCGGGCTGGGTGATGATCCGGGGCAGCGCTTCCTCGGTCACCGGCTCCAGCTTGTAGAGGGAGTGGCGCGCGGGCCGCGCCAGAACGGGGTGGTCGAGGCAATGCCGGTAATAGTCGGCACGGACAGACAGGAGCACGACGGTCGGATTGTCGCGGGCTTCGGCGGTCAGGCTTTCGATGTGGGCGAGGTATTCCCCTCGTGTCCGTTCGTCGTGGGTGAAGAGCTCTTCGAATTGGTCGACGATCAGGAGGCGTTGCTCGCACTGCTGGTCCAACTCGAGGTGCATCGCGGCGTCGGTCAGAGCGTGGAGCGGATCGCGCTCTGGGCCGGGAGTGGTCAGCTGCGTGCTCCAGTGCCGGGATGATGCGAGGGCGGGCACGACGCCGGCGGAGAGGAGCGAGGTCTTGCCCACTCCGGCGGCGCCGACCAGGATGAGCAAGCTCGGCCGGGTGATGTCCATGGCGACCGCTTGGATGTAGGCGGTCAGGGCGCCGGTGTCCTGCTCGCGGCCGAAGAAGAGGTCGGCGTTGTTCTCATTGAAGGCGGCTATGCCGGGGTACGGGGGTGGTGGTACGTCCTCGTCGGCGCTGGCCCGGTAGGCGGCATTGGTGAGTTCTTCGTCTTGGATCGCATTGAGCCACAGCCGCTTCCAGGCCACGAGATCGAGGAGTTCGGGCCGGATTGATGGCTCCTGGTCGCGGGTCCGGACGAGATAGATCAGGACTTCCAGGACACGCCGCAGCGGGGTGAAGCTGTCCGGCAGGACGCTGCCCGACAACCAGTGACGTACCGGGCTCCGCCCGGATTTCGACGTGTGCAGTCGGCCGATGGCCGTGGTCGGCCATACCGTGCTGATCGGAGGGTTCCCGGCGGCGGCGAACAGCTGGGACAAACTGCGCGCGAATTCCATGCGGGCAGACCCGTAGATGTGTATCCGGGCCGCCTCGGTCCCACCGCGCGGCTCGGCCTCCTCGGCCACTGAAGCCCCCCTCGCCTGTACACGGAAACTCAACAGGGACAAGCGTAGTGCTGATCGGGAGACCGTTAGGGAATTCGCTCAACCTCAGCCGCCGACATGAGCGGGCGGCGCTGCGGGTCCAAATTCCAACTCCAGTTCCGGCCTCGGTAACGATAGCGCTACCGGCGGCCTCTCCAGGGCGCGCCACGCCGGGTGTCGGCCGAAGACACAACGGATCGCCCGGTGAAGCATTATGCTGATAGTTGTCCATTAAGGCGGGTCCAACCATCCCGCCCCACCCCGTTCGAAACCCGAGGTGCCGCAATGACGTCCGCGAACTCTTCCCAGCGGCAACCCGAGACCGGGAGCACCGATCCCGAGGTCATGTTCGCCTATGCCGTCAAGCTGGACAAAAGCCGTGACTACGAGGGCGCCATGGACTGGTATCGGCGTGCCGCCGAAGCCGGCAGCCAGAATGCCATGCACAACCTTGCGGTTCGTCTCCGTTATCGCGGGGAACGCGCTGAAGCCGCCATCTGGTGGGAGCGTGCTGGGCACAAGCGTGAGCAGCGGATGGCCGAGAGGTTGCGTGCTCCGCGCGAGCAAAAGGCCCGCAACCAGAGTCGCAGCCGGCGCCGCAGCCGCTGAAGATGCTTACCTAGGCGTTCAAGTGATCCGGGGCGTCGAAGCTGATCGGGGTCGCCTCCGGCGTCGTGGCCTCTTCGACTATGCGGCGCATGCTGAGTGTCCTTTTTGAAAGGGAATGGCCCACTTGGTCTTCGACCGTCACGTATTCGGCGGCGAGGCCGGGGTTGAGGCGGGATGCGTTCACCAGCTCGTGCTTGTTGCGAGCGCACGCAGAACACGTAGGAGAGCCTTTTCCAGACTAGAGCCCGCGCCCAGCAAGTGCCGGCAAGCATCATGCCCGGTCACGCCAGCTGGACAGGGAGCGTCGCCAGGTAGCGTTCGTCGCTCGGGGCGCGCAGCGGTCAGTTGTCGTCTGGTTGGTGGTCCCAGAGGTGGACGGTTTCGCCGAGTTTGAGCGGCTTGTCTGCGGGTCCCTTGATGTGGGGAGGGACGATGCGGTCTTCGTGTTCGCATCCGTTGTCGCTGTGGGCGCGGGGGTTGAGGCAGGTGTTGCGCCGGTAGGGGCGCACGGGCCAGCGGCAGGTCCATTGTGGGGCGCGGCGGCCGGTGGAGGAGGTGGCGTCGGCTTCGGTGGCGGCTCGGCTGGGGCGGTGGGCGGTGTGGACGTTGACGATTCGGACGTCGGAGGGCCCGGTGATGCCGGCGCGGTGGTCGCGCTTGCGGCCGGCGCGGTTGCGGGGGATGTTCTCGGTCTCGGTGAGCTGGGTTTTTCCGGGGCTCATCAGCTGCCAGGCGGTGTAGACCACTTGGGCCCATTCCTTGGTGGTGTCAGGTTCCGGCTCACCGAACGGCACGCCGAATGCCAGAGCCGTCTCGTTGTCCCAGGTCAACGGGGTGGGGCGCGAGTAGGACCGGATGTCGCCCGCGGTCATCGGGGTGCCGTCGGGTGCGGTGCCGACGATGGTATCCGGTGCCAGCGCGTCGAAGGCGCTGCCGACCGGGGAGTAGAAGGTGAGCCACACTCCGTCGAAGTGCTGGGGGATCGGTGTCAGCTGGTCGTGGTGGCGTTGGTTGAACCAGCGCACCGTGGGGCCGTCGGCGATGGTGACGTCGTCGGGTGCCCACTCGCCCCAGCTGACCGCGACGATGGGTGTGGTGAGGGTGGCGGCGGGCACATCTTCTCGTGCCATGGGGCCCAGGGCGTCGGCGGCGTTCTGGGTGTAGCCACCGATCGGTTCGGCGAACACCATGAACCCGTACGGGCTCGGCAGCCGCGTGGGTTTGATCGGCTCGGTGGGCGGGGTGGAAGCAGCGGCCAGCGCGAGGGAGGTCATATCGGCGGTGGCGTAGTACAGGTGAGCTTCCCTTAGACGGCGTTCCTCCGAATGAGCCAGCAGCATCGAGGCGACCGCGCCGGGTGAGGCGTCCACGCCGGGCGCGGTGGGGAACACGGAGGCATGTCCGGCGTTGATGGCTCCGGCGAGCGAGCGCATGGATTCCTCGCTGACTGTGTACTCGCAGAGCCGCATGCGCCACTCCGGCAGCTCGTGCGGCTCCGGTGCCTTCCACGGCATGGCTGCCGGATCGGTCGGGGTGGGCACTTGCTGGCCTCCAGATTGATGGGGGAGATGGCTGACTGTATCCGGCCTCACCGACAATCGGATGCCGGACATTGAATAAACTTAGGCGGCTCGGCGCAATTTTCGGCCTTCCCACCTGACCTATATAGATGAGAGGGAAAGGTGGAATTGATGAGTAAGAGCAAGTTCGTGTGCGCCGAGGATGGCCTGGCTGTTCATTGGTTCGGTGGCCGCAATGGAGCTGCGTGGAAGCATTCTTCGGGAGGCGCGGTGAAGGTGCGATCTTGCGGCAGGGAGCCGGTGGTGATGACACGCGTCGCGTATGACCGCTGGCTCGCCAAGCAGCGGGGCCGGGCTGCTGCCACCGATCCGCGCGTGGTCGTGCCGTCGTGTAGGTGACCTTCTGCCTGGCCCGGCTACTCGGGTACAGCGGATGCCCTGCGATGGACCGGATTGCTCCGTTGCCGACGGGACGCGGAACTGCATCACCGAACTTCGTGGTCGTTGACCAGGCCGCGCATTAGATCTTCAGGGCCGGGTCATCGCTGACGCGGCCGTTGGCGGTGATGAACTGCAGGTCACCGAGGTTGGAAGTCACATGCTTGGAAGTCGTCGCTAACCGGCCGGCGCACGTGACGGGCAGCCGAAGACCTCTCTCCAGGTCGTTGTCAGCGCGTTGTAGTCGGCGGTAGTGAAACTCTGCTCGTCGATCAGATCGCGAACGATCAGTGCGTTCACGGGATCGTCTGCTGTACTACCGATATCGGCGAGCGAGCGGAGCACCTGCCGAGTGGCTATTGATTGCTCGCGGCGCTCGGTCGAGCTGACGACCTTGGCTTCAACGGCCTGCCGTGCGTGCTCGATCGGACTGTCCTGGCTGGTTCGTCGTGTGGACAGCGTGAGGTAGCGGTCTATCTGCTGCTCTGGTGCGGGCCCGAGGATGCGAACCAGGGCAACGATTTCTCGCCACTGGGGTCCGAAGGTGTATTCGAGCCGGATCTCGTCGATGTGGAAGCTCTCGACCTCGTCTGCGTCGGCCCGCGCCGAGATGGATGAAACGTGGGCGCGTTCGCGGCGTTCGCGCTCGGTGTCAAAATTCTCGAGGGTCTGCGGTCGCCGCTCGACGGGCAGATCGAGTAGCCAGTTACGTTCTCGCTCGAACCATTCGATGTCGTCGGCCGCGGCATCGATGCCCCAGGACCGCATGACAGCAAGGACGACCGCACCGTCGCCGGGATGTATCTGGCAGGTGGTGAGCACCTCGCCGAGTGCCTCGGAGCGGGTGATGTCCTCGCTGTACCAGTCCTCGGGCGCGGTGAGATATCCCGTGGTACGCAACGCGGCGGCGGACGACCGGAGCAGAGCGCGGAAATCCTCCAGAACGACGTTGCTCGTGCTCATCGGATGCCCCTCGTCTTGTGCGTTGCTGAAAGAGATCTGGTACGGGTAGCGAGTTTCTCAAGGATAGGGATTAGGCCGGACCTGGGTGCCATCCGATCGTCGGCATGCTGTTGTCGACGACACGCATGGCAGGCGCTCCTGGACTGTCGAGCGAAGTGGTTAATCCCGAGCGTCGAATGGACAAGTTAAGCATAACGCACAACGCATTATGCTGTAATGGGCGGTCGGCGCGACGGGATTCCCGGGCAGGCTGACTGTGCGTACCTCGGCGAGCAGGGGTTGGCGAGACGGCCTCGGTCTGCGGGGACGTGGGGATCGGCCGGGTGGTTAGGCCCAGCGAAGGTGGACAATGTTCAGCATACAACCTGAAGCATTATCGTTAGGAGTGTCGAACACCGCAGCCCCCGCGCGGACGGCTCGGGCCCACATGACCGGATTGTGTTGCAAGGCAAGGCTGTTCGGCTCTACGAACAGATTCGGTGATGGCGTAAGAGACACAAACGCTACGATCTGATAACTATTGCGGAAGTCCAGTGCCCGTTGTCGAATACCTCACTTTCGTTGCGTAGCCGATCCCAGGAAAAGGGTATCGGCTAGGATTGAGGATGTGAGGATCGGTAAGGGCACTAGGGCAGAATCGGATGCCGGAGAAGTTGGTACCAAATATCGTCGCACTCTGATCTGCAGCAATTATCATGCTTTACACTTGCGCTGATAGCGGTTGCATCAGCTATACTCGTATTATCGAAAAGCCAAGTGCTACAAGGACTTAGCAGAGATTTTCGGTCATCCACGAGCCGGTACTTCGGAGGCAGAGTGTGTTTGAGAACGCGTGTGGCTAGTAGGAATTTCAGGAACTCCGAGCGCAGCTCGGAGAGGGGCGGTTCTTCAATCTTCTCTTTGCTTTTTGAAAGGCGCGGTAGAGGATTTTCCCGGGCGCGCAGCGCCCCGGGAGTTTGCCCCGAGCCGCCTTGGCGGCTCGGCTTGGTCTAGGGCGCGCAGCGCCCTAGCACCTTACCGCAGG
>NZ_JADLQQ010000014.1 GCF_015477765.1 Nocardia transvalensis | reverse complement strand
TACGTAGTCGCTACTCCAGGTTGCGGCACCGGGGGGCTCTCGGTTGCGCCGAAGATCGTAGCACACGGACTATAATGGCTTGACCAGCAGAAATACCCTACGTAGTGCCAGCATGTTTGACCACTCGAAATGTTCTCCGTAGCATGGGTAACCATGCAGGTAGAGCGACTAGCTGGAATCTATGCCCGAATCTCCGAAGATGACGCCGGAGATGCGGCCGGTGTCGAGCGCCAGGTGAGCGACTGTCGCGCCCTTGCGGCCCGGCTGGGCGTATCCGTGTACCGCACTTACATCGACAACGACATCTCCGCCTACAAGAAGGTGGAGCGCCCCGAGTACGACGCACTGACGGCCGACATAGAGGCCGGACTGGTGAAGGTAGTCCTTGCTCTCCACCCTGATCGGTTGTACCGCCGGAACCGGGACTTGGAACCGTTGATCGACCTGTGCGAGAAGTTCGATGTAGAGATTCACACTGTGCACGCCGGGGAATTGGACCTCTCCACTGCGTCAGGGCGAATGATTGCGCGAATGCTGGGTGCAGCCGCCACGCATGAGGTTGAGCGTGGTATCGAGCGAATGCGGGCTGCTAAACGACAAGCGGCGTTGAATGGTGAATTCCTGGGCGGCGTCCGTCGCTTCGGTTGGGATGATGACTTCCTCACGCTACACCCGGATGAAGCAGAGGCGATCAGGATTGCCACGAAGGAAGTGACCGCGCGGACCAAGTCCCTGCAACGGATTGCGAACGAATGGCGAGAAGCAGGATTGAAGACCTCCAAGGGCGGGGAATTCAAGAAGGGCGTTCAGGTCCGCAAGATTCTGGAACGGTGGGCCAATGCCGGTATCGTCATGCACAATGGTGAACGACTCGGGCAGGCCCAATGGGAGCCCATTATTACTGAAAGCGAACTACTCGGCGTTCGAGCTGTCCTGAAAGAGAACTCCGATAGGCAACCGGGCAAGACTTCGTTCTGGGTTAAGAGACACCTTGGCGCAGGGCTCTACATCTGCGGCAAGTGTGGCAGCACCGTTAAGACAGGTTACCGGCGCGCCGACAAGGCGGGACAGACATCCATTCGCGTCTATGTTTGCCCCACAAGCCATCTTTCACGGGCGGCAGACTACATAGACGAGTTCGTGGCAGAGATGATGATCCAACGCCTAGAGCACGGCGGCATTCCCGAACGTAGCACTGACGCCGGGGAGGACCTGAACGCACTTCTAACGGAACGTGAGGGTGTAAAAACCCGCATGCGGGAACTGGCGGCCATGTTCACAGACGGAGTGATCGAGGGTGATCAGCTGAAGACCGGTACAGCACGATTGAAATCTAAGCTAACCGATCTCGATACCCGTATTGCGGATGCCCGACATAACGATTTGTTCGGAGAGGAAATGCTCAGCGCCGACGAGATTAGGGAATCGTGGCCTGGTTTGGAGATCGGAACTCAGACGGCGATTGTGGACGCGCTAGCGACAATTACCTTACTCCCTATGCGTTCTCCCCGATTCAAACCGGAGTCAGTGTTGATCGAATGGAAATAGCATCCTCATTCTGAGAACGCCGCCCCCGGATACCCGCTTACCGCAGTCCGGGGCTTCCCCGTCTCGTGATCCGGTTGTCCATGTACCGGACAAGCAGCAGCGCCAGAAGTGCGCACACCCCAGCGACCCCAGCGCCGACGACCACACGCCGTCCGGCTATGGTCAAGTGCGTCCCGCGAGGGCATGGCCCCAGCTCAGTTCGAGCCGATACCCTTCCGATTCGATGCGATACCGCAGAGCTGGGGCCCACACTCATCGCGATCGTGGATGGCTCGTAGAGGGCCTGGACCTACGGAATACGACCCCGGCGGCAAACTGCGCAGTTGGCGGATCAGAAGGCGATTGCGTTAATCTCGGTTGCCCTTCGGGGCATCGCCCCAGCTCTGGTCGGACCGATCCCCCTCGGTTCGTGGTACCCAAGACCCTCCCCATGCGAGCGGTACCGTAGAGCTGGGGCCTTTATGCCCTCCGCCCCCTACGCGAGTCGCTTCCGCTTAGAACCTTGTGCTATGACTGGCTGGGCGGTCCGTCAAGCGACCGCAAAGCCGAAGGGGGAGAAGGGATCATGGCCGTACCCGGCTTCCTGTGTCGGCGCAGGTACGCAACTAGAAGGGGATAGGCGCGTGGAACAGCCGCAGAATCAGGTCAAGCAAAAGGGTTCCCGGAGAACGCTTCTCAGGAATGTGCTCGTGGGCGTGGCGGTCGTGTTGGTACTCGGGGCTCTTGCCAATCTGGGTGATGACGACGAAAAGAAGTCGGGCAAGAAGACCGGCGCAGAGACCACGAGCGCTGTACTCGGCGCGCCGACAACAGATGCAGGCACGCCCAACAGGGCTCCCACTGATCCCGCGCTCATGAGTGAGAGCGAGCTTCGGCAGTGGAAGATCAACCGGGACAATGCTTTTATCGAGAAGGTTTATGCGCTTGGTGTACCTCAGAAGATCGAGCGTCAGCGGCTAATCAATGCCGGATTGCGGGCGCAGGATGTCATGAAGTACGAGGGGGGTTCAGCAACGGATGCCGGTCTGGCGATCCTGCCGAAGGTGAATGGCGATATGGATACTGCTGCGAGTGTTGTGCAGGCGGCGATCGAGGTCTATTGCGAGGGTGTTTGCAAGGCCACTGTCAGTTGAATCCAGGGTGTCCAGTCGGCATCGGTTCGTTGGTAATCAGGATCGCGGTCCACCCGCGTAGATGGCCAGGGCCGAGCAGGGGTGCCTTCGCGTCGAGCGGGGACCTGCGAGACTCCAACATCGCGCTAAGGGCCCTGCCGGAGAAGCAGACAGCTATCGTAATGGGGTGAGTACCGATCGTGAGGCGGAAGTGTTGGCGCGGATCAATCGCGCCCGCGCTCAGTTGGTCGCGACGGGCGAATTGGGCACGAGAATCGGGGGCGGTCGGGCACCGGCAAGGTCAGACGTGTTCAAACAGGCAGCGGCCGAAATCCACGCTGCGGAGCAGGCACGTAACCGGTTGCTGGTAGAGCTGGTGGGCGCAGCGGACACGGTGCCGTTGGAGCTGGCCCGGCGGCTCGGTTTGACCGGACGAGAGGCCGCGCATGTTGTCGAAACGGCACGCAGCGGATCACGAAGGATGCGGGCGCACGTGCTCGGCGAGCCGGAGACCGCCGGGTAGCTCACCCGCTGCTGAGCGGATTTCTGGAGTGATGGCAGGTCACAAGGCGACGATGTCGTGAGCTGTAAGCTCGGCGTCGAGCGCTTGAACGGCGGCTGCGTCAGCCCAAGGGGCGAGTTCTGAGCGTGCCCGAGCGATGGCAGCAGCAAGGCGGCGTGAACGGTGCTGACTGGTCATCTGTACGGCTTCACCGATTGCGGCAGCGGCAGCATCAACCGCGCCGAGTCGCAGCAATGCGCGATGCAGGTCCAGCAAGGACATAGCGCGGTCTCGGATCTTGTCCTGAGCGATCAGTGACAACGATTTGCGAGTAGCTTCCGCAGCTTCCTTTGGACGCCCTACCAAGCCCAGACATTCGCCCCGGTAGGACCACAACAGGCCGAGCCCATGAAAGTATGCCTTCGAATCCGCCGGGAGCTGAGGAGTCGATGAACAGCGGTCTATGTCGGCATGGGCGTCATCGAGCGCGGCAAGGCACGCGGAGGCGTTTCCGGCTTTCGCGTAGGCGTGCGCGGCTCGTACGGCAGCGTACGACCGAAGCGTAATGTCCTCGCTGTCAGCCAGCCATGCGCGGGCGGCCACGGCATGGTCGATCCCGACGCGCGGTTGTCCCTGCCAGAGCGCGAGCTGGCTCATGTGGCAGAGCATGTATCCGGCAAGGTCTGAGTCCTCGGCTTCGTGGGCGAGATGCCAACCCAGGTGATACAACCGGGCGGCAGTGCGGTAGTCGCCAAGATCGAACGCCAAGCATCCCGCGAACCCAGTTATCTCCCCATTCAATGCGAGAAACGCCGGGCGAAGACGATCGGGACAGTCACTGAGAAGGGCCTCAGTGATTCTGTGGGATTCGATGACCGGGCCTTGCGCGACCGATGCTCCAAGCGTGTCATCGAGCGTCATGGCCGAGTAGAGGATGGAACGAAGGTTTCCGATGGTCGCGGTGTCGGGGCGGCCGATCTCCGACAGCAGGGCTGGCGGTGTGGCTGCGACACCGAGGGTTGTTAACGCTGTCGCTGTGGTCACTGCTAGGAAGTCTCGCCGTTGCACATCGTCCTCTTCTCCTCCGATGAGCGCCTTGAACCGTTGCCGGACTGGGTCCGCAGCGGACACCAGCATCGTGTCCAGCACGCTCTGATAGAACCCGCTCACAGGTCCGCCGTGCTCCCAACGGATGACGCTGCGCTTAGAGCATCCAAGGACTTTGGCGAACTTGGCCTGATCCATCCGATACGCGGCACGCAGTGCCCGTACATGCGTTTCAGTCCACTCCCCGAAGGTAGCCATCACACCAGAATCTAGTCCCGCACTGTCACTTTCGTGTCACCTTCTGGTATCTCGCTGTCACCCCCATCGGCGGGAACCTGTGTGCAGGCCCCGACACCGGGATGATCACCGCTCGGTGTCGGGTGCCGTACCAATGACCGGACCGAATGGCGGCAGGGGTGACACGGTGGGGTTCAACTGGTGGCGCGAGGATGCCAATCATGAACAAGCCGGTACCAGCGTTCAAGAGATCCTGGCTCGTGTGCGGGCCGAGCGTCGACGCGAACGTGTACAGGCCGAAGACGCTAGGGCCGCCGACGCTGGGCTATGGCCGACCGGTTGGCCGCACGAGGCACCCGACCGGCCGCTGAGCGTGCCCGAGGCGCAGAAGACGATGCAGCGGCACCGTGACTGTCTCAAGGAGAACTGCCCGCGCAAAAAGTCGGCGTGGCGGACCTTGGTAGAGGCGGGAAAAATCAAACCGGATACCGGGCGAAACTACTAGCGCGGAACCGGAGAGAGCTTGTAATCGTCCGTTCCGCAGAGCAAGCCACCACGCGATCACTCCGGACACACGGTTATCGCCTGTTGCAGCATGATTCAACTCCGCGGAAACGGATGGCACGAAATTGTCTGGGAGAGAAGGGAGGTGTCGTGTTGGGTCCGGAAGATGACGGTAACGTCGAAGAATAACGGAGTCGTTCGACTTCGGGATTAGGCACAACCGTGGGAAGGCTCCACGTGCACCGGGGCCTTCCCTCTGGAATTGGATAGATAGAAATGGCGTCACGGTACGTTCGCGTGGATACGGCGCAGCAGATTTCAGACGATTGCACAGATGATCAGCGTTACAGCGACACCATGCCGTACGGGCCGATCCGGCCCGAGCATGCAACCGGCAGTTGGAGACTCGAAGGCGACGAGCGCGAATGGTGGCTGTGGAAGCCGCTGGGTGCAGATCGTGTCCAGGTGAAGGCCGCGACAGCGACGACGTGTGTGTGGTCGGTGGTGCGTGCTGGCGGGTATCTGTTGCAGGAGGCACCGCCCGCTCGGGATGTGGAGGACGCGAAGGCGCAGGCGGATTACTGGATTGCGTGGAAGTATCTTCCGTGATCGGTCACACTGGCATGTTCGGTTCGACACGAGGGAGGTAGGCGTTATGGGCGATTACAGGCCGTATACGAAGCCTGCCCCTTGCCGCAACTACTGAAGGGGATGGAACGAATGGGTCAATACCAGAAGATGACGAAAGCCGAACTGGCGCGGCAGGAATCCGACCAGCGCAGGCCCGAATTCATGGAATGGCTCGAACCCGAACGCATGGATTCGCAGCTTCGAAAGTTTCTCACCGAGACGGTTCCGGATATGCCTGAGAACCCCTTTACCGTCGAGGGGTTGAACCGGGCGGAAGCGGTGGCGCTGGAATTGATGCCCGGCGAAGACGCGCCATTTCCTGACGACGATATTACCGATCAATTCGTGCGGTTCCTCGGTGAGACGTTCCGGCGTAATTTCGGCGGTGAGTGGATGAACATTCCGAACTGGGACCGTGACGAAACACTCGGGCCCGTGGTACATCAGGAATTCGCTTTCACGTATCGTGATCCGCGGCAGATGCTAGTGGTCGCGATTTCTCAGCGCACCGGCAACGAATGGTCGACTATGTTCGAGTTCGCCACTGAGGATTACACGCAGTGGACTGCCGCGGGTCGGCCGCCGATGCGGGAGTGGAAACCGCAGCTGTTCGGCTAGCTGGCCCCAACCGTCACAGTGACGCTGTGGCGTTGGACTTCCGTTTCACCGTTCGAATTCCCTTGGGGCGAGTCATGTCATCCGACGACGACAGAGACAGTTATTCCGGCGGCCGGGGCGGGCGGGAATCGTTCGATATCGGTAATGCTTTCCGTGATGGTCGAGCCGAGATTATGGGCCGCACCGAGGCGAACGGCTGGCAGAAGGAAGTACGGGTCCGGCTTCCCAATGGTGAATGGCGGAAGCTCGACATTGCAAAGATCAGAAACGGCATGGTCGAAAGGGGAGTCGAAAATAAGGTCGGTAAGCGAATAAAGCCATCGAAAGAGCTTTTCCGGCAGATAGAGAAGGATATTGTTCTGGCTCGCGACCTCCGTATTCCGATTGTCTGGGAGGTTTCCGGAAAGATTCCGAAGAGTGTGGCGGATGCGCTCGAGCGGGCCAATCGGGAAACGCGGGGACGTTTTACTCTCGTCAGGGTCAGCCGCGCTGAGCGCAATGCCGCATTCCAACGGGCGAAAGAATTGGCGCGTGACAAGGCCCGCGAGCAGAAACAAGCTCTGGCCCGTTACATGGAGCGGCTGAAACTGGCCCGTGAACGAAGCGAGCGGGCCAAGCAGCGGGAGCGCGATGAACGGGAAGCCCGTGCCCAAGAACGTGCCAGGGTTGAACGGGAAGCCGCGGAACGAGTGGCGCGAGAATTCACACCACCAGCGCAGCTGGTACGGGGCCGGGACGAGCCTGATGTGGCCGAGAAGGGCGGGCGCGAGGAACCTGACCCAGCCGAGAAGGCACGCCAGCGGGAACGAGAAGCGGCTATTGAGAAGGCGCGGCAGCAGCAGCGGGAGGCAGCGGACCGGCTCGCGGCTGTGGCACGGGAAGCGCGGGAAGCGGCAGGCACGGGGAAGGTTCTCGACATGTCCCGCGAGGTGGCGGATTTGCTGAGGGTCGCACGTCCCACGCCAGGTATTGAATCGCCGCATCGGGAGCCGCCAGAGGCAGGGTCGACTCGTGGCGGGCGGGAGGAGCGCGAGAGGGCGCGTGTGAAGGGTATTCCGCCGCGCTTTCCGGGTGAAAAGGGGTGAGGCTGCGGCAGAAGGGTGTACATGCCGCATGTGACCGAGCGGCACGCAAGAAAGGAGAAGAGGTGACCTGTGCACGCCAACCGTGGACGAAGCTCAGGAGACGGGTCCTCGAGGCGTTGAATGATGGTAAGGAACACTGGCCGGACGAACTTTACAAAAGCCTGGGTCTGTCCCGTCGAAATGGTGTGGTGTTGACGTTGACCTGGTTCCACAGGCACGGTTACGTCGAGCATAAACGCGCACCCGATGGTACTTCCGAATATGTCGTGGTAGGTGAGAACAAGACCGATTACATTTATCTGCTCACTGAAAAGGGTGGTGCAGCCGCCGGGAATCTTGATGCAGGTTACGACGTACTGAACCCCTGAGCACCGGCTCTAGAATTGGAGCGGCCCTGGCGGGTCAGTCCCCCTCGGGTGACCCACCAGGACCGCCGCCGTGGCTGCTCACGATCGGCTCAGAGTGGAAGCCCTCGTTATCAGGCACCTTCTTTCCTGCCAGCGTCTGGGAAGTTTTCCGGCGGGACGTATTCGTAGCCGAGCATCTTCAGCGCGGTCACGTAGCAGCCGTTGACGTACTCGGCGTTGCCGGGGTCGTAGCAGTCCAACAGTGTCATTCCGGCGCGTCGGCGCAGGTGGCCGCCGAGGACCGATCCCCATTCCGTCGCGGGGATGACCCCGACCTGTGCGTTCTGGAATGAGTCGGCCGGGGTGATCCACACGATGACGTACGAGCATGGTTGGCCGTCCACGTCGAACGGTTCGCCGAGTTTGAACACCTTCGCGTGCCCGATCAGGTTCATGCTTTCGATATGAGTGGTCGCGACCTTTGCCACGGTCTATGTCCTCTCTCTGATCCAGGCCCGGCCGACGCCGCCGTGTCCGCCCGCTGTCTGCCGTCCGATTCCGCCGATGGCTCCGCCGCCGCCTCCGCCGCCTCCGGGGTCGCCCCCGTTTCCCCCTGGTGTGCTCGAGTTGCCACCCGCTCCGCCGCCACCTCCGATGGGTAGGTATTCGGTGGTGGAGGACCCGTTGCCGCCCACTGGTTTTCCGCCCGGATTGGGGCCGCCGCCGCCTCCGCGGCCGGGTACGTAATCCGGGGTGGTGGGGATGCCTCCGCCTCGGCCTGAGCCAGCGCCGCCGCCCCCGCCACCGTTGGACACGCCGACCGGCTGCGCCGAGTTCTGTCCGCTCTCACTGACCGGGGTGTCGCCTTGGAAGTAGAACGCGCCACCGTCGCCGCCGGGCACGGTGCCCGATCCACCGGGGGCCGCCGATGCTGCGTTGGTTCGGCTTTGGCCTCCAGCGCCGCCGCCAGCGCGGTATTTCACGGTCGGGGTGCCCTGGGACGGGTCGGTGAAGTACAGGCACGTGTCCGCGCCCTTCTGCCCGCCCACGCCGGGCCCGCCGCCCTGGGGTGGTTGTTCACCGGTCCCGTTGCCGCCCATGGTGATCCAGATGCGGCGAATCCCATCGGGCCCGGCCGGAACGTCGCTGGCGTTGATCGTCACGTGGGACTCACCACCGCCACCGCCGCCCCCGCCGCCGTAGTTGGGGTTATTGAGACCGCCGTCCTTGCCGCCGCCTCCCCCGCCACCCGCGCCGATCATGATCACGTCAATCAAGTTCGTGGTCGGCTTCAATTCCACGAACCCGGAGAAGTACAGCGGTTGATATGCGCCGTTGATCGTCTGGACCACGCCGTCGACCGACTTTTTCAGGTTGTCGATCCGCGCCTCATGGTCCCCGAGGGTGGTCGTGTGATCGTCCACGGTTCCGGTGATCCAGCGGACGAATCCTTCGAGCCCACCGATTGCGGCTCCGACGATGGCTTTGATCAGGTTGTCGATCGCGGCCAAAATCCAGGACAGGAACCCTTGTTTCGTTGCGCCCCATTGCCCGAGCGTTGTGCTCAACAGGGTGTCGCGTACGGCGTCTATCTGGGCGTCGGTGGCGTCGCCGTTATCGAATCCCGCGCCGGGGATCGACTGCCCCCAATGCTCACCCCAATCTTTGCCCGCCCACGATCCTGCACCCGTATTCGAACCTGCCGGAGTCCATGATTGGTCGGGTGGTGACGGATAGGGCCCCGGCGTTGCGCCGTCGTGTGGCGATGTCACAAGCAACCCCCAATGGATGCACCAGAAAGCCCCCCGCCGATCACTCGGTGAGGGGCTATCGAGATACGAGCCGTGTTATCGGCTCAGCTGGGCGCGCAGCGCCATGATTTCCGTTCGCGCTTCCGCGAGATCTTTTTGTGTGCGGGTCAGTTCGCGTAACAGATCGTCCACTTGCTCTTTGAGAGCGGATATTTGGGCGATCAGCATTTCGTTGCGCTGGTCGTTGAGCGCGGCGGCTTCGGCTTCGATCTGCTGGCGGCGCTGAATCAGCTTCACGCGCAGGTTCCAGAAGAACGATCCGGCCGGGGCGAGTCGGGCCCAGATCAGCGAGACGGCGCCGGCCAAGCCTGCCGCGACGGTAGCCCAGAACAACACCGGGTGATCGTTGGGCCCGAGATCGCTCACGTGGGGGTTACTCCCTGATGCGGGGCCGAGCAGACAGGAACGGCGCGAACTGGTCGATGAGCTGATTCACCGCTGGTAGAGACAGAATCCTGGTGACCGCGGCGGCTACTGCGATCACCTGGGCCCCGACCACGGTGGTATCGAGATGTGCGGTTGCCAGCATGGTCGGGATCAGTGACAGTACCGCGACCGTGACCGCGAAGATTGTGCGGGCGGTGGCCCGCCAGCCGTGCTCGACCTGAGTTGGGTTAGTCATGATCAGTTGGCCTCCAGAGCGTTGAGGATGCGATCGAGCTTGGTGTTCAGCGCCGCCAGTTGCGCGTCCACGGTGGGTCGCCACTGCTCGATGTCGTACAGTTTCTTGTCGTTGTTGAGGGTGTAGCCGACGAGGGTGTCTCGGTAGTCCGAGCCCTCCACCCGTGAGGGGAACTGATAGGTGAGTTCCTGGCGGATGATGTCGGCGATCTCGGACAATGCTGTCTCCTCTCCATCAGGGGCCGAAAGGTTGGCTGTGTAGCCCTTCGGCGGAATCAAACTCGCGATCTGATCGAATGAGCACCAATACCCGAACGGGCGGAAACCGCTGTCCGCGATCCACACGGCACGATCGGCGGTGTCGTCAAACCCCATGATCGCGACATAGTGATAGACGGTGCCACCCGCATATGCCGGGCTGATCGAGCCCTTGACGCCGCGCGGGTAATTGTCCGGCGGGGCAACGATATTGGCGACGACGCCGTAACCGGCGTTGATCGACGCCACGATGTCATGCCACAGTTGCTCTGTCTCGTCCGCGCCGGGCGGGTCGTTCGGCATGTAGCGTTCGACGTATCCGCCGCCGGTGTACCGGTTGAGTACAGGGGTGATCAGGCCGACGTAATCGGTGCCGTTCCAGGTGGTTCCGATTTCGGCGGCCAGCTGAGCTTCCGGAACGTCGATACCTCTGGAGTTCAACACGATCTGTGTCGATGCGGGCCCGCACCAATATCCGGTTTCCTGCGGCACGGTGTTCCGGTCGTACGGCAATATATGTTCGCCCAAAGGCGTGTCCTCCCTTGTTGATTCGGTGAGGCGGTCATAGAGGGCCTGCGCGTCGGGTATCCGCTCGTCGTAGCGGTTCGGGTAGGCCGACTGTTGGATTTGCTGGGCGTACCAGCCGGGCGAGTGCGCGCCGGAGGTGTAGTCGAGCCGTGCCAGCGCGGCATAGAACAGTCCGGCCGAGCGGGCGGGGTCCATGCGATCGGCCGGACCGCCCCACCATCGGGGGCGCTGCTGGAACAGGCCCGAGGAGTCGTAGTCGGTACTCAGCGCGTCGTGTGGGTAGGCCAGCGTCTCGGGATCGGCCGGGTTGGCGTACATGGTCAGGTTGGATTCGACCAGCGCCACCGCCAGGGCGATGACGATGCCCTCGGGCGCGATCCCCCGCCGCTGTCCTTCGGCGATGATCGCCCGTGCGTAGGTGTCTCTGTCCGCCACGATTTCCCCCCTTTCATTCCTGTTGTGGCTGGTGGTTTTTCCATAGCTCGGTGTAGGCGTGGATCACGGATGCTCGGTTTCGGCCGCACATCTCCCGCGTGATCACCCGTGCCCGCTCGCTGGCCTCGGCGCGGCGGAGGTGGTCGATCACTGCCGCGTCGTCGTGTGCAGAGGGATCGAAAACCGTTGGCGGCTCGATGAATCCGCCGCGTCGCGGCAGATCGGCCGGTGGGAGGTTCGGGGTGTCGGCCGCAACGAAGCGCACCAGGTTGTTGAGGGTGTGGGATTGCCCGTGGGCTGGGGGCTGGACCTTCTTGGTCGCCAGCTCGGGATGCCAGCGAAAGCCCAACTCCCAGAACCATTGCGACAGTTCCTCTTGCACATCCGATTGCACGAGCAGCGGTGTCGAGCCCTTGAACGGCAGGGCGACGAATGCCCACTTGAACGCTTTCCGCGGATTCGATGGATCGCAGTTCTCCACGGTCGGATACGTCACTTTAAAGAACTCCTTGCATCTGGAGAACGCTGGCAAGCTGACTCAACCGTTCCCACGCCCCCAATATCGGGTCGGTGGCCCGTTTGCTGCCTAGCGTGATATCCCATGTTGCGGCGGTTTCCGGTTTCACGGTGAGTTTGATCGAACTCACTCGTTGAATGAAGATCTGACCGGGAGAGACGCCGAGCGGCGCGACGCCGACTCGATCGCCCAGGAAGAAATGGCCCAATCCGTTCTGGCCGATTCGCCAGGGCGACGAGTCTGCCACGGTGACTTTCACGTCCAATTCCTCGTCGGTATCGAGGAATCCTTTCCGCATGGCCAGTACGCCGGAGATCGAATAGATGTTCTCCGACCCCTCGGCATAGTCTTCCCAGAGAAACGAGTCGCCGAGTCGGTCTTTCCGGTCGGTGCTCTCCCATTTTCCCCAGGCGAGCAAGGTGTCTTCGACGAAGGGGGTCAAAGCGATTTCGAGCGTGCCGCCAAGTGGTGGCAGGCCCGGAATCATGGCCGTGAGATCACCCAGGGCGGAAATGGACGCCCGCAGCGCCTCATTCACGCCCATCATGGAATGACCACCGCCAACGATGTTCGTGACGGTCGGAGGCCGCCACGTTATCTCGGACGTTTGAATTCCGGTGTGCTTCGATTCCCGGAATACGACGGCCGGGGCGCGTGGCACTGTTCCTTTGAATAGTCCGGGAGTCGTGTACTCGGGGACAAGGTTCGGGTCGATCGTCGTTTCTTCGATCGCGCCGTTCATCCCGTTGGGCAGGAACTTCTGAATGCTGTAGGTGAGGCCTTCCAGGATGTTTCCGCCCGCCGCTGTCCCGGTCGACCACGCCGAGCGGTCTTTCAGATCCACGATCAATGCACCGTGTTTCACGACGCATTTATTGGGGTCGCCGCCGATGAATGCGCCCGGCCATGGTTCGGGATCGCCTTTGAGCCAGCGCCGCAGATCCCAGCTCAATTGTGCGTCCTCGACCAATGTCTTGGTCGCGTCATAGGCGGACTGAAACCGCGAGAACAGCAACCCGGTGACCGAGGTGTCGGGTTCGATCTGCGGTTTGACCACCATGTTCCAGCTCCGCAGATCCAACCCCTTGATCGGATCAAGCCAATGCTCGAAATCCAGCGGGTTGTCCGGAATCCGGAACGGGCTGGCGTTGAGCCGGAGCAGATTCAGAAACATCGTGATCTTGATGATGGAAATCGCTTGTCCCCAGAGCAGCCAGTAGCGGGGCACCTGAATTTGTGCCGGGAGGACTGGGTTACTCCAGAATCGCAGCCGACGGACGAACTCGAAATCGTGCTTGAATGTCGCGCGAACGAATTTCCGGCCCGTGTCGTCTTTGATGATGCTGCATTCCGACAGCACCCCCGACCAGCGGGCCCCGTCGTGGTCGACGGTCACGAACGCATTCAGATCCTTGTATCGGCCGTACGGGTTGGGGCCATCGGTCCATGTCCCGTCAAGCCGCTTCACGCGCGGGTTGGTGCCCTTGACCTCGACGTTGGTCAGCCACCGCGACAGGTAGTAGTCGTGCGGCATCTCCAGTACTCCGATACCGGTGTCGCCGTCGATGAATTCCCACGTTGATTCGTCGTAGCGGGTGACCCTGCCGCGGAGCCGCCATCGACCATCCCACAATCGAATGAACGGCGGATACGTCCTGCGTCGTTTCGCTCGCCGCTTCTTCTCGGTCACTTGCCGGTAGGCGGATTCGAAATCGAGAGTCGTTATCACGCTCACTCGAGCCCCCACGGTCGTGACCAGGGGCGAGGAATACGCACCTGTATGCCCATGCCTTCCTCGGCGCCGGCCACGGTCACCGGTAATTCGGTGAGCGGGGTGCGGGGCGGGATCGGGAACAGGAAACAGCGGCCCTCGAATCGCATCCACGGTTCGGTGTCGATGTTCGAGGTCAGCTGTTCTTCGCCCTCGTCGGTGTCGACCACCAGTTGTTCACGCGGTTGCAGCGGCGGCAACGGCACCGCCCGATGGTCCAAGTCCTCATTCGGGAACACCGCGCGGAGTGCGTCGGCGCGGTCGGAGCCGAACGAGAAATCCGGGAGCACCCAGATGGTTCCAGCCTTCGACGGGTGTGCTTGGCACACGTATTTCGGCCACACTTCGACATCGGTCGGATTCTCGACTACGAGAATGCCTTTCGGGTCGCCCTGATAAATCCACTGATAGGTGTAGTCGGTTGCCTCGTACCAGCGCGGGTCACCCGCCGCGCACGTCATTACGATGTGACCGTAATCGTCGGTGAACGGATCGAAATCCGGGGCGAACGTCGGAGTCTCCGACAGCCGCAGTTTCAGGTATCTCCGTGATCCCGCGGTTTCGATCCAGAGCGTTGAATCCTTCTCATAGGACCAGGCTTTGCGCCACCGTGAATCGTTCTGTTTCCATGTTCCTTGTGCGTTGCCGACGATCTCGATACCGAGAACGACATCGCGTTTGTGGACTTTGATTCCGCCGAAGTCTGCGCCGATCTGGTAGACATGGCTCCGCCAAATCGTCTCGGTAGGCTCGTCGTAGATGCCCTCAGGGCGTGCACCGAGGAAGACGCCTTTATCCCCTGCGCCTTCCCCATGCAGCGTGAACCATTCGCCGTTGCAGCCTTCGAGCTGGATACGCAGCTCGCTAATGGGTTACCTCCGTGCGAAGCTCATGGCTTGGCGGCGCTGCTCGAGCTGCCACACCGCCATGGCTTCTTTGAAATCACTCACGTTGAATGTCACGTTCGGACGGGACTCCAGCACGGCACGCAAATCGTCGAGCGTCACGGTCGCGGCCGGTGCCGGGGCGAACCCATCGGCGAACTGCCGCAACTGATGCGGGCTGTTGAAAATCGGCTCAGGCTTGCGCGACAGGTTCACCGCTACCCCGCCCGGTTCCAGCCATCCGCCCGAGTCGAACACCTTCGCCTGCCCGGCCCGTAGCCGTGTTACCCAATCCGGCACACCAGCAGCGGGATTGAAGCCGAGCTGATTGTCGATGTCGGCGCGGCTGAAGGTGGAAACCGAGTTCGCGGCTTCTATCGACTTGTCGGCCACGTCCCACCATCGCGACGAACCGAGGTCGAACGGCAGCTGTGCTTTCGCGGCGTCGATGCCGATATCGAGCATCTTGTGCGCGTAATCCTTCAACGACTTGGGCGCGCCCTGGTCGTCGGCCTGCGGGCCCTTGCGGCGGGCGTCCTCGGCCTCCTGCAACGCGATATCCGCATCCATCCGATCCAGCTCCGAAGAGGTTGGGTCGGCATAGATTTCGTTGCGCCGCTTGTTCGCCTCCGCCCACGCGCGTTCAAGCTTCAGATACTCCTTATCGGTGTCGGAGTACCGATGCGGAATCCGCGGTGCCTGTGGCGCGGGTGTCTTCTCCCCACCCGTGCTCGCCGAGTAGGCGCTACCGATACCCGTCCCGCCGTCGCCCTGGGCTTGTTCCGCCCACCCCGCGACGGCTTCATTGGGCAAGTGGTACTTGAAGGGGAACTGAGTAGCCTCGGCCCCGGCCCGGCCGCCGTCGATGCCGGAGGTGCCGTGTGCGCCGCCGGATTCGGCGGGGTGACCGGCGATGGTGACGGCCATGTGCTCTGGGCTGGCCCCGACCCGGAACAGAGTGCCGCTGGGTCCGAGACCTTGCTGTAGGCCAGCGGTCGCCCCTTCGATCAGCGTGCCCGTGGTGTAGAGCCGCTGATGCGTGTCGGACAGGCCCATGGTGACCGATTGCAGGTATCCGGCCCACCCAGAGCAGTCATAGCCGTCCGGGCCCGTCCCACCCCACAGATACGGCAACCCGTCGGCCTCGGCCGCCGCCGCCAACGCATCGCGGATACCGCGCGGCAGGCCGACCGCGCCACCGGCCGCGAACGCCAGCTCCCCGCGCCGCGCCAACGCCCGCATCCGATACACCCCGGCATGCCCGCCCATCGCGGCCACTTCCTCGGCGGTAAGGACATGCTCACCGTTGGACAGCATCGCCGGAATCAGATCGTCAGTCGGTCCACCGGACCCAACGACAGGACCGCCACCCGCATGCCCGATACCGAAAAAGCCCGCGACCGACCCGACAACATCGCCGCCGACCTGCTTGGCCTTATCGATAAATCCGGTCACGCCGTCGATCGCTTTTCCGACCCATTCAACGACCGACTTGAATTTGTCGGCAAGGCCCTGCACATCCTCGCTCGCCGCGTGAATAACAGGGGACAGGATGCTGATCGCCGTCTTGGCCGAATCGATCGCCGTCGAGATCGCCCACAACACGGCCTTGAACGCTTCCCACGCCGCCGCACCGACAACTTCGAGGACCGGTTTCAGCGCATTCCACACGTCAACCAGGACCGGCTGCAGGACGGTCCACAGCTCTTGCAGCCGAGACCAAATCTGCTGAAAACGCTCCGAGACCGCCGCCGCTTCGCCGGACTGCTGAAACGCCGTCCAGAAATTGCGCACATAATCGATCAGCGGGCCGATCTTCTCCGACAGTCCACTGAAAAATTGCGAGATCCGCTCAACCGTGGGCCGGGCCGCCTGCCCGATCTGCGACATAAGTCCGGAGATCTTCGGGCCGACCGCATCCACCCATTCCGTGACTTTCTGGATCGCGGGTGTCAGCCGATCGAACAGCGGCGCCAGCACAGTTGCCCCGAGCCGCCCTAAACCGGCTTGCAAATTGTTCCAGCTGCCTTGCAGGGTTTTGCCCATTTGAGCGGCGACGCCGCCCATATGTTCCGACATGATCTGCTGGAACCGGGCCGCATCCACCTGGCCCTTGGAAACCATGTCCGACATGGCCGCCGCGGTCTTGCCGTAGGATTGTGCGAGCCACGACAGGACGGGAATTCCGCGTTCCTGTAGCTGGGCCAGCTCGTCGCCCTGCAACTTGCCTGTCGCTTGGACTTTGTTGAAAATTGCGCCCATCTCGTTGAGATCGGCATTCGCGAACGCGGCAGCATCACCCACGAGAGTGAGGTACTTGGTAAGGTCGTCGCCTTCTTTGATTCCCGCCGCGAGCGCCGTAGCCGCTACCTTCGCGGCGTCACCCAATCCGAACGCGGTCCCTAGGACCGCTTTGTTGGCGGAATCCATGATTCCGACGATGGACTGAGCACTGTAGCCGAGCGCCTTGAATTTGGCGTTCGCCTGATCCAACGCATTCAGCCGGTCGAACCCCTTGGTCAGCGCCGTTCCGAGCACAGCCGCCACCCCGGCCGCCGCGACCCCGACCCCGGCCTTGAGCGCGGTGCCCGCGACCGATGCGAACCGGCCGCCCCAGTTGCGGCCCGCCGTATCTGCGTGGCGTTCGGCCAGCCTGCCGCCCTGGGCCACCGCCCCGGCGATCTGGCCGGGCATCCCGTTCGTGTTGGCCGACACCGACACATAGACGCTGGCGATTTCGATGCTCACGAATCGCGCCCCCTCTTACATCGCCGCCCGCAATCGCGCCAGCACATCGCGGATTTCATCCAGCCCGAAACCGTCGCCCGTCCCGGCGTCGGTGGCCGATTCGGTCGGGCGTGCGATCGGTGTCGGCTTGTCCCCCTGGCCACCGCTGCGCTGCCAATTCGCACCTTGCAGCGCGTAGAGAATCATCGACAGGAAATCAAGATCAGCCGTCCAAAACCACGATCGCGGATACCGGGCCCGGTACAGCGCAGAGTCCGGGGTCGGCGGCAAATGTGCCACCAAGACGCCGAACTCATGCCACGACAAGCGCGCGGTGCCGATATCCGACAGCCGAAACCCGCGCTCCAGCAGGTCGAATTCGATCGGCCCCGAATACTGGTCGATCAGGATTCGGAGCCCTGCAATTCCCCCATGCTCACCGCGGACGCATCTGCCCATGCCTTCGACAACGCGCCGATCTGATCAATACTCAGATCCTCGACCGCCTCGGCCGCCTCCGGGCATTCGATCGCGATCAGGCCCCGCGTCAGCGACGCCTCATCCATCTTGGATTCGATACCCGCCTGAATGAACTTCGCGCCCTGCCCAGACAAATACTGAAGAAACGGCACCGAATACACCTTGCCACCATCGGCCAACCGGAACGCGAAACGATTCTGACGCTTCGAACCAGCCGACCGCGGAACAGTAAACACAGCCAACGGAAAACAATCACCTTTCGGAATAGCGGCTGAGATGCGAGGGGATCAGGCAGCCTGTTTCTGTTTCGGCGGAGTAGGCTCGGCAGGCCGCCCGACGTACTCCTTGACGAAATCCCCGTCTTTATCTTCGAAACACTCGATCGTGATCGGGTATTTCACGATATCGTCGCTGACCTGTTTCACGTCCCCGATTTCGGTGACCTGGCCGATGCCGATCACCTGGCGGCGCAGCTTCTTTCCTTCGACCGTGTCGATAACCCACGAGTACTTTTCGAGCGGTTGCTTCTTGTGGCTGAAGGAAAATCCACCATCGGGCAGAGGGGTGATCTTCGTGCCGAACACGGTTTCGAGCACGCTTTCCCGAAGTGACTCGATGAGTTCGAGTTTCACGGTCTCGGTGTAGTCGTCCTGCGGAGTGGCAACAGTGGCCGCGCCGAAGTCCTTCACCTTCTTGACGCTGCGATCGATCGAGTTGGTGAAACCGGCGTCACTCACCCCGCCCAGGTCCGCGAAATCGGTTGCCTTGATCTCGTCTTTGGCGTTCGCTGGAAGCGTCACCGGGTCGTCGGTGGTCTTCACCGATCGGAAGATGACACCCTTCGCGCTCGGCGAAGGCACATACACATTCTTGACATCGGTAGCCAAACCGATTGCTCCTCAATAGATTTCAGGAATTCACAGCGATACCCATCCGCAGCGCCAGCACCCACCGGTCTTGCTCCGGAACATCGGGGTGCGGCACGTGCGCGGGCCCGCCGATCTCTTCAACTCGCGTGATCCACGCCCTGCCACCGCCGTAGTCGACGTAGGAACCGCGCGCCGACCACACCGCCGACCACACCGCGTACGCCAGGCCCTCGGCGTCGTCGCTGTCCCAGCACTCGAGCCGGAATTGCGGCCCGTCCACCGCCTCGTTGACCATCGGCCCGCCCGTCCGGTCCACGAGCACGAACCGCGCTGGACGCTGGGCCCCTAGCTCGTTCACCACCGGGACGCCGAGAGCCGACCGCAACAACACGATCATGACCCGTGTCGCGGGTTTTCTAGCGGCCACGGTCCACCGCCCGAAGCAACGGGCTCCCAACCGCGTTCTTGTACATGGCTTTCGGGTCGGCCGTGGTGATCGACAGCCGCCAGCGGCCTTGCGGCTTCTTTTCGCCTTGCTGGCTGTAGATCTCGTATTCGCCGCCCTCGGCTTCTGCGGCGGCCTTGATCCGTTCGGCCCGCTCGGTCAGATCCACCACCAGGCCCGGCGCTTTGCGCAGCTTGTAGAAGCCCTCGATGTTCCACTTGATCACCGGTTTGGGCATCTCAGCCGTCCCCTCTTCGCAGATTCACCACTACCCCCGGCGCGAACCCGAACGGGCCGTGCGTGTAGTCCTCGGCGTACCCGATCACCTGATAGTCCTGCCCGGCCAGCCGCACCCGGTCGCGTGGCTTCACCGAAAACGTTGGGGGAGCGAACAATTCGACATCCACCACCAGTCGGTCATAGCCCGCGGTCTTCGGCTCCCGTGTTTGCGGCGGCCCCCACCCGTACACCGGTTCGGCCTCCGGTCTCGGTGTCCATTCCGTGATCAGCCGCCCAGCCTCGTTGTGCCGCTCCGAATAGTCCGACACCAACGCCAGATAGGGAGTCGGCAGCATCAATCCCACCCACACCCGGCCGGGCCCGACCCGTTCACCCAGGCCGACCCGAACGGCCGGGCCCGCAAGGCGTCGGCCGGGGTGGTGTCGACTGTGAACGCCTTCGACTTGCCCCGGCCCTGGTTGCACAGCTTCACCAGGTCGTTGATCTCCGACGGCCAGAACATCGCCCGCCGTACCGGGCGGGTGTCGATGGTCTGGGAATACGGCCCGGCCGACTGCTGGGTAACCGCGCCAGTGCCGTAGTCGGCCCACCGCACCACCGCGCCCCGGATGATGGCCTTCGCCGCCCGATACCGAGGGTCGGATTTCGGCATGTCCGCCACACACGGGGCCACCGATTCCGCTGTCGCCGTGGCGTCCTCGATCATGAGAGCGGCCTTATCGGCCGTCAGATTCGGCGCGAACGGCCGAAGATCCTCGATCGTCAATTCGATACCCATGCACCGCCCCCACACTCGCGGGTGAGACACGAACCGGTCTCACCCGAGAACCCCTGAAAAGTCGGCCTCTATGCGGCCTTGCCGCCGCTCGCCGGGGCGGGCAGCTTCACCGGGGTCGGCTTGCCGAAAATGTTGGCCAGCGGCAGGATTTCCCGGCCCGCCCGGTCGATCGGCTTGGCCACGGTCACACCCACCCGGAACACACACCGCAGCGCCTTCGCGTCCTGCGTCATCAGGTTCAAGACCACTTTGCCGGTCTCGTCGGTAATCACACCCTCACGAAACAATTCGAAGCTGACGTCCTGGCGGATACCGACGAACACCTTGGACCAGTCACCGGCAAGGATCTGCGACCGCGCCGGATTCCACGAACCGGTCAGCGTCTCGCCGGTCGGCAGACCGTAGATCGTCGCGGGAGTCGCGGCAGTGGCGGACTGATAGATCGGGTTACCTACCGCGTCGCGTTCCTTGGCCATGGCCCAGCCCAGGCCCGGCCGGGAGATGAACCCGGTCACGGGCACGCCGTGTTCACCCAGCTGCTCACCCGCATCCGCGATCGCCGCCGCGTAGTCGGAGAACTTCGAAGCATCCACCTGGTAGGCATTGCCCGCACCGATCAAGCCGCCCTTGAGATTCCAGCTCTTGGGCACCCGGACACCGAAAATGCCCGCCTCGTCCAGCCGCTTCGCCACCGCTTCGGCCATCAACGGCTGCGCCGACTCCCACAAAGGGATAGCCGAATCATCGACCAGCGCATCGGGAATCGGCACGATGACCGCAATCTCTTCGGCGGTCATGCTCAGCGGCTTCCAACCCATGCTGGAGGTTGATTTCAGGCCATCGGCCGGGTTGGCGTCCTTGCCGTCGAAACCGGGCTCGGATGCCCCCGAACTGGGCGTGTCCTCGAGTTCGGTGCCGCCGACGAAATCGGCCTCGGGTAGCGACGCCAGGATGGGCTGATGGTAGGTCTTGCTCGACATCGGCACCGTCCGGGCCCGCGACAACAGCGCCGAGGACTGGGTAGCGGTCTGAATTACATCGCGGACCACCTGGACCGGGACAACTGTCTGCGCGTCGTTGGTCGGACGGCCGACAATCTTGTTGTACGCCAAAGCATTCCCCTCGTTTTGGGCATAAGAAATCCCCGGCCGACCGAACGGTCCGGGGTCGTTAGATGTATAAATTCTGCTGTGTATCAGCGCATCAGCGCCGACAGCCAATCGCCACCGGTCGCGGTGTCGGTCGCGGTCTGCCCCTGCATCGGATCGGGCTCCGGGCCACGCGGTCCGCTGCGATCACCGAACAGGCCCACCAGCACGGCAGCATGAGCCCGCAGCTCCTCCTCGGAGCCACCGGCCAGCGCCTCGGCAGGCAAACCATGGTCACGGGCGATATCGCCCCGCAACACGGCAAGCTCGGCCTTGGCTGCTCGCGCCTCGGCCTCCTGGGCCCGCTGCTCGGCCTTGTCGAGATCGGCGGCCTTGCGCTTGAACTCGCCGTAATCGGCGTACTTCGCCCGCTCCCGCGCGATATGTTCGGCCACAATCTCATTCAGTCGTTCTGGCGTGGTGATCGGCGTGAACTCCTCACGCGCCTCGGTTGCCGCTGCTGTCTTGGTCGTCTTGGTCTCGGCCTCGGTGTCGGTCACCTCAGCGCACATCCTTTCCGCTTGCTGCTCAACATGAAATCCGTCCCTTCCACCGCTGGACGGTTCCCAGTGGACCCGGTGGACATAGCCCAGCGGGCGTAGACTGGAAGTAATCCGGACACGACGACACCCACTTCCGCGTGCTGCCACACCGGCACCACCGTTAAGGAGGATCGGTCATGTCGACACTGTTTGGGCGTGCTCGCCGCGCCCGCCGCGACAACACCCCCAGTCCTCAGCCCGCCGACCAGCGTGAGGTTTCGGCTAACCAGCCGCAGGCGGAAACCGTCCCGCCGACGCCGCAACCCACCCCCGAAAACGAGACGGGCGCACCGGCACCCACCGCACCCACTCCGGCACGCCGTGCCGGGAAAACCCCTGTAGCACGGACCCGAGTCAGCGTTACCTGGGTCGCGACGACTGTCGCCGTGCTTGTGCTCGTGTTTCTGCTGATCTTCATCCTGCAGAACCTCACCCGCGTCCACCTGACTTATCTCGGTGTCTCGGGGTATCTGCCGATCGGTGTGGCCATGCTTCTCGCCGCTGTCGCGGGGGCATTGTCGATCGCGTTGATCGGCACCGCTCGTATCCTGCAACTGCGACACACCGCACACCGCAGCCAGCGCCGGTAGCCGCCATTCAAGCCCTGTACACGAGGACCGCGTCTGGGCGGGAAAACGTCATGGCTTCAGCAACTCTCGATACGCGGCCATGATCGCTTTGGGATCGCCGGAACCGGCCGCCTCGCGCGCATCCCGATATTCCTGTTCCCACTGCTCCATATAGGACGGGGGTTCATACGAGCGGCCCGGCCGCACGGCCACCGCCAAACAGCGGCAGTTGTCGTGATACCGCTTGCCGTTCTCGGTCACCAACCGGCCCGTGTCCCCGACCCGTTCGCGCACCAGGCGGCCCGAATACACGGCGTGCCGGGTGGCCAGCATCCGGCACCATGGGCACGCGGTCGCCGACGCTGTGCGGGCCCACCGTGTTCCGGGCTCGTCATCGGCCGCGCGGACAACGGTGTCCCGCGACGCCCCGAACACCACCCGTTGCGCCGATCCGATCAACAGTTCCAGCGCCCTGTCCTGCGTCGTCGCCCAGGCCGCCGACGCCTGTAGCTGCTCCACAGGCGCGGGCGTGGCCGGCGCCGCTGTGTAGGGCAGCTCAGGGGCTAAATCGTCGTACCAGAGAGCGGAGGTCTCCGCCGCCGTCACCGCCCACGGGGTCACGATCTCCGGGTACGCCTCGATCACCAACGCCCGTCCCGCCGCCGTATCGGTCCCGGCCGCCCGGTCGAACAGTTCGCCCAGTTCCCCGGCCATCACCGTGGTCATGTCATCCAGGACGCTGCGTAGCTCGCTGGCGGCTTCCACTGGGTTCACGCGGCCTCAGCCATAGGTGTGGGGTTCTGTGCTGTCTGGGCGACGTTCGGGGCCGCCTGTGCCTTGGCCTGCGCCGCGTTCCGCAACCCGTCCAGAAGACCACCCACCCGCGCACGCCGCTTGTCGGCCTCCACTTGCTGTTGCTCCATGGGGGACAGGCCGATCCGGTCATAGGTCACCGCGGAGTCAGACGGAAGGATCTGCGCCGCCGTCAGCTTGACCGCCTCATCGGCCGCCGCACTCCTGGTAGGTGTCGCGGCGTCGCGCCACTTCAGCCACACGTTCCCCGCATAGTCGGGCGGTACCTTACGGTCACGCACCAGCAGCGCCAGCAACCCGACCTCGAGCCAGGCCCGCCCGAACATGGTCTGTCGGCGCTCGGCCCGTTTGATCAGCCGCGACTCCATCGCCCGGATAGCGTCAGCGCTCGACGCCTGATCCGACGCAAATCCGAGATACATGGGCGGGATCGCTGATTCGGCCGAGATGAGCTGAGCCAGCCCCCGAAGGTGCTCCAGATACGGGCCCGGCTGCCCCTGCGGAAACTGCCCCACCTTCGGCTCGGCATCCGGGTTGTCCTCATCCGCCCGCACCGCCAAGAACCGGCCAATGATCGCCTCCCACCCGGTCACCACCGTGCCATCGGCGCGGGTGAACTGATCCGCCGACAGGTTCGTTCCCCACCTCTGCGGAGCCGAGTAGAACTCGCGGTTCATCTCCATGGCCATCAACGTCCGCACCGCCGAATCAGTGTGTGAACGCACAGCTTTCGAGATCTCCGAACGACCGAACTGCATCGACGCACGCGGGCGATTCACCAACTGCGCTACCAGCACCCGCCCAAGTCCGTGCATGTCCCGATGCACGATCAGCCACCGACCATAGGGCCGATCTTTCGCCAGGTAGATCGTCTGATCCGGCATATACAGCCGCGCCGACACGTAGTCGTTGGCGTCCTCGTCCCAATATCGCGACATTGCCGACGAGAGCCGACGTGTGCGGAAATCCCGGATACCCGACATGTACAGCGGGGACTCGACCGTAATCAGTGGATCGGGCTCGCCTTCGAAACCCCGTCCCACACAGACGAACCCGGTCCCAAAGATCAGCGCATCGAGATGGGCCATACCCGAATCCGAGTCGAGCTGATTGGCACGGTAGATCTCTTTCAACCCGTAGTCGTCGGCCCCGGCCTGCACCCAGCCCTGCCAGTCCAGCCGCTCATCCAGCACATCGACCACGGTTCCCGCCCACCCGGCAACCGTGCGCAGCTTCGCCGCGACCTCGTACGGCACAGAGATACCCAGCGTCTCGACACGCTTCTCCCCCTCGTAATACGCCTCTTTCAGGCGATTGGTGCCCCTGTGCTTGTCGATCAGGAACTCGAGGCGCTGGAACAGCCGCAGCTCGTCCTCACTCAACGAATCCAGTTGCAGCAGTTCACCCATTCACATCACCACCGCTTCCGTCCTCCGTCGCACACGGCGCTTCGGCCGGGCGTTGATGAACCCGAACAGCGCCACCGTGGCCGAAACCACCGGTGTCACATCCGAATCCGCGTTCCGCCGCCCCCACGCCCACATATCCCCCACAAGCCGTTTCCGCGCCGCCTCGATCGCGGTCGTGAAGATCGGTTGATCCACATGACGCAGCGCCCCCGACATCACGTAGTCGTAGAACAGCGCACACGCCGTCGCGTACTCAGGAAGCGTCGTCTTATGAACCGGCACATCCAGCGCCGCCAGCTCCGGCACCAGCGACGCCGCCGGGCCGTCCACCACCACGCACACCGGAGACCACACCGCAACCATCCGACGCAGCTCCGCCGCCACCCAATCCGTACCTTTCCGGTTGTGCGTGACCTCGACATGAAACAGCCCGTCCGCCCGGACACCGGCAATCGCAATCGACGCCATCGACCGATCCGGCGAAATGTCGACACCGATCGCGATTGGATCAAGCACCTGAGAAGCGCCGTCAGAGACCAGACGCCACGAACCGGCGTCGATAACCGCGCTGCTGACCGCCGCCGACCACATGCCGCCGCGTTCCCTCGCGAAACCCTCATCCGAGTACGCGGATCGGTCCTCGGCGAGTTCGTCCCACCCGAGCCGATACCCGAGCGCGGGATTGGCTTGCGCCCACGCTTCGGGGTCGTCCAGATCTGCGCCCTCGGGCATCGCCCATTCCAGCCACGATGCGCGCATCGCACGCCCGGACAGGCATTCGTCCCGGAATCGTGTGAACACTTCCGAGTTCATGATCTCGCTCGGCGGTGTCCCCGCGAAAATCAATTGTCGGTTACCGAGCGGGGCCGCCGCCGTGGTCGGGCCCAACGCTTCCAGCGCTTCCGATGAACATTCCTGCGCTTCATCGAACAGGACCACGTCGACCGTTAGGCCGCGCCCGCTGCCCTTACTGCGTGCCAGGATTTGAAGACTGCCACCGTCGCGCAGTCGGATCATTTCCAGCCCGTTCGCAGTGCGGATCTTCTCGACCACGCCCGAAAGTTCGGGGAAACGCTCGTCTTCGAAGAACGACAACAAACGTTGGAAGAACGCACGCGCGGTCTTTGTCGAATGCGCCGTGAAGAGAATCCGCTCACCGAGCAAGCACATTCCCACCAAGGCCCGAGCCTCGAGCAATGCCGATTTGCCGCACTGCCGAGGTACCGACAGCCCACAGCGTGAGTGCGAATACTTTCCGCCCCGACCGAACGACAGCCAGGACCGGAACACAAGTTCCTGCCAGGGGTCCAATCGCAGGCCATAGCGGGCCATGAATTTGATGCCCACCTTGGCCGGCTCCAGATTCCCCAAATCCTCGACTCGGCGTAATGGAGTCTGGCAGCCGTACGCCTTCTTACTCCGCAGATCCCCCGTCGTCGTCTTCAGTCTGGCCGATAAGGGATGCGAACTCTTCTCGGAAGCTATCAATATCGGTAGCCTCCCTCTTCGGCGGCTCCAACTCCGCAATCTCCCGCGACAAATCAGAGATCTGTTTCGCATACTGCGGAATCACGCCGGGCGATGCCTCCTCCATGGAAGCGATAAGTCGATTGAGAAGCGCTTTCAACGTCTTCAGCCGATCACCCGACGCCGCAGCGGCGGCAAGCTCACTCACCGTGAATCCCTCCCCCTCTAAGCGGCGAACATCCACAACTGCTCATAATCGACAGTCGGGGGAATCCGCGGAATCATCTGCTCACCAACCCAATGCGTATACGCCGGAGGGATCGCCTCCCGCAATCCATTCCGCGACATCCAATCGATACCCATAGCGGCCTTGGCCCTCTCGGTACCGATGAAATTGCCGACCGGCTGAATGACCTCCCCCGGCTTCGACACCCGCCCCATCTGCGTAACAGTCAAGTGGTGCGGGCGGTGCTCAGGCACTCGAAGCGGAAAGTTCGTCTCGAACAACCGGTGCCGATACACCTGCAACCCGTAGAACATCGAACCACACAGCATCCCAGCGTCATACAGCCCCGCACCCGGCACGTTCTCGATCACCCAGCACCGCGACCCCGCCAGCCGCTCGAACGCAGCACGCACCGGTCCCACCAGATCCACGAACTGTTTCCCACCGAGGTTGCGGGCCTTCGAATACAGCTGACACGGTGGCGACGCATGGAAGCTCTCGAACTCCTGATGCCGCTGCTCCAGAAACTCGAGCGCATCCGCACGATGGAACTCGAACGGATACCTGGGCTGATCCTCGATATCCACCCCGACCACTTCGAACCCGGCGAGGTGGTAACCCATCCCAGCCCCACCTTGCTTGCAAAAAAGATCCAACAGGCGCGGTTTCCGCACGAACCACCCCCATAAGCCCGCCTGCCGAACCCCGGATCCCCCTCCCCCAGTCTCGCGAAGAATTGGCCCGTATGCCTGAGGGCAGGCCGAAAAGACCCCTGAGGGGGTACATGCGGGGTCAAATCGGCTCGATCGACAAATTTCGAGTTCGAACGCCGATTTGACGGATTATTCCGAGGAATGCCCGATTGTATCGAATTGGGCGTTCAGTGCAGTAGCTTATATGCGTTTCCGCATTTGCTTCGTATGATACGTTTATCCGCTACCAGGTGTCCTAGGTGTCTTCCCAGTGGCCTTGGGTCGTTGAATCCCATTATCTGCCGTAGCTCAGTGGAGTCTATGACGGCTACTCCGTTGTGAGCATTTTTGGTGAGTGTTTCCAGGATGGCTTGACAGCGGTTGTCTCTGCTGATCAATGTGTTTGTCTTCCTGATGGCTTCCGCAGGTGACTGGCTGCCTAGTCTAGTGCAGGGTGTACGACAATCTGTCAGCCATGTGGTTTGACCTGCGTGTTTTCTACCATTGCCGACTTGTCGGGAGTAGGTTCAGTTCGGTCACGTCGGTGTTGCCTCGTCGGCTGTTGCAGCTGCGGTGTGCTGCTCGCAGTTCTCCGAGTAGGCGACCGCCTTTAGATAATGGGTCGATGTGATCGGCGGTCCATGACTCGGGGTGTTCGGGCGGTAGTGTTCTGTCGATCTCGTTACCGCACAACCAGCAGGTAGAGGACTCTTTTCGGAGCTTATTTTTAGCTCTCCGATAGGCTCGATGATCCAAGCCTTTCCGTTTACTGGGCATCAAGAACCTATATTCCGGTCCGTGGTCTCTCCGGGTTTGCCGAATGCATACTGTGGGCTACAGTTGTGTGCGGTAGATCAGGCGTGTGCCATCGGGAGGGTGAAGAATGAATAGCGCTTCTGGAGAAGCTTCAAAGAATAAATGGGAAGCCATCCAGCACGCGGTAGGTGTGAATTTTGTCGAGATCAGTGGTTGGATAGCAACAGCCTTGGCGTCAGCGTGGTTCTGGACTGCCAAGCGGCCGAGTATCAACGATCTTCCCACTGAGTCTCCGCTGATGTGGGCAGCCCGCACACTGAAGAGTCTCGGCATTAATGAACATTGGACGAGTGGTGCCGACGCATGGCTAGGTGCTCGACCGGCGATGTTCTGGGTGTTAGTCGTCGTAGCGGTATTGGCGTCAGGTCGGGCGCTTAAAGGCCCGCGAGCAGTCGGAAACATTGCTACAGTAGCATTGCTCGCTGCAATGAGCATTCATTCCGTCGAAGCGGTAGGCGGAGCATATCTCGGGATCTCTTTAGGCATGTGCCTGATTGCTATAACAGTGGACAGATTGCAGCTGAGGTCGCCGAATTCGCCTTACATCTCTTACCCTCGTCTGTCACTCTATCTGTGGGTGTTCGGTACAGATCACTCGTTCGGGCCACTTCTGGCAGTATTTATGTGGGCCGCTGCGCCGATTGTTCCCATCTATATGGCGATCCGTCAATACAGAATCGAGGGCCCGTCTACGTTGGAGAAAACGTCTTCTATGGAGACAGTACACGCTCTACCGAGCGTTCCGCTATCGACCGTTCCGGCCAATTCGGCTCTATTGTTTCTGGCAGAGGCAATCTTGATGAGTGCGGACAACGATTCTCGACGTGCGGCCTTGCGTGATATCCGGTACCGTGTCACTCGAGCTGTCGGGGCTGAGTTTCGGGTCTGAACGACTGAATCGGTTCAGCTGGGATTATGGGCCAATGCTGGCCGCGACTCAACCCGCCGAAGGGTGTCGTTTCCTTGGGGAGTCCGCCAGCTCTCCGGCCCACCTACCGGAGCGTTGGGATCATAGGGTGTTGAGTATGGCGCTCAAAGCCGACAAGCCGAGCTTGCCGAGTACCACTATCGTGTTACCGATCATCACCCACTGATCCGGTGTCAGTGCTGCACTCATCTTGTCCCCCTGTTGGTTTTGTGAACGCTGTGACCGGGCTTGTTTGTGGTCGCTTACCGCGTGAGGTTTCCCGTGTGGCGTTCGTGTTCTTCGATCGAATCCAGGGTGTCAGATGGGCTCGTTCAGTTTCTGGGAGCCTCGTTGGACCGGATTCGATCGTACGAAAACAAAGGTATCAACCCGTTTTTGCACTTGGCATGGTCGCTGTTCCAGTAGCCGCGCCGACTATTCCCACCGCCGTTGACCGGGTTACGTCGGCCGCCCTGGCGGGCCTTGGCAATCTCGGCGGCCTTCAACAGGGTGGCTTTGTCGTAGACCCGTTCTCGTCCGCGAGTCGCTGTTTTCACCCATCCGCGGATTCGCCACCGGTACAAGGTGGTGAGTGATCGCCCGGCGAGTTCTTGTGCTTCCCACTGATTTAGCCACATCGGCACTTATTCGGTGATCTCGTGATAATCTCCGCGGTATGGTCGTCGTAACGAACGAGAATAGTCAGATCCTCTACCTCGTGCAGGAAAACGATCGCGTGGTCGCGATACCGGCAGAGAACACAACCTTCGATGCGAAACGAGCCGCTCTTGCCGCAAAGGGCTATCCGATGCACGGGCAATGGCTGAGTACAGGCACGCCCGGCCTGTTCTACACATTGATCACCACCATCTAACAGAATTCAGAACAGGCCGGGTTCAGACCACGACTGCTCTCGGGTCTCCGGTCGGTGCATCAGCAAGAGGTCAAGCTCACCCCAATACTTACGATGGGTGTTACGCAGCGAACGGAGCTGAGCCAGCATCTCCGGGCTTCCGTTCCAGCCCTGGCGAGCCCACCGCTCGAATCCGTCGACCAGCGACCACACCACGGTCATGTCATCGCCGACCAGGCCGCGCACGACACCGCCGCAGCGCCAGACACGGCCGGAGTAGACGACACCGAGACGATCGGCCCAACCGGCGAGCGCGGCCAACTCGGCGTCTGCGGCGCCCATGGCATCCAGGCTGCACGGTGCCGTGGTCACGGTCTTGGAGCTGGCCACCCGATCCGGTGCTTGCCCTTCGGTGTCCGACCAGTCGCCGCCGTCGGCGGCTCGGGCGTTGTTCGCCATCTGGGCCCGCAGGAAATACACCACGTCCGGGGTGTCCTGAATCAGCTCCATCAACTCGTCGAGTTCGGTCATGCTTCGTACTCCTCAATCGGGTTGCCGTACCCGGCAAGCCGCACCAGGTACAGGAATTCGGCCATCGGCATGACCGCCAGTTGTTCGGCAGGATCGGAGACACCGTGCCGCTTCCATGCCAGAAATCCGAACTGCGCGTTCGCGTTTCGCACTTGCTCACGCAGATCGGTGATCCATTGCGACCACCGCGGAGTGCGGACGTTCTTGCACTGGGAGATGACTCCGGGCGCTAGACCCACCACGGGGTCCAGGTGGATGTCTCCGCCGTCGCGGGTGTAGCCCGCTCGCGTGCGTTGCGCGTGAGGGAAGCCGCTTACGCGGTAGTAGCGCAGTTGGCTGATCTCGTAGGTGTCGCCTTTGCGTTTCATCGCGTTTGGCACACAAACCCCCTTTGAGAATGCAGGAGCGGGACACCCGTAGGTGGCTGCCCCGCTCGAAATCTCGTTGCTTTCAGTTAGCGGTCAGACATCCCAGCCACCCCCAGAACTAGTACCGCTGTTCTTTTTCGGGAGCGGCCCGGAAGCGGTGTGCACATCCAGTTTCAGGGATTTCCGTTCCTCCCCGTCGTTTCCGGTGTAGGTGTCCTCGTAGACGACACCGGAAAGCTTGATCTCGGTGAATTTCTCGAATTTCTCGCCGATGAACTCGGCGATATCGCCCCATGCGGTCGCGTTGAGCACGATGTTCTTCGTCTTTTCCCATTCGTCGGTCTGCTTGTTCTTGACTGACTGGCTGAACGCAACCGGAAAATTGCAGTAGGCGACACCTTTCGGGGTGAATCCGAGATTGACATCACCGATGATGAAGCCCTTGACCTCGGAGGTCTGCAAGGGGGGCAAAAATACTTCCTTTCTCCACATCTCACCGCGCCGAAGGGGCGGTGATGTTCCAATCGATCCGATTACCGTTCTGGGTCATGACGAAATCGCCCAGGTAATCGTTCAGGCATCGGCGGCGTATCTCGCCATGTCGATCTTTCGCCACCGATAGGCACGCGGCACCACCTTTGCCCGGCGTGAATGGCCGGCGCACGGCTACTTTGATCGCTGCGCCGTCGATGGCCCGCAGTTTCGCGGAACCTCCGATAGGGCCGCCTCTCGATGCTGCGTCGCCTTTGCCGATATGGTCGATCAATGCGACCGCGGCACCCATTTTCGCCAATGGCTTGAATGCTTGAGCGTGCACTCGCGTGTATTCGTCGTTGTCAATGGAGCTGGCACCGAGCAGCGGCATGATTTCGCCTACGGAGTCGATACAGGCCAGTGTCGGCCCCCAGTCGTTCATGTCGGTCACGATGTCCATCAGGTGATCCGCCGATTCCGGTTCCACGTGCAGAAACCGCGCCGGGTTGGTGATCACCTTCGGCGGGACACCGAGCATCGACAGCCGCGACGCCAGCGCTGGCGCGGAGTTATGGTCGGCGTCGACGTACAGGCACCGCCCGTCGTCGGCCTTCAGCGTCTCGGCCATGGCCGCCAGCACGATCCAGGACTTACCGCCCTCCGGCAGGCCGTAGATCGTGTTCACGGCTCCCGGATACAGCAGCGAGGCCCCGTCTTCGCGGCTGAGGATGGTTGGGCGGGGTCGGTCGATCTTCCCGCCCGCCATGGCCCGCCGCATATCGCTGTAGGCCGCCGATAACTGGGGCGCGAGCGTGACAGGGATGAACTCGGTGAGCCCGTGGCCGCTCACGATGTGGTCCGAGGCGTCTTTGCCGTCGGCCGCCTCCACGAGCTTCACCGATGCCGCGAGGTGTTTCAGCTCCCGCGCGACGCCGTAGGCATGGGCCCGGCCGACCTCATCCTTGTCCGCGACAACGACGACATCCTTACCGGCGAGCGGGGCCCAATCCGCCGCACCGTATTTCCCGGCGCCCATCGGATTCGATACCGCCACGGCACCGACCGACCGCAGCGTTTCCACATCCTGTTCACCTTCGACCACATATACCGTCGTCACGTGGGGTTGTACGGATTCGACGTTGTAGAGCGCCGAGCCCTTCGTGTTGCCGAACTGCCTGAATTTCTTTTCCGGCGATCGGTGCACTATCCGGCCGTCGGAATATCGGTATTGCACTCCTTCCGGGTTGTCGAACAGGTCTTTCGTGGTGAGCCCGAGCTGTTCCAGCACTCGGTCTGTCGGGTCGCTGTGCGAGTGAACAAGCACCCGGCCGGTAATTTTCCGTATCGACACCGATCGGTCGGCGCGACTGTGGCCGGGTGCTTGCGCGTCCGCCTGGTCGGAACCTTTGCGGGCTACTATGAGCCCTTCAGATTCGAATGCTCCGATAATTCGCTCGAAAGCATCCATTACGGGTTGCCCCCTCGGTTACGGCTTCCGGACCACCTGAGCCCGAACGAATTTCCCATCGACCACCCACCGGGTGAGCCACCCAGCCGATTCCAGCTCACGCAGATACCGGTACGCACTGCGACCGTGCTCGACCCCGGCCGCGTGCGCGATATCGTCGCGATGAATCTTCGTGTCGTCGGCAAAGGACGCCAGCGTGGCGTACAGCGAAATCGCTTGGGGCGACAAGCCGAATGAGAGCACCTGATACGGGATCTTGATTGTAAGATCGTCGGAATCGGCGGTATTGACTCCACCCGCCGGGGCCCCCTTCAGTACCGCGATAGCGGTAGACAGCCTACCCATTGTTCAGCCTTCCTCGTTGTTCTTGCGTTCTTCTCGACGGGCCCGCTTGTAACACCCGTTGCAGAGCCCGCGCCCTCCCTGAAGGCGGCCGGGGTATCCCGCGCGTTTCCCGGCACGGGAGACGAGATTGTGACCGCAGGTGCGGCAGCGGCCGATCGATTCCAGCGGCACGCGGGTGACCAATTTCGGCGGCAACGGCCGACCGGTGACTTTCCTTCTCCGATAACAGATATGGCATAGGCCACGGCCGCGATAGGCCGCCAGCTTTAACGCCCGGTTGCCGCCCTTGACGGTTTTGCGTCCACAATCTGAGCAGTGACGGATCGTGTGCTGTGGCGGTGTCGGCAGACCGGCGATCACGGCCAGCTGCGCGAGCGCGGTCGGGTTCAGGTGATCACCCCGGCCCGGATGACACCGACCGTGTAGAGCGGGGCACCGTCCACGCTGTAGGCCGGGTGTAGCGCGTCCTCGGCGCACTCACGAAGGACCGGGCACCCCGCACACCGGTTTGCCGCTTCCGCCGCCTGGTCGACAGATTCAGCGATCGAATCGGAGTCCCAACGCTTCGGGTCGGCTCCCGGCTGTGCGCACAGTGCGTCGTCTCTCCAGTCGTGGTCAGCTTTCAGCACCTGCCTCCTCGGTCACGACATCGCGCACCGCCCGCGCCGCCTTGATCCATCCCGACCGGAACGGCGATTCCTCCAGCGGCGCAACAACTTTTCCGAAGTAGTACGCAGTCCGCATCACCTCCGCCAATTGCTCGTCCTGGCGGCGCGCCGCCTCCTCGGCCTCGGATTGAATAAGAGCAGCGGCGAGAAGATGATTGGCCGCGACCACATGCCCGGCCTGGCGGAGCCGCTGCGATATGTCGGTCATCTCTTGCGAGTCCAGAGCCTCCACCCTCATGCCTCCTGATTCGGGTCGATCTCGGTGAGCAGATCCAACAGGGCCCGCAGTTTCCCGGCGTCGCGGCAATCGGTGATCTTCCCGTCGCCGACCGTCGCCCACGTCGTCACCAGCAGCCCCCGGCTGATACCGCGTCGCTCGCACAGTTCGAAGATCTGTTGCCGAAGCTGATCCGGCCCGACTGTCTTCGACTCCGCCGCCTTGGCGGCCGATCGCCCGGCCGGGGCCGAATGGCCACCGCTACCGCGCTCGACGTATTCGCTGTCCGGGTCCGGATCATCGGTCGGCAGGTTCAACAGCTGTAACAGCATGATCCGATACGCCACAGACATTGCCTTCGCTGTCGCCTTGTCCGCGAAATCTGTTGCCTCCGTGGCGACTTCAACCGGCATGGTGTCGCCCTCCGGCCCGTAGACCGTGTAGCCCACGGTCCCGGTCACCCACGCCTGCCGTTTACCTCCACCGCTGGTGATCTCCCGAACCATCAGCGTCGACCGCACCGGGGCCACGATCACCCCGTGCTCACGCAGCGCCGGAGCCACCGCGTTCACCACCTGATCCACACCCCGAAACGAGAACTTCTGTGCCGTGTTGCGCTGGTCCTTCGCGACCGCACCCACATCCCGCATCACCTTGTTCACGGCCTCGAACACACTGCCCAATAGCGTCCCTCCCTCGATTTCTGTTTCCGCCCGTTCCTCGGGCAGGCTCACGCGATGCGCTCCAATTTCGGCATCTTCCGCATCTCCCGCACGTCCATGGCGAGTTGCACCGCACGCCAACCCAAGTCGATCGGAAGCTTGTACAGGCCGCACTCGTACTTGCCGAAACGATTGGGCTCGCGCGGAATTTCGATCAACAGCGCCGTTTCCTGATTCACCCCATCCGGCCACAACGGCGCGCGGGTATCGTCTGCGACGTTGTACCGCTCCCCGTGGGAATAGATCGCCGTCTGACACGTCACAGCAAGCGGATACCGGGAATTGTTCCTACCCGACTTAATATCCGCACCCATCACGTCGCCGTCCAAAGACAAAAGACGATCCATCGAACCCGCGCTACGCACCTCATCGACCGCAACGAAGACCTCTTTACCGAGCACTTTCACCCCGGCCCGCCGCATCGTCTCGGCATACGCCTGCAAGGGCCCCTCGGCCTCCGGCGGGATGAACTCGGGCCACTGCCCCTCGTCCACCACCTCAGTAAAGATGTGCCAGGCCGTACCGTTATCCGAAGCCCGATCGGCGCCGGCCGCGGCAAGCGCCCTCTTCGTGATATCCCGCAGGTCAGCACGGTTCTTCGCATAAGCGTCGTAGCCGTCCGCAGACAGCATCGCCGCCAGTCTCGCCATGAGCGCCCGCTCACGAACCACACCGAGCGCGACCATGGCCGACTGCCACTGCATGAGCCCGGACTGATCATCCAGAGCTTTCGCGAGAGTGCTCACCCGCGTATACGGTTCCCGCTCGCTGCCGCCCTTCGGAATCAGCAGCGGTCTACCCCAACGGTCACGCTTCACGTTGTAATCGGTAACTTAGATCGCCTCCTCTTTCCGAGTCGCCATGCAAAAACCTTTCTTCTCAGGCGATTACCGAGGTACCGGACATTCCTCGGGCAGGCGCAAGAATTGCCGGAAGCCCTCACCGGAACGCCACAGATTCCAAGCCGTAAACATTGGTTTCAGAACAATCTCCAAGCTCTTTCGGTCGTTCGCATTCACTCGAAGGTTTTCTTTCCTGAGTCGGTCTCGCAACAGGTAAACAGGATGACCCTTGCGCAATCCATCGCCCGTGGCCAGAAGATAGGCGAACGCTTCTGCACCGATAGGATCGACACAAGTGAGCAGATAAGACGCAAGAGCGTATCGGGCTATGCCGCCCCCGAACTCCTTATTGACCGGCCGCGCAAGATCGAGTGCATGGGAAATACTATCGAAATTCTCGTCGGTAAAGGCGATGATCTGAGTATCGGTGGGTTTGTTGACACCGTTCCATGCCAGAATAGCCCGACCTATGGCCGTATGCTCCTTACCTCCTTCGCCGCGGTCCATGAACAAGCCATCAGCAGCAGTGCGACGAGAGTTTTTATCCATGGTCTTCTGCGTTGCACGCGGCAATCCCTCGACAACAAGGAATACTTGCGGAATGCCGGACTGTTCGACAGCAGTCATGCGGTGCTGGCCGTCGATAAGGTTTCCGTCCTCATCGAAGCGGACAGTGTCACCGTTGATTTCCCAACGTCCCGCCTCCTGATCCTTGGCGATCTGCGCCGCCCACAATTTTCGGACCTTGCGGTTACGTGGGTTGCGGCTGAGGATCTCCCGCGCTTCAGCAGGGCCAATGAGCGCCCAGTAGACACTGATTCCTTCATACCGAGCTTCACTACTCAGCTTCATTAGGATTTCCTTCCAGGACAGTTAGCGTGTTGTCGATGACGTCGCGGAGGCGCTTGAGGTCATACTTGAATCCCGGAAGTTGTTCAGTGATTCCAGCGCGAAATCTGTCGTCACCGATGAGCTTGTGAATTCGCTCCATAAGTTGCGTAGCCTCAGTACCGACCTTCCGGGCATCATCGGTGATCGGACGACGCTTGGGCCTACGATCACGGGTCGGTTGGTGCCGCTTGCCGTTCACATCGACAACTTCAGTTGTTGCTACTGATGCATTTGCATCAGTAGGCGCCGACTTCAGATCCCGAATAACAGTATGCTGATCGGCACCGACGACCGCCGCGATGCTTCGGGTAGACATCTTTCCGATCTGTCTGAGATCGGCCACAAGGGCATACCGCGTCTCTCGCGGAATCTTCATCTTGCTCAACGCGAACTCGGCATTGCAGTACTCAACCCACGAGTCATAGCCCATCAGCGACCACGCTCGACCAAGATATGCTTGAACGATTAGGTCTCGGGTTGCTTCGATCCGCTCCGCGATATCCAGCCATGCTCGCTGAATTTTCGCAGTCAGCTCCCTAGCCTCATTCTCGTCGAGAACTATTTCGGCATCAAGTGTCTCAATCTCTGAACTCACGCATCTCCTTTCTGTAAATTCTCACGCACCCCCACGACCGGGACTATTCCCATAACACCCTTCACAGGGGGCATAAGGCTCTCTGTCCTTCCAGAGTCGTTTTCGGCATGGGAGTAGCCGCAACGAAATTCCGGAGGATCAAAAGAGAGAACTAACCCGGATTAGGGTTATCGCGCCCTGAACGGGGGATCGAAGCCGTCCACGCACCATGCAGTGCTGTTACTGCTTACCTTTCAACCAAACGCCAATCTCCCAATGCCGGAATTTCCAACATGCTCCCGGCTTTCGTTGATGGCCCTTCAGTTCCCCGACACGTGCGGCATGACGAATAGTGCACGGATTCACCTTCGCATAAGTAGCAGCTTGTTTAGCAGTCAGCCACGGTTCAGCCATTGAACACCAACTCTCGTGTTTCACCCCGTCCGCCTCCCTCGTATTTCGGGTGCACCAAAGACGCCGCTATCAGCAGCCTCAGATGTGGGAAATGAGAACCTGAACAGGTTTCGCACCCCTCCCGGACTCGAACCGGGATGTGTGCCGCTGGGGCTCCGTTGTGGGATGGGCGCTAGACAGTGCTCCGTTGGGTGCACGTCGCTGAGATCGCAGACGGGCCGCCTTTGCCGATGGCGGGGGCCGCACTGTGTCGGCACAGTGACGTTGCCTTGCCCTCGGCGGCGCGGCATGTACACGAGTCCCGTACAGACCTGACCACGGGCCGGGCCTGACGATCGGTACCGGGAATGCCGACATCGGTTGACCGTTCGCCGATTTCGTCTGCATTCAGCCGGACGGCGGGCATCCGCTTGACTGGAACGACCTCGACAACCTTCTCGATGCTGCGGCCGGTCAGCCGCGCAACGTTCGCGATGAGGTGTGCGCTCGGCGGATGGCCGTTGCGAACCCTCCGCAACGTGTCGCGGTGGACTTCCAGCTCGTCGGCCAGCTGCTCCTCTGTGAATCCGCGAACCTCTTTCAGCTGGTCGAGAAGCCCCGGAACCATCCTCAACGTCACCGAGCGAGACACTTGCACCCTTGCACCCCTATCTCTACGGTCTGGCACCGATCGGCGCCCCGTGCTATCAGCTAATCACTGGTGTCAGACGCTAACCGCCAGTGACGCACTGCCGCAACGTCATTGCCGCAGATCTGCGGCATCAAAATCCGATATTAATGAGGTCGTAGCAGGTAGACGGATTGTCGGTGCCGCAAAAATACGGCAGACTCAGCCGCTGTGGAACGACCAGAGAACCAGTTCGAACGATGGGTAGACGCCGTCACGGATGGGCTCAGCGCCCGACAGATCGCACTAGCGATGGGAGAACACCCTTCGACTGTGGGGCGCAAGCTGCTTCGCGAGAGACCCGATCCCGAGATGGTGATAAAGTTCGCACGTACGTTCGAATCCGATCCGGTGCAGGGCTTGGTCGAAGGGGGGTTACTGACACAGGAGGAAGCCGACCGCGCCTCCGTCCTCGATGGCGTTCGAGCGGCAACGAAGGTCCAGCTACTTCGAGAGCTGTTGCGGCGCGAGCAGATTGCTCCCAGCAACCAGGTAACGGAACCGTCCGGTCCGGACGAACGTCCAAGAGAAGGTAGGGGTTTGGCGGCTACGCAATCCGCCAAGATCTCCCGGCGCGAAAGCGTTCGAAGAAGCCTGTCCGAGTGAAGAGGGGAACGCATGAACCTCGGCGTCATCGCCGTCGCCTTAGTCGCAATCACATCTGCCATCGCTGCTGCCTTGCGCCACACCCGGCGCGATGTCGTGCAGAGCCAGGCCCTCACCCTCACCTACGCGGCCTTCGCCGGATACCTCCTCGTCCGGCTGGCAGCACTGCCAATACCAGACGAACTCCCGATAGACCTGGTGTTGTCATGGTGCGGTGAGATGCTGGGACTGATCGGTGGATGCGCGCTGACGGTTCATGTGGCGACCGGGTTGCAGTCGATGCGCCTTGTGCGGGCCGCTTCCTTTTCATTCATCGCGCTTGCGGGGTCATCGGTAGCGGCATACGTCGCGCTGGGCGACGGCGCACACGAACTGTTGCGCGTCCTCTACGCGATGTGCATCGCAGCCCTTCTCACCATCATCGGTATAGCCATTATTGGATGGGTGACATATGGTCGCCGCCAATCGGTTACCGATGCCCTATGGGGACTTGTCGGCCTGCTGTTCATCGCCATGGGGCTCATCGGTTTCACGTTCCCAAAGGTCGGCTACCCCGAGAACCACCCGATCGGATGGGTACTAGGGGTAGCAACCATCTTCCTGATGGGACTGACCGGAATCGCTAACCACTTCAAAGCCACACGCACACAGCGCAAACCGATCCCCGTGAAAACTGCGGCCTGAAAGGCGGCGAAACCAACCGAATATGAAGAGGGGCACGGCAAGACGCGATCATCACGCGCTCGGCCGTGCCCTTTCTGGTAACTGTCCCGACTTCATACCTTGGGTGTCGTCATACGACACCATCCTCAATTCGGCGGCGAGGATAGCGGGTACTGGTCCGTAGCAGAGCGGCAACACGGTCACGCTGTTCGGCACTCATCGGCGGCGCGGTTCGCACATGACGGCGCACATACGCGCGGGTCTTCTCGTCCACAGGGGCACAACCTTCTCAACATCGCGGCGCACGCATTAGTCCTGTGCGCTCTCTGGGCGATGGAGACAGGGCCTACGCCACAAACGCGACTTGGTTCCCTGTGCCCTAAGTCCCGGTGTTCCATCTTCCGCCGCCTGCGTGAACACCTACGGGCTTGTGCCCATACGTAGTCGCTACTCCAGGTTGCGGCACCGGGGGGCTCTCGGTTGCGCCGAAGATCGTAGCACACGGACTATAATGGCTTGACCAGCAGAAATACCCTACGTAGTGCCAGCATGTTTGACCACTCGCCGAGAGGCGCATGTTGGGCGTCGGCGGCCGCGGGGCCCCATGCCTCCGCGCGCTGATCCGGACGCCGCCAGGTCTCCCCTACCTGGCGGCGTTTCGCATATTCGATTGCTGCCGTGGCGTATTCAAGGAAATGGCTGGTCGGGGGGTTAGCCTGACATCTATGCGGCCAACCCTCGAGCGGCTTGTCGGTCTTACCGTTGTCGCGCTGATGGCGGGTGCCATGTTCGCCGGGCCCGGTCGGGCGGCACCGGATGATGTGACGCGCTGCGAGGTGACGTCCGGGCGTTCACTGGAACGCGCCGCGCCCGAGGCGGTCGGGTTCGATGCCGGGCGCTTGGCCGACGCGCTGGCCTTCGCGGGCGGCCGGAACCGGTTGAATGTGCAGGTGTTCCGGCACAACTGCCTGGTGGGCGAGGGACCGCTCAACGACCGGACCGGCACTGTCGCGTGGAACGTCTGGAGCGTCACCAAGAGCGTGGTCTCGATGGTCGCGGGCATCGCCTGGGATCAGGGCCGACTCGATATCTCCGCACCGATCGACCGGTATCTGCCGCCGGGGCTCGGCGACGCCGCGCATCGGGCGATCACCGTGGAGAATCTGCTCACCGAAACCTCGGGCCTGCAGGTCGGGGTGTTGAACGAGGGCATCACCGCCATCGTTCCCGTCGATCCGAACAGTGCCGTGCAGGCGCTGGGCATGCCGTTCGACTATCCACCCGGCACCGAATTCACCTACAGCCAGCGCAATGTCGACCTGCTGACGTATGTGGTCGAATCGGCGGTCGGTGAACCTTTTCAGCAATTCGTGCAGCGGGAATTATTCGATCCGCTGGGGATCGGGCGTGGTGACTACTACTGGGCGCGTGACCGCTCCGGGCACACCTATGGCTACGCGCATCTGCTGATTCCGCCGAACGACCTCGCCAAACTTGCGCTGCTGTTGGAGAACGACGGGCGGTGGGGGGATCGGCAGATCGTGTCCTCCGATTATCTGCGTATGGCCACCCGGCCGTCGCCCGCCAATCCCTGTTACGGCTATCTGTTCTGGCTCGGCGCGGGGTGTGTGGAAATGCCGAGTTTTCTGCCGCGGGACACCTATCTGATGTCGGGCCTCGGCTTGCAGAACGTCTTCATCATCCCGAGCCTGGATATGGCCGTGCTGTGGACCGGCGCCTTCGGTAATCGCAGCAGCCAGGGCCCGTCGGGCGTGCTGCAGAACACCGACGAATTGTCCTGGGAGTTCTTCCGGCGCTTGGTCGCCGCCTTTCAGCAGCCGCCGGTCCCGGATCCCGGGCCCTATGTGGAACAGCCGGTGCGCCTCGACCCGAACGATTACATCGATCCGAACATCACGCTGGCCGTCTTCGGTGTCGGCCCTGCCGCCTATCCCGGCTGCACGGTGCTGTCGTGCTTGAACCGCCCTCTCGCACCGCCGTTCTCCGACGCCCCACCCGGCTGTTTCTTGATCGCCTGCCTGGGGCCCGACCCTCGAACTCCTGGCATCCGCTGATTCCGCTTACCCGGAACATGCGCCCCGTTTATCGATGATGAAACCGGTAGACTCGCGCCGTGACCGAAAAACGGGCCGAGGGCACCGGCGAGCGCCGGGCCCTGCGCGCCGACGCCCGCCGCAATCGCGAGCGGGTTCTCGCCGCCGCGCGGGAAGCCTTTGCCGCCGAAGGTATTTCGGTCCCCCTCGATGAGATCGCGCGGCGGGCGGGAGTCGGCCCGGGGACCGTCTACCGCCACTTTCCCACGAAGGAAGCGCTGTTCCACGCGGCCATCGTGGACAACATCGAGCGCATGATCACCTACGCCCGCGAGCTGACCACCGCCCCCGACCCAGGCGCGGCCTTCTTCGACTTCCTGGACCACACGGTCACCGAGGGCGCCGTCAAACGCGACCTGGCCGAGGCCCTCGCAAGCCACCACACCCTCGAAATCTCCACGCCCACAAAGCAATTACACGCGGAGATCGAAACCCTCCTACGCCGCGCCCAACAGTGCTCCGCGGTTCGCCCCGACATCGACATCGAGGACCTCCTCCGCATCCTCAAGGGCGTCATGCTCACCACCCACACCCCCGACATCGACGACCGACAACGCCGCCGCACCTTCGCCATCGTCTTCGACGGCCTGCGCCCGGTGATCCGGCAATGACGCAATCCGAAACGACAAGGCCGCCCGATCCATGCGGATCGAGCGGCCACCGTCATCCCGGTGTGCCTCCACCGTCATCGGGCGTGCTTCCACCGTCATCCCGGCGTGCTTTTGGCCGGGATCAGTTGTTCAGCAGGACCTCGGCGATCTGGATCGTGTTGAGCGCCGCGCCCTTTCGGAGGTTGTCGCCCGAGACGAACAGGGCCAGGCCGCGGCCCTCGGGGGCGCCCGGGTCCTGGCGGATGCGGCCGACGAGGGAGTCGTCGATGCCTGCGGCCGCCAGGGGGGTGGGGACGTCGGCGAGCTTCACACCGGGGGCTCCGGCCAGGATCTGCTGGGCTCGCTCGACCGAAAGGGGTTGGGCGAATTCGGCATTGATCGACAGCGAGTGGCCGGTGAAGACCGGGACGCGGACGCAGGTGCCGCTCACCAGCAGGTCGGGGAGGCCGAGGATCTTGCGGCTCTCGTTGCGCAGCTTCTGATCCTCGTCGGTCTCGCCGGAGCCGTCGTCGACCAGCGAACCGGCCAACGGCAGCACGTTGAACGCGATCGGCGCGACGTACTTGTTCGGCGCGGGGAAGGTGGCGGCCGACCCGTCGTGGGTCAGCTTCTCCATCTCGGGAGCCACCGCGCGGACCTGCGACGCCAGCTCCTCCACCCCGGCCAGCCCGCTCCCCGACACCGCCTGGTAGCTGGACACGATCAACCGGCGCAGGCCCGCCTCGTCGTGCAGCGGCTTGAGCACCGGCATCGCGGCCATGGTGGTGCAGTTCGGATTGGCGATGATGCCCTTGGGCAGGTTGCGGGCCTGCTCCGGATTGACCTCGGACACGATCAGCGGGACCTCGGGGTCCTTGCGCCACGCCGAGGAGTTGTCGATGACGGTGACACCGGCGGCGGCGAACCGCGGCGCCTGCACCCGCGACATGGTGGCGCCGGCGGAGAACAGCGCGATGTCCAGCCCGCTCGGATCGGCGGTCTCGGCATCCTCCACCACGACCTCGCCGCCGCGCCACGGCAGCGTCTTGCCGGCCGACCGCGCCGAGGCGAAGAACCGCACCTCATCGGCGGGGAAGTTGCGCTCCTCCAGCAGTTTCCGCATCACGGCGCCGACCTGTCCGGTCGCGCCGACAACGCCTACGCGTACACCCATGACTCAACGCCCCGATCCGGCGTGCACGACCGCCACCTCGTCGCCGCCCAGGTCGAAGGCCTTGTGCAGCACCTGCACCGCCTCGTCCAGTTCGGTGTCCTTGACCAGCACCGAGATCCGGATCTCGGAGGTGGAGATCAGATCGATGTTGATGCCCGCGTTCGCCAGCGCCTCACAGAAGGTCGCGGTGACGCCCGGGTGGCTCTTCATGCCCGCGCCCACCAGCGACACCTTGCCGATGTGGTCGTCGAACAGCACCTGCGAGAAGCCGATCTCGTCCTGACGCTTGGTCAGGAACTCCACGGCCTTGGGGCCGTCGGTCTTGGGCAGGGTGAAGGTGATGTCGGTCTTGCCGGTCTCGACCTTGGAGATGTTCTGCAGCACCATGTCGATGTTGATCTCGGCATCCGCGATGGCGCGGAACACCTTGGCGGCGTAGCCCGGGGAGTCCGGCAGACCCACCACGGTCACCTTGGCCTCGCTGCGATCGTGCGCGACGCCGGTGAGGATTGCTTTCTCCAAGGGGATGTCCTCCATCGATCCGTAAACGTAGGTGCCCTTCTTGTCGGTATACGAGGAGCGCACATGCACGGGCACGTTGTAGCGGCGCGCGTACTCCACACAGCGCAGCATGAGCACCTTGGACCCGCAGGCCGCCATCTCCAGCATCTCCTCGAAGGAGATCTGATCCAGCTTCTGCGCATCCGGGACGATCCGCGGGTCGGAGGTGAAGACGCCGTCGACGTCGGTGTAGATCTCGCAGACGTCGGCACCGAGCGCCGCGGCCAGTGCGACCGCGGTGGTGTCTGAGCCGCCGCGACCCAGCGTGGTGACGTTCTTGCTGTCCTGCGACACGCCCTGGAAACCGGCGACCAGCACGATCGTGCCCTCGTCCAGGGCCTGCTGCACACGCGACGGCGTGACGTCGATGATCCGGGCGTTACCGTGCGCCTCGGTCGTGAGCACCCCGGCCTGCGAGCCGGTGAACGAGCGCGCCTCCGCACCCAGGGAATGGATGGCCATGGCGACCAGCGCATTCGAGATCCGCTCACCCGCGGTCAGCAACATGTCCAGCTCACGGGCGGGCGGCGCGGGGGCCACCTGCTGGGCCAGATCCAGCAATTCGTCGGTGGTGTCGCCCATCGCGGAGCAGACGACCACCACATCGTGGCCCTGCTTCTTCGTCTCCACGATCCGTTCAGCGACGCGACGGATACGCTCGGCTGATTCGAGCGAGGATCCTCCGTACTTCTGAACGACGAGAGCCACGACGGGGTCCTCCAAGATCGACTAGCTGCTATTACCGGTTCCCAAGCGTACCGACCGTCGTCCGGCCTTATCGATGCACCTCCTACCGCCGCTCAGTTCTGTGACATCGGTGATAAACAGGTTTGAAATCAGGCCAGCGGCTTCGGATCATGCCGAGTGGTCAGCGCGGTCAGCAACCAGTTCTGCTTGGTGTTGTGAAAGGCCGCGAACCTCCATTCGCCGTCCTGCCGGACGGCCACATGGAGAGTGACCTTGGTGTTGAAGCGGTTGCGGCGCTTGCGCCCCTTCACCACCGCGCCCCGGCCGTGCACGAGCGCGACATCGGGTGTGAGGAACCGCAGCGAGACGATCTCGCCGTCGAGATGCGACCCCTTCTGCCACTTCTCGAACAACGGCCGATGGACGGCCTCGATGTCCGCCCGGCCCTTGTAATGCGGGCCGAAGAAGGTCACGTAGTCGGCGTCCTCGGTGAACGCGGACGCGAAGGCATGAGCGTCCGCATCGGCCCAGGCCCGGCTGGTCCGGTCGAACAACGCGCGGATAGCGGCCTCGTCAGTGAGCTGGTGAGTGGTCACGACATCCTCCAATAATCTGATCTACTCATTATCTGCATGATCTAATAGTTGCTTGAGTAAGATATTGAGGGAGTGAGATAGGCTTGTCAAGACGATGAGCGAGGTGACCATGGACGACAAGGCGGACCTGGGGGAACGACTCACCCTGGCCGCGCAGCGCAATGCGACGGACGCGGTGATGATGCATCAGGCCGTCGCCGACAAGCTGGGCCTGCATGTGACGGATCTGCGCTGCCTGAACCTGCTGCGCCTGGGCGGTCCCGCCACGCCGGGCGAGCTGGCCGCGCGCACGGGGCTCACCACCGGAGCGGTCACGCGGATGATCGACCGGCTCCTGAAGGGGGGTTTCGTCCGCCGCGAGCACGACGAACAAGACCGTCGCCGGGTGATCATCACGCCGACCGAGGATCGGGTGGCCGAGATCGGGAAGCTTTACGAGCCGCTGGCCCGCGAGTTCGGCAAGGCTCTGTCCGATTACACGACCGAACAGTTGGAGCTGATCCTCGATCTGTTCAATCGCCTCCACGAGACCTCGCAGAAGGTGACGGTGATGCTGCGCGAGGACGACTGATGCGGGGCACCATGGGGGTATGGAGAGCACGGTTATCGAGGTGAAGACCGGACGCAGCGAAGTCGTGCACGATCTCACCGAAGAGTGTGCGAGCTTCCTGCGCGAGGTCGCAGGCGGACGGGACGGTCTGCTGCACGTGTTCGTACCGCATGCGACAGCGGGCGTGGCGCTGATCGAATTGGGCGCGGGCAGCGACGACGATCTGCTGGCCGCGCTGCGTGATCTACTCCCGGCCGACGACCGCTGGCGCCATGCGCACGGCTCGCGCGGCCACGGGCGCACCCACGTCATGCCCGCATTGATCGCGCCCTACGCCACCGTCCCGGTGCTGGGCGGCGATATGGCGCTGGGCACCTGGCAATCGGTGGCGATGGTCGATCTCAACGTCGACAACCCGGTGCGCAAGGTCCGGTTGTCGTTCCTCGCGGGATAACGACGAGCGCCCCCGAACCCGAGTCCGGGGGCGCTCGAAAGGAAATTCAGGCGCGGGTGAACCAGGTGACCTGAGCGCCGCTGTCGAATTCCTGCCGCTGCGTGGGCCGCAACAGCGTCGGTCGGAAATTGCCGGTGAAGGCCGGGATGCCCGCCCCGGCGATGACCGGATAGCTCTTGACGATCAGCTCATCGATCTCGTCGATCAGCGCGCCGGCCAGCTTTCCGCCGCCACACAGCCAGATGTCCTTGCCTTCTTCCTTCTTCAGCCGCCGCACCAGCTCCACCGGATCTCCGGCGAACACCTCCACCTGCGGATCGTCGACCGGCTCCAGCGTCGTCGACACGACGTACTGCTTCATATGCGCGTACGGGCTGGCCACTTCGACGGCGAGCGCCGGTTCGTAGGTGCCGCGTCCCATCACCAGCGTGTCCCACTGCTTGTTCGGGGTGTCCACCGCCATACCGACATGCGGCCGAATGTGGGTCGGGACCGCCTCGGGGTAGCGCTCACCGATCCACGCCGCCATGTCCTCGGACAGCGGGTAGAAGTCGAACTCACCACCAGGCCCGGCGATATACCCGTCGAGGGAGACACCGACGTAGTAGACGAGCTTTCGCATCTTGTTACCGCCTAACCTGTTGTACTCTGAGCGAAGTGGTTTAAGCGTAGTACTACAGATGGAGTGGTGTCAACATGCGAACCAACCCCGAACGCCGACAGGCCCTGCTCGACGCGGCCATCGAGGTCCTGGCGCGCGACGGCGCGCGCGGCCTGACCTTCCGCGCGGTCGACAAGCAGGCCGAGGTCCCCCCGGGCACCGCCTCCAACTACTTCACCAACCGCGACGACCTGCTCACCCAGGTCGGCATCCGCTTCTACGAGCGCCTGCAGCCGAGCGATGCGGTGATGGCCAGGCTCACCGAGGGCCCACGGACCCGCGAGACCGTCCTCGAACTGCTCACCGAGACCGTCGACCGCGTCGCGGGCTTCCGCACCGGCTACCTCGCCCTGCTGGAACTGCGTCTGGAGGCAACCCGCCGCCCGGAACTGCAGGCCACGCTCACCGAGCGGGTGCGCGCCGATATCGACGCCAACGTGCGCTACCATGTCGAGTCCGGACTGCCGGGCGACGAAACCTCGGTCCTGCTGCTGTATCTGGCCCTGAACTGGCTGATCGTCGAAAGGCTCACCCTGCCCGGCATTTTCGGGGAGGACGACAGCCGCGCCCTGGTGCAAGCGGCGATCGAGCGGATCATTCCGGAGCGGATCCCCGGCTAGCACTCGACCGTCTTGTGATGCAAGTCACTCCCGGCGGATAATTCGGTCATGCGCGCGAATGTTGGTGACCAACTACTCGTCCACACCCATGCGGTAGGACTCCGAGAACGAACCGGGGAGATCCTCGAGGTGCGCGGTGAAGACGGCGCGCCGCCGTACGTGGTCCGGTTCGACGACGGGCACGAAAGCCTGGTCTTCCCCGGTCCGGACTGGGAAGTCCGGCCGCGCTGAATATTTCGGTGGGACAACCCGCGAAATTTTCGGACCGGCACAGTGCCGGGCGAATCGGCTGTCAGACTGCACAATTCGGGGCGGACTGGACGGTACATACACTACTGTGAAACAAACCACACGGTTGACGTGGCGTTGTGACGCTGGAGACAATCGGGCGTGTAACGATTCGGGGGGTGGAGGACACAGCATGCGCACGAAGACCGACCACCGATTTCTTGTCGACGTCCATCCCGAGCAGGTCATGGAGGCGTTGCTAGCGATCGAGCGGATCCCGGAATGGTCACCGTGGCACAAGGATGTGCGCGTCGCGACCCGCGACGACTACGGTCGGCCCAAGCGGGTGTACGCGACGGTGACCCCGATGGGCAACTCGGATCGGCAGGTCCTCGAATACGACTGCGGCACCTACCGTATCGCCTGGGAGGTCGTCGAAAGCGGCGCCGGCGGGGGCGGCAAGGGCTGGTTCGAGATCGAGGAAACCGACGACGGCACCGAGGTCTGGTACCACACGGAAGTGCATTTACCGATCCCGGTTCCGGGGATTCTGATGAAGCGCACGCTCAATCGCGTCAATGACGAGGCGGTGCAGAATCTCATCGAGTTCATCGAGAAATTTCGGTTCGAAAACTACAACGTAGGCTGACACCCCGGCCGCATGACGCGCCAGTGGCGCCGACTGCTGTCACGATGTGTCCATGACCGGTGTCGGACGTTCGCGCCTGCAGGCCGTTTCCGAGAACGCTTCGGTGACGCAGCTCGAACTGTTCTTCGATCTCGTGCTGGTGTTCGCCTTCACGCAGGTCACCGATCTGGCCGCGCACGAGACCACCGCAGCGAATCTGCTCCGCGCGTTCCTGGTGCTCGCGGTCATGTGGTGGGTGTGGATCGCCTATGCGTGGCTGGGCAATGTGATCAAGGCCGACGAGGGCATCGCGCGGGTGGCCTTGTTCGTGGCCATGGGCGCGGCGCTGATCATGGCCCTCGCCATTCCCGAGGCATTCCACGACCTGCCCGGTGGCTGGTATGCGCCGCTGGTGTTCGCGATCGGATATCTGGTGATCCGGATCGTGCATCTGATCGTGTTCTGGCTGGCGAGTACCGAGGACACCCAGTTGCGCGGGCAGGTGACCCGGTGGGCCGCGGGGTCGATCACGATCGGGACGGTGCTGCTGATCATCGCGGCGCTGAACTCCGGCACGGCCCAGATCTGGTTGTGGATCGCCGCCATTGCCGGTGACATGGTGTGGACGCTGTTCGCGGGCAACGACTGGCGGCTGAACTCGGCCGGGCACTTCGCCGAGCGGCACGGGCTGATCGTGATAGTGGCGCTGGGCGAATCCATCGTCTCCATCGGTGTCGGCGTCGCCGGTCTGCCCATCTCCTGGCCGATCGCCGTGGGAGCGCTGCTGGCCCTGGCGGTTTCGGCACTGCTGTGGTGGGCGTACTTCGATGTGGGCGCGACGGTGGTGGAACACGCGCTACAGCAGGCCCGCGGGGAGCGGCGCGTCCAGATCGCGCGGAACTGCTACACCTACTGGCATTTCCCGATGGTCGTCGGCATCATCGCGCTGTCGCTGGGCCTGAAGAAGGTGTTGAACTATCTGGGCGGCGGCGCCGACCACACCCTGCACGACCGATTGCAGGGGATTCCGCTGTTCGCGCTGTACGGCGGCGTGGTGCTGTATCTGATCGCGCTGGTGGGATTCCGGCAGTACGCCACCGGGGTGCTGCTGTGGCCGCGGGTGCTCACGGCCGTGGTCCTGGTCGCGCTGATCCCCGTCGCATCGAATCTGCCCGCGATGGCCGCGCTGGCACTGCTGTGCGCGGTGCTGCTCGCGCTGATCGTCTGGGAGGTGGTGCGCTACGCCGAGCCGCGCGAGGCCATCAGGCACGGCGAGGCTCACTGATCGGCGGAACCTCCTTGTGGTCCACCGACTCCGGGACCCGCACGCCGTCGCGCATGGCGATGCGCATCTGATTGACGTTCTCCCGCAGGACGTCACCGATGAGTTCGTCGATGCGCGGGTCGGCGAGGGCCTGGAAGAGGATGCGGAAGCTGGTGTTGGCGATTCCGCGGATGACGTCCTCGTGGAACGGCAGGTAGCGCACCCGGCCCATCTGCGGATCGTTCTTGATCAGCTCCACGATCATCGCGTCGAGTTCGTCCCGGTTCTCCTCCAGCGCGGCCGCGATATTGCGGGTGTAGTGGCCGGTGCGCAGCACCTGCGCCACCTCTTCCAGCACGGCCATCGTCACCGGGCGCTTGATGGTCTCCACGACCGTGCCGATCGATCGGTTCAACACCGCCGCGGTCACCCGGTCGCCGAAGGCGCGGTCGGCGACGCGGGCCAGCCGCACGATGATGACCACCATCCGCAGCAGCCGGAATCCGCGGAAGAACGGGCTGGTCACGGGGATCATGCCCAGGACCTCGTACCAGTACACGAACGGGAACGACCACGACCAGTCCGATCGCCGCCACCGCCACAGGAACTCCGCGGCGAAGACCGCGCAGATCGTGTAGTCGGCGATGACGATCCACCGCATCGCCGTCGGCCCGACCGGAAAGAACGTGATCCAGACCAGCAGCACCACCGACGCCACCGCCAGCGCCAGCATCACGAAATCGGTCCACAACGCCGGTGGCTTGCGCGGATACTCCTCGACCTCCGGCGCCGCCACACTGCGGTACTCCGACACGGCCATCCCTTTCACCTCGAACGATTCCGCCGAGGGTAATAGGTCCCCGTCGCCCCGGCCTGGGGGCCGTGGCGACGGGGAATGGGGAGCCCTCTGATCCCGGCATGCCCCGACCTCTGATCCCGGCATGCTGTTGGCCGGGATCAGTGGCCCGCGCGGATGATCGCCTCGATATTCCGCTCGGCCAGGGCGGTGATGGTCAGCGAGGGGTTCACCGCGCCGGTGCTGCCGGGGATCGCGGCGCCGTCCATGACGTAGAGGCCGGGGTGGCCGATGACCCGGCCGTAGTTGTCGGTGGCCCGGCCGAGGACCGCGCCGCCCAGGGGATGGGCGGTGAAGACGGCGTTGGCGTCGTAGCCCAGCGGGGCGTAGTCGAACAGGGACCCAGCTCGCTCGGCGATGCGGCGATCGACCGCACGGCAGGCCGCGACAACCCGATCCTGGGCCTGCCTCGGCCAGGTCAGTGTCGCGCCCTTGCGGGCCGGGTCGTAGGTGAAGCGGGCCCGGGTCGGGTCGAGGACCATGCCCAGCGACGCCAGCGCACCGGTTTCGAACGGGAATCCCGGGAGGTACCAGCTCTCCAGGGTCAGCGGCATGCCGGAGTCGTCGAAGATGCGGCTGGCACTGGGGACGCCCTGCCCCAGACCGGCCAGCGCACTCTCCCCGCGGCCGAGCACCACATCGCCGTTGGTGCCCCAGCCGTCGCCGACGTGCTCGTTGAGATGCGGCAGCGCGCCGGTGGCCTGCGCGGTGACCAGCAGATCGGAGGTGCCGACCGATCCCGCGCCGAGGAATAGCTTGTCGCAGGTCAGGGTCCGCGTGGCCAGGACCGCGCCGGTCGGATCGAGCTTGGTCACCGAGACCACGTAGCGGCCGCTCGAATCCTGCCCGATCGCATCCACCCGATGCCCCGGGTATATCCGCGACTTGCCGGTGGCCTCGGCGTATTTCAGATAGTTCTGGTTGAGATCGAATTTCGCGCCGTTGGAGTTGCCCAGATTGCTGCGCCCGACGGTGGCCGACGGCCTGGTGGCACCGGCCAATTCGCCGCGCACGACATCCCAGTTGAAGATGGAATCGTTGGCCTGCGGCTGGTATCCGGCCCTGCGCACCTGCTCGTCCCACATCCGGGAGTGGGTGAACGGCGCCGAGCCGTAGACGTCGGGCGGCATCGGGCTCAGCCGCAGCATCTGCCGTACCCGCGGATAGTAGATGCGGTCCAGTTCATCGAAATCGACTGTGCCGCGGAAGATTTCGTCGAAGAACCGGCGTTCGGGAACGGGCATGGCGCCGGTGAAGACGATCGATCCCCCGCCCACCGCCGCCGCACGCCAGACATCGATGCCGCGCAGTTCGGTGACGTCGAGGACGCCGCCGAAGTCGGCGAAATGCATGGGCACCTTGGTGACACCGGTGAAGCTGGTGCGATGCCAGAAGCCGCGCCCGTCGGGCAGATCGTCGCCGGTGAAGATCTCCCGCCACGGATCGTTGGGCCAGCGCGACCCGCGCTCCAGGACGGTATTCGGCACGCCCGCCTCGGCCAGCCGCAGCGCGGTCACCGCCGCGCCGAAACCCGACCCGACGATGACGGCCTCGGTGTGCTCCGGAGGATCCGGCAGCGGCGCGAAGATCTCGGGCACCCAGTTCCGGAACAACTCATTCCACACGATGTCGGCCGAGGCCGACCCGCGGCCGAATCCCGTGCTCGCCGCACCCAACAGCGCCGCCGCTCCGGCGGCCTTCAGCAAGGCGCGTCTGCGCACCGGCCACCTCCCTCATCCACGCATGGCCGCGCGCGAGACTACCGGCCCGCACCCCACCCCCTCAACAGATCCGCCACACCTGTCACATCTCACGAATAGCGTTCTGCTATAAGACGAGCCAGAGGGTCTCCCCCTCCCCCCGTTCCCGACGTCTCCCCCTCTTCTTTTGTTCCCGGCACCTCCCCCCTCATTTGTTCCGGCGTCTCCCCCTCATTTGTTCCCGGCATGTTTTCGCCGGGATCACGCGCGCAGGCGTTCGCGGCGGAGTTGGTCGACCTCGGGGAGGTGCAGGGGGGACAGTTCATCGACGCCGAGGGCGCGCTGGAGCAAGTAGTCGGCGAGTTCGGGATTGCGGGCCAGGGCGGGGCCGTGCATGTAGGTGCCGATCGCCGAACCCTGCACGACGCCTTCCAGTCCGTCGCCGACGCCGTTGCCGACGCCGCGGGTCACCTTGGCCAGGCCGGTGGCATCTCCGCCGAGTTTCGTTCCGCCGCGGTGGTTTTCGAAACCCGTGAGGGCCTGGGACAGGCCGGGGATGAGCGGAGTCGTGGCGACCTCGCCGATGGCGCGCTTGGCCTGCGGGGAGGTGGTGACGTCGATGAGTCCGACACCGTCGACGCGTTCGCCGCCGGAGGTCTCGTACCAGTGCCCGAGCACCTGGATCGCGGCGCAGATCGCCAGCACCGGAGCGCCTTTCGCGGCCGCGCGCTGCATACCGGGATACCGCTGCAGGTGCCGGGTGGCCAGCCGCTGCGCCGAATCCTCCGCACCGCCGAGGGTGTAGATGTCCAGCGACTCCGGCACCGGATCGCTCAGCGTGATCTCGACGATCTCGGCGTCGTAGCCGCGCAGGCGCAGCCGCTGCCGCAGCACCACCGCGTTGCCGCCGTCACCGTAGGTGCCCATGACGTCGGGCAGCACCAGCCCGATCCGCACGGTCGACTCGCTCATGCCTGCACACTCTCCAGATCGCGGTTCAGGTCCCGGAATGCGGTGTAGTTGGCCAGCACCTCCACCCGGCCGGGGGGACAGGAGGCGATGGCGCGCAACGGGTTCGCCACCGTGGTGTGGTCGACGCCGGCGTAGGTCAGGCGCACGGCCAGATCGGTGGCGCGCTCACCGGAGGCGACCACCTGGGTGCCCTCGAAATGCTCGAATCGCACATCCCACAGCCACGACAGGTCCTCGCCGTCGGGCACCTGACCGTTCACCGCGATCACCAAACCCGTTGCGGCCGGGTCGATCATCGACAGCGCCTCCTGCCAGCCCGCCGGATTCTTCGCCAGCAGCAGCCGCGCCGAATGCTCACCCACCTGGACCGTCCGGTACCGGCCCGCGATCTCGCGGACCGTCCCCGCCGCATCCACGGCCGCCTGCGGCTCGGCACCCAAGGCCACCGCCGCCGCCACCGCCTGCGCCGCGTTGCCGCGGTTGGCCCGCCCCGGAAGGGCAAGGTGCAGCGGCAGTTTCGCCCCGTCGGGCCCGTACAGGAATTCCTCGTCCACCCACCAGTCCGGTTCCGGGCGCTGGAAGTCCGCGCCCGTACTGCGCCAGTGCGCCCCGTCCCACACGATCGGTTCGCCGCTGCGCGGGCAGCTGGTGGCGTCCAGCGACCAGCCGCTCCCGGCGGCCACCCACACGACATTGGGGTGGTCGTAGGCGATGGAGGTGACCAGCACGTCGTCGCAGTTGGCGATCAGCACGGTATCGGGATGGCGGGCCATGCCCGCGCGCAGCTTGCGTTCGATCATGTTGATCTCGCCGACCCGGTCCAGCTGGTCGCGGCTCAGATTCAGCAGCACCACCGCCGCGGGATTCAGCGCGTCGCTGACGTGGGGCAGATGCAGTTCGTCGACCTCGATGGCGGCCAGCGGCGCGGCCCGGTGCGCGCTGAGCGCGGCGACGATACCCGCGTCCATATTGGCGCCGTCGGCCTGGGTCGCGACCCGCCCCAGCGTGCCGAGGGCGGCGGCGGTCATTCGGGTGGTGGTGGATTTGCCGTTGGTGCCGGTCACCAGCACGGTGCGCCGGTCGCGGCCCAGCTGGGTCATGATCGTGGGATCGATCCGCAGCGCGATCAGCCCGCCGATCATCGACCCCTTACCGCGCCCCGCCTTCTGCGAGGCCCACGACGCTGCTGCCGCCGCTCGCAGCGCCAGCCGCCCACGCACCGAGATGTCTGCCACGACGCGAGTTTATGTGGTCGCCCGATCGCCCACTCCCCCCGCTCGTGCGGCGCACACCACATCAATAGAGCATCTTCTGATAATTCTCCGGAGCGCAGTAGGCCTCCAGCTGCTCCACCGACTCGGTGACCTTGGTCTGCACCTCTTTGACCAGGCAGGCAGTGCTGGGCAGGCGGTCCTCGGGCCAGCGTTCCGGCCGCCAGAGATCGCTGCGCAGGAACGCCTTGGCGCATAGCCGTCGGCACGCCTGTTGCCCGGGCGCTCCGGGATGGCGATGGTCGTATCGTCGAGCACCTTCACGAAACCGGCGGGATCGCCCTTCGGCGAGGCATCGCAATTGCCGTCGGCGTCGCTGGTGGCAGGCCAAACGTCTTACTTCCTCAGACCGGAACGTCGAAGACGTTCGGTTGTCCGGCGGCGTAGCGGGCCGCGTCCAGCTGGCGCAGCGGCTCCAGCTGCGGCGCTCGATACAGCGGGAACAGCCGACAGCGTTCGGCATTCGACCCCGCGACGTCCAGCACCGCATTCACCGCCGTGCGCGCCGATTCGCTGGCGCCCTCCATGGTGGCCAGATCCACGTTGGTGCGCACGTAATCGCCGGCCAGGAAGAGATTTTCCAGCGCGCCGTGCGCCTGCGGGCGGGCCGCCCAGGAACCGGCGGTGTTGATCAGCAGCGGATCGGCATTGGTATTGCGCCGCCGGGCGGCGTCCCAGCCGATGCCGGAGTCCAGGAACCAGGAATGCAGATCCGCCTCGCGCAGCGCGGCCTGCCCGTCGAGATGGGCCCGCAACTGCGCCCACACCTCCCGGGCGATCTCGTCGTGGGTGCATTCCTTGGCCGGTTTACCGAACAGGATGCCGGGGACGTTCCAATCGGAGATGTCGACCGACAGGCAGTCCTGCACGGTGCCGTCACCGTACGCGGAAAGCTTTGCGCGAGACCAGAATTGGTTCTGCGCAATGGAGGTGAGCGACCACGGCGAATCCACATAGGCGGTGTGGCCGCGCGCAATGGCGGCCGGGCGGCGCAGGTAGAACTGGATGCCGGTCATCCAATTGGTCACCAGCTGGTCCATCGCCGCCAATTCCGGTTGGACGGCAAGGATTTCCGGTGTCCACAGACTCCGTGCGACCTCCATGGGAACGGCCAGCACGAAATAGTCGGCCTCGACCGACCGTGCGGCGCCGCTGCCGTCCACCAGGTGTCCGGCCGCAATTCGGCGGTCCCGCACCTGCAAACCGCGCAGTTCGGCACTGTCGAATCGAACGCCCAACTGTCGCAGGCGGTTCACCCACGGATCGATCCAGGCCTCGTTGGTGGGTCCGTTCAGCAGCCGATCCAGCGGTCCGTCGTTACCCGTCTCGAGCGGGTTGCCGAGGAACTGCTCACCCATGTTGCCGATGGTGCGGGTGCTGGCGTGGTCGTCCTTGGCGGCGACCAGCAGGGTGGTCAGGGTGCGCGACATCAGCGCGCGGAACTCCGCGGAACGGCCGCGGGCGCCGACGAAATCGCGCCAGGACATGTTCTCCCACTGCCCGAGGCGGCGGGCGTCGCAGCTGGTGTTGAACACCAGCAGCCGGTTCGCGAAGTACAGGGCCTCGGTCATCGGCATCCTGGTCGACGTCGCGATCATCGAACCGACGGTCTGGCGGAAATCATCGGCGCTCGACCAGGTCGCACCGGCCCGGCCCATGGGCAATACGACGTCCTCGCTGCCGCTGCGGGAGAACCGCGCCTCGGCGGCCGGAACGAGGTTGTCCCAGACGCCATTGGCATTGCCCGGAAAAGGGATTCGCCGCATGGTGTCCGGAATGTGTTTGTAGAAACCGGGAAAGAAGCGGAAACCGTGCTCGCCGGGCAGGTCCGGTCGGCCGTCGCGGCCCGAACCGGGGACGGGAATGCTGCGCGCCTTACCGCCCAGCGCCCGCCGCTCGTAGACCGTCACGTCGAAACCGCGTTCGGCCAGTTCATGGGCGGCGGTCAGGCCCGCCACCCCGCCACCGAACACCGCGACACGGCGGCCCGGATCGGCCGCCGCCCGCACCGGGCGCAATGTCAGTGCGCCCGCGGTCATTACACCCGCGACCGCCACCCCACGGAGCACGGTTCTCCGGGAAACGGCCGTTTGCTGTTCTGCCATCTTTCGGGACCTCCACGCCGCGGCTTACTGTAAGCGGTGGATCCCACTTCGGGTTCCCGGGGCCCGAAATTCCCGGCCGGAGGCGATAATTCGGGCTACTTGCCGACAGCGAGTTCCGGCTGCGCCGCTGCGGTCTTCTCCTCGGACACGGAGCCGGTCCGCCGCGCGGACGTGGCCGCGAACGCACCGGCGATCACGACGACCGCGCCCGCCAGCGACAGCATCGTCGGCCGCTCGCCGAGGAAGGCCCAGGCGGCGCCGATGCCCACCACCGGCACCAGCAGCGTCAGCGGAGCCACCGCACCGGCCGGGTAGCGTCCCATCAGATATGTCCACAGTCCCGCCCCGACGACGGTCGCGAGGATTGCGGTGTAGCCGAGCGCGGCCAGGGCGGGCCATCCGTCGATGGTGAACGATTCCAACAGGGCCCGCGGCCCGGTGCCCGGCCCTTCGACCAGCGCGGACAGCACGAACATCGGCAGCGGCGGCACGACCGCCATCCACAGGGTCAGGTGCAGGGGGTCCACCCGACTCTCGGTGCTCCCGGCCGCGGCCAGGCGCGAGCCGATATTGCCGAAGGCCCAACCCAATCCGGCCGCGAGGGTCAACAGCACCGGCAGCACCGAGGCGTGCTGGGCGCGATCCCACCCGATGACCACCATCCCCAGCACCGCGACCGCCAAACCCAGAAGCTGTGTGCGCCGCAGCCTTTCACGCAACAGCAGCCCACCCAACACCACCGTGAACGGTGCCGAACTCTGCAGCACCAGCGACGACAGTCCGGTCGGCATCCCCGCCCGCATCGCCGTGAACAGGAATGCGAACTGGGCAATCCCGAACCCACCCCCGTACAGCAACAGCCACCGCACCGGCACCTGCGGCCGCGGCACCAGCAGCACCACCGGAACCGCCAACACCGCAAACCGCAACCCCACGAAGAACAACGGCGGAAAGTGCTCGACCCCAACGTGCAACGCCAGAAAGTTCAACCCCCACAGCACGACAACGCCCAACCCGAGCAAACGATCACGGTAACTCACCCCGCGAATCATGGAGCCGCCAATTAGTTAGCACTATCGAATAAATAAACACTAACGATGTAGTAGAACTGAACTATGACCCCCGCTCCACGCCCGGGAACCCCATCCACCCACCCCACACCGAGCCCGAGGACGGGCCCATCAGCCGCCGACCCCTCAATCTCGAGGAACCGAACAGCGAGGGCGGCTGCACCGCGACCCGACACGGCGACAGGCGTTTACCGCGCGGATGGCGACCGGCTCGGCGGGGAGGCTCGCGAAGGTCATGGTGCGGGGGCGGGGCTCATGGCGGTGGAGCGGTTGCGGGTGTTGCGGGAGTTTGCCGATCGGGGGACGGTGGCGGCCGTGGCCGAGGCGTTGGGGATGACGTCGTCGGCGGTGTCGCAGCAGTTGAAGGTGTTGGCGCGGGAGGCGGGGGTGGCGCTGCTGGAGCCGGATGGGCGGCGGGTGCGGTTGACCGATGCGGGGCGGGCGCTGGTGGTGCGGGCCGACGAGGTGCTGGCTGCGATGGATCGGGCGGCGAACGAGATGGCGCTGTATCGAGGCTCGGCGCGGGGGCAGGTGCGGGTGGCGCTGTTTCCGTCGGGCGCGGCCTTGTTGCTGGCGCACGTGCTGGCGAGGTTGGCCCACAGTGGCGTGGACGTGGTGGCGAGCGACGAGGACGTACCACCCAGCGAGGTGCCGCGGCTGCTCGCCGACTACGACGTGGTGCTGACCCACCGCGACGAACGGGCGCCGTCGCTGTCCGGCCCGCGCGTCACGTCCCGGGTCTTGATGCGTGAGCCCATCGATGTCGTGGTCGCCCCCGATCACCGCCTCGCCCAGCGGGGCGCCGTCGTCCCCGCCGAATTGGCCGACGAGACCTGGCTGGGCGTGCGCGGCGGCTTCCCCGTCGACGACGTACTCCGCTCGATCGCCACGGTCACCGGCGTACAGCCGCGAATAGCTCAGCGCCTCAACGACTTCAACGCCATCGAGGAACTGGTTGCCTCCGGCTACGGCGTGGCCCTCATGCCCCGCTTCTCCGTCCGCCACCCCGACCTGGTCGTCCTCCGCCTCGCCGGCGTCCGCGCCGCCCGCCTCTTCGAACTGGCCACCCGCCCCCACGGCCCTTCCCGCCCCGCCATAGCCACGGTCCTCGAGGCCTTCGAATCCGCCGCCCACAAGGTCACGTCCGCCGACCCCGGCCCACGCCGCCGCTGAGGATCCTCGCCCGGTGCACAGGCGATGACCTCTTCGTCATCGATACCGCTGCTCTCGGCGAATGTGATGGTGCCGAACTCGTCCAGCCTGACTTGCGGGGCGGCGATCGATTACTCCGTGCGCTCCGATTGCCGAATCGGTAGGCCGAAAGCTTCCATCATGATCAGCGGATTGTGATAGCTGACGTAATCGGCGATCTTGCCGTCCCGCATGCGGATCAGGACTACATAGTGGTTGCGATACGGTTTGCCGGTGTGTTCGACCAGGCAGTCTCCGTCGACTTGGACCAGCCACCGACCGGCCTCGAGAAGCGGCTGAATATCAACTCTTTCGGCGCATCTACCGTCGAAATGTCCGGAGAGTCAACGATGTACCAGAGTTGCCGTTGCGGCCATGAGGTCTCCGGTATTCAGGCGATGTTCGGTTGCTGAACCTTCTACCGGAGACCTCACGCGCGGCGGTGCTTACCACCCACTACTTCGAAACACGGCCTAGTGGGCCGAGTACGGGTTGCCCGGGTAGGGGCCCTGGTGGCCCGGGTAGTGGGTTTGCGGGCTGGGGAAGGGAGGTTGGGGGACGTGGTAGCCGAAGTCGTCGGCGACCATGGCGGCCAGCTCCAGGAGGGCCCGGCGGGTGGGCTTGCCCACCAGTTCCAGGTCGATTTCGGCGCCCTCGGCGAGGTGGTCGTCGAACGGCACGACCTGGACGGCGCGGGTGCGGTCGAGGAACAGCTTGCGCAGCTGGTCCAGGTCGACCGTGGAGGCGCCGCGGCGGGAGGCGTTGACCACCACCACGGTTCGCTCGACGAGCTTGCCGTAGCCGTGGTGTTCCAGCCAGTCCAGGGTGGCCGAGGCGCTGCGGGCGCCGTCGATGGCCGGGGACGTCACCAGGATGAGCGAGCTGGCCATGTCCAGCACGCCCTTCATCGCCGAATGCATCAGTCCCGTACCGCAGTCGGTGAGGATGATGTTGTAGAACTGCTGCAGGATGGCGATGGCGCGGCGGTAGTCGTCCTCGCTGAACGCCTCCGAGACCGCCGGATCCTGTTCGCTGGCGAGCACTTCCAACCGGCTCGGGGCCTGCGAGGTATGGGCCCGCACGTCCGAGTAGCGGCTGATGTGCTGATCTTCCAACAGGTTCCGCACCGTGGAGCGGGTCTGCCGCGGCACCCGGTGCGCGAGCGTTCCGAGGTCGGGGTTGGCGTCTATGGCGATGACGCGGTCGCCGCGCAGCGAGGAGAAGGTGGAGCCCAGACCGACCGTGGTCGTGGTCTTTCCGACGCCGCCCTTGAGCGAGAGGATCGCGATGCGGTAGTCGCCGCGCACGGGCTGATTCACGCGCTCGACGAGTTCGCGATGGACCACATCCGCGGGCGACTCACCCGGGTTGATCGCACCGCCGGTCACCTTGTGCACGGCACGGCGCCATCCGCTGCGCGGGGCCTTGCGGGCACGCTTGAGCAGATTCAGATCGCTGACCGAATGCGGCTGTCCCGGCTGCATCGCATGCTGCGGCTGGAACGACGAATGCGGCTGCGGCGGCTGCGGATTCGGCCCGCCCCAGCCGGGCGGGCCCGGCTGCTGCATCGGCGGCGGCGAATACATCTGCTGCTGTGGCTGGGGTGTGGGCGGCAGCGGCGGCGGGGCCCAGCTGTACTGCTCCCCCGGCTGTTCCGGTTGCGGGGCGGGCTGCCCACCGTCTTCGGGGAAGACGCGGCGCACCATGCCGTCGGGGCCGATCTCTTGGCGGATCTCCCCGTAGGGAGTCTCCTGGCGCACCTCGCCGAAACCGGGTCCGAAGGAATTCTGTTCCCCGGGACCTCCCGCCCCGAAGGCATTCGGATCACCCGAGCCACCGGGCCCGAAGGAATTGGGATCACCGGAGCCTCGCGGCCCGAAGGAATTCGGCTCCCCAGGACCGCCAGGGGCGAAGGAGTTCGGATCGCCGGGACCACCGGATCCGAAGGAGTTCGGATCGCCAGGGCCGCCTGGTCCGAAGGAATTCGGGTCACCCGGACCACCGGGCGGCGGACCACCCCAGGGACCGGGCTGATCCGGCGCCGGGAAACCACCGGGCTGCGGCGCGAAGGGCCCGGAACCTGCGAACGGACCGGAGGTGGGAGGCGGTCCCGGGGGTGCGAAGCCCGGCGGAGGCGCGAACGGGCCGGGCTGGAAGGTCGTCTGTTCGATCGAATCGGGTACCGGCGGGAAGATTCCCGACGCACCCTGCTCATCGTCGTCGAGGGTGTCGCGCTCGGCGTCGCCGCCAGTCGCCGAATCCTCCGCTTGGTCGTCGTGCGCCGGCTTCGAGGTCGAGTCGTCCTTCTCGGCGGCCAGGTCCACCGCGTGATTCTGCAACCACGGTGGTGAGGTCGAGTTGTCGTCAGTCGTCACGTTTCCCCCATCTGCTCGGGTCAGCGAGCAGAGAGCTCGGCGCTAGTGCAGCTCCAAAGCTAGCACGCTGTCCGAATGCTCGTGTCCTCGCAGACCAGGTCTATACCCCTTATCGCACAGACTTATCCACATGTGATCCACAGGAGGGTTCCCGTTGTCATCCCCGCGAAGAGCATGCGGGGATGACAACGGGAGACGTGTGCACCGACGGCGGGAGACATGTGCGCCGAGGGCGGGAGACGTGTGCACCGACGGCAGGAGACGGGCTTTTCGCCGGCCTACCGCAGCGCCCGGTTCACCGCCGATACGACGGCGCGCAGCGATGCGGTGGTGATGGAGGTGGCGATGCCGACGCCCCAGGTCACCTTGTCGCCGATGGCGCATTCGACGTAGGCCGCGGCCTGGGCGTCGTCGCCGGAGGACATGGCGTGCTCGGAGTAGTCCAGCACCCGCACCTCGTAGCCGATGGTGCCCAGCGCATCCACGAACGCCGCGAGCGGGCCGTTGCCCTCGCCGGAGATCTCCTGCTCGACACCGCTCACCTTCACCACGGCATCGATGTGGTCGGTGCCGCCGTCGGTCTCCGACGCGGTGACCTTCTGCCGAATCCGCTCGAGCGGCAGGATCGGGTTCAGGTATTCGTCGGCGAAGACGTCCCACATCTCCTTCGGGGTGACCTCGCCGCCCTCCCCGTCGGTGATCTTCTGGATCGCCTGCGAGAACTCGATCTGCAGCCGCCGCGGCAGCACCAGACCGTGATCGGTCTTCATGATGTAGGCGACGCCGCCCTTACCGGACTGCGAGTTGACCCGGATGACGGCCTCGTAGGTGCGGCCCACATCCTTCGGGTCGATCGGCAGGTAGGGAACCTCCCAGGTGATGTCGTCGACATCGGAGTCGGCGGAATCCGCGGCGGCCTTCATGGCGTCCAGGCCCTTGTTGATCGCGTCCTGGTGGCTGCCGGAGAACGCGGTGTAGACCAGGTCACCGCCGTACGGGTGGCGCTCGTGCACGGGCAGCTGGTTGCAGTATTCGACGGTCCGGCGGATCTCGTCGATATCGGAGAAGTCGATCTGCGGATCCACACCCCGGGAGAACAGGTTCATCCCCAGGGTGACCAGGCAGACATTGCCGGTGCGCTCACCGTTGCCGAACAGACAGCCCTCGATGCGATCCGCACCGGCCTGATACCCCAGCTCGGCGGCGGCCACGGCGGTACCGCGGTCGTTGTGCGGGTGCAGCGACAGCACGATGGAATCGCGGCGCGCCAGGTTGCGGCTCATCCACTCGATCGAGTCGGCGTAGACGTTCGGTGTCGCCATCTCGACGGTCGCGGGCAGGTTGATGATCATCGGCTTGTCGGGGGTCGGCGCGATGATCTCCGAGACCGCATCGCACACCTCGCGGGCGTACTCCAGCTCGGTGCCGGTGTAGGACTCCGGGCTGTACTCGTAGCGCCAGTCGGTGTCCGGATACTTCCTCTCGGTCTCCAGGCACAGCCGAGCGGCATCGGTGGCGATCTTCTTCACGGCCTCGCGGTCGGCGCGGAACACCACGCGACGCTGCAGGATCGAGGTCGAGTTGTAGAAGTGCACGATCACGTGCTGCGCGCCCCGGCACGCCTCGAAGGTGCGTTCGATCAGCTCCGGACGGCACTGGGTCAGCACCTGGATGGTGACGTCGTCCGGGATGGCGCCGTCCTCGATGATCTCGCGGACGAAGTCGAAATCGGTCTGGCTGGCCGAGGGGAAGCCGACCTCGATCTCCTTGTAGCCCATCCGCACCAGCAGGTCGAACATGCGGCGCTTGCGGGCCGGGCTCATCGGGTCTATCAGGGCCTGGTTGCCGTCGCGCAGGTCGACCGCGCACCACGCCGGGGCCCGGTCCACGACCTTGTTCGGCCAGGTGCGATCGGGCAGCGTGATCGGCTCGACTTCCTCGGCGAACGGCCGATACCGGAAGGTCGGCATCGACGAGTTCTTCTGCTTGTTCCACGCGGGCTGATCGGCCGGGGCCGGCTTGGACGGTGCGGTGATCGTGCGCGTGGCGGATACGAAGGCGTCAGCGGGTGACATGCGATGTTCTCCGTGGGTGTGGGTGGGATCCCAGATACGTCTTGGGTCGACCGGCACAGCTGAACCCCGCGACGGGAGCCGGTCCGTGTCAGACCCCGTCGCGGCGGCCGAGGAGGAGTGCCCGCTGCATGATGATCGCGAGTTTACCGCTTCGCAATCCAACCGGGAAAGGCAGGTCGACAAGAATCATGACCTGGGTAGAACAGCTGGTCGTCTTCGGCGCGGGCATCGCGGCCGGCTGCATCAACACGATCGTGGGCTCGGGGACCCTGATCACCTTCCCGGTGTTGCTGGCGCTGGGCTATCCGCCCGTGACCGCCAACGTCTCGAACACGATCGGCCTGGTTCCCGGGGGAGTGAGCGGCGTGCTGGGGTATCGGCGCGAGCTCGCGGGCCAGCGGGCCCGGCTGTTGCGGCTCGGCTCCGCGACCCTGCTGGGCGCCGCGGCGGGGGCGATCCTGCTGCTGACCCTGCCGCCCGGGGCGTTCAAGGCGATCGTGCCGGTGCTGATCATCGCGGCGCTGGTGTTGGTGGTGGTGCAGCCGCGGCTGTCGCGGTGGGTGAAGCGGCGTCGTGAGCAGGACGGCGACGCACCCGAGCACGGCGGACCGCTGCTGTGGCCGTCCGTGCTCGGAACCGGTGTCTACGGTGGGTATTTCGGTGCGGCGCAAGGGGTCCTGCTGATGGGCCTGCTCGGGGTGTTCGTGCACGAGGACATCCAGCGGCTCAATGCGGTGAAGAACTACCTGGCGCTGCTGGCCAATACCGTGTCCGCCCTGATCTTCGTATTCGTCGCCGAGGTGTCGTGGCAGGCGGCGGGACTGATCGCGGTCGGGTCGATCATCGGCGGGCAGTTGGGCGCGACGGTGGGTCGGCGATTGCCGCCGACCATACTTCGCGGGGTCATCGTGGTGGTGGGGACCATCGCGGTCGTGCGGCTTCTGATGGATTAGATTCCGGCCGACAGCAAGCAGGACCGACGAGTGCCGATACGCCCGCCTCTCACAACCGCCCCGACTTCAGGAACTCCCGCAGCCGGATACGGTAGGGCTCGATGTCGATCCCTTGTGCCGCAAGCCAATCCGCCGAGTAGTACTTGTCGATGTAGCGGTCACCCGGATCGCAGAGCAGGCCGACCACGCTGCCGCGGCGGCCCGCACCGGCCATCTCGGACATGATGTGGAAGGCGGCCCACAGCCCGGTTCCGGTGGAGGCGCCCGCTTTTCGGCCGATGAGCTCCTCGAGCACATGCACGGACGCGATGGCGGCGGCGTCGGGCACATGGATCATGCGGTCGATGGCCGAGGAGACGAAGCTGGGCTCGACGCGCTGGCGGCCGATGCCCTCGATGCGGGAACAGATGTCGGTGGTGACGGTCGGGTCGCTGTCGCGCCAGCCGGGGAAGAATGCCGAATTGTCCGGGTCGGCAACGCACAGGCCGGTCGAGCGGCCGGTGTAGCGGATGTAGCGGGCGATGGTCGCCGACGTGCCGCCGGTACCCGCGGTGGCCACGATCCACGTCGGTTCCGGATGCGGCTCCTCGGCCAGCTGTTCGAAGATCGACTCGGCGATATTGTTGTTGCCCCGCCAGTCGGTGGCGCGCTCGGCATAGGTGAACTGATCCATGTAATGGCCGCCGGTTTCGCGCGCCAGACACGCGGCCACCTCGTACACCTCGTTGGCATTGTCGACGAAATGGCATTGCCCGCCCTGGAATTCGATCAGCCGCACCTTCTCCCTACTGGTGCTGCGCGCCATCACGGCGATGAACGGCACACCGATCAGGCGGGCGAAGTAGGCCTCGGAGACCGCGGTCGAGCCGCTGGAAGCCTCGATCACCGGGCGGTCGGGCCGAATCCACCCGCTGCACAAGGAATGCAGGAACAGCGAACGCGCCAGCCGATGCTTCAGTGAGCCCGTGGGATGGGTGGACTCGTCCTTCAGATACAGATCCACACCCGGGACCGCCGGAATCGGCACGCGCAGCAGATGGGTATCCGAGGAGCGGCGCGCATCCGCACGCACCTTGGCGATCGCCTCGGCCAGCCACTGCCGGTGCACGGGATCGTATCTGTTGATGTCGATCACATCGTCGGCCACGGTCGTGGTCATGCGCTCTCCTCGCCCTCGAGCTCGTTGAGGTAGTTATAGATGGTGAATCGGGTGACGCCGATCGCCTCGGCCACGGTCTCGATCGCATCCTTGACGGCGAACACACCCTGCTCGCGCAGCCGCGCGACCACCTGAATCTTGTGCTGCTTCTTCATCAGTTCCACCGGGACGCCGGTATCGGCGACGGCCTCGGCGATCATCCGCTCGGTCAGTTCACCGACACTGCGCGGGAATGTCTCACGCGGACTTTCGCTTTCGCGCGCGGTCCCGTTGAGCAGCTCACCGAGCAGGCGATGCGCCTCCGCAAGATCGGTGACGTCGATGTTCAAACACAGTGCCGCAACTGGCATCCCGTCGGCGGAGCGCACGACGATCGTGCTGGAGCGCCCCCGCCGGTGGTGTGGCAGCTCGGTCGGATAGTCGATGAGATTCCCACTCGCCCCGGTCTGCAGATGCCGCAGTAGCAGATCGGTTGCCGGTGCACCCACCGAACGCCCGGTGAGCCCACCGGCAATCGCACGCACGGAATCGGGCAGATGGGTCAGATCGTGCAGGACCACTTCGGCCCGCAACGCCTCCGACAGCGGCTCCACCAGCTGCGCGAGCACATCCAAGGTCACCCGGACCTCGTCGGTACACGCCTGCTGGGCCATCACACCTCCGAGCACATTTCAACTGACGATTGAGATCGTACACAATCAGTTGATTTGCCGCCCGATCGCCCCCCTGCGGCTCAGGCCGATGGCCGCGCCGATCGGACGGCACCGGTAATGCGAGAGGCACAGCGCGTCAGGTGATCGAGAACCTCGGGATCGGCATCGAGGGTGTAGTCCGCATCGAGGCCGACGAGTATGGCCGCGATCCGAGCCGGACTGTCGTCGGAAATCTCTACGGCACAGGCGCTTTCGTCCACCGGCGTAATTCGACCCGGCAGCGCTCCCCCGACCCGGGAGCGCACAGCCTCGGCGGGAGCCGCCACGGTCGCGACCGCACGATGCCGAGTCGGCGCGCGCACGATCTTGCTCGCGACGAATGCCGCCGGGTCGCCGCCGGGCAGCTCACGCGCGGGTACCCGCCGACCGGTGGGCAAGAGATCGCGCAGCCGGTCGAGCCGATAGATCCGCCAGTCCTCCGCCTCGACGTCGTAGGCGACCAGGTACCACAGGCCGGTGAAGGCGACCAGGGCATGCGGTTGCACGCGGCGCCGCCCGCCGGTGCCGTGCCGGGTGGTGTAGTCGAAGGCCACTATCTCGTGGTCGCGGCATGCGGCGGCGGCCGTCGCCAGGATCGCCGGGTCGGTGGACGGACCGCTGCCGACGGCGAGCGGCGCGACGCTCTGCTGCAATGCCCCGGCCCGCCCACGCAGCCGGGCGGGCAGCACCTGCTCCAGCTTGGCCAGCGCCCGCAGCGCCTGCTCGGCCAGGCCCGTATCGGTGGCCGTCCGCAACGCCACCGCGACCGCGACGGCTTCGTCGTCGTCCAGCAGCAGCGGCGGCAGATCCGTCCCGGACGCCATGCGGTATCCACCCGCGTGGCCGGGCCCGGAGTCCACGGGATAGCCGAGCCCGCGCAGCCTGTCGACATCCCGGCGCACCGTACGCACGGTGACGCCGAGCCGGTCGGCCAACTCCGCGCCGGACCATTCGCGCCGAGTCTGCAGCAGCGACAGCAGGCGCAGCATCCGAGCGGGCATGTCGTTCGTCACGGTCCCACTATGCCCTGCTTTGAGGACAACTCCTGTCCTCGAAGGGACCTAGCGTGGACACGTCACAGCAGAAAGGAGCTCGGGAATGAAGATCGCATTGCTGGGAACCGGATTCGGCCAGGCCCACGCGGCGGTGTACGCGCGGCGCTCGGACGTGGACGAGGTGGTCGTATTCGGCCGCACCCCAGCCAAACTCGCCGCATTCGAGGAACAGTTCGGATTCGCCACCACCACCGACCTGGATACGCTGCTCACCGACCCCTCGGTGGATCTGGTCGACGTCTGCTTCCCCACGCCGCTGCACGCCCGGACGGTGCTGCGGGCCCTGGACGCCGGCAAGCATGTGCTGACCGAACTGCCGCTGGCCGACACACTCGCCGATGCGAACCGCGTGGCCGAGGCCGCCGAACGCAGCGATCGGCAGGTGTTCGTGGACATGTTCGAGCGGTTCATTCCCGCCAACCAGGCCCTCGTCGACGCCGTGCGCGATGGCATCTACGGGCGCCTGGAGGGGTTGACGCTGTGGATGGCCACCGCACCGCTGTGGCCGGGCGCCTCGCTGGGCCTGCGGACGCTGCCGCTGGAGGCCATGCACAGCGACCTCGACATCATCGTGCGTACCCTCGGCTTGCCCGAGCGCCTCGACGTCGCCGCCGTCGCCCGCGATGCGGACACCGCCGCCGTCGAGGCGGTTATGACCTTCGACGGCGCGATCGCGCGCAGTTCGGTGTCGGCGCTGATGCCGATGCCGTGGGGCGCTCGCGGCGGTTACACCGCCACCTTCGACTGCGGCGTCCTCGAGTCGACGTCCACGATCGGCTCCGACGGCACGACCGAGGCCAGGGTCACCGCCTACACACCCGACGGCGTCCACCAGCTGGACCTACCCGCCGCCGACCAGTACACCGCCATGATCGATCACGTATTGGCCTGTCTGCGAGGCGAAGCCGACAACAGGATCGGCCCGGACACCGTGCTCGACACCCTTCGGCTCACCCTCGACATCGACCGGGCCGTCCGAGCCGAGGCCTGACGCACCCGGATCGGTGCTTCGACGGCCGATAGGGTGGGCCGAATCGACCCTTCTGAATGGGCATATTCGAAAGGGTCAACTCGACAGGAAGATTCAACGATGACTGCAGTGCACGGTATGTCGGTCGACATCGAGACGCCCGATGGTGTCGCCGACGCGTATGTTGCCTACCCCGACGATGGCGCCGCCCATCCGGGAGTGCTGGTGCTTCAGGACGGTTTCGGGCTGCGGCCCAGCCTGCGGTCGCTGGCCGATCGTATTGCCGCCCACGGCTACACGGTGCTGCTTCCGAACGCCTATTACCGGCACGGGCGCGCGCCGGTGGTCGAGCTGCCGGATCTCATCGACCCGGCGGAGCGGCCGGAAATCATCCAGCAGGTCATCCCGATGATCGTCGAGCTGACACCCGAGGTCCTGCGTTCCGATGTCGGCGCCTACCTCGCGTGGCTGGCAACGTCGCCGCAGGTGGCCGCGGGGAAGGTCGGCCTCACCGGCTACTGCATGGGTGCGCGGCTGGCGGTGCTGGCCGCCGCCATGTTCCCCGATCGGGTCGGCGCGGTGGCCGGATTCCATGGTGGACCGCTCGTCACCGACACCCCGGACAGTCCGCACCTGACCGTCGGAGACATCACGGCGGAGCTGTACTTCGCCCACGCGGGCGAGGATCACCACATGACCCCGGAACACATTGCCCAGTTCGACAAGGCACTCGAGGCCGCCGGAGTCCGCCACCGCACCGAGGTCTATGAGGGCGCCGAACACGGCTACACCCAAGCCGATACGTCCGCCTACGACCCCGAGTCCGACGAACGGCACTACCGCGAACTGCTGGCCCTGTTCGATCGAACTGTGCGCCGGTAGCCACCAACCGATGGCTACGACACGGACTAGTCGTCCTCGGCGTAGTCGTGGGGCGGGGGTTGGAGGCTGAGGCGGTCGGCCAGGGCGTCCACGGAGGCGGCGTCGGCGTAGGCCTCGGTGGTCAGTTCTATGAAGCTGGCCCAGCGGGCCACGCGGGGGGTCCAGCGTTGGATGTAGGCGCGGGCATGGATGGCCTCGGCCAAGTCGCCCTTGGCTTTTGCATCCTTCTCCGCGGAGCGGGCGGCGGCGACGGTGTTTTCGGCCAGCGTCAGTTGTTCCCGGCAGTGATCGATGTCGGGAACCTCCTCGCGGACGGTGTCGGCCTCCACCCGCAGGTTGAGCACCACACCGCGCAGCCGGGGGTCGGCCACCTCGAGGCAGGGAACGTCACCGTTTCGCGGGAGCTTGCGACCGGCGGCGGCGATCGCCCGCAGCCGCCGCTGGTACCGCTGCTTCTCGCGTTTCTCCCACAGTGCCAACTGTTTTCGGTAATCGTCGACGTCCTTGCCGCTGACCTCGCGGTAGCGCAGCTCCGCCGTGGAGGTCATCCGCTCGACGCCGTCGTGATCGCACACGGCGATGCTCGCTCGCCATACGTCGGGTACCGGATCGTCACGGCCTTCGATCCGGGCATCGAGGACCGCGGCCCGATGCTCCTCGACGAGTTCGTAACAGACGCGATCGAATACGGCCGTTCCCACCTGGATGAAGTCCTGGCACACGCGAGCGGTAGTGGCATCGGCCGTGCCGAACTTCCCCTCCCCCGACTCCAATGTCCGGCGCTTCCCGTCGGCACCGATACTCGTCACCGTCCAGCGATAGAGCCCGGTGTCGCGGACTTGCACGGCAGACTCGGTGTTCATCGTGCCCTCCCAAGCGATTCGGTCCACATGGCCTGTCGTCATCGGGCACTGCCCACCGGAGGGCAGCATGCAGAGCGTATGCGCACCGGGGCGCCGACGGTGCGAAAGCACAAAAATCCGGCCGTAGCCCCAGGGCAGGATTCACAGGGGCGAGAACTGAACCGCAGTTGATCAACACGGACACGCTCGAGCGACACGCGGTCGAGATCTCGAGGTTGTCGGGCGGCGGTGGTAAGACCGAATGCGGACGTTCTCACAGGAGGTCTTATGCGCACGAGGGTCTGTCTGTCCTGCGATGCAGCGCTCGACCACTGTCACGGCACGTTGATCGTGCACACCGACCGATCGGTGGAGTGCACGGATACGGACTGCTTCGACAGCGACCACTCCCGGCACACCTTCATCGTCGACTGCTTCGACGTGGCCGGCGGGTGCGGGTGCGCGGTCACCGAGACGTGCAGCGGGCCGCGTAGCCTGGCCGGGTGAGTTACGACCACGTACTGCTGCCCTCCGGCGTCGCGGCGACACCCGCCGAGGTCGACGCGTATCTGACCGCCCAGCAGGGGCGGCCCGAATCCGAGACGGTGGCGGCGATCGCGGCCGAGCTGAACCGGCGCAACGAGCGGTTGCCCGAACAGGACTCCTTTCTGGCCGAACCTCCGGTCGGCGGCACGGAAACCGGTGCTGCACTGTATGTTTCGAGCGACTACGACGCCATCGGGCATCTGCGCGGGCTGTTGTTCGAACTCGCCACCCCGCGCGACTACGCGGTCTACGATCCCCAGCTGACCTGGTTGATCGACCCCGCCGGGCATATCCCCGTCACCGTCACCCACGGCGGTGCAGGCGAATTCCCGTATCTCACCCGCGCACTGCTCGACCAGTGGATCCCCACCCTGTCCGACCCGAACCCCTACCTGATCGTCGAGCGCGAACCCCAGGTCTACATCCAGACCTTCCGCGACGACTCGGGCCGCTACACCCTCGAATACCGCGACGGCTCCCCCGACCGCCACTTCGGCACCCACACCACCGACGCCGAGTTGGTCACCGCCCTGATCTGGGCCTGGGCCAACAACGACCGCACCCACTTCGACTCCCTCGACTGGAAACCGGTCGACCTCTGACTCCGCACTCCCCCGCCTCTCCGCGCTCCAGGCCATACAAGTTGGTTGCCTCGACCGTTGAATACAGGTCCTGCGTTGGGTGCCGCTCGGGTTTTGGGCGTCCCCGACGAGTTACCGATGTTCTTGCGAAATCAGTTGTCACGAAACGTAGAACCCCTGGCACCCAGCTCGGGCCCCACTCATATGTGATGGAACGCAGAGGAGCGCGGGGCCTGGCTGTTACTGGTTGGTGAAGGCTAGGCGGCCGGCGAGGGCTATGAAGGAGGCGCCGAAGACCCTGCGGAGCCAGGTGGTGATGGAGGGGCGGTTGATGACGTGGGTGCGGACGGCGGCGGCGAAGATGCCGTAGGCGCCGAAGACCACGAGGGTCACCAGCATGAAGATGCCGCTTAGTTCCAGCATGCGCAGCAGGGCGTGCGGTTCGGTGGTGCTCACGAACTGCGGCAGGAAGGCGAAGAAGAAGATGGTCAGCTTCGGATTGAGAACATTCAGCAGGATCGCCGAGATGATCACCCGCAGCGCCGAGGGGGCGGGACCGATCGTCCGCTCGTCGTCGACCGCGAGAGTTCCCTTGTCCCGGAACGTGGTCCACGCCATGTACAGCAGATAGAGGACGCCCAGATACTTCAATGTCTGGAAGGCGATCGCGCTGGTATTCAACAGCGCCGCCAACCCGGTGATCGCGGCCACCATATGCGGCACGATCCCGAGCGTGCACCCGAAGGCCGCCACCAGGCTGGCCCGGGTACCCCGATTGAGCCCCGCCGCCACGGTATACAACGCCCCGACCCCGGGTGTGGCCACGATGACCAGTGTCGTCAGCAAAAACGCAATGCTCATCCCCCGCACAGTAACCGGTGAAGCCCCCTCCGCCTACCCCGAATTTTCTCGTGTTGCGGGAAACGAGAGGCCACCGGGCCCGGCTACAGCGCGCGGCGGCCGGAGAGGGCCCGGCCGAGGGTCAGTTCGTCGGCGAATTCCAGGTCACCGCCCATGGGGAGGCCGGAGGCCAGGCGGGTGACGGTGAGGCCGGGGAAGTCTCGGAGCATGCGGACGAGATAGGTGGCGGTGGCCTCGCCCTCGGTGTTCGGGTCGGTGGCGATGATCACCTCGGTGACGTCGACGCCGTCCTCCTGATTGCCGATGCGGGACAACAGCTCCCGGATGCGCAGCTGATCGGGGCCGATGCCCGACAGCGGGTCCAGCGCGCCGCCGAGCACGTGGTAGCGGCCGCGGAATTCGCGGGTGCGCTCGATGGCCTGCACATCCTTCGGCTCCTCGACCACACAGATCAGGGTGCGGTCGCGGCGCGGATCGGCGCAGATGCGGCACAGCTCCCCATCGGAGACCGTGCCGCACACCGCGCAGAACCGCACCCCGTCACGCACCTTCTGCAATGCCGCCTGCAGCCGGTCGATCTCCGGCGGCTCGACCGACAACAGATGAAAGGCGATGCGCTGGGCGCTCTTCGGACCGACGCCGGGCAGCTTGCCCAACTCGTCGATCAGATCCTGAACCGGCCCCTCGTACAACAGCTCCGTCCTCTATCCGAGACCCGGAATTCCGGGCAGACCACCGCCGCCGGCCAGCGGCCCGAGCTTGTCCGCGGCCAGCTGCTGCGCATTGGCCATCGCGGTGTTGACGGCGCCGACGATCAGATCCTGCAGCGTCTCCACATCATCGGGATCGACCACCTTGGGATCGATCTGCAGCGACACCACCTCGCCGGTGGCCTTGATGGTCACCTTCACCAGGCCGCCACCGGATTCACCTTCGACCTCGGCCGCCGCGATCTCGGCCTGCGCCTCCATGACGGCCTGCTGCATCTGCTGTGCCTGGGCGAGCAGTGCGCCCATATCGAACTGTCCACCTGGCTGCACGGGCCTGTCCTCTCTGAAGGGAAGGGGTTGGGTACCAGCGTAGTCACGGTTGTGTTTACCACCGTATCCGGCCGGTTATAGCGATTTACCATCAAAAGTGGGTCGGGCGATCCGGTGGAGGCAGTAATGCATGCAAACCGTGACCTTTTCCGCAAATCCCTTGTGCGCCTGGCAGCGTCGGCCGGACTGGCCGCGCTGTTCGCCGTGACACCCGCGGTGCTCCAAGCACCGACAGCCAGAGCCGACATCAACTACGGCGGCGGTTGTGTGATCTACACCAACAATCCGGCCGCGACAGTCGACGCACTGCGCAACAGATGCTCCCCGGAGCAGCAGGACCGGATCTTCCGCGACGCGCCTCGCGGCAACGTTCCGTCGGGCGTGACGAACGGCTGGGTGGCGCGACCACTGCTGATCCAGGTTGTCTCACCGCCGTTCTGGACCGGTAAGACCTTCTACACCGGCCCCGCCGGTGGTCGCCTGATGAACCGCATCTCCCCTGCGGGGATCGAGGGATTCCCGGCGCATGTGTACTCCGCCCCGTCGCGCATGGACGGACGGCAGGCGTGGGCGCTGGATTACGCCCCCTCGATCACCCCGCAGATCTGGGACGAGATCCGTGAGGTCGCCCCGGGCGTGTGGTTCGGGTACTCGTATTGGCGCGGGTTCTTCCAGACGCCGTTGATGTTGACGTTCGTGCTGACGTACTGAGTGAGGGTCCTTGACTCTCCCATCACTGGAGGGTGTTCGCTGATGGCATGACTGCGACGGTCTCCATCGGTGAATTCGCTCGGCTGACGCACCTGAGCGTCAAGACCCTGCGGTATTACCACGAGGTCGAGCTGCTGGAACCGGTGGCGGTGGATCCGGCCTCCGGCTATCGGCGCTATTCGACCGGACAGGTCGCGCAGGCGCATCTCATCCGGCGCCTGCGCGAGCTGGATATGCCGCTGCCCGAGGTCCGGGCGGTGTTGGCCGCCCCGGATCAGGCCGCCCGCGACGCCGCCCTGCGCGCCCATCTGGAACGAATGGAAGCGCAACTGCTGCGGACCCGCGACATGGTGGCGTCGCTGCGCGCCCTACTCCTGCCGACGACGGGAATCGAGGTCGAATACCGTTCCGTCGCAGCGTTTTCCGCGCTCGCCGTGCGGGACGTCGTGGCGCACGAGCGGATCGGCGAGTGGTGCGGGGAGACCTTCCCGAGGCTGTACGAGACGCTGGCCGCCCGCGGTGTGGCGGCCGACGGCCCGGGCGGGGCCACCTACTCGACCGACTTCTTCGAGAACGCCCTCGGCGAGGTGATGGCGTTCGTCCCGATCGCCGCGTCCGATCGAGACGCCTTCGACGCCGACGCGGTGGCGCAGCTCGAGGCCCGCCGCTTCGCCGTAGCCGTCCACACGGGCCCCTTCGTCGACTTCGACCGCACCTACGGGGCGCTGGGAAGCCATGTGGCCGAGCACGATTCGGCGCTACCCGAACCCATCCGCGAGATCTACCTCGTCGGCCCGCCCGAGACCGACGAAAGCACCTACCGCACCGAAATCTGCTGGCCGATCGGCCGGCTGTAGGAAGAGAAGGAACACCATGGCACCCACCCTCGAGAACATCGCCTTCGACTGCACGGATGCGGCCGCGCTGGCCGGTTTCTGGTCACAACTGCTGGACAAACCGGTCGACCCGGACGCCACCGAGTTCTTTGCGAGCATCGGCCGCGGGACCATGTCGCCCACCCTGATGTTCCTGAAGGTGCCCGAACGCAATCCGGGCAAGAACGTCGTCCACCTCGATCTGGTCGCCCCCGACTGGCGCGAACAGATCGAGCGGGCAGTGTCATTGGGCGCCAAGCACGTCGACGACCACGACGAATACGGCATTCAGTGGGCGACGCTGGCCGATCCCGAAGGCAACCTCTTCGATATCGCGAAGGCGGAGAGGGCCTAGGACAGCTCCCGCTTCAGATTCTCCAGCACCTCGGCCTGAATCTTCTTCAGTCCCAAGGGTGCGAAGATGCCCTCGAAGAATCCGGCGACGCCGCCGGCGCCCTTCCAGCTGGTGCGGATCGTGACCAGCGAACCGGTGCCCGACGGCGTCACCGTCCAGGTCGTCACCATGGTGGAATTCGAATCACGTTCGGTCACCATGGAATCCGATACCGACACCACCGCGTGCACGTCGCGGGACCGCTTCTGGGTGGCCTGCAGCGTCCACTCGGCCACCGTGCCCGCACCCTTACCGCCCCCGAGCACCTTGTAGTCGCGGTAGTGCGAGGTGAGGATGCGCGGGCGCACCGTCTCGTAATCGGCGATCGCCTCGAGCGCGCGCTGCGAATCCGCCGGAACGACGATCGAACTGGAGGCGCTGACCTGTCCCACTGTGAACTCCTTGTTTGAGTCGGCGAGGTGCACGTTGACTGCCGCCGGGCTATGCTACGCCCCGATCCGGGGGATTCGGATCATCAGCGTTGCCGGAATCACCCCCCGGGGGGCGAATCATCGTGTCGGAGGTCAGCGATCGCTGGTACCTCCTGCACGGCGGCCGGACGACCTCCCGGACGAACTCGATGGATTCGGAGACGGCCGAGCTCGAGAGGGCCTTCGTGCTCGCGCATGCCCGGGGCGGAGGTGGCCGCCGCCTGCTGGTCGCTGCTGCGGATACAACAACGACGCCTATGCCGAGCACTGGTTCGCCAAGACATTGACGACCGGGGCCGGGTCGGCCCGAATATCGGTGTAGCGAATTTCCCGAGGTTTCCATTCCCGTTTCGGGGCGTGACGACTCTCCCAGTACGCCCGCGCCCGGAATATTCGCTCGGGCCCGGGCCGGCTGCCGGGGCCGGGGCGCTCGCGACCGGCTCGTCCTTCCGGTCGGAAACAGTGCCTCGACCAGGGGAATCAGCTGTGTCGCGGCGAGCGATGCGGGTACCCGAACGCCATGCAACATGTGGGTGAAGAATGCTGCCGCTAGGTACCCTCACGGTGGTAGCTCACTTCGGTGCGAGATAGCGTCAGGGAGTGGCAGTGAGTCTGTTGGGGAAGGTCGGGCGCGCACCGGCCGCACACGAATCAGGATTTGCCGCGCATCGGGCGGGGGTGGATCGCCTATTGGCCAGTTACCGCGCCATTCCGCGGGACGCCACCGTGCGGCTGGCCAAGAAGACCTCCAATCTATTCCGGGCCCGGGCCAAGAACCCGGCTCCCGGTCTGGACGTGTCCGGTCTGACCAAGGTCATCGCCGTCGATCCGCAGGTCAAGACGGCCGATGTGGCCGGGATGACGACCTATGAGGACCTGGTCGCCGCGACCCTGCCGTACGGGCTGGCCCCGCTGGTGGTGCCGCAGCTCAAGACCATCACCCTCGGAGGCGCGGTCACGGGCCTGGGCATCGAGTCCACCTCCTTCCGCAACGGCCTGCCGCACGAATCGGTGCTGGAGATCGACGTGCTGACCGGCTCGGGCGAGATCATCACCGCGACCCCCGACGGCGAACATGCGGATCTGTTCCGCGGCTTCCCCAACTCCTATGGCACCCTCGGCTATTCGACACGGCTGAAGATCGAGCTGGAGTCCGTGCAGCCGTATGTGGCCCTGCGGCACGTGCGCTTCCACGATCTGCGCGAACTCGAGACGGTGATGGCACAGATCGTCCTCGACCGCGCCTACGACGGCGAGCGGGTCGACTATATCGACGGCGTGGTGTTCACCGCCGACGAGAGCTATCTGGTGCTGGGCCGCCAGACCGACGAGCCCGGCCCGGTCAGCGACTACACCGGGATGGATATCTTCTACCGCTCCATCCAGCACGATTCGACGCGGCCCAAACGCGACCGGCTCACCATTCACGACTATCTGTGGCGCTGGGACACCGACTGGTTCTGGTGCTCACGGGCTTTCGGCACCCAGAACCCGAAGATCCGCCGGTTCTGGCCCAAGCAGTATCGGCGCTCGAGCTTCTACTGGAAACTCATCGCGCTCGACCACAAATACAATGTCGGCGACAAGATCGAGGCCCGCAAGGGCAATCCGCCGCGCGAGCGGGTGGTGCAGGATATCGAGGTGCCGATCGAGCGCACCGCCGAGTTCCTGCGGTGGTTCCTGGACGAGATCCCGATCGAGCCGATCTGGCTGTGCCCACTTCGGTTGCGAGACAACGGCTCCACCACGAACGGAAGGCCCTGGCCGCTGTACCCGCTGGAGCCCGATCGCACCTATGTCAATGTCGGCTTCTGGTCGGCCGTGCCGACCGTCCCGGGTCAGCCGGAAGGGGCGGCGAACCGGGCCATCGAGCGCAAGGTGAGCGAGCTCGACGGGCACAAATCGCTGTACTCGGATGCGTATTACGACAAAGATGAATTCGCGCAGTTGTACGGCGGCGACGTCTACCCCGAACTGAAGAAACGCTACGACCCCGATCATCGTTTGCTGGATTTGTATTCGAAGGCGGTGCAACGCAAGTGACCACGTTCAAAGATCGTTCCGACGTATTTGCGGAGCTGGGAACAAAACTCACCATCGCCGAGATCTTCGAGACACTCGTCGACGGCGAGGTGCCGATCCGGTTCTCCGCCTACGACGGCAGCGCCACCGGCCCGGCCGACTCCAAATACAAGCTGGACATCCGCAACCCCCGCGGCATCAACTACATCGCCACCGCCCCGGGCGATCTGGGCATGGCCCGCGCCTACATCTCCGGCGATATGACCGCCGAGGGGGTGCACCCGGGCGACCCGTACGAATTCCTCAAGGCGATGAGCGACCTGAAGTTCCGCCGCCCGTCGGCGCTGGCCCTGGTCACCATCGCGCGCTCGCTCGGCTGGGAGGCGCTCAAGCCCATCGCGCCGCCGCCGCAGGAGACGCTGCCGCGCTGGCGCCGGATCGCGCTGGAGGGTCTGCGGCATTCGAAGGCCCGCGACGCCGAGGCGATTCACCACCACTACGACGTCTCCAACGCCTTCTACGAGAAGGTGCTCGGCCCGTCGATGACCTACACCTGCGCGTGTTACGAGGACGAGAGCTGGACCCTCGAGCAGGCGCAGGAGAACAAGTACCGCCTGGTGTTCGACAAGCTGCACCTGAAGCCGGGCGATCGGCTGCTCGACATCGGCTGCGGCTGGGGCGGCATGGTCCGCTACGCGGCCAAGCGCGGCGTGCACGTGATCGGCGCGACCCTGTCGAAGGAACAGGCCGAGTGGGCGCAGCAGAAGATCGCCGAGGAGGGCCTGCAGGAATTCGCCGAGGTGCGCCACTCCGACTACCGCGACGTTCCCGAATCCAATTTCGACGCGGTGTCGTCGATCGGTCTCACCGAGCACATCGGCGTGCACAACTACCCGACCTACTTCACCTACATCAAGAGCAAGCTGCGCGACGGCGGCCTGTTCCTCAACCACTGCATCACCCGCCCGGACAACACCCGCACCACCAAGGCCGGTGACTTCATCGACCGCTACGTGTTCCCGGACGGCGAGCTGATCGGTTCGGGCCGCATCATCTCCGATATCCAGAACGTCGGCCTCGAGGTGCTGCACGAGGAGAACCTGCGCCCGCACTACGCCCTCACCCTCGCCGAATGGTGCAAGAACCTGGTCGCCAACTGGGACGCCTGCGTCGCCGAGGTCGGCGAGGGCACCGCGAAGGTCTGGGGCCTGTACATGGCCGGCTGCCGACTCGGCTTCCAGCGCAATGTCGTTCAGCTGCACCAGGTCCTGGGCATGAAGCTGGGCCCGAACGAAACCTGGGACGTCCCGCTGCGCCCCTGGTGGAAGGCCTGACCCACCGCCCGACCCACCCCCCCGTCAACCCGCTCGATCCAGGTGTGTAAAGTGGTATCCACACCGACGCGGGGTGGAGCAGCTCGGTAGCTCGCTGGGCTCATAACCCAGAGGTCGCAGGTTCAAATCCTGTCCCCGCTACTAGCGGCCCAGGCCAGAGAAGTTTTCAGCTTCTCTGGCCTGGGCCATTTTTGAACCTGGTGGATGTTTACTGGATGTTTTGGCTTGGGAAGACGGCGTTCTGGATAGCGTTGGCCATCGCTCCGGTGGGTCGGCGTCGTCGGGAGGCGTAGGTGTTCAGGGTCTCGGTCGGGTTGACATGTCCGACCTGGTCGGCCACCAATGCCGCCGACAGCTTCGCGTCGAGCCCGACATCGACGACGAACTTGCGGAACGAGTGCCCGGTGATGTTGTCGGGCAATCCCAGAGCGGTTCGCACCCGCCGCCACTGGTCGTTGTAGTTCGTCGGGTCGCGCAGCGTCCCGGCCGCGGACTGGAACAGCGGGGTGGTGCCGTCCTCGATGGGCTTCAGGGTCGGGATCCGTCTATCCAGCATCGCGACCGCGTACGGGGCCAGTTGGATGGCTCGGCGGAGGTTCTTGGGATTGTTCGGGTTGTCCTCGTTGGATTCTCGGATCAGCCCGACACCCGGGACTCTGATCACGTGCCCGGTGACGAGGATGATTCCGGTCTTCGGGTCGTAGTCCTCGAGCAGGAACGCCATCAGCTCGGAGGCGCGGCTGCCGGTGGCGGAGAACATGGTGATCGGGTCGGCGAGATCACCTCGAGCGCAGAACTGGGCGATGGTCGGCACCCTGTACTTGGGGTTCGTTGGGACGAGCTGTCCGTCGGTCATCTTCGGCAGCGGCGGGCACGGTACCGAGCTGGTGCGGACATCCAGGAGCAGTTGCCGCACCTGCTCGGGTTCCAGTGCTGCCGCGCCCTTGGCGGGTTTGGTCTTGATCGGCTCGGTCTCTCGTATGGGATTGCTAGGCCATACGTCGTATCGAACCGCCAGCGCGCACATGCCGTTGAGAACGATGCGCACACCCTTGACGTCGGAGCCGCCGTGTTGCTCGTACTCGGTGAGGAACCGATCGAACCGCTGAGTCGTGCCTTCCCGAAGGCGAACCCTGCGCATGGCGTTGACGATCGCTTTCCCGGCGCGGTCGTACCGGTCGAGGGTGTTGTGGCTGACCTTCTTCTTCTCGACGAGGTATTTGCGGTACGCCTTCCACAAATCCTCGATGGTCGTCTCGCCGTTGATTTCGTCGCCGCCAGCATGTGTGCGGTCGCGGAGATGTTCGAGTAGTCGGCGTTCGGCGGCTGCGCCGTTGCGGTCTTTGACTCCTCGAGGAGTCCATCTGCGGGCGCGGCGGGTGACTCCGTCATGGTCGCGGACATAGCAGTAGGCGTACCAGCGGTTGGGACCCACCGGTATTCGCGAGATTTTGCCCCAGGTTCCGATGGGCAGAGGTGGGCGTGCCATCAGCACGCACCCGCTCTCGGGGCGCATAGATATTCCATTGTCTCTCCTGCGGATGTTTCCACCAGGTGCTAGCTGGTTTGTGAAACACCAATTCTACAGAGAGACAAGTAATTACACCGCATACAACGCCATCTCTGTGGTCGAGTCCGGTGGAATACGCTGGTATGGAATATGTTTGATTACTCGCCGGATACGACCACGACGCCTGTCGTCTGAATCTTCAACGGGGGCCTGGGGTGTCGGTTGGTGGAGGCGAGTGCGCGGATGAGGTCGGTGACGAGGTTGCGTTGTTCTCTGTTGAGCAGCGCCGCTTCGGGGGGTGGGGTGTAGGGCTCGTCGAGTTCGAGGGCGATGCCCGACCAGTGGGCGACATCGCGCACGTCCAGCTTCAGCGCCTTGGCGACAGCGCGGATGGTGTCGATCGACGAGGGGTGGCCCGGGTCGTCGATCAACCGGCCGACGGTGGTCGGGTGCACGCCTGCGATATCGGCGAGCTCGTTGCGGCTGCGGATGTTGACTGCGGCCATCGCGGAAGCCCACGGCTCGGGTATGTGACGCGTGCGTGGCATGTCCACAAGCGTAGGGCATATACCTATACCGAGCGAACCGACGATGCAGATCACCCCCTAGATGTGCAACAAAATCCCGTCAATGTTTGCATCTAGCTGCACAAATAAGCGCCATTGTTGCGATAGACAGTGATGTGTTCTGCTGTTACTGTCTGGGTGAGGGGAGTTGAGCAGGAGGGAAATCCGGATGGAACGTCGGGCACGGCTGAGATCCCGGACCGCGTTGCGGGACGTCATGCAGGCACGGCAGATGTCGGTGCGGACGCTGGCTCATCGGGCCGGATGCGGCAAAAGCATGATCGGGCTGCTGCGTTCGGGAGCGCGGACCTCGTGCAGCGCCGATCTCGCGGTGCGGATCACGACGGCATTGAGCATGCCCGCCGACGACGTGTTCATCCTCGACCCGGAAGGAGCCGAGGCGCTGACCAGGCGTTGATCGAGAACGTCCACAGGAGACATGAAATGACCCGACGGGCTAGCACCCCGCCGGGTCGATGCACATCCACAGGAGATGTAAATATGCGATTCGAGTATAGCCCCGCCACCACTGTGGCGGGGCGTTCACCCATCGGTACGCCAGCTCGGCGGTGGTGGTGATGGCGATCGAGTTCAAGCCCGCGGTCCGGCGAAAGAGCAAGGCGCGCATGGCGTTGTCCGGGCCCGCAGGGTCGGGCAAGACCTATACCGCCCTCGCGCTGGCCTGGGAATGGGCCAAGCGCGAGGGCGGTGTCGTCGGCATGGTCGACACCGAGCACGGCAGCGCCAAGAAGTATCAGGGCCTCAACGGATGGGAGTGGCAGACCTTCGAGCCGGACCGGTTCTCACCGGCGAGCCTGGTCGAGATCCTCGGTGTTGCAGCAGGGCACGGCTTCGCCGTGATGATCATCGACTCTTGGTCGCACTACTGGATGGGCTTGGACGGGATGCTCGAACAGGTCGACCGCCGCAAGCTCGGCAGCAACTCGTTCTCCGGCTGGAAGGAAGCCAACCCGGACGAACGCCGCATGGTGGATGCGATGCTCACCTATCCGGGGCATCTGATCGTGACCATGCGGGCCAAGACCGAATATGTCATCGAGGAAGACTCCAAGGGCCGTGCGGTGCCGCGCAAGGTCGGCACCCGCCCGGTGCAGAGGGAAGGGCTCGAGCACGAGTTCGACATCGTCGGCGACCTGGATCTGAAGAACAACCTGCACATCTCCAAGACCCGGTTGCCGTTCTTGGCCAATCAGGTGATCGCCGAACCGGGGGCGGAGCTGGCCGCCCAGATCGCGGACTGGCTCGACGGTGGCGAAGAGACTCCGACGGTCGCGCAGTTCCGGCAGCGAATCCTCGATGCAGAGGTGATGGAGGATCTGCGGGAGATCTGGAAGGAGATCGACTCGTATCGGATGCTCGGCGCACCCACGGTCGACCTCGAAGGTGCGCCGACCACGCTGCGGGATCTGATCATCGCCATCAAGGCGGCGATGGAAGCGGTCGACCGGAAAACCGGTCATGGTTCGTCGGCCGAGACCGACGCTCGTGAGGGGAGGGGGTGAGAACGTATGGGCGACAACACGTGTACGGCGATCAGGTGCCAGCATGGGGTCCTGGCGATCGAGGACATCGCGGGACGGCTGCGGGTCACTGCGCAGTTGGTCCGGCAGTGGCGCTCGCAGCCCAAGCCGCACCCGCTGGCGGACAAAGGCTTTCGCCTCAACGGTGATTCCGGTCCGCTGCGCTGGATCGAGTGCGACTACTGGCGCTACCTGGAGGATCTGAACAATCAGGCGAGATCGGCATGAACCGGTCGCGCAGGCAGCGCGGCCCCAGCGCGCTCGCCATGGCCGCCGAGGACGCCCGGCGGGTGTTCATCGAGGAGTACACCTTCCTGCGGGAGTCGCTGATGACGCACGAGGCGATCGCTCGCCGCCTCGGGATCAGCCTGATCGCGTTGCAGGCACGGATTCTGCGCTACGACTGCCTGATCCTGTTACCGGCCGAGCAGAAGATCGCCGACCGCTTGGAGAAGCTCATCGCCGCCGGTCGGCCGTTCACCCTGGAACAGGTCTCGGCCCTCGACGACGGCACCACCGCATTGCTGGTGGACATCGCCCGCAGGCGGGGCAGCGTCCGCACCCAGAACACGCGCCGGACAGACGGCCCGACCGTCTATGTGCCCGTCGAGGGCAGTCGGTGAGTACACCGGATCCGAACGGTGCTCGCCCGGCGGCAGCGTGGCTGCTGTCGGGTGACCCGTTCGGGGACGGGCAATCGTGGACGGTCCGCGACCGCGTCCGCGATGATGCCGGCCGAATCGTGCGCGTGCTGTACGAGTGCCGCTACCTCGTCGAAAGCGGCACCGGCCGTGCCCGCGTCATCGAACGGCGCTGGCACGACGGCGTCCACGAGTCGCGCACCGTCACACCGATCGACTGACCCTTTCCCATCCCCTGTTCTTGTTCACGCGCGTTCGGAGAACCATGCCCAGGGACACCCGCCCCTACATCAAACTGACCCTCGATTTCCTCGAGAACCCCAAGACCGCGCCACTGAGTCCGGTCGCGAAGCTGAAGCTGATCGAGGCGTGGATCTTCTGCGCCCGCAACAGGACTGACGGCGTGCTGCTCGCCACCCAAGCCCGCAAAATGATCCCGCTGCGCATCCGCCAGATCTTCGACCAGGCCCAGGTGTGGCACCACACCGACTGCACCGCGAACACACCGTGCGGCGGCGGCGTGTGCACCGCAGCGGCGCCGTGTTTGGACGGGCTGTACCGGATGCACGACTACGGGGCACACCAGACCCTCTACACCACCCCGGGTGTTCGCCGCGACGCCCGTGGCTATATCCGGATCGCGTTGGACTTCCTGGAGAACCCGAAGACCGGGCCGATGACACCGGTAGCGAAGCTGAAGCTGATCGAGTTGTGGATCTTCTGCGCCCGCAACCGAACAGGCGGCATTATCACCGCCGCGCAGGCCCGCGCGATCGTGCCGCACCGCATCCGGGAGGTGTTCACCACGGCGCGATCCTGGCATCACCACGCCTGCACCACAGACGCACCGTGCGGGCATGGCGTGTGCACGATGAACACGCCGTGCCTTCGTGGTGTGTTCATCATGAACGACTTTTGCCATCACCAGAGCACGGTGCGCAGTGAAAAAGCCCAGGCAGCAGGTAGATTGGGAGGGCTGGCCAAGGCCGAGCGACGACGGCCGGTCGCTAGCGTTTCGGCTAGCAACGCGCGTGCGTCTCACAATTCACAAGTAACAAATACCTCTGTAAGAGTTGGTATCAACCCTGCGGAACCTAACGCGCGGGAACGGGAATCACCTCCGCCGGTGCGATTGGTCCCGCGTCGCCGTCATGGCGGTGACGAGGTCGCCGATCGGCTCAACGCCGCCGCCCCGGAGATCCCGGCCACCGAGGCGATGCGCCAGCGGGTGCTGGCCCGGCTGGTGCCCGACGCCGTTGCCGTCCTGGCCGACCCGGACGCCGGTCCTGCTCGGCGGGCTCGCGCCCAGGCCGAGCTGGACCGCGCCAGCGCGGTCATCGACGCCCGCGCCGAGTACCTCGCCACCGGTGACCTCGCCGAAAACCCCGATGTAGACCGGCTTTTCGATCCGCACGGCACCAGCGGCTACGCCCGGCGCATGGCGGCCGCGCAGGCCCCCTTGCCGACGCCGGATCCGGTGACCGCCGGGGAGGTGCGCGCGCTGGCGTACCGGCTGGCCCGCGACCACATCGACGCCATCAGCCGCCAGGGCGGTGCACCCCCGAGTTCGGCGCGGGAGGCCCTGCGCGCGGAGATCGAAGCCCTGCTCGGCGAGGGCACGCACCAGGACGTGTTGCGCGCCGAGCTGGCCGGAATGCGGGATGCCGGGTTGTGGGCGGCGTCGAAACTGCGTGCCCGCCTGCGGGAGAGTGCCGCGTGAGCCGCGACTGGGATCTGCCAGAACTCTGTGACGTCGAGGCCGAGCAGCAGGTCCTCGGCGCGGCCCTGTACGCCGAGGACAACACCGAGGTCGCCCGCATGGTGGCCGACATCCCCACCCAGGCGTTCTACCGCCCGGCGCACCAGCAGATCCACGCCGCCATGCTCGAGGTGCTGCGTGCCGGTCAGCCCGCCGACCCGGTCGTGATCATCGAAAAAGCCAGCCATGGAGGCGATCTCGGCGCAGAACGCACCACCATCCGGTCGGTCACCTTGCGCATGCTCGGCAAGGGCGTACCGGGGTCGGTGCCGTACTTCGCCGACCGCATCATCACCCTGTGGCACGCACGGACCGCCGTCTCCGAGGCCACCCGCATGATCCAGAAACTGCACACCCTCCACATGACCGGGGACCTCGAGTTAACCGGCGAAGTCGTCGCTCACGCGCGCGCGAGCCTGGACCTGGATTTCACCGACCTCGTGGCGGCCGGTGCCGAGGCGCTGCCGCCGTCGGTTGCCGAATTGCTGTCCGGCACGGATTCTTACGATTGGCTGATCCCGCAGCTGTTCGAGTACGGCGACCGCATGATCCTCACCGGCATCGAAGGACTCGGAAAATCGACCCTGCTGGCGCAGATCGCGTGCGCGGTCACCGCTGGTTTGCACCCGTTCCTCGCCGCGCCGATCACCGGCGCGGGTGCGCCGGAGGCGACGTCGCATCGGGTGCTGGTGCTGGATGCGGAGAACCTGCCGGGCCAGTTGCGCCGCCGCTACCGCAACCTCGTCGCCCGCGTCGACGCTGTGTGCGATCAGCAGAACCATCCGCGCCCGGATTGGCGGGACGAGCTGCGCATCGAGGCCCGCCCCGACGGCGTACGGCTGGAGGATCCGCGCGAGCTGCGCCGTATCGAGGCCGCCATCGCCGCACACCGACCCGCCCTCGTCGTCGCCGGACCGCTGTACCGGCTCAGCGCCCTCGACATCGAAGTCGCCGACGGCGCACGAGAACTGGTCCGCATCCTGGATCGGCTGCGCGTGAAGTACCGGTTCGTGCTCATCCTCGAAGGGCACATCCCGCACGCCGCCGACGGCCGCGCCCGCTCGGTCCGCCCGATCGGCTCCTCGCTCCAGCTGCGCTGGCCGGAGTTCGGCTACGGCATCGTCCCGGCCCGCGGCCACGAGGACGAAGACCACCCGACGGCGGTGAACCTGCGGCAGTGGCGCTACGCCCGCGACGAACGCCTGTTCCCCCACGAACTGCACCACTCCACCACCGGACTGCCCTGGACACCCGCCGACAACTATTTCCGATTGTGCCGCAGCAGAGGAATATTCAACGGCTGACAAAACGGTTCCGTCGAAACATGTTCATTGCCAATCGAACTGAATCATTGATAGCAGAGAGCTGAATGAATTAATATATGAGGTAGGGGATTTCATCTGTGGCTAGCACCCACCGAAATCTCCTATCAAATTGAATACCGCATCCACAGGAGAAACGATGAAAATCGTCTTGGAAATGTATTGCCCGGACGCTTCCGCGCACCAGGCGGAGGATTCCGAGCGGTCGATGGCCTCGCGGCTGGTCACCAGCCTGACGCGGCTGATGTCGGGTCACCGCTGCCCCGCCTGCCCTGGTCAAGCCCTCGAACCGGGAATCACGACATTCGACGGAACCGAACGCGAGACCGGGTATTGCCCGTGCTGCCATGCGACATGGCTACCGGGACAACGGCTGCGCCTGCTGGTCGCCGGGCGGCTGATCGGCGTCGCACCAGCAGCCCGCCACGGAGTCCGATCATGAGACAGCGCCCAGAACCCGATATCGCGTTCATGCGCCGCGTGCACACCACTTTGCGAGATCTGCCGAACTGGCGCGAATATCCCGGCCTGTACTGGGACCAAGGGGTTTTCCGGGAGGTGTATGTCGATCGGCTCGTCCGCACCGACACCGGTGAACCGATGTGCGAGACCGCGATGTGCTTCGCGGGGTGGGCAGTGGAGCTGTCCCCGGACATCACGTGGGCACACGACACCATGGCGCTGCGCTCGATGGTCCGCAACACCTCCGACAGCGAACCGGTGGTGCTGCTGCGCGCCGATCTCACCACTGCTCATGACTCCATCACGGGTGAGCAATTGCGGGCCGCCGAGTACGCGCGGCGACGTCTGGGCCTCACCCATATCCAGGCCGACGAACTGTTCGGCTCCGACAACAGCCTCCACGACCTCGCCGAGATCATCGACCGCATCGAAAAAGGTGCCCTATGACACCCACCACCGTCATCACCGCCGCCGACCTGGTGACCCAGGTTCGTGCCCTCGCGGCCGCCGACCCCGACGCCGTCACCCCCACCACACTCGAGCACCCGCACGGGAACCGGTACGTGGTGCGCGGCGACGACGGCCGCTGGCAAGGCTCACGCCTGATCGGGCGCGCTCTGCTGGCCCTCGGCGCCGATCCTGATCGGCTCGCCGAACACGACGCCCACACCACCAGCGCCGCCACCACCGTCATGGCGTTCGCCCACTTCGGCGCATGGGGCCAGGACCTGTTGTGGCTCAACGTCGTCCAACGCCACGAAGACAAAGGACAACCTTGGCAGCGCGCGGTCGAACTGGCCGACCTGCGCATCCCCGGCACCCGAGGGAGGGCATGATGCCCCGGCCGAAACCGCAACCCTTCACGCCCACACGGATCCTCGTCACACGGCGGCTCGGTCGCGGCGGACACCCCCGGCGGTGGTCGGCCCGAACCACCCTCATCGACGCCAACGGCCGTCTCCGCTCCGTCAAGACCCAGCGAGAGGACAGAGACGAAGCGATCGACGCGCTGTTGGACCGCCTCGAGGCCCTCGGCGTCCCCGAGGACGTCCTCGACGCCCTGGTCGACGGATTGGGGGCGCAGGCATGACCGGACCCGAACCCACCCCGGATCGTCGCCTTGTAGACGAAATCGACGCCCTGGTCGACGAACAACTCGCCGCCGGCCCCGACCGCGGCACCGCCGAGACGTGCCCGCACTGCCCCGAGGACTGGCACGCACTACCGATCACCGTGGCCACGCTGATCATGAGAATGTGCGGCTGCGCCGACTGCGAACGAGATCTCGCCCATCACGACTACGACGCCGACACCAGCCAGGTGCTGTGTCCCGGCTCGGAGTTCACCGGACCACCCCGGCCTCCGGATCCCGACCAGGCCGCGGCTGTCGTCGCCGTGGTCACCCTCGCGCTCGGGCTGCCACCGCGACCAGGCCCCGACTGGCCAACCCCGCCGCCCGGCTGCGCGCTGCGAATCCCGTTCACCGAACCCGGATATCGCGGGGAAGTCTTCGCCTACCGGCTGTCGGTGCGATGGCGTGAGGTGGAGTACGTGATCGTCTTGCACCACCTGCGGCCCACCGAGACCGGCGAGGTCCGCCAAACGGTACTGATGCGGTACTGCCCACCCGGCACACCGCACCCGCCCGTCCTCGAGGTCGCCAGCTTCGACGGCCTCACCCTCGCGGTCCTCGACTACGGCGATACCGACGGCTACCGGGCCGGGATCGACGCCAACGGTGTGCTGTTCGAGTTCGACGCCGACCTGCGCTCGCGCTACTACACCGACGGTTGGGTGTCTCCCGATCTGTTCGTGCAGCAGATCACCGGGCAGATGGTCGTCGGAACCGTCGAATGAGGCACTCGGGCGACACGCCGATCTCCAGATTCGTGTCGGGAACCAACGTCATCTTTCACGAACTGTGGCTGGCACCAAGGGGTTTCACTCTCACCTGGGCTTATGAGGGCGGAACCCGTTGGTGCCCTACCCAGTAGGGGCCTTCTCAAAACACGTCACAGGGGGTTATGCAAGCCACAGGTTCTTTTGTGCGGAAGTTCGTCCTGCATAATGGATCTCGCGGTTACAATCCGCGACCCTGAGACCCGGTCCCCGGATCTTCATGCGTGGCCGGATCTCAGCGGCACCGACAGTGCCCGCAGCGCCGACAATTCGGGGGGCTCGTGCGGGTGACCGAGATCGGCCCGATCAGGCCATGGAGGGGGTTGTGTTGCTGTCAGCCTGGAGGTACCCGTGCCCGGCTTGTTAAACCTGCCGCTGGCGACACTGCTGCTGGAAACCTTGCAGGCCAACCCGCACCTGCACGACCGCAACGTATGGGCCGAAGTCCGGCCCGACGGCGTCGCGCACTGCGTCGCAGGATGGACAGTCACCCTCGCCGGTGCCATCTGGGTGCCCACACCCATGCCCGGCATGGTGTCCTGGCGCGGCCAGCTCCGCTCCATCCCCGTCCTGACGCAAGAACTGCTGGGGCTCACCACGTTCCAGGCGCAAACCCTCATCTACCACTCCGACGAACAGCAAGCCGTCGACCTGCTGAAGGGCTGGATCGCCGAGGCGCGCGCCCATCAGCATGCCCAACTGGCCAGGCTGGAAAGAGAACTCGGGAGAGCAGGTTGACCCGGTTATCTACCGTTGCGCGCTACAGTATAGAAATGGTGAATGGTTCCGCTGCCCCAAGGGAATTCGACGCCCACACCGGCCCGCAACCCAGCCACGACCTCCGACACCACCTCGACGACGCCGTCCACGCCCTCATCGGCCTGCGACCGGTCACCTACACCGACCCTGACGGCGAAACCCGCAGCGGCTACCGGCAATCGCTCTACGACGAGATCCGCACAGAACTCGCCGCCCGCCAAGGCGACGGCGTCACCCTCCGGCCACGCAGCCTCCCACCAGCCTGGATCGAAGCACTCGACTGGCTCACCGACATCGACACCACCGTCGCCACCTGGTGCCCAGACCCGAGCTCCGACAACGGCCAACCCGACACCGTCCGCCGACTCAACCAGCTCGCCGCCACCACCTGGACACCCGAGGACCACGACCTCGTCCACGGCTGGATCACCACCCTGCAGCGGTGGACCAGCGCCGGACGCACACTGCTCGAACCCGCCCGCCGCTGGGAACTCGTCGCCGCCTGCCCCGCCTGCGCCACCCGCACCGTCCACCGGCCCGACGCCAGCGGCGAACTCGTCCGCCAAGCCGCACTCCAGATCACCGCCGACGGATGCATCTGCCAAGCCTGCCGAACCAGCTGGGCACCAACGCATTACCGCCTGCTGGCCGCCGCGCTGGGATGCCAGCTACCGGAGGGAGTACTCGAATGAGCGTGGAAGGTCATTTCACGGAATCCCAGCCATCTCGATATTCGGAGTAGAACCTCAGCGCTGGTAACTCCATGACTCGGCCGTGATAGCTGTTGAGGATGTTGGCTAGGTCGCCCTTCGCCTCCGCGAAGTTGATCTCATTCCGGTCGATCAGCGCGATGATGTCCTTGAGACGTCCGTCCGGCCCGAACAGGTAGTCGTAACGAGGATCGTGCTCGACTATGCCATCGCGATCCTGCAGTGCCTTCACCAGGTCGAGGCCCGGCAGCTGGAATCCTGTCCTACGGTAGTCGACATAGGGCTTCTCGTACTTGGCGGGATCAGCGGGGAGGGGATCGCCGAACTTGTCTTGGCTGCGGTCCTCTGCTTCGGCTGCGAGGCCACGATCCAGAATCCGGCACAGGACCCCGTACTCGTAGGCCGAGGCTGGTTTGGGCTGCCGATCCAGCTCACTGCTGACCCAGGTGCTCGCAATGCGGGTAGCAACCGAGAACGTGGCGCGGGCGAAGTGACCAGCGGAATCCTTGTTACTCACCACTACAGCGAAGACATTGATGGCGTTGTGACGTGCGGAGTTCTCACCGTCCGGCGGCGTGAACGCAGTCGCCCCGAGGCCCGCCGCCGTGACACCGGCGAAGTTCGCGATGTAGGGGGTGAGCGCGGTGGCGATTCCTTCAACGGCGCGCGGATTGACCTGTCCGACCGATCGCGTCCGCGGCCCATCGAGGTTCAGCAACTCAGCGGCGTGGCTGCCCAGGTAACGCGCTAGCCCGGTTGCGGATTCTCCGGCGCGCACAGCGGCAGCGGAGTCCGTAGCCTTCGCGTCGGTTTCGATCCAGGAGAACATCGTCCCCACGGCCGCGCCGCCGTCATCCCAGTGGCGGTGCATCAGTCTGTCGAGTACCTGGTCGGTGCTCGCGCCGTCTCTGAGTCCGCGGCCCGTGAGCAAGTCATGGACAGCTGTCTTGTCGGCGCTGCCAGTGGTGGTGACGTGTTCGATCATGTCGTCCGCCACCGACTGCGAGGGGTCGGATTGCTCAGCGCACGCGGACACACCAGCGAGGAGTAGCGCGAATGCAACGATCGTAGCTGCGCCTTTCACTGGATCGACTCCCTGCCCTCTCGCACATAGTCTTTGAGTTGCAGCATGGGTACTGCGAACGAGCCGTCCCGGTAGCTGTTGATGACGTTGGAAAGATCGTCGTTGATCTGTTTCTCGGTGACGCGATCGACAGTGGTCAGGGTTTGATAGTCCTTCAGATGGCCTTGGGGGTCGAACAGGTAGCTATACCTGGGATCGTGTTCCAGCGACCCGTCGCGTGTTTCCAGCGTATGGGCGACCTGATACGCCAGCTGAGCGGGCTCGAAGTTGGTGTGCTTGTCGATCTGGGTCGGCAAGGGGTCCGGTGTTGAATACAGCCCGACGATAGCGTTCCTGGCCCATGGATTGCTGACGTCGATCATGGGGCCGAGGGTGGGGCCGACAACGTCGCCGACGACTGGTACGTACTTGATACCGGTTGTGAGGACCCCTTTGATGGAATCGTAAGCGGCACCCTTGTCCGCGAATCCTTGCGTGTTGCCGCGGACCGCGTCCTGGGTTCGGTCCTTCGCTTCGAGATCGAGTCCGCGATCAACCAGTCCTTGAATCATCCCGGCCGCCGTAGCATTTCGATTCACAGGATTATGCGGGTCGTTGAGGGCCGAGTCCACCCACGCGGATTGCAGCTCCTGTGCGGCGACAAGAGCCTTCGCATTGAATTGTGTGGCAGCTTCTTTATCGGTATCCATCAGCGCGAAGATGTGCTGCGCGCCGAGCCGCACGTTGTCGTTCGCCGGGTCGGGTGGCGTGAAGCCGTGGTGCGTCAGATTCGGCGGCAGGGCACCGGTCATGTCGGCCACGTAGGGAGACAACGCCGACGAAAGAGCTTGCACCGCATGGGGATTGATTTGGCCTAGGGACTCACTGCGTGGACCGTGCAGGTTCATCAGGGTGTCGTAGTTCTTGGTGAGGTAGCTCGACAGACCGCTGGCGGTATCTCCGGCTCGGGTGCTCACCGCTTGGTCAGGTGAGTGCGAGTCGTCTTCGATCCACCGGTACATGTTGCCCAGCGTCTCGCCGTCGTCCTCCCACTTGTGCTTCATCAGGCCGGTGAGGAACTTGTTGGGGTCGTAGGGGTGGTAGTCCTGACCAGGGGTGTTCTTACCGAACAGCTCCTCCGAGCCATGGCCGGTGATCAGGGCCTGGTCGGCTTCTTTGCTGCGCGTCCCGGCGTCGAGCAGATGCTGGATGGTTTCGTCGCTGGGTCGGTCGATGATCTCGGCTCGCCCGCCTGCGCCGATGTAGTCGGAGAGGAAAGCCTGGTGCGCCGCCTGGCGGGACAGTTCGATGCCGAACTTCTGGCCGGGGCTGTACCCCTTGTCCGCGCTGTTGACCAGGTCGGCGAACCGTGCCATGTCCCGGTTGTAGTTGGCTTTTCCGTCCTTGCCACGGTAGTCGTCGGGCAGCTCGCGGGTGTTGGCGTCCGAACCGGCGATGAGGGTGCCGGGCCGGGTGCCGACCAGTTCTCGGATCTCGGGGTGGAGCTTGCTCCAGCCACCGCGGTCTTGGATCGCGCCGGAAGAGTTGCGGGTAACGGCGTGATCATTGGACAACATCACCAACCCGTCGCCCAGCTTGCGCTGCAGCGCAAGAGATTCCGGAGAACCACTGGTATGGAGCTGGTCGGACAACGTGAGCAGCCCGTCGCGGCCCGCACCGTTGTAGAACGACTGCAGGTAGGCCATCGCGGGCTGGGTGACCGTCACGTCCTGGCCGTTGGCCATCGCCGCCAGCTGATCGGGACTGAGATTGGTGCTCTGAGCCAAGCGATCGGCGATCCGCTCCAGGTCTTCCGGGGTGGCCTTCCCGTCGGCGACGAGCTTGCCGTCATCGGCGCCGTCTTTGGCGGTGAGATCGGTGTGTGTCGTGCCGGGGTGTTTCAGCGGTGCGTCGACACCGTCTCCGAAGTTGCTCCCGGCATCGCGGATGTCTTGGGCAGCTTCACGAATCAGCTTATCGGCTTGATGCGCGGCATCGCGCAGGCTGTACCAGGCGGTGTTGATCAATCCCTGCTGGCCTTCGGCACGCTCGAGGATCTCCGCCTTCTTGCCTTCCTCGACCTTCGCTGGATACGTGATGGTGACCTGCCAATTGTCACCAACCTTCAGCGTTTCACCGGCGACCGCCTTAGCGGGGTCCTCGGTATCGGCCACCTTGCCGAGCAGGTTCGCGCGCTCGGAAACCAAGCGACTCCCCGCTTGTCGTAGGATCGCAACCAGATCGGAGACCCCCTCCTTGACCTTCAGCGACTGCCGGTGGTCCTGGCCCACGCGGTCGTAGGCAGCATCGTGCGACTGTCCGGCCCAGCTGCCGCCCAGGTCCTGGAAGTGCCGCGGCATCCGACCGACCTCGGACTCGTAATTCCCGTTCTGGGCTTCGACGGTGGCCGCCAAGTCGGTCAACAGCGAAGCGTTCCAACTGGTTACGTTGGCTCTGGTCAGCGCCCACCCAGTCATCAGCGGCCACCGCCCTGCGGAGCGTGGAAGTTGAGATCTTCGAGGCGCTTTTTGAAGTCCGCATCGGTCGCCGACAACGACTCCGCGGTCTGCTTCATCGTCGAGGACACCTGCCCGATCCTTTGCGACACTCGCAGCCATGCGCCTTCGGTGTACTCGGTGGCCTGATCGCACGCCGCCCCCAGCGGCGTGCCCGGCAAGGCTCCGGTGACGCCCTTCGCGGGAGTACGCACATCCAACGCATCGACCTTCGCCGCCACATCGTCCAGAGTGCCGGCAAGTGCCTTGATCTGATCAACATCGGCCTTCAACAGGGCCACGAGTCCCCCTCGGTGTCATCGACGTATTCGACTCGAAACGATATCCAGGCCAGAGCCTCCGGAGCCAACCCGCCAGCGTGCGCCCCGGCTGGTAGCCTCCCACACCAGGACACTCTCGAGGGGGCAGCAGTGGCGCAGCAGGTGAACATCGACTACGGACAAGCTGAGATCGCCGCCTTCAAGCAGCAGGCGGAGGCCGCAGCGCAAAGCGGACACTTCCTGTTCGACTCGCAGGTTGTCGATGATCTCGTGAGGTTGTACGACCACCTTATCGAGGACTTGAACTCGGAATTGAAACGTATCCAAGCAGTTTACGATGTGACGAGCTTCGGCGGTTTCCCGTCCACCCAGCAACTTGCCAATGGGTTCAATAACAAGGCAAGAGATTTCGGCACTACGCTGGCACAGCTCATTGAGGGAGCAATGCGCATGCAGGAGGCAGTCTTGCTTGCTGGAGGCAAGACGACGGAAGCCGAGGCGAAGAACACCCAAGCGATACAGTTCTCAGCACAGGCGCTAGGGACGGAGAAGTCGGCATAGTGAGAACCGCGCGCATAGTCATCGCCGCATCGACAGCACTCCTCCTGAGTGCCTGCGGTGACGATACGACCCCGGGGTCATCGGGAGACACAACAACAACGAGTGCGCATCCCAGCATCGCCGTTTCAGTTCCACCTGCCCCCGCACAGCGCAACAACACAGGCCGACCAGCAGTCACGTTCGACCCGTGTCGAGACATCGGCGACTCCACTGTCAAGAACCTGGGGTTCGATCCAGCGACTCGTGAGAGGGATGATCTCGCTGCTGATCAGTACACCTTCCTAGGGTGCAAATTCGATCAGAAAACCGCCGAGGGCTTCAATGCGCGATCGCTGGAAATCAAAGCAACAAACCTCGGCCTCCAGGATTTCCGCAGCCGTAGCACAGAATCTTTGAAGAACACCACCGTCGCTGGACGAGATGCAGCTATCTACACCCTGGCAGGGTCAACTGCGTCAGGAACTTGTTTTCTGGCAATGGACTCGCCGGTCGGCGTCATAGATCTCCAGCTCGGCCTAAACCTGGCGCGAGTTACAGGCAATCCATGCGACGAGTTGCCGTCCCTTGCCGAAACCCTGCAACGAGAATTGTCTAAGAAGTAGGTTCCTTTCGACAGATTTCTACATCGAGGTAGTCGTCCAAACAGAGCTATGTTACCGTCGGACCAGTTGCTCAAGGGGGTTGTGATGGGTCACGCCAGGCACCGCAGGATGGACGGGGGAACGCGGGTTGGCTTCTGGCACAACACAGTTCCCCTAAGGGGCGCAGATGACCAATGACGACAGCCCTCAGAACCCCGCGGCCATTCCGCAGCTGTTTGCTGGTGCGATCGACGCTGTCCAGCAGAAGGCGGTCACGTCGCAGCGCAACGCAGCCGAACACGATCGGGACCTCGGACGCGGTGAGGTGGACCCACCGTATGTGACGAATCCGGAGCCTCCGCCGGAGACGATGACTCATCAACAGATCTCGGATGCCGCCAAGAGTATCGATCAGGCGGCGTTGTCCAAGCTGACCCAAGCCTGGGCACGGTCCTCGGTCACGATCACGAGCATGTTCCAACTGCACCGGATGGGCGTGGCCCGCGTATTACAAGGCCGCTGGGAAGGCGCCAGTGGTGAGGCCGCCCACGCGGCCGCTATGAGGCTCGCCCATGCTGGCGAGCAGATGGGTAAGGTCGCCGAGTCGGCGGCGTTCCGCCTGGATGCGATGTACAACGCGGCGGTGGCCTTCGCCGCGGCGGTGCCGCCCGTGCCCGCGGCGAGCGCGCCCAACCCGGACAACCCGCGTGAATCAGTGCTGCCGAATCTGACAAGCGGGGAGAAAGACCGTGCCGACAACGAGGCCGCGATCGCCGCGCGCAAGATGGCCATCGACGCGGTCAACAGGATCTATCTCCCGATCTGTCCTCCCTCTGGAGAGAACGTGCCCGCGTTCGTGCCGCCACCCCAGATCGGTGGTGGAGACGGCGGCACAGGCGGTGGTGGCCAAGGGATTTCCTCGGGTGGTCTCGGCTCCGGCGCGGGCGGCACTGGCGGCGGGCAAGGAGATCCGTCGCGGCAAGGCTCCGGGACTCAGCCCGGCTCGCAGGATCCTCGGCAGAACCAGACGACACCCGCCGGTGTCGATCCCGCCATCACGACGCCCTCCAGCGCCGGCACGGGCGGGCCCGGTGCACCTGGTGCCGCAACGCCCGGCCAGCCGGGGTCAACTGGCATATCGACGACCCCGGCTGGCGTTTCCTCGGCCGGGCTCGCAGGCCCCGGCGTCGGTGGAGGCATCGGAGGCAAGTCCCCGGGAATCGGTGGTCGCGGCGGATCAGGATCGGGTACAGGCCCAGGTGGCCCTGGATCCTCACGGCCGGGTACGCCTGGGCAGACAGGCCCGGGGGCCGGACAAGCAGCTGCGGCCGCTCGTGCAGCCGGTGTGGGGCCGGGCGGGCCGATGGGCCCGATGGCTCCCGGCGCGCATGGCCAGCGCAAGGGCGAGGACGAAGACCGGACGAAGCCGATTCCGGACTACCTCAAGCGGGTCCAACCCGAACTGGCGGACCTGCCGCCCGCGCCCACGGGCGCGATCGGGGGCGACTACGCCACCTGGCAAGCCCCGGACTCGAATACTCCGCCACCGCGAACCAGCCCCGCCGCAACCAGTCCCGCTCCAGGTGCACCACCTGTCAGCAATGCTGGGTACGAGCCGCCACGCACGGGGACGGGTGTGCCGATCCGATACGACGATCCGGCTCCCGCTCCGCCGCCTCCGGCCGCCCCCGGGCACGCCCCTGCGGTGAGCTATCAGGCACCGGCCGCGTGGCCGGATCCCAATGCGGCGTCGACACGGCCTTCTCCGCCAGGAACGAATCCGGCTGCGGCGCAGGATAACCCGCCGAGGGTCCAGCCGGCCGCGGCACCGGGCGAGTCGAGCGCTGGCGGTGGGGCCGAGCCGCGGACGGAGACGGTTTCACTGCAAGGTCCGATGATGGACGACGGTCCCGCGCGGGAGACAGGGCGCTGAGTGCGGACGCAAACGGTGTGGGACTTCACTCCCGACGAATTCGCGTGGGTGTGGGCAGAGACCGGGCTGGCGGGGGAATATCCCTATCCGATCAGCATTCTCGAAACATCTGCTCCCCCTGACGAGTACGCGCGGCGGCGAGCGGAGATCAGTGCCCGTTACCCGCATCGCGGTGACCCGGACCTCACCTGGCCGCTGCGTGTGCTGGTCAAACCGGATCTGCGGCTGATCTGCACCGGCAAGTTCCACGACTCGGTGAAACGAGTGCGGTCGCTGGCCGCCGCCCACGCCGATCTCGGGGTGATCCTGTTCCAGAAATCCGGTCCCTCAGCCGATTTCGGCGGCGATATCAAGCTTGTGGTCACCCAGCGCCGCAACCTCGGTCGGCACCTGGCGGCGACGATGCCGCCCGCGCAGCCCGGCGCAGCCGGACAAATGGTCGGTTACACCCCGCGCGTACGCGGCGAGCAACCACCTGCATCGTGGCGTCCCGATGATGAGGGCCGCCGACCGGTCGAGGAGCGGATCCGCCTGCTACTGCGGGCGCCGCGCGTCGCCGAGGGGCACCTGTGCATCGAGCGCTACCTACACGACCGCAACACGGCCCCGCCGGTCTACCTGAACTGGATCGACATCCGCGACGACCACTCGGCGGGCGGACGTTACCTGATCGCGGTGGACGACAACGACACCGTGGTCACGCCCGCGACCGAAGAAGTGATCGCCCGAGAACTGCACCGCCGCGCAGAACTCCACCATCTCTGAAACCGGCACCGGCGCAAGTAGATTCTGCTCCGGACGGTCCATACTCATCGAAGGTGATCCGGTGGCTCATCCACCCACACCACGGGCGCGTCGCTCGACTTGTCGTCGATGCGCCGCCACCGCAGCAGGCGTGGCGGATCCGAATCGGGATGCAATGTGTACCCGGCACGTTCGGCGGCGGCCACCATCTTGGCAACCCACTCGTCCAAGGTCTGATCGTCACTGGTGCCCCTCGCTTCGCCATCTGTCCCCGAGGTACCGTTGTCGTCCGCTTCCATTCAAAATGCTCCTCGAATTATGGGTACCAATGAAACTGCTGGTTTCTAGTACGGTGTGCTCGGAATGCTCGGTACGGGCCGAGGGCACGTTTCGCGAATCGCGCTCTCGGCAGCCATTGCCTTCTAGGTGCTGAGCCACTGCTCGATCTGGTCGAGCGTGGCGGCCGAATAGATGCGTTCACCGTCTGCGAGGTCGAGCAGCTGCCACTGATGCGGCAGCCGAGGGTCACGGATCAGCCGGTATCCAGCCTTTCTCGCCCGTTGGACCACCTGCCGCACACGCTCGGACTGGGGGTCGGGTGGCACCGATCGCAGATGCCCGCTCACGGTACGCACCGTCCACGCCGAACTCGTTGCCGCGGAACCAGTTCGGCCCACAGTTCGGACCGCACCGCATCCCACAACCGAGCCAGCTTCGGCCACCGTCTGCGCGCGTCCACCAGATCCGGGCACGACTCGGCATCGAACAACGCCAGCGATTTCGGATCCCCGCACCGACAGACCAGTAGCATCCGGACCCGGCCGCGGTCCCAACACCACACCGCCCGCCACCCGTCCACCTGGGTGCAGTGAGCGGGGTGAAGTTCCTTGTCGTGCATCACATTTCACCCCCGATAGGGTCTACGTAATCGGTGATGCGCCGTGAAGGTGTGCTGTAACAGGAACCGTGTCGCGTCTTCATCGCCATGGGCGGCGCGATGGCGGGCGTAGTCGATGGCCCCGCACAACCCGTCCGGCGGCTCTGGCGCCGGTGGCCCCTGGGCCCGCAGCACCGCAGCCGTGACGTGGTCACCCTCGCGTTCACAGCGGCCGAGGAGGGCGTAGTAGCGGGTTTGCGCTGTCACGACGCACCGCCACCGCCACCCGACCCGGTGCGCGGGGTGGGCGGGCGGACCCTCCCGGCCAGCAACGCGGCGCGGACCTCGTCGTAGATGTTGAGTAGCTCGTCCAGTCGTGTCCATTCGGCGGTGGCCCCCGAGACCTGGGCGGCTTGCCCGATCACCGTCAGCCAGACGATCTGGCTGATGAGTGTGCCCACCGAATGCGTCAGCACCCGCGCGCCAGGGCGCGGCCGCCACTCCATAGCGGCCACCAGTGCATCGAGGTCGCCAACGAGCCTGCTCGCCTCGGCAGCCGCCTGCGCCAATTCCTCCCCGGCCCGCGCGAGTTCGGTTGGTTGAGCGCGCTGTTCGTCGAACAACACACCCACGGCCATGAACCGCTGCACATGCACTGGAAACAGCTTGCCCACCACGACCAGAACCGGATCATCACTATCGCTGCCGGTCGTGAGCATGTCGGTCAACTCGGCTGATGTCGGCAATCGAGCCGGATTCCGTTGCTGTGCACCACGATGCACGTCCTCTGCGGCTGCGCGTGAATCGTCTGCGGCCGATTCGGGCTGCTGCGACATGTTCGGCCCCATCACGCACCCCGTACCCGGCCCAGCGCGGTTTCGGCGATCTTGTACACCACCGACAGCCGCGGCCGGTCCGCATCGACCGGCTTGTCCACCCAATGCTTGCGGCCCTTACCAGGCGCTGGGAACGTGATGTAGTTGCCGGGCGCGGAAATGGTCACCGGGCTCCCCGGCCGACGCAGTAGCCGAGTGTGCAGATCGATGTGGGCCTGAACGTCGAGATCGCCGCGGACCACGAACAACCACCGAACTACCCCAGCGCTGACCATGATCGGAGCGCGTAGGTTGCACCGTCGAAGTTCCTGCCGCGCAAGCACTCCGACGGGCTTATCCATAGCGACCACGTGCACGGCACCGGCGAGGGTGTAGATGCTGGTGCCCGACCACACCTTGGCACCGAGACCGTAGAGGCGGTTGTACTCATCGCAGCACCGAACCACCGCATCGGATGATGAACTTTCTTGTGAGGCTGCGCCTTTCATTGTCGCTCCACTGATGGAGCCGTTCTGATCAACGCGTGTGACGTAAGCATGATGACTCCGGTGCGCTGATACGGAAAAGTGTTGAACCCGAACGCCTTCATGTAGATTCGGCAGCGGTCGGCGATATCCCAATCTAGGTCGGGATGATCTTTGAGTAGAACTGAGATGTCCATAAGACTCTCCGTGATGGAAGGAACGCAGCCGAGGGGTTCGGCTGCTCGCCGAAGTCAAGGAGTGTCGTCGTGCGGCAAGTCCGTCGACACACGCCCAACCGCTGGCCCGCTGGCATCGCGGTCCGCTTTCTCGACAGTGGAGCGCCGAGCCTGAACCCAGCGGAACTTGGACGGAGAGACAAGGGCGTTCCATGGCGGTTGGACAACAGCCAGCCGCACCGCCTCGAGGCCGGTCAGCCCCACTCGATGAGCGAGGTCATCAACGGCGGCAGACACCTCGGCGATCTGGATCGCAGCCACCGCCTGCTCCATGGTCAGCGTCCGGCCCGGCAGGAAGGACACCACCCAGCCACCCTCCCCGACGCTCCGCGCCTGATGCGCGGTCTGGTCGCTGGCCATCAACGATCTGCCGACTACCTGTATCGCCATCGCGATCACTTCCAGACTGTCCACCTTGAAAGGTGGGTCGACTGTTGACTTCAGACATCGATTTAAACTTAAAGACAGCTCTCGCGCTAGGCTTTGAGCAGAAGTCGATGCGGTAGTTTGGGCGAAGCATCGACGATGTGAGGAAGGGACAGATGCACGACGAGCTTCCAGACGCGTCTGCCTTGCGCTTCCTGGTCGGCCACGACCTCAAGACCGCGCGAGAGAACGCGAGGATCACGCAGGCCGCGGCGGCCAAGAAGATCGGCTGCACGTCGGCGAAGCTGAGCTACATGGAAAGCGGCAAAACTGCGCAGGCTCCCGAAGAGGTCGGCGAGTTGATGCGGTACTACCGCGCCAAGCCGGAGCAAGTGGAGTTGACTGTCTCGCTGGCGGTGCGTGCTGACCATGGAACGCTGTCCACTCGGCACAGCGACGTGCTGCCGGACTGGTTCAAGTTGTTCGTTGGGCTCGAACGCCTGGCCGAGTCGCAGTTCGAGTACAGCGACAAGTTCATCCCAGGACAGTTGCAGACACCGGCCCACGCCGCCGCACTCCTTGCCGACAGTCTCCACATTCCGCCGATGGACATCGCGCAAACCGTGAGAGCACGGATTGACCGGCAGCGCCTGACTGGCACCGAGACGCCGCTGAAGCTTCGAGCCGTCATCGAAGAGGTCGTTTTGGATAGGCCGATCGGTGGTCCGGACGTGATGGTCGAGCAGCTGGAGCACCTGCTCGCAATGATGAAGCTTGACCACGTCGACCTCCGAGTCATTCCGACTTCGGTCGGAGCACACGAAGGACTGCCAGGCTCGTTCATCCTGCTCAGCTTCATGGAGGCACGCAGCATCGCCTACGTCGAGCACCACACAGGCGCGCTCTACCTGCAAGAGCGCAGCGACGTAGACTTGTACTCGCTGACGGCTGACCGCCTGATGGCTAAGGCGCTGTCGGCCAAAGACACGGCCCGCGCAATTTCGAGCCGCATCTCGAAGATCAAGAAACTGGAGCGGAAATGACCACCAACATCCACCCTGACGGGTGGACCAAGAGCACTTTCAGCGGCAACAACGGTGGCGCGTGCGTTGAGGTCAAATTCGCTGGTGTGATGGTGTCAATGCGTGACAGCAAGTACCTCCGGAACCCGGCGAACGACCCGGACGCCCAACCCATCATCGAGGTACCTGCCGACTGCTGGAACAGAATCCTCGACCTATCTCTGAGCAAGACTTCAGGCGAGATCATCCTGAACGAGGCCGCCTCCGGCCAACCCAAGGACGTCCTGACCGTCGAGCTACAGGCAGACGGCGGAGCCCAGGTTGGCAGCAGCGGCCAAGGTGTGGCGCTAATCTTCACGCCGGACGAGTGGGATGCCTTCGCGAAGGGCGTCGCGGACGGCCAGTTCGACATCAGGTAGCCACGGCAGTGGCGGCCTCGCTTCACCTGTGCGTCGAAGCGGGGCCGTTGTCGTGTTGAGGGTCTTTGGCCACCTCGTTCTGCTCCGGAGTCGCTGGCTATTGCTGATAGGTTCGCGCCCATGTCGTGGGTGACACCGTCGAGTTCGGTTGGGCATGTCGAATCCGGTGTGCTTCCGGTCGAACAGTACGTGGCGGGCTTGGCGCGCAAGCGAATGGCCGCCGGGGTGCTGTTTCGCGACGGCGCGAACCGGGTGCTGCTGGTGGAGCCGTCCTACAAGCCGAATTGGGAAATTCCCGGCGGAGCGGTGGAAGAGGACGAGGCACCCTGGGCAACGGCTAGACGTGAGGTGTTGGAGGAGCTAGGTCTGGATCGGCCGCTGGGACGGCTGCTGGTGGTGGACTATGTTCGCCCACAGGACTCGCGCCCCGAGGGAGTCGTATTCGTGTTCGACGGTGGCGTACTGACCGATGCGGACGTGGCCGGGATGGTGTTTCGTCGCGGCGAGATCGTCTCCGCCGGTTTTTGGCCGATGGACGAGGTTGCCGCCAAGGTGAAGCCGTTGCTTGCCGACCGCCTTGCCGCCGCGCTCGAGGCTTTTCGTGATGGTGCGACGATGTTGTGCGAGCAGGGACGACGCATCGTCTAAGGTGCGCCGCCCCTGCCTGTGGTGTTGTCATGCCGACCTCGGCAGCGATTCCAGCGCATGCAGCGAAACCGCTACCGCGGTGTCCGACGGCGCTGTGTAGTGCTTCCCGGCGGCCCTGTAGAGGCTGTCGTGAATGCCGTCGGCATACAACAACCCGCCCAGGTCCCGGCGAATCTTGGTCATCTGGCCGTCCCCGCGAAACCCTGCCGCGCCCAGCAACAGCACCAGATCGGCGGCGGCCTGGTTGGCGAGATCGACGCCGTGCGCCTTCATGACCGCGCTCCACGATTCCGCATTCCGGTGCCCGGTTTCGGCGAGCCGCGCTGCAGCCGTGGCCCCGAGCAGTGCGGTGCTCAGTTGGGCATGGGCCCGGCCGATCGTCACCAGCGCCGAATCCCGCAGCCGCGGCACGTCACCGACAGCGCGGCGGGCAGTGAGCGCATCGGTGACCGTATCGAACACTGCTGCGGCGCCACCCAAGGCAGTCGCGACAACGAGCGGCCGGTAGCCCGCGAAGTGCTTGCGCAACAACGCCATTCCGTCGCCGTGTAGGACGTCCTCGGGTCGAACCGGGGCGGCGTCGAGATCGAGGATCCCCCAGGTCCAACCAGCCAGCCCGGCCGGTGGGATCACCTGCCGGTGCAGACCGGGTTGGCTGGCATCTATTGCGGCAGCGGCCAGTTCGCCGTCCGGTGCGCGGAAGAACACCACGAACACCGCTGCCTCGGTCAACCGGCTGATCCAGCTCTTGCGGCCAGTGATCAGCCAGGTCCCGTCCGCCGCTGCGGTTGCCGAGGTGCGGGTAGCGGCTGGGTTCGACCCGCCGTGCGGCTCGGTGATCGCGATCCCGGCCAGTTCACCGGCCAGCAGGCGAGGAATCCACCGCCGACGGGCCGCCGGTTCGCCGTGGCGCGCGATGAGGATGCCGTGCCCTAGACCGATAGCGTCGCGCAGGTCGATATCCCGGTAGCCGCACAGGAACTGGGCCAGCAGCGCGAACAGCGCAGGCTGGTCGCCGGTGTCGAGCACGCCCCGCTGGGCGAGTTCGGCTCGGACCGCGCGTAACCGGTCGCTGCGCTGCGGCCCGGGTAGCAACTCCGGCTCGATCGGGTGGATCCGGAGAACGTCGTCCAGCTCGCGGGCGAGTGTCGTCAACCGGGTCCAGTCGATCCGACGATCGGGGTCCAGGACAGGTTGGAGCGGTTCCAGCCAGGTGCCGATCACCTCGAGAAGGCCAATGCTGTTCATGGCGCCTCCCCGTGCACGCGTGCGGGGTGACCGTAGGCAAGGGCACCGGCCGGGATGTCACGTGTGACCAATGAACCAGCGCCGACCAGGGCGTGCTCGCCGATCGTCACCCCAGCGAGGATGACCGAGCCGCTGCCGACCTTGGCGCAGGTCTCAAACCGGGGCGGGATCAAGGCCGGCTGGCGGTGGGGATCGCGCCACGTCAGTGTCTTGTCGTTGATCGTGCGGACTCCGGCGCCGAGGAACACTCGGTCCTCGATCACCGTGGAACTGGTGATATGCGAGCCCGGTGAACAGCGCACCTCCCGCCCGATGAAGGTGGCGCGCTCCACGGACAAGTGGTGGCCCAGCTGGGTATCCGCTCCGACCTGCACGTCGCTGCGCAGTAGCGTGTGGTGCCCGACGACGGTCGCGGCCCCGATCCGGACATCGGCGTACAAGACGGCACCGGACCGGACGACTGCACCGCCGCCGATCACAGTGCTGCCTCCGGCACCGGAGTAGATCTTCCCGACCGCGTACCCGAGTTCGGGCTTGCCGACGACGGCATACTCCTCGATGCGGGCATCCTCCAAAAGCGTTGTGCCACCGTGAACGACCGCGCACGGCCCGACCACCGCACCGCGGCGGATGACAATCGGGCGCTGTACACCGAGTTCGTCGCTCGGCACAAAGATCGCGAACCGGCTGATATGCACACCCGCATCGGTTTGCAGCAGGCCGGACCGGTCGAGTTCAGCAGCAGTCAATTCTCGCGCCGTGGCCGAAATCGGCGCGGAAGTGGACGGAATGGTCATCGTGTGCCTCCACCGCGACAGGGACGGGTAGAGCTATCGCGGTACTGTCCAGGACACGAGGTCATCGGCCCGACCACCAGCGGCTTTGCGGCACGCGACAATGGGTTGCGCGGTATGCAAATCTGCTGGCGCGGTGGGCTATCGGGTCGATACGCTCGAATTCCCGGCCTGACCAAGGAACACAGGCATGGACCAGACCCGCGCGATCTGGGACACCGCAGACGTTCGCGCCGCTGTTCGGTCCGGCGACCCCGGCGCCGTCGTCCGCGCCGTCCGCCGAGCCCACGGACTGACTCTGGCCGACCTCGCCAAGCGCACCAACTACTCGGCCTCGAACCTATCGCGACTGGAACGAGGCAAACAGCAGCTCAGCGATATCCGGGTGCTGCGCTGTCTCGCCGAAGCGCTGCACATGCCCGCAGAACTGCTCGGATTGGCCGACACTCCGCTACAGCCAGTGCACGAACGCCGACCGGCCGCTATGGTCGGCATCAGCCTGGCGTCGGACGAGGAGACCAATCCTATGCGTCGTCGCACGCTGTTGACCGGACTGACAAGCCTGGCCAGCACCGCTGTCCTCGGCACATCCGCCTCCGCCATGCCCTCCGCCGACCCATTCAACCGGCTGGAGCACGCCCTGCTGCTCCCACCCACCGACGGCATCCCCACCGACCCCGCCCGCATCGAACACGATCTGGCCGTCGCGCGCTCGATCTTCCACCAAGGCCGCTACACCGACGTCGCCGACCGGCTGCCCCGCTTACTGGCCACAACGATCGCCACGCGTGGCGAAGGACGCAACAGCGACGACATCGCCGCAGCCAGCTCGCTGCTCGCGCAGGTATACACATTGGCGTCGAAGCTCACAGTCAAGCTGGGCCGCGACCAACTCGCCTGGACCACCGCCGACCGCGCGACGCAGGCCGCCCACGGCAGCGACGACATCCTCTCCCAAGCCGCCGCGGACCGCGCCTGGGCGATCGCGCTGCGCCGAACCGGGCACGCCGACACCGGCCAGCGCCTGATCATCGACACCGCCACGGGGCTCCAGCCGGAACTGCACCGCGGACCGCACTACCTGGCGATGTACGGATCCTTGCTCGCCACCGCGGCCTACACCGCCGCCGTGGACGGTCACCGCGACACCGCCCACACTCTGATCGGCGAAGCCGTCGACGCCGCCGCCCGGCTCGACGACAACGACTCGCACACCGGCTTCGGACCGGCCGCGGTCGCGGTCTACCGGATCAGCATGGCCAGAGTCCTCGGCGACTCCGGCACAGCAATCGAAGCAGCACGGCTGATCAACCCATCAACCATCCCGCTCATCGAAAACCGGGCACGCTACTGGTCCGACGTCGCGCGATCGTTTCACCAATGGGGCAAACACGAACAGTGCTATCGCGCACTGCTGGCCGCCGAACACGCCTCACCCGACGAAGTCCGCTACCGCAAACCAATCCAGCAGATCACCATCGACCTGCTGCGCCGTCCCGCCACAAGAACACTGCCGGGCCTGCGCGCGTTCGCGAAACGCAATGGGGTGATGGAATCCGGCGCATTTACTGGAGCCAACGATCAGTCTCGATAGATCCGGAGGAACCGCGGTGCGTTGGGGCCGCCGACGAGGTTCGTACCGATCGCGAGCAGCAGCTCGTCGGCGAGGCCAGCGGACAGGAATGCTGTGTGGATGTGGCTTCCGCCGGGCTCGGTAGCCGCGAACGGTGTTGCTGCCCACACGATTCGATGGTTGCGTATCTGAATTGTGGACAGCTAGCGTCGGTTTCGCGCCAGTAGTGTGCCTACATCCCCTTCCATTACTGGCGACCAACGACAGAACCCCCGGACGCACAGGTCCGGGGGTTCTGTCGTTTCCGTGTTGCTACTCCGTTTCGGGAGGTTCGTTATGAGTTACGGTGCCAGCCTGTCTATTTGGCTTGAGATCATCCGGTTCATCGGCACGCTGCTCGGTGCGATCACCGGCTCCGCCGCGTGATCGGTCTCGGCAGCCGCAGTCGCAGGGGCACGGCAGCCGCTCGGGGTCCGACTCATCCTTGGAGCGGCTGGAGCCCGTGCATTCCTGGTGTCGGTTGAGTGCGCACGCCATGCTCAGCACTGGCGGCCTGTCGACGGCGACCACGTCGACCGCGATACACACCAGCTCCATTCCCTTGTCGAGGTAGTAGGGGATCTGCCAGCCTTCGCGGGTCATGGTTCGGACACCGAGGATCGAGTAGGTCGCCCACATCGGCTCGACGCCGTGGTCGAGGTAGGCCCGCAGGTAGTTGTCCTCGGGGAATTCCAACGGTGTCGGGCTGACCCCGAGCCCGCCGACCCAGCGCAGCTCGTGGGCCTGAACGATCTCGCGTAACGCCAGTGCCGGCCACATCGGGATCGCCGCGCCGGTCGGCGGATACCACCTGATATTGGAGATCCCGGTCTCGATCAGCGTCCGGAACTGGTCGGGTTCGGTCAGCACCCGCTGGTCGGTGAGCCAGTCCCGGTGTCCACCGGGAACCGGATCGCGCCGCCACACTCCCTCCGGCAACTGCTGTGTCTCGGTCATGCTCGGCTCCACACCGTTGTCACGTGCTCGGCCGTGTTCTGTCGGCCGGGCCGCAGATCCCACCAGTGAATGTCTCCACCGGCGGGATCGACGAAGTAGGCCCATCCGATCAGCGGGTGGACTCTGGCCTCGTCGAGGGTGCAGAGCATGCGAGGGCCGAGCGTGTAGGCGAACCCGTAGCCGGTGACGACCCGGCCGCGGTGCCGCGGCAGGCCGATGTTGGTTTCGGCGTCGCCGTCGTCAAGGTCCGGCCACAGATACGCCCATCCGTACCGGTGCCGCAGCAGGACGTCGAGTGCGGTGTTGACGCCATGCGTGGTCATGATGCGGCCAAGACGGTCGAGCATCGGTTTCGGTGTTCCGTCGACGTGAACGTAGACGCCAGTGGCGGTGTCGCCACCGAGCCTGCCCACGATGCAGGGATCACTCATCGTGTTCGTCTCCTGTAGATGTGAATCGAAACGAAAACCCCGGGCCCGGCCATGTGCTAGCTGGTCGGGGCCGGGGTGTAACCTGCTGCGGCGCAGCAGGAGTCGTGACGCTCCGACGTGCGGAGCGAATATGTCTGCCGCGGGGTGCCGACCCGTGCTAGCAGGGTCGGCACGTCGCCTCGTACCGAATTGGTCAGCGTGGGATGCGGACCCAACTCGCCTTGTCGGCGCTGACCAGGGTGGCGAGTTCGTTGGCTGTCGCGGAGACGAACAACCCGCCGCCGATTGCCTGGTGACCGGTCATCCGTTCACCCGGAACCCAGCCGTCCGTCCGGCGTTCCCACAGCGCGGTCACATCGCGTTTGTCCAGGCGAGGTCGGCCGAACGGGTTGACCGGTCTTCCCTGCACGGCGATGCGGGGATTGCCGTTGACCACGAACTGTTCGACGGAGAACTCCCACCCGGACAGAATCAGCGCCGAGACCAGTGCCCCGAACCCGAGGTGGTCGTTGTCGATCAACTCGCTGGCGATGTAGGTGAATCCGGGTCCGTGGCAGGACACGATCTCACCGCAGCCTGCGCAGCGCAGCTCGATGCTGTCACGGCAGGCGTTTTCGTCAGCCATGTGAATTTGTTCCTTTCTGGGATACCTACGGCCTTGTGCCGCAGGAGATTCGACGAACTGGCCCCGGTCGCCCTGCGGTGACCGGGGCCAGTTCGGTTATGAGCCGATGGCTCGTCGTCCGCCGTCGACGCGGGTGTGGCCGACGTCGGCGGCGTTGCCGCTGCGGATACCGGCTTCGAACCCGGCGCCGCTGAATCGGTGTGCGACACTGCGGCCTTTCCGCACGTACGGCCACTTCTTGGCGTAGGCGGCCTCGGTGCGGTCGACATCGCTGCGGATCGCCAGCGCCGCGCCCTCACCGGCGGTGCGGATCGCGTCGGCTTCGGCGGCCGCGAGTCGTTCGTAGACCTGAGCGATGAACCCGGTCATGAACGATCCGCGCTCACGCACGACCGCCGCGTGGTCGAACGGGTCCTCGGGAACGTATCGGCTTGCCGCAGAGAACATCTGAGGCAGCAGCAGCGTGTAGAGGAACTGACCGCGGCGGATGTGGCGGCGGATGCCGATGTAGCGCACGGTGGCCCCGCCGTCGAAGTGAACGCCCTTGCAGTGCAAGGGGTGCATGACCGCGGCGAGCAGCAGGCTGCGTGGTTCGCGGTATCGGACGGGCATGTCGAACCGGACGACGACCATCTCGTCGTCGCGCATCGACTGCGCGGTGTGCTGCCCGGAGGCGCGCACCGTCATCTCGTCGAGGTTGTGCTTGGCCAGCAGCTCGTAGGCTTTCGCCCGGAAGATGTTGGCCTCGTCCTCGTTGTCGGTGCCCTCGGCCTTGGCGAACAAGCCCCGCACCCGGCGCATCAGCTTGTCAACCGATACCGAATCCTGCTCGGATTCCATGGGTTTTCCCTCTCCCGGAGTGGTTGAATGAAGAGCCCGGTTGAGGCAGCGTCCTTCTGTCTCAACCGGGCTTCTGATCGGCGCGACCCTCAGGCCGCGTTTTCGTTGATCACTTCTTCCTCCACACCCGCGACCGGATCCCCTTCGGCGGGGTCGTCGCCGGGATTGGAATCGGGCTCGGAATCCGAACCGGGTTCGGTGTTTTCGGTCTTGCTGGGTGGATCGGCCCGCTGCGGTTCGGGTTCGGCCGGTGCGGCCGGGCTCGAACCTGCGGGTAGGCCCTTGGCGTCCGGGTCGATGGTCGGCTCCGTCGAGGAGTCAGGGTTCGGCTTCGGTTCCGGCTGTTGGGCTTTCGCCTTGGCTTTCGCCTTGGCCTTCGCCGATCGCTCCGGACTCTTCTGTCTCTTCTGTGCGGGGTCGGCCTCGTCGTCGAGGGGTTTGAGCACCCACTCGGCGACATTGCGGCCGACGTAGTCCACCAGTTGCTCCGCGGTCCGGGTTTGAAACCCGGTCCCGTCGGGGCGGCTGTAGCCGCACTTGTCCGCCATCTGCACCCACCCGATATCGGTGCGGTGCGCCCAGGTCGCGGTCACCATCCGGCGGTTGCGCAGTACCTGCCCGGCCGCGTCGACGGGCGTGCCGACGACGATGACCGACGGGCGGCCGTCGATGACCTTCTGCAAGGTCTGGTACTGCCACCCACACAGAAACAGTGCGCCCACCAGATTCCCGTACGCCGCATCCTCATAAGCGAGAACCGATCCGAGGAACGGATCGTTGTCCTCTGGCAGGATGCGGGAACCGCACGTATCGCAGAACGGCTTCTGCTTGTCGGCCTTCGCCGGTTCCGTGGCAGGCTGCGCGGTCTTGGTCCCCGCCGACTTGGGCGGGGTCTTCGACTGTGCGGCCTTCTTCCGGTCAGTCGCGGGGCGTGTGCGGTTGCTCTGACGAGTGGACATGAATTCTCCCAGTGAACATCTGCGCCCCCACACTCACGGGGACGCGGAAATGGAAAGACAGAATTGTTCTGCCTCTGGCTTCATTCACACTGTGGAGTTGTCAAACGGCATACGGAGGTCACGCGAGTGGGTAAAGCTCGGTGCGACTTCCCCCGCAATGTGGCACAGCTCCGCCCTAAGTCGGAAGTGCCGAATTCACCCAGATGACGATATGAGTGAGCCGTACCAATAGGCTGATTGTTGGGGCAACCCTGCCATCAGTCCCAGGCAGGTACCCAGTGGTGTGGGTTCAAATGAACCTCTGTCCACTAAACAACCATACTCACCATTTCAGGTCAAGAGGGAATTAGGAAAGTGCAGGAAATTGGGCTCAAATAGGCTTCTCTGGAGGCTTTTAGATGCTCCTGGCAATAGGTTGTACCCTGTGGGGTTTTGAGGCCCACAAGAGGCACCTAGAGCCTTGTCTAGGCTCTGTGGTGGCTGGGCTGGGATAGGTGTTGCTGCCAGGCTCTAGCCTGGGTTGATGAGCCCTTGAACCAGGGCTGAGCATTGAAGACTGCACAGTGAGGATTGCAGATGGAAAAACCACAGGACAAAGCCCTTACACCAGCAGACGGCCGGCACCACACCGCGCCCGAAAAATGGGGTGGCCGGTGATCACGCTCCCCGGATACCCGCCCTCCGGGCAGTTGCTCGACGAACTCGCTGCAGCCGGGAAACCGGTGATCCTGAATTTCTCCCGCGGTAAGGATTCGGTCGCGGTGTGGCTGGAATTGGCTGATCGCGGGATCGAGGTGATCCCGATCCACAAGTCCATCGTGCCGGGCCTGCGGTTCGTGCGGGAGGATCTGGACCGCTACGAACAGCACTTCGGCACCCGGATCATCGACCTGCCCGCCGACGCGTTCTGGCGGATGCTGGACAACCTGGTGTTCCAGCCGCCGGAGCGGTGCGCGATCATCGAGGCCGCCGACCTGTGGGTACCCACCCGTGAGGAATGGGACGAGCTGATGCGCGAGGCGTTCGCCACCGAGGACACCTGGATCGTCGACGGCGTCCGCGCCGCCGATTCGGCCACCCGGATGCTGGCAATCAAGAGATGGGGGCCGGTCAAACCCCGTACCCGCCGCCAATCTCCACTGTGGGACTGGGAAACCAAAGAGGTCTGGGCACGGATCAAAGCTTCTGGTCTCGAACTGGGGCCGGACTATCGGATGTTCAAACGATCCCTCGACGGTATCCGATACGACTACCTCGGCCCGATCCGCACCCATTATCCCGATGACTATCAGACGATCCTGTCCTGGTTTCCGCTGGCCGAGCTGGAAATCTTCCGCGCGGAGGTGATGAATGCCGCTCCCTGACGAAGTGCTCGCCATGCTCAAAGCCGGGCAGGCCAAAGTGAAAGCCTCCCGACAAGACATCACCGACGCACTACGCCGCCAACCCCACCCCGACCCCCTCGCCGAGGTCCGCGACTCATCGACCGGTGATCTGGAAGCCGACGTGAAGGCCGAACTGGACGCTCTCGGCAAAGGCTTGTCGGGTGCGAGTAAACAGTGGGCCGAGAAATTCGCGGCCATGAACGACAGCGAATACTGGATCGCGATCTGTTTCCGCAGCCGTGAACAGAAGGAGGAATTCCTCCGCAAAGCGGAGCTGACGGAACTCGGCGATAAGTATCTCGACGGAGAGAAAGCCGCCGAGATCCTCGGTATCGAACTCGACGAACAGTAGAAACGCCCAAAGCTCGGCGAGTGGAACCCCGGCAGAAATGCCGGGGTTTTCTTGTGCCGTCATCGTCCACGCGAAAGGAGGAACAACAGCCATGAATCGATTCCGTGCCGTCGGTCGTCGGCTCAGCACCGTGGTCCGCGGTGCTGGCCAACGTGCCCGCAGCCGCATCTCCGGGTCGCGCCGAGCGGCCTCGACGTCCAACTCCTAACACGCTGCGCCGGTGGCTTCGCATACGGGAGGCCACCGGTGCGCCTGCCCGTTCCTCGCCTGATCGGAGGTGTCCATCGTGACCGCACCGGATTTCCCGGTGGTCCCCCTGCGGAAACCGGCGCAACCGGTGTCGGTATCAGCCTGGGACGCCAACCCACCGACGTGGCTGACCGAGCAGGCCCGAACGATCTGGGAGCAGCTGGCCCCGCACATCGACCTATGCCCCGCCAGCCTGCTCGAATTCGCCTGCTACTGCGAGGCACTGGCCGAGTTCCAGGAGGCCACGGCGATCCTGGGCGAAACGGGGCTGCTGGTGATCGACGCGGCCTCCGGCGCCCCGGTGCCGAACCCGATCAGTGCGGTGCGTGACCGCGCCGACCGCAAGGTCGCGGCCTGGGCCGCACGGTTCCGGAGCTGACGGTGACGGATGGCGCGGCCGAAGAAGACCGACCCACCCCGTCAGCGCGGCCCGGTGCGCGGCGGCGGCAGCCGGCCCGGCAAGGTCACCGACGCCGACCGGGCACGCATCATCGAGCTGCACGCAGAAGGTAAGGGCCGCAACGAGATCGCCGACGCCCTCGGCCTCACCCCCGGCACCATCACCTATTGGGCCCGCAAACTTGAGCTGCGGTTCGACGACTCGCAGACCGCCGAGGCGACCGCCGCCCGGCTGGAACAACTCAAACGCCGCCGCCTGGACCTGGCGGAGATGATCGAGGCCCGCATCCCCGATCTGCACGAGCGGCTGTGGAGTCCGGTCACCACCTACGAGCGCGGCGCGGATGCGTTGATCCCGGTCACGTTGCCGCTGCCGCCGCTGCGGGATCTGCGCGACGGCTACACCGCGCTGTCGCTGGCGCTGCGCAGCCTGTCCGAACTGGTCACCAGCCAGGCCAACGAGACCGTCGCGGCAGATCGATCGATGTTGTCGGATCTGTTCGACCGGCTCAAGGCCGCCGTCGAGGCCGACCACCAAGGAGATGACCTGGGCGAGCCAGACCAGCTGGAGGACGAGTCGTGAATGTGCTCGACGAGCTGCCGATCTCACGCAAGCAGGCGGTATCGATCGTGGAAGCCACCGCCCGCTGCAACATTTGGGAGGGCGCAATCCGGTCGGGGAAGACGATCGCCAGCATCCTGTGCTGGCTGATCTTCCTGTCCGACCCGCCCTCGGGAGGCCAGTTCGTGATGGTCGGCCGAACCCGAGAATCGCTGGCCCGCAACGTCATCGAACCCATGCGCGACACCGCCTTGTTCGGGCCGCTCGCAGGCCGGGTGTCCTACACCCTCGGTGCACCGACAGCGACCGTGCTCGGGCGGCGGGTGTTCATGCTCGGCGCCTCGGACGCCAAGGCGGAGATGAGCCTGCGCGGGCTGACGGTGGCCGGAGCCTACGTGGACGAGATCACCGTCATCCGGCCCGACTTCTTCCGGCAGCTGCTCGGCCGGATGAGCCTCGACGATGCACGCCTGTTCGGATCCACCAACCCCGACAACCCGGTGCACTGGCTCAAACGCGAATTCCTCGACCGCATCGGCCGAACCGGCCCCGACGGCCAGTCACTGCTACCCGATTGGCGCACATGGCATTTCGAGCTCGACGACAACCCAGCCCTCTCCGAAAAACGCAAACTCCAGTACAAGCGGGAGTACTCCGGGCTGTGGTACCGCCGGTTCATCAAAGGCGAATGGGTCGCCGCCGACGGCAGCGTATTCGACATGTGGGACGACCACCTCGCGGTCGACTGGGCCGAGCTGCCGCTGATGCAGCAACTGATCGCGGTCGGCATCGACTACGGCACCACCAATCCCACCCACGCAGTCCTGATCGGCCTCGGCGTCGACGGCGTGCTGTACGCGGTCGACGAATACCGGTACGAGCCCTCCACGATGAGCCAGCGCAAGACCGACGCCGAACTCTCGGCCGACCTGCGCGCCTGGCTGACCGCCCCCCATCTGCCAGACCTCCGGCAGGCCCGCATGAACGTCGAGTACGTGATCGCGGATCCGGCGGCCGCGTCGCTGCGCGTGCAGCTCGACGCCGACGGACTCCCCACCGCGGCCGCCGACAACGACGTCCTCTACGGGCTGCGCGTTGTGGCGATGCTGTTCAGCCGGGGCCTGCTGAAGATCTCCACCCGCTGCCCGGCGCTGCTGCTGGAGATCCCCGGCTACTCCTGGTCCACCTCGGCCACCGAGGACGGCCAGGACGCGCCGATCAAAACCAACGACCACGGCATCGACGCGCTGCGGTACGCGGTCATCACCACCGAACGCCTCTGGCGTCCGCTGATCGGATTCGACGAGGTCCCCGATGCTGCCTGACACCGACATCCCTTGGCCGCCACCACCCTTCGACCGCGCCCACAAACAGATGGCAATTTGGGATGCCTGGTACGCCAACGACACCGACCGCCTGTCCGACATCTACCGCCGCTATCCCGCTTACCGGCCCGCCCAATTCGCCGGTGGACTCGTCGGCCGCATCGTCCGCTTCTTCTGGGGCCGCCCCGACCCGCAAGCGGTCACCCGCCTACACGCCCCGCTCGCCTCTGATATCGCCCGTGGCAGCGCCGACATGGTGTTCGCCCAGCCGCCCCGGTTCGTCATCGGTGACGGCGACGCGCGCGGCGACCGTGCCGCCGCCCAGGCGCGGCTGGAGCTGCTGCTCGGTGGGGCCGACACCGCCGCCACTCTCCTCGAAGCCGGGGAACTCGCTTCCGTTCTCGGCGGGGTGTACCTGCGTGCTTGGTGGGACCGCAGTGTCGGCGATCACGTGGTGCTCGGCCACATGCCTGCCGACGCGGCCGTCCCGTACTGGCATTACGGCCGCCTGGTCGCCGTGACCTTTTGGCAAGTCGTCGCCGAGGACACCCGCGCGGGCGTGGTGTGGCGACACCTGGAACACCACGCCCCCGGTCGCATCGAGCACGGCCTGTACGTCGGCGGCCGCGACCGGCTCGGCCGCCGCCGCCCGCTGGCCGAGCACCCCGCCACGGAATGGGCTGCGCCCCTGGTCGATTCCCGTTCCGCGATCCCCACCGGCATCACCGATCTGACTGCCCGCTACGTGCCGAACATGAAACCGAACCGCGCCTGGCGCCGCACCCCTGGTCTCGCGTCGCTGGGCCGATCGGACTTCGACGGGCAGGAGAAGTTCCTGGACGCACTCGACGAAACCTATTCGGCGTGGATGCGGGACGTGGAACTGGCGAAAGCGAGACTGTTCGTCGACAGGCAGGTCACCCAGTCCCGAGGCCCCGGCGCGGGAGCGGTGTTCGACCCGGATCAGGCGATCTTCACGCCGCTGCCCGGTGGTTCGCTGGGCAGTCTCAAGGACGGGCAACCGCCGATCATCCCGCAGCAGTTCGCCATCCGCTGGCAGGAGCACCGCGAAACCGCGCTGGAGCTGACGGGGGTGATCCTGCGCGGCGCGGGCCACTCGGCCAGCACCTTCGGCGACGACCGGATCGCCGGAACCCTGACCGCCACCGAGGTCAACGCCCGCGACCGGCTGTCGGAACGCACCCGCGAGAAGAAGATCAACTACTGGAAAGCCGAGCTGACCCCGTTCGCCCGCGTGATCACCGAACTCGACCGCGTCCACTTCGGCAGCGCGATCGAACTCAAGGCCCACCCCGAGGTCCGGTGGCCGGTCCGCACCCAGCAACCACCCTTGGAAACCGCCAACCGGCTCGCTGTCCTCAAAACGGCCGATCTGATCTCCACCGAACAGGCTGTGCGCGAACGCAATCCGAACTGGTCCGGCGACGACGTCAACGACGAAGTCGCCCGCATCGAGGCAGAAGTTCAGCAACGCGCCCGAGAGGAATCCGCGCGGCCGTTTCGGCCTGCCGACATCACCAGATGAAGGAAGTAGGAAACGATGTCCGATCCCACGCCACCGACTCCACCCAGCGAGCCCGAAAGTGCTCCGCCGCCACCACTTCCCTCGGAACCGTCCCCAGCAGCATCGACACCCAATCCGGCCTCCGCCGAGCACGACGATCGCGATCCGGTGCGGTTGTCGGAGATGATCGCCGACCTGCGCCGCGATCTCGAGCAGGCCCGCGCTGAGACCGACGTCCGCGCCGATCAGGCCCGGGAGGCGGTGGTGCAGGAGATCGGCCGCGCGCTCGGCTTGGTGGCCGATGAGAACACCGACCCGGAGCAGGTCATTGCCGAACTCACCGAACGTGCCACCGCCTCGGACCGCAAGCTACGCGACTACCGGGTCAAAGACGCCATCACCACGGCCGCCGACACCCACCAGGGCGATCATAAGCTTCTCGTCCCGTACCTGCGCGGCACCGGGGCGCTGGACGAACTCGACCCGGATGCACCTGATTTCAGTACCCGCGTCGATTCCCTCGTCGCCGACGCGATCGCCGCCAATCCGAAGCTTGCCGGTGCTGCGGCGGTCGCGCGGTCTGGTGGTGACTTCAGCGCGGGCACCGCCAGCCCACCGGCCACCGATGACGACGAGGACATCGAGGCCCTGCGTCGCAAGGTCCGTGACTCCATCGCCAACTCCCGCACCTAACAGGAGGCTGTTGTGCCCAACAAGTTCCTCACCCCTGATGTCCTGGCACGCCGCAGCCTGGCCAACCTGTACGAGCTGACCGTGATGCTGCCGCTGGTGTACCGCGACATCTCCAGCGACTTCGGGCCGCAGAAGGTCGGCAACACCGTCAACGTCAAAAGCCCGCCCCGCTTCGAAGCCAAAACCTTCGACCGCACCCGCGGTATCGAGATCCAGGACGCCACCGAGAAGAAGATCCCGGTCGTCCTCGACACCATCGCCGACGTCTCGGTCGAGGTCACCACCGAGGAGCTGACCCTCGACATCGACGATTTCGACGAACAAGTCCTGCGCCCGGCGATGGAGGCGATCAGCCAGAAAGTCGACCGGGATCTGTTGTCGCTGCGCGCCAAGGTTACTCAGGAGTGTGGGGCTGGGCCGATGGAAGGCGGCACCGGCCGGTTGTGGGAGAACCCGGAGAATCTCATCGAGGCCGGGCGCATCCTCGACATCAACAACGTGCCCGCAGCCGGCCGTCGCGCGGTCATCGGCCCGACCACCAAGGCCCGCTGGCTGGGCAAACCGCTGCTGCTGCACGCCGACAAGAGCGACTCGACCGCCGCGCTGCGGCAAGGCTCGATCGGTCAGCAGATCGTCGGCTTCGACGCCTTCTGGACCCAGAACGTTCGCCAGCCCGCCCCCACCCCGGCCCCCGGTGAGCCGACCACCGAAGTAGGCGTCGCGTTTCACTCCACGGCCTTCGCGTTCGCTTCGGCCCCGTTGGAGTTGCCGCCCGGCGCCGACGTGTTCGCCGTGCAGTACAAGGGCCTGTCGATGCGGGTGGCGATGGACTACGACATCCGGCACAAGACCACCGTGATCTCTGTGGACACCCTCTACGGCGTCACCTGCCTCGACCCCCAGCGCGCCGTGCTGCTCAAAGGCTCCAACGCCGCCGCCCCCGCGACACCCACCACCCCTGACACCAAGCCGTCGGGCGGCAAAGCCGCTGGCGGCAAGGACGCGACGGCACCTGCGGAGAAGGCGGCCGCGTAATGCTGATCTACGCCAGCCCCGACGATCTCGCGGCCTTCCTCACGCCGGTGCCCGACAACGCCGCCGCGCTGATCCGTTCGGCCTCGATGCTGGTCCGCGACGTCACCAGCAACGACCTGTACGACATCACCCCGGCGGGCCTGCCGAGCGACCCGGACCTGCGCCAGGCGCTGCGGGAGGCGACCTGCGTACAGGTGGCCTCGTGGGTGGACGCCGGGATCGGCCCTGCGGCCGGTCTGAAACCGGCGGTGGCCAGCCAATCCGCCGACGGCGGCTCCGTCTCCTACAGCCTGCCCGACCCCGAGCAGCTGCAGCGCGCCCGCGAGCGGCTCTGCCACGAAGCCCATCTCATGCTGCGCAACGCCGGATTGGCCAGCGGACGACCGTTGATCTGCTGATGACCAGCCCGGCCTACCCGCACGGGGTGATGCTCGAGATCTACCGCGAGGGCACCCCCGACGCCTACGGCGATCTGCGCGACGCCGACGGCCGTCTGCTCGACCGCTACGCCCGCCCCAGCCACTCCATCGGCCCGTGCGCGATTTCCTGGATCACCACGGAGATCTACGTCGATGGCGAAATCATCGAAATCACAGCTCAAGTCACCGCCCCGGCCGGATCCGATGTGCGCTTCGCCGACCGGGTGAAGGTCAATGGGCGACCGTTCCGCATCGTCGGCGACATCCTCATCCCCCGGAACTCGTTCACCGGCTGGAGCCCCGGCGTGCGGTTCCGCATCGCGCACGGATTCTGAACCAGGACACCACGATTCATGGAATACGACGCGACCGGCAACGAATTCGAACTCGCGATCGGCACCGGCGAGGACGCGCGCCGGATGCTCCAGGAGGTCGTCGACCTCGGCGCGGACTACTGGCGCACCCGGTCGCGTCGCCGCACGGGATTCAACGCCACCCACGTCGTCGGCTACGTCGATCCGGGCGAGGGCCGCCAGTACGGAGTCGTGTACGCGTACGGCCACTACGCGCGCTACCGCGAACACGGCACCCGATACAACGCCGCCGAACACGTCATGGCCGACTTCCTCCACGTGATCGAGGAGCTGTGATGCCAACCTACCCGAACGTGCATGAGGTGCTGATCGGGCTGCTGTCGCCTATTGCGCCTACCGTGAAGACCAGGCACGCCGGACAACCGTTGCCCTACAACGTGGTCCGCCGTATCGGCGGCAGCGAGGACGGCATTACGGATCGGCCCATCGTCCGCGTCGACAACTACGCGGCTACCGATGAACAGGCCGAACGACTGAAAGAAGCTTGCCGCCATCGCATCACGGAATCGGGATGCACCCTTGTCGGCACCGTTCTGATCGATGCCGCTCGCGAGATCAGTGCTGGTCAGGACACGCTGCCAGCTGATCCCAGCGAACACAGGCAAACTGCCGTCTACCAACTGTCCATTCGTCCATGACGTGTTTCGGGGGTGCCGGGACACCGCAGAGGAATCTCACCCAGTTCCTCGAGCTGGAAGCGAGTCGATGTATCGGCGCAGGCTGGAACCTACGATTAGGTTCTTGGCGCCCTCCTGCCGAACCGCGATCTGGTCAGTGCGGATCAGTTCATTGATCCGCCACTTCGACAAACCTGTCGCGGCCTGCGCTGATTCGGTGCTGTACGAATAGGGCTGCGTGTCGACAGCGCACTCGGCAAGTACCTCGCGGATTAGTTCTTTGAGTTCGTCTCGGCCAACCCCGTTGGGACCGGCCACAGTCCGCACGAAACTTTCCAAAGCGGCGACGTTGATCAGTTGTTCGGTCACGAGGCACGCTCCTCACGCTCGATGCCGTGACTACGGGATTGGGATGAAATCAGAGTGCCGCGAATGCTACTGGCTTGCGCCACTATCTCGCGCCGGTATTTCCGGCGATCAGCATTGTTCTTGAACCCGCGAGTGCGTACGGCCGATGACGGTTGACGTCTCGGAACCAGGCGTTGGCACGACCGCGCCCATCTACTCCCCACAGGAAGGGACCGCCATATGTCCATGTGGCACATCACGATCACCAACCGTGATCACCTCGAAGAGATAAGGAAATCGCTCATGACGCAGCAGGACACCATCAATGCTCTGGTCGCTCAGCTCGACAAGGCGCGCGGCGAGATCGTCGCCGAGATCAAGCGGCTCGAGGATCAAATCGGTACCGGCGAGCCGCTGGACTTCACCGCGCTGAAGGAGCGCGTCCAGGCACTCGACGATGTCGTGCCGGACAAGCCCGACCAGCCGGACACTCCGGATCAGCCGGAGACTCCCGATCAGCCGGGGCCGGACCAGCCGAGCGAGCCGGGGCCCGAGCAGCCCACGGAGCCGGGCACCGATCAGGCCAGCGCCTCCTAATCCGGGCAACAGGATTTCGTTCGCTTCGCCCGGCCCCGTGCTGCGGGGCCGGGCGAGGCGTTGCTCGACCTCGTGTGAGGAGTAACGATGGCGGCAGCCACATTCGAGCAGATCGCTTCCTGGAACAAGGATCTGCTGCTCAAACCTTTGAAGGGCGCGGTGCTGGTCGCGCCGATGTCAGTCGCGATCCCGGCGGCGTTCACCGCGGGCGCGTCGGCGGCCTTCCAGTCCCTGGAGGGGTATTCGTCGCTGGGGTTGATCGACAAGTCCAACGGCCCGCAGTTCCGGCCGGAGCAGCAACTGGCCGAAACCGAGTCCTGGGGTGCGTTGGAGCCGACGCGGTCGGACATCGTGAAACGGGACATGAGTGTCGGATTCACCGCGCAGGAGTTCAAACGTCCTGTGCTGGAGCTGGTGTCCGGTCGCAGCTTGGCCGATGTGAAGGCCGATGCGGTGACCAAGGAGTTGGGCTGGAACGAGCCGGTGTCGCCGGACACGATTCACTATCGGGTGATCTTCTTGTTCGTCGACGGTGTCGGGGCGCGGGAGAAGTGGCTGCTGCGGATCATGCCCCGTGCCAGTGTCACCGAGATCGGGCAGCAGCAGTGGAACCCGGAACAGGTCGCCTCCTGGCCGATCACGGTTAAGGCCACCGTCGACGACAAGCTCGGGTACTCGCTGCGCAATGTGTTGTGCGGTCCCGGTGTCGCCGACCTTGTGATCCCGATGGGATTCACCGTCGCCACACCACCGTCGCCATCGCCTTCGCCGCCCGCCGGTAACGGTTCGAAGACTGGAGAAGGGAAGGCTGCCTAGTGTCTGCATCGTCTCGCCGCCGCAACCAGCGGTCCGGCACCCAGAATCCGCGTCAGCAGGCCTCGCGGTGGGTGCAGATGCGTGATGACGCCCGCGCCGAGCGCAAGCGGAAACGCAAGCCGCCGTATCTGTTCGATGGCACCACCCCGCCGACTCCGATCCATGAACCGGACACGGTGTGGCAGGTACTCACGCTGGCGGCGCTGCTGGACGGGCAGCAGATGCCCGCCGGCCGAATCCGCGAGTTGTTCCAAGCACTGTGCGGGGACGGGTTCGACGCGGTGTGGGCAGTGGTGAAAGACGAACCGGCCGAGGTGTTGTGGCCACTGTTCGAGGCAATCAACACCCATTTCAACGCGCTGCCCGATCCGAACCAGGTAGGTGAGCTGCCGGGGGGTTGACCGGCCTCGTGCACCTCATCGAATCCTTCGGTGAGGAGATCGAGGCCGACCTGTTCGAGCGGAGCTGGGATCTGCTCGACTACTTCCGCGGCGTGCGGCCGTGGCCGCAGCTGGTCCGCCTGCTGCGGCGGCTGCCGATGTGGTCGCACTACCAGTCCGCTCTGTTGATGGACCCCGACATCGGCGAGCGGCGCGCCCGCGAGGAGATCGACGAGGGCGCTGCGCCGCAACCGCTTGCACCGTTGCATTACGACCTGTCGGCGCTGTTGATGCTGCGGCAGATCGACATCACCAAGGAATTGATCCGCGTGATCGCGTCAGTGTTCGGTGACCGACCGGCCGCGCCGTTGCCGCCGGAACCACGCCCGACCACTGCGGAGGCGATGGCCCGCGCCCAACGCGACCGTGACCAGGTCCGCGACGTTCTCACCCGGTTGGGGGTCACACAGTAGACGAGAGGGCGGTGAGCGGTGTGGCGCAAGCCTATTCGGCGGGCTCGTCCCGGCTGACCGTCTACCCCGAATTAGCGCGCGATTTCGTCACCCGGCTGCGCACCCAGCTCGACCGGGTCCGTGTCACGTTGCCGGTGCGGGTGCTGCCGAACCTGGATGGGTTCGCGGCTGAGCTGCGCGCTCGTCTGGCCGCGCTGCGCGATGTCGGCATCGGGGTCCGAATCACGCCGGACCTGACCGGGTTCGCCGCCCGACTCGACGCCGAACTCGCGCGGTTTCGTGGCCACCGGATCGGTGTCCGCATCGATACCGATCACTCCCAGTTACAGCAGCTGTCACAGCTGTTCGGGCAGCTCGGTGGTCGCGCGTCTCCGGCCGGGGCGTCGATCTCCGGGCTCGGGTCGACGATGACGTTCGCCTCCGTCGCGGCCAGCGCGTTGAAGGCAGCGATCCTCGGGCTGGTCGTCGGGGCGTTGTTCCCGTTGATGGCGGTTGCCGCCCAGGCGGCCGGTACCGTCGCGCTGCTCCCGGCAGCGGCGACCGCCGCCGCTGCGGGCTTCGCCGCGGTCGCGGTCGGTGTCACCGGAGTGAAGGACGCCTTCATCGCGGCCGCGCAGGCGTCAGAGTCCGCCAGCCAAGATGCTGAGGCCCGCGCCCGCTCGATCGCCGCCGCTCAGCGCGGGGAGCAGCAGGCCACCCGCGGTGTCGAGCAGGCCCGCAAGGATCTCAACCGCGCCTACGCTGATGCGTCGAAACGATTGCGGGACTTGGAGCTTCAGGCCCGCGGTGCGGCGTTGAGCGAAGGCGACGCCCTGTTGTCGATCGCCGAAGCACGCCGCGATCGGGCACAACTGCAATCGACCGACCCGCTGGACTATGCGCGCGCCAACCAGCGCGTCGCCGACGCCGAACAACGCCTGCTCGAAGTGCGCGCTCGCCGCGCCGACATCGACGAACAAGTCGCCAAGGCCCGCACCGGCGTCGAGGGCGACGATCAGGTCGTCGCAGCACGCGAGCGCCTGGCCGACAGCGAACGCCAGCTGGCCGACGCCCGCACCGCCCTCACGGACGCGACCACGCAGGTCGCTCCGGCGCAGCAGGCGTTCGAGCGGGCCATGGCCAAACTCTCGCCTGCCGCCGCCGATTTCGTCACCAAAATCCGCGGCCTATCCGCAGCGTGGACCAGCTTCCGGATGGCGGTACAGGAGCCGCTGTTCGACGGGCTCGGCGATTCGGTCGTCCGGCTCGCCGATTCCCAGCTCGGCCGCGTCCAAGACGGGCTCGCCGCGATTGCCGCCACGATCAACGCCGGGATCCGTCGCGTGCTCGATGATCTGGCCACGCCAGAGACCGGGGACAAGCTGGACAAGATCTTCCGCAACGCCGAGGTCGCGATCGGCCCGCTGATCGACGGCGTCCGGGACCTGGCCCAGGGTCTGTTGTCGCTGGCCGGGGTGGGCAGCGAATTCCTGCCCGGCCTGAGCAAGAGTTTCGCCGACACGATGGCCAGCTTCCGCGCCTGGGCCGAAAGCCCCGAGGGGCAGCAGCGGTTCCGGGACTTCCTGCAGCGCTCGCTGGATGCGCTGGCCAAGATGTGGGAGCTGGCGAAGTCGGTCGGTCAAGCCCTTGCGGTGTTGGTTACGTCGGCACGGCCGTCGGGGGAGTCGATGCTCGATTCCCTGGTCCGCAACCTGGATCGGTTCAGCGCCTGGCTGGCTTCGCCCGAGGGGCGTCAGGCAATGGCGAGTTTCTGGGATGACGTGCGGACCACGGTTACCAACCTCGCCAGCCTGGCGGTGTTCCTCGGCCGCGCTGCCGAGAAGCTGTACGAGTTTCTGGACCTGGTGCGTGATGTCACCGGGATCAACATCATGCAGGGTGCGCTGTTCACGCTGCTCGAACAGCTCCGCAAGGTGCCCGACGCGCTCAGCACGATTCGTGACTGGCTGGCCGAGCACCTGCCCGGCGCCTTGTCATCCTCCGTGCTGGATTTCGCCGGGTTCGGTGACGCGCTCGATGCGCTGCGGCGGCGGGTGACCGAGATCGTGGCAGCGATCGGTGCGGTGTGGGACGGGCTGCGGGAAACGATGGCCGCGCCGATCAACTGGGTGATCGAACATGTGGTGAATGGCGGGTTCAAATCGGCGTGGAACGCCATCCGCACCGTGGTGCCGCTGTTGCCGGAGTGGACCGCCGACGTACCGCTCATCCCGGTCGCTCGACGCGCCAGCGGCGGCCCAGCCGAGGGCCGAGTGAGCGGGCCGGGGTCGCGGACGTCGGACTCGATTCCGGCGCTGCTGTCGCGTGACGAACATGTGTGGACCGCTGCCGAGGTCGACGCCGTCGGTGGGCACGCGCAGATGTATCGGATGCGCCGGGCCGCGCTGGCCGGGCAGCTACCGGGCTTCCGCGACGGCGGTGGCGTGCTGGGCTCGATCGGCGATTGGGTCGGCGACAAGCTCGCCTCGGTCACCGCGCGCGTGCGTGAGAAAGTCGCCGAGCTGTTTGTGCGTCCGTTGCGCGAAATCGCTTCCGCGATCCCGGATTTCGGTGGCGGGATCGGTGCGGTGCCGCGTGCGGTGGTCGATCAGGTCGCCGAGTCTGCGATCGGGGTGATCGGCGGCCGCGCGGCAACCCAGCCGGTCGACCATCCTCGGTCGGGGCCGGTCCTGGCGGCCGGGGAAGGGGTACAGCGGTGGCGCGAGGTCGCGTTGGAGGCGTTGCGGCGCACCAACACTTCCGAGTCGTATGTGGATTTGCTGCTGTATCAGATGCAGACCGAATCCGGTGGTGATCAGTACGCGATCAACTTGTGGGACTCCAACGCCCAACGCGGCACACCCTCGAAGGGGTTGATGCAGGTCATCGACCCCACCTTCCATCGCTACCGCGACCCCACCCTGTCCGACGACATCTACGACCCCCTCGCGAACATCGTCGCCGCGATCAACTACTCCAAGGCGGCCTACCCCAGCCTGGAAGCCGCCTGGCGCGGAGTCGGCTACGACACCGGAGGGATCTGGCCCTCGGGCACGCTGGGCTGGAACGCCTCGGGCAAGCCGGAGGCCGTGCTCACCAACGAGCAATGGCGCTGGTTCCGCGAATTCATCGACTCCCTCGCCCAGCCGGTACCCGGGCAGCAGAAACCCGGCCTCGACGACCCGGTCCGAACGGGCCTCGACCTGGGCACGTGGGACACCTTGGGCCGCAAGGCCACCGACGCATTCCAGAGCGCCGGTGAGGCGGCGTGGTCGGGGCAACTCGATGACGCCCTAGCGGTGATCGGCGCACCGAACTTGCTCACCGGTGAGCGGGCGCGAGCACTCGACGACTACGCCCGCGCGTATCAGATGTTCGAGGCCACCAAAGCCGCCCGCGCGGCCGGGGCCACCGACTTCCAGCAGCTGATGGACCAGGTCGCGCCTGCGCCCGCCCCGACCGACATCCCGAGCCCGTCGGCAGGGCCGGTGTCGAACGTCGACAACTCCGTGCACATCACGGTGCAGACCCGCGATGTGGACGAGGGCTTCCGCCGCGCTCAGCAGATCGCCGATCTGCGGTCGCTGCAACACATCGCGAGGAGGTGAACATGCCAGTGGTGCAACCGGAGTCGGTGCTGGTGGAGATCTTCGGGGTGGACGGGTCGCGGTGGATCATCAACGGGCCCGGCGTCGACCGTGACGCGATCACACTCGCGACCAGTCCGAAAGGCATCTACGACGCCCCAGTCACCACCAGATACAAAGCCTCGGCGTTCCAGCGCGGCGCAACCTATCTCGGCAAGCGGTTCCTCAAGCGCGACATCACCTTCGCCGTCACCATCCACGGCCGCGACCCCGAGGACTGGGAAGACCGCGACGCCGCCTGGCGCGAAGCCTGGGACTACGAACCCGACTCCTGGGATCCCGACGCCACGCTGACGAAGATGCAGATCAGCACCGACCGCACCACCCGCTGGCTGTGGCTCGCGTTGGACAAGAGCATCGAGCTGGAATCCGAACGCGACCCCCACATCCTGCGCAAATCCGTTGTCCCCATGGCCGTCACCGCACCCCAGCCGATGTGGGAGGAGACCCCGAAGGTCACCGTCTGGGAAACCACAGAAGCCAGCGGGGAGGGGTTCGTCGAGGTGTCGAACCCGACCGATGTGGAGATGGCGCAGAAATGGGTGGTCACCCGCGGCCGCTGGACCCTGCCCGACGTCTCCTGGCGAGGGAAGAAACACCACCGCGCCCCCGGCGGCCCCTACGCGACCCGCACCATCACCCTGCCGCTGCTCACCGATGTCGAAGGCGGCGCACGGATCGACCTGGATCCGATCAAGCTGCACGTGCGAGATCTGCACGGCACCAACCTGATCGGCCGCATGGGCGGTCTGCACTTCATGCACCGCATCCCACCCAAGACGCCCCCGACGTTGCTGCCGGTGAAGGTCACCGACGCTCCCGCCGGTGGCGCGCGAGTCGAGCTGCATCAGCCGCGGTTGTGGCTGCGGCCGTGGGGATGGCGATGAGCGTCGACCTGAACGGGATGAGCCTGGCCGAGCAGTGCGACGCCATCTGGCAGGCCACCCTCGACGCCGACCGCGCCGACGACCGCGGCCGCCGCAGCCAACCGCTGGTGCGGCTGTGGGATGGGAACTGGCGGTTGGCCGGCATCGTCGCCTCCGAGTACCGCGCCGAGTTCACCTGGGTCGACAACGACACCGGCACCGCCCTGATCGAACTGCCCCTCGACGATCCGCTGTCGAAGTGGGTGTGGCGCACCCGAGCCCGCGTCGAGCGCGGCGAAGGCCGCAACATCCACATCACCTGCGACAAAGCCCCCGGCTCCCGCTGGTCCGGACGATTGCACGACCACTCGATCGAACGCCGCGCCGACGGCACCCTGGTACTGACCTTGCGGTTCGTCCACGACTACCAGCACCTCAAGCACTATCTGATCTGGTCCAACCCCTTTCTCCCCGAAGGTGTTCAGATCCCGCGCGTGTTCGGGCCGGTCCCCGGCCCCGCACGGTGGGCGTTGAAGCTGCCGCTGTTTCTGAACGTGATGCGCGAGCAGCAGAACTGGTGGGGGCTGCCAGACGATCCGCTCGACCCCGCCTCCTGGTTGTCCGGGCTGGACATGTCGAACTGGAGCGTGGTCGTCGCGCCGACCAGCTTCGCCGAAGACCTCGCTGCCGGAACCCTCTGGGCGGTACCGCATTCGCGGTTCAAGTACTGGCACGACATGGCCGCTGACATCCTCGAAGACGCCGAACTGTCGGTGCGCTGCCGCCGCTGGCTCGAAGGCGACCCACCGCCATGGCCCGGCGCCCCGCGCTTGCGGCACGGCGTGCTCGTCATCGACATCGTCAACACCTCCGGCTATTTCAGCGACACCTCCAACGGCGGCACACCGTTCGGTGGTCTGCTGCGCACGGTCGCGAAGTTCTCCGAGGACTTCATCGACACCATCGAAGAACCCATCGCCGATCCGGTCGTGCCCGACGACTACAAGGTGCCCGGACATCGCCGCACGCATCCGTCGATGCCGTTCGCGGTGTACTTCGACGGACCCGAAACCGGTATCGAGACAAGCACATTCACCGAGACCGCCGCCACTGCGGTCCAAGTGGTGACGGGTGGGTCGTCTATGCCCGGCGTCGATGCCACCATCAGCGCCGGGATCCAAATGGCCGGTGATCTCATCGCGGCGATGATCGGTGTCCCGCCGGTCGGCGGAGCCACCGACGCCATGCTGCGGCCCCTCTACCAAGGGACACTGCTCGCCTGGATGAAGGCCGAATCCAACGCGCGCGCACGCAATTCCGGGTGGTCAAGGTTCTTCGAATACTTCTCCGCCTCACCCGGCCGCGCCTACACGGTCGCGGCGATGATGGCCCTGCGCAAGGGATTCCAGGACACCAAAGCGTGGTTCTCCCACGAGATCACCGTCCGCGACGGCGCACCCTTCGTGATCGGCGAGGACGGGCACTGGTTCCTCGGCGACCGCATCGGCGCCACCGCGCCCGGCGATGAGACCTACACCATCCGTGTCGACCGCGTCCGCGAACTCACCCTCGCCTGGGACGTGGAAACTTTCCCGGAATGGCGGCCACTCATCGGTGATCCGACCAAGAACAAAGACCGCGGCCAACGCACGCTGGACCTGATCGCCGACCTCATCTCAGGAGTACACGACTTGGGGGTGCTGGCATGAGTTCCGATGGGCATTTCCCGACCCGCGACAACTGCGACCCCACCGACCCGGAGGAAGCGTTCCTGTGGATGCTCGTGGGGCTCCCCGGCTTGAAAGGTGCGCCACTGCTGCTGCCGATCGAGCACCTCCGGCAGGTCTCGCGCCGATTGTGGGACTGCGGAGCCCGCCCGGTCGAACAACCGACCATCAAATACCGCCCACCACGCACCGGTGACCCGCACTGGCTGATCTCGCCCGGCACCTGGGTCGACATCAACGACCCCGACCCCGAAAACGTTTTCGACGTCCGGGAATTCGTGGCCGCGCTACCGCTGACCCAGCGTCAACAGCTCGCCACCGCACTCGGGCTGACCGGCACCATCCCGGACGAACCCGCTCCCGCGCTGCCGGTCACCACGCCGGTCTCGGTTGAAGCCGACGCCGACAACAACACCCCGCCCCCGGCGTTCGATCCGACCCGCCGCAGCGTCAAAGCCGTCCTGAGGTATCTGCGCGACGCCGACCCCGACGAACGCGACCGCGTCCTGGCCATCGAACAACACCTCGGCAAGGCCCGGCCACAGATCCTGTCGCACTACCAGCGCGCATAACCACAACGCGCGTGGATGCGTTGCGTCTGCACCCCAAGTGATTTCGCGTATCTCGCACCGAAATGGAGTATCCGTGACCGAGTTCGGTATCGACGTCAGTAACAACCAGGGCGCTTTCGACTTCGCGGCCGCGGCCGCCGAAGGCTTCACCTTCGCCACCCACAAGATCTGCGAGGGCACCTGGCGAGATCCGTTCTGGCCGAGGGCGCGTGAGCAGATGGCCGAGCACTTCGAGTGCTGGGGCGGCTACATCTACTGCCGCCCCGACACCCACCCCGACATCGAAGCCGACGCCGCGCTGACCTACATCGGCGACACCACCGTGCCGATCCAGCTCGACTACGAAGACCACCACGGTAGCCCCAGCCTCGACGACTTACTCGCCCGCGCGAATGCGCTCACCGATCGCGGATTTCCGCTGTTGCCGGTGTATCTGCCGCGCTGGTACTGGCGCGACCACATGGGCTCCCCGAACCTGGCCGGGCTGCCGGTCGGGATCTGGAACAGCCACTACGTCACCGGCACCGGCTACGCGTCGGCGCTCTACCCCGGCGACGACCACCCCGGCTGGACGCCCATGGGCGGCAAGCAGATCGACATCCTCCAGTTCTCCTCCACCGCCACCGTCGCCGGTCAAGCCATCGACGTCAACGCCATCCGCGGCGACCGCACCCAGGTCGCCCGCCTGTTCGGAAAAGACAAGGACCCCGACATGCAGCTCACCGACACCCTCGTCAACAAGGACGGCAACACCGTCACCGTCGCCGAAATCCTCGCCAGCATCGACATGCACGCCTGGTGGCTGGTCGACCAGCTCGCCGGACCCGACTCCCGCCGCCAGCCCGGCCCCGACCTCACCCCCACCGGCTGGACCCAACTCGACAACAAATCCGTGGTTGACTCCATCGCCGCAGCGCACGACAAGATCGACACCGCCACCGCCCTGCTCGGCCAGGTGCAGGACAAGATCCAGACCGTCCTCGAACGGCTCGACACCGACCCCTCCGTGGGCCGCCACCGTGCGCAGTGACCGCAATGGGATGGCCCAATCCGGACTTAGTCCAGGCCGTGGGGGTGGCGATCGCGACCGTGATCGGCGCAGTCACCGCCCGCCAGGCCGGAGAGGTCCGCAAACTCCGCGCCCGCATCAGCGAGCTGGAACGCCGAAATCGCAGCGACACCGAGCGGTTTCGTGAGGCGCTGCGGCTGATCCGGCAGCTATTGCGCCACAGCGACGAACTCGCCGACCAGCTACGCCAGCACGTGCCCGGCGTGAAACCCCCTGCCGCCCCGGAGATTCCGGACTGGCTCGACAACGAACTATGACCACACCGAACAAGCCGACCCCCGACGGCTCCTGGCTCGTCGGGGCGTTCCGGCGCTTCCAAGACCAAACCGCCGAAGAAGCCAAAGCCGCCATCAAATCCGGCGTTATCGGCGCGTTCACCGGAGCGCAGAACGTGCACCGCCGCGAGGTCCGCGAACCCATCCAACGCCGACCCACCTACGACGAGGTCCCCACCGACATCCCGCTGTGGGTGAACCTCACCTCCACCGACGACACCACCTTCCCCCTCGCCCTGCTCGCACGCCAACCCGACAAGGACGGTGTCCTCAACGAGGCCCCGTTCTACCAACCCGCCACCGGCGCACTCGAACTCGGCATGATCAGGTGTACCCGCGACCGCGAATACCGCCAGGTTGGCACCATCATCGGCCCATCCGGATGGACGCTGATCCACGACGTCCATCTCTGCGTGTACACCCTCAACCAGGACACCGGGGACCTCGCCCTCTACTGGACCAGCGGAGATATCAAAAGCCAGCTCACCGCCGCCTCCACCCAATACCGGTTCGAAATCCCGCCCCTGCGCGCCCGCCAGGGCGACGTCTACGCTGTCGGCTTCCTCGCCAACTATGTTGGCGTCAGCGGCTACAAACTCGCCACCATCCCGCGCTGGATCGTCAACCAACCCCTCGGAACCGAGCCCGGCCACCCCTACTACTGGAGCCGCGGCACCAACGGAGGTGGCCCCGGCCCCGGCTGGCCCACACCCCCACCATTCCTCAGCAAAGCCCATGTCGGCACCAACCACTGGTGGCCCTGGTTCCTCCTCGGATGAAGCATGCCTTGCCGAGAACAGGAGAGGCCAGGGGCCCAAACCACCCCTGGCCTCCAGCCTTACAGGCGCCGGAAATCGCTGAGGATGACCCCAGGGCGCTTCTGACAGATCACATCCACTTCAGTGATTCTCCGAGAACCCTCTTCCACCCAGGTGAGAGGCCCCTGCACAAGGATGAGCCAGTAAGGATCAGGAGCATTGGTAATCTCCTTGGGCTCTCCAACTATCATGTACCCTATGGAAGATAGTTCTTTTCCCACCCCTTCCAATACTTCAGATGAATACCCACATATGGGGAACTCATAGAGTTCAGATGAATTCACAGAATAACCCCTTTTCTATTGCTTCCCTTCACCCTACACAAGACAGTCTCCTCTGTGTAGTGTCAAGACAAATCCAAACCAGAGCGCCAAGGGTCTTCGAAAGGACGACGAACCCTTAGTCCAGTTCGTGACCAGTCCGTGGGCTTGACATTTGCAGGCTTGGAGGCCGGATCCTCATCCCAATCAAAACTAATTTGTGGTGACCCCCATCGCCGAACAGGAGTAAAGTCGATCTTGCACGTGCCGAAGTCAGCGCCGCGAAATGTTCCATGATCGAATGAGACATAGAAGTAGGCCGTATCCTTGAAGGTGGCATCCGAGAAATCCGAGTAGCCACAGAAAAGCACTTTCGTGAATTCGGCACCTCCTTCGAATACCGACCCTTCGAAGCTAGTCCTACAGCCCCAGAAGTTGGTCTCAACAAACTTAGCTGTAGCGAAGTTTGCCAGTTCGAAATTTGCATCGCCATCGAAGTTCACTCCCCAGAACTTGGCGACGTCACTGAATGTGGCTTTCCCAAAACCAGCTTCTGCAAGCACGGCGAAGTTAAAGCTTACCGGCCCGTTGAATGTCACTTCGTCAAACTGTACACCACCTAGAAATTTAGCTCTCCTGAAATCGGTTTCTCCAACGAAAGTAGCTCCACCAAATTTTGCCTCACCCTTGAATACTGCGAATGAAAAGTCGACGCCTTCAAGGTACGCAGCGCGAAAGTCGAAATAGTTTTCAGACCAACTGAATTCATGTCCGCGAAGATGATCGGCGATCACATGGAGTATAGTACGTCGCACTTCGCGGTCATTTTGCAGATACTCAAAATGATCCTCTGTCTCCGAACTTTCCATGTCGATAGCCTTGGATTTTTGAATGTGTTTGGTCTGGTAATTGGATCCTCGATCCGGGGAGTACGGCAGTCGTAGGTACCCGCAGAGAACGTCGATGCACTGCTGGCGTTGCAAACCGGTTGACTCGTCTGCGACTCCGGTCATCGCATACACACCCGCGATCCGGACGGCGACTTGGCTTGCGCCGAGCTGTTCTGCTGCGGCACCGAATCGTTCGACGAACCTGCCCTGCTCGATGTCGCGTTGGCGACGATAGGCGACGACAAGGGCAACGATTGCGCCTACGCCACCAGCAATAGTGAGTGCGAGCTTGGTGATATCGATCGGATCTGGTGGTTTGGTGGTGGGATGCAAGGTCCTTTCCAGCCCCCACCACGACAGCCAAGCGACCGCGACCCCGCCCGCTGCGGCGATGAGGACGGCAGGCAGAAGCGTCATCCTGCGTAGAAGGCGCCGTATGGAGCGTCTGAGTCTCGGCCAGAAGAGCCAGAGCGGGACCAGCACGAAATAGACGCCGATCGTGGGGACGTTGAAGCGACGCTCGGCGTAGTACGCCAGTCCGGCCCCAATCGCCACGACCAGGGGGGCCTTGACTGCAAGCGTGACTGTTGACCTCGCGAAGAAGGGTATGTCCTGTTTGAGACGGCGGATGGTCCGTCGGCGATGTGGGGACTGCAACCACTCCAGCAGCATTCAATGATTCTGACTGCTGGTTGGCGCACATGCGGTGGATAACATGGAATCGGTCGTGCGACCTCTGAAGCGCCAGAGTGATCGGTGGACAACGGGTCTCCTCTAGCATGCGGTCGATCTGTGGCAGTCGCAGAGCGTCCCCCAGGGGCCGTCAGCGATCCCTACTGATATCCCGGCCCGGCCGATGTGTTGGCACTATTCAACGGTGTGCATGTTCGAGGCGGAACTCCGGATTTACTCCGGTTTTTCATCAGAACTCAGCCGAATACGTTGTGGTGCGGCAGAATCGGGAACTCAATAGCCTAAAGCTATTTACACTGCTAGAAATGCAGAAAAGAATAGAGGCGAGCCGGGCCGAATTGCGTTGGTACAGAAGCTGATGTTCTACCACCATCGGACACTGTAGAGCGGGACCGCTGGTTCACCGATGGCATGGATCGCAGTGGTCGGGGACAGGCTCGGCACGCCGGTCACGTGGGTACGGGGATCTTTCTGGTGGATGTTTACTGGATGTTTTGGTCCGAATACGCCCGAATGCGGGGCCACGGGAACGCATAGCTCGTCGGGGGGTTTGTGCTGGTGGAACTATGGAACCGAAGCTGTCCGAACGTGTCTGTATCGCGGTCTGTCATAACCCAGAGGTCGCAGGTTCAAATCCTGTCCCCGCTACTAGCGGCCCAGGCCAGAGAGATTTTCGAACTCTCTGGCCTGGGCCATTTTTGGATCTACTAGACCTTTTGGCCAGAGAAGACGGGCTCTGGATCGGGGAAGACGGCGTCCTGGAGGGCCAGTACTGGGCGTGCTCTGCTCGAACAGTCTGCCGCTGGGAGCTCGTCGCGGTCTGTCTCGCTTGCGGAGCCCGCACCATCCACCGCTCCGACGCCAGCGGTGAACTCGTCCGCCAAGCCGCACTCCAAATCACCGCGGACGGATGTATCTGCCAATTCTGCCGAACCACCTGAGCGCCAACCCATTACCGCCTCCTGACCGCAGCACTCGGATGCCAACTACCGGACGGAGTCCTCGAATGAGGCGTCAGCGCCGCCCAAGGCGATGCTGCGCACCAGCGCTGGGTCCGGTGACAATCACGTTCGTCACCGCGCCTCTCGTCGATCCCACCATCGCCGACGTCCTGACCGCGGCACACCGCAGCACAACAAGGCTCGACTGATCCGCGTCCGGACACCACGGCAACCGGGCAATGCCCGGGATTTTCGCACCCGGGCCTGTCGGTTCAACTAACTACTCGGTGTCGTCGGAATCGAGATGCATGATCTCCCGCAGTACGCGCGTGGCGGCGCGGCGAGCTGGGAAGCTGTTGCGGGTGGTCAGACCGTTGTTGCTGGACCCGGTCGGGGTCACGACGCCCGCCTTCACCCAGATCGAATTCTGCCAGTCGAAGACGTCTTCCCTCTTGTCGTCGACGGCGAGGGCCTTGAATGCGTCCGCCGGGTCGACGTGGTCGGTGTACATGGTGGACATCGCCCCGATGAGCCCGAAGATCACGACCGCCGTGGAGCAGATGTTTTCCTGCCGCTGCTGTTGCCGTGCCGGGGTGGACAGCTTGCCGTATTCCGGACGGATTTGGACCAGGGAATCCCAGGCGCTGATCAGCCAACTCGACTGCGCCTCAACGTCGGCCGCGGTCACCGGACCGCCCTTCCATGAGGTCTCGATCGCCTTGCTGATGGTGTTGAAAGCGGTCAGCTTATGCGAGCTCGCCGACACCGAGTTGGCCAAGACTTCGATGTTGTCCTGACCCAGGTGCTCACTTCCGTTCACCAGTCGGCGGGCGACCTCCTGCTCCTTGGTCTCGGAGTAGGCGTACTTCGCGGTGCTGTCGTTGACCTTGTCACCGCGCGTGTTGTAGATGGTTGCCACCTTTCTGGCGGTTGCGTCGTCGAGCAGCCAGATCCGCACCTGGAAACGAGTGGTCAGATCGAAGCTGCCGAGGGGATTATCGGCTGCGGCCAGGATCGCCCTGATCCGAGACAGCGAATCGACCGCGCAGTCCAGCTCGCCTTCGTCGACCGTGAGAACGGTCTGCCCGGTTTCCTCGTCGGTCCAGATCTCGTACTCGGACTTCGTGGGGTCCAGGCGCATCGAAATATTGCCGATGATCGCCTCGTTGTTGAGAAGCTCCGACGTCCACTTGTTGACCTTGGTCCGAGTCTTGCCCAGCAACCGGTCCCGGTTATGTGCCGGTCGGATGTTGCCGGTGAGCTTGAGCAGACCGCTCTTGTACAGGTGGACGATGAATGCGCCGGTCATCTGACACTCGATGTGCTCTCCGCCGGCATCGTCGACCTGGGCGATGTTGCGGATATCCAACGGGAGCTCCAGGGCTTCCGGTGCCTCGGCGGCCGCCTTCGAATCCGCTTTCCGAACCAGTGGCACTTCCAACTCCTTATCGGTTGTAGCGGTGCCACAGCGGCACCGGGACCAGATACTACGTGTCCTACGTGTCTTTGCCTAGTGTCACGTGCGAATATCCTAGGTCTCGTGCAGTAGCGCGAAGCTACGTGCGATCGGGACCGGTTGGAAGGGTGGCCGAGTCAGCTGTCGTGTCTGCGGATGGTTGACGATGAGGTCGAGCTCTGGCAGATAGCAGCCTCTCAGCTGGTAATCGACAAAGGGTTGCTCCCGCTTGACGCTATCGACGGGAGGAGAATCGCCGAATTTGTCCTGGTTACGGTCGCCGACTCTACGGTGAGCCCGCGCTCAAGAAGCCGACAGACGACTCCGTACCCGTAGGGGAGGACATCGGTGGACTTCTGATCCAGTTGGCTCTCAATCCATTTGCTGGCGATTTGGCTCGCGGTAAAGTAGGCGGCGCTGGCGAATCGGGCAGCAGCGTCCTTGTCGCTGACGACGACAGCGACAACGCTCACCGCAGTGCGACGGCTCGGATCTTTCTCGTCTGGTGGTGTGAATGCCGGTGCTGTGACGCCTGCCGCGCCGGTACCGGCGAGTTCGCGATGTAGGGGGTCAATGCGGCGGCGATGCCCTGGACGGCTCGTGGTCGACTTGGCCAACCGAGCGACTGCGGCCGCCGTCGAGGTTCAGCAATGCAGGCGCGTGGCCGCCCAGGCATTGCTCCAGCCCGGATGCCTTTTCACCGGCGCGTGTGGAAGTCGCTGTGTCGGGAGACTTCGCGTCGGCTTCGATCCAGGAGAAGAGGGTGCCGACAGCCGCGCCGCCGTCGAGCCAGTGGCGGTGCAGCAGGTTATCGAACACCCGATCGGTGGTCGCCCCATCGCGGAGTCCTCTCCCAGTGAGCAGGTTATGAACTGCTGCTTTGTCGGCGGCGCCTGTCGTGGTGACATGTTTGACCATCTCATCGGCTACCGACCGCGGCGGATAGGCCTAGCGACATCGCCGAGTACCGGAACGTACTTGACGCCCGTGGTGAGTACAGCCTAGATGGAGTCGTAGGCGGCGCCTTTGTCAGTGAATCCATGGTTGCGCCATGAATGGCGTCCTTGGTGCGGTCATCGGACTCAAGCGTGAGTCCATAATCAACCAGTCCTTGGATCTTGCCGGAGGTGATTGCCAGATCGTTCAGCGGGTTGTCGGGGTCGTCCAGAGCTGAACTCACCCAACGGGCTTGCATTTCCGATGCAGCGACGAGCGCTTTGGCGTTGAACTGCATGGCAGCGTCCTTGTCGGTATCCATCAGTTCTAAGATCCGCTGTGCCCCGTGGCGGGCGTTGTCGGTCACTGGATCCGGCGGAGTGAACCCGTTGTGTCCCATGCCAGGTGGCAGTGGACCCACCATTTCGGGAAGGTACGGGGCCAATGCTGACGAGAGAGCTTGCACGGCATGGGGATTGATCTCCCGAGTGATTCAGTGTGCGGGCAGTGCAGGTTCAGCAGAGTGTCGTAGTTCTTGGCGACGTAGCTCGACAGCCCGCTCGTGGTATCTCCAGCTCGAGTGCTCGCCGCCTGATCGGCAGACTGTGAGTCGTCTTCGATCCACCGGTACATGTTGCCTAGTGTTCCGCCGCTGTCTTCCCACTTGTGCTTCATCAGGCCGGTCAGGAACTTGTTGGGGTCGTAGAGATGGTAGTCCTGGCCAGGTGTGTTCTTGGGAACAGTTCTTCTAGCCGTGGCCGGTGTTGAGGGCCTGGTCGGCTTCCTTGCTGCGAGCGCCGGCATCGAGTAGGTGCTGGGTTGTTTCGTCGCTGGGGCGGTTGATGATCTCGGCTCGGCCGCCCGCGCCGATGCAGTCGGACAGGAATGCTTCGTGCGCGGCTTGGCGCGACAGCTCGACGCCGAATTTCTCCCCTGGGCTGTAGCCCTTGTCGGCACTGCTGACCAAGTCGGCGAACCGTGATATGTCGCGGTTGTAGGTGAGCTTGCCGTCCTTGCAGCGATAGTCGTCGGGCAGGTCGTGGGTGTTGGCGTCGGTTCCGGCGATGAGGCTCCCGGGACTGGTGCCGACGAGTTCCCGGATCTCGGGATGCAGCTTGTTACATCCGCCGCGGTCTTGGATCTGTCCGGAGGAGTTGCGGGTGACGGCGTGGTCGTTGGACAGCACCATCGACCCGTCACTCAGATTGCGTTGCATCGCGAGCGCTTCGGGAGAGCCATTGGCACTAAGCTGATCCGACAGGGTGAGCAGTCCATCCCGGCCTGCGCTGTTGTAGAACGACTTGAGCGCCGAAACCGCAGCGACACTGAGCGATTCCGTGAGGCGCTGCGGCTGATCCGGCAGCTACTACGGCACAGCGACGAATTCGCCACACAGTTGCGTCAGCATGTTCCCGGCGTCAAAACCCGTGCTGCAAACCCGCCATCAAATCCGGCGTCATCGGCGCATTCACCGGCGCCCAAAACGTGCACCGCCGCGAGGGCCGCGAACCATCCAACGCCGACCCACCTACGACGAGGTCCCGACCGACATCCCGCTGTGGGTGAACCTCACCTCCACCTTCCCCCTCGCGCTGCTCGCCCGCGAACCCGACGCGAACGGTGACCTCAGAGAGGCCCCGTTCTACCAACCCGCCACCGGTGCACTCGAACTCGGCATGGTCAGGTGCACCCGGGACCACGAATACCGGCAAGTCAGCACCATCATTGGCCCCGCTGGACAGGCACACATCCACGATGTCCACCTCTCGGTGTACACCCTCGACCAGGACACCGGTGACCTCACCCTCCACTGGAACAGCGGCGACATCAAAGGCCAGCTCAATGCCGCCTCCACATAATATCGTTTCGAGATCCCACTCCTGCGTGCCCGCCAGGGCGACGTTACGCCGTCGGATTCCTCGCCAACTATGTCGGCCTCACCGGCTACAAACTCGTCACCATCCCTCGCTGGATCTTCAATCAGCCCGAAGGCACCGAACCACGCCAACCGTATTACTGGACCCGCGGCGCCCACGGCGGCGAAGGTCCCGGCTGGCCAGTACCCCCACCATTCCTCAGCAAAGCCCACGTCGGCACCAACAACTGGTGGCCCTGGTTCCTCCTGCGATAGGAACACCCCGTGCCACCCGGTTGCCAGATCTGACGGCTACGCTCCCGCAGAGAGGTTCGGTACGCTCGCGTCAACGTGCCGAAATGTCCTCAGCCCCTCCAGTCGTGGGCCAACATGCGCACAGCAACTCGGATGGTGCGGCACACTGTTCATCCAGGCAAACGAAGCGGGCGCAGTCCCTGCCTTAGATACGGTTACATTGGATCGGCCAACACGTCGACACGAACGGAGCTGTCATCAGTGACTGAGGATGAGGTGGCGGAGCAACTTGAGCTCCTGCCCAAGGTGACCAGGAAGATCACTCTTGGCGAGCTCGAGTCACACCTCTTGGAGGCAGCCAACATTCTCCGTGGCCCCATCGACCAAGCTGACTTCAAGAGCTACATCTTTCCACTTCTGTTCTTCAAGCGGATCAGCGACGTCTACTGGGAAGAGTACCGGCAAGCACTCGACGAGTCCGGCGGGGACGTCGAGTACGCGCGGTTCGCGGAGAATCATCGCTTCCAGATTCCAGGGCACTGCCACTGGAAAGTAGTACAATATGCACCAAAGAATATTGGCGCCAAGCTTGTAGCAGCGTTTCGCGATATCGAGAAAGCCAATTCGGATACATTATACGGAATTTTCGGCGATGCTCCGTGGGCGAACAAGGAGCGCATCTCTGACGAGGTGTTGCGGACTTTGCTAGAACACTTCTCGTCGCAACCTTTGACGAATGAGGCAGTAGAACCGGATGTGCTCGGTCAAGCGTATGAATATCTAATTAAGAAATTCGCCGACCTATCAAACAAGAAAGCAGGCGAATTCTACACTCCGCGCTCGGTAGTCAAACTGCTGGTCGAGATCCTGAATCCAAAAGAGGGCGAGACAGTCTATGATCCAGCTTGCGGTACCGGTGGAATGTTGATCGAGGTCGTCCAACATATTCTCCGCGGCGGCGGCCGTCCTCAAATGCTATACGGAAAACTATTTGGCCAGGAGAAAAATCTCACTACTGCCGGAATTGCTCGGATGAATCTATTCATTCATAGTGTCGAAGACTTTCAGATTGTTCGCGGAGACACGCTCCGGCAGCCGGTGTTCTTCGACGGTGACTCGCTTGCGACATTCGACTGCGTTATAGCAAATCCTCCCTTTTCTCTCAAGGCGTGGGGCGAGGACTTGTGGAAAAATGATCCCTTTGGCCGGAAGTTCGCCGGTATTCCGCCTCGATCGTCGGCAGACTACGCATGGGTACAGCACATGATGACTTCGATGGCGCCGAGATCCGGACGAGTCGGTGTCGTGTTGCCGCAGGGAGCACTGTTCCGAACCAAGTCAGAGTCTGGAATCCGTCGATCCGTATTGGAGACCGACAAAGTTGAGGCTGTGATCGGTCTCGCACCCAACCTCTTCTACGGTACGGGACTCGCCGCATGTATCGTGATCATCCGCGACCAGAAACCAGCAGATCGGAAGGGTCGCGTTCTGTTCATCGACGCATCCGATCAGTTCCGCAGGGGGCGAACCCAAAATACGCTAGAAGCCGAGCATGTCGATCGAATTCTGGAATGGTATAGAGCTTACGCTGATATATCAGGTCGATCACACGTTGCAGACATGACTGAGATTGCCCGCAACGACTACAACCTGAACATTCAACTGTACGTAAGTCCCACAGATAGCGATAACGTTCTCGATGTTGAGGAAGCGACAGCAAGACTCGACGCAGCGCTCGCCGATGCAGAGCAGGCCGAGGACCGCTTTCGCACCCAATTGAAGGAATGGGGGCTTCTGTCGTGAACGGTAGAAAGCCAGGGTTGACCCAAGCTGAATTGGAAGCGTATCTATGGGGTGCTGCAACGCTGTTACGAGGTCTCATCGACGCAGGCGATTATAAGCAATACATCTTCCCGTTGCTGTTTTTCAAACGAATCAGCGATGTATACGACGAGGAGCGTGAGGCCGCCCTCGCGGTATACGGCGATGAAGACCTGGCTGCCAAGCCTGAAAATCACCGGTTTCAGATTCCATTAGGGGCACATTGGCGCGACGTTCGTCGATCACCAAATAATCTTGGCGCCGCTCTAGTAAAAGCAATTCACCGTATCGAATCAGCTAACGCGGAACAGTTGACAGGAGTATTTGGCGACGCCCAATGGACCAACAAAGACCGACTCTCCGATGAAACTCTACGGAACCTGATCGAGCATTTTTCGACCAAGGTACTCTCGATTGCCAACGTCCCCGAGGATGAACTGGGGCAGGCATACGAGTACCTGGTGAAGAAGTTTGCGGACGACTCCGGCCACACAGCTCAGGAGTTTTATACCAACAGGACGTTGGTGCATCTCATGGTGCGAATGCTGGCACCCCAGCCGGGCGAAAGCATTTACGATCCCACTTGCGGGACGGGGGGTATGTTGGTCTCAACAGTTGCCGAGCTAAAGAGACAGGGGGAGGAGCATCGAAACGTCAGGCTGTATGGACAGGAACGTAATGTTATGACCTCGTCGATCGCGCGAATGAATCTTTTCCTTCACGGAATCGAGGAATTCACGATCGAACGCGGCGATACTCTGTCCGATCCGAAGTTTCTACTCCAGGACCGTTTACGAACGTTCGATGTAGTGCTTGCCAATCCGCCCTATTCGATTAAGCAATGGGATCGCACCGCTTTTAGTAGTGATAAATGGGGAAGGAAGATCTGGGGCTTACCTCCGCAAGGCCGGGCTGACTACGCATTCTTTCAACACATTGTCTGCTCGTTGAAACCTGAAACCGGGCGCTGTGCAATCCTATTTCCACACGGTGTACTTTTCCGGAGAGAGGAGCGGGAGCTTCGAGAGAGGCTCATACAATCCGATATTCTCGAATGTGTTCTGGGGCTAGGGCCAGGGCTTTTCTACAACTCCCCGATGGAGGCGTGCATTATCATTTGTCGCGTTCGCAAGCATGCCGACCGTAAGCGCAAGGTCCTTCTCATAAACGCAGTCGACCTAGTGGCCAGGGAAAGGGCCCAATCTTACCTGAACGCACGACATATAGATGCGATCCTCGATGCCTACGAGAAGTTTTCCAATGTTGATGACTTTTGCAAAGTTGTAACAATCGAAGAGATGCTCGCGAATGAGGCATCCCTTTCAATTCCGCTGTACATCTCGCGGCCACAGTCGGCTGTCGTTCACAGTGTGGAGGATCTCGAGGAACTTGTTGCTGACTGGGACACAGAGGCACGTCGTGTCCATCGAGAGGCGGAGAGGCTCATCGCAGCATTGCGGGGGGAACGTTCATAATGTTGGAACGCTCGGATTGGCAGAGAGTCCGCTTCGGCGATGTCGTACGCCAAGTAAAGGCAACGATTGAGCCGGACAAGACCGAACTCCGGCGGTACGTAGCTGGCGAGCATATGGATACCGATCGTCTTCATCTTAAACGATGGGGATCGGTTGACGATGGCTACCTTGGCCCCGCTTTCCACCGACATTTCAGACCCGGTCAGGTTCTCTATGGCTCACGTCGAACGTATCTCCGGAAGGTAGCCTTCGCCGATTTCGAAGGTGTCTGCGCAAATACAACGTTTGTAGCAGAGCCGCAGGACCCAGAGCTGCTGATCCCACGTTTCTTGCCGTTGATAATGTCAGCTGAGCCATTTCATCGGCATTCCGTTTCCCAGTCAAAAGGTTCGGTTAACCCATATGTAAATTGGTCGGATCTTGCATGGTACGAGTTCGACTTACCCCCGGTTCATGTACAGGAGAGAATCGCCGATCTCGTCTGGGATGCTGAAACTGTCATCGAAGCGAATCGACATGTCACAAAACAGGCACGCCAGACCGAGATCGCAACCTTGAGGGATACGTACGACACCAGTTCCTGGCCGCGTCGGAAAGTATCAGAAGTCGGCGATGTACAGCTTGGACTAAAACGCGAACCGAAAGTTCATTCAGGCGCTCATCCCCGCCCCTATCTTCGGGTTGCAAACGTTGGTGACGACGAGCTCTTCCTGAATGATGTCCTCAGCATGAACTTCAAAGAAAAGGATTTCGAACGATATCGGCTGCGTTCAGGCGACATTCTCTTGAATGAGGGGCAGAGTCTTGAGCTTGTCGGGCGATGCACGATGTATCGAGATGAGATTCCTGGCTGCTGCTTTCAGATGACTCTGCTCAGATTCCGTTGCGGTCCAGAAGTGCTTCCGGAGTTTGCGTACGGGTGGTTTCGACGATGCTTCTATCTGGGCATGTTCTCGCGAGTTGCGGCAAGGACAACGTCGATGGCACACCTGACAGCACGAATCTTCTCTGGCCTGGACATTCCGGTTCCTACTCTGGACGTTCAACGGGAGGTAGTCGAACGGATCGAGGCTGCGCGTATCTTGCGTCGGCGACTTGAAGGACATGAGAACGTTACCCGACAACTGCGGCCTCAGCTTCTGAATTACTTGCTTGCGGAGCGGCCATGACCTTTAACGAAGCCAATAGTGTGCAAAGTTTCGTACTGCAGCTTCTTTCCAAGAACGACGGACCTTGGCCGGCGGTACGTGGCCCGGAACTGGAGCGATCAGAACTGGATGTGCTGGTAGACAGCGACGTTCGGAATGCGCTGATTCGGCTGAACCCGGAGATCGCCGAGGAACCAAGTCGCGCTGACGAAGTGCTGTACCGGCTTCGAGGTATCACGCTCTCGGCCCGCAGCTCCGGTCTAGTTCGCGCCAACGAAGAATTCCGAGAGTGGTTGCTGGGTGAGAAGTCTCTACCTTATGGCAGCGACCACCAGCACGTCCCTATACGCCTCATCGACTTCCAGAATCTCTCGCGCAACACCTACACTTCCTCAACTGAGGTGACCTTCCGGCACGGTCGAGTCGAGCGACGGTTCGATTTAGTGCTGTGGGTTAACGGTATCCCTCTGGTGGTCGGCGAGACCAAGACTCCGACGCGTCCAGCAGTGACGTGGGCCGACGGCGCGTTCCAGGTCCAAGGGTATGAAGACGATGCGCCGACATTCTTCGTTCCGAACGTGTTTTCGTTCGCCACAGACGGCCGTGAGCTGCGCTTCGGTTCAGTGCGGATGCCTCTGAACCAATGGGGGTTGTGGCGAGATAGCGATCATCCAGAGCGCGAGGGGTTGCGGATGGTCGAGCAAGGTGTGCGTGGCTTGCTCACACCAAGGGTCGTTCTTGACGTCCTTCAGGATTTCACGGTCTATGCCACCGACCGGAGCCACCGCAAGATAAAGATCATTTGCCGTCATCAGCAGTACGAGGCCGTGAACCGGGTCGTCGACCGGGTACTCGGCGGTGTGACGCGAAAGGGCTTGATCTGGCATTTCCAGGGCTCGGGTAAGTCGCTGCTAATGGTCTTCGCTGCGCAGAAGTTGCGCACCCACCCGCGGCTTGGTTCACCGACCGTGCTCATTGTGGTCGACCGAATTGACCTCGATACGCAGATCACCGGCACGTTCAACGCGGCAGATGTGCCGAACCTAGTCTCCACTGATTCGGGTGTTCAGCTGGCAGAACTGCTCCGGACTGAGCAGCGCAAGATCATCATCACCACGATCCAGAAGTTTCGAGAAGCGCGAGAGGTTCTATCGGCGCGGCAGGACATCATCTGCCTCGTGGACGAGGCACACCGGTCTCAAGAGGGCGATCTAGGTCAGCGTATGCGCGATGCCCTGCCGGGGGCATTCTTGTTTGGTCTCACTGGAACTCCGATCAACGCCAGGGAGCGCAACACGTTCAGGACTTTCGGCGCTGATGAGGACCCTGGCCGTTATCTGTCTCGCTATACCCAAGCCGACTCCCTCAGAGATGGCACTACGTTGCCACTGCACTTCGAACCGCGACCGACCGAGTTCCACATCGACAGCGATGTGATCTCGGCAGAGTTCGACCGACTGACCGACGGTCTGTCCGAGGAAGATCGCGAGTCTCTCACTCGGCGGGCGGGGCGGATGGAGACGCTGATCAAAGCGTCCGAGCGAGTCGCGAAGGTGTGTGCCGACATTGCTTCACACTTCAAGGCAAAGGTTGAGCCCAATGGTTTCAAGGCTCAGGTGGTCACATTCGACAAAGCGGCTTGTGCGCTTTACAAGGACGAGTTGGATAAACTGCTCGGGTCGGACGCGTCTGCTGTGGTCATCTCGACCGGCTCAGGAACACCGAAGTCGCTCAACGACCGGTTCGCGCGCAGCAAGGATGAAGAAGAGCAACTACTCGACCGATTCCGTGACCCGGCAGACCCTTTGAAGATTCTTATCGTCACTGGCCGCCTGCTAACCGGCTTCGATGCGCCCATATTGCAAACAATGTACCTGGACAAGGTGATCAAGGACCACAATCTGCTACAGGCGGTATGTCGCACCAATCGGCCCTATGAACACGCCGGGCAGACCAAGACCCACGGGCTGGTCGTCGACTACCTCGGTGTCTTCGACCATCTTGCCAAGGCGCTGGAGTTCGACGAGAGAGCGATGCAGGAAGTTGTCACAAACATCAGCCAGCTCGCCCGCGACTTGCCGGCTGCGATGGCTGCTTGTCTCAGGTTCTTTCCACCCGAGTTGGACCGGACTGTCGAAGGTCACGAAGGATTGTTCGCGGCTCAGGAGCACCTACCTGACGACGCGACACGGGATGCCTTCGCGGCAGCCTATAATCACCTCGCCAAACTATGGGAGGCGTTGTCTCCAGATCCCGTCCTGACCGAGTACAGGGACGACTACGTATGGCTTACGCAGGTGTATCGCTCTGTTCAACCGAGTACCGACACAGGCAGGTTGCTGTGGCGCATGCTGGGTCCAAAGACGATGGAGATCATCAATGCCAACGTTCATGTAGATGTTCTTCGGGACGATCTCGAAACGCTTGTGCTAGACGCAGAGATGGTGGAAGCCCTTGAGCAAACGCCCGAGCGTAGCGCGCGGCGGGTGGACTTCCAGCTGACCGAGCGGCTACGGCGGCACGCCGATGATCCGACGTTTACCTCGTTGACCGACCGCCTCGAACAGCTTCGCCAACAGCACGAGTTCGGTCAGCTGACTAGCCTGATGTATCTGAAGCGGCTCCTGGTACTTGCGCGGCAGCTGGTCACCCTGGAGCGCGAGCTTGCGCCGGAGACTAGGGAAGCCGGTGGCCGCGCCGCATTGACCAGGCTGTTCGAGCAAACTCGTAATGGCGGGACCGCCGCTGCGGTCGCACGAATAGTGTCGGACATCGACGATATCGTGCAGAAGATCCGGTTTCCCGGATGGCAACACACGATCAGCGGCGAGAGGGAGGTCAAGAAGGCCCTTCGGCGCACGCTGTTGAAGTACAAGCTGCATCGTGATGAGGAGCTGTTCAACAAGGCGTACGACTACCTCCGCCAGTACTACTGAGCGGTGACCGGCGAGATGAAGGGAACCGCAATGGCATCACCGAGGTCGCTGCGTGGCGCGGCTCAGCCCCGCGTACAGACCATCGGCGAGCTGCTGGCGGAACTCGCCGATGGCAGACTCCGCATCGAGCCGGACAGGACAGGTGCTCCTGAGTGGCCCGAGCACCGGAAGCACCTCTTGTTGGACTCTGTGTTGCGCGGTTGGCCTACGGCTCCCTTATACGCCCTGGTGTCATCGGAGGATATACGCACCGTGGTCGACGGTGGTCACCGGCTTAATGTGTTGCAGGAGTTTGTGACTGGTGATCTCGACGTGGACGGACGGCTAACCCCTCACGATGACATACTCAGAGACATCGACGGCAGGACATACTTGGAGCTTCCTACTGGTTTGAGGAGCGCCTTCGAGGACTATCCAATTGTCGTCATCGAGTTTCAGGGCCTGGCTCCAGAGGAACTTCGTCCCGCGCTGTTCCGACTCAACGACGCTGACCAGCTGTCGTCCTTGCAGCGCACCGTATTGGAGTCCGGAGCCTTCGGCGAACAGGTCCGCGAGTTGTCCGTCAAGGCAGCGGACTGGGGCCTCACCCACGAAAGGATCGGGTTCTCCAACGCCACCCTGGCGTATGAGGACGTGTTGAGCAGAGCGATCATCGCTGTGGAAGAACGCAGCGTGAAGGCGGCGGGAAACGACTCAATAGCACTGACCGAGCGGATCCAGGAAGGCCGTCCTACATCGCCAGAAGTACACGAAGAGGTAGCCACAGCCCTCCGAAACCTCGTCACTCGACCGGAAATCGACGAACCCTCCATCAGGTTCAGCAAGGCGACCCTGGTTTCTTGGCTGTTGCTGATGGTGTACGCACAGCGACAGTTCGGCCCCGGTGCGGAGCACTATGTCGGCTACCTCATGGAATGGCTAGAACCGCAACGGCGACGGCTTGCTGTTGGCCTCAATCTCGATAGCCATGTCCCCGCACGCGGAACACTCATCACCGACCTCCCCGCGCGAGACCTGATCACGCTCTTCAACGAGCGCGCGGCAGTGGAAGCGTTATCCGGTGACTCTCTGTGCGTTCGAGACGCGATCCTATGGCTATTTCTCGTGACAATCGGCGGTGCCCCGTCACCCGACCGTTCACCCGTGCCACAGGTACTGAAAATGTACAACCACATAAATGCAAGCACGAATCCAGAGACATCGTTGGCTATGGTCGTGCGGGCTAAGGAATGGGGGCGTTGGGCGTGAGATGGGCCCACATACGGCACAGCTACGACAAACTTCATAATGGGAGCCAGCCCTACCCTCTCCACGCCGTTACTGTCAACGGACACACTCATCTCGGCTCGGTAACCGCCCAAATGGCACCGGGCGTCACGGTTTTCTGCGGTGTGAGCGGAGTTGGCAAGACTCAGTTTCTCAACGTCCTGGCGACACACCTACTCGGTCGCAGCACTGGTGATGTTTCTGTCAGCGCTACCGATAAGGACGGAGAAATCATTCAACGCACCAACGCAACCGTGCGCTGCTTTCACGTTGATACCGCGCGCGAATGCTTCGACACAATCAGCCAAATAGCGCGCACACGCGGACTCGACGAAAAGCGTGAGGCATCAGATAGGGCACCGCTGAGCGAAGCATGGACGAGCCGACTCGGCTATATTCTGAACCGTGATTACGATGAAGCATCCTTTCAAGAACTCGATCGGGAAGCCACCGCCTCTACCGGCTCCTCGACCTGGCATTATTACGAGCTAACCTATCGAGGAATCACCTACGGTCCCCATCAGATGAGTCTAGGCGAACTCGCCGCCTCCATCGTACTTCGGGCTTTCCGCAGCACTCAGAAGAGTGATATCGTCCTACTTGACGAGCCAGAAAACTTTCTTTCGCCGCAAGCGCGGAAACGTCTGCTCGACATCATCGTTGAGCAGACGGTCGAGAAGAAATTATCAGTGGTAATCGCCTCGCATTCCGCTGAGATCATACGCAATCTACCGCTGGCCTCGCTGCGAACTATCGAACGTGGACCACAAGGGGCTAGAATAGCGATCGCCACGGCAACGTCCCAAGCGATTCGGTCTGTCGGACTTGAGCTGCGCCCTGATGCAGTCCTGCTTGTCGAGGACAACTTTGCCCATCGGCTTCTCAAAGCAATACTCGCCCGACAGCTTCCCACTCGCCACCTCGACCTTACAATCGTGGAATCAGGACAGGATCGGGGTAGTAAAGGAGGCGGCGAAGGCGCAGTAGTCAAGATGGCGCAATTGCTGACGGAGAACGATATCGGTGTTCACGTTCTCGGTGTGCTAGATGGCGACTACCGAGGGGCTAAAATTAAGGGCAACCGAAATTGTTTGGCCTTTCTTCCTGGCACGACCTGCCCGGAGGATTTTGTCATTGGCACCCTCGAATCTCCGATCGAAAGCGCTGCAGCCACGCTCGGAATTCCCGAAGAAACACTTGCAAAGGCGCTTCAAACGGCCGAAGGCGCTGACATCCATGACCGGCCGGATATAATCAGCAATGCGACAGGTGTCGAGGTGTCTGAGCTGATTAGCTACGCTGCGCGATGGCTTTCCCGATCCCCCGAATACGCAGAAGACCTGAAAGCTTTGATCGACTCAATACTCGCCATTCTTAATGATGGCGATACTGCTCCCGCGTAGGAGTCCTACCATGGGGCAAACGCCGACGGTTGAGAGCCTTGTATCGGTGGTCGATTAATCCAAGCCGGTTCGCGACCCGCCGACCAGTCGATGGTATGAGCAGATGCCGCCCTCAACCCAAGGCCATCTCGTCGACCAGCCAGTGGTAGGCGTTTAGCATCTGGCCGGTCAGATGCGACGGGTTGACGATCTCGTCCATAGCCGCGGGTCCGAGTGGGTAGGTTATGGGTTCTTCGCCGATACCTGCGGACCACATTGAGGCGAACAGGTCTGCCTCGCCGACTACCTTGATCAGGTCAGTGACCAAGTCCTGGGCCGATTCGGTCACCAGGTGTTGCAGTTCCCACCGGATTTCTTCACCCAGTTCGTCGTCCTCCGGCGGCGCACCACACTCCGCGATGTGTCCAGAGAAGTCCCAACGGGAACGAACCCGGTCGATGAGCCAGGAGCGAGAGATCAACGGCCTCTCGCCGATGACATCGCCCAGGTGGTGCCGCCAGTCATCGGCATAACCTGCATCGAATGCCTTGGCAAAGAACGACGTAGTCACCGCCCACAGCGCGACCAATTGAATGACGATGCCGTGGCGGGATTCCTCGTCTCCCGCAGTGGTTTTGCCCCGCCTGCTCCAACAACTTCCAGGCGTGGCGGAACCACTCGCGCTCGGACTCACCAACCCAAGTCTGGGGAAAGGCGTTCAAGTACCGGCTCGACGTCGGCGAAGGAAATAATCGTGTTGACCATCGCCCCCCTCCTCACTCGGTTGGCCACATCCTCGCATAGGTGTCTGATATTCGTTGTGCCTCAAGGGACCTGACTCAGACTCCATAACGAGGATCTCACCGAAAATGGATGGTATATCAAGTTTTCATTGCTTCCACTGCTCGACCGCGAGGATGCGCACCCGCTCAGAGGAGGCACGGTCCCGCAACCGAAAGATCCACTCGCTCATCGCCTGGTCCTCGCTGCCGATAAAGCGAGTGCGCCGGGCGCCGAACACCGCTGCTCTCGATTCGTCAAATCCTGAGACACGTCGGTGCGCGGACGCGCACCATGGCTCCATGGTGCGGCGGAGTGATCCCATCAACGATCGGCAAGCCGATCTGCTGGAATCGCGGACGGTGACACTCTGAGCAAACCGGACGACGCGTCGCAGCGGACGACCGCCTACGCCCTGCAGGCCCGGGGCCTGGTCGTGATCTTCAAACGCGCGGGTGTGTTCACCGCCAGCATCACCGACGCCGGCAAGTACTACCTCGCACACGGCCGTCACCTGAAGCGACGACGGTGCCAGCCCCCAGTGGTCACGCCGGAGCCGCGACAGCCCGAGCAAGGGGCCTGATCGAACGTCTCTGTCAGGCATCCGATGAGACCGTGCGGATCTCGGAGCCGGACGAGAAGACGCGAGCGACCTATCGTCGCGCGGTGCATGCCGCGAAACAAGGCGGTCTCATTCCGGAGAGGCAGGTGCTCCGATATACGGGACGGTCCAGCGGCGACACCAAGGTGCGGCTGCTCGATGCCGACAAGCCCGACGAAACCGATTGGAACCGGGACCGGTTGAAGGCAGGTAAGCCGAAGTTCCCCGCGCAGGTTCTGCGCCAGTTGTTGACAGAGAACCCGGCGGCGATTCAGGTCAGTGACGGCCAGCGGGAGCGCGCGGTGAAGTTCTTGATCGACCTCAATGCCGCAGCCGCAAAGCATGATCAGGAAGTGCGGACGACACATCGCGGACAACACGTCAAGCTGGGGTACCGCATCGGTACGGCACAGCGGAATTTGAGTCTGACAGAGGAGTACGTCAACGCCTATGGCCGGCTCGCATATCGGTGGGAAATCAGATCTTCCTACAGCCGAGCTATCCCGACGGGGAAGCTGCAACTGACGATCGGCTCATCGGGGAGCGCCGACTCCGACCCCAACACCTGGACCGACGAGAAACGCTCGCCCCTGGAACGGCGTATTCGCCAGATCATCACCGACGTCAAAGCCAGCTTCGCCGAAGCCCCAACGCCGAAGCGAAGAAGGCCATCGAAAGTGGCTGGCACAGCAAACGGAATGGGAGCGCAAGGAAGCCGAAGAACGACGGGAGCGGGAATCGACGGTGGCTGGCTGCCGCACGGCCGAAGGCAGTTGCGATGCTGCGCCGACGAACACTGGTCGGTGCCCTTCGCGCGTGACGGGACACGCAGGACTCCGACACATCTGCACCGTCCTCGGCGACACAGCTGCAGCCGCCGACGAAAGAAGGAGATTCGGGCTTGGCCGAGAACCTGCCAACTGGAGTGCCGGCGGACGAGAGCTGGCCAAGCACCTGGATCCAACTACCGGTACCGCCTCGCTCGGAAACATCGACTTCGACATCGAGCCCGGCCCCGACGACCTGCGCCCGTACCTCAACGGATGGAGCCCCGACGATCCCCACAAGGACTACCACCGCAAATCCCTCGACGAACTATCCCTGTCCCGACCGTGGGCGCCGGAGTGGGAACTCGGAAGACTTCGACAGTAGCCAGCCTCCATGCTCCACAGCGGGTAAACGATCGACTCGATGCGAGAACTCATCAACCCGAGCGATCCGACAACGGCGGGCCGAAGGGACGACCGTTGCGACACCAACAACCCAGCCCCGCGGCAACCGTCCTTGTGATCGGCCACCCTGCTCGGCCGTACTCGAGTCCTGCCACCAACGCCGACGCGACCGTGAAAGTCCGGATTTACTCCGAATCTCAGCAGAATCCGGCCGAAGGAGTGCAGCACAACAGAATCGGAAGTTTCGTCAGCCCAAAGCTATTACGTTGCTCGATATACGGAATCAGTCAGGAGCGAACTCAACCGAATTATGTTGGGGCAGAATCTGATGTTCCACCATCGTTGGCGGGACTGTGCGTTGTACGTACCGTCCTGCGCGGCTGTAACATAGCGAGGTATCGCGAGCATGATGACCGCGCGTCCACCACTTCCCTGACGCCATCAGGTAAATCTGTCTGCTAGACTTTTACTTGACCTTTTGGCCCGAATAGCGCCGAATCCGCCCTGATATGAACGAATGTCCCGAACTGACATTTGTGCAGGTAGAGTCGAGAAACCGAAGCCAACCGAACACGTCTGTATCGGGGTCTGTCATAACCCAGAGGTCGCAGGTTCAAGTCCTGTCCCCGCTACTAGCGGCCCAGGACGGAGAGATTTTCGATCTCTCTGGCCTGGGTTATTTTGGACCTACTAGACCGTTACCGGAGTCTCCGATGTCCTCAATGCCCAGTAATTACTACGGCGTATCGAACATCCATTCCTGCGTGACCTCGTGCTGCATCCGCGTATCGACAACGATCTTGGTGCCGGGCGTCGATACATCGCCGTCCTCGCCCCAGAGACACACCTTCGGGTCGTACGGCATCGGGGACTGGTAGTTATAGGCCCAGAGCTGATTGAGGCTGTCCGGCTGCTCTCGCCTTGCGGCTTGAACCAACGATGTTCCGGGCTTGATACCACCGCCGCCTTCGTATCCCGGGACCTCCAGGCACAGCCCGCTCTTCTTGTTGACAATGAATCCCTCGTCGTATCGCCATAGCTGGTTGTCGTAATCGCTGGATTTCCGGTCCCAGACAATTATCGCGGCTCCCGGTGCGGTGCTTCCACCTTCGACGTCTAATACCTTGCCGCTGGCCACGTTTCGGATGAAGAAATCTCCTACAGGAAAACTATCAGTCATTGCGAATCCCCTGTGCAAATCAGTCTTGCTGCGCTGATCGAACCGATCTCAGAGTGTTCACCGATGAACTCGGCCGCCTCCGGCTACGTCGACATCTTCGACGGCCGACCGTCGCTGACCGTGGAGGTGGACTCCTCACGCGCCACGCTCGTCGGGTCGCGCTTCCAATGCTAGTGACTGTCGGTCAAATCTGCTTGGGAATCATCGTCTTTCACCACACCATCGCTGTCGGTCCGGAGCCAACCTCGCATCCTTAGTACTGAAAGCTCCTGCAAGCCAATGTCTTTGGTGCAGCTACTGTACGTCTTGTTGCTGTCTTTGGACATCCTCCCGTGCGGACTCCCACGGCCACACACACCGTCCTTCGTATGGGGCACCGCGAGATCCTCTTCGAAGACCAGAGGCGGGTTGGAGGGTGCACATTCCTTCTCGTAGGCGACGCCGTCTACGCAATGCCAGAACTTGTGCGGGTCTTCATGAGAGAAGGTTCCATTTTCCGGCCTGGTGGATGTTTACGGGATGTTTCGCCCCGGGAAGATCGAATTCCGGATAGCGCCGGGTATACGGTTCAGTCGGAATCGACGCCCAGGACCTCTTTGCCGATGGAGGTTGCGATCACCTCGGTGGAGTAGGCCATCAGTTGGCCTGCCTCGGCGTCGCGCAGATGTCGTTGGATGGGTGATTGTTTGAGATATCCGGAGCCGCCGCCGACGCGAACCCCTAGTTGTGCGACATTCACGGCGACCTTGTTGGCGAGATACTTCGCGCGGATGAAAGTGCCGAAGAAGCTCGGCACCGCGTTGTCGGCTTCCCAGAGCCCCCGCTCGTACAGTGCGTGTGCTGCCGCGAGCCGGATCTGGGCATCGGCGACCTCATGCTGCACCCATTGCTGGTGCGACAGCGGCTTACCCAGGATCTCTCGCGTCGACGCATGCTCGATGAGTGCGGCGAGCGCGGCGTCGGCGATGCCCAGCGAGAGCGCCGGGAGCCCGGCCGGGATGATCTCGAACTCACCCTGCCCCGATGCACGCCCACGATACTCGGCGCGCAACAGAGTGTTGTCGAAGGACAGCAGTTGGCTACGGGTCGCGCGAAGACCCAGGGTGTCCCAGATCGGCACGATCGAGACGGTGTCGTCCGGCACGACGGCGAAGAAGGCCGGCTGCTGGTCGACCAACGCATTCACGATCAGATAGTCGGCGATCTCGGCACCGGAGACGAACCGCTTCGCACCGCTGAGCACCCAGCCGCGGTCGACTGCGACAGCCTCGTGGAGAGGCTGGAGGAACCGATTACCGCTGGCGGGCTCGGACAGCGCAACCGCGAACCGCTTACCCGCCAGGAATTCATCGGCGAAAAACGAGCCCGCCGATTCACGGGTGAGTTCCGCGAGCCCGACACCCGCACCCGCGTGCATCGTCCAGAGGGTGGCAACGGACGGATCGGCCTGCGCGAGGGTCCGCACGACGGCACCGAAAGTCAGGTAACTCATCCCCGTGCCGCCGACATGGTGCGGCAGGACCGCCGCGTCGAGCCCGGCATCGTGCAGCGCCTCCAGCGCGGCCACCGGAATCTCCGCACGCTCGTCGTAGAATGCCGCCTCGGCCTGAAAATCTTTGGCCAGCACGACTATTCGGTCGAGTAGCTCTTGCTCGGCCGCGGGCAAAGAGAACGACAACTGCACAAGATCCAGACTATGCCAGCAGGTTGACCAGGAAGCCTCGGGGGATCTCTGGGCCCTCGGTTTGGCCTGTGCCGAAGGGGAGTTCGTCGCGGAGGGTGCGGAGGATGGCCAGGACGCCGGGGCCTGCGTCGAGGAGGGGTCTGGTCCAGCCCAGTTCGGCGCAGCGGACCACGGCCGGGGTGAGGGTGGCGATGGCTTCGCCGGTCCAGCCTGCCGCGGAGAGGCATTCGGCGAGTAGGAGGGCGGCGTCCAGTTCGGCTCGGGGGCGGTGTTGTTCGAGCATGCGGCCGTGCAGGGCGCGGGCGCGCTTCACGGCCGAGTCGTCGGTGCCCAGGGGTGCGAATTCGTCACCGGCGAGGGCGTCGAAGCCGCGGTAGTGGCGGGCCAGCAGGCTGCGGACCGCCGCGATCTCCTCGGCCTCGGCGGCCAGGACGGTGGTGCCGGTCGCGTGGCGCACCGTGCGCGGCACCGGGTCGCTCGCCGCGGCGAAGGCGTCGCCGGGCAGGCCGAGCCGCAGGCGTTCGGCGCGGATGTGGGCCGCCAGCCGAGTCAGCTTGCGGTCGGAGGCGATTCGGGCGCCCTCGTCCAATCGGGCACCGGCGGTCTCCAGATCGCCGCGCACCGCCTTCACCCGCGCACCCACCACGAAGGTGGTGATCATGAAGTCGACGGGACCGACCCGCGCCACGAGTTGATGGCTCTGATCCAGCAGCCGCTCGGCGGCGTCCAGGTCCCCGCGCCGGTAGGTCACCTCGCCCAGTAGCGCGGCCGCCACCCGCACCGCATGCGAGCGCGGCCCGGAACGATCCCGCGCAATCTGCCACGCTTGCTCGAAACACTCTGTGGCAGTGGCGATATCGAGCTGCTCATAGGCCGCCGCGCCCTTCCCCAGCAACCCGAACACCATCCCGAGCGGATCCTTGGACCGGGCGTGGTACTGCGTGGCCCACTCCTGCATGCCGCGGGCACCCTCGAAGTCGAAATCGCAGAGCCGCACGAACGACACCAGATTGGCGGCCGTCGACACCGTCCACGGCGGCAGATCGTCGGCCAGCTGCAGGCAGTCCGAAACCTTCTCCAGCACACCGTCGGTGCGGTCGCGGGCCACCTGATCCACGGCCGCCAGCACCGCGGCCTGACACCGCTGCCGCACCACATCGGCGTCGCTGGGTTCGCTGCGCGCCAACATGTTCGACAGCCGCCCCAGCGCGGTCCGCGCCGCCCCCGACTGCTGCAGATTGATATTGGCCCGCGCCAGCGCCATCAGCAGCTTGGACCGCGAAGCCACCTGCTGCACCGGCAGTTTCGACACCGTACCCAGCAGCGTCGCCAGCCGCGAGGCGTCGATGAGGTCCATCCCGCCGTTCTCGACCAGATCCAGCGCCAGCTTCAGATCGGTGGCCAGCAGCGCGTGATCCACCGACTTGCGCAGCAGCTGATGTTCGGCATACCAGCGAGATGCCTTGCGGTGCTGCGACTTCAGCTTGCCCGGATGCACCCGCTCCAGCCGGGCGCGCAGCTGCTCGGCGAACAGCGGCTGCATGCGGAACCACTCCGGATCGTGGGCCACCCGGCTGACGAACAGTTCCTGCTGCTGCGCCAGCTCCAACAGCTGCTCCGACTCGGCCTCACCGCTGAGCGCGGTGGCCAGCGCCGGATTCACCTTCTCGGTCACCGAGATCGACATCAGGAACTCGAGCAGGCGCGGCTCCAGCGTGTCGAGCACATTCTCCGACAGGTAGTCCCGAATCGCCTGGTTGCCGCCGGACAGATGGGCGATGAGCTGTTCGGGGTCGACGGGCCGCTCCGTCGATCCGCGCAACGACAGGCTCACCAGCTGGATGGCGGCGGGCCATCCGTCGGTGGCGGTGTGGATCTGCTCCACCTGCTCATCGGTGAGCCGGAAACCGTTGTGCTCCACCAGGATTTCGTGCGTCTCCGGTAATGTCAGCCGCAGCGCGTTGCAATCGATCTCGACCAGCTCGTCGCGCACCCGCAACCGGCTCAGCGGCAATCCGGCCTGGTCCCGGGTGGTGACGACGAAACGAAGATGGTGACAGGCGTTGTCCAGCAACGCATCCATGGCCCGGTGCGCCCCGGCGTCGGTGACCCGGTGCCAGTCCTCCACCACCACGACGATCGGTTTGCCACCGGCGTGGATCTCATCGATCAGGGTCGAGATGGCATAGGACACCGCCTCGGGCGGCCGTTCCTCCAGCACCTGCTCGAGTCCGGCGCCGATATCCGGGCACACCCGCCGGATCGCCTGCACCAGGTGGGCGAGAAACCAAACCTCGTTGTCGTCGTCGTGATCGATACCGATCCAGGCCACGGCGACACCGCGCTCGGTCAGCTCGGCCCGCCACTGCGCGGCGACGGTGCTCTTGCCGAATCCGGCCGGACCGTGGATGACCGCCAACCGACGCCGGCCGCCGGCCCGCAGGACCTCCAGCAGGCGCGGGCGCGGCACCGGCTCACGGGTAGGCGTCGGCGGGCGGAACTTCGTGGTGGGCGTGGGCGGGAGGGTGGGCGGTTGCGCGACGGTCGCCGCCTGGGTCGGCTCACCCGGCGGCCGCAGCGCGAGGGTGCTGCGCGGACCGCTCACCACCGACCGCGTCCGCAGCGACGGGTTGGCCGAGGCTCCGGCGGGATTGGTGCCGTTGCCCGTGTCGTCGGCGTCGAGCCCGGCATCCAGCAGCGCCATCTCGTCGGGCATCTGCCCGTGCGCCTGCTGCACCGTGCGCAGCAACTCGCCCATATCGAAGGCCGAGGCCGGGCGGTCCTGCGGATCCGAGGCCATCGCCCGCTCGATCACGTCGGCCACGTCGGCGGGGATGTCCTGCTCGCGCAGATCCGGAATGGGCTGAGTGGTGATGCGCAGGAACTGCGCCACGATCTTCTCCCCCGACCGCCGTTCGAAGGCGGCATGCCCGGTCAGCAGCGCGAACAGGGTGGCCCCCAGGCCGTAGACGTCCGAGCGCACGGTCGGCTCGTCGCCCTTGAGCACCTCGGGTGCGGTGAAGGCGGGCGAGCCGGTGATCATGCTGGTCGAGGTCCGAAACCCGCCCGGAATCCGGGCGATGCCGAAATCGGTCAGCTGGGGTTCGCCATAGCGGCTCAGCAGCACGTTCGCCGGTTTCACGTCGCGGTGCAGGACGTGCACGCGGTGCGCGCTCTCGATCGCGCCGGCCAGCTTGACCCCGACGCGCACGGTGTCGGCCCAGCTCAGCGGGCCGTGTTCGCGCACGAGCCGTTCCAGCGAGCCGTGCGTGGCATAGGGCATCACGATGAATGGCAAACCGCTGGCTGTCACGTCCACCTGCAGGATGTCGACGATATTCGGGTGGCCCGACAACCGGCCCATCGCATGTTCCTCGCGCAGGAACCGCTCGCGGCTCTCGTCGTCGATCTCCGAGGACAGCACCTTCACCGCCACGATGCGGTCCAGGGCGCGCTGGGCACAGCGATATACGACCCCGAAGCCGCCGCGTCCGATCTCCTCCGCATCGAACAACCCCATCGCCTCCAGTTCGTCGGCGATGCCGATCGGCAGATGTCGCTGGGTGTTCGATTCGGGTGGAGCATCGGTGCTGCGGACCTTGCCCGTGTGTGGATTCATAGCACCACCTCGAACCATCCGCGCTCACTCCAACGTAGCGCGGTCGGAACTCACGCGTATGGAATTCCGGCCAGGGCGTGTAGGGACCGACCAGTCCGAATGAAAGTCCTACGGACACAATACGGCCCGGACCACGAAGTTCCGTGATCCGGGCCGTATCGAGGCGATCTCAGCGGTCGGGGTCGCTGCTCGGCGATTGCCGAGAAGTTGTCGAGCTTACTTACGCAGCGAGGCCGGGACCTCGAAGCGCGGGCCGAACTTGGCAGCCAGCTCGTCGGCGCGGGCCACGAAGGCCTCCTGACCGCCCGGGTAACCCACGATGAACTGGTGGGTACCACCGGTCCAGGCCGGGAAACCGATACCGAAGATCGAGCCGATGTTGGCGTCGGCGGTGGTGGTCAGCACACCCTCGTCGAAGCACTTCTGGGTCTCGATCGCCTCGGCGAACAGCATGCGATCCTTCAGATCCTGCAGGGTGACGCCCTCGGGCAGCTCCGTCGAGGTCTTGAAGATCGTGCGCAGCTCCGACCACAGGCCCGCGGTCTTGCCGTCCACGTACTCGTAGAAGCCGGCGCCACCCGCCTTGCCCTTGCGGTCGAACTCGCCCACCATCTTGTCGAGGATCTCCGCGGTGGCCTTGGAGGCGGCATCGATCTCGCCACCCTCGGCCACCAGGGCCTCGGCGGTCTCCTTGTAGATCTTCTGCATGGTGGTGAAGTTCAGCTCGTCCGACAGCTTCAGCGGCGCCGCCGGGTAGCCCGCCTGCAGACCGGCCTGCTCGATGGTCTGCGGGTCGATACCCTCGGCCAGCATCGAGATGGCCTCGTTGATGAACTTGCCGATGACGCGCGAGGTGTAGAAGCCGCGGCTGTCGTTGACCACGATCGGGGTCTTGCGGATCGCCAGGGTGTAGTCGTACACCCGGGCCAGCGCCTCGTCCGAGGTCTTCTCACCCTTGATGATCTCGACCAGCGGCATCTTGTCCACCGGCGAGAAGAAGTGGATGCCGATGAAGTCCTCGGAGCGCTTCACGCCGTTCGCCAGCAGGGTGATCGGCAGGGTCGAGGTGTTCGAGCCGAGCAGCGCGTCCGGGTCGACGATGTCCTCGATCTCCTGGAAGACCTTGGCCTTGAGCTCCGGATTCTCGAAGACGGCCTCGATGACGAAGTCGACGCCCTTGAAGTCGGCCGGATCCGCGGTCGCGTGGATGCGGTCCAGCAGCGCCTTGGACTTCTCCTCGGTGGTCTTGCCGCGCGAGAGCGCCTTCTGCTCGAGCTTGACCGAGTAGTCCTTGCCGCGCTCGGCCGCCTCGATGCTGACGTCCTTCAGCACGACCTCGATGCCCGCCTTGGCGGTGACGTAGGCGATGCCCGCGCCCATCATGCCCGCGCCCAGCACGCCGACCTTCTTGATCTCGCGCTTGGCGATATCCTTCGGCCGGGAGCCACCGTTGTTGATCGACTGCAGGTCGAAGAAGAACGCCTGAATCATGTTCTTCGCGACCGGGCCGGTCAGCAGGTTCACGAAGTAGCGCGACTCGATCAGCGAGGCGTTGTCGAAGTCGACCTGCGCACCCTCGATCGCGGCGGCCATGATGTTCTTCGGGGCCGGCATGTTGGCGCCCTTGAGCTGCTTGCGCAGGTTGGCCGGGAAGGCCGGGAGGTTGGCGGCCAGGGCCGGGGTGGACGGGGTGCCGCCCGGGATCTTGTAGCCCTTGACGTCCCAGGGCTGCACGCCCTTGTCCGGATTGGCCTTGATCCACGCCTTGGCGGCCGGGACCAGTTCCTCGACCGAGCCGACGACCTCGTTGACCAGGCCGATCTGCTGGGCCTTGGTGGCGTTGAACTCGTTGCCCTGCAGCAGGACCTGCATCAGGGCGTTCTGGATGCCGAACATGCGCACGGTGCGGGTCACACCGCCACCGGCCGGGAGCAGGCCCAGCTTGACCTCGGGCAGGCCGATCTTGATGCCCTTGACGTCGGCGGCGATGCGGTGGTGACACGCCAGCGCGATCTCCAGGCCGCCGCCGAGCGCGGCACCGTTGATGGCCGCCACGACCGGCTTGCCGAGCTGCTCGAGGCGGCGCAGCGCGGACTTGATCTCGGTCAGCTCGTCCATCAGGGCCTGGGCGTCGTCCGGGCCGACCTTCATCATGTTCTTCAGGTCGCCACCGGCGAAGAAGGTCTTCTTCGCGGAGGTGATGACGACACCGGAGATGTCGTCCTTCTCGGCCTCCAGTCGATCGACGGTGGCCGTCATCGACTTCTTGTAGAGGTCGTTCATGGTGTTGGCGCCCTGGTTCGGGTCGTCCATCGTCAGCACGACGATGCCGTCGGCGTCCTTCTCCCAGGCAATCATGTTGTCGGTCATGTCTTTTCGTCTCTCCTGTGAAGTCTGGGCGTCAGACGCGCTCGATGATGGTGGCCACACCCATGCCGCCGCCGATGCACAGGGTCACCAGCGCGTAGCGGGCGTTGCGGCGCTCCAGCTCGTCGACCATGGTGCCGGTGATCATCGCGCCGGTGGCGCCCAGCGGGTGACCCATGGCGATGGCGCCGCCGTTGACGTTCAGCTTCTCGTCCGGGATGTTCAGGTCCTTCTGGAACTTCAGGACCACGGAGGCGAAGGCCTCGTTGATCTCGAACAGGTCGATGTCGTCCACCGACAGGCCCGCCTTGGCCAGCGCCTTCTGCGCGGCCGGGGTCGGGCCGGTCAGCATGATGGTCGGGTCGGCGCCGCTGATGCCGGTCGAGACGATGCGGGCGCGCGGGGTCAGGCCGGAGGCCTTGCCGGCCTCCTCGTTGCCGACCAGGACCAGCGCGGCGCCGTCGACGATGCCGGAGCTGTTGCCGCCGTGGTGGACGTGGTTGATCTTCTCGACGAAGTGGTACTTCTGCAGCGCCACGGCGTCGAAGCCGCCCATGTCACCGATGCCGGCGAACGACGGGTTCAGCTTGGCCAGGTCCTCCAGGGTGGTGCCCGGGCGCATGTGCTCGTCGCGGTCCAGGACGGTCAGGCCGTTGATGTCCTTGACGGGAACGACCGACTTGGCGAAGTAACCGCCGGTCCACGCGGCGGCGGCGCGCTCCTGCGAACGCACGGCGTAGGCGTCGACGTCCTCGCGCGTGAAGCCCTCGATGGTCGCGATCAGGTCGGCCGAGATGCCCTGCGGCACGATGTAGCTCTCGTAGCTGGTCCACGGGTCCATGAACATGGCGCCGCCGTCGGAGCCCATCGGCACGCGCGACATGGACTCCACACCACCGGCGATGACCAGGTCCTCGAAGCCGGAGCGGACCTTCTGGGCGGCGAGGTTGACGGCCTCGAGGCCGGATGCGCAGAACCGGTTGATCTGGGTGCCACCGACGGTGTCGGGCAGGCCCGCGGTCAGCACGGTGGTGCGGGCGATATCGGCGCCCTGGTCACCCACCGGCGAGACGACACCCAGGATGACGTCCGAGATGCGATCCTCGTCCAGGTCGGGGAAGCGGTTGCGCAGCTCCTTGACCAGACCGGTCGTCAGATCGATCGGCTTGACCGAGTGCAGCGTGCCCTTCTTGTTACGGCCGCGCGGGGTGCGGATGGCCTCGTAAATGTAGGCCTCTGTGGTCATATCGGAGTTTCCTTCCTTGGGGTGCGCCGACACCGTGGTGTGCGGTACCGCCGCAAGTAACCTCGCCGACCGGCCGTACGACCGACCGCCTGTGTTCAATTAGCGGCACTGCCCGGCCCCTGCCTCGTCGGGGCCCGTCGCTCGCACCGCATAACGCTGTACAAACCTCGGCAGGCACCGGCCGACGACGTTCCGGTCGCCCGTACGCCTGGGCAATACCATAGAACCTCGCCTCGCCGCTGCCGACGGCCTCCCCGGCCGAAAGCCCACCGGGATGTGTCTTGACAGTGTAGCGCCGGATGCGAACTCCGGTTAACTTAACGCGGTCGGGGAGGTGACTGTCAACCGTCCAGACGTGTGGCGCCCAGCTCAGTTCGGAGCAACTCCAAGGCCACCTCATCGGGGTCGCGCCGGTCGCCGGGGGGCGCCGGGCGGGCCGACTCGGCGAGCATCTCCTGCTCTTCCTCCGGCGTGGACGCGGGTGGGACACCTACATAACCTACCGGCGAGTAGCCGTCCGGTCCAGGGTCGTCCGGATAGTCCGGTCCGTCCGGTAGCGGGATGTCGTCGTCCGGGGGTGCGAACCGCGATCCGGAATCGCCCTCGGTGGGACCGGGCTCCGCCGGGCGAGCCGACTGCTGCTCAGGCGCGGTGCCGCGGGCCTGACTCGGCCGCATGAAGCGGGGTGCCTCGGCCTGCGACCCACCACCGGCCTGACCGCGCCCGGCCGCTCGCCCTCCTGCGGCGGCCCCTCGATTCTGCGCGGCACCGCCCTGCGCCCGGCCGGTCGACGCCGCCTGCGGCCGGGCTCCGCCGCCCGTTCCCGCCTCCCAGCGCACCCCGTGTTCGCGCCCGAGCACCGCATGGATGGCCGCCTGGACGGCCTCCACATACTTCGGATTCGACAGCCGCTGCGCCAACGGCGCGTGCTGATGCGCGAAGACGATGACGTCCCCCTCGAGCCGCGCCACGGACGCCCCGGACAACAGCGCATGCACCGCCGCCCCGAACTCCCGCACCTTGGCCCGAATCTCCCCCCACTTCGCCTCGACCTCCCGCAGCAGATCCGCCTCGTTCCCGCCGGACGAGATGGTCGGAGCGGCGGCTTCCTGGACCGCATCGACCGGCGTGACGGCCTGTACGGCAGGCTCTTCCCGCTGCTCCGACCTTTGCGCCGCGTCGGCGTCGATCGGGGCGGGTTCCGCTTCCGGTTGCCGTCCGGTCGTCGACTCGTTCGCGACCTCCGGCTCCGCTGTCCGGTTATCCGTCGAGGGCCCGGCATCTTGCGGCGCGGAAGGCGCACCCGCCGGGTCGGACTCCGCTTGCTGTGCAGGTTCGCCACCCGTCAGGGTCTGCGCACGCTGAGCCGGATGCGGTCGCGACGTACCCGCCGATGCGCTCGGCTGAGCCGATGAGTCGGGAGCCGCCTGTCCGCCGGTCCGGTCCACCTGTGGTTCGTCGGGGCCGGACGCCGAGGGTGTTCCGGCGGACCGTTGGTCGGAGCCACCGGCTGGGCTGGGCGACGCCGCGACGGGCTCTGCCGATGCGGGCGCGGCGGCATCCCCGGCGGGACTGCCGCCGGAAGATGTTGCCGCGCTGGGCTTTCCGGTGCGCGTCTCACGGATGGCGGCCAGCGCCTCGGCGCCCCGGCGGCGCGAGGGGCCGGACGGTTCGGCGGGGGCAGCGGGTGCCGCGCCGGAGCCTGGCCGGTCCCCGGCGGAGGCCGCCGGGGCTTGGGGCAGCGCGCCGCCCTCCAGGCGGCGTTCGAGGCGCTCCAGGCGTTGCAGGGTGGCCGATTCGGTATCGGAGGCCGAGGGGAGGAGCATGCGGGCGCAGACCACCTCCAGCAGGAGGCGGGGGGCGGTGGCGCCGCGCATTTCGCCGAGGCCCTCGTGCAGGAGTTCGGCGTAGCGGGCCAGGGTCGCCGGGCCGATGCGGTGGGCCTGGTCGCGCATGCGGTCCAGGACATCGCCCGGGCCGGTGACCAGGTTGCGTTCGGCGGCATCGGGGACCGCGCGCAGCAGGATGAGGTCGCGGATGCGCTCGAGCAGGTCGGTGGCGAACCGGCGGGGGTCGTGGCCCGCCTCCACGACGCGGTCGACGGTGCCGAACAGGGCCGCACCGTCGTCCGCGGCCAGGGCCTCGACGGCGTCGTCGATCAGGGCGATGTCGGTGACGCCCAGCAGCGCCAGGGCGCGCTGATAGGCGACGCCCTCGGGCCCCGCCCCGGCCAGCAGCTGATCGAGCACGCTGAGGCTGTCGCGCGGGGAACCACCGCCGGCGCGAATGACCAAGGGGTACACGGCCTCCTCGACCTGCACACCCTCTTGTTCACAGATCTTCCCGAGCAGCCCGCGCATGGTGGCCGGCGGCAGCAGCCGGAACGGGTAGTGGTGGGTGCGCGAGCGAATGGTCGGCAGCACCTTGTCCGGTTCGGTGGTGGCGAAGACGAAGATCAGATGCGCGGGCGGCTCCTCGACGATCTTGAGCAGCGCGTTGAAGCCCGCCGTGGTGACCATGTGCGCCTCGTCGACGATGAACACCCGGTAGCGCGATTCGGCCGGCGCGTAGAAGGCGCGGTCGCGCAGCTCGCGGGTGTCGTCGACACCGCCGTGGCTCGCGGCGTCGAGTTCGATGACGTCGAGATTGCCGGGCCCGCCGGGCGCCAGCGCGACGCAGGACGCGCAACCGCCGCACGGCCGCGACGTCGGGCCCTGTTCGCAGTTGAGCGACCGCGCGAGGATGCGCGCCGAGGAGGTCTTACCGCAGCCACGCGGTCCGGAGAACAGGTAGGCATGACTGATCCGGCCGGTGTCGAGTGCGGTGCTCAGTGGGTCGGTGACGTGCTCCTGCCCCACCACCTCTGCGAATGTTGCCGGTCGGTACTTCCGGTACAGAGCCACGGCCCGAGGGTACCGGCGGCCACCGACAGGGCCGGGAGGCGGACCGGCCGGGGCGCGACCACGGTCCAGCCCCGAAGACAATAGACGTGACGCGCATCACAATCATTCCCGGAACCCGTTAGTGGCGAGCACACCCGAACCGGACAGCGGACTACGGGGCGAACGAATTCGACCTACAACTAAATTCCGACGTTTACCGAGCTGACAGCACCGGCGACCATAATTTGCGAACCCATTCCCCGGTTTCTGTGGCAAATTGCATACGTAACGATTCAGTCAACCGATTGGCAATAGGCGCAACCGACTGGCTAACGTAGGCGTCGGCAACTTCGGTAGCCAAACCTTCATCAGGTTGGTGACCCCGGTCGGTCCCTCATCCCGACCGGGGCACAAACTAGTCACAGACCCGGCGGGAGCTCTCGCATCGGTCGTCGCGAACCTCCCGCACCATCCCGGAGGAAAACTCGACAGTGCCGTCGTGTGACGACATCGCCGCTGCCTGGCTCGCCCAAACCGAATTCGCCGGAAACTCCGCTGCCGTCGGCTTACTGAGCCGGGCGATCAGTCCTGGGGATTTCGCGCTCAACCGCGACTCGCTACCGGTGTCGGCGGCCGCCGACCCGACCACCGCCGCAGCCATCCTGGAACTGCTCGAACGCGGCCAGGTGCCGACGATGGCGGCCATCCGCACCCTCATCGTGCAGAACGAGATGCGTTCGGAGGCCGAGCGCATCGAGCGATTGGGCCGGCGCGCCCAGCGCAGCATCGACGAATTCGGCCGGGTGCTGGCCTCGCTCACGCACGAGTACTGGGCCGAGCACGGCGTCGGCCCGACGCGGCGCGACATCCTGCTCACCGATCCGATGATCACCCTGATTCGCGAACGCGTCGGCGATATCGCGCCGAATGCGATCAAACATCTGTGGTTGATCGAACGCGCCCAGCGCGCCGGATGGATCGCATTCAATGCCACGCCCCGATCCCTTTGCGCGGCAAGACGTTTCCATTCGGCACCATATGGAAACCGCGTCTCGCTGCGGCCGGTGAATACGATCGGCACCCTGGTCGCCGGATTTCTCGACGCCTACGAGCGCGAACACGGCCGCCCGCCACGCTGGTCGGTGCTCGCCCACGACCTGCGCGACGACCGCGGCCGACGGGTGTTCAACGACACCGCCGACGCGCGCGCCCAGCAGCAGTGGCTGATCACCGCGGAGTGGCTGGCCCTGCGCGACGACCTGCCCATCCCCGGCCCGCGCGGGCGCCGCGCGCTGTCCCGCAAGGCGCGGCGATGATCGTTCGGTAACTTCCTTGCGACGCGATCGCGCGTGGAAGGAGTGACCGTGCCCTCGACCATCGACCCCGCCGCCACCGCCTGGCTGCTGGCCAGCACCGCGCTGGTCCTGCTCATGACGCCGGGCCTGGCGATTTTCTACGGCGGCATGGTGCGCACGACCGGCGTGCTCAACATGCTCATGATGAGCTTCATCTCCATTCCGCTGGTGACGGTGGCATGGCTGCTGTTCGGCTACACGCTGGCCTTCGGGACCGACGCCGGGGGCGGTGCGATCGGCAATCTGGCCCACACCGCCATGGCGGGCATCGATCCGGGCACCGTCCGCAACGGCGTTCCGGAGCTGCTGTATGCGACATTCCAGCTCACCTTCGCCATCCTGACCGCCGCGCTGGTCAGTGGCGCCATCGCCGATCGGGCGAAGTTCTCGGCGTGGATGGTGTTCGTGCCGCTGTGGGCGCTGGCGGTGTATTCGCCCATCGCACACTGGGTCTGGGGTCCGGATGGGTGGCTGGCCTCGTTCGGCGCGCTCGATTTCGCCGGTGGTCTGGTGGTCGAGATCGCTTCCGGGGCTTCGGCCTTGGCGCTGGCGCTGGTGCTGGGGCCGCGGATCGGGTTCAAGGTGGACGCGATGCGGCCGCACAATCTGCCGTTCGTGCTGCTGGGCGCGGGCCTGCTGTGGTTCGGCTGGTTCGGCTTCAACGCGGGTTCGGCGTTGAAGGCCGACGGTGTCGCCGCGGCGGTCTTTCTGAACACCCTGGTCGCGGGCTGCCTTGGCATGCTGGGATGGCTTGTGGTGGAACGCATCCGCGACGGCCGGCCCACCACCTTCGGCGCGGCCTCGGGTGCCGTCGCGGGCCTGGTGGCGATCACGCCGTCCTGCGGTTCGGTGAATACGCTCGGCGCGTCGATCGTGGGACTGGTTGCGGGCGTGGTGTGCTCGTTCGCGGTGGGCTGGAAGTTCAAGGCGGGCTACGACGATTCGCTGGACGTGGTGGGCGTGCACTTCGTCGGTGGCGTGGTCGGCACGCTGCTGATCGGGCTGCTGGCCAACGAGGTGATGACCGGCGGGGTGCGCGGCCTGTTCTACGGCGGCGGACTGGCCCAACTGGGCAAGCAGGTGGTGGCCGTGCTCGTGGTCGCGGCCTACGCCTTCGCGGTGTCGTTCGCGCTGGGCAAGCTCATCGATCGCACGCTCGGGTTCCGCGTCAGCAAGGAGGACGAGATCGCCGGCATCGACTTCGCGCTGCATGCGGAGACCGCCTACGTGGAGGGCGTGCACGGCCACGCCCCGCGCGGAATCTTCGGCCACCAGCCCGGACCGAGTGACCGGGATCACTGATCTCGGCCCCGGCGGGAGCTTGTCACACGGTGAGGTAACGGCGTTACCCTAACGCTGTTATCTCACTTCGACGACCGTTGGGGGCCGCCGATGCTCACCCGAATCGCACAGCTGTCGACCCGGCATCCGCGGGCGATCCTGCTGACGGCACTGGCGCTGGCACTGCTCTGCGGCGCCTTCGGGGCCTCGGCGGCGAGCCACCTGAAGTCCGGCGGGTTCACCTCCGACAACGCCGAATCGTCGCGGGTCGCGCGGCTGCTCGCCGACGAATTCGACGGTGCGCAGCCCAATTTCGTGCTGATGGTGAGCTCGGACCAGGGCGTCGACAGCCCGGCGGCCCGGGCGGCGGGCACCGATATCACCCACCGGCTGCAGTCCCGCGGCGACACCGTCGGCGTGCGTTCCTACTGGACCAGCCCACCGAATATCGCGGCCGTCATGCGCAGCACGGACGGCCACAAAGCCCTCGTTGTGGCCTATCTGACCGGCGGCGACGACGCGGCGCAGAAGAGCGCGGGCCGGATCGTCGACGAATTGGACGGCGAATATCCGGGCGTCACCGTGCACGCGGGCGGCCTGGCGGCGGCGTATCACGAGGTGAACGACCAGACCACCAAAGATCTCGCGCTGGCCGAGGGAATCGCGGTGCCGCTGACGGCGATCGTGCTGATCCTGGTGTTCGGCAGCGTGGTGGCGGCGTCGCTGCCGCTGGCGGTCGGCATGTTCGCCATCGCGACCACGATGGCGATCCTGCGGCTGTTCACCCTGGTCACCGACGTGTCCATCTACGCGTTGAATATGACCACCGCGCTCAGTCTCGCGCTGGCCATCGACTACAGCCTGTTCATCGTCAGCCGCTATCGCGAGGAGCTCGCCGCCGGCGCCGACCACCGGGCGGCCGCTGTCCGGGCCGTGCAGACCGCCGGGCGCACCGTGCTGTTCTCCGCGCTCACCGTGGCGCTGGCCCTGGCCGTGCTGAGCGTATTCGACCTGTACTTCCTGAAGTCGTTCGCGTATTCGGGTGTGGCGGTGGTGGCCACCGCGGCCGCCGCATCGATCCTGGTGCTGCCCGCCGCGCTGGTTCTGCTGGGCGACCGGGTGAACGCGTGGAATCTGCGGGTTCCGCTGCGGCGCTTGCTGCGTCGGCCGGACCCGGTGCCGCGGCCGCTCGAGCAGACCGGCTGGTACCGCACGGTGACCTGGGTGATGCGCCACGCCCTGCCGGTGACGCTGGTGATTACCGCCGTGCTGCTGGTCCTCGGTGCGCCGTTCCTGGGCGCGAAGTTCGGCTATCCCGACGATCGCGTGCTGCCGACCGGATCGGCCAGCCGGACGGTCGGCGACGAATTGCGCAGCCAATTCCCGGGTGTCAACTCCGGTATGTCCACCACGGTGGTGCTGCCGGGGTACCGAGACGATGCCGGAACCTATGCCGCGGCGCTGTCCAAGGTGGACGGGGTCTCGGCGGTGCTGTCCAACGCGGGCGTCTACGTCTCCGGGGCGCGCATGGCCCCCGCACCGCCCGGCCTGGCCAACGACTTCGGCCAATATCTGACGGTGGGAACGAAATTCGAGCCGTTCTCCGAGGACGGCCGGCATCAGCTCGAGCAGCTGCGCGATGTTCCGGCACCCGCGACGGCGCTGTTCGGCGGCGCGGAGGCGATGAATGTCGACGGCCTGCACGATCTGGGGTCGCGAATCCCGTTGGCGGCGGTGCTGATCGCGCTGGCGACCTTCCTGGTGATGTTCCTGTTCACCGGCAGCGTGCTGCTACCGCTGAAAACGATCGTGCTCAACTGCCTGTCGCTCACCGCGATGTTCGGGATGATGGTCTGGCTCTTCCAGGACGGACATCTGGCCGGTCTGGTCGGCTTCACCCCGACCGGATATCTGGTGGCGACCATGCCGATGCTGATGTTCTGCCTGGCCTTCGGCATGTCGATGGACTACGAGGTCTTCCTGCTGTCGCGCATCCGCGAGGCGTGGCTGGCCTCGGACCGCACCGCCGCCGACAACGAACGCTCCGTCGCCGTCGGCGTCGCCCGCACCGGCCGCATCGTCACCGCGGCGGCCGTGCTGATGGCGATCGTGCTGGGCGCCATGTCCTTCGGGAAGGTGACCTTCATGCAGATGTTCGGGCTGGGGCTCACCCTGACCGTGCTCGCCGACGCCACGGTCATCCGCGGGCTGCTGGTGCCCGCTCTCATGCGGCTGCTGGGCACCGCCAACTGGTGGGCGCCCGCCCCGCTGGCCCGGTGGCACGAAAGGTTCGGGCTCAGTGAGCAATCGGAGCCCACGCGGGATCCCGTGGGTCATCGATGACCACCGCGCGCCGCCCCCGATCGGCCCGCGGCAGCGGGTCCGCGCTGCGCGACGAGATCCTGCAGGCCGCCCGGGAGCTGTTGGCGCACACCGGCAATGCCGATGCCGTGTCGATCCGCGAGGTCAGCAGGCGGGTCGGGGTGAGCGCGCCGTCGATCTATCGGCATTTCATCGACAAGGACGCGCTCATCGAGGCGGTGGTGGCGCAGGTCTTCGAAAATCTCGACGCCGCCATCGTGGCCGCCACCGATCCCGCCCTGTCCCCCATCGTGCGCATGCGCCAACAGGGCCTGGCCTATGTGCGATTCGCACTCGAGCATCCCGAGCAGTACCGCATCGCGACCGTGAGTTCCTCGCGCAACAGGCCGCGCGCGGTCGATCAGGTACTGGGAAGTGCGGTGTTCCGGCGCTTCTCGGAGACGATCCGCGAGGCCATGGACACCGGGCTGCTCGCACCCGGCGACCCGCTGCCGGTGGTGCTGCAGATGTGGGCCAGCGCGCACGGCATCGTCTCGCTGATGATCGCCAAACCCTATCTGCCCTGGGGTGATCCGGAGATCATCGCCGATCGGGTGTTGGCCGCCGCCTTCGTCGGTCGCGCGGCGCTCGACATCATGGGCGGCGATCCCGGACCGGAGGAGGCCGCGCGCTGGCTGGACGGACTGCGGGACAAGGGATGAGCGCGGCTCAGGACACCGAGTCGGCCGGGGAGGACCACGTATTGCACTTCTGGGTGCGGTTGTGCTCCACCCCGTGCTCGTACCAGGCGCCGTAGTTGTGCAGTGAGCCGTGGTCGCGGGCGTCACCGGCCTTGTCGCCGCGACCGTAGTTGTCGCGAATGGTCCGCTGCGTCTGCGCACCGGTGAGGGTGCCCACGAATGTGGAAGAGCCGATGAACATTCCACCGAAGCACTGCGCCTCGAGCTCCCCGCGGCGCGACAGTTCCAGGCCGCGCGCCGACGTCGGACCGGCGTCGTAGCGGTCGCGGTGGTTCTTGCCCATGATGCCGCTGATCGACTGCACGTGGTGCCCGTACTCGTGGGCGAAGACCGCCAGGAAGATGGCGGCGTCGCTGCGGTCCTCGTTGATGAACAGTTGATCCAGCGGCATGTAGATCATGTGGTTGGCCGAGCAGTAGAAGGCCGCCCAGTTGCCTTGGCCGGAACCGCACGGCGAGGACGCCTCGGCGGCGCGGGCGGTGACGCTCAGATTCGGAGTGCTGAACGGGAGTTTCGCCGCCTGCAGCACCGGCTTCCACATGTTGTCCAGGCAGGTGCGGGCGGCCTCGAAGAAGGCCCGCGCGGACGCGACGTCCGAGGCCCAGCGGGGGTAGGTGCACGAGATGTTGATCAGTCCGGAGTCCGGGTCGCGGAACAGGGGATTGCCGGCGGTCGCCGCAACGGGTTGCGGCCCGGCCGGTCTGGTGGTGGTCGGGGTCGCGTAACCGGTCCGGGAGGGCGTGGCCCTCGCGGTGGTGGTCGGTGCCGGTGCGCTCGTCGTCCACGTCGGCGGGGCGTAGGTATGGCTGGGGGTCGCGTAGGAGTCGCGCGAGGGGTGGTTGTCGCGGCCGCCCATCGTCGCGAAGGCCACCAGCGCACCCACCACCGCGAAGACGAAGATCACGGCGAACACCGCGCCGACCGCGCCGCTGCCACCCCTTCGCGGCGGCGGATACGGATGCCCGTAGACACCCGGGGGCGGCAGAGGCGTAATCCCTTGCCGCCCTGAGGGATACGGCCGCGGCGCACCGTACGGCGGCCGGTACCCCGGCGGCGGACCGTACGGCGGGCGCCCCGGCGGCGGGTATCCGGGCGGGTAGCGCGGCGGCTGTGTCACGGGCTCAACTCACCTGGCCGGATTCAGCGGTGAACGTATTGCACTGTGCCGTCTTGTTCTTGTCGAATCCGGTGCTCCACCAGTCACCCATATGCCGGGCGCTGCCGTGGTCGCGCATATCGCCGGGTACGTCGCCGCGGCCGTAGGCGTCTTCGCGGGCATTGCCGGTCTGCGTGGGGGTGAGCGAGCCGCCGCCCGCGGAGGCCGACAGATACATGCCGTCGAAGCAGTTGGCCTGCAATTCGATTCGCCGTGAGACCTCCAAACCCTTGGAACTGGTCGGACCGGCGTCGCGGCGCTCGCGGTTGGCGGCGGACAGAATGCCCGCCTGCGCCTGGATGTGATGGCCGTATTCGTGGGCGAACACCGACAGGTAGATCTCCCAGTGGTCGGCGAACATCTCGGTCTGCAGCTGGCTGATCGGCATGTAGATGGTCTTGTTCGCGCCGCAGTAGAACGCGGCGAAGTTACTGCTGGCGCCGGTGCACGGGGTGGTGATGCCCGCGGTGGTGGCGGTGACGTTCAGCTTCGGCGGGGTGAACGACAGTTTCGCATTGGCCATCACCGGTTTCCATGCCTGTTCCAGGCAGGTGGCGGCGCTTTCGAAGAATTTGCGTGCGGCCTCGACCTGGGTGCTCCACGGTGCGTAGCGGCAGCGGGCCGGGCTCAGGGGCGAGCCGGGATCCGTCAGCAGCGGATTGGTTCCGGTCGCGGCGACTCCCGGTCGGCCCGAATCCTTTCCGGTGGTCGGGGCGTAGGTGTAGCCGGCGCTGCCGCCGGAGTGCGTGGCGCCGTACCCGCCGGTCCGGACGGCGATTCGGACCAGCGCGGCAGTCACGATGAGGATGATGATCACCAGGATCGTGCCCAGGCCGCGGCCGCCTCGGCGGCGTTGCGGCGGACGTCCGGGCGGGCCGTACGGCGACGGCGTCGGCATGGGCGGTCGCGTCGGTGGATAGCCTTGCGGTGGCGGCGGATAGCCGGGTCGGTAGCCGGGTGGGGGTGCGTAGCGAGGCTGGGGATAACCCGGCGGCGGTCCGTAGGGTGGCGGTCCGTAGGGCGGCGGGACCGGTCGTCCGGCAGGCGGAATCGGGCCGTATCCGTAGGGTGGTTGACTCACTCCCCCGTGCCCCCTGGTTCTTTCAGGTCTTCGACAGCCGCTGACGCAGAATAGCAAGCTGTCTAAGCTAAGGCCCCATGCTGATCTTTCGGGGGGGCGCCCTCGGCGCTCTGTTGTTCGTTCTGGCCGGGCTGTTCGGCTCGACGCCCGCCGCCCAGGCGCAACAGGCCGAGGGGGCGGCGATCAAGGCCGATATCAAGCTGAGCGACCAGGGATTGCTCGAGGTTGCCGAGACGGTGCAGGTGCCGCCGGGCGGGCAGTTCCATATGGTGCTGCCGCTGCGAGTTACGTGGGGCGACAAGGGCGAACGCCGCTTCGGCGTCACGGATGTCTCGGCCACCGGGGCGGGTACGGCCAAGGTCGACGGGGACCGGTTCACCATCGACGCCCAGCCGGGCGAATCGTCGTTCGAATACACCGTGCACGGAACGGTCAGCGAGGTGCCGGGGACGCAGCTGTTCAAGTGGAGCGGTGTGCTCGATGCGGATGTCTCGTCGATCGAGGCCACCCTGATCAGCCCGAGCTATGAGATGGGCATCGCGGACTGCACGATCGGGCCGCCGGGACAGATCCGCAAGTGCAACGACGTGCGGGTCGAACCGGACGGCGTGATGTTTCTGGCCCAGGACGGTCTGCACCGCGGCGACATTCTCGATGTCACGTTGCAACTGCCGCCCGGAACCGTCCCGGCCAATGCCGATATCCGCGACGGTACGGATGCGGGAGCGTTCGCGGTGACCGCGCCGGTGCTGGTCGCCTTCGGCGTGCTGGTGGTGGCGCTGTTGGCCTGCGGCGGCTATGTGGCGTGGGCGCGGCGGCAGGACGCCGCGGCGCTCGTGGGCCGGGAGGCGCTGGATCCGGTGCAGCGCAACGGCAATCGCGCCGAGTTCGTGTCGCCGGACGGCACGTTGCCGGGCGAGGCGGGGGTCGTGCTGGACGGGTCCGCGGACGCCGCGGATCTCGCCGCGACGGTCGTGGATCTTGCGGTGCGGCGCTATATTTGGATCACGCCGGATGGCGATTCGGACTGGCGGATCACGCGCGTGAACCCGGCCGACGACCAACTGCGCGAGTACGAGAAGCAGGTGTACCGGGCGCTGCTGCCCGAGGGCACCGATGCGGTGACCGTCACGCAATTGCGGGGCCGCCTGGGTGCGCAGCCGGTGCGGGCCGCACTGCTCGCCGACGCGGTGGAACGCGGTGTGCTCCTCGACCGCACCCGGCGCGGACTGCCGTTCTGGCTCGGGGTTGTCCTCGTGGTGGCCGGTATCGCGGCGACGATCGCGCTGGCGGTATCCGGCGGGCACGCGCTCGTCGGTATCGCGATCGCCCTCGGCGGAGTGGCCGCGCTACTGCTCCCCCGCTACCTCCCGGCCCGCACCGCCACGGGCCGTGAGCTGGCGGGACAGGTCCGCGCCCTGCAGCGCGGCCTCGACGAGCTACGGCCCGACCGCATCTCACCCGCCGAACGCGAATTGGTCTTCTCCCGAGCCCTCCCGTTCACCATCATCGGCGGCCGCGCCGACAACTGGATCCGCACCTTCCGCGACATCGATCCCTCCGCCGACCGACGCCCCGGCCTGTACTGGTTCGGCGGCTTCGATCACGACCGCAACCTCCACCGCTTCGCCGGCCACTTCCCCTACTTCATCACCGCCCTCGAGGGCCTGTTCATCTGACACCCGGCGTCCACGCCCCGCCGGGACCATGACGGTGGCCCCGGCGGGACAGTGAGCGCACGCCGGGGGGTGCGGGGTGGCGTCGATTCGGTCAGCGCGTGGTGCGGGTGGCGCGGCGCATGGCCGAGAGGGGGTCGGCGTAGAAGACGCTCAGCGAGGTTACGGCGGCGGCGTGCTCCTGGACTCGGCTGCCGAAGCGGCTGATGCGGAGGTCGGCGGGCGGGAGGGTGGTGCTCTGAGTGAAAGCCTTTGCCACCTGGTCGATTCCGGGGCGGTAGCCGGTGAAGGCTTGCCCGCCGAGGATGACTCGGTCCGGGTTGAACATGTCACGGACCAGAGCCGCCGTGCGGCCGAGGATTTCGGCTCGCTCGAGCAGCAGGCTACGGGCGGGGGCGGACCCGGACTCGGCGGCGCGGTACAGGTCGGCGATCACGGGGCGGCGCGGGGCCTCCCGCTTGGGCACGATGCCCGCACGCACCGCGCGGCTCAGCAGTGCCGCCTCGCCGACGGTGGCCTCCAAGCAGCCGCGGCGGCCGCACGAGCAGTCCACGTCGGAGCCGGTGGGCAGGTGTGCGATCGAGCCGGGGCCGTTGGTCGGGGTGTGCACGCGATCGTGCAGGGTGACCGCCACCCCGGCCGTCTCACGGGCATAGATGTACAGGCTCGAACCGGGGCGTTCCTCCTCGCCCGGGGCCAGCAGCAGTTCGGCGGCGGCCATTGCCTCGACGTGCGCGGCCACCGACACCGGCAGGTCGAGTATCGCGCCGAAGGTCGCGGCCACCGGTGCGGCCTGCCAGCCGAGGCGGGGGTGGTCGACCACACCGGAGGCAGGATCGACCCGGCCGGCCAGCGCCAAACCGGTCCACAGCGGGCGGCGGCGCGGCAGCCGGTCGAGGAAGGCCTTGGCGCTGCGGGCAATGATGGTGAGCGCGGCCTCCTGACTCGCCTGGGGAGTGGCGATCTCCAGACCGCCGAGGATGCGACCGGACAGATCGGCGGCGATGATGCGGGTCACCGTGGCGCCGATGTGCACGCCGAGGGTGGTGTAGGCGTCGGTGTCGACCTCGAACGGCACCCGCGGCCGCCCGACCGCGCCGGAGGCGGTGAGATCGGCCCGCTCGCGCAGCAGCCCGGCCGTAAGCAGCGCGGACACTTGGCGATTCACGGTGGCGATGCTCAAACCCGTTGTCTGCGCGGCGGTATCGCGGAAGATCGGGCCGCGGGTGGCCGCCCGCAGCACTGCGGCGGCGGGGTTGTCGGCGATGCGCAGTTCGGGCGGCACGGCGGGACGCGACGGCGCGGTGCGGGTGGGCAGGGTGAGGGTCGACGATCGCTCGAGGATGGGGCTCGTCATGTGCGGAATCCTTGTTGTGGTCCCGGGGCACGGGACATGTCCGAAAAATGGGGTCAGCAACAAGGCAGAGAGAAGGGCCCGAATCAGTCGAAGAAGTGACCAGGAGCGGTTCTCAGCTGCGCGGCCGGGAACAACACAGTTCCCGCTGCCGCGGCAGCCGCACACCGAGCGCAACGGTCACGTACGTGACCCGTGCGGGGTTCGGACGGCTGATGGACATGCGTACGAAGTTATCATCCCATGTCTGCCGGACGCCAGACCGGGCGGTACGCATGCCTTTCGCTCACCGTGATCGAAACTCTCCGTCCAGGTCCACGACGCGGTTCGAGGCCGAAATTCCGGACATTCCGGCGGGCCGCGCGCATCGGGGTGAAAATGCCGATCCGGCGACGGTACCGGGCATACACTCGCCTAATGGGTCGGGATCCGTGGGCCGGGGAGGGCCCGGAGCAGCGGGCGGTACGCCGGAAGAATCGGCTGCGGTTGGCCATCGTCGCTCCCATCGCGATCCTCGCGGTGGTGGTCGCGATCGTGGCGTACATGCGCAATCCGGAGCAGAGCAACCCCGCGCCCGCAGCCCAAGTCCCGCAGGCTTTTCTGGGTGAATGGCGGGGCGTCGCCGACAACGGCCGCGACACCTTCGACATCGTGCTGACCATCCGTCCCGGCACCGAGGAGGTCGCGACCTCCTCGAACACCAACAAGACCACCGGGGCCCGCTGCGAACGCGCCGAACGTCTGGTCGGCGCCACCGATACCGAACTCACCCTGGCCGCCCGGCCGACAGGCGGCGAGGGGTGCGACGGCGAGGGCACGGAATCGACGGTCCAACTGCACACCGACGGCTCCCTCGCCTACCGCGCGGGCGGGCCGGGCAGCACCGTCACCGGCACTCTCCACCGGCCTTAGCGTCCCGTTTGAGTCGATTCGCCCCGGGTACGCGGATCGCAGGAAGGAATTCATCCGCTACACCAAGGATTTCGACATGACGCAGTCCCAAGAGACCGGCAAGATCACCGGAACCAAGGACAAGGACTACAACCTGATCTGGTACACCGAGGCCTGCCTCGACAACGCCCTGCGGTTGGAGACCTATATCGCCGACGCCGAGCGCTCCGGGGATACCGAACTGGCCGAGTTCTTCCGCAAGGCCCAGACCGACAGCCGCAAGGGCGCCCGGATGGGTAAGGAGCTGCTCGCCAAGCGGCTGCACGGCTCCGAGATCTGATCGAACCGTTCCACCAGGTAACGCGGGTCACCGACGGAGCGCGGGAAGAGGCGATAACACCGCGCCCGTCGGACCGCCCGTAGTGTCGCGCCGCACGAGCTCGGGCTCAGGCGGCGCGTACGTGTTGCAGGCCCCATTCGCGGGCCAGGAGCCGATGTGAGGTCACACGGTCCTCATGCGCGTGGGTGACGCTGGTGACCACCAGTTCGTCGGCGCCGGTCAGTTGCTGGAGGGCGGTGAGGCGTTCGGCCACCGCGGCCGGGGTGCCGACGAATTGCGTGGTCACCCGGTCGTGGACCAGACGGCGTTGCCGGTCGGTGAGCGGCGGAGCGGTATCGGGATCGAGGTATTCGGCGGCACCCGCGCCGCTGCGGATGCTGTAGACCCAGTGGCCGTAGGTCGAGGCCAGGTAGTCGGCGGTATCCTGATCCTCGGCGACGACCACATCGGCGGAGACGACGAGATAGGGCCGAGGGTAGCGCGCCGAGGGGCGAAACGAATCCCGGTAGGCCGCAACGGTTTCCAGAATCGTTCCCGGTGATACGTGGTAGTTCGCCGCGAACGGCAGGCCGAGCCGCCCGGCCAATCGGGCGCTCTCGCCGCCGCTGCTGCCGAACAGCCACAGCTCCACCGCGGCGCCTTCGCCCGGAACGGCGTGCAGGGCAACGCCTTCCGAGGTGGTGTACGTCCCGTTGAGCAAGGCGCGAATCTGCTCCACCTGTTCGGTGTAGTCGATGGATTGCGCGCCCGGCAGCAGTAACGCCTCGTGCCCGGCCGCCAAGCGGGAGGTGTCGAGCACCTGTCCCGGACCGAACGGCGGCGGAATGACCACACCGTCACGTACCTCGGTCGGCCGCTGCGGCGCCGGGACCGGCGGCACTCCGGCCGATCGCACCTGGGCGACACGATGTGCGGAGCGCCCGAGGCCGAGGTCGAGGCGGCCCGGATACAGCGCGTCGATGGTGCCGAACGACTCGACCACCGACGCCGAGGTGTGGTGGCCGAGCTGCACGGCGGCCGATCCGACGCGAATCGTCTTGGTGGCGGCCGCGATCAGCGCGATCAAGGTGGTGGTCGCCGAGCTGGCCACCTGCACGAAATGATGTTCGGCGACCCAGTAGCGCCGGTATCCCCAGGACTCGGCATGCCGGGCGAGGTCGATGGTGTTGCGGATCGCCTGCTGCGGCGTGGACCCGGCACTGATCGGCGACAGGTCGAGAATCGACAGCGGAACGGTGGTCGTCATGACGCACGTACTCCTTCGCTCGTCTCGTGGGGGTGGCGCAGGCCCAGATGCTCACGCAGGGTCGTGCCGGCGTACTCGGTCCGGAAACTGCCGCGCTCCTGCAGCTCCGGGATCACCTTGTCGACGAACTCGTCGAGTCCGGCCGGGGTGAGATGCGGGACCAGGACGAACCCGTCCGCGGCGTCGCTCTGCACATATCGATCGATCTCGGCCGCGACCTCGGCCGGGCTGCCGACGAACTGCTGGCGCGCGGTCACCTCGATGATCAGCTCGCGAATGCTGAGGTTCTCCGCCTCCGCCCTGGCCCGCCACGCCTCGGCGACGGCACGCGGATCCTTGGCATGCCGGACCCGGCCGCGGGTGATGTTCACATTATCGACCGGATCCACATCGGGCAGTGGACCATCGGGGTCGTACTCGGAAAGGTCACGGCCCCAGACCTGTTCGAGGAAGGCGATGGCGGTCTGCGGCCCCACCTGCTGCAACCGGATGTGCCGGGCCCGCTCCTCGGCGTCGGCCCGGGTGTCGCCGAGGACGAACGTGGCGGCGGGCAGGATCTTCAGATCGTCGCGGGCCCGGCCGTATTTCGCCAAGCGGCCCTTCACGTCGGTGTAGAACTGCCGACCGTCCTCGAGTTCCCCGTGGCGGCTGAAGATGGCATCGGCCTTGGCGGCGGCGAACTCTCGGCCCTCGTCGGAGTCACCGGCCTGGATCTGCACGGGATAGCCCTGCGGGCTGCGCGGCAGCACGAACTGCCCGTCGATATCGAACTGTTCGCTGGAAAAGCGCACCGACGGCGCGGGTCGCGCGAAGATGCCCCGCTCCCGGTCGATCACCAGCGCATCGGCCGACCAGCTGTCCCACAGGGCACGGGTGGCATCGACCACCTCGGCGGCCCGGCTGTAGCGCTCGGCGTGGTCGAGATAGCCGCCGCGGCGGAAGTTCTCACCGGTGAACGCGTCGGAGGAGGTGACGGCGTTCCAGGCCGCCCGGCCGCCGGACAGGTGGTCCAGCGTCGCGAACTGCTTGGCCAGTTCGAAGGGTTCGTTGAAGGTCGTGTTGATGGTCCCGGCCAAGCCCAGCCGGGTCGTCACGCCGGCCAGCGCCTCGAGGACGGTGAAGGTGTCGGGCCGCCCGACCACGTCGAGATCGAAGATCCTGCCGCGGTGTTCGCGCAGTCGCAGGCCCTCGGCGAGGAAGAAGAAATCGAACAGGCCGCGTTCGGCGGTGCGGGCCAGATGCACGAAGGAGTCGAAGTCGATCTGGCTGCCCGATTCCGGATCGCTCCACACCGTGGTGTTGTTGACGCCCGGGAAATGCGCGGCCAGGTGAATCTGCTTGCGTACCTTGTTGTTCGCCATATCTATCCTCGAGCGGTGAGCGCGTAGCGGTTGACGGGGCGCGGCAGGCCCAGCCGGTCGCGCAGGGTGGTGAGCCCGGGCAAGTGCGTGATGAACGGGGCCAGTGCCAGCGGGCGCAGCACGACACCGTCACCGGCGCACTCGGTGCGGACCTGGGCGAGCAGCTCGCGCAGGGCCTGCGGGGTCCCGATGTGGCGCAGCGTGTTCGGATCGGCGGTGGGTGTCCACGCCTCGAGCTGGGCCAGGTCCGCGGCCGCCTCCTGCTCGGTGGCGGCGACATGCACGTCGATATCGACCAGGACACGCACCAGCTTCGGATCGCGGCCCGCCGCCGCGACCGCGGCCCGCAGCTCGCCGCGGGTCTGGGCGGCGGAGGCCAGGTCGGGTGCCGCGATGCGGATCAGGTCGGCGCGATGGACCGCCACCCGCGTGCTGGGTGGGTCGGCGGCGCGCACCGCCACCAATGGCTGGCCCTGCGGCGGACGCGGAGTGATCGAGGGGCCCTTCACCGAGAAGTTGTCGCCGACGAAGTCGATGTAGTGCAGCTTCTCGCGGTCGATGAAGCGTCCGGTCGCGGTGTCTCGAATCTCGGCATCGTCCTCCCAGCTGTCCCACAGCCGGGTCACCACCTCGACCGCCTCGTCGGCCTCGTGCCACAGCGAGGCCGCGTCCTGCTCGGCCTTGCGCCCGAACAGTGCGGCCGCGCCGTGCGAGACCGTGACCTCCCAACCGGCCCGGCCGTAGGTCGCGAAGTCCAGGCTGGCAATGGCTTTGGAGACGTGAAACGGCTCGGTGTGCGTCACCGGAACCTGGGGAATCAACCCGATCCGGTGCGTGGCCGCGGCCGAGCGGGCGGCGATGCCCACCGCCTCGAGCCGACCGGCCGCGCCCTGAGCCTGCAGCGTGAACGAGTCGGGCAGGAAGGCGAGGTCGAGGCCCGCCGTGTCGGCGGCGGTCACGGCGTCGAGCCAGTACTCCGCGGTGAACAGCTCCTCGGCGCGCGAGTCGGCACGTCGCCAGGAGGCGGGATGTGTGCCGGTGCCGGACAATTCGACACCCAGTAGCAGTGGTTGCGAATGGGTCATTCAGGCCGTCCTTTCGATGGGAGCCGTGAACCGGGCCGGGCCCGGGACGGCCGCCAGCAGTTCGCGGGTGTACTCGTGCCGCGGCGTCCGGAAAAGCTCTGCGGTGGTGGCTGTTTCGACGATCCGGCCGCCGCGCATGACCGCCACCCGGTCGCTGATGCGGCGCACCACGGCCAGATCGTGGGTGATGAACAGGTAGCTCAGCTGCAACTCGGCCTGCAGCCGCTCGAGCAGATCCAGAATCTGCGCCTGCACCGAGACGTCCAGCGCCGACACCGGTTCGTCGAGCACGACCAGATCCGGCTGCAGGGCGAGTGCGCGGGCGATGGCGACGCGTTGACGTTGGCCGCCGGATAGTTCGGCGGGGCGCCGAGTCGAATACGACTCGGGCAGCGCCACCTGGTCGAGCAGTTCGGCCACGCGAGCCCTCCGTGCGGAGCGATCCCCTACTCTGAAGGCGCGCAACGGTTCCGCCACGATCTGAGCGACGGTCAGCTTGGGATTCAAGGCGGCATACGGGTTCTGGTAGACGATCTGGATCCGTCGGCGCAGATCGCGCAGACGGGCGCCGCGCAGCTGGCCGATGTCGTGCCCGTCGACGGTGATCGTGCCCGCGTCGGGTCGCTCCAGCCGGGCGAGGATGCGGGCGGTGGTGGTCTTACCGGAGCCGGATTCGCCGACGACGGCGAGGGTTTCGCCGCGGTCGATGCGCAGTGACACGTCGTCGACGGCGGTCAGGGTGGTGCGGCGATCGAGGCGGAAGGTTCGGCGGAGTCCGGTGGCCGTCAGCAGGGGTGCGGCGGCGGGCGGGCGCGGTGGGCGCAGCGCGGTGTCCAGGCTCGGCGCGGCGGCCAATAGCTGCTGGGTGTACTCGTGCCGAGGGTTGGCGAGAATGTCGCGGGCCGTGCCGGTTTCGACGATCTCACCCTGCCGCATGACCACGATGCGGTCGGCTCGGTCGGCCGCCACACCCAGATCGTGGGTGATCAGCAGGACCGCGGTGCCGGATTCGGCGGTGCGCGCGGCGAGGTGGTCGAGGATGCGGCGCTGCACCGTGACGTCCAATGCGCTGGTGGGTTCGTCGGCGATCACCAGTTCGGGCCGGCAGGCCAGGGCGATACCGATGAGCACCCGCTGCCGCTGCCCGCCCGACAGATCCTGGGGATACTGGTGGGCCCGCACCTCGGGGCGATCCAATCCCGCGTCGGCGAGGATCCGCACGGCCTGCGCCCACGCGGTCTTGCGCGTCGCGCGACCGTGGATACGCAGCGCCTCACCCACCTGATCCCCGACCCGCACGACCGGATTCAGCGACGTCCCGGGATCCTGCGGCACCAACCCGATACGCGCCCCGCGGATCTGCCGCAGCACTCGCTCCGGGGCGTCACCGATCCGCTCACCCGCGAACGCGATCCGCCCGCCGGTGACCACTCCCCCGCTCAGCAATCCGATCACCGCATGCGCCAATGTCGACTTCCCGGAACCGGATTCACCGACCAGCGCCACGGTCTCCCCCTGCGAGACCGATAGCGACACCCCCTTGACGGCGGCAGTGGCCCCGCCGCCGCCCCGATACTCGACACTCAGGTCCTCCACCCGCAACAGCGGGCCGTGCAGTCGTTCATTCGTCACCGCGTCACCTCCCGTCCGAGCGCGAGTCGTCATCGGGCACCGTCCTGGGCCAGGGCGCGGCCGAGGCGCTGAGCGGACAGGACGACGGCGACGATGACCAGACCGGGCAGGGTGGTCATCCACCAGGCGGTGGCGAGGTAGTTGCGGCCCTCGGAGATCAGCGAGCCCCATTCGGGCGTGGGCGGGGCCGCGCCGTAGCCGAGGAAGCTCAGCGAGGAGACGGCGAGGACGGCGACGCCGAATTCGACGGCCGCCAGCGCCGCGACGGGGGCGTAGGCATTGCGCAGCACATGCCGGACCAGGACCGCGGGCCAGCGGACACCGGCGGCGAATGCGGCTTCGACGTAGGGGGCGCGGCGGACTCGCAACACCTCAGCCCGCATGACCCGGGCGAATCGGGCCACCAGGGCGATACCCACCGCGAGGGCCACATTGCGGGTGCCGAAGCCGAGCACGGTCACCAGCGCCAGCGCGGTCAGCAGCTCCGGAATCGACAGCAGCACATCGACGATCCGCATGATCACCGCATCGGTCACGCCGCCGATCGAGCCCGCCAACAGACCGACGACCGAGCCCACGACCAGGCTCAGCATCACCGCGAACACCGTTGCCGTCAACGACAACCCGGCGGCGTGCACGACCCTCGTGTAGATATCGCGCCCGAGGTTGTCGGTCCCGAACCAGTGCCGCACACTCGGCCCGCGCAATTTCTCCGACGGCACGCCCACCAGCGGATCACGCCCGGCGAACACTCCGGGTAGCACTGCCCAGCCCAGCACCACTGCCAGCACCAGCAGCGAGATTCCGGCAAAAATGTTGGTCCGCAGAGACTTACGCACAGAGCTCCGGCTCGCGGCACCGAAACCGAGACCCGCCCGCTCGACCACCACCGACCCGATCACCTGTCGGCTCCTCTCCGAACAACCTGGGCCACCCGGGGATCCAGCAGCGGATGCACGAGATCGACGGCCAGGTTCACCAGGACGAACGCCAGCGCCGTGATCACGACGATGCCCTGCACGACGGGAATGTCCTGAGTCAGGACCGCGGTCTGGGTGAGGCGCCCGATACCCGCGCGGGAGAAGACGGTTTCCACCACGACCGAACCGGCCAGCACCGTACCGACCCAGATCCCCGCGACGGTCAGCGCCGGGGCGAGGGCGGGCCGCAGGACATGGCGCGCCTGCACCCACCGGCGGGAGCCGCCCTTGGCGAAGGCCACCTCGACGAACGGCTGCCGCCAGGTCTGCGCGAGGCTGCCGTAGAGCACCTGCGCGATGACCGCGCCGACGGGAATGGCCAGTGTCACCGCGGGCAGAACCACACCGTCGAATCCCGTACCGCCGAATGCGGGTACGAGCCGCAGCCGGAACGAGAACACTTGCAACAGCAGCAGTCCCACCCAGAAGGTGGGCGCGGAGGCGCCGATCGGCGGCAGCGCGGTCAACAGCCCACGCAGCCAACGCTTGCCGGTGTAGGCCGCCGCCACCGCCAGCGCACCACCGAACACCACCGCCAGCGCCAGCGACGATGCCGCGAGGGCCAGCGTGGACGGCAGCGCCTCGGTGATCGCGCCCGTCACCGACTGCCCGGTCCCGATGGACCGGCCCAGATCCCCGCGCGCCGCATGCTCGAGAGCGGTCCAATACTGCTGCCACACCGGCTTGTCGAAGCCGTAGCGCTGCCGCATCTCCTCGATGGCCGCGGGATCGACGGGAACACCGGGATCGGCGCCCCGCGCCAGCTCCACCGGATCGCCGGGCAGCAGGTACAGCACCGCGAACGATCCGGTGAACGCCGCCCACAGCACGAGCACCGCCTGGAGTACGCGAACGACCACGTAGCGGGCCATCCCGTCACCGCCCTGCCGCGGCCGGGTCGCCGTAGCGCTGCGCGCCCAGCGGCCTGCTCGGAATGCGATGCCGCAGCACGGGCGCGACCTCGGCCTGAAACAGTTCGAGGCTTTCGCGGTGCTGTTTGTCGGTGAGCCCGTCACCGTCGGCGGCGAGGTGGATCACCTCGTGGCCGAACCGTTCGTGATAGCGCTGCACCTTCTCGAGCACCTGCTGCGGGCTGCCGATCAGCGCGGAACTGCGGTCCACGAAATCCTCGAGGGTGGGAAAGACGATGGGCAGCCCGTGCTTCCGGGCGACGGACTGCCGGGCCTCGAAGATCGGCCGGTACGTCCGCACCGCTTCCTGCGAGTCGCGCGCGATGTAGAACCCGGCGGTTCCCGCGCCCACCAGCGCCTCGGCGGGATCGTGGCCGTGGGCCGCCCAGCGTTCGCGGTAGTGCGCGATCAGCTCGGCATACGGTTCGATCGAGTTGGTGACATTCGCCGAGAACAGCGGATCACCGTGTCGCGCAGCGAATTCCACCGAATCCCGGCTCGTGGCGCTGCCGTGCCAGATGCGCAGTCTCGGTTGCAACGGCCGGGGCAATGCCTCGGCCTCGGTCAGCGGCGGCCGGAATCGTCCGGACCAGGTGACGGTGTCGTGCTCCCACAGCAGCCGGAACAACTCGTAACCCTCACGGTTGCGGTCCCACTGATCCTCGGCGGTGACGTGGAACAGCTTCGCCTGCGCCGCGCCGTTCCCCTTGCCGATGATCAACTCCAGCCGCCCGCCGGACAGGTTGTCCAGCGTCGAGTAGTCCTCGAAGGCCCGCACCGGATCCAGCAGGCTCAGCGTGGTGACCCCGGTGAACAGCGCGATGCGCGAGGTGACCGCCGCGATATGGGCGAGCACCACCGGCGGCGCCGACGAGATGAACGGATCCTCGTGCCGCTCACCGACGGCGAACCCGTCGTACCCGAGTTCCTCGGCCAGCCGGGCGCTGTCGACCACCCGCCGCAGCCGCTGCGCCGGGGACAGCGTCTCTCCCGTGGCCGGGTCCGGCTGATGAGTGATGAGGGTCAGCAGGAGGAACTTCACGCGACCGACACTTCCTCGGACAGGTATTTCTCGAACGGGTGCACCGGCCCCACCTCCTTGACGACATTGCGCTCCAGCGCGGTGTATCCGGCGGCGTTGTAGAGGGCCACGGCCTCCGGTTGCCGCGGTCCGGTGGTCAGGTAGATGCGCCGATATCCGCGCCGGGCGATCTCGGCCTCCAACTCCGCGAGCACGAAGCGGCCCAGGCCGCGGCGGCGATGGGTGCGCGCGGTCCAGATGCGCTTGAGTTCGGCGGTCTGCTCGTCGAAGCGCTGGAATGCGCCACCGGCGACGGGTTCGCCCTCTTCCACGACGACCAACAACCCGCCGTGCGGCGGGGCGAAGTGCTCGGCCGGGTAGTTCACCAGATCCGCGTGCACCGCACCGGGAGTGCGGCCGTAGCGGGAGCTGTATTCGACGGCCAGTTCGGCCAGCAGCGGCGCGGCCAGCGCATCGTGCTGTGACACGTGATGCACCGTGCGCGCTCCGGACCGCTTACGAGACAACGTCATCGGATTCCTTTACGGCGAGGGCGGACGAGGGTCCGCTCAGAGCACATGCGCGAGAAAGGCTTTGGTGCGCGGGTGGGCGGGGTTGTCCAGCACCTGCCCCGGCGGGCCCTGCTCCACGATCTGTCCGGAGTCCATCAGCACCACGGTGTCGGCGACCTCGCGGGCGAACCCGATCTCGTGGGTGACGATGACCAGCGTGGCGCCGTCGCGCGCCAGACCACGGATCACATCCAGCACCTCCCCGACCAATTCGGGATCCAGCGCCGAGGTCGGCTCGTCGAACAGCACCACCTTGGGGCGCAGGGCCAGGGCGCGCGCGATCGCCACCCGCTGCTGTTGCCCGCCGGACAACCGGCGCGGATAGTCCCGCGCCTTGTCCGCCAGGCCGACCCGCGCCAACAGCTCCGCGGCCTCGGCCTCCACCTCCGCGCGGGGCCGTCCCTGCGCGGAGATCGGTGCCAGCGCAACGTTTTCCAATACCGTCAGATGAGGAAACAGATTGAAGCTCTGGAAGACGAACCCGATCCGCGACCGCTGCCGCAGGATGTCGCGCTCGCTCAGCTCGTGCAGTGTGGCGCCCTTGCGACGGTAGCCGACCAGTTCACCGCCGACCCGCACGATGCCGGCGTCGACCTTCTCCAGGTGATTGATGGTGCGCAACAGGGTGGATTTGCCCGAGCCCGACGGGCCCAGGATCACCGTCACCTCACCCGGCCGCACCGCCAGATCGACACCGCGCAGCACCTCGTTGGCGCCGAAATGCTTACGGACGCCCCGCAATTCGACGGCGTAGTCACTCATCGGCGTTCCCCCGTGATCTCGGCGATCTTGCCGCGCACCCGCTGCAGCGGCGTGGGCGGCAGTTCGCGCTGGCTCCCCTTGGCGAAGTGCCGTTCGATGTAGTACTGGACGACCGTGAGCACGCTGGTGAGCACGATGTACCAAACCGTCGCGACCATCAGCAGCGGTACCACCCGGCCGTTGCGGCCGTAGATCACCTGCACCTGGTAGAACAGCTCGGCAATGGCCATCACCGACACGATCGAGGTGCCCTTGAACAGGCTGATCACCTCGTTGGCGGCATTGGGCAGAATGCCCCGCATCGCCTGCGGCGCGACGATGGTGAAGAACTGGCGGCGCCAGGGCAGGCCCAGCGATTTGGCCGCCTCCAACTGTCCCGGATCCACCGAGATGATGCCCGCGCGGATGATCTCGGCCGAATACGCGGCCTGATGCAGCGCCAGCCCGATCACCGCCGCGGTGAAACCGCTGATCACCCCGTTCACATCGAAGGTGAAAAACGCAGGCCCGAAGGGGATTCCGACCGACAGTGTTTTGTACAGATAGGCGATGTTGAACCAGAACAGCAGCTGCACGATCAGCGGAATCGACCGGAAGGCCCAGACATAGGCCCACGCAATCACCTGCAGCACAGGTATTTTCGACAATCGTGCGACGGCCAGCCAGATGCCCAGCAGGAAGCCGAACAGGGTGCCCCAGAAGGTCAGCTCCACCGTCACCTTCAGTGCCGACAGCACCGAGCCCGCGGTGAAGTATCGGGCGAAAGTCGGCCAGTCCCAGCCCGGATTGGTGATCAGGCCGTGCGCGAACTGAGCCACCAGAACCAGCGCGATCGCCGCGGCGAGCCAACGCCAGGGGTGCCGGGTTCGCGCGACCGGAAGCGCGCTCTCGTCGGGCTCCGTCACCCCCGAGGTGCCGGAGGAGGGGACGGCGGTCAATGTGCTCATGGAAATCGCGATCCTCCATCGGTCCTGGCGGTAGCACCCGCACCCGGCTCCGGGGGGTTGCTGCGGTCTCGTCGAGCCAGGTCTCTCAACCGCTCTGGATGGTGAATTCGAACGTAACGGACACCCGGACGGGCGTCTGCACTCGCGATCATCGTGAATTCAACTGTTGGCAAAGGATTCTCTCGGTCTTCCCGGGAAATACCGAGAGCGAACAGAGATGTGTACAACTGTGTTCGCAATAATCTATGGTGAACACCGTTGTTCCTGATTGCCCGCTAGGAGACTCTTCATGAAGGATCTGACCGGCCGGAAATGCCTGATCACCGGCGCGGCCAGCGGTATCGGCCGGGCCACCGCGCTGGCGGCGGCCCGCGAGGGTGCCCGCCTGCTACTCACCGATATCGCCGCCGAGGGCCTGACCGAGACGGCGGAGCTGGTGCGCGCCTCCGGCGGCGAGGTCCTCGATGCACAGGTCCTCGACGTCGCCGACTACGACGCGGTGACCGCGTGGGCGCAGCGCGTGCACGAGGAGCACGGCAGCCTCGACGTGGTCATGAATATCGCGGGCATCTCCACCTGGGGCACGGTGGAGAACCTGGAACATCGGCACTGGCGGTCGATGGTCGAGGTCAACCTGATGGGGCCCATCCACATCATCGAGAACTTCCTGCCGCCGATGGTGCGGGCCGGGCGCGGCGGACATCTGGTGAACGTGTCCTCGGCGGCCGGACTTCTGGCGCTGCCCTGGCATGCGGCCTACAGCGCGGCCAAATTCGGGCTGCGCGGAATCTCGGAGGTGCTGCGCTTCGATCTGGAGCGCCACGGCATCGGCGTGAGCCTGGTGGTTCCCGGGGCCGTGCGCACACCGCTGGTGGGCACCGTGCAGATCGTCGGGGTCGATCCCGGCGATCCGCGGCTCGAGAAGTTGAAGGGGTCGTTCGTCGGGCGTGCCGTGGACCCGGAGACGGTGGCCGACCGGATCATTGCGGGCATCAAGCGCAATCGCTTCCTCGTGTACACCTCGAGAGATATCTGGATCGGCTACTGGTTCGCGCGCAAATTCGCCCTCCCCTACGAGATGGCGATGCGGTATGCGAACCGGCAGTTCAGCAGGCTGCTCCCGGGCTCGGACCGGGCACCGGTGGATTGAGCTCGGCGCGCCGCCGACACAGGTGATCTCGGCTCGATCCCAACCTTTGCTTGCGAGGGTGGGGAATTCGTGGCTCAATCCGAAGGGGTGCGTTTTTCGTGCCCGTGCCGCACCGACCCAGGGGCCGTTGATGACCAGGGAAGCGCACCGCTGGGTGCCGACCGATGAATCGGACATGGTCGAGTTGCAAGATCTGGTGTCGGCACGGGTGGTGCGGATCGGCCGGCCCGACGTGGACGATCTGCCGGGCGGGCTGTTGCTGGATATCGAGTCGCTGGTGTTCCGGTGGGCATATCTGGAGACGCACGACGAGGCCGAGGAGGAGATCGAGACGCGGCGCGAGCCGCTGCACACGCTGCGGGCCCTGAGTTGGTTGTGCGCATTGTGGGCGGTGGTGTGCGAGACGCGGCTGGGGAAACCGGCCGATGACATCATCCGGGACCTGGATTATCGCGGCGGATGGCGGCAGATCAGGAACGCCGAACAGGCGCGGATCTGGGATGGGCTGACCCAGCGCGTCCGGATCGGGGCGCTGGCCGCGCTCACCGAGGACCCGCGGGCCGCGGCGGATTATCGGCGGGCGTGCACCGAACCGCCGGATGTGGGGCCGATGCTGATCCGGCACACGCTGATCCATCTCGACGGGTTCAGCCAAGACATGCAGCGTCACGACATCGAGGCGCGCGGATTGGCCGCGGCGGTGGTGAAGCACACCAGCCCGAGCCCGGGTCCGCGTCGCCGCCTGTGTTTTCGGCCGTCACAACCCGCGGGACGCCCGCTGCGGTGAGCGGCGGTTCAGAGCGAGGCGGCTCCCAGCACGCAGCCGATCCACTCCAGGTTCACCCATGCCCAGCGGCCCGCACGCGGTTGTTCCGACTCGGTGCGCCAATTGTCGGCCCACTGTTCGGCATCGCGCTCCAGCAGCCGACGCAGCCGGGACTCACCGCACGCCATTGAGCACCGCCTCGGGATGCAGCCGCCGGAAGCGGCTGCCGTGGAATACCAGCGGGTCGACGTCGGTGCGCGTGGCCAGGCGGTGGACGCGCAGGATAACCACGTGATGATCGCCCGCGGGGACCTGGGTTTCGACGGCGCCCTCGAGCCATGCCGAGGCGCCGTCGACGAAGACCGCGTGGCCCGCGCCGCGATGCAGTTCGAGCCCTTCGAAGCGGTCACCGTTACGGGAGCTCAGCGAGCGGGCGGCCCCTTCCTGATCCAGCCCGAGCAGGCTCAGACCGAGATGGCTGGCCGCGGCCAGCCGGGGCCAGGTGTTCGAGCTGTTCTGCACGCAGAACGACACCAGGGGCGGATCCAGCGACACCGGAACGAAGGTGCTAACCGCCAATCCATAGGGCGTGCCGTCGATTTCGGCACACACCGCCACCACTCCGCTGGGGAATGCGGCGAAGGCGCGGCGCAGCCCGGCGCCGTCGGCGGGGATCTCGGTCAGCTCAGCCATGGTTCACCACTCTCGCTACAGATATCGGCCTCAGATGACGCCGTGTAACGGCGGCGCACTCCCGTGCAGCACCGCCCGGCCGATGTGCTGGAACTTCCACCGCACGGGATCGTGCAGCGTGTGGGTGCGGGCATTGCGCCAGAAGTGATCGAGATTCAGATCCGCTGCGGCGCTGCGGGTACCACTCACCTCGAACAGGGCCGAGGCGACCTCGGTGGCGGCCCGATCCGCGACGATCTTGGCCGTCGCGACGGACAGCGAGGCGTGGGCAACAGGGTCGGACGCGCCCGTCCCGCCGAATCCGGTGGCCGCATCGACGGCGAGCCCGGCGGCGATCAAGGTCGCCTCCGCGGAGCTCACCGCGACCGACAGTTCACCGAAGCGCTGGATCACGAGGGGATCGTCGATGGCGCGCTCCACCCCCGCCTCGAACCACGGCCTGCTCCGGGTGCGCACGAATTCCGCCGCGGCACCGAGGGCACCGCGCGCGATACCGGTGTCGATCGCCGCATGCAGCAGCTGAGCGAAGGCACCGTAGCCGGTCGGTGCCCGCACCGCGGCCGACCTCTCGAACAGCTGCTCACGCTCGACGATCACCTCGTCGAACCGCACGGTACCGCTGCCGGTCGTGCGCTGGCCGAGCCCGTTCCAATCGTCCACGATCCGCACACCCGGGGTATCGGCGGGAAGGTAGGCGATGTATTCCCCGGCCGCCAGACCGCTGTGCTCACCCGGATCGTCGAGCCGGGTGAGCACAGCGAGCAGATCGGCGAACAGCGAGCCCGTACAGTAGAACTTGCTGCCGTCGATACGGAACCTGTTGTCCCCCAGAGGCTTCAGCGTGGTCTGCACCTCGGCGACGGTCGCACCTCCCCGTTCGGACTGGGCATTGGCGATCCGCGCACCGTCGAGCACCTGGGTGAAATAGCGCTTGCGCTGCTGCTCGGATCCAGCCAGCCGCAACAGATTCAGGTAGACGAAATGACTGTGCGGGATCTGCGCGATATTCGGGTCCGCGGCCGCCAGTGTCGCGACCACCTCGGCCACCTCACTCGGCGCGAGGTCGGCGCCGCCGTACGCGGCGGGAACGGTGACGGCCAGCAATCCGCTCGCCGCCAACTGTTCCACCTCGCGATAGGGCAACTGCCGCAGCCGGTCCCGCTCGGCGGCACCGGCCGCGAACTCCGGTGCCAGCCGAGCGGCCACCTCCCGGGCGTGGGCGGTGGAGGTGATGCGCTGCGCCGTGACCGCGGTCATCGGCTCGCCACCGCCGCGACGGGTTCGCGCTGCGCCTCCAGCTCGCGCACCAGCGGCAGCACCCGCCGGCCGAAGTATTCGATCTCCTCCTGGAAGTGCAGGAACCCGGCGAGGATCAGATCCACCCCGCGCTCGCGGTAGGCCACGATGCGTTCGGCGATCTGTTCCGGCGTGCCGATCAGCTTCGTCCGGAAGCCGTCGTTGTACTGCACCAGATCCTCGAAGCTCGAATCGGCCCACATACCCTTGCCGTCGCGGGTCGCGGGACCGGCCTGCTGCACCGCGTCCCGGAACCCTTCCACCGCAGGACGGTTGGCCTTCTCGATGATCTCGCGCAGGGTGTCGTGCGCCTCCTTCTCGGTGTCACGGGCGATGATGAAGCCGTTGAGCCCGAACTTCACCTCCCGGTCGTGCTGCCGCGCGACCTCACGGACGTCGTTCAACTGCTCGGTGACGCCGTCGAAATCCTTGCCGTTGGAGAAGTACCAGTCGGCATACCGCCCGCCGTTGCGCCGCGCGGCCGTGGAGTTACCGCCCTGGAACAGTTCGGGATTCGGCCGCTCGGGGGTGTTGAGGGGCTTCGGCTTCAACGTGAAGTCCCGGATCCGGTAGAAGTCTCCGGCGAAGTTCACCGCGTCCTCGGTCCAGATCTTGCGGATCACCTCGAGGAATTCGGCACTGCGCCGGTACCTTTCGTCGTGCTCGAGCCAGGGTTCGCCGAGGGCCTGGAATTCCCCGGCGAACCACCCGGAGACGACGTTGATGGCGAACCGGCCGCCGGACAGATGGTCGGCGGTGGCACCGAATTTGGCCAGCACGGCCGGATGCCACAGGCCCGGATGCACGGCCGCGATCACCTTCAGCCGCTCGGTCGCGCCCAGCAGTGCCAGGCTGAACGAGGTCGACTCGTGCTGATACTCGGCACCGTAGGAGGCGGTGTAGCGCACCTGGGACAGCGCGTAGTCGAAGCCGTTGTTCTCCGCGGTCTGCGCCAGCTTCTTGTTGTACTCGAAGTCCCAGCCGGTGCGCTGCTCGATATCACTGGTGACCAGCCCACCGCTGACATTGGGCACCCAGTAGGCGAACTTGATCTGGTCGGCGATTTTTTCGGTCGTCATCCTTGTTGCTCCGTTCGAGGCCGCCCCCGGTGCGTGTCTTCACTTCAGCAGCGCGCAGGGCCCGACACGAGGTTTTGAATCGCTGCGATCGCATCGGTCAGGCCTGCGTGACGGCGGCGTTGTAGCGGGAGCGTTCGAACCGGCCCGCGGGCTCGAATCGCGCCAGCAGGTCGGTGGCGTTCTCGCCGGTCACGCTGGTGATGTAGGCGGCGGCGTCCTCGGTCGAGCGGATGTCGAGGAACGGCTGCGGCCGGTGCAACAGGCTCACCAGTGCCGAGGCGAAGCGCGGATCGACCGCGGCCGTGGCGAAGAACTGGTTGCCGATCTCGGCGAATTCCGGATCGCTGAGGAACAGCCGCGTGACCTTGGCGGCCGCATCGGACCGGGCAGCCAGGAAATCGGCGTACTGCGCGCGCAGCCATGCCGCGTCGAACGGTCCCTCGTGTTGCGCGGCGGCGGCAACCAGCCGCTGCGCCTGAATCAGCCCGCTCTGCGCGCCCTGACCGGCAATCGGGTCGTAGGCCACGGCGGTATCGCCGATCGCGGCGACCGGATGTCCGCCGGGCGTCTCGCCCACGCCGACGCGCACGACCGGCCGCACCGCACCCTTCAGCCAGGAGTGCGGATCTTCCGGGATGGTCCGGGTGGCAAGGACTTCGGACAGATCCCACTCGATGTAGTCTCGGTAGAGATCCTGCACTATGCGGTGTGCGGATTCGGCGGAATCCGCTGCGGCGAAACGCTTTTCCCAGTCGCTGCCCGGCCGCGCCCAACCCAGGAAGGCCCAGGTCGGTCCGGCATCCTTGTGGAGGTAGGGGCCCCACCATGCCTCGCCCTGTTCGGCGAGGATCGAGAAGCCGCTGTGCGCGCCGCCTTGCGGGCTGCGGTGCGCGAACACCTCCGGGTCGTAGCCCAATCCGGTGACCGTGACGGTGAGCAGGCTGCGCTGCGGTGCGTCGTAGACCGTGCGTTCGGTGTCGATCGGGAACAGTTCGGACAGGCCGCCGCGCCCGGTGGCCACCAAGGTGAGGTCGTGCGAACCGGCAATCTTGTCCAATTTCTCCAGATTGACGGCGTCGACGACGAAACGGCCGCCGCGTTCGGAAAATGCGGTCAGTCGTTCGTCGGCCTTGAGGCGAGTGTCCACCGCAATTCCGACATATCCGTCGAAATTGCCGTCGAATGCGATCAATTCGGCATTCTCCGGTCCGGCGATCCGCACGCTCAAACCGGTGTGGTTGGGCGCGCGGTCGACGAAGGTGTCCTGCCCGAGCGCGGCCTCGGCCGCCTGGGCCTCACCGAAGCCGAGCGCGGTGCCGGTGGCGGGCACATCGTCGCGCAGGCTGCGCTGGTCCCGGTCGCTGTAGAGGGTGACATCGAATCCGGCGTCGAGCAGACCCAGTGCGGCGGTGACCCCGGTCTGCCCGGCTCCGATGATTGCGGCGGTGCGAGTCGAATTATCGTTCGTCATAATGGAATACTGCTTGCGCGCTCCGTCTTTCCAGAGTGTTGTAATCACGAAGAATCGATGGTCCCCCTCTTGTTCCCGGCATGCTCTTGGCCGGGGAATTTTCAGGAGGGGACGGCGGAACCGGGGCGGGACACCGAATCCGGCAGTACCGTCGAATCCGGGCCGCCCAGGCGATACCGCGCTCCGCGATGGTTGTCGGGCAAGCGGTCGCCGCGGCCGAACAATGCGTTGCGCAAGGTGCCCGGCGCATAGTCCGAGGGGTATGCCCCGCGCGCTTGGAGCTCCGGAATCACGTAACGCACAACATCTTCGAAGGTGCCCGGGGTGATGGCGTAGGCGAGGTTGAAGCCATCCACATCGGTTTCGTCCACCCATTCCTGGAGCCGGTCGGCGACGGTCGCTCCGGAGCCGACGAATACGGGGCCCAAACCACCGATGCCGGCCCAGCGCGCGATATCGCGCACGGTCCACTCGCGGCCGTCGTCATCGAATTCCTGAAAGGCGGCCACCGCCGACTGAATGGCGTTGCTCTGCACGTCGCCGATCGGGTCGTCCAGGTCGTAACGGGACAGGTCGATGCCCATCCAGCCGGACATGAACACCAGCCCGCCCTCGACGCTCGCGTAGGACAGATACTCCTCGTGCTTATCGCGGGCGGCCTCGTCGGTCGCGTCGGTGACGATGGTGGCCAGCGCGTAGATCCGGGCGTCGTACCGTCCCCGGCCCGCGGCCTCCAACGCGTCGCGTATGCGGGACACCGTCTGGGCCAGCACCCTTTTGGACGGGGCGCCGACGAAGATCGCCTCGGCGTTCTCGGCGGCGAAGCGGGTTCCACGCGGGGAGGCTCCGGCCTGATAGATCACCGGTGTGCGCTGCGGCGACGGCTCGTGCAGGTGGATGCCCGGGACGGTGTAATGCTTGCCGTGGTGCCCGATGTGGTGCACCTTCGCCGGGTCGACGTAGATGCCCTGGGCCGCGTCGCGCACCACCGCGTCGTCTTCCCACGATCCCTCCCACAGCTTGTAGAGCACTTCGAGGTATTCGTCGGCCTGGTTGTAGCGCTCGTCATGGTCGAGCTGGTCGGCGGCGCCGAAATTGCGGGCGGCCGAGGGCAGGTAGCCGGTCACCACATTCCACCCGATCCGGCCGTCGGTGAGATGGTCGAGGGTCGAGAGTCGTCGCGCGAAGGGATAGGGATGTTCGAAACCCGTGCCGGTGGTGATGCCGAAGCCGAGATGCGTTGTCACCGCGGCCATTGCGGTCACCAGCAACAGTGGGTCGGCCACGGGAATCTGCGCGCCTTGGCGCAGCGCGGCGATGTCGTTGCCGCCGTAGACGTCGTAGGTGCCGAGCACATCGGCGATGAACAGGCCGTCGAACCGCCCGCGCTCCAGCAGCTTCGCCAATTCGGTCCAGTAGCTCAGCTCCTTGTACCGATGCGATTGGTCGGCGGGGTGCCGCCACAGGCCGGGAGACTGGTGGGCGACGCAGTTCATATCGAAGGCGTTGAACCGAATCCGGCGAGCCATCACGCCACCTCCTGCGGCTTGCGCTCTCCGGCGCTCCACGCGAACGGCAGCTCGGCGCCGTTGAGCAGGTGATCGCCGACGGCCCTGGCCTTCTGGATGGCCGGGTTGTGCACGGAGATCGTGCGGGCATTGCGCCAGTGCCGATCCAGCCGCAGCCGCTCCGACACGATCGATGCGCCGCCGAGTTCGAACAGCTGGGTGGTGGCCGCGAGCACGGTGTCGATCACCGACAGCTGGGCCTGTGCGGCCGCGAGTTCGACTGCCACCACATCCTTTTCGTCGCTCGCGCCCGCGGCGAGCACCTCGTCGAGCAGGTCGGCGACCGCGAGGACGCTCGCCCGCGCGGAGAAGGCGGCCGCGGACAGGCGCCCGATCACCTGCTGCACCAGCGGGTCCTCGCGCGGCAGGTCGGCGGCGGAGTGGGTGTAGCCGCGGGTGCGCGCGGCAACCCATGCACGCGCATCGCTTTCGGCGCGCTTCGCAATGCCCGCAAGCACCGACAGCTGCACCAACTGCAGGTATCCGGTGGAGTAGGTGGGTCCGGCGGCACCGTAGCCCGGGCCCAGGATGCGGTCCTCGGGGATCACGACAGCGGTGAATTCCGTCGTGCCGCTGGCCGTCAGGCGCTGGCCGAATCCGTCCCAGTCGTCGTGCTGGCGCACGCCCTGGCCATCGGCGTCGACCAGGACGCCGACCCGCTCACCGTCGCGGTCGGCGGCGGTGAGGATGTAATCCGCATACAGCGACCCGGTGCTGTAGTACTTCACCCCGTTGAGCAGCCAACGATCGCCGTCGCGGGTCAGCCTGGTCCGGTAGCGATCGACCGCACCGACGCCCGGTTCGGTGATCGCATTGCCGACCAGCACACCGCCCGCGACCGAGCGCAACCACCGCTCCCGAGCGGGTCCGGGCTCGGCGAGCAACTGATCCTCCACAAACGAGAAATGCACCCGCAGCGCCTGCGGCAGATTCGACTCGGCCGCCGCCAATTCGATGAGCAGCCGGAACAATTGGCGCACACTCACCCCGTACCCGCCGTACTCGACGGGCACGCGCAGCGCCCCGAATTTTTCCTCGCGCAACCACCCGACCTCTTCATAGGGCAGGCGTCGGTCGATCTCGCGATCGACGGCCCCCGCGGCTATGCGCTCGAAGACAGGGCCGAATATCGCGTCGAGTTCCGAATCGGAATACGTACGTGGTGCGGTGGTGGTCATACCTGACAATCACCCGCCCCCGCATTTCGCTCACGGGTTACACGCATGGCGATCGTAACAACGAGGCCGTCGTCAGCAGGTCGTCCGTTCCGCCTCCACCGGCCGCTACCTCCGGCGCGGCAGCGGTTACGGCCAGGGGATACGGTCGGCGAGCACGGTTTCCACGATCGGCAGAGCGCGCTGACAGACACCGCCTGCGACCTTCTCATCGCCAGGCGGGTCGACGACAATCGACACCATTCGACGCGGGTTCTCGTACAGGGTCATGACCATGCAGTCGGTGGCGTCGTACCCGGTGACGTCAGCATTCCGGCCGAGCTTCGCGCTCACCTGCCTGCTGCGGTCATTGGGCGGGACGATCGTGAAATCGTCTTTGACGAGACCGTGAAAGTCGATCTGAAGACCGGGGCGTTCGCCGCCCCACGCGCAGCCGGCGGACCGTCCCTCCAGGCTGACAGTCCGGTTGGGTGACAGATCGGGCATTCCGGTCAGCTGCTCCACCTCGGCGGGGGTGACGACCGTGCACGGGTCCAGGTTCCCGAAGATCGCCAGTACGTCCGACTCGGACGTCACCGATATGGTGGGAGTCGTCGGTGGGGCCGCCGCATCGGCGTCGGGCAGTTCCTTGATCAGTTCGGCACCGACCCTCGTGGTTTCGGCGCAGATATCGCCCTTGGGTTGCTGTCCCTCCGGGACGAAAGTACTCGCCCGAAACAGCGCCATCCCGGTCGATGTCGCCACACCGATATGGCACATTTCACGGCGATTCGGGTCCAGAACGGACGCAAACACCACGGCATCCCGGCCCTCCAGAGTCGTCGCCGACGCGGGCACGAACGACTTCTGGAAAGCCGGATCCTTCGGGAAATCCGCGAGCTTTCGCGGACCTGTATACAGGGCGAAGGTGTACCAGTCAGCCGTGGCTTTCCAGGTACAGCCCTTCCATCCGTTGAACTCGACTCCCGGTGTTCCCGGTTGCTTGCTCGCGCCAACCAGACCGGCAGTGACCAGCGCCCTATCGGGCATCGCGCATGGGTCGTTGTACACCGTCGTCCGCTCATTCACAGCCGACTGTCCCGGGACGGATTCATCCGTTCCACACGCGACAGCCGCCACAACCAGCACTCCGCACGACACGGTCGCCCCGATACCCCGCCACATGCCAGCCACTCCTGCTCCCTTCCATGCTGGACGAAATCCCCCAGACCAGTGCGATGTCAGAGAGACCGCCATGAGTTCCCGGCGGGGTAGGACTCGAAATCGTCCGGCCAGTCGCTGGGGCCGACCACCTTCTCGCCCTTGGATTTCCGCGGCACGTCCGGTAGCGGCAGGGCGGTCACGTCCCAGGTCCAAGCGAAGGACGGTGAGGTCTTCAAGTAGGCGACTTCGCCGCGTTCAGAGCTGAGTAGTTTTCATAATCCTGCGCGGAATAGGCCCACGCCGCTCGCCTGAGCTCGCCGCTGGTCCTCATCAAATCGACGCCGATGCCACCCATGCGGCCTCGCGCCGTCTCCGCCGCCTTGTTGAGGGTGCCGATAATTGGGTTGAGAATGGAACCGCCGAACCCCGCTTTCGGGACGAGACAGTTCTCGACCACGAATATGCCGCAGTTGCAGGAGTCTTGACCGATCTCGCCGACAGCCTCGCCCAAGCCCGCAACCTGGTCCGGTACGACCGAGAAGCCCTGGTATGCCAACTCCCCACCCCAGCTGTTCGTGCTATTCGGTTCGGCGAAGCGACGCGATGATCGTGTCGACGTCGGCTTCCGTCAGTGAATGTTCGAAACCCTCGTGGTGCTCGACCACGAGAATCATCACTTCGGCCGAAGTGTAGGCGACGGTGGCGACGACGTCGAGTCGTGCCCGCTCGTAGCTGCAGGATTCGGTGTGGGGGATTGCACTGACGGTCGCGGTATAGCGCACCGCGGGCCGACCGTCGACCTCCTGGTGCCGTGGCGTCGAGATCTCCACCTTCGGCGTCCGCCCCGCACCGTCGGCGAAGATGCGCTCGGCCTTCGAAACCTCCTCGCGCGCAGCTGTTTCGACGTCGACGCCGTTTCTTCCCCGCACCCCGACGAGCCCGATCCACGATTCTTCGGATCGCGGGCAGGTTCCGTACCCGTAGTCACTGACCGAACCATATGCCACGATCCGCTCGTCGCGGTCGGACCATCCGACAAGCCTCTGGTTGGATGGCCGCCAGCCGTTTCCGTTCGGGACAGAGTACGACAGCCCGAACTTCGTCGGAACCGACTGGAGGTGCCCCGGGGGGACTTCGGGCATGGGCGGCGGAAGCGCCATCGACGGAAAGCCCGGCGGCAGCGGCGCATCCGGAGTTGTGGATGCCTTCGGCGGCAACCGCACCGACGATGCGTTCCAATCCGCGTTCCGGGCGTCGTCCAGGTACGGATTCCCCACCCACACAATGACGTTCACGCCCACGATCAGACCGGCAATCGCCAGAACAAACCTACCTATGCCGGTCCGGTACAGCGCGGCGATGAACTTCTTCACCAGGTTTCCGATCTGCTCGACCACATCCAGCCGGTTGGAGATGCCGCCCGACCAGTGGCGCCCCCAAGTGGGGGATCTTACGCCGCTGTTCCCCTGCGATCATGTGTTGGAGACTACTGGTCGGCGACGACCGGAACGAGACCCCGCCCGGCCGGCACTCGGGCGGGGCCGGCGTCCCCCCGCGGCACTCCGCCGGGGCTTCTCCACCTACCTCGCCGGTGTGAACGGCTGATTGACGGTAGTGAAGTACTGGAGCCGAGGCTCCCGATTCCCGTCCGAGTGCGACATTCCGGACGGTTGCGGGCAAGCCTCGGGTACTCGGCGGTGTCACGGCGAGGGTTGCATCCACGCAGATTCGAACTAGTGACCGGGCCGCCCGGCGGGGGCACTATCGACCCTGGGCCGCCGACCGCTCGGCACCGCCGACACAGTCCGCCACCATTGCACGAGGTTTCGCGTTGTCTTCACTTGCCTTGCGGTCGACGCCCATCCGGCTGCCGCACGCCCGCTGGGCGCGGCTGATCAGTCCGGTACTGCTCGTCGCCGCCTGGCAGCTCGCCAGTTCGACCGGCGTCCTGCCGGAGCGGCTGCTCGCCTCCCCGGCCACCGTGGTGAGCACCGCCCTCGACCTCACGCGCGAGGGCACCCTGCCGCATGCCATCTCCATCTCGCTGCAGCGCGCGGCCGTCGGATTCGTCATCGGCGCCGCCATCGGCATCGGGCTGGCGCTGCTGGCCGGGCTGAGCCTGTTCGGCGAGCACATCATCGATCCGCCGGTGCAGATGCTGCGCACGCTGCCGTTCTACGGTCTGATCCCGTTGTTCATCCTGTGGTTCGGCATCGGTGAACTGCCCAAGATCGTGCTGGTCGCCTTCGGTGTCGCCGTTCCGCTGTATCTGAACACCTTCGCCGGAATCCGCGGTGTCGACGGCAAACTCGCCGAACTCGCCCAGGTACAGCGGCTGTCGAAGGTGGGGCTGATCCGCCACATCGTGCTACCCGGGGCACTGCCCCAAGCGCTGGTCGGGTTGCGGCAGTCGCTCGGTGTGGCCTGGCTGGCCCTCATCGTCGCCGAACAGGTCAATGCCGATGCGGGCCTGGGCTTTCTGATCAACGACGCGCGCGAATTCCTGCGCACCGATGTCATCGTCGTCGGGCTGCTGGTCTACAGCCTGCTGGGGCTGATCACCGATGCCGTTGTCCGGCTGATCGAAAGGAGGGTGCTGGTATGGCGACGCGGGTTCTTGGGGAGTTGAGTGTTGCCGAGGTGCGCGAGGGCGGAGAGCGGCCCGTAGTTCACATCCGCGGTCTCACCAAGGCTTTCGGCGATCGCACCGTTCTGGACCGCATCGATCTCGATATCTCCCGCGGCGAATTCGTCGCTCTACTCGGACGCAGCGGGACCGGCAAATCCACGCTGCTGCGCGTGCTGGCCGGGCTCGACCGCGAGCACGGCGGAGAGGTCGCGGTCGACGGTGAGGCGGCCGTCGCCTTCCAGGAACCGCGGCTGGTGCCGTGGAAGCGCGTGCACGCCAACGTGACTCTCGGCCTGCGCCATGCGAACCCGAAGGCGGCCGCCCGCGAGGCCCTGGACGAGGTGGGGCTCTCCGAACGCGCCGACGCCTGGCCGCTGACGCTGTCCGGCGGTGAGGCGCAGCGGGCCTCGCTGGCCCGGGCGCTGGTGCGCGATCCGGAACTGCTGCTGCTCGACGAGCCGTTCAGCGCACTGGATGCGCTGACCCGCATCACCATTCACGGCCTCGTACTCCAGCTATGGGCGCGTCATCGGCCGGGCGTCCTGCTGGTCACCCACGACGTCGACGAGGCGCTGCTGCTGGCCGACCGCGCACTGGTCCTGGCCGACGGCCGGATCGCCCAGGACATCCGCATCGACCTGCCGCGCCCGCGCCGCCGCGAACATGCCGAATTCGCCGCGCTGCGCCGCAAGCTGCTCGCCGAACTCGGCGTGAGCACCGAAGAAACAGAAGGAACCGCATGATCACCCGTCGCCTGTTCGCCGCCCTCGCCTTGACCGCGGTGGTCGCGACGGCATGCGGCACTTCCGATTCCGCGGATCCGGCCGTGCGCGCCGACGGCACGGTCGACCTGTCGCAGGTCACCCTGCACATCGGCGATCAGAAGGGTATCGGCCTGCAGGCGCTGCTGGACGCCGCGGGCGAGCTGAAATCGGTGCCGTACAAGATCGAGTGGTCGCAGTACACGTCGGGCCCGCCGCTGTTGGAGGCGATCAATTCCGGTGCCGTGGACATCGGCGGCGTCGGCAATGCCCCGCCGGTGTTCGCGGCCGCCGCCAAATCCGCCATCCGGATCGTCTCCGCCTACCGGGCAGGGATCGCCGGACAGGCCATCGTGGTGCCGAAGGATTCTCCACTGCACGGCCCGAACGACCTGCGCGGCAGGAAGATCGCGGTTACCAAGGGCAGTTCGGCGCACTACCACCTGCTGTCGGTACTGACCAAGAACGGTTTGTCGATCAAGGACGTCGAGCCGCAATATCTGCAGCCTGCCGACGCCCTGGCCGCGCTGACCACTGGGCGCGTCGATGCCTGGGCGATCTGGGATCCCTACACCGCCCAGGCCCAGCATCAGGCCGACGTGCGAGTCCTGGTGGACGGCAACGGATATGTCGAGCCGGACGCGTTCTACGTGGCGGGCACCAAAGCCCTGGACAGCAAGTCGCGCTCGGCCGCCCTGCGCGATCTGCTCGCCCGCATTCATCGGGCCCACACGTGGGTGAACGAGCACCCCGACCAGTGGGCGCAAACCTATGCCCAGTTCAGCGGCCTGCCGCTCGAGGTCACCACCGTGGCCGTGAAACGCGGCCTGTACCAGGATCATTCGCTGGACCCGGCCGCCATCGACGCCGAACAGCGGGTGGCCGACGCCTTCGCCGAGGCGAAGCTGATCCCGCACAAGGTGACGATCGTCGACTTCGTCGACACCCGCTTCAACGACCTGTTTCCCGCCCCCTGAAGGGAGTAGCTCGCATGAGCCTGTCTTTCCACTGGTTCCTACCCACCTACGGTGACTCCCGCAATCTGATCGCGGGCGGTCACGGCACCTCGATGTCCGGCGACAGGCCGGCGTCGCTGCGCTATCTGAACCAGATCGCCGGTGCCGCGGAGGAGAACGGCTTCGAGGCCGTGCTCACCCCGACCGGCGCCTGGTGCGAGGACGCCTGGCTCACCACCGCCATGCTGGTGGAGACCACCGAGGCGCTGAAGTTCCTGGTCGCCTTCCGGCCCGGTCTGGTCGGTCCGACCCTGGCCGCGCAGATGGCCGGGACGTTCCAGCGGCATTCCCGCGGGCGGCTGTTGTTGAACGTGGTGACCGGCGGTGAGCCGCACGAGCAGCGGGCCTACGGCGATTTCCTGGACAAGGAGCAGCGCTACGAGCGCACCGGGGAATTCCTGCACGTGGTGCGCGAGCTGTGGGAGTCCAGCGAGCCGTTCACCTTCGAGGGCAAGCACATTCGCGTGCAGGACGCGCTGCTGAACAATCGCCCCGATCCGCTGCCGCCGATCTTCTTCGGGGGCTCCTCGCAGGCGGCCGGGCCGGTGGCCGCCCGGTATGCCGACACCTATCTGACCTGGGGCGAGCCGCTGTTCGCGGTGAGCAAGAAGTTGGAGTGGATTCGCCGCATGGCCGTCGACCACGGCCGCGTCCTCGATTACGGCCTGCGCATCCACGTCATCTCCCGCGACACGTCCGAGCAGGCGTGGGCGGAGGCGGACCGGCTGCTCGAGGCCGTCGATCCGGCCGACATCGAACGGGTGCAGCAGAATCTGGCCCGCAGCGAATCCGAGGGCCAGCGCCGCATGCTCGAACTGCACGGCGGCAGCACGGATCGCCTCGAGATCGCCCCCAACCTGTGGGCGGGCGTCGGCCTGGTCCGCGGCGGCGCCGGCACCGCATTGGTCGGCTCTCACGAAGAGGTGGCCGAACGCCTCATCGAATACTCCCGCCTGGGCATCAAACACTTCATCCTATCCGGCTACCCCCACGTCGAGGAGGCCTACTGGTTCGGCGAGGGCGTCCTCCCCATCCTCCACCGCCGCGGCCTCTGGAACCACCCCTCACACCGCGAACCCCGCCCCACCACAACCCCTTTCACCCCCGCCGCCGCCAGCAGCAGCTGACAATCAAGGCGGCTCCTGCCGGAAAGAGCCGGGGAGGTCCGCCACCAACCAACTCGGACAGAGCGGCCATCGAACAACTCGGCCAGGGCCGTCACCAACCAACTCGGACAAGGCCGTCACCAACCAACTCGGACAAGGCCGTCTTGATTTCCCTGTCGCCACGGCCCCAGGGCCGTGGCGACAGGGATCGGTGAGTCAGTTGATGGGGGCGAGTCCGGCTCGGCGTTGGGCGGATTCGGGGTAGCGGGCGGTGAAGAGGGCTGCGGCGATGAAGAAGCCGAACTTGCAGAGGATCAGGGCGATGGTGGTGTGGGGGGCCCAGTGCTGGAGGGCGGCCAGGGTTGCGGCGTCGAGGGTGAAGCACAACGCCCAGGCGGTGGTGAGGACGATGTTGATGCGGCGGAAAAGGGCTGTGGTGGCGGCGAATTCGCTGACATTGCGGCGGGCTATGGCGGCGGTGAACGGGCGGCCGAACGCCAGGCCGAGCCAGGCGGTGAGGGCGAGCCAGCCGATGGCCAGGGACGTGCCGTACTGCAGCAGCGGGGCATGCGTCGCCAGGAAGCACAACGCGCTGAGCAACGCCATGTAGATCGCGCTGGAGATATCGAGAATCATTGCGTCCCAGCCTGTTCCGCGGCGACGGTCGTCGGCCAGCAGCACCAGGGCCGTCATCAGGCCGCCCACGGCCCCGATGCGGATGTCGAACCCGCTGCCCACCGCCAGTACGATCCACGGCAGGAAGGTTCGGGCGTAGTACTTCAGCATGCTCGTCCCTCACTCACATTCCAGTTGTGACATGTCGACAGTAAAAACTCACTCCCCCGACATGTCAATAGTGACATGTCGATCGAGACAGGTTATGGTCGGAATATGAGCCTGCGACACGGGGTGCTGGGCCTACTCGCCGAATTGGATCGGGCGAGCGGGTACGACCTGCTGAAGATGTTCGATGTCTCCCTCGCCGGGGTATGGCCCGCCACGCAGAGTCAGCTCTACACCGAGCTGGGCAAACTCACCGCCGAGGGGCTGATCGAGGTGGTCGCCGAGGGCGCTCGCGGGCGTAAGGAGTATCAGCTCACCGAGGCGGGCCGCGAGGAGTTGCAGCACTGGCTCACCGAGGTTCCACCGCGCCGCCCACAGCGCGACGAGGCTCTGTTGCGCGTGTTCTTCCTCGGCCAACTCGAGCCCGACCAGGCCCGCCGCTACCTCCTCGACGGAGCCGCCTATCTCAGCGGGCGACTGGAAGAGCTCGAGGCCAGCGAGCAAGCCATCGACTGGGGCGAGGACAACCTGTCCCGCTACGGCCGTTTGCTGATCGATTACGGCAAGCGCTATTTCGCCATGCGGCGCGAGTGGCTGGAACAGGCAGCGGAAGAAATCGCCCGCTGATCCTCCGGCCTCCCCTTGTTGGCCGCATCACCGAACGAACGCCTTGACCTCGAGTGCGGTTGAGTTCCTACGGTCATCCCATGAATTCCGATCTGGAGTCGGGCACCGGGTCTTGGAGCGAGCTGTTCGGGCGCGGGCGCTGGGGCACATCACTGGTGCTCAGCGGCGGCGTGCTGCTGTACGCGACGAACGTCTACGTGACAGCGAGCCTGCTGCCCACCGCCGTACACGACATCGGCGGCGAGCGCTTCTTCGCCTGGAACGCCACCGCCTTCCTCATTGCCTCGGTGATCGCCTCGATGCTGGTCAGCAAGACCCTGGCGGCCCGTGGTCCGGTCGGGGCCTATCTGATCGCGTTCTCGATCTTCATCGTCGGCACGCTGCTCTGCGCGGTCAGTCCGAGCATGGGCGTATTGCTGATCGGCCGGGCAATACAGGGCTTCGGCGGCGGCCTGCTGTCCGGACTGGGATTCGCGGTGATCCGCTCCAGCTACCCGTCGCACCTGTGGACCAAGGCCTCGGGCCTGGCCTCCGGCATGTGGGGCCTGGGCGCCTTCGCCGGTCCGGCACTGGGCGGAGCGATCGCGCAGCTGGGCCCGTGGCGGGTGGCGTTCGTCGCCCTCGCCATCGTGACGGTTCCGATCGCGGCGGTCGTGCCGTGGGCGATGCCGCGCCGCAATCGATCCGCCGCCGCCCAGCACGTGCCGGTGGTGTCGCTGACCCTGTTGACCGCCGCGGCGGCGCTGATCAGCCTGGTCGGCGTGCTGCCGCGGGGCACGTGGACCGGGATCACCGTGCTGGTCGCGCTGCTGGCCGTCGGCGCCTTCGTCGCCCGCGAACGCCGCACCGCCGACGGCGTTCTGCCCGCGGTGACCTTCACTGCAGGTTCCCCGCTGAAATGGCTCTACCTGACGATCTTCTTCGTCGCGATCGGCATCAATGTCGAGATCTTCGTCCCGATGATCAGCCAGCGACTGGCGGGGTTGGCCCCACTGGCCGCCGGATTCGTCGGCGCGGCAATGTCTTTGGGCTGGACCGTCGGCCAGATCTGCAGCGCCAGCGTCAGCCGGGCGCGCACGATCGCGATGCTGCGCGTGAGCGGGCCCGCCACCGTCGCCCTCGGTCTCGCGCTCACCGCACTGTTCCAGCAGCAGGGCGCGAGCGGGTGGATCGTCGGCGTGTGGGTGGTGACCATGTTCCTCGCGGGCACCGGCATCGGCGTCGCGTTCCCGCACCTGAACGCGGCCGTGATGGGCAGTACCCCCGATCCCACCCAGGGCCAGAAGGCCGCCGCGGCGATCGGCACGGTCCAGTTGATCGCCAATGCCTTCGGTTCGGCGCTCGCCGGTGTGTTCGTGAACCTGGGCGAGCCCTCGGCGGTCGCCTCGGCCCGCTATCTGCTGCTCGGGATGGGAATCGTTGCCGCCGTGGGCGTCCCGACGGCACTGATCGCCCGGCGCCGAACCGTCCACGCACGGCATGCGGAATCTGCCCAGCCGCATGCCGTTCCGATCGCCGGGTGACAGCCCCATAGGTGCCCGGCCCGTGGCCCCGGTCCGCTCGGACCGGGGCCACTTTCATTGCTCCGGCGCCGCGATCTTCAGCTCCCCGGCGGCCAGAGTTAAGTCGCAGCTAAACAGACTGAACAGTCGTCTCGAAGTTGAGTACGCTCCTGCCGGTCAACCGCCGACGACTCCGGGATCGTCACGGAGGAGGCGGATTCGGACGTTTCGATCATCGTCGAACGAAGGGTTGGTACATGCGTCGATTCGGCTTCCGGCGTGGCATTGCGGCGGTGCTGTCCGTGGCGGCACTGCTGGCCGGTGGATTGCTCGGCATGCCCACCGCGTCGGCCGACGACTTCGACCCCGGCGCCACTCCGCTGACCGGATACGCACCCGCCGGTCCGCACGAGACGGAGACCACGCAGGCCCTGTCGCCGTGCGGATCCCTGTATGCCGTGTGGAACGGGCTCGGGCACCTGTTCGGCAATCATTCGGATATGCCCTGCACCAAGGCATTTCCGGCCGGTCTGGACGCGATGATCGGCGTGGACTTCTACTATCCGAAAGATATCTCGACGATGTCCCGGGTGCCGACGATCGTCTGGGTTCCCGGCTTCACCAACAACCCCGGCAATTACGACGCCAGTGCACGGCTGTGGGCGAGCTGGGGTTATGTGGTGGCGATTCCGTACGACTTCTTCAACTCCACCCACGAGGCCCCGCTCATGGCCGCCGCGGCGCTGTCGAAGGCCAACCACGACGCGGGAAATATCTTCCACGGCAAGCTCGATCTGAGCCGCACGGTGATCGGCGGCCACTCCGGCGGCGGAGGCGCCGCCATCGACGGCGCGAGCCTGCCGCCGAACGTCTATCAGGCGATCGATCCGGAATTCCGCATCATCGGCGCGGTTCCGACCGAGTCCTCGCCGTACGCCACCACGTTCCTGCTCGGTGTCCCCACCCTGTTCCTCGCCGGATCCGCCGACTTCATCGTTCCGGAATTCCTGCCGCGGTGGACCGAATACGAGATGAGCTTCAACGCACCGGCGTTCATCGCCTGCCTCAGGGGCGCAAGCCATTTCACGCCGTGGGATGACGTGGCGCACGATCCGATGTCAGGCATCACCCTGGCGTGGTTCCGATACCTGATCGACGGCGACAAGACGGCGGCGAGTTACTTCGTCGGCCCGGACTGGAAGCTGCGCACCGACCCGGGCCTCACCTACGCCCTCCGCAACGGCCGCGCCGACCACCTGCCCGCGTGACCCCGACCCGGCTCCTCACCCCTTCTTGGCCGCGGCCTTCATCTCTTTCTTGAAGGCCCGCACCTCGAGCAGGGATTGTCCGTCGACGATGTCGGCGGCGGAACGGCGTGAACCCTTCTCCGCATACGCACCGGCGGCCTTCTCCCACCCCCTGGGCCTGACTCCGAGTTGCTTACCGAGCAGGGCGAGGAAGATTCGGGCCTTCTGATCTCCGTAGCCGGGAAGGTCCTTCAGTCGCCGCAGGACTTCCTTGCCGTCGGGATCGCCCTCGGTCCAGATCTTCTCCGTCTTGCCGTCGTAGTGCTCGACCACGTATCGGGCAAGCTCCTGGGTGCGCCGGGCCATCGAACGGCCGTAGCGGTGGATGGCCGGAGGCGTCGCGCACAGGTCTTCGAACTCCTGCGGATCGGCTTCCGCGATCTTGTGGATGTCGAAGCCGTTCATGCGGTCCGCGATCTTGCGCGGTCCTCGGAACGCGTGTTCGAGCGGATACTGCTGATCCAACAACATCCCTGTCAACAGGGCGAAGTCATCGCTGGACAGCAACTCGTCCGCCTCCGGCTCCTGCGCGAGGCACAGCTTGCGGCTCACCATGCACCGATCATCTCAGAGCGGGACGACAGACCGAGTGCGGCTCCTGCGAGTGACGCACATCACAGAGCTACGCGCCCGTAGGTTTCGATCACAAGTAGGGTGTCCCCATGCCTGACGCTATGGCACCACACACAGCCTCGCTCTCCGGCCTGCGTCCGGACCGTTTCGATCGAGACGGCCAGGACCAGCTCATCGACGTCCGCGATCTGCAGGCGGCTCTCCCCGGCATCCGGCGGTTGCGGCAGTGGGCCCACGAGGCCCTGGCCGTCCAACCGGGCGAAAGCGCGGTCGACATCGGATCCGGATCGGGATCGGAGGTCATCGCCTTCGCCGATGCGGTCGGTCCCACCGGGTCCGCGGTCGGCGTGGAACCGGACCCGAACCTGCTGGGAGCCGCGGAACGCCGCGCGGCCCAGGCCGGATCGACCGCTCGATTCGTGCCCGGGGACGCCTACAACCTGCCGCTCGGCACCGACACCTTCGATGCCGCGCTGTGCGAGCGAGTATTCCAGCATCTGACCACTCCCGCCCGGGCCGCCGCCGAGATCGCCCGCGTACTGAAGCCGGGCGGCCGGGCCGTGGTGATGGACAGCGATTGGGGTACCGCGATCGTGCACCCAGGCGACCGGCACGTGGTGCACGAGGTGATCGAAACGCTGGTCAGCAACACCACCAACCCGTTCTCGGGACGACGGCTGCCCGGACTTCTCACCCAGGCGGGCCTGGTCGTCGACGAGGTCGGATCGCACGCCCTGGTGCAGGACCGCAGCGTCGGCGCGGGTGCGCTGGTGGCCCGCATCTCGGCCATGGCGGTGGCCCGCGGCGCGATCACCGAAAAGCAGCGCGACCAACTGCTCGCCGACCTCGAGGCAGGCGCCCGGTCCGGCGACATCCACCTGTCGGTCACCATGTTCGCGGTGCTCGCCCACAAACCCCACTGACGGGCGTTTCCCGTCGTCCGGAGGGATAGATGGTTTCCCATCGTCCCGAGCGATAGATGGTTTCCCGTCGTCCCGGCGCGCTTTTCGCCGGGACGACGGGACCCACCTACTTGCCCAGATACTTCTCCGTGGCCGCCAGCAGCACGCACGTGGCCAGGCCGTTCATTGCGGCCTCCAGGTCGGCCGAGGACGGGAAACTGGGGGCGATGCGAATGTTCTTGTCCTCCGGGTCTTTTCCGTACGGGAAGGCCGCACCCGCCGGGGTCAGCGCGATTCCGGCCTCCTTGGCCAGCGCGACCACCCGCGCCGCCGTGCCCTCGAGGACGTCGAGGCTGATGAAGTAGCCACCGCGGGGTTCGGTCCAGGAGGCGACCTTGGACGCGCCCAGGCGCTCCTCCAGGATCCGCAGCACCAGTTTGAATTTCGGCTCCAGGATGGCGCGGTGCTTCTGCATATGCGCGCGCACACCCTCGGCATCCTTGAAGAATCGCAGGTGCCGCAGCTGATTCAGCTTGTCCGGCCCGATGCTGCGCTTCCCGGCGTACTTCAGATACCAGTCCAGGTTGGCCTTGGCACCGCCCATGAAGCTGACGCCGCCGCCGGCGAAGGTGATCTTCGAGGTGGAGGCGAAAACGAAGGGGCGGTTGGGATTACCGGCCGCGGCAGCCATCCCGAGCACGTCCAGCACCGGATCGGCGATATCGGTCAGCGGGTGGACGGCATAGGCGTTGTCCCAGAACAGCCGGAAGTCCGGGGCCGCGGTGGGCATCGAAACCAGTTCGCGCACAACCTCTTCGGAGAAGGTGACGCCGGTCGGGTTGGAATAGTTGGGCACCGCCCACATGCCCTTGATCTGCGCATCCGAGGCCACCAATTCGGCGATGGTGTGCACGTCGGGGCCGTCGTGGTTCATCGCGATAGGGATCATCTCGATGCCCAGCGTCTCGGTGATCCCGAAGTGCCGGTCGTATCCCGGACACGGGCACAGGAACTTCACCGGCTCGTCCAGCCAGCGCCGCGACGAGTCGACGGTGCCGTGCAGCATGGCGAAGACGATGACGTCGTGCATCAGCTCGAGGCTGGCGTTGTTGCCCGCGAGCAGATTGTCCACCGGAATGCCGAGCAGTTCGCCGAAGATGGCGCGCAGCTCCGGAAGGCCGTGCTGGCCACCGTAATTGCGGCAGTCGGTACCCGCACCGTCGCGGAAGTCGTCGGCGCCGGGCAGGGCGAGTAACCCGGTGGACAGGTCGAGCTGTTCGGGCGCGGGCTTACCTCGGGTCAGATCCAGCGTGAGCTTCTCGGTCTTCAGAGTCGCGTAGTTCGCGGTCTGCGTCTCGTGTTCGGACACGAGTTCCGCATGGCTCATCAAACCGATCTGCGTTTGCCGGGGCATCCTGAGCAGCCTTTCAAGCAGCGAGGTACAGGGTTTGCGGACCGGGGCTTCTGGCGCCGATCCAGCCGCCCACGTTACTCGCCGGGGATTGGGGGATGCATGCGACTTTGGGATTCCGCCGGGAGACCGCACGGGGAGATGAAAGGGGACCCCGCGCACCCGACAGAGCCCGTTGACCCTTGCTGCCTTCCGGCCCTGGGGGAGTTCACAGGATGCACGCCGCGCGGGATCCGTCGGCCAGTGTAGCCGCTTCGGCGAGACCGGTGCCCACCGCCCCCACAACCGACCCCGCGACGTGGGCGATCCGAATAGTTACGATCTGTCCGACGTTTCGAGGGGGCTTCCGCGCCAGGACCGGAGGAATTGAACAGTGACAGGCACCAACCCACCGCAGGACGGCCAGGGCAACGAGACCGTGCAGTGGTGGTCGACACCGCCGGCGAACACCAATCCCGGCGCTCCGGTCACCGGTAACGATCCGACGGTTCTGGGCGGTCAGCGCGGACCGGTCACCGGTTCCGATCCGACCGTCCTCGGTGCGGGATTCGACAGTTATCGCAGCGCACCGCAGGTGCCGTACGCCCAGCCGCAGCCCGGCTATCCGCCGCCGCCCTACGGCCAGCCGCCCTACGGTCAGCAGCCCGGATATCCCGGCCCGCAGTTCCCGCCGCCGCAGCGGCCGCGCAACAACACCCCGTGGATCCTGGGCGGTGTCGCCGGACTGGTGGTGATCGTCGGCATCGTGATCGGCGTGGTGGCGCTGACCGGCAAGAGCGACGGGGGCGGGGGCGGCGGCGTGGTCGGTCCGGACAAGAAGAAGATCGACGGCAACTACTCCATGACCAACGTCACCAACGCCTGCAATCTGATCGACCCGACCGTGCTGCGCAAATGGGCACCCAACCCCAAGGGTCAGCCGACTCACACCGAGCGCGCACCCGACAGCTCGTTCGGAGGCGGTTCGCTGGACTGCCGCGCCGCCTACGAGGGCGCGGGCAAATACGGCAGCCAGGGCTCCGACCTGCGGTTGGAGGTCAGCTTCCAGTCGCAGTACAGCTCGCCGCAGTTCAACAGCTGGAAGGACTACGACACCAAGACCACCGGCAGCGGCCGTGCCTCGGGCACCATCGCCGGCCTCGGCGAGCAGGCCTACTACGCCACCTACGAGCAGAACTACAGCAGCTTCGCCTCCCTGGACTACACCTGCGCGGTCCTGGACTCCAACATGTCGGCCCGCGTGCAGCTGTCCGTCGATACGACGACCCCGACCAGCAAGGAAGAGGTCGGCACGGTCTGCAAAGACCAGCTGAGGAAGGTCCTCGCGGGCCTGAAGAAGTGACCTGACCAGCCTATGGCGCTCGCCTGGAACGCGGATTGGGTTAACGCCCTCAGGAGTTCAAATCCCTTGTCCTCCACGGGGATAATGCCTGGTGGGACCGGCTTTTCGAAAGTCTTTCCGCCCAGCGGTCAACATCGCCGTCAACAACTGCAGCACGAGGACCAGTCGGTGCCGAACTGACGAAAGGTCCACGCGTTGTCCAGTAAGCTGCCGAAGGTCTACCGCGCCGAGATGTGTTTCCTGGAGCCGGACGAGTTCGCCGCGATCGTGGCCGCGCCGCCCAGCCCATGGCGGGTGTTCGTGCAGTTTTTGGCTGCCTCGGGCTGCCGGTTCGGCGAGGCCACCGCGTTGAAGGTCAAAGACATCGATCGCCGCAACTGCACGGTGCGCATCCATCAGGCGTGGAAGTACACCGGTGGCAAGCGACTACTCGGGCGGCCGAAGAGCCGCAAGAGTGTGCGCACGATCAACCTGCCCCCGCAACTGGTCACCGATCTGGTCCTCGGCGGCCGCCACCCCGACGAGTGGCTGTTCTCCGTTGGCACCGGCAACCCCGGTGTGCATCTCGCACTTCTACAAGGACGTGTGGGCACCCACGCTGGGCGTGCTGTCGCTGGCCGAAGTCCAGCCGCTGCACGGCAAGCGCCCCCGCATCCACGACCTGCGTCACACCTGCGCGAGCTGGATGCTCGCCGCCGGGGTGCCGATCTACGTGGTGCAGGCGCACCTGGGGCACGAGTCGATCAAGACCACTGTCGACACCTACGGCCACCTCGACCGCACCGCCGCAGCCAACGCAGCAGCGGTGATCGGTGCCAACCTCACCGCCATGGCCGAACTCGCCAAGGTCGTGCGGTTCCCGGCCCCGGCCCACAACGCCACCACCGCACTCCTGGCCGAGGCCGCCTGACTATGGAGCGACGCGACACAGTCCCGGCCACCGGCCACCGGGCCCGGTATCAGCCGCTGGTCCCGCTCGACCGCAATCAGTATCAGCGGCTGGTCGCCGCGATGCCGTCGGGCTGGCAGGTGCTGGCCGATTTCCTGGTCTTGTCCGGTGCCCGGCTGGCCGAAGTGGCGGCGCTGTCGGTCGACAACATCGACCTCGCCACCGGCCAGTGCCGGATCACGCAGCGGTGGCGCCCGATCAACGGAGGGTGGATCCTCGCGCCGTCACCGGCCCCGCGCACGATCGTCCTGCCCGAACAGCTGCTCGCCCGGCTCGACCTCACCCACCCCGGCGAGGAACTGTTCCGCATCGACGGCGCGGGCGGGCCGGGCCTGATCCTGCACTTCATCCGCAGGATCTGGCGACCGGCGGTCGACGCTGTCGCCGACGACCTGCCCGGCGGACGGCGGCCCGGCACGGCGGTGCTGCGGGCCACGTGCGGGCAATGGCTGGCCGAGGCTGGCGTGCCCTGGCCGGTGATCGCCGCACACCTCGGATACCGCGACACCGGCGCGTTCGTCACCCAGTGGCACCACCTCCTCGCTGCAGCGGACCCCACCCGGTAACCACCGCCCCGTCGGCAAGATTGGTGTCCACCCGCGGACGGGGCACCGCGATTCACGCCGCTGTGCCGGGAATCGTTGCCGTGCAACGGTTCCCGGCACGAATCGCGAGTTGACTTCCGTGCCGACGAGAGCGTTCATGGTGAAGCGGACGAACAGCCGGACAACGGAAGGAGACGACCATGAACAACGGCACTTGGATCCTGGTGGAGGTCGACGACAAAGGCCGCGCTTTCGACGACGAGAACGCGATCTGGCCCGCCCAGTACTTCGACGACCGCGACCACGACGGCGACGCGGCACCCGCCGCAGCCGCCGCCCTGGTCGCCAAATTCCCCCGCTGCGAGTTCGGCCTGGCCTACCTCCAGGTGCGGGGATAGCCACTCCCCACCCCAACCCGCCCACAGGCGGGTTTTCTCTATCCGTCAAGCCCCCACCGACAGGTGATCCCACCCAGGTTGCCACTCGCTAACTACGGTCACCTGCCCCCGCGTCCCCAACGCACTCACATGGCTCCCCTTTAGGTCAAGACCTTGTTGGGGTTAGCCTGTGTGGTGGGTCCGGGTTGTGGTTTGTCCGAAGGATCGGTGTGCGGGTTGGAGCCGGTCACGCTGGAGTCAAGAGTCGTTCCCG
>NZ_JADLQQ010000013.1 GCF_015477765.1 Nocardia transvalensis | reverse complement strand
AGACACATCCGGGCTGTTGATCAGACCCCGCAACTCGGCCCGCTGATCCGCCGTCAACTCCACCCCCGACAGTCAACACCACCGCACAAGACCTCACGCAAGAACAACAGAATCACGCACCACTAGCTGAAGTTGGTCCGTGATTGCCGGAACCGATGAAACGGTGTCAGCTCATCCAGTGAAAAGAAGCTCACGCTGGGCGGTCAGCCAGATGAGTGCCTGGCCGCAGCCCGTTAACTTTCGGCCAATCGATGACGGCTGAACCGAGCTTGCCCGCCCGGCGCCCTGGATATAGTCAGTGCAAGCGAGCTGTAAGTAGCCGAGTTGAGGATGTAGGGGAAGTCCCTGCGGGCGAAAAATCCGTCGCGATCGCTCCGATGCTCGGTGAGCCTCCGGTACGGCATCTGGCGCAGGTTCCGCTGTACCTGACCGAGTACATCCGCCTTCTCGGCGAGTACTCGGGTCACGAGCTCGCCGACGAACCCGACGCCTACGGCCCATACCTGATATCGATCTCACCCCGATCCGCGTCGATGGCCCGCCCACCGGTGGATTCAGCCGTGGCCGCGTGAGCCAGCCAAGGGTTGCATGCTCGAGCTGGCCGGGTGCGTGTCGGCCGAGCACCTGACCGGGCCCGGCGCCACGTCCGAGGGGTGATCGCGGGAACCGGGGATCACAGCAGTCGGTCGACGAGCCTGTCGATGTAGTCCGCGGTGAGCGGGCCCATGTCGAATAAGACGCGGATGTACATCGGGGCCAGGATGTGATCCAGCACGTCGAACGCGTCGGGTGCGTGCTCGCTGCGGTCGTGGGCGCGATCGAGCATGGACTGCAGTTGCCGCATGCGTTCGGCGCGGAGGTTGTCAGCGGCCCGCAGGCCCTGCTGACCGTTGCTCGACAGGGCGACGGCCAGGTGTAGCACCGCCGGGCCGTCGGGTCCGGTGATTTCGCGGGCCACTTGGGCCGCGTAAGTGCGCAGGTCGCCGTCCAGGCTCCCGGTGTCAGGCATCGGTGACACCGCGTTGAGGCGGGTGAGCGCCACCTCGGTGAGCAGGCTTTCCAGATTGCCCCACCGGCGGTAGATGCTGCTGTCGGCTACGCCCGCGCGGGCTGCGACCTCGCCGACGGTGAAGTTGCCGTAGCCGCGTTCGCTGATCAGGTCGGTGACGGCCCGGTGGACCGCCGCGCCGACGCGGGCGGCGCGCCCGCCGGGCCGTCGGACTGGCTGTCGCTCGTTCACACCACACACCTTAACGCAGTCGGCGCTTGCGTTTGTGCGGCAACATCCTTATAGTCCTCTAACGCAGTCAAACACTGCTTTAGTGCGCCAGGGTGGAAACGCTATCCGCGTCAGCCTTGGCCAGCGCAACCAACGATTGAGAGGAATTCCTTTTGGCTCCATCGGATGAGGCCGTAGGTGGTCGATCAAGCCGGGCCGCCGACTACTCCGTGGTGATTGCCGGAGGTGGCCCAGTGGGCCTGATGTTGGCGTGCGAGCTGGGGTTGGTCGGCGTCGACGTGCTGGTGATCGAGCGGCTCACGAGTATCGACCCGACGATGAAAGCCGGGTACGTGAACTTAGCGACGGGTCAAGCCTTTTACCGGCGTGGCATGTTGCCGCAACTGCAGGAGCGGCACGACGCCGCAGTGGAGCGGACGCAGAAGTTCCTGGCGTCCAAGGGAATCGAGAACGCTGTCGGCGGCGGTCCGGTCGGAGCTCACTTCGCGGGTATCGTGCTCGACACCGGTCTGGTTGATTTCACGGGTCCGATGTTCACGCATGCCGGACCGGCGGCCGGCGTGATCCTGGTGTCGCAGCAGGAGATCGAGGCGCTGCTGAATGAGCGTGCGGCCGACCTCGGCGTCACGGTGCTGCGCGGCGCCGAAGTCGCCGGATTCACCGCCGACGGTGACGGTGTCACAGTCGGATTGGGCGACGGGCGCACGGTTCGAGGCGAATGGCTGGTGGGCGCCGACGGTGGGCGCAGTGTCGTGCGCAAGCTCGCCGGGTTCGAATTCCCCGGTGTAGACCCGGAAGTCACGGCGCGCCAGTTCGTTGTCGACATGATCGGTCACGAGAAACTGCGAGCGGGGTGGAATCGCACCGATGGCGGCGTTTATCTGCATGGGCCATACCCGGGGCGGGTGGTCACCGTCGAGTTCGACGGTCCACCGGAAGATCGTGAAGCCCCCATCACGCCGGCGGAGTTGGAGGCGACGGTACGGAAGGTGGCAGGTGTCGACGTCGAAGTCACCGCGATCCACTCGGCTACTCGCTTCACCGACCACACGCGACAGGCGAACACGTATCGACTGGGTCGGGTGCTGCTGGCCGGCGATGCGGCACACGTGCATTCGCCATTGGGCGGGCAAGGGCAGAACCTCGGCATCGGTGACGCGGTGAACCTGGGTTGGAAACTCGCCGCCGTTGTGAAGGGTACGGCGCCAGAGGATTTGCTCGACACCTACACCGCCGAGCGGCATCCGGTCGGCAAGTGGGTGTTGGAGTGGACGCGCGCACAAGTCGCCGCCATGCGAACCGATGCGCGCAGCCTGGCACTGCGCAACGTGCTCACCGACCTTATCTCCACGCCCGACGGCGCGACCTATGTGCTAACCAAGCTATCCGGCGTACTGCACCGGTACGAGTCCGGGGACCACGACCTGGTCGGAGCGCCCGCCCCGGACATCGAGCTGGCCGACGGCACACGCGTTGGCGACCATTGCGCGGACGGACGTGCGCTGCTCGTGGATCTGGCCGATAACGCGACAGTGCGGGATGCAGTCGATGGCCGGGCAGCTCGGGTACGGGTGGTGTCGATCAAACCCGCGCAGCAGGTGGCGTGGTCCGCGCTGCTCGTCCGGCCCGACGGGTACGTCGCTTGGGCCGCCGACGAGAACCCGGATATGTCCGCCCTGTCGGTCGCCCTGCGCCGGTGGTTCGGTGGGCCGACTCTTCGAGATTCTTCACCGCCGGCTCACTGATCTGCCGTGGCTACCACCAAGAAGTGACACTCCCCGGCGCAACGACTCGCTATGCCGCGAGGAGTTGGCCATCAGCACAAGGACCGTTGCAATATGCAACATCCGATATTGCCGCATATCGGTCGGATGATGCCCACCCGGCCGGACCGAAGCCTGGTCTGGGTCCGGAGAGCGCGGCCCCCTTGGCCGACAGCCCGACGGTGGCTGGATCGTTGCCGCTGTACGTTACCGGCCACGGATGGTGACTCCGCTGCCTGTCTTACCCGACCGTTCTCGGGAGGATTCCTGTCGGCCGCTGGCCGAACGGGACGATGTTGCTGGTGGTGGACTCCAAAGTGAACTCGGCGATCACGGCGGCCAAGGCTCGGATTCGGGCGGTAAGAATCTTGTTGGTGTCGATCAACTTCCGCTCGCGTGCGAGGGCATCGTCGAGCTGTTGTTGCAATGCCTGAACGCTCACTGGGATCGGCCCGCCGCCAGCGGCGGCCTTGAACTCGGCGATCAGTTCGGTGTGGTGCTCGTAGAGCCGGTGGCGGGGAACGTTCGCCTCGGTCGCGAGCCCGGCGACGGTGAGCTTGCCGTTGCTGCGGTGGGGTGCTCCCGTGAGCAGTCGTTTCGCCGCTTCGCGGAGTTGGTGCTGCTCGGCGTCGAGTTGGGCCTGTCGGTCCTCGGTCATTTCACAGCTCCGTCTTCGTGTTTGGTCGTTCGCTCTCGTGGTCGGTGATGGCTCGTTCGTGCACCTGTAGCCGCTGCTGGATGCGTTGCTGGAGTGGCTCAGGGAGCCCTGGGATACCCAGCTCGGCTCTGAGGCTGCGGACGTGGTTACGGAGTTCGCTAATGTCACGGTCGGTTCGTGCGATGTTGGTGCAGGTCATTCGGCAACGTCGCCATGACGGACCGCTGTCAGCGTCTTCGGATGCGCGGCAGGCCGCAGTTGCTGGGCGATAGACACAGGTCAGTAGTGGACCATGGTGAACTTGCAGATCGGGATTCGACAGTGCGTGCGCGACTTGAGCTTTCGTGGTGATGGCCAACCCGGCGTATTTGCTTCCGGCGGCGACCCGTCGGCGGTACTCATCGGCGGCCGGGCCGGAGACGTGCTCGCCTCCGAGACTGAGTCGCTGGTGGTCGTCGTGGATGGCTTCCGCGCGGGCCAGGAACTGTTCGAAGGCGAGCTCATCGACGAATCCCGAATCGGCGCGCCCGGCGTATCCGAGAATCAGTTGATCGTGAGTGTGACCGTATTGTGTTGCGCCAGCGATGGTTCCACCGGGACGGCGGACGATGTGCCAGGCCAGCGTGCGGCGCAGACGGGGAGCCAGGATCTTCCCGGCGGGATCGGCGGTAATGATCGGGTGGCCGATCGCCGCCGCAACGTCGGTGTTGAACCAGTCGATGAATGCCGTGATCTCGGTGTTGATAGTGCTGGGCGTGCAGGTTTTCGATGCCGCCCGCAGGAACCAATCCTGCGACCACAGTTCCCCGGACGGAAACAGCAGCGGGCCCGGTGTCAGCCGCTGCAGGATCGAGACGGCGTGCTCGGTGTGCTCGGTGACGACCCAGGGAATGGTTTCGGGTGAGCGTTCGCGCCGATGGTCACCGGATTTCAGCTGCTCACCGGACATGAAGATCAACCCAAGCTTGCTGTCGCGGCTGATGCACCCATGGCGGAGGTTCAATGCTTCCCCGGTCCGGACGCCGGACAAATAGGTGATGGTCAGGAAACAGGCAGCGATGACGCGCCGGATCAGGGCGGCCAGCTCGGTTGCTTCGACCGGTTCGGACCGCCATTGCGTGCCGTCGAGCCGTTCACCGGGCCGCGCGAGGGTCTTCTGCCGGTTGACCTGAGGCCACCACCACTCTCGATGTCTTGGATCTATTCTCGAACATTCGCGTGCGAGTCGTCGTAAATAGGCCCTTCGTCCCTTTCGTGGCATTACTGCCATTCGATCAACTATCCAGCCGATGGGCGACATGGGCAGCGAGGGGATTGTCCTCATGGCGTTCTCGGCCCGGGCGTGCAGCGCAGTGACTGGGAGCGATACATCCATCTGGAAGGGCTTGACGGGAGTCGCTAGAGCTGCTGTACTTCTTCACATTACGAACCGTGTGGTGCGGTTTACGTCCCCTGGGGGTGAATTCTGCATTCAACATCTTCTTGATTGAAATCCCACCCTGCACTTGTGTCGGCCAACGCAGGTGGAAGGCGTGGGGGTTGTCTCTCGTCTGTCTCTCTAATCGGGCGAGGTGAACGGCAGAAGGCCTGGTCCGTCAAAAGCTTTCGGTGCACGGCGAGGGTCGGTCGGCTGTCGCTGTTGGAGCCATTGGGTGTTGGCTCGGCATGAATCTGTATTTGTGATATTTCCCTCGAAACTGGAGGGGCGACGAGTGTTGAACAGTCATGATGAATGGTCTCCGCTCAAGGAGATTGTGGTTGGATCCGCTGAAAACTATACGTCTCACGACCGGGAATTGTCGTTCGATCTGTTCTTCCACGAAAATCTGTTTCGTTCCGACTGGGCTTACCCGCGCCTCAGCAAGGCGAGCCAGGGTAACGCCGACGAGCGGAGCTGGGGGATCAAACAGCGGTACGTAGAGGAACTCAACGAGGATGTGGAAGGCCTCGCGGAAACGCTGGTATCGCTGGGGGTCACTGTGCACCGGCCGATCACGCTGGCCAAGGACGCTGCCCCGATCGCCGGATTCGGGTGGGAGGCGCCGCCGGTACCCGCGCTCAATATTCGGGACAACACGCTGATCCTGGGCGATGAAATCATCGAGACGCCGCCCGCGATCCGATCGCGCTATCTGGAGACCCGGTTGCTCGCGCCGATCTTCCGGCGTTACTACGAGGCGGGTGCGCGGTGGACGACGATGCCGCGGCCGCTGCTCACCGACAACTCGTTCGATCTGTCCTATGCGCGTGACATCGAGACCACCCTCGGTGGGCCGACCGAGCCCGTCGAGGACCCGGAGCCGTCGCCCTACGACGTGGGTTTCGAGATGATGCTGGACGGCGCGCAGTGCCTGCGTCTGGGTGAGGACCTCGTGATCAACATCGCCAACGAGAACCACCGGCTGGCCTGCGATTGGTTGGAACGTCACGTCGGCGATCGCTACCGAATCCATCGCGTGCACAGGATGAGTGACAACCACATCGACAGCATGTTGCTGGCCCTGCGGCCTGGGGTGTTTCTAGCCCGGCACGCGCAGATCGCCGCGCTACTGCCGTCGCCGTTCGACAAGTGGAAGTTCATTGTGCCGCCGCAGCCGAGCCCGGAGAACTTTCCGTCGTACGACGACGGCGACCTGCTGCTCACCAGCTCCTACATCGATCTGAACGTCTTATCCGTCAGCCCGGACGTGGTGCTTGTCAATGAGGCTTGTGTCGAGCTCGTCCGCACCCTGGAGCATGAGGGGTTCACTGTCGTGCCGGTCCGGCACCGCCACCGTCGACTTTTCGGTGGCGGATTCCACTGCTTCACGCTCGACACGATTCGCGAAGGCGAGCTGCAGGACTACCGCTGACGTGTCCACGCTCGCCCGTCGAGTTTGCCGCCGAGACACGGAAAGGAGGGATTGCCATGTGGGATGAGCTGGACGACGTCGAACACGACACGTAAATCAGCGGGCGGGGCGGGGACCGTGGTCCTCGCCCCCGCCTTCCCAGCGGCCGAAGGACCGAGGAAATGCGAATCCTGGTAGGCAACCATATCGACGGGTCGATCCGGCAGCGCAAAGACATGCGGTCGTGGACGCAACGGATCCTGTGGTTCGCGCGGGCCGGCGACCTCGTCGTCCTGCCGGATCATCCGGACAGGGAGTTCCTCACCTACGTCACCGAGCTGACTGGTGTGGATCCCGGCACCCTGCACGTGCACGTGCCGCCGCCCGGAACGTCCGGACATCATCTTCTGGACCTGGGAAGGTTGGAGGACCCGGGATTCGTCCGGCAGGTGGTGGCAGACCTTGCCGACGTGTCCGAGGTGTTTCCGCTGTGGCCGTCGGCTCAGGTGGCTCGGTTCGCGCACGCGCTCGGGTTGCAGAAGGAACTGCCTGGTTACGACTTCCTCTCGCAGGGCGGGGGTGAGCTGGTGAACAGTAAGGCGAACTTCCGTGCGCTCGCCGCTGCCGCTGGGGTACCGATCGCTCCCGGCGAAGTGGTGCGCAGCGTCGACGAGGCTGTGGCCGCGATGACGCGATTGCTCGCGGACTGCGACGCGGTCGTGGTCAAGCAGGCACACAATGGCGCGGGCTCGGGCAACCAGATCGTCACGCGCGGCGACATCGAAACCGCCCATGCCGGAACCAAGCACCAGTATCGGCTCGCGGCGAGTCCCGATGCGATCGGCGAGTATTGGCGGCAGCGTTGGGCATGGGCTTCGGCAAACGATCGGTTCCCGGTCGTGGTCGAGGAGTTCCGTCAGCGGTGCAGGACGGTCTTCGCCGAGCACGCCGTCGAGGACGAAGGCATCCGGTTCACAGAAGGCGGCACCTTGCATTATGTGAACCACTGGCTGAGCCATCAAACCGTGCCATTGCGCGGGCTGTCCGATGACGCCCGCGAACTCCTACTGGCCGGCGCTCGACAGCTCGCCAACATCTATCGCGCAGTCGGGTTCCGCGGCTACATGAGCCCGGATGCCGTTCTGGATGAGAACGGTCGGGTGATCTTCACCGAGGTCAACGCGCAGGTCTCCGGTTCGGCACACCTGTGGGATATCCTCGCGCACCGGGTGGTAGACGTCGACTCGGAACCACAGCGATCGGTCGTCGAGTACCACTGGCCCAAGCACTGGCGGGTAGCATCACCGTCCGAACTGCTTGTCGTAGCGAAAGAGCTTGGCTGCCAATACAATCCGCGAACCCGCACCGGCATCATCGTTTCCACCCCGTTCGACCCGTTGCGCGGCGTGGTGTTCGCATTGGCGTACGACCACGCGGAGTGGCGTGACGAAATGCGTGACGCGCTCGAGCAGCGGTTCAGCGAAGGAGTAGACGCATGATCGGAATCCAGAACGCGCTGACCCTACTGCTGATCGCGGTTCTGATCGGCGACGGCTATCGTAGCCGCGGGACCGGGTTCTTTCGCTGGCCGATGTTCTCGAATCATTGTGCGGTGGTTGCCGATCTGACCGTCGAGACACCCGACGGTCGCCGCGAGCCGGTGAAGATGTTCCACCACTTACCCGCGCATGCACCGTGGCTGCCGCCGCGCGATTTCGACGTGCTGGTCGAATACCTGACCCGCGCCGGACGAGTTCACGGCAGCGGCACTTTCTACGGGAACACCAAGGTGCACGAACTCGAGATTGTGGACTCTCGTGTGGATATTAGACGCACTCGTACGAAACTTTGACCTCGCCACCGCCGAATGGCGGGTCCAGGTCTTCCGGGTGCTGTTCGGGCTCGGTTGCCTGGACAAATTCCTCGAGACCTTTCGGCACGAGGGCTGGCACCGCTTCGCCCCGGGCACATTCAATCGCTATTACCTGGAGCGCAAGCAGGGTGCTGTCGGAAAGTGGGTCGCCGAGACCTACCAGGCTTCCTCTGTCGTGCGAGTCCTGCCGGCGTTCGGCGTCGTCTTCGGCGTCTGGACGCGATGGTGCGTCGTCGTCATCATCGCTTCGTTCGTGCTGGAGTTGCTGTACGACCCACCCCGTAAGACGCCGGTCTTCTTCATCCTCAACGGGGTCTATCTGATACTGGCCGGCAACAGCGGATCCTTGTTCCACTTCAGCACCGCCCACACGACCGCGAACACCTGGGCACAGTGGCTCATCGCGATCACCACAATTCATCTCTACTGGAACTCGGCCTGGATCAAACTCCGTTCGCCCCAGTTCCGCTCCGGTCGCGCCCTGGCTCAGGTCGTCCACGTCGCGGAACGAACAACCGGGATGGTGAAGTACCGGGAGTACTGCTTGCCGGCGTCGATCTGGCGGCCGTTGTCCGGCGGGACCGACACCGACGTGGCTCGGTGGCGGGTGGGCGCAGTGCTGACCATCGTGATGGAGATCGCACTGCCGATCGGCTTGCTGTTTCGTCCGACCTACCTGGTATTCGTCGTGCTCGGTGTGGGCATGCACCTGATCTTCACTTTCCTCAAGCCCCGGGGTCTGGTGCCTTTCTCGTTACTCACCTCGGCCAGCTACCTGGCGTTCCAGCCATGACGGCCACGCAGGGAGAGCGCCGGTTGCTGGACCCGGGTACGGCCTTGGCCCGGGTGCTGGTCGACGAGCTTGTGCGTGGCGGGATGACCGAGGCGGTCGTCGCGCCCGGGTCGCGGTCGGCTGCGCTGGCGATTGCTCTGGATCGCCACCCAGGGATCAGGGTGCATGTCCGGATCGACGAGCGGTCCGCTGGATTTCTGGCGCTCGGCCTCGCCAAGGTCTCCGGCGCGCCGGTCGCGGTGGTCTGCACCTCCGGGACTGCGGTGGCGAATCTGCATCCGGCAGTGTTGGAAGCCGGGTATGCGGGGGTGCCCCTCGTGGTGTTGAGCGCTGATCGCCCGCCCGAGCTGCGCGGTACCGGAGTGAACCAGACCGTGGACCAAGCCAGGCTCTTCGGTGAGGCGGTCGGATTCTGTGCCGAGCTCGCAGTGCCGGAGATGCGGATCGGCATGGTTGCCTACTGGCGGTCGGTCGTCTCGCGGGCGCTCGGCGTCGCCGATCGAGGCCAGCCGGTGCACCTCAACGTTCCGTTCCGGGTGCCGGTGGCGGTCGAGCAGGACGACGACTGGATCGAGCCGCTCGACGGACGGCCGGGAGGGGAGCCTTGGACGGTGGTCGATCGGGCACCGGTCGTCGGGGTCCGGGTGCCCGAACTCGAGGATCCGCCCGAGCGCGGGCTGTTGGTTGTCGGAGACGGTGCAGGCGACGTGGCTGCTGCGGTGGCGTTTGCCGAGGCGGCGGGATGGCCGGTGGTCTCCGAACCGACCGGAAACGCTCGACACAGTCCAAACGCAGTAACGACATACGCGCACCTGCTTGCGGTGCGAGACGTGGCGGCAGACCTCGAACCCGAACTCATTGTGACTGTCGGCAAAGCGGGCCTGGTTCGGCACCTGCTGGCGCTGTATCCGAAGGTGCCGAACCTCGTGGTCTCCGGCGCGGTCCGATGGTCCGACCCGACCCGCACAGCGCTGCGGGTCGTACCCTGTCTGCCTCCGCCGCCGTCCCCTGGCCGGACCTCGGGCTGGCTGAAGAATTGGCTCGCTGCGGAGTCGGTGGCCAGGCGGGCCTTGGACCTGGCGATCGACGGTAATGAGCTCACCGAGCTGCGGCTGGCCCGCGACCTGGTCACGCTGGCCGGGGCCGACAGCGTCTTGTTCACCGGCACGAGTCTGCCGATCCGACATCTGGACGCCGCGGCCGGTCCTGGCCCGCGGATCATCGGTAACCGGGGAGTCAGCGGGATCGACGGATGCGTATCAACCGCCCTGGGCATGGCGCTGGCACACCAGGCCAGCGGCGGCGGCCAAGGTTTCGCGCTGCTTGGTGACCTCACGCTGATCCACGACCAGAACGGCATGATCCTCGGTCCTGACGAAGCACGCCCCGATCTCACCGTTGTGGTGGTGAACAACCGAGGCGGGGGGATCTTCTCGACCATGTCCTACGCCCGGGTGCCCGGCGCGGACCGGCTCTTCGGCGCGGTGCACACAGTCGACTTCGCACACGTCGCCGCGGCCGCGGGATGGCATTACCAGCGGGTGAGCCGGACGGACGAGTTACCCGGCGCACTACACGGCCGATCGACCCGCCTGATCGAAGTGGCCACCGACCGCGCCGCCACGGCCGCCCATCTGAACTCGGTTCGGGCCGCTGTCGCGGCGGCGTTCTCCCGGTAGGTGATGCGTTTGCCGACCCGAAGATTCTTTGTCGACCTCGGACCGTTGCGTGGCAACCCCGCCTTCGCCCGACTGTGGTTCGGCACCTCGGTGTCGGCGGTCGGCGGCCAACTCAGCTCATACGCAGTGTTGCTGCAGAGCTGGGATATGACGCACTCGGCAGCCGCCGTGGGCGGGACCGGATTGGCGGTCGGCGTGCCCCGGATCATTTTCGCGTTCTTCGGCGGTGCACTGTCCGACCGTGCGGATCGGCGGCGGTTGGTTCTCATCAGCGGGCTGGGGTTGATTGCGGGTTCGCTCGCGTTGACCATGCAGTCGGCGGCCCACTGCAACAGCATCTGGCTGCTGTACCTGCTTGCTGCGGTCAAGGCGGTACTGTCTTCGGTCGCCGGTCCGGCGCGCGCTACCTTCGTCCCGTCGCTGCTGCGACCGGACCAGGTCGCATCCGGGGTCGCGCTGAACCAGCTCGCGAGCCAGTGGTCGGTGTTCGCCGGCCCTACCCTGGCCGGATGGCTCACTGTCTGGTTCGGACTCACTGTGTGCTATGCGCTCGACACCGCGAGCTATGTCGCCTCCTTGTACGGCGTGTATCGGCTGCCCCCTCTGGCTTCCGGGGCGAAAAAGCAGCCGACGTTCGGTCTGATCGTCGACGGTGTCCGCCACATCGCCAGCACACCGGTGATCGTCGGCTGTCTGTTGGCCGATCTGTGCGCGATGGTGTTGGCCTATCCCAACGCGTTGCTTCCGGCGTTGAACGCCAACCACTTTGGCGGGGGTCCGGCCACCCTCGCCTATCTGATATCTGCGATGGCGCTGGGCGGTTTTCTGTCCAGCGTGCTGTCCGGCTGGGTGACCCGGTTCGACCGGACGGGGCTGTTGATGGTGCTGGCGGTCATGGTGTGGGGCAGTGCGCTGTTCGCCGTCGGTCTCGTCGGCCCACTGTGGTCTGCACTGGCACTACTGGTGGTGGCCGGAGCGGCGGACACGGTCACCGTCGTGTGCAAGGGGATCGTGGTGCAACTGTCGACGGGCCAGGATTACCTGGGCCGGGTGAACGCTGCATCCCAATCGATCGGGGTGGCCGGTCCGGCGCTCGGTAACTTCCGGGCCGGACTGACCGGTTCTGCGTTCGGTGCCGAGACCGCGATAATGCTTGGGGGATTGCTGTCGGTGTGTAGCGGATTGTGTCTGCTTGTAGGCATCCCTTCAATACGGAGATTCTCGAAAACCCGAGCAGAAGCAATCCGCCAGCCCGCATGAGGATCGTTGTCGCCAATATCCGGCCTCCGCAGTTGCGGTTCGGTGAGAGATGTTGAGAGATGTAAGGAGTGGTTATCCGGATGGAGTTCCACCAGATCGAGCGACCCCCGGATGCGTTCCAGCAGCCGGTGGCTGCGGAGACGATCCTCGCGATGAGCCATCGCGCCTTCGGCACGGATGCTGACGTGGTGTCGGTGCGCGAGCTCGGGGGCGGGCTCTACAACACGACCTACGAGGTGGTGCTGCGCGAGCAGGTGACCATCCTGCGAGTGGCGCCCGAGGCCGCCCGCCAGTCGCGGCTCGAACGGTCACTGATGCGCAACGAACACGTGGCCTTGCCGTACTTCGCGCCGATCGCTGCGATGATGCCGCGCACACTGTTCGCCGACTGGACCGGGGAGCTGTGCGGACGGGACTATCTGTGGCAGACCCGGCTGGACGGTGTGCCGGGACTTGAGGGGCTCAAAACCTATCCCCGTTCTACGTGGCAATCCTTCTACCGGCAGCTCGGCGCAATCACCGCGCAGGTGCACAAGGTCCGCGGCACACGGTTCGGCCGAGTGGCCGGCCCGGGTTTCGCCACCTGGAGCGAGGCGGTGCTCGCGACCTTCGAGGACACCATCGCAGATCTGGTGGACGCCGGACTCGACGTCGCCGATCTGCAAGCAGCGGCCGCCGCTGTCTTGGCGAATGCCGCCGTCCTCGACGAGATCGAGGAACCGCGCCTGCTCCACGGGGACTTGTGGACATCCAACGTCATGTTGGCCGCGGACTCACCGGCGCCGACCATCGTCGGTGTACTCGACCACGACCGAGCCTCATGGGGCGATCCCGCAGCAGACTGGGGACTTTCTCTGATAAACAGCAAACCGCCCGAAGCGCAGGAGGCATTCCGGGCGGCCTACGGCGCAGCGCACCCGACCCCGCAGGCCGACTGGCGTGCGACCGTGTACCAGGTGCTGCATCTCGGAGCCATCAGGCTGGAGCGGCACCGAATGGGCCGATTCGCGAAAATCCCGGAGAGCTATGACGCAATGTCGCCACTGATCGGGCGACTGTGAGCCTTCAGGGCTTGCTTGAGCCGGTTGCCTGAAAATCAGGCAAGGCCGCTACCCGCCGAAGCCGAGTTCGCCGCTCTGCGCTAGTTCACGCTCAACGGCACCGACCACCGCAGCCACGGCGAGCAAGACGACGCGATCGCCGCTTACATCCGCTGGCACCACCAGCACATCCCGACGCCCACATCAACATCTCCCCGCTGCGCTGGGAACACTATCCCGCCGAGCTGCGCGCCACGTTCAAAGTGTTCTTCCTGGCCGTTCTCGACCATCCTTCGCCCGGAAGCCCCGACGGCGCGCGCCCTGCCGAACGCACCAGCGTCGGCACCTTCAACTACTGGTTCGCCGATCTGCGCATGTTCGCCCACTGGCTGATCGACCGCGGCACAACACAACTCAACGCCCTCACCATGGAAGGGAGGGCAGAAGCCGGATCGACGGCAATAATCGGCCTGAGCGGGTTGTCGAGGGCGTGTGCGACGTGGGGCTGCGGGTTCGTAGCGGCTTCGCCGCCGCTGGCGAGCGGTGCTGCTGATGGCCCCACTCCAACGTCGGCGCGTTCGCTGGTGGCGCCGCCACGGCGCGCAGCTGGCGGCGGGTTATATTGGCGCCGTGAGCACCCAAAGGCTGGTGGACACTTGTCGGGCAGACGACGAGACCCCGCCTTGTGCGGAGCCGGGCTGCGGGCAGTCGGCCGCCTTCGATCTCGTCGATTCCGACGGGTTTCGCACACCAGCGTGCCGCGAACACTATTCGAAGATTGTCGCCGCGGCGCTGGAAGACAGGCCACCCCCGTGGGCGAATGAACTGATAGACGAGTGCACGACAGGGGATGCAGATCCACAGGTCATCACCGAAAAACTCCTCAGTCTTATCGAGCCGTATGATGAATGGAACCTTTTCGACTACCTCGCAGACGCCGCACGCGAGCCCTTCACCGGCAACGAGGGAGGCGAGGACTCGATCGGAGAGCGCCTCCAAACCGTCGTTGAGGAACTTGGAGGGTACTTCGACGACGCTCTGATCGCCGCGGCAATCGCCAAGGCGGGGGACCGTGCGGCCGATCTCTGGTTCGGCTCCGAATGGTCGTCAAGCCTTGTAGCCGACCTGAAAGCGCTGGCCCACAGCGCGGATCTCGCGCAGTTGCTTATCGCTTACTACCGCCAACGGGACAGGCGGTGAACCATGTCCCCGCAACCAGAGGTCTTCACCACCCTGATCGAGCCCGGCCGCACTCAGCAATGCGCGAAGCCTGAATGCACTGCTCCAGCGGTATTTCTGATCCACACCTTGGAACCCAGTTGGACACCCGCCTGCGTAGAGCACAACCTGGCCCTCGTAGAAAGTCTTCTGGCTACGGACTTGACGCTGGGCTCCGCACGCCTCGTCAACCGGGCGGTCATCGAGGCGACGGGGCCCTGGAACGCGAAGATTGTCGCTGAGCAGTTGCTCGCCGTCATCGATCCCGACGATCTCTGGTTGGTGCTACTACACCTGTCCGCGGTCCTTGCCGTCGACCCGCAGTTCAAACCCCCGCTGGATATCCGCGTTGCCGCCGCAGCCGTGGTGCTCGCCGACGGCTACCCGACCGAGGCCGCAGCGCTGCGGAACGCAATCGTCCAAATGTCGGAGCCCTGGTTGGACGAGCACGCCAGTACGGACATCTGCGTCGACTTCCGTACCGTCGCCGAGTCGGCCATGGCCGCGGCCAAGATCTTGACCCGCTTCCCGGACTTCAGATAGCCCACAGCCTTCCTCCGCCCAACTCCGCGATGAGCGCGATTGCCGCCGCGGTCGAGTCGTCGGACTGGGTGAAACCCGCACAGCTATACGGTTCGGTTTCACCTGCCCCGGGTGACGACTCATGGGTTGGCTCCGGACAGGTCCCACTGCGACGTGATTGCCTCCGATTAGGCGGCGAGCGGATGTGGGATTCCAGTCATAGCGGACAGCGCCTCGGCGACTTCTTGGACGCTGGCGCGAATGTAGGTGACTGTTTGTCCGGTACGGCTGTCTGGTTCGGTGTGTCCGGCGTAGGCGCGGGCGACCGCGTAGCCGAAGTTGCGCTCTACCCAGGTCAGGGTCGTGTGGCGGAGCCAGTGGGTGCTGATCTGCTGGCGGCGGACCCACTCGAGGTGGGCACCGATCCGATTCCATAGGGAGTCGTAGCGGCGGTGCGTGACCACTCGGCCGTTGTGTTGACGGAACAAGGGTTCGGATTCGACGGGGTTGTCACCGTGTCGTTCGGCAATGTGGTGGAGCATGGCTTGCATGAGCGGGCGCGACACTGGTTGCCAACGGACCGTTCCGCCCTTCTCGCGCAAGTAGACGAGGCATTGCTGCGGATCGAGGTCCATTGGCCGTAAGGCGAGAGCTCCAGCGCGCCGACAGGCGGTTTCGATATGAAGGCGAAGCAGCATCGCATCCAGGCACGGGTCATTTCCGGTTGTCGCCGCGACGTGCACGATTTCGGCGAGTTGCTGGTCGGGTATCGCCCGCCTGGTGCTGGCCAGCCTGCGGGGTTTGGGTACCTTTCGCGCCGGGTTGTCATCGGGGCGGATGAAACGGTCTTCTTCGGCGTGCCGGTAGAGATACCGGGCAGCGGCGATGAGACTCTCGGCTGCGCTACGTCCACCGCGCGAGTTGCGACGAACGATAGCCTGTTGTTTGGTCCGTTCGGCGAGTTGCCGCAGCTCGGTAGAGGTTGGCTCGGTGATGACACGCGTACCCCATGCCTCCTCGATGCGTCGCAGGTACGGGCCGTAGACGCGGAGCGTGGTCGGCGGCATCGTGGCGATGATCGCAGGTATGTAGGTGTTAAAGGTTGGGACGTTGGCAGGTGGGGCCTCGACGAGTTGCTGCGGCGTGAGTCCGAGTTTCGCAAGCAACAGCCTGGCGGCCTCGATCTCGGTGGCGGTTGTCATCGGGCATCACCCATCGCTTGCTCATGCAACGGTGACAACGCCCGCTCGATAAGCCGCATCGGATAAACAAGGAGAAGCTTGCGGCGCACTGACGCTGCGACCAGAACTCGCTCACCCGGTTTGATCAGGCAGCGATGGCGGCAACCTGCCGGTAGAAGCAGATGGCCTCGATCTGTTAGCCGACAGTCGCCGTGCTGGTCCTCCCTGATGATGATGGTTCGTCCGACGACCTCGATTGCCAATCTGGACTCGGGTCTCCAGTTCAAGACTCCGACTGGCCTGCGGTCACTGAGACGGCCGTTGAGGCTGACCGACGCGACGCTGTAGTGGAATTGTTCAGCCTGGGCGTCGATGTCGCCAATTAGCTCCGGCATCGGAAGTTTTATCGGCAGATCGGAATCTGCCGGAACCGCGGATTGATTGGCGGACCAGGTCAGTGGTAAGGCGGTGCCTTTCGGGTCGCTACTCATTCGCTGTCCTGTTCGAGTGGTGTCTTCTTGCCCGCGACCCACTCGTCGACGTCAGCTTCGTCGAAGAGCAGAGGAGAATTTGGGGCATCGCCCGCTTTCCAGGCCCTGTCGTAGAGTTCGTGGCCTTTGACACGAAGATGGCGGATACGATCCGGGCTGTGTCCGGTACGGGCCGAGACCTGGTGGATTCGCAGAATTCGTCCGCGACCACCACCAGGGCGGCCTTGGGTGGATTCCATGACCGCACCCCGGGTCAGGTGAGGTCGGCCTGGGCGGCGAGGGTTTGCGCCTCGTGGGAGAACCAGAGCGCCAGCTCCTCCGCGTCGTGCTGGTCTATGCCCTTCTTGAACTCGGCCAGCAAGGTAACGATGACGAAGGCGGGGCGCACCCCCTCGTCAGGATCCTGGATCATGTCGACCAGAGCCGTCACGGCTTTGAAATCTCCACGCACCGTGTGAGCGAGCGCAGACATAGCAATCTGCTGTTCGCGGATCGAAGCTGGGTCTTGCTGGACGTGCGCCATGGGAAACACCTCATAGGGGTATCCGACGGGCGTAGCAAGGCTGACTATCAGCCGGCGGGCCGCCGGAGGCAGCGTGGTAGACCCGATCCGTGACGGCGAACGGGCCGTGGTCATCAAGATCGGGAACCGTCGTAAGAAAACTGCTTATGTCGACGGCGCTACATCCGGATTCGCTGCCAGCGATTACCGGGAAACCCCTTGAACAGGGGCGCAGCTGCAATTGTAGACCAGGCGGTATTGCAACTGCAACCGAATGGCTATCGGAATGCTTGAGCGGATCTGCCGCCGCACTCGGTGTGGCAATCGCGTGATTTTTGCCGAGGAGGGGCATGGTCGTGGCCCGCGCCCGGGTCACCCGACCATGAGCGTGGAGCTACTCGTCGTCCTCGTTGTGGGTAGCTGTTGCATCGGCGCGTTCGCCGACCCCGGATCGAGCGGTGTCGGATTCGGGGTCGCGCTCGGCCGCAGCCGCGATGCGGTCTGCAGCTTCGCGATCCATTGGGCATCGCTGGCACTTCCAAGCCGGATGAAGCACTGTGAAGTAAACTGCGGTCCTCACGATTTCGGGCGGTGGCCACAATGCAGTTGAAGCGCACCACCGCGTCCGGCGAGTCGGACCTCGTCCACACGCAACGCCTCCTAGACTCCAATCGAAGTAAGCGTGCCGATTCCGCCGGCCGGAGTTCGAGTCGTCGTCCGCCCACGCCGGACACGATGCCGACAACCGAAGGGTCATTGACCGTCGCGGAATTGTGGCACCTCTCGCCCGGAACGGATCACGTCAGGCGGGGAGGAGCGTGGGCTTCACCCGCCGGAACGAGGATCGTTCGATGACCCGCAACAACAGTGCCGCCACCCGGGCAGCTCGCAGCACTGCCCGCAGCACGGGTATGTCCTATACTGCGGCCCTTTACGCGCAACGCGCCGCAGTTCCGGTCACCCCCGAAAGTCTGGTCATTGCCGGATGGGGGCCTGACGTTGAGATATTCGCTCCAGTCACCGATGTTCGCGCCGACACCAACTACAGGCTCGTCTGGGTACATCACAGCTACCCCTCAATCTCCTGTCTCGGTACCGCCACCGGTCGCCACCTTCTCGCCCAACCACGTGTGACCCACCACCGCTACGGAGATCAACCACTGGTCGATATCCGCCCCCTCGTCGACTTCGATACACAGCGAAACGAGTACGGATCGATCACCATCAGCCTTGGCGTGGCGTCGTTCGATATGAGCGTCGGGGTCTTGAACGTCTACTGCGACGGTTGCCCTTTTCACCAGATGGAACTCGGGCTTGAACGCGCACTCGACACTGCGCGGGACCACAACGACCAGCACCGCGAGTTCCCAGGTGACTGGGGATATCAGCGAACGCCCGACGGCCGGTGGCGACGCATCCGCTCTTGACGAGAACACCCGAATTGGCCTTGGTGCGTCGATCCTTCGACCGGCCGCGTCGCGGCCTCGACATGCGCGCCTTGCGGGCATAGCGGCGCTGCTGCGGGCCACCCACGGATCGCTTACCGCTCGCGACGATCGCTGTCACTGCGGACTGAGTTGAAGGATGTCGTAGAAGCTTTCGCCCCACATAGCCCACCGGCGGACTCCGTAATCGTCTATCAGGTGGATCTCGTAGTCAGCGGCGAATGCGGTGGCATTCGCGGAGAACGTGCCGTTGGTGACGACGACGGGGATGTCGGCGTTATGGACTTGGCGTGCAGTGCCATTGACTTCGTAGAGGACGGAGGGCCGGATCGAGCCACGGTGGCGTAGCTTGCACTGAACCACGACGCGTCGTCCGTCCGGCGTCACCGCGATGACATCGGCGCCCTGGTCACGGGCCCCACCGCCGCGCCGCAGAACGGTCAACCCGTCGCGGTGAAGAAGGTCGGCTGTGAGCTTTTCGAACCCTGCCGGGTCGCATCGCTGGAGGTCGCGTTCTGTCCACCCTCTCCGGGATTCCACATAGGCGCGACGGCGGGCCTCCACCTTCCGAAGCTCTGCGATCCCTGCCGTATCACGAGCGACGGCAGCGTTGTAGGTGTCGACCAAAGGGAACGTCGCTTCCCATGCCTGCCAGATCGCATCGGATGGCAAGATGCCTGCGTCGGTGCTGGTGAACTTACGCCGGGGATCTCTTCCGAAGGTGTTCTGAAGTTCGGCTATTTGTGCTGTCACCGTGGCCTCGAGGGAACGAATCGCCTCGATTGTCTTGTTGCCGTGTTCGATGTAGGAGTTCAGCAGGTCGGCCATCTCCCGGCGGGTGTAGTCGCAGCTCCACCCGAACGGTCCTGGAGACTCGAGGCGCGTCCTTGCGTCCTCGATGCGCTTCTGGATCGATTCTCTGTCTGCGACGAGAAGATCCAAGGTCTCTCGGGCGATCCGGCCTTCGGCAACCCAGAGAAACGCTGCCAGCAAATCGTCGGCGTCAGCCTGGGCGATGAAGTCGCCCATGTGTTTTCTGAGACCTGCTTCTCGATACCTCCGCGGCCACACTGTGGTCGGATGCAGCACGGTGGGAATGGGTTAGGCAGTTTCCGATCCGGTTGTCAACGAGGCGGGACGAGCGATTCTCACCGCGGCAATCTAGCGGAGGAGTCCGACTGAATATCAAGTTTGCACGATGTGGGCTACGTGATACTGGGGGCATCAGCTGACTCAGTTAAGAGTCGACCGGAGTAGCTCCTCTGCTTTCGTTCTCGGCGTGCGTATCTTGAAATATATAGCAGCTGAACAACATTGGGCTATAGATGGGAGATATTTGCGGTGCCGACCTTTTGTGTTCTGAATCATTCGGCCTGGTCAAGCCAGTTGCGTGGCGGGTGATGGAACGGGTCTGTGTGGGCTTGATTTGACGAGGAATGTCGGTGGCATCTGTGAGACTGCTCGACCGTTCTACTGGTTCGGCAAGAGAGAAGAAATGGCCCGGCGTAATAACCAAGAGTCTGTTGGCGGTTTGACGAACTGCCCGAGTTGCGGCGTCGACCTTGGATCGGTGTTGAGCGAGCGACACCTTGCACCACTGGTCGACGAGATCCGCCGCGATCTCGAGCGGCAGTACGCTGCGGACAGCGACGCCAGGCTGGCGGTGAAAGAGCGTGAGATCGCAAGCAAGACTTCCGAACTCGCTGAGCGCGACAAGAAGTTCGGGCAGACGCAGGAAACGTTGGAGGCTGCGCTAAAGGAACTAGCGCAAATGCGCGCGGAGAAGGTCGGTTTCAGCGTCGAAATCGAGAAGGCCCGCCTCGCCGGCGCGGACGAGGCACGTCAGGAGCTCACACAGACGCTGGAAGAGCAACTGGAACTGGCGGAGAAGCGCGGCAAGGGCCAAGCAGTCGCCGAACTGCAGGCTCGACACAACCTGGACAAGCAGCAAGCCGCTGCGACAATCGAATCGCTCAGGACGCAGTGCGGTCAGCTGGAAGTCGAGCTTGCGGCTGGAGCGCGCGATCACGACGAACTGGTCCGCACGATCACCGCGCAGGCCCAGGCTACGGTGGCCGAGCAGATTGAGTCGCTCACGATGCAATGCGGTCAGCTCGAGGCCCAGCTTGCGGCCGGAGCGCGCGATCACGACGAACTGGTCCGCACCATCACCGCGCAGGCCGAGACCACCGCGGCCCAGCAGATCGACGCGTTGCGCGCTCAGTTGTCCGAGCAAGCCGCTGCTGCGCAGGAAGAACTGCGCGTCGCGCGGGAAGCTCGCGAATCCTCTGAGAATCAACTGCGCGATCAACTACGACGATCAGAAGACGACAAGGCCCAGCTTCGAGTAGAGACCGCCAGCCTGCGGGATCAGTTCGACGACGAGGTCCGCGAGAAGGCAGTCAAACTCGCCGAGGACAGCACACGCAAGGAACGTGCACGTGCCGAGGCGAAATCAGCGGCCACCATCGAGGATCTCAGAAACCAGCTGGCCTCGGTGACCGCCGAGCTGGAAAAGGCTCATCAGCATGCGTTCTCGTTCGGGATCCGCCGCTTGCCCGAAGGCGTGATTCGCCAGGAACTGTTCGCCGAGGAACTGCGCAAGCGCTGGCCTCAAGACGACATCGTCGTCGTTCGATCCGGTCAGAAGGGCGCCGATGTCCACCAGACGGTTGTAGAGAACGGTCAGGTCTGCGGGGTCATTGTGTGGGAGTGCAAGGCCACCAAGAAGTACAACAAGGCATGGATCGAGAAGCTGATCAAGGACCGTGACGAGAAGCGAGCACAGATCGCGGTGTTGGTCACCGAAGCAATGCCGACCGTACCTGCCATCGAAGGCTCGGGATGGATTGACGGGATTCTGGTGTGCGATTTCGAAACTGCCGTACACGTCGCGGGACCGTTCCGTCAGATGATCGCGACCGTCCGGCAGCATGAGCTGACTGACGCGGCGCGTGGGGACCAGACCCCGGAAAGGGTGTACACCTACATCACGGGCAGTGAGTTCATGTACTGCCTGGAAAAGATCGTCAAAATGGCGCAGATGGCACTCGACGAGATGGCTCACTTCCGTCGCCACGTCAACCGGCTCTACGGGAAGCTCGACACGGCCCAGCAGGAGATCATCGACACCATATGCACCATCGCCGGACGCTTCGAAGCGACTGGAACCATCGTGCCACCACAGCTGCGCGGCGAACTTCCTTCCAACGAGCGGCTGGCCCTGCCACCAGGCGACGACTAGTCCACATCCGAGCACATGGCGATGAACGACTGAATCGCTCGGAGAACTGGGGTGATCGGACGCAGGTCGGCGCGGGACTCCGCGCCGACCTGGCGCAGATCCGGACGGCGAGTGACAACGAATTCTTGAAGTACAGGGACTGGCGGAAATCCGACTCTTCATGGACAGCGAATGTGCAGTCATGGTGATGGCTCGTGCGGTGTGAGAACGACGATGGCCTGGGGGCGTCGCGCGCCGACGAGGGCTGTCCACTCGGTGTGGACTGAAATCCATCGGCATGACGGCGTGAACCTGACTTTCAATTCCGCGGTGGCGCCGGTCGCACCGCGATTCAGCTCCGCGCAACATCGAGCAATGGCGGCGGCGCTATGGTTGTCGATCTGGGGATTCTGGTGACTCCATGGTTCGAGAGGACCTGGACCGAGACAGATCCAGCGATTGATGAGGCAGGTTCCAAGATCGATGCGCGCGATCGCGTGAGTTGTCGGGCCGGGGTAGCCGGCGAGCGTGACCGAGTCCACATGCGGCGGTGGTGGGGGCTGTAGGGCGGTGATGTCGTGAACGATTCCGCGCACGGATCGTTTGCCATTCTCGACATAGACCTGTGCCACGATGCGCAGGTGTCGGCGTATGAGGCTGAACCGGCCCGGGGTGGTGACGGTACCGACCCAGCGGTCGACTGTTGATGCTCGATCGAACAGGTCGAGGAAGCCGAGGAAGTCGTCGAATCCGTCGATGTAGCCGAGGAGTTCGGGCAGGGTGTACTGGGATCGGGATAACGGCGCGGGGATCCCGAGTTGCCGTTCCAGTGCTGAGTTGAGCCGAGCGACTCCGGTCGCGGCGTCCCATTCGACGGTGCCGACTGGCCCCCGCAGGGGTGGCTTTTGTGCCGGTGTGCCGGTCCACAGTTGCACGGCATGAACCGCGCCGGCCGGACCGACAGCGGGAACGACGTGGACGTTCAGCGGGTGGACGCCGGGGATATCGCGGTATTGGCGTTTCCGTGTGACGAGGCACTGCTGAACAAGGGCGGATATCGCGGTCGATGCGCGCCTGCTCTGCGCTATGCGGGTGCGGTCGAGCTTCCCGAAGGGCTTGAGCTTGTCGCCTTCGGCAACGACGACGATTTCGCCGTTGCCCGATAGTGTTTCGGCGAGCACCCAACCCAGGAGCTGGGGCTGGGAAGTCGGCTCGATCGAGTGTGTCGCGGGGTCCTGGTTCGGGGTTGCGGGGCGTCGGCGCGGCAGCCGCGCCGGGGACGGGCACTCGGCTGGAGCACCGCCACGCTGTTCGTCGTCTTCCTTTTGTGCAGGTGTGTTGTGGAGGACCCGGTTCGGAAGATGCTTGGCTGGAATCGATTCAGCGTCGGCGTGCGGGTCGGTAGTCATCGCGGCTCCTTGGTTCTCTCGGCTATCGGAGCCGCCGGTGAGCGGGGGATGGGGCTGAGGCGGCTCCGTTGGATGCGACCGAGGTTGAACAACGACTATGTAGTCGGGTGGATCGGTCGGCCGGGCCACGGATGGCTGCAGAAGTCATCGGGTGGTTCGGCGGCTACATCCGGCGTCGCCTCCAGCTGATGCCGGGAAACCCTCACGGGGAGGGCGCAATTCACTTGTCAGTCGGCTGGGCCCTGTGGGCCCGGCTTGTCACCCGGCCTGGTGCCGGGTCACGTCGAGCAAGGCTTGTGGTGCGCCGTCGCACGGAACGGCGACGCAGCGGACGTCCACGCGAATCCACGGCTCGTCGTCGTCGAATCGCACTCGGAACGAACACTTTTCGTCGGCAGCTCCACCGAGAAGAGCGGCGCGGCACCGTTCGAGCTCATGACAGTCGTCGGGATGAGTTTGCGGGACTTCGCACTGCCAACGATCCAATGGCGGCGGCCCGAGCGCGATCCACTCGTGTACGAGGCCAGAGCGGAGGTCCATCAATCCCGCGGCATGGTCGGGCGGAACCGGCAGGCTTCGGAGGACCCCGACATCGAGGGAGGCCGGTGTCGGTGCCTGCATTCCGGTGATGTCACACACGACGATTCGAACAACCGGGCCGGTTGGTGTGGAGCAGCAACGTGCTGCGATGCACAGGTGCCGACGGATCGGACCCACGCTGGTCGCTGTGCCGATCCAGCGTTGCCCGACCGGCGCGGACAACAACCCCAGCAAGCCGGCGCGATCGTCACACCCGTCGAGTTGGGTCAATAGGCGCGGCAGGACACTCGTGCCGGTGATCTCGGGATTCTCAGTCTTCCTGCTGATCTCGCATCCGTGCGCGATGCCGGTGCGCGGATCGAGGGACAGTATGCCGATCGGCAGCCTGGGCGGAACTGCGGCGTCGGCGCGGCCCACCCACAGTTGAACGGCATAAACCTGAGCGAAGGGTCCGATGACAGGCACTCCGACGATCTGTAGCGGAAGCCCTGACGCAAGGCAGACTTGTCTCCGAACGGGATGTGCGGCTGCAAGGACTTGACAGAGGACCTCATCGAGCTGGGCAGCGACGTTCGCGCTGCCCGCAATCTTGGTCCTGTTGGTCTGCGAGAACTGCCGCACGCGGCCCTCTTCGAGGATCACCGAAGGCTTGCCGGACATGGTCTCCATGAGCACCCAGCCCTCTTTCGACCGTGCGTGGTGAGCACCTGAGCGGCGTGGCCCGCAGCGCTGTGTGCCGGACGAGCGAGCCGTATCGGAGTCGCTACTCGGGGCGGTCATCGATGATCACCTCCCGCCGTCGGCCGTATCCATCGCTGCGAACACCAGGGCCTGTGCAGTGAACCGGGCAGCGACCGCATCGGAGCAGTGGCGCGTCGCCCACTGACATTCGTCCAGGATCATCCTGATGATCGAGAACGTGTCCTCGGTGCTGAACGGCTCGGCGAACACCGGCACCACACAGCCGCACTCATCGACAATCACGCAGGCGATATACAGCGGGTCAACGACGCTGCCGGGCGCGGCGAGGACGGCGAACAGGGTGGCGATGGCTTCATGGTCGCCCCGCGCGGCATGAGCCAGCAGGGCCATGGCGATTTGCTGCTCGCGAGGCGACGCCTCGAGCGGAAGCGGAGTCATGACAACCTCCGGGGACAACAGTCCGGCGAGAAGCAGGCACGGGCTCCAGTCACAGCCGGAGCGTGGCTGCCCGCCGGAGCGGGGTCATCGGGTCCCTACGGGTCCCCGGAGAAACCAGACCTTATGGTCGGCAAACGTCAGAATAGCCGTGGAGTGTGACGAACGCAACACTGATTTGCCAAAAATTCTCTGAGATTGGTGGACACTGGTCGCCATGACCAGCGCCCCTAGCCCTGCCGTCACCCTCCCTCATCCGGAAAATCGCAACGCGGTCACGTTCGACCGGGGGGCGATGGAGCCGGATCGGCCCACTCAACGCGAGTACGAACTCTCCCGCGAACTCGGTCCCATCTACGAGGTGCGATTCGCCGAGCAGTTTCGGATGATCGTGATCACCGGAACTGAACTCGCGCAGGAGGTCTGGGACGAGTCCCGGTTCGAGAAGCACGTAGCCGAGGGCACGTTGAAGATGCTGCGCGACATCACCGGCGACGCGCTGTTCATGGCCCACACCCATGAGCCCCACTGGGGCATGGCCCATCGGATCCTCACCCCGGGTTTCACCAAGGAGGCAATGGCCTTATACCACCCCGCCATGGTCGATTCCATCGAAACCATGTTCGCATACTGGGACGGCAAACCCTCATCCACGCCGCGGGTCAACCTCACCCAAGACCTCAACAGCCTCACCTTCGAACTGATCGGCCGCGCCGGCTTTTCGACCAGCTTCGGCGCGTTCGAGCACGGCGAAGAGCTGCACCCCTTCCTCACCCAGCTCAACCGTGCGATGTGGTGGATTTCCAAGTCTTCAAATGCGTCTTCGCTCACCGAGCGCGTCCGGGCGACGCGTGAGCACGGCCCGCAGTACAAGGAAGACCTCGCCGCGCTGCGCGAGTTCGGATTGGCGCTGGTCGCCAAACGTGCCGCCGAGCCGCGCCAGGGTCCGAAGGACTTGCTCGACCTGATGCTGACCAACGCCGACCCCGAGACGGGCGAGAAGCTGCCGGAGGACAACATTGCCTACCAGGTCGTCTCGTTCCTGCTGGCTGGTCAGGAGACGACCGCGGGGACGCTCGGGTTCGCGTTCCACTACCTGATGCAGCAACCCGATATCGCCGACAAGGTGCGCGCCGAAGTGCGTGACGTGGTCGGCGAGCATGAGCGAATCTCCTTCGAGCAGGTTGGCAAGCTTCGCTACACCCGAGCCGTGATCGACGAGACGCTGCGCTTGTGGCCCTCGGCACCTGGCTACTTCCGCGCTGCCCGTGTCGACACCGAGCTCGGCGGGCGGTGGCCGGTCGCGGCGGGTGAGCCGATCTTCGTCCTGAGCTTGGGTTTGCAGCGCAACGACGACTGGCCCGACGCCCTGATCTTCGATCCGGACCGCTTCTTGCCAGGTGCGCCGCCCAAAGGTCCCTATCGGCCATTCGGCACCGGGGCCAGGGCCTGTATCGGCAGGCAGTTCGCCCTGCACGAGGCGGTGCTCTCGCTCGCGATGGCGACCCGGCGGTATGATTTTGGTCCGGATGCCGACTACACGCTGGCTGTGCACGAGCAGATCACCATCCGGCCATCCGGACTGCACGCCACATTGCAACGTCGCACCACCTGACGGGGGCCGGCAGACCCGGCAGGGGTCGCCAACGGAGGTGACCGATGGACAATTCGGCAATGCTGGACAAGATTCCATGGGTCATGGTCGAGACCCTGGATCCGGCAATCGATCCGGCGGTTGTGTCCGTCGGCGGGGATCCCCGGCCGTTCACGCCCCTCGATCGCGTCATTGAGCGTTTGCTGAAGAACCAGTCAATTCCGGCCAGCTACAACAAGATGGTCCGGCGCAAGGTTCGCCACGCGATCGAGGAGGTGCGGCAGAACGGCCGCGAATTCGACAGCGGCGACAACCCGGTCAGCATCGGCAGCGTCCACTATCGACTGGTCGCGTTGCCGGTGCCGGGACCAAACGGTGGGGTTCACGCCGTCCAGTTCTGGTTTGGTCCCGAGACGTCGCCGCGCCATCATCCGAAGGAGCGCCGCGCCGCAGGGGTGGTGTGGGACCTCGACAAGCAGGTCATCGCTCAGCCGATCGAATCGCAACGGCTCAGTGGTGTGCCGGATGATGAATACTTTCCGGAAGTCTCCCTGGCTGGCATATTCGATCGGGCATCGCAGTTCGATCAGCACGACGAAGTAATCCGGCTGCTCTACAACCCCGAGCCTGGCGATCGGCTTCAGTTCGAGGTGACGGTTCCGCACATGGCTGGAACGCTGATGCAGTGGCAGGTCACGATCCGCGCGCGCGATGACGACCAATGCCGGGGTGCCTGGTGGATGTGGGAGGACATCACCAGCCCTCTACACCCGCCGCGGCACCCAACACTCGAGCAGATCGGATACCGAGCTATCCACCGCCAAGCGGGCACGCACGCCGCCGTCGTGATGATCGCCTACCCGGCGACAATCTGCTACTGGCTGACCGAGGCCGCCCCGTGGATCCGGTGGACGTTCCTGAAAAAGCCGGCCGACGTGTTCCACCCTGAGGACCGGGCGGCGCTGAACATGCTCAACGCCGAACTCGAAATCGGAAAGTCCGCCGAGGTTGTGGTCCGCACCCTCAGCCCGGATGGCGACTACGTCCGCACCCGGTTGCTGCTGTCCCCATACCCGGGATACATCGGCAAGGGGATGATGATCGGACAGTTCCTTCGCGACGATGACGACCGCTCGCACATCCCCCTGTATCCGACAATCGTGTCGCCACAGGACATCGGGCACGACGAACAGATGCGACGGCACTCATCCCGGTGGCCCGCAGTCGCGCCCACACCAGGACAGCATTGGTCACAAGCGGTGCTGCCGGAAATCATCGAGACTGAAAAGTCTGACGACGAACCGGGTCAGGATGCTCCGGGGCGATGTAAAGGCAGGTCGGGCATCACCGCAGATCAACGCCGTGACACCGGTCGCGGACAGGCCACCGATCTCGAACCCGATATCTGACCGGGCTATCAACCAGTTTCGCGCGGTACGACCTGCCGTCACTGTGGTCCTGGCATCTGGCGCGGCTACCCGGTCGACTCGGTAGCCGGGTGGGGGTGAGTGTGCATCAACGCCGCGCGGATCTGCTCAACCGGATCGACGTTCTGCTCGACGAGTTGGTCGAGCTCCACACCGCTCTGCGTACCCTGCGCTGAGCTTCGCCGCTGCGCGGTACCGCCACCAAGACTCGCGTCCTGGTGGCGGTGCCGGGCCTTTCTCGTCGCTGGTCAGGTGGCGCGGCGGCCGGGGCGTGTGCGGTTGCGGATCGTCGGCCGGGGGCTGGGCGGGGCGGAGCCTCAAGGATGTGTCGTCACGGGGCTGGCGTGGTGGAGGTGTCGGGGTGGCGTAGTGGGCACCAGGAGCGGCGGTGTGCCGCGCCGAGGGCGAGCAGGATCCCGGTGGCCAGCCACGGCAACTCCAGCACCGCAGGGGTCAGGCGGGTGTGCTCGCCGAGGAGGCCGCAGCAGACGATGGCGATGGAACCGGTCGTGGTCGCGCACCAGGCCACCGTCGCCGCTGTGACCGCGCGGTGCAGCCGCGCCCCCTGGGCCACGGCGTGGTCGGTCCCTCCTTCGGGCGGCCGTCGGCCGTGGCAGAGCGCGCACTGTGGCCGCTTGGTGAGATGGACGACGGCGACGGTGAACGCGGTGATCGAGGCCAGGCCGAGGCCGATATCGGTGGTGACAGGGACCGCGACGATCGCGAGGGCGTGGAGCTCGGAGGCCACCGCGCTGAGGATGAGCACGGTGGGCATGTGCCGGGTGATCCGGCAGGCCGGGGTCACCGCGCAGCCCCGGGCGCCACCGGGTGCGGGTGCACGGCGCGAGGTATCCAGCCTGGTTCCAGGTGGCCGTGGCCGCAGCCCTTGCACCACAGCAGCTCGATCGAGCCGAGCCACGCTGGGGCCAGCCCGTCGGCGAGCCGGTGGTGGGTGACCCCGTACGGGCGCAGGCACACCCGGCACGGTCGGTCGACCTCGTTCACCACCGCGAGCAGCGTCGTGCGCTGCCCGCGGTCGGTGCCCCGCAGCTCAAACGACCGGTCTCCGAAACTGGCGTACCCGCTGCGCTGGGGCGCGGTCGGTGCCGGGCTGATCAGGGCGGGCGTGCGGTGCACGACGAGTTCGGCATGCCCGCCGGAGCAGGCGTGGATGTGCGCGGTCAGCCACCACGGGATCTCGCGACTGCTCACCCGGTAGGTGGTGACGGTTTGAGAGTCGTCGGGATTGCGGCCCGGGCAGCGTCGGCACGGATGATAGGTGTCGGCCCTGGTCCCGGTCACCACGACCGGGGGCGATGTCCCGGCAAGGGGCTCGACGGTGAAGGTGCGGACCTCGGCCGGGCGCGGCCGGGACCGGAACAGCGCTGTGAATGTCATTGGCGCAGATGCTCTTTCGATACTCGAATTAGTGGGGTGGGATTACGGTTTGTGGCCCACCGCGCCGTAAGCGGGGACAGCCAGCTCGCCCACAGCCCCGGCGGCGGCAGGACGTGGTCGGGGGTCGGGTCGCCAGTGGTTGACCGGCACCACGCCGGGCTCGACCAGCACCAGACCGTCGAAACAGGCCGCGATCGCCTCGGGCGGGCGTGGGGTGTAGACGGCGGCCCCGGATGTGGCGTAGTGGTCCCACATCAGCCGCTGGCAGGGGTCGTCGATGCTGTCGTGCACCATCAGATAGCTGCCCGGCGCGGTGGCCGCCATGATCTCGGTGACCACCCGGTGCATGTGCTCGACGCCGGTGATGTGGCCGAGGACGTGCCCGCACAGCACCGCGACCGGCTGGCGCAGGTCGAGCACGTCGCGGGCAGCGGCCAGTACGGCGTCGGGGTCGCCGATGTCGGTATCGGCGTGGCCGACGGCCCCGTCGTCGGTGGCCGAGGTCAGCAGGGCGCGGGCGTGGGTGAGGACCATCGGGTCGTTGTCGGCATACACCACCCGCGCCCGCGCCTCGATGGCCTGGGCGATCTCGTGGGTGTTGGGATCGGTGGGCAGCCCGGCCCCGAGATCAAGGAACTGCCGCACCCCGGCCTCGGCCAGCCCGCGCAGGACGCGGCACTGAAACCGACGACACTCGACTGCGGTCACACCGATCCCGGGGAAGATCCCGAGGCATTGATCGCCGACGGCACGGTCGATGTCGTAGTTGTCCTTGCCGCGCATCCAGTAATTCCACACCCGCGCCGAATGCGGGATGTCGGTGCGGATCTCCCGGCGGTCCGGCCCGCTCATCGCCCAGCAGAGGCGGTCTCGGGCTGCGCCGTCGTCGCGGTCACCCCCTCCAGCCAGCCGACGAACCCCGTGTAGTCCACCTCGGCGCTGACCTGCACCACATGGCCGTCGGGATCACAGGACAGGCGACCGTCCTCGCCGACGAGGATCCGCTCGTCGCGGAAGGTGACGAATCCGAGGTCGAGGGCGGCGGTGAGGGTGAGCGGGTCGTGCATCCAGCTGCCCGACCGGCTCCGGCACCAGATCGCGAAATTCGCCGCCGGGAGCCGCGCCCACTGCGGAGCGTCCGGCGCGGTCAGGCGCTGGTACAGCAGCCAGTCCGGTGTCACCCGCAGCGCCGGGACGCCGGTGTGCTCGGACAACACCAGGCGGGGGCGTCGGCACATCCGCAGCACCACCCCCGCCGACCGGGGATCGACCCGCAGGTTGTGGGACGCGCGCGAGGGATCGCGATACCGGGCCGGGTCCAGCCAGCCGCCCATCTGCACCAGCTCGATCCGTTCGGCGACATGGGGTGCGGTAGTGAGGATTTCGGCGAGGTTGGTCAGCGGCCCGCAGCCGATCCACCGCAGCGGCTCGCTCTCCTGCGCGCACAGGCCCACGATGGTGTCGACCAGGTCGATCATCGGCGGAGACGGCAACCACATCAGAGTCTCGTAATCCATCGCCAGCCGATAGCCGCCCGTTCCGAATCCGGTGATCACCGGCACGTCGGGGCGGCCGAGGGCATCCAGCATCGCCCGCGCGCCTCGTGCTCGCCACCCGCCCCCGCCGGGGGTACAGATTTCATCGGCGGTCACCACGACCAGCCGCCGGATCGTGCGGGCCGCCACCACCAGAGTGATGGCGTCGTCGGGATCGTGGAGCACGTCGGTATCCAGGACCACTAGCCGGTCGTCTGCGACCGGACTCGAGGCCACCGACCCCTGATAGGTAGGGGTGAGCGTACCGATATTCATTCAAATCTCCTGCAAGAGAACAGACATGGGGTGCGCAGGTGCGCCCACCCGCACACGACAGAGGCGGGCGCGCCTGGCCAGGGGGGTGGGTCAGGCAGGCCAGCTGTCGGAATCGCTGTCGAGCCCGAAACTGCAGTCCGCGGAGCGGATCCGGTGGTGGATAAGCACACGGGTCAGGCGAGCGATCCCGACGATCACGTCGGCGATGATCACACCGGTCACGATGTAGGCCAGCAGGGCGGCCAGACGGCGTGTTCTGGTCAACAAAGGGATACTCCTCATCTCGAATCTCTGAAAAAGCAATGACGTCAAGGGGTTTCGATGACGGGCCGGTGATCACCCCCTGCATGGGAGTCGTGCTGCTCTGAGTGGTTGCGGGCCGGGCTGGTCATGGTGAGGAGGTCACCGATCAGCCCGTCGAGCGTTGCCAGGACCGCTTGCGCGGCGGGCCCGAACTCCACCGGCACCCCGGCCTCGGCGGCGGTGGTGGCGGTGGGTGGTGCGGTCGGCCTGTGGTGCAGAGACATTCGCTACCGAGGGTCAGGAGTTGGTTTGTGGGCTAAGGCCCCAGGAACAGGCGCTCGCAAGGCAGGCGGCGTAGGTTCTGCAGGGCTTCGGGGGTGTCGTCGATGACTTCGGCTGGCTCGCAATGGATTCGGCTCCAATCGTGGAGGAAATGCCACGCCGCGATCGCGCATGCGCGGTAGTCGAAGGCCACTTCGCCCAGCCGCACCCGAAGATGAACATCCTCATCGTCGGGGTCCTCGGCTGCGGCGTCGGCCATGACCAGCTCACCGCCTCCGCACAGGTCCGCTGCCCGGCTCGGCGGCTGTGGTCCGGCGCGGCGGTGTAGTCGCGGGTTGGAAGCGCCGCCGCAGCGCGGCAACCTCGCCGGAGCGTGCTCGGGTAGGTATCGGTAACGGTTCGGTCGGATGTTTGCCCCTGCGCTGGGTGATCGTGCGCTCGACGACCGGGCGGGTGATGGTTCCGTCGGGGTTCTTGCGTGGCCAGTCCACGACCGGAGCGCTGTGGCGAGGCGGCTGCCCCAACCCGGTGATCCACCCCGCCAGCGTGATCATCGCGGCGAACGCCAACCCGGCCAGCCCGTAAACGAGGGCCTCGGGGGTCACGGGGTGCCCCCTTTCCCCTGCAGCTTCGCCGCTACCTGCTGGCCCTGCTCGTCCAGCTTGTAGGTGTTGACCCGCTTGAGATAACCGTGATGGGTCAGCCACGTCGCGGTCGCCTGCAGCGCCGGTACCGGCCTCTTGAGCTGTTTGGCCAACTGCACCAACGTGTGCGGCTTACCATCGGCCAGCGCCGCAATCACCTTCACCTGCAGCTCGGTCAGCTCCCTCTCGATCATCGGCGTGTCTCCTTGGAAACGACTCGGACCGTCGCATCGACGATGTCGCCGAAAGGCGGGACATCCCCGGTCGTGATCCACCGATGTCGATCGGAACCCGGTGTGGGAAGAGGGATTTCGTCTCCTGGTAGCAGCAGGAGCGTTCCTGGGTGGCCGTACAGGGTGTCGATCATCGCCGCGACGTTGTCGCTGGCAAGAGGCCGCGCGGTGATGAACATCCACACCGCGCGCGCCGCCACGACCGGCACCGTGCGCGGGTGTAACACCTTGGCTATCTCCTCACCGCGCCGGTTCGAGGTCAGCACGGCGGCGTACTGATCCGACATCAACGTCAGAGCGCCGGTCGTGGGACTCAGGAAGGGGGCGCAACCGAATGCCGCCATATACTGCTGACGGCAAGCCGCCAAGTCCAGGACGCGTCTGTGGACGTCCGAAACCACTATGGGACTCATAAGAACTCCGTGATGCTGTTAAGCAGCGCCCCAACTGGATCGCAGCAGATAGTTCCCGGGCTGCCGTGAGACACTGGTTTGTCGATGGATTAGGTCACTGAGCTGGCGAGTTCCCGCGTTTGCTGCCTGGCCAGAAGGCATTCGGGAGACTGAATGCCCACCCGTGCGTAACGCGTTGGACGGGGGAGCCCCAGGGCGGTTCGATAACGGCTAGCTGGACGGCCTCGATCGCAGTGAGGCCCACGCACTGCGCGAGTGCTGCTGTCGCCGTGGCCATTTCCGCGATCTGGATGGCGGTTATGGCCTGCTCCTTCGTCAGCGTGCGTCCCGGCAGGAAAGACACCACCCAATCGCCGTCGCCGACCGACTTGGCTCGATGCTCACTGCGGTCGCTGACGATCCACGCCTGATCCACCTGCACAGACATCGTTCCTCGATCCACCGGCGAGCCGGATCCGAACGCCTTCCACCCTTGTGGTGGCCGTCACATGAAGCGTAGACGTGTATACGCTACAGATCAATATGCCTACTAAGTTTCTTTGGCGGAATTGCGGTATGGTCGCTAGCGGTACGAAGGAGGGCTGAGGCCATGGCACCTATGTCGCCGACCGTTGCTCGTTGGGAACTCGTTCTGCGCATCCGCCGCAGGCGGGAACAGCTCGGGGTGGACGTCGCCTCGATCATCAAGGCGCTCGGCATCGCCAAGGCGTACTGGTCTCACTTCGAAACCGATCGCCGCCTCATCCCGGAGGACAAGCTGAAGATGCTGTTCTCCGTCCTAGAGTTCGACGCCGAGGAACAGTCCGAGCTCCTCGCGCTCCGTTCTGCGGGTAAGGAGCGAGGCTGGTGGCACCGATACGGTGCCCTGTTCTCTGAGGAGACGATGCGGTTGTGGGGCATGGAGTACGGCGCTGAGAGCGTCCGGATCTACGAAAGCCTCATGGTGACCGGCTTGCTGCAGACCGCAGACTATGCCCGCGCGTTGATGTCGACGGACACGACCTTTATCCGGCAGGCTGAAGTCGACCAGCGTGTCGAAGTCCGCATGAAACGGCAGGAGCGCCTGGGCGGGGACGATCCGGTCGAACTAAACTGCGTCATGAGTCAAGCCGCTCTCCTACAGCAGGTAGGCGGGCCCGAAGTGCTCAAAGGACAGTTAAACCATTTGATCCAACTTCTCGAAGATCACGAGAATGTCGACGTGCGGATCCTGCCCTTCACGGCGCGCGGCGGTCTTCCGCTGGGCGGCGCGACGTTCTACCTGTTCGACTTCGACGGGCCTGTCCTTCCGACCCTGGCGTGGCACGAGTTTCCAGTCATACCCGGATTCATCGAAGACAGCGAAAAGGTGCGGGCACTCAATATCAGCTTCTCGCAGATGGAGTCGACGGCCCTAAACCGCACCGACTCGCTGGCCCTCATCAAGCAAACAGCACGTGAGATAGGCTAACCAGCATGAGCACGACCAACCGCCCGACCCGAACCGGATGGTTCAAATCCTCGCTCTCCACCCAAGGAACCAACTGCGTCGAGATCCAGTTCGACGATGGCGTTGTGCTCATGCGTGACAGCAAGTACCTGCGAAACCCTGCCAACGACCCCCAGCAGCAGCCGATCATCGCCATACCCCTGGCCCACTGGACTGCCTTCCTCGACCTCGCTGCCGGGACCGCCTCACTGGGACCAGCTGGACTGCCGACCATCGGTATCCAGCAGGACGGCAGTGCTCAGCTGACCGCCGCTGATGGCACGACCTTGCTGTTCACGCCGGATGAATGGCGTGCATTCACCGCAGCGGTCGGGACCGGAGAGTTCGTGGCGGCCTGAGCCGGGGTGCCGACCGCCGCCGCCGGATTGTCAAAGATTTCTGGCGACCGAGATGACTACCTCGGCAAGTTGGTGCCCGGCATCGGGGCGACCCTGTAACCGAGCATGTGCCGCGAGGCCAACTCGACTGCAGGGGTTTTCGAGTAGCGGGTCAGTGCTGCTCGGACACTATCTGATGTCACCTCATCCAGTAGCGCGACGGCGGCTCCGGCATCGGAAAGGACTTGTGCGTTGTACGCCTGCTCGTTCCCGGCTGCTGAGGCGAGCGGGATCAGCAGCGCTGGTTTTCCTGCCGCGGTCAGGTCGGCGATCGTGCCGGCCCCGCCTCGTGAGATCACCACGTCGGCCAGGGTGAGAACGTCCGGCAGCTCGATCCCGATAAACGCGGTCACCCGGTAGCGCCCAGCCAGGTCCGGATCCAGGGTCTTCGCATGCCGGGTGAGGTCGGTGATCGACGCCGTACCGCACTGATGAATCACGTTGGCGCGCTGCAGCAGCACGGCAGCAGCCGCTGCACGATGACGTTGATCTGGATCGAGCCTTGCGCGCCCCCGGTGATGTAAACGGTGGGTCAGGGACCGGTCGAAGCTCGTGAGGCTGAGCGCCGCCTTGTCCGGATGACCCTGTAGAATCTCCGGTCGCACTGGTGATGGTCGCTGGCGGCGGATCTAGAGTTCGTTTGCGTGAACTCTGCGAGAATCGCGGCGTGGTCGAGAGGCGCGCAGGACTTGTCATTTGGGATGTCGACGGCACATTGATTCCGGCCGATCTGCGTTGGCTCCGTAGGGCTGTCGCTCGCACCTACGGTTTGCAGGAAGAGGACGTCCTCTTTCCGTCGAAGCGGGTGCACGGATACACGGACGAGTCCATCGTGGTCGACACGGCGATCGCTTCTGGTCTTTCGGCAGAGGCGGCCGAGGACGGTGTTCAACGCTTCCATATCGTCCTGGCAGACGTGATGAGGGAGGGGGAGCAGGAGCTGGCGCGCGACCAGCCCGCGTACCCGGGTGCTGCGGAGTCGTTGGAGGCGCTGCAGAGTCGGGGTTATATCCAGACGGTGTTGACCGGGAATTTGCGTCCGGCCGCGCAGATGAAGCTCGAAGTCGCGGGTCTGGCTCAGTGGGTCGATTGGAACATCGGTGCGTATGGTTCGGATGCGCGAGATCGTTTCGATCTGCCCGCGGTGGTCGGCCAGCGCTTTGCGGACCGCTATGGCGGCGAACTCGACCCCGATAGGACCGTCATCATCGGTGACGCACCCAACGACATCGCCTGCGCCCGCCGCGCGCGGTTCCGTGTGGTGGCAGTGGCGCACCGCATCGGCCGTGACGAACTTGCGCAGTATTGCCCGGATGCGATCGTGGACACGTTGGCGCCAGGTTCAGTGATGGCTGCGGTGAATTCGGTTGTCGGGGCGGATGGTCACTGACCTTCCGGGGCTGATCCGCTCGTCAAATCGTCGGACCGGGTGTTCGTCTGCAACATCTCTATGTCCCCGCCTGTTGCGTCCGATCGAGCCCGCAGCGCACGAACGGTAGTCAGCGCTGGAAAGGCATGTTCTTTCCCGCCACCCGCACTGCCTCGGGCATGGCTGGCGGCCTAAGCCCTTCACTCCGCGCTACTCACGCTGCGGCGGCCAACAGTGGTCCGGATCGTGATATGGGCTGCTACCGTCACCGCTTGTGACTCCTGCTGGTGACGCCCCGCACCTGTATTCGATAGACGGTCTTGAGCTGGATGCCGCCGTGCACGATGCGGCAGCAGATGTGGGCCGTCGTGGTGCCGTTCTTCTCGTGCATGGGATTGCGGTGGACATGGACGAGGGCGGTGGGATGTTCGTGCGATTGGCCGCCCGGCTGGCCGGGGCCGGATTCGACGTGGCGCGCTTCTCGTTCCGTGGTCATGGCCACAGTGGTGGTACTCAGCGTGGTGTGACGATCGCCGGTGAGTGCTTGGACTTGCAGGCCGCGATCGGCTTTGTGCGTCAACGGTTCACCGGACCGATATCGATCGTTGCCGCGAGTTTCGGTGCGGTGTCGACCGCGCTAGCGTTACCGTGGCTAGAGTCTGGTCTGCGTCGTCTGGTGTTGTGGAATCCTGTGCTGGATCTTCGGCATACGTTCTTGGAGCCCCAATTGTCGTGGGGCATTGAGAATTTTGGTCCGGCTCAGCAGAAGTCCTTGCAGGAGAACGGGTTTCTCCGTGTTGATGGCGAGTTCGAGCTGGGCCGGGTGTTGTTCATGGAGTTTGCCAGGTATCGGCCGCTGGAGGAGTTCGTGGCTAGTCGTGTGCCGGCGCTGGTCGTGCACGGTGACAGAAATTCTTCTGTGTCGTATTCCGTTGCGGCTGACGCTGTTCGGGTTCGGCCGGGGACGCAGCTGCACACTGTTGCCGGCTCGGATCACGGGTTCGATGGGCGGGAGCGGGAGGATGAGGCGATCGCGGTGACAGTGGACTGGCTGGTCGAGCAATCGCCCCTGTGATGAAGATCGACTATCTGCGCGGCCGAATCCCGGCCCACCGCATCACTCTCCATGCGCCCAGGCCAAACGATCGATCCCCGAACGCTACCCACGGGTCGGCAATCCCGGTTAGGGCAGACACCGAAGCGAAGGCGCGCGGATGGCCAGCGTCGCGCGTTTTCATGCATGAAGCGCTGCCCGGATTTCGTCGGCGAGGTCTGGGTTTCCGGCGGCGATGAATTTCTTCCGCTGGTTCATCGCCTGGTTGATTTCTGTCATCGAGCCGAGTCCGTAGTCCAGCGGGATCGGCGTCCCGTGGAGGTCTGCCACTACGCCGCCAGCGGCATGGAGGATGTAGTGGCCTGGTGATAGGTCCCAGATTGCGAAGCCTTTTGCGAATTCGATCATGGCGTCGGAGAATCCGGCCGCTACATGGCACAGGCCGACGGACCCGAAGTCAACCCCGATGCGCCCCTTGGCTTTTCCGTTGCTGGACGTGGCGCCGAGTGCCTCTAAGAATTTGTGTTGCTGCGCGAGGGGCTGGAATCGTTGGGCTGGGCGCATCAGGTAGTTGGTGACCAATGCTTCGGACAGGGTTGCGTGTGAGGGTTGGTCGAGGACGTGTTGGTTGCCGTCCGCTGTGATTGCGAATGCCCGGTCGGTGCCGGTGTTGTCGACTGCCGCGAAGTAGATCTGGATGTGGTGGAAGATGTCGCCGACCACGGCCAGGAGGGGGCGTGCTCGTGCGCGTGAGTAGATCATGATGTGGGTGTAGCCGTAGAGCCCGCGCACGGCCAGCTCGCTGGTGTCGAGCGGGTCGACCAGTACACAGAGGTCGGGGTCGGTCTCTGGTCCGATGACTTCGGGGTCGGCTTCTTCGGAGGCGTAGACGAACGAGGGGATGAGCTGGACCAGTAGTTGCTTGTAGCGCTGGTGCATCCACAGGTCGTAGTCGGAGAGGAAGTTGTCGGTGTGGCGCAGGTTTTCACTCTCGGCGCGGCGACCGGTCAGGGCGGCCTCGATCAGTCGGGGCCGGATTTCGGTGATCATCTGGCGGACCAGGTCGGCGATGGACTGGGCGAGGTCGATGCTGGTGCTCGGGGCAGTCATCGGGTGGTTTGCCTTTCGTTGGGTCATCGCAGTTCCAGTGGGGGCTCGATACCGGGCGGGTTCATGGTGGCGGCGATGAAGACGGCTCGCAGGCCAGCTGCGCGCATGATTTTCGCGCCGGTCAGATCGTCGAAGTTGTCGACTTTCAGGTCGCGGCTTTTGGTCATGGCACCGAACACGGCGAAATAGAGGTCGGCCTTGGGGTATTTCACCCTGAGCTGGCGTGCGAGGTAGCCGATCACGTCGGCGTGTTTGACCTCGAAGTCGCAGATGACAATGGTTGGGGTGTCTTTGGTGTCGGGGAAGAATGATGCGCCGTCCAGGTCGATGCCGTCGCGGATCTTGTTGCAGCGCAGGTAGCCGATTTTGCAGCGGGAGAACCTCGACGATGCCAAGAAGGTGGCCATCACGAGGCCGGCCTCGTTGACGCCGAAGCACGCGTCGACGTCGAGGCGTCTGCCGACATTTTTGATTTGCGTGGACAGGCGTTCGACGCCGTGCCCGAATGTCTCCCAGGTCAAGTCTAAGAGTTGGCCTGGACGTGGGTTGGGCAAGGTGAACACGCAGATGTCGGGATTGCCGTACTCGACCGTGGGCACCGACAGAATGAACTCCTCGCCCACCTGTCCGGCCTGTCCACCCGAGACACCCGCGAGAAGCTCCGGCGTCGACAAGGTGGTATGTGCCGGTTTACGAGGGGCATCCGGTCGCCGCAGGTCCAGGGTGAACTGTCGGAGGGACAGCTGGTCCTCGATCGGTAGGCGTTCATAGGCTTCGGCGATCAATTCGGTTGGCGAGATCTGCTCCTCGGCCACACCGAGGGGACCACGACCGTATGCGGTGCACAGAATGAGGACGCTCGACAACGAGGGAGGCGAACCACGTCCCCGTCCGCGAGCCCAGGTTTCCCAGGCGTTGATCGAGGTGCCACCGAGACTTGTCTGGTTGCCGGTGACCTCGTTGTAGCGTTCGGCGGCCTGGTCCTGGGACAGACCGGCAGCGTAGCGATATGCCTGCAAACTCGGCACATCCGGGTACCGCGCCATCAGTTCCGTCGCCGCTCGTGTTACCGAGCCCAACGTGGTCCACAGCTTCTTGCCCACGGCGGCCATCTCCCGGCCCCGCGCCTGCGGGGTCAACGGTTGATTGAGCTGAGGAGTCGAGTTCGGCGGCCTTGATGAGGCTCCCACGACGCATAGCCCTCCACACCCGGAACATCCACGGCCCACTCAGGTTACCCATCACGATGGGCAATTCGAGCGTTTACCGGAAAACAGCAGGCCAGCCCAGCCCACAGACCGGATGGTTGTCGAACCGTCAGGCAGGTGTCACGAACCGACCCAGGTGCAACGGTTGTTTGGACGGCAAATGAAGCGACCCGCTTCGTAGGCGAACGTCTGCCGAGTTGATCTTTAATCCTATTGGGAGGGAAAGTGCCGATTACGTGCGTATTCCGCGACACCTCCGATGATGTCGCGGTGTCGGCGGCCGAATTTATTGCGGCACAGGCGCATTCAGCGATTGAAGCGACTGGAGAATGCTTGATCGCTTTGGCGGGAGGATCGACTCCTGTGCCGACCTATCGTCGGCTCCGCTGTCTCGACATCGACTGGGCGAAGGTACATTTCGTTCAAACCGATGAGCGGTTGACCGCTAGCGCGGATGGCCGCACGGCCGCTCTGATCGAAACGACGCTCGGCCTCGACAGCCCCGAGCATCTCGCCGCATGGCATCCGATACCAGTTAACGGTGATGCCGCGAGTATCGCTGCGGCCTATGCCGCACAGCTTGCCGCGCTGCGTGCCGACGGAGGCCCCGATATCGCTGTTCTCGGTCTCGGGGTCGACGGCCATACGGCTTCGTTGTTCAGCCACAACGTGCATTCAGGTACAGGCGACCGTGTGGTGTCCACCCTCTATCACGGCGAACCGCGGATCAGCCTCGGGCTCGACTACCTCCGGGCGATCCCGACACGCGTGCTACTGGCCACTGGTGCCAGCAAAAGGGCAGCCCTGGGCTCGGTGTTGTCACCCGAGCCGGGCGCGGCGCCGGTGCCGGCGGCCCTCGTCCTCGGCGAGGACGGATACGTCTTCGCCGATGCCGCCGCTCGGCCGGAGAGGGATTGAGATGCGCCCGGCGCCAACCGACGACAGGCCGGTGATCGTGTTCGACCTCGGTGGTACCTGGTGGCGGTCGGCGATCCTGACAACAGACAACCGGCTCGCCGACCAGGACCAGCATGAGGCAGTCACGAAGGCGCGCACGGGCAGCAATGCGGCAACCCTCCGCGACCTCATGGTGAAGTACCTGCTCGGCACGACCCGCCGCCTGATGGAGCGCCAGCCCGACCTCCGCACTGTCGGCATCTCCATCGGGGCCGCGACGAATGGGCATACCGGCCAGGTCCTGGCCAGTGCTCCCTTATGGGGTGACTGCACCGACCCGTACGACTTGCGCGCCGCGCTCGCGGGCGCCGCGCCCGGACTGGACTGGTGGGTCGTCAACGATGTGACGAGCCTGGCGCTGGCGATCACCGCGAGACAGGATGTCCGCGAGAGCGGTCTGCGGGTGATTACCGCCGTCACGGTGAGTAGCGGAATCGCCGCTCGCACAGTCGATGTGGTCTCCGGTGAGATACCGCTGGATCGACAGCACGGGGTCCAGGGAGAAATCGGGCATCTACCGGCGCTGGTGACGGTACTCGCGGGAGTCGACCTGCCGGTGTGCGATTGTGGCGCGGTCGGGCATGTGTCAGCGATCGCGGCCGGAAAGGCGATCGAACGGCTGCTGTCGCAATTGGCGGGCATCCTCGGGATCGCCGACGACTCTGAGACCGGAGCCGTCTCGCATCTTGAGCACCTGCGGACGGCGTTGGAGGCGCATCACCCGTCGGCGATGTCGTTCCTCGATTACGTCACTGCCCCGTTGGCGCGAGCGCTGCTGTATTTGCTGGCGATCGATGCTCGTGTAGACCACATATTCCTGTCCGGCGGCGTTGTCGACGCGCTGCAGGACCACTACATGAACAGCTTGTATCGGACCATGGAGGCCGACGGCCTGTATCTCGTATCCACGTATCAACCGAGCGTTTTCCGCGACCGGATCTCGCGCTGGGAGTCCGATGGTCTCGATCCGCTGCGCGGCGCGGGGTTTTTCGCTCGCCAACAGTCACTACCTGCCAGTGCGCGGTATGGGGGAAGGCGTCACTGACGTGGACCGCATGTGGGCTGTCGATGCGACGCAGACGATTTCGTACCGGATCCGCCGCACCCGGCGGTGCCTGGATCCTGATAACAGCGACCTGGCCGACGCGGTCGGGATCGGCAATCGGCGCACGCTGGTCTTCGTCGATACCACCGTGATGAGCCTGTTCGGAAGCCGCATCACCACCTACTTCGACACCTACACCTCCAACTGCACCGTGGTCCCGATCGACACCACGGAACGCACGAAGAACTCGGATACGGTGAGCCGGATCATCCGCGAATACGACAAGTTCGGGCTCAGCCGACGCCGCGACGCCGTGGTCGCGATCGGTGGCGGTGTCCTGACCGACGTGGTTGGGTTCGCCTCGAGCATCTACCGCCGCGGTGTGCCCTACGTCCGTGTGCCGACCACCTTGCTCGGCATGGTGGACGCCGCCGTGGGCGTCAAGACCGGAATCAATTTCAACGGCCGCAAAAACCGCCTCGGCACCTACTTCGCGTCATCGGAAACGATCGTCGACCCCAGCTTTCTCACAACTCTGCCCGACCGCCAGATATCCAACGGTATGGCCGAGGTGCTGAAGATCGCGCTGGTCAAAGACAGCGGACTGTTCGACCGTGTCGAGCGGGAGTGGGCCACCGCCCGCGGATTCCGGACCGACACGACAGTCAGCGGCCCGATCATCGATGCAGCGATCACCGCCATTTTGGAGGAGCTGGAACCGAACCTGTGGGAGGACAACCTCGCGCGCCTGCCCGACTTCGGACACACCTTCAGCCCGTCGTTAGAGCTGGCCGCGAAACCGAAGCTCTATCACGGCGAAGCCGTCGCGATCGACATCGCGCTGTCGTGCCTGGTGTCGCTGCACCGCGAACTCATCGATGACGACTGTTTCACCAGGATCATCACGCTGATGTCCCATCTCGGGCTGCCCCTGAGCCATGCCTGCCTCACCGAGGACATCCTGCAAGCCGGGCTGGCCGACTCGACCCGCCATCGTGACGGCAACCAGAACATTCCACTGCTCACCAAGATCGGCACAGCCGTGTTCGCCCAAGACATTTCACGAGAAGAACTGATGACCGCCGCCACAGCTTTGCGCCCGATCCATACCGAACTGTGCGGAGTGTGAATGCAGATGCTGCCGCCCGCCCTCGACAATCGTGCACTCGTGCGTGCTAACTGCGGCCTCCGCCTGCGGCGCAGCATCGACCACCTCCATCCAGGGACCGGGGTCGTGCGACGGATCCTGCGGGTCGGAGTGTGTGGGACCGATCTGCAGATGCAACGCGGGGTCCGTTCCGACCGTGCCACAATCCTCGGCCACGAGGGTATCGCGATGAGGCTCGGTGGCCGCTTCGGTGACGGCGGGCCCTGCGAGATCTTCAATCCGGTCGACCCGGACAACCAAGACGTGATTCTCGGCCACAGCTACGACGGGATTCTCCGGGACTACCTCGTCGACGAGATCCCTTCTCACAGCGTCGTTCCCGCGCACAGCGACCTGCCGGTCGATCTCGGCCCACTTGTCGAGCCCACAGCGACCGCCCACTACGCCTGGGAACTGATGCGAGCACACCTGCACCCCGCCGGGTCGGTGGTGATCTTCGGTGGCGGATCAGCTGCGCTGCTGCTGGCGATGCTCGGTGAAGATCTCGGATACCGCATACACCTGGTACACCCGCGCCACGAGCGCCTGCGATTCATCACCGAACTGGGTGTGCTGCGATCGGCGACTGTCACAGACACCGCACCACCCGATAGCGCCGACGGCGCCGTCGTGTGCGTCCACCGCGACGCCGCCAACGCAGCGATCGAACAGGCCGTCAACAGCGTGGCCGACGACGGAGTCCTCGACCTGTTCGGCGGAATCCCCACCGGGCTGCACCATCCGGCGCTCCCTAATAACGATCTGTCCGCGGTGCGACGCGCCAACGTGTGCGGGCGAGGTGACCCAGTGGTCACCAGCACCGTCACCAGCTGTGGGAAGCGTTTGCGACTCACCGGTCACCGCGGTACCTCGGCGACGCACATCCACCAGGCCCAGCGGCGCCTGGCTACCGCGAGTCCCCGTTACGGGACGTTGATTACCCAGGTGGTTTCCCTGGACGAGGCAGCGCATCGGATCCCGTTGATGGCCCAGCGTGACAGGTCCTGCGGCGAACACGTGAAGGTCGTCGTCGATCTGACCATGCCACAGCGAGCTCGGTCGGTCGATCTCGGCGCCACTGTCATCGACCAGCTCGGGAGCCACCAATGACCCGACCCGTCAGAACGACCTACCGACGCATCGAGCACCATGACCGGGTCGCATTCCTGACCAGCGCAACCGTCGCAGACACCACACTGGACGGTCGAAACGCCACAGTGCTCCTCGCTCCCCATGTGGTCGGGGTCTGCCGGTCGGACCTGCGGGAGATCAGCGGCGTGCGGTTCGGCCGCCGCGACTTCGGCCACGAAATCGTAGGCGCCGTCGTCGATGCCCCGCCGTCACTGTCCTCCCTGCTGGGGCGAACTGTCCTGTTCGATCCCCACCCCACACTGGCCCGACGGACCTCCGGGTTCGCCGAACTCGTCGAACTCACCGCTGCCCCAACGCAACTGCGCGCCGCGCTGGTCCCTGTCCCTGCAGGAATCCCGGACCGGATCGCGGTCTTCGGCGAGCCGTTGGCGTGCGCGGTGCATTGCGTGACTCGCCTGCACCGGGTCACCGCCGAACTCGGGCTGGAAGCACAAGCTCCGGTCGCGGTTGTCGGCGCGGGCATGGCCGGCACGTTGATCAGCGCTGTGCTCGTCGCACAAGGCCAGCCGTGCGTGCTGCTGAACCCCCACCGCGAGCGCATCGAATTTCTCCTCGACCACGACGCGCTACCGTCCGAAGTCCTTATCCCCCACCGCAACGACATATCGTTCAGCCGGGTCATTCTGGCCACTGCTGCCGCCACATCCGACCATTTGGCCACCTGCCTGCGGATGCTCGCCGACGACGGGGTGCTGCTGTTGTTCGCCGGTACCCAACGCGGCACCCGCCTGCACGGGGTGGACATCGACCCGGTGCGGCGCCACCAGCTGACCTACCGGATCCGAAGCGGCAGCACGCGTGCCGTCGTGGCCGGTACTTACGGAGCGACGCGAGACGACTTCCTCGAAGCCCTGTCCCTGCTGACGAAGCCACCCGGCGACCAGTGGTCTCTCGCGTTATGCGCACAACGCCTGACCACGCGGGTTGTCGGGCTGGACGAGGCTGCCGACTACCTCACCACCAGCGCGCCGAACGGAGTCCTCGGCAAGACGCTCGTGCAAATCCACCCACCAATGCATCGGGAGTCGAAATGAAGGTCCCCAGATACAACTACCCCGCCCAATTCGAGAATCTGCCCGCCACCGCAGAACAGATCCGCTGTGCGCTGACCACCGGAAACTACGTGCTGGGGGAGTCCGTTGACCGCTTCGAACGCCGCTTCGCCGACTACCTCGGCGCCCAGTACGCGGTCGGGGTCAACACCGGCACAGACGCCCTCACGCTCGCCCTCACCGCCCTCGGCATCGGTCCCGGCGACGAGGTCATCACAGTCGCCAACACCTTCCACGCCACCGTCCTGGCCATCGCCACCGTCGGAGCCACTCCGGTACTCGTCGACTGCGAACCCGACACCTACCTCATGGATCTCGACGCCGTCGACGCTGCCTGCGGGCCGAGAACCCGGGCGATCCTGGCCGTCCACCTATTCGGCCGCAGCCTCGACATGGACCGGCTCACCGCGGTCGCGAACAGACACGGAATCGCGATCATCGAGGACTGCGCCCAAGCCGTCGGCTGCACCTGGCGAGGCCAGCGAGTCGGCACCTTCGGCATCATCGCCGCCGTCAGCTTCCACCCCAGCAAGAACCTCGCCGCCGCCGGTGACGCCGGTGCCCTGGTGACCAACGATCCCGACATCGCGCGCACCGTGCGGATTCTGCGCGGTCTCGGCCAGGACGGGCAAAACAACCATGTCGCCCTCGGGGTCAACTCCAAGCTGGACGCCATCCAGGCGATCGTGCTCGACGCCAAACTCGACCATCTCGACGAATGGAACGACGAGCGCAAACGCATCGCCAGCCGGTACACAGAAGCGTTGGCCCGCAGCGGGATCACGACACCAGCACCACCGTCACCTCCGGGCGATCACGTTTACCACCTCTTCCACGTGGCTGTACAGGGCCGAGACGCTGTATTGACCCGACTGCGCGCCGACGGCGTGGACGCTGTCGTCCGCTACCCCGTCCCCATCCACCGCCAACCCGCCTTCGCCCGAAACAAATTCGACGCCGTCTTCCCCCACGCCGACTACCAGGCAACCAACACGCTATGCCTTCCGATCCGCCCAGACCTCACCGAGACCGAGATCGAATACGTCTGCCACAGCCTGCACACCGCAATCACCGCACCCAAGGAGATACCTGCATGACCGTCTTCGTCGCACCAGCACTGCTGGGAGCCGATCCGCTCGAGCTGCGCGCCGCGATCGACCAAGTCGAACAAAGCCAAGCACCGTACCTGCATCTCGATGTCATGGACGGCCACTACACCAACGACATCAACTTCGGCATCCGCACCATCGCCGCAATCCGAGACCACACACGCATGCAGCTCGACGTCCACCTGCAAACCCTGCAACCCGAACGCTACGTCGACGACCTCATACGGATCGGCGCCAACCGCGTCTCGATGCATGTCGACGCAGCGACCCACATCGACGCCGCTCTCGACGCCCTCCAAACTGCTGGCGTCCGCAAAGGTCTCGTGTTGAACCCCGACCTCGGCATCGAACAACTCGACCCCTACCTCGGCCGATTGGACTTCATCATCCTAATGACCAGCAAGCCCGGCACAAGCACATTCGACCCCGCCGTCGCCAACAAGATCCGCGACCTGCGCGCCCGTCTCACCGACCGATATCTCGACACCGTCGAACTGATCGCAGACGGCGGCATCACCGTCCTCACCGCACCCCAGGTGATCGCAGCCGGCGTCGACACACTCGTCGCCGCCAGCGCCATCTTCAAATCGGAGGACAAGACCATCGCGACCGCCATCAGCCGACTTGCGAAATCCTGCGATTCGCCTGCTGACGGAAGCGATTCGTAGCCACGCAGGCGATCGGTCCCAGATAGAAGTCCATCGAGGACATACAACTTCACTATGGATACACACCCGGAGTCGGTGCATCCCCAGCTACGCTGAGCACCCCGGTCCAGTCCAGCAAACAATCACGACCGTGTATCACACAAGGAGGATTTCGCAACCTTGCCGGATGGATCTGTACCCGTCGCGATCGAGGTCGTGGCACAAGCAAGCGAGGAGGCGCTGGCAGCTCTGGCGAACCTTCTGCCACAACTGTCCGCTACCGCATCGCCTCTCACTCGGCAGAGGCTCGAAGCCGTCGTGACCGGCCTGTGCACACAACTGCTCGTCGGACGCATCGGCGGCTCCATCGTCGGCGCACTGACCCTCGTGATGTACACAATTCCTACGGGTCTACGCGCCCGGATCGAGGACGTAGTGGTGGATCAAACTGCGAGGGGACAAGGTGCCGGAAAAGCCCTGATCATTGCGGCATTGGGCATCGCGAAACAGCGCGGAGCACGGACGGTCGACCTGACATCCACCCCCTCCAAGATCGTCGCCAACCACTTGTACCGGGACCTTGGGTTCACACCGCGCGAATCCACGACGTACCGGATGAGCCTTTGAACTCCCGATCGGTAACTGGAAGGGGTGGCGGCGCTCCTTTTCGGAGACCACCGGCCCTCAACGTTACCGCAGCAGCAGAGCAGATTCGCTTACGCGACGGCGTCACAACGATCAGTTCGCTGAACTTGCCCTACACGTAGGCCCACCACGTGACAGACCAAGGAAATGGATTCGAAGGGAAGCGGAATGGATGATTCGCAATCATCGACCGAGACACAAATCCGCACACTCGCGCTGACACTGGCTTCGATCGCCAACAACGGCCTCGTATTCGCGACCGATGTCTTCGACAGGCAACGGTACGAGCAGACCAAGACCATCGCCATCGACCTGCTTGCGCTGATCAGCAAAGGCATCCCGAGCGAGCTGGACAAGATTGTCTCGCTCGAAGAGGGATATATGACCCCGAAGGTCGACGTCCGCGGCGGCGTGTTCGACGATGGAGGCCGGATACTGCTGATCCGTGACCGCAGTGACGAACGGTGGACGTTGCCCGGGGGATGGTGCGACATCCTGGAGCCGCCGTCCGAAGCAATCGAACGTGAGGTGCAAGAGGAGTCCGGACTTGTCGTTCGTGCCCACAAGCTGGCCGCTCTACTTGATCGAGACGTCCAAGGGCACGAGCCGGTGTTCCCCTACCACGTCTACAAACTCTTCTTCCTGTGCGAGATCGAGTCGCACGGTGAACCGAGTCCGGTAGAGACCATGGAGATCGGCTGGTTTTCGATCGACGAGCTGCCCGAACTATCCAAAACGCGGGTACTGGAAAGCCAGATCCGATTGCTCCACGATCATTGGCGAAAACCGGAACTGCCAACCGTGTTCGACTGAAGCCTTCCGGCGTTCGCGTAGGAAAGTCGGCCTGTCGGCATGATTTCCCCCGCTTCCGAACGCGGCCGGATGACCCACGTTTTTTCACGGACGATCGCCGAAATCGCCGCCGCGTCCGGTGTTTCTACCGGTGCTCCCCGCCACAATCGGTCAACGAGGTGGCTCCGGCACGGTCCTCGGGGAGGGCTGCAGGTCATTTTGCTCGCCACCCCGCGCCAGAACCGGAGGCCGACCTGGGGATTTGCTTAAAGGTTGCGCGGTTGAGTGATCCGTCTTACATTGGATGTGCGCCCTCTTCTCGAGGGTTTCCCGGTGATCGCTGGCAGCGGATCCGGATGTAGCGCCACAAGAGCACGGAAAGCGCGGTGAGCGCGTGGTTGTGCTGTGGCTTCCCGACACGTGAGGTGACCGGCGTTGTTGCGTCGGGGCCGCTGGTCGGTGCGCATTCGCCTTGATCCTGTTCGAGCATCGTGTGCCGCGAACGGCGTTGATCGCCTGCGGTTTTCGCGGTTGCCAGCGGGATCGCCGTGGAAGTGGGTCCGCCGATGCGGAAGTCCAGTCGCGATCAACGTCGTTGTCGTGGAGTCGTCATTGCCGGTGTGTTGCCGCTGGCTGTCACCGTAGCGTGCGGCGGTCTCGCGGTCGCCGATACCGGCCAGGTCGGGGTCACGCCCAGTCAATCGGATGTGACGGGGCCCGTCATACCCAGTGGCGGGACAGTGTCCGGCGCTGAGCGTGTGGTGAGTCAGGTCCGTGGAACGGTCGTCGAGGTCGCCCGCCAGTTCGCGCCGGGGAGACGGCACGTTCAGTGGCTGGTCGATGCTGCCCCATCGCTGGTCCATCAGGTGGTCGAGCCCGCGCGGCAGGCGCTGCAACAGCTACATGGACAACTGAGCCGACCTGCGACGCAGCACCGATGGGTGGTTCGGCGATGACCACCACGCAACGACACCTGGATCGGTTCCTCACTGCGCTGGATCTGGACCGAGGCGCTGCGGCGGAGCTGCGCCACCTCGCTGAAGCCGACACACATGGCAGTAAAGTTTGCGACCCGACCGATTTGGTCGAGGACTTCGACGTTCGTTGGACGCAGGTCGAGTCTCGGCGAGCCCGCGACGATGCCGTTAGAACTCGTGGTCGCAGGGTCGCGCTGACCGCGGTGAGCGCCTTCGTGGTGACAGGTGCGGTCACCGTGGGCGTATTCCTGCACGACACTGACCGAAACGCTGCGCCTGTCCGCTCTCCGCTTGCCGCCGACCTGGACAGTTCGGGGCAAGATCGTGCCGCGCAGGCGGCCGGCGACTGCCCTGCGACGCCGGTGGTTACCGGACACACCGTCCGCGGCTCGGGCGGCGGCGGGACCGATTCGGGCCCCGGCGCCGTGATGGCGTTCGAGACCGCCTACTACGTCACGCGGTCCGGGATCGCCGCACGAGCGGTAACCACCCCTGATGCGAATGTGCCTGCGGCAGAGACCATTCAGGCCGGCATCGACACCATCCCGGCGGACACCCGGTTCTGCGTCGTCGTCGACCCGTCGGGACCAAATTCCTGGCAGGTCGAGCTCACCGAGACCCGCCCCGGTCGTGCACCGATCGTGTACCGGCAGACCGTGACCACCACCGTCGTGGACGGTCGGGTCCTGATCACGGGGATCACGCCGCGATGAGCGCCGCATTCGAACTCGAAGAGCAAGCCTTCCCACAGCAGATCGCTCCCGCGGTCCTGGTCGTCGGGGCTGGCGGCGGGGCAGGCGCGACCACCATCGCGTTGGGACTGGCGGCGGCCATCGGCGCCACCACGGACTGGGATGCGGTCGCCGTCGATGCGACCACCTCCGGCGGCGACCTCGGCGTGCGCGGAGCAGACGAGCTGATGCGGCCGATGTCGCTGCAAGCGTGGCTGACCGAAATCGCCGACGGCGCAACGTCGATCACGCGCGAACTGCTGATCTCGTCAAGCATCGGCGCGGGATTGCTGTGGCGAGACGACACAGCGTTGCCCGCACGAGCCACGATCGGCACGATCGCGCGACTGCTGATGATGTCGGGGTATCTGGGTATCTACGACGGCGGCGGGCACGTCTCGGCGCGGCAGCTGCTGCCGCTGATCTGCGACGGCCGCACCAGCCTGATCGTCGCGACCCCGGCCCGACGCGGCACCGCGAACCGATTGTTCGCAAGCCTGAAATGGCTGGCCCACAACCTCGGCGACGACGTCGTCGCCGACACCACAGTTGTTGTGACGCACCAGGATCAGCGAACGGACTCATTTGCCGACGAGATCCGCCGAAGCCTGAGCGGCTGGGTGCGCGACGTGCTTGAGGTCCCCTACGACCCGCATCTGGCGGGCGGGGTGGCTATCTGCGTCGACCAGCTGCATTCCTCAACCACCACGGCCTACGCCGACATCGTGATGGGAGTCGGCCTGTGAAGCGACCGATCGTCACCCCCGCAATCTGGATCGCGGCGCTCGCCGCGACCGCAGTACTCGCCGGCACGACGCCCGCCGTCGCCGCACCCGCCCCTGCACCGGCGCACCCGAGCGGATCGGGATGCCCCTCGGTGGCGGGGATCTTCGTGCCCGGCACGTGGGAAACCAACTCGCAGGCCGACCCCGCAGGCCCGATCGGGTTGCTCGCGCCTGTGGGCACCGGACTAGCCGCCCGGTTCGGTGACCGGTTTCTGGCTCGATTCCCCGGCTACAGCGCGTCGGCGTGGGACCGCGGGATGAGCTACGGCGCCAGTGAGGCTACCGGCATCACGGCCGCCACCGGGGAGATCACTGATATCGCTGGACGCTGTAGCGCTGCGAAGTTCGTGCTGGCTGGCTATAGCCAGGGTGCCGACGTCATCGGCGACCTCGCCGCGAGCATTGGCTGCGGCAAAGGACCGATCCCGCCGGACCGCGTGATCGCGGTGGGGCTGATCGCCGACCCGCAACAAGGCACGGCGGGCGGCAAAGTCGTCGGCCCTCGGCTGGACGGGCACGGCATCGCGGGACCGCGTCCCGGTGGGTTCTGCCAACTGTCGGCCGTGACCGCGCAAATATGCGACCCACGGGACAAATACTGCAACACCAACGCCGCGACGAACCCGATCCTGGCTGGCCTGGGCCGCATCCTCACCGGCGGAAGCGACCAACCCGGCGCGCCCACGCCCGCCGAACCACCACCCGCTGGCGACAACCCGACAGGCAACACTGATCAGACTGGTGCGCCCGGCGTCGATGCGGCGAAGCTGCAGGCACTGACTCAGTCGTTGATGTCCGATTTCGGACGCGGCGATCTTTCGAAGCTCGCCGACAATCTCAATGCGGTTGTCTCGCAAGCGCTGTCCGGACGAATCGACTCGGGCGCGGTCACGGCGGTGCAGGACACGTTGCGGTCTTTGGCCGATCTGGTCCGCTGGGCAAGCGGCAATCCGTCGGTGACCGAACGCCTGGCACAAGCACCGGCCAGCTCGCCCGAACACCACGCGAGCCAGGTGCTGGCCGCCGCGAAGAACAGCAACCTCGGTACCGCCCTGGACTCGTTGGCTGCGATCGCCTCACACGCCGGTCAGGCTGACGGAGCCTCCGCGACCGATGTCGCCGACCCGGCGAACGCATTGGCGTCCTCGACTGCGCCGCTGACCGCGATGCCAGCGGACACCTTGTCGCAGGCCACGACTGTGCTGTCGATCCTGAAACCGTCGACGGTGTTCGAGCAGGTGGTCAACGTCGCGACCAACACCCTCGACTTCGCCACCAACGTCCCGAAGATCCTGGACACCCTGCGCCAGATCGCCACAGTAGTCGCGGACGGCGGCATCGATCTGCCCGCGAAAGTCCGTGGCCTGCATGAGCAGTTCGGCACCTTGAACAACCTGTGCAACCCGCTGGTGAAAATGGCCGCCGGGGTCGACCTGCACATGGTGTCGAGCCTGCTGGCCCTGATCCCCGACCCGCACGGTGTCGCCCAGATCGCGTCGGTGATCGTCGGCATGCTGGGGAACCTGGACGTTGTCAGGCTGGCGTTGCAGGTCGGCGGGCTTCAAGAACAACTGTGGGGCATCGCCGAAGCGATCACCGGCGGCGGCAACCTCGTCGATATCGGCGCGCGGTTCGTCGGCCTGATCCCGACCCTGCTCGGATTCGCCACCACCGCGGTGAACACACTGACCGGGGCCGCCAAGACTCCCACCGCGGCGCTGGACACCCCGCAGTCGGGTGAACTGCCAGCCACGATGGGCGGCGCGTCGAGCCTGGCGGGCCTAGCCGAGTCACTGGTCAACGGCGCGTCGCAAGGCGCGGCTGACCTCGGCCAGCTGGTCGCCGACGGCGTCTCGGCTGCATCGTTTTTCGCCTCGGGCGCGCATCAGGGTTACGACCGATTCGTCGTCGATGAGTCCGGGCGCACCGCTGTTACGTGGCTGACGGAGTGGTTCGCTGGGCGTATCCGGCAGGTCGGAGTCGTGTGATGAGCACGGACATGACGGTGACCTCCGGCAAGGCGATCATGGTCATCGGACTGGTCGTCGTGGCGGTCGTCATGCTGATCATCGTCTCCGGACGATCCCGACACACCGACCCCAACTGTCTTCCCAACATGCCCCGAGGCGAGACATCTCGTGGGACCGGCCGCGTCGTGATGCCCATGGCAGCAGGCACTTTCGTCCCGAGCTCATCGTACGGGCCCCGGGGAGGAGAGTTCCATCGCGGACAGGATTTCGCTGCCGCAGCCGGCACGCCTATCTACTCGGCCACCGACGGCACGGTGGTGGAGGCCGGGCCAGCCGACGGGTTCGGGAACTGGATCGTCATCGACACCACGGACAGCGACGGTCGGACCGTGTCGACGGTCTACGGGCACATGTCGGCCGCGGGCATTCTCGTCCACAAAGGCGACACCGTGCGCGCAGGCCAACACATCGCCGACGTCGGCAGCGAGGGCGAATCGTCCGGGCCGCATCTGCATTTCGAAGTCGTGCCCGGGGGACGGTTATCCGGCGGCAAACACACCGATCCGATGCGGTGGCTTGCCGCCCGCGGCGCGGGCGGAACCGCGACGGACGCCGCGGATCTTATCGCGAACCGCAGCGGGTTGATCGGGCGATCCGGTTACGGCAGCGGGTGTGGTCCTTCGCCGGGCGCCGCGCGGCTGAAGGCGGGTTCGGTACCGGAGGCGTTCGAGCCGTGGATCGCCCGCGCCGCCGCACTGTGCCCTGAGGTGACTGCGCCGCTGCTGGCCGCCCAGCTGCAACAGGAGTCCGGGTTCAGCGTCGACGCGCGCAGCTCGGCGGGCGCGGTCGGGCCTGCCCAGTTCATGCCCGGGACGTGGGACGCACACGGCGTCGACGCCGACGGCGACGGCCGTAAGGATCCCCGCAGCATCCCCGACGCGGTCATCAGCCAGGGCCGCTACGACTGCGAGCTGGCCGGCATCGCGAAACGTGGCCTGGCAGAAGGCAAACTGCGCGGCGACCTCACCGAACTGTGGCTGTCGATGTTCAACTGCGGCGCTGGAGAGACCCTGCGTCAGGGGCAGGTCTGCCAGAACGACGAGACCCGCAAATACGTGCGCGCCATCCCGGCCGCCGCTCGTGCGTTCACCGGCAGCGAATCGGTCGGTTCCTCTGTTGGCGCGGCGATCGTCGCCGAGGCGATGCGCTGGCGCGGACACCCCTACGTGTGGGGCGGCGGCGGACCGGACGGACCCACTGCCGCCCAAGGCGGAGCGCCGGGATTCGACTGCTCCGGCCTCACCAGCCGCGCGGTCGCCGTCGCCACCGGAGGCCGGATCATCCTGCCGCGCACCAGCCAGGAACAAGCCGAAGACCCGCGCGGGACTCCCGTACCCGACTCGGCGATCCAACCGGGAGACCTGGTTTTCCCCGCCGGGCCCGCGCCGGGCCACGTCGCCGTCTACGTGGGCGAAGGGACCGTCGTGCACGCCCCGCAAACAGGCGACGTCGTCAGAACCGCCCCCATGAGCGTTGTCGGCTCCAACCCGTCAGTCAGGAGATTCGGATGAGCACCGAACACCAGCAGCAAGCCCAGCCGGACGACATGTCGGAGGACACCGAAACGGCCAACGCCCAGGGCGGCACAACAGAATACGACGCCGAGGCGATCGTAGACCTGCGCCGCCAGCGCCTGCGTCCAAGCCCGGTATCGGGCGGGCCGTCGGAGCCCGACAGTGCCGTGGACGATCCCGACGATGCGATTGGCGACCCGGCGGAGTCGATCCCGGACCCATACGGGGTCGGGCAATACAACCTGCGGCCCGACACCATTCCCGGAGACGATGGACACCGGGCTCGCCCGGTCGTGCTCAAAAACGCCGACGGCATACACACCGACCCGGCCGAATGGGGCTGGCGCGGCCGGGTCAACGCGTTCGGGGCACGGCTGCGTCCGCCTCGCGACGGCAGCGAGGTCGCCTACCGGCGCGCGGTCGAACGGATCCGGCAACCATTACCGGGCACCCCGGTGATTCTGGTCGCCAACCCCAAAGGCGGCAGCGGAGTTACCCCGGTGACGATCTTGCTGTCCAACATCTTCGGCGTGCACCGCGGCGGCAGCGTGGTGGCCTGGGACGCCAACGAATCCCGCGGCACCCTCGCCGTGCGCGCCGCAGTAACCACAGACACCGAGCCGACCGTGGTCGACGTGCTGGCCAATGCACGCGCGTTGTGCTCCCCGGCCGCCGACGCCTCGAGCCTGGCGCGGTATCTGCGACTGCAACCCACTCTCGACGAAGTCCTGGCCTCGGATCAGTCCGGCCGCGTCGAGATGATAGGGCGCAACGAGTGCGCGGCAATCATGGCGGTGCTGAGACGGCACCGGTCCATGGTGGTGATCGACAGCGGCGACAACGAGCGAGCAGAACCGTTCTCCTGGTCGGTCGATAACGCCACTCAGCTGGTCGTGCCCCTGGTATGCCGCCGCGACGCGGCCTACATGGCGCTGACAATGCTCGACACGATCGCCGCGCACGGGCGCCGGGACCTGGTGACCGGAGCGGTGGTCACCCTCGCCACGCAGTCCGGGAGCGAACCGGCCGCACGCGAGGCGATCGTCGGCGCGCTCGAACACGCAGGCATCACCCGGATCGTGGATGTGCCGCACGACCCGGTGCTGGCCGGAGGCGAGCGCATCGTGTGGTCGCGCCTGGCGGCCTCGTCGGCACGCGCGTGGATACAGGTGGCCGCGTCGGTCGCCGACGGGCTCGCCGAAGCGTTGACGCGCATGTCGGCTCCCCTGGAAGCGGCCTACCTGCCCGACAGCTACCGCACCCCGAGCAGCCGCGACCCGCAGCGCTGCCGTCGCTGCACCCCCGACGACACGCACACCGCGGCGCGGTGCGGATCGGGCTGTCCAAGCGCGAACGTCGCGGTCCCCCACCACGGCCGGCCCTACGGCGAACGGTGGTGAACGCCATGACAACCCGCGACCACACCCATCGTCACTCAGAGAGGCCACACCCATGACAACCATCACCCGGTCGCAGCGGCTGCTCGCCGCCTGGCGAACTGCGGTAAGCGCTGCCGCAGCGTGCCTGATCGTCACGATCAGCGCCGCCACGGCCGAAGCGGCGATCCCCAACCCCCTCGGCGGCGTCGCCCCCGACTTCGGGCTGTTCGGACAGGCGATGGACTCCACCTGGAAACGGCTGGTCGCGTTCATATGGGCCCTGGTGCTGATCGGCTGCGTCGTGCGAGTGATCGTCGGCGCCTTCAAAGTGCGCCGCGCCAAAGCCCGCGGCTACACCAACGACCTGGCCGAAGGCTCCGAGGAACTACAAGACGCCCTGATCGCCCTCGGTCTCGTCGCGCTGGCCTCACCGATGGTCGGCACCGTCCTGTTCGTCGTCGGCGGCTGAACCCGGCCGCACACCGAAGGGAAACCATATGAGCACAACAGGATTCGGATCACTCTCTCCCGATGCCGAGCTGCCGTCCACATCACCGGCACGTCCGGGAGCAGCGGCCTCGCGACGACAAGGGCTTGCACACCGAGTGTCGATGCGGTCGCTGCTGGCCGTGGGCGCCGCCGGTGTGCTCGTCCTGGTGGCGGCGTTGTCGATGCACGGCTGCAGCGACACCGGCCCGGGTGGCGGGCAAGTCCGCGCGGGGCACGGACCGACCACCGTGACCGGTGGGGTGCCCACCGGCTACACCCGGGACCGGGCAGGCGCGGCGACCGCAGCGGTCAACGTCGTGCAGGCGCTGGCCCAGGCCGGGCAAGGCCGCGTGACCGCGACTGCGGTGCGGTCGGCGTTGGCGGCGTCGGAGCCCGGATCGGGATTGACGAAATCGATGGACATCGCGTCCGGACGTGAGCACGACAGCAATGTCCTCAACGTGCTGCCGGCGGCGGTGACCGTCGAGTCGGTGGACGCCGACACGGCGCAGGTCGCGGTCTGGACCGTCGCGGTGTCACGAGACGCGATCGCCCCCGGCGACCCGGTCTCGGTCATGACGCTGTGGTCGAGCACCACCGTGTCGCTGGTCTGGGAACACGGCGACTGGAAAGCCAAAGACCTCGCCACCCGCAGCGGACCGACCCCGGACGAGGTCGTGGCCCCCGACTCCGGATCACCGCTGACCCGCCCGCTGCAGGGCGGCTACTACACCTTCTACGTCGACTAGGGGCCCATGATGCGGCGAGTTCTGATGCTCCTTATCGTCACAGCGCTCTCAACGCTGACACTGGCCAGCGCTGGCACAGCCGGGGCTGACCCCGCGCCCGGCCCGGTCGCCCCGTCGGGGTCGCTGCCGAACGGATTCCCCGCGGACCTGCGCAAGTTCGTCGGCAACACCCCCGAATTCAAAACGGCGTGGTTCACGGGGCCGTGCAAGGACCGCGGCGGTGACATCGGCGCCTACACCAACGCCGCGCTGGCCAACGAGGACCGCCTCATCTACTGGTCGATGACCGACGAACAGAAGAAGGTGTTCGTCGTCGGCGCAGCCGGGGCGCAGGGACGCCACTCGCTGGGCCCTCATCTGGAGGCAGGCGTCGAAGCAGGTCGAGAACCGTCGAAAGAGCTGCTGCCCAGGGTCTTTCCCTCAGGCGACCCGGCTTACGCGTTGCCGCAGCCGGCGTGCGCGGACGACTTGAAGAGATGGGCGAGTCCCCAATGGAACACGTGGGGTTTCGTATGGTCGGCCGTCCCGGACAAACAGTCCCTGACCGAGATGCGCAAGACGAGCGGGGCAGGAGAGGTACCCGATAAGGCATGGACCGCGCCGTGCGGCGGCGGTGTTCCCGGAATCTACTGTGCTCACGCGTTTTTCGTGAACTGCGACCAGGCCGACGCGCCGAGCGGAGACCAGCGCAACTGCGTCGCATGGAACACGCAGGTGGCGCGGCTGTTCGCTGGCACCGCGAACTGGATCGACCAGAACAAATCGCTGAACGACCGGATCGACGAGACATTGCGCGATGCGGGCGTCTACGCGGCCGGCAACGCGATCGTGAGTGCGTTCACCTGGGTGTTCGGCACCGCAATCCCGACCGCGATCAAATTCGTCGCCGATCCGCAGTCCGTGATCGACGATTGGGCGAACGCCACCAAAGCCTCGGCCGTCGACCTGAGCAGCAAGGTTCTGCGCGGCCTCGTCGCCGTGGGCGCCTTCGACCCCTCCCAGGGATGGTTTCTGCGCTGGTACGCGCTGTCGACCGGCATCGGCATCGCCGTCATGGGCCTGATGACGCTGCTGGCGCTGTGGCGAGCGGCAGCCAAGGGTGAAACCGCGAAAACCATCGCCGCCGACCTGTTTGGCTACCTTCCGGCAGGCGTCATCCTCATGCTGTTCGCACCGTTCCTCGCGCAGTTGATCGTCGGCGCGGCGAACGCGATGTCCGAGAGCATCGTCCACATCTCCGGCCCGGACATGGGCGAAATGGTGACGAATCTGGAACACTTCAGCGGCAAACTCACCGCGCCCGCGCTGCCGGGCGGTGTCGTTGTCGGACTGATTCTGTTTCTGCTGCTCATCGCGGGTTCGCTCGCTGTGTTCTTCGGCTTGTTGATGCACGCGGTCGCCTTGCCCGCGTTGGCGATCGCGTCCGGCATCGGGTTCGGCATGTGGGTCCACCCGAAATGGCGCACCAAGGCGCTGCGCCCGGTGCTGCTGTTCATCGGCCTCGTGGCCTCGAAACCGTTGCTCTTCCTGTTGCTGGCGCTCGAAACCTCCGTGGTCAACGCCGCACTGACGGGTCAGCCCGCCGGGCAGGGCACCCTCGGCACGCTTGGGCAACTGTGCCTGGTCGTCGTCGCCTTCATCGTCGTCGGTCTCGCCCCGTGGTCACTGTTGAGATACGCGCCCCTGCTGCCTTCGCGCAGCGACGCCAACGGATTCGGCGGGCACTCCAGCTCCCTGCTGGCCGGCGCCGTAGGCGGACTCGGCGCGAACGCCTTGTCACGACGACGTTCTCGCCACGACTCCTCGACGCCGAACAGCGACGCGTCGAAGGGACAGAAGGATCAGCGAGGCGGCAACGACGACGGCGATCCGAGCTGGCGGACCGCCGACCGGGACGACGGCCGCAGCCCGACCGAGGCACATCTGGGCGCGACGATGGGCAGCCGTCGAAACGAGGCGACCTCCAACACGAAAACCGGTGACCGCGACCGCAGCAGCGGCATCGGCAGGAAGCTCGCGTCCGGACTCGGCAGCGGCGTTAGCAAGGGCGCGGCGATCGTCGCCACGGCGGGCGCGGTGGCAGTTCCCGTCGCGGCGGCCGGAGCCGCCGCAGCCCTGGAGAAGGGCCGGGCCGCCGCAGAAGCCGCACCCGGGGAGGCCGAGGAATGACCGACCAGCAACGCACCTACATGCTCGGCGGCGAAATCGCCCGCCGCTCCTGGCTCGGACTGTCGCAGCCCGTGCTCGCGACCTGGGGATGCTCGATCCTCGCCGGGATCGCGCTGTACGTGATCGGCGGCGGAGCGACCTGGTCGATCATCGTCATCGCCGCCGGGCTGGCCGCAGTGTTCGCCGCGACCATGGAATTCGGTGGCAAACGATCCTGGGCATCGCGATGGCTGCACGCATTGCGGACCTGGACGCGTCGCCGCCGGGGCGAACACGTGTACCGCAACCCCGCCGACCCCGCCTACGGTCGCCCCGGCCTCGACCCCGGGTGGGCGGTGCCGCCGCCGTTGGCGAACACCGGCCCGCTGGATGTGGCCGGAACCGGCCTCGACGAGATGTTCATCCTGCGCACCGCGAACCCGGGAGAGCGGACCTTCTTCACCGTGATGCTGGCCGTGGAGGGTGTGGCAGGCGGACTGCGCGGAGATGCCGCCTATGCGGCGACTTCGGCGGCGTTCGGCAGCCTCCAGGCGCAGCTGGCCCGGCCGGGCAGCTTCATCCGAGGGATTCAACTGATCCACCGGTCGGTGCCACTGGACATGACCCCACACCAACGGTGGGCCGAAGAGCAGGTCGGCAGGCTCGGCGACACGCGGCTGCTGCCCGCGGTCGAGTCCTACGGGGCACTGATCGACGTGCTCACTCCGCTCGCTGAAGAGCATCGAGTCTTCGTCGTGCTGCGCATCCCGCAAACCGACGAGTTCATGGCCGCCACCTCCCGGGCGGCGCGGACGAAGAACGCGCCGATCGAAGGCGGCATCGCCGCGGTCATCCGCGACGAGGTCGAACGCGCCGCACGCCTGCTGGTGTTGTCCGGGATGGGCCGCGTCGAGGTCTACGGACGCAAACGCGCCTGCGCGGTGCTGCGCGGCTGTATCGATCCCGACTACCGGCTGGGCCGGCACGCCGACTCCGAATGGGACACATGCTGGCCGAGCTACATTGGCGGAACCGACTGCGTGGCGATCGGCGCCGCGGGCGCCTGGCGCACCCGCGTCGGGTTCATCCCGCCGAGCGCCATCGAACCGGTCCCGCTCGGCCCGCTGTGGCTCTCGCCGCTGTTGACCGGTGTGGAAGCCGATCCCGGCGACGACGAAACGCCGCCTATGCCGACCATCCGCACGGTGTCGGTGCGCATCGACTTCGTCCCCTCACACAGGGCCCGCGCCGCCGCCAAAGGCGACTTCACCGCCGATGAAGCCCGAAAACAGAAGGAACGCGCCAAAGGCAAGATCAGCGACGGCACCGCCGAAGTGCTCGCCTCCGCATCCGACCGCCGTCGCCAGGACTTGATGCCCGGCTCCGGGCACCACGGCGCGGTCTACGCCATCGCGGTCGCCGTCACCGGCCGCGACGCCGACGACCTCGACCGCGCCTGTCTGCGTGTCACCGAAGCCGCAACGGAGTCCGCCCTCGCCGAAATCCGCTGGTGCTCTGGGGATCACGACGTCGCCCTGTTCTCCACGCTGCCGCTCGGGCGCGGCTTGGCCGAAACGAGGCACACCCGATGACCAGCAGACTCAGCGGCGCCAAGCACCCCGACAAGGCCGGCGGCGAGCCGAGATTCAGCACAAGACTTCCGTGGCGCGCACGCCGGGGTCGCAGGGCCACAGCGGTGGCCGAGCACGCCGAGCAGCCCCGCCGCAGCGTGCCGAGGCGGCGTCGACTACTCGACAGGTACGGCTGGTACGAGCAACGCCCCGAAGGGGCATGGACCACGACCCGCCAAGCGGAGGCGCTCAACCTGGCCACCAGCCGCCGCTCCTCGCGCCACGAAGGTGTGGTCGCCGGACTCAACATCGTCTCTGGCGAACTCGAGATCCTCGACCCATTCGCCCTCTACGGCGACGCGATCTCCGGCATCAACGTCTGCGTCATCGGCGACATCGGCCAAGGAAAATCCGCGCTGATCAAAACTGCGTTCGGGCTGCGTCAACTCGTCGCCGACCGGCAAGTCGTCATCCTCGACAAGAAGCCGCAATCCGGGCGCGGCGAGTACACACCGATCGCCCGGACTCTCGCGGCGGCGTCGATCCGGTTCCGAGCCGGCGGGGGCGGAGCATGCGTGAACCTGCTCGACCCCGCGATCAGCACCGGCGGCGAACACGCCGGCGGCCTGTCGGGCATCGTGCCCGCTGGCCAAGAAGCGCTCGTATTGGCGGTGCTGGCCGACAGCATGGGCCGTGAACTCGACGAACGAGAGAAATCCGCTGTCGGACTCGCGCTCGAACTCGTCAACGCCGAAGCCCGCGACCAGGGCCGCGCCCCAGTGATCCGCGAGCTGGCGATGCGACTGCTCGATCCCCAGACAGACGACTTCGACACCGTCGGTGGTCGATGGGCCGAGCGCGGTCTCGAATGGGGCCTCGAGCCGGGTCTGGCGCTGCTGCGGCTGGCCGACCGCGACCTCAAAGGACTCGTCGATACCGAAACCAGCCCGGAAATCCGCGACAGCCTCGACACCCACCCGCTGGTCCATTTCGACCTGTCCGCCCTGCCGACCGACGGGCCCGCGCTGCGGGTCGTGATGACCGTGATCAACACCTGGCTGGCTAACCGGCTCGCCGCCCGCTCCTCGCGATTCGCCCAAACGATTCTCGTGGTCGAGGAAGGCTGGCACGTCGCCCAGGGCAGCACCGGCGAAGTGTTTCAGGCGAACATGAAACTTTCACGCGGACTCGGTCTGTGCACCGTGTCGGCGTTCCACCACATCAGCGACCTGCCGGTGGACTCACCGGCCCGGGCGCTCATGCAGGAAGCCTCGATCGTCGTGCTCATGGGGCAAGGCCGCGAAGACGACGTCCGCGAAACCTGCCGCATGTACCGGCTCCCGCCGGGCACCGAGGAAACCCTGATGCGCCTGGGCCGCGGTCAAGCCCTGGTCAAGATCGGGCGTCGTGACCCGTTCCTGTTGCAGCACATCCGATCCCCGCTGGAGGCCGAACTCACTGACACCGACAGCGCGGTTAAGGGGGTTTCCACAGCATGAGCGCCGAACGACCGCTGCCCAACCCCATCCGCATGGAACCGGTCCTTCCGGCCGGGCTCGTGCTCGCCCTGCACATCGTCTGCGCCGGGTTCGTCGCCGTCTTCGGTGGCGGGGCCCTGTCTGCGCTGCTGTGTCTGCGCGGCCCCGCCGCTCCGGGCTGGCATGAGCTCACCCCCACGCTGGCCCGGCTGACCGAACACTGGAGTGATCCCGCCGCCGCGTGGCCAGCCGACCCGCGACCCGGCCCCGCCTGGCTGACCTGGACCTGCATGATCTTCGTCGCCATCATCTGGTGCAGCGCGGTGGCGATCGTCGGCTCCGAAATCGACTCCCGCCGCCGTCACCGCCATCGCCGTGTCGGGCTGGCAACCCGTGGTGACCTGCGCAGGATCGGACTCGACCCGCACACGGCCGCCCGCAAATCCGCCGCCGAATTCCCGGAACAAGCACGGCGCGAGCCGCGCCGGTATCGACGGAGGTGGCGGCGATGAACCTCCGGAGTCGACTCCGCAGACGGCCGGTAGTGCCGGATCGGCTGACCGTCCGGGTCGGGGTCCTGGCCACCGACCCCCGATCGTGGGTGTGCCTGTCGCCTCGCGACGGCGTTATCGTCTACGGCCCCACCGGATCCGGCAAAACCTGGCGACTGGCATACCAGCGTGTATGCGACGCACCCGGATTCGTCGCCGCCACCTCGACCAAAACCGATCTGATGGCGGCGACGTTCCTCGACCGCGCAGCACAGGGCCGCATCGCGGTGTTCGACCCCGAAGACCTCTCGGGATGGCCCGGGAAAATCCGATGGTCACTGCTGTCCGGCTGCGCGGACCCGGACGTGGCCATCCGCCGCGCCGAAGCGCTCACCAAGGCGATGCCGCTGGAAGGCACCAAGAACGGTGGCTACTTCGAATCCAAAGCCGCCACCCTGCTGCGCTGCTACCTGCACGCCGCCGCCCTCGACGACCGCTCGATCCGCGACGTGCGCGTCTGGGTGCCCAGCCGCACCAACCGCACCGCCGTCGACATTCTCGGCGCCCACCTACCCGACTGGGCCGCTGAACTCGAACAGATCCTCAACTCCAGCTCCGAATCTAGCGACGACGTACTGGCCGCTGCCGCACGCCTGCTCGAACCCCTCGCCTCGCCCAAGATGCTCGCCGCAGTGGATGTCCCCGCCGCGGAGTCCTTCGAGGTCGAATCGTTCGTCCTCGACACCGCGCACGCGAACACCCTCTACCTGCTGTCCAAAGGCACCTCACAGAGCATGGCCCCGTTCGTCGCCGCGCTGGCCGCCGAGGTCCACCACGTCGCGGACCGCGCCTCACAGAAGCGGCCCGGCAAACGACTCGACCCGCCCGTGCGGCTGGTGCTCGACGAAGTCAACAACGTCGCGCCCATCCCGGAACTGCCCAGCATCATGACCGACAGCGGCGGCAAAGGCATCACCGTCTGGGCGTTCGCGCACAACCAATCCCAGAACGAACTGCGATGGGGTCAGATCGGCGGGCGCATGCTCGGCCAATCACCACCGGCCATGCTGCTGTTGCCCGGCCTGCGCGGCGACGAACTCGAAGCCGTCTCTCGGCTGCTCGGGCAACGCAAACAATGGGAAGCCAGCCTGTCGCGGACCATGGGCCGCAGCTACCAGCAACGCGACGAACCGGTTCTGCGCGCCGACGAAATCCGCGAACTCGACCAGGACCAAGGGCTGCTGATCTACCGCCACGCGCCCGCCGCGGTACTGCGCCTGCCCAGCGTATGGGACGACCCCCGCACCAAACGTCGGGTCCGGGCGGCACTGGAGACCTTCGAAACCATCGTCGGCACAGGCGAAGTCCCATCACACCTGCGGCTCGACGCACCGGAAGCGAGGCAGCCATGACCGTCGAACCGCACACACGCCAGGACACGACGCTGGACCGGCCCCATCGAAGCACGGGTCGCGAGGACGCCTGCCGATTCAGCTGGGCCGACCTCGACACCGACACCGCCGTACAGCTGTGGCGCGAACTCGCCGACTGGGTCGACTGGCTGCGGCATCGCTACCAACTCGGCAGCCGCATCCCCACCTGCTGGTACCGGCACGGCAGCGCCGTGGAAACGCTCACCGCGCTCATGGCCGCACACCACGCCGCCTACCTACCCGGACCCGACCAACACGACACACCCCGAGAAGACCTCATCGCCTGGCACCAGCAGTGGCTCTGGCCGGCCATCGACCAACTCACTCGGATCAGCGACTTCTCCAGCTGCGGACCGGGACGCTGCGGCTACCGCACCCAACCACAACCCACGCATCCCGGATTCGACGACTTCGTCCACAGCGATCTCGCCGACCGACCCGAACCCGCGCGCAACCCCGCGGCACCAGAGGAGACCACCGGACCGGAACTCGTCGGCGACGAGGACATGGCCGAACTCATCGCAACCCAATCAGCGCAATCGATCCAAGCAGCCGGACGCACCGTCGCGGTCCGCTACGACGGCCGCGTCTGGGTGTACTCGCGCATCGCCGGCGGCTGGATCCCCGAACGCGGCAGCAGGCGACGGCCATGACCACCCACCGTCCACACCCCGACATCCGCGAAAGGCGGTGACAGTCAATGTATGTCATCGACGGGCAGCTCCTCGACAGAGACCGGAGCAACGCCCAAACGGTGCTCGCCGCAGCACACGCCACCGGAACCCGGCCACGCTGCACGTGCCAAGGCGGCGACGGCGTCGACATGTACATCGCGAAGGTCAGCGGTCGATACCTGATCAAACGAATGCCCGGCACCGGATCGACTCACGACCCGCTGTGCACCTCCTGCGCACCGCCACCCGAAGTCTCCGGACTGGCGCACCTACTGGGAAAGGCAGTGAAGGAGGAACCGGAAGCCACCCGGATCACTCTCGGATTCCCTCTGAGCCACCACGGACGCCGCGTCGTCACCGCAGCCGCGGCCACCGAGGCCGATGACAGCGGCGGCGATCCCACCAAGCTGACCTTGCGCGGTCTGCTGCATCTGCTGTGGGACGACGCGGGATTCAGCCGGTGGACACCGGGCATGCTCGGCAAACGCAACTGGGCCACGATCCGCAAGTATCTACTCTGCGCCGCGGAAGACAAGACGACCAACCGGACTCCGCTGGTCAATCGGCTCTGGATACCCGAAACGTTCAACTCCGAGCGTAAGGCCGAGATCATCGCCCGGCGCACGGCCGCCCTGTCGCACATCGCCGGCAACCGATCGCACCGTCGGCTCATGATCGCCGTCGGCGAGATCAAGCGCGTCACGCCGACCACAACCGGCGCCGCACTGCTGCTCAAGCACGTACCCGATCTCCCGCTACACCTCGCGAATGAGACGTACACGCGGATGGTCGCGACGTTCGACACCGAACTGTCGCTGCGAGCCGACAACCCCGACACGCATCTGATCGGAATCCTCACCATCGGTGAATCCGCCAAGGGCACAACCGATGTCGAACAGATCGCGGTCATGACAGTGACCCAGCACTGGATCCCCGTCACCACACCAACCGAAAAGCACCTCGTCGACCGGCTCACCGACGATCAACGACGGTTCGTGAAATCGCTTCGCTACAACCAGGGCCCGGACACCCCCATGGCCGCGCTCACCCTCATCGACACCTCCCCGGCCACGGCGTGCTACATCATCGGCCCCGACGACAGCGACCTGCTGCGCAGCGGCATCGACTCGCTCATCTCGACATCGCAGCTGGACTCATGGATCTTCGACGCCGCCAATGAAACGCCACCACCAGCGGCGGCACGGCGTGACCGTCGATCTCACGACGAACCCGACCAGCCCACCCTCGACGTCGAACTCCCAGACCCGCCTGAAGGGAATCACGGCGATGAGTGACTTCGACTTCTGGCGCGACGTCATCGGCGACGACCTGGTGGTCGGCGGCGTGGCCTACTCCGCGACCGAATGGGAGAGTGACGGCGAAGGCGGGGTCCAACGGATCGCCGACCGTGTTCGTCGGGAACTCGACGAACGATTCGACCCGGAGGTGCGGGCGCACGCGGACCTGGTCGATCTGCTCGACTCGCCGTTCTCCGTCACCTTCGCCGCATCGGCGCCCGACGCCGACAACCGAGTCATTCAGATCACGTTCTACCACGGATGGACCGCATCCGAGCTGGAAGCGGAAGCGGGCCAACGACCCGAAACCGACTCGAGAGGAATTAGTCCGTACGACCCGGCAGACCTACGAGTCGCTGGCGAATATCGAATCGAGAGCGAATCGCTCGAGCGGCTGCTGCAGTACCTGGCCGCCGAACCGGTACTCCAGGACCACAGTTCCTCGACCGACCAGACGACCGGACGACCGCCCGTCGTCGTGCCGGAGAAGGAACGAACAATCCTGCAACAACATCAGAGCCGGATCGACACCCTTCGTGACGCTGTACGCAGCGCCCGCAGTCCCGCAGCGCTTGCGGCGGCACGGGTACAGGTCGCCGCAGAACTGCGGCGCCACGAGGCGTCAGCACCGGACCTGCACGGCGGCGCGTCCGATACCGACATTGCCGTCTACGACATCACCCGTGACGGGTACCGGGCCTTGGTCGCGTCGCTGGACGACCGCATTCAGCGGCGGTCCGGCGCACAAGCCGAGCCGACAACTCAGATCGGCGCGCAGAGCGCACGTCCCGCCGCGGTGAGCGAGCAGAACAGGGCACTCGTCTTCGGCCCGAAGGAGCGTGTGCTCCGCGAAGACGAGATCATCGCTCTGCCCGATGATCTCGCAGACGCGAACGATGTCGTGAATCCGGGTGGCGCGAACCTTGGTGCAGCAGTGCGAACTCAGCCGCCCGATGCGGCAGTCCGCGATCATCGCGATCGAGTACGGGAACGCTTCGATCCGCAGTACGAGGCGTATTCCGAACTCGAGAAGGTGCGCAGCCAGGGAGTGAACGTCGTGTTCGCCGCCCCGACCGACGCCCAGCCGCATCGCGTCGTGCAGATCACCTTCACCAAACAGCGCGGCTTCGCTGCCCGAGAACTGGTGGCAGATCCCGAGTGGTCGCCCTCGCCGTCAATACCTGCACCCATGTATCTCGACGGCATCCCCTTGCGTCCGATTGGCGACTATTGCCTGGACGACACGGAACGTCTGGGAGCGGTGATTGGCCAACTCAAAAGGGGGCCAATGCTCAACGGCACATCACAGACCCGTGGTGAGCCCGTCCTGGTGCCGGCGGCGCACGAAGCAATCCTTCTCGAGTTCCTGACCGATCTCGACAACCACCTCGGAAGAGTCCAGGAAAAGGGCACGTTGGACGCACTACTTGCTGCTCACCAGGCCGTGAGCAGCGAAATGAGCGTCATGCGACTCGGAGATATGCACCCGGAGATCTACTGGGAGTGCGAGATACTACAGGCCGAACTCGACGGAAGGATCAGGCGGGTCCTGAACGGGCTCGAGCCTCTCGATGAAAAGGCAACGGGATACGTCGACCCCGACCCATGGGGCGACTACCTGGATCCACCGACCGCCGGTCTCATGGACTCCGCCGACACCAGGTCGGGGCAGATCGCCGATCAGATAGAGATTGCCGTTCGACAGCGGTTCGACCCGACATACCCGCAGTGGAAAGCACTCCACGACGCCGAAACCCGCGGAGTCTATGTCGAATTCGCCGCACCGGCGGCCGGTACCCCCGGACGACGCGTCTCGATTCGCTACAACAGCGTTGCCGGGCAGTGGCAAGCCCGCGAATACCAGCACGAACACAACGAGCACGTCAACCTGACCGAGTACGTCGGTGAGTACCGGGTCCGCCCCGGAGTGCACCCGTGGCTTGGCGAATTCCTCGACGGTCTGGAAACCAGGCCCGTCCTCATCGACGCCCGGACAGGAGAAGCGATTCCGCGTCCGGCGGTCCACCCTCCCGACATCGCACAAGCACAGCTGTGGAAATACGCGACCGCCGTCGCCGACCTCGCCGCCGGGCTGGACAGAGCACGCGAAACAGCAGATTACCGCGCCGCTTACAAGGAGCTGGTCGACTCGATCACCGAGCCAGGACACAGCGCAGAGTGGAGCCACGCCGCCGAACAGCTGCTGGATGAATTCGGCGGCCGGATCGCGATTTCCGACGCCCTCCGCGAATCGTCCGGGCGCGCAACCGACAGCATCGGCGACCGGGTGAGGCCACCCGAACCGACCAATCGCGGGGGCCGACTCTCCGACGGCTCCCGTGAGGGGGCGCGAGGTGGTGACCACACGCAATGCGGCCCAGCCGAGCGCGCCGAAGCAACGAGCCCTGACTCCACTACATCGTGGGCACAGCGCATACGCAGGGGTCTGTCGAAACCCCCGGCGGCGCACCGGCGCCGCCGCATCTGAACTCCGCGTAACCCGCAGCGAAGGAGGCTTCGCGATGACAACACCATCTACATCCCGAATCGCAGCGCACTGCGCTGCCGAGCGGCAGGAGCACGGGCCATGGCTGAGCCACTGATCGACCACGACGTCGAAGCCATCTCCGCCGTCGCCGCCCTGGTGAACTCCGGTGACCTGCGCCGCGCCAAACAGAAGGTACGCGAACTCGCCAAGACGATCGACCGTGAGCGGCTCGGCATGATCTGGCAGTGTGTCTCGGTCTGGGAGCGCCACCCGTACGAGCAGGCCAAAGCCGAGATGAGACAGCTCTGGCACAACAACCCGGCACAGCGCGCACTCATCGAAAAGCTGGTGCCGCCAACCGATCCCCACGTGCACCAGGCACCAGGCAACCGGCTTCCCGCACGACCGGCCGGCGGACGGAGCGTGCGAGCCAGTGCCACGAACTCCAACGGCAGCGATTTCTACCGACCACCCCGCGACACCCGCCGTCGCGTGGACCCGACGCTGCGAACCGGCCCGACCCGGCCGTCCAATCGCGAGGAACACGCCGTCGTCGACGCGTACTTCGGCGACACCGCCGTCGACCAACACACCCAGGCCGCGGCATTACGTCACCGCAAGCGCGCGGGCGAGGACACGATCGACGACACCGAGCTGGTGAACGAGGTGCCGGATGGGCGGGCAGGTGTCGACGACAACAAGCCGTATGCCCGAGACAGTCGAAAACCCTTCGCATCACTGGATATTCAGCACGACAGCGACTACGACGACGACCGCTACAAAGAGGTCGAGGACGCCTACCGAGACCTGGACAAAGAAGACGCCGCCCCGACCCTGCGTGGGCTGCCGTGCGTGGGCTGCCGCCTCGAACGGGCGGCACTCGACGCTAGCACCTCGCCCTACGGGTTGCCGTACAACGAACGCATCCGATCGGGACGCGGCGACGACGGGCTGTGCAACCCATGTCGGATCGACGGTGTGACCGGAATCCGGGAACTCCCACTGGGACACAGCAAGGTCGACGCCATCAACGCCCGATGCGAATTCATCGCCGAACACAACGGCCCGGCTGCGCGCAGCATCCTTCGGCAGGAATGGCGCCTCTGCAGGGAAATGGGCGACATCGGATACCGCGCCATCGAAACCTGGGTCCGCAACCACCTCGAACTACCGCAGACAACGAATCCGCCGAAAACGCGCAGCACATCGACCGCCGGCACCAAGCCCGCCAGTGTCAGCAACGGATGGTGCGAGGGCTGCAGCGAGTTCCGCCAGGTCACCGACGGACAGTGCCTCGACTGCCGTCCCGCCTCGACTGCTCCACCTAGCAGGCTGCTCGAAACAGGCGAGGTACGCAGCCGGAGCGAGCGCGTCGAGCGCACACAACAGCCTGCTGCGGCCGTCACCGCAGAACAACGGCGCCAACGACTCTGGCGAACCCAATCCGCGGCCCGGCAGACCGGCCAGCGCCGCCACCTGTAAGTCGTATCCGACTCACCCATCGAGGACCGTCATGACCACGAGACAACCTCGGCGAGCCACCTCCTACCTCGCCGCATTCGCAATCCTCGCGGACCCTGCCCGGCCGCACGAAACACGCCAACCCAGCAGGGCCGAGTTCGACACGCTGCACGACGCGCTGGCGTGGCTGCACGACCGTGCCCACGACGACACGGCAGCGTCGGGACCAGCCCTGGCCGCGGCAGCTGTTTACGCTCGATCTGCGAGCCGACAAGAGTTCGCACCGATACGCCGATTCGGGGTCGGCACCGGCCCTGAGATCGCCGACGCGATCCGCATGGCGATCACGACCGCTCGCCCCGCCCAACAGCCAACCGAAACAGCACGGACGAGGCCGGCAAGCGGCGATCCCGCCTCCGAGGCAGCCCATGCACTGGACCAGGCCCTCGCAGCCGGTCTCAGCATCCAGTTCGCCGATCCCACTGAGCCCAGCCGAATCCTCATCGTCGGCATGATCAATCGGGAATGGACGACCGTCGAATACCGGCAAGACCACCCGCCCCGCAGCGAACTCCGCGAAATCGGCCGCGTCGGCGTACCGCACTACGCGCGAGTTACCGACATGCTCGGCGACCTTGCCATCGGCGCCCCCTACCGCGCCACCGCGCGGGCCGGACAGCACCTGCCCGCAGTCACCGTACCGGCCGACATCGTGGAAGACCTCTGTGCGTTCCAAGCCCGCCTCGATGCGCTAGCGGCGAGAGCCCGGATATGCGCGTGCGACCACCCGGAGATCCTGGCAGCCACGCGACTCGGCGGCGCCGTCGCGGCAGCGGAATCCGAAACGACCTCGATCAGCACCCGCCTCACTGACACCGCGCCCCGCCGACGCAGGACGCGCGGACGCCGCCATACGGCTGACGCACGGGCACGACGAAAGGCACGGTTGTGAGCCGGATCCCGCTTGCAGCCCCTGGACTGCGCTTCTACGCGGGCAGGCGACCTACTTCGCCGCCCGATGATGCCCCTACGCAACAACTCTGACTTCAGGCGCACTGGAGCGTAAACAACCAGCAAGGAGGTCGCGATGACCGTCAAGAAGACCGTCCAAGCGCTGTTGGGCTTCTCCTATATCCCCGAGGGCAGCACCATGCCGCTGTACTGGATCGATGAAGTCGAGATCACTGTTGCCCCCGTAGGAACGGAATGCTCTCACACAGAAACCATTTGCCCCGACTGCGCCGAACGATGGCAGATCGGACTCGTGCTCACCGAGCGCCTCCCGTGGGAACTCACAAAATAGACCAGACCACGAAACAACCGACACACCAACCGATTACCGCGATTCAACAAGACGCCCGCCCTGCTCCCGCCGGGCGGCCCTACCACGAGCGGCAGTTCCACGCGGTGACCGCGCGGACAACGGCATCCTCGCTTAACACCCGGGAGGAGTTCTCGGCGCTGGCCGAGAGCATCCGGGCCACTTCACCAGCAGTACAGACACCGATTGCGGGTCCTCGGCGCCACTCGCACCAAATATCGGAAAGACCGTTGCGACGGTTCACGAGCTGTGTCAACGCACAGCTCGCGGGCGGAGACGACGCAGCATCGGCAGTCGATAGGCGTGCTTCGCGAGGGCTGACCGCCAGCGGTGGTCTCGGGCGGCCAATCGCCAGTGGCTGGCCAGCCACAGTGCGACGCCGAAGACGAGCCAGCCGAGATGGGCCAACGGCGCCTTGTACGGAAACAGCAAGACAGATGCGATGGAGTCGATCACGAGCAGTATGGCGAGGAATCGCGCGAGACCGGGATACAGCGCCCAGGCCAGCAGAAGTACCAGTGCAATGATGACGCTCAGCCCCATCTGCCCCATGATCGATGCCCCTCTCGGTGTTGAGCGAGCCTGTGGCTACCGGAATTGTCCGCCGCGGACGGATCGGCATCAAGAGGCAGATGATCGACCGCCACGCCATCACGACGAGCTACAACGACCGACGGCGACGTCGAAGCGGCAGCGATCGCTGTCGCCGGAGGAGTTTCCTACGCCGCCGGGCATCCCGTGTGGCGTCATCCGACGTCGATCCCTCGTCAGTTGACGCGTCGTCGTGACGCGGCGGCGACGGCAGGAGCGAGAAGCTGTCGGGCGATGGCGAGGGCCTGTCGCCGCCGGGATCACGAGGATCCGCCACCGGCTGACGGACGACAGGCGTATCGCTTTGAGGGGGAACGGCAGCACGGTCGCTGTCGACGAGCGCGCGTTCCTCGTGCGCGATACGCCGTCGAAGCTCGGCGGCGAAATCCACGAGACATTGGTCGATGCCCGGGAACCAGGGGGGCGGAGGGCTCAGCGTCGGGGGTGACGTCCCATCCGAGATGAGTGCGGCGTGCTCGGTGAGCCGGTTTACCGCACCGATCGCTGAGATGAGTTCGGTGGTAGTGGACGTGTCGTCGCTTAGCGTCAATGTTTCGAGTTTCACCGCGCCCGCCGCGATGGCTGCGTCTGTGCGGCGGTTTGCTGTTTGGCGGGCGACCCATCGTTGAGCGCGGCCAGCCAACAGGGAGGCGGGGTCGCGGGTCTCCAGCAGGGTGGTGCCAAAGTCGGTGAAGTCGTCGGTGGTGATCGAACCGATCAGCGCGTTGCTGTTCAAGCCGGTGGCGTCGGCGCGAGCGATCGCGTCGAGCAAGGCGGCGAAATGCCGGGAGCGGGCGGCTTCGCGGTATACCACCACAGGAAGGGCCCGATACAGCAGGTACCGCCCGCGCTCATCGGACAACTGCTTGATGTAGTGCTCATGGTCGTGACGCAGCCGGTCGAGACGTTGAATGCGCATCCGCCGCGTGAAGTCGTCTCGAAAGGATTCGGGATCGGGCGCATCGACAGCTTCGACCGGCGCAGCGGGTCCGGGGCCGCCGGTGAGGCGGCGCCAGAGCTCGTCGGCAAGATCGGCGAGTTCGGTGTCGACGCCGGGATGACGGCTCGGCACAGGCGGGCCGCCCGTCACTGGAGCGTCACGCAGGGCTCTGAACCGACCTGATTGCGTCAGTACTTCGCGGTGATTGACGGCCGCAGCGGAGGCATAGAGCGTCGCGTCGCCGGACGTGTCCGCGGTCAAGGTGTCAGTCGCCGCGGACACAGCTGCGGTCGCGGGGGTGAGATGCTGCAGGATCCAGTCGTCGGCGCGAGCACACAGCACTGCAGCCACGTCGCGGGCGGTGGCCAGGCTCTCGCCGAGATCCTCACCATTGTTGGTGGCGAGGTCGGCGACGAGGGCCCGGCTGTCGAGTCGATGCCGATCGGCCAGCGCAATCGTGTCGAGCAGGGCTTGGAATTGGTCGGAGGTCTCGGCGTCGCGATAGAACACGACAGGCAGTGCCCGGTCGAGCAGGTGACGGCCGCGTGCGTCGGCGAGCAGCGCGGTGATGTGGTCGTAGATGCCGCGCAGCCGCGCCGGGTCGTCGATGCGGGCCTGTTCGAGTCGCATGGTTTCGGTGGCGGTGAGATTGTCGTCCTCGCGGGCCAGGACTCTCGCGAACATTTGCTGTCCGGTGAGCGGGTCTTCGGGCTGCTGCTCGCAGGTCGGGTCCAGGGCGTCGGTGGCCAGGTAGATGCGGTTGGATTCCGCGCCGCGGGTGAGCCCGACGTAGGCGAGGGCTCGCCCGAGGGTGGCATTCATCAACAGGTGACACCGGTCGACGGTGCTGCCCTGGCTGCGGTGCACGGTGGACGCGTAGCCGAGCTCGACATTGGCGGCTACGTAGTTCGCCGGGAGACGCACACTGCCGCGGTGATCGGCACCGAGAACGGTGATCGACCCGTCGCCGTGCACTTTCCGGATGCGCCACAGGTCGCCGTTGTCGATGCCGCTGCCGCGGCGTTTGCCGCCGGTGATCCGCAACCGGTTGTCGTTTAGACGAGTCAGCACGACGTCGCCGACATGACCGTCAGCGTTATCGGACAACCTCACCGAGCCGCGCGTTGTGTCGACGCGTCCGGACACGGTGTGGGCGGCTTGAGCGGCGAGGTTCAGGGCGGCGACGTCATCGAGCGTCGCGGCGAGCATCAACGAGGACTTTCCGGCGGCGATGTCGGCGAGGTGATTGGCCAGGATGTGCTCACGCAGCTCGTCGACCATCCCGGCGGTGATGCGGCTGGAGCCGCTGTAGAACTCCCACGCCGCCTCCGCATCACCGGCACGGACGTGCAGTGTGGCTGCAGCCTCGGCGGCAGTCTTGAATCGGACGATCGACATCAGCGTCGGCGCGCGGGTGTCGGCGGCGACCAGACGCAGCGCGCCACCGGACTCGACGGCAGACAGCTGGTGTGGGTCGCCGACCCATCGCACGACCGCGCCGCGCTGGTGGGCGAGCCGTTGCAGCTGGTCCAGGTCGTGGGTGGCCGCCATCGCGGCTTCGTCCACGAGCAGCATTGCGCCCGGGGTGATTCCGGTGGGCAGCCTGTACTTGGCGAGGGTGAGAATCCGGGCGACGGTGGAGCCGCGCACGCCGATGCTGTCGCCGAGTTCGCGTGCCGCGTTCTTCGACGGACCGAGCGCCAGTACCGATCTTCCGCTGGCCCGCCAGGCGCGGGCGACGACCTTCATCGTGGTGGTCTTGCCGCTGCCGGCGGGGCCGATGGCGGCGGTCAACGCCATCGCTGACGTGCAGAGGTGATGCGCGATCGCCCGCTGCGCGGCGTTGAGACGGCGACGCTGCCGAGGTTGGGACCGCTCGACGTCGGCGATTGCCGCGTCGACTGCAGTGTGGGGGAGGTAGTGGTCGGTGGCGGTGTTGGCCGCGTCCAGCAAGCGGTGTTCGGCGGCGAGGACTTCTTCGCTGGTGTAGCGGATCGCGCCGGTGACGGTGAATTCGCTTTCCCCGTTGCGCCGCGCGATGGCTGCGGGCACCGGGTCCGGGTCGATGGTCAATTGGATGCTGTGCTCGTCGCGGACGGCCTGCACGATTTCCTCGACGGCGGCGCGCTGCGCAGTGTCGCTGTGGAAATCGCACAGACCGACTCGTTCGTCGGCGGCGGAATAGATATTGGCCTCGGTCCAGGTCGCCCGGCGCCGCGCGACCGTGGCCGCGACTTCCTGAGCGATTCGTTTCGGGTCATATGTTGTGCGCTGGGAGGCGGTGAATGCCTCGTCGATGTCGGCAAGCAACTCGTCATCGTCGCGTGACCGCAGCAATACCCGAACCTGCTCGATGGCCGAGTCGCGGTCACTGATCTGAGTGCCGACACATTCGTCGACTGCGTGCTGGATTGCGGCGCTCACGTGCGCGTCGTTGGATCGCAGAACTTCGGATGCGCCGCCGACGGCCACGCCCGCGGCGATGGCGAGTCGGCGGGCGTCGAACGTGGCTGGATGATCGTCGAGCCGGTGCTGTTCGAGGAGATCGGTGACGAAACGTCGTGCATCGCGGCCGTCGCCAAGGAAGCCGCGGACCCGGCGATCCCAGCCGGCCAGCATGTCGCGCAGGCTGTGCGGTTCGGCTTTGGCGTCCCGGGTTTCCAGCGTCGCCTGTTGCGCCAACTTGGCCTGGGCGCGCTTGTCGGGATTGCGGCCGTGCGCTCGCCGGTACGCGGCGAGGAGTTGTTCGGTGCGGGCGAGGATCGCTGTGCGGCGCCGGGAGAAGAACTCGATCATGACATCGGAGATGCCGACGATCTCGAGCACCGGTTGCTTGCCGCGACCACGGGAACGCTCTTCGAAGCGCAACCCGAGACGGCGTCGCAGCTTGCCGACGATCATCGCGTTGTAGCGACACGACAACGCCACGGCGCCGCCGTAGAGAGGCCGCGCGTCGAGCGAGGACCATTTGCCGTCGCTGCCTTGGACTTTGGTCGATATCGTGGCGTGCGTGTGCGGTAACGGGTCGCCCGTGCGCGAGTCGTAGTGACGGAACAACGCGACGGTGAACCCGTTCGCGTCGATCTGCCGAGCGCCGTTGTGGCCGCGGCGGGTGACCGCGTACCGCTGTTCGGCCCACTCCAGGGTTTCGCGCATCGCTTCCTCGTGGCATTCCCAGATGACGCGGCGCACGTCGTCGTCGGCCAATCCCCAAAGGATCGCGATCGATTTCTGCGGGGTGAAGACGCAGTCGAAGCCGGCGACGGCCTTGCGTGAGTTCTCCCTCTCTTGGGCGAGTGTGTCTTCGATGGCCTCGGTCGATGGCTCCGCGCCGAGTTCGGCGGTCAGGTGCGTGCGGGTGGCCTCGGTGCGCAGCATCATCCGCTCGTCGTAGGTCGGTCGCCGCTTGTTCTTCTCGGTGAACGCGACCACCATACGATCGAGCAATTCCGATATTGGTGTTGAAGATGAGAATTGATAGAAATTCGTACCCAAACTCGCGGCGGCGATCGCCTCGGCAATCGACTTTCCGTCGGCCAATTCCTCGGTGATGATTCGGTTCGCGTCCGGGTGCATTCCCTCACCGAACAACAATTGCATCTGCTGTTCGGTCACCTCGCCCGATAAACCGAGCGCGGCTGCTCCGCGCCCGAACCACTGGCCCGGTGGGCAGCCGTGCGCGGTGTAGTAATCGGTGAGGTCACGGGTGCGATCCCGCATGCGGTCGCCCGTGGCGACCTGCTGGGTCAAGTACTCGTAGCCGTCGCCGGAATGCAGCCGGTGAAGTGTCATCACCTATTCGAAAGTCCCCCAAGTCGCATCGCGATGCAAGGGGTGTGACGCGTGTAAAAAGAAAGCCCATATGGGATGTAATGGGATGTAATGGCGCGAGCAAGAATGGTGTGCAGAAGGCGGTGTTGGCAGAGCTACATTGAAATTCTGAAGAAACAGAATGAGAGAAGGGCCACGTCAGGCCGGACCCGAAACCGGGACGACCGGCGGGCCGAGAACACCGGGAAGCGGAGGACGACATGGACGGGCAGCAGCCACGCAAGCGGTCGACGTCAGGACGGGCGATCGCGCGCCGCATCGCCGCTCAGGCGGTGCGGCATCAGCTGGAGATCGCCAAGGCCAACGGCGACGACCTGTACCTGTTCCGCCGCCAGCGCGACGCCCAGAGGCGGGCAGCCCAGCGCCGCGATGCCGCCATCGCCGCCGCGATGGCTCGATGCGAGACAGCCGTGGCGAAAGCGAAAGACACCTACGAGAAGGTGGTGGCCGCGGCGCTGCCGGAACAGAGCGACGCGTTGCGCCGGATGAAACAACGAGGGGTCAGCGACGCCGACCTCGGCACGTGGGCCGAGATGCCTGTCGGTGAACTGCGCAAGCTGCTCGGCAGCAGTCGAAACGCAGCGTCGACCGGCAAGTCGAGGCGAGGGCGTCAAAGCCCGGCGCGCGATGACGACCGGAAACCGCGGGTCCCGGCGAGAGACGAGGCGGTGGGACTATCGGAGCTCCGAGGGAAGCAACCGGCGCAGGACGGAAGCGCGGACGATCCGCGCGGCGAGGCGGGAACGCCACGCGCCGTGTCTGACGGCGAAGACGGAGTGCCCGGCCAGCCACAGCACGATCCCGGCCAGCAGCCAGCCGACATGCGCGGCGGGGGCACGGTCGGGAAACAGGACCAACGTGAGGACGGAGTCGAACATCAGCAGGATTCCGGCGACCCGGGCGAGGATGGGAAATAGGGACCAGAAGATCAGGAAGCCTGCAACGGCGATGGCAGCCAACCAGATCAATGCCATGGTGAGCCTTTCTCTTGCGCGGCCGGGGCCGACGGGATGAGGGATCGCGAGCGTCGCTTGTGGCTCGGCGTGGACTCCGGGGGCCGTGTCGGGGGGCACCGCGCACCTACTGGGCAGGCGGGGAGAGTCAAAGTGCCGACACGGCCCTCGTAGTCCGCGCGAGGCGCGGCGGTGGCCGCGCGGTCAGACGCCGTGCTGCTCGCCGGAGGAGGCGATGTCGCCGCCAGCGTTGTGGGGCGAGGGTTGCGTATTCGGCAGGCTCCAGTGGTAGGAGCTGCCGGGGTGGGGCGCGACGCGCGACATGCCGGTGGTGGCAAGCCGCTCGCGGCGCACGTCGTTGAGCTGTTCGGACTCGCGATCGAGACAGTCGTCCACGATCACAGTCAGATCGTGGACGACCGCCTCGAGAGCGCGACAGCGGTCCGAGAGTTCGGCGACCAGAGCGCGTAGCCGAGAATTCTCGGCCTCCAGCTCAACTCGTAGGAGTGGCTCGGACATGACGCACGCATCCGTCGGTGCATCCGACTCAGTCGGGCAGCGGGGTCACCGGTCGACGGTGATAGTGCTCGAATTGTGCTCGCCGGAAATCGGCGGCAGAGACACGGACACCACGATCGGCCAACCCCGCGACGTAGCGGTCGAGACGGCCCTGGGCCGCAGCGTGATCGTGAGTGGAGACACTGCGGGCGATCTTTTCCATCAGCTCATGCGCGCGCCGGTCGATCGTCGGATAGCGGCTGGCCCAGGAGCCCTCCATGCGTTCCCACTGGTCCGGGTCGTAGGTGAGGTCACCGACCCACCCGTCGATATGCGCCGTCGCAGTCACAACAGTCATCGTCTTGCCTTTCAGGGCGAGGGAATGGAAACAAGGACGCCTGTCCCGGCCCCGCGATGCGGGACCGGGACAGGCGATGGGAGATGAGGGTCAGAACGGTGGCTTGTCGTCGTCGCTCTCGGGGGCCGACTGCTCGCCCGCGCCGACCGAGACGGGGGTCTGGTCGGCGGCAGCGCCCCACGGGTCCTCGATCGGCTCGCTGATCACGGTGGTGGCGCGCGACGCCTTGGTGACCTGCGCGGTCGCGTACTGCAACGACGGTCCGAGGACATCGACGGTCATCTCCATGACGGTGCGCTTCTCGCCCGTGTCCTTGACGGTGTAGCTGGACTGCTTCAACCGCCCGTAGCCGATGACGGTCATGCCGCGGCTGAGGCTGTCGACGATGTGCTCGGCCAGCGCACCCCACGCGGTGCAGCGCATGAACACCGCGGGCAGGTCCTTGTACCGTTCGGCGTTCTTGTCGTAGTAGCGGTCGTTGCACGCGACGGTGAAGTGAACGCCAGCTTCGCCCTTGCTGCTGAAGAACAGTTCCGGGTCGGCGGTCAGGTTGCCGATGATGGTGGGAGTAATTGCTCCGAACATGGTGAGTCTCCTCGGGTGAAGTGAGTTGATAGGACGATCGACCCACCCCCGGCCGCACCAGCTCGAAAGTGAGAAGAGCTGGATCGGTGCCCGGGGGCTGTCGATCTATGGCTCCGCCATCGGGCTGCGGCAAGGGCGTCAAGCCTGGGGCGCTTTTCCACAGGCTTGACGCCCTTGCCACGGCCTGATCCCCTTGGGGTAGATCGACAGCTCCCGGCACCGATCCCGCCTACCAACCGCACCTTCCATGTACCGACCCGACAATGCCGCAAGGCTTTCCAGCCAGGTGGGATGCCGGGAATCTCGCCAGTAGGCACCGGTGAATGTCGAGTTTGGTTCGGAACGACGGGCGCTACTGGTGCAAGACCCCCGTGCCGTGCGATGAGCAGGTCGTCGTGCAGGCCGGTCTACGCCGCCAGCGGTAGGGAGCGGGTCGGTGCCGCGGTGCGCTGGTGGGGAGTCGGGGTGGCGGGCCAGCGGTCGATTTCTTCGCCGGTGATGGCCTCGACCAGCGCGGAGATAATGACTTCCGCGACAGGCGGGGTGACGGCGTTGCCGAGCTGGCGTACGCGCTGGCGCTTGTTGCCGACCACGACGTAGTCGGTTCCGAACGCCATCGCCCGTGAAATTTCGTGGGGCTCGAGCATTCTGAACCGGACATCGTTGATGTAGTCCTCGCTGAGGACGTCCACGAGCGCGTAGGTGTCGCGGGTGGTCAGCGTGCCCATGGGCTCGGCGACCGGGTGCGGGACGCTCTTGCCGAAGTACGGCAACAACATCGACTCCCACAACCCATGCAGTGTGGTCGTCGAGGGAGTGACCAGGCCGTGGTGATTTCCGGAGGCGGTGACGGTGGCCAGGGCCTCGTTCACGGAGCGGGCATCGGAGGATCCGCCGCGGAGTTCGGTGACGAACGGGAGAAAGCACACGGCGGTTTCGGCGCGGGTGGTCTGGGTGCGCATCGGCAGGGTGGCCGGTACGGCTTCTTTGCCGTCGCGGCCCTCCATCGGCACCACCAGGGGCGGCACGACGAGGCCGTGATTGGATCCGTCCGCGACAACGGTGGCCATCGGCTCGTGCAATCCGACGGTGCGTGCCCTATCGGACCTCAGCAATGCGAGGAACGGGGCCGGAACGGCGATGCCGTCGTTTTCTCGGGTGGTGCGGGCGCTCATCGGCGCGGTGATCGGCATCGCCGCGTCGCGCCAGGTCCCGCCTGCGGGGACCATCATCGGCGCGGGAGTGGCGTAGCGCTTGAGTCCCACGCGGATGCGCTCCATCGTCTTCTCCGCCAGCGGCCGATCCCGATCACCGATGCGGGTACCTTCCAAGCTCCAGTCGATTGCGACCGCCGCTGGGGACGCGGGCGGCTCGAGCACGGAGTTCCGGCAGGTCACGTGCGGGCATCGGTAGGTGTACTGTTGCCGGTAGCGGCCCATATCGACGCCGGGCTGTTTGAACACCTGCAGCGCCTGGACCCACTCGTCACAAACCTCGCAATACGCCAACGGCCGCAACCACTTGTCCCAATCCGGTTCGCGCTGCAACGCGGTGTCCCAGTAGGCCAGATAGAGCCGATCGCGCGACTGCGGGGCAACCGGGGTGCGTGCGGGCTGGGCGTGCATCGAGTTCATCGCGATCAGCCGGGTCTTGTAGCCCAGGGCGCGGATTTCCCCGATCCAGCGACTCCACTGGTCCCACCCCCTGACCTCGACAACGTTTTCCACTATTCCGGCGCGAACCCTGCCGCCGCGGTCGATGACACCGCGCAGGTACTGGGGGACCTCTTCCATGAGGGCGCGGGAGCGTTCGGCTTCCTCGTCGCGAGGAAGTTCGAGCAGGTCGGTTTGGAGGCTGTTGTGGAAGTCGCGGCGTGTTCCGCGCGCGGAGGACCATTGCGGGCACTCCGGGGACGCCCACAGTAGGTCGGCGACCGGCCAGCGATGCACCGGCGCGGTGCGGATGTCACCGAGATAATGATCGGTAGCCGGAAAATTTCTGGAATGCGACTCGATTGCCAGGTCCCAATGATTCGCGGCGCGAGCGACGTGAACGCCGGGAACAGCATGTGCGCCTTGACTGGAGCCACCGGCGCCACAGAACCAATCCATCAACTCGAGCATGGTTACACCCCTTCAGAAGACAAGCAAGGCGACAGGCGACTCAGACCGAAAGCGATTCACGCCACCGCGTCGGTCGGCCGGGTTCGTCGTCACCGACTCGGTTGTGTCGCCGGTTGCTGACAGAAAAATTCGGCCGACAGAACGCGGCTGGGCTCGGCCTGCGCAGAACTCGCGGACTCGGCCTCGTCGGTGCCGAGGGACTGTGTGGTGTGGATGGTGGATGTCATTAGTGGGGACTGCATACGATGACAAGGAACGGGCCCCGGCCAGCTATCCTCTGGCCGGGACCCGTTCGCGAATGAGTGGGTGACCGGTCAGACCGCCGGGGCGGTCTGGTACCGCGGCAGGCGGCGCCGGCCGGACAGCAGGTCGGTGACGAGCTGGTCGTATGCGGTTTTGAGGTCGGCGAGCGCGGTATCGAGTTCGTCGGCGACACGGTCCGGTCCGGGTGCCCGGGGTGTGATCGCTGCGCGGGTGACCGTCAACGCGACCAGCCGCCCAATGACCGCCGCCACGGTTTCGGTGTGCACGATGGCGTACCAGCGCTCGCGCGGCAGTCGCTGCGCGATGATGCGGTCGATCATTTCGAGCAGCTCGTCATGAGTGAGTTCCAGCTCCTGCGGATCATCCTCGTGACCGGTCGCGTGGGTGTGGTCGGCGGCGGCGAGCCGGGCCAGACTGCGGACCCCGCCGAGCACGGCGTCCTCGGGTGGGTCCGCCAGGGGATCACACGCGGCGACCACCTCCTCAGCGGACGGAAGGATCCCAGATGGGACGGTGACTTCGGTTTGCCGAATATGGTTCCGCCGCAACTCGGCGGGGACCTCGCTTGTATCGAGTTTGCGGGTCCAGCTGACAGCGCTGCCGATTGTCACTCGCCAGCGTCGGAAGTTGAAACTGAGCGAAACGATCCTGGAGTCACTGACCTTCACCTCCGGTGTGAAAGACGCTATGGGGTCGGTCATTTCGACTCCTTTTCGCGAGTGGTGAGATTGACCGGGCGTAGCCAGTACTTGCCGGTCCATTGGGGAAACAGTTCGCGCCAGCGGGCGGCGACGTCGGGACCGAGCGCGGCGACGGGGTCCGCCGTTCCTAGGTAGAGCAGATGGTCGTAGTCGGTATGAGCGAGAACATCGACCATGACTTTCAACCTCCTGAATGGATAGGAATACTTTGTGGTGCAACGCATTCGGTGATCTCGCAGCGTTGAATGCGCCGCGGGACGTTGTGGGGCCGCCGGATCAGACGAGGGTCATCGCGCGCAGAGCCAGGTCGTCGAGGGCGTCGGCTCGGTCGGGGTCAGCGACGGTTTGGCTGTAGCTGGTGACCGCGTTCGCGACGCCCGCGGCGGTCAGCTGGCCTCCGGCCACAAAATGGCTGAGAATTCCGGCACGTTCGGCGTCGGAGAAGCGCATCTGTTTGGCGATGACGGTGATCGTCTTATCCGGTTCGGTCACCGGAGTGGTTGCCGTGGTATCCAGAAGTGCGATCTGTTCGGCGAGGAACTCAGGTGAGAGCCAATGCCGGACCGTGTCGCGGGCTTTGGCCGTCACGACGGCCAATTGCTTGTCGTAGGTGTCCTGGGACCAGGCGACAGCGCCGGCCTTGAGTCGGCTGCCGAGGTGAACATCGCGAACGGCCAGCATCGGCAGGGTAAGTCCGTTGCCGCAGACCTGGACGTAGAGTTCCGGTTTCAGCACGACCGCGCCGTGGCCGGTCTCTGAGTTGGAGAAGCGGAAACCGGCGAACATGACCGGCAGGCCCGGATCGCTGGATGACGGGGCGGCATGGGCGGGTCGGCCGGGCGGGGTGGTGACGGTGGTGCGGTCGCGGGCGAGTTGTGGTGCGGCGAACGGGTTGCGGTAGTTGGCGAGCAGAGCCGGAGCCAGTTGGGCGACGGCAGGTGAGTAGACCTTGACGTGCATCGCGGAGTCGGTCAGGTCGCAGGAGCGGATGGTGACCGGGGTGTCTGCCTGGTTGATGCCGTCGAGAACGGCGGTTAGCACATCGAAGTTGTCGCAGATGCCGAAGCGGTCCGACAGGACTGCCCGCAGCATCCCGGGTCCGCCGGGATCTCCGCGGAAGGTCCGTAAGAGGAACTTTCGCTGGTCGGGTTCATGTCGGCTGTCGGAGCCGGGGACGCGGCCATGGATTTTGCCGTTGATGTTCACGTCGAACAGGTCCAGTCGGCCGGTGTCGCGCAGGTGGCGCAGGTAGCGGCGGGATATGTCGAGTTTCTCGGCGAGGTCGCCGTCGGCGGAGGCAGTCGGCAAGTACCGGCCGTCGACCGGGGTGAGACCGGCCTCGTCGATGACGGGGTCCGCCCCGGTCAGTTCGATGAATCCGTCACGGCAGGTCAACGCGGTGGCGGGGGTGACTATGTCGAGTTTGGCGGCCTGCTGGGATTGCAGCAGAGCGACCATGTCGTCGAGTGCGGCGTTGCGGACGCCGGTGAGCACGGACATGAGAAACCTCTCCAATCGGGAAACGGTGAGAAAGCAGTCGCCGGTGTGCCTGGATTGGGCACACCGGCGAACACGGGGATCAACGGATCGCGATGGCGGGGTTCGTTTAGAGGTCGATCTCGATGGAGTCCGGGTCGATCTCACCGAGCGCGGCGAGTTCGATGGCGACCAGGGGGTAGCCGCGCGTGCCGAGGAACCGCAGGTAGAACGCCACATTCTCGTGGTTCTCCCGCCCGGATGCGACCTCGCGCATCCGCCACAGATCCTTGGTGATCAGCCGTTCATAGCCTGCGAGAACAAGGACGTAGACATAGACGTCGGCCCGGCCTCGGGTCGCCTCGGGCAATGACGCGACGACGTCTTCGACGTTGTCGAATCCCAGCAGCCGCAGCGCCATGTGAGCGGCACCGAACCGGCTCAACAGCTCCGGATCACGCAGCAGCGATGCGGCGACGAACTGGGCCTCGTCCTTGGTGAGGGTCTTTCGCGGCACGATGTGCTCGACCAGCCAATCGCGGCGGGCGGCGTTGACGGCCTTGGCCTGGTCACAGAGCTTGTCGATCCGCGCGGCTGCCTGTCGCTCGGCCTCACGGCGCTCAGCGGCCAAGCGCGCCGCCTCCGCACGGGCAGCCTCTACTCTGGCGGCCTGTTCGGCGGCCAGACGCTCGGCCTCGATTCGAGCCGCGTCGCGGCGCTGGGCTTCGTGCGGGTCCTCGATCTCGGCGGTGTCGTCAGGATCGTCGACGGAGGCCACGGTGCCGGGGGCGGCGGGTTCGAGTTCCTCGGAGTGGACACCCGAATCGTCGTTGTCTCCGGTCGGAGGTGATACAGGGTCGAGCTCGGTGAGTTCGACGTCATAATCCATGGGTGCGGGCATGACGCCGGCGGCGGTCATGTCGTCGGGCCGGATGTACCACCACGGACGCCACGGTGACAGTTTGAGGGTGTCGGCGTGGCGCAGCCCGTCGGCGGCCTGGGCGGTGCGGTCCTTGTCGGTGTCCCAGTCCACAGTGTCGGGATCGACAGGTACTCCGGTCTCGGCGTCGGTGATGTCGAGCTCGTCGTTGAGGTGCTCGAGGTAAACCGCCCACAACGCGGCGTGTTGCCGGGTGGCGGCGGGCGTGATCTGCAGGCCGTCGAGGGTGCGAACGTCTTCGATCGGCACGTAGACGTCGGCGCCCTGCGCGAAGTCGTCCTCGCTGAGGACGCGATAGCCCTGTTCGGTGTAGCTGAGAGCCTCAGCCTGCTGGGCGAGCGTCTGGTCACGCTCGTGGCGCAACAACTGCGCGGTCCAGTTGAAATCGCGGGCGTCGGTCTGTTCCAAGCGTGCTACGGCGTCGGTGTCGCCGGCATTCTCGAATTCCGCGATCACCTCGAGCTGTGCGAGGTCCAGTGAGCCTTCGTCGAGCAGTCGTCGGGCCGTTGGCGACTTGCCGATCAGGGCCGTGGTTTTCACGACGTCCTTCTTCAGCTGAGTTGCCTTGGAAACTTTGGTGATCGGCATGCCGAGATCCAGCATGAGCGCCACCGCCGCAGCGTGATCGCCCTTGGACAAGGCGACGCGGCGGTATGTGCCGAGTTGCTTTGTGACCCGCGTCAGCGCCCGGGTTTTGTCGTCGAGGTCGGGGGCGCGGCGGACCCAACCTGGTACGGCGTCCAGACCTGCTTTGCGCGCCGCCAGTACACGCAATTGGCCATCGACGACGCTGATACTGCCGTCGGGAGTGAGTTCGGCGACGATCGGAATGGAGACGCCTTCTTCGCGAACGTCGGTCAGAAGCTGGACCAGCTCGGGATCGGATTCAAAGGTGTCGTCGAAAGTTCGGCGGATGTTGTCGTCCACGACCAGGATGCGGGGGTCCAGCGAAGGTGGCTGGACCAGGAGTTGTTCGAGAGCGTCGGTGGATTCGGAAACTGGTGCGGATTCGGCGATGTCTATCGACATGGTTGTCTCCCTTGATGTTTCAAAGGTTGCCGGGATCGACGCGCGGATTTCAGCCGGGCGTTGCAGTCGTGTTGCTGTGCGCAGGCGCTGCGATGCGGGCCTACGGTTCGTGGAATCCGGTCTCGTAGCCGTCGCCCACGCAACGCAGGCAGGCCAGGTGACCTTTTTCGCCGTTGCAGTTGAGACACCGAACAAGATGGAAGTCGCACTGCGCGGAGGCGAACGGGCCCGCGAGCCAGCTGTGGTACTCGTCGAGCCAGATGTCATCGCCGCAATGGCGGCACACGCGTGGCTGGTCAGATGTCATATCAGCCCTTAATGGAATAGGCACAGCGGCGGTGTCGAGCCACTGGTCGAGCCGGGAAGCGCCGCAAGATCCGATACGCCCGTTTCGAGTTGTGAAACGATGCGTCGGCGGGTCGTCGGCCGAAGGGGCGGGACTCGCGAGACGGACGAGGCTCAGCTGATACGGCGTGGGCGGAGCGCCCCGTAGGCGAGGCCGTCGTCGATGGTCCGGGCAGCCTCGGCTTCGGTGAATCCGTCGTATCCGATGTGGTGGCAGGCGGCCTCGTGTAGGACCGCGCGAGCCTCGTGTTCCTCGAGTTCTCCGCCGCCGACGAGCCGCCCCAATGCCCCCGCGGCACGCAGCAGTGTCAGATGCCGTTGGCCGGTGGGCGCGGAGGTGACCGCGTCCGCCTCGCTACGGAGAACCTTCGAGATGTAGGCGTGGGCGCGATAGTCGGGTAGCACCAAGGGATGTCGCGGGGGTCGTAGCGGTGGCGTGAGCGCGTCGGCCAGCCAGTCGGGCAGATCCGCGACCGGTGTGCGGCGAACGATCCGATACACGCCGCCCGAGCAGCGCGACCCGGGCGCGACCACATAGCCGCCGACGCCACGGGTGTCCACACGCCACCCCAACCGGGCGGTGCTGCTGCCGAGATCCGACCGCGGTGGCGGCCGGAAGTAGAGATGCCATCCGGCGGGGGTGCGGACGGTCAGGGTCTGAGAGGGAACCGGCCGGCCTGCGGCCTCGGCCAGGCGTGTCAGCACATCGCGTCCGTCGACGGCGCCGGACCATTGCGGCGGCGGGTCGACGTCGGGACCCGCGTCGAGGTCGAGGACCAGCAGTCGGCTGGGACCGCAGGCGATACCGATGTTGAACGGCACCGTGCGCCAGAATCGGCGGATATCGGCGTGCTCTCGGGTGGCCGCGTCCTGCCAGCCTTTGATGGCCGGGCGCTTATCCCCTGGACGCAAAGGAAACACATAGTTCCCGGCCGACGCTGCGGCCAGCGCCATCTGCATCATCGGCGCGACCCGTTCTCTGAAGGGGGCACCCGGCGCGATGCGGGCCAATTGCACGGCGACCGCGTCCGCCCACTGTTCGACGGTCATGATCGGGGGTCCGTCGACTGGCGATCGGCAGGCGGATCGGGACGCGGATCGGTGGGGTCGTATCGGCCAGGTTCCCAGTCGTCGACGTTGCTCCCGCAGATCGCACACTCGGGATAGGCGGTGCCGTCGGCCGTGACCTCCACATGGTGGCGATGTGTGCTGTAGACGCAGCTACAGCCCGGTTCGGCGTAGCATTCGCGTTCGCCGCCGTCGGGATGATTGTGGTCCCACTCCCGCGCCGAGACGTCCTGCTCGTCGAGGATCGGGTAGTCCTGCAACGCAGCGATGATCCGGTCGAGCTCACGCAGCGCGGCGGCGTCGTCGGCGCGTATGGTCAGGGTGTGGATCTGCCCGCCCGGCCACAGATCGATGCGATAGTCGGTGCCGAACGGTGAGACAGCGACGATATATTGTTGCGCGACGTCGTAATTGGATTCCTGAATCGCGGTGTCGCCGCGGGCGTTGACTGACAAGGGTGTGGTCAGCCAGAACCAGTCCTGCCGATCGCTTCTGCGGACCCACCAGACGTTGTCGCATTCGCGGCCGTGCGTCTGCAGCTGTTTCACAAGCGGAATCACCGCGGCTGTTCGGCTGGCACGGCGCTTACGTGCTCCCGGCATAAGATTTATCCCTTCCTACGAGCAGGGCGTTCGCGATCCCGGCGGTGCCCACGCGCGCTTCCGGCGGTCCGCTGCTCGTCGCGCGGCCCGCCGGAATCCGGCACTGACCGGTGGTCGCGGAACCTCAGACCAGTTCGGGCACGCGCGCGCGGCAGCGTTGTGGTGCGGCGGCGTGCGGGGTGGCCGTGCGGCGAGCCACGTAGCGGGGCGCCAGATACTCGTCGGCGTACCAGCGGCCGGGTGAAAGCCACGGGTGATTGGCGTGCTCGCCGTCGACCGCCGGATCCACGCCCGGTCGAAAGATCCGCAAGTGCCCGGGACCGACGGCGTGGTCGGGGCCGAGTGCGTCGTTGAACCCCGCGACGCCACCGGGGTCGGCGACCACGACATTGGCCACGCCCGCGACCGCGGCAGCGGTTCTGTTCGCGATCGTGTCGAAGCCGGACGCGCTACGGCGCAGGCGGGTGAACAGGTCGGGCATGTGCATCATCACCACGATCGGCACGCGACGATCGAACGCCGATACCTGCTCGGCCAGCTGTTCACCGGCGGCTGCCCCGGCAATGTAGCGAGGTGTCGTGGTCAGCAGATCCTCGCCCACCGCCGGCCGCAGGCCGTGATCGAGCAGCGACGTCACGATCGACGGGGCGGCGCACGATCGGGCCTCGCCCCGCACCTCGACGCTGATGGTCGTGGAAAAGATGCCGGACAGGCGGCGGTCCTGCACAGCGCGCAGCCGTGTCCGCCGAATGTCGTTTCCGTCACGCAACTCGACGAGCGACGCCGAGTACTCGTCGTGATCGGGGCGCGAAAACTGTTGGCGTGCTGTGATAAAAGAGTTGACCGATGCCTCGGCGGCGACCCAGGTTGTGAACGCCGCCATCGCGGATGCGAGTGCGTGTGGGGCGTGGTCGGTCCACGTCGCGGTGTAGAGAAGTTTCATGGCTCACTCCTGTGACGAGGGGCAGTGCGAGCACTCGCAGAGGCGGGGCTCGGCCCGTGCGGCGGGCGCGTCCCCCTCGCCACGGCGTCGGGAAGGGTGTCAAGCCTGCGGGCGCTTTTCCCGCAGGCTTGACACACGACCGATCGCCGTCGGCAGCATCACAAGCGCCCGCCACACGGGCGGACCCGCCCACAACATGGACATCTCCGTCCGGACGGCCGAGGAGTGCGGGTCCAGCGGTGCACTCCCGGATGTGCCGTCAAGGCAGGTCGGGAAGCCGCATCAGGGGCGATGGCCGGAGTCAGGGATGGAAAGGGCCGGAGCCGAACATGCCGGTCCAGCAGGCAGGGCAGATGCGGGACTTGACGAACTCGCGGTCGGGGATCGACAGGTGTGCGAGCGCGTCCTGGATCAGCATCCGGCGCTCATACCATGCGGTGAACCTGGCGCGGTTGACCAGGAAGGTTTCGGCCTTGCCGCAAGTATCGCAGACGACCTCGACTGGCATGTCCAGCGAAGGGGCGGTGTCGAATCGGGTCGAGTGGTTCGATGAGTCGCTCGCGGGGAGTGTCCGGTCGGTCGGCTGAGGGTGCGGATGTGGTTGCGGCGGTGGATCTTCGGGATTGCGGGCGGGGCGCGGAGGTGCCGCACCCGGGTGTGGCGATGGCGTCCGATCGTCGGGCCGTGCAGCGTTATCGCCCCCAGCGGTCGCGGGCAGTACGGAGTCGCTGCGGTCACGCGCTGCGCGGATGGTTGGCGGCTGATGGTCAGCGGCGCAGTCGTCGCACATGCCGATCAGGCGGTTGCGTATCAGGTTGTTCGCGGAGATGGTGACGTTTTTGACCTTGCGGCAGTGCTCGCAGTATCCGAGGGTGCGCATGTGCCGATGCCTTTCTGCCGGACTGTGTTTCACGCGCGTTCTGGCTCTCAGCGGTAACGTCGGCGCGGTGGGTGTGCGGGGAATTGAAAGGGCCTGATCAGCGGGGATCAGTCTCCGATCGAGCCTGTTCTCGGTGGCGGGGGCTCATGTTCGAATCGCCGTCGGAGATGATCACCAGCAGGCGGTTCTCCGGCGGGAAGCGCCGGAGTGCGCCGTCGATGGGCTCGTCGTCTGGGATCTACGAGTGGAACGACCAAGCGCCGGGCTGGGGTGCGTCGAACGGATAGCTGGGCGTGTGCGCGTGGTCGAGAATAGGCGCGTCGTCGTACGGCTTGCGCCAGGATCCGTCATCGGACGCGGTCGCGTGGCAGGCGGGGTCGGTGCAATTGCGGCGCCATCCGTGGAATACCGCGGCGTAGATCAGGTGGTCGCAGCTGACCAGCAGCGAGAGACGACCGTCACGGGTCACGGTGGTGTCGGCGCCGCGGCGGGTGGTGAACAACCCGACCACCAGGCTGTGCCAGCTGCGCATCGCGTCGAGGTAGTGCGTCGATGTCGGGCCGTAATAGTCGGCCAGCGACGAGAGGTGGTCTTCACACTTGGCGATCTCGTCGGCGGCATCGCGGCTGACGTGGATGTCGAACTGGTGCGGGCGACGGTCGACGACGGTCAGCTGCGGTTCGGGCACGGCCGGGTCCTCGAAGGTACTCGGCCAGATATTGACCAACTCCAATCCGATCGTGATGGCAGCGCCCCATTGGTCGGCGCGGGAGGTCACCGCACCGGCGAGCGCCTGCCACTGGGTGGTCGGGATCGCGAAGCGTCCCGGATCGAGCGGGTTATCGCGGTCGAAGTCATCGAACCGGTTGCCGTGGTCCGCCAGCAGTGTGTCGAACAGGCCGCGGACCGCGGCATCGACCAACTCCGCCATCGACGTCGCGCTGGCGATCCCTTCGGCGAGGGCACTGATTTCGGTCTCGGTCAACGCGCGCCGAACTTCTTTAAGTGGGTCGGGCATGACAACTCCAGGTGAGTTGGAGCGCTTGGGGCGCAATACAATTAGTGTCGGGTGGGGGCTTGGTACAGAACCGGAACGCAGGCCGCCACACGTCGAGGGTGAGCGGTCCTTGTTCCGCAGCCAGGCGAGGCGGACGGCGACGGCCCCAGTGCGTCAGGCGGCGGCACGGCTGGCGTAATGGGTTTGGACGTGGTCCCGCAGTTGGTTGTGGACCTCCTCGACCCACGCGATGTCGCCCTCGATCGCAACCTCCGCCACCGCGACTTCGACAGCTTCGCCGCGGGATACGAAAGTGGGTGTTTTGCCGGCTCGATACGCCGTGATGTGGATGACGCCTGGCTCGGTCACCGGCTCGAGCTCGCCGCGCCACCAGTTCTGCGGATGACGCCAGAACGCGTGGTACTCGATGTCGCCGACTCGCCATTGCCAGCGTTCGCCCTCGGCGGCGGGGTGGTGATGGAGTTTGACGCTGCCACGCTTCTTGCTCGGACGTGGACGGACCGGTGCGGCGTCGAGGACCGCGAAGAGCTCGGGGAACTGCTCACGGGCCTGCGTGGCGGTGAGATGGCCGATCACCTTGTGATACGGCAGTGGCTGCGGGCGACCGTTGCGGCGGGTCAGCCCGGCCATGGTTTGGACTCGACCGCCGACGGTGTCGTAGAGACCGGCGACGCTGACCGATTTCGGGTTGACGCGGGCGACCTCGTGCCAGCGCCCCTGGCTCCAGGAGACGAAGTCACCGACTGCGAAATCGTCCGGACCCCAGACGCGCACACCGGCGTCGTCGAGGATCCGCCACCAGTAGTCGATTTCCTCGAGTTTCTCCACGATGTCGGCACGCGTGATCGCCAGCGCGTGATCAGACCACCGGTCACCGTTGTCCTCGAGAGCGCGGCCGATGCGGCGAAGGTCGGTCTCGATGCCGAGGATTCGGCGTTGCGTGGTGCCCGGGTTCTCCTTGTAAGCACGGAAATTCGCTGCCGCCGCCGCACGATCGATGCGATGTTTGGCCTTGTCGTAGAGCGCCCACGCCTTGCCCTCACGCTTCCACAGCCGATCCAGCAAGCGACGATGACGACGTTCGGAATGATGGCCGACGAGAATCGGCTGACCGTTGAGCATGTCGTAAGTGCGCTGGTTGGCCGCTCGGATGGTGTCCGATGTCCAGAACTCGCGCCGGGCCATGTACTGCTGGTAAGCAGCCCGGTCATCGGCTCGGTCGTACTTTTCCTGCATGAATCCGGCGAAGTCGACCGCCGGCGTCGTGTCGTCGATCTCGATCTCGACCTCGTGACCGAGTTCCCGCAGTCGCGCGACCGCAGTGTCGATCTTGTATGTGTCGGCTCGTCGGCGCCGCGAGTGCGGGAGATACCAGTACGGATCACCCAACTCGTCATCCTCGGGAAGGTTCTCCGACCCCCGGAAGTTGCAGGGCCACTCGGTGAGCGCCTTCCCGATCCCCGACATGCCGCGGTATGTTCCGTAGACAAGAGTGCCGAGTTGACGATTGTGGCGAATAGTGATGTGGCTCATCTGATTACGTCCTTCCGACGAAGGTGTAGTCGACGGGTGAGAGAGCTGGCTGGACGCGAGGGGCGTCGGGCGATGCTCGAGCAAGCCGATCCCAGATGCGGGACCGAGGAGGTGGCGGAGTCGCGGTCGGGACTGGCGCGGTGTGCTGGCTGTCGGTGTCAGTGGGGGCGATGCCGATGACCCGGACGACAAATCAATCCGTGTTCTCGGTGGGATGCGACGTCTTGATACGCAGATAGCCGAGGTGATGCAGAGCGATGTCGTCCTGCATTTCGCCATGCACGCGGACTACGGCGTGTGCTACGGCGGTCGGTGCAGGGGGATTGGTTCAGTCGGTGATAGTTGCGACGCTGCCCGACACCGAGGTACTGAAGCAGATCAGCCAGCGTTCGGTACGAGCCCCGTACGCGGCCGTCGGTCCGACGAGCATCCAGACGGTCATTGCCGTCCGGCAACGATGATCAGCAGGCTGTTTGCTGCTGAGACGACTTGGAGCAAGCAGTCCCGGACCCGTCGATGAGCGGGAGGTGTTTGTCCGGGAAATCGAATTCGGTCCAACCGGTGGTGAGCTCGATCATGCGTTGACGGCTGTGGCGGTTGTGCAGGATGACGTAGAACCCCGAGCAATCGGAATCGTCGTCGCCGTTGGCCTGAAGCTTGAGATCGGTATCGGTGACGAGTGCTCCGGGCCCGGACAGCGTCGCTGACCAGGTCCGAGACAGATTGCAGGCGCCTCGTGCATGTCACCGAGACGCGTCCGTGCGCCTGGGTGGGTCGGTGATCGGCTCACGATGTCGGGGCGGGGCGTCGGGGCGGCGCAGATCTATTCGGTCAAGGACTTGGCGCATTGGAAAGCGCAGTTCGTTGAGCCGGTGGTCGGTGGTGTCGACGCCGTCGGGGGTCTCATCGGGGTTCGCTGGGGTCGGGAATTTCCCCCGGAACATGGCCAGTATCGCGATTGCGTCGTCGCGGGCGTGGAAAGGGCTAGGAAACTCGATGTTGGACGACGCGATCCATATGCCGCCGCGTTGGTAGACGACACCGAATTTGGTGGTGTAGTCGGCGGTCCAGACTTCGAAGGCGGGACCGTCGGCTGGCGGTGTAGTGGCGGTGAGCGCGATCGGTGGGATGTGCGGGGTGATGTCCAAACTGTCCTCGGTCATGTACTCGTCTCGGTCCTGGTCGGTTGAGGAGCAATGCGGATCGGGCCGGACTTACTCGATGGGGATGCAGCGGGCGGGTGGTCGGTCAGGGCACGGACGAGATCGGCGGCGGCGATGTCGAGTTCGAGCAGTTCGTTGGTTACGTGGGCGGCGAAGCGCAACTCGAAGCCAGTGCGTTGTTTCGGACGGACTTCGGCAGGCGCGGCGACGTAGAAGGACTCGACGTGCGGGTAGCGGTCAGAGGTCCGATGTGCGAGCCACAGCCGAGTGTGACCGGCTTCGGTCACAGGTTCGCGACCGAGGCCACGGGCAAGACGGTGTAGCAGCTGGCGTTCGGTGTCACGGTCGCCGCGGTGGGCGATCTCTACTGATCGCCACGCTTGCGCCGGGGCCAGGTAGCAGCGTCGGACCCGATACAGCGCCCATTCGATCGTCGCCAGTTCCTGCTCGGCCAGCTGCAGCACCTCGACGGCGGCGTCACGTTCGAGACGCGCTGCGAGCGTGCCCGCGCGACCGAACAGCCCGGCATGGCGGTTCAACGCCACGGCCATGTACTCGTCGATCAGGTGATGAACACCCTCGGCCGGTGCCGCGTTGAAGCGGGCGAGCTGTTCGGGCCATTCATCGCGCGAAACGAAACAGCATTGACGGCATAGGGATTTGGGCCACCACACCCCGAACAGGTCGTAGAGGTATTGCCTGCACTGTTGCCTGGTCCAGCCGCTTTCGTGGATCGGATAGAAAGGGCGGCGGCGACCGCCGAATTGCACGGCCGAATCGGTCAGGATCCGGCCGCCCTCCTCGATGTTGTAGCCGACCGCATGCAGATACGGGTCCGAGCCGAGTTCACGGGCCCGCCAATTGTCCAGCGGCCATCCTTTCGCCTTGATTGAACACTTGCGGGTACCGCCGAGCTGCGGCATCACACCGTTACGGCGGTTCTCGCGGCTCAGACTGAAAAACCCGTCCTTGTCGGGGTCGGGGTGCAGGCGGACCGGTTCGCGGGTGTCCTGCAACACGACGATCCCGTCTTCGACGGCCGGTCCGGCGCGAGCGACCTCGACCATCCGGACGTGATGGTCGGTCAAGATCGGCAGCACGAATCGCGTCACCAGCTCGCAAGTGGAGGCCCACTCGTCGCCGGTCTGGGCGGTCATCACGATGAGATTGGAGAAATCCTCGAGTAACTCCGGAGGGCCGAAGCCCGGTTCCAGCAGGCTGCGCACGACTCCGGCCGTGCTCTCAGCGCCCATCCCATACGACCAGCAGATCGGCACGACTGCGTCGTGGCTGGGTGCCGGCAGGTCGAACAGGGCGTCAGCCGCGGGCATGGTCGGCCACGGTCGGGGTATCGGTAGTGCGGAAGATCCGCGTCGGAATGCCCGCTTGCTGGGCCAGGCGGACGGTGTGGCTGGCACCGGGCGATTCGTTGCGGATGAACGCCAGACACAGATCGGCGCCGGCTCGCACCATCTGCTCGTTGCGCACGAACCCGGCGCGGCGTCCGAACCGGTCCCAGTCAGCGGGATGTCGCTCGACCCGGCCGTCCCATGCCTGCCAGCACGCCTCGCATTGCGCGTCGGCGCCACGCGGGCAGGCCCCCGACACCAGCACCACGTCCGGGGACCACACCTCAGCCAGCGCCGCCCGGATGGTGGCGCGGTCGGTCCAACTGCGGGAACCAGTGATCAGGATCCGGCGGCTCCGACCCAACGGGGCGTCGGGCACCGGTGGTGGAGTGTGCGAGATGGTGACGGCCAATTCCAGGCGCACGGCATCGCGGTCGAAGGTGGGCTGGCTGAACATTGCTGTGGACACGACAACCTCCAGGAAGGGAAGCGGCTACCGGTGCCGGTGAGAGCCGGAAAGTGTTTGAGCGCAATCGGTCTCGACACCGGGCCCGTTCTGCGGGGCGCGCTTCGGCAGCCGCGGCGGCGGGAAGGGTGTCAAGCCCGCGGGCGCTTTCCCCGCGGGCTTGACACACGACCGACCGCCGTCGGCACCATCTCCGAGCGCCCGCAGAACGGAACCGGCGACGCGACTATTCAGAAGTCGGTGTTGTCGGTGAACCGCTCGCCGGTCGCGGGGTCACCGTGATACACCGCTGGTCCATCGTTGAGGTTGATGCGAATCGGTCCGGTGTGATCGAAGGTGTCGACATGCACCACCCGGCGATCGTCGCGTTCACCGCCATACACCGTGACATCGACCTCGTCGCGAGTGATCCGGTCATCAACGAGTTCGGTGCCGCGCAGGAAAACCCGCGCCTTCGTTTCGGGGTCGACCGGATCGATGTGCAGCACAGTGTGTCCCGATCGGTCCTGTTCGGAGCGAAGCGATCCCCACGGCTCGTCGGCGACGACGATCGGCGTGCCGGTGGAGGATGAATCTGCCGCTGGGGTTGCACTCGACCTGCGGTGAGGTTCACGGTCGTCGGCGAGTGCGCTGATGAGCAGAGGCAGGGCGGCGCGGGCCTCGGTGATCGCCTCGTCGAGAATATCGGACGCGAAATTGGCGAGCTGGTCCTCGAAGCTGGCCTTCGGATCGAAATCTGCTCCGACAGACGTCTCGCTGAGCAGTACACCTGCCTTGTGCACCGACACCGTGATGATCCGGGCGTCGAGTTCGGTGAACAGCCGAGCATCTTCGCGGACCTGTCGCTCGGCCTCGACGTGCGCGGGCCCGCGGGCATACCCGAGTGCCGACAAGTCTGCCCGACGCTGTGCGATGGTGGAGCGGGGGAGAAAGTACCGCGGATAGCAGGTGGGTGTGGCGTGGTCGCGGGCAATGACGTCGGGGGACCAGGCATTGGTGTACTCGCCCAACCATGACCGGTCCGGATCGTCATCGGGGGTAGTCCTCGCGATGATGACGAGGCCCGTCAAGTCCGGATCGTCGAGCAGGAAACGAACGGCATCATCGCCATAACATTCATAGGCATGCGCTGGTTCGGGCGTGGTCGCGTGACCGTAGGCCGCTGCGGCAGACATCCCGTCGGCGCGGGCAGCCCGATACCGTCGAATTACGTTGGCGTCGAGGGACGGCGGACACATGTGCGAGCCTCCAGCTCTACGCTGCGGGCCGACTGACGGGCTCATGCGTTGTCGTGGTGGGCACGCTGAACCGGCGACCGGTCGCCGGGACACGGTGGTCGGTGCCGACGGTTGCGGAGGGCTGTTCGGTGAAATCGCACACGACGACTTCGGTGGCGATCGGCCGCTGGTGCCAGTCGTCGGCGTAGTAGGTGGTGTCGATGCTGCAGCCAGGCTCGAGCGTGATCCCGGTCGCCGTGTGAAACTTCTGATACTCGGCGTCCGGATCCTCGACGTAGCAGGATTTTCCGCTGTAGCTGAACGGTGCCGACTGTTGCGGGACGAGGAACACGCCGTGGCGCGCCAGTCGTGCCGCGATGCCGATGACGTGGAACTCGAATCGCGGACCGTGGTAACGCGGAGCGTCGCCCGAGCGGGGGATCGGCCCGAAGGGCGGATTGGCGATCGCGGTGTCGAATGAACGCAGCCGCATGGTGGGTACGGTGAGGACGTCAGCGCAGATCCAGGTGGCCTCGGGCATGATCCGCATGCCGATCCGGACGTACTCCGGGTTGCGTTCGACGCAGACGAATTCGCGAACCCGTTCACCGTTCCACCGGTGATCCAGCAGGTTGCGGCACGCGAAACTCAAGTGCCCGATTCCGGCACACAGATCGACGATACGGCTACCCACCACGTCGATCTGCATGACGCCCGCGAGGCCCAGGGGCGTGAAATACGCTCCGTCCAAACAATGCTCGGGGTTGGCGGCCTCCTGCCAGTGATCCAGGACGAATCGCTTCTCCTCGTCGTCGAGGTCGCGGTCGGCGTCGATCAACAGGCACGCTTCACGGTGCAGTTTGGCTTGGCTCCTGCTCAATGTCGTAGACATAGGAACTTCTTTCGCTCAGGCCACGTTGCCGATGGCCGGGAGTGGGATGGGATCGCGCAAAGGCGCCGCGCGGGTGGGCAACGCATCGAACAGCGAAATCTGGGCGGACGCCGGGACGTCGGAGCGCACACCGGTCGCCGCGGTCCGGCGCTGCGAGCGTGGGATCGGTCGCGCGGGAACGGGATCGGACCACAGACCGGGGTCGGCGGCGACGACCCGCTCGGCGCAGGCACGCAACGCGTCCATGGCCTTTTCCCGCCAGTACAGGGCATAGCGGAAACAATTTCGGCAATCGGTGATCACGCGTTCGCCGGTGACCGGATCCGGGCGAGACAGGTGCACACAACCAGGCAGCCGGACATGGGCGGTGCGTGAGGCCATCGACCAGGCTTGACTATCACTGCTGTGGAGCAGGTGACCGGCCAACGCGAGCGCATTCAACGACACGCCGTATCCGTGCATTTTCATGTCCAGCGGCGCGAGAGCGGCAAGGACTCGGGCCACGTCTCGGGCGCGGTTCTTGCGGCAGACGCTTCCGATTCCGACCCACCGGCCCGTCAGGTCGATACCGGCCTCGAGGTAGCGGTGGTAGTGCTCGACGTAGTCGTGCGGATGCCAGCCCTGCAACGTGGGCAGCCACGGCACGAAATCGAACTGCTCGGACAGATACAGATAGTTCTCCAGAGTCGCCTGCTGATGCCGGCTTGTGGTCGATCCGGTGAACCGCAGGCATCCGGGTTCGCAGGGCACGTCTTGGATCCCGACGAACAACGGCGGCCCGATGTCCTCGATCAGCCGAGTCCACAGCGCCCCGTATTCGTCGGGATGCGCCCACCAGGGATGCCCGCGCGGATCGGCGGTCAGCATGATCGCCGAATACGCTCCCGAGTCCCCGGCATACGGGGCCCGGATCGCTTTGACCGGGAACTTCTCGCCACGAGAGCGGTACTGCGCCAGTCTTTTCGCCGACACGAACACCGGCACCGGAGACGCGGTCATCAGACTGGGTTGACCGATCCCCAGGAAGAACAGCATCCGACGGGCCGGGTCGAGATGATCAGCGCTGGTGGTCCACGGCGTTAGCGGTCCCCAGGCCGTATCGCACCGTTCGATCGATGCGGCGCCCGTGGACAGCAGCAAGCGACGCTGATTGGAATTTTGAGTAAGCAGAGACGGCAAAGCGCCTCCCAGGAACACTGGGATTTGGGAAATCTCAGACGGGACAGGGGTGAATGGAAATTCCCGCCGCCGAGAAACGCGCTCTCTCCAAACAGAGGTCGGGTTCGCGGGTCGGCGGGCCGGCCGTTCAGTCCGCCTTGGCGGCGGAAAAGGGGTGTCAAGCCGCACGCTTTTCGCGGCTTGACACCCCCCGCCGCCAAGGCAGACTGATAAGGCCCGCCGACCCGCGAACCCGGCTCTGCCGCTCTACCTCAATCCGTGTGGTTCTCCCGCATGAGCATGTGCGTGAGCGCCGCACCCATTCCGAGCACGACAACCGGCAGGCACGCGACCACTGTCGTGATCGGCCACGGTGCGATCCGGGTTCCCGCGGCCTGCATCAGGTGGTAAGCGATCTGTCCGGCAGCGCCGAGCGCTAGGCTGCCGATGGCCGACCACTTGGCGTAATTGACGGTCTTCGCGGTCCGGATGCGACCCGACAACCATACATACAAGGCGTACGACGCGTAAGCCTCGACGCCGATCGGCAGGGTGATCGCGGTGTTGAGGCGGGCGGAATCCCAGATGCCCGGCAAGGGATGGATGACACCGAATCCAGTCAGCTCACCCAGACCGACCCAACCGGACCACACCGCGACCGCTGCGGGCAGCGCGATCAGCAGCACGGGCCAGACCTTGGCCGGGCGAGACGACGTTCGCGGCGCCTCAGCTACTCGAGAGGAGGGGCGAATGGATTCGTCGTCGGTGGCGTCGTCAACCATCGATCCGCTGCCTGGTGACGCGTCGCCCCGGCGGTGCTCCGGCACGGGTTCATCGGCAGGCGGCACGTCGGTCTCACCGTGTGCACGAGACGCTGTCATTGACGCGTCCACCGGCTGCTGCTCGAGCTCGAGTGTTGTCATCTCGGTGACCGTGTCCTGCCTATCCGCGACGCCGACGCTGTCGGTCGACGCGGGCAAGGCGTCGGTGCGCCCGGCGGGATCCTGCCGATCCGGGTCGGCGGGGTGAGGTCGGCGGTGGTGAGTGCGCCGCCAATCGTTGATCACGTTCGATGCGTGCTGACGTGAGACCGGCGCTCCGCAGCGGGCCAGCACCGAGCGCACGTCGTCGGTCGTCGGGTCTCCGAACAGCTCGCACACGAGCCGCATCATGTCCTTCTTGGTCGAGCACCCTTCGAGAGCTGTCCGGAGCATGACATCGTCGGGCATCGCCTCCAACGGGTGGAAACCCTCGGAAGGCAGCGCGACCGCGCCTGCACCGGCGGGGCGTGTCGGAAGAGGCGTCGCTTCGATGGTCATATTGCTGTCTCTATTCGGGAGGGTGCCGTTGCTGCGGCGAGTGGGTGGGGTTCGCCGGTCAAGGTGGCCAGCGCCAATGCGACTTCCTCGAGGCTGGCCCGGGTGTAGATGACGGTCGAACCCTGGGATTTCCCTTCCGCGTGCCCTGCGTAGGCGCGAGCGACGGCGAAGCCGAAGTTGCGTTCCACCCATTTCAGGGTCGTGTGCCGCAGCCAGTGGGTGCTGATCTGCTGTTTTTCGACCCACGGCAATTCGAGCCCGATCCGGGTCCACAGTCCGTCGTAGCGGCGTCGGGTGATAGGTTTGCCGTTGCGGTAGCGCAGCAGTTGTTCACCGGGTTGAGCGCCGCGCTGGTGGGCGTGATGGAGCAGGTTCGCCATCAGAGTGGGCGAGACCGGTTGCCAGCGAGAAATTGTGCCCTTCTCGACCAGGTGGATCAGGCATTGCTGCGGATCGAGGTCGTCGGGGCGCAAGCCCAGGGCGCCGCCGCGGCGGCACGCGGTCTCGGCGTGCAGGCGAAGGAGCACTGTGTCCAGGTCCGGGTCGTTGCCGGTGGTCGCGGCCACCCGCGCGATCTCGGTGAGCTGCTCAAGTGGCAAGCCGCGTCTGGTGGACGGGATGCGACGCGGTTTGGCGACTCGTTTTGCCGGGTTGTCGCCGGGCCGGAGGAAGCCGTCGCTCTCGGCGTGCCTGTAGAGGAAACGCAGCGCCCCGATCATCGCCTCGGCGGCTCCGCGGCCGTCGCGGGCGTTACGGTCCCGTTTGGCGTTGCGGCGGGCGGCGTCGCGCATCTCGGCGATCTCTGTGACGGTGGGTTCGTCGATTCGACGCGGGCCCCATTCCCGCTCGAGGTATTTCCAGTGGGTGTTGTAGGTGCGGAGCGTGCCCGCCGAGGCCACCCGGTCCCGAATGGCCGGGATGTATTCGGCGAATGTCGGTGCGGGCGGGCGGACGTCGAGCAGGTCGGCGGCGGTGATGCCCATCCGGGCGAGCAGGGTGCGCGCGGCGTCGAGTTCGGCGGAGGTGATCGCAGGGGTAGCGGTTGTCACGGCTGCTCACCGCCGTCGATACGGTCGCGGATCTCGGCGACCAGGTCCGCGAGCGCGACTTGGCAAACGATGATCAGCCGTCTCTGGTCGGGGTGGGCGGCCAGCAGCACACGGTCGCCTGTGCGCAGGCGCATCGCCTTGCGGATGCGGGCGGGTAGGGAGAGTTGCCCGTTGTGTGCGATCGTGTGTCCGCCGGGCTCGCCGTCGGTGACCAGTAGCACGCCGGGTGCGGCCGGCCGGATCCGGATCGGGGTGCCCGGGTCCCAGCCCAGCGAGCCGAGCACCGCGCGTTCGGCCAGACGGCCCGCGTGGTTGACCAAGACCGAGCCGTAGACGACACGAGTGCTGTCCAGCGAGGTCGGCTGCATCCGATCCAGGCGCCCGCCCCGCAACCGCGCCGGTGGCAGGCCCGAGTCCAGCGGCACGGCACGGTGATCGGCCGTCTCCGCAGACGCAGGCAGGGCGAACGGGAAAAGGCCGCCGATGTTCGGTGTCTCTGCAGCGTGTTCTAGCGCGCTAGAACACGAGATACGAGGATGGTGTCCAGGAGTACTGGAATGGTGCGCGAGGGGGGACTTGAACCCCCACGTCCGAGGACACTGGAACCTAAATCCAGCGCGTCTGCCAATTTCGCCACTCGCGCGTGATGGTACGACCGTCCAAATGCTACCGGGCTTGACCGGGTTCGCGAAGCTCCGGATGGGCGTTTCGTACTGGCGAGTAACCCGACCTGGGGTTATAACAATTCGGTAACGGGCAATGTGAGGGGCCCTCAACTTTCCTACGGGGATGTAACCGGGTGGGACCAGCGGGGACGGAACATGAGGGAGGGTCATGTTTCGGATTTTTCTTGGACGAACGTACCGGAATACCGAGGGGTAACCCCTAACGCGACGGCGGAACATGAGGAAATCCTCATGATTCTGTGCGATCCTCGGCCTTCATCAGGTCCTCAGGGGCGAGGGACACCTGCGCACGGAGGAGCGGCCCCCTGTCAGGGACGAGCCGCCACGAGTAAGGAAGTCGATACGTCTTGACGATCAACGAGAGCACCGGGACCGGATCGAGCGCAAAGGTGGCTGGGGGAGCTGCGGACAGGGGGATCAAGTCGTCGCTGCTGGATCGTCTGCTCGCAGGTGAGACGTATGCGCTCGCCTTCGGCGGGCAGGGCGCGGCCTGGCTGGGCGAACTCGAGGAGATCGGGCGGGACAGCGCCCTGGAGCCGGAGCTGACCGCGCTGGTCAACGAGGCCGCCACCCGGCTCGAGCCGGTTGCGGCGAAGTTGCTGATGGTGCGTCCGATGGGGTTCGACCCGATCGCGTGGATGCTCGAGGACGATCTCGCCGACCCCGATCAGGGCGAGGTGTCGGCGGCCCCGCCGCAGCAGGTGCTGCGGTCGGCCGCGATCTCCATGCCGGGCGTCTTTCTGACCCAGGTGGCGGCGCTGCGCGCGCTGCGGCTGCAGGGCCTGGATCCGGGCGCGCACGCCCCGGCCGCGATCGTCGGTCACTCTCAGGGCCTGCTGGCCGCCAAGGCCGCCGAGGCGCACGGCACCCGCGACGCCGAACTGCTGGCGCTGGCCCAATTGATCGGTGCCGCAGCGACACTGGTGGCCCGTCGGCGCGGCCTGATCCCCGTGGGGGAGCGCTCGCCGATGGTGGCCGTGTCCAACGTCGATCCCGAGCAGCTGAGAGCGGTGGTGGCCGAGGTGTCCCAGGGGGTGGATCCGGCCGCCGCCGCGGTGGTGTCGATCCGCAACGGGCGCCGCCGGGCGGTGCTGTCGGGCACGGTGACCCAGCTGGAGCGGGTGCGGCAGCGCTGCGCGGAGATCCATGCCGAGCAGACCCGCGAGCGCGAGGCCAAAAAGCGCGGCGGCGCCGTGTTCGCGCCGGTGTTCGAGGACGTCGAGGTCGAGGTCGCCTTCCATCACCCGGCCCTGACCGACACCGTCGATCTGGTCGAGGCGTGGGCCTACAACTGCGGTATCGACACCGAACTGGCCACCCAGCTGACCCGGCAGATCCTCGTCGAGCCCGTCGATTGGGTGGCGACCGTGGATGCGGTGGTGGGCGAGGGCACGCACTGGATCCTGGATCTGGGCCCGGGTGATCTGCTGACCCGGCTGACCCTGGGCTCGCTCAAGGGCACCGGTGTCGGCATCGTCGCGGCGTCGACCCGGCCGGGGCAGCGCAGCCTGTTCACTCCCGGTGCGGCGCCGGAGGTGGCCCCGGCGTGGTCGACATTCGCCCCAGAGCCGGTGCGGCTGCCCAACGGCCGCATCGTCGTCGAGACCGCCTTCACCCGGCTCACCGGGCGTTCGCCGATCCTGCTGGCGGGCATGACACCCACCACCGTCGACGCGAAAATCGTTGCCGCAGCGGCCAATGCGGGTCACTGGGCCGAACTCGCCGGTGGCGGCCAGGTCACCGAGCAGATCTTCGCCGACCGGGTGGCCGAGCTGAAGACCCTGCTGCACCCGGGCCGCGCGGTGCAGTTCAACTCCCTGTTCCTCGACCCCTACCTGTGGAAGCTGCAGCTGGGCGGTAAGCGACTGGTCCAGCGGGCCCGCGCCGCGGGTGCGCCGTTCGACGGTGTGGTCGTCACCGCGGGCATCCCCGAACTCGACGAGGCCGTCGCGCTGATCGAGGAGCTGACCGAGGTCGGCATCACCCATGTCGCGTTCAAACCCGGTACGGTGGCCCAGATTCGGGCCGTGCTGCGCATCGCCGACGCCGTGCCCGACTACCCGGTGATCATGCACATCGAGGGCGGTAGGGCCGGCGGTCACCACTCCTGGGAGGACCTGGACGACCTGCTGCTCGAGACCTATTCCGAGCTGCGCAACCGCGCCAACGTGATCGTCTGTGTCGGAGGCGGAATCGGCACCCCCGAGCGGGCTACCGAATATCTGACCGGCGAATGGGCCGTGGCGCACGGCTATCCGGCGATGCCGCTGGACGGTGTGCTGGTGGGCACGGCCGCGATGGCGACGCTGGAGGCGACCACCGCGCCCGAGGTGAAGCAGCTGCTGGTCGAGACGCCCGGCACTCCCGCCTGGGTCGCCGCGGGCACGGCATCGGGCGGAATGGCTTCCGGCCGTAGCCAATTGGGCGCCGACATTCACGAGATCGATAACTCGGCCTCGCGCACCGGCCGGCTGCTGGACGAGGTCGCCGGGGACGCCGAGGCCGTCGCCGCCCGGCGCGCGGAGATCGTCGAGGCGCTCAACCGCACGGCCAAGCCGTATTTCGGCGATGTGGCCGCCATGACCTACGTCGAGTGGCTGGAGCGCTACGTCGAACTGGCCGTCGGGCTGGACCGCCGCAAGGACTTCGACTGCGGCACCGATTTCGGCGAGGTCATCACCGATGCCACCCGCTCGCTGTGGCTGGACATCACCTGGCGGGACCGGTTCGCGGAGATGGTGCGGCGCGCGGAGGCCCGTCTGCATCCCGCCGATCGCGGCGAGATCGCCTCGCTGTTCGCCGACGACAGCGCGTTCGAGCAGCCGGTGCAGGCGATCTGCGCGCTGAAGGAGGCGTATCCGGAGGCCGCCGAGACCGTCCTGCATCCGGCGGATGTGCCGTTCTTCGTCTCGCTGTGCAAGACCCCCGGCAAGCCGGTGAATTTCGTGCCCGTCATCGACGCGGACGTGCGCCGCTGGTGGCGGTCGGATTCGCTGTGGCAGGCCCATGATCCGCGGTACTCCGCCGATCAGGTGTGCGTCATTCCGGGCACGGTGTCGGTGGCCGGTATCACTCGTGTGAACGAGCCGGTCGGTGAGCTGCTGGACCGCTTCGAGCAGGACACCGCGTACTCGCTGATCCGCGGCGGGGTCGCGCCCAAGGCCGTCGACGGGCGCCGTCGCGCCGAGGTCACCGAGGGCGCGCTCGATATCGTGCTGTCCGCCCCGGACGTGGAGTGGGCCGGGCGCACCACCGTGAATCCGATTCACCGGCTGGGCGATCTGCACGAGTGGACCGTCGACGACAAGGGCGCGGTGCATCGCCCGACCGGCGCGACGCTGGTGCCGACCACCGGACCCGAGGACCATGCCTACGCCGAGCTGATGGTGCCGCTGCTGGGCCGCGACGCGGTCCGTATCCGTATCACCGTGCCCGCCTCGGTGTACAACGGCGGCGCGCCGGTGATCACCGAGGGCGATGCCGAGGCCGCCATGTCGGCGCTGCTGGCCGTCGCCGCCGGACGCGAACTGCCGGAGGTCAAGTCCGCGAACGGCATTCACGTCGCCCACGTGAACCTGGCCTGGACGCCGGATCTCGGGGCCGACCACGCCGGTGTCACCGGATCGGGCCTGCCCCCCACCCTCAGCACCATCGGGCGGACCGTGCCGGATGTGCTCGTAGGTGCCTGCTGGCCCGCGGTATTCGCGGTCCTGGGCGCCTCGCGCTCCGCCGAGGGCACCAGCGTCATCGAGGGCATGCTGGATCTGGTGCATCTGGACCACCAGATCGAGCTGGTGCGCGAATTGCCCGGCGAGCCCGCGGTTCTCGCCGTGCGTGCCGAAGCCACCTCCGTGGCCGACACCGATCTGGGCCGCGTGGTCGAGGTTCGCGTGACCGTCGGCGCCATGCGCGATCACGGTCTCGAGACCCCGGCCGTGGCGAAACTGGTGGAGCGCTTCGCCATTCGCGGCCGCACCGGTGACGGCGAACTCGCCGATCCGCCGCGGGCCGCCGGTACGGCGGCCGAGGCGACGGACACGCCCAGGCGGCGTCGTCGCGACGTGACGATCACCGCGCCGTGGGCGATGGGCGCCTTCGCCGAGGTGTCCGGCGACCACAACCCGATCCACACCAGCGATGCCGCCGCCAAGCTCGCGGGTCTGGGCGGCCCGATCGTGCACGGCATGTGGCTGTCGGCCGCCGCCCAGCACGCGGTGACGGCCGTGGATCCCGAATCCCCGCTGCCGCCACGGGCTTTGACCGCCTGGACCACCCGCTTCCTGGGCATGGTGCGCCCCGGCGCCGAGATCGATGTTCGGGTCGAGCGGATCGCGGTGGACCGCGGCAGCGAGATCGTGGAGGTGTCCTGCCGGACCGGTGGCGCTCTGGTGGTGGCCGCCACCGGCCGCATCGCGGCGCCGAAGACCGTCTACGCCTTCCCCGGACAGGGCATTCAGGCCAAGGGGATGGGCCTGGACGCGCGGTCGCGGTCGAAGGCCGCCAAACAGGTCTGGGATCGCGCCGACAAGCACACCCGCGAGGCGTTGGGCTTCTCCATCCTCGCCGTGGTGCGCGACAACCCGACCTACCTGCGGGCACGCGGCGTGGAATACCGCCACCCACAGGGAGTTCTGCACCTGACCCAGTTCACGCAGGTCGCGATGGCCACCCTCGGGGTCGCGCAGGTCGCGGAGTTGCGGGAGGCCGGTGCGTTCGTGGAGGGCGCGATGCTGGCCGGGCATTCGGTCGGCGAATACAACGCGCTCGCCGCCGTGGCCGGTGTGCTGCCGCTGGAGGCGGTGCTGGAGGTGGTGTTCCAGCGCGGCTCGGCCATGCACGAGCTGGTGCCGCGGGATGCCCAGGGCCGCAGCGACTATCGGATGGCCGCCATCCGCCCGTCCCAGATCGGGCTGCCCGATGCCGAGGTCGTCGATTTCGTCGCAACAGTGGCGGCTCGTGCTGGTGAATTTTTGGAGGTCGTGAACCTGAACCTGCGTGGTTCGCAGTACGCGATCGCGGGTACGGTGCGCGGACTCGAGGAGCTGGAGGCCGAAATCGAGCGCCGCCGTGTGGAATTCGGCGGTAAGCGCGCCTTCGTGCTGGTGCCCGGCATCGACGTGCCGTTCCACTCGACGGTGCTGCGCAAGGGCGTGCCCGAGTTCCGCACCAAACTCGAGGAGCTGCTGCCCGCCGACCTGCATCCGGAAGTCCTTGCCGGACGCTATATTCCGAACCTGGTGCCGCGGCCGTTCTCGCTCGAACGCGATTTCATCGCCGAGATCGCCGACTACGTTCCCTCGGAACCGCTGGCGCGGGTGCTGGCGGACTGGGATTCGTGGACGCAGCGCCCGACCGAGCTGTGCCGGGTGGTGCTGATCGAACTGCTGGCCTGGCAGTTCGCCAGCCCGGTGCGCTGGATCGAGACCCAGGATCTGCTGTTCACCGACACCGCGCACGGCGGCCTCGGCGTGGACCGGTTCGTCGAAATCGGCGTCGCCGCAACGCCGACGGTGGCGAACCTGGCGACCAACACCCTCAAGCTGCCGCAGTTCGCCACCACCAAGGTGGAGGTGCTCAATATCGAGCGCGAGGCGGCAATCGTGTACTCCACCGATACCGACCCCGCCCCGGCCGACGAGCCGGAAGAGGCCGTTGTCGAACAGATTCCGGCCGCTCCCGCGGCAGCCGCGCCGAGCGCCGCGCCTGCGCCTGCCCCCGCCGGGGGCCCGCGTCCCGATGACATCCCGTTCACCGCGGCCGACGCCACCCGCGTGCTCATCGCGCTGTGGACCAAGCTGCGGCTGGACCAGATCGGCCCGGTGGACACCATCGAGGGCCTGTGCGACGGGGTGTCCTCACGGCGAAACCAGCTGCTGGTCGACCTCGGCTCGGAGCTGTCGCTGGGTGCCATCGACGGTGCCGCCGATGCGGATATGGGCGCGTTGTCGGCGACCGTGGACCGGTTGGCGCGCACCTACAAGCCGTTCGGATCGGTGCTGTCCGATGCCATCGGCGATCACCTGCGCAAGGTGTTCGGTCCCTCCGGCAAGCGCCCGGCGGCCGTCGCGGACCGCGTGAAGAAGGTGTGGCAGCTCGGCGACGGCTGGGCCCATCACGTCACCGCCGAGGTGTCGCTGGGTACCCGCGAGGGCACCAGCGTGCGCGGCGGCGACCTGGGCGGCCTGGTGTCGGGCGCACTCACCGACGGAGCCGCGGTGGATGCCGCGATCGACGCCGCCGTGCAGTCGGTGGCGGCGCGGCGCGGGATCAGCGTGGCGCTGCCCACGGCCGGCGGTGGTGGTGGCGGCACCGTGGATGCGGCGGCGCTGGGTGAATTCACCGAGCAGATCACCGGCCGCGACGGCGTGCTGGCGACCGCGGCGCGGGTGGTGCTCGAGCAATTGGGGTTGTCGGAGCAGGTCTCCGCACCGGAGGCGACCGACGAATCGCTGGTCGACCTGGTCTCGGCGGAACTCGGCAGCGATTGGCCGCGGCTGGTCGCGCCGGTGTTCGACGCCCGCAAGGCGGTGCTCATCGACGACCGCTGGGCCTCGGCCCGTGAGGATCTGGCCCGGCTGTGGCTCGGCGACGACAGCGATATTGCCGAACTGCCCGTCGACGGACATCTCGGCGCGGGCGAAGCCGTTGCGGCGCAGGCCAACTGGTGGCGCCAGCGGGCCATGAAGCAGGCCCGCTCGGTGCTCGCCGGAGTGTACGAGCGCATTGCCGAGGCGGCCCTCGACACGACCGAGGCGGGCGCCTGGTCGTCGGATACCGCGGTGATCACCGGGGCCAGCAAGGGGTCCATCGCGGCCGCGGTCACCGCTCGGCTGCTCGGCGGCGGCGCCACGGTCGTGGTCACCACCTCCAGGCTGGACGACGGGCGGCTGGCCTTCTACAAGCAGCTCTACCGCGAGCACGCCCGTCACGGTGCCGCGCTCTGGGTGGTGGCCGCGAACATGGCCTCCTACCAGGATGTCGACGCGCTCATCGACTGGGTCGGCAACGAGCAGACCGATAATGCCGGTGGCGCGAAGGTCCTCGTGAAACCGGCGATGACCCCGACGCTGCTGCTGCCGTTCGCGGCGCCCCGGGTGGCCGGTGACCTCTCCGACGCGGGTGCGCGCGCCGAAATGGAGATGCGGGTCCTGCTGTGGTCGGTGGAACGGTTGATCGGCGGGCTGTCCATGCTCGGCGCCGACCACGACGTCGACTCGAAACTGCATGTGGTGCTGCCGGGTTCGCCCAATCGCGGCATGTTCGGCGGGGACGGCGCCTACGGCGAATCCAAGGCGGCGCTGGACGCCGTCGTCGCCAAGTGGCGCGCGGAGAAGTCGTGGGCGCACCGGGTCACGCTGGTGCACGCGCTGATCGGCTGGGTGCGCGGCACCGGGCTGATGGGCCACAACGATCCTCTGGTGGCCGCGGTCGAAAAGGCCGGTGTGCAAACGTGGTCCACTCAGGAGATGGCCGACGAACTGCTCAAGTGGTGCACCTCGCGGGCGCGGGTGGTGACCGCCACCGGGCCGCAGCAGATCGACCTGACCGGTGGTCTGGCGCGGGCGAAGCTGGATCTGCCTGCGCTGGCGAAGGATTCCGGCATCGGCCGGAGCGACGAGGAGGACGACCGCGACGCCCCGCAGACGCGGACCGTCGCCGCCCTGCCCGCTCCGCCGACACGAACCTCGAAACTGCCGGTCCCCGAATGGGATTCGGTCACCGCGGAGCTGCACGACATGGTCGTCATCGTCGGCGCGGGCGAGCTCGGTCCGTACGGGTCCTCGCGCACCCGCTTCGAGATGGAGGTCGAAGACCGCCTCTCCGCGGCCGGTGTGCTCGAGCTGGCGTGGACGACCGGCATGGTCACCTGGGAGAACGATCCCAAGCCGGGCTGGTACGACACCGAATCCGGTGAGTACGTCGACGAATCCGAGCTGGCCGAGCGGTATCACGACGCGGTGGTCGAGCGCTGCGGCATCCGCCGCTACGGCGACGACGGCGCGATGACCGACAACACCGCGCCACTGCTCACCTCGGTGTTCCTCGACAAGGACCTGAGCTTCGTGGTCAACAGCGAGGCCGAGGCGCGGGCGTTCTACGCGGCGAACCCGGATTCCACGATCATCACCCCCGCCTCCGAGGGAGGAAGTGACTGGACCGTTACCCGCAAGGCGGGCACCGAGATTCGGGTTCCGCGCAAGGCGAAGCTGTCACGCACGGTCGGCGGCCAGATCCCCACCGGCTGGGATCCCACCAAGTGGGGCATCTCGCCCGATATGGCGAGTTCGGTGGACCGGGTAGCGCTGTGGAACATCGTCTGCACCGTGGACGCGTTCCTGTCCTCCGGATTCACCCCGGCCGAACTGATGACCTGGCTGCACCCGGCGATGGTCGCCAACACCCAGGGCACCGGTATGGGCGGCATGTCGTCGATGCGCTCGCTCTACATCGACAACCTGCTGGGCGAGCCGCGCGCCAACGACATCCTGCAGGAGGCGCTGCCGAATGTCGCACTGGCACATGTGGTTCAGTCCTATGTCGGCAGCTACGGCGCGATGATCCATCCGGTCGCCGCGTGCGCGACGGCGGCGGTGTCGGTCGAGGAGGGCGTCGACAAGATCAAGCTCGGCAAGGCCGATCTCGTCGTCGCCGGTGGGTTCGACGATCTCGGGATCGAGGGCATCGTCGGCTTCGGTGACATGTCGGCGACCGCGGATTCGGCGGCCATGAGCGCCAAGGGCATCAGCGACCGCTACTTCTCCCGCGCCAACGACCGGCGCCGGGGTGGGTTCGTCGAATCACAGGGTGGCGGCACGATTCTGCTGGCCCGCGGCAGTGTCGCGGTGGAGATGGGCCTGCCGGTGCTCGGCGTGGTGGCCTATGCGCAGTCGTTCGCCGACGGCGTGCACACCTCGATTCCGGCGCCGGGACTCGGGGCGCTGGGTGCGGGCCGGGGCGGTACGGAATCCCGGCTGGCGGCAGAGCTGCGCAAGCTCGGTGTCACGCCGGACGACATCGCGGTGATCTCCAAGCACGACACCTCGACCGCCGCCAACGATCCCAACGAGTCCGAGCTGCACGAGCGGCTGGCCGATGCGTTGGGTCGCTCGGAAGGCGCTCCGCTGTTCGTGGTTTCGCAGAAGTCCCTCACCGGGCATGCGAAGGGCGGCGCGGCGGCGTTCCAGCTGATCGGCCTGTGCCAGGTGCTCGAACAAGGTGTGGTGCCGCCCAACCGCAGCCTCGACTGTGTCGACGAGAAGATGGCCGAGTACCCGCATCTGGTGTGGGTGCGCGAACCGCTGAAGTTCGCGGATCGGTTCCCGCTCAAGGCCGGTCTGGTCACCTCGCTCGGCTTCGGGCATGTGTCGGGGCTGTTGGCCGTCGTGCATCCGCAGGCGTTCATCGAGGCCATCGACCCGCAGCGGCGTGCGGAGTACCTGCGCCGCGCCGAAGAGCGGCAGCTGGCCGGGCGCCAGCGGTTCGTCGAGGCCATGTGCGGTGGCGCCCCGCTGTACGAGCGGCCCGCCGATCGGCGCCTGGGCGCCGACGGCACCCCGGCCAAGCAGGCCCGGCAGTTGGAGGCCGACGTGCTGCTGTCGCACGAGGCTCGGCTGACCGAGAACGGCGTGTACACCGTTCCGGGAACCGGCTGCAAGTAATCCCGCAACCCTCGTGGTCCCGGCGACAAGCACGCCGGGGCCACGAGGGACGCACGCGGGGCCACGCGGGGCCACGAGGGATGCACGCGGGACCGGGAGGGACGTACGTTCCCCGCGGGTAGCTCCTTCTTGTTCCCCGCCGCAGGCGGGGCGGGGGTTAGCATTGCCGAGGTTGGCTGGCATGCGGTCGTTTTGGTGGCCGCACTACATCGAGGTTGAGGGGCGCGTTGACGATTCTTGGGATCGGCCTGGACCTGGTGACCATCTCCGAGTTCGCCGAGCAGCTGCAGCGCACCGGAACAACCATGCTCCGCGAGAGTTTCACCGCCGGTGAGCGGCGCTACTGCGAGAGCAAGGGAACCGATCCGGCGCGCAGCTATGCGGCCCGGTGGGCGGCCAAGGAGGCCGTGCTCAAGGCATGGGCGTCCTCGCGCTTCGCCCGCCGTCCGCAGATCGGCGACAATCCCTATCCCCTCATCGAAGTGGTGAACGACGCCTGGGGGCGGCCCAGCATCAAACTGCACGGCCTGGCCGCAGAATTCCTGCCCCGCGCCCGGGTGCATCTGTCCATCACCCACGACGGAGACACGGCCGCCGCCATGGTGGTGCTGGAGGATCCGGGCGAACTAGCCGATCTGATCGAGCACTAGGCTTCCCCGCACCGTCCCCGGCGTGCAGCCCCTTTTATGGCCTGGGCGTGCAGCCCCCGTATGGCCGGCAGTGCAGCCCCTTTATAGCCCGGGCAGCGCAGCCCCTTTATTGCCCCGGCACGTTCTTGGCCGTGGCCTCCCGCTGCCCGCCCATGCGGGATTCCTTCTCGGCGACAAGCAGATACGCGACCATCAGCCGCTTCAGCTCGGCGACGGCGTCCTCATGGCGCAGGCCGTCCTGGACGGAGAAGTTCAGCATCGAATACACCACGTGCACCAGCACCTGCGCCATCATCGAGCGCCGGGCCCGTGGGGTACGGGGCATCAGCGGCCGCAGCATCTGCTGGACCACCTCGGCGAATTCCTTCTCGTGAATCGCGCCGGTGGCGCGCGTGGAGGGGGTGGACTGCATCGCCAGCCACACCTCGCGGCGCGACGGATCGGTCATCCACAGCTCGGCCAGGTGATCGACCAGCTTGTTCATGTGCCGCAGCCAGTCCATCGACGGGATCTCGCCGTGGAAGTCGGCCAGCTCCTGCGAGACCGCCACCAGGTCCTGGCGATTGAGCTCACAGACGATCACGTATTTGTTGGCGAAGAACTGATACAGCGTGCCGATCGGCACCTCCGCGCGGGCCGCGACCTCCTCACAGGTGAACGATTCGAATCCGACCTCCACCAGCAGTTCGCGCGAGGCTTGGAGCAGCGCGTCGAATTTGCGCTTGCTGCGCTCCTGGGTGGGGCGGCGTCGGGGCATCAACTCCTGCGGGTCGTCCTGCAACTCCAATGCGGGGTCCGGACGTCGACTCGACTTCGTTGCCGCACGCGCTTCCACCACAACCATCAGGCTAGTCGTAGCGACACGCGGATGACACGCGGCTACGCCGTCCGTGTCCGGTTTCGTTGTCACTCATAACCCATCCGTGCCGGAAGTGGTGACGAACACATACCGAGTAGGAGTACCTGGTGGCGGTTTCTCTCAGTGCATCGGAGGCGTGATCTGTGGCTCGATCTGCGGTGACATTAGGCGTTTCCACCGAACGCGGCACCGTGCACGCGGTGGCGTTGGCCGACGACGGCGGCAGGCTGCCCGAACGGGTGCTGGTCCAGCGGTCGGTACGGATCCGCGGCGACGGGAAACTCGATCTGGCGCAGGCCGTCGAGGTGGCGCTGGAGAATCTGGCAGACGAGATAGGCCCGGATCGGGAGATCGTCGGCGCCGCGGTGTGTTACCGGGACGCGGCCGAACGCCGCGCGATAGTCAGCGGCCTGGCCTCGGGCGCGTGGCACGACGCGTCGATGGTGTCGGCCAAGTCCGCCCATCTGGCGCTCGCGCGGGCCATGAACTGGGTCGACGAATTCGGCCATCTGGTGATCTGCGAGGTGGTGCCCGGATACCAGGCGTTCTCGCTGGTCTCACCCGACCGCGACAGGGTGGTCTCGGCCATCGCGTCGACGGGTGCCGCGATCACCAAGGAGACGATGCGCCCCGCCGTACATGCGGCATGGGATCAGTTCGACGCCGCCGGTGTGCAACCGGATGCGGTGGTGGTGATCGGTTCCGCCGCCGAACAGCCCGCGGTGGCCGCGGCACTGGCCGGTTTCGGCGCGCCGATCCTGCCGTGCAAGGTGGCCGTGGCCGCGGCGGCGATCGGCGCCGCCCTCGTGGCGTTGCCGGAGACGACCGAGAACGGCGCGGACGGCGAACGTGGCCGGTTCACGCGGAGTACGGCGGCCCTGTTCGCGGCGGCGAGTGTGCTGGCAGGCGGAATCGTCGCCGGTGGTGTGTACGAGATCAGCAGCAGGTCGCGCTCGGACAGCAATTCGATGCTGGCCGATGCCCGGGTCGCCGCGGATACCAGGCGGACGCCCGAGGTGGAGCAGCCGCTGTCGCTCGGCCCGCGGACCGAGGCCGAGAGCGAACAGCGGCCGGGCGATCCCGTCGTGACCGACGTCGATTCGTCGGCGATGGGCAGCAGCCCTGCGGTTTCGGTGGTGACCGTCGATCCGGCTGCCCTCACCTGGGGTCCGGAGGGTGTGCGGCGGCTCGGCGTGCGTCAACTCGACACCACACCCTCGGAGCCCCCGAAGGCGGAGGAACCGCTGGCACCCGACTCACCCGCGTCGGCCCCGCCCCCGACCGGATCCGCCGGGGCGCCACCGCTGGCGGCCCCGACCGCCCCGGCCGTCGCCCCCGACGAAAAACTGCTGTTCCCCGGCGAACCCTCCCCACCCCAGCTCGGCACCCCCGAATTCGGCTCCTGGTGGGACAACCATTGGCGCCTGATGATGCAGTGGGCCTCCCAGGTCATGCCCCGCGTTTGATCCCGGCCCAAAACATGCCGGGATAACGAGAAGGTATATGCCGGGATGAAGAGAGGGAGCCGCCCTTACTCCTAGGCTGGCCCCCGGCTCCCCCGGCTCCCCCGGCTGGCCCCTCTGGTTTCCCGGCTGGCCCCTCTGGTTCCCCGGCTGGCCTCTCTGGTTTCCCGGCTGGCCTCTCTGGTTCCCTGGCTGGCCCCCTGGTTCCCCCGGCTGCGCAGCAGCCGGGGGTCTCGTTCAGACAGCCAGGTCGCGGCGGAGCTTGGCGACGTGGCCGGTGGCGCGGACGTTGTACTGGGCCACGGCGATCTTGCCCTCCTCGTCGACGAGGAAGGTGGAGCGGATCACGCCGGTGATCTTCTTGCCGTACATGGTCTTCTCGCCGTAGGCGCCCCACGCGTTGAGCACCTCGCGGTCCGGATCGGACAGCAGCGGGAAGGTCAGTTTCTCGTTGTCACGGAACTTGGCCAGCTTCGCGGGCTTGTCGGGGGAGATGCCGATGACATCGATACCGGCACCGTTGAGCTCGGCAAGGTTGTCCCGGAAATCGCAGGCCTCCTTGGTGCACCCGGGGGTGCTGGCGGCCGGGTAGAAATACACGATCACCTTCCGGCCGCGATAATCGGCCAGCGACACCTCCTTGCCATCGGCGTCGGGCAGGGTGAACGAGGGCGCGGTGTCGCCCGGACTGAGTCGGTGATTCTCCGTCATGCCCAGCACCGTAATCCACGGCTGTGACAGCGGACGGCACATCCCACCGACGGATAGACTCGATCGTCAGCGACCGACAACGGATACAGGAGAGAACGTGGCGAGGGATACCGAGCGCATCGAGCGGGAGATCGAAGTCGCCCGCAACCGGCTCGCGAATACACTCGACGAGCTCGCGGTGCGGGCCGACCCGCAGCGGATCGCCGGCAACACCAAGCAGGCGATCATCGCGAAGGTGAACGAGCCGAAGGTGAAGTACAGCCTGATCGGCGCGGGCGCGCTGGTCGTGCTGGTGGTTCTGGTCAAGCTGTTCCGTCGCTGAGGGCCGAAGCGAAAACACCCGGTGTGGCAGTGCCACACCGGGTGTCGTCGTTTATCGGGTGGATCAGACTGTCGGGCAGGCCATCCCGGTGCCGTCCGGATCCAGGTGCGGCGAGTAGCCCGGCTCGCCCCGGAACAGCGGTGCCCGGCCGGCGGCCCGCGCCTCGTCACAGTTCTTGAACGTACCACCCGCCGAACCGGTCTGGGCCAGGCCGGACGAGCCGGTGGCGCCGATGACATCGTCGATGCCGGACGAGCCGGTGCCTGCCGAGCCGGTAGGGATGGGGTTGTCGGCGACGGCGGTCGGGGCGATCGGGGCGGCGAGGGTGACCAATCCCGCGCCCACGGTCACGATGAGCCTGCGAACGTTCATGTATTCCTCGATGTCTGCTGCGATGTGTGTGCGACGGGCCGACCGACACTCCCCGCTGTGGTTGGCCGGGAACCGCCGGGCTCTACTGTTCTGATGGCGCGTGTGGTTGTCAACCGCACGGCCGAGACTCGCTTACTCGCCCAGCCGATTCCCAGCCAGGTGCTCGGCGGGAATACGCCCCATTCGCCCGGCCTCGAAATCCTCGATGGCCTCGATGATTTCGTGCCGTGAATTCATCACGAACGGCCCGTACTGCACCACCGGCTCCCGGATCGGTTCGCCGCCGAGCAAAAGTACCTCGAGATCGCCCGACGGTGTGTCCTGGCGTTCGTCGGCGGTCACGGTGATCGCGTCGCCGGGTCCGAAAACCGCCAGCTGCCGCTCGTGTACCGGTCGTCCCTCGGTTCCGGCGGTCCCGCTGCCGGACAGGACGTAGGCCAATGCGCTGAAGTGCTGTGGCCAGGGCGTTTCCAGACGGCCGCCGGGACTGAGCGAGGCGTGCGCGTAGGAGATGGGGGTGTAGGTGGACCCCGGCCCCTGATATCCGCCGATCTCTCCGGCGATGATGCGCACCAGGGCACCACCGTCGTGCGAGCTGACCAAGGTCAATTCGCTCGCGCGCAGATCCTGATAACGCGGCGAAGCCATCTTCTGCGCGCGCGGCAAGTTCACCCAGAGCTGGATGCCGTGGAACACGCCGCCGGACATCACCAGTCGCTCGGCGGGCAACTCGTCGTGCAGGATGCCGGACCCGGCGGTCATCCACTGGGTGTCGCCCTCGCTGATCACACCGCCGCCACCGTGCGAGTCGTGATGGACCATCGTGCCGTCGAGCATGTACGTGACCGTCTCGAAGCCGCGATGCGGATGCCAGGGCGCGCCCTTGGCCTCGTACGGCTCATAGGCGACCGGTCCCATCTGATCGAGCAGGATGAACGGATCGGCGTAGCGCAGCTCCAGGCTGGGGAACGGGCGGCGCACCTCGAAACCGGCGCCCTCGCGCTGCTTGTGCGCGGTGACGACGGCGCGCACCGCCCGCTGCCGCATGGTTTCGTCGGGGCGCGGCAGCCGGGGGAGCACCAGGATGTTGTCGACGGTGATGGCGGGCATGAGGACCTCCTCGGTCGCTTTGGTGTCCATGTCAACCAAATCCTGGCTAGGATCATTCCCATGGTGCGATGGCTCAGCGACGACGAGCAGACGACCTGGTCGGCGTTCGTGCGAATGCGGCAGCGGCTGGACGCGGCGATGGCGGCCGGACTGGCCCGTGACGGGTTGTCGATGCCGGACTACGAGATCCTGGTGGCCCTGTCCGCCGCGCCGGGCGATTGCCTGCGCGCGAAGGATTTGGCCGCGGAGATCTGCTGGGACAAGAGCCGGTTGTCCAAACATCTCGCCCGCATGGACACCCGTGGTCTGATCGACCGAACTCCCGCGGCCGACGACGCCCGCGGCATCGTGGTGCGCCTGACCGCCCACGGCCGCCGCATGCTGGAGAAAGCCGCCCCCAACCACGTCGATCTGGTCCGACGCCTGTTCGTGGACTCCATGACCGCCGACGAGGCACAGGCAATCCGCTCACTCGCCGAAAAGGTGACCGCCGAAGCCGAGCAAGCCACGGCGCTGGACGTCGGCTGAGATCTCCTATTCCGCTGCCCCCGAACCCTTTTCGAACTGGTCCCGCTTCCAGTCGCCGAAGGGCTCGTCGCGTTCGCGGACGGCCTCGCGGAAACCTGCGGTGGCCGAGCGTAATTGGAAGGCGTAGCCCTCGCGGGTGTGGCGGGCGACGCCGTCGAATACCGTGCTGATCATGCCGGAATTGGCGACGCCCTGGGCCAGCAGGGCGCTGGTGAGGGCCAGCTTGGCCATGATCAGCTGGTTGATCGGTACCTGCGAAATGCGTTGCAGCAGTTGTTCGGTGCGCTCGTCGAGCTCGTCGGCGGGGCAGGATTCCACCGCGAGGCCCCAGTCGGCGGCCTGCTTGCCGGTGAGGCAGTCACCGGTGAACAGCAGCCGTTTGGCGCGTTGATCGCCGAGCCGATGCGCCCACATGCCCGCGGCGGGAATGCCCCAGACCCGGGTGGGCGGATAACCGATCTTGGTGTCGTCGGCGCAGATGATCTGGTCGGCGTACAGGGCGATATCGGTGCCACCGGCGACGGCGAAGCCGTGCAGTTTGGCCACCGTCGGCTTGTTCGCATGCAGCAGACTCGAGAAGCCGCGGTTGAATCGGCTCATCATCTGATAGTCGACCATGGGATCCCATGTGCCCCAAGGGTTGTGGTTACGTGCCTGCACCATCGGGTCGAGCACGGTGCCGGTGGTGGGCTGGTCCGAGGTGGCGGGAGCGAACCCGCCTGCGGCGAAGATCGACAGGTCGTAGCCCCCGCAGAAGCCCTTGCCGCGCCCGGACACGACCATCACGTGCACACGCGGGTCCAGATCGGCCCGCTCGACCGCATGGGCCAACTCGATCGGGGTATCGGCGGTGATCGCATTGCCGTGCTCGGGGCGGTTGAACGTGATGCGCGCGATGCGCCCGGTCACCTCATAGGTGAGCGTGCGATAGCTGCTTTCGTCGTCCGGACCGGGGCGTTCGGCGAACAGCGAGTCGTCGCCGCCGGTGAGGTCGTCGCGCCAGGCCGCGGGACGCGTCCCGGAATGGTGCTGGTAATCGGGTGCCACCCAAGAAGTGAACCCCGGTTCATTTCTTGGTGTCAAGAGGTATCTGTATCAACGGTCCACGGCTTCACCGGCGGTTTGACCCACAGAATCTTCTCGTCGACGCTTTCCCGTTGTGCCGCAGGATGGTTCGGATGACGCGCGGCCCAGGCGTCCTTCTCGTCGAGCAGCCGCGCGACCAGGGTCCAGGTTTCCTCGGTGCTCGGCGGATTGGTGTCGGCGGCGCGGGCCAGCTTGCGGCGCGCGGCGGCCGGAAGCACCAGCAGCTCCGCGCCGGTGATGCCGCGCTGCCATGCATAGGCCGCCAGCCGGCGCGCCTTGTCGGCGCGGCCCCTGGCGGCGTGATCGGTGTGCGCGTAATCGGGCATGATCAGGGCTCGACCAGGTCGTGCCGGTAGTATCCGGTCCCGTTCGCCCGATCGTTCACTGCGGCACCTCCGCTGTCACCTGCCACCCTCGCCCGTCCTGCCCCGGTCCGGCCGACAGGCTGCCGCCGACCAAGGCGATCCGTTCACGCATCCCGGTCAAACCGTACCCGCCGTCGGAACGCGGCTTCCCATTCACCGATGCCGGATTGTGCACCGACAGCCGCACCAGGTTCCGTTCGAAACTCAGCACCATCGAAACCGGCGCTCCCGCAGCGTGTTTGCCCGCATTGGTCAGCGCCTCGCGGGCGGCGCGCAGCAGCGACACCGTGGTGGCCGAGTTCACCGGGTGCGGCGTACCCGTCACGCGGTAGTCCACGATCATGTGGTGATCACGCCGGTAGGTGTCGGCCAGAGCACGCAGGGCCTCGTCCAGCGGCGGGACGTCCTCGCGCAGCGCGGTCACCGCGGCGCGCGCCTCTGTCAATCCGCTGGCGGCGAGCCGGCGCGAGCGGCGCACCCGCGCCAAAGCGCCGGGCACATCGCCCTTTTCGCTGAGCAGTCCCTCGGCCACATCGAGCTGAACGGCCAGCGCGCCGAGCGAGTGGGCGAGGACGTCGTGGATCTCGCGGGCGATGCGGGCGCGTTCGTCCAAGGCCACCGCGCGCGCCTGTTCGTGCTGGGTGCGACGGGTCTGTTCGAGCAACAGTTCGGTCTCGCGCACTCGGAATCGGTATTGGCGCCGATACAGGCCCAGGAGCAACAGAATGAGCAGGATCACCGCGGAGGTGACCGGATCGTCGGTCGATTGGCCCGCGAGCAGGGAGCTCGCGGTCACCGTGGCGGCATCGGCGGCGAAGGCCAGCAGAATGATCGTGGCGCTCGCGGTGAGTTGCTGGCTGAGCAGGCTGATCGCCGCGCACGTCATCAGCAGAGCGGACGAATCCGTCGCCGGGCCGACCACCGCCGCGCTGATCAGCGCGCAGCACACCAGCGCCGCGATGGCAATTCGTGGTCGGCGCGTGTCGAGGACGGCGAACACCAGCAGGCACGCGTACGCCGCGCCCAGAGCCACCCACATCCAAACCGGTAGCGGCCCGCGATGATTGAACCCCAGATTCACCGCCAGCAGCGCGGCGACGATGATCCGCATCAGTGGGCTGTTCTCCGGGTCGCCGCTGGTCAGCCGACGCGCGACCCGGCGCAGCTGCTGCCGCATGGTCCTCCTCTGGCGCTGTGCGGTCCGGTCGGCATTCTGCCCGCAGGTCGTGGGGCATGCCGACCATCCTGCGGTGGAGATCGGGATGGAGACTACTGCGCTCCGCGTCGATGCGGCCTGTCCTCGGAAACTCTGACCGCCGATCGAGGGAGATCGGCCTCCGCCGACCGTCTGCACCCCTGGGGGGAGATCGCCGATTCCATCCGCGCGCCGAGGCGGCGTGGTGCGGTCGGCGGATAGCGTTCGCCCCTGACCTGATCGATGCCTCCGGGGAGTGGCCACCTGACCGAAACGGCCGTAGCGCCAGGCATTTCCGAGGCCGCGCCGCAGTCCGGCCGAGCGCGGAAACTGCTGCTGCTCGCCGGCAATATCGGGTTGGCGCTGGGCACCTACTACGGGCTGCTCGTGCTCGGCCACACCAGTTATTCGGCGCTGCTGTGCTCGACGATCGTGTCCGGCCTGCGGGCCGTGGCGATCGCGGTGGCGCAGCGCCGGGTCGACGGCCTGGCTCGGGCGGGTGGGCTACTCACCATGCCGAGGGCCGGACCCGGCTCGGTGTGACGACCCGTGCCAAGGCGTCGCGCAGGCCGATGAGCGTCTCCGCGCCCAGGGTCGCCGCCCAGCGAGAGGTGAATTCGGCCTGGGCGGCATCGGCGGCGCGGGTGACCGCCCAGCCTCGATCGGTGAGGGTGATCAGGCGCGCCCTGGCGTCGTGCGGATGCGGATTGCGTTGGGCGTAGCCCTTGTTCACCAGTTCCTCGACCAGCTGACTGGCCGCCTGCTTGGTGACGCCGAGGTGGTCGGCGATCTCACCGACCGTGGCTCCGTCGGGAGCCATGCGCACGAACGCGAAGCCGTGTGCCGGGCGCACATCGGTGAATCCGGCCGCCGCCACCCCGGCCTGGACGGCGTCGCTGACCTCCGCGGCGGCGGCCAAGAGCAGCAGCGGAAGATCCTGGGCAGGGGGACGGCTGGGCATGCAAGCATCTTGGCACTTGACATAGTAGTCAAGAAGCTTGACTATATAGTCAAGTTGCTTGACCGAATGAGGAGAAGGTCCATGCCCGTGATCCGCGCCGCCGAGGCCGAAGTCCACGAGATGCACAACGCTCGATTCACCTCCTATGTCCGACCCGGTACCGGCAGTGCCGACATCTGCCTGTGGCAGGTGGAGGTCGCGGCCGCAACGATCGGCCACGAACATCGAGTCCTGCGCGAGGAGGTGTTCGTATTGCTCGATGGCACAGCGGTTTTGAGCATCGACGGCGCGGCCGCATCACTGGCGCCGGGCGATGCCGCGGTCGCGCCCGCCGGAGCCGTTGTCCGGCTGGACAATCCGGGGGAGCGCGCGGCGGTTCTGCTGGTCACCGTTCCGGTCGGCTTCAGTGCCGAACTTGCCGACGGCACGCGGATCATTCCGCCGTGGGTGAGCTGACTCATCGCGACCCGATGGCCTGGCCGACGAGGGCTTGCGCCATGGGCGGCAGGATTTCCGACAGGGCTCGGCCGAACTCCGGCTCGGGGATGGTGCTGACCGGACTCTCGATACGGCAGCCCGAGATCGGGACGCCGTCGAGCCGATCGCGAACCCAGTGGAATGCGCTGGGCAGGTGGGTAACCAGCCCGGAAATGTGCTCGGCCAGCAATTCTCGCCGGTAGGTCACGCTGGGTGCGCCCGCATCACAGTACTGCTGAACCACGCGGTCGACCCCGGCGTGGGGAATGATCTCGTCGAATTGGGCCTGGTACAGATACACCGGCATCGTCGGAATACGTTGCCCCAGAGTATTATCCGCGATGGCGGCCCGAACCGCCGGTAGCGACAACAGGTCCGGGCCGGTACTGGTTCCGAGATAGTTGAAGCCAGGGAACACGATCGAGCCCTGCGGGTGGCACAGCACCCGCTTGGTGCCCAAAATGAACTGCCCGAAACCGTTCACGTTGTCGCGCAGCGCCTTTTCCATATCGGGGTACTCGGTGGAGATCCCGGCGAAGGTGGCCGAGATCAGTCCCGCATACACGCCACCGTTGTTGTGCCGGACGATGGCCTCGTAATCCGCCGGTGCCACACCGCCGCTCGCGATGCCGACGATATTCAGCTCGGGCGCATAGTCCTGGGCGATCTCGGCGGCGAACGAACTGGGAATGGTGCCGCCGGAGTAACCCCACAGTGCCGCAGGCGTTTTCGGGCCATCGAGCTGGGCCGGAGCGAAATTCTCCACCGCGCGGATGCCGTCGAGGGTGGCCTGGGCGCCCAGCCGCGCGGCACCGTAGGCCGAGTTGGGGCCCTCGTAGTCGGGTATCGACACGGTCCAGCCCTGACCGACGCCCGCGGCCAGCGGGATGAGCAATTCGGCAGCGTTGACGTAATCGATCGGCAGCGAACCGAATTGCACCACATACGATTGGGCGCAGTATTGCGCCGCGCTGTCCTCGGCGATCTGATAGGACAGCAGCTTTCGCCCCTCGGCGGGGGCCGCGCCGCGCGGTTTCAGCACGGTGGTCACCGTCGCGATGGCGTTGCCATGGCTGTCGTTGGTGCGGTACAGCAACTGCCAGGCATCGACGTTGAGCGCAACGATGGACATGAATGCCGGGTTGATGGCCCGTGCCCTCAGGATCTGTCCGGGCGCGGCGGCGGCGACCTGTTCGGCCGGCGGCTTGTAGAACGGATCGAGTTCGGGCGGCAGCGTGAGTGCGGGTGGGGGTTCGATCGCGGGTGCGGGTTCTGCCGTCGCGGGGCCGAGGTGCAATGCCGCGGCGTAGCCGACGGCGACCACGGCCACCCCGAGGCACCTGCGGAAACGTGCTGACATAGCGGTCTTCCTATCCGTCGAGCCGGTCGGCGGCTCTGTTGCTCGGATCACAAATGGTAATCTATCTTACCAAATAAGCCAAGGGTGTGAGCTGAAGAATGCAAGGCCGTCGACGCGGCCCTTGACAATCTGATAAGACGCCTTACCGTATTCGCCGAGGGTGATACGGGCCACAGCGGGCCCGGCCCTCGTGGTTCGGACAAGGCGGAAATGAATATGGGTGTACGCCGCTCTCCGCAGTCGGCCGTGCGTGCGCGGTCGGTGTCGGTCGGGACGCGAATCGTCGTGGTCTGTGTAGCGCTCTCGCTCGCTCCCTGCACGCCACCCGCTCATGCGGAACCCGAAGGGGGAGTGGCTGTTTCTCGGGTCGGCTCCCGAACCGGGCTGCCGCAGGGGTGGAGTCCGGGCCCGGAGGTCTACGGCGTGGGCGAACACAAGAACGTCGAAATCCCCGTGGCGGACGGCACGGTCCTGCGCGCGGACGTCCAATACCCGACCGACCCGTCCGGGGCGCCCGCGCCCGGACCGTTCCCGATCGTGCTGACCCAGACCGCCTACGGCAAGGAATCCACCGGGCTGCTGCGGTTGCTGTCCTACGAGGGGGTCGGGCCGCTGCTGCGGCAGGCGCTGCCGAGCGTGGTGGACGTGGCCGAGCAGATCGCCGATGCGGCCGGGTACGGCGACTATTTCGTCCGCCGCGGCTATATCAGCGTGGTGGTCGACCTGCGCGGTACCGGGTCCTCGGAAGGACACTGGAGCGTGCTGCAGCCCCAGGAGCGTGAGGATTCCAAGCAGGTGATCCGGTGGGCGGCCGGACTGCCGAACTCCACCGGCGAGATCGGGCTGTGGGGGCTGTCGTATCTGGGCATGAGCGAGCTGATGACCGCGGGCGTGATGGAACCCGGCTCGCCGGTCAAGGCATTGTTCCCGCTGATGGCCGGTAACCACGCCTATCTGGACCTGATCAATCACGACGGGTTCTACAACGTCTCGTTCCTGTGGTCGGTGCTGTGGCTGCCGGTCACCCTGTTGCCGCAGATCACTCCCATCCTCGGGTTGTACGCCCGGCCAGACCAGATGTTGAAGGTGTTCGGCGACCACCTGGGCTCCCATCTCCGGCCCGACGGCACATGGCCGTCGATCCTCGACGCCTTGGCCGACGGCGACCGCGCCTACAACAGCGGCTACTGGGAGGCCCGGGCCATCGACAACCTGACCGAAACCATTGCGGCCAACGACATTCCGACCTATCTGATCGGCGGGCAGAACGACCTGCTGCAGGACGGCACCCCGCGGACCTTCGCCGCTCTGCAGAATGCCTACGCGCACCGACCGCACTCCGGACCGATGCCGCCCGATGCGACGGGCAGTGGGCGATTCCAAATGCTGTACGGCCCTTGGTTTCACATTCAGCCCGGCGTGCACCGCAATGCCGATCTCGATATGCACGCCATCCAGCTGGCCTGGTTCGATCGCTGGTTGAAGAACGACCACAACGGGATCGATGAGACAACCACGCCGCTGCATGCGATCGATCTGGACGGAAATCTGATCGAAAGCGGCACTTACCCTTTGGCCGCCGCACCCGCTCGCAACCTGTATCTCGGCGACGGCACGCTGTCGGTGGACAAGCCGGGCGCCGGTGCGGGGAGTGATCGAATCTCGTTCTCGCCCCTGAATGCCGGAACCATCTGCAACCGGTCGTTTTCGCAGAACTTTTCCGGGGTGTATCAGATGCTGGCCCGGCTGTTCGGCGTCGACGATCCCTGCGCCGGGTTCGTGCCGCAGCCCGATCTGCCGTCGTTGATCCACAATCCGTCCTACACCACTGCGCCGTTCACCGAACCCACGGCCCTGGCGGGCCCGGTCGGCGCCACGTTGTACGCCGTGGCCGACAAGCCCGCGGCGGCGTTCTCGGTGACCGTGCAGGACATCGCGCCCGACGGCACCGCGACCGCCCTCACCGACGGTCAACTCGCTGGAAGCTTCCGGGCGCTGGACGAGGACCGCAGCTGGCGCACCCCGGACGGGAGCCTGATCGGGCCGTTCCACCCCGATACGCGCGAGGCGCTACTGCCGGTGGTCCCGGGCGTGATGACCGAATACAACGTGAAGGTGCGACCCGCGTTCCATATCTTCCGGCCGGGGCATCGGCTGCAGATCACCATTGCCTCGGGCGACGCGCCAACCCACATCCTCACTCCGAAGGACTATCCGAATCTGCTGGGCGGCACGGTCGATGTGCAGCGCAATGCCGAGCACGCCTCGTTCGTCACCGTGCCGCTGGCGCCGGTCCGATGATCAGCCGATCGCGATGCCGCCGTTGACGAATGTGGTGATCTCCACGCAGATCTCGTCGAGTGTGGGCGCCTCGCGATCACCGCGCGCGAGCTCTTGGGCCAGCGAGTTGACCGCACCGATGACGGCGATCGCGAACAGCCGGTAGTCGCGGGGACGGGCATCGCCCCGCGCGACCGCCCGCTCGGCCTCGGCCTGCAGCAGCGCGCCGATCCGCCTGCGCCATTCGCCGCGCCACCGCTCCACGGCCTCGCTGACCCCGACCACCTCGATGTAGCACACGCGGGCGGTCTGCGGTGTCTGGCAGGTGACCTCCAGATAGGCCCGGAAGCCGTGTGCGATCCGCTCGGCGAGAGGCAGGTCGGTGGTCTGCTCGACGCTGGCCAGGGCGGCCGCCGCGGCCCGTCCGGTGATGTCGTCGGCGAGCGCGATCAGCAAATTCTCCCGGCTGCCCATCTCCTCGTAGAAGCTGCGCGTGGAAATGCTTGCCGCGGCACACAATTGCTCGATGGAGGTGGCCGCGTACCCGGATGTACCGTACAGTTCGAGCGCCGCCTCCAGCAGCCGTGCCCGCCGCTGACCGGCCCGTTCCTCGGCGGTGCGGCCGCCGTAGTGGCGCCGGGGCTTGGTGCCTTCCACATGCCGGATTCTGCCACAGTGCTTTTCCGGCCCCGCTCAGCGCGCCACGTCCCAGAAGGCGAGTTCGTGGCGCATGCCTTCGAGAAACAGGCTTTCGGCGCGGGCGGGTTCCGGATCGGCCTCGTCGAGCATGAGGGCGCACCGGCGGGTCAGGGCGGCGAATCCGGGATCGGCGTAGGTGTCGACCCATCGCCGGTAGCGCGGTTCCCGGGGCGGATTCTCGGCCAGAAGCGTGCCCAGCGTGGAGTAACCCCACATGCACGGGTAGAGGGCGGCGAGCCCGTCGGCGTAGGAAGCGGCCGACTCCAGCAGGAATTCCGTATACGCCACGCACGGCCCGCCCTTTTCGGCGCGGTCCAGATCGGCCCCGAATTCCGCGGCCAGCCCGCGATGCAGCGACAACTCGTCGTGGTAGGTGGCATACGCCAGATCGACCAGATCCCCCAGATGCGCCGCCGGCGCCTGCCAGGCGAGCCGCGAGAACACCCGCACATAGTCGAGCAGAAACAGGTAATCCTGCTCCAACCAGGACCGGAACACCGGCTCCAGAAGATTCCCCGTGGCAATGCCGACCACCGTCGGGTGAGCCAGCTGCCGCTCCACCCACGGCCGTCCGATCTGTTCGAGATGCGCCGAAACACTCATCCCTGCAGTCTTCCGCACGCGGGCGATCGTCCGTGCAGAAGAGCGGATGCGGGGGACCCGGCCCGAATGATGTCGGGCCGGGGTTGCCCCGCCGATCAGTTCGTCATAGCGGCGAACATGCCGGGCTCGTAGGAACCCGCTGGGGTTCGCACGATCACGTTGAACCGGTTGGCCGCGTTGATCAGGGCGACCAGGGCGATCAGCGTGGCGATCTGCTCGTCGTCGTAGTGCTTGCGCACCTCGGCCCAGGTCTCGTCGGACACACCGAGGTGGGCGTCGGCGAGCCGGGTGCCCTCCTCGGCGAACGCCAGCGCGGCCCGCTCGGCGTCGGTGAACACGATGGCCTCCCGCCAGGTGGCGACCAGGTTGAGCCGGACCGCGGATTCCCCGGCGGCCGCGGCGTCCTTGGTGTGCATGTCGGTGCAGAAACCGCAGCCGTTGATCTGGCTGGCGCGCAGACTCACCAGTTCCTGCGTGGATTTCGGCAGCGTCGACTGGGTGATCACCGTGCTGATGTTGGCGAACCGCTTGCCGATCTTCGCGCCGGTTTCGGTGGCCATCAGGTCGATACGGGGTTCCATGACTTCGTCCTCACTCGTGACGTTGTGCTACGGCACTGACGAACACGAGATGCCGACGACCCGACATTTGTGACACCTCCGGCGAGGTGACGTGCGCCACAACCGGACGGCACCCGATCGACTAGCGTCTCGATGTCACAAAACGGCAGGCCCCGGTGTCTGGTGGGTGACACAGTCGAGAGTGAACAGGAGCCACCCATGCCCGGCACGGCCCAAAACCCCGACCGCGCTACCGAAGCGTTTGTCGCCCACCGCAACCTGCTGTTCACCGTCGCCTACGAGATGCTCGGCTCGGCCGCCGACGCGGAGGACGTCCTGCAGGAGACCTGGCTGCGGTGGGTGGGCGTCGATCTCGGCACCGTGGAGAACGAGCGCGCCTATCTGGTTCGGATCACCACCCGCCAGGCCCTCGTCCGGCTGCGGACGCTCGGCCGCCGCAAGGAGTCCTATGTCGGCTCCTGGCTGCCCGAGCCGCTGCTCACCTCGCCCGATGTGGCCGAGGATGTCGAACTGGCCGACAGCGTCTCGATGGCGATGCTGCTGGTGCTGGAGACGCTCACGCCGACCGAGCGGGCGGTGTTCGTGCTGCGCGAGGTATTCGATCTGCGGTACGACGAGATCGCCGACGCCGTCGACAAAACTCCGGCCGCGGTCCGCCAGATCGCCCATCGGGCAAGGGAACACGTCGCCGCGCGTCGGCCGCGCGGGGTGGTGTCCCAGGCCCAGACCCGAGGTGCGCTCGAGGCCTTTCAGAGGGCTGTCGAAACCGGCGACGTGCAGGGTCTGCTCGACATTCTCGCGCCGGACGTCGTCTTGATAGGCGATGGTGGCGGAGTCAAACAAGCGGTGCTGCGGCCCGTCTCGGGCGCCGACAGGGTGGCCCGCTTGCTGTCCGCCAGCGGGGCCAGGATCGCCGCCAGGTCGCTGGAGTCGACCCAGGTCAACGGCTACCCGGCGCTGGTGCTCCGGCTCGACGGCGAACTCGACACCGTCGTCGCGGTGCGCATCGACGACGGCCTCATCACCGGGCTCTACGCCGTGCGCAACCCCGAGAAGCTGTCGCATATGCAGCGCGAAACCGCTCTGCGGCGCTGAGTCCGGTGGCGGTCACTTCCGCCAGAAGAAGTGATGCATCACCCCGCTCGGGCTCTCGATCCGCTCCAGATGAAACCGGTCGGCAAGGTCGTCGGGACTGGCCCACAACCTCTCACCGAGGCCGAGTTCGACCGGTGCGACGACGATATGCATCGTGTCGATGAGATCGGCGTCGAGGAATTCCCGGACCGTGGCCACGCCGCCGCCGATGCGCACGTCCTTGCCGTCGGCGGCGGCGAATGCCTGCGCCAGCGCTTCCTTCGGAGATGCATCGAGGAAATGGAATGTGGTGTCGCCCAGCGTGAACGAGGGCCGAACATGGTGGGTCAGGACGAATACCGGTGTGTGGAACGGGGGTTCGTCGCCCCACCATCCCTGCCAGTCGCAGTTCTCCCATGGGCCCCGCTGCGGACCGAATTTGTTGCGCCCCATGATCTCGGCGCCGATGTTGCGGTGCCAGTCGCGAACGAGGTAGTCGTCGAGGCCGTAGGTCCCTCCGGGATCGGTCCGGGTGGGCCAGTGAGCGGTGGCGCCTCCCCAGAAGAACAGCGCACCCGGGTCGGCGTGGCCGAACGGGCGATCGAGGCTTTGTCCCTCCCCCGCACCGTATCCGTCGCTGGACACACTGAAGTTTTGAACGCGGACCAACTGTGTCATCGCAACCCTTTCTGATTGCAATATGCAATCAGTTTGGAATCTACCTAGACTGATCCCGTGGCGCAACCAGTTTTTCGCGACAAGCTCCCGGTGGCACCGGGCAAGTCGGGCTGTCCGATCAATATGACGGTCGAGCTCCTCGGGGACCGGTGGAGCCTGATCGTCCTGCGCGACATCATGTTCGGCGGCAGCACCCACTTTCGGGAACTGCTCGCCGCATCCCTCGAGGGCATCGCGTCGAACATCCTGGCCTCGCGCCTGTCGAAACTCGTCGACGCGGGCCTGCTCACCCGCCACGACGATCCGAGCCACCGTCAGAAGGTCGAATACCGTCTCACCGAGGCGGCGATCCAGCTCGTCCCGGTGATGGCTCAGCTCGGCGCCTGGGGCGCACGCTGGTTGGACACAGAGCCGGAACTGACGGTGCGAGCCGAACTGCTGGCCGTGGGTGGTCCCCCGCTCTGGGAGCGATTCATGGCCGAACTCCGCGCCACCCACCTGTCCGGAGCGCCGACACCCGAAGACGGAGTGCTCGCGGAACTGACGGCCGCCTATCACCAGGCAGTTGCCGAGCGCGAATCGAGGTGCGAGCCTTGAGGAATGCTGGCTGATGGCCGCTCCCGCTTACACTCCCTCAGCCTGGATCGTTTCCTGGATCCCCTGAGATCCGAGGACTTTCTGCAGAGCCACTGGGAAAAACAGCCGGTGTTCGTCCGAAGGGGTGCGCCCGCGTATCTCAGCGGTTTGCCCGATGTCGAGACGATCGATGATCTACTCGCCACGACCATCCGGTCCGAGGACGATGCACGACTCGTTCGGGCCGGTGTCGATCGCACCGTCACGCAGCATCCCGTACCGCTGGACGCTCACGGTCTTCTCGACATCCAAGCCGTCTACCGGTACTACAGCATGGGTTATTCGGTGGTGGTGAATCGGATACATCGAAAATCCTCGCCGGTAGCACAGCTGTGTGGCGCCCTCGAGGCCGCTCTGCATCACCGAGTCGGTGCGAATCTCTATTTCACTCCTCGCGGCAGGCAAGGTTTCCTGCCGCATGTCGACACTCACGATGTCTTCATCCTGCAGCTGACTGGCTCCAAGGATTGGCGCGTCGCGTCTGCCCAGTACGAACTTCCGCTGCCGTCGGACAAGCCCCGTCCACCCGAGAAGCTGTCCGGCTGTCACGAGTACTCGCTGAAACGCGGTGACCTTCTTTATATCCCGCGGGGATTTCCGCACGAAGCGACCACAACGGCCGCGTCGTCGTCGCTGCATCTGACGATAGGCATCCATGTCTTCACGTGGGCGGATTTCCTCGAGGCGGCGATCGGTGTCCTCGCGACCGAACAGGTGGGCCTGCGCAGGGCGCTACCGATCGGTTTCATCGACACATCGTTCGAGCCGGGGATGATCTGCGAGCTGGTGGACGTGCTGGCGTCGGCGCTCACGTCGGGGGTCCTGACCGAGCAAGCCAAACAGCAGCTCGCAAGGCGGCTGATCGCGCGCGCGAAACCTGGGGTGTCTCACCAGTTCTCCAGCATCGATGCGACCGCAGACCTGGACGAGAACTCCATGATATTTCGTGATCCCAGCGCTCTCTGCTTGGTTCGAACGTCGCCCACGGAAGCAGTCATCGAGTTCGCCTCGAACTACGTCTCGGGACCCCTCCGATTGGAGGCGCCACTGATATTCATCGCGGAACACGAGAGATTCTCGGTCGGTGAGCTGCCCGGAGGCTTGTCCGACGCGGAAAAGATCGCCCTGGTAACCCGGCTGGTGAGCGAGGGGCTACTGGGCGTCTCCAACACGGAGGAGGTCGGGTCGTGAGTGACACCGGCGGAACATCATCGGACGCCTACGAGGGACTGAGCGACGACGAGCGGCGGATTCTTCGCCTCTGGCGCGAGAACCTCTTCATTCAGGATGCGAGGTACGAGAGCAAGGTGCTGCTCAAGTTGGCCATGCTGTCCATGGCCGACGAGCGGTTCCGCGCCCGGCTACTCGCCGAACCCGACAGTGTGTTGCGGGAGTTGCCGGCCGACACCGATCTGCCGGAGAACGTGACCATTCGATTTCTGGAGAACACGCCCACCGAGCTGAACGTGGTCCTGCCGCCGCGGGCAGAAGCGTTCCTCGCCCGGTCCGACGCCGCCGTGTTCGCGTTGCGTTCGCGCACCGAGACGTCGTTGTTCCGCGATGATGCCGATGTCGGAGATCCCTTGGGGGACTGGCACGGACATATCGATTTCGGCGACCCGCACATGCGAGACGGGTACAGCTAGACACGACCCTAGCCGGTTACTTGCCTTTTCCGGCCCTTGCGCGGTGGCGGCGCACCGCATCTCGGTTCGCGCATGCTCGGGTGCAGTAGCGTTGTCGCCCTCCTCGAGTCATGTCGACGAAGGCGCGCGCACACTCGGTAAGGGCGCAGCGGCCGAGCCGATGCAGGCCGTACTGCGTCAAATGCTTGGCGGCGGCTACCACCGTCACCGTGCGAAACACGGCCGCCAGGTGCTCGTCGTCGTCTTGGTAGTGCAGGTGCCAGCCGGTGTTGTCATGATCGGTGATTCGCGGATAGGCGGCCGTCTCGGCCAGTAATGCGTTGAGCAGGCGCACGCGGGTTTCCTCGGTGTCCGCGTCGATCACCTCGGCCCATCGAACCAGGAATTCGCGTATCTCGGCCAAGTCTCGGGCGTCGGCCTTCGCTCCGGTGCCGAGACCGGCGCTGTGCCACTGCCTGGTGATCTCGTCGGGATGAGTGGGTGGGTGATTGGTGAGGTTGGTCACGAGATCGAGTGCACCGCCGTAGTAATGGTTCTCATGCACAAGCCCATTACAGCACAGTCTCAGGTATGCCTGACGTTGCTTCCCAGCCGATCGCTGCCACCTCCGCATCGACCGCGTTGGCCCCTGCTATCTGGGGTTCCACCTATCTGGTCACGACCGAGTTCCTGCCGCCCGACCGGCCGCTGCTGGCGGCCACCGTCCGTGCACTGCCCGCGGGGCTCGTGCTGCTGTCGGTCGGCCGCGTCCTGCCCAGGGGGTCGTGGTGGTGGCGCGCCATTGTTCTCGGCGTGCTCAACATCGGCGCGTTCTTCTACCTGTTGTTCGTCGCCGCATACCACCTGCCGGGTGGGATGGCCGCGCTGGTCATGTCCACGCAGCCGATGATCGTTCTTCTGCTCGGTGGTGTATTGCTGAGGGAGAAAATCCGGGCCGTGCATATCGTTTCGTGCGTGCTGGGCATCGTGGGGGTCGCATTCCTCGTGCTCGGGCCGGGCGTGCATCTGGACAGCATCGGCATCCTTGCCGGTGTTCTGGGCGCGCTGAGCATGGCCGTCGGGATCGTGTTGACCAAGCGGTGGGGTCGCCCGTCCGAGGTGACACTGTTGACGTTCACCGGCTGGCAGCTCACCGCCGGTGGCCTTGTGCTGCTGCCGATCACGGTGGTCAGTGAGGCTTTGCCGGACCATCTGACGTGGCGAAATGCCGGTGGTTTCCTCTACTTGAGCGTCATCGGTGCCATGTTCGCCTACGCCCTGTGGTTCCGCGGCATCTCCCGGTTGCCCGCGTTGGCGGTTTCGCTGCTGGCCTTGGCTACACCGCTGTGCGCGACCGTGCTCGGCTACGTGTTCCTGCACCAGTCGCTGGAGCCGCTGCAACTGATCGGAGCGGCGGTGCTGATCGCGGCCGTCGTCCTCGCTCAGTCACGTGCGACCCAACCTGCCCGTACCGGGACCGCGGACGTCGCCGGGGTCGTATCCGGAATTCAACGCGGGAAGGATACGGCGGGCCGATAATGGCATGCCTAGGGCGGATATGTGAGGGGTGGTCATGCGCGGCAACGTTTTTCTCCGGGCGCTGGCACTCGTCGGCGTGGCGGGTGTGGCGGCGTGCGGCGATACGACGACCACTCCGGCGGGCGACACTGCTACCCCCGCGCAGCAGGCGCCGACGATCACCAGTGAGCCATTCGGCCGGGTGAACGACACCCAGGTGAGCCGCTACACGCTGTCCAACGGCCGGGGGATGCGGGTGGGGATTCTCGACTACGGCGGCATCATTCAGTCGCTCGAGGCACCCGATCGGGGCGGTCGCGTCGACAACGTGGTGCTCGGATTTCCGACCCTGGACGGATATCTGGCCAGCAATACCTTCGACAGCAAACCGTATTTCGGCGCCATCGCGGGTCGCTACGCCAACCGCATCGCCAAGGGCACCTTCAGCCTCGACGGCGTCGAGTACCACGTCCCGGTGAACAACAACGGCAACAGCCTGCATGGCGGAACCTCCGGCTTCGATCAGAAGGTGTGGCAGGCGACCCCGCAGAGCGGCGCCGACACGGCCGGGCTGCGGCTGCAATACGTCAGTCCCGCAGGGGAAATGGGCTACCCCGGATCGCTCACCACGACCGTCACCTACACCCTCGACCGCGACAACCGGCTGACGATCGATTACGGTGCCACCACCGACGCACCGACCGTGGTGAATCTGACCAACCACACGTACTGGAACCTCGCGGGGGAGTCGGCGCTCGACATCTACGATCACAAGCTCACCCTGAACGCCGATCGATACACCCCCACCGATCAAACCCAGATCCCCACCGGGCAACTCGCTCCCGTACACGGCACGCCGATGGATTTCACCACCCCGACCGCGATCGGCTCCCGGATCACCGCCGCCGATCCACAGTTGCTGACCGGCCAGGGATACGACCTGAACTGGGTGCTCAACCGCAGCGACGACACCTCGCTGGTGCGGGCGGCCACGGTACAGGACCCGGCGTCCGGCCGCGTCCTGACCGTGCACACGACCGAACCCGGAATCCAGTTCTACTCCGGCAATTTCCTTGCCGGAGCCTTCACCGGAACCAGCGGCCGCGCCTACCGCCAGGGCGCCGGGCTGGCACTGGAAGCCCAGCACTTCCCGGACTCACCCAACCATCCCGACTTCCCCACCACCAGATTGAACCCCGGCCAGACCTACCGTCAGACAACGGTTTTCCAGCTCGGCACCGAATGACCACTGCCGTCACCAGATATCGGTCCAGACCGGCCGCTCCGGAAGATCGAGGGCCACGGACCGCCCGCGCACCAGCATCGGTACCGAGGCGCCTTCCGGAAACCGGGCATGCAGCGCCTGGGCGGTTCTGCCACGAAGCTCCCAGAACAGATATTCCTTCCGGAGCTGATGGTCGACGCCGGTCTCCGGATGCACGAATCCGACCTCGATCCGCACCCGATGCTGATCGAACCCGTTGACCCTCTTCGACCGCCGGTAAGTGCAGCCCCCGCACCGGCGCCGAGCACCCACAAGGCACTCGCGGGACCGACAAGATTACGTCCCTTCCCCCACCCATATCCTCTCTCTGGTCTCCGTCGCCCCCACTACACCACGGTCTCCGCCGAACCGCTCATCACCCCTCGCTGTCGAAGGTTTCGCATCAGCGGCCGGCGCCGTCGCTGTGCAGCTCGGGCAGCCGGGCCGCCAGGGCCCGCATACGTCGTCCGAATCCCTCGACAGGGCCGAAGTGCAGTCCCAGGTCGTCGGGGCCGACCTCGGCCCACTCCCGTATCCGCTCGACCACGTCGTCGATCGATTGTGCGTCGTCGTTCCAGGTGTCGCGGGTTCCCGCCGACACCTTGTCCCCACCCAGTTCCCGCAGTCGGTCTCGGCGTGTGGCGAACTGCGCGGGGGTGAGGCCGACGCCCTGCCACATGTCGCCGACGAGTGCGGCACGGCGCAGTGCGGCATCGGAATTGCCGCCGATCAGCAGCGGTACCGGCGTCGCGGGGACGGGCTGGAAGACCGCGCGTTCGTCGAAGGCATAGTGGTTGTCGGCGTACGGGCCGCCTGCCCCGGTATGCAACCGGCGGATGAGCTGCAGCGCCGCAGTTGTGATGGCCCCACGCTCGGCGAAATCCGCTCCGACGGCCTCGAACTCGTAGGGCTGCCATCCGACGCCGACGCCCAAGACGAACCGGTCGCCGCTCAGATGGGCCAGTGTGGCGGCCTGCTTGGCCAACAGGATGGGTTCGCGCAAGGGCAGGATCAGCACCGACGTGCCGAGGGTGACACGGCTGGTCGCCGCCGCCACATGGGCGAGCGTCATCAGAGGTTCGTAGACGCCGCCGTAAACGGGGCCGTACTCGGCGGGCGGCAGGACGTGATCCGGGAGCCAGACTCCGGCGAAGCCCAGAGCCTCCGCTTCCTGGGCGAGCTCCACAAGCTGGGACACGGGCATTGCGGCCGATTCGTCCGGAAGGACGACGTGCAGACGCATGGGGGCGGCTCCTCTCGATGAACGACGCTTTCTCGGTCAGCGACAACACCGCGCCCTTGCCCGATCATCCAGCCGATTTTCGGTTGACAGGCGGAGCAGAGTGAATCCTTGTGGGACGCAACGACGATACGAATTCGATCCGGCGCATGGCCGGGCTGGCTACCCCCATGGCGCTGCGGGTTGCGGTAACTCTGGGGCTGCCGGATCGGTTTCTCGGCGCTGGCGCGTGCGTCGATGATGTCGCGGCCGAGCTTGCCGTTGCTCCGGTCGCACTCGATCTGTTGCTGGGCCACCTCGCGGCCCTCGGAGTCCTCGAATCGACTCCTACCGGCTACCGGACTACCGAATACGGAGCCAACCTGTGTGCCGCTGCCGACAATGGCCTGACCGATCTTTTGCATCTGGACGCCGCGGGTGGTCGCGCCGAGCTGGCATTCGTCGAACTGGCCCACAGCATCACAACCGGCAAAGCGGCGTACCCGCATCGCTACGGGCGGGACTTCTGGGCCGATCTGGCCGAATTCCCGCACCTGCGTGAGTCGTTCGACCGACAGATGACCCACCGGTTCCGCGACCAGATTCCGCAAATCGTCACCGATTTCGATTGGTCACGGTTTTCCACCATTGTCGATGTGGGTGGTGGCCAGGGCAGCGTGCTCGCCGCGATCCTGGCCGCCCACCCTCGGATGCGCGGCCACCTGGTCGATCTCGAACCCACTGCAGCCCAAGCGCATCGCACCTTCAGCGCTCACGGTCTGGAGGGCCGGACGCAGGTCACGGCGGGCAGCTTCTTCGATCCGCTCCCGGCCGGAGCGGACGCCTATTTGTTGGTCGACATCCTCCACGACTGGGACGACGAACACGCCCACCGCATCCTGACCCGATGCGTCGAGGCTGTTCACCCGGCCGGGCGCGTGCTGGTCGTCGAACCGGTCGGAGACGTACGGGCCACCAGCGAATTCAACCTGGCCATGCTCGTAATGTACGGCGGCCGTGAGCGGCGAATCGACGAATTCCGCGCGCTCGCCGCGACCCACGGCCTGATCCTGAACACGGTGACCGAGCTGACCGATCAACGCTGCCTTCTCGAATTCCACCCGGCCTCGTTCTCCGGCAGCAGGCCCGGGGACCAGCCGTATCGATAGCTGCGCAGCGACTCGAGTGTCCGCTGCGCGGGCGAGGTCGGCGCATTTGCCGGCTGTGCTCCTGCTCCCACAGCTCAATTGCTGTGCATATGCTGACTCGGAGGGGGAAGGCCTGCGATAGGTATGTGCGACGGGTTCGCGAAGGCGTTGAAATGGAGGAGTTGAGATGAAACCAATGCGCAGAGCGTCGACTGTGGCCGTTGGGGCAGCGGCGACTGCTGTTGTGGCGGCAACAGTGTCTCCTTCCGCCCTGGCCGACAGCGGGACCGGCCCCCAGACGACCTACGCCCTGACCCAAGGACCCTGCGTCGGCACCGTGAGCCCCGACGTCCACTGGGAAGGAAACGAGCCGAACATCTATCCCGGCGCAGTCAGATTCGATGTCAAGGGCTTTCTGGTCGGCATGCCCCAGTGCCGCGTCTACATCGGCTTCGACTGGCGCAACCTCGACACGGGCCAGAGCGGGACCGAATTCCGCCACCTGGAAGGTGTGGGTGACGTGGCGGACTCCGCCTACTTCCACCCGGCCTTCATTCCTGGCCCCGGCCGCATCACTGGGACGTTCTCGGTCAACGGAGCCCATGCCCCCGAGTTTGCGCCCGTAGAGTTCGTCATTCCCGACTACCAGCGGTAACCGGCCCAACCCATAGTCTGGGCATTCGGTACCTCCGGCTGGCCGGTCGGTACCTGGGGTGGAGGCGTCTGCATCGGTCCGGGACGGACAGTAGGACATGACCGTTGTCGGAATGTCGAAGGAGAAGACAATTATGTTCCGTGCTGTCTGGGCTGTGAGCGGACTCGCCGTCGCGGTGTCGGTGCTGTTGCTGATCGGGGCCTTCACCGCCGACTCGGCTGCGGGTGAGTCCGGTCAGGTCGCCGGCATGCTGGGGCTGATCGGATTGCTTTTCGGTGGGGCCATCGCGATGGCCGGCGCTCTCGTCCGGTTCGGTGTCACGAAGTCGGCCTCACGAGGCATCGACCACGATCACTGATCTGCCTCCGGACGTCCCGTCCAATCAGGAGGTCAGGTGAGTGCCATCCGGGTCGACCGGCGTCGATGGATCCTCGACGGTGTCGCTGCACTGGTGATGCTGATCGCCGGGACCGTCGAGGCCCTGGTCAGCGTCCACTACAACGTGTTCCCCAACCGGGGCACGCTTGTTCCCGTCGTCGTTGCCACGGCTGTGGCGGTCGGCCTCGCTCGGCGATGGCCGGGCGTGGCCGTGGCCCTGGTCTGGCTGATCTTCGGATTCCAGACCGTGACGGGTGCGCCGACGCTGGTGGTCCAGACGGCATCGGCCGTGGTGGTGTTCGGTACCGCCCGCTGGGGCGGTACCGCGACCATGGTGGCAGGTGCCCTGGCGGTCCCGGTGGCCGGTGTGCTGGCGGGGGTGGGTTCGGGGGCGTACGCCGCGTTCCTCGTGGCCGCTCTCTTCGGTGTCTGCTGGCTGGCGGGGCTGGCGCTGCGGCGCCTCTCCGACCGTGCGGCTCATTCCCTGGCTTCCCAGCGCGCCGCCGAGGAGGACGCCGCGCGGGCGCACCGCGAGAGTGAACAGGCCAAGGAGATCGCGCGGCTGCGCGAGGAGCAGGCACAGCTCGCTCGGGACGTCCACGACGTGGTCGGGCATTCGCTTGCCGTAATCCTTGCGCAGGCCGAGTCCGCCCAGTTCATCGACGACGCGGACAGCGCTGCGGTGCGGCGCTCGATGGCCGATATCGCGAAGTTGGCCCGCGCCTCCCTCCGGGACGTCCGCCAGGTCCTTGCCTCGAGCACGCCGTCCGAGACCGGCCCGGGCGAGCTGCACGACCTGGTCGAAGGGATACGCGCGAGCGGCCACGAGCTCACCTTCCAGGAGATCGGGACCGCCCGGACGCTGGCGCCCGAACTGGCCACGGTCGCCTACCGGGTGCTGCAGGAGATGCTCACCAACGCGATCCGGCACGGGACCAGGACCATCCCGGTCGCTGTCGATCTGCGCTGGGCCGACGAACTGCGGATCGAGACCGCCAACGCCATCGCGCCCGAGAACCCAACGGACAGCGGCCATGACGGTCGCGGACTCGACGGGATGCGGCGGCGGCTGGAGTCGGTCGGCGGTCGACTCGACGTTCAGCGCCGGCATCCCGAGAAGGCCGGGTGCACGGATATCTTCACCGTGACCGCCTGGGTCCCCGTCCGTAGGCTCGCCCCGTGAGCGACGCCGATGATATCCGGGTGCTCCTGGTCGACGACCAGGAGCTGTTCCGTACCGGCGTCACCGTGATCATCGACGCCCAGCAAGGGATGCGAGTCGTCGGGCACGCGTCCGACGGGTTCGAGGCGCTCGACCGCGTCGACGAACTCGAGCCGGACGTCGTGCTGATGGACATCCGGATGCCCGAGATGGACGGTGTCGAGGCGACCCGGCAGCTGTTCTCCCCGGAACGCGCCGCCCGGCGTACCAAGCCGCTGCGAGTACTGGTCCTGACCACCTTCAACCTCGATGACCGAGCCGCGACCGCAATTCGCCACGGCGCCAGCGGGTTCCTGCTCAAGGACACCACACCCGCGATGCTGTGCGACGCCATCCGCACCGTCTGCGCCGGCAATGCCGTCCTCGCGCCACACGACCTCACCACCCTGCTCGACGGCCACTTCCGCTCCCGCGCCCCCGTACCGGCGGCATACGCGAGCCTGACCGACAGGGAAAGGGAGGTATTCACCGCCGTCGCCAAGGGGAACTCCAACCTCGAGATCGCCGAACTCCTCTTCGCCGGTGAGTCCACCGTGAAGACCCACGTCGGCGCGATCCTGCGAAAACTGGGCCTCCGCGACCGAGTACAGATCGTGGTCTTCGCCTACGAGCACGGATTGGTCTGACCGGTCCGGCCACACAGCGGTTTGCGACGATAGGGGAATTGATCACACTCGACCAGAGGATGTCCTGTCGTTATGACGACCGCAGAGCAGTTCCGTGAGCGGATCCTCGACGCGGCCTACGAGTGTTATCTCGAGGCGCCGCTGTCGGAGCGGATGCACACCTTGATTGCCGAGCGGGCCGGGGTGTCCCGACCCACTGTGTACAAGTACGTCGGTGATCAGGAAGAGATTCGGCGCGCCCTGATGCTGCGGGAGGCGATGCGCTATATCGCGGCACTCGAACCGGTCTTCGCGCGGCGGCTACCGCTGCGCGAGCATTTTCGAGAACTGATCGTGTTCACGGTGGTCTACCTACGCGACAATGCCTTGTTCAAGGTGATGCTCGACGCCGCACCCGAGGTGGTCGCGCGGGGTCTGACGGTCGATTTGGCACCGCTTCTGGCTCTGGGCAGTTCGGTGGCGGAACCGATGCTGATGCGGTTGCACCCGGAGATGGGCGAACCGCGGGTGCCGCTGCATATGGTCATCGAGTGGGGCGTTCGGATCAGCCTGTCGCTGCTGACGACACCGAGCCCGTACGCCGAACTGACCCGCCCCGAAGCCATCCGCGCTCACGTCGACGCTCTGTTCGCGATCATCGAGCCGCCGACGGTGGCGTGAACGACAACCGGCTCAGCGAATACCGGCAGGCAGGAAACGCCCCACGCCCCAGTCGGTTCCGAGCCCTCGTGCCAGAGCCCCGTCACGATAGACCACGCGACCCGCAACTATGGTGGCGCTGACGGCCCCGGTGTCACGGTTGACCATGCGGCGCAGGCCACCGTATTCGGGCATCTCCTGCTCGGAGAGTCCGTGCACCTTCCGGTCCAGCCGATCGGGGTCGATGACGGCGATATCAGCACGGTCCCCCACCCGCAGGAATCCCGCATCTATGCCGAACCACTGCGCGAGTTCCCCGGTGAGCCGGTGCACGGCATGCTCGACGGACAGGAACGGCTTGCGCTTGTGCTGGGCGGATTTCACGCGCTCGAGCAGCCGCAAGTGGTAGTTGTAGAACGCCATATTGCGCAGATGCGCACCGGCATCACCGAAACCCATGTGCACATAAGCGTTGGCGGCGAGCTTGTCGAGATACTTCGGCCGGTCGTTGGCGATCGTGGTGCGCCAGCGGATATTTCGGCCGTAATCCACCACCAGGTCCAGAAACGCGTCGACGGGATGGATGCCACGCTCGCGGGCGATCTCTCCGAAGCTCTTGGCGATGAGCGTGTGGTCGGGGCATTCGACCACGACCGCGTCGAACAGGTCGCGATGCCAGATCTTGGGTGAGAGCTTGTTCTCGTAGTCGCGCCGGAACCAGCGCCGATACTCCTCGGACCGGAGCAGTTCATTGCGCTCGAGCTGGTCCTTGATATCCAGAGCCGCCGCACCGGAACCGAATTCCTCGAAGACCACCAGGTCGATACCGTCGGCGTAGACGGTGAACGGCACCGGCAGATGCTGCCAGCGGAACCGCCCCTTCAGCAGCTTGTTGAGAACCGGCGCGCCGTAGAGCATGAAGTAGATCAGTGGCGGATACGCCTTCGAATCGGCCGCCGCCAACAGCGACACCTTGAGCCGTCTGCGCCCGAACCGCCCCGCCGAGGCGAGGAAGAACTGGCCGATATTGACATTGAATCCGATGCGCGGGGTGCTCTGCAGAATGCGATCACGTTCCCGCAGCACGCGGTTGAGGGCGCGAAACTCCTTGCGGCGCACGAAGGTCGACGGCAGAGAGCGGGAGCGGTAGCGGTCACCGTCGAGCTTGTCAATCCAGTTGGTGGTGGACGAGAGCCCGAGAAAGCCCGCGTCCAGCGCCTCCGACAGCAGAGTGCACATGCGGTCGAGCTCGTCCGGCGTGGGACGGACGTGCTCGTCCACCGCACGATTCATACCCATCACGTGCACGCGCATATCCGAAAGTCCGAGAAATGAGGCGATATTCGGGCCGAGCTTCAGTTCGTCGACCGCCTTCACGTACTCGATGGGGTTGGCCCAGGTGCGGAACTCGTCCAGCACCCGGATCACGGCCTCGCGCGGCACGGCCTCCACCCGGCTGAAGATGTCGGCGCATTCGGTATTCGACGCCAGAATCGTTGTGAGCGAACAGTTCCCGATGACCACCGTGGTGACACCGTGCCGGACCGACTCACCGAGGGCGGGTGAGATCAGCATTTCGACGTCGTAGTGGGTGTGGATATCGACGAATCCGGGCATCACCCATTTGCCCGCCGCATCGATCACCTCGTCCGCGTCGGCGGGATCGAGACCGGCCGGGTTGATGTCCACCACCACGCCGTCGCGGACGGCGATATCGCTCACTCGAGGTGCGGCTCCGGACCCGTCGAACCAGATCCCGTCCCGCACGAGCAAGTCATACCGGCCCATCACCGGCCTCCTCTCAGATTCCGCGCGTGCCCCCGCGCGCTGTGGCCTGGCCGGCGGTAGGGATGCCCCCGGCGGAGATTAACGATACCTCCAGTACCATGCATTGACAATTACGACATATTCGTAAACGATACTGTCTGTCCGGCGCGGTGCCGGGTGCTCGACGAAGGGAGCGCGCAGCGGTGAGGCAAACGATCGCGCACTCGCCCAGGGTGGCGCACTTCTCCTTCGACTCGGTCGATGTCACCGCACTGACCTGGGGTGATCCGCGTGATCCCATCCTGATTGCGTTACATGGATTCCCCGACTCGGCCTGGACCTGGGAGGCGTTGGCCCCGGTTCTCGCGGCCGAAGGGCGATTCGTGGTCGCGCCGTTCCTGCGCGGGTACGCCCCGAGCTCCCTGGCTCGCGACGACGACTACTCGTTCGCCTCGCTCGTCGGGGATGTGCTGGACGTTTATCGGGCGGTCGGAGCGGACAACCGCACGGTGCTGGTCGGGCACGACTGGGGTGGGGCGATCGTCAGCGCCACCTCCAGCTGCCACCCCGAATTGTTCGCACGTACCGTGCTGATCGCCATCCCCCCTCTGGCGGCGGTCGTCGGATTGTTCACGCGCCGGGGGCCCCTACGCCCGCGGGTGACCGCACTGGCACGGCAACTACCGCGAAGCTGGTACATGGCTGTCGTCTCGATACCGTGGCTGCCGGAGCGGATCGGTGCCGCGCTGCCGCGGCTGCTGTGGCAGCTGTGGGCGCCGGAAGGCGGAGTCGACGCCTACCGTCGGCGTGGTGTGGCGGCATTGGCGACATGCGACCGCCGACGTGCCGCCTACAGCTACTACCGGGCGGTGTGGAATCCCTGGTACCGCCGCGCGCGCGGCTTTCGGGGACGTCAGCGACTCGCCCTGCGCGCCATGCGGAATCCGACGCTGTATCTGCAGGGGCGCGACGATACCTGCGGGCTCGAACGCACCGGTGCACAGGCCCTCGACTTCCTGCCGCCCGGAAGTGCGCGCATCGTCGTGGAACGGGCGGGCCATTTCGCGCATCTCGACCGGCCCGACGTGATCGCACGCCGCATCCTCGAATTCATCCGCTCAGGGGAGAAAGTATGAAATTGCTTGCCCGCCGACCGAAACCACCTCTGGACAGCGTCGAGGTCGGTCCGCTGCGGTTGAAGGCCCGCGAGGTGTCCTTCGATCTGAGTGAGACTCCGCTGCATTGGATTCCGGGGTATCCGGTCGCCTCCCATACGATCAGCGCTTATCATCTGCTCTTTCCGGAAGTGGAGCGGTTCTTCATCGCGGCCTTCAAGGAGGCGCTGCCCGAGATCCGGGATCGGCGACTGCGCGAGGATGTACTCGGCTTCATCGGCCAGGAAACCGTGCACGCCGATACCCACGATTCCTCGCTCGACGACTTTTTCCTGCGCAACGGGATCGATCCGGAACCGCCGCTGTGCCAGGCCCGATTTCTGCTGGGGCGGCTGCTGGGCCCGCGCGATTTCGGCGATGCCAAACGCAACCGGCAGTACCTGATCACCCGTTTGGCGATCACCGCGGCGCTCGAGAACTTCACCGCATTTCTCGGCCACTTCGTGCTGAATTGTGCATGGGACGAGGCCGGGGCCGATCCCGCCATGACAGCGCTGTTCCGCTGGCACGGCGCGGAGGAGATGGAGCACCGCACCGTTGCCCACGAGGTGGCCGAGTATTTCGATCCGCGCTACTCGCGCCGATTGCGCACGATGGTGGTGGTGCTGCCGTTCACCATCTGGATCTCGTGTCGCTTCATCTGGTATCTGATCAGCAATGATCCGAACCTCGGCTCCTCGCGGCTGCGGGCTTTGTGGCAGGTTGTGCAGGCCGGGCGTCGTGGCGTACTGCCCACGGTCCCGACGGTGCTCGGCTCGGTATTCGACTACCTGCGGCCCGGCTATTCGCCCGAATCCACGGGATCGATGGCTCAAGCATTAGGGCACCTCGCCAAGGTCGAGGCCCGCGGAAAGGCGGCATAGGGTGTCGACCGGCATTACGCGTGGTGAACTACCTCGGCATCTGCGCGGCCGATTCCGCCGCGACCCGCTCATGCGCATGATGAACGCGGGCCTGAACGCCTGGATGTGGGCCGAGAAGTTCACCCAGCTACCCGTACACGACACCAGCGAGCGCGGGGGGTTCTTCGAAGTCGACATCGCCAGGCGCGCCGGTGTTTCCGAGGACCACAGCGTTGTTGCATTGACGCTCGTCGCACCCGACGAACGCCCGCTACCCGAGTGGTTCGCCGGTGCGCATGTCGATGTCCGGCTGCCGTCGGGCGCACTGCGTCAGTACTCCCTGTGCGGCGATCCGCACGACCGATCCCACTACCGCATCGCCGTGCGCCTGATACCCGACGGCCGGGGCGGTTCCGCCGAGGTCCACAACAGTCTGGTGCCCCGGACACGGGTATGGATCGGAGCGCCGCGCAACGCATTTCCGCTCGCGATCGGCGGCTTCAACCAGCGGCTCATTCGCGTTCGCCTGATTGCGGGTGGTATCGGCATCACACCGATCCTGCCGATGATGCGCATGCTCGAGGCCGCCGGGATGCCGTGGTCATTGATCTACTGTGGCCGCACCCGCGAATCCTTGGCTTTCCTCGACGAACTCACGCTCTACGGCGATCGCGTGCAAACCCATATCGACGCCACCGACGGTCCTGCCACACTCGACCAGCTGCTGGGAGATCTTCCCGAGACAAATGCGGCGGTATACGCCTGCGGTCCGGCACCGATGCTCGACGCCGTGCGCCGAGCACTGGCCGAATATCCCGACGTGGAATTCCATGCCGAACGTTTCACGCCCGCGCCGGTGGTGGATGGAACCGAATTCGAACTCCGTTTCGGCACAACGGGTGAGACGGTGACGGTCGCGGCGGACCAGACGGCGCTCGACGCCATCCTCACGGTGCGACCCGACGCCACATTTTCTTGTCGGCAAGGGTTCTGCCGCTCGTGCATGGTGCGGATCCTCGATGGCGAGCCCGATCACCGATCGCCGGCCCTGAGCCCGGAGGAGATCGAGGCCGGGCTCTTTCTGCCGTGCGTGTCGCGAGCACGGGAGAATCTCGTTCTCGACCTCTGAGCGTGCCCGTCGGGTGAGCCCGGTTTAATTGGCAACTCCTCGGCTATCCCCGGCTATGTAATGTCCGTCACGTTAGAGGGAGGCAGCATGGAGTGGCTTTTGGGTCTGCTCGGCGGGCTGGTCGGTGGCGGGGTCGGGGGAGCCAAGAGCCCGATGGGCCCGGCTGTGAGCGGTGCGGCCGGGGCGGTCGGCGGGGGGATCACCGGAGGGATCATCCAAGCCGCCACCAGTAGCGGGCTGGATTTCGGTCAGATCCTCGCCCAGGTTGCCGGTGGCGGCGTGGTCGGCGCCATTGTCGCCGCGATCGTCGGGTTCGCTACGAAGTCGAGAACCAGCGAACTGCACTGATGCGTTTGCCTGCACATGACGGCCGCGTTCGATGTCGGCCCATTCTCGAGGAGGCTTTCGATGGGGCAGTGGAAGAAGACGGTGTCCGCGCTGGCCGGGTTGGGCTGCGCTGCCACGCTGAGCGTGGGAATGTTGCTGGGCCCGCCGGTGTCGGCGCAGCCTGCCGGTGCGGATGCCGCGATCGATGCGCACTACCGGGAGAAAGGCGGCGCGTCGTCGCCGCTGGGTGAGAAGGTCGGCGAACCGTATGCGTTCGGGCCCGGCGGGGCGGCGCAGGATTATCGAGGTGGGAAGATCATCTACTCGCCGGATACGGGCGCGAAGGTGATGTACGGCGCCATCCTCGACAAATATCTGGCGCTGGGCGGCCCCGATGCCGGCCTGGGCTACCCCAAGAACGACGAGTCGGACGCCCCGGTCGCCGGCACGGCTCGCTACAGCGAGTTCTCGGCGGCGGATGGGGCCACGATCCAGTGGAGTCCGCAGAACGGTGCCTGGCTGGTGCGCGGTCCGATGCGAACCGCGTGGTCGCACCTGCACGCGACCGATGGCGTGCTCGGTAGCCCGATGACCGACACCACGGTCGCCGATGGCGTCTACAGCCAGACCTTCAGCGGCCAGAACGGCTCTCCGGTCGAGGTTCGCTGGAGTCAGGCGGACGGCTTCGCCACCGTGCCGCCCGAGATCGCCGGCCAGCTCGCCGGCATCGACGTGTCGACACCCGGCCCCGCCCCTGGCGAGGCTGCCGCTCCGGCGCCTGCCGACGACCAGGCAAACACAGCACCCGCCCACGAGTCGAACGCGAAGTGGTGGGCGCTCCCGATCGGCCTGCTCATCGCCGCCATCGCGGGCGCAATCGCCGCAATGCTCGTGCGGGGATCCAGCGGCGGTCGCGACACCCGAACGACCACCACGACGACCAGCAGTCGCCAATACGGCGGCGGCGCACACCTGTGGCGGCCGTCGCACCGATAACCGCAGCGACATTAAGGGTCACTGCCTGGATGCCTGGTCGGATGAAGCGCCGACCAGGCATCCACATGCCAAACCACCGGCACCAATCTCGCCCGACGCATGAAAACCGTTGGTGGAAGCGAAATCCGAAGCGTGTTCCAACGCACTGGAGCACGGGACCCGAGGATTCGGTGTGTGAGTGGAAAATGGTGCGCCATCAGGGACTCGAACCCCGAACCCGCTGATTAAGAGTCAGCTGCTCTGCCAATTGAGCTAATGGCGCGTGATGCTTGCCGGGCGGGGCGGTGGGCTCCGTTCCGGTGCGGGGAAAACGATAACAGGCCGTGGTGGGGAAAGTGAAATCGCCTGTTCAAGGGGGGTGGGAGGGGGTTGTTAACGGATTGGGGGTGGGGGCGGATGAAGGGGGAAACCGGGGTGTCGTCTCGGCGTCTCGGGTCTTTCTGGCTGGCAGAATGGTTGGAAGGTGTCTCGATCGGCCCGCGGGGTTGCGCGAGACTGGGAACGGGGTTGGACATGAGCATATGGCGGCGTCGGCATCGGTCGAGGGTGCTGGGGTGGCTGGCCGTGGTTTCCGTGCTGGCGTTGGCGGTCACCGGATGCAGTAAGTCGCGGGCGAGTGAGCAGGGGGCAAGTCCGCAGGCCAAACCGATCGCCGAACTTATTCAGCCCCAGCTCGTTTCGCCGATCGCCGACGGCGCGGTCGGTGTCTCGCCCGCGGATCCGCTGCTGCTGCGTGTCGACAACGGCCAGATCACCGGTGTGACCTTGACCAATCCCGAAGGCCGCCCCGTCGCGGGGCAGATCGCGCCGGACGGCCGGTCCTGGCAGTCGACCGAGCAGCTCGGTTTCGGGCGCACCTATCGGTTGCAGGCCGAGGCGATCGGTCTCGGCGGGACAGCCACCACTGTCGTGAGTTTCACCACCTTGGCGCCGCGCAACCGCACCCACCCCTGGTTGCTGCCCGGCGACAACGAGGTGGTGGGCATCGGACAGCCCGTGGCCATCCAGTTCGACGAGAACATCCCGGATCGGCGCGCCGTGCAGGCAGCGATCAAGATCACAACCGTGCCGCCGGTCGAGGGCGCGTTCTACTGGGTGAGCAACCGGGAGGTGCGCTGGCGGCCCGAGCATTTCTGGGCGCCGGGCACCAAGGTCGCGGTCGAGGTGAACGCCTACGGTCGTGATTTCGGCAACGGTCTGGTCGGCGACGCCGACATCCGTGCCGCATTCACCATCGGTGACGCGGTGATCTTCACCGCGGACGACAACACCAAGACGGTGACCGTCGAACGCAACGGTGAGGTCATCCGGACCATGCCGACCTCGATGGGGAAGAATTCCACGCCCACCGACAACGGCATCTACATCATCAGCGATCGCTTCGACCGCATCATCATGGATTCCTCCACCTATGGCGTCTCGGCGACCGGACCGGACGGCTACCGCATCCCGGTGGACTGGGCCACCCGCATGTCCTACAGCGGCATCTTTATGCACTCCGCGCCCTGGTCGGTGGGCCAGCAGGGCTATTCGAACACCAGTCACGGCTGCCTGAACCTGAGCCCGGCCGACGCCAAATGGGTGCACGACAACGCCAAACGCGGCGATATCGCGATCGTGAAGAACACCGTGGGCGGCACCCTGTCGGGCGTGGACGGGCTGGGCGATTGGAACATCCCCTGGGCGGAGTGGAAAGCAGGCAACGCCGAGCAGGGCTAAGATGCCCGGATGCCCGTACCGAAAGCCGAACTGCACCTGCACATCGAAGGAACCCTGGAACCGGAGCTGGCATTCGCGCTGGCCGAGCGCGACGGCACCGAGCTGCCGTTCGCCTCGGTAGAGGAGCTGCGGGCCGCCTACCGGTTCGAGGACCTGCAGTCGTTCCTCGACCTCTACTACCGGCTGACGGACGTGTTGCAGACCGAACAGGACTTCACCGACCTGGCCGAGGCCTATCTGTCCCGGGCGAGCGCGGAGGGTGTCCGCCATGCCGAGATCTTCTTCGACCCGCAGGCGCACACGGCCCGCGGCGTGCCCTTCGCGACCGTGATCGACGGGCTGTGGAAGGCGCTGTACGACAGTGAGCAGCGCTACGGCATCTCGACCGCGCTGATCATGTGCTTCCTGCGGGACCTGTCCGCCGAATCCGCCCTGGAGACCCTGAACGCCGCCGAGCCGTATCTGGATCGGATCGTCGCGGTCGGCCTGGATTCCGCGGAGGTCGGTCACCCGCCCGCCAAATTCGCCGCGGTCTACCGGCGCGCCCGCGAGCTGGGGCTGCGCGCCGTCGCGCATGCCGGTGAGGAGGGACCGGCGGCGTATGTGGCCGAGGCGCTGGATGTGCTGGGTGTCGAGCGGATCGACCACGGCATCCGGGTCCTGGAGGATCCGATGCTGGTCGAGCGGCTGGTGCGGGAGCGAATCCCGCTGACGGTGTGCCCGTTCTCCAATGTGCGGCTGCGCGTGGTGGACCGGCTGGCCGATCACCCGCTGCGCCGGATGCTCGACCTCGGCTTGGTCGCCACGGTCAATTCCGACGACCCGGCCTATTTCGGCGGCTACGTCCACGAGAATTTCGACGGCATCCAGGCCGCCCTGGACCTGACCGTCGATCACCTGCGCACCCTGGCCCGCAATTCCTTCGAGGCCTCTTTCATCGACGAGCCCACCCGCGCCCGCTACCTGGCCGAACTCGACGCCTACACGTTCTGAGCGACCGGTCGCACAGCCACCGTCTGCGGCCGATAATCGCTGCGCCTGTTCGTGTCTGGAGAATGCGCGCTGACAATCGATGGCTGCCGACGGGAGGGCGACAGCGGCAGCGAGTAGCAAGAGGGCCAGGTCGGAAGTTGATCTCCGACCTGGCCCTTTCGGGTGACCGACGGGACTCGAACCCGCGACAGCCAGGATCACAACCTGGTGCTCTACCAACTGAACTACGGTCACCATTGCCGGTTGTTTCCGGCGCGCTAGATCGTAACGCGAATCCCTGGGCGACACCTAATCGGTGTGGTCAGGGGTGGTTTCCTGGGTGGTGGGGGCGGCGCCGAGCTGGGCGGCGACGGCCGCGATCTCGGTGGTCGACGGGCCCGGCGCGGGGACGAAGGCGGTGCGGCGGTAGTACTCGAGTTCGCGGATGGACTCCTTGATATCGGCCAGGGCGCGGTGGGTGAGGCCCTTCTCCGGCTGGCCGAAGTAGATGCGCGGATACCAGCGCCGGCATAGTTCTTTGATCGAGCTCACATCGATCATGCGGTAATGCAGGTGCGAATCGAGGGCGGGCATATCCCGGGCGAGGAAACCGCGGTCGGTGGCGATGGAGTTGCCGGCCAGCGGGACGGTTCCCGGCGTGGGGACCCATTCCTTGACGTAATCCAGGATCTGCTGCTCGGCTTCTTCCAGGGTGACGGTGGATCGGCGCACCTCGTCGGTCAGGCCGGAGCGGGCATGCATCTCCTGGACGACGGGCGGCATCGCGGCGAGCGCCGCATCGTCGGCGTGGATGACGATGTCCACACCCTCACCGAGAATGTTCAGGTCGCTGTCGGTCACGAGCGCGGCCACCTCGATCAGCTTGTCGCTGTCCAGGCGCAGGCCGGTCATCTCGCAATCGATCCACACCATGAGTTTGTCGGACACCCGCGCCACATTACTGGGTGCGCGGTGGTGGCCCGGGCGGTCCGTGGCGTTGCGACGCGATTGCCGTCAGGCCGGTTGCCGCCCATCGGCGGTGCCTCGGAGTTATGGTTTGCGCAGCATCCGTGCTTGGTTCAGGCGGTCGGCAATGTTGGCGGATAGTTGGCAGGGCGGACGGAGGATCGGCGATGACAAGCCCTCAGAAGAAGGCGGCGGCGGCCCGGAAGGCAGCCGAGGAACAGGCGGCGGACGCGGCAGAGCGCGAATCCGCCGAGGATCGGACGAAATCCGGGTCGGCCGCGAAATCGAAGAAGAACGCCGATTCGGTTGGAGGCCAGGGTAATTCGAAGAAGGACTCGGAAAAGGGTTCCAGTAGTGCGGATTCCGGCGTAGCGCAGGAGATCGCGGCCGGGTACGCGTTCGACGGCGCGGCATTGGACCTGGGTACCGTGGTGGTCGACGACGAGGTCGATTCCAGTGCGCGCGTGCGGATTCCGCTGCGCACCATCAACCGGCACGGCCTGGTCGCGGGCGCCACGGGCACCGGTAAGACGAAGACGCTGCAGGGGATCGCCGAACAGTTGTCGGCCGCGGGTGTTCCGGTGGTCCTTGCCGACGTGAAGGGCGACCTCTCCGGTTTGGCGCAGCCGGGCCAAGCCAACGACAAGATCACGGCGCGCGCCGCGGAAACCGGCGATACCGAGTGGGCGCCCGCGAGTTTCCCCACCGAGTTCGTCTCCCTGGGCACCGGCGGGATCGGAGTGCCCATCCGCGCCACCATCACCTCGTTCGGTCCCGTGCTGCTCAGTAAGGTGCTGGGGCTCAACGAGACGCAGGAGTCCACCCTCGGGCTGATCTTCCACTGGGCCGACAAACAGGGCCTGGCGCTGCTGGATCTGAAGGATCTGCGCGCGGTCATCCAGCATCTGACCAGTCCCGAGGGTAAGGATGATCTCAAGGGGATCGGCGGTGTGTCCGCGGCCACCGCCGGGGTGATCCTGCGGGCCCTGGTCAATTTGGAGGGCGAGGGCGGTGACACGTTCTTCGGTGAGCCCGAACTGGATCCGGCCGATCTGCTGCGCACGGAGGGCGGGCAGGGCGTCATCACGCTGTTCGAATTGGGTGCGCAGGCCTCGCGGCCGGTGTTGTTCTCGACCTTCCTGATGTGGGTGCTGGCCGATCTGTTCCAGACTCTGCCGGAGGTCGGCGATGTGGACAAACCCAAGCTGGTGTTCATCTTCGACGAGGCGCATCTGCTGTTCAACGACGCCTCCAAGGCCTTCCTCGAGCAGGTGGAGCAGACGGTGAAGCTGATCCGCTCCAAGGGTGTCGGCGTGTTCTTCTGCACGCAGTTGCCCACCGACGTCCCGAATTCGGTTCTGTCCCAACTGGGTGCGCGCATCCAGCACGCGCTGCGCGCCTTCACCCCGGAGGATCAGAAGGCGTTGTCGAAGACGGTGCGCACCTATCCCAAGACGGCCGCCTACGACCTCGAAAAGGCGCTCACCTCACTGGGAATCGGCGAGGCGGTGGTGACGGTGCTGTCGGAGAAGGGCGCGCCCACCCCGGTCGCATGGACCCGGTTGCGCCCGCCGCGTTCGCTGATGGACACCATCGGCGACGACGGTATCCGCTCCCGCGCCAAGTCCAGCTCGCTGGCGGCCAAGTACGGCGAAACCGTCGACCGCGAATCGGCCTACGAAATGCTCGCCGCGAAAGTCGCTGCGGCCGAACCGGAATCGGCGCCCGCACCGCGCTCGTCCCGCTCGGCCCCGGCCGAGGAGTCGGCGGCCGACCGCATCATGAAGAACCCGGCGGTGAAGAGCTTCCTCCGCTCGGCCGCCACCGCCGCGGGCCGCGAAATCAGCCGCAGCATCTTCGGCACCCGCAAGCGGTGACAGGGCTGACCGGCGGCCCGGCCGCCGCCCGGTAGGTCGGCCGCACCGGAGGGATCCCCCGGGATGGGGGCGGGGCGGTCGATCTGCCGTAGTCGGCCGGGTCGCCGGTGTCCGGCTCAGCCGAGGTCGCGGCTGAGCAGGTCGGCGGGGGTTTCGCGACGGATCAGCTGCTGGCAGCGGCCGGCCTGGACCGAGACGATCGGGGGACGGCCCACGCCGTTGTAGGAGGAGGCGAGGCTGTGGTGATAGGCGCCCGTGCAGGGCATCGCCAGCACCTCGCCGGGGCGCAGGTCGGCGGGCAGCGAGACGTCGGCGGCGAGGATATCGCCCGCCTCGCAGTAGCGCCCGGCCACCGTCGCGGCCATATGCGGGCCGGTGGGGTGACGGTTGGCGACGACGGCGTCGTAGCGGGCGCCGTAGAGCGCCACGCGCGGGTTGTCGTTCATGCCGCCGTCGACGATCACCCAGGTGCGCCCGCCCTCGATGTGCTTGACGGCCATCACGCGGTACAGGGTCACCCCGGCGCGGGCGACGATGGCCCGGCCCGGCTCCAGCGCGATGTGCGGGCGCGGGAAGCGGTTGAGCGAGCAGGCGGCGTCGAGGGCGTCGTCGATGATGTCGGCCAGTTCGATCAGGTTCATCTCGGCGTCACCGCACCGGTAGGCGACGGCGTGGCCGCCGCCGAGGTCCAGCTCGGTGAGCGTCACGTCGTAGTCGCGGCGGACCCGGGCCATCTCGGCGACCATGCGGCGCACCGCCTCGCCGTAGAAATCGGGGTCGTGGATCTGGGAGCCGAGGTGGCAGTGGAAGCCGACCAGCTCGAGGTTGGGCTGGCGCAGAATCCGCTCGATGGCCTCGGTGGCCTGGGCGCTGCCCAGCGGCAGGCCGAACTTCTGATCCGTCACGCCGGTCCGCACGGCCGGATGGCCGTGCACGTCGATATCGGGGGACAGGCGCAGCAGGACCTGCTGCGGCCGATTGGCCAGTGCCGCCAGCAGCGTCACCTCGGTGAGCGAGTCGACGACGATACGGCCGACACCCGCGGCCACCGCCGTCTCCAGCTCACAGAACGGCTTACCGCTGCCGTGCAGCACGATGCGCTGCGGGTCGACGTCGGCGGCCAGCGCGATGGACAGCTCGCCGGCCGAACACACGTCCACCGACAGCCCCTCCTCGGTGATCCACTTGGCCACCGACTTGGTCAGCAGGGCCTTGGCCGCATAGATGATCTCGGCGTCGGGGAAGTACTTCCGGTAGGCCTGGCAGCGCCGGCGTACCTCGGTCTCGTCCAGGACGTAGGTGGGGGTGCCGTACTGGTCGGCGATATCGGCGAGGGCAACGCCGCCGACGGTGATGCGGCCGAGGTCGTCGTAGTGGGTTTCGCACGGCCAGATCATGGTGTCGAGTCGCGGGGAAGGCATTCCCGACCGCAATGACGGGAAGATCTCCAGCAGCGTCACGGCTTCTCCTGTGAGTTCCCCGCTTTCTCCTTACTGCGGGGCCACCGACAGGACTACGCCGATTCCGGTACCGCGAACCCGCTGGATACGCGCCCTTGACACCCGGCCGCCCTATTTTGATGCGGCACTGACATCGATGTGACCGGGCCGACGCCCGGCCCTCAGCCGCCCAGCTTCTTGTAGAACGAGCCGACGATCGGGGCGGTCACCGCCCGGGGCGCGTACTGCCCGGCCACGCTCATACCCTTGCTGATCAGGCCCGGGACCACGCGCATCTTGTTGCGGGCGAGGGCGTCGATGGACATCTTGGCGGTGGAGGCGGCCGAGACCCAGATGAAGTCCGGGATCTTGGTGCTCACCTCCTCCTGGTCCGGGTTGTCGGTGCGGACCGGGCCGGGGGCCAGCAGGGTGACGTGCACGCCGGTGCCGGTCAGCTCGCCGCGCAGCGATTCGGAGAAGCTGTTGGTGAACGCCTTGCTGGCCGCGTAGGTGGCGTTGTTCGGGATGGGCATGTTCCCGGCCGCGGAACCGGTGATGAGGATGCCGCCGCCCTTGCGGGCGAGCATGCCGGGCAGCACGGCCAGGGTGAGGTCGTGCACGGCGACCGCATTGAGTTCCATCACCGCACGCTCGAAGTCGAGGTCGAGGTCGGCGACCGGGCCGAAGGTGGCGACACCGGCGTTGTTGCACAGGATCGCGATCTCGCGGGAGGCGAGCTCGTTTGCCAGGGGGGCACGCTGCTCGCGATCGGACAGATCGACCGCCCGCACCTCGGCGGTGATCCCGTACCGCTCGGTCAGCCGCTGTGCCAGTTCGGCCAGCAACTCGCCCCGGCGAGCCACCAGGATCAGCGAATACCCGCGGCTCGCCAACTCCTCGGCGAGCGCGGTTCCGATACCGGAGGAAGCCCCGGTGACGACGGCACGGTTCTCGGCGGTGGGTGCAGGAAGACTCACGCGGGGGAGCCTACCGGGCGGCGGGTGGGGTGGGGCTGGCACCACCGAGGTGCGGGTGGGTACTGCACCGGGAAGACGGGTGGTCGCAGGATGGGGGATGGGGGTGGAACTTTCTAGCGTGGGTGGCGGGCCGTTACCGCTCGGGGTGCGGCGTTGTCCGAGGAGGGAAACGCGTTGGGTTCCAAGGGGTTCAAGCGGATGGCATGGGTCGCCGCGGCGGCGGTGCTGGTGGGCGCGGCCGCGGGGTGCGATTCCGGGCGGGCCGCGGCGCCGCGGCAGGACGAGGTCGTGCGCGCGCTGGATGCGGTGGTGCAGCGCGGGCTGCCGGGGGTGCAGTTGGTGGTGACCGAGCAGGGGCGGGATCGGACGGTTTCGGCGGGAGTGGGTGATGTCGCCACCGGCGAACGATTTCGCGACGGCGACCACGTCCGGATCGGCAGCAACACCAAAACATTCGTCGCGACGGTGCTCGGTCAGCTTGTTTCCGAAGGGAAGGTGGAGCTGGATGCGCCGGTGGAAAGGTATCTGCCTGGTGTGGTCCACGGACACGGCAACGACGGCACGACGGTGACTGTCCGAAATCTGTTGCAGCACACCAGCGGGCTACCGGACTACCTGGCCTCGGGCAATCCGGCCGAGCGCGATCGCGTGAATCCGGCGCAGCTGAGGGCCGACACCGAGCAGGTGCGGTGGCAGCATTACGAGCCCGCCGATCTGGTCGCGCGAGCGATGAGTATGCCCCCGCAGTTCGAGCCCGGTGCGAAGTCGGTGTACACCAACACCAACTACATTCTGCTGGGCATGCTGATCGAGCGGGTCACCGGAGCGCCGCTGGCCACGGAGATCGAGCAGCGCATCATCACCCCACTCGGGTTGCGCGACACCTACTTTCCACGCACCGGTGACACCGGATTGCGCGATCCGCACCCGGTGGGTTACCACGAGCGGGACGGCAAACGCATCGACTTCACCGATTTCGACACCTCCTGGGCGTGGGCGGCCGGTGCGATGGTGTCCACCGGCGCCGACCTGAATCGGTTCTTCACCGCACTGCTGGATGGAAAGCTGCTCCCCGCAGCGCAATTGGGCGAGATGAAGCGCACCGTGCCGTTCGACCGCGATGCCGGTGGCTACGGGCTCGGACTGATCGACATCCCGGTGTCGTGCGGCAAGAAGGTGTGGGGCCACGGCGGCAGCATTCCCGGCTTCGAGACCCACACCGGTGTCACCGACACCGGCCGTGCGGTCACCGTCACGGTCAACGAATTGCCGCGCGACCAAGCGGATATGGACACCATCGACAAGGCCTTCGACACCGCGATCTGTGCGGGGTGAACCGATGAGACACAAGCAGGCGGTGGTCACCCTCGCCGCGGTGGCGAGCGTCCTGGCCGCGGCATGCGCCGCGCCCGACCGGCCCGGCGACGCTACCACCGACCTGACCCGCTTCTACACTCAGCGGCCGCAGTGGACCGCGTGTGCGAACGATCGACTCGACCGCGCGGGAGCGCAGTGCGCGCAGATTACCGTTCCCTTGAATTACCAGCAGCCGCAGGGGGAAACGATCGCCGTCACGATCTCCCGCCTGGCCGCGGATCCGGCGCGGAGACACGGGGTCATGCTCTCCAATCCGGGCGGCCCCGGCGACCCCGGACTGGAATTCACTCTCGATATCGCCCCGGCCCTGCCGGAGGATGTGCGCAGCCGGTACGACCTGATCGGCATGGATCCCCGCGGTGTCGGGCGGTCGGCCCCGGTGAGCTGTGGCGGGCCGACCGGGTTCCCCTTGCGGTCGGCCGGTGTGGATCCGGCCGGATTCGACGAAAGTGCGGCGGCGCAACGCGATCTGGCGCAGCGTTGCCTGACGGCCGGGGGCGAGCGGCTGCCGTATCTGAACACCCGCAACACGGCCCGGGATATGGACGTGATCCGCGCCGTGCTCGGTGTGGACCGCATCAGCTATTTCGGCACGTCCTACGGCACCTACCTGGGCGCGGTCTACACACAGATGTTTGCGGACCACAGCGATCGTATCGTCCTGGACAGCGTGCTCGGCCCGGCCCGCTACGGCATGGGCATGGTGCAGGATATGGGTGCTCCCAACGAGGCCGCATTGGACGCCTGGGCCGAATGGACCGCAGCCCGCAACGACGAGTATCGGCTGGGGGCAACAGGCTCCGAGGTGCGGGCGGCGGTGACCGAGCTGATTCAGCGGGCGGCACACACGCCGATCCGCATCGGCGCCCATGTGATCGACGACCACTGGCTACCCGTGCTGCTGTGGGTACGTCTCGCCGATCCGGCCCGGTACCAGATGCTGGCCGAAGAGATCCGGCAGTTGACCGACGCCGCGGCAGGTGCACAGAGACAACCCGACGACGAGCTGGATTCCGCTCTCTCGACCATGCTGACCGGGCGGCCGCACGACGCCTCCGCGGTGGCCGCGCTCATGTGCGCCGACGTGCCCTTCCCCCGTGACATCGAGTGGTACCGGCGTGCCGTCGAAGCGAGCCGGGCCACTCAACCCGTCTTCGGCCCGCTGGTCAACAACATGCCCGGCTGCGCCTTCTGGCCGGATCCTGTCGAACCACCGACCGCCGTGCACAATGCGACACCCGCGCTGATGGTGCAAGCTACCGGCGATACCCGCGCCGCGTACGCGGGAGCGGGGGCACTGCATCGGGAGATGACCGCGTCGCGGCTCGTCACCCTGAAAGACGTTGCAGTACACGGAATTTTCGGCACCTACCGAAACCGATGCGTGGAGACGGCGATCGGCTCCTACTTCCGGGACGGCACCTTGCCGTCCGCCGACATCACCTGCGTCGCCGACTGATTGGAGGTGTCGTGCCCACGGCTCTCGAGCGGTTCCTAGCCGGTCCCGACCCTGCCCCGGTCGGTATCGACGGTGCGCTGCTGCGGGCCGCGGTGCGGATCCTGGTGCTGACGGCGCGCCTGGTCGCACTGCTGATCCGCGTGGCCGCGGCCGTGCTCCGATCAGTGCTTCGGTTCCAGGAAGGCGATGCCCCAGCCGACGTGGCCGGTCCACACGCTGGCTATGCGCCCACCCTGTACGGCGGGCTTGGGATCGCTGATCGGCCCGCCCGCCTCTCGCACGGCGGCGACGGTGGCATCGAGATCCGGTGTGCCGAACGCGATTCCGGCCAGGACGGTGGCGGGCTGGCCCCAGGCCACCACCTCGATGAACGCCTCGCCGACCCGGTAGAACGCCATCTCCGGGCCGGACGGGCCGCGCGGATGGAAGCGGCGGCGTGGCTCGGTGCCGAGTACCCCGCCCAGCGCGGCGACGGCCTCGTCGAGGTCGGGCACCCAGTAGACGATGTGGTCGACGAAGCTCACCCCGTTGGGATGGGCAGCGGGACTGTCCGTCTCGGCGTCCACGACCTCGGGTATTCCGAGGGTCGCGGGATCGGCGTGCACCTCGTCGAAACCCCAACTCGGTTGCACACCGACCACGCAGGACACGCTGCCTACTCGCATCCGTCCGTCGACGACATCGAACCCCAATGCTCCCCAGGACTTCTCGTCCCCGGGCAGCCCGACCCGGTTCAGCGTGACCATTACAGTGCCGCGGCCAGCCGGGTGCCCTGATCGATGGCGCGCTTGGCGTCGAGTTCGGCGGCCAGGTCGGCGCCGCCGATCAGGTGGATCTGCACGCCCGCGGCCTTCAGCGGCTCCTCCAGCTCGCGCACCGATTCCTGCCCGGCGCAGACGATCACGTTGTCGCATTCGATGACGGTGGGCCGCTGCCGCTTCTCGCCGAAGCTGATGTGCAGGCCGCGGTCGTCGATGCGCTCGTAGTTGACCCCGCCGATCTGCTCGACCCCCTTGGCCTTGATCGCCGCCCGGTGCACCCAGCCGGTCGTCTTGCCCAGGCTCTTACCGAATGCTCCCGACTTGCGTTGCAGCAGAACGACTTCGCGTGCGGCAGGGGATGGCTTCGGGGCGGTCAGCTGACCGGGCGCGTTCGGGTCGTCACTGGTGACGCCCCATTCCTGTTTCCACTCGTCCAGCTTGAGCGAGGGGTGCCCGTCGACGGTGAGGAATTCGCTGACGTCGTAGCCGATTCCGCCCGCACCGATGACCGCGACCTTCTTGCCCACCGGCTTCCCGTCGCGGACCAACTCGGCGTAGGTGAGAACCTTCGGATGATCGATGCCCGGGATGCTCGGGATGCGCGGGCGCACACCGGTGGCCAGCACCACGTGGTCGTAGCGCCCCTCGACCAGTTCCTCCGCCGTCACCCGCCGGTTCAGGAACACCCGTACCCCGCTCAGTTCCAGCTTGCGGGTGAAGTAGCGGATGGTCTCGTTGAACTCCTCCTTGCCGGGGATGCGCCGGGCGATGTCGAACTGCCCGCCGATCTTGTCGTCGGCCTCGAACAGGTCCACCTTGTGGCCGCGTTCGGCGAGGTTGACCGCGGCAGACAGTCCGGCCGGACCCGCACCCACCACGGCGATGCGCTTCATCCGCCGGGTGGGCAGCAGCTGCAGCTCGGTCTCGTGTCCGGCCCGCGGATTGAGCAGGCACGAAACGGTCTTGTGCACGAAGGCGTGATCCAGGCAGGCCTGGTTGCAGGCGATGCAGGTGTTGATTTCGTCGTCGCGGGTCTGTTCGGCCTTGCGCACCCAGTCCGGATCCGCCAGCAGCGGCCGGGCCAGCGAGACCAGATCGGCGTCACCGCGGGTGAGGATCTCCTCGGCGGTCTCGGGCATATTGATCCGGTTCGATGCGCACACCGGAATGCCCACGGCCGCCTTGATCTTCGCGGTGAACTCCACGAACGCCGCGCGCGGAACCGAGGTCACGATGGTCGGCACCCGCGCCTCGTGCCAGCCGATGTCGGTGTTGATGATGCTGGCCCCGGCCGCTTCCATTTCCGTTGCCAGGGCCAGAATCTCCGGTTCGGTCTGGCCGTGCTCGACGAATTCGGCCATGGACAGCCGGAATACGATGATGAAATCCTCGCCGACGGCCGCGCGTATGCGGCGCACGATCTCGAGCGGGAAGCGCCGCCGGTTCTCCGGCGAGCCGCCCCAGCGGTCGGTCCGCTTGTTGGTGCGCGGGGCCAGGAACTGGTTGATCAGATAACCTTCGCCGCCCATCACCTCGACACCGTCGTACCCGGCGAATTTCGCCAGCTTCGCGCAGCGCACGTAGTCGTCGATGGTGCGCTCGATGCCCTTATCGGACAGTTTGCGCGGCCGGAACGGGTTGATGGGCGCCTTGATCGAGGAGGCCGACACGCTGAACGGCACATAGGCGTAGCGCCCGGCGTGCAGGATCTGCAGCGCGATCTTGCCGCCCTCGGCATGGACCGCCTTGGTGATGGCGCGATGGCGATACGCCTCGGTCTTGTTGGTGAGTTTGGCGCCGAGCGGGAGCAGCCAGCCCTCGCGATTGGGCGCGTAGCCGCCGGTGATGATCAGCGCGACGCCGCCGCGGGCACGTTCGGCGAAGTACGCGGCCAGCCGGTTGGTGTCCCACGCTCGGTCCTCGAGACCGGTGTGCATGGACCCCATCACCACGCGATTGCGCAGCGTGGTGTGGCCGAGTGGCAGCGGCTCGAACAGGTGCGGGTACGGGTTGGCCCTTGCGGTCATCGGGTCACCTTTCGGTCGCGGGATCCGAATGCGGGGCTGGCGCATCCGGGGACAGTGACGGCGCGTCCCGGCGCAGGCCGTCGAGGACCTCGTCACACCATTCGACGAGGCCGGCCTCGACCCGGATGCCGCCGCGCAGCACCAGGTACTGATGCAGGGCGGGACCGGTGAGACGCTGCGGATCGGGGAAGTCCTTCTTCTCGATCAGCCGATACACCTCCAGGCGCTGGGCATGCTGATCGCGGTGGCGGGCCACCTCGGCGCACAGCGCCGGCACCTCGCCGTGGGAGGCGGCGCGGATCTTCACGCCCAGTTCGCTGCGCATCGGCCCGAAGTCCTCGCTGGGTTCGGCGATCCAGCGGGCCAGTTCGGCGCGGCCGGCCGCGCTGACGGTGTAGACCTTCTTGTCCGGACGCCCCTCCTGCGCCACGGCCTCACCGCTGATCCAGCCCTGCTCCTCCATGCGCTTGAGGACGCGGTAGATCTGCTGGTGGGTGGCGTTCCAGAAGAAGCCGATGGACTTGTCGAAGCGCTGCGCCAGCTCATAGCCCGAGCCGGTGCGCTCGGTCAGCGATACCAGCAGCGCATGCTCGAGTGCCATGCCGCGAGATTAACTGATACCGGCTGTCCTATGCAACTGAGTGCATAGAGTAACTATTTGAGACTTTATGTATCATCAAACCGGGTGCTCTGCACCATCTTGGATACGGGAAGGGCATCTCGCGAATCCGGGAGGTTCGCGGGATGCCCTTCTGTCCGCCCGGATCGGCGACCGGCGCGGGCCGCGAGCGTCCGAGTGCGGTTGCTGAATAGTAGACCGACGGGTCGGAAGATTAGCTCGCAGGTCGGCAGGGGATCTGCGCGAATTCGCGGCTACGCCCGAAAACCCTTGGCTACCATGGATTGATGGCGCAATCCTACGTCGTCACCGGAGGCGCTCGGGGGATCGGGCGGGCCATAGTGGCGCGTTTGCTGAAACGTGGGCATGTGGTCGTCGTCGAGCAGGAGGTCGCGGGGGCGACCGGAATGCCTTGGGCCGGTGAGGGGGTCGCCGTGGTCGAAGGGGATGCCGGGTCGGAGGAGGTGGTCGAGCACGCCGCCGAACTCGCGCAGCACTCGGGCACCCTCGTCGGATGGGTCAACAATGCGGCCGTATTCCGCGATGCCTCGGTCGATTCGGTGCCGGTGGCGCACATCCTCGCGCTGATCGAGGCGAATCTGCGCCCGGCGCTGGCCGGATCCGCCGTCGCCGTGCGGTGTTTCCTGGCCGCGGGCAGTGGTGGGTCCATCGTCAACATCAGCTCGCATCAGGCCCGCCGGGCGGTGCCGGGCGCGTTGCCCTACAGCACGGCCAAGGCCGCGATCGAGGGGCTGACGCGCGCCCTGGCCGTCGAATACGGCAGTCACGGCATTCGGGTGAACGCGATCGCCCCGGGCTCGGTTGCCACCGAACGCTATTCGGACTACCTGGCCGGATTGGCGCCCGCGGCCGCGGCCTCGGTGGAGCGGGACATGGCGGCACTGCATCCGCTGGGCCGCGTCGCCACCAGCGACGAAATCGCCGCCGCGGTGGCTTTTCTGCTGTCGGAGGAGGCCAGTTTCGTCAACGGCGCCAGTCTGCCGGTCGACGGTGGGCGTTCGGTCCTGGCGCTGGATCCCGAGGCGCGGTAGCGGTCACCGACTCCGCGTGGACCGCCACGCTCCCATGCCCAGGGCAATGAGGCGGACCTGACGCACGGTGCGCTCGATCAGCTCCGGTCGCTCGCGCGGCACCGCGGCGACATAGTCGGCGATGTGGTTGGCCACCGTGGACACGATCAGGTCCGCGGCCAGCTCCAGATCCTCCGGAGACCAGGTGTCCAGGGCCCGCACCCGCGACAGATCGACCACCAATTCCCTGGTGATGAGCTGCATTTCGACGGCGATGGCGCCGCGCAGCGTGGCCGAGCCGCCGTGTCGCTCCCGGATGAGGAAACCGTACAGGTCCTCTCGGCCCGTGACCTGCGCGAAGACGAAGCGCACGGTCTCGGCCAGCCGGGCGTCGGGGGTGCGGCGCAATTCCCGCAGCGCCAAGCGCAATTGGCGCACACCCTCGTCCACCAGGGTGGTGCCCAGCTCGTCCAGCGAGGAGAAGTGGCGGTAGAACGCCGTCGGCACGATCCCGGCCGAGCGGGCGATCTCGCGCAGGCTCAGGGCGGCGAAGCCCCGGTCGGCGGCCAGGGCGAGGGTGCCGTCCAGCAGCGCCTGCCGGGTGCGCTCCTTGCGCTCGATTCGGGTCTGGGCCTGCTCACTCATTGCGCTGAGCATACATCCGTTCACGATAGGGCCATCCATTCAGGTGTTGTGCCGGTCACATCTCCTGCAGGTTGAATAACTGCGGTACCTGGGGGCACACTAAATCAGTGTACAGCTGTGCACCGAAAAGCATGCCGGGAATATAGAGGTGGAGGCTCATGGGACTCATCGACCTGGTGCAGACGTTGACCACGCCGCACCCGCTCGATCGCTATCTGGAGCTGGTGCGGCCCACGCTCACCGTGCGCGATATGCGCGCCGAGATCACGCATGTGCGCCGCACGACGCCCGGCTCGGTGACCCTGACCCTGCGGCCGACTCGGCAGTGGACCGGTCACCGCGCCGGTCAGTTCGTCCAGATCGGCGTGCTGATCAACGGTGTCAAACACACCCGCTGCTATTCGCCGGTGAACGCCCAGTCCCGGCGCGATCGGCACCTGCAGCTCACGGTCAAGGCACATCCGGACGGCCTGGTGTCGCAATACCTCTACCGCAACGCCCACCCCGGCATGGTGGTGGATCTGGCCCCGGCGTCGGGCGCCTTCGCCCTGCCCGACCCGCGCCCGGACAAGATCGTGCTGATCAGCGGGGGCAGCGGCATCACCCCGGTATTGTCGATGCTGCGCACCCTCGCCGAGGAGGACTATCCGGGCAAGGTGGTCTTCCTGCACTACGCCAAGTCCCCGGAGGTGGTGCCGCATCGTGCCGAACTCGATGCGATTGCCCAGCGGCACACCAACTTCCGCATCGCGCTGTGCTACCCGTCGCTGGATCTGGCCGAGCAACTCGACGGTGCGCCGTGGAGCTGTGCGGCACCGCAGGTCGGCGGGTACTTCGACTATGACCAGTTGGAGCGGATCGCACCGTGGTTCGCCGACGCGCAGACCTTCGTGTGCGGGCCGCCGGCGCTGATGGCCGCGGTGCGCACGGTCTTCGAGGCCGAACAGCTCGAAAGCCGGTTGCACACCGAAGAATTCACCATTGCGTCGACCCCGCTGGAAGTCGCCGACGCCGAGGGGGCAACCACCTTCTCCGCCAGCGGCGTGCGGGCGGACAACACCGGAACCAGCCTGCTCGAACAGGCCGAATCCGTCGGCCTCACGCCGGAGTACGGCTGCCGGATGGGAATCTGCTTCACCTGCACCTCGATCAAGCGCTCCGGCTGCACCCGCAATCTGCGCACCGGGGAACTCGACAGCGACCCCGACCAGCCGATCCAGCTGTGCATCAACGCCGCGGTCGGCGACGTCGACATCGAAATCTGAAAGGGGAGAACCGATATGGCCATACTCACCGAAACCAAGGACGGCCCGCTGGTGCTGAGCCCGCAGGAGGTCGAGGAGATCGGCCGCCGGCTCGACGATCTGCGGGAGCGCCTCACCGCCGATCTGGGCGAGCGGGACCGCGAATACATCTACTCGATCATCAAGGCGCAGCGGGGTTTCGAGATCGCCGGGCGTGGCCTGCTGTACCTGGGCTTCCTGCCGCCGTTCTGGCTGGCCGGGGTGGCCGCGCTGAGCCTGTCCAAGATCCTGGACAATATGGAGATCGGCCACAACGTCATGCACGGCCAGTGGGACTGGATGCGCGAGCCGAGCCTGAATTCGCGGGTGTTCGAATGGGATACGGTCTGCCCGGCCGATCAGTGGAAGCACTCGCACAACTACATGCACCACACCTACACCAACATCCACGGCCGTGACCGCGACATCGGCTACGGCATCCTGCGCATCGACGAGGGTCAGAAGTGGAACCCCTACTACCTGGGTAACCCGGTGTACGCCTTTGCGCTGATGATGCTGTTCGAATGGGGTGTGATGCTGCACGACCTGGAGGTGGAGAACATCGTCCAGGGCAAGCGCAAGTGGTCGGACATCAAGCGGCTGGTCAAGGGACAATGGCGCAAGGCCGGGCGGCAGGTGCTCAAGGACTACGTCGTCTTCCCGCTGCTGAGCGGGCCGCTGTTCCTGTCCACGCTGGCCGGCAATGTCACCGCCAACCTGGTCCGCAACGTCTGGGCCTACTCGATCATCTTCTGCGGTCACTTCCCGTCCGGCGTACAGACGTTCACCGAGGAGGAGACCGCCGACGAGACCCGCGGGGAATGGTATGTCCGGCAGATGCTCGGGTCGTCCAATATCACCGGCAGCAAACTGTTCCACATCCTTTCCGGCAATCTGTCGCATCAGATCGAGCACCATCTTTTCCCCGACCTACCGGCCAACCGGTATCCGGAGATCGCGCCCGAGGTGCGCGCGCTGTGCGAGGAATTCGGCCTGCCCTACAACACCGGGCCGCTGAGCAAACAGATCGGCGAGGTCTGGGCGAAGATCTTCCGGCTCGCGCTGCCGCCCGCGCTCGCCGGGAAATCCCCGCAACCTGGTGTTATCGTGATGCGAGAGCGACAGCCGAGCGGAGCGGGCGTTTGATGGTCGGGAAATTCGAAAGCAACAAGGATCTGATCCAGGAACTGACGTCGTCGGGAGCGCGACACGTCGGCAATATTGCCTCGATCATCACCAATACGGTGTCGGAGGTGACCCGCGAGATCGGGGATTGGGTCACCGACGCGATCGAGATGCGCGAGGCCGCCGCGGCGGCCCGGCGTGATCAAGAGGCCGCCGAGCGGGTCGAGGCCGGGCGCGGCGAACCCGATGTGCTCGTCGACGAGCCGGAGCCGAGGGCGAATGTCAACGCCGAGCAGCCGGTCATCGATGCCGACATCGAAATCACCGACGAGCGGCGTTAGAAAACCGGCAACCGGCGGCGGTGCTCGATGACGTCGGTGATCAGGTCCTTGTAGCCGTCGGCCAATTCGGCGAGGCGCACCCAGTGCAGGTGTGCCTCGCTGTCTACGCCGCGGTGGGCGAGGACGGTGGCGCGGGCGCGGGCATCGACCTTGCCGTTCGGCGCCGGCAGGCCCAGCGCATACTGTGCGGCCACCCATTTCGCCGCCATGCGATCGATCACCGCACCCAGGGTCTCGGTGTGCAGCGACGCGCCGGAGCGATGCGGAACGTGCTCGGCCACCCAGTTGTCGATGCGGGCGATCAGTTTCGCACGATCAATATCGATATCGTCGACCAGCTGACTGCAGGCGGCCACGTGAGAACTGGACGCGTCCGGATCGTGGGCGGCCTGGTGGGCGGTCCGCCGCCGCTCGTGGCACTGCGCCAGCTGGTGGGCCGCGTCGAGCACACAGTGATCCGCTCTGGCGGGATCGGTCGGCTGGCGGAACGCGCGCAATACCGCTGCCACCGACGGCAGCTCCCGCGATCCGATCGGGTCGGCGTATTCGGTCGCCATCGTCTCCCCACCCTCGGCTAGGCATGTCGACTGGATACGCCAGGGCCGAGGGGGTTTCGGGGAGGGGCTCCCCTCGGCTCCGGCGCAGTCCCGCTGCCCCGGGCATGGACAGTCACCACAAGCGCTCACGGCACAGAAGAAACCGGGAAATCCGCGACGATGCAGAGAAGCTGTCCGAGGTAAGCAGGACATATTCAGGAAAGCGCGTCCATCCGACCCACGCAACCGGCTGACGCCGAAACACCGAAGCTGCCGGGTAATCGTTATACACCATTACAACCGGGTTACACGACCGCGTAGATCGGTGATCGATGGGACAGGTAGAGCACAGATACCCCTTCGTTGCGGCATCGAAACACCTCGGTCTCCGGCGACGGTTCGGCAACCCGATCCGATAGCCTGATTGCTCGTGGCCGCCTACGTGTCCTCGCCGGAGCTGACCTTCGGCTTCCTGTTCGCCCTGGAAGACCCGGAGCGAATCGCCGAGGTGGTGCGCGATCTGATGGAGCGCCGCGCCGTCTCGGTCTTCCGGCTGGCGCATATGTCGGGCACCGACGGCCCGCCGGAACGCTACGTCGTCAACTGGGCCGCCATCCCGCAGATCTCGATCACCACCGCGGCACCCGATGTGGACCAGCTGCGCGCCAACCGCACCATGCTGGTCAATGCCTTTCTCGACGAGGAGGGTGCGGTGAGCCTGTATTCGGCCCAGGGTGCCGTGCCGGAATAGCCCGGCATCGCCCTTCTGTCCGGTTTCGTTAGCATGGCGTTTCACACAGCCCCTCTCAGGGCCCTCTCAGCCACCGGCCAGTGAATATTAAGTCGACCTCGGAATCGTGGGTGCCGGTCGGCGATCCACCAGACCGCCGGCAAGCAATACCCCTACAGAGAGGTTGATTTCATGATCCCCGTCATCATCGACACCGGTAGCGCCGCCCTCAACGGCCTGTTCAACACCGGCAGCGCCGCCCTGTCGGGCGTCCTGAACACCCTGTGGACGGGCTCCTTCGGCGGCTGACACCCCCGGCCTCTCCTCGACTCCGCCCCGGCGCCGACGCGCCGGGGCGGAGTCAGCTGGCGACCAGGTGTGGTGGACCCGAAAGGCGGTGCAGGAGCACCTGTTCCAGCAGGGCCACCAGGACCTGCTTCACCGACTCGCGGTCGCGGGCGTCGCATTCGAGGAGATGGATGGATTCGTCGAGGTCGAGGGCCTCGCGGACTTCGGTGAGGGCGAAGCGGGGCTCGTCGGCGAAGCGGTTGACCACGGCGACGAACGGGGTGTTGCGCTGTTCGAAGAAGTCCAGGACCGGGTAGCAGTCCTCGATGCGGCCGGTGTCGACGATGATCACGCCGCCCAGGGCGCCGTCGAGCAGGTCGTCCCACAGGAATTCGAATCGCTCCTGGCCGGGCGTGCCGAACAGGTACAGCACCAGGGCGCGGTCGAGGGTGATGCGGCCGAAGTCCAGGGCCACGGTGGTGGTGGTCTTGTCCGAGCGCAGCCCCGGATCGTCGACACCCACCGACACCTCGGTCATGGCGGCCTCGGTGGCCAGCGGCTCGATTTCGGAGATGGCGCCGATGAAGGTGGTCTTGCCGACGCCGAAGCCGCCGCTGATCACGATCTTGACCGAGGACGCCGACGGGTCCGGCTCGGTGCTGCGAAACTCAGAGTGCCCGTACAAGATCCCTGATCCTCTCGATGGCGGCGGTGGACGGTTCTTCGGCCGCGCGGACCGTCGCGTGCCCGGCGGTCACCAGGTCGCCGACCACGACTCGCGCGACTCCGATCGGAACCCGCAGTGCCGCAGCGATTTCGGCGATGGAATGCGGCTGCTGGCACAGTCTTACCACGGTCTGCTGTTCGAAGCGCAACGGCGCCGACAGTGCGGCGGGCGCGGCATGCACCAGGGTCTCCACCCGCAATCCGTCGACCAGCGGAGTGGTGCGGCCACCGGTCATCAGAAACGGCCGCACGACCGGTTCGGTGTGCAACTGCGACGGTTCCGGCGCTTGCTCGGTCATCTCCGCAGCGACTCTCGCAGCTCGGAGATGAGGGCCGGGGTGAGCAGGGCACCGGCGCGGTCGGCGAGCACCGCCATGTGGTAGCCCACCAGGCCGATGTCGGCGTCGCTGCCGGCGATCACGCCGATGCAGCTGCCGTCCGCGATCGCCGAGACCAGCAGGAAGCCGCGGCGCATTTCGATCATGATCAACTTCAGTCCGTCGAAATCGTAACTGCGCGAGGCGCTTCGGGCCAGGCTCACCAGCCCGGACACCATCGCCGCCAGCCGGTCGGCACCGGCGCGGTCCAGCCCGTCCGACATCGCCATCAGCAGGCCGTCCGACGACACCGCCACCGCGTCGCGGACGCCGTCGGTGGTGCGCACGAAGTCGGCCAGCAGCCAGTTGAAGGTGTGCGGTCCCGTGTCCGGCAAATGTGTGGTCACCTGATTTCCTCCTGTGTGGGCGACGCCGGAACCCGGTGCCGCTCGGCCTGTTCACCGCGCGAATGCCCGGCTCGGAAGTTGGCGAGCATGCCACGGACCTCCTCGGGTGAACGTTCGGCAACGGGCGGCACCGGCTGCGTGGACACCGTCGTCGGTCGGGCGGCGGCGGTATTCGCCTTGCCAGTCTTCCTGGTGCGTTTGACCAGACCGTTTCGGGTGCGTTGAACCTCGGTCACGGGTGCCGGATCAGTGTAGTGAGATCCTCGGCCCGAATCCTCACGTCCGGGAATATTATTCGAATCAGATTCGGTATCGGGCGTCTCGGCGTCGGCGGGGAACGTACCCGTGTCGGAGGTACTGAGCCGCTGTGCCGCACTCGCTTTCAGCGAATCCTTCATCGGCCCCGGAGGGAGGGTGGGGAACGGATCGGGGGGTGCGGCGGACGGTTCGACCGGTCGCAGCAGCGCCGTCGTCTCGGCGGGTGGGGCGGCAAGGGCCGCGGGGGGCGTCCAGAGCTGCTGGGGCGGTTGCTTTTTCCAGTCCGACCGCAGCTCGCTGAGATCGGCCATCAGCTCGGGCGGCAGCAGCATGCGCGCGACCACGCCGCTGACCGGCGACACCGTGAGTTCGACCTCGATGCCCAGCCGCTCGGCCAGCCGCCCGACCACGTAGTGGCCGAGGAATCGGGTCGGCGCCACCAGGAAATCGGCCTCGCCCCGCAGCCGCGCATTGGCGGCCGCCAGCTGGTCGGGCGGCATGCCCACGCCGTGGTCGACCACCGCGAGCATGTAGGGCTGCCCGATCCGGCGGCCGTAGATCTCCACCTCCAGATCCGGTGGGGAGTAGGCCAATCCGTTCTCGATGAGTTCGGCCAGCATATGCGCCAGCTCGCTGACCACGCCCCCGGCGATCGGCACATCGTCCACCCGGCGCAGCACCACCCGCCGGTAGTCGTCGACCTCCGACAGCGCAGCGCGGATGACATCGGTCAGCGGGATCGGCTCCGACCAGCGCCGCGGGCTGGCCTCGCCGACCAGAACCAGCAGGCTTTCGGCATTGCGGCGCATGCGGGTGGCCAGATGGTCGAGCTCGAACATATTGCCCAGCGCCTTGGGATCCAGCTCCTCGCGCTCGAACTCGCTGATCAACGCCAGCTGTCGGCGCACCAGATTCTGGTTGCGCCGGCCCAGGTTCGCCAGCGACTCGGTGGTGTTGCGCCGCAACAGCGCCTGTTCGGTGGCCAATTCATAGGCGGTGCGCTGGACACGGTCGAAAGCCTGTGCCACCGAGACGATTTCGTCGCTGGCCCCGTCCGGTGTCCGGAACGGTTCCGGTGGCCCGGGCTCGGTGTCGGCGGCCTCGTGCCACGCCGTGACCAGCTGCGGCAGCCGGTGCGTCGCCACCTCGTCGGCCTCGGTCGCCAGCGCCGCCAGCGGCCGCACGATCGCCCGCACGCTGGTCACCATCAGCGCCACGAGCACCAGCACCGCCAGCACCGCGACGGCGAGGTAGGCGCCGAGAGTCGTGGCGGCGCCGTCGCGGAGCTCGTCGGCGCGGGACCGGATATCGGCGGCGACGGCGCGCTGCACGTCGCGCTGGGCGTCGATCACCGTCGTCATCTGAGTCCACCAGTCCCCCACGGGCACCGGCCGGGTGAGCGCTCCGCGCTCGGAGTCGATCGCCACCGCCTCCGCATCCGCGGCCCGGGTGGCGTCCTCGGAACGCAGGGCGGCGTCGAGCAATCCGCGCTGGTGGGCGGTGGCGTCGCGCTGAAATGCCGACACCGCGGCCTGCTTCGCCGCCCGGATGGTGAGGAACTGGGCATATTCGCCCGGTCCGAATCCCGCGGCGGCGAAGACACCGCTCAGGAACCCGCGCTCCTGGGCGGTGAATTCTTTGGCGTCACCGAGCGCGTAGAGCGCCTGCAGGCCCCGCCATACCTCGTCGTCCTGGGCGTGATCCAGACCCGGGCGGGTCTGATTCAGGGCACCGACGGCATTGCTGTAGAACTGGAACACCGCGGCGCGGTCGATATGGCGGGCGTCGACATCGGCGCGGATGCGGCTCAGCGAGGCCAGCTGAGTCAGTGCCGTGCGCACGGGCCCGGCCCCGGAACCGTTGTCGGACAGGGCGTTCTGCACCGCGAGCAGGACCAGATCTGTGGCGGCGCGCTGCTTGCCGACCGCCTGCCGCAACCCCGTGTCGCCGCCGAGCAGGCCGTTGGTGAGGCCGCGTTCGCGTTGCAGATCGTGCACCAGATCCTGCACCGACAGCGCCAGCGAGACGGCGCCCGCGGTATCACCGGTATGGCGATAGGCGTTCGCCTCGTCGGCGATGACGACGCCGAGCAGTGCCAGCACCATGACGATCGCCACCACCATGATCCGGGTCAGCCGACCGCGAATCGTGGTGGGGCGGAACGATGGAGGTCGCGCACCCCGCAATTGCACCTGTTCTCCCTCTTCTCGATCTCCGGCAGGCCACCCGAACCACCGCGCCCGGGAGAATCAGAAGCAACGTGGCACACCGCCGTCCGGTTCGCAACACGAGGGCGCCGCAAGGCATCGGCGAGTGCGTCAGCAGTTCACTCAGGTCCGGCCGCGGGCGTGCGGCACGCGGCGCAGGGAGGGCACGGAACGGGATTCGTAGATGCTGCGCACCACGTCCTCGATATCGGGTTCCTCGATGGACAGATCCCGGACCTCGGCGCGCGCGGACACCGCGGTGAGAAGCTGCGCGGCGGTGGTGGTGTCGGGGTCGAACGCCAGCCGCTGGCGAATCCCGCCGCCCTCGCTGGACACCAGTTCGGCCCCCGGCAATTCGACCAGATCCGGAGCGGGCACGGCCAGATCGACCACCAGCACCCGGCGCACCCGGACGGTGGCCGCCAAGCCGGTGAGCGAGCCGTCGTAGGCGAGCCGGCCGTGGTCGACGACCAGCACCCGCTCGCACAGCCTCTCGATATCGCCCACGTCGTGGGTGGTCAGCAGCAGTGTAGTGCCGCGCCGGATCCGCTCGTAGCTGAGGAATTCGCGCAATCGCTGCTTGGACAGCACGTCCAGTCCGATGGTCGGCTCGTCGAGGATCAGCAGCTCCGGCGAGTGCAGCAGGGCGGCCGCGATCTCCGCGCGCATGCGCTGGCCGAGCGACAGCTGGCGTACCGGGGTGTCGAGGGTGTCGGCCATCTCCAGTTGTTCCACCAGTTCGTGGGTGCGCTTGCGCGCCAGGTCCGGATCCAGGCGGTGGATGGCCGCGAGGATGGTGAACGATTCCCGCAGCGGCAGATCCCACCACAGCTGGGAGCGCTGGCCGAACACCACCCCGATGCGCCCCGCCAGTTCCCGGCGCTGGCGCACCGGTTCCAGCCCACAGGTGCGGACGGTGCCGGCGGTCGGCACCAGAATGCCGGTGAGCATCTTGATGGTGGTGGATTTGCCCGCACCGTTCGCTCCGATATAGCCGACGGCGGAGCCGGACTCGATGCTGAAACTCATGCGGTCGACGGCGGTCAGTACCTCCCGGCGGCGTCTGAAGCGCCGGTCGTCCTTGCGTCGCAGTACGAACTGCCGGGTCACATCCCTGATCTCGATAGCGTTCATCCACCGCCTCCCTGGTAGTGCCGGACGCCCAGACGCCAGCACGTCAGTGCAAGAACCCAAATCCACAGTGCGGCGGCCGGAGTCCACCACGCCAGCCAGGCCGGCAGCCACTCGGGACCGGGCAGCCCCAGCAGCGCGATGGTGGGCAGGTAGGCCACGAAGGCGACCGGAACGGCGAATCCGAACACCAGTTTCATCGGATGGCCGAACACCGAGGTGGGCTGCTGAGCGGCGAACGAGCCGCCGTAGGTGAAGCTGTTGGTGAGTTCGGCGCCGTCGATGAGGAAGAACTGCAATCCGGCCGCGCAGACGAACAGTCCGGCGAAGATCGCGATCCCCGTCGCCAGGGAGACCACGAGCAGGGCGAAGTGCGATGCGGTCCAGGCGATGTCGTTGGTCAGCAGCCCGGCACCCAGGACGGCGGCCGCGACCCCGGCGCGGGCCAGGCGGCGCAGCGAGATATCGCTGGTGATCAGCTGCATCAGCAGCGGCTGGGGGCGCAGATGGAAGGCGTCGAGGGTGCCCAGGCGAATATAGGTGGGCAGGGTGTCGGTGTGGCCCACCGCGATCTGGGCGATGGCGAAGGCCAGATTCGACAGCCCGAACAGCAGCAGCATCGCATCCATGTCGAGCCCGCCGAGCACCCGCACGTTGTGGTAGATCACCCAGACCTCGGCGAATTCCACCACACCGACCAGTAGGGAAGACAGCATATCGGCGGCAAAGGACAGCGGATAGGCCTGCTGTGAGCGCATCCGCGAGCCCAGCACCGCCGCGTACGGGGTGAACCAGTTTCCGTGCATCCCAGAGGATTCGATTGCCTCGTCGATCGCTTCAGCCACCCTGCACCTCCAGTTTGCGCCGACCTGCCCGTAGCAGCAAGCGGCCGAGGAGCATTGCCACGGCAACCCAGCCCAGCTGGACGCCGATGATCTGGACGGCCGCGAGGCCGGTGGCCCGTCCCGACAGCACGTCGATCGGCCCCTGCAGCAGTGAGGGGAACGGGGTCAGCATCGCCGCGGTGTACAGCCAGCCGGGAAACAGGTGGACCGGGACGAACAGTCCGGCCAGGAAGGTGGCCACGATCTGGTAGAGCAGTCGCACCCCACGGGTTTCCACCAGCCAGAAACCGATCAGGCCGACCGAGAGCAGCAGCAGTGCGGAGATCGTCATCGCCAGTACGACACTGATCGCGCCCAATACATAGGGAGCGGTGCCGTGCGGCAGGCCGAGCTGCAGTGTCAGCATCCCGGCTGCGACGCTCGGCACCCCGCGGAGCAGTAGGGTGCAGCCGGCGCGCCCGAGATCGCTTGCCAGATAGGAGAATTGGATGTCGAGCGGGCGCAGGAAGTCGATCGCCACGTCACCGGTGCGGATGCGGTCGACGATCTCGGGCGGCGGGCCCATCAGTGCCAGGGCGCCCAGCAGACCCTGCGAGAGCCAGACGTAGGCGCCGATCGAATCGACGCTGTAGCCACCGAATCCGGCGCCGGTGCGCACGGCGGCCAGCATGACCGAGGCGCGCACCAGCCCGAACACCACGTTGGTGACCATCCCGGCGAACATCGCCGCGCGGTAGTGCCACTGCCTGCGGAACCCTGCTGCAGCCAGTCTGAAATACACCCCCGGGTCCGCGCGCACAGTCAACTCACGTTACGGCGCTCGGGTTGCGTTCACAACAGGATTTGACACTCGCGGGTGTTCCGAATATGACACGTCCAGCTACGGCCGAATGGGTTCGGCGGCGGCTCGTTTCGTGCCAGGATGCCAATAAGTGAGCTGGGCCACATACCGTTGTGCAATTGTGACCTCCGCTGTGACGTGCGTCGCATATGTTGTTGCCTACAACATATGGGCCGCGCCGTCCGGCCCGAGATCCCGGCTGGGAGCCTGCCGGGACAGTGGGCTGGAGCGGGCGCGGCCGACAGCTCGAAAGGTTCACCTGATGAGGACGAAAATGCTTGGGGCCGTTGCTGTTGCGCTCGCCGGCCTGCTGACCCTCACCGCCTGCGGTTCCAACACCACGCGTAGCGACACCACCACCGGTCCGGGCGCGGGTGGCGGCAGCGCGAACGGGACGGTCGGGGTGATCCTGCCGGAGACAGCGACCTCGGCCCGCTGGGAAGGCTTCGATCGGCCGATGCTGCAGCAGGCGTTGAGTGCACAGGGATTCGACGCCGATATCGAAAACGCCCAGGGTGACGTCCAGAAGTTCACTTCGCTTGCCGACGGCATGATCGCCCAGGGGGTGAAAGTGCTGGTCATCGCCGCCATCAACAGCGAGGTCGGCACCGCGGTGGCCAACAAGGCCAAGAGGGCGGGCATTCCGACCATCGACTACGACCGGCTCAACCTCGGCGGCGCCTCCGACTACTACGTGTCCTTCGACAATGTGCGCGTCGGCCAGTTGCAGGGCCAGGCCCTGGCCGATGCGCTGAAGGACAAGCCGGGCGCGCAGGTGATCGAGATCCAGGGCGCGCCCACCGACAACAACGCCACCCTGTTCGCCGAGGGCCAGCACAAGGTGCTGCAGCCGCTCTACAACTCGGGTGCGCTGAAGCTGGTGCACAGCCAGCCCATCGACGGCTGGGACAACCAGAAGGGCGGGCAGGTCTTCGAGCAGCTGCTCACCGGCAACGGCGGCACGATCGACGGCGTGGTGGCCGCCAACGACGGCCTGGCCGGGGCGATCATCACGGTGCTGAAGAAGAACGGGCTCAACGGCAAGGTGCCGGTCACCGGGCAGGACGCGACCGTCGAGGGCCTCAAGGCGGTGCTGCGCGGCGATCAGTACATGACGGTGTTCAAGCCGATCAAGGACGAGGCCGAGGCCGCCGCCCGGCTGGCCGCGGCGCTGGCCAAGGGCGACAAGGCGACCGCGGACGGGCTGGCCACCGCCTCGAGCCAGGATCCCAAGGGCAACCGCACGGTGAAATCGGTCCTGCTGGACCCGCATTCGATCACCCGCACCGAGGTGAAGCAGGTCGTCGATCAGGGCTATGTGAAGGCCGGTGAACTGTGCACCGGCGACGTGGCACAGATCTGCATGCAACTCGGGATCGCCCGATGAGTGAGCCGTTGCTCCAGATCACCGGGCTCAACAAGAGTTTCGGCGCCGTGCACGTGCTGCACGACGTCGAATTCACCGCTCCGGCAGGAGAAGTCACCGCCTTGGTGGGTGACAACGGCGCGGGTAAGTCGACGCTGGTGAAATGCATCGCCGGGATTCATCCCGCCGACACCGGCACGGTTCGCTTCCGCGGCGAGCAGGTCCAGCTGCGCGGGCCGAAAGACGCTGCGGCACTGGGGATCGAGGTCGTGTATCAGGACCTCGCGCTGGCCGACAACCTCGACATCGTGCAGAACATGTTCCTCGGCCGCGAGCGCGGCAAGCCGTGGTTCATGGACGAGGCGAGCATGGAGGAGGCCGCGCGGCGCACGCTGGCGTCGCTGTCGGTGCGCACCGTCAAATCGGTGCGCACGCCGGTGTCGTCGCTGTCGGGTGGACAGCGCCAGACGGTGGCCATCGCGAAAGCCGTGCTGTGGAACAGCAATCTGGTGCTGCTCGACGAGCCGACCGCCGCGCTCGGGGTGGCGCAGACCCGGCAGGTGCTCGATCTGGTGCGCCGCCTCGCCGAGCAGGGGATCGGGGTGGTGCTGATCAGCCACAACCTCGCCGATGTCTTCGAGGTGGCCGACCGGATCGCGGTGCTGTACCTGGGCCGGATGGCCGCGCAGGTGCGCACGGTCGAGGTCACCCAGAACCAGGTCGTGGAATTGATCACCGCGGGCCGTTCCGGCGAATTGGGTTTGGCCCGGCCGGAAGCCGCGGTGCTGTAGCAGGAAAGACGATGTGATGACGCAAGTTTCGTCCGACGCGGCGGTCGCCGATTTCGGCATCGACACCACCACCGTGTCCACAGCGGAGGCCGTGCGCGCCTATCTGGCCCGCGTGCGGGGCGGCGAGATCGGTTCGCTGCCTGCGCTGTTGGGGCTGGTGGTGCTGATCGTGCTGTTCACGACGCTGTCGGAGGTGTTCCTCTCGCTCAACAACATCGCGAATCTGCTCGCGCAGGGGGCGGGCCAGACCATTATTGCGATGGGCATCGTCTACGTGCTGCTGCTGGGCGAGATCGACCTCGCCGCGGGCACCGCATCCGGGGTGGCGGGTGCGGTGCTGGCGATGCACTACGTCGACAACGGAAATCTGTTGTCCGGCATGGGCAGTACGGTCTACATCGTCTTCTGTGCGCTGCTGGTGCTCGCCGCGGTGCTGGCCGGATTGCTGCGGATCTGGCCGGGCGTGGCGATGTCGCTGCTGGGCCTGGTGATCACGCTGGTCGGCTTCCGGGCCGATCCGTGGATCGAGATGCTGCTGGCGGTCTGTGTGGGCACCGCCATCGGCTGCATCACCGGCTATCTCATCGCCCGGATCGGCATGCCGTCGTTCGTGGTGACGTTGGCGCTGTTCCTGGCCTGGCAGGGGGCGATCCTGCAAGTGATCGGCGAGGGCGGGGTGCTGGGCATCAGCTCCTCACCGGTGCTCAACGAGGTCGCCAACGGGAATCTGTCGGTGCTGTGGAGCTGGGTGCTGTTCGTGGTGGCCGCCGGTGGCTACGGCGCGGTGACCCTCGTCGGCCACTTCCGCAGGCGGGCAAAGGGCTTGGTCACCCCGCCGACGCCGCTGGTGATCGGCAAGGTGGCCGCGGTGACGATGCTGGGCGCGGTGGCGACCGCGTTCCTGTCGGTGAACCGGTCGCCGAGTCCGCTGATCGAGATCTCCGGGGTGCCCTATGTGGTGCCGATCGTGTTGGCGCTCCTGGTGGTCGGCACATATGTGCTCAACCGCACCACCTACGGCCGGCACCTCTACGCGATCGGCGGCAACAGCGAGGCCGCCCGGCGCGCCGGTATCAACGTGACCCAGCTGCGGGCCAGCGTGTTCGTCATCTCGTCGGGTTGTGCGGCGGTCGGCGCCATCGTCTACTCCTCCAAGGTGGGTTCGGTGGATCCGCAGGCGGGCGGCCTGAACACCCTGCTGTTCGCCGTCGGTGCGGCGGTCATCGGCGGCACCTCGCTGTTCGGCGGCAAGGGCCGGGTGGCCGATGCCGTGATCGGCGGTGCGGTGCTGGCGGTGGTGTCCAACGGGCTGGGGTTGCTGAGACAGCCCGCCGCGGTCGTGTCGATCGTCACCGGTTTGGTGTTGCTGCTGGCCGCGACCGTGGACGCGCTGTCGCGTCGGCGCGCCCAGGCGACGGGACGCTGACGATGCGCACCGGGCGGCAAACATTGGGCTCACAACCGAGCGGAGGGACGACGATGCTATTGCTGAGCGCATGACTGTCGCCCGCCCGGACGAGGTGCGCCGATTCAACCGTGCCTCGCTGCTGCGCCTGCTGCACGTGGGTGGCCCGGCCACCCGTGCGGCGCTGGCGACCGAACTCGGCCTGAACCGCTCGACGATCAAGATGCTGGTGGACGGCCTGGCCGGTGACGGTGTCGTCGAGGAACGGGTGCCCCGGCTGGCCCAGGGCGCCGGGCGCCCGTCGCTGCTGGTGCTGCCGCAGCCGCAGGCCGTGGTGGTGCTGGCCGTCGACGTCACCGTCGAACACGCGGGGATCGCGCTGGTCGGGCTGGGCGGGCAGATCCTCGGCCGCAACAGCTGGAATCTGCGCGGACGGCAACGCGATCCGGACGAGGTGGCCTGCCACGTCGCCGAATCCGCGGCGCTGCTGGCGCAGGATCTGGGGCTGCGGCCGGTGGCGGCCGGGGTGTCGGTGCCCGGCGTGGTGCGCCGCGCCGACGGGCTGGTGCATGCCGCGGCCAATCTCGGCTGGATGCAGGTGCCGTTCGGGGCACGGATGGGTACCGTGCTCGGCCTGCCCGTGGTCGTCGGCAACGACGCCGAACTGGGCGCGCTGGCCGAATTCATGCGCGGGGTCGGGCGCGGCGCCTCGGATGCGGTCTTCGTGTCCGCCGATGTCGGGGTCGGCGGTGGCATCATCGCGCAGGGGGCGCTGATGCGCGGCTCGGCCGGCTATCTCGGCGAAATCGGCCATATGACGGTGCATCCGGGCGGTCGCCGCTGCCACTGCGGCAACGAGGGTTGCTGGGAAACCGAGGTCGGCGAGGCCGCCCTGCGTCGCGCACTCGGGCTGCCCGAGGGTAGTCCGCGCGGCGCGATCGTGGCGGAACTGCGTGAGCTGCAACGGGATTCGGATCCGGTGGCGCGGCTCGGGGACTATGTCGACTGGCTGATCCTCGGGCTGGTCAACGTGGCGAACATCCTCGGTCCGGAGCTGGTCGTGCTCGGCGACCTGTTCACGACCCTGCCCGATGCCGTGGTGAGCCACGTCCGGCGGGAGGTGGTGCGCCGCAGCATGGTCGGTCGGGCCCTCGGCGGTATCCGCATCGAAAAGTCCTCGCTGGGCGCGGATTTGAAACTTCTCGGGGCCGCGGAAGCCGCCTTCGAAGACGTCCTCGTCAGTCTGTGAGGAGGGGCTTGCATGGCACCTGAATCGGACCGTGTGGTTTGTTTCGCTCCCGACGTGATCGGCTCGCCGAATCGGGCGACGCTTCACACCGGAAGCTCTACCCTGAGAGGCACACTCTTGGTCGGGATCGGGGAACTATGACCATCATGCGCGGGGTCTGCGAGCACACGGAGGGCAAGTCCCTCACGGTGAACGCGATCGACCCGGCCGCGGGACAGCAGCGCGCCTTCGACGGCAAATTCGTCGAGGACGTGCCGCCGTTCACCGTGCTGGGTGCGCGGATCGAGGCGCCCGACCTGGAGGCACTGCACGGTACGCGCAGGTTCAGCGGCACGATCGGGCCGGTGAAGCTGGCCCTCACCTTCGACAGCGAGGCCACGGTCATCGGGACCATCGTCCCGGCGTTCGACCGGCAGTGGCAGGTCAAAGGCGAAGGCTACTGGCGGGCGGTGTTCTAGCCGGGGTTGCTGCCCGCCGAGTCCTCGGTCAGGACGGTGTGGATGCGGCGATCCGGATCGACGACGCGGCGAATGGCGGCGAGCGCCGGGGAGTTACCGGCGTAGTAGCGGGTGAAGGGGGCCCCGGGCTCGAGATAGTTGACGTAGCCGCCCGCCGAATACGCCGCGACGCGCTGATGGGCCGCGGTGATCCAGGCCGCGGCCTGCTCGTGCGGGATCGGCTCGTAGGCACCCCATTCGACGAGGGCGGTATGCGCGCGCCAGGGGAAGGCGGTGGCGGTGGGCGCGGTGTCGCGCACGGCACCGTCGAGCGGATTGACCTGCACCCATCCGGTTCCGCCCGCGCGCGAATGCTCGGTGAGTGCCTCGACGATCGCGGCGGCGGCCTCGTCGGACAGTTCGGTGACGACGTCGGAGCCGTTGGTGAATCCCGCCCGCTGCTGTTTGTCGCCGCCGCCGGCGAGGAAGGTGACGGTGCCCATATGCGTCAGGGGGCGCGGCAGAATCTCGAGCGGGGTGGTGGCGGTGGCTCGGGCCAGCGTCACCGCGGCCCGCAGACCCTTTCCGGCCGGGCAGACCAGTTGCATCCAGCAGCGCACGCCGCCGTGGCCGTCGGCGTCGAGGCTGACATCGGCCCATTCGCCGTGCTCGGTGGTGCGCAGCCAGGCCGCCCATCCGGCCAGGCAGCGCGCGGCCTGCTCACCCGGAAAGACCAGGCGCACAAGGTCTTTCCGGCTGGTCGGGACCGTGCGGTAGGTCAGGGAGGTGACCACGCCGAGATGGACGCCGCCCCCGCGCAGCGCCCAGAACAGGTCGGGGCGGACGGTGTCGGAGACCTCGGTCGTCGATCCGTCCGGCAGCACCAGCGCCGCGGAGACGAGATGGTCGCAGGTCAATCCGTGGCGGCGCGATTCGAAGCCGAGGCCGCCGCCGAGGGTGAGTCCGGCCATGCCGACCGTCGGGCACATGCCGGTGGGCAGGGTCTGCCCGAACCTGTCGAGTTCGCGGTAGGCCGTGTAGAGCGTGGTGGCCGGGGCGACGACCGCCTCGCCGTCGCGGTAGGTCACGCCGGTGAGTTTGCGCAGGTCGATGACCAGAACGTCGTTCCCGGCCGAGACGCCGGCGTAGGAATGGCCGCCGCTGCGGGCCGCCAGCGGCAGATTGTTCTCGGCGGCGAAGCTCACCGCGGCGGCGACGTCCTCGGCCGTGGCGACCTCGACGACGGCCGCCGGTCGCTGGGCGTCGAAGCGCGTGTTGAAGGTTTGCTTGGCCGCCTGATAGTCCGGGTCCTCGGGACGATGGACCCGGCCGCGCAGTCGGCGGCGCAGCTTGTGCCAGTCGATATCGAGGGCGGGCCGACCGGTCGACTGCGCGGGGTCGGCGTGGGCGGGAGCGGGCGCGAAAGGGCCGAACCGGCCGGTGAGGGCCCACCCGGCCGTACCGATTCCGAGCGCGCCTCGCAGACACCTCCGGCGCGAGAAGTGTGTGTCGATGGCGTGGAAGCCTAGCGCACCCGGGGCTATTCGCCCGGGCGACACGACGGCTGCTTGTTTTGCCGGCTGACCTGGAAGAACCGCCCGCCGCACCCGGATCGCAGGTGCGGCGGGCGACGTTGCCGTGGTTGTCCTGACGGGCCACAGCAAACCGTCGGTTGGTGTGAGCGTGACCTCCGACGGCGGTCTGCGTCAGCCCGCTGTCGCGGTGCTGCGGTAGGCGCGCCAGTCGCCGATGTCGGAGATGTCGATCAGGTCGGGGGAGCCGAGCAGATTCTTGCGCAGCACCGTGGCCAGGCAGGCGGTGCCGTCGTCGAGTTCGATCAGGTCCAGTTCGAGTTCTTCCGGTTCGGCCGGAACCAGGTTGTCGCGCAGGACTTCCATCGGCACGTCGTAGACCTCGCCGGTGACCGAGCGGCCGTCGGTGTCGGTGGCGATCATGGCCGGGAAGCGGTCGGCGACGGAGTAGTAGCGGTATTTGGGCGCGCTGCGGGCGGTGCGCAGCAGGGGAGCGCCGCTGAGCTGGTGGTGCAGCCGGCCGCCGCGCATACCTTCGCCGTTGAGGAACATCAGCACCATATCGGGTTCTCCGTTCTGGTCAGTTGCCGGAGGTGGTGGCGGTGAAGCGGGCGCGCAGGTGCTGTCGGCCCGCATTGGTGAGCGAGCCGTACAGCCGCAGGCGCGCGATGCCGCCGTCGGGAAAGACGTTGAGCCGCACCTGTTCCACGGGTTGGTCTCCCGACAGGCGGAAGCGGTGCGGCGCGTCCGGCTGCACGGCGGTGGGGGTGAGCAGCGGGACCAGTTCGCCCGCGGCGGTGTAGCCGTCCAGCGAGATTCGGGCGGGCGCATTGCCTTTGTAGTGGGTGGTGTCGAGCTCGAGCACCGACGGCACGGCCTCGGCCGCCAAAGCAATGGTGGCCCAGTCGTTTCCGTCGTCACGGCGGCGGCGGGATTCCCAGCCGTCGGCCATGAAGCGGGAGATGCCCGGCTGCAGCATATTGTTCGGCGGCGAGAAGAAGCCGTCGCTGCATGCGACCGCGCGTCCGCCGTTGTGCAGCGCCACCAGATCGAACGGGATGTCGTCGAGCCATTGCGGGTCCGGGACGGCGATACCGTGCACGCGCAGCCGCGCAATCCCGCCGTCGGGGAACATGTTCAGGCGCACGTGGGTGAGGCGGCGGTCGCCGGACACCTCGAAGACGGTGCGGGTGTCGCCCGCGACCGGTGAGCGTGGGACCACGGCGTGCCAGTCGGCGGCCAGCAACTCCTCCTCCGACGGCTGGCCCGGCAGACAGGTGCCCTCGACCGAGACTTCGGGGGGATAGTTGCCGACGAAATACGCGGTGTCCACGACAATCGCGGCGGGGACACCGGCGATGCCGAGCCGGATCAGCGCCCAGTCGGGTCCGGCGCTGCCGTCGCGGCGTCGGCGGGTTTCCCAGCCGTCGTATTCCTGTCCCTTGTTGGTGAAGGTGTGCGGGCGGTACACCGGCGCCTCGTCCTTGACGAGATTCTCGCGTTCGGCGAAGAATTCGTCGTTCGCGGCGAGCACGCTGCCGCCGACCTGCCGGGCGGCCAGGTCCGGTAGCAGAGACCAGTCGCTCATCTAAACCCCTTTCTGCAGCAGGCGGCCACGGGGGTGGTCGCCGGTGATCTGTTCGCCGCGCAGCCAGGTGGATCGCACCACGCCGCGCAGCCTGCGGCCGTCGTAGGCGGAGATCGGGTTGCGGTGATGCAGCGTGGCCGCGTCGACGACGAACTCCTCGTGCGGGGTGAAGACGCAGAAGTCGGCGTCCGCGCCGATGGCTATGCGGCCCTTGTGTTTCAGGCCGGTCAGGTCGGCGGGACGGGTGGCCATCCAGCGCGCGAGATCGGTGACGGTGACCCAGTCGGGGGAGGCGGTCCATACCGCCGACAGCCCGACCTGCAAGCCCGCGATACCACCCCACGCCTTGCCGAAGTCGCCGCCTCCGGCCCGTTTGAGCGCCACCGTGCTCGGCGAGTGGTCGCTGACGATGCAGTCGATGACGTTGTCGCGCAAGCCCCGCCACAGTCCGTTCTGATTCGTTCGGCCGCGGATCGGCGGACAGCATTTGAATTCCGTTGCGCCGTCCGGAATCTCCTCGGCGCACAGCGTCAGGTAGTGCGGGCAGGTTTCGGCGGTGATGCGGACCCCGCGGGCGCGGGCGGCGGTGAGCATGGCCAGTGCACCGGCGGAGGCCAGGTGCAGCACGTGGACCCGGGCATCGTAGCGTTCGGCCAGGTCGATGAGGGTGAGGATGGCGCTGTGCTCGGCCTCGGCGGGACGGGAGGCCACAAAGTCCGCGTAGACCGGACCGTGCGGGGCCGGAGCGGCATCGATGACGGCGGGATCTTCGGCGTGCACGATCAACAGTGCGCCGAGTTCGGCCACCGCCCGCACGGCCGCCTCCAGCTGAGCGCGGTCCAGATGGCAGAACTCGTCGACACCGGAGGGCAGCAGGAACGCCTTGAACCCGAAGACCCCCGCCTGTGCGAGGAGCGGGAGGTCGGCCAGATTGTCGCCGACCGCGCCGCCCCAGAACCCCACATCGATATGACATCTGCCCGCCGCGGCGGCCTTCTTCTCGTACAGCGCAGCGAGATTCACGGTAGCCGGAATACTGTTGAGCGGCATATCGATCAGCGTCGTGATCCCACCGGCGGCCGCCGCCCGCGTGGCCGTGGCGAAGCCCTCCCATTCGGTCCGCCCCGGCTCGTTGACGTGCACGTGGCTATCCACCAGTCCGGGTAGCAGCACCGCATCATCGGCGACCCGCACGACCTCGCCCGCATCGATCTCCGCCTCGAACGGCGCGATCTCGACGATCCGGCCGCCCCGAACAACGACCGAAGCGGCCACCTCCCCTCCGGGCGTGATCACCCGCCGTGCGCGAAACACTGTGTGCGCATTGGTCTTCACGAAATCTCCTGTACTGCTGAGGAACGGGCCCCGACGGACCCCGGCAACCACGTGGCCTACCCGCCGCGCGGGCGGAAGCCGAAACCTTTGACGGCGGCAGATTCCGGCTTCCACCCGCCCGGCGGGTGTGGTCATGCGGTGACCGGGCGGTGGTTGGTCGTGTGGGGGTTGGGGAGGTGGGTGTGGGCTATTCGTTCGCCGAGGCGTCGGAGGAGGGGGATGGCGTCGGTCAGGCAGCGGGTGAGGTCTGGTTCGAGGTCGTTGAGGGCGTAGGCGGACTCGATCCCGGCGGACCGGAGTTGTTTGTCGGACAGTAGGCAGCGGCCCGCGACGGCGATGGTCGAAACGCCCGACCCGGCGGCGCGGGCGGCGACGCCGACGGGGGCCTTGCCGTGCAGGGTTTGGGCGTCGAGAGAGCCCTCGCCGGTGACGACCAGGCTCGCTCCCGACAGCGCGCGATCGAAGCCGACCAGGTCGAGCATGACGTCGATGCCGACGGAGCGGCGGGCGCCGAGGACGGCGAGGGCGGCGAAGCCGATGCCGCCGGCGGCCCCGGCACCGGGCCGGTCGGCGGCATCGAATCCGGTGCGCTGGGCGACCAGCCGCGCCCAATGCGCAAGACCCGCCTCGAGCGCGGCCACCTCGCCCGCGCCCGCACCCTTCTGCGGGCCGAAAACGGCTGCCGCGCCGTGGGTTCCGAGCAGCGGGTTGTCGACATCGCTGGCCAGGATCAGCTCCACCTCGCGAATGCGCGGGTCGAGCCGATGCAGGTCCAGGTAGGCGATGTCGGTGAGCCCGCCGCCGCCCGGCCCTACCGGTCGGCCCTGCGCGTCGAGCAGTATCGCACCGAGTCCGGCCAGCAGCCCGGCGCCGCCGTCGGTGCAGGCGCTGCCGCCCACGCCGAGAACCAGTGTCCGGCAGCCGCTGTCGAGGGCCGCCCGCACCAGTTCGCCGACGCCCAGGCTGGTCGCCGTCAACGGTGCGAATCGCCCGCCGGGCAGTCGCGACAATCCGCAGGCCGCGGCGGCCTCCACCACCGCGACCTTCCCGTCGTGGGCGAACGACGCCCCGACCGGATCGCCGACCGGCCCGCTGACCTCGACCGGCACCCGATCGAATCCGGCCGAGACGGCCGCATCGACCGTCCCGTCCCCGCCGTCGGCCACCGGAACCCAGCGGATATCGACCTCGGGCCGTACCCGTCGGATTCCGGCGGCCACCGCATCGGCGACCTCCCGGGCCGTCAGCGACCCCTTGAACTTGTCCGGGGCCAAGACGATTCGCGGAGTTTTCATGCGGCGTTCGGTCATGCCGGTTCGAACTCCCGCACCGCGTCGATGGCGGGGCCGTGGGCGGTATTGGCCTCGCGTTCGACCATGATCTCCACCAGCACCGGGCGGGAGGTGGCCTCGGCCTGTTTGCGGGCCCAGGCCAGGGCGTCGGCAATGTCGCCGGGCTCGTAGACGCGGCGGCCGGAGCAGCCGTAGGCCTCCATGATCTTGACGTTGTCGGTGCCGAATTCGTCGTAGTGGATATCGACCTGGTAGTTCATCTCGTACGGCAGCGACGCCTGGCGAATCAGGCCCAGATACTCGTTGTTGATCATGATGATCACGAACGGCACGTCGTACTGGGCGGCCACCGCCAGCTCCTCCACCAGGAACTGGAAACCGTAATCGCCAACCACCGCAACGACTTCCGCGTCGGGCTGGGCAGCCTTCACCCCGATCGCCGCCGGAATCTCCCAGCCCAGGGGACCGGCCTGCCCGCACACCTGGTAGTGCCGCGGCAGATACGCCCGCTGGAACTGTCCCGACCAGATCTGATAGAGACCGATGGCGGTGACGAAATAGGTGTCCTCGCCGAAGGTCTCGTTGATCTCCTTGAACACCCGCGGCGGCTTGATGGGTGTGACGTCGAAATCGTCACGGCGCGTGAGGGTCTGGCGCAGCTCCGCCAGTCGCGACACCCACGCCGAGTAGTCGCGCAGCTGCTTGCGGTTGCGTGCCTCGGCCAGCAGGGCCGTCAGGAACGGCCGAACATCCGACACCACACCGAGATCCGGCCCGAACACCTTGCCCAGCTGGGTGGGCTCGATATCGACGTGGATGAACTTGCGATCGCCGCGGTACACATCGAGTTTTCCGGTGTGCCGGTCGCCGAAGCGGGCACCCAGCGCCAGCACCAGATCCGACTCCAGGAAGGCGGCATTGGCCCAGCGCTGGCTGGTCTGCACGCCGGTGATCCCGGCGAACAGCTCGTGATCCTCGTGGAAGCAACCCTTACCCATCAGCGTCACCTGCACCGGAACACCCAGCAGCTGCGCCAGTTCCTTCAGTTCCTCGTGCGCCTCACCGATCACCACGCCGCCACCGGCCAGGATCAGCGGCCGCTCGGCCGCGAGCAGCATGTCCAGCGCGCGGCGCACCCGCGGCGGATGCGGCAGCACCCGCGGCACCGGCAGCGGCGCATCGATGCTCGGATCCCACTCGATCTCCTGCTTCTGCACATCGAGCGGCAGATCGATCAGCACCGGGCCCGGCCGCCCCGAGCGCGCGATCCGGAACGCCTCGCGGAAGATCCACGGCGCCTGGGCCGCCTCCTTCACCTGCACCGCCCACTTGGTGACCGGTTCGGCGATGGCGACGATATCGACCGCCTGGAACGCCTCCTGATGCAGTTTGGCCGACTCGGCCTGGCCCGTGATGCACAGGATCGGAATGGAATCCGCGTGCGCGGTGTAGAGGCCGGTGATCATATTGGTGCCCGCGGGACCGGAGGTGCCGATGGCGACGCCGACATTGCCGGTGGTGCGGGCCCACCCGTCGGCCATATGGGTGGCGCCCTCCTCGTGGCGCACGATCAGATGCCGCATCTCGGTGTTGCGCATCGCATCGTAGAGCGGCAGGATGGCCGCGCCCGGGCAGCCGAAGGTGACGTCCACCCCTTCGGACAGCAGCACATCCATCACGGCCTGCATGACCGGGACTCTTGCCATGGTATGAATTCCCTTCTGGTACAACGTCTACGGCGCGCTCACCACCCGGCCGCCTCGGGTGCGACGCGCCCGCGCGGACTACTTCTCGCCGCGCCCGTTGAGGTTCTCGATCACCTTCAGCAGCGCCGAGTGATCCAGCGATCCGAGGCCCTGCGCGCGTCCGGCCGCGATGAGCGAGGAGACCAGCGCAGAGGTCGGCAGTGCGATATCGGCCTGGCGGGCCGCGTCGGCGACGATGCCCATATCCTTGTGGTGCAAGTCGATTCGGAAGCCCGGCGCGAACTCCCGCGCCACCATCGACTTGCGCTTGAGCTCGAGGATCCGACTACCGGCCAGACCCCCGGCCAGCACGTCGAGGCCCTTCCCGGCGTCCACGCCCAGCGACTCCATCAGCACGATCGCCTCCGCGACCAGGGCGTAGGTGCCGCCGACCACGAGCTGATTGGCCGCCTTGACGATCTGCCCGGCGCCGTGCCCGCCCACGTGAATGTACGTCTTGCCGACGGCCTCGAAAATTGGTGTGGCAGCGGCGAAGTCGAACTCGGTGCCGCCGACCATGATGGACAGCACACCCTGCTCGGCCCCGGCCTGACCGCCCGACACCGGCGCGTCCAGCACCCGGAAGCCCGCCTCGGCGCCCGCCTCGGCGATGGCGATCGAACTCTCGGGGCGAATCGTCGAAAAGTCGATCAGCAGAGCGCCTTCGGCCGCGTGGGCGAATACGCCGTCCTCGCCCAGCACCACCTCTTCGACCTGAGGATGGTTGGGCAGCATGGTGATCACGACCTCGGCACCCGCCACCGCCTCGGCGATACTTCCGGCCGCCTTGCCGCCGTCGGCCTCGAGCCGCTGGTACGCCTCGGTGTTGAGGGTGTAGCCGACCACCTCGTGCCCGGCCTTCACCAGATGGCTCGCCATCGGCGAACCCATGATGCCCAGTCCGATGAATCCAATCTTGCTCCCGGCATCACCTCGCTGGCGCTCGGTGCCGCCGGGCGCAAGGGCGCGCTGTGTTGATGATTCGCTCGCAAGCTCGCTCATTTACTGACTCCTTGTCGCGTGGGCAGCCAGGCGAAGCTGTCGGCGCTGGCGCCCGTGGGGACGTATTCGGCGGCGACGTAGCCGCGGTATCCGGCCGCGCCGATCTTGTCGATGTAGCCGAAGAGGTCGAGTTCGCCCGTGCCGGGCTCGTGGCGGCCGGGGGCGTCGGCGATCTGGACGTGGGCGATGCGGTCGCTGTACTGCGCGATCACCTTGTCCAGGTCGTCGCCGTTGACGGTGAGGTGGTAGAGGTCGGCGAGCAGACCCAGATTCGCCGCCCCCTGCGCGGCGCGTACCCGGTCCAGCACGCCGACCACGTCCTCGGCGGTCTTCAGCGGGTAAGCGGGCATGCCGCTGACCGGTTCCAGCAGCACCGTGCCGTCGATCTCGGCGATGCTGCGCGCGGCCAGGGCGAGATTGCGCAGCGCCACCTCGTCCTGTTCACCCGGATCCACACCGTCGATTCGATTGCCGTACAGGGCATTGAAGGCACGGCAGCCGAGGCGGCGGCCGATCCGCACGGCCAGGCCGACGCTGTCGGCGAACTCCTGCTCGCGCCCGGGCCACGAGACCAGGCCGCGATCACCGCCGGGCATGTCACCGGCGAACAGGTTCAGCCCGATCAGCCGCACATCGGCCTGCTCGACGGCCCGGACGAACGCATCCACCTCGGCGGCGGCCGGGGTGGCCGTGGCGAACGGCCACCAGAACTCCACCGCGTCGAAGCCCGCCTTGCGGGCCGCGGCGGGGCGCTCCAGCAGGGGGAGCTCGGTGAACAGGATGGACAGATTCACCGCGTAGGGGAGGGGTGCACGTGTCATGCGGTCTCTTCTCTCGATCCCGGCAAGATTCCGTATTATGGAATCTTTCTTCCGTTATTCGACGGTAGCGGCATCGAGGTGTGGCGGTCAACACTTTTCGTGAATCTCGGCGAACCTTCGCGAATCCGTTGACAGCGCGTCGCCACCGCTCCTACATTCGATCGAGCGGAATAAAAGTTCCGCATCGTAGAAGTATGCGGAGGTGCAGTCGGTGACGGAACCGCTCGCGATCGCCCGGATCAATCAGCTGCCCGCCCAGGTCTGGCAGGCCACGCTGAAAGAGGTCGTGGGCGTGGCGGAATGGGTCGACAAGGTGAGTGCGGTGCGCCCGTACGCCGGCCGCGCGGCCCTGCTGGAGCTGGCCGAACGCGAGGTGCTGGCCCTGCCCGAGGACCGGATCCGGGCCGCGCTCGCCGATCATCCACGCATCGGCGCGGCCACCGCGCCCGGCTCCCGAGCCGCCCGTGAACAGTCCGGTGTCGACGCCTCGGATGCGGACCTGGCCGAGCGACTGCGCGCGGGCAACCTCGCCTACGAGGCCAAGTTCGGCCATATCTACCTGGTCTGCGCCGCCGGGCGCAGCGGCCGGGAGATGCTCGCCGATCTGACGGCCCGGCTGGACAACGATCCGGACACCGAAATCCTGGTCACCCGAAGAGAACTCGCCGCGATCGCTCGAAAGCGGCTGGAACGGATGGTTATTCAATGACGCGTAGCGCCATCACCACCCATGTGCTCGACACCGCCGGCGGTCATCCGGCCCGCGGCGTCGCGGTACGGCTCGAGGCCCGCGACGGACACGGCTGGCGCGCACTGGCCTCCGGCCACACCGATGACGACGGCCGCATCGGCTCCCTCGGCCCCGATCGGGTGGCGGCCGGTGACTATCGCCTGATCTTCGACGCCGCAGGCTATTTCGGCGATCGTGACCGCTTCTTCCCCGAGGTGACCGTGACCTTCACCGTCACCGATCCGCAGCAGCACCACCATGTGCCGCTGCTGCTGTCCCCGTTCGCCATTTCCACCTATCGAGGGAGCTGAACTTCCATGGCCATCCAGCTCGGGCCGAACCAGTACGGCAAGGCCGAAAACCGTCTCGTGCGGGTCGTGCGCGACTCCGCGCGCCATCAGATCCGCGATCTCAACGTCTCCACCTCGCTGCGCGGCCGGTTCGCCGACGCGCACATCACCGGAGATCAGCGCGACATCCTGCCCACCGACACCCAGAAGAACACCGTGTTCGCCTTCGCCAAGGAGAAGGGTGTGGAGGCGATCGAGGACTTCGGCCTCACCCTCGCCGACCATTTCATCGCCCGCTGCCCGGGCGCGGACGGGGCGCGCATCGAGATCGACGAATACGCCTGGGACCGCATCCCGGTGGACGGTATCGGCCACGACCACTCCTTCGTGCAGAGCGGCGGCGGGGTGCGCACCACAGTGATCAATGTCGATGGTGTGGGCCCGGATCGGCGTGCGCACGTGGTCTCGGGGATCAAGGATCTGGTGGTGCTCAAGTCCACCGGATCGGAATTCCACGGCTTCTTCAAGGACAAATACACGACCCTGGAGGAGACCAAGGATCGAATCATGGCCACCTCGCTGGTGGCCCGGTGGCGCTACAACCACACGGACGTGAACTGGGACAAGTCCTACGACTCGATTCGCTCGATCCTGTTGCGGCAGTTCGCCGCCGTGCATTCCTATGCGCTGCAGCAAACCCTTTACAGCATGGGTCGCGCGGTGCTCGAACAGCACATCGAGGTCGCCGAGATCCGGTTCTCGGCGCCGAACAAGCATCACTTCCTCTACGACACGTCGCGCTTCGGCGTCGACAACCCCGGCGAGGTGTTCATCGCCGCGGATCGCCCGTACGGGCTGATCGAGGCCACCGTCGAGCGCGACGACGCCTCCGATCCGGGTGCCGCCTGGCACGGCATCCCGGCCTTTTGTTGACCGACAGCGAGGAGGCGCGGCGATGGGCCTACGCCGCAGGACAAGGAAGTCCACCCATCCCGTCGATGCCGTGCCGCCGCCGTGGCAGCTGCTGGCCGGTGGGTTGCAGCACATCGCCGCGATGGTGGCGGGAGTCGTTGCGCCGCCGCTGATCATCGGCGCGGCGGTGGGGCTCGGTGGGGCCGATCAGGCGCTGCTCATCACCGCGAGCCTGTTCAGCGCCGGGCTCGCGACGTTGTTGCAGTCGCTGGGCTGGTGGCGATTCGGCGCCCGGCTGCCGCTGATCAACGGGGCCTCCTTCGCCGCGGTCGCCCCGGTGCTGGCCATCGCCAAATCGTCGGCGCCGGGCGATGCGCTGCCCACCGTCTACGGTGCGGCTCTGGTGGCCGGGGTGCTGGGAACGTTTGCGGCGCCCTATTTTTCGCGACTGCGGCGGTTCTTTCCACCGGTGGTGGGCGGCACCGTGATCACGCTGATCGGGCTGTCGCTGTTGCCGGTCACCCTGAACTGGGTGCGCGGAGGTGACGGATCCACGCAGGTGCCGATGCGGAATCTGCTCGTCGCCGGTGTGACGCTGGCGGTCGTGCTGGGCTGCCATCGGTTCCTGCGCGGATTCGGGCGGCAGCTGGCGCTGCTGATCGGACTGGTGGCCGGATCGCTGGCGGCCTGGCCGCTCGGGTTGCTGGACACCTCGCCGCTCCGGGGTGCCGCAATCGCCGGATTCGTGCCTCCGCTGCATTTCGGTGCACCGCAGTTCCACCTCGGTGCGATCGTGTCGCTGTGCATCGTGATGCTGGTGGTGATGACCGAGAGCACCGCCACCATGATGGCGCTCGGGGAGATCGTCGACCGGCCCGCCTCCGAACGGTCGATCGCCGACGGTCTGCGTGCGGCCGGGGCGGGGACCGCGATCGGTGCGGTGCTGGGCGGGTTCCCGTGCGGTGCGTTCGCGCAGAACGTCGGGCTCGTGGCGTTGACCCGCATCTACAGCCGCTATGTGGTGGCGGCCAGCGGGGTCCTACTGGTGCTGCTGGGCTTGTTTCCGGTGGCGAGCGCGGTGATCGACCTGGTGCCCGAACCCGCACTGGGCGGGGCGGGGCTGGTGTTGTTCGGGACGGTGGCCGCCAGCGGTATCCGCACGCTGGGCAGGGCCGACCTGACCGACCCGGTCAACACCGTCATCGTGGGTGTCTCGCTGTTCATCGGCATGACGCCGACGGTCGCCCCGTCGTTCTACGAGGGCATGCCGCACCTGGTGGGCACCATCATGGGGTCGGGCATCAGCGCGGGCTGCGTGACCGCCATCGTCCTGCACCAGGCCTTTCGCCTCCGCGCCAGACGAGCGGTGGCATGACACGCTCCTCCGTCGCGGGGTCCGGCGGCTTTCGGCCGGAGCCTTCCGTATCATCGAAGCAAACTTCCACGATACGAACTTCCGTAGAGCGGAATGAGGCTGCGATGATGGTGGGCACATCGACCCACGAAGGAAGGATCGCCGTGACCGAATCGCGTTCGCGGGCAGGCGGTGGGGTGCAGTCCGTCGATCGCGCCTTCGAATTGCTGGAACTCGTCGCGGACGCCGGGGGAGAGGCGACGCTGTCCCAGCTCGCGGAGGCGTCCGGGCTGCCGCAGCCCACCATTCACCGGCTCCTGCGCACCCTCATCTCCGGCGGCTATATCCGCCAGCAGCCGTCTCGGCGATATGCTTTGGGCCCCAGGCTGATTCGGCTCGGTGAGACCGCCAGCCGGGTGCTGGGCGCCTCGGCCCGCCCGCATCTGACCCGGCTGCGCGATCTCACCGGGGAGACCTCCAATATGGCGGTGCTCGACGGCGATCAGGTGGTGTATGTCGCCCAGGTGCCCTCCCCACACGCCATGCGCATGTTCACCGAGGTCGGTCAGCGAGTGGATCTGCACTGCACCGCCGTCGGCAAGGCGGTCCTGGCGACCCTGCCGCCCGAGGAGACCGACCGCATTCTCGCGCGGATCTCGATGAGCCCGCGCACCACCCACACCATCACCGACCCGGCCGTCATGCGCACCGAGATCGACCGCATCCGCATCCAGGGCTACGCCCTCGACGACGGCGAACAGGAACTCGGCGTCCGCTGTTTCGCTGTGGCCATTCCGAACGCCCCCACCCGCGCCGCCATCTCGATCAGCGGCCCGCAGACCCGCGTCTCCGGCCTGGACATGGACAAGGTCATCCCGCTCCTGCAGGAAACGGCCGCCAACGTCGGACGCGATCTGGTGGCAGCGGGCTGACTCGAGCAGCCCGAGTCGCGGCCAGTGAGCGGCGGACCGGCGCCGCTCCCAGGAGACGCACAGCCTGGGCACAGGATGAACCCACGTATCGGCTCCACCATCGGTGAGGTGACTTCGACCCTGCTGGAACCTGCTGTCGCATCCGCCGCACCTGCCGGAGGTCGGGATCGCCGGAGGTGGCGCGCGCTGTCGCTGGTGGCGCTGCTGGTGGGGACCGCGGTGATGTATCTGTGGGGGCTGGGGTCCGGTGGGTGGGCCAATCAGTTCTATGCGGCGGCGGTGCAGGCGGGGGCCACGAGTTGGAAGGCGATGCTGTTCGGCTCCAGCGATGCGGCGAATGCGATCACCGTGGACAAGACCCCCGGTGCGCTGTGGGTGATGGACGTCTCCGCGCGGCTGTTCGGATTCAACGCCTGGAGCCTGCTGGTGCCGCAAGCGCTGGAAGGTGTTGCGGCGGTTGCGGTGTTGTACGCGTCGGTGCGGCGGGTCGCCGGGCACGGGGCGGGACTGCTCGCCGGGGCGGTGCTGGCAGTGACCCCGGTGGCCGCGTTGATGTTTCGCTACGACAATCCGGATGCGCTGCTGGTGCTGCTGCTGACCGTGGCGGCCTACTGCGTGCTGCGGGCGATCGAGAAAGACGCCGCCGCATGGTGGTTACCGCTGGCCGGGGTGGCGATCGGATTCGGATTCCTGGCGAAGATGATGCAGGCGTTTCTGGTGCTGCCCGCCGTCGCGGTGGTGTATCTGATTGCGGCACAGGCATCCTGGCGTACCCGGCTGCTCCGGTCGGTTTCCGCCGTCTTCGCCGTGGTGGTGTCGGCGGGCTGGTATCCGGTGCTGGTCGCGCTGTGGCCCGCCGATTCCCGGCCTTACATCGGTGGTTCGCAGCACAACAGCGTGCTCGAACTGATGTTGGGCTACAACGGATTCGGGCGGCTCACCGGCAAGGAGACGGGCGGGCTGGGCAATACGAATTTCGATGCCGGGTGGGGCCGATTGTTCGGCGACCAGATGGGCGGCCAGATCGCCTGGCTCCTTCCCGCGGCGGTGGTCCTGGGGATCGCCGGGCTGTGGGTGGTGCGCCGCGCGCGGCGGACCGATGCGACACGGGCCGCGTTGGTGCTGTGGCTGGGGTGGCTGGGGGTCACCGGCGCTGTGTTCAGCTTTGCCAACGGGATTCTGCACCCCTATTACACGGTGGCCTTGGCGCCCGCGGTCGGTGGACTCGTGGGCATCGGGGCGGCCCTGATGTGGCAGCGGCGCCGCGATATTCGGGCCGCCGGTGTGCTGGCGAGTGTGACCGTGCTGACGGTGGTGACGGCTTGCGTGCTGCTGCGGCGCACACCCGACTGGATGCCGTGGCTGGCGCCGGTGATCGCCGTCGCCGGGGCGATCACGGCGGTGCTGATGCTGGGGATCGGGCGGCTGCCCAGGGCGCTGGCCCTCGGTGCCGCGGCGGCCGCGGTAGTCACCGGGCTGGCGGCCCCGACCGCCTATTCGCTTGCGACGGTGACCGGTTCGCACGGCGGTGCCATTCCCACCGCCGGTCCGCCCGGAGCCGGATGGCCCCGGCACATGCATCCGGGCAAAGGCGGAACCGGCGCCAATCCGCCCGGCGGTGTCCTCATGGGTGGCGGTGCTCCGATGGGCCTCATACTGGGTGCCGCGGAGCCGGGCCCGAATATCGTTGCAGCGCTGGAGGAGAACGCGTCGGACTACACCTGGGTCGCGGCCACCGTCGGTTCCAATAACGCCGCCACCTACCAGTTGGCCACCAGCGACCCGGTCATGGCGATCGGCGGCTACAACGGCACCGACCCGGCTCCCACGCTGGAACAGTTCCGAGCCTTCGTCGCGCAGCACAAGGTCCACTACTTCATCGACGCTCGGATGAGGATGTTGGGCGGTCTGCGCGGCACCGCCTCCGGCGGCAGCGACCAGGCGGAAAAGATCGCGGCCTGGGTCCGCGCCACATTCCCAGCCCGGACCATCGACGGCGTCACGCTCTACGAGCTGAGCTCACCCCAATGATGTATGGAGCGGATGACGGGATTCGAACCCGCGACCCTCACCTTGGCAAGGTGATGCGCTACCAACTGCGCTACATCCGCATCCGCCACGCGGCGGCGAAAGAAAACAATAGCCGATGAGCGCCGGAAATCGCGAATCGCCTGGAAAACCGCGGTTCCTGGAGCGAAAGGCCCGGACAACCGCGCTGTGGACACTGCTGCCGGCGACGGCCGTCGTCTACCTGTGGGGATTGAGCCGAAACGGGTGGGCCAACGAGTATTACGCGGCCGCGGTGCAGGCCGGGACGCAGAGCTGGAAGGCGCTGCTGTTCGGATCCCTGGACGCCGGAAACGCCATCACCGTCGACAAGCCCCCCGCCGCCCTGTGGGTGATGGCGCTGTCGGGGCGGTTGTTCGGTTTCGGTTCCTGGTCGATGCTGCTGCCGGAAGCGCTCATGGGAGTGGCGTCGGTCGGGCTGGTGTACGCGGCCGTGCGACGCTGGAGCGGACCGGCCGCCGGATTCCTGGCCGGTGGTGTGCTGGCGCTCACACCCGTGGCGGCCTTGATGTTCCGGTTCAACAATCCGGACGCGCTGCTGGTGCTGCTGCTGGTCGTGGCCGCGTACTGCACGGTGCGGGCGACGGAGAACGGCAGTGGCCGGTGGCTGGCACTGGCAGGGGTCGCCGTCGGGTTCGGATTCCTCACCAAGATGATGCAGGCGCTTCTGGTACTGCCCGCATTCGGTCTGGTGTTCCTGATCGCGGCGCCGATCGGCTGGCGGCAGCGGATCGGGAAGCTGATCGGCGCCGGTGCCGCGCTGATCGTCTCCGCCGGGTGGTATGTCGCTCTGATTGCATTGTGGCCCAGCACGTCTCGTCCCTATATCGGCGGATCCACCGATAACAGCCTGCTGCAGTTGGCGTTGGGCTACAACGGACTCAATCGGGTGCTCGGCGGTTCCGGAAAACGCAGCGGCGGTGCCGCTTTCGGCGGGGCCAGCGGGCCTACCCGGCTATTCGGCGATTCGATGGGTACCGAGATCTCGTGGCTGCTCCCGGCGGCGCTGATCGGGCTGGCCGCGGGCCTGTGGATCGCCCGGCGGACCCCGAGAACCGGACGCACCCGTGCCGCCCTGATCCTGTGGGGTGGGTGGCTGGTGGTGACAGGGCTGGTGTTCAGCTACATGCAGGGCATCATGCACCCGTACTACACGGTCGCCCTCGCACCCGCGATCGCCGCCCTGATCGGCATCTCGGCCGTCGAACTGTGGCGCGGCCGTGCCCATTTCGCGGCACGGGGCGTACTCGGTGCGATGGTGGCAACGACCGGTGTCTGGAACTTCGTACTGTTGCAGCGAACTCCCGACTGGTACCCGGCGCTGCGATGGGTCGTGCTCGCCGGTTCGATCATGGTGGCGGTGATCCTGCTCCTCGGCGCACATCGGCTGCGGCGCTCGGCCTTCGCCGTCACCGCGGCCGCTTTGCTGGTCGGCCTGGCCGGTACCACCGCCTACACCCTCGAAACCGTGGCCACCTCGCACGACGGTACCCTCCCGATCTCCGGCCCCCGGACCGGCCGGGACATGGGCGGCCCCGGCATAGTCGTACACCCGGACGGCGCTCCCGGCGCGAGTGCACCGGGCGACGGATCACCCACGGCGCCGGAGGGTTACGCTCCCCCTCCCGGGCACGGTGGCTTCGATGGGCCGAGCGTCGGCACCAACACCGAACTCCAGAATCTGCTGAAGAACGCCGGAAATCGTTGGGCGGCAGCCACAGTGGGCGCGCACTCCGCGGCGAGCCTCGAATTGTCCACCGGCACCTCGATCATGGCGATCGGCGGCTTCAGCGGCAGAGACGATTTCCCGACCCTGACCCAGTTCCAGCAATATGTCGCCGCGGGCGAGATCCACTACTTCCTCCCCGGTGACGGCCCCCACCGCGGCTCCGGGCCCGGGACGGAGATCACCGCCTGGGTCCGATCCCACTTCCGCTCCCACACCGTCGGCGGCACCACCGTCTACGACCTCACCGAACCGCTCACACAGGGACAGGGGTGAGCGCGGCCAGGCGGGCGAGGCGGCGGTGGGATTCGAGGCGGGCGCCGCGATCGTAAGTGCTGGTGTGGACGAGGATTTCGTCCGCGCCGGTGCGGGTGACAAGGTGGTCGAGGGCCTCGGCGACCGTGGCTTCGGAGCCGTGGATATGGCCGCGCATGGCTTCGTCGAAGATGCGGCGTTCGCGGTCGGACATGGTCTCGGGGTGGATCGCGTCGGGCGGCACCAGCGCGGGGAATTCGCCGCGGGTGCGGGAGTAGGCGGCCGACCACGCCTCGGGCATCAGCAGCCGGCGCGCCTGCTCGGTCGTATCGGCGATCACGATGCTGCCCGAGACCATCACGTAGGGTTCGGTGCCCCACACCGTGGGACGAAACTGCGCGCGGTACTGCTCGATCGCCGTCACCATCGCCTCCTCGCCGTGTGTGGCCGCGATCACCAGTGGCAGCCCGAACCGGGCCGCCCGCTCGGCGCCCGACCCGATCGCCAGCAGAAAGGCCGGAACCCGCAGCCCCTCGGCGGGCCAGGCATGCACACCGTCGCGACCGCGGGTGAAGTAGTCGAGCAGTTCCGCGAGCTGGGCATCGAAATCGTCCGCATCGCCCTTGTCGTGCCCGAGGGCGCGCCGGACCCCGCCGGTGAACCCCACCGACCGGCCCAGACCCATATCGATCCGCCCGGGAAACAGCGACTCCAGCACGCCGAACTGCTCGGCCACCACCAGCGGCTGATGATTGGGCAGCATCACCCCGCCGGTGCCGACCCGGATCCGGTCGGTCGCCGCGGCCACGGCGGCGGCCAGCACGGTCGGCGCCGATCCGGCCACGCCCGGCACGCTGTGGTGCTCGGAGACCCAGAATCGGTGAAATCCCCATTGCTCGGCCAGCCGCGCGAACTCGACGGTTTCGGCCAATGCCGCCGGATGGCTCTGCCCTTGCCGGACCCTGGACCGGTCCAGGATCGAGAACCGGACCGAGCGAAATGAACTCATATCCAGGTCAACGCACGGCGCTCCGGCAGATTCCGGTGGCGCCGCTGACCAGTACGAACACTGTTGTTCGCCAATCCTGCAAACGCTCAGCGACGTGTCATAGGTTGACATAAACTAACGAATTCGGCGACCTCAGGCCCCTTCCGCGCACACATCATTGAGTTTCACTAAACGCTGATCGCCCGACTGGCACTTGTTCCGACCTGCTCCGAAGAGGGACGATGCAGGTGGATGAGTGTGCGGCGGGGAGGGGAGGTTCCGCCGCTACCAACCTGAGAAGAAGTTTCATACGACGCGGTATCTGCGCCCGGGGATGCGCAACGGCAACGGGAGGGCCAATGGTCGTGCTGTCCGCCGTGATCTCGGTGCTGCTCATCGCAGCGGTGGTTGCGGCGTGCTGGTGGCTGGCACACAACGTGGATTACGCCGATGATGTCGACCTGCCGTATCGGGTCTGCGGCAGGTGTCTGCTCGACGGGATCGAGTACCCGACGATCGGTGATCAAGCAACGCGCGCGCCCCGATGCGGCAGACGGATCTGCTCCCCCGAGGATCGGGTGATCGAGAACCGGCCGTCGCGGCGCATCGAGTCGGGGCGTCCACCGTTCACGGAGTGGACGCCGAGCTCGGTCGCCGATGTGAGTGCCGATGTGGAGGTCGTCAGTCCCGAGTGATCAGGGCCGGAACTCCTGAGCCTTGGTCTTGGCGCCCTGCAGCATCAGATGCCAGGCGTCGGGATCGCCGTGCAGGATCGCCTTGCCCATCTCCTTGATCTGCTCGTAGGTGGCGTGCGGCGGGATCGGCGGGACCTCCGGATCGGTGCGCACATCCAGCACCGTCGGCCGATCCGCCGACAGCGCCAGCCGCCAGGCGTCGGCCAGTTCGTTCGGGTCCTCCACCGACACCGCGTTCAATCCGAAGCAGCGTGCCAGGTCGGCGTAGGACACGTCCGGAAGGGTCTGGGACTCTTCGAATTTCGGCGCCCCGCCCATCGCGCGCAGCTCCCAGGTGACCTGGTTGAGGTCGTTGTTGTGCAGCACGCACACGATCAGCCGCGGGTCGGACCACAGGTGGCGGTAGCGGGCGATGGTCATCAGCTCGGCCAGGCCGTTCATCTGCATCGCACCGTCGCCGACCAGGGCGATGGCCGGGCGGTCGGGCCGGGCGAATTTCGCACCGATCGCATACGGGACACCGGGGCCCATGGTGGCCAAGGTGCCCGACAGCGAGCCGCGCATCTGTCCACGGAACCGCAGACAACGCGCATACCAGTTGGCTGCGGAGCCGGAATCCGCTGTGACGATGGTGTTTTCGGGGATCTGCTGGGACAGCTCCCACACCACCCGCATCGGATTCACCGGCTTGGCCTCGAGCATCGACTGATGCTCGATGGTCTGCCACCAGTGCTCGATATTCGTCTCCACCTGCTGCCGCCAGGACCTGTCGTCCTTGCGCTGCAACAGCGGAATGAGTTGCTCCAGTGTGGCTTTCGAGTTTCCGACCAGATTCACCTCGGTCGGGTAGCGCATGCCGATCATGGTGCCGTCCAGGTCGATCTGCACGGCGCGCGCCTGGCCGAACTCCGGAAGGAATTGAGCATAGGGAAAATTCGAGCCGACGATGAGCAAAGTGTCGCAGTCGCGCATCATTTCGTAGCTGGGCCGGCTGCCGAGCAGTCCGATCGGCCCGGTGACGAACGGCAGGTCGTCGGGTAGCACATCCTTGCCCAGCAGTGCCTTCGCGACGCCGGCACCGGTCAGCTCGGCCACCTGCACCACCTGCTCGGCCGCCTCGCGGGCGCCCTGTCCGACCAGGATCGCGACCTTGCTACCGGCGTTGATCACTTCGGCCGCCCGCTGGATCTCCGACTGTGGCGGGACGGTGGTCGAGGCCAGGGCGCCGGGCGGGCTGGACGGCACCTGCTTGAATTCGTGCTGCGGGGGCTGATACTCCTCCTCCTGCAGATCGGAGGGGATGATCAACGCGGTCGGCGAGTGCCGGGTCATAGCCGTCCGAAAGGCGCGGTCCAGCGCATTGGGCAGCTGACTGGAGACGTTCACCTCCACCAGATAGTCCGAGGCCACGTCCTTGAACAGCGACTGCAGGTCGACCTCCTGCTGATAGCTGCCACCCATCGCGCTGCGGGCGGTCTGGCCCACGATCGCCACCACCGGGACGTGGTCGAGTTTGGCGTCATAGAGACCGTTGAGCAGGTGGATCGCGCCCGGACCCGAGGTCGCGGTGCACACGCCCACCTTGCCGCTGAACTTGGCATAGCCGGTCGCCTCGAAGGCCGCCATCTCCTCGTGACGGGCCTGGACGAAGCGCGGCTGGTTGTCGGCCCGCCCGAACGCGGCGACCAGCCCGTTGATCCCGTCGCCCGGATAGCCGAAGACCTGCTCCACACCCCACTCTCGTAGCCGCTGCACCACATGATCGGCCACTTGCATCGCCATCGACTCCTCCTCACCGCAACCGGGAAATGCGCCGTCGTCGGCGTGCTACCCGGTGGGCGGGCGCTCAATCATTCCCACGGCACTGGCGATGGCTCGCGGGGCGAGGTAGGTTTGGGCAAACGACCAAGGCGGTCGCCCAAGGAGGAGGGGAGCCGTGGTTACCTCCGTCGAGCAGGGGCGCGAGACGCGGGAGCGGTTGATGGAGGCCGCGCTCGAGCTGATCGCCGAGCGGGGGTGGGGCGCGGTGACGACGCGGATGGTGGCCGAGCGTGCCGGGCTGCGGCCCGGGTTGGTGCACTACCACTTCACCTCCGTCAACGACCTGCTGATCGATGCCTCGCTGTGGATGGTTCGCGGGTTGGGGGAGAGCGCGGCCACCGGTCCGCTGGCGCGCTCGGGCGGTGCGGGCATCACGGAGGTGCTGCAGATGACCGCGGCCTTAACCGACACCGATCGGGATACTCGGGTGTTCACCGAAATGCTGTTGGCGGCAACGCGTTACGAACGCCTGCGCATCGGCTTGGGCGAGGTGCTGCGGGAATTCCGCGCGGCCGTCGCGGCCTGGCTGCGCGCCGAGGCGGCGGTTCCCGATGCGGAGGCGACCGCCGCGGTGCTGGTGGCCGCGTTCGAAGGGATGATCCTGCATCGGCTGATCGATCCGGATCTGCGTGAACTCCGTATCGACGGACCGCTGCGCCGGTTGGCCGGACTGTCCGGCGAGAAGGGAGAGAATTGATGTCCACGACGAACGCGACGGTATCGCTGGCGGCCCGTGCGCTGCGGACGCGGTGGGTGGTTCGCGCGCCGATCCGGTTGTACCGCTGGGGATTCGGATTTCTGTTCGGCAACCGCATGCTCATGCTCGAACACCGTGGCCGCCGCAGCGGACTGCCGCGCTACGTGGTGCTCGAGGTCGTCGACCGTCCCGCGCCCGACGAGTACATCATCGTGTCCGGGTTCGGGCCGCGATCCCAGTGGTACCGCAACGTCCGGGCCGATCCGCGCGTGCGGGTGTGGACCGGCCTGCGGCGCGGTGTCCGCGCGAGCGCGACGCTCCTGTCGGAGGCGGAGTCCGCGGCGGCGCTGGACCATTACGCGCAGCACCACCCGCGGCTGTGGAAGCGGTTGCGCGCCACCGTCGAACAGGCCACCGGCGCACCGGTCGGCACGCTGCCGATGGTTCGCCTGCGGCTCGACGCCTGAGTGCCGCAACGAATTCTCAGTCGGTGCCGATTCGGGCTCGCATGGCGGCGAGGCGGGCGGCGAATTCCTCCGAATCCAGCGAAGCCAGTTGCGGCGGCAATTCGGTGTCGACGGCGTCGGTGTGGGAGACCTGGGCGGCGGTGCGGCGCATGGTGCGTTTGGTGGTGATCAGGAGGTCGCGGGGCGCGGAGGCGGCACCCTGGGCGAGGGCGACCGCCTCGGCCAGCAGGGTGTCGTGGTCGCCGAGGACGACCCGGTGGACCAGGCCGGCGGTGTGGGCGGTGTCGGCATCGAGGATCTCACCGAACAGCGTCATCGCGGCGGCCTGCTGCGGGCCGACGGCGCGCTGCAGCATCCAGGTCATCCCGCCGCCCGGGTGAATGCCCAAGTGCAGGAAACGGGTCTCGAATCGGGCCTGCGGACCGGCGATGCGCAGGTCGGCCGCCAGCGCGAGATTGAGCCCGGCACCGACCGCGGCACCGCCGACGGCGGCGACGGTCGGCAGCGCACAGCGCGCCACCGCGAGGAATCCGGCATAGATTGCCCGCAGACCGTCCTCGCGGGCCGCCCCCAGCGCGCTCAGGTCCGCACCGGCGCAGAACCCGGGTGGCTCCCCGGTGATCACCAGCGCATGAACCGCCGAATCCCGCTCGACCGCGGCGACCGCCTCGGCCAATTCCGCCGACAGCCGCGCGCTGAGCGCGTTGCGCCGCTTGGGATCCGACACCGTCACGACCGCGACCGCCTCCCGGCGCTCCACCTTGATCTCCGCCATGGTCGGATCGTAGGCGCTCGCGCCGCTCGTCAGGACAGATCGTTCAGGGCGGACTCGATGGCGCGGTGGAAGGTGGGATAGGCATAGATCATGTCGCGCAGCGTGGCGGTGGGCACCCCGGCGTGCACGGCGACGGCCAGCGCGCTGAGCACCTCGCCGCCGGCCGGACCCACCGACGTCGCGCCGACCAGCACGCCACGGTCGGCGTCCTCGACCAGCTTGATCAACCCGGCGTTACCGGCCTTGTGGATCCAGCCGCGGGCCGAGGCCGTGAGATCGGTGACGGCCGTGCGCACGGTCAGTCCCGCCTCGCGGGCCTGGGCCTCGGTCATGCCGACCGCGCCGACCTCCGGATCGGTGAAGGTGACCCGCGGGACCGCGTGGTAGCGGGCGGATTCGGTTGCGGTGCCGAGGATGTCGGTGGCGGCAATGCGGGCCTGATACATCGACACGTGCGTGAACGCGCCCTTCCCGGTCACATCGCCGAGCGCCCACACCCCGTCGGCGGCGCGCAGACGATCGTCGACCTCGATGCCGTGCGCCTGGTCGTCCAGGCCGACCGCGCCGATTCCCAACGCCGCCAAGTCGGTTCGCCGACCGGCCGCCACGAGCAGCCGGTGGGCGTGCAGCGGCTCGCCCTCGGTCAGGTGCACGGTGAACTGCTCGCCGTCGTGCTCCACCCGGGTCGCCTCGACCCCGGCGCGGATCGAAATCCCCTGTCTGTCGAAGACATCCGAGACCAGCTCGGCCGCCTCCGGTTCCTCCTTGGGCAGGATGCGGCTGCGCACGACCATGGTGACGGTGCTGCCGAAGCGGGAGAACACCTGCGCGAACTCCATTCCCACGGGTCCACCGCCCAGCACGATCAGCGATTCCGGGACCGCGGTGGCGGTCACCGCGTCGCGGTTCGTCCAGTACGGCGTGTCCGACAGGCCGTCGATCGGGGGGATCGCCGGAGCCGTACCGGGATTCAGCACGATCGCGCGCGTGGCCCGGAAGACCCGCGACCCGTCGGTGGTCGAGACCGTCACCTCCCCAGGCGCCGAGATCCGGCCCCAGCCGCGCACGAATCGCCCGCCGGCCTTCTCGAATCGTTCGACCGCGACGGTGTCGTCCCAGTTGTCGGTGGCCTCGTCACGAATCCGGTCGGCGACGGGCCGCCAATCCGATTCGACCCGTGCCGATCCCGCCAGCTCGCCGACCCGGCGCCCCTCGGCGAGCGCCTCGGCCGCGCGGACCATCATCTTGGTCGGCACACAGGCGTAGTACGGACACTCCCCGCCGACCAGCCGTCCCTCGACCCCGACCACAGCCAGTCCGGCCTTGGCCAGGCGGGTGGCGACAGCCTCACCCCCGGGCCCCATTCCGATCACCACGGCATCCACGGTTTCGCTGGGCATACGCTCCTCCTTCGGATCGGTCGGCCCCTTGTCATCGTGTCATGCGGGATATGGACGCGGTCGATCGCGCTTTCTACTACGGTGTGTCGTCTCTCGCCCTAGGATTGGGGCCGAACGAGTTCACGAGACCACCGGGGAGTGTGGCATATGCGGGCTGCCAAGAGGATCGGGCAGTACATTCGGGCCTTCGCGAGTATGCGGCGCAATCGCGCGGATCTGGTCGGTTGGCTGATCCGCCGACCGCTGCTGCTGATCAGCACGCTGGTCTACGAGACGATGCTGTTGTTCTCCAACCGATTGGATCCCAAACTCAAGGAGCTGGCCGAGCTGAAGACCGCCGGACTGGTGAACTGCGAGTACTGCCTCGACATCGGTTCGGCGCTGGCGCATTCGGGTGGGCTCACCGAGCGCCAGATCACCGAATTGCCGCGCTACCGCACCAGCGACGCCTACTCCGAGCTGGAGAAGTTGGTGCTCGCCTATGCCGAGGCCATGACGGCCACCCCGGCCGTGGGCGTCGCGGAGTTGCGCGGGCAGCTCCTGGCCCATCTGACGAAGGGACAGCTGGCCGAGCTGGCGGCGGCCGTCGCCTGGGAGAATCAGCGGGCTCGCATCAATACCGCCCTGGGTGTCCGCCCGACCGGCATGGCCGAGGGGATGGTCTGTGCGCTGCCGGAAAGGCCGACTCCCTAGCGTCGCAACGAGACCGGGGAAACGCTCCGCAAACGATGGGCGGCCGGATCGGCCGATGGATCGGTCCGAAAATGTTTCTCGCCGGTGGGGCGCCTACTACACTCACCTTCCGTACCCCGGTACGACAGGACTGCCCGCACCCAACGCAGTTTGCCGGTTCCGCGTGCCCGAATCACGGCGGCCGATCCGCGGACAGCAAATTCTCGGTGTATCAACGATCGGTGGATTGCATTCGAATTCGGACACGCTCGCCGAGCTTTTCGCAGTGGCGCTCCCAATCGGTCGCGTTTCGTCTGCTCGTCGTGGGTATTACGGTGAGGGGGCCATGTGGTCGGGTTCTGCCTACCCTCTCTCCGGTGTAATATTCACGATGCGATCGATGATCAGATTCCCGGTGATCCGATCGCATCATTGTTCCGCCGGATGAAACTCGGCTCCGGTGGTTGATACTCGGCGGACGCGGCACATTGCCGCGTATGGAGGTGCCTCCCCATGTCTGACGGAGTTGTAGGGCAGTCTCGTCCGGAAGAATCGGCAGCGAACGACAACAGAATATCCGAGCAGATTCATCAGGTGCCGATAGAAATGATCCGCGGCGCCGAGGATCTGCGGGTCAAGGGCGAGGATTCCGAGCACGCGAAGGTGTTGGCGGAAATCGAAGACGAGCTTCCGCCTATTCTGGTGCATCGGCAGACCATGCGAATCATCGACGGCCGGCACCGGTTGAAGGCGGCCGAGTTCAAGGGCGCCACGTGTATTGCCGTGAAATTTTTCGACGGCCCGGCGAGCGAGGCCTTCGTCCTCGCGGTGGAGTTGAACATTTCGCACGGCCTGCCGCTGTCGCTGGCCGATCGCAAGGCGGCGGCCTATCGCATCGCGCGCATGTACCCGGAGTGGTCGGATCGGCGCATCGCCGCGGTGGCCGGGCTGTCCCACAAGACGGTGGGTGCGATGCGGCATCGATCGTGTGGGGAAATTCCCCAGTTGACCAAGCGGCTGGGCCGTGATGGTCGAATGCGGATGTTGCGCAATCGGACTCGTCGCGACGATCCCGGCGATCCGGCCTCGGGGAACGCGCCTGCCGGCGCCGTCGAGGCCGTGCCCGATGCCCGGAGCCTGCCCGCCGTGGCCCGCCTGGCCGGGCTTCGCGCCCGTCGTCGCGGTGCGGGCGCCGCTCGCCGTGCGGATGTGGACATGGCACTGGTCGTCCGCAATCTGCGGGCCGATCCGTCGCTGCGCTTCACCGATGTCGGACGCACCCTGCTGCGTTGGCTGGACGGCTGCCCGCAGACGCCGGAGGAAATCGGGCAGCTGGCCGAGAAGGTCCCCGAGCACTGGCTGGAATTGATCACCCAACTCGCCAGCAGAAATGCAGACAATTGGCAGGATTTTGCCGCGGTATTGGATCGGCGGAAGCATACGCGACCGGCCGCCGAATCCGGCTGACGGCTATTGAAGCCGGTTGAATGGGCGCGTAACGTAGTTCGTATCGAATTTCGAAAACAAATATTATTCCATCCGGCGCTCGCGCACTATTCCGAAGGAAACAACTATGTCGTACATAGTGGCCGAACCCTGCGTCGATGTCCTGGATCGGGCATGTATCGAAGAATGTCCTGTCGATTGCATGTACGAGGGAAACAGGATGGTGTACGTCCACCCGGACGAATGCGTGGACTGCGGTGCCTGCGTGCCCGTCTGCCCGGTCGACGCGGTATTTCACGAGGATGACGTGCCCGAGCAATGGAAGATCTTCATCGATGTCAATCGCCTGTTCTTCGCCGATCTGGGCGAGCCCGGCGGCGCCCGCGGCAGAAGATTGAGCCACGACGCGGACCACGTGTCCGCGCTGCCGCCACGGGCGCACGCGTAATTCATCGGCAGAAATTCACGGAGGATACAGCGATGAGCGTACCGACAGCGGCGAATATCGGTTCGGCAATGGTCGCGGGGATCGATCTGGGCGACGAGATGCTGGCGACGGCGGTCCGGGACGCCCTGGGCGATGTGGAGAGATCGCTGCGGCGAGCGGTGTCGACCTCCGACGAATTCACCTCCGCGGTGACCCTGCACCTCATCGAGGCCGGCGGCAAACGTTTCCGCCCGATTATCGCGCTGCTGGCCGCCCAGTACGGCCGCAAACCCACCTGTCCGGCCGTGATCGACGCCGCCGCCAGCGTGGAGTTGGTGCACGTCGCCAGCCTCTACCACGACGACGTGATGGACGAGGCCGCCATTCGCCGCGGCGTCGACAGTGCCAATGCGCGATGGAGCAACAGCGCCGCGATATTGGCGGGCGACTACATTTTCGGCTGCGCTTCGCGATTGATCGCCGCGAGCGATGCCGAATCACACACGATAGTCGAGGCCGCGAGATACATGTCCGACACGATGCTGCGGCTGGCCGTCGGCCAATTGCGGGATTCGCTCGGCGTCGGGGCCGACGACCGAGTGAGCGCGTATCTGGAGACGATCCGGGCGAAGACGGCCTCGCTGATGTCGGTGGCCGCCTGGGCCGGAGCGCGATTCGCCGACGCCGACACCACGACGGCCGACCGGTTGGAGAAATTGGGCGAAGCCATCGGCATGGTCTTCCAAATCTCCGACGACATCATCGATATCACCAGCCCGTCGGAGATCCTCGGCAAGGCGGCGGGCACCGATCTGCGCGAAGGCGTGCTGACCCTCCCGATCATCTACGCCCTGCGGGAGCGCACACCCGAGGCAGCGCGTTTGCGGGCATTGCTCGCCGAACCGGTGACCGAGGACGTGGTCCTGGCCGAGGTGCTGGAGCTGGTCCGTTCCTCGGGCGGGGTCGATCGCGCCATGACGACGCTGCGGGAAAAGGTCGACTACGCCAAATCCCTGCTGCGCGAACTGCCGCACGAAACCGCGACTCGGGCGTTCACGAACATCATCGAATTCACGGCGTCTCGCACGTGTTGACCGGAGGAAGCGATTCATGAGCAAGCAATACGATCTCATCGTCGTCGGGGGCGGCCCGGCGGGATCCTCGGCGGCCTGGCGCGCGGCGTCCGGCGGGGCCCGCGTGCTGTGCGTGGACAAGGCGGAGTTCCCACGCGAAAAGGCCTGCGGCGACGGACTGACACCGCGAGCGGTCGCCCATATCGCGAATATGGGCCTGCAGTCCGAGCTGGCCGGTTTCTACAAGATCGACTCGGTCAAATTCTTCGGCAACAGCACCTGGCAGATGCGCTGCCCGCGCCGCCCCGGCCTGCCCGACTACGCCCGCGTCGCCTCCCGGCTCGAATTGGACGAAATGCTGCTCAACCATGCGGCCAAACGCGGAGCCGAGGTGTGGCAGTCGGCCGAGGTGGTCCGGCCGGTCATGGACGACGGCCGGGTCACCGGCGTCGACGTCAGGCGCGCGAACAACCGGGAAGAGCGGGTCGGCGCCGATATCGTCATCGCCGCCGATGGTGCGCATTCGCCGATGAAGAAGGCAATGGCGCTGAAGAGCCGTGTCGCCGGAACCATCGCGATCGCGGCGCGTGCAGAGATGGACTGCGACCGCCCGGAGGATCCGTCGTTCGAGATCCACATGCCGCTGTCGTTCCGCAGTCACCGCATTCCGGGCTACGGCTGGGTCTTCCCCATGGGCGGGCGCCGCGTGAATATCGGCGTCGGCTATACCACCGCCTACCGGCGATGGAAAGACATCAATATCGTCGGGCTGCTCGAGGACTTCATGCGGGAGCTGCCGGCGGAATGGAAGCTGCCCCAGGCCGCACAGCTGCGCAAGGCCCGGGCCATCCAGGCCTGGCGGCTTCCGATGGGATTCAATTCCTGGCCGCCGTCGCGTCCGGGCCTGCTGCTGGCCGGTGACGCGCTGGGCGCCGCGAAACCGTTTACCGGAGCGGGCATTTCGAAGGCGCTGGAATCCGGCATCCTGGCCGCGGAAACGGCGGTGCACGCCCTGGGGTCGGCGAATCCGGCGGATCTGTCCCGCTACGACAAACAGCTGCGCAGCAGATGGGCTTTCCAATATCGGATGGCGCGGATCGGCCACAGCATCGGCGGCTACCCGTACATGGTGGGAACGGCCTTCGCGCTGTTCGACCATCACCCGTTCCGGTGGGCGCTGGTCCGCGCCCTCTACGGCCGCGAGGGCGGCCGCTGCTATACGAACGAATTCTCCGATGCGCGGCTCGACTCGTACGTCTGAGGGGCCGGTCGACCACGAGAGGTGAGATGACCATGGGACTGCTACCGAAGGGACCGCTCGACGTGCTGAGCCGGGCCGAGCAGGCGATAGACAACGCCGAATCCGCGGTTGGCCGTGCCGAATCCACGATGACCGAGGTCGATCGGAAACTGGCGGAGGTCGGCACCATGATGAGCGATGCGGTCGCGTTGATGAGGCAGACCGACGCCACCGTCGACGAATTGAAACAGGCCGTGCTCGCGGTCGTCACCCAGCTGCAGAACCTGGTGACGACCCTGGACCGGCGCCGGACCGACGGGGTCGCGATATGACCGGCGGCACACGCGTTCTGGCGCCCGTCGTGCTGGCGGCCTGCGTGGCATTCGCCGGGGCCTGCTCGGACGGTTCCGGCGGCGGGCACACCACGCACTCGTCGTCGCCGACGGTGGCGACCGCGACCGCGGACACGCCGCCGATACCGGTCCCGTCCGCGGGCGATCTGAACGCCGCGATCAAACTCGGCCTCGATCCGACGGTGCCCCTCGACCGGAAGTCGGGATGGATTCAAGGCATCGACGTCGATCCCGAACTGGCCGACCGCGTCGCGAATGCGGTGGCGCAGAACCACATTCAGATGACCGTCGCGCGGGTGGACTATCGGGGCGACGGTCAGGCTGTGGCCTATGCCGACCTGACCGTGAACGGCGAACCGGTGCAAGGGCAATCGGAAATTCCGTTCGTCGTCGACGGCAACCGCTGGAAGGTCAAGAAGGAATGGGCCTGCTACATGCTGTCCAGTGCCCAGGTGCAATCGCCGGCGTGCGCGAGCTGAACGGACCGATCGAATGCTCGACACCGTGGTCACCGGAACCGGAATCCGCCTCGAACTCGACAATGTGGTGCGCGAATACCGCCTGGGCCGCGAATGTGTGCGCGCCCTGGACGGGGTGAGCCTCGTGCTGCGCGGCGGCGCCATGGTCTCGGTGATGGGCCCGTCCGGCGCGGGAAAGAGCACCCTGCTGCACATTCTCGGCGCCCTGGATCGGCCTACCTCCGGCACCGTCCGGTTCGACGGCGTGGAGACCGCGAAACTCGACGACCGGGGCCAGTCCGATTTCCGTTTGCGCAAGGTCGGATTCGTCTTCCAGTCCTTCAATCTGATGCCGACCCTGGCCGCGTGGGAGAACGTCGCGCTGCCGAAGATGTTGAACGGCAGCTACAAACGACAGACCAAGGCCGAGGCGGTCCGGCTGCTGCGGCTGGTCGGGCTCGGTGACCGCGCCGATCATCGTCCGGCGGAACTGTCCGGCGGCCAGATGCAGCGGGTGGCCGTCGCCCGCGCGCTGATGATGGACCCGCCGCTGCTGCTGGCCGACGAGCCGACCGGGAATCTGGACACGAAAACCGGTGCGGCCCTGCTGGATTTGCTGCAGCAGCTCGCACACGCAGAGGATGCGCGACGGCTGGTGGTGCTGGTCACCCACGACCGGCGGGCCGCCGAATGTGCCGACCGGGTCGTCGAATTGGTGGACGGCCGGGTGGTCCGCGACTGGGACCGAGAGGCGGGTGCGGCACCGTGATCGGCGCGAATCTCACCCGCTTCCGGGTGCTCAACCTGCGCGAGCTGTTCGGCCACGCGGTCCGCACCGCGACCCTGATCACGGTCGTCGCGGTCGCGGCGGCGCTGCTGGTGGCGGTGATGGCCACCTACAGCTCGCTCACCGGATCGGTGAAACAACTGACCCGCAGCATCGCGGGCGACGCGGACCTGTTGATCACCGGATACTCCGACAGCGGCTTCGACCGGTCATTGACTGCTGCGGTCGCCGCCACCCCGGGCGTCCGCGCGGCGGTGCCCATCGTGCAGACCTCGATGACCGTGGCGCAGCCGCACCGGGTTTCGGCGACGGTGGTCGGGGTCGACCTCTCGATACTGGCGCTGAACTCGTCGCTGCGGACCACGCTCGAGCCGGTGCTGCAGCTGCCGAAACTGCAGCGCAGCACCAACGGGGTGATCGTGGGCGAACAGCTCGGTGTGCCCGAGGGCGCCACCTTCTCGGTCGGCGGCCGGGACGTGACCGCCGCAGTTGTGGTGCCAGCCGAGCTGGCCACCCAGGTCAACGACGGCCGATTCATCGCCGCCCCAATGGGATTGGCGCAAAGCCTCACCGGACATCGCGACAAGGTCGACGACATCATCGTCGTCGCGCAGCCGGGTACCGACGTGGGGGCGCTGCGGGAGCGGCTGTCCGAGGTGGTCGGCAAGAAGGCACTGGTGTCGGGGACCGGACTGCGGGCCGTGCAGGTCGACAATGCGCTGATCCTGACCAGGAGCCTGACCCTGCTGGTCGCGGCGGTCTCCCTCGTGGTGGCCGCATTCCTGATGTTCAACGTGATGACCATGGCGGTGGCGCAACGGCGTCCGCAACTGGCGGTGCTGCGGGCGGTCGGCGGCAGACGGACGGTGGTCGCGGCGGATCTGCTGGTGGAGGCGGCGCTCATCGGCCTGGTGGCCGCGCTGGCCGGGATACCGCTCGGGCTCGGGCTCGGCCGGTGGGCGCTGGAACGCACGCCACCGTTCCTGCTGCAGATGGTGTCGGCGGAACTGAGCTTCCACGTTCCCGCCTACGTCTACCCGGCCACCATTGCCGGCTGCGTCCTCGCCACCGTCGCCGCCTCGCTCGCGGCCGCATACCAGGCGTATCGGGTCGATCCGATGGAGGCATTGCGGTCGGCGGTGCTGGCCGCGGCGCAACCGTTCGGCCGCCGGATCGTCGTGGGTGCCGGTGTGGCCGGTGCCGGCCTGGTGGCGGTCGCGGCCGTGATCGGGTACGCGGCCCACGGCCTGGCCGTCGTCTCGGCGGCCGCAGTGGTCATGCTCGGTCTGCTGCTGCTCGGCCTCGCGGCCGCCGGTGCCGTCCGCTGGGGTGCGGCCTGGTTGTGCGAGAGGTCCGGAGCGTCGGGGCGGCTGGCGGCGGCGTCGGTGGAACGCACACCGCGGCGGACCTGGGCGACGTCGATGACCGTGGGCATCGCGGTCGCCGCGGGTGTCGCGGTCTACGGCGCGCTCAACGATCTGGTCGATTCCGCCTCCGACGTCTTCGCCTCGTTACGGGCCACCGACATCTTCGTCTCGACCAGTGGTCCGAACTTGTTGCCCACCAAGGCGATTCCCGACCACTGGTCCGATCGTGCCCAGATCACGCCCGGCGTGCGCCAGGTCGTCGAGGGCCAGTGGGCCTATGTCTCGGTGGGGGATCTGCGGGTGCAGGTGAGCGGACTGGTGCCCGGCAACGACGCCAACGTGGGACCGCTGCTCGATCCCGCCGTCAAGGACAAGGTGCTGAACGGGCAGGGTGTGGCGGTATCGCGGCTGCTGGCCGAGCGGATGGGGTACCGCATCGGCGACTGGATCGAGGTCGGCACGCCGACGGGTCTGCAGCGTGCCCCGATAGTCGGCGAATTCGGATTCCTGACCGCCGACGCCGGTGTGGTGGTGATGGATCTGCCGCAGATGCAGCGGTGGTTCGATCGCCCCGGCGCGACCTATCTGGTGGTGACGGCCGACCACGGCGTCGATATCGGTGAGCTGACCACCCGCCTGCGCGACGTGCTGGGCCCGGATGCCCAGGTCTATTCGGGCGAACGAGCGTTCAAGGGCGTGGTTTTCAACATCACGCAGGCCGGAGTGCTGGCGGTCGGATTGCAATGGATCATCGCCGCGATCGCGGCGGTGGCGCTGCTGAACACCCTCACGCTGTCCGTGCTGCAGCGCCGCCGGGAGTTCGGCATGCTGCGCTCGATCGGCGCCGCACGACAACTCATCGGACGGCTCGTGGTCGCCGAGGCCATCGCCATCGGTGCGGTCGGCGCGGTCATGGGGATCGTCGGCGGGGAGGGCGTGCATTTCGTCGCCGATCTCGTGCTGTCCGGCATGACCGCCATCGATATCCATTACCGTCTCGATCCCCTCGTGCTGCTGTCGGGCTCCATCGCCTTGTGCCTGTGCCTGGCCGGCTCGGTGCCGCCCGCCTATCAGGCGAGCCGGGTTCGGATCGTGGAAGCCATGGCCGACGACTGACGATGCGGGGTGCTCATGAGAATTGCCGAGGGACTGACCGACCTGGCCGAATACCGGCAGGACGGCGAGCGGGCCGACCAGGTCGTGCGATACGACCTGTCCAACAACGATATGCCGTTCTGTCCGCTGCCCGGCGTCCGGTGCGCGATCGAGGAGCAGATCGCCGGGGTGTTCCGATATCCGGATCCGGGGTATCGGGCGCTGCGTTCGGCGCTGTCGCGGCATTGCCGGGTGCCGGTCGACGGTATCGCGGTCGGCAACGGGAGCGTCGAGGTGTTGCGGACCATCATCCGCTGCGTCTCCAATCAGGGCGATCGGGTCGTCTTCGCGGCGCCGGGATTCGACGCCTATGCGCGAATAGTGCTGGCGTCCGGCGCGATTCCCCGCATGGTCGCCGGTGGCCCGGGCTGTTGGCAGCCGCTGGAGGCACTGCTGGCAGCCGTTGACGACGACACGTCGGCGATCCTGGTGTCCTTGCCGCACAACCCGAGCGGTGAAACCGTCGCGGCCGACGAGTTCGTCGAGTTCCTGCGCGCAGTGCCGGACGAGGTCGTGGTGATCGTCGATCAGGCCTATACCGAATTCTCCAATGCCGCAGGCCAATTCGCGGTGGACGAGCTGATCGCGCAGTTCCCCGACCTGGTGGTCACCCGGACCTTCTCCAAGGTGTACGGGCTGGCGGCCCTGCGGGTCGGTTATGCGGTGGGTACCGCCGCGTTCATGTCGCGGGTGCGTGCGTGCGCGCTTCCGTTCGCGGTGAACTCCCTGGCCGCCTCCGCGGCCGTGGAATCACTGTGCCACCCGGCCGAACTGGCCGATCGAGTGCGCACGGTCCGCACCGTTCGCGGGCGCCTGCGGCGGGTGCTGGGAGAAGCCGGATACGACGGTCCCCCCTCGCAGGGGAATTTCGTCTGGGTTCCGACGCGCGAGACCGAGAAGGTGGTGCGGATGTTCCGGGCGGGCGGCATCGCCGTCCGGGACTATCCCGGCGTCGGTGTCCGAGTCACCGCTACCACCGAGGAGGCGCTCGCGGCGGTGTCGCATGCGCTGTATCTGCCTGCCCCGTAACGTTTTCCGCATCGATCAGGAGAGGGCCCGTGGAAGGCACGAGTTCGAATATCGACAGGTCCGGGGGACCGGGGTTCCTCACCGCCGACCGATTCCTGCAGTTGCCCGCCGCGCAGCGATCGGCGTGGGCCCGGGACTCCCGCGGTGACCGGCTGAAATGGTGGACGCGGCTGCGGATGTTCATCGCGTTCTCGCGGCCGCGCACCTGCGTTCCCGGCATGCTGGCCTTCCAGTTGGGGTTGCAGCTGCTCGACATTCCGCAGTCGTGGCGGGCGCTGGTGGGTCTGGCGGTCACCTTCGCCATCAGCGCTATCGCCAACCTGTTCAACACCTATACCGATGTCGACGAGGATAGTGAGAACGTCCCGAACCGGGTGTTTCTCATGGCCGTCTACGGGCGAGCGCGACTGCTGTGGCACACCTGGGCCCTGTGCGTGGTCACGCTGGCGGCCTCCGCCGCGGTCGGACCGCTCTACTTCGCCGTCGTGCTGCTCGCGCTGGCGGGCGCGCACCAGTATTCGTTCCGGCCGCTGCGCATGAAATGCCGTCCGCTGCTGGGGATCGCGCTGTTCGCGACGGTGGTCGCCTATCCGTTCGCCACCATTGTCGCCATTGCGCCGCAGCATGTTTCGCGGATCTTCGACTTCTCGTTCCTGGTCGCGGCGGGGTATCTGTTCGTCTGGTTCTGCGCGAAGGGACTGGTCAAGAACGTGCCCGACTACTTCGGGGACGCCCGGGCCCGGGTGCTCACCTCGGCCACCGTGTTCGGATCGCGCGAGGTGGCCGCGGCCGTCGCGGCATCGGCCACCGTCGCGGTCTACGTGGGCGTCTTCGTGCCGGTGGCCGTCGGCGCCATGCCGGTCGCGGCTTTGCTCGCGTGGCTGTGGATGCCGGTGGTGCTCTGGCAGGGCCGCCGCCTGCTGGCCGCCGACACCGTGCGGGCCGGAAACGATGTGCTGCGCACCGACATGATCGTGTCCTGCGGGTTCCTCGCCACACTCATCCTGGCGAGCCGACCGACGCCGGCCAACGCGGGCGTCGTGGCGGTGGGTGCGCTGGTCATCCTCGTCTCCGATGCCTTCCAGCTGGATACCCGCAGGAAACAGGATTCGCACTGAGGCGAGGTCAGCCATGCAGAACAAGAACTTGATCGCGGACCTGGTGGGCCGCAACCGTTTCGCCGATGTCATCATCGATCATCTGGTGCGCCAGGGCGTCACCCATATCTTCGGTATGCCCGCGGAATCCGTGAACTGCCTGGTCGACGCCATGAGCCGACGGCCCGATATCCGGTTCGTCTCCACCCGGCACGAAACCGCCGCCTCCTTCATGGCCGCCGGATACGCCAGGGCCACAGGGAAATTGGGAGTGTGCTTCGGTACCGCGGGACCCGGCGCCACCCATCTGCTGCCCGGGGTGTACGACGCTCACGCCGACCGGCACCCCGTCCTCGCGATCTCCGGCCAGGTTCCGGTGGCCGCCCTCGGCACCGGATCGTTCCAGGAGATCGACTCCGCACGCCTGTTCCGCGACGGCTGTGCGCGCTCGGTGGAAATCCTGTCGACCGACCACGTCGGGGTGTTCGATCAGCTCTGCTGGAGCGCGCTGCACGAACGCACGTCGGTGCACGTCGCCATTCCCGGCGATGTGCTGAGCGCCCCGGTGCCCGATCGGGTGAGTGCCCCGCGGCTGCTGGATGTGGGCGCATCGGTCTCCCCGGACAAGGACACCATCGCCGCTCTCGCGGAATCGCTGCACGACCGTCCCGTGGCGGTGGTTCTCGGTGCCCATGCGGGCGGATACGACATGCGGGCCCGCGCGCTGGCGCACCTGCTCGGTGTGCCGCTGCACGTGCTGCCCGAGGCGTGCGCGGCCCCGCTCACCGGACCGCCGACCGCGGATTCGGCCGATCTGCCCGATGCGGCGGCACTGCTGGTGGGTCTCGCCACGCCGGGCCTGTTCCGGGCCTTTCCGCGGCTGGCCGGTCTGGTCCAGATCGCCGATATCGAGGAGACGCGGCAGTGGGGCGTACCGCCCACCCGGATCGTCGGCGATATCGAGACCACCCTCGACAACCTGATCGCCGAACTGACCCGATTGCGCGATACCGCAACGGCTTACGAACAGATCGAGGCATCCGAACCTGCCGTCGGCTGGATTCGGGTGCTGCGGAGCCGACTCGATGACGGGCAGGTCGTGGTGGACGGCGCCCGCTGGCAGTCCCTCGCCGCCGGGCAGTTGTCGCACTGCGCGGCGGTGCACAGTTCCTGGAATCTGCGATTTCCGGGCGCGGCCGTGCCCACGGCCATCGGCATGGCACTGGCCACCGGCCGCCGGATCCATGTTCTCACCGAAAAATCCCATGTGGATCAATATGTTTCGGAGCTGTCGACCGCCGTCAGGTACGAGGTGCCGATCACCGTCGTCTGCGTGAGCGACGACCTGCGCCGCGACCGGACCTTGTTCGCCCGCGCCTTCGGAGTCGACACACGAAGCGCCGCGACCGAAGACGAGCTGGACGAGGCGCTCGCGGTGTCCGGCGGTGGCCCGCGCATCGTGCTGATGGCCTCCATGCTGATAGGCGAGCCTGCCGGACCCGTCGGCGGCTCGGATCTGCCGAGACTGGTTGAAGGCTTGGGGCGCTTCGGATTCCAGCGCATCCATATGACCGGCTTCTGCGCGGCCGAGGCCCCCGGACTCGATGTCGGTGTCGCGGTCGACGGTCAGGCCGCGGCGTTGCGCGCCTCGGTCGACGACAAGGCGTTCGGAACCCGCGCCGCGGTGGTCGTGACCTCACCGGCCGCACTGCTCATGCAGATGAACGGGCTCTACGACGCCGCCTACGATCACGCCGCGCTGCTCGTGGTGACGGTCGAGGACGGGCGCTGGCTGGTGGATTCGACCCACCTGCTGGCCGAGGTCTCGCGGTGGTCGTGCTCGATCGAGGATCCGGCGCGGGACGGCCCCCGGCTGCAACAGGCGCTGGCCGCGGCCCGGCACACCCGCGGTGTGGTGCATGTGCGCATCCTGCGCGATGCGCTGCCCGAACTTCCCCTGACCGTTCCGCCCGGGCTCACCCGCGCCCACCTGGAGCGCCGTCCCTCGGCCCACAGCGTCGCGCGGGCGGTCGACCTGCTCCGTCACGCCGACCGGCCGACGATCATCGCCGGGCGGGGTGCCGCGGGCACCGCGAGCGAACTGCGCGAGCTCGCGCGGCTGGTGAACGCCCCGGTCTTCACCACCATGGGCGGCTCATCGGTGCGCGCCGGAATACACGGCGCGCGAACGGGTCTGGTCGGCAGCTCGGGACATCACCGCACCGTCCGCGAGATCCAGCGCTCCGATGTGGTCGTGCTCGTCGGCGTCTCGTCGCGGGGAGCGGCATTCGATCTGGTGAGTCGCGCGTCGGTGGTGTCGATCAATACCGACCCGATGTGCCTGATCGGGCTGCCGGAAGGGGCGGCCGGGTTACTCGGTGACGCCCGCACCGCCCTGCAGGCCATGATCGGCGGACTGCGCGCGGTGGGCACACCGAAAGCGTTGGCCGACAATGCCTCTCGTCCGTTCACCGAGCCGATCCGGCATGCTCCGGCGCTGCGGTGGCGCCGGTGGGGGCCGCTGCGGCCGTCGTATCTGGCTCGCATCATGAACGATGAGATCGGCGCGGTACCCGACCGGATCACCGTGAGCGTCGACGTGGGCCTGAATACCTTGTGGGCCTTCCGATATCTGCGCACCGCGGACCGATACCTCTGGACCTCGTCGTTCGCCACCATGGGATTCGCCATCCCGGCCGCGCTGGAGGTAGCCGCCGCGGGTGAGGCCGCGGTGGCGGTCGTCGGCGACGGGGGCGCGGCGATCACGTTGGCCGAGTTGGCGAGCGGCGCCGCGATCGAGACGCCGGTGGTCGTGGTGGTCTTCGACAACGGCGCCCTCGGCGCCATCCGCTACGAAAGCTATGTCATGGGTTGGCCGGATTCCGGCTCCACGCTGTCGGCCTGTGATTTCGCCGCGTACGCGCGCGGCTGCGGCCTGGCCGGGCGCACCGTCACCACCCACGCCGAATTCCGCCGCGAATTCAGTGCCGCCCTGCGCCGTGCGGGAGTGACGGTCATCGACGCCAAATGCACGCTGGCCGACGCGCCGGTGCTGGCCGGTTGGCCACCGGCCGGTCAATTGGTGGGTCTGGCGGCGGCCTGGGTGCGGGGCGGGAAATCGGATGTGCGGGATGCGCCCGCGGTGATCCGCAGCGGTGTGCAAGACCGGGTCGGCGGCCTGCTGCACGGTCTCGCCGCCGAATTCCGGGAACGGTCCACGGGAGATGAACGATCATGACTCACTCGGATGATTCGCATGCCGCCGACGTCTGCGTCATCGGCGCCGGAATCGTCGGCATGATGAATGCGCTGCAACTGGCCAAGCGGGGCCTGAACGTCACCGTCATCGATCCGTCCGACCCCATGGATCGAGACGACTACAAGGTGGGGGAATCCCTGCTGATGTACACGACGCCGTTTCTGCGCACGGTCGGCGAGCTCGATTCCGCGTGTACCGATTCCCGCCACAAGAGCGGATTCTGGATGGTGTACGACATGGCGGGCCGCGAGCGGTTCGACGACACCGTCCACGAATGGGGATTCAAGGCGGATCTGCCGCCGAAGTGGGCGCGGGCCATCAAGAATCCGCTGCTGCACCGGGCCCTGTTCGCCGACGCCCAGATCGCCCGCCCCGATATCGAGCGGCAGCTGCGCAAGACGCTGATCAACACCGCGGGCATCGAATTCCTGCCGGGGCGGGTCCGCGACGTGGCCTCCGATCCGGACGGGCACACGGTGGTGTGGGCCCCGTCGGCGCGCAAGGTCGAGCGCCTGCGGGCTCGGTGGCTGGTGGACTGTTCCGGGCGCGCCCGATTCCTGGTGAAACGCTTCGGCCACGATGTGGACCTGGACGACGGCTTCGCCACCTCGGCGGTGTGGGGGCAGTTCCGCGACTGCGGCGACGAGGTATTCGGCGAGATCTGGGACTACGAGTATCCCGACGGGGAGACATTGCGCCGCTCCGACGGAACGGTCCACCTCTGGGGCCCCGGCTACTGGATCTGGGTCATCCGGCTGACCGACGACCGTCTGAGCGTGGGGATCTGCGTCGACCAGCGGCAGTTGCACGGACAATCGTTGAAAACCTTCTTCTGGCAGACGATTCGCCGCTATCCGGTGCTGTCGTTCCTCGACGAATCCGCGCTGCTGCAGTTCCGCTCCTACCGCACCGCGCAGCACATGACCGACACCTATGTGTCACCGCGGCGGTATGCGATCTGTGGTGATGCGGCCTCCATCATCGACGCCTTCTACAGCCAGGGCATCTCCCTGTCGATGTCGTCGTCGTGGCATATCGCCAATATCATCGAGGCCGACGTCCTCGAATCCCGGCCCCGCCGAAGATATATCGACACGGTGAACGAATGCGCCGACGCGGACTGGCGGATCATGCGCAGCATGGTGCGGTACAAATACCGCCCCGCCATCGCGGACGGCCGCTTCTTCGTCCTGGATCATCTGCTCGATCACGTCGTGTTCACCTCCGGATTCCTGGCCCGCTATCAGGTCGGCCGCTGGCTGGTGGCGACCGGCGGATTCACCGCGCGGGAGGATGCGCGGTTGCGCCGGCTGCGCCGCGACCTCGAGGACGGCCTGTTCCTGTCCGGATCGCGGCCGTGGCGGGCGCTGGGGCCGCAGCGTTATGCGCGCTGGATCGATCGGGCACACGCGAAGCTGGCCGAACGCGCCGAATGGCGGTTGGCGCACGGCGTCGGCCACGGGGTCGTGAAGTCGGCCATTCGACCCGAATCGGAATTCCCGGGTATTTGGCGCCTGCCGCTGCGATCGGGTGCCGAATCGGGGGTGCGGTCGTTGGCCACCAACGGTTTTCCGCTGCCACGGCCGCTCATCGTGACCGGCGAGGAGTACGCCCCGCTGGCGCTGCGCGGCATCGGCATCGTGATGGCCGCGGAATTCCTGTACGGCTACCTCCTGGACGCCGCCGACACCGCCGTGCAGCGGGCACGGATACGTTTCGGCCGCGGCGCCGACACCTCCAACGGGTTGCACGGAAACATCTACACGAGGCCGACCGGGGTCGGCTCGGGACGGGATCGGTCATGAATTCCGGCATCGATTACGAACATTCGGTGAGCAGCGCCATTCCGGGACCACCCGGCGTGCCGGTGCTGGGGTCGATAGGCCCGTATGCGCGCGATCGCGTGCAGTTCATCGAGGAGGTGATGCGCACCTACGGCGATGTCTGCCGGGTGCGGTTCCCGTTGCGGGATACCGTGCTGCTCGGTCATCCGGACTACGCCGCCCAGGTGCTCAACGACAGGTCCGGCAACTTCAGCAAATTCGGCGCCTACGGCACGAGGGTGCAGAACATCGTGGGCGGCCTGCCCTTCATCGAGGGCGTCCGATTCACCGAGCGGCGGCGGGCGATCGTTCCGATGTTCGCCAAACAGGAACTCGAGGTCGTCTTCCGGAAGAATGTGCGCTCCTACACCGCGAGCCTGCCGCGCGCGCTGAGCTGGGCCACCGACGAGGACGGCGTGACCGATCTGCAGGACGCGTTCCGGTGGTTGATCATCGGGGCGATTCTGAACGAGATCTTCTCCGATGAGGTCACCGAACGCGAACTGCGCGCTACGCGCGACGGCCTGATCGCGATGGGCCGGATATTCGGGGTCGTGCTGAAGATGTGCGCGCCGCCGAATCCGCTCTGGGGAGCGGATCGAATCCGCTCCACCTCGGTGCCGCGCCTGTTTCTGATGCTGCAGCGCAAGGTCGCCCGGCGCCGCCGCGATCCGGGTGATCGCGACGATGTGCTGGCCCGGATGCTGGCGGTGCGACTGCCCTCGGGAGCGGGAATGAGTGACTGGGATATCGCGACTCAGGTGCTGACCGTCATGGAGGGCTCGTTCGAACCCGTCTCGGCGGCACTGACCCAGACCGTCGCCCGGGTGCTGGCGAATCCTGTTGTGGCCGAACGGCTGACGGACGAGGCCGCACAGCAGGCGACCGATGATCCGCCGACCGCCGAGGTGCGTTCGGCGCGTTGGGCCAAGGCGTGCTTCGAGGAGGCGATGCGCCTGCAGAGCACGCCCATACTGCAGAGATTCGCCAGGTCCGGTTTCGTGGTCGGCGGCTACGAGATTCCCGACCGCACCCTGCTCGGGATCCCCATGTCCTACATCCACCGCGATCCCCGGTGGTGGCACGACCCCGACACCTACGACCCGGCACGCTTCTACGACGGCCTGCCCCGCGATGTGCCGCGCCTGATCTACCTGCCCTTCGGCTCCGGACCGCACCGCTGCCTGGGAGCCCAGCTGGGGTACCTGCAAGCGCAGTTCCTGCTGAGTCTGCTGTTTCAGCGCTACCACATGGTCCTGCCACCCGGCTGGGTCTTCAGGGAGCGCACCTCCATCGCCCCGTACCTGCGCGGCGGCCTGCCGGTGCGCCTCACACCGCGGTGATCCGGCCTCGGCGCGGCCGCTCGGCGGCGGGGAAAAGGGCGGGGAGATAACGGATCATCAGGGTGGACCAGGTGAGGTGGGTGAGCACGGGTGCGGCGACCCCGCCACTGGCCCGGCGCTGCAGTCCGAACAGCGTGCCCATCACCGCCGAGGCGAGGGTGAGGGCGGGGTTGCGGGTCGCGGTGGTGGTCAGGCAGTACACGCCGGTGGATACGGCCACGGGGTGGTCTCCGGCCACGTCGTAGACCGGCCCGCGGAAGAACAGCTCCTCACCCGCCCCGCTGACCAGCGCGATGAGCAGCGCCCGGGTGGTCGGAGCCTGACCGGCGTAGCGCAGCACGTCGGAGATCGCCCGGTTCAGGAGCGGAATGCGGCGGGCCACCAGCGCGCAGCCGTAGAACACGCCGAACGCCCCGGCGCCGATCGGCGGCGCGAGCAGCGCGGCCGAGCGGCTGCCGAGCCGCGGGGGAGCGAGGACGATGCCGCCCGCGGTCCAGGTGGCGGCGGTGGCCAGGCTCAGGCCGTAGAACGCCCGCGAGTCCGGCCGCGCCGACAGCGATTTGTGCAGCAGCCCGGCCCCGACCGCGGTGATTCCGGCGACGGCGGCGCGCCGCCACGGTGCCACCGTCATGCGGCCCGCCGGGCCTTGGCGCGCTGGCCGAGCGCACGCAGGATCGCCTCGTCGTAATCCATCGGCTCGAAGGGCACCACGTCGCGAATGCTGTTGTCGCGCACCACCGTTTCGTTGGCCATGGATTCGACCAGCGAACGGCTGGTGCGGGAGTCGACATCGGTCACCAACGACAGCCACAGCGCGGACATGCGTGGCGATAGTAGTGGGATCGGCACCACCAGCAGGGGCCGCCCCTCGATGGCCGCCAGGCGATGGAGCATGGCCCCGTAGGACAGGACCTCCGGACCGCCGATATCGAAGGTGCGCCCGGCGGCTCGCGGCTCGTCCAGCACCCCGACGAGATAGCGGACGACATCATCCAGGGCGATGGGTTGGGTCCTGGTCCGCACCCATTTCGGCGTGACCATCGCGGGCAGGTGTTCCACCAGCTGGCGGGTCATCTCCCAGGAGATGCCGCCGTGGCCGATGATCACTCCCGCCCGCAGCGTCGTGACCGGCACGCCCGCCGCGCCCAGCAGCCTCTCCACCTCCCGGCGGCTGCGCAGGTGCGGGGACAGGTCGTCGCGGTCGTCACCCAATCCGCCCAGATAGACGATTCGCCGCAGCCCCGCGTCCGCGGCGGCCTGCCCGAAGTGCCGCGCGGCCTCGGCGTCGCGCTGCTCGAACCTCGGGTCGTCGAGCGAGTGCACGAGGTAGTAGGCACTGTCGCACCCGTCCATCGCCTGCCGTAGCGAGGCCGGGTCGCGGACGTCCCCGCGAACGGCAGTCCCCACCCCCGAATACGACCGCGGTCGGCGCGTCATGGCCCGCACCGCATACCCTGCCTTCTCCAGTTCCGGGCACAACTGTTTGCCGACGAATCCCGACGCGCCTGCCACGAGCACTGTCATGCCGGATCCCTCTCCGTGAGCCGTCCGAGCGGAACCGAAGCGTGATATTGCTCGAAGATAGCTGATCGGGGGCGAGATGTGTCGGGCGAGCTCGCCCACCCGCGGAGACGGCCGCCCGGGCGGGCGTGCGGCTACCGGCGTCAGAGCTCTCTCAAGATCGGGTCGCGGCGTGGCCCGACGGTCCGGGCGCGGAAGCCGATCAGCGTCGCCAACAGCTCGGCCTCGTACTCCTCCCTGGAGGCGTAGCTGGACAGCCCGCGGGCGGCACGCACGGTGGAGAGGTCGATCTCGTGGTCCACCCCTCCGCTGCGCAGCGTGCTCCAGTCCACCGTGGAGATCGACGTGTCCTGCCCGTGGTCGAGCAGCATATGGCTGACCTCGTGCAGAGCCACATGGAGTTCCACGGCGGGATCGGAGGACTGCCGAAGAAAGATCGCTTCGTAGTCCTTGCATTCCAGCCAGAGCCCGCACAGGCCTACCGGAGCGGTGGGCGGCAGCAGCAGTCGGACGATCCGGCGGCCGCGCATGCGCTCGACCGACGCGATGAACTCCTCGATCGTCCAGTCCGCAGGCAGTTCGAGACGATCGACAAGAGTGTGTAAACGGGCGCGCGTGGAAACCTTGCCGCGGAGGAGTTTCCACGTCAGTGCGGAGACAGTGGGCCGGTCCGGTTTCAACATGCCACGTGGCTCCCTCGTCAGAGTGCGGCGTCGATGCCTGCGACGTCCGGCTCGTCGGTGCATGGCTGGTTTCAGCTGCTGCGTCGAGGCCGGTATTCGATCTTCTGAACCCCCCTAGGGCAGAGTAGACGAACCTGCGGTCGGCTGCCAGGTGGAGAACGATGTCAACCGTTGTCCGCCAGTTGATTTGCGGGGTTATGCCGTCGGGGGTTCGGTCCGGCCGGATCCGTCTGCGGCATCCGTGGATTCGGCGACATTCTGCAGTGCTTGCAGCAGCCGATCGATCGCCGCCTTGGGAAAGACCAGCTGGTAACCCTCTGTGTGGCTGTGCGCCTGTGTCAACTCGATGCCGAGCCGGTCGAGCTCGGACACGAGATCCACGACCGAACGGTGGTTGCGAGCCAGGTCCTGTAAAGCGGTCTCGTCGGCGCCCCACTTGTCCACCATGGCAAGCACCGTATCACTCGGCTGCGCAGAGATGCCCACGATGCACGTTCATTGCTCCGCACGACCGATGGTGATGGGCATCTCTGCCCGCACTTCGTGCACATCTATGCACACGAATGGGTTGACATGCATAAACCTGCTCGTTAGGGTCGGTCCGTGGGTCCCGGTTCGACACCGCGCTGGAAGCCCTTTCGACGGATGCGGAATATCGCCGCGCCGCGATATTTCCTACAGGGGCGGAACACCGTGGCGCGGCATTGGAGGAGCCACCAGATGAACGATGACGACACGTAGATGGCCGTTCGTACAGCTTTGCGCACCACGGCACTGCACAATCGGCATCGCCATGCCGAGATGCGCAAGCCCGAGGTGGTTCGACCGCGGACACTGATGGTTGTCTCCGATTCACCGTTCGCCCGAATGGATTTCGGCAATGCGGTGGCGGCGCACGACGGATTTGCCCTGGCGGGCACCTGCGCCTGGTCCGAGGCCGTGGACAGGTCCGCGCGCTGGCGTCCCGAGGTGATCGTGCTGGATGCCTCGGTGCGGCGGCTGGCCGACCTGGCCTCGACGGTGGCCCGGCTGCGGGAGCTGGAGCATTCGCCGATGATCACGCTGCTGGTGGAACATGGTGCCACCAAGGCGGATATCGGCCAGGTCGACGCGGCGGTGATCAAGGACTGCGGTGTCCTCGCCGTGCTGGAGGTGCTGAATGTGCTGATATCGGGAGCGGTGCTGGCGGTCGCACCGCAGCGGGATCGTGTCCACACCGATGCGATGAATTATCAAGTGCGGCAGCGTCTTGCCATGTTGACCAAGCGGGAGCGGGAGATTCTGCGGCTGATCGTGGAGGGCCTGTCCAATCGGGAGATCGGTGCCCGATTGTTCCTCAGCCAGGAAACGGTGAAGGAATACGTCAGCCGGGTGCTGTCGAAACTCGGGGTGAGCAGCCGCATCGAGGCCGCAGTGGCCGCTGTCCGCGCGGGATTCGACGACCGCTGAGGGCGACGGATGATCCGGTCGTCATTCCGGCGCCCGGCACGCGGGGCGATTCAGTAGTCGATGCGGTCGGACTTGGCCAGCCATGCGTCGAACGGCGCCGTACGGTTGGGCAGGTCCAGTTGCTCGACCCGCATCGGCCACATCGACTGGGGCTTCTTTTCGAGCAGGTCGTAGAACTTGCGATCGTCGAAACCGGCCACCGCGGCATCGTGCCGATCGGCGGAGTAGACGATCCGGTCGACACGCGCCCACAGCGCAGAGGACAGGCACATCGGGCACGGCTCGCACGAGGTGATCAGGACGCAGCCCTCGAGCGAGAAGGTGTTCAGCTGCCTGCAGGCGGCACGCATCGCGCTCACCTCGGCGTGTGCCATCGGGTCCAAGGTCGCGGTGACCTGGTTGTTCCCGACCGCGACAACCTCGCCGTCCTTGGCGACCAGTGCGCCGAACGGGCCGCCGCCGTTCGCGACGCTGGTGGTGGCCAGCTTGATCGCCTCGTCCATCCAGGCGCGCTCCAGCTCCTGGATGCTTATTTCTCGGGTGTGCGCGGTCACGGTCACTCCTTTTGTCGCAACTTGTGTGAGGAGTACACAGCCAATCGAGGGGGGCCGGATAGGGGTGGAAGACATGAAGACGTCCGCAGGCTGAGACCGGCTTTTCGTAGACTTTGACAAGAGCCGGTCCGCGTCGACCATTATGCGAACTTCTTCCATTTTTCCGGAGCTCACCGCAGGTGCGACGTGTCGTTCAGAAATTGCACCGACGCATTCCCCTCGCCGTAATAGGCCACCGCCGACACCGAAGCCGCCGCCAGTTCCATCCGGAACAGCGACTCGGGCGGCGCGCCCAGCGCCAGCCGGACCAGCGTCCGCAGCGGCACGATATGCGAGACGACCAGCACTGTCCGTCCCGCATACCGCGCCAGCAGTTTGTCCCGGGACAGCACGACGCGGCGCGTGACCGCCTCGAACGACTCGCCCGTGCCACCCGGCACCGCCGTCGGCGACTCCCGCCACGCCGCCAGCTCGTCCGGGTAACGCTCGCGCACCTCGGCGAACGTAAGCCCTTCCCAGACACCGAAATCCGCCTCGCGCAGCCCGTCGTCGACCCGGACCTCCAGCCCCAGCCGTCGCGCCGCCGCGGCGGCCGTCTCCCGGCAGCGCCGCAGGGGTGAGGACACCACCGCCTGCACCGTCCCGCGTGCCGCGAGCATCTCCGCGGCGGCATCGGCCTGCCGCCGCCCGGTATCCGACAAGGCCGGGTCGGAGCCGCCGCTGCCCGACAATCGCTTCTCCGGCGTCAGCGCCGTCTCGCCGTGCCGCAGCAGTAGCAGCGTTGTGGGCGCCCCGAAGTCGGCGATCGTCATGCGGGTCTGTCGGCCTTCGTGACGAGGTAGTTGCCCAGCACGAGGTAATCGATCTCCGTGCCGAGGAAACAGGTCAGCGCATCGGCCGGGGTGCACACGATCGGTTCGCCCGCCACGTTGAACGAGGTATTGATCAGACAGGGAATGTCGGTCAGCGCGGTGAACTCGCGCAACAGCGCTGCCAGCCGCGGGGTGTCCTCGTCGGTGATCGTCTGCACCCTGGAGGTGCCGTCCACATGGGTCGCGCCCGGGATCACGTCGTGAAATTCCGGCCGCACCGGGAAGACGAACGTCATGTACGGCGAACGGGTCTTGCGGCCCATGTCGAAGATCTTCGGCGCGTCCGACTCGAGCACGATCGGTGCGAACGGGCGGAACGGCTCGCGGTGTTTGACCCGGGTATTGATGACGTCCTTGATGTCCGGGAAGTGCGGGTTCGCAAGGATACTGCGGTGGCCCAGGGCCCGAGGGCCGTGCTCGAGCCGGCCCTCGTACCAGCCGATGACGACCTTCTCGGTGAGCAGTTTCGCCACCTGATCGACGACCTCGTCGTCGCTGTGCCTGCTCCATTCCACTCGATTGCCGAACTCCCGCAGGGCCTGTTCGATCGTCGAGTCGTCGTATTCCGGCCCGAGATACGGAGTGACCCGCGGCACGGCCTTCTTCTTGTCGGCGTTGTCCGGGTGAGTGATCCACGCGTAGACCGCGGCACCGATGACGATGCCCGTATCGCTGGCGCCGAAACTCACGTCCATATCGTCGAACCGCGAACCCTCGAACAAGGGAGTGTTGTTGAGGCAGTTCAGCGCCACACCACCCTCGAACAGCAGGTGGTTCAGATCCGTCTTGGCCGCCAATGCACGCAGCTGGTGGCCCGTGACGACGTTCAGCATCTCCTGTGCGGCGGCGGCCACGCGAGCCTTGTATTCGAGGGTCTCCCGGGCGGGACCGAAGTACTGCTCGAACAGGGGGTCGAGGCCACGAGGGTTGTCCGTCTCCAGGGGCCTGGAGAAGGTGTACCGACCGTCGGAGTGCAGTTGGACGAAATCCTCGACGAACGGGTTCGGCACCGGGGGCCGGGCGTATCCGGACAGGCCCATCACCTTGTATTCGTCGTTGTTGGGCACGAAGCCCAGGAAACGCGTGATCGCGCTGAACAGGATGCCGATCGAGTATTCCGCACCGATTGCCGTCTCGTCGAAGACGCGGATGCGGCCGTCGCGGATTTCGCCCGTCAGCGCCGAAAACCGTTCCGCGCGACCATCGCTGACGAGGAATGCGCTGTCCTTCATACCGGCCATGTAGTAGCCGGTCATCGCGTGGGCGAGGTGGTGCGGCATGAACACCACCTTGTTCGGATCGGGGGTGAACCCGGTGCGTGCGGCGAAGTCGGCCAGGATTGCCTCCGGGCCGACGACTTCGGCGGCCAGCTTGCCGATGCTGCTCAGCAAGTACTGCTTCGCCGTCGGTTCCATCGGCGCGGACGAGATGTCGGACAGCACCTGGCCCACGACCTCGGCGGACCAATTCCAGGGAATGGCAATGAGATCGATGTCGGAGAACTGCAACCCCGCGTACTCGAGACACCAGTGCACCGAGTTGATCGGGAAGTCGGTGGTCTTCTTTTCCCGGTTGAGCCGCTCTTCCTCCACGGCGGCGACCAGCTCGCCGTCCACCAGCAGCGCTGCACCCGCATCGTGGCCGAGCAGGTAATGCTTATCGGTGCCGACCGCGCCGAAGTTCTCGGCAAAGAACTCCGAGACGCGGGTGAAACCGTTGCACCCCAAGACAATCATGACAATTTCCTTCGTTGCTACACGGCCGCGGCCGAGCCGCCGAGGCAGCGGGCGGTGCTGAGACCGGCCGTGTCGATCCAGGGTTGCTTGCCGAGCACGAGGTCGCGGACGATCTCTCCGGCGGCGGGGGCTTGGCATATCCCCTGGCCGGAGAATCCTGCCGCGTAGAGGAAGGGGCGGGAGGGATCGCGGCCGATGAAGGCCATCCCGTCCGGGCTGACGTCGAGATCTCCGCCCCACCCGCGCTCTAGGCGGTTCCCGGCGAGGGCCGGGAAGGTGGTGCCGAGTTGGTGTGACACCCGGTGTAGCCAGGCCTCCCGGGATTCGTCCGGGCCGGGGCGGCCCATCCCGACGAGGATGCGTTCTCCCCAGCTTCGTATCCGCAGGCCGGACGGGTGCAGGGTCATCGGCAGGGTGGGGGCACCCGCGGGCGCGTCGGTGAGGAGCATGTCGACGGGGTATGTGGTCACCGGGAGGCGCACGCCGGCCATGGCGGCGACCGTTCCCGCCCAGGGCCCGGCCGCGCAGACGATGATGTCCGCGCGGATGCTGCCCGCCGACGTGTGGACCCGTCCGTCGGGCTCGATGCCCGTGACGGATGTTTCCGTGCGCAGGACGGCGCCCGCCTGCCGGGCGGCCGTGGCGTAGCCGCGCACGATGGTCGCGGGGTCGCAGGCGTAGGCCTCGGGTGCCCAGGCCGCGGCCAGGATGGTGCGCTCGTCGACCAGCGGGTTGCGTTGCGCTGCTTCGGCAGCGGTCACGAGCTCGACGTCCACTCCTGCGGCCCGCTGGTCGGCTCGGGTGCGTCGAAAGTCCTCCACCTGGTGTTCCTCGGTGAACAACACCAGGAAGCCGATTCGGTTCAGGCCGAGGTCGGTTCCGGTCCGCTCGGCGAAGGCGTGGTAGGCCGCCATGCTGCGGACGGCAAGGCTGCTGATGAGGGCATTGCCGGGAAAATAGGTCCGGACGACGCCCGCGGTGGTCCCGGACGATCCCGATCCGAGCGCGCCACGGTCGAGCAGGACCGTGCCGACGCCCGCCTCGGCGAGCCGGCAGGCGATCGAGGTGCCGATGACCCCGCCGCCGACGACGAGGGCGTCGGTACGTTCGGGCAACCCGCTCACGCCGGCCGACCCACTTCGGCCGGGCGTAGTTGGCGCAGGTGGTCGCCGGTGCCCCACGGGTACAGCTGCAGGTTCCAGCCGCCCAGGCAGTTGACGTAGAGGGCCATCTGGCTCACCACGGCGAGGAAGTCGTCGCGGTCGAGGTGGTCGAGGCAGGCGAGGAAGCGCTGGGTGAAGGCCCACAGCTTCTCCAGACCGCAGTAGCCCAGGAATTCGGCCGGAATGCCGACCAGCAGGCGTGCCATGTGGCGCAGCGAATCCATCGGCATGTCCTGGACCGCGGCCCGGACCAGGCCGCCGTAGGTGGCATACCCCAGCGGCCGCGTCTCACCGTTGACGAACAACAAGGTGGGCAGCACCGTCTCGAAGCTCCCGGCCCCGGACGGGATCGACCCCCGGTGCAGATCGGCCAGCTCGGGTGGCTCGGACAGCCAGATCCGCTCGGTCTCGGCGTGCACGTCGTGGATCAGGCGGTTCGCGTCCGGATCGGCGGCCGTCAGATGGGGGATGCGGTGACCGCCTGCCATGCCGGCCTTTCGGACCTCCACGAGGACCGGCTCGGTGTTCGAATAGACCGAATCCCACACCGCCTGTCCGGCGGTCAGCAGAGCCGGGATGTCTTCCGGCCGGATCCGGCCCACCGGCGAGGCCGGCATCGGTTCGGTCAACGTGCCGTACTTGATGCCCAAATGCTGGAGCGCGGAACAGAATACGGTCCCGTCGGGCGCCTCGCGCCGATCCGCGATCCGAGTGGACGCGGGCAGATGCAGCAGCGAGGGGATCGGTGCGACGTGATACAGATGCTGTCCCGCGACCAGCGCGTGCCCCTGCAGACTTCGGTAGGGCAGGGCCTCCCACAGCGCATCGGCCAGTTCGGCGTTGCGACCGTCGAGTTCCGCGGTCACGGTGATACCCAGATCGGGCCAGGCGATTTCGAGCTTCCGACCGGACAACGTCTCAGTCAAGGCTTTCTCCTTCGTGCGGTGAGATGTCGTCGCGGCTATTTCTGTGCGAAGTGGTCCCGAATGGAGTCGGTCTGCTTCGCCATCATGGCGATGATCGTCTCGACGACGTCGGTGTCGGCGTCGTCGGCGATCGTCAGCTCGCGTGTCCAATCGAAGAAGCAGCGGTTCGGATCGTTGGTGATCGGCCGGACGCGAATAGTGGCGAGATAGGCGTCCACGCCCATCGTCGGCTCGATGGATCGGTAGGTTTGCGACCGCTCAACCTCGTTGCGCCCGGCGACCTCCTGCTGGACGAGGCCGCCGCTGAACGCCAGCGTGAAGTTGTACAGCGACGGAACTCGTTCGGGCGCACCGCCGTCGACCCAATGCACATCCGTCGCCGCAGGTCCGGACACGATCGATACCACCTTCAAGGCATCGCGGACGACGGCCCAGACGGTGTCCGGATCGGCGTCGACGATGGTCGAGTGGTACATCGTGTGCTTCCGCTGGATCGCCACGAGAACTCCTTGTCCGGCAAGGGAATTCCCTTGCTTTCCTCATAACCTGTGGAGGGAGTACACAGCCGACCGAGCGGAATGTGATAGGGATGGAAGGCATGAAAACGGGTGTAGGCCGATGCTGACATTTCGTAGACTTCTACAGGGGTCGGCGCCGCCCTTTTTCTAGTAGCATTATTGTATTTCTTTGTGTCGCAATCATTTCCGCTCGCGGATTTTTCGAGAGGGTAGTCCATGGCAGAGCAAGATGGCGGAGAATTCGTTCGGGAGATGATGCGGTGGCACTTCAGCCCGGAGACCGGGTCACCGTTCTGGCTCAAGCGGGCCGAGACACTGGGCTTCGATCCGCTGACCGATGTCCGGGATTTCGACGATCTCGGCATGTTTCCCAATGTGGTGGACGAGCTGCGCGATGTCGGCGTCCGCGAGCTGATTCCCCGCGGCTTCGGTGACGAGCACCGGGCCAGCGTCTATGAAAGCGGCGGCACCACAGGGCAACCCAAACGAGTGATGTTCACCGCGGAGTGGCAGCGTCGCAACGTCGAATGGTTCAGCGAGCGACTGGATGAGCACGGGGTACCCCGAAATGTGGACTGGCTCAGCGCGGTTCCCAGCGGGCCGCACAATGTCGGAGCAATGGCCGTCGACACCGCGGCGCTGCGCGGCGGGCTGAATTTCGGCATCGATCTGGACCCACGGTGGGTGAAGAAGCTGATCGCGCACGGCCGGATGGATATGGCCGCCGCCTACACCGATCATCTCATCGAGCAGATCGGCTACATTCTGTCCAGCCAACACGTGGGCGTGCTCTTCGCCACCCCGCCGATGCTGGAACGCCTCGCAGAGCACGACGACCTGGTCGAGCTGGTGAACCGGAAGATCCGCGCGATTATCTGGGGCGGTACACATCTGGATGCCGACACCCGAGATCTGCTGCGCGACGAGGTGTTTCCGAACGCCACGCTGGTCGGAGGCTACGGCAGCACCATGATGCTGGGGACCTCGGTGGAGCGGCCCGGCCTCGGTGACGACGAGCCGTGCGTATTCGACTCCTTCACTCCGTACACCACGTTCCAGGTGGTCGACCCCGACACCGGCCGGGTCGTTCCGTACGGCGAGCGCGGGCAGATCGTGGTGCACCATATGAGCCGAACGGCGCTGCTGGTCAACAATATCGAGCGGGACTACGCCACTCGGGTCGAGCCGTTGACGGGCGGTTTCGGCGATTCGGTCGCCGACGTGGCTCCCGTGGCGTCCTTCAGCGGTGCGACGGTGATCGAGGGCGTGTACTGATGGTGCCCCTCGAGGTGCTCGGACCCGGCGGCTCCTACCGCTCCCGCCGACTGGAGACCATCCGCGACGTCACCGGAAATCCGGTCGCGACATTGAGTCTCGCACCCTCGCTGTACGTCACCCGTGCGATGAAGGCGCTGCGCCGGGCACCGGTGCTGCCCCTCGACGCACGGATCGCGGCGCTCGCCCAGGCGGGCCGGGCGTTCGCCACGCAGGCGATCGCGGGACTGACGGCGGAGGAATATCAGCACACCGTCAGCGCCGCCACCGGGATACCGATCGCGGTGGTGCGCAACGCCACCGGTGATATCGCACAGGCCGCCGAGCGGATCCATCACAGCGTCGAGAAGGCGCGGCCCGCCGGGGCGGTCGGCTCGTGGCGCGATCCACTGACCTGGGGCGGCGGGGCGGTCTGGACCCGCCGCGGTGACGTGTTCGCCGTTCATGCGGCGGGCAACCACCCCGGAGTACACCAGGGGTGGCTGGATGCCGTGGCGCTGGGCTATCGGGTCGCCGTGCGTCCCTCCCGCCGTGAGCCGTTCACACCGCACCGGCTGGTCGCCGCCCTCCGCGAGGCCGGGTTCGGCGACGACCGCATCGTGTTGCTGCCCACCGATCACACCGCGGCCGACGACATCCTCCGGCACGCCGACCTCGCCGTGGTGTACGGCGGTGACGATGTCGTGCGCAAATATGCGGGCGATCCGCGCGTCCTGCCACAGGGCCCCGGGCGCTCCAAGGTCCTCATCACCGCCGAAACCCCGTGGGAGCCGATCATCGACACCGTCGTGGAGTCGATCAGCAGCGGCGGGGGAGTCGGTTGCGTCAACGCCACCGGCGTACTCGTCGAAGGCGACCCCACCCCCGTGGCGGCAGCGCTCGCCGATCGCCTCGCCGCGCTGCCCAGCCTGCCCGCGACGGACGAACGCGCGGTCCTGCCCGTAGCGCCGCTCGGCCTCGCCCGCCGGTGGGACGAGCATCTTCGGCAGCGGGCCGCGGGGACCAAGGCGTGGCTCGGCGGCGACGGTATCGTCGACGACCTCGGCGACGGCAGTGCCGTGCTGCGCCCGGCCGTGCATCAGCTCGACAGCCCCTTCGCCGAACAGCTCGGTGTGGAGTTGGGCTTCCCCTGCGCGTGGATCGCACCGTGGGACCGCGATGCCGGGGTCCGGCCCCTGCGCAACACCCTCGTCCTCACCGCCGCCACCACCGATGCCGACCTGATCGACGAGCTGGTGGCCGAGCCGACCATCGGCAACGTCCACCTCGGTGACCATCCGACGCCGTGGATGGCGCCCGGACTCCCGCACGACGGCTATCTCGCCGAATTCCTCATGCGAACCAAGACTATTCTGCGTTAACCGGTGGAAACATTGCCGTCATATTCATTTGGACGATGAACCGACGTATATGGCGGCCCGTGACCGGTTCATCAGAGATTCCTACAAATGGCCGCTGATCGATATACGTAGGCTTGACCGATGGGCCCACAGGGACGTAGTTTCGTCACACCGACCCGTGAGCTGCTGGAAGGAGGCGAAGTCGGATGTCGACCATCTCCGACCTGCGTCGCCTCGCTCACCGCACCGCGTGGGTTCCGGGTCGCGTAGCGCACGGCTCCTGAGCAGCCCGGCATTCCGATCTCTGTCACCGCCTGCGGCACGTCGCCCCGCGTGCCGATTTGCGCTCCGGTTCTCGGGCCGCGCCACCGAAATAGAAAGCTCGTAAAATGGCGACTAGGATAATTAGATCGACCGCGCACCGAAATGAGGATGTGCCATGGTAGCGGCGCGGATCACGGTCAACGGGAAGGTCACTCCGATTTCCCCGGCCGCACCCCACACCACGGTCCTGGATTTCCTGCGTGAGCGTGGCCTCACCGGGAGCAAGGAAGGCTGCGCCGAGGGTGAATGCGGCGCGTGTTCGGTCCTGGTGGCCCGTCCGGGCGTGCACCGGCCCACCGACTGGGTCGCGATCAACGCCTGCCTGGTCCCGGCCGCCGCCCTCGACGGCCAGGAGATCGTCACCGCCGAAGGACTCGTCACCGCCGGCGCGCCGGGCGGACCCGCCGCCCTGCATCCGGTGCAGCAGGAGATGGCGGTGCGCGGTGGCTCGCAATGTGGTTACTGCACACCCGGATTCATCTGCAGTATGGCCGCCGAGTACTACCGTCCCGACCGCTGCGCTCCTGCGGATTCGGCTGCCACGGAGGCGGATACGCACTCCTGCGAACACGGTCCCAATGGCTTCGACCTGCATGCGCTGAGCGGAAACCTGTGCCGCTGCACGGGATACCGCCCGATCCGCGATGCGGCGTACGCCGTCGGAACGCCGAGCGCCGACGATCCTCTCGCACAACGGCGTGAGCAGTCCCCGCCCGAACCGGCCGCCACCGAATTCACCGGCGACGGCCGCACGTTCCGGCGGCCGGAGACCCTGGCCGAAGCACTGCGGCTGTTGCGTGAACGGCCCGACGCGGTGGTCGTCGCCGGCTGCACCGACTGGGGCGTGGAGGTGAACATCCGTGCGCGGCGGGCGGATTACGTGATCGCGATCGATCGCCTTCCCGAATTACGGGAGCTGCGTGTGGAATCGGATCACATCGAGATCGGGGCCGCCCTGTCCCTCACCGAGATCGAACGGCGCCTCGACGGCAGCGTGCCTCTGCTCGCGGAGTTGTTCCCCCAGTTCGCATCCCGCCTCATCCGCAACGGAGCGACCCTGGGCGGCAACCTGGGCACCGGTTCGCCCATCGGTGACAGCCCGCCCGTGTTGCTCGCGCTCGGGGCGTCGGTGGTGCTCGCCGACTCCGACGGTGAGCGGGAGGTCGACCTGGCCGACTACTTCACCGGCTACCGGCGCAGCGTGCGGCGGCCGGACGAGCTGATTCGTGCCGTGCGCATTCCGCTGCCGCTGGCACCGGTGGTGGCATTCCACAAGATCGCCAAGCGCCGCTTCGACGACATCTCCAGCGTGGCAGTCGCTTTCGCGGTGGACATCGAGGACGGGAAGGTGCGCACCGCGCGGATCGGCCTGGGTGGCGTGGCCGCCACCCCGATCCGCGCCCGCGACACCGAGGCGGAACTGGAAGGAAAGCCCTGGTCGGCGGAGACCGTCGAGGCCGCCGCGCGGGTATTGCAATCCGAGGGCACGCCGATGAGCGACCATCGCGCCAGCGCCGAGTACCGCTCCGCCATGCTCGGCCAGAGCCTGCTGAAGCTGTACGCGCAAACCACCGAGGCGGTGTTGTCATGAGTAGCCTGTCCGAGCGTCCGGAGAACGCCATTGTCGGCGTCGCGATGCCGCATGAGAGCGCCACCCTGCACGTCACCGGTACCGCGCTCTACACCGACGACCTGGTGTATCGCACCAAGGACGTGCTGCACGCCTACCCGGTCCAGGTCATGAAGGCGCACGGCCGGATCACGGCACTGCGCACCGAACCCGCGCTCGCCGTGCCCGGTGTGGTGCGCGTGCTGACCGGCGCCGATGTGCCGGGTGTCAACGATGCCGGGATGAAGCACGACGAGCCGCTGTTCCCCGACGAGGTCATGTTCCACGGCCACGCCGTCGCCTGGGTGCTCGGCGAGACCCTGGAGGCGGCCCGCCTCGGCGCCGCGGCCGTCGAGGTGGACCTCGACGAACAGCCCGCGCTCATCACGTTGCAGGATGCGATGGCGGCCGACAGCTATCACGGCGCTCGGCCCGTGATGGTGACCGGCGACGTGGAGTCGGGCTTCGCCGACTCGGCACACGTCTTCACCGGCGAGTTCCAGTTCTCCGGTCAGGAGCACTTCTACCTCGAGACGCACGCGTCGCTGGCCCAGATCGACGAGGCCGGGCAGGTGTTCGTGCAGAGCAGCACCCAGCATCCCTCGGAGACACAGGAAATCGTCGCGCACGTGCTGGGCGTCGCCAGCCACGAGGTCACGGTGCAGTGTCTGCGGATGGGTGGCGGCTTCGGCGGCAAGGAAATGCAGCCGCACGGATTCGCGGCCGTCGCCGCACTCGGCGCCAAGCTGACCGGCCGCCCGGTTCGGGTGCGGCTCAACCGGACTCAGGACCTCACCATGTCCGGTAAGCGGCACGGCTTCCATGCCTCATGGAAGATCGGTTTCGACGCCGACGGCCGCATCCGGGCCCTGGACGCGACCCTGACCGCGGACGGCGGCTGGAGCCTGGACCTTTCCGAGCCGGTGCTGGCTCGGGCGATGTGCCACATCGACAACATCTACTGGATTCCCAACGCCCGCGTCGCCGGTCGCATCGCCAAGACCAACACCGTGTCCAACACCGCCTTCCGCGGCTTCGGCGGACCGCAGGGCATGCTGGTCATGGAGGACATCCTGGGCCGGTGCGCGCCGCTGCTGGGCCGGGACCCGATGGAGTTGCGGGAGCGCAACTTCTACCGGCCCGGGCAGGGTCAGTGCACGCCGTACGGGCAGCCGGTCGGCCACCCCGAACGGATTTCCGTCACCTGGGACCAGGTTCGCAGCAACGGCAGCATTGCCGAGCGCAAGCGCGAGATCGCTGCCTTCAACGCCGCCCACCCGAATACCAAACGGGCGGTGGCGATCACGGGCGTCAAATTCGGAATCTCGTTCAACCTCACCGCCTTCAACCAGGGCGGCTCGCTGGTGCTGATCTACAAGGACGGCTCGGTCCTGATCAACCACGGCGGCACCGAGATGGGGCAGGGCCTGCACACCAAGATGTTGCAGGTGGCCGCGACCACCCTGGGTATTCCGCTGCACAAGGTGCGGCTGGCTCCGACGCGCACCGACAAGGTGCCCAACACCTCTGCCACCGCCGCCAGCTCCGGCGCGGATCTCAACGGTGCGGCGGTGAAGAACGCCTGTGAGCAGTTGCGTGCGCGGCTGTTGCAGGTGGCCGCGTCTCAACTGGGTGTGAACGCCTCGGATGTGCGCATCGTGGACGGTGTCGCGCGCGCTCTGGGCAGCGACCGGGAACTGGCCTGGGACGACCTCGTACGTACCGCCTACTTCCAGCGAGTGCAGTTGTCGGCGGCCGGTTTCTACCGCACCGAGGGGCTGCACTGGGATGCCAAGACGTTCCGGGGGTCGCCGTTCAAGTACTTCGCCTACGGTGCGGCCGCGACCGAGGTGGAGGTGGACGGCTTCACCGGCGCCTACCGCATCCGGCGGGTGGATATCGTGCACGATGTCGGCGACAGCCTCTCGCCGCTGATCGACCTCGGTCAGGTCGAGGGCGGTTTCGTGCAGGGCGCGGGCTGGCTGACGCTGGAGGATCTGCGCTGGGACACCGGCGACGGCCCCGGCCGCGGCCGGCTGCTCACCCAGGCCGCGAGTACCTATAAGCTGCCGAGCTTTTCGGAGATGCCCGAGGAGTTCCACGTCACGCTGCTCGAGAACGCCACCGAGGAGGGCGCGGTCTACGGATCCAAGGCGGTCGGTGAACCACCGTTGATGCTGGCGTTCTCGGTGCGAGAAGCGTTGCGGCAGGCCGTCGCCGCGTTCGGTCCGCAGGGTGTCAGCGTCGAGTTGGCCTCGCCCGCAACTCCGGAGGCGGTGTATTGGGCGATCCGAGCCGCTCGCCGGGGCGATACTTCGCGCAACGGTCACGACCGCGACGGTCGTGCCACCAACGGGCACGCCACCGCCGAACATGTCGCCGATGGCAAGGGCGGCAACGGCAATGGCCGGGTCGGCAACGGCAAGGCCCCCACCGATGCAGGCGCATTGAGCAGTGCCTGACATGACATGGGTGGCCGCGGTCGCGCGGTTGCGAGCCCGCCGGGAACCCGGCGTGCTGGTGACCGTCGCGACCGTGCGCGGCCACGCGCCCCGCCGGGCCGGGGCGAAACTCGTTGTGGGACACAGCGAGACCTGGGGATCGGTCGGCGGCGGCAATATCGAGGCCGTCGCGATCGATCGGGCCCGCGAGCTGATCGGCACGCCCGAAGCGGAGCCGGAGCTGATGGAATTCGCCCTCAACGACAAGGTCACCAACCAACACGGCGTGCAATGTTGTGGGGGAGTCGTCACCGTCCTCCTCGAACCGTTGCCGGTGGTCCCCGCGGTGGCGATCTTCGGCGTCGGGCACGTGGGGCTGGAGCTGGCCCGCATCCTGGCCCGCCACAACCTCGATCTGCACCTGATCGATACCCGTCCCGATCAGCTCACCGAGGAACGGCTCGGTGTGCTCGCGGATGCGGTGGCGCAGGTCCACGTGCACCACACACCGCTGCTGCCGGAGGAGGTGCTCGCGGAGCTGCCCCCCGGCACCCACATCCTGATCATGACCCACGATCACGCCGAGGACGCCGCCCTGTGCGACGCCGCCTTGCGCACAACGGATGTGGGCTCGATCGGACTGATCGGCTCGGCCGCCAAATGGGCGCGGTTCCGGAAACGCCTGGCCACCGAGGGCGGCCACGACGACGCCACCATCGACCGGATCAAGACCCCGATCGGACTGGCCGAGATCACCGGCAAGGAGCCCGCCACGATCGCGGTGAGCGTCGCGGCAGACCTGCTCCAGACCTTCGAACGGACCCGCTACTGACCGGAGGAACCAGGGTCAGCAGATGATGAAGTATTTCTGCAGGCGCTGGCTGTCGCCGGGCACATCCCAGGCGATCACCGCCCACCGGCCGTCGCACTCGCTCACCGTGGTGCCCGCACTGCCGAGTTCGCCGAGGTCGTCGAGTTCGTGCACGATCATCTGAACCGCGCACGGCGGGGGCAGTCCGGGTTCCTCGAAGCGCATCTCCCCGGTCACCGTCTGGCCCGCGCGGACCAGGAACAGGCTGTGCATTCCCTCTCGAACGAGCGATCAGATACTCGACTTATCCCGACCGATCAGACCCCCGTTACCACCGAACCCAACAGTGAGCCTTATCCGGGCAGGTCGGTCGGTGGCTGCGGTTGCACACTCGACTACCCGGTACAGGACACGCGGGTGGGTCGGTGTATGCGTGCTGTCGGCTCGGTGCGGTCTAGCGTCGTGACCGAATAGCGTCCGACCCGTGGCGGGGGTGGCATCGAATATGTCGTTGGTTAGGTGATGTGGTGCTGGTGCGTCCGGCCCGGTTTGTTCGGTCTATGTCCTGCGTTTTCTTCGCCGTCACGGAGGTTGCTGTGAAAATCAATCCGCCCGCAGTGGGGTCGTTGCTGGCTGTCGTCATCGCGTGTGCCGGGGCCGGGGCCACCGCACACGCCCAGGAGTATCCGGATCCGCCGTGGAGCGGGCACTGCGCCGGTGAAAATGTCGAGGTAGCGGCGGAAAAGCCCTTCGTGATCCAAGCGTGCCAACGCGCCTACAGCGCCGCCGCCCGCGCCGCCGTCGCCGCCGACTTCGCCGCCACCACCACCAGCGCCAAGACCGCCGCCCGCTTCGCCGCCATCGCCGCCACCGCCGCCCGCAACGCCGACGACGCCCGCGGCGGCGCCGCCGACGGCAGCGACGCCGACGGCGCTGCCGCCCGCTTCGCCGCCACCGCGGCCCGCCGCGCCGCCGACGTCGCCTTGTTCATCCGCATCGAGGCCGATGCCGCGGTCGACGATGGCGCCGACCCCGACGTCGCCGCCGTCGCCGCTGATTTCGCCGCCGCCGCCAGCGCCGCCGCCTCCGCCGCGAGGACGGCGGAGGACAGTCCTAAGGATGCGGCGCTTGCAAACAAGGCGGCCGAAGCGGAAGAAGCGGCGGTCGACAAGTCTAGGAAGGCGTACGGGGAGCCGGAGTCGGTGAAGATTCCGCGGATCACCGAGAAGACCGGATAGAAGACGGGTGAGGATTCGGCTGCCAGGCCCGTTCCAGCGGCTGGGGGCTCGTCGTGCCGGGATCTGCCGGGTCACCGGCCGAGTAACGGCCCACAGTTATGTTCGGATGCGGGTGAGTTCGAAGAGCGGAAAGACACGATCGGTCTGGGCCTGGAGATCCGCGAGTATGGGGTATCCCTCGGTGATCCGCTCGAAGAGCTTGTCGCGCTCGTCGCGCGGTAGCTCATGCGCAACCACCTCATAGATATCGGTACCGACCTCGATGCGGGCCTGCGGGTTGGCACGGAGGTTGTGCACCCATGCCGGAGCCTTGGGCGCGCCGCTGTACGAGCCGACGATCAGTATGCGCCCGTCGATCTCGTGGTAGGCGAGCGGCAGCAGTCGGGGCTTGCCGGATCTGGCGCCCGTCGTATGGAGTAGCAGCAGCGTGCCGCCCGGTGGCCTGTCGACGTGGCCGCCGTTGGCGCGGAACTCCTCGACGATGCAGCGGTCGAAGTCGTTGAGCGCGTCGATATCCGAGATATGCCGGGGCTCGGGTGTATTCGCCCGGAGCGATCGGTCGGCGGCAACGGTCGCGGTAACCAGGTGCAGTCGCCTGTGCTGGGGATCGGTGAGTGTGGGGACGAGCAGCGTCGGCATTCCGAGGTCGACGGCCGCGCCGTCGCGCGAGGGCCGGTCGCCGACCATGAGAGTTCGCGCGGCGGGCGTACCGAGCTGATTGAGGGCCAGTCGGAAGATTGCGGGGTCGGGCTTCTGGACGCCGTGCTCGTAGGACAGAACGAACGAGTCGATCAGGCCGAGTAGGCCCGCGTCGGCGAATGCGGGACGGATATCGAAGTGGATGTCGCTGAGAATGCCGATTTTGCAGTCGTTTTCGGCGAGGGCGTGGAAGGTGGTGGCGACGTCGTCGGCGAAAGGGTTATAGGTGGTGTCGGACTCGACGGCATAGAGGGCGTCGGCCAACTCCTCGTCGATGCCTGCGTCGGCGAACACATCGAAGTAGGTGTCTTTGTGTAGCGCGGCGCTGGTGTCGACCCCAGGGCCATCGAGTCGGTTCGGTTGCCCCGCTGCCTTTTTCACGGCGTCCAACAGGGCCTTCGTGGCGTCGTCGTCAGCTGTGCGGCCGGTGCGCCGTAGCGCCTCACGCGCCCAACCGTGCAGGGAGGGAACGGATACCACTGTTCCGCGCCAGTCGAAGATCACGGCTCGAATGAAGCCGGAGTTCGTCGGTGTAGGCATACTGGTTCAACTTCTCCTTGTCGATCGCGGCCCTCGTCACCGTGCGGTTTTGCCCAAGTCCAGGTCGTCCAGGCCGACCAGGGTGTGGCCCATCCGGTCGCGTTTGGTGCGTAGGTAGTGCAGGTTCTCGGCGTTGGCGCGCACCGGCGTCGGCACCCGTTCGGTGATGGACAGCCCGTAGCCATTCAGGCCGACGAGTTTGGCCGGGTTGTTGGTCAGCAGCCGCATCGACGTGATGCCCAGATCGACCAGGATCTGCGCGCCGGTGCCGTAGTCGCGGGCATCGGCGGGCAGGCCCAGCTCGATATTGGCATCGACGGTGTCGT
>NZ_JADLQQ010000012.1 GCF_015477765.1 Nocardia transvalensis | reverse complement strand
CACCCAAGCCGACCTCGACGCCATCGCCGACGAACTCAACCAACGACCTCGACAAACCCTCGGCTACAAGACACCATCAGAAGCACTCAACGACGCGTTGCGATGACCGCCTGAAGCCGCACCGATTGCCGCGCGTTCGACTTTGTAACAGTGAGAAGCAGCAGCGGAGTCCCAACAAGGGGAGGGCCAAGATCAAGCCTGTCAACTCGATACGTTCACCGAGTATTAGGCCGTCCTCACTGCCGAGGGTGCATCATGAGTTCGGCGATGGCCTGCACGCGTGCGAGGGTGATGCCGGTCCGTTGTTCCACGGCCAGCGGGTGATCGGTGGGTTCCAGCTCCACTGTGGGACGCATACCGACGGGCTGCTGGTGGACTCTGGCCTTCAGGTTCAGGGTTGTCGGTTCGTAGCCGGGCAGCCAGACGGACAGCCAACCGAAACAGGGCGGTTCGTGCACCCGCTCCGGGCTGGTCCACAGCTCCGTCGTGCGGACATAGTTGGACTCGCTCAGCGATACCCATACGCCCCAGACGAATTCGTTCTCGGAGCCCACGACCGGCAGGATCAGTCGAGCCCGGATGAAGAAATGCTCCCCACCGATCACGCAATTCTCCGCGCCGAGGATGTTGCCCGGGGAACCATCCATGCTCCCATCCCAGTAGGCCGGCGCGGGAATGCCATAGGCAAACGGCAGTCCATCGTGACGTTCACCGCAGCACGAGCACAAGAATCCCAGACCTGTCGACACAGCCGACAATCTAACCGCCTACCTCCACCGCTGTCAGCCGTCCAGAGCGGTTGGCGGGCACGACCTTCCAACGCGCGCTCATGCCGACTTCAGTGCACTTTCGACCGGTGGATCGACGCAGGCGAATCCTAGGATGCATCGGTCCGATTCCATGTCATCGAACCCGAGGTCGCCGGCGTGCACGGACCGTGCACGGACCTCGGACCGAAATCGACCGATCGACAGATCCCGTGACTGTCACGGGGTTGGAGTACGAGTTTTCGGACTGGCTGGGCGATGCGCTGCTCGAATCGACGCCCAGCTTCATCGTCACGAAGATCCCCCCGGCCGACCTCAACTGAGCATCGTTGCCGGGCACCGGTTTTGCTACCTTCGGGGTATGCGACACACCGCGTTCGCCAGTTCCGTCCTCGAAGCGCCGATCGACCGCGTCTGGGCCTTCTTCGACGACTTCAACGGGCTGCCTGCATTCCATCCGGGCATCCGGGACAGCCGGATCGAATCGGGTGAGCCGCGGACGGTCGGCGCGGTGCGCTATCTGACCCTGCCCGACGGATTCGTCCGTGAGAGGCTGGTGAAGTTCGAGCCGTCGGACTTCACCCTCGAATACTCGATCCTCGAATCGTCCATGCCGGTGCGCGACTACATCGCTCGGATCGAGCTGACACCGGTCACCGATTCCGGCGCGACCTTCGCCCAGTGGTGGGCCGACTTCACCACCGAGGGCGTCGAGCTGGCATCGTTCGCGCCGGTCATCAGCGAACACGTCCTTGCCACGGGCCTGCGGGCCATCGGCGAGCGACTGCGCCTGGGCTGAGGCACGAACCCTGTTCGACTGAGGCAGGGTCGACTCCGCCGAAACCGGTCGGGGTGCGGTTGGACGCGAACGTCCAATACTGCCGCATTCCGGTCGTGCGGGGTAGGTCATAGTCGCTGGCCGCCAGTTGATCTCGCGGACGTCCGCGCTTGCCGAGAAGCGGATCTCGACAGGCCGCATGCGGCCCGTGTCGTCGTGGTGTGCGGTCAGGGAAGGCGCGCATACATGTACATGTCGCGGGGTTCGCCAGCGATCTTCTCCCAGCTGCGAAGCAGGCCCTCACGTTGATATCCGGCCGACTCCGCGGCGCGCCATGAGCCCTCGTTCCATGGCTCGACATGCAACTCGAGCCGCGACACTTCCTCCAGAGTCACGGCCCACGAGCTGAGCAGGCGCAGAGCCCGCCCCGCGTAACCCCAGCGCCGATAGGCCGGTCCAATCCAGTACCCGGCCGATGCTCTGCCATGACGGATGTCTCGCCGCCAGAGCCCGATCTGCCCTACCGCCGAACCGTTCTCGAGATCCGAGACCACCGTCGTGACCAACGGAATCAACAGATCCTGTCCTGCCTCGACGATCAAGCCCACATCTGCTGCCGTGAAGAGCCGCAACTGAATCCCTCACCCACCATTACCGGCACCACCAGCGCTGTCACGAGCATCGCCGCAGCTCTCATCGATCAGGCCCTACGCGTCGAATGGGACACACTCGCCGATACGTGAGCCGGAGCGGAGACCGGCATCGCGGACCACGAATGATTCCGCGGTTTCGCCGGATTCTGGCCGGAGCTGGACCGGCAGCGGGCTGGGATGGTTGTCGCTGGTCATGGGTGGTGAATGTGGTTGTGTCTACGGTCAGGTCGAGCCGCGTTTCCGGTACGCGCGCTGCTGGCACGCGCGCGAGCAGTAGGTTCGGGGCCGGCCGATCGATGACCGGGTTAGGGGTTTCCCGCATACTTCACAAGACGACGTTTCATCACAAGTTTTATCACAGCGTTCGATGAGGAGTTCGATGCCGTCGAGCACCCGCGCCAGTCCGAACTCGAAGGGGTCGGGCCGGACGAAACCTCCCGCTCGCTCCAGGGCGGTGATGGTCGGGTAGCGATCGAGCCGGGCGAACAGTGAATCACGTGCGCGCCACCACTGTTCATCGCTGAGGCCACTGCTGCGCTCGATCCGTGCGGTTCTCACCAGGGCGAGCGCCTCGGCCTGGACGAGGCGGCTGACCAGCTCGACCACAGCGACGACATCGGCCGCGGGAAGGCCGGTGGCGGCGACCATGCGCAGCATTCGCTCGTAGTTCGCCACAGTGTTCGGGCCGGGTACATGGCGGGCGCCCCCACCTTCGGCCAGCCATGGATGCCGCTGGTACAGCTCCCATTCCTGGCGTGCGCAGGCTTCCAGTGCGGCACGCCAGTCCCTGTCGGGTTCCGCCGCAGGCAATTCACCCCAGGCCGCGTCCCGCATGAGATCGACGAGTTGATCCCGGCCCGGCACATGGCGATACAACGACATGGTGGTGAAGCCCAGCCGGTCGGCGACCTTGCGCATCGACAGCCGTGCGAGTCCCTCGGCGTCTGCCACCTCGATGGCGGCGCACACAACCCGCTCCAGGTTCAGTCCGGATCGCCGCCCATCGGCTCGCTCACGCCACAACAGCTCGACGCCGTCGTCCGGGTCTTTCGCCCTGCCCTTCGCCACCGCACGCCTCCTTCAATGTGATATGCGTATACTAATGTGTACGCTATAAACGTTGGAATGAGGTCCCATGGAGTTCCACGTCTCCCCGGCCGGTGCCGATTCCGCTCCCGGCACTGCCCAACATCCATTCGCCTCTCTGGAACGTGCGCGGATCGCCGCCAAGGGCGCTGTCGGGCCGGTCGTCGTGCACCTGCGGGCGGGCACGTACGTGCTCACCGAGCCGTTCGAACTCACCGAAGACGATTCCGGCCGCGAGGGTCACCGGATCATCTACCAGGCATACGGGTACGGCACCGCCGATCGGGAGCAGGTCTGCATCAGTGGCGGCCGGAGAATCACCGGTTGGCAGGAACGGGACGGCAGGTGGCTCGCCGACGTCGGGAACCTGGACACCCGTCAGCTCTCCGTGGACGACCGCCGGGCCGAGCGCGCCGGAATCTCAGGGCTGTCCGGTACCGTGCACCGGACCGAAACGGGTTACGTCACAACCGATAAGGCCCCGCTGAGCTGGCAATCCCCCGCTTCGATCGAGTTCGTCTACCGGGGTATCTACCCGTGGACGGAGGCCCGCTGCGGCGTCGCGGCGGTCACCCGCAACGGCGATCGGATCGCGATCACCATGGTGCAACCCGCCTTCGGCTGGGCGGTCGACCTGTACAACTACGACTTCGGATACCAGGCGTTGACCGGTCCCGGCTTGCCGAGCAGAGCGGAGAACGACCCGAGTTTTCTCACCGAACCCGGCACCTTCGTCCTGGATCGATCGCGCCCGCACCACCATGTGCTGCACTACCTTCCCCGCCCCGGCGAACACCCGCATGGCACCCGGGTGGTGGCCGCGGTCTGTGAGACCCTGCTGCGGGCCACCGGAACCCGCGACGTGACCTTCCGCGGTCTGATCTTCACCGACGCCACCTGGTTGCGGCCCAACGGGAACCGAGGTTTCCTGCACTACCACGGCAACGGGTACTACGACGGAGGCGCTGTCTACACCGAGGTTCTGGTCGGAGGACGGCAATGGCTGACTGTGCCCACCGAGACGGCTACCATCCCCGCCTGCATGACGCTCGACAGAACCAGTGGAATAACGTTCGAGGGCTGCCGCTTCACCCGGCTCGGTGCCACCGCACTCGGCTCGGAGGACAGCGAGAATTTCACGGTCCGCGGCTGTGACTTCGACACCCTTGCCGCGTCCGCGATCACGCTCACCGGTGGCCGCGGTGCGCTGATCGAGGACAACCTGATCCAGCACATCGGCTTGGAATACTCCGGCTCACCCGGCATCAGCCTGCACGACACCGTGGACTGCACCGTCGCACACAACCAGGTATCCGACGTCCCGCACTGCGGCATCATGGCCGGACCATGCCGAGGAACCCGCATCCTGCGCAACCGTACCGACCGCACCATGGGTGTGCTGGCCGACGGCGGTGGTATCTATCTCGCGGGCCCACAGGGAGATTCCTTCGACAACGGTGCGGTGGTAAGCGGCAATGTCATCGAGAACGTCCGAACTCCATACAATTTCGGCCTCTACACCGACTACGGTGCCGCCTGGGTGACAGTGGAGGGCAACGTCGTTACCCGCGCGGACAATTCCGCCATCCTGGAGGTCGGCCCGCCACTGGACCACGTCGTCTACCGCGGCAATTTCTGGGACACCGACCCGGTCGGCAGCGACACGGTCCCCGAGGGCGTCACCTACGAGAACAACACCACCCTCACCGATGAACGCGAACTGCTGGCCGCCACAATGAGCATCCGGGCCCGCGCCGGTATCTCGGACCGCCTGTCCGATGGCGATCGATACGTCCGCCGTCGTGGCAATGTCGACCGATGAAGCCGGCCAACTGGATCGTCGTCGTGGACGAACGGAATCCGTCGGGCCAGTTGAACCCCAGTGAACTTGCCGACCGCGACGATCATGTTATTCGAAACGGCTGACCTGCACAAACTTGAATCAACCCGCGCCAGAATCGATGCCGGACGACCCTCGGCACTCCCCGGCCGACGCAGACGCCCCGCGCACCGCGACCGCGCGTGCCCTGCAACATCGAGCGACGACTCAGCTCCGTGACGATCGAGAAACTCATCCGCGAGTACGGCGAGGCCACGAAACTGGGGATGCATCCGGTCCGTGAGACAGTCAATCCCACCTGCGGTCGGCGAGTACAGGTGTTCAAGTTGTCGTCGGACCAGTACGTCACAGCCACTCGTTGATGGCGGCAACGAGAACGGAAGCCTCGTAACGGACCGCGAGTCTGTCGTACCTGGTGGCCACGGCTCGATGTTTCAACATCCTGTCATGCCGCGACCCGCGCGGTCCTTGGGCGCGGTGACCCGACTGTTGGACTGGGCACGCCGAGGCGGTCTGGTACGTGAGGGCGTCTCGGCTGTCATCCGGCCGTACGGTTGGCCGTGTGGGCGAGCAATTCTCTGAAGATCAACGAGTTCTACAGGCATGGACGCGGGTTTCCTGGGACTGCGGCTGCACGGATGTCTACTACTGCCCATCGTCTGGCGATATCGAGTGTCCCCGTCACAGCGGCTTCAGCGTCTGCTGCGCTCGAGTAGGTGCGCACATCGCCGCCCGCTGATCGCAGATACAACGCACTGAAATGCCGCTGGTCGCGCGTTGGTCAGTCGTCCAGATTGGTTGACCGACAAGGCTTTCCAACGCGCGATAATGCCGATTACCGCGCACCAGCCGCGCCGACCGGCGTTGGTCCGACACCGAAGGCGGTCCCTTTCCTGTGATGGTCCACACTGCCTACATCGTCGCGGTGGTCTCGACGAACTCTCCAGTCTTGTAGCGGGCCAGACCCTCACCCATGATTGAGTAATGAGTGAGAGTCGCGCGCAGCGCTTCCGAATCGACGGAGGTATTACTCGCAGTCGATCTTCGCCGATGGTGAAAATACTGGCATTTGATCCACGTCGTTGAGCTTGAAATATGCATACGCTCTATATGTCCCGGGGATACACGGGTTGATGAAAATCTCCCCGTAGCCATCGGTAAAGTCCTCGACAGCCACTGTGGACCAGCACCACCCTGCATCCTCTTCGCCCGCAGGGCACAATACTTGGAGGATGACGGCGCTTTGGAGACGTATGTAACTGCAATTAGTACCACCCGCAAGAGCGAACACGTTCGAACTCCCCGCGTGCTTCGGGCGTGTCACGTACAGCTCGCAAGATAAATTCTGGGACGTGGTGGCTATCTTGGATTTAGGGCTCCTCGTCGGCGGCTGCTCATCGAAACGCTCGGCCCCCACGAGACCGGCTGACATGACAACTGCGGCAACCCCCTGCTGCTGCGATTCCGAACATTATGTATTCCTCCCCTGCGGTATTCGATATTTCGGCGGATGGATCGCGCCGACCAACTCAGGATCGGGCAAGTGTGGTCGGGAGGCATTTGTACAAACTTGCTCCTTACCTTCATAGGTATTTCAGCCCAACGGCTTCCAGCCATCGGCCAGTTGATGCGGAATATCTTCGGCAGCGGTTGTATTCGTTCCGAGCTACCAGAGTCGTTGGTCGGCGCGAGCAGCTGCTGCGGCGGCTCTGCCGCAGCAGCTGTCCCCTCCCTTTTCTTGACGGAACCACACCCCGCAGTAGGGGTTCCGTCACAAAAGGCTATTCAACGCGACTGTTTTGGCGGAACCGGTTTTGCGTAGACGTTTTTGCGCAGCAAGTGCGGGGCTGCGTTCCCCGCGCTGACGGGTGCCGCGCCCTTGGGGTCGATCGCCGCGGCGATCGTTGTGACCGTTTGTCCTCGACGGGGCGCGCAGGCTGCGAAGGGGTGCGGCTAGCGGGAATCGGTGGTTTGTGTGCGGGGCTTCGGTTGTGGCGGTGACTGGCCTGTCGACCGGGCCTGGAGTTTCAGCTCGCCGGGCTGGATATCGAACCGGGCCGCGAACGAGGCTCTGAACCCGCTCAGGGAGTTGTAGCCGGACGATGTTGCGACGTCGACGACGGCCTGAGTGTTGTTTGGGTCGGCAAGTCGTTCGTAGGCTCGCTGCAGCCGGGTTTCGCGCAGCTGGTCACCGGGCGTCGTGCCGGTGACGGTTTTGATCGCTATCTCGAGCTGGCGCCGTGAGCATCCGAGGCTGTCGGCCAGAGTCTGCACCGACAGGTGCGGGTCGTCGCTGTACAGCTCGATACGCCGACGCGCGTCCGCGGCAATTCTGGCATGCACATCCAGTTGCGGGGCCCGTCGATCGTCGAGCGCCCCCGCGACGAGATCGACAAGTGCTCTGCTGATCGCGATGAACTCCGCCTCCGCCAACTCCAGGCGCTCGGTGGCGAGATTGTCGGCGAGCAGCCGCACGGTTCTCAGCACGGCGTTCCGCGGCCGTAAACCCAACCGACCGCGGGGTTCACGCGCAGGTGGCAGCGCGTACGCGGGAACGTTGAGCAGATAGCCGTGAAAGCCGTCGTCGTACGACACCCGCGCACCCTGGCAATAACGGACGACACCCATCTGGCCCGGCCCCAGTTCCACAGCGTGGTCGGACTGGAGCAGTCTTATCCGCCCGCTGAGTGCGATGTAGAGCCTGGCGCTGTCGTCGCCGTCCGACACCGCGGCTTTGTCACTGCGATCGTAGGTGGCCGCGCCGGAGGCGAACTCGATGAGCTGAAGCCGATCGGGGTCCCTGTCCCATTTGGCCAGAGCCCGTTGCGTCCAGGTCCTTCCCCAGAAGTCCTTCGGGGAGCCGAACTGCGTCTTGGCGATGCCCTGATTGTCGCCGACCATGCCGCGCCAGATATCGGTCCGGTCGACTGCGGAAAACTCATCGCCCAGGGAAGCCTGGCAGACGTCGTAGGACAACCCCGAGTCCTTCGTCCACAACACCACCGCCATCGCGCCCCACCCCTCGCTCGCTGCGCAGAACGGCCCGAACGGCTCGCGCCACATGTCAGTCTGCCAGTAATGGTAAGCGACACAGAAGATCTCATACAGGGGTAGCGAACAATCTCCCCACGCGAAAGCCGACGCTGGCAACCCGACGTCCGCTTATGCCGCTGGGCGGGCGTTGGTCGGCCGTCCAGATTGATTGGCTGGCACGGCTGATGACCGCCTGAAGCCGCGCCGACGTGCGGAGGTTCATCAGCACTCGCGCGCACCCGGCACCATGTACGGGCGGAGTCGACGCAGCAGGCCGAAACGCATCAACTTGCCGGAGAACGCGAGACGCTCACCAGCGTCCTGGAATTCATCGAGAAACATTGGCCCGGAAGTGTTCCGGACTTACCGCCGACCAGCTTCGCTTGCGGGCTGTGGAGCCGTCAGAGCTGTCACTGCTCGGACTCGTCCGCCATCTGACCGATGTCGAACTAGGCTGGTTCGCCCGCATCCTGTCAGGAGCAGATAGCCCGTTCGTGTATTGGCGTGCCGACGCCCCGGACGGCACCGAACTTCGACGACGCTGACGTGGACGAATCACTCCGGTTATGGCACAACGTATGTGACCGAGACGGTGGGCAGCCGCGGGGAGAGCGCCTCACCGGGCACCTGGACCAGATCCTGGCCGGGAACCGGTCCTGCCTCGAGTCTCGGGTAGCCGCTGGGCGCGCGTTGGTCGGTCGTTCAGATTGATTGGCTAGCAAGGCCTTCCGATGCGCGGTAATGCCGATGTGCGTGCCGATGGTCGGCCTTCGAGGAAGTACGTCAGTGGAAGTATTCGAAAGCATCCTCGCCCGGACGCCAACACATCCACGCTCTGTCGACGAACCCAGAGAGGGTAGCGATCTCCGGGGAGACGAGTTCGTCGTAGGCGGGACGCAGCGCGATCGCGCCGTTCGGGAAGTCCACTCTCAGACCTGCTTCGGGCGCTTCGACCGTCGCGACGACCCGCTCGGGGATGAACGACCGCAGCGCATCCTCGTCACCGACGTCTCCCTACCGAAGGTGCAGTCACGTCGCCGGGTGGACCAGGGGTTTCGTGCGGGGGTGACTCCAAATCTGGAGCAGGCAACCGGAATCGCCTGTATGCAAGCGCAGCCGGTAGTCGCCGTAGCCTGCGGGCAGCGGCGGCAGTTCGTGGTTGCGGCCCGCAAGTTCACACAGGTAGACGCCGCCGGTGTGGAATCGGCAGCTCAACTCGGCGATGTGCGGGTAGGAGCGGTCGAGGCCGGGGTCTTCGGGTGCCGTGACGACGGTTACCGCGATCTCGCCGTCGTCGACGGGCGCCCAGCACAGGGCCGCGCCGGGGACGGCGTCGATCAGATCGGCGGAGGTGGCATACGGTGGGATCGGGAGGATTTCGCCGATCTTGTTCGGCCATTCGAGCAGGAAGAACTGACCGGCGCGGATGCGAAGCACGAAATCGTGCCGTTCGGTGGTCGCGCGCCAATGCGGAGCGTAGTAGGGCGGAATGTCGCCGAAGCCGCGTGCGGCAAGGTATTTGACGTACTCCGCGTCGGTGATCTCGCGCGCGCGGTCGACGATGCCGGGGACGTCTCCCGGCTCGGGGTACTCGTATCCGCCCAGAGCCGTGAAACCTCGGGCCCGTTCGGCGGGGCCAGGTTGCCGCCACCTGGACGCCTTGATCATTCCGCAGGCCCGGCAGGCGATCCGGCTGATGTTGATGGTGTGCCCGGACTCGTCGGTCTCGATTTCCGTCGCCACCAGGACATCGCCGTCGGGAAAGTCGTGGCGGTCACCGCAGGCATCGATGATCAACGCCATCGCCATATCGTGACGACTCGGGAATTCCATGGCGGTCACCCTCTCGGCTGGGCCAGCAGGGCGCGGCCACGCTCAGGGGTGAGCGTCTCGGCCAGGGTGGGGTCGGCCAGCAGCACGATCGGCGCGATGTGGTCGGGTGTACGCGGTCGCCACCGCACCAGCGCCGCGCACACCGCTTCCCACAGTGCGTCCGAATCGTCGGCATGCTCGCGCAGCGCCTGCCGGATCGAGGCGTCGAATTCCGGATTGCCGAAATCCAAGGAGGGACCGCCGCGCCGCAGCCTGGCCTGATACTCGCCGATGACGAGGTGGGTGCGCTCGTCGTGCATCGCCATTTGCAGGACCGTTCCCTGGAACGGGCGCGCGTTCGCGATGTGGTCGGCGAACAGTACCGGCAGCAGTTCCGCGGTGAACAGCGGATCGTCGGGAAAATCCGCGGATTCCGGCGCCGAACCCACCCACCGGTTCAGCGACTGCCTGGTGTACATGTGGTCGCGTGCGAGGAACAGCTGTAGTTGCGCCCGCAGCACGGTGGCGCGGTCACGGCCGAACTTCTCGGCCTGTTCCAGCGCTTGCTCCGCCGCGTCCACCGCACCGGAGAGCGCGGCGCGGCGGGCCTGCTCGACCGTGACGTCCCAGCTGTCGCGGGTCTCGCCCTCTGGATGGTCGAAGCGGTGGAACGAGGCGTAGAGGTCTTCCATCAGCGCGGCGAACGACGGGAACCGTATGGGGCCTTCACCCCACGCGAACAGTTCGTAGGCGGCCCACTCCCCGGCCGCGTCGACATCACCCGGATCGAGGAACAGGATCCCGGCGTCGGCCTCGCGCGAGATCAGCAGCCCGCGGCCCAGTGGATTGCCGTTCTCGGGGGCCGGATACTCGTAGCAGAGGTCCTTCCAGGACGCTTCCCAGAACGGTTCGATGTCACGCAACCAGCCGATATCGGAAGTGTCCCGCATGCGGTCGACGAAATCGGCGTGCCGCCAGCCATCGGTCGTCAGCAGGAATTCGCGGTACGACGGGGGCAGCCTCCGCCCGATCCGCACCTCGGCCGCCGCGACCGCGTCCTCGGTTGCCGGGGCGAACCCGAGCCAACCGTCGCGCAGGATCTCCGGATCCTCCTGGCCGGGTTCGCGACTGCGGATCCACTCCTCACTCCAGCGTGACAACAACGGTTTCCAACTCATGGTCGAGCATGCTGCCACGGAGGTACGACATGCCGACTCCGCCGCTGCCTCACGGGCAACCCCTTATATCCCTTCGAGCGACTGGGGGACCTCGGCGCCGACCATCGACCAACCACCGCCGATCCGACGACAATCCTTGCACCACAAGCGAGTACGTACCAGTGGGCGAGCTTGAAACGTTCCGGATCTGCTCGAATAATCCTGACCGCGACCTGCTCGCCGCACTGATCGACCACCGACAATATCGCGATCACTACGCCGGAGTCAGCCCCGACGGCCAAGGCCGTAATCGTCGGGTTGGTTCAACCGACCGGCAGGAGCCTCCACGTTCAGCGGTGACGCCTTCCGACGGCCCGATGTCGTTGTGCAAGAACGCCGATCGGGCATCTGTATACCGGAGCATGCCGGTTCCATCAACCGGTTCTCGAGAACTGGTAACCCCAACGTTATAGGGGCTTTACCGGACAAACCAGGCGTTCGATGATCGACCAAGGGGCGTGACACCCCGATCTGATTACCGCACCGATTTATCGAACATGAGCATTCGCGAACCCACCATGCCGCCGGTTTCGGCCGGGGCCGAGATCACCAGCCGTGTCGAAGAGTTCGTCGTCGATGCGGAGTAGGTGATTCGGGCATCCGCGGGAATGTCGTTGACTCGCTGTTGTATCGCTCGAAGGAGTTTCGTAATGTTCGGAAAACTGTTCTACGCACGGGCGGCCCTGATCGCGGTGAGTTGTACCGCGGCCGCGATGGCGGTCGGCGCCGGTCCGGCACGGGCCGACAGCTCGACCACGGTCAGCCCGGCCGGAGCCGGTGTCGCAACCGCGAACAATGGTGCGGTGGTCTTCGGGACGGGCACCTCGACCGTCAATTGCTATACCGGCACGACCAGTGGCGGTTCCGTTCCCGCGGCACCGAACAACAAGAACTCGAGCGGACCGGTGACCATTTCGCTCGGGCCCCTGACCCTGGGCAAATGCACCACCGACCAGTCCGGTCGCACCGTCAACGTAACAACCACCGGCAACTGGGGAATTGCGGCACAGAACGGGTCACCGATCGCCGCCGGTCTGGTCATTCCCCAAGGGGGAGTGACCATCACAACCAGCGGGGCTGTGAACTGCACCACCGTATACGCGCCGGACGGGCCCGCGACGGTCGCCGGTACCTACACCAACAGCGTCAACAACGGCGGCCTGCAGTCGCTGCCGTCGATGACGGTCCTCGATACGGTGCCGAACCGGACAACCGGTGACGCCTCCTGTCCGACGGGGGATTCATGGGACAGGGTGTCAGCCACCTTCTTTGTGAACAACCCCGCCGACCCGGGGCACATGATCACCGTCGGTCCGTAACTCCGGTCGGATCCGACTTCGGGACGGCGCGGCAAGGCAATACCGCTGCGTAAGTATCACTTTCAGAGCAGGTACCCACACGTTGTGGCCGATGGCACTTGGCGCGCCGTCATCGCCGCGCACCAGTTCGGCACCGCGTCGACCCCAAGGCCGTGATACCGCGTCTGACCGATCAGGCACCGACTTCGGTGACCGTGCCCGCGAAGTCGCTGCCTGGCACATGCGGAAACGTCAGCGGCGCCGACTCCAGTCTTTTCAAGAACTCAAGGCTCACGAATAACAGGGCGTCCGGTCGTGCGGACGGGCTCGAACCACGAGCAATCCCAACTGTTTACGACAGCCGGGCAGGGTCGACACACCGTATCGATCCCTGCCCGGCCTCAGCGCTGTCGCGCCCGCGGTCCTGTACCGAGGCCAGGCCCCGCAGTCAACAGCCCACACCTGCAACGCTTCTCGCGGTCTCCTGAGAGGGCCTCGCGCCCAGGACGTTCCCAGCGATTACGACAGCAGGCCGAACGGCACGCTGCTACCCACACCACAACTCTGGAAGGACCTCTACGGGCCGGGGCCAGAGATGGATCCGGGCATCGGATGAAAACCGCTCGCCCATAAGTAGGACGTTCCCCACGTCCAGGCAACCGATGCACTAAACGTATTTCTATGCCGATTTCTGTGAGGCACCCACTTCGCAAGGCCCTCTGGACGCGCGGATTAGGGTCGCCTAACCTAACGTCCATGTCCGCATTGGGGAATCGCGTGAAGTTTGCACTTGCCGGGGAGATCCTCGAGATCGTCAATCCACTCCTACCGGGGCGACCGCATGAGAAACTGGTCCGTCACGTCGAGCTGGGCGGTGTCGGGCGGGTCCTGGAACTGTGCGCCGGGACCGGATACGCCTCACGGCTCCTGGCCCGCAGGCACCCCGAGGTGCAGGCCGTCGGCGTGGATCTCACCCGAGATGATCACGGTCGGCCGCCGCAAGCTATCTCGTTCGGAAACCGCCAATGTCACTGGTCCAGGGCGACATTGCAGCGTTGCCCTATCCGGACAACTCGTTCGATACTGTCATGTCGGTGTTCGGCCTGCATGAGGTCCCGACAGCGTTGCGCGCCAACGCTATACGTAAGTCCGCGCGGGTACTCGGCCCTGGCGGCCGGATCGTGATCGTCGACCTGGACCGGCCCGCGCTGACCGGTTTGCTGATGGACGCATACCTCCTGGCCCTGGAGCCGCGCCATGCCCGTGAAGTGTGCGGAAACGGCTTGGTCGACCTGCTCACCGACAGCGGGTTCACGATCGACATCCATCAGCGCTCCAATCGATTCCGCATGACACAGACGATCGTCGCCACCGTAGGGATGGCACTGACCGACTAGCTCGAGCCGGCCGCCGATGCCAGGCAGTCTGGCTCCGGAACATCTCCTTTATGCCGCTGGTCCCGCGTTGGCCAGCCATGCAAGCTCTCTCCGGATCGATTGGCGTAGCTGTGCGCTGGCATCACCCGACGACCCCGCCCTTGCCGATTACTGGAACACCCGGCGGCGCAAAGGAATACGCCTGCCCGTCGACAGCACCAGGTTGCGGCTGCTGCAAACCAGCACGGTCACTGCGCCCGCTGCGGCGAGCTGCTCCTGCACGCCGACCACCCGCAAGGCGATCACCAAGAACGCCATCACCTTACGGGACCGAGCATCGGATCAATCCGAACTCCGTCTCAACCACACACGCTGCCACTCCCGGCAGCCCGACACCTCATCAGCCCGCCACGGGCTTGCTCGAGCCGGATGCATGGAAACCGTGCACGTCCGGTTCTTCGGGGGGCCCGGCGCAGCAATGCGCCGGGCCTACCCGGCATTTCAGTACGCCCCTCAGTGGTGACCCGATACGACCGATGTCACTGCCCGGCAGAATTCTCGGCTTTGCTGTTCGCGCGTTGGGGCAGGCAGAACATGAAGGCCCACATCACGGTCAAGGTGCCACCGACCCACCACAGCACGCCAGTGAACGCGTCGCGGTTGAGCGCGCTCGTGGGTGCGTCGCCGGTGGCAGAGAAGAACACGAGGCCGGTCAGCGCGATACCTAGGGCGTAGCCCAGCTGGAGCGCGGTGTTGAACAGGCCCGAGGCCGAACCGGCGCTCTCGTGCGGAACCTTCGCCAGAGTCAGGTCGGCGATCGGTCCGCCGATCATGCCGAGGCCGAACCCGAGCAGCAGAACGGGGACCGTCATCGCGAGCAGGGCCGGCTCGGCCTGCCCGCTGATCTGGAGCGCGTAGGCCGTGAGCGAGGCGAGGGCGCTCAGAGCGCCGCTTTGGGGCAGGCGACGTGCGAAACGTCCAGCGGTCTTCGCCGCGGTCATTGCACCGGCCAGCTCGCCGAGGGCGAGCGTCACGAAGGCCAGCGCTGCCATCAGCGGGCTCATGCCCAGGCCGTGCTGGAGGTACAGGCTCCAGGTCATGAAGAACAGCCCGCACAGCAGCCCCAGCGTCAGCTGCGCGGACAGACCGCCGGAGAACTGGTTGCTCTTGAACAGCGACAGCGCCACCAGCGGGGCATCGTTCTTGCGGCGCTGCTGGTGGCGCACGAAGACGCCGAGCACGAGCAGACCGCTGGCGAGCATGGCGAAACACCACAGCGGCCAGCCGTGAGTGTGGCCCTCGGTGAGCGGGATGACGATCAGCGCCATCGCGATCGCGGACAACAGCATGCCGGCGGGGTCGAGGCGGTCGGCCTTCGCCGCGGTCGACTCGGTGATGAACTTGTGCCCGAGGATGATCACGGCGAGCCCGACGGGCACGTTGATCAGGAAGATCGGCCGCCAGGACAGCCCGAACAGGTCGGCCTCGGTGAGCACGCCGCCCAGGACCGGACCCGCGACGCTGCCCATCGACAGGACGGCTCCGTAGAGACCGAAGGCTCTGCTGCGGTTTTCGCCGTCGAAGGTGACGTGGAGGGTGGCCAGGACCTGCGGGATCATCACGGCGGCGGCTCCGCCTTGGAGCACGCGGGCGGCGATCAGCATGCCGGGCCCGGCCGCGATACCGCACAGCAGCGAGGCGAGGGTGAACCCGGCGGTGCCGAGGAGGAAGGTCTTACGCCGGCCGTAGAGGTCGCCGAGCCTGCCACCGGTGATCAGTCCGAGGGCGAAGGTCAGCACGTAGCCCGCCGTCAGCCACTGCACCGCGACCGGTCCAGCACCGAGCGACTGTTGCAGGGTAGGGATGGCGGTGAGGACGACCGAATCGTCGAGGATGCTCATGAGTTCGCCGGTCAGCACGACCGCGAGGGCGACCCTGGCGGCCGTCGTCATCTTCGACGACGCGCCGGATGGGGTACGTGTCGAGGGCTCAGGGGATTGCTCGGGCTCATTGTCGAGCGCGGGGGAATTCACAATAGGACTCCTGGTTCAGGAACCGGGGAGCTCACCGCCAACCACACCAGGGGCCGGACAACACCAAACCAGGGGCAGTCGGCAGAGCTGCACCCGGGAAATGGAAAAGCAAGATTGGGTGACGCAACTCAGGCCAGCGCGACGTCCGCCCCAGACACGTTCAGAAATCAGGACGTGGGGGAATGCGGACGGCTACATGGCCTGGGATATAAGTCACCACCTCGAATCCACTACAGAAGCAATAGGAACTCCGCGCCTGCCATCGAAGGAAACTTCGATGCAGACTCGACCACGATACGACATCCCCGGAGTTCCGCGCACACCGGGTACGCGGACGTTCTCGGCAAGGACGCGCGTGCCACTGCTCCCTTGCGCCCGCAGACAGCGACCAAGACGTCACTAGATACGACGCTGTCACGGGCATCTCACCCGAAACAAACATCCGCTATTGCCGCTGGTCGCGCGGTCTGCGGGACGAGATCGACGCGCCGCAGAACGTGCGCTACCGGGAGCCGGGACAGCGCCGCGAGGTCACGCAATGCCCGGCCGGAGATGACGGCCGCCGTGGTGGCGGTGAGGCCGGTGAGCGCACGCAGCGCGCTCACCGATTTCCGATGGGATAGGCCTTCGCCGGATCGGACACGATGGGCGCGACAGTCCCGTCGTAGTCCGAAGGAACCAATAGCCGCGGCATGCGAGCCACCGCTGACAAGGCACGATACAGATCGGCAGGCAAGGATGACCAGGTGGAATCCCCCACCGTCGTATCGGACGTTTCCCCCTCGGACGCGTCGTCGGTACGGGAGCGGGCGGAGCCGAGCGCTGCGGTGGTGGCACCAGTTTCTGCGAGGTCCGCGATCGCTTGGTCGAGCTGGTCGGTGATGGCGCGGCCGGCTACCTCAGCGCGGTCGAGCGCATAGTCGATTCTGTCGAGATCGAAGGGCTCGCCGATGGAAATGCCGTCGACCGCACCCTGGCGGGTCTGTGAACCAACAGCACTTTGGTCACCGAGACCTCGCCTTGTCACGGTTCCAGGAAACAGGCGCCATTCTTCACCACCCCCCGCCATGCCCTCTAGGAAACACGATGACCGCCAGGGGATTTGCTACCAGCCGCACCGCTAGCGAGTCCCGGCCCAATCACACCCCGAAGCGCAGCGGCCGCTCGCTTCGCCCTACGAACAACTACCGTGCCCGAGGCCGCGCCGCAATCGCGGACAAACCCACCCGACCTGGGTGGACCGATGTATTTGTGGTGGAGAAATACCCGAGGCCGCGAGTCTGAGTGGACGTGTTGTGCCATTTCAGGAGAGGTTTCGCCATGGAACGTCGGGTGTTCAGGGATGTCGATGCGGTGGGTCGCCGAGACGACCGAAGCGGAGATCAGGACCCATGCGAGCGACATGGCACCGCATATCCGTTACACCGTCAACCTCGCACCAGCGTGAGGATCGGTCATACGAGCGCGTCGACGTCACTAGGTGGAGCCGCACCTCCCGCCGATACGCCGACTGTTCGGAGACTCTCGAATTGAGGTTGCGTTCCCTCCAGGAAGCTACCATCAGTTCGCTCGATGTTAGCTAGATCTCCGATTGCCCGCCGCCGTTCCTGGTCGCAAAGCCTGGCTCCGCCTGTTCTCCAAGAAGCTCGGCAATCGGTACGGGCAGTCCCGATGATCGCCGGGTAAGGGTCGCGACATCGCGGCCGGGCTTTGCGGAGGGGTGTGACCTCCCACATGGACTATCTTTAGTATAGCTACTATCATGTAGGAATACGTCGTTACAGCAACTCCGAACTGAATGGTGTCGACCACCGGCCTGACCTACGACGTCTTCGTCTCGGACCCGATTCCGATGACCGGGATGCAGCTGCCCGGCGGCAATTCGTGGCAGGTGGCACACCATGACCGCGGTCCGGTCGGAGCAGCCCATGCGCAGTTCCGGAGCGGATTCGAGTGACCCGAACCCCTAAGGGAGGAGTATGAGATGACTACTTCGCTTGTCACTGCTGAAAATCAGTTTGTCGACGTCGATGGGGTACGACTGGCCTACCGCCAGATCGGATCCGACACCGGAATCCCTCTGGTGATGCTCAACCGCTACCAGGGCAGCATCGACGATTGGGATCCGGCAGTGGTCGATCGACTCGCTGTCGAGCGACGCGTCATCGTGTTCGACAATGCAGGAATCGGTTACAGCGGAGGCGAAGTCCCTCCCACGATCCGCGAAATGGCCGAGGTCGCAATCCGGTTCGTCGAGACCCTCGGTCTGACCAAGATCGACCTGCTCGGATTTTCATTGGGCGGATTCATCGCCGAGCGGTTCACGCTGACCAGGCCGGATCTGGTGCGATACCTCGTCCTGGTCGGCACCGGCGGCGGTGGCGGCGACGGCGCCGATTACAGCACCGTCGACGAGGTCGCGAAGCTGATGGCCCAGCCCAAGAGGTCGATCGAAACAACGCAGACCCTGTTCTTCCGGCGAGACGCTGCCGGGCTCGAAGACGCCCAGGCATACTGGAACCGCACCCACACCTCCCGTCGTGGCCCGGAAGCCGATGCCACGCCAGCGGCCAAGAAAGTTCAGCTGGAAGCCCTGCTGGCGGTGACCGTGGGCGGCGAGGACTCGCCCCTTTCGGAGCTGGAACGGATCGAACAGCCGACCCTCGTCGTCAACGGCGACAACGATTTCATGGTGCCCACAGTGAACTCGTATCTCATCTCGCAGAAAATCCCGCACGCACAACTGATCATCTACCCCGATTCCGCGCACGCCTCGCTCTTCCAGTACCCGGAGACATTCAGCCGCGACGTACTCGCCTTCCTGAGAGCGCAGGAAAGCGGGGGGCTGCGCTGAGCCTTCTCGCGCTGGCTGTAGCCAGCGCCCTTCAAGCTGGGACCACCGGGACCAGACGAGTCTGCTGGCCGGTTCGAAGCGGCTAGGGCTGGGCTCGCCGGAAGCCTCTCCGTTCGGATGTTGCAATGGCCAGGCCAGGGTTTCGCCTGTGTAGTTCAGCGGCGATGTCGTCCAGCGATATTGGCCGTAGCCAGCGCTCGGAGATGGTAAGTCGGTAGCCGACCACGATCTTACCTAGTGGTCCGTAGATCCATCTGGGCCAACGACTTTCGGTGATTTTCGGGCTGGGCTCAACTAGCTCGACGGCCAGATACCTCGTGCCATGGGTTGTGATCAGATGGACACGCGATATCGCAGCCCACGGGATCCGGCCGAATGGGCGCAGCGTCATCCCCTGATCGTCGACCGCCACATCGGGTGAAGGACGGATGACATGGTCCAGTGCGAGGAAAAGACAAAGGGCACCTATGACGATCGGACCCACCACGGGGAACGTCAGCGGCGAGTCGGTGGTGGTGGTCGTCACGAGTAGCAACCAGCCGCCCGCGATCCCTATCATCGTGTCAGGTAACGGTGACCGCACGGGATGCGCTCATCTCGGCATGAGCGGATGCCCTGCGGCGCAGTCGATCTCGCCGCGCCGAACGCCCGCGCAGCAACATGAGAGCGCGCTCCTACGGACTGTTGCCAGGTTTGGGGATTGCTATTTCAGAGGGGGTGTTCCGCCTGCGGGTGATGTCGTACTGGCGGGCACTGCAGGGAGGGTGCCTCAGGGCGGTCCCTGCCAGGGGCACCGAGTGTTCCTAGAGGCGGTCTCCCGTGACAACGACTATCTGCTCGAATGCCTGATGTCGCTGCTGACCTCGATCGCGCAGAAACTGCGCGGTCCCAGCGCCCTCCGGATGTCTTGCAACTGACGACGGGTGAACCGGCACCAGCGACGGGCCGGGCGATTGGCCTATTTTGTGCGGCAGCACCTCCAACGTTCTCTTGTTGCCGGGCGGCTTCGGCGAAACGCACAGAGTCCTCCAAGTCGAGTGCACCGCAACGGTTCATCCCCCATCAAGCGCTCGATCCCACTTGTCCAGGCGTTCCAGTCCAGCACGCAGATGTTGCCCCTCGCGTCGACGCGAAGGTCGATCACGGGTAGCGAAAGTTGTGTCGGCGTGGGTGATTTCGGTCCATGCCCCGCCGGGACACGGGGTCCATGCGGTGGCGGTGGCGGCACGGTCGAACACGATGAGTGCGTCGCGGATGTCGCGGTGGGGGTCGACGGGCGAGGCGAAGGTCGGGACAATGGTTGTGGTCGTTTGAGGGGTTGTGATGCCGAGGCACGAGCAGCCGGTCGGCGGTGACGACGCCATCGCACAGTTCGCGATCGACCTGCGGCGGCTGCGGCAGAAGGTCGGCAGCCCGCCATACCGGCAGCTGGCGCGTCGTGCGCTGTTTTCGCCCTCGGCATTAGCCGATGCTGCCAGCGGGCGACGACTGCCGAGCCTGGCCGTCACCCTGGCCTACGTTCGAGCGTGCGGCGGCGACGTCGTCGAGTGGGAAGCACGCTGGCACGCACTGGCCGCCGAAACCGCCTACTGTGAACCGCCTCCGGACGGCGTGGACGCGAACGGCAACCACCCGCCGAAGGCAAACAGCGCAGCAGCGGATGCGGCACCCCGCCGCACGCGGTGGCCCGGTGCGGTCGTAGCGGTAAGTACGCTCGCGTTCGCGCTGCTCGCCGTCCTCTGGCTGGTGGAGTCCGTCGGCAACGATGGGACCTCGCCCGTGATTCCACATGCCACCACGGCAGCGCCCATTCCCGGTAACCCGCCCTTGATCTCGCCAGTCAGCGAAGATACCTACGTCTCCCAGCTTGATCGGGATGTAGCCAAAGGGGCACTCAAAGAGTTACTCGTCTGCGGTTCGATCTGCGCGACCGAGTCCGACGCGGAACGGCGAGTCCTGCTGAAATTCTCCATCACCGAGCTACCCGACTCCAGTTGCGTATCGTCGGCCACGCTTCAACTGTGGTCCAGGACCACCACACCCGAGAGCAACATCTTCACCCTGCACCGCACCGACCCCAACTCCTGGAGTGAGGCCACCGCCACCTGGAACAACCAGCCCACGCTGGGACCTCTGGTTGCTTCGCGTCCCGGCTCACCGGCCGCGAACTGGCTCACCTTCGACATCACCTCCGTGGTGACCGGTAACGGGATCTACTCGTTCCAACTACGTCAGGGCGGCAACGAGTTCGGCCGATTCTCCACTCACGAAGATCCGGTCGCCAACCGCCCAGCCGAAATAGTCATCCAATACGCCCAACCCGGATCAGGCAACTGCCCACGCGCCGGCGCCTAGTCGGTGCATGCCGTAAGTTGGGCCACCCGATGGGGTACTCGAAAAGCTGGGGTTAGCAGGAATAGGGCACCGCCGAGAGCCCGACCCGAGGCGTTCGCGTGATCGTGAGCGGCCGACTCGAGCAGCGCCTACGAGACCCGCGAGGGTGAGAAGCGCACGGTCGTCGAGTTCGAGGTCGACGACCACCGTCGAGCCCACCGCGACCGTCGGCACCTGCCACGATCGGAAGCTCGTTGTCCGCGGTTCGTTGTCCAGTGCCCGCCCGCCGACCCTGCACAACGGATTCGGGCTGTAATGGACGTGCCGATGGGATCACAGCGTCGAAGATCAGGACTGCGTGTATTGGGAAGCCGTGTCAGCCAACCAATCTGGACGGCCGACCACCGCGCACCCCGCGGCATGAGAGCTCATTTTGCTGGCTGTTGCTGGCGTGTTGGACCGGTTCGCCGGTCGAGGGGTACCTGGACATGACCGCACGCTTCTGCTGAAGCGTGCGGTGTTGACAGCCTATTAGTACCAATTACCGTTCCCAGCGACAGCGGTGAATGGCTGGGAGGTTTGTGATGTCCCCCTTCGTGTTCGGGATCTACCCCGGCGGAACCTCCGCCGCGGAACCCGTGCGACCCGATGATCCGGCCCGTATCGGCGCGGCCCTCATCCGCTTGCAGGGCGAGACCGGGCGTCCGCTGCGGATCCGTTGCTACACAGAGTATCTCGGGGACGGTACCGAGGCGATTGGCCGTATCGTACCGGCCGACGTGGAGCCGTGCCTGCGCGATGGGCGGCGAATGGACTTGGTGGCACTGTTTCAGTCGCCCGACGTCGATGGGTTCCAGAGGTTCGTCCAGCGCCTGGTTCAGCGCTACGGGCCGTGGCTGGACACGATCCAGGTCACCGAGGAGGCCGATATCGTCGGCTGCGGTATGGACGGCGACACGCCGAATGTCTACGACGCGTTGGTCGCCGGGGCGCTAACGGCCAAGGACCAGGCGGCCAGACAGGGCCTCGATATTCGGGTCGGTTTCAGCGTCGCCGATCCCGACGAGGATTTCTTCGGTTCGATCGATGCGGCGGGCGCGATCGACTACGTGGGCCTGGACGCCTTCCCCGGAGTGTGGGACGACGAGGCACCCGACAGCATTACCGACTCGTTGCAGTGGCTGCGCGGCACCGGCTTGCCTGCGGCTGGGCTCGGTGCCGAGATCCCGATTATCGTGACCGAACACGGTTGGGCGACCAGCCCGGGCCGGTCGGCCGACGAGCAGGCCGCGGTCCTGGAGCGAGTGGTCCGCACGGTGCACGCACACCGCGCCGATCTCAACATCGCCGGTTACACCTGGTTCACACTCCGCGACGCCGACAGCACCAGTCCCGACCCGTTCGACCGGTTCGGAATTCTGCACGACGACTACACGCCGAAACCGGCCTTCGAGGTCTATCGCCGCCTGATCGCGGAATTGTCGGCCTGACGCGGGTATGGCGGTCATGTCGGCGCAACCGAGGAGACCGAACCGGACCGGCTCGCCTGACGCGTTGGTTCGGCGCCCGGAAATCCCCGCGATGCGCGCCTGGGCCAAAGCCCAACCGCACACGGCAGTGACCAGCCAGGGACGGCTCGACCCATCCTGAAATCGGCATTTCCGTGCGGCGGAACGCCTTGCCCGCCAACCGATCTGAACGACTGACCGGCGCGCGACCAGCGGCATTTGCGGATGTTCGTGCGATGTGGCTGACGTCGCGGTGGAAACGATCGCGTGGCTGTGGAATTCAGTTGCCGCTCGGCTGGCTGCGTCCGGGGGCGGGTGCCGAGGACGCGGGCAAGGATGGTTTCGACTTCGGTTCGGGTGGGCGGGGTTTCGGCGGCCAGGCCGTTGAGGACTCGGTCGGTGATGGTGGCGGTGAGGGCCGCGGCGGTGCCTGAGTCTGCCGGTTTCGAGGTCCGCCCGCCCGGCCGGAATTTCGACCCCGCTTTCTCTCACCGAAAGCAGCGGGATCCGTCGCGCCGCCGTGGGAGCATTCCGCTATGACTGACGGGGTGAGTGGCGGCTTCCTGAGTCTTGTCGCCGCTGCGGTGAGAGTGCTGTTCCGGCAACCCCGAACGGGAGCTCCGAAGCTTACGGCGTTCGTGTTGGGGGAGCCGGTGAGCGGTGGGAAGCTCGAGGTCCGGGCGCGGGTGGCCAACGAAGGCGACGCCGGGGTGACAATCGAGACGGTGTTGTTGATGGTTGTGGGTCGCGAGTGGCGCAGGGGCAATGTCGAGACGCTCCGGTTGCGGTCTGGTCCAACACCTCCATTTCGTCTGGACTCGCATGACTCGGCGCAGTGGAAATCTACGGTCAGGTTGCAGAATTGGATGACGGAGCGGGGGGCCAAATGCACACTGTCCGTGTATGGCGTTGGGGTGTCGGCGCGCTCGGAAGGCCGGATCATCCGGCGCATGTAGCAGCCTTTGCCCGGTTCGGAGCCAGCGCCGTGGACTGCACGCCAGCGCCGAGCGCGAGCTACCGCGCCGGGGGCCGGAATTGTCGATCATCTGAGGACCTTCTCACGACACGTTGTGGGTGCCGCCCACTCGGGGTGGTAGTGGAGCTGATACGGCAGTTCTTGAATTCGCAGCGGCCCGGGTTCGTGATCGACGCGATTACCGAGGCGCGGCCGTCAGCTGAGGCCGTACAGCGGTACCCCGCCGAGTTGGGTCCGGTGACCGACGTCCCGAGTTTCATCGTCTACCGACTCCGATCGGGGCGCACCGGCCCTCAGTGAATACGGTCGAAGCAGTCCAAAAAGACATAGCCGCGTCCCATCATCGGCATGTGTGCCGCGAAGGACTGAACCACTCAGTCCCGCATAGAGTTTGACGGAACCAGGCTGCGTTTTGGTCGGCTTCGACGACAGGCCGCGCGGCGGGTGTGCCGATCGCGTGACACCGTGCTCGCAGTGGGTCATGTGGCGGATATCCACAAAACGTCGACCCCTGACCCTGTGGCCCAACGTGCGCTGTAACATCTCTCGGGCGCTACACGGTCACATGGCCTTCAGCCCTGATCGACCACGAGATCACCGCACGAACTTCGAGTATTTGCACGCCCGACAAGGACAGCAGCAACCAGTCGAAGGAGAATGAAGTGGGATCCGCACTGATATTTGCAGACCTGGGGATCGTCGTCGGCGGGATTCTCGCCTTGGCGACGTTACCCATCGTTGTACCGGTTCTCGGCTCCGTTGCCGACCTCATCATCGCCCCCGCAGTTGGGTCGGCGGTACTGGCTCTCCCCGCTTTGTTGGTCGGAAGCATCGCCACCGGCGGCATTTTGTGACATCCACGCGCGGCGTCGACAGTTTCGCCGGTCCGACAAGACGCGGACGCAGCATCCTCATCTCGGCATTACAGGACATTTGGCAAACCGTCTGCTTGGCGGACATGCACCGGTCGCTCACACCGCCTGCGGTACCGACAGCACACCGCAGGCGTCCGAATGAGCATGGACGATTCCGTCGATTCGGACGCTCGAAAATGCTGGGCTGGATCCGCGCAACCCTGCAGAGTGGGCGGGGCAGCGTTGGGTACAGATGTGACTCTGGCTACGTGGGATCGAACTTGGGCTACGCGAGATCGACCCCGACGACCCGGCCCTTAAAGAGCGGTGAACCCAGCTCCAGGGGTGCGGATACGGTCCACAGAATTCCGGTTACCGGGTCTCACGAACCGGAGTCCGTCAGTTGTCTCCCGGCGATTCCTGTCGTCGGGAGTCGACTTGGCGCACCGGGCGACGATGCACCGGCGCGCAGTTCTACGAATTTTCTACGATTTACCCAGGAGTCGTAACCCGTCGGCCGCCACCGGGTATTCCCGAAGAGCACGTCGCAGCGCCTCTCCGAGGGTGAAAGTTCCGGCCTCTGACTCAGGGTGTGCGCTGGTAGGCGCCATGGTGCCAGGTAAGGAGTCGGCGCTCGGCGAGCAGGAGCAGGCCGTTGAGCAGGTAGCCGAGTATGCCTAGCAGGGCTATCGCCGCCCACAGGCTCGGCAGGTCGAATGAGGTGGACGCGTTGTTCAGCGCGTAACCGATGCCTTCGGTGGCGCCGACGAGTTCGGAGATCACCATCAGGATGAGCGATATCGACACGCCGATTCGCATACCCGCGAAGATCTTCGGCAGGGCGGCGGGGATGATGAGGGCGGTCAGACGTTCTCGGGGCGAGAGGCGAAAGGCTCGTGCGGTGTCCAGCTTCAGCGGGTCCACCGAGGCGACTCCATCGGCCGTATTGAGCAGCACCGGCCAGACCGCGCCGAACGCGATGGTCACCACCTCCATCTGGGTGCCGATCTTCAAGAAGGCGAGGAAGACCGGTACCAACGCCACCACGGGAAGCGCACGGCAGAACTGCAGGATCGGGTCGAGGTAGTCGGCGAGGACGGGCGAGCGGGCTATGGCGATACCTGCCACGATGCCGATCACGGTGGCGACGGTGAATCCGGCGACGATCCTGGCCAGGCTGGGCAGGATGTCGTCGATCGCATCCTGGGTGAGGAACAGATGGTCGACCGGCCCCGAGAACCAGAGCCGATACATCTGCGCCGCGATCCGGGTGGGAGGCGGGAAGAACGGACTCCGTTCACCTCGCGCCCACACCTCCCACAGGCCGAGGCCGACGGCGAGCACCGCCCATCGCCAGATCCAGGCCGCCCACATCTGCGGCATCCGCGCATCCGTCCGGCGCCTCATCCCGACTCCCGCGCATAGGCGCTGTGCCAGTGGAACATTCGTCGCTCGGCAGTAACCGCGAGTGCGTCGAGGATCAGGCCGAGCACACCGGCCCACAGGGTCGCGGCGAGGACGAGGGCGGTATTGCCCGCGCCCGAGTTGGCGTCGGCGATGAACGCTCCGATACCGGGGCCGTTGATCCGGCCGGCGACGATGCCGACGGCCACCGCGACGATGATGGCGATCGAGGACGCCAGCCGGATTCCGGTCGCGATGAACGGTGCGGCGCTCGGCAGCGACACCCGCATCAGCACGCTGGCTTGGGAGAACCCGAACGAGCGCAGGGTCTGCTTGGCCACCGGCTCCACGCTCTGCAGGCCATAGATGGTGTTGAACAGGACGGGCCAGACGGCGGCGTAGACGATCAGCGTGATCGTCATCCGCGGCCCGACACCGATGATCAAGCTGACCAACGGAATCAGCGCCACCGACGGAATCGGTCGCAGCAGTTCCACGATCACCATGGTGGCCGTGCGGACGCCGGGCAAACTGCCGAGCACGAGCCCGGCCGGCACCGCCACAACCACCGCGATCAGCAATCCGATGGCCCATGCCGCGACGGTGGCGGCGAGATCGGCGAGGAAGCGGCCGTTGCCGAGCAGACCGGCCGCGCGGTCCAGCACGGTGGACGCCAGTGGCAGCACAGCCGGGCTCACCACGCCGGTGCGACCGAGCAGTTCGGCGATCGCGAGCAACACGACCACCCCGGTCAGTCCGCGCCGCAGGCGTTGCCGCGTGCGGTTCCGCGGACCCGATTCGGAGGCGAAATACCTTGACAAGGTTGCCTTTTGGGCCATGTCAGCTCTCATCCACCGCCGCGTCCGCGACCGGAATCCGGCCGTCGGACCGGGAGCGCACCGCACGGCTCGCGGGTTTCCCGCGGATCAATACCCCGACCTCGGCGCGCAGACGGACGTAGCCCGGCAGCTGTTTGGTGGCGATCTGGTCCCGGGACCGCGGCAGCTCGACCGCGAGATCCGCGATCACTCGCCCCGGTGCACGGCTGAGCACGAGGACCCGGTCGCCGACATAGACGCTCTCGTCGATATCGTGCGTGACGAAGACGATGGTGATCTCTCGCTGGTCGCGCAGCCGAAGTATCAAGTCTTCCAGGTCTTCCCGAGTCTGTGCGTCCACCGAGCCGAACGGCTCGTCCATCAGCAGCAGCTTCGGCTCGTAGGCGATGGCGCGGGCGATCGCGACCCGCTGCTGCATCCCGCCGGACAGCTGCCACGGGTGCCGGTGAGCGACCTCGGACAGGCCAACCGCGGCGAGCGCGTCCAGAGCGGCGTCCCGGCGTTGTCGGCGGCTGCGGAATCGGCGGCGCAGCGGCAGCGCGACGTTGCCCACGGCATCCAGCCACGGGAACAGCGAGCGGCTGTAATCCTGGAACACGATCGCGAGTTCGTCGGGCACCCCGGTGACGGGCGTGCCGTCCACGATCACCCGGCCCTCGTCGAACCGCAGCAGTCCGGCGATGGCTCGCAACAGCGTCGACTTGCCGCAGCCGGATGGGCCGACGATGCTGACCAGCTCGCTGCGGGCCACGCTGAAAGTGAGATCGACGAGCGCCGGGTGGATGTCGGCTCCCTTCCGGTAGGAATGGCTCAGGTTGCTTACCTCGAGCACGGCTTGCTCCCTATCGGAAGATGATCGGGTTCACATCCAGCGGCTCGGACAGCATTCCGCCGCTGTGCATCAGATCCGCCACCCGCTGCAACTGGGCCGGGTCGGTCGTCGGCGGGTAGCCACCGAGGGCGAGCTGCTGGGCGTCCTGCGGCGAGATATTGATGTAGCTGGGGATGATCTGGTGCACGGCAGCGTGATCGGCGGCAGCACGCTCCTGCGCACGGGCCAGCGCGCGCTGAAACGCCCGCGCGGCCTTGGGGTTCTGCTGCGTCCACGAGCGGGTGGCGAAATAGCCCGAGAGCGGGAGGTTCTCGGTCGGCCCACTGCACTGCGACATCACCGGGACGGCACGCACCTCATTCTTGGCGCTGGTGACGAACGGCTCGACCACGCTGATCGCGTCGACCTGGCGGGCCACCAGGGCACGGTTCATATCCGGGAAGGGAATCTGTACGTAGCGGATGCCGGCGGTGTCGATACCGACGGATTTCAACAGCACGTCGGCGGTGAGAGTCTGGATGTTGTTGACGACGGCGACGGCGATCTTCTTGCCGGCCAGGTCCGCCGGGGTCCGCACACCCGAATCAGGCAGCGCCAGAATGGCGTAACCGTCGGCGACGCAGGTGGTGGCCGTGCCGAGCACTTGGAGGTCGAATGTGCCCCTGGCGTTGCCCTGGAGGTAGGAGACGAGATTGCCACCACCGATGAGGTCGATGGTGCCGTGCAGGAGATCCGGTAACGCCTGCGTGCTCTGCGTGACGAGCTTGGTGTCGACGGTCAGCCCCTCCTGCTGAAAGTAGCCCTCCTTGATCGCGATGAACAGCGGGGCATCGTCGAGCACCTGCACGGCGCCGACAGTGAGCCGCGTCTTCTCCAGCCCGTTGCCGGCCGCGGGTTGCGGGCTGGAGCCACCACCGCATGCCCCGGCCGCGAGCACGACAGCGAAGCCGGCGCCGAGCACAGCCAGCATCCGACGAGAAAGACCGATGCGCTTCACAATTCTTCCACCCCTGCGAATCTGCCGAAGCACTATGTCGACCAGGATCTCACCTTCGGATCGTTCCGGCACCCGAAATCGGCTCTACTCCCCTATAAGCCAACGGATTACCGCAAGGCGGCGTTCCGTCGTGATCAGCGGCGGGACTCCGGACGAGCAGTATCGACCAGAATCGAGCAATGTTCGGGTGGGTAGGAACTGTCGGCGCGGGGATTGGCAAGGGCGCCAAGGCGATCCGGCGCCGTGCACGTCGGCTCGGCCTGTTTGCGGGGGGCCACCCGCCCCGAAGTTCGACTGGGAACATGGGGGTGTAAAGAAACCGACGAATGTGGAACCGCAGGACTGGTCGCCTGCCATAGCGCCAGAGGATAAGAAAGAAAGGTCGAGCCGACCGCCCGACTGACATCGAGGAAATCCTTCGGGCGCGGCGCCGCGCATCCGATCGGAGTGTGGCCGAGATGCTGGCCCCAGGAACGCACGGTAATGCCGACGAGCGGGCGTCGGCGGGCTGACCCATCTCGCCCGGCCGCGATAACGTTGGGCCGATGGAGCGCTCGACCACCGCGACAAAACGCCTCGGGGCCGAGTTCGGCAGATTGTGGTCGGCCGCTACACTTTCCAGCTTCGGTGACGGGGTGACCCAGATCGCCGCCAACCTGCTGGCCGTGTCGATCACCCGCGACCCGGTAGCGGTGTCGGGACTGATGATCGCCCAGATCGCGCCGTTTCTCGTGTTCGGGCTGCCCAGCGGAGCCATCGTGGACAGGCTCGACCGACGACGACTCATGACCATTGCGACGGTCGTGCGCATTGCCATGCTCGGCACCGTCAGCGCCGCCGTCGCGACCGATCATGCGAGCCTGCCGCTGCTCTACATCGCCTTCTTCGTGGTCGGCTGCGCCGGTCTAGTCTTCGACAACGCCTCGGTCACAGCCATTCCCGGCCTGGTCGCACCCACGCAACTCGAACGCGCCAACGGACGGCTGCAAGCCACCAGATCGGTTACCGAACAATTGCTCGCCCGCCCGCTCGGGGTCGCATTGTTCGGAATCACCGCCTGGACACCGTTTCTCGTCGACACCGTAGGTCTCGTCGCGGTCGCCGTTCTGGCAGGCACGCTACCTGCCACCGTCAATCGCCGCGACCCCGGTGTGAGCCAGCGGCACCTCGCTGCCGCGATCGTTGACGGCGCGCGGTGGCTGTGGCGAAACTCCCTGGTCCGCACACTCACGCTCACCGTGGGACTGTCCAATATCGGCCTCGGCGCCATCTTTTCACTGCTGGTCCTGATCGCCCGGGAACGGCTCGGCGTCGGCAACACCGGTTACGCGGTGCTGCTCATCGCCGCCGCGGTCGGCGGCGTCTGCGGCGGCCTCACCGCGCCTCGCATCATCGCCGCACTCGGTCCAGGCACGACACTGCGCGTGGGACTGCTCATCGAAATGGGCTCATACATCGGAATGGCGCTGACCCACAGCGCCGCCGTCGCCGCGGCCATCCTCATTCCCTTCTCCATCCACCTGTCGGTGTTCACCACCATCGGAGCCTCACTGCGCCAGTCACTCGTGCCACCAGAGCTTCTCGGCCGAGTACACAGCGCATACCGCCTCGTCGGTGCCACCGGCCTGTTCCTCGGCGCATTTCTCGGCGGACTGCTCGCCAGCCAATTCGGCCTCGCCGCACCCTTCTGGGTGGGGTTCGCCTGCGCAGTGGTGTTCACCCTGGCAGCCTGGCGAAAACTCGACAACCACACCATCACCACCGCCCGAGCAGCAGCCGACAAAAGCCCCACAGGCTTTACCAAACCAGAGTGAGCGAAATGCCGCTGGGAGCCGAACGCAGACGCGATGGCTCGTGGCGAGACCAACGAACTCCAGGGAGAACTCGGGTTCGAAGGGAGAGGCTATGAAGCTCGAAGCCGGACAGGTGGCGGTCGTGACCGGGGCCGCGAACGGGATCGGTGAGGCGCTTGCGCGGGCGGTCAGCGAGCGCGGACTGCGAGTCGTGCCGGCCGATCTCGAGGGGGAACGGATCACCGAGGTGGCCGCCGGACTCGACGGCGAGGCGATGGCGATGCCCACCGATGTCTCCGATGCGGGCCAGGTTCAGCGGCTGGCCGACGCGGCGCTGGACCGGTTCGGGCGGATCGATCTGGCTGTCAACAATGCGGGTGTGGGGCGGGGCGGGCCGAGTTGGCAGGTGGGTACCGAGGATTGGCAACGAGTTCTGGCGGTTAATCTGGGCGGCGTCGTGAACGGCATCCGGGCCTTCGTTCCGGCCATGGTCGAGGCGGGCCGGGGCCACATCGTCAACACCGCCTCGGTGGTGGGCCTGACCGCCAGTCCGTTCGCGATCCGAGAACGCATCGACCACGTGATCGCCGACTTCGAGGCATCGCGCTGAGCGGTCGAACCAGCAGGACAACGCAATTACACCGCCGACGATTCGAGCAAGCGCCGCACCCGCAGGTCAGACCGCCCATTCACGACATAAGAGGATGACCTTCGACGAAAGGTAAGGACACCATGTCTGCCACTCTCGACCGTCGCCGAGGTGGTGAAGCAGGTCGCGGCCGAGCTGGGTAAGGCGCCGTCACAGGTCGCCTACGCCTGGCCCTGCAGAACCCCGGCGTGACGGCCCCGATCGACGGTGCGCGGACCTTGGCCCAGTTGGAGGAGAAGAACAACGTATCTCGCTCTCCCGACCACACGCACGCGGCATTACCTTGGCCTAGGTGACCTCCAATACGCGAGGCGCATGCGGTAGAAGCCTGCGATCAACGCCGTCCGCCCGGCGACGATGGCGGGTTCCGTCGCCCGAACCCTTGACCTCGAGTTATCTTCAGGTCCGACGATGGTGGCATGCCTGCTACGAAAACTGCTCTCATCACTGGTGGATCCGTCGGCTTCGGTCGCGCGGTCGCGTTGGCACTGGCCGCCCGGGGCTGGGATCTGATCCTCACCGCCCGTCACCTCGACCCCCTCGCCCAGGTTCGAGACGCCACTGGCGCGATGGCGCTCACCGGCGATGTAACCGATCCGGCACACCGCGCCAGGCTGGCCGCCGTCGTCGCCCAACTGGACCGGCTGGACCTGGTGATGAACAATGCCAGCGCGTTGGGCCCGAATCCGATGCCACGGTTGTCCGACTATCCGCTCGACGTGTACTCCGCCGTTTTGGCGACCAATGTCATTGCACCACTGGCTATTCTGCAGCTGGCCCTCCCGAAACTTCGGGCGTCCGACGGCATCGCCATCGACGTCAGCTCCGATGCCGCGGTGAACCCATACGAGGGCTGGGGCGGTTACGGCTCGTCGAAGGCAGCACTGGATCATCTCACCGCGACCTTCGCCGCGGAGAACCCGGAGATACGCGTCTACGCCTTTGATCCCGGAGATATGCGCACCGCAATGCATCAGGCGGCTTTTCCGGACGAGGACATCTCCGATCGCCCCGAACCGGAGACCGTCGTTCCCGCTCTCCTCCACCTGATCGACGCTCGCCCGCCGAGTGGGCGGTACCTGGCCGCAGAGCTGTCCGTTGCGCCATGAGACTCCACCTTCCTCGATACACCGAAAGGAGTAGGGCGCAATGACTCTCGCACTGTACGATTTCGCCGTCCCCGCAGATCGCGTGGCGACGGCACCACCGGAAGCGCGTGGACTGATGCGCGACGAGGTGCGAATGCTCGTCTCCAGGGACGAGACCATCACTCACGCCACATTCCGGGAACTCCCGCAGTTTCTGCGGCCGGGCGACCTTCTGGTCATCAATAATTCGGCTACCCTGGCCGCGGCCGTGGACGGACGTTATCGCGATCATCCGATAGTGCTGCACTTCGCCACCTGGCTGGATGACGGCACCTGGGTGGTGGAGCTGCGCTCGCCGAACCGCATGCCGTTCACCGACGCTGTAGTGGAATCCGGTGCGCGCATTGACCTTCCGGGCGCGCAGGTCACTCTGCGCGATCCCTGGCTGCCGCCCGCGCAACGGCTGTGGGTCGCCGCTGCCGACACCGACATTGCATCACTACTGACCCGGCACGGCCGCCCGATCACCTATGCCTACGTGAGGCAGCAATGGTCGCCGGAGTACTACCGAACCGTTTTCGGTCGCGAACCCGGGAGCGCGGAAATGCCCAGTGCTGGACGGCCATTCACCCATTCCTTGGTGATCGACCTGGTGGCCGCCGGTATCACCGTCGCACCGATCACCCTGCACACCGGTGTGTCCTCGCCCGAGACCGGCGAGCCACCGAGTCCCGAACGCTACGCGGTTCCGGAGATCACCGCCGGGTTGGTGAATGCGACCCACGCCCGTGGTGGTCGCGTTGTCGCTGTCGGCACCACGGTCACTCGCGCTCTCGAGTCCGCCGCCGAGCCATCCGGCCGCGTCCATCCCCGGGCCGGCTGGACCGACCTGGTTCTCGACGGCACCCGCCCGGCCCGGACGGTTGATGCCTTGATCACGGGCTGGCACGAGCCGGAGGCCTCGCATCTACGCCTGCTGGAAGCGGTCGCAGGCGCCGAGTCGGTTCGCGCCGCCTACCGCGCCGCCCTCGACACCGGCTATCTCTGGCATGAATTCGGCGACACCGCGCTGCTGTTCGCCGCCGGCCGAGCCCTGTCCTGACCGTAAGAATATCCACTTCGAATACCTCGGCCCGGGCGTCCGGCCTCGAACACGAAACAGCCGATCAACGCAAGGCGAGGAGGAGCGAAGATCGCATGCTCGGCCGCGTCACCCGGAGTGCACGAATACCGGCCGCGCCGACGTCGTGATCGGATGCTAGTCGCCGTTCGGGCCGGGCACCTGCTGTGCCAGGCCGTTGCGCTGAACTTCGCTCCAGGCCTTGCTCGTGCAGATCCCACAGTTGACGCCGAAGAACTCGCCCCTGGCTCGCTCATCGCCCTTCAGATGGAAGGCGAACCAGGCCGTGCTGGGTCCCCGGAACCCGCCGCCGTCGTTCAACGGGGTGAAGTGCCCGGCGCCGGCGAGTGCCCCGTAGATCGCGACTATATGGTCGGCGCTCTCGTAGAACTGCTTCACCCCCGCCGGGTCGACGATGGTGTCGTTCTCCCCGGCGAGGAGGAACGTGGGTCCGTGTAGGCTGGCGGAACTGGGGCGCGGACCCGCCTCGATCGGCACTGTGGTGTCGACACGAGGATCCGCGCCGGCATTGAGGCTGCCCCCACCGCCCAGGGAATGGCCGGAGGCGCCGACGTGCGCCAGATCGACCTTCTGGTGGAAGGGACTGTCCGACTGCTGGTTGAGGCGGGCGAGGAGATCGATGCCCTGGAGCATCTCGACACCGCTGGTCGAGCCCGCGACGTTCGTCGCGGCGACGATGAAACCGTAGCTTGCCCAGTGCCGGAGTAATCCATCGTAGGTCGGCGGCCAGGCAAAACCGCCGTTGCCCCAAATGATCACAGGGTGTCGATCCATCTTCGCCGGGAAGTACAGTGTGTGATCCCTCATGGCCTGTACCCGCACCTCGTACGGTCCCGGCTTGTCCCACTCGACTGCCGGCGGCGCGGCGACGGCAGGCAGGGTGGGAGTGACGAGAAGGGCTGCGGCGGTCACCGCCAGAGTCATCAGTGTGCGTCGGTTCGGGGCAAAATCATTGGGGGACAAAGCAATCTCCCATCGTGTGGGTGAAAGGAAGTACCTTCACAACGATGGTGGCCGGGTCGACGTCCGCCCACAACCGACCATCAGCCGTCACGTCCCGGTTATAGGGGTTCTCCGGCACGAAGTCCCCAGCTGGACCGTCAGGTTTCCCCAGATTGGTTGGCTGGCAGGGTTTTCCAACGCACAAAGAGTAGCCGAGTTCAGCACACTCGGCCCCCCGGTCGTCAGCGACGTCCGAGTGTATAGACAGTGGATGTTCGTCGCGGATCACTGTAAGCGGTAGAAATTTCGTGACCGAGCCCATCCCTGCGCCGTGTGGTGACGAATGCACTGTCGACACCTGCGGTGGTTACGCAGGTGATTTCTCGCTGTTCCGGTTGGAATCTCGATCATGTTGGAGGCCACATGCCTGTTCTGCGTGCCACATTCGTAGCGACTGCCTCCGCCGTCGTGCTCTGGGGTGGCGTTGGGGCGATGGTTCCTGCTGTGGCCGTGCCTGTTTCCGGCGTCGGTGTTCATGTCGCGGCTGCAAAACAGGACCTGATCGCCCAGGCGCGGGAACGCGCCCACAGCGCTGGTAACCGAGGGCATGCCATGGTCGAAGCCGCCAAGAAGGCCGGTGCGTACCGCGAGAAAGTAGCTCTCGTTCAGAAGGCAGCCGACATCATCGACTCCTATGCCAAAGCCGCCGACAGTGCGACCGACACCGAGACCGTCGCCGAGAAGGCCCAAGACGCCGCCAACCTGGCCGCGGAGGTAGCCAGCGGCTACGCCGAAGCCGCCCGCGAGTACAGTGATTCCGCCGACCTCGCCGCCGATGCCCGCGATGCCGCCAAACGCGCCGCCAAAGCTGCTGCCGATGCCCGCGATGCCGCCAAAGCTGCCGCCGATGCCGCCGAGACCGCTGCCGACGCTCCTGATGACGTAGACCTCGCCAATGCTGCTGCGAAGGCCGAGGATGCCGCCGTCGAAGCCTTCAACAAGGCATTCGGCGCTCCTGAAGTCAAGAAGATCAAGAAGATCCGCAAGTAGATTGCCGACAAAGGTGCAGGTCATCTCACCGATGCCCGAAGCCGACGCCATCCGGGCCACACTGCAGTTCCGATCGTGGCGAACTTCTACTACCGGCAGACCGCCGCGCCCGCCCCGGGCCAGTTGCGGCGTGGACCGCATACCGACTGGGGCGTTCTGATAATTCTGTACCAGGACGACATCGGCGGACTGCAGGTGCACCAGGACGGGCACGGCTGGCGGGATGTGCCGTTCGTGCCGGGGAGTTTCGTCATCAACATCGGTGACATGATGGCGTTCTGGACCGGCGGGCACTAGGTCTCCACCCCGCACCGGGTATTGAATCCCGATGCGGGACAGGATAATACCCGCCGGTCGATACCGTACTTCTACCTGCCCAACCACGACGCTCCGGTCTGGCCCCTGACCCGGCCGGGCGCCACGGCTCCCGCCGACACACCCGCCACGACCCCGGGCCGGTGGTACCGGGAAAAGCTGGCCGCCACCTACTCCTGATCCCGGGCCAGGCCGCTGCGCGCCCACCAGCCGCAATGCTCATCTGCGTAGGCCCGTCAGTCCACCGTCTGATCGCCGTCGGGCACGTCCCGCACCGTCACCGGGGCGCGCCCCGGCAGACCGAGCCCGGCTGCCACCGCGCGCGCGATGCCGTCCGGGTCGGGCCGCTCCGGGACCGGTACGGGCTCGCCGTCGCCGTAGCTTTCGATGGCCCTGGTGAAGTAGGAGGGATGCCAGGCGCCGACGGCGCCCCGCACCTCGACGGCGATGATCGGCCGGGTACCCGCCTGCCGCGCGGCAGCGGCCAGGATCGCGTCGGATCGCAGCTCACCGGGCACCTGGAAGAGGCTGGCGTGCGCGCCGACCTTGGCTCCGCCGCCCAGACGCAGGGTGACGGTCAGACAGCTGGTGACGGAGGGGTAGAGGATCTGCCGGCCCGGCGCGGCCTCGGCGACCTGGCCCTCGGTGATCCGGACCGGGTCGGTCACGGTGCGGGGCGCGGCGACGGCGGCCGACACGGGCTGCGCGGCGAGTGCGACGGCGGCGACGAGCAGTGCGCGGCGGGTGGGCCGGACGGATATGGGCGTACGGGAGTCGGGCACGGCGCTCCTTGGCGATGGGATGGCGATTCGGCATTAGCGTGCGTTGGAAAACTATTCCAAGACAACCGATCTGGCGCGAGTGTGGGCGGCCGGCCCACGCGCGCCATGCGGCAAAGTAGTGCTTCTGACTTCGGGCCTGTCGCCCTCAGTCGAACACCACACCGCGCAATCGAGCCGTATACTGGGCCGCTCTCTCCATTGCGTCCTGGGCCGCATCCAACTCGATCAGCACTTCCTCCAACACTTCCCGGGCCCCGGCGACGCAGTAGCCGGGAGTAGTCAGTGCCCCGGCGCCAACGGTATCGATGATCAGCCCCGATTCGGGTAATGCCGCATACCCTTCGGACAGTTCGGCGACCGCGCGGCGCAGCTCGCCCATCTGCGCCAGCAACTGCCCGCGCCTGCTTTCCAGCTCGATCGGATCCGCCACCGTGCACTCCAGTCTGCACCGGTATGTAACCGCCCGGCCGCCTGGCGGCAGCTCCTGGAACGCACTCAACTCGGCAATACCGGATGTTCGCCGGAAGGTTCGGTGGAGTCCTGATCCTGGTCGGCCCGGTGCCCGGGAGTGGGCTCAGGGGCCGACTGCGGCGATGGCGTTGATCTCGATCTTCAGGCGTGGATCGACCAGGCGGGAGACCTCGACGAAGGTGCTGGCGGGGAACACGCCCTGGAAGTACGCGCCCAGTTCCTCGCCTACGGCGTCTTGGTCGTCCATGTCGGTCAGGTACACGTCGATGCGCACCACGTCGCTCCACCGTGCCCCGGCGGCATCGAGGCAGCGGGTCAGCGATTGCATGACCAGGCGTGTCTGCTCGCGGACATCGGCGGGCGGGTCCAGTCGGTCGTGCCGATGCGGATGGTCGTGGTACAGCGGCAGCGCGGTCGCACCCGAGAGGAATACCAGCTTCGCGGGAGAGACGGTCACCACCGGTTCGTAGGGCATGAACGCGTCGCTGTCCTCGACGCGGATGCGGTTGATCTCCACCGGGCCGGACGCCGATGCGGCCTGTTTCGTTTCCATTTCCTCAGCCTGTCTCCGCGGCTTTAGCGTTGTCCAACATCAAACGTCGATGGACCCAGCACGAATGGAGATCAAGCGTGGAGCTACGCCGTCTGGAGCACTTCGTCGCGGTCGCCGAGGAGGGCAGTTTCACCCGCGCGGCCCGGCGCCTGCACGTGGTCCAGTCCGGGATCTCTGCCTCGGTGCGGGCCCTGGAGAAGGACCTGGGGATCGCTCTCTTCGACCGCACCACGCAACGCGTGGAGCTCACCGACGCCGGCGGCGTACTGCTCGAGCGGGCGCGGCGCATCCTGGCCGAGGTGCGCCACGCTCGCCAGGCCGTCGACGAGGTCCGCCAGGGACTGCGCGGACGCTTGGACCTGGGCATCCTCTACGGCTGCAGCACAGTCGGCGTCGCGGCCCTGCTGGCGGAGTTCCGTCACGATCACCCCCACGTCGAGGTCCGCCTGCACCGCCCGGCCCACGGCACCGACGACAATCTGCGCCGGCTCCGCAACGGCGACCTCGACCTGGCGTTCCTCATGCTCACCCGCCGCCCGGTCGGCATCCTCGCCCATTGCCTGCGCACCGAGCCCGTCCTGCTGGCGTGTGCGCCCGACCACCGCCTCGCCCGGCACGAGGCGGTCTCCCTCACCGATCTCGGCGACGAGGCGTTCATCGACTTCTCGCCGGGCTGGGGCGTGCGCGCCGCCGCCGACCGCGCCTTCACCGCGCTCGGCGCCGAGCGCAACACCGTCTTCGAACTCAACGACAACGCCACCGTGGCCGACCTCGTCCGCCACCGTCTCGGCGTCGCCCTGGTTCCGCAGTTCTTCGCCGAGCAGGCACCGGACCTGCGTTACCTCTCGGTCGTCCCGACGCCTCCGGCCTACGACATCGTCCTTGCCGCCGCCTGCGACCGTCCGCTCGGTCCGGTCGCGCGCGCCTTCCATGCCTGCGTCCTCGACGCCTACCCGCCCGAGGCCGGATAGACAAAGGCAATACCGGCATCGAGTCGATCAGAAAAATGTTCAGGGCACACCGAGCGCCGCGAGCCGAGCGAGCAGGCGTCTGAGGCTGGCGGCTTCTCCCGTGGACAGGGTCGAGTGGAGGAACTCGTCCTCCACCACCCTGATGCGCTTCTTGACCTTCACGTACAGAACGCGCCCGCTATCGGTCAGACGGACGGTGCGCTGACGTTGATCACTCGCACGTGCACGAGCGACGAGTCCGCGCGCGGTCAGATCGTTCAGATGCTTGCCCAATCGGGTGGGGTCGCGACGCGTGCGGCGCGACAGCTCGACCTGGGAAACACCCTCCGCCGACGCCAACTCGGTCATAATCGCGTACTCCCACATCGACAGCCCCGCCTCCCGCAGGATCGGTTCCTCCAGCGCCGCCAGCTGCGGAAACACGCTGGCCATCAGCGCAGCCAGATCCGGCTCGTCCCCCGCCTCGTCCTTCTCAGACATGGACACCCTTCCCAATATCGTCTACCGTGGTAGAGGATCTAGCGCGCCTGCGTTCGGCGTGTTCAGTGTCCCCGACCCCGGAACGGGCCCCGGAATCTCGAGAGTCTCCCCGACGGGGATGTGGAGACCAGCGACAGCGGAAGCGAGGACACGCAGTGGATGTATCCATGCTGCACACCCTGACCGAAGACCTGGCGTCGTTCCTGTCCGAGGTCACACAGGGCGACCTCAGGTGTCCGGTGCCGTGCTCCACGCGGGACGTGGGTGATCTGTACCTCCACCTCGTCGACCAGAACATCAGCGTCGCCACAGCCATTGCCGGCGAGGCGATCCCACGCGGGCAGGGGGTCGGCCCGATGGACAGGGCCTCGCTCGATGCCTCCATGGACTATTACTACGGCGGTGCCGGACTCGAGGTGGGCTATCGACGGACTGCCCGTCTCATGGAGAACGCGTTCACCTCCGTGACAGACATGAGCCGACTCTGTCGAGTGCAGGGGTTCCGGGGAGAGGTCGACGTCGCGACCCTCTACGAGGAGCAAATCAGGAACGCAGTCATCCACACCTGGGACATAGCCCAGGCGCTGGGCTTGCCCTATCAACCGGCCCCCGACGTCACCCAGCGGGTCCTGCGAACCATTGTCCTGCGGACAACGCAGACACCGCCGACCGCGACCCCAGCCGGCACCGACACGGAGCCTGAAGTAGTCGATGACGCGGGCGCCTTCGCGTGCGTCCTCACGCTGTCGAGACGTGTGCGCTGAATTCAGTCTGGAAATCGCGTCGGCGACCCGCTCGTCCCACCACGACCCGCGGCCGTAGTTCTGCACACTCCGGAATCGTGACGAAGTCGTCCACACGATCGGGCACGGATTGCGGTCGAGCAGGCTCATGTCGTAGGTCGCGGGGGTCTGGAAGACCAGCACGTAATGCTCGGTCAGCGCCATATCGTGCAGAAACGTCGGCGCCTCGATCTCGAAACGGACGTCGGTGGTCAGCTCACCGGCGGCGTCGATCACGTAGTAGTCGATGATCGGGCGGACCATGTCGTAGCCGAAGGAATGCAACGCACCCGTCGCCGGGTCCAGCTTCGGGTGAGCGATGAAATTGCCGCGCAGTTTCCCACCGAACGTGTACGGGCCTATCGTGTCCAGCTCGGGACTCATCTCGTAGGGGATGGTCTGCTCCGACAGCGACAGGATTCGCCCGGCGTGCACCTTCACATCGGTGTTGTTCGCGGCGTACTGCTGGAGCTGGTTGCCGTCGGCGTCGAAGGCGAGTTCGGCCTTGTGTCCGAAGGCGGGGTGCGAACGTACCGGTTGCGATACCACTCCGCGCGCCCCTCGCGAATCCGGAGGCCGTGAATCATTCCCGGGCACAGAAAGGCATGACCCGGATCCATGTCCGGCACGGGGTCGATGCCGTTGCGGAAGTAGCGCCCGGTCAGCTCCGGTGGGATCGCCCCCTCCACCCGGAGCTCGGTCAGGGTGAGTTCCTCACCGATCGGCTCCAACAATCCCCGGTTGTAGGTCACATTCTTCGTCGATGTCAGGCTCAGCGTCATTGGAATCCTCCACAGCGGTCGGGTACGGGCTCCGCATGCGGCGAGCTACCGATAACCGCTATCTTCGAGCCCTGCCCTCGCCCGGCTATATGGCCGCTCGACCTCGAATGCCGGCCCCGCGTTGTGCGCGGGCATAACAGTTCCCACACTCGACCACCCTTCGATGAAGTCTGTGCGACGGCACAGCGGTTCCGACCGAATCGGCGACCGCGGGCCAACGACGGTGAGACCTCTCGCCCCGGAGCCTGGAGAACGACCCTGATTCGAACACCCAACGGCGACCACGGAGGATCGGATGACATTCGCGCCCTGTATCAGCGTCGAGGACACCGCGCGCAGCATCGAGTTCTACACATCCCTCGGCTTCGACGTCGATTCCAGCACCGCACGTCCCGGCGACGACATCCACATGCTGCTCTACCGCGGCCAATTCTGCGCGATGATCTACCGCAATGCGGACCTGAAGAAATGGCTGCCGGTGCTCGCCGACCAGCCGATCGGATTCGCGGGCATGCTCTACCTCGGAGTCGACGATCTCGACGCGACCTACGACACCTTCTCTGCCGGAGCCGAGATCGTCAAGCCGATCACCGAGGACCACAACGGCCAGCGCGAATTCTATTTCCGCGATCCCGACGGCTACGTGATCGGCGTCAACGACAACAACGCCATGCAGGCCAGCGACCTGGGCAAATACGCCGAATCCACGCGCTGACCCTTCGCGCGCAGCGGCTTCTTTCTGCGCGCCGAGTCACAACTCGAGGCCTTCCCATTGCAGAGGGGCAACTCGACAGCAATGCTGGTGTCACGATGCACACGATCGGTACCGCTGTCGACGCGCCGTCGCTGGTTCGCCATTCCGTCCAGCACTGGATTGGAGATCACAGGCCGCTATGGGACGCATCCGTATCGGACGCATTCGCGTATCAACCGACCGGGCCGAAACCGGTGGGGCCGACATCGGCGATCGCGGCCGGTCACGCGCCAGCTCACCGAGACGCCGGCCTCGCAAGTCCACCAGTGCCGCCGACGGTCCCCGGTATGCCGTCCGGGAGCGTCGACCACGGGTGACGACGGCCGAGCAGCGGCGCGATATCGCACTGTTGCTGCGCGGGAGCATCTATTCGGGTGTCTCACCCTCACCGACAGCGACCGGGGAGGAGTATTCGGCCCGTCAGGTCATCGACTTCTGCCTGGACCTGGGGGAGGTGATGCTGTCGTCGGGAGCCGATGCGCGCAGTGTCGAGGTAGCGATCGTCGCGGTGTCGGCGACCTGGAATCTGGCGGCCGTGGAACTCGACTTTCCCGGCTCGTCGATCCATATGGTGTACGCCGCGCCCGACGGACCGACCATCGCCGGATTGCGGACCGTGCGTGACACGGGTGCCGACCTGCACCGGCTCAACAACGTGTACGGCGTTGTCGACGACATCGTCAGCCATGAGACCGACATGACCCAGGCCAGTCAGCGACTCGTCGAGGAGATGCGCTCCGGTCCGCGATGGCCCTATCGGGTTGTCGCGGGCGCCATGGGCGTTCTGGGCGTTGTCGTCGCACTGCAGGCGGGCGGGACGTACTGGTCGGCCGTCGGCGCATTCGCTCTGATGTTCGTGCTGATGTACCTCGGTAAGGTACTCGGGAGACGATATCTTCCGACATTTTTCGTCGCCGTTGCGCAAATGGCGCTGGCGACGATGGTCGGCAGCCTGGCGATGGCGTACAGCCCGATCAATCCGGGCGAGGCAGCCAGTATGGTCGCCGCCTGCGTGGTGCTGCTCCTGCCACACCCGTCGATCGTCGCGGCGGCGCAGGACGCGATATCCGGATTCCGGGGCCTGGCCCTGGTGCGTGGCCTGGCCATCGGCCTGGTGGTGCTCGGAATGGTCACCGGCATTCAGACGGGCCTGGCGGTGACCCGGTGGGTGGATCTCGAAGTCGATCCGTCGGCGATCTATTTGACCGGCCTGACGACGTTCTGGGCGCTATTCGCCTCGGCGATCGCTGCCGCGGCAAATGCCTTCGCTCAGGGGGCCACCGCGCGGGTCGTGCCGATTTCCATGGCGGCAGCGGTATTCACCCAGCTGATTGTGCAGTTATGTGCCCGGGCACATATCGGCCTGCAATTGTCGTTGATGCTCGGCGCGGCAATACTCGGTGCCGTCAGCACGTGGACAGCCGCCCGTCTACGTATATCTCCGGCATCGATAATCGTTCCGGCATTCTGCGGCGCCCTCCTGCCGTCGCTGGCGGTCGCACATTCATTACTGAAGTTCATCGCACATGCGCCGGGATCCGGAGTATCGTTCGCATTCTCTGTGCTCACCACGCTGGCAATCGGCGCGGGCCTGGTACTGGGCAATCTTTTAGCTACCGGCGGGGCGCGTCGAATGGTCAGCATGCGAACCCGGATCCGCTCGGCGAGCCTCGACACCGAGCCGCAACCGACTGCCCCGGAGGCCAACGGGCAACCGGATTCGTAACCGCGTCCTGCCGCAGCTGCTGCCCCTCGCCGCGCCAGGCAGTCAAGGCCTCGCACCTTCGGGGGCACCCTGACTGATACCCAGCCGGCTCGACGGTTGCTCCGAATAACCAGACGGTGCACGACGGTCGCCCAACGGCTGCCGGGCACTATCTCGGGTACACCCGGCACCGGCGGACGGATATGCCTCGAGCCGCTCCGACCCACCGGTGCCGGGCACACATCTCCTGTACCCGTCCAACCAGTACGGTCCGAAATCGGTTGCAGCGCAATGCACGAATCCGGCAGGGCTCCCCGGACAGATCACCGTGCCGCCTGTCCGGGGAGCGAGGCTGTCGTCCTACGCGGTGACGGCCTCTGCCTGCGCCGTGGTCATTGCCCACTCGCCTCGGGGGGTGAGACCAACGCCGACGTACGTGCGAACAGCGGGGTTGTCTGGCGCGGGCGGGCGGCGGGCCGGCTTCGCTGCGGCGCCAGGATCTTTCGATAGGTCGCTTCGTACCCGGCGCCGAGTCGGCCCACCGAGAACCGCTCCTCCACCCGGCGGCGGCACTCGGCGGGCTCGAGGTGGCGCACCGCGTCGAGCGCCTCCGGCAGCTCAGCGGGATCGTCGCAGATGATGCCGGTAACCCCGTCTTCCACTACTTCGGCGACGGCGCCGCCGCGCAAGGCGACAACGGGTGTGCCGCAGGCCATCGCCTCGATCATCACCATGCCGAACGGTTCTTCCCATTGGATCGGAAACAGCAGGCAGCGCGCCGAGGCCAGCAGCAGCCGCTTGGCCACGGCATCGGCCTCGCCGAAGACACTGTCGTCGGCGGTCAGCAGCGGCCGCACCGCGGAGTCGAAGAACTGTATCTCCGAGGGCTCATTGCATTTCGCGGCCAGCACCAGCCGCAGCCGCGCGCGATGGGCCGCCTCGAGCGCGAGATGCGGCCCCTTGTAGGCCGCATAGCGGCCCAAGAACAGTGCGTAGTCCTTCTTCTCCTCCCGGAACGGCCACTGGCTGGGCCGCACCGCGTTGTACACCCGGCCCGCCCAATTCAAATCCGGTGCCAGGCTGCGTTGCCGGTCGCTGATGGCAACCAGATGAGCGCTGGTGCCGAGCGCGCGGTAATAGTCCCCTGAGTCGCCGTCGACCGGACCGTGCACGGTCACCACGGTCGGTATCCCCAGCGCCTGATAGGCCGGTGCGTTGAGGGGTCCGGCAAGGGTGTGGTCGTGCACGATATCCACCCGCTCTCGAGCCGCGATCTGTTCGATGGCACGCCGCACTTTCAACGCGTTGCGCACTTCTGGGTCGGCCTGCCCCAGAACTTCGGGAATCGTTGTGTCCCAGAGAGGAACGAACCGTGCCCTGGTTCCTTTCTTGCCCGCGCCCAGCAGAGTGACCCGATGCCCTCGATCGACCAGCGCGTCAGCCAATTCGGCGACGACGGCCTCGACCCCGCCGTAACCGTCCGGTGGCACATCGAAGTACGGCGGCGCGACCAAAACGATGTGCAGTGGACCGCCCGAGGTGGGCAGTTCATGGACTGTCGAATCGGCATGGGAAACCTTGCTGCTCACGGTACTTCCTCCTCAGCTGTGTGATGCTGCGAGTAAACGTCGAGAGACAGAACACGTTCCTTTCGCACGAGCCATCTGAATTTGTCGAATTACTACTGGCTGAAACAAAAGGAAACACCGAACTACGAGCACCCCAAGATATGATGCTCGTGCACGACAAAACAGAACTCGGCGCCGAGAACCTTCACCGCGCGCCACCGCTACCAGCGCTGAACATACAGCGATCCCGCTCCCCTCATCGAGCAATCGCTGCCCCCTGCTTACCCGTAAGCGAACAACTTCAATCCTGCGTCTTCAAAATTGGCTCGACACCCCGCCGTTCCACGCTCACCCGGCCGAGATACCGGACAGGAAACGCCCAGAGCGCCGGCACCCCGACTCGCCCTGAACCGGTGCGCATGGCAGGCAAAGGAGTTTTGCCCGGTAGTGGACACTTGTTGTTCCCGCCGGGCCGCGATATCGGTGGTGCCCATGCCATGACGGCAACGCGTAACGCGATGAGCACAGTCGGCCTTGACTCGTCCCCTTGGGGTCGGCTTTACCGTAGCGGGCGAGGAGAGGAGTGTTCGAGTGCGGGCGAAGCAAGCCGCCGATGCGGCGGGTGTGACGTGAAAGCGCTGCGGCATTACGAAACACTGGGCCTGATACGGCCGGCGCGACTGCCGAACGGCTACCGCGAATACAGCGAAGCCGACGCGCGATTGGTGACGGAGATCCGCCTACTGACCTCCCTGGGCCTGAACCTGAGCGAGACCGGACCGTTCCTGGACTGCCTGCGGCAGGGGCACGACCTCGCAGACCAGTGCCCGGAATCGCTGTCGGTCTATCGGTCCAAGATCGACCAACTCGATCGGCTCATCGCCCACCTCACCCGCAACCGCGACGAACTCGCCCGCCGGATGCACGCAGCCGCCCGACGCGGCTTCGGGCTCGACGCCGACGAGAAAGGACCCGCCATGCTGCCGCAAGCCGACCCGCTACCGAAGGACCTGCCCGCACCCCACGACGACGGCGCCGCCGACCATCTACCCGGCATGACGATGCCGGGTTTGAGATTCACCTCGACCGACGACACCGAGATCCGACTCGACAACGTCTGCGACGGACGATGGATACTGTTCATCTACCCGCTGACCGGTAAGCCGGGCACCGACATTCCCCAGGGCTGGAACGAGATCCCCGGAGCGCGAGGCTGTAGCCAGGAGGCATGCAGCTTCCGCGACAACCTCGCCGACCTGCACGCCCAGGGCATACAGCACGTTATCGCGCTGTCCAGCGATCGCACCGAATACCAACGGGCACTGGCGGATCGGCTACATCTGCCCTATCCGATGGTCTCCGACACCGAACTCACCCTGGCGCGGTCACTGAATCTGCCCACCTTCGACGCCAACGACGCAACGCTCTACAAGCGCCTCACCATGATCGTGCGGGGCAACACCATAGAACGCGTCTTCTATCCCATTTTCCCGCCGGACACTCACGCCGCCGAAGTCGTCCGGTGGCTCGCAGACAATCCCTAACTGGCGAGGAATTGCCCGGATTCGCTCATAACCTGTGGTCGACCGACCCACACGTGTGGGTCGACCTCGTCACGAGAGCATGTGCGGCACCGAACCCGACTCCGCCGCCGAACCCGCCTCAGCCACCACCGACGACGAGGCCACCCACTCACCTGACCGCCGTACCGAGGACTTTCCGGCATAGAGGGTTGCGGTCGAGTGTCGAGAAGTGTGATCTGTAACACAAACCTAGTGGTCTTTCGATATGCAGTCCCCCGGACGAAACGGCGTCCACGGGCACAGCTAGACAAGGACCACGGTCATGACACGCACACCCGACCCCGACACCATCAGCACTACCGCCACCGTCCCCCTGGCGGGACCGGCCCTGCGCTCCAGGTACCGGGCACGAGCGGTCACCGGCATGCTGGCCCTGGCCGCCGGGGCGCTGATGCCGGTAGGCATCACCACCACAGCACACGCCGACCCGATCGAACTGGCCCCTCTTCTGGCGTGTGTGGGGGACGAGCACACCGAGTACAAACCGCCACTGACCAATCAGCCGCAGGACGTCAAGGTCTCGACCGAGGCCAACTACGGCCCGTGCGGGTCCACCCATCCGCAGATCACCTCCGGGACCGGTGGATTCAAGAATCAGCAGCTGGCGAACCGCAGCTGCAGCGACCTACTGAACCCCACTCCGTCCGAGTTCACGATCAAATGGAACACCGGCGAGGAGTCGAGGTTCGTCGGTCAGCGGATGTCGAACACCGTCGGCGGCGTCTTCGTCGTGACGGTTACCGGCCAGGTCGTCGACGGACCGTTCCAGGACGAACCTTTCGTCAAGACCCTGCAAGCAGCAGCCACCGACATCACCCTCTGCACGGTCGGTCAAGGTGAGGTCAAGCGCATCGACTCGACGATCGACCTCGTCATCGGCTGAGCCGGCGAGGAAGACGAACTGTTCGACCAGGCCCTGCCCGCCAAGTGACCGCACCGTCGGGCAGGCTTCGGTCGACGGTTACGTCGACGGCGCCACGCAAGGCTCAATCCCACGACACGCCGGGTGCCGGGCTCTACTCTCTGCTCGTGACCAGCGATATCCCAGACGCCGAGGGCGGGCAGATGCGCGCCTCGACCCTGGAGCTGTTCTTCGATCTCGTGTTCGTCTTCACGGTGACGCAGCTGACGCACGCGTTCACCGAACATCCCGGATGGCCCGCGCTGGGGCGGGTGGTGCTGGTATTCGCCCTCACGTGGTGGATGTACAGCGGCTATGTGTGGCTGACCAACGAGGTAGCACCGACTTCGACGGCTCGCCGCACCGGTCTGTTGGTGGGCATGTTCGGGTTCCTCGTGATCGCCGTCGCGATTCCGGGCGCCTTCGAGGGCTTCGGACTCGCCTTTGCGCTGGGGTATGCGGTGGTCAATGTCATGCACTCGGTGCTGTTCTGGGCGAATGCCGGAGCTCGGGTGTCCGCGGCGGCGCTGCGGCTCGTGCCGCCCAACACCACCTGCGCCGTGCTCGTGCTGATCGGCGGATGCGTCCATGGCTGGCCGCGCTATCTGCTCTGGGCCGCGGCCCTGATGGTGCAGATCGTGACGCCCTACGTGTTCGATACCGGCGAATTCGTCGTCCGTACAGCGCATTTCTGCGAACGGCACGGCCTGGTGCTGCTCATCGCGATCGGTGAATCGGTGGTAGCCATCGGTGCGGGCCTGGCGGGCGAGGACCTCACGATCCCGCTGCTCGCCATGGTCGCGCTCGCGCTGACCCTCGCCTCGATGCTGTGGTGGGCGTACTTCGGCATGGACGACGAGCGCGGCGAGCACGCGCTCGCGGCGGTGCCGGGGCCGCGGCGCGGCCGAATCGCCGCGTTCGCCTACGGATACGCGCTGTACCCCATGCTGGTGGGCGTCATCCTCATCGCGGCGGGCATCAGATCCGTTCTTGCCCAAGGGCATCGGTCGGTGCCGGTATCGGCCGCGCTGGCCCTGTCGGGTGGCGTCGCGCTGTTCCTGTTCGGGCAGTGTTGTTTCCGGCTCGTCCTGCGCCTGCCGCGGCCCTGGCTGCGGCTGGTCGGCGCGTCGGCCGTGCTGGCGACGGCTCCCGTCGGCGTTGTGTGGGTGGGCTGGGCGCAGCTGCTCCTGCTGGTGATCGTGGGCTTCGTCCCGGTGTTTGCCGACGATATGCTGAGCGTGCGCGCGGGCGAGCACAACACTTATCTGTAAACGTCCGAGCCGCCCACCGGAAGCGTGGCGCCGTAAGCGGCTGACTGCGTGTCTTTCCATCCCTTGTTCTAGGGATCGTCGATAGGTGTGGGTGGGGTCCAGACTCGATGCGAAGGGTGAATACGAACAGGAGGACACCATGCGATCTACTCAATGGAATTCGGTTGCGACGGTAGCGAGTGAGCAGGTGGGGGCGGCCCGAGCAACGGGTGCAACCTTTGGCTCCCTTGTGGCGACTCCGCCGAGGTATCCAGCCATAGACCTGTCCGCACTGGAGCCGCTGCCGTACGCGGAGCTGCTGCAAAAAGTTCGAGAATGGGTCGCGACGCCGAAAGAAGATAGAGGTGAGCCGGACAGGACACTCATGGCCTGCACTACCTATTATCAGACCTACGTTTGGACCGGCACGACCTTGGATCCATGGGGAGCCGACTGCGACTGATACATCATTGCGGCAGGGAGGCTGAGATGATTTTAATCATCAGTGACCGAAGAGACATCCACGCATACTTCGTCGTCGTAGAGCTGGAGAAACTGGGTATCGAATATGGGTTTCTCAACGGCGCGGACTTCCCAACAAATATCACCATGTCGCAGTCGATCGAAGAAGGTGCAGATCTTTGCACCTTCTCCCTCGAAGACGGCTCGGTTGCGAAAAGTTCGGAGGTGCACGCGGTCTGGTACCGCAAGCCGGGCCTGCCCCGCCTTCATCCCGACACCGGACCCCACGAACTAGAGTTTGCTTTCGGTGAATCTCGCGAGGGCCTGCGCGGGCTCTATGACGCACTTCGGCACGCGTATTGGATCAGTCCTCTGGACAATATCAATAAGGCGTCGAACAAGCTGCGTCAGTTGCGCACGGCCTCCCGCCTGGGCTTCAAGGTGCCCAGGACTGTGTACACAAACGATCCGGCGACCGCGCGTGCGTTCATATCGAGTAACGACGGAGGTGTGATATACAAGCCGGTCGGTGACGGGGCGCTGTTCGAGCGTGCGGGCAGGTGGGATCCTGGGACGGTCGTCGGCGAGATCTACACATCGCTTCTCGATCAGCCGACCATCGAAGCAGGCATTTCCCGGCTCTCGGCGTGCCCTGTCCTTTTTCAAGAGTACATCGAGAAAGAAGTCGAGCTTCGCGTAACCGTGGTAGGGCGATCGGTCTTCGCGGCCGAATTGGATTCGCAATCACATCAGGACGCATCCGTCGACTGGAGACGTGGAGATGTGCTCACCATAGAACATCGCGTGCACGAACTTCCATTCGAAGTGCGCCAAAAATGCGTAAGCCTGGTCGAGGAGTTAGATCTGGAGTTCGGCGCCATCGATATGATCAAAAGCAAAGATGGACATTATGTATTTCTGGAAATCAATCCCAATGGTCAATACCTGTGGATCGAAGATATGACCGGTCTCAAAATCAGCAGAGCGATTGCGGAGCAACTTTTGCGCGGCCACGAGGATGCAAGTCGCCGTGGTCTGCCGGGAAGGCCCCACACGCTGGCATCGCTCGGCGGGCCTGCGTGAGTGTTGTCGGTAAAATGGAGGTCAGCTCGACAACTCCGCGAGATATGTTGCAGCGGACTCGGTTTCGGGTGCACCTATGCTCTCGTAGAGCGTGACTGCTTCACGAAGATCGGCCTTCGCTCTGGCGCGGAGACCGAGGTGCACTCGGCATCGGGCCGATCCTTCCAGCGCCCGTGCCTGTTCCAATGGATTCTGTATGTTACGGGCCGTGCTCAACGCCTCGTCGTAAGTTGCCAGGGCTTGCCGGAGATCGCCGGATCCGATCAGAAGCGCACCAATCCGATTGAGGGACTCCGCGACGCCCGATCGATGGTTGACACGGCGAAAGATTGTCAGCGCACGCTGCATCAGATCGGCGGCAGCCGAGTAGTCGCCGGTCGAATACCGCACCCACCCCAGATCGCCCAGTGCTTCGGCTTCACCGATACGGTTGCCGACGCTCTGGTAGAGAGTGAGCGCCTGCGGTAACAGAGCGGCAGCGGCTGCGTACTCCCCCGCCAGGCAGTGCACCCTACCGAGGTTCTTCAGGGCAGACGCCTCACCGGATCGATTGCCGACTTCACGGTAGATCGCCAATGCCTGTTGGACGAAATCGGCCGCAACCCGGTAATTTCCGGCCATTTGCTTCATCCATGCCAGATTGTTGAGAGCAAAGGCCTCGCCGGAGCGGTGCTCCAGTTGCCGGTAGATTGTCAGCACGAGTTGCAGTAACTCGGTACCCGTCTCGTAGTCACGCCTGAAGCAGTGCACCCAGGCCAGCAGGAAATTGGCGAAAGCTTCTTCGGCGCGGTGGCCGGTATCTCGATAAATTTCGGCTGCGCGCTGGAGCATATCGGCCGCAGCTGGATCGTCAGTGGTCAAGTAGTGCAACCAGCCCAGTTGGCAGAGGGCGATCGCTTCACCGAATCGGTTGCCCAGGTCCTGATCGATTGTCAAAGCCTGCTGCAGTAGTCCGATTGCGGTGCAGTAGTCACCCGTAACGTGCTTCAGCCAAGCCAACATGTTCAGGGTGACGAACTCACCCGATCGGTCAGCGACCTCTCTATCGATCGCAAGCGCCTCCTCGAATAGGGTCGCCGCGATGGTGTAGTCAGCAGCCAAGAAACGTGTCCAGGCCAATGTGCGGAGGGCCAATGCCCGGACAGCGGGATCATCAATGCCGCCTCGGTTTTCCAGCACCCTTTGCAACAGATCGGCGGCGACCGAGTAGTCATCGGCGAGATAGTCTGCTGTGCCCAGATCCGCCAAAGCAATTCCCCTCGCGCCGAGGTCGCTGATGGTCTGTCCGGCAGCGCCGGTACGTTGCTTGGAGACGACGGCGGTCTGCCAAGGACACTGCAGGCGCAGCTCTCCGGTGAGAGCGTTGGTCAGGTCGATCACATCAGACAGCCGATTGTTCGAGGCAGCGAATTCCAGACAAGCCATCAGGTTCGCACGCTCGACACCCATCCACGCCGAAGCAGAAGCGTAGGTGGACACTTCGGGCACCGGTGCGAGGGCGGAGTCGGAAGGAGACGCCGGGTGCATTGCCGTCGTCGGACTGATAGCGGTGATAGCCGTGTGCCTGTAGTAGTTCAGGAGTCGGTCGACGGCTCGATGACTGTCTTCGACAGGATCGGCAGCCGCGAGGCTCTGAGCGTATTCGCGGAGCAGGTCGTGGAGACGGTAGCGGCCCGGCGTGATTTCGTCGATGAGGTGATCGGTGTAGAGGGCCTCGAGGCCGCGACACGCCGCCGTCAGTGTGATGCCCTCGAGGGCGGCAACGGCATAGGCATCGAGGGCAGGGCCCGGGTGCATCCCCAACCGCCGGAACAGTCGCTGCTGGTCCGGCGGTAGATTCTGGTAAGACATGGCGAAGGCGGCTCGAACAGCTCGATCGCCGGCATCGAGCTCGCTCAGCCGATCACGGTTGGCGGCGAATTCCTCGGCCACGCCGGTAAGGGTCCAGGTTGGATGGTGGGCCAATCGCCCGGCAAGCAGCACGATCGCCAAGGGTAAGTACCCACACGACCGGACGATCTCTGCTGCCGCGGTGAGGTCGACGTCGCTCGGACGGCGTTGTGCGAGAAGGTAGAACAGCTCGACAGAGCTTTCGGGGTCGAGAGTGTCCAGCGTCAACGGTAGCGCGCCGTCGAGGGCAACGAGCCTGCGGCGGCTGGTGATCAGGGTCAAACAATCGGTTCCGGCAGGGAGCAGTGGTTCGATCTGGGCGTGGTCACGGGCATCATCGAGAACCAGCAGCACCCGCTTACCCGCCAGACGATCCAGCCACAGATCGCGACGCGTGTCGAGCGAATCAGGTATGTGGCCTGGCGCAATTCCGAGATCGGTGAGCAACCTGCCGAGAACATCGAACGGATCGGCGGGAGTTTGTCCCCGGGTGTGAGCATTCAGTTCGACGAAGAAACGGCCATCGGGATAACGGCTGGAGAGCATGTGCGCCGCTCGCGTGACAAGTGCGGTCTTCCCGACGCCGGCCATTCCATCGACGCTCTGGACCGACACCACCTTACTCTGCCCCGCCGCATCGAGAATGCGGCGTAATTCGATATCGCGACCGACGAACGTGCCGATATCGCGCAGTAACGCGGTCATCGCTATCCGCGGCTGTGGAAAGGCCGTCGGTGCACCGGCAGGATCGGGCTCCTCACTCGCAGCTTTCCATAGATGCCGCCAAGCAAGCCTGTTCAACAGGACCGGCGGGGCCGGGCTCGGCGCTGATTCCGCAAGCCGAATCAGGATCAACAGCACCGGCTCGAACGATTCGAATCGCGACGGCACATTACGACCGGCCCGCCAATCGCTGATCCGCTGTGCCGAGGCACTACCACCGCGTCCGGGGGCCTGCGCCGCCCGCATCCGAGCCTCGGCGGCGGACGCGACCCCCCGCAGTGTCGGATTCCCTGCGGCCTTCCACAACTCTGCCAGCCTGACGGCGAAAAGCGCTCGTGCCGAACGTTTTCCGATGTGATCGCGAGACGAAGCAACGTCACCCACGACGCCACACATTACTGATGAACGCACCTCACTGCGGCGAACTCGGAATACAGACCGAGTAGTTCTGCCGTTGTCATCCCAGCTCACAGGGCGCTTTCCCATACGGACTTCTCGGTCTCTGGTTGGACTGCAGGACAGAGCGTCGCGGTTGTCTGTATTCTGTGTCAACGTGGGTGGGGTTGATCGATCTGGCGGTCATGGCGAGACCGGTTCGCCTAGAGCGGTTTTCGCGGCCAGGCTGGCGGAGCTGTGGGAGGCCGCCGGCAATCCCACATTGCAGCGGGTAGCCGACGCGACCGAGGAGCGGATGCGCGCCGCGCGGGCGCCCGGTCAGGTCCGCGGTTTCTCGGTGCAGCGGATCAGCGATTGGCGGACCGGTCGCAATGTGCCGTCTCGGTTCGAATCGTTCGAGCCGGTGCTGTTGACGTTGATTCGGCTGGCCCAAGCGACATCCGGCCCGATTCCTTCCGTCCTGTCGAACCGATCGGCCTGGCAGCGGTTGTGGCAGGCCGCGAACGCGGAACCCTCGTCGCACCCGGTGGTGACGACCGCGCTGCGACGCGACATCGACACGTTCGTCGGCCGCTCTGCCGAGTTGCACCGGATTCTCGACGCGGCCGGCCCGGGCCGGGTGGTCTCCATCCACACCATCGACGGCATGCCCGGCGTCGGCAAAACCGCGCTGGTCACCCACGCCGCGCACCTGCTGTATGACCGGTTCCCCGACGGACGCTTCTTCGTCGAATTGAACGCCCACACACCGGGACAAACTCCCGCCGATCCCTTCGATGTTCTCGCCAGACTGCTCACCGACCTCGGTATCGCTCCGGGTCACATCCCCGGCACACTCGAGGCACGTAGTGATCTGTGGCGGGATCGGTTGTCCCACAGGCGGGTCCTGGTGGTGCTCGACGATGCTCGTGACCATGCCCAGATCGAACCGCTGCTTCCCACCGGCCCCGAATGTCTGGTCTTGATCACCAGCCGTCGTCGACTGGTCGCCCTCGACGGCGCCGTTCCCCTGGTGCTGAACACTCTCGACCCGGCCAACGCTGCTGACTTGTTCTGCCGTGTGGCACAGCGCATTCCAAGCGGCAGCGATACCTCGGCGGTCGCCGACATCGTCCGGTCGTGCGGATATCTGCCCTTGGCGATCGTGCTACTGGCCGGGCGCCTGGCCCACCACCCCACCTGGACGATCCCCGGCCTGGCCGCGGAATTCGCCACCACCCACGATCGGCTCGGCAAACTCGATACCGGCCACCGCGCGGTCCACGCCGCCTTCACCACCTCCTATGCCGATCTGCCCCCGGACCGGCAGCACCTGTTCCGCCGGCTGGCACTGCATCCCGGACCCGACCTCGACGCCTACGCCGTCGCCGCCCTGAACAACATCCCGCTGTCCGCGGCTCGGCGCGCCCTCGACGACCTCTACACCGACCACCTGATCGACGAAACCGCACCCGGCCGTTACCGCCTGCACGACCTGCTTCGCGAATACGCTCGCACCCTGTCCGCCGACGACCCGATCGACGACCGCACCCGCGCCACCGACCGACTCCTCGACTACTACCGGCACACGGGCCTGACCGCCGTACATCCGGCGGGCGCGACCCCCGCCGACTCGGCACCCGCGACGATGCCGGACCTGTCCACGCACGCCTCCGCCCTGACGTGGATGCAGGCGGAGCGGGCTAACCTGCTGGCCTGTCTGAAATACGCCGCGTCAACCGGCAAGGTCTCTCTCGTAGTCGACCTGACCAACGCGCTCACCGGCGAACTGCGCCTGCACGGGGCGTGGCAAACTGCCATCCTGTTCAATAAACGTGCACCCACGGCTGGGCATGTCAACGACCTCAGCGCCGGACTGGTGGCTCTGGGTGCAGCGGAATATCTCGCCGACGACTACGCGGTCGCAGCCGATCTGCTGCAGCACGTACTGGAAACCCGGGTCGGTATCGGGAGTCCCGCCGCCCGCGCGTTTGCCCTACGCACTCTGGCGTGGACACGCTTGCTGGCCGGTGACTATGCGATGGCAGCCGACGTACTGCAGCAGGTACTGGCAATCTACCGCGAGATCGGCAACCGTTCCGGTGAGGCCTCCGCCCGCAATCTCCTGGGTTGTCTGGCGTTCCTGACCGGCGGCTACGCCGCCGCGATCGATCTATTTCAGCAGGCGTTGACCACCTACCGAGAGCTCGGCCACCAGTCCGGCGAAGCCGCCGTCCTCAACTACCTCGGTGGCGTGCAATCGATGACCGGCGACTACCCGGCAGCGGCCGATACGCTACAACAGGCAGCGACCATCTACCGGGGTATCGGCCGTCGAGCCGAAGAAGCCTTTGCCCTCATGCTCGTGGCCTGGGTGCGGTATCTGACCGGCGAGCACCAGGTTGCCGCCGATCTGATCCAGCAGGTGTTGACACTCTACCGGGAGATCGACAATCGCTCCGGTGAAGCATATGCCCTCAATGCTCTGGGTTGGATGCGACATTGGACCGGTGGCTACCCGGAGGCGGCCGAGCTGATACAGCAGGCGTTGGCAATCCACCAGGAAATCGACAACCGGTCCGGTGAAGCGTCCGCTCTCAACAATCTCGGTCGAGTGCGGTACCTGACCGGCGACTATGCGGTCGCGGCCGATCTGATCGGGCAGGCGCGCGCGATCTACGACAGTATCGGCAACCGGGTCGGTGAAGCCGAAGCCCTTGCCAACCTGGGCTCGGTGCGGTATCTGACCGGCGACTACCAGACCGCCGCTGGTCTGATGCAGCAGGCGTTGACGATCTATAGAGATGCCGGGCACCGATCCGGTGAAACCGATGCGCTCAACCGGATGGGGGCGCTGGTGGCCGGGTCCGGAGACCTGCGTCGAGCGTTGGCGATCTACGACGACGCCTTGTGCCTGGCGCGCCGCATGCAGAGTCCATTCGAGCAGGCCCGAGCACTGCACGGATCTGCCCGGTGCCGGATAGGTCTGGACGACCGCATCGCTGCCGAGGTCGACCTGCAAGAAGCGGTCGCACTGTACGAACGCACCGGAGCCGTCGAGACCGGCTCCGCCGCACGCGATCTCGCCGCACTGCAACAAGAACTCAACCGCTGCTGATCAGCACCCTTACGAGTCCAGTGTGGTTGGCACGTCGGCGAATTCGACCGGACCGAACTCGAACACGGCCCGTTCCATGGCTGCGGCGAGATCGCCGTGCCAGGTGTCGGTGACACACGTCCACTGTGAATCGCAGTAGAACAGATACACGGGAATCGAAGTCGTTCCCATCGATGAGCGGCGAAGGCTCCATCATGACCGAAATTATCAACCACTGTGGATCTTCGGTTCCCGGTGTGCCCACCTGACGCAGTCGATTGTCGCGCTGGCTGCCGCCGTCACCGGCGTGCCCGACCTGTTCGATGCGTTCTACCGAATAGACAATCGTCGCCAAATCGTCTGTGGCAGCATCCCCGCGACGAAGTACCCCGGGCGCATCAACGCCGGAACCCACACGCGAATGCGGTTCTTGTACAACCCCTTTACTACGGGCACGATCTGACACCCGGCCGGGTGCGAGCCGACGAGCTACCTCGAGTCCGATCTCACTACGTCCCCCGAGTATCAGTACCGAACCGTCAGCAATAGACCGTGTGCCCACAGCGGCTGAGTCTGTCACCTGCTGCCCTCGTTCACCAACATTGCACCCACGAACTGTCCTGTCCGGCAACGCGGAACGAGCGCGCAGCGGCATTACAGTGCGTTGGGTATCGGGCCGAAAGCTGGAGGGGAACACATATGTCAGGGATCGAGGGGCAGCGGGCCGTCGAGATACTGTCGCTGCTGGAGCAGGAACGTGGACTGCGACTGCACCTGATCCGGCGATTCGAGCGCGGTGACGAGGGCGCGTACGAGGTCGAGGATTCGGGCGGGAACAGGCTGGTCCTCAAATGGCGGCCTTGGTGCCGGAAGGCCGCCGAGGCGGCCCAGGTGACGGCGTGTCGGTTGGCGCGGATGCGCGACCGTGGTTGTCCCGTCCCTGCCGAGATCGCCTCGGGGCGAGCGGGTGACGTCCTTTTCGAACTACAGGAATTGGCCGGCGGCCAGCCCGCGAGCGAGGTCACCACGGATCTGGTGGAGCAGCTGATCGGTGTGGTGCAGGCGCAGCGGGGCGCGGGTCTGGGCCAAGGTGCGGACTGGTGGGATTTCCTGACCGATGGCTTGTTCCGGGACCGTACCTCGTTGTGCCGCCCCTCCATTCTCGACGGCTGCACCGGCCCGGTCGCGCAACTGCTGCAGCGGCTGCGCCGGACTGCACTTGCTGCCCAGCCGCGGCAACCGGTCCCGAATGATGTGGTGCATTTCGATTTCGGTCCCGCCAACGTCTTGGCGCAGTGCGGGCGGCTCACTGCCGTCCTGGACTGGCAATCCTGCCGAGACGGCGATGCCGGCTACGACCTGATCAGCATGGATTGGGACCTGTCGGCTTGGCCCAAGGCCACATCCGAGGTGAGTGAGCGGCTGGCACGAGAGATCACGCGGACCACCGAGCCCGCTGCGGCCGCTGTGTACGCGGCGCACACCGTGCTGCGCAATCTCACCTGGTCCCACCGCACCGAGTGGGAGGACCACATCGTCCGCACCGGACATGCCTTCCTGGACCGCTGGCCTGCCGTGAAAGGCACGCCAGCGACCTCGCGATGACCGGGGACTGCCGTGTCATCAGCAGAAGCGGATGTTCGCGAGATTGAGGAGCTAATTAGCAATTCCAGGCCCTATTACCTGGCGTTTTGTGTTGTAGTAACCTTCCCCAAGGTGGTCACGACGCTACCGGCACCGACGACCGTGTTGGCGCCGATCGTGATACCGGCGCAGACGATGACACCGCCGCCGTGCACCGATGGCAATGCCGTCGGATATTTCGAGGTACTCATCGAAACCAACTCCTGGGCAGTAGTCCCCTACCCGGCTGTGCCGGTACCGCAATAACGTCGATGTGCTCGATCGGCCGGTGGTGGGACGGCGTCGACCGTCGAAGGAAAAGACGGATTAGCGCACGCCCCTGCTCTGGGATTTCGCTCCGAGAAAGGCGGCGGCGGTCTGTGTTCGAACTGGCTAGTGATAGAACGCCACTCGGGAAGACTGGAAATTCCGTGCTCTTGCTCGCGCCGACACCTTGCCTGTCGCGCCCGGTGTGCCTACTCTGCCTCGTTACCGCGCCGAAAGCCTTTGCGGTGCGGCGCGATTCCGATACACCCCCCTCCAAGCGGGCCCGTGTGACGTGGGCAATGTCTCTAGGTCACCTAGATTTTTGGTAGTCGGTGCCGGTACCCCGCCGTCAGAGGCTCTGGCGGCGGGGGACTGGTCGAACCGGATCGTTACCGGCGCGCTTGCCAGAACGCCATGCCGAGCCTCGCGGGTTCACACGGAATCTCCTCGACGTCGACGAAACCGGCGTCACGCAGCAATGTGGGGGATGCGTCCGTCGAGATTCGCATCGAGGACACCACGACCATGAGACAAGCGATGGCCGTAGGATGAGAGCTTTGCGACCATGCCCCGGGGCTTGCCGAGGTCGAGAATGTGTAGCCGCCCCTCGGGATGCAACAGTCCGTACATGACCTTCAGGGCCGACAGTTTCTGGTCGGTGGTCAGGTGGTGCAATACGAAGCCGGTCAGGATTCGATCGATGCTGCCCGGCGCGAGAGCGAGTTCTTCAAGTGTCTCCAGCCGGAACTCGATATCCGCGCTTCGCAGCCGCGAGCGCGCAATCCGCTCCATCTTGGGATCGACATCCGTTGCGATGATCCGGGCATCCGGGTATGCCTGCTTCGCCAATAACGCCAGTTGCCCTGGCCCGCAACCGAAATCGAGCACGGTCATTCCGGGCTGGATGTCGGCCTGGTCAATGAGCTGTCGCCGAACCGGTTGGTAGATGCGCATCAACGGTTCGTACGCCGATGTCAGCCAATCGAATCCGAGCGCGGGCACGAACGACCGTTTGCCTGTGGTACTCATGCGGTTTCCTCTACTGTCAGCCAAGCATGTAGGCAGGCTACCCATATCTACACCTAGGTGGGGGCAGTGCTTCTAATGCGCCGAAGGCGAGGAGTTATCGATGGGCTCGATCACGGGAAGCCCTGCCAGGGACCGGAGTTTCGGGCTCGCCCCACCCAATGAAGTAGGCCGCCGACGTTGCCGGTGTGAATGGCCCCAGCAACATGAGCGCCAGTTCCTTCGAGACCGGCTGCGATGGGGCAGGTAATGACCGCTGAGAGCCAAGAGGTGGATGTACTCGTCTGGCGTTGGTGTGAGCGCATCCACCAACCTGGCCAACATCGCTTCGCTCAGCCTGTCGACATTATCCCGCTCGATGTTCCGCACTGAATTGACGCCGAAGTTTTGTATTGCCTCGCAAGTTCCCCCTGTGTCAACCCTTGTCGAATACGCAGGTGGGTCCGGTGTGTCGGCACCGGTGGCTTCGGCCAGTGGTTGGACAGGTGAATTCCGGGACCGGCTCCAGGTGAATTTGAGCGTCACCTGGCGGCTGCTGTGCTGTCTCGTTGATCACCCTCGACTCACGACTCTTCCGGGACTATCCATCCGGCTTTCTGATAGGCAGCAACAGCATCGGCCTCCGCCTCATCCGCAGTGACGAGAACAGCGGAAGTTACCGAGTCTTGAATGTATTTAGAACCTATATGGGAGGCCTCCGCGTAGGCGTTCTCTGCCGCGTCATATGCTTCGCCGTGTACACCGCCGATACATGTCAGGAGGAGGGCCCCTTCCGGCTGCTGGCATGCTCCGAGCGCCACGGCAAGCTCGTTCGCGCTGAGAAATGCGCTGAACGACGCCTCACTCGCTGCAGCCTCTGCGTCTAATACGTCTTTTGCGTCGTTGCGCTCAGCAGCATCAGCAGCACGTTTCATGGCTTCGTCGGCCTGGGCAGCCTTGGCCTGCATATATTTCACGTTCGCCGGTTTATCCAGACTGGCTTCCTGCCGTTGCGCGTAGTCGAGAGTTTCACGGGCGCGGAAGGCGGCACTGGCGGCGCGCTGGGCATGACAGCGCGCTTCATTCGCGGCCCTATCTTGCTCCTCCTGGCTGGAACACAGTGATGGAGGAGGCTCGGCCGCCCCCACCGGAGCGGCCTCCCCACCTATAAACCCGATAGCGCCAACCATCCCGGCAACCAGGACGCCCTCCCACCATCTTCGGCCACACCGAGCCGTGCACGCGACTGACCTCGACCGACACACGAACATCCACTCAGCTCCTTTACATGAAGTGAATACGGATGGCGACGGCTCCAGGCCATCACTGACTTCTTCGTCACGACTGCCCGCACGGATGGGCCCCGTGTTGGGATACACCGCGGACCCGGCCGCGGCCAGGTAGGTGGCGAGGGTGTAGTTCGGTTTCGAGCATGATCGCTCGCTAGGGCTGTTCTGGAACGTCGGCGCTCAGCAGGGCGGGTTGTTCGATCTGCTCGCGCAGGATGTCGCCGTGGCCGGCGTGACGCGCGAAGTCCTCGATCAGGAACAGGTAGATGAATCGCAGGCTGACCTCGCCGAGGCGGGGGTGTGTCCTGATGTCGTCGAGGTCGAATTCGGCGGCGATCGCGCGGGAACGTTCGCTGGTGCGCTCGAATTCGGCGATCACGTCGGCCAGGGTCTCGGTGTCGTCGACGACGAAACTGGCGTCGCCCGACGTCGTGCCGCCGTCGCATTCACTCTTGGGCAGGCCCGCCAGGACGTGCTGGAACCAGATCCGTTCGGCGACTGCGGCATGTTTGAGCAATCCGATCGGGGTGGTCATCGACGCAACGAGACGGCGGCGGGCGTCTGCTTCGGACAGACCCCGCGCCGTGTTGACCAATTCGGCCCGGTTGCGGTCGAGCACGCTCTCGAGCAACCGGCGTTCAGCACCGGTGGTGATTCGGGGAATCGACCATGTCATCGTCGGCTCGATTCTGGTGGGTCGGGTCGGATCTGCTTGCCGTAGTTACGGTTTCGGTCTCTCGGCACCTCCGTCAGCAGGGGCCGATGACCTTCTGCCGGAGATGGGTCCGGTCGGACTCGAGAATACTGCGGCGCGGAACCGCTGGACCGTCTGGCGTGTGGGGTGCTCTTTCGCCGCAACCGATTACCCCGGTGGAGGTGCAAGCGGTCGGCCGCGCCGGCTGTTCTTCGCCGCCCGTGCCCGCTTCGCCGAGGACTGTGTGGCCGCTGCCGGCGTGCGGCAGGTCGTGATCCTCGGGGCGGGACTGGACACCTTCACCTACCGCCATCCGCACCCGGACCTGCGGGTGTTCGAGGTCGACCACCCCGCCACCCAAGCGTGGAAACGCGAACGCCTCGCCGCGACCGGTACCTATCGGCCCGAAAAGGTGATTTTTGTGCCGGTCGACTTCGAAACCCAGACGCTGGCAACGCGATTGGAATCCGCCGGATTCAGCCGGGCCGATCCGGCCGTATTCGTGTGGCTCGGTGTCGTGTTCTATCTGACCCCGGATGCCGCTCACGCCACCCTCGAATACATCGCCGGACAATTGCACGCCCTCGGCTTCACGGACATCGAAGACCACTCAGCCGCGGCCCTCGTCGCCGGTTACCTCGACGAACCCGCGGAATTCGAGCGCCAACCGCCCCCTGCGCTGCGCGCGAGCCGCATACTGCGCGCGAGCCGCTGAATCGCCTGGACGTTCCCCGGCACTGGCCGAGGCATCCCGCTTTCACTGGAGGCTCTCCAACATGACAGTGCATTCCGGAGGCCGACCGCGAGCCAGGTGAGCCTCGGCGGTGGAGTACGTCTACCTGCGCTTCTTGTCCCTGTTCTCCAGGGCTTCGACACCGGATTGAGCGGCGGCCGCCTTGGCCTTCTTCTCCGCTCGCTTCTCCTTGATGGATTTCCCCTGCTTTTTGGACATCGTGCTACGCGGAGATTTATCGGACAACTGGGCATCCTTTGTTTGCAAGACCTCGGCGGTCTCGGTGCCTCGACACTACGCCACCCAGGGCGATTCCGCCCGGATAAGAGCGAGGCGCGGTGGCGCCGAGTGCATCGTCGACGAGCGCGGCCGTCTTCAGTGCTGCGGTATCGAGGGGATGAGCAATACAGTGTCGACGCGCTCGCGCCAGGCGGGAACAGGCTGGGCAACAGCGCATTTCGTCGGCAGGGCAAGCTGCTACCAACCGGTACGGTTGGTTCGACAGTTACCTGCCGAGCAAATCTATTGTGTTCGTTGGCGGTTCGACCGGCGGGCAAAGGATTAGGCCGATTCGAACGCCCGGAACGCAGCTGCTCACCGGACATCACCATGGTCGGGAAAGCATTCGGAGAAGTCGTGATACAGCGGGCGGCCCATAGAAGTTGTGGACCGCCCTGCCGTTCGTGCCTGCGGGCTAGCCGGGGATCTGTGCGCCGATCGCGCTGCCGACGCCCGCGCCGACGACGCCTCCGATGGCACCGCCGGCCACCGCGCCGACTCCGACACCGACGATCGCCCCCGCAGGGCATACGGGCAGCGTGACCATGCACGCGAAGGCACCACCCGCTACCGCGCCCACTCCGGCGCCGGCCACTGTGCCGACGACGGCGCCGACCTGTCCGCCGGGGATCGCCTGGGTTTGGCCGGCAGCGACGGGCTGAACGGGTTCGGGGGCGCTGGGCGTGGCAGCCGAGGCGATCCCGCCGCCCGCTCCGGTGAGGGCTGCAGCGATGGCGGCGGTGGCGGCAATCTTGCGGACCATGTGTTCTCCTGGGTTCTCTCGAGGTGAGGAGCGTACCGCCGGACGTGGGTGAAATGTGTGGAAACGATTGCGCCCCACACGGTTATCGGGTGCGATCCATCGATCGCCCTGAATGCTCACCCTTATCGCAGAGCCGGGCCGGTGCCCCCGGACAGCGGGCCGCCGAGATCGAGTGCGGGCATCGGGGCCCCGTCGGGACTCCAGGACTGGAGGAACCCCTCTTGGACCGCGAGATCGACCAACTCGACCCGTGCACCGATGCTGTCGATGCGGTGATAGGTGAACGAACGGCCGTAGGGACAGGAGTCGAATTCGATCGGAGCACCCCGTTCTTCCAGACGACGTTTGTCCGTCGTGACGTCGCTGGACCAGTAGCCGATGTGGTCGAAGCGAGACCCGCCCGTCGCATCCCACGGACTGCCGGGGTCGCCCTGGATCACCTCGAAAAACGGTGGCCCCTCGACCGAGAAGACGATGCGGTACTCCCACTCCCCGAGCCTTCCGGCGCGAACCGGGCTCCACCTCACACCCAACACGCGCGTGAGATCTTCGGTCGCGTGCTCGATGTCCTGGACGACGAAGCACAGGTGATAGAAGTTGTTCACCCTATGGGTTCTACCAACTCATGCCTTGTAGATCGCTTCCGCCAACAGTTGCGGCCGAGTGCTGTAAACCCCATCTGCGAGAGGAGTATCGATGATCGCAGGTCCGGAGCTCTGGGAGTTGCGGCTAGGTGTGTACGCCACCGATGACGAGCTGCGCCACCTACTGGAAAAGGCCCGAGACTTGCTCGGGCGCCGATTGTCGAACTGGATGATCGACGGGTTCGACGCCGACGCGGAGACCGAACCGGGCATCGAGCACGACGAGCCCGTCGAACCGATGTCGGTCGCCCAGCTCTACGACGAGCTACCGTCACAATGGCGCACCGAACATCCCGGCATGGACCCCGACGGTCGATCGGTGTTCGAACTGCGGGCTGGTGTTCTTGCGGAGAAGGACCGGGCCGAGCAGGTGCTCGACGAACTCACGCGCTTGTTGTGTCCCGACCCTGTGCATTCGGGCCCGTGCCCGATTCCATGGTCGTCCAGCGCGATCGGCACGGATGCCGATGACGACACCTACCGAAACTATCTCGAACGCCACTACGGGCGACTGCGCCGAACTGGCTCCGGGTCGTAGACGAACCGGAGGGCCAAATCTTCTGACGCGGGCGATCTTGCCGTTGACAAGTTATATCCCACTGTGGAATATGGTGGGGCATCGGCGTCCGCCGTCGCCCTCCTGATCGAAAGAACCGCCCATGCCCACGCTTCCATGGATCACAGTCGGCACGCCCACCACGCCCGAGGTTCACTGCATGGCCTCCCGGCTCGAGGTCCGGTCGCTGCTCAGCGCGCCCGGCTTTCTCATCGCTTCACTGGCGCTGTGGCGGCAGGCCCGCCGCTCGCCGGGAGTGCTGGGGGTGGCCTTGAAGGCGGAGATGCTGAAGGGCACGTTCTGGACCTATTCGGCGTGGACCGACAAGGCGGCCATCTACGCCTATGCGGGGGCAGAGCCGCACAGGTCGACCGTCGAGCGCAAGCGAAAGGTCATGCGGGAAGCCACCTTCGTGTTCTTCGACGCACCGGTGGACGAGTTGCCGCTGTCGTGGGACGAGATCGGTCGCCGGATCGCCGCGCAACGCGACTCGGCGCAATCAGGACACAAGCCGACGCCGTGACCTGGTCAGTTCTTCTTCAAACTGCCGACGCTCAGCGATCCACTGGGGGCAGGCCGCAGGCCCTCTTCCGCCTCGCGGACATAGCCGACCGGATCCTTGTCGACGGGCTCGACGCCTGCGTAGTTTCTCGCCTCGTAGGCGGCGAAGGCGACGGCCAGCTGATGGCGGCGCGGCAGCCCGGCCAGGCGGCGGAAGTCGGTAAGGCCCTCGCGCTCTTCCTCGGCCATGTGATCGCTGTTGGCCGCGTTCGCCGCCGCGACGGCCGCGTACCACTCGTCGGAGCCGACCCGATGACGCGCCACCTCGGCGATCGCGTCCCTGATCTCGTTGTGGTCGTGGATGGCGTCGAGCGTCTCGTCCTCCACCCCGGCCGCGCGCCGGGCCGCGATCCCCACCTGCAGCAGCGCGGGATAGAAGATCTCCTCCTCCGCCTGCGCGTGTAGCTCGAGGAAGGCCGCCAGCCTGTCCCAGACCGCGGAAAGCGCCCCGGTCTCCGTGCGATCGACCTGCTCCAGGATCGCGAACAGCCGGCGCTGCTCATGGTGGTCATCGAGGATCAGCTCGGTAATGTCCACAATTCCTCCCTGATACCGCACTTCAGGTGAGCACTCGGCTGGCATACCCCTAGAGAGCCGACCATAACGCACCGCCGGGCCACCGGCCCGCAATGACCTGCGTCGAGCTCTGGCAGCGGCCGCCGGTCCCTGTGCCTACAGCATCCCGGCGGCGCGGAGGGCTAGACCGTCTTGATCGCTCCGCCGTCGGCCAAATAATCTGCGCCGGTGAGGTTTCCGGACACGGGTGAGGCCAGGAAGGTGACCAATGCCGCGGTCTCGTGCGGTTCGGTGAATCGGCCGGTGGTGATGCCCATCTGGGCAGGGGCCTGGGCGAGGAACTCGTCGAGTGTGAGGCCGTTTTGGGCGGCGACGTCGGCGGCGTAGCCGTCGGGGGCAGACCAGTTGCGGGTGCGGGTGGGGCCGGGAGAGACCGTGAGTGCGCGCAGGCCCTGTGCGCCGAACTCTTCGGCAAGCGCCTTGGTGAGATTGTTCAGCGCGGCTTTCGCAGTGCCGTAGTCGACGGGATGGTAGGCGGCGCGGGCGCCGATGGACGAGATGTTGATGATCACGCCGCGCCGCCGGAGCAGGCTGGGCAGGGCGCGGCGAGTGACCCGGACGGTGCCGAACAGGTTGAGTTCGTAGGTGCGCTGCCAGGCGTCGTCGGCGATCTCGAGGAAGCCGCCCGCGTCCGCGCTGCCGGGGACGACGCCGCCGACATTGTTGATCAGGATGTCGAGTTCGCCGAGGATCTCGGTGGCGCGTTCGACCAGGAATGCGGCGCCGTCCGGGGTGGCCAGATCGACGGTCACCGCGGTGGAAAGGCCGTCCAGTTCGCGGAGTTCGGGGGTGATGGTGCGTGCCGCGGCGACGACGCGCACGCCTTCGGCGGTGAGTGCCCGGACGATCTCCAGGCCGATACCTTTGCTCGCTCCGGTGACGACGGCGGTCTTGCCGGTGAGGTGCAGATCCACGCTACTCCCTTTATTGAACTACAGTTACAAATTCACGACAGCATTGCCTGCCCTCTGCCGACTGTTCGCTGACCTGAGCCGGATTACAGTGCGCGCATTGCTGTTTCGACCAGTCCGGCGAGCCGGGCCGGGCGGGGGTCGGCCTTGGCGAGCACCCGCATTCCGTTGATGGTCGCGAGCAGGAAGGTGGCCGCGGCCTGCGGATCGAGGTCCCTGCCGAACTCCCCGGCGCGCTGCCCCTCCTCGATGGCACCCCGGAAGGCGTCGTGCTGCCGATCGAAGATGCGCCGCACGAGCAGATCGACCGTTTCATCGTCGCCGCCCAGTTCGACCGCGGTATTCGTGGCCAGGCATCCGCGGCGTTCGGTATCCGCGCAGGCCGCATCGAGCACCATGGTCAGCGCCGCACGCACCCGCTCCCGCGGCGAACCGGGCCCGTCGAGCAGATCGATCAACCGCACCGTTTCCTGCGCCTGATACCGGCGCAGCGCACGCTCGAACAAGTCACGCTTACCCGCGAACGCGTTGTACAGACTGCCCCGGCCGATACCGATCGCATCCACCAGATTCTGCGGGGTCGTCCGACCGTATCCCTTGCGCCAGAACACCTCCATCGCCTTGGCGACCGCGTCATCGGGGTCGAAGCTCTTCGTCCGCGCCATGCGGTCGACGGTAGATATTCTGTAATCACAAGTCAAATAATGATCGGGTCTTCGGGCCGGATCCACACCCTGGACAGCACGATGTCGAACCCGCCGAAAAGCCGTCGCGGGCGGGATCTGCCGTCGCTAAGGTCGCGATCATGGTGCGGGCACGGCAGGCGGTGGCGGCGGATGCGGCGGAGTTGGTGCGGCTGCGGGCGGTGATGATCGAAGCGCTGGACGGACGGATCGGCAATGAGCACGGCTGGCGCGAACACGCCGCGCAGACTCTGCGTAAGCGGCTGGCCGATCCGGACGGGTCGATGGCGGCATTCGTCGTCGATCGGCCGGGCGAGCCCGGTGCGCTGGCCGCGTGCGCGGTCGGTGTGGTCGAACACCTGCTGAGTTCGCCGAGCAATCCGTCGGGCACGCTCGGGTATCTGTTCAATGTGGCCACCGAGCAAGCGCATCGGCGGCGCGGTTACTCCCGCGCCTGCGTGGTCGCGCTGCTGGACTGGTTCCGCCGCCGCGAGGTCGGCGTGGTGGACCTGCACGCCTCGCAGCACGGCGCGCCGCTCTACACGGCGCTCGGCTTCAGGCCGACCGCCGACCCGTCGATGCGCCTGCGCCTGAGATAGGCCCGGCCGCACTGTTTCCGGCTCCTCGCACGCTGCGAAGTGACGGAAAGGGTACGGGCGGAAGCGATTCAGATGGCTGTGGCGGGGGCGCTGTTGCGGTGGGTGCTGTCCGGCACGATCTCGCGCGTGGGGCCGGTGCCGAACGCCGTGGCGTGGGCGTCGATGTCGACGATCTCTTCGCCGCGCATGGCTTGTTCGCAGCGGTGGGCCAGGTCGTGACGGTCGGGGCCGGGGCGTTCGAGGGGTAGCAGCGTCACCTCGGCCACGACGCCCTTCGAGCGCAGCACGCGCCGGGCCGAGTCGAGAAAGGTGTCCACGCCGACGAAGCCGGGGACCGTCGACAGTTCGCCGTCGCGATCCAGATAGCGCACCCGGATCGGCTGGACGGGCGCGCCGGTGTCGACGGCGGCCTGGAACAGTGCCGGGCGCAGGCGGCCGTGGGCGCGACCACACCAGGTGGTGCCCTCGGGGAACACGCCGACCCGCTCCCCCGCCGCCAGGCGCTCTGCCATGGTGGCGATCACCTCGGGCAGCTGCCGCAGGCGTTCGCGCTCGATCGGGATCACGCGCATGAGCCGAGCCAGCCCACCCAGCACGGGCCAGTCGATCAGATCGGCGCGGGCCACGAAACCCATGGGGTGCACCGCCGCCAGTGCCAGCACGTCGGTCCAGCCGACGTGCCCGGCCACCACGAGTAGACCGGAACCCGCTCCCGGAGTCGGCTCGTCGGACGATGCTACCTCGGCGGCACGATGATCGACGACCCGCAACCGCACGCCGCAACAGCGCAGCGCGGCGCGGGCGTAACGACGGTGCAACTGCTCCCGGCGACCCCGCGGCGTCACGAGATTCACCACCGGGAAGGCCGCCAGCAGACCGACAACTCCGGCAACCCGGGCCGTCACGCGCAATGTCCCTGCCGCATCAGCGATTTCGACGCAGCTGGGCCCGCACGGACTCGACGGCATCCAGGCGTGCACGGCCGCAGCCGGCGGGCACGCCAGCGACTCGGTGGGTGACAACAGCGCCGGCATCGTGGTCACCTTCCGTCGAATGTGGCTGCGGCGCTTTGCAACCGCTCCAGGTAGCGGGTGTTGATGGTCTCCAGACCCAGCAGCGCAACGAAATCCGCCACCCCGAAGTCGGGATCATGGGCGGGTTCACCGCAGATCTCCGCGTTCAGCCGCAGGTATCCACGCAGCAGCGGCGGAAGCTTCGGCCGCGCAGGCGGTTCCAGTTCGTCCAGGGTGCGACCGTCCACGACGACCGGGTTGTGCGGTATCACCCGCTGCGCCGGATCGCTGCCGTGCTTGGTCAACAACAGATCGCGCACACCGCGTACGTTCACTCCGACCGGGTCGTCGGCTGCCTCCTGCATCGGCACCGATACGCACCCCATCACCCAGTCGTAGCCGGTGAGCTGGATGTAGTGCAGGATGCCCGCCCACATCAGCGTCAGAACCGAACCGTTGCGATGATCGGGCACGACGCAGGCGCGGCCCATCTCCACGATCCGGCGACCCGCGGGATCCATGGCGGTGAGGTCGAATTCGGTGGCGGTGTAGTAGCCGCCCGCCGCGGCGACCTTGTCCGGCGGCAGCATCCGGTAGCAGCCGACGAACTGCTCGGTCAGCTCGTCGCGGACCAGCAGGTGATCGCAGTGCTCGTCGAACCGGTCGGCGTCGAGACCGTCGTCGCTCGAGGGGATGCGGAAGCCGGGCTCGGCGGCGAATACCTGGTAGCGCAGCCGCTGGGCTGCCGTGCGGTGTTCGCGATCCGACGACACCACCAGGGAGTACTGCGGCCGACCCACCCCGGCGTCGGCCCTACCGGCCGCTGTCAGCACTGACGTAGTAGTCATGTCCTGATGAAGCCAGTCGCAATCGGCCCCGGGGCGACCATCGAGTGTCGAGCCGATGCCAGTCGGGTGAACGAGACGCCCGTCACACGCAACGTTCACCGAGCCGATGCGCCAGGTTCGCCCAGTTTCCGTGCCGCACACTTTTGCGCAGCTCATTGGCCGCGCAGCACCGCCTCCCTGAAATCCGGATCGCTGATGCGCCGGGTGTGGGCCACGAGGATGTCGGTGGTGCGTCGCACCCAGTCGTGGATCGCCTTCAGCTCCTCGGAGCTGTAGCGCTCGTTGAGCGCGGCCATATCCTGCCCGAAGGGGATGAACACCGCACCGAGCAGCGCGTCGACCTCGGCATGCGGAACGAGTTCCACGAGTACCTTGCGGCGGTCGCGCGGATCGCGGACGCGGCGGGCGTACCCGGCCCTCTCCAGCCGATCGACCAGACCGGTGACCGCCCCGGTGGTCAGGCCGGTGTGTTCGGCGATGGCACCGGCCGTGACCGGGCCCAGGCGGCGCAGCGTATCCATGCACTTGCGGTCGGAAGCGCTGAGCCCCAACAGTTTTCCCGTCGCGGCGTGAAAGTTCACCATTGCCGTCGCGAACTCGGCACCGAGCGCGGTCCCCTCGGCCGGACCCTCTTGCGTCATAACCCCAACCTACCTTAGCCTCTAACTATCTTAGTCACTAAGATACTCATCTACTAAGCGTTTGTGAATGGGGAACCATGCCGGACATCGACAAGCGGACCAAGATCATCTGGGTTGGGGCCGCCGTGGCCAATTTCGCGGTCGACCTGCTGCTACCGACCGCCGTGTACGCCCTGCTCGCACCCACCGGACTCCCCGCCGCACTGCGCCTGGCCATCGGCGGGACGCTGCTCGCGGCGAAGGCGATCGGCGGCCGGATCGACACGGGCGACTTCCGGTGGCGCATTGCCCTGACCGCCGCACTGGTGCCCACCGCGGCCCTGCTGGCCTGCCACGCCGCCGGGTGCGGTGACACCGTGAGCATGGTCGCCGGTGCGGTCGCCGCCGGGGTGATCGTGGTCGCGGATCTGTTCCGGCGACACGGCGGCACCGCACAGGCCATCGACGGTTTCGCCGTCCTGGTCCTGCTGGAGGTGGTGGTGAGCATCGTGGTGACCTCGATCAGCGGGGATGCCCGGTTCGTGCTCGCGCGCAGTTCGCTGTATGTGGCCGTGGCCGGGGCCTTCATGCTGGCCACCACCGGGACCGAGCGGCCGTTCCTGCGGGTCGCCCTCAAACCCGTTGCGGCGAACGGTGACCCGCTGCGCGGCGAGGCCTTCGATCGGCTGTGGGACAAATCCGCGCGGTTCCGCGCCATCTATCGAGGGCTGACTGCTTCGCTCGGCGCGGTGCTACTGGCCGATGCGATCCTGCGGACCGTCGTGATCTACAGCTACCCGGCCGATCGGGTGGGGGAATCCTCGCTCGCGTCCCAGCTGCCCTTCATCGTTCTGGTCGGTGGGTGGTTTCTGATCGGCCGGGGTCTGGTCGTCCCCCGAGCGCGCCGTCTACTGGACGTCGAAATGGCGGAATCGGCCACCGCGGCAGCACATGCCGCTGCACGATGACCGAATCCAGCAGCCGCTCAGGCATTCTCGCGCGCGAAGCTGCGCGCGCCGATCACGATCAGCAGAACCGCGACGGCAAGGGTGAGGCCGGTGCCGAGATACACCTCCGAGGCTCCGAAATCGCCGCGGAACAGGGCCCGCGCGGCATCGACGGTGTGTTTGAACGGGTTGATATCGGACACGATCCGCAGCCACTGCGGGCCCAGGCTCATCGGCAGCAGAATGCCCGACAGCAGCATGATCGGCAACGACAGGCTGTTCATCACCGAGGCGAGGGTGTTCTCCGACCGCGCCCACAGCGCCAGCGCGTAGGAACCCGACGCCAGGCCGGCGGCCATGACCGAGATCAGTAGCACCGACGACACCAGCCCGATCAGATTGGGGCGCAAGGAGAATGCGAGCACCGCGACAGCGACCAGCAGCAGCGCCTGCACGATCAGCACGACCATATCCTTGAGCACCCGACCCACCAGCAGTGCGGTGCGGCTGGCGGGGGTCACGCGCTGGCGTTCGAGCACGCCGGACCGTAACTCGGCGACCATGCCGAAGCCCGCGTACCCGGCCCCGAACAGCCCGATCGAGATGACCAGGGCCGGGGTGAGCACCTTCCACGGGTCGGTGCCCGCACCCATTGACGGCGCGATCGCCTCCACCAGCGGACCGAACAGCACCAGGTAGAGAACCGGCTGGCTCAGGCCGATGACGACCCAGACCGGATTGCGCAGTTGGGCGCGCAGCTGTGACCAGAACACCAGCCCGGTCTCGCGCAGGACCGTCATTTCTCCTCCCGCAGGGATCGCCCGGTGACGGTGAGGAACACGTCGTCGAGGCTGGGTCGTTTGACGGTCAGAGAACCTGGGCTGACGCCGTTTTCGTGCAAGGCGTGCAGCAGCGGCACCACCGCCGCATCGCCGCGGTCGACAGTGAGATGTACCAGCCCGTCGGCGTGCAGTTTCGAGCGCAGCTCCAGCACCGAGTCGGCCACCCGAATCGCCAGATCGGCCTGTTCATCGGCGATTTCGAGACTGATGACATCACCCGCGATGCGCTGCTTGAGCTCGTCGGGCGTGCCCGAGGCGACGATGACGCCGTGATCCATCACCAGGATCCGGTCGCACAGCGCGTCGGCCTCCTCGAGGTAGTGGGTGGTGAGCACGATTGTCGTCCCCTCGGCGCGCAGTCGGCGGATGTGCTCCCAAAGATGTGCCCGGCTCTGCGGATCGAGGCCGGTGGTGGGTTCGTCGAGATAGATCAGGCCGGGCCGGTGCACCAGGCCGAGGGCGATGTCGACGCGCCGCCGTTGCCCACCGGACAATTCCCGGCAGCGCCGGCGGCCCAGGCCGTCGAGTTCCAAGGTGGTCAGCAGCGCTTCGGCGTTGCGAACAGCTTCGGCCTTGCCCAACCCGAAAAGCCTTGCCTGTAGCACCAATTGGTCGATGACAGGTTCTTCGTCATTGGTCGCGCCGCCCTGGGCGACATAGCCGATGCGCGAGCGCACGGTGCGCGGATCGGTCCGCAGATCGGCGTCGGCAACCGCCGCCTCGCCCGCGGTCGGTGCGAGCAGGGTCGCGATCATGCGCAGCGTGGTCGTCTTTCCGGCACCGTTGGGGCCCAGCAGGCCGACGATCTCCCCCTGTTCCACGTCGAAGTCGATACCTCTCACGGCCTCGACGGGACCTGTCTTCGTATGAAAAGTCCGTGCCAATCCTCGAACTCGGATCACCGAGGTTCGGGTGTGGCTACGAACCGTAGCCATCGTTTCCATGCCGACAACGGTAGGAACGATGGCTCGAATAATCAAGCTTTACTATTCAGGCTTGAATATGGTTAGCGCGGCTTACGAGCTCGGATGCGTTGACGCTGCCGCGACCAACCCTCGTTCGGATCGGGCTCACGACGCCTCGGGCCCATCGACGGGTACGGTTCGGCATCCCACACATCCAGCTCACCACTTTCTATGCGCCGCAAGGTATTTCGCGACCACTCCAAATCTGCGCGGGTGTGGTCGGCGGCCAGCTGGATGTTGTCGGCGACGTGATGGGGCCGATCCTCGAGCGGGTTGCCGGAGCCTTCGAGTACTTGCTGCACCTCCCGCTCCAGAAAGATCAGATCGGCCTCGAACTTCAGGATGCGGCTGCGCAGCGCGGCGATGACATCGTCGCGCGACGCATACGGCAGCAACGAAACCGTCGCGTAGTACGGGTGTTTGGGCTGTTCGGTCGACCACAGCGCCTCGCGCAGCAGATCGCCGAACACCTTCTCCCCCTCGGCCGTCATCCGGTACGTCGTCCGCTCCGGCCGCGCCCCGTCCTGCCCCACCCCCTCGACCGCGACCAGCCCGTCTCGCTGCAGTGTCTTCAAGGCCCCGTAGATCGACCCTGGTTTGACGTTGGCCCAATCGTCCGCGCGCCACGACAACAGTTCCCGCCGCACGTCGTACCCGTGCACCGGCTGCAGCAACCGCACCACCGCCAACACCAACATCCGCGTCGTAGGCACACCCATACCCGCAGGTTATCCCAGCCGCCGCGGCGGGTATGCCGCCGATGCACCGGTCTACAGCGGGTTGTTCGGATCCCGTTCGGGCAGGGGACGATCCACGATGGAGGGGCGGCCGAGGGGATTGCGGACACGGCGCTTGGCGGCCTGGTAGACCTGGATGGTCTCGGCGGCGACGACGTCCCAGGAGAAGTCGGCGGTGAGGCGTTCGCGGGCGGCGTAGGCGCGGGCCTGCGCGGCGACGGGGTCGGCGAGGACCGCGTCGACCGCGTCGACCAGACCGTTCACGTCGGCGGGCGCGAAGGAGGCGCCGGTGACACCGTCGATCACCAGTTCGCCGAGGCCGCCTGCGGTGGAGGTCACCAAAGGCGTTCCGGCGGCGGCGGCTTCGAGGGCCACGATGCCGAACGGTTCGTAGCGGCTGGGCAGCACGATCGCATCGGCGCCGTGCAGCCAGCCCAGCAGTTCGGCATGGTCGAGGCGGCCGACGAAATTCACCGCCCGCGCCACCCGGTGGACGCGGGCACGCTCACGCAGCCACTCGAACTGGGTGCCGACACCGGCGACGGTGAGCGTCGTGCCCGGATACGCCCGCCGGATTCGCGGCAGCGCGGCAATGGCGTCCTGCACGCCCTTCTCGTATTCCAATCGGCCCACATACAACAGCCGCGGCGGACCCGAACGCCGGACCCGTTCCCGAAAAGCCCACGCCCCCACGTCGATTCCGTTGCGGATCACCGTCACCGGCACCAGCTCGGGACCGTAGAGCCGCTCGACCTCGTCCTGCATGGACGTCGAACACGTGATGAGCGCATCGGATTCGCGCGCCAACCACCATTCGACCGAATGCACCTGCCGGTTCACCCGCCCGGACACCCAGCCGCTGTGCCGCCCGGCCTCGGTGGCGTGAATCGTCGACACCAGCGGAACGTCGTAATGCTCGGCCAGGGCGATCGCCGGATGCGCGACCAGCCAGTCGTGGGCGTGCACCACATCCGGCGTCCAACCGTCGGCGATACCCGGCTTGCTCAGTGCGATACCCGCCCGCACCATCGCGTGCCCCATGGCCAGCGTCCACGCCAGCATGTCCTCGCCGAAGTCGAAGCACGGCGGATCCTCGGCGACGGCGACCACCAGCACCCGGTCCTCGATGAAAGTGTGCGTGGGATGGGTCGTGGCATCGGTACCCATGGGGCGGCGCGCCAGCACGACCACCTCGTGCCCCGCGTGGGCCAGTTCGGTGGCCAGGTGATGCACATGCCGACCCAGCCCGCCGACCACGACCGGTGGGTACTCCCACGACACCATCAATATCTTCATGCGGGTCCTTCAGTGTTGGATGCGGCGTCCGCGGTCCCCTACGTGGTTACGCAAGCTGCCTCCTCCGGGTCCGTCGCTCCCGCCGGTGGCAGGGCTATCGCCGCTCTCCCGCCCGAGCCGTCGTGCGTCAAGGGCCGGAAACAGTCCGTCGGCCGCGTACCATCCTGCCGCCAACTGCCCGGCTTTGGCGAGTTGGCCCGCAGCGACGGCACCGGCGATCTCCCGGACGGCATGGGCGTGCTCATGGGCGCGGTCGCGAGCGTAACCGGCGGCCGAGTCCTTGCTGACCATGAAGGCCCAATCACTGGACACGGTGAGGATCGCCTCGCGCAGCAATTGGTCGGCGACCCGGTCGCGCACCCCGCCGCCCCCGGTCTGGGCGCGCATCTTGTCCAGGGTGTCCAGCGTCAGGCGCACGATGTCGGCATTGAGCTCCACGAGATCGGACACCTGCTCTCCGGCCCAGACCCGCCAGTCCTTGCCCGAACCCCAGGAGGAGTCCGCGAGCTGCACCGATTCCCCCACGTAGCCCCGCTCGCGGGCGTCGGCGAGGGTGCCGACGGTGACCCCGGCCTCGGGCAGCGCCCGCAGCACCTGCTCGAGCCACTGCGGGCCCTCGTGCCACCAGTGCCCGAACAGTTCGGTGTCGAACGCGGCCACCACCAGCGCGGGCCGCCCGATGCGCTCGGATTCGCCGATCAGTCGCTCCCGCACGGTCCGGACGAAGTCGTCGACATCGCGGCGGACCGCCGCGGCGGCCAAATCCGGGTCGTAAGGGGCCTTGTCGGGTCCCGCGACCTGCTTGCCGGTGACCCGTGCCGGTTTGAGGCCGGTGTCGTGGTCGTAGTGATGGAAGTCGCGGTAGTGAGCGTGGCCCGGATAGCCGGATTTCGGCGACCACACCCTGTAGCTGACCTGCAGATCTCGCCCGAAGGCGACCACATCGGAGTCCCACACCGGCCGCCCCAGCGTGGTGTCGCCGCGCAGGGCGGGACCGTCGACCATGAAATGCGTCACACCCGCTGCCGCATAACCGGTTTCCATGCCCGGGGTGAATCCGCATTCGGGCGCCCAGATACCGGAGGGGGTGTGGCCCCATCGGTGCCGGGCATCGGCCAGCCCCTCGGTGAGTTCGAACGATCGCAGCCGCGCATCCAGCAAAGGCTGGAACGGATGCGCCAGCGGCCCGCCCAGCAGCTCGAGGGCCCCGGCGTCGATCAGCTCCCGCCACACCGGCGATCCGCCGTGCCGCCAGTGCCGCTCGAAATCGGCCAGCGCCGCGGTGGCCAGCCGATGTTCGTAGCGGCCCAGCGCGAGGTTGCCCGACACCGCCGCCTCGTCGGCGCGCAGCTGCCAGTTGCCCAGCCAGTGATGCATCCCGGCCAGGCAGTGCGGATCGTCGAGCTGCGCGGCCAGCACCGGGGTGATACCGAAGCTCAGCAGATGTGAACGGCCCTCGGCGGCCAGGGTTTTCAGCACCTGCGCGACCGGAAGATAAGAGGCCGCCCAGGATTGATAGAGCCATTCCTCACCGACCGGCCAGCGGCCGTGATGGGCCAGCCACGGCAGATGGGAATGCAGCACCAGGGTGAACTGACCGGGAACAGCGTTGGCGCTCAAGACTTCACCGTTCTCGCGGCTTCACCGCGACCGCGACCAGATCGAGGCTCGCGTCGATATCCTCGGCCCGCAGCGCGAAATCGTCGGTGCGCACGGCGGCGACGTCGGCGGCCAGCTCCGCGGGCCACGGCTCACCGGCCAGCGCGCGCTGGATCTGCGCGTCGATGATCGACCCACCCCACTTGGCGTCCAGCGCAACCAGTTCCGGGCCGTGATGCACGCCGGTCATCACCTCGACCTCGAATCCGGCCGCCACCAACAGTTCCGACAGCTCCGCGGCGTTCAGTTCCCGGGTGTGGAAGGGATTCAACGGCGTATCCCGCCCCGGCGAGAAGGTGATCCGATTCGGGGTGCTGATGAGCAGCTCACCGCCCGGCCGCAGCACGCGCAGGCACTCCCGCAGGAACTGCGCCTGGTCCCAGAGATGTTCGATGACCTGGAAATTGACCACGACATCGACCGAGCCGTCGTCGACGGGCAGATCCGCAAGGTTCCCCATAACCATCTCCACCCGCGGATAGGCCGCGCGCACATGCTCGACCGCGCTCGCGTCGTAATCCAGCCCGATCACCCGCTCGGCCACACCGGCGATCATGTTGGCGCCGTAGCCTTCCCCCGAGCCGGCCTCCAGCACCACCCGGCCCGCGCAGCGCTCGAGCAGCCGCGCGTAGACGATCTCGTGACGGCGGAACCAGTAGTTCTCCTCCGCAATGCCCGGCACCGTCCGCTCGCCGGTCAGCGGCAGCGGTTCCACGGGAGCGGACTCCCCCGCGGGAAGGGAGTAAACGGCCTCACTCATTCACCCGACGTTAGCGGTTGGCACTATCACACCAGGACTCGGAGTGGTGATGCAGAACATCACACCGTAAGTTACCCATGAGTAACTTAACGTAGGGTAATGTCCGTGCCGAGCTATTCGTGGACGTACGGCCCGATCGTGCGACCCCACCTCACGTGCCATCAGAACAGGAGGTCGACGAAGACCAATGCCGAACATCGTCGTACTGATCAAGCAGGTTCCCGACACCTGGTCCGAGCGCAAGCTGACCGACGGTGACTACACCCTGGACCGGGAAGCCGCCGATGCGATTCTGGACGAGATCAACGAGCGTGCCGTCGAAGAGGCCCTGCTGATCAAGGAGGCCCAGGGCGGCGAGGTCACCGTGCTCGCGATGGGTCCGGATCGGGCCACCGAGGCCATCCGCAAGGCCCTGTCCATGGGTGCCGACAAGGCCATCCATGTGAACGACGCCGCGATCCACGGCTCCGACGCCGTGCAGACCGCGTGGGTCCTGGCCGGCGCGCTGGGCCAGATCGAGGGTGTGGAGCTGGTCATCGCCGGCAACGAGTCCACCGACGGCCGGGCCGGTGCCGTGCCCGCCATCATCGCCGAGTACCTGGGCATCCCGCAGCTGACGCACCTGCGCAAGCTGACCGTGGACGGCGACAAGGTGACCGGCGAGCGCGAGACCGACGAGGGCGTGTTCAAGCTCGAGGCCACCCTGCCGGCCATCGTCTCGGTGAACGAGAAGATCAACGAGCCGCGCTTCCCGTCCTTCAAGGGCATCATGGCCGCCAAGAAGAAGGAAGTGCAGACCTTCACCCTGGCCGATCTGGGCATCGACCCGTCGACCGTCGGTGTGGGCAACGCGGGCTCCGCGGTCACCGGTGTCACCCCGAAGCCGCCGCGCACGGCGGGCGAGAAGATCGTCGACGAGGGCGAGGGCGGCCAGCAGATCGCCCAGTACCTCATCGGCCAGAAGATCATCTGATTTCCGCCCCCGAGCCAACACACTTCAGGAGATAGAAAAATGGCAGAAGTACTTGTGCTCGTGGAGCACGCCGAAGGTGCGCCCAAGAAGGTCACCACCGAACTGCTGACCGCCGCCCGCACCCTGGGCACCCCGGCCGCCGTCGTGCTCGGCGCGCCCGGCACCGCCGACAAGCTGGCCGACGCGCTGACCGCGGCCGGCGCCGAGAAGATCTACGTCGCCGAATCCGAGGACACCGAGGCGTTCCTGGTGACGCCGAAGGTCGACGTGCTCGCCGGTCTCGTCGAATCCGTTTCGCCCGCAGCAGTTCTGGTGGCCGCCTCGGCCGAGGGCAAGGAGGTGTCGGGCCGCCTCGCCGCGCGCATCGGCTCCGGTCTGCTGGTCGACGTCATCGCGATCAACGGCGACGGCTCGGTCGTGCACTCCATCTTCGGTGGCGCGTTCACCGTCGACGCCAAGGCCACCGGCGACGTGCCGGTGATCTCGGTGCGCCCGGGCGCCATCGAGGCCCAGCCGCAGCAGGGCGCCGGCGAGAAGGTGACCGTCGAGGTTCCGGCTCAGGAAGAGGGCGTCACCAAGGTGACCTCCCGCGAGCCCGTCGTCGGCGGCGACCGCCCGGAGCTCACCGAGGCCACCATCGTGGTCTCCGGTGGCCGCGGTGTCGGCAGCGAGGACAACTTCCACAAGGTCGTCGAGCCGCTGGCCGACGCGCTGGGTGCCGCGGTCGGCGCCTCGCGTGCCGCCGTCGACTCGGGCTACTACCCGGGCCAGTTCCAGGTCGGCCAGACCGGTAAGACGGTCTCCCCGCAGCTGTACATCGCGCTGGGCATCTCCGGCGCCATCCAGCACCGCGCGGGCATGCAGACCTCGAAGACCATCGTCGCCGTCAACAAGGACGAAGAGGCGCCGATCTTCGAGATCAGCGACTACGGCATCGTGGGCGACCTGTTCAACGTCGCCCCGCAGCTGACCGAGGCCGTGAAGTCCCACAAGGGCTGAGGCTCCCCGACGTTCGGCCCGTCGGACCCGATATCGCTTGTGCGACAAAGGGTTCGGCGGGCCGTTCGTGTTTTCCCCGGTCCGGCAACGCAATTCGAGATGCCGAAGTAGTTGAGGCGAGTTAAGCTTTCGATCGGAAATATTCCGTATGCCGCGGGGGAGGATCCACAGGATGGTCATCACTCGGAAGTCCGGCCGAAACCTGCGTCGGCAAACGTGTCTGGTGATCGCCGCCGCGCTGGTGTGCGGTCCGATCGCGACGGCCGGCGCCGAACCACCCACCGGCTCCGCGGGCATCGCCAACCCCACCGTGGGCTCCCCCGGCCTCGGCGACCCGTATTACCCGATGGACGGCAACGGCGGCTACGACGTCGACAACTACGATCTCGCCATCGATTACGACCCGCCGACGCACACGCTGACCGGCAAGGCGACCATCACGGCCAAGGCCACTCAGCTGCTGACGGCCTTCAATCTGGACTACAAGGGGCCCGACGTGACCGGCGTCAGCGTCAACGGCATGCCCGCGAGGTTCGATCGCAACGACGACCACGAGCTGACCATCACCCCCGCGGTACCCCTGCTGCCCCTGCTGCCGTTCACGGTCGTCGTGGACTACTCCGGTGCGCGCACGGAATCCGACGAAGGCTTCTACTACACCCCGGACGGCGGCGCATTCGTCTCCGGTCAGCCGCACGGGGCACCGCTGTGGTACCCGGTCAACGACACACCGACCGACAAGGCCACCTACACCATTCACACCACTGTTCCCCAGGAATGGGACGTGGTGTCCAACGGCGTCCGCACGCAGGACGAGGTGACCGGCGACCGGCGCACCGTGACGTGGCGGATGAACACGCCGATGATCAGCTACCTGTCCACTGTCGCCATCGATAAGTTCACCTATCTCGACCAGCAGCGCGCCAACGGCACCCCCTTGATCAGTGCGTTCGCGCCGGGGATGGAGGATCGGCGGCATCTGGAGCAGCGCCTGCCCGAGATCCTGGACTTCCTCGAAGATCTGTACGGCCCTTACCCGTTCGAGGCCGGTGGCGGCACGTACATGTCCAACGACATCAAGTTCTCCCTGGAGACGCAGTCGCGGCCGGTGTATGCGGGGTGGGCGAAGAAGCTCGACGTCGTGGTGCACGAGAACGCACACCAGTGGTGGGGCGATTCGATGTCGATCACCCGCTGGTCCGACATCTGCATGAACGAATGCTTCGCCAGCTACACCGAGGACTTCCTGTGGCCCGAGCGCAAGGAGGGCGCGAACCCCGACGACCTCTACCGGACGGCCCTCGACAAGATCGACACCAGACGTCCCGAGCACTGGCAGATCCCGCCCGGCAACCCCGGCCCCGGCAACGAATTCACCTCCGTCTACGACCGCGGCCCGCTGTTCCTGCACGCGCTGCGCCGCACCATCGGCGACGAGGTGTTCTTCCCGGCCATCAAGGATTGGGTGCAGAGCCACCGCAACGGCAACAACACGCTGCCCGATTTCGAGAAGTTCGTCGAGCAGCGCTCCGGCCGCAACCTCGCGGATTTCTTCGACGCCTGGCTGATGCAACCCACCAGGCCCGCCGACCGGTACCTCTACCCCGCCTCCTGAATCACCGTCGATTCGTAAGGATGCCGATGGCGGTCGGGATGCACAGCGCCAGCCCCCAGGGCACCTCGACCCAGAACGGCCAGAAGTAGCCCATGCCGGTGGCCAGCCAGATCACGATGCACAGGATGTTCACGAACACCCACGGCGTCCACATGATGTACACCCACTGCGGCACCCGGCCCGAGGGCGATTTCGGTCGCGAATCCCGATGTGCCGGAAGGTCGGACAGCAGCGGTGTCAGTTCGCCGTAGGTGCGCGCGGCGTAGACCTGCTTGATGCGGTCGTCGAATTCGTGCAGGGTCAGCCGACCCTCGTCCATGGCCAGCCGCAGGCGTGCGACGATCTTCTCGCGATCGGCGTCCGACGCCCGCAGATTCTCGTTCCCCACAGGGTCAGCGTAGGACCACCCGACGGTTGTCGCGCAGGAAATTCGGTTGCCCCCGGCAGGCACCCGACGCCAGGCTCGGGCGCATGCCGATCACCCTGCCACCCGATGTGGTGAACAATATCCGCGGCGTCTTCGACGAGCGCGGCGAGCGCTGGCTCGCCGACCTGCCCACTCTGGTGGAAAAACTGTGCGGCACCTGGGATCTCGAGCTGATCGGCGAGGCCTTCGGCGGCGGCACCCACTCCTTCGCGGCGCCGGTGCGGCGCGGCGACGGTTCGGTGGCGGTGCTCAAGGTTCCGGTGGTCGACGAGGAGAACATCGGCGAGGCCACCGGCCTGTTCTGCTACCACGGGGACGGCGCGGTGCGGCTGTACGACTACGACACCGCCAGCGGGGCGCTGCTGCTGGAGTGGGCGCGTCCGGGCACCCCGCTGCTGCACCAGCCCGGCTTCCCGAGCCTCGAGGGATACCCGGACAACGTCGACAAGATCGAGCTGGCGTGCCGGTTGTATCGGCGGCTGCGCCGGACACCGGACGGCATTCCGGACGGATTTCCGCCGCTGCCCGAGGCGGCCGCGATGGTGGCGGGCTGGACGAGGTGCTTCGGCTCTCCCGAACCCGAACTGGCCCGGTTCGTTCCGGCATCGCTGCTGGACACCGCGGTCGGCCTGTGCCCGGCGCTCGCCGCCCCCGACGGCCCGCCGCTGATCGTCAACCGCGACACCCACCTGGGCAATATCGTTGCCGCCGAACGGGAGCCGTGGCTGCTGATCGATCCGAAACCCTATCTGGGCGAGGCCGCCTTCGACGCCGGTTTCCTGATCATGATCCAGGTCCAGTCCGATCCGACGCGAGACCATGCCGCGCGTGTCGTCGCCCGGACCGCCGCCGGGCTCGATGTCGATCCGGACCGCGCACGCGCCTGGGCCTTTCTGCGCGCCATGGAGGAGATCGACTGGACACTCCACGACGAGGATCCGGCACTGCGACATCTGAACCTGGCGGTTGCGCAGGCGCTGGCCCCCGCGTGAGCCCTCGACCTCGGGATCTAGTTCCCGGCAACGCATTTGCTCGCCTCCGGCCGGACACGCCCCGGCCACGTCTGTGTAACGAAAAGGTCGCTGCCAGCCGGAATTGCTGCTAATGTTTTGCCGTCGTCGCGTGCCGGGGTGTTCGGTCCTCGGTCCGGCCGGTGCGGCCGCCAAATGGCCTGTACGGTAAGCGCTTCGAGGACTCCTGGGCGGCGGATCCCGCCTGCGGGAACTCCGGCCCTGCGACGCTGCTGTCATCCGGCCGTGGTGACGTGTGGTCGGCGAACTGAGGAAGGACGAGGCGGCCGGGCTGCCGGCGACGAGGGAACCTGATGAATCAATCTACCGCCGTGACCATTTCCTGGATCCTCGCCGGTGTTGCCTTACTCGCCGTTGCCGCGGCGCTGTATGCGCTCTACTACGTGCAGCAACAGCGCGCCCGTGCGGCCCGCACCGAGCGCGATCTGCGCGCCCGGCTCGCCGATATCGAGCAGGCGATGCATGCCCGCGAGGACGAATTCGCCCACGCGCTGCGCACCCGTGAGGACGAATACGAGCACGCGCTGCGCACCCACGAGGACGAGCTCGAGCATTTCACCTCCACCACCGCGCCGTATGTGGCCGATGCCGTGCGCCGGTCGGACGAGCGGGTGGAACTGCAACTCGGTGGCGGCGACCGGTTCGCCCAACTGCTGCAGGCGCTGGCCGACCGCTACGCCGAGGATCTGCGGACCATCGCGGCAGAGACCGCCGAGCAGGTCCGGCAGGAGGCCGAATACGAGGCGCAGCAGGCGATTTCCCACGCCGAGGCGGCCGTGCGCGGCGAGGTCGAGACCGCCTCGCGGGAGGCGACCAGCGCCGCGGTGCGCGCCTTCGGCACCTCCGTGGTCAGCCTGGGTGCCGACGTCAGCCAGGTGGTGAGCGCCGCGCTGCGCACGCACCGCGGCGACGAGGTGTACGAGACGCTGACCCGCATCGACCACAGCGTGCAGCAGATGATCCGCCAGGCACAGTCGTATGTGATCGTCTGTGGCGGTCTGCCCGGTCGGCGCTGGCCGCAGCAGACCCTCACCGATGTCGTCGGCGGTGCCATCGGCCGTGTCCGCGACTTCACCCGGGTGCGCCCGCATCAGCTGGACCGGGTGGTCATCAGCCGTGCGGTCGAGCCGCTGGTCCACACCCTGGCCACCCTGCTGGACAACGCACTGCGCTACTCGCCGCCGACCTCCTTCGTGGACGTCGGCTTCCAGGAGGGCCACCACGGCGTCACCGTCATCATCGACGACGCGGGCGTGCGGATGAACGCCGAGCAGATGGAGGAGGCGCGCCAGGTCCTGGCCGGGGAGAAGGTCGTGGACATCCACGCCCTCGGCCCTGCTCCCCGCGTCGGCTTCCCGGGTATCGCCGCGCTGGCCCGCCGGTACGGATTCACCGTCTACATCGACGGCCCCAACGCTTACGGCGGTATGCGCGCCATGGTGTACATCCCCGAGGGCCTGCTCGCCCAGCCCGTCACCCAGCAGGCGCCCGCCGCCGCTCCCGCACCGGCCGAGATCTCCGCTCCCGCAGCGGTTCCCTCGCTGGCCGAGGCCTCCGCTCCGGCGGCCGCCTCCGCGTCCACCGAACTCACCACCCCGGTAGCGGTTTCCGCGCCCACGGAGCTCACGAGGCCCGTCGCGGTTTCCACCCCCGCGGAACTCACCCGGCCCACAGCCGTTCCCGAGCCCGCGGGCGATCCGACCCCGACGACCGTCTCCGCTCCCGTCGTACCGGTGAAGCCCGTGCCGGAACCGGCCGACAACGCGGAGGAGCAGTCGACTGTGCACGAGATCACCCCCGGCGGGCTGCCGCGGCGACGCCGCCGGACGGTCGCGGTCTCCACGCTCTCGCGTGGTCCGCGCACCGAGACCGCACTTCCCCGATCCGATATCGCCGCCGCGTGGCACAGCGGCTCTCAGAGTGGCCGCGCCGCCGCATACGAACACACCGAAGGGATGACATCCTGATGGGCACACCCGTGTCGGCCGTTGCCGACGGCACCAACAAGCTGGCCTGGATGCTCGAGGACCTGGCTGTTCCCGGCGTCCGGTTCGCTGTCCTGCTGTCGGAGGACGGCCTGCGCATCGCGCATTTCGGCGAGATCTCCGTCGACGACGCCGAACGATTCGCCGCCGCCGCCTCGGGACTGCGGTCCCTCGGCAAGGCGCTGGGCGAATTCGCGGGTCCGGCGAATTCGGTGCGGCAGAACATGACCGAATACGACAACGGGATGATCTTCATCACCGCGGCCGGTGACGGCGCGCTGATCGGGGTCTCCACCACCGCCGACGTGGACGTCAGTCTGGTCGCGCACCGCATGAACGAACTCGCCGCACGGGTCGGCCGCGAACTCGGCGCCCTGCCCCGCCAACGGTAGTCGCGCCATGCGGCACCGACGTGATCCCGACCTGGTCCGGGCCTATGTGCGCACCGGTGGGCGCTCGCGTGCCACCCGGGAACTGGACCTGGTGACTCTGGTTCTGGCAGCGCGGGATCCGGCGCCGGGCATCGGTCCGGATGCCCGCCGGGTCGTCGGTGTCTGCAGCCGGCGCGGCGCCCTGTCGATCGCCGAGATCGCCGCCTATCTCGACCAGCCGCCGTCGGTGGTGAAGATCATCGCATCCGACCTCCTCGACAGCGGCCACCTCGTCGTCCCCGCCCCCGCAGAACCGATGCCGGAACTGGCCCTGCTCGAGGAGGTATTGAATGGGCTCCGCGCTCTCGCCGTCTGAGCGCCTGACCGCCCCTACCGACCGCACCGTCGACTACGTCCCCGAGACCGTCACCCGATCGGTGAAACTGTTGGTGGCGGGCAACTTCGGGGTCGGTAAGACCACCTTCGTGTCCAGCGTGTCGGAGATCCGGCCGCTGCGCACCGAGGAGACCATCACCGAGGCCAGCGTCGGCGTCGACGATATGGCCGGGCTGCCCGGCAAGGTGACCACCACCGTCGCCATGGATTTCGGCCGCATCACGTTGAATCCGACGCTGGCGCTGTACCTTTTCGGCACTCCCGGGCAGCAACGGTTCGTCCCGCTGTGGGAGGAACTGGCCCGCGGTGCGCTCGGTGCGCTGGTCCTGGTCGACACGCGGCGCATCGAGAAGGCCGACGAGGTGCTGGCCACGCTCGAGGAGCGCGGCGTGCCGTATTCGGTGGCGGTCAACGAATTCGAGGGCGGACCCCGCTATCCGCTCGACGAGATCCGCGACGCCCTCGATCTCACGCCCGACACCCCACTGACCGCACTCGACGCCCGCGAACGCGCGGGGTGTGTGAACTCGCTGATCACTCTCGTCGAATTCCTGTTCCACCGTTCGGAGTCTCGACTTTGACCATGCCGTTCGACCCGGCCCAGTTTCGAACCACTCACGGCTCGCCGATCGATACCGACGGGCCGCGCGTGCCGATGTACACCGAGGAGTTCGCCGCCGACCCGCATGCGATCTATCGCGAGATGCGCCGCAGATACGGTTCGCTGGCTCCGGTGGAGCTGGCCCCGGGCGTGCCCGCCACGCTGGTGATCGGCTACCGCACGGCGGTGCGAATCCTCAACGACCCCGAGCACTTTCCCGCCGATCCGCGCATCTGGCAGCGGAGCGCCCCGCCCGACAGCCCGGTCATGCCGATGCTGGAGTGGCGGCCCAATGCGTTGCGCAGCGCGGGGCTGGAACATCTGCGCTACCGGCAGGCCAATGTCGCCGCGATCAACAAGGTCGACCTGCATGCGCTGCACAGCGTGGTCGAACGGATCGCAATCCCGCTCGTCAACAGCTTCTGCGAGGACGGGACCGCGGAACTGGTGAGCCAGTTCGCCTTTCCGCTCGCCTTCGAGGCCATCAACGTGATGCTCGGCTGTCCGCCCGAGATCGGGCAGCGCATCGCGGAGGGGCAGGCCGCCATCTGGGACGGCATCAATGCCGACAAGGGCAACCAGATGATCAGCGAGGCGATCCTGGAGCTGGTGGAGCTCAAGCGATCCGAGCCCGGCGACGATATCGTCTCGCGCTTGATCGCCCATCCGGTCGCGCTGTCGGACGAGGAGATGCTGCATCAGATCGTCACCCTCTACGGCGCGGGAATCGAACCGGCGCAGAACCTCATCACCAATGCGCTGCGGCTGGTGCTCACCGACGAGCGTTTCGCGGGCGGCGTGCTCGGCGGGGCGCTGTCGACCCGCGACGCCCTCGACGAGGTGCTGTTCACCGACCCGCCCGGCGCGAACTACTGCGTCAGCTATCCCCGCCAGCCGATCCTCATCGACGATGTCTGGTTGCCCGCCCACCAGCCGGTCGTCATCAGCATGGCCGCCTGCAACAACGATCCGGCGGTCGGTGCCCGCGAATATATCGATAACCGGTCCCATCTGGCGTGGAGCGTCGGCCCGCATGCCTGCCCCGCCAAGGCGCCCGCCTATCTGATCGCCCAGGACGCGATCGATCAGCTGCTCGACGCGCTGCCGGAAATGCGGCTGGCCGTTCCCGTGGAGCAGTTGCAGTGGCGGCCCGGACCGTTTCACCGTGCGCTCTCGGCGCTGCCGGTCGTCTTCCCCGCGAGTCCTCCGTTGACTGTCTGGTAAGGAGAAACGTGTCCAGCAAGCCGATCGTCCTGGATCCCACCGGTTCGGATATCCAGGGCGAAATTCGACGACTACGCGAGCGCGGGCCGGCCACCCTGGTGGAGCTGCCGGGCGGGATTGCGGCATGGTCGATCACCGACACCGCACTGCTCGAACGCCTGCTGACCGACCCGCGCGTCTCGAAGGATCCCCGCCGGCACTGGCCGGCGTTCATCAACGGAGAGATTCCGCCCGACTGGCCGCTGTTTCTGTGGGTGGCGGTGAACAACATGTTCACCGCCTACGGCCCGGAACACCGCCGGCTGCGCAAACTGGTCGCGCCCGCGTTCACCAACCGGCGCACCGCGGCGCTGCAGCCGCAGATCGAGGCGATCGTCACGGATCTGCTGGAGGCCCTCGCGGCCGTTCCCGCCGGGGAGGCGGTCGATCTGCGGGAGGCGTTCTGCTTCCCGCTGCCGATCCGGGTCATCGCCGAACTGATGGGCGTGCCCGACTCGCTGCTGCCTGGGCTGCGTCAATGCTCCGACGGGGTCTTCGACACCACGCTCAGCCCGGAGGAGTCGCAGGCCAATTACCTGGAGCTGTACCGGATTCTGGGTGAGCTGGTGGCGCTCAAGCGGGCCGAGCCCGGCGACGATATGACCAGCCTGTTGATCGCGACCCGCGACGACGACGACGGGACGCAGCTGAGCGAGCAGGAACTGATCGACACCCTGCTGCTGGTGATCAGCGCGGGCCACGAGACCACGATCAACCTGCTGGATCAGGCGATCTTCGCGGCGCTGACCCATCCGGAGCAGCTGGCCGCGCTACGGGCCGGTGACGTGCCGTGGCCGAATCTGATCGAGGAATCGCTGCGGCACGAGACCGCCGTCGTGCACGCGCCGCTGCGCTACGCGGTCGACGATATCGAGGTCGACGGCCTGCGCATCGCCAAGGGCGACCCGATCATCGTCTGCTGGGCCGGGCCCGGGCGGGACCCGAAGGTGCACGGCGACACCGCCGAGGCCTTCGACATCACCCGGGAGAACAAGAACCACATGGGCTTCGGCTACGGCGCCCACCACTGCCTCGGCGCACCCCTGGCCCGCCTGGAAGCGAATGTGGCGCTGCCGAGGCTGTTCGAACGATTCCCGGAGATGCGGCTCGCCGAGCCTGCGGAAGAGTTGGGTGCGCTGCCGAGCTTCATTTCGAACGGGCATGCGCGGCTGCCGGTGTACCTGACCGAGTGAGGTGGGGTCCCGGCCAAAAGCGGCCGGGAAAAGGAGGGCGGGACCGCCGGGAAGAGGGGCGGCTCCGCCCCTCACGCGCTGTGCAGCGCCGCCAGGAGGGTCTCCAGGATCGGGGAGCGTCTGGCGTCGCTGCGCAGGACGGCCGAGACCGGGATACGCAGGGGGCGGCCCGCGAGCCGGAGGGTGGCGATGCCCTCGGTCTGGCTGTCGGCATAGAGGATGGTCCAGGCGTCGGGGCGGTTGATCAATTCCATGGTGGCGGTGTGGTCCGGCGGGATCGGCGGGCCGAACGTGGGCCGGGTGGGCAGATCCGCGAATGCCTTGCGGACCACGTTGTGCAGCAGCACCTGTTCCTGTTCCGGCGGCAGTAGCAGCGGGTAGTCCCCCAACTCGGCCAGCGTCACATCATCTCGTCCCGCCAATGGATGCGCGGTCGAGGTGGCGATGACAAGGTCCTCCACCCACAGTTTTTCGACACTCAGACCGGGCTGATCGACGCTGCCCCTGATGAGAGCAAGATCACAATCGCCATCCGCGACCGCCGCGATGCGCTGCCGGAACGGCTTGATGACGAACTCGATCTCGGCCCCCGGATGCGCCTCCCGGGCCCCCGCGATGGCAGAGAGTGATCTTGTTGCGAAAGACATGTTCGCCGCCAGGCGAATCCGTGGCCCGGATGCCCGGACAGCTGCGCGGATAGCGGATTCCAGACTCAACATCTGTTTCGCAAGGGGAAGTAGCCGAGTAGTAGCGTCGGTCGGCACAACCGATCTTGTGGAGCGCTCGAAGAGCTGCACACCAAGATCATGTTCGAGCCGGGCGATCTGATGACTGATAGCCGATTGCGATATGAAGCAGCGCGTGGCGGCACGACTGAAGCTCAGCTCCTCGCACACCGCCACGAAGTAGGTCAGCTGCCGCAGTTCCATCAAGATCTCCAATTCATGAGCGATCCAGATAAGAGTCATCTGAATTATGCGCCCTGATCCCTGGAACATCCGCATTCCGAATCGCGGTTACTAATGACAGAAGGAGGCTGTCATGGACTACGTGGACGCGGGAATCGAAACCGCTGATGTCGTCATCGTCGGATCGGGCTTCGGCGGACTCGCCGCCGCGAAGCAGCTGAACAAGTCGGGGGTCAACTACGTCCTTATTTCGAGCACGCCGGAGCACCTCTTCCAGCCGCTGCTGTATCAGGTAGCGACGGGTGTGCTCCCCGCCACAGACATCGCCCCGCCGATCGCGCAGGTGCTGCGTCGGCACAAGAATGCACAGGTGCGGGTCGGCACGGTCGTCGACATCGACGCCGACGCCGCGGTGCTCACCTACGAGACCGCGCAGGGGCCCCGCAAGATCCGCTACGGCTCGCTGATCGCCGCGACCGGCGCCAGCCAGTCCTACTTCGGCCGGGACGATTTCGCCGAGAAGACCTATTCGCTCAAGACCATCGACGACGCCAAGCGGCTGCGCGCGCAGATCGAGCGCGTCTTCACCGAGGCGGCCACGGCCGATCCGAAGACCCGCGAGCGCCTGCTCAGCTTCGTGGTCGTCGGCGCGGGCCCCACCGGCGTCGAGGTCGCCGGGCAGCTGAAGGAGCTCGCCAAACGGCACTACCACCAGGAGATCTCGGTCACGCTGGTGGAGGGCGCGGGCGCGGTGCTGCCGCCGTTCGGCGGAAACCTGTCGCAGTACGCGCGGGAGTCGTTGACCCGCAACGGTGTCGAGGTTCTGCTGGACACGTTCGTCACCGATATCGAGGCGGGCAAGGTCACGGTGAAGAGCAAGGACGGCGTGGAGCACGGCATCGGCGCCGAGACCGTGGTGTGGTCGGCGGGCGTGCAGGCGGGCGGCTTCGCGAAGCTGCTGGCCGAGGCCACCGGCTGCGAGACCGACCGCGCCGGGCGGCTGCTGATCAACCAGGACTGCACCGTGGGCGGTCACGCCGACATCTTCGCCATCGGCGATATGACCTCCCTCAACGGCTACCCGGGCCAGTCGCCGACCGCGATGCAGGAGGGCCGCCACGTCGCCGACATCATCCGCGGCAAGAAGCCGGCCGGCACCCCGTTCGTCTACTGGGACAAGGGTTCGATGGCGGTGATCAGCCGGTTCAGCGCGGTCACCAAGCTCAACGACAAGATCAAGTTCACCGGCACCATCGCCTGGTTCGCGTGGCTGGCGGTGCACCTGTTCTACCTGGTCGGCTTCCGTAACCGGTTCGCCGCGGTGTTCTCGTGGCTGGTGGCGTTCATCGGGACCGGACGGCCGGGCTTCACCGAGGTCGAGAAGAAGACCGCGGCCACGCCGCGGCCGGAGCATCGACAGGCCGCCTGACGAACAAATGACAGCCGAGGTCCTCCGGTGCTCGCGGGCATCGGAGGGCCTGTTCGTATCACGCCGCGCTGTCCACCTCCGGGTCCGTGTGCGGCCCTGTGAGCCGAATCGATCGATCTGCAGACTACCCACGCGGACGCGTTAGGGTGAGGGCATGGTCGTTGCCGAGGGTTCCACGCGGCGGCCGCGTCGCAAGGATGCCCGGGACAATCGGGACCGGATCGTCGCGGCCGCGCGGCGCCGGTTCAGCGTGGACGGGATAGACGCCTCACTCAATGCCATCGCCCGCGAGGCCGGTGTCAGCATCGGCACGCTCTACAACCACTTTCCCACCCGCGAGGCCCTGATCGACGAGTCGCTGCTGGAGTACGTCCAGGACTCCGTGCGCAGCGCCGAGGAGGCCCTCCGGTCCGCAGACCCCTGGGAAGGAATGGTCGGCCACCTCACCTACATGGCCGAACTGCAGGCCACCCATCGCGGATTCACCGATCTGTGCGTGCGCACGCTGCCCGCGGACGTCCCGATCGAGGCGGTGAAGGCCCGGGGCAACCAGCTGTTCCACGAGTTGATCCTGCGCGTGCAGGAATCGGGCGCGCTGCGCTCGGACGTCGACGTCACCGACGTCGGCCTGCTGCTGTGGGCCGTGGTGCGGGCCACCGACGGCGTGCGCGAACTCGCCCCCGATGCCTGGCGCCGCCACCTGGCCGTCCTGCTCGACGGCCTGCGCGCCGAGGCCGCGCACCCGCTGCCGGGTGAGCCGCTCGACGGCGAAATTCTTCGCACGGCAATCACCTTGGCCCGCTGAACCCGCTCTCCCACAGTGTGGGCACACCGCTGCAAGATCGAGAGAGAACTCGTAGCAATGCTGCTAATCTGAAACAATCGTCGATCACGAGCGGTACTCGTGCGTGCTTCGTGCTGTCGGCGAAATCGCCTGTCGCGCAGGAAGTGTGAGGTGAACAGTGGTGGTACCGGCGTCGTGTCGAAGTTCCGGATTACCTTGTGACCTCGCTCGATTCACGTGATCGGGACGCCTGCGCGCATCGCATCGTCGAATCTTCTTCCACCGTCTGGAGTTTCGTTCGTTGACCACGCCTTATTCGTCCGCGCCCCACACCGGCACGCTCAGCGCCTGCCCGGTCAACCACGGGTCACCCTTCGATGCCGACGGCCCGCGCACCCTCATCGATACGCCTGAATTCGCGGCCGATCCGCACGGCGCGTATGCCGCGATGCGCCGCCGCCACGGGTCGATGGCGCCGATCGAGCTGGCGCCCGGTGTACCCGCGACCCTGGTGATCGGCTATCACACGGCATTGCGAATCCTCAACGATCCCGACCACTTTCCCGCCGATCCGCGCTCCTGGCAGCAGACCGTTCCGGACGACTGCCCCGTGCGGCCGATGATGCAGTGGTATCCGAACGCCCTGCGCAACGCCGGTCCGACCCACGCCCGCTACCGGCAGGCGTATGTGGCGGCCATCGACGGGATCGACCTGCACTCGCTGCATTCCACCGTCGAGCGGGTGGCGATCCCGCTGATCAACACCTTCTGCGAGACCGGGTCGGCGGATCTGGTGACGCAGTACGCGTTTCCGCTCGTCTTCGAGGTGCTCAACCAATTGGTCGGCTGCGACGCGGATCTCGGGCATCGGGTCGCCACGGGCATGGCGGCGCTGTTCGACACGGTCAATGCGGCCTGGGGTATGCAGACGCTCAGTGAGGCGCTGCTGGAACTGATCTCGATGCGCCGCGCCGAACCGGGCGACGACGTCACCTCCCGGCTGGCCCATCACCCGGCCAACCTCAACGACGAGGAAATGCTCTACCAGCTCGTCAGCTTCTACGGCGCCGGTGTGGAACCGCAGCAGAACCTGATCACCAATACGCTGCTGCTGATGCTCACCGACGATCGGTTCGGCGGCGAAATGCTCGGCGGCAGCCTGTCCACCCGCGACGCGCTGGACGAGGTGTTGTTCAACGACCCGCCGATGGCGAACTTCTCCATCACCTATCCGCGGCAGCCGATCCTGATCGACAACACCTGGCTGCCGGCGCATCAGCCGGTGGTGATCAGCCTGTCGGCCTGCAACAACGATCCCGCCATCGCGGGCGGCGACCGCACCGGCAACCGCTCGCACCTGGCGTGGGGCGGCGGCCCGCACGCCTGCCCCGCGCGTTCGGTGGCGTATCTGGTGGTGCAGGACGCGATCGACCAGCTGCTCGATGCCATCCCCGAGATGAAACTGGAAGTCCCCCCGCACGAATTGACCTGGCGCCCAGGTCCTTTCCACCGTGCGCTGGCGGCCCTGCCGGTCGTCTTCCCCGAGGCCCCGCCGTTGAACATGGTGTAAGGAGGCTGCGATGCAGCACGAACCGATAGTCCTGGATCTCACCGGGGCCGATATCCAAGGGGAATCCGCACGCATCCGCGACCGCGGCCCGGTGGCGCTGGTGGAGCTACCCGGCGGCGTGCCCGCCTGGTCGGTGACCGATTTCGCCGCTCTCAAGAGCCTGCTGGCCGATCCGCGGGTGTCCAAGGACCCCCGGCAGCACTGGGCGGCCTTCATCAACGGGGAGATCACCGAGGCGTGGCCGCTGCTGCCCTGGGTGGCCGCGGACAACATGTTCACCGCCTACGGGCCCGAGCATCGGCGACTGCGCAAGCTGGTGTCGCCCGCGTTCACCCACCGCCGCACCACCGCGCTGCGGCCGCGGATCGAGGAGATCACCCGGGAGCTGCTCGACGATCTCGCCACCACCCCGCGCGGCGAGGCGGCGGATCTGCGGGCGCGCTACGCCTACCCGGTGCCGATCCGCGTCATCAGCGAATTGATGGGCGTGCCGGAGCATTTGGGGCCGGATATCCACAGGTGCGTCGACGGATTCTTCGACGGCTCGTTCACCGCCGAGCAGGCGCAGGCCAACTACCTCGAAATGTACGGGTTGGTCAGCCAATTGGTGGCGTTCCGGCGCGAACATCCGGGCGACGACATCACCAGCGTGCTGATCGCCACCCGCGCCGAGGACGACGGTTCGCAGCTGACCGAGAAGGAGCTTGTCGACACGTTGATGCTGGTCATCAACGCCGGTCACGAGACCACCGTGAATTTGCTCGACCAGGCCATCACCGCGCTGCTGACCCATCCGCAGCAGCGCGCCGAGGTGCTGTCGGGCAAGGTCGGGTGGGCGGATGTGGTGGAGGAGGCGCTGCGATATCAGGCGCCGGTGGCCCACCTACCGCTGCGTTATGCGGTGGACGACATCGAGATCGAGGGCTTCCACATCCCCAAGGGCGAGGCGATTCTGGCGTCCTATGCCGGGGCCAGCCGCGACCCGAAGGTGCACGGCCCGACGACCGACGAGTTCGATGTGCACCGGCCCACCAGGGACCAGCATGTCGCCTTCGGCTACGGCGCCCACCACTGTCTGGGCGCTCCACTGGCGCGACTGGAGGCATCGATCGCGCTCCCGGCGCTGTTCGAACGCTTCCCCGACCTGCAATTCGCCGTCGAGCCAGGCGAATTGGTGCACATGGGCAGCTTCATCTCGAACGGGCACGTGGAACTGCCTGTGTACCTGGAGAAGCCGGAGTAGCCGCCGGCCGCGGTGCGGGCGCGTGTACAGCACGCCCGCACCGCGTGCCGGTCACTTGTCGTCGGAGTAGTCCGCGGTCAGCCAGCGGTCGGGGCGGATGGTGAACAGGACCGATTGCCGCTCGTCGGTCCAGCGGAGGTGTTCGCGTGCGCCGTCCTCCCCGACGTAGCGGGTGGCTATGGCGCGCCGGACATCCCGCGGGGCGGGATCGGTGGTGTCGACGACCGTGCCCTCGACGATCACATACTGATACGGCTGTTCTTCGCGGTGAACGACCAGGGTCACCGCACCGGCCTGCCGGATCAGCTTCGCCTTGCGCCGAGTGGGATCGGTGCTGATGCGGATATCGCCACCGGGTGTGTAGTCGTACCACACCGGCACGCTGGCGGGCGGGCGACCGTCGGTCGTCGCGACCGAGAGGACGGCCACATGTTTGTCCGCGAGGAATCGTTGACGCTCGGCATCGGTGAACGCTCTGGGCATGCCTTGACCGAACATCCTGGCCGACAACGCTATTCCCGCGCTGTTGCGGCGCCGACGACCCCCGCATCACCGCACCTTCCTCACGGCGCTGACGCCTCGGGCCGGATCTACAGTTTGGCGAGCACTTTCCGCACCGTCAGCCAGGTGCGGGTGGTGATGTCCTTGCCGTAGACCGTTTCCAGCCAGCCCATGTGGTTGGCCGTGGACGGGTCGGTGTTGTCGAGGACCGCCAGGACCGCCCGTGCCTGCTCGTCGTAGCCGACGATGCGCACGGCCTTCTCCAGCCTCTCGGGAAGCGGGCCGGGGCCGCCCGTTTTGCCGCCGTCCTTGACGAAAGTGACGGTGAGGTAGGTAGTTCGGTCGTGCGTGAGGCCCGCGAAAGGGTCGCGGTCGACCAGGGCCTGCAGTTCGGCGCGGCTGCGAATTATCGTGCCGCCACCGATGCCGAGCTCTTCGGTCAATGCTTGCCGGATCGTCGATTCCAAGTCGCTCACATCGGTCTCGGCACTGGAGAACACGATATTGCCGCTCGACAGCACCGAACCCACGGACTCGAAGCCGAGACCTTCGAAGACCGCGCGCAACTTCTCGTTGCGCATATTCGGGTTGCTCGGCATGATTCCGCGCAGCCAGGCCGCATATCGAGTCATTGCGACGAGCCGACGCCGTTCTTCTTGCGTTCGATATCGGCCAGCGCGGCCAGGTGGCGGGCCCGCTCCTCGGCGGCCGCGTCCCAGGCCTCCTTGCGGTTCTTGACCACCTTCGCGGGCGCGCCGACGGCAATGCTATAGTCGGGAACGTCGCCCTTGACCACGGCGTGGGCGCCGAGCACACAGCCACGGCCCACCCGGGTGCCGCGCAGCACCGTCACCTTCGCCGCGATCCAGGTGTCCGGGCCGATGCGCACCGGGCTCTTCACGATGCCCTGATCCTTGATCGGCATCGTGATGTCGTCCATCTTGTGATCGAAGTCGCAGATGTAGCACCAGTCGGCGACCAGGGTGGATTCGCCGATCTCGATGTCGAGGTAGGTGTTGACGACGTTGTCCTTACCGAACACCACCTTGTCGCCGATGCGCAGCGAACCCTCGTGGCAGCGGAGGGCGTTGCCGTCGCCGATATGCACCCATTTGCCGATCTCCATGCGGCCCATTTCGGGCGTGGCGTGGATCTCCACCCGGCGGCCCAGGAACACCATGCCGCGCAACACGATGTGCGGATTGGCCAGGCGGAACCGCAGCAACCGCCAATACCGCACCAGGTACCAGGGCGTGTACGCCCGGTTGGCGAGCACCCAGCGCAGCGACGCCAGCGTCAGAAACCGCGCCTGCTCCGGATCCCGGCGGCGCGAACCCCGCCAACGCGTGCGCAACGGCGCGCCCCACATGCTCGTCACGAACCTGCTCCTCGAGTCCCTCGGCCGACGGTGCCGTCCGGCGGTGTCGTCGTCGAGGTACCAGGGTACTTTCGGCCGATCCATCCCCCAGCGCTGCCCTCGATACCGCAAACGGCGCACTACCCGTGAGGCGGCGCTCCCCTCCCCGGAGCGGGGGGCTAGTCTCGTGAGGCCCGTACGAGCAGAGGGGAGAGCAGTCAGGTGCGTAGCAGCAGGCGGCGACCCGAGCGCAGCGTGCACGACCTGCCCATCGGCACCCGGAACCCGGTGCGGCGCCCGGGACTACGGGTGACCGCGGCGGTCGGGGCCGTGGGGCTGCTCGCCCTCACCGGGTGCGGCAGTACCACCCTCGACGATATTTCGGCCGGCTCCGGTAAAGGGTGGCCGTCGGCCTTCCACGACGCGCGCAACAGCGCGTCGAGCCCGGTCACCGGCTCGCGGCAGCTGGGATCGAAGTGGTCGCGGCCGATCGGCGGGCCGACCGCGGTGGCGACCACGATCGGGCCCGAGGGGCAGTTGTTCGTCACGACCCGGACCGAGGTCGACTGCGTCGGTAAGCGCGGCACCACCGGCCTGCTCTTCTCCTTCCAGATGGACACCGGGCGTAAGCGGTTCTGCAATGCGCTGGGGCCCAGCGCGATCGCCTCGGCCACGGCGGTGGACGGGGCCACGAACGTGTATGTGGGCGACGACGCGGGCGATGTCGGGGCGGTGAACTCGTTCAACGCGCTCGGGCAGCCGCGGTGGCGCACGCCGGTCGCGGGCGTGCCGGTGTCCATGCAGTTCACCGGAGACGGGAACGTGCTGTCGGTGACGCAGTTCGGGCAGGTCGACGTGCTCGCCCGGCAGACCGGCGACCGGGAAGCGGCGACGTTCCAACTGCTGGGTGAACCGGATTTCCTGAAGCAGCCGGATCTGCCCCGCCCACCCAACGGCCAGGGCATCGGCGACTGCGGGATCGGCGGGCCGCAGTGCCCGGTGGCGAACGTGTCGGCGATCGATAAGGATTCGGGCCGCTTCTACGTCACCGTCTGGCGGCCCGGCGCTCCCATTGCGTCGCTGGTCGCCCTGCGTTACGAAGGCAAGCAGATTCGGCAGGAGTGGAGTGCCGACATCCTCACCGGCGGCAGCGCCACCAGTCCGACCCTGTCGGCCGACGCCGAGACGGTGTATGTGGGCGACAACAGCGGTCGGCTGATCGCCGTCGACACCGCCGATGGGCATACGAAATGGACGCACCCACTGGGCTTCTCGCCGCGTGGGGCGGTCTCCGCGCGGGACGGACTGTTGATACCCGGCGGCGACGACGGGCATCTCATCGCGCTGCTCGACAAGGGTGACCGTGCCGAGATCGCCTGGGAGCGTAAGGATCTGGAGTTGCGTGGGCGTCCGGTGCAGACCGCCGGGGACACCGGTTACGTGGTCGCTCCCATCGGAGACGGCCTGCACCTGGTCACCTTCGACACCCAGAACGGCAAGACCATCGCCTCCACCCTGCTGCACGGTGCCCAGGGCACGACCTCCGGCCTCGCGATCGGTGCGAAGGGTGAAGTTGTGGTGACCACCCGCATCGGCGAGCTGTTCACCTTCGAACCGGAGAAGTAGCGACCCACCTCGCCCAGTTGCGAAGTGTCAAGTGGCGGGTGGGGTTTCGCAGAGGAAGGCCGTGGGGGTGCGGCCGATGCGGGTGATGATCAGGGTGTGGGGCGTGGTGCCGCGGGGTTTGAGGCGGGTGCGCAGGGCGTCCGGATCGAGATCTACGCCGCGGGTGAGGATTTCGAGGGGGCCGCAGTGGCGGCGGTGCAGTTCGGCGCGCAGGGGTTTTTCGCGGAAGTCGAGCCGGTCGAGGATGCGGAAGCCGCGGACACCGTCGGGGACGCGGTCGCCGGTGAGATAGGCGATGCGCGGATCCAATTGCCACAGGCCGTGTTTCGCGGCGTAGTGGCGGACCAGCCCGGCGCGGACCACGGCGCCGTCGGGGTCGATGATCCACTGTCCCGGCTCGCGGTCCGGGATCTCGTCGGGTTCGGCGTCGGTAATGGTCCAGGAGGTGCCGTCGGAGGACAGGACGCTGGCGCGGCGGGTGACGCCGAGTGCCGCGAGACCGGCGGGCCACAGGCATGCCTCGCGCACGGAGCCGTCCAGCGAGACGACCTCCACCTCTCCCTCCCGGGCCATGCTGTCGAAATCCAGACCGGGAGCGCACTTCACGACCAGTTCACGGCCCCAATAGGCCTCGATCAGATCGGGTAGCGGAGGTTGCAGTTTCGCCGGATCGTAGGTGCGGCGGCCGTCGGCGCGCCGGGCGGGATCGGCGATGACGACGGTCTCGGTGCTGCAGGGCTTCAACGCATCCGCCTGGGCCAGCAAGACGTTCCGGGCACCGGCCAGGTTGTGTGCCGCCATCGCCAAGCGCACAGCGTCCAAATCGCTGCCGATCACTGCGGGGCAGACCCGGTGCAGCTCTGCGATTTCCGCACCGATCGAACAGGTCACGTCGTGCACCGCCCGCCCCGCCAACCGCGCCGCCCGATGCCGCGCCACCGCACTCGGCGTCGCTTGCTGCAGCGCATCATCGGTGAACAGCCACTCCCCCGCCGCAGCCAGCTTCGTCCCCGCACGCCGCCGCAACCGCACCGTCTCCACCAGGGCCCCGGCCCGCTCACCATGCTCGCGCCGCACCCGATCGAGGTCCCGCACCAGCGTGGCGGAGGTCAGTGCCAGGCGATCCACTTCGGCCAGCGCCGCCTCCCCGGCCGCGCTACCGAGATAGGCAACATCGTCTCGCGAAAACCGGTAGGCCATTACGGCTTCCGCTCCCCGCACCGATGACCGGCCGGTGAACCCCGGTGGAAATGGCTACAGCACACTACTTTTCGGCGGAGCCGGGCTTTACGCCGGTGATCATGGCGTTGTAGAAGAACTGGCGGGGGACGACATGCTTCATGACCTTCTCGTCGAGCCAGCTCAGGCCCAGCCAGGCGCGGTACTGGGCCATGCGGTAGCGCCAGGTGAGCTTCTCGGCGGGGACGGCGGCCTCGAAGGTGCGCACCGGCCAGCCCCACAGGGCGGCGGCGAACTCCTCGGTTTCGGCGTGCACGTCGACCGCACCGGCCGAGCGGGCCATCGCCTCCAGATCGGTGGGGTCGAAGGTGTGCAGGTCCACGACGGCCTCGAGGGCGGCCGCGCGCGAGGATTCGTCCAGTTCCTCCTGCGGACGCCGCCATTCCCGCAGGAACGGCAGCTTGGTGACCTCGGTGGTGGCTTTCCAGGTGTACTGGCCCAGCTTGCGGGCGTAGAAGTTGCCGATGGTGGTCGGCTCGCCGGCGAAGACGAAACGCCCGCCCGGCTTCAGCACCCGCAGGCATTCCTTCAGCGCCAGCTCCACGTCCGGAATGTGGTGCAGCACCGCGTGCCCTACGACGAGGTCGAAGGTGTCGTCCTCGTACGGGATGGTCTCGGCGTCGGCGACGCGGCCGTCGACATCCAGGCCGAGGTGTTCGGCGTTGCGCAGCGCCACCTTCACCATGCCCGGCGACAGGTCGGTGACCGAACCGCGCTTCGCCACCCCCGACTGCATCAGGTTCAGCAGGAAGAAGCCGGTGCCGCAGCCGAGCTCCAGGGCCCGCTCGTAGGGCAGCGGGGCGTCCGGCACGACGGCGTCGAAGCGGCCGCGGGCATAGGCGATACAGCGCTCGTCGTAGGAGATCGACCACTTGTCGTCGTAGGTCTCGGCTTCCCAGTCGTGGTAGAGGACCTGGGCGAGCTTGTTGTCGGCGAGCGCGGCCTGGACCTCCGCCTCGGTGGCGTGCGGGTTCGGCGCGGGGTCGTCAGGACGTGCGGTCATGGTGGCACAGCGTACTCGAGCGGCAGAGAACGCCCGCTCAGCGGCCCATGAATTCGGCCGCACCCGGGCCGTCCGCCAGATAGGAACGTGTTCCTATGCTGCGATCTTCGGTGGTGAACAGTTCCGCCCATTCGGTGCGGGCCCGATCGTGGCCGTGCGGACCGGCCTCGAAGACGCGCTTGGCGGCGGCGAGGGCCCGCGCGGGGCCGTCGGTGAACTGACGGGCCCACCGCAGCGCTGCGGTGTAGACGTCGTCGGGTGCGACCACCTCGTCGGCCAGGCCGATGGCGGCCGCCTCGTCCGGATCGACGAACCGCCCCGTGTACACCAGGTCCTTGGCCCGTCCGGGCCCGACGAGCAGGCTCAACCGCCGGATACCGGCCAGCGGGATCAGCCCTACGCGGATCTGCGGCAGGCCGAGCTTCACGTTGTCACCGATGATGCGCCGATCCGCACCCAGCGCCAGCTCCAGCCCGGCTCCCAGGGCGTAGCCACTGATCGCGGCGACCGTCGGCTGCGGTAGCCGGGCCAGGCAGCCCAGCGCGGCCTGGAAGTCGTCGGCCATCCGCTGGGCCTGCTCGGGCGTCACGCGAGCCAACTCCGCCACCTCATCGCCCGCGCTGAACACGCGCTCGTCGCCGTAGACGATGACCGCACCCACCTCCGCGTCCCGCCCGATCCCCTCGGCCGCCTCGGCCAACTCCCGCGCCACCTGCAGATCGATCAGATTCATCGGCGGCCGCGCAAAACGCAGCACGGCAATCCCCGCCTCGACGCGGTCCACGGTCACGAATTCGGCCACGACGGACGAGCCTAGCGGTCCCGGCATCCGCCGGGACGACAGGAGGTTGGGCGGCGGGATGACAGGAGGTTCGACGTATCTCGCCATCCCAGCGGAGTCACCACCACTTCCGGTCCCAGCGGAGCGACCACCGCTTCCCGTCCCAGCGGAGCGACCACCACTTCCCGTCCCAGCGGAGCGACCACCACTTCCCGTCCCAGCGCAGCGACCACCACTTCCCCGTCATCCCGGCCCCCAGGGCCGGGATGACGGGGTCTCGCCGTGACAGGAGGTCGTCAGTTCGGGGGCTGGGAACCGCGCAGGCGCATGTCCTTGGGGAGGTCGGTGAAGTAGCGGGTGCTGTTCGGGAACTGCAGGCGCGGGGTGCCGTCGACGGTGGCCAGTTCGGGCATGATCGGTTCGATCGTCGGGGTGGCGGCGAGAATGTCGGCGGTGGAGGTGAATTCGGACAGGGCGGTGAGCTGGGACCAGGTGGGTGGGAGTAGGACGTCGAGGCCGGTGCGCCAGCGGTTCAGGGCCTCGGCGGGAGTGCACCAGCGGACCTCGTGCGCCTCGGAGGTTGCGCCGTCGGCGCGTTGGCCTCGGGGCAGGACGGCGAGGAAGAAGCGGGTGTCGTAGCGGCGTGATTCGACCACCGGGGTGATCCAGTTGGCCCAGGGGCGCAGCAGATCCGCGCGCAGGACCAGGTTTTCCCGGGTGAGGAACTGGCCCAGCGACAGCTCTCGGCGTTCCAGTTGCTCACGGGCCCGGCGATAGGCGGCGGTGTCGGAGACCACGGTGTCGGCGGTGGGTCCGGCCAGCAGCACGCCACATTCCTCGAACGTCTCGCGCACGGCGGCACAGACATGTGCCTGCGCCCGCGCCGCGTCGATTCCGAACCGCTCCCCCCACCACGCGGGACCCGGCCCGGCCCAGGCGATCTCGGCCTGCGCATCCGAGGCGTCGACGCCACCACCGGGGAATACGGTCATCCCGGCCGCGAACGCCATCCCCTTGACCCGCCGCTGCAGAAACACCTCCGGCCCCGATGCGCCGTCGCGCACCAGCATGACCGTCGAGGCATCCTTGGGCACAGCAGGCACCGAATCGGTCTCGGCCACAGTCTCGCTCACACCTCGCACCCTAACGTGTGCTTGGTTGGATGGCCGCTCGCGCCGCTGCACAAAGCTAGGCGAGCAACGCTAAGACACCCTTAGCCACGCTAGAGGCCGAGGTCGGCGCGATCATGTACGGCGGTGGCGGCCGAAGCGGTGGGATCGGCGGGCGAAGTAGCGGCCGTCGATGCGGTCGAGAGTGATGGATTGGCGGAACGCCTCGCTGAGATTTTCGGCAGTGATCACGTCTTCGAGCAGGCCCTGGGAGACGACACTGCCTTCGTTGAGAAGCAGAGCATGGGTGAAGCCGGGCGGGATTTCCTCCACGTGATGGGTCACCAGAACCGTGGCGGGGGCGTCGGGGTCGGCCGCGAGATCGCCGAGCTTCTCGACCAATTCCTCGCGACCCCCGAGGTCCAGGCCCGCGGCGGGCTCGTCGAGCAGCAGCAGTTCCGGATCGGTCATCAATGCGCGCGCGATCAGCACCCGCTTGCGCTCCCCCTCGGACAGGGTGCCGTAGGCGCGGTCGGAAAGATGTTCGGCACCCAGGCTTTCCAGCATGTCGATGGCGCGATCGGTATCGATATCGTCGTATTCCTCGCGCCAGCGCCCCATCACCGCATAACCGGCCGACACCACCAGATCGCTGACCTTCTCGTCCAGCGGCACCCGGCTCGCCACCGCGGCCGAGGACATGCCGATGCGCGGGCGTAGCTCGGTGACGTCGGTGCGGCCCAGCGTCTCCCCCAGCAGATTCGCCGAACCGGAGGTCGGATGCATTTCGGCGGCGGCCATGCGCAGCAGGGTGGTCTTGCCGGCGCCGTTGGGGCCGAGCACGACCCAGCGTTCGTCCAGCTCCACCTGCCAGGTAACCGGACCGACCAGCGTATGGCCCGAACGCCGGACGGTCACGTCGTTGAAATCGATGAGCAGATCGGGATCGGGTTGCGGCACGGGCTCCATCTTGGCCCACGCGCGGGAATCGCTGCCAATGTGGTCGGTTTGCACGATACGTGTCATAACCTGCCGCGGCGCTGTCCGGGCGCGAATTCGTTGTCCGGCCGGTGTGATTCGTCACGCTCGCCCGGAGGCGGCGAGCGGAACAGCCGCCCCAGCACCAGCGCCGCCGGAATCGAGCACACGACCCATACGCCGAGCACTATCCACAGTGTCGTCATCTCCGTGGCACCTCCGGAAATCGTGCACCCGATACTCCTCCACGACGGGCCCCGCGTCGACCACGCGGCGCAGGTGCGTCACCGATAGCCGGGAGCAACCGCGATCACCGTCATCGAACCGGGCGCGACCTCGGTGAAACCGGCATCGCGGACAGCGGTCGCCGAGCCGTCGCGGACCCGGTCGCACCATGTCGTCCACTGCCGCGGTGCGGCATCGCGGACCGCGCACCGGTAACCACGCAGCGACCATGCGTAGGCGTCCTCCGCCGACAACGCACCGGCCAACAGCATGCTCGCGTGCCCGACCTGCGCGGCCGCCTTACCCAGTGTCATACCCAATGCCGAATTCACCCACAGTGTCGGCAGATCGGGGCCGATCGGATCGGGCTCGTCGTGTTCGAGGTCGGTGCCGCCGATCTGCAGCTTCCGGATGCGGGAGTCGACCTCGCCCACCGGGCCGGGCACCAGCGCCCGCGCCTGGGCACCGGCCACCTCGACGGTCACCCCGTCGACCTCGGTGGCGGCCAGCCATTGCGCGCCGCGGGCCCGCCGCGCCACCTTCCGGATCCGCGACCGCTTCCAGGTCAGATAGCGCTGCTCCCATTCCCCGTCCGGCCCCACCCGCGGATCCAGACACAGCGCGACCACGGCGGAGGCGGCGGCCTCGAGCAGCGCACTGCGCCGCGGCGGGTCGGCCCTGGGAATGTGCAGCACCATCTGCATGGCCTGCACCTGGGCGGGATCGTCGGGATCACCCCCACCCCCGTAGCCGCGCGCCAATTCGGCATGCCGCGCAAGGAATCCCGCGTCCATGCCGGTTGCCACTTCGGGGGTCGGACTACTCACCGCCCCAGCCTATCGTTCCCCCGGCGAACGACCGGCTACCCCGTGATGTGGAGGGTGACCGCGAAGGTTTGGGAAGGTTCGACGCCCTGTTCCCAAGGGCGGAGGTAGCCGAGAGAGAGTTTGGTGGTGCCGGGGGTGGTGGCGGTGAAGGTCCAGACCGAGGTGCCACCGACCCCTACCGCGTTGTTCGGATTCGGGTCGGGGCGGTAGTCGGGGTCGTCGTTCTGTTTGACGATCTTCTGGTCGAGTTCGCGGACCTGCCACTGATATCCGGTGGTCGGGTTGGTGGGCAGGGAGACCGTCAGCTGCTGGCCGACCGCCAGGGAGATTTGTTTGCCGTCGGAGTCCGCGCCGAGATGGACCGGTCCGGCCGCGGCGGAGCTGCTCGCCGCCGCGGAAGACGATTTCTCGTCGGACTTCCCGGAATCGTTGTTCCCGCAGGCCACCAGCGTCAGACCGAGCACAAGCACCAGCAGAGGGGCACGCATCCTGTCCTCCCGATCGTCGGAGCCGAGCACGCTGCGCTCACCCTACCGACGGAAGCTGCGGCGATCCGGGATCGAGGAGGGCTTGCCCGTCGTGTCTCAGTTCAGCGGGACCCGCCGCAGCAGGCCGTCGCGGGCGTCGGCGGCCTCGACCTCCTCGCGGGTGACGCCCAGGATGAACAGGACCGCGTCCAGAAAGGGGTGCGACAGGGCGGCGTCGGCCACCTCGCGCAGGGCCGGTTTGGCGTTGAACGCGATTCCCAGCCCGGCGGCGTTGAGCATGTCGATATCGTTGGCCCCGTCGCCGACCGCGACGGTCTGCTCCATCGGCACCCCGGCCTCGGCCGCGAAACGGCGCAGCGCCACCGCCTTGCCCGGGCGGTCCACGATCTCGCCGATCACCTTGCCGGTCAGCTTGCCGCCCACCACTTCCAGCGTGTTGGCCTGCACGAAATCCAACTCCAGATCGTGCGCCAGTGGCTCGATCACCTGCCGGAATCCGCCGGAGACCACACCGCAGCGGAAACCCAAGCGGCGCAATGTCCGAATGGTGGTCCGCGCGCCCGGGGTGAGCTCGATGGTCTCGGCCACCTCCTCGATCACCGTCTCGTCCAGCCCGGCCAGGGTGGCGACCCGCTGCCGCAGCGATTCGGCGAAGTCGATCTCGCCGCGCATGGCCGCCTCGGTCACCTTGCGGACCTCGTCCTCGACCCCGGCGTGCGCGGCCAGCATCTCGATCACCTCACCCTGGATGAGGGTCGAGTCGACATCGAACACGATGAGCCGCTTGGCCCGCCGCGCCAGCCCGGCCCGCTCGACGGCCACGTCGATATTCACCTTGGCGGCGACCTCGGCCAGCGCGGTGCGCATCCGCGTCTCCGCGACCTCGGAGGACGGCGCGGTCACCATCAGCTCCAGCCCCGTCACCGGGTAGTCGGCGATACCGCGGATGGAGTCGATGTTCACGTTCTGCTCGGCCAGCTTGCGCGCGACCATGCTGAACGCCCGGGCGGTCACCGGACTGCCCAGCACCACCACCGCATGCGTCGAAAGCCGGGCACCGGCCACCGAATTGGCGCCGATCTCCACATCGACCTGCATACCGACGGTCGCCATGGCGTCCTCGAGCTGATCCTGCAGCCCCTCCGGATCGTCCGGGCAGGTGACCAGCACACCCAGGGTCAGCCGACCGCGGATCACGACCTGTTCGACGTCGAGCAGGCTGACCCCGTTGCGCGCCAGCGCCGCCAGCAGCACCGAGGTCACGCCCGGCTTATCGGGACCCGTGACAGTGATCAGCACCGTCGTCTCGGACGCGCCCAAATCGAAAACTCCGTTTCTCGTGCGAAGGACCTCATTGTCTCAGGCGGATACCGGGGCTCCGCATGCCACCGTTATCGGGGGCCCGAAACCGCGCGCGGCGGCCGTCTCGAAAGACGGCCGCCGCGCCGGACAGGTTTCCTGCTAGCCCGAAACCTTCTCGAGCTCCTTGACTTGGTGCGACTTCGAGCCCCAGCCCACGTGGGCCTCGGCCCGCATCCGCTCCACCATGTGCGGGTAGTGCAGCTCGAACGCCGGACGCTCGGACCGGATGCGCGGCAGCTCGTAGAAGTTGTGCCGCGGCGGCGGGCAGCTGGTGGCCCATTCCAGCGAGTTGCCGTAGCCCCACGGATCGTCCACGGTCACCACCTCGCCATAGCGGTAGCTCTTGAAGACGTTCCAGATGAACGGCAGCGTCGAGGCACCGAGGATGAAGGCACCGATCGTGGAGATGGTGTTCAGCGTGGTGAAACCGTCGGTCGGCAGGTAGTCGGCGTAGCGGCGCGGGAAGCCTTCCGCACCCAGCCAGTGCTGCACCAGGAAGGTGGTGTGGAAGCCGACCATGGTCGCCCAGAAGTGCCACTTGGCCAGGCGCTCGTCCATCATGCGGCCGGTCATCTTCGGGAACCAGAAATAGATACCGGCGTAGGTGGCGAACACGATGGTGCCGAAGAGCACGTAGTGGAAGTGCGCGACCACGAAGTAGGAGTCGGACACGTGGAAGTCCAGCGGCGGGCTGGCCAGGATGACACCGGACAGACCACCGAACAGGAATGTGACGATGAAGCCGACGGAGAACAGCATCGGCGATTCGAACGTCAGCTGACCTCGCCACATGGTGCCGATCCAGTTGAAGAACTTCACACCGGTCGGGACCGCGATCAGGAAGGTCATGAACGAGAAGTACGGCAGCAGCACCGCACCGGTGGCGTACATGTGGTGCGCCCACACCGCGATCGACAGCGCCGCGATGCCCAGGGTCGCGTAGACCAGGGTGGTGTAGCCGAAGATCGGCTTACGGCTGAAGACCGGGAAGATCTCCGACACGATGCCGAAGAACGGCAGCGCGATGATGTACACCTCGGGGTGGCCGAAGTACCAGAACAGGTGCTGGTAGAGGATCGCGCCACCGGTCGCCGGATCGTAGATGTGCCCGCCCAGGTGCCGGTCGTAGGCCAGCGCCATCAGCGCGGCGGTCAGCAGCGGGAAGGCCAGCAGCACCAGCACGCTGGTGACGGCGATGTTCCAGGTGAAGATCGGCATCCGGAACAGGGTCATACCCGGGCAGCGCAGACAGACCACGGTGGTGAGCATGTTGACACCACCGAGGATGGTGCCCAGACCGGACACGGCCAGACCCAGGATCCACAGGTCGGCGCCGACACCCGGGGAGTGCACGATATCCGACAGCGGGGTGTAGGCGGTCCAGCCGAAGTCGGCAGCGCCACCGGGGGTGATGAAGCCGGCGGTCGCCATGGCGGCGCCGAACAGATACAGCCAGTAGCTGAAGGCATTCAGGCGCGGGAAGGCGACGTCGGGGGCGCCGATCTGCAGCGGCAGCACGATGTTGGCGAAGCCGAACACGATCGGTGTCGCATAGAACAGCAGCATGATCGTGCCGTGCATGGTGAACAGCTGATTGAACTGTTCAGGAGACAGGAACTGCAGGTGCGGCCGCGCCAGTTCGGTACGCATGAGCAGCGCCATCAGGCCGCCGATCATGAAGAACGACATCGACGTCACCAGGTACATCACCCCGAGCACCTTCGGATCGGTGGTGGTGACCATCTTGTAGATGAACGAACCCTTCGGACCCAGCCGGGGTGGATACGGCCGTGTCGCTTCCAACTTGGGGACTGGCTGGGGCTCTACAGCAGTCACTGATCCTCCTGAAGGTGTGCCTTCTGGTCGTTGTCGTACGCACGGCTTCCGGTGTCCGGATCGGCCCACCGGACCGGGTGTCCGGTTCGGCGCACGGCGAACGACGGGTGGCTTGCGCTACGACGAATCGTAATCGGTGCTGCCGCAAGCATCGCGCCCGGTCCTACTCTGTGTCGTAATTGGAGGTCGTCTGTGTCGCGATTGGGCCGGGCCGACGGCGTGTGTACCCTTCCCCGCATGCCGGTGATCGAGGTCGACCCCACCCGCAACTTCCCAGCTCGCGACCGCGGCCGCACTCGGCGGCTACGCATCGGCGCGATCGGGGTGGCGGCCGTGGTGGCGTTGCTCACGGCCTGCGCCGCGCCCGACGACGACCCCAGCATCGTGCGGACCACCACCAAGGTCGCCGGTGCGTCCGTGGTCGGCATCGAACGCGACACCCGCAAGGCGTGCGCGCTGCCCACCGCCCCCGATCAGGCCGCGGGCACGCACGATGCAGGCGGAACGCAGGTTCCGGCCGACCCGAAACGCATCGTCGTGCTGGACACCGCGGCCCTGGATGCGGTGTGCGCGGTGGGATTGTGGGAGCGGGTCGTGGGCGCGGCCACGCTCGACGGGACCAGCCCGCAGCCCTCCTATCTCGGCACCGGCGTCATGAAGATTCCCAGCGTGGGCGGGATCGGCAGCGCGGATCCGGCGAAAATCGCGGCGCTGCAACCGGATCTGATCCTCGGCACGACCGCGGCGAATGCGGACGCGCTGCGCGGGATCGCACCCACGGTCCTGGTGGGCGCCGCGCCCTGGCAGGCACAGTTCGACGCCTTCGCCGACGGTATGGACCGCGCCGGAGCCGCCGGCAAGATCCTCGACGACTACCGGACCACCGCCCGCGAGACCGGCACGGCGATTGCGGCGAACTTCTCGCAAGCGTCGGTCCTTCGCTTCACCGCCGAGGATCTTCAGGTCCTCGGCGACGACAGTTTCGCGGGCCAGGTGCTCGCCGACACCGGCGTGCAGCGGCCCACCGCGCAGCGCGGACCCTCCTACGACGTGGACAGCCTGGCCACCGAGGACGACCGGGCCAAGGTCGAGGGCGACATCGTCTATGTGATGTTCGACGGACCGGACGGCACATCCCACGGCGAGAGCGTGATGAAGGGCAAGGACTGGAAGAAGCTCGGCGCCGTGAGCGATCGCCGCGAGTTCGCCGTCGACGACACCATCTGGCACGGTTCGGGCGTCACCGCCGCCCGCGCCCTCCTCGAGGATCTGCGCACGACCCTGAACGGGTACGTCACAGACTGATCGGGCATCGCTCAGCTATCCTGAGAGAAATGCGGCGGTGGGGCTCGCCGCTCCGGACATCGGAACAACCGTGGCGCTCGTGCCACCAACAGTCCCTACCCGATGCAGGTGCGCCTGCGATGAATCGAGTAGGAGATCTGTGTGACTACACAGCTGGCCCGGGAGCCGATCGATCCCGATCTCGTACGGCCGTGGCGGGAACCGCTGCGCGAGAGCGGCCCGGTGCTGGGCGCGATCGCCGTGGGCGGCAGCATCGGCGCGCTTGCCCGCTACGGGCTGTCGCAGCTGTGGCCCGTTCCGTCCGGAAGCTTCCCGTGGGCAACCTTCACCGTCAATGTGACCGGTTGCTTTCTCATCGGCGTGCTGATGGTGCTCACCACCGAGGCGTGGATAGCTCATCGGTTGCTTCGACCGTTTCTGGCTGTCGGCGTGCTCGGCGGTTTCACCACCTTCTCCACCTATGCGGGCGAAATGCGAAGCCTGTTGCAGCCCGGCACGGTCGGGCTCGCCTTCGGATATCTGGCGGGGACGCTGATCTGCGCCCTGCTGGCCACGCTGCTCGCGGTGCGGGTCACCCGCGCGGCGTATACGGCCCTGCGCCGCCGCGTGATTCGCAAGGGCGTCGCATGACCGTGCTGCTGGTCGCCCTCGGCGCCGCGGTCGGCGCGCCGTTGCGGTATCTGGTCGATCGGGCCGTGCAGCTGCGTCACGACAGCTGCTTTCCGTGGGGCACCCTGCTGGTCAACATCACCGGCTGCCTGGTACTCGGCGTCCTCACCGGCGCGACCGTCTCCACACCGGCATTCGCCCTGGCCGGGACGGGTTTCTGTGGGGCATTGACCACCTACAGCACATTCGGTTACGAGACGATCCGCCTGACCGAGGAGCGCAACTATCTCTACGCCGCACTGAATGTGGCGGTCAGCGTGATCGCCGGACTCGGCGCGACCCTGCTGGCCTACACCACCGCCCGGGCCCTGATCGGCTGAGCGTCACGGCTGCTCGCGCCCCCGCCGCGGGCGCAGCGCGTAGGCGGGGACCAGCTGATCCACCAGCTGCAGCGCCGGGCGGCCGTCGGCGTACGGGACGGAGAAATTGACCCGGCCCATCCAGTCACCGTTGAGCGTCGGCACCCAGTGCGTCAGGGTGCCGGGGCGCTCGCCGGTCATATCGAGCCCGGCACCGTTGATGTGGCGGGGCATGCCGGGATCGCGGATGAGGATGGCGTCGAGCCGGACCCAGACCGGTTTCGGCGGATGGACGAGCGCACGGTAGTAGTAGCCCGTCTTATTCGGGTACTGCAGCTCGGGCTCGGTGCCTTCGGTCCGAGGAACCTCGCCATCCTCGTTCGAACACATATTCGAATTCTAGCGAGTGTTCCATGACGTGTCCTACACCGGTCGCAATCTCCGTCGTTGATGCACATGCAGCAGGTCGACCGGGTAGGCTCGATGGGTCGCGACGGACCGAAGTCCGTTTCGGCACGGGTGGCCGAAGGAGAGCGGGCCGCCGTTGCAGCGACGACCCGCCCGATCATGGACTATCCGTCCATGACCTTCCGGATGACCCACACCACGGCCCCGACGACTGTGACGACAGACCGCACGACAGTCCAGTCGCACGGGGCCTTCCGGTTCTTCCGGCCCTTCTTCTCGTGGTTCACCACGAGCCATTTCCTTCCTGGGCGCGCGTTCGGACCTACGGCTTTCGAAGGGGTGAGCGCGTCCCTCGGAAGGAGATGGCAAGGGAAGGCTAGACCCGCGGTTCATTCGCCGTCTACGCATACCCGCGGATCCGAAAAAAGTGGACGAACACCGTCGCGGGGGGTATAAGCGAACACTTTCGCAGATCATCCATGGCAATTCGCTGGTTAACGGCCTGTTAGTCGAAAGTGCCTGCGAGACAAACCAGTTTGTTCTTACTTAGCCACATCATCGAGGGTCTCGACACGACCGCCCGGATCGCACGCGTCGAGCGAACTCCGAGTTCCCAGGCGCGACAGGGCGAAAGCCGATGATCTTCGAAACATCCTCGTGGCCAACGAAAGACATGTCACCAACCCGGTCGGCGAATTTGCACGCACCGATGCAATTGCATTTGCATATACAAAATTTGCTGGCGGGCATACCGTTTCGGCCCTCCGCATGCCACACTCGTGGTGTGCAACACTGGCACCAGCACTTCGAGCAGCCCCTTGCGCAGGACACTGCACGGCCGCCCGCGCCCGCAATTCTCGCGGGCCCGATCGCCACCCGGATAATCCTCGGCGCTCGAATGCGGGGGCTGCGCAAGGCCTGCGGCATCAATCAGGAGACCGCCGCCGCGGTGATCGGCGCCTCGCCGTCGAAGCTCAGTCGCCTGGAATCGGGACACACCCGATTCCAACGGTGCGACCTCACAAGACTTCTCGCGTACTATCGCGTCGTCGACCCCGCGGCGCAGGCCGAATTCCTCACTTTGGCCCGGCGCGGCAACCTCCCCAGCTCATGGCGCGAGGACAGCGACTGGCTGCCCGACAATTTCGAGATCCTGCTCGACCTCGAGCAGATAGCCCACGGTATCCGGTGCTACGAACAGGCGGTCGTACCCGATCTGCTGCAGACCCCAGGCTATGCCCGAGCCGTGCTCCGGCTGGCCCACCCGAACTGCACGGCCGAGGAGATCGAGCGCAGGGTCGATCTGCGACTGCGCCGCCAGCAACTGCTCACCGTGCCGGATGCCCCGCGCGTGTGGTTGCTCGTCGAGGAGTCCGCACTGCGGCGCCCGTACGGCGGGCAGGCCGTCTGGCGCGCCCAACTCGACCGGATCGCGCACCTGATCCACCTGCCGCACATCACGGTTCAGGTGGTTCGTGATACGGCCGGCGGTCCGGCGATCGTCGGCTACGGCTTCACCCATCTCCGCTTCGCCCAACCCGACCTGCCGGACCTGGTCTGCCTGCAAACCCCCACCCGCGCCCTCTACGTCGAGGACGAGGCCGACAAGGACAAGCACCTCATGATCGCCGACCGGCTGGCCGGTGTCGCGGATTGGCCCAGGGAGACAGCGGACCTGATCACCGCGATCCGCGAGGGCAGGCCACTGCCGGAACGCCGCGGCACCGCGGGCTAGTCTCAGGGACCACCCGGCAGTCGGCGGCGGCCGGTGCGAAGGTCGGTGGCCAGATCCTCATATCCGATCGCCAGCTCCGCGAGCCGTTCCCAAGCATCGAACAGATCCCAATCCCCGGAGCTGGCCAGCGCCGCATACGCGCACGCGGTGTACTGGGCGAGCCGGTCCACCACCGCACCCATCGTCTCGGTATGGACCGAGGCGCCGCCGCACGCAGGCGGCAGATGGGCGATCACCCACCGATCGACCTCTCGCACCAAACATGTTCGCTCACGGTCGATCTCGTCGACGTCACCCCCCACCGCACTCAGCCGCCGCTCATGCAACACGGTCAATTCGTGGGCAGATCGCAACAGCGGATGGTCGCCCTGTGCACCGCTTCGACAGGCTTGCAGGAGCAGATGTTTCGGCGGAAACGGACTGTTCGACATCACGATTCCCGTCCCGTGACCCATGAGAGCCTCACCTCGCAATCACGCCGCCGGCCCGCACGCGGGACATTCGGCAGGCGAATCCCCGGGATGCAAGTGCCCCATCTCGATCAGCCGAATCCAGCAGAACCGTTTCATGTCACAGGTATCCAGCGTGCACTCCGCATGCCGTTCATGGCGCAGCTCGATATGCATCCGCTCCGGCGACATCGCATTTCCCGGAATGCGGTGGTGCATATCCGAACTACTGGACTTACGACCGACTACTGGCAGGCCATCCGAAATCACTTCCATCACCTCCAATTTCGCTGTGCTGATCGATCCACCGGTAGCCGGGGCCTGCGCCACCCTCCACAGGAAGATGATTGGACTTCGCTGTATCCGAAGGCGGTTGGTACATCCCGGCTACCGGGGGTTGTCCCAAGTAATACTCCTGTCCCCTGCCAGCCTGGAAGATCCAAGCTGGCCTTCCAGCTACACCTATGCCAAACTTTCAGACTAGCTACGTTTAGGCTTCACGCTTCCAAACCGGATACTTCCAAAATCCAGTTCCTTCACTAGCGAGGCTAAGCAATGGCTGGATCTACCCTTGCCGCAAGGGCTCTCGGGCGCCTCCTGGCGCAGTACCGCGAACGTGCTGGGCTGACCAGGTACGCGGCGGCTCAGTTCGTCGACACGTCACAACAAACCGTCGGCCGCATCGAGGACGGCGTGAAAGCAAAGGTGGGTGACCTCTGGATCAATACTTGGGCAGATGCCTATAAATGCACCGCCCCGGAACGCCGGACCCTACTCGCGCTGGCCCACGACCTTCGTACAGCCCAGAAGAGTTGGTGGCGGGGATTCGCGGACGAAATCCCAACGGATTTCAATCACTACCTGAGCCTGGAGGATTCGGCGAACAGGCTGACGATCTGGGCTACGAATCTCGTACCGGGTCTGCTGCAGACCCCCGACTATCGTCGCGTGCTCGCCTGGACGGAGAACCCGACCTGGACACACGACGAAGTCGAGCGACGAGTCCAGGTCGCTACGAATCGCCAACAGCGCCTGCAAGATTCCAAATTCCGGCTGATCGTGCTGTTGTCCGAGGCGGTTCTGTACAACCAGGTGGGCAGTGATGCCGTGATGGAGGAACAGCTGACCCAGCTGGCCAGCCTATCCGAGCTCTCGAACATCACCATCGGGATTGTCCCTTTCAAGGCCACGAATCCCATAGGCCCCATTGTGTCTTCGTGCACGCTGCTGGAGTTCCCGATACTGGCTTCCACCAAGTCGGAAGAACCCCCCGTCGTCTATGTGGAGGGCTACGTCGGTGACCTCTACCTGGAGAGTGAGGGGGATGTCAAGCAATATCGGGATGCTCTAGGCCGCATCGGACAGGTAGCGTTGGATCCGACGCAGTCCAGGCAACGCATCCTGGCGGTAGCGGAGGAGTACAGAGGGTGAATATTGACCTGTCCGGGACGCGGTGGTTCAAGAGCAGCCGAAGCAAAGACACCAAAGCGTGCGTAGAGGTGGCTCACTTGGGCGGGGGCATGGTCGGCATCCGCGACTCGAAGAATCCAGACGGCCCAGCACTGGTCTTCTCCTCCGTCGAATGGGATGCGTTCACCGCTGGTGTCAAGGACGGCGCGTTCGACCGCGCCTGATCGGGGCAGATGACAGGTGAAGGCCGCCCGCGCGATTCGCGATGCGGGCGGCCTTCGGCGTCGCACGGCGGGTACTGCCCGATCACTCGCCGGTCGACGCGGTGGTCAGTCGAAGGCCACGGTTGCCGGGACCGTCGCGTTCGCCAGGCCTCCCTGGGGGCCGCAGGTGGTCTGCGGCAGCCCGTTCACCGCTGCCGTGATGGCGTCACCCGCCAACTTGCCATCGGTCACGGTCGCAGAGAACGTCATGCCCGAGACCTCCCACGAGACGGTGCTGGTGGCGCCCGTCGACCAGGTGATCGTTCCGGTGCCGTTGCCGCTGGGCGAGACGCCGCACGGGAGGAAGATATTCGGGGTCGCGGTCGCCGAACCGGATCCGGCGAGGGTGCCGGAGGTCAGGTCGGGATTCCGGCCGTTGGGGGACGTGCAGTCGCGGAGATTGCCGCCGATCTGCGCGTCGGACCTGCCGCCTGCCACCAGCGGCGGCTGGAAGGCGATGCTGACCGACGCCGAGCAGCGCAGATCTCCCTCGGCGGCCTGAGCCGGGGCCGCCGGAAGCGCTATCAGTGCCGCGGCGAGCGGCGCCGTTCCGGCCATCAGAGTCAAGGCTCGTAAATTTCTTGGTGCCATCGTCATACCTCCTGCTGTGTTGCTCGGAGGATTCGCACCGCACGCTCGGCGAGCACGCTCCTCCGAGAGGATCTCAAGGTACAACGCGCCGAACTACGCAGGAGTGAAGAATGGCTAGCCTAACTCAAAGGGACGCTTAATATTTCGTGATCATGATGTACCCGGTTGACGAATTTTGTTGCATCGCAACCACTTACATAATGCATGACCTTGAAATAACAACCCCTACTCGAAAGCCGTTGTCCAGCATCGATCTTGCTGGCACACAGACGACGGCGGCGGGAGAATCCGCCGCCGTCATTCGTCATTGCGGCAGGCTTGTGGCCGGAATCAGAACTCCCAGTCCTCGTCCTCGGTGTTCACGGCCTTGCCGATGACGTAGCTGGAGCCCGAACCCGAGAAGAAGTCGTGGTTCTCATCGGCATTCGGGGACAGCGCCGACAGGATGGCCGGGTTGACCTCGGTCTCGTCCTTGGGGAACAGGCCCTCGTAGCCGAGGTTCATCAGGGCCTTGTTGGCGTTGTAGCGCAGGAACTTCTTGACGTCCTCGGTGAGGCCGACCTCGTCGTAGAGGTCCTGGGTGTATTCGACCTCGTTCTCGTACAGCTCGAACAGCAGCTCGAAGGTGTAGTTCTTCAGCTCGTCACGCTCGGCCTGGGACAGCTGCTCGAGGCCCTTCTGGTACTTGTAGCCGATGTAGTAGCCGTGCACCGCCTCGTCGCGGATGATCAGGCGGATCAGGTCGGCGGTGTTGGTGAGCTTGGCGCGCGAGGACCAGTACATCGGCAGGTAGAAGCCGGAGTAGAACAGGAAGCTCTCGAGCAGCGTGGAGGCCACCTTGCGCTTCAGGGGCTCGTCACCGCGGTAGTACTCGAGGACGATCTCCGCCTTGCGCTGCAGGTTGGGGTTCTCCTCCGACCAGCGAAAGGCGTCGTCGATCTCGCGGGTGGAACACAGCGTGGAGAAGATCGAGCTGTAGCTCTTGGCGTGCACCGACTCCATGAACGCGATATTGGTGAGCACCGCCTCCTCGTGCGGGGTCAGCGCGTCCGGGATCAGGCTCACCGCACCGACCGTGCCCTGGATGGTGTCCAGCAGGGTCAGGCCGGTGAACACGCGCATGGTCAGCTGCTTCTCCTGCGCGTTCAGCGTGTTCCACGACGGAATGTCGTTGGACACCGGGACCTTCTCCGGCAACCAGAAGTTGCCGACCAGCCGGTCCCAGACCTCGGCATCCTTCTCGTCGGGTACTCGGTTCCAGTTGATCGCAGACACTCGATCGATCAGCTTCACGCCCCGCTCACTCACCCTTCTCACCTCGCCGGACCTTGCGGATTTCGCTCACCCAGAACACTACTACTAGTGTCCGACAACCTTGTGCAGCACAAGACCTTGTGTCTTCGCGCTCCTGCGAGAATGCCGACGAGCGTGGGGTGATCCACACGCCCGCACCCCCACGCATGACGGGTCATCGGATCCTACAGCGGCGAAATCCGCTCAGATGCCCAGCACGAGTTTGGCCGTCGTGAAGTAGATGACCAGGCCTGTCGCATCCACCAGCGTGGTCACCATCGGCGCGGAGATCACCGCCGGATCGATCCGCAGTTTCTTGGCCAGCAGCGGCATCGTGCCGCCGATGGTGGCCGCCCACCCGCAGATGACGATCAGCGTGAGGCCCACGACCACCGCGATCTGCGCCCCGACGAAGATCGCGCCGATGATCATGCCGACCAGCGCCAGCATCGAGCCCAGCACCAGGCCCACCCGCAGTTCGCGCCAGATCACCCGCAGCAGATCCGAGACCCGCACCTCCCCGACCGCCAGGGCGCGCACGCACGAGGTCGCCGCCTGCGCGCCCGCATTGCCACCGGCGCCGATCAACAGCGGAATGAACAGCGCCAGATGCGCGGCCTGCGACAGCGTCGCCTCGAACATATCGGTGACCGTCACCGTGAGCGTCGCCGCCACCAGCAGCAACAGCAGCCACATCGCCCGATACCGGGCCAGCTGAAATACCTTGGCGGCCATGTAATGTCCGGCCCACGGCGCGGCGCCGGCCTGCCGCGCGACGTCCTCACTGTCGGCGGCCTCGATCACCTCGACGGCGTCGTCGATGGTCAGCAGACCGACGAGGCGGTCCTCGCTGTCGACCACCGGCAGGTTGATGACATTGGTCTCGCGCATCAACCGGGCCGCCTTCTCCGCCGAATCGGTGGCGCGGGCGAAGACCGGTTCGGTGACGACCAGATCGGCCACCATGGACTCGGGGGCGCTGAGCACCAGCTCGCGCAGCTCCACGATGCCGATCAGCCGACGGCCGCCGTCGACTACAGGCAGCGTGTACACCGTCTCCGCGCCCGCGCCCTTCGCGCGCACCATCCGCAGCGCCTGCTCGACGGTCAGGGCCCGGGGCAGCGCCACGACCTCCGGCGTCATATAGCGGCCGACCGAACCCTCCGGGTAGCCGAGCAGGGCGGCGGTCATCCGCCGTTCCCGCGGGCTCAGGCCCGCCAGCACCTTCTTGGCCACCTTGGCGGGCGCCTCGCGCAGCATGCGGGCCCGGTCGTCGGGGTCCATGCCCTCGATCAGCTCGCGGAAGCTCTGATCCCGCAGGCCGGTGAGGATCTGCTGCTGATCGACCGGTTCGAGCTCCTCGAACACCGTCAGCGCCCGGTCCTTGTCGAGCAGGCGGAAGGCCATCCCTGCGTGCAGGGCGTCCATGCGCGCCAGCTCGTCGGCGATCAGGTGCGGTGGATGCTGGTCCAGCCACTGCAGCGTGGCGTCGACACGGCGATCCTCGACGATGCCGCGCAGCGATTCGGCGGGCGCGGTCTCGGGGGTGAGCGTGGGAACGGCAGTGGACAGATCGGTAGGCGACATGGCAGTCCTCGGCACGAGCGAGTCGATGGTGAACGGATCGAAACACCGGATCACACCGCGAGGCACCGACCCCGCCGCTGCCGAATTACCGGCCGAATGCGGGGAGGGTGCCGCGCGGCCTTCGACTAGGAGGTTCGCTACGCACAGCAACCCACCTCCTCATCCTCGGCCGCTCGACAAAACGCCGCCCGCCCCTCGGCGAACGCTGCCACCTGCGGAATCGGCGAACCACCGCAGCTGACGCACACTCTCTGCACGCAGTTTACTGCTCAATCACTTCCGACGCGCCGCCGGGGCGAAATCGTCGATCGAGGCGGGCGGGGCGGGGCGGGTCGCACCGCGGGCAGCGTGACGATCATGGTGAGCCCGCCGCCCGGGGTGTCATCCGGTGTGAGCCCGCCGCCCATGGCTTCGACCAACCCGCGGGCCAGGGCCAGTCCCAGGCCGATCCCGGTCTGGTTGTCGCGATCGTGCAGCCGGTGGAACGGCTGGAAGATCCGTTCCCGCTGCGCCGCCGGGATTCCCGGGCCGTGGTCGATCACCCTGATCTGCACCGCATCGTCGAACGCGCTCGCGGTGACCAGGACCCCGCTGTCGCCGGGCGCATAGTGCAGCGCGTTGCGGATCAGGTTGGTCAGCGCCCGATCGAGCAGGGCCGGGTCCACCGCCGCCTGCGGCAGTTCGGCGGCCGCGCGCATCCGCACGGCGATCGCGGCCGGACCCAGGTCGGCGATGGTCGACTCCAGCATCTCGGTGACATCGACCGGACGGGCCGCGACCGGGAGCGTTCCGGCGCGCAGTCTGCTCAGCGCCATCAGGTTGTCGACCAGCCCGTCGAGTTTGCGCAGCGACACCGACGCCACGTCGAGCAGATCGCGGCGCTGGTCCTCGCTGGGGTGCACGTCGTCGCTGGCCAGCCCGTCGACGGCGGCCAGCGCGGCGGCCAGCGGCGTGCGCAGATCGTGCCCCATGGCCGTCAGCAGCGCGGTGCGCACCCGATCGGTCTCCGGCACGGCACCCACCGCGTCGACCGGACCCACGGCGCTTCGGGACCGCCGGATCACGCGTTCGATCAGCGCGTCGAGCACCGCACCGGCCACCAGATAGCCGACCAGGAGCAGCACATTCTCCGGATCGGCCACCGCGAACGAATGGATCGGCGGCGCGAAATAGTAAGCGAGCAGCAGAAATCCGGCGACGCTCGTGATCAGCGCCGGAAGCCGCCCACCCACCAGCGACACGGCGGCGACGGAGAACAGGAAGACGAGAATGTCGCCCAGCAGCGACAGCTCCGCGCGCAGCGCGACCAAGATCCCGGTCAGCACCGGCAATGCCACCGCGGCCACCGCGAATCCGGCCGCGCGCCGCCGCCAATCCACCGGCGCCACGTATCCGCGCCCGATCCCGGCCAGGGCGCCCAAGCGCGCGGTCAGTGTCGCTCTCACGGTCGCCTCCCTGGCACGGCTCGCACGGCCGACGCGACGGGCGGTGCCCTCCTCGCGCCGCAGCACCGGCGTCATGCCGGGCCACCACCATCCTGACCGGCGAGAACGCCTCGATCACGCACCCGAACGAAATCCTGACGGAGTGTTGATGCCGAAATAACGGACGAGCCGGACATGCCGCCGAACGCGGTGACGACGAGGGGCGCCTCCGGCGAGACCGGAAGCGCCCCTGGCACAACGATTTTCTACAGCATGCAGCTCACGCAGCCCTCGACCTCGGTGCCCTCCAGCGCCATCTGGCGGATGCGGATGTAGTAGAGGGTCTTGATGCCCTTGCGCCAGGCGTAGATCTGAGCCTTGTTGACGTCGCGGGTGGTGGCGGTGTCCTTGAAGAACAGCGTCAGCGACAGGCCCTGGTCCACGTGCTGGGTGGCCGCGGCATAGGTGTCGATGATCTTCTCGTAGCCGATGTCGTAGGCGTCCTCGAAGTAGTCGAGGTTGTCGTTGGTCATATAGGGCGCCGGGTAGTAGACGCGCCCGATCTTGCCTTCCTTGCGGATCTCGATCTTCGACGCCACCGGGTGGATGGAGCTGGTGGAGTGGTTGATGTAGGAGATCGAGCCGGTCGGCGGCACGGCCTGCAGGTTCTGGTTGTAGATGCCGTGTGCCATGACCGAGGCCTTCAACTCCCGCCAGTCGTCCTGGGTCGGGATGTGCACGCCGGCGTCGGCGAAGATCTGCCGCACCCGGTCGGTCTTGGGCTCCCACGCCTGATCGGTGTACCTGTCGAAGTACTCACCGCTGGCGTACTTCGACTCCGGGAAGCCGCCGAAGTACTGCCCGCGCTCGATGGCGAGCTTGTTCGACGCCCGGATCGCGTGATAGGCGATCGTGTAGAAGTAGATGTTGGTGAAGTCGACGCCCTCGTCCGAGCCGTAGTAGATCCGCTCGCGCGCCAGGTAGCCGTGCAGGTTCATCTGGCCCAGGCCGATGGCGTGGGATTCGTTGTTGCCCTGCTCGATCGAGGGCACCGAGTAGATGTGGGTCTGATCCGACACCGCGGTCAGCGCCCGGATCGCGGTCTCCACGGTCTTGCCGAGGTCCGGCGAGTCCATGGTCTTGGCGATGTTGAGCGAACCCAGGTTGCAGGAGATGTCCTTGCCCACTTTGGCATAGGACAGATCGTCGTTGTAGATCGACGGGGTGGAGACCTGCAGGATCTCCGAGCACAGGTTCGAGTGGGTGATCTTGCCCTTGATCGGGTTGGCCCGGTTCACCGTGTCCTCGAACATGATGTACGGGTAGCCCGACTCGAACTGCAGCTCGGCGATGGTCTGGAAGAACTCGCGGGCGTTGATCTTCGACTTGCGGATGCGCTTGTCGTCGACCATCTCGTAGTACTTCTCGGTGACGTCGATATCGGCGAACGGCACACCGTAGATGCGCTCGACGTCGTAGGGCGAGAACAGGTACATGTCCTCGTTGCGCTTGGCCAGCTCGAAGGTGATGTCGGGAATCACCACGCCCAGGCTCAGCGTCTTGATGCGGATCTTCTCGTCCGCGTTCTCGCGCTTGGTGTCGAGGAAGCGGTAGATGTCGGGGTGGTGGGCGTGCAGGTACACCGCGCCCGCGCCCTGCCGCGCGCCGAGCTGGTTGGCGTAGGAGAACGAATCCTCCAGCAGCTTCATGATCGGGATGACGCCCGAGGACTGGTTCTCTATCTTCTTGATCGGCGCGCCGTGCTCGCGAATGTTGCTCAGCAGCAACGCGACTCCGCCGCCGCGCTTGGACAGCTGCAGCGCCGAGTTGATGGAGCGCCCGATGGACTCCATGTTGTCCTCGATGCGCAGCAGGAAGCACGACACCGGTTCGCCGCGCTGCTTCTTGCCGGAGTTGAGGAAGGTCGGGGTGGCGGGCTGGAAGCGGCCCGCCATGATCTCGTCGACCAGTTCCCGGGCCAGCTGCTCGTCACCGGCGGCCAGGGTCAGCGCGACCATGCACACCCGGTCCTCGAAGCGCTCCAGGTAGCGCTTCCCGTCGAAGGTCTTGAGGGTGTAGGAGGTGTAGTACTTGAACGCGCCGAGGAAGGTCGGGAACCGGAACTTCTTGGCGTATGCCTGCTGGAACAGCTTCTTCACGAACGCCCGGCTGTAGCGGTCGAGGACCTCGGGCTCGTAGTAGTTCTCCTCGACGAGGTAGTCGAGCTTCTCGTCGAGGTTGTGGAAGAAGACGGTGTTCTGGTTGACATGCTGCAGGAAGTACTGGCGCGCGGCCTCGCGATCCTTGTCGAACTGGATCTCGCCGTTCGGACCGTACAGGTTCAGCATCGCGTTGAGGGCGTGGTAATCCAGGCCCTCGGTGGCGGAGGAGTCGCTGCTCACCGGACGCTCTAGGCGGGCCGTCTTTCCGGCCGGTGCTGTTGTCGTTGCCAAAACAATCCCAATCCCTCTCGGACGCGCTCGACGTCCTCGGCGGTTCCCATGAGTTCGAAGCGATACAGGTAGGGCACCCCGCATTTGCGTGAGATCACTTCTCCCGCATAGCAGTACGTATCGCCGAAGTTGGTGTTGCCGGCCGCGATGACGCCGCGCAACAGCGCACGATTATGCGGATCGTTGAGGAACTTCGCCACCTGTCGGGGCACGAATTCCTTGTCGGATCGACTGCGACCCAGGACATGCTTACCGCCCCCGTAAGTAGGGCAGATCAGCACGTAGGGTTCGTCGACGCGAAGCGACTCGGCAGTGTGGAGCGGAATGCGAGAAGCCGGGAGACCCAGCTTCTCGACGAAGCGGTGCGTGTTCTCCGACGCGCTCGAGAAGTAGACCAGATTCGGCACCGGTACCACTCCCCCTTTCTCGTCGGCGGGCGATCAGACTGTCACCATGCCTGCGCTGAGGCCCTCTCTGCCTTAGCTAAGGCCCTCGCATGCCTGCGCTAAGGCTTTCGCATGCCTGCGCTAAGGCTTTCGCATGCCCGAGCTAAGGCTTTCGCATGCCTGCGCTAAGGCTTTCGCGTGCCTGAGCGCGAAGCGATCAGGCCGCCGCGGACACCAAAGACTTGATACGGTCGGGGCGGAAGCCGGACCAGTGCTCGTCGCCGGCGACGACGACGGGGGCCTGCAGGTAACCCAGCGCCATGACGTAGTCGCGCGCCTCGGGGTTCTCGGAGATGTCGATGACCTCGTAGTCCACACCGGCCTTGTCGAGGGCCCGGTAGGTGGCGTTGCACTGAACACAAGCGGGCTTGGTGTAGACGGTGATGGTCATAGGTGTCCCTCTCTCCTTGCCTTGTCCGGTATGCAGTGCACGACTGAAAGCAAGATCCCACGTAACTGCGCAAACCCCTGGAAGTGGTCCGGAACCCCCAGGTCGCGTGACCGCGACCGACTCGGAGCCCGCGTCGTCCTCCAGTGCCGTAGACACTACACCTAGTGGCCGACAGATTCATCCAACACGACATGTTGCGAGTCACAAAGGTGAAATTCGATCGGCGTAAGTACCTGGACAGTCGATTCGCAACCCGACACGACAGTGGCACAGATCACGATTTCGTGTCACAGCTCTCTCCCAGCAAACTCTCCTGCCCCACTCGTCACAGCCGCCCCAGGAGTCCCCCGACACACAGAAGGGCCGCCCCGCCCACCATGGACGAGACGGCCCTCCTCCAGCGTGTCGTCAGCCCTGACGAGCCTTGAACCGCGGCTCCTTCTTGTTGATCACATACGTCTTCCCCCGCCGCCGCACCACCTGCGCCCCCGGCTTGTCCTTCAACGAACGCAACGAGTTCCGCACCTTCATGCCAATCACCTCCGAAATGAAAACGATTTTCATAGTCTATACATTCCGAGAGCAGTGAAAGACCCTCGCCCCGGCGCTGGCGCGCCGGGGCGAGGGAACCAGAAGCACCGCCGAGGCGGGAAACGGGAGCGCTACGCGGGAGACGGGTGCACCACGTGTCAGGCGGGAGCACCACGCGGGAACGGGAGCACCACGCGGGAACGGGTGCACCACCCGGGAAACGGGTGCACCACCCGACAGACGGGAGCACCACGCGACAGACGGGAGCACTACCCGGGAAACAGGAGCACCACCCGGCAGACGGGAGCACATTCGGGAAACGGGAGCGCCACAAGGACCTGCGGCCTTCCCCAACCTCAATTCGCGACTGCGCCGCTACTGCATCCCTGTCCCCGGCGCGCCAGCGCCGGGGACAGGGCACGAACATCAAGCAGTGACGCTCGCCCGTGCCGCTTCGACCAACTCGTGGACGGCGGCGGCCAGTTCGGTGAGGGCCTCGGCATCCTCGCGGGGGTGGGCCTCGGCGAAGCGCTGGCTGATGGTGCCGAAGTGCAGGTGGGCGCTCTCCACCACCGAGGCGCCGGCGACGTTGAGGGCCTTGACCGTGTCGCCATGTGACCACTTGGCGGCGTTCTGGCTGATCGAGGCGCTGATCACGGCGGAGGGCTTGGCCTTGATCGAGCCGGAACCGTAGGGCCGCGATGCCCAGTCGATCGCATTCTTCAGCGCGGCCGGGATGGTGCCGTTGTACTCCGGGACGAAGAACAGCAAACCATCGGCGGCGGCGACGGCCTCGCGCAACGCGGTCGCCGTCGCGGGCTCGCTACCGGCAACGTCGATGTCCTCGTTGTAGAAAGGGATGTCGCCGAGGCCCTCGAAGATGACGACCTCGACGCCCTCCGGGGCGGTCTGCGCGGCCGCCTCGGCGAGCTGCCGGTTGAACGACCCGGCGCGCAGGCTACCGACGAGAGCGAGAAGGCGAGTCTGGGACATGGTCACTCCTTGTGCAGTGGGCGGTGGGTTCCGCTGTCATGTCACAATAACCGGACCATGGTCCGCTTCATTCCCCGCCGCTAGGTAGTCCACTGTGAGCCGTGACACATCAGAGCCGCCCACGTCGCTTCCGATCGAGGCGATCTCGAGGGCGCACCCGCACAGCGAGCTCGGCACACCGCTGCCGGTGGCCGAGCCCGCCGAGCGCAGCGACGCCGCCCGCAACCGGCAGTTGCTACTGGACGCCGCCGAACAGCTCGTGCGCGAGCACGGTGCCGACGCGGTCACCATGGACGCGGTGGCCAAGCGCGCGGGCGTGGGCAAGGGCACGGTGTTCCGCCGCTTCGGCAACCGCGCCGGGTTGATGAGGGCGCTGCTGGACCAGTCGGATCGAAAACTGCAGGCCGCCTACATCTTCGGGCCGCCGCCGCTGGGTCCGGGGGCGCCGCCGGTGGAGCGGCTGGTGGCATTCGGACGGGCCCGGCTGGCCGATATCGAGGTGGAGGGCGAGGTGCGCCGCGCCGCCGACGAGCACGGCCGATTCGCCTCGGCGCCCTACAACATCGCCAAAACGCATGTGGTGCTGCTGTTGCGGCAGGCCAGGGCGCACGGCGAGATCCCGCTGCTGGCCGATACCCTGCTGGCCGCGGTGGACGCCACGCTGGTGCTGCATCAGATCCAGGCCCTCGGCTACACCCTCGATCAGATCGGCGATCACTGGGAACGGTTGGTCCGCACGCTCGCGTCGCCGCCCCCAGTAAAGTGACGATCATGGGGAATCTGCGCGAACGGATCATCGCCGAATTGGGTGTCCAGCCGGTCATCGAGCCGAAGGTGGAGGCGCGCCGGCGCATCGATTTCCTCAAGGACTATCTCAGGTCCACGCCCGCAACGGGTTTCGTGCTCGGCATCAGCGGCGGCCAGGACAGCACGCTGACCGGACGGCTGTGCCAGCTGGCCGCCGAGGAACTGCGGGCCGAGGGCCGCGAGGCGACCTTCGTGGCGGTGCGGCTGCCCTACGGCGTGCAGGCCGATGAACAGGACGCGCAGATCGCGCTGCGGTTCATCCGCCCGGACCGCTCGATCGAGGTGAACGTGAAGCCGAGCGCGGACGCCGTGGCCGCGGAATCGGCGCTGGGGCTGCGTGAGCTGCTGGTCGAACAGCCGCAGCTGCGGGATTTCGTGCGCGGCAACATCAAGGCCCGCGAGCGCATGGTCATCCAGTACTCCATCGCGGGCCAGCTGAACCTGCTGGTGGTCGGCACCGACCACGCCGCCGAGGCCGTCACCGGCTTCTTCACCAAATACGGCGACGGCGGCGTCGACGTCACCCCGCTCACCGGCCTCACCAAACGCCAGGGCGCGGCCCTGCTCCAGGAACTGGGCGCCCCACCGAGCGTCTGGCAGAAAACCCCCACCGCCGACCTCGAGGACGAACGCCCCGCCCTCCCCGACGAGGTAGCCCTCGGCCTCAAATACGCCCAAATCGACGACTACCTCGAGGGCAAAGACGTCCCCCCGGAAATCTCCGCCCGAATCGAGTCGATCTTCCACATGACCCGCCACAAGCGCGCCCTCCCCGCCACCCCCTTCGACACCTGGTGGCGCCCCTAACCCACCCCACCCGCACCCCTTACCGACACCCGCACCCCCTCCAGCGCCTGAAACGAGTGCGCCTGCGAAGAAAGGGTGCGGCTGCCCTAGACCCCGGCGGGAGCACACCAACCCAGTCGCACCCCTTGTGTGCAGCCGCACCCCCTCCAGGGCCTGTAACGGGTGCGGCTACGAAGAAAGGGTGCGGCTGTCGTGGGGCCGGCGCGAGGGGGCGGTGCTCAGGGTGGGTCGACTTCGGTGAGGCGGCGGTGGAGGAAGTTGCGGACCTGGGGGTTGGTGGTTTGGGTGAGGGCCAGGCGGTAGTGGGTGGCGGCGGCGGGATACTGGCCCGCGCGGCGGAGTAGGTCGGCGCGGGTGGTGGCTACCAGGTTTGTTCCGGTGAGGCGGGGGTGGTCGGCGATTTCGTTCAGGGCTGCCAGGCCCTGGTCGAAGCCGTGGAGGAAGCCGACGGCTACCGCGCGGTTCACCAGTACGGCGGGTGAGGTTGTGTAGTGCAGTAGTTCGTCGTAGGCGGAAACCACGGCCTGCCAGTCGGTTTCGGCGAAGCTGGGGGCGATTGCATGTGCTCCCGCGATCCGCGCCTGGGCCAGATACGGTCCGCTGCCGCCCTGTTCGGATGCCGACACCAGACAGCTCAGGCCCGCCCGGATCTTGGCCCGGTCCCAGCGGGAACGGTCCTGCTCCTCCAGCGGCACCAGTTCCCCTGCGGCGGAACGCCGTTCGGCGCGGCGGCTGTCGTTCAACAGCATCAGCGCCAGCAGGGCGCGGGCCTCCGGTTCGTCCGGCAGCAGCCCGCACAGCAGCCGACCCAGCCGAATTGCCTCGTCGCACAGCTCGTCCCGCACCGCCGAGGGCCCCGACGTCGCGAAATAGCCCTCGCTGAACACCAGGTAGATGCACGACAGCACGCTCGGCAGCCGTTCGCCGAGCAGATGCGCGGGCGGCACGCGCAGCGGAATCCCGGCCTGCCGGATCTTCGCCTTGGCCCGGCTCAACCGCTGTGCCACGGTGTGTTCGGGCTGCAGAAAGGCCCGGGCGATCTCCGCGGTCCGCAGCCCGCACACCAGCCGCAGGGTCAGCGCGACCCGCGATTCGGCGGACAGAGCGGGATGACAGCAGGTGAAGATCATCCGCAGCTGGTCGTCCGGGATCGGTGACACCTCGGGTTCCTCGGTCGGCGCGGCCTCTCGGCTCGCGGTGTATTCCTTTGCCGCCCGGGCGGATTCACGCCGGAGGCGATCCAGGGCGCGGTTGCGGGCCGCGGTGGTGATCCAGGCGCCCGGATTGGCGGGCGGACCGGAGGCGGGCCAGGTGCGCAGCGCGTCGGCGAACGCGTCCTGGACCGCGTCCTCGGCCAGGCCGATATCGCCGACCAGGCGGGCGACGGTGGCGAGGGCCCGGCCGAATTCGGCCCGGTAGACGTCGTCGAGATAGTCGGCCGAGCCCATCGCGTCAGTCGTCGAGATCCACGATCCGGCGGACCTCGGTGCGCCCGGTGGGACCGATCGGGATCTGCGCGGCGAGATCGATCGCCTGTTTCTCATCGCGCGCCGCCAGCACGTACAAGCCATCGACGATCTCCGCGGATTCGGCGAACGGCCCGTCGCTGAGCAGCAATTCACCCTCGCGCACCCGCACGGTGGTGGCGGTCGTGGGCGGATGCACAGCGCCCCCGCCGCGGATGGCCGCCCCCGCCTTCTCGGCGAACCGTTCGTGTTCGACGATGGCCGCCTTCCACTCCGGAGTGTCGGGCACGATCACCGCCTCGGGCTTCTCCCACAGCAGCGCGAGCCAGCCGTCCGCGCCGAGGTCCTTCGGTGCGTCCCACTGCACCATCGGCCGCACCTCCACCGTGCCCTGCTCCGCCGCGGGCAGCTGCCGCGCGAACTGGATGGCATCGTCGAGATCGGCACAGTCGAAGACGTAGAAGCCGCCGACCACCTCGGCCTGTTCGGTGAACGGACCGTCGGACACCAGGGTCTCGTCCTTCGGCCGCCGCAGATGGACCGCCGTGGCCGCCGGATACAGCGCGTGCCCGCCCGCGACCGCGCGGCCTGCCCGCTCCTCGAATTCGGCGTAGCGCGCGACCTCGGCGGCGAATTCCGGGGTGTCGGGCCCGGGGGTCGAGCCGTCCTCGCGTGCGAACATCAGCGCCAGGTAGTGCATGTCCGTCATCCTTCCTCGTCGCGGAGGAGTCCGGTACTCCTCTCACCCTGACGACGAACGCAGGTGCGCAGTTTCTACATCGGCGGCGAAGATTTTTTGGGCTGTTCGCGCGTTGCCGGAGGGATATCCGCCTATCCGCCCGCGAAAGGTGGCAGCACGTCCACACGGGAGGTGAGCGGGGTGGCCCCGTCTCGGGTGAGTTCGTCACCGACGAGGAATGCGCAGACCTTCAGCATCGGGTCGAGGCCGGGACCGTACGTGGTGGTCAAGGTCCGGCGCAGATCGGCGATGGTGGCGTCGGCGGGAAGGTCGAGCCGTTCGCTGTCCTTGCCGACCGCGTCGGCGATCGCGGCGAAATAGCGGACCTCAACCACCGATGGCTCCCATCGTTCGTTCCGGGGGCACGAAGCCGTCGGCGTCGATGCCGTGCCCGGCCCATTTGTTCCACATCGCGCCGCGCCACAGGGTGGCCAGCTCGTCGTCGCTCGCACCCGCCCGCAGCGGCGTGCGCAGATCGTATTCCTGATCGCTGAACAGGCAGGAGCGGATCATGCCGTCGGCGGTCAGGCGGGTGCGGTCGCAGTCGCCGCAGAATTTACGGGTCACCGACGCGATGATGCCGACGGTGGCCGGGCCGCCGTTCACCAGCCAGTTCTCCGCCGGGGCCGCGGGATCGGGGCGGCCGATCTCGGTCAGGGTGAACCGTGTGCCGAGCACATCCAGCAGTTCGGCGGCGGTGACCATATTCGCCCGCGCCCATTCGTGGTCGGCGTCGAGCGGCATCTCCTCGATGAACCGCAGCTCGCACCCCTCGTCCAGGCACCACTGCAGCAGATCGGGTGCGCCGGACAGGGTTTCGCGCATGAGCACCGCATTCACCTTGACCGGGGCCAGGCCCACCCGCTGGGCGGTGCGGATTCCGGCCAGCACCGACTCGAGCCGGTCACGGCGGGTGAGCCGGGCGAAACCGGTGCGGTCGACGGTGTCCAGGGACACGTTCACGCGGCCCAGCCCCGCGCGCGCCAGCGCGGCCGCGCGATGCTCGAGGCCGACGGCGTTGGTGGTCATGGCCAGCGGAACCTCGGGCACGGCGGCGCGGCAGCCGGCGATGATCTGCTCCAGGTCGCGGCGCATGAGCGGCTCACCACCGGTGAACCGGACCTCGTGCACCCCCAGCTCGCGCACGGCCAGCGCGACGACCCGCACGATCTCCTCCGCCGAGAGCAACTCGTCGGCGGGAATGGCGGGCAGACCCTCCTCGGGCATGCAGTATGTACAGCGCAGCGAGCACTTCTCGGTGATGGACACCCGCAGGTCGCGGGCCACCCGCCCGAAGCGATCGACCAAATAGGGAGTGTCGGGCCGCCCGTCGAGCCGAGGCTGCTTGCCTCGCACAGCGGGAATGCCCATCACAACCACGGTCACGGCACCCATTATTGCCACCTTCGCCGACATGTGCTTCGGAGGAAGCTACGAACCTGGCCCGCACCTGCGGCGATTAGGCTGGCGGCATGGATACCCGGCCCGCTACCGCCACGGCCCGGTCGGTCGACGACCACCGCCGGCGCGTGGAGCAATTGCTGCGCCCGCTCGCGCTGCGCGATGTCGACGACGTCGCGATGACCGATGCGCTGGGCCGATTGCTCGCCTCGGACGTCCGGGCGCCGGTGGACCTACCGGTGTTCCGCAATTCCGGGATGGACGGATATGCGGTGCGTGCCGAATCGGTGGCCGTGACGCCGGTGACACTGCCGCTGGCCGGAGTGGTTGCGGCCGGGCAAGCGGGGCAGACGCCGCTGCCCGCGGGCGCGGTGATGAAGGTGATGACGGGTGCGCCGATCCCGCCGGGCGCCGACTGCGTGGTGCCGGTGGAGGACACTCGCGCCGACGACACGACCGTCACCATCGAGCGCGGCCGCACGGCGGGTGATTTCGTCCGGGAACCGGGGACCGATGTGCGCGCGGGGGACCTGCTGGTGTCGGCCGGGACACTGCTCGCACCCCGGCACATCGCGGCACTGGCGGCGGTCGGGCTGGCCACGCTGCCGGTGTTCCGGCGCGTGCGGGCGGCCGTGCTCACCACCGGCGACGAGCTGATGCCCGCCGGTACGCCGTTGCAGCCCGGGCAGATCTACAACTCCAACGGCATCGCGCTGGGGGCCGCGCTGGCGGCCAACGGTGTCGAGGTGGTCTCGGTCGAGCACAGCCGTGACGATGCGGCGGAGTTCGGCGCGAAACTGTCCGCGGCCGTCGAATCCGCCGATGTGGTCTTCACCTCCGGCGGGGTGTCCAAGGGCGATTTCGAGGTGGTCAAGGACGTGTTGGCCGCGCGCGGTGGGGAATTCGGCGCGGTGGCGGTGCAACCCGGTGGGCCGCAGGGGGTGACGGTCGTCGACGGTGTTCCGGTGCTGAGCTTCCCGGGCAACCCGGTGAGCACGATGGTGTCGTTCGAGGTATTCGCCCGGCCCGTGCTGCGCGAGCTGTCCGGCCTGCTGACGATCGCGAAAGCCGATGTGACACTGCTGGATTCGGTGCGCTCACCGGCGGGACGCAGGCAGTTCCTGCGTGGTCGGCTGGCGGCCGACGGGGTGGCGCTGGCGTCGGGACCGGGATCGCATCTGGTGGCCGCGATGGCGCAGGCCGATGTGCTGATCGATGTTCCGGCGGAGACCACCGAACTGGCGGCGGGCGCGATTGTGAAAGTCTGGGAGCTATGAGCGAGTTGTCGCATGTCGATGCCGAGGGCCGCGCACGCATGGTCGACGTGAGCGCCAAATCCGACACCACCCGGGTCGCGGTCGCCGCCGGGGAGCTGCGCACCACCGCCGAGGTGGTCGAGCTGGTGCAGGCCGACGACATGCCGAAGGCCGACGTGCTGACCACCGCCCGCCTCGCCGGGATCTCGGGCGCGAAGAAGACCTCCGAGCTGATTCCGCTGTGCCATCAGCTGGCGCTGTCGTCGGTGCAGGTGCACTTCGGTTTCACCGAGGAATCCATCACCATCGAGGCCACCGCGAAGACCAAGGGGCCCACCGGAGTCGAGATGGAGGCGCTCACCGCCGTCGCCGTCGCCGGGCTCACCCTGCACGACATGGTGAAAGCAGTGGACCCGGCAGCCGTGCTCAGCGGTGTGCGGCTTCTGACGAAAGACGGTGGCAAGCACGGCCATTGGGAACGCCCCGAGGGGCACCCCGGAGACACTGAGGCGCAAGCTGTTTCGCACTCGCACGTCGCGACCGTGAGCCGTGAAACCGATGCACAGCACGCCCGCGATGCACAGCACACCCACGCCCCGACCACAACCACGGGCCCAGCCACAACCACGGGCCCAGCCACAACAACCACCACGTCCGCAGCCCCGGCTGCAGCGACAGGCCCGGCCGCAACCGCAGAAGGCTCGCGGACTGCCGTGGTCGTCGTCGCGTCCACCGGCGCGGCGGCCGGTACTCGCGTGGACAAGACCGGGCCGGTACTCGTGGAATGGCTTGTCGGACGCGGTTTCTCGGTGCGCGGGCCGCTGGTGTACGCCGACGCCGACATCGCGGCCGGGCTCGCGGATGGTTTGAGCGGCGAACCGGGCCTGGTGATCACCACCGGCGGCACCGGCGCCTCTCCCACCGACTCCACCCCCGAGGCCACCTTGGCCGTGCTGGACCGGGAACTGCCCGGCGTGGCCGAAACCATTCGCCTGCGCGGCACCGCCACCTTCCCGCTGGCCGCCCTCAGCCGCGGCGTCGCGGGTCTGGCGGGCCACACGGTCGTCATCAACCTGCCCGGCTCGCCTGGCGGTGTGCGTGACGGGATCGCCGTGCTGGAACCCCTGCTGGACCACCTGCTGGCCCAGGTCGCCGGAGGAGGCAGCCATGACTGACCCGGTCCGCTCGGCGCGCATGAGCGATCAGCCGTTGCGTCCCGACGAGGTCGAGCAGGCGGTGACCGGCCCGGAATACGGCGCGGTGGTGGTCTTCACCGGCAAGGTCCGCAATCACGATGGCGGGCAGGCGGTCTCGGCCCTGGAATACTCCGCACATCCGCAGGCCGAACAATTCCTGCGGCGCGTCTGCGCCGAGGTCGCCGAATCCTCGGGCCTGCCCGTCGCCGCCGTTCATCGCGTTGGCGACCTCACCGTCGGCGATCTCGCCATCGTGGTCGCCGTGGCCGCACCACACCGCGCCGAGGCCTTCACCACCTGCGCGGATCTGGTCGACCGGATCAAACACGAGGTCCCCATCTGGAAGCGCCAGCTGTTCGCCGACGGCCTGTCGGAGTGGGTGAACGCCTGCGGGTGACGCCGCTTGTCGCGCAGACCGTTCGACGCCATGATCGGATGATGACACCCTCGAACGAGGCGCTCACCGTGACGCCACGCGCCCACTGGGTCCTCGGCTATGCGGAGGCGGTGGCCCGCGAGCGCGCGCACACCGGCGTCGGGCCCGAGCACATCCAGTTGGCCATCCTGTACAACCCGTACTCGATACCCACGAAGGTGCTGGCCGTCACCGGAGTCGAGCCGGACGCCATCGCCGACACGTTGAGCGCGGCGATGAACTCCCCCGACTACCACCCACCGATCGAGCATCATGGAACCCTCATCGCCGCAGGCAATATCGCCCGTGCGTTGAAGCACGAGTTCATCGGCGTCGAACACCTGCAACTGGCGATCCTGGGCAATCGCGAGTGCCTGGCCACCCGAGAGCTGGAGCGAGCGGGAGTACACCCCGGCGACTTCGAGGAAGCCCTCCGGACGAAAATACGTGCCTACCGTTGACGGAGGCGAAGTCCGCTGCAGCAGAGGCTATTCCAGTGCGGAGTGGACGCGGGCGGCCTCGCGGCGGGCATTCGGGTTGATCCGGCCCTGGCGGGAACCGGCGAGCTTGGCGGCGATGTGGTCGCGAACCATGATGGGTTCGTAGGCGTAACCGTCGGCGCCGATATGGCTGGGCAGGGTGGCGATCACCGCGTCGGCGTTGCCGTCGTGGAAGAACGCGGCCGAGCGACGGCGCCTGATCGTGCCGTCGACCAGTGGCGGTTTCACCCGATGCAGGGTCGACAGCCACCGATCATTGGTGAGGCGGGCGGTCAGATCGCCCAGATTCACCAGCAGCGCACCGGGTTCCGGGACCACGTCGTGCCAGCGGCCGTCGCCGCCGAGCACCTGCAGGCCCGGGACGCGATCGGCCCACAGCACCGTCACGATGCCGAAATCGGTGTGCTCGCCCATCCCGATCAGCTCGCCCACCTCGACCCTGGTGCCCGGGGGCAGCGCATAGTTGTTCATGCGCAGCACATCGATCGAATGGTCGGTGAGGGCGGAGAAGAAGTCCGGCTCCAGTCCGAGCGCGGCGGCGAAAATGGTGGTGAGCGTGCGGGCCACCCGGGCGGCATGGCCGAAGTAGGTCTGGACCGCGGCCTCGAAACCGTCGACGTCGGGCCATACATTGAGGCCGTAGTCGTCCTCGGACAGTCCCAGCCCGGCGAACGACCGGGCCTCGACACCCACATTGAACGCCTCGAAGAAATCGTTCATCCGCGCGGCCGATTCGATACCCACGGTCAGGCTCAGCGACTCGCTCTTGGGCGGGCTGTAGCCGCGATTGGCACCGGTGACGCGGTAGGAATTCTTGAACTCCGGTGCGCTGCCGAAGAGCCCGTCCATGGCCCGGGCAAGCCCCGCCTGCACGTCGTCGGGGATGCCGTGACCGAGAATCTGCAGGAAACCCACGTGGGCGCAGGCGTCATCCACCTCGCGCACCACGCGATCACGCTCGGCGTCGGTACCGCCGCCGACGAAGGCGGTGATATCGACGACGGGCACCTCGAACGCATCAGGCTGCGACGGCGTCATTGGATTCTCCTGCGGCAGTCGTTGTTTCGGCCGTGGTGCGGCGGGCGAAGACGCCGACCCGGGTATGGTTGAACAACATATTGAGCGCGAAGGATGTGACCGCGGCGAGGGTGATACCGCTGGTGAGCAGGATCTGCGCGGCGGACGGGAACTTGTCGAACATACCCGGGGTGAGGACGGGTATCAGGCCCACACCTATCGACACCGCCACGATCGTGAAGTTCACCCGATCACCGAGATCGGCCTTGCGCAGGGTATCGATGCCGACGACGGTGATGGTGGCGAACAGCACCAACCCGACGCCACCGACGACGGGGCCGGGTACGGCGGCGACCACCGCACCGAACCGCGGAAGCAGGCCCAGCACAACGAGAATCACGCCGCTGACCGCGGTCACATAGCGGCTGAACACCCGCGTGGTGGCGACCGCGCCGACATTCTGATTGAAGATGGTGTCGACGAAGGAGCTGAACACACCGGCAAGCACCGCCGACACCCCATCCCCGGCCAAACCGCGCGCGATATCGCCGCGTCCGAGCCGCTTTCCGGTGATCTCGCTGATCGCCAGCAGGCTGGCCGTCGATTCGGCGAACACCACCGCGATCGCCACGCTCATCGCCACCACACCGGCGATCGGAAACTGCGGTGCACCGAAGTAGAACGGATGCGGCAACCCGAACCAGGCCGCCCCCGACACCTCGCCCAGCTGCATCAGCCCCAGCGGAATCGCCAGCACCACACCGCAAATCAGCGCCACCAGCACCCCCAGCTGCGACCACACGCCCCGGGCCAGGCAGGTGAATCCGACCGCGATCGCCAGCACCACCGCGGCAACCGCGATACGGGCCGGGTCACCGAACGAGGCGTCCTGCGGATCGGTGCCCACGACCAGCCCGCCCGCGACCCCGATCAGCGAGATCCCGACCACGGTCAGCACCGTGCCCGACACCAGGGCCGGAAAGAACCGCACGATCATCGCGAACGGCCAGGCCAGCGCGACACCCACCAGGCCGCCGATCAGCATCGACCCGTACACCGCGGGCAGGCCGTACTCTTTCGCGATGAGGATCATCGGGGTCAGCGCCACGAAGGTGGCTCCGCAGATGATCGGCAATCGAGCGCCCACCGCCCGGCCGATCCCCAGGCTCTGCACGACGGTGATCACTCCGGCCACCAGCAGGTCGGCGCTGATCAGAATGCCGATCGTGGGCCGGTCCAGCCCGACGGCCGCGCCGAAGACCAGGGGTACGGTGACGCACCCGGTATACATGATGAGCACGTGCTGGATGCCGAAAAGCAGCAGCTGCGACATCGGCAACCGGGCGTCGACGGACTGTGGTGTTGCCATGGGGACTCCGTCCGAGCAGGAGGATCGATCACTCGATCCTCACGGTAGAGCGCCCGCCGGGAGGCGGGAATTGTCCGAAAAACCAAAACGAGGGTGGGCCGGCGCGCCGGATTTGGCGGCCCTACAGGCCCGGTCCGGCCCGCGGTGGGCCAGAGTGAACACCGAGCAATCGTCGAGCTTCCCGCGAGGCACAGGAGTGAGCATGTCCGATCCGACCGGCAAAATCGTCCTCGGCCCGAATCAGTACGGCAAGGCCGAGAACCGGGTGGTGCGCATCTACCGTGACACCGACCGGCACGAGATCCGTGACCTCAATGTGTCGTCGTGTCTGCGCGGCGACTTCGGCCCCGCGCATGTGGACGGCGATCAAGCCACGGTGCTGCCGACCGATTCGCAGAAGCAGACCATCTACGCCTACGCCAAGACCCACGGCGACGGCAGTATCGAGGACTACGGCTCGGCGCTGGCGCGGCATTTCGTCGACGACATCGCCCCCGTGCGCTCGGCGCGCATCGAGATCGAGGAGTACTCCTGGGAGCGGGTGCAGGCGCAGGGCCGCCCGCACGACCACACCTGGACGCGCACGGGGCCGGAGGTGCGGATCGCGGCGATCACGGTGCAGGGTCGCGGGCCGGAGCGGCGCGAGTGGGTGATCGGCGGGGTCAAGGATCTGGTGATCCTCAAGTCGACCGGATCGGAGTTCGAGGGCTTCCTCACCGACCCGTTCACCGTGCTCGAGCCGACTCGGGACCGGGTGATGGCGACGAGCCTGGTGGCGCGCTGGCGTTTCGCCACCACACCCGCCGATTGGGACGCCACCTATGCCGGTATCCGGGCGGTGCTCGTGGAGAGGTTCGCCCTGTTGCAGTCGAAGGCGTTGCAGCAGACGCTGTTCGACATGGGCCGGGCGGCACTGGAGGCGTATCCGTGCCTGGCCGAGATCCGGTTGTCGGCGCCCAACAAACATCATTTCTCCTACGATCTCGCGCGATTCGGCATCGACAACTCCGGCGAGGTGTTCCATGCCGACGACCGTCCCTACGGGCTGATTCAGGCGAGCGTGCTGCGCGAGGACGCGCCCGACGCCGGAATCTCCTGGGACCCTTACACCGGCGCGGTGTAAGCGCTGTGTTCTATGGCCTCGCTCCGCTCGGCGTGTTCGCGGCCCCTGAGGCTCGTTTCTTCCCTCCTCCGCTCCTCCGCTTCGCTCCCCCGCTCCGTCAGTCCAGAAACGAGCCGGGCCGCGAACAGGCTTGTACCGCCAAGTAGAGGTCCAAGCGGTCGTCCAGGCGGCCCAGGTCGCGGCCGGTGAGTTCCTCGATGCGGCCGATGCGGTAGCGAACGGTGTTGAGGTGCAGGTGCATTCGGTCGGCGGCCTGCCGCCACGATCCGGCGCAGCCGAGGAAGACCTCGAGGGTGCGCAGCAGTCCCGCGCCGGTGCGGCGGTCGTAGTCGACCACCGGGCCGAGCACGCGCTCGGCGAAGCGGCGCTGCAGCTGGTCCGGGATCGTGGTGAACAGGCCGACGGCCGAGTCGACGTCGGCGACCCGGACACCCACCGGCTCGTCGTCGGTCGCGACCGCCGCGGCGACGGCGGAAGCGGCTGCGCCCGAGGGAGATTCGCCGCTGCGGCAGGCGCTCACACCGACCCGCAACCGTGCACCGCGCAGAACGGGGGCCAAGCGAGCGAGTCGACCGCGCAATGCGGCTGCGATGTCCTGCTCGGTCCCCGGCATCCACGCGACGATGCGGCCCTCCCTGTCGACATCCGTGCGGCAGCCGGGCAGGACGTCGTGGGCCAAGACGCGCAAGGCATCTCGGCTCACGACCGCCGATTCGCCCCGGCGCACATAACCGAAAGATGGTGCGACGCTGTCGATCGGGTCCGTTTCCACGAACTCCGCCCAGCGCCTCGAGCCCGCAGCACCTCGATCGGGCGCACCGACGCGGCCCGGCGCCGATCCCATCGGCTCCGCCGAACGAACCGGGGCCGTCCTGATGCCGGGCTGCACAAGCCGGGTGCTGCGGCCGCGCATCGGCGCGCCCCTCTCGGATGCGAGGTCGGGACGTCCGATTCCGGCAGTGGGATCGGCCGGCGGGCGTCCGGACGCGCCGAGCGACTCAGCAGCCTCGAAGACGGCGACGACCTCGTCGGAGGCGGGCTCGGCGGGGACGAGGTCGGCCATCTCCCAGCGCAGGCGCAGTCGTTCGACGTGGCGCATCCGGTACAGCTCCGTGACGGCGGCCAGGTCCGCCCCGAACTCGTCTTGCTCATCGGCTCCGGAGGTGTCGCGAATCACCAAGTACCAGCGCGAGATTCGGTCGCCCAGCCGTCCGCCGACCGGCCACACCCGATATCCGCCGGGCAGCGCCAGCGGGAGCCGAGGCGCCGACGCGGCCGCGGCGACCACGGCATCGATCTCCGTCTCCGACAGCGGGCTGGTCCCGGCCACCTCCATCCCCGTGGCGGTCAGCAACCACACCGAAACGCCGCAGTCGCGGGCGAATTCGGCGACCAGCTGGTGGATGTCCTGTCCGTCGGCCACCGCCGCCAGCAGCCGACGCTGCCGGGCGAGCCCGGATTTCGCGCGGCGCACCCGCAGGTCGGCATGGCGTCCGGCCAGATATTCGATGATGCCGCTGAACGGCGTGGTCTCCGGGGCCGCCAGCAGCGGCAGCCCGTGCCGGGCGCAGGCCGCCACCACATCGGCCGGGACGTGGCCGTGCAGCGATTGGCCCGCCGCCACCGCGACCGCCCCGGCGCGCGCCAGCAGGCCGATGTAGCGGTCACTGTCGTCGGGGCCGCGCCGCCACACCAGGCCGGTGCAGACCAGCGCGCCCGGGGTGACGAACGGCGTCGGGTCGGGCATATCGGTGACGCAGGCGCGCACCACGGCCCGGCCCAGCGCAGCGGCGTCACCGTGCAGCAACCGCAGGCTCAGCGGCTCCTCCACCAGGTCCCGCACCAGCACGGCACACCTCCGATCATCGGTAAGGACGTGCCGTCACCGTAGAACCGTGGTATTTCGCCGCTGTTTCGGCAATGTCACACAGGCCCGGCGGGAGCTACTCCGGGATCTCGGCGTATTCGAGGGTGTCGCTGAGTTCGCGCGGGACGTAGTGCCACACTCCCAGCAGGGTCTCGTCGTCGAGCGGGTCGGGGCCGATATGGGCGGTGTCGCGCAGGCGCGCCGTGACGGCCTCGGTGTCCAGGCCGGAGCCGATGAGCACCAGACAGGTCTCGTCGTCCGCGCGGGACGAGCGGGCGGGTTCGAAGACCAGATGGCGGCCTACCATGTGCAGCAGGAACTTTCGGTACTCGCCGCGTACGGCGAAGCTCACCTGCCCCTTCGCCCGGAACAGGCCGGTGGGCGGGTTCTCCAGAAATTCGATCAGCCGCCGGGGGTCGAGTTCGGTTGTGCTGGTGAAGGATACGCTGTCATAACCGTCGTGGAGATGATGGTGACCGTCGCCGTCGTGGTGGTCGTGAACGAACAGTTCGTCGAAACTGAGCTGTTCGGCGATCGGCGGTGCGGGGTGTTCGGGCGGGTCGAACAGCAGATGCGGGTCGATGCGGCCGTGCGTGGTCGCATGTATCGGCACCGAACCCACCAGCTCGTGGATCTCCCGCCGCAGCCCCGCCAACCGGTCGGCGGGCACGCGGTCGGCCTTGTTGAGCACCACCAGATCCGCCAGCCGCAGGTGGGTGGCCAGTTCCGGATGCCGGGCGCGGCTGTCGTCGAAGTGTTCGGCGTCGACCACCTCGAGCAGGCCGCCGTAGTGGATGCGCGGGTTGTCGCTGCCGATGACCATGCGGATCAGATTGCGGGGCTCGGCCAGACCGCTGGCCTCGACCACGATCACATCGATGCGGTTGCGCGGCTGTGCCAGGCGGTCGAACATATCGTCCAATTCGTTGACGTCGACCGCACAGCACACGCAGCCGTTGCCGAGCGACACCATGGCATCGACCTGCCCCGCCACCAGCATGGCGTCGATATTGACGGCGCCGAAGTCGTTGACCACCACCCCGATCCGCGCATCCCGCTGCCGCAGTAGATGATTCAGCAGCGTCGTCTTCCCGGCTCCGAGAAATCCGGCCACGATCAGTACAGGAATGCCCCGATCCACCCGGCCCACCTTACCGCCCGCCACCACCGGGCTATCTGGCCACCGCAGGCGTCCCCACCCTGCCCGGTCGGAGGTGGGGACGTCGGTGACCTGCGCCCGTGGCAGGGGCGCTACTTCACCCAGGGGGAAATGAGCGTGGCAACCAGGTTGTAGGCCAGGTTGATCAATTCGGAGTTGACCACGTCGTCGCCCAGGCCCAGCGATTTGGCCAGCGGCAATAGCATACGCATGGCCGTCGTGGCGAGCGTCCCGACCGCCGCCGCGGTATCGGGCTGCCCACCGGCCCCGGGCTGGGTCTGCGTACCCGGCAGCGGCGAGGTGCCGGGCCCGGTCGCACCGGGCTGGTTCTGCGAGTAGGCCCCCGGCGTCCCACCGGGTGCCGGTACCACATAGCCGGGAGCGGTGCCATTCGGCTGCGGGAGCGTACCGATCCCCGGCGAGCCGTCCGGCGAGGTCCGCGCCCAGTCCCGCGGATCGGCAGGAATCGAGCTGTCGGGCGTGGCCGATGCGCTCGGCACGGCACCGGGCGACGCGGGCACAGCGCCCTGCGGGCCCATCGGGACCACCTGACCGTTCGTCCCCTGTGCGGACACTCCCGGCACGGCCTCCACCTGCGCCCCAGGCACCGAGTTGGCTTGCGTCCCAGGGCCGGAGCCCGCCTGCGCCCCGGGCACCGCACTCGTCGGCGCCCCAGGCACGGCACCTGCCTGCGAACCGGGCACCACATTCACCTGCGAACCGGGCACGCCGTCCGCCTGCGTCCCGGGCACGGCGCCCGCCTGCGCTCCAGGTACCGCATTCGCTTGCGCCCCAGGCAGGGCGTTCGTCTGTGCGCCGGGCACCGTATTCGACTGCGAGCCAGGCACACCGGACGCCTGTGCCTCGGGTACCGAATTCACTTGGGCCCCAGGCACGGCCTCAACCTGCGAACCGGGCACCGAATTCGCCTGCGCTCCAGGTACACCGGTCGCTGTTCCAGGCACGGCGTTCGGCTGTGCACCGGGGGCCGTATTTGTCTGCGCACCAGGCACCGCGCTCGTCTGCGAACCGGGCACGCCGTTCACCTGCGCCCCGGGCACGGCGCCCGCCTGCGCTCCAGGCACCGAATTCGCTTGCGTCTCAGGCACGGCCTCAACCTGCGAACCCGGCACCGAATTCGCCTGCGCCCCAGGCACGGCCTCAACCTGCGCTCCGGGCACTGGGTTCGGGTGTGCGCCGGGGGCCGGATTTGCCTGTGCGGCGGGCGCGCCGTTTACCTGTGTTCCAGGCAGGGCGTCGGGCTGTGGGCCGGGGAGCGAATTCGCTGGTACTGCTGGGGGTTGGGGGGCCGCGGCGCGGCCGTCTGCCGAACCTGTGGGGGCGGGGGTGCCGGGGAGGGGGATGTTGAGGAGGTAGCTGACCAGGCCCGTTGTGATGGTTATGGCGTGTTTGAGCTGGCCGTCGGGGGATTCCAGGAGTTTGGCGTCCTCGGAGTTGGCGCCGTTGCCCATCTCCAGGAAGACGTCGGGCACTTGCGTCAATGCGGGACCGGCGACGTCGGCACGGGTCTGCAGGCCGTCGACGGTTCCGCCGTAGTCGGCGGCCTGGAAACCGGCCTGGCGGTAGGCGTCGCGCATCACCTTGGTCGCGGCCAGGCCCGCGCCGGACTGTGCGCGGTCGGCCGCGGCGTCCGGGATCGGCAACTGGGGCACGATGAGGTGGAAACCTCGCGCCTGGGCCGGTGCACCGTCGGCGTGAATGCTGACGGCGAGATCGGCGCCGGATCGGTTGGCCGCGGCGGCCCGCTCATCGATGCAGCCGCCCCAGCCGGTGTCGTCGTGACGGCTGAGCACCACCCGCGCGCCCAGCGCCTCCAGCGACTGCTTGACCAGCTGGGACACATTCCAGTTGATGGTGTGTTCCGGCACGCCGTTCACGGTGGTCATGCCGGTGGTCTGACATGCCTTGGTCCCGCCGCGGCCGTCGCCGACGGGGCGATCGAGATTTTCGGTGTGGTTGGGCCCCTGATGGCCGGGATCCAGGAATATCGTCTTACCAGCGAGCTTGCTCGCCATATCCGGCGACGAGGGCGCGGCGGAGGTGACCGCCGGGACCAACCCGGCGGCGGTGGCGAAGGCCGCCAGCGCGGCGGCTAGGGAAAGACCGGACCTGATGACGCTTGGCTGCTTCATGTGCGGACGGCGCACCCGATTGGGGCGCCCCTCCCTTCCCACTAGTAACATCAAACCCAGTGGTTCACTCTGACAACGTCAGTATCACACACGGGAGGGGGTTACCGAAGCGGTACCGCCGATCGGGTGTGTCGACGATGGCGGCAGTCAGATGTTCCCGCTGGTCAGCCGAGAAAAATTCAGGCCCCTAGGGGTAACTTCCGCAGTGACCGCAGCGCGTAGTGCACGCGCGTCTTCACCGTCCCGACCGGAACTCCCAGGTCGGCGGCCACATCCTGATAGGCCCGGTCGTGCAGGATCACCTGGATGACGGCATCGCGCTGCGGATCGGGCAGGCCGGCCAGCAGATCGGCGACCAACATCGCGTCGGCGAGCGCCTCGGTGAAATCCGGCCGAGGCCACCGCAGATCGGCCCATTCCTCGGCCTCGTCCCAGCTGGTTTCGGCCGGACGTACCGCTCGCATGCGGGAGATATCGGTCAGCACGTTGCGCTCGATCGACAGCAGCCAGGTGCGAACGCTGCCCTTGCCGGGGTCGTAGGTGGCACAGGCCCGCCAGGCTCGCAGCAGGGTTTCCTGCACCGCATGCTCGGCCAGGCCGGCATCGCCGAGCCGGTGCACCGCCCGCCAGTGCAGCAGTCCTTGGTCGGTGGCGAGCACCGCGGCGAGCCCGGCCTCGGTGCACAGTCGCGCGCAGCGCGGGGAGCACGGGGGAACGCTGGCGCGGGAGGCGGGCCGTAGACCACTCATGCCAGGAATATCGCGGGAACTCCCCCGAACGACATCGGCTCGCGCAGCGAAATTTTTCGATTCCGCCGAATCGGGCCAATTGCGCGCCCACTTCTGATAGACCCACTCCCGGAAGACGCGGGGAGCTTCCGCGGGCTCGGACGATACGGGTCCGCACGCTAGATCGAGGAGGACCGCCGTGCGTGGACGCACGCTTGCGATCGCGGGAGCCATGGCGTCCGCGGCAACATTGTTCGGATCCGGAATCGCCGCGGCCGACCCGGCGACGACCATCCCCGGTGATGGGCTGTATCGGGTCGGTGTCGACATCCAGCCCGGTATCTATCAGGCGGCCGGGTCCGACGACCCGGACCACGGCTGTTACTGGCGGCGCATGCGCCACATCATGCAGCCCGGCGACTACAACGACCCGAACCACTACATCATCGCCAGCGACTTCACCCATACTCGCCCGGTCCGCACCCTGATCAAGCCCACCGACGTCGCCTTCGAAACCACCAACTGCGGCGCTTGGGTCATGGTTCCGCCGCCCCCGAACACCGGCTCCTACGGTCCCGGAGGGATCTTCGGCAGCGAGTACTGAGTCCCGGCCGAAAGCGCGCCGGGAACGGGTGGGTGGCCACGCAGGGATGGGGGCCCCAACCCGATGTGAGCGTTAACAATGCCGCGGTGTACTGTCCGGCCGAGTCCTTCAGCACCGACGGAGGTTGTCTTGGCGCTGCCCGTGCCCGCCCGCAGAACACTCGCCGACGGCCGGGAGATTCTCTACTTCGATACCGAGCCGGTGCCCCGGACCGCCCTCGATCAGCGGGATCTGCCGCCGACCACCACACATTCCCAGACCCGCTTCGATCCGCTGCTCGGCGAGTGGGTGGTGATCGCCTCCCATCGCCAGACCCGCACCTTCCTGCCGCCGGCCGATCTGTGCCCGCTGTGCCCGTCCACCGCGCAGCGGGCCACCGAGATCCCCGAATCCGATTACCAGGTGGTGGTTTTCGAGAATCGGTTCCCGTCGCTGGCGCAGGATGTGCAGGCCGCCGCGGCCGAGACGGTGACCGGATCGCCCCTGACTCCGCTGCGCGAGGGCTTCGGCCGCTGCGAGGTCGTCTGCTTCACCAGTGACCACAACTCCTCGTTCGCCCAGCTGGATGCCGCGCGGGCACGGCTCGTGGTGGATGCCTGGGCGCAGCGCAGTGCCGAACTGAGCGAACTCGACGGAGTCGCCCAGGTGTTCTGCTTCGAGAACCACGGCGAGGAAATCGGGGTGACGCTGTCGCATCCGCACGGGCAGATCTACGCCTACCCGTTCGTCACACCCCGCGTCGCCAAGATTTCGGAGAATCTCGCGACCTACCGAAAGGCGCACGGCGCCAACCTGTTCGGCGATCTGCTGGCGACCGAACGAGCGGCGGGTCTGCGGGTGGTCGCGGCGAACGAGGAGTGGACGGCCTTCGTGCCGCCGTTCGCGCGCTGGCCCTACGAGGTGCAGCTGTACCCGCATCGCCGGGTCGCCGACCTCCCCGATCTGGACGACGCCCAGCGCGACGCCTTCGCCACGCTGTATCTGGATGTCCTACGGCGTTTCGCCCACCGATTCGACACCCCGATGCCCTATATCTCGGCCTGGAATCAGGCACCGACCCCGAAATCCGGCGCACCGCGCGAGGATTGGTGGCTGCACCTACAGCTGTTCTCGATCCGCCGCGCCGCCGGGAAGCTGAAGTATCTGGCCGGATCGGAGTCGGGCATGCAGGTGTTCATCAGCGATACCACGCCGGAGACGGTGGCGGCCGAATTGCGGGAGGTGCGGTGAAGGGGGTCTGGGTGGCACCCGGCCGGGTCAACATCATCGGCGAACACACCGACTACAACGGCGGCTATGCGCTGCCGATCGCGCTGCCACACGTCGTGACCTGCACGGCCGAGACGACCACCGACGGACTGGTCCGCGTGTCGTCGCGCCAGCATCCCGACGACCGGGTGCGCCTGCCCCTCACGGAGGTGGCCGAGGCCGACATCGCCGGATGGGCCCGCTACCCGCTCGGCGTGGTGCACGAATACCTCCGGCGCGGTCGTGCGATCCCGGGGGTGACCCTGCATCTGGACGGGGCGGTACCGGTCGGCGCGGGCCTGTCGTCGTCGGCCGCGGTGGAGTGCTCGGTGGCCATCGCGATGCGCGATCTGTTCGCCCTCCCGATCACCGACTCCGATCTGATCGATATCGGCCGCGCCGCGGAGAACACCTACGTCGGGGCCGCCACCGGCACCCTCGACCAGTCCGCCTCCGTGCTGTGCACGGCCGGGCACGCGCTGTTTCTCGACTTCGCCACCGGCGAGCGGGCCCAGGTGCCGTTCGACCTGGCCGCCACCGGAGCGGAATTGCTGGTGGTCGACACCGACACCCCGCATCAACTCGCCGACGGCGGATACGCCCGGCGGCGGCAGGAATGCGAACAGGCGGCCGCGGCGCTCGGGGTGCGGTCGTTGCGCGAGATCACCGATGTCGCGGCGATAGCACGCCTCACCGATCCCGTCCTGCGCCGACGTGCCCGGCACATCGTCACCGAGAATGCACGGGTGCTCACCGTCGTCGAGATGTTGCGCGACGGCCGCGACCCCCGCCGGATCGGGCCGATTCTCACCACCGGCCACGCCTCGCTGCGCGACGATTTCGAGATCTCCACTCCCCAGCTGGACACCGCGGTCGAGGCCGCGCTCGCGGCCGGTGCGCACGGCGCCCGCATGGTGGGTGGCGGATTCGGCGGCAGCATCATCGCACTCACCGATGCCGACCGAACCCGGCACATCGCGGCGGCGGTCGAGAAACGGTTCGCCGCAGCGGGTTTCACTTCTCCCCGAACCTTCGTCGCAGTGCCTTCGGCGGGCGCGCACCGCGTGTCCTGAACGCCCCGGGTTAATAACGAATTCGGTCCGAGATATTGCGGTTCGGCGCTCTTTGTATCGCCACAGTCGAATTATATTGCGAATTCGGCGAATTGAATCCGGCGGCATCGACAAACAATTGTAATGACAACCCTCCGCGCGATCCGGGAATCGATAGGACGACTCAAGCTCCCCCAGCAACCGAGCGGCTGCCGAATCGTCGCAGCTGGCGAGCATGCCTATCGCCACTCTCCGCCGATTCGGCACGATGCGGCAACCCGGTCGGCTTCCGTCGACCGGTACGATCCGCCCGTACCTCGCAGCGCCCGGCCGTCGGGCCATTCTGCGAATTCAGCGAACGCCCTAGGGAATTGGAAGACCGGCCGGTACGGTGAGAATGCGATAGGCCGGACCGCCGAGGGGAACCCTACCCAATAACGCCGGCTGATCCGGAGATCCAGGTCGATACCCATCAGGATTCCCGACCCCCTCCGAATGACGTCGTCGTACGTCTGCAATCCTCGTTGGGAGGTACTCATGTCCGATCCATATGCCGCCGTGGCGGCTCAACTCTCCGACACAGCTTGGCGCAAGTCCAGTTTCAGCGGCCCCGACGGCAACTGCGTGGAATGCGCACAACTGCCCGACGGCACCGTGGCCGTCCGAAACAGCAATAGTCCCGAAGCCGGCGTGCTGGCATTCACCCGGCCCGAGCTGGCCGCCTGGATCCTCGGCTGCCGTGCCGGAGAATTCGACGACCTGGCCACCTGAGCGGATGCGCGAGTCGGGCATTATCGTCATGCCATGACCAGGCGCAGGATTCTCATTAGCGGTGCGAGCGCGGGACTCGGAGCGGGTATGGCCCGCGAATTCGCGGCTCGCGGCCGTGATCTGGCTTTATGCGCCCGCCGCGTCGACAAACTCGAACAATTGCGTGCACAACTGGTGGCCGATCACCCCGGAATCACCGTGGCGGTGCGCGGGCTCGATGTCGACGACCATGCCGCGATTCCCGGGGTGTTCGCCGCACTGCGTGACGAACTCGGCGGCCTGGATCGAGTGATCGTCAACGCCGGGCTCGGCAAGGGCGCCCGCCTGGGCACCGGCCGCGCCGACGCCAATATCGCCACGGCCACCACGAATTTCGTCAGCGCTCTGGCCCAGGCGGAGGCCGCGTTGGAGATCTTCCGCGCACAGCAGGGCGGGCATCTGGTGTTGATCTCCTCGGCGAGCGCGGTCCGCGGGATGCCCGGCAAGAAGGCCGCCTATGCCGCCAGCAAGGCGGGACTGTCGGCACTCGGCGAGGGGCTGGCGATCGAATTGCGCCGCGGCCCCATCGCGATCACGACCGTGCAACCGGGTTTCATCGCCACCGATATGTCCGCCCGCGCCGGCGACGCGAAACTGGTGGCGCCGCTGGACAAGGGCGTGGCCTCGATGGTGCACGCGATCGAACGCGAGGTGGTTCGCGCGACGGTGCCGCCGTGGCCGTGGCGTGCGCTGGGCGTGCTGCTGCCGCTGTTGCCGCGCGCCGCGATGGCCCGGCTCGGCTGAGCCGTTACCCGACAGGTAATCGACCGGCCCCGCGGCATACGGCAGGCTCGACGACATGATCGAGACCGAGATGATCGATGCCGAGGGCACCCAGCTGTTCCACACCACCATGCCGTTCACCGAGAAGCTGGGCGTCGAGGTGCTCGAGCACGGCCCGCAGGTGGTGCGCAGTCGGCTGGCCTGGGACGAGAGCCTGTGCACCCTCGGTGGCGTCCTGCACGGCGGCGTGCTGATGTCGCTGGCGGATGCGACCGCGGCGGTATGTGCCTACCTGAACCTGCCCGAGGGTAAACAGGGCACCACGACCGTGGAGTCGAAGACGAATTTCCTGCGGGCCGTGCGGTCCGGCCATGCGACCGCCACCGCGAAACCCCTGCACACCGGCCGCAGCTTCATCGTGGTGGAGACCGAAATCCACGACGACGTCGGCACACTCGTCGGCAAGGTCACCCAGACCCAGGCCGTGCTGTAGTCGGATACGCTCGGCGGCGTGGCGAAGTTCAAGACGTGGGACGGGCTCGAGCTGAACTATCGGGAGTGGCCCGGCGACGGGATACCGGTGGTGCTGCAGCACGGCATCGTCGCCGACACCAATGCGAACTGGATGAGTGTCGGCGTCGTGGCGGCGCTGCAGGCGGCGGGCCGCCGGGTGATCTCCCTCGACGCCCGCGGGCACGGCCGATCGGACAAACCTCATGAGCCACAGCGGTATTCGTGGTCGGCGATGGCGGCCGACGTGCGGGCGCTGTTCGACGAACTCGGCCTGGATCGCGTGGCCCTGGTCGGGTATTCGATGGGCGGGATCATCGCCCTGCTGGTCGCGGGGTCCGACGAACGGGTGGCCGAGCTGGCCGTCGGTGGCATCGGTTGTGGCGTGGTGGATGTCGGCGGTATCGATCACCGCGTGATCAGCGCCGAACAGCTGGTCGAGTCGATGCGCGGTGATGCTGCCCGGGTGCCACCGCCCGGTTCGATGTTCCGCTTCCTCGCCGAGGCGATCGGCGCCGACCTCGACGCCATCGCCGCGGTGGCCACCGGCCTGAACGAGGCGCCGATTCGTGACCTGTCGGCGATCAGGATGCCGACGCTGGTCCTGGCGGGCGCCGACGATCCGTATGCCGCCGAACCCGAAAGGCTCGCCGACGCCCTGCCCGACGGCCGTCTCGCCGTGGTGCCCGGCGACCATCTCACCGCCGTCGCCGACCCCGGATTCCATTCGGCGCTGGTCGAATTCCTGCGCTGACCGGTAGCGCCACGCCACTGATCGGCCGCCGACACGTCCGAGGGCCGTACCGGCTGCCGGGCGAGCGAGATACCGTAACCGCGTCGCCGCACCACAGTCCGGGAGGAATCATGCCCGACGGCTTCGGCACCGTACGCCGCGCCCGCACCGCACTGTCCGATCGTCTTGCCGCGCTGCGGGCGCCGGTCCTGCCCGCACCCTCGCCTACGCAGACGATCGCCGCACGGCAACGGTTCTTCGGCGCGGACGTGATCGACGCGACGACCGGGCAGGTGCGGCCCGATCGGGTCGTCGTGTCCTGGTTCGGCTGTGCGAGTTTCGCGGTGGCGATGGGTGGCACCGTGATCCTGCTCGATGCCTGGGTGCCGCGCGGCGCGACCTCCGGCTACGTCCCGACCACGCCCGCCGAGGTGGCGGCGTTGCTCCCCACCGCGATCTTCATCGGGCACGGCCACTTCGACCATGCGGCCGACGCCGGGCCGATCGCGCGGGCCACGGGGGCGGTGGTGTACGGCACGGCCGAACACTGTGCCGCCGTGCGCGATTCGTTCGGCGGGGCGGTCGGATTCCGGGGTGTGGAGTTGGGTTCGGCCCACTCCACGCCCGGCGACCGCTACGACCACGAGGTGGCCGAGGGGTTGAGCGTCACCGCGATTCGGCATCTGCACTCGGCGCCGACCCGCCGCGACGACGGGCCCGACGGCTCCCCCGCGGTGCGGCCGGTTCCGTGCGTCGGCGATATCCGCACCTATCCGCCCGGTGTGGCCGAGGCCGCCCACCTGCTCGGCCATCTCACCGACGCGGAGGGCGGCTCGCTGCTGTACCAATTTCGCACGGCGGCCTTCACTCTCACCTGGCACGACTCGTCCGGCCCGCTGCTGGACAAGGCGCCGCGGGTGCTGGAGGTGCTGCGCGGTCTGCCCGCCAGCGATCTGCACCTGGGCGCGATTCAGACCTTCAACCAGTACACCAACGGCCTGCGCGATCCGCGCACCTACATCGAGGCGTTGCGCCCCAAGGTGTTCGCGCCCAGCCACCACGACAACTGGCTGCCGCTCATGACCTCTCGCGCCACCGCCTATCGCGAACCGCTGGAGGCCGAGCTGGCACGCATTCCCGCGGATCGGCGGCCGGAGCTGCGTATGCTCACCGATCGCGAGGACTACCTGTCCCCTGCCCGGCTGAGCTTCGCCGTCTGAATGCAGACTGCCCCTTCAATGGGCTGATTTCGACGGCATCGAACCGACGCGCCGGACCGACCTCAGGGCCCGATCACAACGGCGTCGGCACGGACGCATCGATGCTGAGCATCACCCGGCCGAGATTGCGCCGCGTCTCGATCGATTCGAGCGCCGCAGCGGCCTCGTCGACGCCGAACACCCTGTGTCGAGGGCGGATCTTCCCGTCCAGCAGCAGTTTCCACAGCTGGTCCCGATAGCCCTGAATCACATCGGGCCGGGTGCGGCCGAGCAGACCGACGGAGAACCCGGTGACGGTCTTCAGATCGGCGAGCAGACCGCCGGTATCGACGCTGCCGCCACCGGCGCTGAAGGCGACCAATCGACCGTGTGGCGCAAGGATTTCCACACCGCGCCGCACCAGATCACCCCCGACACCATCCAGCACGACGTCGACACGGTCGCCCCACGGCTGGTCGTAGGTCACCACCGCATCCGCCCCGCAGTCGCGCAGGAATTCGGCCTTGTCCGCCGAACCGGCCGCGCCCACCACCCGCCGGGCGCCGAGCGCCTCGGCGATCTGCACCGCGAGGTGGCCGCTGCCGCTGGCGGCCCCGGTGATCAGGATCGATTCGCCCGCGGCGAACCGCCCGGCCCGCAGTGCGCCCAGGGCGACGAGACCACCGCGGACGACGGCCAACCCGTCCGCCGGGTCCACACCGGCAGGGATCTCGGTCACCAATTGCGGTGCGGCGAGGGAGTATTCGGCGTAGGCGGATTCGAAGACGATACCGCCGACCTCCTTGCCCACCCAGCCCTCGTCCGTCCCGGGCCCGACCGCGATCACGGTCCCGACCACCTCGGCCCCCGCTTCGGCGGCGCTGCCCGAGCGAAGTGTGCGGAGCAGGCCGAGGTGGACGCCGACCAACCGGGTGCGGATCAGCAGCTGCCCGGGCCCGGGCACCGGCCGCGGCACCTCGATGACCTCCGGCCGAGGGGAGAATTGAATCTTGTGCACTGACCGCACCTTTCGAGTGTCGAGCGAATTCCTGGGCTGTTGCTAGTGGGGTCAGCAGCTGTTGCGCGGCAGCATGACGGCCTCCCTTCGACGAAAGTTACAACGAGCGTAACTTTATGTCGAGCCACCTGAGTTGGTCAAGGGTAAATTTACTCCCGTGGTAAATTTCATCGCGTGAGCTCACCTAGCCCCGGCCTGCGGGAGTCCAAGAAGCGCGAGACCCGGCAGTCGATCTCCGACCACGCCACCCGCCTGTTCATCGAGCGCGGCTTCGAGGCGACGACCATCGCCGAGGTGGCCGACGCCGCGCGGGTCGCGAAGAAGACGGTCACCAACTACTTCCCCCGCAAGGAAGATCTGGCGATCGACATCCACGCCGAATTCGTCGCCTGGTTGGCCGACACGGTCACCGCACGCCCGGCGGGTGTCTCGGCACTCACCGCGCTGAAACGCGAATTCCTCGCCGCGGCAGAGCGTTTCGACCCGCTGGCCGGATTCTCCGGACCCGAGTTCTGCCGGATGATCGCCGACAGCCCCACCCTCACCGCACGCCTGCGCGAACTGCACGACCTGCGGGAGCAGGCGTTGGCCGAGGTGCTGCCCGGTGACGACATCCTGCGCCGCGCCGCCGCCGCGCAACTCACCTCGGCCTATCGCCTGCTGTTCGGTCGCGTGCAGGAGCTCACCCTGGCCGGCCTGCCGCGTCGCCGCATCGCAGAGACCGTGATCGAGGAGGCGAACCGCGTATTCGACCTGCTCGCACCGGCGCTCGGCGACTACGCCGTGGCGTGATCAGGCCACAACGGTCTCCAGCGCCGCGACCAGGTCGGCCGCGCGCGGGTCGAGGCTGCCCTCGACAATGTGGTTGGTGACGTAGGCGAAGGCGATGCCGCGGCGCGGATCGGCGAAGGCGAGCGAGCCGCCGCGGCCGGGATGGCCGAACGAATCCGGTCCGCCGAGGGTGAATTCGGCGGTCGGCAGCATGTAACCGGAGGCGTAGGCGTCCGGAATCAGCATGACGCGGTCGATGCCGCTGGCCTGTTCCCGGGTCGCATCGGCCAGGGTCTCGGCCGATAGCAGCCGCAGCCCGTCGACCTCTCCGATCAGCGCGGCATACATCCGGGCCAGGCCGCGCGCGGTGCCGATGCCGTTGCTGGACGGGATTTCCGCGGCCTGCACGGCGGGAGCGTCGAAGTCGGGGTCGGGCGGTTCGGTCACGGCGAACGCGCGGTTGGTCAGCGAATCGGGATCCTGGGCCGCGGCGAACATCTCGCGCAGGTGCTCGGGGACCTGATCGATCGAGATCGCGGTCGGATCGGGTTTGGGTGCGAAGACCAGGCGGCTCACGCGCTCGCGCTCGGCGCACGGCAGGCCGATGAAGAAGTCCATCCCCAGCGGGCCGGCGATCTCCTCGGCCACGAACCGCCCCACCGAGCGGCCCGACACCCGCCGGATCACCTCGCCCACCAGCCAGCCGAAGGTCCGGCCGTGATAGCCGTGCGCGGTGCCCGGGGTCCACACCGGCCGCTGTGCGGCCAGCGCCTCGACCATCGGATCCCAGGCCAGCGCGTCCGACAGCGGAACGGGTTTGTCCAGCACCGGCAGACCCGCCTGATGCGACAGGAGCCACCGCACGGGGATGTCACCCTTGTCCGCGGCGGCGAACTCCGGCCAGTACCGGGCGACGGGGGCATCCAGATCCAGCAACCCTCGCTGGGCCAGCAGGTGCGCGGCGGTCGCGGTGACGCCCTTGGTGGCCGAATAGACCAACTGCAGGGTGTCGCGCTGCCACCGGCGCCCCGCCTCCCGATCGGCAAGCCCACCCCACAGATCCACCACCGGACGCCCGTCGTAGTACACGGCAACGGCCGCACCCACCTCCGCGCCCCGCGCGAAGTTCGCCGCGAATGCCTCCCTTACGGGTTCGAATCCCTGCGCCACCGTCCCGTCGATCATCATGGCCATATAGTCCCCCATCCCCCGACCCCCGCCCCGGCGCTGGCGCGCCGAGGCGGGGAATAAGTGGCCGTGCCCGGCGAGAAATCAAAGGCGGCACCCAAACCGGATCAAAGGCAGCCCCCAGAAAGGGAAGGGGGTACAAGACGACCGGTCAGTGGTGGTGACCGCGGTGGTCGTGCGGGTCGTGGCCATGCTCGGCGTGATCCGAGCCGTGCTCGGTGTCGGCGGCGCCGCCCATCATGCGCAGCATGGGGATGCCGCCGGTGCGCACGAACCGGAGCACCAGCATCGCGGCCAGCAGCAGGAAGGCGATGTTCAGCCAGGTGGTGTAGTTCCAGCGGATGCCCTCCTCCATCACCATGGCGTGCCGGTGTTCCGGGATGAGACCTGTTGCGCCGAAGAGGATTTCGACCACATAGCCGGCGGCGACCATGGCAACGTAGAAGGTGGCGAGAATGGTCAGCATCATGCGGAGGCCGTAGTACTTGCGGTAGATGTTGAGGATCGGCAGGATCAGCAGGTCGGCGAAGATGAAGGCGACCACGCCGCCGAAGCTGATGCCGCCGTTCCACAGCACCGCCGCCAGCGGCACATTGCCGATCGAGCACACGAATGCGGCGACGGCCACCAGCGGACCCACGATCGGCCCCCACACCGCCGACAGCAGCGGGTGATCGGTCAGGAAGAAGTTCTGCCAGAACGTAGTCGGCACCCACGCCCCGATCGCGCCCGCGATCAGCAGACCCACGATCAGATCCCGCAGGATCGCGGCCCACTCCATGACGAATACGTGCGAGACCGCCGTGAAGCCGCGCGGCGACAGCAGCCGCCGCAGGAACGACCCCCCGCCGGTGACCGACATATCCATGGCCGCATGGCCTTCCATCGATCCGGCCAGCCCGCGGTCGGCCTGCGCCCGCGCCGCCTCCACCAGCCGCGATCGCACGAAGATCCGGAACAGCACCGCGATGAACACGATCATGATCGGCCCGCCGACGAATTCGGCGGCGGTGAACTGCCAGCCCATCAGCAGCGCCAGAATGATGCCCAGCTCCACGACCAGATTGGTGGAGCCGATCTCGAACGCCATGGCCGCGGTGAAGTTCGCGCCCTTGCGGAACAGCGAGCGGGCCAGCGCCACCGCCGCATACGAGCACGACGACGACGCGGCCCCCAGCACCGAGGCGAGCGCGAGCGTGCGGGGCCGGTCATCACCCATCAGCCGCACGATCGTCGATTTGCGCACCACCGCCTGCACCACGGCCGACAGCGCGAATCCGAGGATCAGCGCCCACAGGATTTCCCAGGTCATCGACCCCGCCAACGCCAGTGCGTGGGTTATCGCGTGCACCCTGACCTCCCTTCGCGCCTGCGCACGGCCCATGCCGAACGCTCTCGCCGAAGTTATACCCCCTAAGGGTATGAATCAAGGACCGTGGACGTCAGAACGGCCTTGCGCAGGGCAATACCCCTGCCGTGCCGCCCTAGTCAGGCGAATTCCGTGCGATGGGCCAGCACCCACTCGCGGAAGCTCCGTGGCGGCCGACCGATCACCGCCTCGACGGTGGGATGCACCACCGAGGTGAACGATTCCAGCGCGGTGGCGCGCAACGCCATGATGGCATCGGCCATCTCGGCGTCGACCCCGGACCGCAGCAGCGCCGCCCGCGCCTCGGCGGCAGAGGTCTCCACATAGTGCAGCGGCCGCCCGATCACCTCGGCAAGAATGCCGGTCTGCTCACCCGGCCCGAGCGCCTGGGGCCCGCTGAGGGTGTAGACCTGCCCCTCGTGCCCCGGCTCGGTCAATGCCGCGACCGCCACGGCGGCAATGTCGCCGGGATCCACCACCGCGATCCGGCCCTGTCCGAACGGCGCATAGACGGTGTCTCGGTCGCGAATCGTCGCCGCCCAGTGCAGGGCGTTGGACATGAAGCCCAACGGCCGCACCATCGTCCACGCGACCCCGCTCTCCCGCACCGCCCGCTCCCCCGCGCGATGCCAGGTCGGAATCGGGTCGGTTGCGGTGTCGTCTCCGGTGCGCCCGGACGACAGCTTCACGATGTGCACCACCCCGGCCGCCGCGGCCGCCTTGGCGAGATTCGCATCGTGCCGGGGGATTTCGGGCCCGGCCGACAACAGGAACACGCGCTGTATGCCCTCCAGCGCGCCGACGAGGCTGCCGGTATCGCCCAGATCCGCGCCCACCACCTCCACTCCCTCGGGCAGCCGGGCCGTCTCGGGCCTGCGGGTCATTGCCCGGACAGCAACACCCCGCGCCCTCAGCTGCTCGACAACGGCCCGCCCGACGGTCCCGGTAGCTCCGGTCACGAGAATCACAACACCCTCCTCTACTCACTGCCTGCGGAAAATCCGCAGCGCAGTCAGCGTGCTGGTGTGCCACGATTCGAACCACTCAGCTACCGGCAACCCGCCGAAATATTCCACGCTTCGAGGGGAGGCGGCGGGTTTCCTGCACATCCAGCATCATGAACCGATGACTCGCTACGACTCGACCGGACGGACGTACACGCGCACGCGGCAACCCGACCCTCGCATCGCGGCGCGGATCGAGGACGCGCTGCGGGGGATGGCCTCGGTGGCCAATATCGGTGCGGGCAGCGGGTCCTACGAACCGCAGCACACGGTGGTCGCGGTGGAGCCGAGCCGGGTCATGATCGATCAGCGGCCGCCCGGCGCCGCACCGGCGGTGCAGGGCGTGGCCGAAACGCTACCGCTGCAATCGGTTTCGGTGGACGCCGCGCTAGCGGTGCTCACCGTGCATCACTGGACCGACCTGGACCGGGGCATCGCGGAGATGAAGCGGATCGCCCGCCGCCGCATCGTCGTCCTGACCTGGGATCACCGTGTGTACCGCGAATTCTGGCTGCTGCGGGAGTATCTGCCCGCCGCGGCCGAGACCGACGGCATGCTCGCCGTGGAGCTGGACGAACTGGTCGATCGCCTCGGCGAGGTCACGATCACCCCCATCCCCGTGCCCTTCGACTGCGCCGACGGCTTCGGCGGCGCCTTCTGGCGTCGCCCACACGCCTACCTCGATCCGACCGTCCGCGCCGGCATGTCCATGCTCGCCCTCACCCCCGAATCCGAGCTGCGCGAGGGTCTCTCGCGCCTGCGCGCGGACCTCGACAGTGGCGCCTGGGTCGCCCGGCACCCCGACCTGCTCGCCCGGACCACCCTCGACCTGGGCTACCGGCTGCTCACCGTGCGGCTGTAAGGGGCGGTACCACGGCCGTATCCCCGCCCAGCGCCACGTCCCCCGCCGATGCGGCAACGCCGTGCGCACCACCACGCGGGCGAGATTTCCGGACACCAGGATCGTGACGGCGACGGCGGCGGTGCAGACGACGACGGCCGTCACGAACATCGCCTCGCTGTAGCCGTCGACGTTGGCGGCGACACTGCCGGTCGGCGCCGAATCCGGCATTGCGGCCACGATCGGCGCCAGCATGCTCAGTGACAGCCCGAAACCCACCTGCCCCATCGCGAATTTCGCCGCGGCCGCCGAACCCGCCTGGCGCGGCGGGACCGCCGACATGATCAGCACCGCCTGCGCGTTCTGCGCGCCCATGGCCCCGAACCCGATCAACGCACCGGCCACCGCGTACAGCCACACCTCGGTGTGCTCGTCGACGAACACCAGGCCCACGGTGCCCAGCCCGCAGCACATCAGGCCCGACGCCAGCACCGCCCGGGCCGACATCCCGTTCTCCTGCGCCTGCCCGGCCAGCACCGCGCCCAGCAGCATGCCCAGATACAGCGGCACCACCGACAGCGTGACCGTCAGCGCCGAACCGTTCAGATAGTCACCCAGCAGCCGCGCGGTCTGGCGGGTGTAGGCGGCATCGACGAAACCGAACACCACCCCGGCCAGGCAGGCCGCGCCGAAGGGCAGCGAGTCGAACACCTCCGCCGGAAACACCGGCCGCGAAAATCGCCGCTCCGTGCGCAGAAATATCGCGAACGCCGACAACGACACCGCGGCCGCGCCGAGCACCACCGAATTCCCCCACCCGTGCAGCCCGGCGTACTCGATGCCGCCGACCGCGGCCACCAGCGCCACCGTCGCCCACAGCAGCCCACCCACATCGAATCGGCGGGGTGCCGCGCGCGGTGCGTCCGGCACCGTGAGCCAGGCCAGCAGCACGCCCGCCGCCGCGATCCAGGCCGTCAGCAGATATCCGTTGCGCCAGACGGTTTCGACGCTCAGCACGGTTCCGGCGATACCGCCGGACAGAATGCCGACCGCCTCGATGCCCAGCCACACCCCGAACACCCACGGCAGTTCGCGGTGGAAGAACAGGGCCGGAAGCAGCGCCAGGGCCGTGACGAACGCGACGGCGGTCGCCGCACCGGTGATCGCGCGGCCGAGGATGAACAGCTCGGCGGTGGGTGCGTAGGCGGTGATCGTCGCGCCGACCACGACGCCGACACCGCCGTACAGCAGTAGTCGTCTGCGCCCGGTCCGGTCGCCGAGCACTCCGGCGCCCAGGACGCACGCCGCCGCCAGCAGCGTCCCGATACCGGCGGCCAGCGCGGCGGCGCGGGGGGCCATCTCGAACTCCTGCTGCGCCTGCACCACGGCCGACGCATGAGTAACTGTATCAATGCCAAACAGGCAGGAAAGCAGCGCGACAGCGCACAGCACGATGGTCCGACGCTCCCGCCGACCACGCATGTGTACCGGCCAGAACTGCAGAGTCGGCGTTTGGAATGTCGACACGCGCACCCTTTCCGTGAGACTTCACCCCTGTTGCCGACATATTGCCCATAACGACTGCAGATTTCCGGCAAGCGTCGTTGGCGCGTCGTGAATCACCAGGAATGCACGGGGGGTTTCAGCGTGATGTCAGCGCGGCTTCAGGCGCCCCGCGGCCACCAGCACGCGGTAGGCCGCGGCCTTGCGGGCACAGTGGGCCACGGTGCAGTCGAGATGCTGTTGCATCGTGCGGTGCGCCTCGGGGACCGCCAGCGGATGGTCGGGGGCGCTGTGCGGCACGGCCGGCTTCACCGATTCCGCGAGTACGCGCTCCCGGATCTCGGCCACCGTGCGCCCGTGTGGAATTCGCTGGGGCCGCATGCTCATGATCACACCCGCCAGCGCGCCGGCCATGACCATTGTCGCGGCGAAAACCTGCCATCCGCCCATCACTTCACCTCTGCGTGACAGTTGTTCATGACTCTCTCGTGTTGTTGCGAACTTCCTTGGACAGGGAGGTATTACGGGTAGTTGGCCGGTACGAGGTGGACCGAGACGTCGTTGTGGCCCACCCGGGCCGCGCACAATCGACCGGCGACATAGGCGCCGGCCGCCTCGTCGGTGGTCCAGACGCTCGCACACGGTCCGGAAGGATCGTTGGCCAGTGCGATCGCCTCGTCGGCGTCGGCGACCCGGACGACCGGCAGCACCGGCCCGAGGGTCTGGTGGTTCAGCACGCGCATCGACGGATCGACCCCGGCGAGCACGGTCGGCGCGAACAGGTGCCCCGCCCCCGTCCCGCCGATGCGCGCCACGGCACCCTTCGCCCGCGCGTCGCGCACCTGTTCGTGGACCTGGCGCACATGGGCGGAGGAGGTCATGACGTCCACGCGGGAATCGTCCGGATCGGCGGCGCCGAAGGCGGCCACCTCGGCGACCAACCGATCGACGAAGGCGTCGTAGCAGGCGGATTCGACGAAGACCCGCTCGATGCTGTGGCAGTTCTGCCCGGATTCGGCCAAGCCCCCCAGCGCGATCCCCGCCGCCGCCCGGTCCGGATCGGCATCGGCCAGGACGATGGCCGAGGATTTGCCGCCGAGTTCGAGACGGCACGGGACGAGCCGGGCCGCCGCGCGCAGCGCGACCACCTTTCCCACCTCCGGTGAGCCGGTGAAGTACACCTGGTCGACGGCGTCGACCAGCGCCGGTCCCGCCTGATGTCCGGCGACGAAGTCGAGCACCGGCGGCGCGCCGACCTGCGCCCAGCCGGTGATGACCGCGCGCGTCGTCAACGGCGTCACCGCCGACGGCTTGACCACCGCCGCGGATCCGGCCAGCAGCGCCGGAACCGCATCGAACATCGCCGTGGCCAGCGGGTAGATCCAGGACGCGAGTACCCCTGTCACCGCGCACGGCCGGTAGCCGATCGCCAGCCGCAGCGCCACATGCGAGACGCCGTTCGGGCGCGGGCGCTGCCCGCCGAGGAAATCGGCGCCGCGGGTGCGGTGGTAGTCGATCGCGTCGATGGCGAGCCGGAACTCCCGCACGGCATCCGAAACCGACTTGCCGGTTTCGGCGGCCAGCAGTTCGACGAGGACATCCCGGTTGTCCAGCAACCAGTCACGGAACCGGGTCATCCAGTGCACCCGCCCGACGACACCCAGTGAGCGCCAATGCAGTTGCGTCTCGCGCAGGCAGGCCACCACGGCCCGGACCCGGTCGGGACTGTGCATGGGCAACGTTCCCAGCACCGTCCCGTCGGCGGGCGCGGCCACGGTGATCCAGGCGGTGCAGGTGGTATTCGAACGGGCGGACAGCATTCGGGGGCTCACTCCGGCGCATCGAGGGTGGCGGTGCCGCACCGCGATCGCGCAGCGCACGGGCCAAGTGGACGAATGCCCGGGTCGAAAGGGTGCGCCGATCACGATGCGGCATGAGAGAAACCGTATGGCTATCGTGAAGGCTCAACCAGTGCGCAATGGGCCAGAAATCGGCGAATATGGGACGCGCGAGCGGGCGATTCTGGGACGATTTCGGTGTGGATGATGCCTGGGTTACGGATGAGCCACTCCGACTGCGATCCATCACCGGCGCCGCGCTGTTGGCGGACTTCGCGGTGACCCGCGGCCTGCCGGTCCCCGACATCCTGCGGGAGACGGGAATTTCGGAGCAGCAGCTCCAGGATCCCACCGCCGAGATCACCCTCGCCCAGGAAATCACGCTGACCCGCAACGTCGTCACCGGCATCCAGGACGAGCCCGGGCTGGGCCTGATGGCCGGACTGCTGTGCCACGCACCGAGCTTCGGCGTGCTCGGCTTCGCGGTCATGAGCTGTGCCACGCTGCGGCAGGCGGCCGAGGTGGGCCTGCGCTACGCCGATCTGTCGGCCACCCTGGCCCGGCACTGGCTCGAGGATCACGGCGACGAGGTGTGGATCGTGCGCGACGACCGCACCGTGCCCGAGGATCTGCGCCGGTTCGTCCTGGAGCGGGATCTGGCGGCGATCGGGACCATCCAGCAGGATCTGCTGCCGACCAAGGTGCCCACCGCGCGCGTCGAACTCGCCGTGGAGGCACACCCGATCTACGAGATGTTCGGAACCCTGCTGGGCGTGGACACCATCGTCTTCGGCGCGCCGCGGTCGCGGATGATATGGCAGGCCAGCACCCTGGAAATGCCGCTGCCGCAGGCGAATCTGGCCACCCAGCGCTACTACGAGCAGCAGTGCGCGGATCTCATCCAGCGCCGCCGCGGACGCACCGGCATCAGCGGCGAGGTGCGCCGGCTGCTGATCCGCCACGGCGGCGTCACCGACCAATCCCATATCGCCGCCGACCTGGATGTCAGCGTCCGCACCCTGCGGCGCCGGCTCGCCCAGGAGGGCACCACATTTCGCGAGCTGAGCAACGAGACGGTGGGCATGCTCGCCGAGGAATTGCTGATGGCCGGTTTGACCGTCGAGCAGGTGGCCGACCGCCTCGGCTACTCCAGCGTTTCGGCGTTCACCTCGGCGTTCAGGTCGTGGAAGGGTCAGTCACCGGGACAGTTCGCCCGCGCCAACCGGGGCCGTGTCACCGCACGGGTATGAACGAGGTCGATTTCACCCGCGTCGAATCGGCCCGGCAGCGCATATGGACGCGCGACACGTTCGATTTGTAGCTAATGACCCGCTAATTGCAGGAAGAGACTTATTCTTCCTCAATGACAACCAGCAATAGTGTTTACGAAGGGCCGCTGCATCAGCTGGCCCGTGGCGCGTGGCAGTCGTTGCTGGTCATCGGCATCTTGTCGGTGATCGTCGGCATCCTGGTACTGGCCTGGCCCGGGCCGACACTGGCGGTGGCCGGCATTTTGTTCGGCATCTATCTGCTGGTCTCGGGCATCCTGCAATTGGTTGCCGCATTCGGGCCGCACGTCGGCACCGGTTTACGGGTGCTGTCGCTGATCAGCGGTGTGTTGTCGTTCATTCTGGCGTTTTTCTGCTTCCGTAGCATCGGCGACGCCGTGGTACTGCTGGCATTGTGGGTGGGTATCAGCTGGATGTTCCGCGGTATCGCCTCATTGGTGGCGGGGGTCGAGGCGCCGCCGGGCCTGCCGGGCCGGGGCTGGACCATTTTCTACGGCATCGTGCTGATCATCGGCGGTATCGCCCTGGTGGTGTGGCCGATCCACTCGATCGCCGTGCTGACCCTGGTGGTGGGTTGGTGGCTGATCTTCATGGGCATCATGGAGGTCGTCTACGCGTTCTCCATCCGCTCGGCCGCCAAGAACAGCCCGAGCACCCTCTGAATTTCTCCACATCGACTGCGCCCCGGGCCGATATGCCCGGGGCGCAGCGCTTTTCGGGGTCTGGACGCCCTGACTATAGTCGAGTATCGTGCGGTCACGACAGCATCGGCGGAGGGAGGCCACATGCCGCAATTCGACCGCGACGGCGTGCAGGTGATCACCTGCGACATCTTCGGCACGACCGTGGACTGGTACACCGGGATCGGCCAACAGGCCGCGGAGGTCTTCCGTTCCGCCGGTGTGGATCTCGACGCCGAGAACTTCGCCAACGAGTGGCGCGATATGTATCTGCCCGCCATGCAACGGGTTCGCGACGGCGAGCGCGAGTGGGCCTATCTCGACACTCTGCATCGCGAGTCGCTGGACAAACTGTTGGCGGACAAGGGAATCGGCGCGGAACTGGACGAGGCGGCCCGCGCGCGACTGGTGCGGGCGTGGCATCTGCTGCCCGCCTGGCCCGACGCCGCGGCGGGCCTGGCCCGCCTGCGGCAGCGATACACCGTCGCTGCCCTGTCCAACGGCGGTTTTGCGCTGCTGACGCGGCTGGTCAAGGCGGCCGGGCTGCCCTTCGACTGCATCGTGTCGGCCGAGCTGGCGCGGTCCTACAAACCCGCGCCGCAGGTGTACCGGACGGCGGCCGACCTGCTGGACGTCGATCCCGCGCAGGTGCTGATGGTGGCCTGCCACCGCTGGGATATCGACGGCGCGCGGGAGACGGGCCTGCGCACCGCATTCGTCGAGCGTCCCCGGGAAAAGGGCCCGCACCGCACCGCCGACCGCGCCGAAGACACGGTCAGTGATCTGAGTGCGAAGAGTTTCGGCGACCTCGCCGAACAGCTGGGCTGCTGAGGCCGTCCACTCGGTTTCCTCACCCTGGCGTGAGACCCGCGTCGCGGGCGAACAATGCGGCCTGTACCCGATTGCCGACCTCGAGGGCGGCGAGGACGCGGCTCACGTGGGCCTTCACGGTGCTCTCGCGCATGCCGAGTCGCTCGGCGATCTCGGCATTGGTGGCGCCCTCGCCGACCCAGGCCAGCACATCGCGCTCGCGCGGGGTGAGCCGGTCCAACCGAACCCGTGCCGAGACCGCCTGTGGGCGGGTGGTGCGGTGGTAGCGGTCGATGACCCGGCGGGCTGCGCTCGGATGCAGGATGGCCGAACCGGCGGCGACCAGGTGGATCGCGCGCAGAATCTCCGCCGGATCGGTGTCTTTCAGCAGGAAGCCGTCGGCACCGGCGGCGAGCGCGTTGTAGACGTATTCGTCGAGGTCGAAGGTGGTCAGGGAGATGACGCGGGGCGGGTGCGGCAGCGCGCGCAGCCGGGTGATGGCGGCGATGCCGTCCACGCGCGGCATCCGGATATCGACCAGCGCCACATCGATGCGATGCGCGGTGGCCCGCGTGACGGCCTCGGCTCCGTCGGCGGCCTGCGCGACCACCTCGATATCCGGATCGCCGTCGAGCAGGTCGGCCGTCGAGGAAACGTTGGCCGAATACTGGGCCCGCTACGGCACCGACTGCGTCACCGTCAACCGGAATCCGCCACCGGCCCGCATCTGGCGCCTACAGCGCCCCGATTCACCCAACCAAAGCATGGGATACCTGCGTCTGCTCTCCGAGGCGAGACCGTGATCGCGGCCGTCCGCGCCCGCACCTGAAAACCGGTTGCCTTGCCCCCTAGGCTGACTGGGTGAACATCTGCGTCTTCCTCTCCGCGGCCGAACTCGACGAGCGCTATACCGTTCCCGCCCGTGAGTTCGCCGAGATGATCGGCAAGGGCGGGCACACCCTGGTGTGGGGCGGGTCCAATGTGGGCCTGATGAAACTGGTCGCCGACGGCGTACAGGAATCCGGTGGGCGGCTGGTCGGTGTGTCGGTGGAATTTCTGCGAGACAAGGCCCGCGACAATGCCGACGAGATGATCATCACCGCCGACCTGGCCGAGCGGAAGGCGCAACTGCTGGCCCGCGCCGACGCGGTGGTGATCATGGTCGGCGGCACCGGCACCCTGGACGAGGCCACCGACATCATCGAGCTGAAAAAGCATGGCCTGCACGGCAAGCCGATCGTGCTGCTCAACACCGCGGGCTTCTACGACGGCCTGCGCCAGCAGCTCGAGCGGATGGACGCGGAGGGCTTCCTCCCGCGTTCGCTGACCGAGCTGATCTACTTCGCCGACAACGGTGCCGACGCACTGAGCTTTCTCGAGCAGACGGTGTGAATTCCCTCAGCCCACATACCTTTTCCCGTGCAGCATCGTCGTTGTCTTGGCCACCAGCCGGTCGGTCCTCTCGGTGCGATCGAAGGTGGTCAGGGCCATGAGCGGGGCGAAGCGCTGCCGGGCCACGGCGTGGGCGTAGGTGAATTCGCGCAGGCCGTCCGGCCCGTGAATGCGGCCGAAACCGGACGCGCCGACGCCGCCGAACGGCAGCGACGGGATCTGCGGGAAGTTGAATACCGCGTTCACACTGACCATTCCGGTGCGCAGCCGGTCGGCGAGGTCCCGGCCGCGGGCCTTGGCGTACACCGCCGCGGACAGACCGTACCGGCTGGCGTTGGCACGCTCGACCGCCTCGTCCATATCCGCCACGGCGGCCACGGTCAGCGTGGGGCCGAAGGTTTCCTCGGTGACCGCGAGCGCGTCCTCGGGCACATCGACCAGCACGGTCGGCTGCACCACCTGCCCGGCGATCTCACCCACACCGCCGGTGAGCACGCGGCCGCCGCGCACGATCGCATCCTCGAGGTGCCGTCGGATCACCGCGACCTGTTTCGGCATGGTGATCGGGCCGATCTTGGCCTCGGTATCGATACCGGCACGCAGCTCTCGCGCCCGGGCCACCGCCTTGTCGACGAACGTGTCGTAGACCGCCCGGTGCACATACACGCGTTCGGTGGCGATACAGGATTGACCGGCGTTGGCCATCCCCGCCCACAGCGCCGCATCGACGGCGGTATCCAGGTCCGCGTCGGCATCGACGATCAGCACGTCCTTACCCCCGCATTCGGCCACCATGGGCGTCAGCGATTCCGCACAGACGGCCATGACCTTCTTCGCCGTCTCGGTGGATCCGGTGAAGGCGATCTTGTCCGCCCCGGCCCGGCACAGCGCCTCGCCCGTCGAGGCATCCCCGGTGAGCAGTTGCAGCACAGGCTGTTCCGGCACCACCTCCCCGAACATCTCGACCAGCCAGGCACCGACGCCCGGGCTGTATTCACTCGGCTTGAACACCACGGCATTTCCGGCGGCCAGCGCGTAGACGATGGACCCGAGCGGTGTGAACACCGGATAGTTCCACGGACCGATCACGCCGATCACCCCGAGCGGCTTGTACTCCACCGACGCGGCGTGGTTGACGGTGAGCAGCCCCACCCGGGCACGCTTGCGGCCCAACACCTTTCGCGCGTTGCGGCCCGCCCACTTCAGATGGTCGAGCACCAGCGCCGGTTCCAGAACGGCGTCGGAATACGGTTTCCCGGTCTCGTCGTGAATGATCGCCCCGAGTTGCGCCATCCGCCGGGCGAGCACTCCCGCGAATCGGGCCAGCCGTTCCCCGCGTTCGGCGTAGCCGAGTCCGGACCACCAGTCGAAGGCGGTCCGTGCCCGCTCGACGGCCGCGGCCGCATCGCTCTCGTCGTGGATCGGATAGGTGCCGACCAGATCGCCGGTGCCCGGATTGCGCACCTCGAAGGTGGGGCGTGAGGTGGTGCTCTGCACATGACTGGTTGCGGTCATCGGCTGCTCTCCTTCGCAACGGGAACGGCCGCGGCCGCGGCGCGGCGGCCACGAATGAGGTCGGCGGCCTTCTCGCCGATCATGACGGTGGGCGCATTGGTGTTGCCGCGCACGATGCGGGGCATGATCGACGCATCCACTACGCGCAGGCCGTCGATACCGCGGACCCGCAGCTCCGGATCCACCACCGCCCGCTCGTCGGTGCCCATCGCACAGGTGCCCACGGGATGGAACAGGGTCTGGGTCCAGCGCGCGATGTGGGCGCGCAGACCATCCTCGCCGAGGGCGTCGACGGACTCCGGAAGATAGGACCTCTCCAGGTATTTCGACAGCGGCGGTCGATGGGTGATATCGATCAACCGGCGCATTCCGGCCAGTAAGGTCTCCAGGTCGCGGGGATCGGACAGATACGCCGGATCGATCTCCGGCTTCCACAGCGGATCGGCCGACCGCAACCGCAACCGCCCCCGGCTGTGCACCTCGACCAGCGTCGGACCAGCGGTGAACATCGGGGCGATGGCCTCGTGGAACCCGTTGTCGTAGAAGGCCGTCGGCGCGACGTGGAACTGCATGTCCGGCGCCGGCGCCTCGGCCCGGGTGCGGATGAAGCCGCCACCCTCGCCGATATTCGAGGCCAGCGGCCCACGGCCGAATGCCTGCCACTGCGCCAACCGCGGCGGCGTCTCGAACTGGGCCAGATCCGAGGAGTCGCGGGTGCGCCATAGCATCGGCGTCGCGGGATGGTCGTGCAGGTTCTCCCCCACTCCCGGCAGATCCGCCACCACGTCGACGCCGATCTCGCGCAGATGCCCGGCCGGGCCGATGCCCGAGAGCATCAGCAGCTGCGGCGAATTGACCGTGCCACCCGACAGCAGCACCTCGGCCTCGGCGAACACGGTATGTTCCGCGGCGCCGCACACATAGTCGACGCCGATCGCGCGCAGACCCTCGAGCCGCACGCGGGTGACGTGGGCGCAGGTGCGCACGGTCAGATTCGGGCGCGACATCGCCGGGCGCAGATAGGCATCGGCTGTCGACCAGCGGCGGCCGCGGCGATGGGTCACCTGATAGCGGCCGACACCCTCCTGATCGCGGCCGTTGAAGTCGTCGGTGCGGGGCAGGCCCGCGGCCACGGCGGCCTCGATCCACGCGTCGGTGAGTTCGTGGACGAAGCGCGGATTCTCCACGTGCAGCGGGCCGTCGGTGCCGTGATAGGGCGAGCGCAGACCGGTGTTGGTCTCCGACTTCACGAAGTACGGCAGCACATCCTCATAGCTCCAGCCGACCGCCCCGAAATCGCGCCGCCAGCCGTCGTAGTCGGCGCGATTGCCGCGAATGTAGATCATCGCGTTCATCGCCGAGCAGCCGCCCAGCGCCTTCATCCGTGGCCAATAGGCGCGCTGCCCGCCCAACTGCCGTTGCGGAACCGTCTCGTAACGCCAATCCCATTGCGTACGCAGCAATTTCCCCCACGCAGCCGGAATACGAATCTCATCGGCGTCATCGACCGGCCCCGCCTCCAACAGCAGCACGGCAACCGACGGATCCGCACTGAGCCGATCGGCGAGCACACAGCCTGCACTGCCCGCCCCGACGATGATGTAGTCGAACGATTCCCGGTCGATCATCACGACCTCCACTGCAGACCGGCGCATGGGGTGACCCACCCATTGTCACGCGATCGCCCGGGACGGCAGTTCGATTGGTCAGATTCCCAGTCCGGGAAGGTCTCCCGGTTCGGCGCCGTGCGCATGGAAGTGGTCCGGGGCGACCTCGATATACAGGGCCTGTGCCTGCGCGGCGGTGCGGCCGTCCAGTTCGATGTGCGCCGCGATATGCAGTTTGCGGCCCTCGCGATGGTCCAGCCGGGCCGTCACGAGCAGCGGCTTCCCGAGCGGAATCGGTGCGCAGAAGGTCACATTCAGCTGTGCGGTGACCGCGGGCAGGCGCAGGGGCATCAGTGCCATTCCGGCCGCCTCGTCCAGTACGGTGGCGACGATGCCGCCGTGCGCCAGCCCCGGCGCTCCCTCGTGCCGCTTGTCCAGCACCAGAGTGCCGCGGATGCCGTCCTCCGCGCGGTCGAACCGGATTCCCAGGCCGCACTCGTTTCCCGAACCACATCCGAAACAGTTGGCCTGATGCGACGGCAGCCGATCGGGCGCAGGGTTACCGGACGTCATTGCGGTCGTGGTTTCTCCGGTGCCGCCCACGATCTCAGGCCGCCTCGGCCGACGTTCGGACCTGTGCCATGATCCGGTCCCGCCGCCACAGCGCGACCGTGCGGGTGATCATGCGCAGTCGCCGTGGCAACACCCGATCGATCACGCGCACCACCCGGAAGAACAGTCGCAGCAACCGCTCGTCGCGCCGAGTCCACGTGCGGCCGAGCAACTCCCGGACCTGCGGCGGCAGGACACCGGTGTTCACCCACGCCGCGAACGGCCCGACGATCCCCCACATGATCGGCTTCCACACCAGGCCGGGCACCCGCGCAGGGGCCGGTGGCCGTCGCATCACCTCGTAGACGTCGTCGACGGACGGATGATGTTCCAGGCGGGTGGTGAGCACACGCTCGAAGTACTCCTCGAAGCCCGCCAGATCCGCGGGGGCGTCCCGGTCGCGCAGGCCCGCCAGCAGACTCATCTGCCGCCATCCGGCGTACAGCTCTCGCCGCTCGGCAGGGGCCAAGCCGTCCTCGATGCGATCGGCGATCAGCGTCGACGCCCAGTACCCGGTGGCCAGCACCCAGAAATACGCCTCCGGATCCCAGGCGTGATACCGGCGCCCGGCATGGTCGACCCCGCCGATCGGCTTGTGCAGCGCGCGGATGTCGCGTCCGTAGGCGGCGGTGTCGTCACCGTAGAACGCCAAAGCCAATGTGGGCCAATAGGACCGGTCGAACCGGCGGACCGGATCCACCCGATAGATGGAATGCTCCGCCACGCCCGACCCGATCACGGGATGGGCCACCTGCAGCAGCAGCGCGGCCGGCGCGAACAGCATCAGCCGCCAGTCGGCGGCGTACCGGGCCGCCGGGGCATCGGGAGCCAATCCAGGCAGGGTCATCTCGCCCTCCGCATTGAGGAAACATTTGTTTCTCGAAGGTAGGATTTGGGAAACAAACGTGTCAACATGTGCGAGAGGTGACGGGCGACACACGATCATGGGTGAGGCTGCGCGAACCGGACGGCGTTATGGCGGTGTACCCGCGGCTCAGCGGGAGCAGAGCCGCCGCGAGCAACTGCTCGAGGCGGTGATCGCGGTGCTCGAGGGCGAGGGTGCGAACCGGCTGACCGTGCGGCGGGTGGCCGCGCGGGCCGGGCTGTCGACCCGCTTCGTCTACGAGAGCTTCGCCGATCTGAACGATCTGACCGGTGCGGCATTCGACATGGTGTCGGCGGAGCTGGCGCGAGCCCTGGGCCGGGCGGTCCAACGGGCCGGAGCCGATCGTCGCGCCTGCATGACCGCCGTCGTCGAGGCGATCGTGGACTTCTTCCTGGCCGATCCCGCCAAGGGAAAGTTCCTGTCCACCAAGGCCTATGCCCACCCCGGCGTGGCCGGACGCCGGCTGGCCCGCTCGGAGGACTACGTCGGCGCGTTCGCCGGTGTGTTACGAAACCAGTTGGGCGACAAGGCCGACGACCGAGTGGTCGAGTTGACCTCCCGCTTCCTGGTGGCCGGATTCGGCGAGACGGTCACCGCCTGGATCCACGAACCGTCGGCCTACTCACGCGACGAATTCGTCCGTGACAACGTCGAATTGTTCCTGGGGGCCTTGGCCGCGGCGGAAGGGATTGCGGGCTCAGCCGCGGCAGACGGCCGAATGGGAGTTGCCGCCGATTCGGGTGAGTAGGCCACGCGGGAGCAGGATGCCGTAGAGGGATACATCCACACTGCAGGGGTAGGCATTGACGTAGGCCCCTTCCTGAGTGGCGCGACCCAGGTCGGCCAGCATGGCAGGCACGTCGACGGCGGCCTGCTCGAATTTCGCGCCGTTGGCCAGCAGCAGGGTGAGCGCGTCGTGCACCGAGGTCTGCGCCCTCGCCAGCGTCGGCTGTACCCGGTCGACCAGCCCCACCAGACCGTCGGCGTCCGCGGCGATCTGCTCGGTGGACCTCAGCAGCGACTGCCCCTGCCGATACAACCCATCGATCAGGGAACGGGTCTGGGCCACCAGGGTCTCCAACTCGCCGCCGCGCACGGCCAGGCCGTGCATGATCGAACCGAGATTGGTGATCACGTCGGCGAGGATGGCATCGCGGCGATGAAAATCCGTCGCGAGCTCCGCCGCCTGCACGATGAACGCCGACAACGAGATCCCGTCGCCCTGCAGCGCCTGGACCAGGGTGTTCGACAGGCGGTTCACCTGCTCGGGCGACAGCACGGAGAACAGTGGCTGAAAACCGTTCAGCAGACCGGAGAGATCGAACGACGGCTCGGTCCGCTCGAGGGGAATGGATCCGCCCGCGGGCAGCGGCCGGGCGTCGGCGGCGGTCCCCGGCGCCAGGGCCACATACCGCTGCCCGATCAGATTCTGATAGCGCACAAGGGCTTTCGTATCGGTGTAGAGCGTCTGGGCGCGCTGTACGCGGAAGGTCACCTTCGCGACATGCCTACCGCTGCGCCGATCGCGGTCGAGCGCGATCCCGGTCACCTTGCCGACCCGCACCCCGGCCATGCGGACATCGTCTTCCACGCGCAGCCCGAGCACATCGCTGAACGTCGCCGTGTAGCTGTGGGTGGGACCGGCGACGCTGCGCGCCAACGTATTCCACAGCACGGTCGTGACCAGCAGCGACACCAGCGCGAAGACGCCGAAACCCAGCATCGGCCACCGCAGGGCCCTCATGAGGGGAGACCACCGAGCAAACCACGCCTCCAGGAACTTCGCCGCGAAACCCGATCAATGGCAATGATTCAGCTACCGGAGGGACTGTACTGGCAGCCCGCAACGGCGCGGTCACCGCCACGCCGGGCCCCCGAAATAAGGGGCGCAGATCCACGCACATCCGACGAATCCGGCAGCCATAGTCAGGTGATGGCCCGACGGAACACCACGCCCTTCGCCCGCATCGTCGCCGCCGGGATGATCGGGACGACGATCGAGTTCTACGACTTCTTCCTCTACGGCCTGGCCGCGGCGATCGTGTTCGACAAGGTGTTCTTCCCCTCCCACGACCCGCTGACCGGTGTATTGCTGGCCCTGGCCACCTATGCGGTGGGTTTCGCCGCCCGGCCGCTGGGGGGTGTGCTGTTCGGCCATCTCGGCGACCGGATCGGACGCCGCCGCACGCTGTCGCTGAGCCTGATCCTGATGGGCGCCGCGACGGTGGCGATCGGGCTGATTCCCGGATACGCCACCATCGGCGTCGCCGCACCCCTGCTGCTGGTCGTGCTGCGGCTGGCTCAGGGATTGGCGCTGGGCGGTGAATGGGGCGGTGCGGTGCTGCTGGTGGCCGAACACGGGTCGGAGCGGCACCGCGGTTTCTGGAGCAGCTGGCCGCAGACCGGCGGGCCACTGGGCAATCTGCTAGCGACCGGCGTGCTGGCCCTGCTCGGCAGGGGCGTCACGAATGCCCAATTCCTGGACTGGGGCTGGCGAATCCCGTTTCTGCTGTCGATCGTGCTCGTGCTCGGCGGGCTCTGGCTGCGCCACTCGGTGGCGGAATCACCGATCTTCCTGGAGGCGCAGCAGCGCGCCGCCACCGTGCGCGCACCCGTGCGCGTGGTGCTCGAGCGCCACCGCACACAGGTGCTCATCGCCGCATTGGCCGACGTCGGGGAGAAGGCGACCTACTACACCTTCAACATCTTCCTGCTCGCCTATCTGACCAAGATCGTGGACGTGCCGAAGGGCACCGCGCTCGCCGCGCTCGCCATCGCCTCGGGCTGCCAGGCGGCGGCCATGTTGGCGGGCGGCGCGGTGGCCGACCGCTACGGACGCCGGACCTCGAGTATCGTGCTGGCCGTGCTGATCGCGATCTGGGCCCTGGCCGCCCTGCCCTGGGTCGACGACGGCCGGTTCGGCCGGATCCTGGTCGTGGTGGTCGTCGGGCTGACCCTGCACGGCCTGCTGACCGGCGCCCAGGCGGCGTTCTTCGCCGAACTGTTCCCCAGCGAGGTCCGCTACACCGGCGCCTCCCTGGGCTACCAGCTGGCCACGGTGGTCGGCGGATCCGTCACACCGCTCGTGGGAGTCGCCCTGCTGCACCGGTATCCGTCGACGAGGCCGGTCGCGCTGCTGCTGTGCCTCATGCTGGCCGCGACGGTGACGGCGTTCGTGTGGGCCGGTGAGACACGTTTGCGGGACCTGCGCGCGATCGGCGCGCCCGATCCGACGGAGGTGCGCTCATGAGCCGCCCGATTCTGGCCGTCGATCTCGGCAAGACCAATTGCCGCAGTTCGTTGCGCATCGGTGGCCGGGAGGTGCGCACCACCCAGACGGCCGGGACGCGGGGGCTCGCCGATGTGGACGGCACCGCGGCGGCCTACCGCGGGATTCATCGGATCATCGACGAGATCACCGATGCCGCACCGCCTTTCGCGGTCTCCGTCGGCGCCGCCGGGGCCTGGTCGGCACCGAACGCCGCCGCCGACCTCGCCGACCGGCTCGCCGAATTGCCCGCGGTGGCCGAGGTGGCCGTGACCTCGGATGCGGTCACCGCCCACGTCGGCGCGCTGGGCGGAGGCCCGGGCGTGGCACTCGCGGCCGGGACCGGCGTGGTCGCCACGGCCGTCGACGAATCCGGCGAGCTGATCCGCGTCGACGGCTGGGGGCCCCTGCTCGGCGACGAGGGCGGCGGCGCGTGGATCGGCCTGTCGGGCCTGCGCGCCGCACTGCGCGCCTTCGACGGCCGCGGGCCGGAGACGGTGCTGGCGGCCGAGGCCGTCGAGGAATACGGGGTTCCGCTCTCCGATCTGCCGTACTACATGGGCCGACACGACAACCCGCCGCTGCTGACCGCCCGTTTCGCCCCCGTCGTGGCGGCCGTCGCCGCCACCGATCCCGTGGCGGCCGACATCATGCGTGCCGCCGCCGCTGCCCTCGCCGCCACCGTCCGCTCCGCCGCCGCGCGGACCGGGCTGCGGCCGCCGGTACCCTGTGCGATCATCGGCGGATTGGTCAACCTCGGTGCTGCACTCCTGGATCCACTCGACGCGGCCATCGCGCATCTGGTCGAGCGCCGCGCCCCGCTCGGCGGTCCGGTCGACGGTGCCGCGCTCTTGGCCGTCGATACAGATACCGCCGTGGAGAAATTGGTGATCCGCCGTGCTGGCAATTATTGACAGTTCTACTCTCTCAATCGAGAATCACTTGCAATTCGTCCGCGCTATCGCCGGGGAGCCACGATGAACGCACTCAATCTCGCCGTCATCGTCGTGTATCTGGTCGTGGTGGCCTGGGTGGGCTTGCGCGGCTCCGGAAAACAGCGCTCCAGCGACGACTACTTCATCGGCAAGGGCCAGATGCCGTGGTGGGCGGTGTGCTTCTCGGTGGTGGCCACCGAGACCAGCGTGCTGACAGTCATCTCCATCCCGGGCGGCGCCTATACCGATCAGGCATTCGGCAACGTCGAGCTGGCGATCGGTTACATCATCGGCCGCACGGTCGTGGCCTTCGCCCTGATCCCGCTCTACAAGCGGGGCGGATTCGTCAGCGCCTACCAGTACCTGGAGCAGCGATTCGGTCGCTACCTGCAAGGCGTAGCTTCAGTGACCTTCGTCTTCACCCGCCTGCTCGCCGACGGCGTTCGGCTGTTCGCCGCCGCGATCCCGGTGCAGCTTCTGCTCGACGAGTTCGGCGTCAACCTGGGCTACGACGTCATCATCGCCGTGCTGACGCTGGTGACGGTCTTCTATACCTACCTCGGCGGTATCAAGGCGGTCATCTGGACCGACGCGCTACAGATGGCCCTCTACCTCGTCGGCGCCTTCATCGCGATCGGCGTCCTGACCAGCCATGTCGGCGCCTCGGGATATTCGGATGCCTTCCACGCCGGGAAGTTCCAGCTGTTCGACACCAACTTCGATCTCGGGCACATCCTCACCAGCCCCTTCGCGCTGCCGACCGCAATCATCGGCGGTGCGCTGTTCACGATGGCCTCGCACGGCTCCGATCAGCTGATCGTGCAACGCATCCTGTCGACCAGTTCGGTGCGTGACAGCCGCAAGGCGATGATCGGCTCCGGCGTCTTCATCGCCCTGCAGTTCGCCGCCTTCTCGCTGCTGGGTGCACTGCTGTGGGCCTACAACAACGGTCGCAGCGCCAAGGAGATGGGCCTGGCCACCGCCGACAGCCTGTACCCGGACTTCATCCTGCACGGACTTCCGGTGGTGATCTCCGGACTGCTGGTCGCCGGAATCCTCGGCGCCTGCATGAGCACGCTGTCGTCGTCGCTGAATTCGATGGCCAATTCCACGGTGGCCGACATCGTGCGCAGCTTCTCCCGGCGCGAACTCTCCGACCAGATCATGCTGCGGATGGGGCGGATCATGACGCTGGTGTGGGCGGTGCTGATGGCCGGCTTCGCCATGGGCTTCAGCGCGACCACCGGCAACGTGTATCTCACCGCCCTGACCATCGCCGGATACACCTACGGCGCGCTGCTGGGTGCGTTCCTGCTCGGGCGACTCATCAAGCGCGCGAACGAGTTAGACGCAATCGTGGCCTTCGTCGTCACAGTCGCCGTGATGACGTTCGTGGTGCGGGTGATCAAGATAGACGTGACCGCCGGAGGCTCGGTCGTCGAGAAGGGGATTGCTGCGCAGTGGCTGGTCCCGATAGGGGTGCTGGTCACTCTAGCAGTGGGCGGTATAGCCAGCCGACTGCATCCCGCTCCCACCTCCCCCGAACCCGTCAAGGCAAACTGGTGAACCATGGCCGAGGATGACGACGTTCGCACTCGCCTCTTGTCGGCGATGCCGCGGCTCACACCGACCGGGCTGCGGGTTGCCCGCGTGATACTGGACGATCCGCCCGGTGCCGCCCAATTGACGGTGAACCAGCTCGCCGAACGCGCCGATACCAGCACCTCAGCGGTGGTCCGGCTGGCGAAGACGCTGGGCTACGACGGGTACCCGCAGCTGCGCCTGGCGTTGGCCGCGACCGGCGCCGAACCGGGGACACCGGTCTTCGCCACCGATATCGTCGCCGACGACCCGCTGGCCAAGGTCGTGCACAAGCTGACGGCCTTCGAAACCGAGGGCATGCTGGCGACCGCCGATCTGGCCGATCCGATCACGCTGACCGCGGTCGTCGAGGCGCTGGTGCGGGCGCGGCGCGTGCAATTGATCGGCATCGGCGCCTCCGGCCTGGTGGCCACGGATCTGGAGCAGAAGCTGACCCGGATCGGGATGTGGTGCCGCGCCAGCACCTCCGAGGACGACGCCCTGGTGCAGACGAGCCTGCTCGAGACCGAGGACGTGGTGGTCGCCTTCTCCCATTCGGGTGAGACGGCCGCCGTGGTGGAGGCCCTGCGCCGCGCCGGGACGCGCGCGACGACGGTGGCCGTCACCGCGAGCGCCCAGTCGCGGCTGGCCCGCACGGCCGCCCACACGATTCTGGTGGCCGGGCGCGAGGACGGGTTCCGGTCCGCGGCGATGGCGAGCCGGATGAGTCAGTTGCTCGTCGTCGACGCGCTGTATATCGGTGTGCTGCAACGCACTCCGTCGGCGGTGGTCGCCCTGCGCCGCACCCACGAGGCGGTGGCGGACCGCCGCGGCAACAAGGAGGCGACTTGATCGAGATCCGCGACCTCACCACCGAGGCGATCGATCCCGCGACCGTGGACCTGGACACCCTGCCGGTCGAGGAATTGCTGCGCACCATGAACGCCGCCGACTCCGGTGTGGCTTCGGCGGTGGCACAGGCGATTCCGCAGATCACGCGGGCGGTCGAACTGATCGTCGCGGCGCGCGCGACCGGGGGGCGGATGCTGTACGTGGGTGCGGGTACCAGCGGACGGATCGGCGTGCTCGACGCGTCGGAATGCCCGCCCACCTTCGGCACCGATCCGAGCGAGGTACTCGGCATCATCGCCGGGGGGCCGCCCGCGCTGACCCGGTCGGTGGAGGGCGCCGAGGACAACGCCGAACGCGGCGCGCTGGATCTGGCCGCCGTCGATTTGACCGCCGACGACGTGGTGGTCGCGCTGGCGGCCAGCGGGCGCACCCCCTATGCGATCGGGGCACTGCGCTATGCGCGCTCCGTGGGCGCCGCGGCGGTGGCGGTCTCGTGCAACCGGGACGCCGAGTTGAGCGAGTACGCCGATGTGGCAATCGAAATCGACACGGGACCGGAGGTTCTCACCGGGTCGACCCGGTTGAAGGCCGGCACCGCGCAAAAGCTGGTGTGCAACATGATCTCGACGGCGGTGATGGTCCGATCCGGCAAGGTGTACGGCAACCTCATGGTCGACCTGAACCCCTCCAACACCAAGCTGCGCGATCGGGCGCGACGCATCGTCGAGGAGGCCACGGGCGTCGACGCGGCCACCGCCGCCGCGCTGCTGGACGCGGCCGAGGGCCATTCCAAGACCGCCATCGTCATGCAATTGGCCGGTGTCGACGCCGAACAGGCGCGCCGGTTACTGGAGAACGCCCACGGATTCATCCGCAACGCCGTGGAACGATGAATCCAACAGTGCATTTCGCCGGAAACTCCTGTCAAGACCGGTAGCGTGTCCGCAAACGATTTGCGGAGGTATACGTGCACTACGTCATCGGCGGCGTCGGCCTACTGGTGTTTCTGCTGCTCGCGTGGCTGCCCAGCAATGACCGGCGGTCCGCGGTGGGCAAACTCGGAAGAGTCGCGATCCTGCTGATCGCCCAATTCGCGCTGGGGTTCGTGCTGTTGCGAACCGGGGTGGGCACCGCGGTCATCCGGGTGATTCGCGACGGTTTCCAGCACATCCTCGACTATGCCGCGCAGGGTACGGAATTCGTCTTCGGCGATGTGGCCAAGTACGGCGATACCCCGGCGTTCCTGTTCGCGGTGCTGATGCCGATCGTGTTCGTCTCGGCGCTGATCGGCATTCTCCAGCACATCCGGGTGCTGCCGTTGATCATCAAATATCTCGGCCTGCTGCTGTCGTGGGTGAGCGGATTCGGCAAGGTGGAATCGTTCAACGCGGTCGCCGCCGCGATCCTGGGCCAGTCCGAGGTGTTCATCTCGCTGCGCAACATGCTGGACCGCATTCCGCCGCAGCGCATGTACACCCTGGCGGCCTCGGCGATGTCGACGGTGTCGGCCTCGATTCTGGGCGCCTATATGCAGCTGATCGATGCCCGCTACGTCATTGCCGCCATCGTGCTGAATCTGCTGGGCGTCTTCGCGGTGACCTCGCTGATCAACCCCTACCGGGTCACCGCGGAGGAGGATGCCGAACTGCTCGCCGCCGATGTCGGCGATAAGGGCAACGGCGACGGCAATGGAAACGGCAACGGCGGCAACAATGAGCGCAGGCGGCAGTCGTTCTTCGAAATGCTGACCGAGTACATCCTGGTGGGTTTCCGGGTCGCGTTCACGGTGGCGGCCATGCTGATCGGTTTCATCGCCCTGCTGGCCATGGTGAACGGCATCTTCGCGGCGGTGTTCAACGGCACCACGTTCCAGGATGTGATGGGCCATGTCTTCGCGCCGCTGGCGTACCTCACCGGGATCCCGTGGAGCGAGGCGTCCGATGCGGGCACCTTCATGGGCACCAAACTGGTGTCGAACGAGATGGTCGCGATGCAGCAGCTGAACGAGGACCAGGGTGAGCTGTCGTCGCGGTCGATGGCGATCGTGTCCACCTATCTGGTGTCGTTCGCGAACTTCTCCAGCATCGCCATCATCATCGGCGCGGTCCGCAGCCTGAGCGAGAAGCAGGGCCTGGTGGCGGCCCAGCACGGCCTGAAGCTGCTGTATGCGGCCACCTTGGTGAGCTTCATCAGCGCCACGATCGTGGGACTGCTCAGCTGAATCCGGCCGATCCCCGGCATGCTTTTTGCCGGGGACGCGTGTACCTGTGGAAGTGGGTGTACCTAACAGTGCAGGAGACACTATGTGGAAGATCTGCAGCACTTGCGGGGTGGAACACGATGCGGCAGCGGAGATCTGCCGGATCTGCACCGACGAGCGGCAGTGGGTGCCCGCCGACGGTCAGCACTGGACGACGCTCGAGGAACTGTCCGCATCCGGCAGTTCGGTGCGGCTGCGGGAGCTCGAGCCGGACCTGTTCGGCCTCACCGTGGAGCCGAGGTTGGCGATCGGGCAGGAAGCACATCTCGTGCGCACCCCCGGCGGCAATGTGCTGTGGGATGTGAACGGCTATCTGGACGCCGATATCGCGGAGCGGGTACGCGAACTCGGTGAGGTCGTCGCGATCGTGCCCAGCCACCCACACCATTTCGGCGCGCAGGTGGAGTGGAGCCGCGCGCTGGGCGGGGTGCCGATCCTGGTGGCGGAGGCGGATATGCAGTGGGTTGCCCGCCCCGATCCGGTGATCCGGCCCTGGTCCGGCCGGATCGACCTACTGCCGGGCTTCACCGTGCGCCAGGTGGGTGGGCACTTTCCGGGCAGCGCGGTGGGGCACTGGGCGGCGGGGGCGGGCGGTGAGGGCGTGCTGTTCAGCTCCGACACCATCCACGCCAATCCCGACCGCACCACGGTCACCTTCATGCGCAGCTACCCCAACCGCATCCCGCTGTCGGCCGCCGTCGTCGACCGCATCACGAAGACGGTCGAGGAATTCGACTTCGATCGCCTCTACGACAACTTCGGCAAGATCATCGATACCGACGCCCGCGGCACCCTCCGCCGCTCCGCCGATCGGTATATCGGCTGGGTCAGCGGCGATTTCGACCACCTGACCTGACGAGGCGACGCCTATTCGTCGTCGGCGCCCGATCCGTTGGTCGACGCGGCCGAGGCGCGCTGCTGCTTCTTCGCGCGGGCGCGGCGGCGTTCGGCGCGCAGTTCGGCGAGTTCCTGCTCGAGGGTTTCGGCGATGCGGAACTGGCCGGTGTCGTAGAGGCTGAGCGGGTCGGAGTCGCTGTCGGGCTCGGACTTCCCCTTCTTGCCGTTGGTTCCGGCATCCTTGGCGACCGGTGTGTCCTTGAGATCGGACATCCAGCTCTTCGCTGACGAGGTGGACGAGGACTTCGGCAACCAGATATCGGGTTCGACCGTGGTGTCGACGGTTTCGGCGTCGCGCACCTCGGCCTTGGCGCCCTCGGCCGGCGGCTGCTCGGCGGGTGCGGTCGGCAGAGCGGGCAGCGGCGCCGGCGTCGGCCGGGTGTCCGGGGCGGCCTGGCGGATGAAGCTGACGAACGTCGGCAGGGTGCGCCGGATCTGCTCGGCCGGGTCGGGGATGTCCTTCACCTCTTCGGTCGCCCGGGCGATGGCCTGGCCGTAGCGGTGGCTGGCGGAATCGTGCACCAGCAGCGCGACACCGACCATGACCGGCGCGACCGCGTGCACGCCGACGTCGTACCAGGATCCGGACCGCAGGTAGGGGTAGGTGTTCAGGCCGATCGTCAGGGCGAGCAGCGCCAGTTCGGCGGCGACGACCTGCTTGCGGCTGTCCAGGATCCCCCACTCGGCAACCTTGTTGGTGCCGACCATGATGATCACCAGGCAGACGCTGATCATGCCTTCGAGGAAATAGCTGAACCAGTACAGCGGATCGCTCGGGCCGCCCGGCGCGATGTTGTGCTGGACATTCACCGCCGACCACAGCATGCCCGCCACCACGACACCGGCCAGCGCACGCAGCGACCAGGCTCGATGCCGGTACAACGAGGCCAGCTTGGCATGGGGGCTGGACTCACGCCGCTGCGCGGCAATCGCCTTGCGGGCCATCAGGAGATCTCGCATGTCGGCCTTCGCGATCGCTTCGGAGGTCGACCGGGCCCGATCGGACGCCGCGGCCGCCGCCTGCACGTTCTTCCAACGCTGTTCGCGTTCCTGCTCGCGAATCCGTTCCGCGAGTTCGCGTTCGGCCTTGAGCTCGTCCTCCGACAGCGCCTCGGTCAGCGCCGGGTCGAACTGGAAGGCCATCCGCCCGCGGGCCTTCTCGACCCGCCTCGCCAGATGCGTGACCTCGTCCCCTAGCGGATGCTCGACGGTCACCTCGACCACCGCCCGGTGAGATGCGGTGGCACACACGTGATCACGGGTGGAAACGACACAGGACATTAATAGTCGATTCGACCCGCAAGCGAAACTGTAGATTTGCCGAAATGCGTGTCGCATCGGCGTGGCGTGCGCGACACGCCGAGGTCGGCAACTCTAAATCAGCTGACCAGCAGGACAATTCGTCGGTTTGGGGCGGAACGCCCGACCCTGCCCTACCGACCGGTTTGTGAGTCGGCCCACGGCTAGGCCGCAGCGGCCGATGTCAACATGCGCCGGGTCGCGTCCGGGTCTGCCACATCGACGACCAGGCGGGTGAAGTCGGCGCCGGACAGCTCGATGCGCACCGCGCGGCCGTCGAAGAGGGTGTCCCAGAATTCCTTGCGCCCTTTGCCGCGGAAGGTGCCCGCCGCGATCACCCCGGGGAAGAAGGTGCCCGGTGCCCGCACCCAGGGCGGCCGCCGGTCTACCTCGGCGATCGCGACCTCGGTGATATCGGCCAGATCGAAGCTCAGCTGCTCGCGCAGTCCGAGGAACCGGTGTGCGCCGAGCACATGGACCGTCACGGTGGTACCCGAGACCTCGATTTCGACCATCTTGCACCTCACTGTCACCGCGTGCTGCGTCTTCGACAGTGACAGCCCAGCCTTGCCGCAGCCTGTGCTGCGGCTATGTTTTTTCTCAGGAAACGCAGCGGGTCCCCGACACCCCGGCTGACCTGCACACTTCTGCACCCACGGGTGCCTAGGCTCACACCCATGCGACTGAGCACACGTAATCAGCTCGACGGAACCGTGCTGTCGGTCACGCGCGGCGAGGCGATGGCGGTGGTGCGCGTGCGGCTGACCGGCGGGCAGGAGGTCACCTCCTCGATCACCCGCGATGCGGCCGACGATCTGGGACTGGCCGAGGGCTCGTCGGTCAAGGTCTTGATCAAGTCCACGGAGGTGGCACTGGGGGTGGAGTAGCACAACCCCGTTTTCACACACTCGTGTTGAAAACTATTCGACACGGGTGTATGAAATAGACCCATGCCCAAGATCGTCGACCACGCGGCGCGCCGGCGGGAACTGGCCGAGGCCGTCTGGCGGGTCATCGCCCGCGATGGTGTCGACGCCGTCTCGATCCGTGCCGTCGCCACCGAATCCGGCTGGTCGACCGGGGCCCTGCGGTACTACTTCACGACGAAGGCCGAACTGCTGGCCTTCGCGTGCGAACAGGTGATCGATCGGGTGACCCGGCGCATAGCCGCGATGTCGCCCACCGGCAGCGCACGCGAGACGATGCGCGCGGCCCTGCACGAGACCATGCCGCTGGATGAGCAGCGCGGCACCGAGGTCTCGATCGCGTTCTCGTTCGTGGCCCTCGGCCTGAGCGATCCGGAGCTGGCCCGGGTGCAACGCCACCACTTCGCGTCCATGCGCGATCTGTGCCGCCGAACCGTGGATGCGCTGGAGGCGGAGTCGGGACGGCCACGGCCGCAACCGGTTCGCGACCGCATCGCGGCGCGGTTGCACGCCGTGGTCGACGGTCTCAGCCTGCAGAGATTGGCGGGATACCTCGACACCGAACAGGTGATCGCCGAACTCGACGCCTATCTCGACGAGCTCTACCCGTAAAGACACAGACTAGGATTCGATCATGCGGCCAAGCCCTCGGCTTTCCGGTTTCCTCGCGTTCGCGCTCCTCCTGGCCGTCGTCGTCGGCACCGCGTGGGAGCTGCAACCACACGGATATCGGCCGGAATCGGCTCCCCGCAACGTATTCAGCGCCGAGCGGGCACTGCGCACGGTCGAGGCGATCGCCACCCGACCCCATCCGATGGGCACGGCCGAACACGACAGGGTCCGTGATCATCTCGTCGGCGAGTTGCGAAAGCTCGGCCTGGACACCGAGATTCAGTCGGGTATCGGCCGGTATCCGAACGCGGTGCGCCGCGATGTCCTCGGTATGGGCCGTGTCGACAATATCGTCGCCCGTCTCCCCGGTACCGATCCGACGGGCACGCTCTACCTTGCGGCGCATTATGATTCGGTCCCTTCCGGACCGGGCGCGAACGACGACGGTGTCGGTGTCGCGTCGGTGCTGGAGACGGTTCGCGCCCTGCGGGACGGCGGCACCTCGCTGCGCAACGACGTCGTGGTGCTGCTGACCGACGGCGAAGAGGTCGGGCTGCTCGGCGCGGAAGCGTTCGTCGCGGGCGGTGGCTACGACAGGCGTCCGAGCGTGGTGATCAACCACGAGGCGCGCGGGGCGGGCGGCCCGCCGCTGCTGTGGCGAACCACGCATCCCGACGGCGGCCTCATCGCCTCGGTCGCCGTCGCGGCGCCGCGTCCGAACACCGACTCCCTGTCCACCGCGCTGGCCGGAACCCAGACCAGCAGCAATACCGACTTCGCCGCCTTGGAGCCGAGCGGATTGCGGGTCATGGACTGGGCCTACGCGGGGCGAAGCGCCTACTACCACAACATATTCGACGATCCGGCACACGTGAACCCGGCGACCGTGCAGCAGATGGGCGACAACACCCTGGCTCTGACCGAGGAACTGGGCGATCAGGATCTCGCCGCGACGCCCGGCGAGGATCGGTCCTACTTCCAGCTGCCGTTCGGGTTGCTGGTGGTGCTGCCGGTGTGGGTGATGATCGCGCTCGCGGTGCTCACCCTCGTGGCCACGGGCTGGGTGATCCGGCAGGTCCGGCGCAGCGGCGAGGCCACGATCGGCCGCGTCCTCGCCTCGGTGGCGACGGCCGTGATGGCGGTGCCGATAGCCGTGGCCGCGGGGATGGGTGTGTGGGAGGCGGTGCTGGCGATTCGCCCGGAATACCGCCCGCTCTATGTCGATCCGTACCGGCCGGAGCTCTACGGTCTCGCGATCATCGCGGTCTGCGTCACGGTTCTGGTGGCGTGGTATCTGCTGGCGCGGCGGCTGTTCGGTGCGACGGCCGCGGCGGTCGGCGCGCTGGGCAGTGCGGCCGTGCTCGGGGCGGTCTTCGCGGCCCTGGCCCCGGCCGCGAGCCAGGTGCTGGTGGTTCCCGCTTTCGCTGCGGCAGTGGGGGTTTCGGTCACCTTCGCCGTTCCATCCGCCTGGCGATTGCCGGTGCTCACCGTGTTTCTGATCCCCGCGGCGGTCTTTTTCGGCGGTAACGTCTGGGCGACCCTGCAGGCCGGGGTCGCCGGTGCGGCCTTCCTGGTGGGCCCTGTTGTGGTGCTGCTCGGCGGGCTGCTGATCCTGCCGCTCACCCACAGCTGGCCGACGCGGCGCACCGTGCTGATCCCGGTGACCGCCCTCGTCGTCACCGCGGCGCTGGCCGCGGCCGGTCTCGCCGTCGATCGCTTCGACGATCGGCACCCGCGGACCGTTCAGGTCGCCTATGCCTTGAACGCCGATACCGGTGCCGCACAGTGGGTCTCACGGATATCGCCGGACGGGTGGACGAAGGATCTCGTGCACGACGCCGCGCCCGATCCGGCCTTCGCCGCGCTGTTGTCCGATGCCGTCGCGAGCGGACCCGCTCCGGCCCAGGCGCTTTCGGCACCGGTGGCCGAGGTCCTCTCCGACACCACCGATGCCGGGCAGCGCCGCGTGCATCTGCGGTTGCGCACGACGCGCGGCGCCACCTCCATCGCCCTCGACTACGACTCTCCGGTCACCTCCCTGCGCGTGGCCGGGCGCGACCTGACTCCCGTGCCGACCAAGGGCTTCCGGTTCTCCGCTCCCCCGCCGGAGGGCATCGAGGTGGAGCTGACGGCTCCCGCCGGGCCCCTGTCGCTGCGCGTGGCCGATTACACCTGGCTGCCCGATTCGGGTCTGACGGCCTTGCAGAACCTGCCGCGGGATATCTACTTCCGCCAGGACAGCAACGCCATGGTGGTCGCCACGGTGCGGGGGCTGTAGCCGCCCGCGGCCGCACGTCCGAGTAGGGGTTCGGGAATGTTCGGCGTACAAACCCACTGTGCGGGACTGCGCCTTCGTTAGAATACTGGCTGACCCGTAATGTATTTCCTTGCCCGGCAACGACTTCCATCATGAGTGGGTGTCGATAGTCGCGGTGCCGCCCCACCCGACGCCACCGCGCCTCGACGAGTTCACACGACCACGAGGATCGGTGCGCCCATGCGCATACCCGGACCGATCGCCTTAGCGGCGTTGGCAGTAGCGACCTTGACGGCCTCGGGATCGGCCGTGCATCTCCCGACACGTCCCAGCACGGTGGCGGCGCCGGAACTGGCGGCCGTGCTCGTGGCGCAGACGAATGCGCCCGACGAACGGTCGGTCGGCCTCGTTCCGGCCGCGCCCGAACCCTCGCGCAAGCTGCGCGCCATGACCCCACCCGCCGACGGCATGCCCGTCGGCACCGTTTCCCTGCACGACATCTCGCTGCCCGGTGGCGGCACCCTCGGTATTCCCGAGATCGTGCTCGCCGCCTACCGCAATGCCGAACTCACGCTGCAGTCCTCGCTGCCCGAGTGCGGGTTGACCTGGCATCTGCTGGCCGGGATCGGGAAGGTCGAATCCAATCACGCGAGCTTCGGCCGCACCGACGCCAACGGCACCACCGTCGGCGTCATCTACGGACCCGCCCTGGATGGCACCCTGCCCGGCAACGAGATCATCAAGGCCGCCGACGGCGGCTTCGTGCGCGCCATCGGGCCCATGCAGTTCCTGCCGAGCACCTGGTCGCAGTACGCCTCCGACGGCAACGGCGACGATGCCGCCGACCCCAACAACGTCTTCGACGCCACCCTCGGCGCGGGCAAATACCTCTGCTCCGGTGGAGTGGACCTGCGCGACCCCCAGCTGGAACTACGGGCGATCCTGCGCTACAACAACTCCCTCGCCTACGCCACCGAGGTCCTGAGCTGGTCCCATGCCTACAAGACCGGCGGCGCACCGACCGAGGTGGAGATCGCCCCCGGCCTCATCCCACCGAACAGCGTCCCCGATGTCCCCATGCAGGAGGGCGCCGGATCCACCATGCTCACCGATGATGTCGTCGCCGCGGCGTCCACCGAGCCCGCGCCGGGAGCCTCCACCGAACCCACACCTGGTACACCCATCGAGCCCACACCGGCACCGAATGCGACGGGCACCTCGGCCCCGTCGCCCACGATCACTGCCACACTGCAATTCCGCGGCATGCTCATCATCTCCGGCCTGCCCCCGCTGCGCTGCGCCATGGACTGCCCACCCCCTCCCCGCATACAGGACCTCTGCCTGCCGGACGGACGGCAACCCGAACATTCCCAGTCGAGTTCCTGTGCGATACAGGCCCTTCCGTCCGTACACCCGCCCGCCCCATTCCCACTCCCCACGCTGCCACCAACCCTCACACTCCCAACCCGAACCCCCACTCCCACGACACCCACTCCCACAACGGGTCCCACCACGACAAGGCCACCCCAGACCACCCCTTCGACAACCACCCCCAGCCAGCCGACCACACCCCGGCCCACCACCACACAACCGACCACCCCGCCGAGCCCGACAACCCCATCGAGCCCGACCACCCCACCACCCACAACGACCGCTCCAACCACTACCAGCCCCACACCGACACAACCGACCCACCGGCCGCCACCATCTACCACGACCTCACCCCCCGCACCCACCCCGACAAGCCGCGCCGTAACGGCAGACTCGGCCGAGCCCACGTCCCCACCCCCGGCCGAACCAACTACCCGCACCCAACCCCCATCCCCCAGCCCCGAAACCCACCAAGCACCCGCGCCCCCGCCGACAACACCTCCCCCGGCCACGGCCCAAACCCCCGAAGCCGCAACCGAACCCACGCCACCACAGCGAACCAACCCCACACCGCCGCCATCGTCGACACCCCCGCTCACCCAACCCCCACCGAGCCCGGCCCCGAAAACCCCTCCACCACCCCAGAAATCACCTGCACCCACCACCACAACCACCCCGCCACCACCGTGAGCGCAGCCAAACATGGGCGCCCGCACCACTACCGATCGGCCCCCTCGTCGGCGGAGAAGCAATGAACCACGGCTGGCCCCGCTCTGAACGAGCAATACGCCACCACCTCGGCGTCGAACCCATCGATCCGCCCAGGACCGACGATTGATCCTCTAGCAGAATGCTTCTCGGCTACGAGCGAGCGCCCGAACCTACCCCCAGCAGCTCACGCACCGCGCGGACCTCACTGCTGATGGCGTTTGCAGGCTTGACGCTGTCGAGAATTTGGAAGGCGCGGCGCGGTATCTGACCGATCCGATACTCCGACGGCGTACGGTCCCACACCTCGGCGATTATCCGACAGGCCCGATCCAGCTCCCCCTCCACGACTTTAGCGACGGCCTCATCCAGATGCAGCGCCAATCGCCCGACCGGGTCCTGCCGGCTGAACGGCAGCTCGAGAGCCCGTGTCCGCAGGACCTCGGCGTCGGATGTCGCGCCGAGCGCGGTCAAGGAGACGGACTGGTGCCAGCGCAGAAAGTATTCGATGATGTGGCACCCGTCGGCTACCGTCTCGGTTTCGGGGAGCACTGCGTACAGCCGATCGGCCTCGCGTACGGCTGCCAAAGTCTCTCGGCGGCAGGCCATCCTGGCTTGTACGCCCGCCTCGGCCAGGTAGCCGAACACCGCCGCGGCGTTCGGACGGCTACCTCCAGCCGATTGGGCCATGCGCGCGGCCGCGAGGGCGGAATCGAGGAACCGACCGTACCAGGCGCATGAAGTGCAGATATGTCCCGCGATCCACGCCTCTACGCCAACGTCATCTGCCAATTGGCTGGCACGGCGAGCGATACCGAACCATTCGAGGGAATCGTCCAGGCCCGCCACGTCGATGATCCGGATGCCGATGAACCCAGCGTTCTTGGCAAACAGGCGATACAGCCGCCGCCGGATATCCGCCGACCGGACCGACATCAGGCACGCCTTGATTCGAGCCAGATCCGCCATGCGCATCGGGACGAACTCTGTCGGCGCAGCGGTATACAGTACATATCCGGCGCGTTCGGTGAGTTCTTCGAGGTGGTCGAGATACGCCACCGCGGCCTTACCGATCGTCGCGGGATTCGACGGTGCCCTGCGATCTACGGTCTCCTCACAGCCGAACTGCGGGATCGCCCACGAGTCGGAGTAGTCGTGCCCGAAACCGAGCCTGTCGGGCCGGGTACGGTACAGAACGCACAATGCATCGAGATAACGCGACGAGGGCACGTCTCGGCCATTCTCCCACCGCGAGAGTTGCTGGTGCGCTAGCCCTTCGGACGGCACTCCACGGGACCGCAGAATCTCCTTCAGCTGATCGGCCGCACCCACCAGGGTGTATCCGCGGACGATGCGACGCGCGCGCAGCAGCGAAACACCACAGTGCCGGTGGACGGCAAACGCCGCATCACCCTCGGAACCACCTGCTGCCATGATGTTTCGCCCCAAGCGGCGTCCGCAGGAACTGTGATGCCGACCGTCCCCCATCATGTTGACCTTCCCAGCACACCCGCGGATCGATCACGACCGCCAGGTTCACCCGTCGTCCTATCAACTCGACGCTAACGCCAGCCCCACCGCAGGACGATCACACCGCCTCACTTTTCAAGCACCACGTGCACACGATTACAGGTCGGGTATCAAGCCCGTTCGGAGTGGCTTTTGTGCCTTCAGGGCCAGTACCGTCGGGGTCGGGGTGCCGCCTTCGATGAAATTGGCGAGGGTCAGGTCGTTCTCGATGAATGTTCGGAGTAGTTGCGGTAGTGGTAGGTGGGAGGCGCCCACCTTGGCACGGAGTCCTTGGTTCGTCCAGGATGTTGTGGTCCAGTGCTGGTTGGTGTAGCCGGGGCGGATGATGATGGCCTCAGGATTGCTGCGGTCGGCGAAACCGCCGCAGAAGCACGGGTGTACACCGATGTGCACGACGCTGCCTCCCGGGCGGAGCACGCGTGCGACCTCGGCCATCACCGAGGCATAGTCCGGCATGTCGGTGTGGACCATGATCGCCACGGCCACGGGCACGCTCGCATCGCGGATCGGCAGGGCGGTGGCGTCCGCCTGGGCGACGGGGAGGCGGTTCGCTGCGAACCGCAGCATTCGCCCGGACAGATCGACGCCTACGGGTTCCCACCCGAGTCGGCGTATCTGTTCGGCGAAAATCCCGGTGCCACAGCCGATGTCCAGACACGGCCCGGATCCCTCCCCCAACAGCACGTCGAGTGCATTCCGGATACCCAGCGGATCGGTGTCCGCTCCGCCTTGTGCCCGCTGACCGGCGAGAAATGTGTGCTCGTACCACTCGGCGATTTCGTCGTACGCGGCCTGCCTCATGGACCGATGAGATCACCAGTCCACCACTGATTTCCATCCCTTCGGCCATCAGCGAAACCCATCGCGAGATCGGGGAGGCCGTCAGGAATTGAGGTAGGCGAGGACTGCCAGGACTCGGCGGTGGCCGCTGTCGGTGGTGGAGAGGTCGAGTTTGGTGAAGATGTTGCCTATGTGTTTGGCGACGGCGCCCTCGGTGACGACCAGTAGGGCGGCGATGGTGGTGTTGTCGTGGCCCTCGGCCATCAGTGCCAGTACCTCGCGCTCGCGGCGTGTCAAGGCGTCCAAGGGGTCTCGGGATCTGCGGTGGACCAGTAGTTGGGAGATCACCTCCGGGTCCATGGCGGTGCCGCCGGCAGCCACCCGGCGCAGGGCGTCGAGAAATTGGTCGACCTTTCCGACCCGCTCCTTGAGCAGGTAACCGACGCCGCCCGCGCCGTCGGCGAGCAGTTCGGTGGCGTAGCTGCTCTCGACATAGGACGACAGCACCAGCACCGGCAGGCCCGGATGCAGTGTCCGCGCCTGCACGGCGGCGCGCAGGCCGTCGTCGGTGAAGGTCGGTGGCAGCCGGACGTCCACGACCACGGCATCCGGCCGCTCGGCAGTCACCGCGGCGAGAAAGTCCGGCGCGTTGTCGGTGGCCGCCACCACCTCGATGCCCGCGGTGCCGAGCAGCAACACCATTCCCTCGCGCAGCAGCGCATCGTCCTCGGCGATCACGACCCGCATGGCAACTCCACCCGCACCACGGTAGGCCCGCCGGGCGGGCTGGTCAGCTCCATCTCGCCGTCGAAAGCCTCGACGCGCCGCCGGATTCCGGCGAGCCCTCCCTCCGGGTGCTCGGTCGCGCCACCCACACCGTCATCGCGGAGGACGATCGACAGCGCGCGATCCGAGCCGGTGACAGCGAGTGAAATATGGTCAGCGGCCGAATGTTTGGTCGCATTGGCGAGCGCCTCGGCAATCACGAAGTAGGCTGCCGCCTCCACCGCCGCGGGGCGGCGTCCGACATTGTGCAGATCGACCGTGCACGGAATCGGGCAGCGGGCGGCCAGCGCCGAGACCGCGCCCTCCAGACCGCGATCCGACAGCACGGGCGGATAAATACTGCGCACGACCTGCCGGAGTTCGGCCAGCGCCGTCGTCGCGGGCGACAGCAGCCTTCTCGCCGTCAGCACCTGCAGGCGGGCCAACCGCGGGAGTTGTACTGCCAAGGCGCCCACGGCAATGGCGATCAGCACATTCAGGGCGGCCCGCGGCCACGAGTTCACCGCGAAGCCGTTGTTGGAGATCGCCCCGGCCGGAATGTGCTGCCACAGTAGCGAAGTCACCAGCTTGTAAACCGCATCGATAGGCAGCCCGACGGCTACGGCCGCCGCGACCACACCGGTCACGGCGTGCAGGATGAGCCAGCCCGTGTCGCGACGCGTCGCCGGATCGGTCAGCATGGTCACGACCCGGCGCCGCAGCGATCCCGTCGACGGCCGATACGCCTCGACGATCGGCTCCCCCAATTCCCGCCCGGCCCGCCGTCGCTCGAATCCGGCCAGCGCCCGGATCAGCCGTATCGCCTCGGGCACGGCCGGGACACCCACCCCGATCAGACACAGCGCCGCCACCACCGGCAACCCGCACACCACGAGAATCGCCAGCATCGAGGTGACACCACCGATGAGCAGATACCGGATGGCGGACAAGAGTCGTCGGAAACAGTTCATCGGCAAGAATTCTCGGTCGGCAGGCGATCCAGATCAGCGGCGGTGCCGACCCACGGGCTGGACCAGGCGCGATACGTCGAGGCGACCGGTTGCCGCCAGCACCGCCACCACGGTACCCATCACGATCCACCCGGGCCAGCCGGTCATGCCGACCCGCAGGGGGTCGATGGGCGTCTCCGAATCGGACAGGAGAAAGATCAGGCCGATCGAGGCTCCGCTGCTGGCCGAGTGGGCCAGCACCGCGGGCCAGACCGAGTCCGAGCGCATGCGCAGCCACGCGAAGATCGGCAGTATCAGGGTGGTGCTGACGAGGAACGCGCCGATCGATGTCAGCAGGGAGTGACCGGGGTACTGACCGCCCATGATGAGCGTGGGCAGGTGCCACAGCGCGAAGATCGCGGCGGTGAGCGTCAGCGCTCTCGCCGAGCCGAGCGGGGCCAGCCGGGGAAGCAGATACCCCTGCCAGCCGAGTTCCTCACCGAAGAACATCGGCAGCCAGATGATCAGATTGACCAGCTGCACACCGGCCCACGCGGCGAGATTCGCCGACGTCAGGCGCGCGAGGTCCGGCTGATAGGTCCCGGCGACTGTCGCAATGCCCAACGACGCGAGCTGAAGCAGCAGCGGTACGGCCAGCGCGAGCAGGCCATGGCGCAGCGACCGCCCGATCGGGCGCGGCCGGACCAGCCCGATGGCGGCGCGAATACTCTCCGGGCGGTGAACCCATCGCAACACGATCAACCCGGCCAAGGCGGGGGTCAGCATGGTGACGGCGATGGAGCCTTGAACGAACGGCGTCGTATCCGCGGTGGCCTGCGTCCGATGAAAACCGCTGAGCAGCAACGGAAACAAGGCCAACCATGCCCCCGCATACGCGAGAAGGACGAACAGCCCAACAGCGCGCCAAGCCACCCGGGAGCCGGCCCCCGCACTCTTCGAAGTATCGGTCGTCATGCCTCTCGACGCTAGGATTGCGCAACCGCCGAAACGATGACGCAGACTGCCGAACCCGGGGTATAGCCGGCTCCACCATGCCCCCGGGGCCTAGCACGATCAGTGTTGTTCCTGGAGTACCCGCAGGCAGGCCGCGGAGGCCCAGGTCCAGATGGCGATGCCGCCGATGAGCATGAGGCGGTAGTCGTGCAGCGGGAATGCGGCGAAACCGAGCACGAGGTAGGCGAGGACGGCGGTGAAACTGTATGCCGCCCAACGGATCCCGTAGTTGCGGGCGAAGACGAGCGCGGCCGCGATCAGCGACAGGCCCATGGCCACCGGTGCGAGGTTGTGCAGCAGGCCGTGCCGGCTGACCTCGGTCACACCGTCCGGAGTGCCGGGCGGGTAGCCGTCGGCGGGATCGGCAGGGAAGATTCCTGCCCAAATCAGGCTGGCGCCGTAGACACCCAGCAGGGTCGTGACCCACGTGCGGGCCCGGCCGAGTGGAAGGGCACGCCGCAGGCCGATCACACCGGCGACGACGAGAACTCCGCTGAGCAGGAAATTGGCGGTCTGGACCCAGCCGTGCTCGCCGAGCGCCAACAGGCTGAGCGGGTGGCGGCGCGCATCGAATCCGTATCTGGTCATCGCCTGGACGATGATCGTCGCGCTGAACAGCGGCCCGGCCGCGATACCGCAGGCCAGAAGCAGTCGAACCGTGGGGAAGGTGAAGACGGTGCCCGGCACGGGAGTGGAACGGGTGGACATGGAGATTCCTGAGGTGTGAAGAATGGTCACCCACACCGGATTTCGCGGTGTGGGTGACCGTGGAGGTGGGTCAGCCGTAGAGGGAGTGGCCGGTTTCGAGCAGGCTCTTCAGGTCGCTCAGGGTCTGGTTCCAGCCGCCGCCGGCGCCCGGGATCTCACCGGCACACTGGGCGGCGGTCTGCGGGGCGCCGGTCACATCATGGGTGACGGTCAGGATGGAGACGCCGTTGCCCTCGTCCTCGATCTCGTAGGTCAGGCGCGTGTAGTCCTCGCCGAAGAACAAGGCCCGCCAGGTCTGCACCAACCGCCGCGGCGGATCGGATTCGAGAACCTCGCCGTCGATCACGACGTCGTCGGCGCCGTGCTGCTTCATCTCTGCACTGGCCAGTGCCCGGAATGCACCGCCGGGACGGAGGTCGTACTCGACGGCCCCCTGGTACCCGAATTTCACGGTCCACTCCGGGCGGGTGATCGCGTCCCAGATCTGCTGCGGGGCGGCCTTGATGTAGACCCGATAGACCTGAACGGTCCGCTCGGCGGTCTCGGAACCGACGTCGGATGTCGTCATCGCTTGCTCCAGTTCATATTTCAGATCGACGAGCGCCGCGACGGGTCGCTCGGTGAATTTGTCGATCCACCGGTCGTGGATCAGCCGGATCGGAACCGGGTTGAGAAAGTGCAGCTTCTCCCGCCCCGAGCGGCGTGCGACCACGAGCCCGGCGTCCTCGAGAACCCGCAGATGTTTGGCAACACCGAAGCGGGTCATCTCCAACTGCGCCTCCAACTCCCCCAGCGTGCGGCCCTCCCGCGCGAACAGCAGATCGAGCAGAAACCGACGGCTGGGATCGGCGAGCGCCTTGAACACTAGGTCGTCGTCGGTCACGCAGAAAAAATATGTGACCAAATGGTCACGTGTCAAGCCCGAACCGAGCCTTCGTGCACAGCGATGAAAATCGTGAAACGGCCGGTTACTTGCGCGCCCACCACTGGTGCAGAGCGCGCAGTTCGTCACCGCGCGGATCGGACACATCGGTCGACTGCGGGAAATCGAAGGTGTGGACGAGCCGGGTGGCGGGCTCGAAGCGCGGCCAACCCGGATCACCGTTGGTGCCGAAACCGACCCAGGCGCCGTGGGTTTCGTCGGCCAGCCGCTGCGGCGGAGTGGGGCCGGTCAGGGTGTGCGCGTGATCGATCTGATCGAACACGAACGGCACCTCGAGGACGTGGCAGGCGCGCAGGTTGTCGACGCCCGAATGCCAAGCGAATTCGTAAGCGAAGGTCGGAACACCGGCCGCCGCGGTGGCCTCGGCGATCCGCATGACGTCGTAGCGGAACACCAGATCGGTGACGAGTGCCGCGAAGACATCGGCGGCCGAGGCACCGGGCCGGTGGGCGGAGTAGAGCTCGGCGAGCGATATGTCGAGCCCGTAGCGCGACAGCACGATCGGCAGGGTGTCGTCGGTGATCGCATCGGCGATACCGGTCGGAAAGGTGAAGAACCGGAAGTCGTCGGCGGTCCAGCCGACGATCAGGGGAACCGACGAACCGGGCTGGGTGACAAGGGCTTCGGTAGGCGCGATCGGAACCACATCGTCGTCCAGCACCGGATAGAAACTCATGATGCCGAGCCCGTTGGTGATCACCGACGCACCCCAGCGCTCCGGATCCGGATTCGTCATCACCTGCAGGGCGATCGCATTCTGGCCGTCCAGTAGCTGTTTCGCCCCGAGGCCGCCGAAAGCCTCGGCGGTCGGCTCGATCCCGAGTTCGTCGGCCAGCCTCCCGGCCAGCACGCGGGCGTCGGCGGCGGAGGCCACCGCGGAACCGTTGGCGCTCTGCACGATTGCCCGCCGGAACAGTCCCCGGGGGCGCGGCGACGCCACCAAGGCGACCACGCTCATTCCCCCGGCGGACTCCCCGAAGATGGTCACATTGCCGGGGTCGCCGCCGAAGGCCGCGACGTTGTCCTGCACCCACCGCAGCGCGAAGATCTGGTCGTGCAGCCCGCGATTGAGCGGCGCCCCCGGCACCGCGGCGAAGCCCGACGCCCCGAGCCGGTAGTTGATCGACACCACCACCACGCCGTCGCGGGCGAAAGCGCTGCCGTCGTAGATCTTTCGCGCATTGGAGCCGCGGACGAACGCCCCGCCGTGAATCCACACCATGACCGGAAGCCCCGCGCCACCCGGCTCGGGGGTCCACACGTTCACGTTCAGGTATTCGTCGCCCGGAATACCGTCGCTGCCGAGGAGCGCGTGGATCGGCGCCGGATACGGTGCCTGCACGCAGGTGGCGCCGTACTCGGTGGCGTCGCGGATTCCGGCCCAGTCCGGCACCGGCTTCGGCAGCTCCCACCGGGCCGGGCCCACCGGGGCCGCCGCATAGGGGATGCCGAGGAAGGTGCTCACCCCGTCCCGGGTGATCCCCCGCACCTTGCCGCCAGTGACGGACACGATCGCTTCCATGTGAACTCCTCTGTTCCCTCAGACCCGCGGGCGCCTCCCATCATCCCGCCCCGCCCGGCCGCTGTCGCCCCTACCGCGCGGTCCAGCCGCCGTCCATGACGTACGACGAGCCGGTCACCATGGCCGCGCTGTCGGAGACCAGCCAAGCGACCAGCGACGCCACCTCGTCCGGCTCGATGAGACGTTTGACGGCACTCTCGGTGAGCAGGACCTGCTCCAGCACCTGCTGTTCGGCAATGCCGTGGGCCCTTGCCTGATCGGCGATCTGCTTGTCCACCAAGGGAGTTCGGACATAGCCGGGATTGACGCAGTTACTGGTGACTCCGTGCGGAGCGCCCTCGAGCGCCGTCACCTTCGACAGGCCCTCCAGGGCGTGTTTGGCGGTCACGTAGGCGGCCTTGTACTGCGAGGCACGCAGCCCGTGCACCGAGGAGATATTCACGATCCGCCCGAATCCCCGCTCGTACATATGCGGCAGCGCCGCGCGCACCAGCAGGAACGGCGCCTCGACCATGAGTGCGAGCATGGCCCGGAACTGCTCGGGCGGGAAGCTCTCGAGGGGACTGATGGCCTGCACGCCCGCGTTGTTGACCAGGATGTCCACCTCGAGCCGCAGCTCTTCCAGGGCGGTCACCTCGAGCAGATCCACCGCCCAGGCCCGCCCACCGATCTCGTGCGCCATGGCCTTCGCCGCGACACCGTCGATATCGGCGACGGTGACCATCGCCCCGCGAGCAGCCAACTCCCGAGCGCACGCCGCGCCGATACCACTCGCCCCGCCGGTGACCACTGCCGAACGCCCGCTCAGATCTTTCACCGCGCACCCACCTCGACCGTGCCGGTCCGCCCGGACATATCGGCGCGGTCCACAGCCGCCAGCTCCAGACCCCGAGTCTCGCGGGCGAACCCGACGGCGACGAGTGTGACCGCCGCGGCCGCGGCCAGATACCACGCGATCGGCACCGCGGACCCGAACGAATCGAGCAGCCGCACCGCGATGATCGGCGCCAGCGACCCCGCCACGATCGAGGTCACCTGATAGCCCAGCGACACACCGGAATACCGCATCCGGGTCGGGAACATCTCGGCCATGATCGCCGGTTGCGGCGCATACATGAACGCGTGGAACACCAGGCCGATGACGATGGCGGCCAGGATGACCGCATTGTGTTTGCTGTCCATCATCGGAAAGGCGAAGAAGCCCCACGTCGCCGCCGCCACCGTGCCCATCAGATACACCGGACGCCGGCCGATGCGATCGCTCAGCCGACCCGCCAGCGGGATGACCACGAAATGCACCGCGTGCGCGATGAGCAGCCACCACAGGATCGTCGAGGTGTCCACCTTCACGTGCACCTTCAGATAGGTGATGGAGAAGGTGACCACCAGGTAGTACATGATGTTCTCCGCGAAGCGCAGCCCCATCGCGGTGAAAACCCCTCGCGGATAACGCTTCAGCACCTCGACCACGCTGAACGAGGCCGCCTCGAGCTGCTCGACCTCGCGCTGCGCCGCGACGAAGATCGGCGCATCGGTGACCTTGGTCCGCACGTAGTAGCCGACCAGAACGACGACCGCCGACAGCCAGAACGCCACCCGCCAGCCCCATCCGAGGAACGACTCGTCCGACAGCGTGGAGGTCAGCACCAGCAGGACCAGCGTGGCGAGCAGATTGCCCATCGGGACACCCGCCTGCGGCCAGCTCGCCCAGAATGCCCGGTCGCGGCTGGGACTGTGCTCGGCCACCAGCAGCACCGCCCCACCCCATTCACCGCCGACCGCGAATCCCTGGATGAACCGCAGGATCACCAGCATCGCGGGCGCCCAGTAGCCCACCTGCTGGAATGTCGGCAGACAGCCCATGGCGAAGGTCGCGGCACCCACCAGCAGCAGACTGAACTGCAGCAGCTTCTTGCGGCCGTACTTGTCGCCGAAGTGCCCGAACACCACACCGCCCAGCGGCCGGGCCGCGAAACCCACCGCGTAGGTGACGAAGGCAGCGAGGATGGCGTCGAGGTCGCTCGTCCCCTTCGCGAAGAACACCTTGCTGAACACCAGGGTGGCCGCGGTGCCGTAGAGGAAGAACTCGTACCACTCCACGACCGTGCCGGCCATCGAGGCCGCCACCACCCTGCGTAACCCGGTCGGCGCCATCGCGACACCGCTGCCGCCCAGTACTGCCTTGCGCGCCCTCATCGAACTGCTCCTTCATGACCTGGGCCACATCCACAGGTTTCTGTGATGGCCAACACATTCCGCGGTCAGAACGAGTATTGGTGCAGATTTCGATGCCCGCAATGCCCAGATCTGCAGGGCATATCTGCGAGAATGCAGACGTGAACGCCCCGCCGGGCCCGCAGCGCCGCCCGAGTGCGGACGATCTGCTGGTACTGCTCGCGGTCGGCCGCTCGGGCCGATTCGTCTCGGCCGCCGAGGAACTCGGCATCAACCACACCACCATCTCCCGGCGCATCGCCACCCTCGAACAGGCCCTGGGCGGGCGGGTGCTGACCAGGGTGACCGGCGGCTGGGAACTCACCGATCTGGGCCGGGAGGCGCTGGCCGCGGCCGAGGCCGTGGAGTCGGCGGTCCGGTCGTTGAGCGCGGAGGCCGACGGCACGCGGATTCTCGAAGGCGTGGTGCGGATTTCGGCCACCGACGGTTTCAGTGCCTATATCGCCGCGCCCTCGGCCGCGCGCGTGCAGCGCCGCCACCCACGCATCGCCGTCGAGATCGTCGCCGCCACCCGCCGCGCCTCGGTCCAGCGGTCCGGCGTGGATCTCGAGGTGGTGGTCGGCGAGCCGAAAGTTCTTCGCGCGCAGGCAATGCGGCTGGGCGACTACTGCCTGGGCCTGTACGGCTCGCGAGACTATCTGGCCGAGCGCGGAATTCCCGGCACGATCGAGGAGCTGGCGAATCATCCGCTGGTCTATTTCATCGAATCCATGCTGCAGGTCGACGATCTGGATCTGGCCTCGAATTTCGCACCCATGATGCGCGAATCCGTCTCGTCCACCAATGTTTTCGTCCACGTCGAGGCCACCCGCGCCGCCGCCGGGCTGGGCCTGCTGCCGTGCTTCATGGCCGATCGCCACGCCGATCTGGTGCGCGTGCTACCCGAGCGGGTGGCCGTGCGGCTGACCTATTGGCTGGTGGCGCGGGCCGAGACGCTGCGCCGCCCGGAGGTGGCCACGGTCGTGGACGCCATACAGACCACGGTCCACAAGCAGAGCGACGCCCTGCTGGGCATTCGCCGCTAACCATTCGCCCCATTTATCACACCAGCTCATATGGGCAGTGCTGCACATCACAGTATTTTGGGCAAATTTTCGGCAACACATATGGACCGTTGACCGATACCCATCGCGAGCGCAGCACCTCGTGCGCTCGTGCGCGACCCGCCGATGAGGGCGGGTCCCGCACTGCCCTGCGGCCCGTGGCGGCCGCTCGAGCGAAAGGTCCACATCATGCGATCGGTGCGCGGTTCGGTGAAATCGAGCTCGTGGTTGCGGCGGTCGGTCCTGGGCATCGCGGTGGCGATGCTGGCACCGCTGGGCATCTCGGTGATCGGTTCCGGGGCGACGGCCTCGGCGGCCCTCAGCCCCGCGGGATTCGACTTCTGGGTCGACTCCGCCTCGATGGGCCCGGTCAAGACCCGCATCGTGCGTGCGGCCGACGGCAACACCAACAGGGTCGTCTACGCCCTCGACGGGATGCGCGCCGGTCAGGATCTCAACGGCTGGGAGATCGAGACCAACGTCGCCGACGTGCTGGCCTCCTGGAACATCAATGTGGTGATGCCGGTCGGCGGGCAGTCCAGCTTCTATGCCGACTGGAATGCGCCCAGCTCGTTCTTCGGCGTCCCGGCCGGGGCGATCGGATCGTCGAGCGGTTCCGGCGCCACCGCGGCCTTCGCGGGCGGACCGGGTAAGAGCTACCGCTACGACTGGGAAACCTTCCTCACCCAGGATCTGCGCACCGCGCTGCGGGACCGGCTCGGATTCCGCGCCGACCGCAACGGGGTGTTCGGCCTGTCGATGGGCGGCAGCGCGGCGCTGACCCTGGCGGCCTACCATCCCGATCAGTTCAGCTTCGCGGGCTCGTATTCCGGCTACCTCAATATCTCCGCACCCGGTATGCGCGAGGCGATTCGCGCGGCCATGGTCGACGCCGGCGGCTACAACGTGGATTCGATGGCCCCGCCGTGGGGTCCGCAGTGGCTGCGCATGGACCCGTTCGTCTTCGCGCCGCAGCTGATCGCCAACAACACCCGCCTGTGGGTCTCGGCCGCCAGCGGTCTGCCCAGTGCCGGCGACGGTCCCACCGTGAACACCGCCAACGGTATGGCCTTGGAGGCATTGGCTTTGGCCAACACGCGCGCCTTCCAGGCCCGCATGCTCAGCCTCGGCGGCGGCAATGCCGTCTACGACTTCCCCGCATACGGCATCCACGCCTGGAATACCTGGCAGGACGAGGCATACCGGATGATTCCCGACCTGTCGGCGAATATCGGCTAGCGCCACCGCACCGGCAGCTCGGTCATCCCGCGAATGAGGAGGCTGGGCTGCCAGTGCGGTGTGAACGCCGGATCGGCCAGGGCGAGATCCGGAAAGCGGTGCAGCAGTGCGGCGAACGCGATGTGCGCCTCGAGGCGGGCCAGCGGCGCGCCCACACAGAAGTGGATGCCGTGCCCGAATGCCAGATGTCCGCTGGCGTCGGCGGTGATGTCGAGCCGTTCCGGCTCCGGGTGGCGGGCGGGGTCGTGATTGGCGGCAGTCAACACGACGTAGACGAGTTGCCCTTCGGGAATGTCGATGTCGCCGATCCGGACCGGTTCACCGGTGTAGCGCAGAGTGGCCCAGCCGACCGGGCCGTCGTAGCGCAGGAACTGCTCCACCGCCTCGGGTATCCGGGCCGGATCCTCGCGCAGGGCATGCCATTGTGCCTTGTCGCGCAGCAGCGCGTAGGTGCCGTTGCCGATCAGGTTCACCGTCGTCTCGTGCCCGGCAACCAGCAGCAGGAACGCCATCGACACCAGTTCCTCGGCGGCGAGCTGGTCGCCGCCGTCGCTCACCTGAACCAGTCCGGACAGCAGGTCCTCACCCGGCCGGATCCGCTTGGCCGCCACCAGTTCTCGCAGATACTCCGACATTTCGACGGAGGCGGTGTTGCGTTCCTCGAAACCGCCGACCGCGCCGACGAGCACCTTGCTCCACGCCTGAAAGGCGGCACGGTCGGCGAACGGCACACCCAGCAGTTCGCAGATCACCATCACCGGCAGCGGCGTGGCGAACGCCTCCAGCAGATCTACCTCGTCGTGCCGGGCCATCTCGTCGAGCAGCCCGCCGGTGATCTCCTCGATACGCGGGCGCAGGGCCGCCACCCGGCGCGGGGTGAAGGCCTTGGTGACCAGCTTGCGCAGCCGGGTGTGATCGGGCGGGTCGCTGTTGAGCATGTGTGCCGACAGCGCCTCGGCGGCCGGATTCAGGTCCGTGTCGGGATGCGCGCGACGGAATATCTCGTAGAACCCGGCCGCGCTCTTGCACAGTCGAGGATCGGCCAGTGCGGCACGGGCCTCGGCGTAGCCGATGATCACCCAGGCGCCGAACTCCTGACCGCGGAACCGAACCCGGTGCACCGGCCCGCTCTCGCGCCAGCGCCGATAGTACTTGTGTGGATCGTCGTAGATATCCTTGTCGACCACTACGGCCCGGTCCACGGCCTCGGCATCGACCATGCTGCACTCCCCTTCGAGCTGTCGACCAGCGCGCCCGCTGATGTCGCCACGCTACCGAAACCCTTGGCGGTCAGCTGTATCCGCAGCTAGGGAACGTCAACGAGTACCCGCGGACAGGGAACGTCAACGAGTATCCGCAGACAGGGAATGTCAATGCCGCGGAGCGGCCACCGTGAACCCGTCGGACATCGCCGTGACCGTGCGCCGAATCCGGCCCGGCACATCCGATTCGGCGGTGGCGGTGAGCGCGATGTGGTGCACCACGCCGACGAACGCCTGGGCGAGCAGTTCCGGATCGGCCGTCGCAGCAACACGTCCGAGCCGCTGTTCGGCGAAAAGATAGGCCGCGGCCGCGCTTTCGACCGCCTCCAGGCCCGCGGTGCTGTCGCCGAGCACCGCGCGGACGCGGTCGATCAGGTCCGGGCGGGCGACCAGCAGCCGGGTCGAGGCCATCACCGTCACCGGCGGGACCGCCGACACGGCCTCGCACAGATTCGCCACGACCCCACCGGTGCCCGCCCGGTCGGGCAGCGTCGCCGCACGAGCCGAGATGACGAAGGCTCGATCGACGGCATACTGCGCCAGGAATTCGTCCAGGTCGGTGAAGTGGGCGTACAGCAGCCCCGTGGCGACACCCGCCTCGGCGGTGACGGCTCGTCCGCTCAGCTTGCCCGGCCCGTCCCGCACGATCAGCCGCTCGGTGACGGCGAACAGTTGCTGCCTGATCTCGGGAATGGCAACACCTCGGGGCACGGCGTCCAGTGTATGCGCCGGTCAGCGGCGATCGGACAGCGGCTTGACCGAAGTTTGAACACATGCTCATACTCTTCTCGAGCACATGCTCAAACCCGTGCAGCACCTCGAACCACACCAGTGTCAGGAGCGGACAGTGAACGATCCGGAGCAGACCACACGACCCGACGGCACCCGGGACCGCCGAGTGGTGATCGCCGGTGCCGGGATCGCCGGATTGTCCGCCGCCCTGCGGCTGCGGCGAGCCGGATGGGAGGTCCTGGTGGTCGAGCGCGCACCCGGCAGGCGCAGCGGTGGCTATCTGGTGAACCTGAGCGGCTTCGGCTACGATGCCGCGCGACGGCTCGGCCTGCTTCCGGAGCTGACCGCGTGCGATATCGGCTGGTTCACCAGCATTCTCGTGCACGCCGACGGCCGGGAGAAGTTCACGGTGCCGACCGAACTCGCCCGGGCCGTCGTGGGGTCGCGCATGCTGTCGGTGTTCCGCGGCGACGTCGAAACCGCGCTGTACGAGGCGGTTCGCCAGACGGTAACCATCCGCTTCGGCACCACCGTGCGCGCCGCATCCCAGTATCCGAACGGCGTGCGAATCACGTTGAGCGACGGCAGTTCCGTCGAGGCCGACATGCTGATCGGCGCGGACGGTCTGCATTCGCGCGTGCGCGAGTTGATATTCGGCCCCGGCCATCGGGTGGACCTGGGCCACATCGTGACCGCATTTCCCCTGTCGCGAGTGCCCGGCGAGGTGCCGGAGGGCGCGGGCACGACCTTCATCGGCCCGGGCCGCACCGCCGCGGTGATCAATGTGGGACCACGGCGATCCTCGGCCTTCTTCACCTACCGCACCGGCAACCCGGCGGCGGAGCTGTCGCAGGGGCCGGTGTCGGCGCTGCGAGCCACCTTCGCCGATCTGGGCGGCGGCGTGCCGGAGGCGCTGTGCCAACTCGAATCCGACCCGGAAGCAGCGTATTTCGATGCGGTGAGCCAGGTCGTCCTGCCGCGATGGAGCGACGACCGCATCGTGCTGCTCGGCGACGCGGCGTGGTGCGTCACCCCGTTCGCCGGATACGGCGTCGGCCTCGCACTGTTCGGCGCCGACCTGCTGGGGACGCTGCTCGAGGAACACGGGGACGACGTCGCGGCCGCCGCGGCGCACTGGGAGCAGACGCTGCGCCCCATGGTGGGCAAGCGACAGGCGTTGGCGCGCAAGGGAGCCGCCCGATTCGCCCCGCCCACGCGGCTGCACGTGTGGCTGAGCGAGATGACGATGCGGGCCATGGCCGTGCCCGGCGTCCGCGGTGCCATCCGGCGGTCGATCGAGCGGGAGAATGCGTGACAAACATGTCTTGACGCAATGTTGATGTGGCTACTATCACGGCATCCACCCGAGTCCATGCGCTGTACATTTGCTGTACCCGCGCTATTTGCCGTACCAGCTACCGCCTCCCTCCCCGAGGAGAGCCCATGGCTCGGATCGCCCCGGTGTATGTGAACCTCACCGATAGCGCATTTCTGCGGCTCCACCACGGCCTCGGAATGCCCATCGTCACCCAGACCCTGACGGTTCTCGGCCGGCGCCTGGGCACCGATCAGCTTCAGTCGATGCACGCCCTGCTGGCCTCGGGGCCGTTGGCGCGCCGCGTGCACCGGCCGCTGGTGCCCTTCGCCCGCCGCCGGTGGGTGCCCGCCGAAAGCGCGCTGCCCTTGGCCGTGGAGTCCGATCCGATCCCCGACTCCGACGCTCTGACGTGGGCAAATGCCCAAGCGCAGCGTCCGCTCGACCCCGACGCGGGGCACGGGTGGCGACTGTCGGCGGTGCCCACCCGCACCGGTGGGATGGTGGTCTGCCTGACCAAATCGCATGCCGTCGCCGACGGCCACGCGGGATTGATGGCCGAGGCGGGCCTGGTCCAACCGGAACTGGTCAACCTCGACGGGCTCACGGCCACCGTCGGCTTCCGCGACGAACTGGCCGACGGCCTGCGGCGCGGTCTCCGCGTTGCGCGGCAAGCCCTTTCGGAAGCTTCGCGAGCCGCCCGGGATCCCCGGCACCGAGCCGCCCTGTGCGCGGCGGTGTCGTCCCGCGACTCCGAGCCCGCCCCGGATCCGCACGGGTGGCGGGAACGCTCGGTCGTGCTCACTCTCGATGCGGCGCACTGGAAGTCGGTGGCCGAGCGCGGTGGCGGGACGGCCAATACGCTGTTTCTCGCGCTGACCGCCGACGTGTTGCGCTACTGCCCCCTCATCGATGCCATTCCCCCGGTGCTCACCACCGCCGTGCGCATATTGAACGAGGCGGACCAGAACGATTCGAATTCGTTCACCCGCGTGCCGATCGTGGTGCAGCGCGAATGGCTGGACCACCACGACCTGCGGCCGCTGCGGACGACGAGCAAGGCGGCGTTCGCGGCGGCCGCCGGTGTCGGTGGCGGCATGTTCTCCCAGCCCCGGAAGATGCCGCCCGATCTGCTCGACGTCCTGCCCGAGCGAGTGGTCCACCGGCTGCCCGAGATGCCGCCGATCACCGTCGGAATGTGTTCGAACATGGGACTTCTCGACCCGTTCGTCGCTCCCGCGCTGCGTGCGGCCGCCCCGTCGCTGCACGTGAAGCGCGCGGTGCTGCAGGGCCTCGACGCTCCCCGCGCGGCGCGGCAGCCCGTGGCGCTGGCCACCTGGTTGACCGAGTACGACGGACGAATCCATTGGATCCTGGAGGGCTACAAGCCCGAAATGGCCGAGTCCGCCGCGGAATTGGCGCGCCTGGCGGCAGCGGTAGCCGGATCCTGGGGCCTGCGCCCACTGCAGATACACAGCAGCGGCGACCACGGCGCATACCTACCCATCACGGCCTGAGGCTGGGCGGACCGACCATCAGCATCGCGAAACAATGGCCGAAATGCGCCCGGTCCGCGCCGGATACCGCGCATGATGCTCAGGTGACGCCTTCGTTGAATACCGACAACCGTTCCCCCGCGCTGACCTACGGGGCATATCTGGCGTTGGACGAGGTGCTCGCCGCGCAGCGCCCGCGCTCGGACGAGCACGACGAGATGCTGTTCATCGTCATCCACCAGGTCTACGAGCTGTGGTTCAAACAGCTGCTGCACGAACTGGCGCATCTGCAACAGCGCCTGGAGGGCGGTGACACCCCGCATGCCCTGCACACGCTGCGCCGGGCACTGACCATCCTCAAGGTCGTGGTGGCGCAGATCGATGTGCTGGAAACCATGACCCCGCGCCAGTTCACCAGTTTCCGCGACCGGCTCGACGCCGCAAGCGGATTCCAGTCCGCACAGTTCCGCGAACTGGAGGTCGTCCTCGGCCGCCGCGACGACCGCGCCTTCGCGCACTATCCGGACGGCAGCCCCGGCCGCGAACGCATCCTTGCCGCCATGGCGCGGCCGTCGCTGTACGACTCGTTCCTGCGCTACCTGGCCACCCAGGGCTATCCGGTGCCCACCGAAACCCTGAATCGCGATGTGCGACAACCGATCGAGGCCACACCTCGAGTGCAGCAGGTGTTGCTCACCGTCTACACCGACGACGGCGCCGCCGCACAGGTGGCCGAACGCCTCGTCGATCTGGACGAGGGACTGCAGGAATGGCGCTACCGGCACGTCATGATGGTGCGGCGCACCATCGGTGACAAGCCCGGCACCGGCGGCTCCTCGGGCGCGGATTATCTGCGCGGCACGCTGTTCCGGCCCGTATTCGCCGACCTGTGGGCCATCCGCAGCCACCTGTGATGCGGCGAGGTATTTCCCGGACAAATCTGTGACCACCATCACCGTAGTGTCCCGACGTGCACGTGGTTATCGTGAATCAACCCGTGCTTCGCACCTCCTATTCGAGGGGTTTGCCGATGTCGGTACCTACAACCACATCCGCAGGGTTCACCCACCGACAGATCCTCGCAATTATGGGCGGTCTGGTTCTCGGAATGCTCATGGCGGCCCTGGACCAGACCATCACCGCGACGTCGGTCCGAACAATTGCCGACGACCTGGGCGGCTATTCCGCCCAGGCCTGGGTTACGACGGCGTATTTGATTACGGCGACATTGACGATGCCGCTGTACGGAAAATTGTCCGATATGCACGGACGCCGTCCCTATCTGCTCGCCGCCATCGTGATATTCGTCGCCGGATCGCTGCTGTGCACGGTGGCGCAGTCGATTACGACGCTGGCCGTCTTTCGCGCCCTGCAAGGCGTCGGCGCGGGCGGCCTGACCGCGCTGGCCTCGGCCGTCCTGGGCGATATCGTCAGCCCGCGCGAACGCGCCCGCTATCAGGGACACTTCCTGGCCACCTGGGCCGCCGCCAGCGTGATCGGCCCGGTACTCGGCGGCGTCCTGGCCGCACAGCACAGCATTCTCGGCATCACCGGATGGCGGTGGGTGTTCCTCATCAACGTCCCGATCGGCCTGCTCGCGCTCGCGGTGGTGTATCGGGTCGTCCGCCTGCCCGCCCAGCAGCGCATCGACGCTTCGGTCGACTGGCTGGGGACCGCTGCCTTCGCGATCGGCCTGACACCCCTGCTGGTGGTGGCCGAACAGGGACGCACCTGGGGATGGACCAGCCCGTTGGCACTGACCTGCTACACGGTCAGCGTCTTCGGGATACTCGCCTTCATCGCCGTGGAGGCCAGATCCGGCGATGCGGCGTTGCTGCCGCTGCGGCTGTTCCGCAATTCCACCTTCGCACTCGGCGTCGCGATCGCCCTGATCGTCGGCGCCGCGCTGTTCGGCGGCATCATTCTGGTGCCGCAGTATCTGCAGGTGGTGCGCGGTACGAGCCCGGCGGTGGCCGGTGTGCAGCTGCTGCCACTGGTCGGCGGGCTGATGATCGGATCGATCCTGTCCAACCGGCTGATCATGCGCACCGGCCACTATCGGGCGTTCCCGATCGTCGGCTGCGCGGCGGTGGTCGCCGGGCTGTTCCTGTTCCATTACCTGACACCGGATACACCGCTGTGGCAGACCATGACATTCATGGCTATCACGGGATTCGGCCTCGGAAATCTTTTGCAGCCCATCACCTTGGCCATGCAGAACGCCGCCGAACCGCGCGATATGGGCACCGCCACCGCGGCGTCCTCGTTCTTCCGCCAGATCGGCGGCACGCTGGGTGTGGCCATGCTGCTGTCGCTGCTGTTCGGTGTGCTGCCGTCGAATATCGACGATTCGCTCGAGGCCGCATCGTCGCACCCGGCCTTCCGACAGGCCATGGCGACCGCCCTGCACAGCGGCGACACCACCGACGGCGAGTTCGCGCGCGGGGTGATCCACCACGATCGGGGCACGATCGAGCACGTCCTCGACGACAGCTCGGTAATTCAGCGGCTGAACCCCACGCTGGCCGCCCCGTTGAAGTCCGGCTTCACCGACTCCATGTCGACGGTCTTCCTGGCCGCCTCCGGCACGGCACTGCTCGCACTGATTCTGGTGCTGTTCTGGAAGGAGATGCCGCTGCGGAACGAATCGGCGGCAGACTCTGCCGACGATGTTGCGACAAAACGTGCATATCGCGAGATTGCACCGTAGTAATTCCTTGCAGGCGTTGCGAGATTACCTATTTTTCAATACATAGCTGTGGTAACTATCACTGCTACCCGGATTGCCGAACCGCTGGGTTGCTGTAGATTTACTCCATCACTCCCTCAACGTTGTGGGACATGCAGTACGAAATCTCGATGCCGAATTTGATTCCACAGGCTTTCGCTATGGAACACAGCAGGTTTCACGAGGAGTGCTGATGGCTCTGATGGCGCCGAGGCGGTCGGCATGACCACCGCCGAGAAATTGGTCGAGCTGCGCAAACGGCTGGACGCCGCCGCCGAACCGGCCGGTGAGGTCGGCATCCGCAAGCGGGCGGCGAAAGGTATTCCGAGCGCGCGCCGGCGCATCGACATGCTGCTGGATCCCGGTTCGTTCATCGAAATCGGCGCGCTGGTCAAACATCCCGGCAATCCGGACGCACTCTACAGCGACGGCGTCGTCACCGGGCGCGGCCTGATCGACGGCCGCCCCGTCGTGGTCGTCGCCCACGATCAGACCGTGCACGGCGGCAGCGTCGGCGAGATGTTCGGCCGCAAGGTGGCCTGGGCCGCCGAACTGGCCTACCGGGTCGGCTGCCCGATGATCACGATCAACGATTCCGGCGGCGCCCGCATCCAGGACGCGGTGACCTCGCTGTCCTGGTATGCGCGGATGGCACGGTGCGCCGCGCCGCTGTCGGGGCTGGTGCCGCGGATCTCGGTGATGCTGGGCAAATGCGCGGCGGGCGCGGTGTACTCCCCGATCAACTCCGATGTCCTGGTGGCGACGAAGAGTTCGTATATGTTCGTCAGCGGTCCGGACGTCATCCGCGACGCCACCGGCGAAGAGGTGAGCATCGACGAACTCGGCGGCGCCGAGAGTCAGGCCGAGTACGGCAACCTGCATCACATCGCCGAGGACGAACAGGACGCCTTCGACTGGGTCCGGTCGTATCTGTCCTATTTTCCGTCCACCTGCACCGAGAACGCGCCGCTGGTCAATCCCGGACTGGAACCGGAGATTACCGACGCCGACCGGGAACTCGACACGATCATTCCGGATTCGGACAATGCGGCCTACGACATGTACGAGGTGCTGCTGCGCATCTTCGACGACGGCGAATTCCACGAGGTCGGTGAGCCCCGCGCCCGCAACCTCATCACCGGATTCGCCCGGGTCGACGGGCGCCCGGTCGGTGTGATCGCCAATCAGCCGCTGGTGCTGGCCGGTGCCATCGACGCCCGCTGCTCGGACAAGGCCGCCCACTTCATCCAGGTCTGCGACGCGTTCGACATCCCGCTGGTCTTCGTCGTCGACACCCCCGGCGTCCTGCCCGGTGTCGAGGAGGAGAAGATCGGCGTGATCAAACGCGGCGGCCGCTTCTTCTACGCGGTCGGCTCCGCCACCGTGCCGATCGTCACCGTCATCATTCGCAAGGCCTACGGCGGGGCCTATGCGGTCATGGGCTGCAAACAGCTCGGCGGAGACGTCAATCTGGCCTGGCCCACCGCGCGAATCGCGGTGATGGGTGCCGAAAGCGCGGTCGGCATCATCGGCCGCAAGCAGATCGCGGCGGCCGGGGAGAACGCGCCCGCGGTGCGGCAGCAGATGATCGACTTCTACAACGCCACGATTGCCACCCCGTGGGTCGCCGCCGAACGCGGATACATCGACGCGGTCATCGAACCGTCCACCACCCGACTGCAACTGCGGCACGCGCTGACGCTGCTGCGGGACAAGGAAGCTCCGCCCAATCCGCGCAAGCGCTCGATCTTGCCGCTCTGACCTCTCTGCGACAGCGTCGTCGCCGGTATCCGTTCTCTGTCGTCCCGAAGGAATGGCTCAATGGTTGCGTTACTGGATGCGATAGCAGTCGAACAAGTCGGCACGAACATCTTCCGCGGCCGCCCCCGAACCGATACCGTGCTGGCCCGCACCTTCGGTGGCGAGGTGGCGGCCCGGGCGCTGGCCGCGGGATCGGCCGGTAAGCCACCCGAATTTCACGTCAATTCGATCCACGGCTATTTCGTCCGGCCGACGGTTCCGGGCGTTCCCATCGACTACCAGGTCGACACCGTCAAGCACGGACGGTCCTTCCTCGTCCGCTGGATCCGGGCGTTGCAGGACGGCGACGAGAAATTCCTCATGGTCGCCTCGTTCCACTGCGGCGATCAGGGTGTGCGCCACGCCGATCCGATGCCCGCCGCGCCGTCGCCCGACGAACTGGTCACGGTCGGCTCCGCCGATCCGGGCAACGAATGGCCGGGCTGGGATATCCGCCGCGTCCCCGACGCCGAGGTCGGCGGCGGTGCGCGGCAGCAGATCTGGTTGCGCTACACCGAGGACCTGCCCGGCGACATGGTCACCTCCACGTGCGCGCTGACCTACGCCAGCGATATGACGCTGCTGGGAGCAGCTATGGCGCCGTACCCCGGCTTACCCATTCAGACTGCGGCGCTGGACTATTCGATCTGGTTCATGCGGCCGTTCCGGGTCGACGACTGGCTGCTCTACGACGAGGTGTCGCCCTCGGCGGACGGCGGCCGGGCGTTCACTCAGGGCCGGATCTTCAGCCGCGACGGCCAATTGGTGGCCATGGTCGCTCAGGAACGGATGCTGCGGGTGGTCGGCGCCGAATTCGGGCAGAACTCCGCACTGATCGGAAAGGTGGCCTCGTGATGTCTGCACCGGTCTATGTCAATCTCACCGACAAGGGATTTCTTCGTCTCCACCGCGGTAACGGCACACCCGTTATCGGGCAGATACTGGCGGTGCTGGATCATCGCCTCACCGACGAGCAGCTGATCTCGATGTATCGGCTGCGCACGGCGGGGTCCTCGATGCGGCGGGTGTACCGGCCGATCGTGCCGTTCGCCCGATGGCGCTGGGTGCCAACGGATACCGCGCTACCCCTCACCGTCGAACGCGCCGCCATCGACGAGGTCGACGTACTGGCGTGGGCGAACGAGCAGGCGCAGTTCCCCCTCGATCCGGCGGGCGGTTACGGGTGGCGGCTCTCGGCGGTGCCCCTCCGATCCGGAGGCATGGCGGTGTCCATCATCGCCGACCACGCCATCGCCGACGGTCATGCCGGACTGATGGGCTTGACCGGCATGGTCGATCCCGAATTCGCCACCAAGGACGGTCTCGGCAAGGTCGTCGACCTGCGCGGCGATCTGGCCGACGGCATGCGCCGCAGTGTGCTGGTCGCCCGCCAGGCGGCGTCGGAACTGCGGCGCGCGGCCCGCGATCCGCAGCACCGCGCAGCGATCGGCAGGGCCCTGCTCACCAGGGAGCCCGTCGTCGAGCCGGAGCCGATGGGCTGGCGAGAGACCTCCGTCGTCGTCAGTATCGATGCGCAGCACTGGAAACAGGTCGCGGCGAGGCACGGGGGCACGTCGAATACGTTGTACCTCGCCCTCGCCGCGGACACGCTGCGCCGCTGCTCGCTCATCGGCCCCGACACCCCGCTGGTACTGGCGACCGCGGTCCGGCTGCTGCGCGAGCACAACCAACACGATTCGAATTCGTTTTCCCGCGTTCCGGTTCCGGTGCAGCGAGAGTGGTTGGACCGCCGCGAGCTGGACCCGATCCGGCGGATGAGCAAGGCGGCCTTCGCCAATGCCAACGAGGTCGGTTCCGGCGCGGTCTCCCGCCCCCGCAATATGCCACCGGACCTGATCGACGTGCTGCCCGCCGGTGTCGTCGACCGGCTCGTCGAACCGCCGCCGATCACCATCGGAATGTGTTCCAACATGGGCGTTCTCGACCCGTTCGTGCCGAAGGACATGCGGGCGAACGGGGGCCCGTCGCTATTCGTCGCCCGCGGGGCATTCCAGAAGCTGGACACCCGCCGGGCCGCACGTCAGCCGATCGCACTGGCCAGCTGGTACTCCGAGTACGGCGGCCGCGTCCAGTGGGTGCTCGAGGGCCTCAAACCCGAGATGGCACAGTCGGATTCGGAGCTGGCCGCGCTCGCTCGCGACATCGCCGAATCGTGGGGCCTGCAGCCCCTGCGGATCCACACCGGCGGCGCGAACGCCGCCGTAGCGAGCAAGGAGATGCTGTGACCACTCTGCCCCTGCTGGAACTCGGCTCCGACTATCTGTACAACCCGTACCCGATCTACGACGAACTGCGTAGGCACGGGCCGATCCATCACGTCCACCTGCCCAACGGGCTGACCGCCTGGCTCGTGCTGGATTACGACGTGGCCCGCCAGGTCATGACCGACGACCGCATCAGGAAGAATTCGGCGGTCCTGGCGACCATCACGGCCCGGCAGCGCCGCGACACCGACACCTACGGCGCCATGAGCACCGATCTGCTGGAGCATATGCTCAGCTCCGATCCGCCGGATCACACCCGGTTGCGGCGGCTGGTGAACAAGGCCTTCACCGGCCGCACGGTGGAACGGCTGCACCCGCGCATCGATGCGCTCGCCGACGAATTGCTCGACCGCATGGGCGATTCCGAGACGGTCGACCTCATCGATGCGTACGCGTTGCCGATCCCGATCACGGTCATCTGCGAAATGTTCGGCGTGCCCGAGGCCGATCGACCCAGATTCCGGGAGCTGTCGACGACGCTGACCGCCTCGTCGTCGGAGAACGCGCCCGATCCCGAGGTGGCGGCGCGCTCACCGTTCTATGCCACCGCCAGCGAGCGGGCGGGGGCCAGCGTCGAACTGGCGAGCTACCTCGTCGACCTGGTCGCCCGACGCTCCGCCGATCTGGGCGAGGATCTGCTGTCGGAACTGATCCGGGCCAATCACGAGGGCGACAAACTCAGTGACCGGGAACTGATTTCGATGCTGTTCCTCATCCTGGTGGCCGGGCACGAGACGACGGTGAACCTCATCGGCAACGGTTTGCTGACCGTGCTGCGGGACCGCTCGCTGTACCACGAACTGGTGCGGATGCCGGATCGCATCCCCGCGGCCATCGAGGAGTTCCTCCGTTTCGAGGGGCCGGTCCACCTGGCGACGCTGCGCTACACCGCCGAACCGGTCACGGTGGCCGGAGTCGAGATCCCGGCCGACGAACTGGTGTACGTCTCGCTGGCGGCCGCCGACCACGACCCCAAACAGTTCTCCTGTCCGCATGCCGTCCAGATCGCGGACGGTAAACCCAAGAGCCACGTGGCTTTCGGGCACGGCATCCACTACTGCGTGGGGGCGCCGCTGGCCCGGTTGGAGGCCCGGATCGCGTTCGAGAAGATTCTGCAGCGGTATCCGGACATGCGGCTCGACGGTGCGGTGCAGTGGCGGCCGAGCACCTTCTTCCGCGGGCTCGAGGCACTACCGGTGACGCTCGGACACCGCTGAGCAACTGCGCACTATCGCCGACGCCGAGCGTCCGCACGCCACCGCGGCGCGCTCGATCCCCGCGGCACCAGCGGCGGGTCCGGCCAGCGCGGCGGCGTCGCCGAGAATTCCACGGCCGGGCGCGGGGTGTGCAACGCGCCCAACGGAGTCGGCGCATCGTAGGGCGTGGGCTCGCGCGCGGTGGTGTCGTCGCTGCTGCCCGCCGCGGTGGCATCGACCAGGCCGAGCGTCGGATACCACATGGCCGCGCGGGCCAGGCTCACCTCCACCCGCCAGCTACCGCCCTCGGTGACCCGTTTGACCAGTGCCGCAACGGCACCGGCGGCGCCGAGATAGCCGGTGATGAAATCGTTGATGAGGCTCGTGACCGGAAACCGGACGTGTCCGGGTTCGCCTTCGATCGCCATCAGACCGGTGGCCGCCGAGGCGTTCATGTCGAAGCCCCCGTAGTTGCGCCAAGGACCCTGCGAGCCGTAGGGAGTCACCGCCACGCTGATCAGGCCCGGATGCCGGGCGGCCAGCGCGTGCGGATCCAGGCCGAACCGTTCCAGTTTCCCGCGGCGGTGGTTGTCGATCACGATGTGCGCGGTGTCGAGCAGATCCTCGGTGCGGTCGCGCCCGTCGGCGGTGGTCAGGTCGAGATACGCACTGCGGGAACCGATATTGGCCGCATCGTAGATGAAGTCGTGTTCGAAATCGTCGGGGCGGGTGCCGCACAACACATCTGCGCCCTGTTCGGCGAGGGTGCGCCCGACGGTGGGCCCGGCGATGGCATGGGTGAACGAGAGCGCCCGGATGCCGCCCAGCGGCCGATCGCTGTCACCGAGCGCCAAAGGTGCTGCCTCACCGACCTTGTGGAGAGCGATCACAGGGCCGTCTGCCAGCAGGGCGCCCTGCGGATGAGCGAGCCATTCCTGCGGCGTACGCGCCGTCGCGATCGGCAGCCCCGCCTTGTTGGCCTGCTCCTCGAGGGTGTCGGAGTCCCATTCGGCGATGGCCGCCGCGACCCGGTCGCGGGCCGGGGGCACATCGAGGAACACGCACCATTTGCGCATCAGATGCGGATACACCGCCGACGGCACCACCTCGCGTCCGTCGCGGGTGCGATAGATGTCGAGCAGAAACGGATTGCCCTCGACCAAGGGGGCCGGGGCCGGAAACCCGTTGACGGTCGGCTCCCACAGGATTTCCGGGGCGATGTAGTAGACGGCCTGCCGCAGGTCCAGATGCAGATCCTGGCCGTGTCCGCCGCGGTGCCGCCACAGCGCCGCGACGCCGACCGCACCGGCCATCATCGGAATGCCGATGGCCGCGCCCAGCCGCAACCGCGATTCGAGAATCGGATCTCGCCCGGCGAAGTCGACCGCTCCGCCCGCATCGGCGCTGTCGAGGCCGATCGGGGCGAGCAGGTCGTTCAGCGCTACCAGTGGATCGAAAGCGGCGTCTACGGGCATCGCAGGTCCTCTCCGCGTCAATCCCCCGGATCAGCTCGGACGATCAGTGCCCACCAGTGTGCCCGGCTCGGGTCGGGCAGCGGCAACATGGTGGCTATCACACGGCGCCGACCGCCCGGTCGCGGCCAGACGCCGTTCGAATTCGGCGAAGGCCGGAATCGGGCCTCTGCTGTCGAACGGCACGCCGAACGGCTTCAGGGAATTGCCGAAGATCGCCCGGTCGCCGCAGAGATGAATCGGAATCACCAGCAGTGCCCACTCGAATCCGGCTACCAGCACCCACACCCCGACGACCACGGCCTGGGTGAGAAAGCTGTGCGTCACGTTGTAGAGCACGTAGTAGACCTTCGCCACCCGGCCGTCACCGCCGCCGGCCCGGGCCCGCCGCTCGGCGATCGCACCGGGCAGGTACCCGATGAGATCGATGGCCACGAACAGGATCACCGCCGGCAACCACCGCACCTCGCCGAGGTGCCCGACGAACAACACCAGGCAGACCAGCAGCGCCACCAGGTACTCCAGGCGAGCCAGCCGGAAGGTGGCCGGACCCTCGAAGTGGTTGTAGGCGTCCACGGCTCGAAGACTAGCCGCCGGACCTCGATGCCCCGGTTCGCCGCCGCGGTGTGTCTCGTCAGTCCGGTACGCGTTTGGCCAGTTCCACCGAGATCCGCGACCAGCTCTGGGCGCAGCCGCGGGCCAATTCGGCCACCACGCCGACACAGTGCGCGGGCGCGGCCTGGACGACCTTGGAGCAGTCGTCCATATCCACCGCGTGCAGGTGCAGCCAGCGCAGCAGTTCCCGGCCACCGGCATTCAACCGCAGCGACGGATCGCGGCCGAGGGCATGCAACACCTGAGCGACATCGACGGGCGGCTCGGGCTCGGCGCCGGCCGTGGCGGAGGTGCGCGGCCGCGCCGGTTTGCTCGTCCGCTTGCGCGGCACCGGATCCTCGCCGCGGCGCAACCGGTCGCGCACATCGCGCACGGTGCCCGGCGAGATGCCGACGGCCTTGGCCACCTGGCGCAGCGAGGCCTCGGGGTGCGACGCGATGATCTCGGCCGCCATGCGGCGGCTGTGCGCCGACGTCAACGGGCGCACCCGGCCGTCGGCCCCGATGCGGACGTTCGACCGCGCGGATTCGGCATTCGTACACAGCCGGATGGCCCGCACCGTGCGGGCGGACAGGCCGGTCGTCCTGGCGATCATCCGATCCGACCAGGCGCCGTGCGTCTCGATGATGCGCGCGGCGGCGGCCCGCCGATCCGACAGCGACAGCGGCAGCCCGTGCCGGATATTGAGTTCCACCGCGAGCACGAAGGCCGACTCCAGCGTGCCGTCGTAGAAGATCGCCTCGATCTCGTCGCGGCCGCGCTGCACGGCCGCACGCACCCGGTGCAGGCCGTCGATGATCCGCATGGTCGGCCGATGCACCAGGATCGGCGGCAGTTCGTCACCGGCCTCGACCAGCCGCTGCACATGCGCCTGATCGGCGCCGTCGAGCCGGGGCGAATCCATCGCCACCAGACGCCGAATCGGCACCTTCTCACTTCGGCGCCGCCCGTCGATCGCGTGCAGATAGGCGACGACGCGGCGATCGGGCTGGGACTCGGTCGGAATGGCGTCACCAGAATGGGTCAGTTGTTCACAGTCGGCGGCCATGTCGGAACCTCTCGCAATTGCCGATCGAAATATGGTTGTTTCAATCGGGTCGATAGCTTCTGGATACCGAGATATTTACAACGCTGCGATATCCGAAACCAACCGAGCCATTGGTTCGATTCCGACGTTAGCATCGGCTGTTCGGCCTCGAAAGCCCCACAAAACTTGGTGGAAATTGGTTTTCGCCCCCCCGGGTCGGCTTCTCGTGCACTCCGTCCTGCGCATCCGAACCCGAGTATGGCCGCCACCGACCGATGGGCGGCAGCGGGGCTCGCCGTGCCTGCCCGTGTTCGGTTGGGAGACGGTCACTTTCGCGCCTCGGATGCAAGCGAGGACTGGCACAAATGGTACGCGCGATCGGCGAACACTTCTAGTCTTCAAATCCAACCGAGACAGAAAAGACCGCGACCACAGCCGAATCCCCCCGAAAATAGGGGCATCCGGCCGTGGTCGCTCCGGAATCGGCGTTACTCGTTACTCGTCTCGCGTGGTGGACTGCTGCAGGTCGAACTCCTCCTTGGTCATCTCCTCCGGGGACTGCTCGGGCGCGATGCGCCGATCGGGAGCGATGGGACCGATGTCACCGCCGGTGAACACCACCGAGGCCCAGTTGTTCTGGGCCCGCAGGCTGCCGTGGCCGCCGTCGTTGTTGATATCGGCCGCCACTGTGTTGTTCTCGATGCCGCCGTTGCAGTTCCAGTCGATCGGCTGATCCGCCGAACCCCTGGTGCGCCGCCGGGAGTCGTCCGGACAGAAGTACACGGTCCGCCACCCCGCGGCGACCTGGCCGAGACCGCTGCCCTCGTTCAGCGAGGATTCGTTCAATGCCGGCGGGTTGACATTCGAATAGCCGAAGTACGAACTTCCGTCCGCGCGCGGAACTCCCGAGAACTGGAAGCTGTAGTTCATCACGCTCAGATAGTTCGGCTTGTAGTTGACATGATCGACACCGCCGTGCCTGAGCCCGAGGTTGTGGCCCAGTTCGTGGACGAAGGTGCCGACATTGGCGTCGTCACTCGGATTCCAGCCGCAGCGCGGCCCCAGCGTGACGACGAAGGTATCGGCCGGAATTCCGAGGGAGATACCGCTACTGCAGCCATTGTTGTAGGCGTCGGCCCAGAGCATGTAATGGAACACCCGCGTACGGTTGCCGTCGAAATTCCGCCGCTGGATCGCGGCGACCTCGTCGTCGACCGGTGACAGATTGCTGTCGTAGGGAACCTGATTCCCGCCGCCGAGGTTGTACTTACTCCCTCGCGCATCGCCGGCGTCGAGGTGGATGGCGATGCCCGGCGCCCCGTCCGGATTGGCCACCGGCGCGGTGGCGAACACCTCCACGATGCGGTCGAGCACCGCCGCGGACGGTAGTCGCCCGTTCATGTAGTCCATCTCGATGAACACATCCTTGTGATTCGGATTCGCGCCCATGGCAGGCAGATCCACGTCGACCTTGCCGTCCCCGTCGGCGTCGTACCCGTTCTGCTCCCACTGATCGGGCAGCCCGTCCCCGTCGCTGTCGGCCGCGACGGCGGGCTCGGGTTCGGCCACCGCCACCGGCGCAACCACACCTCCCAACCCGGACAGCAGGGCGAGGCAGGCAATCAAGGTTTTGCGAAAAGGCAACACTTGCAACTCCTTCCAATCGGAATAACCGGAGGCAGTCATTGAACACCATTCGCCGGACACTCGAGGCTTTACAGCGCTTGACACGCCTTGTGCCCCAACATATTTAGATCTTGAATCCAACCTTTCCGCTGATACCGCTGCTGCTCAACGGTTTTCATCGGCGCTACCCGACCCAACGATGCCGACCCTCGCCCACCCCTATCGCCGCCGAGAAGCCAACAGCACCCTGGTGCGCCAGGCATGGTCTCGCCGGCCGGCTCTGCCGGGCGAGTCGAAACATGCCTGAAACGCGCATACCGACCGTTCCGATCACAGGGTGATCAGTTGTTGCTGATCGAAAACTCTTGATAGAAGGACGCGTTCATGAGGAACTCCATTTCTCGGCTCGCCATCGGTGCACTGCTGACCGGTGCGACGCTGCTGTCCGTGACGCCCGCTCAGGCGGAGAGCGGGCCCGCCGTGCACGGCCCGTCCGTGTCGCCGATCGGTGCCCCGGGTACCGGTTCGTCCGGCGGCGGCGCTCCGTCGACACCCGAGCCGACTCCCGGGCCGACACCCGGGCCGACTCCCGGCGGAGGAGCGTCCAGTGCCTCCGGAAGCTGTTCCGGGTCGGTGGACCGAGGTTTCCTGGACCGCGGCTACTTCCATGCGTCCACCCGGCAGTGGGCGAGTCCGTACCACGACGGCACCGTCGGCACCTGGGAGGACCACGACTTCACCTTCATGGGATTCCTCGACCGCGCCGAGGATGCGCGGCTGCTGGGAGCCCGGGACGAAAAGTGGATCATCTACCGCGCCGACGACTTCGACCTCGCCGTGCCCTACGTGCCGGGCGCCGGGCTGTTCCTGCTCGAGAACACCGACGAGTGGGGCGACCGCGACACGCGCTACAGCGACCTCGACGATCGCAACGGCACCTTCGAGTGGATCAAGCTCTGCGACTACTGATCGTCGCTCGCCGCCACCCCCACCCCAGAATTGTCGCCCCGACAATTGAGGGGGCTTACCTGCGCTAACGGCGTGCTCGACCCGGCGATCTGAGGATCAGGAAGCTCGGGAACGGGGACAGGTGTGCGTGGTTGGACGAAAAGCGTTGTAGCGGCGGCTGTTGCGGTGGTCGCGATCGCGGGGTGGGTCGCGCCCGCCGCGCAGGCGGCGCCGGAGGGGCTGAAGCGGTGTGAGGTCACCGAGGGGCGCACACCGCAGACCGCGACGGCCGAAGAGGTCGGGCTGGATTCGGAGGCGCTGCAGCGGGCCATCGCCTTCGCTGCGGATCGGACGCGGCTGACCGTGCGCGTGTTCCGCAACAACTGCCTGGTCGCGTCGGGGCCCGACAGCGACCGCCACGGCGGTATCGCCTGGAATATGTGGAGCAGCACCAAGAGCGTGGTGTCGCTGGTGACCGGGATCGCCGCCGACGAGAAGCGCCTGAGCATCGACGATCCGATCGACGCCTACCTGCCTCCGGGTCTCGGCGATGCGGCCCATCGCGCCATCACAATCCGCAGCCTGCTCACCGAGACCTCCGGCATGCAGGTCGCGGTCGCCTCGGAGGGCATCACCGGCCTGCCGCAGCTGGATCCGAATGTGGCGGCGCAGGCACTGGGGATGCCGATCGAATACCCGCAGGGCACCATCTGGCAATACAGCCAGCGCGCCGTCGACCTGCTCGCCTATGTCGTCCAGCGGGCCGTCGGCACGGACTTTCAGGCCTACGCACAACAGAAACTGTTCGACCCCTTGGGTATTCGGCGCTCCGACTACCACTGGGGCCGCGACCGCAGCGGCAACACCTACGGCTATGCGCACCTGATGCTCCCGGCCGACGACTTCGTCAAACTCGGCCTGCTCATCGCCAATCACGGCGACTGGCGGGGCAAACAGGTGATCTCCGCCGGTTATCTGGCCGAGGCCACCCGGCCGACGGCGGCCAATCCCTGCTACGGCTTCCTGTTCGTCGTCAACGGTCCCGGCTGCGAGGTCCACTTCCCCGGCCTCCCGCCGGATGCCGTGCAGATGTCGGGCATGATGCGGCAGGACAATTTCATCGTGCCGAGCCTGGGCCTGCTGGTCAGCTGGACCGGAATCACCGTGCCGGGCAGCGCGCTGAGCTTCCCGCACGACGTGCTGCGCGGAGTCGGCGCCGCCTTCCGCGAACCCCGGCTGCCGGATCCGGGCCCCTATGTGCAGCAACCGGATATCAGCCTGAGCGACCCGATGATCTCCAACCCGGATGCGACGCTAGCGGCGCTGGGAATCGGCCCCGACGCCTACCCGGGCTGCGGGGCGCTGAGCTGCCTCGGCAAACCCCTGTCCCCGCCGTTCGCGGATTGGCCGCCCGGCTGCTTCGTCGTCGGCTGCGTCGGCACGCATCCGGCCACGCCCGGGATCCGGTAGGAATAGGGCCCGAATCCTGCGCCGATAGCCAGCGATGAACACGCTGTAGGCCACCACGATCGCCACGGCGAGCACGCCGACGACGACAGCGATTACCGGCACCGTCGATGCCAAGGACCTCTCCTCCGTCCGGTCTGCGGGGCACCGTCGCCCCGGCTCGAGGCCGACCGGCTCCGCGGTCGGCCTCCCGGCTATAACCGCTCCTCACCCGACCAAACCCACGGCGATTTCTACAGTCCCAGACAGAACAGCGCGGAACCGGTGGTCAACAGGCAGTTGAACGGGTTGGGCAGCAGATCCAGGGGCGAAACCACGGGGGTAATGGGCATGAACGCGATCACAACAACCTCCCGACGAGGACATCCTTGTGCGGGAAATACCCGCTGTCGAGATGATCATTCCCGGCCTGCCGGTCACGTCGCCTCGGTGCTCGACCCTCAGTGACCGAGATCGGCCAGGATCTCCCGTGCGGCCCGCAGCCCGGTCTCGGCGCCCCCGTTCATGTACCCCTGCGAGTCCTGCGAGGTGTGTTCCCCGGCGAGGTGGATGTTGCCCTGGCGCACGCCCTCGTATCCGGCGAACCGGTGACAGTAGCCGACCGGATAGCAGCTGTAGGCACCGTAGGCGTCGGGGTTCAGATGCCACGCCGACAGCGCGGCCTTGCCGTTCCACAGCGCGCCGACGCCGGGCACGACCTTCTCGAACTGCGGCAGTACGGTGTCGACCGCGGCGCGCACGGCAGGGTGATCGCCGGTGAGGAACGGTGCGGGCGGCTGGAACCGCAGCGCACCCAGCCCGCCGCCGTACTGGATGGCGATGCCCTGCGTCCCGGGCTGGCCCGCGGTGGCATCCCAGATCTGCTGGTAACCCAGATCGGTGAAGCTCATGCCGGTGGACATCCCGGGCCACGGACCCGCCCCGACCCACGGGCGGGCGGTGAACTGCATATTCAGTTTGGTGCAGCTGCCCATGGCCAGCGAGGTGATCGCACCGGTCATGCGCGGGTCGAATCCGGCCGCACCGTAGTCGATCCGCTGCAGCACGCCCAGCGGAACGGCCAGGATGGTGTGGTCGGCCTGCACGGTGCGGCGGGAACCGCCCTCGTCGAAGGTCAGGGTCTGGCCGCCGTCGGCGTTGCGGGCGACGGCCTCGAGCCGCCACCCGTGCTGCAGCGTCCCGTCCGGCAGCGCCGCCGCGATCGCCTCCGGCAGTCGCTGGTTGCCGCCGGTGATTTCGAAGCGTTCGTCCGAGGCGTTCCACACCTGCGGATCGTTGGGATCGGCCTGATCGCCCATCAGATACACCAGATTCAGCGCGGTCTGCGCCAGCGTCGGCAGGCCGTACTCCACCACGTAGGCGTCGTCGAGAAACCGTGCGAGCCAAGAGGAGTAACCGCCGGGCACCCTGGTGGCGATCCACTCGGTGAGGGTCATATTGCTCAGCCTCACCGCCCCGGGCGTGGCGCGATCCCAGGTGGGCGCGTCCGGTCCCGCCTCGGCCAGGTCGCGCTGCAGCGCCTGGTACACGGGCTGGAAGTCGGCGACGAACTTGTCCAGGGGAATGTAGCCGCCGTCGAAGTACAGCACGTCGTGGCCGTCGTCCGGGGCGGCCGCGTGAACGTCGGTGAGCGCCAGGCCGAATCGGGCGCACAGATCGCGGATGACCGTATGGCCGGTGTCGATGGCCTCGCCGCCGTACTCGCTGATCTGCCCGCCGTCCCAGTAGCCGCGCTCGGAGAACATGCGCCCGCCCACCCGGTCGCTCGCCTCGTACACGGTCGCGGGCAGCCCGGCGTCGGCCAGGGTCAGCGCCGCGGTGAGACCGGCGATCCCGGCCCCGACGACGGCGATCCGGGGCGCGTCGGCGGCCCGGGCGACGGCGGGCCGCGGCCCCGCGGCACCCCACAGCAGCGCCGCACCACCCACGGCGGCACCGAGTTTGAACAGATTGCGGCGGCTCAGCGTGACCGGTGCGCCCGCCGCGCGGGCCTGACGGAACTCGACCGCCGGCATGCCGAGCCGCTGTGCCGCGGCGTGGTCGGCGACAGTGCGGCGCACCAAACGGAACATCTGGGTCCGTGGCATGACTACCCCTCGTGCTCTGTTCCCGGACGGAAAACAGGCCGATGCTATCGATCAAATGCGCGATCGTTCTCGGAAATGCGCGCAAGTTCTTACGAACCGATCATGTCTGGGCATCCGGCGAAACGGTTTGTAAGGCAGCCTATTTCAAGCATGTTTCGGGGACTACCGGCACGGAGTTCGCGCAACCGCTCGCGTATTTCGGGGGCATTCGCGCAGTGCTTAGTATTGCGAAATAGCAAGCACCAGAATGCATTTCGGGCACATTGTCGGGATGATAGCGGTACCCTGATGCGCACCCAGTCGTGACCCACCCTCCCCGCCCACCGGAGGTGCATCGTGCGGAAGCGCTTATCCCCCTTGGTGTTCTGCGTCCTAGTCGGCCTGGCATTCCTCGGCCTGCCCGGCCGGGCCGTCGCAGACGACCCACCGGCCCTCGAACGCAGCGTCACCGAAATCGTGCCCATTCCCGTTCAGGCCCAGGCAGATCCGGCCGGCTCCTACACCCTGACCGCCGACGCCGTGATCCGCGCCGAATATCAGGCCAAGGAGGTCGCGGAGTACCTGGCCGGCCTGCTGCGACCGGCCACCGGCTTCGCCCTTCCGGTTGTGGATCGCTACGACCTGGACAAGCCCGGCATCACCCTGCAGCTCGGCGACGCCGGTCGAGAGGTCGGCGACCAGGGGTACCGGCTCACCGTCAACAGGGACGGCATCACCATCGACGCCAACACCACCGACGGATTGTTCGGTGGCATCCAGTCGCTGCGCCAGCTGTTCCCGGCGGCGATCAACAAAACCTCTGTCCAGCAGCAGGTGTGGACCGTGGCGGGCGGCACCGTCCTGGACTATCCGCGCTTCCCGCACCGCGGGGCGATGCTCGACGTGGCCCGGCATTTCTTCACCCCGGACCAGGTCAAGCGCTATATCGATCAGATCGCCCAGTACAAGATCAATACCCTGCATCTGCACCTGACCGACGATCAGGGCTGGCGCATCGAGATCAAGAGCTGGCCGAAGCTGGCCGAGATCGGCGGGCAGACCGCGGTGGGCGGTGATCCGGGCGGCTACTACACCCAGGATCAGTACCGCGACATCGTGAATTACGCCGCGTCCCGGCACATTACGGTGGTGCCCGAGGTGGACATGCCCGGACACGTCAATGCGGCTCAGGCCTCCTACGGCGAATTGAACTGTGACGGCAAGCCGGTGCCGCCGCGCACCGATATCGAGGTGGGCTACAGCTCGCTGTGCATCTCGAAGCCGGAAACCTACAAGTTCGTCGAGGACGTCATCCGCGAACTGGCGGCGCTGACCCCCGGCCCCTACCTGAACATCGGCGGCGACGAGGCCCACGCCACCCCGATCGAGGACTACAAGGCCTTCTTCGCGAAGGTGTGGCCGATGCTGTCGACCTACGACAAGAAGCCGACCGGCTGGCACAACATCGTGGTCGCCAACGCGCCGACCTCGGCGCTCCCGCAGTACTGGGACCCGACGCGCACCAATCCGGACGTGGTCGCGGCGGCCGCACGCGGCAACAAGATCATCATGTCCCCGGCAGACAAGGCCTACCTGGACATGAAGTACAACCCCAACACCCCGCTGGGCCTGAAGTGGGCCGGTTACGTGGAGGTCCAGGACGCCTACAACTGGGATCCGGCCACCTACCTGGAGGGCCTGTCGGAATCGCAGATCGCCGGGGTCGAGGCGCCGTTGTGGACGGAGACGCTGCGCACCAGCGCCGATCTCGAGTACATGGCCTTCCCACGGCTGGCCGGTGCCGCGGAGATCGGCTGGTCCCCGGCGGCGACGCACAACTGGGACCGCTACCGCGAGCGCCTGGCCAAGCAGAGCCAGATCTGGTCCGTCCAGGGAATCAATTTCTATCGGTCCCCCCAGGTGGACTGGAAATAGGCAGGTGAACTGAACCAGCAGTTGGACCGAAAAGCCGGATGAGGGCGTGACCGCCCCGCCTGTTTCAGGCGGGGCGGTCACGGGTTTTTCACGCGCTCAGGCCGTGACGGCATGCCCCGTTCGCCAGTGCCGCGGTGCGCTACCGTGTGCGCGGCGGAACACGCGGGCGAAATAGCCGGGGTCCGGCATACCCACGCGGCGAGCCACTTCCGCGATCGGCAGGTCGGTATCGGTCAACAGTCGGCGCGCCTCGGCCATCCGGCGTTCGATGATCCACTCCTGCACCGTGCGGCCGGTGCGGCGGCGCACCACCGTGGTCAGATGTCCCGACGTCATGCCGACCGTATCGGCCACATCCCGCAGCGACAGCGGTTCGCCGTGGCGCCGATCGATGACGGCGAATACCTCGGCCAGCAACGGTTCTCCGCTGCGCCGCAGATCACCCACCACATCGGCGGCCAACCGGACCAACTCGATCAGAAGGACCGTCAGATGTGCCGAGACCGCCTGCCGGTATCCCTCCAGCCGGGTCGACAATTCGGCCTCGATGGCCGCTATCGCGCTGTCCCACACCGGTTTCCGATCTCTCGGCAGACTCAGCCGGAGCAACCCGCCCGCCTGGCCGTGCAGGAACGGGAACAGCAGCGGATGGGTCCGCCACACCGGTCGCGGCACGGCGGCCTCGCTGCCCACCGCGGCGGGATCGAAGAACAGCGCGACGCCGTCGGCGGGCACCTCGATGCCTTCGGGATCGATGACCTCCCCCGCGGCCACCACCCAGACCTCGGCGACACTCTCGGCATACAGCAGCGCCGGGAATTCGTGAATATGCCGATGGTCGGTGCCCAGTCGGTCGGTCTCGTGATGGCGCAGCAGCGTGACCGGCGGCGTGACCGGGTCGGCCCGGTAGCCGAACACCGGGACGCCGCGGCGGTGCCGCACCAGGCGGGCGGCGGTGACACTGTTGGACACATCACCGAAAATAGTCCTACTACTGCCGAATATCACCCAACTTTCCAGGTGAACAACGGCTCACCATGAAGGTCATGACCGAACATCATCCACATTCGATCACCCGCACGATGGGGAACCGGCACGACTATCTGCCCGCCACCGGGCACGACCTACTGCTGCCGGGCTACGACCTGATGACCCGGCTGCTGGGCATGCCCGCCGTCTACGACACCCTCCTCGCACAGGCCGGACTCGCCGACGGCCACCGGGTGCTGGAAATCGGCTGCGGCACCGGAAATCTCACCCTGCGGGCCAAGCGGTCCCGGCCCGCCGCCGAGGTGATCGGCACCGACCCCGACCCGCGCGCCCTGGCCCGCGCGCAGCGAAAGGCGCGCGGGGTGAGCGGGATCCGCTTCGAACGTGTCTACGCCCAGCAACTGCCCTACGGCGACGCCGAATTCGACCGCGTGCTGTCGTCGATGATGCTGCATCACCTCGACCCCGAGGCGAAGGCGCAGGCGGCCGCCGAGGTGCTGCGGGTACTGCGCCCCGGCGGCAGGCTGCACGTGGTCGACATCGGCGGCGCGGTCGGCCCGGAGGACGGCTGGTCGGGGCGGCGGCTGCGGCACAACCGGCATGCCGTGGGCAATCTCGGCGAGGCTATTCCGCGGCTGCTGCGCGAGACCGGTTTCGACTGCACGGAAGTCGCGTCGCAGCGTAAGCGGTTCATCGGGCGGGTCACGTACTACCAGGCCGTGCGCCCGGCCTGACCGTCCTCAGTCGTCGGTGTCCAGCCAGCGACGCAGCGTCTCGTCGTCGGCGCCGAGGGCAGGCGGCGGTGTGACGTAGCGGGCGGGCGTTTCCGACAGGCCGATCGGGTTGGCGACCAGGTCCCACTGGCCGTCATCCGTGCGCACCGGGACGCGGGGCTCGAGGCCCAGACGATCGGCCAGGGCGAAGGCGGCGGCCAGGTCGTTGACCGGCCCGCAGGGAACGCCGACCGGGGTCAGCAGTTCGTACCACTCGTCGGCGGTCCGGCCCGCCAGGATGGTTCCCAGCCTTGTCGCGAGTTCCTCGACGTGGGCGACGCGCTGGGAGTTGGTCGCGAACCGCTCGTCGTCCAGCAGGTCGGCGGCGCCGACGGCCCGGCACAAAGCGACGAACTGGGCGTCGGTGCCGACGGCCAGGGCCAAGGGCTTATCGGCAGCCCGGAAGATCTCGTAGGGCGCGATGGACGGATGCCGATTGCCGAGAATGCCGGGCACGACCCCGGCCAGCGTATACCCCGCGCTCTGGTTGACCAGCCCGGACAGCAGGCTCGACAGTAGATTCACCGCCACCAGCTGCCCCTGCCCGGTGGCGTCGCGATGCCGCAGTGCCGCCAGCACGCCGACCGCGGCGTGCAGGCCCGCGAGGATGTCGACGACCGCGACACCGACCTTGGTGGGCTCGTCGGGGTGCGATCCGGTGATGCTCATCAGCCCGCCGACGGCCTGCAGCAGCAGGTCGTATCCGGGCAGTGCTGCGCCCTCGGCCGTGCCGAAGGCCGAGATCGAGCAGTAGATCACGCCCGGGTTGATCGCGCGGACGCCCTCGTAGTCCAGTCCGAACTTCGCCATGGTGCCGGGCCGGAAGTTCTCCACGACCACATCGGCCCGCCGCGCCAGCTCCCGCGCCCGCCGCCGGTCCTCGGGGTCGCCCAGATCCAGCGTCAGCGACCTCTTGTTGCGGTTGACCGACTGGAAGTAGGTGGCCTGACCGTGCGCGTACGGCGGCCCCCACCCCCGGGTATCGTCTCCGCCGCCGGGGCGTTCGACCTTGATCACCTCCGCGCCGAGGTCCGCCAGCAGCATCGTGGCGTAGGGTGCGGCCAGAACCCTGCTGAAATCGGCCACCAGCAGTCCTGCCAGCGCCGACCGGTCGCGGGGTGCGGACAACGAAGATCACCGCCTCTGTCGAGAAGTATCGAGATCCGACGACAGGTTGTCGACTGCCGTCTGCCCGAAAGTCACTGGACGTTTGCTCCCCCACGGTATGCCATTGGGTAAGGCCGGACGGCCAGCCGTCCGGTCCAGCGGCCACCCGCACCCTACCCGAACGAAACAACCCTTCCCCCTGCAGGATTGGCCCCTCGCAGGGCGGGTATGGCGTCAGCGAAGGCGGTACACGCCTTCGATGCCCGGTGGTGGGCACGGGAGTAGCGCTCAGGAGGACAGAGTGATCGACGAAGTGAACAAGAAGCAGGAAACCGGCAACTTCGGGCGCCCGGTTGTGTGGCCCGACCCGAGCCCGCTCAGCTCGTGGTGGGATGCCGTCATGCGTGGCGACGCCGCGGCGGCCTTCCGGACCCGCCCCGCACTGGGCTGATTCCGGCCGAAAGCACGCCGGAACGACCGGGTCGTCGTCCCGGCGTGCGCGGGGCAGTGAATTGCCGCTTTGGCGAACATCTTTCACCGCGATCGGCTAGTTTTCCGGCTATGAGAACACGCTGGGGTGCCGCCGTCGCCGCCGTCGTCCTGTCGTTGTCCGGTCTGGTCGCCGGGTCGGCCAGCGCCGCGGCTCCCCCACCGGCGGTGTGGTGCGAATTCACGCCCACCCCGGACAATCCCGCGGCCCGCCCGGTCCTGCCCCCGCCGCCGCTCGCGCCGACCATCGGCACCCTCGATGTCACTTTCCGGTTCAACTACGGCCCGGTGACCGTGCGCCTCGATCGCGCCGGGGCCGCACCGTGTGCCGTGCAGAACATGACCAGCCTTGTGCTGCAGCGCTTCTACGACAGCAGCCGGTGCTGGCGGCTCACCGACAGCGCCCGCCTCGGCGTGCTGCAGTGCGGCGACATCTACGAGGTCGAGAAGGGCGGCCCCGGCTACCGGTTCCCCGATGAGGTCGACGGCACCGAGACCTACGAGCGCGGCACCGTCGCGATGGGCAATCAGGGCCCGGGCACCAACGGCAGCGAATTCTTCATCGTCCACTCCTTCGCCCACATTCCGGCCAACTACTCGGTCCTGGGCACGGTGGTGCGCGGCATGGATGTGCTCGACCGCATGGTCGCCGCCGGAATCATCCCGACCGAACGCGGCCCCCGCGACGGTGAGCCCGCCGCACCGGTCACGATCGACCGCGCCGACCTGGGCGGCTGATTCGGCTCAGCGTCGGGTGCGCAGGTAGTCGCTGACGACCGCGGCGCCGAGGCCGTCGAGGTCCGGGGCGACGACTCGGCCGCCGCTGCGGCGGGCGACCAGGTCGACGAAGGCGGCCAGGCGGGGGTCGTCGCCGAGCATGAAGACCGTGATCGAGGCGCCCAGTTTGGCCACGGCCTCGACCTGGGCCATGGTCATGGCCAGGGTGCGGTATTCGGGGGGCCAGTTGAAGTACGCCTCGCCGTCGGGCTCGAGGTGGGCCGTGGGTTCGCCGTCGGTGACGACCAGCACCACGGGTACGGCGTCGGGGTGGCGGCGCAGGTGCCGCGCGGCCAGCAGCAGCGCGTGGTGCAGGTTCGTGCCCTGCTCCCACACCGGCTCGAGCGCGGTCAGTTCGCCGATGTCGACCGTGGTGGCGTGGCGGCCGAAGGTGATCAGGCTCAGGGCGTCGGAGCGGAACCGGGTGGCGATCAGATGCTGCAGCGCCAGGCCCGTGCGTTTCATCGGCACCCAGCGGCCGTCTTGCACCATCGACCAGGAGGTGTCCACGCACAGCGCCACCGCCGCCCGCGACCGCTGCTCGGTCTCCATGATCTCGACATCGGAGACGTCGAGGGTGACCGCGCGGCTGCCGGTAGACGCCGAGCGCAGCACGGCATTGCGCACGGTGCGCGGCACATCCCACGGTTCGGTATCGCCGAACCGCCACGCGCGCGAGGCGCCGGTCGGCTCGCCGGCCGCCCCGGCCAGGGCGGTCTCGCGCTGGCCGCGGCGAGAGCGCAACTGGCCCACCACATCCCGCAGCGCCACCTCGCCCAGCCGCCGTAACGCCTTGGGCGTCAACCGAAGCGAACCGTCGGGGGTCCGCTCGAACAGGCCCTGGCGCCGCAGTTCCCGCTCCAGCTCGGCCAAGCGAGCCGCGTCCACCCGCGCATCCTCGCCGAGATGGCGGGCCAGCGCGTCGAGGTCGATATCCTCGAGCCGGGCACCCGGATAGGACTGGCCGAGCTGTTCGGCCAGGGCATCGAGTTCCGCGAGATCCTGCAGGGCCTGCGCGCCCTCGCCGAGTCCCAGCGGGTCCTGGCCGCGGAAGCGTTGCGCGGACTCCCAGTCCTCGCCCGGCCGCAGCGACTGCAGGTGGGCGTCCAGGGCCTCGATCTGCTGGGCGATGCGCGGATCGCCGAAGGCCTGGCCGATCAGCTCACCCAGCTCCGCGCGCTGCTGCTCGGACATCGAGTTCAGCATGCGCTGCGCGGCGGCGGAGCGGGCGGCGAGCGCATCGATCAACTCGTCGGTGTTGCGCGGGTTCTCCGGGAAGAATTCGCCGTGCGCGGCCATGAATTCGGCGAACTGCCGCTGGGTGTCCTCGCCCCGCGCATGCGCCGCGAGCAGATCGTTCAGGTCCGACAGCATCCGCCGGATCCGCTCGACGTCCTCGGGCGTGGTGCCCTGCAGGGCCTGTTTCATGCCCTGGAAACGCGATTCCAGCAATTCCTGGCCGAGCAGGTCGCGGATCTTGCGGTAGTTCTCGCGGCCGGTGTCGGAGCGCCACTGGTAGTCGGCGAGTTCGTTGACCGCCGCCGCGGTGCTCGTCGGCAGGGCGTCCAGCTGTGCCTCGGCGAATCGGGCGTCGTCGGACGGATCGGGGAACAGGGCACGGCGTTCGGCCTGCACCGCCTCGTCCAGTAATTCGCGGACCTGCTGCAGGGTGCCGTCGAGCCGGTGGCGGCGCGAGATCTCCGCGCGGCGCTGCCACAGCCGGCGGGTCAGCTCGTCCAGCCCGCTCGTGTCGCGCATGCCGCGGCGCAGCAGTTCCTCCAGTGCGGCGCGCGGCGAACTGCCCTCCATCACGTCGCGCCCGATCTGATCCAGCGCCTCGCGCAGGTCGAGCGGGGGCGCCAGCGGGTCGGGCCCGTCGTGATAGGGCCCGTAGGAGTAGCGGTCGGGGGCGGTCATTGTCCGTAGATCGCCAGTCCGTCGTCGGAGTCCTTGGCCACTTGGCGCGCCAAATACAGTGACTCCAGGGCGAATTCGACGGCGGAGGCGATCCGGGCCGGTGGGTCGGCCGGGTCGACGCCGAGCCGGGCCGCGACCTCGTGCAGCACGGGCAGTTCGGGCAGGGCCGACAGCACATCCTTACCCGGCACGCGTTCGCCCGTGGTGACCAGATGGCCGTCGGCGACGGCGTCGGCCAGCGGCCGCAGGTTCACCCCACCCAGCAGCGCCCGCGCGGTCTCGGCGAACGAACGCCGCAGCAGATGGGTGAGATGCTCCTGCTCCCGTCCCTCCTCGCCGGATTCGAACTCCAGCTTGCCGCGCAACACCGCGGGCACGGATTCCAGATCCACCGGGCGGGCCACGGCCGGGCGCTCCGCGGTGAGTGCCGAGCGCCGCAATGCCGCTGCCGCAACGGTTTCCGCGGCGGCGACCGCGAAACGCGCCGAGACACCGGATCGTTGGTCGATCGCGGTGGATTCGCGCAGCTGCCGCACGAACCGGGCCAGCACCTCGATCAGCGGGTCGCCCACCTCCGCCACGAGGTCGGCCTCCTGCCGGACCAGTGCCACCTCGGCCTGCACATCGAGCGGATAGTGGGTGCGGATCTCCGCGCCGAACCGGTCCTTCAGCGGTGTGATGATCCGGCCCCGATTCGTGTAGTCCTCCGGGTTGGCGGTGGCGACGAGCAGCACGTCCAAGGGCAGGCGCAGCGTGTAGCCGCGGACCTGGATATCGCGTTCCTCCATCACGTTGAGCAGGGCGACCTGGATGCGTTCGGCGAGGTCGGGCAGCTCGTTGACCGCGACGATCCCGCGGTGCGCACGCGGCACCAACCCGAAGTGAATGGTCTCCGGATCGCCGAGGCTGCGGCCCTCGGCCACCTTCACCGGATCGACGTCACCGATGAGGTCGCCGACGGAGGTATCGGGTGTGGCCAGTTTCTCCGCATACCGTTCGGACCGGTGCCGCCAGGCGACGGGCAGGTCGTCGCCGAGTTCGGCCGCCCTCCGCCGCCCCGCCGGGGTGATCGGGTCGAGCGGATGCTCACCCAGTTCCGCACCCGCGATCACCGGCGTCCACTCGTCGAGCAGGCCGATCAGGGTGCGCAGCAGTCGTGTCTTGCCCTGACCGCGCTCACCCAGCAGCACCACATCGTGGCCCGCCAGCAGCGCCCGCTCCAGCTGCGGCAGCACCGTCCGGTCGAATCCGACGATGCCGGGCCACGGATCGCCGCCGGAACCCAGCAGGGCCAGCAGATTCTCCCGGATCTCGGTCTTGACCCCACGCGGCAGATACCCGGCCGCGCGCAACTCACCCGCGGTCGTGGGTAGATCTTGTGGAACAGTCACGACATCGACGCTACGACGATTCGGGGCCGCGGTCGACGTGGAGTGCACTCCACCTCGTTACGCCCTGAGCGAGCGGCGGTTACGTTGGCCGTATGAGTCGAATCGAGTTGCAGGGCGCGATCAACGTCCGAGATTTGTCCGGTATGACCACTTCGGACGGTCACCGCATCCGGGCGGGGCGGCTGCTGCGCGCGGACGCCCTGCACAAACTCACCGACAGCGATGTCGCCGTGCTCGGCGATCTCGGCGTGCGGACCGTCATCGACTTCCGCAGCCCGCAGGAGATCGAGCACGACGGGCCGGATCGGCTGCCGGACGGCGCCACCTGGATCGACCTGCCGATCGCGGGCGGCAACCTCACCGAGATCCTGCAGGCCGTGCACGGCCAATTCGGCGGTCCGGCAACCGATCTCGGCAACGGGCGAGCCGCGGAACTGATGCGTGAGATCAACCGGCAGTTCGTCGCCGAACCCGGCTTCCGCACGATCTTCGCGCGAGCGCTGCACCTCGTCGCCGATCCCGACCGCGGGCCGGTGCTGTTCCACTGCAGCGCGGGCAAGGACCGCACCGGCTGGATGGCCGCGGTGGTCCTCACCGCCCTGGGCGTGCCGCGCGCCGACATCACCGCGGACTACCTCGCCACCAACGACTACGTCTGGCCCGCCTACAGCGACTGGCTGACCAGCGCCGTCGAAACCGGCGATATCGCCGACCCGGAACCGATCCGGCAGCTGATCCACCAGGACCCCACCTATCTCGACGCCGCCTTCGACGAGGTGACCGCCCGCTACGGCAGCTTCGACCAATTCCTCTCCGAGGGACTGAATTTCACCCCCGCCGACCGCGACCGCCTGCGCCGCACGCTACTCGAGTGACACAGCCACCTGGCGGCGTCACTGGACCGCGCTCTGGCGCGAGAATATCCGCCCGGCCCAGACGGCGCCGACCAGAGCGATACCGCAGCACCAGATGATGGCCAGCCAGGCGTGATTACCCATCGGCCCGCCCAGCAGCAGACTGCGCAATGCCTCGATGACCTGGGTCATCGGCTGGTTGGCGGCGAATGCCCGCAGCCAGCCCGGCATGCTGTCGGTCGGCGCGAAGGCACCGCTGAGGAACGGGAGCAGCGCCAGCGGAAATGTCATGCTGGACGCTCCCGCCGGATTCTTCGCGAGCAGGCCGAAAGCCGTCGACAGCCAAGCGACAGCGAACAGGGCGAGTGCGACCAAACCGATCGCCGCGACCCACTCCACGACATTGGCGGTGGGCCGGAAACCGATCGCCAGCGCAACCACCACGACGATCGCGACGCCGATGAGTTGCCGCAGTGTGCTGCCGACGACATGGCCGATCAGCACCGAGGACCGCGCGATCGCCATCGTCCGGAATCGGTCGATGATGCCTTCGGTCATATCCGTGTTGACCGCGATGGCGGTGCCCTGCGCGGCATAGCTCACGGCCATGAGAATGATGCCCGGGACGACAAAGTCGATGTATCTGATCCCCCTGGTGTCGAGCGCACCGCCGAACGCATAGTTGAACAGCAGCAGCATGATCAGTGGCACCACCATGGCGAGCAGGAGCTGGCCCGGATTACGCGAGGTGTGCCGCAGTTCCCGGCGCACCATGGTCGACGAATCGACGACCGCACTGGCAACAGAACTCATGACGAACCCACTTTCTCGTTCCGGGACTGGGCATGGCCGGTCAGGGCGAAGAAGACATCGTCGAGATCCGGAGTGTGGACCGACACCCTGTCGACCGGAACGGCATGGTCGGACAGCTCGTCGAGGACCTGCTTCACCGCGGCGGCACTACCGTCGCTGGCGATCTGCAGGGTGAGCTCCTCGCCGTTGCTCGACGTCGCGCCGAGCGTGCGGGCGCCTCGCTCGAGGGCATCGCCGTCGGGGAACTGCAGACTGATGTGCCCGCCGGGAACACGCTGCTCGAGCTCGGCCGGGGTGCCCTGCGCGACCAGCTTGCCCTGGTCGAGCACCGCGACGTAGTCGGCCAGCTGGTCGGCCTCCTCCAGATACTGGGTGGTCAAGAAGATCGTCACGCCGTCGGCGACCAATTCCCGGATGATCTGCCACAGGGTTCTCCTGCTGCGCGGATCGAGGCCGGTGGTCGGTTCGTCGAGGAAGATGATGCTCGGCCGGCCCATCAGACTCATCGCCAGATCCAAGCGGCGTTTCATACCACCGGAATAGGTGCGGCTGACCTTCTTCGCCGCATCGACCAGATCGAATCGCTCCAGCAATTCGCTGGTGCGCCTGCGTGATTCGCTGCGGGACAGGTGGTTCAGATCACCCATGAGCAACAGGTTCTCTTCACCGGTGAGCCATCGGTCCACCGCCGAGAACTGCCCGGTGACACCGATCGTCGCGCGTACCGCCTCTCCTTGGTCGGCCACACTGTGGCCGCCGACCCACACGTCCCCGCCGTCGGCCGGGATCAGGGTGGTGAGGATCTCGACCGTGGTGGTCTTGCCGGAGCCGTTGGGCCCCAGCAGTGAAAAGACTGTTCCCGGAGCCACATTCAGGTCGATCCCGTCGAGCACGGTGTGCTCGCCAAATGATTTGCGCAGACCGATCGCTTGTATCGCCATCTGAGAGATGTCGGCCACCTTTCCCCTCCTTTACCTGTCGTCGTATGCAGGATCAGTTGTCCGTGGGGGCACTGTCGTCGACGGCGCGCCGAATGAGGATGTCGCCGGTTCGGGTGCGGGCATTGATCTCGACCGTGTTGTCGAACTCGTCGGGATTCTCCTGCGGCGCAAGGGTGCTGTGCACCGAGCCCTTCGTGCTATTGGCATCCACCCACGCGGCGGTGCCCTCGCTGACGCCGATCTCGATGTTGCCGGCGCTGTTCATCAGGCCCGCCTGGCCGCGGGTCAACCGGCCGACCCGAATGGCACCGTTGACCGTCTTGGCGATGACGTTGCCGTCGGCGCGGCCGAGTTCGATGCCGCCCTGCGCCGTGGCCAGATCGAGGTCGTCGGAGGCGTCGCCGATCCAGATCCCGCCCTCGGAGCTGCGGAACCGGACGATGCCCGCGACCTCGCCGATACGCACCGAGCCCGCCGCACCGTCGATGTCGGCGGGTCCGGTGATCTGCCCGACCTCGAGGTCGCCGTCGGAGATGTGCGCCTCCAGCGTGCCGATGCGATCGAGCCGCACCAGTCCCGATTCCATGTGCACCTCACACGAGCCGAGGGGGCCGTCGGAGCGCACCTGCGCATGCGCCAGCTTCGCGACAAGGCCGGAATCGGTGGGCAATTCGATGGTGATGATGGCCGAACTTCCCCCGTTCACGCTGCCCACGGAGGGTGTGTGGACCGACAGTCGACCGGCCGAGAAGTCGACCCGGGTCTGCTCGGCCACCTTGACGTCCGTGCCATTGGCCTTGTTGACGGGCTCGATCCGCACCACGGTGTCGGCGCGGTCGCTCGCGGCAAGGCGCACCTCGGCGCCGCTGACGGCGACCGTGACCCCGATGGGCCCCGGCGTATCGAATGCGTGCATGACGAAATCCCCTCTCGTGCTTATGCTTTCGTGTGGATTCGACCGGAGTGTGGACTCAGCCGACCCAGCCGGTGAAACTTCCGGAGCGGCCGCCGCCCCGGCGCCCCCGCCTCGACCTCTGATCACCCGCGAGGGCCGAACCGACCACCTGGACCAGCCAGGCGTTGACCGACAACCCGGCCTCTCCGGCCGCCGCCTCGATGCGCTGTTTGAGCTGCTCGGGCGGGCGAAAGTTGATCCGCGACACGGCGCCTTCCTTGCCGTTGAACACTGGCGCGGGGTTGTCCCGCCCGGCACCCGTCGGGGAGATCCACTCGTCGTCCAGCTCCTCGTCCTCGTCGCCCGAGGTGACCACGAAGTACGGGTTACGACCGCGCAGCCGAACCTCGACCGATCCGGGAACCAGGTCCCGGGTGATCTCGTCCGCGGCCGCGGACAGCACGTCGAGCATGGTCAGCCGCGTGGCGGACGCGACCGCGGAAGCCAGACGCTGAGCCAGCGCGCTGGCCTCGCCCGGCTCGGCCGCCGCCAGAAGCTCCTGCTGGAGGTTGTCGACATAGGGCGTGAGGTCCATGGCGTTAACGGTAACGCCATTGTGGCGCCAGGGTCAATCTTCTTGACGCCAAGGTGGCGCCAATCTGGCGAGACGTCAAACCACGGGCGAGGACACGCTCCGCGCCATGAAGTCCGTGGCTGCTCGCAGCACCGTCTCGTCGGCGCTGAATCCGGAGACGTGGTCGCCGGGTGGGCGGTGTGGTCGTCCCGGCTGGTCACCACGAGCGTCGGCTGTGGCACCTCGGCCAGGTACCGGCCGACATCGGTGTTCGGGAGACCGATGTCGAGTCGGCAGTACCGGTAGAGAAGGATTTCCTCGGCGATGAATCACCTGTCTTCAGGACGGAGAACTCGAGGTAAGGCCGAGTTGGTTCAATTCACGGTCGATTGTCCGTGCGGCGTAATGATGTCCACGTGCGCGCAGCATGGCGATGCGTACGGCTACTTCCTCGGCCCCGTAAACCGCAACAATATCGCGCAGACTTACTCGGCGATCGAAAGCTTCACGCCCAGCTCCTGCGAATGACCTGGTATTCATATCATCTCCGCAAATATAGATAGCAAACCTTTATTCTGCGCTATGTCCTGTCGCCGACAGCACTTCCGAACGGTAAGCCGATCGCTCCCCTCCATATCATTGAGATCGGCTCACCGCACCGAAGTGCTGTCGAATGGAAGCCTTGCCTGCCTGCAGTATTGGGTCCTCAGCGAGGCCGCCACGATCGCTTGGAAGCTCCGCGAAAGTCATGCACCTCGCTTTCATGAGCTCCCAAATTCGCACCCTTTGTGACGATTAGGATGGTGTCCCATCAACGAAGCCAATGTCTCAGTCCAGCCGGGCACAGACAAGACATGCCGCAGACCCGATCGCCTCTACCCCTGGACTGGTGGTACTCCTCGCCGGTGGTAGTGTCGACCGGTGGTACCACTGGATAGTGTCACGACATCGAGTAGGCATCGGGTCGCGCAGTGATGAGTTCCCTGGGGGATGGATTGAGCGAACTTCAGATGCCTACGCTGGCCGAATTCGTCCGGACTCGTCGTACGGAATCCACCACGTCCGCACCATCAGGAATGAGTCGGCAGCAACTCGCCGCGGCAATCCACTCCAGCATCGGGTATGTCGCCAAGATCGAACAGGGCGATGCGCATTGCCCCAGCCCAGGGGTGTTGGATGCGCTTGCCGCCGTGTTCGGCCTCGACGCCGACGAGCGGGTCTACCTGTATCGACTTGCCGGGCAGAAACCACAGGAACACCCGGGAGACTCAGCGCCGACCTCACTCCAGCCGATGCTCGACGCGCTCGCGCCTCATCTCGCGGCCGTGCTGGGCGAGGGCGCGGAGCTCGTGGCGTGTAATCATGCCTTCGATACCGCGCTTCCGGGTGTCCGCGCATCGGGCAGCCTGCTGCGTTGGTACTTCACCGACCCGTACGCCCGACTGGTGGTCGAGGAGTGGGAGAAGGAAGCGCGTGTGGCGGTCGGACGGTTACGCCACTATGGCGCCGGAGCGCCCGAGTCGGACACGCTGCGGCGTCTACTCGACGAGTTGGGTGACCAGCCAGATTTCCGGCGGTTGTGGACCTCGCAACGGGTTGCTACGCACCGACACGATCCGGTGATGCGATTGCGCAATCCGGAGACCGGGGAGGTGTACACCGTCAGAGTCTACGAGTTCGACGCCGCCGGGCGTAGCCGAGGGCAGCGAATGATCGTCGGCCTGCTGGTCGACACCGACTCCGCTCGACCTCAATAGATCTCGTCGAGGAATGCCAGCACGAGATCGTTCACCTCACGGGGATGGGTGATGTTCACCGCATGGGTGGCGCCGACCACCGCGTGTAACCGGGCGTGGCCGCCTAGCTGATCGGCCAACGCCGCCATATCCTCGTGGCTGAATTCCTGGTCGCCGACGCCGCGGATGAGGATCGCCGGGCAAGTGACACGGCCGACCATCTCGGTGATCGATTCACGGTCGATCAAACAGTGTGCCGCCTGCCGGATTCGGGTGCGGTCGCTCGCGAACCACTTGTCCAACCACGGCTGTTTGTCCTCATCCGTTCCGCCGATCATCACCGAGGCCACGGCGATCGGCGCCAGCGGCGCCGTGCTCATCCAGCCGTCCATCACCTCTCGGTGGCTGATCTTCTGCTTGGGGCTGTAGGCGTCGGCCGAAGTGCCGATCAGGATCAGTCCGTCGACCCGTCTCGGGCAGAGCAGCGCCATCCGCAGTGCCGTGAACCCACCCTGCGACACGCCACCGACCACCGCACGTTCGATACCCAGCTCGTCGACAACCGACCAGGCGTCGCGGGCCAGATCCCAGTAACTGAACGGTTCCTCGGCGTCCTCGGTCAGTCCGTGACCGCGTGCGTCGATCGAGACGACTCGATAGCGCGGCGCGAGCGCGGCCGCCTGCGCGGCGAACATCTCCTGGTCCAGAAAGAAGCCGTGGCCGAGCACCACCGCAGGCCCGTCCCCACCGGTATCGGTGAAATAGACCTTCGCCCCAGCCGTCATCGTGTAGGGCACGGCAAATCTCCCCTCTCCCTGGATACCCGCAGCACACCATAACAGGAATACATTTCAATGAACACGACGGCAAGCGCATCCAACACCCCTGGGCTGGGGCAATGCGCATCGCCCTGTTCGATCTTGGCGACATACCCGATGCTGGAGTGGATTGCCGCGGCGAGTTGCTGCCGACTCATTCCTGATGGTGCGGACGTGGTGGATTCCGTACGACGAGTCCGGACGAATTCGGCACTACGCGACCCGATGCCTACTCGATGTCGGTGACACTATCCAGTGGTACCACCGGTCGACACTACCACCGGCGAGGAGTACCACCAATCCAAGGGTGGAGGCGATCGGGTCTGTGGCATGTCTTGTCTGCGCCCGGCTGGACTGAGATATTGGCTTCATTGATGGGACACCATCCTAATCGTCACAAAGGGTGCGAATTTGGGAGCTCATGAAAGCGAGGTGCACGACTTTCACGGGACTTCCAAGCGATCGTGCCGATTGACCAGCTTGACGCGGAAATCTTTGGGTACCAAGAAATCGAGGGCGGAATGCTCATTTGGGTACAGCCGCCGGAGAAAATGGACAGCCTCGAGAGAGCGCTGAAGGAATGACTCGTTTCAGTGGAGCCTTGAACTCTTGTTGATAGCCGCTCCGCACGTGGGTCGATATCCGAATTGATCACCCATACATCCATGTTGAACGCCGAACGGCGGCCCACGCTCATCAAGCCCCTGTTCGCGCTCAGGCTCGCAAAAGAAGCCGTCAACGCCGCCCAGGACACGCAAGGGCGGATCTCCGCGATGCAGACCGCCTCGGCCCTGCACCGCGCATGCATGGACCAATGACAGAACCGTGAGGAGAACCGATGGCAGAGCCGCGCGTCCTGGACGCCCTCGCCGACCATTATTCGTTCATGACGCCAGATGCCTCCTTGGAAGAGCTGCGCGTCCGCTTCGAGCAGAGCATGGCCAGGGTCGACCTGCCTGCGGGCGTGACACGGGAGGAGGGGGAGGTTGCCGGTGTCCCAGGGGCCTGGTTCCGCCTCGGCCACAGAACGGGCAAGACCATCGTGTTCCTGCACGGCTCGGGCTTCATCGCCGGGTCGAGCCGCAGTCACGGCGTGCTCGCGGCGTACCTCGCACGCGCCTCTGCTGCGGAGGCCTTCGTGCTCGACTATCGATTGGCGCCCGAGCACCCATTCCCGGCGGCGGTCGACGACGGGCTGACCGTTCTCGAGGCGATCGTCACCGAACGAGGCGCGCACAACGTGGTCATCGCCGGAGAGTCGGCCGGTGCCGGCCTGGTACTGGCCACACTCTTGGCTGCCCGGCAGAACGAGGTCGCGATGCCGGCGGCAGCCATCACCATGTCCGTCTGGGCAGATCTCACGCAGAGCGGCGACAGCATCCTCTCCCGAGCCGACGTCGACCCGTTCGTCACCAAAGAGCAACTGGACGCCAGCGCGTCGGCGTATCTGGCCGGTGCCGACGCCACGAATCCTCTTGCGTCACCTGCACTCGCTGACCTGCACGGGCTCCCGCACGTGTACATGCAGGTCGGTACCGAGGAGATCCTCTACGACGACACCATGCGCGTCCGTGAGAAGATCCGCGCCGCGGGGGGCAAGGTGACTGTCGACGTCCAGGATGGCATGCCACACGCCCACCAGCTCCTCGTGGGCCGACTCCCGGAGGCCGAAACCGCGATCGAGCAGGCGGGCGCCTTCGTCCGATCCCTGCCATGAAGACCACCGTCGGCGTCGGTCGAGTGCGGCGGCACGGATTCCCTGATGGACGGACGGTGGAGGGCGGTGACCCGACATCGGCTGCGGTCACCACCCACACGCACGCATTTCAGGCCAGTCCGCTTCCCCGATACCCGCGATCAGGCAGCGGCGGGGAGGGGAGGAAAACGACCGGCAGCTCCACCAGTGCCCGGTGGAACGGGCCCGGCCGCCAGACCAATTCATCGGGTCGGCAGGCAAGCTCTATTTCGGGCAGGACGTCGAGCAGCTGATCGATGGCATCGACGGCGATGGAGTAGGCGGGATAACGAGCTGGGCAGGCGTGCGGGCCGGCGCCCCACGCCAGGTGGGAGCGGTTACCGGTGCGGTCGTCAGCGGTCACGGCAGGGTCGTTGCCCGCCGCCGCCATACTGATCACTACCGGCTGGTGAGCGGGTAACCAGACACCATCGTCCTCGAGGAACACCGGTTGCCGTGGGTAGGTGATGCAGTGGTTGGCCATCGGCGGGTCGATGGCGAGCACGGTGTCGAGTGCATCTCGTGTGGACAGGCTGCCGCTGCGCAGGTCATCGGCGTAGCCGTCGTTGACGAGCATGGATCGCAGGGTGTTCCCGATGAGATTCACGCACAGCTCCACCCCGGCGCCATACACCGTCATCAGCTGGTGCACCATCTCTTCGTCGTCCAAACCCACGGGATGGGCAAGCATCCGACTGGTGATGTCGTTGCCGGCTTCGGCGCGCTTGGATGCTATGTGTTCCAGCAACGCATGGACCACAATGCTGTTGCCTGCCTCCGCATCACCCTGGGCATCGACCATCATCGCCGAACCCGTCGCGATCCGCTGCCCGATCTCGGCCGTGCAGCCCAGCATGTGGTCGAGCGTGTGCCCCATGAGAGGGCGAATGTACTGTCGGAGCAGGTCGGCCTTGCCGTGTTCGCAGAAGGTGTTGATCAGCGGGATGGCGATCCGCTCGACGACGTTGTGCATCGCGAACAGGTCGACCCCGTCGATGGCTTCGACCGATGGGGACCGGTAGCGGTAATGAAGCGGCCCAGCGTTCCACAATGCGTTGGGACGCCACTCGAGCATCGGCAGGATAGGACTGTCCTGTGGAACAGTTGTCTGCCAGTCCCGAGGATCGGCGGGAAAATGCCCGGGATCGTTGAGGATCCGCAATGCGGTTCGGTAGCCGATCACCAGCGTGGCAGGGACACCCGGCGCCAGCTCGACCGGAACGAGCGACCGATGACTTTCCCGCATCTTCCTGTACATGGCGTGTGGATCAGCGGCGAATTCCTCGGAGTACAGCAGGAATCTCGGTCCGCCGAGGTGCATCGCTGAATCCTGCGCGACACGCCGGCCGACCGGTGACGATGGAATCACGGCGGGCGGCTCAGGCGTAGCGGTCACAAGTGATCACCAGACATAGGCAAGACATGACATGACCGTCGGCAGCAGAATTCGGCACCGACCTCCCCCTTCCGACCAGGATGAAATAAACCGCCCGGACGCAACCGCCGGACGCAACACCGGCTTGTTGGAGTGAGGATAACCGCTCGTTGAATGCTTCGGCGGGTGTTTCAGCCGAGGGTTTTCGAGATCCTGCCGCGCAACCATGTCAGTCGAGAGTCTGATCCCGGTTGCGGTAACGATCTCGCTGTCTGGGTCGATCGCGGTGTGGTCCTTGGAGCCGCCTGAACCACACGCGCCGGTCTAGTTTCCTTGCGGTGCATACTTTCCGCCCGCCATTACCTGATCGACAATGCCGTAGGCGACCGAGTCGGCGGCCGAGAGGCGGTGCTGGTTGCGAAGATCTCGGGCGATAGTGTCCGATCCTTTCCCGGTCCGCACGGAAAGAAGCCGCACCATTTCATCGAGCCATCGCCGATAAACTTCCGTCGTCGGCTTCGGGGTCTCTTCGTCGAGACCCTCGTCAGCGCCGGGCTGTCGCAGAATTATGTCCGAGCCCGGAAGTGCATATCGCTTACCGACAGCTCCGGAACACAGCACGAGGGTCGCCACCGATCCCACCGCGCCGATCGCCCAGGTCGAAACCTCGGGATTGATCAGGTTCATCGTATCGCAAATGGCGAACCCGTCCGACAGAGATCCGGCAGTACTGTCGATATAGAGCCTGATCCCTTCCTCGCGATCTGCGGCGTCCAAAAGCAGCAACTGCGACACCACAGCATTCGAGACACTTCTCCCCAACTCGCCACTGATGAGTATGGTCCGCTCATCGAACATATCGCTCATCACCTTGTCCATCGCCCAACCGTCCGCGGACATCTCGGTTGTCACTTCCCCCCGATGTGATATCCGGATACCCGCGAAGCTGGTTTCAGCGATGAGCGAAGCATCGAACGAGCGGACAGAACACTCAGTGCGCGGGGTTTATCGGGTTGCTCTCGGTGGTTTCGCTCGACCGAGTGATCACATGGTCGACGAGACCGTATTCCTTGGCCTCCGCGGCACTGAACCAGCGGTCACGCTCCGAATCCTCCCGAATCTGCTCGGGCGTCTGCCCGCTGAATTCGGCAATGAGTTCGGCCATTCGCTTCTTCAGCCGGCGCAGTCGTTCGGCCTGAATATTGATGTCGGACACACTGCCACCGACCCCACCCAGGGGCTGGTGCATCAGGATCTCGGCGTTGGGCAGAGCGTAGCGCTTACCGGGCGTTCCGGCCGACAGCAGGAACTGGCCCATCGAGGCGGCCATACCCATGGCGTAGGTGGCCACATCGCAGGAGATCAGTCGCATGGTGTCGAAAATGGCCATACCCGAGCTGATGGAACCGCCGGGCGAGTTGATGTACAGCGAGATGTCGGCCGTCGGATCCTCCGCAGCCAGCAACAGCATCTGAGCGCAGATCTTGTTACCGATCTCGTCGTTCACTTCCTGGCCGAGGAAGACGATCCGCTGAGCAAGGAGGCGATCGTAGAGTGACTCACCCCAAGAGAGGCCGGCCGGGGGGGTGGCGGCCACAGCGGGGAAGCCGGCCCCGACCATGGGCGCAGCCGCAACCTGCCTGGGCTGGTACATATTCACGTGGTGCTCTCCTTCTCTCGCCGCGTCCTCTTATGCGGAGCCCACTGTAGTCGCGATCGCGCGGGCGCGGGCCTCCGGCACCACGGGTTCGCGCAGAGCGTACGTCCCCGGCGCTGACCCGGGCATTCCCAGAAGACCGCGATCGTTTCGCTGGTCGATGTGTTGCGGGACAATGCCGAGCGCGCGCCGAGTGGCCACCGCGCTCCGGTTTCTGCTTCCCGGCCACCCCGGCGGGCGACCGTGGCGAGGTCCTCAGTCGGCGGGAGCTGGACCTGCGGGCGCGCTCCGTCGCGGCGGCGCTGCAGCAGGCGGGCATCGCGGGAGAGCGGATATTGCTACTGCTCCCGCCCGGCCCGGATTTCCTCGTCGGACTCCTCGCGGCCCAGATCGTCAACTTTTGCGCACTCACCGAACTGCCGGGAGGCGGCAATGTCGTGTGCTGGATGTCGTCCCTGCACGCGCTCGGGCTCGGGCATGTGCTGCTTGCGCAGTTGGCGGGTGGCGAGCGCTGGGTGTTTCGGTCGATGCCGCCGAGTTGGAGCAGGGTCGGGCCAGGCCGCCGGTGTCGGCGACGGACGCCGCGCGTACGCAGGAACTCGTGGGGTGCGGGAACGCCGGACCGATGGGGCGCGTGCTCGTCGTGGACACCGAGTCCCGCACCGGGTGCGCCGCCGACCGGGTGGGTGAGGTCTGGGTGAGCGGCGCCCGCCGCAGAATCCGCCGACGACCGGTCGGCAGCCGACACCGCCGACGTCGCCACGGAGCTGCGCCGACGAATCGGCGCCATGCTCGGCGTGAGCCGGCAGACGCTCCCCGACGACAAGCCGCTGATCGGTTTGGGCATGGAGTCGGTGCGCATGATCAGGCTGCGCCACGACGTCGAACAGGACTACGGGGTCTCCATTCCCATGTCCGAATTCGTACACGCCACCGTCGACGACCTGTGTGCGGCGGTACTGCGTGAAGTCGACGACCGAGACGGCGCGCACAGATAGGTTGGGAGCCATGGACATTGCGGAGGAATGGCTGCTGGCCGACTCTGCCTGGTGGGGCACCCGCCGACGCTTCGGCCGGTGCGCCCTGCGCCTGCGTCACGGTGCGCCCGCCGATGCCACGCCCGTCGCGCCCGAGGATGTTCCGGCGGGCGCTCGGGTGAGACGACTCCGCGGCACCGTCCTTCCCGGACTGCGTGACGCACACGTGCACTGCGCCCTGGTGGATCTGCGTTCGGTTCGCGCCGGTGGGATCGCCGAAGTGCACGATCTCGGCAGCGCCCCCGATGTTCTCGAGGCCCTGCCCGCCGACGACCCGACCCTGCCGAGGATGCGGGTGGTCGGCGCCTTCCTGACGGCTCCGGGTGGCTATCCCGGTGATCGGTCCTGGGCCGCTGCCGGGAGTGTCCGCGAGGTGCGCTCCCCGCTCGACGCCGAGGGCGCCGTGGGTGAGCAGCGGCAGGTGGGCGCGTGCGCTATCAAGGTCGCATTGAACTCCGATGCGGGACCGGTGCTCGCAGACTCCGTGCTCGCTGCGATCGTCGGCGCCGCCCACGACGCCGGTCTCCCCGTCATCGCCCACGTCGAAGGCGAGGGCATGACACGTCTCGCCTACGACAACGGCATCGACCGGCTGGCGCACACCCCGTGGACCGAGCGCGTCGACGACGGGCTCGTCGCCGATGCAGCGCAGTACATGAGCTGGATCAGCACTCTGGACATCCACGGTTTCGGCACCGACACCCCGCAGCTGCGGACGGCGACGGACAACCTGCGGCGCTTCGTCGAGCACGGCGGCACGGTCCTCTATGGAACGGACCTGGGCAACGGACCGCTGCCGCCGGGCGTGAACACTCGTGAGGTCACCGCGCTGCTGGCCGCCGGGCTCACGCCCGACGACGTGCTCACCGCCATGACCGATTCACGCAGTCCGGTCCCGCCGTGCTGGGTGCCCGGCGGGCTCGACTCGACCCCTTCGCGCTTTGCCGGCTCACTCGGCCTCGCACAGGTCGTCGATCCGGTCACGCAGAGCGACCCGCGTGATACGTCACGGGAAAGGTGAAACACATGGTCGATCTTGCCGATCTGCTGGACAAGGCGCACGCTCTGGACGATGCCGATCCGCTGCGCGGTTTCCGGGACCGGTTCCTGACTCCGGACGGCAGTGACATCGTCGCCTACCTCGACGGCAACTCACTGGGACGCCCCGCCCTGGCCACCGCCGAACGGATGGACCGGTTCATCCGCGAGCAGTGGGGACGGCAGCTGATCCGGGGCTGGACGGAGGGATGGTTCGACTGGCCCGAAGAGGTCGGGAACCGCCTCGGCCGAGTGGCCCTCGGCGCAGACCCCGGCCAGGTCGTCGTCGCCGACTCGACCACCGTGCTGCTCTACAAGCTCGCCCGCGCCGCCGTGGACGCCCGGCCCGGCCGCACCGAAATCGTCCTCGACACCGACAATTTCCCCACCGATCGCTACCTCCTCGAAGGCATTGCCGCCGAACGAGGCCTGACCCTCACCTGGATCGACACCGACCCCGCCGAGGGCATCACCGACGACCAGGTCGCGGGCGCGGTCGGCCCGAATACCGCACTCGTCGTATTCAGCCATGTCGCCTACCGATCCGGGTACCTGGCCGACGCCGCGGCGATCACCCGCACCGCCCAGGACGCGGGCGCCCTGGTGCTCTGGGACCTCAGCCACTCCGTCGGCTCCGTCCCCGTCCACCTCGACTCCTGGAACGCCGATTTCGCCGTCGGCTGCACCTACAAATATCTGAACGGTGGCCCCGGATCCCCGGCATTCGGCTATATCAACCGGCGTCACCACGGCCATGTGCGACAACCCATTTGGGGCTGGATCGGCCACCGCGACCCGTTCGCCATGGGACCCGGATACCAACCCGCCGACGGTGTTCGCAGCATGCTCAGCGGCACTCCCCCGATCCTGGCCATGGTGCCGCTGCTGGCCGGCCTCGACATGCTCGAAGAGGCCGGCATCGACGCAGTCCGCGCCAAATCGCTGCGGCTGACCGACTACGCCCTCGAACTGGTCGACGCCTGGCTGCTCGCCCACGGCGTGGAACTGGCCTCACCACGCCACCCCGACCGCCGAGGCGGCCACATCACGGTGCGCCGAAACGATTTCCGCGAAATCAACACCCACCTCTGGCACCGCGGCGTCATCCCCGACTTCCGCGCCCCCGACGGCATCCGCCTCGGCCTGGCCCCACTGAGCACCAGTTTCACCGAAGTCCACCATGGCCTCTCGACACTCGCCGAACTCGTCGCCAGCAAGCGGTGATCGGTATTGCAACGCAGTGAAAAGCCCTCAACTCCAAGAAAATCGAACCCCTGACCCGCACACTGCCAGGGGTGCACGAACGCCCCGACCAGGTAGGACGATAAGCCCGACTGCGTTACTGCGAAGTACCCCGGCGCTCGACCGTCGTCGCAGTTGCCGCCGGAGTGCCCTCATACCGGTTGGTCTAGTTATCAGGCTCAGGCGACGCCATAAAGTCACCCAGGAATAAATCTACATAAATACCAAGAAGACGACGTAGTACGGCTGCTAGCGAAACGATAAGGTGCACTAGCATCGCCACGCAGAGACCTGATGCGATATTTGCCGCACGACCACCCGCCGTAAGCAACGGCCATGACGTTACAGTTGCAAGGAGAAGAGACAAAAGCATCGCAACCAGGGAAACATGCAGAGCACCCACCGCCGAGGACGCCACCAATCTTTTCAGACCAGGGCGAACTCGGTAATTATCAGATTCTTCAATCTTAATGCGAAGGTTTGCCAGGAAGACAAAAGTGCTCAACATTGCCCCCACAAGAAGCGATATAGCTGAAAGGAGTTGAGTTACGCCACCGAGCTGCCAGCGCATCAGCGTAAAGAGGGCAAGGCTGCCGATTGGCACGCCATACAGCAACAGCCTCTCCGATAACGATGCCGATCTACGCCCATCGAGCTCTCGAACAGCTCTGCTATTGTAAATGAATATTGGCCAGGGGTTGAACCTTTGCAATTTGTCCACCCGAACCACCGCTCTAATTAACGAAATGTGGCCGCCAGTTCGACGCAAGATCGACGTTAAGTAGTTTCAATGTGTCCGACACAGTACCGCGAACGAGGTTCACAAACTCAGGACCGGTGGGGTGTTCCGTTGCGTCGAGCGTGTAAACGAACTTGGGCCAGGAGGTAGTGACATTTATCTTTCTGGTTTTTCCGTCTTTGACGGTTACAATACGCTCCTCATCAAAATCGGAATCCCCGAACTCCGTCAACCCAACGACTCCTGCAAGACGCGGGGCTTGCCGTCTCCCTTCACGCATTGCATTCAACACACGGATAACCCGCTGCTTAACTTCGGAACCCTCCAGAAGGTCGATTTCCAATCGGGCACTCTTTACATTCTCATTTGTGAATCTCGTACGGTCCGACGATGGATATTTCTGGACCAGCTCGACGGACTTTACTCCGACAGTTTCGTCTGAAAAGTAGGCATTCCACGCCGATGCATCGACTAGGTCCCAAGACAATCGCAGCTTGATACCATGAGCGTCCAGTTTCAAATTGATCTGCGCCAGAGTCTCTACGGTCCAGTGACTACGGCCTTTTACTTCCGTTACGAGCAACCCGGTATCACCATAAGGGGGCACGATGAAAAGGGCATGAAAATCGCTAATCACCGCATCGGACGGATTAATTGGGCGAGATTCAACATCTGGATCGTCGTACACATCAACCAGCTCTCGAGATTCCCCCCATTCCCCGCCCTTGGCAGTGAGTAGGATCCCCCAATTGTCATCGCGCACTTCTGCAAACTTGATATATTTGTTTCGGTTCTCATCCAACTTTCCAGTGTCCAGTGCCAATCTAGCAGCCTTCAGCACTAGAGTGCGCAGACCACCTTCGACATCTACCGGTTGATCAAAAGAGATACGGTCCCTCGGCTTCCCCGGCGGAGTGGCGTACAACTCCATCACCCGATACCCATAGGTCGTCATAGCAACTACCCCCTGTCAGTGATCTTGGACACAGAGCCTCCCGCATGAGGGCGTCCCCGTCAAGGCACATCCAGGATGTAGAACGTGTGTTCGATTCTACCTGAAAGAGCGCACGCCGCGCCGTTCTGTTGTGGCTGAGTCATCGCGCGGCCAGAGGTTGCGATCACCATTCACCTGACCGGGGCCTTCGTCGCCCTCGATCGGTAGCCGGTCGGCTACAGTGCCCTCGCAGACTCAAAGTACGCCGCCCCTCCTCCGCCTCGGTGTTCGATGGAAAGAGCGAGACGGGTACCGGAAAGCGACGATAGCCCGCGACCACCGTGACACTCGTGCCGTCGGATGAAGCACGCTGTCCCCGTGGACCGGGAGAGATTCCTCGGCACGGACCGGGCGACGGTGGTGACCTCGATCGGGTTGGGGCTCAGCAACGACGAGGCCACCAAGGATCTGCCCGCGGTGAAGGACGATCTGGTCGATCGCGTCGCCCCCGGAGCCTCGACGTCGCGCTGGTGAATGCGCAGATCTTCCAGGGCGCGGCCAACGAGAATTCAGTCGAGGAAAGCTGTGCCACATCGTGGGCGTACCTTACGGCGCCGATCCGGAAACCGGTCGCGGCGTGCGGGTGACCCGGCCCGCCGTGGTGATGCCCCTGGGGCGTGAATGTCAACCTCACGCCGGTAATCGGCGGCTGGGCCATGCGCAGATCGGGCGGCGAGGTGTCGACCTCCGCCGAGGTGCGGCGCCTGCGGGGCGACGACGGTCGGCTCACGGCGCGGAGCTTTCCAGGAACGGCGCCGAATTCGAAATCGACTGCGCCGCGGCGATCAGCGACGCCGGACCGCGGGCGACGTGGAATCATTTGAGCCGCACCACTTCCCGCAATGCTCAAGGATATGAGTGCGGTGCCCGAATTCGCTACCGCGTACGTACTTTCGACGAAGGTGAGCCGGGAAGACTGGCTGGGCCAGCGCGCGGCCCCGATACACGGCCGTCGACGCGATCCTGCGGGGCATCGCTCCGGACCCGGGCCGAGGCGCCCATCCCGAGTGGACCGGACGGCCGTCACCTAGGTCCACACGTCGTCGAAGCTGGAATTCTTCGGCAACGCGGCTGAAAAGCCCTCATTGTTGCGCAACAAGTTCACAGGTGCTGTTCCGGCTGCTGGATTGCACTCTGACCGACAATTCGGCAGCAAGTAGTATGCCCTTCCGTCCCCAGGGCCAGGAGGCGAATAGCCGTGGGCGGATCGTACTGTGGGTCGGCTGGAGTGATCACAAAGCCGACCACCCCGTCGACAGATTCGGCCGCATCGGCAACCACATCGGACAAGTCCGCTTCATAGACCGCGCCATCCGTTTCGGGCGTCTCCGCCCGGATCATGAGAGCGCTCCCATAATCGCGCCACACCTGGTTCAACATGCCGGGCAGCGGCGAGTTGTGCAGCGCAACCGTCTCCGCATGGTCGAGCTCCACAGCGTAGATGCCGAGCTCAGGCACGATCGTCGGGGTGAACGCGGCGCCCTGCCCCGCCCCGGACGACACGGCGATCACCGCAAGCCCCGTCGCCGCGGCGGCATCACGAAGACGCATGACATGCACTCCAAATCCCCTACACGCCAACGGCACTGGCGTCGGCCACAGTCGCGCCCAGATCGACGAGACGGCCACAACATAGCAACGAAGCCGGGCGAATGTGCCATTTACACAAGAAAAGTTCGACAAGTGCCGAGCGAACGACTCAGCACGACCAGCCGACCGCATCGGCTGCTGCTGGGTGCCTTCAACACCGACCCGCAGCCGTCGAATGTGGTGCAGTGGTACGACATTGCCGACGACCGCTACATCGAAACCCGCAGCGAGCACATCATCGTCCGCCCCGGCAGCACCCAAGACCTCGCGACCCGATTCCTGACCTGGATCGAGCACGCCCTGCAACGAATCCGAGAAGATGAGTACGAGACCTGGTAGCTGCGGACGAGCATGGCACGGAAGCCGGATCCCACGTGATCGGCATGGAGTTGCCCGGGGTGGATGCCGCTGGCCGTGAGGTGATGACCGCGGCCACCGCAGTCAAGAACGAGTTCGTGCGTGCGGAAGCGACGATCACAGCTTTGATGACCGAGTGGCGCGGGGTGACCGCCGCCAGTTTCGGCAGCGAGTGGGACACCATCCACAGCGAAGGACTGGCTTGCACCGAGCGACTCCACAATCTCGGCGAGTTTCTCCGTACAGCCGCTAGTGCGTTCAATGAGATTGAAACCGACGTAGTCGCCGCGTTCCGCCACACGACGTGACATCCGCCGACACCGACCTCGTCCGAGGAACCGCAATGACAAACGTCTCTAGCAACGACCGAGACAATGGACTGCTCGAACACGCCGACACACTGCTGACCGCAGCACAACACAACTGGACAGGTGCCACCGCGGACTCCTTCGGCCGCTTCCACACCGATTGGCAGACCACCGCAGCGCAGCTCCGCGACGGCCTGGACCGCATCTACGCCGCCGCCACCACTGAACTCGAAGTTCACCACTCGAGGAAGCGAACCGACAACCGTTAACAGCAAGTGCCGGGGCCAGGTGAATTCGTTCCGTATGCGTCGATCGGTGAAATGGGAGTTGCCCGCGGGCCGAAACGTATCCCTGTGGAGTCTTCACCGTGTCACCCGTCTGAACGACTTGCGCGACAACGACTCTGCGATGCAGCCGGTTCGAAGGTGGCGCCTCTGAGGGTGTATCTGTAATCATCAGGAGCTTGGCCCGTCTCCTGGCGGGGTGTGGAAGTAGTCGGAGATCGGAGATGAGGAGGGGTGGGCCGTGCGACTGGTTCCGGAGGCGGTGCTGGGGATGGCGCGGACGATCGAGCCGACGGCCGACGCGACGAAAGCACATGCGACACGGATCGCGGATGTCGGCTTCGAACCGGCTCATGCCGGGCAGGACTACCTGGAACAGGGCCAGAAGCTCGCCGCAGGGGTGGAGGGGATTGTCACGATGCTGCAATCGTGGTCGGAGGCTTCCGCCGCGACCGCACAGGCGATGCGGCAGACGGTGACCGCGACCGTATCCAAGGACCAGGAGAACCGGGACCGGATCGCGGCCGCGGGTGAGCAGGGTCCGGCATGACGACTCCCCCACATTCGCCTCAGCAGTATCTGCAGCAGTACCGAGACGGTATCCGCCGGCAACGTGATCCCCTCGAGCGTTCCCTCAGAGACGATAAAAGCAACAACAACGTCTTCGTCCAGGAGGCGTGGAATCCCAAGCCGCCGGATCTCACCGGCCTCGATGTCAACAGGATCTTGGATGCGGCCGCTCCCGGGTTGGAGTGGTTCAAGCTCGCGCTGGTGCGCTACCACCGGGTGTATCAGCGCCTGGGTTCGGAGTTGCCCGGGTTCGATCGCATCGTTGTACCGCAGCCGAATTTTCCGGGTTTCACCGGGCCTGTGGCACTCGACCCCGATGCGATCATCCACGCGGACCAGGAGCCGGACGTCGAGATGCAGCGTCTGGAAGGCCGGTACTACGACCAGCAGCGCCGCATGAACATCGCCAACCTGCGCGGCCTGGCCGCCCGGATCACCGGTGCCGCGCTGGGACACGACACGCACCCCGGCGCCACCGACATCACCGGCAGTCTGGCTGGTGTGGCCACCGCGGTGCCGGAATATTGGGAGGGGCAATCCGGCCGGGCCGCAGGTGATCATCTGGCCGGGTTCCACGCGCATGCCGATCAGCAGACGCAATACCTGCAGGCGGTCGCGGCGGCGTTGAACGGGCTGCCGGATGTGCTGGAAGACATCGTGAGAGACAAGGCGAGTTTCGTCGCCGGTTTCGACAGCCCCCAATGCCCTGTCGCGGGACATGCGATGCGGCTGCACGGCGCCGAGGACCCGGTCAGCGTGATCATCACCGCAGCGGCGGATGACGACTTCTTCCGCAGCTACCTCGACGACGTCAAAGATCAGCTGAACCTGCACGGTGTCAACGACCGTGAGGTCAGGGAGGCATGCAAGGCTTGGTTGCAGGACTGCTTCGGTCCTGCGGTGCGGGCGGCGTTCACCGCTTTCGTCCAGCAGTGTCAGCTGGCCGACTACTTCATCAAGCAGGCGTACAAGCCGGTCATCGAGCTGCTGGACAGTCACGATCCGACACCGTTTCCGAAACCGCAGGACCAACCGATTCCTCCGCAACAGGGGCAGCCGACGGTACCGGTATCCACGGTTTCGGCCGGGGTGACCGGTGGCGATGCGGGTGCCGCGGTCCAGACCGCAGGTGTGGATTCGACCGCACCGTCGACGGTGACCCCGCCCCCGCAGCAGGCCCCCACCGCCGTGAATCCGGCTGCGGTGCAAGGTAATCCGTTACAAGCCCTGGCCGGTCTCGCTAGCCAGGCGAGTCAGCCCCTGCAGCAGGGTCTCACCCAAGTGGCGAGCACGGTGTCGCAAGGGCTGGGTGGGCTCGGCGCCTCCCCCTTCGGCGCCGAGGTGCCGGTGGCCGACACAGGCGCGACGGCCGGATCGAAGACGCTGGCGAATCTCAACCTCGCCGGAGGGAACCTCGCCCTCACGCAAGCGCCCAACGGTACCGTCACAGCAACGGTTACCGGCCCCGACGGGAAATCGCAGCGCTACTCGATGGGCATCAGAAATGGTGTGCCGTTCTTCACCCCGGACGCGGAACCAGCCGCAAAGCCACCGGTAACCGCGAACACCCACGACTCCGGACTGCCCGCAGCCGCGACCGGTGCAGGCAGCAGCGCCGGCTTCGGAGGCACACCGGCGCAACACCCGTCGCCGATCACAGCGTCGGGAACACCCGCGGGGCGGACACCGAATCTCGCCGGAGCTGACAACCCCTCCGTCTCGCTCGCGGGTAATCCGCAGTCCACCACGGGAACGTCGGCCGGTGATCCGTCGACAAGCGCCATGCCGATGGGCGGCATGCCCATGGGGGGCATGCCGGCCGGCGGCGCGGCCGGCGGAAAGGGCGCACCGGACGGGGAGCGCAATTCCAGCGGGATCGTGCCACCCCGACCGTTGTGGAGCGACCTACCGGGCCGTGACGGGCCCACCATCGATGCACCCGGCGCCGCCGAATTGGCGTCCGTCGGGAACCTGGACGACGCACCCGGCGCCCCCGAACTGGCGGTAGCGGGGCCGCTGAATGACGGCGCGACCCTCGCACCACGACCCATCGCCGCCCTCGCCGACCACCCCATGTCCGAATCACCCCCACCCCAGCCTGCCCCGCGAACCGACGGCGTGAAAATCGAGATCGACATGGGTGATCAACGATGAGGGACTACCAGGCCGAGATGGACCGCATCCTCGCCGACTACCGGGCGGCCTCCGGCACGCTCCGCGAGCAGTTTCTCGAAGCCGACGCACGAACGACCCGCGACGGGGCCCAAGTGTTCGCCGACCTCCGCAAGGAACAGAACCGGAGAGACCAACAACAGCAACCGGCCCCCGAGCAAACGGCAGACCGCGAAACACAAGCCGAACACGACCGCTTGCTGCGCGAAATCGCAGCACGCAAGGCGGCCCGCGAGCACGCCGCCGAACACAGCAGGCAGACGTCTGTACTGCCGTCGGATTGGACCGAGGAGGACGAGGCCAGGGCCCAAGGCTACGGCCCACCCAAATCCTGGCTCACCGAATGATGTTTCAGTAGGCAGGAAAAGCTTTGGTGGGCAGCCGGCCCGCACGGCAAAAGCATTTGGTCACAAGGAGGGGTTGAACAGTTGATCCTATCGAATCGGCTATGGAACGCGGTCGCGGTCTGCGGCAATGACGGGGAGCAGCCATGATTCTGAGCAGTCGGGATATAGGGGAAGGGCTGCATATCTCCGACTATCCGCATGCCGGGGTCCCGGTGCTGCCCGAGCCGAAGGAGGAGGATTTCGCGTGGGCGCGCGCGAATCCGGGTGAACGGCGATACTTCGTGGATCCCAGGGCCGACAAGTCTGCCCTCAGGGAAACCAACGTGATCGGTGGCTGGTTCGTCGACGACAACGGAGGGATCGAGTCCTGGCTCAACCCCGACTTCGTGCCCACTCCGCAATACGCGCAACGAGATATCGCAAGCGAGTTGGAGTTGGTGATCTGGCGGCTCGAGTACGGGTTCAACAATATCGGCCGATTCATCGATGCGTTCAGTCGCAGCGAGCTCATCATGGTTCTGCCCGCCGATGACGCGCTGGGGCAGCGGGGCTGGCCGCTGCGCTACAGCCCTAGCGGCGATGACAGAGCGTTGGAGGTCTACACCTCTGCGGGCATGCTACCGAAAGACGTGAATCCGTGGCTGCGGCGGACGGTTTCGGGCCGGACGGTGCTCGAGCAGGTGTGCCCGCAGGAGCGGATGGATATTCTTCTCAACCCCGAAGCCGAAAGGTTCACTCTGGTGCGTGGTTCGCAATTGCTCGACTGGTGGCATGAGTGGGCCGAGCTCCAACGCGCTGATGCCGTACCGAACTCCGACGGGAACTGATCGCATGGAGCAGTGGGAGCGGGATCAGATTCGGTCGGCCAACGCTCGCTTGCGGTCCGAATTGGACGCTATTCAAACGGATTTCGACCGCGAGATCGGTCAGCTGAGTGAGATCCACGGCAAGCTGGCGGCGATGAAGGTGCACGCGACGTCTCCGAACAAGCTGGCGCGGGTGACGGTGAATGCGTCCGGGATGGTCACCGAGATCACCATCGCCGACGACGCCTACCGCCGCAGCACACCCCAGCAGCTGACCGAGGATCTCAACGCCGCGATCCGCGGTGGCGTCGAGGCAGCGGCCCAGGCCCGCGAAAAGGTGCTCGAACCCGTGAAATCGATCGCGGACGGGATGGCCGATCTCAGTGAAATGGTGCCCGGCGCACCGAGTTTGCGGGACCTGCAGGCTCAACTGTCCGACTCGCCGCAGACGCCGCCTCAGCAATCGCGTTGACCTGACCGAAATTCGTAGAACCAGCAGCGCTGCTGCTGCGTCCAAGGTAGAAGACCGCGCCGAAACCTGATGAGGGAGTGTGACTGTGACCCAGTTCTGGGCTGACCCGGACCGGCTACGTGCGACAGCGCCGAAGTTCGCGCAACTGGGCGCGGATGTGAACACCGCCCTGACGAAGCTGCGGCAGGGCATCGACTCCGAAGGCCGCTGCTGGGGCGCCGATGAGCCCGGTAAGCAGTTCGAGAAGAACTATCCGCAGGAGGGCCCGGGCAGTGTCAAGGAAGCCCTTGCGGCACTGGCGATTCTGGCCGACAAATTGAAAGCGACCGGCGACAAGATCACCGGCTCCGCGAATGCCGTGCAAGTCCAGGATCAACACAACGCCGACCAGATCCGCCGCGTCTAGCCGAGGAGTAGACGCGTGACCCTGTGGCGCCCGCCTATTCCCGGCTTCCTGATGGATTTCGTTCTCGGGCATTGGCCCGAGGGCGACGAAGACGCCATGCGCCGAGCGGCCCAGCACTGGTCGGACATGGCCAAGGCATTACGAGAGCTGCGGCAGCCCGCCGACGCGGCCATGGACACGGCGTTGTCGGCGATCGACGGCCGGACCCACGCCGCGATGGACAGCTACTGGCACGAGATCACCGGCGGCGACGGCAGCGACCTGGAGGGCCTGATCGCGGTCTGCGACAGCTTCGCCAAACAACTCGAACACGGCGCCACCGATATCGAGCACGCCAAACTCACCATCTACATTTCGCTGGGCACGCTGGTCATCACCTTCATTCCCGGTTTCGGGACGGTCGCCGGTGCCGCGGCCGCCACCGCGGTCAAATTCGTCATCCGCAAGGCCGCGATGGAGCTGCTCGAGAACCTCGCGAAGAGAGGCGCAGCCTTTCTTGCTGAGCGCGCCGCGCTGCGGGTGACCACCCGACTGGGAACGCAAGTCGCAGCAGGCGCGGCGTTCGGTTCGGCCTTTGGTGCCGGTACAGATCTGGCCGCGCAGGGCATCGAAATCGCCCAAGGTCACCGCGAGGGCGGTGTCGACTGGGGTTCGGTGGGCGCAGCCGCCGGCGCGGGTGCCTTGGCGGGCGGGGTCGCCGCACCGATCAGCGCCGGCGCCCAGCACCTGGTCGGCAAGATCGGCGGCGACGCCGTCGCCGATCTCCTCGAATCCAACAAGGTCTCCGGTGTGGCCGCCCGCGCCGTGGCCGAGATCCCCGGCAACGTGGCCGGCAACGCCGTCGCCGGGGCCGCCACCTCCGACGGACCCCTCACCCCCAGCTCCCTGCTCGAGGGCGCCGGCGGCGGGATCAGCCGACACGACCTCAAACCCCCCGCCGGGGTACCGCACACCGAGAACACGCCACACCCGGATACCACTACCGCCGCGAGCACCCCCACCGAATCCACCACTGGACACGAGCAACCATCGACCGCGACGTCACCGTCGTCAATCCTCACCGATACAGCCGCAACCAGCACAACACACCCGGACACGATCGCCGCATCCGCGACCACCGCTGCCTCGGTCGCCGCCCCGGACGCCCCTGGACAAACCTCCGTCACCGCTGCACACGCAGCTTCGATTGCGCCCCAACAAGATCAAGCCGCAACCGGCCAAGCCACCGATACCCGCACCATAGGGTCCGATCCACGATCCGGATCCGCGGTCGGCACGGGTGAGCCCGGGACATCCGACCGTGGCCCGGCAGCACAGGCACCGGCAGCGAGCACAGCCGCTCCCCTCCCAGACCGATCTGCCGCACCACCACCACACCCCTCCCCGGCCAACGGACCCACACCCCCGGGAGATCGCGCAACACCGACACGCCCCACACCGGCACCCGGCGATATCTCCCACCGCCCGGAGCCCTCTCACCGATCCGAATCCGTTGCTCCGCCAGCCGACCGCGGCGCCACGCCCCAGCGCGCAGCCGATCTGCCTCGCTCAACCGGCGATGTCGACACACCAGAACGCGCGACCGCAGCGCCACGAGATGCCACCAGCAGCACACCGCAACGTCTCGACGCTGCCTCCCAACCTCTGTCCGATCGCGGCACGGTCCCGCCACGACCCACCGGCACTCCTCCCGTGCCCGGCAGTGTCGGTACACCGGATCGGCCGGTCACGACACCGGCACGTGACACAACCGCCGGACCACAGCACCCCGACACCCCACACCCATCGACTCACCACTCCCCCGCTGGGCCACAACATACGGTCGGCTCTCCGCACGCGCCCGGCCATCGCGCCCCTGACGGCGAGACTGCCACCCGGACACGGGCTTCCGGCTCGTCCGGTGACCCAACCGTCAGCCCTACGCCCAACCCTCGCGACGCGGCCGCGAAGCCAACCCACGATGCGTCGAGCCAACAGCAGCCACACACCGCTGCCCCGGGACACAGCCCCGAACCCACCGCCTTGCACGGCCAACCGCTGAGCAGCCGCTCGAACCCCGGTGATCCCACTCCACCGAAGAGCCCGCATCAACTCGGACGGCACGGCGCTGATCGTGACGCCCATGTCCCTTCGTCGACTCGCGAGAAGGCCGCAGATCACCCCTCACGCGTGCCCGACCCCGATCGTCGGCAATCCGGCACGGCAGCGCGACCTCCTGTTCACCGGCCGGACGAACCCGCGCCCCCTGGCCCGCGCGTCGATATGTCGCGACTCATGCCATCTGACGGTCCACCCGATATCGGCAGAGACCCAGGCGACGGCCAGTCGTTCGATTGGACCCGCCCGGTCGATTGGCTCCACCCCGCCTGGTCTCGGGTGGAGAAATTTGCCACCAAGCACAAGATCCCGACTGAGGAGGTAGCACGCGGTCTCCGGGACGGCACGCTCGGAATCAACTCTTACTTCGTCTACAAGAACGTTGAGGCGCCGCCGCTGCGGGAGTCGCCCGATCAACTCGACCGGCACTACCTCACCGAGGTAGTGGACCACAAGCTCCGCAATCCTCTGGATCGGCGGTACTACGCGAACGCCGAGCCCGACGTCTTCACCGCCGGTGGCGATTTGCCCGGCCACCTCACCCGGTCTATGCCCGGTCACGCGCTCGACAGCGCCGTGGCACCGGTCGATCCCACCAAAATCATCGTCGGCCGCGAAGGCGACGGCCTGACCCCGGTGTGGCGCGATCTCAGCGCCGACGACGCATACCTGGACGCCAAAAACGCCCTGTTCCGCATGGATTCGCGAGGACCGGAGATCTTCGGCCCCGGCTTCGCGGCCCGCGACCCCGGCAACCTCAACATCGGCGCACACGTCGGCAACACCGGTGGCGGCCAAGCCGACGGGTTCGTCTCACTGTCGAAAAGCCCGGAACGCACCATCGTCCGCGACCACAAGTTCGACACAGACAGCAGCCTCACGCCACTGCCCGACGGCACCTTCCGGCAAATCCGCTACATGCACGAGCTCTACCACCCGTACGGCATCGACGTCGACGCCACCTTCCACGACGCCACCGCCCACAGCGACACACACGGCGGTAGCCATCACGAAGCCGAAATCCTCGCCCCCGGAGGCATTTCCGCCGACACCATCTACCGCATATGGCCGCGTGAAGTCATCCTCGACGCCGACGGCAACCTGCTTTCCGTCGAGGTGGGCGAACCGATCTACAACCCCCGCTTCGCCCACCTCGACAACCCCCGCTTCGCCGAAACTCACGATCTCCCCCCGCACGGGCAGAAACAAGATCTCGAAAACAGTCACCCCGCAGGACACCACGCTCCCCAGCGCGAACAATCCCCGTACTTCCCGGCCCTGGACCCGTCACTGCGGGCACCTGCATCCGAGCCGCCGACGCAACATGCGTCGTGGGCGCCCTCGCGGGCGCCGGAGTCGGGTTCGCCGTGGAACCCGTCACAAGCATCGGAATCGGTTCCTCCGCACCAGCAATCGCCGCGTACTCCGTTCGAGGCTCCAGAATCAATTCCATCGCCAACCCACGCCCCGACACATCACTCCCCGGCAGCGCCGCGGGATCTGCCTCCGCGGCCAGCGACCCCCCATGCACCTGCGCCGCGCCATCCGACTGTGCCGCCGGAACACCCGCCCACGTCACCACGGCCGGCACCGCACGCACCCGAGCCGCCGCTACCTCATACAGCATCGGCACCACGTTCCGCTCAACCGCACCAACCGGTCACACCTGCGCCGCACCTCGCACCCACGAATGTGCCGCCCACACCGCACATTCCGACCACACATACCCCCGCACCACCGCACCAGCCGCTGCCACAGCACCCTGCGCCCGCACCGCGGATCGCGGAGCCGCATCAGTCCGTGTATCCAGCGGCACCGCCCCACACACCGACGCCGTCGCACCCCCCGGCACCGCACCAGGCAGCCACACACGACTCCGCACGGCCGCCCCATCGCGAACCACAGCACGGCCCCGTCCCGCCACGCCCGGACACCTCGCTTCGCCGACCACACGAGAGTTCTCCCAGCGCCGCTCCGGTGCGGCCACATCAGTCGGATTCGCCTGGCAGCCACCAGGATTCGCCACGTCCGCAGGCAAGCGAGACCAGGTATCCCTCAGGTCCGCACCGGCAACCGACAGCGGAGCGGCCGAACCGACTCACCGGCCCAGAGTTGCCCTACCAGGTACGGCGTTCGATCGACCAATCCGGCAACCCGGTCTCGGACCTGGTGGTCCGCGTGTATCTGGACCAAGGCCCCGGGGTATCGGACGCACAGATGCGGCAGCTCGCCCAGGCCACCTGGGCCGCCGCAGCCGATATCGTGCCTCCGAACCAGCGGTTGCCGTGGGGTGATCGGCTCGGGATCGAGGTCCAATTCGTCGACAATCCCGCTCACGCCGACCTGCACGCCGCGGTCGACCACACCGGCACTCTCGCGCGCGGATCGTGGCCGGTCGGCTCCTCTCCCGCCGACCTCGCCCGGCACCTGCGTGAGCACCTGGGCCTGCCCGCCGAGCACGCCCACGGGATCGGGTTGGACGGCAACGATATCGGCCATCTCGGTGACCGCATCGCCGAAGCGAACACCAACGCGCCGCTGCGCGGTCTGCCGGAAACCCGCGAGACCGGGCCCGGCAAGCTGGCCCCGCTCGAACATCCCTCTTATCAGGAGTACGTCAAGAACGCACTGCGCGAGGGCGATCGCTACGCCACCTGGTTCGACCCGCGCAGCCACCCCGCCGGCCAGCTGATCAACGACGGCGGCCCCGAGGTCCCCGGCCGCCGCAGCTCCTGCGGCGACAACATCGTCGCGGGCCTGTCCTCGTTCTACGGCGACCCCCAGATCTCCCACCCCCGTCACCCCGATCTCCTGCCCGACGGCAGCCGCGACGACCACACCGCCGAAGTCGGCGTCAGCGCTCGCATCAGCACCTGGCTCGGCGCCGACTGGCAGTCCTTCAGTCGCCACGACCCATCTCGCGGTTTCCAGGAACTGCACCAGCTCGTCGCCTCACTCGGCCCCGGATCCTCGGCCGCAGTCGCGGTCGGATTCCACGCCCAAGACCCCGCCACCGGCCAACCGCTCCACCACCCCGACGGCCGACCGGTCATCGAGGAAGGCCACGGCGTGCTCGTCGTGTACCCGCGCGGAGCCGAGGGCCCGGTCTGGTGGGACCCCACGATGTCGCGCGCCTCCGACCGCCCATTCGAGCACCTCGTCGACCGCGCAGCCAGCCTGCATGCCATACCCCTCACACCGGATGCGAGACCACATGTCACCCCAACCCATTCAGAGCCCGGACGAAGCGAAGCAGTATCTGATCGAGGCATTCGGCACCAGCCGGGAATACCGGATGTACCCGTTCGACCTCGGCTGGGTGATCTACCCGATCCTGTCCGAGGAGGAGATCAGCCAAGGCCGCCACATCGGCCTGACCAAGATGGTCCTCGACGCCCACACCCGAGTAATCACCGAATTCCCCAGCCTGCCCGTCCCGACGGTCGCCCAGATGTACACCGAGGCAATCCAACACGGCACCCCGATCCCCGGCGGCCAGATCTACCCCCGCCGCACCCGCCTACACCTACACCTCATCCGGGACACCCCGACCACCGTGGAATACCTCATCCGCCCCGAGTCGACCACGGACCCACACCAGCCGACCGCGAACTACCTGCTGGTGATCGACAAAAGCACCCGGCTGTACCAACCCCCGGGCACCATGACCACGATGGCGGCCTCGTGGATCCAATGGAGCTACCGCATGAACGGGGCCTGGCCGGAACACGGGACCACGGAGTACTAGGAGCGCATCGGGACCTACCGCCAGATCTCGGACACCTCCCCGACGACCCAGAAGCCGGTCATGGCGACCGTCCGGACTCCCCGAGAAACGATTCACACAGCCCTCAGAGACCCGGATTCCAGGTACCCCGGGATCACGTCGAAACACCTCCCCGGCAACGCAACAATGCCGACAACTCGTGGAACGCTATCCAGCGAACACCTGAATGGCAGCAGCGGGAGACCCTCGGGACACCCGGACAGCGCGGCAATTCAGGCAGTTCATGGAACGCGTTCCTGCAAACACCTGAAGGACGGCATTACCAGAGCCTCGGAACGCCCGAGTATCGCGAGCGGTCGCACATCGACCGCCACCCCGAAGACCGCTACACCTGGAAGCCAACACACGATCATCCGAGCCTCGCCCAGCCTGATCGTTTTCAGCAGCCCGCTCGGGCGTGGCGCGATGCCGGAGGCCATCAGACATACCATCCAGAAAAGCAAGCGCTGGCTCGCGATGCGGAAATTGTCGACAATGTCCGGGCGAAAATTGCTAAAGACCCCGATCGGTTCGCACTCACTTACACCGATAAAGAAATACGCGCACTGATTGATCAAGGGCAACGGCTCGGACTAACCGATCGCAATATCGCCGACCTACTACATACTGGATCCCGCATTAAGAAACCCATAGCTGCCGACAATCTGACGCGCCAGATGCATAACTGGGCCAAAATTGTCGCAGAACGTGGCTACCCATATCGATTCGAAAACTCCGATCATTTCAACATGTTCGCCACCGACCTCGAACGGGCTTTGCGTGAAGTCGGACTCGGAGATGTTGACCCGTTTATCCAGGGATCGTCGTTGCGGAAGCCCGAAGCCGACGACGTAGACTTCGCGATCGCTATCGACCGCGACCGATTCAATGAGATTCTCATTGATCGATACGACGGCCGAATCGCCCCCAAAACCGCCGACGGTAAACCCGGGGAACCAATGCCCCTCAGGGGCCTTGGCCGCGACGAAATCCGAGAACTGTCCGACCGGATCTTGGCAGCCGGCAAGACTGGCTACACCAATCAAGCGCTCACCTTCGCGAATGCCGTAAGAAGTGGCATCATCAAGTCTACACACGACATTTCAAAGGGCTTGAAGCAAGTCGGGAAGGAGATTAAACAAAAGTACCCAGAACTAAATATCGAAGATATTTCTTTGGTCGTTCCGGGGAGTCTGTTCGATTCCAGCCCAGATCTTCCTGTCGTCGAAACAACCGATAAAGCTCGAGCGCAGGAGCTCATCCACCGACTGAAAGAGGCCCGAGAGCTTGAATCCCAGCGTGGCCACCCTGACAGCGAACGCGCTTCATCCCCCAGCAAGACCGATAACCTCTATCGAATCCCCGGTGAGCTTCCAAGCGACAAACCGGCTCCCGCCGTTCCCGAGCGCGATGACCTGCCGCCAACGAAGGGCGATCTTGCCACGGAACGTGGACCGGAGCTGGTCCGAGATCTCGCAGAGCAACGCGCCAATTCCCTGGAGGGCTTGGAATCGCGTCAGCGGGATGTCGTTGAGTTGGCCGTAGATATCGCTAACAGTCGATTGCCGAATATCGAGGCCACACTCGAACACAACCAAGCTCGGGAAGCACTCAACCGGGCAATGAGTGCACTCGAGCGAGGAGCTCCTCTTCCGGAGGTGAGCAAGGACCTCAGCCTGGCCAGAGAGCATCTGACCACCGGTCAACGGCTCGAGCTCGAGAGCCGACTGACTACAGTGCGTGACCTGGAGCTGGGCGAGTCAGCCCGAATTGCCGAGCGAATATTGAACATCGACATGCACACGCGGGACTATTCGGTTACCGCACAACTCGAAGTCGCCGAGCGACAGCTAGTCGACGCAGCAACCCAGAAAGTGCTGGAATTTCGTGAGGAGCACCTAAAGGAACGGAATCTATTCGTTCAGTACAATCTGGACAGAACTCGTCAGTTGGAGCGGGACATTGCTCAGGGTAAGGTTCCGGAGCTGGCCGATGTGCTGCAGAATTTCGACGCGGCCGAGCAGGTCATTCAATACGAGCGAGAAAGGGAGGCCCGAGAGCTCGGGAAGCTGGGCCTGGATCGGGAACATAGGCGGCTTGTCGTCCAGACGCTCGAGGCCGAGCGCGCTCGCACCCTCGGCAAGGCGAGGGACGCCTTCAAGGATGAAATCGTCCGGCAGGCGACGGACAGGGTGTTGGCGATCCGCGAGCCAGAAGAGCGGGCGCGGGCGCAATTCCTCGAACGAGTTCATGAGCAGACCAGAGAACTTGAGGCTACCGTTAAGCAAGGTAGAGAGCCCGACGCCGAATACGTGCGGCAAACCCACGACCAGCTGCAGCGCGTCATTCGATATGAGCGGAGTCTCGAATCCCGGGCGCTTGAGCCTTTCGGGCTGAATCCGGAGCAAGCCCGGATCGTGACCGCGACGCTGGAAGCCCAACGGCTCCAGACGTACGGAAGGGCACTGGAAGTTTTCGGTCGGGAGGCTGTTCGACTCGAACACAACCAGATCGTCGGATCAACGAAGGCTCTCCAGTTGACACGCGAGCAGGTACGCACGCTCGACCCGAAGCTGTATCAACTGATCCGCACTCATGATCCAGTGAGTCGCAACCACGAAAAGGGTGTGCTCATATACCGAGTGCCCGGACGAGATCCCGTCGAAGTCCCCTATAACTCTCTGACCCGATACTATGCGGACGCCGCGAAAGCCATCGAACGCAAAACGCCACACGACCAAGTCCTGACCTCATTTCTATCGAAACTCAGCCAGGGCAAGGACCCGCACGAGGTAGTCCGGGAGCCGCCCATCGAACCGCCGCATGTAACGAGGGCAAGGGAGTTGGACGAACGTGCACGAATCCGACTGCGTAATGCACCCGTAAAGGAGACAAAGTAGTCCGCGTCTTCGGCAACCGGCTCCACAACGACTATGGTGGTCACATGACGGCAGGCATCGACGCGCACAGCCGAGAGCAAGCGTACGACGTATTCGCGCAGATAGCTGCCGCAGCGGGCACCTTCTTCAGCAAACCGACTGCGCGTAACCTAGTGAATCTGCCGAAACCCGGTGGGCAGGTTCAGGCCCCACAGTGGGATTGATCCTGTGACCGATTGGGAGGAAATCGCAGAAAGGCTCGCGAAGCAGCTGGCTGTCTTGCCGTTCGAGGGGCCATCTTTTGGGTCGAACTCCCGCTGGCCAGTCGTGTCGGCCACCCAGCATCAGCGTGCGGCCATAGTGGTTGCCGGACCCCGTGAGGGCTTCGGCATCCCGAGTCCCGCGGATCTGATCTACGACGCGTGGAACGACAAGGCTGATAACGAACCATTGACCTATCCGTGCCCGACCTGACCAGGATCGATGCCCCGTGAAGTTCCTGAAACGACAACTCACCCTCGTCCTACGCGGTCCACTCGACCAGTCTCACCTCGATCAGTTGCAGGAATGCCTGGGCATGCAGCCATCCGGAACGGCTGTCGACTCGGTCGGCACCGTACTGGGGCGGCGTACCCAACAGCACCCCAAATATCACACGATTACCGCCATGGTCCTCACCCTGTCGCGAACCACTTCCGACTCATGGACCATCACACTCGATGCCGTACCGACCACCAATTTCGCCGAGTGGCAAGGTCTCGCCGAAACCGGTTGCCGCGCAGCAGGACTCACCGTCGCCCAACGCCTACAGCAACCCGCTGAGCAAGTGCCCGAAGAGTCGGCATCCGTGCCACAGCCACGCACAACTCCCCGCCCTGCGACCAGCCAGGACACCACAACCGCAACCTCGGCAGCCGACAACCGTGTACCGCCGTTGGATCCCTCCATCTACGCAATACCCAACCCCACACCGTGGCGGACCACGCCGCGCACGGAAACCCGCAGACGAGCAGACGAACTGATCGACCAGATCTGGCCCGACGGGATATCGATGCCGAGGTGGGAATCACTCCACTCCGATGTCGACACCTATCTGGACCTGCTCGACGCGCAGCGGCCGACACCATTTCCCCCGCCGCCGGCACGAACCGGCTGGCCCGCGTTGGACGACAACGAAATCGTCGACCTGGCTACGAGACTGCGTAGCCTGGTGTGGTCTTGGCGCATGGACGACACGCTCGGACTCATGGCCGCATTCGGTTGGACCGTACGAAAATTCGAACCCGACCGAATCACCCTCGACACCAAGTTAGCGACGGCTGACGGGTACATGCTTGGCGACGGCTCACAGGCAGACTGTATCGACGTGGTAGTAACCGGGCCAACCACAGACGATCAAGCCGGTCGAACCCGGTTGGAAGACACCTTCGCTCGCATGACCACAGCATTGACCGATTCGCTCGGCGGGCCAACCGAACGGATCTTCGGTGACGTGCCCCGAATCCGCTGGGCCGGACAGGAAACAGTACTGACCCTGACTCACGAACCGCCCTACATCCATCTGCTCCTAACGCAACTGTGACTCCACATCAGATGACCCCATTATTGAGTCCTCATGGGCCTGTAGCCCCATATGTACAACAAGCCAGAAGCGCCAGTGAAATCGAGACCGGTCGAACCCGCTAGCAGAGGAAGAACATTTCGCTCCACCGCCCTGGGCAGCTATGGTTTCGGCGCATCTGAGTGTTCACCAAGCGGGTTCGATCGAGTAGAACCTGTTAGCAATGCCGTCATTGACGAGTAGGATAGGGACCTATGTCGCGAATATCATTCCATGGAAGCTTCGAAACCAGCAGTCCGGAGGTTGTCGAACAGGTGCTGAGGTCGTGGCTGTCGGTGGACGACCTTCGAATGAGGCTGCGGCACGGATACGAAACGCATTACGAGACAGAAGACTTCGAACTTCTTTGCTACGAAGCCATGGTTCCGAAAGAATCAGCTTTCTTTCTACTAGAAGGTCATATCGACGGAGTTCCCGAGGATGCCATCACCAGGCTACAGACACTTGCTGAAAAGTGCAGGCTGATTGGTGTCGAATTCAGTGGCGAATATGAAGAGGTCGATGAGGATGGCAATTCTTTGAGCAGAGAAAAGAGCATCACCTGATTGAATCCACCACTACCCGCCGACCGCTGCCGCCTACGGCTGGTACTGGGCGGTCGGGCTTTGCCGGTGAAGACCGGTAACCCACGAGGTTGCGTGAGTGAGGCAGATAGTAACGAATGGGTCATGACACTCGACGCTATACCCGGCACGAGATTCGCCAGATGGCAAGGACTTGCCGAGATAGGCTGCCGGGCCATTGGGCAGACCGTTGCCCACTCCCACCCTCCGAACCTGCACGCGCTGCTACCGAGGGCTTGCAACCACGAGCGACAATTCCATTCGACACATGACCCGCCACGACAATACTAATCGAGAGGTCAAGAATCAGTCGTTACTATGCCTGATCCGGCTATCTGTGCGGATCTGGATCTCACACCTGAGTGGTCGACGCTCCATGACATCGACCCCGAGCTTCGCAAACGCGCTGATGATACCGTCGACCATGTGGCGGACGGCAGTACGACGACATTCGGTCTCGACCTCAGTACGGCGCCAAATCAGAATACATCGGGCATGCACTGCCATTTTCTGGTCTATTGAGAAGGAAGAACCTGGTAGAATCACCCTCGACACTCATTCTGTTCCCGGCTACTGCTACATCAAGGGCAGCAGTTCGAAGGTGGAATGCATAGATCTTCCAGTGGCGACGTTCAGCCAGGAAGATGATATCGGAGCGAAATTGCATGAAGTATTCGATCGGATGTGTAATGCTCTTAGCGCAGCTTTTGGGAAGCCGAGAATCTGTCGCTCCGAAGCATTTCCACAGGCGCGATGGACAGGGATCGAGAACACGATGATACTCGTCATCCAGCCGCCCTCCGTCCGAATGATCTTGCAGCTGAACCCAGGCGTCACGGTAATCTATGGCGAGGACGAGGCCAGGCGCTGTTCCCAGATCAGGGCCTAGTATAATTGATACAACCACAGCGCCAGCCATTTTAGCCGCAGAGGAGCACAGTGCCAACAACCTCATACCGAGGAACCATCTCTACTGACAACCCGGAGATTGTCGAACGAATACTGAGGCTCTGGCTCTCCGCCGATCTACGCATGAAACTACGCCACGGTTGGGAGACCCGGTTTGAAACCGAGGACTTCGAATTATTCTGCTATGAGGTAACACCACGAACTGCCCGCGAATTCTTTCTCCTCGAAGGCGACATCCACGGCACGCCAGAATCTGCGGTCTCCAAGCTCGAGGGCCTTGCCGAGCAGTGCAGAAACGCAGACATTAGATTCAGCATTGAATACGAGGAAGTCGATGCAGACGGCAATCCCCTAACCGAAGAGAAGACCATTAACTGACAATTTATCCCCCGTACCGGATTGACGATTGCCTCGCGGGTCGTTGCTCAGCTGCGTCCGTCGCCCCACGGCAAAACTGGCTGGTCCGGCGCGTTGCCCACAGCAGGCCACCATCGCGCGCCAGTTGCAGTAACTCGTCCCGCAGGTCGGTTTGTCCGCTATCGACCGTGCCCGCCGCCGTAGTTGTTGCGGGTCTTGGCGAGGTTCCGGGCGCCAGAGCAGCTATCCGTGAACGCATCGTTGAACCTCCGCATGTGACCAGGGCACGGGAGATCGAAGAACGCGCATGACCGACTGGCAGCAGTTGACCGACGCTGAGATCGTCGATCTGGCAACGCGATTACGCACGATCGACTGGTCCTGGCGTATGGAGGACGTCACGAAGCTAGCCGATCAGTTCGGCTGGCGTGTCCTCAGGGCACGCCCGGATTGGGTCATGCTCGACAATGGGTTCGGAATGGCCAGCGGGCGTGTGGGAGGTCGCCGCGGACACGCCGAGGACATCGACCTGAGGGTTACCGGCTTCGCCACCGACGATTCCGACGGTCGGGCGCAAGTGCGTGATGCCTTCACGCGGATGGTGGCTGCGCTGACCTCCTCGCTGGGCGAACCAACCTTGCGCAAACCCGGCAAGGCACCTGAAGTGCGCTGGGCAGGAACGACTACAACGCTGCGACTGGTCCAGCTGTCCGCAAGCGTAAAGCTGCACCTGGTGACCAATGCCGCCCTCGCTTCTCACGACGAGACCGTAGAGCTCGAGGAACAAGGACTGCTTTGACCGACTGGACCGAATTCAGCGCAGGCCTGGCAGAGGAACTGGCGACCCTGCCCGCGGGAGCGCTCGTTGTCATCACCGAAGCGGACAAGCCCGCCGGGAACTGCCGCTACACGCAGTTCCGGCAAACCGACGATCTGCTGGAAGCACAACTGACCGGTGATACCTACCTGTCCCCCGAATCCCGCCCCTCCGGCCCTGGCCGTCAACGCATCATCGACGCCGGCTGGCAGCAGCCCGACAGCCGCCACACCGACAACTGGTGGATCGAGCTGCCCTGGCCCATCACCACAGCCCTCTACCGTCAACTGGCCGACATGGTGGTCACCGGGTTACGCGACGGCTTCGGTATCACCGACCCCACAACCTTGGTCTACGACGCCTGGAATGATCGGGCAGGCAACCGTCGCCTCCCGCTGCCACGGCTCGGCCTCGGCTGGGACAGAGTTCAATGACACTGGCACAACCACAGCTCACCTTGACCCTGCACGGCCGACTCGACCAGGAACAACTCGATCAACTGTGCGCGAACCTGGGCCTGACCGTTTCGACCGCAGCGAGCGCCCCCACCGGCACCGAATTGGGCCATCGCACCTACCGCCACCCGAAGTATCAGACAATCACCGAGGCCGCATTCACCCTGGTCCGCACGGCCGACCACGCCTGGACTCTCACGCTGGCCGCAATCCCCGGCCACGACGCCGACAAGTGGCGGTGCCTCGCCGAAATGAGGTGCCGCGCAGCGGGACTTACCATCGCCGAGCGAACACACCTGGCACCACAATCACCAGACAGCGAGGAATAGGGACTCCGCTCGACTACCTCGAACTGCTCGACCATCCGCCCGGACCTCGCCCAGCACGCGTCCCGCGCGCAGACCCCGCGACGGGATGGCGAGCCTTGGACGATCACGAACTCATCCACTTGGCCACCGCATTACGGAAACTCGTTTGGTCGTGGCGGATGGACGACATGCTCGGGCTCGCTGCCACATTCGGCTGGGAACCAAAACGAGGCGCCGACCCCGACAGAATCGACCTGGATCCCAAGTTGGGAACTACCAACGGCTATGTGCATGGCCGACGAGGCGTTGCCGAGTACATCGATGTCCCTGCGACCACAGCTTCGACCAACGACACAGCCGGGCAGGCACGGCTGCAAGAGGCCTTCGCCGGAATGTCCGAGACACTCATCAGCGCGTTTGGTGAGCCAACAGCCCGAACCGACGATGACACTCGGTGCATCCGCTGGGAAGAGGCGCAAACCGAGCTAGCGCTGATCCTCCAGCCGCCCACAGTCCGACTACGTCTGGCTAGCTCGCATCCCTCCTAGAGCAACGCTGGTCCCAGATGCGTCTGTAATCGCCGCCGCTCCTGAAAGCTGCCGTCGGCCTGGTCTACCGTGACTTGCGAACGAGTCTCAGAAGGTCCTTCTCATGGGGGCCGGTGCAGGTGTCGATTCCGGTCCAATACTGACCTGGTAGTTCCGGGCGAACCTTGACCCACCTGGTGACGAATCATGAGGTGCTCAACGTGGAGGACTGGGCGGAGATCCGCAGGTTGCATCGGGCCGAGGGGATGCCGATCCGGGCGATAGCCCGGCATCTGCAGATCTCGAAGAACACTGTGAAGAAGGCCCTGGCCGCGCACGAACCACCGAAGTATCGGCGCGAACCGCGAGGTTCGGCGGTGGATGCGTTCGACCCAGCGATCCGGGCGTTGCTAGCGGAGTTCCCGGACATGGCTCCCCTTTAGGTCAAGACCTTGTTGGGGTTAGCCTGTGTGGTGGGTCCGGGTTGTGGTTTGTCCGAAGGATCGGTGTGCGGGTTGGAGCCGGTCACGCTGGAGTCAAGAGTCGTTCCCGA
>NZ_JADLQQ010000011.1 GCF_015477765.1 Nocardia transvalensis | reverse complement strand
TGCTGGCCAAGCGCGGCTTCGACCCGGTGCTGGGCGCCCGCCCGCTGCGCCGGACCATCCAGCGCGAGATCGAGGACCAGCTGTCGGAGAAGATCCTCTTCGGCGAGATCGGCGCCGGCCAGGTCGTGCAGGTCGACGTCGAGGGCTGGGACGGCGAAGGCGCCGGCGAGGACGCCAAGTTCACCTTCACCGGTAAGGCGAAGGAGCCCAAGGCGACCGACGAGCCGGTGGCGGCGCTCGCGGGCGAGGCCGCGGCCTCCGGAGAGTAGTAATCCAGTCGAAGGCCCCTCTCGCACAAGGCGAGAGGGGCCTTCGCCATATCTCCCGCTCCGTCGTTCCGGCCCGGTTCCCCGTGGAACTCGCCGATTATTGGGAGAATCCCTAGTCTTCACATACGGATACGGTCATGGGAAGGAACCGGGGTGGCGTATCGATTCGCGGTACAGCAGGCGGACTACGGCGACCTTGCCAGCGGTGCCGTGCTCCGGTCTGCTCCCGGCTTGCCCGCCTTTCCGGTCCGGCTTGCGCCGGAGACATTTCAGCGTGCACTGGCGATTCGTGGCGGCGATCGTCCGGCGGTGGTGTGGGATCCGATGTGCGGCAGCGGATATCGGAGGTGACCGCCATTGTCGATCGTTCGGCGCCGGACATCGTCATCACCGACGTTCCCTATGGGCAACAGGTGCATTGGCACGGCGGCGACGAGGTGCCGGGGTTGCTGGCGGTTGTGCGCCCGGGCAGTGCGCCCGGGCTCGGATAGAAAGGTCGATCCGCTGAAGGTCACCGTCAGAAATGCCAGGTTTCAGCAGTGGGAGGCATTACTTACGAACCGGAACAAGCGGCAACGGGCCGGGCAGTTCCTTATTCAGGGCGTACGGCCGATTACCTTGGCAGTAGAAAACGGATGGTCGATCGACAGCCTGCTCCGTCCGGAGGGGCGACAACTCTCCGGCTGGGCCGAGCAGATGGTGCGGCGCAGCGGCGCGCAGGTCATCGAAGTGAAGCCGGATCTGCTCGCGGAACTGGGGGAAAGGGAATCGGGCGAACCCGAGTTGATCGCGGTCGGTGCGCTCCGCCCCGACGATTTCGATCGGCTGGGGCCCGGGCCGGGATTTTTCGGAGTCGTCTTCGACCGTCCGGTGAGCCCGGGCAATATCGGTACTCTCATACGATCGGCCGATGCCTTCGGTGCCTCCGGCGTCATAATCACCGGCCATGCCGCGGATATTTATGACCCCAAGGCGGTGCGGGCGAGTACCGGCTCCCTGTTCACGCTGCCGGTGGTGCGTGCCCATTCGACCGACGAGGTGCTGACCTGGGTGTCCGACCGCAGGCGGGAAGGGATCCCGATTCGTATCGTGGGGACCGACGAGCACGGCACGGTCGACATCGGGGATTACGACCTCACTCAGCCGACCCTGATGGTCATCGGCAACGAGACGGCCGGCATGAGCGCCCGGTGGCGTGAAGCCTGTGACGATATCGTGCGCATTCCTATCGGCGGCGGTGCCAGCAGCCTCAATGCGGCCACCGCGGGAGCGGTTGTGCTCTATGAAGCGGCTCGGCAGCGCGGGTACGGTAATCCTCCATGACCTTTCCGGCCGAGGCCGATCGCTAGCCGACCCGTTCGGCGAGGTACTCCGCCCAGGTGCGCTTGCCGTGGGTTTCGAAGGTGAGGTTGTCGCCGTTGCGGAAGGCGCGGCCTGCCTTGCCGGGGAAGGGAATCGGCACCATCAGCCGCCGCTTACCTGTGGCCTGCAGGAAGGTGCGGACCAGCGCGCGGAAGTCCAGCACCTCCGGACCGGCCAGATCGGACACCCGGCCCTGGGGTTCACCCAGCGTCAGTTCGACCAGCCTGTGCGCCACTTCCGCGGTCTCCACCGGCTGCATGCGGCCCGGGAGGAGGGGGACCACCGGCAGTTTCGCCAGCGTCCGCAGCGCGTCGAAGATTAGGTCGTGGAACTGTGCCGCGCGCAGCGTGGTGAACGGGATCCCCGATTCCTCGATCGCCCGCTCCGCGGCCAGCTTCGCGCGGAAGTAGCCCAGCGGAATCCGTTCCGCCGCCGTGACCCCGATGAATACCAGGTGCCCGACCCCGGCCGCGGCGTCGACCAGGTGGCGGGTCGCGACGTCGTCGGTCTTGGCGTCACCGGCCAGGTGCACGATCGTGTCGATGCCCGCCACCGCCGCGTCGATACCGTGGCCCTTGGTGAGATCGCCCCGCACATACTCGATTCCGGGCGTGTTCGCACGCGGGCTCCGGCTCAGCACCCGCAGCTCCTGTCCCGCCGTGAGCAGGCCGGGAACCACGTGCCTGCCCAAGGTGCCCGTACCACCGGTGACCAGAATCTTCGCCGCCATCACAACCTCCATTGCCGCTCGGCCGGTATGCCGTCGCCGTACCGGCGATCTACCGAGACGACGAGGCAGGCCGGACGAATGTGACTCGCTGTGATCCCTTTCTCAGCGTAGGCGAATGGTCATCGGCGGCGGCGTGATCGCCGCAGCACATCGAGCCTGGTCAGATAATCCTCCTCGCTGATCTCGCCGCGCGCGTAGGCCGAGCGCAGCGTGCCGATGCCGTTGTCACGGCCGAAGCCGCGCCGGAAGACGAACAGGGCGATGACCGTGAGCCAGAACAGAATCGGGATGATCCAGAAGAACGGCCAGGGATGCCAGCCGTAATCGGCGTGGTCGGCCAGTACCGAGACGGTCGTGGAAGTGAGATAGGTGTTCATGACTCGAGCCTGACTCGAGCCGACTGCCGCGGCATCGGTGTGTACGCGACATCTGGCATACGTATGCGCGCGTACGCGCAGGGCATCGCGCGTACCGTGGGTGGCGTTCACATCGTTCGACCGGGGGCAATGCGATGACCGATTCCGACCTGACGCTCATAGCCGTACTACTCGATCGTTCCGGATCGATGCAGTCGATCAAGTCCGACACCGAGGGCGGGTTCGCCGCCTTCCTCGAGCAGCAGCGCGAAGTGCCCAAGCGGATCGAGGTGACGTTGGCCCAGTTCGACACCGAATACGAACTGGTGTACGCGAATCGGCCGATTGCCGAGGTGCCGCCGCTGAATCTGCAGCCGCGCGGGATGACCGCGCTGTACGACGCGGTCGGTCGCCTGGTCACCGATATCGGCAGCGAATTGGCCGCACGCCCGGAGAACGCGCGCCCGGGGACGGTCATCGTCGTCGTCCTCACCGACGGGCACGAGAACTCCAGCCGGGAATGGACGCATTCGGCGGTGAAGTCGCTGATCACCCAGCAGCAGGACGTGTACAGCTGGAACTTCCTGTTCCTCGGCGCGAATATGGACGCGGTCGCCATCGGCAGCGAGATGGGCTTCGATCCGCGCCAGTCGATCACCTACGCCGCCGCGCCGGGCGGAGTGCGCGGCGTATTCCGGGCGGCGGCGGGAAATGCCGCCCGGATGCAGACCCGCGCGAGCGGTCCGATCGGCTTCACGGACGACGAAAGGGCCGAGGCCAACCCGGGGGAGTGACCGGATCTCGCGCCGCTACTGCCAGCCGGGGCGCACCAATCCGGATTCGTAGGCCATGACGACCAGCTGGGTACGGTCGCGGGCGTTGAGCTTCAACAGGATTCGGCTGACATGCGTGCGGGCGGTGGCCGGACTCATGAATAATCGCTCGGCGATTTCGGCATTGGTCAGCCCCTCGGCCACGAGCGCCATCACCTCCCGTTCCCGGTCGGTGAGATCGGACAGTGTCGCGGTCGGCGCCGGCTTGGCGCGGGAGGCGAATTCGGCGACCAGGCGGCGGGTGACGCTGGGGGACAGCAGCGCATCACCGTCGGCGACCACCCGCACGGCCTTCACCAGGTCGGCGGGCTCGGTGTGCTTGACGAGGAAACCCGTGGCCCCGGAACGCATTGCCTCGAAGACGTACTCGTCGAGCTCGAAGGTGGTGAGCACGACCACCTTCACGCCGGACAGCTCGGGATCGTCGGCGATCATCCGGGTGGCGCACAGCCCGTCCAGCACCGGCATCCGAATATCCATCAGCACCACATCGGGCACCAACTCCCGCGTCATCCGCAACGCCTGCTGCCCGTTATCGGCCTCACCGACGACCTCGATCCCGTCCTGCGCGTCCAGCAGCGCCACGAACCCGGCCCGCACCAGCGCCTGATCGTCCGCAACCAATACCCGGATTGTCATGAATCCTCCTGTGCGGTGGACGGTTCTGCGGCCGCCCGGTGCCGTCCGTCGGAATCCGGAGAACCCAACGGCAACCGCGCACTCACTCGAAATCCGCCGTCGCCGCGCGGTCCCGCCCGCAGTTCCCCGCCGAGAGCGTGCGCACGCTCGATCATTCCAGGAATTCCGTGACCTCCACCGGTGACGCCCTCTTTTGTCTTCTCGGCCTGCTCTCGGCCGGAATCCGCAGGCCCGACGGGTCGGCCGTTCTCGATGGTGAGCCGTAGCTCGTGCGGTGAATAGTCCACTGCGACAACGGCGTCGGTGCCCGGTGCGTGGCGCAGCGCATTGGTCAGCGACTCCTGCACGATGCGGGCGGCGGCGACGTCGACCACGGTGGGCAGTCGCCGCACGGTGCCTCGAATGGCCGTGTCGACCGTGAGTCCGGCCGCCCGGGCGGGAGCGAGCAGGGTATCCAGGTCCGCGATGCCTGTCGTCGGGCTCGTCGGCGCCGCACCGGATTCCGCCCCGGCTCGGATGGACCGCAGCAGCGTGTGCACCTCGTCGAGCGCATCGCGGCTGGCCTGTTTGATGGCGGCCAGCGCGGTGGCGGCCTGCTCGGGCTTGCGGTCCAGCAGTTCCAGTGCCACCGAGGACTGCACGTTGATCAGCGACAGGCTGTGGGCGAGCACGTCATGGAGTTCCCTGGCGATGGCGAGCCGCTCCTCGGTGGCACGCTGTTCGCGCTGGGCCAGTTCGCGTTCGCGCTCGGCCTCCTGCTGGCAGCGCACGGTCTCCGCGCGCTGCCGACGGGCCGTCAGCACCGCCTTTCGCTGGCGAATCCCCTCGGCGATCGCGATCAGCACGCACAGCCAGGCGAATACCCCGATGACCTGCCAGCCGCCGATCGCGTATCCGCGCAGCGTCGGTGCGGGCCACATCAGCATCAGATATCCCAGCGGCACGAACGGATAGGTGTGCCAGCGTGATCCGCGCGTCGCTGCGGTGAGGAAGGCGACGACCATCGAGATGAAGATCGGCCCGTAGCCGTAACCCGCGTACAAGTAGGTGAAGACGATTGCCAACGTCGCCAGGAATACGGTGCGGGGGTAAGCGCGCCGCACCACCAGCAGCAGCGGGCCGAGCATCAGAAGCCCGTACCCGAATGCGTCCAAGGCTTGCACGCCCGGCACCGGCACCCCTTGCCGGACCTCGGCCAGATTCGCCATCCGCCCGGCGCCGAGTTGCGCAGCGGCGACGACCAGCGCCACCAGCACATCCCGCCTATTGGGCCGAGCGGTCGGACTCACACTCGCACGGTAACGCCGTACTCGCGCAAACGGTACGTGGCCACGGCGAATTACGTCTGGATACGTATGCCGGATCGGGTCGGGCGGCGGATGTCCCGCCCCGGTCGAGGGCGGATTCTCGAAGGCATGAACGAAACCGTCGTGGTCACCCAGGCGCTGACCAAATGCTACGGCTCCCACACCGCCGTCGACGCCGTCGACATGACGGTTTACACCGGCGAGATCTACGGCTTCCTCGGACCCAACGGTGCCGGTAAGACCACCACGCTGCGCATGCTGGTCGGCCTGATCCATCCCACCTCCGGTACGGCGACGGTGCTGGGCCGGCGGCCGGGCGATCCGCGCACGCTGCGCCGTATCGGCGTGCTGATCGAGGGACCTGGGTTCTACCCGTACCTGTCCGGCCGGGACAACCTGCGGGTGCTGGCCCGCTATCGCGGCTGCGGCCTCGACGACGTGGAGGAGGCGCTGCACCAAGTGAAGCTGGCCGGCCGCGGCGACGACAAATTCCGCGCCTACTCGCTGGGGATGAAGCAGCGGCTCGGCGTGGCCGCGGCCCTGCTCGGCCGCCCGGACCTGTTGATCCTCGACGAACCCACCAACGGGCTCGATCCGGTCGGTATGGCCGAGATGCGTGAGCTCATTACCGGGCTCGCCGCCGACGGGCACACCGTCGTGCTGTCGTCTCACCTGCTCAGCGAGGTGCAGGAGATATGCGACCGCGTCGGCGTCATCTCGCAGGGCCGCCTGCTCACTCAGGCGACGGTCAGCGAATTGCGGGGAGCGGCAACGCTGTTCCTGCGGGCCGAGCCGGTGGAGTTGGCGTATCCGGCCGTGCGCCGGGTGGTGGGCGATCGCACCGCGTTGCTGACCGCCGCCGGCATCAGAGTCGATGCCGATGTGGCAACGGCGCCCAAGGTGGCACGCGCGGTGATCGAGGCGGGCGCGGACCTGCTGGAGCTGCGCACCGACGAAAGATCCCTGGAAGAAGTCTTTTTCGAGATGACGAAATCGGAGGCGCCGCAATGACGACGGTGCGAGATCTGTGGGCCGGCACCCGGGCGGAATTCGCCCGGTTGCGCAAGTGGCCGGCACTGTGGATTCTGATCGGCACGTGGATTCTGTTGAATCTCACCTTCGCCTATCTGTTCAACTATTTGGCCTACACCTCGGGTGACAGCACCCGGATGTCGAACGGTCTGCCCCGCGACGTGCTGCTGCGGCAGATGCTTCCGGCCGCGGTGCCGGAGGTGTTCACCCAGGGCATGGCGATGTTCGGCGGGGCGCTGATCCTGGTGCTGGGCGCGCTGACCGTCGGCAGCGGCTACGGCTGGGGAACCTGGAAAACCGCTCTGACACAAGGCCCTTCGCGGATGAGCGTGATCGGCGGCAGTGTGGTGTCCCTGGTGATCGTGGTGATCGCGCTGGTGTGCCTGGCCTTCGCGATCGACCTCGGGGTGGCGGCGGTGATCGGAGCGGTGCAGCACCAGTCGCTGGCCCTGCCCTCGGCCGGTCGTACGCTGCTCGGAATCGTCACCGGCACAGCCATTCTCGGCATGTGGACGCTGGCGGGTGCGGTGATCGGCGCGATCGCTCGCGGCCCCGCACTGGCCGTCGGCCTGGGCCTGGTCTGGGTGCTGGTGGTGGAGAACCTGCTGCGCGGCGTCGCGGCGATCTTCTCCCCGATCCGGGCGGTCACCGACCACCTGCCCGGCACCGCCGCCGGTTCCCTGGCGGGCGCGATGCGCACGGTCCAGGGCCAGGCCACCCCGGGCGTGCTCGACATCCTTTCCCGCCCAGTGTCGTTCACCGTCCTCGGTGCCTACGCCGTCGCCTTCGTCGCGGCGACGGCCTGGCTGATCCGGCAACGCGATATGACCTGATTCCGGCCGGAAGGTGAAAGGCATGGCCCGCCGGAAGGACCAGGGCGGTCCGCCGAATGGCGAGGTATGGCCCCGCCGGAAGGCTGAGGGGTGGGCCTCCCGATAAGGGGGCTCGGCCGGAAGGCGAAGGGGGGCGGGCCCGCCCGGAACAGCGAGGGCGGGCTCGTTCGGAATGACGAGGAGGTCGGCCCTCCTCGTCATTCCGGCATGTTCTGGGCCGGAATCTTGCGGCCGCCTCACCAAACCCGCGGGAGCGGGTAGGTTCGATCGGGACGGCGACCTATCCCAACTGTGAAAGGACAGTGATGCCAACACGTACCGCGCGTACCGCTTGGAGCGGGGGACTGCAGGACGGCTCCGGTCAGGTCGAACTGGCCAGCTCCGGGGTCGGCAAGTTCGATGTGTCGTTCCCCAAGCGGAGTGCCGAGACCGCCGACGGCACCACCAGCCCCGAGGAGCTGATCGCCGCCGCGCACTCGTCCTGCTACGCGATGGCGCTCTCGGCCCAGATCGGCAATGCCGGTGGCACGGTGCAGAGCCTGGATGTCGGCGCCGATGTGACCCTGGGCCCGGATCCGGCGGGCGGGTTCCGCATCGGCAAGATCAAGCTGACCGTTCGCGGCAAGGCATCGGGCATCGATGCCGCCGCCTTCCAGCAGGCCGCCGAGGCCGCCAAGGCGGGCTGCCCGGTGAGTAAGGCGCTGGCCGGCGTCGACACCATCGAGCTGGACGCCAGTTTCGAGTCCTGACGAACCGGTCGCCGGGTACCGGCTCGACATCGCTCGCCGAATCCGTTGGCGACCACCATCGTCAACGGTTCGGCGAGCAACGAGGCGCCGTGGTTATATGGCGGAAATCGGTCACTGTGGGCGGCAACCATAACCGAAATGTGTAGTTCGGGCTGATGTCGTCGCACCGGTCGGTCGAGTTGTGGCACTCTGGCGAACGTGGCGTCAACTGCGCGACAGTTCATCGGCCGCCATACTCGGCTGCTGATCGGTATCGTCGCGGCGGTCGTGGTCGTGCTGGTGGTCGCAGCGATTCTGGTCGCGGTGCGATCCGGCAACGGCGACTCGCCGCAGGCCCAGCCGTGCCCGGGGGACAACGTCTCCGACAGAGCCGAATGGGCTCCCTTCTCGGATGCCTATGCCGGGTCCTACGACAAACACCCCTTCGTGGGCAACGGCTATCTGGGCCTGCGGGTGCCACCGGCGGGCATGGGATATGTGCAGACCGGTGAACGGACCGGCTGGCCGCTGTACACACCCCGTTACGACGGCGCTTTCGTCGCGGGGTTGTACGGTGCCGAGCCGGGTCTCGCCGACGGGCGCGAGGTGGCCGCCGCCCTGCCCAACTGGTCCACACTGCTGGTCGGGGTCGGTGCGGAAACATATTCCCCCGCAACGGCACCCGCGCAGGTCACGAACTTCCGGCAGACCGAATATCTGCGCTGCGGTCTGGTGCGCACCACGCTGACCTGGACGACGCAGGACGGGCGGGCCACCGACCTGGTCTACGACGTGATCGCCGACCGGGGCGATCAGCACGCCGCCGCGGTGCATCTCACTCTCACCCCGCACTGGGATGGGCAGGCCACCGTGACCGGCCTGTTGGATATGGCAGGCGCACGCCGCTTGGACCAGACCGGGATCACGACCCCGGACAACACCACCACATCCCTGGGATTCCGCACCAAGACAACGAATATCGCCGGAAATGTGGCCTCGGTGCTCTCGGTGGGCGATGCCTCGGTGCACCAGCAGAACGGCAGCCAGCAGGCGACACTGGACGTGGAGTCGGGCAAGTCCTACGAGGTGACGAAATTCGTCGGTGTCGACACCGGTCTCACCGCCGCGGATCCGGCTCGCGCGGCGACCGATGCCGCCCATCGGATCGCTCGACGTGGGTGGTCGGATGTGCTTGCCGCACATGCCGAGGCATGGCGGTCGCTGTGGTCGTCCGATATCGAGGTCCGCGGGCACGACGATGTACAGCGCTGGGTTCGCGCGGCTCTGTATTCGCTGTATTCGGCGACCAATCCCCAGCAGGACAACAGCATTTCGCCCACGGGGTTGAGCAGCGACAACTACGCCGGTCTCATCTTCTGGGACGCCGACATCTGGATGTACCCGGGGCTACTGCAATTGGCGCCGACGCTGGCCAAATCCGTTGTGGAGTATCGGTTCAAGACGCTGCCCGCCGCCAAGGAGAATGCGCGGCTACTCGGATATCCGGGCGCCTTCTATCCCTGGACCAGCGCCGACACGGGCGATTTGAACTCCGAATGCCACAGTTGGTCACCACCGCACTGCGTGACCCAGATCCATCTGCAGGGCGATATCTCGCTCGCGGCCTGGCAGTACTACCTGGCCACCAAGGACACCGGCTATCTGCGCGACCGCGGCTGGCCGATCATGTCCGCCCTGGCCGAATTCTGGGCCGCGCGTGCGACGCCCAATCCGGACGGCAGCTATTCCATCCGCAATGTCGCCGGGCCCGACGAATACAGCAATGGCGTCGACGACGGGGTCTACACCAATGCCGTTGCGGCGGAGGCCCTTCGCAACGCCACCGAGGCGGCCCGGATCGTCGGCCAACCGGCACCGCCGACCTGGACCGCGATCGCCGATCACCTGCGCATGCCCTTCGACCCCGCCAACGGCGTCTTCCTGCAGTACGACGGCTACCGCGGAACGCAGATCAAACAGGCGGACACGGTATTGCTGCAATATCCGCTGGAATGGCCCATGCCCGAGGACGTCGCCGCGAAGACGCTCGAGTTCTACGCCGAACGCACCGATCCGGACGGTCCGGCGATGACCGATTCGGTGCACGCGATCGATGCCGCGGACTTGGGCGAACCGGGCTGCGCGGTCGGCACCTATGTGGATCGCTCCGGGCGTCCGTTCGCGCGCGAACCGTTCGGTCAGTTCGCCGAGGCCCGCGGGGAGAAGGCGGGCGCCCACGACCCGTTGGCGGGCTCACCGGCGTTCAACTTCACCACGCTGGCGGGCGGATACGTTCAGGAGTTCACCAACGGCCTGGCGGGGCTGCGCTTCCACGAGGATCGGGTGCGGCTGGAACCGCTGCTGCCGCCGCGGCTGAGCGATGGGGTCACCATCCACGGGTTGCGGTGGCAGGGACGTGTTTTCGATGTGACCGTCGGCGCCCAGCGCACGACCGTCACGCTGAAATCCGGGGCGCCGCTGCCGGTCGACACCGGACCCGGAACCGAGGTGCGCCAGGTCGATTCGGGGGCGGTGCTGGAATTGCCCACGCGCCGACCCGATCTCGCGCCGACCGACGATGCCGCGCAATGCAAGACGGTCACCGCCAGCAGCGAGGAGCCGGGCCAGTACGCCGAGGCCGCGGTCGACGGCGAAGGTGCCACCAGCTGGCGGCCCGACGCCGCGCAGGCCGACCTCACCGTCGATCTCGGCGCGGAGGCCGTCGTGACGCGGGTGGTGTCGAGCTGGACCCAACCGGCACCGGCCGCGACGCAGGTCTCGGTCTCCGCCGACAACCGCACTTGGACGGCGGTGTCGACCACGCCGACCGGCGATCTGGTCGAGCCCACCAACGCCCGCTACGTGCGGATCCAGGTGACCGGCGCCGACCCGAATGCCCACCCGGGCCTGCGAGAACTCGACGTCAACACCCGGCCCAGGTGAGGTCAGCCCTTACCCGGCACGTCCAGCACGACCTCGAACTCCAGCAGCGACGCGCCCGTCGACACCGGCTTGCGGTCGGCCTGACCGGCATGCGCCTGCTTCGCCGGACCGTCCCGCCACGCCGCGAAGGATTCCTCCGAATCCCACTGCGTCACAACGAAGTACCGATTGTCCCCGGCCACCGGCCGCAACAACTGGAACCCGAGAAATCCGGGCGAATTCTCCACGGCATGCGCCCGATTGGCGAACCGCTTCTCCAACTCGGGCCCCGCACCCTCGGGCACCTCGATCGCATTGATCTTCACAACAGCCATAGCCACAAGACTAAGCTAGCGGCGCGCCCGGAACTCTGCTCGGCACAGACGTAGGACCTGTGACCAGATTGCGTGGCAATCAACTTGTATGGCCTGAAGACGCGGGGAGGCGGACAAGCTGCTGTACGACGAGGGTGGCACGGGTGTGCCGATTCTGCTGTTGCACGGGCTGATGGGCAGTGCGCGGACCTGGGGTGGGCAGGTGGAGTGGCTGCGGAAATTCGGGCAGGTGTTCACCTTCGACGCGGCGGGGCACGGGCGTGCGGCGCCGCAGGAGCTCACCACCGAGGCGTTCGTTGCGGATCTGGCGACCGCTACTGCATCGATCGCCGAGCCGATGGTGGTGATCGGTCACTCCATGGGCGCCCTGCACGGCTGGGTGTATGCCGCCGACCATCCGGATCGGGTGCGGGCGCTGGTGGTGGAGGATATGGCCCCGGATTACCGGGGGCGCACGGCTCGGGACTGGGCGGCGATGATCGCGGCGTGGCCGCAACCGTTCCGCACCGCCGACGCGGTGCTGGATTTCTTCGGCCCGGTGGCGGGCCGCTACTTCCTGAATTCGTTCACCGAGGGCCCGGACGGTTATCGCCTGCACGGGGATGTCACGACCTTCCGCGACATCTCCGAGGAATGGGGCAGCCGCGACTTCTGGTCGCAGTGGCAGTCGGTGCGGGCACCGGCCCTGCTGATCGAGGGCGAGCACACCATCACCCCGCCCGGCCAGATGCGCGAGATGGCCGCCCGGCATCCGAACGCGCGCCACGTCCTGATCCCGGACGCGGGACATCTGGTCCACGACGATCAGCCCGCGGCCTACCGCGCCCACGTCGAAGAGTTCCTGCGCGGCGTCCTGGGCTGACCACCATTTGATGGCAGCCGCCTTCAGTCTGTCGGGGTGCGGGTCGTATGCTCGTGCCACGTTCCCGGCCGAAAGCACGCCGGGACAGCCGGAAAAGGTGACCACCGATGATCGACTTCTCGTTGCCCGCCGACCTCGAGGCCGAACGCGACCGGATCCGCCAATTCGTCATCGACAAGATCGTTCCCTACGAGCGTGATCCGCGGCTGACCTCGCACGGCCCCAACGACGAACTGCGCCAGGAACTCGTCGAACTGGCCCGCGCCGAGAAACTGCTCACCATTCAGGCCCCCGTGGAACTGGGCGGGCGCGGCCTCACCCATGTCGAACAGGCCGTGCTCTACGAGGCCGCAGGCTGGTCCACCCTCGGCCCGGTCGCCATGAACTGCGCCGCCCCGGACGAGGGCAATATGTTCCTGCTGTCCAAGGTCGCCAACCCCGAACAGGTCGACCGCTACCTGATGCCGGTGATCACCGGCCACCAGCGCTCGGTCTTCGCGATGACCGAGCCGGGCGGGGCGGGCTCGGATCCCGGTCAGCTCACCACCACGGCCACCTTCGACGGCGAGAACTTCGTCATCAACGGCCGCAAATGGCTGATCACCGGTGCCGACGGGGCCAAGACCTGGATCATCATGGCCCGCTTGGCGCCCAACCCCCACCTGCCGGAGGGGCCGACGCTGTTCCTGACCGACGGCGAAACCCCCGGCATCGTCATCGAGCGCACGATGAACACCATGGACCGCAACTACGTCGGCGGTCACGGGGTGGTGCGCTTCGAGAATCTGACCCTGCCCAAGTCGGCGGTGCTCGGCGAAACCGGCCAGGCGCTGCGGTATGCGCAGCTGCGGCTGGCTCCCGCTCGGCTCACCCACTGCATGCGCTGGCTCGGCGCCGCCGAACGCGCCCAGAGCATTGCCGTCGAACACGCCAAGACCCGCACCGCCTTCGGCAAGCCCATCGGCGAACACGAGGGCGTGTCGTTCCTGCTGGCCGACAACGAGATCGCGCTGCACCAGTGCCGCCTGACCATCTGGCATGCCTGCTGGTTGATGGATCAGGGGCACAAGGCCCGCCACGAGAGCTCCATGGCCAAGTCGTACGTGTCGGAGGAGCTGTTCAAGGTCGCCGACCGCTGCGTCCAGGTGCTCGGCGGCATCGGCATCAGCGACGAGACCGTGGTCGAGATGATCTTCCGCGATATGCGCGCCTTCCGCCTCTACGACGGCCCCACGGAGGTGCACAAGTGGGCAATCGGCCGCAAGGTGTTGCGCTAGCTGTGACGCTACCGTCCGATAGCGAAGCCCTCTGACTAGCAGCGACGGCCGCGGTTGCGCAATCGTGTCCGGTTGTGTTCTGCTCGATCGCGATACCACCGGTAATACCCGGATTCGGGTCGCCGTTGCCCGCGCTCACTCACAAGGTGGGCGTGGCACACGTCGCACAGAGCTAGGATTTCATCGCATGAGTTCGGAACTGCACGTCGATGTTTCCGCCGGAGTCGCCGTGCTCACGCTTCATCGTCCCGCTCAGCAGAATGCCTTCACCCCGACGATGGTGGCCGAACTCGGTGCGGCGCTGCGCCGCTGCGACAGCGAGGACGCGATTCGCGCCGTGGTCATCACCGGCACCCCGCCCGCCTTCTGCGCCGGTGCGGACCTGTCCAACCGGGTCGGCGACGTCAGCGCCACGATCGACCCCGCGCCGTGGCGCATTCGCAAGCCGGTGATCGCGGCGGTGAACGGGCACGCCGTCGGTATCGGGCTGGCGCTCGCGCTGCAGTGCGACCTGCGCTATATGGCCCGGGATGCGGTGTACGGACTCAATCAGGTGCGCCGCGCGGTGCTCGCCGACGGATACGCGCACTGGACGCTGCCGCGGCTGGTCGGCATGGCCAATGCGGCCGACATCCTGCTCACCGGCCGCACCTTCGACGGCGACGAGGCCAAGGCGATGGGCCTGGCCAACAGCTGTCTGTCGGCGGGGGAGGTGCTGCCCACCGCCATGGCCGTCGCGCACGACATCGCCACCGGATCGGCCCCGCTGCCGGCCGCCCTGTCCAAGCGGCTGCTGTGGGAGGGGCTGGGCATGGGCCCGGAGGCCGTCGGGCGGCTCGAGGTCGAACTCAATGCCTATGTGGCCGAGAGCGTCGACGGCGGCGAGGGGATGGCCGCCTTCCGGGACCGGCGCCAGCCCAACTGGGCCGGCCGGGTCAGCGCCGAATGGCCCGCCTGGGAGGTCACGGCCGATCCGCAGCGCCCGGGCCTCGATCGCGATGTGCGCCCCTCAGGCGTTGCCACCGATCAGGATCAGTAGGAACAGGGTCGCCATCAGGATCATCAGGATCGTGCCGATGATGCCCAGCACGTAGCCCACCATCACCTGGGTGCGGCCACCATAGGCGCCGCCGGAGACATCGATCTGATCCAGCGCCCGCCTGCCCATCGCCCACGCCACGGGACCCAGTGCGCCACAACAGAAGACGCTCAACGCCCCGAGCACCAGCACGGTGGTCGCGTGCGGATGCTCGACCGGTTGCCCGATCGGTTGATCGAACCAGTAGGGGGGCTGATTCATGGCCACCCGCCAAGTCTAGGGGGACAGCCACCCCGAAAGCAGGTCCGACGCGGGGCTTCTCGGACTGCGGGAAAACTAGATCCGGCGCTGGCGGGCGATATCGGCGAGCACGACGCCCGCGGCGACCGAGGCGTTCAGCGATTCCACCGGGCCCGCCATGGGGATGCTGAGGATGCTGTCGCAGGTCTCGCGGACCAGCCGCGACAGGCCCTTACCCTCCGAGCCGACCACCACGACCGTCGGTGTGGTGCCGTCGAAGTCGTCGAGCAGGGTGTCTCCGCCCGCGTCCAGGCCCACCACCTGCAGCCCCGCCTTGGCCCAGTCCTTCAGTGTGCGGGTCAGATTCGTGGCCCGCGCCACCGGCAGCCGGGCCGCGGCACCGGCGCTGGTCCGCCAGGCCACCGCGGTGACGCTGGCGCTGCGCCGCTGCGGGATCACCACACCGTGGCCGCCGAAGGCCGCCACCGACCGGATGACCGCGCCCAGGTTGCGCGGATCGGAGATGTTGTCCAGGGCCACCAGCAGGGCGGGAGTATCGGAATTCCTTGCCGATTCGAGCAGATCGTCGGGATGCGCGTAGCGGTACGGCGGCACCTGCAGCGCCAGGCCCTGATGTAAGCCGTTGGCGCTCATGCGATCCAGATCGGTGCGCGGCACCTCCAGGATGGAGATACCGGTGTCGGCGGCCCGCTTCACCGACTCGGTCAGCCGCTCGTCGCTCTCGGTGCCCACCGCGACGTACAGCGCGGTCGCCGGAACCCCGGCCCGCAGGCATTCCACCACCGGGTTGCGGCCCAGCACCAGTTCGGGGCCGTCGTCGCCCTTGCGGTTGGGGGTGCGGCCGGAGGTGCGGGTGCCGGTCTGGGCGGCCTTCTTGGCCGCTGCCGCCCGCTTGGCCGCCGGATGGTTCTTGCGCATATGCGCCGGTGGCGTGGCGCCGCGGCCCTCCAGGCCCCGGCGGCGCTTACCACCGGAACCGACGACCGCGCCCTTCTTGGTGCCTGTCTTGCGGATCGCGCCCCGCCGCTGCGAATTGCCTGCCATCAGTGAGCCTTTCGTATCGTGCGGGACATCCGCACTGGGCGCGCGCTCATCGCGCGTCCCTGGTGAGAGTCCACTCCGGGCCGTTCGGGGTATCGGTGACCTCGACCCCGGCCGCATTGAGCCGATCGCGCACCGCGTCGGCGGTCGCCCAGTCCTTGGCGCCGCGGGCCTGCTGGCGCCGCTCCAGTTCGGCCTGCACCAGGACGTCGAGTGCCTCCAGGGCGGCCGAGGAATCCTGGGGCGCGGCCCAGTGCGGATCCAGCGGATCCACGCCGAGAATGCCGAGCATGGCACGCACCTGCCCCGCCAGTTCGAGGGCGGTGTCGGTGGCGCCGGACTCCAGCGCCTTGTTGCCCTCGTGCACGAGCCGATGAATTTCGGCCAGTGCCTTCGGAATTCCGAGATTGTCGTCGAGGGCCTCGGCGAACGCGTCGGTCCACTTGCCGACCGGAATGTCACCGGCCCGCTCCGCGGCCCGCTGCACGAACGCCTTGAGTCGCTGATAGGCCTGTGCCGCATCGCGCAGCGCCTGATCGGAGTACTCCAGCATCGAGCTGTAGTGCGCGCTACCCAGATAGAACCGAAGTTCCACGGGCCGAACATGTTTCAGCACATTCGGCACCGAGAGCGTATTGCCGAGCGACTTCGACATCTTTTCACCGCCGAGGGTCACCCAGCCGTTGTGCAGCCAGTACCGCGCGAAACCGTCACCGGCGGCGCGGGATTGGGCGATCTCGTTCTCGTGATGCGGGAAGACCAGATCCATACCGCCGCAGTGGATATCGAATTCGGCGCCGAGATAGAACTCGGCCATGGCCGAGCACTCCAGATGCCAGCCGGGACGGCCCGGGCCCCACGGCGACGGCCAGGACGGCTCGCCGGGCTTGGCGGCCTTCCACATGGTGAAGTCGCGTGGATCGTTCTTGCCCTCGCCCGCGCTCTCGCCCTGATGCACGTCGTCGAGCTTGTGGCCGGACAACTTGCCGTACTCCGGGAAGCTGCGCACGTCGAAATACACGTTCCCGCAGGAGGCGTAGGCGTGGCCGCGGTCGATGAGCCGGCGCATCAGCTCGATCATCTGCGTGATGTGCCCGGTGGCGCGCGGCTCCGCCGACGGCGGCAGCACACCGAGTGCCTCATAGGCGCGATCGAAGGCACGCTCGTGGGTGGCGGCCCACTCCCACCAGGGGCGGCCCGCCGCGGCGGCCTTGTTCAGGATCTTGTCGTCGATATCGGTGACGTTGCGGACGAAGGCCACGTCGTAGCCGTTGGCGAGCAGCCAGCGGCGCAACACGTCGAAGGCGACTCCGCTGCGTACGTGTCCGATATGGGGTTCACCCTGTACGGTGGCGCCACACAGGTACACCGATGCGCGGCCGGGGACCAGAGGCGTGAAATCACGCAGGGTCCGCGTCTCGGTGTCGAACAGGCGCAGAGTCACGGCCAGCCATCCTAGCTGTTGAGATATTGCAGAGTACGGGCGGTTCGGTGCAGGGTACGAGCGAGGGATCGGGCGCACACCCGGAAGAACTGGGGTCGGGATTCAGTGCGAGCCCGGACAGGAGGGGCTACAACACTGCAGTAATGCGGTGGCCATCGCAGCAATCCCCTCCCCGCGTCCGGTCAACCCCAGGCCATCGGTCGTCGTGCCCGATACCGAAACCGGCGCACCCAACAATTCTCCCAGCACCTGCTGAGCCTCGCCACGGCGGGGACCTATCTTGGGACGGTTCCCGATCACCTGCACAGCGGCGTTGACGATGACATATCCCGCCTCGTCGAGCAGCCGCCGGACCTCCTTCAACATGGCCGCGCCGGATACGCCCTCCCATTCGGGGCGTCCGGTGCCGAAGACCGCGCCGACATCGCCGAGACCGGCGGCGGACAGCAGTGCATCGCACAGCGCGTGGGCGGCGACATCGCCGTCGGAGTGGCCGGCGCACCCGCTGTCGCCCTCGAACAGCAGGCCCGCCATCCAGCAGGGGCGGCCCGGTTCGATCGGGTGCACATCGGTGCCGACGCCGACGCGCATATTCGCCACGTCGGTCATGGCCGCACCGCCTGTGACAGCTCCGACAGCTCGCGCTCGGCCAGCAGGGCATTGGCCAGGCGCAGGTCGAGCGGCGTGGTGATCTTGAAGGCGAGCGGGTCGCCGGGAATGACGCGCACGCGCACGCCGAGGCGCTCGACCAGTCCGGCATCGTCGGTGGCGGGCACGTCGTGCGCATAGGCCTCGCGCAGCAGCTGCGCCCGGAAACCCTGCGGGGTCTGCACGGCGCGCAGCACGGATCGGTCCGGCGTGCCGGTCACCTCGCCGTCGGAGTCCACCGATTTGATGGTGTCGGCCACCGGGACGCCGGGGACGACGGCGCGCGACCCGGCCCGCAGTTCGGCCACCACCCGCGCGATCAGCGACGGCGGCGTCAGGGCGCGGGCCGCGTCGTGGACGAGCACATGGGTGGCCTCCGGCGCGGCCGCGAGTCCGGCGCGCACGGAATCGGTACGTTCGCTGCCCCCCGTCACCACGCTGATCGGCACCCGGGAATTCACATGCACAAGGGCCTCGGCCTGCGCACGCCATTCGGCGGGCACCATGATCACGATGCGGTCCACGACCCCGGACGCGATCAGACCGTCGACAGCGACTGTGAGCATGGGGCTGCCGCCGACCGGGACGAAGGCCTTGGGCATCGATTCACCCAGGCGAACGCCCTGACCGGCGGCAGGCACCAACGCCACAACACGACTTTCGTCGTGCGACGTTTTCACGGTCAGGAGGCCGCGGCGAGAACCTCGTCGAGCAGGGTCTCGGCCTTGACATCGTCGGTTCCCTCGGCGAGGGCGAGCTCACCGACGAGAATCTGGCGAGCCTTGGCCAGCATGCGCTTCTCGCCGGCGGACAGACCGCGGTCCTGCTCCCGGCGCCACAGATCACGCACGACCTCGGCCACCTTGTTCACATCGCCGGAGGCGAGCTTCTCCAGGTTGGCCTTGTAGCGGCGAGACCAGTTCGTCGGCTCCTCGGTATGCGGCGCGCGCAGCACCTGGAAGACTCGATCGAGACCCTCCTGGCCTACGACGTCGCGGACGCCGACATACTCCGCGTTCTCGGCGGGAACCCGAACGGTGAGGTCGCCCTGTGCGACCTTCAGGACCAGATACTCTTTCTGCACACCCTTGATGGTGCGGGTCTCGATAGCTTCGATCAGCGCCGCTCCGTGGTGGGGGTAAACGACGGTGTCTCCGACCTTAAAAATCATGTGTCCCGTGCCCCTTTCGATGTTCACAGTTTAACATGCGACTCGGTAACGGCGCGATCAACGACGCAGGTCAGGGCCACAACGGGCCAGCCGTGGGGGTTGACAGAACGCCCTGTGTATGCATCCCGTTGTGCCAGAAGGAGTTACGCACGGCCCGGCCGGATCGAGGTTGTCCGGATTCGGACGATCCCGGCGGCGCGCCCTCGTGCGTATCCCAATCGTAGTGCCCCGCGATGGTTGAGCCTGCAACTCCCCCACCCGACACGAGGGCCACGGTGCCAACTACTACGCTCCCTACTACTACTCTGCATCGTGGAGTGAGCCGGTCGACATGGAGGACAAGCCGTGACTGCCCTGAAAGCCACCACAGCGTCGAAGGCGCGCCGCCGGGCCGCGACAGTTGCCGCGGTCGCCGCGGGTGCGGTGCTCGCGTTGTCGGGTTGCGGTGCCGGTCAGATCTCACAGACCGCCCAGCAGGTCTCGGCCGTGAACGGCAACACCGCCAACATCGGCAACGTGGCGTTGCGCGATGTGCGCCTGCTCCTGCCGAAGTCGGAGGAGTACAACAACGCCAAGGGCGGTAAGGCCGTCATCGCCTTCAGCGCGATCAACGACGGCGCGTCCAAGGCCGACGAGCTCACCAGCATCACCACGGACCTGGGCACGGTGCACATCACCCCGGCCAACCCGCGGCTGGAGCCGGGACAGACCGTGGTCGCCGCCGCCCCGCAGCCGGGCCATGCCCCCGCCCCGGCCAGCACCACGGCTGCCGCGCCGACCAGCCCCCCATCGACCGGCGCACACGCGCCGACCAGCACTCCCGCATCGTCGACCAGCGCGACCGCGCACCCCGAGGGCGCCGGTTCGCCCGACGAGCCCACCGACGCCGCCGCGCACCCGATCCTGGTCGAGATCACCGGCCTCACCAAGGACATCACCCCCGGCCTGACCTACCAGGTGACCTTCAACTTCAAGGACGCCGGCACGGTCGCGGTCAACGTCCCCGTCGACGCCGGTCCGGAGCTGCCCCGCCAGGAGAAGGCCGACAAGCCCGCCGGCGGACACTCGGGCCACTGACAGGTCACCGGCCCGGGCGCGTCGGCGACGTGTCCGTGTCGGCCGAGTGTTCATCGGCCTCCCTGTCGGACCGAATCCTTAGGCTGCCCCCGTGGCCAAGGTGAAATCGCAGTTTCGGTGTTCCGTGTGCGGGCACGAGGTCGCCAAATGGGTGGGCCGGTGCCCGGGCTGCGGTGAGTGGGGTTCCGTCGACGAGATGGCCCCGGCCGCCCCGTCCGGGCCGTCGGCCGGTCGGCGCGCGCTGCTGCCCTCGACGGCCGCGGCGCCGATCTCCACTATCGATTCCCAGGAGACCCGGGCCCGGACCACCGGTGTCGGCGAACTCGACCGCGTGCTGGGCGGCGGCATCGTGCCCGGTTCGGTGGTGCTGCTGTCGGGCGAGCCGGGGGTGGGCAAGTCGACCCTGCTGCTCGAGGTGGCGCACCGCTGGGCGCGCGGGCGCGACGAGCGATCGCTCTACGTCACCGCCGAGGAATCGGCCGGGCAGGTGCGATTGCGGGCCGATCGCACCGGCGCGGTGCACGAGCGGGTCTATCTCGCGGCCGAATCCGATCTGGCGACCATCCTCGGGCATGTCGAGCAGGTGCGCCCGACGCTGCTGGTCGTCGACTCGGTGCAGACCATGCTGGCCGCCGATGTCGAAGGGGTGATCGGCGGTGTCACACAGGTGCGGGCGGTCACGGCAGCGCTGACCTCGCTGGCCAAGGCGAGCGGGATCGCGGTGCTGCTGGTCGGGCACGTCACCAAGGACGGCCATCTGGCGGGCCCGCGCACGCTCGAGCACCTGGTGGACGTGGTGCTGCAGTTCGAGGGCGACAAGCACTCCGCGCTGCGGATGGTGCGCGGCATCAAGAACCGCTTCGGCAGCGCCGACGAGGTGGGCTGCTTCGAGATGCACGACGACGGCATCTCCGGGGTCGAGGATCCGTCCGGCCTGTTCCTGCACCATCGCGCCGATACGGTGCCCGGCACGGCGATCACGGTGGCGATGGACGGTAAGCGTCCACTGCTCGGCGAGGTGCAGGGGCTGACCGTGGAAACCCAGGCGGCCATGCCGCGGCGCGCGGTGAGCGGGCTGGACCACAACCGCGTGTCGATGGTGCTGGCGGTGCTGCAGAGCCGGTGCGGGCTGTATCTGGGCAAATTCGAGGTCTATGCGGCCACCGTCGGCGGTATGCGGCTCACCGAGCCCGCCGCGGACCTGGCCGTCGCGTTGGCCATCGCCAGCGCCGAGCGGGGCCGGCCGCTGCGCGCCGGAACGGTGATCCTGGGTGAGGTCGGCCTGGCCGGTGAGGTGCGGCGGGTCGCGGGGGTCGGGCGTCGCCTCGCCGAGGCCGAGCGACTAGGTTTCACCCAGGCGCTGGTGCCGCCGGGCGTGGACAGCTCCGGAATCGGCATGAAGGTGCACGAGGTGACCGATGTTCGTGCTGCACTGGCATTGAGCGGATTGTCGAAGCGAGGGCTACCACGTCTGGAGGCTGTCGAATGAACCCGGGGCGCTGGGTCACCACTCTGCTCGGCAGATCCGTGTCCGCACCGCCGGATCCGATGGGCGCCCACCTGCCTTCGTCGCTTCCCCGCCCGCCTGCGCCCGATCCCCGGCCCGACAGCGGCGGGAATCCCGCGCTGCGGGCCGTGGTGGCCCGCCTGGTGCCCGGCACCGAATTGCGCGACGGCATCGATCGCATCCTGCGGGCCCGCACCGGCGCGCTGATCGTGCTGGGCTACGACGAATCGGTCGAGCAGATCTGCGACGGCGGATTCGAACTCGATGTGGAATTCTCGCCCACCCGGCTGCGGGAGCTGTCGAAAATGGACGGGGCCGTGGTGCTTTCGACCGACGGCCGGCGCCTTCGCCGGGCCAATGTCCATCTCGTGCCCGATCCGCTGCTGCCGACCACCGAATCCGGCACCCGGCACAAGGCGGCCGAACGGACCGCGGCGCAGACCGGCTGCCCCGTGGTATCGGTGAGCCGGTCGACCGGGATCGTGACCGTCTATGCGGCGGGGGACCGGCATCTGATCCAACCGTCGGAAACCATCTTGTCGCGGGCCAATCAGGCGATGGCGACGCTGGAGCGGTACCGCACGCGGCTGGACGAGATGGTCCGGCAGCTGTCGGTGGTGGAACTGGGTGACGTCGTGACCGTGCGCGACGCCTTGACCGTGGTGCACTGCCTGGAGTTGGTGCGGCGGGTCGCCCGCGAGATCGACGCCGATGTGGCCGAACTCGGTGTCGACGGTCGTCAGCTGGCCATGCAGTTGGCCGAGGTCGTCGGCGACACCGAGAGCGTGCGGCGGATGGTCGTGCGCGACTACGTCCGGCCGTGGACGCCCGGCGGCGTGGACGAGGCTGCCGTCGACCGGGCGTTGTCGGCGCTGGACGGGCTGCTCGAGGTCGAACTGCTGGAGTTGACGAATCTGGCCGCGCCGCTGGGCTTTCCGGCCACCGTCGAGGCGCTCGGCACCCCGACCTGCCCGCGCGGCTACCGCCTGCTCGCGGAGATCCCGCGGATACCCCGGGAGCGGGCGGAGGCACTGGTCGCCGCATTCGGATCGCTGTCGGCCCTGTTGGATGCCGATATCGCCGACCTCACCGCGGTCGACGGCATCGACGCCGAACTGGCTCGGCAGATCCGTGAGGCTCTGGCGCGGACGGTATGAGGGTCCGGTGCGTTTCGGCCGGAATTACGCGATGTTGAACGGTTCCGGGGCGCTGTGCACCGAACCGAATTGGGCGACAACGGCATAGGCGCCCGGCGGCACCGGAACCCGCTCGCCCGCGCAATGGGGCTGCGAGGTCGTGCCCGACCAGGTGAGGGTGAATTCCGCCTGCTGGCCGCCGTTCAGCGTGCGCATATCGGCGGGGCCGCCCTGATCGCAGTCGGTGCTCGACCACAGCCGTCGCTGGCCGTCGAGCGACTGCACCGATACCTGCTGCAGCCCGGAACCCATATCGCGGGTGCAGGCCGTGGTCGAAATATTGGTGATGACGATGTGGAACACCGGCTGCTCACCCGCCTTGTAGGTCGGCTGGGCCACCGACACCTTCAAGGCCAGCGACTGGTCCGGGCATTGTGCGGGCGAACCGCTGGCGGTGGCGTTGGTGGTCGCCGCCGCGCTGGTGGAGGTTCCGGACGGTGCGGTGGCGGAGGTGCTCGAACCGTCGACCGCGGCGGCCTTGCTCGCCGCGGCCGATGTGGTGGTCGCGGCGGCCTTGGTGTCGTTCTTGCCGCCGCTGCGCAGCAGGAAGATCGCCAGCCAGATCACCAGCGCGAGCACGATCACCAACGCTGCGATGGCGAGCAGACGGCGGCGCCAGTAGATCTCGGGCGGCAGTGGTCCATTCGGTTCCAGCACGGCAACAACGGTAAGGGCACGATCGAGCGGGCCCTACTCAGGGCCACGGCGTGTCGAATGCCTCAGGCCACTTCGCCGATATTGCCGACCGCCCGGTGCAACTGCACCCTGCCGTCGTTCAGTTTGTATGTGACGCAGGCGATCGCGCATTCGCCGGTGGCCACGCGCTGGGAGATGATCATCGAGCGCTGCATGAGCAGTCGCGCGGTCTCCACCACGTGCCGGGCCTCCATTTCGTCGACCCCGGTCAGGCCCTCGCGGCGGCCGATCAGGATGGACGGGGTGACCCGCTCGACGACGCTGCGGATGAAGCCGCCGGGCACATCGCCGCCGTCGAGTGCATCGATGGTGGCCCGCACGGCGCCGCAGCTGTCGTGCCCCAGCACCACGATCAGCGGGACGTGCAGGATCTCGACGCCGTATTCGATGGATCCCAGCACCGAGGAGTCGACGACATGGCCCGCGGTGCGGACCACGAACATGTCGCCGAGGCCCTGATCGAAGATGATCTCCGCGGCCACTCGGGAATCGCCGCACCCGAACAGGATCGCCGAGGGCTGCTGGCCGCTGACGAGCTTGGCCCGGTCGGCGGCGCCCTGGCTAGGATGCTGCAGCGTGCCACTGACGAACCGCTCGTTGCCCTCGCGGAGGGCCTTCCAGGCACTGATCGGGTTGGTATGAGGCATGTGTCCCATTTTCCATATGCCGCCGGTTACCGGCGAGTCCGTGAGGTTACATCCCGGCAAATCACTGCTGACGCGCCGCCGACACGCGCAGTGAGTGCGTGAACCGCGTGCGGGCGACCGGTTCGCAACTTTATGCGCGAACCGTAGCATTGCCGGGAGTAGGGAGAGGACAGTGAGAGCGTGAGCATCGATTCCGATGCGCTGATCGATTGGTATGCGGCGACCGCTCGGGATCTGCCGTGGCGGCGACCCGGAGTGAGCGCCTGGCAGATTCTGATGAGCGAGATCATGCTGCAGCAGACGCCGGTGGTGCGGGTGGAGCCGGTGTGGCGGGAATGGGTGGCGCGCTGGCCGGTGCCGTCGGCGATGGCGGCCGCCTCGCAGGGTGAGGTGCTGCGGGCGTGGGGGAAGCTGGGGTATCCGCGGCGGGCGCTGCGGCTGCACGAGTGCGCGCAGGTGCTCGCCGCCGAACACGGCGACGAGGTGCCCGCCGACGTGGACGTGCTGCTCGGATTGCCGGGGATCGGCGCCTACACCGCCCGGGCGGTGGCCTGCTTCGCCTACGGTCAGCGGGTTCCGGTGGTGGACACCAACGTTCGCCGGGTGGTCGCGCGCGCGGTGCACGGCCGCGCCGACGCGGGCAACCCTTCGTCTCGCGATCTCGCCGACACCGAGGCCCTGCTACCGGCCCGCGTCGACCGCGCCGCGAAGTTTTCCGCCGCCCTCATGGAACTGGGCGCCCTCGTCTGCACGGCCCGCACCCCCACCTGCGACCACTGCCCACTCCCACGCTGCGCCTGGGTCACCGCGGGCCGCCCCGCCTCCACCGTGGTCCGCCGCACCCAGAAATACGACGGCACCGACCGCCAGGCCCGGGGCCGCCTCCTCGACGTCCTCCGCGCCGCCCCCGGCCCCGTAGCCCGCCCAGCCCTCGACCTCGCCTGGCCCCGCGACCCCGGCCAACGCGCCCGAGCCCTCGACTCCCTCCTCCTGGACGGCCTCATAGAACAAACCCCCGACGGCCTCTTCGCCCTGGCCGGCGAAGCCGGCCCCTAACCCAACCCACCCGCACCCTTTCTCGACAGCCGCACCCCCTCCAACACTTGGAAGGGGTGCGCCTGTCAACAAGGGGTGCGACTGGGCTGACGCCTCGTCTGCAGGTTGCCCGCGGTTTCGAAACCGGCTACCGGTTTCGTGAGCACATGGGTAACTCGTCGGGTACGCCCAGAACTCAGCCGCGTGCCGGCGTAGGACCTGTGACCGAATCTCGCGGCACTGACTTGTATGGCCTGAAACGCGGAGAGGCGGATCTGCTGCGGGGGCCGATCAGGCGGCAGAGGACGTAGGTGGCGAAGGAGATTGTGGTGACGAAGGTGGAGACGGGGACTCCGGGGGCCAGGGAGAGGAGGATGCCGCCTACTGCGGCGAGTTCGGCGAAGGCGATGGCGAGGAGGGTTGCGCGGACGGGGCTGGCGGTGAGGTGAGCGGCGGCCGCGGCGGGGGTTATCAGGAGCGACAGGACCAGGAGGGCGCCGACGATCTGGACGCCGAAGGCCGCGGTGACACCGAGTAGGACGGCGAAGACCACCGAGAGTGCGCGGACCGGGACGCCGCGGGCGATCGCCACCTCCGGGTCGGTGCTGGCGAACAGCAGCGGGCGGTAGACGAACGCCAGCACCGCCAGCACGCCGATCGTGCAGACGGTCAGCAGCGTCAGACCGCTGTCGCCGACGCTGACCACCTGGCCGGTCAGCAGGGAGAATTTCGAACCGGCGCGCGAGGGCCCGAGCCACAGGAACAGCACCGACAGCCCCAGCCCGAACGACAGCACCACCGCGATCACCGAATCCCGCTGCCGCGCACGAGAACCCAGGACGCCGAACAGAATCGCCGCGACCACCGAACCGGCGATCGCGCCCGCGCCGACGCCGATTCCGGCCAGCAGCGCGGCGGCGGCGCCGGTCAGCGACAGCTCACTGGTGCCGTGCACGGCGAACGACATCTGGCGGCTCACGATCAGCGGCCCGATCACCCCTGCCAACAGCCCCAGCAGGGCCGCCGCCAGCACCGCCTGCTGCACGAAGTCGTAGGACAGCAGGTCGGCCGTGACGCGGAAGTCGAGCACCTTGGTGAAGACGTCGGACAATTTGTCGATCACTGCTCGGCCTCTCCGATGTGATGAGTACCCGCGGCACCGAGCGCATCCATGGTGTCGCCGGTGCCGACGACCACCAGCCGCCCGCGCACCCGCAACACGTCGACCTGGGTGCGATACAGCTCCGACAGCACCTCCGAGGTCATCACCTCATCCGGCGTCCCGATGCGGAACCCGCCGTCGACCAGGTAGAGCACCCGATCCACCAGGGGCAGTACGGGATTGATCTCATGGGTCACGAAAAGCACTGCGGTGTCGTGCGTCCGGCGGCGCTTGTCGATGAGTTCGGACACCAGCCGCTGATTGGCCAGATCCAGGCTCAGCAAGGGCTCGTCGCACAGCAGTACCCGCGGATCGCCGACCAGTGCCTGGGCCACCCGCAGCCGCTGCTGCTCACCACCGGAGAGCGCGTCCAGCGGCGCCTGCGCGAACCGCTCGGCCCCGACCTGCGCGATGGCATCGGCGACCTTGCGCCGCCGCTCCTTTCGCCCGCGCCACCCGAGCCCCCACCGATGCCCGTCCACGCCGAGCCCGACCAGATCCACACCCCGCAGTTGCACCCCGGCCTCGAAGGTCTTCTGCTGCGGCACATATCCGATATTCGAATTACCCACCCGCGCAGGCGAACCCGCGATCTCCACACTGCCCGCGGCCGGCGGCACCTGTCCCAGCAGCATCCGCAGCAGCGAGGTCTTCCCCGACCCGTTCGGGCCGAGGATCGCGATGAACTCCCCGGGGGCGACCTCCAGATTCAGTCCCTCCCACAGCGTCCGCTCCCCGTACGCCAACCGCGCATCCCGCAGCCGCACCGCGGGCGCCCGATGCCGCGCGGGTTCGGCGACCGTACCCGGCTCCGCGACCGATTCGGCGCAGCCGGGATCGAACGGGCAGTCCGACGCCTCTGCGTCGGTGGCAACGGGGTCGCTGGTGCGGACGTTCCCGGACATCGGTGCTCCCGTCGTCAGCCCAGCGCCTTGGCCAGGGCTTGGGCGTTCTGGGTCTGCCACTGCAGATAATCGGTGCCCTCGGGCACGGTTTCGGTCACCTCGACCACCGGCACACCGGCGGCCTTCGCGGCCTGGGCCACATCCTTGGTGGTCTTGTCCTCGGTCTGCACGTTGTAGATCAAGGCGCGAATCTGCTTGCCGTTCACGAGATCACGCACGGCCGCGACATCCGCCGGGGCGGGATCGGTGCCCTGTTCGACGGCCTCGGCGAAGGCGTGCGGGGTGCGGTCGTCGGCGTCCGCGGCCAGCAGCAGGTAGTGGGCGATCGGTTCGGTCTGCAGCACCGGCGATTTCGGATGCTCGACGGCGATTCTGCCGGTGATCGCGCTGATGTCCTTCAGCTTCGCCCGGAACGCGTTGGCGCGGTCGGTGTATGCCTGGGCGTGATCCTTGTCGACCTTGCCCAGTTCGTCGGCGATCTTGGCGGCCACCGCGTCGACGGTGTTCACGTCGTACCAGACATGCTCGTTGTCGTCGTCGGTGACAGGACCCGACTTCAGCGCGAACGCCTCGATGGTGGGCTTGCTCCGCCCGGCCGCGGCCTTCTCGGCGAATTCGTCGTAATGTCCGCCGTTGAAGATCACCAGCGAGGCATCGCGGATCTTGGCGGCATCCGACGGCGAGGTCTGATACTCGTGCGGATCGGTGAAGCCGTCGATGATGGACTCGACCTTCACGTCCGGCCCGGCAACCGCCGCGGCGATACCGCCCCACACGTTGGTGGAGGCAACGACGGTCGGCTTGTCCGAGTCGCTGCCCGAACCACCGCAGGCGGTCAGGACCGCCGCCGCGACCGCGACCCCCATCGCGACGGCACCCAATCGGAAGACGAAACTTCTGGTCACGCGGGGGCACTCCTGCACGCTGCACTTAACGGAAACGATTTCCATTTAAATGTAGCGTACGTGTCCAGAACCGATGACATCGATCTGCCCGAATTGCCCTGTGAGTCCGGCCACGGCCCTGTCCTCCGCCGTCCCGGCCAAAAGCATGCCGGGACGACGAAGGACAGGGATGTTGGGTAGCCGCCCGGCGGATGGCTGGGTGCCGCCTTGCGGGTGTTGGGTGGCGGCCCGGCGATGGCTGGGTGCCGCCCTGCGGGTGTGGGGTGGCGGTCTGCGGGGCTGGTTCCACTCACATCCTGGGCGTGGCACGGTCGGCCCGGCCCGAGCGCGGTGCCTTGGGGTGCGGTCCTATATCGGGATGCCGAGATGGCCGGAGGGCGCCCGCGGCTCGGAAGGGGTTGCCGGATCCGAGCGCGGGCTGGGGCCTGGGTCAGGAGTTCTGGGCCAGGGCGGGGACGGGCTGGCTCAGCAGTTGGGCGCAGCGCAGGAGGCCGAGGTGGCTGTAGGCCTGGGGGTGGTTGCCCAGGGAACGCTCGGCTACGGGGTCGTACTCCTCGCTCAGTAGGCCGGTCGGGCCCGCCACGTCCACCAGCTGGGCGAACAGGGCCTCGGCGTCCGAGCGCTTGCCGATCAGCAGATAGGCCTCCACCAGCCAGGCGGCACACAGGTGGAAACCGCCCTCGCCGCCGGGCAGGCCGTCGTCGTGGTGGTAGCGATACACCGTCGACCCGCTGCGCAGCTCCGCCTCGGTGGCCACGACGGTGGCCGCGAACCGCGGATCGGACGGGTCGATCAGCCCGCTCAGCCCGATGTGCAGGGTCGCCGCATCCAGATCGGTGCCGTCGTAGGCGGCGGTGTAGGACTGCACCTCGTCGTTCCAGCCCTTGGCCTTGACCTCCTCGGCGATGGTCTCGCGCAGCTCCGCCCAGGCCGGGTCGACCATGCGGTGGAACTTCTCGGCCAGCTTCAGGGCGCGATCGACGGTCAGCCAGCCCATCACCTTCGAATACACGTGATGGCGCGGATTGCCGCGGATTTCCCAGATGCCGTGGTCGGGTTCGCGCCAGCGCCGCTGCACCGCGGACACCATGGCGTGCACCAGCTCCCAGTCCTCGTCCGGCAGCGCCTTGGCGGGATTGGTGATGCCCTTGTGCTCCCGCGCATCGGCCAGGGCGGCGATGAGGTCCACGATCGGCCCGAACACGTCCAGCTGCACCTGCATATTCGCCGCGTTGCCGACGCGCACCGGCCGCGAACCGGCATAGCCGGGCAGCTGGTCGAGTACGGCCTCGGGCGGCAGCGTCTCGCCGTAGAGGGTGTAGAGCGGATGCAGGCGCTCCGGACCGGCCAGCGTCTCCAGCACCCGATGCACCCAGGCCAGGAACTCCTCGGCCTCGTTCAACGAGCCCAGGGCCACCAGCGCATGCGCGGTCAGCGAGGCGTCGCGCAGCCAGCAGTACCGGTAGTCCCAGTTGCGCACGCCGCCGATGTCCTCGGGCAGCGAGGTGGTGGCCGCGGCCAGGATCGACCCCGAGGGCTGATGCACGAGACCGCGCAGCGTCAGCGCGGAGCGCTTCATCAGATCCGGCTTCAGCGGCGGCAGCTCCAGCTGCTCGGCCCAGTCGCGCCAGTACCGCTCGGCCTCGCGCCGCCGCTCCAGCTCACCGGCCATGGCCGGGGCCAGGTCCGAGGTGCCGCAGCGCATTTCGAGCACGACCGGTCCGCGCGAGGGATCGATCACCGCGCGGGCGGTCTGGTGGATGCCCTCCTCGACGATCTCCCACTGCACGCCCGGCGAGCGCAAGACGATCGGATCGTTGGTGCCGTGCACCCGCAGACCCGCCGGCTCGCGTTGCAGAGTCACCGGCACCTGACCGAACTCCGGCCGCGGCGCGAAGGTCACCACGGCCCGCGCGTCACCGGTGATCACGCGGGTCAGGTCGGTGCGCTCGGGCGCCACGTCGTGCGGCAGATAGTCGACCACCTGCAGACTGGCCCACCGGGTTTCGACGGTCATGGTGCCGTCGACATAGCGCTGCGACAGCGGCAGCCCGGGCCGTTCCGGCGCGACGGTGAAGTGCCCGGCCTCCGGGCCGCCCAGCAGGTGCGCGAACACCGCCGCGGAATCCGGTTCGGGATGGCAGAACCAGGTGACCGTGCCGTCGGGGGTCACCAGGGCCTTGGATCGGGGGCTGGCCAGCATGGTCAGCCGTTCGATTCGGGGGGCGGAGGCACCGGCCAGCCAGGTGCGCCGCTCTTCGAGCAGGAACGCCAGGGCCTTGGCCACCTCCTCGGTGCTGGCCACGCGGTATTTGGCGAGGCTCTCGCCGTCGCCCACCTTGATGCCGACGTCGGGACCCGACAGCCGCGCGAAGGCCTTCTCGTCGGTGACGTCGTCACCGAAGAAGACCGCGGCCGAGGCGCCCTCCTGATGCCGGATGATGTCCAGTGCGTCGCCCTTGTCGGTCTGGATGACCGCCAGTTCGATAACGGCTTTGCCCTCGGTGACCTGCACGCCCACCCAGCTGGCCGGACCCTGCCGGGCCTGCTGCAGCGCGCGCCGGCCGACCTCGGGGGAGGCGTTGCGCACGTGCAGGGCGACACTGGCGGGTTTGGTCTCGACCGCGGCGCCGGGATTGTTCTCGGCGATGCGGGTGAGGGCGTTCTGTACTTCCTGCAGTAGCTGTTTGGCGTCGTTGTCGATGGCGTGCACGAAGCCGACGTCGAATTCCGAACCGTGGCTTCCGATCAGTTGCACCTCGACCGGGAGCCGGGACAGCGCCGCGAGGTCACGTAAAGCCCGGCCGGAGATGACGGCCGCCGTGGTGGCGGTGAGGCCGGCGAGCGCACGCAGCGCGCTCACCGATTCCCGATGGGGATAGGCCTTCGCCGGATCGGACACGATGGGCGCGATAGTCCCGTCGTAGTCCGATGCGACCAGTAGCCGTGGCATGCGGGCTACGGCCGACAAGGCACGGCGAAGTTCCTGTGGCAGATCCTGTGCGCTCACGCATCCAACCTAGTGATCGGAGGAGAAATGTCAGGGCGCGAGAAACTCTACTGGGTGGGGTTTGCTCGCTTGTTCGCGCAGTGATACGAGACGTTTACAGACGCCTCGCCGTGCGCATCCCCGATTGTGCGGTCTCCTGCCGTACGTTAGCTGGTTTGCCACGCGGAACAACGGGCAAACTTCTTACGTTTTGTCGCCCAGCAGCAGGTCGACGGTCAGTTCCAGTCGCTCTGTGACGTCCGTCGCGGAGGCCCGCCGGGTCAGCCACGCCACCAGGTTGGACATCCACACGTCACTGATCACCCGCGCGATGGCCAGGTCGCGATCGCTGGGCTCGCCGTCCTCGATGGCGCGGGCGAAGAACCGGTCCATCACCCGGCCGACCCGGTCCACCTCGGCGGCGGCCGAGGCGTCGGCGAACATGAACGCCCGGGTCATGGCCTCGGTGAGCAGCGGGTCGCGCTGCATGGCCCGGGTGACGTAGTTGAGCAGCAGATGCATGCGCTCGCGCGGAGTCTGCCCCGACAGCGGTTTGCGCTTGCTCTCGAACTGTTCGAACTCCCGCGCCAGCGCCGAGACCAGCAGGTGCACCTTGGAGGGGAAATACCGGTAGAGGGTGCCGACGGCGACATCGGCGCGCTCGGCGACCGCGCGCATCTGCACGGCGTCGTAGCCGCCCTTGGATGCCAGGGCCAGGGTGGCATCGAGGATGCGCTTGCGCCGCTCCCGCTGTGCGGCCGAACTCAGCTCGTCCTCGCTGAGCGTGGTCACCGGGGTGGCGCGAGGGCGGTTACCGTTCGGCGCACCCGAGTCGGCTGCCTGCTCTCGGGAGGGACTGGCCATCGGTGAAAGTCCTTTCCTGCAAACGTAGCTCGCGGGGTCGTGCGTCGGTGTTCGTCGCGGACGGTCTCTTGACTTCCGCCCGGCTGGAATATTAGAACATGTTCTAAGTGTGTGAGTCACGCCGGAAAGGCGGTACGCAGTGTGACCATTGCCACCACTGACGAGCATAAAGCCGTCCAGGAGTCGATGCGCGGGTGGTCCGCGTCGGTACGCCCGATTGCAACAATGCGCAGTGGCATCCCCGACTACTGGCGCGAGTTCTGGCCGAGCCTGGTGGATCTGGGCATTTTCCGCGTCGCGGTGCCCGAGGCCGCCGGGGGCGCCGACGGAACCGTCGGCGACCTGGCCGTCTTGATCGAGCAGGCGGCACACGATCTGGTGGGTGGTCCGGTGCTGGCGACCGCGCTCGCCGGCCTCGTTACCGGCGGTGCACTCGACGAGAATACCCCGTGCGGGATCGCGCTGGGTGACCCGGTTGCCCTGTCTCGCAATGAAACCGGCGAACTGGAGCTGACCGGCGCCTGGGGGACGGTGATCGGTGCTGCGGAGGGGACGGCCGTCTTGCTGCCCGGCCGGGACCGCTGGTGCTTGGTACGCCCCGGCACCGACGGAGTGCGCATAACCCCGTTACCGCCCTTGGACGCGAGCACCCCGCTCGCCCGCGTCGAATGCTCCGGGGTGCGAGTGCCCGCCGCGGACACCTTCGAGCCCCCTTGGGCGGTCACCGATGTGGCGGCCGCGCTCGTCGCCGCCGAGGCCGCCGGGATCGCGGGCTGGTGCCTCGAGACCGCCGCCGAGTACGCCAAGGTGCGGGAGCAGTTCGGCCGCAAGATCGGTGAATTCCAGGCGGTCAAGCACATCTGCGCGTGGATGCTGTGCCGGGCCGAGTTGATCCGGGCGGTGGCCGCCGACGCCGCCGCGGCCGTGGACACCCGCACCGAGGAGTTGCCGCTGGCCGCCGCCATCGCGCTGGCGATCGCGCTCGATGCGGCGGTGGAGACGGCCAAGGACTGCATCCAAGTGCTCGGCGGCATCGGATTCACCTGGGAGCACGACGCGCACCTGTATCTGCGCCGCGCGGTCGCCCTGCGGCAGTTGCTCGGCGGATCGGCCGTGTGGCGGGCGCGGGTCACCGAACTCGTGCGGCAGGGCCGCCGGCGCACGGTCGGCGTGGATCTCGGCTTCGACGGTGACGAGCTGAACGCCGAGGCGTGGGAGGCCGTGGGGCTCGACGCCGCCGGGGCCGCCGAATTGGCCGCGGAGCTGGCGCGCATCGCCGCCCTCCCGCCCGAACAGCAGCGGAATGCCCTCGCCGACACCGGGTTACTGGCACCGCACTGGCCGCCTCCGTACGGACGCGGCGCGGGCCCGATCCTGCGCACCCTGATCGACGAGCAGGTACGCCGCGCCGGAATCACCGTGCCCGATATCCAGATCGGCAACTGGGCGGTGCCGACGCTGCTGCAGTACGGCACCCCCGAACAGATCGAACGCTTCGTGAGCCCCACGCTGCGGGGCGAGGTTATCTGGTGCCAGCTGTTCAGCGAACCCGACGCCGGGTCGGATCTGGCGGCCTTGCGTACCACGGCAACCCGTGTGGACGGCGGTTGGCGGCTGCGCGGCCAAAAGGTGTGGACGTCACTGACGAATGTGGCCAATTGGGCGATATGTCTGGCTCGCACGGATGTCTCGGTCCCCAAACACCGCGGCATCAGTTATTTCCTCGTGGATATGTCGAGTCCGGGTATCGAGGTGCGCCCGCTGGTGCAGATCACCGGCGAGGCACGCTTTTCCGAGGTGTTCCTCGACGACGTATTCGTCCCCGACGACTGTCTGGTCGGTGAACTGGGCGCAGGATGGAAAATCGCGCGATCCACATTGTCCTCGGAACGGGTCGCCATGGGCGGCGGCGGAATCGGCGACGAACTCGAGATGTTGATCGCCACCGCGCCGACCGCAGGTCCGGGCGCGGAACTGATCGCGGATCGGCTGGGCGTTTTGGTGTCCGATGCCGTCGCCGGGCTGTTGCTGGAAACCCGTGCCGCCCAGCGCATGTTGGCGGGTGTGGATCCCGGACCGCAAAGTAGTGTGCGCAAACTGGTCGGTGTGCGCCATCGGCAGGCGGTCGCCGAATTCGCTGTCGAACTCGCTGGTGTGGCGGGCGCGCAGGAATCGGATGTGGTGAAAGAATTCCTGCTAACGCGCTGTTTGTCGATTGCAGGGGGTACCGAGCAGATCCTTTTGACCGTGGCCGGTGAACGGATTCTCGGACTCCCGCGCGAATCGCACAGCTGAAGTCCACACCTCACACGGGAGCACTGAATTGGATTTCGACAGGGACGAGAGCCAGGATGCGGTCGCCGAGGTTGTCGTAAGTTTGCTGGAGCGCGACAGCGCGCGTGATATGTCGCTGTGGCCCGCACTCGTCGACAGCGGATTGCTGTCGGTCGCACTACCGGAGCGATTCGGCGGTGACGAGATGGGCCTGCTCGAGGTTTCGACCATGCTGACCGAGCTGGCCACCGACGCCGCGCAGGTGCCGGCGCTGGCGACGCTGGGCTTCGGCGTGCTGCCGCTGCTCGGCGGTGTGCCGGACGCGCTGGCGGAGCGGATCTTTCCGGCCGTCGCCAAGGGCGCGATCCTCACCGCGGCATTGAACGAGCCGGGCGCGCCGTTCGCGGTGAAGCCGGAGACGGTCGCCGTCGCCGACGGCGCCACGGTGCGGATCACCGGACACAAGGTGGCCGTCCCGTATGCCGGGCAGGCGCAGTGGATGCTGGTGCCGACCGATGCCGGGATCGCCGTCGTCGACACCGCCGCGCCGGGAGTGACGCTGCTGGAGAGTCCGGCCTCGACCGGAGCACCGGAGTTCTCCGTGCATTTCGACGCCGCCGAGATCCCGGCCGAACAGCTGTTGCCGGACGGCATCGCCGCGCTGCACCGCCTGGCGCTGGCCTCGATCGGTTCGGTCGCCGACGGGCTGGTGAAGGGGGCGCTGACGCTGACCGCCGAACATGTGCGGACCCGGCATCAGTTCGGCCGGCCGCTGGCCGAATTCCAGGCGGTGGCGCAGCAGATCGCCGATATCTACGTCGTCTCGCGCACCCTGCACGCGGCCGCGGTGTCGGCGAATTGGACCCTGGCCCAGGAGGACTCGAGCCCGGAACACCAGGATCGGATCGATGACGACCTGGACGTGCTGGCCTACTGCGTCAGCTCCGAACTGCCCGCGGCCCTGCAGAAATGTCATCACCTGCACGGCGGTATCGGGGTCGATGTGACCCATCCGCTGCATCGCTACTACTCACAGGCCAAGGACATCGCCCGCTGGCTCGGCGGCGCGTCGTTCCGGCTGGATCGTTTGGGAGCCCGATGTTCATCGACCTGACGCCCGAGCAGCGCCGACTGCGCGACGACTTACGTTCGTATTTCGCCGATCTCGTCACTCCCGAGGAGGAGGCCGAGATGGCGGTCAATCGGCACGGCGACGCCTACCGCGCGGTGGTGCGGCGCATGGGCCGCGACGGCTGGCTCGGCGTGGGCTGGCCGAAGGAATACGGGGGGCAGGGTTTCGGGCCGGTCGAACAGCAGATCTTCTACAACGAGGCCGCGCGCGCGGACGTACCGCTGCCGTTGGTGACGCTGATGACGGTCGGCCCGACCCTGCAGCAGTTCGGCACCGAGGAGCAGAAGCAGAAGTTCCTGCCCGCCATCCTGTCCGGCGACGTGCACTTCTCGATCGGCTACTCCGAACCCGAGGCCGGGACAGACCTGGCATCGCTGCGGACCAGCGCGGTGCGCGATGCCAACGGCGACTGGATCGTCAACGGGCAGAAGATCTTCACCACCGGCGCGCACGAGGCCGACTACGTCTGGCTGGCCTGCCGCACCGGTTCGGCCGAATCGCGCCACCGCGGCATCACGATCCTGATCGTGGATACGAAGGATCCGGGTTATTCCTGGACGCCGATCATCACCTGCGACGGCGCACACCACACCAACGCAACATATTTCGACAACGTACGTGTCCCCGCGGACATGCTCGTCGGCGAGGAGAACGGCGGCTGGAAACTCATCACCACCCAGCTCAACCACGAGCGGATCAGCCTCGGTCCGTCGGGCAAGATCGAGCAGCTCTACGACCGGGTGCGGGAATGGGCCCTGCGGCAAGGGGTGCTGGGTGAAATCGACGTGCGACGGTCACTGGGTCGCATGCACGCCATGGTCCGGCTCAACGAGTTACTGAACTGGCAGGTGGCCGCCAATGCCGACAAGGCCACCGGTGGGAGCGACGGGCCCGGAGGCGGCAGCTTGCGTAACCACGGAGGGACCCGCGGACGCCGCATCGACACTGCGAACCCAGCCGGTGTCATCGCCGATGCCTCGGCGACCAAGGTCTTTTCGACCGAGGCGCTGCAAGAGGCGGGCCGTTTGGCGGAGGAGATCGTCGGCCGTCACGGCGATCCCGCCGATCCGGCCACCGCCGAGCTGGCGACCTGGCTGGACCGGCGGACCAAACAGAACCTGGTGGTCACCTTCGGCGGCGGCGTCAACGAGATCATGCGCGAATTGATCGCCACCGCCGGGCTGAAGTTGCCGCGCGTACCGAGATAGGAGTTTCCCGTGCCGGAAACCATGACAGCGGACCAGATCATCGCCGCCGGTGAGCAGATCAAGGCGGCCGGGGAGTGCGCCCCGCGCCTGGCCCGCGATCCGGTGAACCAGCCGATGATCAACAACTGGGTCGAGGCACTCGGCGACACCAATCCGATCTACGTGGACGAGCAGGCCGCCCGCGCGGCCGGACATCCGGGCATCGTGGCGCCGCCCGCGATGGCGCAGGTCTGGACGATGCCCGGGCTGGGCGGGTCGCGGCCGTCGGACGATCCGATGAACGCCGTCAACGACCTGCTCGACGCCGCCGGATACACCTCGGTGGTGGCCACCAACTGCGAGCAGACCTACCACCGGTACCTGCGGGTCGGGGAGCGGGTGCAGGCCCGGACACGGTTGCAGGATCTGGTGGGGCCCAAGCGCACCGCGTTGGGCGAGGGCTGGTTCGCCACGTACATCCTGACCTGGTACGCCGACGACGAACCGGTCACCGAAATGAGCTTCCGCATGCTGAAGTTCGCACCGGGGACGGGGAAACCGGCCGCGCCGCAAGAAGATCTGAGCAAGCGGGTGCGGCCCATCGTCTCCAAGGACACCGAATTCTTCTGGGAGGGAGCCGAGCTCGGCGAGCTGCGCATTCAGCGTCTGCCCGACGGCACGCTGCGGCATCCGCCCGTGCCCGCGCTGTGGCAGGACAAGTCCGAGGCGCCCGACTATGTGGTCGCCTCCGGGAGGGGCACGGTGTTCAGTTACGTGGTGCATCACGCGCCCAAGGTGCCCGGGCGGCAACTGCCGTTCGTGGTGGCGCTGGTCGAACTCGAGGAGGGCGTGCGCATGCTCGGCGAGCTGCGCGGCGTCGAACCCGACCGGGTCCGCATCGATATGCCGGTCGAGGTGGCCTTCGAGAAGCTCGACGACGACAACACACTGCCGTACTGGAAGGTGATCCGATGACCGCCACAGTGGAACCGGCCGCCGTCGAGGTCGGAACGGCGCTGCCGGAGCTGACCATTCACGCCGACCCCACCTTCGTGATCAGCACTGCGTTGGCCACCAGGGACTTTCAGGATGTGCACCACGATCGTGACAAGGCAGTGGAGCGGGGCTCGAAGGACATCTTCGTCAATATCCTCACCGATATGGGCCTGGTACAGCGGTTCGTCACGGACTGGGCCGGGCCCCGCGCCGTGGTGAAATCCAATGCGCTGCGATTGGGTGTGCCGCTGTATGCCGGGGACACGCTGACGCTGACCGGCACGGTGACCGCCATCGAAGGTGGCGATATTCATATCGAGGTGGTCGGGCGCGACAGCCTCGGCGACCACATTCAGGCGAAAGTCGTCATCGCACTGCAGGAGAAGGCGTGAGTACCTCAATCAGCGGTCGGGCCGCGATCGTCGGCATCGGTGCCACCGACTTCTCCAAGGATTCCGGGCGCAGCGAATTGCGGCTGGCCGCCGAGGCGGTCACGGCCGCGCTCGACGACGCGGGGCTGAAACCCGCCGATGTGGACGGTCTGACGACCTTCACGATGGACACCAACACCCAGGCCGCGGTGGCGCGGGCGCTGGATATCCCGAATCTGACGTTCTTCAGCAATATTCCTTTCGGTGGCGGTGCGGCGTGCGCGACGGTGCAGCAGGCCGCCATGGCGGTGGCGACCGGTATTGCGGACGTGGTGGTCGCCTACCGGGCCTTCAACGAACGCTCCGGACACCGCTTCGGCCAGTTCTCCACTCAATTGGCCGCCGCGCCGACCTCCTCGGGTGTGGATGCGGCATGGTCGTATCCGCAGGGCCTGGGGACGCCCGCGGCGCAGGTGGCCATGGTGGCGCGCAGATACATGCATGTGTACGGCGCCACCAGTGCCGACTTCGGCCGGGTCGCGGTGGCCGATCGCAAACATGCCGCGGTCAATCCCGCCGCCCACTTCTACGGCAAGCCGATCACCCTCGAGGAGCACCAGAATTCCCGCTGGATCGCCGAGCCCCTGCACCTGCTGGACTGCTGCCAGGAAACCGACGGCGGTGTCGCCCTGGTGATCACCAGTGTCGAGCGGGCCCGCGATCTTTCGCAGCGCCCGGCCGTGATCGCCGCCGCGGCACAGGGTTCCGGCTCCGACCCATACGTCATGACCAGTTACTACCGCGACGCCATGACCGGCCTGCCGGAAATGGGCCTGGTCGGCGAACAGCTCTGGGCCCAAAGCGGTCTGCGCCCGGACGATATGCAGGCGGCCATCCTCTACGACCACTTCACCCCCTTCGTCCTGATGCAGCTGGAGGAACTGGGCTTCTGCGGCCGCGGCGACGCCAAGGATTTCATCGCCGACGGCGCCATCGAACTGGGCGGCCGCCTGCCCCTGAACACCCACGGCGGCCAGCTCGGCGAGGCCTACATCCACGGCATGAACGGCATCGCCGAGGGCGTCCGCCAAATCCGCGGAACGTCGGTCAACCAGGTTCAGGGCCTGCAGAACATCGTGGTCACCGCCGGGACCGGCGTCCCCACGTCCGGCTTGGTACTGAGCGCGAACTGACGCTCCCGCACTCGCCGGATTCCCTCGTTGCGGATTTCGGCGAACTGTGAGAAATCGTACAAACGCGACTCGGATTGCGCGCCAATGCCTTTGCATTAATGCGAAATAGAGGCGTATCTCTTTGTGGACCGGCCGGGATGCGGGCCGGTGCCGTTGTGGATTTTCACAGCCGATTGCCGGATCGACGATCCGCCAGGGGGATACACCCGATTTGTGATGTCCTGGTGTTTCGATTTCCCTCCTGACGGACCGTTCGGCATGTAACGATGTGGCTGTTTGTGCAGTACCGATGTTCTTGGGAGAGGCCGGTGGGCCGGGTGGGCACGGCGATACCGCGCGCGGTCGGACTGATCGCGCTGCTGATGTTCGCCGTGCTCGCCTTGCGCGGCTTCATCCCGGGAATCGGTGGGCCGCACGCGGTCTCGCCGCCGTCTGCGGTCACCGTCGCGCTGATGCCGGTGCTGTCGCTGGTGTCGGTGGTGATTCTGCTCGCCGGGGTGCTCACGAGCCAGCACCGGCTGCCGCTGGCCATGCCCGAGCGCGACCGGGACCGGCGGCGCCAACCCTGGCGGCTACGCCGGGCGGGCCTGATCGTGCTCGTCGTTCTGGCGATCATCGCCCTCTTCGCGGCGCTCACCTGGTCCGTATATCTCGTGACGGGAGGAGGATCCACCGCACCGGAAGCCCCGGCGGCGCGTCCGACCCCGACGACGACGCTGCAATCCCCGCCGCCGACGCCCCACCCGTTCTCCGGCACGCCGGAGCTGAGCGGGCGCACGTTCTGGTTCGTCGGCGTCACCGCCGCGGCCTTGATCGCCACCGCGATCGCCGGTCTCATCGTGGTCGCGCTCGGCACCCGGACCCGCACGGTGCCCGAGCCAGACCTCCCCGCCCCGTCCGCCGCGGAACCCGCGGTCTCGCTGGCACAGGTGGCCGAGATGGGCCTGGCTGCCATGATCGCGCCCGGCCAGGATGCGCGCGAGGCGATCATCGCCTGCTATGTCGCCATGGAACGCGGCCTGGCGCAGGCCCGCGAGGTGGCGCCGCTGGTGTCCGACACCCCCTCCGAGGTGCTGGCCCGCGCATTCGATCGCGGTGCGCTGCACGATGCCTCGGCCCGGGAACTGGTCGCGCTGTTCGAGGAGGCGCGTTTCAGCCCGCACGCCATGCTCGAGTGGCAGCGCATGCGGGCCGAGCAACTGCTGCGGATCGTGCTGAACGACCTGCAGGGAGAACAGCAATGATCCGATCTGTCATCGTCTGCGGTGCGATCGCCCTGGTCGTACTCGTCGAACTGCTCGCCCTGAGCAGCCAGCGCGCGGCGCTGCCGGTGCTGGTCGGCGTGCCGGTGCTGGGTGCGCTGGGGCTGCTGGTGTGGTCGCTGGTCGAGCGGTCGCGCGCCGAACCGCCGAACGACCCGGCCGACAACGAGATCGATAACGGCCCGGCGGAGATGTTGCGGCGCTGGCAGGCTCGCGCCGAGATGCTCGCCGAGCGGGCCGACGGTTCGCGCGCCGACTGGGACCGGTATCTGCGACCGCTGCTGGCCAAGGAGTTCGAACTGTCCAGCGGACACCGGATCACGAAGAACCGGCGCGCCACCGAATCGGCCGGGCTGATGCTGTTCGGCCCGGAACTGTGGCGCTGGGTGGACCCGGCCGATTCGGCGCTGCGCGACCACAACACGCGCGCACCCGGGCGCGCGGCGTTGGACGAGATCCTGCGCCGACTCCAGTCGATGTGAAAAGGTTGATACGAGTGTGACGAATATGACGACACCGATGGACGCAACCATCAAACGCACCGACGCGGTGCTGCGGGAGATCTCCCGCGTCGTGGTCGGCAAGCGCGACGAACTGCAACTGATCATGGTCACGGTGCTGGCCGGTGGCCACGTCCTGATCGAGGACCTGCCCGGTCTGGGGAAGACGCTGATCGCCCGATCCTTCGCCGCCGCATTGGGTTTGCAGTTCACCCGGGTCCAGTTCACTCCGGATCTGCTGCCCGCGGACCTGATCGGCTCGACCATCTACGACATGAATTCGGGCCGCTTCAATTTCCGCCGCGGCCCGGTGTTCACCAATATGCTGCTGGCCGACGAGATCAACCGCACCCCGCCGAAGACGCAGGCGGCGCTGCTGGAGGCCATGGCCGAGGGACAGGTCAGCATCGATGGCGAAACCTTCCCGCTGCCACAGCCGTTCATCGTGCTGGCCACCGACAACCCCATCGAGTACGAGGGCACCTACCCGCTGCCCGAGGCGCAGCTGGATCGGTTCGCCGTACAGCTGCGGCTGGGCTATCTGTCCGAGCAGGACGAGACCCGGATGATTCGCCGCCGCCTGGAGCGGGGCGCGGTGACCCCGCAGATCGGCCAGGTGGTGGACGCACAGGGCCTGCTGGAGATGCGCCAAGCCGTCGAATTCGTCACCGTGCACCCGGATGTCGTGACCTACGTGGTGGCGCTGGCCGCCGCGACCCGTGGTCATCCGCAGGTCGAGGTCGGCGCCAGCCCGCGGGCCGAGCTGGATTTGGTGCAGATGTCCCGCGCCCGCGCGCTGCTCATGGGCCGCGACTACGTGATCCCCGAAGACGTGAAGGCCCTGGCGATTCCGGCCATGGCCCACCGCATCACGCTGCGCCCGGAGATGTGGGTGCGCCGCATCCGCGGCGAGGACGTGATCGCCGAACTGCTGCGTCGGCTGCCGGTTCCGCGCGCCACCGTCACATGAGGCATCGGGATATCGCATCGGTGGCCGAGGCCGAACTGCGGTGGCGGCCGGCGCCCCTGGTGTTCATGCTGGCGGGCGTGGCGGCACCGGCGCTCACGCTGGCCGTCATGCTGGAGCGCTGGCAACTCGTGGTGTTTGCCGCGCCCATGCTGGGCGTGCTCGCCGCCGCATCGATACAGATGTCGCGCACCAGGATTCAGGTCGACGGCGCGGGGGTGGTGCGCTGCTTCGAATCCGAGGAAGTGGTGCTGAATGTCGCGGCCTTCGTCGAGGAGGGGCATGCGCTGCTGCGTTGCAAGCCGGAGCAGGCGCACGGGCTCGAGGCGCGGGTGGAGGAATCGGTGGATTCCGGTGCGGCACCGGCGGGTCTGCGGCTGGTGATGTCGACGGGGCGCTGGGGGCGCTATCCGATCCGCGTGCGGGTCACGGCGCTGAGTCCGGCCGGTTTGGCGGTGGCGTCGGTATCCCTGCCCGCCGGTGAGGTGTACGTGTATCCGGTCACCGATCCGCAGCGGATGCGGTTGCCGCGCACCGAACTTCCCGAACGCATCGGCACCCATCTGACTCGCCGTCACGGTCCGGGCGTCGAATACGCCGATATCCGCGCCTACGCGCCGGGCGATCAGCTGCGCACCGTGAACTGGCCGGTGAGCGCGCGCCGCGGCCGGCTCTACGTCACCGAGCGGCTGACCAACCGGGCCGCCGATGTGGTTGTGCTGGTGGACACCTCGCTGCAGGCGCCGGGACCGGCGTCGGACTCGCTGGAGCTGTCGGTGCGCGGTGCGGCACAGGTGGCACAGTCGGCGCTGCAGGCCGGGGATCGCACCGCGGTCGTCTGTCTGGGCCGCGCGCCGCGCTGGCTGCGGCCCGATATCGGCCGGCGGCAGTTCTATCGCATCGTCGACACCGTGCTCGATGTGGGTGATGAACACATTCCCACCTCCGGCACCCTGGCCCCGCACGCGGCGGTGCCGCTGGGCGCGATCGTCGTGGCGTTCTCCACCCTGCTGGACACCCAGTTCGCGCTGGCGCTGATCGATCTGCGCAAGCGCGGGCACGTGGTGGTGGTCGTGGATGTCCTGCGCGGCACGCCTTTTCGCGAGGATCTCGAACCCACCCTGGCGCGCATGTGGCAGCTGGAACGGACCGCGATGTACCGGGACATGGGAACGGTCGGCGTCGATATCGTGGCGTGGCCGGAGGGGACGCGGCTGGACCAGATCATGCGGTTGCTCCCGCAGCATCGCCGGCTCGTGCGGGTGAAGCGATGACCAGATTCCTCGCCGTCCTGTCCGGGCTGCTGCTGACGGTGGCGGTGGCTGTCGTCCTGCCGTGGGCCGCGATCCCCACCTTCGTCCTGGTGGTCGCGGGCTGGCGGTTGCGCATCTGCGCGGTGGGCGCCGCGCTGACCGCACTGGCGGCCATTGCCTGGGATGACACCGGCGCACTGGCGGCGGCCGCCGCGGGCGTGGTGGCCACGACCTACCTGCTCAACACCGCCACCGTGCAGGCTCCCCGCGGCGTCGTGCCGACCACCCTGCCCTCGGTGACGGGTGCGCTGGCCTTCGCCGCTGCCGCCGTGGTAGCGACGCTGGTTCCCGTCCAGTTGGCATGGGTGCCGCTGGCCGCCCCGATCCTGGTGGTCCTGCTGTACGCGCTCGTCGTCCAGGGCCTGACCCCCGCTCGCACGCCCGACGACACCCTGTAATACTACTATCGGTAGTATCTATGGCATGTGGATTATCCCGGTCGTAGCCGTCGTCTGTTCCCTAGCCATCGCCGTCCTGTTCTCGACGGGCTTCCCGGAGCACTGAAATATTCCGGCATGCCGCCCTGGGCCCCGGCCTGCCGACCACTCGTTCCCCGGCACGCCGACCACTCGTTCCCCGGCACGCTTTTGGCCGGGGTGGTGGACCGCCGCCCCGGCGGGTACTCTCCGGCGCCGGGGCGACGGGGCTGGGCGGTCAGGAGGAGAAGGTCAGTGTCACGTCGCCGAGTACCGGGGCGTCCTCCCGTTCCACCACGGTGGCGACGATGGTGAGTTCGCTTCCTTCCAACCACATGCGCGAGCGAATTGTTTCCCCTGGGTAGAGAACACCCGCAAAACGCGCCGCGAAACCTGTGACCCGACTCGAATTCGAGCCCAGCACGGTGTCGACGGCCGTCTTGCAGACCACCCCGTAGGTGCACAGCCCGTGCAGGATCGGGTTGGGAAAACCCGCGGCACGGGCGAATTCGGGATCCGAATGCAGCGGATTGCGGTCACCGCACAGTCGATACAGCAGCGCCTGCTGCGGCAGCGTCGGCGTGATCACGTCGAAATCCGGTGCCCGGTCCGGCAGTTCGTTCCTGGTGCTGGGACCTCGCTCGCCGCCGAAACCGCCCTCGCCCTTGGCGAAGATGGATGAGCGCGCCGTCCACAGCGGCTCCCCGTCCGAGCCGGTGGCCGTGGTCTCCTGCACGATCACCGCGGCCGAGCCCTTGTCCCAGATCTCGCTGATGCGGCCGCTGCTCGACGCCTTCCCGGCGGCCGGAATCGGCCGGTGCACCACGACCTCCTGGCGGGCGTGCACCACCTTCGCCAGATCGATCTCCACCCCCGGAAAACTCACCCGCGGCGGCTCGGTCGCCCGCAGCGTCGGCGCCACGGTCGCAAACGTCGGCAGTACCTGCGGATCCCGGTCGTCGAGATAGCGCAGCTCGTCCGGATCGGTCGAGCGCGCACCCGCGCCCAGGCCGAGGTGGTACAGCTGCACGTCCGAGGGTGTCCACGCGAACTCCAGGCCCGGAAGCGCTGCTCCCAGGGCGACTTTCGGGTCGATCGGCATCAGTGTCCTCCTACTTGCTCGCCTCGCTGGTCACCGGCCGCTGCGCCCGGGCGACGATATCCAGCACCGCCAGATAGCCGAACGTGATCGCGGGACCGATGGTCGCGCCGGGACCGGCGTAGGTGTGGCCCATGACCGGCGCGGAGGTGTTCCCGGCCGCGTACAGGCCGTCGATGACCGTGCCGTCCTCGCGCAGCACCCGTCCCGCGGTATCGGTGACCAGGCCGCCCTTGGTACCCAGATCGCCGGGGAACATCTTGGCGGCGTAATAGGGGCCCTGCACCAGCGCGGCCAGGCACGGATTCGGCTTGACGGTCGGGTCGCCGTAGTAGCGGTCATAGGCGCTGTCACCGCGGCCGAAGTCTTCGTCGACACCGGTCTCGGCGAACTTGTTGAACCGCTGCACGGTGTCGGCCAGATTCTGTTCCGGCACACCGATGCGCAGGGCCAGCTCGGCCAGCGTCGGGGCCTGCACGATGTTGTCGTTCTCCATCCAGCGCTTCGGAATGCGCTGTCCCGGCTGCAATCCGGCGTAGATGTAGCGATTGCGGTAGCGCTGATCGAATACCAGCCAGGCCGGTACGTGTTCGCCCGGGCCATCGCCCTGTCCGTATTCACCGCCGTACATCCTGTGCACCGCCTCGACATAGGGGAGCGATTCGTTGAAGAACCGCTCGCCCTGCATATCGACGATCAGGCTGCCGGGCAGATTGCGCTCTGCCAGGCAGAACCACGGCCGCCCATCGCCCTTGAGCACGGTCGGACCCCACCAGGCGTCCTCCATGAAATCCACGGCCGCGCCGAGTTCCATACCCGCGCGGATCGCGTCGCCGGTATTGGCCTTCGCGCCGGTGGTCCACTCCGTGCCGATCGGTTCGCGCTGATACTTGTGCCGCATATCGGCGTTGTGGTCGAAACCGCCCGCACCCAGCACCACCCCGTAGCGGGCGCGGAAGTTCACTGTCTCGCCCTCGTGCGTGGCCTCGACGCCGGCGACTCGACCGTCCTCGACGAGCAGCCCGGTCATCGGCGTATTCAGCAGCAGCGGGACGGCCGCGTCCAGCAGGCCCTTGCGCATCGGCGCGATGACCGCCTGCCCCATGCCCACCAGATGTTTGCGGGTGAACTTGGCCCAATAGGTGCGTGCTCCGATCCGCAGTGCGCGCATCACGCCCTTCGGATGTCGACGGATGAGGCTGACGCGGACGAAATCGGCCTGGGTGGTCACGACGTTCAAGGGAGCCTTCGCATACGGCGGCTCGAGGTTGAACCGCTCCTCGCCGAGAACCATGGCGTCGAACGGTTTCGGCTCGCAGGACCGGCCCTGGGGCTGGCCACCGGGAGCCTCCGGGTAATAGTCCGGATAGCCCGGCACCCACTGCAACTTCAGCGGGGTGTGATCGAGAACGAAGCCGAGGGCTTCCGCGCCGCGATCGATGTAGGTATCGATCCGCTCCTTGGGCACGACGTCACCGATGATGTTGTACAGGTAGGTCCGCGCCTCTTCGCGATCGTCGGGCCGACCCGAGGCGAGCAGCGCCTTGTTGCCCGGGATCCACACACCACCGCCGCTGCGGGCGGTCGACCCGCCGTAGTGCGCGGCCTTCTCGATGACGACCGCGCGCAGGCCGTGGTGCGCGGCGGTGAGGGCGGCGGTCATCCCGGCGGCGCCACTGCCGACCACCACCACATCGTATTCCCGATCAGTCATGTAGAACACGTTATAGAATCGGTCCAGCTTCGGTCTATATTGATCTGGCAGATGGGACTCCTGGAACGAGAACATGCAGGAAAACTCGTTTCAGTTTCTGTCTCAACCGCCAACCGGGCCCCAGTGGGAAGGAAACAAGCGTGCTGTCCGACGCGGTACGGAGCGAACTGGCCGCGGAGCTCGCGGCCGCCGAACGTGAGCGAGTGCCGGTCGACCCGCTGGTCGCCCGGCACCCCGAGATCGACGTGGTCGATGCCTATGAGATCCAGCTGATCAACATCCGCCGCCGCGTCGACGGCGGGGCGACGGTGGTCGGTCACAAGGTCGGGCTGTCGTCGAAGGCGATGCAGCAGATGATGGGTGTGGACGAACCCGACTACGGGCATCTGCTCGCCGAGATGCAGGTGTTCTCCGACGTTCCGGTCGACACCTCGCGGTATCTGTACCCGCGGGTGGAGGTGGAGGTCGGCTTCGTGCTCGGTGCGGATCTGCCGGGCGCCGAGTGCACCGAGGAGGATGTGCTCGCCGCGACGGTCGCCTATGCCCCCGCCATCGAACTCATCGACTCCCGCATCAAGGACTGGAATATCGCGCTGTGCGACACCATCGCCGACAACGCGTCCTCGGCGGGGTGGGTGCTCGGATCGGAGCGGGTGCGCCCGGAGCTGTTGGATATCAGGAACATCGACGCTCGGCTGACTCGAAACGGCGAGATGGTGGCCGAGGGACGCAGCGACGCCGTGCTCGGCGATCCGACGATCGCGGTGGCGTGGCTGGCCCGCAAGGTCGCCTCCTTCGGGGTGCGGCTGAAGGCGGGCGACATCGTGCTGCCCGGTTCCTGCACGCGCGCCATCGACGCCCGGCCGGGCGATGCCTTCCACGCCGAGTTCGCCGGACTCGGTTCTGTTCGTTTGCAATTCAGCTGAGGAGACCTGAGTGCCTGCCAATGGAAAGGTCGCGGCCGCCATCGTCGGCTCCGGCAATATCAGTACCGACCTGCTGTACAAGCTGCTGCGCTCGGACAAGGTGGAGCCCCGGTGGATGATCGGAATCGATCCCGCCAGTGAGGGATTGAAGCGCGCCGCCGGGCTGGGGCTGGAAACCTCGCACGAGGGCGTGGACCGGCTGCTGGCGCAGTCGGAGCTGCCGGAGCTGGTCTTCGAGGCCACCTCCGCCTATGTCCATCGCGAGGCCGCCCCGAAGTACGCCGAGGCCGGGATCCGCGCGGTGGACCTGACCCCGGCCGCGGTCGGCCCGGCCGTGGTGCCGCCGGTGAATCTGGGCGCACATCTGGAGGCGCCGAACGTCAACATGATCACCTGCGGTGGGCAGGCGACGATTCCGATCGTCGCGGCGGTATCGCGGGTCGTCGAGGTGCCGTATGCCGAGATCGTGGCGTCGGTGTCCTCGGTGTCGGCGGGTCCGGGCACGCGGGCCAATATCGACGAGTTCACCAAGACCACCAGCCGCGGGGTGGAGACCATCGGCGGTGCCCAGCGGGGCAAGGCGATCATCATCCTGAATCCGGCCGAGCCGCCGATGATCATGCGCGACACCATCTTCTGCGCGATTCCGGAGGATGCCGACACCGCGGCGATCAGCGACTCGATCCATCGCATGGTCGCCGACATCCAGCAGTATGTGCCCGGCTACCGGCTGCTGAACGAGCCGCAGTTCGACGAGCCCTCGGTGGTTTCCGGTGGGCTGGCGAAGGTCTCGGTCTTCGTGGAGGTCGAGGGTGCGGGCGACTTCCTACCGCCGTATGCGGGCAATCTCGACATCATGACCGCGGCCGCCACCCGGGTCGGTGAGGTCATCGCGGACCAGATCGTCTCGGCACGGGTATAGAAGGGACCGACATGCCTTACTCAGCAGACCTCGATATCCGCGTCACCGACACCTCGCTGCGCGACGGGTCGCATCACAAGCGCCACCAGTTCACCGCCACCGAGGTGCGCGATATCGTCGCCGCGCTCGACGGCGCGGGCGTGCCGGTGATCGAGGTGACCCACGGCGACGGCCTGGGCGGCTCCTCGTTCAACTACGGATTCTCCAAAACCCCTGAGCAGGAACTGATCACGATCGCCGCCGAGACGGCCAAGCAGGCCAAGATCGCGGTGCTCATGCTGCCCGGCGTGGGCGTGAAGGAAGACATCAAGATCTCTCAGGACAACGGTGCCTCGATCGTGCGCATTGCCACGCACTGCACCGAGGCCGATGTCTCGATCCAGCACTTCGGCCTGGCCCGCGAGCTCGGGCTGGAAACCGTTGGCTTCCTGATGATGTCGCACACCCAGCCGCCGGAGGTGCTGGCCGAGCAAGCGCGCATCATGGCCGACGCCGGATGTCAGTGCGTGTACGTGGTCGATTCCGCGGGAGCCCTTGTGCTGGAACAGGTCTCGGACCGCGTCTCGGCCATCGTCGCCGAACTCGGCAACGACGCCCAGGTCGGCTTCCACGGCCACGAGAACCTCGACCTCGGCTGCGCCAACTCCATCTTCGCCATCCGCGCCGGGGCCACCCAGATCGACGGCAGTGCACGGCGGTTCGGCGCGGGCGCGGGCAACACACCCGTCGAGGCCCTGATCGCCGTCTGCGACAAGCTCGGCATCAAGACCGGCGTCGACTTCTTCGCGATAGCCGACGCCGCCGAGGACGTCGTCCGCCCCGCCATGCCCCAGGAATGCCTCCTGGACCGCCAGTCGCTCATGATGGGTTACGCCGGCGTCTACTCCAGCTTCCTCAAACATGCCGAACGCCAAGCCGAACGCTACGGCGTCTCGGCGGCGGAGATGCTGGTCCGCGCCGGAAAGCGCAACTTGGTCGGAGGCCAGGAGGACCAGCTCATCGACATCGCCTTGGAACTCCAACGCGAACAGCAGACGGTCACCGCCTGACAGGTGGGCGTGATCGGCGTGACCGATCAGTGGAACAGGACGAACGGCGCCGCAATGGCGATGATCGTGGCGGCTACGGCGGAAATGCACAGAGGTTCGCGGCTTCTGATCGCCTGGATCGACAGCGAGATCGGGATCAGCCCGAGCATCACGACATTCGTGTAGTTGTCGACCACGAGGTACAAAGCGCAGACAGCCAGCGCGAGCAGTGACGCGGGGTTGCGCGCCCAGAGGTTTCTCGCGGTGCGGGCGGCAGCGTCCGTCAGGTCACTCCGCTCCCTATGCGCAGGCTGCGGCGGCACAGGCATCGCGTCGGCGGTCCAGCCGTAGCCGTCCCAGCGGCGTTTCACCTGAGTATCGGCCGGGTCGATATACCAGCCCGGCGCCATGAACTGTTCGCTGGTCGGACTGTGGTTGTCCCATGTCGTGCTCATCGAGGTGCCCTTCCCATTGCCGCCGATCGAAGTGACCGCACGAGGATTTCCTGCCCCGCGGACGTAGTGAAACCGCCCGGCCTTGCGGACTACTTATGAGACGCACAAAGCGCCTTCGCGGGACAGGGCTGGGGGCACCGAATCGATAGCAGATCAGCGGATTACCGATCGCCCATACGATGTCGAGCGTGGACATGAGTGCGGATGTCGAGTTGCCGGGGGACTGGGAGAATCGGGCGAGGGGTGCGCTGACGGCCTCGCCGCGCCCGGAGCTGGCCGACGGTGACCTGCGCCTGCTCGGTGCGGGCATGGAAAGCGTGGCGTTGCTGCTCGAGCGGCCGGAGGGGGCCTATGTGCTGCGGCTGCCGCAGGGGTCGTACGGGGCGGAGGGGATCGGGCGCGAGGCCGCGTTGCTGCCCGAGCTGGCGGGTCTGCTGCCGGTTCCGATTCCCCGCTTCCTGTTCACGGCTCCGAATCCGTTGGGGCCCGGGGAATTCTGCGTGTACCCGATCGTGCCGGGGGAGTCGTTGTCGCCGGAGCAGTGGTACGAGCGGGGGCTGCTCACGCTCCCGTCGACGGCCGAGCTCATCGCGAAGATCATCGATGGCGTGCACTCGTTCCCGGTGACCCGCGCGTCCGCACTGGGCATCGAAACCCGGGACCTGCGAGAGGATTTCACCGAAGACCTGGAATCGGTTCGGGCCGAGGTCATTCCACTGCTGGCACCCGCCGCGGCGAAGGCGCTGCTGGGCGCTTGGGAGGAATACCTCGGCGAGGACGCCAACTTCGACTATTCGCCATCGTTGATCCACGCGGATGTGAGCCTGGATCATCTACTCGTCACGGGCGACCGGATCAGCGGCCTGATCGATTTTGGCGACGTGGAGATCGGCGACCCCGATTACGACCTGTGCTACCTGTATCCGGAGACCGACCCGGAGTTCGTCCGCCGAGTACAGCGCTGTCGCGGAACAGAACTCGACCACCGGCTGGAGGCCAAACTGCGCTTCTGGGCGTGCGCAGATCCGGCCCTCGACGTGCTGCATGCCCTCGAGAACGAGATGCCGCGATTCCTCGACGACCGCCTGCGAGTGCTGACCGCGGCACTGCAACGATTCCAGCCGCACGACTGATTCGGCCCGGCCCGCGCAGGGCTATGCGGCATGAGGGGGGATTTCGGCGGCGGTCGGCACCGGGTTGTAGATGCGCGACGCCGCTGTGAGGATCTCGGTGGCGTTGTCGACCGGTGGGTGAATCCGGTTCATGATCCACTTCTTGAGCCTTTTACCGTCGGTTCCGGTCGACTCGACCTGGCGGTCCCACCCGCGGGTCAGGATGGCACCGGCCGCGCCGAGGTCGATATCGGTGACATACGGCGCGGGAGTGAAGTCGATCGGCGGCATTCCCAGCAGGTCGGCCGCGGCATTGTGGCCTGCGGTCTTACCGAGTGGCGTGGCGTGCTGGCAGCTCTGCAGCGTCGTGTGAGCGTCGTCGGCAGGGGCCGCGGCCGTGTCGCCCGCGACGAAGATGTCGTTGCCTGCGTTGAGATCCGGTCCGACGCTCAACCGCCCGAGCCCGTCGCGCGGGCCGGGGATCTGTGCGGTGAGCGGGTTGGCGCGCAACCCGGCGGTCCAGACAACCGCATCGGCGGCAATGCGGGTGCCGTCGGGGAGAACGACCTTGCCGTCCTCGATGGCGGTCACCGTGGTGCCCAGCCGTCGCTGCACGCCGACCTCCTCGAGCGCCTCCTCGATCGCCGGACGCGGTCCCGGCCCGAGTTCCGGACCCACCACCTCACTGCGTTCCACCAGGACCACGCGGCCGCGACCGGCCAGCTCGGTGGCGATCTCGAGGCCGGTGAAACCGGCACCGACGACCACTGCGGTGAACGACTTCAGTCCGCGAAGACGGCCGGCTAGACGATTGGCCCCGTCGAGCGTATCGACATCGAAGAGCTGTTCCGCACCAGGGAATGCCGGCCGAACCAGCTGGCTCCCGGCCGCCAGCACCAACCGGTCGTAGTCGACGGTCGTGCCGGAATCGAGGGCGACACGGTGGTTTTCGACATCGATCTCGAGCACGCGGGCACGACGATGCTCAACCCCGATCGGCTCGAAAACGCGGCGCAACGCCACCGTTGCCCGATGCGGTTCCGGCTCGTACAGTCTCGGCCGCAAGACCAGGCGATCGTTCGGCGCAATCACGGTGATGGACATGTCGGCCTCGGCCAGGTGGGCAGCGCTGCGTACCCGAGCCGCGCCCGCCGCACTCCAGACTCCGGCGAAGCCGCCGCCGACGATGACAATCCGGGGCATCTCATATCTCCTCTCATCGACTCGGTCGACAGGGAGACAAGACGGCGCGCTCAGTTGTGACCGAGATGCCGAAGTTTTTCCGGATTCACCACGCGCCAGATGGATGTGATACGGCCGCCGACGATCTCCAGCGAGTCGATCGACCACAGCGCACCGGCCCGATAGACCGCGAGGGCGGGCCCGCCGCCGATCTCGACCGGCTCGATGGAGAGCGCGGGTTGCCGGGCCACCCGGGCGAGGATCTTCGCCACGCGGTCGGCACCGCGGACCGGAATGCGGGCCGCGGACACCCTGCCGCCGCCATCGCTGACATACACGACATCCGGATCCAGCACTCGCACCAGACCTTCCAGATCACCGGCGCGGGCGGCCAACCGGAAGGCCGTCAGCACCCGCTGTTGCTCCTCCCGCGAGGATCGCGGTCGCTCGCTGACCGCGGCGAGTTTGCGGCGTGCCCGCGAGGCGAGCTGGCGGGTTGCGGGCTGGGACCGCACCAGCAGATCGGCGATCTCCGCGAACGGAATCGAGAAGACGTCGTGGAGGACGAATGCGACCCGCTCGGCGGGTTCGAGTTCGTCCATCACCACCAGCATCGCGGTCTGCACCGACTCGTCCATCAGCAGGGAATCGGCGATATCGGGGCCGGTCAGCAGCGGTTCCGGCAGCCATGGCCCGACGTAGCGCTCCCGCCGGGCCCGGGCCGAGGAGAGCACGTTGTAGGACAGCCGGGCGGCCACCGTGACCAGCCAGGCACGCAGATCGCGCACGGCCGACAGGTCGGCGGCCGACGCCTGTAACCACACGTCCTGAACGATGTCCTCGGCATCGGCGACACCGCCGAGCAGCCGGTACGCCACCCCGAAGACCGCGGACCGGTGCCGCTCCCATTCTGTGTCGAGAACGGATGTGGTCATTGCCGCCAGGGTAGCCGGGCCCGGTCGGTAATCCACCCCCGTTACAGCCAGGTGTCCAGTGTGGTGGTGGTGAGGAAATGCTCCAGGTCCGCACGCCAGGGGGCGGGCGTGGTCTTCTCCGGCTCGATGGCGGTGTACTGGCCGCGGTAGAACAACAGCGGCCTGCCGGAGTCGGTGGACTCCGACAGGGCCAGCACCCGGCCGATCACGATATGGTGATCGCCGCCGTCGACGACACTGGCCACAGTGCACTGGATCGTGGCCAGCGCATCGTCCAGGAGCGGAAGCTCCAGGTCCGAAGTGCGCCACGAGGTTCCCGCGAATTTGTCGGGTTCGCGGGATCCGAAGCGGGCGCATACCTGGCGCTGTTCCTCGGCGAGGACGTTCACGCAGAAACGCCCCGCCTGCTCGATGGCCGTCCAGGTGCGCGAGCCCTTGGTGGGGCAGAACAGCACCAGCGGAGGGTCCAGGGACAGGGCGGCGAACGACTGACAGGCGAAACCGATAGGCGCACCGGCGGTATCGAGTGTCGTGATCACGGTGACGCCGGTGCAGAACTGCCCCAGCACATTCCGGAACTGCCGCGGATCGATGGCACCGTCCGCCGTCATGTCGTTCACCCCTGTCGTCACTGCTGCCGGTACTGGATGCTGAAGTCGTGGCCCCACAGGCTGACCGCGGTCGATTCGCGGGCGATCCACGACTCGTCCTCGACTTCCAGTCCCTCACAGCCGAATTCGATATCGAAGCCGCCGGGCGTCTTCATATAGAACGACAGCATCTTGTCGTTGATGTGCCGTCCGAGGGTGGCCGACATCTTCACCTTGCGCCGCAGCGCGCGGTCCAGGCACAGACCGACGTCGTCGGAGTTCTCCACCTCGACCATCAGATGCACGATGCCGGTCGGATTCGGCAGCGGCAGGAACGCCAGCGCGTGATGGCGCGGGTTGCACCCGTAGAACCGCAGCCACGCGGGCTCGCCGTCGGCGGGGCGACCGACCAACTGCGGGGGCAGCCGCATCGAGTCACGCAGCCGGAAACCGAGCACGTCCTGGTAGAAGTGCTGTGCCGCCGCGTCGTCCGTACAGGTCAGCACCACATGGCCCAGACCCTGCTCGGCGGTGACGAACTTGTGCCCGTAGGGACTGACGAAGCGCCGGGCGACGTACTGCGAACCGTGGAAGGCCTCGAGCACATTGCCGTCCGTGTCCTCGAATCGGATCAACTCCTGGACGCGACGGTCGGCGATCTCCTCCTTGGTGCCTTCCTTGAAGGGCACCCCCGCATTCGACAGCCGCTCCCGAAGCCGCTGCAGCGCGGCGGCGTCGGCGACCTCCCAGCCCGACGCCTGCAGCCGGTCGGTCTCACCCGGCACGATGACCAGGCGCGCAGGAAACTCGTCCATGCGCAGGTACAGGGCATTTTTGTCGGGCCCGTCGCCCTCCATCATGCCGAGTACCTTCAGCCCGTACTCCCGCCACGCCGCGACATCGGTGGCCTCGATGCGCATATATCCCAGCGCTCGAATACTCATCACTTCTCCTTCGTCGAAGTGAACGTGGATGCCGGTGCAGGCAACAGGAAATCGGTGGCCAGCCGGTTGAATTCGTCGAACTTCTCCAGCTGAGCCCAGTGCCCGCAGCCGCCGAACACATGCAGCTGCGCGCGGGGGATCGTCTTCAGGGCCACCAGCGCCCCGTCGAGCGGGTTCACCCGGTCCTCGCGGCCCCAGATCATGAGCACCGGCTGGCGTAGTTTGAAGCCGTCGCGCCAGAGCATGCCCTTGTCGAAATCCGGTCCCGCGAACGACTTTCCCATGGCGCGCATGGCGGCCAGCGATTCCGGGGTGCTGGCATAGCCGAACCGTTCCTCGATCAGCTCCTCGGTGACCAGCGACTGGTCGAAGACCATGATCCGCAGGAACTTCTCCATATTCTCCCGGGTCGGCTCCATATTGAACTGCGCCAGCGCCTTCACGCCCTCGGTGGGGTCGGGCGCGAACAGGTTCGTGCTCAAGCCGCCCGGACCCATCAGCACGAGCTTGCCCGCCCGATCGGGATAGTCGAGGGCGAACCGCACGGTGGTGCCGCCGCCGAGCGAATTCCCCAGCAGGTGCACGCGATCGGTGATCTGCAGGGTGTCGAGCAGGTCCTTCAGCGCCGACGAGCTGTGCACGAAATACTGCGGATGCTCGGTCGGCTTGTCGGACAACCCGAACCCGGGCTGATCCACGGCCAGCACATGGAAATTCTGCGCCAGCACGGGGATGTTGCGGGCGAAGTTGGACCAGGACGACGCGCCCGGCCCGCCGCCGTGCAGCAGCACGATCGTCGGGCCGTTGCCCACGCCCGCCTCGTGATAGTGCAGCTTCAGATCCGGCCGCACCTGGGCGTAGCGGGAGGTCGATTCGAAGGTCAGTTCAGCGGTGGAGGTCATTTACACCATCCCGTCGGTTACCGGCAGTCCGAACGCGTGCGTGCCGTACATCGCGTAGGCGCGCTCGGGATCGTTGGCGGCATGGACTCGCCCGGCATGGGCATCGCGCCAGAACCGTTGCAGCGGAGTCCCGTTCGCCAAGGCGGTGGCGCCCGAGCTCTCGAACAGCTTGTCGATCGACGCGATGGCGCGACCGGTCGCCCGTACCTGATCGCGGCGTGCCCGCACTCGCAGATCGAACGGTATCTCCTTGCCCGCCATCAGACATGCGTATTCATCGGCGACATTGCCCGACAGCTGACGCCATGCGGCATCGATATCGCTGGCCGCCTCGGCGATGCGCACCTTGGTGAACGGGTCGTCCTTGGACTTCTCGCCGGCGAAGGCGGCACGGATGCGCCCGCCCTGGTGGTCGATGTGCGCCTCCAGTGCGCCGTAGGCCATGCCGACGATCGGGGAGGAGATGGTGGTGGGATGGATGGTGCCCCAGGGCATCTTGTACACCGGGTCGGTGTTCTGTTGCAGGCCGGGCGATTTCAGCTCGTTCATCGTCTTGTAGGACAGGAACCGGTGCCGCGGCACGAAGACGTCCTGCACGACCAGTGTGTTGGAACCGGTGCCCCGCAGGCCCACCACATTCCACACGTCGTCGATGCGGTACTCGGTGCGCGGAATCAGGAAGCTGCCGAAGTCGACCGGCTTGCCGTCCTTGATCACCGGACCGCCGACGAAGGTCCAGTCGGCGTGATCGCAGCCCGACGACCAGTTCCACGAGCCGTTGACGAGGTACCCGCCCTCGGTCACCACGCCCGCACCCATCGGTGCGTACGAGGACGAGATCCTTACCTCGGTGTCCTCGCCCCAGACCTCCTCCTGCGCCCGCTGGTCGAACAGCGCCAGATGCCAGTTGTGGATGCCGATGATGCCTGCCACCCAGCCCGTGGAACCGCATGCACTGGCGATCTTGCGGACGGTGTCGTAGAAGACGACCGGATCGGCGGCGTGACCGCCCCACTGACGCGGCTGCACGAGCCGGAAGAACCCGGTCGCCTGCAGCGCCTTCATCGTCTCGTCGGGGATGCGCCGCAGGTCCTCTGCCTCCTGCGCGCGTTCGCGCAGCATCGGCAACAGCGCTTCGACCCGCTCTGTTACTTCTTGCGTCATCTCGGGGACTGCTCCTGCCTGGTCGAATCGGACCGGGTACCTAATCTGATACTGACACTGAGACTAGAACAGGTTCTTATTCCTGTCGAGAACGGGTATCCGAGGATGAGTGAGTGACTCTCTGTCTCTCCCTTGCCTGGTAGTCAAGGCAATAGCTGGCGCCGAGTCGGACAATTTTGTAACGTGTTCTAGTACTTCCAGAGGAGGGATCACGATGGCAGAAACCGCACCAGCGCGCGGCGGGAAGATCCGTGAGATCGATGTCGGGTCGACGCCCAGCCGGTACGCGCGGGGCTGGCATTGCCTGGGACTGGCCGCACCGTTCCGAGACGGCAAACCGCACGCCGTGCAGGCGTTCGGCACCAAGCTCGTCGTGTGGGCCGACAGCAGGGGGGACCTCAAGGTGCTCGACGCCTACTGCCGGCACCTGGGCGGTGACTTGAGCATGGGCGAGATCAAGGGCGACTCGGTGGCCTGCCCGTTCCACGACTGGCGGTGGGGCGGCAACGGCCGCTGCACCTCGATTCCCTACGCGCGCCGAGTGCCGCCGCTGGCGCGCACCCGCTCGTGGACCACGCTGGAGCGCAACGGACAGCTGTTCGTGTGGCACGACTTCGAGGGCAATCAGCCGCCGGACGAGGTGACCATCCCGTATATCGAGGGTGCCTACACCGACGCCGACGGCAATCCGAGCGAGACGCTCAACAGCGAGTGGACCGAGTGGACCTGGAATTCGATGCTGATCGAGGGCGCCAACTGCCGCGAGATCATCGACAACGTGGTCGACATGGCCCACTTCTTCTACATCCACTTCGCGTATCCGACGTTCTTCAAGAACGTCTTCGAGGGCCATATCGCCACCCAGTACCTGGAGACGAAGAGCCGTCCCGATATCGGCATGGGCTCGCAGTACGGTGACTCGCTGTTGAAGTCCGTGGCCGCCTATTACGGGCCGTCCTACATGATCAACCCGCTGCACAACTTCTACGGCGGGTTCGAGGTCAAGAGCGTCCTGATCAACTGCCACTACCCGGTGACGCAGGACTCGTTCGTGCTGCAGTGGGGAATCTCCCTGCAGAAGCCCACGGGCGTCGGCGACGAGGCCGCCGACAAACTGGCCAAGAAGATGACCGAGGGCATCAGCGTCGGCTTCCTGCAGGACGTGGAGATCTGGAAACACAAGTCCAAGATCGACAATCCGCTGCTGTGCGAGGAGGACGGGCCGGTCTATCAGCTGCGCCGGTGGTACGACCAGTTCTACGTCGACGTCGCCGATGTCGACCCGAAGTCGGTGCAGCGCTTCGAATTCGAGGTCGACACCACCAAGGCGAACGAGGCGTGGGAGGCCGAGGTCGCCGAGAATCTGCGGCGCAAGGCCGAACAGGACGCCAAGCAGGAGGCGAGCGCCTGATGACCAAGTGGGCGAAGGCACCCGATTTCGCGGATCGTCCCGAGCGGCTCGCGCAGGTGCGCGCCCAGACGGTCGTCGACAAACAGCGCTACCTCGAGGACGGGATGACGCCGCTGTCGTGCGCGAGCTGCGGCACCCGGGTACTGGTCCGCAAGGCCAGCTCACATCAGAAGTCGGTGCAGTGGACGGTCGATCCGGCCGCCCACTGCCCCGTCTTCGAGGAGCTGGGCGGCGGTCCCGGCCGACCCGATTCCTGTCCGAATCTCGACCGCACCATCGACCACGCCACCCAGGAGGGCATCCTCCCCGTCGGGGAGTGATCCGCTCGGCGGACCTGCTCTATCGGCAGGGGACCGCGATGCCGCCGCTCAATGTGCGCAGCAGACAAGCCAGAGTGTCGGCGGAACCGGTGCCGGTGTTCCCGACCGGCTGGGCCGCCGAAGCGACCGGATCGGAGGCGGCCGGTTCCAGCGGGACCGAGGCCGTCGCGGGCCCGGCGGTCAGGGCCAGTGCGCCGAAGGCCGCGAATCCAATGGCAAAACGCTTGATGGACATGGTGTTTCCTCTCGCTAGCACACGTACAGGCCGCTGGGAAGCGGTGTGCAGAGCAGGCCGAACGACCCGGTGGGAATGCCTTGGAACGAACCGGTGCCGGGAATCGGGCTTCCGACCGACTGTGCCGACTGCGCGGCCTGGTCGGATGCGGCGGGCTCCAGGGTGATCTGCGCCGCCGCCGGTCCGGCCGCGATCGCCACCGCCGCCGCGCCCGCGGCAATCGCTCCGACCGTAATTCGCTTGATAGACAATGCTTTTCCCTTCGCTGTGAGCCTGCGGGCCCACCTTATAGGGAGGTTGCACGTCCTAAACGACGGTATTTTCCATGCCCCCGGATCTGAGGTCAGTCCATGCGGAAATCTGCGAAATCGAAGCCTGGCGAGACGATGCAGCTGACCAGGACGTACTCGTCGCCCGCCGGGTGGGCCCACTGGCTGACGCCGCCGGGGACCACGGCCTGCAGCAGCTGGCCGTGTTCCACGTCCGGGCCGAGGATGATCTCCTCGCCGTTGATGTTCAGGGCCAGCGGGCCGCCGCGATGCCACAGCCACAGCTCGTCGGAGCGGACGGTATGTGGTGCGGACTTCTCCCCGGGCAGCAGCAGGAAGTAGATGGCGGTGGCGGCCGAGCGTGCGCCGTCGTACCCCTCGGGCTCGAATTCCACCGGGCTGCGCCAGGTTTCGCGGTACCAGCCCCCCTCGGGGTGCGGTTGCAGATCCAGTGCCGCCGCCAGCGCGGGCCGCTCACTCATGGGACTCCCTTCGGTTACTTCAAACCGTGCATGGCGGCCACCAGCCGGGCCATGACGCTGCTGGGCAGCAGCCGCCGCAGCGCGAACACCAGCGGCGCCCCGCTGCCGACGGCGCGGAACGGCTTCGGCGACTCGATGACCTTCACGATGGTATCGGCCACCTGCTCGGCCGAAATCCCTTTCGCCTCATTGCGTTCCAGGCCCGCGATCACCGTGTCGAATTCGGTTCGGTAGGGCGAGTCCGCGCCGATGTAGGTGGTGCGCCGAGTGCTGATCCCCGTATTGATCGAGCCGGGTTCCACGGTGGTGACCGCGATCCCGAACGGCGATACTTCGCGCCGCATGGCGTCGGCGAACCCCTTGGTCGCGGCTTTCGTTGCCACATAGGAGGATCGGTAGGCGAGCGGGAAGCTGGCCAGCATCGAACCGACCATGATGATGTGGCCACGACCGCGAGCCCGCATCCCCGGCAGGACCGCCTGCGCCAGCCGCACCGGCCCGAAGACGTTGACCTGGAACAATCGCTCGATCGCGTCTATGGGCAGCTCTTCCACCGGCCCGGCCTGGCTCTCGCCCGCATTGTTGATCAGCACGTCGATCTCGCCCAGGTCGTCGGCGAAGGCGTCGGTCGCGGCGGGATCGGTGAGGTCGAGTGCCCGGTACTCCACGCCCGCCACGCGCGCGGAGTCGGCCATCGACTCGGGTTTGCGGCTGGTCCCGATGACGCGGAAGCCGCGCGCGACAAGGGCCGCGGCGGTCGCGGCGCCGATGCCGGAGGACGCGCCCGTGACGAGGGCGGTGCGTGGCGGGGTCATGAATTACTCCTCGATCGTCAGCCGCGCGGTTCGCTGTAGGCCAGCACGACGCGGGTGAACAGGTCGATGCGCTGTTCCCGGGCGGTGGCGCTGTCGGGTTCCAGCAGGCATTGGGTGGCGGTGCCGTCGTGCACGGCGACGAGTGCGCGGCCCAGGGCCGCGGGGTCGGGGACGGTGCGCCCCACCAGTTTCAGCGTGGTCTCGACAACCGGCAGCAGCGCCGAGATGATCGCGTCCTCGCGGGCCGCGACGGTCCGGCGCAGCGCGGGGTTGCGCAGGGCGTGCGCGGTGAACTCGTAGGTGATGCGAAACCACTTGTCGTCCAACGGCACCGCCTGCAGCACCCGAGCGACCCCGGCCCGCAGGTCGGGGACCGTGGCGGCGGAGGCGTTCTGTTCGAGCACCGCGGTCACCTCGTGCAGCATGCGCTGGGACCGCTGTTCCCACATGGCCAGGAACAGTTCCTCGAGCGAGGTGAAGTTCGAGTAGAACGCCCCGCGCGTATATCCGGCCCGCTCACAGATCTGCTCCACCGTGCAGCGTCCGAACCCCTCGGCGGCGAAGGCGTCGAAGGCCGCGTCCAGCAGCCGCTGGCGCGTCTCGGCCCGTCGCTTGCTGATGCGCACGCCGCGAGCAGTCGGCTGACCGGCCTCGGTGGACGTCGCCATGACCCAGTCCTCTCCTCGGAAGATCGGATACATGAGCGTATCAAATCTGCGGTTGCGCGAGGTATGCTACGCCGATCCCGGATCAGGTGAACGGGGTTTTCGGGCGCTGCTGGGGTTCGCCGTCGATGGAGAGGTCGACCTTCTCGTTGTAGAAGCAGACCAGGCCCGCGACCTTCTGGCTTTCCGGCAGGGGAGTGCGGTAGAGCCAGACCAGGTCCGGATACTCGGCGTCGCCGATGCGCACGTTGAAGTATTCGGCCGTGCCCTTGTAGGGGCAGCGGGTGCGGGTCTGGGACGGGGTCAGCAGGTCCATCCGGACATCGGTCATCGGGAGGTAGTACCGCGGCGGCAGCCCCGTCTCGTACAGGATGTGCGGCGCCCGGGATTCGGCGACGGTCTGGCCGCCGATCGCCACCCGCACGTGCCGCGAGCTGACCAGCACGTCCACCCGGGTGTAGGGGTCGCGCGGATGGACGTAGATCGGTTCGTCCTCCTCGAACCACTCGTCCATCAGGTCCCAGTCCAGCCGCACGTGCTCGCGCAGCTCGGGAATCGGCGAGTCCGGATAGCGCAGGGCCGCACCGGATCTGGTGATGCCGTCGACGACCACGTCGTACTGGACGCCCTCGCCGCGGCTGGGCGAATGGCGGGTGGAGCCGCTGGGCTCCAACTTGACCCGCAGATCCGCGACCGGCACGTAGTAGGTCGGGTAGTGGGGGTTCTCCCACACCAGCAACGGCGCCGTGGTGTCGGCCACCAGGCGACCCTCGACATAGGTCCGCACCCGTTTCGGGCTGGGCTCGGTCCGCACCCGCCCCCGATTCGTTTCGGTCATACCTCCCGACGGTACTCCCGAGTCGTGAACTTCCAAGGGGGTCGCCCGAATTCACCGCGCCGCCGACGGGTGGGATTTTTGGCCCGCTACCTGGGTTTTCTCCATGGTCGAGGGCCTCGATACGCTGTAAACACAACATCCGGGCGAACAGAAGGTAACTCCATGACGAAGACGAGCGGCGCCGTGCGCGAGGGTCTGCGCACCGGTCTGCGCCGTCGGCACATGACGATGCTCGCGATCGGGGGCGCGGTCGGCGCCGGCCTGTTCGTGGGCAGCGGTTCGGTGATCGAGACCGCCGGCCCGGCGGCGGTCGTGTCCTACGCGGTGGCGGGGGTGCTGGTGCTGTGCGTGCTGCGCGCGCTCGGCGAAATGGTGGTGGCCCGCCCGGTGGCCGGTTCGCTGGCCGAATATGCGCGAATGGCGTTGGGGCCCTTCGCCGGATTCACCGTGGGCTGGCTGTACTGGTATCTGTACGTCGTGCTGGTCGGTGCCGAGGCGACCGCGGGCGCGGCCATTCTGGGGCACTGGATCGATCTGCCGCCGTGGCTGCTGTCGGCCGCGCTGCTGCTGGTCATGACCGCGGTCAATCTGGTGTCGGTGGGCTCGTTCGGCGAATTCGAGTTCTGGTTCGCCTCCATCAAGGTGGCCGCGATCGTGGTGTTCCTGATCCTGGGCGTGCTCTACGTGCTCGGGATGTGGCCGGACGCCCATGGCGGACTGGACAATCTGACCGCCCACGGTGGATTCGTGCCCAACGGTGTCGGCGGCGTGCTGTCGGCGATCGTCGTGGTGATCTTCGCCTTCGGTGGTACCGAGATCGTCACGCTGGCCGCCGCCGAGAGTGCCGAGCCCGGTAAGGCGGTGGCCCGGGCCACCAGCAATGTGCTGTGGCGGGTCGGCCTGTTCTACGTGGCCTCGATCTTCCTGGTGGTGACCATCCTGCCGTGGGACGACGCGAAGGTGCTCACCAGTCCGTTCGTCAGCGCGCTGGACACGATGGGCGTGCCCGCGGCGGGCACCATCATGCAGGTGGTCATCCTGACCGCCGTGCTGTCGGTGCTGAACTCGGCGATCTATGTGTCCTCGCGCATGCTCTACGTGCTCACCCGCGACGGCGATGCCCCGGCGGGACTGGTGAAGGTCAATCGCCGCGGCGTTCCGGCCCGGGCGGTCCTGATGGGCACGGTCGCGGCCTGGTGTGCGGTGGTGGCGTCCTATGTATCCCCGGACCGGGTGTTCACCTTCCTGGTGAACTCCATCGGCGTGCTGCTGGCCTTCATCTATCTGTCGATCATGTTCTCGCAGCTGCGGTTGCGCGCCCGGCTGCGGCGCGAGGATCCCGCCGCGCTCACCTACCGGATGTGGGGATACCCGTATCTGAGCTGGCTGGTGATCGTGGTGCTGGTGGTCGTGCTGATCTCGGAGGCGGTGATGTCGTCGCTGCGGCCCCAGCTGATCGCCTCGACCGTCAGCCTGCTGGTGGTGGCGGCCGCATATCCGCTGCGGGCGAAGTTCGGGAGGACGCCACCGGTGCGTGAGGTGCAGATACTGCAGCACTGACGGCCGTGAACGGTGCCGGAGCGCGGCGGGGCGCGGGTCGAAGCCATCGCGTCCCGCCGACGCCGACTCGACGACCACGACGCTGGAGTCGCCGGAACCGGCCGATCGATGGCGCCGATCGGCACACTCCCATTAGCTTAGGCACGCTAACTACCTACGGGTAGTGACGTAGGTCACGCCGGTCGAGCCAATGGTCGCGCCGGAGCCCCGAACAGCTGCGCGTCTGCGTGGGCACGCTTGAAGTACAGGTGTGCCTCGTGCTCCCACGTGATGGCGATACCGCCGTGCATCTGCACCATCTCGCTCACGACGGTGCTGAAGGTCTGCGAGCAATGTATGCGCGCGGCGGCGAGATCCAATGCTGCGGACGGGTTTTCGGCGGCCTCGTCCAGCCCGGCAATGGCGGTGTAGGCCACCGAGCGCGCGGATTCGACCAGCACGTACATATCCGCCATCCGATGCTTGAGCGCCTGGAAGCTCCCGATCGGGCGGCCGAACTGCACGCGGGACTTGGTGTAGTCGACCGTCATCTGCAGGCATTGGTCGGCGGCTCCGACCTGTTCGGCGGCCACGGCGGCCCAGGCGATCTCGCGCAGCCGGGCCACGGCCTCGACATCGCCACCGAGCCGGCGGGCGGGTGTGCCGGCGAAGACGACATCGGTGAGCCGCCGGGTCGGATCCATGGTGGGTGCCACGGCGCGCGTGACTTCGGCCGCGGCGGCGTCGATTTCGTACAGGCCGTCGTCGGTCACCACGATCAAGGTGTCCGCCGTCGCCCCATCGAGCACGTAATGCGCGGTGCCCACCAGCTTCCCGTCCGCCACCCGGACGCCCGGCCTGTCCCAGCCGCTGCGGCCCGCCCAGCACACGGCCAGGGTGCGAGTGCCCTCCGCGACCTCCGGCAGCAACCGCGCACAGGCATCCGCGTCGCCCGACAGCAACACTGCCTGCACGCCGAGGACCGCCGAGCCCAGCATCGGCGGATTGTGCAGGGTCCGGCCCAACTCCTCGACCACGACCAGCGCCGCCGCCGGTCCCGCCCCGACGCCGCCGTACTCCTCGGGAACCGCCAGCGCGGCGACACCGACCTGCTCACACAGCAGCTTCCACAGCCGTTCGTCGTATCCGAGCTCGCTGTCGACGGCCCCCCGCAGCACGGCCCGATCGCCGTGCTTGGTCACAACGGCCCGCACGGTATCGGCGAGCTCCCGCAGTTCTCCCGCACCGGTCATCGGACAACTCCGGTCCGGCGCAGGGCCTCGGCCACCCGGGCACGGTGGAAATCGGCTGTGCCCCAGGCGCTGCGGAGCGCGGTGACCTTGGTGAGCCAGAGCGACAGGTCGTATTCGGCGGTGTAGCCGATGGCACCGTGTACCTGCAGTGCGGTCCGTGCGGCCCGGTAGGCGGCCTCGGTGCAGGCGAGTTTGGCGGCCGAGACGTCGCGGGCACGGTCCGGGGAGGTCATGCTCAGCGCGGCACGGAACAGCAGCGGCTCGGCCAGGTCGAGGCCGATGAGCACGTCGGCCAGCTGGTGCTTGATCGCCTGGTACCGGCCGATCGGCTGGCCGAACTGATGACGCTGTTTGACATAGGCGACGCTGGTGTCCAGCAGCGCCCGGCCCGCGCCCAGCAGTTGGCCCGCGGTGGCCAGGGCACCGGCGTCGAAGGCCGCGTCTACCGCCGACCGTACCGAATCCCCCTCGGCCACAAGATCGTCCGCGACCACCGCGAACAGCCGCCGCGCCCGATCCACCGAGCCGATGCGCTCGGCACGGTGCGCGGTGTACAGCCGATCGCCGTCGGCGAGCAGGATCACCTCGGCGCTATCGGCATCGAGCGCGGGTGCGTCGGGCGCCAGGGCGATCGTGCCCAGGGCGGTGCCCTCGCCGAAGGCGCCCAGCCAGCGCCGGGCCGGCGCCGAATCCGGAAGTGCCTGCAGCAGTGCGGGAATCACGGCGGCGGTCTCCACCACCGGGCCCGGCACCGCCGCCCGGCCCAGTTCCTGCACGGCCACCACCAGATCGATCGGCTGCGCGCCCATGCCGCCGTATTCTTCGGCGATCCCCAGCCCCAGCGCTCCCGCACCGGCGAGCTGACGGATCAAGGCGCGGCCACCGCGGTGATCGCCGGTGGCCCAGGACCGGATGATCCCCGGCGTACCCGCGGCGTCACACATCTTGCGCAGGCTGCCCGCGAAGTCGCGCTGTTCGGGAGCTAATGCAAATCTCATCGACAATCCATTCCGAATGGGTGCACCCTCACCGGGGCAGGCCGAGCAGGCGTTCGGCGATGATGTTGCGCTGAATCTCGTTGGTGCCCGCGTAGATCGGGCCCGCCAGCGAGAACAGGTAACCGTCGGTCCAAACTCCGGACCGTTCGGCGGCCGCACCCAGCAGATCGAGGGCGGTTTCGTGCATGGCGATATCGAGTTCCGACCAGAACACCTTGTTCACCGAGGATTCCGCGCCGAGCTTGCCGCCCTCGGTCAACCTGGTGACGGTGGCGAAGGTGTTGAGCCGGTAGGCCTGCGCGCCGATCCAGGCGTCCACCACTCGATTGCGCATCGCGGTATCGGCCGGATCGGCGGCGGTGCGCCACAGGTCGATCAGCCGCTGCGCGGTGGCGTTGAACCGGCCCGGGCTGCGCAGCGACAGGCCGCGTTCATTGCTGGAGGTGCTCATGGCCACCCGCCAGCCGTCGTTTGGTTCCCCGATCACGTCGCGGTCGGGGACGAAGACGTCGTCCAGGAAGATCTCCGCGAATCCCGGCTCACCGTCGAGCTGCGGGATCGGGCGCACGGTCACGCCGTCGGCCGTCAGCGGGAACATCACGTAGGTGAGCCCGCGGTGCCGTTCGGCGTCCGGGTCGCTGCGGAACAGGCCGAAGGCCCAGTCCGCGAACGAGGCCCGCGAGCTCCAGGTCTTCTGCCCGTTGAGAATCCAGCCGCCGGTGGCACGGCGCGCGGTCGAACGGATACCGGCCAGATCGCTTCCGGCCTCGGGTTCCGACCAGGCCTGCGCCCAGATGTCGTCGCCGCGGGCCATGCGCGGCAGGATCCGTGCCAACTGTTCCGGTGTGCCGTGTTCGAAAAGGGTGGGGGCCAAAAGGAAGATGCCGTTCTGGCTGACGCGGCCGGGCGCACCGGCCGCGTAGTACTCCTCCTCGAACAGCACCCATTCCAGCAGCGAGGCATCGCGGCCGCCGTACTGTTCGGGCCACGACACCACCGACAGCCGGGCCTCGGCCAGCGTGTGCTCCCACGCGCGGTGTGCGTCGAAACCCGCCTTCGTATCCATCGACGGCAGCGGTGCCGCGGGCACGGTGGACCGCAGGAACTCGCGAACCTCGAGCCGGAATCGCTCTGTGGTGGCATCGAATTCGAGATCCATCTACTTCGCTCCGGTCTGTGCGTTCGCCGCGCTCGCCTTCATCGAGCGGGCATCCATGCCGCCCAGCGAATCGGCGCCCACCTCGGCATTGTGGGCGTGCGCGAAATGATGGAGCCCGAACACCGAATCCATGCCCGCGCGCATCCCCATCAGGTCCTCGCACTGGTTGACCGCCTTCTTGGTCAGCGCCAATCCGAATTGCGGCATGGCCGAAACCTTTTCGGCCAACTCCAGCGTGTGCGACTCCAGCTCGTCGCGCGGCACCACCCGATTGACCATGCCCCATTCGTAAGCCTGTGCGGCCGTGAAGCGGTCACCGGTGAACAGGATCTCCTTGGCGCGCCGGGGACCCAGCACCCACGGATGGGCGAAGTATTCGACACCCGGAATACCCATCCGCACAACCGGATCGGAGAAGAATGCGTCCTCGGAGGCGACGATCAGATCGCACACCCACGCCAGCATCAGCGCCCCGGCGATGCATGCCCCCTGCACCATGGCGATGGTCGGCTTCGGAATCTCCCGCCACCTGCGGCACATTCCCAGATACACCTCGAGCTCCCGGGCGAAGCGCTGATCGCCGCCCGGCCGGTCGACGTGGTCCCACCACAGTGCCGCCTTGTTCTCGTAATGCACATGGTGATCGCGGCCCGGGGTGCCGATATCGTGCCCGGCGCTGAAATGTTTGCCGTTGCCCGCCAGCACGATCACCTTGATCTCGGCATCCTCGACGGCACGCGTGAAGGCGGCGTCGAGGGCGTAGGTCATCACCGAATTCTGCGCATTGCGATACTGCGGCCGATTCATCGTGACGATCGCGACCGGTCCGCGCCGCTCGTAGGTGACGACCTCGCCCTCGTCGGGAATCGGATCGGTACTCACGAATTCTCCTCACGTAATTGCCGTTTGAGCACTTTTCCGGCGGCGCTGTAGGGCAGCTGGTCGCGAAACTCCACGTAGCGCGGCACCTTGAAATTCGCCAAGGTCTGCTTGGCGTGCGCGAGCACCTGCTGCTCGGTCAGGTCGGCGCCGCGTTTGCGCACGATGTAGGCCTTGCCGACCTCACCCAGCCGCTCGTCCGGCACTCCCACCACCGCCGATTCGGCGACACCGTCGAGCCGGGCCAGGACCTGTTCCACCTCGGCCGGATAGACGTTGAAGCCGCCGCTGATATACATGTCCTTGAGCCGGTCGGTGATCTTCAGATAACCGCGTTCGTCGAGGATTCCGACATCCCCGGTGTGCAGCCAGCCCTCGGCATCGATGGTTGCGGCGGTGTTCTCCGGATCGTCGAGATAGCCGAGCATCACATTCGGCCCGCGCAGCAGCACCTCGCCGCTGTCGCCGATCCTGATCTCGAATCCGGCGATGGCCTCGCCGGAGGTGTTCGCGATCGTTTCCGGGTCGTCGTCGGGTCGGCACATGGTTCCGAATCCCGCCGATTCGGACAGCCCGTAGGCGGTCACGACGACATCGAATTTCAGTTCGCTGCGCATCCGTTCGATCAGCACCACCGGGACGGTCGCCGCGCCGGTGACCGCGACCCGCAGCGTGCTCAGATCGAATTCGCCGCGCCTCGGGTGATCGAGGATGCTCTGGTAGATCGTCGGCGGACCGGTCAGCACGGTGATCCGCCGCTCCTGCACGAGCCGCATGGTCTCGGGCACGTCGAAGGTCGCCTGCGGCACGATGGTCGCGCCGGTGACCAGGCACGCGAGAATGGCCGCCTTGTAACCGAAGTTGTGGAAGAACGGCGGAATCACCAAATACCGATCGGCACTGTGGAGCGTGGACCGCTCGACCCAGGCCCGGACCACAGCCAACGCCTGCCGATGCGCAACCAGCGTCCCTTTGCTCCGCCCGGTGGTCCCCGAGGTGAACAGGATGTCGGAGATATCCTCCGGCCCAATCGATTCCGCTCGCTCCACCACCCGGTCCGGTGGCACCGCTTCGGCGATCCGGTCGAGCTCCCCCCATTCGATCGCCGCATCGGAAGCCCCGGACGTGGAATCACCCGGAATGACAACGACGGTCTCGATCGCCAACTCCGGTGCCGCCGAATGCAACTCGGCCAGCCGGTCCCGGCCCAGGAACGGCCCGACGACGAACAGCGCCTTCGCCTGCACCCGCTCGAGCACATCCACCGCCTCATCGGCGACATAGCGGGTGTTCAGCGGCACCAGCGCCGCCCCCGCGTACTGCGCGGCCAGCGCGGCCACCACCCAGTGCCAGGTATTGGGCGCCCAGATCGCGACCCGATCGCCCCGCTCGACCCCGCGCGCGAGTAGCGCCCCGGCGGTCCGCCGCACCGCGTCGAGCAGTTCCGGCCAGTTCAGGCGCACGTCACCGTCGTCTATCGCGATCCCGTCGCGGTGGCTGCGCGCCGCCTCGTGCAAGGCGAGCGGGATGGTCTGGACAGGGGTCGTCACGGTCGTCCTCGATCGGTCAACAAGCAAGTGCTTGGTAGGTTACTCTACCGGAGTGAGTGTGATCCAGACCCCGGATTCGGCCACCGGCACCGACACCACGGATGATGCCCGCTTCCGCGCCGACGTGCGGGAATGGCTGTCCGAGAATTTGAACGGGCGGTTCCGGGAGCTGCGCGGCCTGGGCGGGCCGGGGCGCGAGCACGAGGCCTTCGACGAACGGTTGGAGTGGGATCGCCACCTCGCCGCGGCCGGCTGGACCTGCCTGGGCTGGCCGAAACGGTACGGCGGCCGGGCGGCGACCCTGCGCCAGCAGGTGATCTTCCACGAGGAATATGCGAAGGCGAATGCGCCGAGCCGGGTCTCGCATGTGGGGGAGGAGCTGTGCGGACCGACCCTGCTCGCATTCGGCACCGAGGAGCAGAAGCAGCGGTTCCTGCCCGGCATCCGAGCGGTCACCGAGCTGTGGTGCCAAGGGTATTCGGAACCGGGCGCCGGATCGGATCTGGCGGCCGTCACCACCACGGCCCGGCGCGATGGCGACGAGTGGGTCGTGAACGGGCAGAAGATCTGGACGTCGCTGGCGCACCTGGCCGATTGGTGTTTCGCCCTGTGCCGCACCGAACCCGGCTCGCGCCGCCACCACGGGCTGTCGTACCTGCTCATCCCGATGAAGCAGCCCGGTATCGAGGTCCGCCCGATCGTGCAGCTGACCGGCACGGCCGAATTCAACGAGGTGTTCTTCGACAACGCCCGCACCGCAGCCGATCTCGTGGTCGGCGCGCCGGGTGACGGGTGGCGGGTGGCCATGGGCACCCTGACCTTCGAACGCGGCATCTCCACCGTCGGCCAGCAGATACGCTTCGCGCGCGAGCTGGCGAATCTGGAGGCGGTCGCGAGGGACAACGGCGCGCTGGAGAACCCGGTGATCGCCGACCGATTCGATCAGGCCTGGGTGGGTCTGCGGGTGCTGCGCGCCCACGCGCTGCGCACGCTGGCCTCGGCGCACGCCGACGTCGACGCCCGCACCGCGGCCGGGCAGGCGTCGGTCTCGAAGCTGTTGTGGGCCAACTGGCATCGCGGCCTGGGTGAGCTGGCCATGGATGTCCTGGGTGCGCCGGGCCTGATCGCCATGCCGGGCGATCTGAACGAATGGCAGCGGCTGTTCCTGTTCAGCCGCGCCGACACCATCTACGGCGGCTCCAACGAGGTGCAGCGCAACATCATCTCCGAACGCGTGCTCGGTCTGCCGCGTGAGGCTCGATAGGGAGGACCATCCGTGACAGATCTTTCCGTTCCGCCGCAGCCGATCTCCGGTCACGGGCTGCTCACCGGCCGGGTTGCGGTGATCACCGCGGCGGCGGGCACCGGCATCGGCTCGGCCACCGCCCGCCGCATGCTCGACGAGGGCGCCGACGTGGTCGTCTCCGATTGGCACGAGCGGCGTTTGAAGCAGACCGAGGAGGAACTGGCCGCAGCTCACCCGCAGCGCCGGGTGGCGGCGGTGGTGTGCGACGTGACCAGTACCGAGCAGGTCGACGACCTGGTGCGCGCGGCCGCCGAGCGGATGGGCCGCATCGACATCATGGTCAACAACGCCGGGTTGGGCGGGGAGACACCGGTTGTCGATATGACCGACGAGCAGTGGGACCGCGTCCTCGACATCACCCTCACCGGCACCTTCCGCTGCACGCGGGCGGCACTGAACTACTTCCGCGACGCGGGGCACGGCGGTGTGATCGTCAACAATGCCAGCGTGCTCGGGTGGCGAGCCCAGCACGGTCAGGCGCACTACGCCGCGGCCAAGGCCGGTGTGATGGCGTTGACCCGCTGCAGCGCCGTCGAGGCCGCCGCGCTGGGTGTACGCATCAATGCGGTGGCGCCCAGCATCGCTCGTCATCCGTTCCTCGACAAGGTCACCTCGGCCGAACTGCTGGATCGGCTCGCCGCCGGTGAGGCGTTCGGGCGCGCCGCCGAGCCCTGGGAGGTGGCGGCCACAATTGCCGTGCTCGCCAGCGATTACACGTCCTATATGACGGGCGAGGTGGTGTCGGTCAGCAGCCAGCGGGCCTGATGCCGGGCGGTCTCCCGGCCGAAATTCGGTGGCGCCGACCACGCGGAGTTGTGCAATCCTGAGGTAGGCCGGTTCCCCGAAATTTCGAAGGGACCACGACCTATGGGTCTGGACCGCCGTCAGGAAGACAACGAAGAACTGGAACTCGAGCTGGTGCGCGAGGTGGTACTGGCTCGTCGACGGCTGGACAGCATCGTATTGGCCGCGCTGACGTTCGGCGCCGAACTGCTCGACCATTCCTCCGAATGCGCGACGGCCATGCGGGCGGCGCAGATTCTGGAGGAGCATGCCGTGGACGAGTCCGATGTGGCTCGCGATCCCCGGGGCGCGCTGCGCCACGACATGGCCCGCGACCGCGAGCGCGCTCAGCGGATCGGCATGGTGCGCGAGCCCGGCGCCGTCGAATCCGAGGACGTCCGGCGGCGCCGCAAACAGACCGCGCTGCTGCGCGAGGTGCGCGCCGATCTGCTCGAGGTGGTGCGCCGCTGCCGCAAGTTCAGTTTCGACCGCGTCGCCTTCGCCGACGGCATTGCCGAGGGACTGTGTGCGGCCACCGACAAATTGGTGGTCGGCGCCGATATGGAAACCTACCGAGCCTGGCAGCGCGGCATGATCCTCAAGATCAGCGAGGAACCCACCCCTGGCGGCCCACCCCGCGCCATGGCGACCGTGGACGCCGGCCCCGGCCGCGGCCCACTGACCGTCGAATGGGACAGCTGCGAGCGACGTTTGGCGCTCGTCGCCCGCATGGCCCGAGCGGGAATCTCCCCGGTGGTCATCTGCGACCGCCTACTCGCCGACCTGTCCGTCTGCTCTCCCCTGCGCTATTCGGTGCGCTGAGCCCCGGCGACGTCTCGACGTCCGTCCGCGTGGGTTCCTTGTCGTCCGTCCGGCGTGCTTTTCGCCCACCTTGGACCAAGCAAATGCTTGGTTGTATTATGAGCGGGTGACCGCACCCGACGCATCCAAATCCGCACGTCGTAACGAGCTTCTCGCCCTTGCGGCCGGGCTGTTCGCCGAGCGTGGGCTGCGTGCCACCACGGTCCGCGATATCGCCGATGCGGCCGGGATTCTATCCGGCAGCCTCTATCACCACTTCGATTCCAAGGAGTCGATGGTGGACGAGATCCTGCGCGGCTTCCTGGACGATCTGTTCGGCCACTATCGCGAGATCGTCGGCTCGGGGCTGTCGGCGCGGGATACGTTGGAGGCGTTGGTGATCGCGTCCTACGAATCCTTCGATCGCTGGCATTCGGCCGTGGCGATCTATCAGGCCGAGGCCAAAAGGCTCAGCGCTACACCGCGTTTCGCCTATATCGCGGAGTACAACCGGGAGTTCCGCGAGCTGTGGCACAACGTGCTCACCCGGGGCGTCGAGGACGGCAGCTTCCGCCCCGAACTCGACCTCGAGCTGGCCTTCCGATTCCTGCGCGACACCGTGTGGGTGGCCGTGCGCTGGTACCGGCCGGGCGGCCGCATCACCGTGGACAATCTCGCCAAGCAGTACCTCACCATCGTGCTCGACGGGCTCACGACCCCGGAAGCGAAGTCCCCCTAGGAGTTTCACCATGTCCGCTCCGTCCACCCGCCGTCAGTACAGCCCGTTGCGGGAGGCGTACGTGATCGACGCCGTGCGCACCCCGGTCGGCAAGCGCGGCGGGGCGCTGTCCGGTGTACACCCGGCCGATCTGGGCGCGGCCGCGCTGCAGGGGCTGTTGTCGCGCAACCCGATCGACCCGGTCCAGGTCGACGACGTCATCTTCGGCTGCGTCGATGCCATCGGCCCGCAGGCGGGCAATATCGCGCGCACGGCCTGGCTGGCGGCCGGTTATCCGGAGGAGGTCCCGGGTGTCACCGTGGACCGGCAGTGCGGATCGAGCCAGCAGGCCATCAATTTCGGCGCGCAGGCCATCATGAGCGGCACCGCCGAGGTGATCGTCGCGGGCGGTGTGCAGAACATGAGCGCCATCCCGATCTCGGCGGCGATGCTGGCCGGTAAGGAGTACGGCTTCGAATCCCCCTTCGTCGGCTCACGGGGCTGGGACCATCGCTACGGCACCGGCGAGGTATCGCAGTTCCGCGGCGCCCAGTTGATCGCCGAGAAGTGGGGCATCAGCCGGGAGGATATGGAGCTCTGGGCGCTGCGCAGCCACGAACGCGCACGCAAGGCGATCGCCGAGGGCGTCTTCGACCGCGAGATCGTGCCCGTCGGCGACTTCTGGATCGATGAGGGCCCGCGCGAAACCAGCCTGGAGAAGATGGCCTCGCTCAAACCCCTCGGCGACGGCAGCCCGCTGACCGCCGCGGTCGCGAGCCAGATCTCCGACGGTGCGAGCGCGTCCCTGCTCGCCTCCGACTGGGCGGTGCAGGAGTACGGCCTGACCCCGCGCGCCCGCATCCATCACGTGAGCGCCCGCGGCGCCGACCCGATCTACATGCTCACCGCCCCCATCTCCGCCACCAAGTGGGCGCTGGCCAAGACCGGATTGTCGATCCACGACTTCGACGTCATCGAGATCAACGAGGCCTTCGCCTCGGTCGTCCTGGCCTGGTTGAAGGAAACCGGCGCCGACCCGGACAAGGTCAACGTCAACGGCGGCGCGATCGCCCTCGGCCACCCGCTGGGCGCCACCGGCGCGAAGCTGTTCGCCACCCTCCTCAACGAACTCGAACGAGTCGACGGCCGCTACGGCCTGCTCACCATCTGCGAGGGCGGCGGCACCGCCAACGTCACCATCATCGAGCGCGTGAGCTGACGGTCCCGGGGCGCTCTGCAGACCGCTCGGTATGCCCGGCCGTCGTGACCCCTCTACGATCGAGATGTGAAGGTTCTGGGTGCGTGCCCGCTCGACTGCCCCGATGCGTGCTCCTGGGTGGTGACCGTGGAGGACGGGGTGGCGGTCGGGCTGCGGGGGAACAAGGAGCATCCGGTCACGCGGGGCGCGCTCTGCGTGAAAGTGAACCGGTACTTGGAGCAGGTGCATGCGCCGGACCGCATCCGGTATCCGATGCGGCGGGTCGGGCGCAAAGGGGAGGGGCGGTTCGAGCGGATCGGCTGGGACGAGGCGCTCGACGAGATCGCCGAGCGGTTGACCGGGATCGTCGACGAGTACGGCGGGGAGGCCGTCTGGCCGTTCCACGGGACCGGAAGCCTCGGATATATCCAAGGGCTGGAAGGGCTTTCGGGGCGGCGGTTTTTCAATGTGCTCGGGGCGTCGCTGCACGATCCGACGATCTGCTCGGTCGCGGGCACCGCCGGGCTGAAGTACACCCTCGGCACCTCGGGCGGGATGGATCCGGAAGATTTCGCGCGATCGAAGCTGATTCTGCTGTGGGGTACCAATCCGCTCAGCTCCGGTCATCACCTGTGGAAGTTCATCCAGGACAGCGGCGCCTACCTGGTCGCGATCGATCCGGTCCGCACGCGCACGGCCGAACGGTGCGACGAGCACTTGGCGCCGCTGCCCGGGACGGATGCGGCACTGGCGCTGGGCTTGATGAACGTCATCGTCTCGATGGGCGCGCAGGACGACGAATTCCTTGCGCACCGAACCGTCGGCTGGCCGGAATTCCATAGTCGCCTAGCGGAATACACGCCGGATCGGGTCGCCGAGATCACCGGATTGCCGCGGGAGAGGATCGTGGCCCTCGGGGAGCGGATCGCCCGCACCCGGCCGACGGCGATCCGCGCGTCGCAGGGTATCCAGCGGCATGCGGGCGGCGGGATGGCCCTGCGCGTGCTGAGCTGCTTGCCGGGAGTGACCGGCGACTGGGCGATTCCCGGTGGGGGACTGCACTATTCGACGTCCGGGCACTTCGAGCTCGGGGTACCGGAGCTGGTGCGCTGGGACCTGCTGCCGCATCCGGTGCGCACCCTGTCGATGACCCGGCTCGGCGAGGGCCTGCTCGAGGTGGACGATCCCCCGGTCAAAGCCTTGTTCGTGATCGCGGCCAACCCGGTGGGCTCGAACCCGCAGCAGCGCAAGGTAATCGAGGGCCTGTCGCGCGAGGACCTGTTCGCCGTTGTGCTGGAACACTTTCCGACCGACACCGCCGACTACGCCGATATCGTCCTCCCCGCCACCATGCAGCCGGAGCATCTGGACGTGATCGCCGGCTACGGCCATCTGTACCTGGTGTGGAACGAGCCCGCGGTGCCGCCCCCGGGTGAATGCCTGTCCACCACCGAGACTTTCCGCCGCCTCGCCCACCGAATGGGTCTGACCGAACCGTCGCTCTACGATTCGGACGAGGGCCTGGCCCGCCAGCTGCTGAAGGGCTACGACCTCGACCGCCTGCGCGCCGACGGTTTCCTGAAGATCGACCCCGGCCCGGTCCCCTCCGACAAGCTGCACTTCGTCTCCGAACGCGCGGCCGCCGCAGGCCACGACCCGCTACCCACCTACACCCCACCCGCCGACGAGGGCCCCGGCCTGATCCTCATCTCTGCCGCCTCCCACCACTTCCTGAACACCACCTTCGGCTCCAACCCCGAACTACGCCGCCGCGCAGGCGAATCGACCGTAACCATCCACCCCGACGACGCCGCCACCCGCGGAATCACCGATGGCACACCGGTCCTCGTCTCGAACACCCGCGGCAGTTTCGAGGCCACAGCCGAAGTCTCCACCACCGTCCGCCCCGGCGTAGCCGCCACCACGAAGGGCCGCTGGGCCAAATTCTCCGGCGGCTCCACAGCCAACGCCACCATCCCCGAACGAGACGCGGACTTCGCAGGCGGCGCGGTCTTCCACGACAACCGGGTGGAGATCACTCCCCTCTAGGAGTTGAGCACCGGAGATATTTTTGAACGTTCGGTCCAGTACATGTAGGCTGACGGCATGGGCAGGGCCAAGGAGTTCGATCCGGAGGTTGCGTTGCGGGCGGCGATGGAGCTGTTCTGGCGCAAGGGGTATGAGGCGACCTCGATGCAGGATCTGGTCGATCACCTCGGGCTCGGTCGGGGGAGTATCTACGGTGCCTTCGGGGGTAAGCGTGAGCTGTACTTGAAGGCGGTTGAGCAGTATGCCGACGATGCTCGCCAGGCGTCGCTCGAGCGTCTGTCCACTCCCGACGCCCCCCTGGAGGCCGTGCGCGATTTCGTGCGGGGGTACGCGCGAACGGCATTGGCGGACAGTGATCGTAAGGGTTGCCTGATCACGAACACTGCCGTGGAACTCCCCGGCGACGATGCGGCCGCGCGGGTCGTTGCGGGCGGTCTGGATACGCTGGAAACCGTTCTGACCAGCGCTCTGCTGCGCGCTCGCGCCCAAGGCGAGTTGTCGGCCGATCGGGACCCGGCCGCACTCGCCCGCTTCCTGGTGACGCTGCTGCAGGGGATTCGCGTGGTGGGGAAGACTCCGCTGCGGGAACGCCTGCTCGACGATGCGATCGACCAGGCGCTCTCCCTCCTCGCCTGACCGATGCCACATCCCCTTCGGCGCTCCGTGCTGCCTATTTTCTGGACCGTTCGTTAAAGAAAGAGGATTCATGACTACGGCTACCGTCCCCACCGACACCGAACTGGCGGCCTCCCTGGACGGGGAGTTCACCAGCGCGTACGCCGACGTGAACGGCATTCGCCTGCACCATGTCACCGGCGGCACGGGCGAGCCGCTGATTCTGCTCGGCGGTTGGCCGCAGACCTGGTGGCAGTTCCGCAAGATACTTCCGGTGCTCGCCCGCGATTTCCGTGTGACAGCAGTCGATCTGCGCGGTATGGGCGGGTCGGACAAGCCGGAGACCGGCTACGACAAGAAGACGATGGCTCGCGACATCCACGAACTGATCGGGCACCTCGGCCACGAGTCCGCATTTGTCGCCGGTCACGACATCGGCGCCGGGGTGGCCTACCATCTGGCGGCCACCTTCCCTCGCTCGGTGCGTCGCCTGATCACCATGGATCTGGGGGTGCCCGTCGAGTCGTGGCTGCGCATCCCCATGCTTCCGGCCACCGATGACCAGGCCGAGGCTCTCGTGCACGGAAAGGGCGGCTACCCATGGTGGTTCGCCTTCAATCAACTACGCGAACTTCCCGAGCGGTTGCTCGCCGACCGCTTCCGGCTCGTCATCGATTGGCTCTACGGCCACATGCTGGTCGACCAGGCCGCGGTCGATGACCAGGCACGCAACGTCTATGCCCACGCCTACGACTCCGCCGACGCCATCCGGGCGGGCAACCGCTGGTACCAGACCTTCCGGCAAGACGTCGCGGACCTCGCGACGTATCGGCCGGTCACCCTGCCGATCCTGACCCTGGCGGGCGAGTCCTCCTATTCGCAGCTGCGAGAACAGATGGCGGACAAGGGAACCGACGTGCGTGTCGTGATGATCGAGGGCAGCGGGCACTACCTCCCCGAAGAACAGCCGCAGGCGGTGATCCGCGAGCTGACGCGGTTCTTCGTCGCGGAGCAGGTGCGGTCACGCTGAGGAGCCGGGGGTCACCTCCGCGCCGGGGCGCAACGCGGCGAGGGCATCGATTCGGGTGACGGCGTCGTCGACTATGCGGTCGATGAGCTGTTGGACCGTGGGAAGATCGGCGATGATCCCGGTGACCTGGCCCGCGGCCAGGACGCCCGCCTGGGTGTTGCCCTCGACCAGGCCCGCCTTCAACAACATCGGGGTGTTGGCGGCCATGATGACCTGAGACCAGGTGAGGTCCTTGGTTTTTCGCATGGCCAGGCCGTCGCGAACCATCGTGGACCACCTCATGCCCGTCATGCTCTTGAACCTGGCGGCATTGGCGACCGCGGTGGCGAGCCCGCGCCAGCGGCCCGAATGTTCCAGGCGTTCAACGAGTTCGGTGTTCAGCACCCGATGCGGCATGCCGTCGACCTTCAGCGACACCACGGTGTCCTGCAGGCCGCGGCGCAGATACTCCTGCTTGACCGCATCCGGCACCGTACTTTCCCGAGTCAACAGGAACCGCGTGCCCATCGCGACACCCGCCGCCCCGTAGGCCAGCGCCGCCGCAAGTCCGCGTCCGTCGAAGAAGCCACCGGCCGCGACCACGGGAATGTCGACGGCATCCAGCACCGAGGGCAGCAGCAGCGTCGTGGCCACCGGACCGGTGTGCCCGCCCCCCTCACCGCCCTGCACGATGACCGCGTCGGCACCCCACGACGCCACCTTCACCGCATGTTTGGCCGCACCGATCGATGGAATCACCACCACCCCGGCGTCTTTGAGCCGGGCGATGAGCTCCTTCTTCGGCGCCAACGCGAACGACGCCACCCGCACCCGCTCCCGGATCAGCAGCTCGATCCGTTCGGGGGCGTCCGTGGCGTCGGCGCGGATGTTCACGCCGAACGGCTTGTCGGTATGGGCCTTGGTCTTGGCGATCGCGGCCTCGAGCTCCTGGTAGGTCATGGTGGCCGAGGCCAGAATGCCCAGGCCGCCGGCATTGGCCGTGGCGGCCACCAGCCGCGGCCCGGCCACCCAGCCCATACCCGTCTGCACGATCGGATGCTCGATCCCGACCAGCTCGGTGAGCGCCGTACGCAGCCGCGCGGTCACGCCGCGACCTCCCTGTCTCGAATTCCCTTGGGATCCAAGGCCGTACGGATGAGGCGCAGCTCCTCCCCGGTAGGCCACCGGGTGGTCTGCGTCGTCTCCAGACCAGCGACCTCGAACGAGGTGTTCTCGGCGACCTCGTCCGCAGTGACGCCCGGATGCAGCGACAATGCCTGCAGCGTATGGCCCGGTCCGCCGAAATCGAAGACACCCAGATTGCTCACGACCCGGTGCAGATGATGGAAGCGATAGGCCGGATTGCCGGGATCGACCTTGTCGTAACCGATTCCGCACACGATATCGACCCGGTCGCAGAACACCCGTTTGGTGTGCCGGGGCACGAAATAGCTGGTCGCGTGATTGATCGTATTGCCGGGCGCGCCACGCACGCCGAACATCTGGCGCTTCGGCCGCTGTAGCGCCCCGAACGCCGACAGGTTCTGATTGCCGTGGCGATCGAGCTGATTGGCGCCCATGACGACGTGGCGGCGACCGGAGGCCACCACATCGAAGACCTTGCCGAATGGAATCCAGCCCTCCACAGGTGCTTTCGCTCCCAGCGCGGGCACCTCGGCCAGGAACAACGCCTCGCCGTCGGAGATCAGCAGATCCGGCTCGAACGTCAGCCGTGCCAGCCGCGCCCCGATGGTCGGAATCGGCGACATCGGGCTGGCCATGATTTCCCCGGCGCCCCGGAAGATTTCGGCGCAGGCGACCGCGCAGACCTCGGCTCGGGTGGCGATGGTGGTCTCGGTCATCGGCGATCCTCACTGTGCTGTGCGGCGAATTCCCGGACGGCGGCCTGATAGTCGTCCTCGGAGACATTCAGATAGCGGGCCTCGAACGCCGCCCACGCCTCGGGATCGGCGGCCGCCTCCACGTAGTAGCGCTGGAACTTCTCGTCACGGCCGTAGCTGCCGGAGAACGTGAAATGAGCGCCGCCCGGAACCTCCACCACGCCGTCGACCATCATCCGGTTGAGGATGATCGCCTGCTGCGGAACGGCTTTCACCAATTCGTCGGTATCGACCAGTCGATCCACCGACAGGTACCGGCGCTCGGCGGCCAGGCAGAACAGATCGTCCATGTAGGGATCGACGCCGGTGTAGGCGGCATTGCCGTGCCTGTCACCCAGGTCCAGGTGCACGAAGGCGGCGTCCAAAGTCAGTGCGGGCATGGCGATCAGCGTCTCGACCCGCCCCTCGGCGTCCGGGTATGGGGACTCGACGGTGCGCAGCTCACCGTCCCAGAAGTTCGGCACGTCCGAACCGAGTCCGGCCCGGATCGGCAGGAACGGCAGCCGTGCGGCCGCGGCCTGCAGCCCGCACTTGACCATGCCCTCGTCCATTTCGCGGGCCACGATCGCACCGTCGGTGCGTGCCTTGGCGAACCACGGATCGTAGAACGGCGCCGAATCGAGCGAAACGAATCCGTAGTATGCCTTGCGCACCTTGCCCGCCGAACACAGCAACCCCAGATCCGGACCGCCGTAGGCGACCACGGTCAGATCGGTGACCTCCGAGCGCAGCAGCGCCCGCACCAGCGCCATCGGCTTACGCCGCGACCCCCACCCGCCGATGCCGATCGTCATGCCGCTGCGCAGCTCGCCGACCACCTCGTCCAGGGTCATTCGCTTATCACGCATGCTCACTTGCCTTCCGCCCAGCTGCCAGGTCCTGCACGCTCACTTGCCCTCCCGTTTGGCCGCCAGGTCCTCGTCGAAGCGGGCCCGGATCTCGTCGGACACCCCCGCCAGATTCAGTTCGAAGGTGAAGCCCTGCTCGAACCGGTAGCTGCGATGCACGTCCTGGAGATCGATGCCGTTCAGGGCCCGCTTGGCCGCCCGGATCACCCGGCCGTCTTTGGCGGCGATGTTCTTGGCGACTTCCAAAGCGGCCGAGTCCAATTCGGCCCGCGGCACCACCCGGTACACCGAGCCGAAGTGATACAGCTGTTGCGCGGTGACCGTGCTCGCGGTGTAGAACAGCGCCCGCATCAGATGCTGCGGCACCAGCCGGGCCAGATGGGTGGCCGCCCCCAACGCTCCGCGCTCGACCTCCGGCAGGCCGAAGGTCGCATCATCGGAGGCGACGACGACATCGGCATTGCCCACCAGCCCGATCCCGCCGCCGAGGCAGAACCCGTGCACAACAGCGATCACCGGCACCGCACACTCGTATACCGCCGAAAATGCCTCGTAGCAGCCGTGGTTGGCGTCGATCAGCGTCTGGTGCCCCGAATTGCGCTGGATCTCTTTGATATCCACGCCCGCATTGAAGCCGCGCCCCTCCGCCCGCAGCACCACCACCTTGGTCTCGGGATCGCGCCCGGCCCCGCGGACCGCGTCGGCCACGGCGAACCATCCGGCGGTGGGCAGGGCGTTGACCGGCGGGTAGTCGATCGTGACGACTTCGATGCCCGCGCTCTCGGTGTGACGGTTGATCCCCATCGCATGTCCATTCGTTGGCAAAACAAGCAAGTGCTTGGTAGGTTAGCACGGTGACAATCGAAGTGGACCTCTCCGGGGCCGTCGTTCTGGTCACCGGCGGGGTGCGGGGTGTCGGGGCCGGTATCAGCAGCGTCTTCCTGGATGCCGGTGCGACCGTGGTGACCTGCGCGCGCCGCCCGGCCGACGTCCCCGTCGAGAGTTCCGGGCGCACGGCCGAATTCCTGGCCTGCGATGTGCGCGACGGGGAGGCCGTCGGGGGTCTGATCGACGCGATAGTGCGGCGCCACGGCCGGCTGGACCACGTGATCAACAACGCCGGTGGCGCGCCGTTCGCGCTGGCCGACGCCGCCAGCCGCAACTTTCACAGCAAGATCGTCGAATTGAACCTGCTCGCGCCGCTGCTGGTTTCGCAGGCCGCCAATGCGGTGATGCAGACCCAGCCCGGTGGTGGGTCGATCGTGATGATCTCCAGCGTCAGCGGTCACCGTCCCTCACCGGGCACCGCGGCCTACGGTGCGGCGAAGGCGGGTCTGGACAGCCTGGTCGGGTCGCTGGCGGTGGAGTGGGCGCCGAAGGTGCGGGTGAACTCGGTCGTGGTGGGCCTGGTGCACACCGAGAGCAGTCATCTGCACTACGGCGACGAGGCGGGCGTGGCCGCCGTGGCCGCGACGGTTCCGCTGGGTCGCCTGGCGGTGCCCGAGGACATCGGCCGGGTCGCCGCGTTCCTGGCATCCCCGCTGGCCGCCTATGTCAGCGGCGCCTCGTTGACGGTGCACGGCGGTGGTGAGCGCCCCGCCTTCCTGGCGGCGGCGACCGCGAACGAAACCCCTGCAGCACAACCGAAATGAGAGAACATGGCTGACAAGATCTGCGCCGGGCGGACCGTCATCGTGACCGGGGCGGGCCGCGGTATCGGCCGCGCCCACGCGCTGGCCTTCGCCGCGGCCGGTGCCGATGTGGTGGTCAACGATCTGGGTGCCGAACTGGATGGCGTCGGCCGCAGCGATTCCCCGGCGGCCCAGGTCGTCGAGGAGATCCTGGAGTTGGGCGGCAAGGCCGTGGTCAACGGCGACGATGTCGCCGACTGGGCCGGTGCGCAGCGGCTGATCCAGCAGGCCGTCGACACCTTCGGCGGACTGGACGTCCTGGTGAACAATGCGGGCATCGTGCGCGACCGCATGCTGGTCAACCTGGCCGAGGAGGAGTGGGATGCGGTCATCCGCGTCCATCTCAAGGGCCACTTCGCCACCATGCGTCACGCCGCCGCCTATTGGCGTGGGCAGGCCAAGGCCGGTCGCCCGGTCGATGCCCGCATCGTCAACACCAGCTCCGGCGCGGGCCTGCAGGGCAGCGTCGGACAGGGCAACTATGCGGCCGCCAAGGCCGGTATCGCGGGGCTGACCCTCACGGCCGCCGCGGAGTTCGCGCGCTACGGCGTGACCGTGAACGCCATCGCCCCCGCCGCCCGCACCCGCATGACCGAGACCGTTTTCGCGGACATGATGGCCAGGCCGGAGGACGGCTTCGACGCCATGGCCCCGGAGAACGTTTCGCCGCTGGTGGTGTGGCTGGGCAGTGCGGATTCGGCCGGGGTGACCGGCCGGATGTTCGAGGTGGAGGGTGGCAAGGTGGCCCTGGCCGACGGCTGGCGGCACGGGGTGGCCGTGGATCGAGGCGCGCGGTGGGAGCCCGCTGAGCTGGGTCCCGTGGTGCGCGAATTGATTGCCAAGGCGACGCCGCCGGAGCCCGTATACGGGGGCTGATCGAGGCGGCTCCGGACTCGCGCCGACCGGATCGCGCAAGGTGCCGCACCCTTCCCCTCGCGGCGGCGATCCGATCGCCTCTCGGCAACGAATAACCCTGTGCGAGCAGCGATAACCGGAGCCGATGCGACGCCTGCCCAGCGCTGCGCACGATGCGGCGCCACCTCGCTTCCGGTGCGCTCTTCGCAAACCGATCGGCACCGTTCCTGTGATTCATGTCGCCCGGCGAAAGTGGGGCGGCTCACAAGATCGACCTGCGCGGGCAAACAATTGGCAGTTATGATGATCGGCATCCGCTAAAGTCCCGGATTTCTAGCGACCGGGGTTGAAGATCTGCGCTGTAGATGGATGAGGGGAAGGCTTAGCGCATGACCGTAGGTCGCATAGCGCGCGTAGTGGCAGCAGCCGGGATAGTCGGCGGCTGCGGGCTGCTGGGGCCCCTCGCCGCGCAGGCTCAACCCAACGGTCCGTGCCCGCGGTGCGCCCCCAGCGACCCCGACGACGGCGCTCCGCTGGCCATACCGGGCCGAGTCGGCTCGGAGGAACAGCCGGATCAGGTTTCCGCACCGTCGTCCGACGGATCGGGTTCCGCGCAATCGACGCCCGCGGCCGCGGGTGCCGGATTCGCGGGCTTGGCGTCCATCCTCGATCCCGGTTCGGCCGGATTGCTCGGCTCCGGGTCGGCGGCGCTCGGATCGGCCGCCACCGGTTCGGCGGCGGCGGGCTCCGCGGCCGTCGGTTCGGCCTGTGCCGCGACGGGCTCCGCCCTCGGTGGAACCGGCTCTGCCGCAGTGGGTTCCGCCGGTGCGACGACCGGATCGGCACTCGCCGGTACCGGATCGGCCGCCGCCGGTGCGGGTTCGGCCGGACTGGCCACTGGCTCGGGCGCGGTCGGATCTGCCGGTGCTGCAACGGGTTCCGCTCTCGCGGGCACAGGTTCCGCAACCGGATCCGCATTGGCGGGTACCGGCTCGGCGGCCGGTTCCGCGTTGGCCGTGCTGTTCGGCACCGGTTCGGCCGCCCTGGCCGGAACGGGCTCGGCCACCGGCTCGGCCCTGGCCACCTTGTTCGGAACAGGTTCCGCCGCAGTGGGTTCCGCGGGTATCGGGTCGGCCGCGACCGGTTCGGCGGCAACCGGTTCGGCGGCCGTCGGTTCGGCGGCGGTGCTCTCGCCTCTGCTGCTCCTGCTGCTTCTGCAACCGGTTCCGGTGCCGCCGCCGGTCACGCCCGCACCGCCGCCGGTCGTTCCGCCCGTGCCCGTGCCGCCGGCTCCCGCGGTGCCCGCGCCCCCGGCAGTCGTTGCGCCCATCCCGGCTGCAGCGCCGCCACCTCCTCCACCACCACCTCCTCCGCCGCCGCCCGCCCCGGCCCCGGCGCCGCCCGTGCAGGCCCAGCCGAGCCCGAACGTGCGGCCGACCTCGGACGACAGTCCGCTTCCCCCGGTGAAAGTGCTCACGGTGATCGGTGGCCTGGCGGCCATGGCGCTGGCGGCGGCCGGATCCGGTGCGGTCAGCTTCCAGAGCGCCTCGGCAGCGCAGGCGCGCATCGATGCCGCGCGTGCGGAGTTCTTCGGACCGAGGGCATGAGGGGGTAACCGATGACCGAGAGTCGCGCGCAGAGTAGCCGTTCCTATCGTCGGGTCGCGGCCGCCGTCGACGCCGTGTGCGCGGTGGCCGCCGACTTCGACGCCACCACCCTCGACGAGGTGGTGCAGGCCATCTCGGCCGAGCGCCGCCGCCCTATCGAGATCGCCAGTGCGCATCTCGGCCCGGGGGTGTGCGGTCAGCGCCGCAGCTATCCGGAGAAGGATGTGATCGTGCTGGCCTCCGCCCTGCCCAGCCGCGACCACACCCTCGCCCACGAACTCGGGCACATCATCTTCGACCACCCGGGCGAACCCGCCGCGGACGTGACGCTCGAGGCCACCGACGATCTGATCGCCTACATGCTGAGCCAGCGGGCGCACCAGCAGATCGTCGACGACGGCGAGGACGAACAGTGCGAATGGGAGGCCGAGACCTTTGCCAGCATGCTGATGACCCGACTGCGCGTGTTCAACAACCGGGGCGCAGGCGTCTCGGTCCTTCGATTCGATGAGGCACTGGGATGACCGGGAAGGACGCGGCATGACCTTCTGGTTGACGGCCCTGCTGGTGTGGGTGGCGGCCGGTGCGCGTGTCGGGCGCGTGCTGGTGAAGCCCGCCACCACGGCGCGGGTCGCGATCGTGGTGGCGGTCGCGGCCGTGGCCGCGGCGGCGACGGTATCCATTCCCGAGGTGGGGGTGGCGCTGGACCACCTCGCGCCCCGCGGGATTCGGGGCCAACACCTCGGCGACAGAGCGATGGTCGCGGCCTGGCTGTTGTTCGCCGTGGCCACCTCGGTGGTGGCCGCGGCCGCCTGGCCGGTGGTGTCGCGGCGCAACCTGCGGCAGATCGCGCTGCTGATCTATGCCGCCGGCCTGATCGCCATCGCCGTCACCCTGGCCTGGTCGATCATCTTCGGCTGGGCGGCGACGCTGCTCGGCTGCGTGTTCATCGCGGTCACCGGCCTGCGCAATCTGGACTGGACCGCGCTGGGGCGCGGCATTGCGCTCTACACCTCGGGAACCATCCTGGTCGGCGTGCTGGCCGCGCTGTCCCTCCGTCGTCTCGCCTCCGGCCGAGAGCAGGCCCGGCCGGGGGAGCCCGGCTGGTTCTGGCCCGCCTGGCAGGTGGCGAGCCTGCTGATCGCCGTCGGCGCGGTCTGGATCGTGATCGAGCTGTGGGCACGGGCCCGCCTGCTGCTGCGACAGATCAGGACCCTGCACCGGACCATGATCAAGCGCTTCCCGGAAGTGGTGGCGCACGACCAGACCGGTTCCACCACCCAGCTGAAGGCTTCCGACCACGTGGCGCAGATCATGGACGCGCTGTATCTGCAGTCCGGCGGCGGGGTGGAGCTGGCGGCCGCCGGCCCACCCCCGTCCGCCGTGACCGACCGGGCCGAACAGGTCGCCCGCTGGGCCCGCAACCCGCTCGGCGACGTCATCGTCGATGCCCGCTGGATCGCACCCCCCGAGGGCCTGAGCCCCCGCGGCTGGGTCCAAGCCATAGCCCGAGCCTTCGACACCACACCCGACCGCCAAGCCGCTCCCCAGGGCCGCTAACCGCACCGCGTACCTACCGCCCCTGTGCGACCGGTCGCCCGGCCGTGCACCGGCATGCGAAACCGCCCTAGCGCCAGACCTGCGCGGTGGAGTGTCTCATCGGAGGCTTCTGATTCCGCGCGCAGCGGGCTTGCACCCAGACGCGGCGGCCGGGCCTGGGCGCGGTCGACTACCGAGCCCGCATCGGCGCGCTAGGGGCCTGCACCCCGCATGCGCACCGGCGTGTGTCCGCACCCTTACCCCGGCATGTTTTTCGCCGGGTTCACAAGACGCCGGAGATTCGCCCAACCGCTCGGTATCGAGTCGAAGATCACACTAGGGGTGTGTGCCCGGGCATGGCTGAGACCGAAGCGGGCTGCGCTTCGGTCTCAACCCCAAAACAAACACAGTGCGGCTCCGAGACCACCGCACTGTGTTGCCTTGTGGGACTTCTTATTCCGTGCCGTCCGGTGGAATCTCGGGTAGACCCTCGCTGGCCCGCAGTTTCTCGGCCATCGAGGTCAGGAGGTTCTGCGACTCTTCGGAGAGGTCGAAGGCCCTACTCGACAGCCGACGTAGCCCATAGCCCTGCAACTGCGACAGAAGCTCCAGATCGTGGTCGATCTTGGCGGCATAGATGTCGTTGAAGAAGTAGTCCGGTTTGACCTTGAAGAACTTCGCCAGCGCAGCCACCGTCTCGTCGGACGGGTTGGTCCGTTGTCCCGACCGCAACTGCGAGAGGTACGGTTTCGAGATCGGATGCCCGGCTGCTGTCAATGCAGCAGCGACCTCCGCGTTGGTGTGCGGCTTACGCCCCGGGGGATGCACGGTTTCGAACAGCTTGTTCAGCCGCGCCGCGAAATCAGCCATTGTGAGCCGCCCAATTCCCTTCGCTGTACTAACAGTCGTTATCTCGGATACGTATCATTGATATTAGCGGCTAAGTAACTGAAAACCTACGCCTGATTCGTGATTTCCTTGAAGCTTCCAGGCGCCCGGTTCGAAGACCGATGATGGCCGCGGCGTTTGCGGGCCACCGCAGCGGTTGTTGGGAACCGCTGGCGGAGACCGGTTCTGGCCCGTCGCAAGGGTCTTGCACGACGGGTCTTCGGTAACCGTAAGATAGCTGACGTCTCATCTTCCTGTCTGTACCGTACTTTGTGTGGCGTACGCCACGTTCTACGGCTTCCAGGATGAACGTTCAACCTCGCTCGAAAAGGCCGATGTTCTAGACCCGTTCGATGATCGAGCCGGTCGCAAGTGCGCCACCGGCGCACATGAGGACCATCGCGACCGACTTGTCCGAACGTTCCAGTTCGTGCAAAGCCGTTGTGATGAGCCGCGATCCGGTGCTGCCGACGGGGTGGCCGAGCGCGATGGCGCCCCCGTTGACGTTCACCCTGTCCAGATCCGGCCGATGCACCGAGGCCCACGACAGCGGCACCGACGCGAAAGCCTCATTGATCTCGAACAGGTCGATATCGGACATGCTCATGCCCGACCGCTCCAGCAGCCGGGTGGTCGCCTGCACCGGACCGTCGAGGTGGAACTCCGGCTCCGAGCCGACCAGGCACTGGGTGATGATGCGGGCGCGCGGGCGCAGGCCCGCGCGGACGGCGGCCTGCTCGTCCATCAGCAGCACCGCGGCCGCGCCGTCGGAGATCTGCGAGGACGTCCCGGCGGTGTGGATACCACCCTCGAGCACCGGCTTCAGCTTCGCCAGGCCCTCGCGGGTGGTCTCGCGCAGGCCCTGATCGCGGTTGACGTCGAGCTTTTCGCCGGTGAGGTTGCCCTGTTTGTCCACCTGCGGCGCGGTGACGGTGAGCACCTCGCGCTCGAACCGTCCCTGCGCCCAGGCCTGCGCGGCCAGACGCTGTGAGCGCTCACCGAATTCGTCGACGTCGTCGCGGGTGATCCCGCGCCGCTTGGCGATTCGCTCCGCCGCCTCGAACTGGTTGGGCATGTCGATATCCCAGCTGGCCGGACGACGGGGCCCCGCGTTCTCGCCCACATTCGAACCCAGCGGCACATGGCTCATCGCCTCCACGCCGCAGGCGATGCCGACCTCGATGGCACCGGCCGCGATGAGCCCGGCGATCAGGTGATTGGCCTGCTGAGCCGAACCGCATTGGGCGTCGATCGTGGTGGCGCCCGCCTGCCACGGCAGTCCCGAATGCAGCCAGGCGGTGCGGGTGACGTTGTTGGACTGCTCACCGGCCTGGGTCACGCAGCCGCCGATGACCTGCTCGACGAGCGCGGGATCGAGGTGGGCCCGCTCGAGCACGCCGCGCTGGGCGGCCCCGAGGATCTCGGCGGCGTGCAGACCGGCCAGCCACCCTCCCCGCTTCCCGATCGGGGTGCGAGCGGCCTCGACGATGACGGGTGTGCCCATGGGTGTTCCTTCCGCACAAAACTGCAACAAGTTCTTTGGATGCGTCCTTTGCCAAATTTGGCTTCTTTACTAGAGATACCACCTATGTTGCAATGAAGGTAGAACGTGTTTCAGTTGGTCGAAGGAGACAGCTGGTGGTAGATACTCGCAATGCCCCGAATCTGCCGGAGGGGTTCGACGTGACCGATCCGGAGATGTGGGCCCAGCGGGTTCCGGCCGAAGAGCTCGCGGAGCTGCGGCGGACCGCGCCGATCTGGTGGAATGCCAAGTCACCGGAGGTGGGCGGCTTCCACGACGACGGGTTCTGGGTGGTCACCAGGCACGCCGATGTGAAGGAGATCTCCCGGCGCAGCGATGTGTTCTCCAACTTCGAGAACACCGCCATCCCGCGGTTCAACGACGACATCGAGCGCGAGAACATCGAGATGCAGCGCTTCGTGCTGCTCAACAAGGACGCGCCCGAGCACACCAAACTGCGCAAGCTGATCTCCAAGGGGTTCACCCCGCGCGCCATCAACGGGCTGCGCGCGGAGCTGTCGGCGCGGGCCCGCTCGATCGTCGAGGCCGCCGCGGCGGAGGGGTCCGGCGACTTCGTCGCCCAGGTGGCCTGTGAGCTGCCGCTGCAGGCGATCGCCGAGTTGATCGGGGTGCCGCAGGAGGACCGGATGAAGCTGTTCCGCTGGTCCAACGAGATGACCGGCTACGACGATCCGGAGATCGATGTCGACCCGCTGGCCTCCTCGATGGAGATCCTCGGTTACGCCTACCAGATGGCCGAGGCGCGCAAGGCCAGCCCGGCCCAGGACATCGTGACGGAGTTGGTCAATGCCGATATCGATGGCGAGTCGCTGACCTCGGAGGAGTTCGGCTTCTTCGTGATCCTGCTCGCGGTGGCCGGCAACGAGACAACCCGAAATGCCATCAGCCACGGCATGATCGCGTTCCTGGACAATCCGGACCAGTGGGAGCTGTACAAGCGGGAACGCCCCGCGACCGCGGCCGACGAGATCATCCGCTGGGCCACGCCGGTGAGTTCGTTCCAGCGCACCGCGCTCGAGGACGTCGAGGTCGGCGGGGTCCCTATCAGGAAGGGGCAGCGGGTGGTGATGGTCTACCGCGCGGCCAACTTCGACGAGGACGTGTTCGAAAACCCGTACCGATTCGACATATTGCGCGATCCCAACCCGCACCTGGCCTTCGGCGGCACCGGGGCGCACTTCTGCATCGGCGCGAATCTGGCCCGCCTGGAGATCGATCTGATCTTCAACGCCATCGCCGACCACCTGCCCGACATCACCAAGCTCGGCGACCCCAAGCGCCTGCGCTCGGGCTGGCTCAACGGCATCAAGGAGTTCCCGGTCGACTATCGAACCAAGGGGTAGGGTCCGGCCGAAGGGCGGACACCCGATCGGGTGTCCGCCCTTCGGGCTTTCAGGCCTTCGTCAAGGTCCCCATCGCCCGCTCGGTCTCCCAGAACGCGCGCAGGGCCGCGATCTTGCCCGTCTCGTCGACTCGGTAGGTGAAAACGCCTTCGGCGTCGATCACATGGCCGCCCATGTGCGTGCGGATGCGGCCGGTGAAGGCCACCTCGTTACCGCAGGCGAACGAGTCGTCGAACAGGAACTCGATCGATTCGGTCGGTGCGATCGCCCTGTCCCAGAAGGCCGCGATGGCCTCCCGTCCGCGATGCCCGCGGCCCTCGGGGTCGAAGACCGACGGTCCGATCGGATCCTCGACGATCCCGTCGGCGGCGAACAGCTCCACCCATGCCTGTTTGTCGCGCGCTCGCACGGCGGCCTGTGAGGCGCGCCCGGCGATCCGTGCCGGATGGTCGGTGGTGGTGGTCATGGGGTACTCCCGGGAGAGGAACTGTGCGGGCTGGATGAGTTTGCTGATGGTTTTGCAAATGTCCTTGAATTTTGCATCAATACCGCCGATGAATTGCTTCGCGACCTGTACTCGACGACGATCGGGCGCCACGCCAGGACATTCGAATTCCACGGCCGCTCAATCGATTCCGTGTGGAATCGATCGAATCTACGGTCGTTCGCTGCCCACCACCCACATCGAGAAGTACTGGGAGCCACCGCCGTATGCGTGTCCGAACGCCTTGCGAGCGCCGTCGACCTGATAGGCACCGGCCCGGCCCATCACCTGCTTGGCGGCCTCGGCGAACCGGATCAGGCCGGACGCGCCGATCGGATTCGAGCTCAGCACACCGCCGGACGGGTTGACCGGCAGCTTCCCGCCGATCTCGGTCTCCCGGGCGTCGGTCAGCTTCCAGCCCTCGCCCTCGGGCATGAAGCCCAGGTTCTCCAGCCACATCGGCTCGAACCAGGAGAACGGGACGTAGATCTCGGCGGCGTCGATCTCCTCGAGCGGATTGGTGATCCCGGCCTGCTGCCACAGGGCGGCGGCCGCATCGCGTCCCGCCCGCGGGCTGACCTGGTCGCGCCCGGCGTAGGCCAGCGGCTCGGTGCGCATCGCGGTGCCGTGCACCCAGGCGACCTTGCGGCCCGAGGCTTCTGCGGCCTTCGCCGAATCCTCGTCACCGAGCACGAGGGCGCAGGCGCCGTCGGAGGACGGGCAGGTCTCGTCGAAACGGATCGGGTCCCACAGCATTTGCGAGGCCAGCACCGATTCCATGGTGATATCGGCCTGCTGCAGATGGGCCAGCGGGTTCTTGGCGCCGTTGCGGCGATCCTTCACCGCGACCATGGCACCGATGTGCAGGGGAGCGTTGGCGCGGCGGATGTAGGCGCGCACATGCGGGGCGAAGTAGCCACCCGCGCCCGCGCCCACCGGCTTGGTGAACGGCACCGGATTCGACAGCGCCCACATGGCATTGGATTCCGACTGTTTCTCCCACGCCACCGCGAGCACCTTGCCGTGCACGCCGGCCTGGACCTGGTTGGCCGCGACGACGCCGGTGGAACCGCCGACCGAACCGGCGGTGTGCACGCGCAGCAGCGGTTTCCCGGTGGCGCCCAGGGCATCGGCGAGAAACAGCTCCGGCATCATGGACCCCTCGAACAGGTCCGGCGCCTTACCCACGACAACTGCATCGATATCGGCCATCGTGAGCTGCGCATCGTCGAGGGCGCGATCGATTGCCTCACGGCACATCCCGGCCATCGACACATCGGTTCGTTTCGTCACGTGATGGGTTTGTCCGGTGCCGAGCACCGCGGCAAGGTTGGTCATCGTCCCTCCTGTGTCTTGCGGGACACCCGCACCCGGTCGGCCCGATGAGCCGCTGCGCGATTGTCGCTCATCGTGCCTCCAATGTGGCCACCAGATTCTGTTGCAGCGCAGGCCCACTCGACGCATGCGCCAACGCCCGCTCGGCATTGCCGTTCATGATCTCGGTCGCGGCGAAGCCGATGCGTTCGAGACCGGCGGCGAACATCGGATTGCCCGCCAGCGGGCCGCCCGACGGATTGATGCGGGTCTTGCCGTTCAGCCCGATGGCCTGCTTCAAAATCAACTGCTCGTGGCTGTACTGGGCGTGGAGTTCGGCGATATCGAAGCCGCCGGCATCCCCACCGGTGACGGCCTTGGCCGCCGCGGCGGTGGAGGGGGAGATGGTCAGATCCCGGGCGCCGAGCACCGGGGTATCGATGCGATGGGCCATACCGGTCAGCCATGCCGGACGCTCGCACAGCTCGCGCGCCCGATCACCGACCGCCAGCACGATCGCCGCCGCACCGTCAGTGATCGGAGCGATATCGTGGTCGCGCAGCGGGTCGGCGACATACGGTGCCGCCAAGCGTTTTTCGATATCCGCGTCGTCGGTGGCGGTGACGGCGGCCATATCTCGTTCGCTCCACGCTCCCGCGTCCAGGCCCGCCCGTGCCTGTAACCCCGCGATCGAGACCGCATCGGGCCACAGGGGAGCGACCAGATAGGGGTCGGTCTGCAGGGTCAGCACCTGCCGCAGCGTGCCCGCCGAGGCCTTGCCGAAGCCGTACACCAGCGCCGTCTTCGCCTGTCCGGAGCGCAGTTTCACCCACGCCTCGTACAGCGCCCATGCCGCATCCATCTCCACGTGCGATTCGTTGATCGGCGGCACGGCGCCGATCGAATCGATCGCGGAGATGAACGAAAAGGCGCGTCCGGCAAGGTAGTCCGAGGATCCGGAGCACCAGAAGTCGATATCGGACACCGAGATGCCCAACTTGTCGTACAGGGCGTTGAAGCAGGGCTTCAGCATCTCGACACCATTGGTGGTGCCGTAGGTCTCGGGGACGTGCGGTGCGTGCGCGAAGCCGACCACCGCGATATCGGTTGCGTTGTCGCTCAAGGTAATAGCGCCTCTCTACAGGTGGTGCGCGAAGGTCTCGTAGTCGGCGTCGGGCTCGCCGGTGGGCTCGAAGTGCGAGAGGTTGTCCAGCCCCTCGTGGGTCCACTCCTCGCGCGGCTTCCACACGGCCTCGACCCGCATGCCCATGCGCACCTCGCTGGCGTCGCAGCCGAGCACCAGGTGCAGGAACGGGATGTCGGTGCCGTCGAGCAGGATGTAGGCGGCCACATAGGGCGGCTTGATGCGCTGGCCCTGGAACGGCACGTTGACGATGCAGAAGGTGGTGACGATGCCGGTGTCGGCCAGGTCGACGTAGTCCTCGGTCGGTTCGCCTGTGCGCGGATCGGCGCCGCGCGGCGGGAAGTAGACCTTGCCGTCGGCGGCACGGGCGCCCAGCAGGCGGCCCTCGGCGATTGCCCGCAGGAATACCGTCTCCTGTGGTGCCGCGGTGTGCTTGTAGCGCAGATCGATCGGGGTGACGATGCCGGTCACCGGTTCACCCGGTTCGGATTGCGCTGGGGCGGTGGAGGTTTCGCCGGGCTCGAAGCAGGCGATGTCGTGGATGCGGCCGTTGCGCTCGGCCGCCCAGCGGGCCCGGACCCGCATGCCGGTGTGTATTTCGTCGGGGGAGGCGACGTCGACCGCGTGCAACAGGCCGGTGTCGGCGCCGTCGAGTCGGATCAAGGCCCACGCGAACGGCCGGTCGAAGGGCTGGCCCGGCAACGGATCTCGCACCCACGACCAGGTCTGGACGGTGCCCACGTCGGCCACGTCGACGAATTCGGTGAGTGGTTCGGACGTCCGCGGATCGTATTCGGCCGGCGGCACCAGCACCCGCCCGTCCGAGCCGCGGACGCCGACGATCCGCCCGGCGCGCAACCCCGTCAGGAAGCGCCCGATGGTCGGTCCGACCGAGCGGGTGTAGTCGAACTTCATGCGCAGTTCCGCGGCGAGCACGTCGGGTGCGGCGTCCGATTCCGGCCCGCTCCCTTTCGCGATTGTGCCGGTCATGGTGTTCCCCTGAGTCACGATATCGAGTAGAACAGGTTCTTATTCTGGTGGCAAGGGAAGTCCCGGCGGAAGGACGATGGAATGCGCTTCGGATTACAGCTCGGATATTGGGGCGCGAGCCCGCCGCCGCATGCCGCGGAGTTGGTGGTGGCGGCCGAGGATCTGGGGTTCGACGCCGTGTTCACCGCCGAATCGTGGGGGTCTGACGCATTCACGCCGCTGGCCTGGTGGGGCTCGTCCACGCGCCGGGTGCGGCTGGGCACCTCGGTGGTTCAACTCTCGGCGCGCACGCCCACCGCGACCGCGATGGCGGCGCTGACGCTGGATCATCTCAGCGGCGGGCGGGCCGTTCTCGGGCTGGGCGTCTCGGGACCGCAGGTGGTCGAGGGCTGGTACGGGCAGCCGTTCGCCAAACCGTTGCAGCGCACCCGGGAGTATGTCGACATCGTTCGCCGGGTGTTGGCCCGGCAGGCGCCGGTGGTCAGCGACGGGCCGCACTATCCGCTGCCGTATCGAGGGCCGGGAGCGACCGGGCTCGGCAAGCCACTCAAGTCCATCACCCACCCGCTACGTGCGGATATCCCGATCTGGCTGGGTGCCGAGGGGCCGAAGAACGTGGCCCTGACCGCCGAGATCGCCGACGGCTGGCTGGCGATCTACTACACCCCGCGGCTGGCCGGAATGTACGACGAATGGCTGGACGAGGGTTTCGCGCGGCCGGGTGCCCGGCGTTCGCGGGCCGACTTCGAGATCGCCGCGAGCTGCCAGGTGGTCATCACCGACGATCCCCGCACCGAGATCGACCGGATGAAGCAGGTGATGGCCCTCTACATCGGCGGGATGGGTGCGGAGGAGCTGAACTTCCACGCCCAGGTGTACCGGCGAATGGGCTACGGCCGTGAGGTCGACGAGATCACGGCGCTGTTCCGGTCCGGCCGCAAGGCCGAGGCGGCGGCCGTCGTGCCCGACGAACTGATTCTCGACACCGCGATCATCGGCGACGAGGCGCAGGTGCGGTCCCAATTGCAGGTGTGGGAGAAGGCGGGGGTCGGCATGCTGCTCGTGTCCGCGCGTTCGGTGGAGCAGTTGCGTCGGCTCGCCCCCCTTGTTCAGATGTAGAACACGTTCTAGATTCGAGGGGTGACTTCGATGGAGCCGACGCAACAGTTGGGACTGTGGAATATCGCCGCCACCGAACCCGAACGGATCGCGGTCGTCGATCCGTCGGGGCGGGAGATCAGCTACCGAGAGCTGGCCGAGCAGGCCGACAGATTCGCACGAGGCCTGCAGGCCAAGGGATTACAGCCCGGCGATGTCCTGGTGTCCATGGTGCACAACTGCGCCCAGGCGCTGGGAGTGTACTTCGCCGCCTATGAGGCCGGGCTGTACATCGTCGCGGTGAACTGGCATCTCACCGGCCCGGAGGTCGCCTATATCCTGGGCGACAGCGAGGCCAAGGTGTTCATCGCCGACGAACGTTTCGCCGAAGCCGCACGGATCGCCGCCGACGAGGCGAATATGCCTGCGGGAGCCCGGTATTCGGTGGGAGATGTGGATGACTTTCAACCCCTGGGCGAACTGGGTGCGGGTGAGGCCGGACGTCCCGATATCCGCACCGTCGGTGCGCCGATGCTGTACACGTCGGGAACCACCGGGCGCCCCAAGGGGGTTCGCCGTCCGCTCACCGGCGCCGATCCGGATGTGGTGGGACCGCAGGCGACCGGCTTCTTCGGCCTGTTCGGCCTGAAGCCGTTCGACGACCATGTGCACATCTGTGGTTCTCCGCTGTATCACACGGCCGTGTTGAACTTCGCCTCCATATCGATTCAGTTGGGCCACAAGGTCGTTCTGATGGACAAGTGGGATCCGGAGGAGATGCTGCGACTGATCGACAGGCATCGCGTCACCCACAGTCATATGGTGCCGACCCAGTTCCACCGGTTACTGGCGCTGCCGGAGCAGGTGCGCGCGAAATACGATGTGTCCTCGCTGCGGTGCATGATCCACGGCGCGGCGCCGTGCCCGCAGGAGACCAAGCGCAGGATGCTCGAGTGGTGGGGGCCGGTGGTCACCGAGTACTACGCCGCCACCGAGGGCGGCGGCACCTCCATCACCGGGGCGGAGTGGCTGCGCAAGCCGGGATCGGTGGGCAAGGCGTGGCCGTACGCGGTGGTCAAGGTGCTGGGCGAGGACGGAAAAGAGTTGCCGCCCGGCGAGATCGGCCAGGTCTACATGAAGATGGGCGGGTCCAACTTCGAATACCACAAGGACAAGGCCAAGACCGAGGACGCCCGGGTCGGGGATCTGTTCACCGTGGGCGACATCGGGTACATGGATGAGGACGGGTACCTGTACCTGTGCGATCGCCGCTCCGATCTGATCCTGTCCGGCGGGGTGAACATCTACCCGGCCGAGATCGAAGGGGAGTTGATCACCCATTCCAAGGTCGCCGACGTCGCGGTCTTCGGTATCCCGCACCCGGATTGGGGGCAGGAGGTCAAGGCCGTCGTCCAGCCCGCCGAGGGCGTCGAGGGGGATGACGAACTCACCCGCGAGCTGCTGGAGTTCGCGGCGACGCGGTTGGCGAAATACAAGCTCCCCAAGAGCATCGACTACCTCGACGAACTACCCCGCGATCCCAACGGCAAGCTCTACAAGCGCAAGCTGCGGGACCGGTATGTGACTGCCTAGCGGACCGGAGGTCACGTCTGCCCGCGCAAGCCTCCTCGTTGCCCTCAGGGGTCCCCTCCTCGTAGCCCGCAGGGCCCCTCCTCGTAGCCCGCGGGGCCCCTCCTCGTTGCCCGCCCGGGCTTGCCCGGGCGGGCATTTCGGCATTTCCTGCACGCTCCCTCATGTCAACGGTTATGTTCGGCTGATGGGAATCGTAAACGGCGTAAATTGAGTCTTGTCAGGTACAAGAACACGTTCTATTTTTGACCTGTGAGTTACAACATAGCGGACCTTGTCGAACACACCATCGACCTCGTGCCGGACCGCGTCGCCCTGGTCGACGACACTCGCTCGGTGACCTATGCCGAGCTGGAGGATCGGGCCAATCGACTCGCGCACTACCTGCGGGAACAGGGTGTGCAGCCGGGTGACAAGGTCGGCGTCTACTCGCGCAACACCATCGAGGCCGTCGAGGCCATGGTGGGCATCTTCAAAGCGCGGGCAGTAATGATCAACGTGAACTTCCGATATGTCGAGAACGAGTTGCAATACATTTTCGACAATTCGGATATGGTCGCGCTGATTCACGAGCGCCGCTACACCGACAGGGTGTCCGCTGTGCGCCCGCAGACTCCGGCGCTGAAAACAGTGATCGTGGTGGACGACGATACCGCCGGACAGGTGCCCACCGCGCCGGATTCGGTGGAATACGAAGCGGCACTGGCGGCTTCGTCGGGCGAGCGGGACTTCGGCGAGCGTTCACCCGACGACATCCTCATGATCTACACCGGCGGCACCACCGGGATGCCCAAAGGCGTCATGTGGCGCCAGGAGGACTGGTGGCGCGTGCTCGGCGGCGGCATCAACTTCTTCACCGGCGAGTACGTTCAGGACGAGTGGCAGCAGGCCCGGGCCGGAGCCGACAACGCGCAGCTGGTGCGCTATCCGATCCCGCCGCTGATCCACGGCGGCTCGCTGACCGCGACGTTCCACAGCCTGTTCGACGGCGGTAAGGCCGTCATGCTGCCGGAGTTCAGCGCGCACGGCGTGTGGCGGGCGATCGACCGGCACGAGGTGAACCTGATCTTCATCACCGGCGACGCGATGGCCCGGCCGATGCTGGATGCGCTGCTGGCGGGAAATCCGGAGACCGGCGAGCCGTACCGGCATTCGTCGCTGTGGAGCATGGCCAGCAGTGCCGCGCTGTTCTCGCCCACACTGAAGGATCAGTTCATCGAACTGCTGCCGAATACGATGATCACCGATTCGATCGGAGCCTCCGAGACCGGTTTCGGCGGGCTGTCCGTGGCCACCAAGGGGTCGACGCACACCGGCGGGCCGCGGGTGAAGATCGACAAATCCACCGAGGTGCTCGACGAGGACGGCAAGCCGGTCGAGCCGGGTTCGGGCCGAATCGGGTTCCTCGCCCGCAAGGGCCACATCCCGCTGGGCTACTACAACGACCCGGTCAAGACGGCGGCAACCTTCAAGGAGTTCAACGGGATTCGGTATTCCATCCCCGGCGACTACGCCCGGGTCGAGGAGGACGGGACCGTCACCATGCTCGGCCGCGGGTCGGTGAGCATCAACAGCGGCGGCGAGAAGATCCACCCGGAGGAGGTCGAGGGCGCCCTGAAGTGTCACCCGGAGATATTCGACGCCTTGGTCATCGGCATTCCGGACGAGCGCTGGGGCCAGCGGGTGGCCGCGGTAGTGCAGTGCCGCGGCGACAGCCGGCCCACCCTCGAGGAATTGCGTCCGGTGCTGACCCAGGAGATCTCGTCCTACAAGATGCCGCGCAGCCTCTGGTACGTGGACGAGATCAAGCGCTCCCCGGCCGGTAAGCCGGACTACAAGTGGGCCCACGCCCACGCCGAATCCCGCCCCGCCGACGACGATGCCCCGGCTCCTGCGACGAAGTAGATCCCGGCCGAAAGCATGCCGGGAACCGAAAGAAGGTTCCAGCTGGTAGGGACTCGTTTTCGGGCTGTTTCTTGTCGGTGCCCTGTGCCACAGTGTGTGGCATGAGCAAGTCGGGCAGTTCCGCCGGCAGCGTGGATGAGGTGCTGCAGCAGTTCGAGGGGTACCGGCGGGAGCTGTGCGCTTACGCCTACCGGATGTTGGGGTCCTCGTTCGAGGCCGAGGACGCCGTGCAGGAGACGTTCACCCGGGCCTGGAAGGCCTACGACTCCTTCGAAGGCAGGGCCAGCCTGCGCTCGTGGCTGTACAAGATCGCCACGAATGTCTGCCTGGACATGCTGGACGGGCCCCAGCGGCGGGCCCGGCCGATGGACCTGTCGGGTCCGTCCAGTCCCGACGGCCCGCTGCCGCCGCCGCAACCCGACTATGTGTGGATCGAGCCGATTCCCAACGGGATGGCCTTCGGCGCCGACCCGGCCGAGCACGCCAGCGCCAAGGATTCGTTGCGGCTGGCCTTCGTGGCCGCGGTGCAGCATCTCCCGGCCACCCAGCGCGCGATCCTCATCATGCGCGAGGTGCTGCGGTTCTCGGCCAACGAGACGGCCGACATGTTGACGATGTCGCCGGCCTCGGTGAACAGCGCCCTGCAGCGGGCCCGCGCCACCATGTCGAAGGTGCAGCCCACCGACTCGGGGTCCTTTGACGAATCCGACGAGCGGCAGCGCAAACTCGTCGAGGGTTTCGTGCAGGCCTTCGAGTCCTACGACATGGATGCGCTCACCGCGCTGCTGAAGCAGGATGTGGCGCTGTCCATGCCGCCGATCGAGCTGTGGGTCTCCGGTCCGGACAACGTGGCAAAGTTCATGCTGTCCCCGGGCCCGTCGGCCTGCCGCGGCTCTCGCATGATTCCGCTGGAGGGCGCCAACGGCCTGCCCGCCTTCGGCCAGTACAAGCCCAGCGGCGAGCCCGGCGTGTTCACCCCCTGGTCGATCACCGTGCTGGAGCTGGACGGCGACCGGATCTCCGGCCTGAACTTCTTCCTCGACACCGACCGCCTGTTCCCGCTGTTCGGCCTGCCGCCCGAATTGCGGGATTCCGGCCAAAAGCATGCCGGAACGACGGGATGACAAGCTCAATGGCCCATCCAGAACGGTTCCCAATGATGGCCGTCCGGGTCGCGGAAGGCGCGCCCGTGCATGCCGACCGCGGCCTCCTGGGCCCGCTTGTCCTCGTTGAACACCTCGCGCCCGCCCGCCCGTACGGCCGCGGCGGTGAGCTCGTCTACCTCCTCGGCGCTGCGCAGTGACAGCGCGTAGATGGATCCGGTGGCGACGCTCGAGTCGGCGATGGGTCGCTCGGTGAAGGTTTCGAAGAACGGCTTCACCAGCAGCATCAGGCAGATGTTGTCGTCGACGACCACGCAGGCGGCATTGTCGTCGGTGAAGTCCTGATTCACCTTCCAGCCCAGCGCCTCGTAGAAGTTCCTGGACCGCTCCAGATCGTCCACGGGTAGGTTGACGAAGATCATCTTGCTGACCATGTCGGTCCTCTCGCCTGCGCTGTCGGTACATGTACTTCAATACCGACGAATCGGCCATCCGAAACTCATCGAAAATGAGAGGCGCGCACCCTACGGCTGCGGATACGGTCGGGCCCATGTCCGATTCGGAAGCGGGTGTGTACCTGATTACCGGCATTCAAGCTGCCGGGAAATCGACCGTTGCCCAGGCGCTGGCCGAGCGCCTGCCGCGTTCGGCCCATGTCCGCGGGGACATGTTCCGGCGTTTCGTCGTCGGCGGCGCGGACGAGATGTCGCCGGACCCGAGCCCGGAAGCCTGGGCACAACTGCGGCTTCGGCACCGGTTGGCGGCTCAGGTGGCCGACGGCTACGCGGCCGAGGGCTTCACGGCCGTCCTGCAGGACACGATCCTGGCCCACCTGCTGCCGTACACGATCGACCAGATCCGCACCGACCCGCTCTACGTCGTGGTGCTCGCACCCCGCCCCGAGGCCGTCGAGCGCCGCGAGGCAGGCCGCACCAAAACCGCCTACGGCACCTTCACCGTCACCGACCTCGACACCTCCCTGCGCACGGAAACCCCGAAAATCGGATTATGGCTCGACTCTTCCGATCTCACGGTCGACCAAACCGTCGACGAGATCCTCACCCGCTCCGAACCCCTGAAGCGCTGACCACATCCCACACTGAGTGGTACCATGCGGTACCATTACGTCATGGCAGGTCTCAACGTCAGGTTCACCGAGGAAGAGCTGAAGGCCTTGCGTGAGCGTGCCGAAGCCGAGGGGGTAAGCATGCAATCGTTCGTGCACGATGCCGTCATCACCGCGATCAACGAGCGGTCCCGCCTGTTCAACGAGGCGGCCGAACATGTGCTACGAGTCAGTGAGGAGCTGAATCGGAGATTGGCCTGATGCAGTACCTGACTCTGCAAGAACTGCTCAATCTTGCAGAGCGACTCGGTACTCCGGAGGTCAGGGACTACGGTCTACTCGACTCCGCGCTCGCCCGCCCGCAGGCCAGCGTCTTCGGCCAGGATGCCTATCCGGATGTGTGGCAGAAGGCCGCTGCCCTGATGGAATCTATCGCCCGAAACCATGGGCTGGTAGACGGCAACAAGCGCCTCGCCTGGTATGCCACCTGGGTCTTCTTACATCTGAACGGCCACCGTCTGGATGCGGCATTCGATGTCGACGAGGCAGAACGCTTCGTCTTCGATGTCTGGGAGGGTTCTCTCGATGTTCCTGCCATTGCGCAGAGACTGATGAGGTTCGAGGGTTGACGCCCTCGAACCTCATCGGCGAGCGGGTGGTCAGTGGGTGTCGGCCAGGAGGGTGCCCAGGGATCGGAGATGGTCGGTGGCGGTGCCGAGGGCGAATTCGTTGTGTTTGGCTGCGGTGAAGTAGTTGTGGACTATGTGGTCGCGGTCGATGCCTACGCCGCCGTGGACGTGGACGACGGTGTGGGCGATGTGATGGCCGGCCTCGGCGGCCCAGAACTTGGCGGTGTGGGTCTGCTGGGCGGCGGGCAGGCCCTCCGACAGGCGCCACGCGGCCTGGGTGACCGCTAGGCGCAGGCCCTGCAGATCGATGTAGCCATCGGCCAGTCGCTGGGCCACGGCCTGGAAGCCGCCGATCTTGCGGCCGAATTGTTCACGCTCGCGGCCATATTCGGCGACCAGGTCGAGGGCGCGCTCCAGGGTGCCGAGCTGCTGCGCCGCCAGGCCCAGCCAGCCGCGCTGCAGCAGCCAGTCCAGAATCTCGGTGCCGGATTCGATCGTGCCCATCAATTCCGCTGGGGTGCGGTCGAATTCGAGTTCGCCGTCCGGGGCGCGGTCGACCACCTGCTGCGGTGATACGCGAACACTGGGGTGGGACGGATCGATCAGGAATACCGCGGGCGAGCCGGAGGCCGTGGCGGGCACCAGGATTCGGTCGGCCTGTGCGGCGAACGGCACGATCGTCTTCGCCCCGACCAGCTTCCAGCTATTGCCGTCGTCGGTGGCCGTCGTGGTGGGATGCGCGGGTTCCCAGTTGCGTTCCTCGGATAGCGCCACGGTCAGAATGGCTTCGCCCGCACCGGCTTTCGCGGCGAGCTCGCGCTGCGCCGCCGAGCCGAACTCCGCCAGCGCACCCGCGCCCAGCACGATCGACCACAGGTAGGGGACGGCCGCCACGGACTTGCCCAGCTCGCGCAGGATCGCCGTCTGCTCGAGCACGCTCAGGTCGCTGCCGCCCACGCTCTCCGGCAAAGTGGCCGCCAGGACGCCGGTTTCGGCCAGTGACCGCCACAGCGGTTCGTCGAAGCGGACCTCGGCCCTGTCGAGTTCGCGCAGCCGGTCCGGGGTGACCAGCTTCTCGCACACCTCGCCGGTCAGGCGGGCCAGATCCTGCTGCGCTTCGGTTGCGGTGAAATCCATGGTTGATACTCGGCTTTCGGTCAGCGCGCGGCGGCGGGTTGCTTCAGGGCGGTCATGGCGATGATGTCGCGCTGCACCTCGTTGGTGCCGCCGCCGAAGGTCAGGATCAGGCAGGCGCGATGCATGCGCTCGAGCCGCCCGCGCAGCGCGGCACCCGGCGAGTCCTGGCGCAGATAGGCCTGCGGCCCCAGCACCTCCATCAGCAGCCGATAGGCCTCGGTGGCCAGTTCGGTGCCCAGCACCTTGCAGGTCGAAGCGTCCCACGGCCGCGGCGAGGCATCGCTACCGCCATCGGCGCGGGCGGCGATCTCCCAGTTGAGCAGCTTCAGATACTCCACCTTGGCGTGCACCCGAGCCAGATTGATGCGCACCCATTCGCTGTCGATCACCCGGGCGCCGTTGGAATCCTTGCTGTCGCGGGCCCAGTCGATCGTCTGCGCCAGCGCCAACTGCAGCGGAGCCGCCGAGGTGAGCGCCACCCGCTCGTGGTTGAGCTGATTGGTGACCAGCGCCCAGCCGCCGTTCTCCGGTCCGACCATCGCCGACGCGGGCACCCGCACATCCTGGTAGTAGGTGGCACTGGTATCCGGCCCGGCCATGGTGTGCACCGGCGTCCAGGAGAATCCCTCGGCCGTCGTCGGCACGATGAACATGCTGATGCCCTTGTGCTTCTTGGCATTCGGATCGGTGCGCGCGGCCAGCCAGACGTAGTCGGCGTACTGGATCAGGCTGGTCCACATCTTCTGGCCGTTGATGATCCACTCGTCGCCGTCACGGACCGCGGTGGTGCGCAGCGATGCGAGGTCGGTTCCCGCGCCCGGTTCCGAATAGCCGATGGAGAAGTGCAGCTCCCCGGCCGCGATCTTGGGCAGGAAGAACTTCTTCTGCTCCTCCGTGCCGTAGTGCATGATCGTCGGCGCCACCGAGTTGATGGTCAGGAACGGCACCGGTGCCCCGGCGACGGCCGCCTCGTCGGTGAAGATCAGCTGATCGAGCATCGGCCGGTCCTGCCCGCCGTACTCCGTCGGCCAGCCCAGTGCGAGCCAGCCGTCGCGCCCCATCTCCTGCACGATTTCGCGGTAGACGTTCCCGTGGCCGTACTCCCCGGTCTGCGCGCTCAGGGCCTCCCGGCGCTCGGGGGTGATCAGCCTGGCGAAATACTCGCGCAGCTCGGCCCGCAGCTGCTCCTGTTGCGGGGTATAGGCAATCCGCATCGCGCTTACCTCTTACTTTGTTCGATAGCCAGCCGACATGGGCCGGGCGGTTGTCCCGATCATTGCATACCGAGTGAAACATGTTCCAGTATGGGACTGGAATCCGGCCGTTTCCGTCGCGGCGGCCGGTGGGGCCTTGTTAGTCTCGCGATACCTGCGGCAAAGGAGTCATCGATGAAGCTCAGTGTGGATTTCGACCAGTGCGAGGCGAACGGAATCTGTGTCGGAATCGCCCCGGACGTCTTTGAACTCGACGACGAGGATCAGCTGCACCTCGCGGTGTCCGAGGTGCCCGCGGATCGGCTGGACGATGTGCAGACCGCCGTCGCGCAATGTCCCAAGGCGGCGCTGCGGCTCGAGTGAACCGGCTCTTGCCAGTGAACTGAAACACGTTCTAGAGTCGCGGCGTGGGCGATAACGAACTGAGTCTGTCCGGTCGAGTGGCGATTGTGACCGGAGCCGGTGCCGGGCTGGGGCGGGCCGAGGCGCTCGCGCTGGCTCGTGCCGGCGCCGCGGTGGTCGTCAACGACCTGGCCGACAACGAGACGGTCGCGGCGACGCTGGCCGACATCCGGGCGCTCGGCGCGAAGGCCGAATTCGTCGCGGGCAGCGTGGCCGAGCGCGCCACGGCCGATGCCCTGATCCGGACCGCCGACGAGGCGTTCGGCGGGGTCGACATCGTCGTGAACAACGCCGGAATCGTCCGGGACCGGATGCTTTTCAATCTGTCCGACGAGGACTGGGATGCGGTCATCGCGGTCCATCTGCGCGGGCACTTCCTGCTCTCCCGCAATGCCGCCGCCTACTGGCGCGGTAGGTCCAAGCAGTCGGGCGGCCCGGTGTATGGGCGGCTGATCAACACCTCCTCGGAGGCGGGTCTGCTCGGTCCGGAGGGCCAGCCGAACTATGCGGCGGCCAAGGCCGGGATCACCGCGCTGACGCTGTCGGCCGCGCGTAGCCTGGCCCGCTACGGCGTGCGCGCCAACGCCATCTGCCCCCGGGCGCGCACGGCCATGACCGAGAAGGTGTTCTCGGCCGCGCCCCAGGACGGCCCCGACCCGCTCTCGCCCGATCATGTCGCGCGATTGGTCGCGTATCTGGCCGCACCGGCCGCCGAGGCGATCAGCGGACAGGTCTTCGTGGTCTACGGACCGATGGTCGCGCTGATGGCCGCGCCGGAGGTCGAGCGGCGCTTCGACGCCGACGGCGCCGAGTGGTCACCGGCCGAGCTGGCCGACACGCTGGGCGACTACTTCGCCGAACGCCCGTCCGGGCGTACGTTTTCCGCATCCTCGCTGCACGATCTGGGTTGAGTCGCGTCCCGAGTCCACTGGCTGCGACTATCGGTTGATCAGTGGTCCAGCAGTTGGTAGACATGGGGGTCGGTATGTGCGTTGCCTCACAAAGGCGATTCGCATGCGCTATGAACACGTTCTATCTTCCGGTGCGAGTTCCGGAAGAAAAGAGCAGTTCAAAAATAGTCAAAGTGCCTATGTCGACCGTGGTGAACGTGTTCTAATCTTTCCGGCGGGTGGGGCTTCGCGAGGTCCGCCGTCGCAGGCTGTACCGTAAGGCAGGCAAGGAGGATCGCGGATGAACGAGGTTCTTGCCGTGCCGTTGCGAGCGGTCGGCGGGTTCTTCGAACTCACCGCTGCCACCGCACGCGCCGCCGTTCGGCCTCCCTTTCAACGACGCGAATTCATCGACCAGTCCTGGTTCGTCGCCCGCGTTTCGATCATTCCGACCCTGCTGGTCGCCATCCCCTTCACCGTCCTGGTGAGCTTCACGCTCAATATTCTGCTGCGCGAGATCGGCGCGGCGGACCTGTCCGGCGCGGGCGCGGCGTTCGGCGCGGTGACGCAGGTCGGGCCGATCGTGACCGTGCTGATCGTCGCCGGTGCCGGTGCCACCGCCATCTGCGCGGATCTGGGCGCCCGCACCATCCGCGAGGAGATCGACGCCATGCGGGTGCTGGGCATCGACCCGATACAGCGGCTGGTGGTACCGCGGGTGCTCGCCTCGATGTTCGTCGCCGCCCTGCTCAACGGCCTGGTGTGCACGATCGGCATCGTCGGCGGCTTCCTGTTCTCGGTCTTCCTGCAGGGGGTCAACCCCGGCTCGTTCGTGAACGGCATCACGCTGCTGACGCATCTGCCGGAGCTGGTCATCTCCGAGGTCAAGGCCACCCTGTTCGGTCTGGTAGCCGGGTTGATGGCCTGCTACCTGGGGCTGAACGTGCGGGGCGGACCGAAGAGCGTCGGCGATGCGGTCAATCAGACGGTGGTGTTCTCCTTCATGGCCCTGTTCGTGGTCAATGTCGTAGTCACCGCCGTTGGGATCAAGTTCACGGCTCGGTGACGGTATGGCTTTCGTGATCGAATCCCGGTTCCCGCGTACTGTTCGACGCGTGCGCCGGATGTCCGACTCGCTCGACAATGTCGGAAGACATGCCCTTTTCTACGCACAGTCACTGGCGTCGGTGCCTCGTGCGCTGACCCACTATCGCACCGAGACGATCCGGCTGATCGCGGAGATCAGCATGGGCACCGGGGCGCTGGCGGTGATCGGCGGCACCGTGGTGATCGTGGGCTTTCTGACCCTGTTCGCCGGCGGCACCATCGCGGTGCAGGGTTACAGCTCGCTGGGCAATATCGGTGTGGAGGCACTGACCGGCTTCTTCGCGGCGTTCATCAACGTCCGCATCGCCGCGCCGGTGATCTCCGGCATCGGCCTGGCCGCCACCATCGGCGCCGGCTCGACCGCGCAGCTGGGCGCGATGCGGGTGGCCGAGGAGATCGACGCGCTCGAGTCGATGGCGATCCGGCCGGTCCCGTTCCTGGTCGGCACCCGGGTGCTGGCCGGCATGATCGCGATCGTGCCGCTGTACGCGCTGGCGGTGATCGCCTCGTTCGTGGCCAGCCGGTTCGCGACGGTGGTGATCTACGGGCAGTCGGCGGGCGTCTACGACCACTACTTCTCGACGTTCCTGATTCCCAGTGACATCCTCTGGTCGTTCGTGCAGGCGATCTTCATGGCCCTGGCGGTCATGATGATCCACACGTACTACGGCTACCACGCCACCGGCGGCCCGGTCGGTGTCGGCGTGGCGGTGGGCAATGCGGTGCGTGCCTCACTGGTCGCGGTGGTGACCGTGACCCTGCTGGTCTCGCTGGCCATCTACGGCACCTCCGGCAATTTCCATCTCTCCGGGTAGGCGGTATGGCGGCAAACACACTGGTCGAAAAGGACGGCGCCGGGAGGATTTTCGGCGCTGGGTGGGGCGTCAAGCTGGCCGGATTGGCAATGGTGCTGAGCCTGGCCGCGGTCGTCGCGGTCGCGCTGACGATGTTCGCGGGCGGGTTCAAATCGACCGAGGTCCTCTATATCGATGCTCCCCGCGCGGGCCTGGTGCTGGACCCCGATGCCAAGGTCAAGCTGCGCGGCGTGGAGATCGGCCGGGTGAAGTCGATTTCCTACACCGGCGACAATGCCCGGCTGCGGTTGGCGGTCGATCCGGAACAGCTGAAGATGCTCCCGGCGAATGTGGGCGTGGATATCCGCTCCACCACGGTATTCGGCGCCAAGTACGTGAACTTCGTCGTTCCCGCCCGCCCCTCGAAGCAGCATCTCAGCCCCGGCGTGACGGTGAATGCGCAATCGGTGACCGTCGAGTTCAACACCCTGTTCCAGCACCTGTCCGATGTGCTGGCGAAGATCGCCCCGGAGAAGTTGAACGCGACCCTGACGGCGCTGGGCACCGCGCTGCAGGGCCGGGGAGAGAAGATCGGGCAGCTGCTCGCCGACACGGATCAGTATCTGCGCGATATCAATCCGAGCCTGCCGGATCTGCAGCGCGATCTGCAGACCTCGGTGGGGGTGACGAACCTGTACGCCGATACGGTGCCGGATCTGTTGCGTACCACCGACAACGCGACGACGACCAGCGCGACGATCGTGGCGCAGGAACACAATTTCGACGCCATGCTGGTGAACCTCATCGGCCTGGCCGACACCACCCGGCCGATCCTCACCTACAACGAACAGCCGCTGGTGACCGCGCTGGATCTGCTGCGGCCCACGACCTCTCTGCTCTACGAGTACCGGTCGGCGCTGAACTGCGTGGTCGAGGGACTCGGCTCGCGGCTGCAGGAGATGGACGAGGTCTTCGGCGGCAGCAGCGGTTCCGGCGTGCTGCTGAACGCGGGTTTCATGCCGGGCGGCGAGCCCTACAAATATCCGCAGGACCTGCCCAAGGTGAACGCCACCGGTGGACCACACTGCGAGGGCATCAAGGACCGGGTGCCGGGCAGCCACGCCAACTATCTGGTCACCGACACCTCCCAGGGTGAGGTGTGGACGCCGGAGTTGCAGGCACATCTCAACGGGCCCAGGGTGTTCCAGCTGATGTTCGCCGGACTGCCGGGGGTGCCCAACCCATGAGGATCAAACCGCACGCCTCGACCGTGAAGCTGTCGATCTTCACGCTGGTCATGGTGCTCGTGCTCGCCCTGCTCGGCGTGATTTTCAGTCAGATGCGGTTCTCCCGCGAGACCGGATACCACGCGGTGTTCACCAACTCCTCGGGCATGCTGCCCGGCTCGAAGGTCCGCATCGCGGGGGTACCGGTCGGGGCCGTGAAACGGGTCTACGTCGGCAAGGACCATCTCGCCCACGTCGATTTCGAGGTCGACACCGAGTACAAGCTCTACGCCAGTACCCGCGCGGCCATCCGCTACGAGAACCTCGTCGGCGATCGGTACATGGAGTTGCTGGAGGGGCCCGGCACCGCCACGACCCTCCCGAAGGGCGGCACCATCGGCACCGACAAGACCAAGCCCGCACTGGATCTGGACCTGCTGCTCGGTGGTTTCAAGCCGCTGCTGCGCGGTCTGGACCCGGCCCAGGTGAACGACCTGACCGGTGCGCTGCTGCAGGTCTTCCAAGGGCAGGGCGGTGCGCTGGTGCAGCTGCTGAACAGTTCCGGTTCGTTCACCAAGACCCTGGCCGATCGAGATGCCCTGATCGGCAGCGTGATCGAGAACCTGAAGACCGTGCTGTCCACCATCGATGACCGCGGCCGGGAATTCGACACCACACTCACCGAGCTACAACGACTGGTCAGCGGATTGGCGGCGGATAAGGACCCGATCGGGGCGGCGCTTCCGCATCTCGCCGGTGCCACCGGTGATCTGACCGATCTGCTGAGGCAGGCCCGGCCCGATCTCAAGGAGGACTTCGCCCAGCTGGGTCGGCTGTCGCAGAACCTCGACGACAAGTCGGGCGATATCGACTGGATCCTGCAGCAGTTGCCGGATACCTACAAGAAGCTGGTCCGGATCGGTTCCTATGGATCGTTTCTCAATATGTACGTCTGTGGCGTTCTGATGCTCGCCGACGGCCCCGACGGTAAGCCCATGGAAGTGCACCTCAAGGGCAACCAGACGACCGGAAGGTGTGCGGCCTCGTGAACGGTCCGAAGTTGGTATCGGTCGGCATCGTCGGCCTCGTCGTGGCCGTCGCGATCTCGTTGTCGGCCCTGCAATTCGATCGGTTGCCGTTCATCAAGAGCGGTGCCGAGTTCAGCGCCTACTTCGCCGATGCGGGCGGGCTGGTCGTGGGCGATCCGGTCCAGGTCGCGGGGGTGCGGTCCGGCCGGGTCGACGAGGTGCGCCTGGACGGCGCCAAGGTGCTGGTGCGCTTCAGCCTCGCCGAGTCGATCGTGCTGGGGCGCCGGACCACCGCCGCCATCAAGACCAACACCATCCTGGGTCGCAAGACGCTCGAGGTGGTGCCACAAGGGGACGGCGTCATCCGGCGCAACGATCCGATCCCGTTGGAGCGCACCACTTCTCCGTATTCGCTCAACGACGCACTCGGCGATCTCACCAAGACCGTCCAGGGCCTGGACCTGGACCAGGTCAACAAGACCCTCGACACGCTCTCGCAGACCTTCGCCGACACCCCGGCGCCGCTGCGGTCGGCCCTCGACGGCGTCACTCAGCTCTCGCGCAGCCTCAACGCGCGGGACAAGGCGCTCACCGACCTGCTCGGCCACGCCCAGAACGTCACCAAGGTGCTCTCCGAGCGGGCCAACCAGATCAATGCGCTGCTGACCGACGGCAACGATCTGCTCGGGGAGCTGAATGCACGGCGCACGGCGCTGAGTCAGCTGATCGTGTACGTCAACGGGCTGGCCCAGCAGTTGACCGGGTTCGTCAACGACAACGAGGCACAGCTGAAACCCGCACTGGACAAGCTGAATTCGGTGCTGCAACTGCTGCAGCGCAACAAGGACAATCTGGGCAAGGCGCTGGAGCGGCTCGGGCCCTACGCGGCGGCGCTGGGTGAACAGGTCGGCAGCGGCCCGTACTTCCAGGCATATCTGTCCAATGTCGAGAGCATTCCGTTGCGGACGCTGGTCGATGCGCTGGTGTGGCCGGAGCGCCTGCCGGAGCAATTGCAGGACAGCTTCGGCCTGCCGACGACCAATCCCGCGGTAGAGGAGCCGCCGCGATGAACGCAGTACGCAGGATCGCCGGAGTGCCGCGCTGGGCGCGGTACATCGCCGCCGGTTTGGTGGTCGCCCTGGCGGGGTGGATCGTCTACGGTGCGGTCACCAATATCGGAAAGACCCACATCACCGCGTATTTCCCGTCCACCACCGGTCTCTACGCCGGCGACGAGGTGAAGGTGCTCGGGGTCAAGGTCGGCCGGATCGACTCGATCGAACCCGGCAAGGACCGGGTGAAGGTGACGATGACGGTCGATCGCGGCATCGACATCCCTGCCGACGCCCGCGCCATTACCATCTCGCCCTCCCTGGTGTCGGCGCGCTTCGTCCAGCTGGCGCCCGCCTACACCGGCGGGCCGAAGATGCACGACAACGGCGAGATCCCGATCGAACACACGGCCGTCCCGGTGGAATGGGATGACATCAAGGCCGAACTGACCAAGCTGTCGCAGGCGCTGGGTCCGGTCGGCGAGGATAAGCAGGGCTCGTTCGGCAGGTTCGTCGACACCGCCGCGAACAATCTCGGCGACGGCAACGCCCAATCGCTGCGCGATACGCTGCGGGAGCTGTCGCACACGCTCAACACCCTGTCCGACGGGCGGACCGACCTGTTCGGAACCATCCGTAACCTGCAGCAATTCGTGGACGTCCTGTCCAAGAGCAACGACCAGATCGTGCAGTTCGGCGGGCGGCTGGCCTCGGTGTCCTCGGTGCTGGCCGGGGTGTCGTCGGATCTCGGTGCGGGACTGGACAATCTGGATTCCGCGATCGCCGATGTCAAACGATTCCTGGACGCGCGCGGCGGGGCGCTGACCGAGGGGGTCCAGCGACTCACCGACGTGACCCAGGTGCTGGCCGATAAACGCCCGGAGCTGGAACGGGTGCTGCATGCGGGGCCGACGGGCCTGGTGAACTTCTACCAGATCTACAAGCCCGCCCAGGGCTCGCTGGCCGGTTCCCTCGTCGGCACCAATTTCGCCAATCCGGTCGCCTTCCTGTGCGGTGCCGTCGAAGCCATCGACGACCCGGCCAAGCAGTCCGACAAATCCGCCGCCCTGTGCAAGCAGTATCTCGCGCCGGTTCTCAACTCGTTGATGATGAACTACCCGCCGCTGCTGGTGAATCCGGCGTCGAATCAGACGGTGTTCCCGAACCAGCTCGTCTACAGCACGCCGGAGCTCGCCGAACGAGCCGGTAATGGTGCTCCCGTCAGCGTGCCGAACGGTCTTGCCGGGCTTGCGGTTCCGGGAGGAGGGCGATGATGGGGCGCAGACGGATCGCGGCCGTGGCCGTCGGGTTGGCAGTGCTGTTGGGCGTCACCGGATGTCAATGGGACGGCCTGAACTCACTGCCGATGCCCGGTGCGGCCGGGACGGGGGAGGGCTCGTGGCAGGTGCGTATTCAGATGCCGAATGTCACCACCCTGACTCGTAATTCACCGGTGAAGGTCGACGATGTGACCGTCGGCTCGGTGACCGGTATCGAGGTGGAGAATTGGCACGCCCTGGTCACGGTCAGCCTCGACAAGGATGTGAAGCTGCCCGCCAACGCGATCGCCCGGATCGGGCAGACCAGCCTGCTGGGCAGTAACCACGTCGAGCTGGGCGCGCCCCCCGGGGTGGAGCCGCAGGGCCGCTTGAAGAACGGCGACCTCATACCCCTGGACCGGGCCGGGGCCTTCCCGACCACCGAGCAGACACTCTCGTCACTGTCGGTGGTGCTCAATGGCGGCGGAATTTCCCAGTTGGAGACCATCACTCGCGAGTTGAATGCGACCTTCACCGGGCGTCAGGACGCCATTCGCGACCTGTTGCCCCAATTGACGCAGCTGACAACCACTCTGGACCAGCAGACCGCCGATATCGTCGCCGCCATGGGCGGGCTGGACCGGTTCGCCGGTCAGCTGGCGCAGCAGAAGGACCGGGTGACCGAGGCCATCACGAAGATCCACCCGGCGCTGACCGTGCTCGCCGACCGCCGCGAGAACATCACCAAAACCATTACGGCACTGGGCGATCTGAGCGAGGTCGTGCAGCGGGTGATCGCCGAGGGCGGTGACAACCTGAAGGCGAATCTGGCCAATCTGTGGCCCACGCTGCAATCGTTGGCCGACACCGGTGATCGATTGGCGAATTCGCTGCAGATCCTGCTCACCTTCCCCTTCCCGATCAAGGGCATCAACAAGGCCATCCACGGTGACTACATGAACCTGTTCGTCACCTACGACGTCACCAGTTCCCGGCTGGACTCGAACTTCCTCACCGGTACGCCGCTGGGCGGCCGGTTCGGCGGTGTGCAGGCCAAGTACGGTGTCGAGGCCGCATTGGGCACCTTCGCCGGAACCGCCGGGGAGAAGGGCGATCCCGTGCAGGGCCCGCTGCAGCCGCCCCCGCCGACGCCGAGTATTCCGGGGCTGCCGCCGATTCCGGGTCTGCCGGCGATTCCCGGGGTGACCGTGCCGATAGGGCCGCAAGGAGGTCCGGGACGATGAAGCTCACCAAGTTCGTCCGGACCCAGCTGATCATCTTCTCGGTGCTGACGCTGGTCGGCCTGGTGGTCATGTCCGCGACCTACATTCATCTCCCGGCGATGTTCGGCATCGGCCGCTACGAGGTGACCGTGAAGCTGAGCGCAACCGGCGGGCTGTATCCGACCGCGAACGTCGCTTACCGCGGAACGAATATCGGCAAGGTCGAAAATGTCCGGCTCACCCCCGACGGGGTGGACGCGAAGCTGTCCATCGACAGCAAGTACAAGGTGCCCTCCGATGTGGACGCCTATGTCAAGAGCGTGTCCGCTGTGGGTGAGCAGTACGTCGATCTGGTGCCCGTGCCGTCCCCGCGCGGGGGCAACCTGGCCGACGGCTCGGTGATTCCGGTGCAGCGCACCAAACTTCCGCAGGATGTCGGCGCCATGCTCGACCAGGCGGATCGGCTGCTGTCGACCGTTGCCGACACCAAGTTGAAGCAGGTCATCGACGATGCGTTCGTCGCCTTCAACGGCGCGGGCCCGGATCTGCAGAAGTTCCTCGACTCCGCGTCGCTGCTGGTGCAGGAGGCCAAGGCGAATACCGGTCAGACCAAGGACCTGCTGGAGAAGATCGGGCCGCTGCTGGACACCCAGAACCAGTCCGATGCGGCGATCCGATCGTGGACCCGGGATCTGGCGACCGTGACCGACCAACTGCGCCAGCACGATCCGGCGCTGGGGCAGCTGATCGAACGGACCCCCTCGGCGGCGCAGAAGGTGAGCTCCACCTTCCAGGATCTGGAACCGACCCTGCCGCTGCTGCTGTCGAACCTGGTCAGCGTCGGGCAGGTCGGTGTCACCTATCACGCCGGGCTGGAACAGATCCTCGTCGTATTCCCCCCGTTGGTCGCGGCCCTGCTCACCGCCATGCGCGGACCGGCCAAATACGGTGCCGTGGTGGATTTTGCGCTCGGGCTCAACGACCCGCCGGGCTGTATCACCGGCTTCCTGCCGCCGGAGCAGCGGCGTTCGCCGGCCGACTTCAGCATCCCCGACACACCGGAGCTGTACTGCAAGATCCCCCAGGACTCGAGCACATCGGTGCGCGGTATTCGTAACTTCCCGTGTCAGGATGTGCCGGGCAAACGGGCGCCGACACCGGAACTGTGCCGCGATCCGCGGGGCTACGTTCCGGAGGGGAACAATCCGTGGATCGGGCCGCCGCAGCCGGTCGCGCCGTCGGGCGAACCCGCCGCCGCACCTCCGGCCGAGACCCATCCGGCGGCCGTGAACAGGCAGTACGATCCCGGCAGCGGGACGTTCCTGGGGCCCGACGGGCGCACATACCGACAGGGTGATGTCGGTTCCGGCGGTTCGGGCACGGTACCGTCGAGCTGGCAGGCGATGCTCGAGGAGCAACAACGATGAGTGAATCCAAGGCTGTGCAGAACGCATCGCGCACCCGGCGGCGGGCGATGCGCTCGGCAGGGCCTCCGGCGGACAACCCGACCGAAGTGACGATCGTGGAGCGCAATGCCGCCCCCACGACGGCCGATGCCGTCGAGGAGCCGGACGCCGCGGTGGCTACCGATGCGGTCGAATCGGCCGCAGCCACGGTGAAGCTCGATGTGCCGGTCGAAAGCGGGGAGTCGGCAAGCGAATCCGCCGGGCCGGGCGAGCAGCCCGAATCGGCGCGCAAGCTGGGGTGGCTCGGCTGGACCGCCGCGACGATCGCGGTGCTGTCGGCGCTGCTGCTGCTCGGTTCCGGGGGTTTCTACGTCTATCACGAGCGGCACGCGCAGGAACTCGATGCGCGCCGCGCCGATTACGTCCAGACCGCGAAGCAGGCGGTGCTCAACCTCACCACCATCAAGGACGACACCGCGCAGCAGGACATCGATCGAGTGCTCGCCGTCGCCTCGGGCCAGTTGAAGGAGGAGTACGCCTCGCGCAAGGACGCCTACGCGCAGGTCGTGCAGCAGGCCAAGGTGAGGGCCAGCGGAGAGATCATCGAGGCGGGGCTCGAGAGCGAGGACGACTACTCCGCGCAAGTGCTGGTGGCCGCCAAACAGACGCTGACCAATGCGGCCGCGGCCGACCCGCAACAGCGGTACTACCGCTTCCGGATCACGGTGACCCACGGTGACGACGGGAAGCTGACCGCCTCACGAGTGGAGTTCGTGCCATGAGAAAGCACCTTCGGGCCATCGTGATCGCTTGCGCGGCAGTATTTTTCGTGACAGCCGCCGTCGTGGGCAGCCTCACCGGCTATCGGGTCTGGTCGGACCGGCAGGCAGAACAGGCCCGCGCCGATTCCGTCGCCGCCGCCCGCCGCACCGTCCAGGCCATGTTCAGCTATGACTTCCACACCGTCGACACCGAACTGCCCAAGGTCGGCGACAATCTCACCCCCGACTTCCGCAAGGACTATCTGAAGCTGGTCGACGAGGTCATCGTCAAGGGCGCCAAGGAGAAGGAACTCAACGTTCAGGCCAACACCCAGGCCAGCGGTGTGGTGTCGGCCGACCGCTCCCACGCGGTCGTGCTGCTGTACCTGAACCAGATCACCACGAGCAAGGATTCTCCCCAGGGCACGGTGACCCCGAGCCGGGTCCGGGTGATCCTGGACAAGGACGACGGCCACTGGCTGGTCTCCCAGGTGACTCCGATCTGATTGCGCCGATTCCTTAAGCCGATCGCCCTGCCGCCGTTAAGAGTCCGCCCATACCTTCGGGTCACGGTGTTCCGAGGCGGACAGGGTGGTCGGTGCGGCGGAATCCGAGGTCGGGGAGCGGCGCGCAGCTCCGCCGACGTCGGCGGATGCCAGGACCGTGGCCCGGGTAGCGTGGCCAGAAGGCCGAGAACGTCTGCCCGGCAATAGTTTTCGTTGTCGGAGATCGGGTCGGAGGCGACGCTCGCCTCGGAACACCGACTGTGGTCAGCGCGCCCCGGGATCCACGTCGTCGTCGCTGAGCAGGGCGCTGCCGGCGACTCGGTCCTGCGCCAGCGCATCGAGGAAGGCCCGGGCCCAGCGGTCCACGTCGTGGGTGAGAACCTGGCGGCGCAGGGCGCGCATGCGGCGGCGGCGGGTGTCCGGATCGTCGGTGATGGCGTGGGTGATGGCGTCCTTGACGCTGTCCAGGTCGTGCGGATTGCACAGGTAGGCCTGGCGCAATTCGGCTGCGGCGCCGGTGAATTCGCTGAGGACCAGGGCGCCGTTGAGGCCGCTGTGGCAGGCCACGTACTCCTTGGCGACCAGGTTCATGCCGTCGCGCAGCGGGGTGACCAGCATGGCGTCGGCGGCGACGAAGAAGGCGAGCAGTTCGTCGCGGGGGATGGGCCGGTGCAGATAGTGCACGACCGGGAAACCGACGCGGGCGAATTCGCCGTTGATGCGGCCGACCTGGCGCTCTATATCGCTGCGCATCTGGATGTAGCTTTCCACCCGTTCGCGGCTGGGCGTGGCCAGCTGCACCATCGTCGTCTCGGACGGATCGATGCGGCCCTCCTGCAGCATCTCCTCCAGGGCGGCCAGGCGGATATCGATGCCCTTGGTGTAGTCCAAGCGGTCGACGCCCAGCAGGATGTTCTTGGGATTGCCCAGCTCCGAACGGATCTGGGCGGCGCGGTCGCGGACCGACCGTCGGCGCGAAAGCTCGTCCAATTCGGCGGAATTGATGGAGATCGGGAACGCGCCCACCCGCACGGTGCGGAAACCCACCTGCACCACACCGAGTTTCGACCGTACGCCGACATTGCCGCGCGAAGTCGGCTGTCCGGCAAGCCTTCTCGCCAGATACAGGAAGTTCTGGGCGCCGCCGGGCAGGTGGAATCCGATCAGATCCGCACCCAGCAGGCCCTCCACGATCTCGGTCCGCCACGGCAGCTGCATGAACAGCTCCACCGGGGGGAACGGGATGTGCAGGAAGAAGCCGATGGTCAGATCCGGGCGCAGCATGCGCAGCATCTTCGGCACCAGCTGCAGCTGGTAGTCCTGCACCCAGACGGTGGCGCCCTCGGCGGCCACCTTGGCGGTGTACTCGGCGAAGCGCCGATTGACGTTGACGTAGGCGGCCCACCACTCCCGGTGGTACTCGGGCCGGACGATCACATCGTGGTACAGCGGCCACAGCGTGCCGTTGGAGAAGCCCTCGTAGTACTCGGTCACCTCCTCCGTCGACAGCGGCACCGGGTACAGCTCCAGCCCGTCCTCGGTGATCGGGTCCAGGTCGACGTCGGGCACCCCGGCCCAGCCGACCCAGGCCCCGTTGTTGTTGCGCAGGACCGGCTCCAGCGCGGTCACCAGCCCGCCGGGGCTGCGCTTCCACCGCGTGGAGCCGTCGGGTAGTCGCTCCAGATCGACCGGTAGTCGGTTGGCGACGACCACGAAGCCGGAGCCCGCGCCGCTGACGTCGTAGTGGCGCGGTGCGGAGTCGGATTCGCTCATCTGGTCCACTGCTGGATCCTCCGGTCGCCGAAGTGTGTGGTGGGGAAGATCGACTCCGTCAGTCGCCTCGGTTGCTGGGACCGATACCGAGCATCGACAGCAGCATGCGGCATTCGTCCGCATCCGCGGCGTAGGCGGCCACCACGCGCTGGGCTTGCCGGGCGGTCTCGTCGGCCAGCGGCTCCAGGTCGTCGTCCGCGATGTCGTTGGCGCCCTTCGCGGCCATCATCGTGTCCTCTCGGCTCGGGTGTTTTGTCACGGTTACGCGAAGTCAATGGTATCGGGCGTGCTCGCCGGGGCCGTTGCCTCGGTGTCGACCGCGCCCTAACCGCAATACCCACACGGCACCGGGGAAACGCTCACATCCCCCGACGCTATACCGTGGAAGGAGTCTAATGTCGCAGGAAGGGACCCAGCATTATGCCGTTGGCCACGGTGAACGGAATCGCGCTGAACTATCAGGTGAAGGGTGACAAGGCCAAGGGCACCGACACCAAGGGCGCCGCGCCGCTGGTCGTGCTGATCATGGGAACCGGCAGCCCGGGACGGGTGTGGGAGCTGCATCAGGTGCCGGCGCTGGTGGCCGCCGGGTATCGGGTGTGCACCTTCGACAATCGCGGCATCGCGCCGTCCTACGAGGCCGCCGCGGGCATCCACATCGATGACATGGTGGCCGATACGGCGGGCCTGATCGAGTACCTCGACGAGGGCCCGGCGTTGGTCGCCGGAACCTCGATGGGGGCCCGGATCGCACAGGAACTGGCGCTCGCCCGTCCCGATCTGGTGCGTAAAGCGGTCTTCATGGCCGGGCACGGGCGGCTGGATCAGTTCCAGAAGACGCTGTCGCAGGGCGAACACGAGCTCGACGACACCGGGGTGAAGCTGCCGCCGAAGTACGAGGCGGCGATCAACGCGGTGCTGAACCTGTCCCCGGCCACGATGGCCGACCCGCATGCCGCCCGCGACTGGCTGGATCTGTTCGAGTTCACCGGCGGCACGGTCACCCCCGGCATCCGCGCCCAGCGGCGGATGGATCACGACTTCAACCGGCTGCAGGCGTATCGGGCCATCAAGGTGCCCTGCCTGGCCGTCGGCTTCGCCGACGACCGGATGATCCCGCCGTATCTGGCCCGCGAGGTCGCCGAGTCGATTCCGGGCGCGCGCTACCAGGAGATCCCGGACGCGGGGCACTACGGCTACCTGGAACGGCCGGAGGCGGTCAACAAGGTGCTGCTCGATTTCTTCGCCGGCTCGAGGTAACCACCAACTCGTAACGTCGACCTTGCTAGGGTCGAAACATCGCTCGGGGGGTTCCGCCCCAGCGGTTCCGAACACAGCGCCAGTATCCAGTGAGGTGAAATGAGCACCAACCCCTTCGACGACGAGGACGGCCGCTTCTTCGTCCTGGTCAACGACGAGGAGCAGCATTCCCTGTGGCCGGCTTTCGCCGAGGTCCCGGCCGGATGGCGGGTGGTGTTCGGCGAGGACAGCCGCGCTGCCTGCGTCGAATACGTCGAGAAGAACTGGACCGATATGCGGCCGAAGAGCCTGCGTGATGCGATGGCCGCCGACGACGCGGCCCGGCAGGCCGCCCAGTCCTGACCCGCGGTACATCCGATACTGCGCGGGACCGGGCGATTCAGCGGCTGTGTGATGCCATGACGAGCGTCATACAGCCGCTGCGATCCACCCTGCCGCCTCAGCCCTGGCTGAACTCCGGCTTTTCCGCCCGGCCGGTGCCCCCGGTTATGATGGGCACCGTTTTCGCCTCCTTAGCTCAGTGGTAGAGCACTCGCCTTGTAAGCGAGCGGTCGTCAGTTCAATCCTGACAGGGGGCTCCATGGTCCCCGTCGCGTTCGCGGCGGGGATTTTCACTTTCTGCGGCGCATGATCATCGGGAGGCCGTCGCGCGGGCGGAGGGTCAAGGTGGGCTCGGGGAAGATCTGGGTGCCGGGCGCGAGGTCGAAGGTGTAGCGCTGGGTGAGCATGGCGAGGATGAGCTTGGCCTGGACCCGGGCGAAACCCAATCCGATGCATTGGCGCTGGCCCGCGCCGAAGGGGAGATAGGCATAGCGCGGGCGAGCCGGTGGGCTCCCGTCACCGGCCGACGGATAGATGAATTGCCTGTTCTCGGGCAGGAACCGCCGGGGATCGAAACCTTCGGGGTTGGGCCAGGACTTCGGATCGTGGTGGAGCAGATAGGACGCGACGTACACGGTCGCCCCGGCGGGTATGGCATAGCCGCCCAGGACGTCGTCGGCCGCGGCCTGTCGTTCGATGAGCCAGGAGGGCGGATACAGCCGCATCGACTCCTCGATGACGGCCTGGGTCCACGTCAGCCGGTCGATGTCGGCAGGCGTCGGGCAGCGGTCGCCGAGCACCTCGTCGATCTCGGCGACGAGCCGCTCCCGGGCCTCGGGATGGTGGGACAGCAGCAGCAGCGTCCACGCCAGTGAGTAGGCCGTGGTGTCGTGCCCGACGAGCAGAAAGGTCACGAGCTCGTCCCGGACTTGGCGGGGGTTCATCGCCGGTTCCCCCGCCTCGTCACGTGCACCCAGGAGCAGCCCGAGCAGGTCGCGCCTGTCGTCCCGGGAGTCTTGCTGCCGTTCCCGGATGAGCCGGGCGACAACGTCGTCCAGTACGGCGACCGCCGCGTCCAGCCTGCGCCAGCGCGGTGCCTGAAGCCGCAGTGCCAGGTCCGGGGAAACGCCGGGAAGCCGGGCTGGCAACCACGTCACCAGCGAGGTCATCGCCTTGCCGACGCCGCGCAGGATCTCGACGAGCGCCTCGTGCACAGGGGCGGCGTCGGCGGACAGGTCGCAGCCGAACAGCGCCTGGCCGGTCACGTCGAGCGTCAGCGCGTTCATCGCCGCGGAGACGTCGAGTCGGTCCCCGTCGGGCCGCGCGTCCCAGCGGGTCAGCGTGCGCTCTCCCGCGGTGATCATGTGTTCGGCGAACCGATCCAGTTGGCGCCGGGCGAACAACGGCTGCATCAGGCGGCGCTGGCGGGCCCAGGACTCACCGTCGTTGGTCAGCAGCCCGTTGCCCAGGGCCATGGCCGCCACCTTGACATTGAGGGTCTTGACGTAGTTGCTCTGTCGGGCGACGAACACGTCTTCGACGAGTTCGGGATCGTTCACCACGAAGAATGGTTGCCCCGAGATGTCCACGCGGACGACGTCACCATAACGCTCGACGAGGTTCTGAAATGTCGTGCAAGGATCGCGGCGAATTCCGGCCATCGTGCGGAGGGCATCCAGGCCGGTCGGCCCCGGCGCTCGCATCGGCTCGGTCACGGAATCGACAGGGGGCGAGGTTCTGGTCACGGTCGTCGCTTCCCGTCTATCTTATTTAAGATCAGGGCTTTTCGAGTGAACTTCGCTGATTGATGACTGTCAACCCCCCACTTCGGGGATGTTGGTTCATCGGGGTTTCTGACAGAATCTGCTGGTGCGCGATGACGACGGCAGGACGCCGCGGCGGGCGGTGGGATGTGGTGCGCGCCAAGTGGTTTCGAGCCCGCTGTCGAAAGCGCTGGAGCGAGGAGTTCCCGCGATCGGTCACCAGATCAGATATAGGGGCACGCCGGGCCAGGTGTGATCGGTGCAGGTCGCGTCGGTGGGGGTGAGAGGATGGAGTATGGAAGCCGCGGAGCAATTCCTGAAACAGCATTCGATCACGATGGTCGAGCTTGCCACCCCGGATATGACCGGCGCCATTCGCGGTAAGCGAATTCCTGTTCAAACTTTCCTGACCAACGGGCTCTCGGATGCGGTCGGAATGTCGTCGGCGGTCTTGGCGTGGGATTACCGGATGGATGTCATCGAGACCGATGATTACAGCTGGGCCAACGGATATCCGGATATTTTTCTGCGCCCTGATGTGGAGACGTTGCGGCTCGTTCCCTGGAAGGCGCGGACCGCGCTGGTCTTCTGCGATGTCGTCGACGGGGCCGGTCGCCTCGTGGCGGCAGCACCGCGCGAGGTTCTGCGCCGAGCGGTGGCCGAGCTCGAACAGGCCGGCCTTTCTCCCTACATCGCGATGGAGACGGAGTTCTACGCACTCGACGGGGAGTCGCTGCGATCTCGCACCGATCGAAACCCGGTGTACAGCCTGCACGACAATGCCTATCTGGAGCCGTTTCTCGACGAGGTCTGCACGACGCTGCTCAGCGCCGATGTCGAGGTCGAGGCCTGCGGCGCCGAATATGCGCCGGGTCAGGTCGAGATCAACCTCACCCCGTCGGACCCGGTCACCGCGGCCGACGGACTGCTCTTCTTCCGCTACGCCGTCAAGCAGCTGGCGCAGCGGCACGGATATCGGGCGACCTTCATGGCCAAGCCGTTCGGCGACCTGTCCGGGAGCGGGCTGCACATCCATCAGAGCATGTGGCGGACGGACAGGGACAACGCCTTCTGGGACGCGAATGCGCGTGGGCTCAGCGATATCGGCCGCAATTACGTGGCCGGTTTACTGAGGTATGCCGCGGAACTGCACCTCGTGGCGGTCCCCACGCCCAATGGCTACAAGCGGGTCATGGACCACTCGTTCGCGCCGACGAATCTGTCCTGGGGATGGGACAACAGATGCGTCGCGGTGCGCGTGCTGGCCCACAATGCCCACGGCGCCCGGGTGGAGAGCCGAGTCGCCGCCGCCGACGCCAATCCCTACCTGCTCGCCGCCGCTCAGCTCAGCTCCGGCCTGGCGGGGGTCACCGAAGACTTGAAGCCCGCACCGCCTGCCGCGGATGCCTATGTGTCGCAGGAGTATTCGCCGTTGCCGACGAATATTTGGCAGGCGGCGACGCTGTTCGGCGAGAGCGAGTTCGCCAGGCGGGCGCTGGGTGCGGCGACCGTCGAGAACCTGTGCCGAGTGGCATGGAGTGAAGCCGCGGCCAGTCAGCGGGAAGTGTCCGAATGGGAGCGGTCTCGGTATCTGGATTCGGTGTAGCAGGCGGTAATCCGCAAACCGATCGCGAGGAATAGGAGACGTATTCGTGTGCGGAGTGGTTGGATTCATCGGCAGCGGATTGCGGAAGGACCGAAGGCTGGATCTGGTGCGGCGCGGCATCCGCGCCATCGCGCACCGCGGCCCCGACGAGGTGGGGATCTTCGACAGCGACGCCTTCACACTGGGCACGGTCCGGCTCTCGGTCATCGACCCGAGGCTCGGCAAGCAGCCCATGGTGACGCCGGACAACCGGTACGTCGCCGGTTTCAACGGTGAGGTGTTCAATTACATCGAGCTCCGAAGTGAGCTGGAGAGCAAGGGAATTCGCTTTCAGACCAACTCCGATACCGAAGTATTGCTGCATTCGCTCGCCTATTGGGGGACGGATGCACTGTTGCGATTGAACGGCCAGTTCGGCTTCGCCTTCTACGACAGGTGGGAGGGCAAGCTGATCCTCGGTCGCGATCGCTTCGGGGAGCGTCCGATGCTCTACACGGAGCGAGACGGCACGTACTTCTTCGCTTCCGAGATCAAGGGGCTGTTCGCGTTTCCGCAGGTGCCTCGTGAGCTTGCGCCGGAAAAGGTTCGGCGCGCGATGCGGTACTGGAGCCCGGTCCCGGGTGAAACCTGCTTCGCGGGCATCGAGGCTATTCCGCCGGGGCACATACTGACCGTCCACAACGGTCGTGCCGAGCTGTCGAAGTACTACCACGGCATCGCACGACAGTCCGCCGCTCCTGCGCCGAGCTCCTTCGAGGAGGCGAAGGCCGGGCTCCGGGAGGTCCTGCGCGAGTCGATCCGGCTGCGCCTGCGCGCGGATTACCCTTTGTGCACCTACATCAGCGGTGGCATCGACTCGGCGGTCATCGCTTCGATCATGAACGATCTGGTCGACGAGCCGCTCACCACGTTCTCCATCGACGTCGAGGGCGGTCCCGTGGACGAGTCGCCCTATCAGCGGGCCATGGTGTCGCGGCTGGGCAGTCGGCATACGCGGGTACCGGTTTCGGCTGCTCAGGTTCGTGAGCGGTTCCCGCATGTCGTCCGGCAATGCGAACAGCCGTTGCATTTCACGGCTCCGGTGGCCTACGGGATTCTTGCCGAACAAGTGGGGCTGTCCGGCGTGCGAATCATGCTCGGTGGCGAGGGCGCGGACGAGCTCTTCGCCGGATACGACGCGGCCAAAGAGGCGGCGATTGTCGAACGCTGCTTGGCTCGGGGGTCCTTCGCCGGTGCGGTCGAAGAACTGGAGCCGGCGCTCAACGACATGCGCTACAGCGACGGCATGACGGCCGCCGCCATCGTCCGGTTCTACGCGGACCGACCGAACCTCGATTTCTCACTCGGCGCGCATTTGCGGCGTTTCGAATCCGAACCCGTGGACGAGCTCATCGATGCGGCGGGTGGCATCGATGACGACCATGCCGTGATGCTGCGCCGGCTGCGCACCGATTTCCCCGATTTCGATCGGCGCCCCGCCATCGACCGGTCGATGCTGCTGGACATGCAGACCTTCCTGATCGGATATGGCATGACCTGCCTGGGCGACCGGGCCGGAACGGGTTTCGGCGTCGAAGGCCGATACCCCTTCATGGACCCGGGCGTCGTCGAATACGCCGCCGCGTTGCCGATCGAGTGGAAGCTGAACGGGACTCGCGAGAAGCACATCCTGCGGGAGGCGTATGCCGATGTCCTGCCGCCGGAGATTGTCGACCGGCCGAAATTCGGGATGCGGGTGCCGGGTGTGCAGGCGCTGCTGCCCGACGGCGACGACTGGGTGGCGGCGGTTTTGAGCCCGTTCACCGTTCGCCGGGCCGGTTTCCTGGTACCCGAGGGGGTGAACAGGCTCGTGGAACGGGTGACGAAACAGCCGCGGGGGCCGCACGAGTTCGGTCACGCCTACGTGCACCTGCTCAGCGTTCTGCTGATGGAAGAGTTTCTGGTCCACGACTTCCGGGTGCCCGACGTCGATATCGACCGGATCATGCTGCGGAACATCGACGGTGACCGCGACCCCGCAAATGCGGCCGCAAGCTGAAGACAGTTCTCGAGAGAGGATCCAACATGTCCCCTGTCGACATTGTCGACGATATGAGAGAGGTCGGGACGGCGGTCCTCGAGACCCTCGCCACCCATATCGAATCCGTCCGCACGGGATCGGGTGATGTCGTCTCCGCGGCCGATATCGAGTGGGTCTCCAAACGACTCGAGCTGCGCCGCTGGGTCGAGGAAGGGGGTATGACCCTGCCCGAGTTGCTGTCTTTCGTCACCACGTACAGCGACCTCTCGGCCAGTCACCATCACCCGGGGTACATGGCGCATCAGATCGCACCCTCCGACACCCCCGGCGTGGTCGCCGATCTCCTGCAGGCGGTGACCAACAACATCCCGCTGGTCTACGAACTCGCCCCGGCTGCCGCGGCCGTCGACCGGGCGGTGTGCCGCTGGATGCTGGATCACCTCGGTTGGGCCGAGACCGGTACCGGGGCCATGACCAATGGCGGATCGCTGGGCAACCTGACCGCGCTGCTCGCCGCCCGCTCGCACGCCGACGCCACCGCGTGGCGGGACGGCAACCCCGGTGACCTCGTCGTGCTCGCCCCGGCGACCAGCCACTATTCCGTGCGGAAGGCGGCCGCGGTGATGGGGCTGGGGGAGCGAGGGGTCCATCCGCTTCCCACCGATGAACTGGGCCGCATCGATCCGGCGGGGCTGGCACCGGCGCTTGCCGCGGTGCGCGCACAGGGTCGCCGTCCGATCGCGGTGGTGGCCAACGGCTGCGCCACCGGGACGGGCCTGTACGACCCGGTCGCCGAGGTGGCGGAGTTCTGCGAGCGCAACGACCTGTGGTTCCATCTCGACGGTGCGCACGGTGCGGCCGCGCTGATATCGCCCCGGCTTCGCGGCCGGCTGGCCGGGATCGAGCGCGCGGATTCGACCGTGTGGGACGGGCACAAGATGCTCCGGACGTCGGCGCTGTGCACCGGAGTGTTGTTCCGCGAGAAGCGTTATCTCGACACCCTGTTCAAACAGGACGCCAGCTATCTCTACCGCCCGGAGAGCGAGGACGTGGACCCGGGGCAGTTCACCTTCGAGACCTCCAAGGCTCCGCTCGGCCTCAAGATCCTGCTGACCCTGGCCTACCGCGGGCAGGCCTCGCTGCGCTCCTACGTCGAGCGCCAGTACGACCTGGCCACTCATCTGTGGACACTCATCCAGGACCGCCCCGACTTCACCGCCCCGTACCGGCCCCAGAGCAACATCCTCTGCTTCCGCTACGAACCCTGGGGAGACCGCCAACTCGAACTCCGTTCCCGGTTGATCCAAGACGGCCGCTTCTACCTCTCCTCCTTCCAGCTCGCGGGCACTCCCTACCTACGCGCCTCCCTCATGTCTCCGACCACCGACCACCGAACCTTGACCGATCTGCTGGAGGCGATCGTCGAGGTCGCCGCCGAGTGATCCGGCCCGGGGGCTTCTCACCGATCCCACCTCCGGTTCCCAGGAAACTCCCAGCGAAGCCTCAGCGGGCTCATTCGCTGGGAGTGGACCATGAGCGGTATGAACGGTGGGGCTGCTGGGCGGACGCCCGAGGCGCGGGTGTTGGTGGTCGACGATGAGCCGATGATCGTCGAGCTGCTGTCGGTGAGCCTGCGATATCAGGGGTTCGAGGTGGCGACCGCGTCCAATGGGGCCGAGGGGTTGGACAAGGCCAAGGTGTTTCGGCCGGATGCGCTGATCGTCGACGTGATGATGCCCGGGATGGACGGGTTCGGGTTGCTGCGGCGGTTGCGGGCCGACGGGGTGGACGCGCCGGTGCTGTTTCTCACCGCGCGGGACGAGGTGGAGGACAAGGTCAACGGGCTCACGCTCGGTGCCGACGACTACGTGACCAAACCCTTCAGCCTGGAGGAGGTGGTGGCGCGGTTGCGGGTGATTCTGCGCCGCTCCGGTCACGCGATCGAGGAGCGCAAGTCCTCGCGGATCACCTTCGAGGACATCGAATTGGACGACGACACCCATGAGGTGTGGAAGGCGGGCGAACCGGTTTCGCTGTCGCCCACGGAATTCACCCTGCTGCGGTACTTCATGGTCAATGCGGGCACCGTGCTGAGCAAACCGCGCATCCTCGATCACGTCTGGCGCTACGACTTCGGGGGTGAGGTCGGCGTGGTCGAGACGTATGTGTCCTATCTGCGGAAGAAGGTCGACACCGGGCCGGACCGGCTGATCCACACGCTGCGCGGGGTCGGATACGTGATGCGCGCGCCGAGTCGGAGCAAGTCCTCGGCGAGATGAGCATCCTCTCGCGTCGCCTCGCCTCGGTGCCGTTGCGCGTAACGCTGGTCGTCGCGCTGGTGTCCCTGGCGGCGCTGGGGCTGCTGGTGTCCGGAATCGCGGTGACCTCGGCGATGCACCGGGTCGTGCTCGACAGTGTGGACAAGCAGATCGTCCAGATCGCGCACGGTGCGGCCGATCCGACGCGGCCACCTCCGCGAGCGCCGTTCGACCGGTTGAACCTTTTCTATGTGACGGTTCAAGATTCGGCCGGTGACCCGCCGCGGGTCGACTTCCCCGACCGGACCGTCATCCCCGATATTCCGCCCGACCTCGGGCGGCGTCCGAGAACTGTTGGCTCGGTGGGCGATCCGGGGCTGCATTGGCGTGCCGTCCGAATCGTGTCCCCGCGAGGCACCACGGTGGTGGCGGCGCAGCGACTGAGCGAGACCGAGCGAATCGTCGACCGGTTGATCGGACTGGAAGTTGTGGTCGGCGGTTTCGTGCTGATCGCACTGGCCGTGGTGGCGCAGTTGGTGATTCGGCGCAGCCTGCGGCCGCTGCGGGATGTGGAGAAGACCGCCGCCGCCATCGCGGGCGGTGATCTGAATCGACGAGTTCCGGTGCAGGGCAGCAATACCGAGGTCGACCGGTTGTCACAATCGTTGAACGGCATGCTCTCCCAGATTCAGCAGGCCTTCGCCACGACCGAGGCGTCGGAGGAGGCCGCCCGACGGTCGGAGGCGAACATGCGCCGCTTCGTCGCCGATGCCAGCCACGAACTGCGCACCCCGCTCACGACCATCAAGGGCTTCGCGGAGCTGTATCGGCAAGGGGCGCTGGCGGATCCGGAGCTGTTCATGGATCGCATCGAACGCGAGTCGAACCGGATGAGCCTGCTGGTGGAGGACCTGCTCATGCTGGCACGACTCGATGCGCAGCGGCCGGTGGAGCAGCGCCCTGTCGATCTGCTCGCTCTGGCCAGCGATGCGGTGCACAATGCGCGTGCCGTCGACGCCGCCCAGCGCCCGGACGGACCCGAACGGCCGATCGATCTCGAAATCAGGCCCGGCAGCGGCACTGTGGAGATCCTCGGCGACGAGGCGCGGCTGCGGCAGGTGCTGGCCAACCTGATCAACAACGCGCTCATCCACACCCCGCCGAGCGCCGCGGTGACGGTGCGGCTGACCCCGGCCGAGCACGAGGTCCGGCTGGAGGTCGCCGACACCGGACCCGGACTGCCGCCGGACCAGGCCGAGCGCATCTTCGAACGCTTCTACCGCACCGACACCTCGCGCAGCCGCGACAGCGGCGGCACCGGCCTCGGCCTGTCCATCGTCCAAGCCCTGGTCGCAGCCCACGGCGGCACCGTCACGGTAGCCAGCACCCCCGGCAAGGGCACCACCTTCACCGTCCGCCTCCCCCGCACCCACTGACCGGCTCTCCCGAGCGCCACCCCACTGGCCCGGCTTTCGCTTCCCCGCTGGCCCGGCTTTCGCTTCCCCGCTGACGAAGTCAGTCGGGGACGTTGGCCCCGTAGCCGAGGTCGCGCAGGGCCTGCTTGATCTTGGCCTGGGCCTCGTCCAGGGATTCCTTGCTCGGGTCGGGGTCGGCCTGGGAGATGTTGAAGTCGCCGAGTTCGAAGGCGGGGAAGACGTGCACGTGCAGGTGCGGCACCTCGAGGCCCGCGATGAGCAGGCCCGCGCGCGGGGCCTCCCAGGCCGCGCGCACCGCCTGGCCGATCTTCTGGGCTACCCCGGTCAGCCGCGCGAAGGTGTCCGAATCGATGTCCTGCCACTGATCGATCTCCTTGCGGGGCACGACGAGCGTATGCCCCTGGGTGATCGGGTTGATCGTCAGGAAGGCGACGAACTCGTCGTCCTCCCACACGAACCGACCCGGCAACTGACCGGCAATGATCGCGCTGAACACAGAAGCCATGCCTCGGAGATTACGCGCCGCACCTGCCCGCGGGCACCATGCGGCGATGGCCGGTCCGGCGGGCATGCGGTTGTCCTGTCGATACCCGCGGAGGCGATTCGGCACGTCACCTAAGCTGTCGTGCGTGCGCGTACTCGTCATCGGTTCCGGAGCCCGTGAACACGCCCTCGTCGAGGCCCTGCGGCGCGATCCCGGGGTGAGCGCGATCTGCGCCGCTCCCGGTAACCCGGGCATCGCCCAGCATGCCCAGGTGCGGCCGGTCGATCCGTGCAGCGCCGAGGCGGTGGTGGGCCTGGCACGCGAACTCGGGGTCGATCTGGTGGTGATCGGGCCCGAGGTGCCGCTGGTCCTCGGAATCGCCGATGCCGTGCGCGCGGCGGGGATCGCCTGCTTCGGCCCGTCGGCCGCCGCGGCCCGCATCGAGGGATCGAAGGCGTTCGCCAAGGACGTGATGGCTGCCGCCGGGGTGCGCACCGCGCACAGCGAGGTCGTCGATCACCCGGGCGAACTCGATGCCGCCCTGGACCGCTTCGGCCCCACCTGGGTGGTCAAGGACGACGGACTCGCCGCCGGTAAGGGCGTGGTGGTGACCGCCGACCGGTCCGCGGCCCGCGATCACGGCGCCGAACTGCTCGAACAGGGCCATCCGGTGCTGCTGGAATCGTTCCTCGACGGGCCCGAGGTGTCGCTGTTCTGTCTGGTCGACGGCGAGACGGTGGTACCGCTGCTGCCCGCCCAGGATCACAAGCGCGTCGGTGACGGCGACACCGGCCCCAACACCGGCGGCATGGGCGCCTACACCCCGCTGCCCTGGCTGCCCGGCGACACCGTTGCCGAGATCGTCGACGAGGTCGTGAAACCCGTTGCGGCGGAGATGGTTCGGCGTGGAGTTCCGTTCTCCGGCCTGCTGTACGCCGGTTTGGCGATCGGCCAGGCGGGGCCCGCGGTGGTCGAATTCAATTGCCGCTTCGGCGATCCGGAGACCCAGGCGGTGCTGGCGCTGCTCGACAGCCCGCTCGGCGCCCTGCTGCATGCGACGGCCACGGGCACCCTGGCCCAGGCCGAACCCCCGCGCTGGAAGGACGGTTCGGCCCTCACCGTCGTGCTGGCCGCCGAGAACTACCCGGCCCGCCCCCGCACCGGCGACGTGATCTCCGGTGCCGACGCCACCGAGGCGAATACCGAAGTCCTGCATGCCGGTACGTCCCTGCGCGACGACGGCGCCCTGCTGTCCGCGGGCGGCCGCGTCCTCAACGTGGTGGCCACCGGCGCCGACCTCACCGAGGCCCGCACCCGCGCCTACGACCGCATCGCCAGGATCAAACTCCCCGGCAGCCACTACCGCACCGACATCGCCCTCGCCGCCGTCGAAGACCGCATCTCCATCCCCGCCCGCGTCTGACCGAAAGGTCACCCACTACCCGAACTTCAGGCCGTGCATGGCCAGCCATGGGGTGGGGTCGACGTGGTGGCCGCCGACGAGGATTTCGAAGTGCAGGTGGGGGCCGGTGGAGTCGCCCCGGTTGCCGACGCGGGCGATCTGCTGGCCCGCGCGGACGCGTTCGCCGACCGAGACCGAGAAGTCGTACATATGGCCGTAGACGGAGATGGTGCCGTCGTCGTGGCGGATACGGACCCACAGGCCGAAGCCCTGGGCGGGGCCGGCGTCGATGACGGTGCCGTCGGTCACCGCGTAGATGGGGGAGCCGATGGGCGCGGCGATATCGATACCGAAATGGAAAGTGCCCCAACGCTGTCCGAAGCCGGAGGTGAAGACGCCGCGGGCGGGCAGCACGAAGCCGCCGATCCCGGGCAGGATGCCGCCGGGCAGCGTGGTGACGGTGCCGTTCAGCCACGGCTGCGGATCACCGGCGGCCGCCGCGGCGGCCTCGGCCTTGGCGCGTTCCAGGGTCGCGCGGGCCGCCGCGGCCACCACCTGTGATTCGCGAATGCGTTCGCCGTTGTTGATGGCGTTCAAGTAGCGCTTACTGGATTCCGTCGTCGCCTTCACCTGCAGCGGATAGGCCACCGGCACCCGCTGGCTGCTGCCCGGCGCGAGATCCAGCGCCGTCTGCCGGGGTGCGGTGGTATCGGCGGCGGCGAATACGGCCACCGCGGCCACGCCCGCCACCAGCACCCGGTGCCCAATCAGCCAGATGCGCAGCCGCGGCCACTGCTCGCGCGCCTCGGCCCGCCAGTCGCGGCGCACCTGCGCACGCCAGTCGATGCGCCCGACCGCCCGGGCGAACTCGAGCGCCGTCGACCAGGCCCGCTGCGCGGCGCGCCGAGCCTGCCGACCCGAACTGCGTGCCCGCTGCCACGCGGAGGGGTCGTCCCTCCGCAGCGCGGTACGCCAGTCGGGTCGGATCACCGTCCAACCCCCCTCGTACGACCTCGCGCGGCGTGCCTGGTCAGGCATTCTGCCGACGATAACAGGACAATTGCCCAAGTGGCAGGCGGCCTCCGCACAACTCAGCCTCATCTCAGGAAAGCGAGACAGCCGAATACCCGGCCGCCATCGGCTTCGAGTGCTCTACCGTCGTCGGGGTGCGCAGTGAATCCCGTCGGTCGGACGTTCCGACCTTCTACGTCATGGATGTCTGGAAGGCGGCCGCCGAGCGTGCCCGCACCCACGGCGATGTGCTGGTGCTGGCCGCCGGGCAACCGTCCACCCCCGCTCCGGCCCCGGTGCTGCGGGCGACCAAGGCCGCGCTGGACGCCGAATTGCTCGGCTACACCGAGACTTTCGGCATCCTGCCGTTGCGCGAGACCATCGCCGACCATCACCGCCGAACCTACGGCATCGAGGTGGACGCGGACGATGTGGTGGTGACGACCGGTTCGTCCGGCGCGTTCACCCTCACCTTCCTGGCCGCCTTCGATCCGGGCGACACGGTCGTGGTGGCCCGGCCCGGCTATCCGGCCTATCGCAACACCCTCGCCGCCCTGGGCTGCGAGGTGATCGAACTCGACTGCGGCCCGGAGGCCCGCTTCCAGCCCACCGTCGCCATGCTCGATGCCCTGCCCGAGCCGCCCGCCGGATTGATCGTCGCCAGCCCGGCCAACCCGACCGGCACCATGATCGCCCCCGCCGAACTGGCCGCGCTGGCCCGCTGGTGCGACGAGCACGGGACGCTGCTGATCTCCGACGAGATCTACCACGGCATCGTCTATTCGGATACCGATACCGAACCGACCTCCTCGGCCTGGGAGACCTCTCGCGAGGCCGTGGTGATCGGCTCGGTGTCGAAGTACTTCTCCATGACCGGCTGGCGCCTGGGCTGGATGCTGGCACCGGCCGGTCTGCGCCCGGCGCTGCAGCGGCTGGCGTCCAATATGACGATCTGCCCGCCGGCCATCTCCCAGTACGCCGCCGTGCATGCCTTCGGCGCCGAGGCCCGGGCCGAGTTGGACGGCCATGTCCGCCGCTACACCGAAAACCGCGCGCTGCTGCTCGAGGGTCTGCCCAAATTGGGGATCACCGATCTGGCGCCCGCCGACGGCGCATTCTACGCCTATGCCGATATCGGTCATTTGACCAATAATTCGACCGGCTGGTGCGCGGACCTGTTGGCACACACCGGTGTGGCCCTGGCACCCGGCGTCGACTTCGACACCCGCAACGGGAACCATACGGTCCGCATCTCCTTCGCCGGTGCTACCGCCGACATCGAGGAGGCGCTGGCCCGGCTGGGCCGCTATCTCGCCGAGTGACCGGGACTGTCTCGCAAAGACTTTCCGTACTCGCCCACCCAGCGCGCCGGAATGCGGTAGAAAAACTGTTGTTGTGATTTCAACACCGCACCGATTGTTTGCCCACGCGAACTGATTTCTCGTCAGATCGCACCGATTTGGCACGGATGAACCGATGATGACTGGCACGATGACACGGTGATCACCGCGACGACCCCGAAAGGCGAACGGCGTCGCCAGGCCCTGGTTGCGGCTGCCGCCGAGTTGCTGCTCGAAGGTGGATTCGACGCCGTCCGCCACCGCTCGGTGGCCACGCGCGCGGATCTGCCGCTGGCGTCGACGACCTATTACTTCGAGTCGCTGGAGGATCTGATCGCGCGCGCGGTCGAGTTCAGCGGCAACGCCGAGCTGGAGGCGATGCGCCGGAGGGTGGGCGAGGTGACCCACCGCCGCCGCGGCGCCGAGGCGACCGTCGACCTGATCCTGGACCTGCTGGTCGGCACCGACGGTCACGACGAGCGTGGCCGGCTGATCGCGCGCTACGAGCGGTCGGTGGCCTCGGCCCGCCACCCGGAGCTACGGGACGTGCAGCTACGACTACGCGCCCAGCTCGACGAGCTGCTGGCCGACGTGCTGCGCCGGTCCGATCGGGTGGTGCGGACCGAACAGCTGCGGCGGTTGGTGGCGGTCGTGGACGGCGCCGTCGTGGCGGCGCTCACCGAACAGGACCCGCAGCCGCGCCGGGTGGCGCGCGGGGCCCTGCTCGAACTGATCGACGTGATCGCACCGCCGGTGCGCCTGTCCGGCCCGGAGACGGGTGCGATGCGGCAGGTCGGCTTCACCTCCGACGGCGGGGGCAGGCACGCCGCCCACTAAACTGGCTGCTCGTGAGTCTTGTCCCGAACGTCCTGGCCACCCGGTATGCGAGTCCCCAGCTGGTGCAGCTGTGGTCGCCCGAGAACAAGATCGTGCTCGAGCGCCGGTTGTGGTTGGAGGTGTTGCGGGCACAGGCCGAACTCGGTGTCGACGTGCCGCCGGGGGTCGTCGAGGACTACGAGCGGGTGATCGACCGGGTCGACCTCGCCTCGATCGCCGAGCGCGAGCGGGTCACCCGCCACGATGTGAAGGCGCGCATCGAGGAGTTCAATGCGCTGGCCGGGCACGAGCACATCCACAAGGGCATGACCAGCCGCGATCTCACCGAGAACGTGGAGCAACTGCAGATCCGGCTGTCGCTCGAGCACGTCTACGCGCACGGCGTGGCCGTGGCCGCGCGGCTGGCCGAGCGGGCCGCGGAGTATCGGACGCTGGTGATGGCGGGCCGTTCCCACAACGTGGCCGCACAGGCCACCACGCTGGGTAAGCGATTCGCCTCCGCCGCAGACGAACTGCTGATCGCGCTGACCCGGCTGCAGGAGCTGATCGATCGATACCCGTTGCGCGGCATCAAGGGCCCGATGGGCACCGCACAGGACATGCTCGATCTGCTCGGCGGCAATTCGTCGAAGTTGGCGCAATTGGAGCAGAAGGTGGCCCGCCACTTGGGTTTTGCGAACGTCCTGACCAGCGTCGGCCAGGTGTATCCGCGGTCGCTGGATCACGACGTGATCTCCACACTGGTCCAGATCGGCGCGGGCCCTTCGTCTTTCGCGCACACCGTGCGGCTGATGGCCGGGCACGAACTGGTGACCGAGGGCTTTCAGCCCGGCCAGGTCGGCAGCTCGGCGATGCCGCACAAGATGAACACCCGCTCGTGTGAGCGGGTCAACGGTCTGCAGGTGGTGCTGCGGGGTTATGCCTCGATGGCCGCGGAACTGGCCGGGGCGCAATGGAACGAGGGCGATGTGTTCTGTTCGGTGGTGCGCCGGGTCGCGCTGCCGGACGCCTTCTTCGCCATCGACGGCATGATGGAGACCTTCCTGACGGTGCTGCTCGAATTCGGCGCGTATCCGGCGGTGATCGAGCGCGAACTCAACAGGTACCTGCCGTTCCTGGCCACCACCCGCATCCTGATGGCCGCCGTGCGCGCCGGTGTGGGCCGCGAAACCGCGCACGAGGTGATCAAGGAGCACGCCGTCGCCGTCGCCCTGGCCATGCGCGAACAGGGCCGCGAGCCCGATCTGCTGGATCGCCTGGCCGCCGACGACCGCCTGCCGCTGACCCGGGCCGACCTCGACGCCGCCCTGGCCGACAAGTCGGTCTTCATCGGCGCGGCCGAGGCACAGGTGGCCGATGTCATCGCCCAGGTGCAGAAGTTGGTCGACGCCAATCCCGAGGCGGCGAGCTACACGCCGTCGCCGATTCTGTAGCGGGCCCGGCTTTTTGGACGCGGAGCCGGGCGCCGAGCATCGGCTCGGACCCGGTCCGCTTCTTCCGGCCGGAAGCTGGAGGACAGGCTACTGGGTAGCAAGCGCGGCGTACAAGCGATTTCGGGGCCGCCGACGGGTGGCCCGTAGGCTGCGGGACATGAATCCGTACACGATCTTCTCGGATATCGTCGCCGGTCGGGCTCCTTCGTCGAAGGTGTACGAGGACGAAGACATTGTGGCGTTCATGGATATTCGGCCGATGACGCCGGGACATCTGCTGGTGATCCCGAAAGTTCCGGCGCGCAGCCTGGCCGAACTCGATCCGGAGATCGGGGGCAGGCTGTTTCAGGTGGGGCAGCGGTTGGCGGCGGCGCTGCGGGCCTCGGAGGTGGGCTGCGACGGGGTGAACTTCTTTCTCGCCGACGGTGTGACGGCGGGGCAGGAGGTGTTCCACGTCCACCTGCATGTCATCCCGCGCACGCCGGGGGACGGGTTCGGGCTGCGCGGGCGGCCGACCACACCGGCCCGCGCCGATCTGGACTATCTGGCGGGGTCGATCCGAGGTGCACTGCAGCGCGCCGAACCGGACACGTGATCCGAGCCCGCCCCGGTCCCCCCGCTCCGGTCACGACTGCGGGCGGTTGAACTCCCCGTCCTTGGCGCCGGCCACGAAGGCCGCCCACTCCGCGGGGGTGAAGATGAGGGTGGGACCGTCGGGATTCTTCGCGTCGCGGAGGCCGATATTGCCGCTTGCCAGGAATGCCACCTCGACTCCGCCGGTGCCGTCGCTGCTGCGGTGCCACACTGCGTCGGGGTTGATCTCGCGGTTCTTCTGTTCCACATCTGCTCCTGTGCGGTTGTGTTTGGACGTGAACAGTAGTCGGTGAGCCAGGGGTCTCGCGGCCGTCTTCCGGGATCCCCGGCGCCCGTGCGGATCTCGGTGGGGGACCGGCACGTCGGCGCTCGGGCCGAAACTCCCCGGATTTTTCCGGCCCTCGCGAAAATCCACCGGATCGCTCGCTTCGCATTGTTTTCCCGAACATTGTGAAAAGTGCGAAGCAGTGCTTTTCCCGATGCCCGCCGGGGCGTGGCTCCGAGTTTTTCGCGCGCCCGAATCGCGGCCGGAGGCCGGCCCGGCCCGCGGACGCCGCGCAACGACTGTGGCCTGCGCCATCCACCCCCCACTCGGGGGGAGCGACATGTGCCGATGGCGCCGAGTGTGAGCCGGCGTACCCGTATCGGCGACCCTCCCGCGGGGCCGGGCAGTCTCCCCTGCAGGTGGCGACGGTGATGGACATGTCATCGGTGTCGCGGTGTGGTATTTACCTCGCGATCGCGACAATTCTCCTGGTTTATCCGGCAACCGAATCGGAAACCCATCCCACTGTGGCAGATATACGGCGTCGACCGGACCTCGCGGGTCGACCGGACGCAGACTCCGGAAAATGTGCGCCCCGCCACACCGAACGCACGACAAGGATGGAGCACCGCATGGCACCCGTCTTCGACAGTTGCGCGGTGGTGCCCCGGCACCTCACCGTCGAGCAGGCTCACAACATCTTGCACATCCACCGCAGCTGCCCCACCGACCAATGCGCCCGCCGCAAGGCGGCCCTGTATTTCCTCATGGACTCCCGCCGAGTTCCGCGCAACAACGGCCGCGATTTAGGCCGGACCGCCAACCGCTCCACCGGGCTGTCATAACCGGCGGCGACCCACCGGGTGTCCATACCCGGCGGAATTCTTGCCGGGTCCCCACCGCATCCGTGGCACGGGCACGGTTACGGTGGAGCCCATGGCTCTCGACACTGGTACCGGAACGATCCCGAACGCCGACGACGCCGCATCGGTATCACGGTCGGCCGCGGTCGACCCGCCGACCGCCAAACGGGTGCCCACCGAACGCGTGCATCACGGCGACACCTTCGTCGACGAGTACGAATGGTTGCGCGACAAGGACGACCCCGAGGTCATCTCCTATCTGGAGGCGGAGAACGCCTACACCGAGACCCAGACCGCCCATCTGCAGCCCCTGCGGGACAAGATTTTCGACGAGATCAAATCGCGCACTCTCGAGACCGACCTCTCGGTGCCCGCCCGCATGGGCGACTACTGGTACTACTCACGCAGCTTCGAGGGCAAGCAGTACGGGGTGCACTGCCGCTGCCCGATCGCCGATCCCGACGACTGGACACCGCCGCGGCTGGAGGCCGACGCCGATATCGCGGGCGAGCAGATCCTGCTGGACAGCAACATCCTCGCCGAGGGCCACGATTTCTTCGCGCTGGGCGCATTCTCGATCAGCCACGACGGCAACCTGCTGGCCTATTCGATGGACACCGTCGGCGACGAGCGATACGTGCTGCGGGTGAAGGATCTGCGGACCGGTGAGCTGCTCGGCGACGAGGTTCCCGGCACCGCGCCGGGGGCGACCTGGTCGCTGGACGGCACGCATATCTTCTATCAGACCGTCGACGAGTCCTGGCGGCCCGACACCGTGTGGCGGCACCGGCTGGGGACGTCGCAGGAGCAGGACGTCAAGGTCTTCCACGAGCCGGACGAGCGCTACTGGGTGAGCATCGGCGCCAGCCGCTCGGAGCGGTATCTGATGATCTGGGTGGGTTCGAAGATCACCAGCGAGGCGTGGGTGCTCGAATCCGATGATCCCGAGGGTGAATTCCGGGTGCTGCTGCCGCGGCGCGAGGGCGTCGAGTACGCGGCCGAACATGCCGTCATCGGCGGGCAGGATCGGTTCCTCATCCTGCACAACGACGTCGTGGACGGGGTGAAGGCGGAGAACTTCGTCCTCGCCGAGGCGCCCGCCGACGATCCGGCGAATATGAGCATCCTCATCCCGCATCGCGACGACGTGCGGCTCGAGGATATCGACTGCTTCGCCGACCATCTGGTGCTGTCGTATCGGCGCGCGGCCCTGCCGCGAGTCGCCGTGTGGCCGTTGACCTCCGAGGGGTACGGGGAGCTGAAGGAGCTCGAGTTCGGGCTCGAGTTGTTCTCCGCGGGTGTGGGGTCCAATCCGGAATGGTCGCAGCCGACACTGCGAATCGGGTTGACCTCCTTCATCACTCCGATGCAGGTGTTCGACTATGTGCCCGCCACCGGCGAGTTGATTCTGCGCAAGGAACAGCCGGTGCTCGGCGGCTACGATCCGAACGACTATGAGCAGCACCGGGATTGGGCGGTGGCCGAGGACGGCACCCGGGTGCCGATCTCGATCGTGCAGCGAAAGGGTCTGCCCACCGCTCCGAAACCGTTGCTGCTGTACGGGTACGGCTCCTACGAGGCGAGCATCGACCCGGGATTCTCGGTGTCGCGGCTATCGCTGCTGGACCGCGGCATGGTGTTCGCGGTCGCGCACGTGCGCGGCGGCGGTGAGATGGGACGGCTCTGGTACGAGAACGGCAAGACGCTCACCAAGAAGAACACCTTCACCGACTTCGTCTCCTGCGCACGCCATCTCGTCGATACCGGCGTCACCGCACCGGACCGGATGATCGCCGACGGCGGGAGTGCCGGTGGGCTGCTGGTGGGCGCCGTCGCCAATCTGGCGCCGGAGCTGTTCACCGGAATCCTCGCCAATGTGCCGTTCGTCGATCCGCTCACCTCGATCCTGGATCCGTCGCTGCCGTTGACGGTCATCGAATGGGACGAGTGGGGAAATCCGCTGGCGGACAAGCAGGTCTACGAGTACATGAAGGCGTACTCACCCTACGAGAACGTCACGGCACAGCGGTATCCGGCGATCTTGGCGATCACCAGCCTCAACGACACCCGTGTGCTGTACGTCGAACCGGCCAAGTGGGTCGCCAAGCTGCGCGCCACCAAGATCGGTGATTCTCAGCTACTGCTGAAGACCGAGATGAGCGCCGGCCACGGCGGCGTCAGCGGCCGCTACGAGAAGTGGCGGGAGGTGGCGTTCGAATACGCCTGGGTGCTCGACACGGTGGGACTGGCCGACGCCTAGCCCCGGGATCCGGCGCGAGTGTTCGTCGCGCCGTCACCCGCTGAGCACGAGGTGGTCACCTGCTGCCCCCACAGTGGGGTATGAACCGCACAGGTTCGCCCGACCAGCACGAGCAGGGGGTTCGCATGCGCGCAGAACTGATCGTCTCGGTGTCCGGCATCCGGGACGCCACCCGCGATGCGGCGATGGCCTTCGCCGCGGAGATGGATCGGCGTGCCGTCCCGTTGTCGCTGCTGGTGGCGCCGCGGTTGAAGGGTGGATACCGGCTCGCCGAGGATCCGGCGACCCAGGAGTGGTTGCGCGAGCGGCGGGAGCTCGGTGACGCCATCGTGCTGCACGGCTACGACCAGGCCGCCACCAAGCGGCGCCGGGCCGAATTCGCGGCGCTGCCCAAACACGAGGCGCGCCTTCGGCTGACCGCCGCCGATCGAGTGATGGAACAGGTGGGGCTGCGCACCCGGCTGTTCGCCGCGCCGCGCTGGAATGCCTCCGAGGGGGCGATGGCGGCGCTGCCCGATGTGGGTTTCCGGCTGGCGCTCGGGCTCACCGCGGTTTACGACCTGGAGCGCGGCACGTCGCAGCGGTCCTGGGTGCACGGCATCGGCGAAGGCTTCCGCAGCGAACCGTGGTGGTGTCACGCCCTGGTGATGAGCGCCGCCCGCACCGCCCGCCGCGGCGGCCTGCTCCGCCTGGCGATCTCCGCGGCCCAGCTCGCCCGCTCCGGCCCCCGCCAGGCCGTATTGGACGCCATCGACCTGGCTTTGTTCCACGAGGCCGTTCCGGCGGTGTATCGCTGGGAGTCCTTCGTTTCCGCACGTGCCGCCTGACCCCGCGGCCGAGGCGGCCGCTACTTCAGGAGCAGGATCAGGGCGAGGGTGAGCATGATCGCGGCGATGGCGGAGTCGAGGATGCGCCAGGCGGTGCGGTGGGCGAACAGCGGGGTGAGCAGGCGGGCGCCGTAGCCGAGGGCGGTGAACCACAGGATGCTGGCGAGCATGGCGCCGGCGGCGAGGAACCAGCGGTCGGGCTGGGCATAGGTGCTGGCGTAGGAGCCGAGCAGGATCAGAGTGTCCAGGTAGACGTGGGGGTTGAGCCAGGTCAGGGCCAGGCAGGTGAGGAAGGTCGCGCCCACCGCCATCGAGGCGTCCGACGGGGCGGCGGTGAGGGCTTCGGCGGACAGGGCGCGCCGCAGCGCCAGGGCCGCATAGCCGATCAGGAATGCCGCGCCCGCGTACCGGGTCACCGTGAGGACCACCGGCGCCGAGGTCACGACCGCGCCGAAGCCGCCCACTCCGGCGGCGATCAGCACCACATCGGAGATCGCACACACGCCGACCACGACGAGTACGTGCTCGCCGCGGATTCCCTGGCGCAGCACGAACGCATTCTGCGCGCCGATCGCCACGATCAGCGACAGTCCGAATCCCAGACCCGACAGGGCCGCCAGCGCGGCCGAGGAAGCATTCACATTCCTCGACGCTATGGTCGCCAGCAGGGCCAGACAAGCTAAAGATTTTCAAGCATCATTACAGTTTCTTAATATGGATCTCCAGCTCGATCAGCTGCGCGCCCTCGATGCGGCCGTCGCCGAGGGCACCTTCGAGGCGGCGGCGCGGCGCCTGCGGGTCACCCCGTCGGCGGTCAGCCAGCGGATCAAGGCGCTCGAGGCCGCTGTCGGCCGCATTCTCGTGCAGCGCACGAAACCGGTGCGGCCCACCGAATCCGGGCTGGCGGTCTTGCGGCTGGCCCGGCAGATCGAACTGCTCACCGGTGATACCGTGCGCGAACTAGGCTCTGCGGGAGAGGAATCGGAGCCGCCGTCCCGTCCGGTTCGAATTCCCTTGGCGGTCAACGCCGATTCGCTGGAGACCTGGGTGATGCCCGCCCTGGGTAGCGGCCCCGCGGGGGTATGTTTCGAGATCCACCGCGAGGACGAGGGACACACCACGCGCCTGCTGCGCGACGGAACGGTCATGGCGGCCATCACCGCCACCGCCCAGCCGGTGCAGGGCTGCAAGGTGGAGCGGTTGGGCGCCATGCGCTATCGCCCGATGGCCACGCCGCAATTCCTCCGCACCTGGTTCCCCGAGGGGGCCACGGCCCGCGCCTTCGCCGCCGCCCCGGTGGTGATCTTCGACCGCAACGACGAACTCCAGGACCGTCTGATGCGCCGCCGCGCCCGCCGCCCCCTCGACCCTCCGCGCCACTACATCCCGTCCTCCGCCGGTTTCGCCCAAGCGGTCCGCCTGGGCCTCGGCTGGGGCATGCTTCCGGACCTGCAGGTCTCCGCCGACCCCCGCTACGACCACCTGGCCGCCCTCGACCCCCGCCTGCACATCGACGTCCCCCTCTACTGGCAGCAGTGGCGCCTGGATTCCCCGGCCCTGAGCGCCGTAGCGGCCACCATCGCCGCCACCGCCGCCCGCGCTCTACGGTGACGTCGATCCGGCGATCAGGTTGGGAGCGATCGGCACTGGGGCTTGTCGGTCGAAGTCATTTCGGCACCTCCCGCCGGTGTCGCCGCAATTGCTCGGTCGACACCGCGGCGGTGGCGTTATGGGCGAATCCGCCGGACTCCTCGCGGGTGAGCGAGCTGCTGGGCGGATGTTTGTCCAATTGGCCGAGCGCGCGCTCCATATCGGCGAGCAGCAGATCGGCCATGTCGCGGCTGAAGCCGTGGCGGACCAGCACCCGCATGATCGTCTCGTCCTGGCGCTCGCGCGGCAGCGGATAGGCCGCGACCAGCCAGCCGCGGGTGCGCAGGCGATCGGACAGGTCGTAGAGGTTGAACGTCCGGTCCCCGGTCAGCTTCCACGACACCGCCGCGATGCCGCGCAGCGGATCGCCGTCGTGGATGATCTCGAACGGCCCGAGCTTCTCGATTCCGGCGGCCAGATGCTCGGCCACCGAGTATGTCGCGGACTGCACCCGGTCGTACCCGACCCGGCCGAGCCGGATGAATTCGTAGTAGGAGGTGACGACCTGTCCGCCCGGCCGGGAGAAGTTGAGGTTGAAGGTGGCCATATTGCCGCCGAGATAGTCGACGTTGAACACCAGCTCGTCCGGCAGATCGGCGGACTCGCGCCAGATCGCCCAGCCGGCGCCCAGCGGGGCCAGGCCGGTCTTGTGGCCGGAGGCGTTGATCGACTTCACCCGCGGCAGCCGGAAATCCCACACCAGTTCCGGCGCGGTGAAGGGCGCGAGAAAGCCGCCACTGGCCGCGTCCACATGGATCGGGATGTCCAGCCCGGTCTTCGCCTGCAGGTCGTCGAGGGCCTGGCTGATGCCCGCGACATCCTCGAACAGTCCGGTGAAGGTCTGACCGAAGGTCGGCACCACCATCACGGTGTTCTCGTCGCAGTGGTCGGCGAGGTCGTCGGGATGCATGGTGAACCGGTCGCCGCGCAGCGGTATCTGCCGGATCTCCACATCGAAGTAGCGGGCGAACTTCTCCCAGCACACCTGCACGGGGCCGCAGACGAAATTCGGGATGCCGGTGCCGCCGCGCCGCCGCCAGCGGAACTTCGCGGCCAGTCCGCCGAGCATGGCGGCCTCGCTCGAGCCGGTGGTCGATGTACCCCGGGTGGTGGCCGGATCGGGCGAGTTCCACAGGTCGGCGAGCATCCGCACACAGCGCCGCTCCAGCTCGGCGGTCTGGGGATATTCGTCCTTGTCGACGATGTTCTTGTCGATGGACTCGTTCATCAGCCGCCGGGCCTGGTCGTCGACCCAGGTGGTGCAGAAGGTGGCCAGGTTCATCCGGGACACCCCGTCGAGCAGCAATTCGTCGTGGACGATCTGATAGGCGACCTGCGGCAGGATCTCGGGGTGGGGGAATCCTGTCTTCGGCGCACCCGATTCCAGCTGGGGCATGGCGAACAGGTCGTCGCATTCGCGGTTCTCGGGCATCGTGTGCCTCCTTGGCGTGCTCTCGCAGCAATCATTTGCCGCACAGACATTCGCCAGTTCCATGAACCTCGAAACTGGTTGTGCTACTTACGTATTCGACCAGTTATACGGTGATGCTGAACGTTTACACTTCACTTCATGGACTATCAGCATCTCATAGACGGCGTGATGTCCACGATCAAAACACATCTGCGAGGGGAGGGTCGCCGACTACATTCCCGATCTTGCCTCCGGTCGATCCCGGCCGGTTCGGCTTCGCGGTGGCAACCGTCGAGGGGGACGTGTGCAGCGCGGGGGACGTTCTGACCCGGCCAGGTTGCGGATCGTTAACGAAAGATCTCGATGGGTGGGAGGAGCGGCAATGACGACCAGGTATATCTCCTGGGTGACGCTGGCCCTGATGACCACCAGTTCGGTGGCGAGCCTGCGGGCCGCGCCGATGGACGGCGCACACCTGCTGTCGGCATGGACCGGTGTGGCGAGCCTGGTGCTGATCGTCAACAACTTCCTCAGCTACAGCGGCCCCGGCAGTCGGCCGGTGATCGCCGACAGCGATGTGATCATGGGTACGGAACCAGCGATCGAAACCTATTGCCCGGACAACCTGTCCGCCTACCTTCGGCAGGTCGACAAGTTGAAGCTGGGCGAGACGACGAAATGAGCCGATATGACCGATGATTCCCGTACGCAGGCGCTGCGCGAGCAGGTGCGCTCGCTGATGCCACAGGCGAAAGCCGATCTGACCGAACTGGTTTCGTACAAGTCCGTCTACGACCCGCGGCAGTTCCCGGTGGAGGAGTGCCACCGAGCCGCCCAGTGGGTGCTCGATGCCTTCACCGCGGTCGGACTCACCGACGCGGGCCTGCACGAAACACCCGACGGCAGTATGGCGGTCATCGCCCGACATCCGGCGCCGCCCGGTGCGCCGACGGTCCTGCTGTACTGCCACTACGACGTACAGCCGCCGTTGGACGACGCCGCCTGGCATACCCCCGTCTGGCAGCTCACCGAGAAGGACGGCCGCTGGTACGGGCGCGGGGCCGCGGACTGCAAGGGCAATATCGTCATGCACCTGACGGCGCTGCGTGCGCTGCGGGAAACCCTGGGCGGCAAGGAGTTCCCGGTCGGTATCACGCTGGTCGCGGAGGGCTCGGAGGAGCAGGGCAGCGGTGGGCTGGAGGCGTTCGTGCCGAACAACGCCGACCTGTTGCGTGCCGATGCGCTGGTGATCGGCGACTGCGGCAACTTCGCCCTCGGCGTGCCGACCTTCACCCAGACCCTGCGCGGCACCGTGAATGTGGTGGTGACCGTCGAAACCCTGGCCGGGCCGATGCATTCGGGGATGTTCGGCGGTCCGGCACCCGACGCCCTGGCCGCGCTGATTCACGTGCTGGCGACCCTGCGGGACGAGCAGGGCAACACCACCATCGCGGGCCTGCCCGCCGATCAGAAGTGGGACGGCGTGCAATATCCCGCCGATCAGTTCCGCGCCGACGCCGGGGTGCTCGACGGTGTGGACCTGCTCGGCGACGGCACCGTCTCCGACATGGTGTGGGCGCGACCGGCTCTCACGGTGCTGGGAATGGATGTGCCGCCGGTGGTGGGCTCCTCGGCGGCCGTACAGCCCAAGGCGCGGGCGCGACTGAACCTGCGCATTCCGCCCGGGATCGATCCGGACCACGCCCTGAAGGCGTTGATGGCGCACCTGGAATCGAACACCCCCTGGCACGCCCGCGTGACGGTGGAATCCGAGAGCATCGGTTCGGCATTCCGCTCGGGCACCAGCGGTCCCGCCCGCAAGGCCATGGAGGCGGCGTTCCGCGCGTCCTACGGCCGCGAGGCGACCACCCAGGGCCAGGGCGGTTCCATCCCGCTGTGCAACGTCTTCGCCGAGACCTACCCGGACGCCGAGATCATGCTCATGGGCGTCGAGGAACCCACCTGCCTCATCCACGCCCCCAACGAAAGCGTCTCCCCGACCGAGATCGAGCACATGTCCCTCGCCGAAGCCCTGTTCCTGACCACCTACACCAAATAGGCCCATCCAGAAGCCCACCGGGACACGAAGGATCGCGCGCGGGACGTGAAGGACCGCATATCGAAACTTGCGGAGCGGTGCCTCGCTCCATTCCCTGTCATTCCGGCCCCTAGGGCCGGAATGACAGGGCCACCCGGAATCAGAACTCCGCGTGATCTTCCGGCTCGATGACCTTGAATTCGGTGTCCGCCGGGCGCATTTCGGTCAGGCGGCCGAAATAGATGCCCTGGGCCTGGTCGGCGATGATCCCGTAATGGATCGGGAAGGCCGTGCGGGGCGCGACGGCGCGCAGGTAGTCGACGGCCTCGCTGATCTTCATCCACGGTGCGACAGCGGGCACCGCCAGGACGCCGACCGACACCGGCGGCACCCACAGGGAGTCGCCGGGGTGGACGAACTGCGCCGGATCGTCCGCGGTGCCCAGCTGGAATACGGTGTTGTCGACCACCGGCAGCTCGGGATGGATGACGGCATGCCTGCCACCGCCGCCGGTGATCTGCACCCCGCCCACGGTGAGCACATTGCCGGCGTGCACGGGCTCCCAAGGCTCGCCGCGCAGTCGGGCGGTCTGCGGATCGCACAGCAGCCGGGCGTTCGGGTTCTTCTCGACCAGCGCCTCGATCCGGTTCGGGTCGATGTGATCGGGATGCTGATGGGTGACGGCAATGGCGTCGAGTCCGTCGATGCCCTCGAAACCGTGCGAGAAGTTGCCCGGATCGAACAGGATCTTGGTGCCGTGCAACTCGACGAGAACGCAGGAATGTCCGAAGTGGGCTATGCGCATGACTTCACTGTATTCATTCCACTCTCATCATGCCCCGGCTCGCCGGGGGCGACGGGCCCCAACTACGCTGATCAGGTAATCCCCCCACTCAGCTGAGGAGCAACGCGTGGCACGAGTCGTGGTCGAGGTGATGCCCAAGGCCGAGATCCTGGATCCGCAGGGTCAGGCCATTGTCGGTGCACTCGGGCGTCTGGGCTTCCCGGGTGTCTCGGATGTGCGGCAGGGCAAGCGATTCGAACTCGACGTGGACGACAGTGTGAGCGACGCGGAACTGGAGAAGATCGCCGAGGCCCTGCTGGCCAATACGGTGATCGAGGACTGGAAAGTGGTGCGGCTGTGACTGCCCGCATCGGCGTCATCACGTTTCCCGGCACCCTCGACGATGTCGACGCCGCCCGCGCGGTGCGGCTGGCCGGTGCCGAGGCGGTGAGCCTGTGGCACGCCGACGCCGACCTCAAGGGTGTGGACGCGGTGATCGTGCCCGGTGGCTTCTCCTACGGCGACTATCTGCGTGCCGGCGCCATCGCCCGCTTCGCTCCCGTGATGGGCAAGGTGGTCGAGGCCGCCGGTAAGGGCATGCCCGTGCTGGGCATCTGCAACGGCTTCCAGGTGCTGTGCGAGGCCGGGCTGCTACCGGGCGCCCTCACGCGCAACGAAGGGCTGCATTTCATCTGCCGCGACGAATGGCTGCGGGTGGAGCGGACCGATACCGCCTGGACCTCCCGCTACGAGCCCGGCGCCCAGATCCTCATCCCGGTCAAGAATGCCGAGGGCCGCTACCAGGCCTCGGCGGAGGTCCTCGACGAACTCGAGGGCGAGGGCCGCGTGGTGTTCCGCTACGCCGGTGAGAACCCGAATGGCTCGCAGCGCGATATCGCCGGAATCTGCTCGGCCGACCGCCGCATCGTCGGCCTGATGCCGCATCCGGAGCACGCCACCGAGCCGCTGACCGGCCCGAGCGACGACGGCCTGGGCATGTTCCTGTCGGTGGTCGATACGCTCGTCTCGGCGTAGTCCACTCAGCGGACGCTGTCCACTATCCGCAGGTCCACGCCCTCGGCGCGGGCGATGTTGGCGGTGAACTGGACGGAGTGATTGCCCTGGAAGGCGCGCCCGCCCGACGGGGTCTCCAGCACCAGGCCCTCGTCGAGCGCGGCCTGGATGCGGGGCACGTCGAGCGTGCCGCAGCTCTGCGCGACCGACTGCAGCGTGTACATGGCCTCGTAGCTGGTGTTGCCGAAGTAGGTGAGCTGGGGCGCGAAGCGGCCGTGCAGGCGGTGGTAGCGCGCCATCCGGTCCGGATCGTTGGAGCGGTCGTCCGGGAAGAAGCTGGACACAATGTAGAGGTTGTCGTTGGCCTCGGGACCGGCCGCGAGCAGCACGCCCTCATCGATACCCGGGCTGACCCGCACCTGCCGCTCGGAGCGGCCGGTCCGGGCGAACTGCTGATTGAACCGCACGGCGTCGGTGCCGACCAGCAGCAGCACGATGCCGTCGGCCCGGTCCAGCCGCGGATCGCCGAGGAATTCGCCGAAGTCCTCGGTCCCGAGCGGGAAGTACTTCTCCATCACGATGGCGCCCTGATGGGACGTGCGCACGGCCTTCCCGGTTGCCATCGGCCAGATGTAGTCGTTGCCGACGATGGCCCACCGGCGCACCCCGAACTCGCGTTCGAGCCACCCCATCGCGGGCAGGATGTGTCCGGCCGGGTTCTCGCCGATCATCAGCACACCCGGGGGCTCGTTGGGCAGATCCTCGTGCGTGGTCGCGAACAGGTAGGGGACCCGCCCGTCGGCGGCACGGGCCACCGCCCGGCGCACCGCCGAGATGTGCCAGCCGGTGATCGCGTCCACCATTCCGGTCGCCAGCAGGGCCGAAACCTCCCGGGCCACCTCGTGCGGCGCACGGCCCCCGTCGATGGTCGTCACGCGCACCTCGCGCCCGAGAATTCCTGCGCCACCGTTGATTTCTTCGACCGCCAGCGCAATTGCCGCCTCGCAGGAGGGGGCCACAATTCCCGCGGGTCCCTGGAGTGGGACGATGTTCAGGACCTCGATCACGTCGTCCGGACTCTCGCTGAACGGGAACATTCGGTACCCTCTTCTTGTCCGAGCGAAAATGATGGGCGGGAAAAATATGTCGACCATTGTAAGCGGATTTTCCACGTTGCATGGAGCTCTGCGAGCCGCCGAGCGCAGTTGGCTGCGTCACCTCGACGCTGCCTTGTGCGCCAGGCAACTGTCGGCCGACCAATGGTCGATGCTGTCGAATCTGTCCGACCAGGCGGGTATCACCATGAGTGAACTTGCTGCGCGTTCGCAGCTGCCGCCGTCGTCGGCGACTCGGCATGCGGACGCCTTGGCCGAGCGCGGCCTGATCTTCCGGATCGCCGCCGAGGACGATCGGCGTCGCATCCTGATCGGGCTGACCAAGCGGGGCGCCGAGCTGGTGGATTCCGTGCGTGCCGAGGAGCGGCGGGCGGAGGAGGATCTGCGCAAGCGCATCGGCGCCCGCAACCACACCGACCTGCTGCGCCTGCTGGAGCTCGTGGCGGAAATGCCCGTCGCGGACTGATTCCGGCCTCCGGGCGGGTTGCTCATTCCTTGCCGCAAGGCAAATATAGACCTGAGCTATTTTTCCGAATGGAAGAGCTGGGGGCTATCGGTGAGGAGTGAGCATGAGGTGCGAATCGGGTGCGTCGAATCCGGATACGGTAACCGTTGCCGTCGTCAATCATCCCATGCCTCGACTGCACTCTCGTGCCGAAGTACTCGCCCACTGCTATCGCATCGGACATCTTGTCGACGGCCTGAAAACCGGACATCCCGAACTCGATCTCATTGTGCTGCCGGAATTCTCGACGACCGGTGTGATGTACGACGAAACCGAGCTGTACTCCACCGCGATGGCGATACCCGGCGCCGAGACCGAGGTTTTCGCCGCGGCCTGCCGGCGCAACCGGGTGTGGGGGGTCTTCCCGCTCGGCGGTGAATGCCACGAACAGCATCCACTGCGACCCCCCTACAACACCGCCGTCCTGATCGACGACCAGGGCGAGATCGTGCAGCGCTACCGCAAGATCGCCCCGGCCGCGGAGGGCGAACTGTCCTGGCCCGGTGCGGCCACCTATGTCAGCGACGGTCCCAAGGGCCTGCAGGTGTCGATCCTGCTGGGCGAGGACGGCAACTATCCCGAACTGTGGCGCGACTGCGCGATGAAGGGCGCCGAACTGGTGGTGCGCTGTCAGGCGTTGCGCGCCTGCGACGCCGAACAGCAGGTCGGCATGGCCAAGACGATGGCGTGGGCCAACAACGTCTACGTGGCCGCGGCCGGGGCGACCGGATTCGACGGTGTGCACTCCTACTGCGGCCGTTCGGCACTCGTCGGCTGGGACGGCAGGCTGCTCGGCGAGTGCGGTGCCGAGGCGAACGAACTGCGCATCGCGGGGCTGTCGATCCGCTCGCTGCGCGACGCGCGGCGCTACGAACCGGCCCGCAATCCGCTGCACAGCCTGCTGCACCGCGGCGCGACCGGACTCGGCAAGGTGGGTGTGGGGGTGCGCGGGCTGGCCGAATGCCCGCTGGACTTCTATCGCACCTGGGTGACCGACGCCGTGAAGGCGCAGGAGAAAGTGCACGAGATCAGCGGTGTCTAGGATGCCCCGTATGCCGGTCTCGACCACCGCGACGGCGTCCGGGCTGTGTGCCTTCGTCGACGCCTCGCCCTCCCCGTTCCATGTCGTGCACACCGTCGCAACCGAATTGGCGGCGCAGGGCTTCACCGAACTTCCCGAGGCGCGGCCGTGGACCGCCGGTGGGGTGGGCCGATATTTCGTGGTGCGCGGCGGTTCCCTGGTGGCGTGGGCCGCCACCGAGGAGACGGCCGATCCCGCGGGCTGGTTCCGGGTGGTCGGCGCCCACACCGACAGCCCGAATCTGCGGGTCAAGCAGAATCCGGATCTGGCCGTGGCGGGCTGGCAGCTGGTCGCCCTGGAACCCTACGGCGGCGCCTGGCTCAACTCCTGGCTGGACCGCGAACTCGGCCTGTCCGGGCGGCTGACCGTGCGCGTCGGCGACGTCGCGCAGGAGCGGCTGGTTCGCATCGACGAACCGCTCCTGCGGGTGCCACAGCTGGCCATCCACCTGTCCGAGGACCGCCGCGGGGTGACCCTGGACCCGCAGCGGCACGTCAACGCCGTCTGGGGCGTCGGCGATCACCCGCGCTCGTTCCTCGCCTACGTCGCCGAGCACGCCGGTGTCGCGCTGGGCGACGTCCTGGGCTTCGAGCTCATGACCCACGACCTGACCCCGAGCCGGCTCGTCGGCCGCGATCGCGATCTGGTGAGCGCGCCCCGGCTCGACAACCAGGCCACCTGCTATGCGGGCCTGCACGCCTTCCTGGCCGCCGCCGATCGGCCCGGGGCCGCCACCCCGGTGCTGGCGATCTTCGATCACGAGGAGGTCGGCAGCCAGTCCGATCGCGGCGCGCAGTCGGATCTGCTGCCCTCGGTGCTGGAGCGGATCGTGCTGGCGCGCGGCGGCGGACGCTCGGAATACCTTGCGGCGCTGGCGGGTTCGGTCTGCGCCTCGGGCGATATGGCCCATGCCACCCACCCGAACTATCCCGAGCGCCACGAGCCCGCGCACCGGATCCGGATCAACGGCGGTCCGGTGCTGAAGGTGAATCAGAATCTGCGCTACGCCACCGATGCGGTCGGGGCGGCGGCGTTCGCCCTGGCCTGCGCGGAGGCGGAGGTGCCGCTGCAGCGGTATGTGCACCGCGCGGATCTGCCGTGCGGTTCGACCATCGGCCCGATGACCGCCGCCCGCACCGGCATGCCGACCGTGGACATCGGCGCGCCGCAGCTGGCCATGCATTCGGCCCGCGAGGTGATGGGCGCCTCGGACGTGTGGTCCTATTCGGCGGCGCTGACCGCGTTCCTTACGCCCGCTGGGCGGTAGGCGAAGACGGCGATGGCCAGGATGGCGAAGGTGACCAGTACGTAGCTGCTGCCGATCACCTGCTGCCACCACGACCACTGCAGTTCCCGGTCCTGGTGGTGCGGGAGCAGCCACTGCGGGCCGACCATGAACATCAGCGTGACGGCACCGACGGCCAGCAGCAACGGCCTGCTGCGGTGCCCCCGCGCGATCGCATCGGCGACCACCGCCAGCGCCGGGGCGATCCACACCCAGTGGTGCGACCACGACACCGGCGAGACCAGCAGGATCGCGGCCGCGTTGACCATCAGCGCGGCCGCCTTGCGTCCGTCATCGATCAGCCGCTTCATCCACACCGCCGCCAGGGCGATGGTGACGACCGAGAGCCCGAGCCAGATCAGGGTCGCGGTGGAATCGGCGACGCCGAGGCGGAAGGCGAAACCCTTCAGCGACTGGTTGCCCGCGAACTCCGGCGGCCCGATGCGGCCGGTGTCGAGCAGGGTGTGGAACCAGTAGTCGGACGAATCGTGCGGGAACAGCACGAATCCCAGCGTGACCGCCCCGATCGCCGAGGCCACCAGCGTGCCGATCGCCCTGAAGTCCTCGCTGCGCAACACCTTCCGGTCGCGGCGCAGCAGCGCGCGCCAATCCAGGCAGAGCAGGAAGAACAGCAGATAACCGGCCGGTATCAGCTTCACCGACACGGCGATGCCGATGAGCATGCCGCGCGGCCAGAACGGCTTGCGCACCAGCGCATCCAGCGTGACGGCCGCCATCAGCACCAGGTTGATCTGCCCGAAGTTGTAGGTCTGCCGGATCGGCTCCGACAGTCCCAGCACGGCGACCGCGCCGATCACCAGCGCCCACTTGGTGGTTCGATCCAGCGTCGGCCGCAACCGCGACAGCACGACCCACAGCGTGACGCCCAGGCTCGCGATCGAGGTGGCCAGCACCAGCCATTCGGCCCAGTGCAGCGGCAGCAGCGCCAGCGGCGCGAAGAACAGCGCGGCCAGTGGGGGATAGGTGAACGGCAGTCCGATCCCGTACACCTTCGGCATCGGACCGTAGAGGTCACCGCCGTCGAGCCAGACCCGGGCACCGTTGCGGTACACCTGCAGATCGATGTAGCCGTGCCACTGCTTGGTGACCAAGGACACGATCGCGGACACGGCGAACAGTGCGATCGCGCTCAGCAACAATCGCCGTTGTCGGGCCGCCAGACTCGCGGTGGACTGCCCTGCTGAAGTGGTCACGGGCAATTCGTCCGGATCCGCGACCCTGGATCGATCGTTCACCGGCTCAGCGTATCCGGTAGGGCGTAGCTCGCTGGTAGGGCCCGGTTTGGCACACATTAGACTGCGCCTGTGACCGCCCACGTCGACACCGTCAGCGCCGCCGCAGCAACTCCCGACACCCCCCAGCCGTACAAGGAACTCGGCCTCAAGGACGACGAATACGCCCGCATCAGGGAGATCCTCGACCGCCGGCCCACCGACGCCGAGCTGGCGATGTACTCGGTGATGTGGAGCGAGCACTGCTCCTACAAGTCCTCGAAGGTGCATCTGCGCTACTTCGGGCAGACCACCACCGACGAGATGCGCCAGTCCATGCTGGCCGGGATCGGCGAGAACGCGGGCGTGGTCGACATCGGCGACGGCTGGGCGGTCACCTTCAAGGTGGAAAGCCACAACCACCCGTCGTACGTGGAGCCGTACCAGGGCGCGGCGACCGGTGTGGGCGGCATCGTGCGCGACATCATGGCCATGGGTGCGCGGCCGATCGCGGTGATGGACCAGCTGCGCTTCGGTGCCGCCGAGCACCCCGACACCCGCCGCGTGGTCGACGGCGTGGTGCGCGGCGTCGGGGGCTACGGCAATTCGCTGGGTCTGCCGAATGTGGGTGGCGAGACCGTCTTCGACGCGTCCTACCAGGGCAACCCGCTGGTCAATGCGCTGTGCGCGGGCGTGATGCGGGTGGAGGATCTGCATCTGGCGTTCGCCTCCGGCACCGGCAACAAGATCATCCTGTTCGGCGCGCGCACCGGTCTCGACGGTATCGGCGGCGTGTCGGTGCTGGCCTCGGACACCTTCTCCGGCGACGAATCGGGCACCGGCCGCAAGAAGTTGCCGAGTGTGCAGGTGGGCGACCCGTTCGCGGAGAAGGTGCTCATCGAATGCTGTCTCGAGCTGTACCACGCGGGACTGGTGGTCGGCATCCAGGACCTCGGCGGCGCCGGGTTGTCCTGTGCCACGTCCGAACTCGCCGCGGCCGGTGACGGCGGTATGCGGGTCGAGCTGGACAAGGTGCCGCTGCGGGCGGCGAACATGACCCCCGCCGAGATCCTGTCCAGCGAATCGCAGGAGCGCATGTGCGCGGTGGTGGCGCCGGAGAACGTCGAGGCGTTCATGGCGGTGTGCAAGAAGTGGGATGTGCTGGCCACCGTGATCGGCGAGGTCACCGACGGCGACCGGCTCGTGGTCACCTGGCACGGCGAGACCGTGGTCGACGTGCCGCCGCGCACGGTCGCCCACGAGGGCCCGGTCTACGAGCGGCCGGTGCGGCGCCCCGACGAGCAGGATGCGCTCATCGCCGATGCCCCGGACCGGCTGGCCCGCCCGAAGACCGCCGACGAACTGCGCGCCACGCTGCTGAAGATGATCTCCAGCCCGCAGCTGTGCAGCCGCCGCTGGATCGTCGAACAGTACGACCGCTACGTGCGCGGCAATACGGTGCTCGCCGAGCACGCCGACGCCGGTGTGGTGCGCATCGATGAGGAGTCGGGCCGCGGCATCGCGCTGGCCACCGACGCCTCCGGCCGCTACACGAAGCTCGATCCGTACGCCGGTGCGCAGCTGGCGCTGGCCGAGGCCTTCCGCAATGTGGCCACCACGGGCGCGACCCCGAAGGCCGTCACCAACTGCCTCAACTTCGGCTCCCCGGAGGATCCGGGCGTGATGTGGCAGTTCCAGCAGGCCGTACGCGGTCTCGCCGACGGCTGTGCGGCGCTGGGCATTCCGGTCACCGGCGGCAATGTGAGCTTCTACAACCAGACCGGGCAGACCGCCATCCTGCCCACCCCGGTGGTCGGCGTGCTCGGCGTCATCGACGATGTGCACCGCCGCATTCCGACCGGATTCGGCACCGAACCGGGCGAGACGCTGATCCTGCTCGGCGATACCCGCGACGAGTTCGGCGGGTCGATCTGGGCCCAGGTCGAACACGACCATCTCGGCGGCGTGCCGCCCGAGGTGGATCTGGCGCGGGAGCAGTTGCTCGCCGAGGTCCTGACCGCCGGTTCGCGCGACGGGATGATCAGCGCCGCCCACGATCTGTCCGAGGGCGGACTGGCGCAGGCGGTCGTGGAGTCGGCGCTGGCCGGTGAGACCGGTTGCCGCATCCTGCTTCCCGAGGATGCCGACCCGTTCGTGATGCTGTTCTCCGAATCGGCCGGTCGCGTGCTGGTCGCGGTGCCGCGCTCGGAGGAGACGCGATTCACCAAAATGTGCACGGCCCGCCGGCTCCCGTGGGTTCGCATCGGCGTGGTCGACCAGGGCGCGGATTCGGTCGAGGTGCAGGGCCAGTTCTCGGTCACCCTGGCCGAGTTGCGCGAGGCCTATGAAGGGACGCTGCCGAAGCTGTTCAAGTGACCTTGAACGGATCGTGCTCGGCCATGAGCTTTTCCACGCGCGCCTCGTCGATCCGTTGATGCACCCGCGCCGCCTCGTGCTGATCCCGCACCACCTTGGCGAGGGTGAAGGTGCTGCTCACCAGGAACAGCACCGCTATCAACAGGAAGCCGCGCTGCCACATGTCCAGCGGCAGATAGACGATCCCGATGCCGGTTGCGACAAAACTGATTCCGAACGCGATCGCGGCCTGCACGAGGAATGCCGTCGTATTCCGCGACCGTGAAGTCGGTGTCCCCATACCGTGAGAGTGTGCCCGATCCGACCCGCGCTCCGGGGCGGATTCGGCGTTGGTCCGGGGCCCTCATCAGCCGAAAGTACCCGAGCGCACGCGCCGCGAATACCGTCCGGACCGGTCGTCTCCCGAGCGTCGAGTTGCGATGCTCACGTGTGGCGAGATGCCCGTTTATCGGTACCCGACCGCCATACTTGACGGGTGCTCGATACCGCCGAGGCTCTGACGACGCTGCGCTCGCGCGGCGGCGTCGCCGCTCGGCGGTTCGCCCCGGTATTGCGGCGGGTCGAAGCGGATGTCATCGGGCTCAACTATGTCGGGTTGGTGGTGGCCACGGTGTTCTTCGCCTGGTCGGTGACACCGTCGCTGCTGCCGCGTGACTGGCTGTTCCAGGGGGCGATCAGCGGTGGCAACGCCGCGCTCGGCTACGGCGTCGGCTGCATCCTCGAGTGGGCGTTCCGCAAGTGGGTGCGACCCAAGCTGCGGCTGCGGCCACTGTCGCTACGGCTGCGGTATGCGCTGAAGGCGACCATCCTGATCGGGTGCGTGCTGGCCGCGATCTACATGCTGGTGCTGTCGGCGGACTGGCAGCGGCAGATCTACGCGCTGATGGATATGGAGGGCACCACCCGGGCGGCGTACCTGCGCACCGGCGCACTGAGCCTGGCCGTCGGCGCGATCGCCGTTGCCGCGTACAGGACCGTGCGGGAGACGGTGCGGTTGCTGGCCCGATTGCTGAGCCGCTGGGTGCGGATACCGTCGCAGTTTGCGCCGACCGCGGGGGCGATCCTGCTGGTGGTGCTGGTGGTGACGCTGTTCAACGGCGTGGCGACCCGGGCGTTCTTCGCGGTGGCCAATTCGGCGTTCAGCGTGCGCAACGACAAGATGACGCCGTTTGCGGTGCAGCCGGACAAGGCCGAACGGTCCGGTAGCCCCGGCTCATTGGCCGCGTGGGAGACGCTGGGGTCGGAGGGCCGCTGGTTCGTCTCGCACGGACCGGATGCGTTCCGTATCGGTGCCGTGTCGGGAGCTCCCGCGCGCGAACCGATTCGGGTGTACGCGGGCCTGGAGTCGGCGAAAAACGGTATGACACAGGAGGAGCTGGCGGTAGCCGAGCTGGAGCGCACCCACGCCTTCGATCGCAAGGTGCTCGTCGTGGTCACCACCACCGGCACGGGCTGGGTCAATTCCATGTCCGCCGATGCCATCGAGTACCTCTACCACGGCGATACCGCGATCGTGGCGTCCCAGTACTCCTATCTGCCGAGTGTGCTGTCGTTCCTGGCGGACCGGCAGAAGGTGAAGGCCGCCGGGCAGAAGATGTTCGATGCCGTCTACGAGGCCTGGTCGCGGCGGCCGCCGGAGGCTCGGCCGAAATTGCTGGTCTACGGGGAGAGCCTGGGCTCGCAGGGCTCGGAGTCGGCCTTCGACGGGCTGGCGGATCTGCGGGCGAAGGTGGACGGGGCTCTGTGGGTGGGGCCACCGAATTCGAATCGCCTGTGGGAGCAGTTCGTGTCCCGGCGCGATCCCGGCACCCGCGAGGTGGAACCGCTCTACGCCGATGGGCTCGTGGTCCGATTCGCCTCCGAGGCCAAGGATTTGAGTAAGCCCTCCCCGGAGTGGCGGCAGCCGCGCATCGCCTATCTGCAGCATGCCTCCGACCCCATCGTGTGGTGGTCCCCGGATCTGATCTTCTCCCAACCGGATTGGTTGTCCGAACCCCGCGGCGCCGATGTGTCCACCCAGATGCGCTGGTGGCCGTTCGTGACGTTCTGGCAGGTGGCCGCGGATCTGACCAATGCGCAGAGCGTCAGTGACGGGCACGGCCACAATTACGGCACCCTGGTACTGGACGGCTGGTGCGCGGTGCTACCGCCCCCGGATCTGACCCCCCAGAAGGTGGAGGCCATCCGCACTCAGCTGGAACTGTCCGAAGTCTACGAACGCGCCACCAAGTGAACCCACGCATCGTCACCCGCTCCCTTGCCGCCCTCGGCGTTCCGCTGCTGTGGAACAACTACGTGCTCCCGCGCCTGCGATTCGGCGTGCGCGGGCGCACCGCCGCCACCGCCGCCTTCGCCACCGCCTATGCCGCCGCATGCCGCGCCCGCCCGAACATCTGCTCGGCCCGCGGATTGCGCTGGGGCGCAGCCACGTCGGCGGTGGTGCTCACGGGATATGCCGCGGCCCTGGCCATCCCGGCCACCCGCGCCCGCCTGGCCGAATTCACCGACCGCGCACCGGAAGTCCCGCTCGCCGAGTGGCTGGCACTCCACATCCCCGTGGGCACCGTCTACAGCGAGGAACTGATCTTCCGCGCCACCTTGGACCCCCTGCTCGACGAAACCACCGGTCCGCTCGGCCGCTGGCTCGCCGCGGCTACCTTCGGTCTCTGGCACATCCACCCCGCCCGCTCCGTCGGCGACAGCGTGCCGACGGCCGTGGCCGTCACCACCGCAGGCGGCCTGGTCCTCGGCTGGCTGCGCCGCCACACCGACAGCACCCTCGCCCCGGCCCTACTCCACCTCGCCCTGAACGAGGGCGGCGCGATTGCGCCTCGACTGGCCGTGCGTCTCGGGGCGTCGAACGCCCGCTAATCTCGGCAGAGTGGCACGACGGTCGGCTGTGGATCCCGGTGAGCTGCGGAATGCGATTACCGCGGTGAGCGATTGGTTGCGCGATGAGAGTGCGGGCGCGCCGGGGCGGGCGGAGTTGGGGGCGGCGGTGCGGGGGAGTGCGCGGACGTTGGCGGCCCAGGCGCCCGGGGCCTCGGTGGAGCTGCGGGTGCCGCCGTTCGTGGCGGTGCAGTGCATCGAGGGACCACGGCATACCCGGGGCACGCCGCCGAATGTGGTGGAGACCGATGCGCGGACCTGGCTGCTGCTGGCGACCGGCCTGCTCGACTTCGAGGCCGCCGTGGCTTCCGGCGCGGTCAGCGCCTCCGGTATCCGGGCCGGGGAGCTGGCCCATTGGCTGCCGGTCGTGCGGTTGTGACCGGCAGCGTCGTCAAGCCTTCGCCGCGGGCTTGCGCTCCAGCCCCTTGCGGTCGTAGAAGCGCGTGATCCCCAGGCCGAGTACCACGCCGATGGCCAGCCCCAGCACCGCCATCCAGACCCCGCGGCCGAGTCCGGCCGCGCCGTTGCCGTTGAAGTAGAGGATGGCGCGGGTGCCGAGGAACACCTGGTGCATCGGCTCGAAATTGGCCAGCCAGCCGAAGTACTTCGGGGTCGCCTCGATCGGCACCGTGCCACCCGAGGACGGCAGGCCCAGGATGATGAACACGATCAGGTTGACGATCAACCCGGCCGTGCCGATCGCCGCGAGCACCGACGTACAGGTGAACCCGACGGCGGTGATCACCAGGAACCCGTACAGGAACAACGACAGCGGCTTATCGATCGGCATCCCCAGCGCCTTCCCGATCCCCAGGAACGCCGCCGAGACGATCGCGGCCATGGTCGCCACCGCCGACCACTTGATCAACAGCGTCCGCACCCGCGAGATCGGCGTCGCCGGGAAATGCACGTACCAAGGCCCCCACTCGGTCGGCAGATAGCCCAGCGCCGAGTCGATCAGCTGATGGATGATCATCGCCCCGACCATGCCGACCAGCAGGAGCAGCAGGCTGTAGAAGAACGCGGTCAAACCCTCACCGGAACCGCCCGGCAGCGGCCGGTACTGCTCGGTCACGATGTTCAGCGGATGCTCGAGGGTGATCCGGGTGGCCCCGGACAGCTCGGGCGCGGGCGGCCCGCCCGGCGGCGGCTTCAGCTGGGCATGGACCTGCTCGGTCAGCTGCTTGCCGACCTGGGCGTCGACCTGGGTCAACGCCTGCTGGCCGAATTTCTGCAGGATCGCAGTGGCGAAGGCGCCGGTGCGGGGATTGGTCTGCAGGGTGATGATCGGCCGCTCGATATCCCCGGCCACCACGCTGCCGATGCCCAGATTGCCGAGTCGTTTGGAGAAGTCACCCGGAATGATGATGGTGCCGTAGACCTGGGCCGACTGCATCTGCAGCTGGGCCTCGTTGAGCCCCAGGACCCGCAGATCGATCTTGTCGGCCGGCACCGCCTCGGCCAGCCCGTCGACGACCTGATCACCGAAGTTGACGTGCTTTTCCTGCCCGGGCGCACCCATCGTCTCGCCGACGTCCTGGTTGACCAGCGCGACCGGGAAGTTGTGCAGGTTCTTCTCCGGATCGACGACGTAGTCCAGGTACATGACGCCCAGCAGCGACGCGAGCAACGTCACCACGACGATCGGGAAAACCCACCGGATCGGGGCCAGGCGCCGGGGGGTAGGACCGGATTCCGCACTCTCGGTAGTCGCCACGGCCGTACGGTAGCAGCAAACACCCTGTCACCCGGGAGATCCCGCCGGAGGTTTCGCCCGAACGACCCGTAGAATGATCAATGCCCCCCGCCCGCCGAACAGGGAGCAAACGGTGACCAACGCCGATCTGTCGGTCGACACCCCGAACCTGCTGGTAACCGGGTCCCTCGCCACACCCGCCGGGACCCCGGACCAGGACGAGAATCCGCCGCGCGAAGAGTGCGGTGTGTTCGGCGTCTGGGCCCCGGGCGAGGATGTGGCCAAGCTCACCTATTACGGTCTGTACGCACTGCAGCACCGCGGCCAGGAGGCGGCCGGCATCGCCGTCGCCGACGGTGCTCAGGTGCTGGTGTTCAAGGATCTGGGGCTGGTGAGCCAGGTCTTCGACGAGCAGACGCTGGCCGCCATGCCCGGCCATGTCGCCGTCGGCCACTGCCGCTATTCCACCACCGGATCGACCACCTGGGAGAACGCCCAGCCGATCTTCCGCACCACCGCGGTCGGCACCGGGATCGCCTTGGGGCACAACGGAAATCTGGTCAACACCGCCGATTTGGCCGCCCGCGCCCGCGAGCTCGGGCTGATCAGCACGCGCCTGCCCGGCGGGTCGATCGCGGCCACGTCGGATTCCGATGTGATGACCGCGCTGCTGGCCCACGCCGCCACCGACAAGAGCATCGAGCAGGCCGCGATGGAGTTGCTGCCCCAGTTGCGGGGTGCCTTCTGCCTGACCTTCATGGACGAGCACACCCTCTACGCCGCGCGCGATCCGCACGGGGTGCGGCCGCTGTGCCTGGGCCGCCTCGACCGTGGCTGGGTGGTTGCCAGCGAAACCGCAGCACTCGATATCGTCGGCGCCTCGTTCGTCCGGGAGATCGAGCCCGGCGAATTGCTGGCGATCGACGCGGACGGGGTGCGGTCGCTGCGCTTCGCCAATCCGGAGCCCAAGGGCTGCGTCTTCGAATACGTCTATCTGGCCCGTCCCGACAGCACCATCTCGGGCCGTTCGGTGCATGCGACCCGGGTGGAGATCGGCCGCCGACTGGCCGCCGAGCATCCGGTCGAGGCCGATCTGGTGATCCCGGTTCCCGAATCGGGCACCCCCGCCGCGGTCGGCTACGCCCAGGGTTCGGGCGTGCCCTACGGCCAGGGCCTGATGAAGAACGCCTATGTGGGCCGCACCTTCATCCAGCCCAGCCAGACCATCCGGCAGCTGGGCATCCGGCTCAAGCTCAATCCGCTGCGCGAGGTCATCCGCGGCAAGCGGCTGATCGTCGTCGACGACTCGATCGTGCGCGGCAACACCCAGCGCGCGCTGATCCGCATGCTGCGCGAGGCCGGTGCGCTGGAGATCCACGTCCGCATCGCCTCGCCGCCGGTGAAGTGGCCGTGCTTCTACGGCATCGACTTCGCCTCGCGGGCGGAGCTGATCGCCAACGGGGCCGGGCCCGACGGCGAGGACGGCTCGTTCGACGCGATGGTCGAGAACGTGCGCCGCTCCATCGGTGCCGACACCCTCGGCTACATCTCCCTCGACGGCATGATCGCGGCCACCGAGCAGCCCGCCTCGCGGTTGTGCGCCGCCTGTTTCGACGGCAAGTATCCGATTCCGCTTCCGACCGAGGCCGCCATCGGTAAGAATGTGCTCGAGGGGCTCCTCGGCGGCAAGTCGGAGTCGGAGTTGTTGAGCGACAACGCGAACGCGAGCGCACTCAGCCGCCCCTGAACGTTTTCCTGCGAGAACATCGCCGCGCAGAAGTTTTTTGAGGTAGCTCGAAAATAATTGTTGCGAAACGCAACATATTCGCAACGGACTGGCGGTACTGTCCCCGCCATACCGAAGTTCACCGCGGCCACACCCGACCTGTGATCCAGGGAGGGTGCGCTGCGATGCGAGAAGTTGGGACAGTAATGCGGTTTTCGACAGAGGGGTCGGCGACCCGGTCGGGTCGAGTCAAAGGCCTTGCGGCAGTGGGGATGGCAGGCCTGGCGCTGCTCGCCGTAGCGGGATGCGGGTCCGGGCGGACCGGCGGCGGCGGTAGTGCCGACGAGTTGGTCATCGGCACCACCGACAAGATCTTCTCGTTGGATCCGGCGGCCGCCTACGACCAGGGTTCCTACGTCCCCGAGACCCAGATCTATCAGCACGTGCTGAACTACGCCCCGGGTGAGACCACCCCGCGGCCGGACGCGGCCGAGAAGTGCGAGTTCACCTCGCCGACGGTCTACACCTGCACCCTCAAGCAGGGGCTGAAGTTCGCCAACGGCAACCCGCTGACGGCCCACAGCGTCAAGTTCTCTTTCGACCGGATGCTGCGGATCAACGATCCGAACGGCCCGGCCGCACTGCTCGGTCACCTGGACAAGACCGAGGCCGTCAACGACACCACTGTCGCGTTCACCCTCAAGAACGCCAACGACCAGACCTTCCCGGCGGTCCTGGCAACCCAGGCCGGTGTGCTCGTCGACGAGAAGGTGTTCCCGGCCGACAAGCTCATGGACGAGGGCGCGATCGTGGCGGCCAAGCCGTTCTCCGGCCCGTACATCATCTCGAGTTACGACAAGAACAAACTCGTTCAGTACAAGGAGAACACCGACTACAAGGGCATCCTCGGCAAACCGAAGATGAGCACCGTCTCGGCGCGGTACTACGCCTCCAGCGAGAACCTCAAGCTGGACATCCAGAACGGCAATATCGACGTCGCCTACCGCAGCCTGACCCCGACCGATATGGAGTCGCTGCGCAAGAGCGACAAGGTGTCGGTGCACGAGGGCCCGGGTGGCGAGCTGCGCTACATCGTCTTCAACTTCAACACCATGCCCGGCGACAACCCGGCGCAGAAGTTGGCCATCCGCAAGGCGATGGCGTCCTCCATCGACCGCGACGCGCTCTCGCGCGAGGTCTACAAGGGCACCTTCTCACCGGCGTACTCGTTTGTGCCGCAGGGCTTCCCGAGCGCGATCGAACCGTTCAAGGACCTCTACGGCACCAAGCCGAACAAGGAGCAGGCGGCCAAGTTCCTCGCCGATGCCGGGGTGGCGACGCCGGTGCAGATCAACCTGCAGTACAACCCCGACCACTATGGCCCGTCGAGCTCGGAGGAGTACGCGGCGGTCAAGAGTCAGCTCGAGGCGACCGGCCTGTTCCGGATCAACCTGCAGGCCACCGAGTGGGTGACCTATCAGAAGGAGCGCGCGCGCGACGGCTACCCGCTGTATCAGCTGGGCTGGTTCCCGGACTATCCGGATCCGGACAACTACCTGACCCCGTTCTTCGGGCCGAACAACTTCCTGCAGAACCACTTCGAGGATCCGAACATCACCGCGCAACTGGTGTCCGAGGTGACCGAGCCCGATCGGGACAAGCGGATCGCCAAGCTCCAACAGCTCCAGCGGGATCTGGCCGCGAACCACATGCCGACCCTGCCGCTGCTGGCCGGTAAGTCGATCGCGGTCTCGACCAGGGACGTCAAGGGTCTCGATTCGACCCTCGACCCGTCGACCAAGTTCCGCTACGGCGTGCTGAGCAAGTGACGGGCGTAATCGCCGAGCAGGAGCCCACCGCCCCCGCTCCTGCTCCCCGAAAGACGTCGCGCAGCGGATCCCGCTACGGAGTGCTGCTGCGCTACCTCGGAATACGGCTGTTGCTGGTCGTGCCGACGGCATGGATCCTGGTGACCGTCGTCTTCTTCCTGATGCGGGTCGTGGGTGACCCGATCAGTGCCGCGCTGGGCGGGCGGCTGCCACCGGATCAGATCGAGGCGCGCAAGGAGGCGGCCGGTTTCAACCGGCCGATCCTGACCCAGTACTGGGACTACATCACCGGCCTGCTGCGCGGGGATTTCGGTCGCTCCCAGGACAATCGGGCGATCGGCGAGATCATCGCGAGCTATGGCGCGGCGACCCTGGAATTGGTGTTCTGGGCGCTGATCGTCGCCTTCCTCGTCGGCGTGCCGCTGGGCCGATATGCGGCCCGGCGACGCGACAAGGCCGCCGACGTGGGGCTGCGCCTGTTCGGCATCCTGGTCTACGCGGCGCCGGTGTTCTTCGTCGGTCTGCTGCTCAAGCTGGTGTTCGCCGTGCAGCTGGGCTGGTTGCCGGTGGCCGGACGGGCAAGTACCAGAGCGGAATTGGCGCTGCAGAACGTCTCGCCGAAGACCAATATCCTGGTGATCGACGCGATCCTGTACGGCGACACCGGATATCTGCTCGATGTCCTCGAGCACGCGGTGCTTCCGGCCATCGCGCTGGGGCTGCTGACCGCGGGTGTGTTCCTGCGGCTGGTGCGGATCAACCTCATCCAGACGCTGCGCAGTGATTTCGTCGATGCCGCGCGGGCGCGTGGGTTGTCCGAGCGGGTCGTGGTGGGCCGACATGCCTTCCGCAACGCCATGATTCCGATCGTCACGGTGATGGGCATGCAGATCGCCATGATGCTGGGTGGTGCGGTGCTCACCGAGATCACCTTCGAATGGAAGGGTCTCGGCTATCAGCTCGCGCAGTATCTGCAGGCGCGCGATTTCGTTGCGGTACAGGGCATCGTCGCGTTCCTGGCGCTGATGGTGGCGGTGATGAGCTTCCTGGTCGACATCGTCGTGGCGCTGATCGATCCGAGGGTGAGGTTCTGATGGCTGCACCTGCTGAGCTGATCGCGGCCGAACCGGCCCTCGTGCCGACCGTGCCGCGCCGCGGCCTGCCCGGGCTGCGGCTGTTCCGGATGACCTCGGGACTGCAGCGGGCGACGCTGATCTTCGGCCTCGCCCTGATCGGGATGTTCGTGATCGTGGCGCTGTTCGCACCGCTCATCGCGCCCTACGGCTTCGCCCAGATCTCGGAGAACGGCGTCGATTTCGTGCGGCAGCAGGCGCCGTCGGCGCAGCACTGGTTCGGCACCTCGGTGCGCGGCGAGGACGTGTTCTCCCGCGTGGTGTACGGGGCACGAACCGCGTTGTGGGTCATCGCGATATCGCTGGTGCTGTCGCTGGTGGTCGGCGTGCCCCTGGGCTTGGTGTCCGGATATGTCGGGCGCTGGGTGGACCGGGTGCTGACGCTGTTCATGGATGCCATGTACGCGTTCCCGACGCTGCTGCTGGCGATCGTGGTGTCGATCGTCGTGGCCGGTGGTCAGTCGTCGAGCTTCGGCGGCGTGCTGTCGGCGGCCGTGGCGATCACGGTGATCTTCGTGCCGCAGTACTTCCGGGTGGTGCGCAACGCGACGATCGCGGTGAAGACCGAGCCGTACGTCGATGCGGCCCGGGTGACGGGTGCGCCGGTCGGGCGAATCCTGTTCCGGCACATCTTCCCCAACGTCACCCAGTCGCTGCCGGTGATCATCACGCTCAACGGCTCGGAGGCCATCCTGACGCTGGCCGCACTCGGCTTCCTGGGTTACGGCATCGAGCCCACCCAGGCCTCGGAGTGGGGTTACGACCTGAACAAGGCGCTGGCCGACGTGTCCAACGGCATCTGGTGGACCGGCATCTTTCCCGGTGTGGCCATCGTGCTGGTGGTGCTCGGCATGACCCTGGTGGGCGAGAGCCTCAACGAGGTGCTCAATCCGCTGCTGCGCACCCGCCGCGCGGTGAACGCTTCCGCACCGGCCGCCGAGGAGCGCACCGATGTCTGAATCCGCTGTGTCCTCGGAGCCCACTGTGTCCGACGAGAAGTCCCCATCACACGCTGCGCTGTCGATTCGATCGCTGTCTGTCACCTTCGCCACCGATGCCGGTGCGGTCGACGCCGTCCGGGATGTCTCCTACGAGGTGTTCCCGGGTGAGGTGCTGGCCATCGTCGGCGAATCGGGCTCGGGGAAATCGGTGAGTTCGCGCACGGCGCTGGGCCTGCTACCCGAGACCGCGCAGGTGCGCGGCCTGGTGACGGTCGGGGCCGAGAAGATCACCTCGATGACCGAGAAGCAGCTCACCGCGGTGCGCGGCGGCGAGATCTCGATGATCTTCCAGGAGCCGGGCGCCGCCCTGGATCCGCTGTTCACCGTCGGCTTCCAGATCATGGAGGCGCTGCGCGCGCATTCCACGATGGGCCGCAAGGAGGCCAAGGAGCGGGCGATCGAACTGCTGCGCACGGTCGGGCTGCCCGATCCGGAGCATCGGGTCGACTACTACCCGCATCAGCTGTCGGGCGGGCAGAAACAGCGCGTCATGATCGCCATCGCCATCGCGTGCGAGCCGAAGGTGATCATCGCCGACGAGCCGACCACGGCGCTGGATGTCACCGTGCAGGCCGAGATCCTGGAACTGCTGCGGGATCTGCGGGACCGGCTGGGCAGTGCGATCGTGCTCATCACCCACAACATGGGCGTGGTCGCCGACCTCGCCGATCGGGTGGTGGTGATGCGGTCGGGCCGCGTGGTCGAAACCGCGCCGGTGGATGAGCTTTTCGCGCATCCCACAGAGCAGTACACCCGGGATCTGCTGGCCGCGGTGCCGCATCTGGGCGCGGGTCTGAAGCCGACCTCGGGTCCGGTGTCCCCGGTCGCGCCGCAACCGGAGACCGGGATCTCCGCGATCCCGGCTGAGCGACCGGTGGGTGAGGTGGCCGAGGCAGCGGTTACGGAGACCGTCCTCGAGGTCATCGATCTCGTGGTGGAATTTCCGGGCGCGCTCGGTCGCCCGGCCTTCCGGGCGGTCGATGATGTGAGTCTGACCCTCGGCCGCGGCGAAACCCTCGGCCTGGTCGGGGAATCCGGCTCGGGGAAGACCACGATCGGCCGGTGCGTGGCGGCGCTGCAGCGGCCCTCCGGCGGTGTGATCCGGGTGCACGGGCAGGAGTTGACCGGGCTGTCGGAGCGGCAGCTGCGGCCGATGCGCAAGCGGCTCGGATTCGTGTTCCAGGATCCGGCGACCTCGCTGAATCCACGGCTCACCGTGGGACAGTGCGTGGCCGAACCGCTGCTGGTGCATCGCGCCGCCAACGGTGAGGCCATGCGGTCGCGGGTGCGGCGGCTGCTGGACGACGTCCAGCTGCCCGCGGGCACCGAAAACCGCTATCCGCACGAACTCTCGGGTGGACAGCGTCAGCGCGCGAGCCTGGCCCGGGCGCTGATCCTCGACCCGGACCTGCTGATCGCGGACGAACCCACCAGCGCCCTGGACGTTTCGGTGCAGGCGACGGTGCTGGAGTTGTTCGCCGAGCTGCAGCGTGAGTGCGGGTGGGCGTGCCTGTTCATCAGTCACGACCTGGCGGTGGTCGATCAGCTGGCCAATCGGATCGCGGTGCTGCGCAACGGTGCCGTGGTCGAACAGGGCACCCGCGACGAGATCCTGCGCAATCCCACCCAGGAGTACACGCAGCGGCTCGTGGCGGCCGTCCCGGTGCCCGACCCGGTCGAGCAGCGGCGCCGTCGCGCGGCGACGGCGGCGATGTTCGCCACCGATCACAGCGAGTAGACCGCACCGGGTTGCGCCTGCCACGCAACCCTTACCGCGGTGGCGCCCGGCCGGATGCCGATACCGGACGGCAGCCGGCCGGGCGGCCACCACCCGCGGCCCGAGATCTGGTCGACCGGCCACTTCTCGACCACACTTCCGCCGCCAGCCAGGCGGCGGAGCCGAACCGGTTGTGCCGCTGGGGACTTCGCCCCGAACGAAGTCCCCGGTGTGCCCGGCACAACCGGTTTCCGGGAACACCCGGCCCGACGGCCGGTGCCGGACGCCGTCGACCGGGTGTTCGCCGGGATCGCTCACGGATGCAACGTCAATCCCTTCACCGTCCGGTCGACGCCGTTGCGAGGGCCGTAGATCGCGAGGCCGACGAGGTTCAGGTGGTCGGGGTCGGCGGCGCGGACCGCGGCGCGGTTGTCGTCGTCGTTGTCGGTGGTGAACATGTCCGCGGTGTAGACGGCGGTGGCCAGTTCGCGGCGCAGGGCCCGCTCGTGGACGGTGGCCAGCCGGGTCGCATCGGCCGCGAAGATCAGCACCGGTTCGCGGAACAGGGACAGGTATTCGCGTCCCGCGCCGTCCTCGTAGGGCTTGCCCATGATGTCGTCGGTGGCGTGTGCGATGCCCGAGGCGAGAAATGCGGTGACATTGAGCTTCTGCCAGCCTGCCAGGTCGTCACGAACGGCAATGGCGATCTTGGTCTCGAAACGCATGCGGGAGAGTGTGCGGGGCAACCGCTCTCGTGGTCTTGAACGCTGGTGCACTCTGCCGGCGCGAGATCAGCCAGGCGGGCGGAGGATTCCGCTGATCAGGAGCAGGAGGGACTGTTCGGCCTGCAGGGCGGCGGTCTCGGGGTCGTCGGAGTGCGCGATGATCATGCCCGCCTCGGTGATGGCGCTCAGGATCAATTGGGCCAGCACGCGGACCGGTGCCTCGGCGATCAGACCGGCCTGCTCCGCCCGTTCCAGCAGAGTGGTGATGAGGCCCAGGCCGTGGCGGCTCTCCATCTCCCGCCAGTCCTGCCAGCCGAGCACCGCCGGGCCGTCGGACATCGCGATGCGGACGGTCTCGCCGCGGCGGCACAGATCCAGGAAGGCGCGCAGGCCCGTGGTCATCGCGGCGAGCACGTCGGTGGGATCGGGCAGTTCCGCCATGGCACGGGTGATTTCGGCGGTGTTGTCGACCTCGAGTTGTTCCAGGACGGCCACGAACAGTCCGCGCTTGTCGCCGTAGTGGTGATGCAGGGCGCCGCGGGTGACCCCGGCCGCGGTCACGATCTCCTCGGCCGACACCCCTGCGTAGCCGCGCTCGGCGAACAACCGGCGACCCGCCTGCTCGAGCGCGGCCCGGGTGGTACGGGAACGATCCTCCTGACTACGTCGCGGCATGCAGCCGAGTGAACTCCACGATCAACTCGGTGAGCAACTCCGGCTGATCCTCGGAGACGAAGGTGTAGGAATCGTCGATCACCCGCAGGGTCGCGTCGGGCAGATCACCCGCCAGCCGCTCGGCGAACGACAGCTTGAACGCCTTGTCCTCACGCCCCCACGCCAGCAGGATCGGAAGATCGAGGGTGTGGAACTGCTGCGCCGCGGCCAGGGTGTACCGCTTGTGCACCCCGCGCACGAAGCGCCGCAGATCCGCGCGAACGTCCGCCGACCGGCGGCTGGGCCCCAGGTAGGAGTCGAGGATCCCCGGCGCGATGGGGCGCTTGGTCACCAATCCGAAGCCGATCGGCGAGCGCTGCACGACGGGCAACCGCAGCAGTTGCGTCATGGCCCGCACCGATCCCGGAATCGCGGCCAATCGGGGCAGCGGCGTGAACGGCATGGGGAAGAACGCCTCGTAGGCATCGCAGTTGGTGAACACCACCCGGCCGATGCGGGACCTGTCACGGGTCAGCAGGACCTGGACGATCCCGCCGCCGGTGTCGTTGGCCACCAGCGTCACGTCGTGCAGGTCGAGGCGCTGCAGGAAGGCCGCGATCAGGTCGGCCGCTCCGGTCGGGGACAGGTCGGCGTTCGGCACCGGGATCGAATGTGCCCCGAACGGCAGGTCGGGGGCGATGCACCGGTGACCGGCGGCGGCGACGCCCGGCACCACCTTGCGCCACAGATCCGCATTGACGAGCAGGCCGTGCACGAAGACCACCGGTGCGCCGGAGCCGGTCTCGTGATAGTTGATGCGGCCGCCGGGCAGATCGACCTGCTTGGCCGGACCGAGTGCGCTGCTGATTCCCATGCCGTCCCTCCCGGGGATGAAGATGTGATGCCCCAGACTCACATACATACAGTATGTATGTCAACGGTCCGGGAAGGGGACTCGACGCGGACAGCCCCGCTGAAGTGAAGGTCCACCTAAAGGACTGCCCCATACCGGTGCAGTCTCGTTATCCGTCTCCGGTAGCGTGATCAGGCATCTATCCGCCGATTCGGTTTGGAGCTTTCCCCGAAAATGACTGAGCAGACCCCGAGTGGTGCCGGTGTGGACAGCCCGGTTGGTGGCGCCTCGTACGCCGCGGCCGGTGTGGATATCGAGGCCGGCGACCGCGCAGTCGAGCTGTTCGCGCCCCTGGCCCGCAAGGCCAGCCGACCCGAGGTGCAGGGTGGGCTCGGCGGCTTCGCCGGGTTGTTCGCGCTCAAGGGTGGCTATCGGGAGCCGCTGCTGGCCGCCTCGACCGACGGGGTCGGCACCAAGATCGCTGTCGCACAGGCGATGGACAAGCACGACACCGTCGGCCTGGATCTGGTCGCCATGGTCGTCGACGATCTGGTGGTGTGCGGCGCCGAACCGCTGTTCCTGCAGGATTACATCGCGGTGGGCAAGGTCGTGCCCGAGCGGGTCGCCGATATCGTGGCCGGCATCGCGGAGGGCTGCGTACAGGCGGGATGCGCACTGCTGGGCGGGGAGACGGCCGAACATCCGGGACTGATGGGCCCGGACGACTACGACATCTCGGCCACCGGCGTCGGCGTCGTGGAGGCCGATGCCGTGCTCGGTCCGGACCGCGTGCGCCCCGGCGACGTGGTGATCGCCATGGGTTCGTCGGGCCTGCACTCCAACGGCTACAGCCTGGCCCGCAAGGTGCTGCTGGAGATCGACCGCATGTCGCTGTCCGGGCACGTCGAGGAGTTCGGCCGCACCCTCGGTGAGGAACTGCTCGAGCCCACCAAGATCTATGCCAAGGACTGCCTGGCCCTGGTCGCCGAGACCGATGTGCGCACCTTCGCGCACGTCACCGGCGGCGGTCTGGCCAACAACCTGGCGCGAGTGCTGCCCGCCGGACTGGTCGCCGAACTCGACCGCGGCACCTGGAACCCGGCGCCGGTGTTCAAGATGATCGCCCAGCGCGGCCGGGTGGAGCGCGTCGAGATGGAGAAGACCTTCAATATGGGCGTCGGCATGGTCGCCGTGGTCGCGCCCGAGGACTCCGACCGTGCCCTGGCCGTGCTGACCGCCCGCCACATCGAGTGCTGGACGCTGGGCACGGTGAAGAAGGCGAAGGACCCCGACGCCGCCCGCGTGAGCCTCGTCGGTGAGCATCCCCGCTTCTGACGCACAGCCATTCGCCCCCGGCACGAGCGGGTTGCCCCGCGCATGCCGGGGGCGAACTCGTCTATAGCCCCGGGAACCGTTCACGGACAGCAGAATCCGTGACACTGCTATCCGGCCACAGGTAGCACAAACGCACCGGTGTCGCGGCCTGGTGGCCGGACACCGGTGCGGTGCGAGCCTGCAGCGGGGTGGCGGGACCTCCGCCGACGGGGACCGGACGTCGTACCGACGTGCGAAGGGGGAGGCCTCCTCCGGCCTCCCCCTTCACGCGTCGATCCGAGTCAGCGGCGCCAGTCGTCGTTGTAGTCGTCTTCTTCCCAGCGCGACCCGTCCGCGTCGTGCTCGTCGGAAAGCACACCACTCCGATGCGAGTCGTGGGAGTGTCCCGACAGCTCGCGCTGAAGGCTCGCGAAGTCGGTCGTCGGCGAGCTGTACTTGAGCTGGCGCGCGACCTTGGTCTGCTTTGCCTTAGCCCGGCCACGGCCCATGGCTGACCCCCTCGCGTCACTGCGGGGCGGCCTGGGGTGGTTTGGCGGCCCCGTTCGAATTAATACTCTTCCTGACAGACACTTTAGCGTGTGTCCGGCGGTCGCGCTTCCAGGAGTGGGGGATGACTCGGGAACCGGTCGAGTTTGCCCGGTTGTCGCCTCCCGTCCACGACGATCAGAATGCGCCCGGAATAGCCCGGATCACACCCACTCGCGCACCGCCTCCGAGCACCGGCGGGGCCGCCAATTCCGCGTGTGCGTCGGTCCATTCGACCCCCATCCGCTGGAGAATCGCCTGGGTCAGGGGCATTCGAGCGCGGTCGTGGCCGTCGTCGATCTTGTACGCGAAGGCCCGGCCGTCCGGCAGCGCCCCGGCATGCACGCCGTCGGCGCCGATTTTGCATACCAGTCCCGGGGTGGCCCGCATGGTGAGCAGGTCGGGCGCATCCGTGCCCGAAATCACTCGAGGATGTGCCCGGATCGAATCGGCCACCCGGCGCTCGGGGGCATCGGGCGCGGTCGTCGCGAATGTCGCATATGCGCGTGCAAGATTCACCAGCGACACCGGCACGATGGGTAGGCCGCACCCATCGATGCCCAGATCCGTCTCCGGCTCACCGGTGATCTCGGCGATGGTGGCGGTCACCGCCTGCTGCATCGGGTGCGCCGCTTCCAGGTAGCCCTTGGTGGGCCAGCCGTTGATCGCGCAGGTCGCCAGCATGGCGGCATGCTTTCCCGAGCAGTTCATGTAGATCCGGCGGGCGGCCTCGGCGCGCTCCCGGCCGGCCAGCGCCGCGGCCCGCGCCCGCTCCTCGAACGGCAGGTCCGGTGGGCATTCCAGCTGCTGTTCGTCGAAACCGAACCGATCCAGCAGCCGCTGCACCAGCGCGACGTGCTCGGGCTCGCCGTAGTGCGAGGCGGTGGTGATCGCCAGCTCGGCGTCGTCCACCGGTTCGAAACCGTTGCGCAGCAGGGTGATCGCCTGCATCGGCTTATTGGTCGACCGCGGGAAGATCGGCAGATGCACCTCACCGAGCGCCACGTCCGGTTCGCCGTCGGAATCGAGGATCACCAGCGAGCCCCGGTGCACGCATTCGCGGAATCCGGACCGCACCACCTCGACCAGTTCCACACTCATGCCACCCACGCCTCGCTTTCCTCGTTCATTCGATTCGACGAGAAAAGTACCGGTCCGGGGGCCGCGGGTCGGGTTCGGCTCATGCCCGGACCCGGGCGGTGCGGCGGGTGTGGCGGGCGATCTGCATGCGGACGTCGTCGGAGATGGTCGGTTCGGCGGCGAGCAGCAGGTCCAGGCGGGCCGGATCGGAGCCGGTGAACAGGTCGCGGACCGTCACCCCGTGGTCGGGGATGTGCTCGACACGCACCTCGTCGCCCGCGCCGATCGTGCCCTCGGTCAGCACCCTGAAATAGGCACCGGTGTCGGCCCGCAGCGTGAATCGCTTGACCCAGCGCTGTTCTCCGCTCCAGTGGCCGAAGGTGGCGCACGGCACCCGCGGCGCGGACACCTCCAGCAGGGTGTCGCCCACCGACCAGCGCTCGCCGATCACCAAATCGCTGACCGGCAGGCCGCGAATGCGCAGATTCTCGCCGAACCAGCCCGGTGGCAGTTCGCGCGCCAACTCCGCGCCCCAGCGCCGGGCATCCTCCTCGGCGTAGGCGTAGACGGCCTGATGCACGCCGCCGTGATCTTTCGTATTGCAGACGTGGTCGCCCTCGAGGCCCAGGGCCCGCACCCGCACCCGGTCCGGAACCGGACGCTTGTCGATGGCCGTACGTCCGACCCGGCTGACCTTCGACGGCAGCTCCAACTCGGCGTGCACGACGCACACCGCGAGCACCCGCCCGATATCACCTATCGCCCTGTTCATCGCCCGCGCAGCCGGTCGACCGCGGCCCGCCCCGGCTGGGGCTGATCGTCGGCGGGGACGGAATCGGGGTCGATGGATGCGGCCATCGGACCGGCTTCCAGGGCCGTGTCCACCGGCACCGCTCGCTTCAGCAGAGCCAGGGCGATCGGGCCCAGTTCGAAGTGGTCGACGATGGTCCCGAGCCGGCCGACGGTGCGACCGCCCGCGGTGACCGGATCGCCGGTGGCCGGGCGCGCGTCGGCCGAACCGTCCAGATGCAGCAGCACCAGCCGCCGCGGCGGCTTGCCGAGGTTGTGCACCCGGGCCACGGTCTCCTGCCCGCGGTAGCAGCCCTTGTCCAGATGGACGGCACCGTACTCGGAGGGGCCGCCGATCCAGTGGGCCTCGTGCGGGATGGTCCGATCGTCGGTGTCCACCCCGATCCGGGGCCGCAGCGCCGCCACCCGCAGCGCCTCGAACGCCCACAGACCGGCCGGCTCCGCCCCGGCGGCGGTCAGCCGCGCCCACCAGTCGGTGAGGTCGGCCCGCGGAACGATCAGGTCGAAGGAATCGGCTGTGGGCCAGGGCATCCGGCGCAGGAATCCGCCACCCGGCAGGGCCGCGGCCCGATTGACCTCCGGAAGCTCCGCCACACCCAGCGTTTCGGTCAGTTCGCGCACCCGCGGGCCCAGCAGGCTCAGCACCGCATGGTCGGTCGCGGCCTCCGGTTTCGCATCGGCCCAGAACACCATCTTCTGCAGATATTCCAGCAGGGCCTGGCCGCGCTCGCCCTCGGTGTCGATCCACAACCGGCCGCCGAGATCGGTGAGCACAAAATGATGCAGGATCCGGCCGTTGAGATCCAGATCCAGATTTTCCGCCGAATCTCCGTCGCGCAGTCCGGCGATGTGCTGGCTGGAGATGGTGTGCAGCCAGGTCAGTCGCTCGCCGCCGGTGATGGTGAACACGAACCGATGGGAACGATCGATGATCGCCACGCGCTGTGCCGCGGCCCGTTGTTCGCCGAACGGATCGCCGTAATGCCATGCCACCGCGGCGTCGGGAGTTTCGGGCAGGCCCGCCACGGCCCCCGGAGAAGTGAGTAATGGGCTGGGCGCAGGAACCACGGACACGCTTTCCACAATAGGTGGTGTCGATGAGCCGCGGCGTCCGGCCGATTTTCGGGCTCCGAGTGGGATGGCAAAACCTGAGCATTGTGATGTGCATCACTGTCAATGCTTAACTGTTATTCAGCCTGGTGTGGATCTCGGCGAGCAGGTCTCAGGCTTTGGTCGACGGTTATATACCGCGAGTTCGGTACCCCCTCGTAACGCGGTCTGTTCGCCTAGGCTTCCTCGCATGGTGGATCGAGTTCTGGTGACACTCGACGGCGTGGTCCGGGATCCGGAAGAGCCGTTGATCAATGCGGACGACATCGGGGTGCTGCGCGGCGACGGTGTCTTCGAAACGGTGCTGGTGCGCGACGGCAAAGCGTGTGCGATCGAATTGCATCTGGCCCGGCTGCGTCGGTCGGCCGAGGCGTTGGATCTACCCGAACCCGATCTGGGGCGGTGGCGTCACACCGTGGAGGCCGCCGCCAAGGAATGGGGGAGCGAGCGCGAGGGGTTGCTGCGCCTGGTGCTGACCCGCGGCCGTGAGGGCGCTGAATCCGGCTCCACCGCATTCGTTCTGGTGCTGCCGGTGCCCGAACGAGTGAGCAAGGCGCGCACCGAGGGTATTTCGGTGATCACGCTGTCGCGCGGAATCTCCATCGATCTCGCGCCGAATGCGCCCTGGCTGCTATTGGGCGCCAAGACATTGTCGTATGCGACGAATATGGCGGCGTTGCGGTTCGCCGAGCGGATGGACGCCGACGATGTCATCTTCACCAGCACCGAACACCGGGTCCTGGAAGGCCCGCGATCCACCGTGGTGATCCAGCGTGACAAGCAGTTGATCACCCCGCCCGCCCGTAACGGCGTGCTGCCCGGCATCACCCAGCGCGCACTGTTCGCCGAGGCCGAGAAGGCCGGCTGGGATTGTCGCTACGAATCGTTCTTCACCGCGGATGTCATCACCGCCGACAGCGTCTGGCTGCTGTCGAGTGTGACGCTGGCGGCGCGGGTGGCCTCGCTCGACGGTTTGAAGATGTCGCCGCCGGACTGTGCCGAGGAGATCACCGAGATGGTCGAGCGGGGGATCACACGCAAGTGGAGTCTGTCCGACTGGACGTAGTCCGGCGGGTAGCTATTGCGTAGCAAAAAGGTTCGGTGTGTCGTGACGTAAGACTCGTTGTTCGACGGGCCATCCGGCATAGCCTTTACTACAGAGTGTCGTAGAGCGGCAGGAGGCTGGATGGACGTCGTCGACGTCTCGCGTTGGCAGTTCGGTATCACCACGGTCTATCACTTCATATTCGTGCCGCTCACCATCGGCCTCGCGCCGCTGGTGGCGGGTCTGCAGACCGCCTGGGTGATCACCGGCAACGAGCGGTGGTATCGGCTGACCAAGTTCTTCGGCAAGTTGTTCCTGATCAACTTCGCCATGGGTGTGGTCACCGGCATCGTGCAGGAGTTCCAGTTCGGCATGAACTGGAGCGACTACTCCCGCTTCGTCGGCGACGTATTCGGTGCGCCGCTGGCCATGGAGGGCCTGGTCGCCTTCTTCATGGAGTCCACCTTCCTCGGACTGTGGATCTTCGGCTGGACACGCCTGCCCAAAGTGGTGCACCTGGCGACGATCTGGCTGGTGGCGATCGGAGTGAACGCCTCGGCGTACTTCATCATCGCCGCGAACTCGTTCATGCAGCATCCGGTGGGCGCCAGTTACAACCCGCAGACCCACCGCGCCGAGCTGCACAGCATCTGGGCACTGCTCACCAACAACACCGCACTGGCCGCGTTCCCGCACGTGGTGGCCGGGTCGTTCCTCACCGCAGGCACTTTCGTCGCCGGCGTGGCGGGCTGGTGGATGGTGCGCAATGTCCGGCGCGGCGACGTGGAGCAGGCCCGCACCATCTGGCGGCCCGCCGCCCGGATGGGTCTGTGGGTGATCGTCCTGGCGGGTGTGGCGCTGGTCTACACCGGCGATGTGCAGGGCAAGCTGATGTTCAAACAGCAGCCCATGAAGATGGCCTCGGCGGAATCGCTGTGCCACACCGAGGTCGATCCCGAGTTCTCGGTCCTGACCGTCGGCACCCACAACAACTGCGACAGCGTTACCCACGTCATCGAGGTACCCGGCGTGCTGTCATGGCTGGCGGAGGGCAAGTTCAGCGACGTGAAGCTGGACGGCGTCAAGGACCTGCAGGTCAGCTACAACGAGAAGTACGGAGTCGGCGACTACCGGCCGAATCTGTTCGTCACCTACTGGACCTTCCGGGCGATGATCGGCTGGGCGGCCGGTTCGGCGGCGATCGCCCTGATCGGGTTCTGGGTGACCAGGCGCGGCCGGGTGCCCGGACAGCGATGGTTCTCCTGGTTGAGCCTGATCGCCATCCCGACACCGTTCCTGGGCAACAGCGCGGGCTGGGTGTTCACCGAGATGGGGCGTCAGCCGTGGGTTGTCGCGCCCAATCCGACCGGGGATCCGAACATCCGAATGACGGTGCAGCAGGGCGTATCCGGTAACACCGCGGGCCAGGTGCTGTTCTCGCTGATCGTGTTCACGCTGCTGTACGGGGCGTTGGCGGTCGTGTGGTTCTACCTCATGCGCCGATACGTGATCGCGGGCCCGGAGGAGGCAGCTCCGCACGACGAGTCCGCGGACTCGGACGGTGCCGCCGTCGAGAAACTGTCGTTCGCCTACTGAGGAGTGCGGGGATGAGTCTGCCGGAATTCTGGTTCGTACTGATCGGGGTGCTGTTCACCGGCTATTTCCTGCTGGAGGGCTTCGACTTCGGCGTCGGCATGCTGATGCCGATCATCGGCCGGAACAACGAGAACCGAAAGCGCGCGGTCCTCAACACCATCGGGCCGGTCTGGGACGGTAACGAGGTGTGGCTGATCACCGGCGGCGGCGCGATGTTCGCGGCCTTTCCGGAGTGGTACGCGAGTTTGTTCTCCGGGTTCTATCTGGCGCTGCTGCTGATTCTGGTGGCGTTGATCGTGCGGGCCGTCGCCATCGAATATCGCGGCAAGATCAACGATCCGCGCTGGCGGTTGTGGTGTGACGGCGCCATCACGTTCGGTTCCTGGGTGCCCGCCCTCGCGTGGGGACTCGCATTCGCCAACATCGTGCACGGGGTGAAGCTGAACGAGCGCAAGCACATCGACGGCAATCTGCTGGATCTGCTGACGCCCTACGCCCTGCTGGGTGCGCTGGCGACCACGTTGTTGTTCGCCCTGCACGGCGCGGTGTTCATCGGATTGAAGACCGGCGGCGAGGTGCGCGACGCGGCGGAGCGGATCGCGCGGATCCTGTTGGCTCCCACGGCGATCGTGGTGGCGGGCTTCGGACTGTGGACCCAGCTGGCCTACGGCAAGGGCTGGACATGGGCACTGCTGGCACTGGCGGTGGCCGGGCTGCTCCTCGCCGCCGCGGCGGTGTTCCGCAGCCGGGACGGCTGGGCGTTCACCGGCACCGCGATCACCGTGGTCTCGGCGATCGCGCTGTTGTTCGGTGCGCTGTTCCCGTACGTGCTGCCCTCCACCATCGATGCGGCCTACGGCCTGACCGTCGATGGGCGCATCGTCGACGGGCATGCGACGGTCAGCGCCTCGTCCACGCACTACACGCTGGTCGTGATGAGCTGGGTGGCGGCGGCGCTGGTGCCGATCGTGCTGCTCTATCAGGGCTGGACCTACTGGGTGTTCCGCAAGCGGATCACCGTCGATCAGATCCCGGCGCCGACCGGATTGCCGTTCGCCGCAGCCGCTTCCGGTGCGTCGGAGTCGGCCGGGAACTGATCATGGCTCGACCGGTCGACCCGCGCCTGTGGCGGTATGCCCGTTCGGCACGCCGTTACCTCGTTGTCAGCGTTGCGCTTTCGGTGGTGATCACCGGATGCATCATGGTCGCGGCGCTGGCATTGGCGCGGGTCCTGGCGGGGGTCATCACCGATCCGGGGCGGCGCAGTATCGGCGCCTGGGCCGGTGCGCTCACGGTGTTCGCAATCGCGGTGGCCTGTCGGACGGTGGCGACGTGGTGGCAGTCGCGGCTCGCGCACCGGGCCGGGGCGCAGGTGGTGTCGGAACTCGAAACGGCGGTGCTGGCCGCCGGGGCCGGGCTGCCACCACGGGAGCTCGAGGCGCGGCGCACCGAGCTGGCCGTGGTGGTCGGTAACGGGTTGAGCGGGTTGCGCGCCTATCTGACCGGATACCTTCCGGCGCTGCTGCTGGCGGTGCTGGTGCCGCCGATCGTATTGGCTGTCATCGCGATTCACGACCTCACCGCGGGCCTGATCATTCTGGTGACGCTGCCGTTGATTCCGGTGTTCATGGTGTTGATCGGGCTGATGACGCAAGGGCGTGCGGCGGCGACGCTGGAGGCCACCACGCGGCTGTCCGATCAGCTGCTGGATCTGTTCGCGGGAATGCCGACGCTGCGCGCGCTGGGCCGCGAAACCGGTGCGGTGGACGATGATTCGGCGCCGACGATGCGGCATCGGGTCCGGGAGCTCGGCGAATCCCTGCATCGGCGCACGATGGCGGCGTTGCGCGTGGCATTCCTGTCGTCGATGGTGCTGGAGATGCTGGCCACTCTGTGTGTGGCGCTGGTGGCCGTGTCGATCGGCATGCGGCTGGTGTTCGGGCATATGAGCCTGTACGCCGGGCTGCTGGGGCTGATTCTGGCGCCGGAGGTCTATCTGCCGCTGCGTGCGGTGGGGGAGCGGTTCCATGCGGCGCAGGACGGAATGGCCGCCGCCGAGAAGGCTTTCGCGGTTCTCGAACCGGAGGAGGAGCGGCGCGAAGCCGCTACCGGGACGCACGGCGTCGAGAACTTCCACGGTGTCATAGAGATTCGCGATCTCACCGTGCTCTCCCGCGGCGGCGGGGCGCCTGCCGGGCTGTCGGCGACCCTGCGCCCCGGTGCTGTCACGGTTCTCACCGGTTTCAACGGCTGCGGTAAATCCACTGCCCTGCAGGCAATTCTGGGGCTCATCGCCCCCGACAGCGGCAGCGTGACCGTGGACGGAATCGCGGTCCCCGATCTCGACCCCGAGTGGTGGTGGTCGCGACTGGCCTGGCTCCCACAGCGCCCGGTGCTGCTGCCCGGCACGCTCCGCGAGAATCTCGAACTGTTCGGCGCGCACCCCGAACCCCACGCCGACGACCCGGCCCACGCTCCGATCGATGTGGAAGCCGCCTGCGCGGCAACAGGTTTCGAAACCGTCCTCGACGAACTCCCCGCCCGCTGGGACACCGTCGTCGGCACCGGCGGCCTCGGCCTGTCCCTCGGCCAACGCCAACGCCTGGCCCTGACCCGCGTCCTGGCCACCCCCCGCCCCATCCTCCTCCTCGACGAACCCACCGCCCACCTCGACGACACCACCGAAGCCACCGTCCTCGCCGCCCTCGCCGCCCGAGCCCGCACCGGCTCCACCGTCGTCGTCATAGCCCACCGCCCATCGATCCTCGCCATAGCGGACCGCATAATCACCGTCCCCTCCGCCCTCCCCACCTCCGAATCTCATGCACCGCACATCGATCCGATAGCGATGGGGCAGCGATGAGACAACAAATTCCTCCCATCCCGCCAACGGCGCACCCCCTCAGCCCCGGCCTGGCATCCGCTTCGTCGAGCGCGGGTCGGCCTTCCTCATTCCCCACCGTCTCCGCTTTCCTCATCTGCTGGCACAGAGTGCAGCTCGATCCCCGCACCCGGCGCTGGGGCGCCGGGTGCAGGGAACTGATGGGGCGCCGACGCCCTGTGCGGGGACCAAGTGGAGGCGCTGGCGCCCATCGCATCTGGTGGAGGTCACGTACCCCAGCCGGTCGGGAGTGCTCGTCTCCCCGTGCGAGTCGCGTGTGTTCGTCTCCCTGTGCTGGGCGGGCGTGTTCGTCTCCTTGTGCTGGGCGGGCGTGTTCGTCTCCTTGTGCTGGGCGGGCGTGTTCGTCTCCTTGTGCTGGGCGGGCGTGTTCGTCTCCTCGTGCTGGGTGGGTCTGTTCGTCTCCCTGCGCCGGGCGGGTTTGCCTGTCTCCCCGTGCAGGCTGGGTTTGCTCGTCTCCCCGCGCCGGAGGCGCGGGGGTGGGTCGGAGGTGGGGGCAGTGAAGGCGGCGTTGGTGGACTTTCGGCGGATGTGGGGGGTGTTGGAGCTTTCGCCGTGGCGGGTGGTGGTTTCGGTGTGTTGGGGGGTTGTGGCGTTGGGGAGTGGGTTGGGGCTGGCGGGGTTGGCTGCGTGGTTGATTGCGCGGGCGTGGCAGATGCCGCCGGTACTGGATCTCACGGTGGCCGTGGTTGCCGTTCGGGCGCTGGGGATTTCGCGGGGGGTGTTCCGGTATGTGGAGCGGTTGGCGACTCATGATGTGGCGCTGCGGGCGATGACGACGGCACGCGCCGGGGTGTACGCCGCCTTGGCGCGGGCCGACATCTGGACCGGGCGGCGGGCGGATGCCTCGGATCCGACGCGGTTGCGGCGCGGGGATCTGCTCACCCGGATCGGCAGCGATATCGATGATCTCGGGGCCGTGGTGGTTCGTGCGCTGGTGCCGGTCGCGGTGGCCGCCGTGTTGTCCCTCGCCGCGGTCGGTTTGCTGGCCACCATCTCGCCGGTTGCGGCGCTGGTGCTCGCCCTGGCGTTGGCCGTGGCGGGGATCTTCGCGCCGTGGCTGTCGGCGCGCGCGGCCCGCGAGGCGGAGCTGGCGGTGCGTGCGGATCGTGCCGAATTCACCGCGGCCGCGGTCACCGTGCTCGACCACGCCGCCGAACTGCGGGTGGCCGGGCGACTCGACGATTCCCTGGCCACCGCTGCGGCCGCCGGTCGCCGTGCCGTCGCCGCCGAGGATCGGGCGGCCTCGCACAGCGCCTGGGCGGCCGCCGCCACACCCCTGTCGATCGGTGCCAGCGTGCTGGGCGCGCTGCTCATCGGAATCCTGCTGTACGGCAGCGGGTCCGACGCCCCGGCGGCGGCCCTGCAGCCCGCCTCGCCGGGCGGCATCACGCCCATGGCATTGGCCGTGCTGGTGCTGCTGCCGCTGTCGGCCTTCGAGGCGGTGGGAGTGCTCCCCGCCGCGGCGCAAGCCATGACGAAGGCCCGCGCGGCGCTCCACCGGATCACCGCACTCGATGCGGTCGCCCCGACACGGAAGGACTCGATCGACGAGGCCGCCGAGGCGTGGCATCTCCGCCGCCGATTGCTGCGCGATCTCCCCGAGTTGCCCCCGGGGAAGCGGATCGCGGTCGTCGGGCCGAGCGGAGCGGGCAAGACGACATTGCTCATGGCCTGGGCGGGGCTGTTCGACCGTCCGCGCGACGGAATCACCTTCTTCGCCGAGGATGCGCACCTGTTCGGCACCACGGTGCTGGAGAATCTGCGTGTCGCGCGCCCGGAACTGACCGAGGCGGAAGCCGAAACCGCCCTGCGCGCGGTCGGTTCGGGCGAATGGCTGGACAGCGCGCCCGACGGCGTGAACACCGACTTGGTCGGCGGTGCCGCCGCGGTGTCGGGTGGACAGCGCCGCCGCATCCTGCTGGCCCGTGCGCTGATCTCGCCGGCCCGGGTGCTCCTGCTCGACGAGCCCACCGAACATCTGGAGTCCGCGGCGGGTGCCGACCTGCTGCGTGCCCTGCTCGATGAACACAGCGGTCTGGTCTCCCCCGACCGTACCGTCGTGGTCGTGACCCACCAGCTCCCGTCCGACCACCGCGCCGACACCGTCGTGCACGTCGACGCCCGGGGCCGGGCCGCGATCCGCTCGGCGGTCCCCGCCAACCGGCCCTGACCTGCGATTGCGCCCTCGGAGAAATTCCGTTGCCGACCTTTCGGACGCCGACTAAGTTCGTCTGTACACGGGAAAGGAGGTGGTTCGAAGAATGAGTAATTCGAGGACACGTGAGGTGGCTGCCAGCTGAGCGCCACCGCTGCAGACGGATTCTCGTTCGCGCGAGCGCCGAGCTAATCCCAGGCAGCCACCCGGCCCCCGAGTCCCCGGTTTGTCCAACCGGGACCGCGTGAGGACTTGGCCTCCGCGGTACGACTCGGGGGCTGTACCATTTCCGCCTCCCCGTGCTTCAGGCCGTACTAGTTGGGTGCCGCTCGGGTTGGTCGTAGGTCCTGCGTTCGGAGCGGGCTGGATTTCGGGCGTTCCCGACGAGTTACCCATGTGCTCCCGAAATCTGCGGCCGCGTTTCCGAAGTCTCCGAAGCGATGCGGTTCAGGCCGATACAGTCGGGCTATGACGAGTCTGGAGGTGCCGCAGTGGTTGATTCCGCCTGCGGGTGGGTTCACGGTTGAGCACTTTCTTCGGTTGCGGGGGTTGCCCAAGCGGACCGAGTTGATCGACGGCAGCCTGATTTTCGTTGCGCCGCAGGATAAGTGGCACAGCCGGGTGGTGACTCTGTTCGAGGAGGAACTGGATAGTCAGGCGCCCGAGCACCTGCGTGCGGACTGGAGTATGGCGGTGCGGCTCGGGGAGCGCCAGATGCCGGTGCCCGATGTCGTCGTGGTCACCGAGGAGGCGTATCTGCGGGACGAGCCGACCAGCTACTACCACGCCGAGGACGTGATGGTGATCGTCGAGGCGGTCTCACCCGATTCCGAGGACCGCGACCGCGACACCAAACCGGCGAAATACGCGAAGGCCGGAATCCCGCACTACTGGCGGATCGAACGCAGCCACGCCGATGCCGTCGTCCACACCTTCGAGCTGATGCCGGGCTCGGATCGCTATGCGCCGTCGGGCATCTTCCGCGACCGGCTGTACCTGCTGGACCCGTTCGAGGTCGACATCGACCTGACCGCCGTCGGTACCAGCAATCCGGTGCGTTAGCCGATGTAGCGCTGCAGGCGGGCCGACAGGCGCGGCTCGAGCGCCCCGTCCGCTTTTACGCGCTCCTCGACATAGCCGAGGTCGCCGCCTTCGACGATGCCGTAGAGACGTTTCGCGCCGCCGACCACCGCTCCGGACTGGCTGCGGATCACCACGTCGGTCGCCAGCTCCCAGGAGGACTGGGTCAGGGCTTGGCCGTAGAACAGTTCGACGATGCCGGAGCTGTGGGTGAGCAGCAGCTCGATGACCTCGTCGTCGCCGTCGATACCGACCCGCCAGAAGCCCGTCTCGCGCAGGTCGGGGCCGCCGTAGCTGCCGTCGGTCTCGATCACCCAGGACCGCGACTCCCAGGACAGGTAGTCGCCGCCGTCGTGGGAGACGACGATCTGCTGGCCGAAGTGATAGTCGCCGCGTTCGGGATCGTTGCCCTCGCCCTCGCCGCGCCACACGCCGACCAGCGGCAGCAGGGCGAGCATGGAAGAACTGAGGTCCGGGCCCTGGCGCAGATTGGCGGTGTCCTCGGGCAGCGGCAGCCCCGGAAGCTGCGGAATATTGCGGGCACCAGTGGATTTCGCGCGCTCGGCGGCATCGGCGACGGCCTGGTCGCCACTACCACGGCGCGCGGCAGCCTCGCTGCGGGCACCGTTGTCTCGACGAGCGGCCGACTGTTGCGTCGTCCCGTTCGTCGCTGCGTTGTCCACGTTCTCGCCCGCCGGCTCGCTCACGACTCGGTGAACAGCCGGTAGAGGACGTACAGACCGAACCAGGCGATCAGTACGGAGACGAGAACCAGCAGAATCTCGAAGGCAAGGACCACGTATCGAAGTCTAACGAAGGCCCCGGAGGAAAAGCGCTCCGGGGCATGGGGGCTTGCGGCGCCCCGGGGCATGGGGCTTGCGGCGCTCCGGGGCATAGGGGCCTGCGGGATATGAAAATGGCCCCGGGCCGCTTTTGCCCGGGGCCATTTCGCTCTTACTTGGCGACGGTGACGTCCACGGTGTGGATTCCGGCGCCCTCCGGCTTCACCTGCGCCGAACCGTTGCCGGCCGACGACAGCGCCCGGATGGTCCAGTCACCCGGAGCGGCGAAGAAGCGGAAGTCACCGGTGCCGGAGGCGACCACCTCGGCGGTGAATTCGTCGCTGGAGTCCAGCAGCCGCACGAACGCGCCACCGACGGGGTTGCCGTCGCCGTCGAGGACGCGCCCGGTCAGCACGGTCTCCTTCTCGACATCGACATTGGCGGGCAGGGTCTGGCCCTGGGTAGGTGCTGCGCACATCTGTATCACGCTCCCAACTCGATCGGTGCACCGACGAGGGAGCCGTATTCGGTCCAGCTCCCGTCGTAGTTCTTGACGTTCTGGTGGCCCAGCAGTTCCCGCAGCACGAACCAGGTGTGCGAGGACCGCTCGCCGATGCGGCAGTAGGCGATGGTCTCCTTGTCGCCGTTCAGGCCGGCCTCGGCGTAGAGGTCCTTCAGCTCCTCGTCGGACTTGAAGGTGCCGTCCTCGTTCGCGGCCTTGCTCCACGGGACGTTGATGGCGCCGGGGATGTGGCCGGGACGCTGGCTCTGCTCCTGCGGGAGGTGGGCCGGGGCGAGGATCTTGCCGGAGAACTCGTCGGGCGACCGCACGTCGACCAGGTTCTTGGTGCCGATGGCGTTGATGACCTCGTCGCGGAACGCCCGGATGGACAGGTCCTGCTCGGCGGCCTTGTACTGGGTCGCCGGGCGGTTCACGGCCTCTTTCGACAGCGGGCGGCCGTCCAGCTCCCACTTCTTGCGGCCACCGTCGAGCAGCTTGACGTTCTGGTGGCCGTAGAGCCGGAAGTACCAGTAGGCGTAGGCGGCGAACCAGTTGTTGTTGCCGCCGTACAGGATCACCGTGTCGTCGTTGGAGATACCGCGGGCCGACAGCAGATCCGAGAACTGCTCACGATTGACGAAGTCACGCCGAACCGCGTCCTGCAGGTCCTTCTTCCAGTCGAGCTTGACGGCACCCTCGATATGTCCCGTGTCGTAGGCGGAGGTGTCCTCGTCGACCTCGACGATCACGACGCCGGGGGTGTTGAGGTTCTCTTCGACCCAGTCAGCGGAGACCAGGACATCGGAGCGAGCCATGTTGTTCCTTTCAGATGTGACTTGCCGGGGCTAGGTGGGGGAGTTGGTCGGAGCGGCCGATTTCGGAATCAACCGCTGGGCGAGGGGATAGAGCTTGCAGCCCAGGCAGATGCCGAAGGCGGCGTTGAGGAAGGCCGCGAACAGCGCGAACGCGGCGAAGATGGTGCCGACGACGGTGGCGCCGAAGGCGAAGCCCACGAAGCTGATCGCCGCGAACACGAAACCGACCAGCTGCGCGAACCGCACGGGCGCGACAGGTTCGGTTTCGGGGGCCGGTCCGATGCGGGGTGCGACGAACGTGGCGTAGAGCCAGCCGTACGGGCTGCGGCGGGGTCCGTTGAGGGCGCCGAGCGCGAACACGATGGTCTGCAGGCCGATCAGCACGGCGGCCACCGGAGTGGAGAAGATGGCGGCGACCAGGACCAGAACGAGGACGCCGGTCGTGATCCAGGCCGCGAAACGAGGCCCGCGAACATCGACCTGTCCGGCCGGAATGCGCTGTGCGGGTTGGGAGTTGGGGGTAGGGATGTGCTCTGACATCGGGTACTCCTGCGCTGCTTTGGTCTAGCTGTCAAAGATATGGCAGATCACCGGGGGATCGGTGAGATCGCTCACGCGGTGGGAAGAACCGGACGGCGTCAGAAGGGTGCGAAAGGCCGCCCGGCTAGATGCACAGGCAGCAACAACCGCCGAGGCGGCACAGATCGACTGTGCGGCGTCGGGTGAGCATCAGCTCTCGGCGGGTTTGCACGAGAAGGAGTTTACCCGCTTCGGCACGGGAATTGGACCCGGGGTTCGTAACCAGAGTCACTAAGCGGCTTCGGGCATGGTCAGGGGGCTCAGGGCGCTGCGCAGGTCAGCGGCTTTCGGCACCCCCGAGATGCGGAATCGTTCCCGGCCGCGGGCATCGAAAACGAAGGTCGTCGGCAGCGACAGCACGTTCAGTTCGCGGGCCAGTGCGGGTTCGGCGTCGATATCGACCTCGACGTCCAGCGGGGGCTGCGGGGTGTCGGCGAGATCGGCGACCACCCCGGCCACGACCCGGCGCACGGCATCACACGGGCCGCACCACTCGGCCGAGAAGTGCACGACCGCAGGCACTTCGCCCCGCACGCCGACGGTGGCCAGCAACTCGGTGCGGTTGCTGTGACCGGTCATGGCGGTCCGCTGCGAGGTGGTGCGAAGCCGGCCCTCGCGTCGGCGGACCCACACGCCCACCGCCAGCGCGGCCAATAGCACCAGGACCAGAATCGTGATTTGCGTCATGGTCGGGCAAACCTGTCCATTTCGATCGTCATGTCCTCGCCCTCGCCTTCGACGATGATGTCTCCGCCGATCGCTTGCACCTTCGTCGGATGCACCCCGAACGGCAGGTCTTTGGTGTCGATGGTGCGGCTGAATCGCGCCAGGATCGCGGTCTTGTCCAAGTCTTGCTCGTATGCGGCCGCCGTGGTGGTGGCGTCCCCTTCCCCACGATAGATATCGGTGGCCACGATACGCACCTGGTCGCCGTCGAGCAGCAGGTTCACCTTGACGCTCACGCGTGCGGTGCTGCGCGTCTCCGGGCTCACCATGATGGTGCCGGACAGCAGATAGGTATTGCCCTGGGTGGTCATTCCCGTGCCACCCGAACCGCCGGTGCCGTCGGACTTGTCCGCGGGCGGTCCGACCAGCGACAGGTTGGGGATGTTCATCAGGCGGCCGAGTTCGATCGAGTCGATGATCATGCGCCCCTTCACCTGATTCACCGGAACCGTCTGCATCTTGGCGTCGATCAGATTTCGGCTGGGCAGGTGGACACCGCTGAGCGTCGCCTCGGCCAGGATCTCACCCGGAATGTCGGGACGATTGACCCGCGCCCGGATCTCGACATTGCGATAGTCCCCGCGCCACGCCTGCGCCACGAAGGGAAACCCGTGGATGGTCACCTCGGGATCGGCACTGAGCTCACCCCCGGCCCGCAGCGCCCGCGACACCCGGTACTCCGAATAGGCCGCCGCAGTGAAGTCGGCAACCACCGCAAGCCCCACCACCAACAGCAGCCCGACAATGACCTTACGCATCAGGATCGGCCTCGGTTCCGGGTGAACAACGCATATACGCACGATATCTGTTGGTACAGAGTGCGGATCGACCCTGCATCCGCCGCTGGCGCGCCGGATGCAGGGAACCGGTGGACGCTGGCGCCGGACGTGAGCCCACTTTGCTGCATCCGGCGCCAGCCCCCTTGGTTCCCTGCATCCGGCTCCCCGGCGCCGGATGCAGGGTCGGGAGGTGCGTCGGTTGCCCGGATTGCGTGGTCACTGGCTCGAACGCGCTAATGTAGGCACGGATTACCTGTGCGAACGAGCATGGAAACGCGAAAGACACCGAGGTTGCCGCGGACATGCCAGATTGGGAGGAGAGCTGGTGGAGCTGCTCCTGCTGACCTCCGACCCGAATCCGGAGTCGGTGCTGCCGTCGCTGTCGTTGCTGCCGCATAACGTGCGACCCGCGCCCACCGAGGTCGCCTCGCTGCTCGAGGCCGGGACCGCGGATGTGGCCCTGGTCGATGCGCGAACCGATCTCGCCGCCGCGCGCGGCCTGTGCCGATTGCTCGGCAGTACCGGATCGTCGGTGCCGGTCGTGGCCGTGCTCACCGAGGGCGGCCTGGTGGCGGTGAATGCGGACTGGGGTCTGGACGACATCCTGCTGCCCGGCACCGGGCCCGCGGAACTGGATGCCCGGCTGCGTCTGCTGGTGGCCCGCAACGGCGGCGCCGCCAGCCCGGAGAACAGCGGCAAGATCACCCTCGGCGAGCTGGTGATCGACGAGGGCACCTACACCGCCCGGCTGCGCGGTCGCCCGCTCGACCTCACCTACAAGGAGTTCGAGCTGCTCAAATACCTCGCCCAGCATGCGGGCCGGGTCTTCACCCGGGCCCAGCTGCTGCAGGAGGTGTGGGGCTACGACTTCTTCGGCGGCACCCGCACCGTCGACGTGCACGTGCGGCGTTTGCGCGCCAAGCTCGGCAGCGAATACGAATCGCTGATCGGCACCGTGCGCAATGTCGGATACAAGGCGGTGCGCCCGGCCCGTTCGGCCGGCAAGGGCGAGTCGGTCACCCCCTTTCCCGACGACGAGGGCGGCGCCGAAGGCACCGACGATTCGCAGTTGACCCCGGCCAACGGAACGCTGTCGTGACGCAGCCATCGACCGGTTGGACCGACGACGTCCCCGCCGACCTCGCCGCCGAGATCGCCGAACTGATCGACCGGGCCACGGCCGCCGACGGTGTCGCGCCCATCTCCGAACAGGCCGTCCTGTCGCTGACCACGCCGAGCCCGGCCCGGCATCTGCTGATCGAGCGCGACGGCGCGGTCGCCGGGTATGCGAATCTCGTTGCCGCCCACGGCGAACACCCCGCCATGGCGGAAGCCGTGGTGGATCCCCGCGCCCGCGGCCGCGGTGTCGGCGCCGCACTGGTCGCCGCCGCACTGAACGCGGGCGGTCCGGGCGCGCGGGTCTGGGCACACGGCAATCTGGCCCCCGCGCGGGCGGTGGCCGGCCGGCTGGGCCTGACGGTGGCGCGCGAACTCTGGCAGATGCGACGCTCACTGGCAACGCCGGAGCTACCCGAGCTGGAGGTGCCCGCGGACATCGTCCTGCGCACCTACACCGGACCCGAGGACGACGCGGAACTGCTCCGGGTCAACAACGCCGCCTTCGCCTGGCATCCCGAACAGGGCGGCTGGAGCGAAACCGAGATCGCGGCGCGCCGCGACTCGTCCTGGTTCGATCCCAAGGGCCTGTTCATTGCGACCGATGCCGCCGACCCCTCCCGCATTCTCGGCTTCCACTGGACGAAGGTGCACGAGGACGAACAGCCGCCGGTCGGCGAGGTCTACGTCGTCGCCATCGATCCCGCCGCGCAGGGCCGGGGACTGGGCCGGTTGCTCACCCTCGCGGGCCTGCATTACCTGCGCCATCGCAGCCTGAGCGAGGTGCTGCTCTACACCGAGGCCGACAACTCCGCCGCCGTGCACACCTACACCCGGCTGGGCTTCGAACCCGCATACGTCGACGTGGCCTACGCCACTCCCTAACACCACCCGGCCAGCCGGGCGATGGTTGTGAGTAACCCCGGCGCGGCACAGCAGTAACTTTGGGGCAAATGTCACACATAGCGGACAGAATCGCGCCGGGTTGTTCACCTTCCGTTCACTTACCCAGGTCCAACTGTCAACCGGCCGAACCTAGGTTACTTGTGGGCGGCTTTCCGCTGCCTGGTGTGCAAGTTCTCCGCGAACCGGCCCACCACAGCACCCGTCCGGTCGTTGAGGGATCGGGCGTGTACAACGCGATTCCCGGAGGAATAGGTGAATCTCAAGCGCAGTAGCGCCATGGTCGGCGTGCTGGCCGCTAGCGCAGCCCTGACCCTGTCCGCCTGTGGCGGCGACGACCCCGCCGCCACGAACGGTGCGCCCGCCGCCAAGGTCGACGTCGATTGCGGAGGCAAGAAGGCGCTGAAGGCCAGCGGTTCGTCGGCGCAGAAGAACGCCATGGATCGTTTCGTCGCGGCCTACGAGGCGAACTGTGACGGCCACTCGCTGGACTACACCTCGAGCGGCTCCGGTGCCGGCGTGAACGAATTCATCGGCCGTCAGACCGATTTCGGTGGTTCGGACTCCCCGCTGGACCCGAAGAAGGGCGAGCCGGAGAAGGCCGCTACGCGCTGCGGCAACTCCCCGGCATGGAACCTCCCGACCGTTTTCGGCCCGATCGCCGTCACCTACAACATCGATGGCGTCACCGATCTCGCGCTCGACGGCCCGACCCTGGCCAAGATCTTCAGCGGCCAGATCACCAAGTGGAACGCTCCGGAGATTCAGCAGCTGAACACTGCCATCGCCGGCAAGCTGCCGGACCAGGACATCCGCGTGATCTTCCGCAGCGACGAGTCCGGCACCACCGACAACTTCCAGAAGTACCTGGATGCCGCCTCCAACGGCGCGTGGGGTAAGGGCGCGGGCAAGTCGTTCGCCGGTGGTGTCGGTGAGGGCGCCAAGGGCAACGAGGGCACCTCGGCCGCGATCAAGAACACCAAGGGTTCGATCACCTACAACGAGTGGTCGTTCGCCAAGGCGCAGAACCTGTCGGTCGCGCACATCCTCACCGAGGGTGCCGCCAAGCCGGTCCAGCTGAACGTCGAGTCCGCCGGTAAGGCGATCGCCACCGCGAAGATCGTGGGGGAGGGCAACGATCTGGTCATCGACACCAGCTCGTTCTACAAGCCGTCCGATCCGGGCGCCTACCCGATCATCCTGCCGACCTACGAGATCGTCTGCTCCAAGTACGGCGACGCCGACACCGCCAAGGCGGTCAAGGCGTTCCTGACCTCGGCGATCAACAACGGTCAGAAGGGTCTCGACGAGGCCGGATACGTGCCGATTCCGGATGCGTTCAAGACCAAGCTGACCACCGCGATCAACGCCATTTCCTGATCGCGGAAACGACCCATGACCGTTCACGACGAAGTCACTCCCGCGGGTCGGTCGGACTCCACCGGCCCGCGGAGGGGCGGAGATACTGCCTCCATGCCGAGCGAAACCAGCACCGAACCGGCTCGTAGCAGCCGCGGCAGCAAGGGCCACAACAAGAGTGCGGAATGGATCTTCCGCTCGCTGGCCACCGCGGCGGGCGCGACCATCGTCGCCGCCATCGCGCTCATCGCGCTGTTCCTGTTGATCCGGGCGGTGCCCTCGATCCGCGCGAACGAGGCGAACTTCTTCACCAGCACCGATTTCAGCACCTCCGATGCCGACCACCTGCAGTTCGGCATCCGGGACCTGTTCACGGTCACGGTGCTGAGTTCGGTGTTCGCGCTGGTGATCGCGGTGCCGATCGGCGTCGGAATCGCGTTGTTCCTGACGCAGTACGCACCGGAGGTGCTGGCGCGGCCGTTCTCGATCCTGGTGGATCTCCTCGCGGCGGTGCCTTCGATCGTGTTCGGTCTGTGGGGCTATCTGGTGCTGGCCCAGAAGCTCGAGCCGTTCCAGCGGTTCCTGAACGAGAACCTGGGCTGGTTCTTCCTGTTCAAGTCCGGCAACGTCTCGATCGGCGGTGGCGGCACGATCTTCACGGCGGGCGTCGTGCTCGCGGTGATGATCCTGCCGATCATCACCTCGGTCGCGCGCGAGGTATTCCATCTCACACCGCGCACCCACATCGAGGCCGCGCAGGCGCTCGGCGCCACCAAATGGGAGGTGGTGCGGATGACGGTGCTGCCCTACGGCCGCAGCGGTGTGATCGCCGGTTCCATGCTCGGACTCGGCCGCGCACTCGGTGAGACCATCGCCGTGTTGGTGGTGCTGCGGACCTCGGCCCAGGCGGGGCACCTGTCACTGTTCGACGGCGGCTACACCTTCGCGTCCAAGATCGCCTCGGCCGCTTCGGAATTCAGTCAGGCGCTGCCCACCGGCGCCTATATCGCGGCCGGTTTCGTGCTGTTCGTGCTGACCTTCGTGGTCAACGCGCTGGCCCGGATCGCTGCCGGAGGGAAGGTGAACGGCTGATGGCCACCACGACGCTCGATCGTCCGGTCAAGGCGCCGGCGTTCCGTCAGGTCAGCGCGGGCCGCAAGATTCGCAACGGCCTCGCCACCGGAGTCATGTGGCTGTGCTTCGCGATCGCGTTGATTCCGCTCGGCTGGGTGCTGATCCTGGTGCTCAACAAGGGTTTTCGCGCCGTCATCCACAGCGGCTGGTGGACCTACTCGCAGCGCGGCGTGCTGCCCGACCAGTTCTCCGGCGGTGTCTACCACGCGATCTACGGCACCATCGTGCAGTCGGCCGTCGCGGCCGTGATCGCGGTGCCGCTGGGCATCATGGCCGCCATCTACCTGGTCGAATACGGCCGCGGCCGGCTGGCCAAGACCACCACCTTCATGGTCGACATCCTGGCCGGTGTGCCCTCGATCGTCGCGGCGCTGTTCGTCTTCGCGTTCTGGATCGCCACCTTCGGCTTTCCCCAGAGTTCGTTCGCGGTATCGCTGGCATTGGTGCTGCTGATGTTGCCGGTGGTGGTGCGCAGCACCGAGGAGATGCTCAAGCTCGTGCCCGACGAATTGCGCGAGGCCTCTTACGCTTTGGGAATCCCGAAGTGGAAGACCATCATGCGGGTCGTCGTGCCGACCGCACTGCCGGGGATGATCAGCGGCATGCTGCTGGCGCTGGCCCGCGTGATGGGTGAGACCGCCCCGGTGCTGGTGCTGGTCGGCTACTCGAAGTCGATCAACTTCGATATCTTCAACGGCAATATGGCGTCGCTGCCGCTGCTGATCTACCAGGAGCTGGCCAACCCGGAGCCCGCGGGCCGGATGCGGGTGTGGGGTGCGTCGCTGACGCTGATTCTCATGATCGCGCTGCTGTATCTCGGAGCCGCGGTCGTCAACAAGCTGCTCACGCGGAACCGATAGAAGCGAACGGAATATCGACATGGCCAAGCGGTTCGACGTCAAGGACCTCAATATCTACTACGGCAAGTTCCACGCCGTCGCCGATGTGTCGCTGACCGTGCTGCCCCGCAGCGTCACCGCCTTCATCGGTCCCTCGGGGTGCGGTAAGTCCACGGTGCTGCGCTCGCTCAACCGGATGCATGAGGTGACTCCGGGTGCGCGGGTCGAGGGTGCGGTGCTGCTGGACGGCGAGGACATCTACGGGTCCACCGTGGACCCGGTGGGTGTGCGGCGCACCATCGGCATGGTGTTCCAGCGGCCGAACCCGTTCCCCACCATGTCCATTCGCGACAACGTGGTGGCGGGGCTGAAGCTGCAGGGGGTGCGCAACAAGAAGGAGCTCGACGAGGTCGCCGAGCGGTCGCTGCGCGGTGCGAACCTGTGGAACGAGGTGAAGGACCGCCTCGACAAGCCCGGTGGTGGCCTGTCCGGCGGTCAGCAGCAGCGGCTGTGCATCGCCCGCGCCATCGCGGTGTCGCCGGATGTGCTGCTGATGGACGAGCCCTGTTCGGCGCTGGACCCCATCTCCACGCTCGCGATCGAGGATCTGATCTCGGAGCTGAAGAAGGAATTCACCATCGTCATCGTCACCCACAACATGCAGCAGGCCGCCCGCGTGAGCGATCAGACGGCCTTCTTCAACCTCGAGGCCCAGGGCAAGCCCGGCAAGCTCGTCGAGATCGACGAGACGGAGAAGATCTTCTCCAACCCCTCCCGCAAGGAGACCGAGGACTACATCTCCGGCCGCTTCGGATAAGCCGGAGGTCCCGGCCGAAAGCATGCCGGGACTCGGTGCCCCACTTCCTTTCCTACAGGATGTGGGTGACGTCACTCATAACGCCCGCTGTTAGCTACGCCATCTCATACCGTGGGCGGTTGTATGCAACCTGACGTAACAGATACGGTCTCAGGCAACTACACCGATCGTTATAGTCAGGAGGCGGCGGATGGCGGTATCAACGGTGAGCCTGCGATCCGAGCAGCGTATGCCGGTCGCGATGCGGATGCGGATCATCGCTCTGCTCGCGATCTGTCTCGCGGAATTGCTTGTCGTGCTGGACAACACGTTGGTCAATGTGGCGCTGCCATCGATCGCTGTGCAGTTGCAGGCGCGAATGAGTGGGCTGCAGTGGATCGTGGACGCCTTCACGCTGGCCTTCTCCGGGCTGCTGCTGGCACTGGGACATCTGGGCGACCGCTTCGGGCGCCGACGGGTCATGATCATCGGCCTGGCCGGTGTGGCGGTCATGTCGGGCGCGGGGGCGCTGTCGACCGGCCTCGGTCAGGTGATCGCCGCGCGGGCGGGGATGGGCGTCTTCGCCGCGGCGGTCTTCCCGGCCACGCTCGCACTGATCATCAATCTGTTTCCCGAGGCCCGCGGCCGAGCCGCGGCCATCGCGCTGTGGACGGCGATGGCCGGTATCGCAGTGGCCATCGGACCGATCACCGGCGGGTGGCTGCTCGAATACTTCAGCTGGCACGCGGTGTTCTGGATCAACGTGCCGATCGCTCTGATCGCGATCGTGGCCGTGCTGTGGGTGGTGCCGGAGTCGCGCGCCGAGCACACGGGCCGCCTCGACGTCGTCGGGATCGTGCTGTCTCTCGTCGCGGTGACCACCCTGGTGTGGACGATCATCGATGCGCCCAAGCACGGCTGGCTGGCCGGTCGCAGCCTGGCCGGCTACGCCGTCTCGCTGGTGTTGCTGGTGGCCTATGTGGCGTGGGAGCTGCGGGTGGAATCGCCGGTGCTGGATGTGCGGCTGTTCCGCATCCGCCGGTTCTCGGTGCCCTCGGTGGCGATCACGGTGTCGTATTTCTGCGCCTTCGGATTCCTGTTCCTCATCACCCAGTACTTCCAGGGCGTGAAGGAGTACAGCGCACTGGAATTCGGCATCCACTCCCTGCCGTTCGCCGCCGCGGTCGGATTCGGCGCGCCCATCGCGACGCTGGTGGCGCAGCGCATCGGCACCACCGCGACGATGATCGGCGGTCTGCTGCTCCTGGCGGCCGGCATGTACATCGCGGGACAGGTGAAGGTCGAAACGCCTTATCTGGGACCGGTTGTCGTCTCGATGGTGCTGTTGGGCATCGGATTCGGCGTCGTGCAGGGACCGGCCACCGAATCGATCATGGGTTCGGTCCCGCTCGCGGCGGCGGGTGCGGGATCGGCGGTCAACGACACCACCCGTGAGGTCGGCGGCGCGCTCGGCGTCGCGGTCCTCGGTTCGATCATGACCTCGGTCTACAGCAACCGAGTCGGCTCGCGCATCGACGCCATCCCGAACGCGATCATGAACCCCGACCAGAAGAGCATCGCCCGCGACACCCCGATCAGCGTCATCGAGATCATCAAGACTCCGGTCACCCCGTTCCTGGCCAAGCCCAAGGCGGACCTCATCCACGCCATGAAGGCAGCCGCCCTCGAGGGCGCCCAGTTCGCCTCCTACGTCGCGGTCGGAGCCCTGCTGGTCTGCACCGTCGCGGTCGCGTTCCTGCTGCCCTGGAAACCCGAACACGGAAATTCGGTGCTGCTCGGCTGGCGAGACGAGGCGAACGCGGACGCGCCCTAGATCTTCTCGGTTTCCGCGTCCTCGTCCGGGGGCAGCACGCCGGTCACCAGGAACACCACCCGGCGGCCGATCTCCACCGCGTGGTCGGCGAAACGTTCGTAGTAGCGGCCGAGCAGCGTGACGTCCACGGCGGCCGCTACGCCGTACTTCCATTCCCGGTCCATCAGCAGGGTGAACAGATGGCGATGCAGATCGTCCATCGCCTCGTCGTCCTGGTTGAGTTGCGCGGCCCGCTCGGGATCGCGGGTCTCGAGCACCTCCCTGGCCGCCGCACCCATATTCACCGCGATGCGACCCATCTCGGCGAAGTAACCGTTGACCGCTTCGGGCAGAGCGTGATTCGGATGCCGCCGCCGCGCGACCTTCGCCACATGCAGGGCCAGTGCGCCCATCCGGTTCACATCGCCGACGATCTGGATCGCGCTGACCACCTGCCGCAGATCACCGGCCACCGGAGCCTGCAGCGCCAGCAGGGCGAACGCCTTTTCCTCGGCCAGCGTGTTCATCTCGGCGATCCGGTCGTACTCGCTGATCACCTGCTCGGCCAGCGTCAGATCGGCCTGCAGCAGCGACTGGGTCGCCCGCTCCATGGCGGAGCCCGCCAGGCCGACCATCTCACCCAGCAGATTGGCGAGGTCGACCATTTGTTCGTTGTAGATGACACGCATGAAACCAAACATTAGTTCCCGGCGCTGACCAAGTCACGAACGGTGGGTGAACCACTGGTGTTGCCCGTGGCTAGCCACATCGACGCAGGTGAGCGCCGGTTACTTGCACAGGTCGTCGGCGGCGTTGACGTGCTCGAGGTCCGACGGCAGTGTGACAGGGGTCTCCGGTGCACCGCCGGTGGTCGTGGGCACCGCCGGAAGTGTGCTGCCGAAGGCCACCGGCGTGCGGATCGTGCCCGTGTAATCGGCGCCCAGGGCGACCTCGACGATGCTGCCGAGACCCGAGGCGGCCTCCAGTGTCGCGCCCGGAATCGCGGAGGCCACCGTCGCCGCCTCGGCCTCGTGGCCCGCCGCATAGCGCACCTTGGTGGTGGAAATGTTTCCGCCCGCGTAGTTTCCGACGTTGTAGATCTGAAAACCCTGATTGGACAGCTTGTTTGCGGCCGTGGCCGCCACCCCGGTCATCCCGGAGCCGTTGGACACCTGCACCGAGACCGTGCTCGGGTCGACCGCGGTCAGCTGACGGGGTGCGGGCGGTGCGGTGGTGGTGGGCGGTGCGACCGGCTTCTTCTCACCGGGCAGCGGCTGGTCGTCGATGACCGCGGTGAAGATCGCCTTGATGTCCTGTTCGCGCGGAATCTCGTTGCCGTAGGAGGTGGTTCCGGCGGTGGGCACGGTCAGGAACGTGATCGCACCCGCGTCCACCTTCTGCAGTGAACGGCCCAGGGTGAGCAGGTCGTTGGTTTTGACGTTGTCCATCAGCGCGTGTCCGGTGAAGGCGTTGATGAAGGCGTTCATCTTGCCCGGATCGAACAGCGTCTTGTTCGACAGCGCACTGCGCAGCAGCGATGACATGAAGCGCTGCTGGCGGTTGATGCGGTCGTAGTCGCTGCGGAATTCACCCTGCACGTGGCGGGCTCGCACATAGTCCAGCGCGGTGGTTCCGTTGATGGTCTGCTTGCCCGGCGTGGGCAGGATGGTGCCGAGTTCCTCGTCGACAAGTGGCTTGCTGGTGCAGACCTCGACGCCGCCGACGGTGTCCACCATCGACTGGAATCCGCTGAAGTCCAAGCCGATGAAGTGATTGATCTTCAGGCCGGACAGCTTGGTGATCACCGCGGTCAGGCATTTGGGGCCGCCGAGGGCGTAGACGGCATTGAGCTTGTCGCCCATGGCCGCCGGGAACGTGGTGCCGGTGTAGCGGCGGTTCTCGTTGTCCCAGCCCTCGCAGGAGGGGCGGGAGATGTCCAGGTCGCGGGGGAAGGAGACCACGACCACCCGCTGCCGGTTCTCCGGGATGTTCACCAGCATGACGGTGTCCGCACGCGCCCCCTCGGCGTCGTCGGTGGTGCCCGCGCCCAGTTGGCCGTCCGCGCCCGCCCGGGTGTCGTTGCCGATGATCAGGAAGTTCTCATCACCGAGCTGCCCGCCCGGATTCACGATATCGGCGGAGTTCTCGTCCACCGCGGCCACCCGATTGAACCCATGATCGGTGGCGCGCAGGTAATTCCACCCCGCCCCCGTCAGCACGAGTGTCAGCACCGCGCACGCCGCGGTCGCACTGCGCGAAATCAGCCGCAACCGCCGAACCCGCCGCTGCCGATTCGCCGCCAGCCGCGACAACTGCTGCTTCCCAACGGCTTCCGGTTTCGCCGACCGCCGCCGCCCCGAAGTCTCGTCGACATCCGGAGCGGGAAGGACATCGGTCACATGATCGGCAATGGCCGACGCACCCTCCGGGTCCGTCTCGACGTCCGCAGGCGCATACAGAGCCGTGGGCGCCTCATCGCCCGCAGCCGCCCGAAACCCCTTGGCCCCCTTGCCAGACGGAGGCGCCTGCCGACCGCCGCGAGTGTCATCACCCGCCGGTGCATGGAAGGCAGTAGGAGCCTCACCGGAAGCAGGTGCTCGCGAGGCCCCGGAAGCCGGTGCGCGCGTAGGCCCGCCATCGTCGCCCGTGGCCGGTGCACGAGATGCTCGGCGGGCATCGTCAGCGCCGGGGGCGCGGGAGGGACGTCGTGTGTCGTCCTCGGCCGGTCCGCGCAAGCCTGCGACGGTGTTGTCGGCGGCGTGCGCGCGCGTGCCGTAGGCACTGTCGGGAACGGGGGCGCGCGAGGGGCCGCCGGAGTCGTCTGCGGTCGGTGCGCGGAAGGCGTTGGGGGAGTTGTCGGTAGAGGGCGTGCGGAAGGGTGTGCGCGCGTCGTCGGCGGCGGGGGCGCGGGAGGGGGTGGGGTTTATCGGGAGGGCGGTGTCGGTCGGCATGTCGGCGACACCGGGGGGGACGGGGTCGGCGTGAGCGCCGTGGCGGCCGCTGGAGCCGTGGTGGCGGGTTCGCTCGTTGTCGACCTTCTGGACGAGATCGTGGACCGTGAGCGGTTCGGCGGACGGGGATTCGTCGGCGTAGCGGTTGCGGCGTCCGGAGTGGTCGGCCTCGTGGGCAGGGTCGCCTGTGGAGTAGCGCTCCCAGGGGACGCGACCTCCGGGCTCGGGCGGCTGCCCGTGCCGATCGTCGTCACCCACCAACGAACCTCACTTCACTCTTCACCGCAGGCCGAACCCTGTGAATCGACCCGGCGCCGCGACCACTTGCTGCTACAACATGATCACCGGCCTCCGCCATGATAACGATTGAGCCACGATCGGCCACCGGACACGGCGCAAGCTACCCATCCCGTCCCAAAACGGGCGTGCTGTCGACGGCCGACGATCAGCCGCCCGAGTGCATCACGTCGGCGGCGCAGGGGACGGTCGCGTCCTCGGGGTCGTCGAGCCAGCCGTGGGGAAGGCTGACCTTGCCGGGGGAGCCCTGGCGGCCGCGCGGGCCCTCGGCGTCCTTCGGGAAGGGCGCGGTGGGGTCCAGTTGGGCGATGAGGTCCTGAAGTTCGGTGAGGGTGGAGACGGTGGCGAAGCGGCGGCGCAGCTCGGCGCCCACCGGGAAGCCCATCAGGTACCAGGCCATGTGCTTGCGCAGATCACGCATGCCCTTGTCCTCGCCGAAATGGTCGGCCAGCAGGGCGGCGTGGCGGTACAGGATCTCGCTCACGCGGCCCAGATTCGGGCCCGCCGGCACCGGTTCGCCGCGCAGTGCGGCCTGCAGTTCGGCGAACAGCCACGGACGGCCGAGGCAGCCGCGGCCGACCACCACACCGTCGCAACCGGTTTCGGCCATCATGCGCACGGCATCGTCGGCGCTGAAGATATCGCCGTTGCCCAGCACCGGAATGGTGGTGACCGCCTCCTTGAGCCGGGCGATCGCCGACCAGTCGGCCTCCCCGGAATACCGCTGCGCCGCGGTGCGGGCATGCAGGGCCACCGCCGCGGCTCCCTCGGCCTCCGCGATGCGTCCGGCATCCAGGTAGGTGATGTGGTCGTCGTCGATGCCGATGCGGAACTTCACCGTGACCGGCACGCCCGCGGGCTCGGCGGCGCTCACCATCGCGCGCACGATCGCCTCGAACAGCCGCCGCTTGTACGGCAGCGCGGCCCCGCCACCGAGCCGGGTCACCTTCGGGACCGGGCAGCCCAGGTTCAGATCGACGTGATCGGCCCAGCCCTCGCCGACGATGATCCGCACGGCCTCACCGATGGTGGCCGGGTCCACGCCGTACAGCTGCATCGACCGGGGATGCTCGTCCGGGCCGAACGACATCATGTGCAGCGTCTTCTCGTTGCGCTCCACCACCGCCCGGGCGGTGATCATCTCGCACACATAGATCGAGGTGGCACTGCCGAACTCCCGGCACAGCGTCCGGAACGCCACATTGGTGATCCCGGCCATCGGTGCGAGCACAACCGGCGGATCGACCGGATAGGGGCCGATCCGCAAGTCGTTCTCGGTCTCGAGCGCCACGGTCATGATTCCCAGTTTCCCATCCGAGCCGAAGTGCCCCGGATCACGCCCGGGGGAGGTCCCGGCCAACAGCACGTCGGGATTGTGCGGGCCGAGCGATGCCGGGATGTGCGAGTTGAGCGATGCCGGGACCTGTGGGTCGAGCAATGCCGAAACCCGCGGTCGAGCGATGCCGGGATCTGCGGGTTGGATGACGGCAGATCTGTGGATCGGCGATGCCGGGCCCGCGGGGCACGGTGACGTCGCACCCCGCGGCGGGTGACACCGGTCCGCGGGGTGCGACGAGTATCTGAAGGGGCGGCGTGGCGCCGGGGCGCGGGCGTCACGCGGGGTGGGGTGGTGGCGTCAGCGGGCGGCGCTGCCGGCCAGTTCGCGTTCGCGCTTGGCGGCCTCGCGGGCGAGCATGCGGTCGCGCTGCTCCTCGAACTTCACCACGTCCTTGCTCAGCTTTTCCAGATACAGGCCGAGGCGCTCGCGGGTCTGCTCGCCACGGGCGGTGAAGTCGTCGCGTTCGAAGATGCGCCACTTCTTCAGTACCGGCTGCACCACCTCTTCCAGGTGCTGGCGCAGGTCGTAGATGCCGTGCTTGGCCATGAGCACGCCGTTGCGGCGGAAGTTGGGCATTCCGGCGCCGGGCATCTGGAAGTTCTCGAGGATCAGGTCGATCGCCTCGATGGCCTGGTCGGGCACCAGATCCAGGGCCGCACCGCACATGTTGCGGTAGAAGATCATGTGCAGGTTCTCGTCGGCGGCGACGCGCTGCAGCATGCGGTCGGCGATCGGGTCGTCGCAGACCTTGCCGGTGTTGCGGTGGCTGACGCGGGTGGCCAACTCCTGGAAGGTCACGTACGCGACCGAGTACAGGAATCCGGCCTGCCCCTCGGGCAGCTGATCGACCGGCGACGCGAAGCCGTTGGTCATGTGCACCATGCGCGCCTCTTCCAGGGCGACAGGATCCACGCCGCGGGTCACCACCAGGTAGTCGCGCATGACGATGCCGTGGCGGTTCTCTTCCGCGGTCCAGCGGCCCACCCACGTTCCCCAGGCGCCGTCCTGAGAGAAGTTCTCGGCGATCTCGCGGTGGTAGGAGGGCAGATTGTCCTCGGTGAGCAGGTTGGTGATCATGGCCGCCTTGGCGACCTCACTCAGCTTCGACTGTGAAGGATCCCAGTCGACGCCCCCGAGCGCCGCGAAGTTGCGGCCATCGTCCCACGGCACGTAGTCGTGCGGATTCCAATCTTTTGCCAGCGTGAGGTGGCGGTTGACGTTCTCCTCGGCAACCGGCTCCAACTCCGTCAGCAGTTCGAGTTGAGTCAGATCCCTTGCCATAAAGTGCGCCCTTCGATGTTGTCGTGCGTCTTGCTCGTCGACCCCCTGAGGTCGTGCCGTCGCGGCCTCATACCTTACGACACCGTAGGTGTGATGCGAAACGCATCAGAGTGACTTAACAGTGTCCGTGATCGAACTCATACGGCCTAGTCGGCGCATTCCCGATACTTCCGAGTGTAAGCGTGTCATCCGCCGCTCGGTAACTATCGTCCTGCGCGCCGAGGTGTTAGCCGCGGCTTGAAAAACCGCCCGCGGCAAGGGCGGCGGGCGGTTTGCATGACGCGAATCGAGAGGTGTCTCGAGGTGATCGAGCTCTCAGCGCTTGCCCTTCAGCAAACCACCCAGCACGTTGCCCAGCACGCCCCCGGCGTTCTTGCCCAGCGCGTCGGAGAGCGCACCGCCCAGGCCGCCGCTCTTACCACCGGCGGCGCCGCCGAGCAGGCCGCCGAGGATCTCCGCGAGCGCTCCGTTGCCACCCCCGGTCTGTTCGGCCGCGCCGCCCTGGCCGCCCATCTGCTTGCCGAGATACGCCAGCACGATCGGGGCCAGGATCGGCAGCACCTTGGCGACCAGATCGTTGCCGCCCGAGTCACCGGTCGCGCCCAGGGCATTGATGACGGTGTTCTTGTCGGAGCCGAAGACGTCGTCGACGATTCGCTCGCCGGTGTTCACGTCGACCTGATCGATGTCGACCCCACCGGCGAGCAGATTCTCGTCCTGATTCTGATCGACCAGACCCTGCAGCTTCTGTTCCTGCGCGGGGTTGCCGGTTTTTGCCTGGAGCCCGCCGAGCAACACCGGCAGGGCCTTGGACACCACGCTCTGCGCGGTCGCCTCGTCGACGCCGAGCTTCGTGGCGATCTGCCCGATCGGGACTTGGGAGAGCAGGTCATCGAAGGAAGTCATAGCTCCGCCTCTCTCGTGAGTGAGCCGGTAACTACCGGTCGAGCCCCACAGTAAGCGATCCCGTCGACGCCGGGGAGCGGGATTTGCCAGGCTGTGCCTGTAACGCCGTCGGGCCGGAACGACTGCTCGCTCCGGCCCGACGTGACGGGTGCCCCCACCAGGGCTCGAACCTGGGACCTGCGGATTAAAAGTCCGTAGCTCTACCAACTGAGCTATAGGGGCGCGGTGGGCAAGTCTAGTGTGCGTCGCGCACAAGTGGTAACCGGTATCCGTTCGTCTCTCGGGATGCGGTCGTTTGCCCTGGTAGGCCCGCGGCGACCGGCAACCATCGCCGGCTCGGTGCCGCGTCTTGCCGGGCCCGCCGCCCAGGCCTCGGCATCCCCTGACGCACGGGCTCCCGGTATGCCTCGGCCCGGAACTTCGGCGCGCCATGGCACTTGGGTGATACGTGTGCGGGCGGCCCGACGATACGTCCGCAAGCAGCAGGGTGCCCGCGGCGGCGGACCGAAGCCGGGGGCAATCGCTTTGGTTCCCAATTTGTTTCACAGCGGAAATATGTAAACATCTTCCAATCGTGGTGCGTGGCAACACGATTGGTATCGGAGGTTTGGCAGTGGCGGAGAAGCGACCCGGGAGCCGGCGCCCGGGCGGGTGGGTGGACGGGGTCGGCGGCCGGGCGGCAGGGGAGTGCCGGGCCGGCCGTGAACGGTCCTGGGGCGCGGCGGAATTCGCGAAAGGCGCCAATCACCCAAACGGTAGCGGAGTATTTGCCATAAGGGACGAAAGGCAATCCAGCGAACTGACTTGCCGGTACGCCGCACGTCGCGCGCCGTTTCGAGGTACGGTGACCGCTTGGTGAATTCCGCAAGAACCGGGAGTACCCCGGCGAGATGGGATTCGGCCTATGGTTGATGTGCCCGAACGTGTCGCGACCGGTCTGGCCGTTCGCGATGCCCTGGAGACCGCGTCGCAGGAGGCTGATCCGAGACGAAGAAAACGCCCGGGTGCGCACCCCCTGCAGCGCACCCGGGCGTCGAAAACTATACCACCTGGTGTGCTTCTAGTTTCTCGCGATTTTTCGTACCCAAAGTCTGAAAACCGGGCGATAGCCCGAGTTGAAGTAATTGAAAATCTCATAACTTCGCGTCGAGGACCGTTCTCAATGGGGGGTCCTCCGGCGGCAAGTAGCTTCGGAGGCGTTTCGAGCATGGCACGGCAGCAAGAGCGGGCCCGCCGGACACGTGCGGCGATCATCAGGTCCGCCGCCGTTGAATTCGGGAAGAGCGGCTATGCCGCGGCATCGCTGAACCGCATATTGGAAGGATCGCGCGCCACCAAGGGGGCGATGTACTTCCACTTCGACTCGAAGGAGGACCTGGCACGCGCGGTACTGGACGCCGCCGTCGAACGGTACCGGGCGACCACCGAAAGGTGGCTCGCTCGAACCGATCTCGGGCCGCTGGACGTCCTGCACGGGATGGTCGACGAGGTCGCGCTGCGACTCGAGAACGACATCATCATCCAGGCCGAATTCCGGCTCGTCATCGAGCCGGAGTTCTATCGGGACGTCCAGGCCGGCGGCGGGCGCATCCTGGGCAGGTCGACCCGGCTGCTGGCCGTGCGGGCCATCGAGCAGAAGCAGCTGCGGCCCGACGCCGACCCGGACCGGTTCACGCGCACCCTCACCGCCGCCCTGGCCGGGCAGCGCTACATCATCGACCTGCTCGGTGGCGGGTCCGATCTGCGGACCCGATTCACCGAGGCGCTCGAGGTCATCGTCGAGTCCATGGCCACCCCCGAGTGGCTCGACGAGTTCCGGCACAGCGGCTGGCGGGCGTCCGCGCGGATGGAGGATCTCGGTGTGTGATCGGCTGTCCAGGTCGCAGTTGGGCCTCTGACCAGCCGATTTGGGAATCCCGCTCGGGCTGTCATAAGCTATCCGGGCTCCCAACGGAAGCCGTTGAGAAACGGACCGGAGACATCCGGCGGGCCCCCTTCGTCTAGCGGCCTAGGACGCCGCCCTTTCAAGGCGGTAGCGCGGGTTCGAATCCCGTAGGGGGTACGGTGGCAACACCGTTGGAGCAGAGCAAGGCCCTGTGGCGCAGTTGGTTAGCGCGCCGCCCTGTCACGGCGGAGGTCGCGGGTTCGAGTCCCGTCAGGGTCGCAAGTTATGCTTAGGCATTCGGTTCGGGTGCCCCGGCCAGGTAGCTCAGTTGGTACGAGCGTCCGCCTGAAAAGCGGAAGGTCGCCGGTTCGATCCCGGCCTTGGCCACCCTCTCAGGCTCTCCCCTGCTCAGGGAGAGCCTTTGCCTTGTTCGAGGGTGATATGTGGGGGGCGCGCCCCCCACACCCCCATCCCAAGGGGGCTTCGCCCCCCTGGACCCCCCTTCCAGTGGTTGCGCTTTCGTGGGGCCTTCCTTTGATCTTTGGTTGTGTTTTGGCTGGTTGTGTGGGTTCTTGGGATTCGTGGGCAATCTCTTCATCCGGTGCGGCAAACTCGTCGTCGGCATGCCAATCTCGTCATCCGGCAGTCAATCTCGTCATCCCGGCGTGCTTTGGCCGGGATCTTCTCTCGTGGACGGTGGGATCCCTGGGGGTGGGGGTAGTAGGGGTTTTTGCTGACGGGTATCTGTAATCGGGGGCGGGTGCGGGTTTTGGGTGGGGAAACGGTGGGGGGCTTCGGATATCGGGCATGGAAGGCTAAGCTAAGTGCTTCGGTGAATCGGTGATCTCCGTCATTCCGATAGCGATTGGCGATCGATGGGGGCGGGGTGGGGTGAAATCACATGGGGGGAAAGATTGGTTCCGTTTGGGAATTGTGTGATTCGTTGCGAGGGATTCGTTTCAAAACATTCACGGATGTGGGGGTTGAGGGAAGTTAGCTGGTGGCGGTGACAGAGGCCGGTGGGGGTGGGAGCATGATCACATGGGTGAGTCGGACAACGGGTGGTACTACTGCTTGAAGCATCATCGGGCCGAGCAGGGGAAACGGTGTTGGTTTGCCGACCGGATGGGGCCTTATCCCGACCGGGCTACCGCGGAGCGGGCCCTGGACATCGCGCGGGAACGCAATGCGCGCGAGGATGCCAGGGATCGGAGCTGGAGCGACAGCGACTGAGCTGGACCGGCTCAGCATTTCCAAAGGTGAATCAGCTACCGTCTGTGCAGCAGTGATAGCGCGCGCATTCGAGCGGGAGGGCGACTTGTGAAGGTGACCGTGGTGGTGCCGACCTACAACGAGCGGGAGAACCTGCCGGTGGCGGTGGAGCGGCTGACCGCGCTACCGGTCGCCGACCTGCACGTGCTGGTCGTCGACGACAACTCGCCGGACGGCACCGGCGAGGTCGCCGACAAGCTCGCCGCCGAACTGCCGAATGCGGTGGGTGTGCTGCACCGCACCGAGAAGGACGGGCTCGGGCGCGCCTACGTCGCCGGTATCACCAAGGCCCTCGACGAGGGCGCCGACGTCGTCATCCAGATGGACGCCGACCTGTCCCATCCGGCCGAGGTCATCCCGGCCATGCTCGACAAGCTCGAGAACTCCGGCGCGGGTGTGGTGCTCGGCTCCCGCTATGTCGAGGGCGGTTCGACCGCCGCGGAGTGGAAGTGGTACCGCAAGGCCCTGTCGGCCTGGGCCAACTTCTACGTCAACCTGATCCTGCGCCTGGGCGTCAAGGACGCCACCGCCGGCTTCAAGGCATGGAAGGCCGACACGTTGCGCGCGATCGACGTCGCCGCCATCCGCAGCAACGGTTACTCCTTCCAGGTCGAGATGAACTACCGGACCATCAAGAAGGGCTTCACCATCGCCGAGGTCCCGATCCGGTTCGAGGAGCGCACCAAGGGCGCCTCCAAGATGAGCCTGAGGGTGCAGCTCGAGTCGGCCCTCATGCCGTGGAAGCTGCTGTTCGGCCGACAGCTGTAGGTCACGAGGTCAGCGCGGCATCGGCGGCCGGGGCGGGCCAGTCGAGCAGCGTGTCGACGAACAGCTGCCGCACCCGCTCGATCTCCGCGTCCATCGCCCGCGGATCCCAGCCGCCCACATCGATCGGCGGCAGCACCGCCACATCGACGACTCCTTTGCGCACGATTGCCGAATTGCGCCAGGCTATTTCGCCCGCATTGCGGATCACCACCGGGATGATCGGCACCCCAGCCTGCCTGGCGATGTGAAACGCACCCTTCTTGAACCGCCCCACGCGCGGCGTCAGCGAGCGCGTTCCCTCCGGCGCGATGACGATCGACAGACCACCCCGCAGCGTCTCCACGACCGGAGCCAGGGCCGCCTTCGCACCGGCGGTATCGGAACGGTCGATGAAGGTCGCCCCCGCGAAGCGCATCAGCGGCCCGAAGATCGGATTGCCGGTGACCTCCTTCTTGACGATTCCGGTGAAACCCGCACCCAGCACCTCCGCCAGTACCACCATGTCGAACTGGCTCTGATGATTGAAGATGAACACGGCCGGGCGTGGGGAGCGGGCGTACTCGGCGCCGACGACCCGCAGCCGAACGCCTGTCGCGCGCAGGGTGGCACCGGCGGCGACGGTGATCATCGAATCGGCCATGCGCCGCTGATCGCGCGTACCGGATTTCGCGGCCACCCCGGCCGCGGCCCCGCCGAGCAGCCCGGCGAAACCGGCCGCGGTGCGGGCGACATCGCGCAGCCGCGCGGGCTGACGCGGCCGGAAGGCCAGCACCGGCCAATTGCGTTCGGTGGCCTCGATCGCCGTGCGCGGATCCGGATTGACCGCCGTGGGACGGCCGACCAGCTCCAGCAGCGGCAGATCGGGCGCGGCGTCGGCATAGGCGTAGCTGTTCGGTAGATCGAGACCATGCGCACGGGCGAATCGGCGGACCGCCTCGGCCTTGCCGGTGCGCCACAGCGGTTTTCCGTCGACATGACCGGTGAGCACCCCGTCCTGCACCGCCATCGGCGTACAGAGCACATGCTCGACACCCAATTCCCTGGCGGCGGGCAGCACTTGGAAACGGGTCAGGCAGGTGGCCAGAACAATCGTGTGCCCGGCGCCCTCATGGGCGCGGATCAGCCGCCACGCCTCCGGATACAGATGGCCGTAGATGGTGTGGCGGAACAGGTCCTCGCCGAGTTCGGTGAGTTCGGACTCCGTACGACCGGCCCAGGTGTGCATGGTGCGCTGCAGGAACCGTTCGTACTCCCCCTCGCCGCGGGCACCGCGGATGCTGGACAGCAGGCTGTCGGCGAGGGCGCGCCGAGGGTCTCGGCGCAGCAGGAATCTCCGCGGGCCCGACGGCGGTGTGAAGCCGTGGACCACGGTGCCGCCGAAATCGAAGACCGCCGCGATGTGGGGACCCGGCGGGCCGGAGCGGACGGCGGCGACCGCCTCGTCCTCGGTGATCGCCCCCACCGGCCCGCACGGCACGCTCATAACACCTCCGCCCGATGGGACGGATCGAGGGTGGCCGCCCGCGAGATCCGCGCCCCGATCGCGCGCAGCTCATCGGCGAAGGCCCGGCGGCGGGCCGACAGGTCGGTGCCGTCGGGCCTGAGCAGGCCGTGATTGTCGGCGAGTTTCAGTGCGCCGGAGAACAGTTCGGAGGACACCGATTCGGGGCTGTGCAGCCGCTGCTGCAGCAGCATCTGCCTGCCGACGGCCAGGCATTCGTCGATGAACTGCTTGTGGTCCGGCGGTGCGCCGGCATCGTGGTCGGCCAGCCGTTCGGCCACCACCAACTGGGCGTCGAAGAACGAGCGCAGCACGCGGTGGGCCATGATGAAGCCGGAACCGGCGAGTTCGGCCAGCAGGTCCGCGCCGAGTGTGCCGTCGGCGGTGCGGCGATGCCAATCCCGGTCCACCAGCAGCATTTCCCGGGTCAACTGAGTGGCGAACTCGGCGCGTTCGGGAAAGAAGAATTCGAACTTGAGCAAATCCCGCAGCCGGAAGGCGGCATCCCATCCGACACGCAGCTGGTCGCCCTCCGGCGCCTCCACCGCGGTGAGGATGGCCAGTTCGAGAATCGCGCGATCGACGAACCAGTGCACCGCGCTGTTGCGGTAGAACGCGGCCTCCAGATGCGCGCCCGGCTCGATCGAGTAGACCGGTTCCAGGCCACCCCGATAGACCGTCACGACCTTCGCCAGCGACAGCTGTTCGAGCACCACCGCGAGGCCCTGATCGTCGCGCAGCACCGCGAGTTCGCCGCTGGGCAGCTCGCGGCGTTCGATGTAGCCGAGCACCGGCAGCAGGACCGCCCGCACCTCGCCGAGGGTCAACGCGCGCTCGTGCACGCCGAGCAATGCCAAGGTGACCAGGGCGTTGACGGTGATGGGCGTAACCCTATTGATGCCGACCGCGACCTCGAAGGCCAACCGCTGGATCGCTTTTCGCTCCTGTTCGTCGACGTCCGGTGGCAGTGGCTGGGCCGGACCGGGGTCGGGAAGCAGCGGATCGCCGTGTGCGGACAGTCGTTCCCGCGCCGAGAGCGGTTCGCCGAAGCGCACATACACGTGGCCCGCCGAATGTTGTTGGCTGCGAATATAACGCGCCAGCCAGGTCAGACCCTCGGGCTTCTTGGCGCCGCCGACCTGTTCGGTGGCGATCGCACCCAACTCGTTGAGTCGCTCGTAGGTGATCGATACCGGCACCAGCATCACATCGTCGACGCGGCGCGAACGGATCGCCGCCGCAAGGTAGTTCAGCAGGCCGTAGCGCGGCGGGCGCAGTTTTCCGGTGCGGGTGCGGCCGCCCTCGAAGTACCACTCCAGGTTGAATCGTTTGGCCAGCAGATAGGCGAAGTACTCCTCGACGACCGCCTTGTACACCTCGTCGTCGCCGAAACTGCGGCGGATGAAGACGGTTCCGGTGCGCCGGGCTATCGGTCCCATCGGCCAGAACCGCAGATTCGCCCCGCCGATCACGTGATTAGGGGGAAAGTCGTTGCGGGCCAGCACGTCTCCGAGCACGAACGCATCCACGTAGGACCGGTGTGAGGGCAGGAAGACCAGCGGATAGCGGCGGTTGAGGCGGCGCAGCCCGGCCAGGCCGGACGGGTCGCAGTCCAGTTTCCAGGTCGAGGCGTGCACCGGCCGCATGGCCTGGGTGAACAGGTCGGAGACCAGACGGCTCTGTGCCGCAACCAATTCCCGCAGCGCCTTCTCCGCGCGGCGGTACACCTCATGGGAGTTGGTGCCGATATGGGCGGCGATGGCGTCGAGGCGGCGCAGGAATTCGGGGGAGTCGAGGATCTCCTCGGCGACCAGCCGCGGCACCTTGTAGCGGTCGCCGATGACGGCGCGTTCGGCACGTTCCAGGGCGACGATCCCGGCCCGGACGACGGCGCGCGCGAACGGTTCGACGCTGCCCGCGACATTCGGGTTGTTCGCGCGCAGCTCGCTCAGGCGCGCGGGCTGGCCGGTGAGGACGAGGTGGCGGTCCGGAGCCTTGGCGACCAGCCGGCGCTGCATCAGCGGATGGGGTTTGCGGGGATTGCTGAGGGTGACCAGATCGGCAAAGGTGGTGCGGCGCACCCCGTCTCGCTCGGGTGGCAACCACACCACACGCACCGGCACCACGAGTGGATCGTCGTGCCGCCCGACCAGCCGCTCGGCCACCGCTTCGGCATCGAGATCGAGCTGAGTGACCGGCACGTCCACCCCGTACTCCGCGGCGATCCCGCCCTCGGCCAGCCACCCGCCGACCAATTCCCGCTCCACCGGAGAGGAGGCGTCCACCAGCGCCACAACCGACCGCGGCGCGGCGTCCGGAGTGCTCGCCGCGGCAACATCGGCACGGTGCTCGATCATGAAACCCTCCATCAGGTGACGCTTCCCCATTGAAGCCCGGACGGCAGGTTTCCCGCAGGAGGTTCGCCAGAGCGACGCCTCCCCTCCTAATTCCCGGCGTGCCACCCCTCATTTCCCGGTGTGCCACCCCCTCATTTCCCGGTGTGCTTTTTGCCGGGATTACCCACCCCTGGCAGATGTGCTCGTCGGCACACGCACAGCGAATAGAGGTAATGCTAGCCTTACCTCCCAGAGTTAGGTAAGCATAACCTTGGAGGAATGGTGTCGACCACGGACGAGCGGGTGCGAATCGGGTATGGGGACGGTCCGGGGGCGACATTCACCGCGGCCTGCGGAATCGACCCCGTCGCAGCGGTTTCCGCGCTTGCGGCCGCCGATCGGTTCGGCGAGTACGTGGTGTACGAGCGGCCGGGTGAGTGGGTGTTCGCGGCCGATCCTATCGGCAGCGTCGAATTGGACGCCCACGAGCTACGGGTGGATTGGCACGGCAGCACCACGGCGGGCCCCTGGGAGGGGAGTCCGGCCGGTGTGATCGACCGGGCGCTGGCCGAGCTGCCGCTCAACGGACGGCACGCCTACGGCTGGATCGGATTCGAGTTCTGCGCCTGGGCGCTGGACGCCACCGCGCATCTGGGTCCCCGAACGGCGCTGGCGCATCTGATGGTTCCGCGCATCGAGGTGCACATCGGCGCAACCGGGGTGCGGATCTCGGGCTCGACCCTGCACGAGGCCGGTGAGATCCACGAGATCATCGCCGCCGCACAGGACACCGCACTGCCGCAGCCGCGTCCGGCCGACATCAGCATCGATCCCACGGCTTACCGGGATCGGGTGGCCGAGGCGGTCGGTGAGATCCGCAGCGGGCGCTATCAGAAGGTGATCCTGTCGCGGAAGGTCGATCTGCCGTTCGTCGTCGATGTTCCGGCCACCTATCGGCTCGGGCGGGCCTACAACACCCCGGCGCGGTCGTTCCTGCTGCGGCTGGGCGGTCTCGAGGCCGCCGGCTTCAGCCCGGAGCTGGTGGTCGCCGTGGACGAGGGCCGCGTGGTGACCACCGAACCGCTGGCGGGTACACGGGCTTTCGGCCGCGGTGACGATGCCGACCAGGCGGCGCGGGCAGACCTCGTCGCCGACCCCAAGGAGATCGTGGAGCACGCGATCTCGGTGCAGACCTCCTTCGCCGAGATCTCCGCGGTCGCCGAGCCGGGCACCGCGGCGGTATCGGACTTCATGGCGGTCCGCGAGCGCGGCAGCGTGCAGCACCTCGCCTCCACAGTCCGCGGCCGCCTGGCCGCCACCCGCAGCCCATGGGACGCCCTGGAAATCCTGTTCCCATCGGTCACCGCCTCGGGAATCCCCAAATCCTCCGGCGTCGACGCGGTCTTCCGCCTCGACCACGACCCCCGCGGTCTGTACTCCGGTGCCGTGGTGACGATCTCCCCAACCGGCGCCATGGAAGCCACCCTGGTCCTCCGCGCGGTCTACCAAACCACCGAGGGCGCCTGGCTCCGCGCAGGCGCCGGCATAGTCGCCCAATCCCGCCCCGACCGCGAATTCGAAGAAACCTGCGAAAAACTCACCAGCATCGCCCCCTACGTAGTCGAGGCCTGACCCGGCCAAACGCCCGCCGGGGTGACAAACCGTCGAGCACGCCGGGGTGACGAGCGGCTAGGCACGCCGGGTGACGAGGGTGCCCAAGCGCAGATGACAGAGTGCGCACGTGCGGCCAGGTTCCACTCCGTGCACCCGCGCCGCTTCGAATCCCTGGACCCGCCACCGGCTCTAAAGCCCCGCATGCGTGGCCGGGTCCGTATCCCCGCACGTGCGGCCGGGTTCCGCATCCCCGCACGTGCGGCCGGTTCCGCATCCCCGCATGAGTGGTCAGTTCCGCATCCCCACACGCGTGGTCGGTTTCGAGTCCTCGCAGGCGTGGTCGGTTTCGCGTCCCCGTAGGCGTGGTCGGTTTCGCATCCCCGTAGGAGTGGTCGGTTTCGCATCCCCGCACGCAACGCGCCCTGGCGCGTTGCGTGCGGGGTTTTCACAAACTGGTGCGCAAGACCTTCTTGTCGATCTTGCCGACGGCCGTGAGGGGGAGGTGGTCGGCCTGGCGGAGGATGTCGGGGAGTTTGTAGGTGGCCAGGCCTCGCGCGGTGAGGAAGGTTTTGATTTCGGCGAGGGCTGGCATGGGGCCGTCGACTACCAGGACGGCGCAGACCTTTTCGCCCAGGGCCGGATCGGGGAGGCCGACGGCGGCGGCGTGGCGGACGGCGGGGTGGGCGAGCAGGTGCTCCTCGAGTTCGTCGCAGGAGACGTTCTCGCCGCCCCGGTTGATCACGTCCTTGATGCGTCCCGAGACGATCAGGTGCCCGCTGGGCAGGCGGCGCACCAGATCCCCGCTGCGGTAGTAGCCGTCCGGGGTGAACGCACGGGAATTGTGTTCCGGCGCACGGTAATAGCCACGGATGGTGTACGGACCGCGGGTCAGCAGCTCACCCTCTTCGCCGGGCGCCACGTCGTTGCCTTCGCCATCGACGATGCGAATCTCGTCGGCGGGTGACAGCGGACGTCCCTGGGTGCCGCAGATCAGGTCGTCGGAATCGTCGAGGCGGGTGTAGTTGAGCAACCCCTCGGCCATCCCGAACACCTGCTGCAGCCGGGCCCCCAGCGCGGGCTCCACCTGCCGGGCATTCACTTCAGCCAGTTTGGCGCCACCGACCTGGACCAGCCGCAACGAGGACAGGTCGGCCTCCTCCCATTCGGTGGCCGCACACCAGAGCTGGGCCAGCGGCGGGACCATGGCGGTGACCGTCACCCGGTGTCGTTCGACGGCGGCGAAGGCGTTCTCCGGACTCGGATCATCGACGAGGGCGATCGATCCTCCGGTCGCAACGGTGCCGAGAATGCCCGGGCAGGCGAGCGGGAAGTTGTGCGCGGCAGGCAGAGTCGCGAGATACACGTCGTCCGGGCCGAGTTCGCAGACTTCGGCACTGGCCTGCGCGTTATAGGCGTAGTCGTCGTGCGTGCGGGCGATCAGCTTCGGCAATCCGGTCGTACCGCCCGAGACCAGCATCACCGCGATATCGCTCGGATCGATCTCCGGCAGTGAACCACCCTCGCGCGGAATCGAATCCACGCCGATGAACGGCCCCGGCTCGCCCAGCACGAACACCTGCCGCAGCGAGCCGACCCGCTCCAGAACCTCCGCCGCAAGCTCCCGATAGTCGAAGGCACCGACCTGATCGGCAATGAGATAGGCCACCGCCCCGGACAATTCGGCCAAATGTTCGATTTCGGCGCGCCGATGGGCGGGCAGCGCGAGCACCGGAATCACCCCGGCCCGCAGCAGCCCGAACAGCAGCGGCACGAACGCGGGCACATTCGGCAACTGCACCACGACGCGATCGCCGGGCGCGATACCGAGTGCCAGGAACCCATGGGCCAGCCGATCGGCGTCGCCGTCGAGCTGCGCATACGTCCGGCTTCCGTTCGCCTCGTGCAGCGCCGGCCGCTCCGGCCACTGCCGGGCGGCCTCCCGCAACAGCTCCCCGAGAGATCGGCCCACCCAATATCCGGCGGCACGGTAGGACTCGGCGACGTCGGCGGGGAACGAGACGAAGCCCTCGCGATGGTCCTGGACGGGAGATGTCGATGTCACGGGTCTGGCCTCACGGTTCACACGGCAGTTATCAGGGTCACCTTAGGTAGGTTAGGCAACCCTATCTCAGTAGGTTACGCTGTGGCCGATCGGCCGGAACAAGGAGTGACAGCGGACATGGAGTCAGGACAGCAGCAGGGCAGCATCGATCGGGACGAGATCCGTGCCGCGATCGCCGAGCAGCTCGGCGTCACCGCGTCCGACATCGCGGATCACGACGATCTCATCCAGCTGGGCCTGGACTCGATCCGCACGATGAAATTGGCCGGAGGCTGGCGCAAGCGTGGCATCGACGTCAACTTCGCTCAGCTCGCGGCCGCCCCGAGCGTCGATTCCTGGTTCGAACTGCTCGGCGGTTCGCAGGCCGCGCCGACCAGGGACGCCCCGGCGGCGAGCACCGCCGATCCGGCTGCGGACGAGCCGTTCCCCCTGGCCACCATGCAGCACGCCTACTGGATCGGGCGTTCGGACGAGCAGGAACTCGGCGGCGTCGCCGCCCACCTCTACGTCGAATTCGACGGCGGCGCAACCGATCCCGCGCGCTTGGAGCGGGCGGTCGCCGAGCTGGTGGCCCTGCATCCGATGTTGCGCACCCGATTCCTCCCGGACGGCACTCAGCAGACTCTGCCAGAACCCGGACGCCCGGTGTTCTCCGTCGTCGACCTGCGTGGTCGCGATCCCGAGACGGTCGAGGCGACGCTGGAGCAGTTGCGCGACACCAAGACCCATCAGCGGCTGGCCATCGAGGACGGCCAGGTCATCGACATCACCCTCACCCTGCTCGACGACGAGCGCAGCCGACTGCACCTGGACGTCGACATGCTGGCCGGCGACGCGATGAGCTACCGCGTGCTGACCTCCGATCTCGCCGAGCTGTACCACGGTGCGCGGCTGCCGCGGCCGGACTACAGCTATCGGCGTTACCTGACCGAACGCCAGGGGGATTCCGTTGCGCGCGAGCGTGATCGGCAGTGGTGGCAGGAGCGCTTGCCGGAACTCCCCGGTGCGCCGGAACTTCCGACCGTGCCCGCGGGCCGCCGGGCCGAGCCGCATCGCACCGTGCGCTACAACCACTGGCTGGCTCCCGAGGCGAAGGAGCGGCTGCTCGCGGCGGCGCATCGGCGCGGCGTGACACCGGCCATGGCGCTGGCGGCGGTCTTCGCCGAGACCATCGGCGGCTGGTCGGCGCAGCCTCGTTTCCTGCTGAATGTGCCGTTGTTCCACCGGGAACCGGTGCATCCCGACATCGACCGCATCATCGGCGATTTCACCTCCTCGATCATGCTGGAGGTCGACGTCACCGAGAACATGACGGTCACCGAGCGGGCCGCGAGCCTGCAGCGCGCCATGCACGAAAGCGGTGCACACGCGGCCTATCCCGGGCTGGACGTGCTGCGCGACCTGAGCCGGTTTCGTGGCGAACCGGTGCTGGCGCCGGTGGTCTACACCAGTGCGCTCAATCTCGGTGAACTGTTCGCCGACCGTGTCACCGAGACCTTCGGCGAGCCGGCGTGGATCATCTCGCAAGGGCCCCAGGTCCTGCTCGACGCCCAGGTCACCGAGGTGCGCGGCGGTCTGCTGCTCAACTGGGACGTGCGCCGGGACGCATTCCCGGAGGGCATGATCGACGCCATGTTCGCCTGCTACACCGCGGCGATCGGGCGCCTGGCCGATGAGGCGGGCTGGTCGGCAGAGGCCGCGGTGCGGCTGCCCGTCGAGCAGGCATTGGTGCGGGCCCGCGTCAACGCGACCGACGGACCGGTCAGCGGCCGCTGCCTGCATCAGGGGTTCTTCGACCACGCCGCGACCGCTCCCGATGACGTCGCGGTGGTGTGGGGTCTCGGTGCCGAGGCCGGTGCCTGGACCTACGGTGACCTGGCCCGACAGGCCCTCGCCGTGGCCGGGGCATTGCAGGCGAGCGGGGTGCGCCCCGGCGATGCGGTGGCCGTGCAGTTGCCCAAGGGACGCGAGCAGATCGTGGCCGTGCTGGGCGTGCTCGCGGCCGGGGCGGCCTATGTGCCTATCGGTTTCGACCAGCCGGTGGCGCGGCGGACCGAGATCCTGTGCACCGCAGAGGTTTCCGCGGCGCTGAGTGTCGCGGGCGCCGAAATGGGCGATCCGGCCGTGCCGTGCCTGGCGCTGGAGGACGCCCGTGAGTATCCGAAGCCGTTGGCGCAGGCTGTCATCCCGGCTACCGAGCAGATCGCCTACGTGATCTTCACTTCCGGGTCGACCGGTGTGCCCAAGGGCGTCGATGTCCCGCACCGCGGCGCGATGAACACCATCGATGCGGTCAACGACTGGTTCGATGTGGGCGGTGCCGATCGCGTACTCGCGCTGTCGGCCTTGGAATTCGATGCCTCGGTGTACGACATCTTCGGCATGTTCTCGGTGGGTGGTTCGCTGGTCGCGGTCGATGCGCGGCAGCGCGCGGAGGCCACCAGCTGGGTGGAATTGCTGCGGCAGCATCGGGTTTCGATCCTCAACTGTGTGCCGAGCATGCTCGACATGATTCTGGAGATCGGCGGCGACCGGCTGGGCGATTCACTGCGCGCGGTCACCCTGGGCGGGGACTGGGTGGGTGCGGAGCTGGCGCGGCGGCTGGCGCGGCAGGTGCCCGGCTGCCGGTTCTCCGGCCTGGGCGGTGCGACCGAGACCTCGATCCACAACACGATCTGCGAGGTGTCCGATCCCCCGGCGGACTGGACGAGCGTTCCGTTCGGTGTGCCGCTGCGAAATGTGCGGTGCCGCATCGTATCTCCCGCCGGGCGGGACTGTCCGGACTGGGTTCCGGGCGAGCTGTGGGTCGGTGGCGCGAATGTGGCCGCGGGCTACCGCAACGATCCGGAGCGCACGGCCCAGCGCTTCGTCGACTTCGACGGCCTGCGCTGGTACAAGACCGGTGATATGGCTCGGTACTGGCCCGACGGCACCATCGAATTCCTCGGCCGTGCCGATCACCAAGTCCAGATCCGCGGGTATCGCGTGGAATTGGGCGAGGTGGAGAGCGCGCTGCGCCGGGCATTCGGTGTCCGCCACGCGGTGGCCGCGGTGCTGGACGGCGGCGCTCCGAAACTCGTCGCGGCCGTGTCGGGAACGGTCGATTCGGCCGAGAACGTGCTGGCCACGGCCGCAGAGCTGTTGCCCGCCTACATGGTTCCCACGCGGCTAGAGATCCTGGACCCGATGCCGTTGACCGCCAACGGGAAACTGGACCGGCGCGCGGTGCTGGCGGCCCTGCGGTCCGGTGCCGCCGAGGCCCAGGACAACGCCCCGAGCACGGATCTGGAAGCCGCGCTCGTGGACATCGTCTCCGGTGTCCTGGGCACCGATCGCGTCGGCGTCCACGACGATTTCTTCGCCCTCGGCGGCGACTCGGTACTCGCCACCACCGTCATCGCCCGCATCCGCGAGTGGCTGGACGCCCCCGACACCGTGGTAGCCGACCTGTTCGCCACGCGAACCATCGCGGGCCTGGCCCAACGCCTCTCGACCCGCGAAGCCGCCAACGGCACCCCCGACCGCCTCGACACGGTCGCCCGCCTCTACATGGAGGTCGCCGCCATGACCGACGAGGAAGTCCTGGCCCAGGCCTGACAACCCGGGCCCAGACCCCGTCAACCCACAACTCCCGTCGTCTCGGTCGGACCCGCGACTTCAATCACCCCACGGCAGGTCCGCCCGCCCCCGTCGTCGGCCGTAGGCCCCTCACAGTCCCGTCGTCTCGGCCCCCTGGGGCCGAGACGACGGGATCTCCCTCACCCCAAAATGTGTACGTCGTAGAAGAACTGGTAGCGCGACGGATCGTCGGGCAGGAACCAGTGGAACCCTTCTTCCAGAAACACCGCCACCAAGTTGATTCCGATCACCAGGGCGAGGAATCCGATGGCGAGCATCCCGACGATCCGGTGCGGCTTGTCCGGAATAACCTGGGCCGCGGTTTCTTTCGCGAAACAGGTGACCACGCCGATCGTCGCGATCGCGGCGACGAACAGGATCCACGCCCAGACATACAGGTGCAGGCCCAGCACCGGTCCGCCGTATCCCGGATCGCCGGGCAGGATGTGCAGCATGGTCTGTCGCCAGGAGGTGAAACCCCCTGCCACACAGGCGACTATGGCCAACCCCCACCCCGTCGCGTAATCGCGGGGCGCAATGAAGCCGGACATACCCTTGCGCACGATGTAGGCACCGCCGATCGCCGCCAGCAGCATGAACATGCGCTGCACCAGGCACAGCGGACACGGATAATCCCAGGCGATGAACTGATCGCCGAGTCCGCCGCAGACGACACCGCACCACCCGACGATGAAGACGACGGCGAGCCAATACTGCAGCTGCCCGAGCCGCGAACTCCATTGCGCGGTGGTCTGTTCGGTCATGGCGCTCACCACGTCAGTCCCAGGCCGAGGCCGCTGGTGATGTGGTGGCGCAGCAGCACGAGCGTCAGGGCGAGCACGATCCACCACCCGGCCAGCACCCAGCGTCGCGAACGTTGCTGATACAGCAGCACCACAACCGCGAGCAAACCCGCAAAGATGATCGTGTCCATACTCTCGGACGGTACGTCGGCGGTGATGGCATCCGGTGGATCGACGCGTGGACACGCCGCGCGCGGGCCGTCTCTGAATCTGTCGCAAACAGCTGGCAAGTACTGGTCGGTCGGATGTAGATGTCGAGCCGGAAGACGTAGCCCTGCGGCACCTCTAGACTCTTGGAAGTGAACCGATGGGACACTTCCGGCATCCCCGATCAGAGCGGCCGCACGGTCATCGTCACCGGCGCCAATAGCGGGATCGGCGCGGCGACAACGCGATCGCTGGTCGCGGCGGGTGCGCGAGTGATCATGGCGTGCCGCGACGAGGTGAAGGCGCGGGCGGTCGCGAATTCGATCGGCGAGCGGGCGGTGGTGCGCCGCCTCGACCTGGCCGACCTGTCGTCGGTCCACGAGTTCGCCGACTCCGTCGACCGCGCCGACGTGCTGATCAACAATGCCGGCGTGATGGCCGTGCCGCTGCGCCGCACCGCCGATGGTTTCGAGATGCAGATCGGCACAAACCATTTCGGGCATTTCGCACTCACGGGCCTGCTGCTCGACAAGATCTCCGACCGCATCGTGACGGTGTCCAGCGGTGCCCATGTGATCGGCAAGATCGACCTGGGCGATCTGAACTGGGAGCGGCGCCGCTACGACCGCTGGCAGGCTTACGGCCAGGCCAAGCTGGCCAATCTGATGTTCGCCTACGAGCTGCAGCGGCGGCTGACCGCGGCGGGCTTGTCGAAGATCTCGGTTGCCGCCCACCCGGGCTACGCCGCCACCGAACTGCAGTCGCATACCGAATCGTTCATCGACACGATCATGGCGTTCGGTAACCGTGTGCTGGCGCAGAGCGCCGAAATGGGCGCGCTGCCAACGCTGTACGCGGCGTCGGTCGCCGACGTGGAACCCGGCGCGTTCTACGGCCCGTCCGGCTGGCGCGGGCTGCGCGGGTATCCGGTGCGCTGCGGTTCGTCGTCGGCCTCGCGCGATGAGGTCACCGCTCGTCGCCTGTGGGAACTGTCGGAGCAGCTGACCAAGGTCAGCTACCCGTTCGTGCGCCGTCAGACCTAGGCCGACACCTGCGGCCCGGCGCCGTGGATCCGCGGTGGCGCAGGTCACAATCCGGCGTTGTCACACTTCCTCCGCCGCCCTCGTCCTCTTTGTGTACGGACGCCGCGAGTGATGCGGCTCGAGACACCTGAGGACGCAGTCATGGAACCCCGATTCAACCTGTTCGCCAGCGACATTGCTGCCAAGTTCGTCAAGCGCATCGGCAATGCGGGGCTGACGATCGAGCAGTCCCCGCTGCCCAAGTCCACGTACGAACTGGTCAAGATCCGCGCCAGCCAGATCAACGGCTGCGGCTTCTGCACCGATATGCACACCAAGGACGCCGCGGCCGCCGGCGAGACCTCGGTGCGGCTCAACCTCGTCGCCGCCTGGCGCGAGGCGACCGTGTTCACCGAGGCCGAGCGGGCGGCGCTGGCCCTGACCGAGGAGGGCACCCGCATTGCCGATGCCCACCACGGAGTCAGCGACGAGACCTGGGAGCAGGTGCGCAAGCACTACAACGACGACCAGATCTCCGCCCTGATCTGTGCGATCGCCCTGATCAATACCTACAACCGCCTGAATGTGATTGCCCGCACCCCTGCGGGTAGCTACGAGGTGGGCATGTTCGACTGAGTGGGGTCGTGGACGAGGGCGACTGTAGCGAGTGTCTGCCGAATCACGGAGGATGCTCTCCGAATCGGGCAGATGTACCTGGTACAGTCGCCCTCGTGCAGCGCGCGTATTTCTGGTTTATCAAGCCGGCCCTGGGTGGGCCGGTCGGTGAACCGCGCTGACCTTCTCCCCACCCCGTGCCGGATAGCAAACCGGCTTGCGGGGAATCCAGTCTCGGTGGGTCGGTTTGAGAAAAGGAACCCACACGATGACATCCGTCGACGCGAGTGCCGCCGACCTCGACGATCAGCGCACCCTGAGCATCAGCCCCCTGCTGTCGCCCGCGGACGTGCGCCGGGCCTTCCCGATCGATGACGCGCTGGCCGAAACCGTGCGTGCCGGTCGCCGAGCCACCGTCGATGTGCTGAACGGTGACGACGACCGCCTGATGGTGATCGTCGGCCCGTGCTCGGTGCACGATCCCGACGCCGCCCTCGACTACGCTCGCCGGCTCGCGGTCAAGGCCGCCGAGCTGGCCGATCACCTGCACGTGGTGATGCGGGTGTACTTCGAGAAGCCGCGCACCACGCTCGGGTGGAAGGGCCTGATCAACGACCCGCACCTGGACGGAAGCTTCGATGTGAACACCGGCCTGCGTCTGGGGCGGCGGCTGCTGGCCGACATCACCGCGCTCGGCTTGCCGGTGGCCTGTGAATTCCTCGACCCGATCACCCCGCAGTACATCGCCGATCTGGTCTCCTACGGTGCGATCGGCGCGCGGACCGCGGCCAGCCAGGTGCACCGGCAGTTGTCGAGCGCGCTGTCGATGCCGGTCGGCATCAAGAACGGCACCGATGGAGACGTGCAAGTGGCCGTCGACGGGGTGCGTGCGGCCGCGGCGAGTCATGTCTTCCCCGGCACCGATCTGGATGGGCGTGCCGCGCTGATCCGCACGGCCGGCAACCCGGACTGTCACGTGATTCTGCGGGGCGGCAGCACCGGCCCCAATTACGATGCCGCATCGGTCGCCGACGCCTGCATCCGGCTGGAGAAGGCCGCGCTGCCCCAGCGGGTCGTGGTGGACGCCAGTCACGGCAACAGCAACAAGGACCACAACAAGCAGGCCGACGTGGTGGCCGACATCGCCGAGCGGCTGGCCGCCGCGGAGCCCGGCGTCGTCGGCATCATGATGGAAAGCTTCCTGGTAGCGGGCCGCCAAGACCTCACCCTCGGCCGCTCCGCCGACCTCGTCTACGGCCAATCCATCACCGACGCCTGCCTGGACTGGCCCACCACCGAAACCCAACTGAACCACCTGGCCACCGCCATAGCCCACCGCCGCCGCTAACCCCTGCCCCGGCGCTGGCGCGCCGAGGCAGGGGAACCAGTGATCGCTTCTGGCAGGAAGCCAGAGGCCGCTTCGGGCTGGGGAACCAGTGGCCGCTTCCGGCTGTGGAGCGGGAGGCCGCTTCTGGCTGTGGAGCGAGAGGCCGCTTCTGGCTGTCGAACGGGAGGCCGCTTCTGGCTGTGGAACGGGAGGCCGCTTCCGGAACGGGAGGCCGCTTCGGGTTGGGGAACCAGTGGGCGCTTCGGGCTGGGGAACGGGAGGCCGTTTCGGGTTGGGGAACCAGTGGGCGCTTCGGGCTGGGGAACGGGAGGCCGTTTCGGGTTGGGGAACCAGTGGGCGCTTCGGGCTGGGGAACGGGAGGCCGCTTCGGGTTGGGGAACCAGTGGGCGCTTCGGGCTGGGGACCGAGAGGCCGCTTCCGACTGGGGAACCCGAGGTCGCTTCTGGCTGGGGTACGGGAGGCGCTTCTCCTCTGGTTCCCGGCCCGGCGCGTCCTCTGATTCTGCCGTGGTCGGCCTCTGGTTCCCTTGTTGCAGTCGGTGTCTGGGTCCTTTGCTGGGGTGGGTGTCTGGGGTCTTTGCGGGTGGGTTTCTGGTCATTGCCGTGGTGGCGTTTGGTTTCCCTTATCGCGGTGGGCTTCTGGTTTCCCTGCCCCGGCGCGCCAGCGCCGGGGCAGGGGTCTCTGACGGTGACTCGGGACGGCTGTTGATGGGAGGGCCACTGGGTGGGAAGTGGATCGCGACAGGTGGGGAGGGGCGGGTGAGCATGGGGGAATGATCGAGATCGGTGCTGTGGTGGGGGTTGGGCTGGCGGCGTTGGGGCTGGTGGTGACGCCGGGGCCCAACATGATGTATCTGGTGTCGCGGACGGTATCGCAGGGGCGGCGGGCCGGGTTTGTGTCGTTGGCGGGGGTGGCGGTGGGGTTTCTGGTTTATCTGGCTGCGGCGACGGCGGGGATTACCGCTGTTTTCGCGGTGGTGCCGGGGTTGTATATGACGATGAAGCTGGCCGGGGCGGCGTATCTGCTCTGGTTGGCGTGGAAGACGTTGCGGCCGGGCGGGGTTTCGGCATTCGCGCCCACCCGGCTGCCCACGGATTCGGTGCGGCGACTGTTCGCCATGGGGCTGGTCACCAATCTGCTCAATCCGAAGATCGCGATCATGTACATGGCGCTCATCCCGCAGTTCGTGGACCCCGCGCACGGCCGCGTGTGGCTGCAGAGTCTCGGCCTGGGCGCAGTGCAGATCGCCGTCGCGCTGGCCGTGAACGGGCTGATCGTGCTCGGCGCGGGAGCGTTCGCCGCCTTTCTGGGCGGACGGCCGCAGTGGGTGCGCGCCCAGCGCTGGATCACCGGAACCCTGCTGGGCGGCGTGGCGATCATGCTCGCCACCGACCGCGCCCGCCCGGCCTAGCTCCCGCGCGGCGTACTAGGGGGTCGAACGGACCGGGTGGGCGGTGTGGAGGCGGCGGATGGCCTCCTTGAGGGTGTTGTCCTGTTTGCAGAAGGCGAAGCGCACCAGGCGATTCCAGGAGGTCTTGTCGTCGGCGAAGACGCTGAGCGGGACGGCCACCACACCCAGGCGTTCGGGCAGTTCGCGGCAGAAGGCCAGGGCGTCGCCCGGGGTGAGACCGGCGATGTCGGCGCAGACGAAATAGGTTCCGTCGCTGCGCTTCACGCCGAAACCGGCGTCGGCCAGCGCCTGCGACAGCCGGATCCGCTTGTCGGCCAGGCTGTCCCGCAGCGCAGCCACCCACTGCTGCTCGTGTTCGAGGGCGTGCGCCACGGCCGGCTGGAACGGCCCGCCGCCGACGAAGGTCAGGAACTGCTTGGCCGCGATCACCCCGTCGATCAGCGGCGCCGGACCGCACGCCCAGCCGATCTTCCACCCCGTCACGCTGAAAGTCTTGGCGGCACTGGATATCACGACGGTGCGGTCGAACATCCCCGGCAGCGTCGCGATGCTGATGTGCTCGTGCCCGTCGAAGGTGAGGTGCTCGTACACCTCGTCGGCCACGACCAGCAGATCGTGCTGCTGCGCGAGGTCGGCGACGGCCTGCAGATCGGCGCGTCCCAGCACCGTGCCGGTCGGATTGTGCGGCGAATTCAACAGCAGCATCCGGGTTTTCGGCCCGATCGCGGCCCGCAGGCTGTCCAGATCGAGGGCGAACCCGTCGCCGTCGGGCACCAACCGCGCCGTGCGCCGGGTGGTCCCCGCCAACGCGACGGCGGCCGCGTACGAGTCGTAATACGGTTCGATCAGCACCACCTCCTGGCCCGGTTCGACGAGCCCGAGGATGGAGGCGGCGATCGCCTCGGTGGCACCGACCGTCACCAGCACCTGGCTGTCCGGGTCGTACTGGGTGCCGTAGCGCCGCGCCCGGTCCGCGGCGATGGCCCGCCGCAGCGCGGGCACGCCCCGCCCGGGCGGGTACTGGTTGAATCCGTCGGCGATCGCCTGCCTGGCCACCTCGAGCATGGCCGCGGGCCCGTCGGTGTCCGGAAAACCCTGTCCGAGGTTGACCGCGCCGTGGCGGACGGCGAGCTCGGTCATCTCGGCGAAGATCGTCGAAGCGAAGGGCCGCAAGCGGGCAACGGTCGGCGTCTGCTGCATGGTGACACGGTAGCCCGCCCCCGCTGACGCGGGGGAACGAGAGGGATCGCGGGGACCGACCGTGAGGGATCGCTGGGGACCGGATGGGACTGGGCTCAGGCGACGGCGGGTCGGCGGGTGCTTGCGCGGATGCGGAGGTGGGCGGACAGGACGACGCGCTGGGGCGGGAACTCCTCGCCGGAGATGCGGCGCAGCAGCAGTTCGGTGGCGCGGCGGCCGATGTCGTAGCTGGGCTGTTCGACCAGGGTGATGGGCGGGGCGAAACCGGCCCAGCTCATCTCGTCGAAACCGGCCAGCAGCAGATCGTTCGGGAAGCTCACCCCGGCCTGGCCCAGGGCGTCGAGGGTGCCGACCATCATCAGGTTGTTGCCGACGAACAGCCCGTCCGGACGCTCGGGCAGGGCGAGCAGAGCGCGCGCGGCCGCGCGACCACCCTCGATGCGATAGTCGCCGCGCACCTCGAGGGCCGGATCCGGGTCGAGACCGGCCTCGCGCAGGGCCGCCCGATACCCGGCGAGCCGGCTGGTGGCCGTCGACGCGTCGACAGGACCGGTGATCATCGCGATGCGCCGGGCCCCCGCGGCGATCAAATGATCGACAGCCTCCTTGGCCGCCTTCTGGTTGTTCACCGTGACGCTGTCGACCTCGGCCCAGCGCAGCCGCCGGTCGATGGCGACCACCGGAATGCCACGATCGGTGAGGGTGTCGATGCGGCTGGCGTTGGTCGACGACGGGGACAGGATGACCCCCGCCATCCGTTCCGCCGCCGCGACCTCCAGATACCGCAGCTCCTTGTCCAGGCTTTCATCGGAATTGGCCAGCACCACCGAGTAGTCGTGCTCGCTGGCGGCGTCCTCGACCCCGCGGGCGAGCGCGGTGAAGAAGGGATTCTGGATATCGGCGATGATGAGGCCGAGCACCTTGGTGGCCCGGGTGCGCAGCGACCTGGCCTGACTGTTGGGCCGATAGCCCAGTTTGGCGACGGCGGCGCGCACCTGCTCGCGCAGCTCCGGCGCAACCCGAGGGTCGCCGTTCAGCACTCTGGACACGGTGGCGGGCGAGACACCGGCCAGCGCCGCGACATCGCGGATCGTCACCGCCATCCACCACCGCCTTCTGTCCGGGCCTCGAGAAAACGATTCCTCACCGCTGTCGTCGATACTGCCAGTATCCGTCGAAACCCCGCATCGACCGGCTGGTCTGTGCGAACCTATGGTATCGGAAATCGATTTCTGAGATCGACGTCACACGGGGAGAAAACCCGCTGGGACGAGGAGGCCGCCATGGCTCGCATCGGGCTGCTGTCCATGTCCGACGGACGCGACTACGTCCACCGCGACATCACCGAATTCATCTCCGAGGGCGCCGCGGCGCTGGCCGCCGCCCTGCGCGACGCCGGGCACGAGGTGGTCGTCGGCGACATCGTCTGGACCAATCAGCTGGCCACCTCCGCCGCTCGCCGCCTCGCCGACCACCGAGTGGATCTGACCGTATTCCATTACGCCGTCTGGGCTTTCCCGCACTTCACCATGCTCGCGGCCGAGGCCACCCCGGGTCCGCTGCTGCTGTTCGGCGGGCTGGATCCGGTGCAGCCCGGCATGGTCGGCATGCTCGCGGCGGGCGGCGCGCTGGACCAGATCGGCCGCCGCCACACCCGGGCGTGGGGCGATATCAACGACCCCGAGACCCGCGACCGCGTGCTCACCCGGGTGCGTGCGGCCGCGGCCACACAGGCGTTGCGCGGCTCGACATTCGGACGGATCGGCGGACGCCCGATGGGCATGTACACGGCGGTGGCCGATACCGATCAGTGGATGCGCACCTTCGGCGTGGACGTCGAGGAGATCGACCAGTGGGAGATCGTGCGGCGCAGCGAACTCGTCGACGCCGGGCGGGTCACGCTGGCGCGGGAGTGGCTGGAGAAGAACGCGGCGGGCGTCCACTACGACGGCAAGAGCCTCACGCCCGACCTGCTCGAGCGCCAGCTCCGCTCCTACTACGCGATGCGCGAACTCATCGACGACTGGCATCTGGACTTCTCCGGAATCAAGGGCCAGCCGGAGCTGACCACCCACTTCGCCACGATGGATATCGCCGAGGCATTCCTCAACGACCCCTACGACTGGGAGGGCCCCAAACCCACCCACGTCACCGCCACCGAATCCGATATGGATGCGGCGCTGACCATGCAGTTGCTCAAGGGCCTGTCCGGAACCCCGGTCCTGTTCGCCGACGTCCGGCATTATCACGCCGACCGGGACGTCTGGGATCTGTGTAATTCCGGCCAGCACGCCACCTGGTTCGCCGCGCGGTCCGACGACCCGCTGGAGAACCTGGCCAGGACCCACTTCTATCCGGAGGTGTTCTTCTTCCCCGCGGGCGGCGCGTCGGTCCATCACCTGGCCGCACCGGGTTCGTTCACGCTGGCCCGGCTGACCCGCCTCGACGGCCGCTACCGCATGCAGGTGATGCGCGGCGAATTCGAGACCTACGACGCCGCCACCAACGAGGCCATGATGCGGATGTCGACCTTCGAGTGGCCGCACGCCTTCGCGCGGCTGCGCGTCGATGCCGGTGAATTCCTGAGTCGCTTCGGCGCCAACCACATTCACGCGATTCCCGGTGAACACGTGGCCGAGCTGCGGGCGGTCTGTGAGCTACTCGATATCGACTACGACGGCTTCGGCGACGCCGCCTGACGGAAGGGACTGCACCACAGCGGCTTTGCGAGGAAGAGATGACCGGCACCGAGACCGAGGAACGCACGGTGCTGCTCACCATGAGCGGTATCACCAAGGGCTTTCCGGGTGTTCAGGCCTTACGAGGGGTAGACCTGACACTGCGCCGCGGTGAGGTGCTGGCGCTGCTCGGCGAGAACGGCGCGGGCAAGTCCACGCTGATGAACATTCTCGCCGGGGTGTTCCCGCCCGACGACGGCAACATCGAGATCGACGGCAGCGCAGTGCATCTGCGCTCACCCAAGGATGCCGCGCGGCACGGTGTCGCGATGATTCATCAGGAACTGAACCTGGTGCCGGAGCTGTCCATCGCGGACAACCTGTTCCTGGGCCAGGAGTTACGCACCGCGCGCGGCACCCTGGATCGCAAGGCCATGGATGCCCGGACCCGCGAGCTGCTGGCCCGGGTCGGTCTGCGGTTGCCGCCGCGGCGGCCGGTGCGGTTGTGCCGGTTGGCCGAACAGCAGCTCATCGAGGTCGCCAAGGCGCTCAACCACCGGCTGAAGGTGCTGGTGATGGACGAGCCGACCTCCGCACTCACCGAATCCGAGGCGCAGCGGCTGTTCACCGTGATCCGCACGCTCAGCGCCCGAGGGGTAGGCGTGGTCTACATCTCGCATCGCATCGAGGAACTGGCGCAGATCGCCGAGACGGTGATGGTGCTGCGCGATGGGGCACGGGTGGGACAGCGCCCGATGAAATCGACCGCTCGCGGTGAACTCATCCAGCTCATGGTGGGCCGCCCGCTCGGTGAGCTGTATATACGTCGGCCCGAACAACATTCGGGCGGTCGGACCCGCCTGCGGGTGGACGGGTTGTCGACCATGCCGCCGACCGGGAGCGATGCCGTCGCGCTGCAGGATATTTCGTTCGAGGTGTCGGCCGGAGAGATCGTCGGATTGGCCGGTCTGATGGGCGCCGGGCGCAGCGAGGCCCTCGAGGCGCTCTACGGTGCCGGTCCCGGCGTGACCGGCACGATCGAGCTGAACGGGCGACCCTATCGGCCGCACAGCCCGCGCCACGCCATCACCCGCGGCCTCGCACTGGTTGCCGAGGATCGCAAGGCGCAGAGTCTGGTGCTGGACAACACTGTTCGGTTCAATGCCTCCCTGGCGGCGCTGCGCCGTTTCCTGCGGCCGTGGCGGACGGTGGATGCGCGCCGGGAACGCACCGAGGTTGCGCAGCAGCTGACCGATCTGCGGGTGAAGGCCGCGTCTCTGTCGACTGCGGTCGGGACCCTCTCGGGCGGGAACCAGCAGAAGGTGGTCCTGGCCAAATGCCTGCTCACTCGTCCGTCGGTCTTGCTCGTGGACGAGCCGACCCGCGGGATCGACGTCGGCGCCAAGGCGGAGATCCATGCCCTGATGGATCGGTTGGCCGAGGCCGGTGCCGCGATCGTCGCGGTGTCGTCGGAACTACCCGAGCTGATCGGCATGTGCGACCGCATTCTGGTGCTGTGCGAGGGGCGGATCACCGGTGAATTCCATCGCGATCCGGCCCGTGGCGCTCCATTCGAACAGGAAGCGATTCTCGCGGCGGCGATGGCACGGGCCGCCACCACTCGACCCACCCCCGCGGCAGATCTCCAGGACGGACCATGACCGACGAAGCCGTACCCGCGGGGATACGCACCCGCCTGAGCCGATTGCTGCCGTATCTCGGTGCCACCCAAGGCTATATCGGCCTGCTCCTGGTGATCGCCGTCGGCATCGCCACCAAGGGCCAGTACTTCTGGAATCAGGCCAATCTCACCAATGCCATCGCGGCGTTCTCCTCGCGCGGCATCCTCGCCGTGGGCGTCACCCTGGTCATCCTGACCGCGGGCATCGATCTGTCGGTGGGATCGATCCTGGGCATCGGCTCGATGACGGCGGCGATGCTGCTGGTACATCAGGATCTGAGTCCCTGGCTGATCGTTCCGGCCTGCGCGGCGGTGGGGGCCTTCTTCGGCCTGTGCAACGGCCTGGGCACCACGGTGCTGCGGATCCAGTCGTTCGTCATGACGCTGGCCATGCTGTCGATCGTGCGCGGCATCGACCGGCAGATCTCCGACAATGTCGCCGTCGGCACGGCGGTCCTGGACGAGAGCGGGCAGCTGACGCCGCGCGCCGAACAATTCGCGCTGCTCGGCACCCCCGGACACACCCTGTTCCAGGGGACGTGGCTGCCGCTGGTCGGCACCGCCGGGATCGCCTATCCGGTGCTGGCCTTCATCGTGGTCTGTATCGTCTTCCAACTCATACTGACCAAGACGCGGTTCGGCAGGCACATCTACGCGGTGGGCGGGAACCCCACGGCGGCAAGGCTGTCCGGCGTCAATGTCACGCTGGTAGTGGTGGCGGTGTTCACCCTGTCCGGCATGCTCGCCGGGTTCGCCGGTTCGATCGATGCCGCCTACAGCGCGTCCGCGGATCCCTTGGCGGGCACCGGATACGAGTTGGATGCCATTGCCGCCGCGGTGATCGGCGGCGCCAGCCTGGCCGGTGGGCGGGGCGCCATCACCGGCACCTTCGTCGGCGCGCTGATTCTCACGCTGCTCGACAACGTCCTGGGGCTCAACGCGGTCAGCACCAACGCGCAGCTGATCATCAAGGGCCTGATCGTGGTGGTCGCCGTGGTGCTGCAGCAACCCGAATTCTTCCGCCGGCTCGTCGAGCCGCTGGCCCGAATCTCGTTCAGGAGCAAGTAATGTCGATACTTCGTCGTTTCACCCTTACCGCGACAGCGTTGTGCGCCGCGGCCGTGCTCGGGTCCGCCTGTGCGGCCAATCCGCCGAGTCCCGACGGAGACGGTAAACAGTTCGTCGTCGGGTACTCCCAGTCCAACAATGCCGAACCCTATCGGGCGCAACTGAATCTGCAGCTGCAGTACTACGCCAAACAGCACCCGGACCTGAAGCTGCTGCCGATCACCGATGCGCATCAGGACAGCGCCACCCAGGTGAGCCAGGTGCAGAACTTCGTGCAGCAGAAGGTCGATGCGCTGATCGTCTCGCCCAACGAGCCCGCGCCGCTGACGGCGGCGGTGCAGCAGGCGTGCGCCGCGGGCATCCCGGTCATCATCCTGGATCGCACGGTCAACACCGACTGCTATTCCGCCTTCATCGGCGGTGACAACTACACCATCGGAAAGCTCGCGGGTGAGGCGGCGGTGGCGGCGCTTCCGAACGGCGGCAATGTCGTCGAGCTGCGCGGCATCCTGTCCTCGCAGCCCCAGATCGATCGGGCCCAGGGCTTCCGGGACGCCATCGCCGGCCGCAACATCACCATCGTCGAGCAGCAGGAAGCCAAGTGGCTCAAGGCGAATGCCACCGCGATCATGCAGCAGTGGCTGTCGAAGGGGACCGCGATCGACCTGGTATACGCCCACAACGACGATATGGCCCTCGGCGCCCACCTGGCCATTCAGGGTGCGGGCAGGGCCGGGACGATCCAGATCATCGGCATCGACGGGCTGGCCATTCCGACCGGCGGTATCCGGGCGGTCCAGAACGGCCAGCTGCTGACCACCTTCGTCTATCCGACCTGCGCCGAACAGGCGGTCGACACGCTGGTCAAGCTGCTGCGCAAACAGCCGGTGGAAAAGAAGCAGATCCTGCCCACCACGCAGGTGACCAAGGAGAATGCCGCGCAGCTGTATCAGCAGTACGACATGTCCGGCAAGGTCGGCGGGTAGGCGTCAGTACGGAACCCGCACGCCCCGCAGCTTCGCCGGATTCACCAGATCGTAAGCGGCCCAGACCGCTCCGTCGCGGACGGTGAATCCGAGGATGCGGGCGGGCGACCCCGGGACGCCGTCGCGCGGCGCGCGCTCGTGCAGTAGCAGGCCGAGTTCCCCGTTCACGCTGACGAATTCGTACTCGAGGGCGCCGGGCTCGGACAGGTCCATGCGGTACTTGTTCAGCAGGCCCACCACCAGGCGGCCGATGCGCTCGGCGCCCACCACGGTGTTGAGCACGGTGCGGGTCGTGCCACCGGCGTCGGAGACGAAGACGGCATCCGGGTGCAGGGCGGCCACGATGGCCTCGACACTGCCGGTGGCCATCGCGTCCATCAAGCGCTGCACCGCGGCGAGATGCTCCTCGTGGCGAGCCGGTTCGGGGGTGCGCGCCACCGCCTTGCGGGCCCGGGCGGCCGACTGCCGCGCCGCCTCGGCCGAGACGCCGAGGATCTCGGCGATCTCGTCGAACGGCACCCCGAATCCGTCGTGCAGCACGAACGCCACCCGCTGCGGTGGGGTCAGGGTGTCCAGGACCACCAGCGCGGCGAGCCGGAAATCCTGTTTGCGGACCACGGCCTCCAGCGGATCCGGCATGCTCGACGGCGTCCGGGCCGACACCACCGGCTCCGGGAGCCATTGCCCGACATAGCTTTCCCGCCGGGACGCGGCACTGCGCAACCGGTCCAGGCAGATCCGGCTCACCACCGTGGTCAGCCAGGCCCGCAGATCCTCGATCTCCGACTGCCGGGCGGTCGCCAGCCGCAGCCAGCTCTCCTGCACCGCATCCTCGGCATCGGTGACGCTGCCGGTCAGCCGATAGGCGACCGACAACAGGTGCGCCCGATGAGATTCGAACAGATCGGCGAGCAGAGCGGCAACCATTGTCCGGATTCTACGGTCGCCGGAAAACGGCTGGGTCGACCGGGAGTCCCCGTGACAACATGGCGCGCATGGACTCCTGCGCGCTGACCGACGGCACGGTGTGGCTGTCGCGGCCGACCGAGGCCGACGCCGACCGCATCATCGAGTGCTGTCAGGAGCCCTCCATCGGAGAATGGACCACGATCCCGGTGCCCTATCACCGCGAACAGTTCGACATGTTCATGGCCGAATTCGTGGTCGTCGGCTGGGCCGGGCGCAGCCCGACCTGGGCGGTGCGCACGGCCGAGGACGGTCCGGCCGTCGGCATGGTCGGTCTGTCGTCGAGGGACAAGGACGACCCCACCGCCGCCGAAATCGGCTACTGGGTGAGTTCGCAGGCCCGCGGCCGCGGCCTGGCGACCCGCGCGACGCGGCTCGTCTGCGATTTCGGCTTCCGCCCCGACGGCCTGGCCCTGATCCGCATCGAATGGCGCGCCATCGTGGGCAACCACGCCTCCGCCGCCGTGGCCCGCCGCGCCGGCTTCCACTACGAGGGCCTGCTGCGCCTGGGCAACCTCCAGCGCGGCATCCGCCGCGACTGCTGGATAGCCTCCCGCCTGGCCACCGACCCACCCGGCCCGGCCACCTGGCCCCCCGGCCTCTGACCTGCCGATCCGCCTCGTAGGCTCTGCTCGCAGCGAACAACGACGCAGCTCACACGGTGCCTGTCGGTGGCGTCGGGAACAATGGACAGCGGCCCGCAACCTGGAGGAGGTGCCGTGACCGACGGACCGCTCATCGTCCAAAGTGACAAGACGCTGCTGCTCGAGGTCGAGCATGAGCAGGCGGATGGGGCGCGGCAGGCCATTGCGCCGTTCGCGGAGTTGGAACGGGCGCCCGAGCATGTGCATACGTATCGGGTGACGCCGCTGGCGCTGTGGAATGCGCGGGCGGCGGGGCACGATGCCGAGCAGGTGGTCGATGCGCTGGTCACCTACTCGCGGTATGCGGTGCCGCAGCCGCTGCTGGTCGACATCGTCGACACCATGGCCCGCTATGGCCGCCTGCAACTGGTCAAACATCCCGCGCACGGGCTGGTGCTGGTCAGCCTGGATCGGGCCGTGCTGGAAGAGGTGTTGCGGCACAAGAAGATTCAGCCGATGCTGGGCGCGCGCATCGACGACGACACGGTGGTGGTGCACCCGTCGGAGCGCGGCCGGATCAAGCAGATGCTGCTCAAGATCGGCTGGCCGGCCGAGGACCTGGCGGGCTATGTCGACGGCGAGGCCCATCCGATCGAGCTGGACTTCACCACCCACGAATGGCATCTGCGCGACTACCAGGAGATGGCGACCGACTCGTTCTGGGCCGGTGGTTCGGGTGTGGTGGTGCTGCCGTGTGGCGCGGGCAAGACGATGGTCGGCGCCGCGGCCATGGCCAAGGCACAGGCGACCACGCTGATCCTGGTCACCAATACCGTCGCCGGCCGGCAGTGGAAGCGCGAGCTGCTGGCGCGCACGTCGCTGACCGAAGACGAGATCGGCGAGTACTCCGGCGAGCGCAAGGAGATCCGCCCGGTCACCATCGCGACCTACCAGGTGATCACGCGCAAGACCAAGGGCGAGTACCGGCATCTGGAACTGTTCGACAGCCGGGATTGGGGCCTGGTCATCTACGACGAGGTGCATCTGCTGCCCGCCCCGGTCTTCCGGATGACCGCGGATCTGCAGTCGCGTCGCCGCCTGGGCCTGACCGCGACGCTGGTGCGCGAGGACGGCCGCGAGGGCGACGTGTTCTCGCTGATCGGCCCGAAGCGCTACGACGCCCCGTGGAAGGACATCGAGGCGCAGGGCTGGATCGCCCCGGCCGACTGCATCGAGGTGCGGGTGACCCTCACCGATGCCGAGCGCATGACCTACGCCACCGCCGAACCGGACGAGCGCTACAAGCTGTGCTCCACGGCCCGCACCAAACTGCCGGTGGTGGAGTCGATCCTGGCCCGGCACAAGGATTCCCAATGCCTGGTGATCGGCGCCTATCTGGACCAGCTCGACGAGTTGGGCGAGCATCTGAACGCGCCGATCATCCAGGGTTCGACCCGGACCAAGGAGCGCGAGGAGCTGTTCGACGCCTTCCGCCGCGGTGAGATCCCGGTCCTGGTGGTGAGCAAGGTCGCCAACTTCTCCATCGATCTGCCGGAAGCGTCTGTGGCGGTCCAGGTTTCGGGAACCTTCGGGTCGCGTCAGGAGGAGGCACAGCGCTTGGGCCGGCTGCTGCGGCCCAAACACGATGGCGGCCAAGCACACTTCTATTCCGTCGTCGCCCGTGACACCCTGGACGCCGAATACGCCGCACACCGGCAGCGTTTCCTCGCCGAGCAGGGGTATGCCTATCGCATCACCGATGCGGATGACCTGCTCGGGCCGACGATCGGGTAAATGGAGGAATTGCCTCCACAAACGTGTTAGGAATGAGACGTGCGACGCTTCGAATTCGCGGTGGACCGCGCGCATGCCCGGGCGGTGAACGAAGTCGTCGCCGACATCCGGCGGCTGCGCTTGCTGGCCCTCGTCGCGGCGAGCGTGCTCGGGCTGGGCACCGCGGGCCTGATCTGGTTGAACCATCCGTACTCGTTCCTGATGGCCGTCGCGTTCGCCCTGGGCACGATCACCGCGTTGTTCGTGGCGCTGTGGACGCCGTACCGCTCGCGCATCGAGAAGCTGTACGCCGAGGGTGAGCTGGTTCCGGCGGTGGTGTCGGACAAACATCCGAAGGGGGTGACCCTGCTGGCGCTGGTGAACCTCGCCAAGCCGGGCGCCGATCCGCGCTATGCGCTGATCACCCGGGTGGTGCGGGCGCTGCCCGGGCACAAGAGCTGGCCGGGGGAGCAGGTGCCGTCGGTCACCGTGCGTGCCGACCGGGCGCCGACCTCGGTGGGAGGCCTGCGCCAGTCGGTCACCGCGATGCCGATCGCCTGGGGGACGCAGGACGCGAGCGTGATCGAGCGCGCACGCGCCGCCATCAGCGAGGGGGAATGGAAGCTGCTGGCCGACAATCTGACCCTGGCCTCGAAGGTGCTGCGATCCGATTCCAAACGGCTGCTGCTGGATCCGCAGCAGTTGCCGGAGGGACTGCGAGGCTAGCCCCGACTTTTGCGGGGGCGGTCCGAGATCGAACCGCTCGTAGACTGATTCGGTGATATCCGCCACAGACTTTCTGGCGTTCCTGGTGGCCGCGACGATCATCATCGTTATCCCGGGCCCCGGCGTCCTGTTCACCATCGGTCGCGCGCTCACCGACGGTAAGCGGGCGGCGCTGGTGTCGGTGCTCGGGCACTGTCTCGGTGTTTCGGTGGTGCTGACCCTGGTCGCGGCCGGACTGGGTGCGCTGGTGGCGGCCTCGTCGACGGCGCTGACCATCGTCAAATTCGGCGGTGCGCTCTATCTGATGTACATCGGTCTGCAGGCCATCCGGGAGCGGCGGTCGCTGCGGTCGGCACTGGATTCCCGCCCCGACCCGGCCCAGCATCGGCGGGTGTTCCGGCAGGGCTTCATCGTCGGGGTGAGCAATCCGAAGGCGATCATCTTCTTCTCGGCGGTCCTCCCTCAGTTCATCGAGCCCGCGCACGGTGCGGTGACCGTGCAGCTGCTGATCCTGGGCTGGACCTTCCTGGCCATGGCGCTGGTATCCGACAGCGCGTGGGGGCTGCTGGCCGGGACCGCCCGCGACTGGTTCGCGCGGTCGCCGCGGCGGTTGGAGGCCGTCGGCGGGGCCGGTGGGCTGATGATCATCGGCCTCGGAGCGAGCGTGGCCATCTCCGGCAACAATTCCTGACGGGCGAGCCGCCACCGCCCGGGCGTTATGTCCGGGTTAGCATCGGCCCTGGTTCGGACGCCGGAAGGGGTGGCTCGTCGCATGAGTATTCGCACCTGGTCGCGTGGCTTGGTTGCCGCCGTGCTCGTCACGGGCGCTGTCGCCCTGCCCGCGCAGGCTCAGCCGTTCGCCGATCCGTTCGTCGGCTCCTCGGGTCTGGGTGACCCCTACTATCCCGACGACGGCAACGGCGGCTATCAGGTCGAGCACTACGACGTGGCCATCACTTACGATCCGCCCAGCCATCATCTGGCCGGGACCGCGCGACTGAATGCGGTGGCGACGCAGGCCCTGCGCATGTTCGATCTCGATTTCGCCGGACCGGATGTGCAGAAGGTGACGGTGAACAATCTTCCCGCCGGATTCGTTCGTCATGGTGCGCACAAGGTGAGCGTCACCCCCGCGCTGCCGGTGCTGCCCGGCCTGCCGTTCACGGTGACCGTCGAGTATGCGGGCATCGCAGCGGACAGCCAGGGCGAAGGCTGGACGTACTCACCCAGCGGCGGGGCTTTCGCCGCGGGAGAACCGCATTCGGCCACCACCTGGTATCCGCTCAACGACACCGTCTCGGACAAGGCGACTTTCGATCTGCACGTCACGGTTCCCCAAGAGTGGCAGGTGGTCTCGAACGGCGTGAAGGTGCTTGACGACGTCGACGGGCCCAACCGCACCGTCGAATGGGCGTCGAAGCATCCGACGCTGGGGTATCTGACCACCGTCGCCATCGATCACTTCGACTACCTCGAACAGCGCCGCGCCAACGGCACCCCGTTGATCAGTGCCTTCGCCCCCGAGGCCGCCAAGGACAAGGCCCTCGAGCAGCGTCTGCCCGAGGTGTTGGACTTCCTCGAATCCCTCTACGGCCCTTACCCGTTCGAGAGCGCCGGCGGCATCTATGTGGACACCGATCTGAAGTTCTCCCTGGAGACTCAGACCCGGCCGATCTACGCTCCGTGGACCGACCTCGATACCGTGGTCCACGAAAACGCTCACCAGTGGTGGGGCGACTCGATGTCGGTGAAGCAGTGGTCGGACATCTGCCTGAACGAATGCTTCGCCAGCTACACCGCCGACTACCTGTGGCCGGAACGAACGGAGGGCACCGACGTCGACGCGATGTACCGCGAGACCGTCGCGAAATACCGTGACGATGCTGAATTCTGGCAGATCCCATTGCAGAATCCCGGCGCAGGTGACGAGTTCACCAGCGTGTACTACCGCGGCCCGCTGTTCCTGCACGCCCTGCGCCGACTGATCGGCGACGACGTATTCTTCGGCGCCACCCGCGATTTCGTGCAATCCCGCGCGTACGGCCATGCCTCCATGCCGGAGTTCCGCCAGTTCGTGCAGTCGCGAACCGGAATCGACCTGACCGGCTTCTTCGCGGCCTGGCTGGACCATGGGACGGTACCGGCGGACGAATACCTCTACCCCGGCTCGCTGCGCCTCTGATCGGCCGGTCACTGCTCCGGAAGGCGGGAACGGGCCTTGTCCACCCAGCGCTGGACTCGGTCGAGCTGGCGCTCGGCCTTGTGCAGGGCCTCCTGAGCGGAGCGTTCCGCGGCGGCGGCGAAGCGGCGGCGGTCCTCGGTACGGTCGAGTTCGGCGCGGAGTTCGGCGATGCGGGAGTCGAGTTCGGCGACCTCCTGGGTGTGGCGGTCCAGGTCCGATTGGGCGGAGTCCTTTGCCTCGCGGGCGGTTTCGAGGGCTTCCAGGGCGTCGTCGAGTTCCTGGCGGGCCGCGGCCGCGCGGTCGGGCTTCGGCTTCGGTTCGGACTTCGGTTCGCGGCGGGTGGTCGGCTCCGGCACGGCCGACAGGGCCGGGCCCGCCGGGCCGAAACCCTCGTAGTTGGCCGCGGTGGTGAGGACGCCGTCGCGAACCTGTTGGGCCACATCGGGATCGGCCAACGCGGCGTGCAGCGTCTGGCCCACCTCGCGCAGCACCGGCTCGCCGAGTTCGCGGCCGCGCTCGGAGGCTAGCTGGGCGGCCTTGTGCGACAAGGCATTGACCACTTGCTGACGCTGAGTGGTGAGGGCGCGCAGCTGGTCGCCGGACAGGCGGCGCTGGGCGTCCTGCAGGGCGGCGCCCAGATCGAGCAGCGCGCCCACCTCCTCGGCCGCCTCGCGGGCCAGCAGGTTCACCGCCCAGGCCGCGACCGTCGGTTTGCGCAGCTTGCCGATCGCTGTGGCCGACTCCTTGTCTCCGGCGGCGCGGGCCGCCTTGACCTGCTCATCTCGTGCCGCTATGAACTCCGCGGGATCGAGCCCGTAGAGCTGCTGGGTGACCTCTTCGAGCCTCATGTTGCAGAGCGTAACGATCGGACGGACGATACCGACAGAGATCACGATGTACGCCTGGACGGTCGTCCAGAATTGCGAAAGGTTGCTTGTGAACTACCTCGGAATTCAGCTCTTGAACACCCTCGTGCCGAGCATCGTCCAGCACAGTCTGTGGGCTCTGTGGGCCCTCCGGGGTACGCATTTCTGATCCCCGTGAACGGTTGGGCCGGAAGGGCTTTCATCGGCGTGCTGGCGGCCGCCACGACGGTTGCCGGCTGTTCGGCCGTCACCGACGCCGGTAAGTCCGATACGGCTCGCGCCGAGGTCGGTGACTGCATCGACGTCGGCCGGGAATCGTCGACCCTCGCGGCCGAGCCGGTCGACTGCTCGTCCGGCGCGGCCGTGTACACCGTGATGTCGACATCGGACCGGAAGCGGGACTGCGGCCCCGAGTACTCCTCCTACGAGGAGACCCGGGGCGGCCGGACCCTCGCCTTCCTGTGCCTGGCACCGAATCTCGAGCAGGACAACTGCTATCGCCGAGATTCCGTGACCGGATTCAGCCACGCCGACTGCGCCTCCGCCGAGGCCACCGTCCGAGTGGTACGTCGTATCGATGGCACCAGCGATCAAGGCCTCTGCGACCCGAGCGGGACCTTCCTGACCCTCTCCGAGCCCAAGCTCACCTTCTGTTTCGCGAACCCCCGTGCCTGAAGGTCCCGGCGAAAAGCACGGGCAGGCCCTTCTCTGTTTCCGGCCCGCTCTTGGCCGGAATCACTGATCCACCAAGGCAACCGACGCGATGCGGTGCAGCGTGAAGTGCCGGACGGCCCCGGTGACCGGATCCAATGCGTCGAGCTGACCACCGGCCAGCTTCAAGGGTTCGACAATGCGCTGGGTGGCGACGCCCTGCGCATCGACGTAGCCGATATGCACCGGGCGGCGCACGCGCACGGCCAACTGCAGCAGCGCCATGGTGGCCGCGGTGCCGGTGCGGGTTCCGTCGGACCGCACCGCCTGCCCCGGACGTGCCCGCGCCGCCTTCTCCCCGGCCCGCAACTCGGAGACCAGCAGCCGCAACTGCTCGGTGCTGGGCGGGGTGGGCCGCCACGCCTGCCGGGCATTCGGACGCGCCGGAATACGGGCACCGCGCGGACGCAGGTCGACGATCGCGCCGGAGGAATCCTCCCCGGCGGGCGCGAATCCCGAGGCCCGCAGCTGGTCGAGCACCTCGCCGAGCGAGGCCTGCGAGATGGCGACGGTCGGGGCGACCGCGCGCAGGGCCAGCCGGTCGGCGACCGGAGCGGTCAGCACCTCGGCCAACAGCGCCGGATCCTCGCTGCGCACGAACGACTGCGCCATCCCGGCGCGCAGCCGCCCGTGCCGCCGGGCGACATCGTCGATCAGATAGGTCAGCGACTGCGGAACCGGGGTGCGCGAGTGCGCGGTGAACAGCTGATGCAGTTCCGCGGCCGTCAGCCCGGCGTCCAGGGCGCGCCGCACCGACGCCTCGCCGATGCGGTAAACCGTTGCCGCCCCGGCGGATTCGATATCGGCGACCAAGGCGATGCGGCTCTGCAGCTCTGGAACCAGCGGGCCGGGGGCGATCACGGTCAGATCGGCTTGCAGGAGTACGTGATCGACCGGCTCCGGCAGCGCCGCCTCCATTTCGGCCTCGGCATTGCCGAGATTCGTCTCGGAGCCGCGAGTTTCGCCGTCGGACGCGGAAACGCCGTCGTGCAACAGTGCGCGCCCCGCGGAGGTGAGGGCGCCGCGGCCGACGAGGCCGAGCGCGGCCGCCTCCGCCAGCGTCTGCTCCACCGCATCGGTGCGAAAGTGCCTGCGCCAGCGGGGTTGCCGCCAGGCCAGGATGCGCGCGATATCGGCGGGGGAGAGCGCGGTGCCGGTCGGATACTCCGCCAGCAGAGCCAGCACGGCACGGCGGTCGCGGGTGGCATGCATATTCCGCAGTTCCATCGACAGTGCGGCCAGGGGTTTGTCGTTGGCGTCGCGCAGGCCGATCATCCACGGGAAGCGGTCCAGTTCCAGCCAGGCGTGCGCGAGCACCGTCCAGCGTCGCGCGGGCGGGCCCTCCCGCCAGCCGTCGGTGGATCCGGTGGGCGCCCAGAAGTCGTCGACGGTATCGGCCTCCGGCGGCGGTTCGGGAATTCCCTTGTCCAGCAGCCGCGCCGCCGCCAGTACCTCGACGAGCAGCCCCACTCGCGACTCATCGATGCCGGTCTGCTTGGCGATGCGGCGCAGCTCGCGCACGCCCAGCCCGCCCGAGCGCAGCGCCGGAGCGGGCGACTGGCCCAGCACCTCGAGAATGTCGGTGCAGTGCCGCAGCAGCTCGCCCACTTCGCCCGCCGCGACGGCGTTGACGTCGGTGGCGGTGTGGCGCTGCGGATCCGGCCGCGGGGGCACCAGGGCATGCGGATCGGTGACCGGTTCGCGGCGCAGCACCTGGCCCACCGAGGGCGGCAGTTCGACGGTCTCCTCGTCGACCCAGTTCAGCAGCCGCCGGGCCAGCAGCCGCTGGACGGGACGATCCGGCGAGGTGCCGGGTGCCGCGTCGCGGGTGCGCCCGCGCGGGCCGGTGGTGGCCAGCTTGTCCAGCAGTGCCCGTTCGGTGGAACCGATTTCGGCCAGGGCGGCGACGATTTCCGGTTCGGTGAGGGCATCGGGGATCTCGGTGATGCTGCCCAGCGGCCACGGCAGGGCGTCCTTGGCCGCCGCGGCGAGGAACAGCTCGTCCTCGCCCCACGCCAGGGCACGGGCGGTGAGCCGGTCCACGGCCGCGTCGACGGCGGCGGTGGGCACCCGGTCCTCGAGCAGCTCGTGCAATCGTCGGCGCGGCAGCGGGGTGGCCCGTCGGCCGGGGAAGGTCGCGCCGTGTACGGCCAGGGTTTCGATGACCGCGAAGTCGAGGGTGTCCAGCTCGTCGGTGGCGCGCAGGACCGAGGCCCGCTGTTCGGCGCGCGCGGCCAGCACGGCCATCGATCCGGGCAGCGGGACCGCCAGATCCGGCCGCAACTCCAGCAGCGTCACCAGCTCGTCGTCGGAACGGGTGGTGAGCCAGTCGGCGAGGGTGGTTTCGGCCGCTCCGGCACCGGCGGATTGCCCTGCGGGACGGTCGTCCCCGGCCCGGGTGGCGTCGTCGGTCGTGGTCATCCCGTCCAGCCTACGGCGGACGATAAAAGGGCGCCCGACTGTGGCCTACCTATCGCGCCGTGCGATTGCCGGCGTGCCAGAATGAGGCCGTGGTGAACAAATCGAAGAAACCCTACGTCGACAACGGCTGGCCGAAGCTGGCCAACGGCGACCATGCGGTCACCGAGCTCTCGTCGACTCGTTCCGGTGGCCTGTCGCCCTACGGCGAGGACACCGAGTTTCCGGTGCCGGCGGAAGAGGTGCCCTACGTGCACCCGCACACGGTCATCAACCGCTGACACGACGGATAAGGCCCCCGCACCCTTCGGGTGTGGGGGCCTTACTTCTGCGGAGAGAAGGACGATCAGTTGGGCAGGACGTTCTTGTTCGCCTCGTAGAAGTTGACGATCGAGGGATCGAGCTTGGCGCCGCTGGACTTGAAGGCGTTGTAGGCGTCGAGCGCCTCCTTCGGCAGCTGCACGCCCTGCGACTGCGCGGCGGCGACGGCCTTGTCCACGGCCTGGAACACTTCCTGGGTGCTGTCGGCCTGGACCTGCGGCGCGGCACCGGCCTGCGGGCCCGGGTTCCAGCGAGGGGTCTGGGTGGCGGGGGCGGGTGCGCTGCGCTCGGTCGGCGCGCTGCTCAGCCCGAGGCGAGACGAGCAGGACGGCCAGGCGCCCCAGCCCTGGGTCGCGAGCACGCGCTCGGCGACCGCGATCTGCTGTTCGCGGGTGGCCTGGTTGGCCGAAGGGGCGTATTCGGTACCGCCGTGGGAGGCCCAGGTGCTCTGCGAGAACTGCACTCCGCCCTGGTAACCGTTGCCCGTGTTGATGGCCCAGTTACCACCGGACTCACACTGCGCGAGCTTGTCCCAATCGGAGTCGGGAGCCGCGGCGGCATGTCCGGCGAGAGCCACACCCGCGCCACCCATGATCGCTGTCGAGACGGCGACCTTGGCGACGGTGCGGCCGGTACTGGTCGGCTTGCGATGGCGTCCACTCATATCGGGTGTCTTCCTCTCGTACGCACCTGCGAGGTGAGCTGTCGGGTTCGGACTGAGAGGCCGTCCGGTCCCGGTTGCCCGGGACTTCACCCCAAGGGATCGGTCTTGCGACCTTTCCCGCTCCCTGCGTGGGGACTTGGGTTCCCCGCCCTCGCCCCTGCTTCCGTCGGGGTCCGTACCCGCGGGGCGAGGCTCGGTGCGGCGGGCCGGTGGTTCCGGGACTGCTCCCGGCTGCGTTAGACCGTACGACGATCGCCGCGAAAAATCACCATTTGGTAACCGGCGTGTATGAGCGGGTCACTGTCTGGCGCAACGGCTTCCGGAGGGGCGTCTGTGCAGGTGGATGCGGCGTGTCACGAACGAGCACGGGCCGTGACCCCCTCGTTATCCCTTCGTTATGTGACGAAGATCACATGCATGGTCGGATAACGAACTGGGCAAATGATTGTTGATCACCGTGTCCGGCGTCCGGACCAGAGCGCGAAGGCCACCGCGAGCAGCAGTCCCAGCGGGGTCGCCACCATCGCCACCAGGTACAGCCACAGGGCGGGCCTGCCGTCGGTCACGAGGGGCGTCGCGAATATGGCGACGATGGCGAGCAGGCCGACCGCGAACAAGCCCAGGGCCACGAACAGCAGTGGGTCACCGGAGCGGCGGGGCGGGCGGTTGGGGGCGGATTCGGGCATTACTGCACCGTAAAACTGGTGTGCTCGGGGGATCGCCACCGGGGTAGACTCGGGGTGTCGCGTCCTGCATACCTCTGTGGGGCGCGTTCTTTTCGCAAGCAGTAAAGGTTCCGGGTACGTCCGGGATCCATGGTTGTGCCCGGGAGGTCCGGGCATCGATGACGAACGGGTGAGCGCAGTGCCGACCGGCAAGGTGAAGTGGTACGACGTCGAAAAGGGCTTCGGCTTCCTTTCCCAGGATGAGGGCGAGGACGTCTATGTTCGGTCGTCCGCGTTGCCCAAGGGTGTCGAGGCGCTGAAGCCCGGGCAACGAGTCGAATTCGGGATGGCTGCGGGCCGCCGCGGGCCGCAGGCGCTGAGCCTGAAGCTGCTGGAGCCGCTGCCCTCGGTGCGAGGTTCCCAGGCACGCAAGGAAACTCCCGCCCATCCCCGCAAGACCCCCGACGACCTGCACGGGATGATCGAGGACATGATCAACCTGCTGGAGGCGAAGGTGCAGCCGGACCTGCGCAAGGGCAAGTATCCCGACCGCAAGACCGCGCAGCGCATCGCCGAGGTGGTCCGCGGGGTCGCCCGCGAACTCGACCACTGACGTCCCCCCGGCGAAGAGCATGCCGGGGAATCATTTTCGGGCGCGCCGGGCCTGGTGGGTAATCCCTCCCGTTCCCGGCGCGCCCACTTTCCTTTTCCCGGCGCGCCCACTTTCCTTTTCCCGGCGTGCTTTTCGCCGGGAACTCAAGCCGTCTTGATGGACCAGGCCTGGTAGGGGGCGAAGCCCTCGTTGCCTGCCTCGTCGCGGACCGGGACCACCAGTTGCAGCTCGATGCCGACCAGGCGGAGATCGGGTTCGGGGCGCGAGTCGACCGTCACCGCCAGCGTTCCGTCGGGGTAGTCACGGTAGGTCGCCAGGTGGGTGGCTTCGCTGCCGTCGGGGTGCACGTATTCCAGCCGCATGATCCACGGCGCGTCGGCGATCTTCGGGGGCAGCGACAGCTGCACGGGATAGCCCGGCGGTGTGTCGAGGGCGATGGTGAGTTCGCTTTCCCGGCAGTCCAATCCGAGCTGTCCGGTATCGCCGGACTGGGTCACCGTGCAGTACCGATACGGCGGGACCGTCACGGCCTTCCCGTGCGCATAGGCGGTGATCTCCGGATCCGGCGTATTCGCGCGGTGCACCGCCACGGCCACGATGCCGGCGACGGCGGCGATCACGACGAGCACACCGGCCAAGGCCAGCGCGACGACGATGCGGGTCCTGGAGTTGGTCACTGCGGCGGGTTTCCTGTCGCTTGTCGGGTCGGGTCACCGAAGCCCGGATCCTGATCGCTCGGTCGGGCGCCGGGCACTTCCTGCTGCACATGCTGCGGGCGGTTGCCGCCCAGCCCGGGCAGCAGCGAATGACCACGGTAGCTCACCACGGTCTGGATCAATCCGACCGCCAGCACGCCGGTGACCACCGCGAACCCTTCCCAGTACACGGTCGGCAGCAGCACCCCGCCCGCGCCGCCGATCACCCACGACAGCTGCAGCACCGTCTCCGACCGGCCGAATCCGGACGCGATCGACTCCGGCGGCAGATCGTCCTGAATGGAGGCATCCAGCGACACCTTGGCCAGCGCGCTGGCTCCGGCCGCGACCAGCGCCGCCACGGCCGCACCCAGCAGGTTGTCGGCGAAGGTCGCGAACAGCGCGACCGCCGTACAGGCCGCGGTGCAGATCACCACGATCAGCGCCGGGCGGCCCAGCTTCATGCGGGCGCCGGTGGCGTTACCGGCGAAGTTGCCGACCGCCGCCGCCGCGCCCACCACGCCCAGCATCGCCGCCTGCTGCACAGGTCGGTGCTCGGTCGACTTGGCGACGAAGGCGACATAGAAGGTCAGGAACCCGGTCAGCACCCGGATGGCGCTGTTGCCCCACAAACCGGTCACGACCGACCGGCCCAGCGGCTGGCGCCGACGACCGGGCTTGACCGCGGCCTCGTCCAGCACCTCGGTGCGGGCGTCGCTGCCGTGATAGCCCAGGGTGGCCGGTACCTCACCCTCGGTGACCTCGACCCAGGACGGGATCTTCAGGCTCAGATAGGCCCCGGCGGCAGCGATCAGCGCGAGGAAGATCAACGCCCCCGGCGACCCGGCCACCGCGGCCACCCCGGCGGCCACGGCACCCGCTCCGAGCGTGCCGCCGACCAGACCGAACACCGTGAGTCTGGAATTCGTTCTGACCAGATCGATGCCGGGCGGCAGCACTCTGGGTGTCACCGCGCTCTTCAGCACCGCGAACGACTTGCTGAGGATCATCATGCACAGCGCCAGTGGGTACAACGCCCAACTGTCCATATTGAAGATCAGCAAGAGCGCGACCACCACGCGGGCGGCGAACGAACTGGCCAGCGCCAGCCTTCGCCCGCGCTGCAGGCGATCCAGCAGCGGGCCGATCAGCGGGGCGATCACCGCGAACGGGGCGATCGTGATCAGCAGATACAGCGCCACCTTCGATTTCGATTCGGCGGTGGCGCTGGCGAAGAACAGCGTATTGGCCAAGGCGACACCGAGGGCGGCGTCGACCGCGAAATTGGCCATCGTCGCGTAGACCAGCGCGGTCAGCCCGGACTCGCCTGCGCCGTCGGCCCTGGCCGCCCGCTGGAAGGTCCGGTACCCCTTCTCGGTGAGTTCGATACTGCGCATCGCCACCACCCTGGTCACCGTGAGCTTGCGCGGGACGCGTTGGCGACCGGTGATTTCGGCGGTGTCGGCCGGGGGTTCGGGCTGTTCCGGCTCCGGTGTGGTCGGCGGCAGGGACGGCGGTGGTTCGCCGCCCGACAGCCGCCGCGTCACGAATTCGGGAACATCCGGTTCGGGACTGCGGCGCGGCAGCGCGGCGGAGTTCGGCGGCGGATATCGGTCGTAGCCGGGATGCCGCGGGGTGACCGGGTACTCCTCGCCGTCCCACCGACCACGATCGGTTCCGGAGGGCTCACGGGAGGCAGTCACGATGTCGATTCTCTCGCACAGTGCAGGAGTGTGGGTGCAGGCGGGGTCTGTGATCCCCGCACTGCTGTTATGCCCCGACGAAGCGGACCTCGAACATCGTCGGCCAGTACTTGCCCGTGAGCAGGAAGCGATCGGTGCCGGGCAGTTGGGCGATGCCGTTGAGGACGTCGGTCCCGATGCGCTCGGGCGGAGTCAACAGGCCGTCGGCGTCGATTTCGGCCAGCACCGTGCCGCTGTCCGGGTCGATGCGCAGGATGCGGTCGGTCGGCCAGACATTGGCATAGACCGAACCGTCTGCGGCGCAGTCGAGTTCGTTGAGGCGAGCGCCGCGATGGCTGGTGAGCCGGATCGAACCGGTCACGGCGAAGGTGGCCGGGTCGCGGAAGGTGAGGGTGGACGTGCCGTTGCTCATCACGATGCGGCCGCGCCGGGTGCACAGGCCCCACCCCTCGCCGTCGTAGTGGGCACGGCCGCGTTCGGCGAGGGTGTGGGGGTCGCGGGCGAAGGCCACCCCCTCTTTCCAGGTGAGCTGCCACACGGTGTCGCCCGCCTTGGTGATGCCCTCGCCGAAATACTGCTCGGGCAGGTCGGCGCGGGCCAGTTGGGCGCCGGTGGTGAGGTCGGTCGCGCGCAGGTGGGATCGGCCCTCCAGGCCGGTGCTCTCGTACAGGACGGTGCCGTCGACCTCGAGTCCCTCGGTGAAGGCGGTGCGATCGTGGGGCCGGGTGGCCACCACCTCGACCCGCCACCGGGGTGTGTCGTCGGCGTCGCCGCAGCCCGACGCCGTTGCGGAGGCGACTGTCGCCAGCAAGATCAGTGCTGCCGCAGCCCACGCACGGCGTTTGCGCTTCATACGGCAAAATGTAGGGCGTGAGCGCAGTTTCTGTTTCGGAGTCCGGCGTGCGACCGATCCTGGCGGAGGCGGTCGACCTGGCCCGCCGTGCGCTCCTGGAGTTGCAGCCGAGCGGCGTGGGCGACCATCTGGGGGTGACCGCCGAGGACGACTGCGCGGCCACCCACCACTTCGAGGCCACCCTGCCCGGCTATCGCGGCTGGCAGTGGGCGGTCGTGGTGGCGGCGCCGCCGGAGGCCGAGTACGCGACGGTCAGCGAGTCGGCATTGCTGCCGGGCCCCGATGCCCTGGTGGCCCCCGAATTCGTGCCGTGGGAGCGGCGGATCCGGCCCGGCGATCTCGCGCCCGGCGATCTGCTGGCGCCCGCGCCCGACGATCCGCGGCTGGTGCCCGGCTACCTGATGACCGGCGACCCCGTGGTCGACGAGGTCGCCGAGGAGATCGGCCTGGGCCGCCCGCAGGTGCTCAGCCGCGAGGGCCGCGTGGAGGCCGCCGAACGCTGGTACGCCGAATACGGACCCGACACCGATATGGCCCGCGCCGCCCCCTCGACCTGCGGCGTCTGCGGCTTCTTCGTCCCGCTCGCCGGCTCCCTGCGCGCCGCCTTCGGCGTCTGCGCCAACGCCATGGGCGCCGACGGCCACGTCGTCCACGTCGAATACGGCTGCGGCGCCCACTCCGACACCGTGGTCCCCACCGGCGGCGGCTCCCCCATCTACGAGGCCTACGACGACGCCGCCGTCGAACTGATCCCCACCACCGACCTCCGCAAACCCCACCCGGAGGCCGACAACCCGCCAACCGAGCCCGAGCCCGCCGCAACCGAAACGACAGCGACGGCAACCGAGCCCACCACCGACGAGCCGAAGACCGCTGCTCCCGATTCGGACTCGCCTGCGGACTCGGTGAGCGCCGCGGAGGCCGACGAAGCGGTGGAGAGCCAGGCGACTGCGGCCGAAACCCCCGCGGTGGCAGGCAAGGATGCCGCCGAAGGATCGGAAGCCGTTGCTCGTGAATCGGAGTCGCCTGCCGGATCGGAGAGTGCTGCGGTGGCCGACGAGGCGGTGGAGAGCGGGGCGACTGCGGCCGAAACCACCGCAGTGGCAGGCGAGAATGCCGCCGAAGGATCGGAAGCCGTTGCTCGTGAATCGGAGTCGCCTGCCGGATCGGTGAGCGCTGCGGTGGCCGACGAGGCGGTGGAGAGTGGAGCAGCTACGGCCGAAACGCCCGCGGAGGTGGGCGAGCCCGCCGCCGAGGGGTCGGAAGCTGTTGCTCGTGAGTCGGAGTCGCCTGCCGGTTCGGTGAGTGCTGCGTTGGCCGACGATTCGGATGCCGTTGCTTCTGGTTCGGAGTCGCCTGTGGGCTCGGCCAGTGACCAGGCGGCGGAGAGTGGGGAGGCTGCGGCTGAAACCGTGGTGGCGGGCGAGGCCGAGCGAGACGGGACGGCCATCGATACTGCCTCGCAGGAGGTTTCGGGTGTTGGGGCGCCCGTTGCCGAGGTGGCTTCCGAGCAGTCCGAGGAGCAGGCCGCCGATGCATCGGAATCCGCCGCGGCCGTTGATTCGGGAGCGAGTTCCTCGGTGTCCGATGCGCACGGTGAGACCGTCGAGACCGCTGAGGCAAACGAGTCGGATGCGGCCGAGCAGGTGGGCGATTCGCGGGATCCCGACGCCGATGCCGTGCCGGGTACGGCGGGCGAGACCGTGCCGGGGAACACCGTGTCCGGTCGGTCACCGATCGAGACCGCGGGGTCGGTCGAGGCCGCGGAACCGGCGGACGGTGGCAGCGAAGGCGTGACCACCGAGGCCGAGCACGGCAGTGAGGTGGTCGTGAGGCCCGAGGCGGCCGGGGATGATTCGGCCGAATCGGATGCGGCCGCTGCCGAGACGGTTTCGAGCGATTCGGCCTCCGGCGAGGACGCGGACGACCGCGGGGTCTCCGAGGCAGAGCCGGAGGCCGGGGCGCATTACAGCGATGCGTGGGCCGTGTCGGCGGTGCGGGTGAAGCACGGGGAGTCCGGGGCATCGGAACCGAACTGAACGGCGGGGACGTGAGCGCCGCCGTGGAGCGGGAGGATCCGTTCGCGACGGCGGAGCTGCGCGCCGGGGTGCTGGCGGCGTGGCGGGATTCGCCGACGCGGCTGCGCGAAGACGCCGCCACCGAATCCGATCTGGTGCGCGCCGGCTACCGCGATCGGGTGCTGACCGAGCTGGCGCAGAATGCGGCCGATGCCGCGGCCAAGGCGCGAGTGCCCGGCCGGGTGGCGGTGTGGCTGACCGAACGTTCCCTGCATGTGGCCAATACCGGTGTACCACTGGATATTGCGGGGGTGCATGCCCTGACGGCCCTGCGTGCCTCCGGGAAGTCCGACAGGGGTTCCACCGTCGGCCGGTTCGGCGTCGGTTTCACCGCCGTCCTGTCCGTCGCCGACGAGATCGAATTCCGCTCCCGCACCGGCTCGCTGTCGTTCTCCCGAAACAGGACCCGGGAAGCGCTGCGCGACAGCAATATCCGCATCCCGGAGACAGCCACCGACTTCACACCACCGGCGCTACGCCTGGCATGGCCGATCGCCACCGAACCTGCCGACGGTTTCGACACCGAGATCGTGCTCCAGCTACGCGAGAACATCGACGCCCCGGCCCTCATAGCCACCATGCATGCGGAGGCCGTCGACCTACTACTGGAACTTCCCGCCCTACAGACCATCCGGATCGGCGAAGACGAGATCACCAGCGTAACAACCGAACTCGCTTCCTTATCGCAGTCCGACCCGATTTCCCCGCCGCACGGGCGGCAGGGACTTCAGGAACTGCGACTGATCGGTCCTGGTGCAGAGGAACGCGTCTGGTGGCAGTTCACCACGGCGAGGTCCCGCTGGCTGCTGCCGATCCGGGACGGGCGAGCGGTACCCGCCCATCCCGACGTCCTGCGCGCACCCACCCGCTCCGACGAGGAGCTGTCGCTACCCGCCCTGCTCATCGCCGATATCGCGATGCAACCGGATCGTCGCCGCCTGCTACCCGGCGCCCGGGTCGCCGAATTGGCCCAGGGCTATGCCGATTTCGCCCGCGCCCTGCCGCCCCGTGACCGCCTGGTGCTGGTCCCCGCGCCCGGCTTCGCCCGCAGCGAGGCCGACAGCCTGTTGCGCGAGGCGCTGCTGGCCGAGCTGCGCGGCCACCCGTGGCTGCCGGTGGTGGACGGGGACGACGCCGCCCCGCAGCACAGCAGCGTATTCCCCGGCGTCACCGAGGAACTGGCCGAACTGCTCGCCGATCTGCTGGGCCCCCTGGTGATCCCGGATCTGTCCGGCCGCGCGGCCGCCGACCTGCTGGCCGTGCTCGACGTCCACCGCATCGGATTGGCCCGGATTGCCGAACTCTCGGCAAGCCTGGAACGCCCGCCGCAGTGGTGGTATTCGCTGTACGACGCCCTGGAGCCGTTCGTCACCGATCCGCTGGCCGTGGAGGAGTTGGGCGCACTGGCGGTGCCGCTGGCCGACGGACGCCTGGTCACCGGCCCGCGCACGGTCGTCCTCGACGACCATCTCGAGGATCCGGTGCCGGTGCGCTGGGCGCGTCTGGTCCACCCGGAGGCCGCGCACCCACTGCTGGGTCGCCTCGGCGCCCGGCCCGCCACGGTCGAGGATCTGCTCGGCGACCCGGCCCTGCAGGCGGAACTGGAGCTCGACCCGGCCGCACCGGACACCGTCGACGCGGTGTTGCGCCTGGCCGCCCGCCTGCCCGAGACCACCGCACTGCCGCCCTGGCTGGGTCTGCTCGAATTGCCCGACGACACCGGCGATGTCCGCGCCGCCGACGAACTGCTGCTGCCGGATGCCCCGCTGGCCCGGGTGCTGGTCTCCGATTCACCGTTCGGCACCGTCGATACCACCCTCGTCGACCGCTACGGCGCTCGAGCCCTGCGCGCCGTCGGTGTCGGCTGGGGGTTCAGCCTCGTCACCGAAAGCGATCCGACCGGACCGGATCACCATCTCGACGACGAGGAACGCTGGTGGTCGGGCCTGCCGGAGGATCCGCCTGAGCTGGCCGCCGTGCGGGATCTGGATCTGGTGGACGAGGCCGCGTGGCCGGAGGCGTTGCGGCTGCTGCTGTCCGAACCCGCGACCCGACGCCTGCTCGCCGACCGCGATGGCTACACGAGCTGGTGGCTGCGCCGCCACGCGCGCATCGACGGTCAGCCGCTCGGCCTGTTCCGTGCGCCCGCCGACTCCGTCTTCGCCGGTCTGCTGCCGGAATTGGCCGGATTCTCCGCCACCGACCTCGAGGCAATGCACGCCGTGTTGGCCGATCCGGACGTGGTCACCCAGCCGTTGGCCGCGGCACTGCTCGACGCGCTGGCCGATCCGGCGAAAACCCCGGCACCGGAGTCGATCTCGCAGACTCACCGGCGCCTCGCCGCGGCCGTGGACCGCTTGGACCTCGACGAGCTTCCCCCGCCCGAGCGGGTGCGCGCCCTGTCGGGTGCGGTGATCGATCCCGCCGACGCGCTGGTTCTGGACCGCCCCTGGTACGGCCTGGCGATACCGCCGGACCGGTTGGTGGTCGGCGATATCGACACCGCGCCCGCCCTGGCCACCCTGCTCGACCTGCCCGTGGTGACCGATGCGGTCACCGCCGAGGTGCTCGGCGAGGGTGAGCCGACCACCTGGGCGGCCGAACCTCTCGGCGTCCTGCTGCGCCTGCAGTTCGGACTGCCCCCGCTCGACGGCGATCTCGTCCTGCACGAACGCCTACGGGTGAGCCTCACCGGAGCCTACGAGGCGACGGTGGAGGTGCCGTGGTGGCGGGAGGGCTCCACGACACATGTTCAGGCGCAACCTACTTCGCGTACGTAGCGATCATTTCGGCCAAGACGTCCAGCTGGTTGCGGACGGCGGCGCTGTCGTTGTCGACGAGCCAGCGCAAGACGATTCCGTCGATGACATTGAGCGTGAAACGGCTCAGCGTCTGGACGGGCACGCGCCACTGCGTGCCGGTGGCATCGCGGGCGTGCTCGAGGACATCGGCGACCGTGGAGTCGTTGAACGTGTACTGCTCGCGCGCGATCGCGAGTTTCGCTGGGGTCTGTTCACTTTCGCGCAACGCGTAGGTCGTGGTTTCGTAGGTGAGCAGCTGCCGTTCGGGCGTGGCTTCGATGTTCAACCACAGCAGTTCCAGGCTTGCCCGCACCAAATTTTGAAGCGAATCTTTTCCACTTCCGACGTCCTGCCAGACCGTTTCGTTGGTCTCCACGGAATCGCGTAATTCCATCGACAGCGCCTTGACCAGTTCGGTCATCAGCGCGTCCTTGTTTTCGAAACAGTAGTGCACCACACCGAGCGAAACACCGGCTGCCTGAGCCACATCGCGCGTGGTAACCCCGGCTACACCCTTTTTTTCGGCAAGGCCGATGGCCGCCTCGATAAGGTGGGCTCGTCTTTCTTCGACGCTCAATCGGGAGGACACCCAACGCAGTTAAGCGGCAAGGACGCGAACAGTCAATTCGCGGGCCGTAAAAGTCACCGTGGACGGCCGACCAACGATGGGACGAATCGCCTCACAGCCCTTGCTCGAGCCCTTTCTGGGCGCCCTTGTCGCCACGGCGGGCGCCGCGCCGCTGGATGGCGAAGATGATGTAGGCGAGCAGCCCGACCACCAGCCCCATCAGGCAGATCGGTCGTGCGTCTGCCCACCTTTCGGTCACCCACACCACGACCGTCGCGATGGCCCACAGCACGACCCCCACCGCCAGCACCGGGCGCGGATCGGTCAGGCGCGGCGGAATCTCGGGCACGTTCTGCGTCACGATGTCAACCTTAGCGGCGGGAACGGCCGTCTCCCACGTGGCGTGTCCCGTATCGTTTGCCTCTGTGACAACGCCTTCCGACCTTCGCGCGCTGGCCGCCGACCTCTCCCTGGCGGTGGTGCGTTTGACGCGGCATCTGCGGGGCCGCCGCGCCGACGCTCAGATTTCGCTGACGCAATTGTCGGCTCTGGCGACCCTGAATCGGGAAGGGGCCATGACGCCCGGCGCCCTGGCGGCGAAGGAACGGGTCCAGCCGCCGTCGATGACCAGGGTGATCGCCTCACTGTCGGAACTGCAACTGGTGGAACGCAAACCGCATCCCACCGACGGCCGCCAGATCATCGTCTCGCTGTCGGACGCCGGTCGCGCCCTGATTCAGGACGAGAACAACGCGCGCGAGGCCTGGATGACCGAACAGCTGTCGGTGCTGCGACCCGATCAGCTGCAGGTGCTGCGCGAGGCGGTGGCGATCATGAAACAGATTGTGGATCAGTCGGAGTAGCGCTTCAGCGGCCGAAAGCCCGGTCGCTGGGCACGATTTCACGACCCAGCGGCATCAGCGATACCGGGATGAGCTTCAGATTGGCCCATCCGAACGGAATTCCGACAATCGAAACGAACAGCGGGATGCTGGTGAACAGGTGGCCCAGCGCCAACCACCAGCCCGCCACCAGAAACCAGATGACATTGCCGACCAGTGACGGCATTCCCGCGTCCGGTCGTGCCACCACCTCCCGCCCGAACGGCCACAGGACATACGCCGCGATCCGGAACGACGCGATGCCGAACGGGATGGTGATGATGAGCACGCAGCAGATCAGCCCCGCCACGGCGTAGCCGACCGCCATCCAGAACCCGGCGAACACCAGCCACAGCACGTTCAGGATCAACCGGATGAGCGTCACAGTCACCAGCATGCCAGGGCCGCCGAGCCGCGTCGACGAGCCGCGGCTCACACTCGACGGCCGACGCTCAGAAGAACCAGCCCAGCACGGCCTCGCGTTCGCTCGAGAAGGCGAGGTCCAGATTGCGCAGGTGTTCGGAGTCCTTGGCCCGCAGCCGGTTCGCCGCCGCGAACGCCTGCGCGCGGTGGGCGCCCAGGTACATGCTCGCCAGCACGTCGATACCCAGTTCGATATCAGCGGGCCGGGTGGTCGGCTCGCAGTCGGCGACGCCGTCGCGGATGCGCAGGGCGAAGTCGCCTCCCGCGTCCCGGAACGGATCGGTCACCGCGAGGACGATGTCCAGATCGTGCTGATAGCCGCGCGCCGACAGCGCGGCGGGCACGTCCATCAGCCGCGCCCACAGACCGTCTGAGCGTCCGACGGTACGGACCGCTCGCGGATCGGTGATCAGATAGGGCAGCGGATCGTCGCTGCTGATCGTGGCCTCGACGATGGTGACCAGATCCAGGCCGAGCACGGCCCGCCACAGCGCGCAGTGGGCCTCGTCGGTGACCGCCCGCAGTTCCACCACCTCGGCATGGAGCCCGTGGTCGGGGCGCACGAATCGGTAGAGCGCGTAGCCGTCCGGATGGACCAGCGCGAACAGGCCGTCGGCACCGCGATAGTCGGCCAGTTTGGTCTGCCAGGCCGCCGCGGGGCGGGTCTGGGCGCCCGGGGTGCGCCGCCGCCATCGGTCGTAGATGTCCGGCAGCAGCGGCAGTGCGGTGTCCAGCGGTGTCAACTCGACGCCGCCGGGATCCGGTGTGGTGGGCCGGAATTCGGCGAAGCGGCGGTCGATCTTCACCCGGTTCTCGAGCACGGCCGGGCCGTACCCGAAACGCCCGTAGATGGTGGCCTCGCTGGCGGTGAAGATGGTCAGCGGCAGCCCGGCCTCCTCGGTGCGCCGGTGCTGTTCGGTGTACATCGCGCGCAGGATGCCGCGGCGGCGATGGGTCGGCAGCACCGCCACTCCGGCGATACCGCAGGCCTCGACGGTCCGCTCGCCCGGCACCGTCAGCGTCATCACCCGGTCCTTGACGTGGCCGACGATCCGCTCGCCGTCGACCGCGACGAGGGCCCGCTCGGTCGGGAAGACCTGCAGCCGCTGCGCGGCCAGGACCGGGTCCACCCGCGGGGATCCGCCGAATGCGTTCGCCAGCAGCAACTCGAGCGCGGGCTCGTCCGCCGCGGTAGCCGGTCGCAAGGTGATTCCGGATGGGAGCGCCATACTGTCGACCTTCGCACGGACGGCCGGTTCGGCGCATGGCAATTTCGGCTGTCACCTCGACAGCGTCGTTGCGCCGCCGATCGGCCGTGGCGGCGGAGTGCGGAAGGGCACCGGACGCCGCTGTCGTATCCGCCTCGTTGCGAATAGTGGTGCCCCGCTCCCGGATTCGGGCCCGCCGCCACGGCCGACTCGACCTGACCTCCCCGCCGAGCCAGGTCGAGTCCGGTGTGGATCGCGGGAACTCGTCCCGCGGCTACAGACGATGCCGCCTGGGCCTTGGTGGGGGCTTAACGGCGGCTTGCCGTCACTGCGAATCGCGCTCGGAATCGCGCTCGGACCGTTGGCGCTCGGAGCGTTGGCGGCGCATGGCCCGCCGCTCCCGCTTCGGCGCGGTGCGCTCGATCCGTGGATCCTCGGCCACCGCGTAGCGCGGCACGTATTCGCTCAGGAACGCCTGCGCGGTCGCGGTGGCCGGAATCGCGAGCAGCGCTCCGACCGCACCGAGCGCCGCCGCGCCGGCCAGTACCGCCAGCAGTGCGACGGCGGCGTTCACGTCGACCGTGCGCGCGGTGATGCGCGGCTGCAGCAGATAGTCCTGGAACCACTGGTAGAGCACCACGAAGATGACCAACCACACCGCGTCGATCGGCTCGACGGTGAGCGCCACCAGAATCGGCAGCACACTCGCGAGGTAGGTGCCGATGGTCGGCACGAAGGAGGCGACCACACCGAACCACACGCCCAGCGCGATCGCATTGGGCAGGTCGAGAATCGCCAGGAAGATGGCGTGGGTGACCGCGGAGATCACCGCGAGCAGCGCGCGGGAGTACAGGTAGCCGCCGGTCTTGTCGATGGCCAGATCCCATGCGTGCAGGACGGTGTCCTGTCGCCGCGGCGGCAGCAGCGAGCAGAGTGTGCGTCGCAGCTTGGGACCGTCGGCGGTGAGATAGATGCTGAACAGCGCGATGGTCAGGAACTGGGCCACCCCGCCCAGGATCGTGCTGGACACGCCCCAGACGTTGTTTGCCGCGGTCTGGGCATAGTTGTTGATGATGTTGGAGTCGTGCAGCAGTCGATCGCGCAACTGATCGATGGTGAAGTGCTGGTGGAAGGTGTTGTTGACCCAGTCGACCAGCTGATTGAGCAGGTCGGGCAGTTGGTTCAGCAGATCGCTCACCGTCTCCACCAGCAGCGTCGCCAAGGCGGCGAAGAATCCGGCCACGGCGGCGAACAACAGCACGAACACCATGCCGGTGGCCAGCCCGCGCGGGAACCGTCGTCTGGTCAGTATGTCGACCGCGGGCTCCATCGCCAGGGAGATGAAGAAGGCGACTAGCATCATCGTGATCAGCCCGAACAGCTTGTGGAAGGCCCAGTCGCCGATCTGGTAGACGGCCAGGAATCCGAACGCCAGCAGCAACGCCCGCGGCAGCCAGCGCGGCATGCGATCGGATCCCGGACCGCCGGCGCCGGGGTTCGAGGCCCCCGAATCGGAGGTTGACGCGTGCTCGACCACCCGTCCAGTCTCCTGGACGCGGGCCCGATTGCCCGGTTGCGACCCGGGTGGCTTTCAACTCACGTCCTGGTAATCCTTGCCGGGCCACGAGTCGGCCGACTGTGCTCCCAATTCGGCGCGGGCGCAGGCGCGCAGGAATTCGGTGGCGAGTGGGCTCAGTGCGGGATCCGCATGGTGGATCGCGGTGGTCAGCCGGATACTGCGATAGAGCAGACCGGGGTCTCGGTCGGCGGTTTCCCATTCGGCGGCGTCGGCTTCGATGCGGTCGCGCCAGATCAGCAACTCTCGGTGCTCGGCCACCCAGCCGCGCAGCCGATCCCATTCGAGCAGGCTGTCGTGGGCGAGACAGGCATGCCGGGATTCCACGGTGATCAGCCGCGCACTCACCAGACGCTCGAACAGATCGGCACCGGGTCGCGCCGCGATGCGTTCGAGATCGGCGAGGGTGAGGCGGCGCCGGACGACGGTGCCGTCGCGGTGCACGGTGAGCAGGGCCAGCAGCAGCCGCCGGGCATCGACCTGCTCGCCCGCCCGCAACCCCTCCCAGGTCTGCTCGGCCAGCCGGGTGACCACCCCGGCGACGCCGCCGACCCGGCGATACCCGGCCACATCGAGCCGGCTTCCGCTGTGGTGGGTCCACAACGATCGCATCGTGGCCGCCAGTACGGGTAAGGCTCCGGCCTCGGCGGCGGATCTGGTGAGCGTGGGCCGGCTCATGTCGAGTGCCGTGACGATCAGTTCGACCACCCCGGGGTCGACGGTCACGCCGCGGCTGCGCGGCGGCCCGGCAATGGCCGAGACCAATTCCTGGCGCCGCATCGGATTCAGCCTGAAGCCGTTGTGCTGCACGGCATTTGCCAGCCAGGAGTATCGCGAACAGTCGACCAGGTGGGTGCAGCGCACCGAGACCAGGACCGAGCCGATCGCCGACAGGCGTTTGAGGCCCAGCAGGAATGTCTCCCGATCCGCCGCATCGACCTCGGGCCGGAACAGTTGCTCGAACTGGTCGACGATCAGCAGTAGGCGCTCGGAACCACCGGAATCGGTTGTCTCGTCAGTAATTTTCTGCAACGCGCGCAGCGGGTCGCGACCGAGCGCGACGACCGTGACGGCCCACCGCCCGGCCTCGGCGTTCAGCGCAGGCACCACACCGCCCCGCAGCAGTGCGGTCTTCCCGACCCCGGACGCTCCGGTGAGGACGATGACGTCGGCGGCCCGGTCCGGATCGGCCGATTTCCGAATCATCTCCAGCAGGCAGACGACCTGGCGGCGCCGCCCGAACAAGACGGGTTCGTGGTCGCCGTAACCCCCGTCGGCATCCGGATACGGCGGCCGCGCGATCGTCTCGGGCAAGGCCGCCGGAGCGCTGCGCGCGGCCAGCCACAATGCGCGCCAGGCCCGCAGATCCAATGTCTCGCCGGGTGTTCCCGCCCGCCGCCGCGCCCGCGCGGCCAGCACCTGCAACACCGGAAGCAGCGATTCGAACCGCGCCGGGACGTTGCGCCCACTCATCCAATCGCTGACCCGCTGCGCACTGGCCAGCGCCGACCGCCCCTGCCCCTCACCGATCGCCCCCCGCTGCTGCGCCAGCATGGCGACATTCCGCAACGACGGCGCCCCCGCGGCCCGATGCAACGCAGCAAGCCTGCGCGCGAACTCGTGCCGCGCACAGCCAGTTCCACGCTCGATCCCACTACCGGTTGCCAGCTTCATATGTTGCCCCCGATTCGCAGACCGGCCCAAGATGACCGGTCGGTTATCTCTCTAGGGACTTAGACGCCGGCGAGGCCGTTTCCGTTCCCTCACCCTCGATCTCAGATCAGCCCGGCCTTATAGGCGAACACCACAGCCTGCACCCTGTCCCGCAGGCCGAGCTTCGTCAGGATGCGTCCCACGTGCGTCTTGACCGTGGTCTCGGCCACGAACAACCTCTCCGCAATCTCCCCATTCGACAAGCCATCCGCCAGCATGGCCAAGACCTCGCGCTCGCGCGGCGTGAGTTCGCCGAGAATGCCGGGTACCGGCCGAGACGAGTCGTCCGGCTTGTGGACGAACCTCGCCAACAACCGCTTCGTAGTGCTGGGGGCAACGACCGCGTCACCGGAATGCACATAACGGATGGCCGACGTGATCTCGGCCAACGGTGCGTTCTTGAGGAGAAACCCGCTCGCACCGGCCTCGAGAGCCTGGTACGCATATTCGTCGAGGTCGAATGTGGTCAGGACGACCACCCGCGGGCCCCCGCTGCGACAGATCCGCCGGGTCGCCTCCACGCCGTCCATCGGCTCCATCCTGACGTCCATGAGAACGACATCGACCGTGAGGGTTTTCAATTGTTCCAAAGCGTCGAGGCCATCGCTGGCCTCACCGACGACTTCCATGTCCTGCTGGGAATCGAGGATCATGCGAAAACCGACCCGAATCAGCTCCTGATCATCGACCAGCAGCACCCGTATGGTCATGCTCCGTCTCCGATCGGCAACGTGGCGACGACCTCGAAACCGCCGGCCGCGCGGGGACCGGCTGACGCTGAACCGCCATAGGCGGAGACGCGCTCGTGTATGCCGATCAACCCGTACCCACTACCAGGGAGATCCCCTGCGCCCCTTCGCAATCCCTCGCCGTCGTCGCATACGCGGACCTCGAGTTCTCCGTCGTCGTACTTCAGGTCCACCCGCACTTGGGAAACGGTGGGACCGGCATGCTTTCGTGCGTTGGTGAGGGCCTCCTGAACGATCCGGTATGCCGCGAGATCGATGCCTGCGGGCAACTCCTTGATCATCCCCTGAACGCCGAGTTCGACAGGTAAACCGGCAGCGCGAGTCTCCTGGATCAATTTCTCCAGCTGCCTGACACCGGGTTGGGGAGCGTGCGAATCCTCGCTCCCGACACGGAGAACGCCCAACATGCGCCGCATCTCGTTCATGGCACCGCGCCCGGTCTCGGTGGCAGTCCGCAGAGCCTTCTCGGCACGGTCGGGATCGTTACGCAGACAGGCCGTAGCCCCCTCGGCCAGCACAACAACCACGTTCAGACTGTGCGACACAATGTCATGAATCTCCCTGGCGATCCGAGCCCGCTCCGCAGCAGCCGCCAACCGCGCCTCCCGCTCCCGCTCCCGCTCGAGCTGCGCCGCCCGCTCACGCAGACCCTCCACATACCTCCGCCGGATCCCCACCGCGCGCCCCCAAACCCACACGGAGACAGCCGGAACGATCACCATCATCGCCGTGAAGGCAACCGACGACGAGGGTCCGCTTCCCCATCTGACCGCCGCAAGTACAGTACCGAGCACAACCACGGCCGTCGCCACCACGGATCGCGTAGTGTCGCACCGCGAGGCGACGTTATATAGACCGAGGAGCAACATTGCGTTCACCGGTAGCGGGATGACGCCCACTCCCAACTGAATTCCGGAGACGACCGCCATGACTCCGAATGCTGCAAACGGAGCGTCTCGCCGGAAGACATATGGTACGCAGAGCCCGATGGCAATCAGGACGCCGACTGCAGGATGTAAATCGCGAGGTATATAGGCAATATCTACCGGGATGGTCAATAGGAAAGCTGCTGCCGCCACGGCGCTGTCGACAACACGAGGGTGCCTGCGCAGCCGAGAACTTGTTCCCCTGTTCATGACAGCCTTGCACCCGCCTCCCCTGGACCGTGCGCGCCCGTGCTGGGCTGCTCAGGTGATCATACTCCGCAGCCTCGTACCCGATTCGCGTCTCGCGGCTCGACGGAGCACTCTCAAGGCGACAACCGCTCCCAGCAGGCTCCACAACCCCAACACCACAACGGTTTCCACTGACCACCACGTCTGGCCGATTTCCGCTACTACCATCTCGTCTGGCAACATCGCCGATCTCATACCCAGGCCGAGCCAGTACAGCGGAAACGCCTGACCGACGATCTGCATCCATAGCGGTTGCAACCCCAGTGGGTAGAACACTCCGGAAACCGATGTCAGCCCCATGAGGAACAGAGAAACGAAGCTCAGCTGCCGTGGATTCGGAAGGATCGATCCTAGTACCGCACCGAAGGGCAAGGTCGCTGCCAGTCCCAAGGGCACAATCCAGATGAACCGAAGCAGTTCCATGGGGTTGGTCATGTGCAACCCATCGAAAAGCGCCGCCGCTACGATCAACACCGCGAACAACGTAGTCAGCGCCATCGCCGCCTGACAGGTCACTTTTCCGACAAGGTATCCCAGCACGCCGTTCGGGGTGGCCTTGGCCCGCAATAGAGTCCCGTCCTCGCGTTCGAGCAAGAGACCTGTGGCTAGTCCCATCAAACCAGTGAAGAGGACGTTCATCGCCAGAATCCCCGGTATCGCGTATGCGCCGATGGAGAAGCGTGTTCCCGAAATAACGGAATCTCGCACGATGTACATCACCACCAGTGCCAAGGTAGGAAAGAATATGTAATTGAACACCATGGGGAGATTCTGTCGAAGCTCGATTCGGCCTCGCGAAAATCCCGCCTGCACTGCAACTATCCGCTCATGCATCAGCGGGTATCTCCCGGAACCAGTTCGTCGCGACGGATGTTCCTCGCGGACTCGAAGTCCCCCACCATACCCAGGTACGTGTCTTCCAGACTGGCCGAGCGGACCTCGAGCGCCGAAACCGATGCTCCGTGTCGGTTCAGAAGTTTCTTGACAAAGTCTGTAGTGTCGACCACGTCGTAGCTGTGCTGTTCGCCATTCAGTGTGAACCGGATATTTGCCTTCTTCGGGAACTTCACTGACAACTCCCGTGCGGAACCGTAAGCCACGATCCGACCCGATATCAATATGGCGATCTTTTGCGCAAGTTTTTCGGCTTCCTGGAGATCATGGGTGGTCAGAACGATGCTGGTTCCGTCGTTCCGGGACAATTTTTGTATTAGAGTATGAAAGTCTAGGCGGGCCTGTGGGTCGAATCCCATGGTGGGCTCGTCGAGAAACAACAACTCGGGATTTCCTACCAGTCCGATAGCGACATCGAGTCGCCGGCGCTGCCCGCCGGACAGTTTCGAGATGACCTTCGAAGCCTGTTCGGTAAGGCCAACTCGAGCTAGAAGCATATCCGTGTCATACGGCCGCTTCCGGTCTGCGCCGGCGTATGGCTCGTAAAAGCGGCCGATATTCTCGAGCAGGTCGCGCACCCGCCACCGCCGGTGATCTCCCCACGACTGCAGGACGATACCGATACGGGCTCGCCAGTGCTCGCCGCCGTCGTCCGGGTCCATCCCCAGCACCCTGACCTGTCCCGCCGAGCGCCTGCGAAATCCGGCCAGGATCTCAATCATGGTCGTCTTGCCGGCACCATTGGGACCCAACAAAGCCAGAACCTCGCCTGGCTCGACACGTAGATCCACACCTTTGAGCACGTCTGTCGAACCGTATCGCATCCACAATCCACTGGTTTCCAGGGCGGGTGTGCTATGAATCATGGTTTTCGTCTCTTCTGATCGGCGCCAGCGCGCTGTGGGGCGTAACGTGCCCACCCCACAGCGCGCCCGGAATCACCCTTCGTTGGAGTGGTCCTCGAAGGGAAGGATCTGCTCCTGGTGCGGGCCTATGAATTCGCCGGTCTCCTGGTGGAAGTCACCGAGCTCGACGATGGCCGGAGCCTCGTAGGTCTTGGTCATTGGTTCACCTCCTTGTGTTTGTCTCGGCGTTGTGTGGGGCTTCTAGTTATGGTCGGCAATGGGATTCCAGCCCTCGGCCACGCCGCCGATCCCGTAACCGGTCTCGGCGTGGAACTCGCCCAACTCGACGATGGCCGGAGTCTCGTAGATCTTCGTCATCACTCTCACCTCCCTTCTTTGTTCGAAATCGTCTTCGGTCTGGCGGGTATGGAGAAGAACTTCCGAAAATCGGTGCTGCGCATCGGTTCGTCGACAATTTCGCCGTCTGCTTCGACCCAGGCGTGAGCGGTAAAGGGCGGGGCGGCGAGTACCCCAACGCACCAGGTGGGCCAGATTCCTCTGGTCCGGCACAGCAGCACGATCGTTAATGACCTGACCAGGCATGCCGACTGTCCCCGACAACGCGCGCTCGCCGTCAGCACCACGTCGCGCGCCCGTTTCGATTCGCTGTAGGTGGCCGGGCGCGCACCGGTCGACAGCTGCGCGAGCAGAGATCGTAGGCGTGCAGGAGGCATCCTGCTCAGAATTCGAGATAGCGTCACGAAGAAGTGTATCTGCGCCCTGACGGGCAGGCTCACCTTCGTCGGGGTATCGGGCAGTATGACGCTCATATCAGCCCCACCTTTTGCAGCTGGTCGTACAGTACGGTCACATCCACCTGTGCGGTTGCCGCATCGACGTTGTATTCTGCTACCAGCTTCGAAACAGCGCTCTCATGATTGCCGCCTTGCTGGAATATGGTCAGGACAAGTGTCGCGGTTTCGTTCAGATGCCAGTACTTCCCCTTCTTCTCGTCGAGTACCACGTCGCCGTACTCTGTGCTTGCTCGGGAGAATCGGGTCGCACCCGTCTGATCGTTCTGTTTCATTGCTCTCCTTCGGCGGAACTGCGGACGTGGTGTCAGGCTGGAGAAAGAACTAGGTTCTCCGAGTTTCGCAGAAATATCGCGGCATCGATGGTTTCGTGAATATGATCCGAAGGAGTCGATTTCGAATCCGGCTTCGTGGCTTCGGAGAGGCGCTTCATATCAATCAGGCCCGATGCGGAGAGACCGGATTCCTCGCACAATGCCATGAGGCTGTCGTAGTGTGCGGCGTAGCCGCGGACGGATTGTGGTGCACCGCCGACTTTGCTGGTACGTCGCAAAAAATCATCCGGCAGCAGGTCTTTCATGGCCGCCTTCATCAATGGCTTCCACTCCAGCGGTGAATCGCGTTCTTCACGGCGAACTGCCAACGCGATTTCGACCACGTGGTCGTCGACGAGGGGAGCCTCGTAGGCAACGCCGAGGGGATGACCTATCTGACCGGTACTGCGAATGAGCCTGCCCGCGTCTCGGAGGGTGAAGACATCGAGGTGTCCCGCAAGGTCGGCAGCCAGAGGTTCTGCGCGATCGGCGATGTCGCGCAATTTCCGCACCACCGCCGCACGTGCCTCATCGGTCAGCCACGGCGGAAGTCCGAGTGGTGCCGACCAGTCGTTGGTGCGAGGTGCTCTCGGTGGTTGGACTCCATTGATCGAGTTGTGCAACGTATCGCGGAACCATTGGCTATACGAACGGCGATCCAACAGTCGTGACAAGGTCGTGAGCGGTCCGACTCCGCCGGGTACGTCTTCCGCCCGGGCCCTGCGCCAAGCCAGCAGAGGGCGGCTGCGCATCAGGGTGTGTTCCCAGCCTCGGAGCCCACGCAGGAGGTGGTCACCGCCCAGACCGTTGATATGAGTCCTTATTCCGCGAGCGCCATCGTCTGTGAGCAGCTGTTGAATCCTGGGACCCGCAGTGGCTGCCCGAGTTGGCTCGTCGAAGCGAACCCGCACATTGGCAAGCCCTTCGTAGAAGTCGGGCATTTCGTCGGTCGAGAACGTGATGTGCGTATGAACACCGGGCATACTCTTCAACGCGCGCAGTGCCCAGTCGAGATCTTCACGTCCGCCCGGATCGTCGTTGTACAGGGTTCTGGCGAGTACTCCGCCTGGCTCCTGCGCGGCGAAAAAGCACAATGGGGTGGAGTCCAACCCGCCGGACAAATCGCACGCCATCGGTTCTCCGGCAATCACTCGCGAGCGGACTGCCTGCTGTATCGCGTGGCGGAGACCCTCGGCGCCTTCGGCTCGCGACATTGTCTGTTCCGGGCGATGCCACCACCTACGACGGCTTACGCTGACGCCGTCGCGCTGGATAGTGACATAGTCCCCGCCGGCGACCGACTCGACCTGTCGCCACAATGGGATTTCCCCGCACGGATAGGGGAGTGCCCTGACCAGCCGCAGCGCCAGTGTGGCGGCGTCGATGCCGAACCCGCCCAGCTCCGCGAGTACATCGGCGCGGTCGGCGGCTATGCAGACGCCATTGATGCTTGCGTAGAAGATTTTGCGAGTCTCCATGGCGGGGCCGGCCGCATAGACGATTCCATCGGCAGAGCCGAGTACGCAATAGCTCCCCGGGATCCGGCGAGAGACCGCGGCCAGATCTCCGGGTGTCCTGACTGATTTACCAACTTGTTCGAGATCGGACGACGTCGCCGATGTTGCACCCGCCAGCGCTATATGGAGATTACCGCGATTGTGCGTTACCAACCGGCCGGTGTTGGTTCGCGCGAGAAGCCATGGGCGCCCGGAGGAGTGGGAGAGGGTGATGTCGACAGCGCCGGCTAATTGCGCTGCCACTGGTGCCGCTCTTTCACTATCCGGCAATACAACCAAGAATGATCCGCTTTGCCCCACGCGAGAGATGTTATCGGCCTGTGGACGGGATCATAAGGACATAGCGGGCTACCCGAAGTGCTGCCAGCGGAACGAATTACGGCGAAAGTGCCGGGTCAAATGCGCGGGGAGGATGCCCGGTCCGGACAAGATTCCGGCCGAATTCATTGTCCGGGCCGGACGCCGCTAGCTGATATCGAGACGATCCAAGATGCGGGCAGCTCCTACGGTGACAACTACGGTGAGAACCACCGCGACAGCCACGACGGTCGCGACGCCACCGATGGTCACGACTCCGCTGTCGGCGAAGGTGCCGGTGCCCATTTGAGTGGCCCGGGTGACCACGGCGTAGGGCACCACCAGTACCGCGTCGAGGCGCGCCGTGAGCAGCAGGACCGACGTGGCTGCTCCTGGTAGCACCACGGCGACAGGAGCGGCGAAAGAGCGCATGAGCATCGACAATCCGGACTGGAGGGCCGCCACCGGTAGGCAAGCCAGCATGATGACGATGCTGATGACGAAATATCGTGCCGGAAGCATTCCGGGCAGGTCGAAGACGAGCTTTCCCGCCGCTACGACTGTCGCCAGCAGTACCACTTGCATCGCCGCCGCCAACATGGCTACGACGGTCACTTTGCCGATCACCACGTGCATGCTCGAGACCGGACCGCTCATCAGCGAATTCCAGTTGCCGCCGCGATGTTCGACCCGCCACACGAGTGAGGCCATCACCGCGATTCCGATGGACAGCGGGAACAATCCGTAGAAGACCGCGGCCCGCAGCCACAGGGTGTGCCAGCCATCCTCGAGCTGTCGGCCGGACACGACGGTATTCACTACGCCCGTGATGACGGCGAGCAGCGGCAGCAGCATCACCACGGCCCAACTCAGGGATCGCTTCAGCTTGAGCAACTCTGCTCGAATGGAACCCATGGGATCAGGCCTCCTGGCGGTCGAACCGGCGGGTGATGATCGTGAATACAACGGCTCCGGCGAGTCCGAGAGCGACCACGCTGAGGTGGGCCGGGGTCAATGAGACGAGGCCGCCGTCGCGGTAATCGACGGGCGCGGCGAGTGAGTAGTAGCCCCAAGGCGAAAGGTGCGCCAGCCATGGGGGCGCTCCGGAGCTGACCACGGCCAGAAACACGCCCACCACCCCGATACCCATTGCGACCAACTGGTTTTCGAGCCATGCCGACAGCAGCAGATGGAGGGCCAGCAATACGAGGTTCACCACCACGATCGAGGCGGTGTAGCCGAGCCACTGCCCGGCGGGAAATGCCGCGGTGATACCAGCCAGCCTGCCGATGGCGACCATCAGGCAACTTGCTACCAGAGTGGCCGCCACGAGCACGGCACCGGTAGCCACGAACTTGACTCGACACAGATATCCAGGGGTGAGACCGGAGGTGTGGGACCACAACCATCCGTTGCCCTGGTGCTCGATATCCACCTGCCGGCTGGCCAGCACGGCCAGCAGAATGGGCGTGGCCAGCGGCACGGCGAATGTCATACCGACCAGCAGCCGGTGCCAGGGCAGCCCGGAAGGATCTCTCACCGAGTCGGCGAAATCCGCTGAGGTCAGTTCGATGCTGGACAGCCCTACGACTCCGACCACCAGCACGATCGCGATCGGCACCACATGCAGGTGACGCATCTTGGCGAATTCGTTCGCCACGGCACGGCCGATCACAGTCCCTGCCCCCGGGTCAGGTCCATGAACACATCTTCGAGTGACTGTGACTCGCGGCGAACGCCGTAGACATCCAGGCCTTCGTGAACGAGGAGAGACACCACACCGGCGGTCGCAATATGGTCTAGTCCGGACAGGCGCACGACGGCGCCGCCTACGCGTGTCGGATGCCGGGGAGCCGTGAGGGTGGCTGCGCGCTCCGGATCGGACGTTTCGATCAGGACATCGGGCGTGGATCGAGTGAGCAGCTCATTTCGCGTGCCCTGGAACAGCAATCGACCGTTGGCAAGAATGCCGAGCATGTCCGCCGTGCGGTCGACCTCATCGAGTAGATGGCTGGAGACCATTACCGTGAGCCCGTTGTCGGCCAGTCGTCGGAGCAGACCTCGAATTTCTTCGATACCGGCAGGATCGAGACCGTTGGTCGGCTCGTCGAGTATGAGCAGTCGCGGCTCGCGCGCCAGCGCCATCGCGATGCCCAGCCGCTGCTTCATGCCCAGCGAGTAATTGCGTACCCGCTTGTCGAGATGGTCCTGCAGGCGCATCGTGCAGACCGCCCGTTCGACCTGAGCGCCGTCGAGACCCAACTGCCGCTGCACCAGACGCATGTTCTCGCGGCCGGTGAGGTGCCCGTACCCGGGCGGTGCTTCGATGAGTGATCCGATGTCGCCCAATAGATCACGACGCGTCGCGCGCTGCATCGGGCGCCCGGCGATGAAAATCTCGCCTGCTGCGGGCTTGATCAACGACAACAGCATTTTCATGGTCGTCGACTTTCCCGAACCATTGGGTCCCAGGAAGCCGTAGACGGAGCCTTCCGGTACACGCAGATTCAGGCCGTCGACGGCTGTCTTGTCACCGTATGTCTTGGTCAGGTTGTGGGTGGCGATCATCTCGGCCATGCATCGATCCTGCGAGATTCACCGTCGCCGGTCGTCCTCCCGACGAACGACAACCCAGGTCGTACGCGCTGTCGGGTTCTGGGCGTGGCTTAGGGTTCCGGTATGACTGCGATCAACGTGGCTGTGGTCGATGATCAGCCGTTGGTTGCCTCGGCGTTCGAGTTGTTGCTGGCCGAGGAGCCGGATATTCGGGTGCTTCCGGGTGGGCGGAACGGGCGAGATGCGGTGGAGGTGTGCCGGGTTCATCCGGTCGATGTGCTGTTGCTCGATATCCGGATGCCGGGGATGGACGGTGTGGCCACGACCGAGCGGATCACCCGGGCCGGGCCGCGGCCCCGGGTGATCGTGCTGACCACCTTCAATGTGGATTCCTATGTCGTGGACGCGGTGGCCGCCGGGGCGGCCGGGTTTCTGCTGAAGGATTGTGAGCCGGGGGAGTTGGTGGCGGCGATTCGGGCCGTGCATGCCGGGGGTGCGGTCATCTCGCCCACTGCGACAACGCATTTGTTCGACGCGTATCGGCAGGGGCGGACGACCGAGGTGCCGTCACCGCAGGGCGGCCGGGCCCCGCAGGCGCTGGCCCGGTTGAGCCCGCGGGAGATGGATGTGCTCGGGCTGATCGGCGTCGGGCGGACCAACGCCGAAGTGGCCGAACAACTCTGCATCGCCGAGACCACGGTGAAGACGCACGTGCGTAATCTGCTCACCAAACTCGAGTGCCGCGATCGGGTGGCGCTGGTCGTGTTCGCTCATGCGGCGGGACTGGTTCGGTAGCTCTGAGCCGGTATCGGCAGTTGCGCTTGCAGCCGCACGCCCTTGTCCGTCGCGACGACGTCGAGGGTGCCGCCCACCGAGGACATGCGTTCCCGCAGGCCGGTCAGTCCGCTGCCGCGGTCGAAATGGTGTGGCACCGTCCCCTCGTTCTCGACCACGATGCGGCAGAGCCCGCCTTCCTCGCGCACCGTCACCGTCATATGTGACTGGGGGCCACCATGTTTGATGACATTCGTCACCCCCTCCCGTACGACCCGAAGCACGGCCAGCCGTGTGGGGGCGGGCCAGTGGCGCTGCCAGCCGGTCAGCGTGTCGTCGGAGGGTAGGTTGTCGACGACGGTGATTCCTGCCGCGCGAGCCCGGCGGACCGTGTCTCGCAAGTCGGTGAACGAGTCGGCGGAGGTGGCGGGCTCGTGGCCGTCGCGCAGTAGTCCGACGAGATGACGGATATCGCCGAGTGCCTCCTTGGATATCTCGGCCACGGTGCGCAGCACGTCGGCCGTCGATTCACCGCGACGCTCGGCCACCACCAGCCCGGCGCCGGCCTGAGCCCGCACCGCCGCCAGCGTGTGGCCGAGGACATCGTGCAATTCGGCCGCGATCAATGCGCGTTCGTTCGCCCGTGCCGCCGCGAGAGCGCGCTCATGGGCCTTCCGCACCGCGCGGCGTCGGCTCGCCCACAGGTAGGCGGCCGCCAGCACGAGAATGTGGTACTTGATCGACCACGAGAACGACTCCGCGCGGGTGGCAGGGCTGCCGAAGCTGCCGACGATTCCCACGATGAACGCGATCGGACCCCACCACCATGAGCGTGCGTATTCCGTGACCGCCATCAGAGAGATCGGCGCGAACAGCAGGATTGGCTGGATACTCAGGTAGACCGAGGACAGCGCGGTTGTCAGCGCCATACCGGCGAATAGGGCATAGGTGCCGAGAAAGGCGGGGACAACCCAGATCCGCCGCACGAAAACCAGCAGCGCCACGCCCGTGGACAGCACCGCGAAACTCGTATAGGACAGCCGCTGGCCGTCCGATTCGGCGATCGCGAGAAGCCATGCGAGGCAGGCGAACAGCAGTGCCACGATGCCCAGAATGCGGTCGGTCCACGGTGCGCGCCGGAGCAGAGTCGGCATCGCGTCACCCGATCCGGACGCCGTCGGACCAGACCTGAATGCTGCCGCCGCGGTTGCTCGCGCTGACGACGCAGACGACATCGTCACTCGGCAGTTCGCTCGTATCGGCGAGGGAGAGGGTCGGTGTGGTCGCGCCGGGTATCGGCGTCAGCACGGGGATCACGTCGGCGAAGTATTTGCGGGTTGCCCATTCGAAACTCACCTCCGACGGCTGTCCGCCGTGCTCGGAATCCCATGCGGGCGCCTCGCAGTGCAGCGATCGATCGTCACGGGTGACCGCGGGGCGGTTCGCAGGATACGGCTCGCGGTCGGGGAGTGGTCCGTAAATCCAATCTCGGAACGCGGTGGGATCGGCCAGTGCCAGCGGTGCGGGCTCGCCGCATTGTTTGTCGGCGGTCTCGCCGCCGAAACTGAACAGCCCCACCAGCCGTGGTTCACCGTCGGTGTAGGACACCATGGGGCTACCGCTGTCTCGCCAGCACCCGGTCACCGGCGAGTCGGAGAAATCTTGCGCGCACACCACCGAATTCTCGTCGACGGTCGCGGGCGTGGCCGCAGCGCAGTCCGAATGCGAGATCACCTGCAGGTCACCGCCGTGCAGCACGTCGCTGCGATATTCGGGATCGTCGAAGGCGACTTCCTTACCGGTATTTCCGTGTGCGTAAAAAGTCACGGGCTGGCCCGGTTCCGGCCGGTGGTCCGCGATCGGCAGCACCGCAACGTTGTCGACGGGTGCGTCGAGGACGATGACGGCGAGATCGTCCCGCGCACTGCCGTTCTCAGCACTGCCCGGCGTCGCCGGAGTCGGCAGTATCTCGTAGCCTGGCAGCGCCGAAATCCCCCGTACCCCCCGAACGATCCCCGGGTCTCGAGACAGCAGCCGCGCATTGATATGCACCCGCAGCAGACTGGGATCCATCTGGTCGACGCAGTGCGCGGCCGTGACAACCCGATCGGGCGCCACTAGCGCACCTCCACACGTGGCGGTCAGAAACAACTCGTCATCCCCCAGCGGCGCAAGGGTGGCTACCCAGGGCGCGACAGCAGGATCGTTTACCGGACTCCCGTTCGTCATGGCCTGCGCGTTCCCACCCGACACGACCGTCCCAACAGCTAGCGCCGCAACGAAAAACAGCCTCCCCCTGAACTTTCCAATTCTCATGCCAGCAGTGTGGCCCGCAGACCACCCCACCCACTTCCTTCGACCGAACGAAATCCCAGCCCTCCCTCCTCCCACGGGAGTAGTCGCCGGTTCAGTCCCGTCCCCTCCGCCGCCGCCTGTCCAACTCGGCCTTGATCAGATTGCGAGCCGCCTCACCGTGAACCGCTTGTTCGGTCAGTACAGCGAACATTCGCTCATAGAGTGCGATTTCGCGCGGTTGAGTGATCGACAGCTCGGCGCTCACGGTCTCTACATCAACCAGCCGGTTGTCATAAACAACGAATCCGTTGATGGCAGGAGCCTCGTAGGTTGCCCGCTCGGGAACAACTCCGAGCAGCACGCGCGGCAGTGACATGACGGTGAGGAGTCGATCGAGTTGTCCGACCATGACCGAGTCGTCCTTGGCCGTTGTCCGTAGCACCTGTTCGGCGATCAGGAATGAAAAACGATGGTCTCCTTGGTAGAGCACCTTCTGACGTTCGATTCGAGCTGCTACGCCTTCGTCCAGATCGTTCGGGACCCCGTAGAATCCGATCACCTTGGCGAGGATCCATTCGATGTATTCCGGAGTCTGGAGAAGTCCGGGTACTACGTATGGCTCGTACCAGCGAATCAGCTTGGTCTCGCCCTCCGTTTTCACCAACATACGCTGGCGCCGACGGGTGCCGGTACCGAGAACCCGCCGGAACTCCATGTATGCGGCCTCGATGTTCCGCAGCGAGGCGATCAGATCCGGCAGTTGGTCAAGGCTTTCGGTGTGCCTGCACCATATCCGAAGATCAGCCTCCGAAGGCGTCTGCTTGCCATATTCGATCTTGCTGGTTTTCGACTCATGCCACCCAGCGAGTTCCGCCAGTTTGCGTCCGGTCAATCCGGCATCGCGGCGAAGCTCTCGAAGCCGTGCCCCGAGAGCTTCCCGTGCTTCGTGTATCGCGCGAGTCACTGTGTACGGTGTGCCGTGTATTCGGCATAGGGAATAGCAGCCTTCCACACGTAATCGCGAACCTCCCGGCAGTACGCCACAATTCGCGGGTCATTCGTGACCGCGCCGCCTCCCAGCCGACCGTCCGGCTCGAACGCTGTGAATGCTACCGTTCTGTCGTCCAGGAGCCACCAATCATCAGTGGTCAGTCGATTCGGGTCGACTCGATCTCGTGGGATGTACCGGATCTCCTCTCCAGCCGCAATGTTCTGCCGTGATACTTCCAGTAACCACTGGGTGTAGTCGGTGTGCGGGACGGTCACCACCCGAGCACGGCGCATCGTCGCACCGTGCATCGTCATGTCGGAGACAAGATCCAGCCAGCTACGTAGCCATCCATAATCTTCGTCCCGTCCTCCTTCCAGCCAATTGCGAAACGGTTCGATTCCCTCGGAAGTGCCGTATTCGTCCTGCAGCTCCAGATGAAACGCTTCGCGTCGGCAGTCGTGGATCACCTTGTCGAGTGCGTCACTCCGCAACAACTGCACCGTAGAACGTCCTCTCCATCTTCGGTACCTCCACACCGGCCTCGTGCGCCGGTAGACCCATCTGCGCCAACGCTGCCGGGTCGGTAACCGGCTCGCCGCTCACGGTGAACGTACCGCGCCCCGTATCAGTCAATGCCGATCCGATGAACATATCCGGCGGGACTAAACCGAGTAGCAGATGGGGGATTTCGACTGTGCCGGAGACGTCGGTCCGCCACCCCCGCACTACGTACGTATCTCGGCCGGTCTCGTACAGCGCGGGGCACCCGTTCGACGGTGAGCCACCTTCACCCAAGAGCCGCAACCACATGATCATTCCTTCCGATAGATGTGCGTGAGCATTCGTCACACATCTCTCATGATGGCGCCCTTAACGTGGTATTTGGGCAGAACAACGCCCAACTCGCAAGCTCGCGCAAACCTCTGGATCCTTGTCTGGTCTGCCTTCTACCGTCATAGGTGGCGCTCGGGATCGGTCGAAGCTCCCCGAAGGGCCGGTTCGGGTTCGATGCACACCCACGCCACCCTGTCCTTCGGTCAGACCGCATGGCTCCCGATCCCGAGCTGCTCACCACCTACGGAGAGGGGTCGAGATATGTGCAGGTATGCAAGGCTTTTCGCGTTCGACGGCGGGGTTCTCGAATTGGACGCCGACGAATCCGATGCCGAGGATGAACGAGGCGTGTACCTCGAGCTCTTCGGTCACAGTGGTGACGCGGACGCGCAGACGGACCGCCCGACCACCGCGGCGGCATCATGAGTCTGTTCGGTTGGCCTGTCGGCTTGTTCATCGTGATCGGTATCCCGCTGGCCGTCTTCGCAATAGCGACGTTCTGGCCTCAGCGCATACCGAGACGCAGATCGGTGAGGGCAATCCGGGAGCGGATGGAGCGGGAAGGGGCCAGGAAGGATTGAGAGCCGCCGACACATCCGCCGACACATACGACGAACCCGCTTCCGGCGCAGCGGAAGCGGGTTCGAAGGAAGGGATTCAGCGGCCGTCGATGTCCGCGTAGTTGCGTTCGCCGTAGCCGGTGTAGATCTGGCGGGGGCGGCCGATCTTGAGGGGTTCGCGGTGCAGTTCGCGCCAGTGGGCGATCCAGCCGGGGAGGCGGCCCATGGCGAACAGGACGGTGAACATGCGGGTCGGGAAGCCCATGGCGCGGTAGATGACGCCGGTGTAGAAGTCGACGTTCGGGTAGAGGCGGCGCTCGATGAAGTAGTCGTCGGACAGGGCGACCTCTTCGAGCTGCTTGGCGATGTCGAGTAGCGGGTCCTCCACGCCGAGCTTGCCGAGGATCTGGTCGGCGGTCTTCTTGACGATGGTGGCGCGGGGGTCGTAGTTGCGGTAGACGCGGTGACCGAAGCCCATCAGCTTCACCCCGTCTTCCTTGTTCTTGACCTTGCGGATGAACTCCTTGACATCGCTGCCGGACTCCTTGATGCCGTCGAGCATCTCCAGCACGGCCTGGTTGGCGCCGCCGTGCAGCGGGCCCCACAGGGCGTTGATGCCGCCGGACACCGAGGTGAACAGGTTGGCGTCCGACGAGCCGACCAGGCGCACGGTCGAGGTGGAGCAGTTCTGCTCGTGGTCGGCGTGCAGGATCAGCAGCATGTCCAGGGCGGCCGCGACCTCGGGGTCGACCTCGTAGGGTTCGGCCGGGAAGCCGAAGGTCATCCGCAGGAAGTTCTCCACCAGCGACAGCGAGTTGTCCGGGTAGAGGAACGGCTGGCCGACCGACTTCTTGTAGGAGTAGGCCGCGATGGTCGGTAGCTTGGCCAGCAGCCGGATGGTGGACAGTTCGACCTGCTCCGGGTCGCGCGGGTCCAACGAGTCCTGGTAGTAGGCGGACAGGGCGTTCACGGCGGACGACAGCACCGGCATCGGGTGGGCGTTGCGCGGGAACCCGTCGAAGAAGCGCTTGAGGTCCTCGTGCAGCAGGGTGTGGCGGCGGATGCGGTTGGTGAAGTCGTCGAGCTGCTGCTGGGTCGGCAGCTCGCCGTAGATCAGCAGGTAGCTGACCTCGATGAAGGTCGACTTGGCGGCCAACTGCTCGATCGGATAGCCGCGGTAGCGCAGGATGCCGGCCTCGCCGTCGATATAGGTGATCGCCGACTTGGTGGGGGCGGTGTTCGTGAAACCCGGGTCGTAGGTGACGTATCCGGTGCTGGCCAGCAGCTTGCCCAGTTCGATCCCGTCGTTACCCTCGGCGGCCTTGGCGATCGTCATGGCGTACTCGCCGCCAGGGTAGGACAGTACCGGCTTGGCGTCGTCGTCGACGTTGATGATGTTCTCAGCGGGCACGGAAGGATCCCTCTCAGGCTAGAACCATAGGCATCGAGCGCGGTCGGCGTCCGATGCGCCTGCTGTCAACGCTAGCCGCTGGCTGGCCGGGCCGATGAGTGAGGGTCTGTCTTACCTACCTCACAGTCACCTGCGTACGAGGTGAGCGCGATGGGGTCTGCGTGGTATTAGCGCCGCGACCGTCAAGACACCGGAATCTGGGCGTGAACCCGCGGTACCCGGTAGCGCACGAACGCCGGGAACACGGCCGCGGCGATCACGACTCCGATCACCACGAGCACGCCACCGCCCGCCGATGCCACAGCTGTACCCAGGGCCGCGGCGGCGAAACCGTGGGCAACATCACCGATGCGCGGGCCGCCCGCCACGACCACGATGAATACGCCCTGCAGCCGGCCGCGCATCTCGTCGGTCGCCACCTGCTGCAGCATGGTGGTCCGCAGGGCGGCGGAGAACATGTCCACCGCGCCGCCGAAGGCCAGACATCCGAGCGCGATCCACAGGCCCGCGCCCAGGCCCAGCTGATGGCCGGTGACGCCGACGGCCAGTCCGAATCCGACCATCGCGAGGCCCCACAGCACGATGCAGATCACGACCGCCCGGCCCTGCCGTCGCACGTGGCTCAGCCAGCCCGAGCAGATGCCGCCGACCACCGCGCCCGCCGAGATCGCGGCGAACAGCAGGCCGAGCGCGCGGCCACCGCCCATCGGGTCGCCGAAGGTCTCGTGGGCGATCTGCGGGAACAGGGCGCGCGGCATGCCGAACACCATCGCGATGATGTCGACGGCGAACGAGGCCAGCAGGATGCGCTGGGTGGCCAGATAGGCGAAACCCTCGACGACCGTGCGCAATCCGGCGCGGCGGGCCGCACCCGTGGGCGGGACCGGCGGCAGCCGCCACAGCGCCCACAGCGTGGTCAGCAGGGCGACGGCGTCCAGGAGATACAGCGTGGACAGACCGGCGACCGGGATCAGCGTTCCGGCCAGGACCGGTCCCGCGATGGCGCCGAACTGCATGACCGTGGAATTGAGCGAGTTCGCGGCCGGAAGCAGGTGGCCGGGCAGCAGCCGGGGAATGATGGCGCTGCGGGTGGGCTGGTTGACGGCGAAGAACGCCTGCTGAATCGCGAACAGCGCGAACACGATCCACACGTTGTTCACTCCCGCCGCGGCCTGCGCCCAGAACGCCAGGGCGGTCAGGCCGGTGCCGGAACTGGTGATCAGCAGCAGCTTGCGCCGATCCATCACATCGGCCAGCGCACCACCCCACAGGCCGAACACCACCAGCGGCACCAGCCCGAACAGCCCGGCCAGCCCCACATATCCGGAACTGCGGGTGATCTCGAAGATCTGCTGCGGGACGGCGACCACCGACAATTGCGCACCGACAACGGTGACGATGTTCGTCGTCCAGAGCCTCCGGAATTCCGTATGACGCAGCGGAGCAACGTCCGCAAGCAGCCTCACCGGCCGAAGGGGATAGGGAGAGGATCGGGCATAGCCGTCAATTGTCGACAGATCATCCCATGACTACAACCCTTGACGCGGCCCTGGGGGGCCGCGTCAAGGGATGTGGGGCCGCCGGAGCCAAGGGATGTGGGGCCGCCGGAGCCAAGGGATGTGGGGCCGCCGGAGCCAAGGGATGTGGGGCCGCCGGAGCCAAGGGATGTGGGGCCGCCGGAGCCAAGGGATGTGGGGCCGCCGGAGCCAAGGGA
>NZ_JADLQQ010000010.1 GCF_015477765.1 Nocardia transvalensis | reverse complement strand
CATAGAGTTACGGCGGTTATAGCGGTGGGGAAACGCCCGGTCCCATTCCGAACCCGGAAGCTAAGCCTGCCAGCGCCGATGGTACTGCACTCGCCAGGGTGTGGGAGAGTAGGACACCGCCGGAACATACTTCCCGGAAAGGGGACCCATATCGTGGGTCCCCTTTTCGCCGTTCAGCAGCCTGTGCCGCCCCCGTGACGGTGCCGCATGGCAGGCGGCTCGTCCGCACGTGATTGAATTCGAGTAGGCGGGCCCTCGCGGCCCGGCCTCACGCGGGTGTGAGCGCCGCGGCCGGGCATCGAGGAGAAAGCAGAGAGAGGGAACACCGTGTCGGAGCAGAACGACGGTAGGAAACCCTTCCGCCGTAGCGGACCCGGATCGGGTGGCTCCGGCGCAGGTCGTGGCGGCCAGGGTGAGGGCCGCGGTGGATTCCGCCGCGGCGGCCCCGACCGCCCCACCGGCGAAGGCCGGGGCGGATCCCAGCGCGGCAGCGGCCGCGGCTCCGACCGCCCCCACGGCGACGATCGCGGCGGCTACGGCCGAGGCGACTCCGCCCGCGGCGGTTCGGACCGCCGATTCGGCGAAGACCGAGGCGGATCCGGTCGTGGTGGTTTCCGCCGTGACGATGCTCGTGGTGACGCCGGTCGTGGTGGTTTCCGCCGCGATGATGCTCGTGGTGAGTCCGGTCGTGGCGGTTTCCGCCGTGACGATGCTCGTGGTGACTCGGGTCGTGGTGGTTTCCGCCGCGACGATGCTCGCGGCGGGTTCCGTCGGGATGATGCCCGTCATGAGTCCGGTCGCAGGGGTTTCCGCGGGGCGGAGGCGGGGCGTGGCCGCGATGACGCGCGTGAATTCGCTGGGGAGGCCGGGGAATTCGAGGGGCGTAACGCCTCGGTCGAGGGCGCCGACGGTGTGCAGGAGCGGCGTCGGGGCGGTGAAGGCGCGCAGTTCAGCAAGAATGCCGACCGTCGTGCCGGTCGTCCGGACGAGCCGCCGCTGCCCGACGACGTCGAGGCCGCGGACCTGGATTCCGCCGTGCGGCGCGACCTGCTCAGCCTCGACAAGAACAATGCCGAAACGGTGGCGCGCCACCTCGTGATGGCGGCCCGGCTCATCGACGAAGACCCGGAACAGGCGCTGGCACACGCCCGCGCGGCCCGGCAACGCGCAGGCCGCATCGCCGTGGTTCGCGAAACCGCCGGTGTCACCGCCTATCACGCGGGTGAATGGGCCGAAGCCCTGTCGGAGCTGCGGACCGCGCGCCGGATGTCCGGCGGCTCCGGACTGCTGGCCGTCATGGCCGACTGCGAACGCGGCCTGGGCCGTCCCGAACGGGCCATCGAACTCGGCCGCAGCGACGAAGCCCGGCAACTGCGCGGTGACGAGGCGACCGAGCTGCGCATCGTCGTCGCCGGAGCCCGCATGGACCTCGGCCAGTACGACCAGGCCGTCGTCACCCTGCAGACCCCGGACCTGGACCCGTCCCGCACGGGTTCCGCCGCGGCCCGCCTGTTCTATGCCTACGCCGAGGCCCTGCTGGCCGCCGGTCGCGCCGACGAGGCGCTGAAATGGTTCCTCAACGCCGCGTCCGCCGATGTCGACGGCGAGACCGACGCCGAGGAGCGCGCCGACGAACTCGCCGGCGCGAGTAACGAAGACGATGAATGGCCTGGCGCCGAAGACGACGAATAACGCGGAGTGAGGTTGCTGTGACACGGTTGCGCGACCGGTTCGGCGCACTGCTGCTGGATCTCGACGGCACCCTGTATCGCGGGCCCGCGGTGATCCCCGGCGCGCCCGAGGCACTTTCGACCGGGTCGGACGGCCAGGTCCTGATGTATGTCACCAACAACGCGAGCCGTTCGGCCGCGGCGGTGGCCGGGCATCTGGCCGAATTGGGTTTCGCCGCAACCGAGAACGATGTGGTCACCAGTGCCCAGGCGGCGGCGCATGTGCTCGCCGATCGACTGCCTCCGGGCTCGACCGTGCTGATCGTCGGCACCGACGATCTGGCCGACGAGGTGGACCGCGCCGGCTTGCGCCCCCTCCGTCGCTTCGACGGCACCGCGCCCGATGCCGTGGTCCAAGGACATTCGCCCGAGACCGCCTGGCCGGACCTGGCCGAGGCCGCCTACGCCCTGCGCGCCGGTGCCCTGTGGGTGGCCGCGAATACCGATGCCACCCTGCCGAACGAGCGCGGACTGGCCCCGGGCAACGGCTCGATGGTCGCCGCCCTGCGCACCGCCACCGACCTCGAGCCGATCGTCGCGGGCAAGCCGTACGCCCCGCTGCTCGAGGATGCCCTCGACCGCGCGGGCACCCGCGACGCCCTGGTGGTCGGCGACCGCCTCGACACCGACATCGACGGCGCGCACTGCGTCGGCCTGCCCTCCCTGCTCGTCCTCACGGGCGTGAGCACCCTGGCCGACCTCCGCAAACAGCCCGCCGAGCGACTGCCCACCTACGTGGCCGACTCGCTCGACGCCCTCAATCGGCCGGTGGCCGACGTGGAAGTGGCGATCGATGAAGGGGACCTCGCGGACCGGCTGGCCGATCTGTTGCGACAGCATCCGGGACGGGCCATCACCCTCGTCCGGTAGGCCTCCGGCCACAGTATTGCCGCGGCAACGCCTTTCGCCTCCCGCAGAGCCGTGGAGGGGCGACAATGGCGGCATGTTCGAACGATTCACCGACCGGGCGCGCCGGGTGATCGTCTTGGCTCAGGAGGATGCTCGTCAGCTCGGGCACAACTACATCGGGACCGAGCACATTCTGCTCGGGCTGGCCAACGAGGGGGAGGGGGTCGCCGCACAGGTGTTGCGGAGTTTCGGTGTCGACTTGGACGAGCTGCGGGACGGCGTGGTGGAGATCATCGGCCACGGGAAGTCCGAGCCGACCGGGCATATTCCCTTTACTCCCCGTGCGAAGAAGGTACTGGACCTGTCGTTGCGGGAGGCACTGCAACTGGGGCACAGATATATCGGCACCGAGCACATCCTGCTCGGCGTGGTCCGCGAAAGCGACGGCGTCGGTGCGCAGGTCCTGGAGCGCCGCGGTATCGAGCTGAACGATCTGCGAAACCGCATCATCGAACAACTCACCACTGTGCCACCGGCACCCGAGCCCGCCGTCCCCACTGCCCAGTCACGAATGGTCATCCGTTCCCTCACGGAAGAGAACCGGCTGCTGCGCCGCGAGGTCGATCGCCTCCGCGACTTCATCACCCGCCACCTCGGTGAGTCCCCGCCCCCCGCCATCGAACTCGCCGACCAGAACCCCGACGAGCAGCCACCCACGTCTTCCACCGACCACGGATAACAGCCCCGGAGTCGCGCACCGGCGTGTTCATCCATGTCGTTCCGGCCTGTTTTCGGCCGGAAGCGGTGGTTCAGCGCGAGCCGAGCAGAGCAGCTTTGCGGACGATGCGGGTGTGGGCAAGTACGAGCACAACCGCCTGTCCGGCTCGCCGGCGGGCGATGGCGGCGAGTTCGTGTCCGGCGGTCGGGATCTTCAGCCACCAGTATTCCAAGGGACGGTAGTCGGCGGCCGGGGCCAGGCGGGCGGCGAGGTCCGGGCGCTGCTGCGCGAGGTAGCGGCGGGCACGGGCCGCGTGCATGGGGTCGGAGGCGATCTTGATGCGGTCGGCGTGCTCGATCAGGGGGATCGTGAATTCGATGTTCTGCCAGGTGCTTTCGGCCTTGGTTTCGGTGCGGATGCGTTCCGGCGGCACGCCCAGCCGGTCGCGGGCGTAGCGCGCCATCACCTCGGCCTCGGGCCACCCGTTCCTGACCGCTCCGCCGGAGAACACCACCACGCCGTCGCACCGCGGATCCACCGAGCGCGCCGCGATACGGCAGCGCCAGCGCTGCAGCGGATGTGTCCCACCGTCGTCCCGGGCCGGGAAACCCAGCACCACAATGGCTTCGGTCCGATTCCGGGACGGGCCGGAGGCGGGCGCCGACGCGCGCCGAGCGGCCCGCCAGTGCAGTCCTTCGGCACAGCCGACGACCGCGATCGCCGCCGCGCCCAGGGCCGCCGTCATCCGGGCCCGCCGCTTCGTCCCGACTCGATCAGCTCGCACCCGGCACATTCTGCCAAGCGCCGTGAAACTCGCAGCTCACCCGGTACCCGCTCGGCGCAGGCGGGATGTGGCGCGGGCGGTACGTGTGTTCGAATCCGAACTCCGGTAGCGTTGTCGGCACCATGACTACGCCGAATCCTCGTCCGCACGCACCCGGGTCGAATCCCGGCATACCGCTGCCCGGCCAGCATCTGCCGGGCGCGAATGCGGCGGAGTTCGCCGACCCGGCGCAGGTGCGTGCCGAGGTCGACGCGCTGCTGTCGGAATTGTCTGCGGTAGGCCGTGATTCGGAGGCCGCGGACACCGCGCAGGCCGGTGTGGACATCACCCGACGTGCCCGCATTCTGGAGCAGGCGCACGAGGTGCTGGTCCAGGCCCTGGCGACGGTGGACAAGATCTGAGGTGGCCAGGCGCGCGCGGGTGGACGCCGAACTGGTTCGCCGCGGGTTGGCGCGGTCGCGGGAGCACGCGGTCGAGCTGATCGGCGCGGGCCGCGTCCTGATCAACGGCACGGTCGCGTCGAAAGCGGCGACGGCCGTGGAGCCCGGCACCCCGCTGCTGGTGCGGGAGGAACCCGACGAGGTGCAGTGGGCCTCGCGGGGAGCACACAAACTGCTCGGGGCCCTGGAGGCCTTCGAACCGCAGGGGCTGACCGTCGCCGATAAGCGCTGCCTCGATGCCGGTGCCTCGACGGGCGGCTTCACCGATGTGCTGCTGACGCGCCGGGCCCGTGAGGTCGTCGCCGTCGATGTCGGCTATGGCCAACTGGTGTGGCGGCTGCGCACCGACGAGCGGGTGCGGGTCCTCGACCGCACCAATGTCCGCTCCCTGACCCCCGACGCCATCGGCGGTCCGGTCGATCTGGTCGTGGCCGATCTGTCGTTCATTTCGCTGGGTCTGGTGCTTCCGGCGCTGGCCGCGTGTTGCGCGCCGGGTGCGGACCTGTTGCCGATGGTGAAACCCCAATTCGAGGTGGGCAAGGAGCGGGTAGGCTCCGGCGGTGTGGTGCGGGATCCGGCATTGCGCGCCGAGGCCGTGCGTGAGGTGGCGGCCGCGGCCATCGACCATGGGCTGTCCACGCGCGGCGTGGTAGCCAGCCCACTGCCCGGCCCGTCCGGCAATGTCGAGTATTTCCTGTGGCTGCGCAAGGGCGAGGTCGCTGACGTCGACGTCGCGGCGCTGGTGCAGCGTGCGGTCGAGGAGGGACCTCAGTGAAGCGGGAGATCCTGCTCGTCGCCCATCCCGGCCGGCCCGAGCTGACCGAGACCGCGCATCGCGTGGCGAAGATCTTCGAGGACGCCGGTATCGGCCTGCGGGTGCTGGAGGACGAGGCCTACAGCACCAAACTCGAATGCGACGAATCCGGCGAACCCGACGGGTATCCGGTGCAGGTTGTCGAGCACGGACCCGATGCCGCGGTCGGTTGCGAGATGGTGCTGGCCCTCGGCGGCGATGGCACATTTCTGCGGGCCGCCGAGATGGCGCGGGCGGCGCGGGTGCCGGTGCTGGGAATCAATCTGGGGCGCATCGGATTCCTCACCGAGGCCGAGGTCGAACATCTCGACGATGCGCTGGCTCAGGTGGTGCGCGGCGATTACCGCCTCGAGCAGCGGATGACGATAGATGTCAGTGTCCGAGTCGATGATGTCATCGTGGAACGCGGCTGGGCCCTGAACGAGGCCAGTATCGAAAACGCCACTCGGATGGGCGTGCTGGAGGTGGTGCTCGAGGTCGACGGGCGTCCCGTCTCGCAGTTCGGCTGCGACGGGGTGCTGATTTCGACCCCGACGGGCTCCACCGCCTACGCGTTCTCCGCGGGCGGTCCGGTGGTGTGGCCGGAATTGGAGGCGCTGCTGGTGATTCCCAGCAACGCCCACGCCCTGTTCGCGCGGCCCCTGGTGACCAGCCCGGATTCGCTGATCGCCGTGGAAACCGTTGCGGCGGGTCATGATGCGATAGTTTTCCTGGACGGCCGACGCACCCTCGCGCTGCCGAAGGGCGGGCGGTTCGAGGCCGTCCGTGGGGCCGAACCGGTGCGGTGGGTGCGGTTGGATTCCGCGCCGTTCGCCGACCGGATGGTGCGCAAATTCCAGTTGCCCGTGACAGGCTGGCGGGGCCGCCCGTCTGCGCGGTCGGGCGCAGGCGACGTCGGACACCGCCGAACGGAGAGCACGAGTGCTGACAGAGATCAGGATTGACGGTCTGGGTGTCATTTCCACCGCCACAGCGCAATTCCATGAGGGGCTGACGTGTCTGACCGGCGAGACCGGCGCCGGGAAGACCATGGTGGTGACGAGCCTGCATCTGCTCGGGGGTGCGCGAGCCGACGCGGGCAGAGTGCGCCGCGGGGCGGCCCGCGCGGTGGTGGAGGGCCGCTTCACCCTCGACGAGGTGCACGACAATGCCCGCGACGAGGTCGAGAAGGTGCTGGAATCGGCTGGGGCGCAACGTGACGACGACGGCAGCGTGATCGCGGTGCGCACGGTGTCCAGCGACGGGCGGTCGCGGGCGCATCTGGGTGGGCGCAGTGTTCCCGCGGCGGTGCTGAGCGATTTCACCGCACCGCTGCTGACCGTGCACGGCCAGAACGACCAGCTGCGGCTGCAGCGTCCCGATCAGCAGCTGCATGCCCTCGACCAATTCGCGGGCGAGACCATCGCCGGATTGCTGCGCAAATATCAACTGGCGCGGCGCACCTGGCTGCAGGCCCGCAGCGAACTGCTCGAACGCACCGCCCGCAGCCGCGAACTGGCGCTCGAGGCCGATCGGCTCAAGTACTCGCTCAACGAAATCGACGCCATCGCACCGGAACCCGGCGAGGACCAACGCATCGTCGCCGAGGTGCGGCGGCTGTCGGATCTGGATTCGCTGCGGGAGTCGGCGACCGCGGCCCACGACGCCCTGGCCGGTCCGGCCGACTCGCCCGGGGAGGGTTCGGGTGCGCTGGATCTGCTCGGTGCCGCGCGGGCCCGGCTGGACAGTGCCGAGGATGCGGCACTGGCCGAACTGGCGCCGCGGCTGGGTGAGGCCATCTCGGTGGTCGTGGATCTGACCACCGAGCTGAGCACCTATCTGTCCGATCTGCCATCGGATCCGGGTGCGCTGGATTCGCTGCTGAACCGGCAGGCCGAGCTGAAGACGCTGACCCGCAAGTACGCGCCCGATATCGACGGCGTGATCGCCTGGGCCGACGAGGCGCGCAGCCGCCTCGATTCGCTCGACGTCTCCGACGAGGCGCTGGCCGCGCTGGCCAGGGAGGTCGACGAGGCCGCCGACCAGGTGCGGGAGACGGCCAAGAAGCTGACCGCCGCCCGCACCAAGGCCGCCAAGAAGCTGGCCGCCGCCGTCAGCGCCGAACTCGGCGGACTGGCGATGGGCCGGGCCAAACTCGAGGTCGAGGTGCGTCCGGTGCCCGCCGTCGCCCAGGATTCCGCGCCGATCACGGTGGACGGCAAGCAGTTACATGCCGGGTCGACCGGCGTGGACGAGGTCGAATTCCGATTGGCGGCGCATTCCGGAGCGCGGTCGCTGCCGCTGAGCAAGAGCGCCTCCGGCGGTGAGCTGTCGCGAGTGATGCTGGCCCTCGAGGTGGTGCTGGCCAGTTCCGACCACGGCACCACGATGGTGTTCGACGAGGTCGACGCCGGTGTGGGCGGCCGCGCCGCGGTCGAGATCGGCCGCCGCCTGGCGCGCCTGGCCCGCACCCACCAGGTCATCGTGGTCACCCACCTGCCCCAGGTGGCCGCCTTCGCCGACACCCACCTGGTGGTCGACAAGGTCGACGACGGCAAGGGCGTCAACAGCGGCGTCCACGCCCTCACCAACGACGAACGAGTCAAGGAACTGGCCCGCATGCTCGCCGGCCTCGACGACACCGAAACAGGCCGCGCCCACGCCGAAGAGTTGTTGGAAACCGCCCGCGCCGAAAAGGATGCCACCCCCGCCGCCAGCTAGATCCCGCCCAAAAGCAGGGCGGGAATGGGAGTGTGCCGCAGCGGGAATGGGAGTTTGTCACGCCGGGAACGGTTGGGGCCGCCCGTCTTCTTCCGGGGTGCCGTCTGATTCCCCGCTGACCGGCCGCCAGGCCGGGCAGCGGGGCCAATGAACCCCTACTTCGTGACGGCCTTGCGGGCGGCGCTGAGGAAGGGGGAGATCAGGCCCTTGAGGAACAGTTCGGTGAGGCGGTCGGGGACGGGGAATTTGGGGTAGGACTCCATGCGGTAGGAGACGAGGGTGCCGTCGGGGGCGTCGGCGAAGGTGACGGTGCCGACGTGGCTTTTCACCGGGGCACCGGCGACGATCTTGTACTCCATGCGTTCGCCGGGGACCAGGGCGGTGGTCTCCTCGGTGACGCCGAGGGGGCCGGCGCCGACCTGATACTGCGCGCCGACTCCGTTGGGCTCGGGGGAGCCGGGCTTCTTCAGGGTGAAGGTGATGGGCAGGTAGGCGTTGAGGCTGTCGCGCTCGCTGAACAGCTTGTACACGACCTCGCGCGGGGCGGGGATGACGGCGTCGACCGTAGTGCTGGCCATGAGATCTCCTTCGAATGATGTGAGCCGGAGCATAGCGGTACCGCGGAGGTGCACCGTGAGTCACGTGCATCACAGTGACGAATCATGGAGCGGGCCTTTTCCGGCGCGCCTCCACCACAGGTTGAGGGTTTGCGGCCATCATCGGACGTCATGAAGGTGCTGGCGTTGTTGTCGAGAAACACCGAAACGCTGCCCGGCCTGTCCGGGATAGCCCGCGTGGACCGCAACACCCGGCGTCTGCTCAAGCGAGTCGGACCGGGCGATGTCGTGGTGCTCGACGAGATGGACCTGGATCGGCTCATCGCCGACCGGCTCGTCGAGGCGGGCGTGGCGGCGGTCGTCAACGCGTCGCCGTCGATCTCCGGGCGCTATCCGAATCTGGGGCCGGAAGTGCTGGTGGCCAACGGCATCATGCTGCTGGACACGGTCTCCTCCGACGTCTTCACCAAGATCAAGGACGGCACGAAGGTCCGCATCGACAACGGTGTCGTCTACGCCGACAAGCTCACCAAGAAGGAGCCCGAGGCGCTGGTCGAGGGCATCGAACTCACCGAGCCCGCCATTGCCGAGCGCATGATCGAGGCCCGCAACGGCCTGGCCGACCATCTGGAAGCCTTCGCGGGCAATACGATCGAGTTCTTTCGGACCGAATCTGCGCTGCTGATCGACGGTCTCGGCGTGCCCGAACTCGAATTGTCGATGCGCAACCGGCATGTCGTGGTGGTCGCGGACGGACCCGATCACGAGACCGAACTGAAGGCGCTCAAGCCGTTCATCAAGGAGTACGCCCCGATCCTGATCGGCGTCGGCCGCGGCGCGGACACCCTGCGCCGGGCCAAGTACCGGCCGGACCTGATCGTCGGCGACCCGGAGGAGATCACCGCGAGCGCGCTCAAATGCGGCGCCGAGGTGATCCTGCCCGCCGATACCGACGGCCACGCCAAGGGTTTGGAGCGCATCCAGGATCTCGGCATCGGCGCGACCACCTTCCCCTCCTCGGGCTCGCCCACGGACCTGGCGCTGCTGCTGGCCGACCACCACGGCGCCGCCCTGATCGTGACCTGCGGCGCCGCCGCCGCACTGGACGACTTCTTCGACCGCAGCCGCCGCGAATCCAGCCCGGCCACCTTCCTCACCCGCCTCAAGACCGGCCCGAAACTGATGGACGCCAAGGCGGTCGCCACGCTGTACCGGCACCGCACCTCCGGCTGGGCCGCCGCGCTGGTCGTGCTCGCCGCGCTGATCGCCCTCATCGTGGCCGTGCTGGCCTCGCACATGGGCCCCGAGGTGCTCGACTGGATCAGCTCCACCTGGCATCATGCGCAGGTCCGGGTGTACGACCTACTCCACGGGAACGGGCAGGGGACTACTACGTGATTTCCTTACGGCAGCACGCCATTTCGATCGCCGCGATCTTCCTCGCCCTGGCGATCGGACTGGTGCTCGGCTCGCACGCACTGAACGGCACCGGACACGGCGGCGGCTGGTTCAACCACGGTGACCGGCAGCGAACCGAGGCGCTGACGGCGCAGAACGGCCACCTCACCGATGAGCTGAACGCGGCCGACGGTTTCATCGCCCGCTCCGCCGGACGCATCCTCGGCGGCACCCTCGCCAACCGCAGCGTGCTGGTCTTCACCACTCCCGATGCCGACACCGGCGACGTCGACGCCGTCACCAAGGCGCTGACCACCGCGGGTGCGGCCGTGACCGGGAAGATCGCGCTCACCGACGCATTCGCCGACTCCGGCCAGGGCGACCGGTTGCGCACCGCGATCACGAATATGATCCCCGCCGGAGCCCAGCTGCAGACCGGCGCCGTCGATCAGGGCAGCCTGGCCGGAGACCTGCTGGGCGTGGCGTTTCTGACGGACCCCGCGGGCGGTCAGCCGCGCGCCACCGACCAGGAACGGGGGCTGATCCTGGACACGTTGCGCGGCGGCGGTTTCCTCACCTTCGGCGATGTGCAGCCCGCGCAGCTGACGGTCGTGGTGACCGGCAACGGCGCGAAAGCCGAGGACAACAACCGCGGTTCGATCATCGGCCGATTCGCCGGTGGCCTGCGCGGCCGCGGCGCGGGCGTGGTGCTCGCCGGGCGGGCCGGGTCGGCCGACGGCGCGGGCCCGATCGCGGTGGTCCGCGCGGATTCCCAGCTCTCCGGCTCGGTCACCACCGTGGACAATGTGGACCGCGAAATCGGACGCATCACAACGGCTTTGGGATTGGCCGAACAGCTCGGCGGCGGCGCCGGGCGCTATGGAACCGGCAGTAGGGCCAGTTCGCTCACCGTCGTGGCGCTGCCGCAGTAACCGGTCGCAAATCCTCGAGGCAACCCCGCCCGGGTCGTCCGCTACCGCTATGCACCCGCGGTGCGCCGCCGGTTGCTCGGCAGCGCCTGGTGAGTCCGGCCCCGTGGATGGATCACCGAGCCCGTGCGGACCGTCGTGTCGGGGAGCGTGGACGACCTCGTCAAGGCGGCTGCTGCGGAATAACCGGCGACGGATGTGGCGTGCGGCATCGGATGGGGCCGATGTGACGAAGGAGTTCCCGGCCAACGCGCAGCAACCGCGCGTGGCATTCGTTTCGCCACCGTTTTCCGTGTTACTGTGAAGTCCCGTGGGTCAATCACGGATTCCGGCGCGCACGGCCACCAAACATATCTTCGTCTCCGGCGGCGTCGCCTCCTCTCTCGGTAAGGGCCTGACCGCCTCCAGCCTCGGCCAACTGCTCACCGCGCGCGGTCTGCGCGTGACGATGCAGAAGCTCGATCCGTACCTCAATGTCGATCCCGGCACCATGAACCCGTTCCAGCACGGTGAGGTGTTCGTGACCGAGGACGGCGCCGAGACCGATCTCGACGTCGGTCACTACGAGCGCTTCCTCGACCGGAATCTGTCGCGGGATGCGAATGTCACCACCGGTCAGGTGTATTCGTCGGTGATCGCCAAGGAGCGCCGCGGCGAATACCTCGGCGACACCGTGCAGGTGATCCCGCATATCACCGACGAGATCAAGAACCGCGTCCTCGCCATGGCGGGCCCGGATCTGTACGGACAGGTTCCGGACGTGGTCATCACCGAGATCGGCGGCACCGTCGGCGACATCGAATCGCAGCCGTTCCTCGAGGCCGCTCGCCAGATCCGCCACGAGGTGGGCCGCGACAACTGCTTCTTCCTGCATGTGACTCTGGTGCCGTACTTGGCGCCCTCGGGCGAGCTGAAGACCAAGCCGACCCAGCACTCGGTCGCGGCCCTGCGCAGCATCGGTATCCAGCCCGACGCGCTGATCCTGCGCTGCGACCGTGAGGTGCCGCCGCCGCTGAAGGGCAAGATCGCGCTGATGTGCGACGTCGACGTCGACGCCTGCATCTCGACCCCCGACGCGCCATCGATCTACGACATCCCGCGTGTGCTGCACCGCGAGGGCCTGGACGCCTATGTGGTGCGCAAACTGGGTCTGCCGTTCCGCGACGTGGACTGGACGGTGTGGGGCGACCTGCTCGATCGGGTGCACAACCCGCGCGAGGAGGTCACCGTCGCACTGGTCGGCAAGTACGTGGATCTGCCCGACGCCTATCTGTCGGTGACCGAGGCGCTGCGTGCGGGCGGATTCGCCGCCCGGGCGAAGGTGAACATCCGCTGGGTGCAGTCCGACGAATGTGAGACTCCCGTCAACGCGCAGCAACATCTGCACGATGTGGACGCGGTACTGATCCCGGGCGGCTTCGGTATTCGCGGCATCGAGGGCAAGATCGGCGCGATCCGCTACGCCCGCACTCGCGGCATCCCGCTGCTCGGGCTGTGCCTGGGCCTGCAGTGCGTGGTGATCGAGGCGGCCCGCTCGGTCGGCCTCGAGGACGCCAACTCCGCCGAATTCGAGCCCGACACCAAGCATCCGGTGATCTCGACCATGGCCGATCAGGAGCAGGCGGTCGCGGGCGAGGCCGATCTGGGCGGCACCATGCGGCTGGGCGCCTACCCGGCGGTGCTGCAGAAGGGGTCGGTGGTCGCCCAGACCTACGGCGCCACCGAGGTGTCCGAGCGGCACCGGCACCGCTTCGAGGTCAACAACGCCTACCGCGACAAGATCGCCCAGAGTGGGCTGCGGTTCAGCGGCACCTCGCCGGACGGGCATCTGGTCGAGTTCGTGGAGTTGCCCGCCGACAAGCATCCGTATTTCGTCGCCACCCAGGCCCATCCGGAGTTGAAGAGCCGGCCCACCCGGCCGCATCCGCTGTTCGCCGGGTTGATCTCGGCGGCGCTGAAATACAAGGCGGCCGAACGGCTTCCGGTGGAGATTCCGGGCGAGTCCGAGGTCGAGGTCGACGAGGGCGAGCGGGTCTCGCAGTGACGAACGGTGCGGGCACGCACGATTTCGAGACGGTGTCCAGCCGCACCGTGTATTCGGGCGCGATTCTGGCGCTGCGGCTGGATCAGGTCCGCATGCCCGGCGGGCGGGTGGTCGAGCGTGAGGTGATCGAGCATCACGGGGCCGTCGCCGTCGCCGCCGTGGACGAGGCGGGTGATCTCGTGCTGATCGACCAGTATCGGCACCCGATCGGCCGCCGCCTGCTCGAATTGCCCGCCGGATTGCTCGACAAGCACGGGGAGGATCCGCTCGAGGCCGCCAAGCGCGAGCTGGCCGAGGAGACGGGGCTGGCCGCGCGGGACTGGTCGGTGCTGGTCGATGTCGCATTGTCGCCCGGCTTCACCGACGAGGCGCTGCGCATCTACCTCGCCACCGGCCTCACCGAAACCGACCGTCCGGAACCGGAATTGGAGGAGGCCGACCTCGAGATCGTCCGGATGCCGGTCGACGACGCGGTCCGCGCGGCGCTGTCCGGCGAGATCGTCAACGCCACCGCCGTAGCGGGCGTACTGGCATTGTCGACGGCCCGCAGCCGCAACCTCCCGCTGCGCCCGGCAGACGCGCCCTGGCCGGGGATGCCCACGGCCTTCCTGGACCGCAAGGCTGCCGGGAAGTAAGCACTCGGCTCGGATCGTCCGCGCGATGGTCCCCGTCTTCCGGCCCTGGGGGGCCGGAAGACGGGAAATGTGGAGAGGGCCCTTCCCGCTCCGGCTCACACCCTTTCCGTCTTATTCCCTGCACCGTCCGCGCAGCGGGCGGTGCAGGGCCTCGCGCGGTGCGCTCGCAACGGTGTCGGTGGTAGCTGCCATGATGGTGCCGTGTTGCAGCGGCAGATCGCGGCCTATCTCGACCACTTGACGGTCGAGAAGGGAGCCGCGCGTAACACTCTCAGCGCGTATCGGCGGGACCTGGGCCGGTATCGGGAGTTTCTGGAACAGCGCGGGATCCACGGGCTCGATGCGGTGAGCGAGAGCGATATCGCGGATTTCGTGGTCTCGCTGCGGGCCGGGGGCAACGGCTATCCGCCGCTGGCGGCGAGTTCGGCCGCGCGCGGGCTGGTCGCGGTGCGCGGATTGCATCGGTTCGCCGCCGCCGAAGGGATGACCGCCGGTGATGTCGCGCATCCGGTGAAGCCGCCCACCCCGGCGCGGCGGCTGCCCAAAGCGCTGCCGTACGACCAGATTTCGAAGCTGCTGGAGGCGGCGGGCGGGACCGGCGAGGCCGACGGCGGACCTCGGGGACTGCGCGACAGGGCCCTGCTCGAGCTGCTGTATTCGACGGGCGCCCGCATCTCGGAGGTGGTGGGCCTCGATGTGGACGACATCGACGTCGCCGACCGTTCGGTCGTGCTGCACGGCAAGGGCGGTAAACAGCGCATCGTGCCGATCGGCCGCCCGGCGCTGGCCGCCCTGGACGCCTACCTGATTCGCGGCCGCCCCGCGCTGGCCCTGCGCGGCAGGGGAAATGCGGCCCTGTTCCTGAATCACCGCGGCGGCCGGTTGTCCCGCCAGAGCGCCTGGCAGGTGCTGCAGGACGCCGCCGACCGTGCCGGTATCGGCGCCGCGGTCTCCCCGCACACTCTGCGCCACTCCTTCGCCACCCACCTGCTCGACGGCGGCGCCGACGTCCGCGTCGTCCAGGAACTACTCGGCCACGCCTCGGTGACGACCACCCAGATCTACACCCTGGTCACGGTCAACACCCTGCATGAGGTCTGGGCGACGGCCCACCCGCGCGCCCGGTAGGAAGATCCGCGGCACCATCATTCGGACATCGTGTCGGGTTGGGGTGCGGACAATTGGTTTGCCGACGGCGTGGTCCCTCTACAACAGTGTCGAGGTGGCTGAACGAATCGAGATTCGGCGCATGTGCGCCACCGATCCCTCCGTGATCGCCCGCGCGTTCGCGGAGATCGGGTGGGACAAACCGGCCGAACAGTACGAGCGGTACCTCGCCGACCAGGAAGCCGGCCGCCGGGTCGGCCTCGTCGCCGAGGCGGAGGGTCGGTTCGCCGGATACTGCACCCTGCTGTGGAATTCGCCGTACGAGCCGTTCGCCGAGCAGGGCATTCCGGAGATCCAGGACCTCAACGTGCTGCCGCGGTTCCAGCGCCGGGGCATCGGCAACGCCTTGCTCGAGGCGATCGAGCATGCCGCCGGTGCGCGCGTCGCTACGGTGGGTCTCGGCGTCGGCCTGTACGCTGACTACGGTGCTGCGCAACGGCTCTACGTTCGCCGTGGATATCTTCCGGATGGGCGGGGTGTGATGTACCGGAATCGGCCGGTTCCCCCCGGAGGCACCGTCTGTCTCGACGACGAGGCGGTGCTGATGTTCGTCCGCAACCTGCCACGGCGCACTGAAGCCATGCTCACAAAGCGTGTCCGAGCGTAAGTCTTGCGCTCGGAGACGGTAGCGTCTATGGGGGTCCTGATGTCACCCTGGGTGACCTCGGGTGGGAGCTGCCTCGCTGCGCTCGGCGGGGCAATTGGGCGCAGAACACTGAAGGAGCAGCGGATATGACGACAGCCGGTGCGGCCGAGCCGCCGAGGAGTGCTGCGGCAGAACCGCTTTCGGAGAGGTCGGCCCCGCGGATAGAGCAGGCGGCCCAGACACTGTGGGAGGCGAACGACATCGTGGCGGACGGCGCGGAAATCGGACCGACCGGTCGCCCTTTGCGTGACATCCCCGAACCTCCGCCGGTCTCGCATCAGGGCGATGCCCTGATCGTCGCCATGTGTAATCAGAAGGGTGGCGTCGGCAAGACCACCTCCACTATCAATCTCGGTGCCGCCCTGGCCGAATACGGCCGCCGCGTGCTGCTGGTCGACCTGGACCCGCAGGGCGCGCTGTCGGCCGGACTCGGTGTCGCCCACCACGACCTGGACCTCACCGTCCACAATCTGCTCGTCGGCGGTCGCGCCGCCGCCACGGATGTGCTGCTGCAGACCAAGGTGGACCGCATGGATCTGCTACCCAGCAACATCGATCTATCCGCGGCCGAGATCCAGCTGGTCAACGAGGTCGGCCGGGAGCAGACCCTGGGCCGGGCACTGGCCTCGTTACGCAACCAGTACGACTACATCCTCATCGACTGCCAGCCGTCGCTGGGCCTGCTCACCGTCAACGCCCTGGCCTGCGCCGACGGCGTGATCATTCCGATGGAGTGCGAATACTTCTCGCTGCGCGGGCTGGCCCTGCTCACCGATACCGTGGAGAAGGTGCGGGACCGGTTGAATCCGCGGCTGAGCCTGTACGGCATCGTGGTCACCATGTTCGATGCGCGGTTGCTGCATTCGCGGCAGGTGATGGCCCGGGTGGTCGAGGTATTCGGTGACCTGGTGTACGACACGGTGATCGCCCGGACCGTCCGGTTCCCCGACGCGAGTGTGGCGGGCGAGCCGATCACCACCTGGGCGCCGAAATCCGGTGGCGCGGAAGCGTATCGGGCGATGGCACGGGAAGTCATCCACCGGTCGGGCCGGTGACCGACAGCGCCACACCCGCCGTAGAGGACTTGTCGACCCCGGCTCCGCAGGAGGTGCCGAGCCCGGGTGCCCAGGATTCGCCGGGCCCGAACGCGCCTGCCACCTCGGACAATCCGGATAGATCGGGCAAGTTCCACCTGCGGCTGAGCAACTTCGAGGGCCCGTTCGACCTGCTGCTGCAGCTGATCAGCCAACGTCGCCTGGATGTCACCGAGGTGGCGCTGCACAAGGTTACCGACGAGTTCATCGCCTACACCAAGGCGCTGACCGCGAGCCTGGACTCCGATACGACGCTGCGCGCGGACAAGATTCTCGACCAGACCACCGAATTCCTGGTGGTCGCGGCCACTCTGCTCGATTTGAAGGCCGCCCGGTTGCTGCCCGCGGGCGAGGTCACCGACGAGGAGGATCTGGCCCTGCTGGAGGCGCGCGATCTGTTGTTCGCGCGGCTGCTGCAGTACCGGGCTTTCAAGCAGGTCGCCGAGTTGCTGGGCGAGCTCGAACAGGCGGCGCTGCGCCGTTACCCGCGGGCGGTGTCGCTGGAGGAGCGATTCCTCGGCCTGCTGCCGGAGGTTACGCTGGGAGTTGACGCCGCCGGCTTCGCCGAGGTCGCCGCGGCGGCGTTCCGGCCACGTCCGGCGCCGAAGGTGGGGCTCGACCATCTGCACGCCCACGCCATCTCGGTGGCCGAGCAGGCCGCGCTCGTGCTGGAGATGCTGAAGAGTCGCGGACCCGGCGGTTGGACCACATTCCGCGAGCTGTGTGCCGACTGCGAGCTGCCGATCCAGATCGTCGCCCGCTTTCTGGCACTGCTGGAGTTGTATCGGGGCAAGTCGATCGAATTCGATCAGCCCGATCCCCTGGGCCCGCTGGCGGTCAGCTGGATCGGCGACCAGGACGGCGAAAAACCCACGCAAACAGTGACTATCGACGAGGACTACGGATGACGATCGCAGCGGACACCGAGGCCGGGGCGGCACCGATGGACCCCGCCGATCCGGAGCGGACCGCCGCCGACGGCGCGACCGATCCGGCCGACGAGGCGGTCGAGGAGTTCACCCCGCAGCGGCTGGACGAGACCGAATTCCGCTCGGCGCTCGAGGCGATGCTGCTGGTGGTGGACGCGCCCGCGCCCGTCGAGCAGCTCGCGTCGGCGCTGGACGACAGCGAGGAGCGGGTCGAGCAGGCGCTGCGGGAGATGTCGGCGGAGTTGGCCGCGCGGGGGAGTGGGATAGATCTCAGATTCGTCGGTGACGGGTGGCGTTTCTACACGCGGACCGAGTATGCGCCCTATGTCGAGCGCATGTTGCTCGACGGCTCCCGGTCCAAGTTGACCAGGGCCGCTTTGGAGACGCTGGCGGTGATCGCCTATCGTCAACCGGTTACGCGAGCACGGGTGAGCGCCGTGCGCGGGGTGAACGTCGACGGCGTGATCCGCACCCTGGTGGCGCGCGGACTGATCGCCGAGTCCGGGACAGATCCCGAGACCAACGGCACCCTGTACGTCACCACCGAGCTGTTCCTGGAACGGATCGGGCTCGCGTCACTGGCGGATCTGCCGCCGCTGGCGCCCCTGCTACCGGGCGTCGACCTGATCGATGAGATCAACGAGAGCCTGGAGTCCGATCCCCGGTACACCAGGCTGAGGAAACCCGCCGAGTCGGATATCGACCTCGGCACCGAGGATTGACAGGACAACGTGAATACACCCGCTCGCCGAGATGGCACACCGGATCGTAGGAAGCGTAGAACCGAACCGCCCGGCGGTTCGGCCCGCGGCCGCGGACAGGACCGCGGCGGATACGGCCGCACAGGGGATGACCGGGACTCGTATGGTCGCGGCGCAGGGCGTGGTGAGTCCGCCCGCGGTGGCCGCGGATACGGCAGCGGAGGCCAGGACCGGGGCGGCTACGGCCGCGACGACCGCGGCGGTTACGGTCGCGGCCAGGAGCGTGGGGGATACGGTCGGGGGGGCCGGGACCGTGAGGGTTACGGCCGTACGGGTCAGGATCGCAGCGGGTACAACCGCGGTGATCGAGATCGTGGGGGTTACGGCGGCGCGGGACAGAGCCGCGGGGGTCAGGAGCGTGGTTACCGCGCTGACTCCGGCCGTGGTGGTTACGGGCGCACCGACCAGGATCGCGGGGGCTACGGCCGCGCGGGACAGGGCCGCGGTGGTTACGCCGGACAGGATCGCGGCGGAAACGACCGCGGGCCGAGCCGGAGTGCACACGGCCGGGCGCCCGATCACACCCTGCACGGGCGTTCCATCGCGGGCAAGAGCACCGCGGGGCGGATCGGCGGTGGTCGTCCGCTGACGCCGAAGCCCGCGCCGAGCCGGAAACCGCAGCGGCAGAAGCGGCAGCCGACCGTGCTCAGCTTCGCCAAGCCCGCGCGGCACCAGCATGTCGAGCCCGAGGCGAAGGGCCCGAAGAAGCTGCCCTGGGGTGAGGGCGAGCGGCTGCAGAAGGTCCTCGCCAAGGCGGGTGTGGCCTCGCGCCGTGCCGCCGAGGAGCTGATCGAACAGGGCCGGGTCGAGGTCGACGGCCTCGTCGTGCGCGAACAGGGACTGCGCATCGATCCGAACACCGCGGTGGTCCGCGTCGACGGCGTGCGGGTCGTGGTCCGCGACGAGCAGGTGTATCTCGCCCTGAACAAGCCCAAGGGCTTCCAGTCCACCATGTCCGACGAACTCGGGCGCCCCTGCATCGGCGACATCGTGGCCGAGCGCGTGATGGCGGGCCAGCGGTTGTTCCATGTCGGCCGCCTCGACGCCGACACCGAGGGGCTGCTGCTGCTGACCAACGACGGCGATCTCGCGCATCGGCTGATGCACCCGTCGTTCGAGGTCTCCAAGACCTACCTGGCCACCGTGCAGGGCGAGGTCAAACGCGAGGCCGGCAAGCGCCTGCGCGACGGCGTCGAACTCGACGACGGCCCGGCGAAGGTGGATCGGTTCCAGGTGCTCGAGGTCGGCGAGGGCAAATCGCTGGTGAAGGTGATGCTGCACGAGGGCCGCAAGCACATCGTGCGGCGGCTCCTGGCGGAGGTCGGCCATCCGGTCATCGACCTGGTTCGCACGCATATCGGCCCGATCGCGCTCGGCGATCAGCGGCCGGGCAGCATGCGTGTGCTCGGTCGTGACGAAATCGGGAAGCTTTACGAGGCGGTGTCGTTGTGACAGTGCGACCTTGCAGGGCGATCAAGGACTTGGACGAGGCGGTGTCGTGGTGAACGGTGTGCAGATGCTGGGACGCAACGTGCGAGGAGGCGGCGTGGACGACGCGGAGATTCCCGACTCGACGCCGTTGGTCGTCGCGATGGACGGCCCGTCGGGCACCGGGAAGTCCAGCGTGTCGCGGCGATTGGCGACCCGGCTGGGCGCGCGCTACCTCGACACCGGCGCGATGTACCGGGTCGCGACGCTGCAGGTGCTGCGCGGCGGCGTGGATCTCACCGATCCCGAGGCCATCGCGGTGGCGGTGAAGGATCTCCCGCTGCGGATCGGCACCGATCCCAGCCACGAGGTGATCGAACTCGACGGTGAGGACGTCTCCGCCGAGATCCGCGGCAACGCCGTCACCAAGGCGGTGTCCGCGGTGTCGGCGGTGGCCGAGGTGCGCGAGCAGCTGGTCGCGCTGCAGCGCGAAATCGCCGCTTCCGCAGGACGAATCGTCGTCGAGGGCCGCGATATCGGCACCGTCGTGCTGCCCGCCGCCGATGCCAAGATCTATCTGACGGCCTCCGCGCAGGCGCGCGCGTTCCGCCGTAATCAGCAGAACATCGCCGAGGGCCGTGGCGACGACTACGAGGCGGTGCTGGCCGATGTGCAGCGCCGCGACACGCTCGACTCGACCCGGGCGGTATCTCCGCTGCGCCCCGCCGAGGACGCGGTGCAGGTCGATACCAGCGAGCTGTCCATGGATCAGGTCATCGACGAGCTGTACCGGGTTGTGGCGCAGCAGGTTTCGGCAGGAGGTAGAGGATGACGCAGGACACCTTCGCCGGTGACGGCATCTGGGCCGACGAATCCGAGTGGGAACTCACCGATCTCGCGGGTGACCCGGAGGCGCACGAGCATGTGCCCATGCCGACCGTCGCCATCGTGGGCCGTCCCAACGTCGGCAAATCGACTCTGGTTAACCGCATTCTGGGCCGCCGTGAGGCCGTCGTCGAGGATATCCCGGGCGTCACCCGCGACCGCGTCTCCTACGAGGCGAGCTGGTCGGGGCGGCGTTTCCTGGTGCAGGACACCGGCGGCTGGGAGCCCGACGCCAAGGGTTTGCAGCAGTCGGTGGCGCGCCAGGCCGAGCTGGCCATGCGGACCGCCGACGCCATTCTGCTGGTCGTCGACGCGACGGTGGGTGCGACGGCGACCGACGAGGCCGTGGCGAAGGTGTTGCGGCGCTCCAAGACTCCGGTCATCCTCGTCGCCAACAAGGTCGACGGTGAACGGGTCGAGTCCGAGGCGGCGGCGCTGTGGTCGCTGGGCCTGGGCGAACCGCGGATGGTCAGTGCGGCGCACGGGCGCGGCACCGGCGACCTGCTCGACGACGTTCTCGCGGTGCTGCCGGAGACGCCGCGCGAAGGCGGCGGCACCGTCGGCGGGCCGCGGCGCGTCGCGCTGGTCGGCAAGCCGAACGTCGGCAAGTCCAGCCTGTTGAACAAGCTGTCGGGTGACGAGCGCTCGGTGGTGCACGACGTGGCGGGCACGACCGTCGACCCTGTCGATTCGCTGGTCGAATTGGGCGGTAAGACATGGCGTTTCGTCGACACCGCGGGCCTGCGCCGCAAGGTCTCCAACGCCAGCGGCACCGAGTTCTACGCCTCCCTGCGCACCAAGTCGGCCATCGAGGCCGCCGAGGTCGCGGTCATGCTCATCGACGCCTCACAGCCGATCACCGAGCAGGATCTGCGGGTGATCAGCATGGTCGCCGACACCGGCCGCGCGCTGGTGCTGGCGTTCAACAAGTGGGATCTGGTCGACGAGGACCGGCGCGAACAGCTCGAACGCGAGGTGGATCGGGAACTGGTCCAGGTGCGGTGGGCACAGCGGGTGAACATCTCCGCCCACACCGGCCGCGCCGTGCAAAAGCTGGTTCCCGCAATGGAAACCGCCCTCGACTCCTGGGACAAGCGCATCCCGACCGGGCGCCTCAACACCTGGCTCAAGGAGGTCATCGCGGCCACCCCGCCACCCATGCGCGGCGGCCGCCTGCCCCGCGTCCTGTTCGCCACCCAGGCAACCACCCGCCCACCAACGTTCGTCCTGTTCACCACGGGCTTCCTGGAGGCAGGCTACCGTCGCTTCCTGGAACGAAAACTCCGCGAGGAATTCGGCTTCCCCGGTTCCCCCGTCCGCATCTCGGTCCGCGTCCGCGAAAAGCGCGACCGCGGCAAGCGGTAGGGGAGACGAGCCTCAGGGGGAGCGCGGCCATCCCAGCCGCGCTCCCTGCTCGCTCACTTGTCCTGAAGTATCGGCACAAGCTTCGTCGCGATCTCGACCCCACGATCGCACGAGCGATTCGCGAAGTCACCGTCCAGCAGAAGCCCGTAATCCTTCATCTGGATGAGCACCAGGCACAGCCCGGGGTACTGCTTGTTACCCGCAACAGTCCCTTCCCGGTTGTCGATCATCAGACGCCGGAACGAATAGTTTCGCGCGCGATCGTATTCCAAATAGGGAACCGTCATATTCGTCGCCTGCAAGTAAAACTGCGCCTCCCCAGCGGGCGCAGACCTGGCCAGACACCCCTTGAACCGTAGCTGACCATCACTGAACGTCGACACATACCGATGAGGCACCCTCAATTCCACCCCGGCACCACCAAACTCCTCCTGCGACATGGCATCACAGGGATCCAGCCGCAATGGGTCGATGCTGAGCACAGGAGCTGTCGGACTGGGTGATCCGGGTGCGTCGGGGGCGTCCTGGCGACCACAACCGACAGCCACAGCCAGCACTGCAACACAGAATGTCACCCGAAGAAAGTCTCGCACCGCCTCATACTTCCAGAGCGCGCTTGCCTGCTATAGGGAGCCAGCCGTTCGAGCGCGGCGCGACCCGTTTCAGCTGGTGTGCGTCACAGCGCTTCCCATCGCCACGGCCGGGGTATCTGTCCACGCAGGCAAGCAATCCGATGCTTCGCCTGCTGTGCCGCAGTCTCACTCGCGCCGGCCCGTCCCAGGGCGAACCCGACCCATCTGAGCTCTTGGATATCGGCGAGGACCCGGAAGCTCGGCTGGGTCGTGACGTCGTAGCCGCCGTATGCCTCGACAAAGGAACGATAGTCGGGCTCCGAAATCCGGTTGAAGTCGGCATAGTCCACGGCGAGCTGGATGAGATCCCAGTCCGGCCGACCGAGCGACACCTTGTCCAAGTCCAGCAGCGTGGGTACGCCAGAGGGAGGAACGACCAGGTTTCCCTGCCAAGCGTCGCCATGAACTACGCAGAGCGCCAGCGAATTCGGCAGCTCGTCGTACTGATGACGTAAGTCGTCATAGCGCGCCAGCAACCAGGCACGGTCTGCCTCACCCGCCACGTCCGAGTCGGCTAGCCGTTCCCGCAGATCACCGAATGGGTCGTACCCATTTAGTTTCGGCTCGGTCGGGGGAGCGAGGGCATGCAGGGCTCGCAACGTTGATCCAAGTTCGGTAGCTGTCGCCGGCCGATGGTCAGGGATCAGACGCCACCACGTGACGGGACGGTCATCGATCACGACCGGCTGGGGAAGCGACCAAACTGCTTCAACCGTCGGTATTCCAGAGCTGTTGAGCCATTGGGAGATTCGAACCTCACGCTCCGCGTCCTTGCGGCTACCCGGCTTGCCGACGCGGGCCACGATGTCACCCGCAAGCCTGAAGATGGCATGCGAGCCCTCCCGGATTATCTCCCGGCCATCCAGATCAATACCGGCCACCCCAGCAGCCTTGACCAGAACCGCTTCCGACGACGTCAAAGCGGTCATGGTGCTCCCGACGTGCTCTGCTGAGTGATGGCCTCCCGCAATTCAACTACGTCGCTCACTCGCCGGTGACGCGAGGCAGCGCCAGCCAACTTCTGTAGCTCGGTTCGAATGCGTAGGGAGTCAAGGTGCCTGGCCTGCTCTACGGCGCGAAGCCCCAGGGCCGCTGCTTCCTTCGGGTCACCCAGCTGCATGGTCAATGTAGCGAGGCGAGTGAGCGAAAACGTCCGCGAGCGTGGGTATTCCTCCCCTTGCAGTGCCACGGCGTCCCGAATACGGGGTGCTGCCAGCTCGATCCGTTGCCGCGCTTGCGCGATCGGAATGAGGGCCTTGCCGGTACTGCCCAGATGCTCGGCTTCGTCGTAGAAGCACAGCCATGGGGCGTCGACGGACGGGCTGCATTCTGCGAAGTGTTCATCGGCTCTCGCTACCTCGGTGAGCGCTTCGTCGATGCGGCCCATAGCCGCCAGATACTGGGCTCGCAGGGCTCCGAGCATGGCGCGCGCCGTAGCCGACAGCCGATCCGATCGCACCTGCGCTAGCTCGATGAGCGACAGTGCCGAATCGGCGTTACCAGCGTATGCGACCTTGCGGGCCATGTCAGCGAGCGTACTTGCGCGCAGCTCCCACGATCCGGCGGTGTTCGCACACCAGTAGGCGAACCGAAAGCGACGATCGGCTGCCGAGTGATCGCCAGCGTCGAAGGCAGCGTAGCCAGCGACTCCGCTGAGATTGCCGAGAGCTTCGAACAGCGCGCGCCGGATCGCTGGTGCGGCCTGGCTCCGCCTGAGGCGTTGATATTTCCGAATGTATCTCGTGGCAAGGACATTGCCGTTCCCGCCGCCGCGCATGTTTTCCGCCGATGCCGCCTCCTTGGTTGCCGCCTGAACTTCCGCGACCACTGTCCAGTCGACGCGGCCCACGGGCTCGTCATCGCTACTCATGCCTTCTGTGAGTTCGATATCGGTCGGGCGAAGTTCGAACGGGTTGAACAGATCGAGGGCGACGATCTTCTCTGATTGGCCCTGCGCAGTACGTTGACGTCGCGCTGGTGTAAAGCCGAGTTCAGCGTCGTTGGCGTTGAATACGGCACGAAGCGCTTCCCGGTACTCATCAGTTGGCCATCGGATAACGCCGCGCTCGTATCGGGCGATGGTGTGCGCGTCCATCTCCCGCCGCTGCCCCTTGGTGCGCCAGAGGTAGTCGTTGACTGCGTCCGCTAACTCTGCGCGGCTCATGATCTGACCAGGAATGATGCGCGAGGGCGTTGCCTCGCGGCGTTGTTGGAACTGCAGATTTGGTGGCATCCACATCCCTCGCCGGGCCGGTTCGGAGCTCAGTCTAGCCGGATACGAACCCATTGCCCCAGGTCAGGCAAATCTGCCCCGTAACTCGCCCTCTTCCTCGCACATCTGGCAGCCGACTCTGGAACTCACGAATCCAACACACGCTGACCGACCTCAGGCCGCGTTGGCTCAACGAGTTAGGGGTGATGATGAGACCCTGCAACACCTTGTATGTCCCGATCCCGCCCGTCGCACTACCGCGACCCCTTCGCCCGGCTGCGAATGTCTCCCTGACCGGCGGGCGATCTGCCGATGGCGACAAGGGCGCCCTACGGGCCGCCCTCGTAGGGCTCGGTCGCCGGGCAATCAGCGATCATCTGCCGTGCCTGCAGGCAGCGGATGATGTCCAGTTAGTGGCCGTCTGCGACGAGGATCGAATCGTCTTGCGGAGACAGCAACGGCAGCTCGGTGTGCCCGGTTACACGGACTTTCGCGAGATGTTCGCGACCGAAGGCCTAGACCTGGCGGTGGTGTGCGTTCCCCACGACGTCGGTAGAGACGTGATCAGGGCCGCGGCCTCGAACAAAGTCCACGTCCTCAAGGAGAAGCCATTCGCCACCACCCTCGCCGAGGCAAAGGAGCTCTCCGAACTGTGCGAGCGGTCCGGTATCCAGCTGATGGTCGCCCTGCAGCGGCGTCTCGACCCGATACATGCCAGCTTCCAACTTCTGGCCGATCAAGTGGGCAGCCCCTTCCTTGTGGAGGGCCGCTACACCATGCACGTCGCGGATCCCTCCGAGGGTTGGCGTGGCCAATCTGGCAAGGCCGGTGGTGGTTGCGTGATTGATATGGGCTACCACCTCATCGACTTGGTCCTCTGGTACTTCGGCCTGCCGGACCGAATCATGGCGGACCTGTCAGCCAACGCTCGACTAGATCGACACTACGACGCGGAGGACACCGCGCTCGTTCATTTCTGGTACCGACGAGGCTTGTACGGTTCGTTGCTGTTCTCCAGATTCCTCGGCCCGAAGACTGAAGAACTTCGGCTGGTCGGCCCACGCGGTGTCGTGCATTTGGAGCGGGACCGCATCTGTCGCCTCAGCAACAGCGGCGATGTCATCGAGACACTGGGGCGTGAACGGCTAGAACCATCAGCCGGCGTCAACCAGATCGACTACTTCACCCGCGTCATCAACGGCACACGCCCGAACCTCAGCGGTCCCGCCGATCAACTTCCGCATCTTGCTTTCGTCACGGCCTGCTACCAGGCGGCTCGCACCCACACCCTTGTCAGCCCCAAGGAGTTCCTGTGACCTCGCCACTCGCCCTGCTCGGCGGAAAACCTGTCATTTCCACAGTGGCGCCGCACTTTTCGTGGCCACCGCTGACCGATGAAACGATGACCGCTGTGTTCGACCAGCTCGAGGACAGCATCTCCATTTACGATCGTTCCAGTGTGGTCGCCCGGCTGGAAGACGCACTGGAGTCCTACTTCGGTGCCCGCCACGCCGTCCTTACCAGCTCGGGCACTGCGGCGCTGTACTCCGTGTACGCTGCCTGCGGAATCGGGCCGCGGGACGAGGTGATCGTGCCCGCCTACACCTTCTTCGCCACCGCCACGCCGTTGCTGCATCTAGGTGCGACTCCGGTATTGGCCGATTGTGACGTCGGCGGCAATCTCGATCCGCAGGATGTGCCGCGGCGAATCACCGAGCGAACGAAAGCCATTGTGGTGAACCACCTGTGGGGAATGCCAGCCGAAGTTCGCCAGCTCCAAAAGCTTGCGGACCTTTACGGTCTGCAGTTGCTCGAAGACGCCTCCCACGCCCACGGGGCCACTGTCGGAGACAAGAAGATCGGCACTTTCGGGCGCGCGGCGGCCTTCAGTATGAACGGACCCAAACCCCTCTCGGCCGGTGAAGGTGGCTTCATCCTCACCGATGACGACGAGCTGTATTACCGCGCCCTGCTGCATGGCCAGTTCAACAAGCGCTGCTGCAATGAGATCCCACCCGACCACGAGCTCAGTCGCTACGCCGTGACCGGCATGGGGCTCAAGCATCGTATCCATCCCTTGGCCGCAGCCATTGCGCTGCAACAGCTTTCGCATCTCGACGACTACCTCGAGGGACGGCGGAGGATCGCCGAGTATCTTGGTGAAGAACTCGACGGCATGGACGGCATACTCGCGCCGCGGCACGAGCCGGATGTCCAGCCCTCCTGGTACGGACTGCCGCTCTACTACGACAGCGACGCATTCGACGACGTGCCGATCGAACGTTTCCACGGCGCCCTGCAGGCCGAGGGCTGCCATGAGATCGACCGGCCAGGCTCGACCTGTCCCCTCAATCTGCTGCCGGTGTTCCAAGACCCCGGACCGTTGTTCCCGGGCTTCACCGGCAAACTGGCTTACGCTCCCGGCGACTATCCGCGCGCCGAGGACCTCCACTACCGCACGCTCAAACTGCCCGTTTGGCACCGCGAAGAAGACCTGCCGCTGATCGACCAGTACATCGAAGCCATCTACAAAGTCGCCAAGCACAGTAGCGACCTGAAAGGATGAGAACCTCATGATGCACGCATCCCTGCTCGGGCAACTCACCGCCGATGCCGCGCGCGACGGAGTGCAGCAACTCGTCGTTGGTGCCGTTGTCCAATTCAACGGCAAAGTACTGCTGCTGCGGCGGTCGGCGGACGACTTCATGGGTGGTATCTGGGAACTGCCCAGCGGCAAAGTCGAACCCGGCGAGGCTCTCGACCAAGCCCTCGTCCGGGAAGTCAAGGAGGAGACGGGCCTCCACGTCACCCAGATCGCACACCACGTGGGTGACTTCGACTACCGATCCGGCAGCGGGAAGAAGAGTCGGCAATTCAACTTCGCCGTCGATGTCGTGTCAGCTGAACCGATCGTGCTGCAAGAACACGATGCGTACACGTGGACGGCCCTCACCGAAGAACCGCCGGTTACGGATGAAGTGAAGCAGGTACTTGCCCGATATCGGGAAACCTGAACAACTGCAGCCGTTCGCGAGCCTCCGACGGTAAGCCCATGCACCCGGGTTCGGACGCAGACCGTTACTTTTATATGCGCATACGAGCATTTTTCTTCTCTGTGTCGCAAGGCTGTAGGTGACGGTCTTGCGATCCCGAGCAACAAGGAGGGGAAGGCGGAAGTCGTCATGTGTGCTCGGGTGGCGCTGTGAGGGGGATCACGATAGGTTGAAACTGGTTGCAGCGCAATGAAATGAGGGTGCCATGTGGAGCATTGTTCCGATCTCTGTGATCGGCGCGGCGTTGATCGCTTACGGTTTCGCGATCGGCTTCCCCAAGAAATAAGGCGCGGAACGGTTTCGGGGTTGACCTTCGAGCCGGGTGGAAGGTTTACCGTCGGGGCATGAGCGGGATGCGGATTTCGCAGTTGGCCGCGCGTAGTGGGGTTCCGGCGACCACGTTGCGGTACTACGAGCAGGCCGGATTGCTGCGTTCGCGACGGACGGCGGCGGGGTATCGGGTCTACGGTGACGAGGCGTTGGAGCGACTGGCCGTCATCGGGGTGGCGAAGGGGTGGGGCCTGTCGCTGAGCGATATCGGTGCGGTGCTGTCGGTGTGGGCGGGTGGTCCGTGTGCGGAGGTGAAAAGTGAGTTGCTGCCGCGGCTTTCGGCTCGGCTGCGGCTTGCCGAAGCGCGGCTGGCGGAGTTGTCGCAGACGGTGAGCGTGCTGCGTGAGGTTCGGCAACGCTGCGAACAGCTCCCGGATCGACAGAGCCGCTGCGACAGCGTATGCGGGCTGAGCGGTGAACCGGCCGAGCCGTCGGACGATCCGGCGCGCGCCCCGATCGCCTGCTCGCTGAGCGCGGACGACGAGGCCGCACGAACCGAGCAGTGGCGCACCGTCCTCGACGGCGCAACGCGCACTCGACGGGACTCGGGATTCCGGCTGACCCTGCCGGCCGATCGGGCGGCTGCCCTCGCCGAGCTGATCGTCGCCGAACAGCGCTGCTGCTCATTCTTCGGGTTCACCGTGCGCTTTTCCGGCGCGACGCTGGTGCTGGACGTCGACGTCCCGCCGGAGGCCCTCGAGCTCGCCGAGCCACTGTTCGGCAGCACCACCCTTTGAGGCCCTTCGCGCTGTTTGTCTGTTATTCCGGTCACGGAGATCGAAGGGGAACCATCACATTGCGGTAACAAATACCGGTCGGTCGGCCGACATGTCGCGCGACACGCGCAGCACCACGGGATCCCGATTGCGTCGGGGGTGTCGGGAGTTCCCGTGCTGCCGCACGCAGATCGATCACGAAAGGTGTTGCCTTCATGCGTCTGTCGCGACCCCGGCACAGAAACGTCATTCTGTCGGCGCTGCTCGCTCTCGTGCTACCGCTGAGTGCGGTGGTACTGGGCACGGGAACCGCCTCGGCGGCATTCGATCCGTCCGGCTTCGACTTCTGGGTGGACTCCCCGGCCATGGGCCCGATCAAATCCCGCGTCTTCCGTGCCGCCGACGGCAATACCGATCGCGTGGTGTACGCGCTGGACGGCATGCGCGCCCAGCAGGATCTCAGCGGCTGGGAGATCAACACCGAGGTCGCGCGCGAGATGACCAAGTGGAATATCAACGTGGTCATGCCGATCGGCGGCCAGTCCAGCTTCTATCTGGACTGGAATGCGCCGTCGAGCTTCCTCGGCATGGCGCCCAGCGGCTCGGCCTCCGGTTCGTCGTCGGGATCGTCTTCGGGATCGGGCGCCACGCAGGTGTTCTCGGGCGGCCCGGGCAAGAGCTACCGCTACGACTGGGAAACCTTCCTCACCCGCGATCTGCGCAATGCGCTGCGGGGCCGGCTCGGTTTCCGCGCCGACCGCAACGGTGTGTTCGGCCTGTCGATGGGCGGTAGCGCCGCACTGACCCTGGCCGCCTACCATCCGGACCAGTTCAGCTTCGCCGGATCCTTCTCCGGCTACCTCAACATCTCCGCACCCGGTATGCGCGAGGCGATCCGGGTCGCAATGGTCGATGCGGGCGGTTACAACGTCGACTCCATGGCCCCGCCGTGGGACCCCAAGTGGTTGCGGATGGACCCGTTCGTCTTCGCGCCCCGGCTGATTCAGAACAACACCCGGCTGTGGATCTCCGCGGCCAGCGGGCGACCGACCGCCACCGACGGCCCGAACATCGACACCCTCAACGGCATGGGCCTCGAGGCACTGGCCTGGGTGAACACGCGGGCGTTCCAGGTGCGGATGATGTCGCTGGGTGCGAAGAACGCCACCTATGACTTCCCCGCCTTCGGCATTCATGCCTGGAACAACTGGCAGGACGAGGCCTTCCGCATGCTTCCCGACCTGTCGGCCAATATCGGCTGAGGACTCAGTGTCCGAGGACTCCTTCCAGCAGGCGTTGACCTTCGTACAGCAGAAGAAACAACTCGTAGTAGACGCAGAGCATGGTGAGAAGTTTGCTACGAGAAGCCTTCTGCGGTGGTGTCGTTGGGCAATCCTGTGACGCTGATCGCTTGCGAAGGACCGTACCGATCAGTCGGAAACCTTGACGACCAGCTTCCCCATATTCTTGCCGACCAGTAGCCCGCGAAATGCCTCGATGGCGTTGTCGAGACCGTCGACGACGTCCTCGAGGTACTTCACGCGTCCCTCGCCGATCCAGCCGCCGACATCGGTGAGGAAATCGGCGTAGTGGTCGGCGACGAACTCGGTCATGATGAACCCGCGCACGGTGAGGCTGCGGCGCAGGATCATGCCCATCAGCATGCCCAGCCGATCGGGCCCCGGCGGCGGCTCGGTCTGGTTGTAGGAGGCGATCAACCCGCACACCGGCACGCGCGCGAACGGGTTGAGCCGCGGCATCACCGCATCGAAGACGGCGCCGCCGACGTTTTCGAAGTACACGTCGATCCCATCGGGTGTGGCGGCGGCGAGCTGTTCGGGAAAATCGGGCGCCCGATGGTCGAGGGCGGCGTCGAAGCCGAAGTGGTCGCGCAGCAGCGCCACCTTCTTCGGTCCACCGGCGATGCCCACCGCGCGGGCCCCCTTGATTTTGGCGATCTGCCCGACCAGCGACCCGACCGGCCCGGTGGCCGCCGCGACGACGACGGTTTCACCGGGCTGCGGGCGCCCGATCTGCAACAGGCCCGAGTAGGCGGTGAAGCCCGGCATACCGAGCACGCCCACGGCGGTGCTGACCGGGGCCACGGCCGGATCCAGGCGCCGCAACCGTTCCACCGGCTCCAGCGAATGGGTCTGCCAGCCGCCGTAACCGGTCACGATGTCGCCGGGCGAGAGGGTGCCGTCGGTCGTTTCCAGCACGCGCGAGACCGTCTGCCCGACCATGGGCTCGCCGATCTGCACCGGCGGCGCATACGACGGGGCGTCGCTCATCCGGCCGCGCATATACGGGTCCAGCGACAGATACAGCGTCTGCAGCAGTGCCTCGCCGGTCTTCGGCGCAGGCAGGTCGACGGTTTCGGTCCGGAAGTTCTCCGGCTCCGGCGTGCCGACCGGACGTGAGGCCAGCACTATTCGGGTGCTTTGCATGGACGGTCCCGCCTTCCTTGTGCACATCCGGCTGTCCGGCGACCCGGATCAGAGTGTCGGCCTCACGGTATCGAATCCAGATCTTCGGAAGGCACAGCGACAGCCGGGTCGGGGCAGTGGGGGACCGGCCGGCTCTCCAGCAGCCGGGCGAGCCGGTCGGCAGGCATCGGATGGTGGAAATGCCAGCCCTGGGCGGTGTCGCAGCCGAGGTCCAGCAGCCGTTCGGCCTGATGCCGGGTTTCGACGCATTCGGCGGTGACCGTGAGATCCAGCGCATGGCAGAGGTCCACGATCGTCTCCAGTACCAGCAGATCGCTGCGATCGGAGGTGTTGGTGGTGCGGATGCGGTGGATGAACGGCCCGGCCAGCTTGACCACCTGCAGCGGGAGTTGGCCCAGATAGGCCAGATTCGAGTAGCCGGTGCCGAAATCGTCGATGGCGATGCGCACGCCGGCGTCGGCCAGCGTGCGCAGCACCCGCAGCGGGCGGCCGCTGGCCTGCATGAAGGCGCGTTCGGTCAGCTCGAGCTGCAACCGGCACGGGTCGATCCCCGTGTCGGCCATGATCGACTGGACCCGATCCAGCCAGGCCGGATCGGCCACCTCCGCGGCGGAGACGTTCACGCTCACCACCGGTGTACGGTCACCGAATCGGTCCTGCCAGCGCCGGCCCTCCCGGCAGGCCTGTTCGAGAACCAGCGAGCCGAGGGCCGCGATGTGTCCGGCATCCTCGGCCAGCTCGATGAATCGGGTCGGGGTGAGCACCCCCAGATCGGGATGCTGCCAGCGCACCAGGGCCTCGACGGCCACCGGTTCCCGATCGGTGAGGCTCACGATCGGCTGATAGTCGAGGAAGAATTCGCTCCGCGCCACCGCGGCGGGCAGTGCGGCGGTGAGTTCGGCGCGGGTGTGTTCGCGCCGCCGACGGTCGGGATCGTAGATCGCATAGCGGCTGCGGCCCCCGGACTTGGCCCAGTACATGGTGGTGTCGGCGGCCTGCAGCAGCGCATCGGTGGTGGTGTCTCCGGCCTGTTCGCTCATCACCCCGACGCTCGCGGTGACGGTCAGGCGGTGGCCGCGGATCTCGAACGGGACCGAAAACGCCTCCAGCACCGTGCGAGCCAGCGCCGCCAGTTCGGCCGTGCCGCCGACGCCGGACACCAGGATCACGAATTCGTCGCCACCCAAGCGCGCCACCAGTTGGTCGGGCCGGGTGGCGCAGCCCCGCAGCCGAGCGGCGGCCTGGATCAGCAACTCGTCGCCGATGGCATGCCCGAAGGTGTCGTTCACGGTCTTGAAATGATCGAGGTCGACGTAGCACATGCCGACCCGCGTCGACGGATCGGCGAAGGCGGTGGTGAGTGCGTCGAAGAAGCGAGACCGGTTGGCCAGCCCGGTCAGCGGATCGTGGTGGGCGCGATAATTCAGCCGCTCCCGCAGGGCGCGCTGCTCGGAGATGTCCTCCACCAGCACCAGCGTGTACTGGGGGCGGCCGTGCTCGTCACGGATGAGTGACACATTGAGGTTGGTCCACACCGTATGCCCGTCGCGGTGGCGGTAGGCCTTCTCCAATTGCACGTTGTCGTGATCGCCACGCAGCACCCCGGCGTAGAGCTCCCACATCCCGGGCGGGTCGTCGGGGTGGGTGAGGTCGGTGACCTCCAGCGCGATCATCTCCTCCGGCCGGTAGCCGAGCAGCTTCGCGAAGGCCGCGTTGACCTCGATGATGCGCCCGCTCATATCCGACAGGCCGGTGCCGATTCCGGCTTGGGAGAAGACCGCCCGCAATCGGGCCTCACTGGCGCGCAGCTGTTGTTCGGCCAGGCTGCGGGCGGCGATGTCGGCGGTGCGCACACTTTCCTGCTCGCTGAGCAGCCAGGCCCGGAATGCCCGCACATATCCGGCGGCGAAGGAGCCCAGCAGTTCGGCCGCATGCCCGGGTGGCACGCCGGTCTCGGTGAAATACCGGGACAGCACCGTGAGGCTGCGGCCGAGCACCTCGTCGCCGACGAAATGCGCTCGCGCCAAGGCGGATCCGATCTCGGCCACCCGCGCCGTGCCGCCGGTGCGGGCGGCGATGAGCAGATCTGCGGCCAGTCGCGACAGCAGTTGCCGGACCTCGGTGGCGCTCAGAGGCACGACGTGATCGCGGGTCCCGCCGCCGAGCGCGGCCGCCCACCTCCCGGCCAGTTCGGCGTGCGGGCCGTCGATCTCTGCCCCATCCCACGCCATGAGGATCGATCGTAGCCGGGTGGTCGCGGATGTGTGAACCGCGGGTATTTCGAATCTCTCTCGAATACGATTGCGATGCTTCGCCTTACGGCGGGCGGGTTTGCAGAGAGGTTCCGATGACCAGACCGAGTTGGGCGCCCGAAGGGATCGACCTGGACCGTCCCAGTGCCTCCCGGGTCTACGACTACTTCGTCGGCGGCATGCACAATTTCGAAATCGACCGCATGCTGGCACGCCAGATCGAGGCGTTCACGCCGAATGTCGCCGAAACCATGCGCGCCAACCGGGATCTGCTGCGCCGCTGCGTGCGCTTGCTCATCGACGCCGGAATCGATCAGTTCCTCGATATCGGCTCCGGGATTCCGACGGTCGGCAACGTGCACGAGGTGGCGCAGACGCGCAATGCGCAGGCCCGGGTCGTCTACGTCGATATCGATCCGGTCGCCGTCGCGCACAGCCGCGCCATACTCGCCGGTAATCCGCTGGCCACGATCGTGCAGGCCGATGTCGCTGCGCCCGAGACGATTCTGGCCGATCCGGAGGTGACCGGGCTGCTCGATTTCGACCGGCCGATCGCGGTGCTGTTATTGGGCGTGCTGCACTTCGTGCCCGACGAGGCGGATCCGGCCGGATGCGTCGCGCGGCTGCAGGAGGCGGTCGTGCCGGGCAGCTACCTCGCGATCACACATGCCACCGCCGACGGACAGCCCACCGAGGTGCTGGAGGCGCAGAAGCTGTCCGGCCGCACCTCCACCGAGATCGTGCTGCGGTCCAGGGACGAGATCTCCGCCTACTTCCACGACTGGACCGTGATCGAACCCGGACTGGTGCATCTGCCGCTGTGGCGCCCGGACAACCCCGCCGACGTCGGCGCGCACCCGGAGATCTCGGGCGCCTACGGTGGGGTGGCGCGCAAGGACTGAGCCGCGTCGGATCGGCGGCACTCCCGGCGCCCTGCGTGGTTACGCAGGCTGCCGTCTCCGGGCGCGTCGCTCGCACCGCAGAAGCCCTGGCGGCGAGGGCATTTCGCCGATGTCCGGTTGTGTATCGGCGTGGCGCCGGTATGGTGTGGGCGCCCCTTACGTAGGAAAGGACTGTGGTGCGTACACCTTTGCTGATGATTGCGGTCGGCGTGGCGCTGGCCGCCGGCGCAACGACCGTGACGGCCGCGGCCGATGCCGTGCCGGCGGGACCGATCGTCGCGACACCGATTTCGGAGCCGATCGTGGTCGGCACCGACGGGAACGGTCAGTCCCAGTCGTTGAAGGTCGGTCAAGAGCTGGCGGTGGCATTGCCGGACAATCCGTCCACCGGATTCGTTTGGCAGGTGCGCGAACTGGATCAGGCCGTGCTGCATCAGGAAGGCGAGCCGCAGTTCCGTTCGAACAGCATCGTGCCCGGCGCCGATGGCATGTCGGTCTGGACGTTCACCGCCGTGGCGCCCGGCAGCACCCACCTCACGCTGGCGTCGGTGCGGCCGTGGGAGCAGGGAAGCGCTCCGGCACAACAGTTTTCGCTGTCGGTGACGGTGCACTAGAAAACGTGTGACATTCGGGCCCGCGGTCGATCGTCGGCCGCGGGCCCGACGCATGTGCGCGCCTGCGGATGATGGCTGTGCGCGCCCTGGAGCCAGGGTTGTGTGGTTCTGCCGCTAGGGGTTGTGTGCGGCGGTCGATCGGTTCCGGGGGCGGGGTGCCTCGATCCGGCGGACAATGGGTCACTCCGGACCCAACGCGCGGACGGAGGCGTGAATGGGGTGGGCACAGGGTGTCGACAGGCTTTGGCAAACTGCGAGCGATATCTTCCATCAGGTGACCGGCGCATGACAGATGACCCGAGCCGTTGAACGAGCCATGAATATCCGGTGGCCATATCTGCCAGGGCCCGCGTCCAAATTGCCCACAATCGGAGCTTCTTCATATCTTTCTCAATGGAAAGAAGTTCGAGGGGTTGATTGGATGATCGGAGAGCTCCGCATGGATCGTAGCTTCGGCACGGCTAACCGACGCGTGGTGCTGGGTGGCCTGCTGGCCGCCGGGCTGGTCGGGGCGGCGGGGCTACCGGAGGAGATGGCCGCGGCGATGGCCGAGCCGCGGCGCAGCGGCTCTCTCGACGAGGTGGAGCACGTGGTGATCCTCATGCAGGAGAACCGCTCGTTCGATCACTACTACGGCACCATGGCCGGGGTGCGGGGGTTCGGCGATGCGGCCGCGCTGCGCCTGCCCGGCGGTGATCCGGTGTGGCGGCAGCCGGATCCGGGCAGTGGCACCGGCTACCGGCTGCCCTGGCATGTGGACACCGGCAAGGTCGACGGTCAGGACATGGGGGATCTGCCACACGATTGGCACACCACCCACGTGGCGTGGGCCAACGGCGCCTACAACGGCTGGATTCCGGCGAAGTCGCCGATGACCATGGGATACTTCACCGATGCCGATGTCCCGTTCCATCGGGCCCTGGCCTCGGCATTCACCCTGTGCGACCACTACTTCTGCTCACTGCAGGGACCGACGACGCCGAATCGGCTCTACCACTGGACCGGAACCATCGATCCGGGCGGCACCGCGGGCGGTCCGGCCACCGGGAACCCCGCCGATTACAAGCCGGTCTACCACTGGACCACCTATCCGGAGCGGCTGCAGCAGGCGGGGATTTCGTGGCAGGTGTTCGCCAACGATAGGGTCGGCGACGACACCGGCGGCCACCCGTTTCTCGGCGACTACGGTGACAATCCGCTGTGGCTGTTCCAGGCGTATCACGATGCGCTGGGCTCCGACGATCCGGCGGTGCGGCAGCTGGCCGAGCGGGCGAATGTGACGGCGGGCTGGAAACCGGCCGACGGCGCCGACGGCACCGATGTCGACTACGTCCTCGAACAGTTCGTCACCGCCTGCGCGACCAATTCCCTGCCGCAGGTGTCGTGGATCGTGGCGCCCTACGGCTACTGCGAGCATCCGGCGGCCCGGCCGGTGGACGGCGCGGCCTATGTGCAGCGCGTGCTGAAAGCGTTGTGGGACAACCCGAAGCTGTGGGAATCAACGGTCCTGCTGATCAACTACGACGAGAACGACGGCTTCTTCGACCATCTGGTGCCGCCGACCGCGCCGCCGGGCACCCCCGACGAATGGCTGCCGCTGATCTCGGCCGACGAGGTGATCGACCTGCCCGAGAAGCAGCTGGCCTCGCTGGGCCCGAAGGTGCCGATCGGGCTGGGACCGCGGGTGCCGCTGACCGTCATCTCGCCCTGGAGCCGCGGCGGGTGGGTGAATTCGCAAGTGTTCGACCACACCTCGGTGCTGCGGTTCCTCGAGCAGTGGACCGGTGTGGCCGAGCCGAACATCTCGGCGTGGCGGCGGGCGGTGTGCGGGGATCTGACGAGCTGTTTCGATTTCGGCAAGCGCGACACCAGCATTCCGACGCTGCCGGATGCGAACGCCCTGCGGCGCGAGGCCGACCGGACGCAGACGAAGCTGCCCCAGCCCGCGCCGCCCTCGGAGCAGAAGCCGCCGTTCCAGGATCCGGGGCACGCCAAGGCGCGGCCGCTGCCGTATCAGCCGGTGGCCTGGGCGCAGGTCGCCGCGGGCACGGTGACGGTGCACTATGCCAATCGCGGCAGCGTGGCCATGCCGTTTCAGACCTACCCCTACCACGAGGCGTCGCCCACCGCCCGCCAGACCGTGGTCGAGCCCGGCGCCGAGGCGCAGGAGCGGTTCGAGGTCGGCGACGGCTACGACCTGGCGGTCCACGCGCCCAACGGATTCCTCGTCGAGGCCGCCGGTGCGGCCGACACCGCGCACCTCGGCGTGTCCGCCGCGGTCACGGGAACGGCGGAGGATCCGAAATTCGTTCTGACTGTGCATAATTCGGGGCCCGTCCCGGCGAATGTGGCGGTCAAGGACGGAACGGGATTCGCGGTCGCCCCGGGTGCGTCGCGGGAGGTGCCGATTCCGGCCGCCGGCGGCTGGTACGACGTCACCCTGACCCTGGACGGCAACCACGGCTGGCGGCGGCGCTTCGCCGGACATCTGGAGAACGGCAAGCCGAGCCGGACCGGCTAGCTGTGCGGACGGCCCTCCCGTGCTTCCATGGAAGGGTGACCTTGTTCGTGGGCACCTCCGGGTGGCAGTACAAGGATTGGCGGGGCGTGCTGTATCCCGACGGTCTCCCGCAGCGGCTGTGGCTCGAGCAGTATGCCGCCGGTTTCGCGACCGTCGAGAGCAACAACGCCTTCTACCGGCTGCCCAGCCGCGAGGTGTTCGCCGCGTGGCGGGAGCGCACCCCGGCCGACTTCGTCGTGGCGGTCAAGGCCAGCCGCTTCCTGACTCATATCAAGCGGTTGCGCGAGCCGCAGGAGCCGGTGCAGCGGCTGCTGGATCACGCGGCGGGCCTCGGCGACCGGTTGGGGCCGATCCTGCTGCAACTGCCGCCGACGCTGCAGGTCGATGCCGAGTTGCTCGACGAGTGTCTGCGCTGCTTCCCGCGCGAGGTCCGCGTCGCCGTCGAGCCGCGGCACGAATCCTGGTGGACGCCGCAGGTGCGCGCCGTGCTCGAACGCCACTGCGCGACCCTGTGCTGGGCCGATGTGCGGGCACGGCCGGTCACGCCGCTGTGGCGCACGGCCGACTGGGGTTATCTGCGCCTGCACTCCGGGCGGGAGCAGCATCCGCCGCGCTACGCCAACCGGGTGCTGGCCACGTGGGTGCGGCGGCTGGCCGACACCTGGGCCGACGACCGGGACGTCTTCGTCTACTTCAACAACGATCCGGGCGGGGCCGCGGTGCACGATGCGGTGGCCTTCGCGCGCCTCGCGGAACGGGCGGGCGCGACGGTGACCCGCACGCCGCGGCTGCCCGCCCGGTCTCTTATCGAAAAAGCCTGATCACCAGACGAATTCGGGTGAGATGCCCCACTGCTCGAATTCGTCGACGACCGGCGGGGTGAGGGGAGTGGTGGCGGGCAGCGGGGGCTGGAAGGTGAGGAACGTGGTGTCGGGAGTGGTCTGGACGAAGACCCGGACGCTGCTGTTGTAGGGCTTGTCGAGCAGCGAGGTCTTCGGGATCCATGCGCGGGTGGCGAAGGCGCGCGCGGTTCCGGCGGCGTCGATCATGGCCTGGGGCATGGGGCCGATATTGGAGACCACCGCGTCGGGGCCCACGGCGAACACATTCGGCGGGGCGGCGGTGGCGTAGGCGGCCTTGCTGCGGCTGCGGACCTCGGCCAGATCGGTGTAGCGCCCGCCGGCGGGCAGCGTGAGGGCGAACTCCGCCAGGTCCACCTTGTTGCCGGTCCCGACATCCCCGGCCTCGCGGTGGCTGACCCAGGACCCGACGCGCAGATCCCCGCCGGGACGGCCGCGCAGCGCATGGGCGACGTTGGTGGCGACGGTGGTGATCAACCCGGTCGCGGTGCCGCCGTGCTCCTCGGCCGCGGCGCGCAGTTTCGCGCTGTCGAGGGCCACCATCGCGGGCAGCCGGGCCTCGAGCGGGCCGCCGTCGCCGTGGCGGGCCGCGCGGCGGGCCAGCACCCGCAGCACCGCACCGCCCGGGATCAGCATGCCGCCGTATTTCGTGGCATCCAGCAGATCCGCGCCCAGGCTCGGCGGGGTGAGATCGGGTACCGCGGCCGACGTATCGCCGCGCGCGGCGAGGTCGATCGCGGCGAACATGCCCTGTCCGTCGGTGATGGCGTGCGAAACCACCAGCGACGCCACCGATTCCCCGTTGTCGAGTTCGGTGGCCGCCAACGCCCAGCCACGCCCGGCACGCAGGTCCAGATCGGTGGTGGCCTGACGCTCCACCCACCGCAAGGCTTCGGCGGCGGCGATCGTGCCGGACTCGACGACCAGGGGATAGTCGTGATCACTGCGCGACCAGTACGGGCGAGCACCCGGCACCCGCGCCGACACCAACCGCCGCGACAGCGGCCCCTCGATCAGCCCACGCCGCAACCGGTCCAACCGCTCGGCATCCACCGGATGCCGCAACCACCACGCCACCTGAATCGGCGCCGACGTCATGAAGGGCATCGCGAACGCTTCCTCGGCCGCCAAGCGCCCCACCGCCACCGGAGCCTGCGCAACGGTCGTCGTCATCGAACCTTCAACCCTCCACATTTCCGACCATGAAGCCACACATCGCCGCCGGACCGTTCGGTTCGGCGGCCATGACAGTCTGGCACGGAGAAGCCGCCTCCGCTTACTTCGCGCTGCTACTCAGCGACCAACGCCCTCTGCCATTGGTTTTGGCGTCATAGAGCCCGGTATCGGCGGCGTCGAGCAGCGATTCGGCCTGCGCGCCCGCAACCGGGGTGAGCACCACCCCGATACTGGCCGACACCTGCAGCCGATGCTCCCCGACGGTGATCGGATCGGCCAGCGCCGACAGCAGCCGATTCGCGACGGTCACCACGCGCCGATCATCGGTCGGCGGCGGAATCAACGCGACGAACTCGTCCCCACCGATCCGCGCGACCAGGCAGTCGTGGTCGCTCACGCTGGCGTGAAAGCGGTCGGCGACCGCAGTCAGCACCTGATCCCCGGTGCCATGACCGTACCGATCGTTGACGTGCTTGAAGCGGTCGAGATCGGCAAAGCACAACCCGATCCGGTCGGCACCGGAGGCGGAGATGATGGCCGATTCGAGTCGCTCCAGTAGGTGGCGCCGGTTGGGCAGCCCGGTCAGCGGGTCGTGCCGGGCTTGACGTCGCAGTTCCTCCTGCAGTCGGTGCCGCTCGGTCACATCCTCGCCGACCGCGAGCAGATAATCGGCCTGGCCACCAACCCCTTTGACGAAGGTGATGGCGAACGCGGCCCATCCGAAGCTGCCGTCGGCACGCATCAGTCGTCGTTCCAGTTTCACCGTGCCCTCGCCGGCCGGGACCAATTTCTCGTAGACGAGAGTGCGGATCTCGTCCCGGTCGTCGGGGTGTGCGAAGTCGTAGACCGATGCTCCCCGCAAGGTTTCGGCCGGGACCCCGATCATCTCGGCCAGGCCTCGGTTGGCCTCGATCAGTGTGCCGTCGGTGTCGCCGATGGCGATGGCGACCGCCGCGTTGTCGAAGAGAATCCGGAATCTCTCGTCTGCCATGCGTCGCACCGCCTCCGGGCCGTTCTCGTCGCATTCCCGTGGGGGTCGGCACAATTCGTTCAACCCTGCCTGAAAACCCCGGCCCAGCTCGGTCAACAGCGCCGCTAGTCGTCCGGCCGCGTCCGGCCGGGTGCTGTGGGTGGCCAAGCGGCACAGCACCTGTGCGGAAATGCTCGGCACGGCCGAACCCGTCGGGTGCGCGGCCGCCAACGCCCATCCCACCCGAGCTCCCGCGGTCGCATCGAACGGGTCCGCATCCAGCGCGGTGGCGAGCTCGTCGAGCAGGCCCGAGAGCAGCTGTGGCGTCAAGCATTCCGATAGGGGGGAGTCGTCGCCGGATGTCAGTGCCTGCCGCCACGCCGACACCAGGATCGTACGTTCGATCTCGTTCACCGCTTACCCCCTGATCGTTGCGCTGTCGACAACCCCCCGTCGACAGCGCTGTGCCGGCTTGCATGTGATCATGAAAACCTACCGCACGGAATCACTTTCGGGGAATGGGGGTGGTGGCGTCGAGGCGGTTTTCCGCGAGGATCGACATCCCTCGCCTCGGGACGACTCAGTCGTCGGGCGGCCGGTGCGGTAGTTCGATCAGTCCGACACCGGGCTCGAGTGCGAAGAACTGGGTGCCGGGCGGGGCGAGGTGGGCGCTGGATCCCGAACCCGTCGATGCGGAGGAGCCGGGTGGGTTGAAGACGTCATCTCCGAAAATGGCAACGATGGCTTCCATTTTCATCCTTGCCGCCTGCTGCTCGGCGTCTATGAACGCAATCTCCAACTGTTGCTTCTGCTCGGGCGTCACCTCGATGTACGAGCCATCCCGGTGGGTCAAGCGCGCCGCGGGCCGCCCGTTGTCCGTGCCGGTCACCAGCCACAGCGGCGGGTGATTGTCGGCTCGGATCAACGTGGTCATCGTAGCTTCGAATGCCATGGCGCCCCCTGGACTTGGTCAGCTGATCAGTACCGTACAACGTTATGGTGCATGTTGCTCACATCGCGGCGGGTTTGTCGAGTTTAGTTGTCGTTCACCGGTGTTCACGGCCAGGGTCGCCCTAGTGGCACCGACATCTCGGTGGTGGGTGGAACTCGGTCAGGGAGGGACGGATGGGAAGATGTAGAAGTAGGGGACAAACCTTCTCCGGTGACTACATGCCCCCTGGTGCGATCTTGCGGCGCTACCGGAAGGACGCGGAGATGGAAGTGGAGGACCTCGCCTTGGCATCGGGCATATCCGCGTCGCTGTTGCAGAAGGCCGAAGCGGGGCATCGGAAAGTCACGAAACGAACCGTCGACGCGATCGCACCGATCGTCAACATGTCGCCGAGTGATCGACAGCAACTGCTGCGAATCGTCGAGCTCTGCGAGATGGATCCTGGGCGGGGCGGTGAGCCGGAGCCGACGCCGCACGACCTCCGGGTGCTGGATGCCAATCCCTTTCCTGCCTGCTACATGCGGCCTCCGTCGGGGCTGGAGGGTGCGCTCCACGTGATCGTCGCGACGAACGCCGCCTTCGACCGGTTCTTTCCCGGCCTGGTGCCCGGCGTCAGTACGGTCGATTATGAACTCTTGGATCCGGCGGCCAAGGATGTTTTCGTGCACTGGGGTGAAGACGCTCATCATCTCGTGAGAGCCTGCCGGTCGCAGTTGACCTTCGTTACGGAACACAGAATCGAAGAAATAAAGGCGAAGTTGCGTCAGAACCCCGATTTCGATGGCATGTGGGAGACTCCGTATCCCGCGCACCTGGAGTCGAGAGACACCGTGTGGGTTCGCGATATCGACGACGGCGCCGCTTTCGAGATGCATTTTCGCACTTCGTGGGACAAGAGTCCCTGGCTGCATTACGGCCTGACGCCGATGCAACTGGCCGACTACGTCAAACGCTACCCGATCGAGTTGCCTCGACAGTGAGTCCGGGCTCGGCTGTGGGCGGTCATCGGCAGTGCTGGTGGCCGCAGGCTGGCTGCCAATCGTGGTCGCGGCCGAGCGGTCGAGAGGCTCGATGACGGGCGTAGCTGCCATCGCGCCGCGATCGACGCCAGCGCGAGAGTGAGTTCGGTCTCGGCGAAATGTTCCCCGATGCATCGTCGAGAGCCGAGTCCGAACGGGAGATATGCGCCCGGTGGCACAGCACCGTTGTGCCATCGTTCAGGAGCGAACTGGCCCGGCGCCGGATAGACGTCGGCGCGGTGGTGGAGGATATACGGGCTGACGATCACCGTCGAACCGGCTGGGATGAGGACGGATTGCGTGATTCTCACATCGCTCATCGCGGTTCGGGTGACGATCCATACCGGTGGGAAGAGTCGCAACGTCTCCGCAACGATGTGCCTGGTATAGGTGAGTGCTCCCAAGTGCCGATGTGAGGCAACCGGCTCACCACCGAGTACGGAGTCGACCTCGGTGTGAAGTCGACGCTCGACGGCTGGGTGGGTGGATACCAGGTACAACGCCCATGCCAACGCCGTTGCGGTCGTGTCGATGCCGGCGATGAGTATCAGCGTCATCTGGTCGACGACCTCGCTATGGGACAACCCCTCGCCCTCGTCGTCGCTCTTCAGCAGCATCGACACCAGGTCGTCGTAGTCGCTGCCGCCGTCCGCGGCCGCGGCGACCCGCCCCATAAGACCCCGCAGTCGGCGCCTCGACGCTCGATAGCGGTGATTGTCACCCGTGGGAATTTTCGAGAACCAGTCGGGAAGGATCATCCGCTTGGCCGCAACTTCCACCAGGGTATCGATATCGCTCACCACTTGCGCGACCTCCGCGGTGGACAACGTCCCAGCGAAAAGCGTTCGAGCCAAGATGGTGGCCACCACGTCGTTGGTTTCGGCGGCGATATCCACCGGCTGCCCCTCGTGCCAACTTCGGGACATAGCGCCGATTTCCGCGCTCATTATGCTGGCGTAGGCGTGCATGCGGGATCTGTGAAAGGCGGGCTGGACAAGCCGTCGTTGCCGACGATGTTCCTCGCGATTGCAGGTTGTCAGGCTATTTCCCACCACCTCCTTCGCCCGCTCGAACAGCGGCCCTCCCTTATCGATATCCGTATGGCGCAGAACCTCGTTCGCCAGCTCCGGCGTGGACGCCATGAAGGTATTGTTCGCACCGAAACCGATCTGCAGGATATCGCGATCGGACAGCGAGGTGAGGAAGTCGAGGTGGTGCCGCGTTCGGAGTAGTCGACCGAATATCGAGAGAGCGTCCAACCGTCTCGGTGACAACCCCTGTGAGCCCGGTGTGGATTGGCCTGATTCTTGCGATTCCATCCCAGTGTCCATCATTCATCGAGGACTGCGGCCGCATCCTCGTCCACGTGGTTTGTACATCGAACCGTGTCGAAAGGCAAGCGGTGAATCGATTGCACAACGTGTGCAATTTGATCTGTTGTGCCAGGTAGGCCGGTGCGTTTCTCATTTGCACAACATGTGCATTGACACCGTCGAGTCGTCACGCGAGACTTACTGATCGAGATATGCATCGGCTCCTCGCCTCAATCGTCGTCGGCGAGACAGCATATCGATGGGGATGTACCGATCTCGTTATGGAGGGGAGAGATCGGTACATCCCCCAACCCACGTGTCGATCGCGGTTTGTTTTGCTAATTTGGACGACGTTATGCTTTGTCGTTCGTCAACTTGATCAGTAGGGGGAAGGATATGGGCGCCATTGCAGTTTCGGATTGCCTGAACGTGCAGATTCGAAAGCGCGCCGGATTGGCCGAAATTATTTCGACCCATGGCATCGATGCGGTCTTTGCGCGCATTGCCGAACTGCGTGCCAAAGGAAACAACATCGCCGCGCAAGCTATCGAAAGTGAGTACAACGAGCTTCGGGACTACCTGCGATTCCGGCTGCGCGGCCAGGCATAGATGGCGAGCGACAGGGGGATCGCGCAAAAGGCAGCGCCCGCGACCTGATCGGTCGCGGGCGCTGGGGACGTCGGCCTGGGGCCGTCAGGCGACGGCGACCAGGCGCGCGGCGTTGGCGGCCTCGTCGGTGGCGGCCTGGTTGGCGGCCAGTTCGGCGTGGACGCGGTCGCGGTAGCGGGTGATCTCGCGGTCGGTGGTGTCGGCGTCCCAGCCCAGCGGGGCGGCGATCAGGCGGGCGATGTGCTCGGCCGCCTCCAGGCCGCGGTCGGCCAGTTCGATGGAGATGCGGGTGCGGCGGGTCAGCACGTCGTCCAGGTGCAGGGCGCCCTCGTGGCTGGCGGCGTAGACGGCCTCGACGGCCAGGTACTCCTCGGCACCCGGAATCGGCTGGGCCAGTCGCGGATCGGCGGCGATCAGCTCGAACAGGTCGTGCACGCCCGAACCGTAGCGGCCGAGCAGATGCTCGACGGTGGTCGCGGACAGACCGGCGCGCTGGGCGACGCTGTGCAGGTCGGCGGTCAGCTCCTGGTATCCGACCGCGCCGATGATCGGCAGGTGCTCGGTCACCGACGGTGCCACCGCCTGACCGAATTCGGCGACCGCGGCGTCCACCACGTCCGCGGCCATCACCCGGTAGGTGGTGTACTTGCCACCGGCGATCACGAACAGGCCCGGAACCGGTTCGGCCACCGCGTGTTCGCGCGACAGCTTGGTGGTGTCGCTGGCGGTCGCGTCGGCCAGCAGCGGACGCAGGCCCGCGTAGGTGCCGACGATGTCGTCCTCGGTCAGCGGCTCGCGCAGCAGGGCGTTCACGTGATCGAGGATGTAGCGGATATCGGCGTGGCTGGCCGTCGGGTGGTCCTTGTCCAGATCCCAATCGGTGTCGGTGGTGCCGATGATCCAGTGCCGGTGCCACGGAATGACGAACAGGATGCTCTTCTCGGTGCGCACGGCGATGCCGGTGTTCAGGTTCAGCCGCTCGCGCGGAACCATAATGTGCACACCCTTGGACATGCGCACGTGGAACGGGAAGTCCACGCCGGTCATGCGGTTCATCTCATCGGTCCACACGCCGGTCGCGCTGATCACGCTGCGGGCGCGCACGGTGTATTCGCGGCCGGTCTCGAGATCGGTGACGTGCGCGCCGACGACGCGGTTGCCGTCGCGCAGGAGCCCGGTCACCTTGGTGCGGGTCAGCACGGTGGCGCCGTGCTGGGCGGCGGTGCGGGCGATCATCATGGTGTGGCGCGCATCGTCGACCTGCGCGTCGAAGTAGCGGATGGCGCCGATCATGGCGTCCTCACGCAGCGCGGGTCCCAATTCCAGTGCGCGCGTGCGGGAGACGTGCTTGTGCATGGGCAGTGCCCGGGCCCCGCCCATGGTGTCGTACAGGGCGACACCGGCGCCGATGTAGGCGCGCTCCCACACCCGGTGCTGCAGCGGCAGCAGGAACGACACCGGGCGCACCAGATGCGGCGCCAGCTTGTGCAGCAGCAGCTTGCGTTCCTTCAACGCCTCGCGCACCAGCCAGAAGTCGAGCTGCTCGAGGTAGCGCAGCCCGCCGTGGATGAGCTTGCTGGAACGGCTCGAGGTGCCGGCGGCGAAATCGCGCGCCTCCACCATGGTGACCGACAGGCCGCGCGCGGCGGCATCGAGCGCGGCGCCGGCGCCGACGACGCCACCGCCGATGACCAGAACGTCGATCTCCTGCTCGCCCAACGAATTCAGGGCATCGGCCCGGTAGGCGGGGTCCAAACGTACGGACACGGTCGATTCTCCTTTGTGATCCCCGTCGGGCCCCTCCATTGGTTCCCGGCGGCTTGGTTCTTTAGTTCCCAGCAGCCTGGGGTTTTAAGTTCCCGGCGGCTTCGTCCCTTGTTTCCCGGCGTGTTTTTCGCCGGAATCAGTCGTCCTCATCGATCCAATCGAGGGTGCGCGCGACGGCCTTCTGCCAGCGGGCGTAGCCGCGTTCGCGCTGCGGCTCGGCCAGGGTGGGGTGCCAGCGCTTGTCCTCGCGCCAGTTCTCCTCCAGCTCATCGGTGTTCTGCCAGAACCCGACGGCCAAACCCGCGGCGTAGGCGGCGCCGAGCGCGGTCGTCTCGGCGACCACCGGCCGCGACACCGGCACACCCAGGAAGTCGGCCTGCAGCTGCATGCACAGCTCGTTGGCGGTGACGCCGCCGTCGACCCGCAGCACGTCGAGCTTGACGCCGGAGTCGGCCTGCATGGCCTCCACCACATCGCGGGTCTGATAGCAGATCGACTCCAGCGTGGCCCGCGCCAGATGGGCGTTGGTGCTGAAGCGCGACAGCCCGACGATCACGCCGCGGGCATCCGAGCGCCAGTAGGGCGCGAACAGTCCGGAGAAGGCGGGCACGAAATACACCCCGCCGTTGTCGGCGGCCTGGCGGGCCAGCGATTCGCTTTGCGCCGCACCGGAAATGATGCCCAGCTGATCGCGCAGCCACTGCACCGCCGACCCGGTCACCGCGATCGAGCCCTCCAGGGCATAGACCGGTTTCTCCTCGCCGAACCGGTATGCCACCGTGGTGAGCAGCCCGTGCTGCGAGCGCACGATGTCGTTACCGGTGTTGAGCAGCAGGAAGTTTCCGGTGCCATAGGTGTTCTTGGCCTCGCCGGGCCGGAAGCACACCTGGCCGACGGTGGCGGCCTGCTGATCGCCGAGCACACCGGCCAGTGCCACCTCGCCGGCGAACGGGCCGTCGGCGCGGGTGGTGCCGAACAGTCCCGGATTCGACGACGGCGCGATGGTGGGCAGCATCCGGCGCGGAATCCCGAACAGCGACAACAGTTCGTCGTCCCAGTCGCAGGTCTCCAGATTCATCAGCATGGTGCGGCTGGCGTTGGTCGGATCGGTGACGTGCACGCCGCCGTCGATGCCGCCGGTGAGGTGCCACAGCAGCCAGGTGTCGGTGGTGCCGAAGATCGCCTCGCCGCGTTCGGCATCGGCGGCCACGCCGGGCACGTTGTCGAGGATCCAGCGCAGCTTGCCGCCGGAAAAGTAAGTGGCGGGCGGCAATCCGGCCTTGCGGCGGATGGTCTCACCGTGCCCGGCCCGCTCGAGGTCGGCGGCGATACGGTCGGTGCGGGTGTCCTGCCAGACGATGGCGTTGCAGTACGGCCGCCCGGTGCGGCGATTCCACACCACCGTGGTCTCGCGCTGATTGGTGACGCCGACCGCGGCCAGATCGTGGGCGTTGAGATTCGCCTTGGTGAGGGTGGTTTCGATGACGGCGCGAGTGCGCTCCCAGATCTCGGTCGGGTTGTGTTCGACCCAGCCGGCGCGCGGCAGAATCTGCTCGTGCTCGAGCTGATGGCGGGCAATTTCGTTGCCGCCGTGGTCGAACACCATGAATCGGGTGCTGGTGGTGCCCTGGTCGATCGCTCCGACGTATCGAGCGGTGGTAGTGCGTCGCTCGCTCACTGCTGTCCTTTCGAGAAAACGCTTGTGACAGAAGGGAAGTTCAGAACAGGAGCTGGGCGACCAGACCGGCCAGTGCGCCGCCCAGCAGGGGGCCGGCGACCGGGATCCAGGCGTAGGACCAGTCGGAGTTCTTACGCTGCGGTGCCGAACCGGCGGGCGGATCGGACGGACCGGGGGAGGTCGGCGCGCCCGTGGACACCGTAACCCGCGCGGGCGCCTGCCTGGTCACGGGCAGCACGGCGTGCGCGAGCCGGGGCGCGAGGTCGCGGGCGGGGTTGATGGCGTAGCCGGTGGGCCCGCCCAGGGAGGCGCCGATGCCGACGACCAGCAGACCCGCCGCCAGGGGGCCGAGCCCGCTGGGGGTGTGCCCGAAGCCCAGAATCACCAGTACCAGGACGAAGGTGGCGATCACCTCGGTCGCGAAATTCCAGGGGTAGGAACGGATCTCGGGGCCGGTGGCGAACACGGCCAGCTTCTTGGTCGGGTCGGTCTCGGCGTCGAAATGCCGCTTATAAGCCACATAGGCGACGACCGCGCCGAGGAAGCCGCCCACCATCTGCCCGGCGAAATAGGCGACCGCGTTGGCCGCGGTGATGTCGATCCCCGGGGCGAATTCGTCCGCGCCGCTGGTGAGCAGGCCGAGGGTGACGGCCGGGTTGAGGTGCCCGCCGGTCTTGTAGGCGACGTACACGCCCGCCATGACGCCCAGACCCCAGCCGAAATTGATCAGCAGCCACCCGCCATCGAATCCCTTGGACTTGGTCAGCAACACATTCGCAACCACGCCGACGCCGAGCAGCACCAGCACACCCGTGCCGAATGCCTCGCTCACGAAGATCGAGCCGAAGTTCACCGTTGAGCCTCCGTCTGCCGTGCGACCGCGGGCGCGGCCGTGTCAATCGTGACGTTACGAGCCCGGGGGCGACGCGGACACCGATTCCATTCGACATTGTCGAACGTTTGCGGTGGCTGGGCCGGATCGATGCGGCTACTGTCGGGTGAGCGGGCGAAATTGTGATGTGGCTCACATTTCCTATCGGAAGATGTTGCTTGTCGATCGCCAGGTGTTCGACATTGTCGAATCGGCGGGTAGGTTTACCGGCGTGCCCGGGCCTATCCAATCCATCGAGCGCGCCGCCGCCGTGTTGCGGCTGCTCGCCCGCGGTTCCGGCCCCCTGGGCGTCGGCGAGATCGCGGCCGCACTGGGTTTGGCCAAACCCACCGCGCACGGCATCCTGCGCACCCTGGCGGGAGTCGGGTTCGTGGATCAGGATCCCGCCAGCGGCAAGTACCGGCTGGGTGCCGCGCTGCTCGGGCTGGGCTCGGGCTATCTGGACACCAACGAGCTGCGGTCGCGGGCGATCAACTGGGCCGACGCGCTCGCCGCCCGCACCGGGGAGTCGGTGCGCATCGCCGCCCGGGTCGACGACGACGTCGTGGTGATCCACCACGTCTTCCGCCCCGACAACACCGAACAGGCCCTCGAGGTCGGTGAGCTGCTGCCGCCGCATGCGACGGCGCTGGGCAAGGTGCTGCTGGCCTACGACGCGGAGCTGGCGGCCGCGGTGCGTGCGCGGGCACCGGCCGCGCTGACCCGCCGCACCCTCGTCGATCCCGCCGAGCTCGGTCGCGACCTGGCGAAGGTGCGCCGCAGCGGGTGGGCGGGGGAGGCCGCGGAGTTCCGGCCGGGGGTGGCCGGTATCGCCGCGCCGATCCGGGCGCGCGGGGGTCTGGTGGTCGGCGCCATCGGCATCACCGGTCCGCTGGATCGGCTCTGTGACCCGCAACTGCGGCATCGCTCGGCTATGGTCGGGCAGGTGCGTGAAGCCGCCTCGGCCGTGTCCCGCGATCTCGGTGCCGGACAACGGCTTTCGACCGAACCGCAGACAGGAGGCGAACGCCGATGACGCAACGGTACGTGCTGGCCGTCGACCAGGGCACCACCTCCACCCGGTGCATCCTGTTCGATCAGCGGGCCCGCCTGGTGGGGGTCACCCAGCGCGAACACCGCCAGTACTACCCGCGCCCCGGCTGGGTGGAACAGGACGCCACCGAGATCTGGCGCAGCGTGGAGCGGATGTTGCCGCGGGTGTTGCGGGAGGCCGCCGTCACCGCGGATCAGGTTGCGGCCGTGGGGATTGCGAATCAGCGTGAATCCACCGTGGTGTGGGATCGCCACACCGGTGTCCCGGTGAGCCGGGCGGTGATCTGGCAGGACGTGCGCACCGAGGAGTTGGTGCGCGAGTTGGAGACCCGGCCCGGCGCCGAACGGATCCGGACCCTGTGCGGGCTGCCGCTGGCCACCTATTTCGCCGCACCCCGGTTGCGCTGGCTGCTGGACACCACCCCGGGCCTGCGGGAGCGGGCCGAACGCGGTGACGTGCTGTTCGGCACCATGGAGACCTGGCTGATCTGGAATCTGACCGGCGGCCCCGAGGGCGGCTCGCACGTCACCGATGTCACCAATGCCAGCCGGACGCTGCTGATGAATCTGGCCACCCTGACCTGGGATCCGGAACTGCTGGAGTTCTTCGGCATCCCGGCGGCGATGCTGCCGCGCATCCAGCCGTCGACGGCCCCCTTCGGCACCACCCGTGCCGTGGTGCCCGGCCTGCGGATCGCGGCCGCGCTCGGCGACCAGCATGCCGCGCTGTTCGGCCAAACCTGTTTTGCGCGTGGGGAAACCAAATGCACCTACGGCACCGGGGGGTTCCTGATGATGAACACCGGACGGGAGCTGGTGCAATCCACCCGCGGGCTGCTCACCACCATCGGCTATCAGATCGATGAGGACCCGGTCTACGCCCTGGAAGGGCCGATCGCGGTGACCGGCTCGCTGGTGCAATGGATTCGCGACAACATCGGCCTGGTGGCCAGCGCCCCGGAGATCGAAACCCTGGCCCGCACAGTCGAAGACAACGGCGGTTGCTATCTGGTGCCCGCCTTCTCCGGACTGTATGCGCCGCATTGGCGCGGCGATGCGCGGGGGCTGATCATCGGCCTGACCTCCTACATCACCAAGGGGCACCTGGCGCGAGCGGTGCTCGAGGCCACGGCCTGGCAGACCCGCGACGTCGTGGAGGCGATGAACGCCGACTCCGGATTGCAGGCCCGCGCCCTGCGCGTGGACGGCGGTATGACCTCCAACAACCTGCTCATGCAGATCGTCGCCGATGTGCTCGACATCCCCGTCATGCGGCCGTTCGTCGCCGAAACCGTCTCGCTGGGCGCGGCCTATGCGGCGGGCCTGTCGGTCGGTTACTGGCCGGATCTGGAAGGGCTGCGCCGCAATTGGCGCATCGCGGCGCAGTGGACGCCGCGCATGGATCCGCAGCTGCGCGAGGACGAGTACGACAACTGGCGCCGCGCTGTGGAACTCACCTTCGGCTGGCTGCGGCCGCGCAGTCACGCGCGGTAATTGCGCGCCACGACGGCCAGGCATCCCAGAGCCGCGACCGCCCCGGTGGCGAACATCGCCGGATAGCCGAAACCCGGGTACTCGTGCAGGAATGCCAGCACGACCGGTACACCGAAGCCGAGGTAGCTCACCGAGTAGAAGACCGCCGTGAGCCCGGCCAGATCGTCGGGCCGGGCGATACGCTCGATCTCCTGCAATCCGGCGACCAGGCCGATGCCGTACCCGGCGCCCAGCACGATGGCGGTGACGATCGCGGCGGGAACCAGGAGGGTGGCGGAGGTGTAAGCGGCGGTGGCCATTCCGCAGGCGGCCAGGATCAGTGCGACGGCGGCGGCGCGGGCGGTGCCGGGCTTATCGATTCGGCGTGCGACCGACTGGATGGCGAAACCGCAGCCCAGCGTGATCACGGTGACCAGCGCCGAGAAGGCGATCGGTGCACCGCGAACGCGGGTGGCCAGCAGGGTGGGCAGTACCGCGTAAGCCGTTGCGGCCGAGGTGAACAGCCACAGTGCCGCCGGGAGCGCGATCGTGCGGAAGCGATGGTGCCCGGCGGCAGGAACCTTCAGGTCGTCGCGCAGCCGACCCGGATTGCGTTGGGGGACGACCGTTTCAGGGCAGTTCCAGACGCAGCTCGCGGCGGCCAGGCAGAGGGCGACATTGATCAGATAGGGCAGGCTGTCCGGCCACGGCGCCCACTGGGCCAGCGTTCCGGCCAGGCCCGCTCCGAGCGCGAATCCGGCGGTGAGGCTCATCGCCGAACGCCGTGCACCCGTGCCCTGCGACAGTTCCTTCAGCCAGCTGCTGCCCACCGCCATCGCCAGGCCCAGGGCGGCCCCGCACAGCACCCGGCCCGCCGACAGCAGCGGCACCGAGCCGGACCCGAACGCCAGCAGCAACGATCCGGCCGCACCGATCAGCGGGGCGGGCCGCATGAGCCGGCGGCGGCCGTGGCGATCCGACAGCGGCCCGCCGATCAGCAGCGCGGGCACGATGCCGAGCACGTAGTCGAACAGCAGCAGATCGACGGTCGTGACCCCCAGTCCGTGCTGCTTGTACATCACCAGCAGCGGCGTGAATTCGTTACCGCCCCAGGCGATCGCGAACATGGCCGCCGCCACGCCCCACCAGGCCCGAGTGCCCGGACGGGTGCGGATCGGTGCGGTGATCGTCGCCATCACAGCCCCCGCAGTTCCAGCTGGTGCACGCCCGACAGGTGCTCGATCAGGGCGGCGGCGAAGCCGTCGGGGTCGCCCGCCTCGATCAGCTCGGCCAAGCGGGTGTGCTGCTGCAGGATTCGCGCGAAGTCTGTCGAACCACGGTGCAGCGCAACGCTGTTCATGCGGCGCTGGCGCTCGCGCAGCGAGTCGTAGAAGCCGGTGAGCAGCGGGTTCGCGGCGGCGGCGACGTAGGTGCGATGGAAGTCGGTGTCCACCACCGCCATCGTCTCGATATCGCCGGTCTCGGCCAGTTCGTGCTGGCGGGCCAGCGACGAGCGCAGCGCGGCGGTCAGCGCCGATCTGTCGCCCGCCGACACCGTGCGCACCGCGGCCGTTTCGACGACGTAGCGGGCGTGGGCGACATGTTCGGCCTCGTGCGGGGAGATGGGCGTCACCAGCGCCCCGCGCTTGGGGTAGAGCTTCATCCACCCTTCGGTTTCCAGCCGCAGAAACGCCTCCCGGACCGGAGTGCGGGAGGTGCCGAGTTCGGCGGCGATCTCACCCTCGCTGATCAGCTCGCCGCCGGAGAGTGCGCCGGTCAGGATGCGTTCCTTGACTTCCTGATAGGCGCGGTCGGCCGATGAATACGTCTTAGACACAAGTCGCATTCTAAGCAAATCATGGGATGAGTGGTTTACCGGGGCCGAAAAGGTCAATAGGCGAGGTGGTGGCGGTTCACAATGATCATGGATTCATCTCGAGTTTTGGCTTTCGATTCGTGCCGAAGAAGCGGACCTCGCGCCGGCTGGATCCGGGGCCGAGTCCGGGATTGAGAGGTTTGGATGAGCAGCATGCGATTACTCGGCCGCACGGCCCGTAGTGCGGTGTTGATCGGTATGGCAGCGGCCGGAGTGGCGGTGGCCGCACCCGCGCAGGCCGCACCGCTGTGGCCCGGCGGACCGGATATCCCCGGAGTTCCTCCCTTGATCGCACCCGCGGAGGTGGTGGCGCCGTGCTCGGCGGCGGCACGCGTCTGCATGCAGTTGTCGACCAACGAGGCGTGGTTGATGGACCGCGGCCGCGTCGTCTACGGCCCCACGCCGATCTCACACGGGCGGCCCGGCTTCGAAACCCCGCCGGGCGTCTTCCAGGCGGCGTTCAAGAAGCCGTATCACTGGAGCACCATGCACAATGCGGAAATGCGGTGGGCGGTCTTCTTCAACGGCGATATCGCCACCCATATCGGGCCCATCGAAGAACAGTCGCACGGGTGCATCCGGATGACTCCCGAAGGGGCGAAGGCGCTCTACGACCACGTCGAGACCGGCGACCGGTTCGAAGTCGTGCCCTGATCCGCCCCCACCGCACGGCGCTCGCGATGTCCGGGTCGTCGCGGGCGGCGAATCGTGCGGCGAGGGTTGGCGATTCAATCCTGCACTCCGCCGGAGCCTGCATTAGTCTCTGCACCGATCACCGCGGCCCGCTATCGCCGCGGTGCGATGACGACGTGCCCTGCCCGTCGATCCGTCCTATCGCAGATCCCCGGAGGTTATGTCTGATGACGCCCCTTGCCGGCCCGCCGATTCCGGCCGTCGCCGACCCGATCGTCCGACCCCTGGCTCCCGTCCCGGCGACGGGTCACATCTTCGACGTCGAACGGCGACTCGGCACCGCCGACATGGACGAACATCAGTATCTGCGCATCGACGGCATCGCCCGGCACCTGCAGGAGGCCGGGGTCGACCACCTCGTGCACGCCGGCGCCATGGACAGCCATCCGCATTGGATCGTGCGGCGCACCGTCATCGACGTGCTGCGCCCGGTCGAATGGCCCGCTCAGCTGCGCGTGCGCCGCTGGTGTTCGGGACTGTCCTCGCGCTGGCTGGCCATGCGGGTGCGGATCGACGCCGACAACGGCGGCCTCATCGAGACCGAGGGCTTCTGGATCCACATGAACAAGGACACCATGAGCCCTTCCCGCCTGGCCGACCAGTTCTTCGCACTGATGGCCACCACGGCCACCGACCAGCGCCTGCGCTGGAAACAGTGGCTCACCGACCCGTTGCCGACAACCCCCGCCACCCCGTTCCCATTGCGCCGCACCGACATCGACCACTTCCAACACGTCACCAACACCGCCTACTGGCACGCCGTCCACGAGCACGCGGCCACCGCCCCCGACCTCACCGCGGGCCCCCACCGCTACGTCCTCGAATACAACAAGCCCATCCGCTTCGGCGAACCCCTCACCCTCCACACCACCCGCACCCCCGACACCCTCACCCTCTGGTTCACCGTAGACACCGACATCCGAGCCCTGGCCCACCTCCGCCCCCTGACCCCCTAACCCGACACGAAACCCCTCCACCCTGCCGATTTGGCCCCAACCGGGGGTCCTGAGGTAATCTCTTCGAGCACCCGCGAAAGCGGGCGCAACGGGCTGTGGCGCAGCTTGGTAGCGCACCTGACTGGGGGTCAGGTGGTCGCAGGTTCAAATCCTGTCAGCCCGACCAGGTCAGAGGGGGTTTTCCCCCTCTGCTGGTCACGTTTTGTGAAATGTGGACCACGGACGAGAGCCCGGGTCTGACGGGTCCTTCAGGTAGGACGGTCCCAATCGGGTATGCCGGGCGATCGGCTCGACGAACTCTGCCTTCTTCTCTCCGTGCACTGGCGGTGCTGGCGCGCCTGTGCGGCGCGGGTCGATTCCCTCAGGGCATACCGGGCGGTTGCGGGCACGCTGGAATCGCGGTTACCGTGGGGGAGCGCCCGCTCGGTCGGGCATTCCCAGTAACCGCGACGGCGGAGCCGGATGACGCCGCAGTCGGCGAACAACAATCAAGTTCAGCCGCAGCGGATTTCGCACACATCCTCCCGTCCACATGGGCAGGCTCCTGTCGGCTCCCTTGGTGCGGTGGGTGTTCCGGACGGGAGGTCCGTCGTGCAACAGCCGGACAGCGCACGCCAGTTACTCGATCAACGCATGTACACCACCGGCGAGGTAGCGAAAATCCTCGGCGTCGACCCGTCGACGGTTCGGCGGTGGCGACGATCCACGCCGACGCGGGGACCGGGCTTCATTCGCTTGTCCGACCGTGTCGCGCTGTACCCGGAAAGCGACCTCGAGGCGTACCTGCAGGCGCGACGCGTGGTCCCCGTGGCCTGATCGCCACCACCATCTCGGTGCTTGCGGTTGTCCGGGAGGCGCGATGACCACGGCGCTCGAAATCCCGGTCGGGCTCAAGGTGAGCTTCGACATCGAGGAGATCCCACGGTGCCGATCGGGGAGACCTTTTCGTGCCCGCGCACGGTGGACCAACCCGCAGACGAAGAACCGGGACTCGAAGTCGGTCACGTTCGAGACGCGGGAACTGGCCAATGATTGGGTCGAGCGGCTGCGCAGACTTGCCGAGCGCGGAATCGACCCGGGCCGGGCAAATCTGAACCTGCTCGAATACGCGGAACTCATCCCGCTGGGTTCGGAGAAGTCCAACCTCGACCTCGCTCTACGCGGGCTCGAGGACAAGACCCGCGACCCGTATATGTGTGGCTGGCGCAAGCGGGTCGTCCCCACGCTGGGACACGTCCCGATCACGTCGATCACCTACGGAATGATCGACCGAGCCGTCGTGGAGTGGATCGAAGAGCCGGGCGGCCGCAGCAAATCGACGATCAAGAACACGATCGCCGTCCTGGTTCGGGTGATGGAGCAAGCCAAGCGGGACGGAGTGCGCGATGACAATCCGGCCCGTATCCGTGGTTGGCAGGAGCTGTATAAAGAGATCGAGGACGAGCTGAAAGACCCACGGGCGCTGGCTATCCCGGATTGGGCCTCGCTGGTCATCCTGTGCGACGCGTTGGTGGCGGCATCAGCGGACAACTATCGCACCTGGGGCGATGTCGTCATGTTCGCCGCGTGCACCGCCGCACGAATCGGGGAGGTATCGGGCTGCAGGCTCCGAGATATCGACACCGACGAGTGGATCTGGACTGTCCGTCGTCAGACCACCAGCGCACCGGGTGGCTACATCGATAAGGGCACGAAAGGAAACCGAGCACGTCGAATCCCGATCATCGAGGAGATCCGTCCGATGATTTCGGCGCGCATCGCGGCTTGTCGCGGAAACTCGGACGCCCGTCTGTTCATCGGTCCTCGCGGTGGACGGATCGCAACGGGCGTCCTTCGTCGCGCCACCGATTGGGACAAGGTCGTCCGAAATCTCGGCTACACCCACTTGGTGCGTCACACGTTGCGCCACACTGGCCTGACCTGGTTCGCCGATTCCGGTGTGCCGCTGCATCGGCTGCAGCAGATCGCGGGCCACGCCGATTCCCGGGTGACAGAGCTGTACATCCGGGTGGATACAACTCAACTCAGGAAGGATGGGGACCGCATTTCGAAGTACCTCAGGGCTTCTCCTCCCCGTGAGGCTATCGAAGTGGCGGCCGATCCCGCTCGCGAGGCGACCCCGGCCACGTCGGTCTCGTCGCGTCTGCTACTGACATCGGCAGACGGATTGGGATTTTGAGCGGTTGTGGGGTGTGTCGACGTCCTGGTGTCGACACACCCCACAGCGTGAAGTCCCGGGCAACAGTTGTTGGCTAGTATGCCTATTCGGCCTGCCGTACCGACCGAAGGGGATTCCCATGGCGCGCAAAGTCGTTGTCGAACTCGTCGACGACTTCGACGGCGTATCACCGGCCGAGGAGACGGTGTCGTTTGCGCTCGACGGTATCGAATACGAGATCGACCTCTCGGTGCTCAACGCGGGCAAACTTCGCGAAACCTTCGACCCATGGACCAAGCACGGTCGCAAGGTAAGCCGCGGCCCACGGCCCAGGACCTCGACCCGTCAGGCGCCCAAGTCGGATAAGACGGCCGTGATTCGGGCCTGGGCTCGCAAGAACGGCTTCCGTGTCTCGGCTCGTGGACGAGTCCAGGCCACTGTCGTTGCGGCGTACGAGAAGGCCATCGCTTAACTCTTTGCGCGATCCGTGCGGTCGGCACCCGGGTGCCGCAGTGGAGGCATCGGTGCTGGAGCATCGTGGACTCGTAACTGAACACGCCCCGGATACGCTCTACCCGTGCCGCAACGCGATGTCGATCAGGGCTTGGGGCCGCTGGCCGTGGCAGATCAGTGTCCACTGTGCCCGGACGGTGAGCCACTCTTCGTGAGCGAATCTGATCCGGAGTAGGCTCGTGGTTCTGGGATTTCGGTCCAAGAGTTGTCGACGAGACATTGCTATAGCCGACCCGTCATCCGGGTGTATTCGGGGTGGTTGGTGACGCTGCGAGGCGACGTTGTGACTGGGGGCGATCCACTCATGGATGAGTGAAGACTTCAGATCCACGATCCCGAACGCATGGCCGGGCAGGAGGGGGAGGGTTCGAAGAGCTGCAGAGATGTAGTCGGGCGCGGGAGCCGAGTCGACTTCGGGCAGGTTCGAGACGATGGCTCGTACGGTGGATTTGTCCGGAGCCGGCTTCGCGGCTATGTACAGATGCTGACGGGTGCTCGAGGGGAATTGTGTTGTGGCCGTGCCGACCCAGCTATCGGTCGGGTCGTCGGGATCGAACAGCGAGAGGAAGCCTTCCCGATCATCCCAGCGATCGAAGCAAGACATCAGCCTGGGAAGTGGGGTGGAGCGAGGATCCTCGGCCGGCCCCAGTTCGAGCTGTCGGCTCAGTTCGGAGGATAGGGCCGCTGTGCCGGTTCGACGGTTCCACTCGGCAGCTGCGACCGTCGGTAGCGGGAGCCTGTGCGTGTTCGGCGGGCCGGCCCAGAGGCCGACTCCGAAAACAGCGCCCGTGGGCCCGAATGCCGGTATTGCGCGGATCTCGACCGTTGCTCCGGAAGGAAGTCCGATCTCCTCGGACTGCGCGCTCGCGGAAGACGTGCAGCGCTCAATGAGCGGTCGCAGGCGTCGAGCGACCGCGGCGCTGGTGGCGATCGTGACACGGTTGAGGTTGGCAAAGTTTCGGCGATAGCTGCCATCGACAATCACCGCAGGGGGCTCGGTGCCTCGAAGTGTCTCCACTATTACCCAGCGACGGGATGCATGTCTGATCGGCGGCCGGAGTTTGCTATCGATGTGCCGTGGCATCGTGCTCGGCGTCGGCAGCGGCGGTGTGTCCGGCACGGTCATGGGTCGTCTTGGAATCTGGAACCGAAAGACGTTCCGGGCGTGGTGAGTCGTGGGAGGACCGAGTGAGCCACGTCGCCGGGTAGCACTCGGTCGAGCGTTGCGGTTTGATGTGCCGTCATGTTTTCGATGTTCGTCAGCGGATGCCGCGATCTCCACCGAGGGCGCTGTTGGAAAAGTCGAAGGAAACAAATCCAACACCCACTCAACCCGAGTTGGGGTGCTCCTCCACACGGGCAGTGTGGGGGTCAGGGGTTCGAGTCCCCTTAGCTCCACAGAAAAAGCAGGTGGGGCCCGGTAGCTACCGGGCCCCACCTGCTTTCATTTGATCCTACAGCACGCTTTCGGCACGCTTTCGACGACCGAGCTTATTGAGCGCCGCCGTGGAATCCGGCGCGAGTGCTGGGCGATCGACGTAATGGCGTTCGGTGGTTGTGGTGTGGGCGTGACCGGCCTGCAGGCTGGCGTTCACGGGTCCATGTTTTTCGAACACCGTCGTCACATTTTCCTTACGCAGCGTCCGCAGGGTCACCCACTTGAATTTCTCCCCACGCGCGGCCCGCCATGTGCGCCCGAAATTATGGGGATCACGCCAGCCGCCGCGCTGCGATGGAAACAACGGAGTCTCATCGTCGTCGTCCCAGTCGTCGGCACCCATCGCCTTCAGCGTCTGGACGGCAAACTCCGGCAGCAGCACCTCCCGGTAGCCGCTGGCGGACTTGGGCCACTCCTGCCGATACAGCGGCTCGCCGGTGACGCGGACGAGGGTTCCGCAGATCCGGATCCGCCACGGGCCGTCGGTGGATTTGATGACGTCGCAGCGCCGCAACGCCAGCGCTTCGTGTGGGCGGGTACCGGTCGCGAGAATGATGTCACTGATCTGCAGGATCGCCCGGTCGCGCCGGGGGCCGTAGGTGTAGGCCGGTGTACCGGGGATCTCCTCGCCAGCGACCCACTTCTCGAGCTGTGCCTGCAGGGCCTCACGGATCTCGTCGCCGAGTGCCTTCGGCTTGACGCGGCGGCGGCGCACCGTTTTGACCTCGCGCATCGGATTGTGCTCGATCGCTCCGTGACGGACGGCCAGGCCCATCATGTCGGTCAGGATCTGGGCGTGCAGTTCGGCCTTGCGGCGGTGCCCGTTGGCGCGGATTGTCTTGATGTGCATGTCCAGCCGGGGAGCATCGGCTTCCCAGATCCGCAGATTCCCCAGCGCTGTCTTGATCTTGATCGCCTTCGGGTCCGCCCGCTTGTCGTCGGAACGGTTGATCTCTTTGCGGTAGTTGTCGATCGTCTGCGGCAGCATCTTCTCCTCGGCCTCGAGTTCGGCGAGGTACATGTCGGCGAGCACGCACATCTTGGTGTCGCGGGTGATGACGGTGCCGCGGCTTGCGATGCGCTTCTGCAGGGCACGGCGCAGTTTGTCCTTCGCCTTTGCCGCGGTCGTGTCGTAGCGCTGGACGATGCGGGTGACACCATCGAAGTCGCGGTACCGGGTCCAGGCCCGCACACTGCCGTTGGGCTGCTTCTTGGTGTTCAGTGCTCCATAAGTGCCGAGTGAGAGCGGTTGGCGTGGCAACGCATTTCCTTTCGAACCTTTTCCTACTCGGCGGTGATTGTTTCCGGGTGTCGACTTGAACCACTGAATCCGGCGTGTAATTAGCGTGACTCGTGTCGCGCTGCGTAATTCTCGTAATTCTATTTCTCCGCGATGTGCGTAATTCTCGTGATTCTTTTCGTGTGATGGGGATTTCGAACACTGCTGTCGGCGCCGCCTCCTAGCCTGCGATTCGACGGCAGTTTCGAATCGAAGAGGAGGGCCGACTGGTGCCAGAACATGACGATGCTTTCTTGACCCGTGAGGAGCTGGCGGCGCGATGGAAGATCGAGAAGAAGACCCTCGACAACTGGGCCTCGGAGAGGCCGCCGTACGGTCCCCGTTTCCTCAAGCTACGCAAGCACTGCCGATACCCGATCGAGGAGGTGCTGGCGTGGGAACGCCGCCAGCTCGACGGCGATGAGTCCAAGGCCGCCTGACCGGCGGGTCCGTGTGCTTCTGGCTGCCGACATCGGACATGGCCGCGCCGATGTCGGCATCCTTGCCAGTTAACAAGCGTGAAGGCTAGTTTCCCTTGTCAATCAGTAAGGGGGTGATTACAACGAACAAGGACCTACGCAAGATCGTCAGGGAGCTCGCCCGGCAGGGCTTCGACGTGGCCGCCACCAAGCGCGGTCACCTACAGGTGACCAAGAACGGGCAGGTCATCGCCACTATGCCGGGGACTCCCAGCGATCCGAGGGCGTGGCGCAACGCGCTCGCGCCCGTCAAGCGCGCGGGCTTCGCGTGGCCGCCGCGCCGGTGAGCGGCAAGGGTTGGGGGCGTTCCTACCGCCCCCAACCCTTGCCAATCAACAATCATAAGTGTCATCGACTTGGAAGGAGTCAGCGTTGACTGCGCCTGCGGCCGAGTACAACGTCGTCGCCGAACTGGGGTTGCCCGAGCATGATCACGCCGACCTCGTCGCCGAGTTCGCCGACTTCCATCCCGTTGTCGGCCGCTCACTGCTCGGGCGCACGGAGCTCATCTTCACCGTCCACGCCGCCTCGGTCTGGGCGGCAACGCAAGTCGGGCATGCCCTGCTGGCGCGTCGTCACGCCGACGCCATCGTGTCCCTGCAGGTGCTGGCGACTGCCGACTTCGATCGACTCGTCGAGCTGGAGGTCCTGCCACCGCTGATGTCGGTCACCGAAGCCGCCGACCAACTCGGGGTGACGCGTACGCGAGTCCAGCAACTGCTCGACAGCGGCGCACTGGCAGGACGCAAGGCCGGCGCGACATGGGTCATCCTCGCCAGCAGCGTGCGCGCAGCGCGCGACACCGATGACGACGGTTCGGACGGTTGAGGGTGAAGCTCGGATGTGACTGCGCCCCTGTGTGATTGACGGCCCACTGCCGTCGGAGCCGTCGCCAAAGTACATACTCAATATGTACTTTGGTCTGGTGGAAAACAACACGGCACACAATCGCAAGCCCGTCGATGTCATCACGCATGTCGAGTACGAACACAAGCGCACGCACGGCTACGCCGGGCCGGTCTCCGCGATGGCCGACCCCCACAAGATGCGGACGTTGTGGTCGGCGGCTTGGCCCGACTGGGACGGCACGTACTGGCACATGAGCTACGGCCCGGCGCTCGGGCCGGTCAACGTGCGGGCCTGACGAGACGTCAGTGCCGAGCGAAATGTGCATACCCAGTATGTAACAAGCGTCAGTTCGAGGGGCTGCCACCCCACAACACCGAAGGAAACCCATGAAGAAACCCCCTGTCCCCACCATCACCGGTGACGACATCGTCGGCTCCGCCGAGCAGGTGAACACGGTCGTCGTCCTGACCGTGCGCTATGGCGTCAAGCTGCGCCTGAACCTGCGCGTCGACAGCCACATCGGGCAGTCGCAGTTCGCAGTAGACGTCTTCGATCACGTCGGACGTGTCTGGGCCCAGCTGTGGTCCATACCGCCGCACACCTACCGCATCGCACAGGATCAAGGCCCGGTCGCAGCAGTCGACCCCGCGACGAACCTGATCGCCACCCCGTACACCGAAGACGCCGACCTCAAGGCGGTGAGCTGGCAAAAGATCATCACCGCTCTCGTCGACAAGGCGGACGAAATCCTCGGCTGACCCGATGTGCCCGGCGCTGTACCCCTGTGCAGCGCCGGGCGCAGGGTTTCTGCATACTGAGTATGCAGGCCGGGTGTCGGTGTGCTGTCCGGGAGGTGGTGCTGTGACCAAGGGTGAGGCCGAAGAGTGGTCGGCTCAGGAGTGCGCGGACTACCTCGAGGTGAAACTTCGCACCTGGCACTCCTACGTCTATCGGCCAGCGAGGGATAACCCCGCGCCGCAACCGAAGCGGTGGGTCGGGCGTACCCCGGTCTGGGATGCCCATGAGGTGCGGGAGTGGAAGAAGGCGCGGCCCGGGCAAGGCAACCGGCAGCCGCGCTGATCGGCTCGGTCTGCACTCGGCGTTCGAAATCCGTTGCGCCTCAACGATCGACACTTTACATACTGAGTATGTACAGTGGTCACTGTAAGCAAACAGGGGCTGCCACCCCGAAACCCGAAGGAGCACACCGTGAATCAGGATCCGATCGTCGTTCCGATGATGACCGCACCCAAGGCGCAGGCCTGCGACAACTACGGCCACCAGTTCGAAAGCATCGTCGAACTGCGCGGGACCTTCCGTCACCAGGGTCGCCCCTGCCACTTCATGGTCGTCTACCTCGACGAAACCACCGTGTCGCGCAGGGAATTCCGCGGTCCGGTCGTTGCGGGGGAGCACGCCTACCTCGTTCCGCAGCCAGTTGTCATCGCAGCGTGGCCGCAGAATCGCCCGCTTGTCATCGATGTCGCGGACGGTGACGTGATCAGCATCCTGGGCCGGTGCTTCCGCATCCAGGACGACCGCGCGCTGTACGACCCGCGCCTGGTGCGCGTCGAGGACTGGCCGTCGCCATGTACATACTGAGTATGTAAAATGGCGTGTAAGAACAACGGGGCTGCCACCCCGAAAACCGAAGGAGCCCACTATGTCTCGCATTACAATCGCCGAAGACCAGATCGATGCAGCGGTCGACGTGGTACTCGACGTCGCGTCCGACTGCCGTATCCGGCCCTACCTCAACTACTCCGGCCGTGGCATGTTCGGTGCCACCTGCGTCGGGGTGGTCGTCGAACGCTCCGGGCACGCTGGACTGTTCGTGATGGCCTTGGCGGAGGCGCTCGCTGACGCCAACGACACCAGCGCGTTCGAAGAGGCCGCCGAGCTGTTTGCGAACCAGCGAGAAGACGCGATGGGCCTCGACACCATCGTCTACTGGCCCAACCTCACCACCGACTGACCGTGATCGGGGCTGCCGCACACCCGCGGCAGCCCCGCCCCGAACTGCGAGGTTCACCGGGTGCACGCCCGCCTCGTGTCGTCCGGCCCACCACGTCCGAACAGGAGAATCTCCATGACCACCACCGTCAACACCTACGCCACATTCATCGCAGTTGCCCGCACTCAGCCCACGGAGCAGTTGGTGGACATTATCCGTGCTCTCACCGCTCAGCCGGCGACGAGCAGGGGAGCGCGCATGTGCCGTGCCGCCTCCATCACAGCCTTGCGTGAGCGGCACTCCAGCGTCGAGGACGCCTTCACCGCATGTGTCCGCGCGGAGGCCGAGCCCGAAGTGGTGTGGGCGGCAGTGATCGCCGCAGCACCCACAGTCTCGTCCTAGTCAGTAGCGCGACTGTTCGCAGCAGCTTCTCCCCTGCTGCACGGTCTGCCCGGGAACCGTTGCTGCACAGCCGCGGTGGCGCACCTGCGCTCGGTCCGGCGCCGGAACAGCCGCGGGTGTTGGTCACAATCACCGGCGATGCCGCGTGCTGCCTTTACGTTCGCGATCGTGAAGCTGATCTCGATCGAAGGCGCCGGTGATGACACCGTCGTTGTCGTCATTGACGGTGAGCCTGCTGAATACCCCGCCTACGACGGTGCCCGATTCCACCTCATCTCCCGGCGCGGCCGCACTCACGTCGCAGTCACAGTCGATGACGACTCCGGATGCTGGACAATCACTGTCGGCCAGATCAGCGAGGTCCACCCGATTCCGGGCTGGCCGGTCAGGATCGAACAGTCCGCCGACCACGAGTACAGCGCCCGCCTGACGGTCGACGCGCCCGACGACACCGAGGTCGTATGTCTGGCCTGAGCATCGCGGACCACCTCGCCGCCGCCCGCACCACCAGCGCGACACCGTGCGCGGTGGGCCGCTGGATCAGCGAACAACCCGCCCGCGACCGCGACGCCATCAACGCTTGGCTGTCGAGCGGGGGAGTGCGCCGCCGCCTGTACCAAGTCCTCACCGAGGCCGGATTCCCGTACTCGGTCAGCGCGCTCAACGTCCACGCCCGGGAAGATTGCGGCTGCGCACGATCGGCGAGCACAGTATGAGCATCGCCGACCAGCTCGCGGCCGTACCGATCGTCACCGAGCCCGAGCATCGGCCCCGGGTCGTGTTCGATGGCGTCAGCGGCTATGTCCAGACCCCGGCACGCCCCGACGGCCAACCACCTCACGACTGGACCGAAATGCTGCGCGAGGCCGGCCTGGACCCGAACGCCGTTCGCGCCGTGGGGCATCCGCGAGTATCGCGGTGGCAGCGGTACGACGGGCAATGGCTGACCGCCTACCGGTTCCAGCTCGCACCCGCCACCGGCGCCGATCCCGACATCGACAGCCTGCTCGCCGAGATCCGCGACTACACCCCAGGCACACCCGCCGCCACCACCGGCGACGGCGTGTTCGTGTTTCAAGTGTCGGACCTGCAAGTCGGCAAGATCGACGGTGACGGACTCGACGGCACCCTTGGCCGCTTCTTCGCATCGGTCGACCGCGCCACCGCGGAGTTCGACGCCACCCGTGACCGTCACGGTATCGGGGCCGTCCATTTGATCTTCGCCGGGGACTGCCTCGAAAACGGGGCAGTAGTGCAGGACGGGCGGTTGGCTGCCCGCCAATCCCACACTGTCACAGAGCAATTCCGCATCTGGCGACGCACACTGCTGTCGACGATCAAAGTGTTCGCCCCACGCGCCGCCCGCGTGCACGTCAGCGTGGTCGGCGGCAATCACGACGACGCCACCCGCCATCCCGTGCACACACGCGCGGACGACAACTGGGCCACCGAAGGCGCGCACGCCGTACGCGACGCGCTGGCGGAGAACCCGGAGGCGTTCGGGCACATCACGATCCACACCCCGCCACCGGACCGTGGATACATGACAGTGAAGGTCGCCGACAGCATCTTCACCATCGCACACGGCCACCAGTGGCGACGCGGCAAAGCTGCCGAATGGTGGGCCAGCCAGGCGTTCTACGGTCAAAACCCCGCCGCGGCCCACTTCCTGTGCCACGGCCACTGGCACTCGACATCGATCACGCAGGACGGGCCGCGCACCATCGTGTGCTCGCCGACCTACGACGGTGGCTCAGCGTGGTACCACGAGCGGACCGGCGCGGTGTGCAGGCAGGGCGGGCTGGTCTACATCACCCACGCAGCCGAGTTCACCAACCTCACCCTCGTGTAACGAGACCAGGGTTACGCATCGATGCGGCCTGTTGCGTGTGTTCGAGAACCGGCTTGAACTCGGATTTCATCTTGAGAGCGAGATTCTCATGTCTCAATGGTTGCGCGTATCTGCGCGCAACCGAGAGACTGTTGGTAACACCGTGGAAGGAGGTTGGTGGTGCCTACGCCGTGTCAGGCGCACCCCCAGGCGTGGCTGCAACCAGGCGAGGATCCGTTCTGGCACCTGTCGAGCGTGACCCGCTGGGCCGCCGCCCAATGCCGCAATGCTTGCCCCGACCAAATCCCCTGCGCGAAGGCGGCGCTCACCGCGGGCAACCTCGACGGCGACGACACCCCTTACGTCGCTTCCGGAGTCGTCATGGGCGGGGTGATCTGCGACGGCGGCGCCAACACTCGCCGCCAACTCCTCGAGATCGCCGACCCCGCCAGTCTCACCCGGCCTGCGCGCCCACCCAACTGCGTTATCTGCCGCCGCCCCATGACCACCCGCCGCAAACCCTCACTCGGCGAAGTCCGCCACGAATCCAAAGGCCGCTGCGCCAGATGCGTCCGCACCCAGAAACGAGCCTCGGCATGAACTCCACCTTCATGCCACCCCGACCGAATCGGAACCTGCGCATGACACCAGCTTTCCCGCCGCCCGACGACGACGCAGCCCGCGCCGCCGCGCACGCCGCTCACCCTGCTGGCACCCGCCGCGCCCGCCGACTTGAGCATCGCGGACCCCGTCGCCACGAATGCCTCGCCTACCGTAACGCCATCGCACCGCTGACCACCGGCCCCTCGGGGCAGTTGGGGCGTCGCGAATCCTGGAAGATCTACTGCATTCTCCCCGCCGGACACATCGGAGTCCACACCGACGTATCCGGCCGCCGCTGGGAGAACATATGACGACCGCGACAACCCATCCGGCACCCTCTCGCCCGACGGTAGGCACCGGGCGTGACGCGGGCACCGATCACCGGCGGCGGAGGTGAAACGTCTGACGGCAGTGCGTCGTTGGTGGCGCCGCCGCGCACCAGCAGACACCGGACCACTGCCCACCAGGCCCGTGGTCATCGGTGGCGACCCGGTCGAGATCCATCCGTGGGACACCTGGGACCAGGTGCTGCAACGCATCGAGTACCGCGAGAGTTGCGCGTAACCCTGGATGGTCGACACGAGCTCAACGTATTACGCGATGCGTAACTATCGGCTTGCCATGCGCAACCGGTCGTCATAGGTTACTAGGAGAGGACAGCGAAGCGAAGCCAACCGCGGTTACTTCAACTCACCGGAACGAAACACCGCAACCGGCACCACATTCTCGCGGTCCTCACCCACCCTTCACCCCCGAAGCGAAGGGTTGCACGGTTACTTCAATGGCTGAAACACACCGTGCCCCAACCAGATTCTCGGGGCCTTGAAGATCCAGCGGGTCATGCCGTCCCCATGCGGCATGACCCGCTGGCGCGTTCATGGGCCCCGCACTCACCGGAGGAACCCATGGCGAAATTCAACACCGGCACCACCCGCACCGCCGGAATCTCCGCGCTGGCAACGGAATCCAACCCGACCATCACCACTCATGAAGGTGCACCGGGCTATCTGCCGCAGTCGCGTACCGAACTGTTCAAGCTTGCGGTCACCAACTTCGTCGCGGAGAACACCTTCTACGAAACCGCGGCCACGCGTGATGACCGGTTCATCGCCCTGGTGCGCGCCGAAGCCGTCACCCCTGTCGCAGACGACGACTGGCTCAACCGGTTCGCGGCCTGGCTGCGCGGCACCGCTGCGATGCGTTCGGCGAGCCTGATGCTGGCCGCCGAGGCGGCGCACGCCCGGTATGAAGCCGGAATCCATGGCAGCACACGCACACTCGTCGCCTCGGTCCTGCAGCGTGCGGATGAGCCGGGCGAGTTCGTCGGCTACTGGCTGTCCCGGTTCGGCCGCACAATTCCCGTTGCGGTCAAGCGCGGTGTCGCCGACGCCGTCTCGCGTCTCTACACCCAGCGCGCCACGATCCGGTGGGACAGTGCCGCTCGCTCGATCCGTTTCGCCGATGTGATCAGCCTCGTCGCGCCGACGCCAGCCGATGACCGGCAGTCGGCACTGTTTGCCTACTTGCGGGAAGCTCGGCGTACCAACACCATCGAGCCCGGGGCAGCGTTGCGGACGCTCGTCGCCAACAAGGCTTTGCTTGCCCGCGAACCAGAGGAGGTCCTCAGGCTCGCGCGGGCCGGTGAGCTGACTGCTGTGCTCGCTGAGGCGGGCGCTACCTGGGAGCAGGTGCCGCCGCTGGTGCGTGGCCCCATGACGGCGGAGTTGTGGGCGGCCGTCATCCCGACCATGGGTTACAAGGGGCTCATCCGCAACCTGCGCAACTTCGACAACGCCGGGGTACCCGACACCGTCGCTGCTGACGTGATCGCGGTGCTCACCGACCCCACCCGCATCGCCACTGCTGGGATGTTGCCGATGCAGTTCCTGTCGGCCTACCACGCGACCAAGGGGTCGCTGCGCTGGGCGCATCCGATTCAGCAAGCGCTCGAGGCGTCGTTGACCAACCTGCCCGCCCTCACTGGGAGCACCCTCATCCTCATCGACACCTCCGCGTCGATGTACGACACCTTCTCCAAAGACGGCACCCTGCACCGGTGGGACGCAGCAGTCATGTTCGGTCTCGCTTTGGCCCGTCGTTGCACCAAGGCCACCGTGGTCTCCTTCTCCAGCGGATACCCGGTCCCCAGCAGGGTGTTCGAACTCCGGCGCGGTGAAGCACTGCTGACCGCCATCGACCGCTGGCGCGGCGGCTACTTCCTCGGCGGCGGCACCGACACCGCAGGCGCGCTTCGGCAGCACTACCACGGCCACGACAGTGTCGTGATCCTCACCGACGAGCAAGCCACCCACAGCGGTGTCAGCGAAGCCGTCCCCGCGACCGTGCCGCTGCACACGTTCAACCTCGCCGGATACCGGCCCGGCCACGCCCCGGCGGGGAGCGCGCACCGCTACGTCTACGGCGGGCTCACCGACGCCTGCTTCGCCATGATCGCGCGCCTGGAAGCGGGACAGCGCGCCGACTGGCCGTTCTGACCCACTCGCGTCCTTCCTCGACGGGCCTGCCAGCCCGCATCCCGAAAGAACCCGCCCACCATTGTCGAACGGAGACCTTCTGTGAGCACGTTCGCGCCCACACTCGAACAGCGCCACATTCACCAGCTGTTCCGCACCGGTGAGAACATCCGTGTCCGCGCCGGCGCAGGGACCGGCAAGACCACCACCTTGCTGCAGCTGGCCGACATCCTCGCCGCCGCCGACCGCGATGGCCTGTACGTGGCGTTCAACAAAGCCATCGCCGACGAAGCCGGAGCCAAGTTCGGCGGCCACGTCACCGCCTCCACCGCCCACTCGCTGGCCTACCGGGGGATCGCCACCACTCGGCACGCGCCGCTGCTAGAACGCATGCGCCGTGGCACCCGCATCCCGATCCGCGAAACCGGCACCCGGTTGAAAGTCCGCGAGTTCGCCACCAGCAGCGGCGGCGGAGCCGCGTTGACCGCCTACAACGTCACCCGCGCGGCATTGTCGGCGGTCGACCGGTTCTGCCGCAGCGCCGATACCGAACTGTGCGCCGCCCACATCGCTCGCATTCCCGGCCTGGACCACCGGGACGTTCACGCCGAGCTCGTCGCGTTCGTATTACCCTACGCGCAGCGCATCTGGGACGACCTGCGCAACCCGCGCGGCAACGCCGTCGCCTTCGGACATTCCCACTATCTGAAGCTGTGGGCCTTGGAACGCCCGCGCCTGGGAAACGACGGCGGCGCACTGTTTTTGGATGAAGCCCAGGACACTTCTCCCGTGCTGGCAGGCATCATCGCCGACCAGACCCACCTGCAGCGCGTCTACGTCGGCGACGACGCCCAGTCCATCTACGGGTTCACCGGAGCCATCAACGCCATGGCAGGGTTGACCGCCACCGCCGAAGGACGGCTCACCCAGTCATGGCGGTTCGGGCCCGCTGTCGCCGAAGCCGCCAACACGCTGCTGGCGCGTCTCGGCGACGACATGCGCCTGACCGGCAACCCCGGCCGCGACAGCATCGTCGATCGCGCCGTCACCGGTTCGGCGATCCTAGCCCGCACCAACGCCACCGCCATCGAACACGTCATGGCCGCCCAGCGGGCAGGCAAACGCGTGCACCTGATGGGCGAAAACCGTTACGCCGTCCAGTTCTGCGACGACGCGGACGCGCTCAGGAAAGGCGCCAGACCTCGCCTGGCCGATCTGGCTGCCTTCACCAGCTGGGACCAGGTGGTCCAGCACGCCGAAGACTCCGAAGACTCCGCCGACTGGAAAGTGCTCGTCGCCCTGATCGAGAAATACAGCACCGGCGAGGTACGCCGCGCCCTGTCCGGCGTGGTCACCGAAACCGACGCCGACACCATCGTCGCCACCGCCCACAAATCCAAAGGCCGCGAATGGGATTCGGTCGTGCCCGCTGACGACCTCGCCGAAGCCGTTGCCACAGCGCAGGAATCAGTGCGGCAAGCTCGCGCGTGGATCGCCGACGAGGGACGGCTGGGCCTGGACATCAACGGCGACCCGCTGCCCGAGGACGTCAAAACCTGGCGGATCCGCCGCAGCAACGCTGGTCAGACCCCACATCAGGCACTGGACCGCTCACAGCGCCGGTTGCGTGACGAACTGATGCTCGCCTACGTCGCCGTCACCCGCGCCCGCCTGGTCCTCAACCCCGCGGGCCTGCTCGCACTCCCCGCGATGTCGGTGGTGGCCGGGTGAGCGCCGTGCACTTCGCCAACCTCACCCGTGGGCTGCTGTGCCCGCATCTGGTCGGCTACGAGGTGCGCTACACGCGCATCCAGTCCACCAGCTGCGAGCAGAAACGCTGGCACGACGTAATTTTCGGCGCCGGACCCGACCTGCTGATGACGATGGCGCTGGGACGGCTGGCCATCGTGCACGACCAGTCGGAAAGACCCCGCGAAACCCGTGCGATGTGGCAGGGCCTGGTGTTCGTGCGCCGTGCCTGCGAACACCTGTGGGGCTGCCGCTGACACCGATCACCGGACGCGGTGGCGCGTCGATGGGCCAGTACATGGACCACCAGATCCGCACCCTGCCCGAACCAGCCCGCAACCTGATCCGCTACTTCCGCACCTATCACACCGGCACCGTAATCACCGTGCACTCGTGCTGGAGACTGCACCGCACCGACCAGACACCCACGGAGGCACCGTGACCGACGACACCACCAGCCGGGTCTCCGACGACACGCCCACCGTCGCCGAACTGTACCGCTACCGGATGCTCTACAACGCGTTGCTGTTCAACGAGTGGGCGCAAGCCCACCGCTACGACGTGCACAAGTCCCGCCGCCACCACGACGGCCAACCCTGCTTCGGCGGACAGTGGTTCATCGTGGTCGCCCAGCTCCCGGCCGGCCAGATCAGCAACCACTACCCCCTCGAACACTGGGCCAAATTCCGCGTGCCCGAACGCGAGACCGCCGCCGCCTGGGACGGGCACACGCCCCGCCAGGCAGCCGACCGACTGGCCGCACTGCTGGAGCCGGAACAGTGACTACCGAGGTCGATCCAGTAGACGACGTCGACCCGGCAGACGAGGACACCGATCTGCTGGCCGAGGTGAAACGGCGCTTGATGGGCAAAGGCCCCGCACGGTTCGGCAAGGTCGAAACCATCGCCACCACAGCGCATCTGGTCACCCTGGCCATTCGCGACATCGCGCCGCAGGACCTGTACACGGTTCTCGTCACCGTCGCGGGCAAACGGCCCGAACGCCTCGTGCAGGTGATGATGGCCCTCGCCGCCTGGGTCGACCCCGACGAGCCGATCACCGTGCGGCACAACCGCGTCTACCGGATCACCACCTCCCGCGTGGCCTGACCGTAACCAGCGAGTCAACCAACCGGTCGACTCCTGGCCCGGCTACCTCGAACGTGGCCGGTGTGCCGCGTAGCTACCCCGGCACACCGGCCACAGACGGCCTCGAACAACCCTCGCCAGTTTCGCATAGTTGCGCGTAACCTTTGGTGTGCCCGTTGCGGGGCTGCCACCCCGGAAACAGAGTAAATAGCCACTCCCGGAAGGAAACTCATGAGCATCACCGTAGACCAGATCCTCGACCAGGCTGCGCAGCTGATCGACCGCGCTCCCGGACTGGCGAAAGGCACCTTCCGCACCGGTGACGGCGACCAGGTGTGCTACTGCATACTCGGAGCCATCCACGCCGCAGCCTGCGAGGCTTTACCACACATTTCCTATCCCCAGCCAGGCTGGGAGGAGCGGGAAATCGCCCGGCTCCAAGTGGAATCCAATGCGGTGCGCGCCACAGCAGCACAACTCGTCAGCATCGACTACCCCGACACGAAAAACTCGGAGAGCGGTCGGGTTTCGGCATGGAATGACCGCCTCAGCACTACCAAACAGGATGCGGTCGCCATTCTGCGTGCCGCAGCCCTCGCCCGGCGCGGAGACAGGGGATCGAAGTGACCGCCCCATCCGATCCGACGGTGCGGACTGTCGTCTTCGAAGTGTGCTGTCTTCCTGAAACTCACCCTGAGGCACGGTATTTCGCCGTCCGCGTTGAATCACGCGGACAGGACCGGTGGGCGGTCACCGATAGCTTCGGGAACTGTTACGACGCTTCCGGCAAACGCAGCATTGAACCGGTGTCGTCGGTGCGCACCCTGAAGTGGCTGAGGGAGCATCGGTTCGACCTGGATACCGCGATCAAGCTGGCGGGAACCGTCTCGCTGACCCGCACTGTCGACGGTCTCACCGGGGCCGACATTCTGGCTCGCCTCCAGGAGACGTGACATGTTCGCTCTACTGATCTGCCTGTGCGTCCTCGGGTACTTCGGTCTCGCGATCATGGCCCTCAGTCTTCCAAAAGGGATCGAACCGACACGCGGCGAGCCGGGAACGAGAACCGGTACGGCGAAATCCGGATGCCGAGGGTGCAAGAGTCGATCTCGCCAGCCCCATTAACCGGTATCCCTTATAGCTGACCGCGGCCGCCTGGGATCGCTGGTGCGGTGAGTGCTACGCGCCTTGTCGCGCTCGTCCGCAATGGCGCCGACTTCCGCTAGGGCAAGCTGCTCGAACGCTCCTGGACCTCACCCAGCCCGGCATGCTGTCGAATCACCCGGACAGGAGGCCGAGAACTGTTTGTGAGAAACAACCGATTACAGTGGCTTTCCTGCTAGGGTGAGCGCCTCGGCCAGCACTCGTGCAAGTCCTCGGGCGCCGGCGGTGTTCATCTCGCAGTCGCCGGCAAGGCCTGTGTCGATGACGAAATTGATCGGGTCACGCTGCACCACGGCACCGTGCAGACACTCGGCGACGCTCACCATGACGGTGCCGTGATCGGTGTCGGGTATCGGGAAAATGCGCCAGTGCACGCGTATCAGGTCGCCACTGTCAGCGACGTCCTCCCAGCCGTGTCCGGCGGGTCGTTCGCACCAGTGGGGACAGGGCTCTAATCGTGCCGCCACAGCCAGCCTGTTCGGGGCAACAATTCCAGGGTCGATCGGCCGGTCAGTCATGACTGTTGTCTTGACCCTCTAGGTGTTTGACCGCTTGTGCATCGAGTTCTACTCGCGCGGAAGCGCGCAGGAAATCGGTGCCGATCACGCTCATCGCAGGGTCGGAATTGCGGACTGCTGTGCTCAGGCGAATACCTCGATACAGCATGTCGGGATCGCGGTCGGCGGCCGCCCACTCGGCGGCATCGGCTTCGATCCGTTGGCGCCAGGCCAGTGCTGATCGGTTCTCCGTTATCCAACTTTTGAGCTGGTCCCAGTCGAGTACAGCATCGTGGATCAGGTAGGCGCACTTCTGGTCCACGGTAATGAGACGGCCTCGCACGAGCCTGTTCACCAGGTCCATGCCACCGGCGAGTTGTACGGCAACACGCCGCAGCTCACTACACGGTAATCGTCGGCGGACGATGCTGCCATCGCGGTGGACAGTCACCAGGGCGAGGAGGATCTGTCGCGCATCTAGTTGCTGGGCGGCGGTCAAGTTGGCCCACGTCTTTTCGGCCATTCTGCGGACGACCGTATGGACGCCGCCGACACGACGATAGGCGGTGATATCCAGCTTGTTCCCGACGTGTGCGGACCACAGTGACCGCATTGCGGCGGACAGGATAGAAAGGCTGCCCGAATCTCCGTGGGATCGATCGATGCGATACGGGTACTCGTGGACCGAGGAGATCAGCAGTTCGATCACACCAGCTTCGACCGTCACCTCTTGGGTCCGAGGTGGGCCGGAGATTGCTGATACGAGTTCATTGCGGGACATAGGATTCAGCGTGAAACTGTTGTGGCGCAATGCGTGTGCCAGCCACGGATGCTGGGCGCACTCGGTGATGTGATCGGAACGTACCGAGATCAGAATCGAGCCCAGCAAGCTCAGCCGTTGCAGCAGGGTTAGAAACAACTCGCGCGTCGGCTGCGGGAGGCTGTCGCCGAACAACTCCTCGAACTGGTCCACGATCAGTAGCATCCGCCGACCACGGCACCATCGGTGGACTACGTCGCACAGCGTGTCCGTGTCTACGAAGCAATCCGTGTCGCCTGCCGAACCACCAGCGCTGCCGAATATTTGCGTCATTGCATGAACCGGATCCGTACCGGGTATCATGATCGCAGCTGCCCACGGCTCGGCCTGCGTGGTTAACGCGGGGACCAGACCAGCTTGTAATAGCGACGTCTTGCCGACACCAGATGCGCCAGCCAAGACCATGACATTGGCGAGTCGATTCGGTGTCGTCGACATCCGGACCATGTCGAGCAGCGATGCGAGCGCGCGTCGGCGCCCGAAGAAGATGTCTTCATCTTCCTCGGTAAGAGGCCCCTCCGGGTACAACTGTCGTGCCGCGGGTTCGGATCGATTGGACGGTGCATTTCGTGCTGCGGCCCATAGTTCCCGCCACGCACGCAAATTCACTGCCTCCCTGGACGTTCCGGCTCTGTGTTTGGCCTTCGCGATCAGCACCTGCAGCACCGGCCACAACGATTCGAAACGACCAGGAACATTGCGTCCGTTCATCCAGTCGCTGATCCGCTGCGCGGAGGCGACGGCCGACCTGTCTTCCTCGCCTGCTCCCCGAGCACGTTGCTGCGCGAGCATTGCAACATTGCGTAGGGAGGGATCACCCGCAGCCCGATACAGGGCACGCAACCTCCGCGTGAACTCGTGTCGCTCCGAGCCACCGTGGTTGCTTCTATATGCATTGTTAGACGACTCCGACGCCATGTATATCCCCCTGCATTTTCGTCCGGACCTCATCATCACCCCGGCGATGAGGTCATAGTCTGTTCATTTCACGGTTAGACACACCTCCCCTCGGTTCGGTTCCGTTGGTGTACAGCTATTTCCGAACACCCACGGCGGTCGAGCCGACTCGTCGTGGCGGCCGGCCACGGACATGGTGCAATGTCGCCTCCATGGTATTTGGTAACTGTAACCACATTCATGAAACCTCGTTTTCGCCTGTCGTGGTCACCTGTCGGTCACAACTGTCGCCTGGACGCATGCGCATGTCGTGTGCCAGCTTGCTCAGAGCATCGAGAACCTCTTGAAATGTCATGTCTTCGGGCCTACTTCCGGGAGCCAACTCGTGGTCTACGTCGTCGGCAGCGAAGTTGATGCCGCGCATTTGTGCACGTTCGCGTAAGGTCATCTTCTGCGGTGTGAGCCGATTGTGATGTACGAGTGTGTGGTAGGCGACCCACTTCCACGCGCATCGATCGGTCCGGCATGCGCGATGCCGCTGCATCTGCGTATGCGCCAACTCGATCTCAGTGAGGCCGCAGATGTTCGGCGGGGTAACGATCGTGTTCTCCTTCATCACACACCCCTTGCCTCGACCTTGGGTGTGGGCGGCGTGCAATGCGTCCATGTGCTGTTCGGGCAGACGACTTCTAGGTCGAAACCCTCATCGCAGATCAACGCAGGCTGGTTGTCCACCTGCCCGAGGTCGTAGACCACAATGACGTCGGCGTCGAGCCCGGCCGCCATTCCGAGCGCGTATCCGATTGGCTCATCGACGTCGACGGGGGGCCGCGCGGTGTACACATACCGGTAGCCGAGCGAGTGTGCGTGGCGCTGTACATCGATGGCGTGGCGCGCCGCTCTTAGTCCAGAAACGTCGCTGCGCACGAACCCGATGGCTTTCGGCGGATCCGCAATGACCGCCTTTGGCGGCTCGACCATTTGCATGTGGGTCATTGATACCCCCAGAAATAGAGATGTATAAGGCTATTTCGCTACTGCGAAGCCGCGCACTCGCGGCGTTTGGGCAGTTGGCTTCGAAAGCCTGCCATGCCTCGGCGAATCCCTGCGGCTCGTGTATTCGGGTCGATGCGGTGCGGTGGAAGGCTAACGATGAGTCGCTGCCGTGTATCCGCGTCTTATTGGCCGCACGTTCAAAGTCGAAGCAACGATATGCCGACCTCGTTGAATCGCGGCGATGGGTCGCGTTCGAGCGTGTACAGGAGGGCTTTCAGCTCTTCAGGGGGCACCCCGGATGCGCTACCTGAAGGTGTTCGAGTCCGCCCAGGTGCGGACGTTCTCGGCTGTACCGGAGGGCTCGCCTCGGTCGAAGCCGGTCTCGCACATCACCACGGTGGTTGGTGAGATCTCCTCCCGCTATCGCCACTTCCCGCAGTGAAGCATTCGGGTGGTCGGTGATCATCCCTTGTGCATCGCGACCTCCACGCTGCTCGTTCTTTTACTCTAATCAACGAATCCAAAACCATACACATCGATAACAGTTAAGGTGTTGTGGTCTGAGAGTAGGCGTCGTCAGGAACAGAGTCAACCCACATCGAGATGTTTACGGTGCACATTTTTCGATACCAGTGCGCCGGCGTCGCAGATGATCATCGACGTGGGCGGCTCACAGACACCGTGGAAGCCTGGGTCCACAATCGCCGGGCCGGTGCCCAGATGGACGAATTCCCATCCGAGGCAACTGGCGGCGTGGTGGTATCCGTCAGTGTGTAACTGGGTGATCCGCTCGACGATGGCGTCGACCCCATGCGTCTCGGCGATTTTCTGAAGGTTGTGAGGGTCTGGTCGTGATCCCTCGCTGTGCCCGAATGTTGGCGGTGACGCCTGGTGCAAGATCGTGTGAGCAGTGGCGGCATGCGTGATCGACGTGAGAAGTTCTGCCGGGCTCAAACTGCTCGCGGGCTCGGTCCCTTGATCGGTGGGTGCAGCGCTGCTGTGTGTATGTGGTTCCGAGGTTGTCATCGGTAGCCCCTACCCTTGTTCGGGCACTGGACATGCCGGTCACCGAGGTCTACTTCGCCTATGACCGCGGCCGCCACCGCCCCGCCGACGAGCCGCAGCCCGGTGCCCGTTGGGTGGCACCAACCTTGCCCGGCGCACCCGCGACCGGCACTTGACATCACGGGGGCGAGGTGGTGGTGCAGTGCAATAGCGACAACAGTGATGGCAGCCTCCGGTGGCGGTCGTTTCGCATTCCGATCACGCGCACAGCACGGGAAATGCACCCGCACTGGGGATCTGTGGAATTAGCGACGCCGCTGGGGGAAGCCGCCCAGCGCACGAACAGTGAACCATGGCCATCGTATGACGTCAATCACCCAGAGCCGTAAGCTCCTTGGTCATGTAATGCATGTAGACGTGGGAATCTGATTGCGAAAGTGAGAGCTTTAGAGCATGACTTCAGCTCCTCCTCTGGGTAGGCTGCCGCACCCGCGCGGGCGCCTACCATTCCTCGGTGATCTCGGTTCCGTGGACCGGCGTCGCACCACCCAGAACGAACTCGTCCTGGCTCAGCGTGGGCTCGGCCCGATTTTCGAGCGGAAGGTGCTGCGCAACCGGGTGATCATTGTGTCCGGTGCGCGGCTGGCGGCCGAGTGCTGCGATGAAACGTCGTGGGCTCGGTGCCTTGCCGGGCCCGTCAAAATGCTGCGCGAGATTGTGCCCGAGGGCTTGTTCACCGCCCGGACGTCGAATCCGTTGTGGGGGCAGGCCCGTCGCATCCTCACTCCGGGGTTCAGCCAGACGGCCATGCGGGTCTACCACGAGGCGATGACAAGCGTCGCCGATGACCTGGTCGCGGAGTGGTCGACCGCGGAGGGCGGCGTGATCGACGTGCACGAGTCGATGACGGCCGCGACGCTGGAGGTGATCGGCCGCGCCGGATTCTCCCGCCGGCTCGGGCTTCTCGATGCCGGCGATGTCGACGGCGGCGATTCCCGACGGTTCGCCCAGGCGTTCGCCGAGATTCTCGGCTGGATGAGTGGGCGGGCCAACGATCTGCCGGTGGTCGGCACGGTGCGAACGCTGTTGCGGGCGCGTCACATTCAGGCTCAGGTCGCTGCCATCCGCCGTTACGTCGACACCATGGTGGCCGAGCGCAAGCAGCAGGACACCGGTTCGAATGATTTGCTCGGCTTGATGCTGACCACCGCCGATCCCGAGACCGGTGCATTCCTGCCTGCGGACAATGTTCGCGACCAGGTGCTCACCTTCCTCGTGGCTGGTCACGAAACAACTGCCGCGATGCTGGAAACCGCGCTGCACTACATCGCTTCCGTCCCCGATCTGCAGGATGAGCTGCGGGCTGAGGTCGAAGCTCACGGCGGGTTCGGGTACGACTCGGTGATCCGGATGCGCCGTATTCGCAACGTGCTCAACGAGACGTTGCGGTTGTGGCCGCCGGTGTCGGGGTTCTTCCGCGTCGCCCGCGCCGACCAGGTCCTCGGCGGCTACAAGATTCCGGCCGGGCAATCGGTGTTCGTGCTCGCCCTGGCGGCGCAGCGTGATCGCGAGGTGTGGGGTCCGCAGGCGGAGGATTTCGACCCGGAGCGTTTCGAACCCGACCGGTTGCGGGAGTTCCCGGACCGGTTTCTCCATCCGTTCGGCACCGGGCCGCGGTCGTGTATCGGCCGTGCTTTCGCGCTGCACGAGGCGACGCTGTTGCTGGCCCGGATCCTCGACAGCTACACGGTGAGCGGCGTCGGGCCGCTTCGCATGTACGAGCGGGGCACATTGCGGCCCGAGCCCTACCAGCTCACAGTCCGACCTCGCCATCACTATCAATCCTGAACCGAAGCGGAAAGAAATCTGCGGTGACTTGGTTTGTCGTGGAATGTCTTGCGCCCCTGCCGGAACCGATGACAATCGTCTGCAAGGACGGATCGGCGCGGGCATGGACGTCGTTGCGGATGTTGCGTCGCCACGAATTCGTCGATATCGAGGACCTGCTGGAATCGGTGCGGCGCACCGGAAATCCGATTCAGCGGGTCATCCGTGCCCGGGACGCAGGCATGCGGCTGATCGACATTGTGCCCGTGCTGGGTCCATCAGGTGACGCTCACGGCATGCACCTGTGGATCGGTCCCGACACCGAAGAGCCGACCCCACATCGACCCGCAAACGGCATGTCGTGGTATCTCGATGACCTCCAGGTCCAGGTAACCGCCGAATGGTGGCGGATGTGGCGGGGGCCAGACGGGGCGGCAAACACCTCACTCACGCTCTCGCCGGGCGAGTTCCTCCAGAATGCGGTCCGATTCGACCACATCGATGATCTGGTGGTGACGGCCACCGATCCGGATTCGACTGCTACTCACCTCTCCTGCAGCGTCGTACTCCACGATCAGGGATACCTGATGAACTGGTACAACGTCGCCCGCGGCCGACAAGACGAGCGGCACGTCGGAATGCGCGGTCTCGCCATAGATGTCACCGATACCAAGCCGCCGGCGATCAGCCCTGTCGACGTACTCGGTCTCACCTCCAATACGTACAGCGCGCGCGGCGAGGGCTGGTCGACGAAGCCACCCCGCGACGACGAGCCCGTGGCTGCCCTGCTCGCATACTCTCCGAGCATTCCTATGCCCGTCGTCGCCGCATGGATCAACCGGCCCAGCTGGATCGACTGGGAGCGCGAAGGCGATCCTGTGCTCTTCCATCCCGACGACTGCGAGCCGCTGCGCCGCACATTCGAAACCCTCATCGACGGCGAAGTCGTCACCACCGCACGTATCCGTGCGTTCACCGACACCGGATGGCAGCCCGTCACCGTCACCTCCCGCCGCTACCCCGGCGACCTCGGCGACCGCCTCCACTTCATCCGGATCGCGAAAACCGGCGATTTATAGGGCGATTAATAGTTAGCTATGGTGTGCCCGACTTGTGGTCGTGCTGGTGTTCGCTCTGTGTGATGGAAGCGTTCCAGTCGATGTGGTGGTCGGTGAGCCAGTCGGCGGTGTTGGCGGTGCGACCCTGGAGTCGTTTGAGAATCACACGATCTCGGATCATGCGCTGCAGGCGGCTGGCGGGCGTGGCGGCTTTGCTCATGCGTGCACTGGTGGCCATCACGCGTGCCACGCGGGGGCGACGCAGCCGATCGTAAGCGGTGAAAGCGTCCTCGATGGTCGGCAGATCGCGCAGGCATTGGGCCAGTACGATGCTGTCTTCCATCGCCATCGACGCACCGTGGCCGGCTTGAGGTATCGCCGCATGGGCCGCGTCACCCACGACGATCATGTTGTGCGTGTGCCACGTGGGGAGGGCGGGTAAGTGATAGGCCGGGACCGCGACAACGTCGTCGGTGGACCGGATGAAGTCCGCGACGGGGGTGTTGTCGCCGGCCACGAGATCGACCGCTTGGTGTTTCCAGTGTTCTGCCGTGGTGATGACGTTTTCCGTGTTGTCCGGTTGTGGCCCAGGGATGTTGGTGAACCACCAGGTTTTCCCGTCCGGGGCGGTGATGTAGACGAACGTGACGCGGCGGCCGTAGAAGATGCGGTAGGTCGCCGACGTAGCCGGGACCGGTGTATCGCGGGTGTATCCACAGACCGTGGTGGTCCCGGTGTACTGAGCTTCGGGTGCGGTGGGGTCGATGAGGTTACGGACCGTAGAGTGCACGCCATCCGCGCCGATCAGCAGGTCGCCCTCGCTGCGGCTGCCGTCGTCGAAGCAGGCCACCACGCCACCGTCGGGGGCGTCGGTGGTCATGGTCAGACGTTTCCCGTATTCGATGCGCAGACCACGCCGGATGGCCTCGTCCCGCAGGACCCGATACAACTGTGCGCGTGTGAGTGTGCGAGGGCCGCCGCCGTTTCGGCCGCTCATGGTGCCCTGTCCCAGGAGGCGTCCGTTGCTGTCGAATGCCTCGGATCGTTCGGCTGGGAATGAGCAGTCGAGTACGGGCTGGTCGGCCTCAAGCGTGCGGAGGGCGTTCATGCCGTTGGCGAAGATGGCGAGGAAGGCCCCCACGGTGTCGGCGCCGTGCGGATAGGCTTCGTAGACCACGGACTCGATGCCGGCTTTCTGGAGGGCCATCGCGGTGACCGGACCGGCGATGCCACCGCCGATGATGAGTGCGTTGGTCATGATCTGTCTCTATCTATCTGCTGTGGCGTGAAGTGCGCGGAGAGCGCGACGAGTTCGGTGGTATCGGTCTGCAGCCCTCGCTGTGACCGGTGCTGTGGCAATCGCGGTGGCCTCCACCATGTGTCGGTAGTGGGGGTGTGCAGACGCGATGGAGGGTGGAGAACACTCGGCGTTGATTCACCCGTATGCGTCGCCGCGTTCGGCTTGTTCCAACCGGTAGACCACATCTAGCAGATCCATGACCTGCCGGCGGCGTTTGCGGGATAACTCCCCGGCCCGAAGGGCCATCATCTGCGCCTCGCTGCTTTCGGCGATCTCGGTAAGGCGTTGCTGCTCGGCTTTCAGCTCTGCCAAGCGTTGGCCTACCTGGTCGGTGACCGCCTCATCGAAGAAGTAGGCGGGCGGCACCCCGAAGGAATCCGCCAGGGCCTGCACATGTTTCAAGGTCGGGTTGTCTTTGATTCCCTTGCGCAGCTGCCAGATATAGCTTTGCGAGATCGGAACCCCGTCTGCAGTGATCGCCGAGGCCACGTGCTCGTTGCTGTACTCGCGGCCCTCGGCCGAGGTCACCGTCGCGAACAGGTTGTTCAGCTTCTCAGCGAAACTACCGCCCCCACACGGGCCCCCACCGGCACCCTTCCTCATCATGACCTCCGTACAGCCAGTTTCTCGACTATCGTCGACAGCCAAATCGAGACTGTTGGACTGCTGACGACGGTTGAAAAACTGTCACATCGAGATTAGGTGGCCTCCTCCTACGCAGTCTACCAACATCAACACAACGGTGACTCATAATTATCGACATCAGTGCAAATCACCGATAGGGATCATCGCTGCCAGCACCTCGTCAGCCAGCTAGGCCGCGCGCTACCGATGATCAACGCGGGTGGGTCGTCGGACTCCGTTCATCGTGGTTCACGGGTGAGGGGGAGGGGGAGTTCCTCGGCGCGGCTTCGAATCCGAATGCGGACGGACGGAAGAGAAACAGCGCACCTCGTGTCGGTGCCTTCCCGGAAGTTCAGCGTGAGGAGGCGCTCACGGGATGCAGCGCACTGGCGAGAGTGAGGAGTTCGCCGACGTCGGCGTCGAGTCCGTCGGTTACCGGGCTGGCGATCGGCACGGCAGGACCCTCGACATCGATGCCAGCCGCGCGGGCATGCAGCGCTCGCCTCAGCTGGTGTGCCAGCTCGACGGGTGTGACAGCGTCTCGAGGGTCGTTGCCGCGGATGTGGGCGACGTAGGGACTGATGCGGACCAGGCCGTCCCGGCATTCGATGACCCGGCGGTAGAAGCGGCGATGCACGCCTGTGAGGCGGAACCTGTCCAGCCGCGGGTTGCTAGGCATGCGGGTCAGCGCATCTTCCGGGAATTCGGCATGTAGCAGCGTCCACAGCGGGGCGAGGGCGTGGTATGCGCGAAGGTGGCGCCACCAGATACGTGCGGCAGTCACCCTGGTGACCGCGGCTGGCAGGGCGATCCCAATGAGGAACAACCCACAACCGGGTAGCAGCAACATGACTGCGGTCATGTGGACGGGGTTGGGTAGGTTGACGTTCGCGAAGAGGACGGCGCCATCGAGCATGAAGATGAGGCAAACCGGCACCAGCGTCGTCGCTCCCGCCGTGGTGATCAACAGTGCGCGGCGGAACCAACCCACGGCGTGGCGTGCAGCGCGGCCGGTTGACACCGCCGCAGTCACCATCGCGTAGGTCATGAAGGCGTTCGCGGTGGTGTAGAACAACGCGATGCTGGCCACGCCACGAGCGGCCGGATCCTGGTGCGATGCCAGTCTCGCCCCGATGAGCCGCATGTCTGCGGGCATGATCACGGTCGCCACGAACAGCACGATCACAACGGTGACCAGCACAAGAGCGTTCCACTTGGCGCGAACGGCCGCCCGCTGATCATCGAGCAGGGTGAATGAAAAAAAGCACACCATGCAGTACGCACCGGTCAGCACTAGAACCTGGCCGAACAACTGCCACCACATCGCATCCAAGCCCAGGAACCCCCCGCCCTCGATGGCCTGGATTATGCAGGGGAGGTTTCCACTCCAGCACGCAACCATGGCGGTGATCCAGCGCAGCCCTACATCGTGTGGTCGGCGCACCACTAGCGACAGCATCCACACCAAGGCGGCCGCCTCCACCCACGCCACGATCGGTAACGCGATCACAGCCACCCCAACCTGTCATCCAAGGAGGACCCTAGACGCCGTACGGATTCGTCCGACACCAGCTGCGGTGTGACGCGGTCCAGCACCGATGCCCATTCCAGGATGATCGTGGCCACCGTCTCCGCTTCGCGTTCCTGAGCGGTGTCATATGAGGTGCGGCGTAGCGCGCGGCGCACCGCGTCGGGCGGCAGGTCGCTACCGCGGTACAGCTGCGCTATCAGCGACTCGTTCTCTTGATCGCTGCGGTGACCGGCGAGCAGATGCCCGAGCTCATGCAAAATGATGTGATCTTGGTGAGCCTTGGTGGTTTCCTGCTGATAGAGGATGTAGTCAGCTCGTTTGGTGGCGATCCATGCACCGAACGGCCCCGGTACCGTGATTGGGTGCGATACCAGCCGGATCGGTCTCCCCCGCTGCTCGCCGACCCGCTGGCACAGGGCGGCCACATCCAGCGGGGGCCGGATATTCAACTCGTTGAGTAGCCGGCGACAGCGCCGACGTAACTCGCGCTCGGTCATCCCGCGCCCCCTTGGTCTCAGATCAATCCCCCGCGGTATAGGTATTGTGTTGACACACTCGATGGCCGAACACGCAGCGCTGGCTCAGCCGGGCATCTCGCCGCGTTCGGCCTGTTCCAGGCGGTAAACCACATCCAGCAGTTCCATCACCTGCCGACGCCTTTTGCGGGACAACTCTTCGGCCCGGAGAGCCATCATTTGCGCCTCGCTGCTTTCGGCAATCTCGGCCAGGCGGCCCCGCTCGGCCCTCAACTCCGCCAACCGCTCGCCCACCTGGTCGGTGACGGCTTCATCGAAGAAGTAGGCAGGAGGCACACCGAAGAAATCCGCAAGCGCCTGCACGTGTCTCAACGTCGGGTTGACCTTGATGCCTTTGCGTAGCTGCCAGATATAGCTCTGCGAGATCGGCACCCCGTCTGCAGTGATTGCCGAGGCCACCTGTTCGTTGCTGTACTCGCGGCCCTCGGTCGAGGTCACTGTCGCGAACAGGTAGTTCAACTTCCTGGCGAAGCCACCACCTCGATCCCTGTGCATCACACCCTCCTGAGCCGAGCATCCGGCCTCAACCCTTATCGATACAGTCAAATTGCATACCGTTGATAATGGTTGAAGCGCCCCTCGAAGCTAGGCTATGCCCTCTCCCTAATGTGGGTCAACCCACATCAAGGCTCCATTGCTCATAGAGATCGACATTGGTTGTCACACATCGGTGTGTCCGATCCACCGGTGATAGCCAGCAGCCGAGTCCGCGTGAGTGCACCCTCTCGATGTATCGGCACAGATGGCCGTCATTCGAACGCCAATCCATGCTGAGACGCGCGCTGACTCCTGCTCTGGTCACGGCATCCGACGCGTACCGGCGTCGATGTTGATGCGGTGTCCGGACCCGTACAGCAGTATCCCACTGTGACCTGCGATTTCCTTGCGCGGCAGTCGATTTGGGGCCATTTGGCTAGCCTCATCAGCCTATGGTGTGCGCGTACTCCGAGAGGGTGCCGAGCAATCGAGTCGATCCGACCCTATGGCGAGTGCTGATTTGTATCAAGGACCGTTCTGCGGGCGGGCGACGTTGGATTCCGAGATGTGCGTAGAGAGGATGCGCGTAGCGGGTAGAGAGGGAAGCCAAATGAGGTTGAAAACGCTGGCGGGGCGCACGACGCCGTCTTCGCACGCAACGGTCCTCACGCTGCTAGCTAGAGCGATTGATCACGTACTGCACCAACGTGGCCTTTCGCAGCCGAAATCTCTCCGCGTGGATTCGAAGGGCGATTTTGATCCATGAGTAGCGTTACCGATGTTGGTTCTTGTACAGAGAGAACCCTTCCCGTTGTTGGTTCCGTCGGAGAACGGCAGTTCTGTTTGGATGTCGTAGACCTTCCGATCTCCGATCTGCTGCCCCCTGATTCATCACCACGATCAGCAGGTGAGGACGCGAGCCACGTACGAAAGCTGGCCGAATCAACGACTGCGTTGCCCCCGATTGTTGTCCACCGGTCTACGATGCGAATCATCGATGGTCTACATCGACTGCGTGCGGCTCAGCTACGTGGAGAGTCGACCATCGCGGCGGCATTCTTCGACGGCAGCACTAACGAGGCATTCGTTCTGGCGGTAAAACTGAATACGGCACACGGCTTGCCGTTGTCACTGGCGGATCGAAAGGCCGCCGCTCTACGCATCCTGTCGTCGTATCCGGAATGGTCTGACCGGGCAATTGCTGCCATCGCCGGAGTCTCGCCCAAGACCGTTTCCGTGATCCGGCGCCGGTCGACTGTGGAATCTCCACAGTCGACCGGCCGGATAGCACGGAATGGTGTGCTGCATCGGTCCATCGGTCGGCAGGGGCGGCAACGCGCCGCTGAACTGTTCACTGCCGACCCAACCGCCTCCACACGGAAGGTGGCTATGGAAGCTGGCATCTCAGTCACCACGGCCAAGGACGTACGTAGACGCCTGATCCGCGGGGAGACGCCGGCGTCACCCTGCGGCCCTCGTACTGGATCTGCCTCCACTCCCGAAGTGACAGGCAAGCCTGATCCGAACGTGGTTCTCGTCCCCGCCGCTGAGCAGGTGGACACGACACGGGTGTTGCAGCAGTTGCGTCGAGACCCGTCGCTACGATTCACGGAAACTGGTCGTAAACTGCTGCGTTGGTTGGAGATCCCGTTTGGCGATGACGCCGATTGGGACGCCATAATTAGGAGCATCCCGAGCCACTGCGTGCCCGGCCTCGCCGAACTTGCCCGGCAACGCTCACGAGCCTGGCAACAGCTAGCACATCTGCTCTACCAACGCACACAAACCGATTCCTCAACCAAGTGCTGATGGACGATGCTGGCTGGTCCTGTCGCGCTCTGTTGTAACGCCTGCGCACCTACCAACACCTACTCACCAGTACCTACTTGGGCGGTACCACGCAGAGCCATACGGCAGAATCGCTGAAATCAAGAGGGAGATTATAGTGGAAACTAGTGACGTTCCACAACCGGTATATCGGCATACCCGTCTTGCAGACCTTGAAGCTATTTCAGTCATCGAAGTAGAGCTCTTTACCGAGCCATATCCTTTCTCGGTGCTGCGTCAATTGTTTGACTTCCATGGTGACGATTGGTTAGTCGCCGAGTTGGACGGCCAGGTAGTCGGCTATAACCTTACTTTGGAGAAGGGTGGCAGAGCCTTGTTGTCTACTTGCGCGGTGGCCAAAGACTTTCAACACCGCGGTTACGGTCGTATGTTGATGGACTATACGGTGCGGCGACTCCGGGCGCGTGGTGTGCAAACACTTGCTATTACCACATCCCGGGAAAATATCCCTGCAACCAACCTGATCAAGCATGTTGGCTTCGTATTCGTAGAGCACGACGATCAATATTTCGGCCCTGACGAGGCGCGAGATATATATGAATACCGGCTGTGATTCTAGTTCCGAATCGGCGGCGGTATGAATTACCATAATTTCCGCCATCGGAGAGGCTGGTGAGCTTTCTCGATGAGTCTGGCGAGGTATGTGATCGAAAGATATCGCGGATCTCGCTTAGCTTCGACCATCGTGCTGCACCGATTGTCCAGCAGGCAAAGTCGAAAGCGAGGTCGGGTGACGGATCAATCGGCGTCTGACTCTATGATCGGTGCCTTCAGAGGACTAGCGCCAAATCGACATAGTACCAGCGCGTGGCGTGACAGCAATTTCCTCAAGCTGTGGATCGGCGAGGCGCTATCCCAGACCGGAAGTCAGGTCAGCATAGTTGCATTTCCTCTTGTCGCTGTGCTTGTGTTGCATTCTAACCCTAGTGTCGTAGCACTACTGACTACCGCGCAGTACTTGCCGATTCTCATCTTCTCGTTGTTCGCGGGTAGCTGGATCGATCGGTATTCGATGCGGTCGGTGTTGCTTGTCTGTCACCTGCCACGTGCAGTCCTTATTGGGTGTGTTCCTCTTGCGTACGCCGCCGGTATCCTGAATATCCAGTTGCTGTTTGCTGTCGCCTTCGCGGTCGGATGCTTCAGCGCTGTCGGTGAAGTCGCCTTTTTGTCGTATACGCCGCGGCTCGTCGCGCGCAACCAGATCCAGAATGCCAATGTCAAACTGGAATGGATGTACTCAATTGCCGAGACGGCCGGTCCGGGAATTGGCGGCTTGCTTGTGCATGCAATCGGTGCACCGCTGGCGCCACTGGCCAACGCCGCAACCTACATCGCCGCTGGCTGGCTGGGTTGGAAAATTCGACCTCCGCAAGAGTCCGCGTGCTCTAGCCCACCTGGAACGCAGGGTTGGCGCGCCGCGGCTGCCGATGCCCTAGTCGGACTCAAGATGATCTGGCGACACCCCGTTCTGCGTCGGTTGGGAGTGCAATCCGCAACGTTCAATCTGCTAGGACTCGTCGCCGCCAACACGTTGTTCCTTGTCTTTGGCGTCGAGATATTGCATCTTCCCGTTGCAGCGCTGGGCTGGATTATGGCATCAGCCAGCATCGGTGGGTTCCTGGGCGCGGGCGCCGCAACGGCTCTGGGGAGCAGGTTCGGCGTCGGACGCACGCTCGTATGGACGATGACGGTCGGATCTATGTCGCTTGCGTTGATCCCGGTGGCCATGGGCCCCAGCGCATTCGCCGTGATTTTGTTGGCCACAGGCTTCATCGTTTACGGCGCCTGCATGGGCGTGTACAACGTTCATTTGCTCAACGTTCGCGTCGAATGCGTCCCGACCGAATACCTGGGGCGTGTCAACGGCGGGTGGAGGCTGGTGTCCTGGGGTGCTATTCCCTTGAACGGAGTGTTGGCGTCGGGCCTGGCATTACTAGTCGGGACACGTTCGGCTATCGCTATCGTTGTCGCCCTGTTGTTATTGACTTGTCTAACGCATTTCCGAAGCTGCCTGATGAGCTATTCCGGCGGCGGATCAACTGCGCATGAGATTGCCACGAGAACGACGCCTACCCCTGGAGAGGAACGGGCAGACTGATGGACAATGTGTTTGCCGGAGTCGACCAGGAACCGAGCCTCTGTGGGCCCGACGCGTCGGCGTTGCTTAGTCGTGTAGTCGAGTCGGCGCCAGCGTTCGTTGCTGTCGCCCACCAGTTCGGGAGGCTCACAGTTGCCGAGTATCTCGATCGACTCGCAGTGCCGACCGCGCCTAGCGATGGCGGGTGTGGGGTCGCAGAGGTGGCCGACATCGTCCGTACGCTAGCGACTCCACTCTACGGCGCAGCCACAGCGCGTCAGGCTGCCGCCGAGATGCTGATCGACCCTGTGGTCACTACCGCGAACCATGCCGGCCTGGACACAATGGCGGATTCATTCCACGGCACGCTTCTGCACTGCCTTCGCGGACAGCAACACAGATCGGATCGTCGAACGGCCGTTGTGCTGAGCTGTGGCTCAGTGAGCCTGAACAACCCAACGTTCCCAATGGGGCTTCTGTATTACGAGCCAAGCAGACCTGGCTCGGTGACTCGTCGGCTGGCGTTGCTACCCACTCGGCGTCCGAACCGGATTGTCCGCACGGCTCCCCTTCTGACCCGTGAGCACATCACCCGTGCACGTGCCCGCCTGACTGCCGCCGGAACATGGGACGGCGAAGTCTCCGCGCGAAGCAGGCACCACCTGTTACGGACACTCGACGAGGACGTGGACATTCCCGACGTACTGGGTGCAGCGTCGTTCGATGACCAGAGTCGACTGATCAACGCGCGGCTGTGGGACCGTTCGGTGCCGTCAACCCATGCCCGCCCTGTCTACGTTGAACTCGAACGGGTCGCAGCTGTCTTGCTGACACGCGACCTAGAAGATACCTCCAGTCTGATCTATCCACTGATGTTCGATTCTGAGACCCGTGATTTGTTTTTGCGCGCCTTAGACGGCGTGCGCACGTGTTGGCGGACGGCATTGCTAGAGCAGGGAGATGCGCGCGGTGGTACTCATCTGTTCTGGGCCCTCTCACCCCACGGAACCAGACGGCCGGTTGTAGTACGCACCCAGGAGGGCTCAGGCTGGTTGGTCGAGCTGTCTGACACAGCGGAACCGAGGTCCTGGGAGTTGGCGCCGGAACCACTGACCGCGGCCATCGCGACCGGTGAACTGATCCCCGCGGTGCCTGTCTGCTTTATTGTTGTGTCGTTCGCGCGCGGGCTCGGATGTATAGGCGCTTATTACCAGGCTGGCTTCCTGCCCAGGATGTATGCGGCCGTGCGCACCACACTCCACCAATGTGGCATCAACCCCAATCTCGCAGACGTACCGTTGAATCTGAACCTCGGTGGAGTTCAGGGGATACTCAGTCGCGACGCGGACGGGAATTACATTCCCCTCGGCCCAGTCGCGTTGGCATCCGAAGGCGGTCTGTCCAAGACAGAACTCGACTGCATGCTGCGGACTCCGATGGTGGAGGCACAGATAGCAGCGTTGCCCGAAATTCTCCCTGACCTCCTCCCGGTCGGAGGGATAACAGCCTCGGATGCAGATCTCCTCCTCAACGCTCTGTCCGCGACTCAACATCTTTCATTTCGTGCGTTGCACCGAACATGACCGATGCCGATCGAACAGGAGCTTCTGTCGAGACGTTCCCCGACATGTGCAATTGATCGTCTTGAGCCCGCAGCCGTTGGGGACCGACTCGCTTGCGAAGATCGGCCGTCCCATTCTCCGACGGCTACTCGACGAGTCTTTCCGCTTGAACCACTCGCAGATGGCTGGTCGGTCTACAGAGAATGTTTGCGTTTTCATCAGACTAGGGTTATGTCGCTGATGACTCCGGCGCGGTGACGTAGACCAGCGCGCCGCGCCTCTGCGCCCCGCAATTCCAGGCAGTGCGTTGGTCAGATCCTTCGCCTGTCAAGCCATCGGTCAACTCTAATCCGCAGTACATGGAGGGTGAATCCGAATCCGGGGACTATTGTTCTAGTTGGACGTAACAGGTAACCTGGCCACACAAGCAGGTGAAATGCCAGCCGGGGTGGAAAGCATGGTAAGACCGACTGTGGGCCAATATCTCTAGCTATAACCGACGACGTCAACTCTTTGAATATCTATTTGTCGTGTTTGTTTAATGAAATGCCGCCGGAGTTCGGGTGAATGCGCCGTAAGCGGTGGTGGCGTGACGCGACAAACGAAGGTGCAACACTTTCTTCTGAGTAAGCCCTCCTGGGAAGCCCTTACTCCCTGGAGGTGACAAAGCAATGTTCGAGTAAAGATCTGCCATAAGCTGGGTGTTACTTATTCCGGCCTGCTTCTGAAAACCTTTAGTTCGACGGTGACGCCGTCTGGAAGGAACTGACAATCCGATGACGCGAGAGATGGGCAAGCCTGCCCACTGCGGCATTCAGGAGTGGATGCCGCATCAGCCTGCACGCATAAGTACCACGACATATCAGAGGTTAAGCCTTAAGGGGGCAATAAATTTTTCCGACGCTCATTGTCGCCAACCCCTAACTAGGTCACAGAGTAAGATCATCGGGCGATTGCCAGAACTGTTCCATGATGCCTGTCGGAAATCGCAACCCGAACTGGAGGAGGCATTCTTGGTATCTTTTCTCGACCTCGCTGGCGAGCCGATGCTGCCCGATACCGACCGGTACTTGCTCTCTTATTCGGCATCCTGTGCGATAACAATGGTTGCTAGCCACTGTGTCCGAACGGGCAAGCGAGTCGCTTTGATTGAGCCAGCTCTCGACAATATTCCGTCGATCTTGCGCCGGGAGAATGTCGAGCTTGTTCCGCTGCCGGAGCGCGATTGCACTATAGAACGGCTGCCTGATGCCATCGCCCGGCTTGAGCCTGCGGTGGTATGGCTCGTGTCTCCGAATAATCCGACCGGTCGGACATTATCAGAACAGGAGTTCAGGACCGTTGTACAATGCTGCGCAGACAGTCACTGCACCTTGGTTCTCGACTCGTCATTCCGTTTCTTTGTCCCCGCGCTGACCGGCTGGTCGCAATACGAGATTCTGGAAGATTCGGGGATCTCTTATATTATGCTCGAGGATACAGGTAAGACCTGGTCCATTAACCAGATGAAGGTAGGGTTAACGGTATGCAGCAGAGATCTGTTCCCTGATATTTACCGCCTGCACGACGATCTACTGCAGAATGTCTCACCTTTTCACCTACGACTGTTGACCGAATTCATTGTAGATAGCAAGAGAAATGGGATCGAGGATAGTGTCCTGTCATTTGTGCAACAGAATCGAACGATCCTTCGATCGATATTATCGGACGGGTCGTTCAAGTTCGCCACCGAACCGCAGAATTCCGTCTCGGTAGAGTGGCTGCGTATCCAGGGCGGATTTGATTGCGAAGCTTTCGTCCAAGAGGCGATTCGACAAGGCGTGCATGTCCTTCCTGGCACTAACTTCTTCTGGGATCAACCAGAACACGGTCGAATGTTCATTCGCATTCCTTTGGCTCGCGATCCTGAACTGATATTAGAAGGGGCTCGACTTCTGCGAGAGATCGCTATACGCCTGGCCCAGGAGGACTAACTTGCAAGTCTTGGATAGGATTGACACGACTGGCGTCCTCGTCATCAGCGCCAAGGACACACCTCAAACCGTGTGGCGCTCGCCTAGTCTGCGGTCGCGACAACTTTGAACCCGCTCCAATCAACTGCCGAGGTTTCCGTGCGAGAGCCGATTTGCGAGGTGCATCAGAAAAAGAGTCAGTGCTCATCGAGGTGGTTTGCCTCCAGTCATAATGCTACGGTTTACCCGATTTTAAGGAGTCGCCTTATGGATTCCGATACAAGGTTTGAGTTGCTTCAGGTGTCAGAAATGGATATTCCTGACGTATACCGGATCGAGAATATCAGCCTGAAGGAGTGTTGGTCGACCCTCCTGGACATGACTCACGCGGTATATGCACACGAAAAGATATATGGGCAGTACTTCTCCGTCAACGACTACATCGCTGCACCGCCCGACGAGGTATATTCCTATCTCGCCGATACCCGCAGCTTGTGTGAATGGACATACAGTCTGCGAGGGTTTCGATGCACCGAGCAGCCCGGGTTGTGGGTAGCCGACGACCTTTTCGCCCAGAATACCCAAATCTACATCCGCACTGTCGTTAACCTGCAGGGACGTACCGTCGACTATCACTGCGCATGGGATCAGGGTGAGCATCTGTGGATGATTTACCTGATGCGGGTGGTAGACGCACAATTAGTGTTGAACAAGTCCGGATCGGTTGTGCTGTGCACCAGCTGCCGACACCCATTCTATGGCGAGAACGGATACCCCGACACCGCGCCGCCGGATCGCCCAGTCTGGGTCGGCGATTACTGGCACCTATTCCCCGCTAAACATATGTTGGAACTGCGCAACCTTAAGGCGATCTGCGAATACCGTCGCGCTAACGGTTTGCCTGTGAAACCGGAATGGATGAGCCAAGCATGAATGATTATGCGTCAGGAGTCGTCAGTCTCGTCGATGTAGCGAGCTATCTTCCTGAAAAAGTGATCCCTGCAGACTATTTTATGCAATATGCCGATCCTAGAGACGTGACGTCGAACCATCTGTTCAAGGCTCCGAAATTCCGCCACTACATCGTGGCAGGGGAGACCCCCGCCGACATGGCGGAGCAGGCGGTGGCCCCGATCCTTGCGCGCCGCGGCGCCGAGGTGTTGCGTGATATCGATATTCTCATCGTGCACACGCTCCTGCCCGAGGAGCCTTTCGTAGGCAGTGGTGGTGAAATTGCTGCCCGCCTGGACATCGTCCCAGAGTGGTTGATCGATCTGCATAACGGCGGCTGCGCAGCGTTCGTGTATGCGATGAAGCTCGCCGGTCAGCTGCTGCTCGGCACCGACGCACGGGCGGCGCTGATCGTCGCCATATCGAATGTCGCCGGGCAGATCTACACCCAGGAGCAGGTTCGATGCAAGCCGCAGGCTCCGGTGCATGGCGACGGTGCCGGCGCAGGACTGCTCGTAAAGTCCACGCAGTCACCGATTCTCGGAATCGAGGCCCGGCACCGGCCCGAATTCGCTGGGCAGATGACGCTGGTCGCCGACCCGCCGCGCAAGTATTGGGAAGCTGGGCCCGGCCAGGTGTACACCGGCTACCCCGAATCGATGATCGCCGAAGTGCTCGCGCGCGGTGATCGGCTGGTGCCAGAGGTTGCTCATGCAGTCTGTGAACGCATCGGAATCTCACCGCAGCAGTTGGATCTGCTGGTGACGAGTCAGCCGAACCGCCTATACCTACGGAACTGGCGCGAGGCGCTATTGCTGCCTCCGGAGCGGCATATGGACACCTACGAGGATTGCGGAAACCTGTTCGCTGCAAGCATTCCCATCACCTTCGATCAAGCCTTGACCCAGGGCCGCGTGCCCGCTGGATCGCTCGTCCTGTTCGCTGGATTCGGTCATTATGGTGACTTGACCGCAGCCGCGGCCGTGCGCTGGGGTGGCCGGTGAACGCTAGGGTCGCAATATTGCCTATCTTTCCACCCGGGGTTCGGGGCTGCTGGTATTGCTGACTCCGGGTGATCGCCTAGATCTGGCGGCCGCGTCTAGGGCGACCGAACAGCTGCACCCCGGCTCGGCTGCGCGCTGTGCCCGCAATATCTCGATCCCGAGCCGATATTGGAGGGCGTCGAACTTTCTGCGAAAGACCGCTATTCAAGTAGCCTGAAGGGCAAACATTCACTGGGGCGGAGAGGATTAACATGAACCATCATCGTGTTTTGTTTACCGGCGCCATGTTGACGCCTAGCTGTATTGAATGGATGCAGCAGCACAAACTCGATGTCGAGGTATGCCGCAGCGACTTATCTGAAACCGAGCTGGCATGCGCTCTGGTCGACAAGGATGCCTACATCCTGGGTGGTGTGGAGCATGCTTCGGCTGCCGTTTTGTCCACTGCAGCTACTCGGCTCAAGGTTGTCGCCTTTCTTGGTGTCGGTTATCACGCATTCATCGATACCGAAGCGGCGACCGCGGCCGGGATTGCGATAACCAACGCGCCGGGAGCTAATGCACGCGCCGTCGCGGAGTTCACGATCGGTCTCATGCTCGATGCGTGGCGCAAGGTGACGTACCTGGCCCAGCAGACCAAGGCCGGTCGATGGTGTGAGGTCAAGGGGCGCAATCTCGATGGAAAGACCCTGGGCATCGTGGGCATGGGGACCATCGGCTCGATGGTCGCACGTATCGCGGCCAAGGGGCTGGGGATGCGAGTGCTCTACATGAGTCGAACGCCGAAACTGGACTTGGAGGAAGACATCGCGGCTTGCCAGGTCGGGCTGTCCGAGTTGCTTGCCGAGTCCGACGTCGTTAGCCTGCATGCCGCGTATGGGCCTCAGACAGACCGAATAATCGGCGAAGCACAGCTGGCTACAGTCAAACCCGGCGCGATCCTGATCAACACCTCTGAAGCGGAGCTTGTGGACGCGGCAGCTCTGCGGATGGCACTGGTCGAGGGGCGCCTCGCGGCCGCTGCCATGGACGGTTATTACATTGAGCCGGTTCCCTCTATCCAGGCTGACCCTTACGGTTTGCTTGCATTGGGTAATGACCGATTACTAATCACGCCCCACACGGCAAACGCCACCGAAGAATCTTTCCTGGCAATGCTCACAGCCAATGTGGAATCTATTACAAACATTCTTGAGACAGGAGACGACTCGCGAATAGTAAACCCCGGCTTCCGCAATCATGCGAGCTGGTTACCGCTTGTCCGCTGATCGCGGACAACTATCACGTTGAACGTCACGTCCACGCCGGATGCGGAATCTTCTGTGTGAGCTTTTGTCGGTCACCGTCATGGTGGCACGGCCAGGGAGATCTGGATGGCCAGCTGGCATGCGCGGTCGCACTCACTTCAATTGGAGTTGAACGTCGATTCGACACTAGTGCCGTGAGATTGGAGCAGGTCACGTATGGCGCGTACTTCGCGTGTCGCGGTGTCGGCGGGATTGACGCCGTTGAGAATTTGAAGGGCACGCCGTGAGAGCCATCCGATGCGGTACTCCGATGGCAGGCGGTCCCATACGTCCGCGATCACCTGGCAAGCGGAATCCAGTTCCCCGGCTGCCACCTTTGAGGCAGCGTCATCGAGATGCAACAACGCTTGCCCGACCTGATCTTGTCGACTGAACGGCAGCTCAAGAGCCCTGGTCCGCAGCTCGTCGGCCTCCGTATGCGCGCCGACTGCGGTCAAAGCATTGGACTGATGCCAACGCAGTAGATACTCGGTGACGTGGTATCCGTCAGCCACGGTCTCGGGCTCAGGGAGCGCCGTAAACATGCGGTCGGCATGTCGGATAGCTTCCTGGGTCTCGCGGAGGCGCCCCATTCTGGCCTGCACGTCTGCCTCAGCCAGATAGCCGAACACCGCCGCGGCGCTCGGATGCCTACCGTTCGCCGCTTGAGCAATGTGCGCGGCCTCGAGGCCGTCGCTGAAGGAGCCACCAGCACAGGCGCATCCGCTACCGATGTGTCCGGCGATCCACGCCTCCATCGTCGCGTCGTCCGCTCGGCGAGCCGCGCGGCGAGCAACACTGCACCACCAAAGGGCGTCATCCGTCCTCGCCACATCCATGACTCGGATTGCAACGAACTCGGCGTTCTTGGCGAACATCCTGTGCAGCCGACGCAGCAGGTCCGTCGTCCGGATGGAGAGCAAGCCCGCCTCTATGTGCGCGAGATCGACCATGCGCGAAGGTATGAACTCTGTTGGCGCATCGGTGTACAACGAGTATCCGGCCTGCTCGGTGCGCTCTTCGATTCCATTCACGTACGCCAGCGCCGCTCGTCCTCGGTCAGGAACGCAACCGTCATCGGTCAACGGCTCGGTCCTCGCCAACGGTTCGGATGCGCAGCCGATGTTCGCCATTGCAGAGCTCACGAATTCGCCCTGGCCAACGGTTTCCTCAGATCTCGACCAGGGGAATGACTCCGAATCCGAGTAGTCATGCCCGAAGCCGAGTCGGTCGGGTCTGGTGCCGTACAAGGCGCACAGTGCATCGAGAAGACCAGGTGTAGGTACGCCCCAGCCGTTCTCCCACCGCAACAGTTGTTTGTGCACCCGTCCTCGGTATGGCACTCGACGAGATCGCAGTATCTCCTTCAGCTTCTCGGTGGCTTCCATGAGGGTGTAGCCGCAGGCGATACGGTGTGCGCGCAGTAGCGAAACACCACAGTGATGGTGTACGGCAAGAGCTGCATCATAAGTAGAGCCACCGGCTGCCATCACGCCCCGGGCCAAGCGACGTCCGCATCCACTACTGTGCTGAAAGGTCATTGCCTGCTGGCCTTCCTTACCGGATCATGGGACCGTCCGGATCACGATCGATCACCTCGCGGCCACGGTGAACCCGAGCGTATCGTCAGATCTTGAGAAGGTCGACGGCACCGCAATACAATGCAAGCAGCGCTTGCAAAATTTGACGGTACGTAGGGATCGCCCTGATCGTGGCATGTGCGAGCAGGCGTTGGAGCGGTGCCGTCCTTGTCTGCGACGGCTGGTTGGGTCGAAGCTACTCTGTCTTATTGAAATCGACCTTGGCGCAGGTGGCTCGGCCTGAAGTTCTTGCAGGTCGGCACCGTCGGCAGGCATCTTGTAGCCGTCAGGCCGACGATCGCGACACCGGTTCGCGTGCACTGGCAGCGGAGACGACCAATACTGGGAGCTACCGGATTGATTGTATTGATCGTACTGCGGCACAGGCGGCCAGATGATTGCGATCGGTTTTATCCTGATACGGCTCAGTGTTCGGAGTCACGGAATTTGAGCACCGCTGAGGCCGTCTTCGGCGGCGAGTTACGCAGGCACGAAAATATATTCGATGCCATTGATCTTCCTACGCGGAACGGCTGACTACGCCGCACCGAGGGCTCGGCACCGACGCGAGCCCTGGGTGCGAGCGCCCGGCGCAGCACTGACTAATGAGCCCGTCCCATGGTACTGTTGCTAAGTCGAAATTGGCTTAGTTTTGTTCGTGCAATTTGATATCGACAGGGCCTATCCCGTAGGAAACGAGGGTGTAGGTAAAGAACGCCGTGTTTTAAGAAAATCTGTTCGCACCTAAAAGTAGCTTGAATAATTCATCAAGTTGATGCCACTTTCGGCCACCGCGTGAGCCGGTTCAAGCCGGCGATTCAAACAATAAAGGAAGCCGTATGAGTCGCCTGACGCAAATGATATTCGAGAATGTGCAGAGCGGAAGTGGAGAATTTATCACCTGGTGCTCCGGCCGTGAGGTCGTAAAGACTTGGCTGGAGGTGCATAATGAGGCGCGCATAGTCGCGGGGGCACTGAAGGCTCGAGGTATTGGTCCAGGCGCGGCGATCGGGGTGCTTTCGACGTCACCCGTGGAGATGGTGCCAGTAATACAGGGCGCCTGGATGCGGGGTGCAGCAGTGTGTCTAATTCAGCAGCCCACACCAAGAGCTGATCGGGCCGTATGGGCGGAGAACCTTGCTCGGGTGTCGAGAACGATTCGGTTCGCGGCCATCGCGGTCGGCGACACGTTCCGGGATATCAATGACAGACTTCATACTCCACTAATTCCGATTGAGGATCTCGAGAACGGTCCTGACTGTGAACCGGTCACTAGCGGTGAAAGCGACACGGCCTTGTACCAGCTGACAAGCGGATCGACCGGGAATCCGAAGGCTGTTGTCATAAGCCATGAAAATATCTACGAAAACGTAAAATCTATCATCGAAGTATTCAGGATCGACCCACGTCAAGATGTGATCGGCAGCTGGCTTCCACTCTATCATGATATGGGGATGATCGGTGCGCTGACATTGGCAATGTGCACTGGCACTCCATTGGTTAAAGCGACGCCACCTGATTTCATTGCCAATCCCGGCATGTGGCCTGAACTTATATCAAAGTACTCTGTCACGTACACGCTAGGTCCAAACTTTGGGTACGATCTTTTAGTACGGGTTTTGTCTCGGGCGCAAGAGAAATCTTTCGACCTCTCATCGCTCAGATGTGCTATCAATGGAGCTGAGCCTATTAACCCTGCAACTATTACGAAGCTGGTCGAAGCGGGGAAGAGATTCGGTTTGACACCTACTGCCATCCTGCCCTGTTATGGATTAGCTGAAGCTACGGTGCTGGTTTCGGCAAGCTGCCCCGGAGAGGGTGCAAAAGTCGATACTGTTGACATCGCCCAGCTCGAACAAGATTTGTGGGCTGTGTCTACCTATCGAAGTGACGGACGCACATTGTGTACCGTAGGAAGGATAGTGAAAGGATTCGAAGCGCGAATTGTCGATTCTGACGATCACGTAGTTCCAACACGGTATGTGGGGCGATTGAAGATTCGAGGAAGATCGATAGCGCAACACTACTTGACAAAGGATGGCTTCGAGCGGACAGCTGGGAGTGACGGATGGCTCGACACAGGTGATCTCGCGTACTTCACAAGCGACAACAGGCTTGTCGTCTGCGGCCGTAGCAAAGACCTGATTATCGTGGCGGGACGGAACATATTTCCCAGCGATGTAGAGCGCGTAGCGGAGCTGGTCGATGGTGTCCGGCCCGGTAATGTGGCAGCTGTGCCCTATTACGACGAGCACCGAGGTGAGCAGCTCGCAATTATAGCAGAATCTGACAATATCGCCGACGTGGCTGCCGGTGAAGCATTGAAAGACGAGATTGCTAAGAAAGTGATAGACGCACTTGCGATCCGGCCGGCCATTGTCCAGATCGTTGGACGGGGCGTCCTTCCCAAGACTACCTCGGGAAAGCTTCGAAGGAGCGAGGCAGTAAATCTTTGCCGTACCTCGAAAGTAGGCATTGTGGAGCTAGCTGCACTGACGCCGAGTATTGATGAAGATACTGAGTAGACCGATTGGAACAAACCATGTGTCATGATGCCGCAATATGTTCGCTTCGTGGTCTCGACGTACAGGGTCAGCACCGAGCGGTAGCGAATGAAGCACTTGAAGGAAACCTGAGCCCTGCTCTACAGAGAATCTACTGGTGCGCCTACGTTCAGCCGTTGATGAGCTCGCTAGCGAAAGAATCTCACGATTCCAGACAATCGGTTGGATTTGCTTTGCATCCGGATCACAGCCAAGGACTGTTTGGCTCGGACGTCTCAGTCGATTTTTCCCGAAGCTCCGGTGGCATGAGGATAGCAGGCCGTATCACATGTACAGGCCCTGTTGAAGAGTTTTCAAGCCTTTGCATAACCGTGAAGGACGATGATCGAGTCCTGGTCATCCACTTGCCTATAAGTCGAGATGGCCTACAGATTAGGGATAGGCGTGCCTGCCCAATTTCCGGGTTTGTAACCACTGAGGTAGCCCTCAATGACGTCATCCTAGAGGAAACCGACGTACTTCTCGAGGCGCTGCAGGTCCCCGAGTGGATTACCGAGCTGGTCGAGACTACGAGGCTTCTCGTCTGCACAGCGATAGTGGTGTACCTAGAGTCGGCTGTTAGGGCAACAGTAGACTATATGGCTCAAAGAGAGATGGATGGCGTCACGTTAATTGACCATCAAGCTCCTAGGCATCGTCTTGCAGACGTGTCGGCGGATCTGCTCGCGACTTATGCCACGGCCGAGGTAATAGCTTCGTCGACGGACATGAAGGGTAAGTACGGTTCAGTCCTGCTGGCTTACGCATTGACAAGGATAGCACCCAAGGCTGTTTCTGAATGCGCTCAGTTCTATGGCGGTCGGGGCTTTCTAAATGCATACAAAATAGCTTCGGACTATGCAGCAGTCAACGGTGTATCGGGACTGATGGGCAGAAGGGATCTGCTAGCGGCGAAGATATCAGTGGAGCATGCTAAGCTATTCGATTTACACCGATTGCCTCGGGCCGAGTCATTACCGATCGGGATCGAAGAGTTTCGACGAAAGTTGCGGAATCTCCTGGCAAACGAGGTGGCACCTAATTACGCCAACTGGGACAGGGCGCAGGAAATACCGCGGCAGATCTTCAAATTGTTCGGCACTGCTGGTATCACTGGATTGATGATACCGCCGGAATCCGGCGGCTTTGGTGGCACTTTTCTCCATTCGGAGGTCCTGGTTGAAGAGCTAATGCGGTATCCCATACAGGGATTGGCAACAAGCCTGTTCGCTCAATCGCACTCCGTTCTACCTCTTATTGCAAAGCTTGGGACTGCTGCGCAAAAGACTAAGTATCTCATACCATCGATATCAGGAGATCTTGTTTCTAGTATTGCTATAACCGAGCCGGCTGGTGGTTCTGATTTGATAAGAGCTGTTCGGCTGCGAGCAGAACGCGTATCCGGCGGGTGGAGATTGAATGGCGAGAAGCTCTTTATCACCAATGGGCCAATCTCGGATTTTATGATTGTGCTTGCGCGAACAGATGTCGACAGGGGAGCGTTGGGAATGACGCTTTTCATCGTTGACAAAGGTGCGTCAGGTTTGTCTCGATTTGTATTGAACAAATTTGGAATGCCTGCTTCATCTACTGGGTGGCTCAGGTTCGATAACTGCATTGTCTCCGACGGTGCAGTGCTCGGTGAAATTGGTGATGGTTTCAGGCAAGCCATCGACACCCTGGTGGATGAAAGATTAATGGTGTCCCTGATGGCTTCTGAAATGACTTCAACGTGTATCAGATCGTGCTTGGAGCGTTATGGCAATCGCTTTAGAAACCTGCCCGATACTCTCGCCGACATGATGGCAATGACCTATGTTGTGAGCTGCTTTGTCAGGAGTCTTACACGGCAGCGAGAATCCGACGAATTGGCGCCCCATGAAGTAAGCTGCGCAAAATTTAGGGCAGCCGAGTTGCTACTCGAGGTGTTACGCATGTGTGGAGCTGTAGTTGGCTCGGACTACCCGGGTGAATACATAGAGATATGTAATCGCGATGCCCGAATGCTAGGGGTTTTCGCAGGAAGTTCTGAGACCATGCGTGAATCATTCGCCAGTAACCTCGCAATCGGAGCAGGTATTGGAACGGGTGGAACGTTCCCGGGGCTGACTGAACTGGTTTCCCTTATTCCAGAATGCTAGTCGAGAGTTATAGCTCGAAGTAATCAATTCGAAAATGGTGGCTGAAGATGTACCGTGAACATGAAATTCTAGAAGAAATCCGCAACTTACTTGCAGGGCAGCGCGGCGGTGAGCGTAGTGGGATCGACTGGAAGTCGATTGACAAATCGACCCCATTGCGATCACTGCCACTGGATTCAATCATGCTCATTGAACTTATTGATCGGCTAGAGTCCTCATTTGGAGTGAGAATTACTCCCGATGATGTTTACCGTGCTTCATCGCTGTCGGATGTCATTTTTGCGGTGCTTCAGAAGGACTCTGAGGTAAAGTCGGTAACCGAGGGTAGCCAGTAGTTGGGCGCCGGCTGGCGCTGTGGGTGCTGGGCCCAGTAGAGGTTGCTGCGCTGGCAGCAGGCTAACTACTTCGACCTGAAAAAGTGATGTCGGCGTGGCGGCCTCTGGCAGTGCTTCGGGTGCGGGATAATCAGTGAATCCCGTTGTGGTGTACGAGAATTGGGTACCTGATGTTGCGTACGATGGCTGATCAGCCGACGTTGTGGGAGTCGATGCTGCCGCCGGAGGTGCTGCGGCTACCGGCCGAGCTGGCACGGGTGAATGCCCTGTTGGATGATCCGGCGTTCTTCGCGCCGTTTATGGCGCATTTCGATCCGCGGTTCGGGCGCCCGTCGATCCCGATGGAGACCTACCTGCGGTTGATGTTCCTGAAGTACCGCTACCGGCTGGGTTATGAATCGCTGTGCCGGGAGGTGGCCGACTCGATCTCGTGGCGGCGGTTCGCCAGGATCGGACTCGACGGTGCCGTACCGCATCCGACCACGCTGATGAAGATCACTACCCGATGCGGGGATTCGGCGGTGGCGGCGCTGAACGAGGCGTTGTGGGCCAAGGCCTCGGAGGCGAAACTGCTGCGAACCCACAAGGTGCGCGCCGACACGACGGTGGTTCCGGCGAACGTGGTGTATCCGACCGATTCGGGGTTGCTGGCCAAGGCGGTGGGCAAGCTGGCCCGCATCGTGGCGCGCGTGCACGCCGCCGGTGGCGCGGTCCGGACCAAGGCCCAGGACCGACGCCGAGCCGCTGGCAGGAGGATGCGCCAGCTCACCGGTAACCTGCGCACTCGCGCCAAACTCTCCCGAGAGGAGAACACTGCCGCGGTTCACCGGATCGCCGGTGAGCTGGCCGGGCTCGCGGAGAAGGCCGCGACCGAGGCATCGGCAGTGCTGCGCAACGGTTGCCGCGCCGCGGACAAGGTCACCGATGGACGGATGCGCGGCCGACTGGAGCGAGCCCTGGACGAGCTGGCGGTGACCATCGTGCGCACCGGGAGGCTGGTCGGCCAGACCCGCCTGCTGTTGGCGGGACAGACTCCCGCCGGTGCGGATAGGCTGGTCAGCCTGCACGACCCGGATGCGCGGCCGATCCGCAAGGGCCGCATCGACCGTCCGGTCGAGTTCGGATACAAGGCCCAGGTGGTCGACAACGCCGACGGTATCGTGCTCGATTACAACGTCGAGATCGGCAACCCTGCTGATGCCCCACAACTGGCGCCGGCGGTCGACCGCATCACCCGGCGCGTCGGCCGCCCACCGCGCGCGGTCACTGCCGACCGCGGCTATGGCGAACCCGTCGTCGACCGTGACCTGCAGGCATTGGGCGTGCACACCATCGCCATCCCACGCAAAGCCAAAATCGCACCACCGCGACGAAGAGTCGAACACAGCCCCGGCTTCCGGCGACTGGTCAAGTGGCGCACCGGATCCGAAGGCAGAATCAGCCACCTCAAACACGCCTACGGATGGGACCGCAGCCGCTTGGACGGCCGCACCGGAGCCGCCATCTGGTGCGGCTATGGCGTCTTCGCCCACAACCTCACCAAGATCGGCGCCCTCGCCGGGTGACCCGCCACACCGGCGGTGCCACGCCCCCAACAGAATTCAGCTCCCAGCCACCTCGAACTACCCGTCACCCGTTTTTCAGGTCGAAGTAACTAGTGCGGACCGAAGAGATTGTCGTGCGGACCAGTCGGTGGGGTGGCTGTGGGAGGGCGGGACGAGAATGACGACCGAAGACAGCTTTCCTCGCCGTCGTGAACAGAATACCGCTGGATGGACGCTGGTCATTGTATGTATCGCGGCGTTCATGCTCGTCCTCGATATCACGGTCGTTCTCGTAGCGCTGCCGAGCATGGCCGACAGCCTGCACGCAGACCTGCCAGGGTTGCAGTGGGTGGTCGATGCTTACACCCTGGTCCTGGCGGCGCTGTTGCTCACGGCAGGGACGCTGGGAGATCGTCTCGGACATCGAAGGTTGTTCATCGTCGGCACGGCACTGTTTACCCTGGGTTCGCTGACCTGTGGGCTTGCCACAGGAACCGGAAGTCTGATTGCATTCCGTGCGCTGCAGGGGGTCGGAGCGGTGGCGTTGCTGGGGGCTGGGCTTCCGCTGATCGCTGCCGAGTATCCGGTCGGTCGAGCCCGAAATACGGCGATAGCACTTCTTGGTGCCGCCGCGGGGGTCGGCGAAGTTATGGGACCGCTTGCCGGGGGACTGCTCACCGAGGGACTTGGATGGCGTTCAATCTTTTTCGCCAACGTCCCCGTGGGGATGGTTCTGATGGTGGTAGCGCTGTGGCGCGTCAGGGAGACTCGGAACCCAATGGCCGGCCGTGTGGATTGGCCCGGAACGGTCACCGTGTCGATCGGCTGCTTCCTCGTTGTGTACGCAATGATCCGAGGTAACTGGGACGGATGGACAAGCCCGCGGGTTCTTTCTGCGGCAGGGCTCGGAGTTGCTGCGCTTATAGCATTCATTATCGTTGAGCGGCGGCGAGAACATCCGATGCTAGATCTGGCGCTGTTTGCCAACCCCATGTTCTCCGCCAACGCATTTGTCGCCTTCGTTGTGCAAGGGACGCTGCTGGCCGCGCTGGTCTACCTCTCGCTATTCGTACAAAACACCCTCGGGTCCGGCCCGATCGCAACCGGAACGAAGATTCTGCCGCTGAGCATTATGACAGTGGTAGCCGCTGTGACGGCGGGGTGGCTGCTCAACCGCGTGGTGGTGCGAGAACTAGTCGCCGCCAGTGCCGCTTTTTCTGGTGTGGGTCTGCTGGCGATGGCACATTTGGATGCCGAATCCTCTTGGAGCACGTTGATTCCCGGCTTACTGCTCGCCGCGGTCGGTTTGGGCTTTGCATCAACGGTCAACAATGAGGTTGCACTGTCGGCAGTACCAGCCGGGCGAAGCGGGATGGCTGCTGGTGCGCTCAACTCGATCAAACAGGCCGGTGTCGCCGCTGGGGTAGCGGCTTTCGGGGCGCTGTTTTCCGCCTCTGCTACCAGGGCCACCGCTGACCAGCTCCAGCGCAGCGGGCCCCTCGACCCTGCGGCGGTCCAGGCCATCGCGGCCGAGACCGGCAGCGGATCGGGCCTCCGTGCCGCCTCATATGTCTCGCCTGACCTGCAGCCGCTCGTTGCTAACGCAATACGAGTCGGCACCACTTACGGTTTGAACGTATTGCTGATGACAGCCGCAGCATTGGCGGGAGTCGCGACTGTCGTCGGGTACGTCTTTGCGGATCGTCGCCGAACGTTTGCCTCGAACACCACCTGTCCGCTGCCAGGGGAACCGACCACTGGCCGCATCAAAACCCTGCGATACCACGCACTCAGGCGGCGGAGCGACCGCAGGAGCCAGTGAGAAGGGCAGTGTTCCCATGGAACGGCCACTGTGAACCCGCCGCGACGAGGGCGCTGTTGTCGCGGGAGTCGCCGATGAGGTCCGGCGCGAGCACGACCGAATCCGGCGTGAACAGGAGAAGAACAAATCAGGGGGGAGGAGATTGCTGTCACCGCTGTGGATGCGCCACGGGCATTGATGATCCTCAGCAGTCGGCACACTACCGACGTGCCGTTGGCATCGTTGCGGACCGAAAGGGTAAGCGGCCGAGTCGGTTTGGTCCATCCGCGCCCCAGGTATGCGGTGGTCAGGTTGGCATCGAACACGTCACTGACCACCGCAGGCGGCAGTCCGGCGGCGGTTTCGATCGTTGCGGCGTCGTGCGGCGATGGTCGCAGGCCCACGGCGGCACATCATCTGGTGGATACCGCTCACCCTGCGGGGTTGGGTGCGGGGCCGCCAGACGGCCGGTGCCAACGCCGTGAGCGGACGCTTTGCGAACCCGCTGGTAACGTAGCTATATTGCGCTGGGGCGGGATAGGTCGGGAAGTCGTGTCGCATGATTCCGCCATAGAGCGCTCAATTCGTGGTGACCGAACTTGCGTACGTATTCCACCTCGCCGCCCACGAGGGGCAGCAGTGTGATCAGCCGGATGAGTTGGTGACCGGATGGCCCGCGCACGATGCCGAAGTCTGCTCCGAAGTACGGGTGCTCGTCGGCGACGATCCCGTAGACGTCGGTGCCGGCCACTAACGGTGTCTGGCTGACCATCCTGTGACCGGTATCGAGGGTGCGGGACTGGACGAGGATCGTTCTCGCCGTGATATCCAGCAGAGCACGCGCCCAGTCGACCTGGTCATCGTAGACGGTGACCGCGATCTCCGTATCGGGCGAAGATGCGCAGAACCGCAGTCCTGTCGTCGCGACGGTCACCACGGGATACGTCGTGTGACTGCAGACGAGAGTGGTGTAGCCGCTGGTGTTTCCGGAGATATCGCGCGACTCGATGCGATCGATGATGGGACCCGCGTACTGATACAGATGATCGGCCAGATCCTGCGCGGAGGGAAGAGTGTCGTGGACAATTGTTGCGGGAGTGTGCCTCGAGCTTGGCGGAGCTGACGAATGGACCCGCGTTGTCGCGAGTGTGGGGCTGCGGTGGTGGGGTGCGGTCGTCCGGCTGCGGGTGAGGTAGTTGTCGATCCAGCCGAGTCCTGCGCGGTCGAGACGGTGTTTGACGCGGGTGACCGCGACATACGCCAACATGGCGTCGCCGGGTGGTATCGGTCCGGGGGTTCCGTCGTCGTCTTTCGGTGGTTCGCGGTAGTCCTCGGCGATCGTAACCGTATCCCACTCTCGCCCTTTGCTTTTGTGGGCGGTGGAGATCACGACGTCGGCGGTGTCTTCGTCTGCGGCGAGGTTGTCGACGGTGTGCAGGACTGCGTCGACGCCGTGCTCGTCAATGAGATCGACGAAGGGCTTGAGGTCTCGCCCACTGTCCTCGTTCTCGACGTAGTCCTGCACTTCGCCCCAGTTCTTGAAGGCGAACAGTTCCCGGTGACTGGTGCGGCGGCCGCTCTTGAGATGTTGTGCCGCCTCGGCGAGGTTCTTGATCGCACCCCCGCCTCCGACCAGTGCTGGGCGACGCCCGGAGTCGAGGATCTGCATCACCTGCCTGACGGCCTCGGCGTTGGTTCGGCACAGGATCGCGTCCGGGTGCCGGACCGGACCGATCGTCGACTTCAGGTTCGGGTTGCCGATAACCCGTAGCTCCGCATGGAGCACGGTCAACCATCGGTTGGCTTCATCGGCGATGGCTTGCCCGAAGCGCCAGGACTGGCGCAGGGTCAAGCGGACGACGTCGCCTTCCCAGGTTTCGAGTGCGTCGACCGCTCCTCGCCACGAATACAACTGCTGATTGGAATCCCCGACGAGGATCTGCTGCGCATCCTGGGCAGCGATCACCGCGGCGAGGGCGGGATTGGTGTCCTGGGCTTCGTCGAGCATGATGACGTCGAAGGGCAGGCGCGGTTTCGTCAGTGCCCACATCTTGAAGTAGTGGTCGTGCTCGAACTTCAACCGGCCGTTGACATTTCGGATGTCTGCCCAGGCCCGTTGCGCGTACGGGAGCACAATGTCGGCGAGGTAGGCGAGTTCATGCTCGTCGAATCCTGTTTGCCGGGGGACGTGGTGGCGGCCGATCTCCTCGTGCTCGGAGTGGCAGTATCTGGTCACCGTTTCCATCGCGATTCTGGCGAGGTCGGGGGGAAACAGCACCGTGGAGGCCACCGTCGAGGTGAGGGCGGCATTCCCGCGGATGCCGAGGATCTGGGCCTGTTCGTAAGCGCGTTGCCGCTGTGTGTTTTTCAGCCGATCGCGGTAACGCTGAATGTAGTCGCGGGCGAGTGCGTGAGAGGTGGAGCACTGCACATGGATGGGGAAGCGCCCCTTCGCCTCACGTGCGGTGACGCGGTTGTAGGCGATGTAGGCGACCTTCTTGCCGGTGAGGGCGTGGCCGACCATTTCCAGGGTGCTGGTCTTTCCCGCACCGGCGCCAGCCTGGACGATCATGTTCTGCTCGCCTCGGGCGGCGTCGATGACCTGTTGTTGCTCTTGTGTTGGTTCGTGCTTCGGGCGTGAGCGGCCTGTACATGCCGCAGCGACCGGCTTGTTTGTTGTTGATGGACAAGGGCTGTTGCCCGATGGCTGAGAATCCTTGCGCAACTGCGGGTACGACTTGTATCCGAGGTCGCGCATCTCGTAAGCATGACCGCAACCGGCGCAGATCAGTGCGGTGTACTGGAAGGTTTTCCCGTTGCTCTCATAGGGTTTGCGGACTGCATGCAGCGATGTATGCCCTTGCGGGCATGCGACCGTCAGGGTTTCCTCGAATGACCAGCCGGGCTCGGTGAACCTGTCTGCGGCCACAGTGCAGTCGCGAATCCCCCACGCCAACGCCAGATCCGGAACCGTGTCCGCGGCCACTACGCACCCCTCCTTATCGCTCCACCCTTCGACAAGTCGGTCGGACCTGCCGAAATCCCAAGATAGCCCGCACGACCGACACGAACGGCGGGTTCGACTGCGCGTAAGTCCCTGTCAGCCTCGTGATGACCGCACCTCGCAACCGAGCCAGGGCTGAGGTTCGGCGTAAACACCACGCTGCAGAGGGTGCAGCGAACCGCTCGCGGTCGTGCCGGCGGTAATGGCAGGCTGGGAGCGTCGTGGCAGTCGATGACATGTCCGGCAGCCATCACCGCATTCTGGAGCGTGAGCCAATCGAGCTGGGCCCGCGCGGCCGGATCGAGAGGCTTCGGCCCCGGGACCGGCTTCTCGTCAGCACGCGGCGTGGGCCTGGAGGGGGTGGACACGATCGAGAGCCCTGGGGGCGGGCTCGGCAAAAGAAGGGCCCGATTACGTTCGTTCTCTATAGCTTTGGCGCAACGTTGCTCCTGCTCCAGCGCCACTTCCAGACGTGTCTGCAAGCCGGTGGGTATCTCGATACCGGTCGGTGTCAGGGTGAGGTCGGGCAACGAGAACCGGTACGGGTGAAGCTCGTCTCCGATGCACGGTGGCAGGTGTTCGACGCGATGGAAGATGTTGCACTCGGTCGAGATGCCTTGTCGCTGATGCGGGGCACCGACCATGAGCGTGGCTGCACGTTCCCAGGGATCGAATGTCCACAGCTGCTGGGGGTGCTCGGTGTCGCTGAGAACGATCCAGGGGATCGGGCTGTTCGGGTGCCAGAGCCAGACGTCGGTGACACCGTTCTGCTGGTAGTCACGGTGGCGGTTGGTCCACTCGGCATCGGTCATGCGGTAGCCCTGCGCTTCGAGGGCGATCTGGCTGCCGTCAGCGAAGGTGACGCGGACGTCGCACCGGCGTTCGCGGTTCGGCAGCCACACCTCGCTGTGGACGTCAACGACACTCGGTTGTGCCCGAGCCCATGCTTCGAGCGCCATTTTGCTGGCGAGATGCCACATCGACTCCGGCTCATGCGTTCCACCTGCCGGTCCTTGACCGGCGGGGTGTGCGAAGTGCGGCCGTTTTTCGCCGCCGATCCGGCCTCGCACGACGACGGGCACCCAGGTGCCCGGCGGTGCACCGACGCCCGCGTAGCAGAGTGCGCACACCAGTGTCTGGTCACCGGAACAGCTCTTGGCCCGCAGCTCATCCATCAGGGGGTGCGCGGGATCGGCTGGTGCGCAGACGTACTGGTGGTGAACGACGTCTAGCGCGACCGTGAGGTTGTTGGAGGTACCCACCTCGGAACATCCTTCTCGGAATAGGCGGTGGCTTTCCCCGCAGCGGCGGCTGCCGGGGAAAGCCCTTGCGAGGCCGCGCTATTCGACTTTGGATGCGTTAGAGGTCCGGCTCGAAGTTCAGTTTGGAAGAGCTTGATGCCCTGGGAAAATGTCAGTTACGTTGAGCGCCGGGAAGATTGAGATTCACGAGTTCAGTTACGACTACATGCGGCCTGTCACGATCGTACGACGCCTCGGCTTCGATGTCGACCAACCGATCTCGACGAGTCCGTCGTACGGTCACTCCCACGGAGCGGGACCGGTACCAGAATTCCATGCCGCGAGGGCCTTGTTGTCAACCAGGCGGATCCCGTTGCGCGCGGCGGTCTCGCGGGCCGGCTTCGTGAACGACGAGGTCGCGACCAGCACGGCGATGTCGAACTGGTGCCAGGTGAGCAGGCCACCCGCCAGCTGCTGCATCTCTTTTCGCCGACCGCGCGTCTGATGTTGTAGCGCTTGGCCTGCAGGATGAGTCGTCGCCCGTCCGGTGTCAGTGCCTTCACGTCAGCGCCGTGGCCACCGGAGCCACCGGAGACTTCCACCTCGCGGCAGCCGCTAGCCCGGCACAGCGAGGCAAGAGCGTGCTCGAACTGTTTGTCATTCATGTTGTGGAACGGCAGCACCGCCCGCAGGCGATCCTGGTCCCGTTCGACGCGTCGGCGAAGGTGACGCCGCCGCAGCACGAGCGCGAGGACCACGGCCACAACAACCCCGATCACTAGCACCACAATGAGGGCGATGTTGTCGCGGGCGAATCGCGCCAGTGGCGCGAGGACCACGAAGGCTGCGACGCCGCCCATCACAGACCCGCGCCATCGGCGCGGCGACGTCGTCTGACCATGCTCTTTGTCCCCCTGCTGGACGAAACGGTGAGCGAGTGGTGGAGAAACTGTAGCGCGCCACACTGACAACTTGCGGATCGAAGTGCGAAGTCCGGACATGGACTGCCGCCTCTCGATGAAGCGCAGCTGCCGAAGCAACGGCGGCCATGCCCTTGGTCACCATCGATGGTCGCGAGGTTTACATCATGGATGAAGTGCAGTTGCCGAAGCAGCTGCGGCCCGGCGCGAGACCGGCGGCGGTCGTCGCGGAGATCTCTCCTCGATGAAGTGCAGTTGCCGAAGCAACTGCGGCGTAGGCGTATGGGCCGGGATTGTCGGTCAGGACCGGCCTTCGATGAAGTGCAGCTGCCGAGCAACTGCAGCGGTTTCGCGGCGGTGGTGCCGGGCGACGTCAAGGACGACCCCTGATGAAGTGCAGTCACCGAAGCAGCTCGGCCGGACACCCGCGAGACCGTACAACGGTATCTCGGCCCTCCACGAAGTGCAGTTGCCGAAGCAGCTGCGGCGTGTTCGCCTGATCAGTCGTGACGAACGCGACCATCCCTCGATGAAGTGCAGTTGCCAAAGCAACTGCAGCGCAGCGCTTTCAGCCCCTCACCAGAGCCAGTGCTCAGCCCTCGATGAAGTGCAGCTGTCGAGACAGCCGCAGCCCTGAGCCTGCATCGGCTACCCGGTCGGCCCGGTGACCCCTCGATGAAGCGGCAGCTGCGGCGAAGATGATATCCGCCACGTCTTCGGCGTTCTGCAACCCTCGATGAAGTGCAGCTGCCGAATCAACTGCAACCGGTTGCGGATCGCACGCACGCCCGCCTCCAAATCGTCCCCTCGATGAAGTGCAGCCATCGAGGTTCACCCCCGTGTCGGCGCAACGTCGTCGGCACATCCTCGATGAAGGATAGCCGCCGATGCCGACACTCTACTGTGCCCCAGCCGTATTCGATCGACCGCCGAGCTGCAGTAGTTGCCGCCGCACGTCGGGATCGAACCTCACTGCCGCGGGTCGCGCTTGAATTCGGTGTCTCGGTGAGCACTGTGCGCCGATGGCTTGAATGGGACGAACGGCAGAAGCTGCGCGAGCGCAACAAGCAGCTAGATCAGGAGAACGAGATCTGGCGTGGCGCTATCGGCCTCGCGGCCCGAGAGCTGCCTCTAACCTGGCGTGCCCCATAGTCCTGGCCCGTCGCCTTTCTAGGGCACCGCACCGAGGTCAGCCAGAAAGACGGCGGCCCGGCCGAAAAGATCGGCTCCGGGTACTCGGCAAAATGCACCGCCCGTTCGGTTTCGAGCTTGTTGTCGGTGCCGTCGTGCATGCTGCGCAACAGCATTCGTGGCCGTTAGTAACGCAGTTCGAAACCGAAAGGATGAAGGTGTCTGTTCTGTCCTATTCTCAGCTTCTTGCCGCTTGCTCGGCTGGCGGCGCCAGTGTGTTGACGTCGGTGACCGAACTCGAGCCCGCCGGTGGCTGGCACACCGGAGTAGCACCCGCTCGGTATGTGGTCGGCCGGAACTCGACGTTCGCCTACGAGACACGCTATGTCGACGAGCAGGCGTGCACCGCCGTAGTGATCGATCAGAAGCAGAGCCAGCTCAACCGCATCGAAACCGCGCTGATGCACGCGGTTTCCGATGACCACCCGGTCCTGAGTCGGGTCCCGCGAGTTCGTGTGAGCTACGGGGAGGATCGGTTCACCGATCTGGAACTTCCTCACCGGGTCTTCGACGGGCATGTCCGGGCCGGGACGTTCGAGGGCGCCCCGGTTGCGACGCATCCGCGGTACCGAGAAGTTCGTGATGCGTCACCGGCCAACGCGCGCGCTCTTCTGGAATTTGCCCCCACCGGTCTGGTTTTCGGGGCGTGGGATTCCACGCGGAGGACTCGTCAGAGCAGATATCGCAGCGCGCTGGTCGGGGAGATCATCGGTGTGCTGGCGAATCAGGGCGGCAATGCGCGGGAGAATCCCCGTCGTGGGGGCGGTCGTGTGGATCCGGTAGGGATGAGTGTGCAGCTGACCGGCAAGCAGATGTCTGCCGTGATGAACGATCAACGGGATGAGTTGAGTCCGAAGCTGATCGACAAGATCGAGAAAGCAACGAAGAAGAGAGAGGAGAAGGGCAACTCCGGGTCGGTTCTCGGTGTCGGGGGTATCCCGCCGACGTTGGAAAACTTGGGCGTGGTGGCGTGTTCGCGGATCATCCGGACCCATGTGCTGAGCTTTGCGGCGTTGCGGCAGTTGCGTTTCGGCGCGAGCCCGGCCGGTGATGCGGCCTGCCGGGCGTTGCTCGCGGCGTATGCACTGGCGGGGTTGGCGCGGTCGGATTCCGAACTGTACTTGCGAGCCAACTGCGATCTGCGAGAAAGCAGCCCGACCGTAGTGTGGCTGGACGGCCGCAGCGGTGCCCAGACAGAACTGGACGCGTTGTCGATCGAAGAGGCCGATCGTCTACTGGCCGAAGCGCTGCGCGAAGCCGAGAAGGCCGCCGGAATCACCTGGAGCGGCCAGATTTTCGAGGTCACCGGTAATCCGGAGATCGGCACCACGGCGATCGCCGAAGCCGCGGACGAGGAGTGATCAGTGGCAGCGGGAATTAGAGCGACATTTCTGCTCGGGACCTACACCGGTCACCGCGCCGACGGTTCACCCGACCCTGTCCCCGACCCGGCCCGGTTGCACGCCGCCCTGCTCAATGCGGCCGGGCAGGGCATCACCGCAGTAGCCGGAAAGCATGGACTTGAGCCGTCTGCGCAGGCACGAGCCGTGTTGGAATGGCTGGAGAACAACCCGCCCACTGGGGTATTGCTGCCGGCTCGGCGTCCGGTGGCCGACAGCCCGGTCACCGCCTTCCGCAAGGAGGGCGTGCTGCGGAAGGAAGGCAAAGCCGCCAAATGGGTCGACAAAACCACGGCGCGCGCATTCTCCGATGGCTACGCATTGGCTGGCCCAGTCGGATGGTGCTGGGCCAACGGCATCCCCGACGACATCCGCGGCACCCTTGAGAAGCTGTGCGCCGATGTGAGCTGTCTGGGTGAAACAACCAGCCCCGTCCTGCTCACAGTCAGTGAGATCGAGCCGACCCACGAGATCGCTGAGAACGCTGCACTTTTCGATCCGATCGGTGACGACTGGCGTGTCCCCGAGCCCGGACGCACTGCGGCGCTGGAGGCTGGCCACGCCGCCTGTACCGGCAAACCACCGTCGATACCGCGTGACCGGCATTCCTCCAGTGAGATGCCCGCCCCGGCACCGGTGTCGCGGGCGGGTCTGGGCGTGCGACGGTATCGCGCGATTGCACCGGAGCCGTCGACGGCGCCGTGGCCGACCGTGGTCCTGTTGCCGACCACCAGCACGATCCACCCCGACCGTCGGGTCGCCTGGTGTGTGGCGATTCATCGGGCGTTGGTCGAACGCATCGGATTCGGTGCCCCGCCGATGATCACCGGCCACTACGCCACCGGCCTCACTCAACCGGCGAATCGTCTCGCCATCCAATACATCCCGGCCCGCCACCGAAAGGCCGAGGTCTTGGCGCACCACGGAATCGCCTCGGGGGCATTCGCTTTGATGATCCCCGCCGGTGCCGGTGCCGACGAACTGGCCCCCCTGGCCCGAGCACTGGTCAGGTTCCAGGCGGTGAGCCTGCCCCGCAACGATGCTGACGGGACCTACCGGGGATCGGTGAGGTTCGACGACGCGGTGACCGTCGCGGGTGAAACATTTTGGCCGCGGCCCGAAGCGGGGCGTGCGCGATGGTGGGTGACCGACCCGGTGGCGGTTCCCGAAACGGGACGACAGCGTCGTAGCCTGGCCGCCGACGGCACCCGGCGACGGTGGTCGTTGGAGGATGCGGCGCGGGTGTCGGTGGGCCTGGTGTTCCGCGACGCGCTCGGGGTCGAGCGACGCGGCAGCCGGTGGTTCGAGAACCTCGCCGCCAACGCCGCCGATCACGGTGTGCAGGTACGGCACACCGCACTGATGCATCGCTCCGATATCGACAAATGGATCCACAAGGCACCCGCAGGGCACCTGGTGCAGCCCTACCGGGCAACGCTGCGGATGGGCCGCCTCGCCGATGACACGACCCTGCTCGCGATCGGGCAGAGTCGGCACCTCGGCGGTGGGTTGCTGCTTCCGGTCGACGAGGAGGCAATACCGTGAGTCTGACGGTCGCCGACTTCGACGAGTTCTTCCGAGCAGTCAACGACGGTCACCCGCCGTTCCGGTGGCAGCGGCGGATGCTGGCCGAGCTGGTACGCACCGGACGCTGGCCCGACCGGCTGGTGGCACCGACCGGCGCTGGGAAATCCAGCGTCGTCGATATGCACGTCTTCGCGGTCGCGTTGTCGGCCCGAGGAGGTGCGCGGGTCCCGCGACGGCTGGCGGTGGTAGTGAACCGGCGAGGACTCGTCGACAGCCACGAGCAGCGTGCCAACACCATCTGTCACCTGCTCGTATCCGCGTCACCGGAGTCGGTGCTCGGGCGCACCGCCGCAGCATTGATGCAGTTGCGAACCAGCCAGCACGACAACAAGGTTGGTGAACCATTCGACATCGTCAACCTGCGCGGTGGGCTGCCGCCGCAGCGTGACTGGGTGTCCGATCCGAGTGCATGCCAAGTTATTTGCGCCACACCGGACATGTGGGGAAGCCGGGTATTGTTCCGCGGCTACGGCACCTCGTATCTGGCGCGTCCCCGCGAAGCCGGCCTGCTCACCCACGACGCGGTCATCGTGCTGGACGAAGCACACCTGAACCGGCAGCTGTTGCTCACCGCCCGCCGAATCACCGAACTGGCCGCCCCGACAAGCACCCGGATCGGCGTCCCGGCGCTGCAGGTCGTCGAAACAACAGCCACACCCGCCGAACCGGGCGCTACCGCATACACAGAGGCGGGTGTGATCACCGACGACCTCATCGATGATCATGATCCGGCCCTCACCGCGCGGCTGACGACTGCGAAGCCCGTGCGCCGACTGGCCGATCCGAACTGGCCACCGCGGTCGGGCAACTCCCGCACCCGCTACACCGACACACTCGTCAGCGAAGCGATCCGGCTCGTCACGACCTACGGCACGCGGGGAAGCACAGGCCGTACCGTCGGCTGTTTCGTCAACACCGTGCCCCTGGCTGCGGAGGTCGCCGAACGGATGCGAGCACAAGGGTTTACCGTGGAACTGCTGGTGGGGCGGCTGCGGCCCTACGACCTCGACCAGCTACAGACAACCCGGCCCGACCTGTTGACCGTCCGCGGCGACAACACCGTCGACGTGTTGGTCGCCACGCAAACCCTCGAGGTCGGCGTCGACGTCGACCTGGCAGCACTGGTCACCGAACTCGCGCCAGCCCAAGCCATTTCTCAACGCGCTGGCCGCGTCAACCGGCTCGGCCGCGCCGACACCACCGAGATCGTCATCGTGGGCCCCGCACCTGATTCGGATCTGTTCGCCCCTCCACAGGGCAAGCAGTCCCGCCAACTGGTTGTGCTTCCCTACGCGACCGCCGGGGACACCGATCGCTACGAGCAGCTGATACACACCTGGGAATGGCTCGGTGAACGCGAAGCCGACCCGCGAGGACTGGCACCCTGGGCGGTGGCCACAGCGCCGGGACCCCGCACAGGACTGGACCGCACACTGTTGCAACGGCTCGAACCCTACGACGTGGCCTATCTCGCCCGCACCGGGGGTGACTTGTTCGCCGAACCGGATCTCGAACTGTGGCTGCGGGATTCGCTCGACCGGGAGCCCACACCCTGCGGGATAGTCGTCCGATCACACCGGCCCGCCGACCCCAACGCCACAGCCGAGTTGCTCCAGGCCACACCACCGGTCAACGACGAGATCTACCCGGCCAGCATGCACACCACACGACAGGTGATCCGCGCGATCACCGACGACGGCGGCGACGTGTACGTGTACCGCAACGACACAATCGAGATCCTCGAGACCACCGACCCCGAGGGCGGTCGGATACGCCCGGGTGACATCGTGATCGTCGACGAGAAACACCCCATCATCCAGGCCAACGTGGTCACCGAGACACCCAATGCACCCGGCACCGACATCTTCGACGCGGTCACAGAAGGAACGTGCTGGCGATTCGTCGCCGGCATGAGCGACGCGATCGACACGATGCTCGACGACCTCGCCGATCTCGCCGAATCATCGGAGGGACAACCAACCGAACCGGAACTGCGTCAACTGCTTTCGGTCGAGTACGGCGCCGATCAACAGCTCGATTCGCTTCGGGATGCACCGAGACGCGCACGGGTGGAGATCCAACGCGCATGGGGGGCGCTCGACGATCCCGACTCGCGGTGGCTGGTGGTATCTGTCCCCGAGACTGTCGACGACACGATCCGGCAAGTCTGGTCACGCAATCGCGTCCTGCTCGACAACCACAACACCGACGTCGGCGCCCGCGCCCGAGCCCTCGCTGAACGACTCGGCCTAGTTGTGGACCTGCACAAGGACCTCGATACCGCGGGCCGCTGGCACGACAGCGGCAAACGACTTCCCCGCTTCCAGCGAGTTCGCCTCGCCAACCCGAACCCGCACAGCGAACTGCTCGCCAAGAGCCCCGGCCGACGCCAACCACAACTGGTCACCAGCGTCGGCGGGCTCCCGCCGAGCTGGCGCCACGAACAACTGTCCGCCGCCATCGCACGCACCGACGGACACGACGACCTGACTGTCCGCTTGGTCGGCACCAGCCACGGCCACGGCCGCCCCGGATTCCCGCACGTCACCACCGAACTGCTCAACCCCGACGAAGAGACAACCATGCGCCAGGCCGCGGAAGACCTGTTCGACCACGGCGAGTGGGACACGCTCCTCGACACCACACACAACCACTGGGGAGTGTGGGGGTGCGCCTACCTGGAGGCGATCCTACGCGCCGCCGACAGCCAGATCTCTGCGGAGGGACGATGACCATCTTCACACTCCCTGGCACGGTCACCAACGCCGTCACCCATTTCGCGCTCTACGGCCTGGCAGCCATCTACGACCATGAAACCGGCGCTCACCCGCGGGTCTCCTGGAGCAACGAACGCCAGCCCCGAGCGCTCCTCGACATCGGGGATTCGACCAGCCAGTCCCTCGCGCGCGCAGTGCACCAGCACGCCTGTCGACATTCCAAGCCCGACAGCTGGATTCAACACACTCACCAGCACGAAGGTAGGCCTACGGCCACCTTCAGCCCCCGCATCAAGACCCCATCTTCGAACGAGTCCTGGACCGCACTACAACACGCGCGCCACCAGACACTCGATGCCCTCCACCCCGTGCACGGCCACCTGGATTGGCAGATGATCGGCGCGTTGGGCGAGCCCGCCTACTGGCGGACCGACGGCAACGAGCCACGGCCGGATGAGGGCGCCAGCCGCTGGGAAATGAAGACACGCAACCAAGGTGAGGAGTTCGTCGGACAACGGTTGGCGCCACTCGCCGATGCTGTCGCTGCGCGCACCGTCGACCAGGTGCTCAGCGGCCTGCTTGGGGAAACAGTCACCGACGAATCCGGCAAGAACAGCCCCAAATCGCGGACAGCGACCGGTCTGTCCCGCCCCGGCCCGGTCGACAACGCCCTCGCCTGGTGCGCCCTGTGGGGAATCAGCCAGTTCCCCGTGGTCCACCGCCTGAACCGGCAATCCGCAACGGCAGGCACCCACGTGCCCGGTCGCCGTGCAGCCCCCGCCTCAGTGTTCGTACCCGTCCCAGTGCAGCCGCTGTCCATGGCGCGGATGCGGAACGTCCTGGCATCACAGCATCTCGCCGTGGCCGGCGCCAACAGTCGAGAACTTGAGACACAAGCGGCCCGGAAATGGCTCAGCGTCAGGGGTATTCGCGCACTGATCACGTTTCCCGTACGCGTCACCGACAACCCCACCGCACCGGAACGCTATCTGCTGGACGGCATGCCGACCATCCTGGAAACCACCGCTGGCACATACTGACTCCAATGCGATTCGCTTCGGAAGAACCTCCAATCCTGCAGTTGCACCAGCAACTACACTTCATCGAGGGGGATCCCTCGTCGTGGACAACCAGGGACGCAACGCTGGCCGCGGTTGTTTCGGCAACTGCACTTCATCGAGGGCTGATGGCGGCTAAGCCTGCCGAGCGTCGTCGTGTGCCGCAGTTGTTTCGGCAACTGCACTTCATCGAGGGTCACGGATCATGTCGGCCAGTGAGGCGCTGGGGCGAAGGCCTCAGCTGCTTTTGGCAAGTCCGCTTCATTCAGGGCTGACCTCGCATCACCCGAAACGTCATCGGCCCGCCGCAGCTGCTTCGGCAGCTGCACTTCATCGAGGGCACGCCACCGACATCGCGGTTCCGGTACTGGCCACCAGGCCGCAGCTGTTTTGGCAGCTGCACTTCATCGAGGGATCGGCGACTCGATCCGCGCCGAGATCCGCTACGCCGAAGACCGCAGCCGCTTTGGCAGCTGCACTTCATCGAGGGAGCGTCTATGGCCATGTCGTGCCGGAAGTTGTGGCGGCCGCAGTTGTTTCGGCAACTGCACTTCATCGAGGGGATGCGCCGATTGTTCCCGATGTGCTGACCACGTGCCGCAGCCGTTTCGATCGGCTGCACTTCATCGAGGGGGGTAGGCGGCGACCTGCTTCCACCCCGAAAGCTGTTTGCCGCAGCTGTTTCGGCAACTGTGCTTCATCGAGGGTGCTCAGTCGCGAAGGGGCACAACGCCGGTGGCCGGGGCCGCAGCTGCTTCGGCAACTTCATCGAGGGGAGATGCAAGGCACCTATGCCGACCCGACCGCGAGCCGCAGCTGCTTCGGCGGCTGCACTTCATCGAGGGCTCGTGCACCCCGAGTGGGCCTCCTACATTTGGTCCGGCCGCAGCTTGTTTCGGCAACTGCACTTCATCGAGGGTCGGTCACGCCGAGCCCCGACAGCGGGGCCTGCACGCCGCAGTGGTTTCGGCAACTGCGCTTCATCGAGGGTGCCAGCTGGTCGGCGGGGACCCGTGGGAGGTCAACGAGCGCCGCAGCCGCTTCGGCAGCTGCATTTCATCGAGGGAGCGTGTACCCATCGGTGCCGGATCCGGGCGGGCCGCGCCGCAGCCGGTTCGGCAACTGCACTTCATCGAGGGCACCAGCAGAACATCAGCGCGATGCCTTTCTCCGTCCGCGGCTGCTTTGGCGACTGCACTTCATCGAGGGATGCTCATGACCCTGCAAGCCGACGAACCACACCATGCCGCAGTTGTTTCGGCAACCGCTCTTCATCGAGGGATCGGCGAGTCGACCCGTGCGGAGATCCGCTACGCCGAGGCCGCAGCTGCTTCGGCAACTGCGCTTCAGCGAGGGGCGCTGGCGCGCCGCGGATGCGGCGGATCGTGCCTGCCGCAGACGTTTCGGCGGCTGCACTTCATCGAGGGTGGGATCCGATCGAGTGGGTTGTGGGCGTCGGATACGAGTCGCAGCTGGTTTGACAGGCAGCGGTACTTCATCGAGGGACGCGTACCATCGGCCAGACGGGCAGCGAGCTGTACATGCCGCAGTTGTTTCGGCAACTGCACTTCATCCAGGGCACTGCGGTGGCGACGACGGCCACACCTCGGTCGGCGCCGCAGCTGCTTCGGCAGCTGCACTTCATCGAGGGCGGTGGAAGTATTGGATCACTTCGACGTCGCCGAGGCCGCAGCCCCCTTTGGCGGCTGCACTTCATTGAGGGTTCACCGCGGAGAACATCGGCGCGCCAAGCTGGACTGTGCCGCAGCTGTTTCGGCGAGTGCACTTCATCGAGGAAAGACCAGCGTCACGGACGGATACAACCGGCTCACGGCCGCAGCTGTTTCGGCAACTGCACTTCATAGAGGGGCGCTCAACGGAGCCGCCCAGGCTGCCCACGCCTTTCACACCGCGGCTGTTTCGGCAGCTGCACTTCATCGAGGGACCGCCATGTGCGACCTCTGCGGCGACGAATACGAAGCCGCAGCTGCTTCGGCAGTTGCACTTCATCGAGGGCACGCGGCACCCGTCACTTCGGACTCCTGAATGGCCGCAGCCGCTTCGGTGTCGCAGCTGCTTCGGCAGCTGCACTTCATCGAGGGCAGACAGTGCGGCCCAGCCACTGGACGATTAGCACGACGGCCGCAGTTGTTTCGGCAACTGCACTTCATCTAGGAGTCGCAAAGGCCCAGGACAGGGGCCTCGGCAACGAAATGCCGTAGGGGCTTCGGGCGGCTACGCTCTCATCGAGGACGGCCGACGACGTTGCACCGACACGGGATTGAATCAGTCGCAGCCGCCTCGATGGCTGCACTTCATCGAGGGGGGCGTGACATCCCCGGCATCACGATGGGCCGTGATCACCGGCGCAGGTTGTTTCGGCAACTGCACTTCATCGAGGAGACGAAGACTCGGGGGTTGGGCGGCTGGTAACACTCGAAGTGCTACAGGCGATCTCGGTCAGGCTTAACGCGCCGAGGCGGCGGGACCGACCCGGCTCCAGTCGAACCCGAGTTCGCCCTTGTCCGTGATGATCTGCTCCCACCAAGGGCGGTTCTCGACATACCAGGCGACCGTTTCGGCGATCCCGGCGGCGAAGTCATGCGCGGCCAGCCAACCCAGCTGGTTTTCGATCTTCTCCGGGTTGATCAGGTATCGGCGATCGTGATTGGGTCGGTCCGGGATGTGTTCGATCCACTGGTCCGGGTTCAGGCCCAGCTCCGTGACCACCATGTGCGCAATATCGAGGTTGGTGACCTCGGTGCGCGCGGAGATGTCGAAGATCGGCAGCAATCCTGGGTCTGTGGCCATCGCAGGCGGAATCGGATCCATGTCGGCATGCAGCACCCGATGCACTGCAGCACAGTGGTCGGCCACATGCAGCCAGTCCCGGCTCTGCAGGCCGTCGCCGTACACGGGTACCTTCCGGCCGCGCAGCAGGTTCGTCACCGCGAGTGGGATCAGCTTCTCCGGCAGCTGATACGGGCCATAGTTGTTGGCGCAGTGTGTCATCCGGATATTCAGGTCCGGGTAGGTTTGCATGTAGGCGCGCACCATCTGGTCCCCGGCCGCCTTCGCCGCACTGTAGGGCGTCTTGGCGTTCAACGGGGACCGTTCGGTGAACCACTGGTCCCCGGCCGCGAGCTCCCCGTACACCTCGATCGTCGACACATGCACATGCGACCGCACGGGCACCAGCCGACTGCATTCGGCCATCACCTGAGCACCCAGCGCATTGGACCGCATGAACGCCGACGGTCCCAGGATCGCGCGATCGTTGTGCGACTCGGCCGCGAAATTCACGACATAGTCCGGTCGGTATCGGCGGTAGATCGCCTCCATCACCGCCAGGTCGGCGATGTCGGCTTTCTCGAACACGATGCGGTCGATCACCGGATCCAGGTTCGCCAGGTTCCCGGCGAAGCCGATGTAATCGACCGCCACTACTTCGGCATCCGGCTCCCACTCCAGCAGGCGATGCACGTAGTTCGCGCCGATGAAACCCGCGGCGCCGGTCACGAGGTAGACGGACATGGCAGCCGATGCTAGCCGAGACCGCTGGAAGGACACTGCTTCCCGGAGGGCGATGTGCGGCTGATCCGGTCGGCGGGCTGTTGGCCACTTTCTGTACCCGCTGCGGGGTGGCTGGTGACAATCGCGGCCATGACGGCGACCGTGACCAGGATCAACCCCGACTACCGGCCCGCTCGTACCGGTGCGCCTGTAGTCACGCACATGTCCTACGACTCCGCTGACGGCTGGTCGATCGAGATCACCCGACCCCATCAGGCCACCAGCGACGGCGAACCCCCGGTCGCCGCGGACCTGCCTGCCGATATCCGCAGCGCACTAGAAGCCTGGCTCGACGATGACAACACCCCACCAGCGGCAACACGTCCAGCGCAACCAGCGCGCACCGCCTGACCCGCCCCGTCCAGCCTTGAGGAGAACACGCATCGTGACCGACACCGCGCCCGGACGCCGGCATGTGCACCCGTCCGAGTTGAACCTGTTCCACAAGAACCCCCGCCGCGGCAACGTCGCGGTCATCAAAGCCTCCCTGCGCGCCAACGGCCAATACAAGCCCGTCGTCGTCAATATAGGAACCCACACCGGCCGCCCCAACGAAGTCCTCACCGGCAACCACACCGTCATCGCCATCCGCGACCTCGCCGAGGAATACCCGGACGCCGAGCAGTGGCAGCAGGTGCTCATCCACGAGATCGATGTCGACGACGACCGCGCCGCCCGCATCGTCGCCGCGGACAACCGCACCTCCGAAGTCGGCGGGTTCGACGACCGGCTACTGCTCGAACTGCTCAGCGACCTCCCCGATCTGGACGGCACCGGCTACGACGACACCGACATCACCGCGTTGGAAGACATCATCGCTGGAGCCCCCGACCTGGATGCGCTGGAAGACGAAGTCGGTGAACCCGAACCCGACGACCACCTGGTGTCGTTGTCGCTGAAGGTCGAACCGGACCTCCAACGTGCCTGGGCCACCCACCGTAAGAACTTCTCCGACGACTCTGCCGCGCTGTCGGTGCTGTTGGACGACGCCGCGTGATCCCCGCACCCCGCAACGCACTGGTCAGCTTCCACTACTTCGGCAACCACAACCTCGACAAGCTGGCCGGCTTGAGGCTGATCGGTGATTCCGGCGCATTCTCCGCCGCCTCCCAAGGTGTCACCATCACAACCAAAGACCTCGCACGATGGGCGCATCGGTGGCGGCACCGGCTGGCGTGGGTGGCAGCGCTGGATGTGATCGGCGACCCGGCCGCGACCCGCCGCAACTGGCACGAACTCGTGGATGTCCATGGCGTCGCCGCGGTCCCGACGATCCACTACGGTGACGACCCTGCCCTGATGGACTACTACGCCGACCGTGGCGTCGACTTCCTGGGTCTGGGTGGCATGGTCGCACACGGGGGCTCTCGGGCACGCTTGTTGCGCTGGCTGGTGCAGGTGTTCAAACACCAGCGCCGACATTGGCCGCAGGTGCGGTTCCACGGCTGGGGCGTGTCCTCGCCGGAACTGCTCCGGCTGCCGTTCTTTTCCGTCGACTCCTCCGGCTGGGGCTCCGCCTACCGGTACGCGCGGCTGACGCTGCGCGACCCGCGCACCAACGCCCTCATTACCGCCCGCCTCGACGGCCGCGACGTCTACCGCCCCGAGGTCGCCAAACTGCTGCACCGCCACTACGGAGTCGCCCCGTCACAGGTGGCACGCTCCACACCGGCGAATCGTCCTCTGCTGATAAGGATTTCAGCACTGGCGGCGAGTGTGAACGAACAACACATGCGCCGCACCCACGGCGTCATCCCCGCCCCGGCCTGGGGGGACCTGTCCCGCACGGATGGACCTCACCTGCATCTGGCCACCGCCAACAGCGGGATCGCCGACCAACTCGCCCACGACCGGCGTCGAGCCGACGGCCCGCACCTTCACCTCGCCGAAGGTGCCGCCCAAAACCTGGAACTCGTGGCGGCCATGGACGGCCCGCACCTGCATCTGGCCGACACTGACCCCGGCGCACTGGCCGGCATCGCCGAAACCGCCCGAACCCACACCACGACCGGTCCACACCCTGCCGTGTCGGGCCGGTCGCCCGACATCGACGCACCTACCGAGAAACCAGACGCCGCATGACCTACAAACCTGTCGTCCTGCTCTCCGGCGGCATGGACTCCGCTACCGCTCTCGCCTACAGCCTCGACGGCCCCGACGTCGTCGACGCCCTCGCCGTGTTCATCGATTACGGGCAGCGTCACCGCATCGAATTCGAATCATCGAAAGCCGTTGCCGCCCATTACGGTGTCCCGCTGACTGTCCTCGATCTCACCACGTTCGGTGCCAGCGTCACCTCGGCGCTTACCGGTGATGGTGAGATCCCGCACGGCCACTACACCGCCGACACCATGGCCAAAACCGTTGTGCCGAATCGCAACGCCACCATGCTGATGGCCGCCACCGGGATCGCCGCCTCCCACCACATGACCGAGGTTGTCACCGCCGTCCACGCCGGAGACCACGCGATCTACCCCGACTGCCGTCCTGAATTCATCGACGCCATCTCCACCGCCGCCCAGCTGGGATGCGGTGTCCGCATCGGCGCACCCTTCGTGCACCTGTCCAAAGCGCAGATCGCACGCATCGGCAACCGGCTCGGTGTCCCTTACGCGCTGACCTGGTCCTGCTACGAGGGCGATCGGGCCGGGCACTGTGGACGCTGCGGCACTTGCGTCGAACGCGCCGAAGCATTCGCTCACGCCGGTGTCACCGACCGCACCGTCTACACCGACCCCGACTATTGGCGGCAGGTCACGGGCGCGTGAACGAGCCGCCGTGGGTGATCATCAGTTGCGGGGCAGCGAAATTGGATCGACCGGCACCGGCCGGTCAGCTCTACACCGGCGCCCTGTTCGTCAGCACACGACGGTGGGCCTGTTCGGTCACCGACCCGCATCGCGTGCTGGTGCTGTCGGCCAAACACGGGCTGATCAACCTCACCACCCGCCTGGCCTCCTACGACTTGAAGATGGGGCAGCGCGGCTCGATCAGCGTCGACACCGTGGCCACGCAGCTGCGTCGGCGCGGCATCACCGACGCGCTCGCGGTCTGCGGTGCCAACTACCGCCACGTGCTGGGTCCGGCCGCCCGCGCGGCAGGCTGCCGCATCGTCTACCCGTTCGCCTACCTGCCTGACCGTCGCCTCGGATACCTCCGAAGCGCTCTCAACCGCCACTACGGGCGCATCCCATACTTGCCGGAAAGACATTCATGACTTCGTTCATCACCGTCGGCCACAACGCCGAAACCGCCCACCGCATACCCACACTCACCGGGGCGGGCGCGAAATGCCGCAACGTGCACGGGCATTCGTTCTGGATCGAATGGACCTTCCGCGTCGACGATCTCGACGCCGACACCGCCGAGTTCGGCGCAATCAAGACCGTACTCAAGGACTGGGTCGACACCCATCTCGACCACGGGTTCGTCTGCCACCCGGGCGACGACATCGGCGACGTCCTCGAAGCCGCCGGGTTGAAGGTGTATCGGCTCGCTGGCGGCTGGCCGACCACCGAGGCGATTGCCGCCGACATCGCGGACGTGACACGGAAACTGTTGCCGCAGTTGACGTTGACACGCGTGCACGTGCATGAAGGCCGCACCAACCAGGCCAGCTGGGAGGCCCAGTGAGCGGCCCCTCCTCCAGCGGGCGGTTCGCGTTGCCGGTGTCCGAACAGTTCGGGCCCACCATCCAAGGCGAAGGCCCGTTCGCAGGCCGTGTCGCCCAGTTCATCCGCCTCGGCGGCTGCAACCTCTCCTGCTCGTGGTGCGACACCCCCTACACCTGGGACGAAACCCGGTACGACCTGAAACGGGAAAACCCGCCTGTCCCGGTCGATCAGCTGATCCGCGACGCACACCCGGACATGCTGACCGTCCTCTCCGGTGGTGAACCACTGATGCATCAACGCAAACCGGGATGGCAGCAACTGCTGTACGGGCTGACCTCCAAAGGGTGCGCGGTGCAGGTGGAAACCAACGGCACACTGCCCCCCAACGGCACCACAAGGGAATTCACGGCGGCGGCATCGATCTCGCCGAAGCTGCCCAACGCGGGGACCCATCGGCGTGCGCAGAACCCGATGCTGCATCCGGGATGGGTCGACTACGTCAACACCGGTCAGGAACCGTTGGCGCGCAACGCGATCCTGAAGTTCGTCGTCGCCGACGCCACCGATGTCGATCTCGCCGCCGACTACGCCACCCGCGTCGGGTGGCCCCGCGACCGGGTGTGGGTGATGCCGCAAGGCATCAGCACCACTGAACTGCAATCACGCTGGCCCGCAGTCGCACGCCGAGCCGCCGACATCGGCGTGAACGCCACCCACCGCATTCACGTCCTCGCCTTCGGCGACACGAGAGGTACATAAGCATCCGATGACACCGTCCTTTTCAACCCTGGTCGCACACGAAACCCCCACCCCAGCCCCGGCGCCCGGTGCAGGTTGCGCAGTCCTCGACCAGGCCGCCACCGCGGTCACCGACTTGCTCACCGCGTTCGGCATCGACGAAGGCGACCACACCGCCGACACTCCGAAACGCGTCGCCAAAGCCTGGGCGCACAGGCTCGCCGGCTACCGGGAAGACCCCGTCGCACACCTTGACCGCACGTTCCCGGCCCCACACCATGCGGGCCCGGTGATCGTGTCCGGTATCCGGGTGGCCTCCACCTGCGCTCACCACCTGCTGCCCTTCACCGGCACCGCGACCGTCGCCTACGCTCCCGCGCCGCAGTCGCGGATCGTGGGTCTGTCGAAACTGTCGCGGCTGGTGGACGGGTATGCGCGGCGGCTGCAGGTGCAAGAACGCCTCGGCACCCAGGTCGCCGACGCCGTGTACGACAGGCTCACCCCGCGCTGGGCGTGCGTGCTGATCACCGCCGAGCACCAGTGCATGACCCTGCGCGGGGTCGAAGACCCCCATACCGTCACCACAACCCGCACGATCCGCGGTCACATCAGCGACGCCGACCTGCACCTGGTGCTGTCCGCGCACCGTGACGCGACCAGAAAGTCCGCCACCGCGTGACCCGCAATCCTGGCCGCACCGATGGCCCTCCAGTCGCGGATCCGGCAAAGATGTCCGGAACTGGTGCAGGACAACCGATTGCGGGCACAGCCGGTGGTGCGGTCGCGACCGTGACCCACCCGTTGGAGCCGTTACAGCGTGAGACGGTGATGAGCGCGTTAGGGCAGGTTCCTGACTTGCTCGACGACCTGCAGACCACCATCACCCGCACCGACCGCATCCACACTGGCGGCCAGATCAGCGCACGTGGGCGGCATCGTGAACGCGTGGTGCCGTTCAACCAGCGAGCCTCACAGGCGCGAATGACGCTGGAACACGCTTTACGCGCCTACGCGCTACGGGTCGCGATCGTCACCGGTGCCCCTGCCCCGCACAGACCCGCCGCCCACGCCGCCTACCTGGCACGGTGGCTGCCAGCGATACCCGACGATGCCCCGTGCATCGACGGAATCCATGCGGAGATCGTCGGCGCGGTCCAGCAGGCACGTCATGCCATCGACCGCCCAGTCGAGCGGCTGTTCGTCGGTCCCTGCCCGGCATGCCGGACCGACCTGTACGCCATCGACAGCGCCGAAGTTGTCGACTGTGCCGGATGCGGGTACTGCGTACCGGTGCAGCAGCATCGTCGCCTGCTTCTGCGGCAGGCGGAGAACGCTGTGGGCACCGCCGCCGAATTGGCGCGCATCTTGTCATGGTTTGCGGGCAAACCTGTGACCGCAGAACGGATCCGGCAGTGGGCCGCGCGTGGCAAACTCCACGGCTTCCGGTCACCGGCCGGGGTCGTGTACCGCATCGGCGACGTGATCGAGCTGAGCCGCACCTGACCGCTCTTGCCGTGGAACCACGTCTATAGCCGGGGCCGCGCATCGCGGGTGGCTCACTCGGTATCAGTCATCCAACCGGGCTCGTAGTCGGAATGGTCGGACCAGATCGCCGCGATCTCCTTGGTGGTCTTGCCTGTCTTGAGGGCGGTCCGTAGCGCAGCGCACTGTCGTAGTACGTGTGCCGGGTCGTGCCGAATGACGTGAGTTCGGTCGATATCGCGGTCAATCGTGCCAACATATCCGAGGTGGCCGAGTCGCTCCTTATCAGCCGCGATCGCCTTGGCTTCGACATGGACCCAAGGAGGCATCGGGGCCGACCATGGTGCGCCAGCCGCCGCCTGGGCGATCTGTTCGTCTTCCGCCAGCCGAGCCTCGATGAATTCCTCGATAGTCACCCTGTCGATCCTTCCTTCACGGCGTGCAGCCATGCGCAACCGCGTCCTGGATTGCCTGCCGCGCCTGGGATTTTTCCGCCTCGCTTGCACTGATCCAAGCATTGGTTTGTGCCAGCATCTCGAACATCCCCTCGATGGCGTCTTGATCGCTGACCCCGGGGTTGAGTTCGCGGGCCTGAGCGATGAACTCGCGAGTCTGCTGACACAGGTCCCCGGATGTCAACGCCGATGTTGTCGGCGCGGTAGCTGGTGGGGGAGAGGCCGGCGAGGTGGCGGGCACCTGCATGGGGCGAGGCGTCTGGCTGGATGAGACCGCCTCGACCAGGGTGGTCGAGGCGGTCGAACGACTGTTGTCGGGGCCGCAGGCTGTGGAGACGATCCCTATGAGCAGAATCCACCCAATCACTATGGCGGTGCGGGAAATTCGCATTCCCGCACACTATCGACCGATGATCGATCACATGTCCAGGCGCAGCCCGTGGAGCCCGGCGTGGTCGGCTGGGACAACCTCGGGAGACGCGGTGATCCACTACCTGTTACTCAGATCGGGTTTCCTGCGTCCATTCCCCGTAAGGGTCCTTCGCTCGCTCGGCGAGCAGCCGGAGGCAGTCGGGGCACAGCATCCCGCCAGGACCGACCGGGTTCTCGCCGCACCGAACGCATAGCTTTGGTTCGTCTGACACGTCATGGAATCCTACGACCGGCTACAAGGGCATCTCGCGTGTCCCGTACAACCCGAAGTCGTCGCCCTCGAGATACGCGCGATGCTGGGCGTCTGCGCGGGCAGCGATCTCCGCATTCCGTGCGGCGCGTTCCTGTATCCGCCATCGCAGCAGCAGGAACCCGCAGCCCGCCGCGATCCCGAGCCCGGTGAACCCGGCACCGTAGGCGGTTCCGGTGAGGTTGCCGATCCCGCCGGTCAGGCCGAAGCCCACGCCGAACCAGGCGCACAGCCTCGGGTGTGACCTGGTGAAGTTGACGATCTGCTGGACGATCGTCGGCCGCGTGTCCGGTTTCACCCACCAGACGATCACGAAGATAGGCCACGCCATGAGGAACAGCAGGGCCGAGCCGACGATCTTCATGGTGTTTTGCTTTCGGCTTGGGCTGAGGTTGGTTTGTGGTCAACGCCGTGCCCGTCGGAGTGGCCGCGGCGCAAACGATCGAGTCAGAGGATCGTGAGGTAGAGGCCGGTGGTGGTCTCGAACAGTCTGCGCAGTTGTTCGACATGAACGTCGGTGAACAATTCCCGCTGGCGGTAATTGACGCCGCGAACGGTGCCGAACTCCAGACGGTAGGTGTCGTTGGCGTGCAAGCGGATCGAGACGTGGTTGATCTTCGCGGCGTTCCGCATGATCCGGAATTGGATGCCATCGGGCAGGACCACGAAGTCCTTGGCACCGACGGCGGCGATCAGGCGGCGCTGGCTTCCGGCGAGCTGCCGGAAGATCGTCCGGGCGATCTCATAGCTCCGGTCGTTCGCATTATTGGCGGTCATCGGAATTTCCTTGGCACTCTCGGGTTTTGGCGGCAGGCACCGCGCCCGCGACCCGGGCGCGGTGCCACCGAATGATTAGGGTGCGGCGCGGAATGGCCGACGGGATGGGAGCGTCCAATCAGAATGTTTCCGGGTCGACACCCTGTGTCCAGGTGGCCGAGCGCCGGATCAGATCTCCAGCCGGATTGCGATATTCGATCGAATATGTTGCCGACACGGAGCCGCGCACTCGCGCCATTCTCTCGGCACTGCGTTTCAGCTCCGCGTGGCTCGTCGTGGAGTAGCCGTCAATCTGCCCTGGGGTGCTCCGCTTTACCCACATCAGTCGGGGGTCATCGTTGAGCCGGGCGACGATGCCGTCGATGTCGAGTTGCTCCCCGGTGTGATAACCGCATTCGCGGCACCACCGGTACGCCACTGGTGCGACATCGTGCAAAGTGATTCCGCTGTAAGGCACGCCGGGACGACCCCGCATCGTCACATACCAGCGCAGCGGCTCGTTCGGGCATTCAGGGCAGTGTTCGAGTGTCTTCACCGGTTGTGTCTCTTTCGATTCCGCCCATTCACCAATGCTCGATGAGGTCGAACGGCAGCTGCTCATAGCTGTCGGGCGCGGTGTCGCTGATTGTGATGCGATCTCGGGCCCATGTTCCGACGACGGAGAACTCGCCGGATGTTCTGTGTGCGTGCAGGTCACCGCCTCCGCGTCCGTTGCCTTCGACCGTAAGGATCGGCAGCGGATGGATCCGGTAGCCGTGCCTGTTGGCCAAGACGGTCGCCTTGTCGACGTAGAGATGCTTGTCGTGGTTGATGACATAACGGCCGACCGCACAAGCGGGTAGTGGGCTCGCCTTCACCGCCGCCCTCGTCCGGCTGTACAGGTTCGTCGGGCTGATGTTGTCGGGTTCGGCGTCGGCGTAGTCACCGGCCCACACCACGCGTGTCTGTGTGCTCAGCAGTTTTTCGACGGCCTCGACGAATGCGTTGCCGATCCATGAGTGTTCCATCAGCTTGGTGCCGGAGTCGTAGTCCCACGACTCCAGATAGGTGCTGATCTCGTCGGTGTCGTCGGCGAGCAGGACGGCCTTGTAGTACTGGCCCATAGTGGTTTCCTTCCGGGATGTGCGAGCTGGCAGGCTCGTGTTGGGTGAGCGGCTATTTCGGTGCGGACAGCGTGGTGGTGTAGACGCGGACCGGGATGTCGAAGTCGACGCCGTTGTGGGCGCAGGCGTGGCCGTGGTGGAAGATCCACGCGCTGCCGGGCCGGGTGGTACCGGTGTTGGTGAGGCTGGCCAGTGGAATCGAGGGATACAAGGAACCGCTGAAATTCATGTCGCCATTGGGCAGCAGGTAATAGCTGCCGCGGTCTGAGGTTTGTGCGTCTTCGTCGCCCCAGATGTAGGAGATACGGCGACGAATGCCGTCGGCGAAGTCGATCCAGTCGCCGACCAGAGGGGTGGTTGCCTGGTGGCGTTTGTTCAACCGCTCGGTGACAAGAGTGTGATCGCGATCGTCGAATCTTGGATAAGCTGACTTTGGACGGCGGTGTGGGGTGATCGTCATTGGGTTCCTTGCCGATTGAAGGTGGATGGGGCCGCTGTGGCTGTCCGCGCTTGTGGTTGTTCAGGCGGCTGCTTCCTCGTCGGTGAGGATTCGAGGGGTGAGCAGGATGTGGTCCTGGTGGGCTGTGACGCGGCGGCCGGTGGTGAGGGTGATGTCGGCGCGGGATCCGTTGCGGGTCAGCTGATAGCCGGTGATGGCGGCGACTTCGGTGGCGGTGCCGTCGTGGATGAACAGTGCGTGCATCGTGGGGGTCCTTCCGGGGTGGGCGGGGCTGGCAGGTCCCGCACGACCACAAACTTACGCAGGATTACGCACTATGGCGACGATGGTTGCGCAGGCTGATGATGTTGGTCAACACTCCGGTTCTGTCACACATCCTGGGTTAGGCTGCACGCCGTAGGCGACAGTCTGACCCCGATGGTGAGCAGTGGTTGTGCGCAACCCTTGTGGTCGGGTTCGCATATCGGAACCGGAGATTGGGATGCGTATCGTGCCTCAGCCGTTGAAGCTTGGCCGGATCGTGATCGACCGTGTCATCCGCGACGACGGCAGCGACGCAGTTGCGGTGTCAGCGCTCGACGCCAACGGTGATGATCTGCCGCTGATCGAATCGCTGGGGATGCTCGCCTACGGGTTCCTGCAGCTGGCTACCGACGCCGCGCTGCAAGACGAAGACGACGAGGAACTGTGAGCCGCACACGCAGGGCGGGCAACACGCTGACCGGTGAAACCGCCGTCGCGGTCTTGGTCGGCCTGACGCTCGCTCACGAACTCACCGCAGGCGAGGATCAGCTACTGTCGCACGCGTTCGACCGCTGGCTGAACAAGCACCCCGTTCTCACCACGCTGCGGTCGCGGTGACGGCGCTGCATCTGCTGAACGGATTCGAACGCCTGGGCGTCCCCTGGCTGGACCCCTACACCGGGTTCCGGTACGTACCGCCCGTGTGGCGAGCCCTGCACCTGCCCTCGCGACACCGTCCTCGCCCACAACCCCCGCCAGGCGCACCGAACATCGGATTGCGCTGACCCAGACGATGTTTCGATAACTACAGAGACGGGTCGACCACGACGACCATCGCTGTCGGACGACCTTGATCTCACCGAGACTGCGGCATGCCCCCGGACACACAACAATTGCCCTGATTGCCGGGCAGAGCCTGCCGCACCACACCCGCCCGCGACTCCCGCCAGCCCCCGACCCTGCGGCGGTCGCAGTCGCGGGCGCCAGCCCCAACCCCGGACCCGAGTGATTCCGCGCGCACCGTGCCAGCGCTGCGCAAGACGGTGAAGCACCGGAGGAACCGGGGTTGGGGCCTTCGACATCACCCGTCGCCGCACAACCTACCGACCCAACGAATTTCCGGCACCGGGACACACACTCCTCGACCAGAACTCTGAGCACGCCCGCCGCGTTGCTCCCCGGAGCCTGTAGGAGGCGCGCGTCGTGGCACGGTCCAAAACGAGCAGAACAGCGATCGAACGAGCCCAACGCCAGGAAAAGGCACTCAACCTCCGGTTGGCCGGCGCGACGATCCGCGCGATTGCCGACAAACTCGGTGTCTCCAAAACCACCGCCCACCGCGACGTCGCCGAAGCGCTCGCCGAGATCAAACGCGAGCCCGCACAAGCAGTCCTGGACATGGAACTGCATCGCCTCGACGCGATGCTGCTCGGGCTCTACCCCACAGCGGTACGCGGAGACGTGAAAGCTGTGCTGGCGGCGTTGAAGATCATGGACCGGCGCGCGAAATACCTTGGCCTGGACAACACCTCACCAGCAGACACCGGCCACGAGGCGCGCCACGCGCTCGACAGCCTGCACGCTGCGATCGTGTCGGCGGCCGAGCAGATCACCGACACCCCGACACAACAGTGACCGCCCCCTCACCGGGGATGAGCGCCAAGCAGATCACCTCGTATGCGGGCGCGACCGGCCGGGTAAACATGTTCGTCGGCGCGATCCGCAGCGGCAAGTCATTCTCGTGGACCTGGTTGATGCTGAAGAAGATCCGCGACGCCGGACCGGTCGGCGCGATCGTGATCGTTGGCAAGAACCGTGACGCGATCTACCGCAACGTCTTCGAACCGCTGGCAACCCATCCCGCGTTCAGGATGTTCAGCCCACATATCCACTACCGGCAAGGTGCGTCCACGGCAAGGATATTCGGCCGGACCGTCCACATCGTCGGCGCCCACGACGCCAAAAGCGAAAACAAGATCCGCGGCATGACCATCCAGCTCGCGTTCTGCGACGAGGTCACCGTGCTCGACGTGGGCTTCTTCAAACAACTGTTGGGCCGCATGTCCGTTGACGGTGCGCAACTGTTCGGCACCACCAACCCCGACTCACCCAGCCACTGGCTGAAAACCGACTACCTGGACCGGGTCACCGAACTGCCGGACTGGCGGGTGTTCCACTTCACCCTCGACGACAACCCGTCGTTAACCGACAGTTACAAAAGCGCCATCAAGGCCGAATACACCGGACTGTGGTACCGGAGGTTCATCGACGGCGCATGGGTCGGCGGCGATGGCGCGATCTACGACATGTGGAACGACAACCGGCACATCATCAGCTGGGATGCGCTGCCACCCATGCACACGGTGCTCGGTGTCGGCATCGACTACGGCACCACCAACGCCACGGCCGCGCTGATGCTCACCCTCGGTGCGGACGGTGTGCTGTACCTGGTCGACGAATGGCGGTACGAGGCCCGTGACGACCAGGCGCGCTGGACCGACGGCCAACTGTCGCACGGGATTCGCTCCTGGCTGGCCTCGCCGCACCTGCCGGTCGCCTCCAGCCCACACCTCGGCTGTGACACCGTGATCGTCGACCCTGCTGCCGCCAGCTTCCGCGTACAACTGCTCGCCGACGGTGTGGTAACCCATGCGGCCGACAACGACGTGCTCTACGGCATCCGGTTGACAGCCTCCCTACTGGCGGCCGGACGGCTGCGTGTCACGAAGCGGTGCGCAGGCTTCCTCGCCGAGGTCACCGGCTACACCTGGGACACGACGGCGACCGCACACGGCCGCGACGCCCCGATCAAGACCGCCGATCATTCACTCGACGCGGCCCGCTACGTGATCGTCACCACCGAAAAGCGGTGGCGGCCATACGTGGACCTCACCGCACACACGACAGACGGCGCAGCATCCCCGTCACCACCTCGGTGACAGCGACAGCGACAGCAACCATGACTCCCGGAACGGCACCCGGGACGTTCAACTTGTGCCGTGACAACTGAATAGCCGGCCCGCAGGCGGAGTGTCGATACCTCCGCCTGCGGTGCCGGTCCACAGCGACGAAAACAGAGGGGGGATCGGATGCGGAACCGGTTGGCCCGCACATTGTTCCGCCTGGCGCGACGACTCGACCCGACCCTAGGAACACCACCACGGGCTCACCGCCGCGTCGGTGTCGTACCAGCCGTGCCGTCTGTTCCCGTCCTCACCCACACCGGCACCGTGGCGGGGGAGCGATGGTAGCCGGACAGGGTTCGCGGCCAGGAGTCGGTGCCTCGCGCGCGCTCAACGACTACTGGACGAAAGGGAAGGGCCTGGCGAAGTGGGCGGCCAGCCCCACACCGTACACGGCGCTGGTGGCCGCGCTGCGCGAACACGTGCCTGAAAGCCAGGTGCACGGTCTGGCCGCCGAGTACTACCACATGGTGTTCGGCGTATGGCCCGGCCGCAACCACTCCCAACACAACCGACCCAACACATCCCGGCCAACTCCCAAGCGATAAGGAGGCTCTCGTGCCACTGCCCGAGCACGGCAGCACGTGGCCTCCCAAACCATGGGATCGGGCCCAGCGGGATATGGCGGTGTGGAACGCCTGGTACACCGGCAACACCACCGACCTGGAAACCATCTACACCGCACACGGGACCATGCGCCCGGCCCTGGGTGCACGCGGAATCATCGGCCGCATCCAACGCTTCTTCTGGAGCCGCCCCGACATCCAGCAATCCGCCAAACTGCACCTGCCCGCGCCCGCCGACCTTGCCCGCGCCAGCGCCGATCTGCTGTTCTCCCAACCACCGACGTGGATGATCGCCGCCGACGACACCGTCGGTGACCGGGCCGCGGCGCAGAAACGCCTCGACACCATCTTCGCCAGCGACGAAACCGTCTCCACCCTGTTGGAGGCCGCCGAAGTGTGCTCCGCGCTGGGCGGCAGTTATCTGCGCCTGTGGTGGGACACCCAGATTGCCGACCACGTCATGCTCGGCACCGTCGCCGCCGATGCGGCGCTGCCGACCTGGCGTTACAACCGGCTCACCGCCGTCACCTTCTGGACCACCGTGTTCGACGAGGACGGCACCGTGCTGCGTCACCTCGAACGCCACGAACCAGGACGAATCCTGCACGGGCTGTATCACGGTGACCGCAGCCGTCTCGGCCGCCGTATCCCGCTCTCGGAATCTCCCGACACACAGTGGGCGGTCGATGTCGTCGACGCCGACGGCGGTATCGCCACCGGTGTGTCGACGCTCACCGCAGCGTACGTTCCCAATGTGCGGCCGAACCGATTGTGGCGCACCACCCCTGGGCTGACGCAGCTGGGGCGCAGTGATTTCGATCAGCTCGAGCAATGGTTCGATGCGTTGGACGAGACCTACACCAGTTGGCTGCGCGATATCCGGTTGGGTAAGGCGCGGTTGTTCGTTGACGAGAACCTGCTCAAACCCGCCGCACCGGGCCACGGCGCGGAATGGGACAACGAACAGGCAGTGTTCACCACCTTGCGTGCCGGTCTCGGGTCCGCCGCAGACGGTCACGGTGGAGTGCAGGCCAACCAGTTCGCCATCCGCTGGCAAGAACACGCCCAAACAGCTGCTGAACTGTTGAACGTCGTGTTGCGCGCCGCCGGGCAGTCGGCGAACAACTTCTCCGACAACTCCCTCACGGTCGGTGTCATGACCGCCACCGAGGTCAATGCGCGGGAGAAGCTGTCGGAAAAGACGCGGTCGAAGAAGATTTCGTATTGGAAAAGCGCGCTGCGTCCGTTGGCGGCTACCGCGATGCGCATCGATGCCGCCGTGTTCGGCACCGGCATCACCCTCAGCGACGACCCGGAACTGAAGTTCCCCACCCGGTCTGCGCAATCTCCGACGGAGATGGCGGCAACGTTGGCGGCGTTGGCGTCCGCGCACGCGATGTCGACACGCCAGATGGTGCTCGAACAGCATCCGGACTGGTCGACCGAAGAAATCGACGCCGAGGTGGCACGCATCGCCAATGACCGGGCTGCCGCGGCGGTCACCGACCTTCCCTCACCAATGGATTACGGTGCACCACCTGGCGACGGAGACGACGACATCGCAACCAGTGCAACGGTTCCCGCCGACGACGCTGCACCGCCGTTGGCGGCGTGAGGTGGTAGTCGATGATGGAGCCCCGGCAGGTGGCGGGATTGTCTGCTGCTGTCGCTGCGATCTACGCCGACGCCGAGCAGCATCTGGTCGGTTTGGTCGCCCGCCACGCCCGAGCAGGTGTGGACGCCCCGCACTGGGCGACCCGTCAGCGAGCGCAGTTGGTGGCACTCGACTCCGCCGCCCGCACCCTGCTCACCGGTCTGACCCCGAAACTCGCCGCCACCGTCACCGCAGCGATCGACACCGCCGCCGCGATCGGTGACCGCGCCGCGCGAGCCGACCTCGGCCGCCGCGCGGCAGAGCTGTCGGTGCGGCACGCCTCCACTGTCGACCCTGCCGCGGTGCAGGCGCTGGCTGCCGACACCATCCACGTCGTCACCGCCACCCACCCTAGGATTCTGCGGTCCGTCGACGACGGATACCGGCGGATCATCGCCGAGGTCACTGGCCGTGTGATCACCGGGGTGGTCACTGAACGGCAGGCGCTGCAGCAGGCGCTGGACCGGTTCGCCGACTCCGGTATCACCGGGTTCGTTGACCGCGCGGGCCGACGCTGGCACATCGACACCTACGCCGAGATGGCGGTGCGCACAGCGGTATACCGGGCGCTCAACCGCGGCCACACCGCTCGGCTGATCGCGGCGGGCCATGACCTGGTGATCATCTCCCACCACCCCAACCCCGCACCGCAGTGCCGCCCGTTCGAGGGCCAGCTGGTGTCGCTGACCGGTGCGACACCCAAAGGCCCGGTCACCGTCCCCGCACTGTTCGGCACCGGCATGGTGACCAAGACCGTGGTCGCGACCATGGCTGAGGCAGAAGCGGCGGGCCTGCACCATCCCAACTGCCGCCACCGCCACAGCCTGTGGCGTCCCGGCGTAGAACCGCCGCCACCGGCACCAGGCAACCGGCGCGGGTATCGCGACGAGCAACGGCTGCGGGCCTTGGAACGGGCGATACGGGCAGCGCACCGACGCCACGCCGCCGCCATCACCCCGGCCGCGGAAACCGCTGCCGCCGACCGTATTCGTGCCCTGCACGACCAGATCGCAGCCCACGTCGCCGCCACCGGTGTCCGCCGTCGCCGCTACCGCGAACAACCCCGCACCACCGCTGCCATGTCTGCTTCCTGACAGCCGGATCTCTCGGGAAAAGCCAACTCCGCCAAGGGATTCCGGTGGTCATGTTGTCACCGCATGATCCCCGGCGGTCCTCGATGGATCCAGCCGGGGCGCGCCCCTCCTGCCGCCCGATGCGGCACGACGCAAAGGTTGATCCCCGCTATGTCCACCACCGACACCGCCGAGGTCGGCGACACCGTCGCTAGCACAGACACCGCCTCCGGTGCTGAGCCAGAACACGATTCGACGAGCTCGACGGCAACTACCCTGCAGATCGAGGACTCGGCGGGCGAACCCGCCACCGTCGCCCCGGAATCGGAATCCGAACCGGCCCAGCAGGTGTTTCCCGCCGAGTACGTGCGTCAGTTGCGCGCAGAAGCCGCGCGTCACCGCAAGCAATGGCAGGCCGCGGTCACCGAGTCGGAGCAAGCCGCCCGCAGAGCCGCCGAGGATGCTGCGGCACGCACCCGGGAGGAGATCGCCAGCACTCTCGGCAAGGCGTTGGGACTGGTTCCCGACGAGGTGCCCGCCGACCCGGCCGAACTGCTCGCCCAAGCCACCGCGAAAGCTGAACAGGCCCAAGCATTGTCGGACCAACGCGCCACCGAGGCACGCGCCGCCCGCGTCGAGCTGGCCCTGTATCGGGCAGCCGATGCCGCAGGCGCCGACGCGACCACCCTGCTGGACTCGCGCTCGTTCCTGGCCACCGTTGCCGACCTGGACCCGTCGGCGGCCGAGTTCGACGACCACATCACCACCGCCGTCGAGCGTGCCTTGGCCGACAACCCGAAATTCCGCAAGCAATCCGCACCAGCTGTGCGCAGCGGCGGGGACCTGTCAGCCGGTCCCGCTGGCGCGCCCGCGGTCGGCGACGACACGACCGTGGATGCGCTGCGCAAGCTGCGCGCCGACCGACGCGCACGCCGATAGCGCCGACACGCCAGGCCCAGCCTGCGCACAGTCGTTCATAATTTCATAAGGAGCCGCCGCAGTGGCGAATACCCTGCTCACTCCCACCTTGATCGCCCGCCAAGCGTTGGCGACGTTATACGAATCCCTCGTCATGGTTCCGCTCGTTTACACCGATTACTCGGCTGAATTCACGGCCCAGAAAATCGGTAACGTCGTCAACGTCCGCAAACCGGCGGTGTTCGTCGCCCAGCTGTTCGACCGGGGCACCGGCATCAAATTGCAGGACGCCACCGAGGGCAAGATCCCGGTCACCCTCGACCGGATCGCGGACGTCTCGTTCGCGGTGACAACCGAAGAACTCACCCTCGATATCGTCGATTTCGACGCCCAGCTGCTGTCACCGGCGATGATGGCGCTCGCACAAAAGATCGACCGCGACATCCTCGGCTTGCGCAACGACATCACCCAGACTGCGGGCTTGTCGACACAGGTTGGTTTCGAATGGAACAAGCCCGAGGTGTTGATCGAAGCGGCCAGGCAGTTGGATGTCAACAGTGTGCCCGAAGACGGCCGTCACGCGGTGACCGGGCCGACCACGAAGGCGCAGTGGCTCAACTCCCCGGTTCTGAAGAATGCCCAGAATTCCGGAAGCACCGACGCATTGCGCCGCGCCTCGATCGGCGCCAGCCTGTTCGGATTCGACGCCTACCAGACACAGAATGTCGAGCAGCCGCGCACCGATGCCACCGAAGGACACCCGACCACTGAGGTCGGAGTGGCGTTCCACGACACCGCGTTCTGTTTCGTGTCCGCCCCGCTGGAAATCGCTCCCGGATCTTTCGCTGCCGCAGAGTCCTATCGAGGTTTGTCCGTTCGTGTCGCCTACCAATACGACATCAACCGGAAACAAACAATCGTCTCCCTCGACACCCTCTATGGCGTGAAAACCCTCGACCCGAAGCGCGCAGTCCTGATCAAGGGTGATGATACGAAGGGCGGGGGCAAGAGCTGATGCCGACATTCCGTGAAATCAACACCGGCCAAGTCGTGACCGTCGACGAAGACCCCTCGTATTTCACCGTTCTGGCCCGCTGGCAGCGCGTCGACAACCCGACCCAACCCTCGGCCGCACCGAACACTCCGCCAGCGGCGCCCCCGCCCACACCGGCCATCCCCGCTGCACCGTCACGGGAGCCAGCCAAGCCCGCCACCGGCACCAAACCGAGCCCGCCGAAATGACATTCACCGTGCCTGCCAGCGCCGGGATGTGAGCCGATGTTCCACTGGCCTGCGGGAAACGACGCCGCAGGCCAGTGGAACAACCGCCGGGCACATCGAAGGGTGTCCGGCACAACGAAAAAGAGAGAACATCATGCCGCTGTTTCTTCAGCTGATCCTGTGGCTGAACTCCCTGCTCGCACTAGCCACCGGTTCCGCTGGTGCTCCCGCCGACCCGGGCAGCGCCACCGGCAGCTTCTGACCAACACCGACCACGGCACGATGTCCTCCCGGCGCGGCCGGGAGGACATCGTGCCGATCGAGCCGATCGAGACCACACCGGATGCTGATCTACGCCGCCCCAGGCGATCTCGTGCCGGACTGGCTGGCCACAGTGCCCGATGACGTGGCCGTGTTGATCCGCTACGCCAGTATCCGCGTCACCACAGCCACCCGGCTCGCTGTCTACGGCACCGATTCCACTGGGAAGCCGACCGACCCCGACGTCCGCACCGCGATGCGGGACGCGGTGTGCGCGCAAGTCGCCGAATGGGTGACCGCCCACATCAACCCCGTCGCTGGCCCGGCTGGACAGCCCCCGGTGATCTCCTCCCAGTCCGTGCCCGGCGGATCGGTCACCTACGCCACCGGCTCCACCCAGCAACAGATCACCACCGCCGTGACCGGCCTGTGCGACACCGCCTATCGCATCCTGCTCACCGCCGGTCTGATCACCACCGCACCGAGGATGCTGTGACCACAGATCTGTATTTCGCGGCCGGGGCGATGCTGACCGTGCTGCGGGCAGCGCAACTGGACCCGCACGGCGATGGCGAGTTCACCGATCACCACCAGGTTGGGCCTGCCGACATCCCGGAAACCTCGGCCAGCGTTCGCAAACCGGGTGACCCGCGCGCCACACGCAGCGTCCCCGTGCGGATACCGGCGGGGCAGGACATCCGCCACGCCGACCGCGTCCGGCTACCCAACGGCGCGATCTGCACTGTTGTGACCCACCCCGAGACCCCCACCAACCCGTTTACGGGCTGGCGGCCATTCACGTACTTCGTCCTGGAAGGCTGAGCCATGCGTTATGAGGCCCGCGGTGCGGACTTCGACCGCGTACTCGCCACCTCCCCACAACTGCGAGCACTGGTGTGGCGCAAGGCATCGGCCGGTGCCGCGTACTGGCGAGCCAACAGCCGTCGACGCACCGGCTACAACGCCTCCCACGTCCGCGTCCTAGCCCAAACTCGCAACGGCAAGCGGGTCGCCGTCATCTACGCGCACGGCTACTACGCGAAGTGGCGGGAACTCGGAACCAGGTGGAACGCACCCGAAGCCGTTCTGCGACGGTCGATTCCAGCTATCCGGGCGGCCCGATGAGCGCGCCAGAGCGACTGGAATTGGTGCCCGTGTCTTTCGCGGAGGCCAGGAACTTCGTCGCCACGCACCACCGTCACCATCGTCCGCCGCCTGGGCACAAATTCTCGACCGGTGTCGCGCTAGGCGACAGGCTGGTTGGTGTGGCGATCGTCGGCCGTCCCGTCGCCCGGCACCTGCAGGACGGGCGAACCCTCGAGGTCACCCGGACCGCCACCGACAGCACTCCCAACGCCAACTCGAAGCTGCTCGGCGCTGTCCGGCGCGCGGCAACCGCACTCGGTTACCGCCGCCTGATCACCTACACCCAGCACGACGAATCCGGCAGCTCCCTCAAAGCTGCCGGATATCGCTATGTGGCGCACCGAGCCCCGCGCCGCGGCTGGGATTGCCCCAGCCGGCCACGCGTCAACCGCGGCAGCGACGGCATCGAACGAATCCTGTGGGAGGCGTTGCTGTGACCTACCCCGTGCCCGGCGAGTTCCCCGACTTCGAGCAGGTCCTGATCGACTTGCTCACCCCGATCGCCTACACCTGCAGCACGCTGCCCGCCAGCGAACAGGATTTCCAGGACGCCTTGCCGCTGATTTGGGCGCGCCGCATCGACGGCGGTATCGACGCCGACCAGATCACCGACACCGCCATCGTCCAACTGGATGTATTCGCGCACAAACGATCCGACGCGCAAGCCCTGGGCCGTCGCGCCACCGCCGCGGTACTCGGCTGCGGCGGCACCCGTGTTAACGGGGTGCTGATCGACTGGGTGGAGCAGAACTCCGGCGGTGCCGGAGGCCTCGACACTCAAGACATCGACCCCCTCAACCGGGTCGCGCAGGCCCAGTTCCGGATAGACGCCCGCCGCCAATTCCCGTGACCGGCCACCGCGCCGTATCGCCCCGATCGGTGCCCGGTTCATCTGGGCATCCCCCTCTTGTTGAAGGAGCCTCGCGCGACCATGGATTTGTCGCAGCTCAAACAGGCCAAACAGCAGCTTCTGCTCAAACCGCTCGACGCTGTCGTGTTTCTCGCCCCCTGGTACACCGCCCATCCCGACGCGTTCACCAACGACTCCTCCGAGCTTCAACCACTGCCCACCGCCTACCGGTCGGTGGGGTTGATCAGCAAAAAAGACGGGGTCGGGTTCGCGCGCGACGTCGAGACCGACACCATCGAATCATTCGGTGAGCGGGAACCGACCCGCATGGACATCTCCAGCGACTCCACCACGCTGGCGTTCACGCCACAGGAGACGAACAAGACGGTGCTGGCGTTGACCACCAGCACCGACTTGTCGGCGGTCGTCGCGAACCCCGCCTCTGGTGAGGTGTTTTTCGCCCAGCCGACTTCCCCGCAGGTCACCTACTACTCCTGCATCGTCATCGGCCGCGACGGCGACGACGCCAACCCGATCTTCGTGTTCAAAGTGCTACCGAAGGTCGCGCTGTCCAAGGCAGACGGTGAAACCTGGTCCGGCGACAGTGGCGCGTCACAGAAGGTGACTTTGACCGCGTTCCGCGACAACACCGCCGGTTTCGCTGTCGGGCATGGTTTCGGTGGGCGGGGTTGGAAACGCATCGCCGCCGCCGCTGGATTCGAGACCGCCATCACCGCCATCACTGTCACACCGGCGACGATGAAGTTGTCGGAGCAGTCCAAGTCCGGTTCGTTGACGGTGACCGATCAGGCCGGCAACACCGTCACCGGCCGCGCCAGCTTCGTCTGTAGTGACCGAGCCGTGGCCACGGTCGACAACCACGGGGTTGTCACCCGTGTCGCCGTCGGGAAGGCCACAGTGACCGCCAAGGTGGGCGACCAGACCGCCACCTGCGCGCTCACCTGCTCCTGACCCCCATCCCACGTCGGACATTCACCGAAAGAACCGCATGCCCACTCGTTCCCGCTCTTCTGCTCGTGGCTCCGATGAGGGCCGCTTCTTCGAAATCCAGGCCGAGGTCGCCGCCCGCCGCCGCGGCCCGTACGTGCTGACCCCCGATATCGTCATCCAGCCCATCACCCGTGGACAGGCCAAGGCGATGCGCGAGGCCCGCGACGAAAACGAACAACTGCGCATCCTGCTCGGTGAACACGCCGACGCTGTCGAAGCACTGTTCGACGACCGCCCCCTCGATGAATGGGTCGCGTTCCAGCGTGACTTGCAACAGCACTTCTACGGCCAGGGCGCGACCGAGATCCCGGGGGGATCACAGGGCTCGTAGAGTTCTGGGACCGGTTCGGGCCCGAGTTGGAGTACGACCTGCTGGAGCGGCTCGGTCTCGACATCCGCGATTGCTTCGGTGGCGGTCTGGATTGGCGCACAGTGTGGCGGCTCAAAGACCGCCTGCCCCGCGAATCCCACTACAAGACCGCAGTGGCGATGGATGAGCAACTGGCCGAAACCGCCGCCGCCCAGCCCGAACCGGACGCCGACGACTACGAGCCCCCCACCCCACTCGGCTACACCCTCGAGGCGTATCTGCTGTTGACCATCATCGACTGCCTCCAAGGCGTACAGGCAGCAGTGATCGCGTCGACCGGCACGAAACCACCTGCGCTGCAACCGATGCCGCGTCCCCAAACCGCGCTCGACCGGGTGCGGGAACAACGCTGGCGCGACCGCATGCAAGCGCTGGTCGACCTGTTCGCACCGCACGAACACACCGACCCCTGACCAGGGGTGTTCCACAACCACAACTGAATAACGGGAGAACCGGTGGCCGACTACAGCGCCTACGACGCCGGCACCGCCATCCTCACCGTTGAACCCGCACTCGCCGACCGATTCCGCGAACGTGTCGCCGCCGAGGTCGGCGCGATCGACATCAACCTCCCCATCGACGTCGTACCGGACCTGTCCGGGTTCGCGGCCCGCGTCGACGCCGACCTGGCGCTGCTGGCACCGACGGTCACCGTCACCGCCGACCTCGACCTGACGGATGTACGGGCACGGCTGCATGAGCTTGCCCGTGAACGCATCCGCATCCCCGTCGATATCGACGTCGACCGAACAGCGTTGGCGGGCACGGGATTCGGTGACCAGCGAATCGAGGTCGGTGTCGAACTGGATCAAGCCGACGTCGACGCGGTCGAAGCCGAACTCGACGAACTGACCCGTGACCGCACCGTCGTCATAGACATCGACTACGACTGGTCGCAGCTGGCGGAGTTGGACGCCGAACTCGATCGCCTCGCCGACACCCACCGGGTCCACTTCGACATCGACCGGTTCGGGCTGGACGCCACCGCCCGCAGCGCCGCTACCGCACATGACCGGCTGAGCGCGCTGTCGGCGGTGAAGTTCGGCGGTTTGGCGGCCGGTATCAGCGTGATCGTGGCCGGGCTCGGCGGCCTGATCGGCGCAGCCGGTGGCGCCGCCGCCGCGTTGGGTGCGATCGCCGGTGTCGGCGTGCTCGGCTCTTACGGCCTCGGTGATGCGTTCCAGGCCCGGTCTCAGGCCACCGAGTCGGCCGCCGATGACGCCGAATCCGCCTACCAGGCACGCAAATCCGCAGCCGATGCGGTCGCGGACGCGACCTGGACCGTCGAGTCGGCGCAGCGAGCCGTCGCCGACGCAGGTCGCGACGCCGAGCAGGCGCAGCAGCGGCTCAACGACGCCTACCGTGACGCGGGCCGCCAGCTGCGCGACATGAACGCCCAGCTCAAAGACGCTGAGCTGTCACAAGAGTCGGCTGCGATCGCGGTCTCCCGCGCAAGAGAGAACCTGGCGCGGGTCAACGCAGATTCCCGGTCGTCGGCGCTGGACCGTCAAGAAGCCGAACTCCAGGTGCGTACCGCGCAGCAGCGGTACGAGGAGTCGAAAACCAAGACAGCGGACCTACGCGCCGATGTCGCCGACGCCAACGCCAAGGGTGTCGAGGGCTCCGACACCGTGCAGCAGGCCAAGCAAGATGTGGAGACCGCACAGCAGGCGAAGGTCGACGCCCAGCATCAACTCGCCGTCTCGGTGCGGCAACTGGCCGACGCCCAACACCAGCTCGACGTCGCCGGACAAAGCGCCGGGTCCGGGCAGGACAACCTCAACAAAGCCCTCGAGAAGCTGTCGCCGAACGCGCGCGACCTCTACGAGCATTTGGTCGCGCTCGGCCCAGCGTTCCACGACCTGCGAGTGGCCGTCTCGGATGCGTTGTGGAACCAGATCGGTGCATCGATCACAACCCTGACCACCCACCAGCTGCCCGCGCTACGGGCAGGGCTCACCTCGATCGCAGGCGGGTTGAACGCCGCCCTGCGCAACACCCTCGAGGGCCTGGACGCCACCCTCACGCAGCTCGCCGCCAACGGCACCTGGAAACAATTCGTGGACGGCGTGACCGCGTCGCTGGCCGGGATGGCTCCCATGGTGTCGACGCTGACCACAGCGTTCGCGCAGTTCGGAGCCACCGTGGGTCCAGCCTTGGGTCCGCTTTTCGCGCAGCTGGCGGGGGTGATCGCCGCCATCTCCCAGCCGTTGGCCGACCTGGGCAAGGTGTTCGCCGAAGCCCTGACCGCGCTGATGCCCACCCTCGGCGCGTTCGTCGCCGCGCTCGCGGACAACCTCGCACCGTTCCTGCCTGTCGCCGCCGGGCTGCTGGACACGCTGGGGCAGGCATTGACACCGATCCTGCCGCAACTGTCGCAGCTGGTGCAGATCTTCGGCACCGCCCTCGCCGACGGCATCCGAGCGTTGGCGCCCGCACTGCCGCCGATCATGAATTTGTTCGTCGCGATCGCCCGTGCGGTCCAACCGCTCGCGCCGCTGATCACCCAGATCGTGTCGGTTCTGGTGCAGGCGCTCGCACCCGCGTTCACCAGCATCCTCGACGCCATCACGCCGGTGGTGACGCAGCTGGTGCAGCAGATGATGCCAGTCTTCGAGCAAATAAGACCGGTACTGACCCAGGTTGCCACCACCATCGCCGACGCCCTTGTCACGGCGTTGAACCAGCTGGCCCCACTGCTGCCGCCGATCCTGCAAGCCTGGATCGGCCTCGTCCAAGCACTCCTTCCGCTGCTGCCGGTCCTCGTCGACCTGGCAGTGTCACTGCTGCCACCGCTGATACAAGTACTCGTCGCACTGGCACCGTTGATCACCGAAGCGGTCAACGCTTTCACCGGATTGGTGAATCTGCTTGTGCCGGTCCTGATTCCGGTCCTGAACACCCTCGCCGCACTCGTGCGCACCGTCACCGGGACCATCGCCGACGACATCACCTCCGTGATCCACGGCGTGGTCCAACCGGTGCTGACCGCAGTCGTGGACTTGCTGCGCGGTGATGTCGGTGGCGCGTTCACATGGCTGTTCGAGCAGGTCGTCAAACCCGTGTGGGACGGCATCTCCACCGTGGTACAGGCCGGGTGGGACGGCGCGCTCAAACCCGCCTTCGCCGCCGTCACCGCGGGTGTCACCGGCATGCAGGCGGTGTGGGAGGGGATCGGCGCCGCTGTCGGGCGGGTGTGGGCGGGCATCATCGACACGATCAAAACCGCCGTCGGCGCGATCGGTGACCTCCTGGCGAAGATGCCTCACACGAGTCTGATCCCCGGCAGCGAGCAGATCCACGACCTGGGTGTGTCGATGCAGGAGTTCGCGGGCAGAAAAGCGGCCGGAGGACCGATCACAGGGCCTGGCGGACCCACCGACGACGTGATCCCGGTGCTGGTGTCCAACGGTGAGTACATCGTCAACGCCGCCGCAGCCCGCCGCTGGGCACCGCTGCTGGAAGCGATCAACACCGGCACCGCCCCCAAGTTCGCCGCCGGTGGTCCGGTCAACGCACTCCAATTCGCCCGCGACCACCGCAATATCGTCTACCGGTGGGGCGGGTCCAGCCTCGACGGTGCCGACTGCAGCGGATGGGTGGGCATGCTGCAGCAGGTCGCCCTTGGCGTGTCCAACCCGACGACCCGCCTCGGCACGACCGCCGAATTCCTGGCAGGACACTGGCCGAACGTGCTCCCCGGAGCGACCACGACGGACGCGTTCGTAATCGGCGCCAACACCGACCACATGGCCGCGACCATCCTCGGAGTCAACGTCGAAGCCCGAAACCCGGGCGAGACAATGCGTTTCGGGTCGGATGCCACCAGCGCATTCGACCCTCGGTTCACCGCCATAGCCCACGTCGACCCGGCGCAATTTCAGCCCCCGTACACACCCGACGACACTGCGCCCGCCGACGCCGGGCAGTCTGCGTTGAACGCGAAAACCGACGCCCTCGCCGACCAGCCCGCCACCGTCGCCCCCACCCGCCCGCACGCGGGGTCGGTGACGTCAGCGTCGTCGTGGTCGCAGCTGGCGGGCCTCGCTGCCTCCGGGAAACTGGCCGCGACTGGTTCCAACAGTGCGGCCAAACCGGATCCGTGGAAGAAAGCCGCCGACGCTGCCGCCTCAGGGTTCGTCAAAGACGCCTTGACCGTGTTCGGTGTCCCCGACCAGCTTCCACCGGTGCTGACCGCGGCAGCCCAGTACGTTACCGACAACTCCCAACCCACCGGTGACCAGGCGACACCCCGCATTGGTGACCAGACCACACCACAGACCACCACACCGGTACCCGGAACCGGTGAAACTCCGTGGACGCCACCGTCTGACCGGGGTCTCACCTACGGTCTCGGCGACACCGTCACACCCGCCACCCCACCCACCGGCAGCGCACCCACCGCGCCCGCAGGGGAGTGGAAGCCCGGTGGCGGGGTGGCGCAGTGGTCCGGTGTGGTCACCGAGGTGCTCGCCGCTCTCCGGTTTCCCTCCGAGTGGCACGAGCTGACGTCGCGGCAAATGGAAACCGAATCCGGCGGCAACCCGCGCGCGATCAACACCGACGACATCAACGCCCGAAACGGCAACCCGTCCAAGGGGTTGATGCAGGTGATCCAAACCACCTTCGACGCGATGTACCCGAAGTTCGCGGCCCAGACCGGATACCCGAACGACATCTGGGACCCGCACTCCAACATCGCGGCCGGGCTGGAATGGGTCGTGCAGCGCTACGGCGGGCCGGTGGGTGTGTGGGGGCAAGGCCACGGCTACGCAGCCGGTGGCCCGGTCTCCGGTCCCGGTGGCCCTGTCGCTGACGCGATCCCGGCCTGGTTGTCCGACGGTGAATACGTCATCAACGCCCGCTCCGCCGCCCGCAACCGCGCCCTGCTGGATGCGCTCAACACGGACCCGAACTTCCTCGCCCACGTGAGCACACCCATCACCGCCACGCAACCAGCCCTCGCCGCCGGTGCCCGCACCAGTGTCGACAACTCGATGCAGATCCATCTGTCCACCCCGGATGTGGATACCGCGTTCGAGAAGGCCAAGACCTGGCAGGCGCAGCGGGCGCTCACCTACACCGGCCGCTGGAACTAACCCTGATCCCAGCCCAGCTACTCGCCGATCGCCGACGCATCCGGCGAGGCGCTGGAACCACCGAATCGTCCCCTGGCCCAAGGGGATAACACACCTCGCCGGACCGGGCGCCAACCACGCCCGGTCTTGGTGTGGAGAAAGAGGTTCGCATGCGTTTGCGAATCGAGTTCGATTTCGCCGGATCGGCCGATACCGCCGACCGGCTCGACAGATTGGAGAACCTGATGGGCGCTGTGGCCGAGAACCTGGCCGGCGTGCGCGATCAGCTGGCGAAGGCCAAGGAGGAGATCCTCGGCAAGATCGCCGATCTGGAAAAGCAGCTGGAAAACGGCAGCGGCCTCGACGATGCCGATAAGGCCGCGATCCAGCAGGTCAAGCAGGCCGCGCAGGCCCTCGACGACATCGTTCCGGACAAGCCGACCGAGCCCACCGAGCCCACGGAGCCGACTGAGCCCACGGAGCCGACCGAGCCGACTGAGCCCACCGAGCCGACCCAGCCTACGGAGCCGACTCAGCCCGAGCAGCCGACCAACCCGGCGACTGCCTAACACGCGATCGGCCCTCCCCACCCCTCGGGGAGGGCCGCCCGCCCCTGCCAGAACCCAAAACCGAACTCCCACAACTTCATAGAGGACACACCGTGGCCACCGCCGCAGTGATCGAACTCCACGGTGTCGACGGCTCCCACTGGGTGCTGTCCGGACCCGGCCAAGGCGCACAAGGCGTCGAACTCGGCACCAGCCCCACCGGGCTTTACGACGCCCCCGTCAAAACCCTGTGGGTGTCCTCGGCCTTCCAGCCCGGCGCCACCTTCACCGGCGTCAACTGGCTCAAACGAGACGTCGTTTTCGCCGTCAACATCTACGAAACCGCCTCTGCCGGATGGGAAGACGTCGACTCGGCATGGCGCAAAGCGTGGGCCTACGACCGCGACGCCACCCTCACCGTCACCACCAGCCACGGGGCACGCAAACTGCGGCTACGCATGTCCGGGCAACCGGACATCAAACCCAAAATCGACCCCCACATCAAACGATTCAGCCAGGTCACCATGACCTGCACCGCCGGAACCCCCTGGTGGGTCGAAGACGACGTCACCGCCACCGCCGCAACCACCACCGACACCACCGCCCAAGGCGCGTCGCAAACCCTGTGGCTACCGGTCTCCAATCCCACCGACCAACCCATGTACCTGCAATGGGTGTGCACCGCCCCCGGCGTGTGGACCCTGCCCGACTTCTCCTGGCGCGACGACGACCACCGTGACCGCGTCATCACCATGCCCACCCTCACCGCCGGCCAAGACATCACCGTCGACACCGACCCGATGGAAGAACTCGTCGTCGCCGCCGACGGAAGCAGTGCGTGGGCGCGGATGAACGGCAAAATGTTCCTCCACCCCGTCCCCGCCTACACCGCCCAAACACAGCTCCCGGTCACCGTCTCCGGCGCCCCGACCGGAGCGGCAGTGCAGGTTCGGTGCCGCCGCTGCTGGTCACGGCCCTGGGGACTGCAGTGACCGCCCCCGCACCGACCCTCACCACCGACCAAGCCGTCATCGACCGCGTCGAACGCATCTACACCGACGCGATCACCGCCCGCACCGCCCGTAAACAAGCCCGGACCGCACGGCCACTGATCCGGTTGTGGGACGGCGACTGGAACCTCCGCGGCATCTGCACCGCCGAATACTCCGCCCAATTCACCTGGCTCCTCAACGAAACCGGCACCGGCACACTCGAACTCCCCGCCGACCACTACCTCGCCCGCTGGGTGATGGACCCCGCCTCCCGCACCACCGAGAACGTCCACGTGACGGCCGACCACATGGGGGCCCGCTGGTCCGGCCGCATGCGCACCGCCACCCTCCGCAAAACCAGCGACGGCCACACCAGCGTCGTCGTCACCTTCGCCCACGACTACGAGGAACTCAAGTGGATCCACGCGATCCCCAACCCGTTCCTGCCACCGAACCTGATCCAGTTCCCGCGCACATTCTTGCTGGCGGCCCCGTCCCGTTGGGGTCTGAAATTGACGCTGTTTCTGAACCTTCTGCGTAAGGAAGCGAATCTGTGGGCGCTTCCGGACGATCCCCTGGATGCCCGTCAGTGGGTGAATTTGGATCAGTCGACGTGGTCGATGGTGGTCGCGCCCAGTGATTTCGTGTCCGACACGTCGTTGTGGACGGTCATCTCCTCGCGCTGGAAGGTGTGGCACGACCTGGCCAAAGACGTCCTCGACGACGCGCAGTTGATGGTGACTTGCCGCCGCTGGCTCGATGGGGATCCACCGCCGTGGCCGGGCGCGCGGCTGCGGCACGGGTGCTTGGTCGTCGATGTGGTCGACAAGAGTGGCTGGTTCACCGAGACCTCCGGCGGGGGAACTGTGTGGGATGGGTTGCGGCGCACCGCATTCCGCATCGCCGACGACTTCATCGAAGGCACCCTTACCGATGTACCCAACCCTGGTGACGCCGCGGAGTACCTGCAACGGAACTGGATGGGCACCAGCCCGCAGCAGCCATGGGTGGTGTACCGGGACGGGGAGATCACCGGCATCCAAAGCTCGGAGTTCACCCTGCATCCGGCGACGGCGGTGCAGATCAACTGTGGCGGCAAATCCGCCTACGGCATCAACGAGGCCATGTCCGCCATGGTGCAGATGGCCGGCGACGCGCTGGCCGCCGTACCCGGCCTGGTCCCGGTTGGGGGCGCGTTGGAAGTGGCCCTCCGGCCGATCTTCAGCGACACCGTGGGCGCCTGGATGTCGTTCAAAAGCCCTTGGCGCGCACAGCGTTTGGGGTGGTCGCACTACTACGAATACTTCCAGTCCGGTGCCGACCGTGCCTACACGCTGTCGGCGTTGCTGGCGCTGCGTGCCGGGATGTGGGCCACCCGCTCCTATGTCAGCTACAAGCTGACCATCGCCGACGGCGCACCCTACTTCGTCGGTGACAACGGGCACGGTCACTTCTTTCTCGGTGACCGCATCGGCGCCACGATCGCCGGAGCACCGCCCGGGCGGGTGTATGTCGACCAGGTCAACGAGCTGTCGTTGTCGTGGAAACGCGGCCTCGCCCCCGCATGGGAGGTGAGCATCGGCACCGACCACAGCAGCGAAGATCCGGTCGCCCGCGCGCTGCGCTATATCCAAAACATCTTCTCCGACCTGCACGACCTGGGCGTATTCGGCTAACCGGCCCCTGGTGCAGGTGATCCCGATTCACAGAAAGGCGCGCACGTGCCGTTGCGTCTGCAGCACGAATGCAACCTCGACGATCCCTCGGAAGCGTTCGTGTGGGCGTTCGTTTCGCTGCCAGGACCACGCAACGGGCCGCTGCTGGTGCCGCAGCCCGTGCTGGAGAAATGGTCGAAACACTTGTGGGAACTCGGATTTCGTCATCACCCCGATCTCCAAACCCTGGAGTACCAGCCGCCGCCGACACCGGAAGCGCACTGGCTGAACCCGACCGGGGTGTGGGTGCCCAAAGGCACCGCCACCGCACCGGCCGCGACAGTGCCGGACATCTCGCAGATGACCGTCGCGCAGCGGCACGAGCTGATCCGGCAGCTGCAGCAGTCCGGGGAACTGGCGCATCCGGTGGACCGCCGCGACGACCAACCGGATCAGGCCCGCGTCGGCACCGCCCCCGAGATCAGTCCACCAGCAGATGGTGACGGCCGGTGACGTCACCGGATCGGCGGATTCCGGCTGGCTCCTACACCTCCGGTGGCGACAACCCCATCTCCGGGGCCCGCAACTGGACCGAGGAATCGGCCAAAGCCGCGATGACACGAGGCATCCTCACCGCGTTCACCAACGCCCAGAACGTCGCGCACACCACCTACAACAACGTCATCGACGACCACAGCAAGTCGATCACCCAGCTGCGTGAGGCGTTCGACCAGCTGACGTTGCAGGGCAAGGCCCTCGTCTTCACCTCCAACAACAACTACACCCCGTCCGAGAAGGCGGTCAGCATCGATCTCACACTGATCGGTGCCGGAGCAGGGGGCGGGTCCGGACGCTGGGACATCGTGGCCGCCAACCGATCCGGTGGCGGTGGAGGCGGTGGCGGTGGTGTTGTGTTCGTGAACATCCCCATCGACGTCCTACCGAAAGACGCCAACGGCAAGACTCTCCCGATCCCGATCGTCATCGGCGCTGGCGGCGCAGGCGGCCAGTCATCGACCCAACCCGGAAACGGCGGCGGCGACACCATATTCGGCACCGGAGACATCGAGATCCGCGCCAGAGGCGGAAACGGTGGCACATCAACCCCAGGAGGGGCAGCCGGGGGCGCGGGGGGAGTCGGCGTGATCCGGGGCGGGAACGGTGGACGCGGCGCAGCCGCTAACCCATCCACGCCAGGCGGAGACTCGGTATCCCCGCTCGAACTACGCGGAGGCGGTGGAGGAGGCGGTGGGGGAGGCGCGGCACCGATGCTCCAACCCGGCTCCCCCGGTGGTGCGGGAGGGATCTCGCCCGGTGGTGCACCCGGACAACCAGGCACCCCGCCGTCGAAGGCCGTCACCACCGGCGGCGGAGGAGGCGGCGGAGCCCCCACCGATAGCGGTGCCTCCGCTCCCGGTGCCTTTCCCGGTGGCGGAGGCGGGGGTGGAGGCGGTGGCATGACCGCATCGACACCGGGCAGCGCAGGCGCGAACGGCATCGCCTACATCATCGAACGAGCGAAATGACGTGGCTCCCGCAACCGGAAACACCAGTTGTTTACCAGCGTATTTGTGTCGTGGACAAGTGTCTTCGACTACTGGCCGTCGCTGCCTAGGTGTGCGACACGGATGGGCAAGGCCAAGTCAATGATCAGCGCAAGAGTTCTGCAGGGACGCGTAACTCGTCGCGCGCGTAGAGTTCCATGAGCGCGACGGTGTCGCCGTGGATGCAGATCGCGGCGATGGTGTCGAGGAGCTCGTCGTAGTCGGGACCGGTTTCGCCGTTGTAGGACGCGGTCATGCGGCCCCACTCGTCCCACGGAAGGGCCTCGACCTTGTTCAGAGCGGCGAGGTCTTTGATCGCGTTGCCCCGGATCTCGGCTGGTCCCCAGTTGTCGGTTCCATAGACGCCGAAGGTCGAGGCGTCGATGCGGTCATCCTGGAACGCGGCCCATGCCTCAACGCCGCTGAGGAATTCCCCGGCGCGGAGATCCTCGGGATGTTCCAGAACGGACTGCCCGAGGATCTCGGAGTCGATCCGCATCCAACGGCTTTCGCTGTCGTTCCAGTACTCGGTGATCCAGTGATCGAGCCCCTGTCCGGACTGGAAGTAGGTGGCGAAACCGCACCGGACACGGGACGCAATGCCCCGGTGGCGCAGCAACGCGCAGCTGATCACGGCGAAGTGACGACACGTACCGATGACGCGACAGGACGGCGCGCGGGCAACGTCGAGCGGCGTCGGTTCCAACATTAGGAGTGCTTCGATGAGACGGTTGGCCGGCCGGATCTGGTTCTCGGCGAACCGCTCTGCCGGAAGGTCCAGGGTCTGGGCGTCATGTGGCTGTATGACCAGGGCCGAGGTCAAGCGACAGATTTCGACGGCCTCGGTGGGTACCGAGCGCAACACGGCGTGGTCGATACCGTTCAAGCATGTCAGGGGGCCAGGTGTGGCGTAGTCGAGCACCTCGCTCATGCAAGCGATCGTAGGCATCCTTCCCGACACTCGTGGGCCGATCGGTCCAGCTTGCTATGGCGAGTCGCGTCACGCGGCTGCGGTGCCGCTGGTGTCGCCACCGTCATCGAACAATCACACGAGGAAGACCATGGCGACAGCGAAACTCATCCACGACAACCTCGGCGGATATCCCGGACGTGCCCGCTGCTACCAGCTTGACCCGCCAACCACATTCGGCGGCACAGGACACGAATACGTGACGATCTGGGTGCAGCCCGCTTTCTCGCACCAGCACGCCGAGGTCGGCGTCATCCCGGCCACAGCATCCGGTGCTTCCGCGCTACCCCACATCCAGCGCCACCCCGGCAGCTTCATCCCCCGCCACAACCCGGCCGATAAAGATGACGACTACACCGACGGCTGCTACGCCTGGGCACTCGACCAACTCGGCGAATACACCATCACCCCCTGACACAACCCACCGGTCACCCCCCACACCGTTACGCGCAGCATGCGCGCGGATCATGCGCGGGCACAACCGGATTTAGGAGAATTCGTGACCATATTCGGCGTTGACATCTCCAATCATCAGGCCGGATTGGATCTGGCGACAGTGTTCGCCGAGGGATTCGAATTCGCTTTCGCCAAGGTGAGCGAGGGCGACTACTTCCGCGATCACACCTGGCCGCAATTCCGTGACGCCACCCTCGCCGCAGGCAAGGTGCTCGCCGGATACCACTATGTGCGTGCCGACTGCGACCCCGACGCACAAGCCAACCTGTTCGTCGACCACCTCGGCGACTCCAACATCCCGGCGATGCTCGATCACGAGGTCAACTCCGGCGGTGTCGATGTTCTGCGCGCAGTGCGCGATGCGATCGAGGCCCGCGGCGTGCGCGTCGGCCTGATCTACCTGCCGCGCTGGTACTGGCAGCAGATCGGCGAGCCCGACCTGACCGGGCTCCCGCCACTGATGTCCAGTAACTACGGCCCGAACCGGGCAGGCTACGCCAGCGTGATCTACCCCGGCCCCGACGACATCGGCTGGCAACCATACGGCGGGCTCGACGTGACGGTCTTCCAGTTCAGCGACCGCGGCCAAGTGGCCGGCCAGTCCATCGATGTCGATGCCTTCGAAGGCACCCCCGACGAACTCCGCAACCTCTTGATGGGAGACGACATGGCATTCACCGACGACGACCGCCACATGCTGCGTGAAGTGTGGGAGCAGTTGCGCGGACCCGGCGGCGCAGGCTGGGCCCAGCTCGGCCGAAACGACAAGGGGGAGAACCTGACCCCGGTCGACAAGCTCACGGAAATCGGCGCCACCGTCGACGAGATCCGCGCCGCGGTCACGGCGAAGTGATGAGCCGCCACGGCCTGGCCGAGGGTGCGCCGAGTCAGGTTCGGCATCCGTGGCGCACCGTTGTGCGCACACTGTTCCAGCTCGGTCTCGGCGTCGCCGCAGCAATGCCCGAGATCATCTCGGCCTCCGGGCTCTCCGCAACCGCCACCGGTGTCGGGTCCGCGCTTGCGATCTCGGCCGTGGTGACCCGCATCATGGCGATCCCCGCCGTCGATGCCGCACTCGCGACCTGGTTTCCGTGGCTCGCGGCACACCCGCCCAGTCCGAAGTAGCGGGATCCTCATCAGCGAAGACAGCCACATTTGTTATGACTGCGCCCCAGACTCCTCGCTGGACAGAGGAGTCTGGGGCGCTTTTCGTCGTTCACTGGCACGAAGACCTACTGCCATGGGTTCCGCTGCGGCCGCGCGGCGTGAGCGTTCATCCGCCACTATGGGCGCACCGTCGTGGAATCAGTGCGATCATAGGTGCATTGATGTGAGTTGACTCGGGTTGCGCGGGGAACCTACCCTGGCATCAGGGTGCTTCAACCAACATCAACAGACTTGATCTTAGTTCGTTTGATGGAGGTCGAAGTCGGATGCTCGGTCTTGGAGGGTGAGATGCCCAAGGGCAGGAATACGAGGAAACGTGGAGGTGGCAGTTTCGCTGAGAAGTTGAACTACCTGTTCGCGACGGTGACTCCGGCCGAGGACCGGGAGTACAGCAATGAGCAGGTGGCCTCGGCGATCACCGCGAACGGGGTGCCGATCTCGCAGAGCTATATCTGGATGCTGCGGAAGTCCAAGAAGGACAACCCCACGTTGAAGCATGTGCAGGCGTTGGCGGATTTCTTCGGGGTGCCTCCGGCCTACTTCTTCGACGAGGCGGTCACCGACCAGGTGGGTCAGCGGTTGGCCGAGGTGAAAGCAGAGCAGCAACGTCTGCTCGAGATCGCCGAAGGTAGCGAAGCGCAGATGATGGCCCTGCGGGCGGGCGCGTTGTCTCGCAAGAGACGCCGACAGGTGATGGATCTTCTTGATGTGGTTTATCGTCTGGAACAGGCAGAACAGGGCAATGTGCCCGAGTGAGCCAGCGCCGGTAGTTCGGCCCGTACGTGTGTCGGCGCACGATCCGCCCGGCGGGGGTTGATATGCGATCGAGGAGCCACACGACAGCGGAGCGCGAGTTGCGTCGCCGATGTCGCCGTCTGCTAACCGAATTGAATATCCGGCCCCCGTTGGATGTGGTCGCCTTGTGCCAACGAGTGGGCGAGCAACGGGGGAGACCGATCCGGCTGGTGCCGCACCCCATTCCGGTGCCGGGGCCGTTCGGGGCGTGGGTGGCCACCGCGAAGGCGGATTACATCCTTTACCAGCGGGAGACCACCAAGGCTCACCAAGATCACATCATTCTGCACGAACTCGGGCACCTGTTGGCCGGCCATCGCAGCGACGAGCATGACGATGCGCTGCTGCGTCAGTTGTATCCGCCAGGCGCCGCCTTGACCCCCGAGGCCGTGCGTCGGGCGTTGCGCCGCACGTCGTATGACACCGTCACTGAACGTGAGGCGGAATTGGTGGCCACCATCATCCTGGAGTGGGCCAGTGTCGTCGACCCCCTCGCCGATCCGGTTCCGACCGATCCCACCGCTAGATGCTTGAGTAACGATTTCACCGATCGGGTGGGGTGGCTATGACCATAGATGCCGTGTTGCAGTCCATCGTGCACAATTTGCGGATTGTTTCCATGATCGGCTGGGCATTAGGGCTGGTTTGGGTTGTCTATCAAACCCTGCGCACACCCTGGAACATACGAATGCGCTGGATGACAGGCTTGTTCGCGGCAGTCGCTTTGCAGCCATTGTTCGTTTGGGCGTCCGGTCATTCGGTCAACCTGCTGGGTTTGACCTCATTGGGCAACTTCTTGCTTGTGTATTGCCTTGCTCTCATCGGCGATTATTGCTTGATTTGTTTCGCCTTGTTCGTTACGCGGGATTCACATACTGCCGGTGTCTGGGCTCGACGGTATGCTCTGGTCCTTGTCTCGGTCATCGCGGTCTTGACAGTGTTGGTTCTGCTCACCCCCGCGACGGCATCGTACAGGTCCACCACGCTGCCCACCGTTGCGGCCTTCCATATGATCACCAACCTCACCGGGACGGCGTGTTATGTGGTCGCGCTGGTCTGGACCCGCCGCTGCATTCGCCACGCTGGGCCTCGCTTGGCCCGAGGCCTGAGCCTCGCGTCATTCGGCATGGCCGGAACCGTTCTCTCCGGCTCCTTCTACATAGTGGTGGACATCCTCGGCTATACCACCAACACCGTTCCTGGTGTCCTAGCCAAGTCTGTCACTGTCGTCTATTACGTCGGCTCACTGCTGCTGCTGGTCGGGTTGTGCTACCCCACCGTTGCCATGCGAGCCGCGAGCTGGCGGATTTGGTGGAAACACCGCCGCGCGTACGATCAACTCTATCCCTTGTGGAACCTGCTACAGACCGCATTTCCCGAGGACCTGCTCGACCGGGTCCCCGCCAGCCGATGGCGCGATCGGATGAGTCTGCGAAACGTGCACCGCCGCTTCTACCGCCGGGTCATCGAATGCCGCGACGGCCTGGTGCGCATCAGCCCGTACATCGCCAAGGTTCGTAGTGACGGTCTCGTCTCCGCGGCGCTGGCCGACCAACTCGCCGCCGCCTTCGACCTGCGGGCCGCGGGGGAAGCCGACAGCGAAGCCGCCGTGGCGATCGCGTCGCCGCCCACACCCGGACTCGATGCCGATGTCGGCGAACTCATCACTCTCTCCCGCGCTCTGAAGGTCAGTGCGAACGGAGCCCGATGATGCATGCGGCGGTCATCGGTGGCGGCATCGCCGGAGCCACTGCCGCAGCGGCTTTGGCCGAGATCGGCGCCGAGGTGGAGGTCTACGAAGCAACGGGCCGGACAACCGAACACCACGGGTGGGTGACCCTGGGCCCGTCGGCGATGACAGCACTCGATCAGGTCGGAGTCGGCGAGCGAGTGCGAGCTGTCGGTTTCCCGGTCGTCGAGGCGCGCATGGTGAACACTGTGACGGGGCAGGAGGACAGGTTTTCCCGGTATGAGCCCAGCCATCGCTGGTCGAGTACACATGTCTGGCGACGAGATCTGCTGTCGATACTGCGTGATCGTCTCGATCAGGTGAATGTCCGCTGCCACTTCGACACCGCTGTCACCGCAGGCGAGGTAAACGCCGATCTCGTTGTCGGCGCCGACGGCGCACGCTCGGAAACCAGGCGTCTGCTCGGAAATACGACACCGTTGAGCTTCGCCGGACAGGTCATCCTGTACGGCCACCACCCCAAACCGGCGCCTGGGCTGCCGAGGCACGTGCTGCATTTCTGGATCAGTCCCCGCGGTGTCGTCGGTTACGTCGGCGATGACCGAGATGGATCGTTCTGGTTCAGCCGACACGATGCCGATGCTCCAACCGACATCATCGACCGCACCCAACTGCTCCATCCGCTGCGATCGCCGTCTGTCGCCGAGATCGTCGACATCTCCGAAATGAGCGATCAAATCGCCATCTACGAACTGGATCCCCGCGGAATCTGGCACAACACGGACACAGTGCTCACCGGCGATGCCGCCCACGCGGTCTCACCGGCGACAGCACGCGGCGCCACATCCGCCATCGAGGACGCCATCGTTCTCGCCAGGTGCCTGCGCCGCGCCGACACCATCACCGCGGCACTCGACACCTACACCGCCACCCGCCGCCCGGTGGCGTGGGCGACCTACCGGCCGACACCCGGCTACCGCGCGCTGCTCCCGACGGCAGACGACCTCTCCCTGGATGACATTGCCCGAACGTAACCCCGCGGCAGGGAACGATGACAGTTCGTTGCCGATTGAACATCCCACAAGGACGGATGCGGTGGTCGCGACAGTGCTGCAGTGTTGTTGGCGTTCGTGAAAATCCGCAGGTAGGCCGACAGCATTGCTTGAGCAGCGGAGGTGTTGGCGCTAGAAAATCTTCCCCAGAGGTGCTCGGAGCATTCCGGGATTGGGTGTCCGGGGACGCTGTTGGTATTTCGGCTCGGCGGCGTGTTCGCTTTGAACTTTGTGCGGGCAGCGGTCCGAAGGCTCGAACCCGCGCTACCTCCTGGATAGATCTGATCGAGTACGCGCGCAGACGCTATCAGCGGCTTCCGCTAAGGGCGAGCCTATCGCCCGGTTTCTGGCAACCAGAGGCCATCCCCAGCGCGGCGGAGGCGCTCCCGGAAGTCTTCGCAGCCCGGTAGAGCCTGCTCGACGATGCGCCAGAACTCGGCACTATGGTCAGGGCGCTTGAGGTGTGCCAACTCATGCACGAGGACGTAGTCCACCAGGCTAGGCGGGAGTTGCATGGTGGCCCAGTGGATATTGACCTGACCATCCCTGGAGCATGAGCCCCAACGGTAGCCAAGCGGACGCACTCGCAGCCCGGTGAACTCGACGCCCATCCGTGCCGCCCATGGCCTGCTTCGTCTGGTGAGCCATGGGTGGCCGACCCGGCTATACCAGCTCACCAGTTCCCTGACGCCACCGCCTTCAGGCAGCTCCAGCCGGCCTCGGATCAACCGGACCTCACCTGCGGGCACGGTTCGAAGCCGGTAGGAGCGGCCCAGATAGCGGAAGCCTTCGCCGGAGACAAGCGCCTTCTCTGGTGGGGCCTCGCCGAACTCCCGCTTTTCGGCAAGCTTGCGGTACAGCCACGGGCGTTTGGCTTCCACAAGCTTGGTCAGTTCGGCGGTGCAGATCTCCGGTGGCACAACAGCGGTGACCGAGGCGTCACGTTCGACGGTGAGACGGACGCTCTTGCGACGGTCACTCACCGAGACGGCAACCTTCAGGTCGCCCACCTGCAGGGCTCCGGGGAACTCAATCACGGGTTCACCGCCATGCCGCTACTATGCCCTGGGGATTGTCGCACTGTTGTCTTTGACGATGTCGCGTGTCTTGTCCGCGACAAGTTCCAGGTGTTCGAGTTCACCAAGATCGCTCATAGCCAGGATCTCGAAGATCTCGCTGCGGAAGTCGGCGACGTCGGAGCGCTTGGTCCAGAAATCGCGGCGGTGGATGGTGCGGCTCGCCAACGCCACGATCTCACGGGCAGCATCGACGAAACGGTGGTCGTGGATGTCCTCGTCCGAGGTTGCCAATTCCTGGACGAGTAGGCCGTAGACGGCGAACTCGGCCGCGCTGAAGTCGTGCGGGTTGTCCCGATGGTCGTCTACCACATCGGTCACAAGATCCCTGAAAGCCGAGAGCTGGGCATCCCAGTCGTCCTTGAGTTCGGTGAGAATTTGTTCCAGGCGCTCGCTGAGGAGTTGGTAGCGGGCTGGATCCTGGCCAGCGTGGACGGTGATGTGGTGGCGCAGGGCATGCTCCATCTCCGATGCCTTGGCCCGAGAACCGCCGGTCATCGCCTCCACTTTGGTGGCGAAGTTGTCAGCGGTCAGCGCGATCGGAGGAAGCTGCTGCTCGATGCCGAGTGAGGTGATGTGCTCATCGATGAGCAGCTTGATCTTTTGGCCGTATGCGCCAGGATCGAACTCGCCGCTGTCGATCCGGTACCGCCGGTTCGCGGTCAACCTGATCACCGAGAACCGCTTGACGTCTTCCAAGTACGGCATCGCTGCTGGATCCGGCAGGACAGTGTTGATGGTCCGGGCAAAACGGGTAAGTTCTATGCTGAATCGGTCCCGCAGTTGAGCGTCAGCCAGTTCTTGGACGCAGCCTTCGATGTCTGTGTGATCTTGGAACATCAACCGAAGTCGCTGCTGTTGCGGGTCTAGTTTGGAGATCTCCGACGCAAGATTGCGGAGTGCATTGGCGACGTCGTCGCTCTCGCCGGTCTCGAACTCCTCGTCGGCATAGATTCGCAGCGCATCCACGAGACTCTGCGCCACGCCGCGATAATCGACCACATAACCATAGAGCTTGCCGTCCGCTGTTCGATTCACCCGCGCGACCGCCTGGAGTAGATCGTGCATCTCCAACCTGCGGTCGAGGTACATCACTTGCTCGATCGGTGCGTCGAAGCCTGTGAGCAGCATCGACTTGACGATGACGAAGGCGATGTCGTTTTCCCCGAAGGGCTGGGTGAATCCGTCGATTCGGAGTTTCTGCTTGGCCTCGTCGGTCCATTCGGAGTAGCGCTCTTCATGCTCGGAGTCCCCTTTAGAGATCACCGGCACGAAGTCCATCCTCTTCAGGAGATCGAGCTGCTTGTGCGCTTTGACAAGCTGCACTTGTCGTGGTTTGAGTTCGTCCAGGCTCCGAGTCAACAGGTGCGGCGGCAACTTCTCGATGTCGCGCACCAGCTCATCGCGGGCGGCCATGAGTGCTTCCCGATAGCGGACGGTGGTCTCCCGGTCGTGCGCAACGACTTGCGCCTTGAAACCCTCGGGCAGCACCTTGTCCACATAGTGCCGGAGCATGTGCTTCGCTTTGACATCCACCAGCTTCTGTGCCGCTGACACGTTGCCCTTGGTAGCCCACCGCTGTTGGAGCTGCTGTCGCTCCTCGTCGGTCAGGTCCTCGAACTCTTCCTCGAAGAGTTCATCCATGTCCTGACCGTCCCGGAGCGCAGCCTTGATCTTGAAGCCCTCGTAGAGAATCGGCACGATGACCTCGTCATCTTCGGCTTCGCGCAGTCGGTAGGTATCGATAAACGGACCGAAAAGCTCAACGCTGGTCTTGCGCAGGCCCTTTCGGGTCATGATTGGGGTGCCGGTGAAGCCGATCCTGGCCGCGTTCGGCAGCGCCTGCCGGAGATTGGCTCCCAGCCGGGCAGTGTGCGAGCGGTGCACCTCGTCGATCAGCACGATGATCGATTCGTCGGGGTTGACCTCGCCCAGTTCCAGCCTGTCCTGGGGCACGCCGCTCTGGTTCTTCTGGATCATGACGAAGACCAGACCAGGCCCTTTACGTCCGAGCAGGGTCTTGGCACGGGCGCTACTCTTGGCGACGTCCAGCTTCTCGTTACTGAGCTGCATCTTCTCGCTGAGCTGGTTCTGCAGGTGAGTTCGGTCGGTGACGACAACAACCTTGTAGTGCGCCAGCTTCGGGATCGAGCGCAGTCGCCGGACCAGGAAGGACATGGTCAGGCTCTTGCCTGACCCCTGGGTGTGCCAGATGATCCCGCCCTTGTGGCCGGGTTTTCCGTGCAGCAACCGGTGCACGGTCCGCTCCACCGCGCGGAACTGCTGGTAGCGCGGTGCCACCTTCACTGTGACACCCTCGTCGGTGGTCATGAAGGTGACGAAGTTGTGGACGATATTGAGCAGGTTGGTCGGCTTCAGCGCGCCCGCGACCAGGATCTCCTGCCTGCTCAGCTGCTCTTCGCCCTTCTCCAGCTTCTCGGCGAGCTGTGCCTTGGTCAGCGGGTAAGGGTCGCGCCAGGGCACGTAGTGCTCCATCTTGGCGGTAAAGGTGCCGAGCTTGGCGTCCTCGCCGCTGGTGACCACAGTGAGCTGGACCGGATGGAACAGCTTTGGGTTTCCGGTACCGCTGTCGCAGTACCGGCGGATCTGGTTGACCGCGACGTTCAGGTTGCTTTCGGTGGTCTTTTTGCATTCGATGACCACCAGTGGGATGCCGTTCACGAAGAGGACGACGTCCGGGATGATCTGCTGTTTCCCACCGGTTCCCGGGATGTCCACACGGAACTGGTTGATGGCGGTGTACTCGTTGTTGCCGTACCGCCAGTCGATATAGTGGACGATCCGGGACTTGCCGCTCGTCGGGTCCTCAATCGGAATGCCGTTGATCAGCAGCTCGGTGACCTGCTTGTTGGCTTCCAGTAGGTCGGCCGCTGGCACACGGGTCAGGGCGTTGAGCGCCTGGCTGATCTTCAGATCGTCCAGCCAATCCCCGTTGATCCGCTTGATCGCTTCCCTAAGTTTGCCCTCAAGGATTAGTTCGTCAAAAGACCGCCGTGCCGACAATCCGGGGAACATCGGCACGACGTCCCCGTTTCGAGCGCCCGCAAGGTGCTGCCAGCCCATGCCCTCCAGCTGCTCGATCAACGGCCGCTCGACAAGGGTGTACTCGTAGTCGGTCATCGGCCAGCTCTCCTTAGCAGATCCATGAATAACATCAACACGAAATCTCACTCATCTTGGGCAGCGTTTGCTATCCCAGAATCAAAGGTCCTCCAGGGCAGCTTCAGCCTCCGGCACTCTGACACGCCCGGTCAGCAGATTCTCCATTAAACCTTGTTTGAGGGTGAGTAGTTTGCCGCGTTCCGCTTTCAGGGCATTAACTACACTCCGTCCCGCTTCGTTACATGCAACCACTCGACCTTGCCGAGAAAGAGAAGGAAAACGGACCCTGAGAGCCCTGACGAAACCCTGAGATATATTATTCTGGCCGCTGCTTCCACTTGTGGCTGCGTCGATCTGCCGCCGAACGTCCGCGGACGCGAGCGCCAGTTCCAGGTATGCGTTGTTTACGACTGATCTGTCGACAACGAGGCGCATCAGCTTATCGGACAGCATAAGCTTGGATGGCGTGTCTCTAACCAAAGCAGCTACGCCCACGAGGCTTTTGACCCCATTTGCTCGGCAGAGAATGAGGTCGCCGGGATGAACCTCAAGTTCTGGTCGTGGCCGCATCCCAGGGAGGAGAATTTTCGATTCCGATGGTACATAAGCTCCCGATGTGACGGCACTAACCTTGAGGACGCCCCACTTCCCAGGAGGGGGAGGAATCTCCTCACACAGTGGGCTCCAACCCGCTTCGATATCTATAAGCGCATCACCCAAACGTACCGGATCGACCACGGCTGCGTCTTCGGCGAGCAGGGCGCTTGTAAGCCCATCGAGAGCCTTGAGCTGCTTATTGATTACGAGATCAACGCTAGAAATTCTGAAATCCAGAGCGCCGATAATATCTGCGATTCGCCGCTGCACCTTAATCGGTGGGATGGTGATAGTCCAGCCCAGCAGTGAAGTAAGATTTATTCGGTCGCGGGTAACCCCCTGAAACCTTCCAGCCAACCCTTTGCGACCTGAGTAGCTATTTAGAACTAATTGCATAAACGGCGCCAAGACAAGTTCGTGCTTGACTCTAATTCTAAAGCAGTCTGCCTTGACGATTCCAGGGGGTAGATGCGAGGGATAGGTACAAGCACGCGCAACCGGGTGATTTTCATCACCCAGCGAAGCGACTAGAAGATCGCCGCCTCGTACCTCATGACGAGAAAGCACCCGTGCGTGACGCTCAGACACATACGCATGATCCGAATCGTCGAAGGTTCCAGAACCGATGTTCTGCAACCGCACAACCCGGACCCCAGGTACCTCAACGTAGTGCTCGGTCTTCAGGTTCGATCCAAACGGTCCGTCGGTGGCGGACTCCACCAAATCCGTCAGCGCTACTCGCGTCCAGCCAGAAGGAAGCTCACGCATAACCGAGCTCCTTGAGGTAGGCATCCAGCTTGACAGCGGCGGCTTCGAACTCGGCTTCGAGGTCGCGCAAGGTCACCGCATACTTGTCGGCCCACGTACGGAAAGCCGTCTCGCAGAGCCGGCGGGCGGCGGACGTACGGGATTCAAGACGAGATGTGAGTTGCGAGCGGAGGACGTTAAGGACCAGGTCTCGGCGAGAGTCGTCGTCGAGGGCGGCGATCGCCATCCGCAGGCGTGGGAGGAAGTGGTCCTCCAATGCATTGACCTTCTTCCTGGCGGCAGCCGTACGGGCCTTCAACTCCTTGAGCTCGGCCTCTGAAAGCTGGTCCTCGGCAGGCTCGTCGGTTTCCTCGTCATCTTCAGAAGGCTTGGCGGTCACCGCCTTGTACTGGGCGTTCAGTTCGGTGTACTCGGCTTCGGCCTCCTCAAGCTCGGCCAGGTAGTCCGGGATGAGCGCCGGGACGACTCGATGGTCGCGGGCCTTGCGCTTCTCGGCAGCGACCTTCTGCTTGTCCCAGTACTCAAGCTCCTCTTCGTCCAGCTCGAAGGCCGATTCGATGGTGGTCAGCCAGCCCTCGACGACGCCCTCAAATCCGTTGAGGCCGAGGGTCTTGATGTCGTACTGGGCCTCACCCCACCAAGCGGCGACTACGCCAGCGACGTCGAAACGGTCGAGAATGCCAAGTGGATGGAGCTCCGTGACGAAGGAGTCGAGGATCTCGGCCCGAACTTCCATGACCTTGCGCGTGTCGGGCAGTTCGATCAGCCGCTTGCTATGCCGGACCCACCAATCGGAGAACGCCTCGTGCAAGCGCCCCTCGGCTGAGGCGGCGAGGGAAGGGAGTCGGTCAGCGGTCGCCTGCCATCCCTCGGGGAGGAAGTCGTAGTAGTCGGAGTCCCGCTCGGCGAACAGCGTCGCCGGGTCGATGTCGAACGCGCGGAACAGCCCGGCCTTGGCCTCGATTTCTGCCTTGGGGACGCCGCCGTGGAGGTGGGCGCGGACATCTTGGGGCTCGGGTGGGGGCGTGTTGTCGACGTAGCGCCGGATGTTGAGGTTGAAGTCATTCGCGCGCAGTTCCTTGGTGTCCACAACCCGAGCGAAGCCAGGGATACCGCAGTACTCCTCATCGGCGCAGTACTCCTCATAGGCTGCGACGATCTTCTCGGCGTGCTGCGGGTCGAGGTAGTTCTGCGCCCGGCCGGGGGTGAACTCGCGATCGGCGTTAATGAACAGCACCTTGCCTTGCCGGTTCGCCGGGCGCGGGGCGGTGCCGCGCAGCACGAGGATGCAAGCGGGGATCCCGGTGCCGTAGAACAGGTTGGGTGCTAGGCCGATCACCGCTTCCAGGCGGTCGTCCTTGATGATGCGTTCCCGGATCTCCTTCTCCTTGCCACCGCGAAAGAGCACGCCGTGCGGCATGACTGTGGCGCCGATCCCGTCGGGAGTGAGTACGGCGAGCACATGCTGGGCGAACATGAGGTCCGCCTTCTTGCCGGTCTCGGGGGCGTAACCGTGCTTGAAGCGCTCCTTGTGCTTCATGTCGGCGGAGGAGTAGTTCAGTGAGAACGGTGGATTGGTGAGGACCCTGTCGAACCGTTCGAGCTCACCGTTCTTGACGTGTTTCGGCTCCGCCAGCGTGTCGTCGTTCTCGAGCTTGGCGTTGAGTACGCCGTGGAGGATCATGTTCATCTTCGACACGGCCCAGGTGCCGCCGTTGTACTCCTGCCCGGCCAGGGTCAGGTCGCTGGAGTCCAAGCCATGTTCGTCGATGTACTCCTTGGCGTGGATGAGCATGCCGCCGGAGCCTGAACACGGGTCGTAGACAGCATGGCCAGGCTGCGGCTTCACGAGCCTGACCATCATCCGGACCACACCCCGCGGGGTGTAGAACTCGCCGCCCTTCTTGCCAGCCGAGTCGGCGAACTGGGCGATCAGGTATTCGTAGGCCGCGCCAAGCAGGTCGGGGAACTCGAAGTCCTCGTTGCGCAGCCGCACCCGGGAGAAGTGATCGATGAGCTGCTGCAACCGCTTGTCCGGGATGGTCGACTGGCCAACCTTACGGGTGAAGTCGATGTGCTCAAGGACACCTTCCAGGGCCTCGACGTTCTCCTGCTCCAGCGCGGCCAGTGCCTTGTTGAGCATGTCACCGACGTTCTTCTGGCGGGAGTGGTCCTTGATGAACCGCCAGCGGGCCTTTTCGGGCACGTAGAACTTGTCGCCTCGGTAGAGGCTGCGCACCTCCGACATCTGTTCGGCTTCCTGCTGGCTCTTGCCCTGAGCCACCCACTTCTTGATGAGTTCCTCGCGGACCGTGTCGAACTGGTCGGAAGCCCGCTTCAGGAACAACATCCCGAAGATGTACTCCTTGAACTCCGAGGCATCCATCTTGCCGCGGAGGATGTCGGCAGCTCCGAACAGGTGCCGCTCGAGTTGCGGCAACGTCAGCTTCGCCACGCGGTGGCCTTTCTACTGTGATCGGTGGGTGGGCAGCTCAGTTTCGCAGGCGTCTCTTCGATGGCTACGTTCCAGCCGATGGTCACGTTCCAGAGCCGTTCGACCGGCGGCGGGTCGGCGAGTTACGGCAGCAGCAGCTTCCTTGCGAACGAGGTTGACGGGCGATGCCGATGTCGACCATCGTCAGCAGAGCTGCACTATCGGAGTTGCGACGTCGTCTGGGCATGCTCATGTCTCCCTGCTGGACAATGGTTGGTGGGCGAGCACCTGAAAAACCGTAGCGTGTCACACCGACAACTTGAGCCCGAATGACGACGTCACCCAGGCTGTCTGAGCGGGGATTGGACTCGCACGGCGTAGGTAGCAGCAAGCAGGATGTGCGCGGTGTGGTGAACGGGTCGGGGAGAAAGCTGTGGTCGTAGCGGGTATGTAACGACGAGCGGGGCCTGCCAGCGCTGACTGGTGATGTTGATCAATCGGGAGACTTGAGCCACGCCCGATAGCTAGGAGACTTTGGAGATCGTCGCGACGGCACCTCGGGTGTGAGTGCTCGGCTCGAACACTTTTGTCACCTTCCAGGTATCACCCTCGAACTGGAAGGTGTCGCCTTCGACCACGTCGATGAACAAGGAGTCGGGGCCGGATCCCACCGAAAGCCGAACCACCCAACGGCCTTGATCATCGACGGCGCTTCCCGCTGAAACGCCTGCGCCGCTTGCAGTCGTTGTAAGAATTGTCTTGTGTATGGTGATCGTTTCGGGCTGACCGCTGGTCATGGGGTCCTCACTTGATGGTGGTGTATTGGCCACTGCGGCTACCGTCAATGTTGTACCAACGGTAGTACTCCAAGAAAGTCTGTACATCTATGGGCGCCGGGTTATACGCGTCACCCCAGGGGTTCCGTAGATGGAGCACATCGCCGTCCACCTTGGTCACCTCGTATGCGTGGCCGAAGGCGAAGTGCTGAAACGGCGGAAGCTCTCCACCGAGTGGTCCGCGGCTCCCGACCAGTACTGGCTTCCCGTCGTCGAGTTGCCTGCGGAACTCGTCCAGCAGTGCCTGCGGGCCATTCTGCTGGTCGGGGAGGGGACGGACTTCGGCCTCCTCTCCGGTGAGTTTGGCGAGTAGATCGGCGCGTTCGTACTCGGTCGAGCCGAGGTCGATGCGGTTGTAGCCCAGCGGTGGTGTGTCCAGCGAGGGCGGTAAGCCCGCGTCACGTCGTTCGGCGTCGACGAGCGCTTTCGTGCCGTGGTATGCCCCGGCTTGCCAATCGTGTTCCCAGTCAGCGTGTTTGGTGGTGTCCCAGGCTTGGTCTTCGGCGGCGATGGCTTTCTCGAGCAGCGCGGGCCAGGTGCATGTGTCTGGCCGGGCCCCGGCCAGTGGTTGGCCGGGTTCGTTGAGGCTGACGGGCAGTTCGTTGCTGACGCGGTAGGTGGTCGTGTCGCCGGTGGGTCTGGCGACCGGATCCGACGGTGTCGCGGGGGCGATGGTGTGCAGTGTGATGTCGTAGGTGCCGTCGCCGTGATCGGTGATGGTGTTGGTGATTGCGTCGGGGCGGTGTCCGGCGACGGCACCGAAGGTGGAGATGATCCCGCAGTCGCCGACAGCACCCTGAACGGCCTGTTCGCGGGTGGGCGGGCCGTCGAACATAGGCTCGGTGCAGGGGCGGTGGTCGACGGGCGGGATGTTGGGGTAGTAGTCCTGGGTTATCGCGGGCCGGTCGGTGTCGATCACCTCGTGCGGTCGGTCGGGCGCAGCAGTCGTTTCAGGATGGGGACCGGTCGGGGTGGTGCGCTGTCCGGTGTTGTCGGGTTGTTGATCCGTGGTATCGGCACTGGGTTTCTGTGCGGTTTTCTCCAGCGCATCCGGCGCAGGTTCGTCCGCGGATCGTTCGGTGATGGGTTCTGGTTCCGGATGTGGACTGTCGTCGACGCGGTCGGCTGTCTTATCGGTGCGCTCGAGTGGTGCGTTGGCGTGTCCGGTTTCATCGCGGTCGACCGTGTGGGCAGTTGGTAGTTCGTGATCGTCGGATTGAGCTGTGTCGTCGTCCAGGCTAGCGTTGTGGTCCGTGTCGCGGTTGCGGACTTCCGGCGCCGGTGTTTTCATCGCTGGTGGCTTGTCGCTGACGGACTGATCCGCATCGCCCGATTTCGATGGTTCGGATGGCCTCTCGAAGGGTGCGGGCGGCACATCGCCGTTCTCGGTGTGCTCGATATTCCGTGGTGTTTTGACAGGCCGATCGGGAGCATGTGATTGGGGTACGGCCGCCGGATCGGGACGGGGTTGTTCGTCGGGCTGGGCCGCGTCAGGTCGTGGGCGGGACGCAACGGCCTGTTCCTGAGAGCGGCCGGCTGCCGAGGTGTCGATGTCATCGGGTCTGTCGAGGTGGCGGTTTGTTGCGTTGGCGCTGCGGTCCGAGGACGTATGTGTTGCGTCGGTACGGATTTCGGGCATTTCCGTAGTCACCGAACTCGGCCAGCGCGCTGGGCTTTCCTGGTTCTCACGCTGTTCGATGCGGTCGGTCCGATCGTCACGCCAGCTGTCACCGCTACTGTGTTGGTCGGCGTCTGGTCGCGATGGGCGATCGGCTGACCCGGTCTGTGCGTCGCGCGGTTCTTCGGCCCGTGCGCTGCTCGCGTCGGCGCTCATCGCTCGGCACTCTTGAACAGGGCCAGCGGCCACAGTGTCGGCAGAGTCAAATGCAGTGTGGCGGTGTCCAATTGCTTCTTCGGATCCGGATCGGGGCTGAGTTGGGCGATGGCGGCCATGAGGGTGGTGCGGGTCGATGTGGTGGCGGGTCCGTCGATGATCGCGGGATCGGATGCCCAGAGGTCGGGGTGTGTGCGTAGCGCCTCGAGCTGTTCGGCGGGTGTTGCGCCGGGCAGGAACAGGCCTCGACGGATCCATGCCTCGGTGTCCGGATGCGGCGCGTCGGTGGGGATGTCGGGGTCGGTGAGGGCGCGGCGGACATCGGCCCACCGGTAGTCGCCGGCCTGCCAACGGGTGTCACATCGGGTGCCGTTACCGCAGGCGAGGTCGTCGATGCAGGGGAGGAGGCCCATCTGGGCGAACGCGACGCGGATCAGGTGGGCGGTGAGGGTTTCGGGCTGATAGTAGCCGGTCAGTCCGCGATATCGTGCGTCGATTCCGGTGGTGAGCCGGTGGGCGATGGCGGCGCGGAGTATGCGGCGTCCGTCGGGGTGGTCGGTGGGGACCACGTCGTCGATCCACGTGGCGGCGGGGCGCGGTGTCGGTCGCCCCATCAGGTGGGCAATCAACAGCAACTCACACCAGACGATCACGCGAGGTTCGTCGGCCAGGCGCTGTGCCCGGGCCAGATCACGCATCGTCATCGGGGGGATGACTACATGCTCGTGTTCGCGTGGAGCGATCCGGATGTCGTGGCTTACGCCAGCCCGGGATTCCCGGTCCTCGTTGTAGGGAATCCGAACGCGCAGCGGCCGATCCATCCCGTCGGCGAAGACCGCTGCATGCCCGGGTGGTAGCGACACGACGTGGCGGGATTGGTCCTCGGTGAGGTTCATGGTGGTGCCCAACGCGTCCCGGTCCTCGCCTGCGGGCAGGCGGTGCACGATCTTCAAGGCGGTGTTCTTGATGACGTCCGGGGTGATCTTGGCCGGGATCTGTTCGGCGATCACGAATCCTTCACCGTAGGCTCGGATTTCGGCGAGCAGCGAGGCGAACAGCTCCACCGCGTGTGCTGCGGGGGTTCCGGGCTGGGCCTTCTTGAGCAGGCGGTGCGCCTCCTCGATCACGGTGATATGCCGCAGACCCGACCGGACACTCTCGTCGGGCCTACGATGGCGGACGCGCAGGTGCTGATAGAGCCGGATCAGGATCGCGCCGATGAAGAAGGCTTTGTCGGTGTCGTTGCCGAGGTCTTCGATTTCCAGAACGACATTGCGGGCCAGCAGATCTGCCACGTCGAGCCGATAGTTTCCTTCGAAGAAGCGTCCGGGTGTGCCCAGGCGCAGGGAGCTGAGCCGGACGTCGATGAACCCGCGAACGTTGTCGGTGATCTCCTTGCTGTAGCCGATCCTGTCGACGACCGTGAGGGCGGTCGACTGCAGGTCGGCCAGCGACGGGTATTTCGGTGTCACACCATTGGCGAGCCGGGATTCGCTGACGACCAGGTCCCATCCGAGGTTGGTGTAGCACTCGGTGAGCGCGTGGGCGAGCACCTGGGGGAAGGGCTCGTTGGCGTCGAAGGACGCTTCGAACAGGGCCCGCACCAGATCGATGTGGGTCTGGAGCGGGAACCCCGGCTCGGGCTCGAGCGGGTTCAACCCCACCGGGACGGCATCGGGGTCGCCGGGGCGGATCACCGTCACCTCACCCTCGTCTCCGACACGCCCCGCCATCGCCGCGTACTCGGACTTCGCCGGTTCGATCACTAGCCAGGGGATGGCCTTGACAGTGAGTTCTTCGAGCAGGTGGCGCACGGTCTGCGACTTGCCGGCACCAGTGGCGCCCGCGACGAAGGTGTGCCGGTTGAGGGTGGCAGGCGAAGCCGCGAAATCGTCCACCAGACGGTCGGATCCGTCGAGGACACCACCGATGTGCACGGCCGCCGATTGCGCGGTATCGGACTGTGCGGTCACATCGAAGCGGGGTGGTTCGAGCACCTCGATCCCGGGCAGCTCGGTCCGTGGCGGGCGGGCCAGCGCGACCACCAGCTCACCCGCGGCAGGAAATGGCGATCCGAAAGCGTCCTCGCTGCCCGGCCGGTCCGGCGGCGCGGTCTCCGCCGCCGGTGTTGTGATCCTGGTGTTCCATATTTCGGTCAAGGGACCGGTGCGGATTCCGGGGCGCACCAGGTAGGGCAGTTCGTCGAGATCGCTGGCACTGCACAGCAGCGCGGCCGCTCGCCGTGTTGCGGTCTCGCTCGTGCTCCCGACCAGGATGTGCACCTGCCACATGCCCGCGGCCTTGGCGCGGGACAGCTCCCGGAAGCGTGCCTCCCCTCGAGCGAGTTCGATGCGGTCGGGTTCGTGGTTGGGGCGATTGCGCAATCGCGGCAGCCGCACCTCCAGGTCGAGCAGCTCCCTGTCGACGATCTCTGGCGGTATCGGCTCCGCTACCACCAGCCAAGCGAACGGGCCCGGTACGTGCTCGATGTAATCCTCGAATCCACCACGGGCAGGTACGGCCGCAGGCGGATTGGCTCCAGGAGCCCACAACGGATCCGATCGTCCGGTGCAGCGGACCCAGCATGGCAACGAATCCCATTCCGCTAGCAGCAATTCCGTCGCTGCGGGGATCCCACGACTGCCGGGTGGGTATAGCACGGGCACTGTCCGGCTGGGCCGATCCGATCCGGATGGGCCGATCTCGTCGACATGCGCGGGCGGGAAGTAGGGATAGCCCCCGACGAGAATGCGCAGTTGCCGGTGACCCGGCGGGCGGTCCCACACGACCGCGATACCGGGGCGTGCGGTTGCGGCCGGGTGCGAGAGCTGTTCGAGTGCAGGCAGTGCCGACAGTTCGGCGTGCGCGGCCGTGATCGCCGCGAACAGCTTGGCGCCGATCTTCTTGTCGATGTACCGATCATCGGCGGGACTGCCCGCGTTCGCGGACGGGCGTGGCGTCGCGGTGATTCGGTGAAAGACGAACGACGACAAGTCGGTCGGTGTCACGGTCACGGAAGCGCCTCCCCCCGCTGGCCCGCAACCCGATCCAACAAGGTGATACCAGGATTGCAGTCCGCGGCCACCACGCGGCGGCCGGCTCGTCCGTTCTCGACCAGGATGAACGCGGTCGGTGGCAGCCCCTGCAGCGTGGTCGGTTCGATCGCGTACTCGTACACCCTGCCCAATGTCTGTCCGGTGCTCGTCGAGTCGGCCTGTGACTTGCTGAGGGTTTCGGACCAGTTCTGAGCGCGGGACACCGATCGGGAGGAATTGGGCATCTGATCGAAGAAAGTGCCGCTGTACCCTTGCGTTGCGGTGTTGGACAGCGATTCTCCGGTCGTGGAGCTGGTGCCGTGGGTGAAGGTGTGGCCGACCTGCTCGGTCAGCTGGGACAGCACGAATTTGTGGTTCCTGCCGATGAATTCGGCGGCAGCGGCGGCCTCGGCGGCGTTGCCGAGGCGCATGAAGATCGTGGCGCTGTCCGAGCCGCCGACCAACTGCGTCAGCTCGGATCGAAGATGCTCGATCATGATGACCAGCCGCAGCCCCGCCCGCCTGGCTTGGCGGCTCAGCGCTTCCAGGCTGGCCAAGCCCAAATGATCTGCGCCCGCCACGATCACGACATCGGCGTCGGCCGCTCGCGGATCTCTCGTGATGTTTCGCTCGGCATAGTTGCGTTCACGTAGCTCATGCAGCAGGCGCTGCACCACCAGCCGGTCGAGCAGGTCCTTGCGCCGTGGATGCGGGCTGGTCGTGGCGAGCACGGACAGCCCCGAACTCGGCAACAACTGCAGCCGCCCACCGGTAGTCGACGCCTCGGCCGGTTGGTTGGCAGCCAGCCCGACCAGCCCAGTCAACAGCTGCAGCTCGTCGGCCACCTTGTCGGTCGACCCAACGTCGTCGGCAAAGGCAGTCAGTCCAGCGATCTCGGTGTCCGTCAGAGGTTCGTCCGATCCGCGTTGGTACACCCGCCGCAACACCTTCAGGCCGGCCGCAATCCGAGCGAACGTGACCGGCTGGTCCAGCCGGTCACACACCGCCTGCAGCAGCTCCGTATCCAGACTGCGCAGATCGACAAAACCATGCCCACCAGCTGCTGCGCCGCCGGACTCATGGTTACGCAGCGTGTGCACCGCCTCGGCGAAAAACTCGGCAACCTCACCGGCGGCCAGGCCCACCAGCAGGTCGTCGGCGTTAGCGGGCCGGGTATCCAGCTCGGAATTGCCGGTATTGAGCCGGTGTCGGTGTCCGGGCAGTTCTACCGCTTGCACCGGGCAGCCCAGTGGCGCGGCGAATCGAGCGAGATCACCCACCAGCTGTCCCTCGGTGAAGTCCAGCACAAGCACATGGCCACCCGACGACAGCAAAGCCGCACCGACAGTGGTCAGCAAACTGGCCCAGCCGTCGACGGTGCCGCCGAATACATCGACTCGGGAAGGTCGTGATTCGGGGCGCAGCGGATACCACAGCAACGCTGTGGTGACCCGATGATGCTCACGCTGATCGTGTTCCACGACTGCGGCCTCCCAGGCACGATGATCGGCCTCGAACCTGCTTATCGCATCAGCACGCCAGGTATCGAAGGCACGCTGGGCCGACGAATAGCGACGCTGGGGAACCCAGACCGACAGCGCGGTAAGCGCCGCACCAACCAGGAACACAACACCCGCGGCAACCACAGACCCCATCGCGATAACCGCTGCGGCAAGACTTGCCAGCGGTAACCCGACCAGCAGGCGCACCCACGAGTCTCGGCTAATACGTTGCTGCCGAACGAGATTCACCGGCAGCGGCGGCTCTATCCACACCGGCCGCTGGTCCAGCACCGGAGACGGTACCGGTGGGCTCGGGGCAACGTACTCCCACCCCCAGCGCTCAGGCGCTCCGAACAACTCTCTAGCCAGAACAGATTCCGGCCTTGTTCGGGTACGGTCGGCCATCGCACACTCCCCCGTGGTCAAAACTCCCTTACACGCCCGCTCGGCGAGAGCCATCGTAGCGCCGTTCTCCGGCAAATGTATTGCAACGCTAGCAATTACCGTCAATGCAGGGGCTATCTCGGAGCATGAGTCCCGACCAGTCGCAGGAGAGGCTCCCGACTTGCCGACTATTGTCATCTACAACTGCTCGCCGCCTGTTCCAGGCATAGGTGGGACCGTTTTCGTATCTTCGCTCAGAAACCACCGAATCAGCGGTCAATCCGGTTCCTTTCGAGCAGCGGATCGGCAGGGGCAGGGCGCGGCCGATCCGGTGCGACGCGTGCGTGTGCTGGTGTTCGGTGCGGTGACAAACTCGGTATGACGTTCTCCTCCGGCACGAAAGCACCTGGCGCGCTCCAGGATCGGTTCGCTTCGCATGATGGCGACGCGGGCAGGGCATGACTCGCAGCCGAATGCACACAGCTGTCGCGGAGGCTGAGCGTTCTCCGCCGCGTCCGCTGATCTGTCGTAGTCGTCTCCTATGCTGTCGTCCGATTCGCGAGTGAGGTGTCAACCTGTGTAAGGAGATCCCTTGTCACCCATGCGACCTGAATCCCACGTCAATTCCGACATCTCGATCACTAAGCTGCACAGGGCCTTCCTGGCGGCCGGGTGGACTGTCGAGGAGGTGAGACGGGACTATGGCGAAGACCTACAAGTCCGCATCTTCGACCGCGGCGAGGCCACACCCTACAGGTTCTTCGTCCAGGCAAAGGCCATTACCGACGCCACACGGTCTCGGAGCAGAGACGGCAGGTATGTCTCCTACCCGATCGAACGCCACCATTTGGAGGCGTGGAACGGGTTCTCGGAGCCGGTAGTGCTGACCCTGTGGGATGTGGCCAGGGACCAGATCTATTGGGATATCGCCCAATCCCTTGAGTGGCCGCCGACGAGCACGAAAACGCGGAGTTGCACGATTCGGTTTCCAACCGACAATTTGCTCGACTCGGCTGGACTAGCTCGGATCCGGGCGCGCACGATCGGCCGGGCGCAGCGCCGTGAGATCGAACTGCAAGGCGTCGAAGTGTTGATCGAGAGGATCCACGAGTTGTTCGACGCTGCCGTCACCTTCGAGCCGCACGAGGGCAGGATTCGGATCGACCTCCCCAACGGGGAAGCCGACATCACCTACTTCGGGCGAAGATCTCAAGTCTTGCAAGAATTAATGAAACATACTGGATTAGCGGCGGAGGGTGCGGTTTTCATGCAGTATGCGATTTTGGAGGCTTTGGTCAGATATCTTGACAAGGGGAATCCGATTCCGTTGATAAAGGATGGCTCACTTGAATTACTGTCCGGAAATTCTGGTGAGGTTATCCGGCAACTCGTGCGAGCCGAGGAAATCGGCCCCACCTGTGGTGCCTAAAACCGTGTCTCACATGTGGGTGCGCAAGCGCGGCATCGCAGTACGTCATTCGGTAAATTCGCTTGGTTATTCGCGTATGAGGTCGACGACCGTCCGGTCGTTGATGCCCATACCTTCGACGTCAACGCTGTCGACCATGCTGCGGCGGGAGAGTTTGGCGGTACCGTAGCGGCCGCTCGCATTTCGGGCACAGTCCCTCAGCTTTGAGGGACTCCTCTTCGGTCTCCGTGCCGGGAATGATCGCGACCAACGACTTTCGGCATACCGCACCGTGCTGGTTGACGCGCCGCACTGGCGGTTGCTGCCGTGTCCATCCGACGTAATGCAATACCGCGCTGTCGGTGTCGGCGTCGCGGAGCTTTGTCGGCTCCCCGAAGCATGCGATATAAATATGCTGATCGTGCTCTCGGCACTCGTTCGCGCACGGGGCGCGAGCAAGCGGTGAACTGTCACCGTAGTCGTATTCGGCTGATGGACCGCTCTCCCGCGCGGGGAGCCGTGGGAGAGCGAAAACAGGCGCACCGCTCCAGGCGCGGTATGGGTCGGGTCCGTGAGCGGACAGGTCCCTGATCAAAGTTTCGAACCGCTCCCGGTTCGTCGCGCAGGACTCGAGGCGTTCTGTCCGGTCGAGGTACTGCGCTGTCGCAGCGGTCATTCTCGGCTCCCATTCAGGATCCTCGGACGATCTACATCTGCACCCTACGAAAAAGGCTGTGTCGCGCCCGTACGAGCCCTCGTAGGTAGCCACTCGCTGTTTGCAGAACCGGCACAAGAGGCCGCGCGGCCTCCGATCTGCTGCCCGTGTCGTCGTGTCGATCACCATCGCGTGGCAGCGCAGGCACACCATGCAACGCCCTTCGAGTAACTGCAGCACCTGGTCGAGCTGGCGCGGGTCGAGCCCGTGTCTCGACGCACGCTTCGCCAGAGTAGGTTGCGGTGTACCCAGCATGCATCCCCCGATGCAGCGCTCATGACTATCGATGTCGTCGGTCACAGCGTGGTCCTGTCGTCCCTGTTAGTTGCTGGCCATCAGCGTTGGTCTCAAATCAGTGGCATTTCCGCGTGCTCTGCGCCGATGTGGGCCCTATTCGATGCTCGGTGCCCGGCATATGACCCGTGGGGGGTGGCAGACCCCCACTACCTCGATAAAGGGATGGAGCTGGTGTGCGTCGCGGTCGCCACAGTCGCCGTGCACCGGCCGCCAGGACTGAGTATGGCGTGCGCACTCAACCGGCACCAGGGGAATGCAAGGGCTTCAGCCGCCGCAGCGGTGAATCGGGGCCTGAACGGCTGCCGTGCCCTTGCGATTGCGGCTGCCGAGAACGGTCACGACGCGGCGGAGCCGCTGATCGCGCCGAGCAGCGTGCCGATGAATCGGATGATCTCAAGCCAAATAGGCAGGCTGGCGCCGTAACTCATAACGAACCTCCCGACACGGGGTAGCTGAACAGGGAGCGACAGAACCCTCAGACCAGCGTGCGGCTGGTCTGAGGGTCCTGTTCGTGAAAACGTCAGCAGCGGAAGGGGATTAGGCACACTACTGGCGCGAACCCGACGTTAGCTGTCCACAATGGCCCTGTGCAAGGGCACCGAAGGCTAGCAGCGCCAAGCGAAACCGGCGATGCCGACCCGGGTCGGCGGTATTGGCTGTCGTCTGTCGGCTATCGATCATCCTGCTGTGCGAGGTAGCGCTCCACAGATTCGAGCTTCGAGTTGAGGGTGTCGGTATGGCCTGGACGCATGTCCGCCTTGATTACGATGCTGCAGCGGTTCGAGACCGCCATGACGGCGTCGGTGGCCTTCTTGATTACGCCGAAGACTTCGTCCCACTCGCCTTCGATCTCGGTGAAACTGGCGGCGGTCCGGCTGGGCAGCCCGCTTTCGCGGATGACGCGGACAGCTTCAGCTACCTCTCGGCCCACGTCTTCGCCGCGGCCCACCGGTGTGATTGAGAACGCTGCGAGCATTCGTTGCTCCTCCTCGTCTGATGGTGGTGTCTGATCATTCCCAATGTTGGGCTCGATGGGTGCGAATTCGTTCCAGCACTACAGGTTGCGCAGTAGATCACGGGTATTCCGGCGCAGTTCTCTTACCTTCGGCGTGTTCTTGATCCGAGGCGTCGCTGTCACCTTGTAGATACTTCGGATGTCACGGATGACTCGCACTGATGTCGTTCCCTGGGCTCTCTCGACGACAGCTTCGCCGAGGGCGACACCTTCATCGACATCGCCGCGTCTAAGTTGGAGGGCAGTCAGACGCGCCATGCTGAGCAGCCGCGACCGTGCGTGCTCATCCGAGAGCTGCATCGCCAACCTGAGACGCTCGATCGTGCGGGGCAGCTCTACACCCCGGGTGAACGCCAGCTCGAACAACCCTTGGGCAACGTCGGACGTGAGCAACTTCTCGTCGTAGTACGTTCTGAACCCTTCGTGCTGGGTGTCAGGGTGGTCCTCGCCCTGGGCCTCGAAGAAGAACTGTTCGGCCTCCCGAACAGCTCGGACACATTCGCGATGATTTCCTTGTTTGCCGAAGGCCCTCGCTTTCACGGCGGCGATGTCGGCCCGTCTGAGTAGGGACAGCTTGTCGGCTCGAATCGAGGCCATCCCCAGCTTGTCGAGGGCATCTTCAAAGTCGCCGCGGTAGATGGACTGACGCGCCATGCACGTGAGTATTGCGGCACGTATCCACCACTCGCCGTTGTCCTGGACGAGATGCCACCCCTGTTCGAAGTCGCTCCTGGCATTCACGTGCTCACCGCGGTCGTAGCGCGCCCACCCTACGACGCGGAAGAAGGTGGCGACTGCTGTCCTCAGTGCTCGCTCGACCTCAGGAGACATTTGGGCGTCGAGATAGGTTTCTGCGACACGGAGTTGGGCGGCCATGCCCTCAGCGATGCTGAGCCCAGCGTCGTCAGCTTGGCGGAACAACGCGGCCCACGCTTTGACACGATCCACATGCTCCCAGCCCACACGACTCGGGGCGGTTCGCTCGACCGGCTGGACTGCCGCCTCGCGAAGATGCTGGGGCAGCGCCGCAACGACTGGCATCGCTACTACCCCGCGAAGGAACTCCTGCCGGCGCACATCGATCTCCTGTCGGTTCTCAGGATCCAAGTTACGCGGCGCGCGGGGGTTGAAAAAACCAAGATCAGCGGGCGTGCAGTCGAACAGCTGGCAGAGGGCGTCGCGGTAGGGCTTGTGCGGCCACGTGTGGTTTCCGCGCAGCAACTTCCGGATCGACTCATCGGTGTACGTGCCAGTGTGACCGGTAACGGCTTCGACGCGCTCGTTGATCAGCTCCGCGACACGAGCCTGCGTCCAACCTGAGTCGCCGATCCGCTGAGCGAGCTGGAGGTTCGGAACTCGCTCTCGTGTCACCGAGTACACCTCCGTTGGTCGAATCTGTGTCCTAATGACTGTGACTACAAACCGTGCCGTTTGTCTACCCCTCGATTTTTTTTGAAACGACCCCGCGTTTTCGAAACTCGAGTAACCCCGCGTCTTCCAATCGCAAAGTCGCGGATGGAAAGCCAGTTTTTCGCCCTGTCTGACCTCAATGTTGCCGTGCAAGCCTCGAAGTGCGATGTAGTCGAGATTGTCGGCTGATAGCCCGATAGGAGTGCCAGGTGATCCTTCGCGAAGCAGGGCCTGTGACATTGGCCTGGGTACTGACCAATTGGCTCGAAAAAGCAAAATCGACGCTGGAGGATGTCGCCTACCGCAGCGTGCAGGACCGAGTAAGAGATGTCTTGATTCCTCGGTTGGGATGCCTCGAGGTCCAAGACCTATCGGGTGGGTGTCCGATCGGACCGGAAGTGCTGGGTTCTTCGGCGTCCGATGTCGCCATCGCTCAGGCAGCTTTCGATCACGACATCGTTGCTATGGCTCTGGAGCAGGCCGTCACCGAAGGCGCCATCTCATCGAATCCTCTTGCGGACGAGGCCATTCGGCCGCAGATCGACAGTCGCGGCATGGTCCCTGCAGAGATGATGCTCGCCAGCAATCGAAGAGGCGAGGTGGTGAGGTGACGGCCACGGCGAATCCGGCGGCTCACCAGTACCCCGCGCACCCGATGTCTGCGGTTCAAATGCACCGTGAACTGCGGAGTGAGCTGCACGCCGAGTGCACATTCGAGAGCTGCGAGATGAAGCGCGGTTGTTGGCTCGACCTGATCAGGCTTGGACACCTTCACCCGTACGACTCACCGGATGAATGCCCGACTTGTACACGCGGAGCGCGGTGATCATGAACAGTGAACCCCAGCAACAGATTCCGCCCGACGGACCGTGGATTAGGCTATCGATGTGTCTGGCCGCCAAAGTCGATAAAGACACCGGCCACCTCGCCGAGGTAGCGTGCCCGTCCTTGCTTTGTCAGGCGTGGGCTCCGCTGGTCGACGGAAGGATCGCCGATCACGACCGTACGGTGCCAGGCTTGCCTTTCGGTCCATGCCCGTGGATCGGTGTCCGAGTAGTCGACGATATTTCCAACACGACGCCGCATCGGCTCACACCGCCCGCATCAGGATCGGTGAGCGGGTGAATCGGCATGTGCGGCAACGGGACTTCACCGGCTCCCTCCGAGATGGATGTGCACTTGTCCGTGTCCCTGCACGGGATGCGGTTCGACTTCGCCGCATGTGTCAGCGCGGCAACGGTTTTCGTGCAGGACTGGCGGGCCAAGCACTGGCCGGACGCGGTGAACGTGATAACTGATGACCCGCACGGGCTTCCGCGCCTGCCGAACGAGCGGCTGTATCTGGAGCCGTAGAACCTGCCGAAGCCTGTACTTCGGCTGATCCTTCCCTGTGAGGAAATCATGGCTGCTACCACCGATTCTGCTCATGTGTGCTGTGCCCGGTACCGGGATGACCACGGTCTCGACGTAACTATCGACGCACACGGTCACATCGTTCTTCACGCAGGCGCCGTCGATGCCATTCAGATGCCGGAACAACTGGCCGAGCAGGTGCAGGCCGAGCTGCGAAACCGCGCGATTGCCACCCCCGCGATTCTGCACACCGGCACCCGCTACCGAACGTTCCTCAGCCACGGTGCCGGTCGGGACGAGCGCCCGGTTCGGATGTTCGGCAGCCTCTACCGTTACCAGGCCATTCGGACGGTCACCGGATCGCTGGTCATGCTGCCCGGCCCGGCCGACACGGTGCGGATCTGGCTCGAGGAACCCGACGGCACCCAACGACCGGAATTCGAAACGTTGGTCGCGGTCACCCTGGACGCGGCGAAGCGCCTCCCGAAAGGGGTCTGAGGCGATGGCCGATACGTCGAACGATGGGATAGACGAGTCCTCAGCACGGGCGGGCGGGCAGCCGCATGGGCCGATCCATCCGGAGCACGGCACCGACGGGTGGGAGCTGCGGGGCATTGCGGGCCAGGACTGGCTGGTCAAGGACTACCCCCGCTGCCTCGGGCGCATCCGCCCCACGACACCGAACACTTGTGCATGGACGATCAGCGGCATGGATGGACGGATGCTTCGAGAGGCGTCGTCCAGATCGGTCGATGACGCCAAGTCCCAAGCCGACGCGTGGGTCTCCCTTTTCAAACCCGCGTGTGGCAATGAAGGCTTGGACGAGTGGATCGCCAAGATGGTGACCGCCGCCGAACTCGCCGGGTACACGCTGCATCCCGATTCGGATCCACCACACCGGCTGCTGTGGCGGCGCATCGAGGACGAGTCGAGTGACGCACCGGTGGTGTGGGTGGACGAGCCACCGGAACACCTTCGGTGACCGTCCTGGTTGCCGGGGCCGAAGCCCTTGCGCCGGAGCCTGTTTCAGAGGTGGTGCAGGGCTGCGCGGCGGTGCAGTTCTCGGGCGATCACTTCTTCGGTCGCGGGCGTGACCACGGTGTCGTTGTCGTCTACGGCGATCAGGTAACGTCCGCCCGCGGAATGGTTGTCGCGGATGTCGATCCAGTTCAGGTAGACCGGCGGGGACGGGTTCCTGCTGTGCAGGTAGCGCTCGATGCACAGGTGCCCCTCGGCGACACGCGGCGCCCGCAGCAGCAGGCGGATCCGCTCCTCGACCGGTCGACGGCCCTCATCATCGGGACGCCACGATGCGGGCGGTTGCTCGCCGCGTACGCGCGGGGTGTAGCCCACCATCTGTCCGGCTGCGCCGGGCTGCGCGGGCGGCATCGTCGCCGCCAGGTGCCGACCGAGGTTGCGGCGCTGGGCGACCACAAGCTTGATATCGCCGCCGAAATCGGCGGAGGGACCGGATTTCTGGAACAGGATCACGCCGAGATCGGCGTGGGCGGCGGCCAGCGACCGCACCCGTTTCACCGAGTCGTGAAACTTGCCGGTGCAGATCAACCGCAGATCCGGTTTGACCAGAACACGCAACGGCCACGTGAGGTCCGGGTCACCACGATGCGGGTACCGGGCACTGATCTCCGCGCGCCGCCGCGCGTACTCGTCAGGGGGAGCAGGTGTTTCGAGAATACTGATTGGGTACGGGTATTCCCCCGCCAGCCCGGTCTCGGCCCACACCCACGCGAATTCGTCGGGAGTGAAGTCCCACACTGTTTGCGTCCGCACTCAGCGCCCTGTCTCCTGCGCGGGATTGTCGTATCGGATCGGTACCCCGGTCCCGGTGCGTGGCGGCTCGGGCGGACGGTATCCGGCATCGCCGGGAGGTGGTGTATCCGCGCCGGAACCGGTTGCGGCGGTGCTGGTCGGCTGTGCTGGGGTGTTCGAGTCCGGGGCCTTCCAGGTCGCGTAGTCGGCGCCGATCGCCTGGGTCAGCGCGGGCGGTAGATCGGCCAGTTCCGGCTGGACCTGCTTGAGATAATCCGGTACCGGTTTGGTCCGCTCGTCGTCCTCCTCCTTACGCCTGCCAGGTGCACCGGGCACCATCGGACCCATCGGACCACCAGGCCCCATCCCGGCAGCACGCGCGGCCGCAGCCGTCGGCCCGGCACCGGTCGATCCCTGGCCGGGCACGCCCGGACGCGATGTCCCCTGCCCGCCCCGACCTGAGCCCGCGCCCGATCCACCTTGGCCGCCGAATCCTGGGTACCGACCACCAGCACCAGCACCCTCACCAACGCCGCCGGGACCACCGACACCGGCCGCAGTCACACCCGCTGGAGACGTCGACGCACCACCCAGTCCCGGTTGGCCGGGCGCACCGGCTCCAGCCATGCCCGGCGCGTTGCCACTCGCGCTGGACGGTGCGGTCGATGCGGGATCGACATCAGCGGGCGTCGTCTGAGCCTGCTGAGGATCCTGCGCGCCAGGCTGTGACGAATCACCGGGGGCACCACCCCCGGTACTGCCACTGCCCGAGCCGACACCACCCGACGAGATCCCTTGGTCCCCAACGCCTGGGCCGCCGTCGCCACCACCCACCTGCGGTGGCGGCACGAACGCGGGCACGTTCTCGCCGGACGGTGGACAGATAGGAAGATAGATCCGGTTGACCGCATCGACGGCCATTCTGTAGGCCGCCCTGGAGGCTTCGTTGTCGGCGCGGTCCTTCGCCCCGCTCGTCAGGTTCGGCAGCACCGACTCGTTCGGGTTGTCCGGGTTCGGTGCAGTCGGCGTGGGTGGAGGCGGCACCGCCGCAGCAAAGGCGATCGCCGCGTTGTGCATCGCATCCAGCCGGAAAGCCGCCGATTCCGCAACCTGCCCCATCTGCTCGCCCCCACCCGCGAACCGCATCGCTGCCTGATGCGCGGCTTCGCCGGATACGCCTTCCCACCGGCCCTGCAGCGCACGGTTCACACCCATCCTGTGCAGCTGGAACAAGCTCGTGATGCCGATCGACGACTGCGCCCAAGCATGTACCAGCTTCCCCAGCGCCTCCCTATCGATGCTCTGGGCGGCCTGGTAGATCTGCTGATGGGTCATGGTCTCCGGAGGAGGCTCCGGATTCGTCACGTACGGAGGATCGACATCGCTCCGACCGATCCGCTGATCGTTCTCGCGCGCGCTCCGCTGCTGTGTAACCGCTTTCTGGGAGACGGCGTCGATCGCGCCGCCGAACAGGATGTTTCCGATCGCGGGGTTCTGAGGAGTGTTGTCACCGGTCACGCCGCCACCCCGGCTCGGTTGTAGGTCTCGGCGGACCACTTATCCTGCTGCGCATCGAATCCCCCTTCAGCCGCTGACCGGACCGTAGCACGTATGCGCTTCGGACGACCACCTTCAGCCCGATGCCCCGAAGCCGGCCTACTTCTTCGGGAGGTCTTGCTGTACTGTCTCGGCAAGCTGGCGGATCCGCTCACATGAATTGCCGGTTGCACGTGCGGGGTTCAAATACAGTTGCAAGCTGACCACACCGACCGGGGATTCCATCTCCAGATAGCACGTCGTGCCGAGTCCTCCTTTGGTCAAGAGGTGTCTAACAGCGTCATGACCTGCGATCTTGATGTTTTCGGCTGTGTCCTGGAATCGGCTACGGTCCTCGGCAAGGGTGATGTTGGTGGCGCTGATGTTCAGCGTCCAAGCCGTCCAACCTTCAGGGGTTTTCTGGTCGAAGTCACAGCCGACAAATGTGTACGTGTCGGCAGACAGGTCGTTTCGCTTCCGAGTCGCTGGATCGAATCCCAGCTTTGCAATCGTAGAATCGCCGATATCTACGCACGGGTCGAATGTCACGACGGGGCGGCCGGTATCGTTCCGTTGCGGAGACGGGGGCGCCACAGATACGGCCACGCTCGGGCGGGTGGTTGTCGTCGGTGCGGTCGACTCCTGGTGGCCGTTGGAATGGCTGCCACCGCACGCGCTGAGCGCCAGGGTCGTCAGTGCGATGGGGGCAGCGATCCGTACAGTGTTCACCGTGCCGAGTTCTCCGTTCCGACCGTTTGGGCGATGATTTGAAGCGCCTGGGTGTTCTTCGCTTCCGCTTCCGTAATTTTCCCTGCGGAGATCAGGTATGCCTCCTGTAGGCGCATCGCTCCCTCGATGAAGTGAGCGAGAACAGCGGCGAATTCATTGGCCTTCTTGGAAAACCCTTGCGCCAGCTGTTGAGTCGAGGGGAATCCACCGAATCCCCCGATATAAGCAATGCTTTGAATGTTCTTCATTTCGTTCTGTAGACCCTCGATGAGCACGTCGTACACCCGGACCACCTCGTCGACCACCTGTGGGTCGAACAGAAAGTGACCGCTTTGCGCTGCGGCAACCGCCTGCTGTTTGAAGGCGGCGATGTCGGCTTGCCCATAGTCGATATTGACGTTCTGCGCCACGGTGGCCCCCTCGAGAGTGTCTCCTGGTCTGAGAGGCTACCAGCAGCGGAGCGCGATGACGGGCTGTCCTCGTAGGGTGAGTGGGCTTCATCGGCCATGAGATGTCTCGGGGCTTCTGTCGGTGACGGTGAGCTCGCCGCCCGCCCCACCTGGTTCGGTGGAAGCTGTCACCACGCTCACCGACCTGCAATACTCGGCTCTCGGCTCTCGGCTCTCGGCTCTCGGCTCTCGGCTCTCGGCGAGCGGGTGCCACTCCTCCGCCACATTTCTGCGTGATCAGGACCCGGTTTGGCTTACACCAGCCAGCTTTTCCGGTGGTAGTAGGAGTCGTAGTCGTCGTCATCATCTTCTGCCAATGGACGGCGTGCATGGGAAGCTTCCTGGGCCTGAGAGCGCTGGCGGGCGAGTTCTTCCTCGCGGTCGACCTGTTCAAGCAGCTCGATGTACTCCGGTGGCAACCCGGCATATTTGTCGTTGGTCATTACTGCTCCGGTCCCTCGGCTATAGGCGACCGCGCATCGCCGACCGCAGGTTCGACCAGACGATACGAGCGGACGCGTTCTGCGGCACGGTGGTCAGCTAGCTCTGCCCGCAGTTCGGGATGCTCATGATAGAAGCGAAGCAGCCAATACACAGCCGATGCACCTATAGCGTATTCAGCCACGCCGAGATTAATGCCGGGCCGTGAATGAATTCTACTGGTACTGAATTGCAGTACTACTGTATAAGATCTGGATTCGTGTGGTGAAACCCGCCCGATGTCTCGCCATTTCGTGCAGGTGTTTCCAAAGAAGTGATTCGGTGTGCACACGCCAGTGGGAGATAGCTTTATTTCACCGACGGACCCTCTGGACGCATATACGATGAGCAGTATGGTTGCAAGAACCGCCAGCGCCAGAGTGAACGGCGCATAGGCGGCGTTACCAGCGGGCGACTCCTCAATATCCAACACTCCCGCCCAAGTGCCGAAACTGAACGAAGCACCGCCGACCGCCATGCCCATCAACATTATTGGCATCAGAATGCGCACCGACTTCGGCCGCCTGACTATAATGCAACTATTTCCATGCGGTATGTCCGTTTCCGCGACCTGGGTCCGGTTCTGCGTCGAATTCTTGATAAGTATCAGTGTTGGCAGTAGTACGAAAAGTGTGCCAGTGCCCACAAAGAATATGGCTCGCATCCACTCAGACTTCACTGCCGATGCGACACCTAATACCAGCAGGAGTGCTCCGAGAGTGCCGAACATGAGTATTGATAGCGCAAGTTTCCAGATTGGAAAAGGTGCCCATCTGGACGGTATCGGATAGTGGTTGGGTGCATTCATCATTTACAGATCGCCTCGCCCACTCTGGCGCCGATGTCACCGAAAATCCATGAGCCAGCGACTGCACCTGCTCCAGCGCCGGCGACGGCAACGGGACCACCCGCACTTCCCACCATGCCTCCCACTGCTCCGCCAGCCCAACTTCCCGCCACTCCGAAGGTGCCTGATATTCCAGCCACGCATGCGTCATGGGCGCTACTCGCTGCAGAAACATCCCAGATGGTAGTTGCGAAGCCGAGAGCAGGACCAGCGAATTTCGATCCTACTTTGACAGCGCTGATTTCTTTCTCGCTGAGAACTGCGATTGCCCTGTCACTGCTGGACCAGTTGTCCAAACCACTGATGGCGCCGCCGACGGTATTCAGCTGGGGGTGAGTGAAGAAATTGCTTACCTTCTTTGGGTCGAGTTCTTTCCCATCCGGCCCGACTGCCAATATCGTCTCGGCATCCTTGCCCGGAGTCTGCCGACCCAGGATATAAGCCTTCCCGGGGTAGCTCGTATCAGTGTAGATCGTGCCATCCGGCTGTTTGATCGTGCGAACCGTCCCGATCAGTTTCCCAGATGGATCATAGGTTGCTGCAGTCTGCACCGAGTCGCCCCGGGACGGACCGAATGGTTCCCCTGGGGTCCGTTCGCCGGTGGGCTGGTAGCTGGCGGTCGTCGTAATGACCTGCTTGCCGCCGTCCTGCATCGTGATCGTCTTGATGTGAGACCCGTCTTTATCTTCGTCGGTGACTCCAGCGACGGTGACCGCAGCGTCCTCGGCCTGGATCTGCAACTGTTGCATCACCCCGATCGGCGTCGCGGGATTGGGTGCCGCGTCCAGCGGCCTGCCGATGATCGGGTTGAAGTTGCCCAGACCATGATCGGTGTTGATCTGCGCCAATGCTTGTGCAGCACTGTCATCAGCGCTGCCGAGCTGGATCAGCAACGGATTGAGGACCTTCTGCCACGCCGTCTGTGCCTTACGCAGAACATCAGCGTCGTACGGCTGGTCCGCACGGATCAACACGACCCACATGTCGGTCACCCACAGCGGCCCGTTCTCGATCGAGTGCACCGTGGTGTCGATCCTGTTCTTGACCGCCGTCAAAGAGTGGTAGGCCGAATCGAGAGCCGTAGCCACCTCGTCGGCGAGGTCGGAGAACGCCGCCGCCTGGTTCCCGGCGCGACCGAACATCGTCAACGCGGCATCATGAGACTTGCCCTCCCAACCTCGAAGTTCCGGCAGCTCGGCACACCGGTTCTTCAGGGTCACGACCGCCTCTTCGATCTGGGCACCCGCCTTGCGGACGTCTGCCGCCGCGGCCAGCAGATTCCCCAGATTCCAACCGTTGAGTTGAGTACGTGTCGGCAGCATGGCGTCAGTTCGGTTTCGCCTTCGGTGGATCGTTATAGAGCATGTTGAACCGGCCCGCGAGATCATCGTCGGTGATCTCGAACTTGGTCGCCGTGCCGTGCACGGCATCGCCCATCCAACCGACTTCCTGAGCGAACTTGGTTAACGGAGCGGCCACGTTGAGCGCGAGGCTGCGCGCCGCCCATTGCAGCGCCGACCCGCTCATACCGTCACCGGAAGTACCGAGTTTGTCCTTCAGACCGGCATCGGACACCGACTTCGATGCCTCTCCTACCTGCGCAGCGAAGGACCGCAAGATCGCAGGATCGACCAGCACGGGCTACCTCCCCCTTCCTGTTCCAGTACGGTGAACTTTTCGGCACGCTATCACGTTCGGAGGTCTCGATCTGAGCCAGCGGCGAGCCCTGGCACGGTTGTCGATCGTTGACCGCACGCCGACGAGTGCTGGATGGCGTAATCTGACCCGCTCTGTCATAAATCTCGGACTCAGGGGCTATCTGCAAGCGGGCGGTCACAGCTTTTCTTCGCGGATAACCCTTTCTAGTGGCACGATTGTCATCAGGCCGAGCAAAAGCATGTAGATTGCGAGAAAGATCCGGAAGGGGGTAGATAGGGTAGGCTGATCCTCGGTAGCGATAATTCGGGCCATTGCAACCATGGGGATCATGCTGAAAACGATGTGCAAGAATCCCCAGAATGTCAATATCCCATTCGACTTCTCGCTGTAAGCTTTCTTCACGTAGCCGACCAGCACTTCCGCCAGCCCGATCACCAATATAAAAAGGGACAGCCCGAAGATGAGATACGGATTCATCAGCATGGGGGCTCCTACTTTCTGACCTCTGCCAACCCTTGCCTGTGCCGTCCTGCCGGAACGTCAGCAGGCAAGGGCGGTGGCTATGAGCTACTTAGACATCTTACTTCGGGCCGTACTTGATGACCCAGGAAATAATCATGATGGCCACCTTCTTTTGCAATCCGGGCGCAAGCGCCCGCCAAGCCGTCGCGACTACGGGACCGACAACCGCACCCGTTACGCAGGAGGCGACGGCGTTCCACGCGTAATCTGTCGGTTCCCCGCGGTTCACCATGTCTTGCAATGCCGACGTAGGCAGACTCAGCAGTGCGGAAGATGCACACCCTCCAGCCATGGCGATCACGGGACCAGTAAACACTCCAAGTGGGTTCTTCTCCGCTGCGCGGTACTCCACGGCCGGAGCGTTGTCGCCGAAGGAAGCCGCACTGCTGACGCCAGCGGCACCCACCGTCCCAGCGAGTACAATACAAGTTGCGGCCACAGCCTTACGAAGTTGGTTCACAGCATGTTCCTATCTAGTGGTTGTGTGTTGCAAGCTGCGATGAGCAGCTCCTGGTGTCGGGGAGTAGCAGCTCCCCACATCAGGCTTCTTTCCGCCGGAGTTCGGCGGGGTCCAAAGGCAGCCGAGCGTTATACCCATGTCGCATTCTCGATGGATCGGTGCCGATCCATCGAGACGTTGAGGGCCAACAGCACAGGTTGCCGGGGCAGATCAGAGTTCGGCGCAGATCGTGCGTAATCGATTGCACCGCAGCGACTTCCATCAGCAAGAGCAACCCCCTTCGGCTCGAGATCCGAGATCTGTCCGTTCATTAGGATTTGACGCCAACACGACAGGAACGGTTCCCATCGATCCGGGAAATCTCTGAAGGTCGGGTGGCGAGGTCGAGCACGACAAACAAAGCGCCAGGTCAGCGACTGTTATCGACATGCCTGACGCATGGATGGGCGAGAATAATGTGCCCGCGCACACGAGTCCTGAGCGAAGGCGCGGCTCCTGCCACGCATCTTCGGCGAGGCGGACGCGCTACTGGTAGCAGCGCCTGCACGACCAGCTATTCGAGAACGCCTTCGGGCAGGTGGCAGCCCAGCGCAGCGGCGAGCAAGCGATAATGGGTTGGCGCCCAGCTGGTTCGGCAGGATAGCGAAAACACGATGTCGTCGACCAGCTCCTCGAAACCGAGGGCAGCTCTCGCACGCGCGCGTGCCCGACGAAACTGTTGCTCAACCACCCTGTGCGGTACCGAGGCCGCAACCCGCTCACATACTCGATGAGCTCGACGTTCGCGACACCGAGATACTGTTTCCGCTATCAGCGAGCCCTGCATCCGCGATCCGCTGGTCAACCATCAGACCAAGCGGATCGCGTCGCGGGCCTGCCGTTCGGTCACGGCACCGAGCTCTTCCGCCGACCAGAATGTTGATCAGACCTGCCCCGATCTCATCAGGCGGCACTCCGAGGCGACGTACCCAATCGCCGAGGAATATCGAACGGTTCCGAAATGCAGTGGAATGTCCCGAAACATTGTTGCTTTCCGCAAATGGATGGGTTCAGTGTCGAAAAGCCCAGTGAGCACTCTGACTGGTCCGTGGCTGATGTCCCGTCACGTATCGCCGTTGGTCGCTTGGTTCTCCATGCTTGGGTCCGCCTCCTCGAGTAGGTCTATCGGAGGTAGATTCTCCACTTCACGTGCTCGGTCCACGATGGCGGCGATGCTGGCGAGTGTTTGTGGGGTCAGTCCGGATGCGCGCAACGCGAGATTGCGGACCGTCACGTCCTTCATGGCTTGCAGCAGGCTTAGCTGCGACTCGATCGCTTCATCCGGCTCGCTGTCTACGAGGTAGGAAGCTGGAACGCCGAAGAACTGAGCGATCGCCCGCAGGTGGGCGACTGTCGGGTTCGACTTCACGCCGGAACGGAGCTGCCACAGGTACGTGGCGCTGATCGAGGTGCCGGTCGCTTGCGTAATCGCCTCGGCGGCAGCCGCATTCGACAGTGGTGGGTCCGAGGGTTTCCGCATCACCTTGAACAATCTGTTGATCTTGGCTGCGAGTTCGGTTGGGGTCGGCGCGATCTCGGCGGCCGTCTTCTCGTCGTCCACGGTCCTCCGTCCCGGGTTGACTTGCTTCAATAGTACACAGTAAAGCGATTGACATATACCCATGTACATGACAGAGTATGCGCCATACACCTAAGTATGCGAGTTGCATGCAGGCATGTACTGGCGCGAAGGGGGCGTCAGTACATGCCGATGACACGGGAGCGTTTCGGCCAACGATGCTCGAGCTTCTGCTCTCGGGACATGCTTGGGCACCAATGGGTTCGGACGAGCGGAGGATTGTCAGCTGCACCGGATTGATCGCGCGAGACCTCACACGGTCGCGAACTGGTGTGCAGCCAGCCCGATCCAGTGCCCGGCGTGTGCCCATTGGTACCGACAAAGCTCGAGGTGGACGAGATGGCAGAGGTCTGCGCTATCGGGTCCTGCGGCGCGACGTCGCAGATATGGGGTCCGGGAGTGCTCGGGGGTGACCCCGCTTAGCGGGACGGAGCGGATCGACCTGAGGAGAGGAACGATGCCCGTACATCTGGTGTCGCAGACACCCGGCGGTGGTGTGTCACCGCCGGACCGGCACGGGATTCGCGAGATCGTCGCGTCCTACGGCGCCGACGCCGTGGCCAGTCGGATCATGCAGCTGCACGCCGAAGGCCGGCACGCGGCAGCGGGCTGCATCGAACAGGAGCTACAGAATCCGGACGCGTCCGACGACCAAACCGACGTCGACGACGCGTGTCTGATCCTGCAATTGGCCACCGACCTGTTCGATGATCCAGCAGACGAGACCGCCGCGCTCGAACTGATCGGCCTACTGGCGGCCCGCTTCCCTGCGATCAGCTGCAACTGGGTGACGCACGGAGGGGATGCCACCCTGTATCGACGTCCCCTGCGGATCTGTTCACCCGAAACACCGGGCCGGAAGCGTGAGCCGTCGCCTCCGGCACCGACCACAGCAGTCGAATCGAAAGACGCCGGTACACAGCATCTTTGGAGACAGACATGACCGACCGATCCTCGGCCCCCGGCCTCCGGACCGTGCAACCGGCGACGGCGGAGCTCGTGCAGCCGTGCCCGCCGTGGTGTGAACGACCGGCCGGGCACGGATGGGAAGACGGAACCAGCTCCGGTGACCTCGTGCGCTACCACTGGCGCACGTTCCCCTTTCCCGACACCGACCATGGCAGTCTCATGGTGATCGCCACCGAATACCACACCGCCACGGGGATGCGGCGCGACCCAGAAAGCTACGTCGTCGACACCGGAATCGGTGGTGATTGCGGGCTCGATGCCGCCGGTATCCGAGGCATGGTCAGTGTGCTGGCCGAGGCCCTAAGCCTCACCGACGAGTCTCCGGCGCCGCCGCGGCCATTCCGATCGCCCCTACGGTGAAGGGCAACTGAGGCAAGTTAGCAGTGGACATCGGTTCGCGCACGGAGACAACCCTTCCGCTGCCGATCCGATCGGCAAACGGTTGTTCTGCTCGGACATCGTCGGGTTAGCGATCTGCTGGCCTACAATTGGCGCGATACCGCAGCCCAGCGCACGCAGAGTGCACCTCGACGGCAGCGACTTCATCAGCGCTACAGCTCGTCGGTCCCATCCTCTAACCAACTTGTCAGCTGCGTCCGAACATCATGCGCCGCAATAGATTTCTCCACCATGAAACTAGCTGCCAACTGGGAGAGCTGGGACTATACTGCGCCAGATAGCGCTCAACCACCAGAAGAACGTAGGGGCGCATTATTTCCTGGTGGTCGAGTCCAGGTGAGGCAGGGGACATGCGCGATGGTTCGCAGCCGCCGGCGCTGAAAGACCGGTTACAGCGGTTGTTCGACGACATCCGCCCGCAAGGCCGTCACGGTCGGCGGTACACCAACGACGAGGTCGCTGCGGCGATCAAACAGCGTAATCCCGCCGTCCGGGTCAGCGGTGCCTACCTGTCCGCGCTACGCACCGGCGGCAAGACGCGGCCGTCCCCGGACCTGTTGGCGGCACTGGCGGAGTTCTTCGGGGTGAAACCGGGATACTTCCTCGATCCCGTCACCGCGGAGGAGACCGACGCCGAGATCGCCTTGGCTCACACCCTCGCCAACATGGGAGTGCGACAGATCGCCCTGCGGGCAGCCCGTCTCGAGCCGCACCAGCGCGACCTGCTGGCCCAACTCATCGACCAGATGGAACGTGCGTCCAGCACGGACGAACAAGGACGGCGAGATGATCAGTGAACGACGGGTTGGGAGAGCCGATGGTGGTGCTCAGCGTATGGCACGCACAACCTTCGAGGGATGAGCGGATGGGCCGACGAACCCTGCGGCGGCGCTCCGCCCGACTGGTGGAAGAGTTCATCGCCGACCTTCGGCTGCCGATCCCGGCCGAGCCGGACCAAGTCATGCAGGCGGTCTGTGATGTCCTCACCCGCCGTCTCGGCCGCCCGGTCAAACGAATGCCGGTGAAGTTTCCGCCGTCGCAATCCGATGTCGTTTTCGGCCTGTGGGTTCACGGCGCTGACGGCCACTACATTTTCTACGAGCAGGACACCAGCCCCTGGCACCAGTTGGTGATCTTCTGCCATGAGACCGGTCACCTGATTCACGAGCACGACCAGGCCCCGCTTCTCGACGCCGACCTTCCCCGCCTGTTGCTGCCGAACCTCGACCCCAGCGCGGTGCAGCGCATCATGGCCACCCGCTCCCAGCAGTGTTGCGGTCCCGCCGAAATCCAAGCCGAGACGTTCGCTGCGCATCTGCTGACCCAGGTCAGCAGGTGGCTTCCGGAACAACATTGGCCGGTGTCGGACGCTGCCGCGGCCGTCGTGCAGCGCATGGAAACCACCTTCGGACTACCCCAGGGCCCGCAATCGTGAATAGCACCGGCACCGCGGTCTATGCCGCAGCGTTCTATACCGCAGCCGCCGTGAGTGTGATCGCGCTGGCCTACAAGGCCAACCAACTCCGACGGCACCCCAGTCTGCAGCATTGGGCGGTCCTCGCCGCCATGTTCCTGTGGATAGCGGTGTGTCTCTGTGTCCCGCCCCCGACCGTCACGCTGATCAACCGCCTCACCGGGATCCCCAACCTCGCCGGGCTACTGGTCTACATCTTGCTGATCTTCCTGGCCGCCGCCATGCAGGCGGTCATCCTGGTGTGGCGGGGCAGTCCTGGCGAGATCGGACCGAAGATCCGCCGCCGCGTGATCGCCTACACGGTGATCAGCATCGTGTTGATCGCGCTGTTCGCTGCGGGGAATGCGTCGGTCGAAAGACCCGTCGACTTCGACGTCTACTACGCGACCACCCCGTGGCTGGCCCAGCTCATCGCCGTCTACCACCTGGTCTTCGCCTTCGCTGCAAGCGATTTCACCTACAGCGCGATCGCGGGGGCGCGGGTGACCACCCGGCCCTGGCTGCGGCGCGGCCTCTACCTGGTGGCCGTGTCCGGCCTGTTCGGCGTGGGTTGCATCGTCACCAAGATGACCGCGGTCGTGGCCCACTGGTTCGGTCGCACCCACCTGGACCACCTCGACACCCAGGTCGGGCCCGGCCTCGCCGCGATCGGGATCGTCATCGGCTGTGCCGGATACACCCTCCCCGCTGCCGGCGAACGCCTCACCAACCTGCTCGCACGGCTGCGTGAGTATCACGCCCTGCGGCCACTGTGGCGTGCCATCCGCACCGCTACCCCGGAATTGGCCTCCCCCATCGATGCCCCCTGGTGGGACCTCAAACTCCGCACGACACGACGTCTCGCCGAAATCCGCGACGGCCAGCTCGCACTGCGTGCCTACACCCCCGCAGCCGCCGAAGACCACGCCCGACGTCTCACCGACCACACCCAGCTCGACGACATCGACCGCGCCGCCGTCATCGAAGCAGCCCGCATCAAAACCGCCATCGCAGTCCGGCACGGGAAACTCCCGGCAGGAGCTGGGACGCCGCATGCCAGTTCCCGAGGTGGCAGCGACAGCGCCAGCGAACTCGCCTGGCTGACCCGGGTCAGCCGCGCCTACGATCGCTCACCCATCGTCGCCGAGACCCTGCATGCCCTCCAGTCCGCAGCTATCGCCCCCGCCGAGGCGCCAGCCGAATGATCCGCTACCGCACAGCATCCATGGACGGAAGCAGTGGTCGGCAGCTGCTGAGGGTTCATACGAGGGTTACGGGCTAGAGCTGCGACTGTGGCCGCTGGCCCTTGGCCGAGCCGGGCTGTCTCGCGAGCCAGTCGGCCACCACAGCCAGCGGAGTCCATCAATAGGTAGAAGGAGATCGGGCATGCTGACAACGATCATCGCCCTGGCCCTGTTCATTGTCTGGCTAGTTGTGGCGTTCGGGGTGCGCATTCTGATCGCGGTGCGCCGCACCGGCGAGACCGGCATCCGTCCCCCGCAACGTTTCTCGACACAATGGTGGGGCGAAAAGCTGTTCCGGCTCGTAGCCGTTCTGGCGTTCGCCGGCTGTGCTGCCGACCTTGCCGGACTCATCCCGCGGATCCGTCCGCTGGATCACCCCGTCGTCCAGCTCGCCGGGGCAGTACTGGCCGTAGCGGGCATCGCCGCAACCCTTGGTGCCCAGCTGGCCATGGGTGACTCGTGGCGCATCGGGGTCGACGAGCACGAACAAACTCCCCTCGTCACCACCGGGGTGTTCGGCCTCATCCGAAACCCGATCTTCACAGCCATCGTGCTGACCGCGGTCGGTCTGACTCTGATGGTGCCCAACGTAATCTCCGTGACCGGGTTCGTGATCCTCGCAGCCACCATGGAATTGCTCGTCCGCGCGGTTGAGGAGCCCTACCTACGGCGCGCCCACCCAACGGAGTACCTCCGTTACGCTGCGCGAGTCGGCCGGTTCTTTCCGTACGTGGGCCGGCTCAGAAGTTGATCCGAGTCGGAGGCGGATATCTTTGTCACATTCTTCGAGGGTGTAGACGCAACTGGAGTCCGGCGGGTTTGAGGGTGAGGGACTCTCGCACGTCGAGTCGGTAGTGCGGGTCGGGTTCCAGGTCGAATTGGTGCAGGATCGCAGCCAGGGTCACCATGATCTCCTGGTGGGCGAACTGTCGTCCGATGCAGGCACGTGCCCCGGTGCCGAATGGCTTGTAGATGCGCGGCGGCAGGCTGCGCATGTTGTCGGGCAGGAACCGATCGGGGTTGAACTCATCGGCATCGGCCCCCCAGGCCAGATCCCTGTGCGCGGCCAGCAGCAGCACCAGCACCCAATCCTTTTCCTGGAAACGATACGTGCCCTCGCACAGCGTCGTGTCCTGTTTGGCACGCCGGAAATAGCCTGGGGCTGTGGGCCATAGCCGCAGTGTTTCATCGACCACTCGTCGAAGACTGCGCAGTCTCGGAACGTCCTCGAACCCGATGTCCGGAAACGGTGCTGAGGGCCACCGATTGTCGAGCTCGGACCGGACGCCGTCGGCGATGTGCGGATGGGTGGACAGATAGTGCAGCGCGAAGGCAATTGTGTTGGCTGAAGTCTCACTGCCGGCTGCGAGGAATGTCAGAATCTGATGGCGAATGTTGGTGCTGTCCAACGATTCACCGGATTGCGGATCGACACCGTCGAGCATGGTGTCGAGCAGATCCAGGTGCCCAGCGCCGGTGCGTGCGCGACGGGCCTCGATGATGCTGTCGACAACCCGGTGTGCGTGGACCATATCCTTGCGATGCTGATGTGTGCGCTGCCGTCGGAAAATTCGCTCGAACCAGGGCAGCACATCGGTGCGCCGGTTGGCATAGGCGAGTTCGCGAACCATGGCGGTCACGAACGGATCCTGGTCGGGATCGGACAGAGATCCGAACGAGTGCGAAAATCCGGCCCGGGACATGATCTCGAAGGTCAGCTTGTTCGATTGCGCCGCAATATCGATCCACGAATCCGGTCGTGACCTCCAGGCATCGGTCAACTCGCGGACGGTGCCGACGATGGTGGCATGGTAGTTGCTCATCGCGGTCTTGGTGAATGCCGGCGCCAGGATGTTGTGTGCCTTGGCCCAGTTCGGTTCTCGGTTGAACGCGGTGAACAGCCCGTCACCGGCGAGTGGCCGCAACTTCATCAGCGAATGGCCGACATGCTTTTCCCACTGTGTCTCATCGTTGCACTCCTCGATCGCTCGGGTGCCGGTGACGATGATCGCGGGATACCCGAACAGCTTCTGTTCGAATACCGGTCCCAGATCCCGGGCCTGCTGGGCGAGCTTCTGGCAGGGCTTTGCGAAATCGGTCGTGAATACGTCGCCCAGCAGCGGCAGCCGGTAGGGCGGATGCGGCATCGGCCGCGGCGGGGACGATGCGACGATCGGTGATGTCTCGGTCATGTGGCTCCCTGCCTTAAGGGTTTGATTCCACACTAGACACATTCGGTGCCGGGTGTCGGTCAGCGGTGGCGAATCGGCGTGCTGCCGACCACCATTCGGCGAGTTGGAGAAGTTCTGTGACCTCGTCTTCCAGATTCGCGGAGGTTGAGGGTGGTAGCGGGCAGACAGTTTCGTGGACGTGCTCCGGGAAATCGGCCTTGTCTCGGACTGCGTACGCGAGTTGCAGGGCGAAGCGTGCCGCCTCCTGCTTCTGATGCGGAATATGTTCGGCCGCAATGAAGGTCTCGAGCTGCATTGGATCAACGTCTCGTAGATACGGATGCAGTTGCAGGACTGCATCCCGGATCTCCACGGTCATGCGATGCAACCGCAGCCTCGTGATCCGTCGGGTCGTTTCGCTGGAGTCCAGGGGGAGGAGGCTGTCCGGAAACAAGGAAACCAATGCCCGCCACAGTGGTCGGAGGCGTTTCCAGCGTCTGGTGGTCGAGTCGAACCCGAACCATCCTGCGATCGACTGCACCAATGTGACAGCCGATATGGCTGTGATCGTCACAGCGATCCAAAAGAAGTTCCGGGAATTTGTGGCGAGCCGGTATCCGACTGAATCGACCAGGTTCAGTTGCTGCAGTATCGGTAGAACCAGAGCGATCGCCGTGGTAGCCCCGATTGTCACCCCTACGGCTGTGATGCCGGTGAGAACGAGTCGCTCTGCTGCCGTGGCCCCCGGCTGACGGAACTCCACGCTGCACCGGCAGATGAGGTAGCCGGCCACGTACAACGGCAAAACTGAGAACGCAACCCAGACAGCGACCCCGTCCCATCCTCCGGAGATCTCCAGCGGGAGCCGTTCCCGGCGTGCTCGCGTTCCCGCGATCAGAATCAGAATGGACAGTCCGATCGCTGTGGCATAGGTGCAGAACCGTTCCCGTCGTGATGGTTCTGCATTCTCCCCCAGCAGGACACGCGCACCGTTGAGGAAGGGCGCGACTGCGACCACGATGGTACACAGTGTCAACTGCTGGATAGTAGTCACCGTCAGAGGTGAATGCCCAGCGATCATGTCCTGGACCGCGCGCTCCCGCAACAATTGGGTCAGCAGAATGACCGTGAGTGTGGTGTTGAGATACCGATCGACCGTGGTGCCGTTGAACCACCACCACCGAGCCGCGATGACCATAGCCATAGCGCCGATCAGCGGCCTTGCGATCACCTCGCTTACCGATGAAGTCATTGCCGCTCGAAGAGGACACTTCGGAGACTCCGTCCCGGTCCGGTACGAACTGCGGCGACTATGAGCATCGTGGCGAACAGCTCGGCCTCACGTTCGAGACTGTTGCTGTAGCCGGAGCGGCCCAGGACGGCTCGAACGGTCGTGGGGTCGAGATCCGGTAGCGCGGACCGGAACATCGGATAGTCGGCACCGCCGCCCGGATTGGCGCGGTCGTGGCCGAGAACCATGTGCCCGATCTCATGGCAGACGATCTGGTCCACGTGGTACTCCGATGTTGAACCCTCGTGAATGACCACATCGTCGTGCTCTCGTACCAGCCATAGCCCGCACGGGCTGTCGGCAACCCCCAGCATCTGGGTCGGAATCAAAGTGATCGGGCGTCCACGAAGTGCCGCCACATTCTGTACGAACCGGTTCCGATCCCAGGGCTCCGGTATCGGAAGCCTGGCGAGCACCTCCTTGATCCGTCTAGCCGACGTCTCCATCGCGTTCTGTCCTCAAGCTCGATCCTCATCGCTACATTGGCACTGCTCGTCCTTCGGCTCGACCGGCGGCAGGTTCTCGATCTCACGCGCCCGGTCGACGATCGCAGCGATATTGGCCAGCGTTCGCGGGGTCAGCCCCGACGCACGCAAGGCCAGGTTCCGCACGTCGGCATCCTTCATAGCCTGAAGCAGCCGCAACTGTGACTCGATCGACTCGTCGGCGCCACTATCGATCAGATACGAAGCCGGGACACCGAAGAACTGAGCGATCGCCTGCAGATGCTGCACCGTAGGGTTGGACTTCACTCCCGACCGCAACTGCCACATATACGCAGCGCTGATCGACGTTCCCGTCGACCGCGTAATCGCCTCCGCGGCAGCAGCATTCGACAACGGCGGCTCGGAAGGCCTACGCATCACCTCGAACAGCCGATTGATCTTTGCGGCCAACTCGGTCCGGGCCCGCTCGGGACCGTCTGGCACTACCTGTTCGTTGTCCACGGCTCTCCGTACTGCACGGCGGCGGCTTACGACAACAGTACATCACGACGCAGCTAACATGCACCAGAGTTTATGACACTGTCGTTAGCTTGCTACTTGAGTACATACAACACCATCATGTGCACACTGCTGTAAAGAGTAGGTCGGTGAGACCGCTGTCCATAACGCTTCAGTCGATGGCGCCTGGAGCCGGGACATCGTTAGGGACGATTGCTCAAGGAACTGTACGGGAAGACTGTGATATCACGCTGACGCTCTGTTGAGAGACTCAGTCTGGGTGGAACACCTCTCGGAGACGCTAGTGAAGCCTTGCCGCCTTGTCCGGGTTGCGGCGAAGCTCCTCGGTCAGCATGTTGTTCCACACCTCGATGTCGACGGGGTGGATCTCGGAGACCGGGATATCGTCGAGGAAGCCAAGCGATAGGTACGGCCTCGGATTGGGGGCAGAATTTCGTCGGGCAAAGCTACTCCTCGGTGTTGGTGCGAGTACTCCCGGTTCTTTGTCTTATACGGAGCAGCAGACGCTCTCGCACCTTGGCGGTAGTTGGCCCGGTTGCTATCTGGCGAAGGAGTCGTCCCGCCTGGTCCCGGGAAACAGTGCGGGCCTCCACCTCGATCAGGGAACCGGCTTGGTCGAGGATGTCGGTGTATTCGATGCGTCCGCATTCGCCCGGTGCCAGCGGTCTCCTCATCCCTCGTGACCTTGCTGTGCTTTGCGAAGGCCGCGGCGGCCGGTGTCCAACAGGTCGAGGATGAAGTCACGCGCGTCGGGTGGTGATTCGGGCGACAGGGTGTACGACAGCATCTGCAGCGGACCGTGCTGGTCTTCCAGCTCCTTCAGGGACCGGCAGCGGCGCGGATGGCACGCTGGTCGTCTCCCACGGTCCGGCCGGACTCAGTTCATGCCACAGGTTTTCGTCGCGATCCCACACCATACGCAGTCTGTCCTGCTCTGCCGGGTTCGGTTCGCCGGTCGTCGCCGTGGTGTTCACTGTCATCTTGAGCCTCCTCATTTCGCCTGGTTATCTTGGCCATGATCATCTCAAATTGCTTGGTGGCAACGGTATTCGCCGTGACTGGCGTACACCGTTGCCGCGCTACGGTTTTCGGGTTTGGCGCGTGTGGGTCACTGCTGCCCGTCGTGCGGCGGGGTGTCGATCGGGCAGTAGCTGCACCTCTGGCTTCGGCGTGTGCTCGTCGCGTGTGGCGCGGTGTCGCCAGGGCAGCACCACATCGGTCGGTATCGGCGCCAAAGCTCACCATCGCACGTCAGGCACCGTGTCGTCTCCAGCACGACTCCGACGAGGGGTTCACCGTCACCGGTCTCGTATTCGAATTCCATTGCTGTTCAGTCCAATCAGTCGAGAGCCGATAGGCCGGTTCGCTGCTGTCGTGCCGATGTGCGGCGGTAGACGGTGAAGGTTCGGCCGCCGCGGCGGCGTGCGGTGCCGACCTTGCTGAACCGTCCCGACCGCACCTGCTCGGCCACCAGCAGCGTCAGCGTTGTCTCCGACGTCGTGCCGGGCAGTTGGTCGATGGTGAACGGGTCGCCGGATGCCGCCAGCCGGTCCAAGGCTCTGCGCAGCAGCGCGGTGGAACACAGTGGTGTCAAGGGGATTCCGGCTGCTTGTGCGCGGCTGGTGAGCAGTTGCTCGGGCACACCGAGCCGTGTGGGCAGGGTGTGGGCGGGGGTGTGGTGGTCGAGGAGGAACCGCAGGTCGGTGAAGAATCCGTCGAGGGGGTCGTGGTCGAGGGTGGGGCAGCGGCGGGGGTGTTTCGGGCGGCCGTGTCGGGTGGGCAGGTCGTTCCAGTCGAGGTCGTCGGCGTCGTCGTCGACGGTGTAGGACCAGATCGTCGCGGGCATGGTGGTGGGCTCCTTCGGGTTGGTCAGCCTGGCAGGGCTGGATCCGGTTGTGTGGCGGGTTCGGCCGACACGGTGTGCAGTTCGACTTGCGTCAGGGTGGGGTCGTTGGTGGCGACGAGATAGCTGGCCAGCCAGACGGTTTGGATCAACGCCAGGACTGCGTCGGCGTCGGTGTGGTCGACCGGTTGTGGGATTGTGAAGGTTCGGTGGTGGCTGGTGGTCAGCTTCCAGGTCACCGACAGCTGCCGGGTCACGGCTTGTCCTTCGTGTCGCCGATGTACCTGATGAACAGTGCGCCGTCTCGGACCTGGACCTGGAATCCGGGTCCGAACGCTGACGCTTTGCCGGAGCTGATGCGGTATTTGGCGCTGGAGGGGTGGGCGACGGCGTGCGGGTACTTCGCCCACCGGCCGGGGTTGCCGCGCAGCTCGTCGGCGAACGCGCGGTTGATCGCTGCCCGTGACAGGGTGCGTGCCTCGGGTAAGTGGTCGACGAATTCAGCCATGATGGTTCTCCTGTCTCGGACGAAGGGGTCGGGCGGCGCACCCACGTGCGCCGCCCGAGGTGAGTGTGCTGCGGGGTCAGAACGGGGGTTCGTCGTCGAAGTCGCCGCCGAACGTGGTTGCTGCAGGCGCGGACCTCCACGGGTTGTCGCTGCCGCCGTGGGCCTGTGAACCGCCTCCGCTGCCGGTGGTTTTGGTAAGCGCAGCCCGTGCATACCGCAGCGCGGGGCCGACTTCCTCGGCCTCCATCTCCACGACCGTGCGTTTGCTGCCGTCGCGGGTTTCGTAGGAGCGCTGCTTGAGTCTGCCGTGGACAATGACACGGGCTCCGCGCGTGAGGGATTCGGCGATGTTCTCGGCATAGTCGCGCCAGATCTGGCAGCGCAGGAACAGCGCCTCGCCGTCGGTCCACTCCCGGGTGGCGCGGTCGAACACCCGGGGCGTGGAAGCCACAGTGAAGGTGGCGACAGCGTCGCCTTTGGGGACAAATCTCAGCTCCGGGTCGGAGGTCAAGTTTCCGATGACGGTAACGATGGGCTCGCCGGTCATATCTGGTCCTGTTCTGTGTGTATCGGTGTCTCGGTCACCGTGCGGGGATGAAATGCTCTGGGGCCCAGTCGGTTTTCGCGCGCTGCACCCGCTTCAATGGGCGATCTGCCCTCCAGGCGTTCCAGGCTTGGATGTAGAACCCGATGATGTCCTTGTCCGACAGGCGTTCACGGGCGAGCTTCGCGGTCTCGAACCGCCGCCGAAGCGCCAGGATCGATGATGTCTCCGACAAGTTCGCCCCGGAGATCAACGCGTCGAAGAACTCAGGGGTGGCCGTGGGGTTGACGCGGGAGAGCACGATCATGATCGCGCCGCTGACGCCGGGGCGGACGAAGATCTTGCGCAGGTCGTTGTAGTAGGTGTTGAGAAGGCCGACCTCATCGGGGTGGGCAGCGACCCATTCGGCGACCGCGTTGTTCGACAGCCGCAGCCGTTTGTTGTCGCGGAACAGCCAGCCTTCTTCGATGGAGATGACCATGCGCGCGACTCCGGCGAGGAACGCGCCGTTGCGGTGGCCGAGCATGCCCAGCTGCTGGCCTGCATCACGTCGGCGTCCCTGGTCCATCGACAGCTGAGATTCCGGCGGAAGACCGCGCACCACAAGGAACTTCAGCGCCGTGCTACTACCGATGGTGCGTGCCAGCGCGAGCAGCCGGTGCTGGCCGTCGATGAGACAGCCGTCGGTGTCGAACTTGATCGGTTCGGCGTTGAACGTCCAGTGGCCACCGATCATGTCGGCGTAGTAGGTGTTGACGGTCGGTTCGGAGACAGGGCGGTTGGTCTGCTGGGTGTTGAGCCAATCCAAAGCCAGTTCAGCGTCGACGATTTCGACGCTGGCGGTTTCGGTGTCCGCCTCGATGGTGGTGGAGCTGGCGTGAGTGTTCATGACTTCCTTGCTGTTTCGGGTGGCCGAGACCCGACTGCGTTGGTACACCGGCCACGTTCTTGATCAGTCGTTGTGGCCGTCTCGGTAGCTGCTGGCCGGATGGTCCGGGCAGCTTTGGCACGGCTCGATGTGGGCCTTGCTCCAGTCGGTGTCGGTCCGGCGCTTGACGCGTTTCTGCTTCGGTTCGAGGTAGTGGAACCGGTCGAGGTAGATGTAGTACTTCGGTGTTTCCTTGATCAGCTCGCCGAGAACGATGCACGGGCCAGCCGAGTTGAATTCGCGCACGGAGCGGGTGCTCATCGTCAGGCGTTCTCCTCTTGTCGGACGTTGTGGCATCGGGCGACTTTGGCGCCGTAACGGGTGAGCACGCCTGTGATGTCGGCCGCTTCCCAGCCCTCGGGCAGGATGATCGTGCCGTCGTCGCCGACGGTCACGGTGCCGTCGTGGTTGATCGTGGCGACGATGGCGCGCACGACCTCGGACATGACCTCCCGGGTGGCAGCCGGACCCGCCACCTGCAGCAGATCACCGGTGGCTGTGGTGATGAAGCCGAGATTGGCGTTGACGACGCCGACAGTGTTGAACGTTGCCGGGGAGAGCTGGTCGGCGAGAGTTGTTGCGGGGTCGATGGATTCATCGGCGTCGAGCATGTCGATGACATCCAGGCCGCAGGCATTGAGCAAGTCGCAGAGCAATGCGAAGGTTCTGCGGAGCTTGCCTGCAAGGGTTTGCTCGGTCGGGATCGTCGGGGTGCCGGGAAGCTGGCCGGCGGCCGACATGACTGCTTCGACACCGTCGGTGATGGTCAGTCTCGCGGGGTCGGGGGCGAGGGTGAATGCGCGGGCCCAGCCGTAGCCGTCCTGGCTGGCGTCGATGCCCGTCAGGGATGCGGAGGTCTGCGCCCAGTGGTGAAACAGGGGGCGCTCGGCCAGGTCGCTGCTAACCCAACGCTGATCTGAGAGCTTGGTCCAGGGGCGGCCGGTGGCGTCGTAGACACGTTTCCCGACCGGGAGTGCGTCAAGGTCGTGTGCTGTGAGTGGTGTCGTCATCAGAAATCCTCGGTGCAAGTGCGTGGGAAAGCGGGTGGGGCGGCGTGATGCCGCCCCAGCCGGTGATGAGTGCGGTAAGTCAGTCGGTGGTGGGACGGGTCATGACACACCAAGGCTGACGCAGAGGCTGCGCAGCTCCCGGTTCATCGGATCGACGAGGCGTTTGAGCGCGTTGAATGCGAACACACACAACTCGTGCACGGTGTCGGCCAACGGTTCCGGAGGCAACGTCGGCTCGTACTCGGTATGGGTGACGACGCGCAGTCCACCCTCGACAGTTGTGGCGCCGACCAGAAGCCCCTCCGGGGTGCGGTGAGGCTCGCCCACCAGGTCCGACCACAAGGCGACGCTGCCGTTGAGGATCGGATCGGCGAATCCGGACACGCTGACGGTGCCTACGTCACCGACTGTCGCGACCAGCCGGTGCAACCAGCACAGCCGCTGGTCGAAGTCCAGATCGGTGGGTGCGGTGAACAGCTCAGGGTGGGCAGTGACGGCATCGAGAAGGGTGTCGTCGTTGATGTGCAGCTGAATCATGCCTATCCCCACCTGATTACGCCGCTACCGGGGGAGTGAGCTGGTAGTGCAGTGCCCACTCGCAGATGTCGAGTTCCACCGGTGCGTTGTGGGCGCGTTCGGGATGGGTGAGGACTTCGGCCAGGGCCGTGGGCAGTTCACTGAAGGTGCCGTAATGGTAGTGGCCGTGCACGCCCTCGTCGGCGGTGGTGCGCCACTGCAGCAGCCAATGTGCTGGTGTGTGGTCGTCGGTGAGCACGTGGAGGAACTGGTTGTCGCGGGACAGGCTGACCATCAGGTCGCGGTGGTCGGGGATGCCCAGTTCGTTGCGCAGGGCAGCGGTGAGTTCCATGGGTTTCCTTACGGGGGAGTGGAGCTGGCAGGCTCCACGACGAATGCGTTCAGTCGGTGAGGGTTCGGGCGATGGTCGGTTCGCTGACGGTTGTCCTTCGGACGCGGGTGACGAAGCGATATCTGGCCAGCAGAGCCGTTTTCTCCGGGTCCGGCACCTTCAGGATGTCGTAGGCGGCGATGATGAAGTCGGCGAGATCCTTGCGGCTGAGGGCGTCGGTCAGATCGAAGGTATTACTGGAGAGCCGTGTTGTGCGCCACATGGTTTCACCGGTGGGGAACTCGAATCCCCATTCGGTTTCGGCATCACCGTTGTCGCCGGAGCTGGTCGGTGCTGAGGTGTCGGCGTAGGGAGTGATGGGGCCCCACCGGCGAATCAGGGTGACACTGCGCAGCCCCTCGCTGCCAGGCGATGTCAAGGGTTCCCAGACGTCGTCGTCTCCCTTCTGCCAGCTGAAGCCTGCACTGTCGGTGACCTTCGTGCCGAACCCGGCCTCATAGAGCTGCTGGGCGGTGAGGGTCTGTGTTGTCGGTGTGTCGCTCATACACCCAACCTACGATCGGTTGCGCGCAACTGGCAAGTGGTTTCGCGGAAGTTGGACGATCCTGTGATTGGTTGGCGTGGAGGCGCGGGTGAGGGTGTCGGTTTGTGGGCGGCGGTGACTGAACGGCCAGAATTGATGATGACCGATCGTGTAATCGCCCGTTGTACAGGGCTATTGGCGCTCATGGCAGGCGGGGGCGCTGACCTGCTCGGATAGGCTTTCCCGGGTGTCGTGGCAGGATGCCGTCGTGTTACGGGAGCGGACCACGGTGCGCAACCAAAGAGTGGGTCTCGCAACAGGTTGCGCATTGCGTCAGTGGTCGGGCAGGACGAACGACGCACACTGCGTCAGGGCCGCGATGATCGACAACGGACAGGAATCCACCGCGCGAATGTCCACGCCCCGGTAGCGGCCTTGCCTGCACGGCAGGAGTATCCATGGTTCACGGTGGCATGTTCTGTCCTGTGGCGCGGGCCTGGCTGGTGGTGGCGGTGTGCGGGGCGTTCGGGCGGCTCTGGCTACCGGAGGTGGTGGACCGGCCCTCATGCGTGTGTGGAGGTGCAGGCGAATCCTGGTGCAGCGCTGGGGCTTCTTGGGTCTGTGACGACGTCTGGTGGTGTTTGTCGACGAACACGGCGTTGATGCGCTCACGCATACGTTGCCGGTGTTCGGGGCTGGATCCTGGTCCCCGTAACGCCAGCACTTCACCGGCCGGGCGGGGTCCTTCACCGGCGGGGGTGTGCATGCGGATGAGCTTGGTGATGTGGCCTGGTGCGATGCGTGGCAGCGACTCGTTCGGGTCCAAGGCGCGGGTGTAGAACCTGCCGACCGCCTCAACCGCACGGGTGAATTCCCATCCTTGATCCCGGGCGGCCAGCCCCCACGCCGCACGTGTGGCCGCATCGTTGGCGACCCGGTTGTCGAACCCGGCGATCAATGACACCAGCGCGATCGTCTGCGCCTCGGTGAACGCCATCACGCCCCCAACTGGCGCGGTTCGGGATCGAACGGGTTACTCAGCAGAGCCAATGGATCGACACTCTCGTCATCGGCGTCGCGGGCGAGCGCGGCCTGTAGCGCCTCACCGGCTTCGGCGAATTGTCGTTCTCGCGTGGTCATCCGGTGTCCACGCGCGGGTAGCGGGTCGGTGTCGGTCCATGCCTCGGCGTTGAGCCAGGTTGCTGGATACTTGGTGAACGCTGGCTCACGGTTGGGATCGTCGCGGTATCGCTGAACGGCGGCCAGGATCGTGTCGAGGTCGGTTTTCCGGAGCGCGGCAGTGAAGGCGCGTTTGGCGGCGCCGGCATCCTTCTTCAGCGGATATAGCGCCCAGAAGCGGTCGAACCCCGCGGGCGCGCTCGCACGCGCTCGCTTCGGTGTCGACGGGGGAGATATCTCGACTACCCCGTCAGGGGTAGTCGGTTCAGGTACAGGTTCAGGTACAGGGGAACCGTTGGGGTTGTCGCTGCTGGTATCGCTGGGGCAACTGTTGGGGGAAGGCTTGGGGGAAGCGGTGGGGGTAACCGACGTCACCGGTTCCCAGCTGCTACCACCAAAGTCGACCGATCCTTGCGGGAACCCGGTGGGGAAGCCCGCCGGGTCGATCGCGCTGCGCTCCAGCAGTGCTGTCACTCGTGAATCCTTCCAGCCCGCCAAGCCTGGTTGCTTTTTCGCCAGCTTGCGCAGTTCGTACACGATCACCGCGCGCAGTGCTCGCGACGCTGTCGACCGGTAGGCGTTCACCATCGAGATCGCGGTCTTCGGGTTGGCCACGACCTTGTCGTGCTTGATGTGGGAGCGGATCAACACCTCCTCTGTCCCCTCGTCGACAACGATGAGCAACCCGTGGGCCAACTCTGCCCCGGCGGCGTTGACCTGCGCCGGAGTCCAGCCTCGCGCGGCCTCCTTGATACGGGCGGGCCTCCAGTCGGTGACGCCGACGGCGGTGAGTTTCGATGAACGCAGCAGCGTGTAGTACAGATGCTGGGCCGCCGGGCTCAGATCACGAAAGTCGTCGTCAGCCTCCAGATCCAGCCGTAGTTGTGCGTACTCGCGAGCCATCGATCAGTTCCTTTCCGTCAGTTCATGGGGAGGGGAGACGAGTACCGGTCGCGAACCCACTACCAGGTGATGCACTGCCAAGGTTTCTCACCGCCCGGCAGCAGCCAGCGGTCGATGCCGGCAGGCTGAAGGGAACAGACAGGTTCATCTGGGTCAGCCGGTGCGGTGCGATTCGTCCCCCGGTGCCGATGTGTCCGGGGTTACGCGGATTGATCTCGCAGGCGCACGATGGCGTTGACGATCCTGTCTCCGAGTTCGGCGTCCATGAGTGCCACGGCGTCGGGCGTGGCGGTCTCCCACAGCTGCGCCAGCAGATCGACGCTGACCTTCAACTTGCTGTCCGGTCGCAGAGACCGGGTCTGTTTACGGTAGTGACGGCCGTAGGCGGCGTGAGCCTCGCGGCAGTCCTGACACGGTTCGGTATGTTCCTTCAGATGCCGCTGATAGCCGCCGTTGGTCCCGCACCGTGCTGTCGATCGGTGACCGACGCCAGCGCCGGGCTCCTGCTCGCTCACAGCGCACCGCCCGAAGCGGAGTGTGGACACACGCGCGGATATGTGCCGAAAACCGGTCGGAGGCAGGGTATTCCGGTTGGCTCGTCCGACTGCATTGAGATGACGTCGGAGGACACGGTGGTAAGAGCTCCTTTCGAAGTCCAGCGATAGCGGCCATGTGGGCGCGGCAGCTGCCGCGCCCGCATGGCCGCGTGAAATGTCAGGCCGCAGCGTTCGCCTTCGCCGAGGGTGACTCGTGCCCGGAGGCGTCCTCGCCATCACTACCAGCGACCTCCGACAGCGACGGTGCCGATTCACTGTCGGTGGCGCGCAGGTCGTTGAGCAGGATTGTGAAGACGTTGCTCACCTCCGTTTTGCGCCTGCCGAGCCGGTGGGCGACCGAGGTCCAGATCTCGTGGAGTTCCTCGACAGTGCCTGCCGCTTTTGCCTTTTCGACGACGGTGTCGATGTCGGCATCACTGAGCGCGGTCGAGTCGGCAGTCGAATCCAGTGGCTGCAGAGCACGCACCCGCGCCTTCGTCGGATCGCACTGCAGAACGGTGAAGATCAGCCATTCGAGGGTGAACTCCGGTGCGCTAACCGGCTTGTCCGCGCCAGGGCGCACCCCGGCGTGCACCGACCGCGCCCCGATTATTTGTGAGCGCGGCTCGTCTCGCGACAGCCGTACCCACGCCGAGGCGTCGAAGGCGAGGTTCTTGTGGCCTTCCACCCGGTATTCACGTTCTCCGGCAATGGGTTTGCCGGTCGGGTCCATCGCCGCCACCGTCTTGCCGCGCGCGGTCATGACCACGATTCCGGGGAAGGTCATCAACAGATACATCAGCCGGTTGTGGCGGTCATTGGCGTCGTTCCACAGATTCATCGCGGGTTTGATCTCCGCATCCGGGTCCTTGGCGAGGATCTTCTTCGCGTAGTTGGATTCCCGCGCACGCGCACCGACCCAGTCCTTGAGCATCTCCCACTCGGCGGTCATGGAGTCGATGAACAGCACGACCGGCTTGTCACCAGCGTCGTTGGCGCGCTTGGCTTCCTCGCGGATCGCGCTGACCTGCCCGTAGATGTCGCGCCAGGTGCCGTCGTGGTCGACGACCAGATAGTTCGCGCCGGGGATCGCAGCGTATTCGTCCATACTGCCTTCACCGAGGTCGATCCAGTAGGCCTGACCGATGCGGTCGCAGGCGGAAAACTGTGCCAGCTGCCATGATTTGCCGGTCTTTTCACCGCCTTCCAGCAGGATCAGCGGCCACGGCACGGCACCGGTGGGGCGGCGGGTCTTGATCTTCACCAGAGTCATGCGCACGGTCCTCCTCCCAGAAGAGTGCAGTCAGCGGTGTGGGCGTCGGGGTCGCCGTCGTAGACGGTGTCTCCCTCGTTCACGCAGACCCGGATGTGGGTGTGCGGGTTGGTGTCGATCTGGATGACGGTGGCGCCGTCGGTGTCGCTGACCGACACGAACACCTCGACGCCGACGCCGCTCACCGACGAGGTCGAACGATCGGTCATGCTGCCGCCCCTTCCTGGCGAGCACGCAGGTCGCGCAATGTGGCCAGAAGCTGCACCAGATCGGTGCGAGGGCGCACTAGTTTGGTGGCCTGCCCAGCAGGCTGGCGGGTGGCGACCACGAGCGGCTTCGGAGTGCGTTCCCGACCGTTTCCGTCGATGCCCGGTGGTGTTTGTACGATGGCGCGGCGCGCAGAGCCCATGCTGCACAACAGGTCCGACTTCACCCGGTACAGACGAGCCTTGCTGGCGTCGTAGGCCAGCTGCGCTTCGATGTGCTCGATGGCCAGGTCCAAGTCGGTGGGCCAGTCCGGCTCGTCGGCATCGAAGTCGTTGTGAGCCGTGCGGATCGCCTCATACGTCTCGGCGCGGTCGTCGTTGTCCGGTTCGACGTCGTCGTCGAGTGACTGCATGAACGCGGCCACCCTGGTCACCATGTCGGTGGCGAACGCGTCGTCGTAGTCCACCCAGTAAGCGGTGACATCGTCCAGGCACGGGCCGCCCTTGATCACGGCGGTGCGCCGCAACCCCGATACCAGCATCTGCCACGTGACCTGGACCAGGACGTCGTCCGGAACGGCGTCGGTGCCCGGATCACCCCACTTCAGGCCCTCCGGGTCCGACCAGTAGCCGACGGTTTTGACGTCGATGCCGAACCGCTGGCCGGTGTCGGCGATCATGCCCTCGCTGTCGGGTGTCGCCGCAGCCGGGAAACCCAGGTCGTTACGGGTGTAGGTGACGGCGGTGTCGGCGATGCGACGGAACTGCCGGTTGCGGTCGAACCACATGCGCAGAAACCCGGATTCGAAGTAGTGGCCGCGTTTCTGCACGGGGTTGCTGGTCTGCGGGAACTTCTCGGGGTAACGCATCTTGAGCCACTGCGCCTTCGGGGAGTTCCATGGTGAGACTCCCAGCATGGCCGCGACCTTCGACGCGGTGGCGGTGCGCCGCCAGCGGGGCGAGCCGACCGCCAAAGCGCCGGTGTTGGCTGCGTCGTCACCGTCGGGGTGTGTACCCTTATCTGTGTTCATTGGTTCCTTATTCCGTGGTGGGATGAGGATCGGTGGGCTTCCTACGGGAATGCCAGCGCTCGCTTCCGCGCAAAAACCCTTGGCAGAGGGGCGGAACGCGGGCGCTGGCGCTTAGAGGGGGACGCTGGCACCGCCGTGGGCAGGCACCGGTTCGGCCGGATGGTCATCCGGGAGGTCGAGAAGCCGGTCGATGTCCCTGCGCCGGATCCGGACGAGACTGCCGAGCCGCTTGACCGGCAGCTTCCCTTCTTCGACCAGCTGGGCGATCTTCCACTTCGACACCGACATCAAGCCGGCCGCGTCGTCGTAGGTCAGTGCCAGGCGCTGGTCGACCGGGACACGGTGCTTGGGTGGCGCGTTGGTTTCGCGTGCTTTGCGCGACATGCGTGTGACTCCGTTCACTTCAGATACTGCGCAACCACTGCGAAACACTACCGACGCTGCGCGAGGGATGGCAAGTCGTATCGTGCAGCATCGCAACGGATCTCGCCCCAAACCTCCCGATACATGGGCTCCAGCTCGAGGATCTACCTGCGTGGATGTGTGCGCATCCATGCGCAACCGGCGCAGGATGTTACCGCTGGGTCGTGCACCGTGGAATCGCACGAATTACGCGCAACCGGACTACCCTTGTGGACATGAGCAACACCAATGCACAGAGCATGCGCGTCGCGCGCGAGCTCAAGGCCGCGCGCGAAGGAGAGAAACTCTCCATCCGCAAGGCCGCAAGCCGCGCAGGCATCAGCGAAAGCCGCTGGCGTCAAATGGAAAGCGGCGTGCAGGTGAAGAACGGCGTCAGCAGCCCCGCTACGACCACACCGGACACCTTGGTCAAGATGGCGCGCGCCATCAACCTAGACCCTGAAACCTTGCTGGAGCACGCGGGTTTCGGCACCTCCACCGCCTCGCGCCGCGAACTGGTCGCCTCGGTGCCACCGACCATGCACGGACCCCGGACCCTGGACCTGTCCGAGTTCACCGATTCCGAACGCGCACAGGTGGAAGCCTTCGTCGCGGGCCTTCGCGCCGGTCGTATCGCCCGCGCGCAGTGATCACGTCCGCGCGGGCGCGCTCGATAGCGTGCCGAGGACTCGGTCCGCAAGGCTCGAATACAGTTGCGCGCGTCACTGCGCAACCCCCCAATTTTTCCGGTATGTTGACGGTACAACGTAAGCGTCGAAGCGACGCCGGGGGGCGGGGGGATTTCATCACCGGGGGAGCGGAGACAGTGTCCAGCGCTACCGGTGAAGGACGGTCGATGACCTCAGACCTATGTACCCCCTCCAGACAGGGCCACTACGATGCCTACACTCACGCCATCGCACGAGGGATTGATGTCGGATTCCTACCTCTCAGCTCCGCTCAAATGCTATGGCTGCCAAAGGAATCGGCCATGGTGGTCAACGCTGACCTACCGGAGCGAGAACGTCACGAATGGGTCGCCCACGGCATCGCACACGCCGACCTCGAACGCCGGCGCCTCGTCCGCCGCGCACGACGGGGCCGCATCCCTGTCGAACTCGTCGAGAACTCCGCCAACAAGATCACCGCTCGTCGGCTGCTGCCGATACGACCACTGCGTGACGCGCTCCGAAAGACCACCGACGCCACCGAAGCCGCAGCACTACTGGGTGTCACGACCACGTCGCTGTTCATCAGACTGACTGGCGTGCGCGTCGGCGAATACCAACTCCTGCGCGGCCTGGTCCACCGGATCCGATGGCCTGAGAATCTGTCCTGGGGCACCTGCGGATGGGACCGCAGCGACGACGACCACGCGTGTCGGCCGCCGAGCTTGCCGGTCGTGGCTATGGGCACTGCGATGCGGATCGTCAGCGACTGTCACCTATTGACCCCGATCGTCAGCATCGCTGCAGCAACATTGCGACCTCCCTTGCTGTAGTCCTCGCAGACACCGCATCTGGACAGAGGCGCTCGGGTACCGTTCGAATGCGTCGCCCGGCCGGACGGCACCACAGCATAGGTGGGCCGGAACTGGACGCCGGTGGTGGCTTCTCCGCACGCCGAGACATGACATTAGACTTCAGGTAGCGTCAGCCTCTGCGCGCATCGAGGATCGAGAGGTGCGCGGGGGGCTCGCGGACGACAGCCGCAGGGAAATTCGAACCATGGCACGCTAACAGCACGTTTTCACCGGGAGATACCCGGAACCAACCGGAGTCACCAGGGGTCGTGGTTGCGGTGTTTGACCAGGTAGAGGGCATTATCGGGAGTCATCGGGAGGTACTGGAACCCCTTGATCCACAGTGTGGGGGTCGGGGGTTCGAGTCCCTAGACCTCCGGGGATCATCGAGCTATCTCCGTCCTGAGGTGGCGCGGGGGGTTTCGCGCATGTGATCCCAATTGTCGTCTGCGAAGACCTCGATGCTGATCACGGAGTCGATGTCGATGCGTGTCATGACCGCGCCAGGGCTATTGAACGGGCTGAGAACCTCCAGCAGGTTACCGTCGATATTCCAGGTCATACCGGGTCCGGCGGTGCGAACCCGGCCCCGATCATCGCGATACCGCACGGTGACTGCGCGCGCCGCCGCCCAGGCAGCAACCAGGATTCCCCGGGGAGTCTCATGACCGTATCCATAATCATTGCGCCGAGCCGCGTGCAGGTCGTGCCCACCGTGGAAGCCCTTCCAGCCGTCGAGCATCTCGTGCTGGCGATCGAACAGATCGCGATGGATCTCCTCGGCTGTAGCCTGCTGCAGGTAGTCGTCATAGCTGAACTGGTACAAGGCTTCCGCATGGCTACAGGCCCAGCCCTGGGCGTCGCGTTGCAACCTGAAATCCTGGGTGAACCGCTTTCCGTCGGTGTCGGTGTACCAGGCACGCCAGTTGCCTCCACCATTGTTCTTCACCTTTCCGGCGGTCGTATAGTCCCCAGCTCGGTAGCAGTCGACCGAATCGGTCGTACCTGTCCTCGTCGGGTTGATAGCCGTACTTGCTCGGTATCCCGTCATCGCCCGGCGGGATGTCATCGCCTACCGCAACCAGCTTCAGCGCAGGTTTGCTGTTCATTGGTTCGTTCACTCCTGTTCTTTTGGTTCGGGTTTCAAGTTGCATTGCGAAGATCGGCCTGGGCCCTGCGGGATCCCGAGCATCGACCCTTATGGACAGCCGGACTGATTTGTTGATCATGGTGTGCGCCAAGGCGCTTCGGTCGAAGGTTGGAAGAGATCGAGAGACGTCGATCCGTCGTCCAGTTTTGCCATCCCCCCAAGTTCTTCCACCCCGTCGTGCTGTACAGCATTGATCACCATATGCCTGGACACCGACATCGACCAGTACCGCGACCTCCTGTACGAGATCTGCCGGCAGGTGCGGTAAGTCGCAACTCCCTCTTGCCTGGCTCGGGCAGAGGAGTAGCCGTTGTAGCACCCGGTGTGCACTTGGCCTCGGTGTAGCTGATTCGTGACGTGCGGTTCTGCTCGTGGCAGCGTCAGCTGAGCATTTCGTCATGTCGAGCAACCCTTCGATCGCGGTTCCGTACGCCCCCGAAGCCCTCTTGGCCGAAATGAGCCGGTTGGCGTCGAACCGGCGTTCGTTGAAGTGGAGCGATTGAGGACTGGCCTATCTGCAGTCGTGAATCGCGCTGATTACTCAGTGCAGCGATGGCGGTTTACCATCTACTCCCCCTCAGCAATCAATCCGCAAACCAACGGACTTACACACCAGCGGTCGGCGGTTCGAACCCGTCTGCGCCCACTTCGTGAAACTCCAGGTCAGAGGGCAATTTCATCACCGCGATGGCAATCGACAGTGGCGAGCAATTCGGCTCAGTGAGCCGAGAGTGTGCCAACGCGTGGGAAACCGGGCCTCGCGTTAGTCGTAATCAACCAGTCGGATGCCTGGTCACGAGCTAAGGGGTTTGTATGGCGCTCTGACCAAGCGCTACGCAAATCCGTTGACCACTTGATCAGCTATCAAGCGGTCGCCGGATCGAGCGAATGGCTCGAGGTTTCCCGCTAGCGGCTCGTCCAGAGGGGCACGGTTGGGCCTACTGGGTATCTCCGCACGGAGTCCTGGTTGCGGCACTCCGACCTGAGGCTATCGGGCCCTAGCGCTCTCGGTCGCGGTGGCGGATCGCCGAGGGCAATGGCCTTTCGGCCGGGCAGAAGCGGGATTCGACAAGTTGAACGGGGCAATCGTGAACCGCATAGTGGTCCGCCGCTCGGAGTCGGCATGTGTGGTTGCTCGGACCATCGGAGATATTGTCGGCGCCGCCGTATGGGTCGGCGACGGGATGGATCGCGATGACCTCACCGGTGGCCGGATCGACCGACTTCAGCGTGGTGTCCTGAGTGGCGGGGCTGGTCTCGGTGGATGTCATGGCGGAGTTCTCCTCTGGCGAATCGCGGGATCGGTAACGCAAACGCAGGGCTACAATGACTGCGATAATGTCCCATTGGGACACAACTCCTAGCAGCAGTAGTGTCCCAATGGGACACTATAGGCTGTGATCTGGGTTACGGATGGGAAGGGCTCGGAATTGACTGAAGCAACCGGTTGGCAAGCGCAGGAGAAGGCCCGGGTGCGACAGGAACTGATCATGGCGGCGTTGCGGTTGTTCGAAGAGCAGGGCTTCGATCGCGCCAGCATTCAGCAGATCGCCGAGGCGGCTGGGGTGACCCGGCGCACCTTCAGCCGCCACTTTCCGTCCAAGGCGGCCGTGCTCTTCGCGCACGAGGAACAGCTCTTCGCCCGCTTACGCGCGGCGCTGCAGCGGCGATCGGTCGACGAGTCCGCCCTGACCGCATCACGAGCCGCCGTGCGCGAGCTGCTGCTCGGCCCGCGACCCCAGGCGTTGACCTCGACAGAGATCGACTCCGTCCGGCGCGCGCGGCTCTTGCTGATCACGAATCCGACCCTCTGGCAGGAGAACTACTTCGGCGCGATCCAACGCCAGCACGATCTAGCGCACGTCTTCGCCCAGCGCGCCGACCTCCCCGACACCGACCTGGCCCCCCGGATCGTCGGGGCGGCCTGCTTCGCCGTCGTGGGCACGGCCCTGGACCACTGGGTCCTTCACGGTGATCACTCCGTCACCGCACTGCACCAAATTCTCGATGCCGCACTCGCATCCCTGCAACACGGCATCGACATTCAGCCGCAAGCGTAGCGAGATCACCATGACACCCTGGACCCGACAGCGGTGGTCGGTGACGAACGCTATACCGGGCTTCGCGCGAAACCGGTTGCGGCAGAAGAGGATACTTGGACGCAGCGCGTCAGTCGTCGTGTCGCCGGTCGTCGAGCCCGGCGTTCGATTTGCCCGGTATCCGCTCTATGGCCGATGAATTCGAGGCGTGAACTATCGGGTGGGCCGCAGTGTGTCGGGGGTGAGGTCGGCCAGGGTGGGGTAGCCGTCGACGGCCATGATCAGGTCGGCCTCGGCGAGCAGGGCACGCAACACATGCACGATGCCGTCGGTGCCGGCCAGTGCCGCACCGTAGGCGTAGGGGCGGCCGATGCCGACGGCCGTGGCGCCGAGGGCAAGGGCTTTGATGATGTCGGCACCGCTGCGGACGCCGGAGTCGAACAGCACCGGCAGGCCGTCAGCGGCGGCGACCACGTCGGGCAGACAGTCCAGAGCGGGCAGACCGCCGTTGGCTTGCCGTCCGCCATGATTGGAGCAGTAAATACCGTCCACACCATTGTCTTTCGCGCGGCGGACGTCATCGGGATGACAGATCCCTTTCACGAGCAACGGCAGCGTGGTGAGCGACCGCAGCCACGGCAGGTCGTCCCACGTCAGCGGATTGCCGAAGATCTGAGCCCAGCGCAGTGCCGTGGCACGCGGGTTATCGTCGGGATCCGTGCCCAGACTGGCCCGAAACACTGGGTCGCTGGTGTAGTTGGCCAGGCAGTGCCCGCGCAGCTGGGGGAAGTTGCTGAAGCCCAGATCGCGTGGCCGCCAGCCCGTGATCCACGTATCGAGGGTGACGACGATGCCCTTGAAACCCGCCTTTTCGGCGCGTTCTACCAGACTGGCGGCCAGATCCCGGTCGGTCGGGGTGTAGAGCTGGAAAAACCCTGGCGTGTCACCGAATTCGGCGGTCACCTGTTCCATCGGATCCACCGACAGTGTGGAGGCAACCATCGGCACGCCCGTGCGTGCGGCGGCACGCGCGGTGGCCAGGTCCCCGTGCCCGTCCTGGGCGCACAGCCCGATCACCCCGATCGGCGCCATGAACACCGGCGACGGCAGTGTCATACCGAACAACTCGATCGACATGTCACGCTCGCGCGCGCCGACGAACATCCGCGGCACCAACCCCCACTGATCGAACGCCGACGCATTGGCACGCTGGGTGCGCTCATCACCGGCGCCACCGGCAACGTAGGACCATACCGACGGCGGCAGCGCCTGCTGAGCCCGCTGCTCCCACCCCGCGAAACTCATCGGCAACGACGGCTGCACCCCCATCAGACCGGCGAAATAGATCTCGTTCTGGAAATCGGCGAATGCCACAGGTCTGTCCCTTCTCGACGTGATGAATCGCTTGACCCGCCCAGTAGAGTGCACTCGAGACAACGTGTGACGAAGAATATGCAGGAATTTCTGTTGAGACCGGTATTGGATGCAGGATTCTGCCAAACCACTGACTGAGGGCGAGCTCGAGCTCGTCCACGCCCTGCAGCTGCGGCCGCGCGCGCCCTGGACCGAACTGGGCCGCGCCCTCGGCGTCGACGCGGTCACTGTGGCCCGCCGCTGGCACCGCCTCACCGACAGCGGTCGAGCGTGGGTGACCATCTCTCCCGGGCCGCGGGCCTATCAGCTGCTCTGCTTCGCATTCGTCGAAATCGGGTGCGCCACGGGACATGCCGGCGAGGTGGCCGAGACCCTAGCCGGTCATCCGCACTTCCTGACGATCGAGCGCACCACCGACGCGCACCTGTTGCTCGGCACCGTGGCCACCGACGATCTGGCCATGATGTCGCGCTACACCCTCGACGTTCTGCCCGTTGTCCCACACGTGACGGCCGTGCGCGCCCGGGTCGTCACGCACATGTTCACTGAGGGCGGTCGCTGGCGCATCGACGCGCTCGATCCCAACCAGCAAACCCGGCTCGCCTGCACGCCGACCGCCGCCGACCGGCCCGGCTCACACCCGCTCACCCCGCTCGACCGAGCGCTGCTCACCCACCTGTCCCACGACGGCCGCGCCCCACACCAACAGCTGGCGACCTCGCTCGGAGTCAGCGCGCAAACCATCAAACGACGCATCGATACCTTCACCCGGACCGGGCTGCTGCGGTTCCGCTGCGACTTCGCGCGACCGCTCGGCGGCTGGCCGGTAGCGGTCACCTTCTGGGCGACCGCTCCCGCCGCCGACCTGCTCGACATCGGTCACGCGCTGGCCCACTACCGGCAAACCCGCAACTGTGCTGCACTCAGCGCTGAATACAACCTCGTCCTGCAGGTCAACACCATCAACCTCGCCGACGTGCTCGACTTCGAAACCCGCTTCACCCGAACACATCCCGGCCTACGAATCGGCGAACGCCTCCTCACGATGCGCCACCACAAACTCCTCGGCCACATCCTCGACCCCCACGGCCGCAGCACCGCCGTCGTCCCACCAGCGCCCTGGAACGAACCCACGCTCCGGCCGAACGAACGATAGTGCCGCTGCGCGCGGTCTGAAGCTGCCCTGGTCGGGTGTCAATTCTGCGAAGAATTGCAGCGGATGCACGATAGCGGCCTCGAAAACGGCTGATACGGCATCAATTACGGTACGCAAACCAGCGTTTCGGGCGGAGCTCTGTCCTGGATCCTTGCCAAGAAACACTCATCTGTTGCATGATTCGCCCGTCCAGCGATGGGAGATCGATGCGCAATCAAGGTGGGCTACCGCTGGGATCGGCGCGGTTGGAGCTGGTCGACGGCGTGGCACTGCTGCGGCCGGAAGACGCTGTGCTGCAAGCGATGTTGCGGGGATGGGAGGCACAGCAGGTCGGCGGCCGATGCCTGACGCGATCGCGAGCGGATTCTGCGGCATCCGACGTGGCGCGGCCTCCGACCGGACAAGCACGTCGATCAGATCGACTGCCCGCTTCGGAAATCTGAGGCGCTAGGCCGGTGCGGCCAGCCCGAGGGCGCGATCATGACCTGCGTGATCTCCGCGCGGTCGGGTTCGCCGGGGGTGGCGAGCCTTAGGTGCAGTCGAAGAGTCGGTCGAGGTAGTAATCGATGGCCGCCAGCGCGGCCTCGGGATCGATGACGTCGAACTCGAGCAGCGGGGTGAAGCCGGTCAGCGCGAGTAGGAGGTTCGTCTCGATCGCCGGTTCACGATCCGGGGGGAGGTGGCCGTCGGCGATCGCCTGCCTGATCAGGCGTTCGGTGAGTGCTCTGCCGTCATGGAGTCCGAGGCGGGCCTGCTCGTGCAGCCCCGGGTCGTGGAGTGCCTCGAGGGTGTAGGCGGCGCTCATCCGGCTGGTGGCGCGGGCATCCGGGTGCAGGGGGAGCATCTCCATGAGCGTCACTCGCAGCACGTCTCGGGGGTGCGGAGGTGAGCCGAGACGGTCGAGGCCCTGGGTGACGCGCCGTGCGGTCTGTTCGGCAGCGAATTCCATCGCGAAGACGAGCATCGCTGTCCGGGAACGGAAATAGTGCTGGACCTGTCCCAGGGAGGCATCCGCCTCACGGGCGACCTCGCGCATCGTTGCGCGGGCCCAACCTTGTTGTTCGACTACTCGCCACAGGGCGCGCGCGATGGTTTCGCGACGTTCTCGGTGGTCGACCTGTTTCGGCATCCGAACCCCTTCCATTCGTTTCCATACGTCTGACATAATACAGCTGACTTGTAAAAGGAGATGCGATGAGTACATTCGCCACCGCTGAGCTGGAGGCAGCATTCTTTGGGGCCTACGACGCGGTGCTGGCCCACTGGCCGGTACCGGTCGAGACGGTAGATCTTCCGAGTCGTTACGGAACGACGCGGGTCACCTCCGCCGGCCCGGCCGCGGCGCAGTCGCTGGTCCTGCTGCACGGATACGGCGGCACGTCCGGGATGTGGTACCCGGTAGTCGGTTCGCTGGCCGAGGAGCATCGCGTGCGGGCCGTGGACATCATGGGCGAGCCGGGCCGCAGCCGGCATACCGGCGCTGCCTTGACCAGCATGGACGATCTCGTGGACTGGCTGGCGGAAACGTTCGATCTGCTCGGGCTACCCGCGGCCGACCTGTGCGGCCAGTCCCTGGGCGGGCACCTCGCGCTCCGGTTCGCGCTCGCCCATCCCGAACGGGTGCGGCGGCTGGTCCTGCTCGATCCGCCTCTGGTCTTCGCCGGGCTCAGTCCCGAATTCGAGGAGCTGGGCCGAAACCGCGACCCGCACCCCACATTCGAGGCCGCCCGCGCGATGCTGGCACCGGACGGCCCCGGCAGCGGACCGGCGCACCTGGAGGCCTACCTCGATCTGCTCGCGCACGGAGCCGCACACTTCCCGGCCTCGCCGATCGTCTATCCGCACCTGCCGGATGGGCTGACCCAGCTGCCGGTCCCGACCTTCGTCGCACTAGCCGGTGCGAGCGAGGTGCACGATTCGGCGGTGGCCGCGGAGGCCGCGCGGCGTGCCGGGGCCCATACGGTGGTTCTCCCCGGTGCTGGGCACGGCCTGCTGGCCGACGTCGAACCCGTCCGCGGCCTCGTCCTGGAACACCTCCGGCTGCACGACTAGGTGGTCCAGGCCGCCCAGGCACCGCTCTCGAAGACCAGCGCGCGGCCCTCGGCGGTGCGGCCGGTCTTGGCGATGGACGGGTCGCAGGCCTCGTCCTTGGTGTAGCGGCCGGTGCCCACGTTGTATGGGCCGGTCTCCTCGTGCTTACCGGACTTTCCGAGGCACAGCAGCGTGCCGCCGTCGGAAGCGGAGCCGATCAGCCCGGCCTGGGCCTCGGTGCAGGACGCGTCCTTGCGGACCACCGCGGGGGTGGTCGGCGCACTGGCCGTCGTGGTGCTGGGTTCGATCACGGGTGCTGCCGCCGTGCTCTGCGGCACGGCGCTACCGTGTGCTTCGGCGCCGTCGAACACCACACGCCCCCGCCCTGGCCCGACAACCCGCAACAGCCCAAACGCGTGCACTTCGACCTCGCCGTCGAGGACCTGGCCACCGCTACCGAACGTGCCCTCGAACGGGGTGCGACGCTGCCGTCCTTTCAGCCCGGAGCCGATCCCGAATGGGCAAGGCAACCCGTCTGGACCGTCGTCCTCGATCCCGAAGGCACCCCGATCTGCCTCAACACGTCAGCCTGATTCAGACCGGCCCCCGCCAGCGGATCGGGTTTCAGCCGGATGAGTGCAACCATCTGCCGCTGCGCACTCGATCGGACCAATGTCGTGGGTTAGGCGATTCTGGCTATTCGACAAGTATCAACATGTCGGCTTGCCAGCAGCAAGATCGCGACGTCAGAATTCACCGATGCAGCGCAGGGTCGGTGTCTTGCGCTGTGCAGCAGGTTCGGATCGGTGTGGCCCGTGCCCTTACAGCTCGGCGTCGGCGGCGACGCGTTGCGCGGTGTCGACGAGGTCTTCGATCCGTTCTGCGGTCGGGGTGGCCGCGGTTGCTCGGTTGCGGGGGTCGTCGAGGGAGCGGCGCAGGACGCCTTCGGCGATGATCGCGAGTTTCCACAGCGCCAAGGCATGCCAGTACCCCAGCGTCTGTCGGTCGCGGCCGGTGAGAGCGAGATATTCGGAGACCAGGTCGTCGCGAGACGGAAAGCCGGGCAGGGTGCACATCTCGAATCCGGGGACTGTCGGTTCGTCCCGGGTGGGCCAGTAGGCGAGCAGGCTGCCGACGTCGGCGAGCGGGTCGCCGAGGGTGCACAGTTCCCAATCCAGTACCGCGGCGACCTTGCCGGTTCCGGGCGCCGTGATGACGTTGCGGAGGTTGTAATCGCCGTGGACCAGCGCGATTTCGCGTTGTTCGGGTATTGCCGCCAGGAGACGTTCGGTGAGTCGTTCGAGTGCGGGTAATTCGCGTGTCTTCGATTTCTCCCATTGGCCCGACCACCGTTTCAGCTGTCGGGGGGCGTAGGGTTTGTGGCTGGCCAGGTCGGCGAGGCCGGTCGCCTCCAGATCGACGGCTTGGATGCGGGCCAGGGTGCGTATCAGGGATATGGCGGCAGTGTGGCGCTGCTGCGCGGTCAGCTTCTCGGCGTTGGCGATTCGGTCGAGAACCAGTCCGTCGATGTGTTCCATCAACACCAGCGCGACATCCCCTTCGCGCCGGACGTCATGGATTCGCGGCACCGGGACATCGGTCGGCCCCAGTGCGGACAGGACCCGCGCTTCGCGGGACACGTCGTGCGCGGAAGCGAGCAGTCGGCCCAGCGGCGGACGCCGCAGCACCCAGCTCCGCCCGTCGGCATCGGTGATCCGGAAGGTCAGATTCGACTGCCCGATTCCGACTCGCTCGGCGTGAAAGGGGACAGCACAATCGATTTCGAGCGCGGCGAGCCAAGCGGCGAAGGCGGTGTCGTCCAGTTCGAAGGCCGCCGGACCTGTGGTCGGGCGGATGATCTCCGCGGGGGAGTCGGCGGGTTGGCGGTGGCATGGACCTTACCGAGTTCGGCGCGGGCGATGGCGCGTTTGTGGACCTCGTCGGGGCCGTCGGCGATGCGGAGTGTCCGCAGGTCGGCGTACAGGCGAGCAAGCGGGAAATCGTCGCTGACGCCAGCGGCGCCATGAACCTGGATCGCGCGGTCCACGATCTGCAGCGCCATGGCCGGTGCCGCGACCTTGATGGCGGCGATCTCGGTCTGGGCCGCCTTGTTGCCCACGGTGTCCATCATCCACGCAGCCTTGAGCGTCAGCAGCCGCGTCTGTTCGATGGCGATGCGTGCCTCGGCGATCCAGTCCTGGATGTTCGCGCGCTCACTGAGCTTCTGCCCGAAGGTGATTCGTGTTTCGGCGCGGACGCACATGAGCTCCAGCGCGCGCTCGGCCATGCCGATGGCGCGCATACAGTGGTGGATGCGGCCGGGACCGAGGCGCGCCTGGCCGATCGCGAAACCTTCGCCCTCTCCCTTCAACACGTCGCTTACAGGCACTCGCACGTCGACGAAGTCGATTTCGGCGTGCCCCTCACGGTCGGTGTAGCCGAAGAAGGGAAGATTGCGGCGCACTGTGACACCGGGCGCATCGATGGGGACGATCATCATGGACTGCTGCCGATGCTTGGGCGGGTGTGGGTCGGTCTTGCCCATAACGATCAGCACCTTGCAGTTGGTGTGCAGCGCGTTGGTGGCGAACCACTTTCGGCCGTTGAGCACGTAGTGGTCGCCGTCGCGGTCTATGCGTAATTCGATATTGGTGGCGTCGGAGCTGGCGACGTCGGGTTCGGTCATCGCGAACGCGGAGCGGATGGTTCCGGCCAGCAGCGGCTCGAGCCAGCGCTGCTTGTGCTCCTCTGTGCCGAAGAGGGTCAGCACCTCCATATTGCCGGTGTCGGGGGCATTGCAGTTGCACGCCTCGGGTGCGAGATGCGGGCTGCGGCCCATGATTTCGGCGAGCGGTGCGTACTCCAGATTGGTCAGTCCCGGCCCCCACTCCGGGTGCGGGTGGAAGAGGTTCCACAGTCCGCGAGCGCGGGCCTCGGCCTTGAGGTCTTCCAGAATCTGCGGATGATGGTGCGGGTCATTGGAGTCGAGCATCTGCCGTGCATAGACGGGCTCGGCGGGATACACGCATTCGTCCATGAAGGCGAGCAGCTGCCGCTGATATCGGTGAGAGCGTTCGGAATTGGTGAACAGGTCCATAGCAGGTCCGATCGTGCGAGCAAGGCAGATGCCTCGCAATTCGGTGGAAAGTCTACGAGAAGGCCCGAACAGGCGAAGCCGATGAGGCGGGGCTCGGGTGGTTCCAATGGTGACCAGACTCGCCGAAATTGAATGTGACGTCAAGTTCAAGAATCGCTCCCGATTCGTGAGACGAGTCACCTCGTGGTGGTCGGGGAGTGTCGACGACGCCCGGACTTCGCCGGTCGGTGCTTATCGCCGACGGTGAGTCAGTGAGATTCCTTCAGCTGTAAGGCGTTGAACCAGAGCCGATTCAACGTCCGCACCAGCCGCTCGAACGGAATCTTCTCTCCGTCCACGAAGACGTGATACGCCGTGCGCGAGACCATGGCCGACAGGGCCAGCGCAGTCGGACGCGGCTCCAGTTCGGGATCGACCAAACCCCGCTTCTGCAGGTCTCGGATCATCGCGACGTTGCGATCGATGAACGCCATGGCGCGCTCGTGTCGCAGCGACCGGAAGTTCTCGTCGATCTTCGACACCTGCTCGAGGACGGCCATCAAGCGTGCATTGCGTCGATACGACTGCAGGTATTCGCGGTTGGCCGCGGCGATCAGCTCCCGCGGGTCGTCGACGCCGACGCGCTCGCGGATGTGCGGGTACAGCATCTCGTCGGCAACCTGCTCGATCACCTCGGCGAGGACTTCTTCCTTGCTGGTGAAGTAGGTGTAGAACGAACCCGACGCCATCCCGGCGGTCTTGGCGATATCGCTGATGCGAGCGTCGAGGAAGCCGTCGCGCTCGAACACCTCCCGCGCCGCGGTCACCAGCGCGGCCCTGGTCCGCATGCCGCGCTTGCTGCGCGGGACGGCCCGATCGGGCTGCTGTTCGGCAACGTCTGGGGTGCTCACCGTCTCACTCGCTGTCGTCGGGCCATTCGCTCTGTGGGGGATGGTAACAGCGCCCGACGTCCGCGAATCGACGCCGCTCGTGTGTGAGGTCGGGGAGGGCCTGCCTCGCATGGCCCGACAAGTTATTGAACATGACGTCGGATTCAAGTACAGTCCTGGGCCAGCCCAACCGTGGCTCCCTCACACTCCGTTCGCGCGCAATCGCCACCGCCCCATCGGGAGGCTCCATGCCCAACGTCGCCGATCGTTTCTGGCAGCACGCCGCCAGCAACCCCGACGCCGTCGCACTACGCACCACGACCGAACAGATTTCCTACGGCGAGCTGGCGCGCCGCAGTGCCACCTGCGGCGGCATGCTCCGAGATCTCGGGGTCGCGGTCGGGGATCGGGTGCTGTTGGTGGCGCCCACGGTCCCGGAGTTCGTGGCCGCGTATCTGGGTGCACAGCTCGTCGGCGCGATCGCGATCACCATGAACACCATGGCGGCTACGCCCGAAATCGGTTATGTGCTCGACGATTCCGGTGCCCGGGTCGCTCTCGCCTGGCGCGGTGCCCAGGAGGCGACACAACGCGCGGTGGCCGAGCGGAACGCCATCTTCCGGGGTCTCGCACCCGGCGTCGATTCCGAGACCGCGCAGCCGGTGACCGAACCGGTGTCGCGGCAGGGCGGTGACACCGCGGTGCTGCTCTACACCTCCGGGACGACCGGCAAGCCCAAGGGCGTCGAGCTCACCGTCGACAACCTGACCGAGACTGCGCGGCTCTACGCCGACCAATTTCGGCTCGCTCCCGGTGAGCGGTACGGAACCGGGCTACCGCTGTTCCATGTCTTCGGTCAGGCCGTGTGCCTGCTGCCGGTTCTGTACTCCGGCTGTTCGTTGTCGATGGTGTCACCGTTCGATCCGCGAGTCATGATCGAGATGATTCGCGATCACCGGCTCACCGTCGTGGCCGGTGTGCCGACGATGTGGAACGCGTTGCTGCACAGCACCGGTGACTATGGGCCGCAGGATTTCACGAGCCTGCGGTTAGCGGCGTCGGGTGGCGCCTCACTGCCGGGAGAAGTGATGCGTGCCTTCTCACAGCGTTTCGACTGCGCCATTCTCGAGGGATACGGGCTGACCGAATCGACCGGTGCTGCCGCATTCAACCTGCTGCATCGGGAACAGCGGGTGGGCTCGGTGGGCACGGCACTGCCCGAGATCTCGGTGGAGGTGCGTGACGCGGAGGGGAAGGTGCTTCCCGCGGACACGGTCGGCGAGATCTTCCTGCGCGGCCCGAACATCATGAAGGGCTACTGGAACCGTCCCGACGCCACCGCCGAGACCCTGACCGAGGGCTCGCTGAAGACGGGGGATCTGGGGCGTCTCGACAGCGACGGGTATCTCTACATCGTAGACCGTGCAAAGGATCTCATCATCCGCGGCGGCTACAACGTGTATCCGGCCGAGGTCGAGGATGTGCTCTACCAGCATCCCGATATCGTCGAGGCGGCGGTGATCGGCGTGCCGGACGAGCACTATGGCCAGGAGGTGGCCGCGGTGGTCGTCGTCGGCACCGAGATCGACTCGGAGCAGTTGCGGGCGTGGGCGAAAGAGCGGCTGTCGGCCTACAAGGTGCCGCGCCGATTCGCCTTCGTCGATCAGCTTCCCAGGGGTGTCACCGGAAAGATTCTCAAACGCGCCCTCGACTGGAACCGACTGACCACCGCCACCAACGAGGAGCCCCGATGTCCATCGTTCCTACCGTGACCGGACCCGTCGACTCCAGCGCGCTGGGCCGGGTCCTGGTCCACGAACACATCTTCGTCCTCGGTGAGGAATACCGGCAGAACTACGCCGACTGGGACGAGGACGCCCACGTCGACGACGCCGTGAAACAGCTCGACGAGTTGCACTCTCTGGGCATCGACACCATTCTGGATCCGACTGTTCTCGGGTTGGGTCGCTACATTCCGCGTGTCCAGAAGGTCGCTGCGCGAACGGAATTGCAGATAGTCGTGGCTACCGGGGTCTACACCTACAACGATATCCCCTTCCAATTCCATTACCACGGGCCGGGATTGATGTTCGACCGGCCGGAACCGATGGTGGAGCTGTTCATTACAGACATCACCGAGGGCATCGCCGACACCGGTGTCCGCGCCGGATTCCTCAAGTGCGCCATCGAGACACCCGGACTGACACCCGGCGTGGAACGCGTGATGCGCGCGGTCGGACAAGCCGCCGTCCAGACCGGTGTCCCGATCACGGTGCACACCAATCCCCACACCGGATCCGGACTGGTGGCCCAGCGGGTGCTCGCCGAAGAGGGCGTGGATCTGCGCCGGGTGGTCCTCGGGCACTCCGGTGACACCGACGATCTCGACTATCTCACCGAACTCGCCGACGCGGGATCGTTTCTGGGTATGGACCGGTTCGGACTCGATGTCCTGCTGCCGTTCGACGTGCGGATCGACACGATCGTCGAATTGGTCCGCCGCGGCTACCGGGACAACATCGTCATTTCCCACGATGCTGCCTGCGTCTTCGACTGGTTCGATCCCGACGACAACGAACGGGTCGCGCCGAAGTGGAACTACCGCCACATCAGCGAGGATGCGATTCCTGCGCTGCTCGCGAAGGGACTCGCCGAGGACGACATCGACGCCATCCTGGTTCGCAACCCGCGCCGATACTTCGAAGACAACAGCCACTGAGACGGACCCAATGAAACAACTCGAGACCAGGAGTTCACGTTGAGGTCCGAGCGTTACGCACTCGCCGCCGTCGGTGCGATAGTGCTGCTCTGCGGATCTGTCGCCTGCTCGAAACAACAAGACGCAGTGACCGATACTCGTGGTGAGCTGGTGTCCGCGACTCCACTCACCGAGTTGTCGACGGAAGAGGCCGCGACCTATCTGGCCAAGGAGAAGATCGATGCCCGGTGCGAAACGGTGTCGATGCATACCGGGTCGTGTACAAGACCGTCGCTGTCGATGGATCGCCGACCACAGCCAGCGGGCTGGTCGTGTTACCGCGCAGCGCGTCTCAGCGGCTACGCGTGGTGAGTTACGAACACGGCACGATGGCGTTGAAGAAGTCTGCGCCTTCGGTCGACGAACAGAGCCCCGACCGGGCGGTGGCGACAATGTTCGCCGCCGCCGGTTACACCACGGTCGCTCCGGATTATCTCGGTCTCGGTGAAGGGCCCGGTTTCCATCCCTACGTTCACGTCCCCACCGAGGTCAGCGCCTCCATCGACCTGCTGCGCGCCGCTCGCACGGTAGCGGGCAAGCGCCAGCGCGAATTGGATCCCGACGTTCTGGTCACCGGCGCCTCCCAAGGCGGCACGGCCGCAACAGGTTTGGCCAAGGCACTACAGGGCGGCCGGGCGCCCGGCTTCGGGCTGGCGGCCCTGTCGCCGATCAGCGGACCGTACGACCTCCAACACGCCGATCTGCCCGCCGGTCCGGCCGGCCTGATCAACCCGTCGGTCGCGGTCTTCTACTTCAGTTACTGGATCACCGCGATGAACCGGATCTACCACCTCTACGACACGCCGTCCGAGGCGTTCCAACAACCCTATGCCGCCACGGTCGAGGGCCTGTTCGATGGGCAGCACGACGAAAAAGCCATCAGGAGTGCGCTACCTGGCACGCTGCAGCAGCTCCTGACACCCCAATTCATCGACCGGCTCCTGCATCCCACCGGTCCGGTGCTGAAAGCGATGACCGACAGTGACGGCACCTGCGACTGGACCCCGCGCGTCCCGGTCCACCTCTACCACTCCACCGGCGACCGCGACGTCCCCTACATCAACGCCGAACACTGCCTCGACGCCTTCCGCAGCGACAAGGTCACGCTCACCGACCTCGGCAACATCGACCACGAAACCGCCATCCGCCTCGCCCTCCCTAGAATCCTCCAGCAATTCCTCCAAGAGGTTCCACCCACCTGACGCGAGTCATGACTGCCCGCCGCAGCAGGGTCTGCAAGTTCTCCACCTGCTGACACGCCCGCAGCCCCGGCTTCGCCTGCAACGCAAGGGGATCGGGCTCGGCGAGGTCGTGCCGACGACCGCGCCGCGCGCGTAACCGGTCTACCTGTCGTAGTTCTCGACGAACACGGCCAGCCCATACGTCGGGACGCCAGTGCGGTAGGCAGCGGCATTCAAGTCGGCTTCCTATGGACCCGCCCCTACAGCGCGTGGAGTTCCAATGAGACCTTCGCTGCCGACGCGGTCCTGTACCCGTCGATGTCGATCAGGGCCTGCACCCACGGCACCTGCATAAGCGAGGAGTAACTCGATCGCTCCGTCGCGAGTTTCGTCTCCCGCATCTCCTGTTGGACGGCCGAGGCGACGAATGTCTGCGCCGCCCGGTGTCAGCCGTCGCAACGGCAGACCACCAGCGAAAGCCCCGGTCTACCAATGGATCAAGCAACCGGCCTGACACCGTACGGCGAATCGGCCGGACGCACTCCATTCGGCATGAGCGCGCGTTGGAAAGCCCTGCCAGCCAACCAATTGGGCGGCTGACCAACGCCCGCGCAGCGGCATTTGCGTGTACTCTTGTCCACTATAGTCAGCGTGGTAAGTGGGCGGTACCAATCGCACGCTCAGACTTGAGCCGAGCACGGTACGGACCCCGGAACGCCTCGAGATTGGGATGCTGCCGTGCACATGCAGATCTTGAACCAGACAATCCCGCGCACCATCATGCTCAATCCATATCTGTAAGGGTCTGCCACTGTGGACACGCTCATCGGCCCTCATCGGCGGTGAATCAGCCGAATGTCAGCCAGGTCTCGAGCACTCCTCGGCGGCTTATGGTGTGGGTCGGATCAAGGGGAGGAAGATGTTGTCGATGATGTCTTCGATGTCTGCGTCCGGCATGGGCTGCAGCGTCATGAAGACGTGGTGGCGGAGGAGGTCGACGGGGAGGGCTCGCAGGCGCGGGGTGAGTTTGGCGGGGTCGATCTCGCCGCGCTCGACGGCTGCTGCCAGGATGTCGTCGACGACCGTGTTCTGGCCGGTGAGCGAGGTCTCGCGTAGGTCGGCGAGGGTTTCGCCGGTCTCCTGGTAGTAGCCGCCGAGCTGGACGCCCATCACCGTCGCGAGATCGCGGCGGGAGTTGCTGACTTCACGCAGCAGCGCGATGAGATCCCCGCGCAGGGTTCCGGTTCCTGGCGCCGAGACCGGTCGCCGCATGCTCGCGTGCGTGATGGTGGCGCGCAGCAGCTCGCGGCGGGTTGCCCAGCGGCGGGCAAGGACCGGACGGCTGGTGCCCGCTCGACCAGCGACGGCTTCGAGGGTGAATCCGGCGTAGCCGTGCTCGCACAATACGGCCCAGGCGGCGTCGAGCAGCGCTTCTTCCAGGGCCGCACCACGGCGGCGTTGGATCGGCTGTACCTCATTAGGATGCACTTGCGCATCTTATCAGTGCGCGCTAGTCTCGGATTTATAAGATGCGGCTCCGCATCTAAAAGTTGCTCGTGGAGGAAGTCATGAACGAACCCGCCACGATCCAGACCGAAGTTCTCGTCATCGGCGCCGGTCCGGTCGGTCTCACGCTGGCCTGCGATCTCGCCCGCCGCGGGGTGGCCTGCCGCATCATCGAGCGGGACGTGGCCGCCGGTCGCGCCTCCAAGGCCAAGGGAATTCACTCGCGGACCCTCGAGGTGCTCGACGATCTCGGCGCCGTCGACTATGTCGTGCGGCACGGTGTCGCGAATTTGCCGATGCGCCTTCACGATCCGTCCGGCGCCGCCGTCGATCTGGCGCGGGTCACGGTTTCGGCCTGGGAGGGCTTCCATACCCCCTACCCCGACATGCTCTGGATCGGGCAGTTCGACGTGGAACACGCGCTGCGCGAGCGGTTCCACGAACTCGGCGGCGCGGTGGAGTACGCCACGGAAGCCGTTGACCTGGTGCAGGATTCGGATCGGGTCACGGTGAGCGTGCGGGCCGCAGCGGGTGCGCGCACGATCACGGCACGCTATGTCGTCGGCACCGACGGCGGCAAGAGCACGACCCGTCACCTGATCGGTCTCCCGCTGGAGGGCGAGACCCGCGACGAGGAACGCTGGTACCTCGGCGATGTCACCGTCGACGGCTTGCCGCGTGACCGCACCCACGTCTGGACCTCCAGCGCCGGAAAGCTGAACCTCACGCCGCTGCCCAACAGCGATATCTGGCAGTTCCAGAACCGGATCCCGAATGATGTGGAACCCGATGAGCCGTCCCTCGAGCTCTATCAGCGACTGCTCGACGACCGGAACGCCGGGATCACCTTGACGAGCGCGACCTGGCTGTCGATCTACCGCGTGAATGTGCGGATGGTGCTGGACTATCGGCGCGACCGGGTGCTGCTGGCCGGCGATGCCGCGCACGTGCATTCACCCGGCGGCGGGCAGGGCATGAACACCGGTATTCAGGACGCCTACAACCTCGGCTGGAAACTGGGCGCGGTCATCGCGGGCGCGCCCGCCGAACTGCTGGACACCTATGGCGCCGAACGCATTCCCGTGGCCCGCAAGGTCCTGGAACTGAGCACCGAGAAGCTGGACCGGGTGGCCGCCGCCGCGAACGGCGGTATAGGTGAAGTGGCCGCCGCGTCGGCCGAACTCACCGACCCCGTACTGACGACCGGACTGGGCATCGGCTACGGCGATGCAGGCGCCGCACGCCCCGCGGACCACCCGGACGCCGGTGACCGCGCCCCGAACATCACCGGCCTACACGGCCCCCGCGGCGCTGTCGACCTGTTCGACCTCACCCGTGGTCCGCAGTGGACCCTGCTGGCCTTCGACATCGACGGCAGCGCGACGGCTCTGTTCGAGGACATCGAATCGGCCGATCTGCGCGCGTATCGGATCACCACCACCCCCGGCGACGGAATGTTCGACGGTGACGGCGAATTCGAGCGCGTCTACACCCCCGAGCCGGGCGAACTGATTCTCATCCGCCCGGACGGCTACCTCGCCGCGCGCGGGACCGGGACAGAAGACGGCGCGAGGGCATTACTGCGGTTGATCCCACGTCATCGGTGAGCCGCACGACCAAGTCCGGTGCGAGGTCCAGCAGGGCGATGGCCGCTGTCGTCGAAGCTAGGCCCGGTCCGGACAACGACAGCCGCTGAATTCACCGCTGGGCTGACAACAGCAGCCGACACGACCCGTAGATCATTCGCATCGCAAAGGATTGCAATGAGCACCAAGGATATTCGGTTCGGCGTCAACCTGAGCTTGACCGGGGGCCGTGAGGCGTGGCAGGCCACCGCGCGGCATGCTGAGGAGCTGGGATACGACGTTCTCCTGGCACCCGACCATCTCGGCAGGCTCACACCGCTGCCCGCGCTGGTGTCCGTCGCGGCGGTCACCAGCCGCGCGAAGTTGGGCACGTTCGTACTCAATACCGGCTTCTACCGGCCCGCGCTGCTGGCCCGAGATGTCGCCGGATTGCACGAACTCACCGACGGGCGTTTCGAACTCGGTCTCGGCGCGGGGTACGTCGCCGAGGAGTTCGAGGCCGCCGGGCTGCCGTTCCCGAGCGCGCGCCAGCGGGTCGAGCAGCTGGAGCAAACGGTGAGTGAGGTCGGCATGGCGCTGAGCGAGGCCGGGCACCGGGTACCGGTGATGATCGCCGGTCAGGGCGACCGGCTGCTCACCGTGGCGGCGCGACATGCCGACATCATCAACATCTCCCTCAGCGCAAGCGCCACCCCCGAACAACCCGACCCACTCGCCGGGCGGATCGAGCTCATCCGCCGCGTGGCCGGCGACCGTATCGCCGATATCGAACTGTCCCTTGTCCTGCCGACGGTCCATATCGGCGGGGTCGACGACATCGATCTTTCCCTGCTCCGACGAATCCACCCCGGCCTGTCCGATGAGGAAATTCTGTGCCTGTCCGGCGTCGTCCACGGCACCGCCACCGATATCGCCAACACACTGCGCCGCTACCGCGACACCTATGACATCACCTACTTCGTCACCATGGACATCGGCGAAAATCTGACCTCACTCGGCCGTATCATCCGCGAATTCCGCTGATAGACAACGTCACTCGATGGACTGCTCCGCACCGGCTCCGCCCGGATCGGTGCGGAGCCCGTCGACCGTCGACCGGTCGGAACCATAGGAACCGAGACTGGCGAGAGGCGCCCGCACATATTCGCCGAAGGCGGCGATCCAAGCGATTGTGCTCGTCTCCGCGGGTGGCCGGCGCGACATGGGCCGGATCGGCATCATCGACCGAGCTGAAGATCATAACTCCTCTCCATAGCTCGGAGATGTCTCACGACACCCGACAGCCGTCCGTTGCCAAATTGAAGTAACGCAGCTTTCGGGCCGCGATCAGGGGTGCATCCTCATCAGCGAGCAGCCCGTCGACGGACCCGTTACCCTCACCGCCCGCGATGCCGTCACTTTCGACGACATCGCCACGACCGCAGCCCAACTCACCGGCCGCACCATCACCCGAGTGGTCATCGACGACGAGCAGTGGCTCGCCGACCGGATCGCCGCCGGCACACCCGAGCCCATGGCCCACATGCTGCTGGCGATGTTCCACGCCGCGTGCGACGGTCCCTTCGCCGACACCGACCCACTACTGGGTGAGTTTCTCGGCCGCGAACCACACACCATCGCCGACCTGCTCGCCGGCCGGATCAACACCTAGTTCATCCACAATCCACACGCGTAGGTACGACAGAGCCGATCACGGTGCGCAACCTCAATTCGGCATGTGGGTGCGTTGAGTTGTCATGTGCCAGAGGCCATGTAGGCAGCGAGAATGTAGTTCGGATGCCGGTCAAGGTTGGTGCGCGCCCGGTCGTAGCGCATGGTGGTTCGTGGATCGGCGTGGCGTGCGGCGATCTGGACGTCGCGCAGATCGACTCCGGCGTCGAGCATGGTGGTGACGAAGGTGCGGCGCAGCATGTGCGGGTGCATCCGCGGCAACCGGACCACCGATACCTCGGCTAGCCTGCGTAGGCGGCGGGTGGCGCAGTGCCGATCCATCCGACGTCCCCGGGAGTTCAACAGGATCGGGCCGATGTCGCGGTCGCCGATCGCGCGGTCGATGCCGCGCCCGACCGCTGGCGGGAGCGGGATCAGCACGATCTTGCTGCCCTTGCCGACCACACGCAGGACTCGGTGGCCATGCTCTTCGCCGACGTCGCCGATATCGCAACCGCAGGCTTCGAACATCCGCAACCCGAGCAGGCCCAGCATCACCACCAGCGCGAAATCGAACCGACTGGCCGAGTCCCGCGCCGCCGACAGCAACGCCTCGAATTGCAGAAGCGAAAGCCCCAGTGTCGGAGACTCATTCGCCACTCGCGGTCGCCGAACATATTCGGCCGGCGAGTGCTCGAGGACGCAGGTGCGGTAGAACCCGGCGACACCGCCATCCGCCGCGCGACCGTGGCGGGCCTGTAGCGTCGGACCTCGCGCATCCAGCCGACATAGCGTTCGATCTCCGGGCGAGTCATCGCCAGCGGCGCGAGCTGGCGCTCGCGGCACCACACGAAGTCCAGCCGAAGATCCGACGTGCAGTGTTCCCGAGATGTTCCGGTGTAGCGGGCGAGGTAACCGGCCGAGGCCAGCCGCAGCACGAGGTCGTCACCAGCGAAGGTGACGTCGATATCGGTTGAGGTAGCCATCCTCCACGATGCGCGCGAACACCCAGTGCCAAAAGACCCGCCATACCCGCGGCGTTACGCAACTCGCACCGGCCGTCGAACGGGTCATCGCCCGCACCGGTCGTCGCCCGCGCACCGTGACCGCCGACCGGCGGATACGGCGAGAAAAGCGTCGACGACGCCCTGCACAGCTGGGTGTGCCTACCGTCGTCACCCCCGCAAAGGCCGGCCATCGAAGGCCCGCCAAGCCGAGGAGAAACGAAAAGCGTTCCGCCGCGCCGTGAAATAAGCGGACCGGCAGCGAGGGGCTCATCAGCGCCCTCAAACGCGGCTACGGCTGGGACCGCAGCCGCATCGACAGCACCGACGGCGCACGGATCTGGACCGGTCACGGCATCTTCACCCACAACCAGGCCAAGATCACCGCCTTGGCAGCGTGACCAGGCCGCCGCACCCGCACCGACGCCCACGACCCAGCCTGCCGCACAGGCCGCCCTACCAGCAACCCAGGGTTTTCAGGTCGAAGTAGCTGATACCGGCCGGGCCCCCACGACCGTGCGGCTCGTACCGCCAGGCCGCGATGTAGATCGCAACCGCCCGTTACCCGCCGGGTCCGCGACAAGGTCGCAAATCCAGATCGAGGTATCAGGAGTGATCGAAGAGAGTGACTACGCTCCGCGGCGCTTCCGGGCCGAAGAAAGCCTCCAGGTTATGCGCCGAGCGGCCGGCGGCGTCGCTACTACGCAGGAATAGCCGCTCTTCGTAGGCGGTGAACGCGACCTCGATGTCGAGTAGCTCGACCAGCTTGCTCGCCAGGTCCGCGCCGTCGTACATGGCGAGGTTCGCGCCCTCGCCTGCGAAGGGCGACATCAGATGCGCGGCGTCACCGACAAGCGTCACGCCGGGCACCCTGTCCCACTCGAGCCCGACCGGAAGGGCATAGATGGGTCGCAGCCACGGTTGCGCATCGCTTTCTGTCACGAAGGCGGTGAGCAGCGGCGACCAGCCATCGAACTCGTCGGCGACTTGACGCAGGCCGGCGGACGGGTCGCCGAAGTCGATCGACCTCATCCACTCCTCGGACTTGTTCAGCGCCACGTATCCGCGCACCTGCCCGTCGGCGTAGCGATGGGTGATGATGCCTTTGCCCGGCGCGACCGCCATCAGCGTGCCACTGCCGATCGCGGCCACGCTCGCCCGAGCGTTCTGGCCGTATGAGGTGAGGGCGATCTCGATAAAGCAGGTTCCGCTGTAGAGAGGCTTGGCGGGGGTGAGCAGCGGACGCACCTTCGACCAGGCACCGTCCGCGCCGATGACGATGTCGGCGCGCGCGGCGGAACCATTCGCGAAGGTGAGGTCGTAGCCGCCCTCCGGACGGTGCCGGACCGAGTCGAGCTTGTGACCCCACCTTATCGTCCCCGGCGCCAGTGAGTCGATGAGCAGGCGCCTGAGTTCGCCGCGGTCCACTTCAGGACGAGCCGAACCGGGGTCTGCGGGGATGTCGAACAGAATCGTGCCGTGGTGGTCGACCACACGCTTGGCATCCTCGCCCGGGCGGACCAGAGTGAGGAACTCGTCGTACAGACCGGCTGCGCGAAGCGCGACCTGCCCGGTCGCTTCATGGATGTCGAGCAGGCCGCCTTGCGCACGGGTCTGCGCCGAAGGCTCACCCTCGTAGATCGTCGTGGCGACGCCGTGAGTCTCAAGCACCCGGGCGAGCGTCAGCCCGCCCAGTCCTGCTCCGACAATGGCGATGGTCTTCTGCATGCTGCGCTCCTCTGTTGCGCCGACACGCGTCGGCGACGGCCAGTGCCGGGAGCGGACGTGATGTCCGGTCTCAGCAGGGAGACGCTCAACGATCAGAACCATCTGCATCGATGTATGAGCGATGTCCTGCGGAGCGACCCGCGCGGAACATCGTTTTTCGCGACCCAATGACTATAACTCGGCATCCGCCTCGCGGCAGCCGGGGCCGCTCACGCTGCGACGCACCACGCCCGCCAGGTTCAGCCTCGACGGCTCGACAGTCCTTGGGGGTGTCGTTGGTGATACGGGAAAGAGTGACACTCACTCGCCCTGGTACATCTTGGCCTCTGGCGCCGACGCCACTGGTAACAGTCCGAGGCAGCCGCGACCGACGACGGATCGTCAACCAGCCCAGAGCGAACCCCACGCAATCGGCATGTACGCGCGTTGGGAAAGCTCTGCCAGCCAAGCGATCTGGACAATTGACCAACGCCCGACCAGTGGCTACTTATCCTGCGTTCGATCTGAAGTACTGGTGCATACGATGCCTGCCCTATCGCCCGCAAAGGTCCGTCAGTCTCGGAGGCCCTCGTGGCGATGCAAGCGATCACGGCTGGCCAGGCGCCGAAGTCTGCAAAGGTACTGGCCGGATCTGTTCGAAAGAATCGGTGCGACGCGCACCGACACCGCCGTCAGGAAAAACGATGGCGGTGGTCGACCGCGGCCGATGACATCCGGGCTATCCCCGAACACGTAGCAGCGTGGGTGACCTGCCCGGCCAGCAGCGTCGCGCCATCGCCGGGCACGGCGTCGAGCGCGGCCGCCGGGAGCGACCTCCGCGCGTCGGGTCCGCGCTAGGGCAGCGTGCACGGCCGTACCAGCCGCGGCTCGGCTCCCAGAGTCCGTAGGGCGTCGGTGGGTCCGAGTCTCCTCACCATATGGACGCAATGATTGGGTGCTCGTTCGCCAGCGCGCTGATCCACAGCGGAACTCCTTCGGCGTCAAGCGTATCCGGCGGAAAGCCGGATGTTGGCACAGCGGCCGAGTGTATGACCGGCGCGATGTCCGGCATCGGGCGCGTTGCCCCCGGCGCGGGCGGGTTAATATTAACCAGGTAAGACTCTGGTATGTTCGACGGTGTGGACGATGGGCTCGGAGACATGTTGCATCGCGTGGTCCAGCTGCTCGGTGACGCGACCAGGCGGCGGGTGGACGACTCCGGCGGGCTGACATACAGCCAGATGCGGCTGCTGGGTACGCTGGAAGAAATCCAACCGGCGACCCAGCATCAACTGGCGCAGGCGCTGGCGGTTTCCGATCCGGCGATCAGTCGCGCGCTGCGCCCGCTGGAGAAAGCCGGACTCGTGCGGGTCGGTCCGGATCCCGAGCACGGGCGTCGACGTCTGGTCCGTCTTACCGAAGCGGGCAGCGAGGCTTTCCACGCCACAGGTAAACCGCTCTACGACGAGTTGCGCACCGCTCTGCTCGCGGCCGGTTTCCCGTACGAACGCTATCTGCAGGACACTGCCGTACTGGCCCAGCTCCTCCAGCCGCGACACCCCTAGGCCGACTGAGCGTGCCCGCCGGTCAGCGAAATGCCGAGCGGGCCTTGGTGATCAGGCGTCCGCCGACGGTTGCCGACAGTGGGGCCAGGAACCACAGGATCCAGACGTAGGGTGTCAGCCAGGCCAGTGCCGTGGTGGCGGCGAAGACCGCGGCGACCGCGTAGGACGCGTCGGCGCTGGAGCGCAGGTCGGTGGGGTTCGTGGCTTCGGTGAGGATCGAACGGCGGGCGGCCAGTTCCTTCACCACGGCCTCGCTGGCGAAAAGCAGTGCGGCCGTTGCCGCGAACAGGCAGACCGCGAGCTTGTTGTCCGTAGCGTGACCGAAGACCGCGGTCGCGTACGGCAGGACCGCGGCGAACAATAGCAGGGGCGCATGCCAGGCCAGTGTGTGCCGGTCGAGGCGGTGCACCTCGTAGATCAGGGTGTGGTGGCGGCGCCACACCGACCACAGCAGGAAGAACGCCAGCACGTACGCCATGAACGAAGCCCGCTCGTGCGAGAGGAATTCGGCCAAGGCGTGCGGATCGGCCAGTTGCTCACCCTCCGGCCGCTTGATCTCGATGACCAGCAGCGTAATCGCGATCGCGAGCACGGCATCGACGAACGCGCCGATCCGGTGCGGATTCCAGCCCGTCTCCGCGGCGTCCGCATGCGGTTGTGGTCTCATCAGGGCCTCCGTCGTGTCCACCTGCCGTCCGCCGGTGGGCAGACTACCGGGCATCACCGTTCACGGCGCGCCACGGGCCGCCGCCGATGGTCGTAGCTGTCGAACGCACCTGGCGGACAGTGGTTTCGGCACCTCGTGAGTCGATTATTCCGCTCGCGCCGACCGGGTCTCGGTGAGTTTCACGATTTCGGTGGCGCAGTGGCGCGCGCCGATCTGTCCTGGGCGGATGGCTTCGACGAGATGTCTGTGCAGGCGGGTGTGCTCCGCGGGCCGCCTCCTCGGAACAGGGCGTGGCGTCGATCTGTTCGGTGACCGCCGCGCTCAGCACGTCGCACAGCTCGGTGAGCAGGAGGTTGCCCGCAGCGCTCGCCACTGCCTGGTGGAAAGCGGACGTCGGCCTTGGCGGTCTGCCGCGAATCTACGGCCGCCTCGGCCTCGTCGAGCAGGCGCCGCAGGCGGGTGAGGTCGTTGTCGCCGCGCCGCGCCGCGGCCAGGCCGATCCGTACTCCTCGGGAACCGCGCGCAGTGCCAGCACATCGGCGCGCCTCGAAGCGGAGGCGCGGCGCATCAGCACCGCAAGCAGTTCGCTCGACGCGCGGACATAGGTTCCGTCGCCCTTGCGGGCCTCCAGCAGGGCGCAGATGCACCAGAGCGCCGAGCGCCTCGCGTACCGTTGTGCGCCCGACGCCCAGCTGTTCGACCAGCTCAGCTCCGGGTACCTGAATATTGACTGGTTAATATTAACCATGCAACACTCATTGTATGAACGAGATGACCTACCTCGCGCAGTCCGCTTTCCCTCTGATCTGGATCCTGATCGCCGTCGTCGGTGCACTGGTCCGCACGCGGCACAGCCCCTCCTGGCTGGCTGCGCTGGAAACCTGGCAGCGGTGGTGGGCCGTGGCGGCACTCGGTTTCGGCAGCCTGTGGATGACAATCTCATTCCTCACGGTTCCGGAGGTGATGGCCACCGCGATCGGCTTCAACCGGACCCCGTTCCAGTTCGAAATCGCTTTCGCCAACCTCGGACTCGCCGTCCTGGGTTTCCGCGCCGCTTCGGCCACCGCCCGCGAGCGCATCACCATCGGCCTCGGCGCCGGCATGTTTCTGTGGGGTGCGGCGATCGGCCACGTCTACCAGTGGTTCGCCCACGGTGATCACGCACCCGGCAACACTGGCGGCGTGCTGGTCTACGACCTGCTCCTCCCCGCGGTCATGATTATCCTCGCGCGTTGCTCGCAGCGGCCCATCCCCGCGTCCTTCACCTTCGACAGGGAACTGGCCACCGAGCCGAACGACCTGGGCAGGTATTTCATCGAACGCGTCAATGCGGGCGATGTGGACGGGCTGGTGGCATTGTACGAGGCGGACGCAGTGCTGGCGTTCCCGCCGGGCAACCTCGCGACCGGGCATGCGGAGATCCGAAAAGTCTACGAGCAGTTCGTGGCGACCGCGCCGGTGCTCTCGCCGGGTAAACAGCATCCGGCGCTCGTGAGCGGCGACTTGGCGCTGACAGCGACCACGCTGACTACCGGTGAGGTGACCGCCGAAGTCGCCCGCCGCCAGCCGGACGGGTCGTGGTTGTTGGTGGTGGACCAGCCGGTGCTCGTCCCGTAGCCGGGCAGTGGCGGGCTGGCGCTATCCGGCCCACCACCATCCCGTCACGCCACCGTGCCCTTCCGGCCGGCCCAGTAACCTGCTGTCACCGTTCGCTGGTTCAGGAGCCTGAAATGGCTTTCACCACATACCTTTTCGTGTCACCATCAACTGCCCGAACCCGCGCCTGCCTCGTTTAAATCAGCAGCTCCTCGGCAGCCGATCGCGCTCCGCCAAACCCGGATTTCGTGCTGCACATCAGCGATCACGATGCCAGGACCTGGACTTCCAGAGCGTCACTGCACTGGGGGAGCGGTGATCGGAGATAGTCGAGAAGCGATTGCCCCCACATCCGCACATGCCGATGTCAGGGCACTCTCTCGATGCTTCATGGTGGCGTCGCTGACCGATGATGTTCTACGCGTGTCCTTCTCCGAGCTGTGAACTGCTGGATCATGTCGAGGCTTTCACGGCGGGCGAGGCCAGCACCTCTCCCTGGTTGGGTTGGTCGGGTGCGCAGCTGATCAGTAGTCGGGCGGTGTGCGCGATGTGATCGCGCAGCAGTTCCTGTGCGTGGTCGGCGTTGCGGGCGAGGGCGGCGTCGAGCAGGGCTCGATGCTCGGCGGCGAGGTCGCGGCCGGGTTCGTTGCCGAGGGATACCGACCATTGCAGGTACAGTTCGGCCTCCTGCCGTAGCGCGCGTGCCGTGTCGATCAGTCGCTGGTTGTGGCAGCCGGCCAGCAGTGCCCGATGAAAGGCCGCGTGTGCCTGCGACCATTCGTCGGTCGGATGGTCCGGATCGGCCGGATCGCGATAGGGCGTGCGTTCCAGAAGGTGGTGTGCCGCAACGGCGTCCGCCTCCCATCGCATGTCGCCTTCCAGTACGGACAGCCGCAGGACCAGGGATTCGATCTCCACCCGCGCCTCGGTCAGCTCGGCCAGGTCCTGATGGGACAGCGGGCGGACCTGGTAGCCCAGATGCGGCCTCGTCACTACCAGCCCTTCGGCGACCAGTCTGGTCAGCGCCTCGCGCGTGGCGCCGACGCTCACCGCGTAGCGGGCGGCCAGGTCCGGGAACTTGAGCCGTTCGCCCGGCATCAGGCGGCCGGCGAGGATGTCGGCGCGCAACGCCTGGTGAATGCCGTCGGTGCGGGTCGCGCCGCCGCTCTTCGTCATGCACGCATTGTAGCAGTTTACGAATATCCATTGAACTTTCGAAAGTTGCGGACTACTTTCGAACCTGTTCACGTCACCTCGATGAGAACCGAGGGATCGCCAGAGTTCTTCCGCCCAGGGAGGTCTGGGCATCGACAAGGCTCCAGAACCCGGCGGCTGCGTACTACCGAACAAGGAAACGTCCATGCTCTCGAACAACCCTCGACGTCCGACCGTTTTGCGCGCCGGAACCGTCCTCACGATGGATTCCGGCCACACCGTTCTGGAAGGTCACGATGTGCTCGTGGTCGACGGCCGGATCGCCGCCATCGGTGTCGATCTCGTCGTTCCCGACGACGCCGATGAGATCGACGCCCGCGGCGGCATCGTCATGCCCGGGATGGTCGACACCCACCGGCACATGTGGCAGACCACGACCCGTGGCTACGGTGCCGACTGGACTCTCACGCAGTACTTCGTGTGGTATTACCTCAACTGGGGCAAGAAGTTTCGGCCCGAGGACGTCTACGCCGGAAACCTCCTCGGCGCGCTGGAGGCGATCGACGCCGGGGTGGCGACCTGCGTGGACTGGTCGCACGGGTTGCAGACGATCGATCACGCCGACGCCGCGGTCGATGCGCTGGCCTCGGTGCCGGGGCGATTTGTATTGGCCTACGGCAATATTCAGGACGCGCCCGCGAACTGGACGGGCACAACAGAATTCCGCAAGTTCTTCGAACGCCGGTCCGGTGATCTCGAGGGCTTTCAGATCGCCTTCGACGTCACCGGCGATCCGAGCTTTCCCGAACGGCGCGCCTTCGAGGTCGCCCGCGAACTCGACCTGGCGGTGACCACGCACGCCGGTGTCTGGGGCGCTACCGGCGACGACGCCGTGCGACTGATCCACGAGCACGGCTTCGCCGAGGCCAGGACGGTGTATGTGCACGCCTCGACGCTCTCGGCGGACTCCTACGCCCGCATTGCGGCGACCGGCGGTTCGGTGTCGGTGTCCACCGAAAGCGAGCAGAGTGCCGGACAGGGTTATCCCGCGACCGCCGCCCTGCGCGCCCATGGCATTCCGATCTCGCTGTCGGTGGACAGCTGTGTGCCGTGCAGCGGTGATCTGTTCTCCGCCATGCGCACAACGCTGGGCGCGGATCGCGCCTATGAACATCTGCAGGCGCATACTCGCGGCGAGACCGTCACCCATTCCTCGGTGCATGCCGACCAGGTCGTCGAGTGGGCCACCCGGGGTGGTGCGCGAGCGATCGGGCGCGACAGCGAGATCGGCAGTGTGGAGGTCGGCAAGAAGGCGGATCTCGTACTCGTCCGCGACGACGCTTCGCCGGTGATGACGCCGCTGCCGCTCAACCCGCACGGGCACATCGTTCTGCAGGCCCAGCGCGCCGATGTCGACACGGTCCTGGTCGACGGCCGGATCGTGAAGCGCGACCACCGCCTGGTCGGTGCCGACCTGGCGGGTGCGCGCCGCGCGGTCGAGGCGACCGTCGACTACCTGCGCGCCGAGATCGGGGAGCAGGCCTGGCGCGAGGGTATGAACCCGGAGATCCCCGAGACCAAGGTCCTCGACAACCCCTACACCTACACCGACTACCGGTCGGCGGCCACCCACGGTGACCTCGTGTCGAAGTGACGACCGTCCACACCCCGTCCAGTCAGGAACCCACGCCATGCGTTTCGCCACTATCTCGGATCGGTTGTCACTGATCACCGTGTCCGACACCGTCATCGACGTCGCCCGTGCCAGCGGTGGCTGGTTCGGCCCGCGCATTCAGGATGCCTACGAGCGATGGGACGAACTGCTCGAGTTCTGCGCGACCGTCACCGCGGCGGGCACGCCGCTGTCGGGGGTGCCGGCAACCGAATTCGGCAATCCGGCCCCGAATCCCCGGCAGCTGTTCGCGATCGGCCTCAACTACGCCGACCATGCCGCGGAGTCGGGATTGGCGGCGCCCGAGGAACCGGCGGTGTTCACCAAGTTCGTGACCGCGCTGGCCGATCCGCACGGGACGATCACGCTGGTGCCGGGCAAGGTGGACTGGGAGGTCGAGTTGGTGGTGGTGCTCGGCCGCCGGGCGCACCACGTGGCCGCCCGGGACGCGTGGCGCTATGTCGCGGGAGTTTCTGCGGGCCAAGATATTTCGGAGCGGGTTCGGCAGCGGGTGGGCCCGGCGCCCCAGTTCAGCATGGGCAAGTCCTTTCCGGGCTTCGGCCCGATCGGGCCGGTGCTGGTCACTCCGGACGAGTTCGACGACCCCGACGATCTGGAACTGGGCTGCCTGGTCAACGGTGAGCAGATGCAGAAGGGCCGGACCTGTGACATGGTTTTCCCGGTGCCCGAGCTGATCGCGCGCCTGTCGGCGATCACGCCCCTGCTGCCGGGCGATGTCATCTTCACCGGCACACCCGCCGGTGTCGGGTTCGGCCGTACCCCGCAACGGTACCTTGCCTCCGGCGACGAACTGGTCAGTTACGTGCGGGGTATCGGCGAGATGCGTCACCAGATCGTCGCCGGGCGCTGAACCCGTCGCGAATTCCCAGGAGACACAATGGCATTGCATCGCTTGGCCTCGGTCACGATCGGCGTGCCCGACCCGGCCGCGACCCGCGACTACTACACCGAATTCGGTCTCACTCCCCGATCCGACGGCTGGCTGTCCACCCGCGACGGCGGCGATCAGCTGCGACTGATACGGGCGCCGTCGCGTCGGCTGGCCGAAATCGTCATCAGCGCAGACGATTTCGATGATCTCGACGCGGCAGCCGCCCGCCTGCGCACGCTCGGCCTGCCGGTGGAGCGCACCGCCGACTCGGTCGCCACCGTGGAACCGATCGCAAATTTCCGTGCCGTGGTACGGATCTCGAACCGCATCACCCAACCCGCCGCACCGGTGACGCCCTACAACGGGCCGGGCCGCATAGAACGCCGCGGCACCCGCGCCCCCGGCGTCCTGCGCGACGACCCGGTACGGCCACGCAAGCTTGGCCACGCGGTCATGGGTTCGGTGGATTACGTGGCCACCCGCCGCTTCTTCACCGAGGGACTGGGTTTCAAGCTGTCCGACGAGATCAAGGGCGAGGGCGCGTTCCTGCGGTGTTCCACCGACCATCACAACGTGCTGGTGCTCAACGCGCCGGTCAACTTCCTGCACCACACCTCATGGCAGGTCGACGATGTCGACGATGTCGGCCGCGGCGCCACCGCCATGCTCGAGGGCAACCCGCAGCGGCACATCTGGGGCCTCGGACGCCACCATGCGGGCTCGAACTTCTTCTGGTACCTCAAGGACCCTGCGGGCAACTTCTCCGAGTACTACTCCGATATGGACTCGATCATCGACGATCAGCTCTGGACCCCGGAGCTTTTCGACGGCGCCCAGGCGCTGTGCAGCTGGGGCCCGCCACCACCGCCGTCGTTCCTGCACCCCGAAGACCTTGCCGCGCTGATGACCGGCGCGCACCACGCCGGATAACGGCCGCACCGACCCCACCACCAGCAGCCTCGGCGCCCCTTCGCCGTGGTGCGGCCCGTGGGCGTGCGCAGCAATCGAATACCGATCGAAGGGATCGGGGCCTGCGAGTCCCGCGCTCAGCCAATAAGGAGAGATCATGTCTGACCTGTACGTGCCCCAGATCCCGGACAACCTGAACATCCGGTTCGTCGAGAACCGCATCGTCGTCGAACGCCCCGCGCAGGTCGTATACGACTGGGCGACGACCTGGTCGAATCTGCCAAAGTGGCTGCCATTCGCGTCGGGCACCGAGGTGCTGCGAGGCACCGACGGCGTCCCGGCCGAACTCGGAGATGTGCTGCTCGAGTACATCTTTCCGGAACTCAACGAGAAGCCGAAGGAATACACCGTGGTGGCGCGGGTGCCCGGCAAGCTGTGGACGGTGGTTGGCCGCGACGTACTCGACCACGGTGCCCCGGCCGCGGCGATGCACGCGATTGCCACCTTCACCACGTTCGACCTGGGCGATGGTACGACCTTGTTCTGTCGACTGTTCGAGCGGCTGATTCCCGACACCGAGCCGCCCGGCCCGCACCCGGTCGAAGACTCGGCACGGATCCAGCCCGGTCTGGAACTGCTGAAGGCATATATCGAGGACACTGCCGGATAGCCCCGGCGCCCCGCCCCCACCCGCCACTCGATTGAATCACTGAACAACCGCGACGGGTGCTTGCTCCCTCCACTGAGGCTCTTGGCACCCCGCTTGACAGCCCGCTCAATTCCTCAACTCGCCAGATCTCTCCGGCAAGCCGGGTCCTGCTCCTGGGCGCTCTGGTACCTACCCAGATGGGACTCACATCCGCTGGCCTGTTCCAGCTTCCAGGACGCACCACATCTCCAGTTTGACGGCTTGGTTGAATAGCTTGAAATATAGAATTGATTTACATTGTGTACGGTTCTATCCTCGCTGTGAGGAGCCGGACCGTACCGCGACGAACGGGCCGCCACAGCACACGTAGGAAGGAATCACCCCCATGACGACCCTGCGTCGCCATCGTCGGCGGCCCGCCCGGCCTGATGTGCGCTCGGGTATCACGGCAACGGTATTGACGGTCTACGACGCTGACGTCGCTGTTGATTCCCACGACCCGGGCGGCACGCTCGACTTGCACGCCGACACCGGTCAGATCGCCTTTTCAGAAGCGGGCTTTGACGGACACCTTCATGGAGTTGGCCCGGGTCGAAGGGCGGGCGAATACCCGCCGAGACCAGCACGGCACGGTGTCGGCCGAGCTCTCTCCTGAACCGGGTGATGTGGCTGCGCCCGAGATCGACTGCGGCCAGCTGTGAGGTCGGCGCTACTGAGCGCTACTGAACAGCACCGATCGCCACGACACCATGATGCGTCGTGGCGCGCCATGGCTTCCGTGCCCTGCAACAGCTGTGCCCCACATGACACAGATGTTGCAGAGCCGTCCCACCGGCGAAACATGAAGCGGACAAGCGCCGCGTTCGAACGCACGATCGGAAATGAGGTCATCATGCACCGCCCCATCGTAGAAACCACAGCTGCGGGAGCACACGTGCTTATCGAACCCGACGGTGCCGACGACGACGAGTTCTGGTTCGTCGCGGTGGCGGGGGAAGACTACGGAGTGGACGTTTCGACCATCCACCTCAGCACCAACCAGGTCGGGCAATCGCCGCCGCTACATCAGCACCCGTACCCGGAGACGGTGGTCGTGTTGCGCGGCCGCTCCGAGTTCACCATCGGTTCCGAACTGAGGGCGGTCGGCGCCGGTACCACGCTGATCATTCCGGCATTCACTCCGCACACATTCCGAGTGCTCGGCGACGGCAGGTACGAGAGCCTGGCTCACCATCTGTCCCCGAAATTCGTTACTGAGGAGCTGTAACTCGCATATCCGCCGCGGTCGCGCACACAGGACTTGACCAACGAGCATGTCAGCGCGGGCACGGCGCTGTTTCGGTCACAGCGGTTACGTCACCTTGCTCGATGCCGGATGGTCCCTGGCCATGGCCGAGCGATGACTGCTCGGCCAGTGCCACGCCGCCCTGCGATGAGATTCGGCCGGCTCACCACGGCACGGTTTGGCCGAACCGGTCCAGGAATTCGAGGCCGGGTTTTCCCAGCCTCGACAGCAGCACGTCCACGATCGGCGGGACGCTCCCGGCGGACGATGAGTGCGAAGAGCATGAGAGCAGAGGAGAGCATTGTGAATAGACCCGCGTTGGCGGTGGCGCTTAACCTGGAGCCGCATCCCGAGGGTGGGTGGTTTCGGGAGACCTGGCGTAGCCCAGTGGAATTCGAGCCCGCCGGGTACGACGGGAAGCGGTCGGTGGCGACCGCGATTCACTTCTTGTTGATGCCGGGCGATGAATCCGCGCCGCACACGGTGCGGTCGGATGAGCTTTGGCTGTGGCATCGAGGTGGTCCGCTGCTGCTGAACATCGGGAGTGAGGAGATCCTGCTCGGTCCGGATGTGGAGCGCGGACAGCGGTTGCAGGCCGTGGTGCCCGGTGGGGTCAGCCAGTCCGCCCGGCCCGCGGGTGACGAGTATGTGCTCGTCAGTTGCATCGTCGCACCCGGCTTCGATTTCGCCGATTTCCGCTTCGACTGAGTTCACTCACCCAGCCCACTGATTTACCGTCCCGGGTTCACCAATCCCGTGGACCAGCGAGTCGAGCGGGCCGCGATGGAGCCGGTGAGACGCACTGAGCGGCACTCCACCAGTTCCGCGCCGCACTCATCGCGGCCAGCTTTCCCTGCGAACGCTACCTCGAAGACACCTCGGGCTGGCCGAACTCCTCGCATCCGGCTGAGAACACCGCTCCGCGTTCTGCGACAGCACCACCCACCTCCGAACCGATCCCGTCTGGATGGAGAGACAATGACCGCGCGACACCAGGACTACTTCCTCGGCGAAACGAACGAGGAGACGAGCCGACTTTACCGGATGGCGCAGGCGCTGACGGCGGATGCCGAGCAGTTGCTGGAGCGGGCCGGCATCGGCGCCGGATGGCGGGTCGTGGATGTGGGCTGTGGTCCCCTGGGTGCGTTGGACGTACTTTCCGCCAGGGTCGGACCGGGCGGGCGCGTGGTCGGACTCGAGCGGGCGGAAGCGTTCGTGGCAGCGGCACGCGCGGCGGTGGCGGCTCGTGCGCTGGACAATGTCGAAATCGTCCAGGCCGACGTGCACCGGAATACACTGCCGCCGGAATCGATGGATGCCGCACATGAGCGGTTGGTGCTGATCCAGGCCGGTGATCCACCGGGGGTCCTCGACGCGATGGTGCGGCTGGTACGGCCCGGCGGGGTGGTACTTGCCGAGGAATTCGACTGCGGCGGCTGGGCCTGCCACCCGGCACATCCGGCCTGGGACACCCTGCTGGAGCTGTTTCTCGAGGTGGCCACCGCGGGTGGTGCCAATGTGGAGTTCGGTCGCACGCTGCCCGGCATGCTGCGCGCGGCCGGGCTTACCGAGGTACAGGCCGTGGCACGGGTACATACCCCCGCCCCGGGCGATTACCTGCGCTACCACCTGCTGTCCTTACTGGACTCCGTGCGCGAAACCGTGCTGGCGCAAGGCCGATTGACCGCACCACAGTGGACGGAGCTGACCACACGACTGCGAGCACACCTGGACGACCCGGCCACCTTCCTGCTCGGCCAGCCGCTGGTGCAGGCGTGGGGCTACAAGCCGCTAGCCCGGCCGTGACCGCCGCCGAGGACACCGCGGCCACCGTGGCCGAGATCAGTGCCCGCATCGAGCGGCTCCCGCTGTCCTGGTGGCAGCGGCGGGTGCGGTTGCTGGTCGGGGCGGTCACCCTGTTCGACGGTTTCGACCAGCTCTTGATCGCCTACGTGTTACCGGTGCTGCGGCGAGAATGGCACCTCGACGCAAGCGGTGCCACCTGGGCGATCACCAGCGGGTCGGTGGGCATGCTGGCCGGCGCGCTGCTGGCGGGCTGGCTGGCCGACCGGCTCGGGCGGGTGCGGGCGATCGCGCTGTGTGTCGCCCTGTATTCGGTGACCAGCCTGCTCATGCCGGCCTGCACCGGGCTCGGTGCCTTCCTGCCGTTGCGGTTCGGGCAAGGCGTGGGCATCGGCGGGGAGGTGCTGGTCGGTGCCGCCTACATCAGCGAGATCATCGGCGCGCGCCGCCGCGGCCGGTTCGTACTGGCCTACGAGCTGGTGTTCGTGGTCGGGCTGCTGGCCGCGGCGCTGGTGTCGTCCTGGGTGGTTCCGGCCTGGGGCTGGCGGCCGCTGTTCGCGCTCGGCGGGTTGCCGGTGCTGCTGGCCGTGGTGTTGTGGCGCTGGGTTCCCGAATCCCCGCGCTGGCTGGCCGCGCGCGGGCGGACCACCGAGGCGGCAGCGATAGTCGGCCGGATCGAGGCCGAGGTGCGCCGGCGGCACGGGCAGCTGCCGGCGGTGGCCATGGACCTGGCGGTGCGGCCCGGCAACGGTCGCCTTTCCGAGGTGTTCACCAGCCGCTACGCGCGGCGAACCGCCGTGCTCATGCTGACCTGCTTCACTGCTTACCTGGTCAACTACGGCCTGACGTCCTGGTTACCCAGCATCTACACCGGGCTCTATCACGTCGGGCTGGCCACCGCGCTGCGCTACAGCCTGCTCACGATGGTGACCGGGTTCTTCGGCGCGGCGCTGCTGGCCGCGACGGTGGACCGGCTCGGCCGCAAACCATGCCTGACCGCCGGGCTGCTCGGCGCGGGGGTGACCCTGCTGGTGCTGGCCGTCGTGCGGCCCGCGCAGCCCGGCGTGCTGGCGGCGTTCGTCTCGGTGGCGGCCCTGTTCGTGTTCGCCACCAACCTCGGGCTGCAGCTCTACGTGGCCGAGCTGTATCCGACCAGAATCCGCACCTGGGGCAGCGGCATCAACGGGGTCGCGATCCGGCTCGGCGTCATCGTCGGCCCGGTGCTGGTCGGGCTGGTGGCCACCGGCAGCAGCGGCTTCGCATTGGCGATCGGGCTGCTCGCGTCGGCCGCACTGGTCGGCGGCGTGGTGTTGGGCCTTTTCGGTGAGGAGACCGCCAACCGCCCGCTGGAACGATTGTCCCCATAGCAACCCCCAACGGCTCGCTGCGGCTTGCCATCTCAAGTGGGTCTGCGCGGACAGCTGCCCGAGCATCTGCGCGACCAGTTCTGGTTGTACAGCGACCTCGGATTCCCTATCTGGGTCCAACGAGGCACCCCCGAACGCCCGATGGTGTTCGTGATCGACCCTCCCATGCGGCAACCCGAAAACCCTTCCCGCACCGCCTCTTCCCGGACCGGCATGATCCGATCGTTCTGCCTGCACGCCGCCGCGGCCGCCGTCATTCCGCGCTACGACGGCCCTGCCATCACGCAAACGGTCGGGCCTGCCCGTCTGGACTTGGTCCTCGACGGCGGACCCGATATCGACATCACCGATATCCTCGCGTTGCGAACCCACCAGCACTCGACGGCCTGCCCGTGAACACGTAGTCCACCGCATGTCTTCAGGCCGCAATGCATCCGAACGTGGCACGGTCGTCGCTGACCATCGAAGTAGGTTGTAACGACTCCAATGGCGTCGTTACTGAGCGAGACGTGCGACAGCCGCGGGATAGGTTGGACGAGTTGCCGATACAGCGCAAAAAGTTCCGCGTGGATGTCCTGTAATGCCGCATGTCGCGCATTGGTCGTCCGTCCAGATTTCTCTGGATCGGTTGGGCGACATGGCTTCCCGCCGCGCGCTCATGCCGAGTTCCGTACGCCCGCCGAGCTGGCCCTGCCGCGGCGGATTGCCCGGTCCGGTGGGAGCTTCGGCCAGGCTGTTTGCTGTGGTGGCAAGCAAAGAGCAAGGCCCACATCACGACATCGGCCCACCACGCCTGTGGCTGATGCCGGACCAGGACAAGCTGGTCTGCCAGCTGGTGGTGTGGCCAGAGTCGGACCGGGCGGGTAGCCGGAACCCGTCGATGTGCACGCGTGCAATGAAGGCGCGTCCCATGCGTCAGGGGTGACGTCGAGGGCTGGGCCGCCGGGCATCGAGGATGCTCACACCGGAATGGCGTGCTGGGTGACGTAATGCAGGATCAGCGTTTCGATCGATCGGCGGAAGGAGCCCTGCTGCCTCTCGCTCAAAGTGCTTGCCAGATCGCCGATCTCGGCTCGGACCGCCTCGCGCACCAGATGCACGACGGCTCGGCCGTCGGCGGTGACGGTGACATGGACGGCGCGCCGGTTTCCGGGAACGGCGATCCGTCGCACCAGACCGCGCCGCTCGGCTCGATCGACCAAGCCGGTGACGCTGGACTTCTCCAGTTCCAGGATGCCGGCCAGCTGCTGCATGCCGATCTCGCGATCGTCGAGCACCGCGAGCATTCGCAACTGGGTGACCGATAGCCCTTGTTGGCCGGCGAGGCGGCCCAGGACCGCCTGCAGGATGAACGACAGCTGGATCAGCCCGTCGACCAGGTCCGGCGGGTCGGGTGCGTCAGTGGTCACAGTGGGCCAGGTTAGCTTGATTCGGTTCGCGATACCAACTATTTTGATTCGTGACACGAACAGTATGTGGGACGAACAATTGCGTGGTGTGCACGGGATCGGCGGCACGCGGTGCCGCCGGGCTCGACACGACCGAGATAGGGGAAGAAGTGGTCCTTTGACGGACAAGAAGCGCGTCGCGGTCCTTATCGGCAGCACCCGCCCCACCCGTATCTGCCCCGGTATAGCCGCCTGGGCACGCGACACCCTGCGGGAGGAGAGCGATCTCGACTATGACCTGCTCGATCTTGCCGGTGTAGGGCGAGCGGCCGCTGGTTCTACCGGGTGGTTGTCGTCCAGCACGGTCCCCGCTAGGTGCGGTCACCATGTAGCTTCGCTCGCGGCCGTAATGGCCCAGGAGTCCCGAAACTGCCCCTGGGGCAGAGTAGTTGCTTAACTGCTGCTCGTAGGCTTCTTGTCGAGGTGGCGGTAGATGGTGGCGCGGGTGACCGGGGACCGGTGCGGGAACGGTCATCTCTCGCTCGAACTCAGCAATTCACTGATGCACGTGCGCGCGCTGTCCGTCGCGGTCGAAGACCATGATCAGCTCGGCCGGACCGGACGGGGCCGTGAACGCGTGCGGGACCATCGTCGCGAACTCCGCCGCCTCGCCCGCCTCGACGTCGATCTGCCGCTCGCCCAGCCACAGTCGCACGCGTCCCTCGAGCACGAGGAACCAGTCGTGTCCCGGGTGCACCCGTTGGCTGGGCGGCTCGTCGGACGGCTCGAGACGCATCTTCAACGCAACCGTGCGCCCGTCCGGACGGCTCAGCGGCCACGTGGTCCGCGTGCCGCTGCTGTGCGCCACGGGGCGGATGACGACGTCGTCGTCGGTGGGCACCTCGAAGAGCACGTCGAGGCTCACCTGGAGGGCGTTGGCCAGCGGCACGAGCACGTCGAGGCTCAGCGTGCGCTTGCCGGTCTCGACGCGGCTGATGGTCGACGCGCTGAGGTTGGTGCGCTCGGCCAACTCGTCGAGGGAGTACCCCAGGGTGGTGCGCATGCTGCGCAGGCGCGACCGCGCCAGGGCCTCGACGTCGGCGACTCCGCTCATGCCTCCATCCTGGCATGCCTTGCGAATTGTGCAAGAGACTTTGCTGAGAAGGCCAGGCGCCGTACCGTCGGACTCATGAGCGAGCACCCCGCGCAGAGCCAGCACTCAGCCCATTCCGAGCACGCCCGGCACCCCACCCTGCAGCGTCACTGCGACGTCGCCGTGATCGGCGGCTCGGCTGCCGGTCTCGCCGCCGCCCTGCAGCTCTCCCGCCAGCGGCGCAACATCGTCGTGGTCGACGACGGCACCCCGCGCAATGCCCCGGCCGCGCACATGCACGGTTACCTGGGGCACGAGGGGGTCGCGCCCGGCGAGCTGATGGCAGTCGGGCGTGAGGAGGTGCGCAGCTATGGCGGAGAGGTGCTCTCCGGCCGGGTCGTGGGCGTGCACCGTCGCGACGACGGCACGTTCCGACTTGACCTCACCGGCGAGCACGCGCTGGTGGCCCGGCGCGTCCTCGCCGCGACCGGCCTCTCCGACGAGCTCCCCGCGATCGACGGCATCGCGGAGCAGTGGGGACGCGGCGTGGTCCACTGCCCGTTCTGCCACGGCTTCGAGGTGCGTGACCAGCGCCTGGTGCAGATCGTGACCCACCCCCTGGGTCTCCACCCGACCACCCTGTACCGGCATCTGACGGACCGGCTGACCGTCGTGCTGCACGACCCGGCCGGGATCGACGAGGAAGTCGTCGACGATCTCGCCTCCTCCGGCGTGGTCATCGAGCGCAGCATGGTCCGCCGGGTCGTCACCGCGCCGGACGGCGAGGTATCCGGGGTCGAGCTCGACGACGGCCGCGTCCTCGAAGCCGACGCCGTGGTGGTCGGATCGCGGTTTCACGCCCGCGCTGACGTGCTGGCCGGGGTCGGGCTCACCACCACCCTGCACCCGACCGGCGCCGGCAACGTCGTCGCGGTCGACCCGCGCGGCGAGACCGCCGTGCCTGGGATCTACGCGGCCGGTAACGTCACCGACCCGAGCCTTCATGTGCTGCCGTCGGCCGCCCAGGGCAGCCAGGTCGGCGCCATGATCGCCTTCAGTCTCGCCGAGGAGGACCTGCGCGCCGCCCGGCGCTCGGGCGAGGAGGCCGACTGGGACCACCGCTACGCGGGCCCCGACCGAGCGTGGAGCGTCAACCCCAACGGCACGCTCGTCCACGAGGTCACCGAACTGGCCCCCGGACGGGCGCTCGACGTCGGCACCGGCGAGGGCGCCGATGCCCTCTGGCTGGCCGAGCGCGGCTGGAAGGTGACCGCCACCGACATCTCCGGCAACGCGCTCGCCCGGCTGCGCGCCGAGGCCGAGCGCCGCGGGCTCGGCGTCGACCTCGTGCGCGGCGACGCCAACGATCCCGCGCCCTTCGGCACCGAGACCTTCGACCTGGTCTCCCTGCAGTACGGCTCGTTCAAGCGCACGCCTGACCAGCGCGGTCTGCGCAGCCTGCTCGACGCCGTCGCCCCCGGCGGCACACTTCTGGCCGTGCACCACGACCTCGCCCCCCTGCGCGAGCCGGTGGACGTGGCGATCCAGACCCGGATGTACGACCCGGAGGCGTTCGTCGGCGTCGACGAGATCGCCGCCGCACTCACCGCCGACCCCGACACCTGGCACGTCGAGATCCACGAGACCCGGCCGCGGCCACCCGGCGCGGCCAGCACCCACCACGTCGACGACGTCGTGCTGCGCGCGACTCGACGAGCCGTCTGATCACCTCCGGTACGGCGCCGCCCTGCTGGCGCAGCACCAGATCGACCGCACGCAGCGAGTCACGCGGGGTGCCCGACACCACCTTGTCCGCAAGCCCGGCGGCCTGGTCGTTGATCATGTTCAACCAGGTGCGGCATCACCTGGCGGAGGTCCGGCAGTTGCAGGCGATTGGTGACCGTGCTGCCGTCTTGGGCGGTTCGAGTCACGATTCCGCACGAGCCGTTGGTGTTCAGAAAATGATCGTTGGATCGACACCGGCCCGGTCTGGGCGGATCGCCTGGTCGATCCGGTTCCGGTCGTTCGGGTGGGTCACAGCCACTGGTCGGCAGGCGATCTCGCGAACGTCCCGCAACTGCCGACGAGCGGAGGTTGACGTCGGCAGATTCTGGCCTCCGATAGGGCCCTCTTTCGGGTCGCGCGAATTCACATTCACGCCGAGTGTGTATCCAACCGACGCGACGCCTGAAATCCGCCAGTGCCGGGGCTGCCCAGGAGGAAGGCTGTGATGCATGGATCTTGGTTTGCACAATATGGTCGCGGTGGTGACGGGCGCGTCGAAGGGCATCGGGCTCGCCACCGCTCGGACGCTACATGCCGAAGGCGCGCTGGTGGTTGCCGCATCACGACGCTCCAGTTGGGAACTCGACGCACTGGCGGGCGAGCGATTGGTCCATGCCGCCGTTGATCTCGCAACACCAGAGGGCCCGGCTCAGGCGATCGCGAAGGCGGAGGACGCCTTCGGTGGGCTCGACATCCTCGTCAACAACGCAGGCGGTCCGCCGCCCGGCGCGATCCTGCCGCGCTTCTCGTTCACCGCGCTCACCGACGCGGACTGGGCCGCGATGCTGGATTTCAACCTCATGTCTGCGGTTCGGGCGGTTCGCGCGGCAATACCGTTGCTGCTCGCGCGTGGCCGGGGCTCCGTCGTCAACATCACCTCGACCCATGCCCTCGTGCCCAGCGGTGTCAACGTCGACTACGGGGCGGCGAAAGCAGCGGTCGGCAATCTGACCCAAGCATTGTCGGAAGAGTTCGGCCCGCAGGGAGTTCGGGTCAACACGGTCGTTCCGGGGCCGGTGCGTACACCGTGGTGGACCGATGAAGGCGGAGCAGCCGACGTCTTGGCTGCAGCCACCGGCACCGACCGCGATACGATCTTGAACCAGAAGGCCGCCGAGATGATGCAATTGACCACCGGCCGACTCATCGACCCACAGGAAGTCGCCGACGCCATCGTCCTGCTGTCCTCGCCACGGTCGGCAAGCATCACGGGCTCAGCGGTTCTCGTCGACGCGGGCTTGAGCAAAGTCGTCTGACCTGGTCGTCTTGGCGATTCCGTGAGCGGCTTTTTCGCCGCCCGCCGCGCTGCACTGCGCGCGACTGGTGCAACAGGATCTGCTGCTGATCAACACAGGCGCACACCTACTAGCGATCCCCATCAACGCACTGACATGCCGCATCGCGCACGTGCCAGGGACAAGCACCCGGCACACCGAAAGATCAACGCGCATAGATCATCTCGACCTCAGCAACGCACGGTAATGCCGCGTTCCGAGCGCTCCGTGGGTCGTAGTCGTTGGCCCTGCAGTCGATCTCGAGACGTCCGCTACTGCTGATTCCAGGATGTCGCTCAGTTGTTGGTGGGAGGCTGAGGGAGGTCGTCGCACAGTTCGCCTGATCAGAGTTGGGATGCGACAGGTTCCTGATGTCGGGGGGTAGCGCCCGTTCGAGTAACGCCGAGGATCCAGCCGCGCTGCCGCGCAACGGCCTACACCTCCCTCGGCCGTAGTTGCCTCTTCGCGATCTTCCCCGCTCGATCGGATGGAGAATCGCGCCGTCAGGAGAACCTGGTGGATGGCTTGCGGTCGTTGTTCTAGTGATCGTCTCGGGCCTGCCTGCGTCGATATTCCGCCCGCCCTGGCCTGGTAGTTCTCTGATGGCATGAAGGAGCGGGCCTCCGCTTCTCGTGATCCGCCACGGCACTACGAGCCCGACACCACCGTGCGCCGGGACGTGTCACCAAGCAGGGCTCACGGCTGGTGCGCTGGGCGGTGATCGAATCGGTGCAGCGGCTGTCGAAGACCAACCCGATCGGCGCCTACCGCGACCGGATCGGCACCCGCCGCGGCAACCGCAACATCGGTGTGGTCGCTGCCGCCCGCAAACAGCTCATCCTGGTCTACTACGGGCTCCGCGACCACACGGTGCGGGCCGTGCAGCCGGCGGCATGAGCATCCCGGATCTGCGGTCGGCGCGGATCGTGCAGGTCATGACTCCCGCTCGGCGGCGAAGCCGTCCCCTCTGATTGATCCCGACCGGCCGCCCACCTGTCGAACAACCTCATGCCCGCACACGTGCCGGGCGAAGGAATGACCGGCAGCCCGTGGGGAGCCTGCCCGAGCCGGGGCACCCGGCGCTGAGGAAACCGATACCCACACCCTACCGACAGTCAGAAGGACAACCGTCACAACAACCTTCCAACCAAACCCCCGATCGCGCATCGGGCAAGCGTCGCGCCGAAGACCACGCCGGCCACCACGGCCGGACAACATCCCGAGCCCCTTGCCCGACCCCGCTCCTTCAGGAATGACCTGCGGAAACGACGTCGCAGATTGGTGCCCCGGCAGGTTCGCCACAGAACTGTCCGTGTGCGTCCAGGTCGACGTCGGCCCGGACGTTGAGTGGTTCGTGGATTCGGGCGAAGGCGAGGATGGCTCGGGGTATACCGAAAGCACCGTCTTCGACCGGGTGGTCAGAGTCTGTCGACTTCCTCGATGCGCACGGCGGCCGGATGACCGTTCGGCAAGATTCACACCGGTGTTCGCTGTTGGAGGCTCGCCTGGTAGCGGCCGGGGGTCTGGCCGAGGATCGCCGTGAACGCGTCGATGAAACTCGTGGTGTTGGCCCATCCGCACAAGGTGGCCGTGTGGGTGACGGAATGCCCGTCCATCAGGTGTACGAGCGCGTGCTGGACGCGCAGCTGGGCGCGCCACTGGTGGAAGCTCATGCCGAGTTCGGCATGGAACAGCCGGCTCAGGGTCCGTTCGCCGGCGCCGACCGCCCGGCCCAGCTCGAGCAGTGTCGACCCGTCGGCGGGGTCGGCGTACAGCAGATCGGTGACGGCGCGGAGCCGGTCGTCGCGCGGTTTCGGCAGGTGCAGCGGTTGCTCGGGCGCCTCGAGCAGCGCGTCGACGATGACGTGGCGCAGTCGCAGCGCGGCATCCCGCGCCGGCGCCGGGGTATCGGTCAGCCGCAGCACCGCGGCGCGCAGCAGTGCGGAGGCGCCGAACACGGTCGGCCTGTCCGGCAGCAGTCTCGACAGGTTCCGGGGCAGCAGCAGTGTCCGGACGTCGGTGTTGCCGTACGCGCTGTGCTCGTGATCGAAACCGGCTGGGGTCCAACTGATCCGGGTAGCCGGGGTGAGCCAGATACCGCCCTCCGTCGCGATCGAGAGGATCCCGCTAGACGGGTAGATCAGCTGCCCCCGCGGGTGTCGGTGCATGGCCATGCGCTCGCCATGCGGCCAGAGCCGGGCGGACTCCGGCGCAGGCACGAACTGGCGGCTTTCTGGCATAGAAAGTCAGTTTACCGGTGGTTGTCACCCGCGGTGATGAGCAACAGTGGAATTACGAGCACACAGCACCAGGAGGACCAGGCGATGAGCGAGACCCGAATCGAAGACCGCCAGGCGATAGGCGAATTGATGACCGGCTGGATCCACCGGGACAAGGAGCACTGGGCAGAGCTGGCCGCCCTGTTCCACGCGGACGCCACGCTGCGGATCCTGTGGTTCTCCGGCCCTGCTCACGACTTCATCGACGGCTCCCGCCGCATGGGGCACGGGCCGCTGCGGAGTAAGCATTTCATCGGCGCCCCCACCGTTCGCTTCACCGGTGATCGCGCGTTCGTGGAGACCAACGCGATCCTGCTCGCGGAGCTCACCGGCGCGGGAATCGGTGCGACCATTCACAATCGGTTCCTCGATCGCGTGAGCCGCCGCGATGGTGCGTGGCGGATCGAGCATCGCGACTCCGTCTACGACATGGGCGGATTCACCTACCCCTTCGGCGTCGGAGGTGCACCGGACATCGACGCGGAGGCGCTTTCGGCTCGTCACCCCCGGGAGTACGCGGCGCTGGCCTACCTCCTCGAAACCGCGGGACACCCGGTAACCGGCACCTACCCGACTCGCTTCGGCGATCAGGAGGCTGCCATCCTCGAGGCAGGCGACGCCTGGCTGGCCGCGGCGGACGCGCGCCGATGATCGTCCTCGGTGACGGCGCCGCGCGGGTGCGCCGACGGCCCCGAAGGCGACCGGGAGGTCACGATGGAGCTTAGTGCAGACCCTCGGTCGCCGATACTCAGCATTGATCGAAACGGGGCGGCAGCTCGCCGGACCATCGACTGGCATGCACATGACGAAGCGATGCTGCTGTGGTCCGCCACCGCGACCGTGACCATGAGCACCCCCGTCCGCGATTGGCTCGTGCCTCCCGGATACGGCCTCTGGGTTCCGCGCGGGATCGAGCACACCGAGAAGGCCCTGCAGCCGGGAGAACTGTGTGTCGTCCTGTTTGCACCGGAACTCTGCCCCATCTCCTGGACCGAACCCGTGGGTCTCTCGGTAGCGCCCCTGCTGCGCGAGCTCATCGTGCATCTGCACGCGGCCGAACCGGATGATCCCAGCCGCGCGCACGCCGAGCCATTGGTGTTCGATCTCCTGAAGCCGTTGCCCATCAACACAATTGATGTTTCCATGCCCACGGATCCACGGATACGGACGATCGCCGAGCAGATCATCGCCGACCCGAGCGACTCCCACGATCTGACCTTCTGGGCACACCGGGTCCACGCCGGGGTACGCACCCTGTCTCGGGTGTTCCTCAGCGAAACCGGCCTGACGTTTGCGCAGTGGCGAACGCACGTCCGCATGCGAGCCGCCGCCCAGCAGCTGTCCGAAGGACGATCCGTCAGCGCCACCGCGCGCACCGTCGGCTACCGCAAGCCCAGCGCCTTCATCGCCGCATTCCGCCGGTCGACCGGCCAGACGCCGGGGACCTATCTCCGCTCGGGCACGACGAGCGACCTCGGGTAGTTCCACTCTCGCCCGTAGTTCGCGTTCGAGTATCTTGCCCGTTGCGTTCTTCAGCAGTTCGTCAGCGATCCCGCCTATTCCCACGGGTTGCTGGTGGCGAATCCGGCCGCGGCTGGGTCGGGCGGAAAGACCTCCAGGATAGAATCCGGCGGCGTGCTGTTGCGATAGAAATCCAGCGAACCCTCCGGCGGCGTCCACTTCACCGGTGCCCAGTCCGGTTCGTAGTTGCGACGGCCGCCGGACATGACCTCGATACGCAGTCCGCTGGGATCGCGCGTGTAGAAGTACGATTCCTCGCCCATTCCGTGGCGCCCGGGGCCGTACTCCAGGGTGGCGCCCGCTTCCAGCAATGCATCGCAGCCCCGATAGAGGGCGGACGGCTCGTCCACCCAGAACGCCACATGGTGAAACCGTCCGGGGATACCACTCGAGTCGCGAATCAGTCCCAGATCGTGGGCGCGCTCGTTCGTGCTGAGCATTGTGAAGAACGGTTCGTCGTTGAGCACGGTGTATTCCATGAACCGGAACCCGAGAGTGTCGCGGAACCACTCCGTGGTTGGCATCAGGTCGGCGACGGATGGAACCGAGATATGGTCGATCTGGCGGAGCGCGCAGCCGCGGATGCCGAGTTTCTGTGGCCTCGACGGAAATGTCGAGGCGAGTTCGGCGGGGGCCTCCCAGCGGTCGACTTCCCAGAAGACCTCGTGCAGTTGCCCACTCGGGGCACGGAACCGGTATGCCGGACCGTGGCCGGTCTCGTCGTCGAGCCATTCTCCGGTCACGCCGGAAGCCTCGATCCGCCGGACAGCTTCGTCCAGTCCGTCCTGCCCGTCCGACCGCCAGCCGATATGACCCACGCCGGTCCGGGGGCTTTGTGTGAGCTTGACGCTGTGGTGGAAACGTTCGCCCCAGCAGCGAAGATAGACCGACTCATCGGTTCGCCCGGACTCCTCGAGTCCGAGGACGTCGGTGAAGAAAGTCGTGGATTGCTCGAGTGTAGGAGTCAGCAATTCAACGTGTGCTAGTTGCGAAAGTATTCGCATCGACATGGATTTTCCACCTTTCCGAGGAGTGCTGGTTTTGTGGGGATCGGTCGCGAGCAGTATTTGCGGCGACGATCGATCAGATGGGTTGGGCGAGCAGCTTCTGGCTTTCGTTCATCAAACGAGCCGCCTCCGAGCCGTGTTCGGCCGCGTTCTTCTCCCACTCCGAGAGCTGCACGGAGTTGTCGACGATGGCACGACAGCGCGCGAAGCGGCGCCGGGTGAATGCCGAGAGCGCGGCCTCGACGGTTTTCTCGCTGGTGAGAACATCGGCCAAGACGTATCCGTCCTCCATTGCCATGCCGCCTCCCATGCCGAGCTGCGGTGTGGGGAGGTGAACCGCGTCACCGATGAGTACGACGCGTCCGCGAAACCACGGCGAAGGCGCTATTAATTTGTGCAACGGACGGATATCCACCTGTGCCGGATCGGTGATTGTCTCGCGGATTTCGGCTGGTAACGCGCTGAAATCCGCCAGCATTTCACGCATCATTTCCGGGGCAGCGTCCGCGGCGGGCCTCGATCGCTGGGTTGCCGACTCGACGACATAGGCATACATGCGGTCCGCGCCGATCGGCATGAAACCCGCCTTGCGACGGACGCCGTACAGGAAAGTGCTTGTCGTAAAATCGCTGGGCCGCTGGACGACGGCGCGCCAGACCGCCTGCTCGAGGAAAGTCGGGGCCGGTGCCGCGGCACCGAGCAGCCGGCCACGTATCTGCGAGAGCCACCCGTCCGCGCCGACGAGAAGGTCATACCGGTCCGTCGTGCCGTCGCTGAAGGTGACCGCTACCGCCGTGCCGGTCTGCTCGAAGTCCGTGACGATCGTGCCGACGCTGAGGCTCGCCCTGGTTGCGAGCGCGGCCGCGAGTAATACGTCGAGCAGTTCGGGACGATACATACCCGCGATCGCCGGCAGTTTCGGACCGAGCAGGCGGGGCAGGTCGACGGTCTCCAGCAGTTCTCCCGCCGCTGTGGCGGTGACGAGCTCGGTGACACCGTAGCCGCGCTCGAGGCATGCTTCGGCCAGTCCGAGGTCACCGAGCACGCGCAGCGCCGGTCCCATCAGCGTGATACCGCTGCCGTTGGAGGAGAATCCCTCGTTTCGCTCGACAATCCGGACCTCTATACCCTGGCGGCCCAGGGCGATCGCTGTTGCCAGGCCGGCGAGACCGCCGCCGACCACGAGGACGCGGCCGACCACCGGGCTGCTCATCCGACCGGCTCCACCCGGAATGTGTTTCGAATCGATCCGAGACCGTCGATGCTCACTTCGACGACGTCCCCGTCTTCGAGATATGTCTCGGTCGCGGCCCCGACACCCCCGGGGGTCCCGGTCGCGATGACGTCGCCGGGCACGAGATCCACTATCCGGGACAGATCGGCGATCAGGCTCGGAACGTCGAAGACGAGGTCGGCGAGGAAGGCACGCTGGCGCTCCTCGCCGTTGACCGTGACACGAAGTTCCAGCGCCGGCACATCGTCGATTTCGTCGACGGTGACAAGGGTCGGCCCGAACGGCGTCGAGGCCTGGAAGTTCTTGCCCGCGAACCACTGTGTGGTCCGATTCTGGAAATCGCGAACCGAAACATCGTTGATGACCGTGAGTCCGGCCACGTGATCCCAGGCGCGTTCGGCCGAGATGTCGGCGCCGGCCGTTCCGACCACTACCCCGAGCTCGCCCTCGTAGTCGATCTTGCCGCAGGTCGCCGGCAGGACGATATCGGCATACGAGTCGGCCAGTGACCGCGCGAGCTTGTCGAACAGCGCCGGATGAGCGGGCAGATCGATGCCCATCTCCGCCATATGGGTGCGGTAGTTGAGGCCGACGCAGACCGTGGCGCCCGGATTCAGCACCGGCCGCAGGAGATCGTTTTCCCGCAACGGCAATTCCTGGCCGCCCTCCCACAGTACGAGCCGTGCGGCGTCCAGACCGGCCGGGCCGGCCTGCAGCAGCGCACCGACATCCTCCGGCGGCGCGGCGCCGTTGATCGCGGGGATGAGCAATGCGGCGTTACCGCACTGAACCGCGGCCCGCGGCCCCGATTCGGTCGAGAGAGTCATCAAGCGCATCACATGTTCCTTTCCCAGGGGCATGAGTGAATTTTCAGAAGCGCGCCACCGCGCTTCGTCCGCCACAGCCACACGGGACCGGCGTGGGCTCGGCGCGACGGCCCACCGTTCACGTCCGACCTTTCAAACGCGGGCGCTGAACTGCGGTAAGCCAGACTCTAAGTTGGCGGGCGCGCGCCTGGCGGCCACAAAATGCCCCGTAACGGCCAAGCGGAAGGTGGCTGACTTGCCCGACCATCACCATGGTTTCAGTTCGAGCCTCTGATTCGTTGTCCAGCAACGTGATTCGCCCCTGCGTGAACGCGCCCCTGCCCGGCGTGCCCGATCTGCACAGCGTCTCCTGGTCCGAGTACGGTGCCACGACCGGGATCTGGCGACTGCTCGAGATCCTGCGTACGCAGCGCATGCCCGCCACATTCGGTGTGAACGTCCTGGTCGCCGAACGATTTCCCGGCGGGAAACAACGCCAGCACCAGTGCGAGTGCGGTCGGGGCGAGCAGTGCCGCGCCCACCCCCTGTCCGACTCGGGCCGCGAGGAGGACCGCGGCGGTGGGGGCGAGACCTGCCGCGATCGAACACGCCGTGAAAATCGCTGTGCCGGTGAGAAATACCCGCCGCCGTCCGAATACGTCGCCGAGTCGACCGCCCAGAAGCAGCAGGGCCCCGAACGCGAGTACGTAGCCGTTGACGACCCAGGACAGCCCGACGGGTGACAGCTCGAGCCCGCGCCCGATGTCGGGCAGCGCGACATTGACGATCGAGGTCGTCAGCACGACCAGGAACTGTGCGGTGGCCAGGACGATGAGCCCGATCCATGCCCGGGTCGGCGGGGTGGGGGTCCGGGTTACGGGGACGGGCTGTAGTAGAGGGTTCATGATCTGTCTCCATGCCCATGTGGCCGTTCCGACGGCTCGGTGGCCATCGGACGGCCACATGCGGTTGTCCTGACGCCGATCAGTCCGCGATCCAGGATCCGTGGATACCGCCGGGCACGTGCCGCGGCAGTTCGACGGCCGCGACCGGTGGCGCGGTGAAGTCGTGGGCGTCGAGGACGAGCAGCTCCGACGTCTTCCCGGCGCGGTCGCCGACGAGGGTGAGCAGGTAGCCGTCGTCTTCGCCCGTGGCGTCGGCGGCGGGGACGAAAACAGCTTCACCGGGGATACGACCCGCCCCGGTCGGAGCCAGCAGGCGAGCGCCGGTGTCGTTGTCGTACTTGACGATTCCGACGCCGTCGGATCCGGAGCCGGGGTAGGCGACCGCGTAGCTGTAGCGGTTGCGGCGCCCGAGGTAGTCGTCGTTGATGGTCGGGAATTCGGTGACCAGCGAGTCCATCATTTCCTCGCGTGCCGTGGTCTGCCCGGGTTCGAGGACCCAGCGGTACTGCAAGGCACCGGCGACCGGGTCGGTCGGGTATCCGGGTGCGCCGATCCACCACTTCCACGACGTCTCCCAGCTCGACCGGCCCAGCCGCGGGCCTTCCACGACGACCCGTCCGGCCGCGTCCTCGTAGGCATTCGAAACATGCAGCATCGCACCGGGTTCCACATCGAACCAGCGCACCGGACCGGGGCCGGTGCGGGGCAGGATGCCCATGCGCGCCTGGTAGGCGTCGTCCCACCGGTAGGGGATGCCGGAGGTTTCGGCGGGGTTGAAGGTCACCGACAGGTCCAGCCATACGGCGTAGTGCTCGGTGATCGCGAAGTCGTGCATCAGCGACGAGCCGGCCCCCTCGACGACCTGCTGGTGGCGCAGGTCGCCGTCGGCGGAGGCGATGTAGTAGATCAGGTGCGGCGCGACCGGGGAGTAGGCGAAGAAATGCAGTTCGCCGGTGACCGGGTCCGCCTTCGGGTGCGCGGTCATCGCGGTTTTCAGCTTGCCGCCGAAGTCGTAGGCGCCGACCGTATCCAGCTCGGGAGTCACCTCGAACGGCAGGTTCGCCTCCTGTAGTGCAAGGATGCGGCCTGCGTGCTCGATGATGTGGGTGCCCGCCACGCTCGCGGTCAGATCGATGCTGCCGTCCTCGCGGATATAGGGTGCGCCGTCGAGGGCGGGCGTCTTCACCCACCGGTTTCGATACCACTCGGCCTGACCGTCATGCAGCCGCAGGCCGTGGAGCATGCCTGCGCCTTTGAACCAATGTGTCGGTGTATCACCGGGTTTCGGGTTGTGGCCGTTGCGGAAGTAGCGGCCGTTCAGTTCGGCGGGGATGGTCCCGCGCACGGGCAGACTGTGCGCGGTCACCTCGTCCGGCACGGGCTGGTAGTGGCCGGTCAGGTAGGGCTTGGGGAGTGTGGTGTCGTTGTTCATCGGGTAACCTCGTGATTCAATCGAGTGGCGGGGTGCGCTCCGAGAACGCACCCCTGCCAAGAGTTTTCGTCGTCAGCTCCAAAGCCTGAGCATGAAGACAGCGGCCGACGCCCTGGGCGCGGACTGCATGCTGCGGCGCAGGGCGATACCCAGCCCGGCGGTGGCGAAGCCGACGAACCCGAGCAAGATCGGGCTCCACTGCCAGCCGAACGTGGTGGCTAGTGTCGCAAGGATGGGCGGTCCAATGGCTTGCCCCAGTGTTGAGCCCTGCAGCAGCGCCTCGACCGTCGCGGCGGCCGCATCGGGGCGAGTGCCCAGAGCCCGACGACGATATCGGCATCGTCGGCACTCTCAACTTCATCCCGCGCGACGTCCTCGCCGTCTGCTTCGGCATCCCCGAAACCGCGTTCGGCCAGATCCCCACTGATATCAAGCCCGTCGTCATCACCAAACGCCCTCGCTGACCACACCGCGCCGTCCGACGTTCGGTGTCGCCGCGCGCAGGCGACCTCGGCACGCACCGGTCCGCGGGACAATTACCCGCGCGGACCGGTGCTGATCGTCGAGCACGAACAGACCGGCGGGGACGACGAAGGGCCGGGCTGATCTGTGTCGGTCAGTGCCGTCCGGTGTCGTCTCCGTTCCGTAGGTGTGGTCGCCGAAAGCTGTTGGGTGAATGAGTGTTTCGAGCCATCGGCGGGTAGTGCTGAGACGGTGCGGAAGCCGGCGTTGCCCATGGTGGCATCGGGGGTGTTCGAGGATCGGGCGGCAGTGCGGTATCTGGAGCAGTAGCTGTCGTGGCACAGATACGAGCCGCCGCGCAGTACCCGCGACGCCCCAGCCACGGCGCCTTGTGGATCGCGCACGTGCCCTGCTCGAGCGTCGTGGCTGTAGGTGTTCGGGGAGAATCGGTCATAGCACCACTCCCAGACGTTGCCTGCTGTCTGCCAGAGTCCGTACCCGTTGGGCCGGTAGGAGCGCACCGGTGCGGTGGTCAGGAATCCGTCCTCCTGGGTGTTGACGTTCGGGAAGCTGCCCTGCCAGATGTTGGCCCGCCACTGGCCGCCGGCATCTGGGGCATCGTCACCCCAGGGATAGCGGGTTCCGGACAGCCCACCGCGCGCGGCGAATTCCCATTGCGCTTCGGTCGGGAGCCGTCGGCCTGCCCAGTCGCAGTAGGCGATGGCGTCGTGCCAGGACACCTGGACGACCGGGTGGTCGGCGCGGTCGTCGATGCTGGAATGCCGTCCTTCGGGGTGCCGCCAGCTGGCCCCCTCCACCTCTACCCACCAGGGACTCTGTGGAGCGCGTCCGACGAGGTCGTGCTCGTCGGCGGCCAGCACGAGGTGGAATACGGCGGAAGATCCGAGCTTTTCCGCGTCGGTTCGGTATCCGGTCTGCGCCACGAAGGTCGCGAAGGCGGCATTGGTGACGGTGGTCGTGTCGATGGTGAACGGCGACAGTTCCACGGTGTGCACGGGCGTCTGCCCGTCGGCGTGAAATCCGTCGCGGTGCGGATCGCCCATCGCGAACGCCCCGCCGGGCAGGCGTGCCTGTTCGATCCGGTGGCGGTCGGAGCTCATCGAATTCGCTCGGCTAGGCGGGTGCGTTGCCGTTCGACGTCGCGGGGATAGGTGCGGTAAAGAATGGTGCAGAAGGCGGCGTTGGCGAGCATGAGTATGCCGGGGATCCAGAGCATGACGCCGCGTAGGCCGATCACGTCGGTGAGCAGTCCGGCGGCGAGGTTGAACAGCGCGTAGGCGAGGGCTTCGAACACCGACAGCAGGAGCGCGAAGGCCGCGCCGCGCATTTCGGGCGGAACGACGGCGGCGACGATGGGCCGGTTCACCCCGGGGTTGAGGCCTTGCATGAAGCCCAGGACCGCCCAGAAACCGGCGAAGATCTCGATGCCGCCCCAGTCGTGCTGGGTGCCCAGGATGGCGACGACGCCGAAACCGAGTTGGGCGAACTGCAGGATGATGATGCGTCCGGTCTTGGGGAGCCTGGTCTGCAGGAAGTCGGTGGCCAGACTGCCGCCGACGGTGCCGAGCAGGTAACCGATGCCGAAGGGCAGGGTGACGATCGAGGCGACGGCGGTGGTGAAGCCGTAGGTGTGGACGAGGAAGATGATGCCGAAGCTCATGATCAGCAGGTGGCCGGAGATGAGCCGCTGGATCAGCATGAGGACGAATGTGGGAATCCGGAGCATCTGTTGCACTGCGGCCCAAGTGATCCGGTCGTTCTCGGCATGCTGCGGCCGGGCGGTTTCGCTGGCGCCGACGCCAGGATCGGTGAAGAACACGGCCAGCAGCACGGCGGTGAGAACGGTGAGGGCGCCCCAGGCGAAGAATCCGTACCGCCAGCCGTCTGGCACGCGGGACAACTGCCCGATCAGCGGTCCGAGTACCGAGCCGAGCAGCGAGATCGCGCCCCAGGTGTAGCCGTTGGCGCGTCCACGGGCTGTGTCGTCGAACAGATCGGCGGTGATTTCGCTGGCGATCGGCAGTGCCGAGGCGATGAACACGGCCGATAGTCCGTAGAGGATGATGAGCTGAACGTAGTTCTGTGCGAGTCCGGTTGCGGCGGTGGCGATTCCGGTGCAGCCGGTGGCAACAGCGAAGGTGATCTTGCGGTTCGTCCGGTGCGCCACCCACGCCCATAGTGGCCCGAAGACGATGCTGATGAACTTCGCGAGGGAGGTCAGGTAACCGACCGCGGCCGCGGGCGCCGCGACCGCTTGGACGATGACCGGGGCGAGCGTGCTGAGCACGCTGGATTCGTTGTTGTCGGCCCACAGCGGAGCGACGACGAGGGCGAGTTTGCGCCAGCGGCCGGGGACGATCACCGGCGCGGCATCGGTGAGTGCCGGGGACGCCGGCACGACTTTGTCTGTCAAGGGATGTCTCACTGAGGGTGGCGGGAGATCGGTCGGCTCTCGGCCAGTGCCCGATCGAGGCGGTGCAGGGTTCGCCTGGTCAGAACCGGGCTGAAGGGGGCCAATTCGAGGAGGGTGGCCGAGGCGGTCTGCTCGGCTATGCGGGCGATCGCGGGCCCGAGCGTCGCCTCGACGACCGTGCGGGTATCGGCCGTGGCGAGCAGATCGGTGATCGGCGTGTTCACCCCGGGCCGCCCAGTCGGGAAATCTTCCGGCACCGGGAGCGGCTCGACAGCTTCCTGATAGATCGGCAGTTGGGCCCTGGCCAGCAGGTGCCGGTAATCTGCCTTTCCTTCCAGCGGCAGGCCGAGGCGGAGGAACTGGGAGTCCGGCGCGTCATTGGCACGCATGAGGTCGAGCAGCAGGTCGATCATCCGCAATTCGAGGTCATCGTCGACGATCGGGTTCTCCTGGTCGGGGTCGCTGTCCAGGTCGAACAGAACCGTGCCGAAGGCGAACGGGTCGCCGACGGCGAACCCGGGTACCCGCAGCACCGGAACGTTCTTGGTGAACGACAGCGGGCCGACCAACTGCGCGTTCTCCAGTTCACCCGGGGTGAACCGGGTGACCATGTGCGTTGGCATCAGGGTGTGCTCGAACAACGGCGCATTGCCTGGCGCGGCGGGAGCCCGCAGATACACGTACCGCCCGTCGGTGACGTTGACGTGCCCGCCGAAGACTCCGAACAGCGCGCCAACCCGGTGCCGGTCCGGGGCTGGATGCCGCAACAACGGCAGCAGGGACCGTCCCTGCATGTCCGCGGTGGGCTGAAGGCCGAAGAAATCCAGCAGGGTGGGGCCGAAGTCGATGGTCTGCACCAGTTCCCGGCAGGTGCCCGCTTTCGTCCTGGCAACCGGATCCCAAAGGAACAGCGGCGTGTGAATGTTCTCGTCGTACCACGGCTGCACGTTCTTTCCCCACCAACCGTGCTCACCCAGCAGGAACCCGTGGTCGGTGCACACGATCAGCAACGTGTCGTCCCACAGTCCCAGCTCGTCGAAGACATCCAGGACGCGACCGAGCGACGCGTCGCACATCGTCAGCAGCGCGGCGTACTCGGCCCGCGTACGGTGCACGGTTTCCGAATCTTCCTCCACCCGTTTGTAATCGGGCCACGCCGTGGACTCGCTCGCCGCCTCCAGCGCGGGATAGTGGCGTTGGTGGTCGCGGTGGGAGAAGTACGGTTCGTGTGGGTCGAAGCACTCGATTTGCACGAACCACGCGTCCTCGGCGTGATTGGTCCTGATGAACTCGAGACCGGCGTTCACCGTTCGGACCTGCGGGTGATCGGCCGGTTCGGTCAGATACTTCCGGTTGACCAGGTCCTGCCGCCACAGGTGGTGGCGAACCCGGCGCACGCTCTGCGGTTGCGGTGGATCGGCGACCTGCCCCTTCCACGCGTCGCCCTCCTGGCCACGGAAGAACTCGAAGGTACGGAATCGACTGTGGTACGTCGCTCCGCCGTCCTCCCAATAGTGTGGATGGTCGGTGACCAGATGCGGATATATCCCCGCCGCGGACAGCATCTCCGGCACGGAATCGTCGAAGGGTTCCAAGGGACCCCAGGAACGATGCAGAAAGTTGTGGCGGCCGGTGTGCATCTCGCGGCGGGCGGGCATGCACGGCATCGAGCCGCCGTAGCAATTGTCGAACCGCACAGTGTGCGCGGCGAGCCGGATGAAGTTCGGCGCGTGCACCCACTCGGCGCCGTACGGCGGCAGTAGCCGGCGGTTGAGACTGTCGAACAACATCAGGACCGCGCGCATCAGTTGCCCGCCTTGCGAATCCCGGCCTGCCCGGCCTCGACGGTGGCCGCGCGGGCCTCCAATTTCTCCAGCAACTCCTCGAGCCACGCGATCCAGCCGTCGATCTGCCGCTCGCCCTGGCGCCGGATCTGTCGTGCGATGAAATCCAGGGCCTCGGCATCGATTTCGGCCCGATCGTCGTCGGCCTCGGTGTCGTACGGGCGGTTTCGGTTGAGCCGCACCTGCTCGCGCCGCGCCGCCAGTTCTTCCCGCACGAGATCGAGCGTGCCTGGCTCGCCGAGCATCATGCTCACGCGCAGCCGGAACGCGAACTCCGGATCCTGGAAACGGCGCGGCGGCATGTACGAGGAGCGCACCCAGCGCCGCAGCCGCGCCATCCCGGCCTCGGTGACGGAGTAGATCTTCGCGTCCGGCCCGCCGTCGCGGGGATCGGTCCGCCACACGACGGAGCCCTCGACCTGCATGCGGTTCAGCTCGCGGTAGATCTGGCTGGCATGGCGGTCCAGGCCGACGAACTTGCCTTCGACATAGCACCACCGCTTGATGTCGTAGCCGCTCATCGCCCGGGCCGCCAGCAACCCAAGCAGAGGGTATTCGAGCTTCATCGAGCCCTTCCTGATGTAGGTGCAAAAGCACTAGGTGCAAAATCCTATAGCTTGAGCGCCGGTTCGTCGGCTTTTCGGTGCGAAATCCCTTACCGCCCAAGGCACCAGCCATACTCAAGCCCTGGTTTGTCACCTCGCCGCGAAGGCGATTTCGGGGGTCCAGGACAGTGCGTTGCCCATCGCGCTGAGGTACATCGAACGCGGCGTCAGCCACACGAGGCCGTTGCGGAACGCGACCTTCAGCGGATTGCGCCACTGCGCAACCCGTCCTGACGAGGCCGCGACCCGCGCCAGTTCCTGGGTCCGCGGACGCCGCGTCAGGTCGTAGTCGGCTGCCAGGGATTCCGCGGTCGACGCTTTCGCGGCGAGCCCACCGAATGTCGCGGCGTCCTCCAGTGCCTGTGCCGCTCCCTGCCCGAGATCGGGTGTGCTCGCGTGCGCGGCGTCACCGAGCAGGACCACCCGGCCGCGGGTATAGGTGGGCAGCGCTGTCTCCAGGGAATAGATGTCGTGGCGTAGTAGTGATTTCGGCGGGGTGGCGGCGAGCAGCCGCGGGATCGGGTCGTGCCAGTCGCGGAAACGTCGCGCGACCGCCTCGATGCTGTCGTGCGGGTGGGAGTTCGGCGGGGCCGACAGCGTCGCGTACCAGTACACCCGCCCATCGGTCAGCGGCATAATGCCGAACCGCTTGCCCCGCCCCCAGCTTTCGATCAACGAGCGGCCCACCTCGATGTCGGCGGCGGCCTCGGCTGGTACCACGCCGCGCCAGGTGAGGTACCCGGCGTAGACCGGCCCAGGGTGCCCGGGGAACAGTTGCGCTCTTGTCGGACTGTCGAGGCCGTCCGCGGCGACGACGAGGTCCGCTCTGAGAGTTGCGGACTCGCCGGATGGACGCTGGAACGTCACGGTGCCCGTTTCGGGATCGACACCGGTCACCCGGTGGCCGGTTTGCAGGTGGGCGTGCTCCAGCGCCCCGATAAGCATGGCGTGTGCGTCGGCCCGGTGCAGCATGTACCCGGAGACACCGAACCGGCGCCGGACCTCTGTTACGTCCCCCCGCAACAGCCACCGTCCGGATGCGGTCCGAACTCCCGTGGCGCCCTGCGCGGTATCCAACTCCCGGAGCCGGTCCGCAAGTCCCAGCCAGTTCAGCGCGCGCACCGCGTTGGGTGCCAGCATCAGCCCCGCGCCGACCGGCCGGAACTCCTGCGCGCGTTCCAGCACCGTCACCTTCCAGCCGGCGCGCTCCAGGCCGAGCGCCGCGCTCAACCCGCCGATTCCGCCACCGACCACCACTGCCCTGCTCATGTCTATCTGCTCCCGGTCTCGCGCGCGGAAACACCCGCGCCGCTAGGCAACAGGGACGCAGGCACGGGCTGCTCGATAGCGGGCAGTCGTTGCGAGTAGCGGGCGAGAACGATCATGACCGCGGGGAAGAGCAGGTCGCAGACCAGCACTCCACCGGTATTGCCGGGAGCATGGTCGCCATTGGCGGACCACTGGTAGACGTGGCCGATCGCCGCACCCCACAGGAACATGCCGGCGCCGAGGCCGATGGTGATGCGCTCGCGGGCGGTGGCCGAGGCGGCGCGGAATCCCATGACAGCGAGCCCGAGGTTGGCGAAGGCGATCTCGAACTGAAACGGGGTCCGGTCGAAGCCGATCGCGGTAGCCATCACGTCCGGGACGGTCAGGAAGGCGATCGTCATCCACAGGCTGCCGCAGCCGAGCGTGGCGATGGCCCACCACCGCTGCCAGGTTTCCAGGGCGGCTGCACGGGAGGCGCTGTGCCGTGTCCGGATCAGTGCGCCGACAACCGCGATCAGTATCCAGACCAGAGGGAAAGCTGACTGGGCGAGGTAGGACATCTCGTTCACGACCTCGAGTGTTGCATGGTTAATATTAACCAGTCAAGACTATTGTTCGTCGAGGTAGAAACATCCGAGGTGCCGGATCGAGCTATCGACGTGGCTCGAGAAGCTTGGCCAGCGTGGCAGTGTCGTGCAGGTAGCGTTCGTACGGAAAGCCCGCTTCGAGCAGCGCATCGCGCAGCTCGTTCTGCAGCGGCCTATCGCTGCCGTGGAAGGCGTTGCGGCCGGCTTCGGTGGTGCTGACCAGTCGTCGCCGTGCGTGCTCGGGGTCGGGCTCGACCGCGACGAATCCGGCTGTTTCCAGTGGGCGTAAGGCCCGGCTGACTGCCGGGTCCGACACTGCCAGCGCCTGCGCCAGCTGATGCTGGGTCACCGGCTCGATTTCTTCCAACGTCCCCAGCAGGCGTATCTGGCTGTAGGTCAGCGCACCGGAGTCGTCCACGCGTCGCCGCGCGGCCTCTCCGAGCAGGTACACCACGCGATGCAGCAGGTCCCCGAGTCCATCGTCCACAAGTCGAACGCATCAGAATCTTGCCCGGTTAACATTCATGGTTCGCCAGCCAGAAGTTTCGCCGTACCCTCGGGAGCCTCGACCTGGAAATGGTGGCTGGCCAGATTGATGAGCACGATCTCGAGGCGGTCCCCGTAGCGGTCGATTGTTTCTTGTGTCACCAGATCACCTATCGCGAACACGGTGATCGGCTGCTTCGTCTCGCGCAGCGCTGCGTCCATGTCCCAGCGGATCAAACCCTCGATGGCGCGCCGACCGGCGGGCTGGCGCACTGCGACCATCTTCTCGAAGTACGAATCCATGCGAACCGGGTCGGTCCCGGCCGGCGAACCACCCTCGACGAGACCCCCGTACCGCTGCGGCGAAGTCGTCATTGGTTTTGTCCGTGAATCACGACACCGTTCATCGGTGAATCTCGACACCACTCCTGCGCCGGAAGTTGTTGGTATCCGCGAATTTTGACACCACCTGACGGGTTCCGGTGGCAAGATCATCGTGCTATCAATCTGCAACGGCCCGTAGGAGTGGACCCGTGCCGCCGAACCAATCCAAGGCGCAGCTGTTTGCGGCGATCCGCCGGGACTCGCGAGCGGGCATGTCGGGCCGGGAGCTACGGGCCAAGTACAACGTCGGCTACCGCACGGTCAACGCCGCGCTGACCTCAGCGTTCCCTGAGAAGCGCAAGGAGTATCCGGCGCGGGCCTCGAAGCTGGATCCGTTCAAGGGGTTCATCGACGAGATGCTGCGCACGGATCTGGACGCGCCGCGCAAGCAGCGGCACACGATCAAACGGATCTACGAACGGCTGATCGACGAGCACGAGATGCAAGACGTGTCCTATCAGCGGGTCCGCGACTACGTCGACAAACGCAAGCCGCAGATCAGGGTCGAGGCCGGCCGCGAACCGCCGCAGGTGTTCATCCCGCAGACCCACCGGCCAGGCGAGGAAGCAGAAGTCGACTTCGGTGAGGTGACCGTCGAGCTAGCCGGTGAGCGGATGGTGCTCTGGCTGTTCTCGCTGCGAATGTCGTTGTCGGGCCGCTCTGTTCAGCGAGTGTCGGCTTCGGGCGGGCAGGAAGCGTTCCTGGAGGGCCACGTTCACGCGTTCACCGTGCTCGGCGGGGTGCCGCACGGGAAGATCCGCTACGACAATTTGAAGGCCGCGGTGGTGAAGGTTCTCGGGTTGAGCAGGGCCAGAACCGAATCCGAGCGCTGGACCGCGTTCCGCAGCCATTACGGCATAGAGGATCCGTTCTACTGCCTCCCGGGCATCGAGGGCGCACACGAGAAGGGTGGTGTCGAAGGCCAGATCGGGTACTACCGGCGCAACCACTTCGTCCCCGTCCCGAAAGTCGAGTCCCTCGAGGAACTGAACTCACTCGTCGAGCAGTGGGACACAGGCGATCTGGCGCGGCGGATCGGGGCGCGAGCGCGCACGATCGGCGAGCATTTCGCGCTGGAGGCGCCGACGCTGAAACGGCTGCCGGCCGAGGAATTCGAGACCGGGTCGTGGCTGCCCACGCGGGTGGATCGGTATTCGATGGTCGCGGCGCGGACAAGCCCGCCAGAGCGGGAAGTTCACCAAGAGCCACGACGCGTGGTGGGCCGCGGTCCGCAAAGCCCACGGCGAACGTGACGGAACTCGCGCGATCATCGAAGTTCTTCTGCTGCACCGCAGTATGCCCCATGACCAGGTCGCGGGCCTGGCCGCCGCGCTGCGCGCGGGAGCGCTGACCGCGGACGCGGTCGCGCTCGAGGCCCGCAAGGCCGCCGAAGCCACACCGCGGCTGGCCAACGTGGTCGATCTCGACGAACCCGACCCTGATCCTGATCCGGTTGCGTCGCTGACCGCGCGGCGCCTGGCGCACCTACCGCCCGACACTCGGCCCCCGCCGTCGGTCGCGATCTATGACCAGTTGCTTCGCATCACCAAACCGAGAACCGCAGAAGGGAATCCATAGAAATGACCAGCCCTACCCCGCGCCGCCACGGCATGACCGACCAGGCCGCCGACACTGCTGTCGACCAGGCATGCCGGATGCTGCGGCTGCCCAGTATCCGCACCCAGTTCAACGACATCGTCGAAACCGCGACCCGCGACCAGATGAGCTATCGAGCGTTCCTGGCCGAGCTGCTGCTCGTCGAATGCGACGACCGGGCGCGGCGCCGCTCCGAACGCCGCATCCGCGCCGCCGGATTCCCGCGCGATAAATCGTTGCGGGCCTTCGACTTCGACGCCAACCCCAACATCGACCCCGCCGTGGTCAACACCCTCGCCAATTGTGATTGGGTGTGTAAGGGCACCCGCTCTGCCTGATCGGTGACTCCGGGACCGGCAAGAGCCACCTGCTGATCGCGTTGGGCACCGAAGCCGCGATGCGCGGCTACCGCGTGAAATACACTCTGGCAACGAAACTGGTGAACGAGCTGGTCGAAGCCGCCGACGAGAAGGTGCTGGCCAAGACGATCGCCCGCTACGGGCGAGTCGATCTTCTTTGTATTGACGAACTCGGATATGGAGCTCGACAAGCGCGGCGCCGAGCTGTTGTTCCAGGTATTGACCGAGCGCGAGGAAAAGAACTCTGTCGCGATCGCCTCGAACGAGGCGTTCTCCGGCTGGTCGAACACGTTTCCCGAACCGCGGCTCTGCGCCGCGATCGTCGACAGGCTCACCTTCGGTGGGAAGATCATCGAAACCGGAACCGACAGTTACCGACTCACCCGCACCGCCGCACTCAACACCGCTACCACCACTGCGCAGGCGCCGACGCCGACGCCGACGCAACCGGTATTCACCGATGCTCAGCAGTCACTGGAAGTCGTGCCCTGACCAGCATTCTATCGGCGAATTGCGACACCACCCGGCGCCCGAACGCAGGCCAGCACCCGAAGGCACAACACCCCGTGACCACACCAGACTCTCATGACCAGGCCAGCCCCGCTCTTTTCCGGTCTCACCGTCGACGACGCGATCGAACTCGTCGAGATGCTGACTTTCATCGACAATTGGTTAACCAGCAGCGACCAGACCGTCGCGCAGTCCTTCCATGCCTTCGTCGGCGCGGAAGGCTACGCACTCACCGACCTACGAGGCGACCTGAACCGGTTCGCCACCCTGCTGGGCGGCCTCGAGATCCCGGGCCACGACCTCCACACCGAGCCTTTCTGACACCCTCAGCGACCGGACACACCGACCAGGGTGACGTCGAAATTCACCGATAAGTGGTATCAGGATTCGCACTTACGGCCACGTCATCGAACATCCGCAGCATCGCCTCGGCCTGTTCTTCGCTCATCGCCGGGAACAAAGAAAGGTAGTGCAGCGCGTCGAGTGCGACGCACCCGAACCACTCTCGCGCACAAAAACCCCGACCGCGGCGACACAAGCACACCGGCCGACACCCTGCGTGCCGATACGCACCTGCCCCGGCTGCGGATTGCCCGAGAGCTCGAGGGGATCCATTGGCCGATCGCCGCGGCCGGGCTGGCGAAGGCGACCGGTGAGCTCAGATCGACGAGGTGCCGCCGTCGACGGCCAGTTCCATGCCGTTGACATAGGATGAGTCGTCCGAGGCGAGGAACAGCGCGACCGAGGCGATCTCCTCGGGTCGGCCCATCTTTCCCCGCGGGATCAAGGCTTCGAACTGTGCCTTGGTCTCCGCGTCGAACAACTGCTCCTGGATCGGCGTGGCGATCTGGCCCGGGCTCAGTACGTTGACCCGGATCTGCCGGTCCTTCAGCTCGTACAGCCACACTCGGGCGAGTGCGTGCAGCGCGGCCTTGCTCGCCGCGTAGACGCTGTAGTCGGGCCAGCCCTTGACCGAGGCGATCGATCCGGTCATGAAGATCGAGCCGCCGTCGTTGAACAGCGGCAGCGCCTTCTGCACCGTGAACAGCGTGCCGCGGGTGTTCAGCCCGAATGTGGTGTCGAAGTGCGCTTCGGTGATCTCGCCGAGTTTGGCCGCCCCCGCGGTCCCGGCACTCGCGAACAGCACGTCGATGCTGCCCTTCTCCCGTTCGACCGTCTCGAACAGGCGGTCCAAGTCGGTCAGGTCGGAAGCATCACCCTGCACGCCGGTCACATTGCGCCCGATCAGCTCGACGGCCTCGTCCAGAGCTTCTTTCCGTCGGCCGGTGATGTAGACGTAGGCACCCTCCTCGACGAACAGTTTGGCGCTCGCGAGCGCCATGCCGCTGGATCCTCCCGTGATTACCGCGACCTTGCCATCGAGCTTTCCCATGATCATTCCTTCATTTCGCATTCCGTGACGCAGGACAGGTCTGCTCCAGCGTTCTTGCCGCCGACGCACTTCGCGTTGTCGGCGAACGTCATTCGGCAGGCTCTCGCCTGCACGAATCGTTCTATGTAAACAGAACGGTGTACGTAAGCTAGCAATCCGCCGACCGGCATGCAAGCTACGTACACCGACCGTTACCCCGGGCGGTAGGATGGTCTGGTGACCGAGCTGGAGAAGGGACCTCAGGGCCAACGGCGCGGCCGGGGCGCACGCGAGCGGATCCTCGGCGCCGCACGGCGGCTGTTCCGTGAACAGGGCATCAACAACACCGGCATGGACCAGATCTGCTCGGTGGCACAGGTGTCGAAAAGGACTGCATACCAGCACTTCACCAGCAAAGATGAGCTCGTTGCCGAGTACCTGCGCCGACACGATCCCGACACCATGCCCGAAGTGTTCGACCGTACTGATCTCACCCCCCGCGAACGGCTCCTCGCCGCCTTCGGTAAGCCGCAGTCCGTCCGGTCGCACGAGGCGACACCGCTGTGCCCCTTCATCGCGGCCGCTGTCGAGATCGCCGACCCGCACCACCCGGCACGCCGCCGCGCATACGACTACAAGACATCCGTCGCCGCCCGCTTCGCCGAAACCGCCCGCCAAGCCGGCGCCACCGACCCCGTGCAACTCGGCGAACAACTGGCGCTGCTTCTAGACGGGGCCACGGCCCGCACCCGCGCGCTCGACACCGAGGCCCTCCCGACCGCAGCCTCCATCGCCACGCTGCTCATCGACGACGCCCTCCCCACAGAGCCGCAGGAAGCACCGTTAACTCCGGTCCAACCGTGGGGCCGGAACCGACTGCCGACACTCACGACAAACGGCCAACCTGCGTAAGACATTGCCGACGAATGGGGCGTGTCTATGACGCACGATCCCCTTAACCGTTCGCTCATCGGCATTATGGTGCGCTCCCGACGCGCATGCAGGCAGGATTCACGGCGTCGTCATAGCCTCCCATGACGGCGCACGGATCGCTGCCGCAACCAGAAGGTCGAGCGGCGTGTCGCCTGGCGTAGTGCAGTGAAGTCGATGCCGCCCTCGACTGTGCCACGCGGTGCTGGTGCGGTGTCGATTAAACCGTTTGTCCCACATCGATATTCGCATCGGTGAGGTGATCCGCCGCTATGAGCATCCGCATCCGGGTCGCTGATTCACGTCGATGTCAAGAAGTTGGGCAACATCCCGGCCGAGGGCGGTTGGCGGTTCGTCGGATGTGCCACCGGCCGCCGGCACCGCTCGGCCACCCCCGGCGTCGCCCGCAACCGATACCGCAATCCTGTGATGGGAAACGCGTTTGTGCACACGGTGATCGATGATCACTCCCGTTTGGCCTACGCCGAGATCCACGACGACGAGACCGCGCTGACCGCGGTCGGTGTCCTGCAGCTAGCGGTGAGCTGGTTTGCGGCTCGCGGGGTCACTGTTGAACGAGTCTGTCCGACAACGGCAGCTGTTATCGCTCGAAACTGTGGGCAGCGACCTGCACCGAGCTGGGCATCAAGGTCAAACACACGCGTCCTTACCGACCTCAAACCAACAGCAAGATCGAACGATTCCACCGCACCCTGGCCGCGGAATGGGCCTTCACCCGCCACTACCAGTCAGAACTCGTGTCGGTGGACAGTTCCTCGGCGGTGTCCGTTTCGCGATCAAGCAGCGGTGCGTACCGGACGGTACCGGTGGACTCTTCGGTGCCCGCGGGTGCGGAGGGCCGGTCGATGGCGGGCGGGGCCCGGGTATGCCGCACCTGCGAGAGAACACCTGTCTCATCGCGCGCCCGAGCCTCTCCCACCGGCCCGGACACCGGCTTGACCTGCGCGGGCTCACCAGCGGCGCCACCCACCGCCCGCACCGCAGCTGTCGAGCCCGCGGCGGGATGGGTGGTGTCGATGGTGTCGCTCAGGTCGGCTGACTCCGTGGCCACTGGTCGGCCAACCTGTACTCCGGCCGAAGGTCCGGATCTTGCCGAAGGTCCGGCCCCTTGGCTCGTGATGGGCACAGCAGGTGGTGCGGTGGCGGAACCGAAGGCGAAGAGTGTGCCGGTGCCGCGGATCGACAGGAACCCGAATTTGGTCAGATGCGCGGCATCCAGGGTCAGAGTGCGGTCCGGGGCGTAGGTCAGGCCGTCCATCGTCTGCGGCACCGTCGGGTTGTCTTTATGCGGATTTCTCAGCACGAGCGCGATGCCTCCGGTGTCCGAGGAACGCACATCCACCAGTGAATACGGTCTAGCAGGCACCGAGCCCACCGAGCAACAGCGCCAGGCCGCGGCCACGCTGGTCGAGGCCGCGGAAGCTGACCGCCTTGTTCGATCACGGCGACAATATCGACGGTGCCATGTATCAGCTGTCACTGGCCGGCCTCACCCTCACCGACCCGAACCGATGCCCCCAGCATCACGATCATACTGGTGCGCGAATACCTCCTCGACCTCGGCATCGACACCACCGGCTACCCACTCGACCAACTCGTCGCCGACCGCCTCGAGGTCGGCTGGATGGTGTTCGTGCCGACCGAACCCGGCGAGATCGCCATCGGTCGCGCGATCTTCTACATCGCCGACGACGGAGTCATCGAACAATCCTCCTCATCGACACCACCCTCTCGCTACTCCGAAGGATTCGAAGAGCGTTTCCGGTATCACGCGTCGGCACCGATTTCGTAGCTGCGCGAAGAAGGGCAGCGATCGACCAGCTTCGACGCCGACAGGCCACGTCGATCTTGTCGACGGTGGCTATGCCGATCCGGCGTGCGTGCGGCGATATTCGGCCGCCCTTGCCAGATAGTTCTTGTGCTCCTGGGCGTGGTCCGGGGGCGGGGGTGTGGTGGCGAAGAACCGCGTGAGGGCGGTGTTCGAGCTGACGGCAAGTTCGCCGGATCGCGGGAGCATCGCTGTCTCGTAGCGGGAGATCGCGTCGTCGAGACTGTTCTCTTTGTTGATCGCGTGGGCGAGCTCGGCGCCGTCGAGCAAGGCGAGGTTGGTGCCGTGGCCACCGAAGGGCGCCATCAGGTGGGCCGCGTCGCCGAGCAGGGTGACGCCGGGAACGTGGTCCCAGGTCAGTGGGGCGGGTAGCGCCCAGAAGCTGCGCGGCAAGTAGTCGCTGTCGTTGTCGGTGATCAGCGGGCGCATGATCGGGGACCATCCACTGAATTCCCGCAATAGGTAGGACCGGACGGCCTCGCGGTCGGTGACGTCCACGCCTGCGGTGACATCCCAGTCGAGTTCGGCGCGGAAGGCCACGTAGCCGCGGACCACGCCGTTGCTGTTGCGTTGCACGATCACCGCCCGGCCGTCGCCGTCGGTCGAGAACATGTGACCGTCACCGACGATCGCGGCGATCTCGGGGTGGCGGGTGTCCACGTCATCGAAGCGGGCATCGAGAAAGCAGACGCCGAGATACTGCGGCACCGCATCGGTGAGCAGTCGGCGAATCGGTGACCATGCGCCGTCGGCGCCGATGACGAGATCGGCTTCCGCGCTGACGCCGTTGGCGAACTCCAGCCGGTGGACCCCACCGCCGAGTGGGATCGCCTGGCGGAGTTTGTGTCCCCAGCGGACCGTGCCGGGCCGCAGGTGCTCGTAGAGCATGGTCCGCAGTTGGCCGCGGTCGATCTCGGGCGCCGTCTCATCGCCAGCGGCGGGAACGAACTCGGCCAGGACGGTGCCGTGCTGGTCCCGGCGGCTTTTGGCCTGGCCCTCGACCCGGGCCAACGCCCGGAACGCGTCCATCAGCCCGGCGTCCTCCAAGGCGATCTGGCCGGCGTCGGCGTGCAGGTCGAGCGTCCCGCCCGGGTCACGGGAGTCCACGGCGGTGTCCGCGTCGTACACCGTCGACTCGATGGCATGTCCTTGCAGGACACGCGCACACATCAGGCCGGCGGGGCCGCCGCCGATGATGGCGATACGGGGTGTGGTCATGAGGGTGGACCTTTCCGAACTTTGTGCGGCGGTGCGGTTCTCGCCGCCGGGTGCGGGCCGGACGGCCCCACCCCACACAGCATGACTGAATCCGTTCGAAAAGTAAATCGACTCTGCTTTTTTATCTGTTTCACCTATGCGTGAGGGTGGGAACATGACCATGCCAGGACGCCGGGAGCGCAGGAAGGCCATCAACCGCCAAGCCCTGCCGATGCCAGTGATGTCAACTGGATCAGCGGTTGTTCGTGGTGCAGCCGAGAACTGTTGTGGAGTGCCGAATCGGCACTCCACAATGTGTCCGGGCGATAGTGCCAGTCGGAGTCGGCGAGGCCGCTCCGCCGACGGACGGCTTCGGGGATTCACCGATCGGGGTCGGTCGTTGTGGCGGTCCATCCGATGTCGAGGAGGGTGAAGATGCGGTCGAGGGCGGACTCGGCGTCGTCTCGTCCGTAGACGAGGGTGACGGCTTCGAGGGCGAAGTGGGCCAGTGCCTGGCAGGCGGAGTCGTCCTCGGGTAGTCCGCTGGCCGCGGCGATCGCCGCGGCCAGGGTGTTCTCGTGGCGCAGCCACATTCGGCGAGCGTATTCACGCAGTGCCGGTGTGGTGTCGATCAGGCGGCGGAAATCGGCGAAACGCGGGTGTTCGCGGACTTCCCGGGAACGTTTGCCGCGCAACAGTTCGCGCAGTGCCTGCGGGATGGATTGGCCGGTGCGACGCTCGCGGACAGCGGCGACGAGCGCTGCCTCGCGCCCGGCGTCCTGATCGAAGACCAGCGCTTCCTTGCCGTCGGGGAAGTGCTTGAACAACGTGGCCACCGAGACATCGGCGGCCTCGGCGATCTCCCGTACGCCGACCGCGTCATAGCCGCGCTCCAGGAAAAGCCGCAGCGCCGCGTCGGCCAGAGCTTGGCGGTTGGCGGCCTTCTTGCGCTCACGGCGCCCGATCTCGGTCACGCGCCCAAACCTAGCAGAGTGGTAGAGCGGAATTAAAACTATATCTGCTATACATTGATGACAGTTTCACCTATGCTTGGCCGCGAGGCCGTCCGGCCCGCGCCCAGCGGCGAGAACCACACCGCCGCAACAAGTCCGGAAAGGACTTCCCAATCGTGATGTCAAGCCGCAGCTGCGATAGGTGTGACTTGCATGTGCGGTGTCCAGGTTCGGTTGTCGCGGATGAGTGCCCAAAGGACGTTGAGGCGGCGGCGTGCCAGGCAGACGACGGCTTGGACGGGGCGTTTACCTTCGGCGCGTTTCATGTCGTAATAGACGCGGGATTCGGGGTGGCAGCGGATGCTGGTCAGCGCGGACATGTAGAACACCCGACGCAGGGATCTGTTGTAGCGGCTGGAGTTGTGCAATCGTCCGGTGCGTCTACCGGAGTCCCTGGGCACCGGTGCCAGCCCGGCCCACGCGGCCAAGTGATCGGTGGAAGCGATCAGGCCGGGATCGCCTACCGCGGCGAGGAATTCGGCACCGAGCCGGAATCCCATGCCGGGCAGGCTGGTGATCACCTCGGCCAACCGGTGGCGGCGAAATCGTTCCTCGATCGCGGCATCGATGTCCTTGATCCGCGCGTCGAGGTCGATCACCTCCTTCGCCAGCGCCGCGACCAGTCGTGCGGCAATTTCTTCGCCGGGCAACTCGACAGTCTGAGCCTTGGTGGCGACGACCGCCGCCTCGGCGATGTTCGCGGCGTTGCGGACACCAGCCTTGGCCAGCATCTGGGTCAGGCGGTCGGCCCCGGCACGACGGATCGCCTTGGGCCGCTGGTAGCGAGTCAACAGCACCGCCCAGCCACGGTGCTGGGTGACCTGCGCAACGCGTTCCAGAGCGGGGGATACCGCGATCGGCTACTGATGCAGCCGGTTGATGGTTCGGGTGCGGTCGGCGACCAGATCGGCGCGATGAGCGGTGAGCATCCGCAACTCGGCGATCAGGTCCTCACCCGGCCGCAGCACCGGCAAATCGGATCGCATCCGCGATTGATCGGCGATTACCCGGGCACCGCGGGCGTCGGTCTTGCCTTCCCCACGATAAGTCGTGGAGGCATGGTGCACCGATCTGCCCGCCAGATAGTGCACCGGCTGGCCGGTCTGCCACAGCATCGTCAGCAGCAGCGCGGCATACACCCCGGACAAATCGATCGCCCACGACACCTGCCCGGCCAGAGCGTTCACCGCCTCGATCGCCGCGGCGATCTCCCGCTCGTCGTTGAACACCTTGCGAGACAACACTACTCGACCCCTGCCGTCGACCACCACCACCACCCAGTGGTGCTCCTCGCCGACATCGACACCGGCCCACACGCGATCGGTCACGCCACCGTCCTCACGCCGTCGTTTCGGATCTTGCCCCATGGACTGGACAACCTCGCCGGCAGGTCCTTAAAGCAGCGACGAACTGGCAGATCAATCGGCGGCCGAGGAAGTCCGGGTGAGCCGGGCGGCCGCTGTGAGCCGGGCACGAGGATTCGACGCTCAGTGCCAATTTCCTCATGACAGAAAGGCGTGATCCGCAATGACCGAAACATCCCAGACCCCAGCCCTTCCGGTGACACGGCCAACCGGATGCCCCTTCGATCCCCCTGCCGCGTACGCCGCCCTGCGCACTACCGACCCAGTGGTCAAGGTGCGCTGCCCGACCGGCATCGACGCCTGGCTGGTGACCCGGTACGGCGACGTCCGTGCGGTGCTGGCCGACCCGACGATGAGCTCTCGGGGCGCGGCCTCGTTGCACATCCTGCCGAACGCCGGTCAGGATCCGGTTCTGCCCGGTAACGTCATCCAGCTCGACGGCAAGGACCATGCGCGGCTGCGCAAGATGGTGATCGCGGAGTTCACCGCCCGCCGCATCAAGACGATGCGCGAATACGTGCAACAAGTGGTGGACAGTCACCTCGACACGATGCTCGCGAAATCCGGCACTGCGGATCTGGTGCGGGACTTCGCAACACCGATCACGATACTGATGATTTCCGAGCTTCTCGGCGTGCCCGACAGCTACCGTGAGCAGTTCCAGAGCATGAGCGTCACGCTGCTCAGCAGCAATACCACTCCTGAGCAAACGCAGCAGGCCGCTGCCGGGCTGCGCGGTTATTTGGGCGAGCTCATCGCCGACAAGCAACAAAACCCGTGCGACGACCTGTTCAGCCGGATGATCGTGCGCGGCGAGGCCGACAACGACCCACTCACGACAGCTGAAATGGTCATGCTCGCGCTCAACCTCGTCGTGGCCGGACACGAGACGACGGCCAATATGATCGCGTTGAGCACACTAGTGTTGCTGGAACATCCAGAGCAGCGCGATGTTCTGCTCGAAGCGCCGCAGCGCGCGATCGACGAACTGTTGCGATATCTCACGGTGGTGCAGTTCGGTTTGCTGCGTTACGCCACCGAAGATGTCCAGGTAGGCGAACACGTGGTCAAGGCGGGCGAGTGGCTGGTCGCGGCCCTGAACTCGGCCAACCGCGACGAACAGGCGTTCCCCGAACCCGACGAGCTGGACTTGCACCGTCCGTCACCACGCACCCATGTCGCCTTCGGCTACGGCGCGCACAAATGCCTCGGGGAACAACTCGCCCGCGTCGAACTGCAAGAAACGCTCATCCGGCTGTTCCAGCGTGTACCGAACCTGCGACTCGCAGTGCCACGACAAGAACTGCAGTACAAGGACAACACACTGACATACGGCCTACGCCGACTACCCATCACCTGGGACCGACGGCTTCGAGCGACGTCGGACCGGCCGGATTCCGCTACGGCGTAAACGATTTCGACGTTCTCGCGGTGGCGCAGGCTATGCACGGGTTTCGGTCGGCCGCTGGACGACGGCACAGCTGAAGCCGAATCCACCACCAGAGCTGAACGACAACGCGATGTCACCGGGCTCCAGGATGTTCGTCAACTCCGCACAGTTGGCCGCGAGATCGCCCGCACCGAGATGTCCCGTCAGCTCGCCCAGGTCGAGCATTCGGGCAGGCGTGCATCCGTCCAAGCTCAGCCACCCATGACGGTGCACCGCTGCACCGCGGTGACTTACGTCCGGCCGACAGTGCCAGGAGTGATCGATCGCGGGTGGCCTACCGAAGCGCGTTTGCAGGGTTGGAGGTGTTGTGTTCCGCGATCAGCGCGAGCGCCGTGCTTGTCTCGCGCGCGGCGATGGCCTCGACGAGATCGGCGTGCAGCAGGTATCGGGAATGGATGTATTCCGGCAACGGGTGTTCGTCGGCGGCGAGAACCGACAGGGTGTGCGACTCGAGCAGGTCCAGCAGGCTCAGGTAGAGCGACCGCAGGATCGGACTGGGACTGGCCTCGGCGATCCTGGCGTGCAGTGCCCAGTTGGCGTGTACGAAGGCAACACTGTCACCCGCGTCGGCGGCCTCCTGCATGCCGCGCAGCTCCCGGCGCATGGCCCTGATGTGCTTCGCCTTGGCGTGAGTGAGAGCGTCCTGCACGAGCAGCGGATCGATGGCATCGCGCAGGCGCAGCGCATCGGTGACCGAGGCGGCGTCGTCGTCCAGGGCCAGAATGGAGTTTCCGAGCCGCACCATCGGCGACTGGCTGAGCACGAAGACACCACCGCCGGGTCCGGTCTTGACGTGTACGACTCCTCGCGACTGCAGCATGCGCAGCGCCTCGTTGAAAGTACCGACCGAAACACCGCAGCGGGTCCGGAGCTCGTCCTTGGTGCCGAGGCGATCACCCGGCTTGCCCAACGCGGCGAGTTCGGCGAGCTCTTCGGCGGCCTGTTCCGGCCGGGTTGGCGCACGCCCGGCTCTACGTTCCCGGTCTGCCCTGCGCAGGGCAGGAGGATCTTCGGTCACAGCTACCTCATTTCCCTGAACTCGACTCCAGTCTTCCTCAAATTTAGCATGGTGAATTTCGCCTCGGGTGTTGACATGCGGGGCTGGCTGTACGCACACTGGACTTACTAATTCAGCATGGTGAATTATCGGAGGTGCCCAGTGCTTGACCAGCAGTTTCGCGATTTGATGGCTGGGGTTTGCGCGCCGGTCAGTGTCGTGACGACCATCGACGAGGGTGGCCCCCGCGGCGCGACCGTCTCCTCGCTCGCGTCGGTATCGCTGCGGCCGGCGCTCCTGTCGATCGCGTTGGACGCGCGTTCGGGCCTGCTCGCCCGGATCACCGACGGCGGCCGGTTCGGCGTCAATGTGCTCAGCGCTGTCCAGGACGATGTCGCCACCGCATTCGCCCGCCGCGACATCGATCGGTTCGACGGCCTGTCCTGGTACCTGTCTCGAGGGCTGCCACGCCTGGCGGGCGCTGCGGGCTGGGCTGCCTGCGACCTGCAGCAGACCGTCGAGGCAGGGGACCACCTGCTGCTGATCGGCCGGGTGACGCACGCCGCCTCGGTACAACTCGCGCCATTGGTTTACGGCTATCGGACTTTCGGCACCCATTCCCGCTTCGCCGCGCGTCCGCGCCCGGCGATCGCCGACCAGATCGCCGCGCTTTCCCGCTGACCCCCGGACACCTACAAACTTAGGGAGAACCATGACCGCCACGACCGACGCGCCCGCCGTTGCCGGGCCGACCGCCGCCGAACTCGTCGCCCGTGCCCGCGAGCTGAAGCCGCTGATCACCGCGCGCGCCGCGGCCGGCGAGGCAGACCGCCGGGTAGCCGAGGAAACCATCCGAGCACTCACCGACGCGGGGCTGTTCAAGGTCTCGGTGCCTAAGCGGTACGGCGGTTTCGAAATGCCGATTCGCACACAGCTGGATGTCTCCGCCGAAGTAGCCGGCGCCGACGGGGCCACTTCGTGGGTGGTCACGCTCTACAACGTCTGCGCCTGGATGGCCGCACTGTTCCCGGCGCAGGCACAGGACGAGGTCTTCGGCGCCGACCCCACGGCCAAGGTCTCCGGTGTGCTCGCCACGACCTCCGAGACCGTCAAGGTCGCCGGCGGCTGGCGGGTGACCGGTAGGTGGTACTACAACTCCGGCTCCTGGCATGCGACGTGGGCGGTCCTCGGGATCCCGATCACCGATGAGAACGGTGAAGTCGTCGACCAAGGGCTGGCGCTGGTTCCGCGAGCGGAGCTGGGTCTGGAGGACACCTGGTTTGTTGCCGGGATGAGGGCCACCGGCAGCAACTGTCTCATCGCCGAGGACGTCTTCGTGCCCGAGCATCGAGTGCTGCGCACGCCCCCTGCCATCCTCGGCGACTACCCCACCGAACACTCCGGAACCGAACCGCTGTATCGCTCGGCATTCGTCCCCGTCCTGGAACTGGTGCTGGCGGGGCCGCTGTTGGGAATGGGCAGGGCAGCGCTGGAGTATGTGATGAGCAAAGCGGCCAACAAGGGGATCGCCAACACTTATTTCACCGCGCAACGCGACTCGGTCGCCTTTCAGCTGCAGATCGCCGAGGCCGCGCGGCTGATCGACACCGCGCATCTGCACGCCTACCGCGCCGCCGCCGACATCGACGACGCCGCGGCGGCGGGCTGCTACCCGGACTTCCTGGCCCGCGCTCGAATTCGGTCGGATACCGGGGTGGTCGTCGAATCCATCACGCGGGCAATGGATGTCCTGCTGTTCGCGCACGGAGCCGGATCCTTTGCTGAGGTGAATCCGCTGCAGCGGTTCTGGCGCGACTCCGCGACCGCCGCGCGCCACGGGGGCTTGCTGCCCGTGGTCGGCTACGAGGTGTACGGCAAGGCCCTGCTCGAAGTCGAGGAGAACATCACACCACTCGTGTGAATCCTGCTCGGTGCACCCAAATCCTTATCTCACCAACCATGGAGGCGTGACCGAATGGGCATGCATCGTCTCAGTAGAGTCATCATCGGTGTTCCCGACCTCGAAGCGAACACCGCCTATTACACCCAGTTCGGGCTCGACCATCGAGGCGACGGGGTGTTCGCCACCCAGGACGGTGGCGAACAGCTCCGGCTCGTGCGCACACCGACCCGACGCCTGGTCGGGCTCGGTATCGGCGTCGACGACTTCGACGACATCGCGCGCGTCGCCGCCCGCCTCGACAAGCTCGGCGTGTCCTACGACTTGGACGGCACCGGCCTTTGTACTACCGAGCCGCTCTCCGGGGCAGTGGTCCGCGTCGAGATCGCACCCCGGATCGTGCAGCGCGCGGTCTCGCCGACCCTCTACAACTGGCCCGGACGGATCGATCGCACCGGTCGTGCTCCGGGTGTCCTGCGCGAAACCCCGGTGCGGCCGAAGAAGCTGGGACACACCGTCATCGGCACCACCGACCTGCCCGCGACGATGGGATTCTTCACCGAAGGCCTCGGCTTCGAGATCAGCGACCATATCAGCGACCGGGGCGTATTCATGCGTTGCTCCACCGACCACCACAACCTCCTGGCGCTGGCCGCCCCGGTGAATTTCCTGCATCACACCAGTTGGCAGGTCGATGACATCGACGACGTCGGCCGCGGTGCGACTCACATGCTCGAAGGCCACCCTGAACGACACGTCTGGGGCCTGGGCCGCCACCACGCCGGCTCCAACTTCTTCTGGTATCTCAAAGATCCGGCAGGGAACTTCTCCGAGTATTACTCCGATATGGACAGCATCCTCGACGATCAACTCTGGCAACCTGAGGTCTTCGAGGGCGCACAAGGTCTCTTCAGTTGGGGCCCGCCACCGCCACCGTCGTTCCTCGAACCCGAAGACCTGGCCGCCTTGATGACCGGCCAGCACTCCGCGCGCGCCTGACTTCAGGTGCGATTGCACGGGCGGATTGCCAAGTGTCGTTCGATGACGGCCGTTCACTGGCGTGGTGATGCGCCCGCTGCAACTGCGGAGTCACGATCCGGCTGGCGTATCGACTGGTCGGGTTGATCGGGCGCGCAGCTGATCAGCAGTTGGGCGGTGGCTCCTTAGAAACTTGTGTCACGGCCGATGCCCGGTCAGGCTCGGTCGAGGTGTTCGGCGGGACGTTCTCAATTCGGCTGTCCACCAGTTGGGTGTGACTCTCTTTTGGCGTGCGTCCTCGCCGGGCACCGGGCGAGGTTGTGGCTCGAGAGGGGTTTGCCCAGCTCGAAGGAGCGTTGCCCTCCTCGCTGCACTGCCATTGGCTGTCGAAGGAGGACGAAGCTGTGACATCGGTCGTGATCGGAATGGATCCGCACAAGCGCTCAGCGACGATCGAAGTACTCGATCGCACGGAATCGGTTGTCGACCAGGGCCGATTCGCCACCGATACCGCGGGTTATCGGGACATGCTCGCCTACGGACGCCGTTTCCGGGAGCGGGTATGGGCGGTGGAGGGCTGCAACGGGATCGGCAAGCACCTTGCCCAAAGGCTGGTCGCCGACGGTGAATCCGTGGTCGACGTCCCACACAAGCTGTCGGCGCGGGTGCGGCTGTTCTCCACCGGTCAGGGCCGCAAGACCGCCGCCACCGACGCGCACTCGATCGCGGTGGCCGCAGTGCATGCGTCGGGCCTGGCACCGGTACGGGCCGACGACCATCTGCTGGCGTTGCGGATGCTGGTCGACCGCTGCGACGAGCTCGGCGCGGCCCGCACCAGTACCGTCAGCCGTCTGCATCGGCTGCTGTTGGAGCTGATTTCCGGTGGCGCCAAACAGTTTCTGTCGGCCACCCAGGCCCGCGCTCTGCTCGCCGGGGGTGCGGCCACGTGACCTCGTCGGCAAGACCCGCCGACGGCTCGCGTCCGAACTGATCGGCGAGATCGCGGTGCTGGACAAGAAAATCAAGGCCGCCGATCGGGAACTGACCGCGTTGCTCGCTGCGACTGGCACCACGGTGACCGCTCTGCACGGCATCGGCCCGTCGGGGGCGGCGCGGCTGCTCGGCGATATCGGCGACGTCCACCGGTTCGCCAGCGCGGCACCGTTCGCGTCCTGGAATGGCACCGCACCCATCGATGCCTCCAGCGGCGACCACCAGCGACATCGCCTGTCCCGCAAGGGTAATCGGCGCATCAACCGGGTCCTGCACATCATGGCCATCGTGCAGTTGCGCCATGACACCGCCGGCCGCGCCTACTACCGACGCAAACTCGCCCGGGGGAAGACCCCGATGGAAGCGTAGACCCGTATGCCGCCCGTCAGCGGCTGCCGAATCTGAATACGTTATCGGTCCCCTTTTCCGCCAGACACCGGTTATTAGAACCCTTCACATAATCGGTCGTGCGACGCTGACCGGATGAGTCGAACCAGTGCCCCCTCGCGGTCACGGTGACCGGTTTGAATTCCTTTGTGCACTTCTCGTCTAGGTGGCGCAGTTTGGAGAGGCCCCCTGCTTCTAGGGCACGGCGCACTTTGGGGCATGCGTCGTCTGGCTGCGGATGCGTGTTCCCGGTTTGGGGTTCGCACCTCAAGTTGACGCTGGCAATGGGGTTCCCACGAGCTGAGTGCGACTGATGAGGGTCCGGATAGATGCTCAGTGTTAGCGAGATCTGCGGTTTAGTTCCATCGCCCTGCGCCGCAGATTGCCCTGCAGAGACAGCGATCACGCTGACGGCGGCAATCGAAGCCAGGCCGAGACCACCGATGAAACGCGCAAGCATAGTTCCTCCAATCTCGATCCTCCCAGAGTTGGCGCAACGGTATCCGGCAGCGACGAACTGACCGGACACCATGTCGGCCCGCATCTGTATTCGTCCCCGCAACCCCCCGGGATGGGTGAACCAGCGTGCCGGAAACACAGGTGACAGAGCCAGCACTCATCTGTTACCGACGCGACCAAGTTCCACCGCCGCGCTTGTCACCTGGCCACCGACAAATGCAGACCCGGAGACCGTTGGCAACTTTCCTGTAATCGGCATTACCGCGCATTCGGGAGTGCCAACTGACGACCTCCGAAACATCATTGCCCTGGGCCTGACTCGTCGGCGGCCAGTGTTGTTGCGCACCAAGGGCAGCCACGATGGCAGCGTGCTGGGATGGCCGGGTGGTCGGCACGTTCGACGGACTTGATACCGATCCTCGCCGCCAGCTGGAACGAATGACCAGTTGGGCGGCTCGGAGACGTTGCCACGGCTGACCGTGGCTCAAATCTCTTTCGAGTGTGAGGAGCGTGATGGTATTGCGCACGTATGGCCGGGTAGTACTCGTGGCATTCGCGGTAGCGGTATCAGCTGGCGTCGTCCAGGCTGGCCCAGCGGTCGCTGCCGACCCCGTCGTCGAGTGTGGTCAGAAGGAGAGCTACGACGAGTTCAAAGAATGCATGACGGATGTGAAGCAGCAGCAGGACGATCTCGCGCAGCAACAGCAGCAAGCGTTCGAGGAACAGCAGAAGCAGAGGCAAGAACTCGTGGAACGCGCGAAGGAGATTTGCAGACTTGATCTGGAGCGGTGGGAGCGGGGGGAGTGGCCTACAGCTATTAATCCTCGTAATCAGACTGGGCCCTGTGAAACTCTTATGGACCTTGATCCCGACGCCTTTGCGGAACTTGTTGGAGACAGCGAACAGAGTGAGGAGAGTGAGGAGTAACCCGTAGGCGGTAAGTGATGGAAGCCGCGGTGGCGGGCCGCTCCCTCCGGTTCGCCACCGCGGGGCCACGCACACTTGCAAGGCAGAAAAATTCACCACCCCGGCCCTGACTCGTCGGTGGAAGTCCGGCGATCTCTTTTGACCGGCCATGCTGCGAGATACCGCAGCACGCCCGCCTTTCGGCATTTCAGTACGTTCCGCCTCCCGCCCACGAAGCCGCCGATGTTCGCCCCGGAACGTGGGATTTGATCAGCGATCACGTGCACGACACCTGTCGTGATTGCACACAGTTAGTGCGACTGCCTCTGAGCTGCGCAAACCTCAGGCCACGGCGCTTCGGAACCTCGCTGACCCCAAGAGAAGGGCCGTCCATCACGGCATGGACAACTCCATTGACCGCGAGGCTTCGATCGCCACTGCGATAGATCCCGACGACTCGGAAGAGGAGATCGATGGGCAACTATGGGTGAGCGACTGCTCCGCTGCGTTGGCATGTGGCGCAAGAACGGGCAGGACGAGGCCACCCGCGAATAGCAGCAGCCGCTCGGAAGTTGGAATGGCAGTCAGATCGCGGGCATGCAGTCCACTGGCGGGTATCAATGGCGATGCCCGCACGGGTTGATCGGCGTGCGCGGAGCCGCCCAGCCAGCAGGCGGCCCAAACCAGAATCACCACGACGGCCAGCGTCACCACCACGACACGGGCAGCCTTGATCACTGTGCGGCACCTTTCGCTGCGGGGCGCCGACCACCCAGCCGGCGCCCGACTGAGGGCCCGCGGAGGTTTCGCCAGCATGGTTCTGGGCTCGACCAGCACAGCCCTGCAGCACCTGGCGGAATGCCCGCGCCCGAGTGGCCGTGCCGGAACTCCGGGCGGCCCGGAGCAGCGGCGGCTGCGGATCGAAAACGACCAGCTGAACCTTGCTCTGGCCGAGGCTACGTACGACCGTCGAACGTATCTCGGCATCCGCCTGGGCGAGTTCGTCTTTCGGCAACCCCTGCAAGCGGCGTCGTCCCGGATTCGAATGTTCAGTGTTCGCGGGCGACGATCAGCGCGGTTCGAGGGCCGGAGCCGCCGCAACAGGTCTCGATGCTCGTAGCCTTGCCGGAGCCAACCGGTGCTGATGCGGATCGCCTTCGATCCGAGAACAGCAACGTGTCAGCCACGCCCGATAGGCTCTGCCACTTGCTGCCCACGAACCAGACAAACAGTATCCGAGTTGCGCCGCCCTCTCGGCGGTTCACATGCCCGCCCGGTTCGACAAGGCCGTCATTTGCCCGATTTGTCTTGGACCAATCGTGGACCAAAGCGATCCGGCACCAGCTGATCATGGACCACCCGTTCCGCCCGCTAGACCTGTGAGCTGCTGTTATGCTCGCTGCACACGCGAGCACAACGGGCATAGCGTGCACGAAATGTCCCTATCGAGCACTTCTTCTTGACTGGGGGTCAGGTGGTCGCAGGTTCAAATCCTGTCAGCCCGACCAGGTCAGACGGGTTTTTCCCCTCTACTGGTTGCGTTTTGTGGACCAAATGTGGACCACGGGCGGTAGCCCGGGTCTGTCGGGCCTGTCAGGCACAGCAGTCGGTATCGAGCACAGCGGGCGGTCCGTCGACGGCGTCTTCATCGCGGTACGACGCGCTCCCGGTTCGTCCTTGCTCTGGCGTGGCGGCCGTTCGGGAATGCCGGGTGGTTGCCAGTGCGTTATGGGCTGGCTTACCGTGGTGGAACGTCCCAGCTCATGGGAGTTCCCGGTAACCGCGTTGGCGGAGCCGGACGACACCGTCAGCGGGCGAGTCGTTTCAGCGGAGCCTTGTCGCGACGAATCCAGCAGGTAGCGGGCCCGGGTGTGTTTCGGCGTCGTGTTCGTTCGAGGGCTCGGTATCTCTGTCCGCCGCGCGGGCTGGTCGGTCGAAACCGACTGGGGTGTACTGGTTGCCCTCCGGCGGACATCGGGGACGGGAGGTCCGCGATGCAGCAGTCGGACAGCACACGCCAGCTTCTGGTGAACCAGCGGATGTACACCACCGGCGAGGTCGCGCAGCTACTGGGAGTCGATGCATCGACAGTGCGTCGGTGGCGCCGCGCGCAGCCGGTTCAGGGGCGGGTTTCATCCGCCTGTCGGAACGTGTCGCCCTGTATCCGGAAAGCGACCTGGAAGCGTATCTCGAAGCGCGGCATGTGACACCGGCTGCTTGATGTTCGCTTGGATGGCGAACTCCTCCGACTATCGGGGGAGTACGCAATGACGGCGGTATTGGAGATTCCTGTCGGGATCACCGTGTCGTTCGACATCGAGGAGATCCCCAGATCCCGTTCGGGGAAGCCGTTCCGGGCACGGGCGCGATGGACCAACCCGCATACGAAGAAGCGCGACACGAAGTCGGTTGCGTTCGAGACGACCGCACTCGCCGAGGACTGGGTCGATCGGATGCGCAGACTTGCCGCGCGCGGTATCGATCCGGTGCGGGCCAACCTCACCCTGCTCGACTACGCGGAACTTGTTCCGCTCGATTCGCAGAAATCGAACCTCGAGATCGCGCTCAAAGGGTTGGAGGACAAGACCAAAGACCCGTACCTGTGTGGCTGGCGCAAGCGGGTGATCCCCACTCTGGGGCATCTCCCCGTCCTGTCCATCACCAACGGGATCGTCGATCGGGCAGTGGTGCAGTGGATCGAGGAGGACGGCTGCGGTAAATCCACGATCAAGAACACCCTCGCCGTCCTGGTCCGTGTCATGGAGCAGGTCAAGCGGGATGGCCTGCGAGACGATAATCCGGCTCGTGTCCGGGGCTGGCAAGAGCTGTACAAGCAGATCGAAGACGAGCTGAAAGACCCCCGCGCGCTGGCCATTCCGGATTGGCAGGCGCTGGTGACGCTCTGCGATTCTTTGGTGGCGGCCTCGGCAGACCACTACCAAGGGTGGGGCGACGTCGTGATGTTCGCCGCCTGCACCGCGGCGCGGATCGGGGAGGTCTCCGGCTGCGGACTCGGTGACATCGACACCGAGCAATGGATCTGGACGATTCGGCGCCAAACCACGGCGGGCCCGGCGGCTTGAAAGACAAGGGGACCAAGGGGAAGCGAGCCCGTTTGGTGCCGATCATCGAGGAGATCCGGCCCATGGTGGCGGCCCGTGTCGGGGCCTGCCGAGGAAACAAGGACGCCCGGCTGTTCACCGGTCCCCAGGGCGGCCGCATCTCCACCGGATCGCTGCGCCGAGCCACCCACTGGGACGAGGTCGTGGCCCTCCTCGGCTACACCCATCTGGTCCGACACACGCTGCGTCACACCGGCCTGACCTGGTTCGCCGACGCCGGTGTCCCGCTACATCGCCTCCAGCAGATCGCCGGCCCGCCGATTCCCGCGTGACCGAGCGGTACATCCGACCCGACAAGTCCCAGCTCGCTGGGGACGCGAAACGGATGTCGAAATACCTCGGGTGCGGGCGCTATGAGGAAACGGTTCGACAGGAAATGAACCGAGCAGAAGGCGCGAGCCAGGCTGCGTCTTTCTCCCCACGTACGGCGTTGGTGGTCGCTGGCGAACTGAGCTTCTGAAGCACGACCGTGGTGGTGTACCGGCACGGTCTGTGTCGGTACACCGTTAGCCCTCAGCGTTTGGCCTAGTCAAACGCGCGGGCCAGCCACTAGGTCCTGTCGTGTAAGCCGAGTTTTCCCGGCCTCTGCTCGTCCCGATCTACAGTGGACTCAGTCCTTCTGCGGGGATGCGGCCGGGTGGCCAGGGTCTGGGAAGGGAGGGGTAGCAGGCCGGATCGACGGCAATAATCGGCCCGAGCGGGTTGTCGAGGGCGTGTGCGATGTGGGGCTGCGGGTTGGTAGCGGCTTCGCCGCCGCTGGCGAGCGGTGCTGCTGATGGCCCCACTCCAACGTCAGCGCCTCCGCTGATGTCGCCGCCACGGCGCTGTTCCAGTTCGCGCCGCCGCAGCTGATTGCCCGCGAGAATCGGACCTGTGCGCACACGCGATGACCGAGGAATTTCTCCGGCTAGGAACGGATCTCCTTCCTTTCGAGGTTCGCCGCGTCCGGCCGAACCCGTCAGTCGAAGGGCGGCCCACTATGGGAGACCTCGTGTTTGAGTACGTGGTCTTCCTTGATGTCGATCACTTCGGCCGAGTGCAGCCCCCTCGCGCGGAAGGCGGCTAGAGCCTCCGGCGACTCCCAGTACTCGAAGAGGTTTACCCGCCCCGGCTCGATCGGGTCGGCCGAGATAGACAAGTCGATGCAGCCCGGCTGGTTGCGGCCTGCCTCCATGATGGGCCGGTGGCCCTCGACGAAGCGGTCCCTGTCCATTGGGTCCACATACAACCTGCCAGCGACGATCACCGTCATGTTGCGGCTTCCCTTCTCGTGCTTTTGAGGAGTGCAGGCCCGGTGAGCCCGGGGTGGGACGGCAAAGGCATTGTTATGCGCCCGGATTCGCTGTGGACGCCTGGTAAGCAGGGGAGATGTGATCCTGTGAACCAGAGCCAACGGGGTAGCCGTAATTGGAGCCAGTGCCAGAACCGCCCCCGGCCCCGGCCCCTGAGCCAGTGCCAGTGCCGATGCCGGAGCCAGTGCCGGCGCCGGTGCCGGAACCGGAGGGCGGAACAGGGTAGCCCAGTTCATAGGAGAAGGGACCAAGAACGACCGGCGCCGTGGATTGGACGTTTGCCGGAGGGTGGGGTAGGGCAGGTCCCGCTTCGGCAGCGCCGACGGCACCGGCGGTCATCGTGGACAGCGCCAGCAGGGCCAGGATGCCGGTGGCGGTAAGCATGCGATTCATGGGGTCCTCCTCGAGATTTCACACTGTGGACAGGTTGAACTGTGCTGCAGAGAAGAAATCCGACGGCGTCGGGAGATTCGAACGACGGGCCACCCTCACAACTGCGGCGGGCCCTGCAGGATGCGGCGGCGGATGGGCTCGACGCGTTCGAGCCGATCGTCCAGGAATCGTTCCTGCCACCAGGTCGCACCCGCCTCGGCCACCGGCCCGATGATCTCGCGCGCGGTGCCCGGCTCGGTCGTGCCCCCGACCACCAGATCGAACGACTCGTCGGCGCCGCACCGGGTAAGGAACTCGCGCAGCTCCCGCACATCCTCGGCGCGCGGACCGTCGGGCAGGATCGGTACCGCCCCGTCCCAGCGGGCCGCCCGCCGCATCGGCGCCTTGTTCGGCCACACCCCACCGACCCAGATCGGCACCCGCGGACGCTGCACCGGCGTCGGCCGGAACACCACATCGTCAATCACCACGTGCGAACCCTTATAGCTGACCTGCTCGCCGGACCACAGCAGGTTCAATGCCTCCAGGCCCTCGTCCAGTCGTGCGGCGCGGATCTTGGGATCGGCGGGCTCGCCGAAGCTGCTGTATTCGGCCGCACCGCCCAGCCCGACGCCGAGCACCATCCGGCCGCCGGTCAGCCGGTCCAGCGTGGTCACTTCCCGGGCCAGCTTCTGGGGACGCCGCCGGGCCACGGGTGTGACCATGGTGCCCAGCCGGATGCGCTCGGTGACCGTCGCGGCTACCGCAAGCAGTACCCAGGGGTCGGCGAACTCCCGGTCCTGCCGTTTGTCGAAAAGTACGTGGTCCCAGAGGAATATGTGATCCCAGACGAACAGGCCGTCCCACCCGGCCTCCTCGGCGCTGCGGGACAGGTCGGCAAACACCTCCGGATCGGCGAAGTCACCGAAGTTAGGAACGTTGACCAAGTAGCGCACTATCCCACCGATCCTTCCCAGCCCACCGCTGCCGACTCCGTCGACCGATCGGGCCCAGCCTCACATCGCAGAAAGGGGACCGCGAGCTCAGGCATATCAGCAGAGATGGAGCGTGTTCGCACCTGATGGCGGCGCACGACTTCCGCTCCGAGACACCAGGCTTCAGCTTCTTGTCCCGACGAATGCGCTCGAACGACTCCACACGAGATAGAACACCCGGCACGTCGACGTCCGCGGTCTTGAAAAGCCGCCGCGGAGTTCTCGTGCACCGAACCGGGCACGATCACCGTAACAGGTGGGACCGGGTGGTGCGCCTTCGCGCCGCCGGGCCGGTGCGGGTGTTAGCGTTCACGGCACGACGGGTTACAGCCTGAGGTGCGGCTGTGACGATGAGCGAAGGCAGTTGCGGTTCAACGGTGAGCCGGGTGGGTCGGTTGTGGCTGATCGGCATGCCCCAGGGTCTGGGAAGGACCACATGGCGGAAACTGTCGGTCCCACGTTCAGCGGGCGGCTGTACCTGTCCGGCGATCCGGGCTACGACGAGGCGGTGGTGGACCGTGTGTTCAACGCGCGGTTGCCGCAGCACAGGCCCGCGGCGGTGCTGCAGGCGGCGACCGATCAGGATGTCGTGGCCGGGGTGCGGCTGGCCCGCGCTCGCGGGTGGAAGGTCGCGGTCCGTGCGGGCGGGCACAGTTGGGACTCGTGCAGTGTCCGCGACGGCGGCCTGCTCATCGATGTCGGCGGTCTCAAAGACCTTGCCTACGATGCCGAGAACGCCATCGTTTCCGCCGGGCCTGCAGTGAACGGCGGCGAGCTCAGCCCCTTCTTGGCGAGGTACAGCCGGTTCTTCAACGGCGGCCATTGCCCGCAGGTCGGCCTCGGGGGTTTCCTGCTGCAGGGCGGGCTGGGGTGGAACGCGCGTGGTTGGGGCTGGGCGGCCGAGCACATCGCAGCCATCGATGTGGTGACCGCCGGTGGAGAGCTGGTGCGAGCATCGGAGACCGAGAACAGCGACCTGTTCTGGGCCGCCTGGGGTTCCGGTCCCGGCTTCTTCGGCGTCGTCACCCGGTTTCACCTGCGCACCGTGTCGCTGCCCCAGGCGCTGCACGAGACCGTGCACACGTATCCGGGCGAGCTGTACGACGAGGTGATGACCTGGCTGTACGAGGTGCACACGACGATCTCGCCGGATGTGGAGGTCGTCGCCCTCGCGCAGACCACGCCGGAGCCGATCGACGGCTACACCGGGCAGGTCGTCGTGGTGAGCGGACTGGCGCTGGTCGACACCTCAGCGCAGGCGTCGGAGGCGCTGGCGCCGTATACCACGTGCCCGGTTCTCGACCAGGCACTTTCGCGCGTCGACGCGGCGCCGACGACGCTCGACGTGCAGTACGACCGTCAGCGCGCGGCGTATCCCGGAGGATGCCGATTCGCGGTGGACAACGCCTGGGTGGACGGTCCTACCGAGGTGGCCGTGCCGGCGATGCGTTCGGCGTTCATCGACCTGGTCACCGACCGCACCCTCAGCACGCTCATCAGCATGGGGCCCACCCGCGAACTGCCCGATATGGCGCTGTCGGTTCAGACGGACTTTCTTCTGGCCACCTATGCCGTGTACGACGATCCCGCGCAAGACGACCAGGTGCGCAGCTGGCTCGATGGCGTCATGGCCGACCTCGCGCCGGTCTCTGCCGGGCAACAGCTCGGTCACCTCGACATAGCCAACCGCGATAGAGCCAACCGTCCGTTGCGGGTCTTCGGCGAAGCCCAGTCACAGCGACTGGATCGGATCAGGGCAGAGCGCGATCCCGACGGCCTCTTTCCCATCTACCCCTCGTGAATGTTGTTCTGTACCAGCCAAGTTGGCCTTGGTGATACTCTATGGTTACGGGTCGGCCCGCAAGGGTGGGATGGCCGGTACTTCGGGGGCGTTGCGGATGTCGTCTTCGGTCATGCGGAATTGCTCGGGATAGTGGGCGCGCTGGGTGCGGCGGGCGGGTTCACTGGTGCGCCACATGTACAGGCAGCGGGCGCATTGCAGGACGTCCCAGACGCCGGGATCCGGTGAGGTGCAGATGTTTTCGATGGTGTCGAAGGCGCAGCGGGGGCAGATCTGGTCATCGGTCATGAGGGCCTCCTGGTGGATGGATGGGTTCACCGTGTGGTGAGTGCGCGCAGCCGCTCGATCCAGGCGGCGGTCTCGGGGAGGTCGCGCACTTGGGTGCCGTAGTGACCGCGCCGATCGGGAGAGACGGGGGTGGTGGCGTCGATGATTAGTTTGTCGACGATACCGGGAGTCGTCGCCTGCGGTGCCAGTGCCAGGACCGGCAGATTCGGGATGACGACCAGGTCGCCGCTGGGGTTCATCTTCGTCGACAGCGCCCACATGACCTGCGGCAGATCGAACGGGTCGACGTCCTCGTCGACGACGATCACCGTTGCCGCATAGCCGAGTCCGTGCGGCGTGGTCAGCACGCGCGTGCCGACGGCCTTGGCGAATCCGCCGTATCGTTTCTCTGTGGAGACGATCACCACCAGCCCGTGGGTGTACATGGCGTTGACCGCCTGCACCTCCGGAAAGTCCTTCTTCAGCTGTTCGTACAGCGGGACACAGGTGTTGGCGGCCATCAGGTAGTCGATCTCGGTCCACGGCATGCCCAGATACAGGTGTTCGAAGATCGGGTCGGTGCGGTAGGAGATCTTGTCGACGCGGATGACGGGCATGCTGCGGCCGCCGGAGTAGTGGCCGGTGAATTCGCCGAAGGGGCCCTCGATTTCGCGTGCGCGGCCCTCGATGACGCCTTCGATGACAACCTCCGATCCCCAGGGCACGGGTAGTCCGGTCAGCGGTGCGGTGGCGATGGGCGCCGGTTCGCCTCGCAGCGCACCGGCCAGTTCGTACTCGTTCTCGTCGTAACGCATGGGGGTGGACGCCACGATGCTGATCACCGGTTCGTTGCCGAGGGTGATGGCGATCGGCAGATCCGCGCCTGCCTGTTCTGCCTTGTTCAGGTGCTGGGCGATGTCGTGCATGGGCACCGGCTGCAGCGCCAGTTTGCGTTTGCCCTTGACCTGGATGCGGTAGATGCCGACGTTCTGCTTGCCGCTGTTGTCGGGGTCCTCGGGATCTTTCGACACGACCGCGGCCTTGTCGATGTAGAACCCGCCGTCGCCGTCGTTGAGCCGGATCAGCGGTAGCACCCCGAAGAGGTCGACCTCGTCGCCGTCCATGGTGTTTTCCGCCCAGGGCGGATCCTCGCGCTGCTGCGGCGGCACCGGGAACCGGCCCCATCGTTCGATGAATTCCCGGACCTGATCCTTGGTGCCGGTGTGCTTCGGAAGGCCCAGGGCCAGAGCGTGATTGGGCCAGGAGCCGTGCACGTTCATCGTGATGCGGGCGGAGGTGAAACCGGCGATATTGTCGAAATACAGGGCCGACGACTGTTGGCCGAGCCGAGCCACGGCATTCGCGGCGGCGGCGATATCGGGTTCGGGCATGACCCGATCGGTGATGCGCAGCAGCTGCCCCTCCTTGTCGAGCCGATCGAGGAAGCTGCGCAGGTCATCGTATGCCATGTGGAATTCCCTTCTCGGGAAACGGATGTCACGCCACCGGATTCATCACCACGAGGTCGAGCTGGGGGAGTGGACCGAGAAAGGGCTCTCACCTCTATGTCGCACCTGCTCCGGCACGAAGTGTAGCTGCCAAATTGCTAGAAATAATCGAGGTCGGCTCGTTCGAGGCGGCATCAGGTAGCGCGTCCGTGGTATTCACCGTCATATAGCTGTCTGATTGCTATGGTCGGGCACTAGGCGATCGGCAGTTCCGTGCGGTCTGTGACCTCGAGGAGTCGATATGCGGCGGTTCGTAGTTGGTATGACCGGGGCGACCGGTGCGGTACTCGGGGTGCGGTTGCTGGAGGAATTGCGGGCGCAGCCGGAGGTGGAGTCGCATCTGGTGATCAGCCGGTGGGCGCGCTCCACGATCGAGTGGGAGACGGGGATGAGTACCCGGGAGGTGTCGGCGCTGGCCGATGCCACCTACAGTCCCGACGATGTGAGCGGGCCGCTGTCGTCGGGGTCGTTCCGCACCGACGGGATGTTCATCGTGCCGTGCAGCGTGAAAACGATCGCCGGGATAGCGACCGGATACGCGGAGGGCCTGATTCAGCGGGCCGCCGATGTCACGCTGAAGGAACAGCGCAAGCTGATCATCGTGCCGCGGGAGGCGCCACTGAGCGCCATCCATCTGGAGAATCTGCTGACGCTGGCGCGGTTGGGGGTGATGGTGATCCCGCCGATGCCGGCCTTCTATCAGCATCCACAGACGGTGGAGGACGTGGTGAACGTCTTCGTTGCCCGGCTGCTCCGGCATTTCGATCTCGACTCGCGCTACGACTACGAATGGACCGGGTTCACCGACGCTCGGCAGCAATCCCCGGACGAAGGCGGAGACCGCCCGAAATCCACTGCTCACGGCCCCCGCCGCAATGGGCGGAAGTCGAACTAGTGATCAACGCGGTGATGTTAGGCTGTCCGGGATGTCCAGAAGGTCGTTCGTTATCTAGGACGAGTGATTCTGCGGCCGCCGTGTGTCTGTCATGATCGCGACGGTGCTGGCGGGTGTGTGCCGGAGTGCTAGCGGGTGCAGCAGTTCTCACCGAACACCATGGAGTCTTTCTGCGATTCGAGGCTTGGGTGGGTCGGTTGGTGTTGGCAGAAGTGGTCTCAGAAGGATCCTGGAAAGGATGAATGGGATGTTGCGCCAGATAGTCGACGTTTCCAACTTCGGTGACTTCGCTGATCCAGAGGTGTTCACCCTAGGGTGCATGCGATGAACCGGGCCAGTCGCAAGCTGGAACGCGAGCAGCACTTATCTCCGCCGTTGACCCGGGATGTGGTCATCGAGCGTGATCTGCGGGTGCCGATGCGCGACGGGGTCGTGTTGCTGGCCGACCGCTGGGCCCCGAAATCGGGTGGTGACGGTCTGCCGACCGCGTTGGTGCGTTGCCCCTATGGCAGGAGGGGCCAGGTCGCGGTGGAGGCGGCCCTGCCGCTGGCCGAGCGCGGATTTCAGGTGCTGGTGCAGAGCACCCGCGGCACCTTCGGTTCCGGTGGGCGGTTCGATCCGTTCCGGTGCGAACGCAACGATGGCCTGGACACCTTGGACTGGGTGGTCGAACAGCCCTGGTTCGGCGAGTCGATGATCCTGGTGGGCGCCAGCTATCTGGGCTGCGTCCAGTGGGCCGTGGCCGACCAGCTGCCGCCTCAGGTCAAGGCCATGATCCCGGTCGTCTCGGAATCGGCTTTCACCCTGGAGTTTCTCCGCAAAGACGGGTTCGCCCTGGAAACCCCGTTCAGCTGGGGCATCAAGATGGCCACCCAGGAACGCATGTTCGCGCAGCTGCGCAACAAGGGCAACGACCGCAAGGTGGCACGTGCTCTGCTGCGGACACTGCCGCTCGACCAGGCTGACGCTGCCGTGCTGGGCCATCACGACGACTACATCCAAAACTGCCTCGCCCATGACGCCGACGACCCGTTCTGGTCATCCGCCGACCACCGTGGCCAGGTCGCCGACATCACCGTGCCGGTCAGCATGGTGGACGGCTGGTACGACATGTTCGTGCCCGGCCAGCTCCGCGACTTCCAGGTGCTGCAGAAAGCCGGGCGCACCGCCCGGATCACCGTGGGGCCGTGGCTGCACTACTCGCCAGGAGTGGCCGAGTCGACCTCCAAGGAGGCTCTGGAGTTCGGTTTGGCCTACGCGCGTGGGGAACAGCCCCCAGAGCGCGCGCCGGTGCGGTTGTATGTGATGGGTCAGGAAGAATGGCGTGACTTCCCGACGTGGCCGCCGCCGGGGTACGAGCCGCAGCGGTATCACCTCCAACCAGACGGCGCCCTGGCCACCGAGCTTCCGCAGGAGTCGGCTCCGGACGGGTATCACTACGATCCGGCCGATCCCACACCCGCTCTCGGGGGACCCAGCACCTACTCCCTCATCGAACCCGGCCGCGTCGACAACGCCGCACTGGAAGCCCGGTCGGATGTGCTGACCTACACCACGCCCACCCTGGCCCGGGATGTCGAGGTGATCGGGGAGGTCAGCGCCGAGATCTGGTTCCGCTCCAGCCTGCCGCACGCCGACGTGTTCGTCCGGCTGTGCGATGTCGACGACCAGGACCGCTCCTACAACGTGTGCGACGGCCTTGTCAGCCGCACCGACGCCGACCGAACAGGCTGCGCCACAGTCCATTTGTGGCCCACGGCGTACCGCTTCAAACGCGGCCACCGCATCCGCGTCCAGGTCTCCAGCGGTGCCTTCCCGCGTTTCAACCGCAACCTGGGCACCGGCGAACCCCGGGCCACCGCCACCACCCTCCGCGCCGCCGACCAGCAGGTCTTCCACGACCCGCAGCACCCATCCGCGGTGATCCTGCCGGTCCGGCAAGCAGGCTGAGAACCGGGGGGTCGGATCGCCGGAATTCCCTTGGGCATGAACCACTCATAACGAAAGACCACGCACGTGCGACCCGGCGCGACCGATGGACACAGAAGGAGCACCGGCGATGCCCTCGACCGATATGCGCGTATCCGACCCCGCCTCGAACGTGCTGGCAAGCCTGTCCGCTGAGGAGATCGACATCGTGCGGACGGCGGTGGAGGCGGCCGGGTTGCTCGCGGAGACCACCAGGTTCGTCTACGTCGGATTGGCCGAGCCGGACAAGCAGGCGGTGCTGGCGTATCAGGAAGGGGCGGCAGGGGCGCCGGAGCGGATGGCGCGAGCGTTGCTGCTGGACACCGCAACCGGGGCGGGCGGCGATCTGCTCGTGTCGATCTCCCGGGCGGTGATGCTCGAGCGCTCGACGATCGATGCGGAGCTGGGGCAGGTGCCGGTTTTGGTGGAGGAGTTCGCCAAGATCGGGGAGATCATGGCCGGCAACGAGCGATGGTGCGCCGCGCTACGTGCCCACGGCGTCGACCCGGCCATGGTGGCGTATGTTCCGTTGTCGGCCGGGCATTTCGATATCTCGAACGAACGAGGTCGGCGCGTCATCAGAGTGCTGGCGTTCCGCCAGGATCATCCGCAGGACCACCCGTGGGCACACCCGATAGACGGCTTGAGCGCCTATGTCGACATGACCTTCGGCGAACTGATCGACATCATCGATCACCGCGTCTTCGACGTTCCCGCAGAACCGGGCAATTTCCAGGACCCGCCCAGGTGGGGCCGCCGTTGGAAGGTCTGCGCCCGATCGCGATCACCCAGCCCGACGGGCCGAGTTTCCGAGTCGACGGTGAGTGGATCGAGTGGGCGAACTGGCGGCTGAGCATCGGATTCGACGCACGGGAGGGCCTGATCCTGCGTCAGGTGAGCTATCGCGACGCCGGGGTCCACCGGCCGGTGCTGTATCGGGGGTCGATCGTGGAGATGGTGGTGCCCTATGGTGATCCGTCGCCGAACCGGTTCTGGCAGAACTACTTCGACACCGGCGAGTACCTGTTCGGGAGGTTCGCCAATTCGTTGCGGCTCGGGTGCGACTGCTTGGGCGAGATCCACTATTTCGATGCGACACTCGCCGACGAGTTCGGCTCCCCGCAGACCATCGAGAATGCGATATGCCTCCACGAAGAGGACTACGGCACGCTGTGGAAGCACACCGACCTGTTCACCGGGGTCAGTGAGGTACGCAGGCAGCGGCGACTGGTGATCAGCTTCTTCACCACCGTCGGCAACTACGACTACGGCTTCTACTGGTATCTGTACCTGGACGGGACCATCGAGTGTGAGGCCAAGCTGACCGGCGTCGCGTTCACCGCTGCCTATCCGCCGGAGGGCTCCCCCTACCAGACCGAGGCCGCACCCGGCCTCGGCCTGCCCTACCACCAGCATCTGTTCTGCGCACGGTTGGACATGACGGTGGATGGTGTAGCCAATGCCGTGGACGAGGTCGATGTGCAGAGGCTGCCGATGGGCCCGGACAATCCCTACGGAAACGCCTTCACCACCAAGACCACCAGGATTACCAACGAGAGTGACGCTGCCCGCGGCGCGGACGCCGCGGTCGCCCGAACCTGGCACATCCTCAACACCGAGAAGACGAACCGTCTGGGTAGGCCGACCGGCTATGTGCTCTATCCGCAGCAGAACCCGACCCTGCTGGCCGACCCGGCCTCGTCCATCGCCGCCCGCGCGGCCTTTGCCACCAAACACTTGTGGGTCACCCGGTACACCGCCGACGAACGCTACCCGGCGGGCGAGATGGTGAACCAGAGTCCGGGCGGCGCGGGACTGCCTGCCTACCTGGCAGCGGGCCGGTCGTTGGATGGCGAGGACATCGTCCTGTGGCACACCTTCGGGCTGACACACATCCCACGCGCCGAAGACTGGCCGGTCATGCCGGTCGACTACTGCAAATTCACCCTGAAACCCTACGGATTCTTCGCCGCCAACCCGGCGATGAACGTGCCCGTCACAACGAACGACTCCTGCCACACCCAGCACGAGGACGGGCATGGCACGACCAACACCCCCAACAGCTGACAGCGGCGAGCGACCCGTAGCGACGTCGGTCACGTTACGGGATGACTCCTGAATATTGGTGGCAAAATAATTTTGCTATCAAAACAAGCTGCTCGCGCGTCCGCTGCCTGCACCTATCCGCAGCCGACGTTGGCAGCCGACCGGGAAGGAGTCGATGATGGCGACGTTTGTGCTGGTACATGGTTCGTATGCCGGGGGCTGGATGTGGGGGCGGCTGCGGTCACGGCTGGAGGCGGCGGGGCATCGGGTGTATGCGCCGAGCCTGACCGGGCTCGGGGACCGCCACCATCTCGCGGGACCGGAGATCGGGCTGGCCACGCACGTACAGGACATCACCAATCTGCTGGTGTGGGAGGACATCACCGATGCGGTGCTGGTGGGCAACAGTTATGGCGGCATGGTGATCAGTGGGGTGGCCGAGCGGGTCCCGGAGCGAGCAGCCCATCTGGTGTTCGTGTCGGCGTTCGTGCCTTATGCCGGTCGGTCGGCGTTCGAACTCATCCCCGAGGTACGCGACATCTTCGCGTTCACGCCGAAGGTGCCCGACTGGGCGGTGGCGCAACCGACCGATCCCGCCTCGATCGGTGCGGGCATGGGTGTGTCGGATCCGGACGATCAACAGTGGATGGCCTCGCGCCTGGTGCCGATGCTGCGGCGCACACACGAGGACACTCTCGGTGCCGGGATGGAGAAGGCTCGGTCCGCGCTGCCATGCACTTATGTGCATTGCACCGAGGATCATATGTTCGATCCGACCGCCACCTATGCCGCCGAGCAGGGTTTCCGGATCGTCACCATCGACGGTTCCGGTCACGTGCCGATGATCTCGCACCCGGACGAGCTCGCCGAACACCTCGTCGACCTCGCTCCCGGACGCGTCGAGGCGTTCGAAGGAGGGGAACGATGACGACATCGGACCGGCACCCCACGGTGCCCGCCGTAGCTCGAGAGGACTTGGAGGCCGCTCTCACCTGGCGGGCGTGGACCGATCCCGGATTCGCCGACCAGTGCGGGCGCGACCCGCACGCCGCCTTGGCCGCACTGGGCGTGCAGGTGCCCGAGGGCACCCGGGTGCGGATCCGGGTGCAGCGGCGCGACACTCTCTACTTCGTGATCCCCCCGGCACGGGAACCGGACCAGCCGCACACGCACGAGGTGGTCAATCAGATGGATTTGTGGCGCAGTAGCGATCTGTTCGTGTGGCTGCTGCCCGAAGACCGCAAGATCGACCTGCTCGCCATGCGCCGCAGCTTCCGCACCGGCGCGTCGAGCGACTCCGCTCCCCGCCCAACCGATCCGAGGACGTGACCGTCATGGCGAACGAATTCCTGGCAGCGTATTACAACCGGCTCAGCAACGATCTCGACTACCGCGCCGAACTGCTGGCCGATCCGAAAACGGTGCTGTGCGCGGAATACGGATACCCCGCGCGGGACGACTTCACCGTCGAGGTCGTCGACGAGCGCGTCGACACCATCGAGATCCTGCTCCCGGCTCCACCCGAGAATGGCGCGGATCTCGAACAACGTCTCGTCGAGGTCACCCAGCGCAGCTACGACCTGCTGTTCTCCTCCGGCGTCGGCGGATTCCTCATCCCCGACGACCGATTGAAATGGACCCTGCGCGACATGCGCACCACCTGGATGGCCAAAAACGACGACCGTGAGCGTGACCTATGACCACACCGACGCCTCGCGTGGCGCTGCCGGCCCAGGATCCGTCCGGACTGGTGGGCATGCATTTCATCCATACCTACGCCCCCGAGAAGTGCACGTGGGAGATGTATGTTCGCAACGCCACCACCATCGACTACCGAGCCTTGTCCGGACGACTACGAGGGCATCATGTCACCGGCCGAACCGTGGACCTGGCCCGGCTCGACACCGATCTCTACGCGCTGTCCTGGGCCGATTCCATCGGTTGCTTCAGCCTCACTATCCACCTCGGCCGTCGTTATATGCACGCGGTGATAGCCATCCTTCGTGATACCGGCAGTGACCCCGCGCCGGTGTGTCGGTTCGACCTGACGACCGAGTCCCGGGAAATCACCTTTCTCGAAAACCACGGGCCCGACAGCGACGGCGTTCTAACGGCCGTTCCCTGCGACATCGGTTGAGACAGTGAGACAGATGGACACCGCCGATCGACTCAGTCGATTGTTCGGACCGCTGCGCCGGGCGCTGCTGCGATCGATCCGCCGCAGCGGCGAGGTGCCGGACGTGCCGGAGAGTCAGTTCGAGTTGCTGCGCGCCCTGCCGGAATCCGGAACGGTCACCCCCCGCGCCGTCGCGGCACAGCTGCGACTGGCCCCGCCCACAGTGAGCAATCTGGTCAAATCCATGACCACCGCCGGCCTGGTCGCGCGCACACCGGATCCGAACGACCTCAGGACCGTCGGACTGTCACTCACGCCCCGGGCAACTCAGCTGCTGGACAGTTACAACCGGATCAGCGCATCCATCCTGAATCAGGCGTTGAACGACCTCTCGGCGGCCGACCGACGCACCCTACACGGCGCACTCCCCGCCCTGGAAAGGCTGCTGGCCGCACTCGAACGCCTCGACAGCACAGCCCCGAAATCGGAGCCTCCCTCACCCACCCACAAGCCCTGACACTCGGCGGAGTCGGTCGGCGGTGTCCACCTATCCCACTGTCTCGATCTGTGTTGCGGGTACGTCGCCGAGTACGGTGTCGTCGTTGGGGCAGCGGGTTTCGAGGAAGGTGATGTCGCGGAACTCGGTCAGCAGTTCGATCCAGCACGTCGGTGCGGGGTCGCGGCTGGTGCTGTGGAGCAAGGTGACCACTTGGTGGATGTAGCGTCGGGCGGGGCGGATGATCAGGCTGAAGCAGCCGATGGATTCGCCCCAGGTCAGTCGGTAGTCATCGTCGCCGAGCCGGACCAGGTCCACGGTTTGGCCCAGCACGCGACGGCCTCGTAGTCGTCCGCCCAGGGCTCGGTAGTCGATGGTGGTGGCGTTGCGGATATACACCTCCCATATGCAGCCCGTGGCGGCGTGGGTGTGGATGAAATGTGCGCCCACCAGCCCGGACAGATCCTGGACAGGCAATGCGGGAGAAGGTGTCGGTGCGGTCATGGTCACGCTCCAGTTCGACGGTGGCCGGTTCCGGCCGCTTGGGGGAAGCTCACTTGTGGTCGTGGTTGGCGATCCACGCCGTGCGCATTTCTTTCTTCGCCGGATGATCAGGAGTGAGCGGCTTTGGCGAACCAGCTGCTGCGCATGTCTCGCAGCGTCCATTTGAGCTGGTTGTCGGGAATCAGGAAACCGCCGATGCCGCTGGTGAGCAGCATGTCGTAGACGAAGCTGGTGGTCTGGAACAGGCGTTGTTCGAAGTCCTGCCCGGGCTGCGGTGAGGCAGGCAGCAGCATGACCATGGTGTTGTCGAGCTGTTGGATGACCTCGACGGCGAAGCTGTCGTCGGGCGGGTAACCGGATGTCGCACACAGTGTGGCTTTCGGATCGGCGATCAATTGCTTGCGGTACTCGGCATCGGCGTTGAGCCGTCGGTAGAAGGCATCGAACACGGCATCGAAATCAGCGGTCATGACCGGCCGCCCTTCTCCGGGTGAAAACCTTTGCGCATGGCCAGCCCCAACGGGGCAACCTGCAGGGGCATCGCCCAGACGAACATCTCGGCGGTGCCCCACAGGTCCATTTGATTCACCATTCCGTGATCCGACTGCCTCGGCACGGGCGGCAGGCAGAAGTACAACGTGTTGCGCTGTTGCACTCGGATGTCCACCGCGAGACCCTTCGGGACCTCGATCCCGAGTGTCGACAGTGCTTCGACCGGGTTGTGCCGCACCTGCTCGGGGAATTCCGGATCCGTCCATCCGCGGCGGGTGATCGCCGCTTCCATATCGTCTGGCACGTTCACCACTCCTCTCGCATCAACCCCGCCGTAGCGGGGTCACCGACATGTGTGGTCCTGCTCCTAGCTCCGTGCAACAATTCATGGGATGAATTGGTCCTGTGAGGTATAGTACCCATCAGGGACCGTTCGGCAAACCTTTGGCAATTGAATATCTGGTTGCAGTGGCGACGACCAGCGCACCCTGCCTTCCCGGGCGAGACAAGACTCGCCTCCGAAAACACGCCGTCATCGATTAGCAAGCGAGACAACAGGCCCACCGAATGCCTGGCCGCTGGTGATCAGCCCATCGGCCGACCCGTGCGCGGCGAAATGCGGATCCATGTGCTCGGCCCGGGTAGTCGGGCGGTATGGCGCTAGCACACTTGTCGATGTGCCGCTGCGGGAGATCGGCTTCACTCGGGCGCTGTGGTTTGTGTCTTCTGCCGGAGTCTCTCATAGGGCGTCTGTCCGTCCAACCCGCCGTGTGGCCGGTCGAAGTTGTAATAGTCTTGCCACTCTTTGAGTTTCGCGTTGAAGACGTTCACATCATCGAGGATGACGCCGTCGAGGAGCCGGTAGAACTCTTCGACGGCGATGCGGTGCGAACGCTCGACCTTCCCGTTCAGCCGCGGTGTGCGGGGCTTGATGTAGACGTGGCCGATGCCCTTGTCCAGCACATGCCAGTGGAACTGCGTGCCGAATTCTGTGCCGTTGTCGGTCTGGATCTTCTCGACCGCGAAAGGCAGCTGGGACAGCACGTAGTCGAAGAACTGGATCGCGGTCTTCTGGTTGAGCTTCGGGTAGATCTTCAGCACCCGCAGGCGGGTGCCGTCGTCGATCGCGGTGAACTGGTAGAACTTGCCTCGCCGTCCCGCCGGCTCGAGGGACACGCTCGTCTTGCCGGCCTTCGGGAGCGGTTCGACGAACTTCACGTCGATCTGCACCTGATGGCCCGGACGCTGTTTCTCGTAGCGTTTCCAGCGTCGGTCGTGCCGCTGATACCGCTGCGACGCGGGCAGGCGGCCCATGTCGAGGCGATGCAGGATCCGCCAGACGGTCGCGACGCTGATCGTGACGTCGTGGTAGCGCTGCAGGTACATGGCAATCTTGCCCGGCCCGAAGTGGTAATTACGACGCAGGTGAATGATCTTGTCCACCACCTCGGCGCGGGTCGCGTTCGGGCTGGTTCGCGGTCGCCGCGAACGGTCCCGCAGCCCGTCCACTCCCTCGGTCTCGTAGCGCCGTAGCCACTTGTAGTACGTCGGACGGCTGATGGTTAGTACCGGCACGTCATCGCGACGCTGCCGGAGACTTCCTCGACATGACGCAAGACCGCGAGGCGCCGACGCACCTCGCGGTCCAACACAGGCTCACTCACCCGGAACTCCCTACGATCAACAAGCCCGGGTGCCAACCAACTCCTGCAGTTTTAGATTGACAACGTCACGCCCGCGACCTGCTCGCCCGCCCGGAGAACAACGTCACCTCAATCGCGAAGCTGCTCGGTGTCTCCCGCAACACCATCGTTCAGCAGGCGCAGGCTGGGCCTTGCGATGTTTCGGCGGCGGTGATGTGGACCTCGGTCGCGCCGAGGACGCGTCCGTTGGCCTGGACCTCGATGCGGTGCGGGCCGGGGTGGATCGTGCGGACCGAGAGGCTCTCGAACCGGTGCCGGCGTGAGAAGCGGACCGCCTGGCCCGCGGGGAGGTCCCGGACGGTCAGCTTGAACACCTTGCCCGCTTTGGGGCCGCGAACCCCTTGGTAGTGGACTATGTAGTCGATCGCCGCTCTCGTCGCGTCGGTGGCGTGCAGCGTGAAGGTGACAGTGGTCGCCTCCCCGATGGAGATGGTGGCAGGCGAGCAGGCGAGGTCGGTGATCTCGATCGGAGCATGGTGATCGAACCCGAGAACCGCGAGAGCCTGCGGGTGCCCTCGCTTGAGGAGTGTCCGCAGGCCATGGCGTACGACGAAATCGCCCTGCGTGCTGCCGCAGGACCATCGCCGGGCGGTGTCGAGGACGAGGTCGGGGTGGTCCTTGCTGATGTCGTTGAGGTGGTTGGCCACGGAACGGCGGACGTAGACGGACTCGTCGTTGACGAGGGGCTCCAGCAGCGCCAGCGTGGGAGCGGGGTCGGCGACGAACCGCGAGAGCTGTGACGCCCAGGGCAGCCGCGGGCGCGTTCCCTCCGAGACGAGCCGCCGAACGTGCTCGTCCGGGTCGGTGGTCCACGCCCTGAGCTGGTCCATCGTGACCTCGTAGTGGGCTTCGACGAACGGGCGGATAGCGAACTCGGCGGTATAGCGGGAAGTGAGCGCGGCCAGCAGCGGCAGCGCGACGTCGGGGCGGTCCAGCATCGCGGAGGCGAGGTAGGCGTTGACGGGCATGGAAGCCCACCCCGTGAGGCCCCCGCGGTCGAGGGCACCACGGATCACCCGGTCGGCTTCCTCGGGGGACGTCGGCATCGTCGCCGCGAGGGCGCGGGCGATCCAGTCGATACGGGCCTTCAGCTCCAGGTCACCGATACCGGTGCCCGCGAGCTGCTCGAACGCCGTCCGGTCGAACGAGGCCGAGGCACCCGCGAGGTCGCCTGCGAGACGCCCGATGAGCTCCGGCGACAGTTCATCTTTGAAATCGGCCATCTCAACGCCCGCCCACGGTCACGTCGAGGTCCCCGACCGCTCGCCCCGTACAGCTCTCGGCCGGCCGGAGGAGGGCCTCGATGCGCTCCCACTGTTCGTTCGGGAGCGGTGTGAATCTCGACCTGGGCCTCATGATTTCGAGTCTGCCACCGACCACTGACACACAGCCGGTACCTCAGGAGCTATGAAATGCGATGTCACCCGCCTCGCGTAGCCTGCCGGGCATGAACGATACCGATGCATCCGACCTGGAGGCCGAGGTCGTCGCTGTGAACCAGTTGCTGGCGACGTGGTTCGGAACCGACGCAGACCCGGAGATCCTCGATCGCGTCGCCGCGACCCAGGCCGAGACGTTCTCGATGCTCAGCATCGACGGCGTCCCCGTCAGCCAATCCGAGCTGCTGGCCGAACTGCGGCGGAAACGCAATTCCCGGCCCGGCCTCAAGATCGAGATCTCTGACTTCGAGGTGTTGTTCGCCGAGGGCGACATCAGGGTGATCCGCTGCCTGGAGCGTCATCTCCTCGACGGGAAGCGCAGCGATCGCTGGACGACCGCAGTACTGACCGCCCAGCCGACGACGCCCCGATTCCGCTGGCAGGTACTGCACGAGTCCGCGGCTGGCTGAAACAACGCTGCCGCCGCGATTCCTGGACACGGTCGCGCCACGCGCCTCCCCGAGCCGAACCTCAGGCCCTCGATGCCGAGCTGCCCGGCCAGGTACTCCACGGCCTTCCACGGCACCGCAAGCGGGTCCTCTCCAGCGAGGGGACCCCGATCAGATGCACCTCAGTTCGGCTAGTTAGAGACTGGTATCAGGATCGGATCCCGGCCATTTCCGTGCATTGCAGAGGTCGAGATGGTCTCCGCACGTTGATCTACCGGTGGGTAACGCGGCCGTCGGGGCCGCGCGGAACGCGGCAATATCGAATGTTCGGCCGGGGATCGGATGTCTGTCGGGCAGTCGCTCAGTGTCCCGGCTCGGGGAGGCTGAGCCACCGCATCGTGAGTGGGTACGCGCCCGTTTACGGGGGCGGGCTCGATGGGCGCGCGCGATACTCGAGTGGTGACGGAGAGAGCGGCGTCCGAGGGGGCACCGGCCGGCGACGGTGGTGGCGGGGGCAATGGCAGTCCCACTGCGCGCGTGCCGGACAGCGGTCAGGACTCTGCGTTGAAGGTCATCCATCCCAGATACCTCCCCACCATGCGGGCCGCATCCCACGCCGCCCCTCCGTCCGGGACGCCGACAACGACTGTCGCCGATGACCGGATTCCCTCGGCGGCGGCAGGCAAAACCAACTCACCCCTCGAAGGAGGGTGTCCGCCAATAAGGTTCAGATAACGACGCACCACACGACAATCACGGTTTCATAAACTGCGATCCGGGTAACACTTAGTCATGACAGTCAGGAAACACACCTCCACCCCGATGGTCGAGCCGTGGGTTCCTGGCTTGGCTGGATTTCAGTAGTCGGACGACCGATACGCGGACATCGGCAGTGGAACATCAGCGAAAGGCCCGAAAGACGCTGGCGTGTCCTGCAGTTCAGCGCGCCGCTATTACATCGATTGCCTGGACGGTTGGCTGTCGAGAAAAGGCACCGGCGTCTCCCTGATCAATGGTTGAGGACGGGAGGTTGCATGCCATGACCCAGTACCGATGGCGCTCGCCGCGCCACACGATTGGCTCCCAACGGTCGCGCGACACGAAGCGGTTGCGTGTCCGGTACCGAACCACCGGATCGGCGGTCGTGCTGCATGTCGACGGAGACGTCGACCAGAGTACAAAGGCCGCTCGGCACAACGATCTCGAGCTCGCCGTCGCCGTGGTCCCGGTCGGCGGTGCGGTGGTCATCGATCTATCGCGGCTGGGCTTTCTCGGTTCGGTGGGTCTGCACATCCTGACCGATGCCTGCAGCCTGGGCAAGGCAGCCCGAAAGACCCTGTGTCTGGCGCAGGTACCGCCGGTGGCGGCCTGGATGCTCACCGTCGCGGGCCTGGACGAACAGATCCCCCAGTACCCCGACATCGCAACCGCGCTGCGGCGTACCGACACCGATACATGCGATAAGCCACCCCCGCCGTCCCAATGACTATCGAAGACTCAGGGTGGGAATGTCGAGATCGCCTCGCGCCCAGGCGCTCTCCATACGGGCCGCAGTGCAGGGGAGGTGTAGATCCGCGGGAGGACGTGTAGACCATGGACACCGATGATCTCGGTCGCAGACTCGACGAGCTGGCGGCACGCGCGGCAGCGACGGCGGAGAGCATTCGCCTGGAAATTGCCTACCAGGGTCCGGAAAGCCCGAACGCCGCGGAACTGAACCAGTTGCTGCTCCTTCTGGAAGAGGCCATGGCAGTGATTCGAGGTCTGCAGCAGTCTCCGTCCGACTAACCCCTCGACGGCCGACGTAGCCGATGCAGGTCCCCTGCCATCGGACCACCACGCTTGTCGGGCAGGCCCTGAGCGCCAAGACACCACTTGGGTCTTTACTCGTGAGCACTGCGACGGCACTCAACAGCTAGAACATCCGCTCATCGGCTACTTAGCATTGGCGTCAGGGCCAGTTCCCGGCCAGGATCTGGTCCAGGTGCCCGGTGGGCCGCTCTCTAATCGGCTGCCCGCCTGAGGTTTTGGTGTGGCTCTCTAATGGCTTGCGTCCTACCGGGTGCCGTGCGGGGTGTGGCTGGAAAGGGGCGTGCCCTGGCTCGAAGTAGCGGTGCCTTCCCGCACGAACACCTACTCGGTTCGACGGAAGGACACCGGTGACGGTCATCATCGGCATGGACCCCCATAAACGCTCGGCCACCATCGAGGTCATCGACCACGATTCGAAGGTGTTGGCCATCGGACGCTACGACACCGACACTGCCGGCTATACCGAAATGCGCACTGCTGTGGAGGATTTCCCGGATCGAGTGTGGGCGATCGAGGGCTGCGACGGGATCGGCCGACACCTGGCGCACCGACTGGTGCACGACGGGGAGACGGTGATCGATGTACCGGCGAAACTGTCGGCGCAGGTGCGGGTGTTCGCCACCGGCAACGGCCGCAAGACCGATCCGGTCGACGCGCACTCGGTCGCACTGGCGGCGTTGCGGGCTCCGAATCTGCGGCGGATCCAGGCCGATCCGGAGTTGGAGGCGCTGGGAATGCTGGTCGATCGTCGCGACGAGTTGGGCCGTGCCCGCACCGAGCTGATCAACCGGATCCATCGACTGCTGCTCGAGCTGGTGCCTGGTGGCGCCAAGCGCTGGCTGTCGGCCCGCCAGGCCCGCGCCTTGGCAGAGGAACTCACGCCCACCGGGCCCGCGGCGCGGCTGCGGTTGCGGGTAGTCCTGGAATTGATCAGCGATCTGGAGGTCGTCGACGCCCGCATAAAGGCCGCGAACAAGGAGTTGCGGCAGTTGGTTACCGCGACCGGGTCCACGCTGATGGAGTTGCCCGGCACCGGTCCGACCGGCGCGGCAAGGTTGCTCTCCGACGTGGGCGATATCCACCGTTTCGCAACCCGGGACCGATTCGCGTCCTGGAACGGCACCGCACCCCTGGACGCGTCGTCGGGAGATCAGAAGCGACACCGGCTGTCTCGTGCCGGGAACCGTAAGGTCAACCGGGTGCTGCACATCATGGCCGTGGTTCAGCAGTGCGGTTACGGCGACGGCCGCGCCTACGTCACGCAGCGCAAAGCCGAAGGCAAGACCCACAAGGAAGCACTACGTGCCCTGAAACGACGACTGTCCAACGTCGCCTACGCCCGCATGCTCGCCGACCAACGGCGACGGGAGAAGGCAAGCCCGGGAGGGCAATCGGGGGCGTCTGCTGACTCCTGCGCGACCGGCTTGACCCCGCATGCCGGTTCTTCGGATAAGCCACAACCCGGATCCGCCGCCCACCAGCTTAGCGAACTACGAACTGCCCCTTGATACTAAAGGGGAGCCATTTTCGTGCTTTCCCGAGGTGCCTGGGGTCATTGCGTGGAGATGGTTCGAAGTTGTGTGCAGAGCTTCTGGTAGATGGCGAGGAGGCTGGCGTCGGTGTGGCCTGCGGCGTGGGAGTCGACCCATTCGTTCACGGCCGCGCCCACCACGGCATAGGTCACTGCCAGCACCAGACGCGTTCGGGAACGTTCGGCGGGGTCGGCGACCGATTCGACCACCGCACCGACGCGGGCGCTGTGCTCGGCGAAGGCCGCTGCCCGCAGCTGGGGTGTGGTGGTTATCACTCGGTATGTCAGAAGCACGTCCTCGGCGGCGCCGGCGGGCCCTGAGTCGTTCTCGATGACGGTGTCGATGACCTCGGCCACGGCGGCTTCGATATCGGCCAGCCGCATCGTGGGCGGGTCTGCTGTCGTGAACCGCGATTCGATAGCGGTGGCGATGCCCCACCGGTCGTATACGACCGCGCTCTCCTTGGTCGGAAAGTAGCGGAAGAACGTCCGCGCAGCCACGCCCGCTCGGGCGGCGATGTCGTCGACCGTGATGTTGTCGAAGCCGTGCTGGTCACTCAGTTCCACTGCTGCCCAATGGATCTCGTCCAGCGTCTGGGCTCGGCGCCGTGCCCGTAGGCCGGGCCGGTCACTCGCGAGCCGATCTGCGGTGCTCTCCATCACCCCATCCTCTCAAAAGAGACACAGATAACCTAATTGGCATTACCTGACTAATTGTCAGTCTATGACAGTTGATGGTAGCGTAGCCGCATCGGACAGTGCGGCCCAACCGACCGCCATAGACGGGACTCCGCGAACTGGTTGTCGATCCGGTTCATCAGCCGGAGGCGAACATTCCGAGGACAGATATGAGGACAGATATGAGGACAGATATGCAGTCGTCAGCTGTACTGATTCGCCCTCTCGCTCCCAGCGAAGCATTCCTGGGCGAGACCGGCGGCTACATCGGCTACTCCGCTCGCGTGCGGGGGCATCTGGATCGGGCCGCGGTGTGGGAGGCGTTCGAGGCCCTGCGACGGTCCTACCCGGTGCTGGCCAGCAGAATCGCATACGACGCGACGGGCCGAGCCGTCATCGAAGAAGACCAAGACTTCCTGCCCGTTGTCAGCCGGCACGACATCAGCCCCCAGGAGAAGGGAAGCGACGATCCGCTACTCGGACTGCCCGACCCGCAGGGCCGAACCGCAGCCGTGCATATCGCGCAGGACGACCCCGACCAGGCATGGGTGACCCTGCTGACCCATCACGCGATAGCCGACGGACACCATTCCCTGCAACTACTGGCCGACCTGTGGAGGTTCTACGCCGACATCGTCGACGGCCGCGCCGTGTGGCCGAACAGGCACGGCTACCCCCGGCCCCTGGAGGAGCTGCTGTCCGAACGAGGCATCACCACAGACACCCCGACAGCAACCGATTCCACGACACCGACCACACCGGTTGCACCGATCAACCTGGACCACCCCCGCACTCCACAGCCCACGACAGAACGCATCCGACTCACCATCGAGGAAACGCAAGCCCTGGTCGAGTTCGGTCACCAGGCGAATACGACGATCAACGGCCTGGTATCGGCCGCGCTGCTGAAAGCCACCGCCGACACCCTCGATGTCGGCATCGGCGATCTGACCTACCAATATGTAGTAGACCTGCGCACACGGCTGACCCCGTCAGTGGGCTACACCGAGGGAACAAATGTGCTCGGCATGGCTCATTTCACCGCCGACACCGATGCAGACACCGGCATTGCCACACTTGCGCGCGCCGTTAGCGGCAAACTCGCCCGCGACCTCGCCGCCGGTGAAATTCAGCGATCCGCCCTCCGACCCGACGAACACACCTATATTTCCGCCCGTATCGTTTCGACGAACTGGGGCAAGATCCCTCCACTCAACACCCCCCAGCGCCTGACCATCGAGGATTTCCGACCCACCATCCACCCGACGAACCCGCAACCAACACTGCCCGATCGCCCGTCGAACATCGGCACCTTCTACGTCATCACTACATTCAACGGGCAACTCACCATCGAGCCGCTACTAGCCCCCCGTCCCGACGCCACCGTAGCGGCCGATCGGATCCGCGCACTCCTCACCGACATACCGCACTGAACCAGGACCGCAACAGCCAACCGGGCAGTGACGGCAGCGCCGAAGATCCTCATCTTCTCGCGGTCCCACTGGTACGTACATCCACCACGAGAACGCTGACGCCAGCGTCACAGCGACAGTGACAGTGACACCGATCAGTTTCAGCATTCTTGAATGCGGCCGGTCAATGTCGCCGTCCGCGCGAAGGAGTCGAAATGATCCGCTCCCCACGGCCTTTCATGCCTGCCACGGGTCTCAGCGAATCCGGCGTCGTCTCGGTCAGTGTCGACCGCGGCCGGGAAAATTGCCCGGCTGGTAGCGCTAACCGTTACTCGCACCGCGATCACGCGCCACCTTCCGGGACCGGACCGTCCGGTCGACCGGCTGGACACCGCACTCGCGGATCTGAAGGTCGCCTACGACCAGCTCGTCACCGAGCTGATGATCGGACGGCGCCGGTTACCGCGCTACCAGACCGCCCGCTCATGACATAAGAGGACAACCTTCGAAGAGAGGGAAGGGGCACGATGTCTGTCACTCTCGACACCTACCGGCTGCTCGGCCGCTCCGGACTGCGAGTCTCGCCGCTGGCGCTGGGCACCAGGTTCTTCGGCGCCGACTCGGGCTGGGGCACCCACACCGACGACGCCCGCAAACTGTTCGACACCTACGTCGAGCGGGGCGGCAACTTCATCGACACCGCCAACACCTACGCCGACGGCAACTCCGAGAAACTGGTAGGCGAATTCACCCGCGACAACCGCGAAAGCCTGGTGCTGGCAACGAAATACACCCTGCTGCGCCGCCCGGTTGACCCGAACTCCGGCGGCAACCACCGCAAAAGCATGATCGCGTCGGTGGAAGCGAGCCTGCGGCGGATGAATACCGATTACCTCGATCTGCTGTACCTGCACTGGTGGGACTTCCTGACCCCGGTCGAGGAGATCCTGCGCGGCATGGACGATCTGGTCCGCCAAGGCAAGGTGCTGTACGTGGGCATCTCCGACACCCCGGCCTGGCAGGTCTCGCGCATGCAGGCCATCGCCGACCTGCGCGGCTGGTCACCGCTGGTGGCGGTGCAGATCGAATACAGTCTCCTCGAGCGCACCGTGGAGCGCGATCTGATCCCGATGGCCCGCGAGATGGGACTGGGGGTGGTCCTGTGGTCACCGCTGGCCAACGGCGTGCTCACCGGCAAATACAGCCGCGCCGACCTGACCGAGCCGTCCGTCGACGCCATCCGCGAGCGCAACAACGACGAGGCCACCCGCAAAAACATCGCCCTCACCTCCGGCCACCTCACCGAGCGCGGCCTGACGATCGCTGAGGTGGTGAAACAGGTCGCCACCGAGCTGGGGAAGACACCGTCACAGGTCGCCCTCGCCTGGACCCTGCACAACCCCGGCGTGACGGCCCCGATCGTCGGTGCGCGGACCTTGGCCCAACTCGAAGACAACCTCGGTGCCCTCGACGTCGAATTCGACACCGCCCACCTGGCCCGCCTGGACGAGGCCAGCGCCATCGACCTCGGCTTCCCCCACGAGCTTCTGGCCCGCCACGGCGCGGAAGTCTTCGGCAGCCACATGATCGAACCCCGCCGCTGATGTTTCACACCGGGAAGCCGTCGAAAAGTAGATCGAGTTGTTCAACCCGGCCTGCTGTCGGACTGTCTTGCGATGGGTCCTACTTACACCCTCTGGGGCCTCCGATGAGCTGTTCGCGATCCAGCGCCTCGGTCGCAGGTGCGCTGCCGACGTGCTGGAGCAGGCCGGATCCGGCATTGCAAGGGATCTGCGCCGCAGCCACACCAGGTGCGCGAGCACATCGCCCGGCGGTTGGTGGCAGGATCACTCCGATAAACGGCAGCGCCTCGGTGTCGACGTGTCGGACTGTTGATTGTCTACAGCATTGATATGCATCGGTGGTATCCCTTCGATCGCTCGGGGTCGCGATAAACACGGGGATTCCAAGATTTCAATCGAGCGAGATTTCAGTCGAGAGGAGATCGTGATGGAAGACCGTCCACAGCGGCCGGGATGGCTGCCCGAGCAGCTGTACCCGTTCGCCGACCACTACGCCGACATCGACGGCGCGCGGGTGCATTACGTGGACGAGGGTACCGGCCCACCGCTGCTACTGCTGCACGGCAACTCGGCCTGGTCGTTCCTGTACCGCGACATCATCATCGGGTTGCGTGACCGCTTCCGCTGCATCGCACCGGACTACCCCGGATTCGGGCTTTCGGTGGCGCCGCCCGGCTATGGCTACACCCCCGCCGAGCACGCCAAGGTGATCGAGGCGCTGCTGCTGCACCTGAACCTGCGCGACGTGACGATGATGGTCCAGGACTGGGGTGGGCCGATCGGTTTCGCCGCCGCAACGCGGCAGCCGGAGCGGTTCAGCGCGTTCGTCATCGGCAACTCGTGGGCGTGGCCGAAGACGGACCCCTCCACGCAGATATTCTCCCGGCTGTTCGGCGGCCCGATCGGGGGATACCTGATCCGGCGCCGCAACATTACGGTCGAACGCCTCATTCCCGGCGGGGTCAAACGCAAGAAGCTGCCCGACGCGGTGATGGACGCCTACCGCGGCCCGTTCTCGACCCCGGCCTCCCGTGAGCCGACCCACGTGTTCGCCCACGAACTCCTCGCCAGCAAGGCATTTCTGCGAGAGATCAGCGATGCGCTGCCGAAACTCAGCGACCGGCCCGTCTTGATCGTGTGGGCCGACCAGGACATCGCCTTCCGCGACAAGGAACGGCGTCAGTGGGAGACCACCTTCCCCGACCACCACACCGTCGTGCTCGCAGGCGCCGGACACTTCCTGCAGGAAGACGCCGCCGACGAAATCGTTACCGCGATCGGGGACTGGCACGGCAAAGCGAACAACGCCTGACCGCGCTGCCCCGGCGCTGAGAAGCACCGGGGCAGACGCGCGTTCGATGCACGCGATATGCGGCAGTAGTGCAGATGCACTAGCCGGAACGGCACCCGATGGGAGGCAAGCCAATTAGAGAGCCACGCCACCGGAAACGGCCGCGAAACCGACCCCGTCGACGCTCACTCGGTCGCACTGGCGGCCCTGCACGCCCCGAACCTGCGACGGGTCACCGTCGATCCGGAACTGGTCGCGCTCGGGCTGCTCGCCGACCGCCGCGACGGCCTCGGCCACGCCCGCACCGACACCCTCACCGCCTGCACCGGGAAACTGCTTGAACTGATCCCCGGAGGCGCCAAGCGATTCCTGTCGGCCCGGCAAGCCGGTGGTCTGGTCACCGCGATCACAAGCCGAGGTCAACCAAACTCCGATCCACACAGGAGGACCATCGACCAGAAAATGCCGTGTAATCGGCATGAGCGCGCGTCGGAAACCCCTGCCAGCCAAACGATCCGGACGGCCGACCCAGCGGCACTGTGGGATGCGCTCGTTGTCCTGTCCCGTTGATGTCGAGGCCGTCTCACTGATCTGAGGTATCTGGCGCGTCGTCTCATGCAGTTGAGGCATCGGTCGCCGAAGTGCGTTGTCCGTAGGGGGACGAGCCCGGGATGGCACCGGGGCGATGGCGGCAGACGCCTGTCGGGCGGGAACCATGGGTGCGGTTGGGCTGGGTCAAGGTGTTGCGCGCTGAGCAGCGCGGTGGATGCCCCACCAGGCGGAGCCGAGCAGCAGAATCCCGGGGGCGACCCCGGCAATCACAGCGATGGTCGCGGCGGAGGATCGGTAGGTGGCCAGGATCAAGCCCATCGCCCCGCATGTTGTCATCGCTGTGCCGAGCCAGCGAAACGCCGGTCGTCGCCACACGGTCGCGAGCCCGAAGAAGTGCAGCCCCACTACGAGCGCGATCCACGCCACGGTTGCTCGGGGCGTGCCCAGCACCCCATTGATGACGGCGATCCCTGCCAGTCCGATGACTGCCTCGATGACCACCACGAGCCAGTAGCGTCGTCCGAAGTTCGTTCCTGGCACGGTGCTCGGCGGCAGACGAATGCGAGCACACCGCAGCACGGCAAACAGTCCAAGGAACACAGCGATCGCGAACACCCGCAGGACGACACTGACGATCGACGGCAGGGCGCCGGCATTCACCACGACGAACACGAGTCCGAATACACCACCGATGAGTCGACCGGCCTGATCGCTTGTCATGGCCGCCAGCTTCACCGATGTGTGTCTGCCACGCAAAGCGAACGGCGTCGTCGACGGTGAGGAAGGCGATGGCCATTACGCTGCCGCGGATTCTGGCGTTCGAGCAAAACGCCGCACTATAAGGGTGCGCCTGGCTCGGACTGCCTGAAGATCAGCAAGACAACGCGGCCCGCTGCTCGTCTCACCGACTCGAGGCACCGCAGCTAGGACTGTCGGAACAACGGTTGATCTGATCTCGGTCTGACCGATCGAACCTTTGTGGTTCGGCAGGAAGGATCAACCGATGTCAGAGACCATCGATGCCGTGGCAGACGGTGTGGTGGACACGAAGAAGCTGGGCGAGCAACTGCTGGCCCAGGCGAAGGAGCAGGGCGTTGACCTGGTCGGGCCGGGCGGGTTGCTGAACCAGCTCACCAAGACGGTGCTCGAGACCGCGTTGGAAGCGGAGATGACCGAGCACGTCGGCTATGAGAAACACGACCCGGCTGGGCGTGGAAGTGGCAACTCCCGCAACGGAACTCGCTCCAAGACCGTGATCACCGAGATCGGGCCCGTGGAAATTGATGTCCTCCGGGATACGAGTTCCTCGGTCGACCCGAAGATCGTCAAGAAGCGCCAACGGCGCCTGTCCGGGGTGGACGAGATCGTGTTGTCGCTGACGGCAAAGGGGTTGATTACCGGTGAGATCTCAGCGCACTTCACCGAGATCTATGGGACCTCGGTGTCGAAAGACACCGTCTCCGCGATCACCGAGAAGGTCGTCGCGGAGATGACCGACTGGTGCAACCGGCCCCTCGATGCCGTCTATCCGGTGAGGCCATCGATGACGGTGTGGTTCACCGGTCTGATGGTGGGGAAAGCGTAGCGGGAGAACACTATTCGCCCGAAGTCGATGCTCCCGAGTAGGCGCAGCGCCTCGGTGATCGAGATGGCGCGGGCGTTTGGCGCATTATGCACAGAACGCTCCTGTTCCCCGAGGTCGAAGCGATTCTCGCGGTGCCATTGGCAGAGTAGGGTGGTGGCCAACGTCTTCTCGAGAGGCTGACCCCCGTCATGGCTTGCCGTTCGCAAGGCCCGGCGCGCGAGACGAGCATAGCGAGCCCGGCATCACGAATCAGCAGATCCAGATCGTCGAGGAGACCGGAGATCGCGGCACCCACCGTACCGAGATCCGCAGCCGACGAGGCGCGATCGAACGCTAACGGGCGGACGAGGTGCGCCCGAACAGCTTGCCCATGCCGCGGGGCCGGGCTGGTGTCTGGTTGCCGGTTCCCTGCCCGGTGACGGTGCCGGATGTATTGGGTGCGACATCGGTGGTGCCGGTGTTGCCGTACTGCGTAGAGGTGTCGTGGCGGGTGGCTTTGAGTTCGCGGCGAGCGACGCGGCCGCGGCGGGCAGTGCGGCGTGCGCCGGTCAGCAGCAGGCCCAGCCCGGCGATGCCGATGCCACCGACGACGATGCCGTAGAGGAACAGCACACCGGTGGATCCGGTGACGTGGTAGCCGAAGACGGCGAAGTTGTCGGTCAGTGCGTGGTTGGGGCCGCTGTTGGCGAATACTCCCGCGACGCCGATGAGGACGGCGGCGATGAGGATGACGAGCCCGATGATGACGATCATGGTGATCCCTCGGATCTGTTGGTTCTTTCAGTAGACGCCGAGCGACACCAAATGTCAACACCGTAGGTCTACATCGTCGGCGCGAGCCCCGATCATCGTGAGCATCGCATCGCGGCTGTGTTGGCGCGAAGTGTCACGCGCGGGGATGTCGGACCCATTCGAGTCGGTCCCGCCAGCTCGGGTGGGTGCGGATGTGCCGGGAGCCGCCGGCATGTTCGTCGCGGTCGCGCGTGATCGCTGATTGCGGTCGGCCGTGGTCGCGTCCGGTTTCCCGCCAGGGGCGAGGGATCCGGAGGCTGGTCGACAACAGACCCAGTCCGGCCGCACCGATCGCGCCGACGACGATGCCGTAGACGAATGGGCCGCCGGTGAGCACACCGACAACGCCGAGAATGACGGCGGCGGCCAGGGCGGTCAGGCCGATGAAGATGATCATAGGAGGAACTCCCGAATTTCTTTGGTGTCGAGGCGATACGTCGCCGGTAGGTTGGTCACGGCCGCTCACGCTGCCGTCGCGCGGAGCGCTGAGCGCAACCCGCGCCGTCGGGATGGCCGGTCTGCATCGGCAGCGAATTCCTTGCGGTCGTGGAATTTTCGTTCCGAGGCGGTTTCGGGGGCGTCGTCGGAGGTGGCGGTCAGGAAGCGGTCCGGCAGGGCCAGTTTGTGGATGGTGCGCATCGTTAGTAGGTATTGGTGCAGCAACGGGCCGCTCGTGTAGGGGAGATCGTATTTGTCGCATAGTGCCCGTACTCGCTCGGCGATTTCGGCATAGCGATTGCTGGGCAGGTCGGGGAACAGGTGGTGTTCGATCTGATAGCACAGATTCCCGCTCAGGAAGGCCAGCACCGGTCCGGCGTCGAAGTTCGCGGTGCCCAGCATCTGCCGTAGATACCACTCGGGCTTGGTCTCGTGTTCGATGGCGGCGCGGGTGAATTTCTCTGCGCCATCGGGGAAATGGCCGCAGAAGATCACGACATAGGCCCAGAGGTTACGAAGTAGGTTGGCCGTGAGGTTCGCGGCCAGGGTACGGCGCCAGCGCCGACCGCTCAGCGCCGGAAACAGCACATAGTCCTTGCCGATCTGCCGCGCGAACTTCCTGATCAATCCCTTGGACTGCGCGGCCTTCTCCGTCTTCGTCGCGGCGCGGGTGTGGTCGG
>NZ_JADLQQ010000009.1 GCF_015477765.1 Nocardia transvalensis | reverse complement strand
GCGGCGAAGATGAGATCGCCCTCGTTCTCACGGCCCTCGTCGTCGACAACGACAACCGCCTTACCAGCGGCAATATCGGCAACGGCGCGCTCGATGGTGTCGAACCTGGTCACGTCTGCTGTGCTCCATCTCGAAAAGGGTGCCCCTTAACACTACGGCCTGGGCCCCGCCATTAGTTCGCCGGGAGAATCACCCGCGCTGCTGCAACCGTTCGACGTACTTGGCGATGATGTCGACCTCGAGGTTCACGGTGGCCCCGACCGGGGCGCTGCCGAGGGTGGTGAGCTCGCGGGTGGTGGGGATGAGCGACACCTCGAACCAGTCGCGGTGACCGGGTTCGCCGGATTCGTCGACGCCGAGGCCGGAGACGGTGAGCGAGATGCCGTCGACGGTGATCGAACCCTTCTCCACCACGTAACGGGCCAGATTGTCGGGCAACGAGATTCGCACGACCTCCCAGTTCTCCGACGGGGTGCGCGAGAGGATGGTGCCGGTGCCGTCGACGTGTCCCTGCACGATGTGGCCACCGAGGCGGCTGTTGATCGCCGCCGCGCGTTCCAGGTTGACCTTCGAGCCGAGGTCGAGCTTGCCGATGCTGGACCGGTTCAGCGTCTCGCCCATGACATCGGTGGTGAACGAATCGCCGTCGACGACGTCGACCACGGTCAGGCAGACACCGTTGACCGCGATGGAGTCGCCGTGCTCGGCATCGGAGGTCACCAGCTTGCCGCGGATGGTGAGTCGGGCCGAGTCACCCAGCTGTTCGGTCGCGACGATCTCGCCCAGTTCCTCGACGATGCCTGTGAACATGCCCTCTTCTCCTGTCACCCGGTGCCCGTCGCGCGGGCCGTTCCCATGTGCGCCAACCGCCCGGACCGCCGGCGCTATTCCCGCCGGACCGGTGCGCCACCAGCGTAACCAGGCCCGGCCCTCGGGCACACCCGACGGTCGGGTGTACCCGCACTTCGAGACCGGGATCCCGCGACACGGGGCGGAAGCAGACGGCGCGCGATCGAAGCTAGGTGCCGGAGGAAACACCGTCTTGTAATTTTGGGAACTTCCGGAATACCGTTTCGAAAACGACGAATTCCAGGGCAAACGAGTATCTTTACCCATCCGGCGACGCGCTTACACGCAAAGCTTGCGTTCTCCTGGGATCGGACGCAATATTGTTATGAAGTTGATTCCTGACGTTCATTCCGACGCGGCCGTTCAGCACAGAACAGTTACGCCCGCTCGGGTCGGAGCCAGGGTTGGACAACGACACAGATGGGGGTGCTGCGTGACCACGCTTCTCGCTTCGACACTCGAGGATCGCTGCGGCCAATATCGGCGCGAATTCCACCTTCCGGCCATGATCGACGCCGCGTCCCGCCACATTCTGCTGGAGATCGGCAAGCGCTACGGCGCGATCACCATGCCGGCCGATCTGGGCGAGCGAGTTCGGCAGCGGCTGGCGCAGGCCGATCTGGCGGGCCCGGTCGTCCACCATCCCCGCGCCCGGCGCTGGACCTTCATCACCGGCCCGGCGCGTCCGGGCCTGCTCACCGCCTCGGTGTCGGCGCAACTGTTCCGGCTCTACGCCACCGTGGCCTGCACCGGCAGCCAGGTCGTGCTGCCGTCGGCCGACGACGAGCGCACCGGCTACCGCACCTGGGTGCAGGCGCCGGAGACGATCGCGTCGGTCCCGCCGCTGGAGGCGGTGATCGAGGCCACCCGCGCCGCGGGAACGGGAAGTGATTCCTAGCGAGCGGTCTGCGCGGCCTCGACGGCAATGACCTTCTGGCGCAACTTCTCCACGGTGGCGCCCGGGTCTTCGGTGCCGTACACCGCCGAGCCCGCCACGAAGCAGTCCACGCCCGCCTCGGCCGCCTGCTCGATGGTGTCCATATTGATTCCGCCGTCGATCTCGACGACCAGTCGCAGCTCGCCGGAATCGACCAGCCGCCGCACCGTGCGGGCCTTGTCGAGCACGTGCGCGATGAACGACTGACCGCCGAAACCGGGTTCGACGCTCATCACCAGCAGGGTGTCGAAGTGACGCAGGATCTCGAGGTACGGCTCGATCGGAGTGTTCGGCTTCACCGACAGCCCCGCCTTGGCGCCCGCGGCGTGGATGTCACGCGCCACGCCCACCGGATCGTCGGTCGCCTCGGCGTGGAAGGTGACGTTGTAGGCCCCGGCCTCGGCGTACGGCGGCGCCCATCGCCCCGGATCCTCGATCATCAGGTGGCAGTCCAGCGGAATGTCGGTGGTCTTCAGCAGGCTCTGCACCACCGGCAGGCCGAGGGTCAGATTCGGGACGAAGTGGTTGTCCATGACGTCCACGTGCAACCAGTCGGCGCCCGCCACGGCGTTGGCCTCGTCCGCCAGATGCGCGAAATCGGCGGACAGGATGGAGGGGGCGATCATCGGCGAGGGCCGGTGGAAGTGCGAATTCTCGGTGGACACAGGCCCAGAGTCTAACGGGGCCCGGTCACATCCCGGACGCGAGCCGGACCGGCCCGCGCGCATGCGACGCTCAGTGTTTGCGGGGCCACTACCACACGGCCGCGGATGCGCCGCAAATTGGGCACACCCACGCTCGAGCGGGGGCCTTTTGGGTAGCCTTCTCTCTGTGATCAATATTTCGGCGGAACAGGGACTGCGCAGTACCCCGGTGGAGATCGGCGTGGCGGCTACCGTGTCACAGTTGCCGATCGTGCGCGGGCTCGCCGAAACCCTCGTCCTGCTCAGCGATTTCACTCTCGACGAGGTGGCCGATATCCGGCTCGCCGTCGACGAGGCGTGCTCGACGCTCATCGCGATCGCCGCGCCCGGCAGCACCCTGCAGTGCCGGTTCAGCGTCGGCGAACAGGATCTGCTGGTGCGGGTGGCCGGCGTCGCCGGTCACGAGGGTCTGCCCGATGAGCATGCCTTCGGCTGGCACGTGCTGCGGACGCTCACCGACCAGATCGCGGCCACCCAGGAGCCCTTCGACGAGGCAGTTTCCGGTTATCCGACGGTCGTGGAGTTCCGTCGGGTCCGGGGGAAGGCGTAGTGGCTGACGAGGACACCGTGTTCGATTCCACCGAGGGCGGCGGGGCCGCGTCCGAGCACGCGCCGAACCCAACGGCCGCCGTGGACACCGAGGACGACAACGACACCGACGACGTCGACACGACCGACGCCGACGAGGTGGACGAGGTCGCCGAATCCGTCTCCGGATATGACGATGTCACAACGCTTTTCGAGCAGCTGGCGGCCGCGGGCGACAATCAGGAGCGCCGGGCCGAGCTGCGCGGCGAGCTGATCAGCCGCTGCATTCCGCTGGCCGATCACATTGCCCGCAAGTTCAGCGGCCGCGGTGAGCCTTTCGACGATCTGACGCAGGTCGCGCGGGTGGGCCTGGTGCATGCGGTGGACCGGTTCGATATCTCTCGCGGATCGAATTTCCTGTCGTTCGCGGTGCCGACGATCATGGGCGAGGTTCGCCGCTATTTCCGTGACAACACCTGGGCGATGCGAGTTCCCCGGCGTGTCAAGGAGACTCACCTGCGCATCGGTGCTGCCATCGATGCACTGTCGCAAACACTGGGCCGCTCCCCCACCGCCAAGGAGATCGCCACCGAACTCGGCATCTCCGCCGACGAGGTCACCCAAGCCGTGATCGCGGGCAACGCCTATCAGCCCAGCTCCATCGATGCGGTCTCGGTGGGCCGCGATTCGGAGGCGTCGCTGCTGGACACCCTGGGCGAGGAGGAATCGCAGTTCGACCGCGTCGAGGAATACGTGGCGATCCGCCCGCTGCTGGCGGGCCTGCCCGAACGCGAGCGCCGCATCCTCACCATGCGCTTCTTCGAATCCATGACCCAGACCCAGATCGCCCAGCGCATGGGCATCTCTCAGATGCACGTCTCGCGCATCCTCGCCAAAACCCTTGCCCGCCTGCGCGAGCAGTCGGCGCGGGAATAAACCCCCAGGTTTTGCGGGGTCGCGGATGATTCCGACCGGAAGGTAGCTTCAAGATCGGCCGCGCGGGCGGGGTGATGGCGCGGAAATCTTCTACCATGAGAGGTTCGGCGTGAAACTACGTGCGTCTTCGGTCCTGTCGGCGATCGCTGTCATCCCCGGTATCGCGGTAGCGACACTGGTTGGCGCACCGGCGGCGTCCGCGATCCCGACTCCCCTGTGCACGATGACCTACCCGACACCGGAGGGCGACTTCACCGTTCAGGCATCCAGCCAGGCCTCGATCATCAGTGAGGGCAGCGGCAAGATCTCGCTGTCGTTGAACACCGACGCCGCGTCCGCGACCGGTTACAGCCAGAAGTTCCACTTCACCTGGTCGAATCTGGACACCGGCCGGATCGGCGGCAACGAGGTCACCGCGTGGGTGCAGGGCCCCAACACCGTCTTGCACATCCCCACCACGGACACCCAACCCGGGCGGCTTTCGCTCGTGCTCAACGTGACGAATCAAGCGGGCCCTAAAACCACCACCGGCCAGTGCAGCGCGGAGTTCACCGCGCCCTGACGGCCTGCAGGCCGCACACCGCCCCATGTCGTAGATTGACCATGATCACTCGGTCGGACGCAAAGGGGTCGCAGTGCCGCAGGAACCGCCGTTCGAGTCGCTGTACCGGCACGGGTTCGCGCGTGTCGCGGTCGCCGTGCCGCCCGTGCGGGTGGGCGATCCGGGCTTCAATGCCGAGCAGACCGTAGAGCTGGCGCGGCGGGCGGCCGCCGACGGGGCGGTGCTCACGGTGTTTCCCGAGCTCGGGCTGTCCTGCTACACCGCCGACGATCTCTTTCATCAGGATGCACTCGATCACGCCGTCGGGTTGGCGCTGCAGCGAGTGATCGCCGACAGCGCGGCCATCGAGACGGTGCTGGTCGTGGGCGCCCCGGTGCGGGCGCAAGGGCGATTGTTCAACTGCGGCATCGTCATCGATCGAGGCCGGGTACTCGGCGCGGTCCCCAAGAGCTATCTGCCGAACTATCGGGAGTTCTACGAGAAGCGGCAGTTCGCCGCCGCGCGAGAGGCGTTGGACGACCACATCACGATCGCCGGGCAGCGGGTGCCGTTCGGGTCGGATCTGCTGTTCGAGGCCTCGAATTCGGCCGAGTTCGTCTTTCACGTCGAAATCTGCGAGGACGGGTGGGTGCCGTTGCCGCCCAGCGGGTTCGCGGCGCTCGCGGGTGCGACGGTGCTGGTGAACCTGTCCGCCAGCAATATCGTCATCGGCAAGGCGGACTATCGGCGGCAGCTGTGCGCGTCCCATTCGGCTCGCTACATGGCGGCATACCTGTATTCGGCGGCGGGACACGGCGAGTCGACCACCGATATGGCATGGGACGGGCAGGCCCTGGTCTGCGAGAACGGGGAGGTGCTGGCCGAGGGCGAGCGATTCGCCGACCATCCGCAGCTGGTCGCCGCCGACATCGATCTGCGGCGATTGACGGCCGACCGGCTGCGGATGACCAGCTTCGCCGATAACGTGCACGACCACCGCGAGCGACTGGCGAGGCTGCGCAGGCTCGAATTCGACCTGCCGATCCCATCGCGCCCGGTGACCCTGCGGCGCGAGATCGGCCGGTTTCCTTACGTTCCCGCCAATCCCGCCGTGCGCAACGAGCGCTGCGCCGAGGTGCACCACATCCAGGTCGAGGGGCTGAGCACCCGGCTGGCCGCCACCGGTTCGCAGCGGGTGGTGATCGGTGTGTCGGGCGGCCTGGATTCGACACTGGCGTTGGTCGTGGCCGCCAAGACGATGGACCGACTGGGATTGCCGCGAGAGAACGTGCTGGCCTACACCATGCCCGGATTCGCCACCAGCAAGCGCACGCTGAACGACGCGCACCGGCTGATGCGCGCGCTGGGCGTCTCGGCACACGAGATCGATATCCGGCCCTCCGCGACCCAGATGCTGCGGGACCTGAACCACCCGGCGGCGCAGGGAGTTCCGCAGTACGACGTCACCTACGAGAACGTGCAGGCCGGGGAGCGGACCTCCCATCTGTTCCGCCTCGCCAACCAGCACCGCGCGCTCGTGGTCGGCACCGGTGATCTCAGCGAACTGGCCCTGGGCTGGTGCACCTTCGGCGTCGGCGACCATATGGCGCACTACAGCGTCAACGCCTCGGTGCCCAAGACGCTCATCAAATACGTCATCGCGTGGACGATCGACACCGGTGCGCTGGGCCCGCAGGCCGACGAGGTGCTGACCTCGATCTTGGCGACCGAGATCTCCCCGGAGCTGATCCCGTCGGAAGACAGCGGGGCACACGGCGATGCGGCCCAGCCGGGGCAGAGTTCGGAGGCGACGGTCGGGCCCTACGAACTGCAGGACTTCCACCTGTACTACCTGCTGCGCTTCGGCTATCTGCCCAGCCGCATCGCCTACCTGGCCCACCATGCCTGGTCCGACCGCACCCGCGGTCGCTGGCCGGACCTGATCCCGGTCAGCGACCGCCACGAATACGATCTGCCGACGATCAAGCGCTGGCTCGCCGAATTCCTGCGTCGATTCGTCCAGACCAGCCAATTCAAACGCTCCACCCTCCCCAACGCCCCGAAGGTGGGTTCCGGCGGATCGCTGTCCCCGCGCGGGGATTGGCGGGCGCCCAGCGACGCGGTGGCCACCGCCTGGCTCGACGAGCTCGAACGCAATGTCCCCGACCTCAGCCGAGATAGCCCATCCTCCGGCTGATCCCCGTCGCGGCGGCGATGGTCAGCTCGGCCACCTGCCCGAACCGTTCCGGGGCCAGCCGGTAGGCCGGGCCCGAAACACTCAGTGCCGCAACGACCGACCCCGTGCTGTCGTGAACGGGCGCGGCAACCGCGTTCAACCCGATCTCGAGTTCCTCACGGACACTGGCCCATCCGTCGACCCGCACCCGCGCCAGCTGCGCGGCCAGGTCGCCGCCCCTGGTGATGGTGTGGGCGGTGTATGCCTCCAGCTTGGCACCGACCAGCTTGCGCACCGCCGCGGGCTCCTGCGCGGCCAGCAGGACCTTGCCGCTGGAGGTGGCGTGGGCCGGGCAGGTCTTGCCGACCCAGGAACGCAACGCGATCGAGGCCGGGCCATTGGCCTCGACGATATTGATGACCCGATTACCGTCCAGCACGGCAATATTCGTGGTCTCTCCCGATTCGGCCGCCAGTGCGGTGCACGCGCTCTGACTCTGCCCGGCGAGGTCGAACTGCGCGCTGGTGGATCCGGCCAGTCGCACGACGGAGAAGCCGAGCCGGTACTTGCCCCGCTCGGACACCGGCTCGACGTAACCCCGCGCTTCCAGGACGGCGATCAGGCGCGACACGGTCGACTTGTGCACGCCGAGTTCGGCGGCGATCTCGGTGACGCCGGCCTGGCCCAGCTTGGCGATGATCTCCATGACGAGCAGAGCGCGGTCGACCGACTGCACCGCAGCAGTCCGCCCACCGTCCCCGCCGTCCCGTCTCACCATGACAAGGTCATTTTAGGCAGAGACGGCTGCCACCTTGCGCCCCCGGATGAGATCCGCACACTTCTCCGCCATCGCCATGACGGTGATATTCGGGTTCACCGCAGGTAGTTTCGGCATGGCGGACGCGTCGACCACCCGCAACCGCTCGACGCCCTTCACCCGCAGTTCCGGATCCAGCACCGCCATCGGGTCGTCGGCCGCACCCATTCGCGCGGTACCCGCGGGATGGTAGACGGTGTTGTGGGTCTTGCGGATGTAGTCCAGCAGTTCGTCATCGGTGACCGCCTCCGGCCCCGGTGCCAGCTCCCGGGCGATCCATCCGCGCAGCGGCTCCTGTTCGGCGATCTTGCGCGCCAACCGGACGCCGGCCAGCATCACCCGTTCGTCGTGACCCTCCGGATCGGTGAAGTACCGGGGGTCGACCTTCGGCCGGTCCCGGAAGTCGCGGCTGCGCAGCCGGACCGTGCCGCGGGAACGGCCCTGGGTCACGTTGGGGGTCAGGCAGAATCCGTTGTCGGTGGTCGCATAGCCGTGGCGGACGGTGTTCATGTCGAACGGCACGCTGCCGTAGTGCATCATCAGATCCGGCACCGTCAGACCGTCCTCGGTGGTGGCGAACAGACCGATCTCCCACCACTGCGTCGAGGTGGTCACCATCGGCCGCGCGGCCTCCCAGAACACCAGCCCCTCGACGTGATCGTCGAGATTCTCGCCGACGCCGGGCGAGTCCACCCGCACCGGAATGCCCATCTCGCGCAGATGCTCCGCGGGGCCGATTCCGGAGAGCATCAACAACTTCGGCGTATCGATGGCGCCCGCGGTGACGACCACCTCGCGCCGGGCCGACACCGTGTCGTAGCCGGTGAGGTCGGGACGCTGGTAGCGCACGCCGGTCGCGTTCTGCGCGTCGTCGAACAGGATCTCACTGGCCCAGCAGCCGGTGCGCACCTCCAGATTCGGCCGCGAGCCGAGGATCGGGTGCAGGTAGGCATGCGAGGACGACATCCGCGTGTTGTCCTCGTCGGCGTTGATCTGGAACCAGCCGGCGCCGTTGCGGACGGTGGTGCCCCGGTTGAATTGCACCGTCGGAAGCCCGACCTGCGCGGCGGCCTCCAGCACCGCGGCTCCACAGGGATCGCGCGGCGGGACGTCACGCAGTCGCACCGGACCGCTACGGCCGTGGAAATCGCCTGGGGCGTCGTTGTTCTCCAGCCGGGCCACATACGGCAGCACCTCGGCCGCGCTCCAGCCCTTGGCGCCCATGGCGGCCCACTCGTCCAGTCCCTCGGCGGGCGGCCAGAAGGCGATACACGAGTTGTGCGAGGAACATCCGCCGAGCACCTTGGCCCGGGCGTGGCGCAGGAAGCTGTTGCCGCGCTCCTGCGGTTCGACCGGATAGTCCCAGTCGTAGCCGGAGTCCAGCAGGTGCATCCACCGCTCCAGCCGCAGGATGTTGTCGTCGTCGACATCCGACGGTCCGGCCTCCACCAGGCACACCGTGACCTCCGGATCCTCGGACAGCCGTGCGGCCAGCGCGCATCCGGCCGAGCCACCGCCGACGATCACGTAGTCGAAAGTATTGTCAGACATTGTTTTTCACCTCCGTGTCAGCGGCCGCATGCGAGGCCAGGGTGCCGATGTTGTGCCTGCCCTTCAGCAGGTACCACAGCAGCCCGACGCCGAGGATCAGGCCGATGTAGACGAATGCCCCCCAGGTGTTGTACCAAGGCGTGCCGTAGACCGCGGTCCGCGGCCAGGCCAGGTTCAGCGCCATGCCGATGCCCCACACGACCGCGACGATATTCACCGGCAGGCCCCATTTCCCCATGGTGAAATAGCCGCCCGCCGCCAATTCCCGTGGCGGCCACTGGCCTTGCAGCCGCTTGCGCAGCATGGGCCCGGTCACCATCAGATAGGCCAGATAGATCATGATGATCGCGATCGAGGTCAGCACCGTGAAGATCTTGGGCTGGCCGATATTGATCACCAGGATCAGCGCGGACAAGCCGCCGATCACCACGGCCGGAATCACCGGCGTCTGCGTCTTGGCGTGGACGCGAGCCAGCTTCTCGCCGAAGGGAAGTGCGTTGTCGCGGGCCATGGCGAAGGCCAGCCGGATCGCCGCGGTGTGCACGGCCAGCGAGCACACGATCACCGCCACCACGATGCAGCAGAGGAAGATTCGCCCGAGCGGCCCCCACATCACCTGCTGCACAATGTGTTGCAGGCCGCCGTCGCCGCTACCGATCTTCGGGTCGTTCAGATCGGGTGCCGCCATCACCGCGAAAACCAGAATGGCGCCGCCGATCACGAACGAGGCGAGCACCGCCCGCAGGATGGCCCGGGGCGCCGTGCGCCGGGGCTCCACGGTCTCCTCACCCAGTGAACTCGCGGTGTCGAAGCCGTACATCACGTAGCCGGAGGCCAGCGAGGCCACCAGGAAGGCGCCCAGGTAACCGCCCGACTCACCGGCACCGTAGCCGTGAGTGGAGAAGAACACCTGTGGGCCGCGAGTGGCGTTGGCCGCCAGGATGATCGCGATCAGCACGGCGGCGATCAACTCGATGAACACCCCGGCGCTGTTGATCATGGCCATCAGCCGGACGCCGAAGGCATTCACCAGCGTAGTGAAGACGATCATGATCGTGCCCAGCAGGACCGCGTTGGTGGCGAAATCGTATTGCCCGCTGCCGTCGCCGATCAGCTGGAATCCGCTCCACAGCCGGGGCAGGTTCAGCTGCAGCGCCAGCACCACCGCGGCCAGCGTCACGATCGACGCGGTGAGCATCAGCCAGCCCGACGACCACCCGATGATCCTGCTGCCCAGCGCCTTCGACCAGTTGTAGACCGAACCGGCCACCGGATACCGTGCGGCCAGCTCCATGAAACACAGCGCCACCGCCACCTGTCCGACGAACACCATGGGCCACGACCACAGATACGCCGGACCCGCGGTGCCGAACCCGAAATAGAACAGCTGGAACGTGCCGGTCAGGATCGAGATGTAGCTGACCCCGGCCGCGAAGCTGGAGAACTTCCCGATACTTCGGTCGAGGGTTTCGCGATAACCGAAGTCCGCCAATCCATTGTTGTCGGACACGCGGGGTTCCGCGACTACCATGACGTCACCGTGCCTTTCGCGGTGTGGGCCGTACGGGCGTCCGGCCCGGAGAACTTCACTGCTTGCCTCTAGATGCCCTTGAACCACTCCGCAGGTTTCGGTGCCGTGTTGTGCCAGATGTGCTTGATCTCTTGGTATTCCGCGAGCCCGGTGGGGCCGAGCTCGCGGCCGTTCCCGGACTTCTTGAACCCGCCCCATTCGGCGCCGGGCGTGTAGTAGCCGAAGTCGTTGAGCCACACCGTGCCGTGCCGCAGCGCGCGGACCACGCGCTCACCGCGCGCCGCATCCGAGGTGCGCACCCCGGCCGCCAGACCGTACTCGGTGTCATTGCCGAGCCGGATCGCCTCGGCCTCGGTGGTGAATCGCTCGACCGTGAGGATCGGCCCGAAGGTCTCCTCCTGCACGATCCGCATGGACCGGTCGCAGTGATCGAAGATGGTCGGCAGGAAGAAGTATCCCGCCGCGAGCGCCGGATCGCTCGGCCGGACACCGCCGGTCACCAGCTTGGCGCCCTCCGAAATGCCCAGCGCCACATAGTTTTCCACCTTCGCCCGGTGCTCCTCGGAGACCAGGGGGCCGGTCTCGCTGGCCGGGTCCAGGCCGGGACCGACCCGGATCCGCTCGGCCCGGCTCGCCAGCTCGGCGACGAAGTCGTCGGCGATGGATTCCTCGACGATGAGTCGTGTTCCCGCCGAACACACCTGCCCCGAGTGCAGGAACACACCGGTGAGCACCTGGTCGACGGAGCTGTCCCAGTCGGCGTCGGCGAACACGATGTGCGGGTTCTTGCCGCCGAGCTCCACGGCGACCTTGGTGACGTTGTCGGCTGCCGCCCTGGAGATGATCTTCCCGGTTGCCAATCCGCCGGTGAAGGAGATGAAGTCGACGTCCGGATTCGAGGTGAGGGCCTCGCCGAGCGCCGCGCCGCTGCCCTGTACCAGGTTGAGCACGCCATCGGGCACGCCCGCCTCCACCGCCAGGCGAACGAACGCGATGGTGCTCAGCGGGGTGACCTCACTGGGCTTGGCCACCATGGTGCACCCCGCGGCCAGCGCGGGCGCCACCTTCCAGGAGATCTGCAGCAGCGGGTAGTTCCACGGCGCGATCAGCACACAGACGCCGATCGGCTCGCGCACCACGCGGCTGAGCACCGCGGGGTCGCCCACATCGATCACCCGATCCGCCTGCGTGCCAACGAGGTTGGCGTAGTAGCGGAATACGGAGATGACGTCGTCGATATCGATCCGGCTCTCCGCGAGCGTCTTTCCGGTGTCGGCGGTTTCCAGCCGGGCCAATTCCTCCTTGTCGCGGGCCAGCAGGTCCGCGATCCGCGTCAGCAGCGCCGCGCGTTCGGCGACCGGTGTGGCGGGCCAGGCTCCCTCGTCGAAGGCCGCCCGCGCGGCGGCGACGGCGCGGCGTGCGTCCTCCGGCGTCGCCTCGTCCACGGTCGCCACCACCGAGCCGTCCGCCGGATTGATGATCCGGCGCGTGCCGCCGTCTGCCGCGCGCGTCCAGGCGCCGCCGATGAGTAGGTCCGGTTCGTCGTTCATCCAACCTCTTCCAGGCCTCGGGAGACCCACTCATGGAATTCCGCGATGTGGTGTTCGGCGGGCACCAGCACCCCGCCGTCACGGTAGGCACGCGAGGACATGGCGGGCTGGGTGCGCTCGCACGCCGCGAAGTCCTGCTCGTTCACTCGATGGAACAATTCGGCCGAACCGGACACATCCTTCCCCTGCGCCACCACATCCTCGGTGTAGAGCCAATCACATTCGACAACGGTGTGGTCGACCGCGAGCGGGTACATCCGATGGAAGATCACGTGGTCGGGCACCAGGTTCACGAACACCTGCGGCCGGATGGTGATCGCGTAGTAACGGCGATCCTGTTCGGCACGAATACCCGGTAGCGGATCGAAACCCGCCGAGCCGTCGACGGTGAAACCCGCTATGTCCGTGCCGAATTCGGCACCGTGTCCAACGTACGCCTGCGCCGCCATCCCGCCCGCGAATTCGGGCAGGACCTCGGTGAGCTCCGGGTGGATGGTCGCGCAGTGGTAGCACTCCATGAAGTTCTCCACAATTAGCTTCCAGTTCGCTGCGACACTGTAGACCACTCGGTGTCCTACCGCGAGCCGCTCGATCCCGTAGGTGTCGATGACCGTGGGATCCCCGAGCCGCGCTGTGACCGCGTTCACCACCTCGGCCTCGAACGACGGCGGCTCGTCGGCCAGGCAGACCCAGGCGTATCCGAGCCACTCGCGCAGCGCGACCGGCACCAGCCCATAGGCCACCCGGTCGATCGGCTCGCCCGACGGGTATCGCAGCGCACCCATGTTCGGTGCGGCGTGGAGCGTGCCGTCGAGCCCGTAGGTCCAGGCGTGATAGGGACACCGCAGGTTGCGCCGGATCCGGCCCGCGTCCTCGGTGCACAGCATCGCCCCGCGGTGGCGGCAGATGTTCAGGAATGCTCGCAGTTCGCTGTCGTGACCACGGATGATCAGCACGCTCTCCCGGCCGACCTGCACCCGCCGGAACCGGCCGGGTTCGGCGAGGTCGGCCGAGCGTACGGCGCAGAACCACAGGCGCTCGAACAGACGTTCCTGCTCGGCCGCGAAGATGCGCTCGTCGACGTACCAGTTGCCGCCCAGGGTGGGGATCAGCGGGTCCGCGGTGGTCATGCGGTCACCAACCTTTGCGGGTCGAAAAGGGCTATGGGATGGCGGGTTTTCGCGTCGATGGCCAGGTCGGCCAGGATCTCCCCCACCACGGGCACGAATTTGAAGCCGTGGCCGGAGAATCCGCAGGCGATCGTCACGCGCGCCGCATCGGGGTGGCGGGCGATGACGAAATGATGGTCGGGGGTGTTGGAGTACATGCAGGTGGCCGTGTGCACGGCCGGACCGTCCAGGGCCGGAACGAGTTCCGCTATGCGCTCGCGTATCTGCCGGATTTCGTGCGGATGGACGACGCGGTCGATCGTCTCGGGCGTGCACTCGGTGCCGTTGCGGAAGAAGGAGGTCTTCACCCCACCGGCCGGTCCGTCGATCGCCGGGAAGGCGTACATCTGTCTGCCGGAATCGTTTTCGGCGATGAAGATCGGCTGGTCCTCGAAGGCCGCCGTCCCGCCGACCGGGTCGAGCCAGAACAGCACGTGCCGCTCGACGGTGATCGGAATCCCGAACTGCGCCAGCAGCTGTGGCGCCCAGGCGCCGGGGCAGATCACCAGCCGGTCGGCCCGATGGGTGGCGCGCGAGGTGGTGACGGCGACCCCGTCCCCGGTCGCTGCCCAGCCCAGTACCTGTTCACCGAACGCCAATGTCGCCCCGGAACGCAGCGCGAGGTCCAGATGCGCCTGCACGGTCGCCTCCGGCCGGGCGAAGCCGCCCTTGGCCTCGTAGACGCCGAGATAGTGCGGATCCGGCGTGAAATTCGGGAAGCGGCGGCGGATGTCGGCGGCGTCGAGCACCTCGTGCGGCAGCGACCACTCCCGGCTGGTGCGCAGGCTGCCCGCGACGGTCAGGCAGTCCGGTGGACCGAGGTACAGACCGCCGGTGAGGCGAAACAGCTCTCGGCCGCTGTCGGCGGCCAGCTGCTCCCACAGCTCGTAGGCGCGCAGCAACAGCGGCACATAGGCGGGATCCTCGAAATAGGACTGCCGCATGATCCGCGAACCGCCGTGACTGGACCCCTTGTCGTGGGCGGGCGTGAACTTCTCCAGCCCGAGTACCCGCTGCCCCCGCGCGGCGAGGTGATAGGCCGCGGCGCTGCCCATACCGCCGAGACCGATCACGATGACGTCGTATCCGGCAGTCGCCGTGGCCATATCGCTACCTCCTGATCCGGGACATCTCGGGATCGACGACCGGCTCCGCGTGCACCCTGGCGGTGTAGCTGGTGCCGAGGTAGTCGACCTCGACGGCATCGCCGGGCTCGGTGGCCGCGGGCAGCCAAGCGTAGGCGATGCTGCGGCCGACGGTGGCGGAATAACCGGCGCTGGTCACATAGCCCGCGCAGGCGCCGCCGACGTACACCGGCTCCTTACCGAGCACCACCGCCGCCGGATCGTCGAAGACGATGCTGCGCAGGATCTTCGCGGGCGGCCCGGCCTTCTCCAGCGCGCTCTTGCCGACGAAGTCCGCCTTGGTCATGCGCACCGCGAAGCCGAGACCTGCTGCGGCGGGCAGATGTTCAGCGGTCATGTCGATACCCCAACTGCGGTAGCCCTTTTCGATGCGCAGGCTGTTGAACGCGATCCGGCCCGCCGCGATCGCCTCGTGCGGGCGCCCCGCCTCCCACAGCAGATCCCAGAGCGCGCGGCCGTATTCGGCGCTCGTGTAGATCTCCCAGCCGAGTTCGCCGACGTAGGAGACGCGCAGCATGGTCACGGGGATAGCAGCCACGTGAGTCCGCAGCGCGCGGAAGTATTTGAATGCCTTGTGCGAGAGATCGTCGGGGCACAGCGGCTGCACCAGCTCCCGCGCCGCCGGTCCCCACACTCCGACACAGCAGGTTCCGCCGGTGATGTCGCGCAGGGTCACCGACCCGTCGGTGGGCAGCTGCCTGGTGAACCTGTCGAAGTCCAGCGGACCGTTGGCGCCCACCTGGAAGCGCTGCTCCGCCAGCCGGGCCACCGTCAGATCGCTTCGGATGCCGCCGTTCTCGTCGAGCAGCAGCGTGTAGGTCACCGAGCCGACGCTCTTGTCCAGATCGTTGGTGGTGAGCCGCTGCAGCAGGTCCAGCGCGCCGGGACCGGCAATGTCGTAGCGCGTCAGTGGCGTCATGTCGTACAGGGCCACCCGCTCCCTGGTCCAGCGGGCCTCCGCAATCGAGATCGGCGACCAGAATTTGCCCGACCAATCGTCGCGCTCCGGGAACGGCACCCCTTGGCCGCGAAGCCGCTGTGCCAGCGCGGTATTGGCCTCGTACCACGCGGGTCGCTCCCAGCCGCCGCCCTCGAAGAAGAATGCGCCCAACTCCTGTTGCCGGTCATGGAACGGGCTGGTCCGCAGGCCGCGCAGGGCGGTGCGGTACTGATGCGGATGGATGATGTCGTAGACCTCGACGAATGCCTGGGTACTGGTCTCACGGACGAACCGTTCGCTGCGGGCGACGTCCTCGAACCGGTACAGGTCGCATTCGTGCACATCGGTACCCGGCACGCCGTCGACGATCCACTCCGCGGTCGCCCTGGCCACTCCCGCCGAATGGGTGACCCAGACCGCCTCGGCCACCCAGAATCCGGCCAGGTCCCGGTGTTCGCCCATGATCGAGAAGCCGTCGGGGGTGAACGAGAAGATGCCGTTGAACCCCTCCTCGACCTTCGAATCCGACAGTGCCGGAAGCAGTTCCACGGATTCGCGCCACGCGGGGGCGAAATCGGCATCGGTGAACGGCAGCATCGAGGGCATCGCCTCGCCCGCGGTGGCCGCCGCGAGTCCGGCCATATCGACCGGCATGGGACGGTGCCCGTAATAGCCGATCCCGATCCGGTCGACGTGCTCGCGGAAGTACAGGTCCTGATCTTGATGTCGCAGAATCGGCAGACTTGCCTCGCCGAGTTGGGTATTGCGGCCCGCGAGCGCGGCGATCGGCGCGGTCTTGGCGTACTGATGTGCCATCGGCACCAGCGGGACCACCAGGCCGACCGTCTTCGCCAGTTCGGCACCCCAGAAGCCGGCCGCGCAGACGACGATATCCGCAGGCACGACGCCCTCGGAGGTACGGACACCCGCCACCCGGCCACCGCGCTCCACGATGGCGAGCACTTCCTGATGTCCGCGGAATTGCGCACCGCGCGCGGTCGCCAGCCGGGCCTGCGCCGCCGCGGCGCGTACCGCTTTCGCCAAACCGTCGCACGGGGTGTGGAATCCGCCGAGAATTCGCTCCCGATCGATCAGCGGGTGCAGCGCGGCACATTCGGCCGGGCCGAGCAGTCGGCCCTCGATGCCCCATGACTGCGCCCACCCGGCCTTGCGATGCAGGTCGCGCCAGCGCTCCGGCGTGGTGGCCACCTCGAGCCCGCCGACGGGATTGAAGACCCAGCCCTCCGGATGGTCGAGGTCCAGGAATTTCTCGGTGGTGTAGCGAGCGAACTCGGTCATGGTTTTCGACGGGTTCGTCCGGAATACCAAACCCGGTGCGTGCGAGGTGGATCCGCCGGTGGCGAACAGTGGCCCGCGATCGAGCACGGTGACGTCGGTCCAACCGCGCGCGGTGATTTCCTCGGCCAGCGAGGCGCCGACGATTCCGGCTCCGATGACAACGACTTTGGGGTGAGCCACGACGGCCTCCGATGTTGCTCGCACCGCAACGGGTTCGTATTACGCAACGATGGTCCCGCCGTACCTCCGGGCTGTCAACCATTGGAAACCCCACTGGAAATCTAACTGTCACAAGGTGTTCCAGGGTTGACTACCTACCCCGAGGCGTCGCACACTGTTGCGTAATGTGATAGTTGTTGCGTATAACGCAACTCAGGGAGGGCCTATGGAATCTCTTGTGAACGGATCCCGGCCAAGAGCAGGCCGAGATGACGGGAGCGAACTGCGCCGGGATGACGGGAACGAACTGTTCGTCACTCGGCTGGTGGATCTCCCGGTGGGTGAGGTCGCCACCGTGCGGCCGGACGGCGGCGGCCCGATTTCGGTCTTTCACACCGTCGAGGGCCTGTTCGCGATCGATGACACCTGCACCCACCAGGACGCGTCCCTGGCCGACGGCTGGGTGGAGAACTGCACCGTGGAGTGCCCGCTGCACGAATCGTGCTTCGACCTGCGGACCGGCCGGGTATCCGGCCCGCCCGCCAAGGTGGGTGTGCGCACCCACAGCGTCCGGGTGAGCGATGGCGACATCCTGATCACGGTGGCACCCTCATGAACCCGGTGGTCGTCGTCGGCGCGTCACTGGCCGGATTCTCGGTCGTGCGCGCACTGCGCGAGTACGGCCATCGCGACCCGATCACGGTGATCGGCGCGGAGGAGTATCCGCCCTACGACCGCCCGCCGCTGTCCAAGGAATTCCTGCACGGCGACGTCGATCTGAGTCTGGCCCGCCCGGACGACGGCCTCGACCTGCGCACACACTGGCTACTCGGCCGCCGTGCCACCGGGCTCCTCGCCGGACGGGGCGTCACCCTCGAAGACGGCACCGAAATCGCCGGGGAATCGGTCGTACTCGCCACCGGCGCCCGCGCCCGCACATTGCCCAGCGCCGGGACGCTGCAGGGCGTCCACACGCTGCGGACGGTGGACGACGCCCGGGCGATCCGCGCCGCACTGGGCACCGCCCGCACCCTCGTCGTCATCGGCGCGGGGCTGATCGGCTCCGAAATAGCCTCCACAGCAATCGGTTTCGGGACCGATGTGACGATCGTCGACATCTCGGCCGAACCGCTCGCCGCGATCTTCGGACCGCAGATCGGCGCCCTGTGCGCAAACCTGCACGCCGCCAACGGCGTCCGGTTGCGCACCGGTGTGGCGGTCACGGAATTCGTCGGCACCGAGCGGGTCCGGGCGGTGCGACTGACCGACGGCAGCGAACTACCCGCCGACGCCGTCGTGATCGGCATCGGCGCGGTGCCGAACACCGAATGGGCGCGCGAGAGCGGTATCGCGATCGACAACGGATTCCTCACCGACGAGTACTGCCGCACGTCGTTGCCCGGCACCTACGCGATCGGCGACTGTGCCCGTAGCTATCTCCCCGCCCTGGGCGCCCATCACCGCAGCGAACACTGGACCAACGCGACGGCCCAGGCCCGCATCGCCGCCGCGACCATCGCCGGTGTGCCGCCGCAACACTCGGCCCTGCCGTACTTCTGGTCGCGACAGTATGGGCGAATGATCCAGTTCGCGGGCGCGTGCCGACCCACCGATACCGTCCACTTCGTCGACGGCGATCCGTCGGCCCCGTCGTGCACCGCGCTCTACGAGCGCGACGGCGCACCGGTCGCCGTCTTCGCCCTCGACAACCCTCGCCGGTTCATCCGGTACCGCAAGCAGCTCGAGCGGCAACCCGCCCCCGCCGCAGCCCCCTGATCTAGGCGGATTCGTACTCGGGCAGGACCGTGAAATGCCGGACGAAACCGGAGATGTCGGGGAGTTCGCGCGGTGGTGTCCAGGTGCGGAAACCGTCGGAACTGTCGCTGTAGAGGTACCGGCCCTCGGTGTAGGCGTCGAGGTAGATGCGGTGACCGCCGTCGGGGAGTGCGATGACGCATTGGCCTTCGCGTGGGGCGCCCCAGCCTGCCCAGTCGCCGGTCTCGATGAATTCGTAAGGGCCGAGCAGGGATTCGGCGACGGCGAGTTCGACCTCCTTGGTGGTTTCGTTCTTGGTGAACGCGTAGTACCGGCCGTCCAGCACGCTGACGGTGGTGTCGATGTAGCCGAGCGATCCCGGTGCGGCCGTGATGCCCTCCAGCGGAGTGAGCGGACTCCAGGACTGCAGCGCCTCGTCGGTGGCCGTCATCAAATGCGGCTGGAAGTATTCCCCGCCGTGCAGCGACACGATCACGTTGACGCTGCCGCCGGGATCGATGAACCACTCCGGTGCCCAGGTGTGCCGGATTCCGGGAATCGGCACGGTGTAGTTGTACAGGAATGTCCACTCGATCCGGTCGGTGCTGCGGGCGAATCCGATGGTGTCCCCGTCCCAGCCGGTCGTGTAGGTGATGTAGTAGGCGCCGTCGGCATGCCGGATCACGCTGGGATCCCGAATCAGCCCGGTCGGTGGCCGGTAGGCAGGACCGCGCACCAACGTGAAGGTGGTGGCGTCCGTCGATTCGTAGACGTACATCTCGGCTTCGCTGCTGTTGGTGAATGCGGTCATCGTGTATCGCACGGTGCTCTGCGTCCCCATGATCGCCACGTCCCTCGGCATAGCTCGACGACAAGACCCCTCACCACGAGGATAGGCCGCTCAGGCCGCCGGTTTGCGGAGAGCGGCCATGAACATGGCGTCGGTGCCGTGGCGGTGCGGCCACAGCTGGGCGGCCGGGCCGTCGCCGAGGTCGGGGACGCCCGGCACCAACTCGCGGGTGTCGAGGTGTTCGGCGTCGGTGCGGCGCAGCAGGTCGGCGACGACGGCGACGGTTTCGGGCAGATGCGGGGAGCAGGTCGAATAGACGACCACGCCGCCGGGGCGCAGCAGATCCCATGCGGCACCGAGCAGTTCGCGCTGCAGGGTGGTGAGGTCGCGGACGTCGGCGGGGGTACGCCGCCAGCGGGCCTCCGGGCGGCGGCGCAGCGCACCCAGACCGGTACAGGGGGCGTCGACGAGAATGCGATCGTAGCCCGGGGTGAGACCGCTGGCGCGGCCGTCGGTCACGTGCACGGTCACCGGCAGTTCGCGGGTCGCCTTGCGGACCAGTTCGGCACGATGCTCGGCCGGTTCGACCGCGTCGACGTGGAAGCCGTCGATATCGGCCAGCGCCCCGAGCAGCGCCGCCTTACCACCCGGTCCGGCGCACAGGTCCAGCCAGCGCCCGGTATCGGGACCCAGCAGCGGGGCGCGGGTGAGCGACAGCGCCACCAGCTGACTGCCCTCGTCCTGCACCGCGGCCATCCCCTCGCGGACCGGCTCGAGTTTGCCCGGGTCGCCGCCGTCGAGATAGACCGCGTACGGCGACCAGCGGCCCTCTTCGCCGCCGGTCACCAGGGCCAATTCCTCGGCGGTGATATCGCCGGGACGCGCCACCAGATGCACCGCCGGGCGCCCGTCGTCGGCGGCCAGCAGATCCCGCAGCTCGCCGGCGCGCGCGCCGAGCGCATCGGCGAACGCCTGCGCGATCCAGGTCGGATGGGCGAATTCGAAGGCCAAGTGCCCCACCGGATCTCGCGGCGCGAGCTCCTGCACCCACTGCTCCGGCGTGCGCTCGGCCACCCGGCGCAGCACCGCATTCACGAATCCGGCCTTGCCCCCGCCGAATTCGGCGCGCACCAGGGCCACGGACGTGTCGACGGCCGCATGCGCCCCGACGCGGGTGCGCAGCAGCTGATAGGTCCCCAGCCGCAACACATCCAGCAGCGCGCCGTCGATCTCGGCGGCCGGTCGCCCCGCACCGGCCTCGATCACCGCGTCGAGGACCCCGAGCGATCGGCACGACCCGTACGTCAATTCGGTCGCGAACGCCGCATCCCGCCCGGCCACCCGCCGCTCGCGGAGCAGCCCGGGCAGCACGAGGTTCGCATACGCATCCCGCTCCCGCACGGCTCGCAGCACATCGCGCGCCACCAGCCGCGCGGCATCCGCCCCGACGTCACGCCCGCCTCGCCCGGACCCGCCGCGGCCGTTCTGCCGGCCGGTGCCCCCGGACGGAGCGGAACCACGCCGCGGCCGACCGGCTCTGTTGCCGGAATTTCTTCCGCCGCTGGTGTTTTCGCCGCGCCGTCCCCGATGCGGGCCGCTCATTCGACCACCGCGCCGGGCTGCAGACGAGCGCCACGGGCCCAGTCGAGAGCGGACATCATGCGTTTACCTTCGGGTTGGACCTGGGTCAGGCGCACGGCGGTGGTGGCGGTGCCGACATAGACACCGGACTTGCGGACCTCGATCGTCCGCACGGGCAGCGACTCCTCCACAAGTTCCACCGGGCCCAGCTTCAGGCGTTTGCCCTCGACCTGGGTCCAGGCGCCGGGAGCGGGAGTCACCGCGCGGATGCGCCGGTTGATCGCCAGCGCGGGCTGATCCCAGCGGATATGGCCCGCATCGGCATCCACCTTCGGCGCGTACGACACGCCCTCGGTCGGCTGCGGCACCGCCTGCACCGTGCCGTCCTCGATGCCGTCCAGCGTCGATTCCAGCAGGCGCGCACCGGTGTCGGCCAGCCGCTCCAGCAGCGTTCCGGCGGTGTCGGTGACTGCGATCTTCTCGGTGACCACGCCGAACACCGGGCCCGTGTCCAGCCCCTTCTCGATGCGGAAGGTGGAGGCGCCGGTGATCTCGTCACCGGCCAGCAGCGCCGCCTGCACGGGTGCCGCGCCCCGCCAGGCGGGCAACAGGGAGAAGTGCAGATTCACCCAGCCGTGGCGCGGGATGTCGAGCACCTGCTGGGGCAGCAGGGCGCCGTAGGCCACCACCGGGCAGCAGTCGGGCGCCAATTCGGTGAGTTTCTCGACGAATTCGGGCTCCGCGGGCTTGTGGGGCGTCAGCACCGGGATGCCGTGCTCGTCGGCCAAGCGCCCGATCGGCGATCGGGTGACCTTGCGGCCCCGGCCCGCGACGGCGTCCGGGCGGGTGACCACGGCGACGACCTCGTGGCGCGACGACTCGAGCAGACGCCGCAGCGAGGGCACCGCCGGGTCGGGGGTGCCCGCGAAGACCAGGCGCATCAGCGGCTCCGTTCCGCTGCCGCGGTGGCTTTGGAATCGGCCACCTCCGCGGCCGACATCACCGTCTTGCCCGTGGTGAACCACACCGATTCGCGCACCGCGCGCATCGCCTCCTTCCGTGTCGCCGGATCCAGACGGTCCAGATACAGCACACCGTCGAGATGGTCGGTCTCGTGTGCGACGCAGCGCGCCAGCAATCCCTCGGCCTCGAATTCCACGGGAGCGCCGGTCATATCGACACCGCGGGCCCGCACCCGCAGCGCGCGGGTCACGTCGTAGCGCAGGCCCGGAATCGACAGACAACCCTCCGGCCCGGTCTGCTCCTCCGTGCCCAGGACCTCGTAGGCCGGATTCACCAGGTGCCCGGCCGCGGTGCCCGTATCGTAGACGAACACCCGCAGACCGACCCCGATCTGCGGTGCCGCCATCCCGACACCCTGGCTGGCATGCATGGTGTCGGTGAGGTCGGTCACCAGCTGGCGCAGTTCCCTGTCGAAGGTGGTGACCTCGTCCGCGCGAGCGCGCAGGACGGGATCGCCGAACAGGCGAACGGGCTGGACGGTCACGAGCAACTCCCCGGGCGAATCGGATACGGTCGTCTCATTTTACGGACGCCGTCCGCTCAGCCGTGCGCACCCAGGATGACCTCCGGAATCCCGGTGCCCAGCGGCACGAACCGGCAGACCGGTTCGCGGGCGTGCTCGGGATCGAGGACGTTGGCCAGCAACTGCTGCACGTACGGGTCGTACACCATGTGGAAGTGTCCGGTCAGATTGATCGGGCACAGATCCTGCAGCACCAGATTGGTCGCGCCCGGACCGCGCAGGGCGATGTTGTCGAAGGGCTGGATCATCTCGTCGACCCGGCTGCCGATCGTGGTGTACTGCACGCCCGCGACGGTGTCCCCACCGGCGTTCAGCTCACGCATGAACGGCGCCCCCTGCGCCTGCTGCACCGCCGCCCGCGAGGTGACCTTCTCGAAGGCATCCCACAGCGGCGGCAGGGCATTGGCCACCGGCACCAGGCCGAACATCACCCCGCCGTAGGTCGGCGAGGCCAGGCCGACCCACCGGGCCACCTTGGCGGCGCCGCCCAACTTGTTCGTGTAGTACCGGGTGACGCTGGCCCCCTGGGAGAATCCGACCAGATCCACCTGCCGGGCACCGGTCGCCGCCAGCACGCGGTCGACGAACTCGCCGACCTGGCGAGCCGACAGCCACAAATCCTCGGTGCCGTAGCTGGTCGCCCCCGGTTTTCCACCGTAGTTGAGGGCGAACACGCAGAATCCGGCCCGCGCCAGCTGGGGAGCGATCACCGACCAATCGGAATAGGCGGAGGCGTCGGTACCGTGCGCCAGCACCACCGGGCGCGGATGGTCGGCGCGCGGACGGCAGCCGAAGTCGTTGGCGCCCTGGGGAGCTGCGTTCGGATGGGTTTTCATGTACCGGGACGCGGCCAGGTGATCCGACTGCGGCGGTCCCGGTTCGGTCGGCACCACGGGCGGATGGTATTCGGCAGCGGTGTCGCGATCGGCCGGGGCGGCCCCGGCGAGCGCACCGGTCCCGACCACCAGCGCGCACACCACCGCACCCGTCACCGCGATCCGCCGCCACTGTGAGATACCACGAGCCACCCGGCTCCAACGCTGTCCCATGTCATGATCATTCCGCACACCGGCGGAAATCCGCGCTGGGACACATCATTTCGTCGCCGTTACTTCTCCTGGGTGTCATCATCGGCGAGGATGCGGTAGAGCGAGCGCCGCGCCTCGGTGAGCACCTCGGCCGCCTTGGCCGCCTGCTCCGGCGTGCCGGCCCGCGCCACCTGCGCGACGGCGCCCATCAGTTGACCGACCAGTTCCCGCAGGTCGAGGGCCTGGTCGCCGATGCCGTCGCGCACCTCCTGCCACGGGTCGCCGAGCTCGTCGCGGTGCGACCGGACGTACTCGACGCCCTCGTCGGTGAGCTTGGCGGTCTTGCGGCCCGACACCTGCTCGATGATCACCAGGCCCTCGTCCTCGAGCTGGGACAGCGCGGGATAGATCGAGCCCGGGCTCGGACGCCAGACGTCCTCGCTGCGCTCGCGGATCTGCTGGATCAGCTCGTAGCCGTGCATCGGGCGCTCCTGCAGCAACAGCAGGATCGCCGCGCGCACGTCACCGCGCCGGCCGCGACCGCCGCGGCCACGACCCCGGCCGAACGGACCGCCCCGGCCGAATTCCGGTCCGAACGGGCCGAACTCGGGGCCGAAACCGTGCGGCCTGCGGGGGTGGCGACGGTAGTGCTCGTGTCCGCCGTGATCGCGACGATCGGGGCGTCGGCCGCGTCGGCGGCCGCGCATGTCCATGTTCTCCATGCCTTCCATGGGTTGCCTCCTCAGGCTTGTTCTGTCGTTGACGCTATTGACGATATATCGGCAATGCATCATCGACAAGTGTGAGGAGGCACACGAACCGACCGGGTCGTTCTATATGGTGGGGATCCAATTGCCGTGGAATCCGGCAGGGACGCGATGCGGCAGATGCACGCCGGCCACCGTCTCGAGGGTGGCGGCATCGAGAATCTCCAGATCGCTGCTGTCGGAGTCGGCGTGGTAGACCAGGCCCATCAGCACGCCTTCGTCCTCGGCGGCATCGGGCGCGGATGGTTCGAAGACGAACTCCCCCAAAGACGTTCCGCTTCCGAAGAATCGGGTGGCGGTCGTTCCGGTGGTCAGATCGTGTTTGAACAGCTGCCCGCCGTCCCGAAGCCTGCCGCCCACCGACACCGCGTAGCCATAGCGGTGGCGCTTACCGGTGCGGCGCTCATCCACCCGCGGGAACTCCTGCGCCCGGTCGTCGAATCGGTCATCGCGGACCTTGTCGGCCGTCAGATCGATCTCCCAGCGGTCCAGGGTGGGCGGAACCTCACCGGGGCCGGTGCGGTCGGTCGCGAACATCGTCGGATAGCGCACGACATCGAGCACGATCCTGTCGCCCTCGTCGTAGGCGTTCAGCGGGTGGAAGAGGTAGCAGGGGTCGATATCGAACCAGCGGACGTCGGCATTGGTCCCCGCACGCGGCATGACGCCGAGGCGGGCCTGGTACTTCGGATTCCAGCTGTACGGCAACCGCCGGTCCCTACCCTGCCGGCGCTGCATCGCGGCCGGTGGACTCGGAATCGGAATGCGTCCGATGAGGGCCGACAGCATGAGCCGGGCGGGCAGCCGCAGCCAGCGCGGCACGCTCATTTCCGCCGCCTGCTGCGCGTCGAAGGTGACCGGCAGGTCGTAGAACACCACATAGTTCTCGGTGAGTGAGAAGTCGTGCATCATCGTCGCGCCGCCGACCTCGATGTCCTCGGTCCGGCGGACGCGGCCGTCGACTCCGATCACCGAATACTGAATCTTGTTGCCGCGCAGGAACGAATACGACACCGCATGCAGCTCACCGGTGTCGGGGTCGCGTTTGGGGTGGGCGGTGTAGCCGCCGGTGAGGGTGCCGTCGAAATCGCAGACGCCGACGGTCTCGAGTTCCTCGGTCAGTTCATAGACCGGCGGACCGCCCTCGACCAGCGCGAGAGTGCGCCCCGCGTGGCCGATGACGTTGGTGTTGGGACCGGTGCCCGCGAACCCCGCGCGGTCGTCGATCGTCGGTTCCCCCAGCGCGCGGGCGGCCACGGGACCGCGCACCCACCGGTTGCGGTACCACTCGGCCTTGCCATCGCGCAGGCGGATGCCGTGCACCATGCCGTCGCCGGTGAACCAGTGGTACAGCGCGGGATCCAGCTCTCCGATCGGATTCGGTCCGTTGCGTAGGTAGCGACCGTCGAGGTGGTCGGGGATGGTGCCGGTGACCTTCAGGTCGGTCAGCGTGTACTCGTGATGTATCGGGGCGAAGATGCCCCCGAGAAAGTGATTGCCCATGCCAGGCCCCCGGTTGATAACTGTGTTATGAGTCTAGAATAACGTCGTTATGGAGGTGTGGCAACGGTGAATTCCCGCTCTCGCCCGGCGCGGTCGACCGGGGCGACCACGCGAGATCAGTTGATCGAGGCCGGTATTCGGCTGTTGGAGGAGGATGGCCCCGAGGCACTGCAGACGCGTCGGGTGGCCGCGGCGGTCGGGGTGTCGACCATGGCGGTCTACACCCATTTCGGCGGTATGACCGGACTGCTGGAGGCGATCGCGACAGAGGCGTTCGCACGGTTCGGCGCCGCCCTGGCGCGGGTGGCTCCCACCGCCGACCCGGTCGCGGACCTGTTCGTCATGGGCACCGCGTATCACCGCTACGCACTGGCCAATCCGCAGCGGTATCGGCTGATGTTCGGGCTCACCGCGCCGCACGTATTCGGCATGCCCGCACCGCAAGCCGGCCGGGGCATCGTCCGCGATCTCACCGCCGGTCCGGCAGACGACGCGATCGGGGCCGAGACCTTCGAACAACTCGTGCGGGTGACGGAGCGGATCATCGAGGGCGGCCACATTCGCACGGATCCGGTGCGTCGGGTCGCCGCGCGGCTGTGGGGGATGATCCACGGCGTGGTGCTGCTGGAGCTGTCCGGTCACCTGGGCGGCGAGAATCGGGCGCTGGTCGACGTTCTCGCGCCGCTGACGGTGGACGTGCTGGTCGGGATGGGTGCCGACCGCGGCGACGTCGAGGCGTCGCTGGGCCGGGCGATCCGGACGATCACCTCCGCACGCTGACCGTCAGCCGATATCGATCGGATCGATCTGCACCCGCAGGGGGGCATCGGAGCGGTGGGTGCTGCGGACCGCCTGGGCCGCGGCCAGCGCCCTCGACAGGGCCGAGCCCGCGGGTCTGTCCACACGCAGGATCATGCGCTCGACCTCGGCGGGAGAATCGCCGGAGGAGAACGGCTTTCGGGCACCGGGGGGCAGCGGGACCGGGCCGAGGACCTCGACCTGGCCGGGAAGCTGTGCCTCGCCGAGTAATTCGGCGATGGAGTCGGTGGTGCCGTCGACGGCGGCCAGGCGGACCGCGGGCGGAAAGCGCACCTCGGCGCGGGCGGCGAGTTCGAAACCCGCGTGGCCCACCGGATCCCACCGCACGAGGGCCTGCACGGTCGGCAGGGAGGGTTCGGCCATGACGATCACCTGGCCGGTCGAGCGCACCAGGGCGGCCGCGCACATCCAGCGCCGCAACGCATCCTCGGCCGCCCGCAGATCCGCTCGCCCCAGCAGGGCCCAGCCGTCCAGCAGCAGCGCCACGCCGTAGCCGCCGGGCACGACCGGTTCGGCCCCGATGGTGGACACCACGACCTGCGGTCCCTCCGGCACCGAATCCAGCACTGCCGCACCGCCGGAGCCGCGGATGGGCACGCCGGGGAATGCCCGACCCAACTCCTCGGCGGTGCGGGTCGCCCCGATCACCACCGCCCGCAGCGCCCGCGAACCACACGATCCGCACCGAAACGCCGCGTCGGTCTTCCCGCACCAGCGACAGCTCGGACTGTGGGCCACCTCGCTGCTGCGCTGTCCGCCCGAATCCTCGGCAGCGGGCAGGGCGAGCGGGCCGTTGCAGTGGCGACAGCGGGCCGGGGTGCGGCATTTCGCGCAGGCGAGGGCGGGAACGTATCCGCGACGGGGCACCTGGACCAGCACCGGTTCGCCCGCGGCCAAGGCCTTGCGCGCGGCGGTGAAGGCGACGGCCGGGATGCGCACCGCCCGCGCGACCGGATCACGTTCCAGCGCAATGTCACTGTCGCCGGGCGCGCTGATCCGCGGCATGTGCTCGCGCACCACGGCCCGGTCGGCGATCAGATCGTGGGCCCACCCCGACTCCACCACGGCCTGAATCTCCGCGGTCCTGGAGAACCCCCCGGCCAGGAACGCCGCCCCGGTCTCGTGCGCCCGCAGCATCGCCACTTCCCGCGCATGCGGATAGGGCGCCCGCGGCTCGGCATACATGTCGTCGCCGTCGTCCCAGATCGCGATCAGCCCCAAATCCCGCACAGGCACGAAAACCGTACTGCGCGTACCGACCACAACCCGCGCACTCCCCCGCAACGCCGCCAGCCACCGTCGATACCGCGCCGCGGGCCCCAACCCCGCCGCCAGCCCCACCACCGAATCCCCCACCAACTCACCGCATGCCGCCAGCACCCGATCCAAATCCCGCTGATCCGGCACCACCAGCACGGCACTGCGCCCACTCTCCACGGTCACCGCCGCCACCTCGGCCAACCGCCGCGCCCACTCCTCCCCCGGCAGCGCCTGCCACGCCGCCCGCGGCCCTCTCCCCTGCGCCAAGGCCGCCAGAAACGACTGCCCGTGCCGATACTTCCCCCACCCCGGATATCGCGAAACATCCACCGCTGCTTCATTACTCGAGGTGAGCGAAGACCCCTGACCGGACTCCGTCCGGTCAGGGGAAGCAGAAGGAGACCCGCCGGAGTGAACGGTCGCAGACTCCGCCCGGTCAGGCAAAGCGGGAAGAGCTTCCGCGCTGGGGGTATCCGATTCCGACGAAACGTGAAGTGCGGGTTCCGATTCTGCCGTACGGGGAGATGGGGGTTGGGATTCCGCCTTGGCGTGGCGTGGCGGGATGGCCAGGCGGAGGACGTCGGCGCGGGTGCCGGCGTAGCGGGTGGCTACGGCGTTGACCAGGCGGAGGATCTCCGGGGTGAGGACCTGCTCGCCCGAGACCACGCGGTCCAGACGGACCAATTTGCCGGTGTGGTCGGACTTTTCGAGGCGGTCGAGGATGAAGCCGTCGACCAGGCGGCCGGAGAAGCGGATGCGCACGCGTACGCCCGGTTGGGCGAGGGCGTCCATCTCCGGGGGGACCAGATAGTCGAAATCCCGGTCCAGATGGGCCGGTTCCAGCAGCGGCAGCACCCGCGCGATCGGGCGCTCCACCGCCGACGAGGCTCCCCCGGTGGGAGGCCCGGACGCACCTCTGGCGGCAGCCTGCGGAGAATCCGCGGCTGCCGCCAGAGGTGCGGCCTGCTCGGCCAATTACAGGCCGACGGCCGCGCGGAGCTTGTCGGCGCGCATCAGATGCAGCCTCCCGCGGCAGGTCGACGTGTCCATCCCGGGCGCTACCTTACAGGCCGACGGCCGCGCGGAGCTTGTCGGCGCGGTCGGTGTGCTCCCAGGGCAGATCGACATCGGTGCGGCCGAAGTGGCCGTAGGCCGCGGTCGGGCCGTAGATCGGCCGCAGCAGGTCCAGGTCGCGGATGATCGCGCCCGGACGCAGGTCGAACACCTCGGCGATGGCCGCGGAGATCTTGGCCGGGTCCAGCTTCTCGGTGCCGAAGGTCTCCACGAACAGACCGACCGGGGCCGCCTTGCCGATGGCGTAGGCGACCTGCACCTCGACGCGGTCGGCCAGATCGGCGGCGACCACGTTCTTGGCGACCCAGCGCATGGCGTAGGCGGCCGAACGGTCCACCTTCGACGGATCCTTACCGGAGAACGCGCCGCCACCGTGGCGGGCCATGCCGCCGTAGGTGTCGACGATGATCTTGCGGCCGGTCAGGCCCGCATCACCCATCGGGCCGCCCAGTACGAACTTGCCGGTCGGGTTCACCAGCAGCCGGATATCGGAGGTGTCCAGCGGCTCGGGCAGCGCCAGATCGGCCAGCACCGAGTCCACGACCTTCTCGCGGATATCGGGGGCCAGCAGGTTGTCCAGGTCGATGTCGGCGGCGTGCTGGGTGGAGATGACCACGGTGTCCAGCCGCACCGCGCGGGCGCCGTCGTATTCGATGGTGACCTGGGTCTTGCCGTCCGGGCGCAGGTAGGGCAGCACGCCGGACTTGCGGACCTCGGTGAGCCGCCGCGACAGCCGGTGCGCCAGCGCGATCGGCAGCGGCATCAGCTCGGGGGTTTCCTTGGTGGCGTAGCCGAACATCAGGCCCTGGTCACCGGCGCCCTGCCGCTCGATCTCGTCGTCGATGCCGCCGGTGCGGGCCTCGTGCGAGATATCGACGCCCTGGGCGATATCGGGCGACTGGGAGCCGATGGCGACGTTGACACCGCAGGAGGCGCCGTCGAAGCCCTTGGCCGAGGAGTCGTAACCGATCTCGAGCACCTTCTCCCGCACGATGGTGGGGATATCGGCATAGGCGGAGGTGGTGACCTCGCCGGCGACATGGACCTGACCTGTTGTGACCAAGGTCTCCACCGCGACTCGGCTGCGCGGGTCTTGCGCGAGCAGCGCGTCGAGGATGGAATCGCTGATGGCATCACAGATCTTGTCCGGGTGACCCTCGGTCACGGACTCACTCGTGAATAGCCGGCTACCGGACGTGCGCACAGTTCTTCCCTCTCCCTCAACGGGTTTCTCGTCTCGGACTGCGACGGTAACGGCATGACGTCATCGCGCAACCCTTTGACTCAGACTATTCCAAACCACCGACGGGGTGGGCGATGACGCCGCCTCTGCGACGCCCCCACCTGCGACAACACCTCCACAGGGCTCCGTTTCGGTGGTCGGTGCGCAAGTGCATCGAGTGCACTTCGGCACGGTGTGCCGTTATCAGGATATGACGGAACCTGCCGGCGCGTCAGCGCAGGAGTGGTCCCAGGGCATCCAGCACACGACTGGCAAGCAAGGCCTTCGATCCGTGATCGAGGGCCTGTTCGGTGCCGTCGGCGCCGAGCAGCCAGCCGTCGTTGTTGTCCACCTCGAACGCCTTGCCCTCGCCGACCGCGTTGACGACCAGCAGATCGCAGCCTTTGCGTTCGAGTTTGGCTCGGGCATAAGTCAATACGTCGCCCTGCTCGTCACCGGTTTCGGCGGCGAAGCCGACGATCGCGAGATCGGGGAGCCGACCGTCCTTGCGCGCCTGCACCAATCCGGCGAGGATGTCGCGGTTCTTGGTGAGCTTGATCGAATCCGGTTCGGCCGCACCCTTTTTGATCTTCGCGGCGGCCACGTTCGTGGGCCGGAAATCGGCGACGGCGGCGGCCATGATCACCGCGTCCGCACCGACCGCATGCTTGTCGACGGCGATGCCCATCTGCTCGGCGGTGGTGACCTGCACCACCTCCACGGCGGCGGGCGGCTCCAGCCCGACGGTATTGCCTGCGATCAACGTCACCTGCGCGCCGCGCTGCGCGGCCACCCGGGCCATCGCGTAACCCTGTTTGCCGGAGCTGCGGTTGCCCAGGAAGCGCACCGGATCCAGCGGCTCGCGGGTGCCGCCCGCGGATACCACCAGGCGGCGGCCCTCCAGATCGCGCGGAACCGCGTCGGCGCGTTCGAGCAGCAGCGAGGCCAGCGCGAAGATCTCTTCGGGCTCGGGCAGCCGGCCGGGACCCGTGTCGGCACCGGTGAGCCGCCCCGAGGCGGGCTCCATGACGATCGCCCCGTGCGAGCGCAGCGTCGCGACGTTCGCGACCGTCGCCGGGTGCTCCCACATCTCGGTGTGCATGGCCGGGGCGAACAGCACGGGACATCGCGCGGTCAGCAGGGTGGCGGTGAGCAGGTCGTCGGCGCGGCCCATGGCCGAGCGGGCCATCAAATCGGCCGTCGCCGGGGCGATCACCACCAGATCGGCCGCCTGGCCGATTCGCACGTGCGGAACCTCCGGCACATCGGCGAAGACGCCGGTATCGACTCGATTTCCCGACAGCGCCTCAAAGGTAGCCTTGCCGACGAACTGCAGCGCCGACTCGGTGGGAATCACCCGGACGTCGTGCCCGGTCTCGGTGAACTTGCGAACGAGCGAGCAGGCCTTGTAGGCGGCGATTCCGCCGCCCACGCCGACAACGATCCGCATCTGACTACGCCTTTTCGGTCCGGTGGTGGGCGGCGGGCGACCGCGACTTACTCGCCTTCGGAGTGCTCGAGCAAATCCGCGTGGATCTCCCGCAGCGCCACCGACAGCGGCTTCTCCTGCAGACCCGGCTCGACGAGCGGACCCACATACTCGAGGATGCCGTCGCCGAGCTGGTTGTAGTAGTCGTTTATCTGGCGCGCCCGCTTGGCCGCGTAGATGACCAGCGCGTACTTGGACGACGTGCGCTCGAGCAACTCGTCGATCGGCGGGTTGGTCAGGCCGACCGGGGTGTCGTACGCGGGCACGGTCTTGGTGTCGCTCACTAGTGAGGCTCCTGCGGGTCGTGTGGATGGATCCCGGCATGCACCGGGACGGGCGAAACCCCTGGGGTCCGCCTACATCGATTTTGTGCTAACGAACAACGATACCAATTGCCCACAGGCGCTGGTCAGGTCGTCGTTCACGATCACGGTGTCGAACTCGTCACACGCCGCCAGTTCCATCTTCGCCGTCTGCAGACGACGCTCGATGACCTCCGGCGATTCGGTGCCGCGCCCGGTCAGCCGGGCAACCAGTTCGTCCCAGCTGGGCGGTGCGAGGAAGACCAGATGCGCCTCGGGCATCACCTTGCGAATCTGGCGCGCCCCCTCGAGGTCCACCTCCACCAGAACGTTCTTCCCGGCCGCGAGCGCCTCGCGCACCGGTGCGACCGGAGTGCCCGACCGCTGCAGGCCGCCGTGAATCTCGGCCCACTCGAGCAGTTCCCCCTTCTCGATCATGGCGTCGAACTCGGCCCGGGCCACGAAGTGGTAGTCGCGGCCGTCGACCTCCCCGGGCCGGGGGGCCCGGGTGGTGGCCGATACACTGAAGACCAGGTCCGGCAGTCGTTCTCGGACACACCGGACGATCGTGGACTTGCCGACGGCCGAGGGGCCGACCAGTACTACCAGCCGACCCTTCTGCGTGTGCTCGACCACCCTCGTGATCAGGCTTGGTCGAACTTCGCCAGCAGCGCCTTGCGCTGACGGTCGCCCAGGCCCCGCAGGCGACGGGTCGGGGCGATCTCGAGCTCGCTCATGATCTCGGCGGCCTTGACCTTGCCGACCTTGGGCAGGGCCTCCAGCAGCGCCGACACCTTCATCTTGCCCAGGACCTCGTCCGTCTCGGCATCCTTCAGGACCGTCTTCAGGTCGGTGCCGCCACGCTTCAAGCGCTCCTTGAGCTCTGCCCGAGCGCGGCGAGCGGCAGCCGCCTTCTCCAAAGCAGCGGCGCGCTGCTCGTCAGTCAGCTGGGGAAGGGCCACGGTTCCTCCGTCTCATCGTTCATTGCTTCATCTCCCGCCGGTAACCCGGCGGTCTGTGCGACCGTACCCACGCCGCGTGCCGATTGCGAACCCACCCCCCAGGTCAGCGCGGGATTCGGGCAGGGTATCGGGCGGGCGAGCGCCTCTTTGCGCCCGATCCGGCCGATAGCGCAGATCCTACCGCCGAATCCCCGAACAGCCTTGTGACCTGCGTTTTTTCACCCTCCGACCGGCGTTGTCGCAGTACAGCCCAGATACCCGAACAGCTTGTAACCGGGCCGTTATCGCGCGACCTGGAACTTTCTTGAAATTCCCGGCGTGTCGCGCATTTTCACCCCCGCGTGTCGCGCATCACAGCCGACGAGAGGCGAGGTGCGCAATCCGGGACGGCACCTCCTCGCCCACAGAGGCGCGAATCGGGTCCCCAGACCGCCGCTGACGCCGCAAAACACACAGGTGTAGTTCCTGGGGCAGGAGCGGCCCGCAACGCCGCAGCGGGCCGCAGACGCAAAACGGACCGGTCTCTTCGGAGACCGGTCCGTGTGCTGAGGGCCGCGGCGCGGCGGATGTCAAGCCTGCAGGAAGGCGAACTCCTCGGCGAGTTGATGGACGCGGGTGCGCAGCGCGGCGACCGACGGTCCGGCCGACAGGACCTCGCGGGAGACGGCGGGCACCGCCGCGTGGAGGCTTTCCGGCGGGACGAGTTTGCGGATCGACTCCGGTCCCCCGCCCTGCGCTCCGACACCCGGCATGAGGATCGGGCCGTTGAGCATGGTCAGGTCGGGGGCATCGGTGAGGGTGGCGCCGACGACGACGCCGACCGAGCCGAATTCCGGGCCCGCGTTGCGGGCGGCCGCATCGTCGACCATGGTCTGGGCGATGCTGCGGCCGTCGGCGGTCATGGTGCGCTGCAGCCCCGCGGCCTCCGGGTTGGAGGTGGCGGCCAGCACGAACACACCCCGTTCGTTGGCCTTCGCCGATTCCAGTGCGGGCGTGAGCGATCCGAATCCGAGATAGGGCGAGACGGTGACGGCGTCGCTGCCGAGCGGGCCGTCACCGAGCCAGGCCTGCGCATAGGCGGCCATGGTGGACCCGATGTCACCGCGCTTGGCGTCGGACAGCACCAGCGTGCCTCCCGACCGCAGCGCGGCGATGGTGTCCTCGAGCACCATGATGCCGCCCGACCCGTAGGCCTCGAAGAACGCCACCTGGGGCTTGACCAGCGCCACCCGGCCCTCGAACGCCTCGACGCAGGTGTCGGCGAACCGTTTGAGGCCCTCGACATCCTCGGACAGCCCCCAGGCGCGCAACAGCGGCGGATGCGGATCGATACCCACGCACAGCGCACCGTGGCGCCCCATGGCATCGCGCAACCGCACGCCGAACGACGTCACCGATTCTCCGAATCGGTTCCCGCCGCGGCCGCCGCCAGTTCCCGCTCGTCCGACTCCTCGTCGGTCCACAGCGGCGTACGGTCGAAGGGCGGGGTGGCGCGGAAGCCGACGGTCGAATAGCCGCCCACATTCCGCATCCACCGGATGTCCCCGCCGCCCGGCAAGGCCGCCTCGCCGGTGTCGAACGCCCGGCGCCGCCGCGGTTTCACCCGCCCGGCGCCGACCGGCCGGGCACCCGCACCAAACCCGATGGATCCCACCGTTTCCTCTCCTGTCCAACCGCAGTTGTTATCCGCGGAGCACGGCGTGCAGCTCTTGCAGTGAGCGCACGCCGATCCCGCCGTTGATCGTTGCCTCGATGCCCTGCACGGCCGCGGCCGCGCCCTGCACCGTCGTGATGCACGGAATGTTCGCTCCCACCGCGGCGGTGCGGATCTCGTAGCCGTCGACCCGAGGCCCGGAATTGCCGTAAGGGGTGTTGAACACGATGTCGATCTCACCATTCTTGATCCGATCGACGATCGCCGGCTCGTCCGCAGGTACCGGTTCGGACTGCTTGCGCACCCGTTCGCAAGGAATCCCGTTGCGTCGCAACATTTCCGCCGTGCCATCGGTGGCCAGAATCCGGAAGCCCAGGTCGTGCAGCCGCTTCACCGGGAACACCATGGCCCGCTTGTCACGGTTTGCGATCGACACGAACACCGTACCCTGCGTGGGCAGCGAACCATAGGCCGCGCTCTGACTCTTGGCAAAGGCGGTACCGAAGTCGGCGTCGATGCCCATCACCTCGCCGGTGGATTTCATCTCCGGCGACAGCAGCGAGTCGATGCCGGTGCCGTCGGGCCGGCGGAATCGGTGGAAGGGCAGCACGGCCTCCTTGACCGCGACCGGGGCGTCCATCGGCGCGTGACCGCCGTCCCCCTCGGCGGGCAGCATGCCCTCCTTGCGCAGTGCGGCGATGCTCGTGCCCAGCATGATCCGCGCCGCCGCCTTGGCCAGCGGCACCGCGGTGGCCTTGGACACGAACGGAACCGTGCGGCTCGCGCGCGGATTGGCCTCGAGCACGTAGAGCACATCGTCCTTGAGCGCGTACTGCACATTGAGCAGGCCCCGCACGCCGATCCCCTTGGCCAGCGCCGCGGTGGAGCGGCGCACGGCCTCGATATCGCTGCGGCCCAGGGTGATCGGCGGCAGCGCGCAGGCGGAGTCGCCGGAGTGGATACCGGCCTCCTCGATGTGCTCCATCACCCCGCCGAGGAAGACCTCGTCGCCGTCGCACAGGGCGTCGACGTCGATTTCGATGGCGTCCTCCAGGAATCGGTCCACCAGCACCGGGTGGTCCGGGTTCAGTTCGGTGGCCCGGGAGATGTAGCCCTCGAGGGACTTCTCGTCGTAGACGATCTCCATGCCGCGCCCGCCGAGCACGTAGGACGGGCGCACCAGCACCGGGTAGCCGATGCTCGACGCGATCTTCTTGGCCTGCTCGACCGTGGTGGCGGTGCCGTACTTCGGCGCGGGCAGCCCGGCATCGACCAGCACCTGACCGAATTCGCCGCGGTCCTCGGCCAGGTCGATGGCCGCCGCGGAGGTGCCGACCACCGGAACCCCGGCCTCGGTGAGCCGCTGCGCCAGGCCCAGCGGGGTCTGCCCGCCCAACTGCACGATCACGCCCGCGACCGAACCGGATTCGCGTTCGGCGTGGTACACCTCGAGCACGTCCTCGAAGGTCAGCGGCTCGAAGTAGAGGCGGTCGGCGGTGTCGTAGTCGGTGGAGACGGTCTCCGGATTGCAGTTGACCATCACCGTCTCGTACCCGGCCGCCGATAGCGTCTGCGCGGCATGCACGCACGAGTAGTCGAATTCGATGCCCTGGCCGATGCGGTTGGGGCCGGAGCCGAGGATGATCACCTTCTCGCGCTCGCGCTGCGGGGCGACCTCGGATTCGGCGCCCGGATCCAGCTCGTAGCTCGAGTAGTGGTACGGCGTCTTGGCCTCGAATTCGGCGGCGCAGGTGTCGACGGTCTTGTACACCGGGCGGATGCCGAGCCGGTGCCGCAGCTCCCGCACGCCGTTCTCCCCCGCGAGTTCCGGTCGCAGCGCGGAGATCTGGCGATCGGACAGGCCGTTGTGCTTGGCACGGCGCAGCAGCGGCTCGTCCAGCACGGGGGCGTCGAGGATCTCGCGGCGCAGCTCCACCAGCCCGGCGATCTCGGCGACGAACCAGGGGTCGATACCCGAGGCGGCCGAGACGTCTTCGATACTCGCGCCCAGCCGCAGCGCCCGTTCCACCTGGTACAGGCGGCCCTCGGTGGGCACCTTCAGATCCTCGAGGATCGCGGCCACCTCGATCCACTGCCCGTCGGGCTGGGTCCAGAATCCGGTGGCCTTGGTCTCGAGCGAGCGCAGCACCTTGCCCAGGGCCTCGGAGAAGTTGCGGCCCAGCGACATCGCCTCACCGACCGACTTCATCGTGGTGGTCAGCGTCGGGTCGGCGCCCGGGAACTTCTCGAACGCGAACCGCGGCGCCTTCACGACCACGTAGTCCAGCGTCGGCTCGAAGCAGGCCGGGGTCTCCTTGGTGATGTCGTTGACGATCTCGTCGAGGGTGTAGCCGATGGCCAGCTTGGCGGCGATCTTGGCGATCGGGAAGCCCGTCGCCTTGGAGGCCAGGGCCGACGACCGCGACACCCGCGGGTTCATCTCGATGACGATCAGGCGGCCGTCGCGGGGGTTGACCGCGAACTGGATATTGCAGCCGCCGGTGTCGACGCCGACCTCGCGCAGGATGGCGATGCCCAGATCGCGCATCGTCTGGTACTCGCGGTCGGTGAGGGTCATGGCCGGGGCGACGGTCACCGAATCGCCGGTGTGCACACCCATCGGGTCGACGTTCTCGATCGAGCACACGATGACCACATTGTCGCGGCCGTCGCGCATCAGCTCGAGTTCGTATTCCTTCCAGCCGAGGATGGACTCCTCGATCAGCACATTCGCCGACGGCGACGCGGCCAGACCGCCACCGGCGATCCGTTCGAGGTCGGCATCGTTGTAGGCCATGCCCGAACCCAGTCCGCCCATGGTGAACGAGGGCCGCACGACCACCGGGAAGCCCAGTTCGGCAACGGTTTCGCGGACCTCGTCCATGGTGTAGCAGACCTTGGAGCGGGCGCTCTCGCCGCCGACCTTGGCGACGATGTCCTTGAACTTCTGCCGGTCCTCACCGCGCTGGATGGCGTCGAAGTCCGCACCGATCAGCTCGACGTCGTACTTCTCCAGCACGCCGCGCTCGTGCAGGGCGACGGCGGTGTTGAGTGCGGTCTGGCCGCCCAGCGTCGCCAGAATCGCGTCGGGGCGCTCCTTGGCGATGACCTTCTCGACGAACTCCGGAGTGATCGGCTCGACGTAGGTGGAGTCGGCGAACTCCGGATCGGTCATGATCGTCGCCGGGTTGGAGTTCACCAGCGAAACCCGCAGGCCCTCCGACCGCAGCACCCGGCACGCCTGGGTGCCGGAGTAGTCGAATTCGCAGGCCTGGCCGATCACGATCGGGCCCGAGCCGATCACCAGGATGTGGTGCAGATCCTCGCGGCGTGGCATCAGGCTTCCTCCATCAGGCCGGCGAAACGGTCGAACAGATAGGCGGCGTCGTGCGGACCGGCGGCAGCCTCCGGGTGGTACTGCACGGAGAAGGCGCGACCGTCGGTCAGCCGCACGCCCTCGACGGTGCCGTCGTTGGCGCAGGTGTGGCTGACTTCCGCGGTGCCGAACGGCGTGTCGAAGCGCTGACCCGCCTCACCCTCGAGGGCGAAGCCGTGATTCTGTGCGGTGATCGAGATCTGGCCGGTGGTGTGGTCGACGACCGGCACGTTGATGCCGCGGTGGCCGAACTTCATCTTGTAGGTGTTCAAACCCAGTGCGCGGCCGAGGATCTGGTTGCCGAAGCAGATACCGAACAGCGGAAGGCCCTCGCCCAGAACGGCTTTGGTGAGCTCGACGGCGTCGTCCTGGGTGGCCGGGTCGCCCGGGCCGTTGGACAGGAACACCCCGTTGGGCTTCAGCTCCTTGATCCGGTCCAGGGTGACGTTCGAGGGCACCACGTGCACCCGCATGCCGCGCTGGGCGAACATGCGCGGGGTGTTGGTCTTGATGCCGAGATCGACCGCCACCACGGTGAAGCGGTGCTCGCCGGCCGGCTCGATCGTGTACACGTCGTCGGTGCTGACCTCGCCGGCCAGATCCGCGCCCAGCATCGAGGGCTGGCCGGTGACCCGCGCCAGCAGTTCGTCGACCGAGGCCGCGGCGGCGTCGCCGGAGAAGATGCCCGCCTTCATCGACCCGCGGGTGCGCAGGTGCCGCACCAGCGCGCGGGTGTCGATGCCCGCGATGCCGACGACGCGCTGGCGTTCCAGCTCGTCCTGCAGGGTGGTGGTGGCGCGCCAGTTGGAGGCGCGCCGCGCGGGGTCTCGCACGGCGTACCCGGCGACCCAGATCTTCCGTGACTCGTCGTCCTCGTCGTTCCAGCCCGTGTTGCCGATCTGCGGGGCCGTGGCCACCACGATCTGACGGTGGTAGCTGGGGTCGGTCAGGGTCTCCTGATAGCCCGTCATCGCGGTACAGAACACCGCTTCACCCAATGTCTCACCCACGGCACCGAAGGGCGCGCCGCGGAATACGCGGCCGTCCTCCAGCACCATCAGCGCGGTCTCACCGCTCATTTCTTCTCGTCTCCCGTCATCGTGCCGGTCGCGCTCGCCGTCCAGGCCGGATACACCGTCTTGTCGTCACCGCGGAATCCGGTGTCCACCTCGGTCCCGGTCGGCAGCTTCCAGCGAATTACCAGCACACCATCTTGTGTCATGACCTTGCCCGCATGTCCCCGCTCGGTGCGCACCGCGGTGATGGACTCCTGCGGAATCCAGATCGCCGTCGCGCCGTCGCGCTCCAGCAGGATGCCGCGTTCGAAGCGGGTGAGTTCCGCTGTGGCCCGGAACCCCAGATCGCCGACCGCGACCCGGTTCTGCCAGCTGGGTGCCAGAGTGGTTCCGGTGTACAGGCCCGTGGTCGGTTCCAGCAGTTGCGCGCCCAGATCGGCGGGCACCGCCGGTAGCTCACCGATCGAGGCCGCCTGCCGCCGCGCCTTCTTCTGCCAGGCTCGGTACATCAGCCACAGGCACAGCGCAAACAGGACGAGCAGCCCGACCACCCACAGCGTTCGCTCCATCAGAGTCTCTCTCTCGCTACCAACGACGCGCCGCGCCCATCAGCGTGCTCGCGTCGTTGCACTGCCGCTTTGCCGTCGCGAGCGGTGACCCGTCCGCGCAGGAACGTTGCCGTCACCCGCGCGGGCAGGGTCATCGCCTCGTACGGCGTGTTGCCGGAAATGCTCGCGAGCTCCGTTGCCCGCACCGTCCATTCCGTCTCCGGGTCGACCAGCGTCAGGTTGGCCGGTTCGCCCACCGCCAGCGGCCGACCCTGGTCGTCCAATCCCGCGATGCGCGCGGGATTTTCGCTCATCACCCGGGCCACACCGCGCCAGTCGAGCAGGCCCGGCCGCACCATCGTCTCCACGATGATCGACAGGGCCGTCTCCAGACCCAGCATGCCGGGACGGGCGGCGGCGAATTCGCAGCACTTGTCCTGCTCGGCGTGCGGGGCGTGGTCGGTGGCGACGCAATCGATGATGCCCGCGGCCAGCGCCCGCCGCAGCGCCTGCGCATCGGAGGCCTCGCGCAGCGGCGGATTCACCTTGTTCACCGCGTCGTAGGTCTCCAGCCGCGAATCGTCCAGCAGCAGGTGATGGGGGGTGACCTCGGCGGTGATCGAAATGCCTTGGTCCTTGGCCCATTTCAGCAGTTCGACGGTCCCGGCGGTGGAGGCGTGGCAGATGTGTACGCGCGCACCGGCATCGCGGGCCAGCAGCGCGTCGCGGGCCACGATCGACTCCTCGGCCGCTCGCGGCCAGCCCGCCAGGCCCAGCCGGGCGGCGTTGGGACCCTCGTGTGCGACAGCGCCTTTCGTCAGCCGCGGCTCCTCGGCGTGCTGGGCGATGAGGACGCCGAGGGAGTTCGCGTACTCCAGGGCGCGGCGCATGATCAGCGGGTCGTAGACGCAGTGGCCGTCGTCGGAGAACATCCGCACCCCGGCCTCACCGGCGGCCATGGTGCCCATCTCCGCCAACTGCTTCCCTTCCAGGCCCACCGTGACCGCGCCGACCGGATAGACATCGACCAGGCCGACCTCCCGCCCGCGCCGCCAGACGTGATCGGTGACCACGACACTGTCGGCGACCGGGCTGGTGTTGGCCATCGCGAACACCGCGGTGTAGCCGCCGAGAGCGGCTGCGGCCGAACCGGTTTCGATCGTCTCGGTATCCTCGCGGCCGGGCTCGCGTAGGTGGGTGTGCAGGTCGACGAAGCCGGGCAGCAGGATCTTGCCGGTGCCGTCCACGGTCTCCGCAGCCTCGTCCCCCAAACGTGTCCCGGCGCGCTCTTTGCCGGGATCCGTGGCTATATCGCGGATCTCACCGTCGGCCAGCAGCACGTCGACCGGATCGCCCTCGCCATAGAGGCGCACGTTCTTGATCAGGACATTGCTCACGCCACTGCCTCCCCGGCTCCGATCAGCAGGCGGAACAACACCGCCATGCGCATGTGCACACCGTTGGTGACCTGTTGCAGCACCGCGGTTTTCGGCGAATCCGCCACCGACGACGCGATTTCCATACCGCGCAGCATCGGGCCGGGATGCAGCACCACGGCGTGCTCGTCGAGCAGCGCCATGCGCCGCTCGTTGAGTCCGTAGTGAATCGAGTACTCGCGCGCCGACGGGAAGAAGCCGCCGTTCATCCGCTCGGCCTGCACGCGCAGCATCATCACCGCATCCGCGCCTGGCAGTTCGGCATCCAGCGAATGCGAGATCCGTACCGGCCACTGGTCGACGCCGACCGGCAGCAGGGTGCGCGGGGCGACCAGCACCACCTCGGCGCCCAGGATGTTCAGCAGGAACGCATTCGAGCGGGCGACCCGGCTGTGCAGGATGTCACCGACGATGACGACGCGCTTGCCCTCGAGGGCGCCCAGCCGCTGCCGCAGCGTGAGCGCGTCCAGCAGGGCCTGGGTGGGATGCTCGTGCATGCCGTCACCGGCATTGATGATCGCCGGACCCGCACCCGCGTAACCGCCTGCGCCGTTTTCCAATTCGCCGAACCAGCGGGCCATCTGGTGGGCCGCGCCGGAGGCCGGATGCCGCACGATCAGCGCGTCGGCACCGGCGGCGTGCAGGGTCAGGGCGGTGTCGCGCAGCGACTCACCCTTGGACACCGACGAACTCGACGCGCTGACGTTGATCACGTCGGCGCTCATCCATTTGCCCGCCACCTCGAACGAGACCCGGGTGCGGGTGGAGTTCTCGAAGAAGACGGTCATCACGGTGCGCCCGCGCAGTGTCGGCAACTTGCGCACCTCGCGGCCGAGCAGGGCCTGCTCGAAGCGCTGGGCATCGTCGAGCAATTCGGTGGCAACGCCACGATCCAGGTCGGTGACGGAGAGCAGATGCCTCACTTTTCTCCTCCCTGGTGCAGATACACGCCGTCGCGGCCGTCGTGTTCGGTGAACAGCACCGAGATGTCCTCGCTGCGTGAGGTGGGCACGTTCTTGCCGACGTAATCCGCGCGAATGGGCAGTTCGCGGTGGCCTCGATCGATGAGCACCGCCAGCTGCACCGCGCGCGGACGGCCCAGATCGCGCAGTCCGTCCAGCGCCGAGCGCACGCTGCGGCCGGAGAACAACACATCGTCGACCAGCACCACCAGCGCGTCCTCGATACCGCCCTCGGGCACCGAGGTGCGCTCCAGCGGGCGATGCGGACGATTGCGCAGATCATCGCGATACAGCGTGATGTCCAGCGAACCCAGTGCCGGACGCACGCCGGAGAACTCCTCGATCCGATCGGCCAGCCGCGCGGCCAGAGTGGTTCCGCGCGTGGGGATTCCGATCAATGCCACCCGCGGGGTATCCGGATCCTGCGAATCGAGAGCGGTCTTCTCGATGATCTGATGCGCCATGCGCGCGATGGTTCGGCCGACATCCTGCGCCGACAACAACTCCCGCCCGGCCTGTACCCACTCGGGATCGTGCCGCGGCGAGTATTCGCCAGCGTTCGACCTGGCCGCCCGGTCCTCGGGCACGACCATGCCGACCTCCTTCCCCGCCTCACGGGACGGTCCTTAAAGGATGTCTTCCGGCGTGAAAGCCTAGCAGCAGCCCCGCAAACCATCGGCAGCGGGGGTACCGGTGTGAGCCCCGCCACCTGCGCAAATGCCACCGCATCCCCGCCCCCGCGAAGAACGCCACCGGATCGCTGGAGTGGCGCTCGTGCACGCGGGTATCGCCGAGGTATGTCTCACTTCCGACGATGGGGAGCTGTCTACCTGCTGTTTCTGTTGTTCGTCGGATCGTGGATCGGTCAGTTCTTCGCCCAGCTGAGCGAATACCGCAACACTGCGCAAGCACACGGTCAGACATTCGCCTGGTCCGGCTACTGGCCCGATTTCCTTGCCAGCACCCTCGAGAACTGGCAGAGCGAATGGCTGCAGCTGGTCTTCCAGGCCATCTTGTTGCTGGGCGCCAAACACTGGCTGTTCCGCGTCGACGCGCAAGACCTCGAACGTATCGAAGCCAAGATCGACGACTTGCGAGACCTATACGCCGTAAATCGGAATGTGCGATGCTCGGGGGGTGAGCAATGACGCTGACTTCACCGAACCACGGCGGATGAGCTTTCGCGGGGAGGGCGGGATCACCCTTGCCGGGGAGAGTTGGGGGCCCGATGACGGGCCGCCGACGGTGTTTCTGCACGGCGGCGGGCAGACCCGGCACTCGTGGAAGGAGTCGGGAGCGGCGCTGGCCAAGGCCGGGATGCGGGCCGTGCTGTTGGATGCGCGCGGGCACGGCGAGAGCGATTGGGCGCCCGACGGGAACTACACCCGTGAGGCGATGACCGGCGATCTACTCGGGATTCTGCGCGAGCTCGGCCGGCCGGCCATCGTGGTCGGCGCGAGTATGGGAGGGCTGACCAGTTTGCTCGCCACCGCGCGGCCCGGTAGCGAACTCATCGCCGGGCTGGTGCTGGTGGATGTGGTGCCCCGCCCGGAGCACCGGGGCGTGACGCGGGTGCTGAATTTCCTCGGCGGACATCGCGAAGGCTTCGCCACCCTCGAGGAGGCCGCCGACGCGGTCGCCGCATACCTCCCCCACCGTGCCCGCCCGCGCACCACCGAGGGCCTGCGCCGCAATCTGCGACAACGCGAAGACGGCCGCTGGTACTGGCATTGGGATCCGGCCATGCTCTCCGGCCGCGGCGAGGACATCGAATTGCACAGCGAGGCCCTCGAACAGGCCGCCCGCCAACTGACCATCCCCGTCCTGCTCGTCCGCGGCCGCCTGTCCGACGTGGTCAGCGAACAGGGCGTCGCCGACTTCCGCGCACTGGTCCCCCACCTCGAATACGTCGAAATCGGCGGCGCCGCCCACACCGCCGCCAGCGACGTCAACGACGAATTCTCCGACGCCGTGGTCGATTTCGTGCGAGCCCACCTCGAGGTGTAGCGCCCGGTGTGAATCACTCAGAGCAGTAGCCCTCGGGGCGAACTACTGCCGTGATCTGATGGCGGGACCACCGGCTGGCGAAGGATGCGGACAACAGGGCCCCGCAGTGGTCATGATGTTTCGGTGGCCATCGAGGGATCCCGGACTCCGGAAGAGGCGGCCGTGCGGCTGTTCGCGCGGGTGGCGGCGAGCGTGCCCGCCTATCGGACGTTCCTGGCCGAGCACGGTGTCGACGCCGCGGCCGTGACGACACACGCCGATTTCGCCCGCCTTCCGCTGATCGACAAACCCGGGTATCTGCACCGGTATCCGCTGCCCGAGTTGTGCCGTGACGGCCGGCTCGGCGATCTGATCGCGCTGTCGTCGGGCTCGACCGGGGAGCCGACGCCGTGGCCGCGGACGCTGGCCGACGAGCGGGTGACCGGTGAACGGTTCGAGCAGATCTTCCGCGACGGATTCGATGCCCGGACACGGTCGACCCTGGCCGTCGTCTGTTTCACCCTCGGCACCTGGGTCGGCGGGCTCTACACGCTGGGCTGTGTGCGGCAGCTGGGCGATCGCTATCGGGTCACCGCGGTGGCGCCGGGCAACGACACCGAGGAGATCATGCGGGCGCTCACCCGCCTGGGCCCCCTGTTCGACCAGGTTGTCCTGCTGGGTTATCCGCCGTTTCTCAAGGATGTCATCGACCGCGGGCGAGCCGCCGGGGTGGACTGGGCACGGTACCGCATCAAGCTGGTCACCGCCGGGGAAGTATTCAGCGAACAATGGCGCACCCTCGTGGCGCAACGGGCCTGCATGGACGATCCCGTGCGCGATATCGCCTCGCTGTACGGAACCGCGGATGCGGGCGTGCTCGGCAACGAGACTCCACTGTCGGTGGCCATCCGGCGATTTCTGGCCGATCGTCCGGATGCGGCGCGGGAGCTGTTCGGGTCGTCGCGGTTGCCGACGCTGGTGCAGTACGACCCGTATCGGCGCTTCTTCGAGGAGATCGACGGCACGCTGGTCTTCTCCGGCGACAGCGGTGTCCCCCTGATCCGCTATCACATTGCCGACGAAGGCGGCCTGATCGCCCACCATAGGATGTTGAACTTCCTTGCCGGACACGGGTTTCGGCCGACTCCCGACACACCGGAGCTGCCGTTCGTCTACGTGTTCGGGCGCAGCCGGTTCATCGTCTCGTTCTACGGCGCGAACATCTACCCCGAGAACGTCACGGTAGGCCTCGAACAGCCCTCCGTCTGCGACGAGGTGACCGGCAAATTCGTCCTGCAGGTCGACGAGGACGCCGACCGAGACCGCCACCTGACGATCGATGTGGAACTGGCGCCGGAGGCAACGGCTACACCGGAATTGGCCGACCGGGTGGCGGAATCGATTCGGCGCGAACTGATCCGGCTCAACAGCGAGTTCGCCCATTACGTCCCGCCGCACCGTCAGCACCCGCAGGTACGGCTGCGTCGGCACGCCGACCCCGCCCATTTTCCGCCGGGCGTCAAACACCGCTACACCCGCGCCGAGTGACCCGGGAACCCGAGGTGCTGCGAGAGTGGCAGAACCGCAGTCCGGTCACCATACTGACGGCACCGACGCACGAACGCGCTCGCCAGCGCTCGAGAAGGGGCGGGATCTCCATGGCTTCTACAGTTCCTGTCGGTGTGGTGATCTTCCCGCCGCCGGTGCACTCCGTACTCGAGGCGATCACGCGCGCGGAAGAGGCGGGCATCGGCACGGCCTGGGTGCCCTCGTGGCCGGTGGGGCCGGACGGGCTGAGCATCGTTGCCGCGGCCGCGGCGCGGACGAGCAGAATCGGGCTGGCCAGCGGCATCGCGATCACCTACCCCACCCATCCCCTGGCGCGGGCGAACCAGGCGCTGGTCGCAGCCGAGTTGGCGCCCGGACGTTTTCGCCTGGGCATCGGCGCCAGTCACCGACCGGAAATCGAGGACCGCTACGGCCTTAGGTTCGACAAGCCACTGGCTCACTTACGCGAGTACATCGCGGTGCTGCGCGGGATGTTGTGGGACGGACATGTCGACTTGGACGGGGAGTATTACCAGGTCCATGCCGGTCTGCCCCCGGCACTCACGCCGCCGCGAACGCCGATCATCCTGGCTGCGCTGCGCGAGAACATGCTGCGGCTGGCGGGCGAGGTCGCGGACGGTGCGATGCTCATCTGGGCGGGGCCCTCCTATGTGCGCTCGATTGCCCGGCCGGCGCTGGAGGAGGGAGCACGGCTGGCACAGCGGCCACGGCCACCGCTGATAGTCGGCGCGACCGTCCTGCTCACCCGCGACTTCACCACCGTGCGCCAGGTTGCCCAGGAGGTGTTCTCCGTCTATTCCTCCCTCCCTACCTACCGAAAAATGTTCCGCGAGGCCGGTTTTCCCCTCACCCCTCAGGGCCAGTTGAGCGATGAGCTCATTCACGAGGTCATCATCTACGGCGACGAGGAAACCATTCGCCAGCGCCTGCTGACCCTGCACCAGGCAGGCGCGGACGAAATCGCGGCCACCATCCGGCCGCTGACCGATCCCGCCCGCGAAGAGGCCACCGTTCTGGAAATCCTCACACAGATATCCGGATAGGACGCGCACCGGCCAAGACGTTGCCGCGCCAGTGAAAATAAACGCCAGGAACTGCCCTCGGATCTGCGACGGTTTCGGCTGTGAGCGATTTACTCGCCACTGACGATGAAATCGGCATAGTCGCGGGTGTGTTCGCGGGCGAAGTGGGCGTCTTCGGCGGTCATCCATTGCTGCCACAGCGGTAGGGCGTCGGCGCCGTCGCGGGCCAGACCGCGGGCCAGTCTGGTCGGTCGCGGGGTTTCCACCCAGATTGCCAGGGACAGCCACGCGCGGATGGCGGTGCGGGCGGAGGACACGCCTTCCAGGATCAAGACACCGCCGGGTGTGATGTCATGCCATTCCGCCAACTCGCGCGAACCCCAGTCGTAGCGTTGATATCTCGCCGGTCTCCCCTCGGCGAGAGGCTCGAGAACTTGAATCTCGAGCCGGGGCCACCAGTCGAATTGATTGTCCCAGGAGGCGAAAGCGTCGGTCGGCAAAACGCGGCCACCACACGCATCCGAAATGCGTTTCGCCAGAGTCGACTTGCCCGCCCCCGCGGGCCCGTCCACCGCCACGAGGCGTGTCGTCCCCAGCCGTGGGATGCTCGCACGCACCCGGGCCGCGATCTCTTCGACCACCACCCCCGCACTCTACGACCCACACCTACTCCCCCGCCGCCGACAACACCTACCGGTCGGCAGACAACCCACAGCCGCACCCTTTCTGTGCAGACGCACCCCCTGCGGACGGTCGCAGGGGGTGCGTCTGCACAGAAGGGGTGCGTTTGTTCGGAGCTAGGCTTGGTCGAACTTGCCCTGCTGGATACCTGCGGTGAAGGCATCCCATTCGGTCGGGGTGAACACCAGCGCGGGGGCGGTGGGGTTCTTGGAGTCACGGACGCCGACGCTGCCCTCGGCCAAGTGCGCGACCTCCACACATTCCTTTGTCGAGCTGCTACGGCTGGACTTGAACCACTTCGCCCCGGACAGGTCGTTGGTCACTCCCCGTACTCCTTCGCTAGGGCCAGGATCATTCGCCTGGAATCGCTTTCGCCCAACGCTACACGCCCAAGCTCCCTCAGAGCATCCTGATAACGCTGGACCTCCTCCTCTCGTTCCAGGTACAGATCGCCCGCATATTCCTCGACGTAGACGATCGGTGGCTGAACGAGCTTCGTCTGCTGGAGGAGCGGAAACTCCATCAGAAAGAAGGATCCGACCAACGCCCCGAGGTGGCTGCGGGCCTTGAAGGGGACGACCCGGACCGAGACGTTCGGCAGGGTACCGACATCGGCAAGGAAGCCGAGCTGGCCCTTCATCACTCCGGGCCCACCTACCTCTTCCCGCAACGCCGCCTCCGACAGCAAGATGTTGGCGGTGAAGCTCGGATCTTCGAGGCGCTTCTGCCGCCGCGTGGACCACTCGATCCGCTTCTCGATCTGCTCGGTCGGCAGGTTCGGCGACTCGGTCCAGGCGATCGCACGCCTGTAATCGGGTGTTTGCAGCAGCCCCGGTATGACCATCACTTTCCAGGCCGTCAGCTTGATGGCCGCTTCTTCGAGTGCAAGGAAATGGTCGAAGCCTCCGGTGATCTGGTCGGCGTACGCACGCCACCAGCCTCCTCCTTTTTTCGCCGCGTCCCGAACCTCTTGGGCGAGGGCCAGAATGACCCTCCGCTCTTCCTGCGTCGCGCCATACGCATCGCACAGCGCATTCATGAACAGATCGTTCGCGAGCCTGGTCGACTGTCCTTCCTCCAACCGTCCGATCCCCTGCGGCGACACTCCGATGATCCGAGCGGCCCCCGCCTGCTTGATCTTTGCCCTCTCGCGCATCATCTGCAGCTTTCGCCCGAGAGCCCGGCGTGCGAGAGTAGAACCTTCTGCGCCCATATTGTTAGCCTCGCTAGTGGTTGAGTGGATAATTGGAAGCCTCCGCAGCGGAAGCCCCCATAACGCAGCGTTCCGCACACGAATTCCGGTACTTTTGAACGGTTTTCCCCTTCCGAAGCCCCTCGGCTCCGACCTTTTCCGAGTACAGCTATCGCCAAGTGCCTTATGCCGCACCACAATCCAAACCCCAACCACCGGTATAGCAGACCCACCGAAATCACGGAGGCATTACAGCTCCATATCGCATGTCCAATTTCTACCGGACTTCCGAGGTCCCGAGAAAGGAATTCGACGGATGACCCATCGATCCGAATACGGGATCGACAATCTGTCTTGCTCAATCCAAGTTGAACAACTCAGGTTGTCGTTCTAGCCTGGAGATATGGCCGAACGCACCCGCCCCTCCGCATCCGCCACCCAAGCCGCCCGTGAGCTGCGGGTACTGGTCGGCCGGTTACGACGCCGGTTTCTGGAGGCGGCGGGCGGGCAGGAGGTGACGCCGTCGCAGTTGTCGGTGCTCGGCCGGCTGGCGAAGGGGTCGATGACGGCCAGTGAAATCGCTGCGGCCGAGCGAGTTCGGCCGCAGGCCGCGGCGACCTGGCTGGCGGCGCTGGAGGAGCAGGGGCTGATCGAGCGGCGTCCCGATCCGCACGACCGGCGGCGGCAGCAGGTGTCGCTGAGCAGGCGCGGGCGCGCATTCTTCGAGGGACGCACGCGCGCGAAGGACGAGTGGCTGGCCACCGCCCTGCAGGAGAGGTTCACCGAGGCCGAGCGCCGAGTCGTGCTCGAGGCGCTGGCCCTGCTGGAACGATTGGGGGACGCATGATTTCGACGGTTCCGCAGGCAGCGGAGCGTTTCGATCGGCGGTTGATCGCGCCGATGATCCTCGGCTCGATCCTCAACCCGGTCAACTCATCGATCATCGCGGTGTCACTGGTGCCGATCGGGGTGGCGTTCGGGGCGCCGCCGTCGGAAACCGCCTGGCTGGTGTCGGCGCTGTATCTGGCCACCGCCATCGGGCAGCCGGTCGTGGGGCGGCTGGTCGACCTGCACGGGCCGCGGCGACTGTATCTGGCCGGGGCGGTGCTGACCGGAATCGCCGGTGTGCTCGGGGTATTCGCGCCCGCACTGTGGGTGCTCGTGGTCGCGCGGGTGATTCTCGGGTTCGGCACCTGCGCCGGATATCCGGCGTCGATGTATCTGATCCGCAGCGAATCCGAACGCACCGGGCACGACAGTCCGGCGAGTGTTCTGACGGCGCTGGCGATCGCCAACCAGACGATCGCCGTGATCGGTCCGACCCTGGGCGGTTTGCTGATTCACGCGGGGGGCTGGCGCACCACCTTCGCCGTCAACATCCCGCTCGCTCTCGCCTGCCTCGTCGTAGGTGCTCGCCGGATGCCGAAAACTCCTGCACCGCAACCCGGGTCGCTGAAGGCCCTGGATCTCCCCGGCATCACACTGTTCACGGCGATGCTGGTATCGATGCTGTTGTTCTTGATGAAACCGCAAGTGGCGCATTGGTATCTGGTGCTCATCACCGTGGTGTCGGCAACTCTGCTGGTGCTGCGCGAATTACGAGTCTCCCAGCCGTTTCTCGACGCGCGGGTACTCGGCGGCAACCTCCCGCTGCTGGCCACCTATCTGCGCATGCTGTTGACCGCCCTGGTCGGGTACTGCTTCCTGTACGGCTTCACCCAGTGGATGGAGGACGATCGCGGCCTGAATCCGACCGTCGCCGGACTCGTTCTGCTCCCCATGTCCTTGACCGCGATCGCGGTTGCGGCAATCACCGGACGCCGCAAGGAGATTCGCGGCAAACTCGTTGTCGGCGGCATCGCCCAGCTCAGCGCCTCGGCACTGCTGCTCACCGTGCACTCCGCGGCCGCGATCTGGCTGCTGCTCGCCGCCACCCTGATCATGGGCATCCCGCAGGGCCTGAACAATCTCGCCAACCAGAACGCCGTCTACTACCAGGCCGATCCCGACCGCATCGGTTCCTCGGCCGGTCTGCTGCGCACCTTCATGTATATGGGCGCCATCGGCTCCGCCGCCGCCAGCGGCACCTTCCTGACCCACGGCTCGGGCGTCCTCGGCCTCCACCACCTGGCCCTGTTCATGCTCGCCGCCGCCGCTCTGTTCCTGGTCCTGGCCCTTGCCGACCGGTCCCTGAGCCGGGTGCGCGCTCGGCAGGCCTGACCCGACCCGCACTCCCTAACACTACGGTTGACTCCAAATGTGATGCTATCGAACCAGTTTCGTCGAAATGCAACTCTCCTGTGATGTCTCGGCATTCGAAATCCCGTAAATTCCCATATGGGAGAACAGGCTTTCGCGACAGCAAGTCTGGGAGGGGTCTCGAGGAGACCGATGACTACCACGGGGGATTGCCGATGACGACGTTACAGGCTGATCTGGATCACCTGAGCGCGATGTCCAAATCACTACACGCACTGAGCGGGGAGGCGGCCGGGCTGAACGCAGTCCACGGGGTGCCGCCGTCGATGCTGTTGCCCGCCCCGATCTTTGCGACGCTGCCCTCGGTCGCCGAGGCGAGCAAGATGGCGACCGGTGTGCAAAACAGCTTGATTCCGACGGTGTCGGGGCGGCTGCGGGAGATCGGGGAACTCATGCATGCCATCACGGTCGAGTTCCGGAAGGTCGAGGATGCCAATGCGACGATGCTGGCGGCAGCGTACCTGAAGGGCTCGGGCGCCTGGGGGCGCCGGTGAGACCGACCAGAAGTCAACTCGAAAGCTACGACGCTCAGCCCCTGCTGGATATCGCCACCGGGTTCAAACGTCTCGGCCCGCAAGTCGAAAACCTGTTCAAGCGCTACGTCACCACCATCAGCGCGCCCGATTGGAAAGGGCTGGCCTCCGAGGCCGCGCATGCCCGTGCCGTCGGCGACCGCAAGACGGCATACGAGATGGTCGATCGCTTGGAGAAGGCAGCGAGTCGACTCGAGCAGGGCTACTGGGACGTCAGCACGCCGTTGAAGTCCGCGCGGAATCTCATCACCTCCGCCGAGGCGGCCGGTTTCAGCGTCTGGCAGAACCTGTTCGTCAATGTCGGGCCGGGTCAGCAGTGGACTCCCGAAGTGGAATCGGCCCGGGCTCGATGGGAGCAGCGGATCCTGCGGGCCGTCGACACCTTGGTAGCCGAGGACACGCGTCTTCAGCAGGATCTGTCGTCGCTGGCCGCGTCGATGAAGGCCGAGTTCGAGGCGATCGGCCGCAGCCAGACCACGCGCGAGGAAACCCGCTTCACCGATGCGGAACGGTTCATTTTCGAAGAAATGAAGCGCAACCTGGACTCCGACACCGTCAAAACGATCCGAGAAATGCTGCGCCAATCGGAATGGTGGGAGTTCGGTCGCGATAAAGGCGCCGGGAGTAGATACCTGACGGCTCTCGCCATGTGGGCCGAGAAGGTCGCGACCGGCCGGGACTGGGATCACAAGGGGGACCTGCGAGAGCTTTTCGGCCTGAAGAGCGAAGGCACCCCGAAAGGGGCACCCGGCGACGACCGCTACTTCCAGCAGCCGGGGACCAATCGCCGAGTGCTTTTCGACATCTATTCGAACATGCATTACGGATATGTCGGCCGCGCCGCGGGAATCGACTCCGAGACGCTGATCAAGGCAGCCTCGATCGGTGAGAAGGGCACCGGCAAAGACGATGCGGGAGACCAGATCACGATGAGGGCCGGGATGGAGCTCTATGAGAAGTACGGCTCCGGCATGACCGAGGAGCAGTTCCGCCAGGCCGCTCGCGCGACCGTCGACAAGCTGGTCACTGCCAAGGTCGAAGGCCACGAGATACCGCAGATCGCGTATAAGTGATTCCAGCGGCCGGAAGCCGCACGAACATGTACAGACCGGAAAACAGGAGCACGGTGAGCGGGAGCAGCGGCAGGTAGGACACCCAGATCGGACCCTGCAGCGCCAAGTCGACGACGGTGACGAGCACGGTCGAGACAAGGACAATGGCCGACCAGCGGTGCAGCTGCCGGACCGGGGTGGCCGCGGCACGTGGGCTGCGCGTCCCGCGGACATACGGCAACACGAGCAGGTAGAGACCGGAGAACAGAAGCAAGGCGAGTGGGGCCAGCGGTACGTAGGACACCCAGGCCGGGCCCCGCAGCGCCAAGGCGACGATGGTGACGATGACGGTCGCGGCAAAGACGATGCCCAGCGATCGGTGCGCCTGCCGAACCCGTTTGTTCCAGTTCATCGAGTCCTCCTCCGACTACGAGCAAGCCGTGCCCGGCGGTCTGCCGGGTGAATGCCGGTAGCGAAGACGCTAGCCACGAGGGGGTGGCGAGAGCTTCTCGATTCCTGATCGTTCTGGTCAGGTGAGGTCGGCGATGCCTTCGGCGTAGGTGACGATCGGCTTGTAGCCGAGCTCGCGGCGGGCCTTGCCGATGTCGTAACGCCGGGGCAGCGACAAGAATTCGACCTCGAACGGGGTGATCGGCGGGCGTCCCGGCAGCGGCAGTGCCGACCACAGCCACTCGCTCATACGTGCCACCGGGTACAGCACGCGGGACGGTACCGAACGCCGCGGCATGGGTGCGCCCTGGGCGCCCAGGACACCGGCCAGGAACTCGCGGACCGGCATCGGTTCCCCGTTGGTGACGAAATAGATTGCGTCCGGCGTTCCTTCGGTCAGCGCGGCGCTGACCGCGGCGGCGACATTGTCGACATGGACGTGTTCGAAAACGGCCGCACCGTGATCGACCAGCGGTAGCTTGCCCGCTCGGGCCCGATCGGCGAAGTCGGCCACCTGCGCCGACCCCCTCCCCCAGATGAAGGTCGGGCGCAGCACGATCGTCTCGATGGCACCTCGATGCTCTCGAATCGCCTGCTCCGCTTCGAGTTTGGCGCGCCCGTAGCCCGAACTGGGGTGCGCCGGAGCCGGCTGGGCCTCGGTGATGTCCAGCAGCGGCCGCCCGTCCTGCAGGACCGACTCACTGCTGATGTAGACGAAGCGCCGGACATGGTGAGCCTCGGCCGCCGCGAGCAGATCGCGTGTCGCCACGACGATGGCCTTCTCGTACTCGCGCCAGGGTGCCCAGGCCGTCACCAACCCTCCGAGGTGAGCGACCGCATCGATGCCCGACAGCCGGTCCTGCCACTGCGCCACATCGGTCAGGTCGCCGGTGACGACGGTGGCGCCCGCCACCTCGCGCCCGCCGCCGCGGACCAGGGCCACCACCTCGTGCCCCTCACCGACCAGCCGCTGTACCACGCGACGACCCAAGAACCCGGTTGCCCCGGTAACGAAGACCTTCATGAGTCCTCCTCGTAGTGGGTTTGTCGACCTGGTCCCGATCCTACGCCTGTAAGTGGAACGGTCGACATAGTAAGGTGGGTCACGTGCCACGTCCACCGTCCGATTCCCGGCGACGCCTGCTGGCCGCCACCCGTGAACTACTGCAGCGACAGGGCTATCAGGCCACCGCGATGAGCGAGATCGTCGCCGCCAGCGGCGCCCCGCGCGGATCCCTGTACTACCTGTTCCCGGGCGGAAAGGAGGAGCTGGCGGTCGCCGCGATCACCGAGTCGGCCGCGGAGTTCACCGACCTGATCCGGGAGACGGCGGCGCACTCCGATGGTGTCCGCGCGTTCTGTGAACTACTGGCCGATCGCCTGCGCGAAGGGCTGGTGCGCACCGATTACCTCGGCGGCAGCCCGGTGAGCGCGGTGACACTGGATTCGACACCCCGCTCCCCCGCACTGACCATCGCCTGCCGCGACACCTACCGGCAGTGGCGCACCGCCCTGGAGGCCGCGCTCGTACAGTACGGCGCCCCGCCCGACCGAGCCGCCCGCCTGGCCACGCTCATGCTGTCGGCGGTGGAGGGCGCTCTGATGATCGCGCGCGCCGAAGGCTCGACCCAGCCCCTGGACGACATCCGCGCGGACCTGGTCGACCTCGCCGTCGCGGCGACCGAGATGTCGGCACGAACATCCCGAAATGCCGACGAGCGAACCTAGTTTCACGATCTCGGCCACCGGTTCGACGCCCTCCGAAACTGTCGTACCCCAGCGAGATAATGGCGCTGTCTGACAGGAGGCTCGGCCATGAGCAATGAGCACGAACCGGATATCCAGGCATGGCTCGCCGGACTCGGCGAAAAGCAGCGGGACGAAGCCGAGGCGCTGGTGGCCCTGGTCAACACTGCGGATCCTCGGATTCAGCAAGCCGTGAAGTGGGGCCGGATCACCTTTACCGTCGAAAATCGCTGGCACGACTGGCTGTGCGGGATCTCGGCCGCCAAAACGGGAGTGCGGCTGGTCTTTCACAAAGGCGTGCTCCTGGACGATCCCGATGGCCTTCTCACCGGCTCGGCGCGCTACGTCCGTGAGATTCCGGCACAGCGGGCCATCGGCCACCCCGACGCCATCAGGGCCCTGATCCACAGCGCACTCACCCATCAAACCGACATGCTCGACCGGCCCTAGCTCCGATCGCGAAGGGTTCCGAAGGGCCTGAATTCTGCCCGCTGAGATCCACATCACGGACGGCCAGGACGGGAATCGCGGGCAGACAAGGGCTGTTGCCCTACTTCAGCGATCAGCTTGTTCGCCCAGAGTTCGGACCGTCGTGTCGAAGGAGCGTGTGCGTGATGCCGCAAGGCTCGGTCGGTGGATCCTCGTCGATCCGCCTCGATGAGTTGTTCACCGAGTTCGACCTGTCATCGTTGCGATTGCGAAACAGGTTCGCGATGGCCCCGATGACCAGAATGCAGTCACCGGACGGGATTCCGAACGAAGAGAACGTCGAGTACTACCGCGCTCGTGCCGCCGGCGGGGTAGGACTGATCATCACCGAGGGAACGTACGTCCGCGGCCCGGCGGCCGGTCCCAGCGCGAATGTGCCGCGCTTCTACGGCGACGCCGGCGCGGCCGGCTGGCGGGCGGTGGTCGACGCGGTGCACGCCGAAGGCGCCGCCATTGTTCCGCAGCTCTGGCATACCGGTGTGGAGCGTGGTGACAACCCCGAGTTCGAGCCGCAGTCGCAGACGGTGAGCCCGTCGGGTGTCGATTACGCCGGACGTCGGGTGGGCCGGGCGCTGGGTGCCGATGATCTGGACGCCCTCGTCGGCTCCTTCGTCGAGTCGGCGGTGCTGGCCAAACAGCTCGGCTTCGACGGTGTCGAACTGCACGGGGCGCACGGATATCTGCTCGACGAGTTCTTCTGGGCCGCGACCAACCGCCGCGCGGACGACTATGGCGGATCACTGCGTCGCCGTGCGGCCTTCCCCGCCCGTGTGGTGGCCGCCGTCCGCGAGGCGGTCGGCCCCGATTTCGCGATCATCTATCGCTATTCGCAATGGAAGGGCGTCGATTACAACGCCAGGATCGCCGACACCCCCGCCGAGCTCGAGGAGCTGCTGACACCGCTCGTCACGGCCGGTGTGGATGTCTTCCACACCTCCGTGCGGCGACACTGGCTGCCCGAATTCACCGAGCACGCAGACGATTTGAGCCTGGCCGGATGGACGAAGAAGATCACCGGCCTGCCGGTGATCACGGTCGGCTCCGTCGGAGTCGACAGCGTCTTCCGCGGCGATCGGATCGACGAGACCCAGGCCCAGCGATTCCGCGTGCTGGAAGAGCAATTCGAACGCGGCGAGTTCGACGTCGTCGCCGTCGGCCGGGCCTTGCTGGCAGATCCGCAGTGGGTCGACAAGATTCGCGAGGGACGGCTCTCGGAGATCACTCCGTTCAGATAGCGCTCACGTAACCGGGCAAATGCGGCGAAGTGACCGTACTATCGGCCGCTGTGAGAAAGATCATCGCCGCTGCCGCGGTTGTGTTTTCGGCTGTAGTCGCCGCGTCCTCGTGTTCGTCCACGCAGCCGAACCAGGCGGCGGACCCGTCTGCCGACGGCCCACCGTATCCGGAGTTCCTGTCGGCAGAGGACAAAGAGGCGATCGCCTACCGCGACACCCTGCGACCGCTGGATCCGTGCGGCTATCTCGACGACGCGGCGGTACGCCGGATCGGGACACCGATCTACATGGGCGCGGAAACCATTCTCAGCTGGTGCACCGTGCGTTTCGCATCCCCGAGCGCGGTGCCGGGTGTCGGCTCGATCAGCGTCGCCATGATGCGATCGGGATTGGGGGACGCGACACACCAGGTTGGGGACGTCGAGGTATGGACCATCCCCTCCTCCGAACCGGGAAGGTTCTGTCGGGCGGGTGTCCCCGTCGACGGCCGCCGGGACATCGTCTTGGGCGTGTATGCCGATCCCGACTCCGAGGCAGGCGGATCGACAGGTGATCTGTGCGCGACGGCGCTGGACCTCGCCACAGCCACTGTCCCGCACCGTTCCGAGCGCCCGCTGCGGGCGAGTTCTCAACGTGCCCATATGAACTCACGCCTGGCGACCCTCGACCCGTGCGCCGTCCTCGGCACCGTCGGCAAAGGGCACCATCCGACTCTGCGGGCGCACGAAGTCGACCCCTACGTGGACCCATGGAAATGTGAATTCCTGCTCGACAGCGGCGATGTCACCACCGCCCAGACCATCCGCTACATGTTCGAGCTCGACGCCACGCACATGAAGGCGAAGGGCACGCGGAAGGAGACCACGATCGGCGGGCTCCGCGCCACCGAGGACCCCACCCCCGGCGATCCCTGGCCTGCCGGCACCTGCGAGATCAAGCTCTCGACCGCTCCGCAGCCACCCGTCTTCGAACCCGGCACCCCCACCGGCCCCGCGGACGCCGGGTACTCCGAGATCATCTCGATCCGAACCCACAACGGCTGCACCACCGCCCGCACCACCGCCGAAGAACTCGCACGGCTCTACCACCAACTCCCACACTGACATGTCCCCGACGCGACCGCACCTCGACACCACCCGAGCTCCGGCTCGGAAACCTGAAGTACTCCGGAGTCCTCCAACCCGGCCGCAAGGTTGCGGCCGGGCAGGCTTCGGTGGGCGGTTGGGTTGACGGCCAGGCGCGGCGGCCTGGCCGAGTGGACATCCGGTAATGCCGATTGAGGAAGTTGGTGTGGGCCAAGTTCGAGGTTTGGCTACGCGGTACGGACCGCGGTGGGGCGGGCGTGGGTCAGAGGGAGCCGTCGACCGTTATGCCCACACGGTTCCGAGGGCGTGGTTGACCGGTTACGGGTTCTCCGGTACTGGCACCCCAGTTGAATTCGGACAGAACCGCGCGTACGTGCAGAGTTTCCGCGTCGCGTAGTCCTCCACGAGCGCCTGCAATGTCCAGCTACATGGCTACTCTCTGGCAAAGTGCAGTCTATTAAAGAACCGCACACCTTCAGGGTCTTATGGTCAGAGACCGGCATGGCTATAGTTTCAGCAATGACACAGCAAACACAGGTCACGAGGAGCGCCATCCGCCTTGGCCTCGTCGCTTCGATCGCAATCGGCGTTGTGGCCGCAACCGCCTCTCCCGCGGCTGCCGCTGGAGTGGAGTTCCCTCCGGTCTATACCGTTGGGAACGGTCAACTCGGCTGCGTCGGGACCGTCACCGCTACCGTGCGACCGGGCCCGGACGAGTATGTTCCGGCGAACGAGGCGCGGGTTTACCTCCGCGGTACCTTCTACGGGCCCGAGGCGCCGTCGGGTTCGCCGCTGTGCTTTATCGGAGGCATCGTCCGCTGGCACAACCTGGATACCGGCACATCCGGGGACTCGATTCCTGCCATCGTGTCGAGCGTCGTCGGCAGGCCCAGCACCGACGATGCCTCAGTGACAATCAACACCGGCTCCGGCCGGATCAGGGCCACCCTGACGACCAACGCCATTCACATTCCGACAACCGTCGAATTCACGGTGCCGTAGTGCGACAGTGATCCGCGCGGTCCTACCCGTCCACGGTGCGATACCAGCCAGTCTCGTTGCCGCTGGTCGTGCTGAGCGAACCGGCCATCGGCACCTCGCCGGCAGCCGAGTTCATTCTGAGGGAGCGGGTGTCCAGGCAATCAATCACATGCCTGGGTGGTAGCTCCGCTCGACATGGCCGTTGAGGTCGTCGGGGTAGAAATAGACGGGCCGGAGGTTGCCGCTTGCGTAGCGTTCGACTTGGTCTATGAAGTGCGGCGAGTCGGAATGGCCGCTCGCACCCCCCTCCCGCACCGCCATGGCACGCAGCCTCGGCCCGAACTCCACGACCGCCACGAAGGTGTTGCCGCTGGTGCCGTAAAAGCGCTTCGTTGTGCCACCGGTCGGTACCGGCTGGCGCCTGGCCGCAAACGAGGCGAGGGACCCCCACGTCCCAGAGACGAAAGGCACCGGGGTGCTCGGCTTCGCATCGTCGAACGTCTGGTCGATCGCGTCGTCGAGGCGCTGAAAGCGGTTGATCTCGCCCCAGGGCACTTGCCAGCTGCCGAAATCGTGCGTGAGCCGCTCCACCGCCGCCTCGAGCGATGCGAGTCGCTGCTCATCGGTGTCGTGCGGCCCTGCGGCCCAGAATATGGCCAGCGAAGTCGCAGTCGAATCCGCACCCCAGCGATAGTCCCAGCCGCGTAGCAGGCCGATCGGGTCGGCGAGCTTCGCCTTTTGCGGGTTGCCCTCGGGCAGTTTGTCCCACGCCTCGACCAGCTGCGGCACGAGCCCGCTCACCGGCTCCCTATTCCCCGCATCAGGGGCGAAGGCGGGGATGTGGGAATCGAAGGCGATGTCGCGCAGCGTCTGTGGGGTGAAGACGTTCCGCGCGGTCAGTAACCCGACGGCATGTGGCCCGCGTGCGGTCTCGCCCGCCTGGTCGAAATACCGCGGATAATCGGTGGCTTTGGGGCTGTCCGGGCCCGCGCAAGTCCAGGGCCAGTTGTTCGAGTTGAACACCCAGCCATTCCGCGGATTCACCGCCTGCGGCATGTCTTCGAGACTGTGCAGCCCTTGCCAGTCGGTCGCCGGATCGCTGCCGTCGACGGGCTGCGTATAGTCGAAGCGATCGTCGCGGATCGGCATGAACTGCGGCATCAGGAAGGCGACGTCCCCCTTCGAGTCCGCGAATATCGTGTTGTTCGAGCTGTTGGCCTTGAATTCTGCCACCCGGATGTATTCCGCGTAGTCCCGAACCTTGGTGCGCAGAAAGCTTTGCTGCAGCGCCTCCACGGGTTTGTTCATCAGCGCGAACGCGATCCACTTGCCCCCCGCCGTGCCCACGATCGGGCCGTGATGCGTGGCGAAGGTGGTGAAGCTGCGATGGGCCCGTCCGCCGTCCGCCGTGCGATACGTCAACGTAATCGTCTTCGTCGTCACCGGCCGCAGCTCGGCGCCATACCGGTAGGAAAGGCTGCCATCCGCCGCCGTCACGATCGTCTCGGCGAACTCATCGACGTTATCGGCGCCGGTCGATGTGTGCATCCAGCCCACGTTCGCGTTGAAGCCCTGATAGAGGAAGAACTGCCCCCAGGTGGCTGCGCCGTAGGCGTTGAGTCCTTCGCCGCTCGTCACATGCTGTTCCGAGCGGAAGTAGAAGGTGGTGTGCGGGTTGATCAGCAGCAGCGCATTGCCGTCCTGCGTGTGGCTCGGCGCAATCGCGATACCGTTAGAGCCCGTGGGCTCGCGGAGCGGCAGCCCGGGCTCCGCGTCGGTTGGCGCCACCGCTTGGTTGCCGTAGAAGGTCTGGAGCCGGGTGAGCGACACCCGCGTGATGTCGCCGCCGATGCTGCCTTCGGTGAAGCTCAGCGCCATCCACGGCTCAAACCGCGTGATCACGAGTGGATGCACCTCGGGGTGCGTCGCGAGATAATAGTTCAGCCCGTCCGCCCACGCCTCCATCAGCTTGCGTAACCAGGCCGGGCTACTCGGATAGAGATCGCTCTTCAGGACCTCGGGGTCGACGAACAGCCGCTGGCGCAGGTCCTGCCAGATCGCGCTCTCGCCCTCGGCCTCGGCGAGCCGGCCAAGGTTGGTCAGATAGTTGGTTTCGATCCGGTTGAAGTCGTCCTCGGCCTGGGCATAGATCATCCCGAACACCGCATTGGCATCGGTCCTGCCATCGACATGCGCGATCCCCCAGTCATCGCGGGTGATCGTCACGTGCGCCGCTTGCATAAGCCAGCGGGCGAGATCGGGCGGGGTTCGCGCGGGAGCGGCGGTCGCGTGGGCGGAGGGCAGGCTCGCCACGACGGCGGCGCCTGCTGCTCCGCCCAGGAACTGGCGTCGGCTCAGCCCTTCGTTCTGTGCGTGGTTCATGAGGTGGTCCACTGATCGGTTGTCCGGCAACAATATCCGGCTCGGCTACCCCAAACGCCCGTAACCAGCAACCGAATCCGGATCGGCGTCGACCTCGCTGCGCACGAACTCCGCCTGGTCGCAGCACGTCCTCAATGGCCGCCGTGCAGGCGTTGGGAGCCCGTAGCCGTTGGCTCCCAGTTAGGTCTAGCCGCACATGTGGGAGTGGTTGATGCTGTGGCAGTCCTCCCGAGAACCGGGCGACGAGGAGTCAGGCATCACATAGTCCCAGCGATCGGGTACATCCGAATTCGGGACGGCCGCGCCGATACCGGCGCCAATGGCGGCGCCGATCAATGCTCCGGCGAAGCCGGTGACGATGACCAGCGGGCCCCCGACGATACCGATGGCCATACCGATGATGGCGCCGACGAACCCGCCGAGGGCGGCCCCTGCCCAGGTGCTGCGCTCTCTGGGCGAGCTTTGCTTCCAGTAGCCGATCGGTTCGGCCGTCAGGTGCGTGCCGGTTGCGTCGACCCGCGGCCGTAGCTCGACGGTGCCCTGCTCGAGTTCGACGGTCAGCGGCATACGGGCGACGATCGCACCCGTCCGATCGACGACATTCACAGCGTTTTCGGTCACCGTGAACCTGCCGCCGAATAGGTTGGCGGCCAGGCTCTTTCCGTCGGCCGACTTCGAGACTTCGAAGGTGACGCCGTGCTCCGCGCCGTGCACCGTATCCGGAAGTGCGCCGGCCGGTGCGGGTGCCGGCTCGGCGTGCGCGACGCTTCCCGCGGCGCCCGTGGCCGCGATGGTGAAGATGGCTGCCGCAGCAATCTTCTTGATTCTCATTGTGTTCCTCTGGCTCGACCCATCGTCGCGCGGAACGAAATCCTCTATCCGCAACGGAGAGCGGCTTTTTCGATCGCCTCTAGTCTCAACGAACTCTAATTTAGTGGCTCATCGTAGCGAAATGCACTGTGCTGCCCCGAATTTCATTGGCATCGGAAGGTCTGGCATATGCCGTCGGCTCCGCGCAAGACGTGTCGAACCCAGTCCACTCCATCGACAGCCATATGCCACTGCTGCCGTTGAATCGAGCCGAGGGGTCCGGCTCTGTTTGCTGCCGTCCTGGCGCAGCGAGCAGCTCGAACCTCAACGGCGACGGCAAAACGGACCTGATCACCGGACACGTCGGCACCGTTGTCGGCGCCGACGGTATCGCTGTACTGCTGAACACCACCCTCTGAACCCGGGCCACCATCGAGCCACGGGAGCCCGCACCCGTATCGGGGACGGCGTGAAGTGTCGCTGCGGACTCGTCTCGTCGGTCGGGCAAATCGCCCCGCTCGCAGTCTTTGCCGGGTAGAACCAAAGATCCTGCGCGGCGTCGACCTCGACAAACTCTAGGCTTCACGCCATCGTCAGACGTCAAGCTCGGTGAACGAGCGCCTGAGGCATACCGATTGGGCTTTAGGTTTTGGGTGCAAGAGGTGAGCACGTGGCGACCCGAGCGGGATCGACAACAGGGGATGCGCCATGCCGTGATGGATCCGTAGTCCCCGCAGATATTGGCCGGTGATGACCTACGACAAATGGCTACTCGACCACTGGCCCTCCTACGGCCGTAATCCGGAATACCTACGGATCACGTTCGGCTGGTCCTTGCTGCTCATCGTCGTGTTCTGCGTCCTCACCGACCCATGCCTGAGCGCTCGCCGCGACAACCGGCTACCCGACCTCGACCCCGCAGATCTGGCCCCGGATTACCCACCCACCGACATACCACCAAGGCCGATCCACCCACCCCACGCAAACCGGGAACCAGCAGCAGCGCAAAGAAACTGACACAGCTCGGCCCGCTGGCTACGCTGGCGAATTCCGACGTCGTCCCTCGGCGAACCGTGGCGTCGGTCGGGGGATCTGAGATCGGTTGATATCGGCGGAATCCGACGCCGCTGACCGGCGTGTCCCATCAGCTCGGCGTGGCTGCTGAACGCACGCTCATGCCCCGAATATCGTGCGCCGTCCCCTCGCTACTGGGCCGTGATGTTGAACATCCAGCTGATCCCGAACTGGTCCACGAGCGAGCCCGCCTCGTCGCCCCACACCTGCTGTTCGAGGGGCAGTGTTACGGTGCCGCCGACCGAAAGCTTCTCGAAATAGCCGCGGAGTTCGTCGTCGTCGCCACCGATGAAGACCGCAACGTTGTTACCTGGCCGATAGGGCGGGTGGCCGGGCCGGTCATCCGGGAAGTCCCATCCCATCAGCGTGTAGCCGGCCTGCGTGTCGAGCCGGGCGTGCATGACTTTGTCTGCGTGGGGCGATTCCGGTGAGCCGAAGTCCGCGACCGTTCCGATCGCCAACTCGCCGCCGAAGACCTCCCGATAGAACTCCATCGCTCGCCGCGCGTTGCCGTTGAACACGATGCATGGATTGACTCCAGAACTCACGTGACTCTCCTTCGTGACGCGACCGATCGGGCCGTCCGACGGTCACCAAGCCAACCTTTCAGATAAACACGACACCTTCTGTCGTGATTGTTGGTGAACCTCGGCACATGCATCGATCGATTGGGCTCTCGTACTGCTGCTGCGCCCGCAGGAACGCACTTGTGCTGCCGATTACCGCGCTGTCAGTCGGAGGAGACCGCCGATATGGTGGGGCATGGCGACTTCGGGCTCGGACGATGACCTTGCCGCCGCGACGATCGGCGAGTTGAAACCGTATGCGGTCCCGGTGGTTGTGGAGGATTACAACCCGGAATGGCCGGCCTGGTATGCCGCCGAAGCGGCGTCGGTGCGCGACACGCTCGGGTCGCTCGTGTTGCGCATCGAGCACACCGGTTCCACCTCGGTGCCTGGGCTGGCGGCCAAACCGGTCATCGATATCCTGCTGGTCGTCCCCGACACCACCGATGAGGCTGCCTACGTACCGCCGCTCGAGCGCGCGGGATACACGCTGCGCATTCGTGAACCGGACTGGTACCAGCATCGGTGCCTCATCCGACGGGTAGAAGACGGCGCACCGTACGACGTCAACCTCCATATCTTCTCACCGGAGCTCGGGGCTGCGGAGATCGAGCGAATGCTCGCCTTCCGCGACTGGCTGCGTACTCACGACGACGATCGCGCGTACTACGAAGCGGCCAAGCGGGAACTAACCCAACGCCGGTGGAAGTACGTGCAGCACTACGCCGACGCCAAAAGCGATGTCGTCGAGGAGATCCTGACCCGTGCCTTGGAAGGCTGATCATCTTGTCCACAACGCACTGTTCTGCCTGCGGCTTCAGGCGGTCATCGCAACGCGTCGTTGAGTGCTTCTGATGGTGTCTTGTAGCCGAGGGTTTGTCGAGGTCGTTGGTTGAGTTCGTCGGCGATGGCGTCGAGGTCGGCTTGGGTGTAGTCGCGCATGTCGACGGTGCGGGGAAGGTATTGGCGGACAAGACCGTTGGTGTTCTCGTTGCTGCCGCGCTGCCACGGGCTTTTCGGATCGCAGAAATAGACCGGGACCCCGGTAGCGACGGTGAACCGGGCGTGCTCGGCCATCTCGTGGCCCTGATCCCAGGTCAGCGTGCGCCGCACCGCGGCCGGGAGGGTGGTGATCTTCGCCGCGAGCGCGGCCGCGACGAGATCGGCGCGGTGCCCGTCGGGCAGCGCGACCAGCATCAGGAACCGGGTCGAGCGCTCGACCAGCGTCGCGATCGGGGTCATACCGCGGCCGAAGACCAAATCTCCTTCCCAGTGTCCGGGCACCGCACGATCATCGGCCTCGGCTGGCCGTGCGGAAATGCTGAGCACGCCGGGACGGCCCCCACGGCCGTCGGGCAGCCGGGCACCGACCGGGCGCCGCATCGCCCGGCGGGTGCGCAGATACCGGGTCAGCTCGTGGCGCAGGTCGCCGCGGGCCTGGACGAACAGCGACCGATAGATCGTCTCGTGCGACACATAACCCAGGGTGCTCTGCGGGTTTCGCCGCAGCCAGCCCGCGATCTGCTGCGGCGACCAGCGCCGCGCCAGCCGGTCGGCCACCAACGCCGCCAGCTCCGGCTGCTGGGACAGTTTCGTCGGTTTCGGCCGGACCGCCCGCGCCCACGCGGCCCGCTCTGCGACCAAGACCCGATACCGATCCCGGCCACCGTTGCCAGCGACCTCACGCGACACCGTCGACGCCGCCCGCCCCAGCCCGGCCGCGATCGACCGCAGCGACTCGCCGGCGGCCAGACCCCGCGAGATCTCTTCACGCTCAGCCAAACTCAACCGCAACCCACCGCGGCGGCGCGGTGCCGGCCGCACGCCGCCACACCGTTTGAGCAAGTCGCGGACGGTCGAGGGATGCCGGCGCATCTCGCGGGCCAGCACCTTCACCGCCTGCCCGGACCGCCACCGCCGCCACACCTCCTCGACCTCCGCCTCCGACAACGGCGATCTCGCCATCGCACACCACATCCCTCGACATCCGGAGAAACACAGCGTTGCGATGATCCCTTGAGAGCACACCGCATATCGCACGTTGACAGAACGAGAAGCCAGGAACCCGGCAAGACCCTCCTCGTCCTCGGCGACGAAGCTGGTGTGCCAGAAGTGATCGGGAACAGCGATCCAGAATGATTGGATGGTCACGCTCGAGACTCCCCGTTTGATCCTGCGTCGCTGGCGCGAGGAAGACGTTGCGCCCATGGCTGCCATCAATGCCGACCCCGAGGTCATGCGGTGGATCCGTGACGGTAGCGTCCGTGACGAACAGCAGACTCGCGACGGAGTCCGGGCATGGGAGAGCGAGTGGGAGTCACAGGGTTTCGGCCTGTTCGCCGTGGAGATCCGCTCCAGTGGCGAGCTGGCCGGGTTCACCGGCCTTTCGGTGCCCGCCTTCCTGCCGGAGGTACTGCCGGCGGTTCAGGTCGGCTGGCGGCTGGGACGTTCCCACTGGGGGCAGGGCTTGGCCACCGAGGCGGCTGCGGCCGCTGTACGGTTCGGGTTCGAAGAGCGAGAGCTGGAGCGGATCGTCAGCATCACTCAAGTGGGCAACGACGCCTCCGAACGGATCACGACCAAACTGGGGATGCATCAGATCCGGGAGACCGTCAATCCCACCTGCGGTCGGCGAGTACGGGTGTTCGAGTTGTCGTCGGACCGGTACGTCACAGCCACTCGTTGATGACGGCAACGAGAACGGTCGGAGCCACCGCAAAACGCGTTGGCGGACGACTGCGACCACTGCTACCTTTCCGGAGGCCGTGCCAGGGAACGAGGAGGTGGTATCCGTGAACGAAGTATCGACATGGGTGCTCTCCTCAGGGGTCGCGGTCGGGCGATAGATCGTCCGGGAGCGCCGTTCAACAGCACTCCCGAAAGGCACTCCCGTGCAATTCATTTCCGAACAGCGCCTCGACGAGGACAGTATCCTCGAGCGCAAATTCACCCTCGATGAGATCCCCGGCATCCTGTGGACACCCGCATCCGCATCCACACCGGTGCCGCTGATCCTGCTCGGCCATTCCGCCGTCGGACTGCAGAAGATGTACCCGCGATTGTGGCCAGGGCCCGGTGCGCCGTGGCGCAGGGCTACGCGGCGGCCGCCATCGAGCTCCCCGGCAGCGGTGAGCGGCCCCGTTCCGCCGCTGTCGATCAGACCCGCGCCGACCTGCACCGGGCGCTGGCCGCTGGCGATCCGGTCACCGACGACATCGTCGACCGACTCATCCTCCCACTGGTCGACCAGGCGGTCCCGGAATGGCGGGCCGCCCTCGACGCCCTTCTCGCGCTGCCCGAGATCGGCGGCCCGGTCGGGTATTCAGGCGGGGTGGTCTTCATCGGCACCCGGCTCGCGGTGGTCGAGCCGCGCATCACGGCCGCCGTCCTGTTCGCGGGGAGTTACGTGCCCCGCACCATCTTCGAGGAGGCCCGGCAGGTCACCATTCCGCTGCACGTTCTGCTGCAGTGGGACGACGAGGGAAACGATCGGCAGATGGCCCCGGACCTGTTCGACGCCTTCGGCTCCGAGGAGAAGACGCTGCACGCCAATATGGGCGGGCACACCGGCGTCCCGCAGCACGCAGGGGAAGAGGGGAACCGGTTCTTCGCCAGGCACCTGAAGTGAGGCGGGGCCGTCAGGCCACCTGCAGACAATAGAGCCGTCGGCCAGGATGCCGCTATCGAGGACAGGTCCCGGCCTCCTCGATAGCGGTCGCCGCAGTCAACGCACTGGCATGCCGCTGGTCGCGCGTTGACCAGTTGCCCATAGTGGTTGGCTGGCACGGCTTGCGAACGTACGGAAATGCCGATGAGCGGAAGTTCCAAAGCCCCTCGTTCGAAGTTGTTCTAGCAGTGTGGATTCGATCACGTTGCACCGGCGAAGCCCGGTAAACCAACCCTCGGCTCATGACACCGGGCATAGCGTCTGGGCATGAGCTGGTCTTCACCAATTTCCTCGCCGGGTGACCCGTACTACACGCTGCCGAACGAATGGGATTTCGCCGACGAACGCCTTGCCCTGCTCGGCGCGGCCTATGACCCAGGCAGTATCGCGCTCGCGCAACGGCTGGGCGTGAGTGCGGGATGGCGATGCCTGGAAGCCGGAGCTGGCGGCGGGTCCTTCGCACGATGGCAGTGTAGTGCCGTACTGCCCGGCGGTCGGGTGCTCGCGGTCGATGCCGACCCGCGCCATCTCGCCGACCTCCCCGGCCTCGGCGGTGAAGTGGCCCAGCTCGACCTCGTCGCCGACGACATCCCCGAACGGGCATTCGATTTCGTCCACACCAGATTCGTACTGCTGCACATTGCCGACAGGGACATTGTGGTGGAGCGATTGGCCCGAGCGCTGGCACCGGGCGGCGTTCTCATGCTCGAAGAAGGCGATGGGCTCGGCGTACTCGATGAGATGCCGGGTGCATTCGGCGAAGTCTGGCGTGCCTTCGCGCGCTCGACCGAAATCGCGGGCGCGAGCCAATCGTGGGCCCGGAACCTGCCCGCGCAGTTGGAGGCGCTCGGACTCGTCGATGTTCATGCCGAGGCGGAGATCCCGATGTTTCGCGGAGGCTCACCGATGGCGCGCATGTGGAACCTCACCTGGGGACAAGCCCACGACACCTTGGTCGCTCTTGGTGTCCGACCCGAGGTGATTGCCGCCGCGCAGGCCGAGCTGGAAGACGAACAGCGATGGCTGTACGCCCCACCCACAGTCCGTGCATGGGCCCGCCGAGACGACATACCCGATCTGTGAGCGGACCGTCCGCTATTGCCGCTGGGCGCGCGGTCCGGAGCAGCCGCGCGGGACCGCTTCGGCCAGCCCTCCCCGGCTACTTGCGGGCTGCCGCCGCGACAGGGCGAGCACGAGCCCGCGGATCGCGGCGGCGACCAGCAGGAACGCGGCCGCGATCCCGGTGCCGAGAAATGTTCCCCAGAGGATGACGAAGGGACCGATGTAGCCGACCTGCGGCCAGAATCCGCACGGCCCGACGTCTCCGGGGATCGTGGCGCACTCCGGGTGGTCGTTCATGGCGAACACGATGATCGCGAGTATCGACAGGCCGAGTGCCCCAAGCAACGCGAACAACAGCCCTTTGAGCAACCACATGGGGGCCACTGTACAAAAGGCCCGCGCTAATGCACGGACCTTCGTCGTACCATTGGATTCGGTTGTCAGACAGCGGGTTCCGGGTCGGCGTCCCCGCTCGAGGTCCTGCGGAACACAGCGAGATTACCCCCGTCGGACGTCCTCCTGCCGCTTGCGGTCGAGCAAGGGTGGGTCGATCCTTTGCACGGCCAGCGCTCGATGGCCGTTACAGTTTCAACGGCCACATGTGAGTCAGGCGGCAAGTCTAATTGCCCGACATGTCCTGGCCCTGCTGGCCAAGGACGAAGCCCCCTTGGCCGTTGGCGTCCACTCCTGTGTCGAGGATCTTGTCGTCCAGGAGGGCGGCGGCCTGCTGGTCCAGGAAGACCCGTGATCCTTCAGCAGTCACGACCTGGTCTTGTTCGGCCGGTGCCGCGGTGACCGCGGCCTGCAGCGTCTGGGCGTCGTCCGCCACGAAGAATCGCAGTCCGGCATCCTCTGGTGCGCCCTGCGCGGACGTGATATTGCGAACGGCCTCGATGGCGGTGGGGGTAAGTATCAACATGGTGTCCGGTTCCTTTCGCTGTCGTGACAGTCAGCCAGGTCGATGGCGAACTACGGTTCCGCAGGCCAGTCTCCAACCCCCGATGACCGTCCGTGTCGGCAGCTGACACCGGCGATCTTCCCGGGAGTAGCCATTGGCTGCTTCGTGAAACTATCTTTTTTTGTGCCGGTCTCATTTCCCCTGCTCCGGGGCAGATTGTTCCTCGTCACACCCTCTCGACCAGCGGTCGGCGGTCTGAGCTTCCCTGAACGGTAACTGTGACCATCGCCGGCGGACCTGGGCCGACTCGACGAGTTCGAAGACCATCACCGGGTGGTCGACCGAATACTCAGCAGCCCAAGGGATTTAATGAGTGGGATCGCATGTAGGTCCGAGATAGCTTCTGGTCCATGAGGATCCGCGAGTACAGCCCGTCCGACTGGCCCCAGGTTTGGCCCATTATTCGTGACATCGTGCGCTCCGGTGAGACGTTCGCCTACGACCCGGCGATGACCGAGGAGCAGGCGCACGACATCTGGGTGATGGGGCCGCCTGCGACCACCGTCGTCGCCGTGATCGGCGACCGTGTGGTGGGCACCGCCAACGCGTATGCGAATCGGCCCGGGCCGGGCGCGCACGTGTCGACTGCCAGCTTCATGGTCGCCGCCGATGCCCGCGGCCGAGGCGTTGGTGCGGCACTGTGTCGGCATGTGATGGGGTGGGCGGAGGACCGCGGCTTCGCCGGCATGCAATTCAATGCTGTGGCCGAATCCAATCACCGGGCGGTCGATGTCTATAAGCGGTTGGGCTTCGAGATCGTGGGCACCGTGCCTGGGGCGTTCCGCCACCCCACGCTCGGCAGAGTCGGCCTGTATGTCATGTACCGCGAGTTCTGAACTGTCGGGCGTGAGCAGGGCGGCCACTCGGCCCTCTCGACGCGCTAGAGGGTGTCCTGCGTCAAGGTGTTGGCGCGCTCGCTGCTGTGGTTGTCTTCGAAACCACCCGGCGCCCCATCCGCTCCGCGGTCGGGAACGAATGACGATGGTGACTTTTCAGACTCGTGGCCGCAGCGCCATCGCACTAGCCGCCGCGGGGGCACTCCTCGCCTTCCCGACGGTCCTCATCCCCGCTGCCGACGCTGCCCCCGTGTCCGCTTGGGTCCACACCCAGTCCCAACGCCAAGGCGAGTCCCCGCTCGGCGGCATCGGGATGACCCTTGACTTGGACTCGGCGATCGACCTCGCCGCCCACGGCATCAAGGTCGACCGCGACATCCGCCTGACGGTCGGCAAGGGCAGCAAGATCACATACGGAAAGAAGGTCACCGGTGGCACGGTGCGCCTTCATGGCCGTATTCAACTGTCCAAGGACAACAAAAAGACCACGATCTCGAACATGGTCTACGACCTCGAGACCGGTGTCCTGGCTGGCAAGTTCGGATCCAAATCCAACGTTCACATCGCGACGGTCAGGCATCCGGGCAGCGTCCAGGTCGTCACGCACGAGGGCCAAGCGACAGCCACGCTGAAACTGGTGGACCAAGGCACGATCGAACTTTCGCCCGATTTCTTTGCCGCCCTCGACGAGGCTCTCGGCACCACCCTGTCCACCGACATGGACGTCAGCACCGGAATCGACGTCGACGCCACCTTGGATGTAGACGTCAACCTGGCGAACGGGCAAGAGCTCAACACCGATCTGATCACCGCGCTCGGCCTGGACGACGATATCGACACCAGCCTCGGCCTCGAAGCCCTACTGGAGACCGACCTCGACGTTGACACCGAATTGTTCTAACAGCGAGAAGGCTGGTAGACAGCAGCCAGGAACCCTTGACGCTCTAGACCGGTGTCTTGCGTCAACAATTTGGCAGGATTCGGACGGGGTTGGCAACCTATCGGATTGGCGACTCCCTTCACGTCGAAGCCGACGCGCCCCGGTCTGGGTTGTCGCCGTCGGCGTGGGGCCGAATGGGTTACCGGTCAGACTTGTTCGGTGGGGCGAATCACCATCTCGTTGACGGCCGTCCCGCGTGGCCGGCTCACGACGTAGTGGACCGCGTCGGCGATATCGGTGGCCTGCAGCGACTCCGCGTCGCCGGACTGGCGGAGGATGGTCGATCTGATCTCCGGACGGTTGTGGTCGACCAGTTCCGTGGCGACCCTGCCCGGCTCGATCAGTGAGATCCGCACGTGGCGTCCGGTGACCTCCTGTCGCAGCGCTTCGCTGAACGCGCCGACGGCATGCTTGGTGGCGGAGTAGACCGCGTTTCCCTGCACGGCTTTCCGCCCAGCAGTGGAGCTGATGTTGACCATGTCGGCGACCTGCCGGGGACCGGTCTCGGCCGCCCGCAGCAGGTGCGGCAGCGCCGCCTGCGCGCAGTACATCGTGCCGAGCAGGTTGATGCCGACCATCTGCCGCCATTCGGTGACCGGCGCATCCAGCACCGGGCCCACCAGCGCCACGCCGGCGTTGTTGACCAGGATGTCGAGACGGCCGAACTCGGTGACGGTGCGTTCGACGGCGCCACGGGCCTGCTCCTCGTCTGCTACGTCGGCACCGAGCGCCAGCGCCGAGCCGCCGCCGTCACCGATCTTGGCCGAAAGCGCGGTCAACCGATCGAGCCGCCGCGCCACGAGCGCCACCGCCGCGCCCTGCTGGGCAAGCAGGAGCGCCGTCGCCTCGCCGATGCCGCTGGATGCGCCGGTGACCAGGGCGACCGTTCCGTTCAATGAGCCCGCCATGATTCCTCCCAGATGTACGACCGCGGTGTGTCTGCTCCCGTGCGGTATTCGGTCCGGCTGAACATCACAATGTGCCGAAAGGAGCTCCTGCGCTCCTCCTGATGCGTACTCCATGCGCCGTTAACCAGTATGTTGCCGCATCGAGTCCAGGGAAAAGGGAAAGTTCTTCCTGGGAACGCCAGTACCATCCGCTGCGCGGGCGTTCTTCAGCTGGATCGACCCTGTAGGTACACGGTCTTGGGTGTTCGGTCGCCGAGGGTTTGGTGGGGGCCGCTGGGGCGCGGTTCGAGGGCTTTCGCACCCGCGTCCAGGAATGCCTGCTTCCACTTGGTCACCGCCATTGCGGACACCCCGCGCCGCCGCGCGGCCTCCGACACGCTCATCTCACCTTTGAGCACCGATAGCACGATCCGGACCTTGTCCTCGACCGGAATCCTCGCCTTCGCCGTCCGTGCCGTCTGCGCGTCTCCTTGTCGGCTCATGAAGCCAGGACCTCAAACCTGGCGACCCTGCCACGAAGCTCGACGCACTAGAAGGGATATCACTTGAACATATGTTCGAAGCGTCGTAGATTCGGGGCATGTCGATACCGCTGCAGGGGTCGCTGCTGGACGGCTTCGGTGATGTCGGAGTCGGATCGCTGGCCGGGCTGCGTCGGACGGTCCTCGGGGACGGGGCCTGGGTGGATGTGCTTCCCGGGTGGCTGAGTGGGGCGGATCTGTTGTTCGAGCGGTTGGCCGCGGGGGTGCCGTGGCGGGCGGATCGGCGGCAGATGTACGACCGGATGGTGGATGTGCCGCGGTTGCTGCGGTTCTACGGCGAGGACGAGGTGCTGCCGGATCCGGTTCTCGATCAGGCGCGCGAGGCATTGGGCGCGCACTATCGCGACGAACTCGGTGAGCCGTTCCGCACCGCGGGGCTGTGCTTCTACCGCGACGGGAACGACAGCGTGGCATGGCACGGGGATACCGGTGGACGGGGCTCGACCGTCGACACCATGGTGGCGATCGTGTCGGTGGGGGCGGCGCGGGCGTTGCTGCTGCGGCCGCGCGGTGGTGGGTCGAGCGTTCGCTATCGAGTCGGGCATGGGGATCTGATCGTCATGGGCGGGTCGTGCCAGCGCACGTGGGAGCATGCCGTGCCGAAGACCAGACGATCGGTGGGTCCGCGCATCAGTATTCAGTTCCGCCCGCGTGGGGTGCGGTGATCAAGGGATCCATTGGCGAAATCGTCGGTGGTGCCCGATAGATTGGCGGTATGAGCACCGTTGGGGCGGGAATCTTGTCCGTGATGCCGTTGCACACCATCAGTGAGGTCCACGGGGAAAGCGGGCTGCGACAGCGCCTGGAGCTGGAGACCGAGAAACTGCCCGCGCCCGAAAAGGTCGCCGATGCTTTGGATCTGGCCACCGAACTGCATCGAGACGACCGGTACGGTCGCGAGCCCTATCTGAACCACCTACTGCGCGTGGCGATCCGGATCGTCAGTCACTACGAGGTCCGCGACACCGAGGTGGTGGTGGCGGGCCTGCTGCACGATTCGGTGGAGGACCACGCTCCCGAACTGGCCGGTGAGCGCTCGGGCTCCCCCGTCGATGCCGCCTTGGCCGAGGTGCGCGACCGCTTCGGCGATCGCGTCGCGAATCTCGTGGCCGCCGTGACCAATCCGGCCCGCGAGCCGGGCGTGGACCGGCACGTGCAGTACCGCGAGCACGTCGCCGCCAGCCTGGATCGCGAGCCGTGGGCGCGGGTGGTGAAGATTTCCGACTTCACCGACAACGGCGTGGGCATCCTCTACGCCACCGGACCGGTCATGCACCGCCTGGCCACCAAATATCGCCCGCTCACCGACATCTACCGCGACCTGGTGACCCGCCCGGACACTCCGCTGGTCGACCACGTCAAACAACACATTCTCGACCAACTCGACCGCGCCGACGAGAGATTCCACGCCATCCTCAGCGACGCCTGAATCCCCTGAGGCCTTGGGTAAGCAGCGTGGTCCGCATCCCGATCGAGCAGGATCGTTCTCAGGGGCGGCGGGCGAAATCCGGTGCGTGCTCGGGCAATATGCCGCGCGCGACAAGGAACGGGGGAAGGCTGCGGATCACCGGTAGGCGGCGGAACACCCGCAGCGGCACCGGGGTCCGGTCGGAATTGGAGACGTTCAACCGGCCGGAGACCGCGGGGCCGATGGCCACGGCGTGCATGAAGCGTTGCATCCGCTGCGTGACGACGGTCGGTAGGGTGCGCCGGCGCTGCACGCGCGCCAGATCGGCCACACTCACCTGATGGGACAGCAGTTTCGGAACCAGGATCCGGGCCGCCGCGACGGCGTCCTGCACGGCCAGGTTGATGCCGACGCCGCCCACCGGTGACATGGCATGGGCCGCATCGCCCAGACACAGGAAGCCGTCGGTATACCAGCGGTCGAGCCGGTCGAGCTTCACGTCGAGCAGCCTCACCTCATCCCAGTCCCGCACCGCCTCGATCCGGTCGGCCAGCCACGGCACGGCGTCGGCCATGGTGCGCATGATCTCGGTGACCGGGCCGCGGCGCAGTGCGGGATCGCTGCCCTTGGCGATGAGGGTGGCGCACTGCCAGTAGTCGCCGCGGTCGAGCATGATTGCCACCCGGTCGGCCGTCAGCACCGGGACCGCGCCCGCGGGGTCGGTATCGTGGCGCGGAATCCGGAACCACCACACATCGAACGGCGTTGCCCACCTGTGGGATCCGAGCCCCGCGGCGGCCCTCAGCACCGAGCCGCGACCGTCGCAGGCCAGCGTCAGATCGGCGCGGATCTCGCCGGTATCGCCGTCGTCGGTCCGATAGCGCACGCCGACCACGCGGCCGCCCTCGCGCACGAGATCGGTGGCCTCGGTGTGCATCCGCAACCGGAAACTCGGCTCCTGGTCGGCGGCGCGGGCGAGCAGATCCAGCAGATCCCACTGCGGGACCATGGCGATGTATTTGTGCCTGCCCGGCAGATTCTCGAAGCTCGCGAAGGTGAACATCCGCCCGCGCAAGGGCAGTTGGACCGCGGTGAGCCGCCGCTGCGGCAGCTTGGCGAACTCCTCGCCGAGACCCAACTCGTCCAACAGGTCCAGCGTGGTCGGATGGACGGTGTCGCCGCGGAAATCTCGCAGGAAGTCATCGTGTTTCTCGAGCACGGTCACGTCGACCCCGGCACGGGCCGCCAACAGGGCGAAAACGATTCCGGCAGGGCCGCCGCCGGCGACCAGACAGGTCGTGCGTTCCATCGGGACACCCTCTTCGGTCCGCGTCGCAAATACCGGTTCCCTCGATGGTAGGCGGCGCGGCGGGCCGGATCAGGTGTTCTCGCGGCGCAGGATGAAAAAGTAGGGGGCCGTCATGCCGCGCAGATCCATGACGCCGAGCAGGGTTTCGTCGTCCACGAGACGAAAGATGTCGATGATCGGCAGGTGATCGTAAATCATTGCGGCGCTGACCTTTCCGCGGTACTCCAGATCACGCAGCCGGGCCCGGGGCGTGCGGGTGCGCAGCAGCGGGCGCAGAACGGGCAGCAGGGCGCGGGCCGCCCGGATACCCGCCATCGGGATGCGGCCCGCGAGGGCAAGCGGGACGCGGCGCGGATCGATCGGGAACACGGCCCCGTCCGAACCCGCGAACAACAGCGGCTGCACGGCCTCGGACCCGTCGAATTGCTTACCGTACCAACCCGATTCGAGCAGCACTCCGGCCCACGGGTGACCCGTGTCCAGTTCGTCGCCGCGCCAGCGCCCGGTGGTGATCTCATCGACACGCACCGCGGGCAGGCTGTCGAACAATTCCCACGCCTGCTGCGGCGTGCAGCCACCGACCTGCAGCCCGCGCAGACGCGCGGCGGGCGTTTCGACGCGGGCCATCTCGTCCTCCTCGACGTAGCGACCGAATGACACATTCGCCCTCACGATATCTCACGACGGGTCCGATGACGGTGATCGAGACCACTGGAATCGCCGCTGGACCTGAAGTGTGGTTGAGGAGCAACGATGAGTGCATGACCGCAGTACGCAGCAACGCCCCTCGCGTCGAGGACACCACCGTCGACCACACCGACGATATCGCCGCCATCCGCGCGATCGTCGGCAATGTCGAAGCGGGCTACAACACCAACGACGCCGAGCTGATGATCGCCGACTTCACCGCCAACGCCGCCGTCGTCAATGCGGTGGGCACGCTGCTGACCGGACGCGATGCGCTGCTCGACAGCAGCCGCGCCGGGCTGGCCGGATTTCTGAAGGACGAGTACGTCCGCTACGACGTCATCGATGTGACGTTCCTGCGCCCGGACGTCGCCCTCGCCCACAAGGTCGCCCGCACCACCACCGCAGAGGGCGAGCTCATCGACCAGGAGCCCGCCATGATCGCGCTGTATGTGCTGGTGAAACAGGACGGCCGCTGGTGGGCAGCGGCACGTCAGAACACCCTGATCCCCCGGGCTGCCTGAGGCTCGGGCATGCCCCCGCCGGTTTCCGTACACCCCCGGCGGGGGCATTCGGCGTCGGTAGGCTGGTCTTGTGCAGACGAGCCTGCAGCCGCATGTGGCCGCCGCCAATGATCTGACCGGGCGGTGGTGCGCGGTGGCGGGCACCGACGATTTCGTGCTGTCCGGATGTGGCCTGTGGCCGCTGCTGAGCGTGCTGGCCGGGGCCGCCGATGAATCGGCGCGGTCGGAACTGGCTGCGGCGGTGGGGCTTCCGGCCGACGCCGCACAGGACGGTGCGCTGCGGCTGCTGGCCGAATTGCGAGACGCCGAAACCGTGGCGGCCGCCCTCGGTGTGTGGGTGCGCGCGGATATCGAGTTACACCGGGAGTGGGTGCGGGCGCTGCCCGCCGGGACCGTCGACAAACTCACCGGACAGGAGGCGCTCGATGCCTGGGCGGCTCGGCACACCGATGGGCTCATCCGGCGCTTCCCGCTGCAACTGACCCCGCAGGAGCTGATGGTGCTGGCCACCGCGGTAGTCGCGCGGACCGCATGGTTGCAGCCGTTCCACGACGATGTGCTCGAACCGCAGGACGGGCCGTGGCGGGGGCATCGCGGGCCGGGACTGTCGCGCGATTCGAAACGGCTCGACGACGCCGCGATCCTGGCCGGACCGACGCCGGTGACGCGGGTCGTGGTGCGGGGCACCGGCGACCTCGACGTGCATCTGTTCCTGGGCGACGGCACGCCGGGCGAGGTGCTCGGCATCGGGCTCGCCGCGTTGGACGGAACGATCGAGGCCCGTTCGGATCTGCCCGTCGGCACCGAGGGGCCGGGCCTGATCGTGCGCGAAACCCGTGCCGTCGCCGACACCCTGCGCATCGAACTGCCCCCGTTCGAGATTCGCTCCTCGCATGGGCTGCTCCAGCACGCCGACCTGTTCGGCCTGCGCACCGCGACCGACAGCAGCCGCCAACATTTCCCGGCCATCTCCCCCACCCCGCTCTACGTCGCCCAGGCCGGTCAGGATGCCTTGGCCCGCTTCACCCGGGAGGGTTTCGAAGCCGCCGCGGTCACGGCGATCACCCTGGCCCGAGCCGCCGCATTCCGCCCGCACACCACCAGAGAAATCTCCGCAACCTTCGATCGGCCCTTCGGCTTTCTCGCCGTACACCGCCCGACCGGACTGGTCATCGTGGCGGGCTGGCTCGCACAGCCACCGACTCGAGTTCCGGAGTCGTCGATAGGCGGCACGGATTAGTTCGTCGCCCATCTCGCACACCCTGGGGATCCATGTCTGCCTACCCGCCACTTGGCGAACAGTGTGCGGTATAGCGCACAGTGTTCGAATAAGGAACACTGTACGGAAAGGATGTCCTCATGACCTTCGATATCGAGCGCTGGCAGGCCCGGCTGGATGATCTACGCGCCGCCCACCACGTCCCGGGTGCGACGCTCGCCGTGCTCGTCGACGGCGAGGTCCACGAGTTGGCCACCGGGGTGCTCCACCGCGGGACCGGTGTCACGGCGACACCGGATTCGGTGTTCCAGTCCGGTTCGATCGCCAAGCTCTACACGGCGACGCTGGTGATGCAGTTGGTCGAATCGGGTGCGGTGGACCTGGATTCGCCTGTCGCGGCGGTCCTGCCCGAATTCGCGACCGCGGACCCGCAGGCCACAGACACCATCACCGTCCGGCAGCTGCTCTCCCATACGGGCGGGCTCACCTGCGATTTCACCTTCGACAGCGGCCGCGGCGACGATTGTCTGCAGCGCTATGTCGCCGCCGCCCGCGAGGTGGCACTGGATTGCCCACCGGGAGCGGCGATCTCGTACTCGAGCGTCGGCTACAACGTGCTGGGTCGTCTCGTCGAGGTGCTGACCGGGCTGAGCTGGGACGACGCGGTGAAGCAGCGGTTGGCTGCCCCGCTCGGGCTCACCCATACGATGACCCTGCCGGAGGAGGCGCTGCGTTTCCGGGTCGCGATGGGCCATTCCGGCGAACCCGGCCGAGATCCCGAACCGGTACCGGCCTGGGATCTCATGCCGCGCAGCGCGGGACCCTACGGACGGGTGCTGGTCACGGCCGCGGATATGGTTCGTTTCGCGCGACTGCATCTCGACGGCGGTCTCACGCCGGACGGCACGCGGGTTCTCGCCGCGGAAACCGTTGCGGCCATGCAGCGTCGCGAGGTCGATGTACCCGACAAATGGACGGTCAGCGCCGACGGATGGGGACTGGGCTGGACCCTGTACGACTGGGACGGCGTGGCAGGCTACGGCCACGACGGCGCCGCCACCGGGCAATACTCCTATCTGCGGGTAGTGCCGTCGGCGGGTGTCGTTGTCGCGCTGATGACCAACGGTGGCGGGGCGCGCCGGCTCTACAGCACCCTGTTCCGCGAACTGCTCGCCGAACTGGCCGATGTCCGCATGCCCGACTCCTTCGCCCCGCCCGCACAGCCACCGGTCGTCGACATGAGCCCACTCACCGGCGTGTACGAGCGCGAAGGTGTGATCATCACGATCACCGACGATCCGGTCCCGCACCTGCGGTACGAATTCGTGGGCGGCATGAAGGACTTCTCGCCGCCGCTGGAGGCGGAACTGGTGCCGGTATCCCAGGGGGTGTTCGCGGGCGCCGGGGCCGGAGCGTTCGCCGAGGCGTGGATGCCGGTGGTGTTCGCGGCCCTGCCGGACGGAACACCCTGCTGCTACATCGGAATGCGTTGCGCACCCAAGGTTGCCGCGTGAGCGACGACCACCGGCACGGTCAGCCGGTGATCTCCCACTCGTAGACCGTCACTTCGGAGGCGCCGGTGGTGTGGATGGGGTCGGTGAAGACCAGATCCTTTGCCGCGGTGAGATCTTCGGCCAGGACGACATACGCGCCGCCGCTACCGTCGGTGAAACGACCGGTGCAGTCGAGCCGCCCCTGGGCACGGACGTCGGCGAGCCAGTCGCGGTGGGGCTGGATGACGGCGTCGTCCCACCGCGGGGTGCGCAGGGCCATGACGAGGTACTTACGCACCTACGCCTCACCGTCGCGTGGGGTGCGGGTCGCGGCGGCCGCGGCACGCACCTGGGGTGCCACCAGCACCACCTGGCCGAGCACGCCGTTGACGAAGCCCGGCGAATCGTCGGTGGACAGCTCCTTGGCCAGCTCCACCGCCTCGTCGACGGCCACCACCGGCGGGACGTCGTTGGCGTGGAACAACTCCCACACCGCGACCCGCAGGATGGCGCGGTCGACGGCGGGCAGCCGCGACAGCGTCCAATCCTGCAGGTAGGACTCGATGGTGCCGTCGACCCGGTCGAGATCGTCGGCGACGCCCTCGACCAGGGTTTGGGTGTAGGGGTTCACCGGTGCCACCGACTCGTCCCGCACCGCCAGCTGCGCGCGCTCGGCGAGCAGCTCGGCGGGGTCGACGTCGCGGGCCTCGGCCTCGAACAGCAGGTCCACCGCGCGGCGGCGGGCCTTGTGCCGGGCACCGAGTTTCTTGTACGAGGACTTCTTGTCCCCGGGCTGATCCGCCACAGTCACCAGATTAGGCGTTGACGCGGCCGAGGTAGCTGCCGTCGCGCGAGTCGATCTTCAGCTTGTCGCCCTGGTTGATGAACAGCGGGACCTGCACCTCGGCGCCGGTCTCCAGGGTCGCGGGCTTGGTGCCCGCGCTGGAGCGGTCGCCCTGCAGGCCGGGCTCGGTGTGGGTGACCTCGAGCTCCACGGTGACGGGCAGCTCGACGTAGAGCACCTCGCCGTCGTGCATCGCGACCTGCACCGGCATGTTCTCCAGCAGGAACTTCGCGCTGTCGCCGAGCACCTTGTCACCAATGTGGATCTGGTCGTAGGTGTCGCCATCCATGAAGATGTAGTCCGACCCGTCGTGGTACAGGTAGGTCATATCGCGGCGGTCGACGGTGGCGACCTCCACCTTGACGCCCGCGTTGAAGGTCTTGTCGACCACCTTGCCGGAGAGGACGTTCTTCAGCTTCGTTCGCACGAACGCCGGACCCTTACCCGGCTTGACGTGCTGGAATTCGACGATCTGCTGCAGCTGATTGTCGATCTTCAGCACGAGGCCGTTCTTGAAGTCGCTCGTGTCCGCCACTGTCCTCGGGTCTCCTTGTTGTTAAATCAAACACCGTCGTAGGGCAACCGTGCGTCAGTCGACCACGGTCAGGTCTTTACTCGTTAGCGTGAGCAGTTCGGGGCCCCCCTCGCGAACCACGAGCGTATCCTCGATCCGCACACCGCCGCGGCCGGGGAAGTACACACCTGGCTCGACGGTCACCGCCACGCCACCGAGCAGTGTACCTGTGCCCGTTTTGGAGATTCCGGGCGCTTCGTGGATCTGCAGGCCGACACCGTGCCCGAGCCCGTGCACGAACAGCTCGCCGTGCCCGGCCGCCTCGATGATCGAGCGGGCGGCGGCGTCCACGGCCTTGCACTCCACGCCCGGTTTCAGTGCGTTCCGTCCCGCCCGCTGCGACTCACGCACCAGCTCGTACACCTCGCGCTGCCAGTCGCTGGGCGTGCCGAGCACCAGGGTACGGGTCATGTCGGAGTGGTAGCCGTCGACCACCGCGCCGAAGTCGAGTTTGACGAAATCGCCGGGCGCCAGCACCGCCTCGGTCGGACGGTGATGGGGCACGGCGGAATTGGCGCCGGTGGCGACGATCGTTTCGAAGGCGACGGCCTGTGCGCCACGCTCGAACATCAGCCATTCCAGCTCGCGTGCCACCTGCCGCTCGGTGCGCCCGGGGCGCAGGCTGCCGCGCTCGAGCAAGGCCGCCAGGGCCGAGTCCGCGGCGGCGCAGGCAGCCCGCAGCCGGTCGACCTCGTAGGCGTCCTTCACCAGGCGCAGCTGCTCCACCAGACCGGGGGTGCGGACCAGTTCGAGGCCCGCGCCCCATTCGATGAAGCTGCGGTGCTGGTCGACGGTGACGACGTGGCTTTCGAAACCGACGCGGCCGGTCTGCCACTCCCCCGCCAGCTCCACCAGCCGCCGGGCGCTGGACCGCGCGATCTCCGCGCGCAGATCCGGGACCTGCTCGGCCACCTGGGTCGCGTAGCGGCCGTCGGTGCAGATCACGGTGCGGTCCTCGGCGCCGTCCCAGGAATAGACCAATAGCGCCGCATTGGATCCGGTGAAACCGGTCAGATATCTGATATTCACCAGATCGGTCACCAGCAGGGCATCGACCCCGTTCTCCACCAACAGGTCCCGCAGCGCGGCCCGCCGGGCCGCATGATCGGGACGGTGCGCGCCGTGATCAGCAGACATGGTTTCCACGCTACCGCTGACCGGTCCGCAATCCCCATTCCGCTCACAGTCGCGCGAATGTCGCGCCCTCGTGTGCGAGCGGGGCGAATCCCGTCTGCCGGGCCCTTTCGGAGTCACGGGTTGTTCACATCCGTTGGGGTTGTCCACATTTCGTGTTCGCACGGCCCACCGGACGAATCTCCGGCGCACGATCAGGACATGACTGTCATCGCGCTCGCTTTACTGACCCTCTGGTGCACGGTGCTGAGCCTCATCGATCTGCGCACCCGCCGGCTACCCGACCTGTTGACCCTCCCCGGTGCGCTGGCGATCCTCGGCTATGCGATGGCAACGGGCCGCTTCGCCGCCGCGGCCGCCGGCGCCCTGCTGCTGTTCATGCCGTATCTGCTCGTCCATCTGGCGGCACCGTGCGCCTTCGGCGCCGGAGATGTGAAACTCGCGCTCGGCCTCGGCGCAGCCGCCGCCTGCGGTGGCGCACCGGCATGGGCGTGGGCCGCCGTCGCCGCCCCAGCGCTCACGGGGGCGGCCGGTGTCGTGGCGGTCGTCGCGCACGCCCGGCGCGCCCGCGCCTCACCCGCCGAACTCTCCCTACCTCATGGGCCTTCGATGTGCCTGGCAACTGTCGTCGCGCTGTTGACCACCCCTTAGCGATCACGATGGCCCTTCGCTTCGCTCAGGGATGAAAGAGTAAGGACCGCTCAGGGATGAAAGAGAAGGACCGGTCAGGAATGAGAGATAGCGGCCCGCAGGCACCCACCTCTCACCCCCGGCAAGCACCCACCTCCCACACCCGGCAAACACTCACCTCCCACCCCGGCAGGCACTCACCTCCCACACCCGACAGGCACCCACCTCCCACACGCGGCAAGCACCCACCTCCCACACGCGGCAAGCACCCACCTCCCACACCCGACAGGCACCCACCTCCCACACCCGACAGGCACCCACCTCCCACACGCGGCAAGCACCCACCTCCCACACGCGGCAAGCACCCACCTCCCACACCCGGCAAGCACCCACCTCCCGCACCCGGCAAGCACCCACCTCCCACCCCGACAGGCACTCACCTCCCACACGCGACAGGCACCCACCTCCCACACCCGACAGGCACCCACCTCCCACACCCGACAGGCACCCACCTCCCACACCCGACAGGCACCCACCTCCCACACCCGACAGGCACCCACCTCTCACCCCAGCAGGCACCCACCTCTCACCCCAGCAGGCATTCACCTCCCACCCCGGCAGGCATTCACCTCTCATCCCTGAGCGAAGCGAAGGGGCGCTGGCCGCCGCTGGCGAATCTCGGGCATCGGCCGTGGTCGGGGGCGACGCGCGCGACCGCGACCGCGCTCCGTCGCGCCGTGCGGGTGGCCCACATGACCGGGTGACCGTGCTGACGTGGAAAGATGGAGTCCGTGTTGCGCTGGATAACTGCCGGAGAATCCCATGGTCCCGCCCTTGTCGCGATCCTCGAGGGGATGGTGGCCGGAGTCGAGGTGACCTCCGCCGATATTGCCGCGCAACTGGCGCGCCGCCGCCTGGGCTACGGGCGCGGCGCCCGGATGAAGTTCGAGGCCGACAAGGTCACCGTCATCGGCGGTGTCCGGCACGGCCGCACCATGGGTGGTCCGATCGCTATCGAGATCGGCAACTCCGAGTGGCCGAAGTGGACGCAGGTCATGGCCTCCGATCCGGTCGACGAGGCCGAACTGGCCGAGCTGGCCCGCAACGCGCCGCTGACCCGGCCGCGGCCCGGGCACGCCGACTACTCCGGCATGCTCAAATACGGCTTCGACGACGCCCGGCCGGTGCTCGAGCGGGCCAGCGCCCGCGAGACCGCGGCCCGTGTCGCCGCCGGCACCGTGGCGCGGCAGTTCCTGCGGCAGGCGCTGGGTGTCGAGGTCGTCTCGCACGTGGTGTCCATCGGAACCGCCCAGGCCGCAGCCGGTTTGGTGCCGACGGCCGCGGATCTGGCCGCCATCGACGAGAGTCCGGTGCGTGCCTTCGACAAGCAGGCCGAGGCGGCGATGATCGCCGAGATCGAGGCCGCCAAGAAGGACGGCGACACGCTCGGCGGCGTCGTCGAGGTCGTGGTCGAGGGGCTGCCGGTCGGGCTGGGCTCGTTCACCAGCGGCGAGAACCGCCTCGACGCGCGGCTGGCCGGGGCGCTCATGGGGATTCAGGCCATCAAGGGCGTCGAGGTCGGCGACGGTTTCGAGACCGCGCGCCGGCGCGGCAGCCAGGCCCACGACGAGATGCGGCCCGGCCCCGACGGCGTGCTGCGCTCCACCAACCGGGCCGGTGGCCTCGAGGGCGGCATGACCAACGGGGAGCCGCTGCGGGTGCGCGCGGCGATGAAGCCGATCTCGACCGTGCCGCGGGCGCTGTCGACGGTGGACATGTCCACCGGCGAAGAGGCCGCCGCCATCCATCAGCGCTCGGACGTGTGCGCGGTCCCGGCCGCCGGTGTGGTGGCCGAGGCGATGGTCGCGCTGGTGGTCGCGCAGGCGGCGCTGGAGAAGTTCGGGGGCGATTCGCTGCCGGAGACGGTCGAGAACCTCACCAGCTACCTGAAGCGGATCAACGCCCGCCCGCACATCCCGGGCACCGTGACGTCATGATCGTGCAGACCGACCCGCGCCGGCCGTGCGTGGTGCTGGTCGGGCCGCCGGGGGCGGGCAAGTCGACGATCGGCCGCAAGCTCGCCAAGGAACTCGGCGTCGAACTGTTCGACACCGACGCCGGGATCGAGGCGGAGACCGGACGGACGATCCCCGAGATCTTCGCCGACGACGGCGAACCCGAGTTCCGGCGCATCGAGGAGCGGGTAGTGCGCCGCGCCGTGCTGTCCCACACCGGTGTGGTGTCACTCGGTGGTGGCGCGGTGCTGTCGTCGGCCACGCGTGAACTGCTGCGCGGGCGCACCGTGGTCTATCTGGAAATCAGTGTGGCCGAAGGACTCCGGCGCACCGGCGCCGGTACCAACCGGCCGCTGCTGACCGGTGACGACCCGGGCGCCAAGTACCGCGCCCTGATGCGCGAGCGCCGCCCCTTCTACCGGGAGGTGGCCAGCGTGCGGGTGCGCACCGACGGCCGCAGCCCCGGCCGGGTGGTCCGCAACATCATGGCGAGGCTGGATCTGCAACCGGCCGAACCCAAGCCGACCTCCGCTCCACCGCGTCCCGTCGACGGCGAGGGCACCAGCCGCCGCGCCCGCGCGCGACGCCGTCGCCGTGGTCAATCGAAATACACGGGCGTGCAAACGAATTCGACGACTGCGACCACCGATCGGGACGCACCCGCCGCGGCACCGGACGAAGCCGCAGGAACAATGAACGCCGAGGCCCCAGCCACGAACTCGACCGGCCCACGCCGTCGTTCCCGCCGCTCGCGACGCGGGGGGCGGCGCCGCTCGGGCACTGTCACCACAGCGGATTCGCCTGCCGACAGCGGCCTATCGCGCTCTTCGGGTGCAACCACACCAGCGACCGGAGCAGCGCCGACGTCCCCAGAACCCGCGAATTCACCACCACCGTCCGGTCGCGGTAACACGGGCGAGAACCAGCGAACCGCAACGAACTCGGACGAGACGCATTCCGAACCGGATGCGGCCCCCCAAGTCTCGAAGGCCGAGCAAGGCGGCCGACGCCGCCGCAAGCGTGGTGTGCGTCGCGCCGCCGGTGCGCCCGGCGAAACCGTTCCGACGGGACGGCATCCAGCACAGCCCGCCGACGGCCGAGCAAGCCAGTCCACGCCCGCTTTCGATACCGCGAATCCTGTTGCTCCCCAGCAACATTCCGTCGCCGGCCAGAACAACCGTCGATCCCGTCGCACCGCAACCCGCCCGGCCGGTCCACCGACCGGCGCCCCGGCCCATACCGCGTACTCGACCGAGGCGCGGTCACGCTCCCCGCGGCAACGGCCATCCGACACCACGGCCGACGCCGAGGTCAGCGGTCCCTCCGCATCGAACCCGGCCGCACCACCGAATTCGGCCACCGACGCCGATGCCGCAGCGCACCCGACCCGGCGGCTCGCAGACCCGGCATCGGTGGGCGGATCGGCGTCCTTCGTCGCTGGCACGGAGCTGAATCCGGTGGGCGGAAGGCAGAGGCATCATGTCTCAGCACAGTCCCTACGAGCACGAGAAGAATCGGAGCAGCACACATGAGTGAGCCGACCCGCATCGAGGTCCGCGCGGCCGACCCGTACCCGGTGATCATCGGGCGTGGACTGCTGGGCGATCTGGTCGAGCAGGTCACCGGCCGGTCCGGTGTGCGTACCGTCGCGATCTTTCACCAGCCGCCGCTGACCGAGACCGCCGAGGTGGTGCGGAAGGCGTTGGCGGACAAGGGACTCGACGCGCATCGCATCGAGATCCCCGACGCCGAGGCCGGTAAGGATCTGCCGGTGGCCGGATTCTGCTGGGAGGTGCTGGGGCGCATCGGGCTCACCCGTCAGGATGTGGTGATCAGCCTGGGTGGTGGCGCCGCCACCGATCTGGCCGGATTCGTGGCCGCGACCTGGATGCGCGGGGTAAATATCGTGCACGTGCCGACCACACTGCTGGCAATGGTCGACGCCGCGGTGGGCGGTAAGACCGGGATCAACACCGAGGCCGGTAAGAATCTGGTCGGCTGCTTCCATGAGCCCGCGGCGGTGCTGGTCGATCTGGCGACGCTGGAGACGGTGCCGCGCAACGAGATCGTGGCCGGGATGGCCGAGATCATCAAGGCCGGATTCATCGCCGACCCGGTGATCCTGGACCTGATCGAGCGCGACCCGCAGGCGGCCCTCGACCCGACCGGCGACGTGCTGCCGGAGCTGGTGCGCCGCGCCGTTCAGGTGAAGGCCGACGTGGTGTCGGCCGACCTGAAGGAGGCGAGCCTGCGCGAAATCCTCAATTACGGCCACACTCTCGGCCACGCCATCGAGCGCCGCGAGCGGTACCGCTGGCGCCACGGCGCGGCCGTGTCGGTGGGCCTGGTGTTCGCCGCGGAACTGGGCCGGTTGGCCGGGCGCCTCGACGACGCCACCGCCGACCGCCACCGCACGGTCCTGGAAAGCGTCGGCCTCCCCACCACGTACGACGCCGACGCTCTCCCCCAACTGCTGGACACCATGCAGACCGACAAGAAGACCCGCTCGGGCGTCCTCCGTTTCGTGGTCCTCGACGGCCTGGCCAAACCCGGCCGCCTCGAGGGCCCCGACCCCTCCCTCCTGGCCGCCGCCTACGCGACCATCGCCCGCGAGGACAACCCGACGAACGGCCCCATTCTCCTGTAAGCCCAATCACGTGCCCTGCCGGTAGGTACTTATTGCCCCACGTCGCGGCCGTGCCTACGCTGTCCTCGACTGCGAACACTGTACGCATAAATCGTTGGGGGGTACCGGGGTTGACGTCCGAGCATCACACTCAAGGCGACACCGTCTGGGTGACGACGTCCGATGGGCGCAGGCTGCACGCGATGGTGCTTCCCGGCCCGGAGGGGTCGCGCGCGCCGACAATCGTTTTCGAGGCCGGCGCGGCGGCCAGCAGATCCACGTGGGCGCTGGTCCAGCCATTGGTCGGGCAATGGGCGCGAGCGATCGTTTACGACCGGTCCGGGTTCGGTCGCAGCGCGCCCGACCCGCGCTCGCGGACCTTGGACAGGATGTCCGGCGACCTCGGCGAGGTGCTCGACCACTTCGGCGCAGGGCCATACGTATTGGTCGCGCACAGTGCAGGCGCCCCGATCACCCGCACCGCAGCCGCCGCGAACCCGGACCGAATCGCCGGACTCGTCCTGGTCGACCCGACGGACGAAGGCCTGGACCTCTTGTTCGGCCCCGCTTTTCGTAGGTCGGAACGACGGACCATCGCCCTCGGGCTCGTAGCGGCACGAATGAAGTTGCTGCGCCCCTTCTTCCGATCGCTGACCGCGCCCCTCCCCCCGGACGCCCGCCGGGACATGCGGCGGGAGGGATTCACGGTTCAGGCGATGAAGACCTTCGCGGCCCAGGAGCGCACATTCCTCGACGAGCTGGCCGCTTATCGAGAGAATCCGCCGAATCTGCGCGACCTTCCGGTCACGGTGATCTCTGGGGGACGCGCCGGGAACGGCATGAATGACGAGCTCCGCGCCATCCTCAACAACGTGCACGCCCTCCGTGCAGCCCAGTCCCCCAAAGGACGCCACGTCGTCGCCGAGCACTCCGGTCATTACCCGCTGCTCTCCGAACCCCACCTTGTCGCCGACGAGATCCGCCGACTGGTCGACACGACCATCCACACGACGGACTGAACGTCAGCCGTTCAAGTCGACCGGGAGGGCGGTCAGCCTGCTGCCTTGGATGCCGCCCAGATCGGTTTGGCGCAGGGCGGAGTACGGCACGGCCAGGCGGGCGCGCGGGAAGCTGGTCCGGACGGTTTCGGCGAGGGCGCGGAGTTCCCATTGCGCGAGGTGTGCGCCGGTGCAGTAATGGGGACCGGCACCGAAGGTCAGGTCCGGACCGGGCCGACGGCCGGGAGTGGTGTTGATGCCCTGGATGTCGATGAGCAGTGGAGAGCGGGCGGGGAGGCTTATCCCGGCGAAGTCGACGTCGCCAGAGGTGAAGCGCCAGAGGGTGAATGGCGCCGGTGGGTGCAGGCGCAGTGTGTCGCGGACGAGCTCGTCGGTCGGCAGGTCGTCGGTTCCGCGGAGGAGGCGCGCGAGCAGAAACCCGAGGGCCGGATCGGTGGTCAGTTGACCGGCGTAGATCAGAGTGAACAACAGATAATGCAGTTGGGCTTCGGTGATTTCGTCGCCGAGCCTGTCGCGTAACTCGACGGCGAGACCATCGCGTTCCCCGTGCAACGCGGCGGTGGCCAAGTCCGTGAAGGCCGCCATGGCCTTGCCGGTCTCTTCGGGGTCGAAGCTGTAGCTGTACATGCCCTGGCAGGCGGCGATGGCCTGGTCGATGCGGTCGAGGGGGATCCCGAGCACGTCGCAGACCACGGTGAGCGGGTACCGAGTGGCGAAGTCGGCCATCAAGTCGACCGTCTCGCCGGAGCGTGCGCATTCGGTCAACAGGTCGTGGGCGAACGTCTTCATCCGCTCTGCGTAGCCGCGCATCCGCTGTGCCGTGAAGAGCGGGGCGTGCGCCCGGCGCAGGCGCGCATGCACCGGGCCGTCGGCGGTGGTGAGCGAAAGCTGCTCGGCGGCAAGGGGTTCCAGCCCCGCGGCCCGGCGGTCCCAGTGGGCCGGCGCATAGGCCGGATCCTTGACGAGCATCGGGTGGACGAGCGCCTGCCGAGCGAGGGCTTCGTCGGTGACGATCCACACCGGTCCCCCGGCGGGGGCTTCGGCCCGCACGATCGGCCCGGCGGCCCGCAGGACAGCACGAGCGGGGTGCGGATCGTCGATACCGCGGGTGGTGGCCGCGAACGGGTCGATGGCGATTTCCGGAGCACAGGTCATCGAATCTCCTCGAAGGCTTCGCCCGCGAGCGCGGGCCGGATCTCCGCCGCCGGAGTATGATAGCTGCGCGACGAAGTTACTGTGTGACACAGTGAAGATAGCACGGATTCGCTGCGTCACGCAGCGATATGAGAGGAGACAGCCACTGTGGCGGAGCCGGATCAGGATCGGGAAACCCTGCTCGGCAAGATCATCAGGGGCGCAGTGCCGAGCTGGGCCGTGCGAGTGGTGCAGCTCAACGGTGTCGTCGCCGATCAGTTGGGCGTGACCGACTCCGATGTGCAGTGTCTACACGCGCTCGACCAATACGGCCCGGCCACGCCGGGAGCTCTGGCCGAGCGGGTGAATCTGACCACCGGCTCCGCCTCGCGCATGATCGACCGGCTGGTTGCCGCCGGATATGTGCGCCGGGTGCCCGATCCCAGCGACCGCAGGCGGGTCCTCATCGAACCGACGCGGGAGGGTATGGACCGGGTCGCCGCCGCCTACGCCGGACTGATCGCGCGCACCCGAGACGATCTCGAGGAGTTCACCGACGACGAGATCCGGGTGATTCTGCGTTTCCTCGAGGCCGCGGAGCGCGCTACGGCCGACGAGGCTCGGCGGCTGCGATCGGCACGCTCCTGACTGTGTGCCGCACCGACGGCGGTGCTCAGGCGGCAGACGTCGCCACCGGTGCGGCCGACTCTGCCTTGCGGGTTTCGCGGCCCGCCAGGAAGCGGCCCAGGGCGACACCGGCCATGCCGGGAATGAAGATCAGCAGGATGATGAATGCGGCGCCCGCGGTCACCTCGAAGAACAGGCCGTTACCGCCGAGGTCGAACCCGGGGACGTAGCCGAGAAGCCACGACGCCACACCGCTGCCGAGGCCGCCGGCAATGCCCGCCTTCAGCCAGCGCATGGTGAGGTCCTCGCCGCCGCGTTCGGGATCCGGATTGGCGCGGCGGTCGCTGCGGCCGTCGACCAGGCCCCACGCGAGTCCGGCCCCGACCAGCACGATCAGGCACAGGATCCGCATCCATGCCCCGTGCGTCGGCCAGTAGATCATCGCGAAGCCCAACACGGTCCGCAGGACAACGGTCAGCGCCCCGAGGACTGTGGCGCGCAACACCCACGCATTCATGGTGATCACCCTAACCTGCCGCACGACTCGGAAAAACCTCACGCGTCGAGCGCCGCCGCCATCGCCTCCCGTGGAGCGGGTCGGCCGGTGAACTGCTCCACCTGTCCGTAGGCCTGATTCAGCAACATCTGCAGACCGCTGATCACGGTGTGTCCCGCCCGCGTCACCGCCTCGGCCAGCGGTGTCGGCCACGGGTTGTAGATGGCGTCGAGCACCACCGGGGCCGCCGCGACCACCCCGGCCACGGGCGCGGCGCCGCCGGCGGGCACGGTGCTCACCACCGCATCGGCCGACTCGCAGGCGGCGCGCAGCAGATCGGGTTCGAAGGCGATCACGGCGACCGACATACCCAGTCGCTCGGCCAGTTCCCGGGTGCTCGCGGCCCGCATCGCATCGCGGGCAACGACGGTCACGGCCTCCGCGCCCAGTTCCGACAGCGCCAGCAGCGCCGGGCGGGCCGTGCCCCCGGCACCCAGCACCACCGCGCGCCCCACCTTCTCGACACCGCCGCCCTGCAGTGCGCCGCGCACCCCGTCCACATCGGTGCAGTCGGCGCGCCAGCCGGAGCCAGTGCGCACCAACGTATTCGCCGAACCCACGAGTACTGCGCGCTCGGTCCGCTCGTCGGCATAGGCCAGGGCCGCCACCTTGCCGGGCATCGTCACCGACAGCCCCACCCATTCCGGGCCGAGCCCATCGACCAGGCCGGGCAGCTGTTCACCGGTGCATTCGATGCGCTCGTAACTCCAGTCCAAGCCGAGAGCCCGATAGGCCGCCAGATGCAGCTGCGGCGAACGGGAATGCGCGATCGGGCTGCCCAGTACGGCGGCGCGGCGGTGACCGCCGGGTGTGGCCCGGTCGCGTTCAGTTGGGGCGTTTACCACTGTCCAGAATTCCGCTCTGCTGGGCGCGCAGCACATTGCGCTGATGTTCGCTGAAACTGTCGGTGAACAAGGTGGTCCCCTGTTTGTCGACGGTTACGAAATACAACCACGGGCCGGGTGTCGGATTCTCCACCGCACGCAGGGCATCCAGCGACGGCGAGGAGATCGGCGTGGCGGGCAACCCGGTCATGGCGTAGGTGTTCCACGGCGTCGGGCGGGCCCGATCGGCGTCGGTGGTGGCGACCTCGGTGCGGTCGAGGGTGTAGTTCACCGTCGAATCGAATTCCAGTTTCTGGTTGTCGGCCAACCGGTTCACGATCACCCGGGCCACCTTCGGCATGTCGTTGGGTCGCGCTTCCCGTTCGACCAGCGACGCGGCGATCAGCGTCTGGTACGGGTTCATCTTGTTCGGCGACCCCGCCGTCCCCGACTGCAGCAGCCCCGTGGTCTCGTAGCTGGCGGTGCTCTGCGAGACCAGCTGCTTCAGGATCTGTTCGGGGCTGAGGGTGGGATCGAAATTCCACGTACCCGCGGCGATCAACCCCTCCAGCTGACGGCTGCGGTCGGGCACCTGCCGCACCGCGTCCATCGCCCACCCCGGCACGCCCAGGGCCGCCAGATCCGTACTCGACCCGGCCGCGTCGAGCTGCTCGTAGGTGACGCACTTCTTGGCGGCGCCGGAGCCGTAGCAGCTGGCGTCGGCGACCTTGCGATAGATGCCCTCGTTGCGGGCGCCGGTGTTCACATCGGTGGAATCGTGCAGCCGCTTGCCCTCGGAGATCACCACATTGCCGACCCGATTGGCCTTGTTCAGCAGGGCGGCCACCGCATCGACGCCCTTGCTGTGGGTGGGGACGGCGTAATAGCCGGGCTGGACAGAGGTGATGCCCGAATTGCGCACGGCGGCCTCGTAGAACGCGCCCGTGCTGGCGACCACGCCCTTGTCGAACATGGTCTTCGCGATCTGCTGGGAGGTGTCGCCGGGCTGTACCGACACCACGGTGATCGGGCCGGGCGGTCCGGCGAAATCCTCGGGGCCGCCCAGCTTGGCGATGAACTTGTATCCGGCATAACCACCGGCGGCCACGAACAGCGCCACGAATACACAGCCGAGAATCAGCAGGTTGCGGCGGCGCCGCTTCCGCTCGGCGGCCTTGCGTGAGGCCACTCGGGAGCGGCGGCCGCGCTGCGTCTGACCGCGCAATCCGCCCCGTCCGCCCGTGGACCGCTGTCCCGAGCGCCCGTCGGCATCGCGACCGGCGGACCGGCCGCGGGGGTCCGGTTTCGCCGCGCGGCCGCGGCTGCGCCGCCCGGCCGGTTGATCGTCGTCGTCCCAATAGTCCTCGGGGTCGCCGTCATCCCACTCGTCCACCCGACCGGCCGCTCGGGAGCGTCCGCTACGGACCGGAGGTTCCTGGTCGTCGGTGTAGCGCGGGATGACCGTGGTGTCGTCCTCGTAGTCGTCCCAGTCGTCGGGCGCCGCATGCCGGGCGCCGATGCCGCGGATCCCGCGCGGGTCGGTGTCGTCGTCCCAGTCCCGGTCGGCACGCCGGTACCGCCGCTCCTCGGTGCGCTGCCGATAGCGCTCCTCAGCACGGGTCCAGCGGTCGTTCATCCGACCACCTCGCCGCCTGCGTCATCGGCCGACTTCAACACCGCACTCCGTTCGTCCAACCATCCTTGCAGGATCGAGACGGCCGCCGCCTGGTCGATCATCTGCCGCTGGCCACGTGCGCGAACTCCGCTGTCCCGCAATGCACGTGCTGCAGACACCGTAGTCAAACGTTCGTCGGAAAGTCGTATCGGCACACCAGGAATCACACGCCGCAAACTGTTGGCGAAGGCGACGGCAAGCTTCGCCGACGCGCCGTTCTCCCCGCGCAGCGTACGTGGCAGACCGACGATCACCTCGACGGCCTCGTATTCCCGCACAATTTCGGCAATCCTGGCGATATCGGCTGCGACGCCGTCGCGCGACCGATCGCCCTTGCGGGCGCGCGCCACCGTCTCCACCGGAGTCGCCAGAATTCCGTCCGGATCGCTGGCGGCGACCCCGATCCGGACGGTACCCACATCGATGGCGATCCGTCGCCCGCGACCGGGATCGGTTGCGGCACTGGGCCGCTCCGCGGTGGACGCGGCATGGTGGCGCGCCCCGGCATTCGCGCCGGGGCCGGGTTGCTCCGACGTCTCCGAATTCTCGGAACTGTCCATCAGCCGGCGAGCTCGGCCACCCGTGCCCGCACCGCGGCCAGCCCGGCCGCGATTCCCGACGGATCCGATCCCGCGCCCTGCGCCATCTCCGGCTTGCCGCCGCCGCGGCCGGCGATGCTGGGCCCGAAGCTGCCGACCAGGTCACCGGCCTTGAAGCCGAGCTCCTGAGCGGGCTTGTTGACCGTGACCACGAACGGCACCTTGCCGTCGGCATTGCCGAGCAGCACCACGACGGCGGGCTCGCTGCCGAAGCGGCCGCGGATATCGGTGGCCAGCGTGCGCAGGTCACCCCCGCCCACACCCTCGGGCGCGGCCGCGGCGACCAGCAGCACGCGGCCGACCCGCTGGGCCTGCTCGACGTACTGACCGGCCGAGGACAGCACGGCCGCGAGTTTGGTGCGCTCGAGTTCCTTCTCGGCGACCTTCAAACGCTCCACCAACTGCTCGACCCGGGTGGGCACCTCCTCGGTGGGCACCTTCAGGGCGGAGGCGACACCGGCGAGCAGGGCGCGTTCCTTGGCCAGGTACTTGTAGGAGTCCAGGCCCACGAACGCCTCCACGCGGCGCACGCCGGAACCGACCGACGACTCGCCGAGCACGGTGATCGGGCCGATCTGCGAGGAGTGCTCGACGTGGGTGCCGCCGCACAGCTCCATCGAGAACGGGCCGCCGATCTCCACCACGCGCACCTGGTCGCCGTAGTTCTCGCCGAACAGCGCCAGCGCACCCATCGCCTTGGCCTTGGGCAGGTCGGTGACGAAGGTGTTGACCGGGAAGTCGGCGCCGACGGCGTCGTTGGACACCGCCTCGATATCGGCCTTCTGCGATTCCGACAGCTGGCCCTGCCAGTTGAAGTCGAAACGCAGGTAGCCCGGCTTGTTGAGGGAACCGGCCTGCACCGCGTTGGGGCCGAGGATCTGCCGCAGCGCGGCGTGCACCATGTGCGTGCCGGAGTGGCCTTGGGTGGCACCGCGGCGCCACGCCGGATCGACCTGGGCGAGCACGGTGTCGCCCTCGGTGATCTGGCCCTCTTCGACGGTGGTCTTGTGCACCCACAGCTTCTTGGCGATCTTCTGCACGTCGTTGACGCGCAGCTTCAACCCGGAGGCGGTGATCGCGCCGCGGTCGGCGATCTGGCCACCGGCCTCGGCATAGAGCGGGCTGCGATCCAGGATCACCTCGACGTCCTGACCGGCCACCGCGGTCGGCACGCGCACGCCGCCGGAGATCAGGGCGAGAACCTTTGCCTCGGTGGCGAGTTCGTCGAAACCGGTGAACTCGGTGGCCCCGCGGTCGACCAGTTCCTTGTAGATGGACAGGTCGGCGTGGGCGTGCTTGCGGGCCTGCGCGTCCTCCTTGGCGCGCTGACGCTGCTCGGCCATCAGCGAGCGGAAGCCCGCCTCGTCCACCTCGAGGCCGGCCTCGGCAGCCATCTCCAGGGTGAGATCGATCGGGAAGCCGTAGGTGTCGTGCAGGGTGAACGCGTCGGAGCCGGCGATCTTCTTCCCGCCCTTGGCCTTCACCTGGTCGACGGTTTCGTCGAACAGTTTGGTGCCGGTGTTGAGGGTCTTGAGGAATGCGGTCTCCTCACCGACCGCGACATTCTCGATGCGCTTGAAGTCGGTGGCCAGCTCCGGATACGAGGGCGACATGAGGTCGCTGACGACCGCCATGAACTGGCCCATCACCGGCTTGTCCGCGCCCAGCAGCCGGGCCGAGCGCACGATGCGGCGCAGCAGGCGGCGCAGCACGTAGCCGCGGCCGTCGTTGCCGGGGTTGACGCCGTCGGAGATCAGCATGGCCGCGCTGCGGGCATGGTCGGCGATCACCCGGAAGCGCACGTCGTCGGCGTGCTCGACGCCATAGGACTTACCGGTCAGCTCCTCGGCCTTGCCGATGATCGGGCGCAGCAGATCGGTCTCGTAGACGTTGTCCACGCCCTGCAGCAGCATCGCCACTCGCTCGACACCCATGCCGGTGTCGATGTTCTTCTTCGGCAGCGAACCGATCGGCGGGTGGCCCTCCTTCGGGCTCAGCTCGCCGCGGACGTCCTGCATGAACACGAGGTTCCAGATCTCGAGGTACCGGTCCTCGTCGGCGACCGGCCCGCCGTCCTGGCCGTATTCGGGGCCGCGGTCGAAGTAGATCTCCGAGCACGGGCCGCCCGGGCCGGGCACGCCCATATCCCAGTAGTTGTCCTTGCCGTCGCGGAACTGGATGCGCTCCTTCGGAATTCCCGCGACGCGGTGCCAGATCTCGGCGGCCTCCGGATCGTCCTGATAGGCGGTTACCCAGATGCGGTCGGGGTCGAAGCCGAAACCGCCGTCCTCCTGCGACTTGGAGATCAGCTCCCAGGCGAGGGTGATGGCCCCCTCCTTGAAATAGTCGCCGAAGGAGAAGTTTCCGGCCATCTGGAAGAACGTGTTGTGCCGGGTGGTGACGCCCACCTCTTCGATATCACCGGTGCGCACACACTTCTGCACGCTGGTCGCCCGCGTGTACGGCGGCGCCTCCTGGCCCAGGAAGTACGGCTTGAACTGGACCATGCCTGCGTTGACGAACAGCAGGTTGGGGTCCGGCAGGATCAGCGAGGCACTGGGGACCTCGGTATGCCCGGCACGGACGAAATGCTCCAGGAAGCGCCGTCGAATCTCGTGGGTCTGCACAACCATCCAGCCTACCGGGAACCGTCCATCGAGTTTTCGGCGACCACAGGGCACCCACCACCGTCTATCTACCTCGCACGATGCGGCGCAGCTTGGTCACGCGAGGACCGACCTCGCGCTCGTAACCATGGTCGGTGGGGTGGTAGTAGTCGGCGCCGATCAGCTCGTCGGGCGGATACTGCTGGGCCAGGACGCCGTCGGGGTGGTCGTGCGGATACTTGTAGCCCTGGGCGTTTCCGAGCTTGGCGGCGCCCGCGTAGTGACCGTCGCGCAGATGGGGTGGGACGGCACCGGCCTTGCCCTTACCGATGTCGGCCAGGGCGGCGCCGACGGCCGCCGCGACCGCACCCGATTTCGGTGCCGTGGCGACGTGAATGGTGGCGTGGGCCAAGGCGAGCTGCGCCTCGGGCATGCCGACCAGCTGCACGACCTGGGCGGCGGCGACGGCGGTCTGCAGGGCGGTCGGATCGGCCATGCCGACGTCCTCGCTGGCCTGGATCATCAGGCGGCGGGCGATGAAGCGGGGGTCCTCGCCCGCGCTGATCATGCGGGCCAGATAGTGCAGGGCGGCGTCGACGTCGGAGCCGCGCAGGGATTTGATGAAGGCGCTGATCACGTCGTAGTGCTGATCTCCGGCGCGGTCGTAGCGCACGGCGGCCTTGTCGACGCTGGCCTCCACCAGATCCACGTCGACCGTCCCGTCCAGCGAGGACTCCGCCGAGGCCTCTAATGCGGTCAGCGCCCGGCGCGCGTCGCCACCCGCGATCCGCACGATGTGATCCAGCGCCGCCTCGGTGACGGTGTACTCGCCGCTCAGCCCGCGCTCGTCCTCGATGGCGCGTTGCAGTACCGCGCGAATGTCGTTGTCGGACAACGAGTGCAGCTGCAACACCAGCGACCGCGACAGCAGCGGTGACACCACCGAGAACGACGGATTCTCCGTGGTCGCGCCGACCAGCAGCACCACCCGGTTCTCCACCGCCGCCAGCAGCGCGTCCTGCTGGGTCTTGGAGAACCGGTGCACCTCGTCGATGAACAGGACGGTCTGCTCCCCCGCGAGCAGTCGCCGCCGCGCCACATCGATGACCGCGCGGACCTCCTTGACCCCTGCCGACAACGCCGACAACGCCTCGAACCGGCGGCCGGTCGCCTGGGAGATCAGCGACGCGAGCGTCGTCTTTCCCGTGCCGGGTGGTCCGTACAACAACACCGACGCCGCTCCCGACCCCTCGACCAGCCGCCGCAGCGGCGAGCCGGGACCCAGCAGATGCTGCTGTCCCACCACCTCGTCCAGGCTCGCCGGACGCATCCGCACCGCCAACGGCGCCTGATCGCCCGCGCCGCGGAACTCGACCGCAACCCCTCCCGCCACGGGCTCCACCACCGGCGCCTCGAACAAGCCATCGCTCACGATTCCGACGGTACAGCCCAGGTCCGACAGGATGGCTCCCGGCCAAAAGCACGCCGGGAACCAGGAGCAGCACGCCGGGAATCAGGAGCAGCACGCTAGGAACCAGGGGCGGCACGCCGGGGAACCAGGGAGCAGCACGCCGAGCACCAGGGAGCAGCACGCCGAGCACCAGGGAGCAGCCGCCGGGAACCAGGGGCGGCACGCCGGGAGTCCAGGAGGGCAGCACGCCGGAAGTGATTGATCTTCACATCCCTGTTGTCCGGCCGCCAGGCCGGACAACAGGGGCTCAGACCGGGCGGGCCTCGAGGATGGTGTCCATGCTGGCGGTGGGGATGCGGCGGAGCAGTTCGAAGCCGTTGGCGGCGAGGAAGTCGCGGTACTCCTGTTCGGTGCGTTCGCGGCCGCCCGCGGAAACCATCATCTCCAGGTCCAGCAGGTTGCCGAAGGTGCGGCGGTTGCCCGACGGCAGGACCAGTTCGATCAGCAGCAGGCGTGCGGAATCCGTCATGGCCGCGCGGGCGTTGGCCAGGATTCGTGCCGCCTGCTCATCGGGCCAGTCGTGAATGATGTGCTTGAGGATGTAGGCGTCGCCGCCCTTGGGCACCTCCCCGAAGAACGATCCGCTGACCACCGTGCAACGGTCGGCCAGTCCGAGCTCGGCGAGCCGTTGTGGTACCGGCGCCACCACCTCGGGCAGATCGAACAGCACTCCTCGGGCCCGCGGTGTCCTGGTGAGAATCTCGGTGAGCAACCGGCCGCGACCACCGGCGATGTCGACAATGGTGCCGAATGCCGAAAAGTCGTAGGCGGCCAGCGTCGGCTCCAATGTCATCTCCGAGATCCCGGTCATCGCGGAGTCGAACAGCTCACCGAACTCGCGGTCCTTCTGGATGTAGTCGAAGAACGGCATCCCGTACAGCTGGTTCGTCGCGACCTCACCGGTGCGGACGGTCGAGGGCAGCAATCCCCAGAGCCCGAGGTGTCTGGCATCGCCGAAGAAGCGCAGACCGCCCCGCACCGACACCGGGGCGTCGCTACGCAGCGGCTGCCCCAGCCGGGTCAGGCGGTAGGTCTCGCCACGACAAGCGAATATTCCCTCGCTCACCAGTGGTCGCAGCAGTCGGCGCAGCGCATCCGGCCGGGCACCCACACGCGCCGCCAGCTCGTCGAGCCGCAGCGGTCCTGCGGCGAGCGCATCGGCGACGCCGAGTTCGGCCGTGGCATACAGGGCTTGGGACAGGAAGGCGCCCTGGACGATCTCGAGCAGCGCCACCGGCGGCGGCACGCTGCGGCGGTGCACGGCGGTCAGCGCGTTACGGAAGCGTTCCAGAACCTGCAGAACGGGTAGGGGCGGAACCTTGGACCGGCGAATGGCCATGACGGACTCTCTCTACGCGCGAACGAAACGACGAAGGGTTGATCGACCGGAACCCCCACGTCCAGTCTCGCCCCGGACCTCGCGTCACCGTGCGGAATGCCCGAATACCGCAGCCCCGACTCCGCTACCCCTACTCCTCCCAGTACTCCTCGAGCGACGCCGACACGTGTTCGGCGAAGTCGCCCAGCGGATCGTCGCCGGTGCAGCGGGCGTCCTCGGCGAGGGCGGCCCAGCGGTTGATCAGCGCCGCCGACCGCGGGACCGACAGGCCGTGCTCGCGCGCGGCGGCGATGCGGGTGTGGTCGGCGGGCAGGAACCAGAACGTGGTCAGCCACACCCAGATGAGGCGTGCCTCCAGGATCCGCTCGGCCAGCAGCGCGTCGTCGGCCAGCGCCGGCCACACGCCGACCACCTCCGAACGCCACGCCTCCACCATCTGCCGGGCGCGTTCGCGCGACAGCTCGAAATCGCACAGGCAGCCCGGGAAGGACACCAGCGCATAGGCGATATCCAGGGTGGCGTCGCGGAACCCGCCCCACTCGTAGTCGAGGAACCGGGCGCCCTCCTCGTTGAGGATCACGTTGTCCGGGCACAGGTCCGACGGGCTGAACGCGCGGAAGCGTCCGGCCGAGAACAGCCGATTGCCGCGCACGATCCGCTCGGCGATCTCGCCGGGAACCTCGAGACCCATATCGCGCAGCAGCAGCCGGGGCACCTCGTTGATCGCGGCCTCCGCCTGCTGGGCGATGCCGTCGATGCGATGCGACACATCGACACGCCGCAGCAGGGCGACGAAATCGGCCTCCCGGCCGACCGTCGCGGCATGCATCCTGCCCAGCGCCTGCGCGAACGCCATCAGCGCATTGCGGCTGGCCGGTTCGACGCCGGTCTGCAGCACCGAAGTCAGCGAGGTGTTCTCGCCGAGGTCGCTGAGGATCAGCAGCCGGTCGGGCAGGCTGTGCGCGAGCAGATAGGCGCCGGGCCGATGTCGGCTCGAGAGGGCGGTGGTGAACTGATAGGACACCGCCTCTCGCAGGAAGGCGGAGTCGATACTCGCGACACCGGGGGCGAGGCCACCGATCCGACGATCGTGCGCGGAACCGCGGACCTGCTTCACGATCAGGGTCCGAGGAAGTGAAAAGGCGTTCTCCGCCACACGCACACGTAATACCGTCGTCCTACCACTGCCACTGAGTTCGATCGGATCGCTCAGCTTTACCGGAGCACCCATTCGCTTTGTGAGCAACTGTTGTGCCGCGGACACGACTTCGGCGGCGCGTTCGGCCAATAGTGCGGTCATCGGATCCCAAGTTACTCGCATCAGGTCACTTTCAGCGAGCGGTTGCGCATCCTTTCGCGCGTCGCTCGGCGTGTCTTTGTGAAGGGTTCGCTACCGCGCATGATGCTCGACGGGTATCGCGATCGCTTCACGTCCGGTCCGTCGCGGACACCGCAGTGCCGGTTGCTTGACACTTCCTGGCCGGTCCGGTTGTCTCATCGTCAACTGCTCTGCGCCACACCGCAACCCAGGTGATCGGAAAGGCCCCCGACAATGTCCGACTCTCCGCAGTCAGCGCCCGGCGACACGCCCGCCGAGGGTGGTGACGAGCGGTCCACGGCAGGCTCGGGACAGCATCAGAATCCGGCCCAACCCGACGCGCCCGGCGGCGCTCGCGGCGGTGGGCACGGACGGCACCAGATGCCCGGCCCTGCCGGATACCCGCAGTTCGAGGGGCCGGGTGCGCCACAGTACGGCAGCGAACCCGTCGAACCGCCGCCACCGATGCCCGCTGCGGTCCCGCCCCCGCCGCCCGTGACCGGCGCCCCACCACCACCGCCGGTATCGGGAGCGAGCGCGCCGCCGAGCGGGTCACCTGGTCACGGATCGCCCCAGGGGTATCCCGGCGGGGCACCGACCGGCGCTCCCGGCGGCACTCCGCCGGGCGGATACTCGCCTCCCGGCGAGGGTTCGCCCGGCGCGTATCCCCCACCGGGACAAGCTTCGCCCGGTGCATATCCCCCGCCCGGCGAACCTCAGCACGGCGCATATCCCCCGCCCGGCGAAGCTCAATACGGCGGCCCATACCCGCCGCCGGGTGACGCTCCGCCCGGGGCCATGCCGCCGCCCGGATGGGCGCCTCCGCCCGGAGCCCCGGGTTACGCCGGTCAGCCCTACGGGGCTCCGGCCCAGCCGCAGGGCCTCGGCATCGGTCGCGCGCTCGGCTACGGCTGGGATCACTTCCGCGCCAATCCGATTCCGTGGATCGCCATCACACTCGTCGGTTTCGTCGCCTATTTGGCGGTCACACTCGTGGTCCGGGTAGGCGAGGTGAATTCGCTCCTGCCGGTGCTGCTGATCTTCCTGGCGGTCACGGTCGTGGTGTGGCTGCTGCAGGCGGCCATGATTCGCGGGGCCCTCTACGAAACCGATGGCACACCACCCGATTTCCAAGGCTTCTTCGGCTTCGTGAATGCGGGCAATGTGCTGCTGACCGCGCTGATCGTCTTCGCCGCCGCCTGCGTGGCCGCGCTGTGCCTGGTCTTCCCGGCGATCATCGTCGGATACCTGTGCATGTTCTCGCTGCACTTCGTGATCGATCAGGATCAGGATCCGTTCACCGCCGTCAAATCCAGTGTGCAACTGGTGGTCGCGAACTGGGTGCCGACACTGCTGCTGGCGCTGGCCGTGCTCGTGATGACCGTCGCGGGCGCCCTGCTGTGCGGCCTGGGCCTGCTGATCGCCGGGCCGGTGTCGGCCATCGCGGTGACCTACGCCTACCGCTTCCTCACCGGCAGGACGATCGCCTGATCAAGCGTCGTCGGACAACCACCAGCGCTTGAGCCGATCGATCGGCCCGGCCTCCCGGCCGTGGTGCGGGCGCAACTGCAGCACGATGACCCCCGCCGCCACGATGCCGACCATGTTCACCCCGAGCTGACCGACCGACATCAACGCCTCACGCCATTCGCCGAGGGTGATCGCCACCGCCGCGAAACCGGCCGCCGGAATCGTCGTCACCGAGATGAACACGCCCACCAGCGCCGACGATTTCGAGGTGACCAGCGACAGCATGCCCGCCGCTCCCGCCAGCAGCGCCACCACCAGCGAGAACGGCCCCACCTCATAGATGAAGTCGACGTTGTGGATGTCCCTGACCCCGCTCAGGGTTATCCACTCCAGCCGTTCCCACAGCAGCGACGCCACGATGGCGACGGCCATCGCCACCGGGAACCCGATCAGCAGCGCCAGCGCCGAGCGCCGCGCCAGCCGGAAGTCCCGGCGCACGATCGAAACCGCCACCGCCGCAAGCGGCCCGAACTCCGGGCCGACCACCATCGCCCCGACCACCGTCACCGGGGAGTCGGTGGCCACGCCGACCACCGCGAGCAGGCACGCGATCGTCATGAAGGCCAGGAAGGTCGGACTGAGCGTGGACTCCTCGTGGGTCTGGGCGATCAGCTCCTCCCACACCACCGCGTCGGAGGGATCGCCCGGCGCCGCCTCCACCGCCTTCTCGGCCACGTCCGACAGCGCCGTCTCCACCGGAGTCAGCATGATGCCGCCGTCGCGCCGGATGCCCAGTTCGCACAGCACCCCGAGCACATCGTTGGCCGATTCCCGGGCGACGTCGGCCTCGATGACATCGCCGACCGGTTCGACGGCCGCGCCGCGCTGCACGGTGACCAGCGTTGCTCCCTGATCCGACCGCAGCGCGGCCAGGGCGGCGTCGGTCGACTCCGGCGGGCAGATCACACGCAGGTGCAGCACCGTATCCCCTCGTCGTCCACGGGTCTCCGGTACAGATCCATACCGGCCGGTGCAGATTACCGGTTCACGCCACGATTACTCGGGACCGTCACCGATCGGGTTGCCGTCCTCGTCGAGCACCACGTCCAGGCCCGCCTCCTTGCGCTGCTGCGGGGTGATCGGGCTGGGCGCCTCGGTCAGCGGGTCGACGCCGCCGCCGGACTTCGGGAAGGCGATGACCTCGCGGATCGAATCCATGCCCGACAGCAGCGCGGTGATGCGGTCCCAGCCGAAGGCGATGCCGCCGTGCGGGGGCGCGCCGAAGGCGAAGGCGTCGAGCAGGAAGCCGAACTTCTCCTGCGCCTCGTCGTGGCCGATGCCCATCACCTTGAACACCCGCTCCTGCACGTCGCGGCGGTGGATGCGGATGCTGCCGCCACCGATCTCGTGACCGTTGCAGACGATGTCGTAGGCGTAGGCCAGCGCCGAACCCGGATCGGTGTCGAAGGTGTCCAGCGACTCCGGCTTGGGCGAGGTGAACGCGTGGTGCACCGCGGTCCAGGCCGAATGGCCCAGGGCCACATCGCCGCTGGCGGTGGCCTCGGCGGCGGGTTCGAACAGCGGGGCGTCCACGATCCATACGAACGCCCAGGCGTTCTCGTCGATCAGGCCGCACTTGCGGGCGATCTCGCCGCGGGCGGCACCGAGCAGCGCGCGGCTCGGCTTGACCTCACCGGCGGCGAAGAAGATGCAGTCTCCCGGCACCGCGCCGACATGCTTGGCCAGGCCCTCGCGTTCGGCCTCGCTCAGGTTCTTGGCGACCGGGCCGCCGAGGGTGCCGTCCTCGCCGACCAGGACGTAGGCCAGGCCCCTGGCGCCGCGCTGCTTGGCCCACTCCTGCCACTTGTCCAGTTCGCGGCGGGGCTGGTTCGCACCGCCCGGCATGACGACCGCACCCACGTAGGGGGCCTGGAACACCCGGAAGGGGGTGTCCTTGAAGTACTCCGCGCATTCGGTGATCTCCACCCCGAAGCGCAGATCGGGCTTATCGCTGCCGAAGCGGCGCATGGCCTCGGCGTAGGTCATGTGCGGGATCGGCGTGGGAATGTCGTGGCCGATCAGCTTCCACAGCGCGACCAGGATGTCCTCGGCCAGCAGGATCACATCCTCCTGGGTCACGAAGCTCATCTCGAGGTCGAGCTGGGTGAACTCCGGCTGGCGGTCGGCGCGGAAGTCCTCGTCTCGGTAGCAGCGCGCGATCTGGTAGTAGCGCTCGATGCCCGAGACCATCAGCAACTGCTTGAACAGCTGCGGGCTCTGCGGCAGCGCATAGAACTTGCCGGGCTGCAGGCGCGCGGGGACCAGGAAGTCGCGGGCGCCCTCCGGGGTGGAGCGGGTCATGGTCGGGGTCTCGACCTCGACGAAGGCGTGTTTCGCCAGCACCTCGCGGGCCGCGGCGTTGACCTTCGACCGCAGCCGGATCGCGTGGGCCGGGCCCTCGCGGCGCAGGTCGAGGTAGCGGTACTTCAGCCGGGTCTCCTCACCAGGCTGCTCGTCCAGCTGGAACGGCAGCGGCGCGGACTCGTTGAGCACCTCGAGCGTGCTGACGTTGACCTCGATCTCACCGGTCGGCAGGTTCGGGTTCTCGCTGCCGGCCGGACGCTGCTCCACCACGCCCGTCACCAGCACGCAGTACTCGGCGCGCAGCCGGTGCGCCTGCTCGGCCGCGGCACCCTCGCGGAACACCACCTGCGCCACACCGGACGCATCGCGCAGATCGATGAAGATCACCCCACCGTGGTCTCGCCGCCGGGCCACCCAGCCGGTGAGGGTGACGGTCTGACCGGCGTGCTCGCTTCGCAGCGAACCAGCCAAGTGGGTGCGCAGCACGGGATTCCTTTCGACGACTCCGGGCACCCGGGCGATGTGACCAGGTGCAGCCCCATCGTAGTGAGACCCGATCCCCGACCGAAAACCGATATCCGACCGCGACGTGTCAAGCTTGTCCCAAGGCCGCACCGAGACCGCTGCAGGTGCGCCCGGACCGAACCACACGCCAACTTCGGACGTAGACGAGAGAGCGCACGATGACCTTCAACGAGGGCATGCAGATCGATCCCGATCAGGCTTCGTCAGGCGGCATGGGGCCGAAGCTCGCACTCGGCGGTGGTGGCGGTCTGATCGTGCTCGTCCTGGCGCTGCTGTTCGGCGTCAACCCCGGGAATGTGCTGGACAACTTGACCGGGGGCGGTGGCGGCGACAAAGGCGGCGCAGTCGATACCTCGATGTGCAAGACGGGCGCGGATGCCAACAGATACGTCCAATGCAGGGTGGTGGCGACAGCGCAGAGCCTCAGCGGCATTTGGACAATCCAACTTCCCCGACAGACCGGTAGGCAATACGCCAAACCGGGACTCACGCTGTTCACCGGCGCAGTCAGTACCGGTTGCGGCAATGCGACCAGCGCGGTAGGCCCGTTCTACTGCCCGGCCGACCGTAATACGTACTTCGATACGGGGTTCTTTCAGGAGCTGGTCGACAAGTTCGGCGCCAGCGGCGGACCGCTGGCCCAGGAGTATGTGGTCGCTCACGAGTTCGGCCACCACCTCCAGAACCTCCTCGGCGACTCGGGTCGCGCGCAGCGGGATCCGAAGGGACCCCAGTCCGGATCGGTTCGTCTGGAACTGCAGGCCGACTGTTACGCGGGAATTTGGGCATACTACGCGGACAAGCAACCGATGCCCGGCAGCAACCAGCCCTATCTGAAGCCATTGACAGACAAGGATGTTCAGGACGCGCTGTCAGCGGCGGCCGCGGTCGGTGACGACCGGATCCAGAAGGCAGCCACCGGGCGAGTGAACCCCGAAGGATGGACACACGGCTCAGCGGCCGAACGTCAGAAGTGGTTCCTCGCCGGCTACAAAACCGGGCAGGTGCGAGCCTGTGACACCTTCTCGGCCGCTGACCTGAACAACCCACCTGCGTTTCGCTGACCCGAGCAAAAATAACCTATCCGGTGCGGACAGAGAATCACGGTGTGGCGCTGTGGAATAGGCTTGCACCATATCACCTCACGCGCTATGGTGACCGTACTTAACTATATGAGAAACGGGAGGGGAAATGACTTTCAACGATGGCAATGATATTGATCCATGCCGCGTCATGGTAGATGGCCATTATCCTGACGGATGCCCGCAAGACCCTCCGTATGGAGACCCTCCACCGGACAGCAACCACAACACCCTGATGTCGATGGTTCCGGATTCGCTCCATCATCCGCTCGGGCTCCATCTATCGCCGTGGGCAGCGACCGCGTCAATGGCGCTGCTTGCGGGCACCTTCGTTATCTCCTCCTACCGTCGAGCCCTAGGCCGAATGCTTGCTTCCCAACTGTTAGCGCCTTTCATGACAAAAAGCGTCTACGACGGTCCAGATCGTAAAAGCGCGACAAAGTACCAACTTTAGCAACAACCAATGCATTGCACGATGCGTGACAATGTCGGGCGAAAGCAAGATGGAACTCAGCCCTCATCCACACTTCGGATGAGGGCTGAGTTCCGTTGCAGTCGAGTTCTTGCGCTACTCGCGACTGCCAGGACGCCCCGTTCGCTGACGCATATCGTCGAATGTCCTCCGCAGTCCAGCGGCGCGTCGCATGCGAATCCGCCGGTCGACAGGCCAGAATCACCAAGGCGACGATGTGTCGGATGAGGAGGACGGTTCATGCGCAAGCTCACGGCCGCAAGACAATTCGCGCTCGGCCGCACAGTAGCGACCGGCTTGGTCCTGGCCACCGCGCTGTTCGGCAGCCCCGCCGTCCTCGCCACCGCAGACGAACCCGCACCCCCGCCTCCCGCCGAAACACCCGCTGCTCCCGCACCCCAGGACGCACCTCCAGCTCCCCAAGCCGCCCCGCCTGCGCCACCGGCCGAGCCATCCGCCGCCCCGGCAGCGCAAGACACACCTCCACCACCTCAGGCCGCCCCGCCCACACCACCGGCCCCAGCCGCCGAACCACCCGCTGCGGCCGCAGCCCCCCAGGCCCCCACACCTCCGGATGCACCTGCGGCACAACCAGTGCCCGCACCTTCGGCCCCAGTGCCCGCCTCTACACCACCGGACGCAGCCGCCGCACAACCAGCACCCGCGCCTGCCGCACCGGCGCCCGACGCCGCGCCACCTCCACCTGCGGCGCCAGCCCCTGAACCCCCAGCGCCCGCAGCTGCACCACCAGACGCAGCCGCCGCACAACCAGCACCCGCGCCAGCGGCACCAGCGCCCGAAGCCCCGGCGCCCGCACCTGCACCACCGGGCCCAGCCGCTGCCCCACCGCCCCCCGCGCCTGCCGCACCGGCTCCTGAACCTTCGGCGGCCGCACCCGCGTCACCGACGCCCGCGCCTGCACCTCCGGCCCCGGCCGTGGAACCGCCAGCTGCGCCCGCACCGCAAGATGCGCCTGCGGCACCTCAGGCTCCTGTACCGCCGCCTGCTCCTGAGCCCGCACCCCCGGCGCCCGCCGCGCCTGCGGCACCGGCTGCTCCCCCGGCTCCTGCGCCGCCACCGCCACCGCCGTCTGCGCCCGCGCCGATTTCGATGTTGCTCACCACGATTCCCGTGGGGTGGGAGGGGCGGACGGATGTGGGGCCGATTCTCGAGGTGCATGCGGATGGGCGGGCGGTGAAGAGTCTCGATGCGGCCAGTCCGGATCGGAAGGTGGGGACCGCACCGCAGAAGGTGAACGGGCGGATTCCGCCGGAGGCGATGGCGACGGCGATGGCCGAGGCCAGAGAGCTTGCCACGGCGGATATGGGCATGCCGAAGGAAGGGGATCACAGCAGTACGCTGCTGGACTTCCTGGGCGCCACCCCGGATCAGGATGTGCACCTGGTGGTCTACTCGCCCGGGTCGAGCGAGGGGCTCAGCGATGAGCAGGAGGCCAACCGCCGACGCTTCGACGATCTGTGCAAGAAACTGCTCGACTCGTTCGTCCCGGATCGCTGACCGGATATCGGTGCCGCCCCGATCGGGGCGGCACCGAGCCGAACGTCAGCCGACCGTCCAGGTCTCCTTACCGGTGAGCAACTGCTGCAACGTATTCGGGCCCACCGGCTTCCGCTCGCGGGCGGTCGTGGTCTGGGCGCGCACGCCGTCGTCGTAGGTGGGGCGGGAGACACTGCGGAAGATGCCGACCGGCACATGCGAGAGCCCCTGGTCGGACAGGCGCGACAGCGCGAAGGCGTATTCCGGATCCTCGGCGTAGGCGTCGTGGACGACGATGTCGGCTTCGGCGACCGCGTCGGCACGCGCCACCTCGAGCCCGAAACCGCTGCGCACCACGGCGAATTCACCCTCCGCACCGAACCGGATCGGCTCCCCGTGCCGCAATCGGATCAAATGCGATTCCGCATTCTCCCGGCGCAGCGCATCGAAGGACCCGTCGTTGAAGATCGGGCAGTCCTGCAGGATCTCCACGAACGAGGTGCCACGATGTTCGGCGGCGGCACGCAGCACCTCGGTCAGCCCGGCGCGATCCGAATCCAGCGCCCGCGCCGCGAAACTGGCCTCGGCGCCCAGCGCCACCGACAGCGTGTTGAACGGATGGTCCACCGAACCCATCGGCGTCGACTTGGTGACCTTGCCCTCTTCCGAGGTCGGCGAGTACTGGCCCTTGGTGAGACCGTAGATCCGGTTGTTGAACAACAGGATCGTCATATTCACATTGCGCCGCAACGCGTGGATGAGGTGGTTGCCGCCGATCGACAGCGCATCACCGTCGCCGGTCACCACCCACACCGACAGATCCGGCCGAGTCACCGCCAGTCCCGTCGCGATCGCGGGGGCGCGCCCGTGAATCGAATGGATCCCGTAGGCGTCGAGGTAGTACGGGAACCGGCTCGAACACCCGATGCCGGAGACGAACATCAGGTTCTCCCGGCGCAATCCGAGATCGGCCAGGAAACTGCGCACCGTGGCGAGGATGACGTAATCGCCGCACCCGGGGCACCAGCGCACCTCCTGATCGGAGGTGTAGTCCTTGACCTTCTGCGGCCCGTCCGCCCCCGGCACGCCGGACAGCCCGGTCAGGCCCAGATCGGTTCCGACGAGCGAGGTTTCCACGATGGTCATCACTTGCCCCCTGTCGTGCGATATGTGGCCCGCGCTCGCGCGTCGAAGGCCTTGTCCTGTTCCATCTCCGCGATGGAGCCGTCGAGTGCCGCGTCGATGACGCCGACGAGTTCCTGCGCCGAGAACGCGGTCCCGGCGATCTTGGTCCACGGCTGGACGTCGACCAGATAGCGGGCGCGCAGCAGCATGGCCAGCTGGCCGCCGTTCATCTCGGGCGCGACCACCGTGCGATAGCGGCGCAGCACCTCACCGGTATTGGGCGGCAACGGGTTCAGATGCCGCAGATGTGCCTGCGCCACCGGCACCCCGCGCCGCCGGGCCCGCCGGCACGCCTCCCCGATCGGACCGTAGGAGCTGCCCCATCCGATCAGCAGCAGTTCGGCGCGGCCGTCGGGATCGTCGACCTCGAGTTCGGGAACCGTGATGCCGTCGATCTTGGCCTGCCGCAACCGGACCATGAGCTCGTGATTGGCCGGATCGTAGGAGATATTGCCGCTGCCGTCGGCCTTCTCGAGGCCGCCGATCCGGTGCGCGCGGCCCTTGGTGCCCGGCACGGCGAGCGGCCGGGCCAGGGTCTCGGGGTCGCGCGCGTAGGGCTGGAAGGAATCGCCGTCGGCCGCCTCGGATTCGAATCCGGGATCGATCGGCTCGAGATCGGCGACGGCCGGAATCGACCACGGCTCCGAACCATTGGCGATCGCGCCGTCGGACAGCAGCAGCACCGGCGTGCGATAGGTGAGCGCGATCCGCGCCGCCTCCAGCGCGGTGGCGAAACAGTCGGCCGGGGAACGCGGCGCGACCACCGCGACCGGCGATTCACCGTTACGCCCGTACAGCGCCTGCAGCAGATCGGCCTGTTCGGTCTTGGTCGGCAGACCGGTGGACGGCCCGCCGCGCTGCACATCGACGATCAGCAGCGGCAGCTCGGTCATCACGGCCAGGCCGATCGTCTCACTCTTGAGCGCAAGGCCCGGACCGGAGGTGCTGGTGACGCCGAGCGAACCACCGAGCGAAGCGCCCAGGGCCGCACCGATTCCCGCGATCTCGTCCTCGGCCTGGAATGTGGTGACACCGAAGTTCTTGTGCTTGCTCAGCTCGTGCAGGATATCCGAGGCCGGGGTGATCGGATAGGTGCCGAGGAATACCGGCAGGCCCGACAGCTGCCCGGCCGTGACGATGCCGTAGGCGAGCGCGGTGTTGCCGGTGATCTGGCGATAGGTGCCCGGTGCCAGAGTGGCGGGCGCGACCTCGTAGGTGGTGGCGAAGGCCTCGGTGGTTTCGCCGTAGTTCCAGCCGGCCCGGAAGGCCAGGATATTGGCCTCGGCGATATCCGGTTTGGCGGCGAACTTCTCGCGCATGAACTGTTCGGTGCCGCCGATCGGCCGCCCGTACATCCACGACAGCAGGCCCAGCGCGAACATATTCTTCGCGCGCTGCCCGTCCTTCTTGCCCACGCCTGCCGGTTCGGTGGCGGCCATGGTCAGCGAGGTCATCGGCACCTGGTGCACAACGAAATCCGACAGCGTATCGTCGCCGAGCGGGTCGGCGCCGTAGCCCACCTTGGCCAGATTGCGCTTGGTGAACTCGTCGGTGTTGACGATCACCGTGGCGCCCCGCGCGAGATCCTCCAGATTGGCCTTGAGCGCAGCGGGATTCATCGCCACCAGTACATCGGGCTGGTCGCCCGCGGTGAGGATGTCGTAGTCGGCGATCTGGATCTGGAACGACGACACGCCGGGAAGGGTGCCCTGCGGCGCTCTGATCTCGGCCGGAAAGTTCGGCATGGTGGCCAGGTCGTTGCCGAAAGCGGCCGCCTCGTGGGTGAACCGGTCGCCCGTCAGCTGCATGCCGTCGCCGGAGTCGCCGGCGAAGCGGATGACGACCCTCTCCAATTTCTCTGTGCGCGCCAGATCAACCATGCGCCTGCATCACTTCCTCGTCGGTATGAGGTACCACACGCCAAATTACTCCGCCGCACCCCTCGGTCACACCCGAGAAGTGTTGGGTACTACCTGATTCGGCCGCGCCGGTTGCACGGGCCGCAAACACGGGGCACTGCGTCAAGCGAACAGGGCGAGCTGTGGGTCGGGCCGGGATACCTCGTCGTCGCGATCCGGCGTAGTCGCGGGCCGGCGCGCCGACGGGTCCCGGTCGAGTCCGTGCCGAGCGAGCAACGGCTCGATCCGACCGCGTAGCCACGCAGAATACTCCGGTGTGACGTACGCCCCACGACCGTACAGCTGCCGGTATTTCCGCAGCAGCGCCGGGTGGTGGGTGGCCAGCCATTCCAGGAACCAGCCGCGGGTGCTGCCGCGCAGATGCATCGGAAAGGCCACCGCACTCGCCGCACCCGCGTCGGCGAGGGCGGCGAACATCGCGTCCAGATGTGCGGTGCCGTCGGTCAGATACGGAATGACCGGCGCGACCAGGACGGTGACCGCGAATCCGGCGTCGGCCAGCGCCCGCACGAGCTCGAGCCGGGCCCGCGGCGAGGGGGTCCCCGGCTCCAGGCTGCGGTGCAGATCCTGGTCGAGAATGGCGATGGAGACCGCCAGGCTGACCGGCACCACCCCCGACGCCTGCGTCAGCAGCGGTAGGTCGCGGCGCAGCAGCGTGCCCTTGGTGAGGATCGAAAACGGTGTGCCCGAATCGGTCAGCGCGCGAATGATGCCCGGCATCAGCCGATAGCGACCCTCGGCCCGCTGGTACGGGTCGGTATTGGTGCCCAGCGCCACCGTCTCGCGCCGCCACGACCGGCGATGCAACTCGCGGCGCAGCACCGCGGCCACATTGGTCTTCACCACGATCTGGGTGTCGAAGTCGCGACCGGCGTCCAGGTCCAGATATTCGTGGGTGCTGCGCGCGAAGCAGTACCGGCAGGCGTGCGAACAGCCGCGCATCGGGTTGATCGTCCAGTTGAACGACAACCCCGACCCCTGCGGGATCCTGTTCAGCGCGCTCTTGCACAGCACCTCGTGGAATGTGACGCCCTCGAACTCCGGGGTCTGGACGCTGCGCACGAAACCAGCCCGCTCGAGTCCGGGGAGGGCCCCGTCATCGGCATCCAGGGTCTGGCTCTGCCACCGCACCCCTCCAGTCGAACATCTGTTCTAAGCAGTGTCAAGCAATGCTGCGCGTTTCCGGTTCCAGGGGCCGGCCGTTATAGAAGGCGATCAGATCGCGGACCGTCTGCTCGGTCGGCCGCGGCCGATAGCCGAGTTCGGCCGCCGCCTTGGCGCCGTCGACCTGGGGCGCGCACAGCAGCGCACCCATCGCCGCGCGTGAGACGCGGTCGCTGCCCAGCAGCTTGCCGATCGGCTCGAGCACCGGCAGCGCGGCCGAGATCACCTGTGCGGGAATGGCGAACCGCGGCCCCCGCTTGCCGTTGACCGCGGCGGCCAGCTGGGTCAGTTCCAGCATCGAGACCATCGCGCCGGGCAGCAGATAATTCTCTCCGGTCCGGCCACGTTCCCCCGCCAGGATCAGCCCGGCCGCCACGTCGCGCACGTCCACCAGATCGAAGCCGCCGCCGATCATGACCGGCACCCGACCGCGCGCCGCATCCCAGAGGGTGCAATTGATTCGGGAGGCGGTGTTGTCGATGGGGCCGTACACGCCGGTCGGATTGCAGATCACCGCGTCCAGGCCCGCATCGATCACCTTGCGCAGCTCCACCTCGCCCTGCCACTTGGAGCGGTCGTACACCGGCAGGTCCGGACCCACCGACCGCGCGGACCGCTCATCGATGCGGCCGCCGCAGGTGTACTGGTCGAAAGCATGAATAGAGCTGGCGTGCACCATGCGCCGGACACCGACCGCACGGGCGGCCTCGGCGACCACCCGCACCCCTTCGGTGTTCACCCGCCAGGCCAGATCGTTGCGATGGGCCAGCGTGATCACCGCGACCAGGTGATACACCACCTCGGCCCCGTCGAGCGCCGAGCGCATCGAGGCGGGATCGAGCACGTCACCGTTCACCCAGGTAACCTGCGGATCGACGGCGCCTTCGGGCCGGACCCGATCGATGGCGGTCACCTCGTGACCGCGCTGCACCAAATGGTGGAGCAGATTCGTTCCGAGGAAACCGGCTGCCCCGGTGACTGCGACCTTCATGGGATCGAGAATATAGAACCCGTTCTAATTTGCAACAAGTTCCAGTTTGTTTTCTTCCCGGCCCGTTGGCTCGAAACCTGTCCGCCGGGTCGGCTATATTGAGGCCCAGTCGCCGCCGGTAAACGGTTGCGACTCGGGCAATTCAGACGTTCACGAAGGCAGATGATCACGACGACTGGGGGGCAGACTCGATGAGTGATGTCTACGCGGAGACCGACGCGGTCCGCGCATTCGCCGGGACGCACGAGGGCGTGGCGGCCGAAATCGCCGGTGCGGCCAACTTCGACACGGTCAAGCAGGTGGCCGCGATGACCCCGGTGTTCGGCGTCATCGGCGCGGACTATCTGGCCATGTTCGCCGCCGCACAGGTGTTGCACGCCAGGGACATCAACGACCTGGCCGCCAAGTACGACCATCTGGGGAAGGCGGCATTCGGCACGGCGGCGGTGTTCGACAGCACCGACGAGGCGTCCTCGGCGGCGCTCGGGGCCATCGCCAACGGGATCGGGGGATAACGAGTGAGAACAGTCGACGGGCACGACACCGGAGTCATCGGCGCGCCGTCCGCGGCGACCGGTCCGGCGGCCGCGCCCACGATGGCGGAGGCGACCCAGCACGGGCCCATCCTGGATATGCCGCTGCCGCAGTTGCCGGCCGATCTCCCGCCGATCGAGCCGCCCGCATTCACGCTGGCGCGCAAGGAGTTCGACGACAACGGTTCCGCATCGCTCGGCACCCCGCACCTGCCGGGGATGGGCACCGGTGCCGCGCCCGACGCCTCGGCCGCGGTCCAGCCGGGCGCCCTCGGCGATGCGGCTTCACCTCTGATGGGTGCCGCGCACAACGCGCTCGACGGCGCACAGGGCGCATTGGACACCACCCATGCGGCCGCGCAGGGCGTGCTCGACGGTGCTCAGACGGCACTGAGCAATGCGGGTGGCGGTGCCGCAGCGGCGATGCAGCAGGCTGGTTCGCCCGCCGCGGCCGCAGCAGCGGCCGCGCCCACGCTGCCGCCCCTGCCCGCCGATCCGATCGGCGCTCTGATGAACGGCGCGGCGCTGCCCGCGCTGCCGGGCATCGATATGCTCTTCAAGCCGTTCCTGGATCTGCTGTCCGGCTTCGGCACGGGCGTCATGGGCGCGCTCAACCCGGCCACCATCCTCAATCAGTCCTCCCAGGTCATCCAGAGCGCCATGCAGGTCGGCATGGGCGCGCTGAAATCCGTCGATCAGGTCTGGCAGGGGCAGGCCGCGCGCAGTGCGCAGGCCGCCGGCCAACAGGCGCAGGTCCACGGTGAGGACACCAGCCAGCGCGGCCTGGACATCTCCAAGCTCACCGAGGAGGCCGCCGCGGTCGTGCAGCGCGGCAATGTGCAGCTGACCGCGGTGGCGAATGCGTTCGCCGCGGAGGCCACCGCGCTCGCCCCGGTCATCCTCACTCCGCCCGCGCAGGCCACGCTGATGGCCAGCGCCACCGAACATCTCGGCCAGGCGGTGGCCATCGTGAACGCCACGCGCGGCGAATTGGCGGGCTACACCGGCCAATTGACGGGCGTGGTGCAGCAGATCCTCGGCACGGGCGGTGGACCGAATCCGGCCGAGGTCGCCCAGGCGGTGGCGCAGAACGTCGGCCAGCCGATCATGGAACAGGCCCAGCAGCTGCTGTCGGGCGGCGGTGTGGATACCCAGACCGCGGGCCTCGGCGGCGATCTGCCCGGATCGACCACACCCGGTGCGGCGTCGACGCATTCGGCCTCGTTCGGCGGCAACGGCGCACATCCCGGGTCCTCCGGGGGCGGAGCCGGTGGCGGCGCGATCGGCAGCTTCGGCGGCAGGTCCGGCGGCGGGTCCGGCAGCAGCAGCGGGTCCGGCGCGAAACCCGGCCCGGGCGCCTCGGTGCCCGGGCGCCCCGGTATGGGCGTTCCCGGCATGCCGTTCGGTCCCGGTATGCCCGGCACACCGGGCCAGGGCATGGCCGGTTCCGGATTCCTCGGCGGCGCACCCGCCGCGGCCGGTCAGCGCCGCGACGAGGACGAGCACTCGCGCACCGTGCAGCCCTACCAGAGCCCCACGGGCAACAGCGATCTCACCGGCCCGCTGGGCGAATCGGCCCCGGAGGTCATCGGGCAGACCCACTCCGACGAGATCATCAACGATTACGAGATGGATCAGCTCTGAATCGCCCTATCGGCCAATGACTTCGGCCCGGACCGGCAGCGGTCCGGGCCGAAGTCATTGATCGGCCGGCAGGATTCAGAACACCGTCGGCCGCCCCTGCGCATCGATGCCGCCGTCGATCACGAACTGGGCGCCATGGATGTAGGTGGCCTGCGGACCGAGCAGATAGGCGATGAGCGAGGCGATCTCGCCGGGTTCGGCCATCCGGGGGATGGGGGAGGTGAAGTTCCGGATGAGGTCGCCGTAGCGCGGGTCGTCGAGGCCCGAGCGCATCAGCGGCGTATCGACGGGTCCCGGGGCGACGGTGTTGAGGCGGACACCGGCGGCGGCCCAGTCCACTGCACGCTGGCGCACCGCGACGGTGAGCGCGTTCTTCGACCAGGCATAGGCCAGATGCCCGGCATAGTCACCCGCGGGCTCCAGCGCCTTTTCCAGCGCAGCCCGGTCCGCATCGGCGGCAAGTGGATTCTCGGCCCACCTCACCTGGGTCGACGCGATCGAGGAAACCACCACGGCCGCAGGCGATTCCCCCTTGCGCAGGGCGGGCAGCAGGCCGTCGAGGACGGCGACCGCCGCGCGGTAGTTGATGTCGATCAGCCGAACCGGGTCGGGGGTGTGCGGACCGACCCCGGCGCACAGCACGGCTCCGTCGAGGACGCCGCCACAGCGCTCCAGCACCCCGTCGACCGCCGCCGCACATCCCTCGGGCACGGCGAGATCGGCGGTGACCTCGGCATCGTGCAGGTCCACGCCGATGATGTCGTGTCCGGCCGCCGCCAGTGCGGCGGCGGTGGCGGCGCCGATACCCGACGCGGACCCGGTGATGGCAATCGTCATCGCAACTCCTTCGGAACGAGCGCAGCGGTCGGCGCGATTAGAACAGGTTCCCCGATACTGGGCAATGCCGCCTCTCGGCCAGCGGGCGCCCCGAACGGCTGACAGCGCGGAAGAGTCCCGCTACCATCCCGATCAGAATTAGAATCTGTTCTAGTTTCTTGCCGAGAGGACCATCGATGCGCTTCACCTACGCGGAGGCGATGACCGATCCCGCGCACTACATCCCGCTGGCGCAGGCCGCGGAGGCCGCCGGGTTCCACAGCATGTCGATCGCCGACAGCATCGCCTACCCGGCCGAATCGGATTCGACCTACCCGTACACCCCCGACGGCTCGCGCGAATTCCTGGACGGGAAGCCGTTCATCGAGGCGTTCGTGCTGTCGGCGGCGCTGGCGGCCGCCACGACCCGGCTGCGGTTCACCCCCTTCGTGATCAAACTGCCGATCCGGCCGCCGGTCCTGGTCGCCAAGCAGGCCGGTTCACTGGCGTACCTGAGCGGCAACCGCTTCTCCCTCGGTGTGGGAATCAGCCCGTGGCCGGAGGACTTCCAGATCATGGGCGTGCCGTTCGAGAAGCGGGGCAAGCGGATGGACGAGTGCATCGAGATCGTGCGCGGCCTGTGCCGCGGCGACTACTTCGAATTCCACGGCGAGTTCTACGACATCCCGAAGATCAAGCTCACTCCCGCGCCGACCGAACCGCTGCCGATCCTGGTCGGTGGGCACAGCGACGCCGCCCTGCGCCGCGCGGTCCGGCTCTGCGACGGCTGGATGCACGCCGGCGGGGATGCCGCCGAACTCGACCGCATGCTGGCCAGGCTGACCGAATTGCGCAGCGAGCGCGACAGTTCCGCACCGTTCGAGATCCACGCGGCCTCGCTGGACGCCTACACCCCCGACGGCATCAAACGCCTCGAGGACAAGGGCGTCACCGATGTGATCGTCGGCTTCCGCTACCCCTACTCCCCCGGCCCGGACACCGAACCCCTCTCCACCAAGATCACCAATATCGAGCGGTACGCCGAAGCGGTCATCGCCAAGTGCGATTGACGGAGAGAACACGCCCGGGGGCGGCTACCGGCGCTTGGCGAATCCCAGGTCGATGACCGCATCGCGCTCGGACTGCAGTTCGGCGACGCTGAGACCGATGCGCTCGCGGGAGAATTCATCGATCTCGAGGTCGGGGACGATGGTGTACTCGCCGTTCAGGCAGGTGACGGGAAACGAGCTGATCAGGCCCTCCGGAACGCCGTAGGACCCGTCCGAGGGCACCGCCATCGACACCCAGTCGTGGACGGGGGTGCCCAGCACCCAATCGTGGATGTGGTCGATGGCCGCGCTGGCCGCACTGGCGGCCGAGGAGGCGCCGCGGGCCTTGATGATCGCGGTGCCGCGCTGCTGGACCGTCGGAATGAAATCCTTGCGCACCCATATCGAGTCGACGACCTCGACCGCGGGTCGACCGCCGATGGTCGCGTGACCGATATCGGGGTACTGGGTGGCGGAATGGTTGCCCCACACGCTGACTCGCGCGATATCGGCGGCCGGCGCACCGGTCTTCGCGGCCAGCTGTGCGATGGCCCGGTTGTGGTCGAGCCGGGTCAAGGCGGTGAACCGCTCGGCGGGCACGTCGGGTGCGTTGCTCATCGCGATGAAGGCGTTGGTGTTGGCGGGATTGCCGACCACCAGCACCTTCACATCGTCGGCGGCGCTGGCATTGATGGCCGCACCCTGATCGGTGAAGATCGGGCCGTTGGCGGCCAGCAGATCCGATCGCTCCATCCCCGCGGTCCGCGGCCGGGCCCCGACCAGCAGCGCCACATTCGCACCGGCGAACCCGACCCACGGGTCGTCGCTGATGTCGATCGATTCGAGCAGCGGGAAGGCGCCGTCCTCCAGCTCCATCGCCACCCCCTCGAGGGTGCCGACCGCCGCGGGAATTTCCAGCAGCCGCAGCCGCACCGGCGTATCCGGGCCGAGCATCGCGCCGGAGGCGATCCGGAACAGCAAACCGTACGCGATCTGACCGGCGGCACCGGTCACGGTGACGGTCACGGGCGTCCGGGCGGCAGTGCTCACGTCAACTCCTCATGATCGGTGTCCTCTCCCCCAACCCTAACCACGCTCACCTGTGCCACACGCCCACCGTGAGCAAGTAGACAGTCACTCCTCTCCGGAAACCGGACAATGACCCCGGCCAGTCGGAAAGTCCTGCGACACAAAGCTTTCCGCACGGTCAGGCCAGGGTGGCGATGTCCCGGTCGCTCAGGACCACCGGCTGGACGATGTCCTGGGCGCGGACCAACTGGACGGCACGGTAGAGGGGACGTTCGTCGAGAACGGCATCGCGAGCCTCGGCGCGCAGCTGGCCGACCAGGACGGTCGAAACCGCCAGGGCGGCGGCCAGCTTACTGGTGGCCAGGGCATCGGCGAGTTTGCGCAGGCCGAGGATGTGCAGTTCGCGCCCGCTGCCGGCGTCGGTGTACATCGCCAGCGGAACGATCTGGATACCGCGACCGGCGGTGATGCGCAGCACGACCCGGCTCAGCCGGCCCGGATAGACCAGCACCTCCACACCGGTGGCGTCGGCGATGTCCAGCCGCCGCCCGCCGAACAGCGTGCGCGCCTGGATGATGCTGCCCACCAGCCACATTCGCCGACGCTGCACCGCCAGGGCGTACACCGCCGTGGGTGCGCCCAGCGCCACCCCGGCCAGCACCGCGATCGGCCAGCTCACCACCAGGGCCAGCAGCAGCGCCACCACGATGCCCACGCCGATGGCGCCGACGGTGAGCCGGCGCAGCATCGGCGCGTACATCTCGGGCGCGATCAGGTCCAGCCCGACTTGCCGCGGCGCCGAGGGATTCGGTTGCTCAGTCACACGTCCACATTCGTCCGGATATGATCGGGCACCGGCCCGCCGCCGCGCCGGGCGCGAATTGTACTGTGCGAGCCGACGATCGGGGCACGATGTGACGGTACTACCGATCGGCCGCCAACGCGTCCGAGACGGCCGAGACTGCCCGATCGATGGGGATCTGGCGCTGCTCACCGGTCGCCAGATCCTTCAACCCGATCTCTCCGTCGGCGAGATCGCGGTCGCCGAGCACCAGGGCGAATTTCGCACCGGAGCGGTCGGCGGCCTTCATCGCACCCTTGACACCGCGGCCGCCGTAGGCCAGATCGACCCGGATACCGGCGGCCCGCAGCTGCGCGGCCACCGTCACCAGCCGAGCCTTGGCCGCATCGCCCAGCGGCACCCCGAATACGTCCACGCGGGCCGGATCGGCGGCGGACTTGCCCTCGGCCTGCAGTGCCAGCACGGTGCGGTCCACGCCGAGGCCGAAGCCGATTCCGGACAGCGGCTGCCCACCGAGCTCGGCCATCAGCCCGTCGTAGCGGCCGCCGCCGCCGATTCCGGACTGCGCGCCGAGTCCGTCATGCACGAATTCGAAGGTGGTCTTGGTGTAGTAGTCCAGCCCGCGGACCATGCGCGGATTGATGACGTAGGGCACGCCCAGCGCGTCCAGGTAACCCAGCACCTGGTCGAAGTGCGCCTTGGCCGAACCGGAGAGGTGGTCGAGCATCAGCGGCGCGTCGGCGGTCAGCTCGCGGACCTCGGGCCGTTTGTCGTCGAGCACCCGCAACGGATTGATCCGGGCCCGCCGCTGGGTCTCCTCGTCCAGCGGCAGGCCGAGCAGGAACTCCTGCAACAGCTCCCGATACTGCGGCCGGCAGGTGTCGTCGCCGAGCGAGGTGATCTCGAGCCGGAATCCGTTCAGGCCCAGCGCGCGGAATCCGGCGTCGGCGATGGCGATGACCTCGGCGTCCAATGCCGGATCGTCCACGCCGATGGCCTCCACACCCACCTGCTGCAGCTGCCGGTAGCGGCCCGCCTGGGGGCGCTCGTAGCGGAAGAACGGGCCCGCGTAGTACAGCTTGACCGGCAGCTGGCCGCGGTCGAGGCTGTGCTGGATGACCGCGCGCATGACGCCCGCGGTGCCCTCCGGACGCAGCGTGAAGCTCTGACCGTTGCGGTCGGCGAAGGTCCACATCTCTTTGCTGACCACGTCGGTGGACTCGCCGACGCCGCGCGCGAACAGGGCGGTCTCCTCGAAGACCGGCAGCTCGATATGCCCGTACCCGGCCAACCGGGCGGCGCGCACGAGCGCGTCCCGCACGGCGACGAACTCCGCCGAGGCTGGCGGCACGTAATCCGGGATCCCTTTCGGGGCGGTGAAGCTGCTGGTCTTGGTCACGATCGTCCAGTCTTCCAAACCGGCCGGTGGCAAGTCCAACCGGTTATGAGGGGGCGATTGTACGGGGCGGATCGGAGAAGTTAGGGGACGTCTCAGGAACTGATGGCACACTCTTATGCCGACAGAGGACCAACACGGGAGGAACCGGTAGTGCCGACCAACGAACAGCGGCGAGCGGCTGCGAAACGCAAGCTGGAGCGACGACTGGCCCGACAGGCCGAGCGAGAGCGCCGGCGCAAGCAGCTCACCATCGCCGGATCGGTGCTCGGCGTGGTCGTCGCGGTCGCCGCCGGGGTGGGCATCTATTACTTGACCCGCGGCGACGACAGCAAGAACACCGCCGCCACCCAAACCCCCGACGCATCGCTGTCGAGCACGCCGCAGGCCGCGCCGCCGGCGGCGCCGGTGGCGAAGGCCGCGAACGTCACCTGCACATACCGCGACGGCGGGGAGGCCGCCAAGCCGGTCCAGAAGCCGAGCCAGACCGAGGTCGGCACGCAGGGCCAGGTCGCGGTCACGATCGACACCAACCAGGGACCGATCGGGCTGACCCTCGACAACGGCGAATCACCCTGCACCGTCAATAGTTTCGTGAGCCTGGCCAACCAGCACTACTTCGACGGCACGCCCTGCCACCGCCTGACCACCGAGGGCATCAAGGTCCTGCAGTGCGGCGATCCTTCGGGCACCGGCCGGGGCGGACCGGGATACGCTTTCGACAACGAGTATCCGACCGATCAGTACCCACAGGACGCTCCCAAGCCCCAGCCCGTGCTGTACAAGCGGGGCGTCGTCGCCATGGCCAATGCCGGTCCAGGCACCAACGGCAGCCAGTTCTTCCTCGTCTACGGCGATTCCCCACTGCCGCCGAATTACACGATCTTCGGCACGATCGACGATGCCGGGCTGCAGACCCTGGACAAGATCGCCGGGGCCGGTCTCGACGACGCCGATCAGGCTGCGGGCGACGGCAAACCGAAGAATCCGGTCACGTTCGACTCGGTTCGGGTCGGCTGAGTCGCGCCATGGGTAGCCCCCGCGCTTCCGGCGCGGGGGAACTAGGTATGACGCCCGGCGCAACCAAGGGCACGCCGGGCGGCACAAGACGTCGTCATGCGGGAAACCGAGCGTCGATGCCAGCGGGCCCAATGTCGATGCCAGGGGACCAGCTGTTACCGCCAACGGGCCCGCTGGCGACGCGCGGTAGAGAAGGACTCAACGCGCGGCGGCACCAGGTCTCGTCGCCCGCACTGTATTCCCGGTCTCTGCGCCTCTACACCCCATCCTTACGGTGCCTTTACAGCTCATCCGCGAGGCGCCCCTTCACCTGATCTCCGCGGCACCTCCACATATCGCCACCGCGCCTCTACGCCTCATCCCCGCACCCCTACATCTCATCCCCGCACCCCTACATCTCATCCCCCGCACCCGTACATCTCATCCCCCGCACCCGTACATCTCATCCCCCTGCGCCCCCTTCATCTCATCCCCGCGCCGGAGGCGTCGGGGAGATGCCCTGTCGGGGCAGGGAAATGGCGACGTGTCGCACTGGCGCAGGACGTTCGGTTAGGGCATCCTTATGCCGGAGAACATCCGGTGCTTCGGGCCACGTGTCGGAATTGTGCGATATATGCTGTTGTTGCACAATGCGAGTAAGGCTGCCCTGCATATTCGCTGGTAATCTCGTAGAACAGAGTACGAAGCGGTGTAGTAACCGCCCCACCGGGTAGGACTACCTCACACCAGTGCTCTCGGTGTCCACGTTTGCAGGCGGGGACAGTGCCGCAGAAACTACCGTTTGTGTGGCGGTGTCCGTGACGAAGCACCACAATCATCCATAGTGATCACTGCAGCATCGGGGAGCAGGCAATGGCCGAGGAACTCGACGACATCGGCCGCGAGACAGCGGCTTTGATGAGGCAAATGTTGCAGCTTGCGACGTTGGTCGCACTGCGCACCCGGGAACGCGGCCAGAGAGAAGCCGAGGCCCGCGTCAAGGTGACCCAGGAGCGGGCCAAAGAGACCCGCGAACGGCTGCTGCGTGACGCCCGGGAGGCCAAGGCCAAAGACCCGCGCAACCTCGAGCTGGCGCGCATGCTGGAGCGGCCGGTCCTCGAGAAGGGCGTATCGCTGGAGAAGGACCGTTTCGCCGAGCGCGCCACGGCCGCTCGCAGCGCCGCCCAGGCGGCGGCCCGGTCCAAGGCCACGCGCGGGCTCGACCGCTACGACTCGATCGAACGCAGGCAGGCCCTGGCCCAACACCTCTCCCGGATCGGCATCTCCCCTGAACTGGCGGCCGTCCGAATGCTGATGGAAGTCAGCCAGGCCCAGCCACCGCAGGCAGCCGTACGCACCCGCCCCGAAGAACCGCCGAAGGTCACCCGCGCCCGGGAGATCGAAGAGCGCGGCCTCGAACGCGTCCGCCGCTGACCCCACGGCTTCGCCGGGGTAAAGAGGGAAAGACGCGGGCGGTCACGCAAGAAGACCACGGCCGGTCATATAAGAAAAGATGCGCGGCCGGGTCAAGTAGGAAAGACACCTGGGGTACGCAGGAAAGACGCGACCAGGTCGATCAGGGAAGAAGCCCGGGGGGTCAAGAGTCCAAGACGTCTGGGTCAAGAGTCCAGGACGGCTGGACCAAGAGCCCTGGACGCGAGGCCAAGCACCGAAGATGCTCAGGCTGAGAACCCGAGATGTCAAGGGCGAGAGCCGAAATTGCGGGGTCGAGACGCTGCGGTGCTAGGGGCCGAGGCACTTCGGAGGTAAGACCCCAAGACGCCCAAGGCAGTTGGACAAGAGCCGAGATGGTGGGCCCTTGCCGGTAGTGGAAGGCGCTCGGGGGTCAGGAGCGGAAGTCGCCGGTGGTGGGGTCTACGGTGGGGTCGCCGAACATGCCCTGCTGGGGGGATTTCAGGGGTAGAGGGTTCAGCATGTCCTTGTGGCCGTTGCGGACGCTGCAGTATTTGAACGGGCCGCGCGGATCGAACAGCTTCGACATGTGCGGATCGGCGTGGTCGAGGAACCAGACACTCATCCCCGTCTTACCGTCCTGGCGCAGATACTCCCACGCCCGCCACAGCGCCTCCAGGCGCATCGCGGCCTCCGCATGCTTCCACCACTCCGGACACCACACGGTGTCGGTGAGATCGGTGACCTGCCGCCGATATACGAGACTGAGATAGTTCTCCACGAACTCGACCACGTTCGAATAGATCATGTCTTGCTGCTGGTCGTTCACAGCGGCCGAACCTCCTCGGGTTGCCCGTAGGTCTGCGGCGGAGCGACATCGGTCACCCCACGGCGTTCTTCGATCAGGTCGTTGATGGTGGTGGTATGTGGCCGCTGCGGATCGTGATGCTCGATCGACCGCTTCACGTCGGCAGCGTACTCGGTCTCCCACCACGGCACGGTGCGTACCAGTACCGCCGGAGCGCCCGAGGAGAACAGCACCGCACGCCCTCGCGGCAGGGTGGCCAACGCGTTCACGTTCAGGGTGCGCGACGAGGACAGCGACCGCGAATAGCTCTTGCTGCCCTTGGATTCCGAGACCGACCCGGAGATCACGTCGTAGTCGCCGATCGCCTCCGACCGTGCGGCGAGGAATCTCGTGTCGTCCACACCGGGACCGAGCACCTTGATATTCGCCGCCGCCCACAACGCCTGCATACCCGCCTCGCCCCAGCACCGCGCACCCTGCGCCCACGACTGCAGCACGGTCATCACGACGATGCCGCGAGATCCGAAGTGCGAGTACTGTTTCGGCAGATCCTTCCAGCGCACGATATTGGCGGCCTCGTCCAGCACGGCGAGCAGCGGAATGTCGAGACGGCCGCCACGCGACAGCGCCGCCTTGCGCATGGCCACGTCGATCACCGCCTCGGTGAGCGCACTCACCAGCGGTCCCGCCGATCCGCGCCCCTCCAGCGACAGGCAGTACAGGGTCCAGTTGCGGTCCACGAATTCGAGTTCGTCGAACCTGTAGCGGTCGCCGCCGCCGGGGGTGATCCACGGGTGCACATTGGACAGCTTCAGGCAGCGAATCATCTTCTTGGCCGTGCCGAAAATGCCGCTCTTGGTGCGAAGCTCGGCGTTGTACTGCTGGGCCAGGCCGGAGGCCGTGTAGTGGTGCTGGGCCCGGCGCAACAGCTCCACGGGTTCGATGTCGTTGGGGTTGGTCACCCAGTCCCATACCTGGGTGATCGGGCGGTTGGCGACGGCCGCGGCCAGAAACAGCCCGGCCAGCAGATCCTCGGCCTCGGGGTCGAAGTAGGAGTCGACGGTGGCGTCGGATCCGTCGTCACCGTCGGCGAAGTGACCCGCCAATCGGGCCGCACGCATCTCACAGCCCGCGCGGCGAGCGTCCACCCACGACAGCGGGTCCCAGAACCAGGTGGGCTCCTCACCGGCGACCTGCTGGGGATCGAAGACGAAGGTGCGAGACCCCTTGGCCTCACGGACATCCCGGGTCGCATCCACCACGTCGCGCTTGTTGGAGGTGGCCAGCACCGGCCCGATGGCGGTGAGGATGGCCGGAATGACCCGCGCGGTGGTCTTGCCCTGCCGAGGGCCCCAGATGTCCAGGTGCAGATCCTCGTAGGATCCGTACAGCGGCACACCGCCGGCGACGGAGATGCCGATCGGCACGCCCGGGACATCGTCGTAGCCCAGTCGCACGCCCAGCACTTGGGCCTTCTCCCGGACACCGGCCTCGGTGAGCGGGGCGATGGCGCTGCCGTTGCCCATGTACTGGGCCTTCTCGTCGACCGGCAGGGCGCCCTTGGTCTTGCGCTTCTTCGTTTCCCGGCGCACGACCAGCACCGCGATCACCGCCGCCACGACCAGCAGCAGGATCACCGTGGACGCGCGCGGCCACTCCAGTTTGCCGCGGGCCAGTTCGGCCACGATCGCGATCGGGTTGACCGGGATGTTCTGTTTGGTCACCGCCATCCGATTGCCGAGATGCAGGGCGAGCCAGACGATTCCGACCAGCGCGAAACCGATGTAGATCAGATACAGGGTGACGTCGGGACCCGGGTTCGCCGGATCCTTCACCTTCTTCGCCATCTCCGCCTCCTGAGGTGACCGTATACGTTGTTGCCGCTCACCGGAATCCGTCGAGCCGCCAGCCGTCGGGGGTGCGCACGACGGTGGCGATCACCGTCTGCGGCGGCAGCGGTTCGCGCCGCCCGCCGGGATAGACGGCGGTCTGCTCGATCCCGATCTTGTACTGCTGGTGGTCCGGGTCGGCGCCGGGCGGCGCCGTCTCCCCGGACGCGAAGGTGAACGCCTCGACCTTCGCACCGGCCCTGCCCCAGTCCGCCCACTGCAGCGTCGGTTTCGGGCTGTCCACGCCGCTCGGTGGTGGTGTGTCCAGGGTACGGATCAGGCTGGGCCCCAGCCACTTCCGGGCCCGCGCCAGGGAACCGCCCGGGGATTCGGTGGCCGGATACCAGGTGAAGATGTCTTTCAACGCCGCCACGGCGACACCGTCCGGTGTGGTCGGGTCGGGCGCCGGGACCGCCTCCAGCTGCCGAGGGGTGGAGGACGTGGGTGGGTGCACGCCGGACGAATCCGTCCCGCCGTTGCCGCCGCCGCATCCGGCGATCAGCACCGCGACGCCCACCACCAACATCACCACCAGGTTCGCGTGTTTCGTCGTCGCCGAACTCCTGCCGCCCGGTAGCCGCTCGGCCACCGGGCCCGGTATCCAGGCTAATCGCCGAAAGCGCTGGTTGGGAGCTACTGGGACGTCCGTGACCTCGGCGTGTCCCTTTCGTGGGCGGAGCAACGCAGTCACAGCACCCTCCTCACTCGGGCGTCGCCGGGAACGGGGACCTCACGCACGCCCGTCGGGTCGGCGGCGCGGATCATCGTGCCGTCGCCGGTGTAGACACCGACGTCGGCGGGGCCGCGCGGGCCGAAGCGGGTGAAGACGAGATCTCCGGGCCGGGCCTTGCGGATCGGCACTTCCGCCCCCATCTCCCACTGCTGTTCGGCGGTGCGGGGCAGCAGGACTCGGCCGGACGAGGCGGCGAATACCGCGGCCGAGGTGAGGCCCGGACCGTCCAGGCCGCCGTCGGTGGGCCCCTGCGGACCGCCGCCGCCCCACACGTACGGGGTGCCCAGCCACTGTCGAGCGGCCTCGACGACCTGCGCGCCACCGGCTTCGCCGTCAGGCTGGAAGCGGCCCATCGAGCCCGGGGCGCGGTACTGCGCTTCCATGGCCAGAATATTGGTGACGTAGGGCCGGGTCTCGGAGAAGTGCGCGGCCACCTGGTTGGGCATGCCACCGGACGCGAGCACCGCGCCCTCCCCGGCGTTGTAGGCGGCCAGGGCGAGTGGGACGACGTCGCCGTGCACCCGGCCCTCGCCGATCCAGCGCTCGATCCGGTGCGCCAGCGAGCACATGTAGCGGCCCTGGGCGATGATCGCATCGCCGTCGTCCCAAATGCTCGCCGATCCGTTGCCGTCGGCATCGAGCAGATACGGTTTGCCGTCGTCGGGATCGGTGGCACGCGCTGTGCCGGGCAGGAATTGCGACAGGCCCTGGGCGCCGGCCGGGGAGGTGAGCCCGCGCCGGAATCCGGATTCCTGACGGCCCTGCGCGGCCAGGATGGACGGGGTGATCTCGGGGCACAGCGATCCGGCGCGGCGGTACCAGATCTCGAGTTCGGGCGGCACCTTACCGGCGGCCAGCGCGCCACCGGCGGTGCCGAAGCCGCGGCTGCACAGCGGGTTGGTCGAGAACGGCCATGCCCCACCGGCATTCGGGGTCGGCGCGCCGTCGAGCCACGGCAGCGGATCGATCTGACGCCCGCCGGTGAAGCGACCGCCCGGCACGATCTCGAAATGCAGGTGTGGACCGCTGGATTCGCCCGCGGAACCGACCGTGCCGATCGGCTGTCCGGCGCGCACGGTCTGGCCCACCCGGACCAGGACGCCGCTGTCCCATTCGTGGCCGTAGACCGCCGAGAACGGGCGGCCGTTGATGTCGATCGAGTCGATCACGATCCAGTTGCCGAATCCGGAGGCCGGCCCCGCGGCCACGACGATACCGTCGGCGACGGAAAAGATCGGAGTGCCGTCCGCGGCGGCCATATCGACACCGAGGTGGGCGCCGCCGCGCGCGCCGAATGTATCGGAGATGGTGAACGACCCCGCGGCGAGCGGCCAGGTCCGCCGGATCGGCGCCACCCCAGCCGCCAGCGACGGCGTCGCCGCCACGGTCGGATTCACCGCGGCCGCGGGATAATTCGCCCCGGTCTGTCCCATCGCACTCGCCCCCGCGCTCGGCGTCCCCGACCCACTTAGCTGATTCGAGGCCCCCATCGCCAGCGGATCCCCGGGCAGCACGATACTCGGCACACTCGGCTGATCCGCGCACTGATCCTCCGAGGCCGGCAACACGATCACCAACACCAGCGCCATCAACCCGATGACACTCCCCAACCCCGCCCACACCAGAGTCTTCGAACTCACCGCACCCCCGCACTCTTACCCGCGCCTCCCCCACCCACCCGGCCCGCCATCCCAGCCGCACCCCTTGCGTGCCTTCGCACCCCGTACCACCGTCCACACGGGGTGCGGAAGCCAACAAAGGGTGCGCCCGCCCGAAGGCCGCCAGCAACAGCCGCACCCTTTCCGGGCATTCGCACCCCGTGCGGACGGTCGGAAGGGGTGCGGGAACGAAGAAGGGGTGCGGCTGTCCGAATGGCGCCGACAACAGCCGCACTCTGTCCAGGGATACGCACCGAGGGGTGGGAAGTGCGTATCCCGGGATGGGGTGCGGCTGGGGCCGCGGGGTGGGGGGCCGGGGTCATGTGGTGCGTTTGGTTTCGTTGAGGGTTTCCACGAGGGTGCGGTTCATTTCGGCGGCGGCGGCCAACTGCTGTTGCAGCAGGGCCACCTTGCGGCGCAGGGCGACCGCGTCCATGCGCTCGAGGCTGGGGCCCTCGGCGGCGCGGACCCAGTTGCGGACCGAATTGGTGTGCACACCGATCTGTTCGGCCACCACCCGGCAGGCCTCCGATTCGCTGCGCAGCTTCCCGGTCAGGGCGATCACCTGCTCGACCGCTGCCTGGCGCACTTCCGGCGATACTCTGCGATAGGACCTGTGCGGCATCATCGCGCTAACCTCCCTAACCGGCGTCGACGATCCCGCAAACATCCTCGAGCCACAGGTTTTTCCAATCTCACGCGGCACTCCCCTCGTCACCGCGGCGGGCGGTGGATTCGGTGAATTCGCTGAAGCGCTGGTTGGTTTCGTGAATTCCGCTTTCCTTCTCGGAGAGGGTGAACTCCATGTGGAACGGAATGCCGGGGCGGCGGTCCTCACCGATCTTGAGCAGGAATTTGCCGGTGCCGGGCGCGGGTGGCCGGGCCTGGCCGGGTTTGAGCGCCTCACCGGTCAGGGCTTGCGGCGCGGACCATCCGGTCACCATCTCCTCCTCGGCGGATGTGAACGGAACCGTCGAATCCAGGCGTTTGACCTCCTCGGGCGGCAGCGCGCCGAAAATCTTGGCGCGCGCCCGCTCGAGGAAGCCGAGTGCCTTGGCGATGGCGGCTTCCGATCCCAGCGATTGCAGGTCCTTGATGGTGTGGCTGATCATGATCAGCGAGGTGGCGAGGCCGCGCTGCAGGCGGGTCAGCTCGTCGACCCGGTCGACCATGAAGTCGCCCAGCCCGAGCACCTGCCACAGCTCGTCCATCACGACCTGGAAGTAGCGCTGCTGGCCGAGTTTGGCGTCGGCGAGCACGTGCGCGGCCTCCACGGAGGCGAAACCGTCGGCCCAACAGGCCAGCATCACAGCGGCTTTGAGCTTCTTGTCGCCGGTGGGGATGTGGGAGACATCGATGCAGACCGCCACCGCCGAGGTATCGATCGGCGTGGTGGTCTGGCCGTTGAACACCGCACCGAACGGGCCCTGTGTGAGGGCGCGCAGCGAACGCCGCAGCCCCTTGGTCGCCTCGTGGTATTCCTCGGGGTTGTCGGCCCCGGCGTCGAGCATCAATTCCTCACCGCCGCCGACGATCACCTCCAGCAGGTTCTCCATGATCGGCGGGCTGTCGGGGGTGTAGCCGCTGCCCTCTCGGTAGAGGATGCGCAGCGCGGTGGAGATCAGCGTCTCCTCGTAGTCGCGCACGCGCGCGCCGCGGACCAGTTCGACCAGACCCGCGATCAAAGTGACCTGGCGGGCCCGCAGTTCCTGGGTGACCTGCAGCTGGAGCGCGGGGACGTCGGCCAGCATCGGCACGATCGACCCGAGCACACCGGCGGCGAGGGGATTCAATTTGCCGTGGCCGTAGCCGAGGTCGATGACCTGGCCGCCGACCAGTTCCACCAGCTTGCGGTAGTCCGGCTTGACGTCGGCGAGGACGAGCGGGGTGATGCCCTGGGCGACGCCGCCCAGCACGATCCGGCGCACCAGCGAGGATTTACCGAAACCGTTGAGCCCCAGCACGAACAGGCTCGGCGCGGTGATGAAACTGCCGCGCATGAACCAGTTCATCGGATCGAAGCACACGGGCGCGCCGGTGTGCAGATGCGAACCGAGCGGCGTGCCGATCAGCGGGGCACCGGCGCCCACCGACCACGGCCACAGACCGGCCACCTGCGCGGTGGTGGCGCGATATTCGACAGGGCGGCCGACGACGTTCATGCGGCCACCGCCGGACCCGGCGTAGCCGCGATCGGTGAGCGGCAGGGTCTCGCGGTCGAACCCATCCTCCACGACCGCCTCGAGCCGGGCCGACGCATTGGCGCGGCGCAGATCGTCGGTGCGGATCCGGAACGCCGCCCACGCCGCGCGCAGACCGGCACGCTCGCGGGCGATGGCCTCGTAGCGCGCCCTGGTGGCATCGTCGAGCAGGGGTGGGCCCTGCTTCTTCGGTTTGGCGGATGCGGATTTCCGGGATGCCCGCTTGCGGTCCACCCGCGGGTCCGCGTGCGCACCGCGGTCCACGGCAGCGGCGCGACCTCCGTTGCGATCACGCACCCTTCGCTCCGTGCGAGACCCGTTGCCGCGCACGCGATCATCGGTCCCGCCGGACCGAGTTCGCCCGTTCCGTGTCCCCCGCCGGTCGCCGGACCGCCCGTTCCCGGCCTCGAGGCCGAGTTCGCCCCGGGCAGCCGGCGCCCGGCGAGGTCGCCCGTTGTCCTGCATCTCGCCACGCTCCTCGACCGGCGTTTCGTCCCGCCCGGCCGTCTTGTCGGCTCGTTCTCGCCCACGGCGAGACCGTGATTCGGCGGGCCGACGCTCCCCCCGCCCCCCGCGCCCGTCGCCCTCGCCCCCAACGCTCGACGCTCCCGTCGTGTCGGCGTCGCGGACTTCACCATCGCCGCGACGCGCCCCAGCGCCGCCCTCACCGCGCGTCGGTTCGCCGCCTGTCCGGGAATCGCTTCTCCCGCTTCGGGATTCGGCTCGCTCGCGCGCGGCCTCTCGTTTCTTCCGCGTGGCTGCCGCCGCATCGGACCGCCGGGGACCACCATCCACAGCCGCCTCGTCGGCCCCCCGCGCGCGGCCGCCTCCCTCATCCCCCATGGCGAGAAGAGGTCCGTCGGCCGACAGCAATTCGCCTACGGGATCGCCGCTGTCCTGCGCGGTCGACGCCGGCTCTGCCATCGAAGGCCGTCCGTCCACGGCCTGGTCGCCGGATTCGCCTGGCCCACCGACAGGACCGGCAACAGAAGATGATTCGGTCGACGTGCCGCCCTCACCCGACGTCTTCGCGCTCCGCCGTCCTGGCAATCCCCGCGGCGCCCCATCCGTCTTCGAGGAACGCGGGTCCGTGACCTGATCGGCCGCACTGCTCACCCCGCCCGACGCCCGAGCCGCTACGTCGTCGACAGAGACTTCTCCCGACGACAACGGTCCAGCCGATTCCTCGACCCCGGAAGAGTTCGCCGCGGCCCCTGCTCCCGACCCCCGAGTCTTCCCGTCCGCCTTCGCTGATGGGCCACCCGCAGTCACAGGAACGCTCGCTCCGCCTGTCCTGTGCGCAGCAGCACCGCCGCCCTCCGACGCGAATTCGCCTGCGCTGACACCACCCTCGGTCAACCCCGACGCCACGGCTTTCCTACCTCGTGTGTCGACCGGCGCCGCGGGAACATCTCGGTCTGTAGCGCGGTCCGACCGGGCCCGCCCCCGACGCCCCGGCGCATCAACAGGTTCGCCACTGTCGCTACCGGTTCGACCGCGTGTCCTCGTCGGCGCATCCTCACGAATCACGCCCTCGTGATCCGCCGGATGCGTCGCCCCCGCCGCGCCGGTCCCGGATGCAGTCGGCGCCGCTACGGTGCCATCGTCCGGATATCCCCGCCCAGCGGCGCGTTCGTCGTCCGCACGCGCCGGACGCACCGATGCGCGTCGACTCGGCTGCGCCGCGGCCCGCTCGCCGCTGTCCGATTGCCGGGACGGGCCAAGGGGTTCGCCGCTGTCGCGGGCCGTTCGACCGCTCGTTCTCGTCGGCCCAGCCGAGCCGTCCGTACGTCCCCGCCGGGCGGGGGCGTCGTCGGCACGGGCCGGGTGGGGTGGGTCTGCGGACCACTGGCCGGTGTTCGATCTGGTTGGTGGGGTGGGCGTGCCGATTTCGCGGCGGCGGGGTGGGAGCATGGGGGCGTCGTCCCAGTCGGCGGGCAGGCTGGAACGAGGGTCGCCCGGGGCGTATGCCTCGATGTCCCAGCCGTCGTCGTGGGCGCGGCGGGAACCGCGGCGCATCGGCGCCGGGTTCTCCGGGTCCACCACACGTTCGCGGTAGCGCGGCGGCTCGCCGCGGTACCGGATCGGCGGCTCCTGATCACCTGCCATGAACGCTCACTCCTCCGCCTCGCCGGCGCTCGGCTCCGTCGTGCGCGAGGCGCCCTGTGTCCTCGGTTCGCTCGCTGCGCTCACTCACCCCGCCAACGCTTTCGGAATGGTCGCGTGCTCCGGCAGGATCACCCCGCAGCCGAGCGAGGCCGCGAAGGCCGCCGCCTGGTAGCGGTAGCACCGCCGGATCTTCAAGCGCGCCTGCGTGGACAGATCGCGCGTGATGGCTTCGATGCGCGGCAGATCGCCGCGCAGGGGCTCGGTGATGGTCACCAGCGCCCCGAAGCGGGTCACACCGTGACCCCGGGCCTGCTCCTCCCGTGCCTGCTGGGTGGCACCCACGCGCAGCGTCGCGGCGGCCGAGACGACGCCGCGTTCGCTCTGCTGGGCCACCAGCGCATTCTTGTAGTCGTCGTCGACGATCTCGGCGGCGTCGGCCGCCGAATGCGGCCGGTAGACGATCGCGATCCGCTTGCGCGGCACCTCCGGATTCGGCGCCAGCAGCCGCTGCAGCACCCGCTCGTCGACCGCGCCCTCGGGCGCCGTCTCCATCTCCCAGGTGACCGAGCGCCCGCCGTCGTGGATGAAGTGATCCCAGCGCTCCTCGTGCGAAATCGGCCCGGCATCGGCCCAATCCAGCCCGTGCCCGCCCGGCTCGCCCGCCGCCACCTCCAGATCCGCTTGCGAGGCGGGATCGTAGCTGCGCCGGATGAAGGAGATGATCTCGTCGGCCGACATCGGCTGCGCGCGCACACCCGCCTCGGCCAGCGCCGCGCAGATGCCCGGCAGCCGCCGTCCGATCTCCACCGCCTCCTCTGCCGGATTCTTGCGCCGCTCGGCGGTGGTGGCCTTGAACGTGATCGCCACCCGCGGCAGCAATTGCACTCGCTCCTGCGGCAATTCGGTGGCCAGCTCGTACATCACCTGCTGGGCCAGCTCCGGGGCCTGCGGGTGGGTGATGGTGGAAACCTCGGTGAGCAAACGGTTTCCGGTCTCGGGCACGGTGTCGATCACCGGCACCACCGCGACGATATCGGAGGTCTGGCCCAGCGACGCCAGGAACGTACCCCAGGCCGCCACCCAGCGGTCGATCACCGGCTGGTCCACCGCCTCGTGACCCTGCGGCCACGCGCGGAGAACGACCGTGTACTGGGCGAATTGGGGCAGGTGGATCATGCCGAAGCTGTAACCGCCGGCGTCGATGCCCTCGTACAGCTTCGACGGCGCCATCAATCCGGGCAGCCGCGCCACCCCGCCGGGAATGCGGGAGAACCGGCCGCCGCGGTAGACGTGCTCGCCCTTGTTGCGGCCGCGCAACCAATGGAACATCATCAATCCCGTCTCGTAGCCCGAGCGGCCCCCCGTCCGCCATACCAGTGGAACCATCACGACCACGCCCGCGCCCGCCACCACGAAGGCGGGTTTGGGCCCGGCCACCAACGCCGTCAGCAGCGCGGCGATGACCACGACGAAACCGAGCACGGTCTCCCCCCAGCGCAGCCCGAAAAGGCCTGCGCTGCGGGGCTTCTGCCACAGTCCGTAGGAGCGGCGCTCGTAGGTATCGGTCGTCGTCATCGCGGAATGGTGCTCCTGCCGAGGTCGGGTGCCCGATTGGCCCAGCGGTCACCGGCCACGTCGCCCATCGCCGCGTCGCCACGGCTGAGACTCGCGCCCGCCGCACGGGCGGTGGTGATCCGGTTGATCGCTCGTGACGCGGCGGATGGTACTGCGCCCGCACCACCCGGGGCGGCAGGACGCGCGGCAGCCGCGCCGCCGCCACCGCCCGGTCCGCCGCGCGGCGGGACAGGACGTCCGCCGGGACCACCGCGCAGCCCCCCGGCGCCGCCCGGCGGTCGCGGCGCGCCACCGCGGCCCACGTACCCGGGCGCCCCGGTGGCTGCCGTGCCGCGCACCCCGACGGCCTTCGTGCCGACCGCGCCCAGCGCGGCCGCACCCAGCAGCACACCACCGGCCGCACCCAGACCCGAGGCACCGGTACCGATGATCGCCACCGACGGCGCCACCAGCCGCATCAGCGCGGGCAGGACGAATGCCACGCTGCTCAGCAGCACGATCGCCACGAGCATGCGCTGAGCCTGCTCCGCATCCGGCAGACCCGCGGTCGGCGTGGTGTTGTCGGTTTCGCCGACGGCGATGAACGCGATCATGTACACGATCGCGGCCACCGGTTTCCACAACAGGAACGCGATGATCCAGGCGATCAGCTTCGAATAGGACTGGCGCCCCGTGTTCGTCCCGGAGGCCGCCGCCGCCAACGGCAGCATGCCCGCGGCGACCACCAGCAGACCCTGCCGCACGATCGCCAGCACGATCTGGGCCAGCGCGCCCAACAGGCCGACGATCGCGATGATCAACACCAGGCCGGGCGAAAAGGCCTGTAGCTTCGAGGTTTTCAGCAGCAGCTCGGCAATGTTCTTGGCGTTGCCGTTGGTGGAGTCCTCGATCACCCACTGCGAGAACCGGTCCGCGGCCTGCGTGCCCGCGACGATCACCGCCCCCAGCATCCAGGAACTGAACACCACTCTGGCGAACATGCGGAACGATTCCTCGGCCTCGCCCAGCACCGCGCCGCGTCTGGCCTGGGCCAAGCGCATGCCGGACAGGATCACCGACACGATCAACAACAGGATCTGCGCCTGATACGTGTAGTCGTTGATCTTCTGGAACAGCTGGCCGCCGTTGCTCATTCGCTCGTTGGGCACCTTCAACCAGAAGGTCAACGCCAGGATCAGCGCCTCCCCGAGCCCGTTCATCAGCGAGTCGACCACCTTGCCGAAGGTGGAGTCCCACGCCTTGTCCCGCACGGCGGTGGCGGCGTCTCCCGGATGGGTGGCGGCATTGCCCGCCTTACACGCGGCCGAGGCCGCGTCGCCGAGGGAGATCCCGGGCAGCCCCAAACCGTCGAGACTGTCATGAATCTCGTTGCAGGTCTGGTCGAACCCGTAGGTCTGCCCGTAGGCCACCGTCGGTGTCGCAATCATGACGGTGAAGATGACCGCCAAGATCGTGAAGATGCGCCTCACCATGTGGTCCACCCCTCGATGCTTCGCAGTGAATCGATCCGGACCTGTTGCTCGGAGTCCACGGCCGTCAATTTCCAATCTCCGTCACGCCAGACGACCGCAAGACGCATGCCCACCCATGTCGGTTGGCCATCGATGACTTCTCGTGCCTTTCTCGCGAACTCGACGACCGCGTGGTCGTCGGTATAGCTGTTGATTCGGAACGCGTCGGACGCATACAGCAGCGGAGTCAGTTTGTCCGGCAGACGCGGCGATACCTTTCCCGCCGCGACCAGCCGGTCGTACCGGTCGAGGTATTCCGGCGTCACCGCCACCAACCGCAGCAGCAGATCGCGATCGGTCGGATTGGCGTTGGTACGCCAGTAGTTCTGCTCGGCCGCCAGTGCGGCGCCCTGCGGGGTGTGCGCAAAACCGGTCGCCGCCTTGCCCTCGATCCGGCTGGGTCCATCCGAAGAGGAGAACCGCACGACCGGACCATCGAAGATGCGCTGCCAGATACCTTCGCCACTCACGGGGCTGGGCGCGGCCGTCGACCAATCGGAGTCGGAGGGCTTGCGCTGCTTCGCCGGGTCCTGCGGAAGCACCTGCCCCGCAGGATTGTTCGGAACATCGACGCGGCGGCCGAACATGTCGGTCGTCGCCGTGCCGAAACCAGCAGCGCCCACACTCCCGGTCACGCTCGACAGCAGGCTCGGTCCCCCGCCCACATCCGTCCCGTTCCCATCGCGCCGCAGGGTCACCACGGTCACCACCACCGCCAACGCCACGGTCACCACTGCCGCGAAGGCCAGCAGGCGCAGTTGACCTCCGCCGCCGCGGCGCAGTCCGGGATCGCTCACCATTTGGTCCACCCCCCGAGTGAATCCACGAATTGGGCCTGCGAGGTCGCCGCGTCGGTCGGCTTGAGCCGCCAGTCCCCGTTGTCCCAGACCATGACCAGCCGCACCGCCGCCCACGTCTGCTTGCCCTCGTTGACCGGGCCGCGTGCGGCCAGCCGCACGATCGCCATATCGTCGGCGTAGTTCTCGATCTGAAAGGCGTCGGGCGCCACCAGGTACCGGGTGATCCGCTCCGGCTGCTGTTCGGGCAGTTTGCCGTTCGACAATGCCTTGTCGTAGGCCGCGAGCTGCTGCGCCGAGGCTCGCACCTGCCGCACATACAGGTCCCGGTCGGCGGGACGGGCGTTGAGCCGGTAGGTGATCTGCGCCGCCGCCAGCGCCGCGCCCTGCGGGGTGTGCGAAAAGCCCACGGCCAGACCGTCCTCGATCGCGGTGGGACCGTCGCTGGTGGAGAACGGCACGGACGCGCCGAACACCCGCTGCCAGCCGCGCGGTTCGGTGGTGCCCGCCGGGGCACCGGTCAGCCAGTCCGGATCGGAGGGCTGGCGCTGCTGGGACGGATCCTGCGGAAGCGGTTGTCCCGCAGGATTGTTCGGGATGTCGACGCGGCGGCCGAACAGATCGACCTCCGGTGCGGCGAATCCGGTCCCTCCGGTGCCCGCCGCCGGTGACGGCGCCGACTCCGGCTGCTGTTCGTGCGGCGAGGAGGTGTCGCGGCCGAGGTACATGAACACCCCGACGATCACGATCAGCGCGATGATCGCCGCCGAGGCGATGACGCCGAACGAGACGTTGCGCTCGTCCCCACCCGAATCCTTCGCACTCATGGCACCACCCCACCCGGTGCCACCAGGGGATGCACGGGGGATGCACTCGCCACGAGCCCGAACAGGGCTGTGCCCCTTGTTCGTTCGCTCATGCCGGTGCCTCCAATGTCACGATGTCGCTGGGTAACTGGTCGATCGAGTCGACCGGGCGGGCGGTGGCGCCCGGATCCGGCAGCCGTAACCTCCAGTCCTCCCCGAACCACTCGACGGTGGTGTGGTTCACCGCGCGTGAGCCATCGGAGTATTGGGGTGAAGACGTCCACGGTGGATCTGTCCTGCGAATAGCTGGTGATGTGGTAGCCGAGCACCCGCGGCGCGTACTGGTCGGCCGCGGGGCCGGTGATGGACAGCTGCAGCCGGTTGACCGCCCACTCGTCGCGGGCCGGGCCGGGCACGACCTCTTCGGCGATCACGGTCGGCCACTGGCTGTCGGCCGCCACCGCCAACCGCACCGAATGGGTGATGGCGGCCACGGCCGCGCCCGCGGGTCCGCGGTCGAATCCCGTGGCGGCACCGTCGCTGTCGTGCGCGGGGCCCTGATCGGTAACCGGAAGGGCGACACCCTGATACGACTGCCAGCGCACCCCGGTGGGTGGGCGGGCGGGATCGGGCTGTGCCGCACCGCGGTCGCCACCGCCGCCGCATCCGCCCGCCGCCAACACGGCGGCGCCGAGCACGCCTGCGGCGGCCCGGCGGATGCGTAGCGCGGGTGCGGTGGTTCCGGCAGCTGTCATGGGCCCCAACCGTTCACGTCGGTAGGAAGGTCAGGGCGATCGCGCTCGCCGAACTGGCCATGACCGCGCCGAGCAGACTCATCACGATTCCGTTGGTGGCGTCGTTGTAGGCCAGGTAGTCGTCGCGCATGGCCGACCACAGCCGCCCGGCCGAGATGATCAACCAGGCCAGGCAGAACAACAGCACGACCCACAGCAGCCAGTTGATGAGCTGCATGACCGGCTCGATCACGTCGGAGGGAATCTGCTTGTAGGCAAGCACGACCGCTCCGGCCCTAGGTCCCGATCACGGCGTTCATGATGGTGCCGGCACTGGTGGCGATGATCCCGCCGATCATGGCTCCCGCCACCATCTTCGGCGACTCCAGGCCGCCGCCGGTCCACTTCTCCCAGGCGAATTTGCCACCCGCGTAGGTGATGCCCAGGATGCCCGACAGCAGCACGAACCAGGTGAAGTAGCGAACCAATCGGAGCAATTTCTCCGAGGCGGGCGGCGCCTCGGGGGTCGGATTCCCGACCTGAGCGAGAACTGCGCCGTACGTCTCGTGCACGGCGGCCAGGATGGTACTCATCGAGCGTCCTTCTCAATAGGTGATCGGAATTCATAACCGTGTACCTGAGGTACACCGTGGAAAACAGCCTGGGGCGCGTTCATTCCGTGTCCTCGATGTCGTCGTCGATGTCGTCCTCGTCGTCATCCGAGGGCGCGGCGGCGCTGACCTTGTCGCGGATCAGCGCGACGATGCTCGAACCGAGTTCGTCGACGTCGTGGGGAACCTCCTGCAGCGGATCGAGTTTGCGCTTCTTCTGCGGCGGTGGCGGGTCGGACGGCGACCACACCGGCAACTGATCGGGTTCGACGAGGATCCACTCCTCGTGCCACGGCACCTGCCACATCTCACCGGCCAGGGCGCCGACCACGTCGCGGTAGCGCCGGATCTCGGCCGGAATGCGGCCGGGGCGGGCGGCAACGGTGATCAGCCCGAGCACCTCGCTCGGCCCGGCCAGCCCGGCGTGGTACTGGCGCAACAGGTCGTGGGCGCGGGTCAGCCCGGCGATCGTCTCGCGGGCGACCAGCACGACGAACGGCGATTCGCGATCGAAGCCGCCCGGCCAGCGCCGGTGCGAATCCGCCGCGGGCGCGAGCACATGGGCGAGGGTGCTGGCTCCCGCACCGCCGTGGACGCCGAGCAACCACACCAGCGGCGCGCGCCCGACGCCGGGTACGGGCCGGTCCCAGATGGGCGCACGGCGAGACTCCGACGGGGCGACAACCCCTGCCGCAGGCGTGGATTCGGATGAGCGACGTTCCTTCATGGCCGCGGTCATGATGCCACCCCCGTCAGCAGCGTGCGATAGGCCCTGCGGGTGTCGGCGGCAAGTGTGTTGTGGCGCACCAGTTCCCCCCGGGCCAGGTGGGGGTCGTACGGGATCTCCCGGATATCGCGAACCCATCCGGTGAGGTGTTCCCGCAAATGTTCGGCGACCGGCGTCGCATGGCCCGGCAACTGATGCGAGACCACGATCGTGGTGTCGCCGACGATGCCGCCGCCCTGGCCCTCGGTCTGCCCGCCGAATTCGTCGTCGAGCCATTCCAATGTCACCCGCAGCCGGTTGGCGGCGTCGACGCGGGCCGGAATCGCCAGGACGAGGGCCACTTCGGCGTCCTCGAGCAGCGGGCGCAGATGCCGGGCGGCGATCGGGCTGCCGCCGTCGTAGACGGGGATGTACCCGGCGTCGGAGATGGCGCGGGACACGGTGAGATAGGTGGCGCGCCGGCGCAGCGGGGCGGCGTCGCGCCACAGCAGCCCGATGCCGGAGGTGGCGTGCGACAGGCATTCCTTCAGCGGTGCGGGCTCGTCGTCGCCGCGGCCGTAGAGCCACTGCTGCAGGCTGATCGGGCTCAGGTGTTCGTCGGCGCCGCGCAGCGCCAGGTCGCTGCCCGCCGCGGTGGCGTCGACGGCGACCGTCGGCGCCCCGGCGGCACCCAGCTCACCGGCCAGCCCGAGTGCGGTCGTGGTGGTGCCGGCCCCGCCGCACCCGCCGACGACCAGAATCGGCCGCGACAGCGCACCACCGCCGCCACCCTTGTCTTTCCGGTCTTTGCGCAACCGCACCACCGGAGCCTCGGCACGGCTGCGCGCGCTCGCCTCGTCGCCCGCGTCGGGCGCCTCGTCGAGCCACCGGCTCCAGTCCTGTCCCATGGTTCAGCTCTCCTCTTACCCGGCCGTGATGCCCGTGATCAGGGTGCGGCCGTCGACCACCGCGGTGGTCACCGTCTGCTTGTCGTAGGTCGTCGGGTTGGCACCGGGGCGACGCTCGGTGACCTCCACCGTGTACTTCCCGTCCGTCAGGGCGGCCACCCGCACGCAGTAGGTGGTACCGGGCGGGACGGAATCGATGCCGCGCTGAATTACCGAAGCCGGAGGCACCACGGCTCCGGGGGCGACCACCTCGCGGGCCCGCGCACCGGAGCGTTCCACGTAGTACGCGTGCTGGAACCACATGATCGCGTCGGGACCCGAGGCGGTGCCGCCGGGTTCGGCGCCGCGGATCACCCCGTTGATCCGCTCGGTGGGGCAACCGCCCGGGAAGGCATCGGTCGTGGCGGCCGTCAGCTGCATCATCGGCGTGGTCGGACCGGCGCTGGGCCGGGCCCCTCCGCGCTGCTGCAGCAGATACAGCGCGAAAGCTCCCGCGGCGGCCAGCAATAGCACGGCAATCGCCAGGACGAGGGTCACACGCAGCCGGCTGGGCCGGGTGTACTCCTGCAGCGAGCGCGGCGAGGCGGCCGCGCCGGGACCGTCGCGGCCCACCCTGGGGCCACGGCGGCGACCGGTGTCGGCATCGCGCGCCGGGCGGGGCGGGCGCGACTCGGTTCGATCCGGCTCGTCCTCGTCGGAGTCCCACGGGAACGGCACGACCTCACCGTCGGGCGCGCGATAGTCGTCGTCGGGTCCGGGTGCGCGCGTGACCCAGTCGGTCCACCCGCCGACGAATTCGCTGCGCCGGGTGGGCGGCTCGTCGAGGAACGGGACGAACGGTTCGGGCTCGGTCTCGCGGATGTAGTGCGGATAGCGCGCGGCGCCGTCGTCGGCGGCAGGCTCGAGCGGCGGCGCCGGGCGCACGGGGGCCGGGGCCGCGACGCCCTCCGGTTCGAGCGGCGGATACCACCGGCGCAAGTCTTTGTACGGCTTCAACATTCCCCCATCCCCGCGGAGCCAGGTTCGTGCAGCATCGTCGGACCCTCTCGGCGATCAGTTCGTGGAGAACGGGTAGTTGTCGTCAGCGGTACCAGCGGTGGGACGGGGACCTGTCCCGAACGGAAATTGTCCCGTACCCGACGAATTCGACGAACTCGACGCGCCGGTAGGTGGTACCGAGATTCCGGTGATCGGGCCGCTCGCGCCGCCGTTCGCGGGCTGTGCGCCGACGGAGGCGAGCAGGTCGCGGGCGGCGGCGGCGAACCAGGCGGCGACAAAGCGCACCGGGGCGTCCCCGCGCGCGTCGACCGCGGCGGTGGCATAGGCGCCGTGGCGCTGCACGGTGTCCCAATACCGCACCCAGGTGGTGGTGCTGAGCAGCTCCCGATTCTCGGTGATGTTCTGGACGACGGCCTGGTAGGCCTGTTCGATCAGCCGGGACACCGTGGTCGGCGGGACGAGCTCGGTCACCGCCCGTCCGAGACCGTCGGCCAGCAGCACCAGCGCCTTCGGCGGGTCGTTGAGCGCGGCGGCGGCCAGCTGGGTCAGGGCGGCCGGGTCGAGCACGGTGCGCACCACCACACCGACGGCGTTGAGGCCGATCATGCCGACCTTCAGCATCGCGCGCATCGGATCCGCCAGGGCGAGCCGGCTGCGCGGATCGGCGGCCTCGGCGATGCGCTGGGAGATCGACTGACCCGGCTGATAGGACAGCGACGCGGGGGCGACGCCCTGCAGGTCGCGATTGACGACGGTCGAGGCCACCTTGATCGAAGTGAACGCCAGGGCCTGCGCGATGGAGGTGAGCGCGGCGATCGGATCGCCACCGGACAGGGTGGACTGGCCCATCACGGCGGCGACGGCGCGCAGGATCGGCGCGCCCGCGGGTGCGTCACAGGCCAGATCGCCTGCGACACAGAAACTTGCGACCCGGCCGGTGAGCGCACCGAAGTCGGTGGCGACGTCGCGCCCGGGCCCGATGCCGCCGCCGGATGCCGGCGGCAGCGCCAGCGCCCGCACCGCGGCGACCCGCTGGCCTTCGGTGCCCGGCGGCGCATCGGGCGCGATGCGATCCGGCGAACCGGGGAACAGCGGGGCACCAGGATTGCGCGTGGGATCGCCGAACAGCGCGACGGCGGCGATCCGGTCCGGCGCGAGCACGCCTGCGCCGCGCCCGATCTCCTGGGCGAACATCGAGGCCACATGAGCGCCCTGGGAGTAACCGGCGATCGCGAACCGGGTGCGGTCGCAACGCTGCGCGATCTGACGGGCCATGGTGCGCAAGCGATCCAGACCGTCGAGCACCGACTGGGCGTAGGGCACCGCACCGCCGCCGACCGCGCCGCCGAAGGCGGATTCGTATGGCACGTAGGCACGATCGACGAGTCCGCGCTCGGGCGCCTCGGCGAGCATGGGCAGAAACACCGATGACAACATGCCGGTGTCGGTGGTAGGGGCGGCATCCGGCGACGATTCACCGGTGCCCTGAATACCCAAGGCGTACAGGGCGGGACAGGTGTCGATCGCGATGCTGGTGGTGGGGCCCGGGGAAGGCTGGGCGGAGGCGGGCGCCGGATACGTTCCGGCACCGGCGGTGATCGCCGCCACGGCGACTGCGGTCGTACCCAGCCTGCTCCAGGTTGTGCGCGCGGTCAGCATCCTCTCTGACCCCCTTACCAGCCGTATGCAAAAGTCCGGAGGGTCGAGTGCCGCGGCGACCCGTAGCTGCGATCGTCGATGGCTTCGAGTTGCCGCCGCTGCCGCGCGAGCCCCGAAACGCAATAGACCGTAACAGAATCCAGCGAACGCCGCAGTGCAACCTGCACATTGCGTACGCAATATCGGAAGAACCCCCGCCATGTCGGCAAACCGACCGGAAGAATTCTAGTCGGCCGCAGCGACTTTCGGGGCCAATGGCAACAACCCGGCGATCCGGACACGCCGGGAGGGCGAATCACGACCGACCGCTCGGTCCGGGCAGACTGTCCGGATGACCGATCTCCCGATTGCCGCCGTGCTGTGCGCCTTCGTCGGCGCGGTCCTGTTCGCCGTCTCCGCGGTGGCACAGCAGCGGGCGGCGGCGGATGTCCCGGCGGGCGATGCGCTGCTGGCCCGGCTGATTCGCAGTCCCCGCTGGTGGGCGGGCATCGTCGGCGATGCGGGCGGATTCGCCTTCCAGGTGGCGGCGCTGGCGCTGGGATCGGTGCTGGTGGTGCAGCCGATCCTGGTGAGCGCGCTGGTGTTCGCGCTGCCGCTGGCCGCGCACTACAGCGGCCGCCGGGTGACTCCGATCATGTGGGCGCAGGCGGTGGCCCTGTCGGCGGCGCTGGCGGTCTTCCTCGTCGTCGGCAACCCCACCGAGGGTGTGTCGGATGCGCCCTGGCGGCAGTGGCTGCTGCCCCTGGGATTGTTGTTCGGACTGATCGCGGCGGGTGTGGTGGTCGCGACCACCGTCCGGGTGCCGACGCTGCAGGCGCTGCTGCTCGGCACCGCGGCCGGACTGTTGTTCGGCATCTCGGCCGCGTTGACCGAACATGTCACCGAGCTGTTCGGCGACGGGGTGTCCGCGGTTCTCACCAGCTGGCAGCCCTACGCGCTGGCTGCGACCGGTCTGCTCGGCTTGTATCTGCAACAGCGCGGATATCAGGTGGGACCGCTGTCGGCATCGCTCCCGGCGTTCACCGTCGCCGAACCGCTGGGCGCCGCCTTCCTCGGCATGACCGTCCTCGGTGAACGCCTGCGCAGCGGCCCGGTCGGCACCGCCTTCGTCGTGGTGGCGGTGGTCGTGATGTGTGTCGAGGCGATTCGCCTGTCGCGCGCCCAGGCAGAGGTGACCGTCGACGCCGAGGCTTGACCCTGACCCTGCGTCAGGGTTGCACGCTTGGTGTACGACCGCGGCCGGTGTGCCGCTGGCCCGCATCGATGAGCTGATGCATGCGCAGCCGAGCGAATTCGCCACGGCCATCACCGATATCGGCACCGAACTGCGGCACCAGATCGACCAGCTCAGCGAGCAGCACCGCCGCATCGCCGAATTGGCAAGCGGCGAAGCGCTTTTCCTGCCTCGGGTGGTGATCGAGGTTCTGGACCGGATGCGCGCCATCGGTGTCAGCGAGCGGATGGTGCGCCTGGAACGCGACGCGTGGATCCTGCCGTGGGCGATGGCCCCCAAGATCGTGCCCGAGTACGTACGGAGCAAGAGCGCCGCAACGCATGATTCCGAGGTGATCCGGCTGTACCTGCTCATGGATCAGGCATTGGACTGGGATCCGGAGGACCCGCGCCTGGCCGCACTGGCCGACGACATGCTGGACTGGGAGGCGCGGGGCAAGCCCGGCGGCGAACCCAGCACCGAGGCCACCGCCCTCATCTGGGCCCGTGCCACCGAATCGGGCCGAGCAGCGTCAGGCCGCCGAGGTCACCCGGTAGACGTCGTAGACGCCCTCCACATTGCGCACCACGTTCAGCAGGTGGCCCAGATGCTTCGGGTCGCCCATCTCGAAGGTGAACTTGCTGATGGCGACCCGGTCACCGGAGGTCATCACCGAGGCGGACAGGATGTTGACCTTCTCGTCGGCCAGCACCTTCGTCACGTCCGAGAGCAGGCGGGTGCGGTCGAGGGCCTCGATCTGGATGGCGACCAGGAATACCGACGACGGTGAGGGCGCCCACTTCACCTCGATGATCCGCTCCTGCTGCGCCTGCAGCGAGCCCGCGTTGGTGCAGTCGGTGCGGTGCACGCTCACCGCTCCCCCGCGGGTCACGAAGCCCATGATCTCGTCACCCGGCACCGGAGTACAGCATTTGGCCAGCTTGGCGACCGTGCCCGGGGCGCCCGGAATCTCCACACCGGCATCGCCGCTGGTGCGCTGACGGGCGGGCAGGGTGGAGGGCGTACTGCGCTCGGCGAGTTCGTTCTCCACGTCACCGACGCCGCCGAGCTGGGTGACCAACCGCTGCACCACGTGGTGCGCCGAGACCTGGTTCTCGCCGACGGCCGCATACAGCGCGGAGATGTCGGTGTAGTGCAGTTCGTGCGCCAGCGCGGTCATGGCGTCGACGCTCATCAGCCGCTGCAGCGGCAGCCCGGTGCGGCGGACCTCCTTGCTGATGGACTCCTTACCGGCCTCCAGCGCCTCCTCGCGGCGTTCCTTGGCGAACCACTGCCGGATCTTGGCCTTGGCGCGCGGGGACACCACGAAGTTCTGCCAGTCGCGGCTGGGCCCGGCGTTCTGCGCCTTGGAGGTGAAGATCTCGACGACCTCACCGTTCTCCAGCTGCCGCTCCAGCGCGACCAGCCGCCCGTTCACCCGGGCGCCGATGCACTTGTGCCCGACCTCGGTGTGCACCGCGTAGGCGAAATCCACGGGCGTCGACTTCTGCGGCAGCGTGATCACGTCACCCTTCGGGGTGAACACGAAGATCTCCGGCGACTTCAGGTCGAACCGCAGCGACTCCAGGAACTCCGCGGGGTCGGCGGCCTCCCGCTGCCAGTCGAGCAGCTGGCGCATCCAGGCCATATCGTCGACCTCGGCGGCATCACCGGAGTGCTTGCCCCTGGTCTCCTTGTAGCGCCAGTGCGCGGCGATGCCGAATTCGGCCGTGCGGTGCATGTCCTGGGTGCGGATCTGCACCTCGAGCGGCTTGCCGTCCGGGCCGACGACCGTGGTGTGCAGCGACTGATAGACGCCGTATCGCGGCTGGGCGATGTAGTCCTTGAACCGCCCGGCCATCGGCTGCCACAGCGAATGCACCACGCCGACCGCGGCATAGCAGTCGCGCACCTCGTCGCAGAGGATGCGGATGCCGACCAGGTCGTGGATGTCGTCGAAGTCCTTCCCCTTGACGATCATCTTCTGATAGATCGACCAGTAGTGCTTGGGGCGGCCCTCGACGATGGCGTTGATGCGGCTGGCGGCCAGGGTATTGACGATCTCGGCGCGCACCTTGGCCAGATAGGTGTCGCGCGAGGGCGCACGGTCGGCGACCAGGCGCACGATCTCGTCGTATTTCTTCGGGTGCAGGATCGCGAACGCGAGGTCTTCCAGCTCCCACTTGACCGTGGCCATACCGAGCCGATGGGCAAGGGGCGCAATGACTTCCAGCGTCTCGCGGGCCTTCTTGGCCTGCTTCTCCGGCGGTAGGAAGCGCATGGTGCGCATGTTGTGCAACCGGTCGGCGACCTTGATCACCAGCACGCGCGGATCGCGGGCCATGGCGATGATCATCTTGCGGATGGTCTCGGCCTCGGCCGCGGCGCCCAGATTGACCTTGTCCAGTTTGGTGACGCCGTCGACCAGGTGGGCGACCTCGGAACCGAAATCGTTGGTCAGTTCCTCGAGCGAGTAGCTGGTGTCCTCGACGGTGTCGTGCAGCAGCGCGGCCACCAGGGTGGTGGTGTCCATGCCGAGTTCGGCGAGGATATTGGCGACCGCCAGCGGGTGGGTGATGTACGGATCGCCGGATTTGCGGAACTGGTGGGCGTGCTTCTCGTCGGCGACGTCGAAGGCGCGCTGCAGCAGCTGCAGGTTGGCCTTCGGATACAGCTCACGATGCACGGTGGCCAGCGGCTCGAGCACCGGCTTGACCGCGGCGATACCACGCTGACCGGTCATGCGCCGGGCGAGCCGCGCGCGGACCCGCCGCGAGGCCGAGGTGGGCACGGCCGCCGGGGTGCCGGGCTGGCGCAACGGCATATTTCGCGGAGTAGGCACCGGGGTGGGAGCAGGGGCCGGCACAGGGGTGGGCTCGGCCGGGGTGGGCTCGGGGGCGGCCGGGGCGGGCTCGGGGGCGGCCAGGGTGGGCTCGGGGGCGACACCATCGCCAGCAGACGATTGCTCGGCATTCGCCTTCTCCAGATGCTGAGTCATGCCACCACCTCTCCCGGCTCGATCGGACCACCCTATCCGACCTTTTCAACGGCTCAGACCACCAACTTTAATCCGCGTGACCGACAACCTGCCGTTCGTCGCGGCACCGGTGGATTTCCGGACCGTCCTCCGAATGTCGCCGCCGGTGCGGCGATCGTTGCGGCGGTCACCGTGCGGGCGGTGCGGTCGATGTCCGGAGCGGACAGTTCGATCGGTCGGAATCCCTTCGCCGACACCGGAATCGGAGAATCGGCGGTAGTGTTTCTCAGATTCGACGGCACCACGATTCGAGCCCGCGAGGAGATTCGGTGAACGACAGCCAGCACAAGAAGGCAGCGATATTTCGGCAACTGCACGCGGACGGTGTCTTCGTGCTGCCGAACGCCTGGGATCCGGTCAGCGCCGCACTGGTCGCGCAGGCCGGCGCACCGGCCGTCGCCACCACCAGCGCCGCCGTGTCCTGGGCGGCGGGACAGGGCGACGGCCAGCGGCTGACCCGCGCCGAGATGATCGACCGGGTGCGCCGGATCGTCACCTCCGTCGAGGCGCCGGTGACCGCCGATGTCGAGGGCGGTTACGGCCCGGCGCCCGAGGACGTCGCCCGCACCGTCGAGGAGGTGATCGCCGCGGGCGCGGTGGGCGTCAACCTCGAGGATTCGACGCGTCCCGGCGGGCCCTTGTTCGGCATCGCCGAACAGGCCGAGCGACTGCGCGCCGCGCGGGCGGCCGCCGCGCGAAACGAGCTGCCGGAGTTGGTGATCAATGCCCGGACCGATGTGTACCTGTTCGGCGTGGGCGAGCCCGAGAATCGCTTCGGCGATGTCGTCGCCCGCGCCGCCGCCTACGCCGAGGCGGGCGCGGACAGCCTGTTCGTTCCCGGCCTGCTGGACCTGGACACGCTGCGAAAGCTGAGCGGCGAGACGCCGCTGCCGATCAACGTGATGATCGTCGCGGGCGCACCGTCGGTGGCGGAGCTGGCCACGGCCGGGGTGCGCCGGATCAGCACGGGGTCGGCGCTGGCCCAGGCGGCCTACCAGCGCGTGCGGGCGGCGGCCACCGAACTGCTGACGCACGGCACCTACACCACCCTGGCCGACGGGCTCGGTTTCGGCGATATCGAGGCGCTGTTCGCGCGCTGAGGACCGTCGAGCGCCGGACCCGGTGCGGCGGTCGCTCTCGCGGTACGGTCGCACGATGATCGTTGCGCGTTCGTTGCTGTTGTTCGCGCTGGCGGCGCTGGCCGAGATCGGCGGGGCGTGGCTCGTGTGGCAGGGGTGGCGGGAGCATCGCGGGGTGGTGTGGATCGCGGCCGGGATCATCGCGCTCGGGGCCTACGGGTTCGTGGCCACCTTCCAGCCGGATCCCAATTTCGGGCGGATCCTGGCCGCCTACGGTGGGGTGTTCGTCGCCGGATCGCTCGCGTGGGGCATGGTCGTCGACAAGTTCCGGCCCGATCGCTGGGACGTGCTCGGCGCGGTGATCTGCCTGGTGGGCGTCGCCGTCATCATGTACGCACCCCGGCGTTGACGCCGGACGCGGTGCCGTGGGCCCGGCCTACGCTGCGGCCATGGATCCGTTGACGCGGCTGCGAGAGCTCTGCCCACCGAAAAAGCTTGCCGCGGAGCTGGATTGACGTCCAGCTCCGCGGCACAGGGTGGCGGCTACCCCGGCGTGTCCTCGACCAGCCCGTCGGCGGTGAGCTCGAGCCGCCTGGTCACCCCGATGTCGTCGAGGAAACGCGGATCGTGGCTGACCACGATCAGCGCACCTTCGAAGGAGGCCAGGGCCTCGGTGAGGTGACGCAGGCTGGGCAGATCGAGGTTGTTGGTCGGTTCGTCGAGCAGCAGCAGTTTCGGCGCGGGGTCGGCCAGCAACAGCATCGCCAGCGCCGCGCGCAGCCGCTCCCCACCGGACAACGCACCCGCGGTCATATCGGCATCGGCACCGCGGAACAGGAACCGCGCCAGCTGAGCGCGCACCTGTTCGGCCGAGGCGTGCGGTGTCGCCGCCGAGACGTTGTCGAACACCGAGCGCTCCTCGTCGAAGATGTCCAGCCGCTGTGGCAGCAGCCGCCACGGCACCTTCGGCGGTTCGGCGACGATGCGGCGCAACAGCGTGGTCTTGCCCGCGCCGTTGCGACCGGTGAGCGCGATCCGTTCCGGACCGGCCACCTTCATCGAGACCACCGGTCCGTTGGCCAACCGCACCTCGGTCAGCTCGATCACGTCCTGCCCGGGATAGAGCCTGGTGCCGGGCAATTCGACGCGGATCTCCCGATCGTCGCGCAGCAGTTCCTGCGCCTGAGCGAGATGTTCCTTGGCCTCCTCCACCTTCGCGATGTGATTGTTGCGCAGCTTGCCCGCCGACACCTGCGCCTGCCGTTTCCGTTCGGCCATCACGATTTTCGGCTCCCGCTTGGTGTCCCACATCTTCTGCCCGTACCGCTTGCGCCGGTCGAGTTTGATGCGCGCCTCGACCAATTCGCGAGCCTGCTTACGGACATCGCTGCGGGCCTCGCGGATCGCGGCCCGCGCGGCCTCCTGCTCGGCGGCCACGATGCCCTCGTAGGTCTCGAAATTGCCGCCGAACAACCGGATTTCGCCCTGCCGCAGCTCCGCGACGGAGTCGACGAGCCGCAGCAGTTCCCGATCGTGGCTGACGGTCAGCACGGTGCCGGGGAACTGGCCGACGACCTCGTAGAGACGCCCGCGCGCCACCGCATCCAGGTTGTTGGTCGGCTCGTCGAGCAGCAGCACATCGGGTTCGCGCAGCAGCTCGGCCACCAGGCCGAGCAGGACCGTCTCCCCGCCGGACAGCGTCTCCAGACGCCGATCCAGCTGTGCCACATCGTCCGCCAGATACTGCAGTCCGAGCTTGCCGAGCAGTGCGACGGCATGTTCCTCGACATCCCAGCGGGTGCCGACGATATCGAAGTCCGTCTCGGTTCCTTCGCCGGATTCGATGCGGTGCAACGCCTTTCGCACCTCGGCAATGCCGAGCACGGCGTCCACCCGCTGCCCCGCGGCCAGACCGAGGTCCTGCCGCAGATAACCCAGCCGACCGGGAACGGTGATCGATCCGCGAGCCGGAAGCAGCTCGCCGGTGATCAGCCGCAACAGCGTGGATTTCCCGGCGCCGTTCGTGCCGACCAGGCCCACATGTCCCGGTCCGAGCACGGCATCGAGCCCCTCGAACACCGGGGTGCCGTCGGGCCAGGCGAAGGTGAGATCGGAAAAAGTGACAGTAATAGACATGTGCGTGCTCCTGGAGGTGGCGAGGGATACGGCGCGCGATTGCGGGCCACTCGGGGCTACCTCAGAAGAGCAACGGCACGACTCCGATCAACGGGAACAAGACTCGTACAAGTTAGACGACACAACGGGTTCCCGCAAGCGGTTATTCCGACTCAGGCGATCCGGAACACCGGAAAGCCGGGCGCGATCGCGGCCAGCTCGGCATCATCGGCGTCCTTGGTGACGCCCTCGAAGAACCGCCCGACCTCCCACCCCCACTTCTGCAGGTACAGCCGCAGCACCGGCACCTTGTCGGCATCGGCCACCTCCCCCACCACGATCGGCTCCACCTTGCGCCCGAGCCGCAACTCCCCGCCCCCGGCGGCCCGAATATTGCGCACCCACTGCGTATGTCCGCGCGGCGCCACCAGGTACCGATCCCCGTTCTCATCGACGAGCAGATTCACCATCGTGGTCCGCCACTCCCCCGACTTGCGCCCCCGCACCGCCAGCAAGCGCGACCCCAGCAGACTGATCCCCACCTTGGGCAGCAGGTTGAAAACCCTGTTCATGATCGGATCGATCCCAGCCGGCGCGATGTAGCGGGTGGCGCTCATAATGACTACTCCTCACTTTTGAGAGCAACGCTCTCTGTTGTGAGCACAGTCTGCCTTGGCCACGCACCCTTGTCAAGAGCAGTGCTCTCTTCACGCGGCTACGTCATCGGTGTCAACGACAATGCTGCTTTACAGGCCAGTGAGTTGGGCAAGTACGCGGAAACCGCGGGCTGAGTTCGATCTACGCCGCGTCGAGCCCGGTAGACGTAGCCGGCGTGCCCGTTTCGGCCGAGCGAAAGCGGGCACGACTGTCACATGTACAGATACCGAACGTATCGCAGCGCGGGTCCCGGCACCACCGCTGCGGCGATCATCAGCACCATCGGCGGAATCTTCGCGCTCATCGAGGGCATCTACATCCTGATGCTGGTGTTCAACGCGAATCCGGACAACAGATTCTTCACCTTCATCAAGGGGCTGGCCGAACCGCTGGCGCTGTTCTTCCCCGGCCTGTTCAACACCGGCACCCGCAACCTCGACATCATCATCAATTACGGTCTGGCAGCGGTGTTCTGGTTGGTGGTGACCGGAATCATCGCCCGGCTCGTCGCCCGGTTCTAGGGACCGGAGCGATCGCGCGGAGCGAGAACTTCCACGCGGTGGTGATGGAGGAATTCGAAGGCCGGCGCCCAATGCCCGGTGAACACCTCGTCCTGCTTGCCGACCGCGTGTGCCGACGCGTCTCCGATGCGCGCATCCTCGCACACCACACGGGCCGCGTGCCGGCCGGCGCGCACCGGCCCGGTGTCGAGATCGACCGTGCCGCCGGAACCGACCGGCCGCCAGGGCATATCGACGCCCGCGGCCACGATGCGGCACACCTCGCCCGATTTCTGACCCGAGACATGCGCGGTGATGGTGGCACCGCCGCGCAGGGCGGCCGAGGGGGACGCGGACGCGGTCGCGGCGCCCACGGCGAACAGGACGCCCACGCCGCCGACGAGGACGGCGGTCAGCCGAGTGCTGTGTGGTCGGGTCATGACGCGGCCGAGCTTAGTGAGCCGGCGCGCCGGCCACAACCGGCTCGCGGCGATCTAGAGCCGGACGATCGAGGTCAGCGGGTAGTCGCCCTGCCGCTCCCGCCCGCCCAGGAAACTCAGTTCGAGCACCACCGCGGCGGCGGCCACCTCGGCGCCGGCGGAGATGAACAGCTCCGCGGCCGCGGCCAGCGTGCCGCCGGTGGCCAGGACGTCGTCCAGCAGCAGTACGCGGCGCCCGGACAGCTCGACACCGTCGGCGGGGATTTCCAGGGCGGCCGAACCGTATTCGAGGGTGTATTCCCGCGACAGCACCGGCGGCGGCAGTTTGCCCGCCTTGCGCACGGCCACCACGCCGGTGCCCAGCGCGGCCGCCACACCGGCACCGAGCAGGAAGCCGCGGGCGTCGACGCCCGCGACCAGATCGACATCCGATGCGCACGAACCCAGGCAGTCGATGACGGCGTGGAATCCCTCGGCGTCGGCGAAGACCGGTGTCAGGTCCGCGAAACGCACGCCGGGGCTGGGGAAGTCGTCGTGCCAGCGGGTCAAACGCCCGACCGCATCCGCCGCCCGCGCGATCCGCTCCCCTGCTGACTCCTCGGTCTCCACCATTCCATGCTTACTCATCTACACCCACTCCCTCATCTCGCGCCCGCGGGACGCTCGCACGCTCGCTCACCGCTGCAACACCCAGCGATCCATGTTCCAACCCGCACCGGCCTTGGTGGGGTTCGCGATTCCGTTCTCCATGCCCTCGCCGAATGCGATGGTGCGGGGCGTATTGAACAGCGGAATCGTCGGCATGTCGGACCACAGCAGATTCTCCGCCTCGGTGTCGAGATTCAGCACCGTGGTCGAATTATCATCCGCCGCAAGCTGATCCGCGATCGCATCGTAACGCCCGTTGCCGTAACGGCCGAAATTCAGGCCCTGCCCGGTGTGCAGCGCGGCGGTGGCCTCGCCGCCGGGCAGCGATCCGGCCGGGCCGGGTGCGGCGGCGGTGCTGCCGAGCACCGCATCGACCTTGCCCTCGGCGAGCTGGGTGGGAGCGAAATCGGTGGCACCGGCGTCGACGACGGTGATACCGGCGGTCTTGCAGGAGTCGGCGATCATCTGCACGGTCTGGGTGCGCCGATCGTCGGGTTTGCGATAGCCGATGCGCACCGTGAGGTTCGCCGCGCCCGGCTGGACGGCATCGCCGCGATACTTGTCGGCCGGACCGGTGATGGCCGAGTAGTACGGCGAATCCGCCTGCACCGTCCGGGAATTCAGCGGACCGGAGCCCAGGCCGGATTTGCTGTCGAAACCCGGATGGCCGAGCTTGTCGAACAGCGCCTGCCGCGGCACGCACAGCGCGAACGCGCGCCGCGCGTCGGGTGAGCCGAAGACCCCCGCCGTGGCCAGCACCAGCTGCTCGGCACCCCGGCCGGGCACCTGGTCGACCGAGAAGCCGCCGAGACCCAGGTCCTTCACCGACCCGGCGCCGATGTCGACCACCCCGACCGCATTGTCGGAGATCTTCTGCTTCAGATCGGCGTTCTTGGGCCACACCACGATCCGCGGCGTGCGGGCCGGAACCCCCCACCACTTCTCGTTCTTCACCAGCACCAGACCGTCGCTGTCGCTGAACGATTCGATGCGATAGGGCCCCGAGGACGGCAGCAGCTTGGTGTCGATGTCACCCGGCTTCAGCGTCCACCCGGTGTTCCAGAACTGTGCCAGCCGGTCCAGCGCCGCCACATCGCCGGACTGCACCGCCGCGACCACGTTCGGGACCCCGGCCGCCTGCGCCGCCACGTGCGCGGGCATCAGATCGGCGGCATTGAACAGCGTTTTCCATGCCAGGAAGTGCCGGCCGGGGCGGAACACCACGGTGGCGTCCTTGGAGCCGGACTGGCACTCCACCTTCTCGATATCGGAGTAGCCGGTGGTCGAGGCTGCGTCGAACTGCTTGAACCGGCCGCTGCGCGCGGCCCACTCCAGGACCAGATCGTCGCAGGAGGTGGCCACCCCGTCGGAGTATTTGCCGTCCGGATTGAGCCGGTACTGAATGGTCTGTGCCTCCCCCGGCACCTCCTTGGCGGTGCCGAAGTCGGTGTCGGCGACCGGCTGCCCATCGGGCCCGGTGTAGAAGAAACCGGTCAGCACCCGCGAGAACACCGCCGCCGCACCGCCGTTCGCGCCGAGCGTGCTGCCGCCGTTGTAGCTGACCGGCACCGCGTCGACCGCATATCCGATGGAGGGCACCTGATTCTTGCTGGAACACCCTGCGAGCGCGCCGAGGGTCAGCGCGCTCGCGGTCAGGGCCGCGGCCAGCCGCCGCGCGAGCCGGGTCCGATGCATGCTCAGCGCCTTCTCTTGTGCCGTTTTCCGCTCGGTCGGGCACCGGGTCTGGGTGCACTGGCAGGGGTTTCGCGCGGGCGCACCGGCCCGCTGATGGCCCCGGCCCGCTCGGCCGCGGCCTCCCGCATCCGCGCCTGCGTCGCGGTGGACCGCTTGGCGAGCACCCGCTTGGTGTGCGCCGACACCGGGCCGAAGCGCTCCTTGATCGTCACCAGCAGCGGTACCGCGAAGAAGATCGACGAGTAGGCACCGACGACCATGCCGACCAACTGCACCAGCGCCAGGTCCTTCAGCGTGCCGACACCCAGCAGCCACACCGCGATCACCAGCATGCCGATGATCGGCAGGATGCCGATGACCGTGGTGTTGATCGACCGCATCAGGGTCTGGTTGGCGGCCAGATTGGCCTGCTCACCGTAGGTGCGGCGGCTCAGATGCAGCACGCCGCGGGTGTTCTCCTCCACCTTGTCGAACACCACGACGTTGTCGTAGAGCACGTAACCGAGGACGGTCAGCAATCCGATGACCGCGGCGGGCGTGACCTCGAATCCGACGATCGAGTAGACGCCCGCGGTGACGATCAGGTTGAAGAACAGCGAGGCGATCGATGCGATGGACATGTCGCGCTCGAATCGGATCGCGATGTAGACCATCGTCAGCGCCACGAACACCACCAGCGCGAGCAGCGCCTTGCGGGTGATCTGCCCGCCCCAGGTCTCGCTGATCTCCGCGATGCTGATCGTGTTGCGGTTGACCGCGCCGGAGGAATCCTTCGGATGGAAGGCGTCGAACAGCGCGTTCTGCACCTTGTTCTGCTGCTCGGGCGTCAAGGTGTCCGAACGGACCTCGTAGGACGACGCCGCGCCCGAACCCACCTTCTGCACCGAAACCGGGCCGTGCCCCAGCGCCTTGGCGTAGGCGTCGGAGACCGCCGTGGCGCTCATCTCGGCGGTGGCGGGCAGCTGGATCCGGGTGCCACCGGCGAAGTCGATGCCGAGTGTGAACCCCTTGAATCCGATGCTGAGCAGCGCGATGATCACCAGCGCGGCGCTGAGCGCGTAGTACAGCCGACGGCGGCCGACGATCTGGAAACCACCGGTGCCGGTGTAGAGACGCTCGAAGAAACTGTGCTTGGGAGTGTTGTCGATCGGCTCGTCGACCGGTTCGAGGACGGAGCTGGAATTGCTCATCGCGATGCCTCCTTCACCAGCACGCCCGCGGCGGCTTTGCGTTCACGGGCCAGCTGTTGCACCGCACCGAGCCCGTTGACCGAAGGCTTGGCCCAGAACGGGGAGCGCGAGGCCATCATCATCAGCGGCGAAGTGACCAGGTACAGCACGATCACGTCGAGCACGGTGGTCAGGCCCAGCGTGAACGCGAAGCCCCGCACCTGTCCGGCGGCGAGCATGTACAGCACCGCCGAGGCGATCAGGCTGACCGTCTTACCCGACAGGTTGGTGCGCTGTGCGCGCGCCCAGCCGCGCGGCACCGCGGAGCGGAAGCTGCGGCCCTCGCGCATCTCGTCCTTGATGCGTTCGAAGAACACCACGAACGAGTCCGCGGTCATACCGATACCGATGATCAGACCGGCGATACCGGCCAGGTCCAGCGTGAAATTGATCCATCTGCCCAGCAGCACGATGATGCCGTACACCGCGAAACCGGATGCGATCAGCGAGAATCCGGCGAGGAAGCCGAGCATCCGATAGTAGAGCAGGCAGTACAGCAGCACCGCCACCAGACCGACGGCACCGGCGATCAGACCGGCGCGCAGCGAGGACAGGCCCAGGGTGGCCGAGACGGTCTCGGCCTCGGAGGTGGAGAACGACAGCGGCAGCGAACCGTACTTCAGCTGGTTGGCCAGCTCTTTGGCGGTCTTGGAGTTGAAGTTGCCGGAGATCGACGTGCGCCCGTCGACCTGACGGGCGTCCTGCACCTGCGGAGCGCTGACCACCCTCGTGTCCAGCGCGAAGGCGACGCGCTTCTGGTAGTACTCCTGGGTCAGCTGAGCCCACGGTTCGGAGTTCTTGAACTCCAGATTCACCACCCACATCGACCGCTGCGAGTCGAAGAACGAGTCGGCGGATTTGATGTCCTGCCCGTCGATGCGGCTCTTGTCCAGCAGGAACACCTCGGTGCCGTCGGTGGAGCAGGTCACCAGCGGCAGGTTCGGGTCGTCGTTGCCCGCCAACGGATCCGGCTTGCTGCAGTCCAGCGTGGACATCGCCAGCTGCTGGGTCTGCGGGTCGGTGCTCTGCCGCAGCGCCTTGGCCTCGGCGATCTCCTTCTGCGTCTGCTGCTCCGGGGTCAGATTCGACTCCGGCTGGGGCGCAGGGGAAGTCGGGGGCACGGGAGCGTCCGTGGGGTTCTCCGGCGTGGGCGCCTGGGCGGGGTACACCCGATTCTGTTCGGCGGCACCGGATGCGGCCGGAGGATTCTGCTCGGGCGGCGGATTCGGGGCGGGCGCGGGCTCGCCCGGCCCGGGGCCGCCCGCGGGGGGCGGAGTCGTCTGGTCGGCCGGTGGCTGCTGGCCCGGCTGCGGTGCGCCGCCCGGGCCCGTCGGCTGACCGGCGTTCAGCACCGGACGGATGTAGAGCTTGGCGGTGGTGGCCAGCGACTTGGCCTGCTGGCTGTCCCCGCCGGGCACCGTGATGACCAGATTGTCACCGTCGATGCGAACCTCGGAACCGGCCACACCGAGACCGTTCACCCGGGACTCGATGATCTGCTGTGCCTGATCGAGGCTGTCCTTACTCGGCTTGTTGCCGTCCGGGGTGCGCGCGGTCAGCGTCACCCGGGTGCCACCCTGCAAATCGATGCCGAGTTTGGGTTTCGCGGACTTGTCGGCGGTGAAGAACACCAACGCAAAGATCACCGCCAGCAGCGCGGCATAGGCGCCGAGCAGCCGCAGCGGATGCCCCGTTCCCTGGGAAGGTGGCACGGTCGTTGTCTCCTAGGCGATGTCGAGGGGTAACGTGCGCACACGCTACAGCGCCATCACACCGCCGGGTGCGGCGGTGTGATGGCGCGGACGGATCACTCCTTGGTCAGCCGAGAGTTGGTGTCCTCGACCGATTCCTCGGCCGCCGGACGCTTTTCGGCGGGCGCGGCGGTGTCGGTCGCGGCCTCGGTGGAGGTGGTGGCGGCGGTCGTCTCGGTCGCGTCGGCGGCCTCGGTGGCGTCCTCGGCGCGCACGTCGCGGATGGCGGCGCGCAGCCAGGTGGTGACGACATCCTCGGCGATCTCGAGATCGACGGTGGTCTCGTCCACCTCGACCACGGTGCCGTAGAGCCCGGAGGTGGTGGTGACCCGGTCACCGATCTTCAGGCTCTCCTGCATGGCGGCCACCTTCTCCGCCTCCCGCTTCTGACGGCGGACACCAAGAAACATCGGCACGAGCAGGGCTACCAGCAGCAGCGGAAGCAGCAGTTCCATCGTCGTCGTCGGTCCCTAGTCTGTGGGTGAGGGTGAGTGGTTACCCCCACAGTCTGCCAGCCTCACGCCATACCGCCACATCCGCACCCACAACCGGCACGACGTTCTCAAGCGGCGCCGTAGGTGTAATCCTCCAACGGGAAGCGAACCGCCTCGCGATGGGTGGTCACGGTGCTGTTGGGGCGCAGCAGGGCGGCCTCGCCGTGCTGGTTGAAGTAGTAGCTGCGGGCGGTGGCACACTGGCCGCCGTAGAAGACCGACGAGCCCAGTTTGTGGGTGACGTGGTCGAGGAAGCGGGCATTGGCCTGCTCGGTCACCTCGAAGACCTGTTCGCCGCGGCGGAACATCTCACCGAACAACCGGGCCATATGCTTCATCTGCGCCTCGATGGTGGTGAAGTAGGACAGGCCGCTGTAGGAGTAGGGGCTGTTGAGGCTCAGGAAGTTCGGGAACTTCGGCACCGTGATGCCCTCGTAGGCCTGGAAGCGGTTGTCGCGCCAGAACTTTCCGAGATTCACCCCGTCGCGGCCGATGATCTCGATGGCCGGGAAGTTGACGTCCCAGAGATTGAATCCGGTGGCCAGGATCAGGGTGTCGATCTCGGTCTTGTGGCCGTCGGCGGTCACGATGCCGTCGGATTCGACGTGGTCGATGGAGTTGGTCTCGAGCCGGACGTGCGGCTGGTTGAAGGTCTTGAAGTAGGTATTGGAGAAGGTGGGCCGCTTGCAGCCGAAGTCGTAGTCCGGGGTCAGCTTGCGGCGGGTCTCCTTGTCGCGCACCTGGGCGCGCAGGTGGGCCTTGGCCAGCAGCGCCGCGCCCTTGTTACCGAGCTTGGCCTGCTTGTAGTGCAGCACGCCGACCACCATGAGCAGCTCCAGCGCGCCGGTATTGACCAGCCTGGCGGCCTTCTGGGTCAGCGGCACCCGCGCGAACAGCTCCTGCACCGGACGCGGGATGGGGGTGTCGACCTTGGGCACCACCCAGATCGGGGTCCGCTGGAACACCGTGAGCGCGGCCGCCTTCCTGGCCACCTCCGGCACCAGCTGCACCGCGGTGGCGCCGGTGCCGATGATCGCGGCCTTGCGGCCGGTCAGATCGTAGTCGTCGTCCCAGGCGGTGGTGTGGATGATCTTGCCGGCGAAGCTGTCGATGCCCGGGAAGGGCGGGGTGTAGGGCTGGGACAGGAAGCCGGTCGCGGCGAGCAGATAGCGCGCGGTGAGGGTGTCGCCGCCCTCGACCGAGACGATCCACTGCTGGTTCTCCTCGTCCCAGCGGGCGCCGCCGACGACCTGGTTGAACCGCATGCGCCGGCGCAGGTCGTACTTGTCGGCCACGTGCTCGGCGTATTTCTTGAGCTCGACGCCCGGGGCGAACAGGCGCGACCAGTGCGGATTCGGCTCGAACGAGTACGAGTAGGTGACCGAGGCGATGTCCACGGCCAGGCCCGGGTAGCGGTTCACGTGCCAGGTGCCGCCGAGATCGTCCTCACGCTCGAGGATCACGAAGTTGCCCAGTCCGAGCCGGTCGAGCTGGATGCCCGCACCCATCCCGCCGAATCCGGCCCCGACCACGATGGCGTCGTACTGAGGTGCCACGACGAACCTCCTGTTACCTAAAGTACCTGATACAGAATGACACATCATTCCGTTCCGGAACAACGTATCATCGAGTCCGTGCCGAAGCCATCCACACATCTCGAGCGCCGCAAGGCCGAGCTCCGGCAGGAGATCATCGACACGGCATTCGCCTGCTTTGCCGAAAAGGGTTACCACGCAACGGGTATCGCGGATATCGCGGCGAAGTTGGGGATCGGGCACGGCACGTTCTACCGCTATTTCGCCAATAAGCGCGACATCATCGACCATGTCATCGACGATCTGGCCGCACGGATCATCGACTCGCTGGGCACCGAGAACGCGCCCGATGCGGCCACCAGCCTGGCCGAATACCGCGAGCAGGTCGACCGCATCGCGGGCGCGCTGAACCGGATCTTCCTGGAGGATCGGCGAGTGGCGCAGCTGCTGCTGTTCCAGGCGACGGGCATCGATACCGAGCTGACCCAGCGGTTGTACGGGCTGCTCGACACGGCCGACGCGCTCACCGCGGGCTATCTGGACCACGGGGTGGAACTGGGCTATCTGCGGGCCGACCTGGACACCACCAACACCGCCAAGGCCGTGACCGGCATGATTTTGGGCGCGATTCTGCACGGACTGCGCGAACCGGACGAGACGGCCGTGACCGAGCTGTCCCGCGCGATCCGCCGACTCCTGATCGACGGCGTCCGCAAGGAGTGATTCCGGCCGGAAGAGCGTGACCCGGGTGACAAACCACGCGTCCGGGCCGGGAGAATGGACGGGTGACTTCCGACGATGTGCGGCGGATCCGCTTCGGTAAGGCGCCGATCGGGCACCGCGGATACGACACCGCCGAGGTGGATGCCTTCTGCGCCCGCATCGCCGACGCATTCCTGGGCCGGGGCTCGCTGACCGCCGCCGAGATCCGTGGCCACGAATTCGCGACAGCCGCATTCGGCCACCGCGGCTACGACCGCGACCAGGTCGACGACTTCCTCGACCGCGCCTGCGTGGAACTCGAATTCGCCCGCCGCGGCGACAGGCCCCACCCCACCGGCGAACCCCTGCTCACCCCCGAAGACGTCCAGCGCCTGCGCTTCTCGGCCCCACCCCACGACCACGCCGGCTACGCCGCCGACGAGGTCGACGTCTTCCTCGACCGAGTCATCGCCACCCTCGCCCACATCGGCCCCAACGGCCTTACCGCCGAAGACGTCCGCACCGTCAACTTCGGCCTGGCCCACGCCGGTTCCGCCGCCTACCACATCGAGGAAGTGGACTCCTTCCTCGATGTAGTCGTGCGCACCCTCGAGGCCGAGGAAGTCACCCGCGAGACGACCTCACCACTGATCGCTCACGATGGTGGCGCCTCCTCGGGCTCGGCTTCGGCCTGAGAATACTTCTCAGGAATGACGACCGATTTCCCCGCGAGGTCGAACAGATTCGCCAAGCGCGTCGGTCCCGGTCCGTGAGCGTCGATCGACCTCCGCACCGCGGCGGCGTGCGGCCCTTGCCACCATGGTTCGGTCGCGAGCAGCACAGCCGGTGCGCCGGAAGCGAACAGCACAGCCCGCTCGCGTGGCAACGACCGCAGTTCCGGCACTCCCAGCGCACCACCGATTCCGTCCGCGCGATCCCGGAGGAAAGGAATGTCGTCGACGCCGCCGCCCACCACTTTGATATTCGCGGCCGACCACAGCTCATTCATGCCGTCCGGTCCCCAGCATCGAACCCCCTGCGCCCACGACTGCAGTATCGTCATGACGACCACACCCTGAGCGCCGTACCGACCGCACCGATGCGGGAAGTCCCTCCACCGCACCACATTCGCCGCGTCGTCCAGTACCGCCAGCGTCGGAATGACGAGCGGTGTGTTCTGCCGCGCCGCGACGTCGAGCACAGTTTCGAGGAGTGCAGTCACCAGTGGCGTCGCCGAGCTTCGGCCTCCGACCGCCAAGGCGTACAACGTCCCGCTTTCCGCAATGAGGTCCTCCGGGTGGAACTTGCGGCGGTCGGGGTCCGGTGTGGCCCAGAGATGAGCGGCCCGGAATCGCAGGCAGCGAGCCATCTTCTTCGCGGTGCCGAAGACTCCGTCCCGCTGGCGCAGATCCGTGTTGTACATCATGGCGAGACCGGATGCGGCAAGGTGACGCCCACTCCGACGCAACAACTCGACCGGCTCCGCGTTCGCCGGTACGGTCACCCACTCCCACACCTGCGCCAGCGGGCGACTGCCTACCGATGCGGCGAGGAACAGTAGCGCAAGCAACTCCTCGGCCTCGATTTCGAAGAAGTCACGCGCGTCGCTGCGGGTATCGGCCTCAGCGAAGTGGGCGGCCAAACGGGCGGCCCGGATCTCCTCGCCCCGGGTCCAGTCGAGCGGGTCCCAGAACCAGGTCGGTTCCTCGCCCGCCACCCCGTCGGGATCGAACACCCAAACCTTGCCCCCGTTCTCCGCCCGCACATCGCGGGTCGCGTCGACGATGTCGCGCTTGGTCGATGTGACGATCACCGGCCCGATAGCATCCAGAATCGCCGGGATCGCCCGGCAGCTCGTCTTTCCCTGCCGAGGACCCCAGATGTCCAGATGGAGGTCTTCGTACGATCCGTACAGCCGCTTTCCTCCGGCAACAGCAGTGCCTATGCGCACCCCGGGCTCCTCGAACATCCCGAGACGCACGCCGAGATCCTCTGCCTTCTGCCGGGCACCGGCCTCGGTGAGTGGTCGCAGCGCCTTACGAGTCGCCATCGACCGGGCCTTCCTGTCGACAGCCGGTCGGCCGCGGACGGCAAACTTGCGGATCATCGATCCCCCTCCTCGAAACTTGCTCCGAATAAAGAAGTATCAGGTTCCGGGCGGAATCAGTCGAAAAGGTCGAGGGTGGGGTGGGATTCGCGGCCGCGGACCTCGATGGAGCCGAAGACCAGGTCGGGGGGTGGGACGAGGCCGAGGTGTTCCCAGGCGGCGGCGGTGGCTACGCGGCCGCGGGGGGTGCGGGCGATCATGCCTGCGCGGACCAGGAAGGGTTCGCAGACCTCTTCGACCGTGGTGGCCTCCTCGCCGACCGCGACGGCCAGGGTGGAGACGCCGACGGGGCCGCCGCCGAAGCTGCGGACCAGGGCGGCGAGGACGGCTCGGTCGAGGCGGTCCAGGCCGAGGCCGTCGACGTCGTAGACCGCCAGGGCGGCCTGCGCGACGGCGAGGGTGACCAGGCCGTCGGCGCGGACCTCGGCGTAGTCGCGGACGCGGCGCAGCAGGCGGTTGGCGATGCGGGGGGTGCCGCGCGACCGGCTCGCGATCTCGGCGGCCGCATCGGCCTCGAGGCGCACGCCGAGGATTCGGGCCGAGCGGGCCAGAATCTGTTGCAGCTCATCGGGTTCGTAGAAATCCATGTGGCCGGTGAACCCGAAGCGGTCGCGCAGCGGACCGGTCAGCGCACCGGAGCGCGTGGTCGCACCGACGAGGGTGAACGGCGCGATATCCAGCGGAATCGACGTCGCCCCGGGGCCCTTGCCCACCACCACGTCGACCCGGAAGTCCTCCATCGCCAGGTACAGCATTTCCTCGGCGGGCCGGGCCATGCGGTGGATCTCGTCGATGAACAGCACATCGCCCTCGACCAGATTGCTCAGCATCGCGGCCAGGTCCCCCGCCCGCTCCAGCGCGGGACCCGAGGTGATCCGCAGTGCGGACCCGAGTTCGCCGGCGATGATCATCGCCATACTGGTCTTGCCCAGACCCGGCGGCCCGGACAGCAGCACGTGATCCGGTGTGCCGCCGCGCTGTTTGGCACCGCGCAGCACCAGCGCCAGCTGTTCGCGCACGCGCGGCTGGCCGATGAAGTCGTCCAGCGATTTCGGCCGCAGACTGGCCTCGATCTCGCCGTCGGACTTCAGATAGCTCGGCGAGACCGGGGATTGCTCATCCGGTGCGAAGTCGTCGGTCATGGCCGCTACCGATTCTTACCGAGCAGCCCCAGCGCCGCACGCAGAGCCTTGGACGTGTCCAGATCGGGCTGATCGGCCAGCACGCCGTCCACCGCGGGCTCGGCCTGCTTACTCGGAAAGCCGAGCCCGACCAGCGCCTCGATGACCTGATCGCGCACCGGCGTCACGATCGGCGTCGGGCCCGCACCGGGCGGACCCGATTGCACCGGAACGAGATTCACCTTGTCGCGCAGCTCCACCACCATGCGTTCGGCGCCGCGCTTGCCGATGCCGGGCACCCGGGTGAGCGCGGCGACATTGCTCTCCGCCAACGCCTTGCGCAGCGCCTCCGGCTCCAGCACCGCCAGCACCGCCATCGCCAGCCGCGGCCCGACCCCGGAGACGGTCTGCAGCAGCCCGAACAGCTCGCGCGCCTCGGTGTCGGCGAATCCGTACAGCGTCATCGAATCCTCGCGCACGATCATCGCGGTGTAGAGCCGCGCCTCTTCGCCGCGGGTGAGCGAGGCCAGCGTCGAGGGTGTGGCATTGAGCCGGTACCCGACGCCCGCGGCCTCCAGCACCGCGTGGTCGAGCCCGATCTCGAGCACCTCACCGCGTACCGACGCGATCACCCGGTCACCGCCTTCCGTTGCTGGGCAAGTCTTTCGGCATATCTGCGCTGCTGCTCGGCCGCCATGGCCTCGGCCTTGGCCATGCGTTCCAGCATGGGCGCCCGCCAGCAGTGACAGATCGCCAGCGCCAGGGCGTCGGCGGCGTCGGCCGGTTTCGGGGCCGTCGCCAAGCCTAGGATCCGCGTCACCATGGCCGTCACCTGGGCCTTGTCCGCCGACCCGTTTCCGGTGACCGCGGCCTTCACCTGACTGGGGGTGTGGAAGTGCACCGGAATGCCGCGCCGGGCGGCGGCCAGCGCGATGACCCCACCGGCCTGTGCGGTGCCCATGGCGGTGCGGACATTGTGCTGGGAGAAGACCCGTTCGATGGCCACGGCCGCGGGCTTGTGGACATCCATCCACCGCTCGGCCGCGTCGGATACGCGCAGCAGCCGCTCGGCCAGATCCATATCGGCGGGCGTGCGCACCACATCCACGTCGAGTGCGGTCACCTGCCGACCGAGCCCGCCCTCGACAATGCTCAGACCGCACCGGGTGAGCCCGGGGTCGACGCCCATCACCCGCACGAAAGCACCCCTCCGAGTCCGCGAACAGTTGTTCGAAGTCTAGCCGAGGGTGCCGGGCGGATCTCCGATCGACACGGCCCGGCGGTCAAACCCCTTGGGGTGCTTGCCTCGACGCGGGCAGGCACAGCAGGGTCGGATCGGAGGCCCGCCGGGCCCATTCCGCCGCGGGGTTGCGGACCAATCTCCGGTCGCGCAGGTCCAGCAGCCCGCTGACGTAACCGATCGTCGCCGACAGTTCGCCGTCGGCTCGGGTGAGGGTGTGTTCGACGCGGTAGGTCTTGCCTTCGGTCCAGACCCACGAGCACGTGACGTCGACGCTGTCGCCCGCGCGCAGTTCCCGGTGATAGCGGATGGTGGTTTCCAGATTCACCGGCCCGAACCCGTCCCGCAGCAACTCCTCGACCGAAATCCCCGCCGCCTGGACGCATTCGAAGCGAGCATGGTCGGCGTACTGCTGATACGCGGGACCGGTGACGTGCAGTTGCGGATCGAGATCGGACACGCGCACATCAATGCGGATCGAGAACGGTTCATGCGAAGTCGCCACGGGCACACCCTTGCAGAGGGCACCGACAAGTTCGCGTCGCCGCAGCTCAGCGCAGCAGGGCCGCAAAGGCGTCATAGGCATCGGCGGTGAACAGCACGAAGCGGATCTCATCGACCGCCGCCTCGGCCGACCGAACGGTCTGTACAGCGATGCGGGCGCCGTCGTCGATCGGCCAGCCGTAGATTCCGGTGGAGATGGCCGGGAACGCCACCGACCGTGCGCCCAATTCGTCGGCCACCCGCAGCGATTCGCGATAGCAGGAGGCCAGCAGCGCCGACCTGTCCTCGCGCTTCGACCACACCGGCCCGACGGTGTGGATGACCCACCGGGCGGGCAGATTCCCGGCGGTCGTGGCCACCGCCCGGCCGGTCGGCAAACCGTCCGGGTACTGCGCCGCCCGGACTTCGCGGCAGTGCCGCACAATCTCCGGCCCGCCCTTGCGATGGATGGCACCGTCGACTCCCCCACCCCCGAGCAGCGACGAATTCGCCGCATTCACCACCGCGTCCACCGCCTGTTCGGTGATGTCACCACGCACCAGCACGAGTTCGGCCACACCGCCATTGTTCCCGACACCGCCCGGAGATCGGCGAAAGCGACCGGACGGTCACCTACCGTGGGCTCATGGCCTGGATTCTGCTGATCGTCTCGGGATTGATGGAGACCGTCTGGGCGGTGTCGCTGGAGCGGTCGGAGGGTTTCAGCAGGCTGGTTCCGAGTCTGCTGTTCGCCGTCTCGGCCGTGTTGAGCATGGTCGGGCTGGGCTTGGCATTGCGCGAGATCCCGGTCGGCACCGGTTATGCGGCGTGGGTGGGCATCGGCGCGGTCGGCACGGCCCTGGTCGGCATGATCTGGCTGGGCGAATCCACCAGCGTGGCGCGCATCCTGTGCCTGCTGCTGATCATCGCCGGCGTGGTGGGACTCAAGATCTTCCACTAGATCGCAATGAGATTAGGTTAGCCTAAACTCATGACAGCGGTCGAGGTGGTGGACGAGAAGAGGGTTCGAACTATCCGGCCGCGCAGGCGCCCACGGAAACCGGTGCGCCGCACGCTCATTGCGATACACCGCTGGTCGGCGCTGATTCTCGGGATCGTGCTGGTGATTCAGACGACCTCCGGCGCGATCCTGCTCTATCACGCCGAACTGTTCCGGACCCAGCACGCGTCGTTCTATCGGCACACCGAGGGGCCGCCGGTGATCGACCTCGAGGGGGCGGTTGCGCTGGTGCGCTCGGAGGATCCGGGCTTCGACGCCGGGTGGGTCGGCACGGACGGTGGCGTATTCGTGGTGGGCAACCGCGATTACACCGCCGCCTATGCCGTCGATCCGGGCACGGGACGGCTCAACGAAGAGGTGGATCTCACCGGCGGCGTCCTGGGCTGGCTGGTCAATCTGCACGACTGCGCCTTCGGCTGCCTGCGTTACTCGGGCGCGCTGCCGATGCTGAACGAGCAGGCGCCGCTGATCGATATCACCTGGGCGGCAACCATTCTCGTCGTTCTCGGCCTGCTGCTGGTGATGCTGACCGTGTCCGGCACGATCATCTGGTGGCCGTCGCTGAAACGCCTGAGCCACGGGTTGCGGGTCCGGTGGCGGAAGGGGCGGTTCGCACGGGATCGCGATCTGCACAACGTCATCGGCATTCTCGCCGTACCTTTCCTGCTGATGTGGGGCATCACCGGCGTGACGATCGAATGGCCCGCCGCGGAGCGAGTGGTGCTGCGCGCCATGGGCGGTGAGGCGAACGAGCAGACCGACGACGTCTACGTGCCCCGCCCCGCCAGCCTTCCCCGGCCGGTGTCCATCAGCGAAGCCACCACCGTCGCCTTGCGCGAGGCGCCCGGGCGGCTCGCCTACCTCATGCTGCCCAGCGAATCCACGCCGTACTACCGCGCCGCCGTCGCCGGTGCCTACTCCCCCTATGAACACCGCGCCTTCTACAGCGGCGACGTCCTCGTGTACATCAACGCCTCGGACAGCTCCGACATCAGATCCGACACGAGTCACCGCCGACCACTGGCGAACACCTTCTACGCCAAGGTCTTCGAGCCCGCGCACTTCGGGTGGCTGGTCAACCCGTGGTGGCGGCTGGTGTGGTTGATCTTCGGCCTGGCGCCCCTGGCCCTCGCCATCACCGGCCTGTCCACGTGGCTGTTCCGCCGCAACACCCGCCGCCGCAAGCGAGCGCCCGCACCACGGAGCCGATGAACCGCGCACAGCGCTCGATCAGCCGCACCCCTTCGCTGCATCCGCACCCTCTGCAGAGCGCCACAGGGGGTGCGAAGCGCGGGAAAGGGTGCGGCTGCGGGTACTCTGCGGGGGCATGCACTGGGATCAGATGACCGCCACACCGGATGACCTGCGCAAGCGTGCCACGCGGTTGCGGCGCGGCGTCGGGCAGCTCGGGATGCTCGAGTCGATCATCACCGCCGCCGAGGGGCCCTGGCTGGGCGATATGGATGCCGACGGGCAAGGCACGGCGGAACTACGGATGCACCTCGCGGGGCGCTATCGCCTCACAGCCATCGTGACCAGCGCCGGAAAGCTGAAGCTCGTGCAGATGCACGCGCCCACCTCGGGCCCCGACGCGGAACGGGTGCTGTCGTCCAAACCCGCCATGCGGCGCGGCTGGGACGAATCCGAGGAAATGCCCAAACAACCCGAGTGGCTCGACTACGTCGTGAACTGGGTCCAGAAGGCCAGCGCGGACGTGGACCGCCGCGCGGTGCTCGAATGGCATCTGCAGGGCGCCGACCGCAAGCTGACCGCCATGAACGAAACCATCGACGCCCTGCGCGCCAGCCTGCTGGAACGCGAACAGCTGCGCGACGAACTTTCCACCGAAGTCGCCGCCCTCCGCTCCCAACTCGAAACCCTCGACGCCCCGGGATAGCAGCGATAACCGGACCTCCCACGCACGCCCTAGCTCCGCTATTTTTGTTCTGAGCCGGGGCGTCACAGCTCCATTCGTTCTCCGGGAGGCTGCGATGACATCCGCGTCGACCACCGTCACTCCCCGCTGGCCCCTGGTGGTCCACCTCACCGGCGCCGCGCTGATCAGCGTCCTCGGATTGGCGCATCTGCTGGCGGTGCACGCCTTCGCCGAGGAGGGTTCGGCGGGCGAACAGATCGTCGAGAAGATCTCCGCGGCCACGCCGTCGCCGATGTTCGAGGGCGGCAGGCAGGTGACCGTGCTCGATCTGAATACCGGCTACAGCGTCGGAATGGGCCTGCTGGGAGTGGTTTTCGGGATCCTGGCCATCGTCGCGGCCCGCGGCGCGCCCCAGTTGATCACCCGCTGGTCGCTGTTCGGCGGGACCTGCACCGCCGCCGCAGCGGGAATCCTGTGGATCGCCTGTCTCTACTTCCCCGAACCGGCGATCATCTTCTCCGGTCTCGCCACGCTGTGCTTCGCGGCGGTTCTGGTGGCCGGACCGCGACCGGCCCGCCGCGCGGGTGAGAATCCGTAGCGACACCGAAGGCCGCCTCCCCCATCGGGAAAAGGCGGCCTTCGAGCAGGTGAAGCCCTATGCGTCGAGCTCGGCGAGGATGTCGTCGGAGACGTCGACGTTGGTGTAGACGTTCTGCACGTCGTCGCTGTCCTCCAGCGCGTCGACCAGCTTGAACACCTTGCGGGCGCCGTCGGCGTCGACCGGCACGGTCGTCGAGGGCTGGAAGCCCGATTCGGCCGACTCGTAGTCGATACCGGCCTGCTGCAGCGCGGAACGCACGGCCACCAGATCGCCGGGCTCGCTGATGATCTCGAACGAGTCGCCGAGGTCGTTGACCTCCTCGGCACCGGCGTCGAGCACCGCGGTCAGCACATCGTCCTCGGACAGGCCGTTCTTCTCCAGCGTCACGACGCCCTTGCGGCTGAACAGGTAGGCCACCGAACCCGGGTCGGCCATATTGCCGCCGTTGCGGGTCATCGCGACCCGGACCTCGCCCGCGGCGCGGTTGCGGTTGTCGGTGAGGCATTCGACCAGCACCGCCACGCCGTTCGGGCCATAACCCTCGTACATGATGGTCTGCCACTCGGCGCCGCCCGCCTCCTCACCGGCACCGCGCTTGCGCGCGCGCTCGATGTTGTCCAGCGGGACGGAGTTCTTGCGAGCCTTCTGAATCGCGTCGTACAGCGTGGGGTTGCCATCCGGGTCACCGCCACCGGTACGGGCCGCCACCTCGATGTTCTTGATCAGCTTCGCGAACAGCTTGCCGCGTTTGGCGTCGAGGGCGGCTTTCTTGTGCTTGGTGGTGGCCCATTTGGAGTGGCCGCTCATTCCCTACTTCCTTCAGTCGGTTGCTCGAGGTCCAGGCAGACAACTGCTCCAGTCTACTGCCCGGCCTGCTGTCTCTCTTCGGTCGGCGGCTACGGGGCCGCACTCCCCGCGCGCTGTGGGACGGAATCCACGAACATCCGATGCACGCGCAGGTCGCCGGTCACCTCGGGATGAAACGAGGTGGCCAGCACATTGCCCTGACGCACCGCCACGATCCGCCCTTCCGCCGGACCCGACGGTACCCGCGCCAGCACCTCGACCTCGTCGCCGACACGCTCGACCCACGGCGCCCGGATGAACACCGCACGCACCGGCCCGTCGTCGAGGCCGCCGAATTCCAGATCGGTTTCGAACGAGTCGACCTGGCGGCCGAAGGCATTGCGCCGCACCGTCATATCGATCCCGGACAGCGACTGCGCATCCGGGCGGGTGTCGAGCACCTCACGCGCCAGCAGAATCATGCCCGCGCAGGAACCGAAGGCGGGCAGCCCCTCCCGCAGCCGCTGCCGCAGCGGCTCGAGCAGTCCGAAGACCTCGAGCAGCTTGCTGATCGCGGTCGACTCGCCCCCGGGCAGCACCAGCCCGTCGACGGCGGCCAGCTCGGATTCCCTGCGCACGCTCACCGGCTCGGCGCCGCACGCCGCCAGTGCGTGGAAATGCTCGCGCACATCGCCCTGCAGCGCCAGCACACCAATGGTCGGTTTCACGAATCGAGCATACGAAAGGTGGGACACTGCCCTGCTCGTGAGCCCTGCTCGCAACCGGAAGGGTGTGGTCTCGCTCACCCACCCGTCAAAGTTCCGCAAGGAGACTGTTCGGCCGTTCAGGGCAGGGGAACACTCGCCCGAGTGACCGAAGTTCTGCCGCATACCGAGTCCGCCGAGGGCGGACAGGGTGAGCCTCCGTTACCGCGGCGCGGCCTCACCGTCTCGACCGGTCTGGCCGGTCTGTCCCTGGATGCGATGGCGTCCGTCTCCTACGGCCCCGAAGCGATCGTGCTGGTCCTGGCCGCCGCGGGCAGCGCGGGCCTGGGTCTGACGCTGCCGGTGACGCTGGCCATCGTGGTGCTGCTGGCCGTGCTGATCGCCTCCTATCGACAGGTGATCGCCGTGTTCCCCGACGGCGGCGGCGCCTATGCGGTCGCCAAGAAATATCTGGGCCACCGCACCAGCCTGGTCGCCGCGGCCTCGCTCATCGTCGACTACGTGCTCAATGTGGCGGTCTCCATCGCCGCCGGGGTGGCGGCATTGACCTCGGCATTTCCCGGGCTGCTGCCGTATACGGCGTGGATATGCCTGGCGGTGCTGGTCGGGATCACCGCGCTGAACCTGGCCGGGATCAGGGAGAGCGCCCGCGCATTCATGGCCCCGACGGTGGTGTTCGTCGTCGGCATCCTCACCGTGATCGTGGCCGGTCTGCTGCGTTCGGAGCCGGCGAGCGTGGAAACCGGTGCGGCCGTGGTCACCGAGACCCGCACAATCGGAATTCTGCTGCTGCTCAAGGCATTCTCCAGCGGATGCGCGGCGCTGACCGGGGTGGAGGCGATCGCCAACGCGGTGCCCAGCTTCGAGCGGCCCAAGGTGCGCCGGGCGCAGCGAGCCGAGGTGGCGCTGGGTGTGCTGCTCGGTGTCATGCTGCTCGGGTTGGCGACGCTGATCGGCAAGTTCTCGATCCATCCCGAGGACGGCACGACGGTGCTGTCGCAGGTGACCGAGGCGGCGCTCGGGCACGGTGTGCTGTATTACGTCGTCCAGTTCGCGACCGTGGTGCTGCTGGCCTTGGCGGCCAACACCTCCTACGGCGGGCTGCCGACGCTGGCCAAGATCCTCGCCGACGACAACTGCCTGCCGCACCGGTTCGCCGTCGCCACCCCGCGCCAGGTGTACCGCTACGGCGTGCTCGCGCTGGGGATCTGCGCCGCGGTGCTGTTGATCGCCTCCGACGGCAAGATGAATGCGCTGGTGCCGCTGTTCGCGATCGGCGTCTTCGTCGGCTTCACCATCGCCCAGGTGGGTATGGTGCGGCATTGGCTGCGGGTCGGTCACGGCGGATGGCGGTTGGCGCTCAACGGTTTCGGGGCGCTGCTGACATTCGTCGCCGCGATCGTCACCACCGCGATGAAGTTCACCGAGGGCGCGTGGCTGATCGTGCTGGTGCTGCCGCTGCTGGTGGTGGGCATGGAACGAATCCGCTCGGCCTATCGCAAGATCGACGGGCGCCGCGGCACCGGCTGCGTGCCCGCCCCGCCGCAGCCGACCGGCACGGTGGTCGTGGTGCCGGTGTCGGAGGTGTCCGAACTCAGCCGCGAGGCCCTGTCGGCGGCGCTGTCGCTGAGCCACGACGTGGTCGCGGTGCATGTCTGCCTGCCCGGCGAGAACACCACGGTCTTCACCAAGGCCTGGGAGGCCTGGCATCCGGAAGTACCGCTGCAGATGATCGACGCCGGTGACTGCACGGTCGGCGGGCCGGTCGCCCGCTACGTCCGCGACAACTTCCACGGCCGCCGCAAGGTGGTGTTGATCGCCGAGGTCGACCCGCCCAGCGGCTGGGACCGCCTGCTCCCCAGCCACCGCAGCGACGAACTGGAACGCCAGCTGCGCCGCCTTCCGGAAACCGTGGTCTGCCACCTGCGCGTCCAGGCGGCATAGCCCTGGCCGGAAGTGCGAGCGGGTGGCGCCGGATCAGCGCTCGCGCGGGGTGCGGATGAGTCCCTCCTGAACGACGGCGGCGACAAGCTGCCCATGCTCATTGAAGATACGGCCGCCGGTGAGGGCACGGCCGAAGCCGGCCGACGGGGAGTTCTGGTCGTAGAGCAGCCACTCGTCGGCGCGGAACGGGCGCAGGAACCACATGGCGTGATCCAGCGAGGCGTTCTGGGTGGGCTCGTCGGGGTGGGTGACCTTGGACGAGCCCAGCAGCGTCATATCGCTCATGTACGCCAGGGTGCACACGTGGAACAGCGGGTCGTCGGGCAGCGGGTGGCGGTAGCGGAACCACACCTGCTGCTGTGAGGCCAGGCCGTCGCGGCGGTACACCTGCTCCTGCGGAATGGTACGGATGTCCCAGTGCTCCCATTCCCGCATGGCCCACAGCCGTTCCGGGGTCAGGGTGGTCTTGGCGTCGGGGAGATCGTGCGGGGGCGGTACCTCGGGCATCTCGTCCTGATGCGTGGGCCCCTCGTCGCCGACGTGGAACGACGCCGACATGGTGAAGATCGCCTCGCCGTCCTGCACACCGGTCACGCGCCGGGTGCAGAACGAGCGCCCGTCGCGAATGCGCTCGACCAGATAGACGGTCGGCTGCGACGGATTGCCGGGTCGCAGGAAATACCCGTGCAGCGAATGCACCTGAAACCGCGGTTCGACGGTCCGCACCGCCGATACCAGCGCCTGCCCGGCAACCTGCCCCCCGAACGTGCGCGGCAGCTGGGTCTTGGTGGACGCGCCACGGAAGATGTCCCGCTCCAGCCGCTCGATCTCCAGAGCCTCTTCGATCGTCGCCATGAACCGTCCTTCCGCGAACCAACCAGCTCAGGCTAAAGGATCGCAAATCGGGCGCTGCACCCATGCCCGCCCAGTCGGCATGATGGTCGGGTGCCCGTCTTCACCCCGATCACCACCGACTCGCTGATCGACACGGTCGCCGCCCGGGCCTGCGACCTGCCCGGCCGGGCGGTGGTCGCGATCGACGGCGCCGACGCGGCCGATCCGGTCGGTTTCGCCCGCGAGGTCGCCGACCGCATCCACACCCGCGGCCGCCCCGGCGAGGTGATCTCGCTGCACGATTACGTCCGCCCCGCCTCCCTGCGCCTGGAATTCGGCCGCGACGAAATGTCCTACCGCGCAGCCTGGTTCGACTACGCGGCGGTGAATCGCGAAGTACTGCAGTCCCTCCGCACCCACGGCCGCTGGCTGCCCGCCCTTTGGGACGAACACACCGACCGATCCGCCCGCGCCGCAATGATTTCCGCGGCGGCGAACACCGTTCTGATCGTCGCGGGCCCGATGCTGCTCGGCCGCGGCCTCGACTTCGACCTCACCGTGGAGCTGCGGTTGTCGGCGGCCGCCCTCCGACGAGCGACCGCTCCGGACGACGCCTTCACGGTCGACGCCGTCCTGAACCACCAGCGCGGACGCGCAGCGGAAGCCGACATCCTGGTGTCGTGGGATCATCCGGACCGCCCGGCTATGCGAACGTCGCCGTCGGCTCCCTGAACAGCTGCCCGTCCACATACACCGTGCCCGAACCGAGCACGGTCAGCAGTCCGCGCACCTGATCCCACTCGGCCCCGCTCGGAAGGAGCTCTGTCGGCGATCCACCCGCTACGGCCACTATCCGATCGAGAATCCCCGACCGTTCCGGTTCGTGAACGGCCCAGCCGAGCAGGGTTTCCCATTCCCTCGGAACCGGACTGTGCAGCACCCGGCGGATGACGTCGTCCCGGTACAGCAGGCCGCATCGGTGCAGTTTGGACAGCAGCTTCCATCGGTCGGCCCGTCCGTCGTTGGCATCCCAGGCCACCGTGAACACCCGCATGATCTGCTGCGCGGACTGCCGATTGTTGCGCGCGGCGACGACGAAGAACGCATTCCACACGTCCTCGGCGGACAGCGATTCCAGACTGCCGTAGATCGACTCGAGATCATCCGCCGAGGTGACCCCACCGGCTGCGATGTCGCTGCGCAGGGCGGCCATTCGGGAGCCGGCGTAGACGGCAGAGGTGCGGTAGTGCTCATCCACCATCCGCTCGGCATCCGAGTTTCCCGAGGCCACCTCTTTCACGCTGGCACGAACGGCCGTGGTCGAGACGGCCCTGGACTCCGCCGCGAGGGCTGTCAGCCGTTCCAGCAGGTCGGCCCGGCCCGATTCGGTCATCCGCCGCACCGCCTCGGCCGCGATCAGATATTCCTCCAGCCCGGGATGGACGAACCCGATTCCGCGTGCGTCCCGCCACAGAATCCGCTCGCCGATCAACAGATCCAGCACCGTGTCGGCCTCGTCCGGTGTCAGTGCGAGGGTCTGCGTCAATACCGACAGGACCTCGCGCGGTGGCATGGCGGCCTTTCGTTCCACCATCACCGTGGCGAGCGGGGCGAGTGCGCCAACCAGATCGAGGGCAGCGCTACTGCCGAGGAACTGCGCGGCCAGTTCGCCCTTCCGGCGCAGGTAGGTGGCCAGCATCGGTTCCCCAGGCAGCGTTCGCAGGTCGACATGCCCGCCGTATTGATGAGATTCGGACAGGATCCGCAGGTTGATGGGTACGGCGAGGGAGGCCGCGACATAGGCGGGCAGGCGCCCGGCCAGGTGATAGTCGTAGACCGATTCGTACCGCTGCAGGGCGTGGCCGAACTCCTCGGAGGTGAACCGGGACGCCCGGCACCGGAGCTGGACCAACCGGCGTCCCTCGAACACGGTGAACCACCGATCCCACCGGTCGTCACGGACGGTGAACATCACGGTCAGCGGGAAGGCCAGCAGGCCGTTGGCGCGGGCCAGCGGATTGAGTTCTCGGTCGATGAACCGGAACAGATCGATGATGTTCTTCTGTTCCGTGCGATGATCGGCACGATCCAGCCCGTCCAGCACATAGACGATCGGAACCCGAGCGGCCGTCAGCGCCGCCAGTCCGAAATCGGTGCCGAAATCGCCCAGTACGGAACGGAGATGGGCGGCAACCGGCCCCTCGGCCTGGCGGAGCAGGGCGCCGCCGGCCCCGCGCGACAGCTGCACGGCCAGCATCGTCTTCCCCGAGCCGGGGCCGTCGGAGAACACGATGAATTGAGGCGGCGACTGCCGGTCGACCAACTGACTGGGATTGGCCTTGTCGGTGCGCTGGGTACGGCGCAGGTTGCCGGGGCTGAGTGCCTGAATCGCCGTCGCTATGTGCCGGTCGACCAGGCGCGGCACATACAGCCGGTCGTGGGTGGGCAGTTCCTCCCGGCGCAGGAAACCGGCGGATGCGCGCAGCACCGCGGTGCGGACGTATCGCAGGGCGGCAAGGCTTTCCGCGTCCCGCCGCTCGGCACTGATCGGCCGGTGAGCGTTCTCGGGCCGAAAGGCCTTGTTCCGGAACAAGGTTCGGCTACCGATATCGTTTTGATCGCGGGTCTGCGGCAGTGGCATGGACTGTGACACCAGCCGCGCCCGGACGTTGCGATAGACCTCGGTGAGACTGATCAGCTCGGCAGCACCGCCGAGGCCTTCACCGAGGACCTCGATGAATTCACCTGTGAAGGCCGTATACCTGCGATCCGCGGGTGCCAGGGCCAAGCGATTGGCCGAGGTGGCGGTGAGCACGAACGACCCTTCCACGGCCGCCTGTTCGGCGTAGTGGTCGATCGTGCCCAGCGTCGTCCCGTTTGCCACCAGCCCGCTGTAGCAGCAGTCGAGGATGATGATCCGGCGGCGCGCACCGCTGTCGCTGATAGGATCTCGCACCCACTGGAACGGAACCTGGGTGTGCGATCGGCCCGGGACCGAATCCCGCAGGGTGAGATGCAACTCCCCCGTGCGATCGACCAGACCGTGACCTGCGTAGTACACCAGCAGCGTGTCGGCGGCCTGCTCAGCGGCGACGGTGATCGGGTCGATCAGATCGCACGCAGTGGTCGGATTCGGAACGACCCTACAGTTCTCCCGCGGGATTCCCCATACTCCCGGATCCCGGAAAATGGCGGCGAGCCCGCCGATGTTGTTGCGGACGGTGGGCAAGTCGGGAAGCTCGTCGTACCGACTGCAGCCGATGAGCACGACTCGCGAACTCATCGCATCCGGCACACCGGTCATTCCGCGTCGCCGTGTTCCAGCACCTGCCGGACCAGGGCCTCGGGATCGGCGACCCGTTCGGCAGTAACCGAAATCCGGCGGCCCTCAGGAGTTTCGATCGTGATCTCCAGATCGGACCGCCGCGGCTGCGCGAAGAACACCTTCAGCGACGAAGCCAGCATCGTGAGCGCGCCACCACCGCCGAGGGCGACGAGAAGGATATCGGTGACCGCCCCCATCTCACCGGGTTCCGGTCCGCCGCCCAGCAACCGCACTCGACCGCGGAATTCGGGCTCCCGACGCAACCACTCGTACAGTGCGAGGACTTCCTCCGTCCGGTCTTGATTCAATCGCAACAGCACATCCACGGCGATCCCCCTGTCTGTGGTCCCAACCCTTATCCGACAGATCGAGATTGCCATCGATGATCGTTACGGCACAGCGCGAAATCGTCCTCAGTCGTTGGCCTTTGCCTCCGGCCCAGCTCGGATCACGACCGCACCGAGGTCGGCACACCGCTCGGTAGGTCGAGGCGAGGCCAGCTCTGGACATCTCGTTGCAGTTGGCGGTCGTGGGTGGCCACGACTATGGCGGCCGGAGTTGCCTCGAGAGCCTCGGTGAGTTCGTCGACCAGGGCGATGGACAGGTGGTTGGTGGGCTCGTCCAGCAGCAGGGCGTGGGGACGACTGGCCAGGGCGCAGGCGAGGTCGAGGCGGCGCTGCTGCCCCATGGACAGTTCGCCGATCGGTTTGTTCGCCTCGCGCGAGGACAGTAAGCCCAGCGAGGACAGACCGACGACCTCACTCTCGGCGAGCAGCCCCGCCGACACCAGCTGCGCGATATGCGCCGAGTACACCTCGCGAGCCCGGCGGTGCAGCGGACGCGACGATTCCTGGTGCAGCAGTTGCACTCGTGCCTTGCGGGCCCGGTGCATCACTCCGGTTGTGGGCGTGAGGGTTCCGGCCAGCAACGCCAACAGCGTCGACTTGCCCGCGCCGTTGGGGCCGCTGATCACCAGACGGTCGCCGGAGTCCAGCGACACCTCGACCGGCCGGGCCAGCCGTCCCGTCACCGTCACGCTCTCGGCCCGCACCAGCGTGACGCCGGGCCGAGATGGCAACTCGGGCATGGTGAATCGTTGCGGTGGTCTCGGCGCGGTGATGCGGTGGCGCTCGAGTTCGTCCTGACGGCGGTGTACCGCACGCGCCAGCGCCCCGGCCCGGCTGGCGCGCGCATGCTTGCCCGTGCCCTTGTCCGGACGCCAGCCCGTGACGAGGCGGTTCTGCGCCGCCGACAGATCCTGCGCCAAGCGCGCGTGCTCGGCCTGCTGCTGCTTGTATTCCGCCTCCCACCGCAGCAACTCGGCCTCGCGGCCCTCGCGATAGGCCGCATAGCCGCCCCCGTACACACCGGGCTTGCCGTTCCGCGTCGGATCCAGATCGAGGATCGTCTCCGCGACGTCGGACAGCAGGGCGCGGTCGTGACTCACCACGACCACACCACCCGGGAAGGCGCGCAGCCGAGCGGTGAGGAACTCCAGAGCGGCCCGATCGAGATGGTTGGTCGGCTCGTCCAGCAGCAGGAAGTCGTCTCCGGCGGCGAGGAGAACGGCCAGGCGCACGCGATAGCGCTGCCCCACCGACAGGGTGGCCAGCGGGCGTTCCCGGTCGGTAATCGCCCCGAGTCCTTCCAGCGCCACGTCCACGCGCCGGTCGGCGTCCCACGCATCGAGCAGTTGCGCGAGATCGAGTGCGTCGCTGTACTCCCGGTCCGCGCCGGGCCGCTCCTCGGTGAGCGCGACGGTCGCCGCGTCCAGACGTGCCATGGCCGCCCGAGCGGCCGCCAGCTGTTCGTCGACGACATCGCCGATGGTGCGCTCGTCGTGATCGGGCATCTCCTGGGTGGCCAGCGCGAGCGTGCCGACGCGCTGCACGGTGCCCGCGTCGGGCGTGAGAATTCCGGCCAGGACGTGCAGCAGCGTGGATTTTCCGCGCCCGTTCTCGCCGACGATCCCCCACCGCGAGCGCGGCGACACCGTCATGTCGACCCCGTCCAGCACGGTGCGCTCACCGCGCTCGACGCGCACGTTCGAACAGGTCAATTGCGCCCGCTCACGGGCAGGATGAGTCCAGATGGTCATGTCTTCCTCCGGGCACACGGCATCCGCGGCAGCGGGAAAGGGTGTGCCCTAGTCGATGAATGGCGCGCTCACGGCGCGACAGGGCATCGGTGCGGGGCCGTCCGCATTCGCCGAGGCGAAGCGGGCCCGGAGGTATCAGAGGAAGTACAAATGCACGATCCGAGGGTAACAAGATCACCACTGATCGGCGACATGGTTTTCCGCACACCATGCCGCCGAGCAGGCGAGGGTTACGGGCTCAGCCGGTGGATGTCGCGCGGGAACAGCGTGGCGTAGCGGACGTTGTCGAGCCCGAGCAGCCGGGCGACGAACCGTTCCAATCCGATGGCGAAGCCGCCGTGCGGCGGCATGCCGTGGCTCATGGCCTCGAGGTAGGGCGCGTAGTCCGCCGGGTCTTCGCCGCGCCTCGACAGGGCCGCCAGGTAGTCGGCGTGGTTGTGCAGTCGCTGGCCGCCGGTGACCAATTCGACCCCGCGGAACAGCAGGTCGAAGGAGTTGGTCCAGCGCGCGTCACCGGGCTGCGGATGGGTGTAGAACGGACGCTTGACCGCCGGATAGCCCTCTACGGCAAGGAAATCCGAGCCGAACCGCGACTTCGCCCAGGCTCCCAGAACCCTTTCGTGCTCGGGCGCCAGGTCGGGTTCGTCTTCCGGCGCACCGACGAGCCTCAGCGCCTCCCGGAAGTGCAGAACCGGGATGCTCTCGGGCACCGCGGGCAGCGAGGCGCTCAGTAATTCCACTGCGGCCGAGGCCTTTTCCCGCACAGCGTCGACCATCGCCGCGAGAACGCCGCGGAGCATGGCGAGAACGTCTCGATGGTCATCGATGAACCCGAATTCGACATCGAGAGAGACATATTCGGCCAGATGCCGAGTGGTGTCGTGCGGTTCCGCGCGAAACACCGGCCCCACCTCGTATACCCGCTCGAACACTCCGGTGAGCATCTGCTTGTACAGCTGCGGCGACTGGGCGAGATAGGCGTCGGTACCGAAGTAGTTGAGCGAGAACACATTCGCGCCGGATTCGGTGGTCTGCCCGACGATCTTCGGCGTGGTCACCTCGGTGAACCCCAGGCCGTCCAGATGACTCCGGAAGCCCGCCAGGGTCGCGGCGGCGATCTGCCACACCGCTCGCCGGGACGGATGCCGCCACGTCAGCGCGGCATGGTCGAGCAGAGTCGGCAGGGTGGCATGGAGCGTCGGACGCCACAGATCCACCGGTTGCGGCTGCGACGGCGCGCCGAGCGGCTGAATGACGGGATCGACGATCTCGACCCCGCCGGGCGCCTTCGTGTTCGCCACCGCCGTCCCCCGCACGCGCACCGTCGTCTCCTCCGGCAGCGCCGAAACCTGCTCGCGCACAGCGGAATCGTCCACGACGACTTGTGCGAACCCGGACCTGTCACGCACCACCACGAATACGACGCTCGCGAGGGTGCGACGCCGATGTATCCATCCCGCCACGGTTACCGGCCCCGTCGTCGCGGGTAGCTCCGAACACAATGTGCGTTCCACCGTCATCACCTCCTGGTCTCCAGCCCCGGGAGGTGCGGGCGATGGGTGGTCGCGGTGCCACCGCACCTTCACGGCAGATCTCTGCCGCCTCTAGTGGTCGATTTTCCAGCGGTGACCGGCCGCCGCGGCTCGGAGTTCGTCACGCTCGTCATCACCGCGTATCGCGATGTTAGCCAGGGCACGAGCTGGAGTCACACGATTTTCGCTCGCGCCACCTGAACCCTAGGCTCGGTCGAACTTCCCACCCTTGATGCCCGACGTGAAGGCGTCCCACTCTCCTGCGGAGAAGACGAGCGCGGGGCCGGTCGGGTTCTTGGAGTCTCGAACGCCAACCCTGCCCGCGTCGAGGTATGCAACCTCTACACATTCGCCATTGGGCTGGCTACGGCTGGACTTAAACCATGCAGCCGTCGATAGGTCGCTGATCACTCGGAATACTCCCTTGCCACCGCCAGGATAAGATTCCTGCTTGCGCTTGGTTCCAACGCTACACGCCGGATACGCACGATCGCATCCTGATACATCGCGAGTTCGTTTTCCTTCTCCAGGTACAGGCAACCGGTATGCCCCTCTACGAAGGCGACCGGGGGCTCGATCAGCTTGGAGGAAGGAAGTGGCCCGAACTCCAGGTATACGAACGAATTAGCAAGCAACGCAATGGGATTCGTCGCACTGAACGGGACGATGCGGATCGATACGTTCCGAAGCTCACCGACCTCGAGGAGATGGCGCAACTGATCTTCCATTACTCCAGGACCGCCAGTTTGCTGCCGAAGGATCATCTCGGAGAGGAATGCATCGAACTTGAATCGCGGGTCAGCGAGCCGTTCCTGCCTGAATGCCGCCAACTCGACGCGCCTTTCCACTTCCTCAGGAGTCCACTGGGGATTTCGGGCCCACGCGAGTTGGCGCCGATACTCTGAGGTCTGGAGCATTCCGGGGACAATGGCGATTTGCAGGGTGGTCAGACGTCGAGCGTGCTGCTCCAAGTTTAGGTAGTGATCGAGGGATGTCTGCGTCTCATCGATATATGGGCGCCACCATTTTCCCTCAGACTTTCGCTCCTTTCTGACCTCCTCTGCGAGCCCCAGCAGCAACCGTCGTTCGCTGTCACTGACCCTCAACTTGTCGCAGATGGCATTGATCATCATGTTGGTCACGTTGTGCTTCAGCCCATCCTCGAGCCGCCCATAGGTCTGCGGGGAGGTCTCGGCAGCCTTGGCAACGGCATACTCCGAAAGCCCCGCCCGCTCCCGAAACTTCACCAACTGCCGCCCGAGCGCCCTACTGGCAAGTGTCGACCCGCTCATCGTTACCCTCGCTATCCACTTGTGCGCCAATATGGAATAAGCCTTCACGGAATCCACAGCCGCACACCCCGAAAAGACTGTGTAAGAACTTCCACCCCACTCGCGCAAAGAGTAACACTGACATCACAACAACATCCGCAAACAGCACACCAAAATACCCCCACCCCAACTCATTTCGACAACGACGAACCGAGAACCAGCGCTGTCGGAGAATGGCGTAGTCAGCGGCGCCCGAAAGGAGTTAGCGTGTCATGTTTTTTGGCGCGACTACCTGTCGTGAGCTCTACTGAGCGCTTGTACCCCGGCCCTGCCAGCCCGCCGGGTCGACACCACCGGGGATGGGCTCGGCCGGTTCGTAGGGGGCGCGGGTGAACACGTAGCTCACGAGTTCCAGCCGCTGTGGCGTGCCGTCGGAGTCGCGCACGACCTGCATGCGCTCGCCGGCGTAGTAGCCGTCCAGTCCGGTCCAGGAGCCGTCGGCCTCGGGGCGGAACCGGGACTGCCGCCCGCCGTGCGCGAGGGCTTTCAGCTCGAGCAGGCCATCGGCCCGCAGGTGCAGCGCGATCGAGGCGGTGCCCCAGTACCAGGTTCCGGTGAGCGCCAACAGCTTCGGGTCCACGGTGGGCGCGGGCAGCCATTCCTCGGGCAAGTTCGGCTCGTGCTCGGCCAGGATGTCCAGCATGGCGCCGGCCAGACCGCCGCGGATGCCGCCGTAGGTGGTGTTCGACAGGAACAGCACGCCGGTGCGGTCTTTGGGATCGGCCCAGACGGTGGCGATGAAGCCGGGCATGGCCCCGGTGTGTCCGGCCAGCCGACGGCCCTTGCGCCGCTGCAACTGCAGGCCCAGCCCATACCCGGAGTCCCACTCGTCGCCGTCCTCGACCGCGGCCGGTTCGCGCATCTCCGCCAGCGTGTCGGCCTTCAGCACGTCCCCGGTGTCACCGCCGATGAACGCCGTCCAGCGGGCCAGGTCCCGCGCCGTGGACCACAACTGACCGGCCGCCCCCATCGCCCCGTTGTCGTGCGACGGCTCGGCCAGCACCACATCCGCCCAGGGATGCACCGCCCAACCGGTGGCATGCGGGGCAGCGGGCAACACAGTGGTGCGGCCCATGCCCAGCGGGACGAGCACCTCGGCGCGCACCGCCTCGAACCAGCTGTGCCCGCGCAACCGCGCGACCAACTCGCCGAGCGCGGCGAAGCCGACATTGGAGTAGTGGAACCGCCGACCCGCCCGATGCAGCAGCGCCTTGCTGCCCGCGTCACCGTCCAGACTGTCGGCGAGCTCGGCCCAGTCCCCACCCTCGGTGCGCTCCCACCAGTCGCCGGGAGATTCCGCGCGCAGGCCGGACGTGTGCGACAGCAGCTGCGCCACCGTCCGGTCCCCCAGCGGCGCGCCGGGCACGTACTTTGCCAGTGGATCCGCCAGATCGAGCTTGCCCTCGTCACGCAGCCGCATCACCACGGTGCCCACCATCGACTTGGTGATCGACCCGATACGGTACTGCGTGTCGGTGGTCGGCCGACTCCCCTCGACCCGCCCCCGGGCCCCCGACCACACCAGCTCCCCGTCCCGCACCACGGCAGCAATCAGCGAGGGCACCCGATACTCCGCCTGCTCAACGGCAACCCGCCGCAACAACGCCCGCTCGGTCGACGGCAACAACATCCCGCGACTCCCCTTCCCACACTGAGTAATCGAACGAACCAACGCCCGCCCGCGCCGCTCAGCGTAACCCCGCCCCCCGAAGCGAGATTCGGTGAGCGAGCAGTCTCGCAGGCACACTCAGGCGTAGAGACAGCGACATTGCTCGCTCACATGAAAGACGAGCGCGCCCTCGTGCCGGGAGGCTCGAGGGCGCGCTGTGGGTGGGAACTACCAGCCGCGCTCGGCGAGGCGGTGGGGCTCCGGGATCTCCTCGACGTTGATGCCGACCATGGCCTCGCCCAGTCCGCGGGAGACCTTGGCCAGCACGTCCGGGTCGTCGTAGAAGGTGGTGGCCTTGACGATGGCGGCGGCGCGCTCGGCCGGGTTGCCGGACTTGAAGATGCCCGAGCCGACGAATACGCCCTCGGCACCCAGCTGCATCATCATCGCCGCGTCGGCCGGGGTGGCGATGCCACCGGCGGTGAACAGCACGACCGGCAGCTTGCCGGTTTCGGCAATCTCGCGCACCAGCTCGTAAGGGGCCTGCAGCTCCTTGGCCGCGACATACAGCTCGTCCTCGGGCAGCGACTGCAGGCGGCGGATCTCCTGGCGGATCTTGCGCATGTGGGTGGTGGCGTTGGAGACGTCGCCGGTGCCGGCCTCACCCTTGGAGCGGATCATGGCCGCGCCCTCGGTGATGCGGCGCAGCGCCTCGCCCAGATTGGTGGCGCCGCACACGAACGGGACGGTGAACTGCCACTTGTCGATGTGGTGCTCGTAGTCCGCGGGAGTCAGCACCTCGGACTCGTCGATGTAGTCGACGCCGAGGCTCTGCAGGATCTGCGCCTCCACGAAGTGGCCGATCCGCGCCTTGGCCATAACCGGGATGGAGACGGCGTTGATGATGCCGTCGATCAGATCGGGATCGCTCATGCGCGCCACCCCGCCCTGGGCGCGGATGTCGGCGGGCACCCGCTCCAGCGCCATGACCGCGACCGCACCGGCGTCCTCGGCGATCTTGGCCTGATCCGGGGTGACGACGTCCATGATCACCCCACCCTTGAGCATCTCGGCCATGCCGCGCTTCACGCGGGCGGTGCCGGTCGTCGGGGCGGTTTCGGGCGTAGTCACGGGCAAACTCCTGGTCTTCGGCTGAATCGGATCATTCGGAATCGAACATCACGATTCTAGGCGTCCGGACCAGGCCACTTCATAGCCAGTCGGAGACCACTGGACTGCCTGCGCCGGGAACCGCCCCGACGCCCGGTTACCCCACCGCTACAGCGGGTAGACGACCAGCAGCTGCGCCCAGTACGTCGCGGCCTCCTCCCCCAGATAGGGCAGTAGGAAATCGTGCAGCAGATACGACATCGGCATGTTGTGCCTCACCTCCAACGCATCGGTTTCACCACACCGAGTGCGCGGCAAACCGGTTCCGACCATAACGGATCATGAGACAGCTCACATCTTCATCGGGCCTAGTGTCGTAGCCATGACTGACGACAGCTTGCGGTCGGTTCGGATCGAACGGACCGCCGCCGGACGATACCGGGCGACCAATCCCCGAGGCGGCGACATCGTCTTCGGCTCCGGCGACGACGCCGACTTCACGCCGGTCGAGCTGCTGCTCGCCGCGCTGGGCGGCTGCACCGCGATCGATGTGGACATCGCGACCAGCCGCCACGCCGAACCGAGCGAGTTCACGGTTGCGGTGTCGGGCAACAAGATCAGCGATGAGCTCGGCGCCCACATGACCGACCTCGAGGTTCGGTTCCGCGTCACCTTCCCCGACGGCAAGGGCGGCGACGACGCCCGCAAGATCCTGCCCCGCGCGGTCAAGTCCTCGCACGACCGGCTGTGCACGGTCAGCCGCACCATCGAAATCGGCACTCCGGTGTCCTCGATCGTCGCGTCCGGTCCGGAGACCGATACCGCCGATCGGTAGCAACACCGCGCACACCGGATGGTCCGCCGATACGGTGAGGGGGTGCAGTTCGAAGAGATCGTCGTCGAGACCGACCGGCTGAACTTCCCCGCCCTGGCCGCCGGAGACGGTCCGATCGTGGTGTGCTGGCACGGATTTCCCGATCATCCCGCGACCTTCGGCCCGCTCGCCGAGCGGCTCGTCGCGGCGGGCCGCCGGGTGGTGGCGCCTTTCCTGCGCGGCCACCATCCGGCGACGGCGGACGCCTTGACCTACGCCGACGGCCTCACCCTGGCCGCCGACGCCGCCGCGGTCGCCGAGGCCTTGGATCCCGATGGCATCGACATGATCGGCCACGATATCGGCGCGGGCATGGTCGGCCGGGCGGCCGCCGCCTGGCCGGAGCGGGTGCGCCGAGCGGTGACGATGGCGGTGCCACCGCCCGGAACCCTCCGCCGCCTGTTCGCCGATCCTGCTCAGCTGCAACGGTTCTTCTACATCTGGCTGTTCCAGGTGCACGGACTCGCCGAGACGACCCTGACGGCCGATCGCGACCTCATCGACCATCTCTGGTCGACCTGGTCCCCCGGCCTGGACCCGGGTGAGCATCGCGACCGCATCCACGCGCTCTACGGCGATCCCGCCGTCATCGCCAACGCCCTGCGCATCTACCGCGCCAATATCGACACCTCCCTGCACGATCCGCAGCTCGCCGCGCTGGCGGCGAGGACCGAAGGCCCCGAGCCCGTTCCGCTGCTGGTCCTCGCGGGCGCCGACGACGGCTGCATCCCTCCCTCCGGCTTCGCCGACGTCTCCGACGCGCTGGCCCCGGGCTCGCGCGTCGAAATCCTCGGCGGGGCCGGGCATTTCATGCACCTCGAGCGTCCCGACGAGGTCGCCCGCCTGGTCTTGGAGTGGTTCGACAGCTAGCTGCCCGCGGACAACGGTTTGCGGTAGATGAGGAAGTCGCACGGCGTCGCGAGATCCGCCACCAGGTGCGGATAGCTCTCCTCCAGCGACCCGCGCCGGACCACGCGATAACCCAGCCGCGTGTACCACCGGTCCAGGAAGTCCTTCATCGGATGAACCCAGGTGCGGGGAACGAGCAGTTCGAGCTGCATGGCCGAGGCACCCTGCCCGGCACACCACGATTCCGCGAAATCGACCAGCTCGCGGCCGATCCCGCTGCCGCGCAGCCGCGGGTCACACGCCAGCATGCCGAACTCCCCCAGCCCCTCGCCGAGCCGCTGCACCCGCACGGCCCCGGCAACCGAACCGTCGGCCAGGCGGCGCACCGCGATCTCCCCGTCGGCAATGAGCCCGGCGATCTCCGAGGCGGTCGTGCGCTGGGCCCCCTCCCGCCAAATCCCGTCCTCGGCCTCGGCGTACACCGTATTGACCAGTGCGGTCAGCCCCGCCACCAGTCTCTCGTCATCGGCCGCCCCACCCGGCACCCGCTCAACGCTCACCATCGCCCTCTCGTCCTAATCGACAACCCGCCTCGTTACCGGAGCCGACGATATCCGTTCCGGCCGTGGCACGTCCGCCCCCCAAACCTGGCGTGTGTACGCCCGATCAGCGGATGGAACGTACCTCGGGGTCGGTGATGCCGGAGGCGGCGGCGGCCGCTTCCGGCAGTAGCTGGTCGAGGTTGTAGGGGTAGACCGTTTCGCCGGTGCGGTCGAATTCGACGATATCGCCGGGGGTGCACCATTTGTAGGCGGAGACGCAGCGGCGTTCCCACACCGTCGGATTCGCGGCCTTGGGTTCGAACTCCTTGGTGCGGGCGACGAAGAACAATTCCTCCGAGCGGATCAGCTCACCGTTGAAGGGGAAGACCGCCACGCGCCGCCAAATGGGACCGCGCAGCCCGGAGGAGTCCAACGCCAGTCCCGTCTCCTCCCACAGCTCCCGAACCGCGGCCGCGCGCAGGGATTCTCCCGGTTCGACACCGCCGCCGACGGTGAACCAGAACGGCATATCCGGGGTCTGCGGGTCGTGGCCGCGCATCAGCAGCACTCGATCCTGCTCGTCGAGCAGCGCGACCCGCGCCGAGGTGCGCACGTCATCGACCTCGAGTCCGGTGCTCGCGGCCGGCGTGACGCGCTCGGCGATCTCGAAATAGGTGGGCAGCGGCGCGGTACCACCGAGGTGCAGCAGCCTGACGAGTCTCCTGGTGCGCAGGGCGAGGGTGTCGCGGACGGCATCGTTGTGGAAGCGGCGGGCGATCAGCACCCGCGCCTCGGCGTCGGCGAGTTCGGCCACCAACTGCGGTGGCAGCAGCGCGATATCGACCGCGGCCAGGGCCGCCGCCAGCTGATTCTCGGCGGTCTCGCGGTCGGTCCAGTTCGCCCGCTCGGCCCGATCCGCCAGGGTGTGCAGGCGTTTGGCCTGATCGGCCGCCCCCGGATCGGCTCCGGGACCGGCGACCGCCAGCGCCACCGCTCGCGCCACCACCGCCCGCCGCGCCAGCGCGGCCTCCAGGGCGTGCTGGGCCTGATCGCCGCGCACGTGCAGGCGGTCCAGCCGATTGGCGGTCGAATACGCCCAGACACCGGCCGCGATGACCAGCGCCGCGATCAGCGCGAGGATCAGGATCGCGGTCGCGGAGAAGGTGATCATCCGGCGACCCTCACCCGGCTGTCGCCGACGGTCACCGTCTCGTAGACACGCAGGATCTGTTCGGCCACCACCGGCCAATCGTATTCACCGACGACCTGATTGGCGGCGCGCACCAAATCCTCGCGGCGCGCCGGATCGGCCAGCAGGTCGTTCAGCGCCCCCGCCAGCCGCGCCGAATCGCCCACGGGCACAAGAGTTCCGGCGAATCCGTCGCGCAGCACGCGGCGGAAGGCGTCCAATTCGCTGGCCACCACCGCGGTTCCGGCGGCCATCGCCTCCACCAGCACGATGCCGAAGCTCTCGCCACCGATATTGGGGGCGCAGTAGACATCGGCGCTGCGCATCGCCGAGGCCTTCTCCGCATCCGACACCTGCCCGAGCAGTGTCAGATGCCGCGCATACTCCCCGGCCTCGCGGCGCAGCCGCTCCTCGTCGCCGCGGCCGACGATCAGAATCTCGACATCGGGATGGCGGCGCACGACCTCCGGCAGCGCGGCCAGCAGTACCGCCATCCCCTTGCGGGGTTCGTCGTAGCGGCCCAGGAACAACACCGTGCCGCCCGGGCGCGGATAGCCGTCCAGCAGCGGGGCGTGTGCGAACGCCGGGACGTCGACACCGTTCGGGATCTCCACGGCATCCCCGCCCAGCGCCTCCACCTGCCACCGCCGCGCCAGTTCCGAGACCGCGATCCGGCCCGCGATCTTCTCGTGGTAGGGCCGCAGCACGCCCTGAAAGGTGCTGAGCACCAACGATTTCGTGGTCGAGGTGTGGAAGGTGGCCACGATCGGGCCCTCGGCGATCTTCAACGCCAGCATCGACAGGCTCGGCGCATTCGGTTCATGGATGTGCAGCACGTCGAAGTTGTTGTCGGTGATCCACCGGCGGATGCGGGTGTAGGCGGTGGGCCCGAACGACAACCGCGCCACCGAGCCGTTGTAGGGAATCGGTACCGCCTTACCCGCCGACACCACGAAATCCGGCAGCGGCGTGTCGTCGGCCGCCGGGGCCAGCACACTCACCTTGTGCCCGCGCTCGATCAGCACCTGTGCCAGCTCCACGACATGCGACTGCACCCCGCCCGGCACATCGAACGAGTACGGGCAGACCATGCCGATCTTCATAACGCCGCCTCGTCTCCCACATCCCCAGCCTGCTTGTGGCCGGGAGCCCCGGCGATCCGGGCGCGGCGGGCATCGGAGAGGTCGGCCTCCCACAGCGGTTGCAGCATGTGCCAGTCGGCGGGATGCTCGGCGATATTGGCCGCGAACCGGTCCGCCAACGCCTGAGTTGCCGCGGCGACACCACCCGAAACATCGAGCGGTGCTTCGGTCTTCAGGCCCCAGCCCTCCCGGCCCTGCTCGTCGACGGTGAACCAGGCGTGCACCGGCAGGAGCGCGGCGCCGGTCTCGATCGCCAATTTCGCTGCGCCCGCGGGCATCCAGGTGCGTTCGCCGAAGAACGTCACCGGCACCCCCTTGCCGGTCAGGTCGCGCTCGCCCAGCAGGCATACGACCTTGTTCTGCCGCAGGCGATCCGCCAGCTGCCTGAACGGCGGCTGCTCACCGCCGGTGAGCGGGAACACCTCGAAGCCGAGGCTTTCCCGATAGGCGACGAACCGTTCGAACAGCGATTCCGGTTTCAGCCGCTCGGCCACCGTGGCGAAGCGGCCGTAGTGCTGCACCAGCCACACTCCCGCCATATCCCAGTTGCCGGAGTGCGGCAGCACGAACACCACCCCGCGCCCCTGCGCCAGGGCGGCATCGAGATGTTCGAGCCCGTCCACCGGCATCAGCGGCGATTTCGCCAGTGCGGCATGATCCATCGTCGGCAGCCGGAACGCCTCGCACCAGTAGCGGGCATAGGAGCGCATGCTCGCGCGCACCAGATCGTCGGGCACGTCCATCGGTTCGACACCGAGAACGCGAGAGAGGTTGCGGCGCAACTGATTCGGTTGCCCGGTCCGATGCGCGGCCCGGTTGGCCCGCCGTCCCGCCCGGTCGCCGCCGTAGTCGAACAGCCGGCGCGCGGTGCGCTCGGGCAGTTCCCGTACCAGCCGCCATCCGGCCGCGTACGCCTTGTCGGCGAGAGCGGATTTCACGTCTGTCATGCGGGGCCCCTAGTTCGCCGGCCCGGAGCGAATCCGGGACGTGTCGGTCATTGGCCCTCTCCCGAGGCCTGCGCCGGGGTGATGAGATCGCGGGCACCGACGGAGTTGCGGACCGCCAGCACCCGCTGGAAGACGGTGACGATGCTGAGCACGGCGAGGATGTACATCGCGACATACACCGCGTACGTGAGCCATTCGATGCCCCAGTGGCCGCCGATACCGGTGAGGCCCGCACCCACCAGCACGATCACCAGGCGGTCGGGGCGCTCGATCAGGCCGCCGTCGGCGGACAGTCCGCTCGCCTCGGCGCGCGCCTTGGCGTAGGAGATCACCTGCGAGGTGACCAGCACCACGAGCGTGGCCAGCAGCAGATGTTTGCTGTGCTCGTTGTAGACCGCCCACCACGCGAGCGCACCGAAGATGGCGCCGTCGGCCACCCGGTCGCAGGTGGCGTCCAGCACCGCACCGTATTTCGTGCCGCCGCCGCGGGCGCGGGCCATCGCGCCGTCGAGCATGTCGAACATGACGAACAACCAGATCACCATCGTTCCCCAGAACAGGTGATCGGTCGGGAACAGCGTCACCGCGGCCGCGATCGAGGCCGTGGTGCCGATCAGCGTCATCGCATCGGGCGTGAGCCCGGTACTCACCAGCGCTTTGCCCAGGGGCGCAGTCGCTTTGGCGAATGTCTCACGACCGAAGAAGCTCAGCACGCTACTCGACTTCCTTCCAGGCCGCCGCAAGCAGAGCCCGCGTCTCCCGTAACAACTGCGGCATCACCTTGACCCCGCCGACGACGGTGATGAAGTTCGCGTCACCGCCCCAGCGCGGCACGATGTGCTGGTGCAGGTGGTCGGCGAGCGAACCGCCCGCCACCCCACCGAGATTCAGGCCGACATTGAAACCCTCGGGCCGCGACACCTTCTTCATCACCCGGATCGCCTGCTGGGTGAACGCCATCAGCTCGGCGCTCTCCTCGGCGGTGAGATCCTCGAGGTTGGCCACCCGCCGATACGGCACCACCATCATGTGTCCGGGGTTGTAGGGGTACAGGTTGAGCACCGCGTACACCCACTCACCCCGCGCGATCACCAGGCCGTCCTCGTCGGACATCTTGGGGATCTCGGTGAACGGGTGACCCGTCTTCCGTTCCTCCTGCCCGGGAGGCGCACCTTCTTTCCGCGCGTCCCGATCGGCGACCGCACCGGTGATGTAGGACATCCGATACGGCGTCCACAACCGCTGCAACCGATCCGGGTCCCCGGCGCCGGTATCGACGATCTGCTCCGAATTCTGCTGCGACACAGCCTCATCCATGATGCTCATGCTCCACCGGTCCGGATTTGCAAACCCTCCGAGGTCGGCGAGGGGTTTTCGCGCCGCCGAATCCAGTCCACGATGGTGGCGACCGCATGGGCGACGGGCACGCCGTTCACCTGGGTGCCGTCGCGGAACCGGAAGCTCACCGCGCCCGCGTTCACGTCGCGCTCACCGGCCAGCAGCATGAACGGCACCTTCTGGGCGGTGTGATTGAAGATCTTCTTCTGCATCCGGTCGTCGCTGCGATCGACCTCGGCGCGCACACCGGCGTCGCGCAACCGCTCGATCACCTCATCCAGATGCGGCGCGAAGGTGTCGGCGACCGGGATACCCACCACCTGGACCGGTGACAGCCACACCGGGAACGCGCCGGCATAGTGCTCGGTGAGCACGCCGAAGAAGCGCTCGATGGAACCGAACAGGGCGCGGTGGATCATCACCGGCCGCTGCTTGGTGCCGTCGGAGGCGGTGTACTCCAGCTCGAACCGCTCGGGCAGGTTGAAGTCGAGCTGGATGGTCGACATCTGCCAGGTCCGGCCGAGCGCATCCTTGGCCTGCACAGAGATCTTCGGCCCGTAGAAGGCGGCGCCGCCCGGATCCGGCACCAGCTCCAGTCCGGATGCGTGGGCCACCTTCTCGAGGGTGTCGGTGGCCTCCTCCCACATCTCGTCCGAGCCGACGAACTTGTCCGGGTCCTTGGTGGACAGCTCCAGGTAGAAGTCCTCGAGGCCGTAGTCCGCGAGCAGCGACAGCACAAAGTTCAACGTGCTGGTCAGCTCCGCGTGCATCTGCTCCTTGGTGCAGTAGATGTGCGCGTCGTCCTGGGTCATGCCCCGCACGCGAGTCAGACCGTGAATCACGCCCGACTTCTCGTAGCGATACACCGAGCCGAACTCGAAAAGCCGCAGCGGCAGTTCCCGATACGACCGGCCGCGGGCCCGGAAGATCAGGTTGTGCATCGGGCAGTTCATCGGCTTGACGTAGTAGTCCTGGCCGGGCTTGCGGACGGTGCCGTCCTCGTTGTACTCCGCGTCCAGATGCATCGCCGGGAACATGCCGTCGCGATACCAGTCCAGGTGGCCGGACACCTCGAACAGCTGGCCCTTGGTGATGTGCGGAGTGTTGACGAACTCGTAGCCCGCATCGATGTGGCGGCGGCGCGAATACTCCTCCAACTCCTTGCGGATGATGCCGCCCTTGGGATGGAACACCGGCAGGCCCGAGCCCAGTTCGTCGGGGAAGGAGAACAGGTCCAGTTCCAGGCCCAGTTTGCGGTGGTCGCGCTTCTCGGCCTCGGCGAGCATGTGCAGGTGGGCGTCGAGGGCCTCCTGCGATTCCCAGGCGGTGCCGTAGATGCGCTGCAGATCCTCGCGGTTCTGATCACCGCGCCAGTAGGCGGCCGAGCTGCGGGTCAGCTTGAAGGCCGGAATGTATTTGGTGGTGGGGCAGTGCGGGCCGCGGCACAGATCGCCCCACACCTTGTCACCGGTGCGCGGGTCGAGGTTGTCGTAGATGGTCAGCTCGCTGCCGCCGACCTCCATGACCTCCGGATCGTCGATGCCGGACTTGTCGTTGATCAGCTCCAGTTTGAACGGCTCCTTGGCCAGTTCGACCCGGGCCTCCTCGATGTCGACGACCCGGCGCGAAAACCGTTGCGCGCCTTTGATGATCTTCTTCATGCGGGATTCCAGCTTGGCCAGATCCTCCGGGGTGAAGGGGCGGTCGACCTGGAAGTCGTAGTAGAAGCCGTCCTTGATGAACGGGCCGATGCCGAGCTTGGCCTCCGGGAATTCCTGCTGCACGGCCTGAGCCAGCACGTGGGCGGTGGAGTGCCGGATGACGTTGCGGCCGTCCGGGGAGGCGGCCGCGATCGGCTCGACCTCGACGTCGGTGTCGGGAGCCCAGGACAGGTCCTTGAGGTTGCCCTCCGGGTCGCGCACGACGATCACCGCGTCGGGGCCCTTGTTGGGCAGGCCCGCCTCGCGCAGCGCGGCGCCCGCCGTCGTCCCGGCCGGCACCCGAACGAGGGCGGCTGGGGTGTTGCGGGCTGAGGTGGTCACGGCTGCGCTCTCCTTGGCATTCTCGGGCGGGCTGACGCCCGCGTTGGGGGTGCGGGAAAGTCCCCCGCGATCTGGATCGGTCCAGGCCGGTCGCGGATGTGCTCCGGCGCGACCATGCTATCGGGAGCGCCCCGAGCGTGCGCCAATGGACCGGCCACTACTCGATGACCCGGCCACTCCCGGGCCCGCTCCCTTCCATGGTCCCGGCATGCTCCCGCTCATGTCTCGGCATGCTCCCATTCATCGTCCCGGCATGCTCCCACTCATCGTCTCGGCACGGTCCCAGTCATGTCCCGGCATGCCTCCACCCATGTCCCGGCACGCTTTTTGCCGGGACCTCAGCTCTGCGTGGCGAGCTTCGTCAGCAGGGCGTGGCGCTCGGCGGCAGGGCGTTTCGGGCAGCTCGTGCACATCTGGCAGCCCGGGACCTCGAACACCAGGCAGCACGAGATGCGCCGCACGAACGTTCGGTCGCCGATATCGGTGAACCGCGGCACGGGTAACCGGCCCGCGACCTCCTGGGCCAGCCGCGTGCCCGCCTCCGCATCCCCCGCATCGATCGCGCGGTTGCCGATGGCGTCGGCGACGATCGCCCACAGCGACGGGATACCCGCACCGCTGACCTCGGCGACGACGGGGATGATGTGGCCCAACGTCTTTCGCAGCGCCGGACCCACGGCGTCGGCGTCCGGATCGGCAGCGGTATCGGCCCTCGCCGCGCCCGCATACCACCGCACCGGCAGGACGCGCTCGATGCCGCCGTCCGGGCGAATCTCGCAGAGAATCTGCTCCAGGTCCGGATTCGGCGCCGGGCGTCGTTCGGCATAGGCCGTGGCGATCGGCGCGACGAGTGAGGACGCCGCCATACACCACCACAGCGTGCCCGACACCCGCGAGTCACCGGTCCCCCACGAGATGCCCATATCGGCGATCCGCTCGGTGAGCCACTGCGGATACGTCAGCATGGTCCCCGGCACGAGGGTGCCCGTCACCGCCGACCCGGCAACCATATCCATTCGACTCCGATCCCGCCGATCCACCGAATGCTTACACCTACCACCCTGGCACGCCGCCCACCCATCGGCGAGGGAATATCCCACCCCTCCGCCCACCCTAGGCCCTCGCCACCACGTTCCCCCGCAGGTTCGTCCCGGCGCGCCCACCGAAGAGCGAGTGGTTTGCCTAGCTGTTCGTGGGTTGTAGGCGGTTGAGTAGGGCCTGTTTGATCGGGGCGCGGGTGGGGCAGACCAGGGCGAAGGTGGCCTCACGCATGAGGCGTTCGGGTACCGAGCCCGACAGGGTCGAGCGACTGCCTGCCGCGACTACCCCAGCCGATGCCGCGGTCACGGCGGCCCGGGCGATGTCGGCGCGCAGGCAATAGGTGGCCTCCGGATCTCCTGCCGCAGAGGAGAATCGAGCTCTCAGGGCCGCGTACTCGTGGGCGTAGCCGTCTCCGTCGACCCCCAGGTCTTCGAGCTGTCGCACACAGCGCTGTAACACACCCAACGACAAAGCGCCGTTCACCCAATCGGTCACGCTGCCACGCCCGCTACTGAATTCCTCGAACGATCGGATGCCGACCAGTCGCTTCGCGTCGACCGGCGTCCGATCGAAACGCAGCCGCACCGTGGCACTGGCATCGGCGGCGATGAGCGGGAGCCGTTCGGCAGTCACGCCCTCGAGCTCCGCGACCGGGAGCAGCAACGTCGCCACCGAATTCCCACCCTCCGACCGGATTCGAACCGATGCGGTCACCGCATCGATGTATCCCCAGCCCGTGACGAACGGGGCCGAACCGCTGAGAAGGTATCCGCCGTCGATCGGCTCGGCGAACAGCGTCGGCCTCGCCTCGGCCCCCGCATACGACACTCCGGACCGATAGTTGCCGGCGGCCATCGGACCCACGTAGCGATCCCGCAGATCCGCATTGTCGGCGAGCGCGACCGACCGAAGCGCCCCCACATGCTGCGCCCAGACGAAACCCGTGGCCAAGCATCCACTGATCACGGTGGCGGCGGTATCGATGAGTACATCCGGGGTCATACCTTCCGACAAGGCGAACCCGTAGAAACCGCGCTCTGCCAGGGCATCGAAATTCGACGCCGGAATCTGCCCTGTCCGATCCACCTCCGCCGCATGCGGCTCGAGGACCTCCTCGACCAGCGCTTCTGCCGCGCGCACCCAATCCCGCACCACCAGCCTCCCGGAATTCCGACCTGACCAGGCTCTATGCCGGATCCTACGGTACTCCCGGCGCGCCGAGGCGCGAGTTCCGGTCGGGATGAACCGGACTCGCGCCTCGGGTGGTCAGGCGTGGATGGCCAAGGGCTGGTCGGCGTCGGCGATCTCCGCGATGCCGTCGGTGGTGACCTCGAGGACTCGGGCGGTGCCGATGTCGAAGTACAGGCCCGAGACGTTCACCCCGCGTTCGGCGATGGCCTGCTGCACGACCGGGTGGCTGTTGAGGGTTTCCAGCTGGACGGCGATGTTGACCATGGCGAGCTGGGCCAGTTCGTTGTAGCCCGCGGCCGCGGCGGCCACGGCCACGGGGTGTCCGGCCCGGAAACGCCGCAGGCTGGGCTGGGCGTGGGCGAGCCAGTCGTCCAGGCCCGGTCCGACCGGGTCACCGGCGAGCAGCGCCTGCATCGCGCCACACCCGGAATGCCCGCACACCACCACATTCCGCACGTCGAGCTTCTGCATCGAGAAGGCCAGCGCGGCCTCCACCGAGGCATCGGAGCGGTCGGCGGGCACGAGGTTGCCGACATTGCGGACGGTGAACAGGTCACCCGGGCCGCTGTTGGTGATCACATTCGGCACGATCCGGGAATCGGCGCAGGTGAGGAAGATCGAATGCGGATCCTGCCGGTCGCGCAGCTCGTCCAGATGCGGCCGCACCACGTGCGCGTGGCTGCGATGGTAGGCGGCGACACCGGCGGCGATGGGGTTCTCCGGGCGTTCGCGCCGCGGGCCCAGCACCTCGTCGACCAGGCCGCGGACCCGGCCGCGGCGCGGCGGACCTTCCGTGGCATGTTCCATGCGCGCGGTACCGATCTCCACGAATTCCACTGTGCCGCCGGTGTTCTCGTGCTGGCGGGCCCAGTCGTGAATGGCCTCGTAGGCGGCGTGGTCGAGGAAGTCGACGGTCAGCTCGACCAGCACATCGGTACCCGCGGGCACCTTGGCGAACTCCGCGGACAGCTTCGGCAGCGCCAGGAAGGTGCAGGTGCCGTCGATGCTCACGATCCACCGGTCGGTGCCGGTCACCGGGCCCGCGTGCACCGAGACCCGCACCACGCGCCACAGCAGCAGCACGAACGCGAGGGCCAAACCGATGAGCACACCCTCGAGCAGGTTGAGGAACACCACGCCCAGCACGGTCACCGAGTACACGGCCAGATCGCCGGTGCGCCGGGCGAGCTGGATATGTCCGATCTTCACGAGCTGGACGCCGACCACGATGAGCAGACCGGCCAGCGCCGCCTTCGGGATCTGCTGCACGACGCCGACCAGGGCGATGGAGAACACCAGGACCCAGATGCCGTGCAGGAACGCCGAGGCCTTGGTCTTGGCACCGGCGGCCACATTGGCCGAGCTGCGCACGATCACGCCCGTGACCGGCAATCCGCCGAGCAGGCCGGAGGTCATATTGGCCGCGCCCTGAGCCATCAGCTCGCGGTCGAAGTTGGTGCGCTTACCGGTGTGCAGCTTGTCCACCGCCACCGCACACAGCAGGCTCTCCACGCTGGCGATCAGCGCGATGGTCAGCACCGCCAACACCACCGGGCCCCAGTCACCGCTGGGCATCTGCGGCAGTCCGATGGCATCGAACAGCGAACCGTTGAACTGGATACGTTCGGGGTTGTTACCGGGCAGTACCAGCGACAGCACGGTGCCGATCAGCACCGCCACCAGCGGACCCGGAATCAGCCTGACCCGTCCCGGAACGTAACGCCAGGCCAGGATGATGCCGATGACGACCAGACCGATGACGAAGTCGTCACCGTGCAGATTCAGCAGCTGACTGGGCAGTTCGGCGACGTTTGCCCAGGCCGAACTGCGCGAGGCGCCGCCCAGCAGCACATGCGCCTGCTGCAGGGCGATGGTGATGCCGATACCCGCGAGCATCGCGTGCACCACCACCGGGGCGATCGCCAAGGCAACCCGCGCCACCCGGCTCAGCCCGAAGATCAATTGCAGCAGACCTGCGGCAACGGTGATGAAACACGTTGTCTTCCAGCCGAATTGGTGAATGGTTTCGGCAACTACCACGGTCAGACCGGCTGCCGGGCCGCTGACCTGCAAGGGAGAGCCGCCGAAGATGCCGACGACGATGCCACCCACGGCGGCGGCAATCAGTCCGGCCGCGATCGGCGCATCGGAAGCAACGGCGATGCCCAGCGACAGCGGTAGGGCGACGAGGAACACCACGACGGAAGCAGGTAGGTCATGGCGGGCGATGGAAGACAGCCGGTCGGACCAGGACGGGCCCGGTGGAGCGGCGTGACGTGGTGTGACATCGGTGTCGGTGGACATATTTCTCCTTCACCGGGACGGGTGGGGTGGCCCCGGTCGGTCGAACATGTTCTCCAGGCATCGAACTCAGCTGCGGGACGGCGTTGGCCCGGCAGTCACCCGGATGTTGTGGGTCAGATTAATAGTAAAGACTTAGCAAAGCCTGAGGAAAGGTTACTTAGCCTCGCTCACTTCTGCCGCATCAGGTGATCGCGTTCACACCGGCCCGCAGAGGCAGCAACCCCCCGGGAACCCGCCCCGAAGCGTCGCCCGGCCCGCCGCCTCCCGGCCGTCGCCCGCGGCCGGACCCCCTCTGGACCGACAGTGCCGTGACCGGCCTGGTGACGTCCTCGATATCGGCCACCCCGTCGACGGTGACCTCGAGGACGCGGGCCGTGGCGATATCGAAGAACAATCCCGACACCACGACCCCGCGGTCCAGCATGCCGCGACGGACCGATATTGCGGACTGCGGTGCCGATCGAGAGCGGAAGGGCGACAAGGAATACCGCCACGGAGGCGGGTAGGTCGTGGCGGAACACGACGGCAAGACCGGGAAGCGACGTCCGTCGGGCCGGGTCGGTGTCGGTGGACATATTTCTCCTTCGCCGAACCGGATTCCCGGTTCGGTTCATCGGTGGAACATGTACAGGCATCGAGCGGGCGGGCGAACTGTGCAAAACCAGCAGCTGACCAGCGGTAAAGCAGGTGTACCGAAGACCTTTCGAGCAAAGCCCGGAGCCAATCGTAAAGACCGAGCAAAGATCTTGGAAAGCTTTTCCACTACGATCGTCAGTGAAAGCTACCAAATTGTGACCTAGGTCACCATATCGGGTCCGTCAATTCAGGTCGATCCGTCGGGCTCCGGTGCGCCTGCCGATCGTCTCCACCGTTCGGTGGATCCCGCTCCGGCCGTGCGGTGGTTCCGGCGGATACAGGTCCCCGGCGATGCTCGGTGATATGGAAGCTGTTGTCCACGCCCGGGGAGTGCGTAAGGCGTATCGGGATGCGGTGGCGGTGGACGGGATCGACCTCACGGTCGAGCGGGGTGAGGTGTTCGCGCTGCTCGGACCCAATGGTGCGGGAAAGACCACGACCGTCGAGATCCTCGAGGGGTATCGCCGCCGCGACGCGGGCGAGCTGAGCGTGCTCGGTGTCGACCCCGCCACCGCCGATGCGCGGTGGCGAGCCCGCATCGGCGTCGTCATGCAGCAGGCGAGCGATGCGGGCGAGCTGACCGTCGGGGAAATGGTCGAGCACTTCGCCCGGTACTACCCCCACCCGCGCGACCCGCGCGCCGTCGCCGACCTCGTCGGGCTGAACGACAAGTGGCGCACGCGCATTCGCAAGCTCTCCGGCGGACAACGGCGACGACTCGATGTTGCACTCGGCCTGCTCGGCCGTCCCGAACTGCTCTTCCTCGACGAGCCGACGACGGGCTTCGATCCCGGGGCACGACGGCGGTTCTGGGACACCATCCGCACCCTCGTCACCGACGGCACCACCATCCTGCTCACCACGCATTACCTCGAGGAGGCCGAGGCGCTCGCCCACCGGGTCGCGGTGATCGCACGCGGCCGGATCGTCGCCGCGGGACCGCCGGCCGAGCTCGGCGGTCGACGGCGGGCCCAGGCCTTCGTGTCGTGGCAGGAGAACGGCGCCGACCGGGTCGTGCGGACCGACCGGCCGACGCGCGTCGTGCGCGAGCTCTCCGCCCGGCTGGGCGGCGAGATTCCGGCGCTACAGGTCCGCCGGCCCACGCTGGAGGACGTCTATCTCGAGCTGCTCGGCGCCGAAACGACCAGCGCGGATCCAGCGGAGCGTGCCGCATGAGGACGGCGGTGCCACTGCCCTCGCCATGGCGCCTGGGCCTCGTGCGGGGCGCGGTCGAGGTGAAATGCTTCTTCCGCGAACGCGATGCCGTCGTGTTCTCCTTCGCGCTGCCGATCGGGCTGTTCTTCTTGTTCAGCGCCATCTTCGGCCGCGAGGACATTGCCGAGGGCGTGCCGTACAGCCAGGCACTGCTGCCCGCGATGATCACCGCCGGACTCGCGTCGACGACCCTCACCCACCTCGCGATCTGGATCGCGGTCGATCGGGACAACGGCACCCTGCGCAGGCTGGTCACCACGCCGATGCCGCGCACCTCCTACTTCCTCGGCAAGATCGTCATGATGGTCGTCGTCGGCGTGCTGGAAACCCTTGCGCTGCTGGCGATCGGCGTGCTCGCCTACGACGTGGACCTGCCGTCGACACCGCAGAAGTGGTGGACGTTCGGCTGGGTCACGGTACTCGCCTTCGCGACGTTCGGCGTGCTCGGTGTCGCGCTGTCGAGCCTGCCGCGCGGCGCGCAGTCGGCCGCCGCGGTGGTGAACGCGCCCGTGCTGCTGTTGCTGTTCGTCTCCGGCGTCTACGTGCCCCTGACGATGCTGCCCGGCTGGCTGCAGGACGCGTCGGGGATCTTCCCACTGCGCTGGGTGGGCCAAGGGTTGCGCTCGGCATTCCTCCCCGACGCGGTGGCCGCGCGGACCGAGGCCGGCAGCGGCTGGGAACACGGCCGGATCCTGCTGGTGCTGACGGTCTGGTTCGTCCTCGGATTCGTGGCCTGCCTGACCACGTTCCGCTGGAAGCGCCGGGGCGACGGCTGAAAGCTCGTAGGCTGCGGGTGATGGCTGTGCACGACCGACGGGAGGAGCGCTCGTTCGTCGAGCGCTCGGCCCCGTGGTGGCACGCCATGTGCGCGGTGGTCCTGACCGCGTCCGCGATCGGATTCCTCACGGCCCCCGAGGAACTCGCGCACCACCGCCTGCTCGGGATCGGACTGCTCGCCCTGATGGGACTGGCGTACATTCTCGTGGGCCATCGCCTGCTCTATACCGACAACGTCCGGATCGCCGTGGCCTACACCGTGCTGCTGTGCGCGGCCACCCTGGTCCTGCTCAGCCTGGGGCCCGCCGGATATCTGCCGCTGCTCACCGTGTTCACGCAGCTGTGGGCGATGCTCCCGATGCGCTGGGCGATCGCGCTCACCACCGGGCTGGGGCTCTGCCTCTGCGTGATCATCGTCGGCCGCATCGGCTGGACCACGAATGCGATGCTGGTGGCGGCGCTGGCCGGGATCCTCGTCCTGGGCAGCAACCTGCACCTGGGCGTGTGGATCCACGGCATCGCGGACGAGAGCGAGCGCCGCAAGGAGCTGATAGCCGAACTGCGGCAAGCCCGTTCGGACCTCGCCGAGGCGCATCGGCGCGAAGGGGTGATGTCCGAGCGGGAACGGCTGGCCGCCGAGATCCACGACACGCTCGCCCAGGCGTTCCTCAGCATCCTCGTGCAGGCACAGGCCGCCGATGCGGTGGCGGACGACGATGTCGTCCGCGAACGGCTGGCCCTCATCGAGCGCACGGCACGGGAAAACCTCGGCGAGGCAAGGTCACTCGTCGCCGCGCTCGCCCCGGCCGAACTGCACGGACGGACGCTCGTCGATGCGCTGCGGCGCGTCGTGGAACGCGCAGGCAGGGACAACGGATTGGCGACGCACTTCACCATCGACGGTGAGCCGCGCACGTTGCCGGTCAACTCGGAAGTGGTGCTGCTGCGCGCTGTTCAGGAGGCCCTGACGAACGTGCGCAAGCATGCTCAGGCCTCCCGGGTCGACGTGCGCGTGCGGTACGGCGCGGACGGCACCACCCTGGAGGTGCGTGACGACGGCCGGGGCTTCGATGCCGCGCAGGCAACGGGTTTCGGCCTGCGCGGCATGCGCAGCAGGGTCGAGCAGGTGGCCGGGACCATGGCGATCCGGACCGCCCCGGGCGCCGGGACGACGATTCGGCTGGAGGTGCCATGATTCGCGTGCTGCTCGCCGACGACCATCCGGTGGTCCGCGGCGGTCTCGCCGCACTGCTCGCGGCCGAGCCGGACCTCGAGGTGGCGGGCGAGGCCGGTGACGGCGAGCGGGCGGTGGCGCTCGCGCTCGTCCTGCGCCCCGACGTCGTGCTCATGGATCTGCGAATGCCGCGCCTGGACGGCGCGGCCGCGACGGCACGGATCGTGGCATGGCTGCCCGATACCCGCGTGCTCGTACTGACCACGTACGACACCGACACCGATATCGTGCGCGCGGTGGAGGCCGGTGCCACGGGCTACCTGCTCAAGGACACTCCCCGCGGCGAACTGGCGGCGGCCGTCCGGGCGGCGGCGCGCGGCGAGACCGTGCTCGCGCCGCCGGTGGCGGCCAAACTCGTCACCCGGATGCGCACGCCGCCGACGGATGCGCTGACCCCACGCGAGATCGAGGTGCTCGCCGCGGTCGCGCGCGGTTTGACCAACGCGGCTATCGGCCGCGCGCTGCACATCGGCGAGTCGACGGTGAAGACCCACCTGTTGAAGATCTTCGCGAAGTTGGGCGTCGACGACCGCACCCGGGCCGTCACCCTGGCGTGGGAACGGGGCGTGCTGCCCGCACCGGACACCGAGCGATGAACATCGAGCGGGCGATCACCTCCGCTGATTTTCGGCACGGGGGCCGAGCAGGGCGATCGCGGCGTCGACCGCCACCTCGGTGATATCGCCGATGGGCATGTCGTCCTCGATGACCGTGACCGTCAGTTCGCGCAGGCCGCCCAGGAGCACGATGGCGAGTTGCCGGGACACGGGAGTCGCACCCGTCGAGCGGAATTCGTCGGTGTCGCAGATCGACAGGACCAGGTCGATGAACCCTTCGGTGATCTCCCGCTCCAGGGTGCGGGCCGCCGCGCCGAGGCTGGGGGCCTCCCGGAACCACGCGACCGTGAGCGCCGGGCGCGCTTCATTCGCGTGGCACCACGCCTCGACCGCCTGCCGCACCTGAGTCGCCCAGGGTGCGGTGGGGTCGACCGCTGCGGTCACGGCCGCGAGGATCTCGCGGTTGGTCTGCTCGAGCAGTCCCGCGAAGCACGCTTCCTTACTGTCGAAGTGCTGGTAGAACGTCCGCCGTGAGGTCCGCGCATGCCTGACGACGTCGGCGACCGTGCTGTCGCGGAAGCCGCGCTCCTCGATCGCGGCGGCGAGGCCCGCGAGCAGGCGGCCGCGGAACGCGTCCGACGGCTGCTTGCCCGCGGTGCCCTGATCGTTACCGGTTCCCATGCTCATCACGGTATTGCCTCGGTGCCGGAGGATCCTCGCGCGTGATGGTACACATCCGTACCGTCACCGCCAGCTGGGCAACCAAAGGTGGTCCTGCCAGTTCCCCGGTGTGATCGGCAGTGCGGTCAGGATCGGCCACAGCCAGATGAAATTCGCCACCACCAAACCCAGGTACAGGCAGACCAGCAGCAGATTGAGGCGGCGGCGTTCGGTCGAGATCAGGAACCGCTGGCCGGTTCCGGCCCGAGTGAAGGGGGCCGGGCCGAGAATGTCGCCCAGCACCAACGCGATACCCATCACCAGGAACGGCGCCATCGGAACGGCATAGAAGTAGTACATCTGCCGATCCAACGTCGCGAACCAGGGCAGCAGACCGGCGCCGTAACCGACCAGCACCGCCGCATACCGCCAGTCGCGCCGGGTGGCCCAGCGCCAGATCCCCCACGCCACCATCAGCAGCGACACCCACCAGATCGCGGGCGTGCCGATCAGCATCACCGCCTTCACGCACACCGATTGACCGCAGCCGGTGACGCCGGTGTCGGCATAGTGGTACAGCATCGGCCGCAGGCTCATCGGCCACGACCACGGCTTGGATTCCCAGGGGTGGTGGTTGCCGGCCGAATTGGTCAGGCCGGTATGGAAGGTCAATGATTCGCCCTGGTTGTGCCACAGCGACCGCAGCGAGTCGGGCACCCAGGACCAGAATCCGCCGCTGCCGATCGGGTTCTTCCCGGCGTAGGGGTTGCCGACCGAGTAGCGGTCGTACCCGTCTTCGCTGGCGAACCAGGCGCTGTAGCTGCCGAGATAGACCAGCAGCGGGATGAGGACCAGTGCGTAGAGGGCGGGGCCGATATCGCGCAGCGCGGTACCAAGCCACGGCCGCGGCACGCCGTAGGCGCGGCGGGCGGCGAGATCGAAACAGACCGACAGCAGGCCGAACGCGGCGATGAAATAGAGCCCGGACCACTTGGTCCCACAGGCGAGCCCGAGCAGCACCCCCGCACCGAACCGCCACCAGCGCACCCCTAGCCGAGGGCCGTATTCGGTGAGCGCGATGCGGCCCTGGGCATCGACGCGGGCCATGCGCTCGCGGACCTGATCGCGGTCGACGATCAGACAGCCGAAGGCGGCGGTCACGAACAAGGCCTGGAAGATGTCGAGCATGCCGATCCGCGACGAGACGAAGGTGGTGCCGTCGCAGATCAGCAGCAGCCCGGCGATCGCGCCGAGCATCGTCGAGCGGGTCATCCGGCGGGTGATGCGAATGACCAGCAGCACCAGCACGGTTCCGAAGACCGCCGCGCTGAACCGCCAACCCCACGGGGTGAAGCCGAAGATCACCTCGCCCAGCGCGATCATCTGCTTGCCGACCGGCGGATGGACGATGACACCGTAGGCCGGGTTGTCCTCGACCCCGCCGCCGGTGAGCATCTGCCACGCCTGCAGCGGGTAGTACTTCTCGTCGAAGACCGGGGTGCCGGCGTCGGTGGGGTAGTTCAGATTCAGGAACCGGGTGACCGCGGCGATCGCGGTCAGAACCAGGGTTACCACCCATCCGCGTGCCCAGTCGGTGGGGCCGAAGTCGGGAGAGGGGCGTAGCGGCGCCGGACTGGATGAGGCCGGGCCCGCGCCGATCGGCGGTCGCACGTCGGTCAGCTGGGTCACGGCACCGATCGTATGTGGTGGGAACCGGGAGGCTGTCCGGGCGGGGGCTGTGGGTGAGGTCTCGTTGCGTATTCGGGCACGCGCGGGCCCCGGATTCGCTTAGCGTGAGCACGTTGATGTCGAGAGGGGTCGTGATGCGTGCGGGGATGCTGACCATCGAGGAGTTGGTGCGGCAGGTCGAGACGCGGAAGCTGGACACGGTGCTGGTCGCGATGACCGATATGCAGGGTCGGCTGCAGGGAAAGCGGTGTTCGGCGCGGTATTTCGTGGAAGAGGTGCTCGCCGAGGCGACCGAGGCATGCAACTACCTGCTCGCCGTCGATGTCGAGATGACCACGGTCGACGGCTACGAGATGTCTTCGTGGGACACCGGGTACGGCGATTTCGTGCTGCGTCCCGATCTCGCCACGTTGCGATCGGTGCCGTGGTGGCCCGGAACCGCGCTGGTCCTGTGTGATGTGGAACAGGTGGATCCGCACGCGACGACCGGGGGAAGGCCCGTCGCGGCCTCGCCGCGGCAGGTGCTGCGCGCCCAGCTCGATCGCCTGGCCGAGCACGGCCTGCACGCCTACGTCGGTACGGAACTCGAATTCCTGGTCTTCGACGACACTTACGAGCAGGCGTTCCGCAGCGGATATCGCGACCTGACGCCCGCCAACCAGTACAACGTCGACTACTCCATGCTCGGCACGGCGCGCGTCGAACCGTTGCTGCGACGCATCCGCAACGACATGTCCGGCGCGGGAATGTATGTCGAGTCGGCGAAGGGCGAATGCAATCCGGGTCAGCACGAGATCGCGTTCCGCTACGACGAGGCCCTGGTGACCTGCGACAACCACAGCATCTACAAGACCGGTGCCAAGGAGATCGCCGCCCAGGAGGGCCGCAGCATCACCTTCATGGCGAAATACAATGAGCGCGAGGGCAATTCGTGCCACATTCACCTCAGTCTGCGCAACGACGCGGGCGAGCCGGTGTTCGCGGGCGACGAGGCCGACGGCGGCTCGACGCTGATGCGTCATTTCCTCGCCGGGCAGTTGGACTGCCTGCGGGAGCTGACCTATCTCCTCGCCCCGAACATCAACTCCTACAAGCGGTTCCAGCCCGGCAGCTTCGCACCCACCGCCCTGGCGTGGGGGCGTGACAATCGGACCTGCGCGCTGCGGGTGGTGGGTCACGGGCCGTCGCTGCGGCTGGAGAACCGGATACCGGGCGGCGATGTGAATCCGTATCTTGCCGTCGCGGCCACCATCGCGGCCGGATTGCACGGCATCGAGCATCGCCTGCCCCTGGAACCGGAGTTCCGCGGCAATGCCTACCGATCCCAGCGCCCGCGGGTGCCGCACACCCTGCGCGAGGCCGCCCAGTTGTTCGGCGAGAGCAAGGTCGCGAAGGCGGCATTCGGCGAGGAGGTGGTGCGCCACTACCGGAATGCGGCACAGGTGGAGCTCGATGCCTACGATGCCGCGGTGACCGACTGGGAGCGCATCCGTGGCTTCGAACGACTCTGAGCGGCGGCCGCTGATCGGCCTGCCCACGTACTCCGAACGCACCCGATTCGGCAATTGGGATGTCCCCAGCGCGATCCTGCCGCGCAACTACGTCGACATGACCGAGCGAGCCGGTGGAATCCCGGTGCTGCTCCCGCCCACGGGATCCGCACCCCGCGAGCTCGTGGACCGGCTGGACGGACTGGTCTTGACCGGCGGCGCGGACGTCGACCCGTCCCGCTACGGCACCGAGCCGCATCCCGCCACCCGCAACACCCGGCCCGACCGAGACGAATTCGAGTTCACGCTCTTCGAGAGGGCCCGCGCCGCGGGGATGCCGGTGCTGGCGATCTGCCGCGGACTGCAACTGGTGAACGTCGCGCTGGGTGGCACACTGCTGCAACACCTTCCGGACGTCCTCGGGCACACCGACCATGCCCGCACCCCCGGCGCCTTCGGCGTCATCACGGTCCGGACGCTGGCGGGCAGCCGGGTGGCCGCGATCGCCGGGCCCGAGGTGCGGGCGCACTGCTCGCACCATCAGGCGATCGACAAGCTCGCGCCCGACCTCACCGCCTCCGCGTACGCCACGGACGGCATCATCGAGGCGGCGGAGGCAACCACCGGCCCGTTCCTGGTCGGTGTGCAGTGGCATCCGGAGGAGAACGCGACCGACCACCGGCTCATGCGGGCATTGGTCGAGCAGGCGGCGACGTATGGAAGGGAGCGCAACCGGTGACAACGACGGAGGTCGTCAACCCCGCGACCGAAAAGGTCGTGGCCACGGTCGAATTGGCCGACGAGGCAGCGGCCGACGCCGCCATCGCGCGGGCACAGCAGGCGCTGCCGGGCTGGCGGGCGATCGCACCGGGAGACCGGGCGCGCCTGCTGCGCCGATTCGCCGAGGCCGTCGACGCCGACCTCGAGCACCTGGCCGCCCTCGAGGTGCGCAATGCGGGCCACACCATCGGCAACGCCCGCTGGGAGGCGGGCAATGTCCGCGACGTGCTGCACTACAGCGCCGGACTGCCGGAACGGCTGCTGGGCAACCAGATTCCCGTCGCGGGCGGGGTCGACATCACCTTCCACGAGCCGCTCGGCGTCGTCGGCATCATCGTGCCGTGGAACTTTCCCATGCCGATCGCGGCCTGGGGCTTCGGGCCCGCGCTCGCCGCCGGGAACACCGTGGTGCTCAAACCGGCCGAACTCACGCCGCTGACGGCGATCCGGCTCGGCCAGCTCGCGCTGCAAGCGGGCCTGCCGGAACACGTCTTCCAGGTGATTCCGGGTCGGGGATCGGTGGTGGGCGCGCGGTTCGTGACACATCCCGCCGTGCGCAAGGTGGTGTTCACCGGCTCCACCGAGGTGGGGCGGCAGATCATGGCCGGATGCGCCGGCCAGGTGAAGCGGGTCACTCTCGAATTGGGCGGCAAGAGCGCCAATATCGTGTTCGCCGACGCGGATGTGGAGCGGGCGGCCGCCACCGCACCCTACGGCGTCTTCGACAACGCCGGGCAGGACTGCTGCGCGCGGTCCCGGATCCTGGTGCAGCGCAGCATCTTCGATCGATTCCTCGAACTGCTGGAACCGGCGGTGCGCGGCGTTCGGGTCGGCGACCCCGCCGATGAGACCACCGAGATGGGACCGCTGATCTCGGCGGCCCATCGCGACCGGGTCGCCGGATTCCTGGAGCCCTCGACCCCCGTGGCCTTCACCGGTTCCCGGCCCGACGGTCCCGGATTCTGGTTCCCCCCAACGGTTGTGCTGCCCTCCGGACCCACCGACCGGGTGGTGACCGAGGAGGTGTTCGGTCCGGTGGTCGCGGTGCTGCCGTTCGACGACGAGGCCGACGCCCTGCGCATCGCGAACGACACCGAGTACGGCCTGTCCGGGTCCATCTGGACCTCCGATGTGGGCCGGGCGCTGCGCGTCGCCCGCGGCGTCGAGGCGGGAAACCTGTCGGTGAATTCGCATTCCTCCGTGCGGTACTGGACTCCGTTCGGCGGTTTCAAACAATCCGGACTCGGTCGCGAACTCGGGCCCGACGCCGCCCGCGCCTTCACCGAGACGAAGAACGTCTTCATCGCCACCGAGTAGAACCGAATCGTCCGAGAGAGGGAGATACGTTGCAGCGCTTACAGGATCGGGTTGCGGTCGTCACCGGCGGCGGCAGCGGGATCGGATTGGCCACCGCCCGGCGCTTCGCGTCCGAAGGCGCGAAAGTGGTTGTCGCCGATATCGATGCCGGCTCCGGCGAGGCCGCGGCCACCGAGGTCGGCGGTCTGTACGTGAAGGTCGACGTCACCGACGAGGCCCAGGTCGAGGCGCTGTTCCAGGCCGCGGTCGACACCTACGGCGGCCTGGACATCGCCTTCAACAATGCCGGAATCTCACCGCCGGAGGATGATTCGATCCTCACCACCGGAATGGACGCCTGGCGGCGCGTGCAGGAGGTGAACCTGACCTCGGTCTACCTGTGCAGTAAATACGCCATCGGGCACATGCTCGAGCGCGGTAAGGGCTCGGTGATCAACACCGCGTCCTTCGTCGCCGTCATGGGTGCGGCCACCTCCCAAATCTCCTACACCGCGTCCAAGGGCGGCGTGCTGGCCATGAGCCGCGAGCTCGGCGTGCAGTTCGCCCGCCAGGGCATCCGCGTCAACGCCCTGTGCCCAGGCCCCGTGAACACTCCCCTGCTCCAGGAGCTGTTCGCGAAGGACCCCGAGCGCGCCGCGCGTCGTCTCGTGCACATCCCTCTCGGCCGCTTCGCCGAGGCGGAGGAAATCGCCGCTGCCGTAGCATTTCTCGCCAGCGACGATTCCTCGTTCATCACCGCGTCGCAGTTCATGGTCGACGGGGGGATCTCCGGTGCCTATGTGACCCCGCTGTAGCGGCCACCGGTGGTTCGTCGACGTTGCGCCGGGGCCCGGTGAACCAGCGGCGGGCGGACACGAACCACCAGATGGCGATGGCACCCACGACCGCGGCGAGGGTGATCGGCGCGTAATTGACCGCTGTCCAGGTGAATTCGTCGTTCCACAGATAGCCGCGGTCGTCCATCGGGAGGATGAACAGCAGGCTGATGAGGACGATCCAGATCAGCGCGACGATTCCGATCGGGCGGTAGCGGTGACCGAGGTGCCAGGGTCCGGTCCGGAAGCGGCGGCCGTGGAGCTGACGCAACAGGATCGGGATGCCGTAGGCGATATACAGGCCGATGGTGGCGACCGAGGTGGCGGCGGCGTACGCGGTCGGGGCGTTGGCGGCGGGCACCAGCATCGACGGGATCAGCAGGACGAATGCGAAGAACGAGATGAACAGGACGGCATTGACCGGCACCTTGCGCGCCGACAGCTTCGACCACAGCGCCGATCCCGGCACCGCGCCGTCGCGGGCGAAGGCGAACAACATGCGCGAGGCCGAGGTGACCGAGGCGTATCCGCAGAACAATTGGGCGATCGCGGCGATGATCAGCAGCAGTCCCGACCAGAACGAGTTCAGCGAATTCTCCAGGATGTAGATCACCGGATAGCCGCTGTTCTTCGCCGGATCCAGCGCGTCGTCGAGATTCGGGATCGCGAAGGTCACCGCCATGATCAGCAGATAACCCGCGACGGCCGAGACCAGAATGGTGTTGATGATTCCCTTCGCCGCCATCCGGGAGGCGTGGCGGGTCTCCTCCGACATATGCGCCGAGGCGTCGTAACCGGTGAAGGTGTACTGCGCGTGCAGCAGGCCGAGCAGGAAGCTGAATGCCACGCCACCGAAGCCGACCGCGCTGTTGTCGACGGTCTCGGTGAAGACGAACCCGACGCTCTGATGATGCTCCGCGCCGATCCCGAGCACCAGCACGAACAGCACGACACCGCCAACATGCCACCAGGCGGAGATGTTGTTGATCAACGCGCTCAGGTGCGGGCCGATCGCATTCAGCACCGCGTGCAGGACCAGGATGAGGGCGAACACCGAAAAGATTGCGGTGCGGTCGGTTCCGATGTCGATGCCGATGACGTTCAGCACCACGGTGGTGAAAATGGCCGCACCGTAATCGATGGCGGCCGTCACCGCGATCTGGCCGATCAGGTTGAACCAGCCGGTGAACCAGCCCCAGATGGGACCGCCCAGCTCCGAGGCCCACCAGTACAGGCCGCCGGAAGTCGGGTAGGCCGAGGCCAATTCGGCCATCGCCAACCCCACGAACAGCACCATCACCGACACCAGCGGCCAGCCCCAGGCCATGGTGATCGGACCGCCGTTGGCAAGCCCGATCCCGTAACTGGCGAGCCCGCCGGTCAGGATCGACACGATCGTGAAGCTGATCGCGAAGTTGGAGAACCCGGACCAAGATCGGGCCAGCTCTTGTTTGTAGCCGAGTTCGGCGAGACGCCGTTCGTCGTCGGATCGGGGCCAGTTCACGCTCATTCTTGCTCCCACCTGAAAACGCCACCCTCACAAGGCGTTTGTCAGAAGATCAGTGTGAAGTAAACCCCCCTTCGCCCGCAGCCCAATGCCGAAATCGGGCATTGGCACGGGATGAGGACGGCCGCGCGGATCACGGGAAGGGGAGGGTGGGGGCGAGCACGGTGACCAGGATGAGCACGACCGGGAAGCATCCCAGGAACATGGCGAAGGTGAAGCCCATGATGTGGCGTGCCTTCAATCCGAGGATGGCCAGCGTGGGCAGCATCCAGAACGGCTGCAGCAGATTCGCGCTGGCTTCGCCGAGGTCGTACACGACCACCATCCAGCCCTGGTTGACCTGCAGCTGGTTGGCGGCATCGAGGACGTACGGCGCCTCGATCACCCACTTGCTGCCGCCGCTGGGCACGAAGATCCCGAGCACACACGAGTACACGGCGATCAGCGCCGGATACACGTGGGCGTTGGAGACATTGGTGAGCCAACCGGCGATCGTGCTGGACAACCCGGTGTAGGCGATCATGCCGAAGATCCCGCCGTAGAGCGGAAACTGCAGCAGCACACCGGATGCGGCCGGTGTCGCGTCGCGCACCGCACGGACCAGGTTGGCGGGCCGCCAGTGCAGGAGCAGGGCGAGCAGGATCAGGATGAGGTTGACGGTGTTCAGATCGAGCGCGTTCAGGGCGTTGCCCTGAGTGTTTCCGAAATACCGGACCAGATACCACAATCCGAGGGCGGCCAGCAGCACGGTGAATACGGGGCTGTACTCCAGCCAATCGCCGGGCCGCCGAGCGTCGCCCGGCTCGACGCGCCCTTCGGGAATCAGCGGTTTCAATTCGACGCCGAGATCCGCCGCCGTCTTGGCCGCAGCGCCGCGGGGAGCAATGAGCCATGCGATGCCCAGCGCGACCAGGAACACGACCAGGGTGGCGAGCAGGCTCTGCCACCGAAACAGCGTCTCGGTCAAGGGGATCAGCCCGCTGCCGCGCCCCTGGGCGATCACGTCCTGCACAGCCTTGGGACTGGAACCGGCGCTGGCCACCTGCAGCGCCGCCGAACCCGACAGGCCCTGCGCCCACACCGTGCCCAGGCCGAGGAATGCCATTGCCCCCAACGCCCGATAGTCGACTCCGCGCACGTGCCGGGCGATCTCGCGGGCCATCATCGCGGTGAAGATCAGACTGAACGCCCAGTTCAAATAGGAGGTCAGCATCGAAACCGCGGCAGTGAACACGATCGCCGCCCGCGGGGTGGTCGGCACCCGCGCCAGCCCGGCGATGACGCGAGCGACCGGCGGGGACGCCGCAACCGCATATCCGCCGATGATGATCATGGTCATCTGCAGGGTGAACTGGATCAGACTCCAAAACCCCTTGCCCCAGGCGTCGATCAGGCCGAAGCCCGTCGTGGCCGTCTTATCGGCGGGCACATCTATCAGCGGCACCCGCGTCGCAAGCCCCAACAGCACGATCAGGAACGTGCCGACCAGGACGAATCCGAAGGCATCGGGTAGCCAGCGCTCGCTGAATGCGGTGAACCGCAACGCGATTCGTCCCACCGCGCTCTCTCGACCGTCGAGACCGTCCGGCGCTTGCGCTTTCGGCTCGGTCGACTGCGACTCCTGTGTCATATTCAAACCTCCGACCCGGTGAAACACGCATCACCGGTATGGGCGGGGATCGTACGGCACGAATCCGGTCTCGACGGCTGGATTTGCCACCCAGCTGCCGGACGTGAGATCCGCAATCGATGACACGACAGCGAATTATAGAATTCGCAGAATAACGATAGCGGCCGCCCGCTCGGCGCCGGGTTGCCAGCAAGAGGCTCTTCCGTTCGGGCCCAAAGAAATGGGGGCTCGCAGCGAGCCCTCGCAGGGTTGCGGATGAGACCGGTGGGTGTTAAAAAGTAGTGTGGATTCGGATTCATAAACCACTGCGGCCAGACCATCACTGCCACCTGCGCAAGTTCGGCGAACAATTCACTGACGGCGCAAGCTAGGGGAGCCCGTTGGATATCGAGGAATTCCTGGATCGCTCCGGGCGGGACGACGCCGTCAATGACGTGCGCAAGCTGATAGATAGACTGGAAATCCAGTACATTTATGTCCAATTCATATCCGTGACCGGTCGCGTTGTCGGCAAGGGGATGCCGGCCCGGCGCTGGGAGCAATTGGCGGAAAAAGGCGTTCAGATGGTGTACGGCGCGACAGCCAATGTTGCCGCCGACCGCCGGGGCCGCTATCTCGGCTACGGTCCCGAGGCATCCGAGCTGATCGCCGTGCCGGAACCGGAAACATTCGCACAGCTGCCGTGGGACGGGAGGGTGGCGCGAGTATTCGCCCGGCTGTTCCGCAATCGCGAGGAAGAACAGTCGCCGGGCGCGGCCTTGACCGCGGATTGCCGGGGGAATCTGGCCCGGCTGCAGGCCGATTTCACGGCTCACCACGGCCTGAATATGCGGGTGGGCACCGAGCCGGAAATGATGTGGCTGCGCCGCGGAGCGGGCGGGGAGTTGGCGGGTGTCACCAAACCGTACTGCTATCACGTGGATCAGCTCGAAGAACTCCGTGATGTCAGCATGCGCGTGCTGCGGTACGGGCAGGCATTGGGCCTGGACATGATTCAGGGCGATCACGAGGATGCGCCGGGACAACTCGAACTGAATTTCCGATTCGACGAGCCGCTGCGCAATGCCGATCGACTCGTCACCTATCGGCAGATCTGCCGTCAGGTGGCACGGGAATTCGATCTGATCGCCTGTTTCATGACGAAGCCCTTCCCGGGTATGTCGGCGTCGGGATGCCATCACAATCTGTCCCTGTGGGAGGGTGGGGACGACGAGGTTCTTCCGGCCGATCCCGAACCGACGATGCCGGGCGTACGCAGCTACCGCGTCGGCGGCGTCAATATGGTGAGCGCGGACCGCGCGGCGGATCGAAACCCCCAGGCGCTCACCGATGTTGCCCGGCGCGCGGTCGGCGGCCTGGTCACGCATCTACCGGCGCTGACGGCGCTCGGGGCGTCGACGGTGAACTCCTATCGGCGCCTCTGGGATACCGGGCTGTGGGCGCCGATCGCCAGGGCGTGGGGATATCAGAACCGGACGTGTGCGGTGCGCATTTCCTCTCCCGAAAGGATCGAATACCGCACGGCCGATTCGATGGTCAATCCGTACCTGATGGCGGCCGGGCTGCTGACCGCTATCGATGACGGTTTGCGCAACGATCTGGATCCGGGCCCGCCGACATCCGCCAGTACCTACGACTCCGCTCCTCCCCCGCAGCAGAGTCTGCCTATGAATCTGGGCGAGGCGCTGGCCGCCCTCGACGGCGACGAGGTCGTCCGATCGGCATTGCCCGGTGAGATGTACCGCGTCTACACCGCACACAAACGCGACGAGTGGGAAAGATTTCTGTCAACGACGACAGAATGGGATTTCGATATGTACCTCGACTACATACCGTAACTCGGCGTTCGGCGCCGGCAGGTGTCGGCACCACGACACGAAGAGGGGAGATAATGACATCTCCGATCCGTACAGAACTATTCGGCCCGTTACCGGATGACCGTTTCGGCAGGGATCCGGTCGTCGTCCTGGCCGGCCGACCCGCGGCCGATCTGCCGGCCGATCTCGGCGACGGCCTGACCGAATTGGCAGACGACTTCGAGGACCTGCCCGACGATCGATGGCTGAAGACGGATTACGTCTTCCGGCAGCGGCGCTTCACCGTCTTCACCGCCGATACGCTGGAACACCGAATCGACGAACTGGACCATCGCCCTTTCTATCAGGATTCCGGTGTCAATCCCTACGCCGGCGGCATCGCACGGCAATTCGAACCGCTCGCCGTGCGCACCAGGAAGAACCCATTTCTCCATCAGCTGATCTGGGATGTCCTCGCGGCCCTTCCGGAGTCGAGAGTCCGTGCGGCCCGTTATTGGGAGATAGGCGTGCACCTGATGCGGATTCTCGCGTTCCCGGATAAGCCCGGGTACCCGGCCCCGGAGGGCATGCATCACGATGGGCACGCTTTCACCTCCATTTCGCTCATCGACCGGAAAAACGTCGAAGGCGGCCGCAGCCTCTTCGCCGATCTGGACCGCGTCGTCTACCGGAAGCTGGAATTGGAGGTTCCGCTGGACACGGTGATATTCGAAGATCCGCGATGTCTGCACGATGTGACATCGGTGACCGTGACCGCGGGTGCGGACCGCGCCACCCGCGATGTCTGCGGATTTTCGCTGAACCCGATGGCGGAGGCGCCGGGGGCGGCAGCGGAGGCACGTCCATGACAGCGGTGGCCACCGGCTCGACGCCGGTGCCCCGGGCGGCCGGAACGCACCTGCTCGCGGATCTCATCGGGGCCAGCCGACTCGACGATCCGGCCCTCGTCGAGCAGGTGCTGCGCGAATGCGTCGACGTCACCGGCGCCTCACTGCTGTATGTCTACACTCATCACTTCGGCGGTGCGGGCGGTGTGACGGGCGTGGCGATGCTGGCGGAGTCGCACATCAGCATTCACAGCTGGCCCGAACATGCCTTCGCCGCGGTGGATCTGTTCATGTGCGGCACGGCCGATCCGGAATTGGCACTGCCGGTATTCGAATCCCATTTCAAACCCGAACGCATGGTCGTGCAGTGGCTGAAGCGTGGCCGCACGGCCTTCGCCGTCGATGGGCCGGCCGGGCTCGAAGGCAATTGAGGAGACATCATGTCCGAGATCGAGGTTCGCCGAAAGCTCATGCGACACGTCTACGAGGACATCTGGATCGGGAAGCTGTGGAACTGCGGCGATCCGGAGGGCGGTCGAGCCCTGTCCGAGAAGTTCTTCGATCACCGGCCCATCGATGCCTTCCCGAACACCAAGCAGGGGCATGTGGCGATGGCCCTCGACTGGCATCAGGCCTTCCCGGACTTCACCTTCGTCATCGAGGATGTCCTCATCGACGGCGATAAACTGGTTGCCCGGTACAACTCGTCGGGCACGCACACCGGAGTTCTCTCCGGGATTCCCGGAACGGGCCGGCGGGTGTCGCTGTCCGGCATAGACATCATGCGGTTCGACGCGGACGACCTTCTCGTGGAGTGGTGGCACAACGAGGATATGTACGGCATGATGCAGCAGATCACGGAATAGCACCGGGATGGAGGCGAACAGCGACCACCGTCGCTTCTTCGAACTTCTGGACGAGGCCGATCCGCTGTCCGGAATGCGCGCACGATTCGATCTGAGCCACACTCGAATCTTCTTCAACGGCAACTCCTTGGGCCCGCCCCCGCGGGGAACGTGGGAGCGGCTGCGGGCCGTGATCCAGGACGAGTGGCGCAACGACATGAACGCGGCGTGGTGGGATAACGACTGGCTGAATCTGCCACGCGTCACCGGGGATCGGATCGGACGCCTCATCGGCGCGGCGCCCGGCCAGGTCGTGGTCGGCGACTCGACCTCGGTCAATCTGTTCAAACTCCTCTGCGGCGCACTGCAAGTCGCCTCGCGGCGATCGAGCGGGCGTTCGGTCGTCCTCACCGACAGCGACAACTTCCCGAGCGATCTGTACATCGCCGACGGCATCGCGCAACACGTCCACCCGCACGCCACGGTGCGGCGGGTGGCTGCCGACTCGATCGTCGACCACCTCGGCGACGACGTCGCCGTGGTCCTTCTCAGTCATGTCGATTACCGCTCCGGGCGGCTGCTGCCGATGCGGGACATCACCGAAAGCGCGCATGCCGCAGGCGCGCTCGTGCTGTGGGACCTGGCGCACAGCGCAGGCGTCGTGCCGATCGACGCCGACGACATCGGTATCGATCTGGCAGTCGGATGCGGATACAAATATCTCAACGGCGGGCCCGGAGCTCCCGGCTATATGTATGTCGCGAGCCGGCTGCTGCCCGACTTCGCACAGCCGATCACGGGATGGTTAGGCCATGCGGCACCGTTCGACTTCGAGCCGGACTACCGGCCCGATCCCGGGATCGCCCGCCTGACCACGGGTTGCCCGCCCCTGCTGAGCCTGATCGCGTTGGACGAGGGTGTCGCGGTGACCGCGCAGGCGGACCCCCACGCCGTTCGTGCCAAATCGATTGCGCTCGCCGAACAGTTCGCGGGCTTGGTCCGCAGGCGGCTCGCCCGCTTCGGGGTCGAGATGACCGGGCCCGCCGCGGCGGCCGAGCGCGGCAGCCACGTCTCGCTGCGCTACCCCTCGGCGGCCCGGCTGGCGGCCGGGCTGTCGGCCCGCGGTTTCGATGTCGAACTCCGACCTCCCGATCTGCTGCGATTCGGGTTGGCGCCGTTGTATATCCGGTATGTCGATGTGTACGACTGCGTCGAGGCGATGGAACAATTCCTCGCGGCAGACCTGGTCGACGCCGAGGTCGCCACGACCGATACCGCGGCCGAAGGAGATCTCCGACGATGACTTCACGTCCGAACGTCGATTCGGTCGGAATCACCGTCGTACCCACGGCATCGCCCCGGCGACGCTGGCTGGCGTTGGCCGTCGTATTGACCGGGCAGTTCCTGGCGTCGATGGACACCACGGTCGGCAACGTCGCCGCGCCCTCGATCGAGCGAGATCTGCGGGTCGGCTCCGGCGTGGCGGCACTGGCCGTGGCGGCGTACACGCTGACATACGCCAGTTGCTTGATCACCGGTGCCCGGCTCGGCTCCGACCGCGGTCGCCGACGCCTCTTCCTGCTCGGAATCGCGGTGTTCACCGTCGGTTCCGTCGCGACGGGTGCGGCGCCCAACGGAGTGCTGCTGATCGGCGCCCGCGCGATCCAGGGCCTCGGCGCGGCGATGGCCATCCCGCAGGCGATTTCGTTCATTCAGGCCGACTTCGTCGGCCCGGCACGGACCCGGGCCCTGGCGGCGTACGGCGCCATGATCTCCCTCGGCGCGAGCACGGGACTTGCCCTCGGCGGCGCTCTCATCAATGCCGATCTGTTCGGATTGGGTTGGCGCACGGTATTTTTGATCAATCTTCCGGTGGGTGTCGCGGTGTTCGCCGGTGCGGCCCGCCTGCTTCCGGTGATCGCGGTGACCCCGCGGCGGATGGATCTGCTCGGAGTTTGCCTGCTGACTACCGGAGCGGCGGCGACCGTCGGCCCGCTCGCGCTCGGGCCCACCACCGGCTGGACGAGCGCAGGATGGGCGCTGATTGCCGTCGGGCTGGCGGTGCTCGCGATGTTCGTCGCCTGGCAGCGGGTGCAGCAGCGTCGAGACGGCTCCCCGCTGTTCGACCTGCGCGTCATGGCGATGCCGGGCATGCGCCCCGGGCTGCTCGCCCTGCTGCTGTCGAGCACGACCTACACCGGCGTCTTGTATTGTGTCGCAGCCGATCTGCAGAACCGCCATCAGCACACGGCCGCGGCGGCCGGGCTCGCCCTGCTCCCCTTCGCCGCCGGATTCGGTGTGGGCTCGATCCCGGGCTCGCTGGTCTCGCAGCGGCAGCACCGAATCCTGGTGATCGGCGGCCTGGTCGTTCTCGGAAGCAGCCTGATACTGCTCGGCACGGTCGCACGCGGCGAGCACTGGCCCGCCGGACCGGCGGTCGCCCTACTGGCCACAGCCGGACTGGGTTACGGCGCCGCCTTCACCCCGTTGCTGGGACTGACGGTGGCAGGCGTCCACCCCGACCGCATTCCGGACGCCACCGGCATAGCAACAACCACCTTCCAATTCAGCTTCGTCCTCGGCGTCGCGGTCTTCGGCACCCTCTACACCGCCTCCGACCTGCCCCTCGCACTGTCCCTGATGGGCCTACTCGCCTGCACAGCCGCCCCGGCGGTGGCAGCGCTGCGAATCCGGCCGCACGGGGCGGTCGATCGGCTACCGTGAGGGGCGAGTCTTCTCAACGTATTTGGGAGGCCGGCTATGGATCGGCGAGCGCTGCTGCGTGGCGCCGTCGTGGCGGGGGCGTCGATGGCCGTGCCGGCGCTGGCCGGGTGTGGGGGCGATGCCAATGCGTTGACGTTCTTCTTTCAGGCCGCCCCGGACGAGGCTCGGGTGCGCAGGCAGATCATCGAGGCGTTCGGCCGCCTGCATCCGGAGATCGAGATCCGGGTGCAGATGTCGGGGCCCGACCCGCAGCAGCAGATCCTGACCTACTGCGCCGGAGGTAAATGCCCGGATGTGCTGATGCAGTGGGAATCGTATTCGCGCTTCGCCGAATTGGGTGTGCTGCAGGATCTGAACACCTTTCTCGACAGGGATCCGGACTATGCCGCTCGGCTGCGCGCCGATAGCACGCCGGGCCTGTCCGACACGTTCCGCTTCCAGGGCAGGCAGTATGTCCTGCCGGAACAGTGGGCGGGAATCTTCCTGTACTACAACAGGAGACTGTTCGCCGAGGCCGGGCTGACACCGCCGCCGGGCCGCTGGGAGGACGCCTGGACCTTCGCCGAATTCCTCGATGCGGCACAGGCATTGACCGAACGGGACAGCTCCGGCCGGACCACCCAGTGGGGATTCGTCGACGCCTGGCCGGTGCCCCGCTGGTCGGCGGCGATCTTCGGGATGAACAACGGCGCCGCCTGGTTCACCCCACCCATCGATCCGACGCACACGAATATCGATGACGACCGATTCATCGAGGGTTTCCAGTTCTACGCCGACCTGTCCGTGCGGCACCGCGTCGCCCCGCTGTCGGCGGATCTGCAGTCGATCTCGGCGTCCATGTCGGCACTGGATCTGTTCTCCCAGGGCAAGGCCGGGATGGTGTTGACCGGGCATTGGCAGTACAGCGCCTTCCTCGCCACACCCGACCTGGATTTCGACGTCACCGTGTTGCCCGTCGGCCCCCAGGGCGACCGCGCGAAATCCGATATCGGCACCACTGGGCTGGGCATCGCCGCATCCAGCCGCAAGAAGGACCTGGCGTGGGAGTTCGTGAAGTTCGCCACCGGGCCCGTGGGCCAGCAGGCGGTCGCCGCGTCCGGGCTGTTCGTCCCGGCGTTGCGCTCGGCCCGCAACTCACCCGAATTCGCCGACGCGCACACCAGGATTCGCAATCTCGAGGTGCTCACCGGGGGTCCCGACAATTCCAATCCCCTGCCGGTGAGCCCGAAATGGCGGCAGATCGACGCGGCCTACACGCGGTTCACCGATCGGGTGCTGCGTGGCGCCGCTACGGCATCATGGTTCAAGGAGGGACCGGCCGACGAACTCAACCGTCTGCTCAGGGAGACACCATGATGGCCCACGGCTCGGACCGGCCGCGGTCCATGTTGACCAGGCGCCGAGCCGCGGCGGGCCGGGCGTTCATCACGCCGAATCTGCTTGCGGTGCTGGTGTTCCTGCTGTTCCCGCTGGCCTTCTCGCTGTATCTGAGCTTCCAGCACTGGGATATGTTCGGCGATCCGGAATTCCTCGGGACGGCGAACTATCGCCGGTTGTTCGCCGAGGATCCGCTGTTCTACATCGCGTTGCGCAACACCGTGATCTTCACGATCGCCACCCTGATTCCGACGGTCGTCATCAGCCTCGCCGTCGCCGCCGCATTGAACGCGAAACTCAAAGGGATCGGCATCTTCCGCGGCATCATGTTCATGCCCCTGGTCGCCTCCACCGCGGCGATGACCATCGTCTGGGGCTTCATGTTCAATACCGAAGGCGGACTGTTCAATACGGTGCTGGGATGGTTCGGTATCGATCCCGTCCGCTGGCTCATCGACCCGGTGTGGGCGATGGTGTCGCTGTGTCTGGTCAGCATCTGGAAGAGCGTCCCGTTCGCCGCGGCCGTGCTGTTGGCCGCGATGCAGGGTGTGCCCGGTGACCTGTACGAGGCCGCGCGCATCGACGGCGCCGGTGGGCCGCAGCGGTTCCGGTCGATCACCCTGCCGTTGATCCGGCCCGCCCTGGGGTTCGTCTTCGTCATCTCGATCATCAATTCGTTCCAGGCGTTCGACCAGGCCTACGTCCTCACCGGCGGCCACGGCGGGCCGGAAACCGGCACCTACATCTTCGGCATCATGCTGTTCCAGAACGCCTTCGCCTTCAACGATCTCGGCTATGCCTGCGCGCTGGCCTGGGTCGTGTTCGCGATCCTGCTGCTGCTCACCTATCTGCAGCTGCGGTTGGGTCGCACCGGCACGGAAGAGGCGTAATCGTGTCCGCCGCACAGACCTTCGGTCCCCGGTATCAGCGGGTGATCGCTCGCCGCACCCTGCGCGGACTGCTGGGCTACCTCGCGCTGGTGATCATGGCCTGGTGCGCGCTGCTACCCGTGCTGTGGGCGCTGGCCGGTTCATTGAAGAAGCAGGGACAAATCGTCGGCTCGGGGCTCGTGCCGGACGATCCGCAATGGTCGAACTACCGCCTGGTCTTCGAGTTCGTGCCGTTCGGGAGGATGTTCCTCAATACGGTGATCTATGCCGGATGCGTCACGGCCGGGCAGGTGTTCTTCTGTTCGCTGGCCGGATACGCCTTCGCCCGCCTGCCGTTCAAGGGACGGGATCTGGTGTTCCTGGCCTACCTGGGCACGCTCATGGTGCCCTTGACCGTCACCGTGATTCCGCAATTCATTCTGATGCGCACCTTCGGCTGGGTGGACAGCCCGCTGGCGATGATCGTTCCCGGGCCTGTTCGGCAGCGCCTTCGGGACCTATCTGATGCGGCAGTTCTTCCTGACCCTGCCCACCGAATTGGAGGAGGCCGCCATCCTCGATGGCTGCTCGATCTGGCAGACCTATTGGCGGGTCCTCCTTCCGCACGCCCGGCCCGCGGTCCTGGTGCTGGCGGTGCTCACCTGGGTGACGGTCTGGAACGATTTCCTGTGGCCGCTGATCATGATTCAGCGCAACAGCATCTCCACCCTCAACCTCGGCCTGGTGTGGCTGCAGGGGCAGTACACCGCGAATTGGCCGGTGTTCATGGCCGCCTCGGTGCTGATGCTGGCGCCGATGCTCGTCGTGTACGCCTTCGCGCAGAAGGCCTTCGTGCTCGGTATCACCACCACCGGCCTCGCGGGACGGTGAACTTCAGAGATGTCCCGAACGCAGTTTGGAGGCGTAGACGGCGGCCTGGGTGCGTCGCTCCATCCCGAGTTTCGTCAGCAGGCGCGAGACGTAGTTCTTGACGGTCTTCTCCGCCAGGAACATCCGTTCCGCGATCTGGCGATTGGTCAGTCCCTCACCGAGCAGATCGAGCAGCCTGCGTTCCTGATCGGTGAGGGCGGTCAGCGGGCCGTCCACCCCCGTGCCGTGGCGCAGCCGCTCCATCAGCGCGGCGGCGGCCCGATTGTCCAGCAGCGAGCGCCCCGCGCCGACATCCTTGACGGCCCTGGCCAATTCCATGCCTTTGATGTCCTTGATGACATATCCACTGGCCCCGGCCAGGATGGCGTCGAGCATCGCGTGCTCGTCGGTGTAGGAGGTGAGGATCAGACAGTGCAGGCCGTCGAGCCTCGACAGCAGGTCGCGGCACAGTTCGATGCCGTTGCCGTCGGGCAGGCGCACATCGAGCACGGCGACGTCCGGCCGCAGCGCGGGAATGCGAGCCAGCGCGGTGGCGACGTCCCCGGCCTCGCCGACGACCCGCAGATCCGGATCTTCCTCGAGCAGATCGACCAGGCCGCGCCGGACGATCTCATGGTCGTCGACCAGGAACACCGTGTACATGGGGGTGTCCAATCGGAAGGCAGTGGTGGGATCACGATAATCCCGCGCCGATGCGAGAGCATGACTTTCGACTCTGTCGTCCGCCGTCGGCGCGATGATCTGATGAGACCTCAGGCCCTCGACACGGAAGCGGTGGTCACGCGGTGATGACCGGCACCCACCAGAACGGCGGATCCGGACTGCGGTCCGTCGAGATCGACCGCGACGAGGCCATGCTGCTCTTGGCGGCTGCCCCCTTCGGGCGGGTGGTGTTCACCCGCTCCGCGCTCCCGGCGATCCAGCCGGTCCCCCATGTCGTGGACGGCGGCCAGATCATCATTCGCACCCGCCTGACCGCGCGGCTGACGTCCGCGGTGCGCACCGCGCCGGACGTGGTAGTCGCCTACCAAGCCGATCAGATCGATCCTGCGCGGCACACCGGCTGGTCGGTGGTGGTGACCGGGCGGGCCCGACCGCTCGCCGACTCCGAGCGGGTCGCCCGATACGAGCAATTGCTGCGCCCGTGGGTCGGCGCATTCGCGAACACCGTCGTGTCCATCGAACCCAGCATCGTCACCGGGATCCGGCTCGTCGAAACCCGACTCGAGGCGTAGACCCCGGCGTCGTGCGATTCGCGGCAACCGGCACCGCGAACCGCACGACCGGCCGGGAGGACCATGGACCCGCGGTCACCGCCATCGTCCGCCACGGGCGAGAAAACCCCAGCGCAGCAACAAGACCGCCGATCCGACATGCAACATCAGCGCCGAATACACCAGCTCGGCACCGTAGTCCCGGGCCCAGTCCGGCAGGCGGGCCGCGAAAACCACGGCCAGGGCCAGCATCCCGACGCCGATCGCCAGGGCCGGCCCGGCGAGCACTCCGGGATCCGGGTCCGGTAGGCGCGCGCCGCTCCGATGCGCCGGGAAGTCGTTCATGTGCCGTCCTGTGTCGATGCTGTGAAGTCGCTACCAGTCTTGCGGTCGGTGCCGCACCGGTGCAGAGCAGTAGGCCCTGCCTCGAGAGGGCTTTGGTCCCATCGCCGGATCCACGCCGCGAGCGGTGACCAAAGACCCTGCCGAATCGTGCGGGGCCGACGGCATACTCGTCGTCATGACCATCGCCGTGCCGAGGGAGGAACTCGATCCCTACCCGAGCCTGCCGACCGGTGCCGCATTCGTCGAGGCCCACGACGGGCTCGTGCGCAAGCTCTTCGATGCCGGGCTGCGAATGCACAAGATACGCACGATCATCGAACGCGAGAACGCCGTCACCGACGAGGTCCGCGCCGGGGTCGGCAGCGTGCTCGACGATCTGGACATCATCATTCGCGATGCCGGTCTGACGATGCTGACACTCGTCCGCGAGAACAACGCCCTCGCCGCGCCGAGCCGACCGGCCAGAAGGCATCGGATGCGGTAGCGATCCGGCGTCCTCACGCCTCGACGACGGCGCCGCGCGCCGCTGCCGTCCCCGGCTCGATCCGCAACCAGCGGGCGATGCAGTTCAGAAGTTCGTCGGGGTCGACGGGTTTGGTGATGTAGTCGCTGGCGCCGGAGGCCAGACTCTTTTCGCGATCGCCCGCCATCGCCTTGGCGGTGACCATGATGATCGGGAGCCGGTCGAAACTGGGCATCCTCCGAATCGCCGCGGTGGTGGCGTAGCCGTCCATCTCCGGCATCATCACGTCCATCAGGATCACGTCGACGTCCGGCTGCGCCTGCAGCGCCTCGATGCCCTTGCGCCCGTTCGAGGCATGGTCCACCGACATCCCGTTCAACTCCAGCATTCCCGCGATCGCGAGGACATTGCGGGCGTCGTCGTCGACGATCAGCACCCGCCGTCCCCGCAGTCCCGCATGCCCGACCCGGGTGGCCGAGGTCTCGGAGGTGGTGCGGCGCGGTTGGGTCAGCAGCAGGATGAACCGCTCGCGCAACTCGTCCGGTGCGGTCAGCAGTTCCACCCGGCGGTGGGTGTCGGCCGCCGCGAATCCGCGTTTGCGGTCGGCGTCGAGCTCGCCGGCCGGATACGCGAGCACCGGAATACTTCTCGCCGCCACGGCCTCGCGCAGCCCGTCGAGGAACTCCGGTGCGGACACGCCCGGCAGGCTCGCATCCAGCAGCACGCACTGGTACGGCTTGGTCGGCAGGGCCTCGAGTGCCCGGTCCGGTGTGCCGACGGTTTCGATGTCGATCGGCCCACCGGTGGCCGCAAGTTCGCGGAGGACCTCGCCGACGAGGCGGGTCAGCGGCCGGTTGCCGGGATCCTCGACGACGAGCACCGGCCAGCCCAGCGACCACGGTCGCAGCCGTGATTCGGCGGTGGTTTCCGGTTGCGGCGTCACCGGCAGGCAGAGGGTGAAGGTGCTGCCGACCCCGAGCCGGCTCTCGGCCCGGATCTCGCCGCCGAGCAGATTCGCCACCTGCCTGCTGATCGACAGGCCGAGCCCGGTGCCGCCGTAGCGCCGACTGGTGGTGCCATCGGCCTGCTGGAATGCGCCGAAGATCGTTTCCAGATTCTGCTCGGCGATGCCGATGCCGGTGTCGCTCACGCTGAAGGTGACCTGATCCTCGCAGCGCCGCACGTCGAGCCGGATCCTGCCCTTCTCGGTGAATTTCACCGCATTGGACAGCAGGTTGCGCAGCACCTGCCGCAGCCGCTGCTCGTCGGTGTTGAGACGGTCGGGAACATCGTGCGCCACGTCGATATCGAAGGCGAGGCCCTTCTGGCTGGTGAGCGGCCGGAATGTGGTCCGCACGTATTCCATCAACTGCCGCAGCGGAACCGGTTCGGTATGCAGTTCCATCTTCCCCGCCTCGACCTTGGACAGGTCGAGGATGTCGTCGATGAGCTGCTGCAACTCCTTGCCGGCGGATCGGATGACCTTGGCGAACTCGACCTGCTTCGCCGTGAGGTTGTGGGTGGTGTTCTTCGCCAGCACGTCCGCCAGGATGAGCAGGCTGGTCAACGGTGTGCGCAATTCATGCGACATATTTGCGAGGAATTCCGACTTGTACTTCGACGCCAGTGCGAGCTGCTGGGCTCGTTCCTCGATCTCCTGCCTGGCCTGTTCGATCTCGAAATTCTTCATCTCGATATCGCGGTTCTGGCGCACGAGCAGCTCCGCCTTCTCCTCGAGCTCCGCATTCGACTGCTGCAGCTCTCCGGCGAGTCGCTGCGACTCCTCGAGCAGGGAGTCGGTGCGCGCGTTGGCCATGATGGTGTTGACGTTCACGCCGATGGTTTCCATCAGCTGTTCGAGGAAATCGCGCTGCACGGCGGTGAATCGGTTGAACGACGCCAGCTCGATGACCGCGAGCACCTGGTCTTCGAAGACGATCGGCAACACGATCAGATTGACCGGCCGGGCCACACCGAGACCGGAGGCGATCTGCACGTACTCCGGCGGTGTCCGGTCGACCACGATGGCCTTCTTGGTCATCGCCACCTGACCGACGAGCGACTGGCCGAGTTCGAAGACCGTGCCGTCCTCGGTGCGCCCGTACCCGGCGATCAGCCGCAGCCGCTCGCGGTCACCGTGGGTCTCCATGAAGAAGAACGTGCCGTACTGGGCGTCGACCAGCGGGGTCACCTGGTTCATGATCAGCTGAGCGACGGCGCTGAGCTCGCGATGTCCCTGCAGGCGTCCGGAAATGCGGGCCAGGTTGGTGTTGAGCCAGGCCTGCTGCTCGTTGGCGCCGGTGGTCTCGCGCAGCGACTGCACCATCGCGTTGATGTTGTTCTTGAGCTCGGCGACCTCACCCTGCGCCTCGACCGAGATCGAGCGGGTGAGATCTCCGGTCGCCACCGCGCTGGTGACCTCGGCGATGGCGCGCACCTGACGGGTCAGGTTGCCGGCGAGCTCATTGACGTTCTCGGTCAACCGTTTCCACGTTCCGGACACGCCCTCGACCTCGGCCTGTCCGCCGAGCCGCCCCTCCTTGCCCACCTCGCGCGCCACGCGGGTCACCTCCGCCGCGAATGCCGAGAGCGTGTCGACCATGGTGTTGATCGTGGTCTTGAGCTCGAGGATCTCGCCGCGGGCGTCGACGTCGATCTTCTGCGACAGTTCGCCGCGCGCCACCGCCGTGGTCACCTGGGCGATGGAGCGAACCTGGCTGGTCAGATTGCCCGCCATCGAATTCACGTTGTCGGTCAGGCTCTTCCACGTGCCCGCCACATTGGGGACGCGGGCCTGTCCGCCGAGGATGCCCTCGGTGCCGACCTCGCGGGCGACGCGGGTGACCTCGTCGGCGAAGGCGGACAGGGTGTCGACCATCGTGTTGATGGTCTGCGCCAGCGCGGCGACCTCCCCCTTGGCCTCGACCGTGATCTTCTGGGACAGATCGCCTTTCGCCACCGCGGTGGCGACCTGGGCGATGGAGCGGACCTGATCGGTGAGGTTGTCCGCCATGACGTTGACGGACTCGGTGAGGCTCTTCCACGTGCCGGACACGCCCTTCACATCGGCCTGCCCGCCGAGCCTGCCCTTGGTGCCGACCTCGCGGGCGACACGGGTGACCTCGTCGGCGAACGAGGACAGCGTGTCGACCATCGTATTGATGGTGTCCTTCAGCTCGAGGATCTCGCCCCGGGCATCCACCCGGATCTTCTGCGAGAGGTCGCCGCGCGCCACGGCGGTGGTGACCTCGGCGATGGAGCGGACCTGATCGGTGAGGTTGGCGGCCATGACGTTGACCGATTCGGTGAGGCTCTTCCACGTGCCGGACACACCCTTCACATCGGCCTGCCCGCCGAGCCTGCCCTCGGTGCCGACCTCGCGGGCGACGCGGGTGACCTCGTCGGCGAACGAGGACAACGTGTCGACCATCGTGTTGATGGTCTGCGCCAGCGCGGCGACCTCCCCCTTGGCCTCGACCGTGATCTTCTGGGACAGATCGCCTTTCGCCACCGCGGTGGCGACCTGGGCGATGGAGCGGACCTGATCGGTGAGGTTGTCCGCCATGAAGTTCACCGATTCGGTCAGGCCCTTCCAGGTGCCCGACACCCCGAACACCTGGGCCTGTCCGCCGAGCCTGCCCTCGGTGCCGACCTCGCGGGCAACGCGGGTGACCTCGTCGGCGAACGAGGACAACGTGTCGACCATCGTGTTGATGGTGTTCTTCAGCTCCAGGATCTCGCCCCGGGCGTCCACGGTGATCTTCTGCGACAGATCGCCCTTCGCCACCGCGGTGGTCACCTCCGCGATGGACCGGACCTGGGCGGTGAGGTTGCCGGCCATGATGTTCACCGATTCGGTGAGATCACGCCACGTGCCCGACACCGCGGGCACCCGCGCCTGACCACCCAGTCTGCCCTCGCTGCCGACCTCGCGCGCGACACGGGTCACCTCGTCGGCGAACGCCGAGAGCTGGTCCACCATCGTGTTGATGGTGTTCTTGAGCTCGAGCAGCTCGCCCTTGACATCCACCGTGATCTGCTGGGACAGATCGCCTTTCGCTACCGCGGTCGCCACGCCCGCGATGTCGCGCACCTGAGCGGTGAGGTTGTCGGCCATCGCGTTCACCGAATCGGTGAGGTCCTTCCAGCTGCCGGAGACATCCGGCACCGACGCCTGGCCGCCGAGTTTGCCCTCGGTGCCGACCTCGCGGGCGACCCGGGTGACCTCGGTGGTGAACAGCGCGAGCTGATCGACCATGCCGTTGAAGACGACGGAGATCTCGTCCAGCAGCGGGTCACCGACCTTGGGCAGGTAGCGCCGGAAGTCGCCGTCGCGAACCGCCTTGAGCCCGTCCAGCAAGGGCTGCAGGCGCTCGTCGTTGCCGCTCACTCGGTCCTCGGTCACGGTCTGCTGGACCATTGGCTCGCCTGCCTTCACCCGCTGGTTGGTGTCACTACGTGAGGTCGACGTCGAAGCAATCGTGGCCTGCGGCAACTTGCCGGATGACGGCCAGCAGGTCGTCGAACCGGCCGGATTTCAAGACCAATCCGGCGCCGCCGGCGGCCATCGCCCGATCGAGCATGAGCCGGTCCGCGGCACCGGTGAACACCAGCACCCTGGTTTCCGGTGCCGCACTGCGCAATCGCCCGATCGCATCGATCCCGTCGCCGTCGGGCAACCTGCGGTCGAGCAGGATGACCTGCGGATGCAATCGGCCCGCCGCGGCGATCGTGTCCGCGACGGACCCCGTCGTCTCGACGATCTCGATGTCGTCGACCAATTCGAACGCGGAGTGCAGAGCCGTCACGACCATGGGATGGTCCTCCGCAAGCAACAGCCGCGTGGGCCAACCCTCGATGTCAGTCGGCATGCGCGAGAGTCTAGGCCGACACTCTCCGGTTACCGCCAGGTTTGGACGCTGTACGGTTGCTGGGCGAATTGCCCGCTGGTAAGCCGCTGGCCCGATGAGTCACTGGGCCAGTCCACGCCGAATCAGGAGCGGTTCGATCTCGGGCGCCCGGCCCCGGAAGGATTCGAACGCCTCGAGGGGGTCCACCGACCCGCCCCGCGACAGCAGTTCGCGCCGGAACACCTCGCCCTTCTCGCGGATCGTGGCGGCACCGTCGGTGAACCACTCGACCGCATCCGCGTCCAGAACCTCGCTCCAAATGTAGGAGTAGTAGCCTGCCGCGTAACCGCCGGAGAAGATGTGCTGGAAGTAGCCCGTCCGGTATCGCGGCGGAATAGCCTCCATCGCGAGACCCGCCGTCCGCAACGCCTGCTCCTCGAATGCCTCGGTGTCGATCCCGCTCAGCACCTGCGCATCGGGCACGCGGTGCCACGCCCAATCCAACAGCGCCGCACCGAGATACTCGACCGTGCGGAAGCCCTCGCCGAACCGCTCGGCCGCCGCCGTGCGCTCGACCAGATCGGCGGGCATCGGCTCACCGGTCTCGATGTGCCTGGCGTAGTTGGCCAGTATCTCGGGCCGGGTCATCCACATCTCGTTCACCTGCGACGGGAATTCCACGAAGTCCCGCGGCACCTCGGTCCCCGCGAAGAACGGGTAGCGCACATCCGAGAACAACCCGTGCAGCGCGTGCCCGAACTCATGGAACAGGGTCCTGACGTTGTCCCAGGTGAGCAGTGCCGGTTCGCCCGTCGGCGGCTTCACGATATTGAGGTTGTTGACGACCACGGCACGTGTCCCCACGAGCCTTGACTGGCTGACCAATTCGTTCATCCAGGCCCCGCCGCGTTTGGACGGCCGGGCGAAGAAGTCGCCGAGGAAAAGACCCAATCCCTCGCCGTCCGCGTCGAATACCTCGAAGACCCGGACCTCCGGGTGATAACCGACCAGGTCCCGGCGCTCCCGAACCGTGATCCCATAGGCCTGCTCGGCGGCGAAGAACACCCCGTCCCGCAGCACCCGCTCGAGCTCGAAGTAGGGCCGCAGCACCTCCAGATCCACCGAGAACCGTTCGGACCGAATCCTTTCCGACCAGTACTGCCAGTCCCAGGAGCGGAGTTCGGCATCCTGCCCGAGGGCATCGGACCCATGCGCCCGCATCGCCGCCGCCAACTCGGCCGCCTCGCGCTGCGCGTTGGCCACCGCCGGTGCAACCAACCGCCCGAGCATCTCCTCGACCGCGTCGGTGGTCTTCGCGGTCTGATTCTCCACCTCGTACGTCGCATGGTCCGGGTAGCCGAGCAGCCGTGCTCGCTCGGCGCGCAAGGTGGCGATCCGGACGGCGAGGCGCCCGCCCTCACCCAGCCCACGCCCCAGCGACGCCGCCATCACCCGCCGTCGCAGGTCCCGGTTCGCCAGTTCGGCGAGGACGGGCTGGTTGGAGACGTTCTGCAGGCTCAGCGCCCATGCCCCCGCGTGCCCCAGCGACCGCGCGTTCTCGGCCGCGGCGGCCACCGCTGCCGGTCCGAGCCCGGCCAATTCCTCCACGTTGTGCACGATCACCGTCGCGGCGTTGGTGTCGGCCAGGGCGTTGTGTTTGAACTCCGTTGCCGCCGTGGCGAGTTCCGCGTTGAGTTCCCGTAGCCGGGCCTGCCCGGCGGCGTCCAGCCGAGCGCCGGAGCGGACGAACCGGATGTGATACTGCTCCAGCAGCCGCAGTTCCTCGGCGTCCAGGCCCAGTTCGTCGCGGCGCCGATAGAGCGATTCGATTCGGGTGAACAGATCGCGATCGAGATATATCGCGTCCCGATGCGCGGCGAGCCGCGCCGAGATCTCCGCCTCGATCGCATCGGTACCCGCACTGGCATCCGAGCCGGTGATATTGAAGAAGACCTTCGACACCCGGGTCAGCAGCGCCCCCGAACGCTCCAGTGCCACCACGGTATCGGCGAACGTGGCCTCCTCGTCGCCGGATGTGATGGCAGCGATCTCGGCCAGGTGCTCGGCCATGCCGCGCTCGAACGCGGGCAGGTAGTGTTCCCCGTCGATCTCGGCGAACGGCGGCAGTTCGTAAGGAAGCGTGCTGCGCTCGAAGAACGGGTTGCTCGTCATGACCAAACCCTATGCCGGTGCCCTCGAATCAGGTGGTGAGCAGCACGCCCGCGTAGGAGACGGCGGCAATGGTCACCCACGAGGCGAGTCCGAGTGCGGCCATCCGACCGCCCGTGCGTGTCATCGTCGACAGGTTGATCATCGCGCCGAGGCCGAACAGAGCGGCCGCGAGCAGCAGACCCTGTGCGGCATTGGCGAACTCCAGGATCTCGGGCGGGACCTGCCCCGTACTGCGAATCATGATCATCACGAGAAAGCCCGCGACGAACAGCGGTACGAGAGGTGGGCGGGCGCCACCTTCCGGATGGGCTCCGCTGGCGCGGCGGTGGGCGGCCACCAGGGCGACGAGCGGCGCGAGCAGCACGACCCGCATGAGTTTCACGAGCACCGCGGCGCTCAGGGCGGCGGCGCCCGCGGTCTGTGCCGCCGCGACCACCTGTCCCACATCGTGCACGCTCGCGCCGACCCAGCGTCCGAAGGCCTGTTCGCCGAGGCCGAGCGGATGTTGGAGCAGGGGTAGCACGGCGATGGCGAGCGTACCGCACAGCGTCACGACAGCGACCGAGTCGGCGACGTCCTCTTCGCGGCTGCCCGACACCCGGCTGACGGCGCCGATCGCCGAAGCGCCGCAGATCGAGTAGCCGGTCGCGACCAGCAGCGGCTGGTCGCCCGGCAGCCCGATCCGGCGACCGAGCCACAGCGTGCCGAGGAACGTCACGACCACCACGGTCAGCACCATCACCGCCGTCGCCCAGCCGAGCCTCATCACATCGGAGACACTCAGTTGCAGGCCGAGCAGAACGATCGCCAGCCGCATCACCTGCTTGGACGCGATGCTCAGTCCGGCACGGGCACTCGTCCGCACGAACGGCCGCAACCCCGGCAGATGCGCCGCGACCACGCCCAGCACCACGGCCACCGTCGGCACCGGAGCGATCGGGAACAGGTAGTGGATGAGCGTGGCCGAACCGACACCGACGGCGGCAACGGCCAGTCCCGTGGCGCCGCCGGCCGGGAGGAAGGCCGAGCGAAACTGCGGCGCGAACCAGGAGGCGGGCGGGCGTAGCCGCTGACTCATGCTTCCTCGACCGGCGCCGCGTAGACCCTGCGGATGCTGGTGCCGAGCCGGGAGATGTCCGCGCCGTACAGGTGGATCGAAATCGCCTTGGCCTCACCGGCATTGCGGACCCGGTGGATGTCGCCGGGCGGCGCGAATGCCGAGACCGCCCCGACCGGATTGAGCACGTCGCCGACCACGACCAGGCGGCAGGCCGGGCCGTCGGGCACCAGCCGGTAGCGGCGCTCGCTCTCCTGGCCTTCGTGCACGCCCGCCACACACCAGGACACGTGGTCGTGGATCGAGGTTTGCTGGCCGGGCAGCCAGACCAGTGCGACGATCGAGAAGCTGCCGTCCTCTTCGGCGTGTAAGACGTGCTGGCGGTAGCGATCCGGGTCTCCTTCGCACTGCTCCGGGGTGAGCAGGCCGGGCTTGCCCAGGACGTGTTCCAGTGCCCGCCCGGCCATTTCGGCCGTCGGCTGGGGAGCAAGGCCGCGCCGTACGATCCGGCGCACCGATTCGATCAGCTCGTCGAGGAGTGCGGTCCTTCTGGTGGTGACGGAGTCAGCGAGCGCAGGCATGACTGCAGTGTCGAGCCGACCTACATATAACGTCCAATGACGACTTCTTGGTCAATTACCAAGAGCCGCTTATGGATAGGGGTGACGGGGGACCTCAGCAACCGATGCGCGCGGCCGCGGCCGTCTCGAGTTCGTCCAGCACGAGACCGACGGCCGGAACACGCCGGTGGTCGGCCAGGACGAATGCGGAGACCCGGCGCGTCGGCCGTCCTGCCAGGACGCGCCCCGTTACCTCCGGGTGGCACAGGAACGACAGCACCAGCGCGGGCATGAGCGCCACCCCCACTCCCGCCGCGACCAGGCTCTGAACGGCGAGGTTGTCGTCGGTGGTGAACACGATGTCCGGCACGAAATTCTCCTCGGCGCACAGATGCAGCAGATTGGCCCTGCATCGCGGGCATCCTGCGATCCACCGCTCCTCGGCGAGGTCCCCGAGCCGCACACTGTGGTGGCGGGCGAGCGGATGCCCGGCGGGCAGCAGGACCGTCAGCAGGTCCTCCATCAGCGCGATCCGGACGACCTCGGCCGACGGCTCGGCGTGCGACTCCTGATAGGTGAAGGCAAGCGCGATGTCGCACTCGCCGCGGTTGAGCCGCCAGAGCGACTCGGGGGGCTCGGCCTCCTGCAATTCCACCCGTATGCCCGGATGATCGGCCAGCAGATTGGCCGCCGCCCTCGGGACGAATGTGGCATTCGCGCTGGGGAAGGCGCACAGCCGGACCAGCCCGGATTCCAGTTTGGCGAGCGCGCGCAGCTGGTTGTGCGCCGCCGCCAGATCGCTCACGATGATCTCGGCGTGCCGGGCCAGCGCCGTACCCGCCTCGGTCAGCTGCAGGCCACGGCCCATCCGGGTGAACAGCGGCATGCCGACTTCCCGCTCCAATGCCTTCATCTGCTGGGTGATCGCCGGCTGGGTGTATCCGAGGCTGCGCGCAGCCGCCGAATAGGACCCACTGCGAACGACTTCGAGAAATGTCTTGATGTGCCGGGATTCGAGCATCACCGAATCATAAGGAGAGTTTTGATTGAAGCTCCAACTCGTGATCGCGTACCTGTCCGCTGCCTCCCACCCCGACGTCCTCGTCCCGCTACCGCAGCCCGGCACCGCCGTGGACGGCTCGGGGAGCACCTAGCCCGCGGCGGGAATGAAACAGCCAGTGTTGCAGTGCCCACCACTGGTGTGCAGTCTCGGCAACGGTGGTGTGGTCGGGGCCGGTCAGGCGGTGGCCGGTGAGTTCGCTGAAACGCCGTAAGCGGTATTTGACGGTGTTGGTGTGGATGTGCAGCGCGAGGGCGGTGGGTTCGATGCGGCCGCGGTGGTCGAGGTAGGCCAGCGCGGTCTCGGCGAGATCGCCGTGGAACGGGTCGGTGGGATCGAGGCCGGTGAGCAGCTGCGACGCCAGAATTCCGCCCAGTTCCGGCTGATTGTGGGTGGCGGTGAGCAAGGCCAGATCGGTGAGCTTGCGCAGTCCGGACAGCCCTGCCGCATGACCTGCCCGCAACGCCCGGCGGGCGAGCTCGTACAGCGGGGCCACCTGTGCGGGCCGGGCGGCGGGAGCCGCCACGAGTAACGGGCAGTCGTCGCCGAGCCGAGGCAACCGGGCAACCAAGGCCACCAGCCGCCCATCGACCAGCCCGCTCAGTCCCGTGCCACCGGCCATCAGCGCGGTCGCCAGGCGTCCCGCGACGGTCGGATCGCTGATATCGCTGACCACACAGTGATAGGTGGCCGACGCGGTGAGTGGCACGCCCGAGGAGGTCTGCTCGCCGTGCAAAAGCTGTCGCAGCGTTTGGGTTTCACGCTCGGTTCGAGTGCGCGCCAGGTTCAGCTCGGTCTCGCGGTGGGTGTGCACGATACGGTGCACCACCACGGTGCCGATCTGGTCGAGGTGGACGACGGCATCGAGCAGTGCCTGTGGCGGGACCGCCAGTGCGTGCCCCTGCTCGATGAGCATCCGCTTCATACAGGACAGGCTGGCCTGGACCCCGTCCAGCAGGGCTTCTATCGATATGCCCTGCTGAGCCCGCTGCGAGCCCAGGCGTTCGGCCGCGGCCAGGACCTCCTCGCTCGGCGTGCTGTCGTCGGTCACGATGCCCCGCAACAGGACCCGGGCGTGGCGGCGGATCTCCTCCTCCGGTAAGGCCGCGATCGGAGGCGACGCCTCGCGCGAGGCCCGCACCATGGCTCGGACCATGGTCTGCGCCACGGCCGGCTCGCGGGCGTGTTCGATCAGCCGAGCCCGCGCTCGGTTACTCGTCACCTGTTTCACGATCACTCCATCCCCATTGTCGGTTTCGGACAACCAACAGGGTCAGCACTGTCTCCAAACAGCCTAGATGGGGGCGGACGACAGGTGTTGTAGTTGGTCATCGATAGGCACAGCAGATGCTCGACAAGGAGGTTTCCGATGCCTGATACCGAGCAGATCCTGGAGAAGGCACTTTCGGGCGTGCCGATGCCGCCCTCGTTCGACACCGTGGCGGACGAGCGTCGGCACCGCAAGCAGCGACTCGCCGCCGCGTTTCGACTGTTCGGCAAGTTCGGGTTCGAGGAAGGCGTGGCCGGGCACATCACCGCACGCGACCCGGAGCTGACCGATCACTTCTGGGTCAACCCGTTCGGCATGTCCTTCAAGCACATTCGGGTCAGCGACCTGGTCCTGGTCAACCATCAGGGCGAGGTGGTGGAGGGCCGGTACACGGTCAACGACGCCGCCTTCGCCATCCACTCCCAGGTGCACCGGGCCCGCCCGGACGTGGTGGCCGCCTGCCACAGCCACTCCACCTACGGGCGCGCGCTGTCGACGCTCGGCGACAGACTGGAGCCGATCACCCAGGACGCCTGCGCGTTCTATCGGGACCACGGCCTGTTCGACGACTACACCGGGGTGGTCACCGACCTCGAGGAGGGCAAGCGCATCGCCGCCGCCCTCGCCGATCACAAGGCCGTCATCCTGCGCAACCACGGCCTGCTCACCGTCGGCGACACCGTGGACGCCGCCTCCTGGTGGTTCATCACGATGGAACGCTCCTGCCAGGTCCAGCTGCTCGCCAAGGCCGCCGGCCAACCCGTGCCGATCGACCCCGACAGCGCGGCACTGACGCACCAGCAGGTCGGCAGCAGCCTGGCCGGGTGGATCCAATTCCAGCCGCTGTATCAGCAGATCAGCCGCGAACAACCCGACCTGTTCGACTGACGGCGAAAACCTATGACCGACAACGAGATCGCAGCTGCGGGCGTGGTCCGGCAGCGCGCCGCGCTGACATCCGGCGAACTGAGCGCGGCGGAACTGATCGACGCGACCGTAGATGCCATCGATCGAGCCTCCGCGCTGGGTGCGTTCACCACTGTGCTGCGGGACGAGGCGCGAGGTGAGGCCGCCGAACGCGACCGGCAGCGAGTATCGGGCGAGCCGCTCGGACCGCTGCACGGCATCCCGGTCGCGGTCAAGGAGGAGATCGACGTCGCCGGTGCCACAACAACTTTCGGTACCCGGGCCAACCACACACCGGCGCGCGCCGACGCCGAAGTGGTACGCCGACTGCGGGCCGCCGGGGCGGTGATCGTGGGGAAGACCGCCATGAGCGAGTTCGGGCAGTGGCCGTTCACCGAATCGAGCACCTACGGCGTCACGCGAAACCCGTGGGATCCCACGCGTTCTCCCGGAGGCTCGAGTGGCGGCTCGGCGGCGGCCGTGGCCGCCGGGCTGGTGCCGGTGGCGTTGGGCGGCGACGGCGGTGGGTCGATCCGTATCCCCGCCGCATGCTGCGGGTTGTTCGGGCTGAAACCGCAGCGGGGCCGGGTGTCCCCCGCGCCGATGAGGGCGCTGTGGTCGGCATTGGGAACGACCGGTCCGCTCACCCACACCGTGCTCGAGAGCGCCCTCGTGTACGACGTCATCCGCGGCTCCGTACCCGGCGATCGATTTCGCGCCCCTGAGCCGGAGATGTCATTCGTGGACGCCGCGTGCAAGCCGCGCCCGTTGCGGATCGGGTTCTCCGCGAAAACGACCACTCCGCTGCTGACGCCGCATCCGGAGCACGTGCACGCGCTGGAGACGGCCGCCCTGCTGCTGTCCGGCCTCGGACACCAGGTGGACGAGGTCGACCCGCACTATCCCGACGCCACATCGGCACTGCTGGCGCAGTTCTACGGAGGCGTGCGCGCCGAGGCGGCCGTGGTCGAACACCCGGAGCTGTTGGAGCGCCGCACCAGACAGACACTCCGGGCGGGGATGTGGGCGCGTCGGCCGGTGGTGCAGTGGGCGATCCGCGCCGGAGAGTCGCTGGCCCGCAAGCTCAATCGCCTCTTCGACCACTACGACCTGCTCCTGACGCCGGCCACTGCGATCCGTCCCCCGCGCATCGGTGTCCTGGACGGGAAGGGCAGCCTGGCGGCGACCCTCGCATGCTTCCCGATGATCACCTACACCGCGATCTGGAACGTCGCGGGCAATCCTGCCGCCTCCATTCCGGTGGGGATCGGCGAGGACGGCCTGCCGCTGGCGGTGCAGCTGGTCGGGCCGCCCAACGGCGAGACCACGATCCTGCCGGTGGCCGCGCAACTCGAGCAGGCCCGTCCCATGCCCCGCGCGCCCTGGCGGCCCGCCACCACCCGGAGATTGCCATGACATCGGAGTCGACTCCTTCCACCACCGCGGACCAGCGGAAGCTGCGCACACTCATGGCCGCGGGCCTGATCGGCAGTTCGATCGAGTGGTACGACTTCTTCATCTACGGCACCGCAGCGGCCTTGGTCTTCGGCACGCTGTTCTTCCCCAGCGCCTCGCCGCTGATGGGGACATTGCTGTCGTTCAGCACCTTCTGGGCGGGCTTCATCGCGCGGCCGCTGGGCGGGCTGGTGTTCGGGCACGTGGGCGATAGGTTCGGGCGTAAGCCCGCGCTGGTGGCCTGCCTGGCGCTGGTCGCGCTGGCGACCTGTGCCATCGGCCTGCTGCCGACCGCCGAGCGCATCGGGGTGGCGGCGCCGATCCTGTTGGTGGCCTTGCGCTTTCTGCAAGGCATCGCGGTGGGCGGCCAGTGGGGCGGAATCACCCTGTTGCTCACCGAGACCACCCGGCCGGACCGCAAGGGCCGGGCGGGAACCTTCGGACAGCTGGGCGTGCCGATCGGCCTGCTGCTGGGGACCTGCGTATTCCTGCTGGTGGGCCGGTTGGTCCAGGGGCCGTCCTTCGACCAGTGGGGGTGGCGCATCCCGTTCCTGGCCAGCGCGCTGCTGTTCCCGGTGGTGCTGTTCATCCAGCTGCGCATCGAGGAATCGCCGCAGTTCCGCCGACTGCACGCACGCGCCGCCGACACCTCCGCCGCGGTCGCCCCAGCGCCGGTTCTCGAAGTGGTGCGCGAACATTCGAAGCTGGTGCTACTCGGCGCCTGTCTCCTGTTCGGTTGCAATGCGGCCTTCTACATCAACATCGCGGGCATCCTCGACTATGGCGTCCGCGAGCTCGGGTTGGCCCGCCACGACCTGCTGATGGTGTCGCTGGCCATCTCCGCCCTGGCTGTTCCGGTCATCTACCTCTCGGGTTCGCTGTCCGACCGGCACGGCCGCCGCCCCCTCATACTGGCCGGCGCGGCGATCCTGGCGGCCTGGGCATTCCCCTACTTCTGGCTGGTGGACACCGCCTCGTTCCCTGCCGTCGTGCTGGCCGCCCTGGTCGGCACCGCCGGGTGTGGCCTGGTGTACGGGCCGGTGGCGGCGTACCTGGCCGAGATGTTCGAGCCGCGGATCCGCTATTCGGGGGTCACGCTGGCCTATCAGCTGGCGGCGGTCCTGGTCAGCGGCGGCACACCGTTCGTGATGACCGCGCTGCTGGCGGCCACCGGCGGCACGGCGGCGGTGTCCGCCTTCCTGATGCTCATGGCGCTGTGCACGCTGGGCAGCGCCTGGGTGCTCCCCGAGACCGTGCTGCCACGACCGGCCGTGGTCGTCGCTCCCGCACAGCCCTGACCACCATCGATCTCTCCGGGAGGAACCTTGCCCAATGTCGCGGATCGCTTCTGGCAGAACGCGATCGACAGTCCGGACGCTGCCGCATTGCGCACCGTGGACCAGCGAATCGGCTACGGCGAACTGGCGCGCCGCAGCGCCGCCTACGGCGCCATGCTCCGAGCGTCCGGTATCACCGTCGGTGACCGGGTGCTGCTGGTAGCGCCGACCGTCCCGGAATTCGTCGTCGCCTATCTGGGTGCGCAGTTGATCGGTGCGGTCGTCATCACCATGAACACCATGGCGACCGCACCCGAAATCGCTTATGTGCTCGACGATTCCGGCGCCCGGTTCGCCATTGCCTGGCACGACGCACCGGATGCGACGGACCGCGCGGCGGCCGAGCGGGACATCCCGTTCCGGGTTCTCCCACCCGATGCGGGCTCCGATACCGCACGGCCTGTGACCGGACCGGTGCCGCGGCGCGGCGACGACACCGCGGTCCTGCTCTACACCTCCGGCACCACCGGTAAGCCCAAGGGTGTCGAGCTCACGGTCGACAATCTGATCGAGGCGGCACGAACCTTCGCCTGCCACTTCCGGCTCGCCCCCGGCGAGCGGTTCGGAACCGGGCTGCCGCTGTTCCATGTCTTCGGCCAGGCCGCCTGCCTGCTGCCCGTACTGCACTCCGGCGCCTCACTGTCGATGGTGTCGCCCTTCGATGCGCGGGCCATGATCGCCACGATTCGCTATCACCGGCTCACGGTCGTCGCGGGCGTGCCGACGATGTGGAATGCCATGCTGCACACCACCGATGGCTACGGGCCCCAGGATTTCGCCGGTCTGCGGCTGGCGGTGTCGGGTGGGGCGGCGCTGCCCGGGGAGGTGCTCCGCGCCTTCTCGCAGCGCTTCGGCTGCAGGATCGTCGAAGGCTACGGACTCACCGAATCGGCCGCCGTGGCCACGTTCAATCCCTTCGGGAGGCAGCGGGTGGGATCGGTGGGTAAACCGCTGCCCGGGACGTCGGCCGAAATTCGTGACCCGGACGGCAATGCACTACCCGTCGATGAGGTCGGTGAGATCTTCCTACGCGGTCCCAACATCATGAAGGGCTACTGGAACCGCCCCGACGCCACCGCCGACACCCTGGCCGACGGCTGGTTGAGGACGGGAGATCTGGGCCGTGTCGACGTCGACGGGTACCTCTACATCGTCGACCGTGCAAAGGATCTCATCATCCGCGGCGGCTACAACGTGTATCCGGCCGAGGTCGAGGAGGTGCTCTACCAGCATCCCGACATCGTCGAAGCGGCCGTGATCGGCGTGCCCGACGACCACTACGGCGAAGAGGTCGCCGCGGTCGTGGTCGCCGCCCCTGGCAGTCGGATCGACCCGGAACAGTTGCGGGCGTGGGCGAAACAGCGGTTGTCGGCCTACAAGGTGCCACACCGATGGGCCTTCACAGACCAACTTCCCAAGGGCGCCACCGGGAAGATCCTCAAACGCGCCCTCGACTGGAAGCAATTGACCGAGGCGACGAACCAGGCATCCACCTGTCGTTGAGCGACGGATGTGGCATGCCGAGAGGGACTGCGATGATGGAATCGAAGACGGAACAGGCTGCGACAGTGCCGGTTCCGCCGCACGAGCAGAGGCGGTGGCCGCGGACTCGATGGGGCCGCGGGCTACTCGGTGGTGGTACCGCATTGTGGGCCGCAGTGGTCGTGATCGCGGTGGCCGCGGTGCTCTCCCCCACGCTGCCTACCGGACGCGGCTGGCAGGTGTCGCTCTTGGTCACCTCGTTCTCCCTGGCTCTGCTGCTCCCCGCAATCATCGGAGCGGTGTTGGCGGTCCTGTCGTGGCGGCTGCGGTGGCGGGCGGCCACCATCGGCGTCGCGCTGGTCAGCGCGTCGGCGCTGACGGGTGCGGTGGTGCCGTGGGGCTGGGCCGTGCGGGTGGCGGCGGCGAACCAGGTGTCCCTGTCGCTGCCGACCTACTTCGGCACCGGACCGGTGACGAGACCGCCGGACCTGACCGAGGTGTACGCCACCGTCGACGGCGAACCCTTGCGGATGGATGTGCGTCGACCCTCGCGAACCGAGACCGACTCTCCCGCACTGTTGTTCGTGCACGGCGGGTCCTGGGTCGAGGGAGGACGCAACCAGCTACCCGGACAGATTCAGTGGTTCGTCGACCGCGGATATACCGTCTTCGACATCGAATACCGCCTGTCCCCACCCCCGCGCTGGGATCAGCAGACCTCCGATGTCAAGTGTGCGATCGGCTGGGTCGCCCAGCGCGCCGACCGCTTCCGCATCGACCCGAACAACATCACCGTGGCCGGTGCCTCCGCCGGTGGGAATCTGGCACTCCTGGCCGCCTACACCACCGGCACCGGTACGTTCCCGCCGTCCTGCCCGGTGGCCGAACACCCTGTGCGGGCGGTGGTTTCGTTCTACGGCCCGAGCGACACCGCCCGCCTCATGGTCGACTCCGGCAGCCCTTCGGTGGCCGGGCCGGTGGAGTCCCAGGTCTTCGGCGGCTCCCCGGAGACCGCCCCCGGGGCCTACCACGCCACCTCCCCGCTCACCTACGTCCGGCCCGGCCTCCCACCGACCCTGCAACTGCAGGGCACCAGCGATCACGTTGTGCCCCATGGCCAAGCCACGCTGCTCGATGAACGGCTCGCCACCGTGGGCGTGCCGCATCGAACCGTCCTGCTGCCCTTCGCCGAACACGGCTACAACCTGTTCTGGGGCAGCTGGCCCAGCCAGATCAATTACGGCGTCCTCGACCAGTTCCTGACCACCCATACCCGATGAAACTCGCCGCTCACCAACCATCGAATGGAGTTGCGATGGCGACACCGAAAGACGGCCTGCACGAGGAGCTGGATCGGCTCACCGGGCAGATCGAGCCGCAGGTCATCACCTGGCGGCATCATCTGCATCGAAACCCGGAGCTGCCGAACCGGGAGACCGACACCGCGAGATTCATCGCCGATCACCTGAACACACTGGGGCTGACCGAGATACGCACCGGTATCGCCGGGCACGGTGTGGTAGGTGTCCTCGAGGGCGATCAGCCCGGCAACCGAGCGATGGCGCTGCGGGCCGACATCGACGCACTGCCGGTCAGGGAAACCTCGGGAGTGCCGTTCGCCTCGACGGTGATCGACACCGAGTATCCGGGTGGGCCGTTCCCGGTCGCACACGCCTGCGGGCACGACTGTCACACCGCGATGCTGATGGGCGCCGCGAGTGTTCTTGCACAGGTGCGGGATCGGCTGCCGGGCACGGTGTTGTTCGTGTTCCAGCCCGCCGAGGAGGGCCCGCCGGCCGGGGAAACCGGCGGCGCGGCACAGATGATGGCCGAGGAGGCACTCGAACACCCCAGGCCCACAATGGTGTACGGCCACCACGTGTCCCCCTATCCCCTGGGCCACGTGGGATACCGGGCCGGAAATCAGTTCGGCGCATCCTGCATGGTGAAGATCGTAGTGTCCGGTCGCCAGGTGCACGCCTCCACGCCCTGGCAGGGCATCGATCCGATGCCCGCGGCCGCGGACATCATCTCGGCGACGGGTCAGCTCTACCGGCAGATGGACGCCTTCGCGCCGGTCACCATCTCCATCGGCCATATCGAAGATGTGGGCCGGTTCAACATCATCGGCGAGACGGTGACACTGTGGGGCACCGTCCGCTGCGTGGCCCAGTCGACCATGGACCGGGCTCAGGAGCTCATCGATCGCACCGCCGACCACATCGCCCGCGCCCACGGCTGTATCGCGCAAACCAGCTTCCTGCAGCCGGTACCCGCGGTGAACAACCAACCGCGGTGGGTGGATTCGGCACTGCCCACGTTCACCCGTGTCATCGGCCCCGACAAACTTGTCGAGGTCACACCCACACTCGGCTACGACGACGTGTCCTACTTCGTCAACACCTACGGCGGCCTCTATGTGCTTCTCGGCGCGCAGGACACCCAGCTGATCGACGGCTCGCCCCAACCGATCCCCGGCGGCCGTGGCCTGGCGGTCAACCACAACCCCGCCTTCTACGCCGACGACGCGGTCTTGTCCACCGGCGTGCGACTGCACACCCACCTCACCCTCGACCACCTGACCGGCCGGATCATCCCCGGCTGATACGCGCCTCGGCCGAGGCGGCACCGCACAACCACCCACGCCGCGCACGCGTTCACCGTAACGACGAACGTCTTCATCGCCATCGACTGATTTTGAGTACCGTTGGCGGGTGGGTAACAGGTCGGACGGGTCGGTTCAGCGGGCGTTGCCCAAAGGGCCGCACAAGCTCGATCGAGAGACCGTGCTGGCGTCGCAGCGGTCGAGGATGTTCGACGCGATCATCGAGGTGGTTGCGGAGAAGGGATATCGGGCCGCCACCGTCGCCGATGTGATCGCACGGGCCGGGGTGTCCCGGCGGACGTTCTACGAGCATTTCGCCGATAAGGACGCGTGTTTCGGAGCCGCGCTGCAGAGCGGGTTCGAGCGGATGATGGTCGAGGTCGTGACGGCGACCAATGCCGGTGCCGACCGCGAGGCCAGGATCACCGCAGGGTGGCGGGCGCTGTGCGAGACCTTGGCGGGCAGACCGGCGTTCGCCCGGGTGTTGTTGATCGCGGCGCCTCAGGCGGGCGGCGAGATCCAGGATCAATACGAACAGTTTCTGTCCCGGGCCGCCGCGGCCTTGCGCGAATTCGTCACGGCCGCACGCAGAATGCGACCGGATCTGCCCGCCGAACTGTCCGAACAGGCGGCGCAGGCGATCGTGGGCGCCGTCACCCGCCTGCTGGCCACCCACCTGCGCGCCCACGACGCCCAGCGCCTGCCCGACATCGTTCCGACGATCCTGGGTGTGGTGAACGCGCTGCTGCTGGCCGACATCCCGCCACCGGCGGGCGGTAGGTGATCCAAAATTCGCTTTGCACAAGGGAATCGGTGGCCCAGGGCGCAAACCACTGCTAGCGTGTAGGAAACATCAGTGTTTCCTACTCCCCCTCGGGGTACGCCATGAGGCACAAACTGTTGTGGGCCAGTGTGGCCGCCTGTCCGATCCTGTTGTCGGCACAGATCATGGCCACGCCACCCGCACACGCCGCACCGGTGGACGGTCAGCGCGTGGAGCAGGCGTTGAACAGCGCTTGGCCCGGAGTATCCACCAGCTGGGTCCGGCTGTACTCGCCGTTGCCGCCGGAGGCGGGCCCGCGCCCGCCCGCCTGCGACTACGTCTCCTACCTGCGATACCGGCCCTCCGGCGGGCCACGGCGCTCGGCGGACACCGACGCCGTCGTCACGGTGATGCCCGGTGTGCTCAGCGGTCCGGCCCAATTCGATTCGCTGGCGGCGGAACTCGTGCGACGCAATTACGACCGCGGCCGAACGGTCGAGTTCTGGGGTATGCAACGCCGCTCGGGCTGCTACTTCGATCGGGCCGGGCTCGACGCCGCGATCGAAGCCGAGGACTATCGCGTGGCCGTCGACTACTACTTCCACCGAAAGCCCGTCCACGGAAAGACATTCGCTGGCTGGCCGACACCGGAAGCGACCCGCGCGATGACGGCCGTCGACTTCGCCCAGCAGAACCGGGACTGGCACACGGCCATAGCCGATGCCTTCCCGGATCGGCAGCAGAGGTCACAGAAGGTCTTCTGCGGCGGACATTCCCTGGGCGCCACGAATCTCCGATACTTCGCCGGTACCGAATTCGGCCGCCCGGACAACCCCGACCCGGGGTTCGCCCAATGCGCGGGTTTCATCGTGCTGGACAGCACTCTCACCGCCCCTTCGCTCGACCCGAGGGCCAGGACAGCGTCCGACGACATCGGCACCGGCTTCGCAAATCTGGTCAGTACCGTTGGACGCCAACGGGCGCAAGCGGTTTCGATGCCGACAGCAGACGACATTCCGCTGGCAGGCGGTGCCCTCGCCGACATCATGACCGTCTTCTCCATCGCCGCGATCGGCGCCTATTTCCAGCCCGACGACGAATCCCAGCTGCTGCGTATGCTGCCGCACACCCCGACGTTGGAACTGATCATCCGCGGCCTGTTCGCGGCCGACCACCTGCACCTGATCACCAACAACCCCGACGTCCGGTCGTTCCGGTACACCAACGCCGCGATGCTGGGTGCGCTGCTGGACAACAACTCGATGCCGGTCGCCGCCGCGCAGATGAGTTTCGGCAGCCTCGGCGGCGGACCCCTGCGGGAGAAATACCTGTTCGTGCCCGAGGAACTCGCCGACACGCCCTTCGTCGGCCGACCACTACCGGTCATCGGTGAACCACTGGAGAAGACCCTGCTCGGCTTCGGCAAGGTGGCACCCGCCGACCCGAACGCGCTGTACACCTGGAACAACTACGACCATCCCGCCGCACCCGACCTCACCGGGCGTGTCTATTCGACCCCGCAGAGCGAGCACACCGACATCCGCCACCTGGCCCGGCAACTGTTCGAAGGCCCCGCGATGTTCTTCGACCCCTTCTTCCCCATGGCCCAGTTGAACAGCAGCATCGACGTCGACTACTCCGACGGCCCCTTCCGGCGGCCCGCGGTATTCGTCTACGGCACCGCCGGGACTGTCAACGACACCCTCGAAATGCTCACCCCCATCGGCGAATTCCTGAGCCCCGGCACGCCCCCTCTCCGCCCACGCGACGCCGCCGTCGGCATCGGCTACACCCACCTCGACGTCCTCACCGCCGCACCCCACCAGAACGACGGCCGCCCGTCCGCCACCACCACGGCCGTCATCGACTTCATCGGCACCAGCACCGGATAACCGAGCCGTCCGATCTCCGTCAGCGGAAGTCGCAACCCGGGTTGGGCACATCCTCGGCCAGCGGGCTGCCGGCCGGCAGAACATAGACCGCGTCCAGTACCAATGGCTCACTGCCCGGATTGCGGCCGAGATGGACATAGCCGGGTCCGCCGGTCTCGACGACGAACGATCCGGGCGAATAGATTCCGTCCACGGTGCAGCGAGAGTCGTAATGGGTCAACGTTCCCTCGCGCACCAGCCCATACACCGTGCCGTCGTGGAAATGCCAGCCGGTCGAACCGCCCGGTGCGATGGTGATCTGCCGCAGCACGTAATCCGTGTCGCCGATCGTGATGCGGGCCGAGGTGGTTCCCGTGACACCGTCCGCGGGCGTTGCCCTGACCGGCGCGGATGCCACGGCGATGGCCGTGAGCGCGGCGAATGTCGTGACGGCTCGGGCGATGTCAGCCCCAGGGCATTTCATGCTTCACCACCTCGGCGCTCAGTTCGAGATTGCTCACGCCGACGAGATGCGGGGAGTGCTGCCGCATTGCCTCGATCAGTTCGGCGCTGTTCCTTGTTCGCGCGTCCGCGTCGTTGAACGCTGCCAGGTGGTCGCGGGTCAAGCGAAGCGCATCGATTCCGCTGCCGCTCGCGACCACCGGGCGCAGGCCGCAGTAGTAGTCCGGGTCGCCGTCCACCGCAGAGTGGAATCGGAGGTCTGCATGGCTACTCCTACTTTGCTAATTCGATTGTCGCGGTGTGCAATTCGAGACCATGACCGCCGTCCGGTTTCGGAAACGACCAGGTCAGATCGATCTTGCCGGACTTGTAGTTCTCGACATGGGAGACGGTGTAGCCGGTCTTCGGCTCGAACCAGGTGATCAGGTAGGTCTGTTCACCCACCTTTGCGATCACCGGGTCCACGGTCTCCTCTCCTTCTCCACCGGCCAGGTACCTGTAGGTCAACTGTTTCCCGTCCGGCGTGAATCGCAGATCGAAGACAACGCCGTTGTCGATCTTCGCAATGAAATGCCCTCCGTAAGGGGTTGTTTCGGGAGTCTCCGCTTCGACGGCACATCCGCTCAGCAACAGAGAAACTGCCGCGGCAACCAGCACGAACCCCGGTACCCTGGTCATGATTTCGCCGTCTTCGATTCGAGGCCCAGATCGCGGCGAGGATCGCCGACCATGTGGGTGGGGTCGACGATGCGGTCGAAGTCGACCGCCGACACACCGAGGGCAAGGGCTGCCTCGCGCAGGGTACTGTTGTCGCGATCGGCCTTGTGGGCGATCGCGGAGGCCTTGTCGTAGCCGATGGTGGGGCTGAGCGCGGTGACGAGCATCAGGGAGCGGCCGACGTACTCGCCGATCTTGTCCCGATCGAGATCGGCTCCCTCGATAGCGAATTCGCGCAATTTCTCCGAAGCATCGCCGAGGATGCGCGCCGAGTGCAGGACGTTGTCGATGATGATCGGGCGCATGGCGTTGAGCTCGAAATTGCCCTGGGCGCCGGCGGCGGCGACGATGGAGTCCTCACCGATCACCTGTAGGCAGACCATGACCATGGCCTCCTGCTGGGTGGGATTGACCTTGCCGGGCATGATCGACGATCCCGGCTCGTTGGCGGGCAGCGTCAGCTCGTGCAGGCCCGCCCGGGGACGCGAAGCGAGCCAGCGCATGTCGTTGGCGATCTTCATCAACGCCACCGCCACCCCGCGCAACCCGGCGCTCACCGCCACCATCGCATCCAGTGAGCCCTGCGCCGCGAACTTGTTCGGCGCGGTCACGATCGGAAGTCCGGTCAGCTCGGCGAGTTTCGCGGCGATCTGCTCGGGGAAGTCGGGAGCGGTGTTCAGGCCGGTTCCGACCGCGGTGCCGCCGGCGGCGATCTGGTGGCACGCCTGCATGGCGAGCTCCAATCGGCGTGGTAGACGGCCTTGGGCATGTGGTCGTCGCCGATGGAGAAGTGGATCAGTGAACGCTGGGTCCGAGCTCCCCAATAGTGCTCTGCGGGAACCTGGATCTCGCCCATCGAATCGTGTTCGTTCCGGGTGCCCGTTTCCCCTGTGCCGATCGGCATCGTGCGCAGGCGCGGCTCCTTGACGCTGGTCATGACAGCTCCAGCGCACGGTAGGCGGCATGCCACATCGCGTCCTGGACCGCCTGGACGGGATCGGCCAAAGGCTTGGCGACGCCGTCCTTTACGGCCTGTTCGGCGACCGCGACCGCGACCGTCGCCGACATTTCGCGCAGATTCGTCACATTCGGTAGCAGGCCCGCACCGGGTTTTCCGGCCTCTACCAGACCGGCGATCGCTTCCGAGGCCGCCAGCAGCATGCCGTCGGTGACATGCGCGGCGCCGGAGACGATGGTGCCCAGCCCGATGCCAGGGTAGACGAGGAAGTTGTTGGCCTGCCCGATCCGGAACGTGGTGCCCTTGAAATCGACCGGCTCCCACGGGGTTCCGGTGGCAACCAGTCCGCGTCCGTCGGTCCAGCGGATCACGTCGGCGGGCCGCGCCTCGATCCGTTCGGTGGGATTGGACAGCGGGAAGATCATGGGTCTCTCGACGTATTTCGCCATCGTTCGCAGGATGGGTTCGGTAAAGGCACCACCCACCGTCGACGTGCCCACCAGGATGGTCGGGCGGACCCGGTCGACCACCGTGGCAAGGTCGATCTTTCCTGTGTCCCAGCCGGAAACCTGCGAACGGGGTCGGGCATACGGCTTCTGATAGTCGCGCAGGTCGGTCATGTCGTCGACGAGCAGCCCTTGCTTATCGACCAGCCAGACTCGTCGCATCGCTTCATCCTCGGACAGGCCGTCGCGCACCATGATCGTCCGCAGCTGATCGGCAATCCCGACACCGGCGGTTCCCGCGCCGAATACCACCACCCGCTGCTCGCTCGCTCGCGTGCCCGATATCCGCATCCCGGCCAAGGCCGCCGCACGGGTGACCGCACCGGTGCCCTGCATATCGTCGTTGAACACACACGCCTTGTCCCGCCACCGCTCCAGAATCCGCCGGGCATTGGACGGACCGAAATCCTCGAAATGTAATAGCGCCTTGGGGAACAGGCGACTCGCACACTCGACGTAGGCGTCGATAAAGGCGTCGTACTGCGGCCCGCGGGTGCGGCTGTGCCGCCTGCCCACATACACCGGATCGTTCAACAACGACTCACGATCGGTGCCGACATCGAGCATCACCGGAATCACCCGATCGGGGTCGATGCCTGCCGCGGCCGTATACACGGCCAGCTTGCCGATCGAGATGTCCATCCCATTCGCGCCCCAGTCCCCGATGCCCAGAATCTCCTCGGCATCGGTCGCCACCAGCAGGTCTACATCGTCGGCGCCGAGACCGTAGTTGCCGAACGCGCGCTCGATCCCGTCGATGTCGTCGATCGACAGGTACACACCGTCGGGCCGACGGAATTCGTGGCTGAAGTGCTCGATCGCCTGTGCGATCACCGGGTCGTAGACCACCGGAAGCATTTCCTCGAGATGCTGCTCGATCAGCTTGTAGTACAGGATCTCATTGCGGTCGCGCAGCGCGGCGAGGTAGGTGTTCTTCGCCAGATCGTCCGGTTGTCGCCCGTACTGCTCATAGGCGCGAGCCGCCTGCTGATCGAGCGAGAGAACAGCGGCGGGCAAGAGCCCATCGAGCCCCAAAGCCGCGCGCTGCTCGGCGGTGAATGCCGTACCCCGGTTGTATCGCGGATCACGAAGCACCTCGCGGCCGCGAGGCAACATCGTCGATGTAGTCATGCCGAACCTTTCCTCGAGAGTGAGTGTGGGTGCGAACAGATACAAAGCTGAAAATGGGTGCCGCCCTGCGGAAATAGTCTAGCTTTCCGGACATCTCACGCCTCCCCTGTGACGCCTCCGAGCTGCGCAACCGGATTATCCGCTGCGGACTTTCCTTACGCAATGTTGACGTCCGAACTCTTGATTTTCCGAAGTACTACGACACCGATTGCCACGAGTTCGCTTCATCGTTGACTTCCGATGCGTTGGCGACAACTATGAACCTTGTTCATATCCGGTTATGTTCGGATTGGCAGGTCAATGGCGACCAAATGGGGTGATCGAGACGGTCGGCGGCGGGATATCCTGACCGCGGGTCGGCGGTTGCTCGCCGAACATGGCTATACGGCGTTGCAGATGCGCGATGTCGCCAAAGGCGCAGGGATCAGCCTGGGCACCGTCTACACCTATTTTCCGACGAAAGAAGCGTTGTACGCCGCGCTGTACGCCCAGCGGCTGGCCGAGTTCGCTGCGGTCATCGAGCCGGTCTGCGGCAGCTGCGAGGATCCGGAAGACCTGTTCGTCGCGGTGGCAACCGAGTATCTCGACATGTACCGGGTATATGGACGGGAATTGAATATCTGGACCGTCCTGGCCGGGGACGCCCGGGTCGATCCCGATGTCGGCGGGGTTTTGATGGCAGCGGCGGCCCGGGTGATCGGCTCGATCCAACAGACTCTGGAGCGATTCCGAGGCCCCGGCAATGATATCGACGCCGGCCTGGCGATGGCGCTGCTGTGGTCGACCGTCACCGGCCTAGCCGACCAATTCACCAGCGTGCGTCAGACGATGCACGACTACACGTGGGACGATCTGGTGCGGTTCGCCGCACGTACGCTCGTCATCGGATTGGCTGCGGCACGCGAAGAGACGGAGGGCCGGTGACGCCGTCAGGGGCACAGCTCGACGTAGGGCATCGAACCGATGAGATCGGGCCAGGTCTTCTCGTCGATGTGCTGCGCCGGTGAGGCGCACAGCTTCGTCGCGACCGCCTTCGGGTCGATGTACCACTGCGCGAAGGCCTTGTCGCCCACGCCGAACAGGCGAGAGTTGTCGCGCGGATCGAAGTGGACGAACCAGGTCCAGCCGATGGGTGCGGCGATCGGGGCGCCGAGGGACGTGATGTGTGCGGGATCGGTGATGTCCCACAGGCGGGCGGTCTGGTCGTCGCCGCCGGAGGCCAGCCGGTGACCGGAGGAATCGATATCGAGAGTTCGAATGGCTGCGTGATGTGCGCGTACGGAGCCGATTTCGCGGATCCGGCTCGAATCGGCGACGTCGAAGGCGCGAATCGTGCCGGTGTCGTCGGCGCTGAACAGGTCTCGGCCGTCGGGACCGAACAGCAGCGACTGAACGATCGCTCCGTGGGTATCGAGGGAGGCGACCGGTGCGGGGTGGGTGAGACGGGACAAGTCCCACACGTGAATTCGTGAGTCGTCTGCCGCCGCGACCAGCCTGTCGGCCGCGACTGCGGCAAGGCGGAGGTCGCGGTCGGGTCCGGTCAGCCGCACCCCGAGCGGATGGATGGCCGCCGGATCGGAGGCGTCCCAGAGCTGCAGCGAGCGGTCCCCCACACCGGTGAGCAGACGATCACCAGTCTGGCTGAAAGCTATTGGTGCGGTGAGCTTTTCGCTTGTCGGGGGTGGCAAGGGAGCGGGTCGGGCGAGATCGGCGAGGTTCCACAGCCGCGCAGTGCCGTTGTCATGGGTGACCAGCAGGGCCGGGTCCGGCCGCAATGTCACCTGTACACCCTGTCTGCTCGGTGCCGCCGCGGGAATTTCACCCATTGGTCGACTGTGCTGTGGATCTGCCATGTCCCACAGGCGGACTCGTCCGTCGTGGAGCCCGTCGGCCAGGAGCGCACCTGCCCGATCGAATGCGACCGAACTGAGCGTGCCGTCGAACAGGATGGGGACCTCTGCGAGTGGTGTTCCCCAGACCCGCAGGCGGCCATCCGATCCCGCGGTCACCATTTCGGTGTCCGAGGTGACGACGAGCGATCGGATCGAATCGCTGCTGTCGTGGATCTCCCATCCGGTCGGCGATACCCGGTCGGTGCGGCGGGTGTCCCAGACCCGAATGGTGCCGTCGGCCCCGGCCGCGACCAATACCTCGCCGCCGAGCGCAAAAGCCAAGCCCGCCACCGGCACCCGGCGGTCGTCCACTCGGTCGATCAGTCGTGGAACGGCCGGATCGTGGACGTCCCAGACCTGCACCGAACCATCCGCGGTGCCCGCGGCGAGTCTGCCGCCGGGGCCGTAGGCCAGCGCCTGCAGAGCGCCGGGAACCTCGATCGGAGCGCCGATCGGTCGCGGATGCCCGGGGTCGTCGACCGCCCACAGCCGCACGGTGCGATCGTCGCCGCCGCTGGCCAGCACCGCGGAATCCGGCGCCGGTGCCAGCGCTCGCACTGCGCCGGGGCCTGCCGGAAGGGCCGGGGCGAGAGGCCGAATGGATTGCGGCACAGCGGCATCGAGAAAGACTATGCTGCCGTCGGCACCGGTGGCGACAACGGTGCGACCGTCGTGAAGATAGACGACGCTGGTGACGGGTGCGCCGATGTCGAAGGACCCGAGCCGGCGCGAGTCCGCGTTGTCGCGAATATCCCACAGCCGGACGATGCCGTCGTCGCCCGCGCTCGCCAACTCGGAGCCGTCGGGCCGGAAGGCCACCGCTTCGACAGCACCGCAGTGGCATTCGAGTTCGGCCACCAGCGGGCGCTGGTCCGACAGGTTCCACAGCCGGACAACACCGTCGGCACCCGCGCTGGCCAATCGTTTGCCGTCGATGCTCGCGGCCGTCGCGAGGACGGGGCCGGAATGCTCTGCGGGCAGGATTCTCTCCTGCGGCAGCATTTGCGTCGCGAGCAGGCGGGCCTGGGCGTTGGGATCGCGTGGCTCGAGCCGATAGGCGGCCAACGCGAGCTGGGTCGACAGGCCGGGGTTGTTCTGTTCGACCCGCTGGGATTCCGCGATGGTCGCATCGACCCAGGCGTCCTCGCGTTCATGCGCCACCGTAATCCGTTGGACGACGATCACGGCCACCAGCACAACGGCGAGAACGGCAAGCGCGGCGCGTGCGGCCAGGACGGTCCGGCGCAGGCGGGTGCGTCTGCGGTGGTGGGCCAGCGACTCGGCGACGAACTGGCGGGCGAGACGATTCGGCGACTCGGTGCGCCGCATCAACTCGACGGCGTCTTCGAGCCGAGTTCTGCTGTACAGCAACGAGTTCGGCCTGTCCTGGCGGGACCACTCGCGGGCGTCGGCCTCGATACGCTGGCGGGCGAGGGCGAATTCCTGTTCCTCGGAGAGCCATTCGACCATGCGGGGCCAGGCGGTCAACACCATGTCGTGGACCAACTCGAGTTCGCCGTTGCGCTCGCGGATCGCTCGCTCGGCCACCAGTCGTGCGATGACGGCCCGCATGGCCTGCGGGTCCTCGGCCTCCTCGATCAGCACGTCGGCGGGCACCCGGTTGCGGACGACGGCGGTGGGACCGGAGATCGTCAACGCCACCAGCAGGTGCCGAGTCAGCTCCTGTTCGTGTTCGGTCAGCAGTGCCCAGATCCGCTCGCAACCCTTCGCGAAAGCTCCTTCCACACCGCCGATCTCGCGGTACGAGTCGACGGTCAGGGTCCGGCCGCGCCGGTTCTCCCACGTCTTGGCCAACGCGAAGGACAGCGTGCCGAGCCGGACCGAATTCTCCGCCTCCAAGGCCGCCATATCCCGCAGCAACACCTCGACGAGGCTATCGTCGACGCGCAGGCCGACGACGGCGGCGGGACGGACGATGGCTTCGCGCATGTCCTGCTGCGTCATCGGCTCAAGCATCATCGACCGATCCCGCAGCGCCGTCAGCAGCAGCGGATAGTGGCCCAGCTCGGTGAGATGGGCGGCGTCGACAGCCATGACGACGGTGGTGGGCAGGTCGGCGTCGGGGGCGGCCACCTGCGCCAGCTCGGTCAGGAACTGCCGACGGGCGGACTCACCCGCGCACTGGGTGAACAGCTGCTCGCCGTGATCGACGAGCAGGAGCCGGCGGCGCTCCGGAATCCCGGCCAGGGCGGATCGCAAGGCGGCCACCGGATCTTCACCGGGTGTCATGGTGACCGGCACCCGTGGTCCCGGCGCTGCCAGCAGGCCCGCGGCCAGGAGCGAGGACTTGCCGACACCCGCATCGCCCAGTAGCAGCACCAGGCGGGTGGTATCGCTCGATTCGGCGGCCGAAACCAGTTCGTGCAGTTGTTGTTTTGCCCGGTCACGGCCGAAGAACAGGTCGGCGTCCACGGCGCGATACGCCGACAGGCCCCGATACGGTGGACGGGTGAGGTCGGCCGGATCGGGTTCGGTCTTGGCCGCCTTCCACTCCGCGTGCCAGCGCCTCAGGTCTAGCAGCGAGGTGTCGATTCGGCGATTGCCCGCGGCGCGTGCCCGCGCCTCCTCGATGAGCACCTCCAGCACCGGCCGCACCGATTCGAATGTCGCCGGGGTGCGGTTGCCGCGGCGCCAGTCGCTGATCCGCTGGGCGGTGATGCGCCCGGTGCCGTGACCGATCCGCGCATTGGCCGCTCGGATCACCGACTTCACCGGCGGTGAACCCGCCGCGGCGAACAGCTCGCCGAGCCGGGCGGCGAATGCCTCGCGGCCACCGGCGCCGCGGCGCTCGGCGGCGACCGGGCTGTCGTCGCCCCGGCTGTGCGGGTGCCGCGTGGTGCGAAGGTTCACCGAGCCTGTCCTATCGAATCGGCGGAAGTGCCGTGGACTCCGCGGCAGGCGTCGTACACGACAACCGCATGCTTTCCATCGAACCGTGGAGCATGTCCAGAGACCGTTGCACCGAGGGGGTGAGGCGCAGGGCGGGCAGTGCCTGGGCCACCGCCCGGTCGAGACGTCGCAACGCGTCGTGCAGGCGAGCTGTAGCGTCGCTGACCTCGGCAAACGCGTGCTCAACCGTGGTCGAGCCGATCGTATCAGTGATCATGCCGAGGTCGGACTCGATCTGTCCGGCGGCCGCGGCGGCCGCGGCGATCCGGCGCTGGAGTTCGGCGGCGCTCACCGTGAAGGCCACGATGAGCGCCGCCGCCCGACGCCGGAGATTACGCGACATGGGACAGAGCGGTGAGGATCCCGTTCTGCACGGCGGGCAGGAGTCCGAGGTTCACCACCAGTACCATGCCGACCGCGAGCCGGATCCGCCGATGGCGGTCCCACCATCCGACCGGACCCTTCCGCGGCTCGTGGCAGCGGGCGATGATCTCGGCATCGGCGGCGTTCTCCTCGTAATAGCCGAAGGTGACCGGCGCGGAGGAGACATCGAGCAGACCGCCGAGCGGGTCTACGGCGGGTGCGCCGTTTCCAGCGAATCTGGTGTCCAGCATGGCGAACTCCTTGTTGTCGTCGTATCCGGAATCAGGAGATGGTGCTGCTCCAGGGCCGCATCAGGGCGTCGTAGACGTCCTGGGTGAAGCGGCCGCGGCCCACCAGGTCTCCGAGTACGGCGGCGGTGGCCGCCTGATTCACCGCGGTCATGGTGCCGATGTCACCGAGCGAGGCGAGCAGCCCCGCCAGATCGCCGATGCCTGCCGCTCCTACCTTCGAAATTGCCTGCCCGGCAACCATTCCCGCGATCTGAATATTGCGGGTGCGGCCGAATTCGCGCGCGGTCTCGGCGGCGATCTGTTCGGGCTGCGGGTCGCCGGTCTGCTGACCCAGCCCGCCGAGGAGCCCGGCCAGGCCCTCGCCGAGGCCCGCCAGTCCGCCCGAACCCGTCGGTGTGCTCATGCGCGACTGCATCATCCTTCCGGCTTCGGCGTTGAGTCGTTCCCGCTCCTCGGCGGTGAGCTGTCCGGCGCGTTCGACGATGTGCATGACCTGCTGCCACTGCGGGCCATACAGGTACTCCAGATGCAGTTCGGCATTGGGCTGGCTGATTCCGGCGTTGTGGTAGGTCGATTCGGGGTTCATGTCCACTCCTTTGCTAGAGGCCGCCCGCACCGCACCTGCGCGGTGCGGGCGGCCTTGGTGAATTTCCTTGTCGTACAGCTGTGGTGGTGAATCTCAGAAGGTGACCGGAACGAGCCGGGACCGGCTGTTGCGGACCGGACCGTCGGTCACCTTCGCGCCGACCAGCGGGATGTCGGCGTGCGGCTGCGTGGCGGCAGCGGACCGCTGCGGGTTGGCCATCCGCCGCTGCAGCGACGCGACGACCTGGTCGATCGAGGCGTCATCGCTGGTGAGGTCGTCGAGGAACTGGGTTCCCGTCGGTGTCGACCCACCCGTGACTCCGGCCCGCGGGGTGTTGTTGTCGAGCGCCGCCCGGATCACCGAGATCAGATACGACCGGACCGCGGGGCTCAACAGCGCCAGCAGCGCCAGCGCCGCCAGCGTCAGCAGCGTCGCGACGACGGCGATATCCGTCAGCCCCAACGCAATACCGAGGGCCGCCACCGGTAGCGTCACGGCCGCCGTGGCTGCCGCACCGATGCCGAGACCCGCGGCCAGCGCCACGGCCGCCGTCACGGCCAGCGCAGCGAGCCCGGCCAGCAGCGCCAACGGCACGCCGATGGCCAACAGCGGCAACACCACCGCGGCCGCGATGGCCAGTCCGATGAGGACGCCCAACGCCAGCGTGGCGAGCTTGGCTACCTCGAACGCGGCGAGTACGGCCAGAGCCAGCGGGATCGCGATCGCCAGACCGATGGCGGCCGTGACGGCGGCACCGATAGCGAAGGCGATTGCCAGCGCCGGGATTCCGATCGCGAGACCGATGGCGGCGGTCACCGCGACGCCGATGGCGAAAGCGATTGCCAGAGCTGCCAGTCCGGCCAGGGCCAGGATCGGCAGGCCCAGCAGGAGCAGCGGGATCGCGGCCAGGGTCGCCAATCCGAGCAGTGCCAGCGGAACACCGATGGCCAGCACCGGAATCGCGAGGGCGGCGGCGATCGCGAGGCCGATGCCGACACCGATCACCGGCAGTGCGAGCACGGCCAGCAGGAGCAGCGGCAGACCGATGAGCAGCAGCGGCGGGAGCAGGCCCAGGGCCAGCAGGCCCAGCAGCGCCAGCGGCACGACGACCGGAGCGGTCAGCACCGCGAGGGCGCCGATCCCGGCCAGAGCCGCGACCGGTATCCCGGCGAGCACGATGAGCGGCAGGACCGCCAGGGTCACCACACCCACCAGGGCCAGCGGCAGCACGATCGGTGCCGCCAGCGCGGCCAGGACACCGAATGCGGCCGCCGCCAACACCGGCAGCGCCAGCGCCGCGATCACCGGCAGCGCGAGCAGGGTCAGCAGACCCAGCAGCGCAAGCGGTGCGACGAGCAGTGCCAGCACGGCCAGGCCGATGGCGACGAACGGAGCCGCGGCCAGGGCCAGCGCTCCGATACCGGCCAGCGCGAGCACCGGCACCGCCAACGCCAGGATCAGCGGCAGCAGGGCCAGGGCCAGCAGGCCGAGCAGCGCCAGCGGCACGAGGAGGCCGAGCAGCGGGACCGACAGGGCGGCGGCGATGGCAAGACCGATGCCGATACCCACGGCGCCCGCGACGAGCGCGGCGACGGCGGTGGCAAGCGCCAGCAGCGGCAGCCCGATGGCCGCAGCGACGGCCAGGCCGATGCCGATACCGACAACCGTGGCGAGGGCCAGCAGCGGCAGCGCGAGAACCGCCGCGGTGGCCAGGCCGATGCCGATACCGATGGCCGTCGCGAGGGCCAGCAGCGGCAGGCCGATGGCCGCAGCGATCGCGAGACCGGCTCCGACGCCGAGGACGAATGCCGGAATCGCAATGGCGGCGATGGCGGCCAGCGCAAGTCCGGCCAGCGCCGGCAGTGCGGTGAAGTCCATCGCCAGGCTGAGCAGCCACAGGAACGCCGCCAGGCCCTTGCCGACGATGACCAGCCCGATGGCCAGCGTCACCAGGATCGCCGGGATGCCGACGAAGCCGAAGGCCTCGACCGCCAAAGAGAGTGCGGCACCGGTCAATCCGGCGGCCATGAACGGCGACCAGATAGCCAGCATCATCAGCGCGATGATCGGCGAGATCGCGGTGGACACGACCGGCGCGAACGGTCCGAAGATCAGGAACGGGATGCTGAGCACCGCGGCCCACACGGCATACGGGATGCCCATGACGACCGTCGCGACCGACAGCACGAGGCCGACGGCGGCGGACAGGATGCCCCCGGCCAGGACCACCGCGGCCAGGGCGGCCAGTCCGACGAAGCCCTCCGCACCGATCAGGATGGCGGCCACGGCGAGCGCGGCGATGCCGACCGGAATCGCGGCGATCGCGATCGGCGGGAACAGCAGCGAACCGAGGACCCAGGTGCCGACGATCATCAGAATGCTCAGCGCCAGCGGGATGCTGCTGGCGACCGTCAGCACGGCGGCCAGCCCCGCCATCAAGGTCCCGGCGAGCGCCGTGACGCCGATGCCGCCGAGCGTGACCACCAGCTGACCGAAGACCAGCAAGGGGATGGCCAGCAGTGCCAGCGGCGGGTTGATCGCGATCAGCGCGAAGGTCGTCAGCGTGAGCATGGCCCAGCTGAAGATGTTGACGGCCAGGCCGCCGACGAAGGTGGCGGCGACGACCGCGACGGCCGTGACGATCGCGGCGGCGGTGACCGCGATCAGGCCGCCGCCGGTGAACACGTAGTTCAACCCGGCCAGACCCATGACCCCGGCCGCGGCGGCCGCGCCGAAGGCGACCAGTGGAATCCACGCGAACGGCAGCGTGTAGGGCATCGCCAGCGCCATCAGGGCACCGAGCGCCAACACACCGAACGCCCAGCTCGCGGCCGTGAACAGGAAGAAGCTGGTGCAGAAGGCAAGCACCAGACCCGAAACGCCGACGCCGGTGAACAGGAACAGCAGCCCCAGCGCGGCCGGTGCGACGACCAGGGCCAGGAAGAACAGCGGCGACAGCAGCGGCCCGAACACCGGAATGGCGAAGGTCAGGAAGAGGGTGGCGGCGAGCCCGGCCACCACGGCCACCGCCGAGGCGATGATGCCCGCGGCGGCGGTCAGCAGCACGGCCGCGGCCCCGAACCACCAGAAGACGAAGGCGGCACCCAGATGCAATGCCGTCGCGACCAGAGCCCAGGCCATCAGGATCGTGATGGCGGCGGTTCCGACCACCGACAGGCTCAGCAGGCCCGCCAGCGACACGGCACCGATCGCGACGCCGATGACGAGCGCGGCCGCGGCGAACAGGATCAGTGCGGCCAGGCCGAGCACCGCCAGCGCGGGCAGGGCGATCAGGCCCCACGGCGTGAGCAGCGAGGCCAGTGCCAGCGCGCCGAACAGCAGCGCGGACACCACGAAAGTTGCTGCGAGCGTGCCGAATCCGGCGATAGCCGTGGCGATCATGCCGACCACGAGGATGCCGAATGCGAGGGTGAATATGAGCGGCACGGTGATCAGGCCGAAGAACGGCGCGACGGCGGCGGCCAGCAGGCCGATCGCCATGGTGACGATGAACAGGGCCGCGGTTCCGACCAGCCCCAGCGCCGTCACCACGAGGGACACGGCGATACCGCCGACCACCGTCACGGCGAATGCGGCCAGGCCGAAGACGAGGATGACCGGCGCGAGGACCTGGAAGGCAATGAACGCCAACGGAAGTCCGACGAGCAACACCGGGATCGCGACGATGGCCAGCACGGCCAGCACCGGAAGCGCCAGCACTGCCATGACGGCCAGCACCGGAAGCGCGATGAGCGCGAGCCCGCCGAGCACGACAGCGCCGACCACCAGCGCACCGATCACGAGCGGGGCAGCGAGCAGGGCGACTATGCCGATAGCACCGATCGCCAGGGCACCGGCGAACAGCAACGGCACGATCGCGAACAGCCCCAGCGCGGGCAGGCCGAGCAGCTGCAGGGCGGCATGGTGCGTACCGACCAGACCGGTGTGGTTCAGCATGGCGCGGATGTCGTTCAGCAGCGGCTTCAGCGCGGCATTCGGATCGGCGATGATGCCCAGCACCGGGGTGACGTAACTGAGCAGCGGTGCCAGGTTGCCGAGGACGGGCGACACGTAGCCCAGCACGGTCGCGGCCAGCGCCTCGAATCCGCCGCCCTGGTGGGTGCTGATCTGCCGCAGCGCTTCGGCCAAGTGCTGCAACCCAGTTCCGTCACCGACGGTGTCGCCGAGGATCGGATTCAGCAGCTGACGCAGCGCCTGGGCCGGATCGTCCTCGTTCGGCGGAGAGTTGAACAGCCTGCGCGCCTGATCGATGATCTGGTTCAGCGGGTTGGCGGTGTCCTCGCGACGGGACCCGGCCTGCTCGATCGCCTGGCTCACGAAGCCCAACAGGTCGTCGACGGGCTGACGCAGCGGGCCGGAGGGGAAGGCCTGGTCGGACCATTGCGCGAGTTGCTGCAGGTCCAGGCCGGAACCCATCACCTGCGCGGCGACCTGAGCCAACTCGGCCACCGGAGACGCAACCGGGCCCAGCGGACCGGCCGTCTCCGTGGTGCCTACCGCATTGTTGCGCAGCTGATCCGCGATCTCGGGCATCGAGACGGACGTCGGAGGCACCGGACGAGCCATCTCCGGACCGGTGGCTTGCACTGGATCGGCAGGCGGCACGGGAACACCGAAAGCGTTGAGCGCCTGGTTTATTGCGTTACCGGCCATCGCCCCCAGATCGGCCCCGGCCTGCGGCAACTGCGGCGCGACGGTCTCGAGCTGCGGCACGGTCCGGGCGAGATCGGGGACGGCATTGCCCAGGCCCGAGACCACAGTGCCGAGATCGGGCAGCACCGGCGGCGCACCAGGGGCACCGACCGCGGGATGCAGACCGAAATCACCCAGCGGCGCCACCACCGGCATGGGAGCCGGAGTATCGGCGGACGCCTTGGCGCCGGTCGCCATGGCACCGGCCATCGATGCGAACGCGGCGGCCGCGTAGAGACCGCGGCGATTGCGCTTGACTTCCTTGCGGTGTTTGGCCACGTGCTTCGTCGAGTGCGGCTGGTGGCTGTGTTTGGACATGACGCGAACCTTTCGATCAAGTGGGTACGACTCTCGGCAGGTTCCGGCCACGAACACGCCGGACAGGGGTGGACAGGACTAGGCCGGGCCGGTCTCGCCGTCGGCGCACACCGCCCGTGACGACCCGCCCTCGGTGCCGAGAGTGATGCCGACGCGGGTGTGCAACACCCCACCGGTATCGCGGCAGCGAATGAACGCGTGCTGACCGACGCCCGAGCCCGGTGCACAGGCGAGGGTTGCCGCATTGGGCACCGACGTGTCGAAGGTGCATCCATCAGGAGCCGACGCCGGTTCTGTGGCACCTGCGGCCCCAGCCAAGCCGAAGAGGCTCAGCGAACAGATAGCTAATGCGCAGAGAACGGTCTTGAAGGTCATGCGGGGAATGGTCCGCAGCCACAGGCGGCGGGGTCAATGCCAAACTGAACAAGGTTCATAAGCGCCCCGGTCAGAACGCCTGCTCAGGAAATCCGCTGCGGATTATCTTTCCACATTCTTAACAGCCGCAGCGCTTGCCCTACCGGCCGGTAATAGTGCGAAGAAGTACTAGACAAACTCATCTAGCAATCACACAGCTTCTCGACAGTCCCGCCGGTCGAGCGCAATCAGCAACATCTATGCGACTCGGATCGAAAGTGGCCAAGGCTCTTATTCAATGCGCATCCCATTTGGGGCAAATACCCCGTAACACCACGTTTCTGTGACCGATATCACCCATGCAAGGCATGCGCACTCCTCGCGAACAACCACATCGGAGCGCTGGACGACGCCGTCCGGCCCTGCTCAATGGAGAGATCACCATGAACAAGATCAGCACGGCCGCTGCGACAGCGGCTGCCGCCGCAGCCTTCGCCCTCGCGGGCACCGCCGTCGCCAGTGCCGAACTCAACGGGACAACGACCGTGTGCGTCGCCGGCGACTCCATCAGCATCCACGAATCACTGCCGAGCCTTGGCGATGGTCAGGGCAGCTTGACGGGCGCGGTGGCCTGTGGCGACGAGATTGTTTCCGGGGACGCTGAGGCGACAGGCGAGTTCCTGGGGACGGAGGGTTCCGCGAAAGCTGCGGGTGGGGCCACGCCCGACAGTCTTTCCGGAAGCGGACAGATGGAAGGCGCCACACCGGGAGCCGCAGGTGAGACGAAAGGTGAGGGCGCGTTGACGCCTACGGACGGTCTTTCCGCAGACGGAAAGACTGTTCTCACCGAACCTGTGGATTTCAGTCTCTCCGGTGAGGCGGGCGTGCCGGGGAGCTAGACCGGGAAGGTTGGCGTTGAAGGAACCACGGGGGCCGCACCACAGGTCTGCGGCCCCGTGGGTCAGTTGCGAGAACGCCACCGGTGCCCACGTGATCGCGATAGCATCAAGATCAACGACTCTTCTCTGGGTTTCACAGCACACGGCATGACCGGTGGAGCTCGACGCTCCGCACCGGCGCGCTCATCGCCGCACCGGTATCTCGGCATTCGACAACTGCCCTGCCCCTCGACAACCGATGCAAGGAGTCGACGTGGACATGCCTTCGCACGACCACAGCGCCATGCCCGATTCTTCGACCGCTGTCTTTCATCTGGAGTACCTCTACGGCCCGCAATGGGGGGCCGTCGTGGCCCTGATCGAGCGCGCGGCCCAATTGACCGCGGAGGAGCGCGAACGGCTCAATGCCGCTGCCGCGAAGAAGATGGAGGCCGGTATGAGCGCCTTCACCGGAGCCGGTGAAGGCGGGCTCGCGGGGCTGCTGTCCAGTCTCGGCCAACAGTCCGGCAACCCACAGCCGATGCAGATCGCAGGCGATACGGCGAAACAGTTCGGCCGCTCCCGCAACCTGCAACTTGCCGGACTGGTCGCCGGGCAGTCGGTCGCCCCCGGCGCGGGTACCGGCGATCTGGCGACCGCCCTGCAATCGCTCGGCTCGATCGGAACGCTCACCGCCGTGAGCCAGGCGGCCGCGGCCACGGTCTTGTGCGATCTCATCGGCCAGGGTCGGTTCGACCAGAGCGTCTACAGCGAACTGATGGAGCCCTGGAACAGCGTGATCGGCTGAATCCCCTACGGCGGCAAAGGAGTACCACTCATGCCCCGCCTCACTTCGGCACGGGGATACCGCACGGCGATGCTCGCGCTCGCGAGCGTCGCCGTGCTCACGGCCTGCTCGGCACACCACGGCACGACCGCGCACCCTACGACCGACCCCGACACGTCCGACTGCGCCTCCGGGGCCCGGGTGGTCGGGGGCCTGCAGAGCACATTCGGGGACCTGACGAACCAACTCGGCGGAATCGGCCCCGCCTCCGAGCGCGGCGACGTCGCCGACCTGCAACATCGCATCACCACCAGCGCCGACCTGGCCGCACGGATCACCACCCAACTCGACGGTGTCGCCGCACCCATGTCCTCCGCGGCCGCCAAACGCGCCTTCACCAACGTCGCACAGGCCAGCGACCACCTGCACACCGCCCTCCTGCAACTCGACCAGGCCGTCCGAGGCACCGGCCCGGCCCAGGGCGCGGTGGACGGCGTGCAGCAGTCCCTGAACGCGCTCAACGAATCCGTGACAACCATGCGCCTGTCCTGCTCGACGGTCTTCGCCGAATCGACCGTCACCCCGAAACCGCGGCCCACGCCGACCCGCTGACACAACCCCGCGGACGATCCGCTGCGCGTGTTGCCGAGGTCATCGGCGGTAAATCAGTACGATCTGCCTGGTGCGTGGGCTTGCTGCCAGGGCCTCCGGTCCGGAGCGGTTGTGGGCGTTATCCGACGGCGTGTACGCCATCGCGATCACGCTGTTGGTGTTGACAATCGAGGTGCGCCCCGGCCTGAACGAGGAGGAGTTCCTCGACGCGCTGCGTCGAACGATCCCCCAGATACTGGCGTACGCGCTCAGTTTCGTGGTCATCGCCGCGTTCTGGCGAGACCAGCGCCGAATCCTCCAGGGTGTCCGCCATGCCGACGACGTGACGACCCGGGCGACACTGCTAGGGCTGGGCCTGGTCGCGCTCATGCCATTCCCCACGGCACTGTTGTCCGAATACGGCCACCATCCGCAGTCGGTGGCGACCTACTCCGGCACCATCGCCGCGGTGGCGGCGGTCCACCTGGTGCTCGTGCTGTACCAGCGGCGGCATCCGGAGCTGCTCGACGCTCCGATGACACACGACGAATACCGCTTCTCCCTGCTCGATCTGGGCACAACCGTGCTGATCATGCTGTTGTCGGTGTTCATCGCCCTCGTCCTGGGCTCGGCACTCGCCGCCAAATGGATCTGGATAGTGCTGCTGCCCGCTAAACAGGTCCTCTCCGTCCTGAAGCAGCGTCTGCAGGACCAATACGAGCAGACGTCGAATTCTCATGGCGCTCGGTAACCTTCATGGTCGCTGAGTCGAGCGACGGAAAGCGTGGGAACCGCGGAGACGCGCTCGCGCGGAAGTACTGAACAGCGACGGGAAAAAGGCGGGTACCTTGCCGGCGTAGGCGCGATAGGCCGCGCCGAAGCGAGCGCCGAGGTCGCGCTCCTCCAGGACGGTGCCCAGAAAAATGTAGCCGGTCAAGCCGGCTGCCCACAGCAGGCGCCCGACCGTGAGCGTGCTCGCGCACCAGAAGCAGAGCAGCAGGCCGGTCATCAGAGGGTGGCGCACCAGGCGATAAGGACCGTGCATCTGTAGTCGGTCGGAGGTCGCGTCGGGCACCCGAATCACGTAGCGGCGGTAGGCCTGACCGATACCGAGCAGGTGGAAGTGGTTCAGCAGCAGCGTGGCCGTGTAGACCAGCACGACACCGAGCCAGAACCCGGCGTCGAGCACTATCCCGACGATGCCGTCGGCCGACCAGACCCGGTACGGCAGCGGCTGCCAGCCCAGACACAGAGCCCACACCGCCAGACAGGTCATGACGATGTAAACCGTGCGTTCGAGGGCGTCGGGCACCCAGCGGGTGATGAGCGACTTGTATGAAGACCGGGCCATGCCCGAGTGCTGTATGCCGAACAAGGCCAGCAGCAACACGTCGACCACGATCGACGGGACGGTCGACAGGTGCGGCCCGCGATCGACCGTCTTGGGCAGCCACCAGTCTCCGGCGAACAACAACAGCAGGGGCACGGTGACCCCGGCAAAGGCGTAGCCGGCGACCGCCAGTAGGAACGGGATCAGCCGACGGGGATTCATCAGCACGTCCCGAACCTGGCGCGGCGTGATCATGTCGGCGCGGTCACTCTCGGACTCGGCCATCGAACTACCTCCACATTTCGACCCCCTGCGTTGCCTGTGCGCCGTCACTACCGGACGGGCACGCGGCGTAACGGCCACCAGTACCACCGGCCCAGGCGGACGGCGATGGCGGGCAGGAGAAGTGCGCGGACGATCAGCGTGTCCAGCAGCAGGCCGATCCCGATGATCGAGCCGATCTGCACGATGATGGTGCTGCTACTGCTGACCAGGGCGAACATGGTTGCTCCGAAGACGATCCCGGCGGTGGTGACCACTCCCCCGGTGCCTGCGAACGCGCGAATGGTTCCGATCTTCAGCCCCGCACCGGCTTCTTCCCTGAGCCGCGAGGTGAACAGGAGGTTGTAGTCGGCGCCGACGGCCACCAGGGCCATGAACGTCAAGGGTGGCACGGCCCAGTGCAGCGGTTGATGCAGGAGGTGCTGCCAGACCAGCACACCCACGCCCAGTGCGGAGAGGTAGGAGAGCACGGCCGTTGCCAAGACTGCCAGGGCTGCCACGAGGCTGCGCAGCATGATCAGGATGATGAGGAACAGCAGGATGAGCACGATGATCATCAGGATGCGAAAGTCGTGGGCGGCGATCGTCCGGATGTCGGCCATCGTCGCGCCGACGCCGCCGACCGCCAGTGCGCTGCCCTGCAGCGGAGTGTCCTTGATCGCCGCCGCCGCGGCGTCTTCGATCGCCCGGGCGCGGGCGATCCCCTCGGCACTGAAGCTTTCGCTCTCGCCGTAGACGATGATCCGCGTGGTCTTCCCATCCGCGGAGATCAGGTATTTCAAGGCGGTCTGGAAACGAGGGTCGGAGAAGGCTTCCTCCGGAAGGTGGAATGGCCCGGATCCGCTTGCGCTGGTGTTGTTTCCCAAGCCTTGGAGATACGTGGTGAGGTCGCGCAATTGCGGGACGAGGATCCGAACCATGCCGGTCATGGCTTCGGCCGAGGACTGCATCCGAGCGATCGAGCTCTGCAGTGCCGGAATACTGCCGCCCGCGGCTCGCATCGCCTCCAATGCGGTATTCGATCCCTGGATGATCTGCTCCACCGTTGCCGAGACCTGTCCCACGTCGTCGAGTGCCCCCAGGGCGCGCTGTGCGGTCGTGCACAGCTGCTCGCCCGCACAGTTCAGGTGATCGATGAATGGCCGTGCCGGAGCGGCTATTTCGTTGACATCGGCGGCCAGTTGCTGCAGCTGCCCGGTCTGGGCTCGCACATCGCTCAAACCAGCGGTGACCCGGTCCAGCCCGGCGCTGCCGCCGTCCACCTGCTGCGCCAGGGAGTCGAGTTCGCCGATCACGTTCCGCAGGCTGTCGTCGAGGGCGGACAGCTCCTCGAAGCGTTGTTCGAGGACCATCGAGCCCAGATCCAGCCGGTTGCCGATGTAGCCGGCCTGATACAGGACCGAGCCCTGCTCCAACCGCACGCCGAGCGGGCGGGTGGCGCTCTGGACCGCGCTGACGTCGGCAATGCGGGCGATACTCGCCGTGATCTGTTCGATGGCAGTCAGATCCGAGGAGTTTCGCAAGTCGTGATCGGCGGAAATCAGCAGAAAGTCGGGCGAGAGACGGTTTTTCGGGAAGTGCCGGTCCGCCGCCTGGTAACCGAGGTTGCTCGGGGTGTCACCCGGTTGCATGGCTCGCTCGTTGTAACCGATTCGAATGGTCGGCAATGCCGCCGCGCACAGCACCAGCAGGGCGATGCAGGCACAGAGGATGGGGACGGGCCAGCGCACGACATGGGTTCCGATCCGCCGCCAACGGCGGGGTGAGCGCGTCGGTCTCGGCTCCAGGAACCCCAGGTGGCGGTAGATCTCCACCAGCGCGGGGGTCAACGTCAAGGCCGCGGCACCACCGATCAGCATCCCGATCGCACTGGCCGGGCCCGCGGTGCGCAGCAGTCCCAGCTGGCTGGTGCGCATGCAGGCGCAGGCGGCGGCCAGGGTCAACGCCGACGCGACGATCACCGGCGCAACCGAGCGGTAGGCATTGCGATGGGCATCGACGAATCCCATGCCCTGTCGCCGGGCCTCCTGGTAGCGGCCGAGGAAGAAGATTCCGTAGTCCGTGCCGGTGCCCAGGATCAGCCCGGACGCCAGGGCACTGGCGAAGATCGACACCTCGATCAGATCACGTTCACCGAGCAAGGCCACGACGGGGCGGGTAACGGCGAGAGTGAGCCCGACCGTGATCAGCGGAACCGATGCCGTCACCGCGGAGCGATACACGACGAGCAGCAACAGCATGATCACCACGGCGGTGACGGCGGTCAATATGAGCATGCTGCGGTCGGCCGTGGTCAGTGTGTCACCGGCCGTGGTCGACGGGCCGGTCACATAGACGTTCAGGCCGGCCGGTTTCGGCTGGGCCGCAACGAGATCGCGCACGGCCTGAATGGACTGCTGCGCCTGGGTCGTACCCATCTCGCCCGTCAGCCGCACCATGACATAGGCGGCCTTGCCGTCGGCACTCTGATTGGCCACCGCCGTCTGTGGATTCGACCAGACGTCCATCGCCGATTGCACATGCGACCGGTCCTTCAGCAACTCGGCCAGCAGGTCGCTGTAGTAGCGGCGATCACCGTCGCCCAGCGGGTCGTCCGGCCGCTCGAGGAGCACGAAAACGATGTTGTTGGTATCGGATTCGTCGAAGGCCGCTCCCATCTCCTTCAGGGCGACCGCCGAGATCGCATTGCCGGGTACGAATCCCCCGGAGTGGTTTTCGATCACTCGTTCCAGCTGCGGGCCTGTCACATTCAAGGCAGCGGCGAGCACGACCCAGGCCCCGACCGCCACAGGGGCCCACCGGCGAAGAATTCTCGAGACGCTGCGTCGGCCCGACTCCGCCGATGCGTCCGTGCCGCGCACGATATCGAGGACCGCACGGACAAGCAGGCGAGCGGCGCGCGCGAACGATCCTCGGCGAAGCGCATCGGCGAAGGTTGGATTGCCCGGACCGAACATGGGATCGACCTCCTGAGTCACACCGCAGGCAGATTGCAGCTGACGACGGCGTGCGGTCCGGCCGCCGAATCCCGGGCCCGCTCTTCGCCGTCGACGAGGATGCGGCACTGCAGCGAACCTTCATCCGATCCGGCGAGCACTCCGGCGGGGATCGCCCGGCCGTTGGTGTGTATCTGCGTCGACCACGGAAGAGATTTCTCCCCCTTTGCGGCATTCGACTGCTCGTCCAAGTAGCTGACTCGACCGAATGCAGCACCCTGCGCAGTGATCTCGTAGGTGACCGTCTTATCGCCCACATTCACATTCGCCGCAGGAGTTCTCTCTCCTTCGCAGTCACATGCCATCGCGACCTCCTCGCGGAGCAGCAGAACCATCCCCATGACGGCGAGCGCGGCAACCACGACCAGGGCAATCCAGTATCGGGCGAGCCAGGAGTCACCCCGCCTCAACTCGAAGTCGCCGGTCCGTCGCCGCATGTGCCGTCGCGCGATATCGGGTTGCCCTCTCATCGCAATGCCGCCTGTCGTTCTCGGCGGGCGTGCGCCGCGACGTACAGGCCGAGCGCGCGCAGCGGAAACACCAGCCGCATGAGGTGGAAGTTGAAATAGAGGTCACCGGGATAGCCCGTGGCGGTGTGCTGCGGTTCGTCCCATGTGCCGTCGGGTCGCTGGTGCTGGACGAGCCAGCCGATGCCGCGGTCGACCGTGGGCGACAGCTCTTCCGCCGCCAGCAGGGCGAGCAGCGCCCACGCCGTCTGGGAGGGCGTGGAGGTGCCGCGCCCGCCCCAGGCCGGGTCGGCATAGGAGCGCGGGTCCTCGCCCCAGCCGCCGTCAGGGTTCTGATGGTCGCACAGCCACCGGATCGCCCGGCGGACAGGCAGTTCCGCCGGGTGAGCACCGGTGGCCATGAGCGCCGGTATTGCGGCACCGGTGCCATAGATGTGATTGACCAACCATCGTCCGGACCACGAACCATCCTCTCGCTGGGAACGCAGCAGCCATGCCACCCCCCGGCGGACGGTTTCCGACCGGGCTGGTCCCGCCAGGGCCAGCGCCTCGACGACGTGCGCTGTGACGTCGTTGGTCGGAGGGTCGACGAGCTGGCCCGACTCGAAGTACGGCACCTTGGCGCATAGTGTGCTTGTGTTGTCGGCGTCGAACGCACCGAACCCGCCGTCCCGCGACTGCATCCCGGCCAGCCACCGGGTCGCGCGACCGATGGCTCTGTCGATGTCGGCCGCACGAGTCCGATCCTGTACGCGGCGAAGTGCCACCACGGCGACCGCCGTACAGTCTGTGTCCGGATAGCTTTCGTTGCAGAACTCGAACGACCAGCCCCCGGGGGCCAGATCGGGCCGCCGCACAGACCAGTCGCCCGGACCGTGAGTCTGGTGATCGAGCAGCCATCCGGCGGCCTCGAGGAGCGCCGGATGGTCGCCGGGCACCCCCGCATCGGCAAGTGCCCCGATCGCCAGCGCGGTGTCCCAGATCGGGGACTGGCAGGTCTGGAACCGGCGAAGGACGCCGCGGGAGGTCTTCTCCCGGATCGTGAGCCGATCCAGGCCGTCCAGGCCCCGCCGCATGACCGGGTGGTCCAGGTCGTACCCGAGAAGATGGAGCGCGATCAGCGAGTAGACCCAGGGCGTTTGGATGCCGCCCCACGAGCCGTCGGCCTCTTGACGGGCCAGGATCCATTCGGCCGCACGCCGCAGCGCCGCACGGCGCAGCCTGCGGACCGGCCGCCGCTCGTAGAGATGCAGCACGCGGTCGAGACCGCCGAACACGGCACGCCACCTCCGCGGGCTCACCCGCTGTGGACGCCTCCCGGTATTCAAGTGGGACAGGTCGATCGGCAGCGGTCGGCAGGGCCGCACCGCCGTGATGATGGTCAGCGGCACGATCGTCTGACGCGGCGGGGCTGCCCAGTCGTACAGGTTCAGCGGAGCCCACGCCGGGAGGAACATCACCTCCGGCGGCATGGCCGGAAGATCATGCCAGGACCCCTGGCCCAACAACGCCAGCCAGATTCGGGTGAACAGTCGCGCCGAGCCGATGCCTCCTTGACCGCGGATGTAGGTTTCGGCCCGCACCATGTGCGCTTCGTCCCGGTCGTCCCCGGCCAGGCGCAGCGCCACGTAGGCCTCGATGGTCGTCGACAGGTTGGGCGGCCCGCCGAAGAAGATGCTCCACGTACCGTCGTCGTTCTGGCATGAACGGATCCAGGCCGCCGTCTCCACCGTGATCTGCTCGGTGCGGATGCCGAGAAATTCACGCAGGAGCAGGTCCTCGGCCTCCATCGTGACGTTCGACTCGACCTCGCCCGTCCACCATCCGGCCTCGGACTGCAGGCCCAGCAGATGGTCACGCGCGGCATCGCGGCTCGTCACGACGTTGGCGAATGCAGAGGCTCCGTTGCCACTCATCCGAGTTCACCTCCATGGTGTTCCGACTATCGAGGCTCCGAGACCCGCAACGACAGCGGCCGGATACCCGATGCGCGCCACAGCGCCCGCAGTTGCGCTGCGGCTGAACGGCTTTCGGCGTCGAGCAGCGCGATGCCGCAATCACCGCCGCCCGCGCCCGCGGGTTTCGCTGCGCCGCCGCAGGCCGCGGCGGCGTCGCACAGGGCGGTCAGGCGATCGGTGAAGATGCCCAGCCGGGCAACGCTGTCGAACTCGTGCAACAGCCCGCGGGCTCGCCCGACTTGGTTGAGCAGTTCCGAATCATTGCCCTCCACAATCGCTTTCACCATCGCCGCGACACAATTGGCGCTGCCGTTGCGGAAGGCGCGGTAAGGCGGTGCGGTCAGGTCGAGCTTGCCGACCTGCTCCCCCGTCGACGCCGGTGTTCCAGTCCAGCCGACCAACAATTCGGTCCTCGTCGCGGCCCGTAGCGGGGTTACCGACAATCCGGGCCATGGCGCATGGATCGTTTCCCAAATCCCGTGCCGCGCCAGCATGTCCAGCACCGCCGCGCGGTCGGGAGATCGATAGTGAAGCCATCCACCCCAGACGCACGCGGCGAGGTCGGCGCCGGATGGGCGAGGGTCCACTCGGGCGGCGGCGATCAGGGCGAGCCGGTAGGTCTCGTCGGCATGCGGATGCCAGCCGTGGTATCGAGCCACGGCCTCGACCACCCCGACGGTGACGGCCGCACTGGACCCGAGTCCGAGTTTGATGCCCTCGTCGTGCAGCGTGCTGGCGATCGCCACCGAGATCGACCGCACTGGTCGCCCCAGATCCGTGAGCAGTTGTCCGGTGACCTCGAGTGCCGAGATCACATAGGCCCATCGACTGTCGACAACCGATTCGTCCACGGGCGCCAGACGACCGCCGCTCCAGCCGAAACGCGCTGTGTGATCGCCGATGTCCGTCGTCACCGTCACATCGGCATCCCGTCCCGCCGCAACATCGACCGTGACGTACCGGTCGACCGCGATGAGAAGTGCGCTGCCGCCGGGCTCGACCACCGCGAACTCGCCCGCGATGAAAAGCTTTCCGGGAACCCGCCGCGTAATCACTGCTCCCCCCGCGATATCCGCGCTGCAGGTCCCGGCCGGGCGATCCGCACCGAAGACGTGCAGTCCAACGCTTTCAGCGCTGCGGCTACGTCATCGACCGCCGCACCGGGGCACAGCACCTTGACATTGGGCCCCGCATCCATCGTGGCGTAGGCCGCGATGCCGTTCTGCCGCAGGAGAACCACCCGATCGACCACCTCGAGTGAAGCGGGCGACAGGTAGCGAACCGACGGTCGTGCGGCCAACATCGTGGCGTGCATCCCGAACGCATTGCGTTCGGCGATCTCACCGACCGCGGCCGCATCACCGCGTGTGATGGCGCACCTCATCTCGGCCAGATCAACAGTGCTGGACACGGCCCATGACCAATACAACGGTGACGTTGCGACGGTGTGCCGCATGGCTTCTCGGCTCGACACCGACTTGTGGCGCTCGTCGACCACCGCCACCACCAACGCCAGATCGAGGGCGGCATCGATCGGCTCCGCATAGGACGACCGATCCCCGGCCGCGCCGATTCCCGTTCCGGCATGCCACACCGTGAAGCCACCGAATATGGACCGGCTCGCCGATCCGGATCCGCGTCGAGCCAGTCTCGATAGGTCGGCCGGGGCAACCGTCCAACCGAAGCAGGCGGTGGCCGCAACCGCCAGCGCGGCAAACCCACTGGCCGAGGAGGCCAGACCGGCACCGGTCGGTACCGAGTTGTGTGTCTCGACGGCGACGCGGCCGCTGCGCCCGGCCAGCGCCCGGATCAGGTCGAGGAACCGTACGATGCGGCCGTACATCTCCCCTATAGCCGGAATTCCGTCGACGGTGACCGTATCGCGCTCGGCGCCCGGTGCAAGTCGGACCGTGGTCGTGGTCGGATAAATATCGAGCGTCATCGACAGACTGCCGGTGATCGGCAGGATGAAGTCCTCGTCACGCTTGCCCCAATACTTGACCAGCGCGATATTCGGATATGCGATCGCGGTGACCGTGCGGCTGTCCATATCCGACTCCCCCACTACCGGACGATCACTCCGGCGATCGTGACGACGTTCATCGCCGCGAAGGTGGAGATGGTTCCGACGTGAGTCAGCCTCGCGGCTCTCTTGTCGAAACCGACGCTCAGTGTGCGCGTGAGGGTGGCCAGCACGATCCCCCAGCCGAGCAGGATCGCGGCACCCACTACCGCAACGATGAGCGGCATCGGATACAGCACGCAGAACAGCAGCCACGCCGGGAGACCGGCGATCTGCGCCGCCCACGCCGTCCAGCACGAGCGCCGCACACCGAACACCACCGGGGTCGTGCGCCGCCCGCCCGCCGCGTCGTTGTCGGCATCACGCACGTCCTGGGCGATGCCTTCGCCCAAGCCCGCGAACAGTGCCACGAAAACCGCGTAGGGCCAGGCGATGTGCCATTTGCCGGTCTCGATGACCAGGCCCGCGATGGCGAATATCAACAGCCAGATCGTCGGCCACATCAGCTGTGGCCAGATCGGCCGCCCCGAAAGCCGCAGCGGCGGAACGTTGTAGGCGGTAGCCACGACGACCGCACCGGCCACCAACGCACCGACAAGTGGCGAGAGCGCGAACCCCAGCGCGATTCCGGTCAGGCTGAGCAGCGCGCCGAGCACGATGAAATCACCGGCTCGGCCGCGGCCGGTGGCCAATTCACGCTCGCTGCGCGACTTTTCCGAACTCGCCCGGTCGACCTCGACGTCCATCGCATCGTTGACCAATGTGGCGCCCACATGGATCGTCCCCAGCGCAAGGCCGCCGACGAGGATCTTCCACGGCGGTACCCACTGGGTGTACAGGACACAGAAGAACGTCAGCGGTGGAAGAATGTCGAACCAGATCCGCTCCGAGATTCTGGCCGACCACAGCAGGCTGCTCACCCGCTCGGCCTGCGTCGGTCCGATCGCGAACCGCACAGCAGTATCGATCATGGTTCGAACTGTCATGAGTCACCTCGTCCCGTATGAGTGGGCCGGGATACCGCCAGGGGCATCGTGAAACAGCGCTCGGCACCCGCCTGCGTCAGTGCGTCGGCGATGCCTTGCGCATTCGCCGAATCGGAGGTCAGTGCGACGACACAGCCACCGAGCCCGCCGCCTGAAAGCTTGGCGCCCAAGGCGCCCGCGGCAAGCGCACTGTCCACCAACGCGTCCAGTTCGGCGCAGCTCACTCCCAGCTCGGTCAGAATCGCGTGCGCCTCGGTCATTTTCACGCCCAGCTCGCGGTGGCGTCCCGAAGCGAGATCGTCACGGGCCCCGGCCACCAACCGACCCGCGCGCATCAGCAATGCGCTACCGGCTTCGCCCAGCGCACCGAGTCGATCACGAACGGCGGCGACAGCACACCGAGTGTTGCCCGGAATCCCGGTATCGGCGACGGCCAGCCAGGCCCTGCCTGAAACCCGCAGCGGTCCAGTAGATCCCGCGTGGAACCAGACAGGCTCCGTCGAGGTGACCGTTCGCGCATCGATACCGCTGGCGCGACCGTGCGCGAGCTGCTCGCATTTCTGAACCAGGTCGTAACAGGTCTGTTCGCCCAGCAATGTATTCCGTACCGCCGCAACGGATCTGATCACCGCGTCAGCCGTCGCCGCACTCGACCCCAGTCCGCGCCCGAGCGGAATCCCGCCGACGATATCGATCCGGAGGCCGTCGTCCGGCACGTTCAGGTACTCGCAGGCGGTCGTCACCGCCATCCGCGCGAACTCGATCGCCTCGACAGGCCCGCCACCGATCACATCGGACCGAATGACCATCGGCCCGTCGATAAGCCTGGCCTGCGCGGTCACCGTCAGCGACGGCACCGGCAACGCGATGGCAGGCTGCCCGTACAGCACCGTGTGCTCGCCGAGCAGAATCAGCTTCGCGTGGCTCGTCGCGACGCCTAGCCGGAGGCTTCGTAGATCCTGCGACATCCGCGCACCGCCGAGAGCCGGAACGGACCGCGCCCCTCGACGCGAATGTCCCGGTCCCGGTCGGGGTCGGGTTCGCGGCGCAGTGCCAGATATTTTTCATAGGAGATGCCGACACGGTTGGTGATCACCGACCGATTCACCTCGGTCCGCAGGTGCCGGCGGTATCCCGGAACCACGGTGACCGAGAAGAATTCGGCGACGCAGCCCGATCCGTAGCTGAACAAGCCGATCGGCTTGCCCGCGAGGTCGTCGGCATGATCGAGCAGCGACAGCAGCGCTATATACAGCGAGGCCGTATAGCTGTTGCCGATTGCGGCGTTGTAGATGGTCGTGGCGTGCAGATCCCGGTGCAGGCGCTCGTCCGTCGCGGCGACGCCGTTCATTTCCAGCAGCCGGGCGTGCGCCTTATACGCCATCCTCGTGAAGGGCTGGTGGTAGCAGAAGGCCGCGAACGCCGACAGCTCGTGCCCGCCGCGCGTCTCGTAGTCCTTCCATGCCTGTTCGACGGCGTGCAGATACGCCGCGATCGACAACTTCCCGTCCGCGATCGCCGTCGTCCTATGGTTGGGACGCCAAAAGTCCGCGATGTCGGCGGTATACACACCCGACACCGGTTCCACCACCGCGACCGCGGGTTCGGCCGCGATCAACATCGCGACGGCGCCGGCGCCCTGCGTGGGCTCGCCTTTCGAGTCCAGGTCGTAGCGGGCCACATCCGTCGCGATCACCAGCACCCGCTCGGTGGGATCGCGAGCCACCATCGCTGCCGCCATCTGCAGCGCGCACGTGCCCGAGTAACATGCCTGCTTGAGTTCCACCACGCGGGTGGCCGGTGGCAGACCGATCAAGTGATGGACGTAGATCCCCGCCGACTTCGCTTGGTCTATTCCGGTTTCCGTCGCAAGCAGCACGGTGCGAATGCCGCCGGTGCCGTGCCGGTCGATGATCCGGCGCGCCGCGCACGCCGCCATCGTCACGATATCCTCATCCGCCGCCGGCACGGTCTGGGCGGTTTGGCCCAGGCCCACAATATATTTCGCAGCATTCACGCCGTGATGTGCCGCTAGCGTCGCCGAATCCAGGGCGTAATGCCCGCTGGAAAAGGCGATGTCGTGAATTCCTACTGACACATTCATTTGTGATCCCCGTTGAGACTGCGTTCCATACGCACATGTGCACGCATGAGCTCGCCGGGTACGGTCTGCGCGGCCATCAGCGACAGCTCGCCGCACAGCACCGTCGCGGCGACGATCCCCGCCAATCTGCGGGCGTTCTCGCCGACACCTCGCTCCGCCCGGCAGCCGAGCCGGGTGAGGTTTTCCTCGACGAAGTCGATCGATTTGCCGTTCCCCGTGGTGCCCACGATCAGATTCGGCAGGCTGCACGAGAAGTAAAGATCACCGTCTCGGTCCTCGGCATGGGTAATGCCTTGCGAGCCTTCGACGATATTGGCGCCGTCCTGTCCGGTCGCCAGGTAGACGGCCAACAGCATGTTGGCATAGTGCGCATTGGCGCTGCGCACTCCGCCCGCCAGCGTGGTCCCGATCAGATTCTTCCGGACGTTCAGGTCGACGATCCGCCGCGCGGTGGTGTGCAGAGTCTGGGCGACAACCGCGACGGGTACGAGAATCTCCGCGATGGCATTCTTACCGCGCCCCAGGATTCCGTTGACCGCGGACGCCTTCTTATCGGTGCAGTAGTTGCCCGAGATGGAGCCGTACCGGACACCGGGTATGCCGGCCACGATCCCCTCGATCAATCGCTGCGCGGCCAGCGTCACCATGTTGTGGCCCGCCGCATCGCCGGTGGTGAATTCGAACCGGACGAAAAGTATGTTTCCCACTATTTGGTGCCGCATCGCCACCAATCTGGCGAATCTGCTTGTCGTGGAGACGATTCGACGCAGCTCGGGCAGTTGGTCGTGGAGTGCCTGGGCCGCCGCGAAGGCGTCGCACGCCGAATCGGTTTCCAAGAGAATCGAGCGGGTCATCCGGTCGTCGACCACCGTCACGACCACTCCGCCATCGCACTGGCGCGACACCCGCGCTCCCCGCGCGACCGAAGGCCACAGCGGCGATTCGTAGGTCGCCAACGGTACGCAGACGTTGTCGTTCACGGCATTGCCGGTGATCCTGATCGGGCCGATCCAGGACAGCGGGACGGCCGCGACCCCATCGGCGTTCATCAGCCCATCTTCTGGTTGAGGAGATCGATCAGCTCCCGGAACGTCGTGGTCTCGGCGAGCTCTTCCTCGGGAAGCGGTATGCCGTAGAGCCTCGACAACTTTTCCCCGAGCTCCACGAGCACCAAGGAATCGAAGTCGAGATCGTCGTAGGTCGTGGTCTCGTCGATGGGTCCGGAGAACTCTTCGAAATACTCGTCCATGATCGCGGAAATCTCCGCCAAACCTATCCTGGTCATGGTTACGTTCCTTCACCTTCATAACTCGGGCCAGGTCAACGCGACCGAGCCCCAGGCCGTGCCACCACCGAACGCGGTGAGGACGATCCGATCCCCCGCGCGCAGCTCGCCCCGAATGTGGTCGAGGGCAAGTGGAATGGATGCGGCACTGGTGTTGCCGACACGGTCCAGGTGGACCGCGGCGCGCTCCCGCGGCATCCCGAGTTCGTCGGCGACCGCGCGCAGTATTCGCACATTTGCTTGATGTGCGACGAGTTTCGTGACGTCATCGCCGTCCCACCCGGCCTTCTTGGTGACGGCCGCCGACGATTCGACCATCCGCCGCACTGCCTCGGCGAACACATGGCGCCCCTGCATGGTGAAGTACGGGCTCCACTGCGCCTCCGCTCGCGAGGAGCGGGCGCGGGCGCCTCCACCCGGAATCATGATCAAATCGGCATGGCTACCATCCGATCCCAGATCTATCGCCTGCACGGCCCCTGGTTCCTCCGGCTGCCCGGCGCGCAGGACGACGGCGCCCGCCCCATCACCGAAGATCGCCGCGGTCGACCGATCGTGCGGATCCAGGATGGTGCTGTAGATTTCGGCGCCGATCACCATCGCGCGCTCGGCCATCCCGGACTCGACGAGCGCGGTCGCGACCGCCATTCCGTACACGAATCCGGCGCACACCGCGCTGATGTCGAAGGCCGGGACGGTGCCCGATCCGAGCCGGGCCGCGACCGCGGGTGCGGTGGCCGGGCAGAGGTGGTCCGGTGTGGTCGTGGCCAGTACCAGCAGATCGATGCTCGCCGCATCCTCGCCGCCCAGGGCGCGCATACCGGCCTCGTACGCGAGGTCGCTGGTGGTCATGCCTGGCGGACTGTAATGGCGCGCGTGGATTCCGGTGCGCTGCACGATCCACTCGGGCGACACCCCGAGCCGCTCGGCGATCTCGGAATTGCCGATCGGCGGACCGGGAAGGAATCCGCCCAGACCCGTGAGGACGGCAGCCGTGGACTTCATCTTTCGCCTCCGCATGCGATCGCGAGGACCTCGTCCAGGTCGTACTTCGGCCGGCCGTTCGAGCCGTAACGCCGCAACCTGCCCCGGTGCGCCCATTGCCGAATCGTCGCCTCCGGCACACCCGCCACCAACGCGGCCGCCTTGGTCGGCACCATTCGATGGCACGCACTCCGAGTCGGCGCCGGGGATTCTCCCCGGACTCGCAGCACCCAGTTCGCCACCGTCCCGCTGTGCCCGCGCATGCAGCTGATCACCCTCGAGGTGCCCGTCCCCCAGTCGAACCGCAGTGCCGCGCCACACCCTGGCTCCGGGCAGGACCCGACCGGGTCCCCCGCGTCGCGCTCGACAGCGGCCAGCGTCATCCGCTCCAGATCATCGATCTCCTCGACGAAATCGGGCGCGCTCGAATGAGCGAGCAGCCAATCGGCGTGTGCGGCAAGGAATCGGGTCAGGTCGGCGATGTCGGGAGCGGGCTGGTGGGGTAATGCCCGCTCATCGACGATCATGTCCGCCCACTCGGCCAAGACATCCACAATCCGGCGCCGGATATCCACCAGCACCGCGTAAGGCCCGCCAGCGCCTCGCACCGGCCTGCGCGACAGGTTCATCGCAGGCGAGCCCGGACGCAGGGTCATGGACTCGAGGCACTCGTCGTACAGAAGTCGCAGCAGCGACAGTTGGTCTCGGACAACCCGCGCGCTGGGCTCGGGGACACACATTCGACTCACCGGACCCGTTCGACCGTCATTTCGACGAGCTGTCGCAGCGCGTCATTACCCGCTCCCCGCGGCAGCGCCGCGAGCAATGATTCGGCCTCGGCCTTCAGTGAATCCAGCACCCGCACCGTTTCTGCTATGCCCGGCGACCGGGCCACCAGACGCAGTGCCTCGGCAACTTCTGCCTCGGACTCGAGTGGATGGGACAGCAACCGACGTAATCGATCCGCCTCCGTCCCCTGTGCGCGCAATGCGAAGAGCACCGGCAGCGTATGAACACCCTCCCGCAGATCGGTGCCCAGTTCCTTCCCCGACAGCTGCTGATCGGCCACGAGGTCGAGGAGGTCGTCGGATATCTGGAATATCAGGCCCAGAACGTTCCCGAATTTGCGTAGACGTTCCACTTCGTCCGATGTAGCACCGGAGAAGGTGGCGCCCGCTCCTGCGCACGCCTCGATCAGGGCACCGGTCTTGTCACGGATCACGTCCATGTAATGAGCAACCGGATCCTCGTCGGGGCGCACTCCAATGGATTCGCGCATCTCCCCGGTGAGCATCCGGATCAAGGTGTCTTCCACCATCTGCTCGAGTTCTTTGCCGTCGATTTGTGTCGCCAATCGGAAGGCGGTGGCCAGCAAATAGTCTCCCGCGAGGATCGCGACGGTATTGTTCCAGCGGGCATTTGCACTCACCACGCCCCGGCGCAGTGGCGCCTCGTCTATGACATCGTCGTGATACAGCGAAGCCAGATGGGTCAGCTCGGCCACCGCGGCCGCCGTGACCACCTGCGGATCATCCGGATGCGGACCCAGCTGTGCGCTCATGATGGTGAACAATGGCCGAAACCGTTTGCCACCGGCGTTCACCAGATGCAGTGCCTTGTCGACGACGATCGACGGGCCGTTCGAAATTTCGGTCACCAAGAGGTCTTCCACCTGGCCCAATGCGGTGCGGACCGAGTCGCTGATCAGCTGCTGGTCGTCGACCTCGATCCAGCTCTCAGCGGTTGCCGGCAGCCCCATGACTTTCTCCAAACTTCCTGTGTCCCGGGAATTACCGTGACTGCGGAGGCGTGACCGCCTCGAGTCGCTGAACCAGATCGGTGGCCGCTGCAAGGACTTCCTCGAGCAGACCGAACTGTGTATTGGCGCGTTCTATCAATTCCTTTATCGACACCAGCGCGGTACCCGTTTCAGCCAGGCGTCGCTCGGTGGCCTGCATTATTGTTTCGACCGAGGCCAATGTGCTCTCGACGGCGGTGAGCGTCTCGTCAGCGTGTTGTAACGCGGCGTCGACACTCACGAGGGTGCTATCTGCCCGCCCCAGCATATTGATCGGACCTTCGAACAATCCCATATGGAAATTTCACCTTCTTCGCCAACGACACCGATGAGTTCGCCGACCCCGGCCGGCGGTCCGGCAAGGTGCATGCAGCGCAGAATCACGCGGAGCTGGAAACGGATACGAGTAGTCCGAAGTCGGACTCGCGGCCCAGGCAGCAATGCGACAATCGGCAGAGGGGGCACAGCGCACCGCAATTGAAACATTCGCCTTTAGGATTAGAAGGCTTCTGAAGCCAAAGCGCCGCCCCGGCCCATAGTGTGACATCCGGCATTCTCCGATGTCAACGGCGGATGCTATCGGCAGGCCGACTTCAGCGAACCGTCGGCTCCTCCAGCGCAGGACCTCCAGCAAACATCTGATGCCGATCCGCCTACCAGATGAAGGGGGGACACAGCTTTTCTCTGGCTATTGGAGCCTGTGAGAACCATTCATCTGATGCTTCGGAGCCATGCTTCGATCGCGCGGGCGGTGCGGTCGGCGTGTTCCTCCAGGATGGAGAAGTGGTCGGCGGCCACGTCCATTTCGTGGTCGGCGGCATACCCGCGCGGGTGCGGAGGGGCGGGGGTGATGGGGACAGAGGCCCGCAGCGCCAGGGTTGGGGTGGTGATCGACGGAGGTTTCCATTCCTCGGATAGGCGTACGTAGTTGGCCATGGCCAGGAGGTTGTCATCGGTGACGACACCGTCGGGGGTGTGGGCCAGGACCTGGTGCATCGCCCAGAGGAGGGTATCGGGTTCATTGCCGGGGCCGGGATCGAACGTGTCGATCATGACCAGGCGGGCCGGCGCCGGACCGGTCTGCTCGAGATGTGCGGCCACCGAGTGCGCGAGGATGCCACCGGTCGAATGCCCGAGGAGGACGAAGGGAGTGTCGCGGCAGATCGTACGGATGCTGTCGGCGATCGCTTCGATTGCCACCTGCCAGGAGACCGGCTGCGGCGAACCGGGTTCGAACCCCGGGAGTTTCAGGGCGAAGGCCGTGGGTCGGTCGGTGAATGCCATGGCGAGACGAGTGAACTGGTGCGGCCCCGACCCGGCCAGAAACGACGGCACGAAGATCAACATGGGAGCCGCTCCGCTGGAGACGGGCACGGCGGATCGCAGCGGCGAGATCCGAGCGATCGAATCGAATGTTGGCTGATACCGGGCCGCGGCGACCAGCATCGCGACGGCGCCGGGAAGATCGCCTGCCGCGTCGGCCCGCCGCACGAGTCCGGTCAGGGTGCCGCCCTCGGATCCGACGACGGGATGCGGGGTTTGCGGGCGCGGTGAGCGCACGGAGTCCGTTGGGCCCAACCAGAAGCGGCGGCGCTGAAAAGGATACGTGGGCAGGTCGATAGGGGGATTCGCTTGCCGTGCCGGGAATATCCGATGCCAATTTACTCTGGCTCCGCAGGCGTACGCCGCGGCGACGGCTGTCGTGATGTCCTGCGCTCCGTCGTGGTCGAACGGTGCGAAACCAGCGATCACAACCGCCCTACCGGGGCCATCGGTTTCGGTGAGCATCCGGATGATTCCGCCGGGCGCCGCGGGCCGTGGGCCGAGCTCGATGAAGGTGCCGTAGCCGGAATCCACCAATGCGGCGATTCGATCCGGGTCGGATGTCGGCCCCTCGCCCGAGACCACCTCCCGCGCAGCCTCTTCCAGCGTGAGAGTCCCCTCGAGCACCCTGGCGGCGACCGCGCCCGCACCGGCGCCCACGACGGGATGCCGTCCGGGAAGATATGCCCACCACACTGCGGCCGACGCGACAGCGAGGGAGAACAACCCCTGCTGGACGACATCTCCGCGGTCGGGCGGAGGCGCCGAGGGGGTAGCGGTCACCACACCCATCAGGTCTACTCCCCCATGCGCGGCGACGGCCTCGGCACAGGCCCGGAATCGTTGGGCGAATTCCGGTGCGGCACCGAGCAGATCGGCCGCGGCCCGATGCCATCTCGCGCCGTCGGAACCGATGACGAACGCGACGCGGTGACCACCCTTGGCGCCGACACCGCGGGCGATGCGGTCTCGGTAGTCCGGCCGCGTCGGCGCAGGCTGCCCGGCGAGCGTGTCCAGAGCAGTCCGCAATTCGGCCCGACCGGTCCCGATGAGCGCCGCGCGGTGCTCCAGATGCGCTCGCCCGGTGGCCAAGCCATAGGCGATATCGGCCGGATCACGACCGGGGTGCGCATCCAGCCACGTACACAACTGCCGCGCCTGCGCGGCCAGGGCCTGCGCAGTCCGCGCGGACAGAGTCCATACCACCGGAGCGTCGGCAGGACGCACCGACATCGACGAATGCGGTTGCCGCGCCGACTGTTCGGCAGGCGCCTCTTCGACGATGATATGCACGTTGGTGCCACTGATGCTGAACGAGGAGACCCCGGCCCGACGCGGCCGTCCGCTCGGGTCCGGCGGCCACGGCCGCGGCTCGGTGAGCAGCGAGACCGCACCACTGCCCCAATCCACCTTGCTGGTCGGGGCGTCGACGTGCAGGGTCTTCGGAAGCGTGTTGTGGCGCAGGGCCCCGATGGCCTTGATCAGTCCGGCGGCGCCCGCGGCTGCCTGTGTGTGCCCGATATTGGATTTCACCGAGCCCACCCACAGTGGCCGATCCGGGGAACGGTGTCGGCCGTAGGTAGTGAGCAAGACATTGGCTTCGATCGGATCACCCAACGTCGTTCCGGTACCGTGCGCCTCCACCGCATCCACATCACCCACACCCAACCCCGCATCCGCCAAAGCCGCCCGAATCACCCGCTCCTGAGACGGCCCACTCGGCGCAGTCAAACCATTACTCGACCCATCCGAATTCACCGCCGAACCCCGCAACACCCCCACAACACGATGACCATTCCGCCGCGCATCACCCAACCGCTCCAACAACACCAAACCCAAACCCTCCGACCACCCCGTCCCATCCGCACCCTCAGCAAACGACTTACACCGCCCATCCGGCGCCAGTCCCCGTAATCTGCTGAACTCCAGGATCACCGCGGGTGTCGACATCAGCGTGACTCCCCCGGCGACCGCCAGATCACTCTCACCGCGCCGCAACGACTGCATCGCCAAATGCACCGCCACCAACGACGAAGAACACGCCGTATCCACCGTCAACGCCGGACCCACGAAACCGAACGCGTACGCGATCCGCCCCGACATGATGCTGCCCATGGTCCCCAGACCCCACCGGCCGCCGAGGGCGTCCGCATGTTGGATCGAGATATAGGTGTAGTCCTGAAACAGGGATCCGGTGAATACTCCGGTCGCGCTGCCGCGCAGGGTCGTCGGGTCGATTCCGGCGTTTTCGAACAGCTCCCAGGTGGCCTCCAGCAGCCATCGCTGTTGCGGATCCATGGCGGAGGCCTCCCGCGGGTTGAGGCCGAAGAACCGCGGATCGAAGTCGGCAATCCCCGAAACGAACCCGCCCGAGCGCATGTAGAAGGTTCCCTTGTGGGCCGGATCCGGATGGTAGAGATTGTCCAGGTCCCAGCCGCGGTCGCGCGGGAAGTCGCCGATGGCGTCGCGCCCCTGCGCGACAAGCTCCCACAACTGCTCCGGCGAGCGCACCCCGCCCGGGTAGCGACAGGCCATTCCGACCACCGCGATCGGTTCGCTGCCACGCCGGTTCTCTTCACGCAGGCGCGCATTCTCCTTCATGGTCGCGCGCAACGCGCGAATCAGCCCATCGGCGTCGACGGCCATGGCAGACAACTCCTATCGAGTCACTCGTCGGTCAACGCCAATCGGATCAGGGACTCGGCGTCCATGGTCTCCAACTCGTCCGCGGTGGGACCGTGGGCGGCGTCGTGCCCCGGTTCCGCGGCCGCCGACCCGAACAGCTGATCGTTCAGATAGTGAGTGATCGCCTCCGGAGTGGGATAGTCGAATACCGCCGTGGTCGGAATGGCAAGGCCGGTTCCGGCATTCAGCCGATTGCGCAATTCCATGGCACCGAGCGAGTCGAAGCCCATATCGGTGAAGGCGCATTCGGGATCGATCGCCTCGGGGGACGGGTAGCGCAGCACGGTGGCGATCTCCGCACATATCAGCCGCTGCAACTCCGGCACTCGTTCGGTCTCCGGCAACCCCGCCAGCCGCCGACGGAACGTGCCCGCCGTGGGTTCGGGTGCGGGAATCAGATCCGAGAGAACCGGCGGCAGCGCGTCACCCAGGTTCCGCAGCGCGGCCGTATCCAGCCGGATCGGGATCACGACCGGTTCGGTCGCGGTGGCCGTCGCGTCGAACAACAGAAGTCCGTCCCGGCGGCGGATTTCCAGCACGCCGACATCGGCCAGCCGCGCCTTGTCGGTCGCGGTCAGTTCTCGGCTCATGCCGCTCGGCTGTGCCCACAATCCCCACGCCATCGACACCCCGGCGAGCCCACGATGGCGCCGCCACGCCGCCAATGCGTCCAAAAAGGCGTTCGCGGCAGCGTAATTCGCCTGCCCAGGTGTGCCGACGACACCGGACGCCGAGGAGAAGACGACGAACGCCGCGAGGTCCAGATCCGCCGTCAGCTCGTGCAGATGCCATGCCCCGTCGACCTTCGGGCGCAGCACCTGGTCGTGCCGCTCCCGGGTCAGCGATGTGACGGCGTCGTCGGAGACGACACCGGCCGCATGGACGACCACACGCAGGTGATGCTCGGCACGAACCTTCGCGATCAGCTCCGCCACCTGGGCACGGTCGGCGACATCGCAGGCCACGATCTCGACGGCGGCGCCCGACTCGGTCAACTCGGCGGCGAGTTCCCGCGCTCCGTCGGCCTCCGGTCCGCGGCGGCTGACCAAGATCAGCCTGCGCACCCCGTGCTCGGTAACGAGATGCTCGGCGACCAGGGCACCGAGCCCGCCGGTGCCACCGGTGATCAACACCGAGCCGTCGATCCCCCGCCACGGCGGCGGTCCGCCCGGTACTCGCATCGGGCGCAGCCGCGGCACCAGCACCGTGCCGTCCCGCACGGCGAGCTGCGATATCCCCGCGCCGACAGCACATCCGACGGCGTGGACATCGATGGGCCCGTCGACGTCGGCGAGTGCGAACCGATTCGGATGTTCGGTCTGCGCGCTGCGGACCAGACCCCACACCGCGGCGACCCGGGGATCCGGCGCCTCGCCGTCCCGGGCCGACACCGCACCGCGGGTGCCGACCACCAAGCGCGCTCCCGCGAACCTGGTGTCGGCCAACCATTGTTGGACCAGCCGCAGGGTGCGATGGGTGACCGCGGCCGTCTCGCCGGGCACGTCCGCCGCGTCGACGTGGACCGCGAGATCCTCGGCCGGATCGACGAGCACCAGACTCGGGACGGTCGCGCCGCTATCGATATCCGACAGCAGACCCGCGAGGTCCGGATAGCGGCGCAGGTCGAAGGCGGACACCGTCGCCGCGGTACCGACCACCGCGATAGCGCCCGGCACGGAAGTGCTTGCGGGCTGCTCGATTTCGTTCCAGCGCCAGCAGAACAGCGAGTCCGATGTTCCCCCGTGCGCCGCCGCGAACTGGGTGAGCGAGACCGGACGGCCGATGACCGAATCGATCGAAGCGACGACCTCGCCCGATTCGTCGGTCGCGATCATCCGTACCGCATCCGTTCCGGCCGGAGTCAACCGGACCAGCAGCGATTTCGCGGAGCGGGCCGTCGGCAGGATCCGTACCCCGGACCACGCGAACGTCAGCCACACCACGTCGTCGTCGTCCTGTTTCTCCAACAACGCCGCGTGGAGGGTGGCATCGAACGTGCCGGGGTGCAGCAGGAACCCATCGGACCGCTCGTCGGTGGGCTCGGGCTCGATCCTGGCGAACAGCTCGTCGGGGCGCCGCCACGCTGCGCGCAGCCGCTGGAACCGCGGCCCGTAGCCGAGACCGCGCTCGGCCAGCCGGGGGTACAGTTCGGTGAGATCGACGGCGACGGCGTCGTCCGGCGGCCAGCACGAATGGTGTTCCACCGCACCGGAATCGGCGGTCAGCGTTGCCGTGGCGTTGCGTATCCATCCGTCACCGGCGTTGGAGTGCAGGGTGAACGACCGTCGGCTCGAACCGGACGGGCTCAGGCGTACCTGCACCGCCACCGCCCGATCGGCCGGCACCAGCAGCGGAGCCTCCAGCATCAGCTCGGCGACCACCGGAAAGCCCGACAGGCCGCCGAGATGTGCCGCCATCTCGGCCACCGTCGCGCCCGCGACGATCGTGTTCCCGTACGCGGTGTGATCGGCCAGCCAGGGCTGCCTCGCCTGCGACCAACTGCCCACGAACAGCCACCCGCCTTCTTCCGGCAGTTCCAGCGCACCGTCCAGCAGGGGGTGAGGCGCGGGTGCGACACCGCAGGCGGCCGATATCGCGTTCGCGGGTTCGATGTCGATCCAATACCGTTGCCGCTGGAACGGATACGTGGGCAGGTCGATCCGCCGTGCGTCCCCGGGCAGTGTCGCCGACCAATCCACGCGGTGGCCGCCGACGTACGCCTGTGCCAGCGCGGTCAGCAGCGTGACGCCCTCGGGTCGGCGCCGCCGCAGGGTGGGGACCACGACGGCCGAGCGTCCCGCCCCTGCCAGACAGTCGCCCGTGACCACCGACAACGCGCTACCCGGCCCGACCTCCATGAAGGTGTCGACCCTGGCGTCGGCGAGCCAGGCGATACCGGCACCGAACCGTACCGTGCCGCGGACGTGGCGCACCCAGTACTCGGGGGTGCCGAATTCCCGGGTCGGTGCGCCCGTCACATTCGACACGATGGGGATACGCGGTGTGTCGGCACGGACCTTCGCCGCGATGTCGGCGAACTCGGCGAGCATCGGATCCACGAACGGCGAATGGAAGGCATTGCTGATATTGAGCCGTTTGGTGCGTCTGCCCCGCTCCGCCCACCGTGTTTCGAGGGCGACGATCTCGTCGTATGGGCCCGAAAGAACCACCGCCGCAGGGCCGTTCACGACGGCCACGGCAATCCGACTGTCCGAGCCGGTGAGATCCGCGCGGATCTCCTCCTCGGACGCCGCCACCGCGACCATCGCCCCGATCGGCGGCAAGGCCTGCATGAGCCGGGCCCGTGAGGCCACGAGCAGGCACGCATCGGGCAGGTCCAGAACGCCGGACACGTGCGCGGCCACCAGTTCCCCGATGGAATGCCCGATCAGATACGACGGTCGGATCCCGAAGGATTCGATGAGCCGATACAGCGCGACCTCCACCGCGAACAGCGCCGGCTGGGTGTAACCGGTCTGATCGAGCAACTCCGGTGTGTCCGCACCCGCGATGACCGCTTCGAGCGGATGATCCAGATGGCGGTCGAATTCGGCGCAGATCTCCCGATACGCGGTTGCGAAAACCGGGTACAGCCGGGACAGTTCGGCACCCATCCCCCGGTACTGCGTGCCCTGCCCGGGAAACATCACCGCCAGTGTGGAGCGCCTCTGCGGGCGGATACGGCCGGTGGTCACGGAGGCGGCGGCACCACCCTCGGCGAAAGCATCCAGGGCGGTGCGCAATTCGGCCCGACCGGTCCCGATGAGCGCCGCGCGGTGCTCCAGATGCGCTCGCGCAGTGGCCAAACTGTAAGCGATATCGGCCGGATCATGGCCTGGATGCGCATCCAGCCACGTACGCAGCTGCCGGGCCTGCGCGGCCAGGGCCTGTTCGGTTCGCGCGGACAGAGTCCATACCACCGGAACGTCGGCAGGCCGCTTCCCCGTCGCCGAATCCGGTTGCCGCGGTGGTTCTTCGACGATGACGTGCGCATTGGTGCCACTGACGCCGAAGGCGGATACCCCGGCCCGACGCGGCCGTCCGCCCGGGTCCGGCGGCCACGGCCGCGGCTCGGTGAGCAGCGAGACCGCACCACTGCCCCAATCCACCTTGCTGGTCGGGGCGTCGACGTGCAGCGTCTTCGGAAGCATGCCGTGCCGCATGGCCATAATGACCTTGATCAGACCGCCGACACCGGCGGCGCCCGACGTGTGCCCGATATTCGACTTCAGCGAACCCAACCACAGCGGGCGGTCGGCCGGACGCTCGCGGCCGTAGGTGGTGAGCAGGGCGTTGGCTTCGATCGGATCACCCAACGTCGTTCCGGTACCGTGCGCCTCCACCGCATCCACATCACCCACACCCAACCCCGCATCCGCCAAAGCCGCCCGAATCACCCGCTCCTGAGACGGACCACTCGGCGCAGTCAAACCATTACTCGACCCATCCGAATTCACCGCCGAACCCCGCAACACCCCCAAAACACGATGACCATTCCGCCGCGCATCACCCAACCGCTCCAACAACACCAAACCCAAACCCTCCGACCACCCCGTCCCATCCGCACCCTCAGCAAACGACTTACACCGCCCATCCGGCGCCAGCGCCCGTAGCCTGCTGAACTCCACGAATGCGCTCGGTGTCGTCATCACCGTGACTCCCCCGGCGACCGCCAGATCGCTCTCACCGCGCCGCAACGACTGCATCGCCAAATGCACCGCCACCAACGACGAAGAACACGCCGTATCCACCGTCAACGCCGGACCCACGAAACCGAACGCGTACGCGATCCGCCCCGACACCACGCTGCCCGTCATTCCCAGACCCCACCGGCCCTCGAGCCCGGCCGACGGCGACCGGGTGAGGTAGCCGTAATCACCGCTACAGGCGCCGAGGAATATTCCGGTCGCACTGCCACGCAGGCTTGTCGGGTCGATTCCCGCGTGCTCGAGCAGCTCCCATGTTCCCTCGAGCGGCAGCCGCTGCTGGGGATCCATTGCCACCGCATCCTGCGGGCCGATCCCGAAGAACTGCGCATCGAAATCCGCCATCCCGGAAAGGAATCCACCGGAGCGGGTATAGCTCGTGCCGAGGTGGTCCGGATCGGGGTGAAACAGCTGCGCCAGGTCCCAGCCGCGGTCGCTCGGGAAGTCGCCGACGGCGTCCCGCTCCGCGGCGACCAGCTCCCACAACTGCTCCGGCGACCCCACCCCGCCCGGGTAGCGACAGGCCATTCCGACCACCGCGATATCCGTCTCCGAGATGACCGGAGCAGGTGGCACCGGCTCTGCCGCAGGCGATTCCGCAGCGGTCTCCAGGTTCGACTCGATGCTGCGGAGCAGGTAGTCGGCCACCGCGGCGGGACTCGGATGATCGAACAGCATGGTCAGCGGCAGATCGAAACCGCAGGTGGCGGCCAATTGCTCGGTCAGGGTCAGGCCCGCCAAGGAGCTGAATCCATAATCACGGTACGTCCGGTCCGGCAGCACCTCACTCGGCTCACAGCCGAGTACGGCGGCCGTCTCGGCCAGCACCAGATCCAGGCACAGCCCGTACCGCTTCGACCGGTCCGTGGCCGCTACGCGTCGCACGAACTCCGACTCCGATGCTGAGATATCCGTCAGGCTGGTCATGTGTCGGCCCTCTCGATGAAGTTCGCCCCCCGGATTCGAGTTCTCGCAATAGGTGCTGGCAGGTCCCGTGCTCGAGGAATTGGGGCGGCGATTCGTCGGTCATCCCAGCCGACAGCGAGCCATGTCGCGCAGGCGGTGACCATGGGTGCCACCTTGCGAGACGACTACTTCGAGCCCCGAGAGTCATCACTGATCAGCCCCTAGCCCCTAGGTTAGTAGGGTGCGGAGGCGAACTCGGGGTGTTTGAGCCCAACTGTTTTCGGGCCCGGATAACCCACGCCGTTCTGCAACGATCTTGAAAGCAAGTTTTCTACCGTGTTGCCTATTTTCGAATTTTCATGTCCACGGTGTCCGAGGATCCATCCCGTCACCCTTGGGCAAATACGGGATTCGACCGGATCAGAAGGCCGAGGGGAGCCTGTGACAGGCGCCCGCTGTCGTTGCTATCGGACGGTTATCTTTCTCCGGTCATTCGCTGTGAACGGCCCTAGACAGCCGCGAGATGTCCAGCGGGACGGTCCTTTTGACTTGATCTCGATCCGGCTGGTTGACTCGTACCGGTGGGGCAGTCGGCAGGGAGCGGGCACCGGAACCGGCTCGTCGTCGTGGTGAGCGACGAGGAAAAAGTCGGGAGTGCCGCCGCGCGGGCAGTGGTCGACCTGGCCGGAGAGCGAAATTCGCGGGCGACCAGGCCACCCGCGGCCCAGCCGGATAACAGCGACTATCTGGAAGTACTCACGCGGGCCCGCCGATTTCTCGGCCGGGCGACTCCGGACGATGTGTTCCTGCTCGTCGAGGCACCCTCGCTCGCACAGCTTCCGGCGGCGATCAGCGCGGTCCTCGGCGCGGATTCGGCCGTGCTGACATTGCTCATCGTGGACCACCGCGATTATCGCTATCCAGTCACCAGTCCCGGTGTGCTCCAGGACCAGCTGACCGAGCTGGCCGCCGTGCTGCCCGCCTCGATCGAGTTCGAGGTGTCCCCGAGCTCCGTTCAGGTCTACACGGAACCTCACCTCGACCCGTTCGTGTCGCTGGAGTGCTTCACACCCCGGTGGCCGCCGGAACACGAGTGGATCATCGTCGCCGATATCGCGTGTGCCGTCGTCGATTCCGTGCAAGCCCACCGCACCAAGAGGTTCCGGCCGGACCTCGGTCCGAGCGCGGTGGGCGGTGCCCTGGCGGAGTTCCTGGACAACGAGGCGGGCACCGAGTGGGGATTGCACTACTTCACCGGGTCGGTTGTCGCATCGCTCATCGACGATCTCGCCGACCATGCGCGGCGGAATGGTAATCCGGTGGTCCGGGGGCCCAGCGAGCACAGTCTCGCCTGCTCGGCGCTGGCCCGCTGGACGCTGGACCACGCGCCGTTCCTCATCGTGGTCACCAGCGGCATGCACGACGAATTCCGCGGCACCCTGGCCAATCTCGTGCGCGCCCGGGCGCCGGGATTCATCGTCTGCGCGGATTCACGGCTGGGGCAGTGGTATCCGTTCCAGGGCACCATCCACCACCATGAGGACTCGCGTGCCGCCTTGCGGGCCAAGGGGCTCGCCGTGGTTCACCTCGCCACGGCCGCCGACATCGCCGGTGGGCTCGGCGAGGCCTTCGCGCACTACCGAGACGGCCGCGGGCCGGTGATGATCCTCGCGTCGCGCGACGTGCTCGAGGCCGGCGGCGGTCTCGGGCCGGTCGAGATCGCACCGGCGGTCGAGCGCCCCCGGCCGCGGTCCCGGCTCACCATCAGCGCATCCGCGCTGGAGGACCTGATGAGCCTGGTGAATTCGGCGCCGAAGCGCCTGTTGTGCCAGCCGGCCGAATTGACCGACACCGGACGCGATCTCCTCTACACCCTCGCCGCGAACGCCGGTATCGCACTGGCCGATTCGCTGGCCCGGCCGGGTGCGGTCGGCGCCTATCATCGTGGCGCTCCGGTCCGCGAATTCCTCGGCACCATGAGCTTGTACGGCTCCTCCGCGCGAGTCCACGCCTACCTGCATTCCGACGGCCGCGTGCGACCGGCGAGTGAACAGGCCCTGCTGTTCGTCGAGACCCCGATCCCCGAGCTCGACACCCCGTTCTCCGAGCCCACGCTGCGCCGGATCGCCCCCGCGCAGATCATTTCGGACGACCGCGATCGGGCGCCGTTCGCGCGGATCGTCGTGACCGGGCACGTCGAGAAGGTGCTGCTCGCCGCCTTGGACCGGCTCGAGGTGGACCCGGCGGTGCTCACCATGCGCCGCAGGGCCATCGACTCCACCATCGACTCGCGCTCGGATGTCATCGGGCTGCTGCCGATTCGGCCGATGACGACCAACTACTTCGCGCGCCGATTCCGCGCCGAACTCACCCGGCTCATCGAGGAGGACGGCTACACCTACGTCGGGGTCTACGACGTCGGCCGCACCGGGTTGTCGACCATCAGCAATCTGCCGAGGACCGGAGTCGGCTATTCGGCATGGTTCGGCCGGGCGCTGATGGGCGACGGTGTGCAGGCGCTGCCCGGCGTGCTCACCCGGCGGAACACGAACGTCCTGGCCTTCGTCGGCGACGGATCCGCCGCCTTGACACCGGACATCGTGCCGACGCTGATCCAGCAGGTCGTGGTCGACGGCTCGCCGTTCCGGCACAACCTGAGCATCTTCCGATTCGTCAACGGGTCGCATTCGGTGATCCGCACCTACCGCGAGAGCCACCGCCTGTCGGCGGTCGGCACCCAGACCGGCGTGCTGACCTTCACCGGGCCCGAGTGGGAACGGTCGGTGGGTCCGCTCACCCTGCGCCACCGTCACGTGTTGTCGTTCGACGACATCGATGTCGCCCGTCTGCCTCGTCCCGAGACCATCGACCTGTATTCGGTGATCCTCGGCCATAACAACGAGGGCGACGGACTGAGCCCGCTGTCGGCCCTCAGCTGGCAGAGTGACGAATTGTCCAGCCGTGCACTGGCTGTGGCCGGTGTGCTGCCGAGCAGCAGGCGTGATGATTACCCCACCGCCGCCCGCGCCGACCGAGGAGGATGACAGCCGCGTGGCGAAGACCGAGGAGGAATCATGGATCGCAATCTCATTCGCGAGCGGGTCGTGGCGATGCTCAGCGAAACTCTCGAGATCCCCCAGGAGGAACTGAGCGACGAGCAGATCGATCTGCGAGACGATCTCGGTATGACCTCCATCGACTTCGTCGACCTCATCGAGCTGCTCGAAGGCCATCTGGGGCGGACCGTCAACCCTGAGGAGCTGGTCGACGTGCGCACCATCGGCGACGCCGTCGATCTGGTGATCGCGCTGTTGTCATCGGACACCATCGCGCCCGGAAACGCCTGATGCCGGGTCGGCCCGGCACCGCACCCGCGGCGCACGATTCCGAGGGCGGCGGACCTTCCCCCGGCTTCGGTCGATCGGGCTGGCCGACGGCGGTGTCGAACTTCGCCGAGCGCCACAGATGGCGGATCCTGGTGGTCTGGGTGCTCCTGCTCGGCATCGGTGCGGTGAGCGCGGCTTCGGTCACCGGAACATTGCGCAGCGGTGGCTGGGACGTCGCCGGGTCGGGAACGGTCGCGGTGCGCGAACTCCTGGCCGAGGGGTTGCACGGACGCGGGGCGACCACGGCCGTACTCGTGGTCCACGATCGCGAGAACACCGCTGATTCCCCCGCATTCGACCAGCGCACTCGCGAGGCCTTCGAACAGGTGCGCTCCGATCCCCGGCTGCGCGTACAGAGCAGTTTCGGATGGAGCACGCTGTCACCGCTGGCCAGGGGAGCCTTCCTCGGCAAGGACCGCGCGACGGTGGTGACCTCCATCGGATCCGGGCTCGGCGATGACGAGGCGACCAAGGTTCTGCCCGCGATACAAAAGGATCTGGTCGATCGCTTCGAATCTCGCGGACTCGATGTCTCGCTGGTGAATGTGCAGGCCTACCAGGGCGCGATCAACGAAGACTCGGCGATCAGCATGATCCGCGCCGAGGCGATCGCCCTTCCGCTCGTCGCGCTCGTGCTGCTGTTGCTGTTTCGGAGTGTGGTCGCCGTCTGCGCCGCGATGGCTGCCACGTTGACCGTCGTCATCTTCGGCCTCGGCATCGTCGGTGCCGTCGCCCGGCACGTCGAGTTGTCCATCTTCGTCCAGAACGTCGTGCTCATGCTCGGGATCGGCGTCGGGGTGGACTACTCGCTGATCATGATCAAACGCTTCAAGGAGGAACTCGCCGCCGGGCAGCCGGTGCGCACGGCCGTCCCCATCACCCTGGCCACGGCGGGACATACCGTCATCGTCTCGGGCGTGACGATCGTCGTCGGCGCGACGGCGCTGTACGTGGTGCCGTTGAATGCGATCGTGTCGATCGCCGCGGGTGCCGCACTGGTGGTGGCGCTCGGGGTGCTGGTCTGCATCGTGCTCATGCCGGTGCTGCTCCACCTGCTCGGCGACCGGATCAACCGGGGCGCCGTGCGGTTGCCCGCCCGGCTCGGCGGCACGGAATCGGCCTCCGACGCCGAACTGGCCGAGAACCGCTGGTATCGGACCGCGCTGGGCGTGATGCGGCGGCCGGTGATCTCCTTGACCGCGGGGGCCGCCGTTCTCGTGCTGCTCGCGATTCCGGCGCTGAACATGTCGTTGTCGGTGCCGGACCCGCGCATGCTGCCGGCATCGTCACCGGTACGTACCGGCTTCGAGTACGCCGCCGACCAATTCGGGCCGGGCGCCACGCTGCCGATCCAGGTCGTCGTCAGCACCCCGGCGCCGCTGGCCGATCCGGTCGTGGCGGACGAGCTGACCCGCTTCGTCGACGATGTCGCGGCACTGCCGAACGTGCAGACGGTGAACTCGGCGATGACGGTGCTGCGGCAGGTCTCGCCGACGAATCCGTTCGCCGCCCTGCAACCGGCGGCGTTCGATCGGCTGCCGTCCGACGCGCAACAGGGTGTGCGGTACTTCGTCCCCGCCGACGGGCACCTGTTCGTCGCCGAGATCGTCACCGCACAGCCTCCCGCCGATCCGGCGACGCGGGAGCTGCTGGGCAAGGTCGTCGACCGGGCTGGGCAGCTGCCGCCACCGCTGACGGCCGACGTGGGTGGTCAGACCTCCCGCGCGGAGGACGTGAACCAGGTGATCGCGGACAAGCTGGTACTGGTGCTCGTTCTGATGCTGGCCGCGGTGTACATCGTGCTGTTGTTGTCGTTCCGTTCGGTGTTCCTGCCGCTGAAAGCGATTGCGATGAACCTGCTTTCGGTGGGAGCGATATTCGGCGTGCTGGTGATGATCTTCCAGTACGGGTGGCTGCACGACGGGGTGTTCGACCACTCCGGTTATCTGGTCTCCTTCGTCCCACCGCTGGTCCTGGCCATGATCATCGGCTTGAGTACCGATTACGAGGTGTTCCTGTTGAACCGGGTCCGTGAGGAATACCTGGCGAGCGGGGACAATCAGCTCGCCGTGGCGCGAGGTATGGCCCGCACCGCACCGCTCATCACCGGCGCCGCCATCCTCATGATCGTCGTGTTCGGGGCGTTCGGGCTGGCCGGAAACATGATCATGCAGCAAATGGGTATCGGCCTGGCCGTCGCCGTCGCACTCGACGCGACGCTGGTACGGATCGTCATCGTGCCCGCGGTGATGAAGTTGTTGGGCCGATGGAACTGGTGGCCGTCCGGGAGGCCCTGAAGCATTACCAAGCCCTCTTGCAGGTTGCCGGACGAACCAGTCAGGGGCAGAGTGGTTCATGAACAGCAATGACCGTGATAGGGACGCCTGTGTCGTCAAGGTTCTCCGGGATGTCGGCCGAGACGGTTGCCGCGACGTCTGGATCTCGCGGCGACCGTAACTCGGCGCGGGCTCTGTTCGCCACCAAACTCGCAACGCTGTGCGCCGCCGCCGGTAATCCGACGCTGGAGCGCATTGCGGCAGCGGCGGCGGCCCGAATGCGGGCCGCCAACCCCAGAGGCTCCCGTCGCGGTGTGTCGCTGCAGCGGATCAGCGATTGGCGGGCAGGCCGCAATGTGCCGGCGCGATTCGAACCTCTCGTGCCGGTGCTTCTCACGCTGATCGAATCGGCCGAGGCCGGGCCCACCCCCCTGCCCCGGGACCTGGCGGACCTCGAAATGTGGCGCCACCTGTGGAAAGCTGCCCGCACGGAAGTGGATTCGGCACGACTGCAGGCCCTGCCGACCAGAACCGGCCGCCATGGCACGGTCGGTGCCGCCGCGGCCGCGCCCCGGCCGACGGTGACGACCGCGCTGCGACGCGACACCCACACGTTCGTGGGCCGCGACGCCGAGTTGCGACGCATCCTCGATGCGGCGACGCCGGGCCGGGTCGTGTCCATTCACACGGTCGACGGCATGCCCGGCGTCGGCAAGACCGCGCTGGTCACCCGCGCGGCGCACCTGTTGTCCGACCGGTTCCCCGATGGCCGCTTCTTCGTCGAATTGAACGCCTACACCCCCGGGCAGGCCGCGGCCGATCCCTTCGACGTGCTGGCCAGGCTGCTCACCGATCTCGGCATCGGTCCCGGCCATATTCCCAACTCACTCGACGGGCGCCGAGATCTGTGGCGAGACCGTGTCGCCGATAAGCGGGTGTTGCTGGTGCTCGACGACGCCCGCGATCTCGCCCAGATCGAACCGTTGCTCCCGGCCGGGCCCGAGTGCCTGACGTTGATCACGAGTCGCCGCCGCCTGGTCGCCCTCGACGGCGCTCTGCCGCTACCGCTGGACATGTTGGAACCCGACAACGCCGCGGCCCTGTTCTGCCGTCTCGCACAACGCACTCCGACCGGCAGCGAGGCCGCGGCGGTCGCCGAGATCGTCCGGCTGTGCGGGTACCTCCCCCTGGCGATCGTGCTGCTGGCCGGCCGCCTGGCCCACCACCCCGCGTGGACCATCGCCGACCTGGCCGCCCAGTTCGCGACGGCCCAGGACCGGCTCGGCGAGCTCGATGTCGGCCAGCGCGCGGTCCGCGCCTCCTTCGGCATGTCCTACGACGCGCTGCCGCCGGAGCGGCAACAGTTGTTCCGCCGATTGGGTCTGCACCCTGGCACCGCCTTCGACGCCTATGCCGTGGCCGCCCTGAACGACATTCCGGTCGACGCGGCTCGTCGCGACCTCGAGGCCCTGTACACCGAGCACCTGATCGACGAAACCGCGCCCGGCCGTTACGGTTTCCACGATCTGGTGCGCGAGTACGCACGCACGGTGGCCCACGAGGACCCGCCCGACGACCGCGCCCGAGCCGTCGACCGGCTGCTCGGCTACTACGAGACCACCGCCGGCATTGCCGTACGCCCGCACCGCGCCGCCCAATCGTCGTCCGACTCCCCGTCCGGGCCGGCACCGGACCTGTCCACCTATGCCTCGGCCCTGGCGTGGATGCGGATCGAGCGCGCGAATCTGTTGGCCTGTCTGGAATACGCCGCGTCGAACGACCAGCTGTCTCATGCGGTTGCACTGACCAACGCGCTCGCCGACGAGCTGCGCCTGCACGGCCCATGGCAGAACGCCGTCGAGTTTCATCAACGCGCGGCGGTCGCCGCGGACACGATCAACGACCGCACCGCCGGAGAATTCCCGCTGCGGGATCTCGGTTCGGCGGGATATCTCACCGATGACTATTCGACCGCGGCCGAACTGCTGCAGCGGGTCATCACGCGCCACGGCGAGATCGATGATCCGGCCGACCGAATCTCCGCCCTGCGAACCCTGTCCCGGGTTCGGTATCTGGCCGGTGACTTTGCGGTAGCTGCCGATGTGCTGGAACAGGTGCGGGCGATCTGTGACGAGATCGGCGACCGGGCCGCCGAGGGGTTCACTCTCAAGGGCCTGTCCTGGGTGCGCCATCTGATGGGCGACTACGCGGCCGCGATCGATCTGGCACAGCGGGCGCTGACCATCTTCACCGAGGTCGGCAACCGCTACGGTGCGGCCGGCGCGCTCCAGAATCTGGGCTGGGTGCGGTGCCTGATCGGCGATTATTCGGCCGCAGCGGATGCGTTGCGGCAGGCGGCGATTCTGTACCACGAGACGGGCCGCCCGTCCGACGAGGCCTATGCCCTCATGGGAGAGGCCTGGGTGTATCACTCCTCCGGTGACTACCCGACCGGATACGAGCTGATGGAGCGGGCGCTGGCGATCTGCCGCGACTCCGGCAACCGTTCGAGTGAGGCCTTCGTTCTCAACAACATGGGGTGGGTGCGGATGCTGACCGGCGGCTATGACGCCGCAGCCGAGGTGATGGAACTGTCCGCCGAGATCTACCACGACATCGGCAACAGTGCGGGTGAAGCCTCCGCCCTCAACAACCTGGGCAGGGTGCGATATCTGACCGGGGAGTACACGCAGGCGGCCGATCTGATCCGGCACGCGCTGGCGATCTACGAGGAGACCGGCAACCGGCTCGGTGAGGCCGAGGCGTTGAGCAACCTCGGTTGGGTGTACTGCCTGACCGGAGACCACCCGGCCGCCGACGATCTGTTGTGGCGAGCGTTGGCGATCTCGCGGGAAATCGGCCATCGCTACGGCGAGGTCGAGGCGCTCAACCGGCTGGGTGCGCTGTCGGCCGAATCCGGGGATCCCCAGCAAGCCTTGGAGATCTACGGTGACGCGCTACGTCTTGCACGCCGCATAGACGATTTGCTGCAGCAGGCTCGGGCGCTGGACGGATCTGCCCGGTGCCGGGCACGCCTCGGCGACCGGATGACCGCAAAGATCGAGTTGAAGGAGGCGCTGGCGATCTACCAGCGCCTCGGCACCAGCGAAACCGAGTCCGCCGCGGCATATCTCTCCACGCTCGTCGTTCCGGGATGCAATAGTTCCGGTCCGGAAAAATCTTCGTAGGCCGCTGACCTGGGAATTCACAGCGTACGGCGGCCGTAGGCCGTAGACGCGTCCGCCTGTCTGCTCGTAACTTGAACAGTGCTCAGCCGATTGGTCTCGAGCCGGGCGCCGGAGACCAGCCACCTCACAGCTGCGGTCGAGGGGTGCGCCGCTGCATATGACGGTCCGCCCAGACGCATCGTCGGTGCGGCCGAGGGGGGACGCGCGGGGGGCGCGGGAGAGGAGCTCTGCTGAGCCCCGTCGGAGCTCCTCTACCCGACTGCCCATCAAGAACTCGACCGGCGGTCCCGCAGCGCCCCTGTCACGCCGGGGTTCGAGGTGTAATCCCTTGGTGCCCAACCGTTCTCGCCTCCGGGCCGCCGCCATCCCAGGACTCCCGCAGCGGCGAGCGAGCGCCGAGATGGCACACCTTTGCGGTGATGGCACCGGTTTCCAGCAGCCGCCACAGCTCGACCCGCCTGGGTTTGCCGCTGGTGGTCCGCGGCACCCCTCGCGGGGGCATCACGGCCAGCGCGGCTCGATCGGACGGCAGCCCCAGGCGGTTCAGTGCGGCCAATGCCGCCTCCACCCGTTCCGGTGGCACGCTCTGATGGAAGATCAGCAGCGCGGCCGCCGCACCGGGTTCGTCGAGATCTCGCAGGATCGCGATCACCTTGTCGTGGGGCAGATCCAGGCGATCCGCCACCGCGATCTCGACATCCTCGGCGGTGAGGATGTTGCCGTTGATCTTCACCGAATTGCCCATCCGCCCCAGCACGTACACCTGACCGTCACACAGGAAGCCGAGATCGCCGGTGTAGTGCCGACGGCGGCCGTCGGCAGGCCGGGCGGGTGTCTCGTCTCGCAGGTATCCACTGAACATCGCGGGTGATTCGACAACGAGTTCGCCGATCCGGCGGTCCGGTAGCAGCTCGCCGTTCTCGTCGGCCACCAGGATGCGAGCACCCGGCAGCGGCGCGCCGCAGCCGACCACCCGCACCTCATCCGGGCCCGCCGCGATCGCGCTGTCCAACGTCTCCCGCGCCAGCACCGAGACTTCGCCTCCGTGGCGCAGCTTCGTTCCGTCCACCAGCAGCGCGTGCGGCGTCTCCTCGGGGCCGGAGGTGGATACGCCGACGGTGGCCTCGGCCATGCCGTAACCCGGCATCAGGGTCTGCGGGCGCAGCCCGAAGGGCGCCAGCAGTTCGTACAGGGCCCGCAGCACACCGAGATTGATCCGGTCCGATCCGATGGACAGCGTGCGCCAGGTCGAGAAGTCCATGCCCGTCAGGTCGTTCGGCCGCACCAGCCGCACGACCCGCTCCAGCGCGAAATTCGGTGAGCCCGAGTGGTTCACGCCGTGCCGACCGAACATCTCCAGCCACAGCAGGGGCCGCCGGACGAACTGCTCGGGCCGCAACAGCCAGAGGTTCCTGCCGTGCGCGACCGGCGCCACGAGGGTACCGATCAGACCCATGTCGTGGTGCATCGGCAACCACGAACCCCACGAGTCGCGGTATTCGTCCAGCCCGATGCGGAACGCCAACCTCATCATCTCGATATGAGCGATGACCGCATCGGCGCTCAGCCGCACCGCATTCGGCGAGCTCATCGAGCCCGAGGTGAACTGGATGATCGAGATGTCCTCGCCCAGAGCGGGATCGATGGTGGCGTCGGTACCGTCCGCCACGGCCTCGGACGTATCGAGCCGCACCGGTTCCCGCCTCGACCAACTCGGCCAATCGGGCAGGACGGCAAAGGTCGAGGCCTCGGCGACCACGGCCCGGGGGTCGAGGACGCGCAGCAGCGCCGCCACATGTTCCGGATAATTCGCGGTACCGTGCAGGCCCGGCGGAGCGATGACCGTCGGAATCGCCCCCATGGCAAGCATTCCGTAGAAGTAGCGAACGAAATCCAGGCCGGTGGGCAGGATTATCGCCACCCGATCGCCCTTGCGAATCCCCGTGCCCCGCATCAGAGTAGCTGCCCCGAGCGCCTCACGCGCCAGTGACGGATAGCCGGTCGGCACCCACTGCCGCCCCTCGTACAGTCTGAGCGCTCCGTCGGGATTCGGCTCCACCAGCCAATCGACAATCGACTTCATGAAATCCCCTCGGCAACAGGGGCTTGCGCCCGCGATGCACGATAGCGATGCTGGATCAGAGCCACCGGATCGACGACGGTCACCACGGCGCTGATACCCCGGTGATCGATGAACTCGATGACAATGGTAGCCCCCGACACAGTCCGATGTCGGCGCGACTCCGGTCACCGGACCGGATTCCGGACCGGAATCCGGAACCGCACCGGGTCCGCGAGCATCGATGTAACAGGTTCTAGAAATTCGGATTACCCGCCATAAAGTTTCAGCAGGCCAGGGCCTCGAGCCGTTCGAGAATCGCTCGGTAGTCCGACCCGTCGCATGGCGCCGGCACGGCCGAGTGCCAGTTCGACGCTTGTTCGGCCCGCGTTCCGACGAGAAGATGCAGGCAGATGGATGTGTGGCGCCGCGGGGAGGCGACACCACACGGATTGACACCATCTTTCAGAACGCGCGTTACCTGCATCCGGGTGCGCGAACGGCGACGGGAGGGCCAATGGTGGTGCTGTCCAACGTAGTCTCGGTGCTGCTCATCGCAGCCGTGGTCGCGGCATGCTGGTGGCTTGCGCACGACACCGATCAATTCGACGAAGCCGATCTGCCACCGCAAGACGTCTGCAGCCGCTGCCTGCTCGACGGTATCGATCAGCCGCCGCCCGGCACCCCACCCACCTGCCGACACCGCTACCACCCCGGCCCCGCCGGCCCACCCACCGAAAGACCCCGAACCCAGAACACAATCGCCGCCGATAACACCAACACCCCGACACGGCCAGTTTTAGACATCGAGCTGAACCTACCCGCGCCCGACGAACTCACAGACGGTTCGCACACGCGCTTCAGACCGATCCGCTGACGATTCGTACCTCAGCGAGTGGCGCTTCCGTTGTCGTCGTTACGGCCTTCTGTCTCTGGCATGGCCGGATCCGCCGCAGTCTCGTTCGGAGGAATTCTTCCCTGACGAGCGTCGAGGTCTCGCAGCTTCTCAGCCATTTCTCGAAGGAGAATCCGTGACTCTTCGCTGAGATCCCGGGCGGAAGCCGGGCGGCGGTGTGACAAGGCGGTGTCATCCGATGGGATCGGATAGCCGCGCTCGCGAAGAACCCGATCGGCGTATGCATCATCGGCAAAGTATTCCGGGTCGACCCCGAAGTACTCCGCGAACGCCCTGACCGTCTCTTCGGAAGGTGCACTGCCCCACCCTCTCCGCAGACGGTCGACACCGCCCCTCGTTGTGGGATGGCCACGGGCCGTCAGGGCAGCGGCGACTCGACCGTTGACGGCGGCCCACTCCGGGTCCTGTGGCATCGTCGGGCGGGTCGAGAAAGTGGCGCCGATCAATTCGTTCAGCCGTCTTGCGAAACGACCTTCCCCGAGGTAGCCCGGTTCGACCACCCGTTTGGCTGGGCTGTCGTGCAAATCCTGCTCACCGGCAACCGCGTAGTTCCTGTCCGACGTCTCGGTAACGGTGAGAGGGCCAGTCGCACCGGTGGATTCACTTGCCCTGGTTCGATATTCGTCGTTTGCCTCATGGACGAAGGCAGGTGATGTCCCGGCAAGGGCCGACAGCAGACGACGGCGACCGGTCCGTGGGTGCCGGGCAGGTTCGGTGAACGCCGGCGTCGAACCAGCCAAGGCAGCCAATAGGCGCCGCCCGAAAGCTTTGTGCCGCATCACTTCTCCCCCAGCTTCGGATCATCCTCACCCGGCAGGAGCGTCTGAACATAAGCGGATACCTTCTTCACGATTATCGGTGCGGCCGCGCCCACACCGAAGGCGATCAGGCCGCTCGAAATTATCGGCGTGGTGGTCAGGGCCGCGGTTGTCGCCGTTGCGATGCCCAGATGAACGAGTATCGACACCGCATACACATCTCCGCCCGGCCCGTTCGGCTCCTGCCATGGCCATCCCTTCACACGCCTGCTGGCCTCCAGATACACAACGCCACAGTTGGCGCAAGCACCCAGGAACCCCCACAGCGTGTACAACCACGACATCCCTTGACGATACGTCCGCCGACCATGCCCAGCCACTGAATCAAGTTCCGCCACTGGGGAGTTGCATTCGGAGCGTGCGCAGGCGGTGCGCACACTCCGCGCGGAATTGCTCGGTTTACGCTCCGATCTCCATGAGCCGGGTGGCACCGGTGCGGCGAGTGATCCCGTCGGCGAGCAAGCACCTGACTATAGTTTTCTACTGGCGGGACGGTAAGGTTGCCAAGATCGAGTCGTTCATTTCAGACGTCGAAATGCTGAACGCTTCTTTTTCTGATCCAAGCGGTGACCAGCACGGATGCGCGTGTCGCTCGCGATTTTGATCCTCCGGCGGAGGTAGTACTGGCGTTCCCAGGAAGAACTGTCCCTTTCCTCCGGCTCGGCGCCGCAGCAAGCTGGTTGCGCAGACGGAGTACGGATCAGGAGGAGTACGACAGGTGGATCGGTGACGGTTCGCAAGCCGGCCGTTCCACCTTGCGAGAGGAGTGGGTAGCTATGGATCTGAGTCTGCACTACTGGAACTTCTCGACCCCGGCGGATCCGGCGCGGATGGCGAGCACGCTCGGGGACAGTGCGCGCCTCGCCGAGCAAGCCGGGTTTGCCGAGTTCACCGTGATGGACCACTATTTCCAGCTGGAGAACGAAGCCCCTGCCGACGAGCCGATGCTGGAGGCGTACACCACCCTGGGGTATGTGGCGGCGTTGACCGAGCGCATGCGGCTGGCGGTGTTGGTGACCGGCGTGATGTATCGGTATCCGGGTCTGCTCGCCAAGATCGTCACCACGTTGGACGTGCTGTCCGGTGGTCGCGCCCAGCTGGGCATCGGCGCCTCCTGGTACGAGCGCGAGCAGCTCGGGCTCGGCGTGCCGGTGGTGCCGGTGAAAGAGCGGTTCGAACGGCTGGAGGAGACGCTGCAGATCTGCCTGCAGATGTGGAGCGACAACAACGGCCCCTACCAGGGCGCCCACTACCAGCTGGCCGAAACCCTGTGCGTTCCGGCGCCTTTGAGCCGACCGCGGCCGCCGATCCTCGTGGGAGGCAGCGGCGAGCGCAAGACGCTACGACTGGTAGCCCGCTACGCCGATGCCTGCAACCTGGTCGAATCCAACCCCGAGGACGTCGCCCACAAGCTCGACGTGCTACGCGGCCACTGCGAGACCGAGGGCCGCGATTACGACGCGATCCGCAAGACCATGTTCTACACCGCACCCCTCGATGATCCAGACACAGTTCTGGCCGATGCGCAACGCTACGCGGCCATGGGAATTTCGCAGTTCAACATGATGCCCGACCGACACCCCATCGAATATGTCGAGCGGGTCGCCGCCCTGATTCCGAAACTGGCGCACGTATGACCGTGATTTCAGTCCGCCCCTTCTGGTTTCGGCGACCGATAGCTCTTACCAGGTGGTGGGTCGGGGTGTCAGTGCCCAGTGCTGGAGTTCGCGGTCGAGGTGGGAGGCGAGGGGGGCGTTCCAGGGTGGTGCGGGCTGGAAAGTGAGGTAGGTGGTGTCTTGGCGGATCTCTGCGAGGTCGGTGTAGCGCGTGCCCTCGGGCAGGTCGAGCTCGTAGTCGGCCCTCGCGATTTTGTTGCCGGCGGAAGGGTCGTCGGATTCGCGAAGGCTGACCGGCAGCGTGAGCCGCAGCGTCCTGGCGCGATAGTCGTCGACGGAGTGGGCAACGTCGGCCGCGATTGCGGTGATCAGCCCGTTCGTGGTGCCACCACGCGCGGCTGCGACGTCACGGAGCTGATCGGTGCCGAGCCCGACGACCACGGCTGGTGGCAGACCCGCAGCCTCGGCACGCGGATCGGTCCTCAATACCAGTTGCTTCGGTTGAACAGGTCTCTGATCGCCTGCGCGCGGGGCAACGCGAGAGGAACGATGGTCCGCCAGCACTCGCGCGCACCCGCGGTGGTCGCATCGATCAGGTCGCCGCCCAGCGTGGGTCGTTGGTGATCGGGCACCGCATGAGACAGGTCGGCGCGGGCGGCGAAATCGACGGCGCCGAGCATGCCCTGGCCATCGGTGATGGCGTGCGAGGCCACGATCGAGACCACGGAGCCACCGTCGTCGAAATCAGCCGCGGACAGCACCCAGCCACGCCCAGCGGCCACGTCGAAGGATGCCGCGGCGACTTGGCGGTCGGCCCACCCCATCACTGTGGTGGCGGGCACCGGGTTCGGGTCGAGGATGAGCGGGTAGCGGTGCGTGCTACGTGTCCAATACGGGCGCGCCGGCGGTATCCGCGCCGGTATGAGCTTGCGAGAGAGGGGACCGTCGATCAGGTTGTTCCGCAAGTGGTTCAGCCGCGAGGCATCGACCGGATGATCCACCCGCCATAACAGCTGTATGGGTGCATGCTCTAGGAATTTGATCGCGAGGACATCACTGACGCTGATTCGCTCGGCCGTGGTGGGAGCCGTGTGATGCGCCAGCACGGTAGCCGTTTTTATCAAATCGATCACCCTTACGTCTTGTGAGCACCGCAGCTGCGGCGAAGCGCGCTTTGAACATTCCGTGGGCCGATCATGAACCGAGTTGAGGTTTCTGCTGCTCGGCTCCGATGAACAGGTCGATCAGGTGTTGGGGCGGGTTGTCTCCGAAGAGGTGCTCGAGGAATTCTGTGCCGGAGGTGGGTTCGGCGGTGCGAGTGAACATTGCCTGCTCGAACTCGGTGAGTGCGGCTTCGATGTTGCCGGGGTGGGCGGCGAGGGCTTTGCCGAGTTCGGCGCCGTCGAGCATGGCGTTGTTGGCGCCTTCGCCGTCCGGGGTGGAGAGGTGGGCGGCGTCACCGACGAGGGTCACCCCGGCTACCCGGTCCCACCGGTGTCCGATCGGCAGGGTGAAGATCGGGCGCAGGACCGGCGGGGTGTCACTGTCGGTGATCAGTGCGGTGAGTTCTGGTGCCCAGCCATCGAACTCCCGCGCGATCCGGGCGGCGGCCGCGTCGGGATCGGTGAAGTCGATGGCGGCAAACCAGTCCAGCCCTTTGGTGAGTACCACGTAGGTATGCAAGGTCGCACCGCGCTCCCGCTGGGCGTTGATCGACCTGTCCTGAGCTGACGCGATCAGCGAGCCGCCGCCGACCGCTTTCGCGGCGGCGGGGTGGCGCTCGTCGGCGTCGTACAGGTAGGTCTCGACGAACGACTCGCCGGTGTATTCGGGAACGGCGTCCGACAGCAGCGGCCGGACTCGGGACCAGGCGCCGTCGGCGCCGACCAGCACGCTCGTGAGGGTGGTGGTGCCGTCGGTGAAGCTCACCTCGTGGCGGCCTCCGCCGAGGGCACGGACGCTGCTGACCTTGCGACCCCACTGGACTGTGCCGGGCGGGAGCGAGTCGAGCAGCATCCGGCGCAGCTCGCCGCGTTGTACTTCGGGGCGTCCACCGGCGCCGTCGTCGGCCTTGTCGAACAGGACCGTCCCGTCCGGGGCGAGGATCCGCGTCGCCTGGCGGCCCTCCAGGGTCAGGCTGCGGAACTCGTCCATCAGGCAGGTCGCCTCGACGGCGAGCTGCCCGTTGTAATCGTGGATGTCGAGCATGCCGCCCTGAGCACGTGCCGTCGGGGAGGGCTCGGCCTCGTAGACGGTGGCCGGGATGCCGTGGACGTGCAGGACTCGGGCCAGGGTGAGCCCGGCGAGACCGGCGCCGATGATCGTGACAGGGGTTTGCATGGTGGGGCTCTTTCGGGATCGAGGATGTCGGTGAGGGGCGTGTCACCAGGTGCGAGGTAGCCGCGGACGAAAGGGTTTCCGCTGCTCACGGCCGGGGGGCTCGACGAGCCGCCAGGAGCCACGAAACCACATCAACCGAAAAAGTGCAACAAGTCAATCTTTGGGCTTGTTGCACTTATAGGGTAAAGTGACTGCCTGTGAGCCAGCCGGTCGGTCGTCGCGAGCGCAAAAAGGCCCAGACCCGTCAGGCCCTGGCCGAGGCGGCTCTGCGGCTGTTCCTCGAGCGCGGTTACGACCAGGTCGGGGTTCGCGAGATCGCCGACGCCGCCGACGTGTCGACGACCACGCTGTTCAAGTATTTCCCCAGCAAGGAAGCGTTGTTCTTCGACCTCGAGGAGGAGACCGAGGTCGCGCTCGTGGCTGTGGTCCGCGATCGCCCGCCCGGCCGGTCGATCCCCGAGGCGCTGCGCGAGCACCTCCGCCACCGTGTCGACGTGTTGCTCGACGACCCGCGCGCTGGGCCGTGGCGGGAGATTGTCACGACGACGCCGGTGCTGCAGGACTACGCCCGCCGCATGTGGCTGCGCCACGAAGCCACCCTGGCCAAGACGATCGCGAGCGAGGTCGACGCGCCGGACGACGATCCCGCCTGCGCCGCGCTAGCGCGTTTCGCCCTCGAGGCCGTCGATCTGGTCCTGCAGCACCCAAACCCACAAACGGCTCTCGAAGCAATCTTCGGCCTGCTCGAACACGGCTGGACCGCCGAAGCGAAGAATCCCGAAACGCTCCGCGATCGTCCACACACAGAGAACGAGTCGCGCGGGTGAATCACTTTTCGGTTCAACGGGATCGACGAATCATCACTATGCCACCCAAACCGATGAGTGCGATACCCCCGAGAATGGCCACAACCATTGTCGTCATACGCCAGGGTTTGCGATCCGAGACGTTGGACGAAATATCTGCAGCGGCACTGGGTTTCGCCAGGTTGCAGCCGACGCTTTCCAATCGAAGCTCGGATCCCTGGCTGATACAGGCGTTGAGGCCCATCAGCCGTTGGCCGTAGTGTGCGCCTTCGTGGGAGGCGACCTTCCCGTCGGGACCGACCTCACAGGGATTGTTCTCCGCGCATGCCGCGGGTGGGGTGGTTCTGTCTTCCGGCGGCAGCTCATCCTCGGCGGGATTCTTCGGGTAGGCGCTGGTGTTGTGGATCCCGATGATCTTTCCCTCGGAGTCGACGATCGGCGAACCCGAGGTGCCCGGGCCGGGTCCGCAGGTGCCGCTCTTCACATAACGGATGGCGTCACGCTGCGTGTATCCGCCTTCTCGAAGCGTCTCGACAATCGAGTCCACCGCGCAATCGAAACCCTTCTGCCATGCGCCGGACAGCACCTGCACCTGTTGCCCGGGCGCTGGATTTCGGTCGGAGAGGGTGAAGATCTCGACCCCGCGGCGATCGAGGTCGGCGTAGGTGGCATCGAGTCGGTAAACGGCGAGATCGGTGTCGGTCATGGTGGCGTAGAGCAGGTCGGTCGTCTTTGTGCGCAGGACCGAGTTCCCGTCCTTCCCGATGACCTGGACCGTCAGTGTGACCGGTCGCTGCCCGAAGGCTTCGCCGGGGCGCGGACGGGGATCGACGCAGTGTCCGTTGGTGAGGATCAGCAGGTGGTCGTTCGGGTGGGCCTGCGAACCGCGGATCACCGAACCGGAGCATCCTGCGAGAGTGACCGTCCCGTTGATCGGCGGTGTCGGCGGCGGTGAGTCCGGCGGCGACGGGGTACGGCCTTCGGTGTATCTTTTGATCCAATCGGTGTGGCGCGCAACGCTGACATATGTCGAAGGCGCCTGCAGGGTGCCGGTATCTGCGCCCCCCTCCGTCAAGCCCGCCAACTTCCACTGGTGTCCGTCGCGGACGACGGCGGGGCCACCGGAATCCATGTCCTCCGGGCCGACAGTGCCGTCCAGAGACCCGATACACAAGATGTTCGGATCGCGCTCGAGGGAGCAGGTTTCCTGGGGTTGGACTTTCGTGTCGGCCTGCCGGAGGGTTTTCGCGTAGCACGAGGGATCGTCATAGTTCTTGCCGCACTCGACGTTCAGCGCTCCCCACCCCATGATCCGCACATCGGTATCCGTTGCGGGTCTTTCGGCGGCCACAGCGATGGGAGCCTGCCGCACCGACCGATTGAAACGCAACAGGGCGATATCGTCGGCGGCGCGCCCGATGCCGGTCGATTTCTTGATGAACTGCTCTACCTGGACCAGGTCACCGCCCGTGTCGACTGTTGTCGAACCGAACCGCACTTGCCAGCCGACGGGGTGGCCGCTGGGAGGACGCGCACCGGGTGAGTCTGCGGCACTGCGAGCGCAGTGCCCCGCCGTGACGCCCCATTGCGGGGCCACCAACGCGACGCCGCAGACGTGGAGGTCGTCGCGTGGAGAGTCCAACCGCTGCAGCGAGCCCAGGAATCCGTACGGCTCACCGGCTTCACTTCCACCCTTGATCGCACGTGCCGGTGAAACGGCCGTGAATCCACCGCATACGACCAAAAACCCGGCGGTCGCGATCAGGGACGCGCGCCCGAATATAAGTCTGCGAAGAGTCATGACATCGATTCTCTTCACCGACGTCGCCGAATCTTCGCCGCGGGACATCACCTACATCGCAAGAACATCACAGATCTCCCGTGGGCAGTTCCGCGCCGAACACGGTGGTGTCACCGGTTCGGCGGTAGGTCAGGTCACCGCCCAACAGTCGGGCGTTCTCCCGGGCGATGGCGAGTCCGAGACCCGCTCCCCCTGTGCGCGTGCGGGATTCGGACACTTTGTACAGTCGCTCGAATACCCGGTCCACGTGCCCGGCCGGGATTCCCGGTCCGCAATCACGGACTTCGAGCAATACTCGATCGGTCCCCCGCCTTGTCGCGACGGCAATCGGAGGCCGACCGTGACGGAACGAATTACCGACGAGGTTCGCGATAATGGCCTCGATGCGGCGCGGGTCGCTGCGGATGGTTCGTTCGTCGCCGAGTTCGTGTGTGACCACCACGGTATCGGTCCAGCCGCGCAATCTGAGCGTTCGCGCGATCAGTTCGACCAGATCGACGGTCTCGGACAGGACCACCGCATGGCCTTTGTCGCGCTGGGACATCTCGAGCAGGTCCTCCACCAGCCGCGCCAGGCCATTGATCTCGGAACCGATCAGCCGCGCCGCAGTCCCTGCATCACCGTCGCGGTCGGTGAGCTCTTCATCGAGTACCTCGGCGGCCGGCACGAGGGCCGCCAGGGGACTGCGCAGTTCGTGTGCCACGTCGCTGACGAAGCGCTGCGCGCGCTCGTCCTGTTCGACCAAGCCCCTGACGATCTCCCGCTGGCGATCGACCATGTCGTTGAATGTCGTGGTCACGTCGCGCAATTCGGTGATGGCCGTGTCCGGCAGTGCACTGATCGCCTCGCCGTCCGCCACTCGGCGAGCGGCGTTCTCGATGCGGCGCAACGGCCGAACAATCGACGTCGTGAGCACGAATCCGAGCAGAGCGCCGAGCACGGCACACCCGAGCACCGACAGTGAGATGATCCAAGCCAGTTGATTCAGCTTCTCCGGCACGCCGCTCAGCTTCCGGATGGTGTACACCGAAAGATGGCCTGTTCCCGGGCGATCTCGTTCGGCCACAGCGTAACCCACGCCCACTCGCCGCCCTGGCAGCCGCTCGAAGAGGTAGATATCACTCGACCGATCGAGCCCTTCCCGAAGGCCCGAGGAGAATTCCCCGATTCTGGTGTCGCCCTGCCGCACCATGACGCCGTCCATTGTCACGGTGTATTCCGACGACAACTCGTCGACAGTGACGAATTGTCCTCTGCCGAAATAGTTCTCCATATCGTGCCTGAATTCCGAAAACGCCGCTTCCTGCGCGCCCTCGTACACCCAGGTCCGCGTCTTCACCGCGAGCGCGCCGCCCGTCAGGACAGCCGTGACGCATGCGACGGAGATCATTGCGACCAGGATTCGCCCGCGCAGGCTGGACACCACGGCTCCGGGCGACCACCGGGTCACGGCACGGCCCGAAAACGATATCCGAATCCGCGTACCGTCTCGATGTGGTTTTCCTCGTGTCCTCCGTCGATTTTCGCGCGCAGCCTGTAGATGGCGTTGTCGACGAGGCTGGAATCTCCGAGAAAGCCCTGATTCCAGGCCAATTCCAGCAGCTGCTCGCGGCTCAGTACCTGTCCGGGGTGATCGGCGAGCGCGAACAGCAGCCGCTTCTCCGTCGGGCTGAGATTCAGCGGAATGCCGTCGCGGGTCACTTCTGCGGCCAGGCGATCGATGCGAAGACCCGGTTCGGTGGCTGCGACGGCGGCTTCTGAATGCTCGGATGCCGGTGCGGCAACGGGCATATTTCTGCGCAGGACGGCCTTGATCCGGGCATCGAGCACCCGCGGACTCACCGGTTTGACCACATAATCGTCCGCACCGACCTCGAGTCCGGCCACCATATCAATATCATCGGAACGGGCGGTGAGCATGAGAATCGGAACCGAGCTCCATCGGCGTATCGCCCGGCACACGGCGAACCCGTCTTCCCCCGGAAGACCGATATCGAGGACAACCGCATCGGCCTTCGCCACCCGCTGACGCAAATCCGCCGATGCCCCGGCAAGATGGTCCACGTCGTATCCCAGACGCACGAGCGACATACCGAGCGCCTCGACGATCTTCGGATCATCCTCCACCAGCAGCAGATTCACGACAGCGTCATCTCCCACGCACTCCCCCGTCGCCGAGCAGGAGAGCCGAACTGATCATCGATATAGCGCTCGCAAGCAGCAGTGCGGCAACGACATCCGTCGGCCGATGCCACTGGAGTGCGATCACCGCGACGCCGAAACCACCGGCAACGATCGCCGCCACGACGCGAAGCCACCAGCGCACCGCAATCGGAGCCGCTGCAACGATCGCACACTCTACCGCAACGAACACCGCAATCGTGTTGGACGGAAACGAGTTGATGCCCGCGCCGATTCCCAGCGACGGCCGCTCGAGCGAATCCTTCAGTAGGGCGGCCGCTACCGCGGTCCCGAGTACGACCACACCCGCGTGAACCATGCGCCGAGCAGACGGGCGCACCACCAGAGTCAGGATCAGTACCGAGAGCGCGCCCCCGAACGCGGGCAGTTGAATCTCCCCGAGCAGCCCTCGGCTCGGCACATCGATGCCGAACCAGCCAGACACAATGCGCATGAAACCGTCGTCGACGAACTGGCCGGCATAGGTGCGAACGCCGAGGCAGTACACCGCCGCAACGAGTAGCAGCAACACCGCCCCACAGACGATGCGAGGCAACGAGAAACGCGGAACGGGTCGAGTAAACGAGGTAACAGCCATGGCTCCACCGTCGCCCGTCAACTCCCCCTTCACATCGCACCTGTATCCCGGATACTCATCAGATTCGTCGCGGGGCACTACCCTGCCGAATTCCGTCTTGACCCAAAAGCGCTACCCGATCGGTGGTGCGCGGCGCCACATCCACCGCGACGACAGCACCACTGACGGCACCACCGATCCCCACTGGTGTTCGGGCGCGGTCCCATTCGCAATCGCACAGTTACGAACCGACACAGCCAACTCGGTGTTGACCGTGCCGCCGCGGCATGGTGTGTCCTGAGTTCCGACGATCACCTTCCGGACATCAGTAGGAGACCAGGGATGACATACCTCGTCAACGTTGTCGGGCCCGTGGCGGCGACGGGGGCCTTCCTGCTTGCGATCAGGGCCGGGCCGCGGACGAGTCGTGATAATCGGTGCCACGGCTGGTCGGGTCTGCATGCTTCTGCTCGGCGGATCTATGACAGCGCTGGAATCTATTGGAGGTAAAGAGAAGTGAAGTGGCCCCTCGCTGTGGCGGCAGCAGTACTTGTTCTGGCCGTACCCGCCGGGGTCGGTGCGTGTGCGGACGGCGGCATACCGACATCCTCCACACGCCTGCAGCCGCTGCTGGATCGGCTCGTGCGCGACGCTGGTGTTCCCGGAGCGCAATTGGTGCTCACCCGTGAGGGCCATGATGTCCAACTCACCAGCGGTGTGGCCGACACAACCACCGGAGCCGTCTTCCCCGACGCCGCACGCGCGCGGATCGCGAGCAACACCAAGACATTCGTCGCCTCGGTCGTGCTGCAACTGGTCGCGGAGAACCGCGTGGAACTCGACGCTCCCGTGGCACGCTATCTTCCCGGCATCGTCACCGGACCCGGCGGCGACGGCGAACGGGTGACCGTCCGAAATCTACTGCAGCACACCAGCGGAATACCGGATTATCTGTCCCGACTGGATCTCGACTCCGTCGAAGCACTCACGCAATCCCACTCGATCGGCGACCTGATCCGACTCGGTCTGGATCAGCCCGCCCCGTTCTCCCCCGGCACCGGTTTCGAGTACTCCAACACCAACTACCTGCTCGCCGGGCAACTGATCGAACGGGTGACCGGCGTGCCGGTCGATATCGAAGTGGCCCAACGGATCATCGGCCCGTTGGGGCTGCGCGACACCTACTGGCCGCAGTATCCGATCGACAGCGTCATCCGCGGCCCCCACCCGCGTGCCTATCTCGAGGCCGACGGCCGCCGCGTCGACATCACCGATATCGACCCCAACGGTGGTTTGCCCGACGGGGCCATGGTTTCCACCGGCCACGATCTGAACCACTTCTTCATCGCCCTGCTGTCGGGCACAGTGGTGCCGGCGGCGCAACTGGCCGAGATGCTGCGCACCATCCCCGACCCGTACTCGTCGGACCGGATCGGATTAGGGCTGTTCGGCGGGACCACCGCGTCCGGTGTCGAAACGTGGGGTCACGGCGGGAGCATCCCCGGCTTCTACACCGCCGGCGGCGCGACCCGCGACTGTGCGGTGACCATCATCCTGAATCAGGTCCCTACCGAGTCGGGTCCGGGCGTCGACGATGTCATCGACGCCCTCGTCGACGAGGCCACGCGTCCGTAATTTCCGTCTGCGGGTAGGGCGGCCGTTCAGCGAATCCGCGTGAGCGATACAGCCAATCTCCTATGTAGCCGAATTGCGCGCGATAGGTCAGACGACACGCGACCTCAGGCACTGGGCACAGACCCACATGGACCAGGTCCTAGCCAACCGCGACAAGCACGACGCTCACACGTCCTGATGCCTGCCACCGGGCTCGGCCGAGCTAACAGTGGGTCTGCCCGGCACACGCTCGTCGGCAATACCGGATCACGAAAGCCACTTCGAGGTGTGTTCGTCATGCAAGGTTGGGATGGGCAGACCCTCGCGCGGTCAGTGTGGCTGTTGCCGCGACCTCAGTACTGGTGACAAGGGCGTAGGCCCGAGCAAGCTCGGCCAGGGCGCCGGCAGCGTTACCGGGTTGCAGATCTGCGACTGCGCCCGCTTCGCGGGCGATCGCCTGCAACAGGCTCTCACGCGCCGATCCGGCGGCGGGCTCGTCCCGGATAACTACGAGGGGAATCTCATGGATGCCCTTCGACTGTGAGTCGAGCTCGGAGGCAGGATGCTCTTCAGTCGTCATGTCGTCTCCTGTCAGCACGGACGAGTTTCCGGAAGGCTATCGCCCAGCCAGCGAAAGGTGGCGGAACGGGCAGCGGGCAGGGGTGAAGTGGCCGGTTCGATGGCCCGAACTCTCGCCTCGGGGAACGATAGATGCGATTGCGATGAGATCGCTGAACACTGAGATCCCCTTGGTGTGTCTCGGTTGACGGCTCTTCACCGACTTCGCTGATCGACGCCGCCGGGCGTCACCGCGGAATATCGATGTGTCGAGCCGACGGAGCGTCCAGGGCGCCGCTGAGATAGAACGTCACGCCCGGACCGGTTCGTCCGATGTCGATGAGTTCGAGCCGGATTCCGTCGGACGTTTCGTGATAGACGAACGGTGCGCCGGTGGAGACGTCGGATGCCGACACTATTCGGGGCAGGCCGGCGGCGAGCAGTCGTTCCGATTCGCTGGGCACGTCCGGTGTCCAGAGGCCGAGGTGGTGCAGGCCCGGTTCCGACCACGGGGTCCCCACCCGCTGTTCCAGCAGCTCCAGGTATGGCGGTCCCTGTTTGGAATAGGCCATGCGGGAGGTGAACGCAGTGGTGCCGGCCCCGGAATGCAGATCGGATTCGACGGCTACGGGGGTGTGCCATTCCAGCCCGAGATGTTCAGCGAATTCGGCCATGGCGGCGTCGAGATCGGTGACGACGATACCGACGTGATAGTGCGGAAACAGCGTGGACACCAGTGGCTCCTCTCCTGGCGAAAGCCTTGTCTCTGCCGCTCAGGGACCACGTCGTGCGGTGGGCGCCCGGCGGCGAAGCGGGTGACGTTATCGACGACTGCCTGGGTGATGCGGACCATCGTTTCCCGGGTAATGCCTGCCGTGTGTGCGGAGAGCAGCACATTCGGTGCCTGCAACAAGTGCAGCGTCGCGGGGGGTTCGGGGTCGAAGACGTCCAGTGCCGCTCCGGCCAATGCTTTGGTTTCGAGCGCGGCGGCCAGGGCGTCCTGGTCTATCAGCGCGCCGCGGGCGGTATTCATCCTCCATCGGATCGCACGAGAACGTCGACGCGATCATCGGAATGCTCATGGTCACTCCTCGCAATCGAGGGATATCGCCTTCGCGTCGGATTCACCACCGACACGCCGGGAGCGGTGGAGTCGATCGGCCACCGCGCATGCCACTCGGACGACACCAATCCGATACATGCATGCACTGTCAATACAAAATGTATCAAAAATACATTCATGTATCCTGAAATGTGGCAGACGCCACCTTCGGTGCACGATCCAGGGAGATGAACCAGCGATGATGGTCGACGGACCGACAAGCACCCCGTCCGCACCGGCGGCGCCCGGCAAACGCCGGGCCCGCACCCGTCGGGACCTGCTCGCCGCCGCCCATACCGTCTTCGCCACGAAAGGCTTCGGGCAAACGACCATCGAACAGGTCTGTGAGCATGCCGGATACACCCGGGGCGCCTTCTACTCCAACTTTGCTTCACTCGACGAACTGTTCCTGGCGATGTGGGAGCAGCAGACCGCACAGTTGCTCGACCGTATTCGGCAGGCCGCAGCGACCACGCCACCAGAGCCCGGACCGGGGGAGGCAACACTGGAAACCGCGGCCGCCGAAATGCTGGCGCTCATCCCCGTCGATGCCCAGCGGCATCGGATCGCGGCGGAATTCACGGCACACGCCCTGCGCAACGAGAGCCTGACCCGCGCAATGACCGCCCACGAGGAGGCGATCCGGGCGGCGATCCTGCCCTTGATCGAGCAGAAGATGACACGCATCGGCCGTCGCATCACCGACCGCGAGGCTCTCGGTCGCGCCCTGATGGCCATCAACGACGGCACCCTGACGCAGGCCGTGCTCGAACCGGACAACGACACCATCGCCCGGCTACGGCAAGACATGTTCAGCTACACACTCGACCGCTATACCGAGCCGACTCGCCCCTGATCGACAGCGCGAAGCAGCCACTCGGGAACCGCGCGGCCAGGTACGCAACGGCCGATGCGGTGCCATTCGAGTGGGAACGGTCGCTGTCATAATCGCGGCGTGGCGCAATCCCCGGCGGCGGACTATGCGGAGGCCAGGGTGGCGGCGGTTCGGGACGACCCCGCCGGCAGGCTGGCGCTCATGCGCCACCTGCACGAGAGTCCGGCGGTCGGCGGCAAACACCTGCCCTACCGTCGCGCCGCGCTGGCATTCATGGGCTGGCAGTTGCGGCGCGGCTTGCTGAACCCGGCGGTTGGCGCCGCGCCGGGCAGTCCGTGGTGGCGTGCCCTCAACGAACGCCTCCTTCGCGATACCTGCGAGGCACGCGCACTCCACAGCGGGTACGACGGTGTCCCGTCCTCGCCGAGTGTTCTCGGCGCCCTGGACTTCATCCGGCGGCCCTCCGCGCAATCCTGGTACCGAGCACACAACGTCAGCGTCGTGTCCGCCTATCTCGAGCACGAACACCTGGCCGAAGCCGAGAGCAGGGTGGAGCGATTCTTCATCAATCTCGTCCTGATCCGAGTCCTGTACGCCCACGCATTGGTCTCCGCACCCCGCCTGGCTCTCGACTGGCTGCATCCGATCGGCCCGATGCTGGGGGACCCCCGACTGGGGATGACCGGGATCTTTCTCTCGCTGTCGAGAGTGCTCCCGCAACGCTATCCGGTCGGAGACGACGTGGACCGGTACGTCGAAGCCGAGCACGGGTTCGGCCACCTACTCGACGTCGGGGTGATCCTGCCACGCCTCGAGCGCCTGTACCAATGGTCCGCGCGGGAACTCGAGCTACCCCGGCTCCACGATCTCGTACAGCACGCGATCCCCGCCTATGCATGGAACACAGCCGACCACGAGCCATGGCAACCGCCTCCCTCGGCACCCGCCCGGTGGGCACGATGGGCCGTGCGTGTTCCGGCACCGGGAAAACCACACGATCTGTAACCGGTCAACCTGCTGGAACGCGCTCCAATCGGGAGGCCCTAGTGGGAACTGTACTGCGGAGTTCGATTTCGGCCCTGCGATGTTCACCGCGCTGTGGCGTCGTCGATGAGATCATATCAGTTGATACTTTATTAAATCTGTGCTTAAATGACCGAGTGGATGCTTTGGATGTCCTGGGGGATCCGGTGCGACGACGGATTCTGGAGCTGCTTGCTGCCGGCGAGCAGAGCGCCGGGGCCATCAGCGACGCTATCCGCGGGGAGTATCCGATCACGCAACCCGCGGTGTCGCACCACCTTCGAGTGCTGCGTGAGAACGGATTCGCCACGGTTCGCGCGCAGGGGGCACGGCGTCTGTATGCAGTGGACGGCACCGGCATGCGTGACGCCGATATGTGGCTCGACCGGTTCCGTCACATGTGGCAGTCCCGGCTCGATGCACTCGAAACCGAAATCGTTCGCGGCAAGCGCGAGCGGGACCGTTGAAGGAGGACACGATGATCGACATACTCAACGAGAGCGAACAAGTCCGACGTAGTGTGACAGACCAGGGGCAGACCAAGCAGGTGACATTGACGCGGACCTACGACACGAGCGTCGAGGATTTGTGGGACGCCTGCACGAATCCGGAACGGCTGACGCAATGGTTCGAACCGATCGACGGCGATCTCCGTGAGGGCGGTCGATACCGGCTCGGTAGCAGCGGAACAAGCGGCACGATCGAACATTGCAGCGCTCCGAACCGGTTGCAGATCACGTGGGAGTACGAGGGTGACGTCAGCACCGTCGACGTGGTCATCACTGACAATGACAGGCGGGCAACGCTTTCCCTGACTCATACCGTCCCGGACAACGAGCATTGGCGCACATATGGCCCCGGCGCGGCCGGTGTCGGCTGGGACAGTTCGTTCCTGGCACTGGGCCTGCACCTGGCCGGCGACCACCGAGCGCATCCTACGGAGTTGGAGAAGGTGTTCGCGACGCCGGGAGGCGCCGTGCACGTCCGGCGCTTGGCCGACTCGTGGGCCGAGGCACATACAGACTGCGGAACCGATTCGGCAGACGCTCACACAATGGCCGATCGTGCGGTAGCTGCCTACGCGAGCATGCAATAGCTGCCGGCGACACCCCGAACCGCCGTGGTTCAGCCACCAGAGTCGGAACGGACACTGCGATGACAGGGTGTCGAGTTGCTCATGCTGTCGGGGGTGTTGGTGGCCAGAAGGGTTCGTGCGGGCGGCGGTGTCCCGGAGGAGGGCCGCCCGGTTGCAGAGGATCATCGAGAGGGGCAGACGGCCGGCGCGGATGCGGCATGCAATCGTCGCCATAGCGTCCGCGACGGCAGCCTGCGCCGCTGATCACGCAGTTGATCAGGTCCGCGAGGAGTATGTGCGGCCCGTGATTCACGACCTACAACCACTACCTACCTCATAGCGCCCGCCCGCAACTCAACGTCTCGGCAGTGCCAACAGAAAGGGAGGGGTTCGAATCGTTTGTTCTGCCAATATGATTCGGATTTCGAGCGGTTCGCTTCTTCCGAGCTGAACCTCGACACTTCCGATGCGAACATCTCCGGCAACCCGACCATTGGTCTGGCCAACGGCGGGAGAGGCTGAAATCGCTCGGACGAACCATCTCCCCGGTGGGAGTCGATTCAGGGTGAACCTGCCGTTGTTTGCGATGATGAGAGAGGCAGCGGCCGATGACAGCGGATTAGCCGCCGGGCATACACTCACGTACGCGTGACTCACCGGCGTTCCGCTCCGATCGCGGAGCTTTCCGATGAACGAGGGGGTACCGGAATTGCCTTCCCCATCGGCGTGAGATTCGTCCCATCGCAACGGGATCCGCTCGCCTCGAGCGTGACGACGGTACTGGGATGGGCTGAGGCCCACCGCTTCGGTGAACCGAGATGTGAAGGTCCCGTAGCTGAGGTATCCAACCGAGTGTGCTATATCAGAGATGTTCGTCGGCGTGGTCGCCAACAGGTGTTTGCTTCTCGCCAAACGAATAGCGGAGAGAAATCGAACCGGTGAGCATCTGGTTTCAGCTCGAAACCGTCGGACGAAGTAGAACTTGCTGTATCTAGCGACACCGGCAAGCTCGTCGAGCGATATCTGTTGCCCGCAATTATCCCACATGTACTTGATACTGTTTGCGATGTGATCGGACACATCCACCCCCACGTCATAACAATTGGCGACGCCGAGTAATGTCGGCACGGGACGACCATCGTTCGCAACTCAGGAATGTCGCGAACTTTCGCCTCGTATTCAGGTAGCGAACGCCACCGTCACCCTGCGGGCCAGGACGTTCCCCAACCGCCTCGGCACCGTGGCCAAGTAATCTGTGTTTCGTCAAAGGGGGCGCACCTTACTTCGCAGGCGCCGACCCCCGGCAGGCTGCAAGATCAACACTTCATTGGTGAAGCCGCCGGATCCGCAGCGGTGCCTGCAATTTCTCCTCGATATCCCCCTCCCCTCGGGACCCCTGCGCAAGCGAACGCGGCAGTCGACGTCGGCGCCGCTCGCGGAACGGGGCTCAATGACGCTGGTCGAAAGGTTACTTCCATTTGATGAACTGAGCAACGGGGAAGAAGCCACAGCCACCGGTCGGATGCCAACCTTGAGTGAAGATCCACGAGGGAGTGCTAGAGATGGTCTCATCGTTGGGAGGGCTCCGCCGAATGATCTTGACGCCGAATCGGCGTCAGGCGTTGTTGGAGGTCCGCGGCTTCCCCGCTCGCAACCCACAGGCCGCAGCATGCCTGGAGATGGCAGGGGCGACCTTCATCGAAGGATTCGGTATCGGCGCCGAGCGAGCCTCGGCAGCGGAAGCAGCTACCCTCCTTTCCGAAATCGATAGTGCGCGAAGGGGCTTCGCATTCGAAGGGGCAGCCATGGCATTGGCGATCCGAGATGCGCTGCCAGTCGGCCATAGCCACCATGTCGCGGATTTCATCACCGCGGCCGACGAGCATCTCTATATGATTCACGTCGGCGTCGGCTGGGCGCTTGCGCGGCTGCCGCGATGGCTGCACCCATCAGCACTGCAGGGGACGACCGATCCTGTCTTGACCTGGCTGACGCTGGACGGATACGGCTTTCACCAGGCGTACTTCCACACCGATCGCTATGTGTACCAGAAGTATGTTGACCCACACCCACCTGAAGTGTCGGCCTGGCACCCGGAGTATGCGCCGCACGCGATCGATCAGGGGATCGGGCGTGCGCTGTGGTTCGTCACGGGCGCCGATCCCGAACGCGCCAGCACGGTGATAGACGCATTCCCGTCACACCGCCGCGCGGACTTGTACGCCGGACTCGGTTTGGCGGCAACCTACGCCGGCGGCGCCACCGCATCCGAACTCGCCGACCTGGACCGGCGGGCATCGGACCATCGCCGGTGCCTGGCACAGGGCGCGGTGTTCGCCGCCGAGGCGCGCAGGCGCGCAGGCATTGTGCAGCCGACCACCGAGACCGCCGTGCGAATCTTCACCGGATACAGCGTCGTCCAGGCCGCCGAGATCGCCGTTGCTACCCGTCCCGTGGAGCCGGCCATCGACGGCAGGGTCGCCTACGAGGTGTGGCGCGATCGCATTCGGCAGCGATGCCCGGGCGCGGACGCCGACACCCCGACCCCCTCCCCGACGACGATTGCTCAGGCCGAATCATGAACTCCCGCTTAAGAACTCTTGTCCCAGCTCTCGGTGCGGTGGTGTTGTCGGTCTCTGTGTTCCTGATTGCACGGGACCAGGTCACCACCGACGATCCGGCGGCAGTCGCCTCCGATTACAAGCTGGAGTCGATGCCGATCGCGATGCCCCCCGGCTACGAGGCGGTGCCGACGAAGACTGTGCGCGAGGTGAATCCGGCCTACCAGCACATCCGATCGTGGATTTCGTCGGTCGGCGCATCGGTCGCGATCAACGATCTTGTGGGGCACGGGCGCTCCGACGGGATGTGCCTGGTCGACACGCGCACCGACTCGGTGATCGTCACCTACACGCCGACCGCGCAACCGGCCGATCGGTTCTCCCCGTTCGTCCTGAAACCCGAACCGCTGGCCATGGATTCGACGATGGCCCCGATGGGTTGTGCGCCAGGCGATTTCAATAGCGATGGCCGGATGGACCTGCTGGTCTACTACTGGGGACGAACGCCGATCATCTTCCAGCACAAGGGGAATCCGGGCGAGCTGTCGGCTTCGTCCTACACTCCGGTCGAGGTCGTGCCGTCGGCCGCCACCGCGGGGCGCTACAGCGGCGAACTGTGGAACACCAACGCCGTCTCGATCGCGGACTTCGATGGCGACGGCCATCCCGACATCGTCTTCGGAAACTATTTTCCGAACTCTGCCGTGCTCGACCCGGACGGTCATCCCGACGTCGTCATGAACGACTCGATGTCGAATGCGAGAAACGGCGCCGGTGAGCGGGTCTTCCGCTGGAACGGCAACGATCACGCCGGAAACCCGACGTATGTCGAGCAGAAACAAGCGATTCCATATGACGACGCCACGGGCTGGACATTGGCGCTCGCGGCCGGCGATCTCACCGGTGAACTGCTTCCGGAGCTGTACATCGGCAACGACTTCGGCCATGATCATCTGCTCTACAACCAGTCCACGCCGGGCAACATCCGCTTCACTACGGCGACAGGAAACCGCGACTGGACCACCCCCAAATCGTTCGTGCTGGGCAGTGACTCGTTCAAAGGCATGGGTGTCGATTTCGTCGATCTCTATCGACGCGGAAAGTTCGACATGATCGTCAGCAATATCGATACACCCTGGGGACTGCAGGAAAGCAATTTCGTGTGGCGAAACGAGGCGGCCACGCCCGATGCCATGCGCCGAGCACTTGCCGCCGGGCAAGCGGAGTTCTCGCAACAAGCCCAGCAAATGGGACTGGCCTGGACGGGCTGGTGCTGGGACATCAAGGCCGCCGACCTGCGCAACTCGGGAGATCTCGACGTGCTGCAGACCGACGGATTCGTCCAGGGCGACAGGTTCAGCAACCGCTGGGCGTGGCTGCAGGAACTCGCTACGAGCAACGACGTCCTGCTACACGATCCCAAGATGTGGCCGAGGATCACTCCCGGCGACGACCTTTCCGGGCGCGACTCCATGGCTCTGTACGCCAAGGGAAGCGACGGCAAATACGTCGACATCACCCATCGGGTCGGCACCGACGCGAAGATTCCGACGCGGGGTGTGGCCATCGCCGACACCACCGGCACCGGGGCACTCGATTTCGCCGTCGCCCGCCAGTGGGGACCCCCGGCGTTCTTCGCGAACCGGTCGCCGGAGCTTGGCCGTTCGCTGGAATTGCACCTGTATCGACCGGCGCAGTCGTCCGATCGTGCCCAGGGTGGGCCGGTCATCGGGCAGCCCGCATACAACGCGACCGTCACGGTGCGCACCACCGATGGCCGGACCATGGTCAACCAACTCGACGGCGGCAGCGGCCACGGCGGCAAGCGCAGCTTCGACGTTCACTTCGGACTCGGTACCGCAGCCGATCCCGTATCCGCGGAAATCGCTTGGCTCGACAACGCCGGCGTCCGCCACCACCAAACCCTCCGACTGGCACCGGGCACCTACGCGCTGATGCTGACCGACACCGCCACGGAGATCGCTGAGGAGATCACTGCGCCATGACGCCTCTCATCCGCAAACGCAATGGCCATCAGCCCACGGTCCCCTTACCCTCCGGGAACGGCAAGACCTCCGGGAACGGCAAACCCCCCGATGGCCACAAGGGCGGTGCGGCACCGACCACCAAGGATCCGCGGTATCTCGCACTGCGCAACTTCGCGATCTCGATCACCGTGTTGAACATCGTCGGCTACACCCTGCTCGGATTCGAGCAGCCTCCGCTGTGGCCGATTCTGGCGGTGCTGGCGGCCTACGCGACCGATCTGCTCTTCGAGACGATCACCGCGTGGGCACACCGGACCTCGCCCCGGTTTCTGGGGCACGGCATCCGCGGGATCTACGAATTCCTGTTGCCCGCCCACATCACCGGGCTGGCGGTGAATATGCTGCTGTTCGCCAACAACCAGTTCTGGCCGATCCTGTTCGCCGTCATCGTCGCGATCACCGGCAAATACGTGTTCCAGGCCCCCATCGCCGGACGGATGCGGCACTTCATGAACCCGTCCAATCTCGGAATCGTCGCGGCCCTGTTGTGTTTCCCCGCCTGGGTCAGCATCGCGCCACCCTACGAGTTCGGCGAAAACATCAACACGATGTTCCGGATCGCCGTGCCGCTCATCCTGGCCACCGCGGGCACTGTGTTGAATGCCGGTCTCACCCGGCGGATTCCGCTGATCGTGGGCTGGCTCGGCGGTTTCGTCATTCAGGCCATCGTGCGGCACGAACTGTTCGACGTCGCGCTCATCGCCGCCCTCGGCACTATGACCGGCACGGCATTCGTGTTGTTCACCAACTACATGATCACCGACCCCGGCACCACCCCGTTCCCCGCCCGGGCACAGTTCATGTTCGGTGCCGGAGCGGCGACCGTGTACGGACTGCTGATCGCCGTCAATATCGCGTACACGTTGTTCTTCGCCTTGACGATCGTGTGTGCGATCCGCGGCAGCTACGCGTGGATCGCGCACTGGGTGCGCGCGGCCCGGCGCCGGAGGGCCGAACTCGAACCCGCGGAGCCGGTTTCGGTGTTGTCGCCGAGCCCGAGTGTTCAGCGAGCCTGAGCCGATGCCCAGACTGGCGATTGTGGGAATGGCGTGCCGCTTCCCCGATGCGAATAATCCGGCACAGCTGTGGGAGAACGTGCTCGCCGGCCGGAAGGCATTCCGGCCCATTCCGAAAGTCCGGTTGAGCGCGGCCGACTATTACGCCGCGGACCCGGATGCGGCGGACCGCCATTATGCGACGCACGCCGCGCTGCTCGTGGGCTGGGTGTTCGACCGCGCACGATATAGAGTGGCCGCCAACGTCTTTCGCGCCACCGATATCGCTCACTGGCTCGCGCTCGACACGGCCTCGGCTGCTCTGGACGACGCCGGATTCCCCGCCGGGGAAGGCCTGGACCGGGCCGGTGTCGGCGTGATCGTCGGAAACACCCTCACCGGTGATATGACGCGCGCCACCGGTATGCGTCTGCGCTGGCCGTATGTGCGGCGTACCCTGGCCGCCGCACTGCACCGCAAGGGGTGGGCGGCCGAGGATATCGCCGTATTCCTCGACGACTACGAGGCCGACTACAAGGCGCCGTTCCCGGCGATCACCGAGGACAGTCTCGCCGGGGGCTTGGCGAACACGATCGCCGGGCGGATCTGTAACCACTTCGATTTCGGCGGTGGCGGATTCATCGTCGACGGCGCCTGCTCGTCGTCGCTGCTGTCGGTCACACAGGCGTGTGACGCGCTGGCCGCCGGTCACATCGATGCCGCGGTCGTCGGCGGCGTCGATATCTCGATCGACCCGTTCGAACTGGTCGGGTTCGCTAAGACCGGCGCCCTGTCGACCGCGGGTATGCGGGTCTACGACGAACAATCGAACGGTTTCTGGCCCGGTGAGGGCTGCGGCATGATCGTGCTGCTGCGGGAGGACGATGCGATCGCCCGCGGTCTGCGGACCTACGCGACGATCGCCGGGTGGGGCATCTCCTCCGACGGTCGCGGTGGCGTCACCCGTCCCGAGCGCGACGGACACCTTCGCGCCATCGAACGCGCCTATCGGATGGCGGGATTCGGGATCGATTCCGTGGACTATCTCGAGGGCCACGGCACCGGCACGGCGGTCGGTGACCGAACCGAGCTCGAGGCCTTCACCCGTGCCGTGGCCGGACGCGGCGCCGATCGACCACCGGTGGCGATCGGAACGGTCAAGGGCAATATCGGCCACACCAAGGCGGCGGCCGGTATCGCGGCCCTGATCAAGACCACGCTCGCTATTCACCACGGGACCATTCCGCCGATCACCGGAACCGTCCGTCCCCATCCGATATTCGCCGACCCGCAGGGCCGACTCCACCTTCCCACCGCGGCCCTGCCCTGGCCGCACCCCCCGCCGCTTCGGCGGGCCGGTGTCTCGTCGTTGGGTTTCGGCGGCATCAACGCCCATCTCGCGCTGGAAGGCCGCCAGCCGCCCCGGCCGCTGCCGCGCACGCTCGGTGCCCGCCTGGCACACAGCGCGCAGGATGCGGAGTTGCTCGTCTCGTCGGCCGCGACCGCCACCGACCTCGAGGATCGGCTACGGACGGTCGCGGCGCTGGCCGCCCGATGTTCCTTTGCCGAACTCGCGGATCTGTCCGCGGAGCTGATCCGCACCGACGCCGACTCGGCGGTCCGGGCGGCGGTGGTGGCCGCCGACCAGCAGCAGGCCGCGCACCGGCTGACCGAACTCGCCGATGTGCTCGCCGCCGGTGAACGGCATCGATTCGATCCGGCCCGCGGCCAGTTCCTCGGCTCGCACACCGACGCCGATCCGCGTATCGGGCTGATGTTTCCAGGGCAGGGCGCGCCCGGGCGAGGCGACGGCGGTGCACCCGCCCGCAGATTTCCGGCCATCGCGGAGCTGTATCGGCAGGTCGGTGTCCACGCGGGGGGCACCGCCACCGAGAATGCGCAACCTCGGATCGCCACCGCCTCGCTGGCCGGGCTGCGACTGCTCGATGCCGTCGATGTGACCGCGACCGGCTGTGTCGGACACAGCCTGGGCGAGCTGACCGCACTGCACTGGGCGGGGGTATTCGACCAGACCGAATTGGTGCGCATTGCGACGTTCCGTGGGCAGGCGATGAAATGCGCGGCCGAGCCGGGCAGTATGGCGACGATCGAGGCGAGCGCCGAGCGAGTGGCCACGCTGCTACCGGGGAGCCCGGTGGTTATCGCCGGATACAACGGCCCGGCCCACACCGTGGTCGCGGGTCCGGACGAGGCCGTCGACGCCGTGCTCGACGCCGCCCGTGCGGACGGGCTGCGCTGCCGGCCGCTGGCGGTTTCGCATGCGTTCCACTCTCCCTCGATGGCGCCTGCGGCACATGCCTTCGGTCGCTACCTCGACGAGATCGAGATCGGGAAGGTCGAACGGCCCGGCCTCTATTCGACCGTCACCGCAGGCCCTCTCGAGCCCGGCTCCGCCGTCGCCGATCTGCTGGTGCAGCAGGTGCGTGCACCGGTCCGGTTCGCGGCGGCGCTGGCGCAGCTCGCCGAGACCTGCGATCTGCTCATCGAGGTCGGACCGGGCACGACGCTGTCGGCCTTGGCCGCCGACGTATGCCCGGCGGTCCCGGTGGTTGCCATGGACACCGACGGTAGCTCGGTGACCGGAGTGCTGGGCACACTCGCCGCATGCTACGTGCTCGGGGCCCGCCCCGACTTGGGCGCCATCGCCGCCGAGCGGTTCCACCGCAGCATCTCGATCGACAAACGCTTCCTGTTCATCGAAAGCCCCTGCGAACACGAGCCTGCCGACGTGCCCCTGCTCCCGGCTCCGTCGGCGGTTGCCACGCCGTCGAGCACGGACGACCGGCCCGATCCCGAACTGGCGGAAGATCTTTCGTCGTTGGATACGCTGCGCCAACTGATCGCCGCTCGCACCGAATTGCCCCTGGCACACATCACCCCGCAGACCCGCCCGCTGGACGATCTGCACTTGAGCAGCATCACGATCACCCAACTCGTCTCGGATGCGGTACGCAGTCTCGGGGTACCGGCACCGGAACCGACCACCAATGTCGCCACCGCGACGATCGCCGAGCTGGCCGAAGCCATCGACGAATTCGCCGATACCGCCGGCGAGCGGGCATCGGCCGCCGCGCCCGACACGCTCACCGGCGTCGACGTCTGGGTGCGACCGTTCACCGTCGCACTCGAATCCCGGTCGTTACCTCCCAGTGGCCGCGCCGCCGTTGCGGGCCGATGGCAGGTCTTCGCACCGGAGGCCGATCGACTGGCGGCGGCAATCGAGCGGCGGCTCGATGGCGCGAACCTCGGCGACGGCGTGGTGCTGCTGCTCGGTTCACGGGCCCGCGAACCGGAGACGGCCGCTATCGAGCGGATGCTCACCGCGGCACACGCGGCGATAGATCGGCAGGCGCATCTCGTCGTCGTCGACGACGGCCGCGGTCGCGACGCCGCCGCCCTGGCGAAAACCGTGCACCTCGAGGCGCCGACCGTCCGCACGACCGTGGTCCACGCCGCCACCGGATCGGCGCCGCAGCACATCGCCGACCGGCTGTGCGACGATATCGCCGCCACCACCACCTTCCGCGAGGTCGTTTACACCTCGGACGGCGACCGAGCCGAACCCGTCCTGCGCGAGCTGGCACTCGACCCGGCCGGTCTTCCCCTCGACGCCGGTGACGTCGTCGTCGTGACCGGCGGGGTGCGTGGCATCACCATCGAATGCGCGGCCGCACTGGCGCGGCAGACCGGCTGCGCGCTGGCGGTGCTGGCCCGCAGCACCCTCGACGATCCCGATGTCACTGCGACGATGACCCGATTGCGCGAATCCGGTGTCACCGCACGGTATTACAGGGCCGATGTGACCGAGCCGCGACCGGTGGCCGACGCCGTGGCGGAGATTCGGCGCGACCTGGGTGCCATTACGGGCATTTTGCACGGCGCCGGGGTCAACGTCCCCACCCCGATCGGGTCACTCACCCCCGGCGACGTCGGGCGGACCCTCGCCCCCAAGGTCGACGGCCTGGACAACCTGCTCGCCGCGGTCGAGGCTGCCGAACTGCGTCTGGTCGTGGGCTTCGGCAGCATCATCGGACGGGCCGGTCTGCGCGGCGAGGCCCACTATGCGATCGCCAACGACTGGTTGCGCTCCCGCATCGACGACCTCGCCGCGGATTTCACGCACTGCCGGTGCCTGACCATCGAATGGTCAGTGTGGTCCGGGACCGGCATGGGCGAACGGCTCGGCGTACTGGATTCGCTGATCCGCGACGGTATCGAGCCGATCCCCACCGATGCCGGTGTCGAGATCATGCTGGATCTGCTGCGTGCGCGGGACTGCCCGACCAGTGTCGTCGTCCTCGGGCGCACCACGGGCTTGCCGACCGTTCGATTCGACGACGTCGAACTGCCGCTGCTGCGCTTCCTGGAGCGGCCGCTGCTGCACATCCCCGGCATCGAATTGATCGCCGACGCCGACGTTTCGGCGGCCACCGACCCGTATCTCGGCGACCACCTCTTCTCCGGCGACGCACTGTTCCCGGCCGTGATGGGGATGGAAGCGATGGCACACGCGGCGGCGGCGCTGTTCGGTGAACCTCGGCCGGTGGATCTGGTCGACCTCGAATTTCGCCGACCGATCGTCGTGGCATCGGACGCCGGAGCGACGATCAGACTCGCCGCACTCCGAAGCGGTGACACCGTGCGAGTCGCAATCCGGTCCAGTACCACTGCATTCCAGACCGATCACTTTCGCGGCACGTGCCGACGCGCTCGACAGGACGACACCGCACCCCCGCTCCCACCCGAGCCGCTGCGACGAGTGGCCGAGTTCGCCGACGCCGCCACCACTGTCGATGCCGGCTTGGGCATGCCGATCGACACCGACTTCTACGACCGGATCATGTTCCACGGGCCGATGTTTCGCGCGGTGCAGGACTACCGGCACATCTCCGCCCGGCGGTGCGTGGCGCGCATCCGGGTCGGCGACGGCCGATGGTTCTCCCCGCTGCTACCGAACGGACTCCTCCTGGCCGACCCGGCGGCCCGAGACGCATTCATGCACGCCATCCAGGTCTGCGTCCCCGATTCGACGCTGCTGCCGTCGAAAGTGGCACGCATCGCGTGGTTCCCGGTGTCCCCCGACGCGCGGACCGTCACGCTGACCGCCCTGGAACGGTCCCACGACCGAGCCACCTATGTGTACGACATCATCGTCCGCGACGAGCACGGCGATCCGGTCGCGGTGTGGGAGGCGCTCGAACTCACCGCGGTGGCACCGATTGCTGGATTCGACGGATGGACTCCGGAACTGCTGGGCCCCCACCTACAGCGGCGTCTGGACGATCTGCTGCTCCGCCCCGTACAACTGGCGATCGTGCGTGACCGGCCACCCACATTCGGTGTGGGACCGGGCAACGGCGGGGCGGGCCGCCGCGACACCAGTCGACGTGCGCTGACCGCCGCACTCGGACATGCCTCGACGATCCGCTACCGGCCCGATGGCCGTCCCGAGACGGCGGACGAGTACATCAGCTTCTCGCATGCTGCCGGTCTCACCCTCGTCGTCGCCGGGGAGTGCCCACTCGGCTGCGATCTCGAACCCGTCCAGGAGCGCCCGGCTGCACACTGGAACGACCTGCTGGGAGCCTCGGGGGTCGCGCTCGCGGAGATGTGCAGCCGGGTCGCGGGTGAACCGTTCGCCACCGCCGCGACCCGCGTGTGGAGTGCTCGCGAGGCCGTGATCAAGCTCGGTGTCACGGTGACCGGACCCCGACTCACAGTGGACATCGACACCACGAGCGACGGCTGGCTGGCTTTCCGGCACGGCACCGCGGTCGTCTGGTCGTTCGCCACCGTCCTGGCTGCGCCGACTCCGAACCTGCCGGTCGTGTTCTCGGTGGCCGAGAAAGGTTGACACGTGCGCGCTTACGAAATGTCCCACACCGTCGGACTGGAAGAGACCAACCTTGTCGGCAACGTCTACTTCGTGCACTACTTCCGCTGGCAAGGACGATGTCGAGAGATGTTCCTGCTGGAGCACGCGTCCGACGTCCTCGAGGAACTGCACCGCGACCTCAAGCTGTTCACGATCAAGTGCGACTGTGAGTACTTCGCGGAACTGACCGCGTTCCGGCGGCTCGTCATTCGCATGACGCTGGTCGACCTCACCCAGACCCAGATCGAATTCGAATTCGCCTATCTCGAGATCGAGGACAACACCGGGGCGGAACGCCTGGTCGCCCGCGGCCGCCAGCGCGTGGCGTGCATGCGCGACAACGGATCCCAGGTGGAACCGACCCGGGTGCCGGAAAGTCTCCGGCGGGCCCTCGAACCCTACGAGACGACGCGGTCAGGACATGTCGACGGCCTCGGCGTTCGTGGCCTGCGCACCGGGCGCGCCAGAGGTGAGCTCGAGGTCGAGCAATCGCAGACAACGCGACAGAGAATTGGTGTCACCGGTGATCACCACCCGGCCTGACAACACCGCGTCGAGGACGGCGATCTGCTCGGTTCCGATCCGGATGAAGGTCTCCGGGTCGGCGGTGACCACCAGGGCGGGCTCGTTCGGTGCGGGGCCCCCGACGACCCGTGCGGTGCGGTTCTCGCAGCACACATGGAACACTTCGTCGCCGATACGGAACTCGTACGACTCGTCGGCCTCGGGCTCCGGTCCGACGGCGATCATCGCCTCCAGCGCCAATCGTGCCCATTCGGCACGCACCAGCCCGTCTCCCTCGTACGAGGCGATATGCGACAGGCCCCACGACGCCAGCCCGAGGACCACCGGCCGGAGCGCCTCGCCGCTGGGCGTCAGCCGGTACTGGACGCCCCGGCCGTCGCCGGAGACGGGCTCGCGCTGGATCACTCCCTGTTCGGTGAGCATCTGCAGCCGCGCGGCGAGCAAATTGGGGCCGATCCCGACCAATGTCTCATCGAGGAGCTGGTTGTATCGCTTCGGGCCGGTCAGAAGGTCGCGGATGATCAGCAGAGTCCACCGCTCGCCGACGATGTCGAGCGCTGCCGCGACAGCGCACATCTGCGCATATCGCTTCGTTCCCATGTGGGCACCTCGGAGGTCGTGTTCAGGACAGCTGTTAGCTACATAGATACATGGTAATCGCTTCACGCCGCTACCTGCGCAAGCAACCAACCGGAACTAGGGCGTGCCGATAGCCGGTTTCCGCCGAGCAATCGGCGAAATGGCAGACCCGACCGGCCGGTCGCCGCGTTGGCACCGGCGACGGCTCTTTGTTTGCCACACGAAGGACAACACTATTTCGAGTTATAGTGTTCCACCTCGAGGCAGGCTGTAACCAGGGGGACAGACTCCATGACATCCGCTGCCGAAATCGCACCCGAATCGCACCGGCACCCGCTCGCATTCCGGCTGGGTCTCGTCCTCACCGTGGCCGGTGCCGCCCTGCATGTTCCGATGTTCCTGCATGCCCGCGACATGCACTACCGCCTGGCGGGTATGGCGATGACCCAGGAAATGCTGTTGGGCATGCTGCTGCTGCTCGCCGGAGTCGGCTTGGCCTTCTACGGGCTGCTGCGCGGCGGACCCGCGATACCTCGGCGATCGGAGCGAATAAGCATCAGGCCGCTCGACGACGCGCCCCTGCGCCCGGCACATATCGTGCTTCTGCTGGTGCTCGCCGCCGCGGTCACCATCGATGTGATGAAGCCGGTTTCGCTGGCATTCACCGCACCGGGCGCGGCCGCGGAATACGGATTGCAGGGGCCGTTGAATCCCACCGCGGACGCCCTGCCGATCGCCTTGTATCCGCTCTCGGGTATCACCGGCACCATGATCGGCGCCTTCCTCTGGGGCTGGCTGGGCGACCGCGTCGGCCGTCGGTCGTCGATCCTGCTCGCGGCGGTCGTGTTCATCGCAACCTCCACCTGCGGTGCGATGCCGAGCTACTGGCTCAACCTCCTCATGTGCTTCGCCATGGGGCTCGGCGTCGGCGGGATGCTGCCCATCACCTTCGCGCTGCTGTGCGAAACCGTTCCGCGGCGGCACCGGGGCTGGATGATGATCCTCACCGGCAGCGACATCGCCGGTGCGTACATCATCGTCAGCTGGTTGGCGTCCACCTGGGCGTCGCCGGACCACTTCGGTTGGCGGCTGCTGTGGCTGATCGGCCTACCGACCGGGGTGCTGCTGCTCGTGCTGAATCGGTGGATCCCGGAGTCCCCGCGATTTCTGCTGATGAACGGCCGCACCGAGGAGGCGGCCGCGGTGATGCGCCGCTACGGCGCCGCCATCGTCGAGTCGGCCCCCGAACCGATCGTCGAGAAAAAGGTTCGGAACAGCTCGTGGCAACTGGCCCGCCCGCCGTTTCTCGGGTTGTCGGCCGCCGTGGCACTGCTCGCCCTCAGCGTCGGCACGACCCAATACGGCTTTCAACAATGGATGCCGTCCAACCTGCAACGGCTCGGCTTGTCGGGAGTGGATGCCAGCGCAATCCTCCGCAATGCCGCCATCATCGGATTTCCCCTGAGTCTGCCCGTCGCCCTGCTGTACGGATTATGGAGCAGCAAGAAGACGGTGCTGTTGGTGACCGTTCTGATGGGTGCGTCGCTGAGTGCATTCGTCCTGCTCGGCGACCGAGTCGTCGACAATCACGCGGTGCTCTACGTGCTGCTGGTCATTCCGATCTGGGGTATCAATATCCTGAACGCCGTGCTGGCCGCGTATACCGCGGAGGTCTACCCCACCGCGATACGGGCGCGCGGCAGCGGGTTTTCCGCCGGAGTGACGAAAGCCGGTGGCGTGCTGATCCTCGCCGCCGCGGTCGCCGCGATCACGGCGCCCTCGATTCGAACGACCGCCGCGCTCGGCATGCTGCCGATGGCGCTCGCGGTGTGTGCACTGGCGACCTACGGGCCGGAGACCGGTCGGCAGAGCCTCGAACAGATCACCGCCGACCGCTGATCGACCCGCTCAGCAGCCGATTCGCCGCCGCAAGATGGGCAGGCGAGGTACCGCAGCATCCGCCGATGATGTCCAAGCCGTAGTCCGCACGCCATCGGAAGACCAGTTCGGCGAACTCGTCCGGCCCCAGCGCCGCCGGCAGGGCCCGATCGACATGCTCATAGGGCGGCAGACCGGTCCGGTCCTCGATATTCGGATACGCCCCGATCAGCCCCGCCCGACCACGGCACAGTGCTCGCATCGCCACCTCGGTGCCCGTCGGTGAGGTGCAATTGACCAGTACGGCCTCGGCGCCGTCGCGCTGCACCGCGTGCACAGCACCGGTCAGGGGCTCCCCCGACAGCAGCATTCCGTCCTCCGCACAGACGAACGACACCCATGCCCGGCCGCCCGCGGTGAGCACCTGCTCCAGGGCGATCCGGGCCTCCCTGATCGTGTTCATCGTCTCGATCAGAAACAGCTCCACCCCGGCCCGGGACAGCTCGCGGACCAGCCAACCGTGCTCGGCCCGCAGTTCGTCGTCCGGCGGCACCGCATCCGGTCGGTAACAGTCCTCGACGTGCCCGATCGAACCCGCGATCCACGCATCCGGGACACGTGCCTCCCTGCGAGCGGCATCGGCCACGCCGATGGCCGCGTGCACCATCCAGGCCCGGCCCGCGTCGTCGAGCCGGGTGCCGCGAAGCGTACGCAGATTGGCCCGGAAGGTGTTGGCCGTGATGACCCGTGCGCCGGCAGCGAGATACGCCTCGTGGACCGACTGAAGGATTCGCCGGTTCGCCTCGGTGAGCAGGGCACGGGTGGCCCACCACGGCGACTGCACCGACAGCCCGGCGCGCTGCAATTCGGTCGCGATGCCGCCGTCGAGCAGCAGGACCTCTTCGGAGGCAATGGAATTGCTCATCGGTCTCCCTCCAGCGCGTTGGCCAGATCCGCCACGAGATCGGCCGGATCCTCGATGCCGACCGAGAGCCGAATCAGATCGTCGGTGATGCCGGACGCGAGCCTGACCGCGCGCGGCATCGGGCGGTGCGTCATCAAGGCCGGACATTCGATCAGCGAGCGCACGCCGCCGAGACTCACCGCGCAGGCGAACAATTGCGTTCTCGCCAGCAGCTTTTCCGGATCGTCGCGGTAGCGGAAGCTGACGATCGAGCCTGGGCCGCTCATCTGCTGACCGGCCAAGGTGTGCCTCGGATGGGACGGCAACCCGGGGTGGATCACCTCGAGGACGGCCGACGAATCGCACAGCGCCTCGGCGATCGAGCGCGCGGTGGCGTTCTGGCGCGCCACCCGCAGGGACAGGGTCTTGAGTCCGCGATGCACCAGATAGCAGTCCAGCCCGCCGGGTACGGCACCGGTCACCGTCCGATGCTCGACGAATCGGGCGTGCAACGCCTCGTCGTCGCAAACCAGCGCGCCGCCGAGCACATCGGCATGACCCGCGATGAATTTGGTTGTGCTGTACAGGCTTACATCCGCACCGAGCTCGAGGGGACGCTGCAGAGCCGGACTCGCGAACGTGTTGTCGACCACCACCACCGCGCCGCGGGCGTGGCCCCGCCGACTCACCTCGGCCAGATCCGTGATTTTCAGCAGCGGATTGCTCGGAGTCTCCACCCATACCATTGCGACGTCGCTTGCCAGGGCCTGCCGCAGCTGCGCTGGATCGGCGAGATCTGCGTAATCGACCCGGATCCCATATCGGCTCAACGTGGCGAACAGGGCATAGGTGCCGCCGTAGACGTCCGCGGAGGACACCAGTCGCTGCCCGGGCTCCAGAATCGACAGCGCCGCCGCCGCGGCGGCCTGCCCGGAGGAGAAGACCGCGCAGAACCGCGCGTCCTCCAGCGCGGCCAAACACTCTTCCAACGCCGCCCGCGTGGGATTCTCGCCTCTGGTATAGAACAGGCGCGGTGGATCCTGCGCGAAGCGGTCGTAGGTGGTCGTGACATGGATCGGCGGCACGATATCGCCGGTGCCCGGTGTCGGCCGCTGTCCGCTGTGCACCAGCCTGGTGTCGAATCGCATGTCGATCAGCCGATCGGCGCGACAGCCCGCAGCAGCAATGTCTTACTCGGCAGGGAAATCCGGCCCGCCGATGTACGGTAGGGCTCGACGGCCTTGCCCACGGCCGCCCAGGTATCCGGATCGTCTTCGCTGCCGAATCGCTGTCGCAGCATGTCTTTCAGACCGGGCGGACTGACCACCTTGTTGAATTCGATATACCGCTCAGGGGATTCGAGCACGAACGGGGCCTGCGATGCGGTCACCTCGACCTCGTCGAATCCGGCCTCGGCCAGCTCCGAGCCGACCGTCTGCGGGTCACCCATGCTGAACGGACCCGGCGCTCCCGGCGACGCGGGCGGTAGCTCGAGCCGGGTGCTGAGCACTTGAAAACCCAGGGACATCATGGGCACGTCCGACCATGGCATGGCCCACACGGCGGCCGCGAGCACGCCGCCGGGCACCAGCACTCGCGCCAGCGTCCGGAACGTCTCGACCCGATCGACCGCGAACATCAGGCCCCACCTGCTGAGCACGACGTCGAACGATGCGGCGGGAAACTCCAGCGATTCCACATCGCCCACAACGAATTCGACGTTGTCCACATCGTGAGCACGGGCCCGGGCTCGGGCAATCATGTCCGGGGCGAGGTCGATTCCGGTGACCTTCCCGGTGGGACCTACGACGGCCGCGGCCGACAGGGCCGGTTCTCCGATGCCCGTGCCGACGTCGAGAACCCGGTGACCCGGCTTCACCCCACCGAGTTCGAGCAGCCGTGCGGTCACCGGCGCGCCACCGGTCTCGAAGTCGCCCAGGCACGACATCCAGCCTTCGCTGATCGCGTTCCAGTTGGTGCGTTGTGTTCGTTTGAAGCTCACCGGATCGAATTCGGCAGTTGTCATCGCGCCTGTCCCATCACTGGTGATCCTGTTCCGACGGGTCGACCGCCAGAAACCGTTCGGTCGGATGCTCTTTCGTCCAGAGGCCGGGTTCAACGGTCGTCAGTGCGCGCCGCACGACCTCGATGTCGGCTTCGGTGTTGTACACCGCGAACGACAGGCGGACGGTACCGACGACACCGAACGTGTCGACGAAGGTATTGGCGCAGTGCACCCCGCTGCGCACGGCCACGCCGTGCCGATCCAGATGCCCGCCGACATCGTAGGGATGAAGGCCATCGACGACGAAGGAGACCAACCCGCTCGGGTCGGCCGTCGGGTCGCCGAGAACGCGCACCCGCGGCAGGCTCCGCAGAACTTCGACTGCGGTGCATACCAGAAGCTCATCGTGACGCCGCACATCATCCCACCCGAGACTGTCGACGTAGTCGAACGCCGTGGCCAGTCCGATCGCGCCGGCAACATGCGGCGTGCCCGCTTCGAGACGGGCCGGCACCGGGACATAGGAGACGGGTTCGTCGAAGGTCACACCCTTCACGGTGCCGCCGCCCACTTGGTATGGCTGGAGCTGCGAGAGCAGCTTTCGCTTGCCGTACAGCACGCCGACGCCCATCGGGCCGTAGACCTTGTGCCCGGAGAAGCAATAGAAGTCCGCATCCAGATCCTGGACATCCACCCGCCGGTGCGGCACCGCCTGGGCACCGTCGACCAGCACCGGGACGCCGTGACGATGTGCGGCTCGGATCATTTCCCGAACGGGGTTCACGGTACCGAGCACATTCGACACATGCGCGACGGCCGCAAGCCGGACCCGAGGTCCGAGTACCGCGGCGAAACTCTCCGCGGCCACCCGGCCATCGGCGGCGACCGGCACGACCACGAGTTCGGCGCCGGTGGCCTCGCACAGCCTGCGCCAGGGCAGCATGTTGGAGTTGTGCTCCATGCCGGTGACCACGATCTGATCGCCAGCGGTCACGGCGGACCGGCCGAAGGTATCGGTCAGGAGATTGATCGCCGCGGTCGTGCCGGGGGTGAAGACCACCTCGTCGGAGTGCGCCGCGTTGATCGCGCGCCGGATGGTGTCGCGTGCCCGCTCGTAGGTGTCGGTCGCCGCCATGCTCAGCTGGTAGTAGCCCCGACCGATATTGCTGTTGACACTCGAGTAATAGTTCACGAGGGCATCGAGCACCACGCGCGGCTTCTGGGTGGTCGCGGCATTGTCGAGGTAGACCAACGGATTCGGCCCGAATCGCCGCTCCAGAATGGGAAAGTCCTTCCGAATCGCCTCCCCCACCGTCGACGAGCTGATCTTCCCGGAGTTCATCAGATCAGTCACCAGATCACCATATCTAAATTAAGTTAGATTGCCTAGGGGGCACGAACAGGTCCCGAAACCGATCCAGATAGCTCCGGGGATACTCGAATACCTTCTGCGGCGGGTAGCGGCGCTCGCGCGCGTGCGGACCGAAGAAGTACCAGCAGATCTGGGCGATGTGTTCGGTGAACAGCACGGGATGGACGTCGTCGGAGTACATCCCCATATGACAGAAGGCCGCCTTGAACTCCCCCCGGGGCGAGAATCCGCTCCCGGACACGATGTGCCCGAAGACGTCGTGCACGACCCGGAACACGTCGTTGTGACACAACTCCACGCCGTCTGCCACAACGCCCGACGGTTTCCGCATCGGATGGAACCCGCGGGGAGGCCCAGGACCGTGGCCGGAGCTCGTTGGATACACATAGAGCACGCCGGTGGCTCGGACCGACGCCCGCAACTCGTCCGATCGCCGGTACGGCTGCCCACGCGCGAGCCAGGGCCGCACGGTGATCCCGGCGTCTAGAACCACGCGGTACTGCTGCAAGTTCTCCCACGCGAACCGGTCGTAGAGTTCGGCGAGGGACGGGCTGTAGTCCAGCAACGGAGCCTGCTCGAAGAAGGCGGCAACCCGGCGGCAATAGTCCTCGTCCCAGTCGAGCTCCATCCCGATCCACGAGGTGAGGTTGCGCCTACTCGAGAACCGGTAGCGATCGATGTACGCCTGCGCGAGGTCGGCGAACCCGGCTTCCATCAGCATCACCCCTTAGCTCACAATATATTATGGAAGTGAAATGGTCGCCAGGTCAGGAGAGACCGATGCCCCTCAGCCACACCGCGCCGATCGTCCGGACGCTGCCCGCTCCCGCCGCCTATCTGTGCGGGCTCACGTGGGACGGCTCGATGCTGTGGCATTCGGATCAGAACGCGCAGGCGATCTACGCCATCGACCCGGTCGACGGCACGGTGAGCCGCACCCTTGCCTGTTCCCGTGTGCGCGCGGATCTCGCCTACGACGGCAGCCGGCTGCTCCAGGTCGGCGGCCGTCCCAAGCGGCTGTTGCTCATCGACGGGCGCACCGGGGAATCCGTCGGCGAGAAGGAGGTTCCGCCACCCAGCGGCAGACTGACCGGGATCGAGTTCGGCCCGGAGGGGTTGTGGATGTGCCTGCGCGGGCCGACCGTGGTGCAGCTGCGGAACTACGACACGATGGAGATCGAACGTGAATACGGGGTGGACGGCGAATCCCCCTCGGGCCTGACCTATTTCGACGGCATGGTGATCCACGGTGACTTCGAGGAGGGGGTACTGCGGGCGACGAGCGCAGCGACTGGTGCGGCGGTCGGCATTGTCCGCCTCCCCGGCCATCCCACCGGAATGACCTCGGACGGTTGCCATCTCTGGTACTGCGACTTCCCCGCACGTGCCCTGCGCGCCATCGAGCTCGACGGCCTCTTCACGGAAACGTAGAACGCCCGCGCTCGGCCCCGAACAGCCCTCGCATGAGCTGCGGCTTGGCCGCCTCCTGGAAATCCAGATCGGGATCGAGCTCGCGAATGGTGCCCTCGATGACCAGGAGGGACAACAGCGGGAAGATCAACTCCGGCGCGGCGTGGATACCGAAGCGGCGCTGGAGATCGAACATCTCCATGGCGAAGGCGATCAGACTGAACTCTCGCGCCGACTGACCGTGGCTGCGCTCGACCAGATCGGCCATCCGCGCGGTGAATCCCTCGAGATCGGCGTCGTCGGCGACCCTGGCCGCACTTTCGATCACGATCTCGGCGGCGTGCGGCCCGCGACCGATGGCCATATTCATGAAGAACTCGGCGAACAGTCGTCGGAGCCGGTCGGACAGCTGGACACTGAAGCCCGCGTCGAGCACCACCACTTGCGCGCTGCGGGTGAAGTACAGATTGCCGGGGTGCATGTCGCAGTGCACGAACCCGTCGACGAACAGCATCTGATACATCGCGGCCATGCCGGACGCGGCGAAGCGCCGACGGGCGGCCGGAGAACAGTGGTCGGCGGTATCCACCGCCAGGTCCGGGATGAACTCCATCACGATGCACCGGGGGCGGCAGGCCTCGGGATAGACCTTCGGCACCCAGACCCGTGGCACCTCGGAGAGATTCTTGCGCAACCGCAGCAGATTGTCGGCCTCCCGCTCGAAATCGAGCTGCCCGAGTACCGCATTCGCCATGTTCCCGACGACCTCCTCGACAGGAACGCCGCGGAAGACCGGTAACCGCGCGACGAGTGCGGCCCCAAGGCGAATCAGGGCCAGATCGTCGGACATGGTCTGCTCGATACCGGGCCGGCGCAGCTTGACCGCGACGTCCTGCCCCGACTTCAACCGCGCCCGATACACCGACGCCACGCTCCCGGACGCAACCGGCAGCGGGTCCAGCTCGGCGAAAACATCGTCGACCTCGGTACCGTACGCTTCCGCCAACGCGACTGCGGTTCGGGCCTCGTCCAGCGGCGCGACCGAATCCTGCAGCGTCGACAGCTCGTCGCACAGCGCCGGCGGCAGGACGTCACGCCGGGTACCGAGCACCTGACCGGCCTTGACGAAGGTCGGCCCGAGCGTCATCAGCAGAACGGCCGACCGCCGGTAGACATGCCGCCATCCGGCCGCCCGACCGTGCCGCACGCCGCGGGCGATGCCTCCGATGATCGCGGGAACCAGAATCGTGACAACCGTCGCCGTCACCCGCACCGCCCGCTTCGCGAGCGCGAACCGTGCTTTCATGACTCTCCCCATTTAGATTACAAAAATAGTACCTTTCTGAAGGCCTACGGACGGTAGCCTTCGGCGAGCGCGCTGCGCGGCCCATCGAGTCGCTCGCGCAATGCGTCGAGGTGATGACGAATCTCCCGAGCCAGCGGCTCGGGGCAGAAAGCCGCGCGCACTCCGGATTCCACGGTGTCGACGAGGGTCCGCAGCGGAATGCCCAGCCGGTCGTGGCAGAGCTGGTACTCCCGGTTCAGCGTGGTGTCGAACATCGTCGGGTCGTCCGTGCCGATCGTGATCGGCACACCGGCGGCAAGCAACGCGGGCAGCGGATGCTCCTCGAGCGTCCGAACCGCGCCCGTGCAGAGATTCGAGGATGGGCAGATCTCGAGGGTCGTGCCACGGTCGGCCAGGTGCTCCAACAGTCGCGGATCGGCCACCGCCCGAATACCGTGGCCGATCCGCTCTGCGCCGAGATCGCGTGCGGCAGACCATACTTCACCCGCGTCGGTGACCTCGCCCGCATGGGGGATACAGTGCAACCCGTTGGCTCTCGCCTTGTCGAACGCGGGGCGAAACAGGCGACGGGGAACTCCACGTTCGGGGCCGCCGAGTCCGAAGCCGACCGCCCCTTCCGGTTGGTATCGCAGGATCCAGTCCACCGTCGCGAAAGCCCCGGATATACCGTCGTCACCGGACACATCGAAGATCCAGTTCATGTGGATTCGATTCCGCGCCGCGACGATACGACGACCAATGGTGAGCGCTCGAGCCAGTTCTGCCGCGGCGATTCCGGCGCGCAGATGCGAGAGCGGGGTGACGGTCACCTCGGCATACCGCACGTTGTTCGCGGCCAGCTGAGCCCCGAGGTCGACGACCAGGGCCAGCACATCGGAACCGCTGGTGACCAGCTTGTTGACAGCGGTATACACCTCGATGAAATGGGCGAAGTCGGTGAAGCGAAAATAGCGCCCCAACTCGGCCGGGTCTGCCGGCACACCGAGATCCGGTCGGAGACAAGCCAATCCGGATACCGTCTCGACCGATGCCGAACCCAGCAGATGCACGTGCAGTTCGACCTTCGGCATCGCCGCGATGAACGCCGCCGCGGACAGCTCCCCGCAGTATTTCACTTCAAAATCATATGCTATCTTTGGAGTGACGTGGTCGTCGGAGACAGGGGTTCACCATGGGTCTCACCACAGCGCCATCCCGGCCCGGTCTGGGCGAAGCATCCTGGGAAGAGATCCGGCATCTGTTCGCTCTCACTCCGGGCGCGATCCACCTGAATACGGGTACCGTCGGCGCGATGCCGTACGACGTCCTCGACACGGTGGACCGGGTGACCCGAGAGTGGAGCGGCAGCCTGATGGATGTCTATCCGCCCGGCATGTACTCCGAGCATCGCGCCGCCATCGCCCGCGCCTACGGGGTCGATCAGGACGAGATGGTGATCACCCACAGCACGACGGACGGCACGGCCAGGGTTATTCATGGCCTGGACCTGCACGAAGGCGACGAGGTCGTGACAACCACCCATGAGTGCTACTCGATGCTGTCGAACTTCAACCTCCTCCGTAACCGGTACGGCATCACCCTGAAGACAGTCACCCTCCCCGTCGGCTACGACGTGCAGACCGAGCAGATCATCGACCTCTTCGAGGCTGCGATCACCCCGCGGACCAGGGTGCTGGCCTTCTCCGGCATCACCCTGTTCACCGGGACGATGCTGCCGATGCGGCAGCTCTGCGAACTCGCCCACCGCCACGGCCTGATCACCGTGATCGATGGGGCCCTGATACCCGGGATGCTCAATTGCAATATGCGCGCCATCGGCGCCGACTTCATCTCGTGCTCCGGGGCGAAGTTCCAGTGTGGACCGCTCGGAACAGGTCTTCTCTACGTACGCAACAAGGTCCACCCGGAGCACAACCCACTACCGCTGCCGACATTCTGGCCGATCATCTCCACGTGGTACCCGATGAAGGGCAGCCCACCGCCGCGCACAACGACCCGGACCGAGAGCGACAACATCGGCGACTACTTGCAAAGCGTGGGTAGCGCGAACATCGCCCGAGGTGCGGCGCTGGCCAAGGCCTGCGAGCTGTGGGACGAGATCGGCCGGGAGCGAATCGAACATCGCATCTTCGCGCTCGCCGAGTACGCGCGCACCCGCATTGCGGAGCGCTTCGGACTCGAGGCGATGTATTCGCCGGGCGCGGACCCACGGCTACGCTCACCGCTGATTGCCTTCCACCCGTTCCGCCGGCGGGAGGACGCGTGGAACGTCAAGAAGATCCACGCCTTCGTCAGCCGTTTGGCGGCCGAGTATCAAATCTCGGCTCGCTGGACCGAATTCGACGTCCCGGGATCACCCCATCAGCACTACGCCGCGCGGATAACCACGCATATCTTCAACGATCACCAGGAGATCGACCGTGCGCTCGAGATCATGGCCCAACTCGCCGAGGAGATCTCGTGACCGGACCGGAAGCGCAACCGCACCGCGGCGGGACCCTGCGCCTGTACGGGCCCGGTGACATCGACCGGCTGGACCCGACCTGCTCGCCTCGGACACCGACCGATCAGATTCTCAGGCTGCTCAGCAGGCAACTGTTCACCTACCGACCGGTGGCAGACCTCCACAGCTGGCAGGCCATTGCGCCGATACCGGATCTGGCTCGGGAGATTCCGTCCATCTACAACGCCGGCGTAGGTGCCAGCTACACCAGCTATGTCGTGCATCTGCGCTCGGGTGTGCTGTGGGATACCACACCTGCGCGGCCGGTGACCGCATACGACGTCGCGCGCGGGTTCAAACGGATGTGCAACCCGCTCCGCGGCCCGGCGGTACTTCCCTATTTCACCAGCACCATTCGGGGAATGGCGGAGTACTGTGAGGGCTACGCCGCTGCGGTGCACGGCGCCGGTCCGAACCCCGTGGCACTGGCCGCTTATCAGAATTCGCACGAGATTTCAGGCGTTCGGGTCCTCGACGACGAAACCGTCGTCTTCGAGCTCATTCGGCCAGCGCTCGATTTCATCGACCTTCTCACCCTGCCGTGCACGTCACCGGCGCCGGCCGAGTACGACGCCTTCCTCCCCGACGATCCCGAATTACCCGACAACATACGGTCGACCGGACCATATCGGCTCGCCCGCCGACTGGTGGGTAAGCAGTTGCAGCTGCGGCAGAATCCGTTCTGGCACAAGGATGTCGATCCTGTCCGCAATCAGTACCCGGAGACTGTGGAGGTGACCACGGAACCGGTGTCCGCGGATCGGGTGGTGCACAGGATAGCGACCGGAGAGGCCGACTTCCCCTGGGGAACACTCCCGGGGAACTCGTCCGCGACCGGCGTGCATGAGTACGGGCTCGCCCTGGACCCCTACCTCGTGTTCAATACGCGCGGGACGCTCCGGGATGTAAGGGTCCGCCGGGCGCTCATGTACGCGGTCGACAAGGCCGCCATCGCCGCGATCGTCGGTGAACTCGACCCAGGCGCCACGATCCGTATCGCGGGCTCGATCATCCCGCCCGGCAACGACGGTCACCAAGACTTTGATCCCTATCCGACACCGTTCGGCAGGGGCGATCCGGAACATTGCCGGAAGCTGCTGGCGGAGGCGGGATATCCGGACGGCCTGACACTGACCGCGATCTACCCGGAGACAGAGACGAGCCGCGCGCTCGGCCTGTCCTACACCGCCGATCTGCGAAGGGCTGGCCTGACCGTGCGATCGATCGGCCTCGGCCAGACCGACTACCGAGATCTTCTGCACGACCCGACGCGCACGGACACAGGCGAATGGGATATCGCCATCGCATCCTGGTGGCCGCACTGGTACCACAACAATGGTCGTGCCTTCCTGCAGCCCATGTTCCAGACGAGTGCCTCCGGTAGCACCGCCAATTACGGCCGTTACAGCGATCCGGAAACCGATCGGCTGATCATCCAGGCGCTTGATTCACCAGAGGAGCCCGCGCAAGCGATCAAGTCCTGGCAGGAAGCGGAACGACGCATCCTCGACAACGCCGCAATCCTGCCGATCCTGTTCCGTTCGACCGCTCCTCCGGACCTACACAGTGTCAGGGTGCGCAGCGCGATTCCCATGCCCTCGCTCCGCTTCGCACCCGACCTGGCGAACGTCTGGCTGGCCTCCCCCGGCTGAACGCTCACCTGCCGTCGAGCCACAGGTTGGTCAGATCGCCGTTCGGTACGCAACGACCACAGTGAATGAGAAACGATCCGTACGGATGGAAACGATTGGAAGCCGAGCCGTCTACGCCAATCCCTGGATGAGAGTGCGTGAGGATACGGTGCTCCGTCCCGATGGTGGCGCGGGGATCTACGGCGTCATCGAGCGGGCAAACTTCGCCATGATCATTCCGATGGACGGTGATCGCCTGCATCTGGTCGAACAATTTCGCTACCCTGTCAACCGGCGCTGCTGGGAATTCCCGGCCGGCTCTCCACCACCAGGTACTCACGCCGACCCGATTGATCTCGCGCACAGGGAGTTACGGGAGGAGACGGGCTTGCGTGCGAGGAGCATGACCTATCTCGGTGCGCTCGATGTGGCAGCCGGAATGACTGCGCAACGAGGACATGTGTACCTGGCGACCGACCTGACAGCCGGCCCGCCCCAGCGCGAGTGCGAGGAGCAGGACATGCGGTCGACGTGGCTGCCTCGCGTCATGGTCGAGTCGATGATCAATGCCGGTGAGATCTCCGAAGCAAGCAGCGTCGCCGCCTACACCCTGCTGCTCCTGCACGAACGAGGAGGTGGCGCACAGGTGTGCCATCGGGCAGGTAACGGAAACCGTTAGGCCGCTTGCCGATCAGACGATGTGCACGTCGGGTATGTAGAGGATCCACTTGCCACCGGCGTCATGGAAGACCCGTTCCTTGGCCATGATCTCCTCGGCGTGATTCCATGCGAAAAGCAAGGCGTAGTCCGGGTACGGATCCCGGAACGCCGACGGCGGCCGGATCGGGATATGCGAGGCCGGCAACAGTTTGCCTTGTTTTGCGGGGGTCGAATCGCAGACATAGGGAACCAGGTCCGCCGTGAGCCCGGAGTAGTTCACTACCGTCGCACTCTTCGAGGTTGCGCCGTAGCCGACCACGGACTTGTTCTCCGCGTGCAACCTCACCATCAACTCCATCAAATCCGCGCAGATGGCGTCCACGTTCGCGGCGAAATTCTCGAGCGTCGCCGGATCGGTAAGTCCGGTCTCCTCCTGGGCCAGGTACTCCCCTACGGCCGGGCCGACCTCGCGCCTGCCCCGACGCGCGACCGTGTACCGCATGGTTCCGCCATGGACGGGCAGATGCACAGCATCGACCAGCTCGAACCCGAAGCGAGCCGCGAGATTACAGACCGAGCGGACCGAGAACAGGTAGAAATGTTCGTCGTAGATCTGATCGAAGGCATTCCGCCTGATGATGTCCCCGAGATAACGGTCCTCGAGCACGAGCACCCCGTCATCGGCGAGCAATACATCCACCCCGCGAAAGACGGAGTCGACATAGGCGATATGGCTGGTGGTGTTCGCCGAGAAGATGACGTCCGCCGGACCCTCCCGAGCCCGGAGCTCACGCGCCGAGGACTCCTCGAAGAACCTGGTACACACCCGCACGCCCGCCGCCCTGGCCGTCGCCGACACGGTAACGGCCGGGTCGACGCCCACGTGCCGAATACCCGCCTCCGCGATGTGCCTGAGCATCACCCCATCGTTGCTGCCGATCTCGACGATGAACGGATCGGCGCCGGTCAGTTCGGTCTCCATGAACAGCTGAGCGACCGAGCCGAAATGCTTCGTCATGAAGTCCGACGACGAGGAGTAATACAGGTAGTCGGCGTGGAACATCCGGTGCCGTGGGACCTCTTCCAACAACTGGACCATCGCGCAGGAATCGCAGATACCGATGGCAAGCCTGAAGAAACACTCGGTGCCCGCTTCATCGGGGGCGATGAAGGTATCGGAGATCGGCTGACGGCCGAAGTCGAAGAACTCTCGAACATGTCCGCCGCAGACGCGGCAGGCCGGCGTCATCGGCGTGTCCCGACGAAAAGTCCCGGGCCGTTCGGGCGTCCGGTATCCAAACTCAGTCCCTTCACCAGATCGACCGTGCAGCCGGCGCGTTCGAACGCAGCGGCATACTGTTCCCGCGTGAAGAGGCTGACCCACAGGACATCGGTGAACGTCCGAATACCGCTCGCATCCGCGACCACGAAATTCACTTCGTGCCGGGTCCTGTCCCCTCGCCGCGCGGCGTGCGTTACCCGGGATATCACCCGTCCCGCCTCGGTGACCAGGTGACCGCCGACATGGCCGTCGAGGAATTCGTCAGGGAACCACCACGGCTCGACGATCAGCACTCCGCCCGGTGTCAGATGATCCGCCATCCGCCGGATCGCCGCTCCCAACTCCTCCACGGTAGGCATGCAAGCCACCGAATTGCCCAGGCAGACAACCGCATCGAAGGTGCGTCCGAGGTCGAACGTGCGCATGTCACCGTGCCGTAGCGGAAGATCGGGGCGCTTGCGCCGACCGACCGCGAGCATGTCCTCGGAGCAGTCGACACCCTCGACGTATTCGAACAGCCCTCCGAATGCGGCCAGGTGCGCACCGGTACCACAGGCGACGTCGAGCAGGCTCAGTGCCCGCGGGAATCGAGCCCTGACAAGGTCTGCGAGTTCCTTCGCCTCGCGGTCGAAATTCTTTCCCCTGCTTGCGAACACGATCTCGTACAGATCGGCGTGCTCGGCTCCGTATTGCATCCGGACCTCCTTCGTCCGCTCAGGCGCAGGTATGTCGTACGGCCAACGCTTCGGTCAGTGCGTCGCTGACGAAGGCGAGATCCTCGTCGCTGAGCGCCTGGTGCTGCGGAAGACACAGGGTGGACGCCGCGGCACGCTCGGCGCCGGGGAGGCTCGCCCGGGAGCCGTATGCCCGCACGGTGTGCAGCGCTCGATAGCGAAAGGTGGTGTAAATACCACGGCGAAGAAGATCCTGCGCCACCTGATCTCGCACGCCCGGCGACATCTGGACCGGATAGAGGAAGTAGGAGTGTTCGTAGCCGGATGGAATCCGGGCAGGCAAGCGTAGACCGGGCACCGCGGCGAGTGCGGTGTCGTAGTGCGCGGCCACTTCGCGCCGACGAGCAACGAACTTCTCCAGCTTGCCCAGCTGTACGCAGCCGATCGCACCGAGCACGTCGTTGAGTACCGAACGACGCGAGAACGACGTCACCTCGAAGTCCCACCATCGAAGGGCGGAGCGCATCGCCTCGGCGTACCCGCTCGTCTGTTCCATCCCGAGGTAGGCGAGTTTCGCAGCGCGGGCGGCCAGGTCTGGGTCGCGCGCATAAAGCATGCCGCCGTCGACCGCGCTCACGATCTTGCCGTGATCGAAGCTCCATACCCCGAGATCACCGAATGTTCCACACGCCCGGCCGTCGACCCGGGACGCGATGGCGTTGGCGGCGTCCTCGATCAGCTTGACACCGCACTCCTCGCACAGTTGAGCAATGCCTGCGATCGCGCCCGGATTTCCGGCATAGTGCAGGACCACCACGGCCTTCGTCGCCGGAGTCAAACACGAGCGCACGTGCTCGACGGTTGGGTTGAGCGTATGGGAGTCGACGTCGCAGAATACGGGGCGGGCACCGCGAGCGGCCACCGCGTTGGCTGCGCCGACGAAGCTTACGGCCGGCAGCACGACCTCATCCCCGGGACCCACGTCCAGCAGCTCCATCGCGATGAACGTGGCCTCGGTGCACGAGTTGGTCGAGGTGATCTGCCCACGGTCCACGCCGAGATGCTCGGCGAACATTCGCTCGAAGGTGTCGACCCTGCTGCCGCGACCGATCCACCGGCTCGCGAAGACCTCCCGGACGGCTTCCAGCTCTTCGTCGCCCAACGCCGGCTCGAATACGTTGACCCGCATCGTTCCACCCAACCCGCTAGTCAATTCAATTTAATATAGCGACCTTGCCTGTTCTTTGGGAAGCCAACTGGAAAGCCTCCAACGGGTCCGGACGGCTTCTCGACCCGTCTACCGACTGCTGAGGCCCGGTACCGTGATCGCACGCAGCTGCAAGGTGGTGTGGTCGCAGTACCAGATCCGGCTGCCGTCCCAGGTCAGCCCGGTCGGGTTTCCGGCGACATGGTACGAAGCGACCTCGCGCCTGCTGTCCAAGCTGACGAGATTGATCATGCCGCCCGGGTAGTCGGCGTACGCGATGTAGCTGTCGGAGACGGTAACGCCGGCGGGTGGTGCGTGCACGGGAATGGTGTCGATCAGCTGAAGCCCCTCGGCCGTGCGCAGATCGATCGCCTTTCGATCCTCGTAGCCCAGCCATACTCCGTGTTGGGTTGCCTCGAGTCCGGACAGTCCTGCGCCCGGACGGGGATTCGGGAATTCCGTGACCGTGTCGGCCGTCGCTGGATCGATCACTCGCAGTGCGCGGTCGTCCCCGACGACCTGGATCAAATAGCCGCCCATCGTGGTCAGGTCCGATCGGACTGCCGCACAGGGGATTCGGTGTTCGACAGCACCCGTTGCCGGGTCGACCGCGATGATCTGGTTGAGCACGCCTTCGGAGAACCAAAGGAACTCTCCCGACCAGGTCAGGCCGCACAGCTTCAGCGCGCGCACAGGGATGTCGCGCACCGTCCCGACGGAAAACGGCATCACGCCCCACCTCCCCGAGAGATGGCACAGTCCAGCCGCCAATCGGTGACCACCCGGGACCGGGCGGAGTCGGACGGACGGTACACCGTCACCCGCACAGCGTCGCCGTCGGTCACCGGAGTGTGCCGCAACGGCCAGATCCAGACTGCCCAGTTGCATCCTTGATACGAGGGAAAATTCGACAGGGAGACACCATCGATGAGGTCGGCGGTGAAGAATCCCATGACGGCATGCAGATTTCCGGGCCGCGTGATGGACAGGCACATGCGGTCCGAGATCGGCACGGCATCGCTGAGCAGCCGAGGTTCACGCTGAAAGAAGTGCAGTTGAGCGCGCGGCTCGGCGAATTCCTGCACGACGTCGAGTCGGTAGCCGTGAAAATCCCGCCCCCACATTCCCCAGCCTTCGTCGTCGAATTCGATGGCGGCCAGCGTGGTGGTCAGCTCGCGAGGGATGATCCGGCCGTTCGGCCTCAGATTCTTGCGAGCGACGGTGTCCAGTACGCGCATCATGTTCTCTTCCGGGCCGAGATTGCCCATCATCTCGGAGACGATGACGTCGGCCTTGCGAGGCAGCCTCACCGCACGCGCGTCGCCCTGGATCAGGGTGAGCTGTTCCTTCACGTCGTTGATCGCGATGATTCGTTCGGCCACCGCCGCCACTTCCGGGTCCGCCTCGATCGCGTACACATGCCCGGCACCGTGTTTCAGCGCAAGCAGAGACAGCGCCAACGTTCCGGCACCGACGTCGATGACGACCGAGCCGGGCTCGACGGCCTGTTTCAGGGCCTGATCATAAGCATTCACCCGGGGCCGGTCGGAGAGCATCACCTGATGCATGAGAAGGACCAGCTGATCCACGATGCCTCCCGCCGGTCATGGGTGAATTATCGCTAAAGATAACTCTAGGAAACCCACCCGAGCGGCCGGCGTCAAGCAGCGGCCGCTCGGGGAGTCCCACCTATACGTTCACGGCGGCGTGCTCACCGACAAACGCATCGCGCATGACCAGGTTGATACCGGTCAGCCTGGCCTTGACCTCGTCCTCCGTGGTGACGAGCGCGGCGTCCGCACCGTTCATCCGGAGCTCGGTCCCGGTGGCCTCCATGCTCGCCAGCTTGCCGAACACGTGCACCGGGTTCGTCGCGTACAGCGTCGCCCGGGGGGTGACCAGTTCGAACTCGGTGTCGATGTGCAGCTCGCTCGGGTAGCGGACGCGGCTCAGGCTGTCTTCGGTGCCTTCGCCGAGCGTGCCACCGGACGGACGCGGGAAACTCACTCTCAGCATCACGCGCCCGCCGAGCTCGGCGCAGTGACCGGACACCGCGACACGCGAGATCTGTGCCAGCACACCGGCTCCCTCGTCGTGCTTCTCGGGCCCGAACAGCAGGATCTCCGTGCCGGCCGCCTTCTTGTAGTCACCGGCCAGGTCGACCTTCACCTCCTTGCCATCCACCTCGAGCGTGGCCTGGCCCTCCAACGACACCTGCATGATCATCGTGGGGTCGACCAGCATCGAGATGCACGGCCCGGCGCTCGGCATGAAGAACATGCTCGGCGTGATGCCCACCGGCTCGTTGTCCTCGTTGGCGGGGTACCACGCCTCGGGCAGTGTGGTTCCTCGAACCACGTTGGGCCCCACGATGACATCGAACGGACCGTCACCGCGTGGCTTGCCGAGGTACGGGCCGGTCAGCGGCTTCTTGAACGGCGGAACATGGTCGACGACACCGTAGATGTCGATCACGTTGCGGTGCGCCAGGCGCAGCGTGCTGGACTCCAGGATGCCGAACCGGCGAATGTGGAACTCCGCGGGGAAGTTCTTACCGGGCGTGATCTGCCGTACGTGACCGGTGTTGGGCAGGAACGGGTTCGACAGCACCTGAATGCGGTCGTCCAACTCGTAGCTGTAGCCCTTGATGCCGACCTCGGGGGCCGAGATCAACTCGGTCTCGAACTCCGCGTAGCCCTTTTCGTCCACGCGATGCTCGAATCCGGGCATGGGCCACTTGTTCAGCTGAACGAAGCCGGAGAGGTTGATGGTCTCCTTCCGCGCGGCATAGTAGTCCTCACCGAAGGCCACGGTGGCCGCGGCGAGGATGTGCGGACGGATCGGCTTCGGTTCCAGGTTCAGGGACTCGTACGTCTCCTTGATAGAGCTCAATCCAGACACCTCCAGCGTCTGACTATGTGTATAACGATATCGATTACTATATGTTTTTTAACCTTTCTGAGTCAATGGTGCAGACAGCAGGAACAGGCGAATAATCAAGATTCTTTTCGAGCCGTGATCGAATTCGTAGATATTGATGACGTGCCGAAGGCCGCGCAACGGCCCCATGTTGCGCGGCAGCTTTCCAACGGATCAGGTCAGTGAAATCTTCTCCCGACTTCGAGCTCGGAATACCAAGCTCGCGGCTTCCGTGTCCTCGCCGTCCCAGCCCTCGACGTCGACCTGTACGACCTGGCCGGCGCCGATCTCGCCGAAGAGGATCTTCTCCGACAGCTGGTCCTCGATCTCGCGCTGGATGGTCCGGCGCAGCGGGCGGGCGCCCAGCACCGGGTCGAAGCCGCGCTTGGCCAGCA